>CAVZDR010000001.1:0-44977 GCA_963774125.1 uncultured Acidimicrobiia bacterium
GGTAACGACGCTTCGATCGGCGACGGAGGTGGGTTGACGATCCACCTCGCGGAGCATATCGTGGCAAGTATCAACGATACAAGTCTTCCATCAATTGGTCAGCGCAACGGCGTCCGACCAGCGATCGTCGTCGATGGGCTGGTGAAGCGCTACGGATCGTTGACGGCCGTGGACGGGATCTCGTTCGACGTCGCGCCGGGCGAGATCTTCGGCTTCCTCGGGCCCAACGGAGCCGGCAAGTCGACGACCATCAAGATGCTCTCCACGCTCGTCGACCCGACCGAGGGGACGGCGATGGTCGCCGGCAACGACGTGCTGCGCGATCGCCTCGACGTGCGCCGCCACATCGGTCTCGTCTTCCAGGACCCGACGCTCGACGTGTACCTGACGGCCGAGCAGAACCTGCGCTTCCACGCCGAGTTGTACGGCATGCCCAAGGCGACCGTCGGTCCGCGCATGCGGGAGGTGCTCGAGATGGTCGGGCTGTGGGAGCGGCGCTCGAACAAGGTGCAGACGTTCTCCGGCGGGATGCGCCGCCGGCTCGAGATCGCGCGCGGGTCTGATGCACTCGCCCCGCGTGCTCTTCCTGGACGAGCCGACGGTCGGACTCGACCCACAGACACGGGCCGGCATCTGGGGCTACATCGAGGAGCTCCGCCGGCGCGAAGACATCACGATCTTCCTCACCACGCACTACATGGACGAGGCCGAGAACTGCGAGCGGATTGCCATCATGGACGCCGGCAAGATCGTCGTGCTCGACACGCCGGACCGCCTCAAGGCCACCGTTGGTACCGACCGCGTGTCGATCTCCACCGATGACGACCAGGCTGCCATCGAGGCGCTGCGCGATCGGCTCGGCGTCAATGCCCAGATCCACGATGGGCAGGTCACGTTCGCGGTGGCGGACGGGGAGCATTTCGTGCCACGCCTGTTCAACGAGCTCGGGCTCCCGATCAGATCCGTGTCGGTGGCGCGGCCCTCCCTCGACGACGTCTTCATGGTGTACACCGGCCGCACCATCCGGGACGCCGAGGCGACCAGCGTCGACAACCTGCGGATCTTCGTGAACCCAGGACGGAGGTAGCGATGACGACTGCCACGAACGTGATGACCACCCGCGTCGTCGAGCGCGGGCTGCGACAGGACTGGCGCGGCGTCAAGGTCGTCTGGCAGCGGGAGATGATCCGCTTCGGCCAGGACAAGCTGCGGGCGATCTCCGCGCTCCTCCAGCCGATCCTCTTCCTGTTCGTGCTGGGGACCGGCCTGTCGTCCCTGACCGAGGGCACGACCGGCGGCGTGAGCCTGCGCACGTTCATGTTCCCCGGCGTGCTCGCTACATCCGTGCTCTTCACCGCCGTGTTCTCGTCGGCGTCGATCGTGTGGGACCGCGAGTTCGGGTTCCTCCGTGAGATGATGGTCGCGCCGGTGCGGCGCGGCTCGATCCTTCTTGGCAAAGCGCTCGGCGGTGCGACGGTGGCGACCACGCAGAGCCTGGTCATCATCGCCCTGGCGCCGATCGTCGGCGTTCCCTACAACCTCGCCATGATCGTGTTGCTCATCGGGCAGCTGTTCCTCTTGTCGTTCGCGCTGTGCTCGGTCGGGCTCGTGATCGCCGCGCAGGTGCAGCAGATCCAATCGATGATGGGTGTGATGCAGATGCTCCTGCTGCCGCTGTCATTCCTCTCCGGCGCGTTGTATCCGCTGAACGGGCTCCCCAGGTGGCTGACCACGCTGACGTTGCTGAACCCGGTGACCTACGCCGTGCACGCCATCAGGACCACGGTGTTCAACTACCTCGATGCACCACAGTCGACCCTCGACGAACTGAACCCGCCGCTCGAGTGGTTCGGCTGGCCCGTTCCGATCGGTCTCCAAATCGGCATCGTGGTCGTGCTCGGTCTCGGGCTCCTGTGGTTCGCCATCCGCCGGTTCGACAAGGCCGAGTGAGGTCACGCTCGGGAAAGGCGGAGCCTTTCCCGAGCGGCTCATCGAGCCGGCCTGCGGCCGGCACCGAAGAATGCGAGCCGATCGGCCGGCCAAGCCGGACCGATCGGCGAATCGGGGGGCTCCGGCGGGAGCCTCCGCCCCCCGAACCCCCCGCCAGCCCGCTCAACCTGGCGAGTTCAATTGGCCCAGACCATCAGCCCGAGGTCGAACTCGTGGGCCAGGTCCGGATGCACCGGGAACACCCGCGCTGTGACGCCGTAGGCACCGGGCAGGCCGATCACGATCTCGCCGGCGTACGTGCCCGTCTCCGGATCGCGCGGCTGCAGCTCGGTCGTGAAGAGCCTGGTGTGGAACTCACCGTCGTGGCCGAGCGGTCCGTGCACGACCTCGACCCGCACGTCCTCGATGGACAGCCCGCCGAGCACCACCTGAGCAGTGACCGGTCGTGTCGCTCCCGCCGGGACGTCGCTCGCGTCGACGTCCACCTCGCGGACGTCGACCTCGCCCCACGCCGCGATGACCCGCTTGCGCCACGCCGCCAGCTCGACCGCAGCCTTCGCTTGATCGCCCGCCAGCCGCTGCGCCGACGCTGCCGCCGGCTCGTACAGCTCGGTCGTGTAGTCGCGCACCATCCGTGATGCGGTGACGCGAGGACCGAGCGACGCCCAGGCGTGGCGCACCATGTCGACCCAGTCACGCGGCACGCCGTCCTCACGGTCGTAGAACTTGCGGGTGACCTGCTGCTCGAGGATCGAGAACAGGCTGTTCGCCTCGCGCAGGTCCCGGCGATCGAGGTCGGGATCGTCCTGCGCCGACTCGATGGCCCAGCCGTTGACGCCGTCGTAGCACTCGTCCCACCAGCCGTCGAGGATGCTGCAGTTCAGCGCGCCGTTGAGGGCGGCCTTCATGCCACTCGTCCCGCACGCCTCGAGCGGGCGGCGCGGTGTGTTCAGCCAGACGTCGCAGCCGTGGTACATCGCCCGGGCGATCGAGATGTCGTAGTCGGCGAGGAACACGAACCTGCTGCGCACGTCGGCCTGGCGGGCGAACTGCTCGATGCGCTGGATCAGCTCCTTTCCGGGCGTGTCGGCCGGGTGGGCTTTCCCGGCGAAGACGAACTGCACGGGCCGGTCAGGGTGATGGAGCAGGCGCAGCAGGCGCTCGGGGTCCGACAGCAGCAAGGTCGCCCGCTTGTACGTGGCGAACCGGCGGGCGAAGCCGATCGTCAGGCGACGAGGGCTGAGGATCTCGGCGCCGAGGCGCTGCCGGGCCAGGCGGACGAGCTCGTAGCGGCCGTCGTTGAGCGTCGCCCAGGCCTCGACGGGGTCGACGTCACGGATGCGCGACCACCGCTCGGCATCGGTGTTCGGCCACTGCTCACCGACCACGCGCGTGAGCAGGGCGTCGACACGCGCCGACACCCACGTCCGGCCGTGCACCCCGTTGGTGACCGAACCGATGGGCACCTCGTCGACCGACAGCTGCGGCCACAGGTCGTGGAACATGCGCCGGCTCACGGCGCCGTGCAGCCGGGCGACTCCGTTGGAACGTGCCGCGAGGCGCAGACCCATCACCGCCATGTTGAACTTGTCGTCGTCGTCGGAGGGCGGCTGGCCGAGCGCGAACAAGCGCTCGAACGGCACGCCACACTCGGCGGCGAACGCCGTGAAGTACTGCGCCATCAGCTCCCGCGGGAAGCGGTCGATGCCGGCGGCGACGGGCGTGTGGGTGGTGAACAGACCACCGCCCCTGACGACTTCGACGGCGGCGTCGAACGCGACGCCCTCGGCGACCAGCTCGCGGATGCGCTCGAGCCCGAGGAACCCGGCGTGCCCCTCGTTCGTGTGGAACACGTCAGGATCGATGCCGAGTGCCCGCAGCGTCCGCACGCCGCCGATGCCGAGCATGATCTCCTGGCGCAGGCGATGGTGCTCGTCGCCGCCGTACAGGCGGTCGGTCACGGCGACACCCTCGGGGGAGTTGCCCGGCAGTTCCGTGTCGAGGAGGTACAGCGGGATCCGTCCGACGTCAGCCCGCCAGATGTGCGCCGCCACCGTGTCGCCCGCCAGGTCGACGGTCACCTCGACGCCGGTGTCGGTGAGGCCGAGCGAGCGTGGGTCGAACTCCGCCCTGCGCTCCTGCTGCCATCCGTCGGCGTCGAGGCGCTGGCGGAAGTAGCCCTCCGTGTAGAGCAGGCCAACGCCGACCAGCGGCACGCCGAGGTCCGACGACGCCTTCAGGTGATCGCCGGCGAGGACGCCGAGGCCGCCGGAGTACTGCGGGAGCGCCTCGGTGATGCCGAACTCCGGCGAGAAGTAGGCGATCGAGCGCAGGGGCGAGCCCCTCCGGGATTCGAACCACGTCGTCGCGGTGAGCGCCGTGCGCAACTTGCGGGAGACGGCGCCGAGATCGTCGACGACGCTCGGATCGGCGGCCAGCTGGGCGAGCCGCTCGGGTCCCGTCGTGCGCAGCATCTCGGCGGGATGCGCCTGGCCGGCCGTCCACCCGGGCCACAGGCGCTGGAAGAGGCGGATCGACTCGGGATCCCACGTCCAGTGGAGGTTGGTGACGAGCTCCGGCAGCGCAGCGAGTGCGTCCGGAATCGTGGGCAGGACCTCGAAACGGCGTACCGGGCGCATCGGCGCGGCAGCGTACTGAAAGGCCCGACGCGGCGCTCCCGGGGCCAGGGCGCCGGGCCGGGCCGCGCGGCCGCTCGCGGAGCGCCCAGATGGCTAGGGGCGGGAAGGGTGGCCGGTGTACACGGCGGAGGTGGCGCCGGCGATCGCCTCCCACGAGTAACGATCGGCGAGCAGAGATGCCCCGCAGCGGCGCATCTCTTGGGCCAACGCGTCATCGGTGAGCACCCGTTCGATGCAGATCGCCAGCTCCTCGGCGTTGCCCGGCTCGAAGAGCAGACCCGCTCCTGTGCCGTCGATCAGCTCGGCCAGCCCGCCGGTGCGCGCGACGATCAACGGCGCACCGCCCGCCAGCGCCTCCAGCGCCACGATGCCGAACGGCTCGTACAGCGACGGGATGACGACGCAGCCGGCCCGGTGAACGGTGTCGCGGAGCAGCTCGTCGGCGAGGAACCCTGGCAGGACGACGAGGTCGCTGGCTCCCTCGAGGTCGATCTGTGATTGCAGATCTGGGAGGTAGCTGCCGCGCCCACCGATGATGCACTCGATCCCCGGCACCTGCGACCGCAACGAGCTGACCGCCCGCACGAGGACCTGAAACCCCTTCTCGTACTGGACCCTGCCCCACGTGAACACGAGCGGCGGACGACGACGCGGCGGTGCAGCACCCCTGGCCCACCAGGTCGGATTGATCCCGTTGGGGATGAGGTGGACGCGCTCGGTGGGCAGTTCGAAACCCCCGATCACCTCTCGGAGCATGAACCGCGAGCTGGCCATCACGTCGGAGGCGAGATGGGCGAGCCACGACTCGACGGAGTGAACCATGCTCGGCTCGCCCGGCGGCACGCGACCGCCGTGGCGCCCCCACTCGGTGCCGTGGAACGTGGCGACGAGGGGCGCGTCGTGGAGTGTCGCCAGCGTGTCCGCGGCCCACGCCACCTGCCAGTCGTTGGCGTGGACGACGTCGGGCACCCAGTCGCCCAGATGCGTCGTGAGCTTGACGAAGTGGTGGTTGGCCGATGCGACCCGGGCGACGAGCTCCTCCTCGGGCAGCCAGGGCAGGTCGACACGTGCCCGCAGGACGCGCACCCCCTCGTCCCGCACGTCGTCGAGCACCCCGGGGTGGGCCAGCGTGAACAACACGACGTCGTGCCCCGACGCGCCCAGGGCGTGGATCAGCCCGTTGACGTGCGCGGCGTTGCCGCCGACCGATGCCGGCGGGAAATCCCAGGCGAGCATCAGCACCCGCATGACGCGAAGCTACGGGAAGGTCTCCCGAATCGAGCTTCGCCGCCGGCCGATCCGTGTGCTGTCCTGGCCGGTCGTGGATCCGGACGCCGAGGACGAGGTCGCCCTACGCCAGGTCGCCTGGGCCTGCCTGTCGCTGGGTGCCGCCGTCGGTGTCTTCGCCGTGGCGTTCGGCGTCGGCGCCGTCTCAGCCGGCGGCAGCGTGTCGATGGCGTGCGCCATGTCGCTGCTCGTGTTCACGGGCGCCTCGCAGTTCAGCGCCGTCAGCGTCATCCTCGCCGGAGGTTCGGCGGGAGCGGCCTTCGGCTCGGCGATGTTGCTGGCGGCCCGCAACGGCGTCTACGGCCTCGCCCTCTCGAAGCTGATCACGGGCTCGCTGGCGCGTCGCCTCGTCGCAGCCCAGCTCGTCATCGACGAATCGACGGCGATGGCCACGGCCCAGGAGCACCCGCGGGCCCAGCGGGCGGCGTTCTGGTTGACCGGCGGCTCGATCTTCGTGTGCTGGAACCTCGGCACGTTGATCGGTGCCCTGGCCGGCGAAGCGATCGATCCCCTGACGTTCGGACTCGATGCCGCCTTCCCGGCCGGGTTCGTGGCAATGGTCGCTCCGCACCTGCGCAACCGTCTGGGGCTGGAGGCGGGGATCCTCGGCGGTCTGATCTGCCTCGTGCTCATCCCGTTCACGCCGATCGGCGTGCCGATCCTCTGCTCCACCGCAGCCGTGCTGATCGGCATCCCCGCCCGCACCGCCGATGACGCCGAGGCGTTGCCGGGAACCGCGGGGGTGCCGTGATGCTGACCTGGGCCTTGATTCTTCTGCTGGCGCTGGGCGCCTACGCCTGCAAGGTGACCGGGCTCGTCGTCATCGGCTCGCGTCGCCTCCCGCCGGTCGTCGAGCGCTGCCTCGCGCTCGTGCCGGCGGCACTGATCACCGCGCTGATCGTCAAGGACACGTTCTCGACCGGTCAAGACCTCGTGCTCGACGCCCGCGCGGCCGGGGTCGCGGCGGCGGCCATCGCAGCGTGGCGGCGGGCGCCGGTGATCGTCGTCATCGTGCTGGGTGCTGCTGTCACGGCGGTCGTTCGACAAGTGACCGGAGCCGACTGAGGTTGCCGGCGTCAACGGGTCAGGCCGGCAGCGCGCACCGAGCGCAGCGTCTCGGCGGCCCGCTCCGGCGGCATGACGTTGATCATCACGCCGGTGCCCCGCTCGAAGCCGGCTTGGGTCACGAGGTTCGGCCACAAGTGGACGTGCCAGTGGTACTGCCCGGAGTGCTCGTGCGGCGCCGTGTGGAACCCGAGGTTGTACGCCACGTCGCCGATCGCCGCCTCGAGGTGGGCGACGGCGTCGCGGATGGCGTGCCCCATGGCGACGAGATCCTCCTGCGTGGCGTCCTGGAGGTGCAGCTCGTGGTGCCGGGGCATCAGCAGCAGCTCGAACGGCGCACCGCTCCAGAACGGCGCGATGCACACGACGTTGTCGTCGGCGAACACGACACGCTCCCCGTCGGCGAGCTCGGCCTCGATCGTCGTGCAGATCACACAGCCACCGGCGAAGCGGGCGAACGCCCGCTCCTCGTCGAGGATCTCGCCGGGCACGAACGGCAGGCCGAGCACCTGGGCGTGCGGGTGGGCGACGGATGCGCCGGCCTCGCGACCGTGGTTGACGATGACTTGGGTGTAGCGAACCTCTGGGGAGGCAGCGTGCTCGGCGAGCCGGCGCTGCAGTACGAGCATCAGCTCTTCGGCCTGGTCGTCGGTGAGATGCTCGAGACCGCCGTGGTGGTCGCGCGAGAAGATCAGCACCTCGTGGATGCCGCTCGCCTCGGCTGTCACGTGGACCGGACCGAGATGGTGCACGACGAAGCCCGTGTCTCCGTGGAAGGCCGGATACCGGTTGGGCAGGACGCGCATCCGCCAGTGCCCACCGTCGTCGAAGGTCTCCAGCGCCGGCAGCGTGCCGTCCTCGTGCCCGGGGCAGAACGGGCACGCCCGCGGGGAGTCGGCCTCGGACTCGCTCACGCGCGGCGCGAAGTCACTCGGCCGCTGGGCTCGCTCGGGCACGATCGTGACCCAGCGCCCAGTGAGTGGGTTGAGACGCATCTGGCTCACAGCACTCTCCAGACTAGGAGACTGGTCGGTCTCTGCAACGGCATCCGCTAGCGGATTGGTGTGCTGCTGCCTGGTCCGTTATCGGCGGGAGCAAAGACGCTGACGTGCTGGGGGCTGTCGACGGTGAACGGACGCCGCGTCACGTCCTCCCACCGGTCGACGAGACGAAGGCCGGCGGACGCGGCGAAGCCGTCGAGTTCGGCCGGTGGGGCGTAGCGAACCGCCCACGGGCGGAGCCGTACGGCGGCCCCGTCGGTGAACTGGACGAGGTGTCCGGAAGCCCGCTGGCTGTCCGGATCGTGGTCGGAGATGGACAGCACCACCTCGTCGACGGTCATCGAACGGATGGCGACGACGGTGCCGGTTCGCGGGGGATCGTCTGGGACGAAGGCCTCGACGATGAACCGGCCTCCCGGCGAGAGCCGGCCGGCCACGGCGCTGAAGCAGGCCGCCTGGCGCTCTGCCGACTCGAGGTTGAACAGCGTGTTGTAGGCGACGAGCACGACGTCGAAGGGTCCGGGCGGCAGGTCATCGACCATGTCGCCGAGCGTCGCCTCGACCCGGCCGCCGGCGTCACGAGCACGGAGGTGATCGAGCATCGCCGCGCTGGCGTCGACGCCGTGCACGTCGAAACCGTGTGCGGCGATCGGCACGGCCAGCCGCCCGGTCCCGACGCCGAGCTCGAGCACGCGCCCACCGGGTGCGGCCAGGTCGGCCACGAGCTGAACGGTCGACTCGACGTCGGTGACGCCTCCGTACCAGTCGTCGTAGACGTCGGCGAATGCGTCGCCGTACGACGATCGTCCGTATCCCTCCACGCTGACGAAGTTTGCCCTGCCGTTAGCGTGTCGTGTCGTGGCCGGGCTCGTCTATCTCGATCATGCGGCGACGACGCCGATGCGGCCAGACGCGGTCGAGGCGATGCTGCCGTTCCTCACCGAGCGCTTCGCCAATCCGAGCGGGTCGCACCGTTTTGCGCGGGACGCAAGGCGAGCCGTCGACGAGGCACGCGATCGCGTCGCCGACGTCATCGGATGCCGCCCGGGCGAGGTCGTGTTCACCGGTTGCGGCACGGAGAGCGACAACGCGGCGATCGTCGGTGCGATCAGCCGTGGCCGGTCCGTGTGCCCGGCGGCCGAGCACCATGCGGTGCTGCACGTCGTCGAGCGCAACCACGGCACCGTCGTCGGCGTCGACGCAACTGCGCACGTCGATCTCGACCAGCTCGACGCGGCGCTCGGACCTGATGTCGCCGTCGTCAGTGTGATGGCGGTCAACAACGAGGTCGGCACCATCACGGATCTGACGGCGGTCTCGCACCTCGTCCGCGACCGCGCGCCGAACGCCGTGCTGCACACCGACGGTGTCCAGGCCGCTTGCTGGCTCGACTTGCGTGAGCTGTGGCCGCGCGTCGACGCCATGTCGCTGAGCGGGCACAAGTTCGGCGGACCGAAGGGAGTCGGCGTGCTCGCGCTGCGCGACGGGATCGGGGTCGACCCGTTCATCGTCGGTGGCGGCCAGGAGCGCGACCGACGCAGCGGCACCCACAACGTGGCGGGCATCGTGGCCCTGGCGGAAGCGCTGGCCGCAACGGACGTCGAGCGCCCGACCGAGACGGCCCGCATCGCCGGCCTGCGCGACCGGTTGGTCGGCGGACTCGTGGCTGCCATCCCAGGCACTCGCGAGACCGTGCCTGCCGAGGCCAAGGTTGCGGGCTCGGCGCACGTCATGTTCGAGGGCCTCGAAAGTGAGGCGTTGCTCTACCTGCTGGACGAGGCGGGTGTGTGCGCGTCGGCGGCGTCGGCGTGCTCCAGCGGGGCGATGGATCCTTCGCACGTGCTCGCCGCGATGGGCATCGACCGGACGTGGGCGGCGGGAGCGCTGCGCATGAGCCTCGGCCGCACGACCACCGACGGTGACGTCGACGCCGCGCTGGGCGCGCTGACCTCCGCGGTCGCGACGCTGCGCAGCCGTACCGCTGCCCGAGCCTGAGGACTCTCATGAAGGTTCTCGTGGCGATGAGCGGCGGGGTCGACTCGTCGGTCGCCGCCGCGCTCCTCGCCCGCGGCGGTCATCACGTCGTCGGCGTGACGATGCGGCTGTGGGGTGGCGAGAGCGACACGGGGTGTTGCAGCGTCGCCGACGTCGACGACGCCCGCCGTGTCGCCCAGCAGCTCGACATCGACCACCTGGTGTTCAACTTCACGGAGGACTTCGAGCGTCACGTCGTTGGTCCGTACGTCGACGCACACGCCGGCGGGACGACGCCCAACCCGTGCATCGAGTGCAATCGCCGCATCAAGTTCGACCGGTTGCTTCGACGGGCGGACGTGCTCGGCTTCGATGCGGTGGCGACTGGTCACCACGCCCGGATCGCACGAACGGCGGAGGGAACGGGGTTGTTGCAGCGCGGCGCCGATCGGGCCAAGGACCAGAGCTACGTCGTGCACATGCTCGGTCCGGCCGCCCTCGCTCGCACGTTGTTCCCCGTCGGCGACCTGCAGAAGGCCGATGTCCGCGCCATCGCCGCAGACCTCGGACTGCGCACGGCCGCCAAGCCGGACAGCCAGGACGTCTGCTTCATCACGTCTGCCGGTGGCCGCCGTGAGTTCCTCGAACGACGGCTGCCGGTCCATGCCGCGCGGGTGATGGACACAGCTGGCGCGCCGGTCGGACAGATCGACGCCATCGAGCTGGTGACGATCGGCCAGCGCAAGGGCCTCGGACTGCTCGGCGGAGGCCCGAGGCGCTATGTCGTCGGCGTGGATCGGCGCACCTCGACGGTCGTCGTCGGCAACGAGCGTGAGCTGCTCGTCGAGTCGACCACCGTCGACCACGTCGCGTGGACCGGCAGTCCCGTCGCCGGCGAAGCGCGCGTCCAATGCTCGGCACACGGCCCAGCGCACCCGGCGACGATCGCCGCCGGAGACGGCATCGTCGAGGTCTCGTGGCACGAGCCGCAGCGCCGCGTCGCCCCCGGCCAGAGCGTCGTCTTCTACGACGTGGAGGACCGCACCGTCCTCGGTGGCGGAATGGCGCGCTGACCGCGCGTCTCGCTAGCGGCCGATCCGTCGCTGCGCCGCTTCTCTCAACACTGCACCGGGCCGCGTCGGCGACACGAGGATCGTGGAACCCCGCACGGGTCGGCCGTGGCGATCCGAGGGGAGCCGGGCGAGCACGGCGGTCACGGGCTCGTCGAGCGTGATCTCGATGGCAAGACCAGGCGTCGGGCCGGTCAGGTCGACGGCCGAGACGGCGCCCGGCCCGAGCTCGTTGGCGGCGATCCGGCGGACCCGGCTGCGCTGCAGCAGCAGCGAGTCAGCGAGGACCACCGGATCGTGGACGACCAGGCCGGCGGGCACGAACACCAGCCAGCGCCGGCTCAGCTGGTGCCAGCGACGGGGGAGCGTCAGGGTCGCGGCGACCGCGAGCAACGTTGCGACGACCGCCAGCCACCACGCCCGGGCCGCCCACGCCAGCGGCGCGGTGATCACGACGGTGACCCACACGAGCCACGTCAGCACCGTCGCCGTGAGGTAGCCGAGCGGGGGCCGCACGCCGAAGCGCTGTTCGTCGCCGTACGCAGAGGCCTGGAGGTAGGTCCTTCCCGTCTCGGCCGCCGCCACGAGGAGGCTCGCCAGCAGGGCAGGCAGGCCCAGCGCCAGCACGTCATCCGCGTCGGCACCGAAGGCGATGGTCGCAACGGTCACGGCGAGCGCCGCTGGGACGACTGCTCGGACGACCGTCAACGTGGCGACCGACGGCACGGCGAGCGCGATCGCACCGACCGCCCAGCCGACCCACGCGCCGACGGTTCCGATCACCTGCACGGCGCTGCTGCGGTCGGTCAGTGCGGCCCCCACGGCGCGACCGCCGAACACCGCGGCGGCCAGCCATGCCACTCGACCGCCCCACACCGTGAGGCTCGTGAGCATGGCGACACGATGCCGTTGCGGCGACGGCGCAAGATCGGGCACGCCTCACGATGCCATCCGCGCGACGGAGTAGGTGATCGCAGTGGTCGCGCGGCTAGACAAGCACTGACGGTCCAGGGGAGCGAGGCACGGAGAGGAGGAGCCATGCCGGTGGTCGCCACGCCGACCGAGCGACCGCGGCAACGTCCGCCGGCGCTCGGCATGCAGTTGCGTCCCGGCGCCACGACGGGCATCGGCAGCCTGCCCCACCGCTCGGTCCACGAGGCGGCGAGCTTCTCCCTGAACAAGTACGACCTGCCGGCCATCCCGAGCCTGCCGCGCCGTTCCCCAGCGGAGGGCATGATCGCTCAAGCCGTCGTCGGCATCAACGGCGTGACGCCTGGTCAGTACGGCAGCATCGCCGTCGACCGGTCGGCCGTCGACCCGGAGTCGCCGGTGCTGACGGACCTCGGCAATGACGCCTACGGGGCGCTTCGGGCATTCCTCGCCGCGGCTACGGCGGGCCAGTTGCGCGGCCCGGTGAAGTGGCAGTTCGTGGGACCAGTCACCCTCGGGGTCGCGCTCACGCGAGCCGGCATCGCGCCGGACGCCGCGTTTGCTGTCGCCGTGCGCGCTGTGCGGTCACACCTCGCCGCGGTGCTCGACGCCGTCGCCGCGGCGCTCCCCGAGTCGCCGCAACTCGTGTGGCTGGACGAGCCGTGGTTCGGCCAGCTGATGCATCCCGGATTCCCGATCGCGCCCGAACCCGCCATCGATCTGCTGTCGAGTGCGATGGCTGCCGTGCAGCCGGTGGCGACGGTCGGCGTGCACTGTTGCGCCGAGTCCGTCGATGTCGCCTCGCTCCTGGCCGCCGGTCCCGACATCCTTGCCATCCCGGTGCACGAGCAGTTGGCGACGGTCGCCGGCTATCTCGACCGGTTCATGCTCGGCGGTGGCCGCATCGCCTGGGGAGCGATGCCGACGGACGGGCCGATCCCGATCACGGACGACCGACCATGGCGGCGGATGAGCGCCGTGTGGTGCGAACTGGTGCGCCGAGGCTGTGATCCGGTGCTGCTGCGCCACCACAGCCTCATCACGCCCCAGTGCGGGCTGGCCATGCACACTCCGCCGATCGCCGAGCGCGTGTGCCGCCTGACCCGCGAGATCGGCCGCCGCGTCGGTGACCAGGCAGTTGCCAGCCGGTTCACTGTGGGCGCATGACGCGTCCCACCGTGGTCGATCCGGCACAGGCGGCGGAGCGGATTTCCGAGCTCAGCGCTCAGGTCGCCTATCACAACCAGCGTTATCACCAACTCGACGACCCCGAGATCTCCGACGCCGATTTCGACCTCCTGGTGCGCGAGCTGCGCGAGCTGGAGGAGCAGTTCCCGGATCTGGCGGATGCTTCCGAGGCCAGCCAGCAGGTCGGCGCCTCGCCGAGCGTGCTGTTCGCGCCCGTCGTGCACGCCGTGCCGATGATGAGCCTCGACAATGCGATGCGCGAGGACGAGCTGATGGCCTGGGGCCAGCGCGTGGCGAGGGGCTTGCCGAACGAGACCGTGCACTACGTGTGCGAGCTGAAGATCGATGGAGTCGCGATGAGCGTGCGCTACGAGCGCGGCCGCTATGTCCAAGCGGCGACGCGCGGCGACGGACGCGTCGGCGAGGACGTCACCGCCAACGTGGCAACCATCTCGGCGGTTCCGGACCGCCTCAAGGGCCGCGACGTGCCCGACGTGCTGGAGGTACGTGGCGAGGTGTACCTCCCGGTCGCCAGCTTCGAGCGGATGAACGAGCAGGCCGAGGCGGCCGGCGGGCGACTGTTCGTCAACCCCCGCAACGCGGCGGCCGGAAGCCTGCGCCAGAAGGACCCGAAGATCACCGCGCAGCGCGACCTGTCGTTCTGGGTCTACCAACTCGGCGAGGTCGTTGGCGGCCCAGCACTCCCTCGTCACACCGACGCCCTCGAGTTCCTCGGCCGCCTCGGGATGCCGGTGAACGGCGAGACACGTTCCTTCGACTCACTCGACGAGGTCGCCAGCTACTGCCGCTTCCGCGAGGAGCACCGCCACGACCTCGGGTACGAGATCGACGGCGTCGTCGTCAAGGTCGACGACGTCGAGCAGCGGACGCGCCTCGGCTCGACGTCGCGCGCACCACGCTGGGCGATCGCCTACAAGTTCCCGCCAGAGGAGCGCACGACGCTGCTGCGCGACATCCAGGTCTCGATCGGACGAACCGGGCGGGCTACGCCGTTCGCCATGCTCGAGCCGGTGTTCGTCGGCGGATCGACCGTCGGCGTGGCGACGCTGCACAACGAGGACCAGGTGCGCGCCAAGGACGTACGGCCCGGCGACACGGTGATCGTGCGCAAGGCCGGCGACGTCATCCCCGAGGTCGTCGGTCCGGTGCCGTCGCTGCGCCCGGCCAAGTCGAAGCCCTGGACGTTCCCGACGACGTGTCCGTGCCCGCTGGCCAGCACGCTCGTGCGACTGCCCGGTGAAGCCGACACCCGCTGCGTCGAGCCCGCCTGCCCGTACCAGCGTGACCAACGGGTGATCTACTTCGCGTCGCGTGGCGCGTTGGACATCGAGGGTCTCGGCGAGCGCACCGTCGGGCAATTGACCCAGGCAGGCCTCGTGGCCGATGCCGCCGACCTGTACTCGTTGACGCAGGACCAGCTGCTGACCCTGGACGGCTTCGCCACGATCAGCGCCGACAAGCTGCTCGCGGCGATCGATGCTTCACGGCACCGGCCGTTGCCGAGGCTTTTGACGGCGCTCGGCATCAAGCACCTCGGCCCGGCAGCCGCTCAGGCATTGGCGGCCCACTTCGGCACGCTCGACGCAGTGATGGACGCGGACGCCGAGCGGCTCTCCGCAGTCGCCGGCCTCGGACCGATCATCGCCACGTCGATCGCCACGTGGTTCGGGCTGGACGCCAACCGATCGTTCGTCGAGAAGCTACGCGCTGCGGGCGTCGACTTCGGGGTTGCCCCGGAGCCATCGGAGGAGCTGCCGCAGGTCCTGGCGGACAAGGCCGTCGTCGTCACGGGCACGCTGACGGGCTGGTCGCGGGAGGAGGCGGCGGCGGCGATCATTGGCCGAGGCGGGACGAGCCCCGGCAGCGTCAGCGCGAAGACGTACGCGCTCGTCGCTGGCGACAACCCGGGGGCGAGCAAGGTCAACAAGGCGGAGGCGGCAGGGGTGCCGATCATCGACGAGGCGGGGTTTGCCCGCCTGCTGGACACCGGCGAGCGCTGAGCGCGATCAGCTGATCCCTGCCGGCGGCCGCTCGCTGCGGTACTGCTCGTGGAAGAAGCCCTTGACGTTGGACCGCCGACCGCTCGTCACCAACTCGCCGCCGCGGAGGTCGATCCGCAGCTCGCTGCGCACGTTGCCGTCCTCGTTGTCCCAGATCTCGAGCGTTCCCCGCCCGGCGCCGTCGTCGCTGTACCCGATGGCGAGCACCTGGTGCTGGTCCCAGAGCGACGGCTTGTCGCCGTAGACGAGGCCGACCGGCCACGCGGCCTGCTCGTCGAGGATCTCCTTGAGCCGGGTCCACTCCCGCTCGGTGCGATCGAGCAGCACCTTCTTCCCGCTCGGGAAGTCGAAGAGGTCTGTCGTCGCGGCGAGGAACGCCGAGATGGCCGCGCCGATCGGACCGAAGACCACCGTCCCCACGGCGCCGGCCAACGCCTGCTCGGCGACCTCGTTCAGGAACCCGCGCAGGTGGAGGTCGACGACCCACCTCGTGAACGTGCCGATGTTCAGGCGCAGGCTGTCGAGGAGCCGGTCGTAGATGTAGTCACCGAGCACGCCCTCGGCCGGAGGCGAGGTGACCGTCGGGTCGATCGGCACGCCGGCGAGGTAGCAGTCGTACCCGGCAAACGCCATCCCGCCACAGCGGCCGAAGTCGGACCCGATTGGACTCGCCGCCAGATCGATCAACCGGGCCGCCAGCTCCCGCTGTAGCCGCCCGAGCACGAAGTCGACCACTACGTCCGGGAGCCTCGTCTCGAGGAAGGGCAGTGGATTGAGGTCGATGCCGCGAAGCTGTGCGGTGTAGGGGAACACCGCCTGCTCGACGATCTCCTGGACGAGCTCATCGGTGAGCATGTCGGCGAAGTCGACCGCTTGCTCGATCGAGATGGCGAAATCGTTCTCGAACCGGAACGCATCCGTGGCCGGGATGAACGGTCCCATCGTGCGGAGGAGGCGGGAGAGCGACGGCCCGGTATCGAAGTGACGGGCGAGGGCGCGCCCGCTGATCGGGTCCGGTCGAACGTCGAGCTCCGGATGGCGGTCGAGGGCGGCGAACGTGCTGAAGGGGCGCATCTCGACCCTCAGTGCAGCGTGACGAGGACGGGGATCATGCCGACGCCGGAACGCACGCTCTCGAGCGCCTTGCCGAGGACGGCGCCGAACGAGCGCGTCGGGTCCGTTGCCCGCATCGCTCGGCCTGGCTCGGCCGACGTGGTGAGCAGGTCGCCGACCTCGATCGGCGACACGGAGGCGTCGACGTAGCACTGGGCGGTGCCGGTCAGCGCGACGGGCAGGCGGCCGCTTCCCGCCTGGCCGTTCCGGCGGCCGAGCACGATCCCTGGCCGCCGGTCACCGGCGCCGGAGACGATGCCGGCGACGCGGGTGTCGTATTCGCGCTGGCAGTGCTGCAGGCGGCGCTCTGGTCCGATGACCATCACGGTGCCCGGTTCGAGGCGGCTCGACGGATCGACGTCGAACTCCTCCGCACAGTCGGCGCCGTCGAGGATGACGTCTTCGGTGACGCGGATGCTGCCCTCGACGTGCAGCTTGTGCGATGGGGCGGTCGTGCCGATGCCGACCCGGCCGTCCGTGGAGATCAGGAAGTTCTTGTTGCCGCCGCCGCCGATGCTGGCCAGCTCGAGTGCCGTTGCGGCGTCGGTGCCGCGCTGGCGGAAGGCCCAGCTGCGGTCGCTGGAGAGCTCGAGCAGGATGGCGCCGTCGCCGTGCTTGCTGACCTTCAGGCCGCCGGCGACGTCGAGCGTCTGGGCGGGGGCCGTCGTGCCGATACCGACTCGTCCGGTCGTGCTGATGACGAAGTTCTTGTTGCCGCCGCCGCCGATGCTGGCCAGCTCGAGTCCCGTGCCGGCGTCGGTGCCGAGTTGGCGGAAGGCCCAGCTCCGCTCGCTGGAGAGCTCGACCAGGATGGCGCCGTCGCCGTGCTTGCTGACCTTCAGGCCGCCGGCGATGTCGAGCGTCTGGGCGGGCGCAGTCGTGCCGATGCCGACGGCGGTCGTCGACACGGCCAGCGCGCTCGGCGGTGCCGTTCGGATCCTCGACGAGCTGCGCCTGTCCGTTGAGGGGCGCGTCGATCTGCAGGTTCGGCATGGTCTCGCCTTTCGATGGGGGATGTCGTCATCCGGAATCGCGTGACGCCGCCGTGCCATCGCCGTGCCGCCTGGACCGGAGGCCTGGACCGGAGGCGGCGAGCCCGAACATTCAGATCACGTCGAAGGTCCAGCTGTACGACCGGGCGGTCTGGCGGCCGTCCGCACTGCGCCAGTACGTCACCGTCACGGAGTGGGAGCCCGGGTCGAACGTCTCGATCGCGGTCCCTTCAGCGGGCGTGAACGTGAGCGTTCCGTTGCCGGGCTCGAAGATCGCGCCGGGCGGCACCTCGACCTGCTCGCCCGGCTCGACGTCGACGGGTGCCAGCTCGTCGAGCCGAATCGTGGGCAACGCGACCCTGTCCACGGTCAGCTCGGCCTCGTAGCCCTCGGCGAGGTCGACGACGACCTGTGTCTGTTGTAGGACCTGTTCAGCGTCGGGCGCTGGCGTGATGCTCTCGATGGCGTCGGGCAGTTGCGTGACCTCGTCGCCGGAGACACTGCGCAGCAGGCCGATCGCGATGAGCACCACTCCGACGGCGATCGCCAAGCTGGCCAGGAGGAGTTTGCGGTCGAGCCGCTGGAGCCGGGCCCGCACGGCGACCACCGATCCATCATGCCGCCAAGGTTGGACTTCGCGGGCGCAGGCGGCGCGCCCGAGACTTGTGTTGCGTCGGCGACCGCCCTGCCACCACCGACGAGGGACCCGGCGGTAGCGTGCTACGGCGCGGTTTTCGGCCCCCTACGACAGACGACGAGATGAGCGCAAACGATTCACCAGAACGGTCAGGGTCGCGTCCGCGGCCTCATCGGCCGCGTCATCGGCGACCGTTATCGCGTCACGCGCGTCGTCGCAGCCGGAACGGACACGGTCATCGTGGACGCGGACGACGCGGAGCTGCAGCGGCCGGTCACCGTCAAGCTCATTCGTCCCGAGTGGGCTGAGTCTCGGGAGTTCCGCCAACGCTTCGTGCGGGCCATGAAGGTGATGGCGAAGCTCTCGCACCCCAACCTGCAGGCCGTCTATGACTGGGGCGAAGAGGACATCGGCAGGCGGACGACCGTGTATGCCGTCGTCGAGCTGCTGTCCGGAGGAAGTCTGCGCGACCTGCTCGACCGCGGTCGCCTGCTCGAGCCCTCGCAGGCCCTGCTCGTCGGCCTGGAGGCGTGCCGGGGACTCGACTTCGCGCACCACAAGGGCCTGGTGCACACCGAGCTGACACCGGCCAAGCTCGTGTTCGGCGACGACCGCCGCTTGCGGATCACTGACTTCGCGCTGGCTCGCCTGCTCGGCGCGCAGGACTGGAACGAGCCGGCGACCGTGGCGACGCACGTCGCCCGGTACGCCTCGCCTGAGCAGGCACTCGCCCAGCCGGTGGACGGGAAGTCCGACGTCTACTCGCTGGCGCTGATCCTCGTCGAGGCCGTCTCGGGAACGGTCCCGTTCGCCGCTCGGTCGACGGTGGCCACGCTGTCGGCACGCGTCGGGCGGCTCATGCCGGTGTCGGCCGATCTCGGTCCGCTGGCGTCGGTGCTCGAACGGGCCGGTCGACCTGAGCCGGAGGAGCGGTCGACGGCGGCCGAGTTCGGGCGGGCGCTCGTGCGCAGCGCGGAGAACCTGCCCCGCCCCTCGCCGATTCCCATCGTCGCCACCAGCGTGCTCGAGGACGACAAGCTGCGCCGGCCGAACGACCCGACGGGCGGCGTGCACCGGCCGGAGGATTCGCCGGCAGCGCTCGCCGCAGCTGCGGCCGCGGCTGCCGCTGCTGCTGCGGCGACTGCTGCAGCGACGTCTGCCACCGGGACGGCGGTCGCCACGGCGCCGCCGCCTGACGTCGAGCTGGAGACCGCCGTCGAGCCCGAGACTGCCGCGGAGCCCGAGGCGGTCTTCGAGTCCGAAACCGCCGCCGAGCCCGCCGGTGCCGCCGCCGGTGAAGTCGCGCCGGAGGAGCAGGAGGAAGCGGAGTCCGAATCCGAGCTCGCCGTCGAGGACGAGCCCGTCGTTGAGGAGGAACCGGTCGCCGACGAAGAACCGGTCGCCGAGGAGCAGCCGGTCGCCGAAGAGGAGCCGGCCGCCGACACCGAGATGACGGAGACCGTCGACACCCAGGAGGAGTTCGTCGCGCCGGTGTTACTGCCGCCGCCCGACCCGCAAGCTCGTCCCGGGGATGCCGCCACGGACGAAGGCAACCCCGATCCTCCGCACGCGGAGCTGTACGACGGCGACGTCGACGCGACCTTCGACGAGCTGGCAGCACTGGCGCGGACGCCCGAACCGGGGCAGGACCCGGCCGGCCCCGCCGTGCCACCGCCGGTCGACGCACCCGAGCAGCCTCGTGAGCGGCCGCGGCGACGATGGGTGACTGCGCTCGTCGCCGTCCTCGTGCTCGTTGCGCTCGCTGGGCTGGCTTACCTCGCCTACCGCCTGTTCCGGACGCCGACCCATGAAGTCCCCGAGCTCGTCGGGCTCACCGAGGGCGACGCGACGCGGCTGACGGAGGGGTTCGACTGGGACATCGACGTCCAGCTGGACCGCAGCGATGAGGAGCCCGACGCGGGCGACATCATCCGCACCGCGCCGGTGGCCGGTGAGCAGCTGGCCGAGGGCGAGCCATTCCTCATCGTGGTCAGTGAGGGCCCGGAGTTCCGGGCCCTCCCGGATCTCGTCGGCCTCCCGTTGAGTGATGCCGAGACGGAGCTGGCCCAGCTGCGCCTCGTGGCGCTGCCGGCGACCGAGCAGTTCGACGAGGTCGTGCCGATCAACGAGGTGATGTCCTGGTCGGTGCCTGCCGACGCATCACTGGCCGCGGGTGACGACGTCTTGCCGGACACCGAGGTCGCACTGGTCGTGTCGGCTGGTCCGGCGCCGCGGGCCATCCCGGAGCTGATCGGCCTTCCGATGGCGGACGCGCGGGCGCAACTCGAAGCGATGCAGCTCGTCGTTGTGGAAGGGGAGGCGCAGTTCAGTGACACGGTGCCGCTCGCCGGGGTCGTGGCGGTGGACCCGCCGGCGGCCTCGAGCATCGAGCGCGGCGCGACGGTCACCCTCGTGCCGTCCAAGGGAGTCGACCTCGTCGTCATGCCGGATCTAACCGGCATGCTGCTCCCGCAGGCACAGGCGACGCTGAACGCGGCTGGACTCAACGTCGGCAGCCTGCTCGGCGTGACGACCGGGACGTTCGTGTCGGCCTCGGTGGCCGGCGAGGACGCGGCCCCGGGCAACCAGTACCGGCGCGGCACCGCAGTCGACCTCGTCCTCCTCTAACCCGTCCCGCTTGTGGGGGGCTACCGTGCCGGGCCGTGGGTGCACTGGAAGGGCGTGTCGCGATCATCACCGGGGCCGGGCGAGGCTTGGGGCGCGAGCATGCGCTGCTGTTCGCCGCCGAGGGTGCCAAGGTGGTGGTCAACGACCTGGGCGGGGCCAATGACGGCAGCGGCGCCGACGCCGGACCGGCCAACGAGGTCGTGGAGGAGATCCGCGCTCGAGGTGGTGAGGCGATCGCCAATGGCGATGACATCGCCGACTGGAACGGTGCCCAGCAGCTGATCAACAGCGCCATCGAGACGTTCGGCGACCTCGACATCCTCGTCAACAACGCCGGGATCCTGCGCGACCGCGTCATCGTCAACATGACCGAAGCGGAGTGGGACGAGGTCGTGCGGGTCCACTTGAAGGGTCACTTCGCTCCGAGCAGGTGGGCTGCCGCCTACTGGCGGGAGGAGGCCAAGAACGGCCGCGCCAAGCCGCGCAACCTGGTCCACACGTCGAGCACGTCCGGGCTGTTCTCCAACCCCGGACAGAGCAACTACGGCGCGGCGAAGTCCGGCATCGCCACGTTCAGCCAGATCCTCGCCAAGGAGCTGGTCCGCTACGAGGTCAAGAGCAACTGCATCGCGCCGGCCGCGCGCACCCGCTTGACGCTCGCCACGCCGGGGCTCGACGACATCATGGCCGCCAAAGAGGGCGCGTTCGACGACTGGGATCCGGCCAACGTGTCTCCACTCGTCGCGTTCCTCAGCACGGCGGACTGCCCGTTCAACGGCGAGACGTTCTTCGTCCAAGGCCGCGTCGTCAAGCGCGTGAAGTCCTGGGAGATGGCGGAGACGTACGAACGTGACGAGGGTTGGACGGTGGAGGCGTTGGCCGACGCGCTCAAATAGCTCCCGCTACTCCGTCATTGCCTTGATCTCTTCGGCGATCTTCTGACTGGCCTCGTCGGCGGGCATCGAGGCCTGCATCGCCATCAGCTTCATCATGTCGCCCTGCACGGTGATCTTGCCGGCCATGAACGCCTGCATGCCCGCCGCCGGGTCCTGATCGACGAAGATCGCCTTCGCCGTGACGTAGTCGGTCGTCACCGTGGCGTCGGCATCGTCGAGCTCACCGAGCGCCATCACGACCTCGCCGGAGGACGTGTCGAGGTAGCTCTTCACCGTCCCTTCTCCGAACGGCACGTCCGTGACGACCTGGTTGATCTTGACAGGCTGCGTCACGGGGGTGATCTGGTCGGCGTAGCGCTCCCTGATGGCGCGCGCCTCGTTCATCCACTCCTCGGACAGGAATGCGTGTGGCATGGGCGCCGAATGTACCGGTCAGACCTCGATGCGAGCAGTCGTGACCTCATCGAGGAACGCGAGGTCCAGCTCGAACCCGAAGCCCGGGCCGGTTGGCACGGCCACGTGGCCGTCGACGACGTCGATCGGCGCGGTGACGATGTCGCGGGCATAGAAGCGCCTCGACGCCGAGATGTCGCCGGTCAAGGTGAACCCGTCGAGGGCGGCGAGCGCGGCGTTGGCGGCACGACCGATGCCGGTCTCGAGCATGCCGCCGCACCACACCGGTACCCCCCGCTGACGGCACAGGTCGTGGATGGCGACGGCCGCCAGGTACCCGCCGACTCGACCCGGCTTGATGTTGGCGACCTCGCAGGCGCCGAGGTCGATCGCGTCGGACGCCGAGGTCAGTGAGACGAGCGACTCGTCGAGGCAGATCGGTGTCGTCGCGGCACGCGCCAGCGCGGAGTGCCCGAGCAGGTCGTCCTCCGGCAGGGGCTGCTCGATGAGCAGGAGGTCGAACTCGTCCAGCCGGCAGAGGTGCTCGGTGTCGTCGCGGGTGTACGCGGTGTTGGCGTCGACCTGCAGTGGCACGCCGGGACCGATGAGGCGACGGATCGCGCCAACCGGCTCGAGGTCCCACCCCGGCTCGATCTTCAGCTTGATGCGGACGTAGCCGTCCTCCAGGTACCCAGCGACGGCCCGTTCCAGCGCCGCCACCGATTCGTGGATCCCGACGCTGACGCCGCTCGGGATGCGGTCACGGGTGACGCCGAGCCGGGCGGCGAACGACGTCCCGGCGCCGCGCAGCTCGGCGTCGAGGAACGCCATCTCGACGGCCGCCTTCGCCATCGGATGGCCCTTGACGTCCTCCAGCGCGCCGGCCACGTCGGCCGCGCGCTCAACGCCACCGAGCCGAGGCAGCAAATGGTTGACGCACACTGCCCATGCGCCGTCGACGTACTCGGCGGAGTACGTCGGATCGTCGGGAGCGACGCACTCGCCCCAGCCCTCGGTGCCGTCGACCGTCGCTCGGACGAGCAGGATGCGCCGGCTGGTCTGCACCCCGAAACTGGTCTGGAACGGTGCGACCAGGGGCAGGTGGATCTCGCGCAGCTCCGTGATCATTCGCTGACCTCCAGGACATACTCGCCGCCACGGGTGAAGCTGGCGACGCGGGCGCCGGCGGCGAGCGGCCCGCCGAGCTCGTCACGCAGCCGGTGGCGCCAGCGTTCGGCGGCAGGTGGATCGACGCGGCGCAGGGCGACGATGTCGTCGGGCGTCGCCACGGCAACCGCGCCCGCCGGGACGGCGTCCTGCTCGAGGTGTCGCGTGTCGCGCGGCGAGGTCGTCGTCGCCCACGCGACGAAGAGGCGATCGCTCTCGTCGCGGGCGTTGATCGAGTCGTCGATCGGGCCATAGAAGTCGACGAGGTACTCCTGCACCTCGGCACCGAGGACGCGCAGGTTGAACCAGGCGTTGCGGCGCACCAGCGGATCGAACGTCCACGTGACCCATCGCAGCCCTCGAGACGCGGCCCACGCCTGCTGGTGGAGCTTGAGCTCCCGACCGAGTCCGGTCGCCCGGACGCTCGACAGGATCCCGGTGACGTGACTGTGCAGCGCCGGTTCGCCGCGGTGCGTGGCGAGGAATCCGAGCGATGCGCCGACGATCCGGTCATCGACGTAGGCGGCTGCGACGTAGCCGCCGGCGTGGCCGATCGCCCGTACGAGCTCGACGCCGAGCAGGGGTGTCGACGCACCCCACACCTCGTCGACGAGTGCGCTCACGCGCCGTGTGCCGACGGCGTCGTCGATCAGCCGGATGTCCGCCATCACGCAGCCTGCCGGACCGCGGCCCTGGCGCGGTCGTAGACGCGATGAACCGCCAGCGCCTGTCGCAGCTGCGGCGCCACGTCCTCAGCGAACTCCTCGCGGTACAGCGCGTCGGTCGACAACAGGACCGTGAAGTACATGCCAGTGAACGCGCCGAGGAAAGCACTCACTCGCAACAGCGGCTCAGTCAGCACGAGCGTGCGCCCGCCGACGGTCCAGGACGCAAGGACTTCCACATCGTCGAGGCCGGTCCACGACTGCACGGTGTCCTGCGGGATGGCGAGGAAGCCGAAGAGCACGAAGAAGCCGGTGAGTGTGAACGCGACGAGCGTGATCTGGATGGCTTGCGAGAAGATCGTCACGAGGCCGATGTTGAGCCGCTGCCGCATCCGCAGGTGGTCGATGCCTGGCGGGCTGGTCGGCGGCTCGATCGCTTCGAAGGCGGCGCGCCCGGGGGTGCCCTCGACGAGCGCGCCGATCTCCGACCAGGAGTTGAACTCGTTGAGCGTGCGCATCAGCGCCGGCACTCGCGACAGCACGAAGATGGCACCAAGCAGGAAGAAGACACCCAGCACGGCGATGTAGACGGCGCCGCTCAGCGTGCCGGCGACCTGCCACACCTCGGCATTGATGAAGAGGAACGTCGTGAACAGCAGCAGCAGTGGCAGTGCGCGCACGACGACGTTGAACAGCACCGCAACTTGCGCCACGGTGCGCCGGCCGGCCCAGCGCAGCAGGGGAAGGATGCCGTAGCTGGTGAGACCCCACAGGATGGCGAGGATGGCGATCGCCTCGACCGTCGTCTGTATGGCGTCTTCCCATTGACCAACAACCACGGATGGCAGCGCCGGCACCACCGTGAAGACGACGAGCTCGGGCCAGCCGATCTCCCGCGG
The DNA here is from genome assembly GCA_963774125.1 of uncultured Acidimicrobiia bacterium. Lineage (GTDB taxonomy): Bacteria > Actinomycetota > Acidimicrobiia > Acidimicrobiales > Ilumatobacteraceae > JALZMG01. Next base: position 24,516 of record CAVZDR010000001.1, read on the forward strand.
ACGCTCCAACCAGCGCCGCCCACGAAGCCAGTTGGCGACGATCCAGGCGATGATCGCGGCGATGATGACGAAGGCGGCGGCGGCGAGGTTCTCGGCTGGCGTCCAGTGCTTCAGGTCGAGCGCGTTGAGGCCGAGGATGACGTAGGCGAAGATCAGCAGCGGCAGCGCCCTCGCCCAGATCTGTGCCGCCGAGTAGTGGCGCTCGACGAAGTGGGGCAGACCGCGGCCGACGAACCAGTGCTCGATCTCGTCCAACGACGTCTCCGTCGCACTGACTGCTCGTGACACCAGCCGAACGTACTGCCCGGACGAGCTGGCGGATCGCGGTCGGTACGGAGGTGAGCTCCCGGTTCGGCACGGCGGCGCCTCCAGGCGCATCGCCGGCCGCATTGTGAGGCGGCGGATCGCGTCGTTCGGAGGTGAGCTCCCGGTTCGGCACGGCGGCGCCTCCAGGCGCATCGCCGGCCGCATCAGCCACGTACTGCGCAAAGCCTCGCTGCAAGCGATAGGCATGTCCTCCATGGCGCGGATCCTCGTCACCGAAGCGATTGCCGAGGGCGGGCTGGACCGCCTCCGGGCGGCCGGTCACGAGGTCGACGTCCGGCTCGACCTGTCGCCGGAGCAGCTGCTCACGGCGCTGGAGGGAACGAACGCACTCATCATCCGCTCGGCGACGAACGTGACGGACGAGGTCCTCGCGGTGTGCCGTGACCTCATCGTCGTGGGGCGGGCCGGCATCGGGCTCGACAACGTCGACGTCGACGCCGCCACACGGCGCGGTGTGATGGTCGTCAACGCGCCGGAGAGCAACATCGTCTCTGCCGCCGAGCACACCATGGCGCTGCTCCTGGCGCAGGCCCGCAACGTGCCGCAGGCTCATTCCGCGCTGGTCGCCGGTCGGTGGGAGCGCAGCAAGTGGGAGGGTGTCGAGCTCGCAGACAAGACGCTGGGCATCGTCGGCTTCGGGCGCATCGGCAAGCTGGTCGCCGACCGCGCCCGCGCCTTCGGGCTGCGGCTGATCGCCTTCGATCCGTTCGTCTCGGCGGACCGCGCCCGCCAGCTCGGCGTCGAGCTGCTCCCGCTGGACCAGGTCGTGATGGAGTCGGACTTCCTCACCATCCACCTGCCGAAGACGTCCGAGACGACCGGGTTGATCGGGCGCGACCTGCTCGTCAAGGCGAAGCCGACGCTGCGCATCATCAACGTGGCGCGCGGCGGCATCGTCGACGAGACGGCGCTCGCCGACGCCATCCGCGACGGCGTGATCGCCGGTGCCGCGCTCGACGTGTTCGATGCCGAGCCGACGACCAACTCCCCGCTGTTCGGCTTGGAGTCCGTCGTCGTCACACCGCACCTCGGCGCCAGCACCCGTGAAGCGCAGGACAAGGCGGGCGACACGATCGCCGACATGGTGCAGCTGGCGTTGGCCGGCGACTTCGTGCCGTTCGCGGTGAACCTTGCGGTCGCCGAGGTGCACGACAACCTGCGGCCGTTCGTGCCGCTGGCGGAGCGACTCGGCCGGCTCTTCGGCTCTCTCGTCGAGAAGCTGCCTTCGACCGTCGAGATCGCCGTCGAGGGCGACATCGGGGCCTACGACACGCGCATCGTCGGCCTGTCGGTGCTGAAGGGGTTGTTCGGTGGCGTCAGCGACGAACCGGTCACGTTCGTCAACGCCCCGCAGCGGGCGCGCGAACACGGCATCGACGTGCGCGAGGTCAGCTCCACGAGCTCGGCCGACTACGTCAACCTGGTCACGGTGGCCGGCGGTGGGCATTCCTTGAGTGGCACGTTGGCGGGACGGCGCAGCGAGCACCGGATCGTCCTCATCGATGGCCACACGTTCGACGTGCCGCCCGCCGACCACATGCTGATGGTCACGAACGACGACCGCCCCGGCGTGATCGGAACCGTCGGCACGATCCTCGGCGACGCCGGCGTCAACATCGCCGACATGGATGTCGGCCGAGCGGAGGACACCGGCACGGCCGTCATGCTCATCGCGCCGACATCGGTCGTGCCACCCGACGTCGTCCAGGCGCTGCGGACCGCTCCCGGGATCCTCAGCGTGGCGACGCTGACAGCGTGACGGCCCGTATGGCGTCTCTCGTCGCGAGTGCTGTGGCCCGCGCCGCCTCGGCGAAATCCTCGCCTCGCGACGCGTAGAGCACCTGCCGTGACGAGCTGATGACGAGGCCGGTGCCCGGACCGGTCGCTCCCGCCTGCACCGTCGTCACGAGGTCGCCACCCTGGGCGCCGATCCCTGGAACGAGGAACGGAAGATCGCCGGCGATGCCGCGTAGGGCGGTCATGTCCTCGGCGGCCGTCGCGCCGACGACCAGTCCGCACTCGCCGCGCGGCGCCCACTCGTTGGCCACCATCAGCGCGACCCGCTGATAGAGCGGGAGGCCGCCGACGTCGAGGTCCTGCAGCTCGAAGCGACCAGGGTTGCTCGTCCGGCACAGTGCGAGGACGCCGCCGCGCTCGAGGAACGGCGTCGCCGCGTCCGTGCCGAGGTACGGGTTCACCGTCACGGCATCAGCGCCGTAGCGGTCGAATGCTTCCCGGGCGTAGTGCTCGGCCGTCGAGCCGATGTCCCCGCGCTTGGCATCCAGCACGAGCACGACGTCCGGATGACGTTCGCGGATGTAGGTGCACACCGTTTCGAGTGCCGGCTCGGCGCGCTGCGACGCGAAGTGCGCGATCTGCGGCTTGAACGCGCAGACGAGGTCAGCGGTTGCGTCGACGATGGCTGTGCAGAAGCGCACGATCGCATCCGGACCGCTCTGCAGCGGCGCAGGGAACGACGCGGGGTCCGGGTCGAGTCCGACACAGAGCATCGAACCTGATGTCGACCAAGCCTTGTCGAGCCGGTCGTGGAAGCCCATCAGCGTGTCATCACCAGCGTTGTCACTCTTCGAGCGTGATCGCTCCCGTTGGGCACAGCTGCTCGGCCTCACGCACTCGCTCGTGCAGCTCAGGCGGCGGCTCCTCCTGGAGCACGTACAGGAAACCGTCGCTGCGCACCTCGAACACTTCCGGGCAGACCTGCATGCAGCTGCCGGTCGACGCACAGACGTCGTAGTCGACGATCACTTTCACGAGGACTCCGATCTGGAGGTCACGAACCTTTGGCCGCACGGTAGCCGTCGGCCTCGGCAGCGGCCGCGTCGGCGTAGCAGCGCTCCGCCTGTGTGCGGTCGTAGAAGCGCCCGCCAGGCTGGTGGTAGATGCCGGAGTTGGCGTTGGCCTTGATCGGGTGGCTGACGGGGCAGGCACCGTCGACCGGCGCGACCCACGCCTGACTCTCCGTCGCCGAGGGTGCTTCCGCCGCGTCGGCGACGAGATCACCGACGGCTGCGACGGGCTCGTCGCCCGCCGGTGGCGCGCCAGGTGACGGCGGTGGCGTAGTCGCAGCCGCGAGATCGCCGACGGCCCCGACCGGCTCCTCACCGCGCTCGAGCGGCGGCCACGTCGCCGGCGGCCCGAGCTCCGGAGCGCCGTGGCGACGGGCAGCCAGTTGGCGGAGGCCGATGACCGCCCCGACGGCGGCGGTCAGCAGGGCGAGGCGCGTGAGCCGGCGGAACCAACGTCTGCAGCATGCCGCCAGAGCGTAGGTGAGCGCGTCCGTCGGTCCGCGTCCCGGTCCCGTCTGGACGGTCAGCGCTGCTGGCGCTCGAGTGCGCTGAGGACGGCCTTGAGACCAGCCGTCGTGATGTCGGGATCGATGCCGATGCCCCAGCGAGGCTCATGGTCCTCGTCGGCGGCGATCGTCTCGACGTACGCCGCCGCCGTGGCCTCCGCGCCGCGCCCGATGGCGTGCTCGGCGTAGTCGACGACGTCGAGCTCGGCGGCGAACTCTTCGCGCAGCCCCTTGACGAACGCCTCGATCGGTCCGCTTCCTTCGCCTCGCACCGTGTGGTGCTCGCCGTCGCGACGGACCTGCGCCGTGATCGTCGCCCGTCCGTCCCGGGTGATGCAGCTCGTGACCGACGAGCTCGTAGCGCGGGTCGTCGGGCAGGTACTCGGCCCGGAACGCCTCCCACATCACGATCGGCGTGATCTCGGTTCCGGAGTCCTCGGTGATGTGCTGGATCGTCTTGGAGAACTCGATCTGCATCCGCCGCGGCAGGTCGAAGCCGTGCTCGGCCTTCATCACGTAGGCCACGCCGCCCTTGCCGGACTGGCTGTTGACGCGGATCACCGCCTCGTACGTGCGGCCGACGTGCTTCGGGTCGATCGGCAGGTACGGCACGCCCCACTGCTCGTAGTCCGTCCGGCAGGGCCTCGAAACCCTTCTTGATGGCGTCCTGGTGGCTGCCGGAGAACGACGTGTACACGAGGTCGCCGACGTACGGGTGCCGCGGGTGGCACCGGCAGGCGGTTGCAGTACTCGGCCACGCGGCGCAGGCGCGTCGATGTCGCGTGATGTCGAGCTCGGGGTCGACGCCGTTGGCGAACAGGTTCATCGCCAGGTTGATGATGTCGACGTTGCCGGTGCGCTCACCGTTGCCGAACAGCGTGCCCTCGACCCGGTCGGCGCCCGCCATCACGCCGAACTCGGCGGCGGCAACGGCGCAGCCCGCGGTCGTTGTGCGGGTGCAGCGACAGCACGACCTGCTGGCGACGGCTGATCGTGCGGAGGAACCACTCGATCACGTCGCCGTAGACGTTGGGGGAGTAGCACTCGACCGTCGCCGGCAGGTTGAGGATGATCGGCCGGTCGTCCTCCGGCTCGATGACGTCCATCACCCGCTCGCAGATCTCGATGGCGAACTCGGGCTCGGTCAGCGTGAAGCTCTCCGGGGAGTACTCGTAGCGGATCGCCGTAGCCGGGATGGCGCTCCTCGAGCTTGCGGCACAGCCGGGCGGCGTTGACCGCGATGTCGACGATGCCGTCCTGCTCGAGTCCGAACACGACCCGCCGCTGCAACGGGTTGGTCGAGTTGTAGAAGTGGACGATCGCCCGTTGGGCGCCGGCGATGCACTCGTAGGTGCGCTCGATCAGCTCGTCGCGGCACTGGACGAGCACCTGGATGGTCACGTCGTCCGGGATCAGGTCCTCCTCGATCAGCTGGCGGACGAAGTCGAAGTCGGGCTGGCTGGCCGCAGGGAAGCCGACCTCGATCTCCTTGAAGCCCATCGCCACGAGCGTCATCGAACATGCGGCGCTTGCGGACGGGGTCCATCGGGTCGATCAGCGCCTGGTTGCCGTCACGCAGGTCGACCGAGCACCAGAGCGGCGCCTTGTCGATCGTGCGGTTCGGCCACGTGCGGTCGCGGAGCACGATCGGGACGTACGGCGCGGTACTTCTCGAACGGCATCGGGCGGGGAGTGGCGGGAGTGGGTGGCATGGCGGAGTGCTCCAAGTGTGAGAACGGATCGGAAAATGAAGAACCCCCCGGCCGTGGGGGGCGGGGGGTGGGCGAACGCGAGAGTTCCGGCGCTCGCCCTACGTAAGGAGCAGGAGGCGCGACCAACTCATCGCCGGGAACCGTACACGTCGCGGCGTCTGCGGGCAACGCAGGATTCACCGGGACACCCAAGCCCGGCGGCCGTCGCCACGGTGGCGCCGGCCACCGGGTAAGGGCCCCGCCGGCCTGGCGACCGCCGTGGCGGCGCTCCGCGGGCGCCGTCACGACGGTTCACACCCCATGCACAGACCGCGGGGCGTCGATCATGACGCAGTTCTCGAAATTTCTTCGTGCGATGAGCGATGTGCGCTCGATGACCACTCATCGCTCATCGCACCGGGAGGCGAGGCCAGCAACTTGCTTGCGAGCCGAGCCTGAATATCAAGGTCCGCCGAGGAGGCCGCCGACGGTGTCGACGACCGGCTCGACGACCGGCTCGAGCACCTCGGTGACTTCCTCCACCGGTGCGTCGACGCCGACGTCCGCGTCGAGGCCATCGTCGCCGGTCTCCACCCCGACGTCCAGCACCGGCTCGTCGCTCGGTGGCAGCACGTCGGACACGATCGGCAGCGATCCGACCAATGGGGGCACGGTCACTTCCGCCTGCAAGCTGGCTTCCGGAAGCGGCACCCCACCGACGTCGACGCCGACATCTGCCTGGCCGGTGTCGAGGTCCGCGCCGACGCCGACCCCCGCGCCGACCTCGCCGATCCCGGTATCCAGGCCGACGTCGAGCCCCAGATCTGGAGCAGCCTCAGGTGCGGGCGCGGCAACGTTCGGCGTCGTCGGGAGTGTGCCGACTGGCAGCGTCGACGGCGTTGGAGCAGCCGTGCCCGGAGCGAGCGTGCCGACCGTGCCGGCGCCCGGCGCCGTTGCAGCCGATCCGCTCGTTGCGTCAACTGCCGTGGGATCTCCCGCCCCGCTCGAGTTCGACGCGGAGCCCGAGGCCGATCCGTCACGGCCGGACGTGCCCGCAGCGGTCCGCTGTGTCGTTCCTGCTGCCTCGCCCTCGTGCACCAGATCGTCACCGCCGACGTCGGCAGCGACTGCCGGCGGGCGCTCCGCCTGACTCGTCGCGGCTGGAAGTGCGATGCCCGTCGCCAGGAGCCCGGTGACCGCAACGACGGGTGCCGTAGCCGGACCGAGCAGCCACGCCGCAACGCGGCCGCGCAGCCCGATGCTGACGAGACGCGGACCACCAACGCCCCGGCAAGCGCAGGCGGCGCCAGCGTGCGCAGCCGGCGGTTGACGAGCCGCAGCTGGCGCTCGGCCTGGGCGCACTCATGACGGCACGCGAGATGGTCGGCGACGCGCCGCTGCTGGCGTCTACTCGCCGTGCCACGCACCGTGCGGGCCAGCGTGCGACGCACCCGCGCGCACTCCGGCGGAGTCGAAGGGGCGACGTGTGCGGCGAGGTACTGCTCGGCCAGTGCGTTGCGGGCCCGCATCGCCATTGCCGCTACCGCCTGGCTCGTCGACGTGGTGCGCTCGGCGACCTCGGCGTGGCTGAGTCGCTCGACCTCCGTCATCCACAGCACCTGGCGCAGGTGCGACGGCAGCGCATTGAAGGCCTGCTGCAGCACGACCCGCTCCTCGAAATCGTGCTGCTCGTCGTCGACGACGTCGAGGTCGTCGCTCGGCGACTCACGACGGTGAGCACGACGGCGCCAACTGCGGGCGCACTCCCGCCGGACCGCGCGCAGGACGTACGGCCCGAAGTCGTCGGCTGGTCCCTTCCCGCGACGGATCGCGCGGAACGATGCCGAGAAGACCTCGGCGACCACGTCGTCGACGTCTGCAGCATTGCCGAGCAGCGACCCAGCCAACCGTCGGGCCCTCCCGGCATGGCGCCCGTAGAGCACGGCGTAGGCATCGGTGTCGCCGCGCCGCAGCCGCTGAAGGACCGCGGCGTCGGGCTCCCCGGCACCTGAATCATCGACGAAGGCCAGCGTCACGGCCAGTCGCTTACCCCGCGAACCGTCATCGAACGCCTCGATGAGCCCACCAAGGCCTCACGGTAGCCTCATCGTCACCATGACCGCTTCGCCCCGGCGCGGTGCGCCGCGCCGCCGCCGCCGTCATCGGCGTCCGGCCACGCGGGGTACGACCCGGCCGGCCGCGCTGACGACGGTGGCCGTCCTTCCGCCCGTAGAGGCGCCGACTGGCTTCGCCGAGCTCGGCGTGCCGCCCCGTGTCGACGAGGGTCTGGCGGCCGCCGGGTTCGCCCAGCCGTTCAAGATCCAGACCGCCGCGATCCCCCTGGCGATGGCCGGGCGCGACGTCTGCGGGCGCGCCCGCACGGGTTCCGGCAAGACGCTCGCCTTCGGTGTTCCGATGCTCTCGCGCATCCTCGAGCCGGCCGAACCTGGGCGACCGCTGGGACTGGTGCTCGTACCGACCCGGGAGCTGGCGATCCAAGTCGCCGAGGTGCTCGGCCCGGTCGCCGAGCACGCCGGCCATTGCGTCCTGCCCGTCTACGGCGGCGCCAGCCGCGACGAGCAGATCGACGCGCTGCAGGATCACGTCGAGATCGTCGTCGCCACGCCGTTGCGCCTGATCGACCTGCTGAAGTCGGAGGAGCTGTCCGTCGCCGACGTCGACGTCGTGGTGCTCGACGAGGCCGACCGCATGGCCGACGACGGCTTCACGCCGCAGGTCGAGTGGATCCTGCGCCATTGCACGGCGCGGACGCAGACCATGCTGTTCTCGGCGACGCTCGATGGAGACGTTGCCCACCTCATCCGCCGGTATCTGCACGACCCCGTCGAGGTCGCCATCGACGCAGCCACCGACACGGTGGGGACGATGCACCACCTGTTCCTGGCCGTCCACCACATGGACAAGGACCGGGTCGTTGCGTCGATGAGTCAAGGCGTGCCGCGGCTGGCGGTGTTCTGCCACACGAAGCGGCTGTGCGATCGCGTCGCCCAATCGCTCGTCGACCTCGGCGTGGACGCCGCGGCGATCCACGGTGACCTGCCGCAGGTCGCTCGGGAGCGGGCCCTTCGCCGGTTCGCCGAGGGGGGACTCGCCGTCCTCGTCGCCACGGACGTCGCCGCGCGTGGACTCGACATCGATGACATCGGCGCCGTCGTGCACTACGACCCGCCGAAGGACGCCAAGGAGTACCTCCATCGCTCGGGCCGGACGGCGCGGGCCGGCCGCGATGGATGGGCCGTCACGCTGGTCGAATACAACCAGCACACGCAGATGCGCATCCTGCAACGCACACTGCGCTTGCCGCTGACGCCACCCATCGAGGTGTTCAGCAACGACGTCCGACTCCGTGACCTGGCGTCATTCGTCGATGACCTGTCCTGACGGTGGGGAGCCGGTACGGTCCCGTCGATGCGCGTACCAGGGGCTTGCGGAGGCCCGGGCGGCAAGCTGATCGTCGGCGTCGTGAGCAGCGTGCTCGTCGTGATGGCGGCGGCTTGTAGCAGCAGCGGGGAGTCGTCCGACACGTTGGACCCGCTCCAAGGCACACCGGGCGACACCGGTTCGGTGACGACGACGCTGGGCGGTCCGGTGCCGACTGGCCCGGCGACCGTCGACCCGGCGTCCGCTGGGTCGGGGTTTGTCAGCGTCCACGTCGAGGTGGCCAACGTGGGGATCGACGAGACGGTGAGCCTCGATCGGGCATCGGTGCGTCGCGATGAGCTCGACCCGCTGAGCCTCGACGCGACGTGCTCGGCGCTCGACGGTGGCGACGCGATGACCTTGTCCGTGATCGACCTCCGGCGGCTGGCGACCGGTGGCCAGGTCGTCTCGGCGGCCCTGCGCACGGACGAGCCGGCGACGAGTCCGGGGGAGTTCGAGGGCACGGTGGAGATCGCCGACGCCAGTCAGCTGACGACGAGCTACGACTCGATGATCATCGTCGGCGAGGGCGGGTGGTCGGGCTCGTTCGAGGGCGTCGCCGAGGACGGCGGTGTCGCCAGCGGCACGTTCGTCTGCTCACAGCAAGCCATCGCCCCGACGACGACCATCGCCATCGACGAGGGCGAAGAGGTCCCCGACACGACGTCGCCATAACGATGGCCTCGCTCGCTTCGCTCACTCGGCGTGCCTCGCTGTGCCTGGCGGCACGACGCTCGGCCTGACCATCCATGCCCGCTGCGTCACGAACGCTCGGGAGCTAACGACCCAACGTTGTCGGACGGGTCCAGCTCGGTCGGTTCGCCTCGAACTCGGTGATGAGCTGGTCGTAACCGAGCGTCATGCCGACGTCGTCGAGGCCGCTGAGGAAGCGGTCCTGGACCGCGGGGTCCATCTGGATCGCCTCGACGAGCCCGATGGCGGGAACCTCCAGCACGAGCCGCTCGAGGTCGATCACGATCTCGGTGTCCGGATCGTCCTCGATGGCCTGCCAGATCCGCTCGACGACCTGCTCGGACGCGGTCACCGGTACGAGACCGTTCTTCGTGCAGTTCGAGTGGAAGATGTCCGAGAAGCTCGGCGCGATGACGGCCTCGAAGCCGTACTGCTGGATCGCCCAGACGGCGTGCTCGCGTGAGGATCCGACACCGAACGCCGGCCCGGCGACGATCACGCGAGCTTGGCGGTAGCGCTCGTCGTTGAGCACGAAGTCACGGTCGTCCCGCCACGTCGCGAACAGCCCCCGCTCGAAGCCGGTCCGTTCGACGCGCTCGAGCCACTCGGCGGGGATGATCTGGTCGGTGTCGACGTCGGAGCGCCGCAGCGGCAGCCCGCTACCGCTCACGATGCGCACCGCCTTCATGCCAGGTCCCTTCTCGATGCGGCCGCCGAGGCGCTGGAGCGCCCGGCGTGCCGAACCGGGTCTGCACCTCTGAACGACATCATCCAAGGTCCTCTGGCGTGCGCGAAGTGGCCGGCGACGGCCGTTGCCGCAGCGACGGCGGCGGGAGACGAGGTGGGTGCGCCCACCCCGCCCCTGCCGGCCCTCGAAGTTGCGGTTGCTCGTGCTCGCCGAGCGCTCGCCGGGGGCCAACTTGTCCGGGTTCATGGCGAGGCACATCGAGCATCCCGGCTCGCGCCAGTCGGCCCAGCGGCGGTGAAGATGCGATCCAGCCCCTCCGCCTCCGCCTGTGCCTTCACGGCGTGACTTCCCGGCACGACCATCACCCGCGCTGCTGTCACGTGGCGACCTTCCATGACGTGCGCCGCGGCCCGCAGGTCCTCGATGCGGCTGTTCGTGCACGACCCGATGAACACCGTGTCGACGGCGATCTCGCGCATCGGCGTGCCGGGAGTCAGCTGCATGTACTCGAGGGCCCGCTCGACGGTCGCTCGCGTCGTCGTGTCGGCGAAGTCAGCGGGGGACGGCACGGCGCCGTCGATCGAGGTCACCTGGCCGGGATTCGTGCCCCACGTGACCTGGGGTCGCAGCGCCGCTACGTCGATCCGCACGACCCGATCCCACCGGGCGTCGTCGTCGCTGTACAGCGATGACCACTCCTCCACCGCTTCATCCCAGGCCTTGCCCTGCGGCGCGAACTGGCGGCCCTCGAGGTAGGCGAACGTCGTGGCGTCGGGCGCCACGAGCCCGGCGCGAGCGCCTGCCTCGATCGACATGTTGCACATCGTCATCCGCCCCTCCATCGAAAGGCGTCGCACCGCCGACCCGCGGTACTCGATGACGTGTCCGATGCCACCGCCCGTACCGATCTGGCCGATCACGGCGAGGATCACGTCCTTGGCGGTCACGCCCGCCGGAAGCTCACCGTCGAGCTCGATGGCCATCCACTTCGGCCGAACCTGCGTCAGCGTCTGGGTCGCCAGCACGTGCTCGACCTCGCTCGTGCCGATGCCGAACGCCAGCGCGCCGAAGGCGCCATGCGTGGCCGTGTGGCTGTCGCCGCAGACGATCGTCATGCCGGGCAGGGTGCGTCCCTGCTCAGGCCCGATCACGTGCACGATGCCCTGACCGGGATCACCCATCGGGTACAGCGTGATCCCGAACTCCGCCGTGTTCTCCCGCAGCACGGCGACCTGGCGGGCGGACACCGGATCGGCGATCGGCTGGTCGATGTCCGCCGTCGGGACGTTGTGGTCCTCGGTGGCGACGGTGAGGTCGGGTCGGCGCACGTGCCGACCCGCCAGTCGCAGCCCGTCGAAGGCCTGCGGACTCGTGACTTCATGGACGAGGTGGAGGTCGATGTAGATCAGGTCCGGCTCGCCGGGCGCCGAGCGCACGACGTGGCGGTCCCAGATCTTCTCGGGCAGCGTCTGGGCTGGCACGCGGTCACATTCTGGCTGGGCGACGCCACAAACCCCCTACGCTCGCATCGTGACCGCGACCAGCGAGATCGTCGTCGACGCGCCGCTGCCGGGAGACTGGGCCGAGCAGGTGCAGAACCTCGCCCGCCAGCGCGATGCCGTGATCCTCGCCCACAACTACCAGGTGCCGGAGATCCAAGAGGTCGCCCACCACGTCGGCGACTCCCTCGGCCTGGCGCGTGTCGCGGCCACGGCTGAGGCCTCGACGATCGTCTTCTGCGGCGTGCACTTCATGGCCGAGACGGCCAAGATCCTCAGCTACGACAAGACGGTGCTGATCCCCGACCGACGCTGCGGGGTGCAGTCTCGCCGAGGCGATCAACGCCGATCAGTTGCGGGCGTGGAAGGCCGAGCACCCGGGCGCGGTCGTCGTGAGCTACGTCAACACGACCGCTGCCGTCAAGGCCGAGACCGACATCTGCTGCACGTCGTCGAACGCCGTCGAAGTGGTCGCGTCGATCCCGGAGGACCTGCCGGTGCTGTTCTGCCCGGATCAGTTCCTCGGCGCTCACGTGCAGCGCAAGTTGGACCGCCCGAACATGCACATCTGGCTCGGTGAGTGCCACGTGCACGCTGGTATCAACGGCGCTCAGCTGCGCGCCCGCGTCGCCGAGAACCCGGATGCGGAGTTGTTCATCCACCCCGAGTGTGGGTGCACGACGAGCGCGCTCTATCTGGTCGGTGCCGGCGTCGTGCCGGAAGCGCGAACGAAGATCCTCTCGACGAGCGGCATGGTCGCCGCGGCCGAGCGCACGACGGCCGACAAGGTGCTCGTCGCGACCGAGACGGGGATGTTGCACCAGCTCTCGAAGGCCAATCCGCTCGTGACGTTCGAGCCGGTCAACCCGGCGGCGGTCTGCAAGTACATGAAAATGATCACACCGGCCAAGCTGTTGCGCTCGCTGCGCGACGGCGTCGACGTCGTCGACGTGCCGCGTGACATCGCCGAGCGGGCGCGCCGATCGGTGGAGCGGATGATCGCCATCGGAACGCCGACTCGCACGGGCGAATGATGTGACCCCGGCGCTGCCGCGAAGCTGGTCGCGCCGGCGCCGACATGGGAGCGCGACGTCGATGTCGTCGTGCTCGGCTCCGGCGCCGCCGGCTTGGCAGCCGCACTTGCGGTGCGACCAGTGCGCAGCGTCCTCGTGGTCACGAAGGACGTCTTGAACGCGGGCTCGACGGGCTGGGCGCAAGGTGGGCTGGCCGCCGTGCTGGCTCCGACGGACACGTTCGAGGATCACGTGCGTGACACGTTGGCGGCGGGGGCAGGGCTGTGCGACGAAGCCGTCGTGCGGGAGCTCGTCGCCGAGGCTCCGACGGCGATCCGCTACCTCATGCGCCTCGGCGCGGCATTCGATCCGGAAGCGGAGGGCGAGGGTCCCGCACTGACGATGGAGGGTGGACACAGCCACCGCCGGATCGTGCACTCCGGCGGTGACCGCAGTGGGGCAGAGGTGCAGCGCACGCTCGACGAGTCGGCGACGGCGGCGGGAGCCGAGGTGCTCGAGCAGGCCTTCGCCCTCGACTTCGTGCTCGGCGGGCATCCGAACGGGTCACCGCAGGTGGCCGGCGTGGCGATCGCCATGCTTGACCCGCAAGGCGCGGTCGACTCGGTGGGCACGATCACCGCCCGCGCCGTGGTGCTGGCCACCGGCGGGTACGGCCAGGTCTTCGCGTCGACGTCGAACCCGCCGGCCGTCACGGGCGACGGCCTGGCGATGGCGCTCCGGGCCGGACTGGAGGGTCGCGACGTCGAATTCGTCCAGTTCCACCCGACCGTGATGTGGCGCGGCGCGGACGCCGTCGGTCAGCAAGCGCTGGTGAGTGAGGCGGTTCGTGGCGAGGGTGCCGTGCTCTACGACGGCGCCGGGCGGCGGGTGATGGTCGGCGTGCACCCGCAGGAGGACCTGGCACCGCGCGACGTGGTCGCCGCGGCGATCAGTAGGCGCATGGCCGAGGCGCCGGGCGGGATCGACGATCACGTGTTCCTGGATGCGACGCACCTCGGGCAGCGCTTCTACGAGCGGTTCCCGTCGATCACGGCGGCTTGCCGGGACATCGGCATCGACCCGGCACGGGAACGCATCCCGGTGGCTCCCGCCGCCCACTACGCGTGCGGGGGAGTCCCGGCCCGGCTCGACGGCACGACGGCCCTGGCCGGCCTCTACGCCGTCGGTGAGGTGGCCTGCACCGGGGTCCACGGCGCCAACCGGCTCGCCTCCAACAGCCTCACCGAGAGCGTGGTCGCCGGGACCCGCCTCGGACGGGACCTGGCATGGGAGCTGCCCGAGCGTGTTGACGGTGAGCTCGCTCTGGGCGCGGAGGTTGGCGCGGCGATCGTCGACGGTGCGCATCGGGTGGAGGTCCACAGCACGATGTCCCGCAACGTCGGCGTGTTGCGCGACGCGGCATCACTCCACACTGCCGGCGACGTGTTGGAAGCCGTTGCCGGCAAGGCCGATCCCGCAGGAGCGCCGTCTCGTGCGTCGTGGGAGACGACGAACACCCTCACCGTCGCGTCGGCCGTCGTCGCGGCGGCTGCTCGACGGACGGAGAGCCGGGGCAGTCATCGGCGGACCGACTTCCCAGATGCCCGCGACGAGTGGCTGAGGCACATCGACGTACGACTCGATGGCGATGGCTCGGTGCGGACGACCTGACCGTGTTCACGTTCCACCCCATCTCCTCCGACACGCGTGACCGGCTCCTCGCCGGCGGGATCGATCCCGATGCCGTTGCCGCCGTTGTCCGCATGGCGGTGGCCGAGGACCTGATGGGCGGCACGGACGTGACGTCGATGGCGACCGTCCCAGCACAGCAGCGCAGCGTCGGCTCGTTCGGCGCTCGGCGTGACGGTGTCGTCGCCGGTCTCGCGGTCGCCGCAGCGACCATCGACGCCGTGTGCGCCGACGAGGTGTCCGACGTCGAGTACCTCGTCGCCGACGGCGCCAGGGTCGGGCCGGGTGACGTGGTCGCTCGAGTCACGGCGCCGACGCGTGGACTGCTGACGGCCGAGCGCACGGCCCTCAACCTGTTGTGCCACCTCTCGGGGATCGCCACGCTGACGCGACGATGGGCGGATGCCCTCGAGGGGACGCCGTGCGTCGTGCGCGACACGCGCAAGACCACGCCCGGTCTGCGCGCCCTCGAGAAGTACGCCGTGCGCTGTGGCGGTGGCGCGAACCACCGCATGGGGCTGTCCGATGCGGTGCTCGTCAAGGACAACCACGTGCTGGCGGCCGGCGGCGTCGCACAGGCGATCGACGCCGTGCGACCCCTCGCTGGAACGCTGCCGATCGAGATCGAGGTCGACTCGCTGGATGGGCTGCGAGTCGCCATCGACGCCGGCGTCGACACCGTGCTGCTCGACAACTTCACGATCGACACGTTGCGCCAGGCGGTGGCGATCCGTGATGAGTCCGGCCGCCGCGTCGTTCTGGAGGCCAGTGGCGGGCTGACGCTGGAGGTCGCTCGGCAGGTGGGGGAGACCGGTGTCGACTACGTCGCCGTCGGTGAGCTGACGCACTCTGCTCGCATCCTCGACCTCGGTCTGGACCTGAATGCGGTGACGTGAGCGCTCACGCGTGAGCGCTCACGCGTGGATGCGGGCCAGCCACTCGGATTCGGCCTCGCCCATCGGCGTCGACGGAGGACCGTTGACGAACGGCCACAGCTCCTCGGCCATCCGCCGGTAGTTGCCCGTCGCCCCGAGGTCACCCAGCAGGGCGTAGAGACCCAGGTTGATGCGCTGGATGAACACGAACGACCGGGGCACGGTCGCGTACTGGGCGATCGGGCTCGTGCGATCGAACGTGTGGCGCACGATGGCGCTGGCGTAGTCCTTCGTCCAGTGCATCGCGCGGTCCTCGGCCACCGGCTCGTAGAACTGGGAGAAGTAGGCGCCGGCCTCCTCGGTCTCCACCGGAGCTCCGGTTCGGAGCAGCCCCGCCTGTTCGACGATGCGGCGGAACTCGGCGGCATCGTGATCGACCGCCGCGGCCCTGACCATCGCCGCGAACGTCGCGATCTCGGCCGCACTGAAGTAGCGCACGAGGCCGAAGTCGAGGAACGTGATGCGCCCGTCGCCGTGGAACACGTAGTTGCCAGGGTGCGGGTCGCCGTTGAACGCCCGCATCCGGTACAGGCTGCGGAACACGAAGCGGAACAGGCCCTCCCCGGCGAGGTCGCGCTCGATGCTGGTCCCAGGTCAGCAGCTCCCGCCACGGCGCACCGACGACGAGCTCACTGGTCAACACGCCGTCCGGTCGACAGCGCCGGCAGCACGGCGGGCACGGAGAAGAACGGGTGCCCTCGGTAGAACGTCGCGAAGTGCGTCTGGTTGGCGGCCTCTCGCCGGTAGTCCAGCTCCTCGGTGATCCGCTCCTTGATCTCGGCGACCATGTCGGAAGGGTCGAGCCCGGAGAACCCCTGACGGAGCAGCGAACCGAGTAGCTCGGTGTTGGCGAGGTCGGCTTCGATGGCGTCGGCGACGCCGGGGTACTGGACCTTGACCGCGACAGCCTGTTCCCGCCCGGTCGCCGAGTCGAGGGCGACGGCGCGATGGACCTGCCCGATCGACGCCGCGGCGATCGGCTCCGGATCCCACTCCAGGAACACCTCGTCGGGAGGGCGCCCCAGCTCGCGCTCCACGACCTCGGCGGCGAGCTCGGCGCTCATCGGTGGAGCGCCGGCTTGCAGCGTTGCCAGCGCCTGGCGCACGGGCTCGGGCAGCCCATCGTCCACGTAGCTCGCCATCTGCCCGACCTTCATCAGCGCGCCCTTCATGCCGCCGAGGCGCTCAGCAACCTGCTCGGCGGTGCGCAGCCGACGCGCGTCGTCGAGCTCGGCCCGTCGTTCGGCCGACGCGAAGAGCTTGCGCGCCTCGGTGGCGGCGTACGTGCTGCCGACCGACACACCGAGCCGGGCAACTGCTGCGTTGCGTGCGGCGCGCGAGGTGTGGCTGATGGGTCCGCGACGACGCCGAAGCCACCAGGTCGCGGCGGCAAGCGCGAGGGCGAGCGCGAGGACGGCCCGCTGCGATCGAGTCAGATCGTGTCCACCTCGAGGACGCGCACGCGCAACTCGCCGTTCGGCGCTTCGTAGGCGACGGTGTCACCGGCCCGCGCGCCGAGCAACGCGGCGCCGAGCGGGGCGGTGGGGGAGATCACGTCGAGGCCGCGGGCGCGCTCCTCGATGTGGCCGACGAGGTACCGCTCGGCGTCGTCCTCGGCATCACCGTCGTAGACGATCGTCACGATCGTGCCAGGACCGACGACGCCGGGTTCGGGCGCTTCGACGATCTCGGCGCTCTCGAGCAACGACTCGAGCTGACGGATGCGGCCCTCCATGTGCCCTTGCTCGTCCTTGGCTGCGTGGTAGTCACCGTTCTCCGACAGATCACCCAGCTCGCGCGCCCGTTCGATCTTCGACGCCACCTCGATCCGGCCGTGTGTGACGAGGTCGTCGAGCTCCGCCTGGAGGCGTTCGTACGCCTCGCGGGAGAGCAGGTGCGTTTCCATGGTGGATCGATGCTATCGGGCCTCGCGGCTGGCACCCAGGAGCCCGAGAGTGGGGTCGGGCGAGCCGTCGCTTCGCGGTGACACGAGGTGAGAACCGAGCGCGGCTTGGCAGCGGCGGCGAGCTCGGCAGGCGCGGCGAGCAACTTGTTTGCGAGCCGAGCCCGAGCAGTTCTGGTCCGTAGAGTCGCCTGCCGTGAGCGCGCGAACGGCCCATCAGGTAGCGGTGATCATGGGTGATGGCATCGGGCCGGAGGTGACGGCCGAGGCCCTGAAGGTCGTGCGCGCGACCGACGTCACGATGGAGACGACGGACTTCGATCTCGGTGGGACGCGCTACCTGCGCGACGGTGAGATCCTCTCCGACGAGATGCTCGAGGAGCTGCGCTCGCTTCGACGCGATCCTCCTCGGGGCCGTCGGCACGCCGGAAGTTCCGCCCGGGATCATCGAGCGCGGCATGCTGCTCAAGCTGCGGTTCGGGCTGGATCTGTATGTCAACCAGCGTCCGTTGTCGGCACGGGCGACGGGCACGAGTTCGTCGTGATCCGTGAGAACACCGGAGGGCCCATACGTGGGCGAGGGAGGCGTGCTGCGCAAGGGGACGCCGCACGAGGTGGCGACGCAGGGCAGCGTCAACACGCGGATCGGCGTGGAACGGTGCGTCCGCTACGCGTTCGAGTTCGCCAGCACACGCAGCCGACACGCATCTCACGCTCGTCCACAAGACCAACGTGCTGACGTTCTCCGGCGACCTGTGGGAGCGGACGTTCGACGAGGTCGCCACCGAGTTCCCCGACATCACCACGGCCTACAACCACGTCGACGCGGCGACGATCTACTTCGTCCAGGACCCGCAGCGCTACGACGTCATCGTCACCGACAACCTCTTCGGCGACATCCTCACCGATCTCGGTGGGGCGGTGTCCGGCGGCGTCGGGCTCGCCTCGTCGGCCAACCTCAACCCGGCGCGGACGGGACCGAGCATGTTCGAGCCGGTGCACGGCTCGGCGCCGGACATCGCCGGCACCGGGAAGGCCGACCCGACGGCGGCCATCCTGTCGGCGGCGTTGATGCTGGACTTCCTCGGTGAGGCGGCGGCCGCCGAGCGGATCCGCAGCGCCTGTCAGAAGTTCGGCCTCCAGGGTTAGCCGGCACCACCAGCGCCGTGGGTGACGCCATCGCCGACCTGGTGCGAGGATGACGCCGATGCCGATCACGCCTACGCCCGAAGATCTGGATGAACGGCGAGCTGGTCGATTGGGACCAGGCGCGCATCCATGTACTCACGCACACGCTGCACTACGGGACCGGTGTGTTCGAGGGCATCCGGGCCTACGAGACGGCACAGGGGCCGGCCGTGTTCCGCCTGACGGACCACATCGTCCGCCTGCACAACTCGGCGAAGATCGTCGGGATGGAGCTGCCGTACACGGTCGAGGAGCTGATCGAGGCGACGAAGGCGACCGTGGCGTCGACGGGGCTGCGGGTCGTGCTACGTGCGGCCGATCGCCTACTTCGGGTACGGCGAGATGGGGCTCAACACGCTGCCGTGCTCGGTCGACGTGGCGATCGCCTGCTGGCCGTGGGGCGCCTACCTCGGCGACGACGCCGTGACCAAGGGCGTGCGGATGAAGATCTCGTCGTGGACGCGCCACGACCACAACACGATGCCGCCGGCGTCGAAGACCACCGGCAACTACGTCAACTCGTCGCTCGCCAAGGTCGAGGCGCTGCAGGCGGGCTACGACGAGGCGATCATGCTGGCGCCCAACGGCCTCGTCGCCGAGTGCACCGGCGAGAACATCTTCGTCTCGCGCGCACGGGATCATCATCACGCCACCACTGTCAGCCGGCGCGCTCGAGGGCATCACGCAGAACTCCGTGATGACGATCGCGGCGACCTCGGCTTCGACTGCCGGATCGACGACCTCGCCCGCAGCGACCTGTACATCGCCGAGGAGATCTTCGTCTGCGGGACCGCCGCCGAGGTGAGCTCGGTCAACTCCGTGGACGACCGGACAATCCCGTGCCCCGGGCCAAGACGGTGGCCATCGCCGAGGTCGTACCTCCGCGCCATCCGGGGCGAGGAGCCGCAGTACAAGGAGTGGTGCGAACTGGTGAGCTGACGTTTCGCAGCACAACCAGTTTCGCAGCACAACCAGAGGTTGTGCTGCGAGCTCGAAGCGCCGCCTTCGGCGGCACCCAGCTTGCTGTCGATCGACCGGCAGAGCCGGATCGACCGACGAGCGGGGGGCTCCGGCGGAGCCTCTGCCCCCCGCACCCCCCGCCAGTCGCCTGACCCGTCGCGGCGACCCACATCTGGGCGCGGACGTTCTCGAACAATGATCCGGGCGCGAAGGTTCTCGAAATCGAGAACCTCCGCGCCCAGATCTGGAGGGCGGGCGGTAGCAGGCGGCGCGTGAACGCCCGAAAAAAGAACCACCCCGGGAGCGCTGCAGCCGGAGCCACTGCGCTGCCCGGGGCAGCCCAGGTTGGGAAGAACCATCCACCACTGGTCGACCTGCTGGCGTTAGCCTCTCGCTCGACCTCACATCGCCCGTCGTGCCCGGAGGCTCGGCGGGCGATGCCGCGTTATCGGCCCGGTTGCCGGTTACCCGACCCGTTGCCGTCACGTTGCAGTCACGCTGCCCCGGACGAGTCCGAGGCACCGATCTGGCACCGTAGGACCTCGGCCTGACGAGCCAGTTGGGGTGGCTCCCCTTGCCTCGGCCCTGCCACTCCGAACGCTCGACCGGCGAACCGGTCAACCCCCCGAAGATGGCCATGGTGGCATTCGTCCCGTGCACCGGCTTCGCTGACACCTACCTTGCCGAAGCTGGGCCCGGACCGTTTTCCGCACTCAACACCACCCGAAGGTGGCTCCTGCAGACTCGGCTCCCCAGACCCGGTTGGCATTGCGCTTTCCGGTACGACGCACACACTGATCGACGCATCACCCCAGGTCAAGGACTATTTCTGAATCCACACGGTTCTCCCCAGAACTTTTTTGTTTCCCCCAGAAATGAAATTGTCATCCACCGTTCGTGCACAGGAATGCCCACAGCAAGGCGGCCGCCAACGGGCGCTAACGCGCCGTTCACAGGCCGTTCACGACCCGGCGAACTGCCCGTCACGAGCCGTCGATACGGTCGCCGTGGTGACTGGCAGCGGCGCTGCGGTGACGTTGGGCCCGCGGGAGCGAGCCGTCCTCGCCGTCCTGCTGAGACGCCCTAGCAATACGATGGTTGAAGACGCGGCAATAAACATAA
>CAVZDR010000002.1:0-1776840 GCA_963774125.1 uncultured Acidimicrobiia bacterium
GTCCTTGCTCGACGTCGCGCAGCCGCTTCATGTGGGTCAGATAGCGGCTGCCCTTGACGACGAAGCAGAAGTGGTCGGGTACCGCATTGGCCCACGCTTCCGTGACGTTGGCGTGGGCCAGTCGGTAGAACGTCGCGTTGACCTCGACGGTGTCGAAGTTCTTTGCGTAGTGCTCCAGCCAGGCCGACTGCCGAAGGCCTGGCGGGTAGAACGTGCGCCGCCACGACGAGTAGACCCACCCGCTCGTGCCCACGCGCACCATCGCCGCACAGCTACCCCCGTCCGTCCGTAGCAACCGATCGTTGTGAGGCGATCGCTACGGACAGAAGCAGGATTAGCGGACTAGAGAGATTCAGGCCACCGCGGGGAGCAGTGGCATCGGGCGTGCGGCCAGCGCGCCGGCCTGGTCGTCGATGGCACGGGCGAGCTGCTTCTGCAGTTCGATGAAGCGCTCCACGGGCGGAAACGTCACGAGCTCGCACGTGATCTCGAAGATCTCGCGTAGCTGGGCGTCCCGCTCGGCGTGATACGCAGCCAGCGCGCTGGCTTCGCCGGCGCATCCGCGCAGCACCCGGTCGAGCGCCAGCGCCACCAGCTCCGCGTCGCGGAACGCGTCGCTGATCCCGTGGCCGGTGATGGCGTCGCGGTAGTAGCCGGAATCGCCGACCAGCGCCCAGCCTGGTCCGATCGGGTGGCGGAGGTGGTTGGGCTGGCCGATGATCCCGCGGCTACGCGACGTCCGCCTCGCCGTCGTGGTCACGCGTCGGGCCAGCTCGGGTGAGGCGAGACGCAGCATCGCCATGAGCGCGTCGTCGACCGAACCGTGCGCGCGTCGGATCTGCTCGGCGTCCTCAGACGGAGAGCACACCCAGACGCAGGCCTCGCCATTGTTCGTCGGGAAGATCCCGGCGAAGCTGCGGTCGCCGAGGTAGTACTCCATGGCCGGCCAGTCGCCGGCGAAGTACGCGTAGTGGGCAGCACCGCTGCCGGCGCGCCGGACCTCGGTGTACGGCGCGCCGACGAGGCGGGCGACCCACGAGCGCAGCCCGTCGGCGCCGACGACGAACCGAGACCTGAGGTTGACCCGGCCCTGGTCGCTCGAACCGAGCACACCGTTGACCCGGCCGGTCGCATCGCGTCGCACGAAGTCGACGCGCACGCCGGTCATCAGCCGGGCGCCGGCCCGTTGCGCTTCCTCGACGAGCAGCGCGTCGAGCACCGAACGTCGGGGAGCGACCAGCAGGTCGACGCCAACGTGTTCCTTGATCGTCCGGGAGATCGTCGACTCGCCAACGTGGAACTCGACGTCGCGGATGGGCGGGGCACCGGTGGCGAGAACGGCGGGCAGCAGACCCCACCGCTTCAACTGCACCACGCCGCTGCGGGCAATGGCGTGCGTCGACAACGTGTCGCTGGGAAACGTCGCGCGGTCGACCAACAGGACGTCATGGCCGGCGGCGGCAAGCAACATCGCCGTTGCCGCGCCGGCGCAACGGGCGCCAACGACGATGACGTCGGCGTCGAGCGTGTCGTGGTGGCGGCGGCTCATGATCCCGCCGCCGCGGCATACAGCGACTCACCCGTGCGGGCGGCCGCCTCGGCGACCTCGACCATCCGCGGCTCCGCGAGCGGATCGGCGGCCCGGTTGCGCCACCGCGTGACGGTCCGCAATGCGGCGTCGCGAACTCGCTCCGGTCCGACGCCGTCGTCGAGCCCGAGCGCCTTCGACGGTCCGTTGCCGAGCAGCAGGGTCTGCAGCTCGCGCCGATCGCCCTCGCTGACGTCGACGACGCCGCTCGCCACCAGGTGCGCGGCCCGGATCTGGCTGAACTCGACGGCGCTCGCCTCGAGCTGTTCGGCATGCCGGTCGATCTGATCGGCGATCGCGGCATGCACGGTGCGCAGCTCACGAGCAAGCGCCCGAACCGCCGAGAGTGCAGACCGTGCCTGCAGCACTCGCGCCCGAGGAAGGAAGTGCTGGGCGATGACCCGGCGCAGCTCGCCGAGCCCGGAGATCTCGACGAGCTGCGGTCCGAGCTGGCGCGGCCGTGGTTCGACCGCCCGCACCTCACGCACGGCGACGCGCACGCCGAACATGCCGAGGCGGTCGAGCAGGTGCCGGCGCAGCTTCGACGGTGAGTTCGCTGGCGTGCAGGTCGGCGAAGCCCTCGGCATCGACAGGAGCATCCGCTCGAGCACGTCGTCCGGCGTCGGCGGCCAACGTCCGCAGCGCGGCGGCTTCGGCCTCGCGCATGCGTCAGACCGGTCTCGGCCAGCAGACCGGCGATCGGCATCACCGTCGCGGCGAGTCGGTGGACGGCGGGATCGTTGCGGTAGCGCTCGGCGATGCGCCGCGCCGAGTCGATGGCGTCGAGGCGGCCGGCGCCGATCTCGTCGGCACGCGAGAGCACGGCGACGGCGTTGACCGGCGATGCGGCCGTCACCGAGCGGTCCATGAACGCGTCGAGGAACTCGACGTCGGACCGATGCAGGTGGCGCATCAGGTAGATGACGGCGTCGGCGTCGCGTCGGATTGGTGTCGTCGTGCTCGAGGAAGTCGCGCGTGCGCCGGGAGTTCTCGTCGTTGAGCGAGGCGAGCCCTGGCGTGTCGATCAGCGTCACGTCCTTCAAGCGTCGACGCCGGCCACTGCACGTCGAGCCAGCTGACGTCGCGCTCGGACAGGTCGCCGAGCTTGATGTCGAGCGCGCCACCGTCGCGGCTGAACGACAGCTCGCGCTGATCGCCGGACGACAGCGTGGCGGCGACCCGGTAGCCGATGCCGTGGCGGTACCAGCTGATCGAGGCGGGTGCACTCGCCGGCGTCGGTCGGCGCGAGCCGCTCGCCGACGAGCGCGTTGAGCAGCGTCGACTTGCCCGCCTTGACCCGGCCGGCGATGGCGACGCGCAGCGGCCCCTGCAGCCGCTCGCCGATGCGCCCGCGCCCGCGCTCGCGTACGGCGTGCCCTTGACGAGCTGCTCCACCTGCGTGGCCAGCTGGAGCGTGCGATCGGCGACGGTGTTGCGTGCTCGCGGCCGGCGGCGCTCATCGTGGCGCGCTCCTGCGCTGCGACGACCTGCGGCGATCTTGCGTCGAGCGCGGCGAGCTGCTGGTCGAGCGGCGGCCTTGCGTCCCGCCTGCTGCTCCTGCGTCTGCTTGGCGTCGGCCTGCGCCCGCTGCGCCGCCGACAGTGTAGGTCCGCTGCAGCTCGGCGAGCCGCGTCGTCAACTCGTCGCGGATCTCGCGATGCGCCTGGCGGATCAGTCCCGACAGCTCGTTGGTCACCTCGAACTGCACGTCGTCGAGGAACTGGCGGACCTGCTGGCGGGCGCTCTGGCGGCGCTGGGCCACCTTGCGCTTGCGGTCCTCGAAGATCTGCATGCCGCCGAACAGCGCACCCGCGCCGAGGAGGACAGGGTTGCTGGCGATCATCACCGCGGCAGCTCCGGGCAGGAAGCTGCCCATCATCCCGAACATCATCACGCCGCCCTGCGCGCCGCGGGCCCCGGTGAGGCCGGTCTTGAGATTCGCCTTGAGACCTCGCTCGTCGCCGTCGAGCGACTTCTCCTGCCACAGTCGAGTGACGTCGATGCGCCGCCCGGCGGTCGCTCGGCTGCTCGCCGAGATCGAGCTGCTCCTCCTCCAGCAGCTCGACCGCTTCGGCGCGGATCGAGCGGTCGCCCTGCTCGACGGCGACGAAGGCGCGCGGTGACCTCGTCGGCCACCCGGTCTGCAGGTGGCGGGTCACCTCGTCCCACTCGTCGCCCTTCTTCAGGACCTCGACGCGCTCGTCCATGTCGCGCGAGATGTCGCGCATCCCGCTGCGCAGGGCGTGGGTGACGCTCGTGGTGAGGTCGGCGATGCGGTCGTTGACGAGCACCGACCAGCGGGCGCCAGGACCACGCAGGTGCTCGATGCGGGCGTTGGCCTGCTCGATGGCGGCCACCGCACCGGCGACGGCGGACGGGTCGTCGAGCAGTTGGCGCTCCTGCTCCAGCCCGGAGCGGACGAGTCGCACGACGCCTTGGACGTCGTGGGCCGAGCGAGCCGCGGCGCTCTCCTTGGCCGGGGTCACGACCTCGTTGCCGAGATGCGTGATCAGCTCGGGGAACCGGCTGGCCTCGTTGAGCGAGCGGTCCTTGCGGGCGAGCGCGACCGATCGCAGGTGGCTCGACACGGCGACGATCGGGATGCGCACCCCTGCCCGCTCGAGGTGACCGCGGTTGAGGTCGACGATCCGCTCCCACTCCGGGTACAGGTCGATCTTCGTCTGGGCGAACATCACCGTCGGGCACAGCTCGACAGCGCGTCGCAGGAAGTCGACCTCCGGGGCGGAGAGCTCCGACGAGGCGTCGGACACGAGGATCAGACCGTCGGCGAACGGGAGGAAGGCGAGCGTGGCGGCGGCGTGGCCGGCGCCGAGCCCACCCATGCCGGGCGTGTCGACGAGGACGAGTCCCTGGGCGAGGATCGCGCTCGGCACCGTGATCTCGACCCGCTCGACGCCCTTGCGGTTGCCGGGGTTGCCGCGCTCGGAGACCCAGTCGTGCAGCGTCGTCGATCGGAATCGGGCCGCCCTTGTCACCGTCGCTGCCGTTGCGGCGGACGACGGCGCCGGGCTGCTCGCCGTAGCGCACGAGCGTGATGGCCGAGGTCGCGAGGTCGTCGTCGACCGGGCACACGGGCTGTCCGAGCAGTCCGTTGACGAGCGAGCTCTTGCCCTGCTTGAACTCGCCGACCACGGCGACGATCGTCGAGGGACGCTGGAGGCGGGCGGCAGCCGCAGTAACCCGGCCGACGAGGTCCGGACGCTCGAGCTGGCCAAGTAGGCGGGCCAGCTCGAGCGAACCGGTGCGCACGGCGTCGGCCGCGGATGGGGCGGCGGTCGCGGTGGCAGTCGCAGTCATCGCACGATGCCTCAGGCGATGTCCGCGAACATGTCGTCGACGGACGCCTCGACTTCGTCGGCGGCGGCCATCGAGGCCTCGAAGTGGGTCGGCTCGGGAGCGGGCTCGTAGGCGGGCTCCTCGAACACGGGCTCCGGCGCTGGCATCGAGACGGCCTCGATCGCCGGAGCGTCCATCGCCGGCTCGGGCATCTGGACCGCCTCCATTGCCGGAGCGTCCCCGGCCGGAGCGTCCATCGCCGGCGCCGGCATCGAAACGGCCTCCATCGCCGGCGCGGCGATGTCCGTGCCGAGGACGTCGCCGGCGGCGGCCTGGGCAGCCTCGGCGATCGGCGCTGGCTTGCTGATGTCGCTCAGGTCAGGGGCCGTCGTCGTGGATGCTTCGGGACCGAGCGGGCGGCTGCCGGCGGCTGCCGTGTCGACCGCCGCATCATCGCCGCCGAGGACGTCCTTCACCTTGTTCACGGCGTCCTCGGCCCAGGTGCCCTCGAGCTTGTCGCCGAAGAAGTCGCTGACCTTGCCGAACCAACCGCCGTCGCCGTCGCCACTCGCAGTGTCGCCGGTCGCAGTGGCGCTGGTCGCGGTGTCGCCGGTCGCGGCATCTCCGCCGACGGCTCCCTTGACGGTGTTCACCGCGTCCTCGGCCCACGTGCCCTTGATCTCACCACCGACGTAGTCGGTCGCTGCGTCCGTCGCCTTGTCGACGATCTCCGATGCGCTGGGCACGTAGTCGTCGACCTTGTCGATGATCTTCTGCGCCCACGGGTTGTCGCCGGCGATGTCTTCGGCCTTGTCCTTCAGCCAGTTGCCGGCGTCGCCGAGCTCATCCTCGACGTCGTCCAACTTGTCCTCGGCCCAGTCCTTCAGTTTGTCGAACCAACCCATTTCTGTACTTCCTTTGTGTGTGGTGGTGTTGCTCGCGCCCTGGACTCAGCCCAGATCGCTGAACATGTCGTCGACGCTCGCCTCGACGTTGTCGGCGCTGGCGAGCGCACTTGCGAATTCGGTGACCCCGCCCGACACGTCGCCGCTGACGTCCCAGTCGCTGGTCGTCGTGCCGTCGGCGGTCGTGACGCTCGTGCCTTCGATCCCGGCTTCGACCTGCACGCCGTAGCCGCTGGCGTACCCGCCGGCCTCGTAGTGCTCGGTCACACCGTCGGACGTCTCGATCCGGTCGTAGCCGAGGGAGCCCCCGACAGTGCCGACACCGGGCCGCGTGTAGGAGCCCTCGACGTCGACGCTGAGCGCTGATCCGTCCGGCGTGTCGACGTAGGCGGCATCGACGCCGCCCCGCACGACGTCGCCGCTCGGGAGGTACAACGAACCGTCGGCATCGATGCTGGCGCCCCACATGTCGCCCTCCCGGACGACCTCGGCCTCGGCCTCGCCGGAGAGCACGCCGACCGGGGTCGGCAACGTGCCTTGCACCCGGCCGTGGGCGGCGATGTCACCATCGGCCTCGACGGTCAAATCGCCTTCGGCGTACGGCAGCGGGCCCCAGTCGATCCCGGCTTGCCCGGACGCGTCCAGTCCGTCCTTCGTGGCGCTGACGTCGTAGCTCTGGTCCAACACGTCGGACGACTGGCTGATGCCGTCGTCACCGACCGACGCGCCCACGTGGAGCACGCCATCGACGCCGACGCTCGCGGAGAGGTCTCCGTCGTCGAAGTCGATGTCGATCGTGCCGCCGGTGAGCTCGTCGACCGTGTCGAGGACGGTGTTGTCGACGACGTCGAGCACGGTGCTGGCGACGCCGAACGTCGCTGTGTCGACAACCGTGCCCACCGTGCCGATCACGTCGCCGGTGTTGGCGGCGACGTAGCCGACCGCGTCCACGGCGGTGTCGGCGACCTCGGACGCCGCGTCCCACGCCGCCTCGGCAACCGTCGTCGCGGCGTCCCACGCCTCGTCTGCGATGTCGCTCAGTCGATCCTTGAGCCATCCGAAGGCCATGCAGCGAACGTACGAATCAGCGCTCCACCCGACATCGGGAGGGATCCCCAAACGCGTTCCCGATCCCGCCCCCCGGATGCCATGCCGCTCACCGAACGGCAAACGCGATGAGAGGTGAGCGCACATCACGGCGCTCACCTCTCACCTCTCCCCCGGTTCTGCGCCCGGACTGCGGCGCGTGCGTCAGACGCTCAGCGGGTCGGACATGTCGACCGGCTCGACCTCGATGCTGTAGACGTCGTCGTCGTTCCCGCTGTCGTGGTTGTCACTGACATCGGGGATCGACACGGGATCGTCGGACATGTCGCCACCCGAGTCGCTCGACGAGTCCGGCATGTCGCTCGCGGATGGCTCCGGGGCCGCAGCCACGATGCCGAGCGCATCGTCCGGCATGGAGTCGGCTTCGGGCGCAGGGGCCGATGCAGCTGGCGCGTCGGCGGCGGGCTGATCCGATGCCGCCGGAGTCGCAACGGCGTCCGCCACGGCCCCAGCACCGAGCACGTCGTCGTCCATGGCCGGGGCAGCGTCTGCGGCCGGCGCGGACGTCGCCGCATCGGCTGTCGGCGCGGTCTCCGCCATGGATGGCTCGGTCGTTGCCGGCGGCGGATCGTCCTGCGTCGGCATCGAGCTCCCGCCCTGGAGGTGGGGTGGAACGATGCCGGTGTTCTCGGGCGTCGCAGGCGGTGGCGCGTCGTCGAAGACGTCGGGCAGATCGCCGGCGGCAGGCGTGCCAGCAGGGGTTTCCGCCGGGGTTTCCGCAGGCGTGTCCGCCGGCATCTCGCCAGGCTTGTCCGCCGGCATCTCGCCGGTCGTCTCGCCAGGTTTGTCGGCAGGCATCTCGGCGGGCTTGTCCGCCGGCATCTCGCCCGGCTTGTCCATCGGCGTCTCGCCAGGCTTGTCCCTCGGCATCTCGCCAGGCTTGTCCGCCGGCATCTCGGCGGTCGGCGTCTCGCCAGGCTTGTCCATCGGCATGTCCGGCTTGTTCTGCTCCTCGATCAGCGCGTCGATGCGCTGGTCCTGGGCGAAGTCACGGACGCGATCCTCGAACTCGTAGCGCAACGACGCCACGGCATCATCGAGCGTCTGACCCGGGTACGGCCGGAACCGCTCGAGCAGGCCCTCGAGATCGTTGCGCAGCTTCGTCGCGTCGGCCGGATCCGTCCCATCGGGCAGCGACAACTTGGTGATCCGGTCGCGCAGCTGCGTGCGCACGCTGTCGAGCTCCGGGTCCGAGAAGAGGTCAGCTGGCCGTGTCGTGGCCGACGGGCCGGAGTGCTCACCGTGGCTGGCCGGCTCGTGCTCCACCCTCGGCCGAGGCCTCGGCATGTCCGGCTCATCGTGATGTTGACGCGGCGCCGGCCGAGACGGAGCGCTGTGCACCCGCGGTCCGGGCGAGCTCCCACCGCCATACGGACGGCCCGCCGTGCGATGGGCCACCGAACCCCGGGCCTCCGAACGACGGGCCGCCCAGCGACGGACCGTCCGCACCGGGAACGCCCACCGGCACATCGAACGCGTCGAGTGAATCGGGACCAGCTTCGGACGCCAGCTCTGAGAAGAGCTCCTCGGCCAGGCCAGTGGCGAACAGCTCCGCCTCGGCGTCGCTCATCTCGCCGTCTTCCGGCCCGAGGGCCTCCGCGGTTCCGCCGTCCCACCACTGCTTGTAGGCGAAGTACCCGCCGACGGCCACCGCACCGGCGGCAGCCGTGGCGCCCACGAGGCTCACCGCCCGCCGCAGCCGCTCGCTGCGCTGGGCAGCGGCGGCCGAGCGGGCGGCGCCGGCCGCGCCGGCGGCAGCGGCGGGCCGGGTGGAGGACCCCCCCTCCTCCGGTCCTGTGGCTTCCGAGGCCACGGTCGCATCCACCGCGCCACGCGGCCACGCCGCGCCGGCAGCGACGACGAGCTTCGGATCGGCATCGATCAAGGTCGGCAGCCCGGTGGCGGCGGTCACGAGCTCGGCGACGGCCGGCATCCGTGACGACCCGCCGACCAGCAGCACACCGCTCAGGTCCGCCATCTGCAGCCCGCTCGACGAGACGGCCCGCCCGAGCGCACCGAGCATGTCGTCCATGCGCTGGCGGAGCACTTGCTCCAGCTCGCCACGTGACACGCGGATCTCCGTGTTGAGCCCAGGCACGGCGACGTGCACCGAAGTCTCGGTGTCGGACGACAGTGCTTCCTTGGCGGCCGTGCACTCGGCCCGCAGCCGGGCCAGTCCGGCCCGGACGGCGGGATCACTGCCATCCAGCTCGCGGAGCTGGCCGTCCAGCGCGGCGTCCACGTGGGCGAGCACGGCGTGATCGACGTCGATCCCGCCGAGGCGCTCCAAGCCTTCGGGCGTGCCCAGCAGTTCGGGCCCGTCCTCGCCGTTGCGCACGACCGCTGCGTCGAACGTCCCACCTCCGAAGTCGAAGACGGCGACGGACTGACCGGGCTCGAGCCGGCCGAGGCGGGCGTAGTGGCGGGCGGCGGCCTCGGGCTCGGACATCAACTCGATGTCGTCGACACCTGCGACGCGGCCAGCCTCCCGCAGCAGATCCAGCTTGAACTCACCCCAGTTGGCGGGATGGGTCAGCGTGACGCTGTCGGGCCGCTGACCGGCCTGCGCCTCGGCCTTGTCGATGACGTGGCGCAGCACATGTCCCATCAGTGCTTCGGCGCCGAACGGGGCGCCGGCGAGCACGTAGGGCGTGCTGTCGCCGAGGCGCCGCTTGAACTCACGGGCACCTGCCGCGGGATCGGTCGCCAAGTGGCGCTCCGCGGCGTCGCCGACGACGAGGTCGCCGTTCACGCTTGCCACGACCGTCGGCATGGCGATCGTGTGCTCGGCGAGCTGCACCGCTTCGCAGCCGTCCGCCGTGTGGATTGCGGCCGCCGTCCAGGTCGTGCCGAGGTCAACTCCGAGTCGCATGTCGCTCGTCCTTCTTGGAGTGATGCAGTGGTTCCGGGCGACGGTACGACGAGGCTCAGCGCCTGGCGTCGGGCGGATTCCCGGTCGTCTGCCCCAATGCGGCGCCCGATGCGACGAGCGCTGAGTTGACGAGCACCGCCAGCTCACCCCGCGACCTGACGAACAGCTTGGGATAGATGCGCTGCAGGTGGGAGTCGATCGTCTTGACGCTGACGAACAGCTCGGCGGCTGCTTCCTTGTTCGTCAGACCCCTGCTGACGGCGAGAGCGACCCGGCGCTCGGCCTCGGTCAACGGGGCCAACGCCTCGGGCACGTCGCCGGCAGGCGGGCCGCTCGGCGGCTCGAGGCCGTCGAGACGCTCGATCCACGCCTTGATGCCGCTCGGGACGATGAGGCGGGCAGCCCGCTCGGCCGCTTCGTACACGTCTGCCCAACGAGCGCGCCGGTGGTGCCAGGTCGCGAGATCGATCAACAGCTCGATCTCCGGCACGACCAGCTGGGCTCGGCGGACGACGTCGGCGACCTGGTGGAACCCGGCCGGATCCCAACCCACGTTGGCGCGGGCGCGGAGCACGTCGAGCGGGGCGACCGCATCGCCGGGCCGGCTGTCGATCTTGGCCAGCCACGCCCGGGCATCGTCGTCTCGGCCCAGCGAGGCGAGCAGGGCGACGAGATCGCCCACGGGGGCCAGTGGGTCGACACGCCGAGCGCGCTCCATGCAGGCCACGGCGACGTCCATCTGCCCCACCGCCCAAGCGATGCGACCCACGGTCAGTCGAGTGGACGCCTCGAGTCGAGCCATCGACGCGGCGTGGAAGACGGGCGCGATCTCCTCCAGCTCGACCATCGCCTGCTCACCGTCACCCATCAGGAACTGCGCCTCGGCGAGGGCGGCGCGAGCACTGCCCTCGCGAGTGAAGCCGTGACCGGAAGGGCGTCGATCGTCGCGCGGACCAACTGCCGGGCCGCCGCAGGGTGCCCGTGGGCCGCCATCAAGCGGGCTCGCAACGCGGTGCGCTCGGCCGGGTCCCACAGCAACGGGCCGAGCTCACCCGGGTCACCGAGCACCTGCTCCGCGGCAGTCGCCGTCGCCGAAGCGAAGGTGCGCCTCGGCGTGACGAATGCGGGCTCGCGAATGCACGATCGCGGCCGCATCGTCGTCGCCGGCTGGCTCCAGCGGCGCCATCGCACCCGGCGCCAGCTGCCCGCCGAGCACCAGCAGGGCGTCGGCCAGGTTGCGAGCCGCTCCGCGGGACCACCCGCGCACGATGCGCCGCGCCGTCTCCATCGCCTCACGGCCGTGCCCGCAAGCGAACGCGGCGTCGGCGAACAGCGCGTCGAGCAGCGCGCGCTGCCCGCTCGTCGCCAGCGGCGCGGCCTTGCGCAGCTCGGCAACCGCCGCCGCGTCGCCGTCCAGCCACCGCACCGCGGCGCTGCGTGCCATGTGGACCGTCACCCCGATATCGGTGCCATCGGTCATCAGCTGGCGCATGCCACCCGGATCACCGAGTGCCGTCCAGCAGCCGAGCGATCGCACGAGTGACCGCACGCGCTCGTCGTGCCCGTCGGCGAAGTCAGCCGCTCGCTGGTACGCGACCGCGGCGCGCCGGAGGTTGCCACGCTCGGCCGAAGCCCTCGCGACGGCATTCATGGCCAGCGCCACGTTGGCGTCCGGCCCGTCGCTGCCACCGGCGAGCTGCCACGCCCGTCCCGGCTCGTGCTGTGGCGCGTTCATCGATGCGGCCAGCGCGCGGTGCACGGACCGACGGGCCGAGGGGTCCAGCCGGTCGTACGCGACGACCTCGAGCATCGGCCGGCGGGCTCGGAGCGATGCACCGGCCATGGCGACGAGGCCGGCTCGTTCGAGCTCGGCGAGCGGGTCGCCGGCGTGGCCCGAGGGCGTGCAGCGCGCCGCGGACCACCGCGACGTCATCGGTGGTGTCGGCGGCGATCACGGCGAGCGCCGTGCGGGCCTCGACGGCTAGTGCCTCGAGGAGGGGGGCGAGGGCAATGGCGACGTGACTCGGCGGCGCCGGGACGTTCGGGCAGGCCGCGCGCCCGGCGCGCTGGTCGGGAGACAGGGAGCGCACGAGCTCGATGGCGACCGCCGTGTTGCCGCCGGCGAACGACGCCATGCGCCGCACCACCCAATCGGTGGCGGGCACGGCCGCTTGCACGGCGGCGGCCAGCGTCTCGATGTCGAGTCCGTCGAGCACCACGCGCTCGTCACTGATCGCGACGAGCGGGTTCGAGGCACCGTGGCCGTCGGCCGACGTCAAGGCGGCGACCGCCTGCGAGTCCATCCGCCCGAGGGCGAAGGCGACGACGGCGAGGCTGGCCGGATCCATCTGGTCGCTGTCGTCAGCCGTGATGAGCAGCGGCCGCTCCTCGCTCAACCGGGTGAGCAGCCGCCACAGTCCCGTGCGGGCGGCGCGCTCGTCGACGTCCTGCTCGCGCAGCTCGATCGCCGCATGGAGGCTCTCCCGCTCGGAGGCCGGCAACTCCGCGATGCGGTCGGCCACCGGGTGCAGCAGCGTCATCAATGACCCGTACGGGACATCGGCATCAGCGGCCCGACCGTGCGTGGCCAGCACGCGCATGCCGCGACCGGCTGCATCCGCACGAGCGTCCTCGATCACACGCGTCCGTCCCGTCCCGGCCGCACCGCAGATCGTGACCCTCGTCGTCCGGCCGGCCAGCGCCCGTTCGAGCGCCGCACCGATCACACCGCCGTCGGCGATGCCGATCGGCGTCGTGCCGGCATCCGCCAGGAAGCGGTCGAACGGCGGCGCCTCGCCGGGTTCGTCGGACGTCGTTGCCGGCGCTGTCGTCATCGTGCTCGCGATCGTCATGTCGTCCTGCTGTCGTGAGGTCGTCACCGCGGGAGGGCGACGCAGTTTCCGGTGAGCTCGACGTCGGCCAGGATCTCGTGGCCCGACGTTGCAACGGCGACGCACAGCTGCTCGGCGTCGCCAGCGTCGTCGACCGTGAACTCGTCGAACACGAGCTCGCCGCCGCCGCGCTGCAGACCCCACACCTCCCACGATCCGGGCGGTTGGCCGTTCGTCCCTGCGTTGCCCGCATCGGTCGTGTCGAAGAAGAAGTGGACGTGATGGTCGTGCTCGCTCGCGCCCGGGTCCTCGCCGTGGATGAGCGGATCGAACCCGGCGGTGGCGTAGTCGACGATGTAGCGATCGCCGTCCAGCCGGATGTCGGTGATGAAGGCGCACATGCCGCTCGCCGAGCCGCACAGGTCGGCCGGCGGAGCGTGCTCCGTCGTCGGGATCGTCGGATCGGGTTCACCCGTCGACTGGTCGTGCTCGGTGCGCTCGCACCGGTTGCTCCTCGGCCTGCACCGACGACGTCGTGGCGGGGGCATCGGCGGGTCTCCACTTCGGATGCCGAACCCTGCGAACCGCCGAGCGTCACGAAGGCGGCCGACGCCGGCACCGATCATCGCCACCGCCGCAACGGCAGCGAACGCCATGCGACGGCCTCGCCGGGGCCGGCGGGGCGGCGCTGTCCGAGCCGCCACAGGCACCGGAGCGGGCTTCGGCTCTGGGGCCGCAGGCGCCGCCGTGACGGCAGGCGTTCGCAGGTGTCACCGTGACGGCAGGCGTTGCCGCCGCGACGGGCTTGGCGGAGGGTGCCTTCGGTCCCGACGATGCGCGCCGCTCCGAGTGCGACGGCGTGCTTGGGATGGGTGTCGACGGCGACGGGCCGACCGAGCTCGCCAGCGACCGTCTCTGCCACGAGCGGCACCCGCGAGGAGCCGCCGACGAGCAGGACCGTGTGGATGTCGCTGGCGCTGATCCCTGCGGACGCGACGCCGCGGCGGAACGCCCGCAACGGCTCGATCAGCGCGGGGGCGATCATCTGCTCGAACTCACCACGGGTGAGGCGGACCTCCGACCACACGCCGGGCAGGGCGACCGGCACGACGACCTCGCTGTCCTCCGACAGCCCTTCCTTCGCCGTGACGCACTCGTGACGCAGACGCGTGCAGCGCGCCGGCAACCTCCGGATCGTTGCGATCCAACGTCTTCAACGTGTCGACGATCGAGCGCTCGACGTGGGCCACGACGGCATGGTCGAAGTCGATGCCACCCAGTCGCTCCAGGCCGACCGGCTCGCCGAGCGTCTCGAATCCGGAGGCGGTGCGACGGAGCACGGCGGCGTCGAACGTGCCACCGCCGAGGTCGTACACGGCGACGACCTCGCCGACGGGCACTCGCGCGCCGGCTGCGTAGTCGACGGCCGCGGCGACAGGCTCGGTGACCAGCGTGACGTCGCGCAGACCGCACGCATCGGCGGCCTGGCGCAGCAGGTCGATCTTGAACTGACCCCAGTTCGCAGGGTGCGTCAGCGCCACGGCGGACGGCGGACCGCCGTGGCGTTCGCTGACGGCAGCGAGGACATCGCGGAGCAGCGCGGTCATGAGGTCGACGGCCGCCAGTGGCGTCCCGCCGAGGAGGATTGGCGTCGGGTCGCCGAGGCGGCGCTTGAACTCCCGCGCGGTGCGCCCGGGATCGGAGAGGCTGCGGCGCACGGCCGCTTCGCCGGTGATCAGTGTCCCGTCGGCGCGCAGGTGCACGACGCTCGGGATCACGTGGCTGTGTGTGCCCAATGCCACCATCTCGGCCGAGCCGTCTCGCCACACTGCGGCGGCCGTGTAGGTCGTCCCCAGATCGAGGCCCAGCATGTACGTCATCGCATGTCCCATCCAGTTGCTCGTGAACGTGAACGGCAGTGTGCGGATCTGGCGACGGGGGCGCATCCGTGCTCGCTACGTAGATCCCGAACCGGCGTGTACGTACGCACCGAGAACGGGGACAAGGAATCCTCGGCGAGCTCCTCCGCAAGTAGGAGCCAGGCCTGGCGCCACGCCTGCTCGGTGCTCGCCGTCCAGCACGGGTCGCAGAACGTGGCTGCCGCGATCCATGCCTGCCCGTCGACCCGGAAGCTGGGGGACGGGCTGCCGTCTGGCCAGCTCTCGGCGAGCTGGCGGGCTCGCTGACCGAGCCTGCTCGGCGTTGCCAGCAGGTCGACGAGCTCCGCCACTGCCTCGACCAGTCGGCGGGCACGCGGCTGCGCCTCCTCGACAACGTCGACGTCGTTGGCCAAGACGTCGCCCAGCACTTCGATGAGCTGGGGACCGGCCGGCGCCAGCGCAGCCCAGGAGCAGCGCACGGTGGCAAGGTCGTCCGGGCTCATGATGGATCCGCCTGAAGGTGTCGCACGTCACGATCCTCGGCCCACGCGCCGTGCTCCCGCATCCGCAACGGATGCGCAAATCTGGATCGTCGTTCCGCCGCGCGACTACGTAGTCCGAGACGTGCCGAGCATCTCGGGGAGCTCGGCTCGGCGCGGTGATGCCCAGCTTGCGGTAGACGCGGGCGAGGTGCGTGTCCACGGTTCGCGTCGAGAGGTGCAGGCGCTGGCCGATCTCCCGGTTGCTGCGCCCCCCGGCAGCCATCAGGGCGACCTCACGCTCGCGCCTGGTCAACGGTTCGACGCCGGCACCGCGAGCCATGACCGGCGTCCCCAATCCGCCCGCCCGAGCCGCCAGCTCCTCCGAGCGCTGCTGGGCGGCGACGGCCTGGCGGGTGTCTCCTGCGGCACGGTGGAGGTCGGCCAGCTCGGCGGCAGCCTCGGCGGCGATCCCGAGCGCATCGAGTTGCTCGTAGTCGTCGATCACCGCGTCATAACCGGCGACGTCGCGCCGGACCGCCGCCGTCGCATGAGCTGCATGGTGCTTCACCAACGGACCGTCGACCAGGTGGACGAGCTCATTCAGCCGGTCGACGGCCTCCCCGGGCACGCCGAGTCGAACGAGGTCGTGGACGGTGCCTGCCTCGAAGTTGTAGACCTCGTCACGTCTCGAAAGCTTGGCGACCTCGCGGACACGTTCGCGTGCCGCGACGAGGTCCCCTCGACAGGCGTCGAGCCAAGCTCTCGTGCGTTCGCGGGTGAGGTACGACGTGGCGACCGGGCTCTCGCCCTCGTCGTCCGCCCGCTGGAGAGCGACCGCCGCAGCGCCACATTGGCCGAGCAGGAGATAGCCCTGGGCGACTCCGACGTGGGCCCAGATCAACGCCGCGTCCTGACCAACCAGCGGGGCGGTCTCCGCGATGGCACCGAAGCGTCGAATCGCCTCATGGGCGCGACCTGTGTCCCGGGCGATCTCCGCGAGCACCATCTCGAACCACACCCAGGCACCCATGGCGTTCGTCGCCCGGGCGCGGTCGCTCGCCGGCTCCAGCAGTGCCCTTGCCTCCCGGAACCGCCCCGAGTAGCCGAGGGCGTGTCCTTCGTTGACGAGGTGCAGGGCGATGCCACGACGGGCCAGCCATCCCGGAAGGTCGGCTTGGAGCGCGGCACCCCTGCCGCGAGAGCTCAGCGGCCTCGTCCATGCGCCCCAGCACGACCAGGCTCGACGCACGCGCCCCGATCAGCTCGACGTTCGTGCCGGGGTCCTTGGTCTCGCCCACGGCGTCCAGGACGCGCAGCGCCTCGGACGGCCGCCCTGCGCCGGCGAGCAGATTGGCGCGTCGAGCCATGACGACGGCGCGCGCCTCGGGATCGACCACGCGCTCGCACGCCGCCTCGTAGGCGGCCATCGCACCCTCCAGGTCACGGGCGCTGTAGAAGCGCGTCTCGGCCCGACGGCGCGCGAGCTGGATGATCTGGTTGTCGGTGAGCGGGCCATCCCACACGTCTCCGATGATCCGGTCGACCTCATCGTGATGACCCTGCATGGCATGCGCCTCGGCCAGCACCTCGGCACGGTCGACCGGATCGATCTCGCGCTCGTCGGTGACGGCGTCCACCAGCTCGATGGCGAGCGCCGACTCGCGCCCGATCAGGGCGAGACGTGCGGCGCGCAGCAGCTGCTCCCCCGACACGCGGCCGCCTGACGCAACGCGCCACATGGCGACGTGGACGACGTCCTCCCGGCGACGGGCACCGTGGCCTTCGACGACGTCGGCCAGCTCCTGATGGATGCGCCGCAGGCGCAGCGGCGGCAGCCCCGCCCGGAGGACCTCGCCGTATAGCGGATGCGCCAGGCGCAATGCCGTTCGCCGGCCCGATGTGACGACCGTGACGAGTCGCTTCGCTTCGAGCGCCTCCAGCGTCGCTGCACCGTGTGCAGCCTCGAGGTCCTGCAGCCCGAAGCGTTCGCAGACGGCCAGCACCTCGAGCACGGCGATCCCGGCGGCGTCGACACTCGCGAGGTGCTCGGCGACGAGCTCCTCCAACGCGGTCGTCGTGGGCAGTGGTGCGACGAGGTCCCAGACGCCATTGACGTCGACGAGCGCCCCGCGCTCCCGTGCGCCCTGCACGAGCTCCGTGAGCATCTGCAGGTTCCCGCCCGACAGCCGGGACAGCTCTGCCTGGGCACGAGTGGAGACCGGTCCGTCGAGAGCCCGATGGAGCAGCGCGCCGAGCTCGTCGTCGTGCGAGGGGCTCGAGGTCCAGGCGGACGAGGTGACCATCTCGCTGAAGGCTCGTCAGGCGCGGGGAGGCAGTCCTTCCGGCGCGGACGGTGCCGATCAGGAAGACGCTGCGCGAGACGACCAGGGGCACGAGCACGGCCACCGACGTGTCGTCGAGCAGGTCGAGGTCGTCGACGAGGAGGACGAGTCGGTCGTCACCGGCGAGGTTTCGCAGCGCCGCCCGCGCCGCATGGAAGAGGGCCGTCCGTTCGTCGTCGCCGACGCCGACGTCGTGGACGAGCGCGCCCGGCAGCACGTGGGCCAGCGCGCCGAGCGGGATCGCCTTCGTCGCCGGATGGCCGACCGCTCGCTCCACCCGCTTGCCGGCTCGTTCGGCGAGGCGCAACGCCTCCTCGGAGAGCCGGGTCTTGCCGACGCCCGCAGGGCCCTGCAGCACGATGCCGCCGGACCGACCGTCGCGATAGTGACGACCGAGCTCCTCCAGCTGGGCCGACCGCCCGGTGAGCGGCCACAGCGCGACCATCGGACGGACGCTACGGCGTGGGCCCGTGAGCGGCGCGAATTGAGTACATCAACTCACGTCGGCCAGCGAGCCACTCGTTTCGTCGACGAATGACTCGGCCGGCTCGTCCACCGAAGTGGAGGCGTCGAACGTCTCGAACGAGTCCGCTGACTCGACGGAGTCGAACGACGCGACGCCCTCGACCGGGTCGATGCTCGGCGCCTCGACGGCAGCCGGTTCCTCGACCGCAGCTTCCGACGGCACCGGTTCCTCGACCGCTTGTGCAGCGACCTCCGGCGCCGCGACAACCGGCTCGGCGATCGTCGATCCGGATGCAGCGAGCACGTCATCGCCAAGGACGTCGTCGCTCGCGGGTGCTGCTGGCGTTGCGGTCACTTCGGCGCTGGGCGGAGCAGGATCGAACGTCGGGTCGGCCGGAGGTGCTGGCGTCCCACTGGTGCCGGTGTCACCCATCGACGTCGGGGCGTCGCTCGGAAGCGGAGGCGGCGTGTAGCCGGGCACCTGGAGCACCGCGGGCGGCACATCGATACCGATATCCGTCAGCACGGCCGTGTCCACCGGCGGAACGAGGAACATCACCCGCTGCTGGGCTCGCTCGTGGGCGGTCTCCCAGGCTCGATCGATCTCCGTCGACAACTGCTTCACGAGCACCTTGTCGCCTCGCGCCGCGGCATCAGAGAGGCGCTGCTGCAGCTCGTCGGCGCGCAGCGCCGCTCGCGCCGTGCCCTCGGCGACATCGGCATGGGTCTCGAGGTGGTCGATCTCACGCTCGACGCGCTTCATGTCGTCGTTCGACTTCATCTGCGTCTCGAGCAGCTCCACCGTCTGGTGATGACGGCCGACGGTGAACTGCAGGCTCTCCGCGTCGTCGTCGGCGGCGTGGGCCCGACGACGGGCGATCTCCGCTCGCGCCCGCTGCTCGGCCGCCTGTTCGCGCAGCTCCTCGCCCGCGTTTCCCTTCGTCTGGGTGGCGCGACGCTCGAGGGCGGCCGCGGCCTTGTCGGCCTGATCGGCGACTCCGAGCTCACGCTTCGACTGCAGCTTGGCGGCGGCCAGCTCTTGCTCGGCGGCGGACTTGGCCCGTGCGGCCTTGTCCCGCTCCAGACCGAGCCGGGCCCCGTCGTCGATCAGCTTCTCCTCGTACGCGGCTCTGGCCCGGCTGGCGAGGGCCCGCAGCTGGCGGGCCTGCTCGGCGTACGGCGCAGGGTCGAGACGATCACTCATGGGGTGATGGTGCCGAGCAGTGACGTTCATCGTCATCGGGAGTTCTCCCGATCCGTCGCCTTTGGGGGATGTTCCCGATGACACGTCGAGTGCGCATCCGTACGGTCGGCGCATGGCTGACACGATCGACACTGATCTGGACAACGTGCCCGACGGCACGGAACGGGCGATGGGCAGCGATCCGCATGTCCGCGACACGGACAACGACGGGTTGAGCGACTACGCGGAGTGGCGTCTCGGCACGAAGCCGAACGACGACGACTCCGACGGCGATGGAGTTCGAGACGGCGCTGAGGTCGCCCAGCGACGCGATCCGGTGCACGCCGATCCGCTGCAGCCCAATGGCAAGAGCGAACCGGCCTGGACGTCCACGCCGAACGACATCGACGCCGACGGACTGACCGACCTCCAGGAGCGCCTGCTCGGCACGGATCCGAACAACCCGGACAGCGACGGTGACGGGCTCGGCGACTGGGTCGAGAACACGCGCAACACCAATCCGCGCAAGAGCACGTTCAGCCTGGACAAGCCGGGTGGTGAGCTCGACGACGTCGCCTCCGAGCTGCGGGCACTGCGCGGGCGAGCTCCGAACGAGGTGATGGTCGGTCAGGAAGGGCGCAACGCCTTCCTCGACGCGGCCAAGTCGCAGATCGGTGATCCGTACAAGTTCGGCGCGGAGGTCGTGCTCGACGACAAGAACCCGGACGGCTTCGACTCCTCCGAGCTCGTCGAGTGGGCAGCCGCGCAGGCGGGCATCAAGCTGCCCGACGGCTCGTGGAAGCAGTACCGCCAACTTCACGAGGCCGGTGGCGCGATTCCCGTCGACCAGGCGCTGCGCACGCCGGGTGCGCTCGTCTTCGGGTTCTCGTCGGACCCCCTGACGTCAGCCGGCCGACCGGCCCGATCGTTCGTCGCCATCAGCCTCGGCGATGGGCGCGTGCTGGACGTCTCGGAACGCGCCGGCGAGGTCAGGGAGATGGACGCCGGCAACTTCTACACACACGGGGCGGTGATCCCGGACGTCTCGAGCGACATCGACACCGATGGCGACGGGGCCACCGACATGCTCGAACGCGACCTGGGCAGCAGCCCGCTCGACCCAGCCGACGACGCGACTCGCCCCAAGCCTGCAGCGCCGGCCACGACACCAGCGTCGACACCGCAGTCGACCAGTGCCCTCGACACACCGGCCGACGAGGTGGCCGACGACACGTTGGCGGCGGCTCCAGC
Source organism: uncultured Acidimicrobiia bacterium (assembly GCA_963774125.1). Classification (GTDB taxonomy): domain Bacteria; phylum Actinomycetota; class Acidimicrobiia; order Acidimicrobiales; family Ilumatobacteraceae; genus JALZMG01. The sequence goes on from CAVZDR010000002.1 coordinate 20,204, forward strand.
GGACCAAGCTCCGGCCGAGGAAGCTGACGCCGAGCCGGCGGCCGTCATCGCCGGCGAAGCGCCCACGAGCGAGGCGACGGCATTGGCGTCCGAGCCCGCCGGCGACAGCGACGAGACCTACACCGCCGAGCAGAGCTTCGCGTCCGAGGAGAAGCTACACCGTCAACGACAGCTACTCGTCCGACGACAGCTACGCCGCCGACGACAGCTACGCCGCCGACGAGAGCTACTCGTCCGACGAGAGCTACGAGGAAGGCAGCACCTACGACATGGCGTGACGGGTCGGTGCCGCCACGCGTCAGCGCTGGACGAAGGCGTCCCTGACGACGCGCTCTCGATGGGCCTCCAACGCAGCGAGCTGGCGCTCGGCGCGCCGCACCAGCCCGGTGAAGTCGACGCCGATCAGCTCTCGCCGCTGCGCCAGGCTCAGCTCGCAATTCCTCCACAGCGATGCCTTCGTGACGATCCCGGCGGCGAGCAACTCGAACTCCTCGAGCCGGCTCAGCGGCGAGTAGCCGACAAGGCGTCCGTTCGCTTTCAGCCGAGCCGCCGTCTCACCGAGCGACCCGAGGACCTGCTTCCAGCTGCGCAGCTCGAGGTTTAGGTGAGCGGCAACGTCCTCGAGGGTCTGCTTGTCCTCGCCGATCTCCTGCACGAGGGTGCGCAGCGTGTCGGCAAGGTACGTGTCCTCGTTGTTCTGCAGCATCCGCTGGGCCAGCGAATGACCGGCCGCGGCGCCAGCACGATGGTCCTCCAGGTAGAGCCGGAGCAGGCGTTCACCCTCACCAGTGATCGAGGTCGGGGCTGGGGTCGCGGTGGCGTGCACCTGCAGTGACTACCCGGCCTGGCGTGCTCGCACACCGGCAGCTGGGCTACGCCGGTCGGCCGAGCGTCACGGCCACTTCGCGGTGCAGCCGTCCGAAGTTGTAGTAGGCGGCGCAGGCGCCCTCGGAGGAGACCATGCACGTACCGATCGGCGTCTCGGGCGTGCAGGCAGTCCCGAACACCTTGCACTCCCACGGCTTGATGACGCCCTTCAGGACCTCACCGCACTGGCATGCCTTGGGATCGGCGACGCGGACGTTCGGGATGTCGTAGTGCAGCTCGGCATCGAAGGCGGCGAACTCGGGCCGCAGCCGAAGCGCACTCTGGGAGATGAAACCGAGTCCGCGCCATTCGAAGTGCGGGCGCAGCTCGAACACCTCCGCGAGCACAGCCAGGGCACGCGGGTTGCCCTCATCGCGCACCACGCGGGTGTACTGGTTCTCGACCTCGCAACGCCCGTCGCGGATCTGCACCAGCAGCATGGCGATGGCCTGCAGGATGTCGAGTGGCTCGAACCCGGTCGTCACCAGCGGCTTGCCGTAGGTCTCCGGGACGAAGCGGTACGGGCGGTTCCCGACGACCGTGGACACGTGACCCGGGCCGAGGAAGCCGTCGAGTCGCAGGTCCGGTGACTCGAGGATCGCCCGGATCGGCGGGACGATCGTCACGTGGTTGCAGAAGACCCGGAAGTTCGTGACTCCCAGTTCTCGGGCCCGCAACAGCGTGATCGCCGTGGACGGTGCGGTTGTCTCGAACCCGACGGCGAAGAAGACCACCTCTCGATCGGGGTGCTCGGTTGCCAGGCGGAGCGCGTCGAGCGGCGAGTAGACGAAGCGCACGTCCGCGCCTCGAGCCTTCGCCTCGAGCAGGTTTCCCGAGCCTCCCGGCACCCGCATCATGTCGCCAAAAGACGTGAAGATGACGCCCGGCTGCTCCGCCACCGCGATCGCGTCGTCGACGCGGCCCATCGGGATCACGCACACCGGGCATCCCGGGCCGTGCACCAGCTCGACGGTGTCCGGCAGCACGTGCTCGATCCCGTGGCGATAGATCGTGTGGGTGTGCCCGCCGCACACCTCCATGAACTTGTACGAGCGGCCTTCGGCCAACTCGGTGATGTGCGCGACGACTGCGCGCGCCGCAGCGGGGTCCCGGTACTCGTCGACGAAGCGCACGGCTAGTCCCCACCGTCCCAGGCCAACGTGATGTCCGAGCCGGCCAACGCCGTCAGCTCCTCGTCGTAGGCCTGGCCCATCAGTTGCAGCCCTTCGAGGGCGCGACCGGCCTCCTCCTCGTCGATCTTCGACATGGCGAAGCCGACGTGGATCAGCACCCAATCACCGGGACCGAGGACCTCGTCCTCGAGGAGCCCGATGTTGATGATCCGTCCGACGCCGTTGACGTCCACACGCGCGAGGTGCTCGTGGCTGTCGAGGAACTCGACCAGCCGGCCCGGGATCCCGAGGCACATTCGTTAGCCCTCCTTCCTGGCCACGACTTCCACCCGGACATCGACCTCCGGGCGAACCTTGAACATCAGGATCCGCGGTGGCTCCATCCCGAAGTCGCGGATGTCGAACGTCGCCTGACCGTCCAGCTGAAGCGTCTGCTCGTCGAGCTGCGCGACGGTCATCTCCTGTTCGTACGAGTTGGTGACACCACGGAACGTGACGTCGCCCCGCACCAGGTAGCGGTCGTCGCGGTCAGTCGCTCGCATGTCGGTGAGCCGCCCATCGATCGTCCTGAAACGGCGGGCGTCGATGCGCCGCTGCAGCTCGCGGTCCTCCAGCACGTTGCCGGACGATAGGCGTGACACGGACAGTGAGAGCTCACCCTTCGGGGACACGTCGAGATCGAGGTGACCACCGTCGCGCAGCACGACGTCGAGGAAGCCCTCGAGGCCGTCGGTCCGCGTGTTGATGGGGTGCACGTTCGACGTGGCCTCGATCCACACGCTGGACCGCTCGGGGACGATGTCGTAGCGGGTCAAGCGCTACATGCTCCTGATCTTGAGGTACCGATTGACGTCTGGGGCCGACCGCACGATCGTGCTGATCACCAACGCCGCGAGGACGGTGAAGATCAGACCTGAGATGAGGCGCATCATCGCTCCTTTTCAATGCGGCCGGCGAAGGCGCTGGAGCGCCCGCCGTGCCGAACCGGGTCTCGCTTCTGAACGACGCGGCCCGGTTCCTCTTCAATGCGGCCGGCGAGGGCGCTGGAGCGCCCGCCGTGCCGAACCGGGTCTCGCTTCTGAACGACGCGGCCCGGTTCCTCTCCAACGGTTGAGACGACGTCGAGCAGCTTCATCACCTCGTCGACGGCGACCTCGACGGCGGCGGCGACGGGCTGGGACAGGCCGAGCCGCTCGTCGATCGATTCGGGCTGGCATCCGACGAGGAGGACTCGTCCGACGCGGCCACCGAGGTGAGCCAGCGCGCCGAGCACTGACGCCGGCGTCATCGTGTGGGCATCGATCCCGGTGTCCCCCGCCCTCACGACGTCGTCCATGTCGACTTCGATGACCGCCACGGTGCCGGGTGGCTGGTTGATCGGCACGGCGTCGATCAGCACGAGCAGGTCGTACCCATCGAGCAGCTCGTAGGCGAGGTGGATCCCGCGGATCCCGTACTCACCCAGGCGGACGCCGGCGGGAAGCTCGCGTCCGACCAACCGGTTGGCGACCTCGACGCCGAAGCCGTCGTCACCGAAGAAGATGTTGCCGATGCCGGCGACGAGCGCCTTCATCGCCGGAGTTCCTTCTGCGGCTCGACCTCGTCCGGGTGGAAGAAGAGGTACCGGCCCTGCCATGCCAGTTCCTCGTTCGCCGGGTCGTCGTCGACGGTGACGGCGAGGTGCACCTCGCCTTCGGCATCTCGGAACACGCCGGTCACCGTGGCGTTCATCCCGGCAAGGAACATGTCGTGGGCATCGGCACGGCGGTGCCCGGGCCGCAGCACCACCTTCGAGCCGGCGCAGAGCTCGACCCCCGCGACCTCCGTGCACTCGCTCCACGGGTCGACGGCGCGATCTGCGTCCGGGTCCCACCACGGCAGGATCGGCTCCGGTTCCTCGACGACCGGGGTGATCGACCGGATCGCGCCGTGCAACCGCGCCCACACCTCGGGCGGCATGTCGTCGCAGCGGTCGACGATGGCGGCGGCCCGCGCGTCGGTACCGCGAGCCTCGGACTTCTCGTCGTCGGTGAGGGTCAACACGCGCAGCGCCAGGATCTCATCGATCTCGGTCGCGTCGTACAGGTCACCGAGACTCTCCGGGGCGATCTCGGGCTGGTCGTAGAGGATGATCGGCGAGGAGAGCATGACGTCACCGCCGTCGCCGACGAGGACGGGAAACGTGCCGTCGTTGTGGCACCCGGCAACCGCTGCCGCAGCTGGCGGCGGCGGATCGAGCGACGACACGAAGCTGCCGTCGTCGATGGCCAGCAACGTGTGCACGGCGACCAGAGATCTCCGCATCACCTCGTCCCTGCTGGCGGTCGGCTGTATCGACGGGCCGACGCGTCGTTCAGAGGTGCAGACCCGGTTCGGCACGGCGGGCGCTCCAGCGCCTTCGCCGGCCGCATCCAGTCCGTTCTGTTTCGACGGTGACGGAGACGGCGAGGTAGATACCCGAACCGTCGGCCCAGCTGGTGTCGATGCGAACCAAGCCGTCGACCGCCTCGCGGGTGCGGATCGCCCGGCCGACCAGCTCGCCAGATTCGGAGCGCAGCTCCTCGACGTCGCAACCCGCCGGGAGGAGGGCGGCTACCTCCCGGCGGGCGCGGCTGCAGGGCAGCAGCTTGGCAACGGCGATCTCCACGTCGTGCTCGACGGCCTCGTCCCACGCACACCACGGGATGCCATCGACGTCGAGCACGTCGACCGGTTCGAAGCCGTCGCCGCGAGCAGCTTCGACGGTCCGATGTTGCAACTGCAGGCAGCGCAGCCGCACGTGCAGGGCCGGCGAAGCCCCGGGATCGACGACGCACTCCGTGCGCACGGACGACCGCTCGTGGGCGTCGGCCATCGCGGGCGGAACAAGGACGCCGAACTGCCAGCGCATCTGGTTCTTGCGGGCCGACGCGCGGTACGGGTACAGCAGGTAGCCCTCGTACAGCACGGCATCGGCCACGGCCCTGGCGGCGGCGAACCGGTCCGTCATGGAGCACCCCTCGACGCCTGCGAGCGAGCGAGCGCCAGCGAGTGAGCGGCCACTCGCGGCCTGCGTGGCCGGGGAACGCACGCTACGTCGAGCCCCTCGATCACAGATCCTCTCCCGCTTCCTTGAGCAGTGCCTCCAGCGTCTGGTCCCAGGTGGCGAGCGCACGGCGAGTCTTGAACCGCGCCAGCGAGTCGAGCACGGGTCGGCTCACGTTGACCCACCCACCATTCGGGAAGTAGCGGTCCATCATGTCGCGCCAGAGTCGCGTCGGGAGCCGGAACGACGCATCCTCGTGCCAGGCGACTGGCGTCACACTGACGCCGGCGGCCGTCCCGTCTCTTGCGAACATCGTGCCGGAGAACAGCAGCAGCAGCGGGATCTCACCGTTCGGTGCAAGCGCGTGGAGGTACTTCGTGCCGGCGACCTCCATGTCGTAGGTGCACGGCACCGCCAGCTCGACGACCGTCGTCCCGGTGAAGCCGGCGACCGTCGTGTTGACGTGCGTCCACAGGAACGGCCGCATCGTCTCACCCCACCGGCTGGGCTCCCCGAACAGCTCGACGAGGTGCGTTGCCTCGTCGGGTGTGTAGCGCCGGCGTTGGGGCTCGACGCGGATCTGGCACTGCAGCGCGACTGCGTGCACGAGCAGACCTTCCGACGCCGTCACGCCGAGCTCCAGGGTGATCGTCGGCTGGACGGCATAGGGCTCGACGCGAGCGCCCACCACCTCGAACGAGAGCGTGCTCATCGTGCCCGCGCCCTCACTCCATCGAAGAAGTCGTCGAGGGCACGGCGCGCCTCAGCTCCTCCGTCGAATCCCTTCCACAGCAGACGCAGTTGCCCCACGAGCTCGTAGCAGGCGTCGATCGGCACGAGGAAGCACTCCCCGACGTGCGTTGCCTGGTCGACGCGGACGAGCAACGCCTCGACGTCCGGGATGAGGGTCGCCAGCTCGGGATTGTCCGTCACCACTTCGGCCCACGTGTCGAGCGGAAGCAGCGACTCGGTGGCGCCGGCCGGGCTCGGATAGAACGCGGCGACCTGCCCGAGCACGGAGTTGACGAAGAAGAACGCCACGCTGACGGGGATCTGCAGCGCTTCCCACTGCGCCGGCGACAGCCGCGCGCCGTCGAAGACCACGTAGCGGTCGGGCACGGCCCGGAAGCGCGCTCCACCGGATCCGCCCGGCGTGAACAGCAGGTAGCAACCGCGACACGAGCACAGGAGGCTGCGCCGCTCGAGATCGACGAGGTGGCCGTGCTGGTCCCCGATCGCTTCTCCACACAGCTCGCACCTCGATTCCCGTGCGGTGGCCGTCGTTCCGCGCTCGGCGCGGATCCGGCGGATCACCGCCAGAGCGTCGGAGGTCACTGCGCCCTCGCCCCCGCCGTGGCGTCCTCCAGCTCTGCCGGACAGGTGTCGTACAGCGGCTTGCGGATCAGCGCCACGGGCGTCTCCGGGCCTGCCGGCACCGGCGCCGGCGCGACGTCATCGACGTCGATGCGGACGATCTCGGGTGCCGCCTCGACGATCGCCCGTTCCACGGCGAGCTGCAGCGTCACCGCCGACGACGGGCAGCCGTCACAGCTTCCCAACAGCCGCAGCCGCACCGCCCCGACCTGAGGATCGACGGCGAGCAGCTCGACGTCGCCATCGTGATGAGCGAGGAACGGGCGCACCGACTCCAGCGCGGCCTGGACCCGCGCCTCGAGGTCGGCGGGATGGAGGCCGTGCACCATGAGCAGGCTGGCGACGAGGTCGTCCTCGACGAGCCTGCCGAGGAGGGCGGCGTCGGTGTCTCGAACCATGGCGATGATGCGGTCGAGTCCCGCCCCGTAGAGGTCGGTCAGTTGGCGAACCAGCTCCTCCACCGCGGCGTACGCCCGCGGCTGGAGGGAGGCCTGCAACTCGTCGAGCAGCCGCTCGATCCGGTCGCCGACCTCCCGGGGATCCCGTTCGCTCGAGGGCTCCACTACGAGAACAGGTCGGGTGTCGGGACCTGCGTCGGCGAATGGGTCGTGTGCAGCACCTTGCCCTTGCCGAGGTACATGTGGACGCCGCACGGCAGGCACGGATCGAAGCTGCGCACGGCACGCATGATGTCGATGCCCTTGAAGTTGTCCGGCCCGTTCTCCTCGAAGATCGGGGTGTTCATGACGGCATCCTCGTACGGGCCAGGCGTGCCGTAGACGTCTCGTGGGTTGGCGTTCCACGGCGTCGGCGGGTACGGGTGGTAGTTGGCGATCTTCCCACCGCGGATCACCATGTGGTGCGAGAGGACGCCGCGCACCGCTTCGGTGAACCCGCAGCCGATCCCCTCCTCGGGCACCTCGAACGGTTCCCACGTCTTGCTCTTGCCGGCGCGAACGTCGTCGAGCGCCTTCTCGACGAAGTCGAGCGCCGCTGCCGCGGCGTAGGCCTGGAAGTACGTCCGGGAACGGTCCCGCTCGATGGCATTCGACCACTGCGGGATCTTCCACTCGAACGTGACTTCGGGCTTCAGGGCCGACCGCGGCAGGTGGATCTGCACGCTCGTCCCCGTCGCCTTGAGGTGGTCGGTGTTGACGAGCCCGGAGAGCGCCGTCGACCACAGGCGGGCGATCGGGCCGCCGCCCGTGTCGAGGGCGAGGTGGTCCGTGCCGTCGAACCACCGCGGCGACATCACCCAGCTGTACTTGCCGTCGAAGTCGCGCTTCTGCGGTGCCGGGTTGGTGTGCTGGTTCCACGGGTGCCGTCGGTCAACCGGGTTCCCGAGCGGGTCCCTCGTCACGAACATCTCCTGGTTCTCCCAGTCCTCGTAGAAGGAGCTGCCGAGGAGGATGCGGATGCCGAGGTTGATGTCGACGAGGTCGTTCGTGATCAGTGTGCCGTCGACGATGATGCCCGGTGTGACGCCCATCGCCCGGCCCCAGTCCGTCATGTCGGCGTACTTGAAGTTGCACACCTCGGGGTCCTGGAACGCACCCCAGCAGCCGAGCAGCACCCGGCGGCGCCCGACCTCCTCGTACCCGGGCATGGCCTGGTAGATGAAGTCGAACAGGTCGTCGTGCAGCGGGACGACGCGCTTCATGAACTCCACGTAGCGCATCAGCCGCGTGTAGTAGTCGGTGAACAGCTGGATCGTCGCCGTCGTCCCGACGCCGCCTGGATACAGCGTCGACGGATGGACGTGGCGCCCCTCCATCAGGCAGAACATCTCGCGTGTCCACCTGCTGACCTGCAGCGCCTCGCGGTAGAACTCGCCCGAGAACGGGTTGAGCGAGCGCATGATGTCGCCGATCGTGGCGTGCCCGTGGTCGGCGGCGTGCGGCGCTTCGGTGCGGTTGGCGAGGTCGAGGACGCCGGGGTTCGTCTCGGCGATCATCTTCTCGCAGAAGTCGACTCCGACCAGGTTCTCCTGGAAGATGTTGTGGTCGAACATGTACTCGGCGGCCTCGCCGAGGTTGATGATCTGCTCCCCCAGCGCCGGAGGGTGGACGCCGTAGGCCATGTTCTGGGCATAGACCGAGCACGTGGCGTGGTTGTCGCCGCAGATGCCGCAGATCCGACTCGTGATGAAGTGGGCGTCGCGAGGGTCCTTGCCCTTCATGAACACGCTGTAGCCACGGAAGATCGACGACGTGCTGTGGCAGTCGACGACCTTGCCCTGGCCGAAGTCGATCTTGGCGTAGATGCCGAGGCTGCCGACGATGCGCGTGATCGGGTCCCACGCCATCTCGACGATGTTGGAGGTGTCCGTTGCAGTCATTGATCTACCTCCACTTCGGCTCGTAGCCGGTCGTCAGCGTCGTGCCGGGTACCCGCCACTTCGGTTCCTCGTTGACGGTCTTTTGAGTGATGCCGCGCAGGCGGCGGATGACGTTGCCGTAGATGCGGCTGCCGGTCGTGGAGACCCGGCCGCCGGGCGGCTCGTCCATGAACGGCATGAACTTGTCGGGGAAGCCGGGCATCGTGCAGCCGATGCAGATGCCGCCCACGTTGGGGCATCCGCCGACCCCGTTGATCCAGCCTCGCTTCGGCACGTTGCAGTTGACCACCGGGCCCCAGCAGCCGAGCTTGACGATGCACTTCGGTGACCCGTACTCGGTGGCGAAGTCGCCCTGCTCGTAGTAGCCGGCGCGGTCGCAGCCCTCGTGCACCGTGGCCCCGAACAGCCAGCGTGGCCGCAGCGCGTCGTCGAGGGGGATCATCGGCGCCTGGCCGGTCGCCTGGTACAGCAGGTAGAGGATCGTCTCGGAGAGGTTGTCCGGGTGGATCGGGCATCCGGGGACGCAGACGATCGGGATGCCGGCCTTGGACTTCCAGTTCCACCCCAGGTAGTCGGGGACGCCCATCGCACCGGTCGGGTTGCCGGCCATCGCGTGGATCCCTCCGTAGGTGGCGCACGTGCCGACGGCGAGCACCGCCAGGGCCTTCGGGGTGAGGCGATCCAGCCATTCGCTCGTCGTCATCGGCTGGCCGGTCGCAGGGTTGTTGCCGAACCCGCACCAGTAGCCCTCGCGCTTGATCGCCTCGTTGGGGATCGATCCCTCGACGACCAGCACGAACGGCTCCAGTTCGCCCCGATCGGCCTTGAAGAACCACTCGATGAAGTCGTCGGCGCCGCCGACCGGACCGCACTCGAAGTCGATCAGGGGCCAGTGCACGGCGATCTTGGGCAGTCCGGGTAGGGCGCCGAGGGCGATCTCCTCGATGCTCGGCTGCGTGGCCGCGGTGAGCGCCACCGAATCGCCGTCGCAGCTCAACCCGGCGTTGATCCAGAGCACATGGATCACGGCCTCCGGGGCTTCCGTCGTCGACATCTGTACCCCCTTGTCGACTCTGTTCGCGGGCGCGGCGCGCCCCCACTGCCTTGTTAGCTGGCCCCGGCGACGCCGACAATGGGTGTGTTTTCCACCCCCTGCGTGCCGGGTGGCGGTCGGGTATGAATGGTCCCCGGGGTGAGTTGGACCTTCGTGCTGCGTGCGGCCGAACGAAGGGCGCTCTTGTTCGACCTCGACCAGGCATTGCGCGCCGGCCTGGCGGCCTACTACCTGCCGGCGATGGACGATTGGCAGCGATCGATCGTGCGACCGTTGGCGCTCGGCTCCTTCCGTCGGGCCATGTGCGAACCCGATCCGGCCGTCACTGCCGTTGGAGAGCTGGTGCTCAACCGATACTTCACCTTCGCCGCCGCATTCGACGACTTCGAGTCCGTCCTCGCCAACGACGATCTGTGGGTCCCGGTGCCAGACCCAGCGGCGCCAGGAGGTGACCTCGGCACACCCGACGGACGTCCGATCCGCTACTCGTGCTGTCTGGACCAGCTGATCGTCGACGGCGACGACGAGTGGTGGGTCGTCGAGCATCTGTTCGTGACGGGCCCGTGGGCTGCCGACGAAGATCTGCTCGGCGACGTCGAAGGCCCGCGGGCCCTCTGGGCGCTCGAGATCGCGTACCCGCAGCTGTACGTCGCCGGCACCGTCTACAACGAGCTGCACGTGCCCGCCGTGCATGACGTGGCTCCAGGATTGGTCGACGCCGCCGCCCTGGCCGTCCCGCCTGACGGCGCCGAGCTCGACCGCCGAGACATGACCCGCGGCTCTCGCCACACCCACCTGCGGCGCAGTCTCCTGACACCGGAGGAGCGCATCCTCGCCGCGGCGATCGACCGCCCAGACGAGATCGTTCACCGCGAGAGCAGCGGGCACGTCCGCCGCACGTGGATCCGCCGCCACCACGGCACCATCCACGAGATCGGCCTCGGCCTGGCCCGGGAGGCGCTCGCCCGGTTCTGACGAAGATTCGTGTCCGCTGACGGATACGAAACAAACACAGAACCGGCTGCCTCGATTTCGTGCTGGTTTCGTGTCCGCTGACGGGCACGAATCTTCGTCAGAACCTCAAGGCTCGCCGACTGACCGGGGCCAGGCAGCGATGGCCGCTTGGCCGATGCTGATGCCGCCGTCGTTCGGCGGGGATCTGCTCGTGGGCGAGGACCCGCAGCCCGGATTCGGCGAGGGCCGACTCGACGACCTCGGTCAGCCGGACGTTCTGGAACACGCCACCGGTCAGGGCCACCGTGTCGAGGCCGTGCTCGCCCGCCAACGTCGCCGCCAGGCGGGCGGTCGCCGTTCCCAGCGCCTCGTGGAAGCCGGCCGCAAGCATCGGGAACGGCGCACCGGCGTCCACGGTCGGCGAGCAGGGCGACGATGCAGCTCCGCCGGGTCGAGGACGGCGACCTCGTCGACGTCACCGTCACCACGTGCGACCGTCACCGTCCCCTCGTAGCGGGGCGCCACGTCGCGCCGCACCTGACGGGCTGCGGCCTCCAGCTCGATCGCGGCCTGTGCCTCGAACGTCACCCGCGGCCGCCCGCCGAGCAGCGCGGCGACCGCGTCGAACAGCCGGCCGACGGCGGTCGTCGTCGGGCCTGAGCCCGTGCGTCGCCAGCTCGACGACGCTCGCCGCCCGCGAGTCGACGGTCGCCAGCCGGGCCGATCGCCGCCTCGGCGCCCTCGGCCGCCGCCAGCCACGACGCCGCCATGCGCCACGGCTCACGGATCGCCGGCGACGCCACCCGGCATGGTCGACGCGGCCGCAGGTGACCGACGCGCCGGAACCCGGCGAAGTCGGCGACGAGGAGCTCGCCGCCCCACAGCGTGCCATCGGAGCCGTAGCCGAGGCCGTCGAAGCAGACCGCCAGCACCGGCTCCATGCGCCCGTGCTCGACCATGCACGACGCGACGTGGGCGTGATGGTGCTGGACGCCGACCAGCGGGAGATCGAGCTCGAGGGCGAACTTCGTCGACAGGTACTCCGGGATGGAGGTCGTGGGCGACCAGCTCCGGGCTCACCCCGTACAGCGCGCGGCAGATGGTCGACCGCCTGCAGGAACGACGCGATACGTGGCGAGGTGCTCGAGGTCGCCGATGTGGTGGCTGGCCACGACCTGGCGACCCTTGGTCACCGCCACCGTGCACTTCAGCTCGGCGCCGACGGCGAGCACGGCGCGACCGGAGCGTCGAATGGCAGCGGCCATCGGCTCGGGCGCGTAGCCACGCGAGCGGCGCAGCACCTGCACCCGCTCCGCGACACGCCCGGGCGACCGAGTCGTCGCAGCGGATGTGGATCGGTCGGTCGTGGCGTCAGCAGCCCGTCGGCCATCGGCCCGAGCCGGGCCACTGCATCGGCGTCGTCGTGGGCGATCGGCTCGTCGCTGACGTTGCCGCTCGTCATGACGAGCGGCCGTCCAACGCCCGCCAGCAGCAGGTGGTGGAGCGGGCTGTACGGCAGCATCAGCCCGAGCTCGGGCACGGACGGTGCGACGGCGTCGACGATCCGCCGACGGCCGCCCGTCGCGGTGCCAGCACGATCGGCCGCCGAGGCGACGAGATGGCCTCGGCGACCGCGCATCGTCCAAGTCGCGCGAGGGCGCGGGCCGCCGCCGAGGTCGGCGACCATCACGGCGAACGGCTTGTCGTCGCGAGCCTTGCGCCGCCGCAGCTCACCGACGGCTGTCGGCGAGACGTCGCGTCGGCGGCCAGGTGGTAGCCGCCGACGCCCTTGACCGCGGCGATCACGCGCCGGCGAGCAACGCGGCGACGGCCGCCCCGACGGCCGCGTCGCCGTCGCGCCACTGCCGTGCCCGCCGAGTCACGCCACGAGACCTGCGGGCCGCACACCGGGCAGGCGTTGGGCTGGGCGTGGAAGCGGCGGTCGGCCGGATCGTCGTACTCCGCCTGGCACGCCGGGCACATGACGAACTCCGGCCATCGTCGTCGCTCGGACGGTCGTACGGAACGGACCGCACGATCGTGTACCGGGGCCCGCAGTCGGTGCAGTTCGTGAACGGGTAGCGGTGCCGGCGGTCCCCGGGATCGAAGACCTCCGCCAGGCACTGCCGCGCACGGCGCGGTGTCGATGCTGATCGGCACGTCCGGAGCGCCGACGTCCTCGCTGTGCTCGATGGCGAACGCCGGCCGTGCGTCGGCCGCGGCTCCACGTCCTCTGCGCGTCACCGCGTCGACGCGAGCGAGCGGCGGTGCGTCGTCGCGCAAGCGCCCGGGCGAACGCGTCGATCGCGCGGCGCGTCGCCCTCGACCTCGATCAACACACCTTCGCTGTCGTTGCGCACGAACCCGGACAAGCCCGAGCTCGACGGCACGGCGGATACACGAACGGGCGGAATCCGACGCCCTGCACCGTGCCCGTGACGCGGAATCGCCGTGCGCGCCATCGGACGTCCATCAGCAGATGCGCGGCAGCGGGTCGCCGACGAGCATGTCGACGATCCGCGTGCCGCCGAACGTGGTCCGCAGCACGACGATGCCCTCGGGCTCGGCGGCGATCTCGCCGATCGACGGCCGCCGCTCGCCCGAGCGGGTGCGCGCGCATCGCCGCCAACGGCGGCGTCGGCCTCGTCGGGCGCCACGACGGCGACGACCTTGCCCTCGTTGGCGACGTACAGCGGGTCGATGCCGAGCAGGTCGCAGGCGCCGACGCACGGCCGGGGCGACGGGCAAGGTGTCGGCTCGTCGAGCACGACGGCGACGCTGGCGTCGCTGCGCCAGCTCGTTGCACACCGTGCCGACGCCGCCACGGGTGGGGTCGCGCAGCCAACGCGTGTCCGGCGCGGCCGCGAGCAGCGCCTCGACGAGGCCGTTGACCGGTGCCGTGTCGGAGCGGATGTCGGCCTCGAGGGCGAGGTCGCCGCGGGCGAGCATCACCGCCATGCCGTGGTCGCCGATGGTGCCCGACACGAGCACCGTCGCCCGGCCGCACCAGCTCGGGCCCGAGCACGCGTCCCGCCGGGATCAGGCCGATGCCGGCCGTCGAGATGAAGAGCCGTCGGCGGCGCCCGTTCCGACGACCTTGGTGTCGCCGGTGACGATCGCGCACCCCCGCGGCGGCAGCCGCCTCGGCCATGTCGGCGACGATGCCGCGCAGCTCGTCGACCGGGAAGCCCTCTTCGATCACGAACGCCGCGGACAGCCACGTCGGCCGGCCGCCCTGCACGGCGACGTCGTTGACCGTGCCGTGCACGGCGAGGTGCCCGATCGAGCCGCCCGGGAACCGTCGCGGGGCGACGACGTACGAGTCGGTGCTGAACGCCAGGCGGTCGCCGCCGGGCAGCCCGAGCGTCGCCGCGTCCGCGAGCGGGCCGTGCTCGGTGCCGACGAAGGCATCGAGGAAGACGGCGTCGACGAGCGCGGCCGAGGCCTTCCCGCCGGCGCCGTGGGCGAGCGTGACCACTTCGTCGGTGAGCCGCGGACGGCGGCGGCGGAACGCGGCGATGCGGTCGAGGACCGCAGCCTCGCGAGCGCCCGCGTCGGAGCGAGCCGTCAGCCACGAGCCGCCACCGCCGACGGCGAGGCGCTCCTGGACCGCCGACCACAGCGCGAACGCCAGCGCGCCCTGGGTCTCCTGGATGCGGTGAACGCTGTCGGAGCGCGACGACGAGGCAGTGGTCGACGTCGCCGGAGCGTGCCATCTCGCCACCGTCGTAGCCGGCGAGGCCGATCGTGAGCATGTCGCGCTGGCGCGCCTCGCGGAACGCGGCGAGCAGGTTTCGCGAGTTGCCGCTCGTGGACAGGCCGAGCGCGATGTCGCCCGCACGGGCGTAGGCGATCAGCTGGCGCGAGAAGACCAGCTCGAAGCCGACGTCGTTGCCCAGCGCGCGTGAGCACCGCCGTGTCGTCAGCAAGGCAGCGAGCCGGAAGTGCATCGCCCGATGGTGGCGACGCGAACAGGACGGCGACGGAGGCGGCGTCGGTCGAGCTGCCCCCGTTGCCGAACGTGAAGAGCCGGCCGCCCACCCGGAATCGAGTCGGCCATCGCATCCGCGATCGTGTCGAGCGAGTCCGCCTCGCGCTCGAGGGTCTCGGACCGCAACCGGTTGCTGACTGCCGCCTTGGCTCCGCCGAGGTGGCGAGGTCGTCGAGCAGTGCGGGCACGTCAGGTCCGCCACCTTCGAGGAACGGGTAGAGGAAGTCGCTCATGGCTCGCTCCAGCACGGCGATCGCCGTCCCGGCATGGATCAGCACGAGGTCACCCGTGCCGACCGGTGAGACGATCGTCGTGTCGACCCGCTCGACACCGCTCGACGTGCGCACCGCCGCCATGCCCTCGTTCGTCTACGGACAGCACCTCGCCCGGGCGGCCCTCGTCGGAGCACGTCAGGCACACCTCGCCGGCAGGATCGTCCGGCGTGAGCACGGCCGCATGCTCGAAGCAGACGTGCGTCAGCTCCCACAGCAGGTGGTAGAGGCGGACGACGGTTCCGTCGTGGCGCGCCGCGGGTCCGGCTTCGGCCCAGAGCACGTGGTCGGCCGACCCGGCCGGAGGGCGCTCGCCGGCGCCGCACCAAACGGTCGTCAGCCCCCACGTCGCGGCCCTGCGCAGCAGATCTCGAGCGCCCGGGGTCGCACCGTCACCCACGAGGACGAGCACGTCTCCGCTGACCGCCATCGGACGCAGGGCGGCGACCGGGTCGGCGCTGTCGACGCTCAGCGCTGGGAGCGCCCGCTTGCCCATGATCACCGGGTGGACGAACTCGACGGCGACGTGCCGAGCGTGCTCCGTCCACACCGGCCCGACGCACCACATCGTCGCCCCGGCCGAGAAGCGGCGAGCCAGGGCGAACGCGGCGATCGCCAGGTCACCACCCAACCCGTCCGTCGATGACATCGGCACCCCCCTGGCCGGCGCTCCCACCCGTGGGGCTATCCTACGCGTGGGGGCAGGATGACTCGATCGGCGATCGCGACCGAGCACGTCAAGTTGGCGGTCTACGAAGCGTTGATCGACGCTGCCCACGATGCCCTGTTCAGTCTCGACGCATCGATGCGCGTCGACTTGTGGAACCGCAACGCCGAGCGCATCTTCGGTCGCCACGCGGAGGGCGTGGTGGGCGAGCCCGCCGACCGGTTGTTCCCGAGCCACGTGCGATCGCTCCTCGACAGGGTGCTCGGTGGCGAGCGGGTCGACCACGTCGAGACGGAGATCGAGCGCAAGGACGGCATGTCGGTCGCGATCGCGCTGTCGCTGCGTCCCGTCCGTGATGCGACGGGACGGAGCTGCGGGATCGTCGGCGTCGCCCACGACATCACCGAGCAGCGCCTCGCCCAGGCTGCGCTGGCCGAGACCGAGGCACGCCTACGCGAAGCAGAGGCGCTGGCCCACGCGGGGCGCTGGTTGTGGGACGTGGGCAGCGGCACCGTGCAGTGGAGCGAGGAGCTGCACCGCATCCACGGCATCGACCCGGCGCGCTTCGACGGCACGCTCGACGCCCACCTGGGAGCCGTGCATCCCGATGACGTCGTCGCGGTCCGCGCGGCAATGTTGACGGCCGTCGAGTCAGGTCTCCCGTTCGATGCCCAGTACCGCATCATCCGCGGCGACGGACGCGAGCGAACGCTCTACGCCCGCGCCGAGCCCCCGTTCGGTTCGGTCGGCAACGCCGTCGGGCTGCGCGGGTTCGCCCAGGACGTCACCGAGCGTGACACGACGGAGCACTGATCAGTCCTCTCCGACGATTCGGCGCACCCGGTCCACGAGATCGGCGCCCAGCACGACGGTTGCCGTCGCTCGCGGCGAGGACGGATCGGCACGGCGCTCGACCATGTCGGCCAGGCCGCGCAGTGCGTGTCCCGTGTGCCGGCGCATGATGACGAGGAAGTCGCGGACCTCCTCGGAGTCGCGAATCGCGCGCAGCGATCGCACGATGTCGTCGAACTCCTCCTTCTCGGTACGCGCTCCGACCACGTAGCCGGCGGCGAACCCGAGCAGCCACATCATCGGCCGCTCCCGACGTCGACCTCCTCGGCCTCGACGTACAGCTTGACGACGACGTCGGGATAGATCCGCAGCATCAGCACCGTCGGCGAGGCGATGTCGAAGTCGCGGATGTCGACGACCTGCTCGCCGATCGCGGCGACGACTCCCGCCCCGGGCTGGGAGATGACCAAGGTGCCCTCCAGCCGCCGCGTCACACCATGGATCGTGACGTCGCTCGTCACACGCAGGTGGTCAGCAGCGCCGCCGGGGCGGCAGTCCCGCAGGGCCAGTGTGACCTCGGGGAAGTGACGGGCGTCGATGCGCCGCCGCAGTTCGGCGTCGTAGATCTCGTTACCCGAGCGCAGCGCGCCGGTCGGGACAACGACGTTCGCAGCTGTGGTCTCATCTGCAACGACGCGTCCCTCTCGGACCGGCGTCTCGATCGTGCCGGCGAGGCCCATCGCGCCGAAGGTCAACGGTCCGACGCTGGAGCGCGCGTCGACCATCACGGCCGAGCGCGCGGCGACGACCTCGAAGCGCCCGCGGTACGACTCCGACGACACGCCCGCCGGCGGTCCGGCGACGTCTCGGGCCGGCATCCTCGGAGGTCGAGCGGCGGCGTCGACGGCCGGGTGGATCACCGACAGCGGGACCGCCGGGACTGCGCCCCAGCCGCCTTCCACGCCGGCCAACGCGGCATCGAATCCGCCCGACCCGGCGTACCGGCGCATGACGGCGTCGAGGCGATCCCGCTCCTGCTTGATGATGCCCATCCACACACGCAGCGTCTGCTCGCCGGCCAGCGTCATGCGATAGAGGCGCCGGGACTGCGCCGACGACTCGGCATCGGACCACGACACGACGAGCCCGTCGCGCTCCAGCTGGCCCAGTGTCCGGTACACACTCGGACGGTCGGCGGCGCCGAACCCGAACCCCTTGAGCTCCTTGACGAGCCGGTATCCGTAACTCGGTTCGTCGGCCAACAGCAGCAGTACGGCAGGGAACAGGAACCGACGGGGAGGCGCGAGGTCGAAGCGCCGCAACGGCGGCGATGTCCCAGTCGTGGCTCGGTCTTCCATCGGCCCCCCACGTTGCGCCCCGAACAGCCTGGCAGCTTTCGGCCGTGCCGGGAGAATCCCTACCACTGGTAGGTTCGGCAGCAAGGGGGTGTGGGTGCACGAGCTCTCGATGTGCGAAGCGATCGCCCGGAAGGTGGTCGACCGCGCCGATGGCCGGCCGGTAGCTCGCGTCGTGGTTCGAATCGGTCACCTCCGTCAGGTCGTTCCTGACGCGATGACGTTCTCGTGGGAGCTGCTCACCGCATCCACCGAACTCGACGGCGCGGCGCTCGAGATCGAGGACGTTCCGGCCACCGTCGAGTGCTCGGCCTGCGCTGCAACGACGACGCTCACGATGCCGGTGCTGGCGTGTGCGGCCTGCGGCTCGATCGACGTCAGCCTGCGCTCGGGTGACGAGCTCCTCCTCGTGTCGTTCGAGACCGTCGAGCGGCTCGACCACGCGCCCGTGGGCGAGCAGCGCTGATGGGCCGCTTCCACCGCCACAGCGACGGCACGGTGCACTCCCACGAGCACGACGAAGGCGATCACGACCACGATCACGGCACGGTGGGGGGACGTGACGTCGGGGATCACAGCGGATACACCGTCACCGGCGGGTCTCGAGTCGAGGTGCTCGAGCGCATCCTCGATGAGAACGACCGAATCGCGGCGACCAACCGCGCCGAGCTCCAGGCCCACGGCGTGCGCACCGTCAACCTGATGTCCGCGCCGGGGGCCGGGAAGACGACGCTGCTGCGGCGGACGCTCGCCACGCTCGGCGCGCGTGTGCGGATCGGGGTCCTCGAGGGCGACATCGCCACGAGCCTCGACGCCGACCAGCTCGAGGGCTACGGCGCCGCGCTCTCCCTCGTCAACACGAGCGCCGGCTTCGGCGGCGAGTGCCACCTCGACGCCGTGATGGTGCGTTCAGGACTCACTCGACTCCCGCTCTCCGAGCTCGACCTGCTCGTGATCGAGAACGTCGGCAACCTCGTCTGCCCGGCCGAGTTCGACGTCGGCGAGGACGCCAAGGCGATGGTGTATGCGGTAACGGAGGGCGAGGAGAAGCCGCTCAAGTACCCCGTCATGTTCCGGGCGGTCGACGTGGTGGTGGTCAACAAGGTCGACCTGCTGCCGTACCTCGACGTCGACGTCGAACGCTTCCGCCAGAACCTTCGCGACGTCAACCCAGGGGCACGAGTGATCATGGCCAGTGCCAAGACCGGAGAGGGCGTCGACGAATGGTGCGCATGGCTGGCCGGGTAGTCGCGCTGACGTCCGCGGTCGCGCTCGCCATCGCATCGTGTGGTGACGACGACGACGAGGTCGCGACGTCGGAGCCGCCGAGCACCACGACGGCCATCGAGCCGACGACCGCGGCCACTGAACCACCGGCGACGGAGCCCGCCGATGAGGTCGCCGATGCCGAGCAGCGCGTGTCCGACGCGGAGGCAGGCGTCAGCGCCGCACAAGAGGCACTGACGTCCGCTCACGCCGGCTTCTGCAGCGCAGCCGAGGGGTACGTCGAGACACTCGACCGCTACGGCCGCGTGTTCACCGACCGCGCCGCCACCGTGGGCGACGTCAGGACACTGGGGGGCGATCTCGTCGAGCCACGTGAGCAGGTCGTGTCCGCGGCCGACGGCGTCGCGACCGCCAAGGATCAATTGGCTGCCGCGCAGCAGGAGCTTCTCGACGCCCAGGCCGCGTTGGCGGCTGCGATCGCCACCGCCTCGAGCGTCCCCGTCGACACGGCCGCGCCAACGACGAGTACGACCACGACGCTCGTACCGAGCGCCACGATCGAGCGCGTCCAACAGGCCGAGGACGATCTTGCGAGAACGGCGGGCCAGATCACGGACGAGACGCCGCTGGTCGAGGCCGGCGCGGCGTACAACTCCGCCACGCTCGCGCTCGAGGTCGCGTGGCTGCGACTGCTCGATGACGCTGAATGCTTCACCGATGAGCGGCAGGCGAACGCCGTCGAACAGCTGACTGCGTACACGACGGCGCTGCAGACCGATTTGCACACTGCGGGGTACGACCCCGGTGAGATCGACGGCATCTATGGCCCGAACACGGTGGCCGCAGTGGAGCAGCTGCAGACCGACAGCGGACTGCCCGTGACGGGACTCGTGGACGAGGCCACGTCTCGCGCCCTGCAGTCCAAGCTCGACGAGGTCGGCGTACAGCAGTCGATGCAGATCGTCGTGCTGCAGACGATCTTGACGCTGACGGGGTTCTGGGATGGACCGGCCGACGGTCAGTGGACTCCGGAGCTGACGCAGGCACTGATGGAGTTCCAGACTGCGCTCGGGGTCGAGCCAACAGGCGTCGTCGACGCAGCGACGCTCGCCGCCTTCCAGCAGGCGCTCACCGACCTCGAAACGCTGCTCACGTCGACGACGACCAGCGCGCCGGCGATCACCGTTGCGCCGGTGAGACCGCCGACCACTCAGGCCTCGACGCCGACGACACCCGTCATCATCACGTCACCGACGACGACCGGCTAGCGACGTCACGGCGGCGTCCAGGACGTCCAGGTGGAGGTCCACGTCGGCGTCCGTCGTGGTTGGGCACATCAGCGCCATGTTGTGGAACGGCGTCAGCAGGACGTCTCGATTCAGTAGGTACAGGTGGAGGTAGTCCTCGAGCTCGATGTCGGTCGCCTCCTGCGAGTCTGTGCCGTTGCGCGGTGCCGGCTTGACGAAGCGGTACTCCACGCGGGCGCCGAGGCGAGCCACGGACCAATCGAGGTGGTGGGTCTCGATGATCCGCTCGACGCCGGCGGTGTACCGCTCGCACCGGGCGATCATCGTGTCGAAGGCGCCGTCGGTGAGCACCTCGCAGAGCGTCGCTCGCGCTGCGGCAAGCGACAGGGCGTTGCCGGCGAGCGTGCCGCCGACGCCTCCCGTGTCGACGAGGTCGAGATCGCGTCGCGCTGCCAGCTGGTCGACCATCGCCGCAGACAGCCCATACGCCGCGGCAGGGATGCCTCCTGCGATCGCCTTGCCCACCGTGACGATGTCGGGGTCGAGCGTCCACGCTCTCGTACAGCCACCCGGGCCAGCCGACAGCGTGTGCGTCTCGTCGTTGATCAGCAGGACACCCGTTTCACACGTCAGGGCGCGCACACCCTCGAGGTAGCCGGGCTCGGGGAGGACGATCCCGACATTCGTCAGCGCCGGTTCCATCAACACGGCAGCGACGTCGCCGTGGCGCAGTTGTTGGTCCAAGCCGTCGAGATCGTTGAACTCGGCGACCCGACTCGTCAACGTCACGTCGCACGGTGCGCCAACGTTGCCCGGGCGGGAGGCAGACCCTCGGGCGCTCGTGACGATCAGCGTCTCGTCGACGCTGCCGTGGTAGCACCAGCTGTGCACCAGGATCTTCGGTCGACCGGTGGCGGCTCGGCTGAGACGGATCGCCCACCGGTTGGCGTCGGTGGCAGTCAGGGAGAAGCTCCACTGGAACTGACCGAAGCGACGGCTCAGCTCTGCGGCAACGATGGCCGCGTCCTCGGTCGGCATCATCGTCGTCGCCCCGCCGGCCTCGGCGAACCGCGCAGCGACCGCAGCGACGGTCGCCGGCGGCGAGTGCCCGGCCATCGCCGCGGTGTCGCCCAGACAGAAGTCGACGAGCTCGTGCCCGTCGAGATCGACGACGCGGTTGCCCGATGCTGCGTCGAAGAACAGCGGGAAGCCTCCAGCTGTCTTCGCCATCCACGTCATCGGCACGCCGCCGAACAAGTCGGCTGCCCGCGCCGCATCGGCGGCGGCGCGAGAGCGCGGGTTGCGGGCGGCGAACGTCGCTCGCTCGCCGTCGAGGAGCGTCGAGAGTCGGTCCCGGTCGATCACGTGGGAGATCCTCGTGGATCATCGATCGACAACAACGCCTCCCGTTGCATCGTCAACTCGATCGCCCGGTGGTCGGGCGGACCGAGTTCGGGCCGCATGGCTCGTGGCCACAGACGCTTCGCTCGCACGACGTTGACCTCCGTGCCGAAGACGAAGATCTGGACGAGCACGCTCACGTAGGCGAGGAGTCCGATGGTCGTCGCAAACGGCCCGTAGAGCCCCGTCATGCGGGCGATGACGTGCTTGACGTACAGCCCGCCGACCAGCGTGACCACGTAGGTCCCGATCGCGGTGATGAGCGCACCCGGCAGGACGTCGACGGTCCTGACCGATGTGCCGATGATGACGTGGTACAGGGCGATGGTGAGGCCCACGCTGAGGACGATGTTGGCGATCGCCGCGCCGGCGGCCGCCACCACCGGGAAGTCGACGGCCAGCGTGAGACCGGCGACGACTGCAGTGCCGATGATCCCGAGGCCGAGCATCCCGATGATCAGGAGCCCGCGCAGCAGCTTGGGGAAGAACCCTGGGCGGCGGTCACGCGGGACTCCCCAGATCGTGTTGACCGTGTCCTGGAGGAGCCGAACCACGCCGAAGCCTCCCCACAAGACGACGAGCACCGACAGGAACAACACCCAGCCGTGACCGGTGAGCCGATCGGCCTGCGCCGCCACCTCGGCGGACAGAGCATCGCTGACGAACGGCACCCTCGACCAGAGCGCCTCGAGCACCGTCTGCAATGTCTCGGGTCGGTCCTTGAGGACCCAGCTGGCGATCGTCGTGAAGACGACGAGCAACGGGTAGAGCGAGAAGAACCCGTAGTACGAGATGAGCGCTCCCAGCCAGCCGCCGTGGTCTTCGCCATAGCGCTTGATGACGGCGTACGGGAAGCCGAGGAACGGATGCCGGCGCTGCAGGCGGTCGATCCATTCCACGACGCCATTGACCGGCTCAGTGATCGATGCCATCGCCGCCATCCCGCGCGCTGAGCACTCAGCCCAGTGCGTCGTGGACGATCTCGCCTCGGCGGACGATGAGGTCGATGCGCTCGCCTTGACCCATGAGCACACCCAGATCGGCGAGCGGGTCGCCGTCGACGAGCAGGAGGTCGGCTGCGGCCCCGGGTGCGAGGACGCCGAGCTCACCGGCCTTGCCGAGTAGCTCGGCGTTGACGATCGTCGCCGACCGCAGCACGTCGAGCGGCGACTGGACGGCAGCCCGCAGCAGCAGCTCCTTGGACTGCGCCGGGTGGGTCTCGCCGAGCAGATCGGTGCCGAAGCCAACACGCACCCCGGCGTCGAGGGCATGCTGGATCGCCACGGTGCCAGCGCTCAGCACGTCGTCGAGCTTGCGCAGCCCGTCGGCCGGGAAGCCGAGCACGTCGCCGACCTCTGCGATCTGGTCGTAGGTCACGAGCGTGGGAACGAGAAAGCAGCCGTGCTCGGCCATCACCCGCGCCGACTCGGCGTCGAGCAGGTTCCCGTGCTCGATCGAACGGACCCCGGCGCGAGCCGCCCGCTCGATCGACTCGGGGATGTAGGCGTGGGCCATCACGTACGTCCGCCGGGAGGCAGCCTCCTCGACGGCGGCCCGCAACTCGCCCTCGGTGTACTGGGTCATGTCGATCGGGTCGTTGGGCGTCGCCACGCCGCCGCCAGCCATCACCTTGATCTGGTCGGCACCGCCCTTCAGCTCCTCGCGTGCGGCGCGGCGCACGGCGTCAGCTCCGTCGGCGACGTGCGCGAACCCGGTGGTGTTGATGCCGCACGCGCACAGGCGGGGGTGGTTGCTCGGTGCGGTCGTGTCGCCATGTCCACCGGTCTGCGACAGCACTCGCCCGGAGCGGAAGATGCGCGGGGCACGGATGAGCCCGTCCTCGGCGGCGTCCTTCAGCCCGCGATCCAGCCCACCGGCGTCGCGGATCGTCGTGAAGCCGCGCCGCAGCATGCCCTCGAGGATCGCCTTGGCCTCGATGCCGATGCGAGTGAGCGGGCGATGAGCCATCGAGCCGATGTCCATCCTCGTGATCGCCGCGTGGACGTGAGCGTCGATCAGCCCGGGCATCAGCGTTCGCCCAGCGGCGTCGATGCGACGGACGTCGCCGGAGGTCACGTGCTGGCCGTCCACACCGACCTCGACGACGCGATCCCCCTCGACACGCACGCTCGATCCGCCGACGAGCTCACCGGTGACGACGTCGAGCAGCACGGCGCCTTCGATCACGAACCTCGTCACTGCAATTGCCTCATCCGCATCAGATCGACCTCACAAGGTTGTAGGGCGGTTGGAGATCGAACGCACGACGCAGGGATGACGCAGGGATGATGACTCGAGTCGAGGGCGGCGTCCACGGCACATCATCACCTTCGCAAGGTAATGGGCACCGTCCGCACGTCCCGTGGTTCCGTTTTCTCGGTGGGCCTGCCGCCAGGGTCGTTGGCGGACCGGCACGAGCGTGCATCTGAAAGGCTGCAGGGCGAGGGACGAAGAGGAGGCGAATGGTGGGCGTCACGTTGGGTCCTGAGGCCAAGGCAGTGATCGAGTCGGGGCGGCTTGCCCATTTCACGACGATCGCCAACGACGGCCGCCCGCATACCACGGTGGTCTGGGTAGGCCTCGACGGCGACGAGGTCGTGATCGGCAAGCTGATGCGTGATCAAAAGGTGAGGAACATCGAGCGGGATCCGCGAGTGACGTTCTCAATGGAAGCCGATGGCGAGCAATGGGGCATGCAGTTCCACCTCGTCGTCGAGGGCACGGCGGCGATCACCGAGGGGGGCGCCCCGGCGCTGCTCCATGAGTTGGCCCAGCGATACGTCGGCCCGGGGACGGAGTTTCCGCCCATGTCCGACCCTCCGGAAGGGTTCGTGATCCGAGTCACGCCGACAAAGGTGCGCGGCATGGGCCCTTGGGCGACTCAATGACGAAGCGGATTCCGCCACCCGCTGCGGGTCCGGAACTGGGCGGTCCGGGAGGAGCCTGAAGATGTCCCAGAGCTATCGCACCCTGCATCTCGCTCCGGGCGACGAGGGTGTGCTGAACATCGTGATCGACGCGCCGCCGATCAACCTGATCGGACCGGAGCTCGTCCGCGACCTGGTGACCGTGCTCAGCGAACTCGAGTCCGATGCGGCGATCAGGGTCGTCGTGTTGGCAAGCGCCGACCCGGAGTACTTCGTGGCGCACGTCGATCTCACCAAGGTCCGGGAGTACGACGGCCGAGGCGGGGGTCATCCTCGGCGCCGCCGATCTCGATGCCGATGAGGCCGAGCGGTACGGCTGGATCAACCGGGCGCTGCCTCGACGCAGAGCTGGACGCGTTCGTGGCCGAGGTTGCCCGACGCATCGCGTCGTTTCCAGCCGAGGCGGTGCGATCGACAAGCAGGCGCTCAACGCCCTGACGCTGCCCGGCGCTGATGCGATCCGGGCCGACGCGCGGCGGTTCCAGCAACTGGTCCGGTCCGACACGGTGCAGACGCGCACCGCAACCATGTTCGCTCAGGGTCTGCAGACCCGCGGTCCGCTCGAGCTCGACCTCGGTGAGCGGATCGGATCCCTGTAACAGACAGGCGGCGTAGGCGAAGGCGCCTGGTCACATGGATCGTGTCGTCGACGTCCGGAACGTGCAATGTGTACCTGTGAGTAGCGCCCGCGTCGACCGAGCGGACTGAACGCTTGTCCGACGCGCTCGGGTGGGGAGCCCTGGCTGCATCGTCGCTGATCGCCGGTGCACTGCTCGGACTGGCGCGGCAATGGCCGGAGCGTGTCGTCGGCGTCGTTCTTGCCTTCGGCGCCGGGGCGCTCATCAGCGCCGTCAGTTTCGACCTCGCCGAAGAAGGCGTCCAACTCGGAGGCGCTGGCTCCGTTGCGCTCGGCCTCGCCGCCGGCGCGCTGACGTACTTCCTGGCCGACCACGCCGTCGAACGCCTCGACCAGCGTCAGCACGCCGCGCCGTCCTCCGCGCCGGCGCCAACCGCAGGCGGCGGGACGGCGCTCGCCCTCGGCGCCTTCTTGGACGGCATCCCGGAACAGTTGGTGCTCGGCATCGGGCTCGCGGCTGGCGATGGCGTCAGTGTCGGGTTGCTGGCGGCCATCTTCATCTCCAATCTGCCCGAAGCGATCGGCTCGGCCACCGAGATGCGCGCCGCCGGTCGAAGCCGTGCCGCGGTCACGCTGCTCTGGACGATCGTCGCACTGATCTGCACGCTCGCCACGGTGGCCGGCTACGGCATCGCTGACGGAGCCTCCGGCGAGCTGCGAGCCGCCATCAACGGCTTCGCCGCCGGGGCCCTGCTCGTCATGCTCATCGACTCCATGATCCCGGACGCAGCCCGCCAAGCCGGCAAGGTGGCCGGCTTGGTCACGGTCCTTGGGTTCGCTGTCGCCTTCGGACTGTCCGGGGTGAACTGAGCGGCACCGCCAGCCTGATGGTCGGGGCAGGATGTCACCGGATGCGTGCAGTGGTGAACACCGAGTACGGCGGCCCGGACGTCCTTCGGATCGTCGAAGTCGACGACCCGGTCCCTCGCGACGACGAGGTGCTCGTGGAGGTTCACGCCACGACGGTCAACCGGACCGACTGCGGTTTCCGCGCACCGTCGCCATGGTTCATCCGGCTCTTCGCCGGATTGCGGCGACCGAGACGCACGATCCTCGGAACCGAGTTCGCCGGCGTCGTCGCCGAGCTGGGCTCGGCCGTAACGGACTTCTCCGTGGGTGACGAGGTGTTCGGGGTGAACGCGGACCGGTTCGGAGCCCACGCCGAGTACCTGTGCGTCCGCGAGAGCGCCCCGATCGCGCGCGAAGCCGTCCGGCACATCGTTTGAGGAAGCAGCCGCCGTGTGCGACGGTGCGATCCTCGCCTTGACCGGCCTGACGTGGGCGAGACTTCGAGCCGGTCAACGCATCCTGATCTACGGGGCGTCCGGGTCGATCGGCACGGCCGGCGTCCAGCTTGCCAAGAGCATCGGTGCCCACGTCACCGCGGTCTGCAACACGGCCAATGTCGAGGTCGTGCGATCGCTCGCCGCCGACGAGGTCATCGACTACACGGTCGAGGACTTCGCGCGGAACAATCAGACCTACGACGTCGTCTTCGATGCAGTCGGCAAGAAGTCGTTCGCCGCGTGCAAAGGATCGCTCAGCGAAGGTGGCAGCTACGTTGCGACGGACCTCGGCCCGTACTCGCAGAACGTGCCGCTCACGCTGTGGACGAGGTTCTTCGGATCGAAGAAGGCGATGATGCCGATCCCCCGGTACACGAAGGACAAGGTCCTCCGCATCAAAGCGCTCATCGAGGCGGGCTCTTACCGTGCCGTCATCGACCGCACCTACCCGCTGGACGAGGCAGCCGACGCGACTCGCTACGTCGAAACCGAGCAGAAGACCGGCAACGTCGTCCTCGTCGTCAAGCCACAGGACTGACGGGCCCGTCCGCCCAAGGGCCTGTGGGAGGAGGTCGGACCGCCCAGCCTGTGGAGGGCGGTGCCGTCATCTCGCCGTGGTTCTCGTAGACGGCGTACCCGGCGCCGTCTGATCATCCGACGTGGGTCACCCGGTCTCCACCTCGAGGCCCCCGTACGCTGGAGCGGTGAGCCCCGTCGCCTCGGTCCGCTCGCCGTCGGTGGCACGCAGGGCCGCCCGACGGGTCCGCTCCGTGGCGAGGCGGATCGAGCGCCGCCTGCCAGGCCGTGCCGCGGTCCTCGGATACCACCGCGTCGCCGGCGTCGAGGTTGATCCATGGGAGCTGGCGGTGACGCCGCGTCACTTCGCCGAACACCTGACGGTGCTCCAGGAAATCGGCATGGTGCGTCCACTCGACGAATTGCTCGGCGAATCGGCCATCGGCCGTGTTGCAGCACGCCGCGCCCGGTTCGCGGTCACGTTCGACGACGGATACGTCGACAACCTCGAGGCCGCGATCCCGATCTTGGAAAGGTTCGACCTCGGCCACCGTGTTCATCGCGCCGGGCCTGCTCGACCGGCGCTCGCTTCTGGTGGGACGTGCTCGCCGAGCTCGTGTTGGGGTCGGGCCTCGACGCCCGTCGGGTGCTGTCGGCGGCCGGCGCGTCCGACGCTGCTCGACGGCGCCGTGGCACCGAGCGGCGCCGATCGGCTCGCACGCCGTCCACGACCTGTTGCGCAGTCAGCTGATCCGGCGGCACGTCGACGCCATCGAGCGTCGCGCTCGACGGGCTGGCCGCAGCGCTCGGGTTCGAGCTGCCCGTGCCGGACGGTCGACCCATGACGACCGCCGAGCTGACGGCGCTCGCCGCCCATCCGCTGATCAGCATCGGGGTCCACTCGATGACGCACCCCCGCCTGCCTGACCTCCCACCGGGCGAGGTCCGACAGGAGATCGACGTCGACGGCGCGCCGGCTCGACGAGTTGCTCGGGACTCAACGGCGGGTGCTCGCCTATCCCTACGGCGCGTCGTCGCCCGACGTGGTGCGCATCGCCGCCGACCTGGGCTTCGATCACGCCGTCACCACCGAGTCGCGGTGGCTGCGCCGGCGCGGCGAGGCGCTGACGGCGCCCCGACTGCACCCTCGCAACGTGAATGGTCCGACGTTCGACGAGTGGCTGCGGCGCTGGACCTGAGTCCGGCCCGTCAGCTGCCTCCGGCCTTCACGACGCGAGCTGCGTTGACGATGCTGTACTCCACGTGCTGCTCCTCGAGCTCGGCGACGGTCAGCTCCTCGTGACCGAGGCCGTGGAGGAAGGCGACAGCGGCGAGCACGTTGCCGTGCGACTCGATCTCGGCCCGGTCCGGGCCGAACACGTCGTCGCACGCCTCTCTCAGGGCGTGGTGGGTGAACGAGTAGTGCCACGTGGTGCCCCATTCGTCGGTCGCGATGTTGGAGATCCCGGGCACCGTGAGGAGCAGCACGCCGCCGGGGACGAGGATCCGCTCGAGCGTGCGCAGCGCAGCCATGTGGTCGAAGATGAGGTGCAGTGTCTGCGTCAGTACGATGCAGTCGAACGCTGCGTCGGGCAGCATCGAGCCGTCAGCGAGGTCACCGACGAACGTCACGCCGGGTGCATCGCGGATCGATGTGCAGGACATCGGCCTGGGCGACCCGCGGCCCGCCGAATCGGTGGGTGTACGTGGCGTCGCCGATCTCGAGGACCCGCCCGCGGATGTCGTCGGCGTGGCGGGCGAGGAAGCCCTCGATGTAGTAGCGATCGACAGGGCCGCCGCGGGCGTAGCCGAAGTCGGGCGGCGATCGGCGTCGTGCGACGCAGATCGCCGAAGCGCACCGCGGCCCGGTGGCGGCGTCACGTGGCGGCCAGCGAGCGCAGCAGGGCGTGGCGGGCCCGCTGCGGCACGACCCGTCGGGCCAAGTCGCGCATCCGGTCGATCATCGGGACGCACCGGTCTGGTCTGATCGTCACGCCGAGGACGACAGGCACAGCGGCATCGTGGCGGTCGGCCAGCGGGCCGAGCTCGGCTCGCCGGCGTGTCCAGCGCGGCGACCGTCGCTGCGCTCCCGAACCGCTCGACGTCGACGCGGTGATGTGGCAGCGTCGCTCGACGAGGTCGGTGATGCCGGCGGCGCCGGGCCGGGCGGTGTCGCGCGCCGGCCCTGGCACGAGGATGAGCGCCGTGCCGACCGGCGTCGAGGGGCGCTCGACGGTGCGAGCAGCGAGCCGTGTCCACGTCGGCACCGACGCCGAAGGGCACCACGATCCGGGCGTACGGTCGCTGCGACGACTCGATGTCGCGCCCACGACTGGCGAGTTGTGCGCCCAGCGAACGTGTCGGCCGGTGGCCGGGCAACCCACGGCTCGCCCGCCTCGGCCTCGACGACGAGCGTCGTGCCGTCGATCGGGCCGGCCAGCGGGCCGAGGAACTGCTCGCTCCACCGCCCGACGACGGTCGGCGTGGGCAGCGTGCCACGCCAGCCGTCGGCGCAACGCCTGCAGCGCACGGCGGGCCGGTGCCGGTAGGTGGCGACGCAGGAACGACGGCGGTGGCTCGGTCGGCGCGAGCGTGGTGGCCGTGGACGAGGTGGTCGAGGTTGCGCGCCACCACGTCGGGACCAGCGTCGCCTGCCCGGCGCTGCACGGGTGACGTACGTCTGCATCCACTCGAGGTAGCGGTGCTCGGGCTCGCTCGGGCCGATCCGTTGCCACTCGCCGGCGTCGATCGCGACCTGGCAGGCCGAGGCGTCATGCTGGCGGTACAGCGCCATCGGGCGGGGATCGATCACGACGCGCAGGTGCAGACGCGATCTTGGCGTACAGGACCTGGTCCTCGTAGAGGCCGCGGAACTCGTCGTCGAGGCCGCCGATGCGCATCAGCGCCACGGCGGCTGATGAGCAGGCTGCACATCGCCGGGACGCGCCACGCACCGGGGTCGGCGTACATCGCGGGGAGCAGCGCCGGCGGCTCGAGCACGCGTGTGCGGCACGGCATCGGGGAGGCTCATCAAGTGATCGAGGGCGAGGTCGGTCGGGTCGACCGGTCCAGCCGTGCCACCGCCACGTCCCGCTGATCACGACGTCGGCGTCGGGGTGAGCGGCAGGACGCGCAGCCCGTGGGACAGCGCGGACGGAAGCCAGACGTCGTCGCAGTCGAGGAAGCCGATGTGCTCGCCGCGTGCGGCCGCGACGCCGGCGTTGCGCGACGCGCTCATCCCGCGGTTGGCGTGCCCGGCGTGCTCGACGTAGCGGATGCGAGCCGGGTCCGCTGCCGCCCACCTCCGGGCGATCGCCGTGCTGGCGTCGGTGCTGCCGTCGTCGACGAGGACCAGCTCCCAGGCGACGTCGGCGCCCTGGGCGACGACGCTGCGGATCGCCTCGTCGATGAAGCGGGCGCCGTCGAGGAAGATCATGACGCACGACACCGCGGGCGTCCTCCCCGCCGCCGTCACGGCTGCCCTTGCGAACGAAGTGGTAGACGAGCTCGCGCTCGCCGGCGAGCTCGAAGCCGGCGTCGTCAGACGTGGCCGAGGATGTCGTCGAGCGGCTGCGGGGTGTTGGCCTCGAGATCGACGAGCAGAACCTCGAGGCGACCGAGCGTCTCCGCCGGCACCGAAAGCAGGCAGTCGCCGGCGGCGCCTTCGACGTTCAGCTTGAGCACCACCGGTCGGTCGGGATGGTCGGCGGCGTCGTCAACACGTCGGCGAACGCGCACCATCGGGACGCGCTCGGTGCGCACGACGGTGCCCGACGCCGGGGCGTGGATCGAGTGGCTCCAGGACTCCGTGGAGACCGACAGCGTGACCTCGCCGGCGTCGGCGCCGACGGCGGCGCGATGGCGGGTCCAGTCGGCCGGATCGCGGCCGGCGACCGCCGCCCGCTGGAGGGCGCCGTGGTTGATCGACTCCGGCTCGTAGGAGACGACCGCGTCGGCGCCGTCGGATGAGGGCGAGCGCGCCGAAGTATCCCTTGTGGGCGCCGAGGTCGAGCACGACACGCCCACGCAGATCGACCGGGAACAGGTCGCGCGCGCCACACGTAGTCGAGCGTGACGACGTCGATGGCGAGGGTGTCGGCGTGGGCGTAGACGATGCATCCAGGGCCGGCCATGATCCGGCAGAACGTCGGTCGCGGCAGCAGGGGCATGGCGCACCGGACCTGGAAGGCCCGGACCTGGGCGCGGGCCCGGCGCGGGCAGAGCGGCCATGGACGTGTGCGGGATCGTCCGCTCGAGCGGCGACCGGCGCCGAGCCGCGTCCCGCGGGCGCCGCCGCACGCGGACGACTCGGTCACTCCGCGGCGCCTCAGCCGTCGCTGCGCTGCGTCTCCCAGTCGGTGCCGAGCTTCACGAGGCGGTGCAGTCGGCCAAGATCGTCGCCCTCGACGCTGAACGCCACCACGGCGTCGTGCTGCTCCATGTTCTCGTAGGCCGTGCCGAGCCAGACGCTGATGACGTACTCGCCCGGCGTCAGGATCGGCGGCAGCTCGCACCGCAGCCGGTATCGACCCGGCGCCGGCATCGCGGTCTCGATCCCGGTCGCTCAACGCCTCGTCGAGGATCCCGATGCCGCTGCGCGTGAGCACCTGGCAGCTGACGTCGAGCCCGGGGATACCTCGTTGACGGCGACGTCGATGCGGATCCAGCCCGTGGTCCGTGTCGTCAGCACCGACTGCGGGACGCCGTCCTCGTCGACGAGGGCGACGCCGACGACCTGGGCAGCGACGCGCTGGGTCGACCTCCATCGCGATCGCCGTCGACTCGGCGGTCGTCGAGCGCATGTAGTCCTCGATCACCTCGGCGGTCGGGCCGATGCTCCGGACCCGACCCTTGTCCAGCCACATCGTCGTCGTGCACAGGCGCGCCATCGCGTCCATGTTGTGGCTGACGAACAGCACGGTGCGACCGCTGCGCTCGACCTCGTCCATCTTGCCGAGGCAACGGCGCTGGAACTCGACGTCACCGACCGCCAGCACCTCGTCGACGAGCAGGATCTCGGCCTCCATGTGGGCGGCGATGGCGAAGCCCAGCCGGAGATACATCCCCGACGAGTAGCGCTTCACCGGCGTGTCCATGAACTGCTCGAGACCGGCGAAGGCGACGATCTCGTCGAGCCGGGTGCGCACCTCGCGCTTGGTCATGCCGAGGATGGCTCCGTTGAGGTAGGTGTTCTCGACCCCGGTCAGCTCGCCGTGGAACCCGGTGCCCGACCTCGAGCAGCGAGCCGACGCGGCCCCGCGTGCGGGAGCGCCCCTCGGTCGGTGTGGTGATGCCGTTGATCACCTTGAGCAGCGTGCTCTTGCCGGCGCCATTGGATCCGATGATCCCGAGCGCGCTCCCCTCGTCGACGCTGAACGACACGTCGCGCAGCGACCAGATCTCGTGGACCTCGCGTCGCGGCGCGCCGCGCAGGCGACGGGCGAGGCGGGCGATCGTGTCGCGCAGGTCGGCGCCCTGGCCGTGGTGCTCGCCGAGCCGGTAGCGCTTGCCGACGGCTCGAACTCGATGACGCGGCTCACCGAGGCCTCATCAGATGATGTCCGCGAACTCGCGCTCGCGGCGGCGGAAGTGGACGAGACCGACAAGGAGCAGCAACGACGGCGGCGCCGACCGACGTGGCCAGCTCCCGGCCGTCGGCACTGGCGGTGTCGACGAGCGCCCAGCGCAGCAGGCCGACGGCGCCGCTCAGCGGGTTGAGGTAGAGCACCGTCCGCCAGCCCGGGGGCACGAGCTCCGGCGGGTAGGCGATCGGGGTGGCGAACAGCAGGAGCTGCACGCCGAAGCCGACGAGCGTCGCGACGTCGCGGTACTTCACCACGGCCGCACTGAGCAGGTAGACGGGACCGGCCCGGCGACGGACCAGCAGAGGAGCAAGAGGCCGGACGGCAGGCCGAGCGACGAGCCCGACGGGGTTGCACGCCCACCGCCGGCCGCGAGGGCGACGACGAAGGAGAGCACCGCGGCGACTGCGAGGTCGATGAGCCCGGGCAGGAACGTCGCCGTCGGCGCGACGATCCGCGGGAACGCGACCTTGGTGAGCAGCTCGGCGTTGTACAGCAGGCTGGTGGTGCCCGCCTGCAGCGTCGATGCGAAGTACGCCCACACGCCGCTGCCGAGCATGGCGAACGCGAAGTACGACGGCCCGTCGATCTCGACGTTGGCCAGGCGGTTGAACACGATCGTGAACGTCAGCGCACCGATCAGCGGTTGGATCCCGGCCCAGGCGACGCCCAGGAACGCCTGCTTGTAGCGGGCCTTGAGATCGCGGAGGCGCGAAGAAGTACGACGAGCTCGCGATGGGTCCACAGCTGGCCGATCCCGAGTGACGGCCAGCGGCTGGTCGTCGGCGCGTTGACGATCCACGGTCGATCGCCGCGTCGTCCTTGACCGTCGCCGCTGCGGCGTGGTCTTGTGACGTCGTCATGTCGTCCTCCCGCTACGAGCCTTCGACGGACGGGCGCGGTGCGGACGAGGTCGGAGCGCAGTTGAGCGACCGCGTGGTCGATGTCGAGCTGGGGCCTGGCGGCTGTGCCGAGGGAACCCGACTCGATGTCGTCGGCCCGGCGCTCGTGATCGCCCGCGACGGCGGCATCCGGTCGGCTCGGCGTTCGTGCCGCCCGGTGTGACGGCGGCTGGCCCGCTCGACGAGTTCGTCGAGCACGTCACGGCGACGTCCTGGCTCCGGCGGCGGCGACACCCGTGGCGGTCATCGTCGCCGTGTGCACGCGCAACCGTCCGGAACTGCTCGAGCGCTGCCTCCGCGCCATTCAACGGAGCGGTCGACGTCGCCGGCGCCGAGGTCGACGCATCGATCCTCGTCGTCGACAACGCCTCGGAGGACGACCGTCCGGGCGCGGTGGCGCGCTCGCTGGGGGTCGACGTGGCGCGGGAGCCGGTGCCCGGGCTCGACGTCGCCCGCAACCGGGCGGTCGCGGCGAGCCGAGGTGACGTGGTTGCCTTCATCGACGACGACGTGGTCCTCGATCCGACGTGGCTGCGCACGCTCGCCCGGACGATCGCCGCGGCACCCCGAGGCCGTGGCTGTCACGGGCGGCGTCATGGCGTTCAGTCTGGCGACGGAGGCGCAGGCGACGTTCGAGGGGTGTGGCGGGTTCTTCAAGGGCTGGCGCGCCGGGCCGGTGGACCGCAGCAGTGCGGCCAAACCTGCCGTTCGATCCCTCGATCGGCGTCGGCTGCAACATGGCATTCCGCCGGCGAGCCCTCGTGGAGGCCAGGACCGTTCGATGAGGCGCTGGACACTGGCCCTCCGCTGGCCGGCGGCGGCGACCTCGACATGCTGGTGCGGATGGCACGCCTTGGCACGTCGTGTACGAGCCGTCGGCGTTGGTCCGCCACGAGCATCGCTCGAGCATGGACGCACTCGGTGCGCAGTACCGGTCGTGGGGCCTGTGGTGGGGGGCGGTGCTGCACAAGTGGTATCGCCGTCGCCGGCGCGACCGCCGACTGATCAGGCGGGTCGTCCGCCGGACGTTGCGCTGGTACGGCCACGACCTGATCGTCCCACGCTCGCCGGGTCGGCTGCGCCACGGGGACGCGTGGCGCCTGCTCGTGGGCTTCGTCGCCGGGGTGACCACGGCGTACCCGCGCTCGCAGCGGCGGATGGCCGACGCGCCGAGGGCAGACGCCGTGACCGCCCATCACGCACCTCCTGCGGGTGCTGCGCTGCGACCCTCGCGCCGGCACCCGCCGCTGTGAGCGGACGTAGCTGAGCGGTCCGCGCAGCGTGCCGCGGAGCTGGGCCCGAGCGATCGTCGGAGGCACCGGGCCGCGTCCGACGAGCGACTCGAGCCGGCTGACGGTGGCGTAGGCGGTGACCCGCGGCGAGGCGGTGCACAGCTCGCGGGTCGTGGTCGCGCACGAGCGTCGTGAGCTGGTGGGCGACGTGCCCTGAGTAGTAGTTGGTGATCTGCGACATAAGCGCTGCGGCGGTGTCGCGGTGACGGTGCCACACGTAGGCGGCCGGCTCGTAGACGACCGTCCACCCGGCGCGCACGATGCGGTACAGCAGGTAGCTGTCCTCGCCGACCCCGCTCGGCATGCCGGGTCCGAGCGCCTCGTCCATCAGCCCGACCTCCGGATCGTCGAACACGCCACGGCGGAAGGCGGCGTTGGCGGTCGCCCCGAGCTCCCACGCCGGGAACGCCGTCCACGGCCTGGTCGGATGCCCCCAGCGGCTCTCGAAGCGGCGGAACCCCTTGCTCAGCGGGCTGATCCGCTCGAAGTCGAGCTGCGCCGCGTTGCGCAGCTCGAGTGGCTGCACGTTGCCGCACACCGCCATCACGTCGTTGCGCCGGAACGGGTCGAGCAGCAGGTCGAGCCACCCCACCGGCACCCGCACGTCGTCATCCGTCGCGACGACGACGTCGCCGGTCGCCGACAGGATCCCGGCGTTGCGGGCATAGGCGAGGCCACGCCGCTTCTCGACGACGCGGCGCACGCCGGGAAACCGTGCGCACACCGGACCGGTGAGCCCCGACGCAGGGTTGTTGTCGACGACGACGACGTCGAACGGGTGCCGGCTGACATGGCCGACGACGCCTTCGAGGCAGGCGGCGAGGTCGTCGGGTCGATCGAGTGTGGCGATCACGATCGACGCCGAGCACGGCGGGCGCCCCATCGCATGACGGCGGTCCGGCGGATGCACCGCGGCCCGCAAGCGGGCAACGGCGTCGGCGCGGACGTCGTCGGGCGCGCGCCGGTCGCACGTCGCGAGCACCTCGATGCCGCACTCGTCGACGACGGCCTCGCGCCATGCCCGTGCCGACCACGGGTGCTGCCGGGCGGGGACGGTGAGGCGACCGATCGCCCGCGATCCGCGCGTCAGCAGCACGACGGCCTCGCCGCACCCGACGTTCGGCGGTGGACCGGCGACGTCGGCGGCGACCACGGGAATCGCGCCCGCCTCGTCGTCCCGCCCGACCGTCGCGACGGGCGCAGCCGAGGGCATCGCGGCGCTGCCGTTGACGGCGCGCGACCGGCGGTAGTCGCGTCGGAGCGCCGCCCGGCCGAACCCGACGACCTCGGCGACCGGCACCCGCAGCGGCACGCGGTTGGGGATCAGCCACGCCCGCAGCAGTTCCCGCGGCCAGCGCTCGGTGGCGTACCACCCGAGGACGCGCGCGATGTCGGCGGTGCTTGCCCGGTCAGCAGCGCGGGCGGCGGTCATCATCGACCAGACCGATCCGTTGTTGCAGATCTGCGCGACCAGCTCGGCCACGGACTCCCGGTGCTCGTGGAACACGATCGCGGCCGGCTCGTAGCGCGCGAGCAGGCCTGCGGCGAGGACGCGGTGGAATGCGTCGTGGTCGCCGCCGCCGCCGGTGGCGGTCCCGACGTCGAGCGCCGGGTCGAAGCCGCCGATCCGGTCGAGGGCGGCTCGGCGGAAGGCCATGTTCGCGCCGGTACCCCACTCACCGGCCCCGAGTCGACGCCCGGCCTGGCCCGGCGCCACGCTGGCCCACCGGCGCCGAAACCCGCGACCGAAGCCGCCGAGGCGCTCGAAGATTTGCTGGGCGGGCGTGTCGAGGGCGTACGGCAGCACCAGCCCGGTCACCATCGCCAGGTCCGGCTCCTCCTCGAAGGCAGTGGCCAGTGCCGTCGTCCAGCGCTCGTCGGGCAGGGCGTCGTCGTCGGTATAGGCGAGGACGTCGGTGGTGCACTCCGCCAGCGCCCGGTTGCGAGCGTGGTCGAGGCCGGGCCGCGGCTCCACGAGATACTCGATTCCGGGGAAGCGCTCGGCCACCAGGCGGGCGGTCGCGCCCGTCGTCGGGGCGTTGTCGACGACGACGGTCCGCGGCAGGTGTGCGCTGAACGCACACGGCCTCGAGGCAGCGCCGCAACCGGTCAGGGCGGTCGCGCGTGCAGACCGCGATGGTCACCGACGCCCGCGGCGACGAGTTGGCACGCGGCGCGGTCAGCGTGAGGTCGTCGACGTTCGGAACGCGACCGGCAGGCGCCACCGACATGGCCGCGAGCAGGGCGACGCGCAGCAGGTCGTCGCCGAGCTCAGCGTTCACGGCGTCTGCGATCGCGTCGGCGGGGCAACGAACGCCCTCGACGGGGACGCGGACCACACCCAGCGGCTCACCGCCCACGCGCACCAGTACGAGGGCAAAGACGTATCCGTCGAGGCCGAGCAGATCGGGCACACCGTCGGCGAGGTCCACCGTCACGACCTTCGTCGGCAGTGAGCCCCACCGGCGGGCGCTCGGCGGATCAGTCATCGGCCCGTTGCCGTCCGCTGGAAGCGACGCACACGGAGGTCATAGGGCCACGTGAAGGGCATGAGCGCGAGCATTGCCTCGCCCGCCGAGCGCCCCGAACGCACGAGTTCGCGCCCGGCGTCGCGCACGTCACGGCGGCGCACGGCCGCCCCGAGATAGGACAGGCGCTCGGCGGCACGGTGCCACTCGTGGTGACGGTGGACATCGCGGACCAGCACCCGGGTTGCCGGAGGCAGCGAGCGGTCGGTGATGCACTTGAACCGGGCGTAGAGATCCTCGCGGCGCGTCGTCGTCTGGTCCGACGAGAGGGAGCGGGCCGTCTGGCGGTAGTCGAGGACGACCTCGGGAACGAACTCGATCGGTCCGTGCGCCGAGATCCGCAGCCACATGTCGTAGTCCTGGGCGACCCTGAGGAGCGGGTCGAACTCGCCGATGGCGGCGAGGCGCTCGCGGCGCAGGAGCACCTGCCCGACCGTGTAGACGAACAGGACGTAGCCGAACGCATCGATTGGTGACGGCTCCTCGGGTGCCAACGTGCGTGTCGCGCCCCGAGGGGTCCACCACCGGCGCGGGTCGATCACCGCTCGGCGGGTGGCGGCTTCGAGACGGACCAACGGCACGAAGTCGCCGGCGCCGTCGACGGCGGCCACCTCGCCGTGGGCCGCGGTGGCGTCCGGCGCGGCACGCAGTGCGGTGACGAGCAGCTCGAGAGCCGCCGGCCGCAGCAGGTCGTCGTCGTCGAGGAAGAGGATGAACTCGTTGCCCCGGTCAGCGTGTCGGGCACCTGCGTTGCGGGCCGCCGAGAGCCCGGCGTTGGGCTGTTGGACGAGCCGGATCCGGGGGTCGTCACGCGCCGCCGCCCGCACGATGTCGGCGGAGTCGTCGGTGGACCCGTCGTCGACGACGATGTGCTCGAGCTCGGGCAGCGTCTGCGCCTGCACGCTGAGGATGGTCTCGCCCAAGTGGTCGGCGCCGTTGAAGACCGGCGTCACGACAGTGACGGTCACAGCCCAGCCGTCTCTTCGTCGACGTAGAGCATCATCTCGACGTCGACGCGAGTCCGCAGCCCGGCGACGAACCCGCTGGCGAAGTAGCCGATCCGGCGCAGGCCATTGTGGCGGTTGCCCATGAGGAGCCCTGCGATCGGCTTGATGAGGCCGAACCACAAGACCTCGTGGACGATCACCGGCACGATCTCCAGGTTGCGGCACTTCAGCTGCTTGGCGTACGCCGCGCCGATGCCATACCAATCGCGGCGGGCCAACGAGCGGCCCTGGATCCAGGTCCGAAACCCGTGGTGGACGACGAACGCGTCGGGGATCTGCAGCACCCACCAGCCGGCTGCCAGCGCCCGCGCCGCGAGGTCGCGGTCCTCGCCGCTGCGCAGTCGCCCCCCGGGCCCGAGCTGCTCGTCGAACCCGCCGATCGAGAGAACGTTGTCACGGCGGACCGCCATCCCGGCGCCGATGCCACGCGCACGCGACTTCGACAGCAGCGACCGTACGACGAGGCGCTCGGTCACCTCGTGCTCGGGGATGAACCCACGGCCTGAGTCATGGGGACCGGCGTCGACCCGGCAGAACGCCACGGCGACGTGCTCCAGCGCCGAGATCGCGCCGTGGAATCGGCGCGCCCAGTCGACAGGCACGGTGACGTCGTCGTCAGTGATCAAGACGATGTCATGCGACGCCCGTTGCA
Organism: uncultured Acidimicrobiia bacterium; assembly: GCA_963774125.1. Classification (GTDB taxonomy): domain Bacteria; phylum Actinomycetota; class Acidimicrobiia; order Acidimicrobiales; family Ilumatobacteraceae; genus JALZMG01. The sequence continues at coordinate 59,230 of CAVZDR010000002.1, forward strand.
GGCCCACGTTGCGCCCGCTGCTGACCCCGGAGGTTCTCGACCGGACCAAGACCAGCCGCTCGTCGTCGATCAGGTCGCCGAGGACCGAGGCGATGAAGTCGTCCGGGCTCTGGTCGACCACGACGAGCTCGACGTCGATCGCCTCGCTGGCGAGCACAGAGCGGACCGCCTCGCCGGTGCTCGGACGACCCTTCGTCGAGATCACGACGCTGACGGAGGGTCGCCTGGCCATCTGCCCGGTCTGTCGGCGGTGGCGAGCATCGCGCTTGATCATGTCCGAGGTGCCGCGTCGTGCAGACAGATCCGGTGTCCTTTGCTGCTCCGTCGATCCGCCCAGAGTCGCCGTTCCACGTGGACTCTATCCCGGTGGACACCACCGACCTGTGGACGCGGTCGCCGCCGGGAGCAGGCGGCACCCCACTCCACGACCTCCCTTGTCCTCGTCCTGCCGTCACAGGATCTGCGCGAGCCACGTCTACCCACTCTGGTCCTCTGGGTACGCAGCGTTGCAGTGCGCAGTCAAACGACATGGATCCGGCTCGTGAGCCAGACATCGACTTCCTCCGCCGGTGCCTTCCACACCCCGCGCCGGTGTGGCGCAGCCGATGTCGATCCGACCTGACTACGTGAGCGACCGACGACGCTCGGCGTCGGGCGCCCGGCTCCGGCGCACGACCGTTTCGCGACGGCAGTACCGACGCCGTGGACGAGCCCAATCGGCCGTCGGGGTGGGGCCGACTTCCATCGACACGGTTCTTGTTGCCGTCCCCGCTCGCAACGAGGCCGACAGCATCGAGCGATGCCTGACATCGATCGACGAAGCGGCGGACTGCATCGGCCGGCGCGTCATCATCGTCGCGGCGATGGACTCCTGTCGCGACGACACGGCCGTCGTCGCGCGACTTACCGGCGCTCTGATGCGCAGCGAGCTGATCGTCCTGGAGGGCGCATGGCGGGCTGCCGGCCGTGCCCGTGCGGCGGCGGTCGGCGCCGGGCTTGAGCTGGCTGATGCTGAGCCATCGACGACGTGGATCGCCAATACCGACGCCGACTGCGTCGTCCCGCAAGACTGGCTGGCCCGCCATCTCGACCATGCCAGGCTCGGTGCCCACGCCGTCACCGGTGTCGTCGAACTCGACCCGACCATGACGATGCCGTCCCTATTTGCTCAGTTCAACGACGCCTATCGCATCGACGGCGCCACACACCGACACGTTCATGGGGCGAATCTCGGGATCCGTGCCGACGCGTATCAGGCCGTCGGCGGCTGGGGCCTGCACGTCATGATCGGCGAGGACCATGAACTCATCCGACGCCTCACGAATGCCGGGCTCACCGTCGCCCGGGCAGCCGACACCGTCGTCGTCACGAGCAGCCGCACGGTCGGCCGGATCCCTGCCGGATTCGCCAACCATCTCACCCGCCTCGATCCGACCGCCTTCTCGCGCAACGCCGACACGGCCGCGCTCGCCGGCCATGCCTGATTCGCCGGCAGCAAGCGTCGTGCAGGTCGAGGGTCAAGCAATGCAACCGGCGGCTGACTGATGGGGCCATGGACTGCGCTCGACGGTGGATCGGCGGATCGGACCAATGTGCTGGTCTTGGCGCCTCATCCCGATGATGAGGTCTTCGGTGCCGCTGGGTTGATGTGCGCACTCGTGACCGCCGGGCACCGAGTCCGGCTCGTCGCGGTCACCGACGGCGAGGCCGCCTACGGTCCGCTACCAGCGTCACCAACGATCGCTCTGATCAATCGCCGAGCCCATGAGCGACACCTTGCCCTGCGGCGACTCGGCGTCAGCAGGGACATCGAACTCGTTCGTCTCGGCCTTCCCGACGGGGCCGTGTCTTGTCACCAGAACGAACTCACTGAGGCGATCGCGACGATGGGCGCGACCGTCATCGTGTCGACGTGGCGCCACGACGGCCACCCCGACCATGAAGCCGTCGGCGAGGCCGCTGCGGAGGCAGCTCATCGCACCGGAGCCAACCATTGGGAATACCTGGTCTGGGCAGAGCATCGCGGCCTGCTCGGACGTGCCGAGCGTGCTCGAGCCTGGGAAGTTCCGATGACCACAGCGATGCGCTCGGCCAAGATCGCTGCGGCCCGCCTGTTCCGTAGCCAGCTCGAGCCGAGCCCGGACGGACGGCCCGTCGTGCCCCGAGAAGTGATCGACCGCCTCGAACACGACGCCGAGATGGTGTTCGCATGACCCAGATTCCGGCGGAGGACTTCGAAGCCCGATACCGGCTCGACCCCGATCCGTGGGACTTCGCCACCTCACCGTACGAGCGACGCCGCTTCGACGTCACTGCCGCATCTCTGCCACTCGCCAGGTTTCGTCGCGCATTCGAACCGGCCTGCGCCGGCGGTGAACTCACCGTGAGGCTGTCGGCCCGATGCGACCAGCTCGTCGCTTGCGACGCTTCTCCGACCGTGACGGCGCACGCCGCCCGACGAGTCGCCGAAGCGGCGGACCCGGCATGTCACATCCACGTCTTGGCGGCCGCAGTACCGGCCTGGTGGCCATCAGGTCCCTTCGATCTCGTCGTCCTCAGCGAGATTGGTTACTACTTTGACCCGACGCGCCTTCGCGAGGTCATCCGACGAGCGGACCGATCGTTGCATGACGGCGGCACGCTGCTCGCCGTCCACTGGCTCGGCACCTCCGAGGACCATCTCCTCGGCGGTGACGACGTCCACCAGATCATTTCCAACACGACCAGGTTGCCGCACGAGGGCAGTTTCCGAGACCCCGGCTTTCGACTCGACTGGTGGCGCAGTGAACGCTGACACCGATTCACGAGCGGACGACGACCGGTCCACGGACGCCGTGATGACCACCGCAGAAGCACGGCTACGACAGTTGCTCGCTGACGGCCTCCTTGATCTCCCTCAGCCCGGAAGCGGCCAAACGCGGCAGCGATTTGATCGCCTCCGCTCCCTCGCCGCGACGGAGGACCTTTCCGTCGCTCGACTCAGCGAAGCGCACTGCGACGCCGCCGCGATCGTCGCCGAATGTGGTCGGGCGCTTCCGGCGGGCCAACTCGCCGGTGTCTGGGCGTCACGCTACGGCGGCAACGCCGTCAGGGCGACCCGAGCCCGGAACGGGCAGTACGGACTCGTAGGACGTCTGCAGTTCTGTAGTGGCGCTTCGCTGCTCGACGTCGCGCTCGTTGACGCTCGTCTTGGCGATGGATCGGAGCAGATGTTCCTCGTTCCACTCCGCCTGGGCGGAATCCGGGTCGACACGACGACGTGGCGAACGCCTGCACTCGCCGCGTCCGCGACCGGAACCGTCGAGATCAACCTGGTGGTCGACAGCAATGCACGTATCGGAACTCCCGGGTTCTACCTGTCCCGCCCAGGGTTCTGGCACGGCGCCATCGGCGTCGCGGCGTGTTGGGCCGGCGGCGGTGAGGCTGTCCACACGTCGACGCTCGACCACATCCGAGAAGATCAGGTTCATGCTGTCACGAACATCGGCCGCAGCGCTGCCGCGGTGTGGGCGATGTCGGCCATGCTCGATGCTGCCGCACGCGTCATCGATGAGACTCCTCTCGCAGTCGACGCCACGTTCGCACTCATGGTGCGCCACCTGGTTGCCGCCGCGTGTGAGGAGATCATCGCCGCCAGCCGCCGCGCCACGGGACCCGGTCCCTCAATCTTTGACGCGACGCACAGTCAGCGCATCGCCGACCTCCGCCTCTACATCGAGCAACAACACTACGAAGCCGACCTCGACCAGGTCGGAGTCGCATCGCTTCGTTCGGCAGCGATGACCGCTCCAAGCGATGGTTCCTCACCGACGCCCCCTGGCCGAGAGGCGAGGCGTCGATCGTGAGTCGGCCGCCGCCTGACCGGGATCGGGCACCCTACGGCGCAGTAACCATCGGGGGGCGAACCAGCGACACACCACCGCTGGTGGCGAACGGCCCGGACCGGTCCACGAGCGTGGCCGAGCCCATCGAGATGCCATCCGCATCGATCTGCTGAGCGACCTCGAGACCGACCCACTCGCCGACCGGGTAGCGCCCGATCAGCATCGTGTAGTCGCCGTTGATGTAGTGCAAGCCGTGGTCGCTGCTGTTGGCGAGCGGACACGCGATGTCGCCGGATAACGCTGCGCGCACGAACGGCGACACTGGCTCGTCGTCGACGAGGCGGGTTGTCTCTCTGGTCCAGATCCGGGTTTGCTCACCAGTGCCGAAGCCGCCCCGCACGACCCGGAACCACCAACCGGTGTGGTCGGGTGATCCAGCCTCGGAGGCCTCGGTCGAATCGGGATCGGGCCACGGCTCGTGCCGAGGCCGCCAGATCCGTCCAGGCGGTGCTTCGCTCTCGGTCAGGAAGACGGCCGTCGCTCGCCCGACCTCGTGACCATCGCAACGCATCCACGCGTCGGTGACCTTGATTCGCCGGCCGGCTCGAATCGGTCGCACGTCGATCTCCACAACCGCCATCGCAGCGGGTCGAAACAAGTCGACGGTGAGCCTCGCCGCCCGCCAACCCGGGGCGCCGTGCTCGGCTTCGAGCGCCCTCGCCGCCAGTCCGCCGAGCAACCGGCCATGCAGCATGTCGGTGCTCCAGGGCGCGTGCGCATGGGGAAACGGCAACATGCCAGGGCCGACGGACTGGAAGTACGAATCGGTCACGGCGCCGGTGTAGCAGCCCGGCCCAGCGACCTGAGGCGCTCACCGTGTCCGGAAACGTCGTCGGACTGGCAGTCTGCGAGTGGTTGCGGGCTCGGCTCTAGGCTCGTTGGGCGGCTGATCGCGGCTGTCCGCCGCCTGCGCGCCAACTCACCATGTTCAGACTGAAGGGTCAGGTCCGCTGATGGCGATCGTCACCGTGCTGGTGATCGCCGGTGCAGTGGCATTCGGGCTACTGATGCAGCGCTACCTGCGCAGTCACTCGGCCAACGACGACGATGGTCGCGCCGACGCCGAAGGCTTGGGCGTCAGCGAGCTCGCCGTGCCGTTGCTCACGCTCGTCACGTTGCTGCTCGCGTTCGTCTTGGTCGCGACCTTCTCCTCGTATCAGGAGGCGTCCGATCGTGCGGTCGCCGAAGCGGGCGCCGTGCTCGACGAGGCGGAGGCGGCCCAGACCCTGCCGAATCCTGCCGGTCGTCGCATCCTCGGCTCATTGCAGTGCTACGCCAGGGCGGTCGCCGGCCCTGGCTGGCGCAGTCTGAGCAGCACACGCCACACCGATCCGATCTCCATCGCCGCAAACACGCAGGTCGGAGTCGTGCTGCTCGAGGCGCAAGAGTCGATCCGCGACTCCGCCGCGCTGTCCAACGTCGTCGACGCCGACAGGGATCGCGCCATCGCCCGCCGAGGCCGGCTGGCGGAAGCAGAGGCATCCGTCCCAAGCATCGTCACGGTGCTCCTGATCGGCATCGTTGCCGTCACGGTGGCCGCAATCGCGGCGCTCGCCGATCGCAGGATCCGCCATGGCCTCCGCCTGATCCTCGTCGGCGTGTCGACCTTGATGCTCACCGCGACGCTGCTCGTCATCTTCGATCTCGATCGGCCATTCGGCGGCTGGATCGCCATCGAGCCGACCGACATGTTGGAGGTCGAGAAGGTCATCGGAGACGAGCTGCTCAATGGTCAGCCGCCCTGCGACGCATCGGGCGCGCCGACGCCGCAAGGCTGACCTCATGACGCCTCGCGACCGGGAAGGTCGGGAGCAGTGACTACTCCCCGGAGATCGGCTGATCGGCTCGGGCCAGCCGCAAGGCGTCGATCGAGGCATCGATGTCGTCGCGCAGCTGATCGATGTCGGGCACGACGTCGGGGCAGGCGACCAGTCCGAACGTGAGCTGTCGGCGGTAGCTGACCACCGTCACGTTGATCGCCGACGCGTCAGTGATCGGCCCCATCGGGTAGGCCGACTCGACGAGGGCACCGTTGCAGTAGAACGCGGTGTCGGGACCTGGCACGTTGGAGACCACCACGTTGTACGCCAACGGGCCCCAGCGGGCGAAGCCCAGCTGGCCTGCCAGGCGGGCCACCGCGTGGCCGGTCCGTGGCGGAACGACGTCGGTGAGCCCGACGAGCGAGCCGAGACCGGTCTCGTCATGTCGGCGCTTCACGACGTTGGTCACGCGCGTGACACGGGCGAGCCGTTCGACGGGATCGGCGACGTCAGTGGCCAACGTCGTGATCAAGGCCGACAGCTGGTTGCCTCCTGTCGCGGCCTGACGCTCGCGGGTTGAAACCGGCACCATCGCCAGCAGCTCCGACGCCGGCAACGCCCGCTCTCGCCGAAGGTAGCGACGCAAGGCGCCACCGACGATCGCCAGCACGACATCGTTCACCGTCGAGCCCGTGTCACGGCGCAGCTTGTCGAGCGCATCGAGGGTCGTCCCGGTGAAGCGCACCGCCCGTCGCGCGCTGATCGGCTGGTTGAACGGCGTGCGAGGGGCACCGAAGGTGCCGGGCACGGCGACCTCGGGATGCTCCAGATCCCATTGTCGAACGGCGGCCCACACGTCGATGGCATTTCGCATCTCCGTGGCCGCCCGGGGCGCGCCCCGACTGGCCCGCCGCCATGCCACCCGTTCGAGCTCGGCTCGAGATGGCTCAGGGTCAACAGCGAGCCGGCCTGGTCGCGCGCGGAACGTGACCGGGCTCGGGTTGGGCGTCGAGCAGCTGCACCATCAGTTCGGCCCCCGACGGTCCGTCGAGCAGGGCGTGATGGAGTTTCACGATCATCCCTGTCCGGCCGGCGGGCAGCCCTTCGATGACGATGCAGCTCCCACAACGGTCGGTGGCGATCGAGCGGGCGGGCCAGCACGTCCGCGGCAACCGCTTCGAGGTCGCCACGGTGATGCACCGTGCAATGGTCGGCAGGATCGACGTCGACATCGATCCAATCCGGTTGCGTGTAGCCCAACCGGGGGTCGGCGAGGCGTCTGCGCAGCGCCGGCAGCAGATGTAGACGGGCACCGATCAATTCGCAGATGCGTCCCGGCGTTGCGGCGTCGGACCCGGTAGGGCTGTCCAGCACCACCGCCCACGCCACATGGAGGTGATTGGTCGGCGTCTCCAGATAGAGGAAGGCAGTGTCCAACCCGCCCAGTCGCTGCACCGCTATGACGCTAACGGCGCGTCAGTTGACGTGCGATGGAAACTGCGGAGTATCGCGGCGAGGCGCCGTCACGGACCACCGCGCCAGTGGTCGATGCGGTTGTGGTCGGGCCTGAAGCCGTGCTCGATGCCCCACAAGATGGCGTGGGATCGCGTGGTCACGCCGATTCTGCGGTACGCGGAGCGGATGTAGGACTTGACGGTGTTGATGCTGAGGTACATGACCGCGGCAATCTCGATGTTGGTCTTGCCCTGCGTGATGAGCGCAAGGACCTCGGCTTCGCGGTCGGTGAGGCCCTCGCTGCGTCCTGGCCAATCCAGTCCAACCGGCGATCGCGTCCGTGGTGGCGCGTCACTGACGATGACCTCGCCGGCAGCGATCGCTTCGACAGAGGTCACGAGCTCGCGCGCGGGGAGCGTCTTCGACAAGTAACCGCTGGCGCCTTTGGCCAGGGCGCTCTCGACGAGGGCTGGATGGAAGTTCCACGTGTAGACGACGACGTGGCGGGCCCGCGGGTTGGCCACGAGGATGTCGATGTCAGCATGGTCGGCCTCGGGTTGGGCGAAGGAGTCGTACAGGACGACGTCCACATCGTCCGTGACGGGTTGGTTCGTGTCGAGCTCCGCAATGACGATGCGGTCTCGATACAGGTCGAACAGGTGCGCCAGTCCGATCACGACGACGTCATAGTCGTCGACAAGCGCCACGCGTACTGGCCTGGCCGGGGCCTCCACCTCATCGGACGTTAATCATCCCCAGGGGTGTGCACAACCGCCCGAAGAGGTGCTTACCTCGATGGTGATCGCAGCGTTGCGCTCACTGAACATCTTGGAGGCCTCGTGGCCACGGTCCTGTGGATTCTCGCCGTCATTCTCGTCATCGCCGGCATCGTCACGGCGATTCGCGGACAGCTCGTGCTCGGGATCGCACTCATCATTCTTGGGCTATTCGTTGGTCCCGGCGGCGTGAGCCTCTTCACATGACCTGTCGCGTGCGGACCTCGCGCACGACGCGGCACCGTCCGCCGTGCGCACGCGAACCCGACGTGCTCGCCGTCAGCGGCGAGCTCGACATGGTCAGCGCCTCGAGACTGGTGGAGCGACTGTCAAAGACCCCATCGATCCGCATCATCGACTTGTCCGGCGTCAGCTTCATCGACCCGTCCGGGCTCCGAATCCTGGTCAGTGCTGTTCGTGCTCATCCGGCGCTCGTCATCCGAGCAGCTTCGGCCTGCGTTCGCCGGCTCTGCGCCCTCGCCGGTCTCGATGACATCACCACGCTGCGGTAGACCTCAGCTCACCTGACGGTCTCGGCCCTCCCAGTACGGTGCCCGGAGCCTGAACTTCTGGATCTTGCCCGTCGTCGTGCGGGACAGGGCGTCGACGAACTGGATCGAGGTCGGGCACTTGTAGTGGGCGAGGCGGGCACGGCAGTGATCGATGAGCCCGCGTTTGGTGGTCTGAACGTTGGGGTGCAGGACGACGAGCGCCTTCACGGTCTCGCCCCATTTGGCGTCGGGTATGCCGATGACCGCTGCCTCGGCGACCGCTGGATGTTGGGAGAGGCAGTCCTCGACCTCGATCGAGGACACGTTCTCGCCACCGCTGATGATCACGTCCTTCTTGCGGTCCGAGATCGTGAGGTAGCCGTGGCGGTCGAGACGGCCGCCGTCGCCGGTGCGGAACCAGCCGTCGCCAAGGACCGCTGCAGTCTCCTCGGGCTGGTCCCAGTAGCCGCGGAACACGACGTTTCCTCGGGCGAGCACCTCACCGGTGTGATCGGTGCGAACGCTGACGCCGATTGCCGGTGGGCCTGCCCTGCCCAGGCGCCGTGCCCGTTCTGCAGGGCTGAGGTGGTCCCATTCGGCGCGGCGCCGGTTGAGCGTCAGCAGCGGCGATGTCTCGGTGAGACCGTAGATCTGCATGAACTCCCAGCCGAGCTCGGTCTCGACGCGTTCGATCACCGCGGTCGGGGGCGGGGCTCCGCCCACGACGATGCGGAGTTGGCCCGCCCCGGGCGTCGGGGCCGGATTCTCGGCCGCGCTTGCGAGGATGGTGCTGACCACCGCTGGTGCGCCGCCCATGAACGTGACGCCCTCGCGGTCGATGCGTCGGAGGATCTCAGGTCCGTCGACCTTGCGCATGATCACGTGGCGCCCGCCCATGGCTGTGATCGCATAGACCATTCCCCAGCCGTTGCAGTGGAACATCGGAACGGCCCACAAGTAGACGTCACGGTCGTTGACGCCCGCGTGCCAGCCGAACGTGAGCGCGTTGAGGTACAGGTTGCGGTGGGTCAGCTCGACGCCCTTGGGCCGGGCGGTCGTGCCACTCGTGTAGTTGATCGATGCCACCGCGTCCTCGCTCGCATCGGTCCACGGTTCCGGTTCGCGGTCGAACCGCATCAACGCTGCATCCGATTCGGCACCGAGTACGAACCGGTGCGGCGCGGTGACGTCGCCGAGCGCCGCGTCGAGGTCGGGGTCGATGAGGAGCACAGAAGCGCCCGATTGAGCAACGATGTAGCGGACCTCGTCGGCGTTGAGGCGGAAGTTGATCGGTACGACGATCCTGCCGTAGCCGGACACGGCGAACAGGGCGACGAGGAGGCGGGCGCTGTTGTGCGACACGATGGCCACCCGTTCGCCGCGTCCGATGCCGAGGGCGTCGAGGCCGGCGGCCATTGCTCTGGCTCGTTCGGCGACTTGCCGCCACGTCAGCTGTCCCCAGCTGTCGGCGGGCTGGTCGGGTTCGTCGATGAGGCCGATGCGGTCGCCATAGACGTGCTCGGCGCGGTCGAGGAAATCGAGGACGTTGAGGGGGACGTTCATCACAGCACTCCCCCACGGCCGGCCACACCGACATTGCCGGTCGTGTGGACCACGGATGGTCGGGCACCAGTGCGCGAGTGAGTCCGCCTCCGGAGAGCTGTCTGCCAGACCGCGGCCGGACGGCCCAGGTAGTAGGCGGGAGCACCTGCGGATCGGATGATGTGGGTGGTGTTGCGGTTCATTGGGGGTTCCTTTCGTGTGTTGGCGGATTCGATCAACGGCCGCTGGCGACGCCCCGCAGGCGGTCGACGCGCATGACGTAGAGGTCGCGAGCGCGGACCTCGGCCAGCCGGGCCAGCACGGCGTCGAGATCGTCGTGAACCGACAGGTGCCGGCCCGAGAGGCTGTCGCCGTCACCGGCCGCGAGCCGCAGGACCAGGTCGACTGCACACCCAGGCTCCGCGCCGCGACCCTCGGCAAGCTCGCTGAGGGCCCAGGTACGGATGCGGGCTTCGTGCCGGGTCCGCGGTGTGGTGCCGGCGACCGTCTCGGACATCCCGATCGGGAGCAGACCCGGGTGCACGCTGAACACGCCGACGCCGTGGCGGCGGGTCTCCAGGGCGAGGTTCTCGGTCAGCTTGATGACGGCGGCCTTCGAGACCGAGTAGCTCGATGCGAGCGGCCAGCGGTGGGCCCCGGCTTGGCTGGTGATGTTGATGATCCGTCCCCGACCGGCCCTCACCATCGCCGGCAGGACGAGCTGGGAGCACAACACGATGCCGCGCACGTTGACGTCCATCGTCGTCCACCATGCGTCGAGGTCGAGCTCCCAGAGCGGGCCTACGGGCCCGAGGACGCCGGCGTTGTTGACGAGGAGGTCGATCGGCCCCAGCACCCGCCGAAGGTCGGCGACAGCGGCAGCCAGACCCGCGCGGTCGGTGACGTCGGCGACGGCCGCTGCCGCGTTCCCGCCGGCCGCTTCGATGCGCTCGACGGTCTCGGCCAGTTCGTCGGCCGAGCGGGCCACGAGCGCAACGGCAGCGCCGGCGGCGGCGAAGGCCTCGGCGACGACACGGCCGATGCCCCGCCCGGCCCCGGTGACGAGCGCCACCGAACCGACCAGCCGGCCGGTGTCCGGGCCGAGCGAGGCCGTCGCCAGGGTCGGGAGGTCGTGGGATGTGATGGACATGGGGGTTCCTTCGGTCGGCGGTGGCGCGGCTACGCACCGACTTTGAAAGATCCCGGCCAACTGGTCGTGAGCAGCCAGTGCTCTATCGGGGCGCCCTGGCTGGGAAGAGCGCGCCGATTGCTCAGTGCGACCGCTGCTCGACGCGACCGACGGTCAGACGGTTGGTCGGGCGCCGTCGTGGTCGAGAACGGCGCGGAGCTCGCTCCGACTGGTGACGCCGAGTTTGATGTACGCCCGTTGCAGGTGGTTGTTGACGGTCCGGACCGACAGGAACAGGGCGCTTGCGATCGCGTGGCTCGACGCGCCAGCAGCTGCGAGTCGGACGACCTCGCGTTCGCGTTCGGTCAGTGCCACCGACACCGCCCCCGTTGCCAGACCAGGCGTATGGGCACCCTCACACTGCAGCACCAGCGCGGCAGCCCGGGCCTGCGCGGCCGCCGCTCGGCGCCGCTCCCCACGGTTCAACCACGCCTGTGCGGCGCCCGTGGCAGCCTCGGCCGAAGCGAGCGCAGCACCAATCGCCTGCAGCGCCTCCGATGCCTCGACGAGCCCGGCAGGATTCTCGTCGGCCGCTGCTCGAGCGTGGGCGGCGTACGCCTCGACCAGGCGCGTGTCGCCGAGGCCGGCGAGCTCGCTGAGGCGGTCTGCGACCTCGGCGGCCCGGCCCAGACGCACAAGATCGTGCAGCAGCAGCGCCTCACAGCTGCGATCCCCGACCCGAAGCGCCTGGGCCACCGCATCCGACAAGATCGCACGACCGGCTTCCGGTTCGTTCGCCGCGACCGCCGCCCACGCCCGGCCCCGCTCCTGCTCCGCCGACATGAAGCCGAACGGTGCCAGACCGGCCGACTCCTCAGCCGAGCGACGGGCGAGGTCCACCTCTCCGAGCCAGCTACTCGCCGTCGCCAACCCGGACAGCACGATCCGGCGAGGCCCATCGAATCCGAACTTGGCGCAGAGCGCGTCGCATTCCGCCAACCACCGCTTTGCCCGGCGCGGCGCACCCGCGACCAGCGCAGCCCGGCCCAAGTTCATCGTGAACAGGATCTGCCCGATCGGATGACGCTGTTGACGGGCCACCTCGTACCCGGCCTCACCAATCTCGAACGCCTCAGCCAACCGGCCACACTCGAGCAACGCGAACACCTCGGTGGCGAGGTGGGTGCCCGGACGTTCAACATCCGCACTGGTCGCAATGCGCAGGTCTCGGCCTCGTCGAGCGACCGTCACGGCCCGATCCGCCCGACCGTTGGCGATCAACGCACACGTTTCCGCGATCGTGCGCAGCTCACCACCACGGTTCTCCTCCCCAGCGCCGAGCCGATCGAGGATGGCGAGCGCCTCGACCGGCCGATCGGAGAACACGAACACCCATGCCAGAGCGGCGAGCAATACATCGCGCGCTTCGTCGGTTGCGTCATCCAGTGCAGTTCGGATCAGCCGCTCGGCGTCGGACGGGCGCAGCAGGCCCCACACGAAGTTCCGTAGCCGCGCGATCAACGTATGAGACAGCTCCGCGTCATCGGTCGCTTCTCGTTGCGCGTCGGCGAGCACCACCTCCGCCTCCTCGAATCGGCCGAGGTCGGCGAGCGCCTGGCCCAGCATCAGCCGAGCGCTCGTCGACGGCTGCTGCGCCAGTGCCGCGCGGGTCAATCGCTCCACACTTCGATAGTCGTGCGCATAGCGGGCGGTCCGGGCGACGGCGAGGAGCAACTCCGGGTCGGCCGGTCGACCGGCTTCCAACCTCCAGATCGCCAGGCGCACCAGGTCCCGATCGCCTTCCCCCTCGACCGAGTCCAGCCAATCCAGGTGGTCGGCAAGAACCCGTTGCCGGGTCATCGACGCCATCCCGTCCCTCAGGAGCTCGCCGTACAAGGGGTGGGCCAGCTCTGCGCGTCGTCGCGGCCCGTCCGCAACGACGCGTAACACCCCGCAACGTTCGAGCGCCTCGAGTGTGGTCGACCCGAACCGGTCCTCGAGCTCAGCGAGGTCCACGGGCGCGGCCACCGCCAACAGCTCCGCCACCGGGCGTTCAGCTTGATCAAGTTGCCCAAGCCGCACGGCGATCACGTCAGCCAATCGCCCGACGACCGGCACACGTCCATGGACCCGCCAGACGCCATGCCGGGCGCGCAGCGAACCTTGGGCGTGCGCGGCCATCACGATCTCCCGAGCGAACAACGCGTTGCCCAGGGACACCGACCACAGCGCCGAGAGCGTCGCCGGCACGATCTCACCCCCGAGAGCGCCAGCCAGCATCAGCTCGAACTCGCCCCGGTCCAGCCGCTCGAGATCGATGCGGCGGATGCGGTCACCACGGGCCACCTCCGGCAGACCGCCGCCCACCGCGTCCTCTGACCTCGCGGTGGCCAACAGGAACGTGTCACCGGCATCCAGCAGACTCTGGACCAGCACCGCGGAGGTCTCGTCCAACAACGGCAGATCGTCGACGAACAACACGAACCGACTCGCTCCGGCCCGCTCGCGAACCGAAGCGACGACCGCCGCGAACCGGGCCACGACGTCGCGAGCGCCGTCAGCCTGGCCGTCGGCGAGCAGGTGAGCGAACGCCCCGAGCGGCACCTGCCGCGCCGACATCGTCGCCGTCGCCCGACCGACCGGGTGTCCGGCCAGCGCTGCCGCCTCGAGGCTCTCCTCGGCCAGCCTCGTCTTGCCCACGCCCGCACGACCGAGGACGCAAATACCGTGGCAGAACCGGTCCCTCAACGCCCGAGCAACGACGTCGAGCTCCGTGGATCGACCGACGAACGGCCAGCGGACCGGCACCCGCCCGGCGTTCGGAGACGTGGGCACGCGACGTCAGAGTACCGCCAGCGGCACGGCCCAACTTCGCGTTAGCTCACCCACCAACCGACCATGCGTCACCCATCAGCCGAAGTAACACATAGATGGGTAGGGCGGGTGGGGATCGAACCCACGACCAAGGGATTATGAGTCCCCTGCTCTGACCACTGAGCTACCGCCCTTGTCCTTCCTCCGGTCTCAGCGTGTGGCGTTGACTTCGGCAGCGCCTGCCAACAAGATCGGTCCGGGCTGCGACCGGGGAGGGAGCCGATGGACATCTTGATCTCTGGAGCGGGGATCGCTGGACTGACGGCGGCGTACTGGCTGCGCCAGTACGGCTTCAACCCGACCATCGTCGAGCGAGCGCCATCGCTGGTCGTCGGCGGGTACAAGATCGACGTGCGCGGGACGGCGCTCGAGGTCCTCCGCCAGATGGATGCACTCGACGCCGTCGATGCGGCGAGCACGAGGATGCAGGGCGCCAAGCTCGTTGACCGTGACGGCAACGTCATCGGCGAGCTGAGCGGCGACCAGTTCGGCCATCGCGTCGGAGACGATCTCGAGATCGTCCGTGGCACGTTGTGCGAGATCCTGCTGGCCACCGCCAAGGGTGTCGATGTCCTCTATGGCGACGTCATCGAATCCATCGAGCAGTCGCCGGACGGTGCCGACGTGACGCTCCGATCCGGCGACCGGCGTCGGTTCGACCTCGTGATCGGCGCCGACGGCCTCCACTCGAACGTCCGGCGAATCGTCTTCGGGGACGAGTCGCAGTTCCTCCGCAACCTCGGCATGTACCTGTGCGTGTACTCCGTGCCGAACTACTTGGACCTGGATCGCACGGAGATGCAGTACTCCGAGGTGGGCCGAATTGCCGCAGATCTGGGCTACCCGTGACGATCCCAACGCCAAGGCGTGCTTCGGCTTCGCCGTGGCAGATCGGCAGATCGACCTCCACGATCGTGGCCAGCAGGAGGACGCGATGAAGAACGTGTACGCAGGGATCGGGTGGGAGATCCCGCGCCTGCTCGAGATGATGCCTCAGGCCACCGACTGGTACTTCGACGTGGCCGCGCAGGTCGACCTGCCGGCATTCGCCCAAGGTCGGGTCGCTCTCGTCGGCGACGCCGGCTACTGCGCGTCACCAATGTCGGGCCAAGGCTCCAGCCTGGCGCTCATCGGCGCGTACGTCCTGGCCGGTGAGTTGGCCGCTGCGTCGGGGGATCGTGCGGCCGCGTTTGCCGAGTACATCCAGGTGTTGCGGCCCTTCATCACCACGAACCAGCAGCTCGGCATCGAGTCATCGAAGTTCATGACGCAGGATCCTGAGGCGGCACCCGCCGATCTCTCGGGCAGCGAGATCGAGTCCCACATCGATGGCTCCACCCGGAGCATCACGGAGGCGGCCAACGCCATCACGCTGAAGGACTACTCGGCGTACGTCAGCGCCTGAACGGCGTGGATGTGGCTCCGGGGGTGGGGCTCGAACCCACGACCCATTGATTAACAGTCAATTGCTCTGCCAACTGAGCTACCCCGGAAGGGCGTTGGTGGACGATAGCGCTCGACCAGGGCCGAGCACACGAGGTTGCACGTCTCTTTGTCAGCGTTCTGGCGGGACGGTCAACCAAGTCGCTGACAAAGACGGCGCAACCGCAACTACTCGGTCTCGAGGAACTCCCGGAGGCGCTGGCTGCGTTGCGGATGGCGCAGCTTGGCGAGCGTCTTCGCCTCGATCTGGCGGATTCGCTCGCGGGTGACGCCGAACTCCTTGCCGACCTCTTCCAGCGTCTTGGCCTGCCCGCCGTCCAGCCCGAAGCGCAGGCGCACGATCTCCTGCTCGCGCTCGGACAGCTCGCCGAGCACGGCGCCCACCGCCTGCGTCAGCATCACCCTCGTCGCCGCATCTGCCGGGCCATCGGTCGAGGAGTCCTCGATGAAGTCACCGAGGTTGGACTCATCCTCCTCGCCGATCGGCGAGTCCAGCGAGAGCGGATCGAGCGAGATCCGCAGCAGCTCACGCACCCGCTCCGGCTCGAGCTGCACCCGCGCCGCCAGCTCGTCGATCGTCGGTTCGCGCTCCAGCTCTTGGTGCAGCTGGCGCTTCGCCCGGATCACCCGGTTCATGTGCTCGACCATGTGCACGGGGATGCGGATCGTGCGGGCCTGGTCGGCGATCGACCGCGTGATGGCCTGGCGGATCCACCACGTGGCGTACGTCGAGAACTTGAACCCCTTGGCGTGGTCGAACTTGTCGACCGCCCGCATGAGTCCGAGGTTGCCCTCCTGGATCAGGTCGAGCAGCTGCATCCCCCGGCCCGAGTACCGCTTGGCGATGCTGACGACCAGCCGCAAGTTGGCTTGCGTGAGCTCGCTCTTGGCTCGCTCGCCACGCTGCACGACTCGCACCAGCTGCCGGATCTCGACGTCGTCGACCGGCGGCCCGGTCGTCGCCGCCTCGTCGATGCGCGCCGCCGCCAGCTGCCCGCCCTCGATCAGCTGGGCCAGCCGACGCTCATCGTCGCCGGTCAGCAGGTCGACCTGACCGATCTCCCGCAGGTACATCCGCACACCGTCCGACGTCGTGCCCTCGGTGCGGGGGGCACCACGACGGATGCGCCGGCGCCGGCGGCGGGTCAGGAGGTGCTCGTCCTCCTCCGCCATGTGGTCCGGGTCGAGGTGTCGCGCCAGCTCGGCGGACGCATCGTCGGGCTCCGGCTCGGCATCGGCATCGACCGTCTCGTCGAGGGAGATCCCCTCCTCGTCGAGCACGACCTTGACCCGATCAAGGACGTCGCCCGTCAGCTCGACGTCCCGCAGGACGTGGGTCACCTGCTCGGCGTGAAGGCTCCCCTGCTGGTGCCCGCGATGGACCAGCGCGTCCCACTCGGCGAGATCGACACCCTCGATGTCCTCGATCCCGTGGCTGGCGCCGGGCGTGCTGGGAACGTCAGACGCGCCGTTGGCCACGGGCTCAGGGGCATCAGGTTCCTCAGGGGGACGGTCGCCCAATGCCCCCGCTCGAGCGTTGTTCCATCCGTCGATGGAGCCAAGCTAGCAACCACTCCGCAGCAGTCGTTGACGAGATCGGCGGCCCCAACGATTCCAGCTGGACACGGGCCTCGGCGTCGTCGCGAATCCGCTCGGGTTCGTCCGTTGCGACCCGCCGAGCCAGCTGCCTCCGGACCGCCGCGGCGATCAGGTTTCGGGCCTCGGCCTCCGGATCGACGTCCAGGTCCGCGACGGCCGCCCGCTCCAACACCTCACGCGCCGCTGGGTCGGCCGCCGCGATGGCGGCATCGAGATCACCCTCGGCAGCGGCCAGCGCGAGGAACGCGCTGCGATGCGACTCGTCGTCGAAGAGCTCCTCGACGAGCCACTCGGCGATCGACTCCCAGTCCTGGGCAAGCAACGCGATCGCCGCGGACTCGGCATTCTCCATCGGCGGGCGACGTCGCCGCAGCTCCGTCGGCTCCTGTTCCTGACGACGACCACGGCCCACCTGCTCGAGGTCACCGACGGTCAGGCCGACCTGTGATGCGACCTCGCCGGTGTACAGCCGCTGCACGTTGCGATCCGGATGCTCTCGAACGACCGCCATGGCCCGCTCGGCCAGCCGCACACGGTCCTCCGGTGTGCGCATCGGCGACGCGTCGACCACCCGTCGCAGACGGAACTGCAGGAACGGAACTGCCTCCTCGACGGCGGCCGCCAACGCGGCCGGGTCGCGTTGCGCCAGCTCACCCGGGTCCATTCCACCCGGCAGGCGAGCCACGGCGACCTGCATGTCGTGCTTGCGCTCCCACTCGTAGAACCGCTCGGCAGCCCCCTGACCTGCGGCGTCGGCGTCGAAGGCGAGCACGACCCGGCTGGCGTAGCGCTTCAACAACCGGACGTGGTCCTCGGTGAAGGCCGTACCGCACGTGGCGACGGCCGTGGTCACGCCCGCCTGGTGGAACCCGATGACGTCGGTGTAGCCCTCGCACACCACGGCTTGACCCCGTGCCACGACGTCGGCCTTGGCCCAGTTCAGCCCGTAGAGCGTCTTCGACTTGGCGTAGATCGGTGTCTCCGGCGAGTTCTTGTACTTCGCCGGGTCCATCGATCCCGGCAGTACCCGGCCCCCGATCGCGACCGCATCACCGCTGTCGTTGAAGATCGGGAACAGCACCCTCCCTCTCAGGGCGTCCTGCATTCGATCGCGGCGGTTGGTGAATGCCAGGCCGACCGCCCGCAGCCGCTCGCCTTCGATGCCGGAACGTGACGACAGGGCATCCCACTCGTCAGGCGCCCAACCGAGCTGGAACGCCCTTGCGATGTCGCCCGACAGGCCCCGTGACCGGAGGTAGTCCCGAGCGGGGCGGGCCTCCCGATCCTCGAGCAGCCGCTCGTGGTACCACTGCACGGCCGCTGCCATCGCTTCGACGAGCTGCTTGCGCCGGGCCCGCTCCCGCGATTGCCCGCTGGAGGTGTACGTGAGGGTGATGCCAGCTTTCGCCGCCAGGTACTCGACCGCACCCACGAAGTCGACGTGCTCGTGCTCCTGGACGAACGTGAAGACGTCGCCTGACTTGTCGCACCCGAAGCACTTGTAGCGGCCGGTCTCCTCACGCACGTTGAACGACGGCGTCTTCTCGGCATGGAACGGGCACAGCCCGACCCAGTTGCGCCCGACCTTGCGCAGCGCGACGAACTGGCCAACCACGTCGACGATCGACACGGTCGAGCGAAGCCGCTCGATGTCGTCGTCGGCGATCGCCATCAGGACGGTCTACGGCTCATCTGGCGGTGATGTCACATGCATCGACTCAGCTTTCCCATGCAAGTCCATCGGGTGCTCGGCCGCTTCGGTGATGCTCTCGCCGCCGCGACGGATCGACAGCCAGATGGAGACTGCCAGCACGAGGCCGATGAAGCCCAGCGAAGCCCCAGTCGGGATGTGGTACCACTCGGCGATGATCATCTTCACGCCGACGAAGGCGAGGATGACGGCGAGCCCGTGCTGCAGATAGGTGAACCGGCCGTGCAGGTCGGCGAGCAGGAAGTACAGCGCCCGGAGCCCGAGGATGGCGAAGGCGTTCGACGAGAACACGATGAACTGCTCGTGGCTCACGGCCAGCACGGCCGGCACGCTGTCCACGGCGAAGATCACGTCGGTCGCCTCGACCAGCACCAGCACCGCGAACAGCGGCGTGGCGAGGCGCCGCCCGTTGATGCGGGTGAACAGCTTGGCGCCGTCCATCTTGTCGGTGCTCGGCACCACCTTGTGCACGGCCTTGAGGAACCGGCTGTTGGACGGATCCACGTGGTCGTTGTCGGAGACGAGCATGCGGCCCGCGGTGAACAGCAGGAACGCGCCGAACACGTACAGGACCCAGTCGAACCGCTCGATCAAGGCGACGCCGGCGAAGATGAAGATCGCCCGCATCACGAGCGCTCCGAAGATGCCCCAGAACAACACGCGGTGCTGGTACATCTTCGGCACGCGGAAGAAGCTCATGATGATGGCCCAGACGAAGACGTTGTCGACGCTGAGGCTCTTCTCGATGAGATAGCCGGACAGGTACTCGCCGGTGGCCTGACCGCCGAACCACCACAGCACGACGAGCGAGAACGCGACTCCGATCGAGATCCACACGGTGGACTCGATGGCCGCCTCGCGGGTGTTGACCTCGTGCGCTTCCCGGTGGAACACGAGCAGGTCGACGAGCAACAGCACGATGATCAGCCCGATCAGGACCACCCAATGCCACGCCGCAACGTCGAGGTCTACGAAGTTGGCCCGGCCGCTCTCGGCGGCCAGCAGTGGTTTCATCGTGAGGAGCTCACTTGCTGTCGGCGGTGGCGCCAACGACGGCCTGGGCCGCGGCGAGCCGGGCGATCGGCACGCGATACGGCGAGCAGCTCACGTAATCGAGACCGACCTTGTAGAAGAGGTCGATCGACTCGGGGTCCCCACCGTGCTCGCCGCACACTCCGAGCTTCAGCTTCGGCTTCGTCTTGCGGCCACGCTCGGCGCCGATGCGGACCAGCTCACCGACGCCGCCCTCGTCGATCGTCTCGAAGGGGTTGCGCTTGAGCAGGCCCTCGGCCAGGTAGGCCGGCATCAGCCGGCTCTCGACGTCGTCGCGGCTGAACCCGAACGCCATCTGCGTGAGGTCGTTCGTGCCGAAGCTGAAGAAGTCCGCCTCCTCGGCGATCTCGTCGGCGCGTATCGCCGCGCGTGGCGTCTCGATCATCGTGCCGATCGTGATGTCGGGCTTCTTCTTCATGCCCTTCGTGGCGGCGTTGATCTCGTCCTCGACCCACCCGCGGGCCAGGTGCATCTCCTCACGGGTCACCGTCAGCGGGATCATGATCTCGACGATCGGGTTCTTCCCCTGCCGCCGCAGGTCGGCAGCGGCGTCGAGCAACGCCCGCACCTGCATGCCATACAGGCCCGGCTTGATGACGCCGAGGCGCACGCCACGGGTGCCGATCATCGGGTTGTGCTCTGACCAGGTCTCCGCGGCGGCCAGCAGCTGCTTCTCCTCGTCGGTCAGTCCCTGAGTGGCTTGCTTGATGCGCAGCTCTTCGACCGACGGGAGGAACTCGTGCAGTGGCGGATCGAGCAGCCGCACCGTGACCGGCAGACCGTCCATCGCGTCGAGGATCTCGGTGAAGTCGTCCTGCTGCACCTTGCGCAGCTCGTCGAGTGCGGCCGCTTCCTCCTCGTCCGTCGAGGCGAGGATCATGCGGCGCACCACGGGGAGGCGGTCCGGGGCGAGGAACATGTGCTCGGTGCGACACAGCCCAATGCCCTCGGCGCCGAGGCGACGGGCGTTCGCTGCGTCCTCCCCGGTGTCGGCGTTGGCGCGCACACCGAGCTTGCCGCGCCGCACTGCGTCGGCCCACGTCAGGATCGTGTTGAACTCGGCAGGCGGTTCGGCCGCCTCGAGCGTCATCGCACCGAGGACCACGTCGCCGGACGAGCCGTCGAGGGAGATGACGTCGCCTTCGTTGACGGTCACGTCGCCGGCGGTGAAGGAACGGCCGGAGATCTTGATCGACTCCGCACCGACGACGGCCGGGGTCCCCCAGCCACGGGCGACCACGGCGGCGTGGCTGACGAGCCCGCCGCGAGCGGTGAGGATGCCCTGCGACGCCATCATCCCGTGGACGTCCTCCGGGCTCGTCTCGCTGCGCACGAGGATCACCTTGTCGCCACGCTCGGCAGCCGCCTCGGCGTCGTCGGCAGTGAAGTACACCTTGCCGACGGCGGCACCCGGTGAGGCCGCCAATCCGTGGGCGATGACCTTGCCGGTGCCGGAGAACTGCGGGTGCAGCACGGCATCGAGGTGCTCGGCGGCGACGCGGCGCAGCGCCTCCTCCTTGGTGATCTTCCAGCGATCACCGCCCTTGCCCGCGCCCTTCGTCATCTCCACAGCCATCCGCAGGGCGGCGGCGCCGGTGCGCTTGCCGACACGCGTCTGCAGCATCCACAACTTGCCCTGCTCGATGGTGAACTCGGTGTCGCACATGTCCCGGTAGTGGTGTTCGAGACGGGCGAAGATCTCGAGCAGCTCGTCGTGGATCGCAGGGAAGTGCCGGCCGAGCGCGTCGAGGTCCTCGGTGTTGCGGATGCCGGCCACGACATCCTCACCCTGGGCGTTGACGAGGAAGTCGCCGTACGGCTGGTTCTCCCCGGTCGCTGCGTTGCGGGTGAAGCCGACGCCCGTCCCGCTGTTGTCGTCGCGGTTGCCGAACACCATGGCCTGCACGTTGACGGCGGTGCCGAGGTCGTGGCTGATCCGCTCGCGCACCCGGTAGGCGATTGCCCGTGCGCCGTTCCAGCTGCGGAACACTGCCTCGACGGCGCCGCGCAGCTGCTTCATCGGGTCCTGCGGGAAGGCCTTGCCGGTGGCCTCCTTGACGACCGCCTTGTAGCGCTCACACAGCTCCATCAGCGTCGACGCTGGGAGCTCGGCGTCGTTGGTGATGCCGGCGACGCGCTTGGCGTCTTCGAGCGGGTGCTCGAATCGTTCGCCGTCGATGCCGAGCACGATGCGCCCGTACATCGCGATGAAGCGGCGGTAGGAGTCGTAGGCGAAGCGTTCGTCGTTGGTGCCCTTGGCGAGGCCCTTCACGCTCTTGTCGTTGAGGCCCAGGTTGAGGACCGTGTCCATCATCCCCGGCATCGAGAACTTGGCGCCGGAACGCACGCTGACGAGCAGGGGGTCCTTGGAATCGCCGATGCGGCGACCCATCTTGCGCTCGAGCGAGGCGACGTGCGTGGCGATCTCGTCGGTCGAGACCGGCCGGCCAGCCACCGGCCATGTAGGCGCGGCAGGCGTCCGTGGAGATCGTGAAGCCCGCCGGCACCGGCAGCTTGAGCACGCTCGTCATCTCGGCGAGGTTGGCTCCCTTGCCGCCGAGCAGGTCCTTCATCTCCATCGGAGGGCGGCGGTGCTTGTGGTCGAAGTCGTAGACGAAGCGCTGGCGGCGCAGGCTCGGATGGCGCGGCGAACGGGCGCCGCGGCCAGCGGTCGGGGGGCGGGTTGAGGCGGCCACGGGCTCGGAGTCTAGGAGCGCGAGGCGCACGACTCGCCGGGCACGTCGGCGATCGCGTCGTTCAGAGGCGAAGACCCGGTACGGCACGGCGGGCGCTCCAGCGCCCTCGCCGGCCGCATCGAAATGATCAGCTCGTACGATCGCGGGCGATGCGCGTGCTCGGGTTCCCGGTCCACGTGCGTCCGGGCTTCCTGCTCTTCATGGTGCTGATCGTCGCCATCAACGGCGACGAGTTCGGCATCTGGCTGGCGATCTCGATCGCCGCCTTCACGTTGCTGCACGAGCTCGGCCACGCCGTCGCTGCCCGCTGGGCAGGGGCGGAGGCGGAGATCTCCCTCGACTTCCTGGCCGGGTACGCGTCCTACCACGCCCCGCACGCCGCTGGCGCGGCGGACCCAGGCGGCGATCGCCCTCGCCGGGCCGGTCGATGCACATCCTGGCCGGGGTCGCTGTCCTCGCCGCGATGGGCGTCAACCCGCTCGATGCCGCCGACCGCGGCAGCTCCCCGGCCGCGGCCGCCGTGTTCTGGGCCGGTCCCGTGATCGGAGCGTTCAACCTCATCCCAGTGCTGCCGCTCGACGGCGGCAACGTCGTCACGTCGCTGCTCGACCGCTTGCTGCCCGGTCGAGCTCGTCCGATCATGGCGTACGTCAGCGTCGGGGCGACGGTCACCGTGCTCATCCTGTGTGCGGTGAGCACGCGGTGGCGCGGGCTCGTCGTGTTCCTCGGCTTCCTCCTGGTCCTGCAACTGCAGTCCCTGTTCGACGAGCGTGCCCGGAACGCCGAGTCTCCGTTCGACGTGGCAGCGGCGGCGCTGCGTGACGGGAACGAGGGACGGGCTCGCAAGGTGCTCGTCAACGGCCTGCGACGACCGAGCCAGTCACCGGTGCTGCCTCGCTCGCTCGACGACGATGCGATCCACCGAATCGTCGAGGTGCTGCCCGAGCCGTTGCCGTACGGCGATCCATGGAACGAGTACGTGCTGGCCAACCTGTTCGTGCGAGTGGGTCGCTACGAAGAGGCCGCGGGATACGCCGCGGGGAGCTACGAGCGCCAGCCGCGGACGTTGATCGCCGCCACCGTCGCCCGGGCGGCGGGTGCTCTCGGCGACGAGGAGACGGCGGTGGCGTGGCTACGTGCCGCCGCCGGCATCGGCACGCCACCGACGGTCTCGCCACGGTGATCGACCAGGCGCCCGAGCTGGCCAGCGTGCGCCGCCGCGCCGACGTCATCGCCCTCCGCCAATCGCTCAGCACGGCGCCGCGATGAGCGATGAGTGCCGTATGACCACTCATCGCTCATCGCGCACCACTCACCGCTCATCGCGGGGCGTGCCGAGGTCGACGCCGCGCTTGACGTAGCCCAGCGCACGGCGCGCCGGCGACGCTCGTCAGCACCCCGACGTCGCGGCCGTCGAGCTCGATCCGGTCCCCCGGCCTGGCCCCGTCGTCGACATCGAGGATGCGCAGCCGCCGAGGTGCGTCGGCCCCCCGTGAATCCATCCGCTCGACCAGCTCCTGGCCGGGGTAGCAGCCCTTCCTGAAGTCGACCGCCTCCTCGGTGATGCCGGTCTCGGCGGGGATCATCTCACCCGGCACGATCTCCGAGCCCATCGCCGGCCAACCCGCTTCGATCCGCGCCGGCTCGTCGGCGAAGTCACCGCCGGAGATCCGTTCGATCGGGCCGATGTCGACCTTCACTCGGATCTTGAACCGGGCCAACCGCGCGGACAGCAGGTCACCGAAACCGAACTCCGTGTCGAACAGGAACGCGTCGTCGCCGGCACGAGTCACTGCGGCGAGGACCTCAACCTTTCCCGTCGGTTGCAGCAGGAACGTCCAGCGCCGCTCCCCGATCGCCATCGACAGCAGGTCCTGCGACACCTGCCCCTGGAGATACGTCAGCGCGTCCGCACCCGACACGGTCACGGTGTCGCGTTCTGTCATCGGCCCAGTGTGCCGTGACACACTCGGCACATGGCCGATGTCGACGCGTTGGCGCAACGTGCGGTCGAGCGCGTTCACCGATCTGGCCCGGCGCGGCATGAGGGTCGCGTTCGGGTTGTCGCTCGTCACCGGCTTCGTGGCGCTCTGCGCCTACGCGCTCGGACTCGCCGCGCTCGACGGCTCGACCCGCCGGGTCTGGCTCGTGATCGGCGGGGGCATGGTCGTGATCGCCATCGGGGCACCGCTGCTCGTGGCGTGGCGGCTGTGGCGCATCCGCGCCAGCACCACCGGCCTGCTCGCCGATGTGCGCACGATGCTCACGACCAACGCAGACGCCGAGCGGGTGGTCATCGAGACGGTCGAGGTCGAGGAGAGCGCCGGCGCGATGTCGCCGGCGGTCGTCGGCCGCACGGCGCAGTTCAGCCGGATGCAACGAGTCGCCCTCTCGACGGCGAACCTGCGCACGCTGCCGATCGCGATGCGGTCGGTCGCCACGTTCCCGTTCCTGCTGGCGATCGCCGTCATCCTGACCCTCGTCTTCGCCGTCCTCGGCTTCCTCTTCCTGATCGCCTGGCTCTTTTAGCGTTCGGGCTCGGCTCGCAATCGAGTTGCTCGCCTCGCCTCCGAGCTCGCCGCCTCCGCTTCGCTTCGGCGTCTCACCCCCTTGCCATGTTCGGGGTTCGGGCTAGGCCGGCGTGCCGGCGGCCCGCCGAGCAGCCGACATCCGGCGCGCCGCCGGCACGGCCGCCAGCAGCGCGGCCGCTTTGTTGCGGCACTCGAGGTCCTCGTCGTCGGGTACCGAATCGGCGACGATCCCCGCCCCCGCTTGCACGCTGACACCTTCCGGCCCGCAGAACATCGTGCGGATGGCAATCGCCGTGTCGAGGTTGCCACTCCAGTCCACGTAGCCGACCACGCCGGCGTACGGGCCCCGGCGCAGCGGCTCCAGGTCGTCGATGATCTCCATCGCCCGCACCTTCGGCGCCCCGCTCACCGTGCCCGCAGGAAGGGTCGCCCGGAGGACGTCGATCGGTCCCAAGCCGCCGACGAGGTCACCTGAGACCTGAGACGTCAGGTGCATCACGTGGCTGTAGCGCTCCAGCGTCATCAGCTCGTCGACGTGCACACTGCCGAAGCGGGCCACTCGACCGACGTCGTTGCGGGCGAGGTCGACGAGCATCACGTGCTCCGCCCGCTCCTTCGGATGCTCCGTCAGCTCGGCGGCGAGACGCCGATCGTGCTCGTCGGTGGACCCCCGCTTGCGCGTGCCGGCGATCGGGCGGGAGACCACCCGCGACCCGTCTGCCGACGCGAGCACCTGGACCATCGGTTCGGGTGACGAGCCGACGATCGTCAGCTCCGGGTGGCGCACGAAGTACATGTACGGGCTCGGGTTCACCTGCCGCAGCACTCGATACACGTCGAACGGCTCGGCATCGAGCTGGAGGTCGTACCGCTGGGCCAGCACGACTTGGAAGATGTCGCCAGCGACGATGTGCTCCTTGGCCACCTCGACGGCCTGCTGGTAGAGCCCGTCGGGCATCGAGCTCTTGACCTCCGGCAGCACGTCGTCCGGCGACGGAGGCTCGACGGGCAGGTACGGCAGCGGCCTCGCCAGCTTGGCGACTCCCCGCTCGATGCTGGCCACGGCACCGTCGTACGCGGCGTCGAGCCCAGCCGAGTCGAGGCCGAGCACGGGCACGCTCTCGATGAGGGTGACGCGCTGGCGCCAGTGATCGAAGGCGGCGAGCGAGCCGATCATCGACAAGACGGCGTCCGGCAGATGACGATCGTCGGGCGGCGGGTTCGGCAGTCGCTCGACCTCCCGCACGACGTCGTAGCCGAGGTATCCCATCAGTCCGCCGTGCAACGGCGGCAGCTCGTCGATTGCCGGCGCGCGGTACGACGCCAGCATCGCCTCCATCGCCGCCAGGATCCCCTGGTCGGTCGGCACCGCCACAGGCAGCGGCCCGTCGACATCGACCCTTCCGTCACGCAGCACGAGCGTGGCGACGGGATCGCGACCGACGAACGAGAACCGGCTCCAGCGCTCGCCATGCTCCACGGACTCGAGCAGGAACCCCGGCTCGTCGCCGACGAGCTTGACGTAGGCCGCCACCGGCGTCTCGAGATCGGCGAGCAGCTCGGCCCAGACCGGGACGACGGTGTAAGAGCGGGCGAGCGCCCGGAAGTCCTCCCTACTCGGTCGGAGCGTAAGCATCGACGACGGAACCTACCGATGGCTCGCTTCGCTCGCGGGGCTGCCCCCGAAGCGCCGCGAGAAGCACGTGCGGTCACCGGTGTGGCAGGCACCCCGCCCAAGTTGTTCGACCTTGAAAAGCAGGACGTCCCCGTCACAGTCGTAGAAGGCCTCACGGACGAGCTGCAC
Source organism: uncultured Acidimicrobiia bacterium (assembly GCA_963774125.1). GTDB lineage: Bacteria > Actinomycetota > Acidimicrobiia > Acidimicrobiales > Ilumatobacteraceae > JALZMG01. The sequence goes on from CAVZDR010000002.1 coordinate 85,978, forward strand.
GTCCCCGCTGGTGTCCCCCTTGCGCCACACCTCTTGGCGGCTGCGGCTCCAGTACACCATCCGGCCCTCGGCCATCGTCAAGCGCAACGTCTCGGGGGTCATCCACGCCAGCATCAGCACCGTGCCGTCCAGGTCCTGGGCGATCGCCGGCACCAAGCCGTGCTCGTCGTACTTGACGGCGTCCAGCTGCTCGGGGGTGGGCGCGATCACAGGTAGAGCCCGGTCGACGCTTCGATGCGCGACGCGGCGACGGCATGGAGGTCGCGCTCCCGGAGCATGATGTAGTCCGAGCCCTGAACTTCGACCTCGTAGCGATCCTCAGGGCTGAACAGCACGAGATCGCCGACCTCTGCCGAGCGGACGTTGACGCCGAGCGCCACCACCTCCGCCCACACGAGGCGCTTGGCCATCTGCGCCGTGGCGGGGATCAAGATCCCGCCCTGGGACCGTCGCTCACCGTCCTTGTCCGGGATGCGCACGAGCAACCGGTCGTTGAGCATCTTGATCGGCAGCTTCTCGTTCGGCGTGCTGGGCACCCTGTCGAGGGTACCGCCGGAGTCGCTTTCGCCCGGATGCGAATGGCCTACGCTCTTCAGCGTCCGAGGGAGGCGCGCGGTGCCGCACACAATCACGCGCATGGACCCGGTTGCGCGACGGGCCCAGCAACGCCGCCGGCGCATCGCCGGCCTGGCCGTCGCCGCCGTCTTCGCCGTCGCCGTGGTCGTCGCCGTCGTCGACAGCACCGACTGGGTGACGGACGCCCTTTCCGGCGACAAGCTCAACGACCTCTTGAGCACGGTGTGGGACGGATGGCTCGATGCCATCGCCAACCCGTGGTACTGGGGCCTGATCGCCATCTTCCTCGTTCTCGAACGGATCTGGCCAGCGGAGCCTGCCGGCGGCATGGTCAGCAGGGGCGGCGCGCAGGACATCGTGTGGATCCTCGGCGCGCCGATCCTGCGGCTGACGCTCGTCGCCGCCTGGGCCTCGCTGCTCAACCTCGCCTACGACGATTGGTTCACCGGCGCCGAGGTTGATCTCGCGTCGGTGATCGGCACGTTCCCGACCGCCGTCGTTGCGTTCGTGCTCAGCGACTTCCTGATGTGGTTCACCCACTGGGTGCGACACAAAGTGCCGACGTTCTGGTACTTCCATGCCGTCCACCACGCCGCGCCAACGCTGAACGCGCTGTCCGACAACCGAGTCCACTTCGTCGAGGCAATCATCCACGCGACGATCGTCGTGCTGCCATCGCGTTGGCTCGGCCTCGACGCGCCGGCTGCCACTGCGCTGGCCATCGCGACGACGTACTTCACCGCCTTCACGCACACGGCAGTCCGCACGAACATGGGCCCGCTGCGGTGGATCCTCGTCACGCCGCAATCGCACCGTGTGCATCACTCGTTCGCTTCGGAGCACCTCGACACGAACTTCGCCACCGTGTTCAGCTTCTGGGACATCATCTTCCGGACGCAGTACATGGGCTGGGACGAGTACCCGGCGACAGGCATTGGCGATCCCAACTTCCCGCTGGAGAAGAGCGCCTCCCCGGGCGCGCTGCTCGGCGCCTACGCCCGCCAGAACGTCTACCCGTTCCAACAGGTGGCCCGCGACGTCGGCAAGTTCCGCCGGGCCCGCGCGTCCGCCGGGTGACCAATCCCGTCGACCGGCGCTCGGTGGCGCAGCCGCGGGCCGGAGCCGTCGTCCTGCACCCGCATCCACGCTTCGGCGGCGATCGGCACCACCCGGTGGTGGCTGCGATCTTCGAGGCGCTTCCTTCAGCGGGCATCGATGCCGTTCGCTTCGACTTTCGACTGGGCACGGATCCGGGCGACGATGTCGAGCTCGGCCGACGTGATGCCGGTGCCGCGCTCGATGGGCTGCGCATGGACGACCCCGACCTGCCGCTCGCCGTCGTTGGGTACTCGTTCGGCGCCGCCGTCGGCATGTCCGTCGAGCACGGCGGGATCCGGGCCAGGATCGCGATCGCGCCGCCGTTCAGCGTCGTCCCGGTCAATCGTGCCGGCAACGAACCGACCCTCGTGCTCGTCGCTGCCCATGACCAGTTCGCGCCGCCAGACGTCGTCGCTCCGCTCGTCGCCGCGTGGCCGGACACCACGCTCGAGATCATCGAGTCGACCGACCACTTCCTGATCGGTCGAGCGGCCTCGATCGCAGCGCGTGTCGTCGCCTGGCTCGACGAGATCGTGTGACACTCGGCCGATGGATTCACTTGTCGACCGCTTCCCAGGTGTCCGCGACGGCTGGGCCCGCTTCGACGGTCCTGCGGGGACGCAGATGGTGGACACCGCGATCACCGCGATGGCCGACTGGGCGGCGAGCGGCAACAACGCCAACACGGGTGGCTCGTTCAGTGCCAGCGACGCCTGCGACGCCCTGCTGGAGCGAACTCGCGCCACGGTCGCCGAGCTGCTCGGTGGCACGCCTGCGGGGATCTGCTTCGGCGCCAACATGACAACGTTGACCCTCGCCTTCACGCGCGCCGTCTCCGCGGTGCTGCGGCCGGGCTCGCGCGTGGTCGGCACGCGGCTCGACCATGACGCGAACGTCACGCCGTGGCGGCTCGCCTGCGATGCAGCCGGCGCCGAACACGTGCTGGCGCCCTTCGACCCAGCCACGGGAAGACTCGATCCAGCGGCGGTCATCGAGCTGATCGACGAACGCACGGCGTGGGTGGCTGTCACCGGTGCGTCCAACCTGCTCGGCACGATCCCGAACCTGGCACCGATCGTGGCGGCAGCTCACGACGTTGGGGCGCGGGTGTACGTGGACGCCGTGCACCTGGCCGTGCATCGGCCAATCGACGTCGGGGCGCTCGGCTGCGACGCACTCGTGACGAGCCCCTACAAGTGGTACGGACCGCACGCCGGCGTGTTGTGCGCCGATCCGGCGCTGCTCGCCGAGCTGCCGGTGGCGAAGGTCCGACCGGCTCCCGACCGTGGCCCGCAGCGTTGGGAGACCGGAACGCCGAGCTTCGAGGCACTCGCCGCCGTCGACGCCGCCGCGCGGTTTCTGCTCGACGAGGACCTCGGGCGACTCGGCGCCCGCGAGTTGGCCGTCTTCGGCCCGCTGCTCGAGGGCCTCACCTCGATCGACGGCGTGCACGTGTGGGGATTGCCGACAACCGACGACCGAGCACCGACGGTCGCCTTCACGGTCGATGGCCTCCACCCGACTCAGGTGACGTCAGCGCTCGCCGCCGACCGCATCGCCACGTGGGCCGGCCACTCCTACGCCATCGAAGCCGTCGACCAGCTCGGGCTCACGGCGAGCGGAGGGATCGTGCGCGCCGGCGTCGTCGCCTACATCGAGCCCGACGACGTCACCCGCCTGCTCGAGACGGTCGAGCGCATCGCCGCCGGCTGACGCATCTGGGTGGCCGTGGTCTCGGATTCGACACCACAACCACCCAGAACGTCTGTTGAGACGGTGGCCACCCAGATGGAGGGTGGCGCGGCGACTAGGACTTGACGGCCTCGTCGATGCGGGCCATCACCTCGTCGTCGAGCTTGGGCATGACGTCGAGCGCGGCGAAGTTCTCGGCGACCTGGGTGGGCTTGCTGGCTCCCGTGATCACGGTCGACACGTTGGGGTTCTTCGTGCACCACGCCAGCGACAGCTGGGCCAGCGAGCACCCGAGCTCGTCGGCGATCGGCCGCAGCGCCTCGACCCGCCGGATCGCCTGCTCGTCCGTCAGCCCCTTCGCCAGCCAGCCGTAGCCGGCGAGCGCGCCCCGCGAGTCGTCGGGGACGCCGTCGCGGTACTTGCCCGTCAGCAGCCCCGACGCGAGCGGGCTCCAGATCGTGGCGCCGTACCCACACTCGGCGAACAGCCGGGCGTACTCCCGCTCGAAGCGGCGCCGCTCGAGGAGGTTGTACTGCGGCTGCTCGGTCACGGGCTTGTGCAGGTGGTGACGTTCGGCGATCTCGATGGCGCCGCGGACCTCGTCGGCGGCCCACTCGCTGGTCCCCCAGTACAGCGCCTTGCCGGACGACACGATGTCGGACATCGCCCACACCGTCTCTTCGAGCGGCGTCTCGGGGTCCGACCGGTGGCAGAAGAGGACATCGACGAAGTCCTGGCCGAGGCGTTCGAGCGATCCGTCGATCGCTTGCATGAGGTACTTGCGGTTCAGCGTGTTGCGGACGTTCACGGCGTCGTGGATGCCCATGAAGACCTTCGTCGACAGCACGTAGGACCAGCGCGGCCAGTTCAGCTCGCCGAGGACGCGACCCATGATGGCTTCGCTCTCGCCGCCGGCGTAGACCTCGGCGTTGTCGAAGAAGTTGCAGCCGGCGTCGTACGCGGTCTGCATGCAGTCGAGGGCGACGTCGTCCTTGAGTTGGTTGTCGAACGTCACCCACGACCCGAACGACAACACCGACAGCTTGATGCCGGTCCGGCCCAACCGGCGATATTCCATTTTCGCGCTCACGTTCGCACGGTAACGCCGTGAGCGGCGAGCAGCGCCTTGGCCTCGGCGATCGTGTACTCGCCGTAGTGGAAGATCGACGCCGCCAGCACGGCGTCGGCGCCACCGTCGACGACGCCCTCGACGAGATGCTCGAGCGTGCCCACGCCGCCGCTGGCGATCACCGGAACCGGGACGGTATCGACCACGGCCCGTGTCAGCTCGAGGTCGAAACCCGTCCGGGTGCCATCACGGTCCATCGAGGTCAACAGGATCTCCCCGGCCCCCCGTGACGTCGACTCGGCGGCCCACGTGACGGCGTCGATTCCCGTCGGTGTCCTCCCGCCGTGGAGGTAGACCTCGTAGCCACCGTCGCGGCGCTTGGCATCGATGGCGCACACGACGCACTGCGCTCCGAACTCCGTCGAGATCGCCTGGATCAGTGCGGGACGTTCGACGGCCGCCGTGTTGACGCTGACCTTGTCGGCGCCGGCGCGCAACATCCGCCGGGCGTCCTCCAACGAGCGGATCCCCCCACCGACCGTGAACGGGATGAAGACCTCCTCGGCCGTGCGGTGGACGACATCGAGCATCGTGTCCCGCGCATCGCTCGACGCCGTGATGTCGAGGAACACCAGCTCGTCGGCTCCCTCGGCGTCGTAGCGGGCGGCCAGCTCGACGGGATCGCCGGCATCACGCAGGTTCACGAAGTTGGTCCCCTTGACGACCCGTCCGCCGGTGACGTCGAGGCACGGGATCACTCGCGGCAACGATCACGCCAGAACTCTGACCGCGTCGGTCACGCTGAAGCGCTTCTCGTACAGGGCGCGGCCGACGATGATCCCGTGCAGACCGTCGATCGCAGCGAGCGCCCGCACGTCGTCGAGTGAGGAGACGCCCCCGCTGGCGATCACCGGCACGTCGGTCGCCGCGACGGCTGACGCCAGGCCGTCGAGGTCTGGACCGCCGAGCACCCCGTCGCGGCTGATGTCGGTGATGATGAGCGCGGCGGCCAATCGGAAGCGGCGCACCGCGTCGTCGAGCGCCACATCCGTCACCTCGGTCCATCCGTGGACCGCCAACCGCCCCGCGCGGTGATCGAGTCCGACGGCGACCGGCACGATGCGGGCGACCTGATCGACCAGGCCGGGGTCGGCGACGGCCGCCGAGCCCATGACCACTCGGGCGACCCCGACGTCGGCCAGCGCGGCAGCGGCGTCGACCCCGCGCACACCGCCGCCAGCTTGAACGTGCGCCCGCCCATCGACGGCGCGCACGATCGCTGCCACGACCTCGCGGTTCACCGGTTCGCCCGTCCGTGCCGCGTCGAGATCGACGACGTGCACCCACGGTGCCGCCTGCGCGCAGAACGACTCAGCCACGGCAACGGGATCGTCTCCGTACACCGTCTCCTGGGCGTAGTCGCCTTGGGCGAGCCGCACGACCTTGCCGTCGCGCAGGTCGATCGACGGGTAGAGCTGTGCGCTCAGGCGGCCACCGCCAGGGCCGTCACGAAGTTGCCGAGCAAGCCGAGACCGGCGGCCGCCGACTTCTCGGGATGGAACTGCGTGGCGAAGACGTGGCCGGCACGGAACGCGGCGTTGACCGGTCCGCCGTACTCGCACGTGGCCACCACGACGGACGGATCCTCGGGCACGCCGTGGAGCGAGTGCACGAAGTAGAACCACGGACGCTCCCTCAGCCCATCGAACATCGGATCGTCGGTGAGGACGTCGATGCGATTCCACTGCATCTGCGGTCGCTTGACCTCGGGCGGCAGCCAGCGGACCACCCCCGGCAGCACGCCGAGCCCGCGCACTCCCGGCGCTTCTTCGCTGGCGTCGAACAACATCTGCATGCCGATGCAGATCCCGAGGAACGGACGGCCCGACGCCACCGCGTCGAGCACGGGCGCCTCGAGGTCGCGCGAGCGGAGCGCGTCGAGGCACGCCCCGAACGCGCCGACGCCCGGGAGCACGACGGCGACGGCGTCGGCGATCATCGCCGGATCGGCGGTCAGCCGTGCGTCGGCGCCGAGGCGGGACAACGCCTTCTGCGCCGAGTGCAGGTTCCCGATTCCGTAGTCGACGACCGCGACGACAGGCTGACTCACAGCGTGCCCTTCGTCGACGGGACGCTGTCACCTTCGATGCGCACCGCGTCGCGCAAGCTCCGGGCGAGCCCCTTGAACGTCGCCTCGATCAGGTGGTGCACGTTGCGGCCGGCTCTGGACGTGACGTGCAGCGTGATGCCGGCGTTCGTAGCGAACGACGACACCGCGTGCTCGGCGAGCTGTGGATCGAACGCCGGGTTGCCGAGCGGCAATGACTCTGGCAGCTCGACGGACCACGCCACGTATGGTCGGCCCGAGAGGTCGAGGGCCACCTCCACGAGCGCCTCGTCAAGGGGATACAGCCCGCTGGCGAACCGCCGGACGCCGGCCTTGTCCCCCAGCGCCTCCCGGAACGCCTCCCCGAGCGTGATGGCGACGTCCTCCACGGTGTGGTGGGTGTCGATGTGGAGGTCTCCGCTCGCCCGGACCGTCAGGTCGAAACCGCCGTGACGGCCGAGCTGGTCGAGCATGTGGTCGTAGAACGGGATGCCCGTCGAGCAGTCCGACCGTCCCGATCCATCGAGGTCGAGCATCACCTCGACCGAAGTCTCTTTGGTCGTCCGGCTGCGGGTGGCGGCCCGAGTCATGACGAAACCGTATCGAGCACGTCGCGCAGCGCCCCGAGGAACCGATCGTCCTCCTCCTGCGTGCCGACGGTGACGCGCAGGCAGTCGTCGAGGCGAGACCACCGCGAGCAGTCACGGACGAGGACGCCGCGATCGACGAGGCCCTCCCACACCTCGTGCCCCGGACGTAGCCGGGGCCGGAACAACACGAAGTTGGCGCCACTCGGGAACACGTCGACCGCTATGCGTCCCAGCTCCTCGCTGATCCGCTCCCGCTCGGCGACGACGAGCTTGACGCGTGCATCCATCTCGTCGACGTGATCGAGCGCCAACCGGCCGGCGACTTGCTTCACGGCGTCGAGGTGGTACGGCAACACCACTTCCTGGAGTGCGTCGACGAGCCACGTCGGGCCGATCAGGTAGCCCAACCGCGCCGCCGCCATGCTCCACGTCTTGGAGAACGTGCGCACGACCGCCAGCGGCACTTCTTCGCCCACGAGATCGAGGGCGCTCCAGTCGGCGAACTGTGCGTACGCCTCGTCGACGACGACAAGGCCTGGCGCAACCGCCAGCAGCCGACGGACCGTCGAGGGGTCCTCGACGAGCCCGGTCGGGTTGTTCGGCGAGCAGAGGAACGTCACGGCCGGCCGTTCGTCGGCGACCATCCGCTCGGCCGCGTCGACGTCGAGCGTGAAGTCGGATCGGCGCTCCCCTTGCACGATCACCGCGCCGGCAACGCGGGCGATGTGCGAGTGCAACTGGTACGTCGGCTCGAACGTGAGCACCGTGCGCCCGGGTCCGGTGTAGGTGAGCAGCAACGTCTGCAGGACCTCGTTGGAACCGTTGGCGGCGAACACGTTGGCCGGCGCGACGCCGTGCCACTCGGCGATCGCCGACCGCAGACCGGTCGCCGCGCGGTCGGGGTAGCGCCGCCAGTCGATCGTCGTGAGCGCCGCGGTCAGCTCCTCCTCCCACTGCGCCGGCGGTGGATACGGCGACTCGTTCGTGTTGAGCCGGACCTCGACGTCGACCTGGACCGAGTGGTAGCCGCGCAGCGCCTGCAGGTCGTCGCGCACGGGAACCCTCGACTCGGTCATGTTGGCGACGCTACCCAGGGGCGGTTGCCTCGTGCCCATGAGTACCACGAGCGCCACGGTGGCCGAGCTCACCGCCGCCACCGACGCGATCAGTGCCTACCGCCAGCGCGTTGCCGACCTGGCGCGCCCACACGTCGGCAAAGAACGTGACGATCTGGTGACAGCGATCTACGAAGCCGAGCGGGCGCTGCGGTCTGCCGAGCGCACGCTGCAGCGGGCCCTCCGCCTGGCCGAAGCCTGACTCGCCAAACAGTGCCGAAAAGCGGCGACGGCCCCTGGTGGGAGGGGCCGTCGCTCGGGCGACGCCAGGCGGCGGATCCCGGCTGTCGCTACAAACCAGGTGGCGGGAACCTGGTTAAGGAAGCATCATACCACCGGCGGGGTCGGTGGCAAGGGACCACCACAAGAGACCACCACGTCAACGGCGTGATGAGCGCCGCTTTCGCGGAAGCGTGCTCGAGGGGCAGATGTCCTCCAACGAGCACTCCGCGCACCGGGGGGCGCGGGCGAGGCAGACCCGCCGTCCGTGAAGGATCATCCGGAGGCTGAAGTCCCCCCGGTCGCTCGGCGGCAGGTAGCTGTTGAGCTCCAGCTCGATCTTCACCGGATCGTCATGTGCGCTCAGCGCGAGGCGGTGGGCAAGGCGGGTCACGTGGGTGTCGACGGGCAGCCCGGGCAGGCCGAAGCCGACGCTGCGCACGACGTTCCCTGTCTTGCGCCCGACCCCGGGCAGGGTCACGAGGTCCTCGAGCGCCGACGGGACCTCCCCGCCGAAGCGGTCGACGACGGCGCCAGCCATGCCGAGCAGGCTCTTCGTCTTGTTCTGGTAGAAGCCCGTCGGCCTGATCAGCTGCTCGACGTCGCCCGGGTCAGCGCCGGCGAGGTCCTGCACGGTGGGGTATCGGGCGAACAACTTCGGGGTGACCGTGTTGACCAGGGCGTCAGTCGTCTGGGCCGACAGGATCGTGGCCACGATCAACTCGTAGGGACCCGTGTGATCGAGCTCGCACAGCGCATCGGGATACGTCTCGGCGAGCCGTCGCGCCACCTCCCGGGTCCGGCCCCGGGGCGAGCGCGGACGGGTGCGCGGGCGGGGCGGATCGCTGAGCGGGGGCGGCGACTCGGCCTCGGCAGGCATGACGAGGCCGAGCCTACGGACGGTACGTTGCTGCGTCGTGCAGCGGCTCGACGTCCAGCGGACCGACGCCACCAGCGTCGGAGCGGTGTCCGCCAGGCTCTCGTTGCACGACGACGATCGCACGCTGGGCCAGGCAACGGTCAGCGTCGGCAACGACTCCTCGACGATCGAGGTGTTCGATGCCGACGCCGAGGCAACGGTCGCGCTCGTGACCGCCGCCCTCGACACGATCGCCGGCGACGGCGGTGGCACCGTGCACTGGTGGGTGACCGGTGCCACGGCGAGCGATGAAGCGGCGGCCGCGGCGCTGGGGCTGGTGCCCGGCCGGCGGCTCCTCCAGATGCGCCGCCCACTGCCGACCGGCCAGCCCGTCACGGTCGTCACGCGCCCGTTCCGCCCGGGTGTTGACGAAGCGGCGTGGGTGGCGGTCAACAACCGGGCCTTCGCCACGCACCCCGAGCAAGGTGGCTGGACCGTCGACACGTTGCTCGCACGCGAGTCCGAACCGTGGTTCGACTCGGACGGCTTCCTGCTCCACGAGCGCGACGGTCGTCTCGCCGCATTCTGCTGGACCAAGCTGCACGACCAGGACGAATCGACGCCACAACGGCTCGGCGAGATCTACGTGATCGGTGTCGATCCAGACTTCCAGGGCCTCGGTCTCGGCAGCCAGTTGACGCTGGCGGGCCTCGAATCGATCGTCGCCCGAGGCGTCGAGACGGCGATCCTCTACGTCGATTCCGCCAACACGACGGCGGTGGCGATGTACGAGCGGTTGGGGTTCACGGTGCACCGAGTCGACATCGCATTCACCGCCGAGATCTCCCCGACCGGGTGAGCCCGCGCGCCTAACAGCCGGCGTTGCGGACCCAGGACGTCGGATTGACGGACGAACCGCCGCCGGGATGCACCTCGAAATGGAGATGTGGGATCGGTGCGTTGCCGGTCGAGCCGACGTACCCGATCACCTCGCCCTGCGACACGCCGCGGCTGGAGCCCTCGAAGCTGTCGAGATGGGCGTAGTAGTAGCTGTTGCCGTCGGAGCCACTCAACCAGATCGAGTTGCCACCGAGGCGGTTCTGCTTGAAGTTGGCGCTGCCGGACACGACGGCGTACACCGGCGTGCCGGTCGGCGCGATCATGTCGACGCCTTCGTGCGAACGCCCGCCTGAGCGTGACGCACCGTACGAGTCGGAGTACGAGCGCCCCGTAGACGGGGCAGCTGATCCCCCCGCCGCCACCGCCACCGCCGCCGCTCGATCCACCGCCGCCACCGCCGCCACCGCCGCCGCTCGATCCACCGCCACCGCCGCTCGAACTGGCGCTGTCGTTACCGGAATTGGACGAGCTGCCACCGTCCGGGGCGGGCGCGGCGGCGAGCTGCTCGCCGTCATCGTCATCGTCGTCGTCCTGATTCGGCGCGGCCAGCGCGGCGACGCGGGCCGCCTCCTCCTCCTCCTGGCGCCGTGCATCGGCCTGACGCTGCTCCTCCTCTTGGCGCCGCCGCTCCGCTTCGCGCTGTTGGGCCAGGACGGCGAGGTAGACCCGCTCATCCTCCAGGCGCTTCGCTTCGACCTGTTGGAGGTGAACGACCTCTTCCTCGGCGCGCTGCTGGGCTTCCTGGAACCTCTCCTGGGCTCGCGTCAGCTCAGCCTGGTTGGCGGCCACTTCCTCTTGCGTCGCGACGAGCTCGCGGCGTGCCTCGTCATAGACGTCCATCGCATCCGCCGACGACTGCGTGACGACGCTGATGAGCGCTTCGGTCTGCATCTGCTCGCTCGGCCGGCGGTAGCCCGTCAGGATCGGGATGCCACCGCTCCCGCTCGACACGAACCGGTTCACGGCGACCTGGGCGACCTGCGCCCGCAGCGCGTTGACCTCGTCCTCGAGCGCGGCCTGCTTGCGCGGCGAGCTCTGCAGCCCGGTCCGTGAGGACGTCGAAGTCGGTTTGCGCCTCGGCGAGGTCGGCGGCCGCCTCGTTGGCCCGGTCACGCGCCGCGCTGATCTCGCGAGCAGCTTCTTCAGCAGCGTCCTGGTCGGGACCTGGGCTCGCGGCGGCGGAACCGACTGCGCCGGTTGCGACGACGAGTGCAACTGCGGCGGCACCGACAGCTCGACGAAGTCCCGACGAGCCGCAACGCACGGAGGCGCACCTTAACGCAGGTTGCGGTTGAGTGACAGCTTTCGCGAAGGATTCGCAATCAGGCGGCGATCAACCCGCCGCGACGACAAGCCCGATCAGTCAGCAACCAGCAGCCACCACGTAGGGATACGGGTTGACGGCAGCTCCGCCACCGGGGTGCACCTCGAAGTGCAGGTGCGGGGCGCCCCTGGCGTTCCCCGTGTCGCCGACGTAGCCGATGACCTCGCCCTGCGAGACGTCGCGGCTCGAGCCCTCGTACGCGCTGAGGTGGGCGTAGTAGTAGCTGTCGCCGTTGGACCCCTTCAGCCAGACGGCGTTGCCGCCCAGGCTGTTGTGCTTGAACGTGACGCTGCCGGAGACCACGGCGACGAGCGGCGTGCCGGTCGACGCCATCATGTCCACACCCTGGTGTCGGCGGCCTCCCGAGCGCGGGTTGCCCCAGCCGTCGGCGTATGACGAGGAACCGGCCATCGGGCAGCTGATCCCGCCGCCGCCACCACCGCCGCCGCCACCGCCGCCGCCATCACCGCCATCGCCCGTGCGCTTCGCTCGCCGAGTCGGGGCTGGGTGCGCTCGCCATGACGGCTGCTTGGGCAGCGGCGTCGGCGGCAGCCCGGTCAGCCGCCGCTTGCACCTCGGCGGCGCGGGCGGCCTCGGCGGCCGCTGCTGCTGCCGCCTCTTCCTCGCGCCGGCGCTGCTCCTCGCGCTGCTGGGCCAGGTAGGCGAGGTAGTTGCGCTCGTCCTCGAGCCGCTGCTCCTCGATCCGCGTCAGTGCTTCGACCTGAGCCTCGGCCTCCGCCTGCAGGGCGAGGTAGTCCTCCTGCTGCTGCTCGAGGTCCTCCTGCTTGTCGACGAGGGCCTCGTGGTTGGCCTCGAGGTCGGCGCGCAGGCGGTCGTATTCGTCCATCACGTCGGCGGAGGTGTCCGTCGCCACGCCGACGAGGACATCGGCCTGCAGCTGCTCGCTCGGTTCACGGAAATCGGTGAGCAGGGGGATGCCGGGCGTCCCGCTGGCCAGGAAGCGGTTCACGGCGACCTCTTCGACCTGCGTCGCCAGCGCGTCGACCTGCCGCTGCAGCTCGGCCTGCTCGGTCTCCAGCGCGACCACTTCGTCGGCCAGCTGCTCGAACTCGGACTGGGCCTCGAAGAACTCGGCGGCCGCCTCGTTGGCGCGGTCCTTGGCGTCCTGGATCTCGGCCGCCGCCCGCTCCGCCGCCTCCTCGTCCGGACCGGGGATCGCACCCACCGCGCCGGGCACGACGATCGGGATGAGGCCCATCAAAGCCCCGATCAGAAGGGTGCGCCCGCTAGTCACGGGCGGGCACCCTACCGCGACATGACGATCCTGTGACAAGCGGGTGTCGGATCCTTGACGCGTGTTAGCTCTTTCGAGGTGCTCCCGCCAGTGCTCGAGATCGACCACGTCAGCGTGCGCCGGGGGGCGACCGTGCTGATCTCCGACATCTCGTTGCGCGTCGAGGCAGGCGAGCGCTGGCTGCTCCTCGGAGCCAACGGCAGCGGCAAGACGACGCTCCTGCGCGTCGCCGCGTTGTACGACCACCCGAGCTCGGGCACCGTCGACGTGCTCGGAGAGCGATTCGGTCATGTCGATGTTCGCCAGTTGCGGCGGCGCATCGGCTATGCCTCGGCGGCCCTCGCTGATCAGCTGCGCCACGACCTGCCCGTGCTCGACGCGGTGCGCACGGCCCGCCACGCCGCCCTCGAGCCGTGGTGGCATCGGTACACGGCGGCCGACGACGAGCGGGCGCTGGCCTGCCTCGAGCGCATGGGGGTCGAGCGGTTCGCGCCGCGCCCGCTCAGCTCGCTGTCATCGGGCGAGCGCCAGCGCGTCCTGTTGGCTCGGACGCTGATGACGGACCCCGCCCTGGTGCTGCTCGACGAGCCGTCGGCCCGACTCGATCTCGCCGGTCGAGAACAGCTCGTCGCGGCGCTGGCCGATCTCACCACGGATCCGGCGGCGCCGCCACTCGTGCTCGTCACGCACCACGTGGATGACATCCCGCCGGGAATGACGCACGTCTTGCTCTTGCGCGACGGGACAATCCACGCCTCCGGCCCGATCGGCGACGTCCTCGACGACGACAACCTCAGCTCTTGCTTCGGCCTCGAGCTGAAGCTCGAGCGCCGGGCCGATGGCCGGTTCAGCGCCTGGGCGCCGACCCGATGACCTCGCGCAGCGCGTTCTGACCGCGCGCCACCTCGTCGTCGAGGATGCGCCGCAGTACGGACTCCGCCCAGAGGTCTCCCGTGTACTCGAGATCCATCGTGAGGAGGGCGCCGGCCGCCTCGTCGTCGACGATGGCCTCGAGGATCCACTCGGCGTGGTCGCGATCATCGTCTTGGACACGCTCGAACTTCACGTGGCGCTCCGGCTCGAACACCGTGCGCACCATCCGCAGCCGCTTCGACCGGGTCAGCGGTCCGACCCTTGCCCGCAACTCGACGTGCCACGCCGGACGGCCGGCATCGGTACCGTCGGGCTCGACGCGGTGGACCATCCGGAGCCACGCCGGATAGTTCTCCAACGAGGCGACCTGCTCGAAGACCTGCCGTTGGTCGGCGCCGTCGATGCGGGCCGTGATCGTCGTGCGCACGTCTAACGCGGTCGATCGGTGCCGCGGAACGCTCTCGCCAGCAACGGGCTGTCGGCTGCCAGCACGCCACCGAGATCGTCCTGCTCGTCGAACGCCGGCATCCACGGCATGCCGTTCGCGTCCAGCTCCTCGCTGACCGGATGGCGTGTTGGCTCACGCCGGTCGTCGAGCGTCCATCCACGCGGTACGACCATCGCGTTGGCGTGTCGCAGGCACAGCGAGCCGGAGCGCATCGGGTCGCCGTCGGGGTCACGGATGGCCAGCCAGACGAGTAGCCGGTCGACATCGAACCCGTAGGCGATCGACGCCTCCTCCGAGCACACAGGGCGCTCACACAGCCTGCCCATCGCCCGACAATCTAGCCGTCTAGCAGGCTCTTTGAGTAGAGCATCAGACGCGGACCAACTCGATGTCGCCACTGGCCGTCTCGAGACGGAGTCGGACCCGCTCGTCGTCGCCTCCCGGCGCCGATGCGGACTGCAGCTCACTCGACAGTCGGCCGCTGATCGTCTGCACGTCGACCCAGGCCGACGTACCGGACGGGACACCGACATGCAGGTCGCCCGACGCCGCTCGGACGTGCACCTCGCCACGAGTGGCCGTCTCGATGTGCACGTCGCCCGAAGCCGTGGTGGCACGAAGGTCGTCGGGCGCGTCGCCGACGGACACGTCGCCACTGCCCGACTTCACGCGTAGCGCTGCGCCGCCGTGACGCAGGCGCAGGTCGCCGGATCCGGTTTGGGCATCGACGGACCCGTCGACCGAGCCGATCTCCATTCCGCCCGAACCCGAACGCAACTCGAGATCGCCACTGACCGCTTCGATGCGCACCGAACCGCTGCCCGTGCGTACCCGGGCGGAGCCCGCGACGGTCTCGACGGCCACGGCGCCGCTCCCCGACGTGATCGACGTCGTGCCGAACGTGCCGCGGGCCGTGATCGTGGCAGAGCCCGATTGCAGGTCGAGCTCGGTCGACGGCGGAGCGACGACATGCAGGTCGAGCTGCGGTGTGCGCAGGACCGAGCGCAGCCGATCCGGCACGAGCACGACGATGTCTCGGCCGCGTTGCTCGATCACCGTGGCTGCGACGGCGTTGCTCGAATCGTCACTGTGCCGATCACGGAGGTCAACCGTGGTCTCGGTGACGTCGGCCGTCTCGACGACGATCGAGCCTGCTCGGAACTCCACGTACAGGCGCGGCGGAGTGGGGGTCGGAAAACGATGCATGAGGATGCTCCTTGTCAGCGGACCCAGCCCGACATCTGCCGTCCGCGCGACCGCCGCTGCGCCGGAGGGGCGGAGACAGCAGCGCGGATGGCGCCGACCAGCCAGGTGTTGGTGGAACGCCGGGCCTGTGCCGCGGCGTCATCGACTCGTTGCTTGAGCGCCTCGGGGAGGCGCAGTGTGATCCGGGCGGTCGCCGTCTCGTCCTCGTCGACCGGTTCGTCGTCGCCCGTCGGGTCCGAGGCGTCACTGGCGGACGCCGCGTCAGCGGGCATGCCCACGACGACGAACTCGGGATCCCGCCCCTTCAGCCGCAGCTCGACCGCCTGCCCGCGCAGTTCGGCGCTGATCTCTCCTGCGGCGTCAGACAAGGCCTCGAGGATCGACATCCTCACCGCGGCGTCGAACGCTGGCGTGACTCGTTCGATCGCGTCGGCGAGGTCGTTCCCGCCGGCCGCCGCGGCCGACAGCAGATCCCGCCGCAAGTGCTCGACGTACCCGGTGATGTCCACGTGCATCACTATGACATCAGAGTGATGTCATAGCAACGTCAACGATGACATCGTGGCGGGTGTCACGTAGGGTCCGCGGCAGTGCCTGATGGAGCGTTGCGCCGGCGCCTCGGGCTCGGCCAGGCCGTGGTCATCGGCGTCGGCTCGATGGTCGGGGCCGGCGTCTTCACGGTCTGGTCACCGGCGGCCGCCGCGGCGGGAACCGCCCTGCTGGTCGGACTCGGCATCGCCGCCGTCGTCGCGCTGTGCAACGCCACGTCGTCGGCGCGCCTCGCCGCGGTGCACCCGGAGTCCGGCGGCGCGTACGTCTACGGACGCCGTCAGCTCGGACCGGTCTGGGGATTCCTGGCCGGCTGGGGCTTCGTCGTCGGCAAGACAGCCTCGTGCGCTGCCATCGCCCTGACCGTCGGGGCGTATCTCTGGCCGAGTGCGGAGCGCATCGTCGCCGTCGCGGCGGTGGCCGGGGTCGCCATCGTCAACCTCGGCGGGCTGACCCGCACCGCCGCGGTCACCCGCCTGATCCTGGCCGTCACACTGGCGGTGCTCGCCGGCGTGGTCTTCGCTGGCTGGGCCGGCGACGCCGACGTGGGCCGGCTGGCGCCGCTCGAGGCCGATCCGTTCGACGTGCTGCGCTCGGCCGGGTTCCTCTTCTTCGCATTCGCCGGCTACGCGCGGATTGCGACGTTGGGCGAGGAGGTGCGGGATCCGGCGTGGACGATCCCGCGGGCGATCGTGCGGGCGCTGGCCTTCGTGCTCGCCGTGTACACGATCGTCGCCGTCACGACACTGGCCGTCGTGCCGGTCGGCGACCTCGCCGCGACGCAGGCCCCGCTCCAGTTGGTCGTCGAGCGGGGACCCTGGCCGGCACTCGAGCCGGTCGTGCGCATCGGCGCCGCGCTCGCCGCGCTCGGGGTGCTGTTCAACCTGCTGCCCGGCGTGTCGCGGACGATGCTCGCGATGGGCCGCCGCGCCGAGCTGCCGGCCTGGCTCGCCGTCGTCGACGAGCGGCGAGCGACGCCAGTGCGGGCCGAGCTCACCGTTGCGCTCGTGGTGATGATCGCCGTCGTCGCCGTCGACCTGCGCGACGCCATCGGGTTCTCCAGCGTCACGGTCCTCACGTACTACGCCGTCGCCAACGCATCTGCGATGACGCTCCGGAATCGCCGGCGCCGCGCCGGGGTGCTCGCGGCGGTGGTTGGGCTGGTGGGGTGTGTGGCCTTGGCCGTGACCCTGCCGTGGGAGGTGCTCGCCGTTGGCGCCGGCGTGCTCATCGTCGGAGTCCTCGGCCGCGCGATTGCCCGAGGGCTAGCGTCCGCCCGATGAGGGGCGCAGCGGGCATCGTTCTTGCCGCGGCGCTGTGCGTGCTCGCGTCATGCGGAGACGACTCCGACGACGATGCGCTGCCGGCGCCGCCGGCGACCGGCACGTGGTCGGTCGGGCAGACCGGCGGACAAGAGCGCTGGCCGGGCGACAACACGAACCAGCAGCCGGACCCGGTCGATCCCGAGCAGGCGAACCTGACCGAGATCAAGAACGAGCTCAAGGAGTACCACGACGACGGGCGCTACGAGCAGGACCTGCTGTCGATGGCGGTGCAGGCACAGGAGTGCATGCTCGACGCGGCGGCCGACGCCGAGCGGCCGGCCGTCGTCCTGGACATCGACGAGACGGCCCTGTCCAACTACGAGTGGATGGTGCAGGTCGATTTCCTGCGTGGCAGCCCGATGCTGGCGGATCTGTTCGCCGCCCATGCCGATGAGGCGAACAGCCCACCGATCGAGCCCGTGCACGACCTGTACGAGGCGGCGCGGGAGAACGGGATCGCCGTGTTCTTCATCACCGGGCGGCGCGAGCCGCTGCGCGAGGTCACGGAGGAGAACCTGCGCAACGCCGGCTACGACGACTTCGAGCAGGTGTACTTCGCCCCGCCCGAGTACGACGACCCGTCGATCGTGCCGTTCAAGTCCGGCGTCCGCGCCGACATCGAGGAACAGGGCTACACGATCGTCGCGAACGTCGGCGACCAGGACTCCGACCTCGAAGGCGGGCATGCCCAGTGCCCGCACAAGCTCGTCGACCCGTACTACTTCATCCCCTGACGCCTTGGGCGGTCCGGCCTGCGGCGCGATGAGCGATGAGTGCCGTATGGGCGCCGATTGCTCATCGCGCCGGGTGGCGGGTCACGACTGCACGGCGACGCGGCAGGCGACGCGCAGGAGCATGTCGACGTTGCGCCGCAACGCCTCGTCGTCGACGCGCTCGCTGGTGCCTTCGCCGACAAGGTCGGACACCGTCATCATCGCCAGCGCTTCCACCCTGGCGACGGCGGCGATCGTGTAGAGCATCGCTGCCTCCATCTCGATGGCGAGATGGCCCGTCCGCCGCCACCGACCGATCGCGGTCGCGTCGGGGTCGTAGAACACGCCGCTTGTGACGATCGGTCCGACGTGGGCCGTCGCGCCCTGTTCCCTGCTTGCGCGGGCGGCCGACTCGGCGAGGGCGAACGTGGCCGTCGGCGAATAGGCCGGCATGCCGGCGTAGCGCAAGGGCGTCGTGTCGTCGCAACTCGCCGACAGCGCGATGACGACATCGCCGAAGCCGACGCCGTCTCCGATCGCGCCGCACGTGCCGACTCGGATGAGGCGACGGACGCCGAGCTGGACGAGCTCTTCGAACACGATCCCCGACGATGGGCACCCCATTCCCGTCGATTGGACGCTGATCGGTGCACCCTCGAACGTGCCGGTGAACCCGAGCATGCCGCGCTCCTCGTTGACGAGGCGCGGGCCAGGATCGAAGCACTGCTCGGCGATGTATCGAGCACGCCGAGGGTCGCCGGGACACAACACGGCGGGCGCGTAGTCACCTTGGTTGGCACGTAGATGGATCGGCACGGGCGCCGACCCTAGAGCGGCGCAAGACACGACGAAGGCCCGATCAGGCGTGTTTGACCAGGGCCTCAGCGGTGGGCGTTAACGGACTCGAACCGCCGGCCTCCACGGTGTGAACGTGGCGCTCTAACCAACTGAGCTAAACGCCCGGAAATCACGACGCTACCAGCGTCAGTCGCCGCTGCCCTGCACGGATCCGGTGAGCGTGGAGCCATCGATGCTGATCACCATGCAGACGTATTCGCGGTCGCCCTGCACCCAGCTCTCCTCGCTCGGGAACAGGTAGTAGTAGCCGTAACGGGAGCTCGCGACGTCACTCCCGACATACCGCTCGAACGCGTCTCCGGCGCAGATCCGCTCGGCGTCGTTGGCGACGGCGTCCATTCCCGGATAGTCATCGGCGTCGACGGTCAGGTCGTCGATGGCGTACACCTCGGCATCGTGCGCCAGGGCGCAGTCGCGCACCGCCAGCTCCTCGATCGAGTCCTCGTCATCGTCGGGAAGGTTCACGCAGTCTCCGGCCTCCAAGTCGTACACGGAGACCTCGTCGTCGTCGTCGAGGACGCTGCTGCCGTCCTCCTCGGCGACGATGGCGGTGATCACCACCGCGAGGAAGCCCAGGATGCCGACGATCCCGAGGATCCAGCCGGCGATCGCGCGGCCTCGACCGTCACCCGGATGCGGCCGGGCGCGGGCCCGGCGGGCGGCGACCAGCCCGAGCACGAGAGCGACGACGGACGGGACGACGAAGATGAACAGGACCAGTCCGACGAGCCCGCAGACCAACGCGGCCGTGGCCATGCCGGCCGACTCGCTCGGACCCTGTGCGGCCGCCGGCGGCGGAGGTACGTACGGCGAGGGCGGTCCGGGAACGTCGCTCGTCGGCGGCCGGAGCGGCGGTCCTGGCGGTCCAGGTGGTGGTGGCGGGGGCAGCGGTGGCGGCTCCACGGGAGGACTCACGGTAGCGACGTGACGCAGGCCAAGCCGCGACCCTGGCGGTCG
Organism: uncultured Acidimicrobiia bacterium; assembly: GCA_963774125.1. Lineage (GTDB taxonomy): Bacteria > Actinomycetota > Acidimicrobiia > Acidimicrobiales > Ilumatobacteraceae > JALZMG01. The sequence continues at coordinate 105,711 of CAVZDR010000002.1, forward strand.
CGGTAGCCGGCTGATCCGGTCGGGCACCGGTCGTCGAGCTCGACGAGCGCCTGGACCACGAGCTCGTCCTCTGCGCCCGTGCAGTTGACCTCTCGAGCGTCGCCGTTGCCCTCGATCTGCACGCATGATCCGGGCCCGAGCAGGTTGTCGGGCGGCGGCTCGTCGGCGGGCTCGTACAGCGCCACGCCGATCAAGACGACGGACGCGCCGAGCAGGAACATGACGAGCACCAGCTTCCACGGGTAGCGAGCGGGCGGCAGCTCGGTGACCACGGACGTGGGAACCACGGGCGCGGGGCGCGGCGATGCCGTCGGCACATCACTGCGTGGCCCCCGCAACGAAGCGTCGTAGACAGCCCGTCGGGCCGGGTCGCTGAGCACGCGATAGGCCTCGTTGATCGAGGCCATCGCCGCATCGTCACGTCCACCGCGATCCGGGTGGTGACGACGAGCCAGTCGTCGGTAGGCATCGCGAACCTCAGCCGCCGATGCGTCCCGCGAGACCTGCAGCGTGTCGTAGTGCGATGAGCGATCTGCGCCGTATGGCCGCTCATCGCTCATCGCGCACCGGGTCCGCATTGATCACGCATCGCGCACCGACGCTGCGCTCGCCGTCACTGGACCGTGCCGCCGGCCCGCCAGTACTCACCCGCCTCGCGGTCCAGCATTCCCTCGTCGACGAGGTACCGGCGCAGCGTCGCCGTGTCCGCGTGCCGCCGGCTGATCACGTCGTTGACCTGTCGCTCGGAGTAGTGCACGCCCGGTTCGAAGTCCTGGGCCAACCAGTCGAGCACGATCAGTCGCTTGCTCCGCGTCGCCGGGATCGTCGTGATGACGCCGTCGTGGACGAACACGTCGAGCACCTTGCGGCGGTCATCCGGCTCGCCGGCGTGCTCGCTGCGTGGCGGTCGAGCGAGCGCGGCGCGGGCGGCCCGCTGGAACGCGTCGTTGGCGACCTCCAACGACCCGTCGTCGCTGCTGACCACCAGCCCGGCCTGAGCGAGTCGACCGAGTGCCCGCGTCACCCGGTCCGCCGGCATGTCCGTCGCTGCTGCGACTCCCGAGAGGTCACGGGACCCGAGCGTGAGCGCGGCAATCACCCGCCTGCGGTCTTCATCGGCGAGCAGCCCCACGATCGCCGCTGCGTCGAGCTCGCCGCTCACCATCGTCGGACCACCGCGTCAGTACCCGGCTTCGACGTCGACCGGACCGATCAGCTCCTCGTCGGCGCCGAAGCGGCGGACGTTGGCCGTGATCCGCTCGGCGAGCAGCGGCACCGCCATCTCCGGCGTGTTCCCGACGTGCGGCGTGATGAGGCAGTTCGGCAGCGCCCACAGCGGATGGTCGGGCGGCAACGGCTCGGGGTCCGTGACGTCGAGCCCGGCCCCACCGATGACGCCGTCGCGCAGCGCGTCGACGAGGTCCTCGGTCACGACATGGCGACCGCGGGCGACGTTGATCAGCCAGGCGTGGTCCTCCATCAGCTGCAGCTCGTCGGCGCCGATGAGCCCCTCCGTCTCCGGCGTGAGCGCGAGGGCCAACACCACGAGGTCGGCGCCCGGCAGGGCATCCGGATATCGATCGGACTCCAGCACATCGTCGACACCTTCGAGGTGGGTCACGTTGCGGCGCACGACCGTCAGGTGGCAATCCCAAGGCTGCAGCAACCTGACCAGCGATTCGGTGATCCCACCGCCTCCGAGGATCGTGACTCGGGCGCCGATCAGGTTGCGGCCCTCCGGCGGCTCCCATGAGGCAGCCCTGGCGTACGTGCCCAAGCCCCGCAGCCCGGCCAGGCCCAGCGTCAGGGCCAGCTCGGCGACCGGCTCGGCGTACACACCCTTGCCGCACGTCCACGTGTGATCGTGGTCGACCAGGTGCACGAACTTCTCGATCCCGGCGAACGGCAGCTGGATCCACGTCGCCTTGGGCGCCGCCTCCATCGTCCGCGCCAGGGACGCGGAGTCGTGCGGGTCGGTCCAGATCAGCCCGTCGGCCTCGTCGAGTGGAACGAGGTAGCCCCCGCCGTCGAGGACCGCCTGGGTGACCCACTCGGGTGCCCCGTCCGGCGCGACGGCGATGCGAGGGGCCTCGGGTCTCGGCATGGTTCCGACCAGGCTAGAGCGGGACGGCGGCTACGAGAGCCTGGCCCGGCGGCGGTTGCCCAACAGCGTCCCGGCGACCAGGATCACGATGGCCACGACCATGATCAGAGTGGCGATGACGTGGATCTGCGGCAGGGATCTCGACCTTTGCCGAGTCGAAGATCTCCCGCGGGAAGGTCGACACGCTCCCGGCGATGAACGACGTGATGATGTAGTCGTCGATCGACAGGGACAGCGACAGCAGGAAGGCGGCGAGGACTCCGGGGAGGATCAGCGGGAACGTGATCTTGAAGAACGTCCGCAGCGGCGGCGAGCCGAGGTCGGCGGCGGCGTCCTCGAGCGCCCAGTCGAGGCCACGGATGCGGGCCTTGACGGTCAGCGCCACGAACGACAGGCAGAACATCGTGTGGGCGATGACGATCGTCCAGAACCCCCTCGACACGCCCTGGTTGAAGAACAGCGTGAACAGCGAAGCGCCGAACACGATCTCCGGGGTCGTCAGCGGCAGCACCAGCAGGAGGTTGAGCACCGTGCCGCCCAGCATGCGGTAGCGGGCCAGCGCCAGAGCGATCAACGCGCCGAGGATCGTGGCGATCGTGCAGGCGACGAACGCCACGCGCAGCGAAACGACGAAGGCGTCGGTGTAGTCCGATGATTGGAAGGCGTTGGCCCAGTTGTCCCACGTGAAGGTGTTCCAGCTCGTGTTGAAGCGCCCCTCCGGCTGGTTGAAGCTGAACACGGCGATCGTGATCAGCGGTGTGAACAGGTAGACGAACCCGAAGATCGTCACCACCCACAGCGCCAACGTGCCCCAGTGGAACCTGCCCCTCATGCTTCGGCTCGCTTCCGCTCGCCGAACCCCACGTCCGCGCCGTTCATGCGATGTCCTCCGTGCCGAGGAACTTCGAATAGATCAGCACGAGCGCCGTGATGATCGCCATGATCACGAAGCTGATGGCGGCCGCCGTCGGGTAGTCGTTGCGCTCGAGGAACTGCGTCTGCACGACGTTTCCGATCACGGACGTGTTCGGGTTGCCGAGCAACTCGGCGTTGATGAAATCACCGGTCGCCGGGATGAACGTCAGCAGCGTCCCGGCGAACACGCCGGGCAGCGACAGCGGCAGGATGACCCTGCGGAACGTCCGTCCGAACGGCGAGTACAGATCGGACGCCGCATCCACGAGACGGACGTCGACCTTCTCGAGGCTGACGTAGATCGGCAGGAGCATGAACGGCAGGAAGTTGTAGGTCAGGCCGCCGATCACTGCGGCCTGGGTGTTGAGCAGACGACCGTTGTCGAGGATGCCGATTCGCTCGAGGAACCCGTCGATGCTCAGCCACTCGATCACGCTCATCACCAGCCCGTTGTCGTTGAGCAGCGACTGCCAGGCGATCGTCCGCAGCAGGAAGCTGGTGAAGAAGGGGACCATCACGAGCCCGAGCAGCACGTAGCGGTACCTGCCAGCCTTGAACGCGATGAAATAGGCGACCGGGTAGGCGATGACCAGGCACAGCAGCGTGGCGACGCCGGCGTAGGCGAAGGCCCGCGCCAACTGCGTGCCGAACTGGTCGAAGGCGGCGGAGAAGTTGCTCCACTCCCACGTGAACTCGTAGTTGGGGAGCAACCGATCGGGCTTCGTCGACAGCGCGATCTTGAGCAGCGTGATCAACGGCACGACGAAGAACACGAACGTGAACAGCATCCCGGGCAGGATCAGCCAGTACGGGATCTTCCTCCCGGAGCGCAACGTACGGTCGTCGGTGGTGGTGGCGGCGGCCATCTGGATCACCCTCCCGTGATGGAGAGGAAGCGCTCGGTGATGGCGATGTCGATCTCCTCGGGGAGGTCGGCGAAGACGTGGAGTCGCGCCGTGTCCTCCTCGGTCGGGAACAGGATCGGGCTGTCGGCCAGCGCGGCGGCGTCGCCGCCCATCTTGATCAGCTCGTCGCGGACGCCCTTGACGGGCGAGATGAACTGCACCCAGGCGGTGAGCTGGGCCGCCTGGACCGGGTCGTACACGAAGTTCATCCAGTCGGCAGCCGCGAACGCGTTCGGTGCCCCCTTGGGGATGACCATCGTGTCGTACCAGCTCATGCCCCCCTCCTCGGGGATCACGAACTGGATGTCGGGCCGGTCGTACTGGAGCTGCACGACATCGCCGGACCAGGCGATGCAGGCCACGAAGTCGCCGCTCTCCAGGCTGCGGATGTACTCGTTGCCGGTGAAGGCGCGGATCTGACCGTCGTTGGTGGCCTGCTCGATCCGGTCGAACGCCTCGAACGCGCCCTCCTCGGTCGACGACGGATCGGATCGCGCCCGATGCCGAGCATGACGAGGCCGAGCGTGTCGCGCATCTCCGAAAGCATCGCGACCCGACCCCGGAATTCGGGGTCGAGCAGGTCGTTGATGCTGCGCAGCTCGCGTCCCGTCAACTCCGGGTTGTAGGCCATCCCGGTGATCCCCGCCTGCCACGGCAGGTGGAAGGCCGCCCCGTAGTCCCACTCCTGGTTGAGGAAGCGGTCTTCGAGGTTGACCCGGTTGGGGATGCGGTCGAGCGGCAGCTGCTCGATCCAGCCGAGGTTCCTGAGCCGGGCGGACATCCAGTTGGTCGGGCAGATGATGTCGTAGTCGATGACCCCGCCGGTGCCGAGCACTGGCGCCAGGAGCCGGTTGTAGACCTCGTTGTTGTCGTTGAAGTCCTCGTCGTACGTGACGGCGATGCCGGTCTGCTCGGTGAAGCGCTCCAGCGTGCCGACCGCACCGTCCTCGCTCGGGTCGATGTAGGCCTGCCAGTTGAGGATGCGTACGTCGCTGTCGCCGGTGCCGATGCCGCCCGCGCTGCCAGCATCAGCCTCCTCGCCGCCGCCGCCGGCGTCGCCGGTCAGCGCGAGCACGCCGCCGACCACCACGGCGGCGCCCGCGACCGCGCCCCCGGCGATCAGCGCCCGCCGTCCGAAGCGGCGCTCCGGCGGCGGGCTAGCGCGTGCATCGGTGCGGCCGACGACCTCCGTGCCGTCGAGCGCGGCCTGCACCTCGTCGACGTCGGTCGTCGTCGCTCCGACGACCGCTGAGCGCCCGCGAGCAGATACGGCGCGTCGGGTGCCCAGCGCAGCGTGATCGGGTCGCCGGCGCGCACGGCGGCAAGCTCGTCGTCGCTGTCGATGGTGGCCACGACCTCGGTCCCGTCGCCGAGCTGGACGATGAGCCGGCGCTCGGAGCCCTGGAAGATGACGTTCTCGACGACACCGTCGAGGCTGCGCCCGTCGTCGCTGAGTCCGGTCGTCGGCACTCAGCCGCTCGGGGCGGAGCATCACCGTGACCGGATCGCCGGTCTGGGCGCGTGTCGAGCCGCTGACCTCGACGGGCACTCCGTTGTCGAGGCGGACGATCGGCGCGCCCGTCGTCGAAGGCCTCGAGCGTTCCCGGCAGCAGGTTGGCGGAGCCGATGAAGCCGGCGACGAAGATGCTCGACGGCGCGGCGTAGATCTCCTGCGGCGTGCCGATCTGCTCGACCTGCCCGCGGCTCATGACCGCGATCCGGTCGCTCATCGTGAGCGCTTCACCCTGGTCGTGGGTGACGAAGATGAACGTGATGCCGACCTCGCGCTGGATCCGCTTCAGCTCGAGCTGCATCGCCTCGCGGAGCTTGAGGTCGAGGGCGGCGAGGGGCTCGTCGAGCAGCAGTGCGCTCGGCAGGTTGACGAGCGCCCGGGCAAGGGCGACACGCTGCTGCTGACCGCCCGAGAGCTGGATCGGCCGGCGGTTGGCGAACTCGCCGAGCCGGACGACGTCGAGCATCTCCAGTGCCCGCCGGCGCGCCTCGGCCGACGGGAACCTTCTTGGCCCGCAGGCCGAAGGCGACGTTGTCGTACACCGACATGTGCGGGAACAGCGCGTACTGCTGGAACACGGTGTTGACGTTGCGTTGGTGCGGCGGGACGGTCGACACGTCGACGCCCTCGAGCATCACCCGCCCAGCTGTCGGGCTGCTCGAAGCCGGCGATCATCTTGAGCAGGGTCGTCTTGCCGCAGCCCGACGGCCCGAGCAGCGAGAAGAACTCACCCCGAGCGATGGCGAAGTCGGCCCGCTCGACGGCGACGAACGTGCCGAACTCCTTGCGCACGCCGTCGAGGACGATGACGTCGTCGGTCCCTTGGCCGTTGGCCGGAGCCGGCCAAGCGTCCGGCGCCCCCTCAGCCGACGCGTCAGTCACCTGCTCGGTCATGTAGATCCCCCTGGTTGTCCGCCCGCCCGCATGGTAGGCGTCAACTCTCGATGTTGGCCATCACGTGCTTGATGCGGGTGTAGTCCTCGAAGCCGTACATCGACAGGTCCTTGCCGTAGCCCGAGCGCTTGAACCCGCCGTGAGGCATCTCGGCGACGAGCGGGATGTGCGTGTTGATCCAGACGCACCCGAAGTCGAGGCGCTTGGCCATCCGCATGGCCCGCCCGAAGTCCTTCGTCCACACGCTCGACGCGAGGCCGTAATCGACGCCGTTGGCCCACGCGCACGGCCTCGTCCTCGTCGGTGAAGCGCTGCACGGTGATGACCGGACCGAAGATCTCGTCCTGGATCATCTCGTCGTCCTGCAGCAGGTCGGCGACGACGGTCGGCTCGTAGAAGAAGCCGGTGTCGCCCTGGCGACCTCCGCCCGTCAGGACCCGGGCGTGCTCCGGCGTCCGTTCGACGAACCCGACGACGCGATCGAGCTGGTTCGGGTTGTTGAGCGGGCCGTACAGCACGTCCTCGTCGTCGGGCGCGCCGGTCGTGGTGCCCTTGGCCGCCTCGGCCGAGGGCGTCGGCGAAGTCGGCGTAGATCGCCGGGGCCGGCGATGCACGCGCGTGGCCGCCGTGCAGTCCTGTCCGGCGTTGAAGTAGCCGGCGACCGAGATGCCCTCGACGGCTGCTTCGAGGTCGGCGTCGTCGAACACGACGACCGGCGCCTTGCCGCCGAGCTCGAGGTGGACGCGCTTGAGGTCCTTGGCGGCGCTGGCTGGCGACCTCCATGCCCGCCCGCACCGAGCCCGTGACCGACACCATCGCCGGCGTGTCGGTGATCGATCATCGCCCGGCCCGTGTCGCGGTCGCCGCAGATCACGTTGAGGACGCCGGGCGGCAGGAACTCGGCGGCGATCTCGGCGAGGAGCGTCGTCGAAGCCGGGCGTCGTGTCACTCGGCTTGAGGACGACGGCGTTGCCGGCGGCGATCGGCCGGGGCGAACTTCCAAACCGCCATCATCATCGGGTAGTTCCAGGGCGCGACCTGGGCGCACACGCCGACCGGCTCGCGGCGGAGCATCGACGTCATGCTCGCCATGTACTCGCCGGCGCTCTTGCCCTCGAGGTTGCGGGCCGCTGCGGCGAAGAAGCGGATCTGGTCGACCATCGGCGGGATCTCCTCCGAACGGGTCAGGGAGATCGGCTTGCCGGTGTTGCGCACCTCGAGCTCGATCAGCTCGTCGGCGCGGGACTCGATGGCGTCGGCGATCCGGAACATGGCGAGCGAACGCTCCGACGGCGTCGAGTCGCGCCAGCTCGAACGCCGCGGCCGCCGCCTGCATGGCCTGGTCGACGTCGGCTCGGCCCGGGACAGCGGCGCCGTGGCGTACTCCTCACCCGTCACGGGATCGATCACCGGCGTCGTGGCCCCGTCGGCGGCAGGCACCCGTTTGCCGTTGACGAAGTTCGAGAAAGCCTCCATGGTGCATTCGTACCACGCCGGCGAGACGTTGACATCCAGCGCTCCACCTACGCTCAACCCATGAGCGCCGTGATCCGCACGGTGGGTGTGCCAGCCGAAATCAAAGCGGCCGAGCACCGGGTGGCGATGACCCCGGACGGCGTCCGCGAGCTCGAACGCCACGGCATCAACGTGTTCGTCGAGACGGGCGCCGGCGACGGAGCCTCGATCGCCGACCGCGACTACGTCGCCGCCGGGGCAGACATCGTGCCGACCGCCGAGGACGCCTGGGCGCAGGAGCTGGTGGTCAAGGTCAAGGAGCCGATGGACGCCGAGCTCGGGTTCCTGCGCCAGGACCTCGTGCTGTTCACCTACCTCCATCTGGCCGCCTACCCCGAGGTCGCCAAGGCGCTGATCGCCGCCGGAACGACGGCACTGGCGTACGAGACCGTCCAGCTGGCTGACGGATCACTCCCACTGCTGGCACCGATGAGCGAGGTCGCCGGCCGGCTGGCGCCGCAGCAGGGCGCCCACTTCCTCGAGCGACACAAGGGTGGCCGCGGGGTGCTGATGGGCGGCGCGCCCGGCGTTCGCCCGGCCAAGGTCGTGGTGTTGGGGGCCGGCAACGTCGGGTGGAACGCGGCGTGGATCGCTGCCGGCATGGAGGCCGAGGTGGTGCTCATCGACAAGAACCTCGACCGCCTGCGCTGGGTGGACCAGATCCACAAGGGACGGATCATGACGCTGGCCTCCAACCGGGGCGCGATCGAGCGCAGCGTCACCGACGCCGATCTCCTGATCGGCGCCGTGCTCGTGCCCGGAGGGCGGGCGCCGGTGATCGTCAGCGAGGACATGGTGCGCAGCATGAAGGCGCGCGCGGTGATCGTCGACGTCGCCGTCGACCAGGGTGGGTGCATCGAGACGATCACCGAAACGACCCATGACGACCCGGTGTACGAGCGACATGGCGTGATCCACTACGCCGTCGGCAACATGCCCGGCGCGGTGCCGTACACGAGCACGTACGCCCTCACCAACGCCACGCTGCCGTACATCCAAGAGGTCGCCGTCCACGGGCCAGCAGGCGCTGCCGAGCGCGACCCGGCGATCGCCCTCGGCGTCAACACGGTCGCCGGCCACGTCACGAACCAACCAGTTGCCGAGTTCCTCGGGGTCGAGTTCATCGAACCGCTCGTCGCGTTCTGACCCCAGCCCAACGTCCGGCACGCCAACCGTCGGATCACGGCGGTACCGTCGCTCCATGAGCACTGCGGGCAGCAGCACGCCGGTCTCGGCGTTCGACTTGGATCTGCCGATCCTCGAGCAGTTCGGTGATCGCGATGCCTTGCACGATGAGCGGATTTCCGTGGCCGAGCTGGGCTGGCTCGCCCGTAACGAGTTCGGGTTCTCCGTCCTCCACTACGACGACGTGGTCGCGATCCTGCGCGACAAGCGTTGGCACAGCGCGACATCTCGGATCATGGAGATGCAGGGCGTCACCGATCCGAAGTACCTCGCTCGCCGACGGACCTCGATCCTCTCGGCCGAAGGCGACGAGCACACGCGGCTGCGCCGTCTCGTCGGCAAGGCCTTCTCGCCACGGGCCGCCGACCGCCTGCGACCGTTCATGGGCGAGGTGGTGGGTGGTCTCGTCGACGAGGTAGCGCCGCGCGGCCGTGCCGACATCGCCGTCGACATCTGCGAGCCCTACCCGATCCCGATCATCTGCGAGCTGCTCGGCGCACCGAAGGAGGACTGGAAGCTGTTCAGCCGCTGGGCCACCGACGTACTGCGCATCTTCAACGGCAACCTGAACGAGGACCTGCCCGTGATCATGGCGGCGCAGGACGAGCTCGACGAATACACCCGGGAGCTCATCGCCCGCCGTCGCACAGAGCCCGCCGAGGACCTGCTGACCGACATGATCGCCGCCGAGGAGGCCGGTGACACGCTGACGACCGACGAGCTGGTGATGATGGTCGAGGCGGTCATCGTCGGGGGTACCGACACGACGCGCAACCAGCTGGGTTGCACCGTCGCACTGCTCGCCGACCATCCGGATCAGTGGCGGCTGCTCGCCGAGCAGCCGGAGCTTGCGCCTCGCGCGGTCGAGGAGTCGATGCGCTACTTCGGGGCGATTCGCGGGACCGGTCGGTTCGCCAGCGAGGACATCGTGTACCGGGACGTCCTGTTCCCGGCGGGCACGTTCGTCGCGCCGTCGATGTCCACGGCCAACTTCGACCAGCGCGTGTTCCCGGACGCTGATCGCTACGACATCACGAAGGAGCCAGCGGGACAGCCGCAGCTCACGTTCGGCTCAGGGATCCACTACTGCCTGGGCGCCGCGCTCGGCGCGCGCCGAGCTGCAGGAGGCGCTGCCGCTGCTGGCCCGCCGGATGCCCGACCTCGCGCTCGACGGCCCGATCACCTGGAAGCCGAACACGGTCGGCATCTTCGGCCCCGAGCACCTCCCCGTGCGCTTCACCCCCGGCCAGTAACCATCCGAGTGTTCGAGCCCGTCCGAGTGCTGAGCCTGGAAAAACGTGCCCTTCGACACTCCGATCGGCGCAAACACTCGGATGGATGAGGCGTTACCCGCGTGAGAGGTAGACGTCGCGGAGCACGTGCGTCTCGAGCTCCAGCGCGTCGAGGCGGTGCTTCACGACGTCGCCGATGCTGATCAGCCCGACGACGCGGCCGGCCTCGATGACGGGAAGGTGGCGCTGACGTGTGTGCGTCATCCGGCGCATCACTTCGGAGATGTCGTCGCCGACGGTGCACGTCGCGGGGTGCTTGTTGATGATGTCCTTGATCCGCAGACGCGGAAACCCCTCACCGTGGCGGTCCATCGCCCGCACCACGTCGCGCTCTCCCAGCAGGCCGATCAACTGATCGTCCGCACCGACCACGACGAGGCAGCCGATGCCGCGACTGGCCATCCGGTGCACGGCGACGCTGGCCAAGGTCTCCGGGCCGACCACCTCCACCGTCGTGCCCTTGCTCGACAGGATCGCTGCGACGTTCACGCGCACACCTCCCGATAGTGGTGGTCACCACATCATCGCGCGGTGCCCACCGAAGGGCGGCCAGGCTCAGCCGGCCATCGCACCCTTGCTCAGCCAGAAGTCGTTCAGCGACCGCTGCACCCTGAAGTACCAGACGAACAGGCCGATGATCGGCAGCAGGAACCACAGACCCCAGATCGCCGACACGGGGCTCTCGCGCCCGTCGCGCTCGTACATGTTCTTGATCTCGTTGGGGATCGTGAACATCAGGACGATGCCGAGCAGCAAGTTCAGCACGACGTTGAGGACACCACCGAGGCCATCACCGTTGTACCGCTTGAGGTCCTCGCCGGTTCGGTACACCCACAGGAACGTCCAGATCCCGAGTGTGACGATCGACAGCAGGATGACGAGGCCCGGGCTGTAGTACACACCCCCGAGGCGCTCGGGCACCTGACCGGTCGGCGTGGTGTAGGCACCTGGCGCTGGAGATCCCGGCGCCTGTGCCGGCGGCGCGTACGCCGGCGGCGGTTGATCAGACGGGCTGCCGGGGTCATTGATGTCACTCACGTCTGGCGACCATAGTCCCGGCTCATGGCCCAGGCCGGTGACCCCGCGCCGCTCACCGGCCCCCGCGCTCAGCCGGGCTGCGCTCCCTTGCTCAGCCAGAAGTCGTTCAGCGACTGCTGCACCTTGACGTACCACACGATGTTCCCAATGAGTGGAAGCAGGAACCACAGGCCCCAGACCGCCGACACGGGGCTCTGGCGACCACTGCGCTCGTACATGTTCTTGATCTCGTTGGGGATGGTGAACATGAGCACGGCGTGGCCGAAATAACTGAGAACGAGCAGGATGACGACACCCAGCACGCCACCCAGGCCGTCGCCGTTGTGACGCTTCAGGTCCTCGTTCGTGCGATAGGTCCAGAGGTACGTCCAGATGCCGAACGTCACGATCGACAGGAGGATGACCAACCCGATGCTGTAGTACGGGCCGCCGAGGCGGTCGGGCACGTACCCGACCTGGGGGCGGTAGACGGGCGGCGGCGGACCACCGGGGGGAGCCGTCGGCGGCGCAAATGGTGAGGCTGGCGGTTGCGACGGGCTGCGGGGTGCACTGAAGTCGCTCACGCTTGGCGACCGTAGTCCCGGTCCCCCAGTACGTTCGGCGCCCATGGCACGGCGACCGATCACGCTCGGCTACTCAACCGGCTACTGGTCGGCCGGTCCGCCGCAGGCCGCGCTCGAAGCGATCAAGGAGGCCGAGCGACTCGGCTTCGACTCGGCGTGGACGGCGGAGGCCTACGGCTCCGACGCGCTGACCCCGCTTGCGTGGTGGGGAGCGCACACGGAATCGATTCGTCTCGGCACGTGCGTCGTCCAGATCTCGGCGCGCACCCCGGCGGCAACGGCGATGGCGGCGATGACGCTCGATCACCTCTCCGACGGCCGCGTGATCCTCGGGCTCGGCGCCTCTGGCCCGCAGGTCGTCGAGGGGTGGTACGGGCAGCCGTACCCCCGCCCGCTGGCGAGGACGCGGGAGTACATCGACATCGTGCGGCGCATCGTCTCCAGAACTGAGCCGGTCGAGTTCCACGGCGAGTTCTACGACCTCCCGCTGCGCGCCGGCACCGGGCTCGGCAAGGCGCTCAAGTCGACGGTCCACCCACGGCGCGCGGAGATCCCGATCTACCTCGGTGCCGAGGGGCCGAAGAACGTCGCGCTCGGCGGCGGAGGTGGCCGACGGATGGCTGCCGTTCTTCTTCTCCCCGAAGGAGGACCACTTCTATCGCGAGTGCCTCGCCGCCGGCTTCGCGGCGGCCGGCGATCCGTCCAAGGCCGAGCGCTTCGAGGTGGCATCCAACTTGATGATCGTCCCGGGCGACGAGGTGGAGCGCTGCGCCGACGCCGTGCGGCCGTTCCTCGCGCTGTACGCCGGCGGCATGGGTGCCCGCGGCGCCAACTTCCACTTCGAGGTCTTCGCCCGCATGGGCTACGAAGATGTCGCGACCAAGGTGCAGGAGTTGTACCTCGATGGCCGCAAGGCTGAAGCAGCAGCGTCGATCCCGCTGGCGATGGTCGAGGACGTCGCCCTCGTCGGCCCCCCGGCGAAGATCCGCGAGGAGCTCCCGGCGTGGCGCGACACCTGCATCACGAGCTTCCTCATCGCCGGTCCCGCTGCGGCGCTCGAGGGCTACGCCGAGATACTTGCCGACTGATTCTCGGGCTCGGCTCGCAAACAAGTTGCTCGCCTCGCCTCACCGAGCTCGCCGCCTCCGCTGCGCTTCGGCGTCTCGCCCACCTGCTTCCCCGCAGGCGATCAAGCACTCTCGGCCCGCGCTGACACGGGTCCGACGGCGGACATCTCGCCCTCCTTGCGACCGATGAACGGCCGCATCACGAGCTGCTCCACGGTGCCGAGCATGATGACGATGTCGAGGGCCAGCGACCAGTTCTTGACGTAGAAGACGTCGAGTCGCTCGTAGGCGTCGAACGACGGGTTGTCCCGTGCCTCGACCTGCCACAAGCCGGTGATGCCCGGCCGCACGCCATGGCGCTGGCGGAGGGTGTCGGGGAACTGCTCGACCTCGCGCCGCAGCGCCGGCCGCGGTCCGACGAGGCTCATGTCGCCGCGCACCACATTGATCAACTGGGGCAGCTCGTCGAGGCTGGTCGCCCGCAAGAAACGACCGACTCGCGTGACCCGCGGATCGACGGCCATCTTGAAGAGCGGGCCCGATCGGGCGTTGGCCGCTTCGAGCTCGGCCAACCGCGCTTCCGCGTCGACGACCATCGTGCGGAACTTGAGCACCTCGAACTCCTGCTCGTCCCGGCCGACGCGCCGCTGCTTGAACAGCACCGGACCGCGGTCGGTCACCTTGATCGCCAACGCGATCACGGCGAACAGCGGGGAGGTCAGCACGAGCAGCAGTGACGACATCACGACGTCGAACGTCCGCTTGATCCCCCAGCGCCAGCGGCGACAACCCGACGGGCTCGACGTGGATCAGCAGCTCGTTGGCGAACGCCGTTGCCGAGATGCGCCGCGCATCGATTCCGCCGCGGGCCGGGACGGAGTACACGTCGGTCTCGTGGTGCAGGAGGAGGTCGACCGCGTCGGTGCCCACCTCGTGGGTCGGCCCGAGAATTGCGCAGTCCGTCGGCGTGCCGGCGAGCACCGCCTCGAGGTCGGAGAGCTCACCGAGCCACAGGCCATCCAAGCCCGCCGCTCGCGCCGCGGCCGGGGACCCGACGATGCCGACCACGTGCATCCCGGCCTCCGGATGGATGGCAAACGTCCGCACCACGTCGAAGACACGCTGGTCCGAGCCGACGACGAGGACCCGCTGGAAATCTCGCCCGCGCTGGCGGCGGACGCGCAGCCACGAGCGGTACACCGAGCGCCAGACGACGAGCAAGAGCCACGAGGCCGCGCCGGCCACTGCTGCCGACACGAGCGTGATCGGCGAGCCAGGCACGCGATCGAGGATCAGTGCGCCGACGAACAGGACCGTCGCCAGCCGGGTCAGCTTGGCCAGCTCGAGCCACCGCACGGCGATGACGCGTTCCAGCCACAGCCCCTCGACGTACATGGCGACGAGACCGATCACTGCCGCGCCCAGCGAGTTCAGCACGACGCCGAGCGCGTCGAAGCGCCCGAAGGCGGCGAAGACGATTGCAAACGCAATGAAGATCAGCACGCCGTCGACGACGACGAGCACCACGCGATCGCGACGCGTCCGCCGCCGTAGAGGCGGGAGGGAGCCGTCGCCCTCCCCTGCCATCAGGCGTACAGGTCCTCGAACGCCTCAGCGAACTTGTCGTACACGACGTTGCGCTTGAGCTTCAGCGACGGCGTCAGCTCACCACCCTCGAGCGAGAAGTCGTGATCGAGGATCTTGAAGCGCTTGATCTGCTCGACCTTGGCGTACTGCTCGTTGACCCGATCGAGCTCGCCCTGGATCATGTCGCGCACTTCATCGCTGTCGGCCAGCTCGGCGACGTCGGTCGACAGCCCGTGCTCCTTGGCCCAGGGCACGATCTCGTCGGGGTCGAGGGTGATCAGCGCCACGGGGTACGGCTTGCGGTCACCGAACATCACGGCCTGGGAGATCCAGCGGGAGCGCCGCAGGTCGCCCTCGAGGTTGGCCGGCGTGAGGTTCTTGCCGCCGGCGGTGATGATGATGTCCTTCTTGCGGCCGGTGATCGTGACGAAGCCGTTCTCGTCGATCGATCCGAGGTCGCCGGTCTGCAGGTAGCCGTCCTCGGTCATCACCTCGGCGGTGGCCTGCGGGTTGCGCCAGTACTCGCGCATGACGATGTCGCCGGCGATCTCGATCTCCCCGTCGGGGGCGATGCGCACGTCGACGCCCGGCACGGCCGGACCGATCGTTCCGAACTTGAAGGCGTCGGGAAGGTTCAGCGTCCCGAGTGACGTCGTCTCCGTCATCCCCCAGCCCTCGAAGACCGGAACACCTGCGGCGTAGAAGAACTCGAGGATCTCCGAGGCGATCGGGGCAGCGCCGGAGATGGCGAGCTTGATGTTGCCGCCGAAGATCCCGCGCACCAGGCTGAACATCTCGGCGTCCGCCTTCGCGAACGCCTCCGCTTCGGCGTCG
This sequence comes from uncultured Acidimicrobiia bacterium, assembly GCA_963774125.1. Classification (GTDB taxonomy): domain Bacteria; phylum Actinomycetota; class Acidimicrobiia; order Acidimicrobiales; family Ilumatobacteraceae; genus JALZMG01. The sequence goes on from CAVZDR010000002.1 coordinate 121,123, forward strand.
GACACGTCCTCGCCGCTACGTCGCGCCTTGCGCACGTTCACCCCGAGCTCGATGGCGTGGGCGACGCGCTCCTCGTCACCCGGCGGCACCATGCCCATGGCGAGCGAGTACACCTTCTCGAAGATGCGCGGGACCGACGGCAGCACGGTCGGCTTGATGGTGCCGAGCTCACCGACGATCTGCGTGGCGTCGCCACCCCAGTAGGCGATCTGCGCGCCGAGCTCGATGCAGTCAGCCTGGATCAGCTGGGCGAACACGTGGGCCAGCGGCAGGAAGAGGTAGGTCACGTCGTCGTGACCCATCAGCGCCATCTCGACGGCGCAGCGGCGGCCGACGGCGAACCCCTTGTTCGTCAGGACGACGCCCTTGGGCCGGCCCGTCGTCCCTGATGTGTAGATGATCAGGCAGGCGTCGTCGGGGGAGACGGCGTCCGCCCGCCGGGCCAGCTCCGCATCATCGATGCCCGCACCACGCGCCACCACGTCCGCCGTCGAGAGCGTGCCCGGCGCCTCGCCATCGATGATCACGACGTGCTGCAGGTCGGGGAGGTTGGCGCGGACGGATTCGATCTTGGCCACCTGGGCGGCGTTCTCGCAGACGATCAGCGTGGCGCCCGAGTTGCCGACGACCCACTGGCACTCGTCGGCCGAGTTGCTCGGGTAGACGGGCACGACGACTGCGCCCACGCTCGAAGCGGCCAGATCGGCGACCGTGAACTCGACGCGCGTGTTGGCGAGGATGCCCACGCGGTCGCCGACGTCGACGCCGAGTGCGATCAGGCCGAGGGCGAACTCGCGGACACGGTCCCACAGCTCGTTGTAGGTCCACTGCGATCCACTCGCCGTCGCGCTGGAAGCGTGCGGCGGGCCCGTCGCCGTAGCGGTCGGCCGCCGTACGCATCAGCGCTGCCATGGACTCACTGCTCATGAAACGACCGTACCAGCGGCAATCAGCCTCAACTGTCCGTCGGGATCGCCTCACAACGACCGATTCCTACAGACAGAACGGAGAGGCAGGGCGCTAGCTTGACCTGCCGGTCAAGTGAGCGCTCTCCCCACCCACACGCACCGGCCAGGCACTGCGCGGCGCAGCGCTGTCCTACCGCGACTTTCGTCTGATCTGGATCGGGCTGTTCCTGTCCAACATCGGCACGTGGATGCAGAACTTCACGCTGCCGGCGTACATCGAGCATCGAACCGAGTCGGCGGCGCTCGTCGGCCTGCTCGTGTTCACGCAGCTCGGGCCGCTGCTGCTGCTGTCGATCCCCGCCGGTGTGCTCGCCGACCGGCTCCCTCGCCGCCCGTTCCTGATCGGCATGCAGCTCGTGCAGATGGCGTTCAGCGTCGCCCTGGCCGGCCTCGTCGCCGGCGACTTCCCGCTCTGGACGCTGTTCGCCGTGTCGCTCGTGATCGGCATCGCGAATGCACTCAACACCCCTGCCTTCCAGGCCAGCGTGCCGCTGCTCGTGCACCGTTCCGACCTCGCCGGCGCGGTGAGCCTCAACTCGGTGATGATCAATGGCAGCCGGGTCATCGGGCCGGCGCTGGCAGCGCTCCTTGCCGTGCTGGGCGCGACCACCCCCCAGCTCTTCCTCGTCAACGCGGTGACCTATCTGTTCCTGGTCGGCGCGCTACTCCTCGTGACCGTTCCCGACGTGCGGGGCAACCACCCGGAGCGAGGGTGGCGGCGGCTGCTGAGCGGGATCAACATCGCCCGCCACCGGAAGGTCCTCGGACGGGTGCTCGGCACGATGGCCGTCTTCTCCGTCGTGTGCCTGCCGTTCGTCGGATTGTTCCCGTCGGTGGCGCGCCGCAACTTCGACATGGACGTCGACGGGATCGGGTACAAGCTGCTGTACACGACGTGGGGCGTCGGCGCCTGCCTCGGAGCCCTCGCCGTCGGCACCGTGCTGGCATCCTTCGACCGCCGCCGCATCGTCGTCATCGGACTCCTGTTGTTCTCCGGCAGCCTGGCCGCCTTCGCCGTCGTCCGCATGCCGGGGCCGGCGTTCCCGATCGCCTTCGTGCTCGGGTTCGCCTACTTCCTGACAGCGACGGCGCTCATCACGATCTTCCAGGAGAACCTCGCCGACACCGAGCGGGCCGTCACGATGCCCCTGTGGTTCATGGCGTTCGGCGGGTCGGTACCGATCGGCAACCTGATCTTCGGTCCGATCATGGACGCCATCGGCGCCCGCTGGGTGCTCCTCCTCGGCGCCGTCATCGCCGTCGGGCTGGCCCGCTGGAGCGACCTCCGTCGACTGCCGGCAAGCGCCTACCTGCCCCACGGCGTCGCCCACGGTCCCGGCGACACGGGCTCCGTCACCGCCCACGGCATCGTTGCCGGACGCTGACTCCTCAGAGCACCGGCTGGGACTCGACAACCCCGGCTCGCCGAGCGTGGGGCAGGCGCGCCGACACGAACGCCCCGAACACCGCCACGGCTGCGCTCAGCACGAACACGAGCGTGAACGAGTCACGCCAGTCGGCGATCAGCCCACCCACCTGCGGGGCCACCATCTGCGCCGCACCAAAGGCCAGGGTCGCCGCGCTGTACGCCGGTCCGTACGTCACCGCGTCGGTCGCCTCGACGACGTACGCCGCGATCACCGTCGGCACGCCCGAGAACGCCAGCCCGGCTCCGATCGAGCCGAGTGCCACCCACGGCTGTCGTCCCGGAAGGATCGCCAGCGCGGAGGCGGCGAAGACCGTGAACCCGAGGACGAGCGTCGACCGTCTTCCGATGCGGTCCGACAGCGGCCCGAACAACAGGCCACCGAAGATCGTCGCCACTCCGACGAGCGAGAACATCAGTGACGCGTGCCGTCGGCGTGAAGCCGGCGTCGTCTTCGAGACGGGCAACCAGGAAGGCGAACACGAGGAGGTACATGAAGCCGAAGGCGGCGTAGGCGACGGTCAGGGCGAGCCAACCATGGATCCTGCGTAGCGAGCGGAACCCGGCGAACCCGGCGCTGCGGCGGTCGAGCGGGGCGGTCTCGCCAGGCGGCGCCGTCTCGTCGTGGCGCAGCAGTGCGACCGTGGCGAGCAGCACCACCAGCCCGATCACCGCCTCGACGCGGTACACGGCACGCCAGTAGTCGTCTCCGTGACCCACCCGCAGCGCGTCGGACAGCCGGCCAGCGAACACGATCCCGATCCCGACGCCCGTCCCGATGAACCCTGCGGCCAGGCCGCGCCGCTCCGGGCGCAACGCTCCCGTCGCCACACGGGGCGACGGGATCCAGATCGCCGCGCCGCCCAGGCCCATCACGGCGAGCGCGATGGCGAGCGCGCCGCCGCTGTGCGCCACCGACGCGAGCAGCAATCCGGCGGTCGAGAAGCACAGACCGATGCGCATCAACGGGACGAGCGCCAAGCGGGTCGACAGTGCAGCGACGACGACGGTGCCGGCGAGGTACGCCGTGACGTTGACCGTTCCGAGCAAGCCGGCGACGCGGTTCGAGCCGAGGAGGTCGTCGCGGACTGCAGGCAGCACGACGCCGTACGTGAACCTGCCGAACGACTGCGCCACGCACACGCCGGCCATCACGAGCGCGATGACGACCACGGCCGACGAACGCGTGCGTTCCAAGGGGTCAGGCTCCCATCGCTCGCGACGGAACGCCAACTGGGGCGACATGTAGCGTCCGTGTTCCCCACGCGACGAGGAGGCAAAGGTGTCCGCGCTCGGTGTCAGTAGGTATCGGCGCGCCGGCGTCCTCATCCTCGCCGGTCTCCTCGCCTCGTGCTCGGACGACGGCGCGTCGGACTCCGAGGCGCCGGAGACGTCGACGGCGCCGCCGAGCAAGCCGTCCGCTCCAAGCCCCGACGAAGCGACATCGCTGTTCGTCCTCGAGGCCAACGAGGGCGAGGCCGAGGCCGCCGAGGACGACGGGACCTACGACCTCTCCCTGACCGGCGTCGGAGGCGTGACCTGGTTCGCCGACCGGCCAGCGCGCGAAGCGGGCGACGAGTCGCTGGCGGGGTTCGTTGCCGCGTGGCCAGATCGTTTCGCCACCGCCCCACCCAACGCCGCACTGACGATCGGCGAAGGCGATGACGCCGTGGTCGCCATCGTGACGCTCAGCGAGCCGGTCGTCAGCGACGACAGGGTGGAGTTCCGGGCCGTTGTCGTCGATCCCGCGGCAGGCTCCGACGTCCCTGCAGGACCACGTCGCCAGCTCACGACCGGCTACTGAGTCCCCGAACGCTTTGATCGAGCCGCGCTGTTCGTCGACCCGTCGGGCGCGGCCCGACAGATCGACGGCCAGGTGAAGATCAGTGGTGCGCCGACGTTCGATGTGACCCTCGACTTGAATCAGCCGACGACCATGGGCTTGCCACTCGGCGAGATTGCCGCCGCTGCAGTGGAGGGCGACGGCACGATCACGTTGGCATCCTTCGCGAGCGATCAGATGCGAGTCAGAGGGGTGCTCGGCGCCGGGGCGCAGGTCGTGGTCGACCTTCCGCTCGGTGTCGTCGGACCTGTGGTCGAAGGGAACTTCGGGGGCAACGACCTGCCCGTCGGGGCGCAGGTGACGCTCCAGTTGACGGGAGGCGACGTCGAACCGCTCACCTTCGACCAGCCATTCTCGTACTCAGTTCCGTGATCGATGCGGCCGGCGAAGGCGCTGGAGCGCCCGCCGTGCCGAACCGGGTCTTCGATTCTGAACGACGTGATCGGCCGTTTGACGGTGCGAACGCATCAGCCTGCGCCGGCCGCATCAAGCGCGGCCAGATATCGGTGGACCATCGGGACGCTCACGGCGCCCTCGCCGGCAGCAGCCGCCACTCGCTTGACGCCGTTGGCCCGGAGGTCACCGGCGGCGAACACGCCAGGAACGCTCGTCTCGAGGGCGAACGGCGGCCGTGACAGCGACCATCGCGTGGGATCGATGTCAGCACCCGTCAGCACGAAACCCTGCTCGTCGCGCTCGATGGACGACGGCAGCCACGCCGTCCGCGAGTCGGCGCCGATCAGCACGAACATCGCCGCCGTCTCGATCCGCTGGCGCTCCCCGGTGGCCCGGTCGGCCAGCTCGACCCACTCCAGCCGACCTTCGCCGCCGCCGTCGACGACGTCCGTCGCGGTGCGCACATCGATCCGCTCCTCGCCGGCGATCTCGATGACCAGGTACGCCGACATCGTGTCGTTCAACGAGGTGCCCTCGCGCGACGAGCGTGACGCTGACGCCGTGGCGGGCGAGGTGCACCGCCGCCTGCCCGCCCGAGTTGCCTGCCCCGACGACGACGGCGGCGAGCCCCTCGAGGTCGCGAGCCTGGCTGGCGGCGGTGCCGTAGAACACCCCGGAACCGACGAGGTCCTCGATCGACGGCACACCCAGGCGGCGGTACGAAACCCCGCAGGCCAGGATCACGGCGCGGGCGGTGGCCACGGCTCCATCGGACAGTCGCAGTTGGTGCGGGTCGCCGGGTTCGAGCCCGACCACGTCCCGCCCCATGTCCAGGGCGGCCCCGAAGCGGGTCGCCTGGATGATCCCCCGCCTTCCGAGCTGGCGCCCGGTGACGCCGCGCGGGAACCCGAGGTAGTTGCGGATCATCGAGCTCGTCCCCGCCTGCCCACCGAACGCCTCCCGCTCGATGATCAGCGTCGTCAGCCCCTCCGACGCGCCGTACACCGCGGCGCCCAGGCCCGCCGGACCGGCCCCGACGATGGCAAGGTCGAAGACGGTGTCGGCGACGTCGACGACGGCACCGAACGCCACGGCCAACTCCCGGTTGGTCGGATCGGCGAGGACCGTGTGCCCCATCACCTCGACGAGCGGGAACCTCGATCCGGGGCCGACAACTTCCGCCAGCTCCTGCCCCACGGGCGAGTCGAGGGCGTGGACGCCAGTCGGGGCTCCGAGGCGCTCCAGCAGGTCACGGATCTCGACACCGCGCCGGGCGTCGTCATCGACGACGACCCTGATCGCCTCCACGGTCGGCGACGTCGACCACGCCCACTCACCGAGCTCCTCGGTGATCGTGCCGTGGAACTCCTCATCCCGGGGCCCCGAGGGCTTCGTGAGCACGGTGTCGAGGACGCCCTGCGACGTCGCCCGGGCGGCGATCGTCGCGACCTGCTCTCCGTGCAGTCCCCAGTCGAGGAGCAGGATCCGCTTCGCCGTCGGAACCTCGGCGCGGGCGCGAGCGAGCAGGTCGACGCCATCCCCGGGCTGCACCGCGAGATCGGCCAGCACCATCGCGATGGGCACGCCCGTCGACCGCAGGGCGCGCAACCGGACGATGGCGCGCTCGCCATCCGCCGCTGTCTCGATCCGGTAGTCGCGTCGGTAGCGGCCGAGCTCGTCGACGAGTTGTCGCCGCGACGCAGCGTTCGCCACGACGAGCAGCAGGACTGGGTCCACGGCGGCAGGTTCGCATCCGTGCGCCGGCAGCGCTAACTGGCCAGCTCGTCGGCCACCGGTCCGAGACCGGCAACGAGGCTGCCTTTGACGAGCACGGCCGTTCCGGCGGCGATCGGGACGATCGCGTCGCGCACGGCGTCGCGGCGGATCGGCACGCTTCCGTAGTGCTCGGTCTCCACGGCGACGAGCTCGATGCCGAGCTCCGCGGCGCGCTGCGCGATCGCTCGATGCTCGGCGGTCGGGTCAGCGAGCTCAGCCATCACACCGAGCACCGCGACCCGGCGCGCGGCCTCGATCGCGGCAAGCGCCTCGAGTGCAGCGGCCATCGATGCCGGGTTGGCGTTGTACGCGTCGTTGATCAGCAGGCCGCCATCCACCGTCGTGACGACCTGCATCCGCCGGGCGGAGAGCGCGGCTTGCGTCAGCGCAGCAGCGGCGACCGAGATGTCGACTCCGACGACTCCCGCAACTGCAAGCGCGGCGGCGGCGTTCGAGGCCATGTGCGCACCGCTCACGGTGAGCCGGACCGCGCACTCGCCCCACGGCGTCGCGACGGTGAAGGTTGGTCGCGCCAGCTCGTCCAGCACGAGGTTCATGATTCGAACGTCGGCATCGGCGTGCCGACCGAATCGCAGCACCCGGGCAGCGGTACGACCCGCCATCGTCGTGACACGCGGATCATCCGCGTTGAGCACAGCGACGCCACTCGACGGCAGCGCGTCGACGAGCTCGGCCTTGGCGCGGGCGACGCCATCAATCCCGCCGAGGAGCTCCGTGTGCGCCTCTGCGACGGCCGTCACGACGCCGATCTCAGGTCGGCCGACCGCGCAGAGACGCGTGATCTCACCGGGCCCACGCATGCCCATCTCGAGCACCAGGACCTCGACGTCATCCGGTGCGCCGAGCACGGTGACCGGCAGCCCCTGCTCGTTGTTGAAGCTGCGGGTGTTGGCCGCCACACGCCGCCCGGCGCCGACTGCGGCAACCGTGAGGTCCTTCGTACTCGTCTTGCCGACGCTGCCCGTGATCCCCACGACGCTGGCGGGCAGCTGGCCTCGCGCCCACGTCGCCAGGTCGAGCAGCGCCTGCCTCGTGTCGGCGACCTCGATGATCGTGAGGCCGATCGTCGGATCTGCAGCCCGGCTGGAGAGCGCCGCGCCAGCACCGCGCGGCCGCGGCCTCTCCGAGGAACTCGTGGCCGTCACGCTCGGCGACGATCGGCACGAACAGGTCGCCAGGCTGCAGTGATCGGCTGTCGAACGACGCACCGCGCAGCTCGACGTCGGGTCCAACGAGGCGCCCGCCGGTCGCCGCGGCGACCTGGGATGCCAGGAACCGCACGAGGCGCAACGGTACCGTCCTGGTCATGACGGAGCCTCGGACGCACCTCGTCGTGCTGTTCGGCGGCCAGTCGGCAGAGCATGACGTCAGCTGCGTGACCGCCACGCACGTGCTGCGAGCCATCGATACCAGCCGCTACCGAGTGACGCCGATCGGCATCTCCACCGACGGCGAGTGGGCGCTGGCGGAGGGCGCCCAGCAGGCTCTGACTTCCGGCGTGGCCGACTTGCCCGAGCGGCTCGACCCGTCCGGCCCCGCGATGACGCCGCTCGCCGCGCTCGGCGTCGCGCCGACGACGAGCGGACGGTCGTGCTGCCGCTGCTGCACGGGCCGATGGGTGAGGACGGCACCGTGCAGGGCCTGCTCGAGTTGGCCGACGTCGCCTACGTCGGAGCGGGCGTGCTCGGCTCGGCGCTGGCGATGGACAAGGCGATGGCCAAGCAGGTGTTGGCCGCCAACGGGATCCCCCAGGCCCGCTACCGGGCGTTCGCCGATCACCAACGCACGCCCGGACTGCCGACAGAGCTGGCGAGCGAGCTCGGTCTCCCGTGCTTCGTCAAGCCGTCCAACATGGGCTCGTCCGTCGGGGTGACCAAGGCGAAGACGGTCGAGCAGTTGCGCGACGCCATCGATCACGCCTTGACCTACGACGAGTGGATCGTCGTGGAGGAGGCCGTCGACGGGCGGGAGATCGAGGTCGCCGTGCTCGGCGGCACGGCACCCGAGGCATCCCCACCCGGGGAGATCATCCCGAGCGCCGAGTTCTACGACTACGAGGACAAGTACGTCACCGACGGCGCCCAGCTGCTCGTTCCCGCACCGTTGACCGCGGCCGAGGGCGACGCCGTGAGGGACCTGGCGGTACGGGTGTTCCAGCTCCTGCGCTGCGATGGTCTGGCGCGCGTCGACTTCTTCTTCGAGGAGGGCGGGCGCGGCTTCCTCTGCAACGAGGCGAACACGATGCCGGGCTTCACGCCGATCTCGATGTACCCGAAGCTGTGGCAGGCCGGTCGGGATGACCTATTCGGAACTGATCGACCGCCTGGTCACGCTGGCCGTCGAGCGCCACGACCGACGCCGTCGCAACACCAAGCACTGATCGGTCGATTCCGATCTCCAGCAGCTCGTCAGGGGTTCTCCATGCCCCGACGCGGGCGTCGTCCGCATGCTGACGCCATGAGCGCCCCGCTGATCGCTTCCGCAGACCGCGCCTCGTGGCACATCGACACGTCGATGACCACCGCCTTCGACTTCGACTACCAGGGCGGCCGTGAGCAGCTGCTGCGTCTGTACGACCGCGGCACCCGCAAGCAGTGGGTGGGTGCGGATCGCCTGGACTGGTCGCTCGAGGTCGATCCGAGCGACCCGCTCGGCATGCCTGATCAGAGCATTCCCATCGCCGACACCCCACTGTGGTCTCGGATGAGCGAGCAGGATCGCAACGAGGTGCGCCGTCACAGTGCGGCCTGGCGCTTCTCGCAGTTCATGCACGGTGAGCAGGGGGCTCTCGTGTGCACCGCGAAGATCGTGCAGAGCGTGCCCGACCTCGACGCCAAGTTCTACGCCGCCACCCAGGTCATCGACGAGGCCCGCCACGTCGAGGTCTACAGCCGCTACCTGCACGAGAAGCTCGAGCTCGTGTACCCGATGAACCCCAACCTGTCGTCGCTGCTGCACGACGTGATCAGTGACTCCCGCTGGGACATGACGTACCTCGGCATGCAGGTCCTGATCGAAGGGTTGGCCCTGGCCGCCTTCGGGCTGATCCGCAACCAGGCCACCGAGCCGCTCGGGCGGGCGATCAACGCCTACGTCATGCAGGACGAGGCACGGCACGTGATGTTCGGGCGCCTGGCGCTGCGGGACTACTACCCGCAGCTGACCGAGGCCGAGCGGGACGAGCGGGAAGAGTTCTGCGTCGACGCCTGCTACCGGATGCGCGATCGCTTCCTCGCCGAAGAGCTGTGGCAGAACCTCGACCTGCCGATCGACGACGTCATGGCTCACCTCCGCAACAGCGAGTCGCAGCGCATGTTCCGCTCGTACCTGTTCATGCGCATCGTCCCGATCCTGCGCGACATCGGGCTGTGGGGTCCGCGCATCCGCCGGGCCTTCGAGGAGATGGGCGTGCTCGGGTTCGCCGACACCGACATCGACGCGGCGATGGCCGATGACGAGCGCGCGGCGGAGGAGTTCGATCAGCGGGCGCAGCACGTGAGTGCGGTGATCAACGTGGCGTGAGCCGTTCTGTCCGTCGGAATCGTGCGTTGTGAGTCGATTCCTACGGACAGGACGGGGTGGGCGGGGCCAATGCCGCCCGCAGGAAGCCCCGCAGCTCGTTGCGTAGCGCCCGGAGGTTTCCCGCCGTCGGTGTCCAGCCGACGGCGCGCAGGGCCTCGGGCTCGGTGGCGATGCCGGTGACGGTGGCGTAGGCGAGGGCGGCGACGAGGCGAGGGTCGCCGCGACGGATGCGACCGGCGGCCATCTCGCGCTCGAGGAAGATGATCGCGCGGGCGGTGAGCGGGTCGACGAGCACGCGCAGCCGGTCGGCCTGCGCGGCGGGCAGCCGGCTCAGCTCGCGCACGAGACCGAGCACTGCCGGGCGCCGCACGGCGATGCGGAACGCCGCGCCGACCACCGCGTCGACGCGGGCCAGCGGCTCGTCCGGCGCGGCGCGCACCGCGGCGTCGATGACGACGCCCAGCTCGCTGGCCGTTGCGGCCAGGACGGCGTCGACCAGCTCGTCCTTGCTGGAGAACCAGTACAGGACCGTCTGCTTGCGGACACCGACGGTGGCGGCGATCTCGTCGAGCGAGACGCCGTCGACGCCGCGCCGGCCGAACAGATCGAGCGCCGCGGCCAGGATGCGTTCGCGGGTCGGCTCGGCGCTCACGGGTGTTGTCTACCATTTGGTAGAGAGACGTGGTAGACATGGTCCCCGTGATCGCCGAGGCCCTCGCCGGCACGCGCATCGCCATCACCGGATCCACCGGCTTCGTCGGAACCGCCCTCGTGGAGCGGCTGCTGCGCTCCGTGCCGGACTGCCAGCTCGTGCTGCTCGTCCGCGACGGCAAGCGCTCGCCGGCCGCGCGGCGCGTCGAGCGCGAGGTCCTGCGCAACGACGCCTTCGACCGTCTCCGCCGTGAGCTCGGTTCGAAGGAGTTCGAGGAGATGGCGGCCCAGCGCATCACGACGATTGCCGGCGACGTCGGAATGGACGGGCTCGGCCTGTCGGCCACTGATCGGGACGTGCTCGCCAGCTGCGACACCGTCCTGCACTCGGCGGCCGCGGTCTCCTTCGACTCGCCACTCGACAGCGCCGTCGAGATCAACCTCCTCGGCCCGACACGGGTCGCCCAGGTGCTTCAGGACCTCGACGTGCGGCCCCACCTCGTCTCCGTGTCGACGTGCTACGTCGCCGGCAACCGTCGCGGCACCGCACCCGAGGAGCTGGTCAGTGCCGGCCCGTTCGATCTCGGCTTGGATTGGCGCAACGAGGTGGACGCGGCCCGCCGGCTGCGCAGCGATGCCGAGGCGGCGAGCCGCCATCCCGAACGTCTCGCCGAGCTGCGCAAGGCGGCTCGGCTCGAGCTGGGCGCGGCAGGCGCGCCGGCGTTGGCAGCGAAGACGGAGCAGCTGCGCGAACGCTGGGTGCGCGACCAGCTGATCGCCGCCGGCCGGGCCAGGGCCGCCAGCATCGGCTGGCCCGACGCGTATGCGTTCACGAAGGCACTCGGCGAGCAGGCGTTGACAGACGTCAAGGGCGACGTGCCAGTGAGCATCGTGCGGCCGTCGATCATCGAGTCCGCGCTCGCCGAGCCACGACCTGGCTGGATCCGCGGGTTCCGCATGGCCGAGCCGGTCCTCATCTCCTACGCCAGGGGTCTGCTGCGCGAGTTCCCGGGTGTGCCCGAAGGGACGATCGACGTCATCCCCGTCGACCTCGTGGTCGCCGCGATCATCACGGTCGCCGCACTCGGACCGGAACGAGCGCCCGCCATCTGCCAGGTCGCCTCGGGTGGCATCAACCCGCTGAAGTACCGCGTCCTCGTCGACAACGTGAGCGACTGGTTCACGCAGCACCCGATCTACGACGCCGAGGGCCAGCCGATCGTCGTGCCGGAGTTCCGGTTCCCGGCACGTGGCCGCGTCCAGGCGCAGCTCCATCGGGCGAAGTCGCTCATCGACGCGCGGCGAGCAGGTGCTCCAGGCGCTCCCGCTGCGCGGCAAGCAGGCCGAGTTCTCGGCCCGCTTGGAGTCCAAGCGCGTCGAGGTCGAGCGGGCACTGGAGTACGTCGAGCTGTACGGCCTGTACTCCGAGTGCGAGGCGATCTACCAAGTGGACCACTTGATGGAGATGTGGGAGCACCTCGACGCCCGAGGACCAGGCCGAGTTCGGCTTCGACCCGCGGGCCGTCGACTGGCCGACGTACATCCGCACGATCCACCTGCCCTCGATCGTCCAGCACGCCCGCGTGAAGACGACGCCGACGAAGACGACCACGGATCGCGAGGAACGACTGCGTCGCCAGGTCCTGTCGCCGGATCGCACGGTCGCCGCCTTCGACCTCGAGAACACGCTGATCGCCAGCAACGTCGTCGAGAGCTACTCGTGGCTGGCGACGCGCCGGCTCGATCGCGGTGAACGGGTCCGCTACGCGATGCGGGCGGTCGCCGAAGCGCCGGGCCTGCTGCGCCTCGACCGCATCGATCGAGGCGACTTCCTGCGCCACTTCTATCGCCGCTACGAGGACGCGCCCGTCGAGCAGATCCGCGCCGATGCCGACGAGCTGCTGACGCAACTGATCCTGACGAAGAGCTTCCCGGCGGGCATCCGCCGGATCCGTGAGCACCGCGCCGCCGGCCATCGCACGATCCTCATCACCGGTGCCCTGGACTTCGCCGTGGCCGGTCTGCGGCCGTTGTTCGACGAGATCGTCGCCGCCGAGATGAGCGTGCGCCCGAACGGCACGTACTCCGGCGAGATGCTGCGAGTCCCGCCGACGGGCGAGACGCGGGCGCAGATCCTCGCCGACTACTGCGATGCGGAGGGACTGCGCATCGATGATGCGGTGGCATATGCCGATTCGACGAGTGACCTGCCACTGCTCGAGGCGGTCGGGTTCCCGGTCGCCGTCAACCCGGAGACGCGTCTCGCGGCGATCGCCCGCAAGCGCGGGTGGCTCGTCGAGCACTGGTCGAAGGCCCAGGGCGGACCTCGACCTCGACTCCCGATCGGCCCGCTGATGGTCGAGCGTGAACGCCGCCGGCGGTTCGCATGAGCCGTGTCCATCCGAGTGTTTGCGCTCATCCGAGTGCTGGCACCCCGGATTTTGCAGGTCCAGCACTCGGACAGGCTCAAACACTCGGATGAAAGCGCTGCAGGTACGTCGGAGTGTTTCCCGGTTGGGACTGGCTCGGGTCGCGTCCGCCGTGGCGCCGGCGGCGGCAGTGCGCGTCGGACCGCTCGAGTACGCGACGGTCGACGCGCCGGAGCTGCCAGGTCCGGGCTGGCACCGGGTCCACACGAGGCTGGCGGGGATCTGCGGTTCCGACCTCTCGATGATCGAGGGGCATGCGTCGACGTACTTCGACGACTGGGTCAGCTTCCCGTTCGTGCCCGGCCACGAGGTCGTCGGCACACTCGACGACGGCTCCCGTGTCGTGCTCGAACCCGTGCTCGGCCATGCCGCGCCGTGGCGTCCCCCTGCCGTTCGAGGACGCCGCACCAGGCGACGGCGACGACTACGCCCACCTCGTCACCGGTGACCTCGAGCCGGGCATCCAGATCGGGTTCTGCTGCTCGACCGGCGGTGGCTGGTCCAGCCAGTTCGTGGCCCACGAGTCCCAGCTCCACCGCGTCGCCGACGCTGCGCCCGACGAGCGCGCCGTGCTCATCGAGCCGTTGGCCGGCGGCATCCACGCCGCCCTGGTCGCCGCTCGATCGACATCCGCTCAGGGCACGCAGCAACCGGTGATCGCCGTCCTCGGCGCCGGCACGATGGGTCTCGCCGCCGTCTCCGGGCTCGTGCGCTACGTCCCCACGCCCACGTCGTCGTTGGCGCGCGATACCCGCACCAGCAGCGCGAGGCCCGCCGCCTCGGCGCCCACGACGTCGTGCCGGCCGCCGAGCTGGCCAGAGCCGTCCGCCGCATCGTCGGGTGCCATCTGATCGGCGACCACCTGTCCTCCGGTGCCCATGCCACGATCGATGCCGTCGGCACGGAACGCTCGATCACCGATGCCCTCGCCGTCACCCGTCCACGCGGGCGCGTCGTGCTGATGGGCATGCCGGCCGAGGTGACGCTCGACCTGACGGGCCTCTGGCATCGCGAGACCGAGTTGGTCGGCGCCTACACGTATGGCACCGAGCAACTCGCCGACGACCGCCACGTCAAGACGTTCGACCTCGCCATCGAGACCGCCGACGCCGTCGAGGCCGAGCGCTGGTTCGAGCGCGACGTACCCGCTGACGGACCACGTCGACGCCATCGCCCACGCCGCGGCGGCCGGCCGCCGAGGCGCTACCAAGATCGCCTTCGACCTCCGACAGGAGCATTAAGTGCCACGCCCAGGGTTCGTCCTCGATGTCGACCGCTCGACGCCCCCGACGCTGTTCTGGCGTGGCGAGGGCTTCAGCCTCGAGCACCTGCCGGCTGACCGCAGCCGCATCATCTACCCGCCCGAGCCGCTGCCGGCGCTCGACGACGTCGACGGCGCCATCCGCCACGCGCTCCTGCACCCGATCGACCAGGACCCGCTGCCATCGCTCCTCTTCCCCGGTATGCGGCTGACGATCGCCTTCGACGACGTGAGCCTGCCGCTGCCGAAGATGCGGCGCCCCGACAATCGGCAGCGGATCATCGAGGCGGTGCTCGATCTCGCCGCCGAGGCCGGCGTCGACGACGTCGAGCTGATCGCCGCGCTCGCCCTGCACCGACGAATGACCGAGGCCGAGCTGCGCCACGCCCTCGGCGACCGCATCTACGACGCGTTCGAGCCGCGTGGTCTGCTGACCCAGCACGACGCCGAGGACCCCGACAACCTCGAGTTCCTCGGCGACCACGCCGGAGGGCGAGGAGGTCGAGATCAACAAGCGGGCCGCCCAGTCGGACCTGCTCGTCTACGTCAACATCAACCTCGTCGCCATGGACGGCGGCTGGAAGTCGACCGCCACCGGCCTCGCCTCCTACCGCTCGCTGCGCCACCACCACAACCCTGACGACGATGGAGGCCAGCCACAGCTTCATGGACCAGCAGCGCAGCGAGCTGCACAAGAGCAACTGGCGGATGGGCAAGGTGCTCGTCGACATCGGGCGTCAAGGTCTTCCAGATCGAGACGACGCTCAACACCGACACGTTCCCCCAGCGCGTTCGAGTTCCTGTCCAAGCGGGAGTGGGAGTGGAACGCCAAGGACCGCGGCCACCTACCTCGGCGACGGCCAAGTCGCTTGGCGCTGGCGCCCGACCGGCTGTCCCGCAAGATCCTCCACTCGATCGAGGCCCCGCACCAGATGACGAGCGTGCAGGCCGGCGAGGTCGAAGCGGTCCACAAGGTGACGACCGAGAACATCTACCGCCAGCAGCTCGTCGAGGTGCAGGGTCAGACCGACATCCTGACGATGGGCATCCCCTACATCTGCCCGTACAACGTGCACTCGATCATGAACCCGATCCTCGTGATGTGCACGGGGCTCGGCTACTACTTCAACCTCTACCGCGGCAAGCCGCTGGTGCGCGAGGGCGGCGTGGTGATCATGGCCCACCCGACGCAGCCCGACTTCCACCCGGTGCACCACCCGAGCTACATCGACTTCTACGAAGAGGTGCTCGCCGACACGACCGATCCACACGTCGATGTCGAAGCAGTACGAGGAGCAGCTACGCCACCGACGAGTGGTACCGCCACCTCTACCGCACGAGCAACGCCTACCACGGCGTGCACCCGTTCTACATGTGGTACTGGGGCGCCCACGGCATGGCCCACTGCGGCCGGGTGATCATCGTCGGTGGCGATCCGAAGGCGGTGCGCCGGCTCGGCTTCGTGCCGGCATCGACGCTCGACGACGCGTTCGAGATCGCCTCCGACACCGTCGGCCGCTCACCGACGATCACCCACCTCCACCTCCCGCCGCTGCTGCTGGCGGACGTCGAAGTAGGCACGCCGATGGGCTCGCTCGACATCCCTCGCCATCAGCTGCGGCGCGCCGCCGCGCGGCAGGGCGAGTGGAGCGGGCGGTCGGCCGGGTGACCGCCGGTGGCCGCAACGTCGGCTTCCCGTACCGGCCGCCGACCGTGCCGCGCGGCGTCGAGGTGCCGAAGGACCCGCCGTCGCTCGGCGCGGACTACGACACGGACTGGGCCCGCAACCCCGTCGCCCGCGCCGCCCGTGGCGTGATCGCCGAGGGACCAATGCGTCTGATGGTGCGCGGGCTGGCCGACCCGGAGATCACGGGCCTGGACCGCCTGGCGGACTTCCGCCGCCGCGCCGACTCAGACGATGACGACGACGATCCGCAGCCGCTGATCTTCGCTCCCAACCACCACAGCCACCTCGACACCGCGCTGATGCTGCGGGCGGTGCCGTTCACCTGGCGCCGCAAGCTCGTCGTCGCTGCCGCCGCCGACTACTTCTTCGACAAGCACTGGAAGGCCGTCCTCGCCGCCCTGTCGCTGAACGCCATCCCGATCGACCGAGAATCGACGGGACGCAGGTCGGCCGATCTCATCCGCGAGCTGGTCGACGACGGGTGGAGCCTCGTCATCTACCCCGAAGGCGGCCGCTCCCCCGACGGCTGGGGGCAGGAGTTCAAGGGTGGTGCGGCGTACGTGTCGAGCCGGACCGGCGCACCGGTGGTGCCGGTGTTCATCGACGGCACCGGCTCGATCTTCGGCAAGGGGATGAAGCGGCCCAGGCCGGGACGGTCACGCGTCGTGTTCGGAACGCCGATGCGGCCCGACGAGGGCGAATCGACGCGCCGGTTCAACGCCCGCATCCATGCCGCCGTCACGACGCTCGCCGACGAGGCGACGACCGACTACTGGACGTCCCGGCAGCGCGCTGCCGCCGGAACGAGTCCGCAGCTCGGCGGCCCGGAGTACACGGGATGGCGCCGGCAGTGGGATCTTGCTGCCCGCCGTCGTCAGGGCATCGCCGGCTGGCGCCGCCGCCCGACGCGCAAGTGGCCGGATCTGTGAGCCTTCTGTCCGTAGGAACCGATCGTTGTGATGCGGTTCTTACGGACAGAACGGAAAGAACTCAGCAATCTTCGCCGGGGATGACGATGCTGGCGCCGACGTTCGGGAAGTTCGAGTAGTCCGCCGACCAGCTGTTGGCCGACGTCAGCGCCTCCAGCGTGACGTCGAACTTCTCGGCGATCAGCGTCGGGTTGTCACCCTCCTCGACGACGTACGAGCCGGCCGGCTCGCACTGGCTGTCCCCGGTCGTCGTCTCGGAACCCTCTTCGGTGGACTCAGTTCCCTCGTCCTCCTCCTCCGCCTCCGACGTCGTCGTGGCGTTGGGGTCGATGAACTTCGCGTTGGGCGGGATGCGCACCGTGCCACCGGCGTTCGGGAAGTCGGAGTAGTCCGCAGCCCAACCGTTGTAGTTGCGCAGCTCGTCGACCTCGATGTCGTAGAGGTCGGCGATGACGACCGGGAAGTCGCCCTCCCTGACGGTGTACGACTGTTCGACGGGTGATCGCCCATCAGCGGTCGGCGTCGTGTCCACAGGGACGGACGACGTCGTCGCGACGTCCTGCACCTCGTACGCCGACGGCTCGATCTCGACGACACTCGACGCTGTATCCGGGTCCTCGTCACTGCACGAGGCGGCAACGACGACCAAGGCCGAGCTGACCATCACCGCGGCTCCGCAACGCCGCACGGACGACAACATGGGCGATCACTCTAGGCAGCCCTCCGGCCGCAGCGTCCGCGGGGCTCAGGTGAGTGGTCGAGTCGCGTCGTTCAGGGGCGAGAACCGGTTCGGCACGGCGGGCGCTCCAGCGCCTTCGCCGGCCGCATCAGATCAACGGTCGGGTCGTCGGCAGCACGGGCGCCGGGAGCGTCGTTTCACCGACGAGGTAGCGGTCGACGGCGGCGGCGCACGAGCGCCCTTCGGCGATCGCCCACACGATCAGGCTCTGGCCCCGACCCATGTCACCGGCGACGAATACGCCCGGCACGCTGGTCATGAACTCATCATCACGCTTGACGTTGCCGCGCTCGTCGTATTCGACGCTCAACCGGTCCAACCAGTCGCCCTTGTCCGGCCCGACGAAGCCCATCGCCAGCAGCACCAGGTCGGCCGGCAGCTCCCGCTCGGTGCCTTCCACCTTCTGGAAGCGACCCTCGTGCAGCTCGACCTCGTGGAGGAGCAGTGCCCGCACGTTGCCCTCACCGTCGTCCAGGAAGCGCTCGGTGTTGACGGAGTACACCCGCTCGCCCCCCTCCTCGTGCGCCGAGGAGACTCGGTAGATCAGGCTCCACTGCGGCCACGGATTGTCGGCGGCTCGCTCCTCGGGCGGGCGGGGCAGGATCTCCAGCTGGGTGACCGAGGCGGGGCGCTGGCGGTGCGCCGTGCCGAGGCAGTCGGCGCCGGTGTCACCACCGCCGATGATCACGACGTGCTTGCCCTCGGCGCTGATGGGTGTCGTGGCGAGATCGCCCTCCTGGACCCGATTGGCGAGCGGCAGGTACTCCATCGCCTGGTGCACACCGCGGAGCTGGCGACCCGGCACCGGCAGGTCCCGCGATGCGGTCGCGCCACAGGCCAGCACCATTGCATCGTTGGAGGCGAGCAAGATGTCGATGTCGATGGCGTCACCGACCGCCGCGTTCGTGCGGAACTCGGTCCCTTCGGCCTCCATCTGGGCGAGTCGCCGCTCGACGTGGCGCTTCTCCATCTTGAACTCGGGAATCCCGTAGCGCAGCAGGCCGCCGATGCGGTCGGCTCGCTCGAGCACGACGACGTCGTGACCGGCGCGCGTCAGCTGCTGGGCGGCGGCCAGCCCCGCGGGGCCCGATCCGATCACGGCGACCCGCTTGCCGGTCTTCACGGACGGGACCTGCGGCGTCACCCAGCCCTCGTCCCAAGCCCGGTCGATGATCTCCACCTCGATCTGCTTGATCGTCACCGGGTCGGCGTTGATGCCGAGCACGCACGACGCCTCGCACGGCGCCGGGCACAGCCGACCGGTGAACTCTGGGAAGTTGTTCGTCGCGTGCAGGCGGTCGATGGCGTCGCGCCAGTGCTCCCGGTAGACGAGGTCGTTCCAGTCAGGGATCAGGTTGCCGAGTGGGCAGCCGTTGTTGCAGAACGGGATGCCGCAGTCCATGCAGCGCCCCGCCTGGACCTGCGCGGCCTCCTTCGGGAAGTCCTCGTAGACCTCCTTCCAGTCGAGCAACCGCACCGGTACCGGCCGCCGCGAAGGAAGCTGCCGGTCCCACTGCAGGAACCCAGTCGCCTCACCCATCTCGATGGCCTCGCTCGCTCGAAGACTCGCTCACTCGGCTGTGTCTCGCTGCGCCTGGCGGCGCGACGCTCGACCTGACATTGCACGCCCACTTCGGTCGGGGGCCCAAGCGGTCACGCCCCCGGCTCACGGTGATGAACATCACGTTCATCCGTGTGACGCCGCCATCACGCGCTCCAACGTCGCTGCTTCGTCGAGACCCTCGGCCGCCGCCTCGCTCATCACCGTCAGCACGCGGCGGTAATCGAGCGGCAGGACCTTGCGGAAGCGGCTGACCTTGACGCTCCACGACGCCAACAGGCGCTCCGCCACCGCCGAACCGGTGAGGTCCCGATGACGTTGCACCGTCTCGTGGAGGAAGCTGCGGTCATCGTCATCGAGCTCGTCGAGCACGACCATCTCGTCGTTGAGCCTCGAGCCGAACCGACCATCGACGTCGAACACGTAGGCGATCCCGCCCGACATGCCGGCACCGAAGTTGCGCCCGGTCGGGCCGAGCACGACGACACGACCGCCCGTCATGTACTCGCAGCCGTGGTCGCCGACGCCCTCGGCGACGGCCAGCGCACCGGAGTTGCGCACGCAGAACCGCTCCCCGACGACACCACGCAGGAAGATCTCGCCGGCCGTCGCGCCGTACGCGATCACGTTCCCGGCGATGATCTGCTCCTCGGCGACGAACGGCGACGTGGGCGGCGGCAGCACGACGAGCCGCCCGCCTGACAGGCCTTTGCCGAGGTAGTCGTTGGCGTCGCCCTCGAGACGCATCGTGACGCCTGCCGGCAAGAACGCCCCGAACGACTGCCCGGCCGACCCGCTGAAGCGGATGTCGATCGTGCCGTCCGGCAAGCCGGCGCCCTTCCAGCGCTTCGTGATCTCGTGCCCGAGCATCGTGCCGACGGTGCGATTGGTGTTGCGGATCGGCAGGTCGATCTCGACGTGCTGACCGTCACGGATCGCCGGCTGGGCGAGCCGGATCAGCTCGACGTCGAGGGCCTCGCGCAGCCCGTGGTCCTGCCCGACCGACTGGTGCATCGACTGGCCGTACGGGTTCTGTGGCACGGCGAGGATCGGGCTGATGTCGAGTCCCGCCGCCTTCCAGTGATCCACGGCGCCGCGGGTGTCGAGCACCTCGACGTGACCGATCATCTCGGCCAACGTGCGGAAGCCGAGGGCGGCCATCAGCTCGCGCACCTCCTCGGCGATGAACTCGAAGAACGTCTCGACGAACTCCGGCTTCCCGGTGAAGCGCTTGCGCAACTCGGGGTTCTGGGTCGCCACGCCGACCGGGCACGTGTCGAGGTGGCAGACGCGCATCATGATGCATCCCGACACGACGAGCGGCGCTGTGGCGAAGCCGAACTCCTCGGCGCCGAGCAACGCGGCGATCACCACGTCACGCCCCGTCTTCAGCTGGCCATCGGTCTGCACGACGATGCGGTCGCGCAGCCCGTTCAGCAGCAGCGTCTGCTGCGTCTCGGCGAGACCCAGCTCCCACGGGCCGCCGGCGTGCTTCAGCGACGTCAATGGGCTGGCACCCGTGCCGCCGTCGTGGCCGGAGATCAACACGACGTCGGCTTTCGCCTTGCTGACTCCGGCCGCAACGGTGCCGACTCCGACCTCGGCGACGAGCTTGACGTGCACGCGCGCCGCCGGGTTGGAGTTCTTGAGATCGTGGATCAACTGCTTGAGATCCTCGATCGAGTAGATGTCGTGGTGCGGCGGAGGGCTGATCAGGCCGACGCCCGGCGTCGAGTACCTGGTCTTGGCGATCCACGGATACACCTTGTGACCGGGGAGCTGACCTCCCTCGCCGGGCTTGGCACCCTGGGCCATCTTGATCTGCAGGTCATCGGCGTTCGTCAGGTACTCGGACGTGACACCGAAGCGCCCCGATGCGACCTGCTTGATCGCCGAGCGCCGTGATGGATCGTGCAGCCGCTCCGGGTCCTCGCCGCCCTCGCCCGTGTTGCTCTTACCGCCGAGACGGTTCATGGCGATGGCCAGGGTCTGGTGTGCTTCAGCGGAGATCGACCCGTAGCTCATGGCGCCCGTCGAGAAACGGCGCACGATGGACGAAGCCGGCTCGACCTGGTCGATGGGGATCGCGGTGCGATCTCCGAGCTTGAGCTCGAACAGGCCGCGCAGCGTGGCCAGGCGCTTGGACTGGTCGTCGACGGCCCGCGAGTACTGGCGGAAGATGTCGTAGCGCTTCGCCCGAGTGGCGTGCTGCAGCTTGAACACCGTCTCCGGGTTGAACAGGTGGAGCTCGCCCTCGCGCCGCCACTGGTACTCACCGCCGAGCTCGAGCTTGCGGTAGGCACGTTCCTCTGGCCGGGTCGGGTGGGCCGTGGCGTGGCGGGCCGCCACCTCCGCCGCGATCTCGTCGAGGCCGATGCCGCCGAGTCGGCTGACCGTGCCGGTGAAGTACCGCTCGACGAGCTCGTCGCCGAGCCCGATCGCCTCGAAGATCTGCGCGCCCGTGTAGCTGGCAACCGTCGAGACACCCATCTTCGACATCACCTTGAGGACGCCCTTGCCGCACGCCTTGATGTAGTTGCGGACCGCCTTCCCGGCATCGACACCGCCGAGCCCGTGCATCGAGTGGGCAATCAGGTCCTCGATCGACTCGAAGGCCAGATACGGGTTGACGGCGCCGGCGCCGTAACCGATCAGCAGCGCCATGTGGTGGACCTCGCGGGCGTCGCCGCACTCCACCAGCACGCCGACCATCGTGCGCTGCTTCGTGCGCACGAGGTGGTGATGGACGGCGGCGGTCAGGAGCAGCGAAGGGATCGGCGCTTCGACGGCGTCGGAGTTGCGGTCCGACAGCACGATGATGCGGGCGCCGTCCTCGATGGCCGCCGACACCTCTGAGCAGATGGCGGCGAGTGCGCGTTCGAGCGCGAGACCACCGCCGGCCACGCGATAGAGGCCCTTGACGACGTGAGACCGCAGACGGCGGAACTGCCCGTCGTCGTTGGCGTGGATGATCTTGGCGAGCTCGTCGTTGTCGATGATCGGGAAGGGAAGCGCGAGCTGGAGGCAGCTCGCAGGGCTCGGCCGCAGGACGTTGTCCTCGGGACCGATCGTCGAGGCGACGGACGTGACGACTTCCTCGCGGATGGCGTCGAGCGGCGGGTTCGTGACCTGCGCGAACAGCTGCGAGAAGTAGTCGAACAGCAAGCGCGGGCGCGACGACAGCACGGCGATCGGTGTGTCGGTGCCCATCGAGCCGATCGGCTCGGCGCCCCTCGCGGCCATCGGCGTGACGATGACCTTGAGCTCCTCGTGCGTGTAGCCGAAGAGCTGCTGGCGACGCAGCACGCTGTCGTGGCTGAACACGACGTGCTCACGAGGCGGCAGGTCGGCGAGCTCGACGAGGCTCTCCGCCAGCCACTCGCCGTAGGGGTGCTCGGCGGCGAGCGTCGTCTTGATCTCCTCGTCGTCGACGATCCGGCCCTCCGCCGTGTCGATGAGGAACATGCGCCCCGGCTGGAGGCGACCCTTGGTGATCACCTTGGCCGGGTCGACGTCGATGACCCCGACCTCTGACGCCATCACGACGATGTCGTCGTCGGTGACCCAGTAGCGGCTCGGCCGCAAGCCGTTGCGGTCGAGCACGGCACCAATCACCGTGCCGTCGGTGAAGGCCACGCTGGCGGGACCGTCCCACGGCTCCATCACGCACGAGTGGAAGCGATAGAAGTCGCGCTGGGCGGGGTCCAGCTCGTCGTTGTTCTCCCACGCCTCGGGGATCATCATCAGGACGGCGTGGTGGATCGGGCGGCCACCGAGGTGGAGCAGCTCGAGCACCTCGTCGAAGCGGGCCGTGTCCGAGGCGCCCGGCGTGCAGATCGGGAAGGCGCGATCGATGCCTGGGAACACCGATCCGTCGAGCATCGCCTCGCGGGCGCGCATCCAGTTCTGGTTGCCCTGCACCGTGTTGATCTCGCCGTTGTGGGCGATGAAGCGGTACGGGTGGGCGAGCGGCCAGGACGGAAACGTGTTGGTCGAGAAGCGACTGTGGATGAGCAGCAGCGCACTCTCGAACCGCTCGTCGTGCAGATCGGGGAAGAACTGCCCGAGCTGCGGTGTGGTCAGCATCCCCTTGTAGACGAGCGTGCGCGACGACAGCGACGCGAAGTACGTGGCGATCTGCGGTTCCAGCTCGTGCTCGATGCGCTTGCGCACGAGGTACACCTTGCGGTCGAGCTCGACCCCCGTGGCTCCCGCAGGGTCGGTGATGAAGACCTGGGCGAACGCCGGCATCACGGCCCTCGCCGTGGCGCCGAGGCAGCTCGGATCGACCGGGACGTCGCGCCACGCCACCACGTCGAGCGACTCGTCGGCGGCGATCGTTTCGATCGCCGCGCGGGCCTTCTCGGCGGCCAGGGGGTCGACCGGGTGGAAGCCGATGCCGACGGCGTACGCACCAGGTGGCGGGAGATCGATCCCGTGCTCGTCGCGGAGCACCGCGCGCAGGAAGCGGTCAGGGACCTGGACCAGGATTCCCGCGCCGTCGCCCGTGTCCGGCTCGGCGCCCGTGGCACCACGGTGGGCGAGGTTCGTCAGGGCCCCAAGACCCGTGCTGACGAGGTCATGGCTCGCCACGCCCTTGATGTGGGCGACGAAGGAGACGCCGCACGAGTCGTGCTCGAATCGCGGGTCGTAGAGCCCGGACGGGCCTGGTTGGGTCTGCATCGTCTCCACATCCACGGAAGTCGAGGAACGGCTTGGGTGGACGTTCGGGACGACGCTGGCCCGAACGATCTGGGCAGTGTAGCGGTCGCCATGCGAGCCGGAAATGACGATCCGGCGTCAACCCGGCGTGCCGTTGCGGGGTGTGAGGGATGATGAGCGTCGACGACGGTGGCGACACGTTGACGTTCGAGGACTTCTTCCGTGACGAGTACCCCCGACTGGTGCCCGTGCTCCAAGCCCTGACCGGTGACCGTGGTCTGGCCGAGGACCTGGCGCAGGAGTCGTTCGCCAAGGCGCAGCGGGACTGGGACCGCATCGCTAGGTATGACCGGCCCGGTGCCTGGGTGCGCCGGGTCGCCCTGAACGCCACGTCGAACGCCCGGCGCCGACGGGGGCGGGAACGAGCTGCCCTCGCACGTGTGGGCGGCGCTGAGGTCGTGCTGGAGCTGGCCGGCGGCGACGACGACCTGTGGGACCGGGTCCGGGCGCTACCGGAGCAGCAGCGCTGGGCCGTCGCGCTGTTCTACGTCGAGGATCGCTCCGTGGCCGACACCGCCGCGGTGCTCGGATGCTCCGAGGGGACCGTCAAGACGCACCTGGCCCGGGCGCGAGAGACGCTCGCCCGGCAGCTGCGCCGGCGTAACGAGGAGGTCGCGGGATGACGACCCTCGACGACGAACGTATGGACCAGCGGCTGCGTCGCGCCGGCGAGCGGCTGCGCTACGAGGCCCCATCCGCTGCCGCGACTTCCGACGCCCTGGAGGCGGTGAACTCGATGCCTCCGCCGCCGCGGCGCGTGGCGCGATGGGTGGCTCCGGCCGTGCTGGCGGCGATCGCCGCCTCCGTGATCGCCTTGCTGGTGGTCGCCGGGCGACGCGATGAGGCGGTCGAGGAGCGGCCAGCCGATCTGCCGTTCATTCCTCCTGGTGAGGTGTCGGCACACCTGTACGCGGTGGACCATGACGGTGCAGGCGGCAACTGCGTCGCGCTCGTCGGCCAGGACGGGATCCCGGCACAAGGGTGCCTCGCCGGTGATCAGGGTCAGCTGGGACGGGCGGTTGTGACCGTCGTCGACGGCAACCTGCGGACGATCGTCTCGCCTGGACACACCGGCGTCCATGGGCAGGAGGACGACTCGTGCTTCCCTGACCTCGCTGAGGCGAACGAAGGCCGGTTCGTCGATGTCATCACATGCGGCGGTGGTCAGCCGGTCTTCGGCCTGCTTCCCGTCGAGCCGGGTGAGCAGACCGAGTGGTTCGTGCGCAGCGTGACGGGCCGGGATGTCGCCATCGAGCCGGCCGGCGACGACGGGGTTACGTACCTCTTCGACGTGCCGGACGCCGTCCTCCGTCCGTGCCGCATCGTGGTCACCCAACTCGGCTCGGGAGCATGGGTCGACGCCTGCAGCCCGGAGGCGACCGTCCGTGCGCTGACCGATCTCGGCGGCGCCGTGTATCTCGTCGGCCCGGCCGTCGACTCGCTCGAATGGCTCCCGGACGATCGCCTCGAGGTGCTCGGCTGCACCGACTTGCCAGGGTTGCTGCAATCAGCCGGTCAGGCGGGCGGCGTGACCGTGCGGATCATCTGCCGCGACGACCTCGCTGTCGTCGTCCAGGGCAGTGCCGAGCTGGCGACCGGCCGAGCCGGCATGTGGGCGATGGCGCTCGATCGTACGAGCGGGCAGTGGCTCGTCGTCGAGCAGGGCGCCGCGCTGGCGTGCACACCCGAACCGTTCTGCGCGACCTTCGGCCCGCTGGACGACCTTGCCGACGCCGCCGCCCCGATCCCCCGTCTCTGATTCATGGGTCAGGGGTCGGTGAACTTCGGGGGGCGGTTCTCGAAGTTGGCCATGATCGCCTCGACCTGGTTGGGGGTGCCGATGAGGCTGCCGATCACCCGGCGCTCCTCGGCGAACTGCTCCGCCGCGTCGGCGTTGGCGAGGCGGTTGAACAACGCCTTGGCGCCGCGCACCGCATCGGGGCTGCGCCCGGCGATCTCGCCGGCGAGTGCCTTGGCGTCGTCGTACGGCGTCTCCGTGACATGGGTCGCCAGGCCGAGCTCTCCCGCCTCGCGGCCCGACACCATGCGCGCCGTGAACGTCAGCTCCTTGGCGACATCCGCACCGACGAGCCGGGAGAGGAACAGCGTGCCGGTCATGTCCGGGATCAGCCCCCAGTGCACCTCCCGCACCGACAGCTTCGTGTCCGGGTGGACGAACCGAAGATCGGCGCCGAGCGCGATCTGCAATCCCCCGCCGAGCGCATGCCCGTGCACGGCCGCGAGCACGGGCATCGGTAGCTCCTGCCACACCCAGCACACCTGCTGGCCGAGGTGGGTGATGCCTCCAGGCGTCGGCGTTCCGGGATTGTCGTCGGTGGCGGGCTGATCGCCCTCGCCGGTCATCGACTGGAACGACGTGAAATCGAGGCCGGCGCAGAACGACTCGCCCTCACCGGAGAGCACGACCACGCGCACGGCGGGCTCCGTCTTCAAGCGCTCTCCTGCGTCGCGCAGCGCCCGGAACATCGCGCCATCCAGAGCGTTGCGCTTGTCGGGACGGTTCAACCGCACATCGGCGATCCCTCGATCGTCGACGGAGAGGGTCACCCGGTCATCCATGAACGGATGATGGCCTGTCACACTCGGCGTCGTGGAACTGAACCTGACCGCCGACGAGGTGCTGACGACGACCCGATCGGTCCGCAAGCGCCTGGACTTCGACCGACCCGTCGAGCGGGACATCGTCGAGCGCTGCCTCGAGATCGCCATGCAGGCCCCGACCGGCAGCAACCGCCAGGGCTGGCACTGGGTCGTGATCGAGGATCCTGCGACGAAGCAGGCGATCGCTGACGTCTACCGCTCCAACTTCGAGGAGTACCGGGCGTTCCCGAACGCCGAATACAAACCAGGCGACAGTCGCGGCGAGCGCCAGGACAAGGTCCGCGACTCCGCCAGCTACCTCGCCGACAACTTCCACCGCGCCCCGCTGATGCTGATCCCGTGCCTCTGGGGCCGCCTGGACAACGCCTCGGTCGTGCAGGGCGCCGGCGCGTGGGGCTCGCTCCTGCCTGCGGTGTGGAGCTTCATGCTCGCCCTGCGCGAGCGGGCGATGGGATCGGCGTGGACGACGATCCACCTGATGAACGACGGCGAACGACAGGTCGCCGAGATCGTCGGCATCCCGTACGAGCGCGTCACTCAAGCCGGTCTCTTCCCGATCGCCTACACGATCGGCACCGACTTCAAGCTGGCCCAGCGGGAGCCGCTCTCGAAGGTCCTGCACTGGGACCGGTGGTGACCCGGCTCGGCACCTAGCGCCGACGGCGTCTGAGTAGCGCCCGCACGAGCAGCACGACGCCGAGCAGCAGCCCGATCACGACCACGGCGGCGAAGACGATCGCCAAG
Organism: uncultured Acidimicrobiia bacterium; assembly: GCA_963774125.1. Taxonomy (GTDB): domain Bacteria; phylum Actinomycetota; class Acidimicrobiia; order Acidimicrobiales; family Ilumatobacteraceae; genus JALZMG01. The sequence continues at coordinate 148,420 of CAVZDR010000002.1, forward strand.
ACCGTCAGCGCGTCGGTCTCCTCGGCGGTGGCGTTGCGCACGATGTCGCTGATCTCGACGATGCGCAGGTTCGACAGCGTGGCAGTGCCGTCGGTCGTACCGGTGAGGGCGGTCGTCAGCGTGTGATCGCCGGGCTCGACGTCCCACAGCAGCACGAACGCCCCGGGTGCGCCGTCCCCGTCCGCCGGTCCGACGGCCGTGTAACGCTCTCGTCCGTCGACCCCCAGCGTGAGGGTCGCCCCATTCGCGGCTTCGTCGAACTCGACGGCGAACTCCAGCAGCAGCGAGTCCTCGGTGGTCTCGAATCCGGCTTCCACGACCGGCAACGCTCCGCCGACGACGAGCTCCGTGCCCGACGCCAGCCCGAGCGGGACCACCCGCGTCAGCACGTCGTCGCCGACCGCCGGCGACGGGACACCGTCGAGCTCGGTCAGAGCGAGCGGATCCTCGGCCTCCTCGGTCGCGTAGTACGCGCCGACGCTTGCCGGATCTCCGCCCAACGACGGTGACCACCACGGACCAGCCGGCGGCGTCGAGCGCCCAGCCGCCACCGCATCCGTCCACCACACGATCGGGTACTGGTGGGACTCACCGAAGTTGAGCTCGTCCGGTGGTGTCAGTCGCACGTCGACGACCGACCCGAGCCCCGGAAGGTCGCCGTAGCGGATGCCGACCTCGGAGATGTAGTTGTCGACGAACGTCTGGTTCGCCTCTCGCCCGAGGTCGAGGCGGGGCAGCTTGTACCGGAGATCGTTGGCGGCGCCGCCGAGCCGGGTCAGGCCGTCATCGGGCGAGTCGAAAAGCGTGAGCTGCCGCGGTCGTTGATCGACGGCTAGCGCGGCAGTCGTCGCGACGTTGGCCCCGAAGCTGTGCCCGATGATGTGCAGTTCGCCGGACCAATCGTCGGCGACCGCCTGATCGAGCGCCACGGCCAGACGGTGGCCGTTGATCTCCGTGGCGTCCTCGCCGACGCGGGCGTCGAAGAGGTCAGCAGCCGTGGCCGACTGGTCGACCCAGCTGAACATCAGGATCGTGGCCTCCGGCTCCGCCCGCCCGAGCGCCTCGATGAACGGGCCGAAGCGGATCATGGCGGACTGGCCGTTGCTGTCGACGAGCTGCGGGTCCCACGCCGTGATCAGCGATTCGCTGGCCGCCTGCAACCGTTCGTACGGCTCACGAAGCCCCGGTTCCCATCCGTGGGTGATGACGACGACCTGCGACGTGTCGATCGAGCCGGCATCGACGGGTACGAGTGACGTTCCATCCCACCGGCCGAGCCGGCTGAGCGGCGCGTATGGACTGGCGTCGACGAGCCCGGCCACCACGTCGGTGGCCTCATCGTCCGAGCCGTCGTCCTGGCCACGCGCGGAGCCGGACGCGACACCGACGGCGATGGTCGCTGCGGCGATCGCCAGCGCCACAGCGCTCCGGCGCAAATCAGCGCTCCTCGAGGCCGATGAGCAGACCCATCGTCCTCGCCGTGGCATCGAAGAGCTGCTCGTGCGCGGTGATCGCATTGGCCGTCTGGCCGAACAGCTCGAACGTGATCATGCCGAACACCTGGCTCCACGCCGCAACCAGCCGCACGAGGTCATCGGACGAGAGTCTCTCGCCGAGCTCGGCACCGATGGCGACGAGCTCGCTTTGCAGGCGGGCGGGTACGTCCACGTCCAGTCCTCGCGGCGGATGCAAACGCCCATCGCGTGCGGCGTCGGCGGCGATGGAGACCAGCGCTCGCGTGACTCGCTGAGCCGGAGCGACGGTGTCTCGCGGCGCTTCGTAGCCAGGGACCGGAGTGCCGTACACGAGGGCATATTCGTGCGGATGCTGGCGGGCCCACCGGCGGATCGCGCGGCACGTCGCCACCCACCGATCCAGTGGCGGCTTGGACGCGCTCCGTCGGGATGCTTCCTCGGCAGTCGCGCCGATCGCGTCGTACGCCTCCGTGATCAACGCCGTCAGCAACTCGTCTCGGCTGGCGAAGTATCGATACACACCGGAGGAAACCATCCCGACCGATCGGGCGACGGAACGCAACGAGAGCGCCGCCGGGCCGACGTCGGCGAGCTGGCGCCGCGCCTCCGCGGTGATCTCTGCCGTGATCGCTTGCCGCGCTCGCGCGCGGACTCCTTCGATTGCCATGTGACGAGCATAACAGACTGGCGCTCTAGAATGTGAGCACTGCTCTCGCTATGATGCCCACATGTCCCACAACGTCATTCGCTACGTCGAGCCCGGTGCGTTCACCCGCCGGGTCTTCAATCCGCTGATCGCGCTGACGACGAAGCTCGGCCTGAGCCTCAAGGGATCCCGCATCCTCGAGGTGCGCGGGCGCAGCTCGGGTCAGGTTCGCACGACCGTCGTCAACCTCCTCGAGGTCGATGGGGTGCGCTACCTCGTGGCGCCCAGAGGCGTCACCCAGTGGGTGCGCAACGTCCGCGCCGCGGGATCCGGGAACTTGCGACTGGGCCGCAAGGTCGAGAGCTTCGTCGCCACGGAGCTAGCTGATGACGAGAAGACGCCGATCATCCGCGCCTACTTGCGGGCGTGGGCATGGGAGGTCGGCAAGTTCTTCGAAGGACTCACTGCCGACTCCTCCGACGCTGACATCGCCGCGGCTGCCCCCGGCTTCCCGGTGTTCCGCATCGATCCGGCCTGACGGCTAACGCCGCTCGCCGGCCACGACGTCAACGAGGCCGAGCTCCTTGGCCTGCTCCGCATCGAGGACGGCACCTCGCTCCAGCTCGGTGACGATCTCGTCTTCCGATCGGCCCGTGCGCGCCGCCACCGCTGCCACGATGACTCGGCGGACGACCTCGAGTTGGGCAACCTCGGCGCGGAGGCGCTCGGGAGGACCTTCGATCCGTTCCTCGCCGGTGCGGAGCGAGATCACCGAGTATGGCGATGCCGATCGCTCGCTCGTGCCGCACGCCAGGACAACCGCCGCTGTCCCTGTCGCTCGGCCGAGGCAGCGCGTGCGAACGCGTGCCCGCATCGACCCGATGACGTCGAGCACCGCCAGCACGTCGGCCAGCGGCCCGCCGTCGCTGTTCACGATCAACTCGACGTCATCACGCGATTGACCGTCGAGCGCCATCAGTTCGGCGCAGACCCTCGTCGCGCCTTCGGCGTCGATCGGCCCGCTCAGCAGCACGCGGCGTCGCGCCCGCAGCTGCTCGACTGCATCGCCGCGTGGAAGGTCGACGATGGGCACCATGACCGGTCCTTCACGTCGCGGGATCGGCCGGGCCGGCGGGTACGGGTAGCCGGGCCGATCCGGCCACTCGGGCGAGCCGGGCCAGGAGGGAATGGTCATGACTCCTCCTCCCTGGGGGTGACGGCGAAGGACAGCGAGGCACCGAGTGCCGAGGCGTAGCGCTCCAGCGTCGAGAGCCGGGCATCGCCGCGACGTGCCTCGAGGCGGGCCACCGCCGACTGCGACGTGCCCATCCGGGCGGCTACCTCCGTCTGCGAGAGCCCGAGCTCCTGGCGGCGCTGCGTCAAGCGGGCAATGAGCGCGTCGGCGTCGTCCGCCAGCGCTTCGAATCCCGGGAACCGCGTTGGATCGCTGATATCACAAATGATATCGCTGCAACGAGATCGCGCCCTTGGGTACGGTCGGTGCCCATGACCCCCCGCCGTACCCTCGCCTGCTTGGCCGCCCTCGCCGTGATCGTCCCCGGTGCCCTCGCGGCATGCTCCGACGACGACGATGACACCTCTGCGACGACGGAGGGCTCGAGCAGCGCCCTGCCCCCGGTGATCGTGGAAGTGGGCTCGCTCGACGGCTCGACGGTCGAAGTGCCAGAGGGTGGTGCGATCGACGTCACGGGCGACGACGAGACCTACACGGACTGGACCGCCGAGATCGCTGATCCCGCGATCGTGAGCTTCACGCCGGGTCGCGACGACGGCAGCGCGCAGTTCAATCCGGGCTTCGACGCGCTCGCAGTCGGGTCGACCGAGGTCACGCTGACGAACTCGTCCAGCGGCGAGACGCTGACGTTCACCATCGACGTCACCGCTGCCGACTGATCAGTGCCGACGGCTTCGCCGGCCGCCGCGTCGTTCAGAGGTGAAGACCCGGTTCGGCACGGCGGGCGCTCCAGCGCCTTCGCCGGCCGCGTCGTTCAGAGGTGAAGACCCGGTTCGGCACGGCGGGCGCTCCAGCGCCTTCGCCGGCCGCGTCGTTCAGAGGTGAAGACCCGGTTCGGCACGGCGGGCGCTCCAGCGCCTTCGCCGGCCGCGTCGTTCAGAGGTGAAGACCCGGTTCGGCACGGCGGGCGCTCCAGCGCCTTCGCCGGCCGCATTTGTCACGGTTCGATCAACTCCACGTCGAGCTCGACGCGCACGACGTCGCCGAGCATCGCCCCGCCGATCCCGCCCGGCAGATCGATGCCGAAGTCGGTGCGGCGCAGCTCACCCTTCGCCTCGAAGCCGGCGTGACGGGTCCCATCGACGAACGACTCGAGGCCGCCGAACTCGACGTCGAGCGAGAATGGCCGAGTGATGTCACCGATCGTGAGATCGCCGTCGACCAGCCACGACGCATCGTCGCCGTCGATCCGCGTGGACTGGAACGTCATCGTCGGTCGGCGCTCGACGTGGAGGAGGTCGGCTGAGCGCACGTGGTTGTCCCGGTCGACATTGCCGGTGTCCACGGAGGCGAGCTCGACCGTCGCCGTCAACGACGAGGTCGCCAACGACTCGCCGACGACCAGTTCGGTGTCGAAGCTGTTGAAACGGCCGCGCACCTTGGCGATGCCGAGGTGGCGGATCGAGAAGGCGACGAGGGAGTGCGCGGCGTCCAGCCGCCACAGGCCGGGTCGCAAGGTGAGGGGTGTCGATTCGATGATGCTCATGCGGCCAGTGTCCGCACTCCGCGGTCGTCGAGGAAGGCCGGCTTGATCCTGGTAGCGCTGGGGCCAGGTTGACCGTCCGCGGATCAGGCATGCTGGAACCGTGTCGGAACGATCTCCGCTCGGTGAGTACCTCCGGGCGCGCCGCGAGCAGGTGCAGCCGGCGGACGTCGGCCTGCCGACATCCGGCCGCCGGCGCACACCGGGGTTGCGGCGTGAGGAGGTCGCCACGCTGGCCGGCGTGAGCATCGACTACCTCGTGCGCCTCGAACAAGGGCGTGACGTCAACCCGTCGGCAGGCGTGCTCGCAGCGCTCGCCGCGGCCCTGCGGCTGGACGACGACGAGCGCATGCACCTGTTCAAGCTGGCGGCGATCAGCGGCTCCACCGAGCTCTGCCCGGCGGCACGCGCCGCGGTGGTGGACATCCCGCCTTCGATCCGCCAGCTTCTGGATCGGCTCGACCCGACGCCTGCCTTCGTGCTCGGTGCGGCCGGCGACGTGCTGGCGGCCAACCGGGCCTGGGAGACGATCGCGCGACCTCTCGGCATGCTCGACGGTGAGGCGCCGAACCTCGTCCGGTACTTGTTCCTCGACGCTCGCGCCAGGGACGTCTACCCGGAGTGGGACGACGTCGCCGACGGGCAGGTTGCGGCGTTGCGGCAGGCCGGTGTGCGCGCCGGTCCGAGCATCGCCTTCGACGCGCTGATCGAGGAGCTGCTCCACGTTCCGGACTTCGCCTCACGCTGGGCCGCCCACAGCGTCGCCGAGAAGCGGCGGGGCGCCAAGCGCATCGTGCACCCTGCGGTCGGGGAGCTCCACATCACGTTCGAGACGTTGCTGCTGGCCGACGACGCTTACTTGCGGCTCATCACGTGGCTGCCCGCTGACGAGGCCACTGCCTCTGGACTGCTCACCGCGGCGACCGGCACCGCTGGGCGCTTGCGGGTCGTCGGCGAGAGCTGAGCTCCCGGCACCAGGGCTACTGCACGAGTCGCAGACCCGCCGGCGTCGTCGATGGCTCGGCGAGTGGAAGCTCGACGACGAACTCCGTACGGTGCGCCGGGTACACGTGCTCGCTCACCAGTACCGGACGGCCAGACGTGTCGGTCGTGACGCGCCGGCACCGCAGCACTGGCGCACCGACGGGGACATGGAGACGATCCGCCTCGGCTGCACCCGCGGCGTCGGCACCGATCGTCTGCGTGGCCCCGCGCAGGGGAACGTCGAGCAGCTCGTAGAACGGGCGGCGCTCCACGTCGGCACGCGACAGCGCTTGGCCGAGCTCGGCGGGGCACCACACGGTCACGATGGCGAACGGCTCCCCGTCGGCCAGGTTGAGGCGCAGCACGCGCAGCACCTGCTCGGACTCGTCGAGGGCGAGCAGCTGGCGCACGTGGTCGGGGGGTGACACGAACGCGAACTCCAGGACCTTGCGCTCGGCGCGGCGACCCTCCGACTCGAGCTGATCCTCGATCGTGCCGAGATGTTCCAGCCGCTGCCGCACCGGCTCACCGTCAACGAACCAGCCGAAGCCCTGGCGGGCGGCGATGAGTCCCTCGTCCCGGACGACCTCCAGCGCCCGCCGGACGGTGACCCGGCTCACGCCGAACCGTGCCGACAGCTCCGACTCGCTCGGCAGCAGCGATCCCGCCGGGCTGGAGGCCGCGAGGCGGCGCAGCTCACCGGCGATCTCCTGATAGCGGATGCGACGCAATCAGCCCTCGATGAGCTCGATGCGGTTGCCGAACGGATCGAAGACGTGCCCGCGCACGACCCCGGGGATGTCGTCGGCCCACGTCACCTCGAGGCCGGCGCGCTCGACGAGTTGGCGCAGGTCGCGTACGACCAAGGCCGGATGCGCCTTGCGGGCCGGGTGGAAGTCGTCGTCGACGCCCACGTGGACGCGCACGGCGCCCGCTTCGAACCAGCACCCGCCACGGCCGGCCAGTGCCGGCGGCTTGGGGACCTCTGGGATGCCGAGCGCCGTGGCGAAGAACGCGCGGGCCGTGTCTTCGCCTCCCGCCGGGATGGCCAGCTGGACGTGATCGATCCCGAGCCAGGTTGCATCATCGCTCACTTGTATTAGACTTGTCTACATGACGGCTTGATGCAAGCTGTTTTCGATCGAGGAGGCCCGCCATGAGCACTGTCAGCGCCAGCACCCCCATCGAGCTCGTCGAAGGCGTGTACGCCACGCTTCCGGAACGGGCCGACCTCGGCCGGCGACGGCTCGGCCGACCGCTGACGCTGACCGAGAAGGTGCTCATCAACCACCTCGAAGATCCCGAGGGCCAGGAGCTGGAGCGGGGCACGAGCTACGCCGACTTCCACCCCGACCGCGTGGCGATGCAGGACGCCACGGCACAGATGGCCTTGCTGCAGTTCATGACGGCCGGGCTGCCGGAGGTCGAGGTGCCCTCGACGGTCCACTGCGACCACCTGATCCAGGCCAAGGTCGGCGCCAGCATCGATCTCGGCGTGGCCATCGACACCAACCAGGAGGTCTACGACTTCCTCCGCTCGGTCTCGGCGAAGTACGGCATCGGCTTCTGGGGTCCCGGCAGCGGGATCATCCACCAGGTCGTCCTCGAGAACTACGCCTTCCCCGGCGGGATGATGATCGGCACCGATTCGCACACGCCCAACGCCGGCGGTCTCGGCATGGTGGCGATCGGCGTCGGCGGCGCCGATGCGGTCGACGTGATGACCGGCTTCCCGTTCAACGTTCGCTGGCCGAAGGTCATCGGCGTGCGGCTGACCGGCTCGCTGTCCGGCTGGTCGAGCCCGAAGGACGTCATCCTCGAGGTCGCCCGTGTGCTGACCGTCGAGGGTGGGACCGGGGCGATCATCGAGTACCACGGTCCAGGAGCGGACTCCATCTCGGCCACCGGCAAGGGCACGATCTGCAACATGGGCGCCGAGATCGGGGCCACGACGTCGCTGTTCCCGTACGACGCCAACATGGCGGCGTACCTCAAGGCCACGGGCCGCGAGGCCATCGCCGACGCCGCCGACAAGGTCGCCGACGAGCTGCGGCCCGACGACGGCGCGGAGTACGACCAGCTGATCGAGATCGATCTCGACCAGCTGAAGCCGCTGATCAACGGTCCGCACACACCCGACCGCGCCCACCGGGTCGGCGGCGAGGTCGGTGCGGCCGCCCGGGAGAACGACTGGCCGCTCGAGATCTCGTCAGCGCTCATCGGCTCGTGCACGAACTCGTCGTACGAGGACATCACGCGAGCCGCGTCGATCGCCCGCCAGGCGGCTGCCAAGGGTCTGCGCTCGCAGGTCGAGCTGCTGATCACGCCCGGGTCAGAGCAGATCAGGGCGACCATCGAGCGCGACGGGCTGCTCGCCGATTTGGAGGCGGTCGGTGCGACGGTGCTGGCCAACGCCTGCGGCCCGTGCATTGGGCAGTGGTCGCGTCCGGAGAGCATCACCGGCCGACCCAACACCATCGTCAACTCCTACAACCGCAACTTCCCCAAGCGCAACGACGGCTCGGCCAAGACGTTGAGCTTCGTCACATCGCCTGACACCGTGATGGCGCTGGCATTGGCGGGCCGGCTCGACTTCGACCCGTCCACCGACACGCTGACTGCACCTGACGGCACCGAGGTGCGCCTCGACTCGCCCGTCGGCGAGGTGCTGCCCGACCGCGGCTATGACCCCGGCCAGGACACGTTCACGGCGCCACCCGACGACCCCGGCGCCGTCGACGTCGAGGTGAGTCCGGCGAGCGATCGCCTGCAGCTGCTCGATCCGTTCCCGGCGTGGGACGGCGAGGACTTCCTCGGGCTGCCTGTGCTGGTGAAGGCGAAGGGCAAGTTCACGACCGACCACATCTCGATGGCCGGTCCGTGGCTGAAGTACCGCGGCCACCTCGAGAACATCACCGGCAACCTGTACCTCGGCGCGGTCAGCGCGTATGACGGCTACGAGACCGGCACCGGCAAGAACCAGCTCACCGGCGAGGCGCAGTCGTTCCCCGACATCGCCAAGGCGTACCACGAGGCCGGGGAGCGCTGGGTCGTGATCGGCGACCAGAACATGGGCGAAGGCTCGAGCCGAGAGCACGCCGCGATGGAGCCCCGGTTCCGCGGCGGCCTCGTCGCCATCGCCCGCAGCTTCGCCCGCATCCACGAGACGAACCTGAAGAAGCAGGGCATGGTGCCGCTGACGTTCGCCGACCCTAAGACGTACGACCTCATCGACGAGGACGACCGCATCAACGTGCTGGGCCTGCCGCCGGTGCCCGGGCAGCCGGTGCGCTGCCAGATCGTCAAGCCCGACGGCGCAACCGTCGACTTCGAGTGCACCCACACGTTCAGCGACGAGCAGGTCGAGTGGTTCAAGGCCGGTTCCGCCCTCAACATCGTCCGCCAGAAGGTCGCCTCGGGCGAGCGTTGAGATTCTGACGACACTTGGTTGCGCCCACCGCAACCAAGTGTCGTCAGAATCGGTTTGGTTCCCGCGAGCTGAAGTTCTGACGACAGTTGGTTGCGCTGAGCGCAACCAACTCTCCTCAGAACCGCGGCGCGAAGGTGCGGCGGGAGGGCTGCTCTGCTCGATCTCGAAACGACGAGTGGCGAGGCGCGCCCGAAATCAGGGCGCGCAAAAGCCCGGGGTTGGCCCCGCCGCTATCCGGGACGTTCGATGGAGAGCGTGAGGAACGTGCTCCGCCACGACAGCTCGCTGGCGAGTAGCCGTCGCGAGAGCCACAGCACGCCGAGCAGTGCAGCCGCCAGCACTGCCAATTGGGTGATCGACGGCCCCGCGTCAGGCGCGCCACCGGACGTGCCGAGGGAGCCGATGGGTGTCGACGTGACACCGATGCCGAGATGCGGCGCCTTCACCGGGGTGCGGTCGTTGCCGGCGCGCTCGTCGAGAGACGGCAGCGACGGCCGCGACGACACGGCGGCGGAAGACTCAGCAGCCGCCCGTCGCGACGACGCCGCACTCAGCGCGTCGGCATCGGCCCACAGCACCGGCCGCGGCGCAGTCGATGCGGCATCGGTCTCGTCGTCGATGATCGACGCCGCCAAGGGCCGCCCGGCCCCCGTTGCCGCGGCGGCGTCGCCCTGGCCGGCGAGCAGCATCGTCAGCACGAACGCCGCGCCAACCGCGGCGAGCGTGAGCCCGATGAGGCGCCCGAGAGCGTGCAGCTGCCCTCGACCGCGCGCTGCCGCCTGCACGCATTGATCGTGAACGATTCCTGGCCATCAGTGCAAGAGGCAATACGACGAGCGATATTGACCGCTACACGGCGCGCTCGAGCAGGGGATTCACTCGATTCGAGTGACACGAACATGAAACTTTGTCCCCTGTTCATTGAAAGATGCGCTGTCCTACAGTTCGTCTTCAATGAGTGGGCGCGTCACGCTGGAACACGTGGCCGACGCGGCCGGTGTTTCAGCTGCTGCCGCCTCGCTTGCCCTGCGCGGCAAGCCCGGCGTCGCTGACACGACACGACAACGGATCCTCGACGCGGCTGGCCGGCTCGGTTACCAGATCCGCGCCGCGGCGGAAGTGCCGGCGGAGTTCACGGTCGGGATGCTCGTCATCACCCGAACCAGGGGTACGCCGGACGCGACCTATGGACCGCTGATGGGTGCCGTCACGGAGGCGTGCGCGGGCGTCGGCGTGGACGTACGGCTCGGCACGCTCGTCGTCGATGAGAGCGACCGTCCGGTGGAGGTGCCAAGGCTGGTCGGCCAGGCGGGCATCGATGGGTTCCTCGTCATCGGCCCGTGGTTGTCGTCGGCCGCCGCCTCCTTGCTCGGTAACCGGCCGATCGTGCTCGTCGACGGCGACGCCGAGGACCGCGACACCCACTCCAGTGTCGTCAGCGACGACGCCGGCGGCGCCGCCGACGCGACAGCCGCACTGATCGCCGCCGGGCATCAGCGCATCGTGCTCGCCGGCGCCACGGCGGGCGTCGGTGGGGCGACCGCGGAACGGCGCCGCGGATACGACGAGGCGATGGCGGAGGCCGGCCTCGAGCCGCGCTACGTCGAGCGACCGACGCAAGACCCCTCAACGGTTGCCGCTGCGGTCGGGCTCGAGCTGCGCCGTGGACGCCGCTTCAGCGCAGTGGTCGCCGCCAGCGACGCGATCGCCATCGCCATCCTTGGCGAGCTCGGCGCGCGGGGCGTGCCGGTGCCGGCAGCCATCTCCCTCATCGGCTTCGACGACATCGAGGCCGCCCGCCTGGTACGCCCGCGCTTGACCACCGTCACCGTGAACAAGGCGGCGATGGGTCGGTTGGCGACGTCGGTGCTCTTCCATCGCATGGACCATCCGGACGATCCGCCGTTCACCGTTGTCCAACGAGCCCGGCTCGTGCACCGTGACAGCGTCGCCGCCGTCGGTCAGAGCGAGCGCGACAGTGGGAACGCGGCGGTGCCGAGCCGCACGCCAGGCTGAGCGCCGGCGCGCGCCGCGAGGACTGCCCGCAACACGTCGAACAGCGCCCTCGAGGGGGTGCTCGGTGGTGGCCGCCGGGGATGGGCAAGGGCGACGACGCGAGGCGGGAGCTGCGGTACGGGGATGACCCGGACCTCGTCGGCGGCGATCCGTCGGACAGCCGTCGCCGGCACGATGGCTGCGCCGTAGCCGTCGAAGGCCAACGCCGCGAGCAGCCGGACACCGTCGATCTCGGCCTGCGCGCTCAGCTGCACACCGGCGCCGCTGGCCGCCCGATCGAGCACCCGGCGGAGCGCCGACCCGGTCGGCGGCAGGAGGAGGCGATGGTCGCCGAGGTCGCGCAGCGTCAGCTCGTCGCGCTGACCCAGCGCGTGGGTGGCGTGCGCGATGAGGACGAGGTCCTCGGCGAACAGCGGCTCCAGCGAGAGCTCGGGGTCGTCGACGGGCAGGTGGACGACGGCTGCGTTGAAACGCCCCGTCAAGAGGCCGGGGATGAGCACCGAGGTGCTGCCCTCCGACACGATGACCCGCACATGCGGGTGCTCGTCGGCCAGCGACGACAGCAGCTGCGGCAGGAGCCAGCGGGCCGTCGTCCCGAGCATGCCGAGGCGGACGTCGCCGGCAACATGGCCGTCGACCGGCGCCACGTCGGCGCTGATGTCATCCAGCTCGCGCAAGATGCGCCTCGCTCGCTCAACCACCCGCACCCCGTCGTCCGTCAGCCCGCCGTGGGCCCGGTCGACGAGCTGCGTGCCGAGCTCACGCTCGAGGCGGGCGATGTGACCCGAGACGTTCGATTGCACGGTGAACAGGGCGCGCGCCGCAGCCGAGAACGTGCCGTGATCGGCGATGGCGACCAACGCCGCCAGCTGGCGAACGTCCATCAGCCCTCAGTCCGCCTACCTGCGCCGCGCTCCGCCATCTGTTCAGACGATAGCCAGCATCTGTGCGTTCTACTTGCCAGATGTCGACCATGTGCGTATACTCACAAGCACAACGATCGAAGCGATACACCCCCCATGTACCGCTCGATAGAACCCAGAACGTCGACCCCCCATCGACAGGGTTCAGGTAGAGGAGCCCCGCCCCCCCAGCGGGGCTTCTCCCGTTTTCGTGCTCGCTGGCCTCGCTCGCGTGCGCTCACTCGGCCGTCTGCTAGACAACACGGCCGGGGCACGACCGGTCGGTGGGCGGCCAGGAGGAGCCGTGGAGGTTCTGGATTTCGATCCGTTCGGGCCACCTTTCCTCGACGACCCGTACCCGCAGTTCGCCGAGCACCTTCGTCTGCACCCCGTGTTCTACGCCGAGGACCTCGGCTACTGGGTGGTGTCCCGGTACCACGACTGCCGCCGCGTGTTGCGGGACTACGCCTCGTTCTCGGCGTGCAACGCCCTCGCCCCGGTGACCGTGCCGTGCCCGGCCGCCCGCACCGCGCTGGCCGATGGAGGTTTCCGCTCGATTCCGACGCTCACCAACGTCGATCCCCCGGCCCACACGCGCACGCGACGTATCGCCCAGGCCGCGTTCACCCCGCGACGCGTCGCGGCGATGGCCGACGTCGTGCGCAAACTCGTCCGCGACTACCTGGATCGCCACGGCATTGCCGGCCGGTCCGACATCGTCGCCGAGTTGACGTGGGAGCTCCCGGCACTCGTGCTGTTCAACGTGCTCGGCGTACCGGAATCCGACGTCACCGAGGTCAAGGAAGGTGCCAAGACGCGCCTTCGCTTCATGTTCGGCCGCGCCGACGACGACGAGCAGGTGACCATCGCGGAGGGCATGACCCGGTTCTGGCGGTACTGCGAGGAGCTCGCCGAGGCTCGTCGAGCCCAGCCGCGCGATGACTTCACGTCCGACCTCGTTCACACGCCCGATGACTCCGGTCACCCACTCACCCAGCAGGAAGTGGCGACGATCCTGTTCGGACTGCTGCTGGCCGGGCACGAGACGACCACCAACCTGCTCGGAAACGGGTTGCGTCGCTTCCTCGAAGTGCATGAGCGGTGGGAGACCCTGTGCGCCCAGCCAGCGCTGGTCGGCAACGCCGTCGAGGAGGTCCTGCGGTACGACTCCTCGGTGATCCACTGGCGCCGCCGCGCCGTGGACGACGTCGAGTTGAGCGGCACGACCATCCCCGCCGGCGCCGACGTCATCGTGGCCATCGGAGCGGCCAATCGAGACCCAGCGGTGTTCGACGATCCGGAGGTCTTCGACGTTCGGCGACGCAATGCTCGCGAGCACCTGTCGTTCGGGTTCGGGCCTCACATCTGCCTCGGGGCCCCGCTGGCGAGATTGGAGGCAGCGGTCGTGTTCGAAGAGCTGATCTCCCGGCAGCCGAACCTGCGGATCGTGGAAGACCAGAAGTTCGAGTTCATGCCGATCATCGGCTTCCGCGGACCGACCTCCCTCTGGGTCGAGACCTGAGCCAATCGGTCGCCCATCCGTCGCACCGGCCCATTGACCTACGCTCCCGGCATGGCAGGGGCCGCGTTCTTCGACCTCGACCGGACGCTGCTCGCCGGCGCATCCGGCGAGGTGTTCTCGGCGGCGTTGCAAACCGCGGGGTTCACGTCGCGGGCCGTCCCGGGCGAGCGGTTCGTCTACCGCATCTTCAACACCATCGGGGAGACGCTTCCGGCGATGATGCTGACCCGGCAAGCCGCCGGGCTCGCCAAGGGCAGGTCGCGCCAGGCCATGCGGCAGGCAGGTGAGGCCGCCGCCGAGGCCCTCGCGGGCATGATCCAACCCTTCGCCGGGCCGGTCTTCGAACAGCACCGCCAGGCCGGCCGGCCGATCGTTCTCGCCACCACCACGCCGTACGACCTCGTCAAGCCGCTTGCCGACCGACTCGGCCTCGACGACGTCGTTGCCACCAGGTACGGCGTCAATGCCGATGGCACCTACGACGGCTCCGTGGCCGGCCCCTTCGTCTGGGCCACCGGCAAGCTGGAAGCGGTCCGCAAATGGGCGGCGGATCACGGCATCGACCTCAAAGAGAGCTACGCCTACTCCGACAGCTTCTACGACACGCCGCTGCTCGACGCCGTCGGCACGCCGATCGTCGTCAACCCCGACCCGCGGATGGTGATCATGGCTGCTTCCCGGCGTTGGCCGATCCTCAACCTGGACGTGTCACCCGGCGTCGTGAAGATCCCGGTGATCGGCGTCGAGTTGCAGCGGGTCGCGATGCAGTTCTCTCGGCCGGCGTTGATGCCGTACGTCCGCTTCGACATCAAGGGTGTCGAACGGATTCCCGACATCGGTCCGGCAATCGTTGTCGGCAACCACCGCAGCTACTTCGATCCTCTGGCCATGTCGGTGGTCTTCGCCCGCAGCGGGCGCACCGTCCGCTTCCTCGGCAAGAAGGAGGTCTTCGACGTCCCGGTCTTCGGTCAGCTGGCTACGGCGATGGGCGGCATCCGCGTCGACCGCGGCACCGGTTCCGACGAGCCGCTGGAGGCCGCCGCCGACGCGCTCGCCGGCGGCGAGGTCGTGGCGGTCATGCCGCAGGGCACGATCCCCCGCGGCAAGGCGTTCTTCGACCCCGAGCTGAAGGGCCGCTGGGGTGCGGCGCGACTCGCCGCGTTGACGAAGGCGCCGGTCATCCCGATCGGGCTCTGGGGGACGGAGAAGGTCTGGCCGCGCTCGAGTCGCCTGCCCAACGTGTTGAACGTGTCCAACCCACCGGAGGTGCGGATCCGCGTCGGCCCACCTGTGGAGCTCAAGTACCGCTCCCTCGACGCCGACACCAAGCGCATCATGAAGGCGCTCACGAAGCTTCTGCCGGCCGAGGCTCGCAAACAGGTCAAGCCGACCGCCGAGCAACTGGCGGCGACGTATCCAGCGGGGTACAAGAGCGATCCCCAGAAGGAGTCGATGCGGCGGCCGGGCACGGACTGACGGCCGTGACATTCGACTCAACGAACGGCGAGCTCGCGCCCGCACCCATTGCCGTCGCCGACGAGGTCCTCGACGACCTGCAGGACCGGCTCCGGCGAACCCGGTGGCCCGAGCGCGAGACCGTCGACGACTGGTCGCAGGGCATCCCGCTGGGCTACGTGCAGGAGCTGTGCGCCACGTGGCGCGACGACTACGACTGGCGGGTCGTCGAGTCGGAGCTCAACGGCTACCAGCAGCTGCGCTTCACCGGGCACGGGCCGACTGGCGACGAAGTCGGCATCCAGGTGCTCCACGCGCCGTCGCCCGAGCCCGATGCCATCCCGGTCGTGCTCACGCACGGGTGGCCCGGCTCCGTCATCGAGTTCATCGACGTCATCGAACCACTTCGTGATCCACGGGCCCACGGGGGCGATCCGGCCGACGCCATGCACGTGGTCTGCCCGACACTGCCCGGCTACGGCTTCAGCGACAAGCCAGCACGCTCCGGCTGGGGCGTCGAATACATCGCCGACGTCTGGGCTCGGCTGATGACGGCGCTCGGCTATGACCGCTTCGGCGCGCAGGGCGGTGACTGGGGATCAGCGGTGGCGGCGTGCCTCGGCGCGCAGCATCCGGAGCGGGTGCTGGGCATCCATCTCAACATGGTCACCGTCGGTCCTGGCAAGGACCCAGGTGAGCTCACGGATGCGGAACAAGCGGCGATGGCCGCGCTGGCGCAGTTCCGCGAGTGGGACTCTGCGTACTCCCTGCAGCAAGCGACCCGGCCACAGACCGTGGGCTACGGGCTCGTCGACTCACCGGCTGCTCAAGCGGCCTGGATCGTCGAGAAGTTCTGGTCGTGGAGCGACAACGACGGGCACCCCGAGAGCACCTTCACCCGGCAGCGACTGCTCGACAACGTCATGCACTACTGGCTGCCAGCGGCCGGCGCGTCGGCGGCCCGCCTGTACTGGGAGAGCCTGCGCGTCCGGCGCGACGTTCCCGTGTCCGTACCGGTGGGTGCGTCGATCTTCCCCAAGGAGATCCTGCGCCCATCCCGGCGGTGGGCGGAGCGACGCTTTCCGGACCTCCGCTACTGGCACGAGCCGCCGAAGGGCGGGCACTTCGCCGCCTTCGAGCAACCGGCGATCTTCGTCGAGGAAGTGCGGGCAGCGTTTCGAACGATGCGGTGAACGTGCCAGGTCGCGTCGTTCAGAGGTGGAGTCCCGGTTCGGCACGGCGGGCGCTCCAGCGCCTTCGCCGGCCGCATTCTGAGCGTCAGAAGACGCGACGCGCGGCGGTCGGCGCGGGAGCCCCGACGCGGTCGGGGTGGAGGATCGCCGCGAACGTCTCGACACCCTCGGTGACACGCGGTCCGGGGCGGACGACGAAGGCGTCGGCGTCGACGGCCCAGAGCTCGGCATCCGGCGGCAGCACGCCGGCATCGCGAACCTTCGATGCGAGGTCATAGGCGCCATCGAGCCGGAACCCGCAAGGCGCGACGATCACGACCTCGGCGCCGCAGTCGGCGATGTCGGCCCACGGAACGCCGACCGAGTTGGCGCCAGGTCGAGCCAACACGGCCTGTCCGCCAGCTGCAGTGACAAGGTCTGGTACCCAGTGACCAGCGGTGAAGGGTGGATCGGTCCACTCCAGCACGAGCGTCGGCCGCCGCGGCGCACCGGCGACGGCGGTGGCGACGGCAGCCAACCGGGCGCGGCACGACGCCACGATCTCTCCTGCGCGATCTGACGTGCCGGTGGTCGCGCCGACTGTCAGCACCGAGTCGAGGATCTCGTCCAGCGTCGACGGGTCGAGCGTCAGCACGTCGGCCCGGCAGCCGAGGTACGCCAGCGCGTCGTCGACCTCCGTGACGTCGACGGCGCACACGGCACACAGGTCCTGGGTGAGCACGAGCGTCGGGTCGAGCTCGGCGAACGCACCACGGTCCAGCCGGTAGAGGTCCTCCCCCGCCGCCATGCGCTCCTTGACCACGGCATCGATCTCGGCCGGGCTCAGACCCGAAGGCAGCGCCGACGTCGAGACGACGCGCTTGGAGCGGGCCTCGTCGGGGAAGTCGCACTCGAACGTGACCCCGACGACCTGCTCGTCGAGACCGAGCAGGAACAGGATCTCCGTTGCCGACGGCAGCAGCGAGACGATGCGCACGCAATGATCATGCCGTGAGCGCGGCCCATCTCGCGATCGCCGCGGTGACGGCCGCCAGCAGCGTCGCCTCCGCCTCCCCGACGCCTGAGCCGCTCGAGGTGCTGGCCATCGACGTGCGAGCGTTCCCGCAGATCACAGTCGACGTTGCGGTGCCGGAGCGGGAGCGGGCAAGGGACCTGCCGGCGGAAGCCTTCTCGCTGCCAGGCCTGACGGACGTCGGCGTCGAGGAGCTGGATCCGGCCGACCTCACCCTGGCCGTCGTGCTCGACGATGGCCCAGAGGTGCGGACTCCCGGCCTCGCCTTCCAGCAGGGCGCGGCCACGGAGCTGATGCGCACTCTCCCGCCTGACGTCGAGGTGATGATCTTCACCACCAGTGGCGTCGCCACGGACCCGACGGTCGACCGCAACGCGGCGATCGACGCCATCGGGTCGAGCCGGCCGCGCTCGACGTCCGGCACACTCGCAGCTGCCGCCGAGAACGCAGCACAACGCCTGGAGACGGTCGCCGACGATCGTCGCCAGCTCGTTGTGATGACGGGTGAGGCCTCCGACATCCCCGGTGACGAGGCGCCATCACTGCTCGACTCGCTCGACCGAGCGAATGCTGCGATGCGCGTCGTGTCGATGGGCGACGCGGTCGGGCCGCACCTCCTGCAGGTCGCCAACGACAGTGGGGGTGCGGCTGCCGCGGTCGGCTGGGGCTCGGACGCCGCACTGCGAGCCGTCGACATCCTGAGCACGACGTTCGCCGAGCAGTACCGGCTGCGCGGCACGATGCCGGCACCCGGCCCAGTCACGGTGCGCCTCACGCTCGATGGGCGCTCGTACGAAGCGACCATCCCCGACGTCGGCGTCGCGGCGACGACTTCGACGACCGCAACGACGCCGACGACCGCAACAACGGTCGCCGTGGCCACGGTTCCCGCGACTGCCGCGGCCAACCCGACGATGGGTCCCGGCGGGCCGACGAGCTCGGGCGAGGGGTCATCAACGCCTGTCGTCGAGGCCAGCCTGGCCATCGCCGCGCTCGCGCTGATCGTCGCCGTCGTCGTCACGCAGCGCAGACGCAGCCGGCATCGCGCACTCTCGCGGGCGGCGACGTCTCGGCGACGGTGATTGGGCTGGAGGTAGGGTCGCCGCGTGACCGTTGCGGCCCTGGGGTTCCGGCGCGGGATGACCGCGGCGGTGACGGCCGACGTACGCGTCGTCGACGATCGCAATGTCATCTGGGTCGAGCTGGGTGCGCAGTCGGGCGCGACCCCTCGCTCCGTCCCGCTGTCGTCGACGATCTCGGCGGTCGTCGAACAAGCGGTGGAGACCGCCCGCATCGAGGGCATGCCGCTGGTGTTCGTGCTCGCCTCCCCCGGCGCCGACATCGTCGAGGGCGTCGCCGCCCTGGAGGGCTGGGGCCGATTGGCCAAGGCGCTGGTCGACTGCTCCGGCATCGTGCCGACCGTGATCGTGGTCGACGGTCCCGCGGTGTCGGGTCCGGCCCTGCTGCTCGGCGTCGCCGACCTCGTCGTGATGACCGAGGCGAGCTACGCGTTCGTCAACGGTCCGACGATGGTCGAGGAGTTCACCGGCGTGCCGGATCGACCGCCGACGAGCTCGGCGGCGCCGCGCGAACTGCCCGCCACACCGGCGTGCCGAGCCTCGTCGTCGCCGATCGCGACGGCCGCGCTGGCGGCCGTGCAGGACCTGCTGGCCTACCTGCCGTCCAGCGTCGACGAGGACCCGCCGCGATGGCCGAGCAGACGATCCCGTCGATCGGCGAGTGCCCGGAGGCCGGCGCGCTGATCCCGGCCAGCTCGACGGGCAGCTACGACGTACGCAAGGTCGCCGCGCGATCGTCGACGCCGACAGCCTGCTCGAGATCCGCGAGCCGCTGGGCACCCAACGTCGTGACGGCGTTCGCGACGATCGGCGGCCAGCCGATCGGCATCGTCGCCAACCAACCGCTGGCGCTGGCCGGCACGCTCGACATCCCGGCGTCGCAGAAGGCGGCCCGGTTCGTCGCGTTCTGCGACGCGTTCAACCTGCCGATCCTCACGCTCGTCGACACGCCGGGCTTCTATCCGGGCAAGGACCTCGAGTGGCGCGGCATGATCCGCCACGGCGCCCAGCTG
This sequence comes from uncultured Acidimicrobiia bacterium, assembly GCA_963774125.1. GTDB lineage: Bacteria > Actinomycetota > Acidimicrobiia > Acidimicrobiales > Ilumatobacteraceae > JALZMG01. Next base: position 167,885 of record CAVZDR010000002.1, read on the forward strand.
GTGTTCGCCTACGCCCGGGCGACCGTGCCGCGGATCTGCGTGATCCTGCGCAAGAGCTACGGCGGGGCGTACATCGTGATGGACTCCAAGACGATGGGCAACGACCTGTGCCTCGCCTGGCCGTGGGCCGAGCTGGCGGTGATGGGTGCCGGGCAGGCGGCGGCGATCCTGCAGCGGCGGGCCACGCCGGAGGAGCGGGCCGCGTTCGAGGCCGACTACGCCGAGCGCCTGCTCAACCCGTACGTCGCCGCCGAGCGCGGCTACATCGACGCCGTCATCGAGCCGGCCGACACCCGCCGCGTCATCGGCCACGCCCTCGAAGCCCTGGCCGACAAGCGCGAGCAGCTGCAAGCCCGCAAGCACGGCAACGAGCCGCTCTGATGGGCGGCGGCTGCGCCGCCGCCTGTCGGCCTGTGCCTGGCGGCACGACGGCGCCTGACCATCGCGCTCACTTCGGCACCGGCCGTAGCGGTACGACCGGCTGTCGGCGTCGCGGGCCGACGAACTCGAGGCTCCGTGAGTCGCACGAACGGGACCACGTGCCCGACACCATCACCATCACCGACGACCGCACCGGCAAGACGGTCACGGTCCCGATCACCGACGGCGTGTTCCCGAGCTCCGCCTTGCGCGAGCTCGACCCGAACCTGTTCATCTACGACCCGGCGTTCCTGCAACCGCCGCCTGCCGCTCGGCGATCACCTACCTCGACGGCGACGACGGCATCCTGCGCTACCGCGGCTACCCGATCGAGCAGCTCGCCGAGCACACGACGTACCTCGAGGTCGCCTACCTGCTGCTGAACGGCGAGCTGCCGAACGAGAGCAGCTCAAGACGTGGACGTACGACGTCACCCACCACACGTTCATCCACGAGAACATGCGCAAGCGGTTCGTCGACGGCTTCCACTACGACGCCCACCCGATGGGCATGTTCGTCTCCGCCGCTGGCCGCCCTCGGCACGTTCTACAACGACGCCAAGGACATCTTCGACGACGAGAGCCGGCACAAGCAGATCCTGCGGCTGATCGCCAAGACGCCGACGCTGGCCGCGATGTGCTACCGCTTCTCCGTCGGCCTGCCGTTCGTCTACCCGGACAACTCACTCTCGTTCCCCGCCAACTTCCTCAACATGATGTGGAAGATCGGCGAGTACGAGGTCGATCCGACGCTCGAGCGGGCGATGGACGTGCTGTTCATCCTCCACGCCGACCACGAGCAGAACTGCGGCACCACCGCGATGCGCGTCGTCGGCTCGAGCCACGCCGACCCGTACTCGGCGGCTGCGGCCGCCGCCGCGGCGCTCTACGGCCCGCTGCACGGCGGCGCCAACGAGGCCGTCGTGCGCATGCTCACCGAGATCGGCACGCTCGACAACGTCCCGGCGTTCATCGACGACGTCAAAGAGCGGCAAGGGCACGGCTGATGGGCTTCGGCCACCGCGTGTACAAGAACTACGACCCGCGGGCCACGATCATCAAGCAGACCGCCTACGACGTGTTCGAGGTGACCGGCAAGAACCCGCTGCTCGACATCGCGCTGAAGCTCGAGGAGGCGGCGCTGGAGGACCCGTACTTCGTCGACCGCAAGCTGTACCCCAACGTCGACTTCTACTCGGGCCTGATCTACCAGGCGCTCGGCTTCCCGGTGGAGATGTTCACGGTGCTGTTCGCCATCCCCCGCACGTCCGGCTGGCTGGCCCACTGGGACGAGCTGCTCGGCGACAAGGACCAGAAGATCTCCCGGCCGCGCCAGTGGTACGCCGGGCCGCCCGAGCGGGACTACGTCAAGCTCGGCGATCGCTAGGACGCGATGAGCGATGAGCGCCGTATGACCACTCATCGCTCATCGCGCTGACTGCTGACCGCGCCGACTCGGCGAGCAATTTGCTTGCGAGCCGAGCCCGAACATTGTCAGTCGCAGGCCAGGCCGACGCAGTCGCCGCCGGCGTTGCCGGCCGCCGTGTTGCGCCCGCCGTCGATCGTCCCATCGACGACGACGATCCCGCGCCCGCCGTTCTCGAACGCCTCGTGGCGAGCGACGGTGTTGCCGGCTTCCTCGATCACGAGGCCATCCGTCCCGTTGTGGCTCGTCACGTTGCGCTCGAGGGTGACACCCGTAGCCCAGAAGCCCAGGCGGATGCCGTCGAACTCGTTGCCGCTGACCTCGTTGCGGGACAGCAGGGCACCGTCTGTTTGCAGCACCTCGACGCCGAAGAAGGTGTTGCCGGTCACGACGTTGCGGTCGTATCGACTGCCGAACGAGGCGTGATCTCTGATTCCGCCGAACGGGTGGCCGGTGACGGTGCTGCGCTCCACGGTCACGTCCTCACTGAACAGGACCTCGATCCCGGAGAACGTGTTCGCGTCGGCCTCGACACGCTCGACACGCACGTGGTCTCCGCGCATGACGACGATGCCGATGCCGTTGGCGGTGACACGCAGGCGGTCGATGCGCGAGCCACGTGACTCGAGCAGATCGATGCCCTGGCCGAACTCCTGGATCGTGCCGCCACGGATGGTCAGGGCGTCATGGCCGTCGGGGTTGAAGATGCCGGCGTTGGCGCCGGTCCCGTCGATGGTGTGCCCGGCCAGGTTGATCTCGATGCCCGACGCCCCGATCACGAGGCCGGGGCCAGCGCAGTCCACCAGGTCGGCCGTCAAGCGGACGTCCGACGTGACGGTCGCTCCACATGAGAGCCCTTCGGCGGGTGCGGCGAGCACGACGCCGGCGGGCACGGCAACGGCGGCGAGAGCGGCGCCCACCGCAACGGCGGCGCGACGACGACGGCGGGTGGTGGTGGATGTGGTGTTCCTCATGGCGCCGATGGTGAGCGGCGCCACTCACGCCGGACTTACATCGGCTCACACGGACGGTGCGACCAGGCGCCGAACGGCGCGGTGGTCACCCGACAGGCGGTTGTGGGTTCTCGCAGTAGAAGACCTCGTCGTCGAGGGCGGCGTGGTACTCGTACTGCTGCCCATCGAGCTCGAGAACGACGAGCACGCCATCAGTCAGCATCTGGGCGTACTGCGTCCCTTCCTCCGGGCACCCGAGCGAGCTGTCCGGCCACGTCACGTTCTCGACGGACACGACCTGGATGTCGGCCGGATCGGCACCCTGCCGCTCAGCGAGATCGGCGATCGCGGCGTCCTCGTAGGCCGCATCTGACCCCGACCCGGGGACCGTCGTGCCGGCGCCGACCGCAGTTGTCGTCGTGGAATCACCGCCATCGTCGTCATCAGAGCCACAGCTCACGAGGAGGGCGACGGCCGACAGGGCGATGAGCGCGCGCCGCAGGGTGATTCGACGTTCCTGGGTCACTGGGCTGGTTCCTTCAGCTCATCTTCTCCTGCAGCCGCCGGTCGAGGGCGGCGAGGAACTCCTCGGTGGTCATCCATCGGCGCGTCCCGTCCGATCATCAGGGCGAGATCCTTGGTCATCTCACCCGCCTCGACGGCCTCGATGCAGACCGCCTCCAGGGTCTCCGCGAACCGCGTCACCTCCGGCGTGTCGTCGAGCTTGCCCCGGTGCTTCAGCCCACCCGTCCACGCAAAGATCGACGCGATCGGGTTGGTCGAGGTCTTGTTGCCCTTCTGGTGCTCGCGATAGTGGCGGGTCACCGTGCCATGGGCCGCCTCGGCCTCGACGGTGTTGCCGTCCGGCGTCATCAGCACCGAGGTCATCAGCCCGAGCGAGCCGAAGCCTTGGGCGACGACGTCGCTCTGCACGTCGCCGTCGTAGTTCTTGCAGGCCCAGACGTAGCCGCCCTCCCACTTCATGACCTGGGCGACCATGTCGTCGATCAAGCGGTGCTCGTACGTCAGCCCAGCCGCGTCGAACTCGGCCTTGAACTCTGCGTCGAAGATCTCCTGGAACAGGTCCTTGAACTCGCCGTCGTACGCCTTGAGGATCGTGTTCTTCGTCGACAGGTAGACCGGGTAGTTCCGGTCCAGCCCGTAGCGCAACGAGGCACGGGCGAAGTCACGGATCGAGTTGTCGTAGTTGTACATGCCCATGGCGATGCCGCCGTCTTCGCCGTACTCGGCGACCTCGTACTCCTGCGGCTCGCCGTCCTTCGGCGTGAAGGTGATCGTCAAGCGACCAGGACCGGGCACCTTGAAGTCGGTCGCCTTGTACTGGTCGCCGTGGGCGTGACGGCCGATGATGATCGGCTTGGTCCAGCCCGGCACCAGGCGCGGGATGTTCGACATGATGATCGGCTCGCGGAACACGACGCCGCCCAGGATGTTGCGGATCGTGCCGTTCGGCGAGCGCCACATCTTCTTCAGGCCGAACTCCTCGACGCGTGCCTCGTCCGGCGTGATGGTGGCGCACTTGACGCCGACGCCATGGCGCTTGGTCGCGTTGGCGGCGTCGATCGTGACCTGGTCGTCGGTCTCGTCGCGGTGCTCGATCGAGAGGTCGTAGTACTCCAGTTGGATGTCGAGGTACGGCAGGATCAGCTGGTCCTTGATGAAGGCCCAGATGATGCGCGTCATCTCGTCGCCGTCCATCTCAACGACCGGATTGACGACCTTGATCTTGCTCATGGGCGCCGACGATAACCCCGTGGTTCACGCCGCCCCTTACGATCGCCGCCGATGGAGTTCGGCTGGACGAGCGAGCAGCAGGCGCTGCGGGCGCAGGCCCGCGAGGTCGCCAAGGACGCCGTCGCCAGGTTCGGGCGGCACAACGACTCGTGGATCAACGGCTACTCACCCGAGTTCTCGAAGGAGCTGGCGGCGCTCGGGTGGATCGGCCTGACCTGGCCCGCGGAGCACGGTGGCGGAGGGCGGCCGCCGATCGACCGGCTGATCATCGGGGAGGAGCTCATCGCCGCCGGCGCGCCGATCGCCGCCATGTGGTTCGCCGACCGACAGATGGGTCCGACGCTGATCGCCTTCGGCCGTCCGGATCAGCAGCAGGAGTTCCTGCCGGGAATCCTGGCCGGTGAGACGACGTGGTCCATCGGCATGTCCGAGCCGGAGGCGGGCAGCGACCTGGCCGGACTGAAGACCGCGGCACACCGCGATGGCGACAGTTGGGTCATCAACGGCCAGAAGATCTGGACGAGCTTCGGTGCCGTGGCGAACTTCTGCTACCTCATCTGTCGCACGTCGAGCGACGGCCCGCCGCACCAGGGCATCAGCGAGATCATCGTCCCGCTGGACACGCCCGGCATCGAGATCCGCCCGATCACCGACATGACGACGAACCGCCACTTCTGTGAGGTCTTCTTCACGGACGTGCGGGTTCCGGCGGAGAACCTCGTCGGCGTCGAGGGCAATGCGTTCAAGCAGACGATGCGCCAGCTGGAGCACGAGCGCGGCGGGATCGACCGGCTGGTGTCCAACTACGCCCTCTACGTGATGGCCGCCGGCCGGGCCGACACGAGTGATCCCCTCGTGCGCCAGGAGATGGCGGCGATCGAGACGGGCTACCGCATCGGCCGGATCCTGGTGGTCCGGGAGGTGCTGCGCCAGGCACCGGTGGGGTTCTCCGCGGCGACGAAGTGCTTCTGCACCGAGCACGAGTGGCGCGTCGCCCAGTTCGTGGCTCGAGTGTTCGGCGCCGAGGCGACGCTGTGGTCCGATGTCGTAGCCGGACTGGTGTACGCCCCCGGCTACACGATCATGGGCGGAACCTCGAACATCATGCGCAACATCCTCGGCGAACGCGTCCTCGGACTGCCGCGCGAACCGCGCTGAGACCACTCACGCGCCGACGGCGACCATCCCGAGGGCCGCGACGGCGAGGCCCAGGCCAACGGCCTGCGGACGGCTCAACCGTTCGTGGTCGAGCACGGTCGCCAGGACGACCGTGCTGGCCGGGTACATCGAGGTGATGACGGCGACGAGTGAGAGCAGGCCCTCTCTCGTCGCCAGGAGATAGCTGACATTCGCAAGCACCCCGAGTCCGCCGGCAGCTGCGGCGAGCAGGCCGGCCCGGCCGACGGACTTGACCGCCACCCGGGTCACGACGACGGCGATCACCACGATCGGCAGCGCCGTCACCTGGCCGATCAGCAGCGGCCAGAAGCCGCTCGCGTCACTGGTGCGGTCGAGGAACACGAAGAGCAGACCGAACCCGACCCCAGCAATGACCGCCAGGCCCACGATCTGCGGCGGCGTCACCCGCTCTGCTCGCCGCGTCACGCCACTGATCAACGCCACGGCGACGAGCGCGACCGCGACGCCGATCAGCGCCAGGGGTGCCGGCCGCTCGCCGGTCGCCATCCCGACGGCAACCGGGACGATTGCGCTGACGACGGCCGTGATCGGCGCAACGATGGTCATCGCCCCGTTGGCCAGCGCGTAATAGAACGAGGCAACAGCCGTGATCGACGTCAAACCAGCGCCGATGCTCCACGCCACGTCCGCCGCAGGAGGGAACGGGTCTCCCGACACGGCGATGACGACGACCGACACCGACGGCGCTCGTGACCTGCGTCACCAGAACCACCGCGAGCAGGGGCGCAGTCCTGGCCGCCCTCCCGCCGCAGTAGTCCGACGTTCCGTAGACCACGGCCGAGATCAACGCGAGGACGATGGCCATGGCGCCCGCATTCTCTCCCGCTCATGTGAGCCGATGAGAGGGAGATGACAGCGGCCACATCCATCGTCGCCGCCATGAGCACCACCACGACCCTCATCCGGCAGCGCTCGGCCGTGCTGCCAACCAGCATGCTGGAGCGCTTCCGCAGCCGAGCCGGCGAGCTGGATCGCACGAACAGCTACTTCGACGAGGACCTCGCCGAACTGCGTGAGGCCGGCTACCTGGCCGCCGCCGTGCCCGAACACCTCGGCGGCGGGGGCCTCAACCTCGCCGAGCTCGTCGCCAGCCAGCGCCGGCTGGCCCGCTACGCCCCGGCGACGGCCCTCGCCATGTCCATGCACTCGTACTGGATCGGCGCTGCCGCCGAGCTCGACAAGGCCGGCGATTCGTCGCAGCGGTGGATCCTCGAGGCGGCCGCCGACGGTGAGGTCATCGCCGCCGGCCACGCCGAGACCGGCAACGACATCCCCGTCCTCCTGTCGACGTGCCGCGCCGAGCGGGTCCCCGGCGGCTACCGCCTGACCGGCCGCAAGCAGTTCGGCTCCAACGGTCCGGCGTGGGCCTGGCTGGGCGCCCACGCCATCGACGCCGACGCCCCGGGCGGCCCTCAGACCGTGCACGCCTTCGTCCATCGCACCAGCCCCGGCGTGACAGTCGTCGAGACGTGGGACACCCTCGGGATGCGCCCGACGCAGAGCCACGACACGGTCCTCGACTCGGTGTTCGTACCGGACGCCCGCATCGGGCGGGTCGTGCCGGCGGGCGACGGCAGCGATCCGTACCTCGTGGCGATGACGATGTGGGCGTTGCCCCTCATCGCCAGCGTGTACCTCGGCATCGCCGAGCGGGCGCTGGAGGTCGCCGTGGCGAGTGCTCAGCGCAAGACGTCGATCGCCATCGCCCGCGGCGCCTACGCCTACAACCCGATGGTCCAACACCAGATCGCCGAGATGTACCTCGAGCTGGACGCCGCGAACGCGACCGTCGAGCGCTTCGTCGACGACTGGGTGGCCGGCGCCGACCACGGCGAGGGGTGGATCTCGAAGGTGTACTCGCAGAAGTGGCGGGCCGTCGAGGCAGCCAAGCGGGTCGTCGACATCGCCCTCGACGTCGCCGGCGGTGGCGCCATGTTCAAGGGCAACGAGCTGGAGCGGCTCTACCGCGACGCGCGGTGCGGCGGCTTCCATCCCGGCAACGACGCCATCACGCATGAGATGGTGGGCAAGTCCGTGCTCGGCATCATCACAGAGCAGCCTCGGTGGTGAAACCCAGGCTCACAATGCTTGCAACGCGTGCTCGACGGCGGCATCGCCGTCGAGCACGGCACCCTCGCGACGTGCCTCCCCGTAGGCCTCGTCGCCGAGCACCGTGCGCAGCTGCGCACTGAGCTCGTTCAGCGCAGCCTCGTCGGCGCCGAAGATGCGGTGTCCGAACGGGGTCGCCCGGACCGCTCCTTCGAGCATCGCGGCATCACGGTGGCGTCCGAGCCGAGCCAGCAGCCCGGCGACGGACCGGAGGACCGTCCACTGCGCCGACCAGAACCCGGCCCGCCGCCACTGCGCGAGCAGCCGCCGGTACGCATCGGCGGCAATGAGCGGATCACCGATCCTCGCCTCGATCGACGCCTTCGACGCGCCGGCGAGCCCGGCGACGAAGGAAGCGCGAGTCAGCTCGGCAACTTGCCACGCCTGGGTGAACCGGGCGCTTGCCCGAGCGGGATCGAAGAGCAGGTCCGCTTCGCCGGCGCAGAACCACACGTACGCCGCGTGAGGGCTGGATGCTGCGCCGACCTGGGCCAGCAAGCGTGCGGACAGCTCGAGCGCCGCCGCATCGCCGGCGTAAGCAAGAGCAAGCACTTCTGTGCTCTCTGCGAACAGGCGTTGGGATGCGTCCGCCGCCGCGTCAGCTGCTCGCCGGTACCACGCCGCCGCCTTGTCCAGGTTGCCCTGGAACAACTCGTAGTTGCCGCGCATCATGGCCACCAACGACGGCACGTCGCCACTCGGCGCGGCGGCGACGAGCGCACGAGCGCTGCGCGCCCCGGCCTTGGCGACGTCCCCGGCCATCCATGCGGCATAGGCGCTGACTGCCCACACCTCTGGTGCCAGCGGGCTGCGGTCGTCGGGGTCGGCCTCGGTGATCCGCTCGGACCATGCCAGCACGTCCGGGCGCACCCGCATGAAGCCGTAGTTGCAGAGGGCGATGACCAGCCGTCCGGCCTGCGCTACTTCGTCGTGGTCGAGCAGCCAGCCGAGCGCGCCGCGCAGCTCCGGGAGCGCGTCGTCGATGTCTACGATCACGGTGGGGTGCCGTGGATCGGACATCCGCCGGTCGGCGGATTCGATCCACTCGACGTAGTGGCGAGCGTGGCGCGCGCCTGCGAGATCGGCGCGGCGATCGGCAGCCAGCTGCTCGGCTCCGAACGCTCGGAGCGTTTCGAGCAGCTGGTATCGCCGACCGGGCACCCGCAGCACGAGCGACCGTTCGGTCAGTTGGTCGAGCGCGCCGGCGGCGTCCGCGGCGTCCGTCCCGCAGACCGCCGCGGCGTCGGCCACTGTGAACGATCCGGTGAAGATCGACAGGTCGGCAAACATCCGCTGCAGTCGCGCATCGAGCAGACCGAAGGACCAGGACATCGCCGCGGCGAGCGACCCGTGGCGGGCGGACGCGCGATACCCGGACGACAGCAGCGTGAAGCGGTGGTCGAGCCCAGCGGCCACTTCCGTGACGTCGAGCGTCTGGAGCCGGGCGGCGGCCAGCTCGATGGCCAGCGGGAGTCCGTCCAGTCGGCGCACGATGTCGGAGACGACCATCAACGTGTGTGGATCGGGATCGAATGCAGGGTCCACCGCCCGGGCTCGCGCCACGAACAGCTGCACCGCCGGGGTGTCGTCGGCAGACGTCGAGAGCGTCGGCAGCGGGGGGACGGCAATGACGTGCTCGGCTGCCACACGAAGGCGTTCCCGGCTGGTCGTCATGACCGTGACGTTCGGGCACGTCGCGAGCAGGCATTGCACGAGCTCGGCGATCGGCTGGAGGACGTGCTCGCAGTTGTCGAGCAGCAGGACGAGGGCCGTCTCGCCGAGCACGGCGGCGATCCGATCGACCAGTCCGACATCGGGTCGGCCTTCGATCCCCAGCGCGGCGGCGACCGCATCGATGGCGGATCCCTCGTCGGCGGCGGCCAGTTCGCACAGCACGACGGGGCGGTCGGGGTGCATCTCACGCAAGCGGAGGCCGACTTCGTCGAGCAGGCGGGACTTGCCGACGCCGCCTGGACCACTGAGCGTCACCAGACGGTTCACCTCCGCCATCGCCAGCACATCGTCCACGAGCTCGTCGCGTCCGACGAGTGACGTGACGGGGCTGTGCAGCCTGCTCGCGGGGCTCCACGTCGCTTGACCAGTGCCGGTCAGCAGGTCGGCGTGCTGGGCGATCAGCGCAGGGGAAGGCTCGATGCCGAGCTCGTCACCCAACAGCCGCCGGAAGTCGTCGTAGACGCGCAGCGCCTCGACGTTGCGCCCCGCCCGGGCGAGCGCCTCCATCAAGAGCGCACGTGGTCGCTCGCGGAGCGGTTCCTCGTCGGCGAGTGCGGCGAGCTCCGTGATGAGGTCGTCGCTGGCGCCGGTGACGATGCGGGCGGCGGCTCGCGCCTCCGTCGCACGGATCCGCAGTTCGGCCAGCCGCACCGCTTCGGCTCGCCCGTCGTCCACGTCGTCGAGCTCCGGGTAGGCGGGACCGTGCCATCGATCGAGGATCTCATCGAGCGCGGCGAGCGCAGCGGCGTCCACGGCGTCAGACGCGTTCAGCGCAGCGACGAGGCGGTCGGCGTCGAGGTCGATCGCCTGCGGCGAGAGTCGGTAGCCGCTGCCCGTTGACTCGACAACGTCGGCGGGCAGGCCGCGACGCAGCCGGAACAAGTGGTTGTGCAGCGCCGCCACCGGGTCGCGTGGCGGGCGACCGGGCCAGAGGACGTCAACCGCCGTGTCGACCGACACGACGTGACCGCGACGGAGGACGAGCAGTGCCAGCAGGCGGCGCTGCAGTGGCCCGTCAGGCGTGACGTCGCGGCCGTCGGCCACGTACGCCCTGATCGGGCCCAACACATCGATGCGCAACCGTTCGCCGCCACTCATCACGACTTGTGCTGGCGCACCTCGCTCGGCTCGGGTGGGCACGACGGGACTCGAACCCGGGACCTCCAGCGTGTCATGCTGGCGCTCTAACCAACTGAGCTACGCGCCCTTGCGGCCAGTCAAGCTAGCAGCCGGTTCGGAGAACTCGTTGCTCGGTTCACGGCTCGGTTCACCGCAGGCGGACGGCGACCTCGTTGGCCATCAGGCGGCCGCGTCGCGTCAGCACCCAGCGGTCGTCCTGGCATTCCACGAGACCGGGAAGGGCCTCGCCGTCGAGTGCCTCGGCCGGCACACCGGCCCGCGTGCGCAGCGAGAGTTGCAGTGCCTCGATCCGCTTGGCGTCATCATCCAGCGTCTCGGCCGCCGCTTCCGGTGACGCTCCCAGCGGCGACCGCTTCGAGGTAGCGCTCCGGCGTGCGGACGTTCCACCAGCGCCGACCGGCGCGGTGCGAGTGCGCGGCGCAGCCGAAGCCGCGATAGTCGTGCTGCCCCCAGTACAGGTGGTTGTGGCGGCACTCGTGACCGGGGCGCGCCCAGTTGGACACCTCGTAGTTGTCGAGCCCGGCGGCCGTGAGCAGGTCATCGGCGAGCTCGTACTCGTCCGCTTGTGTGTCGTCGTCGGGATGGCGAGCGGGGTCGGCGGCAAGAGGCGTGCCCGGCTCCACGGTCAACCCGTAGGCCGAGACGTGCGGCGGCTCGAGGTCCAGCGCACGTGTCAGCGTGGTCCGCCAATCGGCTGCCGACTCGCCGACGGTGCCGTAGATGAGGTCGAGGTTGAACGTGCGCAGGCCGACGCTGCGGACCGCCACAACGGCCCGCTCGACGTTGTCCACGTCGTGGGTGCGGCCGAGCGCCGTGAGCACGTGCGGCACCATCGACTGGACGCCGATGGACACGCGATCGACGCCCGCCTCGGCATACGTGGCGATCAGTTCCCTGGTGACGTCGTCCGGGTTGCACTCGACCGTGACCTCCGCGCCGGGCACGACCGGCACGGACCGGATCACCGCGGCCAGCGCGTCCGCGGGCACGAGCGACGGCGTTCCCCCACCGACGAACACGCTCGTGGCGACGGGCATCCCGCCATCGACGGCGACGGCGATCTCGGTCCGCACGGCCGCCAGGTACTCGTCGACGAGATGGGCGCGATCGGTCCACGTCGCGAACGCGCAGTAGTCGCACCGGTGCGCACAGAACGGGACGTGGACGTACACCCCGAACGGCTCGTTCTGTCCGTCGGAATCGGTCGTTGTGAGGCGGTAGTGACGGACAGAAGGGGAGTTCACGGGCGTACCGCCCGCAAGGCGACCATCCGGGCGGCGGCGACGACGGCCGCCGTCTCCACCCGCAACACGTAGGGTCCGAGCGAGACCTGGTCCGGGGCGGCGGCCAGCTCGGCGGGTGACCAGCCGCCCTCCGGTCCGATCGCCACCGCGCGGTCGCGCGGTTCGAGCTCGCGCCCTCCGGGCTCGGCGACTGCCATCGCACCGAGCACCGTGGTGGCGGCGACCGGTCCGTCGAGCTCGGGAACCCGCACGCGCCGCGCCTGCATCGCGGCCTCCTCGGCGATGCGCCGCCAGCGGGACACCGGGCGTGTCGCCCGATCCCCGCTCCACCGCGCCACCGACCGCTCGGCGGTGACGGCGACGATGCGGTCGACACCGACCTCGGTGCACTTCTGCACCAGCCAGTCGGCACGGTCGCCCTTCGGCATGGCGACGTAGACCGTCAACGGTTCGACGTTCGGCGGCTCGACCACGATGTCGTCCTCGGGTGTCACGCCATCGCTGGAGAGGCGGCAACTCCGCCACCGCCCGTCACCGTCGGTGACCGTCACCGCCTCGCCGTCGCGCAAACGGAGCACGCGACGCACGTGGTGCCATGCCGGATCCGACAACAGCGGTGCGGCGACGTCGTCGACGAGCACATGCGCCGCCGATCGACGCAGCGCGTCATCCACGGTCGTGCCCTACGAGAACGCCGACTTGATCCGCGAGAACAGTCCCTTCTCGGGTGGGTTGATCCGCTCACCGCGCTTCTCGGCGAGCTGGCGGAGCAGATCAGCCTCGTCCTCGGCGAGTTTGCGGGGGACCTCCACGACGAGGCGAGCCCGCAGGTCACCTCGCCCGCGACCCTGCAGGCGCGGCACTCCCCGATTGCGGAGCACGAACTCGTGGCCCGGCTGGGTACCGGCGGGCACGACCAACTCCTCGTCGCCGTCGAGAGTCGGCAGCTCGATGGTCGTGCCGAGCGAAGCCTGGGCGATCGAGATCGGCACGTCCGTCACCAGGTCGTTGCCATCACGCCGGTACCGCTCGTGCTCGGCGACGTGCAGGTGCACGTAGAGGTCACCGGGCTTCCCCTTGCGCGGACCGGCTGCGCCACGCCCGCTCAGGCGCAGCGTCGATCCTGAATCGACGCCGGCCGGCACGTCGACGTGGTACGTGTGCTCGATGGTCACGCGACCCTCACCCCGGCAGGCCGGACACGGTGTCACGATGACCTCGCCGAGGCCGCCGCAGCGCGGACAAGGCGCCGACGTGACCATCTGGCCGAGCAGGCTCTGGCGGACGCGCTGGACCTGACCGCTGCCGCCGCAGTCGGCGCACGTCACCGGCTGCGTGCCGGATCCGGCGCCGCTGCCATCGCACTCCTCGCAGCGTCGAGGCATCCGCAACGTCACGGGAACCGTCGCCCCGAACACCGCTTGCTCGAACGACACGTCCGCGACGACCTCGAGGTCCTGGCCTCGCGGCGGGCCGGCAGGGCCGCGCCGGCCTCCCCCGCCACCGAACGGGCTCTGCCCGCCGAAGAACGCATCGAACAGATCGTTGAGCCCACCCCCGCCAAAGATGTCCTCGACGCGCGGCCCGGCCCCGCTGTTGACGCCCGCCTCCCCGAAGCGGTCGTAGCGAGCTCGCTGGTCGGGATCGGACAGCACCTGGTACGCCCGAGCGACCTCCTTGAACTGCTCAGCCGTGGCGGCGTCACCGGGGTTGGCGTCTGGGTGCAGCTCACGCGCCCGCTGGCGATAGGCCCGCTTGATCTCGTCCGTGCTGGCCGTCCGGGACACCCCGAGCAGTTGGTAGTAATCAGCCACGGTGCATCCTCATCAGGCTTCCTCGAGCCGGCGGCCGAGCTGATCGCTGACCACCTCGACGGTGGCCAGCGCCTGGGGGTAGTTCATGCGCGTCGGACCAAGCACACCCACCGACCCGCGGGGTTCACCGTCGACGACGATCGGCGAGACGATGACCGAACACGCCGACAGCGGCTCGACGCCGTGCTCGACACCGATGGCCACGGACATCCCGCGCTGCACGAGGTCACCGAGCAACGAGACGACGATGAACTGCTCCTCGAGCGTGCGCAGCACGTCGCGCACGATGTCGACAGCGTCGAAGGCCGTTGCCATCGCCGACGAGCCGCCGATGTACAGGTGCTCGGACCCGGACGCCCGGCGCACCGTCGACAGCGCGACTTCGCACAGCCGGTCGACCACGGCGTCCCCGCTCGCGTCGATGCCGCTGGTGTCCCCGAGCGTGCGTCCGTGCAGCTGGGCGCTCAGATGCGCCGTCGCAGCGGAGATGTGGTTGTCGGTGACGTCGGCGTCGAGATCGATGGTCTGACTCTCCACCGAGCCGTTGCCGAGGACGACGACCACGGTGGCCAGCGTCGATGACAGGGCGACGAACTGCACGGTTCGCACGGCCAGCGCCTCGGCCCGCGGGCCGACGACGATGGCGGCGTAGTTCGTCAGGTGGGCGAGGAGGTCCGACGTGCGGTACAGCATCTCCTCGAGACGGCCGTGCGCGGTCCGGAAGAACTCACCGACCTGCTGGCGCGTCGCCTGGTCGAGGCGCCCAGGCGACACCAAGTTGTCGACGAAGAACCGATAGCCCTTGTCGGTCGGGATCCGCCCCGCCGACGTGTGGGGCTGCACGAGGTAGCCCTCCTGCTCGAGCACGGCCATCTCGTTGCGCACCGTGGCCGAAGACACTCGAACGCCGGGCGCGTCAGCGATGTGGGTCGAGCCCACGGGCTGCGCCGTCGCGATGTACTCCTGCACGACTGCGCTCAAGATCGCCGTCTTCCGATCATCGAGCATGTTGGCAGTCAAGCCTACCGAGTGCTAACCGCTCGGGGCGGGCGTGTATCAGCGCCCTCGCAACGGTGTCCACAGGACGTGGGGGTCCGCCCGATCGGTGCCGGCCTGCGGCCGATGGCAGCCGTGGCCAGCGGATGTCTCGCTCTTCTCGTCGCCGCCACCTCCGCAGGCGCCTCGCCGGAGCCACCAGTCCTCGAGGTCCAACCTTCGCCGCTCGAGCTTCCGGAGACCGCCGTCGGCAGTTCGTCGTCGGCGGTCGTGACGCTCGTGAACGTGGGCGGCGGAGCACCGGTGGTCGAGGAGGTCGACGTCGTCGGTGACGGCTTCACGGTCGAGGACGACGACTGCACGGACCAGGCGATCGCCGAGTCCTGCACGGTCGAGGTGAGCTTCGCGCCGGAGCGATCGGGCGACTCCGTCGGCACGATCACGTTCCACGTCGCCACCGCCACGATCAGCGGTGACCTCACGGCGTCCGCCTCGGCACCGCCGCCAACGATCCCTCCGGCGACCGTGCCGCCGACAAGCGGCGGCGGCGCGTTGACCACGGTCCCACCGCCGGTCACCACTCGAGACACCACGGAGCCGGACGCACCTGTCGAGACGGATCTGCAGCGTTGCGAGCGGGAAGCCGAGGACGCCGAGGTCAGCTTCGTGCCGTCCGCCGACATGGTCGTCGGCCAGACGGACGAGGTCGTCGTGCGCGGCCTCAGTCGGCGAGCTCGAGATCAGCACGGGCACACTGGGCGGCCCGTCGACGACGATCGTCGAGGTCTCGTTGCATTGCGAGGTGCGCGCCGTGCTGCGCGGCGTCGACTTCGAGATCGACCCGCCGGATCACCAGGAGGCATCGTTCCTCGACGAGGCGACCATCGAGTGGATCTGGCAGGTGCGGCCGCTCAGGGCCGGCGCGCTGACGCTGCACCTCGAGATCCTCCCGGTCGTGCGGACGGACGGGACGACGGTGCCGGGCTCACCGAGGCGGTTCGAGACCAACATCCGCGTCGACGCCGAAGACCGGTCCGTGTTCGAGTCCACGACAGATTTCTTCTCGGCGCTGGTCGACTACCCGCTCGTCAAGGGGTTCGGCTCGCTGGCTGCGATTGCTGCGCTGGTGGCGGGATGGTGGAGATGGGGGCGGGGCCGGAAGTCGCAGGCGGCGCGACAGCGGCGTCGGGCGTCCGCATCAGCACGACGGCGGCGACGGCGACCGTCGCCAGTGCGATGACACTGCCGTAGGCGACCCCCCACTCGGGGCTGATCCGGTCGCCGACAAGTCCCGTGATCGGCCCGCCGATCGGCGTCGAGCCGAGGAACGCCACGGCCGTCAGCGCCAGCATGCGCCCGCGCATGTGTCCGGGGATGGCCTGCTGGATGATGCCGGTGGCTCCGCTGATGAACGCCGCCCCGCCGATTCCCAACGGAATCGCCCACAGCAGGGCGAGCTCGAGGTTCGGAGCCCACGCCAGGAAGAGGCCGGATACGGCCATCAGCACTGTGTTCCCGAGATACCACCGGATCGAGACCCAGCCGAGCCGCGCGGTGAGCAGGGAGCCGATCACTGCACCGACGCTCGACACCGACAGCACGAGCCCGAACCACCCCGCGCCGCCCCACCGGACGTCGGCCAGCTTGGGCAAGGCGACCTGGCTGTTGAAGGCGAACGTGGACACGATCGCCATCACCACGATGACGACGAGGAGCCGGCGGCGGTGGGCGACATACGCCAGCGCCTCGCGCACCGGTCGGCCACCCTTCGGCGCACGTGGTGACGGGTGCATCTCGTCGCGCCGGATCGTGCACAGCGAGAAGAGGACCGCGGCGAACGAGATGCCATTGAGGAGGAAGCACCACGCAGTTCCCACAGTGCCAACCAACAGGGCACCGAGGGCCGGCCCGAAGATGCGCGACCCGGTCATGACGGCGGTGTTCAGTGACGTGGCGTTCGGGATCTCGTGCGTCTCGACGAGCTCGGTGACGAGGCCTCGACGGGCCGGGTTGTCGAAGGCGTTGAGGACTCCGAGCACGAGCGTCAGCGACCACACGACCGGTACCGACGCCAGACCGGCAAGGTCGACCAAGCCCAGCACGATGGCCTGCACGGCGAGCCCGGCCTGCGTGATGATGGACAGCGTGAGCTTGTCGCGCCGGTCGGCGACAGCGCCGGCCCAGGCCCCGAGCACCAGCATCGGGAGCCACTGCAGGGCCAGCGTGATCCCGAGGTCGGTGGCCTTCCCCGTCAGCTTGTAGACGAGCAGCGCCATCGCCGTCAGCTGCAGCCACGTCCCGATCGTCGAGACGAGAACTCCCGCGAAGAACCGCCTCGCATTGCGATGGCGGAGGCTGCGGAAGGGTTTTCCGTGGGCGGTGCGGCCGACGGGGGATTCGGCGAAGTCGGTCACAACTTCAGTGCGGAGATGAACACGTCGCCCGGGACCTCGACCCGGCCGATCGACTTCATCTTCTTCTTGCCCTCCTTCTGTTTCTCGAGGAGCTTGCGCTTACGGGTGATGTCACCTCCGTAGCACTTGGCGAGGACGTCCTTGCGCTTCGCCCGCACCGTCTCGCGAGCGATGACCTTGCCGCCGATCGCGGCCTGGATCGGAACGTCGAACAGCTGGCGCGGGATCAGCTGCTGCAGCTTCTCCACCATCTGCCGGCCGTACTCGTAGGCCTTGTCGCGGTGGACGATCGTCGAGAAGGCGTCGGCCGGTACACCGTTGAGCAGCAGGTCGACCTTGGCGAGGTTGGAGCGGCGGTAGCCGGCGGGTTCGTAGTCGAGGCTGGCGTAGCCCTGGCTGCGGCTCTTGAGCTGGTCGAAGAAGTCGACGACCACCTCGGCCAGCGGGACGACGTAGTGCAGCTCGACCCGCTCCGGCGAGAGGTACTCGATCTTGTCGAGCTCACCGCGCCGTTGCTGGCACAGCTCCATCAACGTGCCGGTGTAGTCCGTCGGCGTGATGATCGAGACCTTGAAGAAGGGCTCCTCGATGAAGGCGATGCGCTGTGGCTCCGGCAGGTCCGCCGGGTTGTCGACGAGCTCGAGCTCGCCGTCGGTCGCTGTGACGCGGTACTCGACGCTCGGCGCCGTGGCGATCAGCGCAAGGTCGAACTCGCGCTCGAGGCGCTCCTTCACGATCTCCATGTGCAGCAGGC
Source organism: uncultured Acidimicrobiia bacterium (assembly GCA_963774125.1). Classification (GTDB taxonomy): domain Bacteria; phylum Actinomycetota; class Acidimicrobiia; order Acidimicrobiales; family Ilumatobacteraceae; genus JALZMG01. Next base: position 185,843 of record CAVZDR010000002.1, read on the forward strand.
CGAGGAAGCCGCAGCGGAAGCCGAACCCGAGCGCGCCCGAGGTCTCCGGGGTGTACGTCACCGACGCGTCGTTCAGCTTCAGCTTCTGGAGGCGAGTCCCGGAGGTTCTCGAAGTCGGCGCCGTCGACCGGGTACAGGCCGCAGAAGACCATCGGCTTCGGATCGCGGTAGCCGGGCAGGGCCTCGGTGGCGCCGCGGGTCGCCGTCGTGACGGTCTCGCCGGAGCGGGCCTCGCCGACGTCCTTGATGCCGGCGATCAGGTACCCGACCTCCCCCGGGCCGAGCTCGGGGACCGCCGTCGGGGCGGGACGTCGTACCCCGATCTCGATGGCTTCGTGCTGCGCGCCGGTCTGCAGGAAGCGCAGCCGCGAACCCGCCGTCAGCCGGCCATTGACCACCCGCACGGCTCGACACGACGCCGCGGTACTGGTCGAACTGGCTGTCGAAGATCAGCGCCTGGAGCGGTGCGTCCTCCTCGCCGCGCGGTGGCGGGATCCGCTCGATCACCGCGTCGAGCAGCTCGGGGACACCCTCGCCCGTCTTGGCGGAGATGCGCAGGATGTCCTCGGCGGCGATGCCGAGGACGTTCTCGAGCTCCTGGGCGTAGCGGTCCGGCTCGGCCGCGGGGAGATCGATCTTGTTGAGAGCGGCGAGGATCTCGAGGTCGTGTTCGAGCGCCAGGTAGCAGTTGGCCAGCGTCTGCGCCTCGATCCCCTGAGCCGCGTCGACGACGAGCACGACGCCCTCGCAGGCGGCCAGCGATCGGCTGACCTCGTAGCCGAAGTCGACGTGACCCGGCGTGTCGATGAGGTGGAAGCGTGTCCCTTCCACTCGACGCGGACGTTCTGCGCCTTGATCGTGATGCCCCGCTCGCGCTCGAGGTCCATCGAGTCGAGGAACTGGCTCGCGCATGTCGCGGGCGTCGACGGCACCGGTCATCTCGAGGATGCGGTCCGAGAGCGTCGACTTCCCGTGATCGATGTGGGCGATGATCGAGAAGTTGCGGATGCGGGCGACGTTCCATGCGCTCCCGAGCGACGGTACCCTTGCCCGGCTGGATCTCGACGCTGCTCACCCATTTCGATCGACTCTGAGGACCGTCGACCGTGGCGAACATCAAGAGCCAGCAGAAGCGCAACATCACGAACGCCAAGGGGCCGCCCGCAACAAGGCCGCCAAGAGCGAGTTGAAGACGCGGGTCAAGAAGGCCGCCGGCTCCGTCGGCACGGATCAGGACGACGAGGCCGTGCGCCTCGCCGTCAAGCGCCTCGACATGGCCGCCGCCAAGGGGATCATCCACCCGAACCAGGCAGCCCGCCGTAAGAGCCGCCTGATGAAGTACGTCAATGCCGACAACGGCTAACCCTCCGCGCGAGCCGCTGTGCTCGCGGTTACCGCATCAGGGCGCGGAGATTCTCGAATTCGAGAACGTGCGCGCCCAGATCTAGCGACGCAGGCGCGACAGGCGGGCGACGAGGACCTCCATGACGAGGTCGTCGGGCAGTTCGCGGGCACCGCGTAGGTCGAGATCGGCGGCGGCCAGCAGCTCGATCGCCCGTTGCACGCCGCTTCCACCCAACCGCTGGTACTGCTGGAGGGCCTTGCGGGCCGGATAGCCCGGCTTGATGCCCAGCACCGCTGCGGCCGCGGCCTCGGAGCCGGCGTCCGCGCCGTCGAACCGGGCCAGCTTCGTGTAGTGCCCGTGGAGGATCGCCATCACCTGCAGGGGATGGCGGCCGCCAGCGCCCATCATCCGCCCGAGCAGGCCCAGCGCATCGAGGTGCGCCCGGCGTCGATGGCGTCGGTCAGATCCCAGGGTGGGACGCCACCACCCTCGCCGAGGAACGGCTCGACCTCATCGGGCCCGAGCGGGCGTGCGGCGGATCCGTACGTCGCGACGAGCGTGGCGACGACGCCGTCGAGGCGGCCCATGTCCTCTCCGAGTCGCTCCACGATCAGCTCCATGGCCGCCCCGTTCAGCCGGATCCCCTCGACCTCGGCCCGGTCGGCGATCCATGCCTGCCGCTCCCGAGCGCGCGTCGGCGCCGTGGTGCTCGTCACGGTCCCGCCGGTCGACTTGATGGCGTCGGTGAGAGCCTTCGCGACGCGACCGCCGCCGCTCACGAGCACCAGCTCGGTCGTCGGGAGCAGGTCTGCTGACGACCGAGATCAGCGGCGCTACCTGATCGGCAGTGAAGCGACCCACGTCACGTGCGACGACCACACGTCGTTCGGTGAGGAACGGCGGGGTCTGCGCCGCGTCGACGACCGCCGCCAAGTCGTAGTCGTCAGCGTCGAACTCGACCACGGCGAATGCCCGGTCCTCGTCGCCGACGAGCTGATGCACGACGTCGCTCGCCGCGGCGCGGACGAGTGACTCGTCGTCCCCGGTCAGCAGGTGGGCGGCCATCGGCCGATCATCATCGCACTGGTCCCCGGTTGGTCGCGGGCGGTGAATCTGCCTGCCGCTCGGCGGCGGACGTTCAGCCAATCGCGTCGCGGTGCTCCAGCCGGTGAGCCGCCCGTTGCAGGGAGTGGCTCACGTCGGCGAGCAGTTGCGACATCTCACGGTCGTGTGCATTCATTGAGTCTCGCCACAGGTGATCGATCTCTCGCTCAACTCTGGCCATCGCCGCCCTGGCCCCTTCGAGCACAGCCTCTGAGTCACCGACGACAACGCGGACGAGCTGTAGTCGAGCGACATCGCCGAGCAAGGAGCCGTCGGTCGAGTCACCGACGGTGAGGGCGGACCCGCCACTGAAACCGGTCTCAATGGTCGCCATTCCGTACTTCGCCTCCGCCTGTGAGCGGGGTCGCCGGGGTCTCGAGCAACACCGTTTCGCTGCCGCAGATGTGGGCGGCGACCCATCATCGCATGCTGCGATGCACAAGGACAGCGGTCCCAGCGGTCAATCGGAATGGCTGACGTAGGCGTGCAGTCTCCCGTTGGGGGCAACCGCTGTGGACAGCCCTTCGCGGCGGGCTGTGCGAACCGAATCCGACACCGTCAGCGCCACACCGCTGCACGTGATCACCCAGGCCGAAGCGGTCTCCGCGCCGACGAACACGGCGACCGGCACCGTCAAGAGCAACGTCAAGCTCACCGCCGCGGCGAGGGCGTTGACGCCCGCCCAAAGGTAGGTCAGCCGGCGGAACAGCCGCACCACCTCCGGCCGGCTCCCGACGTCCGAGCTGAGGTGGCAGAAGTCGGCGGCAAACCGTGCGATGAGCGGCCGGCCGACGATGACCGACATGGCGAAGAAGGCCCCGGTGGCGACCGTGCGCAGGATCGGCTGGACGAAGTAGACGAAGCTGTTGCTGCTGAGCAGGTAGACCCCGGTGCGCAGGGAGATCCCCAACGTCGCCAACAGAAGCAACGCAGGGACCGAGCGGCCAGTGATGACCCGCCTCCCCACTGCGGCGTACGTCCAACCCACCGCCGCAAGGATCGCCCACACGAGTCCGAAGGTGATGAAGAACACGTAGAACAAGACCGTCGGGATGAGCGTCGCCTCAACGAGATACGGCACCATCCGACGGCCCACTGCCTTGACCACCGACACCTTGGAGGGACTCATCCGCCACGCCACGTCCGCTGGGTCAGGAACTTGGATCGCGGTCGCTGACAAATGGACGCTCCCGACTGACGATCGGAGGGGCTCGATGACGCCACCAGGGGTCCGGAGCAACGCATCCCGGACCTGCCGCGAGCAGGCCCGACACGTTCGGGACATTCATCGTGTCACCCCGAGCCTACCCCGGGCGCCCGGGACTTACTGGAGGCTCACACACGGCGCGCCCGGTCCTCCGTTCCTCCCCGGTGCGGGATGCCGGCATCGACCGTGCCATCGCTGGGCGCGGACCTGCAACGGCACGGCTCGCGACGTGAGCCGTGCCGTCGAACTGGAGCCGGTTACCTACCCGGCGACGGAGCCTGCCGTCACGGCCTCAACCACATCCGTTGCGTTCGTGATCTCGACCTTGCGGGGCTTTGCGTCCTCGGCGACGGGGATGGTCAGCGTGAGCACACCGTGTTCGTAGGTTGCAGTGATGCGGTCACGGTCGAGGCCCTCTCCGAGGAACAACTGGCGGCTGAAGTCGCCCTGGGCACGTTCCACGATCTGGACCTGATCGCCCTCAGCCCGCACCCAGCCACGCGTCGCCCGCACGCTGAGCAGATCCTTCTCCACGGTCAGCTCGATGAAGCGGGCATCCACGCCCGGGAGATCGAAAAGGACCGTGAACTCATTGTTTCGGCGGTACGCGTCGACAGGGATCTGGCGCGCTCGCCGTTCGCTGAGCATCGCCTCGGTGACCCGGTCGAACTCCCGGAACGGCTCAGATCGCATCAGCATGGCAAAACCTCTCGATCGCCCTCGAGCAGACGACGATCGGCGATCGGCGAGCCTCTGGGCTCGACCCCATCGTACGGCGAGTTCCATCAAACCGGTAATCTATTTCTAGAAAACAATAGCTAGACTGTGCGCTCATGGCGACGTGGAGTTTCCTCACCAACCATGCTCGGGCTCTCGTGTGCATCGCTCACGATCCCGGGGTCCGCCTTCGCGACATCGCCGCCACGCTGGGTATCACCGAGCGCAGCGCCTACAGCATCGTCACCGACCTGACCGACGGCGGCTATGTGGAGAAGGACAAGGACGGCCGGCGCAACCGCTACCGGATCCAGCCTCACCGACCGCTGCGAGAGGCCATCATCCAGGAACGCACGATCGGCGAGGTACTCGACGTCCTCGTCGAGTCGAAGACGCGCCGGCGAGGACGACGAGAGTCCGGGTGACACCCGTGCGCGGAAGGCACGTGTCAGCAACCGCAGCAGCAGTAGCTCGCGATTTCTAGAAATAGATTACCTGTTTTGTCCCAAACAGGCGTACGATGGATGGCGATCCGCCGAGGGACACGGTCCGCGGCCAAACGCCGCTACCACCGTCCACTCCAAGAAAGAGGCGCCATGCCTGACGAGGGACCAGAAGGCCGCCATGGAGAGCGTCCGGTCACCGGCCACGACGGCGGATGGGGCCAGCCGATGCCTTCGGTGATCCCGGCCGACCCAGAGGCGCCCTCGACGGCGGTGCCGGAACGGCGGTGCTGGCGTTGCCTCGACATGTTCCCCGGTGATTCGACTCGAGAACCGACCCGCACACCTGAGTGGTGGCTGTGCAACCCATGCGACCACGTCCTGCTCGGCGCAGAGCTTCGGGTGGCGTGATGTTGAAGTTAGGGAGGTAGAGATGATTGCAGTCCTGTCAACCCCCGAGTCGATGACTGCCGAGCAGTACGACCGGTTCGTCGAGCAGGTCGAGGACGCCCGTGCCAGCCCTGCGCCCGGCCATCGACTCCACGTCTGCTTCGGTCATGGCGATCACCTGATGGTCTTCGACGTCTGGGACAGCGTCGAAGAGCTCCAAGCCTTCGCGGCGACGATCGCGCCGATTCTCTCCGACCAACAGATCATGACTGCTCCGCCTCAGCCCCTCGAGGTCCATCGCCTCGTCGACGATGGCGACTCGGGCCTGCGGACAACGATCACTGAGCTTCGCCAGCGGGCGTTCTTCATCCGCCCCGTCGAAAAGCCTCGCAAGACGATTCTCAGCATCAAGGCGCCACCGCACGGCGCCAAGGAGCGAGACACCGGGATGGCCGCCAGTCAGCGCTGATGCGCGCTCCATGTCATCGGGCCGTCGTCATTGCACTCGGCGGTGACGACTCCTCCATGCCAGCACGACGATGACCCCGGCGAGAGCACCCCAGCCGAGCCAGGACCACGGCGGTCCAGGCTCGACGGCCGCGCCGACCGTTGCGACGGCGTCGATCCAGCGGACGCCGACGGCGACGGGTGCCATCACGACCGGTGCGACGACGGGAAAGACCCCGGCAACGAGGCAGGCGGGCAGGCCGTACAGCATCACGAGGCCGGCCACCGGGACGGCGACCAGGTTGGCCACCGTCCCGACCAACGAGAGCCGGCCGAACACGAGCAGGCTCGGCACGGCGACACCGAGCTGGGCGCCGACGGTGACGGCGACCGGCAGCGCCAGTGGACCGAGGACACGGAGGCGCGGCGCCAGCCACGGTCCGACCGCCGTGACGCCGGCCGTCGCGCCCACCGACAGCCAGAAGCCGACCGACCAGGCCAACAGCGGGTCGAGCAACAGCAACCCGATGACAGCGAGCGCGAGCAGCCGCACGGGCTCGCGCTGTCGCCCGAGCAAGAACGCCGTGGCGCTCAGGGCGGCCATCGTTCCGGCCCGCAGCACCGAGGGCTCGGCGCGCGTGAGCAGGACGAACCAGCCGATCAACCCCAGCGTCAGCACCCATCGAGCGAGCGGTCGGGATCGCCGCAACAGCGGACCAGCCGCGGCGATCACGAATGCGACGTTCTGACCCGACACCGCGGTGAGGTGGGCAAGGCCGCTGGCGCGGAACCGCTCCACCATCGCCGGCGGCTGGTCCTGGTCGTCCCCCACGACGAGCCCGCGCGCCAACGCCGCATCGTCCGGAGCGAGCACGCCCGCACCCTGCTCGATCAACGCGCGCACGCGGTTCGACGCCTCGGCCAGGCGGCTGCCGGTGCGGGCATCACCGAGCCAGTCGGCGTCGAGCTCACCGACGACGTGCTGCCAGGCCACCCGTCGCGCCCGTTCCTCGTCGAGCGCGACGAGGCGACCGGACACAACGACACGGTCGCCACCACGCCATCCGGCCACCCGAGAGCTGGCGGCGCGGCCGCGCGCCCAGAGCTCGAACCGCTCACCGTCGACGTCGAGCACGACCCGCAGCGCCTGGTCGTAGCGCTGCGCTTCACCGACCACCTCCGCCCAACCCTCGAACGGTCCAAGTCGGTCCGGCGTCAGCGATCGCCACGCCGCGTCCGCACGCACGATCGTGACGGTTGCCAACGCCACGAGCACCAGCCCCAACGCTGGTCGCCGCAACACCGTGGCGACGGCGGCTGCACCGACGACGAGCCCAGGATGGCGAGTCGCTGCCGCTGACGCGACGACGAGCGCTCCGACCACGATCCACACCGTGTCCAGGTGCGGCGCGCGGCCATCCCTAGGATGCCGCAGGCGCGGCACCCTCAGCCCGTAGCCTGCGCCCATCGCCGTTTCAACCATGAGCCGCTACACGTACGAAGGGCCGCGCTGGTACCGGACGCGAATCCGCGCGCGAGGGCCGTTCGTCGCCCTCATCCCCCCGCTGATCGTCGGGGCAGTCGCGCTGCTGCTGCTGAACCTCGGCAACCGCGCCAGTACGGGTCTCTCGGGCCTCTTCCTCGGCGTGTGCGCGGCGCCCGGTCTGCTCGCCGTCGGTGCCCCGTTCTCGAGCTCCAACTGGTACCCGCTCGGGATCGCCATCAGCGTCGTGCTGTGGCTGGTGGTCGGCCTCGTCGTGTCGCGGCGGGTGACGCGCAACCCGATGGCCACCTGGAGCGACTACTGGCGTGACTATGCCTACGTCGCCGTCGGTATCTGTGCCGGCTGCACCGCCGCCCTGGTCATCGCCCGGATCGTCATCGGCGACGCGCTCGATCTGAGTCTCGCTTCACACCCGCACGAGGTCTCGTAGCGCGTCGAGCTTGGCCGGCCCGATCCCGCGCACGGCTTCCAGATCCTCGACCGACGCGAACGGGCCGTTCTGCTCGCGGTGCTCAACGATCGCCGCCGCCGTCGCCGGACCGATGCCCGGGAGCCCATCGAGCTCGGCAGCGCTGGCCTGGTTGAGATCGACCGGCCCGGGAGCGACCGTGACAGCCGGTGAGCCGTTTGCGATCGGAACCGTCTCGCCAACCATCGGCACGTACACCCGCTCGCCGTCACCAACGGGGGCAGCGAGGTTGAGCGCCCCCGGATCAGCCCCAGGAACGGCACCGCCCGCGGCCTCGACGGCCGCCTGCACGCGGGCACCCGGCGCCAGCTCGTACACACCTGGGCTGGCGACCGCACCGGCGACGTGGACGACGAGCGATCTCGCCGTCGTCGGCGGTGCCGGGCCCGGCGGTGCGCCCGCTGACCCACCGGACGCGACGGTCGTCGAGCCGGCGGTCGCCGATGCGAGTGGCAGGCCGGCCTCGGTGGGCGGCGACGGTGACCGCAGCAACCACCAGCCGGCCCCGACCAGCAGGACCACCGTGAGGGCTCCGGCGACCAGCCGCCCGACACCGAACCACTCGATCCACGGTCGAAGCGGGCCGACGCGGCCTGGCGGTGGTCGCTCGGGGACCGCGGGCTCATCGAGGTTCTCGACGAACATGACGTCTCCTCACTGCGCGGCGCGCCGGGCGCGCCGGAGAACGAGGGGGACGTCGGTGAAGTGACCCTACCGGGAGGGTGTCAGAACAGCTGCGAGGTCAGCATGCGCCGGTACTCGGCGGTGCGCGGGTCGTCGTTCCCCATCAGCTCGAGGATGTCGACGAACTCCTGGCGCGCTTCGTCATCGTCCTTCACCCGCGTGAGCAGGTCGGTCAGCTTGGCGTCGTGATCGTCGACCGGTGCGACGCCGACACGGGCGGCCGCGGCGACCTTGCGCGTGCGCTCCGACTCGGGGATGCGTTCCAGCAACGTCAGGGCCTCAGCGCCGTCTCCTCGGGCGACGAGCAGCTCGCCGAGCGCGACGATCACGTCCTCATTGCCCGGCTCCAGCTCGAGCGCCTGGCGCAGGCTGGACTCGTCGCCTGCCGCCAAGAGCCGCGAGAGCTCGGTCTCCGTCTCCGTCGGCAGCAAGGTGTCCACGAAGCGGGTCACCTCGTGCTCGGGGTAGGCGCCGACGAAGCCGTCGACGACCTGGCCGTCCTTCAGCGCGTACACCGCGGGGATCGACTGCACCCGGAAGGCCTGGCTGATCCCTGGGTTCTCGTCGACGTTGACCTTCGTCAGCACGACCTTGCCATCGGTGGCCTCGACGACCTTCTCGATGATCGGACCCAGGGTGCGACACGGCCCGCACCACGGTGCCCACAGGTCGACGACGACCGGCACCTCCTTCGACCGCTGCACCACCTCGGTGTCGAACGTGGCGTCGGTGACATCGACGTAGGACATGGATTCGAGGCTACCGGTGTGCCAAATCCTCGGGCGGTTCGGCACGGCGGGCGCTCCAGCGCCTTGGCCGGCCGCATCGACCGTGTCGGCCGCGTCGTTCAGAAGTGAGGACCCAGTTCGGCACGGCCGGCGCTCCAGCGCCTTGGCCGGCCGCATCGACCGTGTCGGCCGCGTCGTTCAGAAGTGAGGACCCAGTTCGGCACGGCGGGCGCTCCAGCGCCTTCGCCGGCCGCGTAGAGAACGTTGGTACCGTCGGGTTCCCGTGGTTGATCACCGCTTCGTCGCCGAGATCCCGAAGCTCGACGCACCTGTGCTCGTCGTGATGCTGACGGGGTGGATCGACGCCAGCGGCGCCGCCGCAGCGGCGATGGCGGCCCTGGAACAGGAGTGCAACACGTCAGCGCTCGTCGAGTTCGACGACGACGTGTACATCGACTACCGCGCCAGGCGGCCCATCCTCGAGCTCCGTGACGGCGTCAACGACCGCCTCATCTGGTCGTCACCGTCGCTGCAGCATGGCCGAGATCCGAGCGGTCGCGACGTGCTCACCCTGAGCGGTCCGGAGCCCGACATGGCCTGGCACCGCTTCGCCTCCACGATCGCCGAGCTCGCCGACCAGCTGGGCGTGGTCCGCATGGCCGCCCTCGGCGCCTATCCGTTCGCCACGCCCCACACCCGGCCCTCGCACGTGTCGGCGACCTCGCCGTCGCGCGACGTCCTGGCGGCGCTGCCGTTCCGCACCAGTTCGGTCGACGTGCCGGCGGGGATGGCGGCGGCGCTGGAGCTGACAGTGCACGAGCGCGGCATCCCTGCCGTGGGGATCTGGGCCCAAGTGCCGCACTACGTCGCGTCCATGTCGTACCCGGCGGCTTCCGTTGCGCTGCTCGAGGGACTGACCACGGCGACCGGCGTCCGCGTCGAGGCAACGGAGCTGCGGAGGGAGTCCCTCCTCCAGCGCGAGCGCCTCGACCAACTCGTCGAGGGCAACGACGAGCACCAGGCGATGATCGCCCAGTTCGAGCGGCTCTACGACGCCGCCGACGACGCGTCGACGACTCCTGCCGGAGGCCTCGAGCTGCGCACTGCGGAGGAGCTGGCCGATGAGGTCGAGCGCTTCCTCCGCGAGCAGGGCAAGAGCTGAGGGTTTCGCTCACGTCACGCGAAGGGCGATCGTGAACAGGATGGCCGCGACGAGTGGAGCGATCGTGCGGAGGTGGTTGGCGCCCGTCCACTCCCTGACGTAGCGCTCCCAGTGGGCGACCGCTCCCGGGTCGTCGGGGTCCAGCTTGTCGAGCGCGTTGTTGCGGGGGATGTGGTACACCGCCGTCAGCACGACCGTCACGAGATACACCGCGGCGCCGATCACGGTGTACACGGCGTACGAGTCACCCCAGTCGGCGATGGCGATGACCGCCGCGGCGACCGACGTCCCCGCCGTCCCGAACAGCGCCAGCATGAACAGCGGGTTCGGTGCGTACACGTTGATCGACTGCATCGCGGTGATCCCCATCGGTGCCGGCAGCTTGGCCAGCGACCGCATCACGAACGTCGAGAAGGCGAAGAACACGCCAGCGACCAGTCCGCTCCCGATGGCGCTGATGAACACCAACACCCCGGCGCCACCCTCAACCATCACGCCACCTCCTCGTCATCCCAGACGCCCGCGGCGGCAGCCGCCGCGGCGTACGCAGAGAAGTCCCGGGGCTCACGCCCGACCGCCCGGTGCACGCCGTCGGTGAGGTAGGCGCTGCGGCCGTCGAACACCTCGGCGAACAGCTCGACCAGACCCGTCACCTCATCCTCGGGCAGGCCCGCCGCCCGCAAGCCGGCAGCGAACTCGTCCGAGTTGATCGCCGCGTAGCGCACGGGTCGGCCCATGGCTGCTGTCAGCTCGTCGGCCACATCGGCGAGTGTCAGGAGACGCGGCCCGGTCAGCTCGTACAACTCACCGATGTGGCGGTCGTCGGTGAGCGCGGCGACGACGACGTCGGCGATGTCGTCGACGTCGATGAACGGCTCGGCGACGTCGCCGGCGGGAACGGCGATCTCGCCGGCTCGCACGGCATCGACGAACGCGCCCTCACTGAAGTTCTGGGCGAAGAAGCTGCAACGCACGATCGTCCAGTCTGCTCCCGAGTGCTGCACGAACTGCTCGCCCCGCAGGGCACCGGCCTCGTTGCGACCCGACAGCAGCACGACTCGACGCACACGCGCTCGACGGCAAGTCGGGTGAGGGCGTCGACTGCCTCAGCGGCGCCCGGGAACGCGAGATCCGGGACGTACGTGACGTACACCGATCCGACGCCGTCGAGCGCCGCCGGCCACGTGGTCGGATCGTTCCAGTCGAACGGCGGGTTCCCGGACCGGGAGCCGACGCGCACCGGGCGCCCGAGCGCCTCCAGCCGGTCGGCGACGCGGCGCCCGGTCTTGCCAGTGCCGCACGTGATCAACGTCGGGAGATCGTGATGGTTCATGGCAACGAGTCAAGTCGAGGAAGCTGAGACGGTCCATCGCTGAACCGCTCGAATCCATACGCCAGCGTCTACCCTGCAGGCGATGGACGCCCTCGCCGCACTGCTCGATGGCCCACGTGCCCGGGAAGCGTTCCTCCTGCGCATGGTCATGAGCCCTCCCTGGTCGGTGCGGGTCCAGGACGAGGCGCCGCTGTCGGTAGTGGCCGTCGTGCGCGGTGACGCATGGGTCGTTCCTGACGTCGGTGAGGCGGTTCACCTGGGGCGCGGCGACGTCGCGATCACGCGAGGCCCTCAGCCGTTCACGTACGCCGACGAACCCTCGACGCCCCCGCAGGCCGTGATCCACCCGGGACAGCACTGCGCGACTCCCGACGGTGAGGAACTGCACCAGGCGATGGATCTCGGCGTGCGGACATGGGGCAACGATCTACTCGGGTCCGCGGATCTGCTCGTCGGGACGTACCAGCTCGAGGGCGACGTGAGCCAACGGTTGCTCAGCGCGCTCCCCTCGCTGCTCGTCGTGTCGGCGGGCCGGCTCGACTCACCGCTCGTCGACGCGCTCAGCACCGAGGTGCAGCGCGACGAGCCCGGGCAGGAGGCCGTGCTCGACCGTCTGCTCGACCTCCTGCTGATCGCCACGCTGCGCGCCTGGTTTGCCGGTCCCGAGGCTGAAGCGCCGTCGTGGTACCGGGCTCACAGCGATCCCGTCGTCGGCCGGGCACTGCGCATGCTGCATCACCATCCGGCGCATCCGTGGACCGTTGCCGGTCTCGCCAAGGAGACCGGGGTGTCGCGTGCAGCGCTCGCCCGGCGCTTCACCGAGCTCGTCGGCGAGCCGCCGATGTCGTATCTGACGGAGTGGCGACTGGCCCTCGCTGCCGACCTCCTGCGCGAGCCCGACGCCACCGTCGGCTCCGTCGCCAGGCAGGTCGGCTACGGCAGTCCGTTCGCCCTGAGCACGGCGTTCAAGCGCCATCGAGGTGTGAGCCCCCGGGTACACCGGATGGCGATGGCGTGATCGCCCTCCCCTACGGTCTGCGGGCATGAAGATCGATGGGGGTCTCCCGACTCAGCTCGACGCCGTCGGCGCACATGCCGCTGAGCTCGAAGCGGCCGGCTTCTCCGGGGCGTTCTCCTCGGAGACGAGCCACGATCCGTTCCTGCCGATCCTGCTGGCGGCCGAACGCACCGAGTCGATCGAGCTCGGCACGGCGATCGCCGTGGCCTTCGCCCGCAGCCCGATGACGTTGGCGAACACGGCGTGGGATCTCCAGGCGTACTCGAAGGGCCGCTTCATGCTCGGCCTCGGCAGCCAGATCAAGCCGCACATCACGAAGCGCTTCTCGATGCCGTGGAGCCATCCGGCGGCGCGGATGCGCGAGCTGATCCTGGCGATCAGAGCCATCTGGGACACGTGGCTGAACGGCACCCCGCTGCAGTTCCGCGGGGAGTTCTACCAGCACACGCTGATGACCCCGTTCTTCGCGCCCGATCCGTCAGACCTCGACGGCTTCGGCGTCCCGAAGATCTTCCTCGCTGGCGTCGGTGAGCTGATGACCGAGGTCGCCGGCGAGGTGTGCGACGGGTTCCTCTGCCATGGCTTCACGACCGAGCGCTACCTGCGCGACGTCACGTTGCCGGCCCTCGAGCGTGGTCGGGCCAAGGCCGGGAAGACGATGGACGGGTTCGAGATCGTCGGCCCGAGCTTCGTCGTCACCGGCAGCGACGACGAGCAGCTCGCCGCGGCGGCCACCGGCACACGCCAGCAGATCGCCTTCTACGGCTCGACTCCGGCCTATCGCGGGCGTGCTCGAGGTCCACGGCTGGGGCAGTCTGCAGGACGAGCTGAACGCGCTGTCCAAGCAGGGCAAGTGGGAGCAGATGGGCGAGCTGATCGACGACGAGATCCTCGGCACGTTCGCCGTCGTCGGTCCGCCTGAGGATGTCGGTCCAGCGCTGCACCGCCGCTACGGAGACGTCGTCGACAGGGTCTCGTTCTACGCCCCGTACCGCAGCGACCCCGACCGCTGGACGAGGGTGATCGAGGACATCAAGCGCGCCTGACTCCTGCGGGTGCGTTCGCGCCCAGGAGCCAGCTGCGGACGTTGGCGCCGAGCGCCTCGTCGGCGTACCCACCCTCCTGCAGCACGACGAGCGGCCGACGGAGTGCGGCGACCGCCGCGCCACAGCGCCCGAACCCGTCGGTGGTCAGCGCGAGGTCGCACATCGGATCGCCCACGTACGTGTCGACGCCGAGTGACACGACCAGGAGCGCCGGGTCGAACACGTCGACGGCGTCCAGCGCGTGGTCGAGCGAGGCGAGGTAGGCGTCGTCGTCGACGCCGGCCGGCAGCGGAAGGTTGCACGTTGCGTCGCGTCCTCGGCCGGCGCCGGTCTCGTCGGCGTACCCGGTGTAGTACGGGTACGCCCGCTGAGGATCGCCGTGGAGCGAGACGAACAGCACGTCATCGCGCTCGTAGAAGATCTGCTGCGTGCCGTTGCCGTGGTGGTAGTCGACGTCGAGCACCGCAACCCGCCCATCAGCGGCGGACACAGCGTGGGTCGCGGCGATCGCCGCGTTGTTGAAGAAGCAGTAGCCGCCGTACAGCGCCGTCGCCGCATGGTGACCGGGCGGCCGGCACAGTCCGTAGGCCAATCGCTCACCGGCGAGCACCGCGTCCGTTGCGGCCACCGCGGAGTCGACGGCCGCCCGCGCCGCGTCGTAGCTGCCGGCGGTCAACGGCGTCGTGGTCTCGTAGCACCAGTACCCGAGCCGGGCCGCAACTGCTGGGGGGCTCACCACGCTCACCCATCCCGTCCCGCAGCCCCGGCATGGCGAACACGTCGGGGACGACGTCGTGGCTCGCTTTGACGTCGCGCTGGTAGTCCTGCCATGCCGAGGCGAGGAACCGAAGGAGGCCAGGTTCGTGGACGGCTTCGATCACTGCGGTGCCGGCGTCAGGCGGCTCGAGCACGTCGAAGCGTTGGTCGGCCACCAGGGCGGCGCGGATCGCCTCGGCCCGCCCGGGGTGTTCGAACGGCACCTGCAGTGCCGAGGCCTCGATCTCGTGATCGGGGTCATGCCCGCGATGTCGGTCCGAGGCGAAGACCCGGATCACGCCGCAACATCCTGGGGGCTGCGCCCCCAGACCCCATCGCCGTCCGGCTCCCTGGCGGTCGCACGGCCGGTCGCGCTCGCTCCGCTCACGCCAGCGTGAGCACCTCTTCCAGGTACTGCTGCCGGCACAGGGCGCGCTGCAGCTTGCCCGACGACGTCTTGGGCAACGTGCCCGACTGCACGAGCATCACGTCACGAGGCGGCAACCCGCACACCTCGAGCGTGCGGTGGTGGATGGCGGTGCGCACCGCATCGAGGTCGCCCGCATCGTTCTCGGACCGACGGACTTCGGCGACGACGACCACGCTCTCCTTGCCCTTGTAGCCCTCCATGCCGAAGGCGATCACGTTCCCGGCACGCACACCGTCGAGCGCGCCGACAGCCCGCTCGATGTCCTCCGGGAAGACGTTGCGCCCGCCGACGATGATCACGTCCTTGATCCGCCCGCACAGCACGAGCTCGCCGTCGAGCAGGTAGGCCAGGTCACCGGTCCGCAGCCAACCGTCCTGGAACAGCTCCGCCGTTGCGTCCGGCCGCTTGTAGTACCCGGGCGTCACGGACGTCCCTCGAATGAGCAACTCGCCGACGTGACGGTCGGGCCGGTCCTCGAACGTGTCGGGCTCGACGACGCGGAACTCGAGACCCGGAACGGGCGGCCCGAGCAGCGGCAGTCGACGGGCCACGAGTGCGAGGTCATCCGGATCGACGACGTCGATCGCCTTGGCGACCTGGTCGCGTTCCAGAACCACCCGGTCGACGGTGTCGCACACGAGACCGCGATTGCGAGGCGGGAACGACCCGCCGATCGCGACCTCCGCCATCCCGAAGGCCGGGAACACGCCTCCCGCCGGGAACCCGAACGGCGCGGCGGCGGCAACGAAGGCTTCCATCGCGTCGGGATCGACGGGCTCGGCACCAGACAGCGCGAGCGTCAGCGTCGACAGATCGAGCTCGCGCGATCCGACGCAAGGCGCGAGTCGCCAGGACCCACGCGAAGTTCGGGCCTGCCGTGGCCGTGCCGCCCCAGTCGGAGACCCACTGCATCCAGTTCCCCGGATGCGCCGAGGAAGTCCTGCGGCGCGGCTTGCACGAGGTCAACCCCGCGCGTCATCGGGATCGAGATGAACCCGACCAACCCCATGTCGTGGTACAGCGGCAGCCACGAGACCATGACCTCGTCGGTCGGTCATCTGCGCCGCCGCGGCAGCACGCGTCGACGTTCGCCGTGAGGACGCGATCGGGGATCATCACGCCCTTCGGCTCGCTCGTCGAGCCGCTCGTGTATTGCAGGATGACGAGCCGCTCCGGATCGGGAGCGGGCACCTCCAGGCGATCGCCGCTCGGCACGCCGGGGGCGCCAGGCAGCACCGAGGCCATCGAGGCGATCGGTGGATCGCCGGGCATGGCCTCGTAGAACGGTGCCAGCTGGTCGTCGATCAGCACCAGCTTGGCGTCGCCGTGAAGGATGCGGCCCCGGGTCGAGGAGACGAAGCTCTCCAGCGAGCCCATGCGCATCGGCAGCGGGAGCACCATCGAGGCCAGTCCGGCCATCCAGCAGCCGCGGATGACGGTCATCACCGCTCGGCTCGTCGGGCCGAGGATGGCGACGTGGTCGCCGGGCGCGAGACCCCGAGCTTGGAGGGCGGCACCGACGGACCGCGCCTCGTCGTGGAGTTGTCGCCAGGAGACGTAGACCGGCGAGCCGTCTGGAGTCACCGAGGCGCCGACGAAGCGCACCCCCGTTCCGGAGTCGGCCGCCGCTTCGAGTCGCGCCGTCGTCGAAGGAGGCAGCGGCCCGGTCATCCGAGTCCAGGCTATCTGGCGGCCGGTGGCTCGCCGTGGCATGCGAGCGACCGAGCGCCAGCGAGGGAGCGGCCAGCGGCGGCCTGCGTGGCCGGGGAACGCAACGGCAGGGTCATGCAGCGCGCCACGAACGTAGGCTGGTTCTTCGCTATGCCCACGGAGAATGTGTCACCGGGTCCCGACGACGACGCTCCGCCACATCGGTACACGGCCGCGCTCGCCCAGGAGATCGAGGAGCGCTGGCAGGACCGCTGGGATGCCGACGGCACGTTCGAGTCGCCGAACCCGGCTGGCCCGCTGGCCGATCCCGACGCCGTCGCCGCCCGTGGATCGAAGCTCTTCGTCCTCGACATGTTCCCGTATCCGTCGGGCACGGGGCTGCACGTCGGCCACCCGTTGGGCTTCACCGGGACCGACGTGTACGTCCGCTACCAGCGGATGGCGGGCCGCAACGTGCTGTACACGATGGGCTTCGACGCCTTCGGCCTGCCGGCCGAACAGTTCGCCGTGCAGACCGGGACCCATCCGGCGACCACGACGGCGGGCAACATCGTCACGTATCGCCGCCAGATCCGCCGGCTCGGCTTGAGCCATGATCGCCGGCGCTCCATCGACACGACCGATCCCGGCTACTACCGATGGACGCAGTGGATCTTCACGCAGATCTTCGAGTCGTGGTACGACCCTGAGGCGGTCCGTCCCGATGGCGGCGTCGGTCGGGCTCGACCGATCGCTGAGCTGCGGGCGGAGTTCGACGCCGGTGTGCGCCAGCTCGACGATGGGCGTCGGTGGTCGAGCCTGTCGTCCGGCGAGCAGGCCGACGTCATCGACGCCTACCGCCTGGCGTACGTGTCGGATGCGCCGGTCAACTGGTGCCCGGGTCTGGGCACGGTGGTCGCCAACGAGGAGGTGACCGCGGAAGGGCGGAGCGATCGCGGCAACTTCCCGGTCTTCCAGCGCAACATGCGCCAGTGGATGATGCGCATCACGGCCTATGCCGACCGCCTGATCGACGACCTCGACGTGCTCGAGTGGACCGACTCGCTCAAGACGATCCAGCGCAACTGGATCGGCCGCTCCCCCGGCGCGCGGATCTTCTTCCCGTCGCCGGCCGGCCCGATCGAAGTGTTCACGACTCGTCCCGACACGCTCTTCGGTGCCACGTTCATGGTGCTGGCACCGGAGCACCCGATGGTCGCCGATCTCACGATCGGCGAAGAGGCGCCAGCCGTGCTCGAGTACAAGCGCCAGGCCGCGGGTCGCAAGGACTTCGAGCGGCAGGACGAGAGCCGCATGAAGACCGGCGTGTTCACCGGCAGCTACGCCACCAACCCGGTCACCGGCCAGGACATCCCGATCTGGATCGCCGACTACGTGCTGATGGGCTACGGCACCGGAGCGATCATGGCCGTGCCGTGCGGCGACGAGCGGGACTTCGAGTTCGCGCAGCAGTACGGCCTCGACATCCCGCCGATCCAGCGGCCGCCCGACGAGTGGTTCGCCGAGCAGGGCATCGCGCCGACCTTGGACACGTCGAGGTGGCCCGAGGCCTTCGTCGGCGACGCGCCCTACATCAACTCCGCCCACGCCGACCTCGACATCGACGGCGTCGACTCGGTCACCGAGGGCGTCGAGACCGTCAACAACTGGCTCGAGGCCAACGGCTACGGCGAGGCAACGATCACGTACAAGCTGCGTGACTGGCTGTTCAGCCGGCAGCGCTACTGGGGCGAGCCGTTCCCCATCGTCTACGACGAGGCCGGTCGCCCCCACGCCCTGCCCGACGACCAGCTGCCCCTGACGCTGCCCGAGACCGACAGCTTCTCGCCGCGCACGTTCGACCCCGACGACGAGTTCTCCGAGCCGGAGAGCCCGCTGGACCGCCTGGATTCGTGGGTCGACGTCGAGCTCGACGTCGGTGACGGGCTCAAGCGCTACCGCCGCGACACGAACGTGATGCCGCAGTGGGCCGGCTCGTGCTGGTACGAGCTGCGCTACTGCGACCCGACGAACGAGAAGACGTTCGTCGATCCAGAGGTCGAGCGCTACTGGATGGGCCCACAGACCGACGTGCGACCCGACCACCCCGGCGGCGTCGACCTCTACGTCGGCGGCGTCGAGCATGGCGTCCTGCACCTGCTGTACGCCCGGTTCTGGCACAAGGTGCTGTACGACCTGGGTCACCTGTCGTCACATGAGCCGTACGCCCGGCTGTTCAACCAGGGCTACGTGCTGGCTGCCGCCTACGCCGACGAGCGCGGCATCTACGTCGAGGCCGATCAAGTGCAGTCCGAGCCGGATGGGACGTTCACGTTCGAGGGCCAGCCCGTGACTCGCGAGTGGGGCAAGATGGGCAAGAGCCTCAAGAACGCTGTCTCGCCCGAGGAGATCTACGAGGCGTACGGCAGCGACACGTTGCGGTTGCACCTGATGGCCACCGGCCCGCTGGACGCCTCCCGGCCGTGGGAGACCCGTGACGTCGTCGGCATGTACCGCTTCCTGCAACGGCTGTGGCGCAACATCATCGACGAGCGGACGGGTGAGCTGGCGGTCGTCGACGGACCGACGGACGATGCGACGCGTCGCCTGCTGCACCGCACGATCGCCACCGTCAGGAGTGAGATCGAGGCGCTGCGCTTCAACACGGCGATCGCCAAGCTGATCGAGCTCAACAACCACCTGACGAAGGAGTCAGCCGCGACGTCCCGCGAGGTGGCCGAGGCGATCACGAAGATGGTGGCCCCGTTTGCTCCCCACCTCGGCGAGGAGCTGTGGCACCGCCTCGGCCATGACCAGACGATCACCTATGTGCCGTTCCCCGATGCCGATCCGGCGCTCCTCGTGGAGGAGACGGTCGAGTACCCGGTGCAGATCAACGGCAAGGTGCGCAGCCACATCGTCGTTCCCGCGTCGTCGACCCCCGATGAGGTCGAGACCGCCGCCCTCGCCGACCCCAAGGTCAGCGCGGCAGTGGACGGCGCGACGCCGAAGAAGGTCATCGTCGTCCCCGGCCGGATGGTCAACGTCGTGGTGTGACCTGCCCGACGCATGTGCGACCCGCGGACCGCTGAATCGCGCGGCGTCGTCGAGGTCCGCGAATTGGTCGGATATCAGCCAATTCGCGGATTTTGAGCGCCGGGGCCCGTCCGACCGCTTCTCATCTTGCTCTCATCGGTGCGGGGCTATCGGTGGTCGTGATGATCACCGTCACTTCCAGTCCACCGATCACCGGTGTCGAGGTGGTCGACGTGGCCAAGTCCTACGGCACGGTCCACGCAGTCAGAGGCGTCGATCTCTCCATCGCTCCAGGCGAGACCGTCGCCCTGCTCGGACCGAACGGCGCCGGCAAGTCCACGACCATCGACATGATGCTCGGGTTGACCCGACCTGATCGAGGGCACGTCGAACTGTTCGGCAGGTCTCCGAGTGATGCCGTCAAAGCTGGTGCCGTCGGCGTCATGTTGCAGTCCGGCGCCCTGATCCGCGATCTCACGGTGCGCGAGCTGATCACGATGATCGGCTCGCTCTACCCACATGCGCTCGACGTCGACGAGGTGCTCGACCTCACCGGCCTGCAAGACATGGCCGCACGACGCACGCAACGGCTCTCAGGCGGGCAGGCGCAGCGCGCACGATTCGCGGTCGCGCTCGTCTCCAACCCCGAACTGCTCGTGCTCGACGAACCGACCGTGGGCCTCGACGTCGAAGCGCGCCAGAGCTTCTGGTCGGTGATGCGAGCGTTCGCTGCTCGCGGCAAGACCGTGATGTTCGCCACGCACTACCTCGAGGAAGCCGACGCGTACGCCGACCGGATCGTGCTCATGTCCGCCGGGCGAGTCGTCGCCGAAGGCCCGCCGACCGAGATCAAGGCGCGCGTCGGACGGCACATCATCCGGGCGACGCTCACCGGTGTCGACGTCGAAGCCTTGGCCAGGCTCCCTGGCGTCGCCGTCGCGGACCGGCATGGCGAGACCATCGAGCTGCAGTGCACCGACTCCGACGCCGCCGTCCGCGCCTTGCTGATGACGTATCCCGGCGCGCGAGACCTCGAGATCCGCGGTGCCGGTTTGGAAGAAGCGTTCCTGGAGCTCACCGTCAACGGCGACAAGCTCGCCGAGCTGGAGGCATCGCGATGACGACCGCCGTCTACACGCGCTACGAGCTGCTCAGGACGTTCCGCAACGTCCGCTTCTTCGTGCTTGCGCTCGCCTTCCCACTCGTGATGTTCCTGCTGATCGCCGGGCCGAACCGGAACGAGCAGCTCGACGGCATTTCGTTCACCGTCTACTACATGACGGGCATGATCAGCTGGGGCGCGATGGCGGCGGTGATCGCCAGCGGGGCCCGCATCGCCGCTGAGCGATCGGTCCAATGGCACCGCCAGCTGCGCGTCACACCGCTCCCCGTGCGCACGTACTTCAGGGCGAAGCTGGTCAGCGGGTACGCGATGGCCGCCGTGACCATCGCCGTGTTGTACGTGGCAGGAATCTCGCTCGGCGTCCGGCTGCCGATGTCCGGTTGGTTGTCCATGACTGCCTTGATCCTGATCGGGCTCATCCCCTTCGCCGTGCTCGGGATCCTGATCGGCCACCTCCTGACCGCGGACTCGATCGGCCCGGCGATCGGAGGCCTGACCGCACTCTTCGCACTGCTCGGAGGTGCATGGGGTCCGGTGCTCGGCGAAGGGGTGCTGCGCACCATCTCCAAGGGGCTGCCGTCGTACTGGCTCGTCCAAGCCGGCAAGTCGGCCGTCACGGGCGATGGATGGCCGCCGTTGGCGTGGATCGTCGTTGCGGTTTGGACGGTCGTCCTCACGGTGCTTGCGGTCCGCGTGTATCAGCGCGACACGGCTCGCACCTGACCTTCAGCGACGACAACTAGCCGCCGTCGGCGCGCAACCGGTAACCGGCCCCGCGCACCGTCTCGATCGCATCTCGTCCGAACGGCCGGTCGACCTTGTCCCGGAGGTACCGCACGTACACGTCGACGACGTTGGACGTCCCGTCGTAGGCGAAGTCCCAGACGTGTTCGAGGATCTCGGTGCGGCTGAGGACCTCGCCCTTGTGGCGCATCGAGCAGTTCGAGCAACGAGAACTGACGGGCCGTGAGGGAGATGGTGGCCTGACCACGCGTCACCGACTTGGTGGCGGGATCGAGCCGCAGATCGCCAGCCCGCAGCACCGCCGGCCGCTCCCCGACCTCGCGGCGCAGCAGCGCCCGCAGCCGGGCGAACAGCTCGGCGAACGAGAACGGCTTGGCGAGGTAGTCGTCGGCGCCGGCATCGAGGCCGCGCACACGGTCGCCGACCGAGTCGCGGGCCGTGAGCATGATGACCGGCATCCATCGGCCGGAGTCGCGGAGCTGCCGGCAGACGTCGAACCCGTCGGGCGCCGGGATCATCGTGTCGAGCACGATCGCGTCGTAGGGGAACTCGCGGCCGGCCCAGATCGCGTCCTCGCCGCGCGCCGCCAGGTCCACGGCGTATCCCTCGCGCTCGAGCCCTCGCTTGAGCAAGGACGCCATCTTCACGTCGTCCTCGACCACCAGCAGGCGCACCGTCGGCACGGTACTGCCGGGTCAGGCAGGTCGCCGGTCCCGCTCGATCAGCCGGCCCACGGCCGACACGAGGTCGTCGAGCGGAAACGGCTTGCCGAGGAACACGTCCGAGCCGGCGCGCTCGGCTGCGGCGCGGTCGGCGGGGCTGCTCCGCGCGCTCACGACGACGACGCCACCCGTCCAGCCGTCGGCGCGCAGGTGTCGGCACACCTCGATCCCGCTGGGGTGCGGCATCATGACGTCGAGCACGATGACGTCCGGACGCTGATCGGCCACAGCCCACAGCGCGTGGTCCCCCGATTCCCCCGTGACGCAGTCATATCCGGCCCGCTCGAGGCGACGGACGGCGATGCGCACGAACTTGGGGTCGTCGTCGACGACGAGCACGCGCCCACCAGCGAGACCACCACCGTCCGTCGAGCCGAGCATGGCACCACGATGAACGTCCGTACGTGAGAGCACGATGAGCGCTCACGGCCCAGCCAGCGGAACCTCGACCTCGACGCACGCGCCGCCGAGCGGCGGCCCGTTGCTGGCCCGGACCGTCCCTCCAACGGCATCGGCCAGCGAGGAGACGATGGCCAGCCCGAGCCCTGCGCCGCCTCCCGATCGAGTGCGCGCACCGTCGCCGCGACTGAAGCGATCGAAAGCCTGCTCCAACAGCGCAGGCGGGAAGCCCACCCCGTCATCGGCGACCACCAGCAGTGCGAGCTCGCCACGACGAGCGGTGGTGACCGCGATCCGGCTCCGCGCGTAGCGCTCGGCGTTGACCACGAGGTTCGTGACGATCTGGTGGATCCACGTCGCGTCGCCGCGCACGGTCACCGGCTCCCCTGACACCTCGATGCGCACGCCGTCGCGATGGGGCAGGCGTCGGAGGCATTCCTCGGCGGCGCCGAGCAGCTCCGTCCTCGCCTCGCCGGGATCGAGCTGACCGGCGTCGGCACGGGCCAGCGTGAGCAGGTCCTCGGTCAGGCGGGCGAGCCGGTCGGTCTCCTCCAGCGCGCTCGGCGACACCCTGGGCGACCGCCTCGGCGTCCTGCGGATCATCGGCCGTCAGCTCGAGCTCGCCACGCAGCACGGCGAGGGGGCTGCGCAGCTCGTGGGCGGCATCGTCGATGAACGCCCGCTCGTGGGCGATCGTCGTCTCGATGCGCGCGAGCATCGCATTGAGGGTCCGACCCAGTTCGGCGATCTCGTCGTCGCCCGATGGCTGTGCCAGGCGCCGTCCCGGCTCAGCCATCGAGATCGTCGCCGCCTCGGTGCTCATCCGCCGGACGGGTCGTAGCGCGGCGCCGGTGAGGATCCACGCGGCGGCGCCGATCCCCGCCGCCAGCACAGGACCGGCGAGGCCGAGCACGATGGTGAGCCGCTGACGCGCCTCGGCCAGTGAGGCCGTGCTCGTCGCGACGACGCCGATGACCTCCTCGCCGACCGGGCCGCGCATCGGCTGAGCGAGCAACCGGGCGTGCTCACCGACGCCGGCGATCGACCGGTCGACGATCACCTCCCCGCGTGCTGCTCGCGCCAGTTCGTCGGCCGTCAGTACAGGTGCCAGGCCGGCGGGCGCCAACACCTGACCGCTCGGGGTCACCACCTGCGCGACGACGGAGCTCGGTGCCGTCGTGATCGGCTCGGTGTCCAGACTCGCCGCGAGGTCGTCGGCCCGGACGGTCAGCTCATCGGTGATCGCGCGACTGAGCTCGCCGCTGACGTCCCGGTACAGGAGCAACGCTCCGATGCTGAGGACGAGCATCGCTCCAGCGGCGGCGAGCAACGCCAACCGAGTGCGCAGCGAGAGCCGGCGAACCGCGGCCACCTTCGGCACGGTATCCGTGGCCTGGTGAGGAGAAGGTGAGAGCTCTCATCGCTGTCTCATCTGCGAGAGCGCACCCTGACGCCGACGACATCCCATAGAGGCGAGAAACCATGACCGACGTCATCACCCCCCACGTCGACGAGGAATCGAAGCTTCCCCACCCGCCGCCCCCACCGCCGGGGCCACGCGAGACGCCCCGCCACCCCCCGCGGGCGCGGGCCGGTTCATAGCCGGCGTCGCGCTCGGTGCGGTGGTGGGGGCGGTGGTCGCCGGGGCCATCGTCGCCGTTGCGGCCGACGACGATGGCCCGGCAAACGGGCCGGCCGCCAGCGCCAACGCCCCAGCGCTGGCGGCGGCAGCTTCGACGCCGAACACGATCAACGCCCTGACGACCAAGGCCGAACCGTCGATCGTCTCGATCCACGATTCGATCGCCCAGACCGACATCTTCGGCCGCCAGGTCGAGGGGCAAGCCGCCGGCACCGGGTTCGTGCTGTCCGCCGACGGCTACATCCTCACCAACGATCACGTCATCGACGGCGCCGACGACATCACGGTCAACTTCAGCGACGGTGATCAGGTCGCCGCCGAGGTCGTCGCAGCAGATCCCGGATCGGACCTCGCCGTCCTGCACGTCGACCGCGACAACCTCCCTGCCCTCCCCCTGGGCGACTCCGATGCGCTGCAGGTGGGAGACCAGGTGGTGGCGATCGGGAACGCTCTCGACCTCTCCGGCGGGCCGACGGTCACGACCGGCATCGTGTCGGCCAAGGACCGCACCCTGACCGAGCCCAACGGCGAACACCTCGCCAACCTGTTGCAGACCGATACCGCGATCAATCCGGGTAACTCAGGCGGCCCGCTGCTCGACCTCCAGGGCAACGTCGTCGGGATCAACACGGCGATCGCCGGGCAGGCGCAGAACATCGGCTTCGCCATCGCCATCAACCCGGCGCAGGCGATGATCGATCAGCTGCGTGCCGGCAAGGTGCCCGAGCACGCGCTGCTCGGCGTGTCGATCGCACCCGTCGACCAGGTCGGCGAAGGCGGCGCTGCGGTCACCGCCGTCGAGGACGGCTCGGCAGCCGCCGCTGCTGGCCTCGAGGCGGGGGACGTCATCACGTCTGTCGACGGTGTCACGATCAACGTCCCCGACGATGTCGGTGCGGCGATCTCGACGCATCAACCGGGCGACCAGGTGCAGGTCACGTACCAGCGCAACGGCCAGGAGCACACGGTGACGGCAACCCTCTCGGAGCGCACACCAGCAGACTCCTAGTCTCCGAGATCGAGATCTCCAAGAAGTCATCACGCCACGTCTCAGACTTCCGCTGAGCGTTGCGAGACGATGGCGCCGATGGCCTTGCGCGTCCTGTTCACCACTCAGCCCGGGCTCGGCCACCTCTTCCCCCTCCTGCCGCTCGCCGACGGATTGCGCGCGCGTGGGCACGGGGTCGCGTTCGCCGCCTCCGCATCGTTCGGTCGCGACGTGGCGGACGCCGGCCATGCTCATTTCACCGCTGGCCTCGATTGGGTGACGGCGGACATGGCCAGCCACTTTCCCGAGATCGCCTCGGTGGCTCCTGGACCTGAGCGGTATGTGGTCGGGCGGACCGTCGTGTTCGCCGGCCGGACGGCGGTCGAGGCCGTGCCCGACCTCCTGGCCGTTGCCGAACGGTGGCGTCCCGACCTGATCGTGAACGAGGCGGCGGAATACGGCGGCGCTGTATGCGCCGAGCTGCGCGGGCTGCCGCACGCCGTCGTGCGAACGGACTCCGGCAGCTCGTCGTACGCCGATCGCCACGTCGTCAGCGACGCGCTGTCGGGGACGTGCCGCCACTTCGGCTTGGCGGCGGATCCCGACGTCGAGACGCCGTTCCGCTACCTGCAACTGTCCTTCGCACCACCCGGACTCGATGAGCGCCCGCAGGACGGGGCGCCGACGTGTCACCGGCTGCGGCCGATCCCAACGCGAACGAGCGAGAACAGCACGGCGCCCCCGTCGCTCAACGGTGAGGGCACCCGCGGCGACCGCCCACTCGTCTACGTCACGCTCGGCACCGTCTACAACTCGCCAACGCTGCTCGCGACGATCCTCGACGGACTCGCCGCAGAGCCGCTCGATCTTCTCGTGACCATCGGTCCCCGCGCTGACCCGGAACAGCTCGGCCGCCTGCCGTCGAACGTTCGCCTCGCCCGCTGGGTACCGCAGGATGAAGTGCTGCCTCACTGTGACGCCGTCATCACGCACGGGGGTTATGGCACCGTCAGCGCGGCGCTCCGTCACGGGCTCCCGCTCGTCATGCTGCCGATCTCCGCCGATCAGCCGCTCAACGCGCGGCGCTGCAGTGCGCTCGGTGTCAGCACCACCGTCGCCGCCGACGAACGCACGCCAGACCGGATCCGCGCGTCGACCCTCGACGTGCTCGGCAACCCCACGTACCGGCGAGCCGCCCAGCGCGTCGCCGCCGAGGCAAGCCTGCGACCCGGTGTCGACCACGCGCTCGACCTGCTCGAGACGTTGGCCCGCGATCGCCATCCGCTGCCATTCGCTGATTGCCACCTCTGCGCGCCCGCGCGACGGCGCCAAACGCTCGGATCGACGAGCCGCCGCGGCGAGACTGGCGCGATGGAGCTGAGCGCCACCGAGGCCCGCGTCCTGGCCTGCCTGGTCGAGAAGGAGGCAGCCGTACCGGACAGCTATCCACTGACTCTGAACGCGCTGCGCTTGGCCTGCAACCAGAGCACCAACCGTGACCCCATCGTCGCCTACGACGATCGCACCGTCGACAACGCACTGGTGTCGCTGAAGTCGATGGGGCTCGTGCGCTTCATGCACCCAGCGCACGGAGGTCGCACCATCCGCTACCGCCATGTCGCCGACGAGCGCTGGCGGCTCTCCCCTGCCGAGCTCGGCGTTCTCGCCGTGCTGATCCTGCGTGGGCCGCAGACGGTCAATGAGATCCGGACGCGGGCAGAGCGTCACCTAGAGGATGGTGATGGCACCACCGTCGACGAGGTCCTCGACACGTTGGCGGCCCGCAGCCCAGATCCGTTCGTCGTGCGGGTCGGGCGCCGTCCGGGCGAACGCGAGCCGCGTTGGGCCCAGATCATCTCCGGCGAAGTGACCGAAGGGGTCGCCGAGCTCGAGCCGGAGACCGACGACGCGTCAGGCCACCCTCTTCGCCCGTGCCGTCGGAGCCGCCAGCCCCCAGCTACGTCGACCTCGCCCGCGACGTCGCCGAGCTGTGGGCGCGCGTGGAACGCCTCGAGCGCCGCCTCGGCCTGAGCGAGGACGTCAGCTAGGGCTGTCCTCGGCGGTCTCAGCGGCGGGCACGAGGTCGAGCGCCAGGCTGTTCATGCAGTAGCGCATACCGGTGGGCGCCGGACCGTCCGGGAAGACGTGGCCGAGGTGCGAACCGCAACGACGGCACCGCACTTCGGTGCGCGCCATGAAATGGCTGCGGTCGTCGACCAGCTCGACGGCCTCGGCGACCTTCGGCTCGAAGAAGCTCGGCCAGCCGGTGCCCGACTCGAACTTCGTCGAGGAGTCGAACAGCTCGGCGCCGCAGGCGGCGCATCGGTACGTGCCGTCGTCGTGGCTGTTGACGTACTCGCCGCTCCACGGCCGCTCGGTACCCGCCTCCCGCAGGACGCGATACCGCTCAGGTGTCAGCAGCTTGCGCCATTCCTCGTCGGTGCGCTCGATCTCCGGCATGGTTCCACGGTACCCACCGCTGGCCACCAGACTCTGTGGTCGTGGCGTACTGGTTGCTGAAGAGCGAGCCGCAGGTGTTCAGCTACGCAGATCTCGTGCGCAGCGGCCGCGAGGGGTGGGACGGCATCCGCAACTACCAAGCTCGCATCTACCTCCGTCAGATGCAGGTCGGCGAGGACGCGATCTACTACCACTCCAGCGCCGACCCGCCGGGCGCCGCCGGGATCTGCACGATCGTCGGCACTGCAGAGCCCGATCCGACGCAGTTCGATCCGACCAGCCGCTACTACGACCCGACGTCGGACCCCACCGATCCCCGCTGGGACTGGGTCACCGTTGCGCCGAAGCGTGAGCTGAGGTTCGTGCCGCTGGCCGAGCTGCGAACGATCCCCGAGCTCGCCGACTCGAAGCTGCTGGCCCGTGGCAACCGGCTGTCGGTGCTGCCCTTGACCGACTTCGAGTTCGAAGCGATCGTCCGCCGCGCCGACGCAGGGACGTGATTCTGGCCTGCGTCTAGCGCAGGTCCGCCAGAGTCACCGCCACCACTTGCGGTCCGTTGCTGCCACCGCGTCGGCGTCGACACGCTCGGCTCGCTCGGCAACGTGCCACAGATGACGCAACCACGATGACGTCCACAACACGCCCAACACGGTCGCGGCAGCATCAGCACCGGAGGCGCCGACGCAGCCACCCACTGCTTCGACGCTTCGCCGATCCCAGTCCTCGATGCGGGCGTCGATCGACGCCCCCGTTCCGTCCAGCCGGAACCGCGCCGCCAGCTCGCCTGCCTCAACCTTCAGGGTGTCGGCGGCCTGGCGGCAGGGAGCTGATGCCGCCGGGACCTTCGGCACGTACTCCAACGCGCCGGCGATCTCGTTCACGAGCAGGCTCGTCGCCAGCATCTCCTGCGCGGAACTGACCGCAAGGCGCCGCCGGCCCTGCTCGCCGAGGAAGGAGATGAACGTCTCGGAGGCCCGGCGCTCGGCAGCCACCGCGGCCCGTCGAGCGCTGACGAGGAACTCGTCTGCAGCAGGCTCGTCGGGCGGGCCGAGCCGATCCTCGACCGCGCCGGCGACGTACCGGCCGTTGGCGGCGATCGCCAGCTTCCAGACGCTGCGCAACTCGGCGCTCGCCCCGCGAGGCCAGAACACGACGCTCACGACCAGGCTCACCGCCGCCCCGAGCGCGATGTCGCTCAACCGGATGAGCCCGGTGCGCCACCCCTGGGGGACCAGCAGGTTGAACAGCACGACGACGAACACGGTGAAGGAGGCCTGGCCGACCATGAAGTGGATCGCCGAGGGTGTGTACGCGGCGAGGAAGCCGGCGATCGGCAGGAGCAACCAGAGGAACCAGTCGTCGGCGGTGATGCTGACGAGGCCTGCTGCCAGGCCGAAGCCGATCAGCGTGCCGAACAGCCCCTGGACCACGGTGTAGCCCGTCGACAACGCATTGCCCCGCAGCACGCTGAGCGTGCCCAAGGCGACCCAGAACGCGTGCGGAACATCCCCGATCAGCGCCACGGCGATGGCGATGCCGAGGGCCACGCCGACGCGGACGGCGTCGCGGAACCACACCGACTCCGGGCGCAGGTGCGTGCGGAACGTGAACTGCGCCCGCTTCGCCACCTCGCCGGGTGAGCGCGGTTCCACGACGACCGCCGGGTCAGCCGTGGCGGGAACGGGCTGGCGATTGATGACGGCGACGTTCGTGGCGAGCGACAGCACAGCGTACGAGAGGGCGCGAGGAGCGAACCGGCGCTCGAGCCGCGTCGCCGCGTCGGCAGCCGCCACGTCGGGACTCGCGACGAACGTGGCCTCCAGCGCCTCGCGATGGCGAGCGCGTGCGTCGATCACTGCATCCAGCGGCACCGAACTGTCGCCCGTCAGCGCCCGCCCGCAGTGGCGCAGTTCGTCCGCGCACGAGCTGAGCAGTGTCGCGTCGGGTGCCTCGAGTGGAGTCGAGCGAATGGTGAGGCGAGCCAGGTCGAGCACCCACGGGAGCCGCTGGAGCACCCGCACGATTGCCCGGTCGTGGACGGTGGGGCCGGCCGGCCGGAACGGGGCCATGCGAAAGCGCATCTGAGCGGCGTGCACAGCGTCGCCGGCTCGATCATCCAGCGCCGCGACATGGTCGTTGTCCGCGCCGGCGACGAGCCCGTCGATCACGTCAGCGAGGGCGCTGCATGCATCTGCCATCGCAGCTTGGATCTTGGGTCGCTCCCGGGCGGGCCACAGCAGGACGGCCGCGAAGGCGGCGACGGTCCCGCCCACGACCCAGCCGAGGACGCGCTGGCCGAGTGGGCTGTTGGTCGTCGGCAGCGCAACCGCGAGGACGAAGGCGAGCGTCACGGCGAATCCGGCTGCCTTGAAGTAACCCCCGAGGACCCCGACGAAGCGGATCACGAACCCGACCACGGCCATCGCCAGGCAAGCAGCGACGAGCCACTTGGCGAGCACCGTGCCGAGAGCGACCAGGCCGGCCCCGACGGCGGTCATGACGAGGTAGCCGAAGAACCGGCGCGGCAGCGGGCCGCCGAGATCGGCCAGGGCGATCGATGCGAACGACCCGAAGCTGACGAACAGCGCCGCCGTCTCGAGATCCAACCCGAACCCGACGATGGCGAAGAGCGACGGCGACACGACTGCCACGCGCAGTCCGCGTCGCAGGAAGACACGGTCCGGGTCGTGCACCCGGCCGCGCAGGAACGTCCACGACCGCGCGCCGAACGAGCCGCCCGACGCTCCTCGACTTGTGTCCTCCGCAGGTTTGATCGCAGAACGGTACGCGGGATCGCGTCGTTCAGAGGGGAACACCCGGTTCGGCACGGCGGCGCCTCCAGGCGCATCGCCGGCCGCATCAGCACGTACGCGGGATCGCGTCGTTCAGAGGAGAACACCCGGTTCGGCACGGCGGCGCCTCCAGGCGCATCGCCGGCCGCATCAGCACGGTACGCGGGATCGCGTCGTTCAGAGGAGAACACCCGGTTCGGCACGGCGGCGCCTCCAGGCGCATCGCCGGCCGCATCTCATATGGTGACCGACATGATCAGGGTGGAGCACGTCGGTGACGTCGCCGTCGTTCGGCTCGAGCACGGGAAGGTCAACGCGCTCGATGTCGAACTGCTCGAGGAGTTGGCAGACGTGGTGGACGATCTCGCCGAGTCGGCGCCGGCGATCGTCGTCACCGGGAACGGCAGGGTCTTCTCGGCCGGTGCGGACCTGAAGCGGGTGCTGGAAGGTGGCGCCGACTACGTGGCGGCGTTCATCCCCGCCCTGCATCGGGCGTTCCTGACGCTGTTCCGGTGCCGGCGGCCGACCGTCGCCGCGGTCGAGGGCGCGGCCATCGCCGGAGGCTGCATCATCACCGCCGCCTGCGACCATCGGTTGATGGCCGAAGGGCCGGGCAGGATCGGAGCCAACGAGCTGGTGGTCGGCGTCCCGTTTCCGGCCGCAGCCATCGAGGTCATGCACCACGCCTGCGGCCACCGGACAGGTGACCTGGTGCTGCGGGCCCGCCTGCTCGACGTGCACGAGGCGGTCGGCGCCGACCTGATCCACGAAGCGGTTGCGCCAGAGCGCCTCGTCGAGCGGGCCGTCGAGGTCGCCACCGAGCTGGCGGCACTGCCGAGCGAGGCGTACGCGATGGCGAAGCAGCACCTGCGCCACAACTCGATCGCCCGCATCGAGCGGGACTCGCCCGTGGTCGATCCCACGGTGGCGCGCATCTGGGCGGCGGAGGAGACGCTGGCCCGCATCGGCGCGCAGCTCGAGCGTGTGAAGGCGAGCCGGTGACGCCGTTGCCGAGTGCGAAGGCATTCGGCGAGGACGAACGCAGCGTGCTGTTCGGCTACCTCGACTACCACCGCGCCGTGCTCGCCCGGAAGGCCGAGGGCATCACGGAGGAGCAGGCGCGACTGGCGGCGTGCCCACCGAGCGACCTGACCCTGCTCGGCCTGATCCGCCACATGACCGAGGTCGAGCGCATCTGGTTCCGCCGTTCGCTGTTCGCCGAGGACGCGCCGCCGATGTACCGGATGATCAGCGACGACGACGGCAACGAGGGCGACCTCCACCCGCTACTCGATGCGACGCTTGCCGACGCGCTCGACGCGTACTGGACCGAGATCGAGGCGGCCGACCGCAACCTCGCCAGCGCCTCGTTGGACGACGTCGGGATTGGCGAGCCGGACCCCGGACACAGCGTGCGCCGAACGATCGTCCACATGATCGAGGAGTACGCCCGCCACTGCGGCCACGCCGACCTCCTGCGTCAAGCCATCGACGGCTCGATCGGCGACTGATCGTCCGGACGCCGCCACGACGGTCGTTGGGGCCGCGCCACTCGGTCCGTGGGAACAGTTGTTCCTCACGGTAAGGTGCGTTCGTCGACAGCCCCCCTGTCGTCGCGGAGACGCTCCGTTGTTCCGGCCGAATGCGCTGTTGAGCAATCGAAAGTGTTCCCCCATGTCCACCGGCTCTGCCCGGTTTGCCGAGCTCGGCGTGCCCACGGATCTGTGTGCACGTCTCGACGCCGACGCGATCACCGAACCGTTCCCCATCCAGTCCGCCGTCATCCCCGATGCCCTCGCCGGCCGGGACGTCTCCGGCCGTGCACCCACGGGCTCGGGCAAGACACTGGCCTTCGGTCTGCCGCTCGTCGTCCGGATGCGTCCGGCGCAACGTCGTCGGCCCACGGCGCTCGTTCTCGCCCCGACTCGCGAGCTCGCCGAACAGATCACCAACGAGCTACGGCCGTTCGTGCGCCTCCGCGGCCATCACGTCGTGTCGGTGTACGGCGGCGTGGGCTACGGCCCCCAGCGCAAAGCCCTCGACGCCGCCGCCGAGCTGGTGGTGGCCTGCCCCGGCCGGCTCGAGGATCTGATCCAGTCCGGTCTCGTGGAGCTCGACAACGTCGACCAGGTCGTCGTCGACGAGGCCGACCGCATGGCCGACATGGGGTTCCTGCCCGCAGTACGGCGCATCATCGAGCTGACGAGCAAGCAACGGCAGGTGCTGCTGTTCTCCGCCACGTTCGATGCTGCAGTGTCCAAGCTCGCCGGTGAGATCCAGCACGATCCCATCGTCCACGAGATCGGCCAGCAAGGCCCCGACCTCACGACCGCCCGCCACATCTTCTGGCGGGTCGACCGGACCGAGCGCGCCGCTGCCACAGCGGACGCGATCAACACGATCGGGTCGACGATCGTGTTCTGCCGCACGCGGCACGGTGCCGATCGGCTCACGAAGCAGCTCGACAAGCTCGGCGTGACCGCGATCCCGATCCACGGCGGCCGCAGCCAGCCGCAGCGCGACCGCGCCCTTCGTGCGTTCGCCCGCGGCGAGGTGCGCTCGCTCATCGCGACCGACGTCGCCGCCCGAGGTGTGCACGTGGAGGGCGTCGCCGGCGTCGTGCACTTCGATCCACCTCAGGATGCAACGACCTACGTTCACCGATCCGGGCGCACTGCACGTGCGGGCGCGACGGGCGTCGTCGTCTCGCTGATCGAGCGGTCGGCCACGCACTCCGCCCGCCGTTCTGCAACGGGACGTCGGCATCGAGGCCGACATCTCGAACGTCGACCTCGACGCACTCACCGAGACACCGCGCCGTCTCACCGAGACACCGCGCTCTCGCCCTGCGCCCTCACCGGGACGGGCCCGAGGCGTCGTCAAGTTCTTCAATGGCGGTCGCGGCTATGGCTTCATCGACCGGGGCACGGGCGTTGACCTGTTCGTCCACCATTCGAGCGTGCCGGCGGGAGCGTCGCTGCAGATCGGCACCGCCGTCGAGTTCGCGATCCGACCGGGGCGCAAGGGCGACGAGGCGCACGACGTCACGCTCGCCTCGGCAGCATCTCACTGACTCCCTAGCGTCGGATCTCCCGGCGGCATGGGGAGGTGACCTTGAAGGGTTCGCACAAGCGTCACTCGTCGGGTGGGGCGGCGTCGGCGATTCCAGCGCGCTCGTCACGTGCTGCCCACTCCAGCAACTCGTCGATCCGGAAGACCACTTGATCGATCCCCGCGTGCAGGTCGCCGAGCTCGGCGAACCTCGCCGGGACCGTCGCCATCGTGCAGTCGCGCGGCTCGACGGTGTCGATCTCCTCCCAGGTGATCGGCGTCGACACGGTGCCTTCCGGCACGCCGCGCACCGAATAGGCCGCCGCCATCGTGTGATCCCTCGCGTTCTGGTTGTAGTCCACGAACACCGCCGCCGGGTCCCGGTCCTTCCGCCACCACGTCGTGGTCACCATCCCACCAGCTCGCCGCTCGACCTCTCGAGCGAACGCCAGCGCCGCCGACCGCACGTCCCGGAATCCGTACGACGGCTCGATGCGCACGTAGATGTGCATCCCCTTGCCACCCGACGTCTTCGGCCACCCGACGGCGCCCAACTCATCGAGCACCTCCCGTGCGACGTGGGCGACCCGGCGGACCGAGTCGAGCGTGCAGTTCGGCATCGGGTCGAGGTCGATTCGCCATTCGTCCGGCTTCTCGACGTCGCTGCGCCGGCTGTTCCAGGGATGGAACTCGACGGTGGACATCTGCACCGCCCAGATCACCTCGGCCAGCTCCGTGACGCACAGCTCGTCGGCGTGCTGGCCATAGCGCGGAAAGTGCAGCCGGACGGTGTGCAGCCACGGCGGCGCGCCCGCCGGTACCCGCTTCTGGTGCACCTTCTCGCCGCTCACTCCCGTCGGGAAGCGGTGCATCATGCAGGGCCGCTCACGGATGGCGTTGACGATGCCCGGCCCGACGGCGAGGTAGTAGTCGACGAGGTCGAGCTTCGTCGCGCCGGTGGCTGGGAAGTACGGCCGGTCGGGGTTGGTGATCCTGACGGTTCGCTCTCCCACCGCGAGTTCGATCGCCGGAGCCTTGGCCACGGCGCCGATACTTGCTCAGGCTGGTCCGTACGTCAGCTCGGGATACGCGGGATCAGGGCCATCGAGGATCCCGCCATCGCCGTCGCCGAGGTGCTTGTCGAAGAACGCCAGCACGAGGTCGCTGATGATCCGCCACATGCGCTCGGCGCCGATGGTGGTCGCGGCGAGCATTCCGGTGACCATCGCGTCGCCCTTGCGCGGCAACAGCGGTATGTCGAGGAAGCTGAGATGCGTTGCCCCGGCGACGCGCACGGTGTACCCGGGCCGACTCCGCTCGTGGACCGTCCGCCACCCACCGACCGTGATCGCCTTCTCGGCGACGAACCACTCGACATCGGGCGCCATGCCGTTCTGCACGGCCTTCTCGGGTGAGACGGCGAACTCCTCGTGCTCGGCGAGCACCTGCAGCGCAGGTCGCTCCAGGCCGACCTTGCCGACATCGGTCCAGAGCGCACCGTCGAGGTTCACCGCGGCCAGGCAGCGGGGGTCCGTGCGGCACCACTCGAGTGCGGCGTTCCCACCGAAGGAGACGCCGAACACGCCCATCCGCGAGAGATCGAGACGTCCCCCGAAACGACCGGCAGCGTCGGCGTCGAGCACGCCGACCTGACCGGCGACGTACGCCAGGTCGGCGGCCTTGAGCATGCACACCTCTCCCCGTGCACGGAACGCCTCGTCGTGGTTGCCGCTCTGCGGTCCGAGCGCGCCGGCCACGGCCTGTGGGTTCATCGCGACGACCCGTCCGTCGCTGAACACGGTCACGGTCGATTCGTACGTGTGGTTGACACCGACGACGACGTAGCCGTGACTCGCCAACTCCTCGGCGAGCGAGCTGTGCAGCAGCGGCGGGAACCCGCTGATCGACATCAGCAGCACCGGGTATTTCGTGTCGCCCCCGGCGAGCGGTGCTTCCTCCACGGCATGGGCGCGCACGTCATCCACTTCGAGTCCGAGGAACTGCGCGTTCGGAGCCCAACCCGCGGGCAGGTACTCAGCTCTCCGCCCACCCGGCTCGGCGGCGGCCGGATACCACACCCACACGACCAGCTCGCGCCGATCCTCGGCGTCCGCCGAGTAGATCTCGGCGCGGTCCTGGTCCACCCACTCGTACGACGCCCTTCCGATGGCGTGCGGTCCCGTCGGGTCAGGCAGCGGTTCGGGTGTGGCGTTCGACATCGTTGCTCCTCGGGGACCTCAGGCCGGCGTGCCGGCGAACCGTCGCGCCAGATCGACGCGATTGCGGCAACCCGTCTTGGCGTAGATCCGCGACAGATATGCCTCGATCGTCTTCACGCTGTAGGCGAGACGCTCGGCGATCAGCCGGTTGCTCAACCCCTCCGCCACGAGCGCGGCGACGCGTTGCTCGGCATCCGTCGAGCGCGAAGCGATCCGCCCGTCGCCGCGTCGGCACCCGGATGCCTTGACGTCGCATCTCGGCCTCCGTCGCGGCGACGTTGTCGACGCACCCGAGCTCGCCGTACATCTGATGGGCGGCCGTCAGGTTGACCTCGGGATCGACGCCGACTCGGCCGAGCTGCAGCCGGAAGTCCGGTTCGTACCGCACGTTGCCGTGCTCCAGGGCAAGCGCCAGCCCCGTGAGCCCGGCGTCCACGTCGTCACAGACGATCAGCTCGACGAGGGACTGCACGACGTCCGACCACGCCGTCCCGATCCCGCTGCTCGCCGCACGCAGGCGACCCATCAGGGACAACGCTCCTGCGTGGTCGCCCAGCTGCAGGTAGCTCGTCCCGAGGCCGACCAGCACGTAGCTCTCCATCAACGAGCCGGCGGGGACTTCCTCGAGGACCGCCTCGAGAATGGTCCGACTCTGCTCCGGGCGGCCCTCCCCCCGCTCGACCTTGCTGCGCGCCAGCGCCTTCGCCGGTCCGGCGTGCGGCGTCCGGTCGTCGATGTCATCGACCAGCCGACGAAGGCGTTCGACGTCGCGGCGGGCAAGCGCGATGTCGCCGATCGGAGCGACAACGTGGTTGCGAGCGATGCTCCGCAGTCCCTTGCCGAACTCCGGAGCACCCTCGTCGTACACCCGCACGGCGTCGTCCCACCGCCCTTCCGCGACATAGAGGGTGACCCGCGCCGCGAACGACCACGGCCAATCGATGTCGACGACGCCCTGCGCCGCCAAGGCATCGGCCGCCCGCAGATGGTCGGCGCCGCGACGGATCTCGCCGAGGGCGGCGCAGGCACCAGCGGCATGCGTGCGCGCCATCACGCTCGTCTCCGGATCGAGCGATGGCAGCAGCGCCTCGAGTGCGGTGAGCGCGTCGGGAGCGCCCCCTCTGGCGCCGAGGTCCACGCCGAGGTTGAGGCGCTGGAACAGCACCGCCAGGCGCTCAGGCCCGCTGCGTGCGACCAACGCCGCCCGCTCCACGTCGTTGGCCGCCTCGTCGTAGTCATCGAGCAGCCGGTGGAAGAGCGCCCGAGTCGTGAGCAGGACCACCGAGTCTCCGCGTCGAGCCAC
Organism: uncultured Acidimicrobiia bacterium; assembly: GCA_963774125.1. Classification (GTDB taxonomy): domain Bacteria; phylum Actinomycetota; class Acidimicrobiia; order Acidimicrobiales; family Ilumatobacteraceae; genus JALZMG01. The sequence goes on from CAVZDR010000002.1 coordinate 222,755, forward strand.
CTCGCTGTCCACGATCGCCAACGCGCCGCCGAGATCGCCGTCGTCCGCCAGCGCCGCAGACAGGTACCGAGTCAGCCGATCACGATCGTCGCCAGTCGCGCCGTCGAGCCCGCTGCGGCACACCCGGATGACCTCGCTCGGTTCTCCGGCTCGATGCAGGGCGCGGGCCAGGCGGACGTGCAGGTCGCTCGAGCCGTCGATGCGGTCCGGCAGGTAGTCGATGGCCTGCCGGTAGCGGAGGGCCGCCGACCGAGGGGCCGATTGCACGAGTAGGTCACCGGCCTCCCGCAGGGCATCGACGGCGCGGCCATCAGGGCCCGGACTCCCCTCGCTCAGATGATGCGCCAGCTCGACCAGATCCACCGCCTCTCCGTGCGCACGGCGCGTCAGCAGGACCTGTGCCGCCGCACCGTGCAGACGGCGTCGCTCCGCAGGGCCGAGGTCGCCGTACAGCGTCTCGCGCACGAGGTCGTGGACGAACACGTAGCGACTTCCGGCGAAGGGTCGCAGGAGGTCGGCCCGAACGAGGCGGTCGAACCCGTCCTCGACCTGCGTCGCATCCAATCCGAGGACTGCCGCCAGATCCTCGAGCTGATCCAGATCGATGTCGCCGAACACGGATGCGACCCGCGCCACCGTCCGCGCGTTCTCTCCCAATGGGAAGACGCGCTCGAGCAGCGCGACGCGCCGCGAGATCGACGGCACGGCCGTCGAAGCGTCGAGAGCGCCAGGACGGTCGAGCACTCCGTTCTCGGCGAGCGACAGCGCCAGCTGGATCGCGAAGAACGGGTTGCCTGCCGAGCGTTCGACGATGACCGCCATCGCTGCTGGATCCACAGACCGCCCGACCGCTTCATCCACGAGACGAGTGATGTCGTCAGCGGGGAGCCGGTCCAGCACGACCTCGTCGAGACGGCCGTCCTCGCGCAGGCGGTGGAGCAACGCGGCCAGTCCGGGCGCCGGCTCCGCCAGCCTCGGGCGCGACGTGAGGACCCACGTGATGGGGAGATCGAGCAGCCGCCTGACGAGGAACCCGATCAAGACCAGCGTGTCCTCGTCGGCGTAGTGCAGATCGTCGACCACCACGACAACGGGTCCTTCGGCGCACTGGGCTTCGAGGAGCTGAGCGACTGGGCGATAGACGTCGTTGCGCACGACGTCCATCCCGCTCGGAGCGTCGTACAGCGTGCGGAGAGCGTGGTGCCCCGGCAACGCGGCGAGAACCTGACTGATCGCGGCGTACGGGACAGCGCGCTCCACCGGGTCGGCGCGGCCCCAGGCGACCGTGTACCCGTCGCTGGCCAATCGGTCGGCGAGGAACCGAACGAGGTGGGTCTTGCCGATGCCGGCCTCACCGCTGACGAGCACGGCACGATCACCCAGCGTCCGGGCACCACGGGCCAGTGCCAGCAGCTCGTCGAGCTCCCGGTCGCGGCCTTCGATGAAGTGGGCTGTGAGCGCCACGGTCGAACACTAGGGTCGCCATCCCCGGCATGACGGGCCGTCAGATCAGCTCGGCCCGCTGCAGCCGCCGCATGGCGATCCATCCGGCGATGGGCGGCAGCCAGAACGTGAGCAGGCGGTGCGTCAGCGCGGCTGCCACGGCGGTGTCGGTGGGGATGCCGGCTGCCGTCAGGCCCGCCACCAACCCAGCCTCGGCGACGCCGAGTCCGCCCGGCGTCGGCGACAGGCCACCCAGTGTTGAAGCAGCCCAGTTGACAACGACGATCGTGGCGAACGGCAGCTCGCCGCCGTAGGCGCGCAGGCACAGGGCGAGGCACGTCGAGAACAGCAGATTGGTGAGCACGGCGGAGGCGGCGATGAGCAGCGTGTCCCGCGGTGACTTGGCCAAGCGCACGATCGTGCTCCACGCCCGCCGCAGGTGTGGCATCACGGCCGTGCGCACCTTCGGCACGCGGCTGACGATCGCCACGACGATCCCGACGACGAGGAGCACGATGAGGATGACCCGACCCGTCCCGGCCGGCAGCTCGCCGAGGTTGAACCGCGTGCCGACGAATCGGAAGCACACGGCGACGAGCAGGAGCTCGCCGATCGCGCTCACGATGCTCGTCGCCACGTCGGCCGTGATCGCTGACGTGGCGTCGACGCCGTGACGTTGCATGAACCGCACGTTCAGCGCGGTGCTGCCAACGCCGGCGGGCGTGACGAGGTTGGCGAACTTGCTGGACAGCTGCAACGCCGTGAACGGCGCCAGTGGGAGCTTGCTGGCCAGTCCGGCACGCACACCGACTGCGGCGATCGGAAACGTCAGGGCGGAAGCCGCGAGGGCGACGGCGACCCATGTCCAGTCGGCCCGGGCGAGTGCGGCACCGACGTCATCGAAGGAGCCGATCTGACCGAGCAGGCCACTGATCGCGCCGAGCGTGAAGACCGCCATCAAGAGCTTCCCGAGCGAGAAGCTGCGGCGCTTCGCAGTCTTGGGCGCGTTGACGGGCGCCTGCGTGCTGATCGTTGCGGTGGTCATGACATCACTCCGGCGCGCAGGCTGTCGATGAAGAGGGTGACGAGGACGCTTGCCGCAGCCCACGTCGCAGCGAGCAGGCCGACACGACGCCAGCTCCAGCGCTGGATCGAGATCCGCTCACGTCGCGGCGCGAGGCTTCGGAAGCGCTCGAGCAGCGGGCGACCGTCGGCCTTGAGCTTGGCTTGCAGCTCGGTTGGCACGGTCAGCCCCTCCGTGGCGGCGAACGCCTCGGCGATCTCGTCCGGCGTGAAGAACTGGAGCGCCCGCGCGTGGACCTCATCCGGGTAGCTGACGAGGGCGAGTGTGAGCATCATGTTCGCCAGATCGACCGCTTGGCGCCAGGGCGACGGACGGATCTGGAGATTCGACACATCGACGAGCTGCAGCCGGCCGTGGCGGACGAGCAGGTTGGCGGGCTTGATGTCGCGATGTGCGACGCCGATGTCCCGCATCGTGCGAACGAGACGGAGGCCGTCGTCGATGACGTTTGCGTCAACGGTGGGAACACCGAGCTTGTCGGCGTCCTCGAAGAGCTCCGTGACGACGAGGTACTCGTGGTTGGGCGTCAGCTCGACGACGCCGTACGGGTGCGCGACGTGCATGCCGTGATCGGTCAAGAAGCGCAGCGCGTAGTCCTCGTAGGCGGCGAGTCGGCGTACAGAGCCGGTCGGCGTCTCGTCCTCGAGCTCGCCGTAGAGGAGGGTGCGGCCGAAGCGGTACCAGCGGTCAGCGCGCTCGTGACTCGAGGAGTAGATCTTGCCGAACACACGGGTTCCGTCGTCGAGCGTCATGCGCAGGGGTGATGATCCGGCCGAGCCCTCGAGGCCGAACGGCTCGACGTCCACCACGGCGAGGCCGAGCTGGTCGGCCATCGCCCGCACGATCGCGGTGCGACGTTCTCCGCCCAGATCGAGGTGCGCGTCCACCGTCCCACGTCGGTCCGCCACCGGGAACGACTCCTCCGGGGCAAGCCAACGGAACATCACCGTCGCGACGGCGGCGGCCAGCACGGTGGCGAAGATGGAGCCTGTCGGGTAGTCGGAGCCGACATACAGGCGAGCGAAGATGATGAGGCCGAGCAGTGACCCGACGGCGGCGAGCTGGTGACGGCGGCGTGGACCACGTGGTGTGAACGCCATCACGACGGCGAACAGCGAGATCGCCAACGCCGCGATCGTCTTCGACGGAAAGCCATACGCAGTGCTCGCCTCGAGCACGGACGTGCTCGGTCGAGGCTGGCCGACGTAGAGCAGACGGACAACGATCCAGTCCATCGCGACGAACGTCACGACGAACACGACCGCGTGACGCAGCCGGCGCTGGACGAGCAGCACGAGCACGGCGATCCATCGGAGCGCCATGACGATCGTGAGGGTGGTAAGTGAGCTGAGGGCCACCGCCGCACTCCGGACGCCGGGCAGCGGGTCACCCTCGAGCCAAGACAGGACCGCGTCGTCGACGCTGTGGACGACCCCGGTCGAACCGGCGAGCAGCCGGAGCCCGATGCCGACGAGGACGACGACACCGAGCACGGCGAACCACCTCGTCCAGCGAGCCTCCCGCCGCAGGGCGGGAGGCTCACCTGACGGGCGGCGCCGCAGGACAGCCCCAGGAGGGGTGGCGACGACGGTGGACATTGCGATCAGACCGTGACTGCAGCGGCGACGACGGGCATCTCGAGCGGTGCGCCGTCGCCGGCGGGCTCGGACATCTCGGGTGCGACGGTCGTCTCGATCGGCGCGTCCGCTGGCTCGTCGGTCGAAGCGTCCGACGTGTCGTCGGCCGCACGCTCCCGAACCACTTCGATGGTGCAGTCCGCGATGAGGGCAACGATCGCTGCCACTGCGGCCAGCGGCGCGGCGAGCACGGTGCCGACGACGCCGACGGCGAGCGGGAAGTCGGCGATCACCTCGCCGTCCTTCTTCACCGTGATGCGCCGGGCCGTGCCCTCGTGCAGCAGGCTCTCGAGGGAGTCTTCGAGCTCGTCGGCCTTGAGCTCGATTGGTGTGGTGGTGGTGGTGGTGGTTTCCATGCCGACGACCCAACAGCAGAGGCGGGCCGGGGCACAGCGGGATTACCCCGCGGTTGCCCACGACCCGACCCTTTGGATCTGCCGGCTGCCGACCGCCGGAAGTCTCGAACAGGTGTTGACATCTGTAACGAACGTCAGTACGTTTTAGCTATGCGCTCTGAGGCGTTAGCGAGAGATCTCGAGGAGCGCCTCAAGGTCGTTTGCGGCCATCTGAACGCGGCACATGCCCAGCTGGTCGACGTGGTGGCGGAAGTGATCGAACAGGATGCGTGGTCCGGGATCGGCGTCCGCTCGCCGAAGCACTGGCTGACGTGGCAGGCCGGCATTGACCCCGCCACCGCCGACAAAGTGCTACGTCTCGCCGCCGCGAAGGTGACCCATCCGGCCGTGACCGCGGTGTTCGATGACGGCCGGTTGTCGTTGGATCAGGCGGCGGTCGCCGTGACCGCGCCGGTCCACGTGGATGCGACGATGGCCGAGCTGGCCCCGCTGTCGACGGTCGCCCAACTGCGCATCGAAGTGCGAGCCGCCACGCCACCGGCGGATCCGGCCGAACGGGCCACACCGACGGAGTCCGTCGCCACGTGGTTCGACCGTGACGGCCGATACCACCTGCCGCGCCGAGCTCGACGCCGACCGGGGACGCTTCCTCGACGGTGCGTTCCGCGAAGCCCGCGACCGCCTCTTCAGCGACGGCCAACACACCGTCACCACCGCCGACGCCCTCGTCGACGTGGCGGAACGGGCCCTCGCCGCAGTGCCGTTGGACCGACAGAACCTGTACCGCATCAATGTCTTCATCGACCCGACCGCCGACCTGCTCGCCACTTGGGGAGACGGGTTTCCGGTTCCCGAATCGATCCGCCGACTCCTCACCTGTGACGGCACGATCACCCCGACGTTCATCGCCCAAGGCCGGCCACTCAGTGTCGCCCCGACGATCAAAGGCATCCCCGACCGGATCCGCCGTCTCGTGCTCGCCCACGACAGGAAATGTCGTGTCCCGTGGTGCCACAACACCCGCCGTCTCGACATCCACCACATCGTCCACCGCCAGCACGGAGGTCCCACTGAGCCGCGGAACCTCTGCGCCCTGTGCCGCAGCTGCCACCGTCAACACCACCTCGGACAACTCGGCATCGCCGGCAACGCCGAACAACCCGACGGAATCACCTTCACCGACCCCATCGGCCGCACCCTCGACCCAGCGGCCAGACCCAGACCCCCCACCGGACCACCGCTCGAACCCAACCAGCCCTACGCCCACCCGACCGGCGAACACCTCCACACCCGATGGCTCACCTTCCCCCCACCGCGCAAACCACCCTCCGAAGCGGCATGAGGTCAGGTCACGTCAGGCAGCGTAGGTCGCCAGGATGATTCCGTTGCTGAGCACCCGCGAGTCGACGAGGTCGAACGAAGCCGCCAGGCCCGGCCGATACAGCAAGTCGCTGGCGTCGGATGGTCCGACGAGTTGGGGATGGATCCACAGCTGGAACTGGTCGAACAGGCCCTGCTCGAGCAACAGCCGCGACACATCTCCGAACCCGTACTGCACGATGTGGCCACCGTCCTCGTCCTTGAGGCGGCGGACTGCGCCGGCCACGTCGCCGGCGATCACCTCGGTGTTCTGCCACTGCGGGTCGGTGAGGGACCCCGACACGACCACTTTGCGCATGGCGTTGATGCGATCCGAGTACGCATCGCCGCTGCGGCTCGTCCACGCCGGAGCGAAGACGTCGTAGGTGCGTCGGCCCATCAGCACGATGTCGCAGGCCTCCAACAAGCCCGTTTGGATCGACTCACCTTCGTCGGACGTGCCGCGCTTCAGCGCCGGCCACAGATGCGGTCCTTCGATGACACCGTCGAGCGTGATGTAGGTGGAGTTGATCAACTGCCGCACGCTGACATCTTGCCGATGCGCGCGCCATGCGGTATTGAACGAAAGCGACGGCTACATCGTCGGCACGGGCGTGACCTGGGCCGGCGTCTGCCCCATGAACCGCTTGAGCGAACGAATCAGATGGGCCTGGTCGGCGTATCCCACCTCGTGCACCACATCGAGCGTCGAGTCACCTTGGACCAGCAACGCCAGCGCGCACTCGGCACGCCGGATCTGCCTGATCGCCCCCCGGGTCAGCCCGGTCGCCCGCGACACCCGACGTTGCAGGGAGCGGGTTGACAAGTCGTTCGCGACGCCTTGCGAAGCGGCCGACGCAACCGTGTCGTGCACCAGCAGACCGGCATCGATAAGCCAGTCGACGAAGACATCGACGTTGTCCGGCCGCGGCAGCTCCCACACTGACCCGTCGAGCCAGAACTTCGTGTCCGTCACGGATGGCAACTCCACCGATCGATCGACCAAGCACCCGGGCGGCAGGTTGGGCATGAACGTGCCGAGCGTGAACTGGATGCCGTAGAACTCGGCGTCCGATGGGATCGGCACGGAGGTCGCCCGGGTCTCGGGACCTCGAACGGTCACGACCGCCGAGCCACATCGCCTCGTCACGACGATCTGCCAGTGGCACGCCGCCACCGAGATGAACGCCTCCTCAGGTGCACTGCGGGTCTGCCAGTAGTCGACGACGAACGGCGAGCACGTCGGGCGGCGCTCGAGGTCGAAGAGTTCGGCGGCACGCTTCATCACCACTTCGACGGGCGGCGGGGCATCAACTCATCTGTGTGAAGGTAGCGACGTGAAGTTCGGCATCTTCTTCGAGCTGTCGGTTCCTCGCCCGCTCACCCGCGCTGCCGAGCAGTCCGTCTACCGCAACGCGCTCGAACAGGCGCGGCTGGCCGACGAGCTCGGGTTCGACACGGTGTGGGCCGTGGAGCACCACTTCCTCGAGGAGTACTCGCACTGCTCGGCGCCCGAGCTGTTCCTCACGGCGGTGGCGATGCAGACCGAGCGGATCCGTGTCGGGCACGGCGCAGTCGTCTGCGTGCCACAGATGAACCACCCGATCCGCGTCGCCGAGCGGGCGGCGGTGCTCGACATCCTGTCCGGCGGGCGCCTCGAGTTCGGCACGGCGCGGGCATCGACGTGGACCGAGCTCGGCGGCTTCGGTGTCGACCCGGACACGACGAAGATCTCCTGGGACGAGTACGTGCACCTGCTGCCGCGCCTGTGGACCGAGGAACGCGTCGCCCATCGAGGAGCGACAGTGTCCATGCCCGAGCGCCCCGTGCTGCCCAAGCCGGTGCAGGAGCCGCACCCGCCGATGTGGGTCACCGTGACGACGCCGGGTACAGAGCTCGATGCCGCCGATCGCGGCATCGGCTGTCTCGGCGTCGCCGCGGCCAGCTTCGAAGAGCAGGAGCGCCGCACGCGTGAATACCGCAAGCGGGTGGCGCTGTGCGATCCGGTGAGCTCGGTCGTGAACGACAAGGTCGCCACGATGAACTTCCTCTACTGCCACCCGGACGACGGGGTGGCGACCGACGTGGGCGGTCAGATGTTCAACCTGTTCATGCTGCTCAACGGCCACCTGTTGTGGAATCGCGAGGTGTACCCGACCGCCGCCTACCAATCGCTTGCCAACCTCGCTCCCGCCGCCGCACGCCGCGACAGTGAGAACCCGTCTGAACGCCGCCCCGTGCCCGACGGCATCGCGATCGGCGATCCAGACCGCATCCTCAAGGCGATCAAGGTCTGGGAAGAGATCGGCGTCGACGCCGTCAACTTCGTGCTGAACACGGCCGACGCGGTCTCGCAGGAGGACGTGATGGAGTCGATGCGGCTCTTCGCCTCGGACGTGATGCCGGCGTTCGGTCCGGGGCGGCACTGATGTTGCAGGGAACCGCCACCTCCGAAGCACTGGCCGCAGCCGCCCCGCACGTCGACACGCCAGCCACCGAGCCACTGTTCGTTCCGCACGCCGAGTTGCTGCAGGTCGCCTGGGAGGTCGACGCCGCTGACCGTGACTCGATGCTTCCCCCGGCGCTCCATCCTGTGAACCCGCCGGTCATCACGTTCTCGTTCCTGCGCGCACGCGAGTGCACGCACGGCCCGTTCACGCTTGCTGAGCTCCGGCTGCTCTGCCGCAGCGGGATCCGGACGCGCGGATACCACCTCAGTGCGTTCGTCGACAATCCCGACATGGCGCGGATCCTGGCGTCGGGTTGGGGGTACCGGGTCCAGGTGGCGGACGTGACGATGAGCCGCCGCTACGACGGCGCAACCGGTTCGGTCGCCGTCGACGGGACCGTCGTGCTGGCCGCCGGACACACGTCGCCGCAGGCACTCGCGCCGTCTGATCTGCAATACACGTCGACGATGAACCCGGCCCGACTCGAACGAGGGTTGCGCCTCCTCCAGGTCGAGCGAGAGTTCCACTTCGACAGCGCGGAGCGAGGTGAGCCCTTCGTCGACGCGTTCGACGCCACAGTGTGGAGCGAACCGCGCCTGCGGGTCACCCACCCCGTGTCCGCGTCGTCGGCGGTCGCCGACGTCACGTTCAAGCCCGTCCGCTTTGCCTGCCGGGCCGACGTGTGGGCATTCGAAGGAACCGAGCCGATCTCGGCGCCGGCCGGCTAGCGCCTCATCCCCGGGCCGCGGTCACCTGGGTGACGTACCCGTGGCGCTCTCCGGTCTCCGGCGCGACGTAGTACACCGCGTCCCTGCCGATGAAGATCTGACCCATCGACGGCCGCGAGCCCCTGACCCTCACCCGGGCCAGTTCGTCCCCGGTTCGGAGGTCGAGGACGACGAGGTAGAGCCGGCACGTGTGGTTCGACGAACACGTGCGGTCGTCGGTGTAGAGGTGTCCCGCCCGGTAGTTCACGGCCATGCCGGCCGACGATGTGATGTCGTCGTTCTCCCACACTCGCTCGACCGATGTTCCGCCGTCGCACACCATGTAGCCCGCAACACGGCCTGTCGCCTGGTCCTGCACGGCGACCACGCCCGACTCGTACGGATCGCCGGCCATCATGAAGAAGTTCCAGCCCGTCTGGTCACCGCTGAACGCGTCGACGCTGGCGAGCGGCGCCCCGGCGGAGTCGCCTTGGCTGAACACCTTCATCGGCGTGGTCGCCTGCGGGCTGGTGTTGCTGGCGAACACCACACCGTCGCCGACGTAGACGTCCGAGCTCGCCATCGTGTCGCCCGAGGAAGGCTCGAGGTATGTCGCGGTCCAGGCATCGTCCAGCTCGAACGATGTCGGTGTGATGAGGAAGCGCACCGACTCGGTCTTGCCGGGGAAGTAGATGTACTCCTTCCCTGCGTCCGCGACGATCGCCATGCGAGCCGACGCGATCGCCGTCGACTCGATGTTGACCTTGATTGCAAGATCGTCCGGATCGACACGCAGGAGCGTGCCCGGTGCGTCGGCTCCCCCGCCCGAGGACGCCCAGCCCTTCAGGATGAGGTCACCGTCTAGGGTCGCCGCGATGCCGTTGTACGTCGTCATCTCGGGCTCACCGGACTCCTTCGGCGCAAGCGGGAGCTCCGCGGACGACACCTCGGTGAACGTCCTGCGGTCGATCTTGTGGAGCACGCCGCGCACGACGGCGTACAGGTAGCCGTTGGAGTGAACGAGCAGACCGCCCGTGTAGTTCACCGCGGTGCCGCCCGTGAGCGGCATGACGTCGACCTTCATCGTGTCCGCGTCGATCTCCGCGACGTACGGCGTCACGCGCCGCGAGGCAAGGATCGTCCGCGCGGTGAGTGTCGGGATCCGATCCGTCGAGGCGCCCAGCATCAGCTCGGTGAACATGTTCAGGAGGTACGGCGACCCACCGATCACGTACAGCTTGTCGCCGGTGCCGACGTAGCCCCAGACCGGCTCTTCAGGCAGACGCGCGCTGGCCGTCGCCAGCCTCACCCGATCGAGGTTGCCGTGCAGGCCCGTCGATGCGGCGTGGGTGCGCCACACGTCGGCGTGCTCCGTCGGCCAAGGCGTGTCCGCGTAGCCAGGTGAGCGGGCGGGAGCGGTGAGCGACGGCTCGCACGTTCCCCGGCTCGATGCTTCCGGGCTTCCGAACATATTCTTGCAGTCAGATGCAAGAACTATCGGTCTCGGCGCGGCGAGTTACGAGAGCAGGGGCGGACCCGTCAGTCCCGCGGCGATCCGTGACGGGTGCGGCGCAGCCAGCAGGCTGCGGGCGACGACGGCCAGCAGCGTCTCGTCATCGTTGCTCGACGCCCATTCCGTCAGTCCCAGGAAGGTCAACGAGATCACCGTCGTGACCGTCGCCCGGGCGGCGAGATCCTGCGGCGCCACGCCGCGTTCCTGCACGACCTTCCACACCGCGTCCTCGAAGTTCATCCTTCGTTCGAACGTGATCCTGCGGATGGAGGGCTCCGTGAGCATCAGCCGCACCTGGGCACGCACGAGCGCTGCAGCGTCAACGCCAACGAACTGGGCAAACTGCTCGAAGACACCCGTGAGCGCGGCGACCATCGACGTCGCCAGATCCTCGTCGAGGGGTCGCTCGCGTAGCGCCGCGCCGACGAGTCCCGGCAGGATGTCCCTTGGGACGAAGACGACATCCTCCTTGGTCGCGAAATAGTTGAAGAACGTCCGCGGTGACACGCCGGCAGCCCTGGCGATGTCGTCGGTACTGGTCGCCTCGTACCCTCGCTCTCCCATCAGTCGCAGCGCTGCCTCCCGCATGGCGCGTTCGGTCGCCTGCATCCGCGCCGCTCGCCGCCCGCCGTTCGACGGAGCCGTGGACGTGGTGGGACGACGACGTTGGGTTGGCGTTGTTTGTTCAGTCAACTGCACGAAGTCTAGCCAATCATCGGATGGCGACGGTCAATGCGCGTTGGCGTGGCTGTCCTCGAGCTTGCGGTCGACCAACCAACTGCGACCACCGATCGGTGTGCCGTCTACGTCCAAGCGATCGCGCCCGTACCGACCTGACAAAGAATTCTCCGCCTTGGCGTCGATTCTGCTGATCTCGTTCGTTGTGGCGGCAGAGCACGACGTCCTCAGCGTGCGCACCCCAACCAGAACCAGGAGACAGACATGCGAACCCTGATCGTGACCGCCTTCGTGTCCGCCGACGGCGTGATGGAGGCCCCGGGCGGCGGCGACTACCGCAACGCTGGCTGGACGTTCAAGGACGTCGAGTTCGATCCTGCCGCCTACGAGATCAAGGGCCGTGAGCAGCAGGAGACCACCGCGCTGCTGTTCGGCCGGCAGACGTACGAGGAGTTCGCCCCGGTGTGGCCGACGATGGAGGAGTTCGCCGAGTACAACGCGATGCCTCGCTACGTGGTGTCGACCACGCTTGCCGCTGACGATCCAGGCTGGCCCACGACGGTGCTGCGCTCGCTCGACGAGGTGGCTGCGCTGAAGGAGACCGAGGGCGGCGCGATCGCCGTTCACGGCAGCGCCACGCTGGGCGCCAGCCTCGCCGACGCCGGCCTCGTGGACCGCTACCACCTGCTCGTCTTCCCGCTGCTGCTCGGCGCGGGGAAGCGGCTGTTCAGCGAGACCGAGAAGGACACGACCAAGCTGAAGCTCGTCGAGTACGAGGCGTACCCCAACGGGATCCAGAAGCAGATCTTCGACGTCGTGCGCTGACGGACCGCTACGTTGGCGCCCGGTGGCTCCGCCAGCGATCGGGCGCCTCGACGTCGACGACGACGCGGCCGCGCGGCTCGCGGCGACGCTCGCCGACGGGCACCTGCAGCCGGGCACCCCCGAGCCCTTTCTCCATCGCGTCGGCGCGATCGTCGGCCGTGAGATGCCGACTGCGCTCCGAGCCGCGCTCGTCGAGCTGCGCAACGGGCATGGCCCCGGCGTATTGCACGTCGTCGGAATCGGTCAGTTTCTCGACCTCGGCCCAACGCCGCTCGACCTTGCGCACCTACCGGGGGCCACCGCGACGGCGGTCATGGACGGGATCATCCTCGGTGTGGCGCAACAACTCGGCGCGCCAGTCGGTTATCGCGCCGAGAAGGCTGGTGCCCTCGTCCAACACGTGGTGCCGGTGCACGGCGAAGAGGATGCACCCTCCAATGAAGGCTCACTGCTTCCTCTTGACCTCCACTCCGAGCTGGTCTTCTCGAGGGATCACCCGGATCGGCCGATGGATGCGATGAGTCCGCACTTCATCTTGCTGCTGTGTCTCCGAGGTGATCCGCACGCGGTCACCATCGTGGTGCCGAACGCCGCGTTGTGCGGCCGGTTGACCGCGGAGCACCTCCATGCGCTGCGCGAGCCTGAGTTCGAACTGCGGGCGCCGTACTCGTTCACGCGTGACGCCGACGGTTCGCGACCGTGGCTCGGCCCTGCGCCGCTGCTCCACGGTGACGCCGAGGATCCACGCCTTGCGGTCGACCTGGCATGCGGCGCACGGGCGCTGACGCCTGCTGCCGTGGCAGCGCTCGACGCGTTACGGCGGCCGCCGTTGCCGAGGATGTGCGACACGAGATCCAACTGCAGGCCGGTGACCTGCTCGTCATCGACAACCGGCGCTGCCTCCATGGGCGCAACTCATTCGTGCCCCGTCACGATGGGACCGACCGCTGGCTCGAGCGGGTCTACGTGCGCGCCGAGGTGGCGTCCGCAGGACGCATCCTGTGATCAGGTTCGACCGATCACCATGTACCGCGTGAACAGTGAGAGCGGCAAGGAACCGAGGAATGCGACCTCCGACAGGTCAGCGGCCGCTTCCAGATCGACCGCCGAGTCCACGCAGTTGACGTGGTCGGGGCAGCCGCGGTAGTCGTTCGACTGCAGGACCGTCAATGTCCCTGGCGGTAGCAGCCGCCGCCACCCGGCGAAGTCAGGCAGGTGCTCGCACACGGTGTTGATGACGACAAGTCGGCGGCGGCGAGCGATCCGCGAGTAGTTCAACCGATGGATGTCCTCGCAAACGAAGTACAGGGCCGGCGTGACCGGGCCGATGATCCGAGCGCCGATCCGGCACGCCCGCTCGTCGAAGTCGACCGAGACCGTCATCGCCGGGCTCGGTCGGCCAGACACGTGACGCAGCCACGGGAGGACCCCACACCAGCCGCCCATGACGAGCACGGTCGCATCGGTCAGCGGATCGATGTCGTCGAGCTCATCGAGCAGCCAGCGCTTGGAGCGCAGCTGGATGTCGTCGAGGGCATCAGTGAGGACGCCGCGCTCGGCGGAACTCAAACCGTCGAGCGAAAGCCCCTCGATGACGCTCGCCGATGTCACTTCAGGAACGCTTGGACCATCCCCAAGATGTTGTCGTCGGAGGTCAACCCGACACACGACGTCTGGACGGCCCCGCGCTTCGTGCCGCCAACCATGGCGCCCAGGATCTGATCCTGCATCTTGCCCCCGACGAAGAGCTGCACGGTCGGCACTCGCACGACGTTGTGAGCCGCGCACAGCCGGGCGTTCTCGGGACCGAACTCGACGTGCGTGACCTTGATCTGACCGCGCAAGCTCTCGGCGGCCCGCAGTACCACCGGCTCGATCAGCTTGCTCGCCGCGCACCACTTCGCACCGAAGTGGACCAGCGTCGGCACGGATGACTTGAGGACCTCGGTGTCGAACGTCCGCTCGTCCACTTCGATCACCGGCTCGAGCCGGCGGCGGACCATCTCGTTGATCGACTTCTTGTCGGTGAACCCACCGATGAAGTCCACGACCTGTCCCTCGGCGAACATCATCGTGACGGGCACGCGCGTCACGTTGTAGCGGGTGCACAACGTCTTGTCGGCGTCGAAATCCACGCTGACGACCTTGACGCCGGCGTTCTTCGCGTCCAGCTCATCGATGACCGGGACGAGGTCGAGACTGGGCCGACACCACGAAGCACGGAAAGCGACGAGGACAGGCCGGTCGGCCTTGAGCACCTCCGTGCTGAAGTTGCGGCTTCTCACTGCAGTTACGGGCACGATGAACCTCCGTTCATGGTTGTGATCACGAGAAGCGGGCTCGGTCTTGTGCTGCGTAGCCCTCGACGACGCGGTCGGCACCGACCACTGCGCGCAGACGTTCGACGACGCCAGGCAGCTGCGCGGCGGCGATCGCGCAGGTCAGCTCCGTGGCCGGCATACCGGTGCGCTCCCTGCTCAGCGCGCACCCCATGCTCACGGCCGCTCCACCGGACTTGGCCTTGGCGACGATCTGGCACTGCGGCTTGCCGCTGAGCTCGAGATCCGGGATGGCGTCCCCGAGCTCCATCATCTGCGCGGCGTTGAGGCGCAGGACGACGACATCGGGGTCGGCCGTCGAATCACGCAGCGGCCCGTACACGATGCCAGTCGAGTGGTCGCCGACGACCTGCACCTTGCCGACGTCGTCGGTGGTCACCCACCCCGATTCGAACAGCGCGCCGACGTCGGCGGCACCGGCGATCTCCTCGAGGGTGGCGAACCCGTGCACCCACCGGCCAACGGAACAGTTCCCGTGGTCCGCTGGCACGGTCGAGAACGTGGCGTTCGCAGCCTCCATCCAGAACACGCAGCCTGCAGGCACACGCCCGGATCGCCCATCCGAAGTCGGCTCGCTCATCGGCTTGGCGAACTGCGGCGGTCGCTCCGCCGCGCCGTGACCGTTGGTGAACGTCATGGCGATGGGCTGGTTCTCGAGCCCCAGCAAGTCGACCAGCTCGCTCGCAGTGCGAGTCCACGTGTCCATCGTTCCCCCAGTCGATTCAGAGGTGAGCGAACTGCTCACCAGACGGTTCCGTTCAGCAATACCACGGTTCGGTGAGGTATGGGATGGTCGCCACCGGCGCCGTTGGATCGACGCGCTCGACGGCATCGGTGCCGCCGGTGGCGGCATTTCGGATGGCGGCGAAGATCTCGTACCGGCTCCGACCAGCGTCCTGCGCGGCGGTGACAAGTGCCGACAACCTGCGCCAGAGCTCGTCGACCGCCGGATCTCGATGGCGCCACGGGTAGCACAGCGCGACGTCGTCGAAGCGCTCGACGGCGTCGAGGACGTCGGACAGCTCGAGCAGTCGTGAGCCGGCCGTGACGAGGAGGCGGATGCCGTACTGCACGGGCGCCACGTTGCCGACGAGGTCGAGCTCCTCGATCCGATCGAGGAAACGGCGATAGCTCTCCATCGTCGTCCACGGCGTGAACGCGACAAACGTGGCGTTGAACGCGATGCCGGCAGCGCGGCACGCCGCGACGGCGTGTTCGACGTCTCGAGCCGTGTGCTGCTTCTCGAAGCGTTCGAGGGTCTGGTCATCGAACGACTCGACGGCGCTCGTGACGAGCACGCACCCAGTCGACGCCAGCTCATCGAGGAGGCTGGCGTGACGAACGAGGTGTTCGACCTTGATCGTGACGTCGTAGCTGAGCGAGGGAAATTCGGCGTGCAGCTCGCGGACGACGCGGAGCGAGTGAGTCGGGCCGTTGAAGAAGTCCGGGTCACCGAACGTGACGTGGCGTGCTCCGGCTGCGACCTGGCGCCGCACGTCGTCGAGGACGACATCGCGACGCACGGCGAGGAACCGGCCGTCGTAGATCGGGACGATCGGGCAGTGCCGGCAACGGTGGCGGCATCCTCGCGAGGCTTCTGTGTAGCCGACGAGCCGGTGCTCGCCGGAGGGCATCGCCAGCTGGGCGTAGTGCTCGAGCGCTGGCAGCCCGGAGCGATCCGGCGTCGTCAGGGCCTGGTGCTCGACGGACACGACCGGGATCCGCTGCCGTGCGGCCGCCGGCTCGACGCCGTGCGCCGGCAGCGACCGGTACAGCTCGACGAGGCCGGTCTCGCACTCGCCACCGAGCACCGTGTGCACTCCGAGCTCGCGGAAATGACGCTCGTTGAGCGGTCCGTACAGCCCGTACACGCACAGGTGGGCATGCGGCGCGAGTCGACGAAGGCGCGGCAGCAACGCTTGCGTGAGGCGCGCCACGGTGTGCATCGGTACGTACAGGGCGATGAGCGAGGCGTCGCTCACGGCCTGCTCGTCGAGTGGGGACACGCTGAGGTCCTGAGGGTGGACGACCGCCCCGGCGTCACGAAGCAGGGCCGCCGCGGCAGCGACAGCGAAGGGCTGGCGGCCGAGCTCGTAGGTCGAGATGAGCACGACCGGCTTGGCCATCAGCCTCCCTCTCCCAGATGCACAGGGCGCGACGAAGCTACACCCGGCGACGAGCCGACGAGGATGCGTCGTGTCTTCTCGAAGCTGCGTCTCATCGAGCCTGCCTCGACGGCCCTGACCTCGACACCGAGGCCAACCCGCTGTTCGAACGCGCGAGCGATCGATGCGCAGTCGTCCGGCGTCGCCTCGGCCTCGATCACGAGCTCGTCGTCCTCGCCGGCGCGCCGGACGACAGCCTGCCATTCGGCACTCGCCGGCAGCTGGGCGGACACCACCTCGGCCACAGCGGACGGGTAGACCAGCACGCCGCCGACCTTCAGCGAGTCATCTGCCCGACCGAGGATGCGCGAGATGCGGCGAGGACCGGCGGCATCACCCGCAGTGATCCGCACGAGGTCGCGGGTGCGGTAGCGGACGAGCGGCGTACGGCACGCCGGATCGCGAGTGGTCAGGGTGAGGTCGCCGACCTCGCCGGTCGGGACGGACTGATCGGTCGCCACGTCCAGCACCTCGACGTAGAAGTCGCGGCGGTTGACCTCGAGCTCGGGCCGGTCCGGATCGGGAGCGCATGCCACCGACGGGCCGAGCGTCTCGGTGAGGCCATACAACTCGACCCAACGGAAGCCTTCCGGCAGGTGCTGTCCGATCTTCTCGCGGATTGCTTGCTCGGCCGGCTCTGCGCCGATGAAGCCGAGACGCAGGGGACTGGAAGCAAGATCGACGCCGGACCCTTCGGCGGCCTCGACCAGACGGCGCATGTACGACGGCGTCGCGCTGATCGCACTGCCTACGCCATCGGCAAGGAACTGCAGCACGCCCGTCGCGTCGACTGGACCGAGAGGCACCACGCCGGCACCCGCCCGCTGGGCGAGTAGGTCGAGCACGGGTCCACCCACCCACAGGCCGTAGCAGTGGGTGTTCAGCAGCACGTCGTCAGCGCGAAGGCCGGCGCGCTGGCCGACGCCCTCGAGCCAGGCGCCGACGCGCTCCCAGTCGGTCCTGTCGAAGGAGACGCACATGCGATCACCCGTCGTACCTGACGTCGCGACGACGCGATAGGCACCGGGCGCGCCACCCGCCGACAACGGGAACCGGCCGTAGGCCGCCGTCGCCGCCTTGTCGAACGACGGCAGGTCCTCCAGCGGCGAGTGTTCGTGACCACTCAGCCGGTCTCGGTAGAAGGGCACGCGCGCCCGAGCTGCGGCGACGACGTCGGAGACCGTCGTCATCGAGAGGTTCCTGCCGCCGCCTCGACCGCGGCAAACAGCGCGGTCGACGTTGCGCGCCCCGAAGCCGCGCGCTCCATCGCGTTCGATCAACTCGAAGAACAGGGTGCCGCGCTCGGTGACCGGAGCGGTGAACAACTGGAACAGGTGACCGTGCTCGTCCGCGTCGGCGAGGACGTCGAGCGCTTCCAACGTGTCCCAGTCCCGACGCATGGGTCCGAGCTCCTGGCGGACCTGTGCGTGGTAGCCCGGCGGGCTGGCGAGGAACCTCACGCCTCGGTCACGCATCGCGCGCACGGCGGCACACACGTCGTCGCAGGCGATCGCCACGTGCTGCAAACCGGGACCCGCGTGCGCGTCGAGGAAGCGCTGCGTCTGTCCGGCGTCGTGCGCGCTGAGCGGCTCGGTCAACACGATCGTCACGTGGGGACCGCCGCGGAGAACCACGCTGCGCATCCCCGAGACGCTGTCGCCGACCTCGGCGCAGTCACCGATGTCGACACGTTCGAGCCCGAGGACCGACTCGTAGGTCGCCGCGGCGGCCTCGCTCGACCCATGGGGAAGGCAGTACGTGACGTGATCGATCGCCGATCCGAGTCCGTCCTCGGCGCTCCGTTGCATGAGCAGCGTGTGGCGGACGGTGCCGTGGCCGGTCACGTCGACGCGCTGGGCTCCTCAGCACTGCCCGACACGGTGAGGCCCTGGGAACGGGCGCGCCGGGCGAGCGCTGCTGGGTCGGGGCAGACCAACCCGACGTCTGCGACGGTGTCACCGTGGCGCCGGACGTGGCTGGCGACGCCGAGGTCCTCGTCGGCCGAACGCACGATGATCGTCGTCGAGCCCACGACAACCCCGTCCTCAGTTGCCTCGAACCCGAACCCACCGCTCAGCAATCGGCGCGTTCGCGCGCCGTCGGCCACCCAGAGCTCGAGGGCATCGAACGCGGCGGGACGATCTACCGTCATCGCGACGGGTCACGCTAACGCTTCACGCAGAACCGCCAGGCTCTGAGCGCCACGCGTGAGGTTGCCGCGCCGCTCGCCGAGGTTCAACGAGGCTCGCCCGATCGGGGTGTTGCTGACGCGGATGTCTCCGACACCGAGCACGTAGGTGATCGGGCGCAGCTCGACTCGGAACCAGACCCACGAGCCCGGCCCCGCAGCCGGCAGCTTCGACGGTTCGACCTGCGCCTGACAGACAGCGCCACCTGGGCCCCACGCGTCGACCAGCTGCCCCAATTCCGACCGTCGCGGCCCGCGATGATCGACCAGGAAGTACACCTCGGTCCCCTCGCACCCGTCGACCCGCTTCACGACGCCATCCCGCGCATCCGGCAGACGGTCGATCAATTTCGTCGGTGGCGAGGCGAGTAGCGGCTCCTCGTCGAGGTAGTGGCGGATCAGGTCGGAGCTGAACGGCAGCAGTGCTTTGCTGGCAACGATCCCAAGTCCAGGACCGTTGACCATGGCGATCGACTCACGAGCGAACAGCGGACCGACGACGTGACGCATCGCGCTCCCGAGGGTCCCGGCGAGGTTGACGATCGTGTGTGGCACCACGCCGTCGGCAACCGTCGCATCCGGATCGACCACCCCGACGTCGAGTCGAGCGAGTGTCGCCTGCTTGCGCTCCGTCTCGTGATCGCGCTCGAGGATGACGCTCGCCGGCGGCTGGCCGGCGAACCCGACGATCGGCCCAGCCGGAGCGGCACCGACGAATGCGCCCATGGCGGAGGCGAGATCGTCGTCGATTGACGTCGCGGGATCGATCGCCGCGCCGGACGCCGCGACGTACGCGTCCGCCACCACGTTCGCCGTGCCCACTCCGCCGATGCAGCCGATGTTGTCTTCGAGCAGGAGCCACTCACCGTCCGGCCCGCGGACCAAGTCGGGCCCGTAGACGAACCGCACGTCGGTCACGTGCTTGCCCTGCCACATCGTCCGCAGTTCGGCGACGGTCCATCCGTGCTGGGCCACAAGTCGCTCGATGAACGAAGCGTCGAGGGTTCCGCCGTCGAGGATCGTGGCGGACCCGGCAAACAGGTCATGGAAGAGCCGTTGCAGCATCCGCGCCCGTTGCTCCACCCCTTCAGCAATGACGTTGCGGTACTCAGTGTCGGCGAGGACAAGTGGGAGCGGGAGGATCGAGGCTCCGTGCGCCTCGCCGATGGCCTGCAGCGCCTCCACGCAGGCTGGACTCGGCCGGTCAACGCACGTCGAGCTGCGCCGCTGCAAGGCGGCAAACGCCGGACGCAACCTTCCGGCCGCGTCGTACATCTCGTCGTACGCTCCCACGATGACCCCGGCGGCCAGGGTACGGCCAAGCGCATGGCGTGGAAGGATCGGTGGCGGTGAACCTGACGTTCGTGGGTGATCGGTGCGACGGACACTCGCCGAGCAGCGGGTACGACCAGGTCTGCGCGCTGTTCCCGGATGCGGCGTGGCTGAGCGGTCGCGGCCTCGACAGCGGCGAGCTCAGCTGGTACCGGCGCTCCGTGCGGTCCGAGCCGGCCGCGCCGCTCGTGTTCCATGTGTTCTACGGCGACTGCCGGGACAGCACCGCACCCGGCCTCATCCGCCAGCGCTTTCCGGACGCGACGATCGTCTCCACCGTCCACAAGCCTGTCTCGGTCTTGCGCGATGACGTGTCGGCGTTGGCTTCCATCCGATGCTCGGATGTGATCCTCGGTGTCTCCGACGCCCAGGGGAACGACCTGGCCGCACTCGGCCTCTCGGACACGATCCGTGTCATTCCCCACGGCGTGTGGACGGACGTCTTCCGCCCTCCCGTCACGACCGACGGCCCCCGACGCACCGTCGTGCTCGTCGGCAACTACCTGCGGGACTGGGAGGCGGCGCGCCGCCGTCCTCTCCCGGTTCGCCGCTTCGGGCCTGCGCGTCGTGATCGTCGGCGCCCGCGGCTACGCGCCCGAGTCGGTGTTGCGGTGCCATCCCGCCGTGGAGGAGGCGCCTCGACTGGCTGAGTCGGACCTGGCGCGCCTCTATGACGAAGCGGCGGCATTGTTCCTTCCCGTTCTCGACGCCACGGCGTCGAACGCCGTGCTCGAGGCGATCTCGGCAGGGTGTCCCGTCGTTGCGACCAGCTCACCGCTGGTCGATGAGTACCTCCCGGACGGACTGGACGCGTTCGGCCCGGGCGATGATCAACGCGCCATCGAACGCGTCATGCGGTACGTCGAGGCCCCAGAGGCCCGGGCGGTGCGATCACGGCAGCTGATCGGATGGGCCGAGGCCTTCGACTGGCAGCGATTGCGGGCCCGCTTCGCCGACGTCTACACCGACGCGTCACGACGCCGCCGCCGTGAGGTGCGGGCAGTCGTCGCAGCCCACGACGAGGCCGCAGTCGGGAAGCCAGCACGTGACGCCGAGCGTCCGGTCGAGCAACAGACGCTCGAGGTGGTCGGCGGGACCGGAGGCCTTGAGGAGGACGAGGTCGCCTCGGCGTAGCTCCGGCTGCAGCCACCGGCTCGCCTCCTCGACGGTACGGAAGACCGACACGCGTGCTCGTGCAGGCCTTGCGGTCCACGGCGTCTGACCGGAGCCCCACAGCTCGTGCGCCCGTTCGCCCACGAACACGAGCTCGTCGACGTCGCGCGTGGCCTGCTCGGCAAACGCGGTGTAGGTCGGCCGCGACCTGCCGCCGTAGTCGGAGATCCGGCCGACGACGAAGATCGTGCGGGCGGCGTCGGCCTCCCGTAGGAAGTCGAGGGACGCACCAAGTGAGTCGCTCGGCGCTTTGAAGTCGTCGCGCACGAACGTCACCCCGTCGGGCAGCGTCGTCGCCGTCATCCGCCGGCTCGGAGGTTCGGCCGTCGCCAGCCGTGACGCGATTGCGTCGAGCGGGACGCCGAGCGCAGTGCCGATGGCGATCGCGGCGAGCGCTGATCCAAGCCCCTCCTCGCCGAGAAGTCGGGTTTGCACACGCTCGGTTCGACCCCGGTTGGCGACGTCGAAGGACAGTCGATCGGGCCATCGCGCGCCGACGTTCGAGGCGCGAACGGCCGCGCTGGCTGTCCGCCCGAACGTCACGACCTGTGCCGATGTCAGCTCGGCCATCGCCGCAACGCGTGGATCGTCGACGTTGAGGATCGCCGTGCCGTCACTCGGCAGCGCGGCGATCAGCTTGGACTTCTCCTGCTGCGTCGCCTCGAGGGTGCGGAACGCGCTCGAGATGGTCGCGTCGCACGTTCGTCACGACGCCAACCTCGGGACGCACGACGGCGAGCGAAGCGTCGAGGGTGCCAGGACCCCACGCTCCCAGCTCCTGCACGCAGAACCGGTCCGTCGGCGTGACGGCGAGGACCGTGGCGGCCAGCCCGCCACCACAGTTGGCGTCCTCGGCGCTCGCCGTGCCGGCATATGAGCCGGCGAGCACGTGCGCGGTAAGGCGGACGGTCGTCGTCTTCCCGCAGCTGCCCGTCACACCGATGAACGTGACACCGCGAACGTCGCGTCGATGGCTGGCGGCGTCGCGCCACGAGGAGCCGGACACGCTCGATTCTCCCACGGTCGACCACTCACGGTCGACGACGTCACAGGGTCGCCGCGACGTCACAGGGTCGCCGCGACGTCGCTCAGGAGCCGGAGGATCCGTGCCGCATCTGTGCGATCAGGGTCCTGATCAGGGTCGTAGATGGCAATGCTCCAGCCGACGCAGCCACCCGCCTCGATCGCCGCGACGAGCACTTCGCTGAGCTCCGTCAGGGTCAGACCACCCGGCTCGTCGTCGACACCGGGGAGTCCCTGGGCGCGGAACTCGAGCGGATCCAGCACATCGAGGTCGACATGCAACCACCAGCGGTCGCCGTCGGCACGTACATGGCGCACGGCTTCTGCGGCGGTCCTGGCTGGGTCGCTGGCAACTTCGTGGGCTGACCGCAACCACACGCCGTGATCACGCAATGAGCCGACGTTGAACTGACGACGCCAGCCCTCGTCGCGAGGTCCGAGCACCGCCAGCCCCGAGTGCTCCAGGGCGGGCAGCCGCGAGGCCAACGGTCCGGTGAGCAGTCGTCCAGTCAGCCCCAGCAGCAGCCCGATCTCGGTGTTCGCTGCCTCGCCGTCCTCGGAGACGTCGAGCGGCATCGTGTCCTCGTGCCCGTCGATGAACACGAGGCCGATGCCTCCAAGGCGGTCGCGGAGACCGCAGACCGTGCCGAGCAGCGACGAGCAGTCGCCGCCGAAGACGACGGGGAACCGCTGTGCCACCACCGCCCGACCGACCCGCTCACTGCAGCGCGTCGATCATCGCCAGCAAGGCCGGCTCGTTGATCAACGTCGTCGCGGCGCCACGCTCCGGCGTGGGGGCGGGCAGCTCGAGGTCTCCCCCATCGATGACTCGATGACCCGCGAAGCACTCGGCCAAGCCGTGGTCGCGGAGCACCCGAGCCGCCGAGGCCTGGTTCCCCGGACGGCCGTATCCGTCGAACGGGACGCCAATCAGTTCGACGTCGGTCATGTGCGGCGAGGCCTACCGTGCGTTCGCCGTCTGCGCGAATGGAGAGTCATCGATGTCGTTCACTGCCGAGGAGCGTGACTACTTGGCGTCCCAGCCGCTGGCGAGACTGGCGACGGTCGCTGTCGACGGGCAACCCGACGTCGTTCCCGTCAGCTATGAGTTCGACGGTACCCGGTTCTGGGTCGGGGGCCCAGGTGCATCGGTCCTCGCCACGCGGAAGTTCCGCAACGTCCTGGCCGGCCAGCGCCAGGTGGCGCTCGTCATGGACGACATGGTGTCGTTCGATCCCTTCATTGCTCGGGGCATCCGCATCTACGGGCGGTCTGGACAACCGGTCGAGCGCGTCGGGCTCGTCGGGCCCGGGACGTACCTGCCGATCGAGCCCACGGTCTCGTGGAGCTGGAACCTGGAAGGTCAGCCGGTCGGTGACAGCTGGTACGAATCCAGGCGCACCGTTCACACCGGCGAACGGACCGCGTGAGTGTTGGCGGCATCGGCGTAGGCGTTCTCCATCGCCGTGGGGCGATCGACGCGTGGAGCCAGGGAGCGCCCGCTCACCGCTCACCGGCAGACCACGATGAGGGCATGAGCGATGAGACGCTTCCCGAGCACGTGCTGGTGAACCGCGCCCACTGGGATCAGGACGCCGCGAACTGGGTGGCCGGCGGCGAGCGCGACTGGCGCAGCGAGCCGACGTGGGGCAGCTGGCGCGTGTCGCTGCCGGGGATGCTGCCCGACGACATGTCCGGGATGGATGCCATCGAGCTCGGCTGCGGCACCGCCTACGTCTCGGCGTGGATGGCACGCCGAGGCGCGACGGTGGTCGGCATCGACAACTCCGAAGCGCAGCTGGCGACCGCCCTCCGGCTGGCCGACGAGCACGGCATCGAGCTGACACTGATCCACGGCAACGCTGAATCCGTTCCGTATCCCGACGCCTCGTTCGACTTCGCCATCTCGGAGTACGGCGCGGCGATCTGGTGCGACCCGCTACCTCTGGATCCCCGAGGCGCACCGCCTGCTGCGACCCGGCGGGACGTTGGCCTTCCTCGGTTCGTCGACGCTGGCCACGCTGTGCTCGCCGGTCGATGGCTCCTTGCCGGTCACCGAACGGCTCGAACGCGACTACTTCTCGATCCACCGCATGGACTGGCGTGATGCGGTGGACGAGCCCGGCGGCATCGAGTTCAACCTGCCGACGTCGAAATGGTTCCGGCTGTTCGACGACACCGGCTTCGACGTCGCCGACTTCATCGAGATCCAGGCCCCACCACCCAACCCGGACCAAGCCGACGAGGTTCGCTTCGTCGTCACCGCCGAGTGGGCCCACCGCTACCCGTCCGAACAGGTCTGGGTGCTCCGCAAGCGGTGATCGTCGAGCCTCGATTGTCCGAGGTACCGCGCGGGTAGGTCCCCTGCGATGCCCGAGCTCGGCCACGATCACCGGGGCGCGCCACGACCTCGGGTCTGTGTGTTCGCCCCCGCTCCCCTGCTCACGGTGTCGGCCGAGGTGGCCACGAACACCGAGAGCGACGCCGAGCTGCACGTTCATGCAGGAGGTCAGGGGTTCTGGGTGTGCCGCCTGCTCGAGGAGCTCGATGTCGACCCCGTGATGTGCGCCTCGTTCGGCGGTGAGACGGGCAGGGTGCTGCGCACGCTGATCGACGCCTCCGGTGTGCGTGTCGCCGGGGTGTCCACGGCCGGGTCCAATGGCGCGTACATCCACGACCGCCGCAGCGGTGAACGCGAGGTCGTGGCGACGATGGCAGCCGGTCCCCTGACCCGTCACGAGGTCGACGACCTCTACGGCGTCACACTGATCGAGGCACTGGCCTCCAAGGTCACTGTGCTGACCGGCCCCCAGCAGGACGTCGTTCCCGACGACATGTACCGACGGCTCGCACTCGACGCCCGCCGCAACGCCCGCTTCGTGGTGGCCGATCTCTCGGGCGCTCGCCTGGAGGCCGCGCTCGAGGGCGGTGTCGACCTCCTGAAGGTCAGCGACGAGGAGCTCGAATCCGACGGCCGCCTCAGCAAGGCCGGCTCGCTCACAGCCGCCATCGACGCACTGGTATCCGGCGGTGCCGCCAACGTCGTGGTGACCCGCGCTCATCAGCCGACCCTCGCGTCGATCAACGGGCGGCGGGTGCGCGTGAGCCCTCCGACGCTCGAAGCCGTCGAACCGAAGGGCGGGGGTGACTCGTACACCGCGGCGATGGCCGCCGCCGTGGCGCACGGGCGGACGCTCGTGGAAGCGCTGGAGCTCGGCGCCGCCGCCGGCGCGCTCAACGTGACTCGTCGCGGCCTGGCCTCGGGCCGCCAGGACCTCATCGAGCGGCTGGCCGCGATGGTCACCGTCGAAGACGATGCCGAAGGGCGCACGTGATGGCCCGTGTGCTGGTGACCAACGATGACGGGGAGGCACTCACGCGTATCGCCACCTGAGCACGCGACGGCGACATGATTGACGCGTGATCTCCGCGGACGCGGCCACGTCGGACCGACCGGTGGTCAAGCGCGGGACGCTGCGCATCTACCTCGGGGCCGCGCCCGGCGTCGGCAAGACGTACGCCATGCTCAACGAGGCGCGCCGCCGCCAGGAGCGAGGAACCGACGTCGTGGTGGGCCTCGTCGAGACCCACGGCCGAGACCGCACGGCCGAGCAGATCGGCGATCTCGAGGTCGTGCCACGGAAGACCGTCGAGCACCGCGGCTCCACGTTCACGGAGATGGACACCGACGCGATCCTGCGCCGGCACCCGCAGGTCGCCCTCGTCGACGAGCTGGCGCACACCAACGCGCCCGGCTCGCGCCACGCCAAGCGCTGGCAGGACATCCACGAGTTGCTGGCCGCTGGCATCGGCGTCATCTCGACCGTCAACATCCAGCACCTCGAATCGCTGAACGACGTGGTGGAGGGCATCACCGGCGTGCAGCAGCGGGAGACCGTGCCGGATGAGGTCGTGCGGGCGGCCGATCAGATCGAGCTGGTCGACATGGACCCGGATGCGCTGCGCCGCCGCCTGGCCCACGGGAACGTGTACGCCGCAGACCGCATCGACGCGGCTCTCGCCAACTACTTCCGCCCGGGCAACCTGACCGCGCTGCGTGAGCTGGCACTGCTCTGGGTCGCCGATCGCGTCGACGACGAGCTCGCCGACTACCGGGCCCGCCACGGGATCTCGCGACCGTGGGAGACCCGGGAGCGCGTCGTCGTCGCGCTGTCCGGGGCGCCTGATGCCGACCACCTGCTGCGCCGTGCGTCGCGCATCGCCCAACGCGCCAAGGGCGACCTGATCGGCGTGCACGTCGTGTCCGACAGCGGCCTGACGAGCGACGGACCCGCAGTCGACGTGGCCGCGCAGCGGCGCCTGCTCGACGAGCTGGGTGGCGAGTACCGCAAGGTCGTGGCGAGCGACGTCGCCGGTGCGCTGGTCGAGCTGGCGCGAGCCGAGAACGCGACGCAGATCGTGCTCGGCGCGAGTGCCAGATCGCGCTGGAACGAGCTGCTGCACGGTTCCGTCATCAACGGGGTCGTGAGACGCTCCGGTCCGATCGACGTCCACATCATCTCGCCGCCCGTGGGCGAGGAGGCGGCACTCCGGCTCCCTGCGATGCGGCGAGTTCTCACGCCGCTGCCCCCGCGCCGCCAGCTCGCTGGTTGGCTGATCGCCGCACTCGGACTCCCGGCGATCACCCTGGCGTTGGTGTGGGCCCGCGACAGCGTCGGCCTGACGACCGTCCTCCTGCTGTACCTGGTGCTGGCGATGGTCGTCGCCTTGGTCGGCGGTGTCTTCCCGGCAGCCGTCGCGGTCGTCGGGGGGTTCCTGCTCGCCAACTGGTTCTTCGCACCGCCGTACGGTCAGCTCGACATCGCGCACGCCGAGAATGCGCTCGCCCTCGGCGTCTACGTCCTCGCCGCTGGCATCGTCGCTGTGCTCGTCGATCGCATCGGCCGCAGCCGCCTCCGGGCGGCGCGGGCGCAAGCCGAGGCCGAGACGCTGGCCGCGCTCGTCGGAACGCTCTCCCGGCCGGGCACGTCGCGCGTCATGCTCGACGAGCTGCGCACGACGTTCGGGCTGCAGGGCGTGTCGCTGCTGCTCCACGATGGAGATGGCTGGCGCGTGCTGCTGTCGTCGGGTGCGCTCGTCGACGATCCGACCCGTGCCACGTGGAGTCGGGAGCTCGGCGACGGTGTCACACTGGCCCTCGATGGCGAACCGGCGTCCGCCGATCTGCGAGTGCTCGATGCCTTTGTCACGCAAGTCGCCGCCGCAGCGGAGCGAGATCGACTCCGCGCCGAGGCCTCCAAGGCCGACGATCTGGCGGCGGCGAACGCACTGCGGGCGTCGCTGCTACAGGCGGTGTCCCACGACCTGCGCACGCCGCTGGCGTCCATCAAGGCCTCGATCTCCAGCCTCCGTCAACGCGACGTCGAGTGGCCCCCAGACGCCGTCGCGGAGTTCGAGGAGACGATCGAGTCGGAGACCGATCGTTTGACCGTCCTCATCGACAACTTGCTCGACATGAGCCGCCTGCAGGCATCGACGGTGAGCGTCAGCCGGCGACCGACCGGCGTCGAGGAGGTCGTGCTGTCGGCCGTCGCCAGCCTCGGTGCTGCGGGCCGCGCCGTCGACGTCGACGTCGCCCCCGGTCTGGCGGTATCCGCGGATCCGGCGCTGCTCGAACGGTCGTTGGCCAACGTCATCGCCAACGCCGTGCGATTCGAGCCTCCGGATCGCGACGTCCGGGTGACCGCCGGGTCGGTGCGGCGCGACGAGCGCCGACTGATCGACATGCGGGTGATCGACCACGGGCCGGGAATCCGATCGGCCGATCGAGAGCGGGTGTTCCAGCCGTTCCAGCGCGTCGTCGATCACCATCAGGACGGTTCGGGCGTCGGGCTCGGCCTCGCCATCGCCCGAGGCTTCGTGGAGGCGATGGGCGGCGAGGTGGCGATCGAGGACACTCCAGGAGGCGGAACGACGATGGTGCTCAGCCTGGACGAGGACCCGGGCGTTCAGCCATGACTCGAGTTCTGGTCGTCGACGACGAGGCACCGATCCGGCGCGCCCTCTCGGCCAACCTGCGGGCGCGCGGCTACGACGTCGACGTGGCGGCTACCGGTGAGCAGGCGCTCGATCTGGCGGCGCACCACCACCCGGACCTCGTGCTGCTCGACCTGGGCCTCCCGGGGATGGACGGGCGCGAGGTGATCGACGGCCTGCGCGGCTGGTCGGCCGTGCCGATCGTGGTGCTGTCCGCACGCGGATCCGAGCGGGACAAGGTCGACGCGCTCGACGCCGGCGCCGACGACTACCTGTCCAAGCCGTTCGGGATGGACGAGTTGCTGGCCCGCGTGCGGGCGGCGTTGCGGCGCGCCACACCGGCGGAGGAAGCGGCGATCGTCACGACGGATCACTTCACGATCGACCTCGCCGACAAGCGGGTGACGAACCCGGACGGAACCCCGATCCGCCTGACCCCCACCGAGTGGCATCTCTTGGAGGTGCTCGTGCGCCACGCCGGCAAGCTCGTCGGCCAGCGCCAGCTCCTGCAAGACGTGTGGGGGCCGCAGTACGGCGACGAGAGCAACTACCTGCGCGTCCATCTGGCCCACCTGCGAGCCAAGCTCGAACCCGACCGGTCGCATCCCCGCTACCTGATCACGGAGCCCGGTATGGGCTACCGCTTCGTGCCCTGAGTGAGCAGCTCGTGGCGCTGACTCGCCGGACGTTCATCGGTTCGGGCCTCGCCGCCGCCGGAGCTGCGGCGTGCCGCGGTGACGAGAGTGCTGGCGGTAGTGCTGACGATCGTGATGTCCAGCCGTTCGATCCCGACGACTGGCAGAGTGTGCGGTCACAGTTCGAGCTGACCCCCGACGTCGCCCACTTCGCGGCGTTCGTGCTGGCCGCCCACCCGCGACCCGTCGCTGCGGCGATCGCCGAGCACCGGGCCGGTCTCGACACCGATACGCATGCCTACCTCGGCAGTCACCAGGGTGAGCTCGACGCGGCAGTTCCTGCGGCCGCCGCCGAGCACCTCGGCGCGGCGCCGGAGGAGATCGCGTTGACGGACAGCACGACGATGGGACTGGGCCTGCTGTATGGCGGCATCGTCCTGCGGCCGGATCAACACGTGCTCACGACCGAGCACGACTTCTACGCGACGCACGAGGCGCTACGGCTGCGCGCCGAGCGCACCGGGGCGAGCGTCGAGCAGGTCCGGCTCTACGACGATCCGGCCACGACGTCCGAGGATGAGGTGGTCGGCCGGCTCGTCGACGCGATCACGGCGTCGACGCGAGTCGTCGCCGTCACGTGGGTCCACTCGGGGACGGGCGTCAAGCTGCCGATCGCGGCGATGTCCGCGGCGGTGGCAGAGCTCAACCGCGAGCGCGATGACGCAGACCGTGCCCTGCTGTGCGTCGATGGTGTCCACGGATTGGGTGTGGAGGACGTCTCGGTCCAAGAGCTCGGTGCCGACTTCCTCGTCGCCGGCACGCACAAGTGGCTGTTCGGGCCGCGCGGCACCGGGATCATCTGGGGGCGGGCCGATGCGTGGCCGGCGGTCCAGTCGACGATCCCGACGTTCGCCGGGGCCAGCTTCGAGCGGTACCTGTCCGGGAGCGCCGTGTCGACGTTGACGCCCGGTGCTGCGAACACGCCGGGCGGCTACCACTCCTTCGAGCACCGGTGGGCGTTGGCGGAGGCGTTCGAGTTCCAGCGCGCCATCGGGGGCCAGCGAGTCGCCGAGCGGACGCATGCCCAGGCGACGCAGCTCAAGGAAGGGCTGACCGAACTGCGCGGGGTGCGAGTGGTCACACCGATGAGCGAGGAGCTCTCGGCGGGGATCGTCTGCTTCGAGCTGGAGGGGCAAGCTCCGTTCGAGGCGCTCGCCGCCCTCGAGCGGCAACGGATCAGCGCCAGTGTGACGCCCTATCGCCAGCCGTTCCTCCGGCTGGGCCCGAGCATCGTCACAACACCCGAGGAGGTCGACGCGGCGATCGAGGCGATCGCCGGTCTCAGGTAGCGGTCAGGCAGCGCGAGCCACGAGCACGACGTCGCCACCGAGCGCCATCGCCCAGCCAGCTCCGTCGGAGGCCACCGGCCAGGCCCACCCGTCGAATCGCACGACGTTCTCGACCTGGTGGTGTTCCCCGTGGTAATCGACGATGTCGCCGACACGAACTTCGAGCGCATTGATCGTCATCGTCCCTTCCCCTTCTCTCCTGCGTCTGGTCTTCTCAGGAAGACCGTCGGCTCCCCTGTGAAGATCATCGTGCGCTCACGCGCTTGAACTGCGCATGAAGATGGCTGGAAGACCGACCAGATACGTGGATCCGATGGGCACGGACGGAGCAGCGGGTGGAGCTGAGGGGAATTGAACCCCTGACCCCTTCCATGCCATGGAAGTGCTCTACCAACTGAGCTACAGCCCCGGACCTCGTCGAACGATAGCGGCCGCAGCCGAGCATGGGGAGCCCGAATCGGTCAGGCGGTCCAGTCGACCGATGGAGCGTCCCGGTACAGCCGCTCGATCTCGTAGAAGCGGCGGATCTCGTCGAGGAAGACGTGGATGACGACGTCGCCGTAGTCGATGAGGACCCATTGCTGCTCGCGCAACCCCTCGACTCGCCGCGGCGAGCGCCCGGTCGAGGCCCGCACGCTGGACTCGATGTCGTCGATCAACGTCCGCACGAGCCTGCGGTTCGGGGCGTCGAGCACGACGAAGAGCTCGGCAATGCCGAGGATCTCGCCGACGTCGAGGACGATGATGTTGCGCCCTTGCTTCTCGTCGGCCGCTCTGGCGGCAACCTCGGCGAGCACTCGTGCGGCGGCCCGCCCGTCCTCAGCCGCCATCGGCCGCAGCCCGATAATCGAGGAAGCTGGTGCCCAGGCGGATGACGGCATCGATGCCGGCGATGCGTTCCTCGGCGAGGCTGACCTCGGTCTCGCCGAGCAGCCCGTTCAGCCCCTCCACTTCGCTGAGCAGGCTTTCGTCGCTGACCTCTACCTGGGTGACCGCCGGTACGGGGCCGGCGTTCGTGCTCACGGACAGCACGTTGCCGCCCACGAAGAGCACCTGGGCGATGGCGTCGTAGGCCACCTGGGCGGTCGAACCGCCTTCGCCGACGGCGACCTCGTCGAACGGACTCTCGATGCGGAACGTCAGCGCCGGGCTGGGAGCCGACATCCTGCCGGGGGCGATCTGGCCGAAGACGAGCGCCGACTCGATGCGGTCGAGCTCGACGACGTCCACGCCCGTGGGGTTCTGGGCGGCCTCCGGGGCGGTGTAGCCGAGGCCCCGATGACGAACCGGGCCGCGCAGCAACGGGCCGAGGACGGGATCGATGATGCCGGAACCGTCCGCGGCGACGGAATCCGCGCCGTCCCCGACCGCCTGGGCGACGGCGGCCCACACCGCTTGGGTCGCGGCATACCGGTCGGCACCTGTCCGCGCCGGGTCCCGCGCCGTCAGCACGGCCGCAGCCTGCCCGGCATCCAGCGTCTGGACACCCTGGTCGACGATCACCTCGCCGTTGGCATTGGTGACCGCTGCCGGCAGCTCGACCTCCAGCGGCCCGAGCGGCTCCAGCAGCGCTGCCAGCCGGTCCGCGGTCATGACCTCCGTGGAGTCGATCGCCAGCCCGAGGGCGACCTCCGCTTCGCGGTCCAACTCCTCGGCGCCCCCCGCCTGCAACACCTGGTCGAGCGGCAGGCGTGTGTCGCCGCCGGCTGACGCGTCGGCGCTGACAGGGACTGAGACGATGCTCCCGCCTGCGCCGGACGGCGCCCCCACGAGCACCGCCATCGACGCCAGCGCACCGGCTTCGTCGACGGCGGCGACCAGCCCGGTCGGAGTCTGTGGGAACACACGTTCAGGAATCGCCTCGCGTGTGTCGGTCGCATCCGTCGAGTTGTAGATCGTGAGGCCGCCAGCGACGGCCAGCCCGGCCGCGGCCAACGTGGCGCCAATGGCGACGCAGGCGCCGACGAGCGTGGCACGGTGCCGCCGCCGCGTGGAAGCCGTCAAGCCGGTGGTTCCTGGTAGAGGCCGCGTTCGGCGATCACGTGCAGCACGGGATCGGTGACGAGGTAGTCGAGCGGTCGGCCGTCGGTGAAGCGAGCGCGCAGGTCCGTGCTCGAGACCTCGAGGCGGGGCACCTCGACGTGGATCCATGGCACGTCGCCTGGGAGCTGAACGGCATTGCCGGGCCGGTCGACGACGACCATCCGCGACCGGGCGACGACCTCCTCGTAGCGCTCCCAGGTCGTCAAGCCGGCCGCCGCGTCGTCGCCGACGATCGTGAAGAGGGCTGCGTCGGGCTCCTTCTCGGCGATTCGGGCCAGCGTGTCAGCGGTGTAGCTCGGACCGCCTGCTTCGATCTCCAGTCCACCGGCCTCCAGTCCTGGAACCTCGGCGACGGCGGCGGCCACCATCGCCAGGCGGTCCAGCGCCGGCGTGATCGGTCGGCTGCCCTCCTTCTGCCACGGGACGTTGGCAACCATCAGGGTGACGACGTCGAGGCCAAGTGCATGGCGCACGTTGACCGCCGTCACGAGATGCCCAACGTGCGGGGGATCGAACGTCCCACCGAACAGTCCAATCCGGTAGGCGAGCGGTTCGGGATCCCGCAGCGGCACGGCGGCGGATTCTACGGCCGGCCCGATCGGGCGCGCCTTGACATGGCTGGTACTCTGGAGTCTCCCCCCCGTCCGACCCGTGACAGCACGTTTTACGCCTGCCCCCAGCTGCGAATCAGCATCGCGCGCCATTCTGTGCAGCGTCGCGCCCCCACGCTCGTGGTCGGAGCATATCTCTCTCCTGACGAACGGTTGTACTGACCCATCATGAACGATTCCATCGGCCTCTACTTGAACGACATCGGCAAGGTGCCCCTGCTCACCGCCGAAGACGAACGCGAGCTGTCGCGCCTCATCGAAGCCGGCCGCGAGGCCGCCGAGCAGCTGGCGAGCGGTCGCCGCGGCGTCGCCCTGAAGCGCGCCGTGGCCGACGCCGCCGATGCCAAGGACCGCTTCATCCGGTCCAACCTGCGCCTCGTCGTCTCGATCGCCCGGCGTTATCCCCTGCCCCAGGGCATGGACCTCCTCGACCTGATCCAGGAGGGCAACCTCGGCCTCGAGCACGCCGTCGACAAGTTCGACTGGCGGCGCGGCTTCAAGTTCTCGACGTATGCCACGTTCTGGATCCGCCAGGCCATCGGCCGGGCCCTCGACCAGAAGGCCAGCCTGATCCGCATTCCGGGCGACCGCTCCGCCAGCCTGCGCGCCGCGCTGCGCCAGGCGTCGGGCGACGGTGAGACGCTCGACCACGCCAACGCCGAGCTGCACCGGCTGACGACCCCCGTGTCGTTGGACAAGACGGTCGGTGACGACGGCGATGCCACGCTCGGCGACCTGATGGCCAACGGTGACGGCACGCCGGAGGACCACGTGATGACGATCGTCGACGGCGATCTGCTCGACGAGCTACTCGGCACGCTCGACTCGCGCGCCCGCTACGCCGTGGAGGCCCGATTCGGGCTCGTCGACGGCGAGCGCAAGAGCTTCCGCGAAGTCGGTGAGCGCCTGGGCGTCACTGCCGAAGCGGCCCGCCGTCTCGTCAGCCGCGCCGTGGTCGGCCTGCGCGACGACGCCGAGCGCATCCTCGCCGTCTGATTCTGAACGGGCCCGGTACCCGGGCCCGCCAGTAGCCTGCGACACATGGCGCAGGCGTGGTCACCCTCGTCGTGGCAGGACCTGCCGGCCCTCCAGCAGCCCGACTGGCCCGATGCTGACGGTCTCCATCGCGCCCTGAAGACGGTGGCCGGCTATCCCCCGCTGGTGTTCGCCGGCGAGGCGCGTTCGCTCCAGTCCTCACTGGCCCAGGTCGCCGCGGGGCGGGCCTTCCTCCTGCAGGCCGGCGACTGCGCCGAGTCGTTCGAGGAGTTCTCCGCCGACAACATCCGGGAGAAGCTCCGCGTCATCCTCCAGATGGCCGTCGTACTGACGTACTCACTCGGCGTTCCGATCGTCAAGGTCGGTCGCATCGCAGGGCAGTTCGCCAAGCCGCGGTCCAGCCCGACGGAGCGCGTCGGCGACGTCGACCTCCCGTCGTTCCGCGGGCACATCGTCAACGGTCCCGGGTTCGACGTGGCCGCCCGTGTCGCCGACCCCGACCGCCTTGTCCAGGCGTACCACCAGTCGGCGTCGACGCTGAACCTCGTCCGGGCCTTCACCAAGGGCGGTTTCGCCGACCTCGCCAGAGTGCACGCCTGGAACCAGGAGTTCGTCGCCACCAGTCCCGCCGGCCAGCGCTACGAGCGGTTGGCCGCCGAGATCGACCGGGCGCTGAACTTCATGCCGCGCCTGCGGTGTCGACACCGCCTCCAACCCCAACCTCAGCACGGTCGACATCTACACCAGCCACGAGGCGCTGATCCTCGGCTACGAGGAGGCGCTCACTCGGCAGGATTCGTTGACGGGCTCCTGGTACGACTGCTCGGCCCACATGCTGTGGATCGGTGAGCGCACCCGCGACGTCGACGGCGCACACGTCGAGTTCCTCCGTGGCGTGGGCAACCCGATCGGCTGCAAGATCGGGCCGTCCGTCGAGCCGGCCGAGCTGCTCGACCTGTGCGAACGCGTCAACCCGGCTCGCATCCCGGGCCGTCTGACCCTGATCAGCCGCATGGGTGCCGACGTCGTGGAGGAGCGGCTGCGGCCCCTGCTGCGGGCGGCGACCGATGCCGGGCACCCCATCGCCTGGGCCTGCGATCCGATGCACGGCAACACGTTCAGCGCGCCGAGCGGCCGCAAGACCCGCCACTTCGACGACATCATGCGCGAGATCGCCGGTTTCGTGCGGGCCCACCTCGCCGAGGGCACGTGGCCCGGCGGCATCCACGTCGAGCTGACCGGCGAGAACGTGACCGAATGTCTCGGCGGCGCCGACGAGGTGTCCGACGCCGACCTCGACCACCGGTACGAGACGATGTGCGACCCGCGGTTGAACGGTCGGCAGAGCCTCGACCTCGCGTTCCGCGTCGGCGAGCTCGTCGGCCCGTCGTCAGCCTGATCCGTGCGAGCGCTCGAGCTGGTCGAGGCATGGCCGGTCCCGAACGCGGCGGCAGTGGTCCTGGCGGCAGACGGTCGCGTGCTGGGCGGAGTCGGCGACGTGGAGCGCCCGTTCGAGCTGGCGTCGCTGACCAAGATGCTCGCCGCATGGGCGGTGCTCGTTGCCACCGAGGAGGGTCTGCTCGGACTCGACGATCCGGTCGGCCAGCCGGGCTGCACGATGCGTCACCTGCTCGCCCACGCCGGCGGCTACGCCTTCGACGGGCCTGACCCGATCACGTCTCCGAACCGCCGACGCATCTACTCCAACACCGGGATCGAGCTCGCGGCCGATGCTGTCGCTGAACGATCCGGGATGACGTTCGACGAGTACCTCGGCGGAGCCGTCCTGCAGCCGCTCGGGATGAGCCGGTCACAGCTCGTCGGTTCACCGGCCCATGGAATGCGCAGCACCGCTGCTGACATCGCGCGGTTCCTGGCCGAACTGCAACGTCCGACGCTGCTCGATGACGTCACCGCGGCGGACGCCGTTCGCCCGCAGTTCCCGGCACTCGCCGGTATCGTGCCCGGCGTGGGGCGCTTTGATCCGTGCCCGTGGGGATTGGGCTTCGAGATCCGGGGTCACAAGACGCCTCATTGGACCGGCCGCACCAACTCACCGGAGACGTACGGTCACTTCGGCGGCGCCGGGACGATGGCGTGGGTCGATCCCGCCGCTGGCGGGGCGCTGGTGGCGTTGACGGATCGAGCGTTCGACGACTGGTCGATCGAGGCGATGCGGTGCTGGCCGGAATTGTCGGACGCCATCGTGGAAGAGCTCGCGGGCGCATCATGACCTTCAGCCTCGGCGACCGAGTGCGTTGGGTGACGGTTGGCGAGGACGGCTTGCCGCTCGTGCGCTATGGCTTCGTCGGCGGAATCGCTGGCGAGGTCGGCCCCGTGGTGGTGATGCTCGACGGCGAGCTCGGTGGCGACGTCATCGATCTGGCGCAGTTGGAACCGGTGACGATCACCAACGTGGAGCTGCACCTCGACGGTCGCGACCTGATCGAGGATCCCGAGCTGCGTCGGGGCCTCGTGCACCTGTGGCAGGCCGAAGCCGAGTCGGCTGGCCTCGACGTCGACGCACTCGAATGTCTCGGGACCGGCGAGCCGGAGCGGGGCAACGCGTGGTCGCTGGCCGCGCTGACGAGCGGTGGCGAGCAGTACGTCGTGCGAGCGATGCCGTCGACGCTGGACCCGAGCGTCGTGTGCATCAGGGCCGAGGCCTTCCCGCTCTGGTGAAGAGTTACGACAGGCGCTCGATCATCATCGCCATGCCCTGACCGCCGCCGACGCACATCGTCTCGAGCCCGATGGTCTTGTCCTCGGCCTGCAGACCATGGATCAGCGTCGTCATGATGCGGGCGCCGGTCATGCCGAAGGGATGACCGAGGGCGATCGCGCCGCCGTGCACGTTGAGCTTGTCGGCATCGATGCCGAGGTGGCGCGCCGACGGGATGACCTGCGCAGCGAACGCTTCGTTGATCTCGACGAGGTCGACGTCATCGATCGTCATGCCGGCGCGGGCCAAGGCCTGGCGGCTCGCCTCGATCGGCCCGAGACCCATGATCTCGGGGCTCAACGCCGACAGCCCGGACGAGATGATCCGCGCCAACGGTCGGATGCCGAGCTCGGCCGCCTTGGTGTCGCTCATGACGACCACCGCAGCCGCGCCGTCGTTCAGCGGGCAGGCGTTGCCGGCCGTCACGGTGCCGTCGGGACGAAACACCGGCTTGAGCTGCGCCAGGCCCTCCAGTGTCGTGCCGGGCCTTGGTCCGTCGTCCTTCGTCACGACGGTGCCGTCAGGCAGCGTGACGGGCGTGATCTCCTCAGCGAAGAAGCCGTTCTCGACGTTGGCCACCGCGCGGTCCTGCGACCGCTTGGCGAACTCGTCCATGTCCTCGCGCGTGACGTGCTCGCACTCGGCCACGTTCTCAGCCGTCTGACCCATCGCGATGTAGATGTCGGGCAGCCCCTCGGGCGGCGTCCAGTCCGCGCTGCCGCCGAGCGCCCGTTCGGCCGTTCGCTCGCCGGCGTGGCCGAAGATCGGGTTCGGTGCCGTGTCGCTCGCTCCGGCCGCGTAACGGCTGACGGTCTCGACACCAGCGGCGATGAACACGTCACCTTCACCGGCCTTGATGGCGTGGGCAGCCATGCGGATCGTCTGCAGGCTCGACGAGCAGTAGCGGTTGATCGTCACGCCGGGGACCTCGGGCAGCCCGGCCAGCACGGCTACCACCCGAGCGACGTTGAATCCCGCCTCACCGGCCGGTTGACCGCAGCCCATGATCAGGTCCTCGACCTGCTCGCGAGGGAGCTCGGGGACCTTGTCGAGGAGCGCCGTGACGATCTGCGTCGAGAGGTCGTCCGGGCGGATCGACACCAGCGACCCCTTGGCCGCCCGCCCGATCGGGCTGCGGGCAGTGGCAACGATGACGGCTTCGGTCATGAGAGCAGCGTACCGACGGTGCGTCGGTGGCAGCCGGGCCCGCTGACTGCGCTGGCATACTGCGGCCCGTCATGACCGGCACCCTGCACGTCGCGATCGGTGCCGGCGGCACCGGAGGACACATCTATCCCGGGCTCGCCGTTGCCAAAGCGCTCGAGCAGATCACCGGTGGAGCTGTCGACATCTGCTTCATCAGCACCAAGAAGGGGCTGCAGACGACGCTCGTCCCGAGTGCCGGCTACGAGCTGTTCGGCTTCGACATGATCGGGCTGAAGGGGCTGAGCGAGCGCGCTGCGCCTACCACCACAACTCGTCCGCGCCGGCTGGGGCGCATCCCGGGTGATCAAGGAGCGCAGGATCGACGTGGTCGTCGGGATGGGTGGCTATCCGTCGGCTCCGGCGATGGTCGGGGCACGCCTGGCGAGGGTTCCGTCGCTGATCCACGAGAGCAACGCGATCCCCGGCCGGGCGAACGCCTTCATCGCCCGGCTGACGCCGCACATCGCGATCGCGTTCGAGCGGACCCGCCAGCACCTTCCCAAGCGTGCCGACGTGCGAACCGTCGGCATGCCGCTGCTTCCAGAGGTGGCCGGCATCGACCGGGCGGCGCTGCGCGAGCCGGCACGCCAGTCCTTCGGGCTGAAGCCGGAGCAGAAGCTCGTCGTGTTCAGCGGAGGGAGCCTCGGTGCGCACAGCCTGACGACGACCGCCCTCGATCTGGCCGATCAGTGGAAGGACCGCGACGACGTCGTGTTGCTGATCAAGACCGGCGCCGGGCAGCTCGATGACGCCGTCGCCCGCACCGCCGGGAACCCCGTCGCCCGCCCCGTGGCGTACATCGATCGCATGGACCATGCCTATGCGGCAGCCGACGTGATGGTGTGCCGATGCGGCGCCGGCACGGTGAGCGAGGTCTCCCACGTCGGCGTGGCCAGCGTGATGGTCCCGTACCCACACGCCCCCGGGAACCACCAGCTCCACAACGCCCAGGCCCTCGCCGATGCCGGCGGCGCGGTGATCATCGAGGACGACCAGCTCGACGCCGCATCACTCGGACCAGTGCTCGACGAGCTGCTCGCCGACGATGACCGCCGCGAGACGATGGCCCACAACTCGCGTCTCGTCGATCATGGTGCGGCCGCGACGACCGTCGCCCGCTGGGCGATCGACCTGGCGGGGCGCACCGACCTCCTGACCGACAAGGGAGAGCAATGACCTTCTGGACCGACCGCCGCGTGGTGATCACCGGCGCCGAGGGCTTCATCGGGAGCACGTTGACGGACCTCCTCGTCGACGCCGGCGCCGACGTCACGGCGTTCGCCCACTACAAGCCGTACGGCGAGCACGGTTTCATCGCCGACCAGGTGCAAGCCGGTCGGGTGAAGGTCGTCGCCGGTGACATCCGCGATCACGGCCAGGTGCAGGACGTCGTCGCCGGGGCCGACACCGTGTTCCACCTCGCCGCGCTGATCGGCATCCCGTACAGCTACGAGGCCCCCGACTCTTACGTCCAGGCCAACGTCGTCGGCACCCACAACGTCGTCGCCGCCGCCCGCCGTCACGGGACTCGGCGCGTCGTGACGACCAGCACGAGCGAGGTCTACGGCACGGCGCAGACGGTGCCGATCTCG
This sequence comes from uncultured Acidimicrobiia bacterium, assembly GCA_963774125.1. Classification (GTDB taxonomy): domain Bacteria; phylum Actinomycetota; class Acidimicrobiia; order Acidimicrobiales; family Ilumatobacteraceae; genus JALZMG01. The sequence continues at coordinate 262,178 of CAVZDR010000002.1, forward strand.
GAGGATCACCCGCTGCAGCCGCAGTCGCCGTACTCGGCGTCGAAGATCGGCGGCGACATGATGGCCATGTCGTACTTCCTGTCGTTCGAGACGCCGGTGACGATCGTCCGACCGTTCAACACGTACGGCCCCCGGCAGTCGGCGCGGGCGGTGATCCCGGCGATCCTGCAGCAGCTGCACTCCGGGGCCAAGGAGATCAAGCTCGGCCTGCTCACACCGACGCGCGACTTCACCTACTCGACCGACACGGCGTCCGGATTCATCGCCGCCGCCGAGCACGACAGCGCGATCGGGCAGACCCTCAACCTCGGCACCGGGCGTGAGGTGAGCGTCGGCGATCTCGTCTCGCTGCTGATCAAGGTGTCGGGCAAGGACGCCGAGATCGTGCAGGACCCGGCGCGCATCCGCCCCGAGGGCTCGGAGGTGATGCGCCTGCTCGCCGACAACTCCCGCATGCGCGAGCTGACCGGTTGGGAGCCCGTCGTCTCGCTCGAGGAAGGCCTCGCGGGTACGTCGGAGTGGGTTGCCGACAACGTGCTGCGCGACGCCTCCCGCTACGCCGTCTAGGTGGGAGGCGGGTCAGGTGCCGAGCTCGCCGGCCTGGAAGTGGCGGCGGCACAGCAACTCGTAGTGCACGGCGTCGCCGAACAGCGGCGGTGTGGTCGGGTCGTCGGTGTCGCCGACGACGATCGTCTCACCCTCGTACACGACGTCGCCGTTGACGACGCGGGCGTTGTGGGTGGCCCGCGCGCCGCACCAGCACCGCGCCTTCGACCTGCAGCGGCACCCGCTCGTCGGCGATCTCGAGCAGCCGTTGCGTGCCCTCGAACAACCGGCCGCGGAAGTCGGTGATCAAGCCCGAACGCGTAGACCTCGACCTCGAGCTCGTCGACGACGCGGGCCAGCTGGTCGCACTGCTCGCCGCGTGTAGAACTGCGCCTCGTCGCAGACGAGGTAGTGGATCGGCCAATGGTGCAGGGCGAGCGCGTGGAGGTCGAGATCGGGCGCCACGTCGATCGCCGGGGCCGCCACTCCGAGCCGGCTGGTCACTTGGTTGCCCTCGCGGTCGAGGCTCGTCAGCAGGAGGCCGCACAGGTCGCGGCTGGACAGGTTGTGGTGGATCTGCAGCGCCACCGTGCTCTTGCCGGAACCCATCGTGCCGAAGCTGAAGCGCAGCAGAGCCATCCGACCGTCAACGCGACTGCGAGTCTGGCCCGGGCATCGGCGCATCCTACGATCGGTCAATGACGACCAACCCGATCGCAGCGGACGACGTCGACCTGTCCGACTTCGAGTTCTGGGTGGGCGATCGAGATCTCCGCGAGTCGGCCTTCAAGCAGCTTCGCGACATGCCGGGGCTGCACTTCAACGCGGAGCGCGTGCTGGAGGACTCGCCGTTCCCGCCTGGTCCCGGCTACTGGTCGCTGGTGCGCCACGACGACGTCTGGGCAGCCAGTCGCAACCCGCAGCTGTTCTGCTCGGGGCAGGGCTCGAACATCGCCGATCTGCCGCAAGAGCTCAATGAGTTCTTCGGATCGATGATCAACATGGACGACCCGAAGCACTTCCGGCTGCGCTCGATCGTCTCCAAGGGCTTCACCCCGAAGGAGGTCGCCCGCGTCGAGGAGTACGTCAAGGTCAAGGCCGCCGCAGTGGTCGACGACATGTTGGAGCAACACCCGGACCGCCAGTGCGACTTCGTCGAGGCGATCGCCGCCCCGATGCCGCTGCAGATCATCTGCGAGATGATGGGCATCCCCGACGACGAGTCGAAGCAGGTCTTCCACTGGACCAACGTCATCCTCGGGGCCGGAGACCCGGAGTTCGGCGGCAGCTACGAGGCGCTGATGAACGCCGGGCTGGAGATGTTCTCGTATGCCCAGGCGCTCGGCGAGGATCGCCGCGCCAACCCGACCGACGACATCACGTCGATCCTCATGCAAGCCGAGGTGGACGGCGAGCAGCTCACCACTCAGGAGTTCGGCTCGTTCTTCATCCTCCTGGTCGTCGCCGGGAACGAGACCACGCGCAACGCCATCAGCCACGGGATGCAGGCGCTGACCGACAACCCGGATCAACGGGAGCGGTGGTGGAACGACTGGGAGGGCGTGACGAAGACGGCCGTCGAGGAGATCGTGCGCTGGGCGTCACCCGTCATCCACTTCCGCCGCACGGCAACGGCGGACACGGAGTTGAGCGGGCAGCCGATCGCCGCCGGCGAGAAGGTGGTGCTCTGGTACAACTCGGCAAACCGCGACGAGCGGGTGTTCGCCGATCCGTATCGCTTCGACGTGACCCGCCCGTTGCAGCCCGTGCAAGTCGGCTTCGGAGCCGGCGGTCCGCACTTCTGCCTCGGTGCCAACCTCGCCCGCCGCGAGATCGCCATGATGTTCGATGAGATCCGCCGTCGCGTTCCGACGCTGCACACGACCGGTGAGCCGGCCTACCTGCAGAGCTTCTTCATCAACGGGATCAAGCGGCTGCCGTGCGCCTGGTGAGTGCGCGGCGCGGCGGCAGCCGCGCCCGCGACTGTTACGACGTCGGTGTCGCCGACTCCTCGATCGGCTCACCGTCGGGCGACAGCAGGTACCACACGTCGCCGACGCCCTGACCGTTGACATCGCCAGGCGCAGAGTCCTGGGCGAAGTAGTACAGCGGCCAGTCGTTGTAGGTCACCTGATCGCCGCCGCCGTCGGCCCGAGCCGCTGAGGCGATCAATGTCTCGTCGACGCCCTCGGCGGCCGTCGCGGTCCCGAGGAAAGCCGGCCACGCTGCCGCGCAGTCTCCTTCGCAGGTCGGCGCACCCTGCGCGTCAGGGATGAACATGTACAGCGACAGACCCTCCTGGTCGACGAGGATCGTGCCGAACTCACTGTCCGCCGTGGCCAACTCGACTTCGCCGCCGGCGGCTTCCCCTCCCGCCGGCGCCTCGGTGCCTTCAGAAGCTTCTGTGCCCGCCGGCGCTTCGGTTCCGGCTGGTGCCTCGGTCGCGGCCGGCGCCTCGGTGGCCGCCGGTGCCTCGCTACCTGCCGGTGCTTCAGTGCCAGCTGCGGTTTCGGCAGTGCCGCCATCGTCATCGTCGCCACAAGATGCAGCCACGAGGCCGAGCACGGCAAGAGCGCCGAGCGCGATGCGAGAAGGTTGCTTGTTCACGGGGTGCCTCCTACGGGGGTGTCGTCCACGACTACGAACGGAACGATCCGAGGGATTGCGAGCAATCCGCTCGCGCGGTTGCGCGCAATCTCGGATCGGGCGATCCTCGTACTCATGGGCGTGCGGATCCCGCATCATGCCGAACTGGCAGACGACGCGCTCGTCGCGGGCCTCGCCGTCGAGGATGGCGACGCGGCCACCGCGTTCGTCCGCCGGTTCCAGGCGAAGGTCTACGGGTTGGCGCTGGCGGTGACCCATGACCGCGCGCTCGCCGATGACGTCGCCCAGGAAGCGTTCGTCCGGGCATGGCGCGCCGCACCGACCTACGACGGTCGACGAGGGACGGTGGCGGCCTGGCTGCTGACGATCACACGAAACGCGGCGATCGATGCCGTGCGCGCGCGACGCAGCGAACCTGCCGACGACGAGGAGCTCGACCGTCTGTTGCAGGCGACGCTGGCCGGCGGCTCGAGCGACGTCACGGCGCGGGACGCGACGGCCAACGTCGAGGCCGGCCAAGTCCTCGATCGGCTCCGCCGCGTTCCGCCCGAGCAGGCGCGAGCCGTGATCCTCGCCGTCTTCGGCGGCTGCACGGCAGAGGAGATCAGCCAGCGGGACGGCATTCCGCTCGGCACGGCGAAGACGCGGATCAGGTCCGGTTTGCTGCGGTTGCGGGCCGCGGCGGCGGAGAGAATAGGAGGCGAGGGTGATGCGGGCGGATGAGGAACACGTGGATGCCGTGGGGCTGGCGCTCGGCCAGTTCGACGGGCAGAATCGGGCGGCCGCCGCCGAGCACGTCCTCGCGTGCGGCGAGTGTCGGCGCGAGTTCGACGAGGTCAACAGCATCGTCGGTGAGCTCCTTCCGGCGGTGCCAGCGGTGCAGCCGAAGCTCGGTTTCGACGTCGAGGTGCTCCAGCGTCTCGGCATCGGCGCGGTGCCGCAGCGGCGTCGCCGGAGGTGGTGGGTCCTCGGCGTCGCTGCGGCTGCCGTCGTCGTGGTGGGACTGGCGATCGGCGGGTGGTTGCTCGCCCGATCGGGCGGTGAACCCTCGGACGCTGCGTCCCTTCAGCTGGCCGATGGCGCGTCCGTCGGGACTGTCGCCGTACAAGACGTCGCCGGTCAGCGTGTGATGGTGGTCGCGATCGTCGATGCGCCGGCTGATGTCTCGTACACGTGCCGGATCACGCTGGCCGACGGGAGCGTCGTCGAGTCGCCGGCATGGGACCCGGGCGCCGGTGCCTGGCTCGTCCCGCTCCCTGGCGACGCGCGGGTCGCCGACGTCAACCTCATCGTCAGTGGGACCGACAACGTCTGGTCGACGGCGACGTTCTGACGCCTTCCGAGCGTCGTGGCGGATCATCGCAGCAGCGCTTGGACCGTGCTGATGTGATCGGCCTCGGCAGCTGACTTGTCGGGGCGGTAGCCGCGGACCCGAGCAAAGCGCAGGGCGACACCACCGGGATAGCGCGTGGACGCCTGCACGCCGTCGACGGCGATCTCGACCACGAGCTCGGGACGGACGTGCACGACGTAGTCAGACTCGGTTCCGACGGCGAGCTGCTGCAGCGCTTCGGTCTGCCAGGTCAGCAGCTCGTCCGTGAGCCCCTTGAACGTCTTGCCGACCATCACCCACTCGCCGTCGTCGCCTCGCGCCCCGAGGTGCAGGTTGGACAACCATCCGGTGCGCCGCCCGTGCCCCCACTCGGCGGCCAGCACGACGAGGTCGAGCGTGTGGACGGGCTTGACCTTCCTCCACGCCCCACCTCGCCGGCCGGCGTCGTACGGCGCGTGCAGCGCCTTGACCATCACGCCCTCGTGTCCGGCGGCAACCGCGCGGTCGAGGAACGCGCTCGCCTCCTCGACCTCGGACGTGACGAGCGACGGCAGCCGCGACGTCGCCGGCACGATCGTCGCCAGCAACTCGCGACGCACCGACAGCGGCTCATCGACGGTTGCCGCGCCGCCGGCGTGCAGCACGTCGAAGAAGTAGGCCGACAGCCCGGCGCCGCGCCGGGTCGGTGCATCAGCGCCGAAGTCCCCCATCATGTCCTGGAAGCGGCGCGGCGTGCCCTCGTCGTCGACGCCGAGCACCTCGCCGTCGAGCACGAGGTCACCACCCGGCAGTCCTGCCACCAAGGCCGCGACTCCGCCGAGACGATCGGTGATGTCGTTGAGGTTGCGCGTGTACAGCCGTACCGCACCGTCGCGCCGGTGGGCCTGGACACGAGCACCGTCGAGCTTCCACTCGACTGATGCCGGACCGGTCGCCGCAATCGCGGCCGCGACGTCGGGCGCGGGCGACGCCAGCATCGGCTGCACGGCACGGCCGGGCGACATGGCGATCGATCGGAGCGCCGGCTCCCCACCGGACAGCGCCGCCTCGGCTGCTCGTCCGAGGTCGCCCGACATCATGTGCGCGCGCCGCACCGCGGCCACCGGCACCGAGGCGGCCTTGGCGATCGCCTCGACCATCACGCCGTCGAGGGCGCCGTGGCGGAGCTCGCCGCTGAAGATGCGCCACAACAGCCCTTGCTCCGGTGCCGTCGCGCGGCTGAAGACGTCCATCAGCACTGCTCGGCGGGCGGCAGTGACACCGGTTCCCGACATGCCCGCCAACTGGCTCATGGCCCGGTCGACCTCACCCACGGTCAACGACGGCGCCGCGGCAGGCTCCGGCTGGACCTCACGCAGGGTTGCCCAGCCGATGCCGATGCGACCCTGCATCGGAGTGCCGGTGAGGAAGGCCACAGCCGGCGCCACCTCTGCCGGCTCGAGCCGAGACAGGAGCGAGGCGATCAGCGCCGCCTTCTCGCCCCGCTTCGAGGTCGCCACGAGCTGGTCGGCGACCGTAGCCAGTGCCGCGAACTCCATGCTCAAAGCATGCATGGGATGCCGTGAATCCCGGTGATCCCGGACCTATCGTCGTAACGATGTTTTCCGTGCCCCGCCCCCGGCGGTTCCGGGCGGCCGTCGGCGTGGTCACCGCTGGCCTGTTACTGGCCAGCGCATGCGCCGGCGATGACGACGACTCGGGCGCACTGACGCCGGGGGAGACGACTGCGCCCGGAGCAACCGCTGCTCCAGGTGCCACAACCGCACCCGGAGCGACCGCTGCGCCAGGTGCCACAACCGTTCCCGGCGCGCCGGTGACGACCCAACCGGCGCCCGTCGCCACCACGACCCCGCCGCCTCCGCCACCGACTCCGCCGCCTCCGGCCGCGCAGCTCGAGACCGCCAGCGTGGCATTGCAGAAGTTCGTCGAGCTGCCCCTGCTCACGTCCGTCGTGCAACATCCCGACCGCAGCCTGTGGTTCACGTCGCAGACGGGAGAGGTCTGGAAGATGGTCGAGGGCGGCCAGCCCGAGATGGTCCTCGACCTCCGGGGCGAGGTCGCCCCGTGGGCGGAAGGCTCCGAGCGAGGGATGCTCGGCATCGGTTTCAACCCCGTCGACGGGCGCCTGTTCCTCTACTTCAACGACGCCGCCAGCGACTCCCACGTCCTCTCGTACGCGCTCGACGCGAACGGACTTCCTGATCCGGCGTCGCGCTGGGACGTGTTGTTCGTCGATCAGCCCGGCATTGGCCACAAGGGTGGCGGCATCGTCTTCGACGAGAACGGGGTCATGATGCTGGCGCTCGGTGACGGCGGCGGCAGCCGTGGCCGTGACGCGCAGGACTACAGCAAGCTGCTCGGCGGCATCATCCGCATCATTCCGCGGACGAACGGCCCGGGTTACGACATCCCGGGGGACAACCCGTTCATCGGCCAGGAGGGCATCGCGCCCGAGCTGTTCGCCAAGGGCCTGCGCAACCCGTGGGGCTTCTGCCGCGACGCGGCGACGGGCGACATGTGGATCACCGACGTCGGCGAGGACACCGTCGAGGAGGTCAACCACATCCCCGCCGGCACGTCTGGCATGAACTTCGGCTGGTACTTCCTCGAGGGCACGCAAGTCCGCTACGACGGCGCCCCGCAGCCCAACCAGCCACCGGTGTGGGAGTACCTGCACAACGAGTTCGGCCCGGCGTCGATCGGCGGCTGCGTGTACCGCGGCGCCGCCATCCCCGCTCTGCAGGGCGCGTACGTGTTCTCCGACATGTCGGGACCGATGTTCGCCATCGGGGAGGGCTACACGCCGGTGCGGCTGCCCCTGCCCGAGCAGGGCCGGATCGTGACCGCCGTGAAGATGGGCGTCGACGGGGAGCCGATCATCCTGACGCTGCACAACGGTGGCTATCGCCTGGTCGCTGTTTGATGCGGCCGCCGAAGCGCCTGGAGGCGCCGGCGTGCCGAACCGGGACGTCGGCGCTCTCAACGACGCGACCGCGGCATACACCGATCCGTGTATGTCCGCAACTTGTCCGCAACAATCGGGTGAGCGCCAGCTACCGTGGGACGCGGAGGAGGGGGCCGGCAGCGTCGCCGACCCGACGATCATGACTGACACGACCACGCAGGTCGCCGTCAACGGCGGCAGTGATCGCGGTGGCAACGGAGCGACGATCCTCGATCGGGTCGTCGTGCGCTTCGCCGGTGATTCCGGTGACGGCATGCAGTTGACCGGAGACCGCTTCACGTCCGTCAGCGCGTCCTACGGCAACGACCTGTCGACACTGCCCGAGTACCCCGCGGAGATCCGTGCCCCTGCCGGCACGGTGCACGGGGTATCGAGTTTCCAGGTCCACATCTCGGACCACCCGATCACGACGCCGGGTGATGAACCCAACGTGCTCGTGGCGATGAACCCCGCGGCGCTGCGAGCCGATCTCGGTCGCCTCGAGCCCGGCGGAACGTTGATCGTCAACGAGGACGCGTTCGAGGATCGCAACCTCGAGAAGGCCGGCTACACGCTGCCCTCCGGCGAGGTGCAGAACCCGCTCGACGACGGAAGTCTGGACGGGTACCGCGTGATCCGTGTGCCGATGACCTCGCTGACCAAAGAGGTCGCCGCGCCGCTTGGGGTCAAGCCGCGCGATGCGGAGCGGTCCAAGAACTTCTTCGCCCTCGGCCTCGTGTCGTGGATGTACACCCGGCCGACCGAGCCGACGATCTCCTGGATCGAGAAGCGCTTCGCTTCCAGCGAGCTCGTGCTGGCGGCCAACCGCGCCGCCTTCATCGCTGGCTACAACTTCGGTGAGACGACCGAAGCGGTGGGGCATCGCTTCGAAGTCCGCCCTGCCCACCTTCCCGCCGGCGAGTACACGAGCGTCACGGGCAACACGGCCCTGGCGTGGGGCATCGTGGCGGCCGGCCAACTGGCCAAGCTGCCCGTCACCCTCGGGTCCTACCCGATTACTCCGGCCTCCGACATCCTCCACGAGCTGTCGAAGCACAAGCACTTCGGTGTGCGGACCGTGCAGGCGGAGGACGAGATCGCGGCGTCGGGCATGGCGCTCGGTGCGGCGTTCGCCGGGCATCTCGGCGTGACGACGACCAGCGGTCCCGGCGTGATGCTGAAGGCGGAGACGATCTCGCTCGCCATCTCCGTCGAGCTACCGATGCTGATCGTCGACATCCAGCGCGGCGGCCCGTCGACGGGCCTGCCGACGAAGACCGAAGCGGCCGACCTGAACATCGCCCTCTTCGGACGCTCCGGTGAGGCGCCACTCCCCGTGATCGCCGCGATGAGCCCTGTGCACTGCTTCACGGCGGCCATCGAGGCGGCGCGCATCGCCATCAAGTACCGCACGCCGGTGATCCTGCTGTCGGACGGGTTCCTGGCCAACGGTTCCGAACCGTGGCAGCTGCCCGACGTCGCCGACCTCCCCGACATCTCCGTGCCGTTCGCCACCGAGCCGAACCACACCGCGCCGGACGGAACTCCCGAGTTCTGGCCGTACCTCCGCGAGCCCGACACGCTGGCCCGCCCATGGGCGATCCCAGGCACGAAGGGCCTGATGCATCGCGTCGGCGGCATCGAGAAGGAGGGCGACGGGACGGGCAACATCTCCTACACGCCGGAGAACCACCAGAAGATGGTCGACCTGCGGGCCGCCAAGGTTGCCGCCGTGGCCGCCGACATCCCGCCCGTCGAGATCCAGGGCGACGTCGACGCCGAGCTGTGCCTTGTCGGGTGGGGCTCGACGTGGGCCGCGATCGACGCCGCCGTCCAGCGGCGTCGGCGGGCCGGCCAGAAGGTGGCGTGGGTACACCTCGTGCACCTCAATCCGTTGCCTTCGGATCTGGGCGACGTCCTCGCCCGCTATCCGAAGATCCTGGTGCCCGAGCTCAACACCGGTCAGCTTGCCCGCGTGCTGCGCGCCCAGTACCTCGTCGACGCCCGGACGTTGTCCAAGGTGCAGGGCCTTCCGTTCATCGCCCGCGAGATCGAGGACGCCATCGATTCCATGCTCGAAACGACCGCCTCATGACTGACACAGCCATCCCCCTGACCACGAAGAAGGACTGGTCCAGCGACCAGGAGGTCCGCTGGTGTCCCGGCTGCGGCGACTACGGCATCCTGCTGGCCGTCCAGCAGCTGATGCCCGAGCTCGGCGTGGCGCCCGAGAACACGGTGTTCATCAGCGGCATCGGATGCTCGAGCCGCTTCCCGTACTACATGAACACCTACGGGATGCACTCGATCCACGGGCGGGCGCCAGCCATCGCCACGGGCGTCGCCGTGGCCCGTCCCGATCTGGACGTGTGGGTGATCACGGGTGACGGTGACGGACTGTCGATCGGCGGCAACCACCTGATCCACGCGCTGCGCCGCAACGTGAACCTGACGATCCTGCTGTTCAACAACCGCATCTACGGGTTGACGAAAGGTCAGTACTCGCCGACGTCCGAGATCGGCAAGGTCACCAAGTCGTCGCCGCTCGGGTCGGTGGATCCCCCGTTCAACCCGCTCGCCGTCGCGCTCGGCGCCGAGGCCAGCTTCGTGGCTCGAACCCACGACCTCGACCGCAAGCACATGATGGAGACGTTCCGCGCCGCTCACGATCACCGTGGTGCCGCCTTCGTGGAGATCTTCCAGAACTGCAACGTGTTCAACGACGGGCAGTTCAACGACATCACCAAGAAGCAGGTGCGCGACGAGATGATGATCGAGCTCGTCCACGGCGAGCCGATCCGCTTCGGCGCCGAACGCCAGCGCGGCGTGGTGATGGGCTCCGATGGACAGCTGCGCCTCGTCGAGGTCGCCGATGTCGGTGAGGATTCGATCCTCGTCCACGACGTGACGCGGCCGGACCCGAGCCTGGCGTTCGCCTTGGCGCGCCTGAGCACTGACGACCACTCGCCCACTCCGTTCGGCGTCTTCCGCCAGGTCGAACGCCAGGAGTACGCCTCGGCGATCGGTCGCCAGCTGGCCGCCGCGGCGGAGAAGAAGGGCCCGGGAGACCTGGCCGCGCTGCTGCGCTCGAACGGGACCTGGACGGTCAGTAATTGAGTGTTACGGGCGCAAGAACCCCGCAACACAACTGCCACATTGACGTGACCGTCGGCTATTCTCTCGCCTCGGTGACCGGTCGGTTGGGCCCGGCGCCCGGCCCGTTGTGGCCACCCCCTATCGAGCGTTCCACCCGAGCAGCATGAGCGACCACGACACGCCAGCCCAGAACCCGCGCCACTCCCCGCAGCGCGTGCGCAAGAACCGGATGACCGTCCTCCTCGCCGGCGCCGCACTGATGACGCTTGCCGGTGTCGGGATCGCCACCGTGCTGCGCGAGCCGTCGGGCGGTTCGGTGCTGGCGACGACGGATGCGGTCGACCCGTCGACGACGATCGCCGCTGCGGCCTCGACCCCGGTGTCGACAGTTCCCGCCTCGGCACCAACGGGTGAGGAGGTCGCCGTTCCGGCCGGGTTCGACAACGCCGCAGCCGCCACTGACGAGCCCGATGGCTGCCGCCTGACGGTCCGGTCGATGGGCATCGGAAAGTCCGGGCCGGACGTCGAGTGCCTGCAGAAGGCGCTGGCCGACGCCGGCTACTACGCGACCGCCATCAATGGCCTGTACGACAATGCGACGGCCGAGGCCGTGCGTAGCTTGCAGCAAGAGCGAGGGCTGTTCGTCGATGGTGTGGCCGGGCGGGAGACCGGGTTGTCGCTCGGCATCTGGCCCGAGGAGCAGTCGCTCGTCGTGCGCACGCCGCCGCCGCCGGAAGGTGCGGAGGATCGGTGGGGGTTCGAGCTGTCGCCCGTCGCCGTGTCCGGTGACGATCCGAGCATGCCTCCGCTGCCTGCCGACTCGGGCAGCGGCCGGCGAGTCGTCTACGACCGGGCCAGCCAGCGGGTGTGGGCAGTCGGCGACGACGACCTGGTGATCCGCTCGTGGCTGGTCTCCGGGAGCCAGTACGACAACGAGGTCCCCGGCACCCACGAGGTCTTCAGCCGGTCCGAGCAATCCTCTGCCTGGAACGGCAAGGCGATCCTGCCGCTGATGATCCGCTGGTACCCGACCGACATCGGCAACCTGGGGTTCCACGGCATCCCGATCCACGTAGAGAACGGTGAGCCGTACCAGACCGCCGACGAGCTGGGAACCCGCCTTTCGGGTGGCTGCCAACGCCAGCACGACGTCGACGCCGCCTTCATGTGGGAGTTCGCCACCGTCGGTACGACGGTCGTCGTCACCTGACCGGCGCTTCCTGCCGCACCAATGATCGAGGTGCACGCCATCACGCCAGAGCGGTGGGACGACCTCGTGTCGCTGTTCGGGCCGAACGGCGCCTACTCCAACTGCTGGTGCACCTACTGGACGTGGCGCACCGCTGAATGGGAGCGACGTACGCCGAAGCAACGACGCGCCGAGCTGCGGCGCCAAGTCGCCAGGCATCTCGAGCCGGGTCTGCTGGCCTACGTCGACGACGAGCCAGTCGGCTGGTGTGCCGTCGCGCCGCGCCACCGCTACGAGCGCTTGGCAAACCCGCGGGCCAGAACGTACCGGGCCATCGACGAGCGCGAGAGCTGGGTCGTGACGTGCTTCTTCGTCCGTCGCGATCAACGTCGTCAAGGCGTCGCCGAGGCGTTGCTGGCGGCCGTCAGGTCGTTCGTCGCCGAGCACGACGGCACCTTGGTCGAGGGCTATCCGGTGGAGCAGGTGGACCAAGGCGCCGCAGCGCTGTACACGGGGACCACCGGCATGTTCGAGCGAGCCGGATTCGAAGAGGTGGCCCGCCCGGGCGGCCGCCCGCTGGTGCGCCTCGAAGTGCGCCGCCGCTGAGAGGTGGTGACACGCGACCGTTCCCCGGCCAGAGCGGCCGGGGAACGGTCAGCGGTCGTAGGGGGGTCAGGACGTGGCGGTGGTGGTCTCCGTGATCTCCAGCTCGAGGGTCCCGTCGGCGGGCACCGTCCCGTCTTCTTCGATGTTCACATCGTCGTCGTCATCATCGCTGCACGCAGCGAACGCTGTGAGGGCCAGTGCGGCAACTGCCGCCGCGGCGAAAGGCTTGACACGCATCGCTCTCCAATCTCTTTTCACGCTGCCCGCTGGCGAAGACCGTACCCAGCCCGGACGTCATCAATACGTCATATTTTCACCGGTTGGGTGACAGACGTCACTTTGCGAGGGGTCAGCGGCAGGAGAGCTAGCTGCAGCCGCTCGTGCTGCCGCAGCTCGGGCAGGCGTGGCACGAGCCGGCCCGGATCATCGTCACGCCGCACTGCATGCACATCGGCGCATCGACGTCGCGGATCACCCCGGCCGCCGGCGTGTTGTCGAGCGGCGTCGGCACGGTGGTGCCCAACTCCATCTGCCCGGCGAGGTCATCGGCCGACGGCACCGACTTCGGGTCGGCGGCGATCTCGGAGCCCGTTGAGGTCTCCACGACGGTCTCGTCGACGCCGGGCAACGTGGGCTGCATCCGCTCGTTGATCGTGAAGATGCTCAGCTCGGCCCGCTCTTCGACGCTCAAGTACTCGATCGCCAGTCGGCGGAACAGGTAGTCCATGATCGACGTGGCGAAGCGGATGTCCGGGTCGTCGGTCATGCCCGCCGGCTCGAAGCGCATGTTCGTGAACGCCTCGACGAAGGCTCGCAGCGGCACGCCGTACTGCAGGCCGTACGAGATCGACTTGGCGAAGGCGTCCATGATCCCGGACAGCGTCGAGCCCTGCTTGGACACCGTGAGGAAGATCTCACCCGGCCGACCGTCGTCGTACTCGCCTACCGTGGCGAACCCCTTGCAGTCGGCGACGCGGAACTCGAACGTGCGCCCCTTCCGGCTGCGCGGGAGCTTCTGCCGCAACGGCCGATGGACGATCTTCTCGACCACCTTCTCCACGACCTGCGTCGCCGCCTGTTGACCCGCCGCAGCATCGTCCTTCTTGGCCGTCGACAGCGGCTGGCCGACCTTGCAGTTGTCGCGGTAGATGGCGACGGCCTTCAGCCCGAGCTCCCACGACAGCTGGTGCAGGCCCTCGACGTCCTCGACCGTCGCACGCTCGGGCATGTTCACGGTCTTCGAGATGCCGCCGCTGAGGAACGGCTGGACGGCGCCCATCATCCGCACGTGACCCTCGTAGTGGATCGCGTTGTCACCCATCGAGCAGGCGAACACGGCGAGGTGTTCTGCCGCCAGGTGTGGAGCGCCGAGGATGGTCTTCTCCCGGTCGATGTGCGACACGATGTCGTCGACCTCGGTCGGCGTGTAGCCGAGTCGACGCAGGGCCCGAGGGATCGTCTGGTTGACGATCGACATCGTTCCCCCGCCGACCAGCTTCTTCAGCTTGACGAGACCGAGGTCTGGCTCGATTCCGGTCGTATCGCAATCCATCATCAGGCCGATGGTGCCGGTGGGTGCCAGGACGCTGGCCTGCGCGTTGCGGACGCCGTGCTCCTCGCCATCGCGGACGGCGGTCTCCCACGCCTCCTGACCGGCTCGGACCACCTCCGCTGGCACCACATCGTTGCCCTCGAGCGCCGAGCTGGCGTCACGGTGCATCCGCAGCACGCGCAGCATGTGGTCCTCGTTCTCGGTGAAGCCGGCGAACGGTCCCATGCGACTGGCGATCCGGGCGCTCGTGGCGTAGGCGTGGCCGGTCATCAGCGACGTGATCGCCCCCGCCCAGCCCGCGTCCGTCCGCCGAGTCGTACGGCAGCCCGAGCGCCATCAGCAGCGCACCCAGGTTGGCGTAGCCCAGTCCGAGCTGGCGGAAGCTGCGTGTCGTCTCGGCGATCTGCGGCGTCGGGTAGTCGGCGCGCCCGACCAGGATCTCCTGTGCCGTGAAGACGATCTCCACGGTGTGACGGAACGCATCGACGTCGAAGTTGTCGTCGTCGTCGAGGTACTTGAGCAGGTTGATCGACGCCAGGTTGCATGCCGAGTTGTCGAGGTGGAGGTACTCGGAGCAGGGGTTGCTGGCGTTGATCCGACCCGTCGCGTGCGCCGTGTGCCAACGGTTGATCGTCGTGTCGAACTGCAGACCGGGATCGGCGCACTCCCACGCCGCTTGTGCGATCTGGCGCCACAGATCACGCGCCTTGACCGTGCGCAGCACCTCGCCCGTGGTGACGGCCACCAGGTTCCAGTCGGCGTCCTCGCGGACGGCTTCCATGAACTCGTCCGTGATGCGCACCGAGTTGTTGGCGTTCTGGTACTGGATCGAGAACGAGTCGGAACCGTCGAGGTCCATGTCGAACCCGTTGTCCCGGAGCACTCGAGCCTTGCGCTCCTCCTTCACCTTGCACCAGATGAACTCTTCGACGTCCGGGTGGTCGGCGTCGAGGACGACCATCTTGGCGGCCCGCCGCGTCTTGCCCCCCGACTTGATCGTGCCGGCCGAGGCGTCGGCACCACGCATGAAGCTCACCGGGCCGGATGCGGTGCCGCCGCCGTTGAGCAGCTCGCGGCTGGAGCGGATCCTCGACAGGTTGATCCCGGAACCGGAGCCGCCCTTGAAGATGACGCCCTCCTCCCGATACCAGTTGAGGATCGAGTCCATGGTGTCGTCGACGGCGAGGATGAAGCAGGCCGAGGCCTGCTGCGGCACGCCCGTGACGCCGATGTTGAACCACACCGGGCTGTTGAAGGCGGCCCGCTGCGTGATGAGGATGTACTTCAGCTCGTCCCGGAAGGCATCCCGCTCCTCGTCGTCGACGAAGTAACCGCCTTCGTGGCCCCACTTGGCGATCGTGTCGGCCACTCGATCGACGACCTGACGCAGCGAGGTCTCCCGCTCAGGGGTACCGAGCGTGCCACGGAAGTACTTCTGGGCGACGATGTTCGTGGCGTTCATCGACCACGACACGGGAAACTCGACGTCCCGCTGCTCGAAGGCGACCGTGCCGTCCTTCCAGTTGGAGATCCGCGCGTCACGACGCTCCCAGACGACCTCGTCGTAGGGATCGACGCCAGGAGAGGTGAACAGCCGGCGGAGGCCGATGGCGAAACGTTCTGGTGCCAGTGACATACGGACCTCTCCTTCAACCGCCGGGGGCCGGCGAGTGTTCCCTTCGACGGGTTGATGACACAAGATCTGGTGGGTCCGCCCGTCCCGAGCGCCCCTGACCCACAAGTACTTGTGGCGCAGGACAAGATTACACCACTGTAGTTACGGTCCTGTCAACTCTTGTCGGAAACCACCGCAACGGGCCGTGGTCGGCCCGCGTCAGGCGGGCACGCGGTGCGGCATCGCAGGTTCAGGACCCCATCGGCCCCACGTCGTCCCCACCCGGGTCAACTACCGATCCGCGTGCCGCACCGCAGCCGGCACGGAGAGCAACCTAGACAGTTCAACCTGTGGGGGGAAAGGGGCAAAACCCTGTGAATTTCCTTGCGAGCACGGTGTGCGTAACGTGGCGTTCATCCCGCCGATCACGAGCAGCCCGCCGCGGCTGAGAGGGAGGAGGCGTGCCGCCACGGTGGCTCGAGGCGCTCGCGTGGCTCGGATTGATCTCCGCCGGAGTGTGCGTCGTCGCGATCCTCATCGACATCTTCGCCCGGGACTACCGCCAGCGGATGGGCGTGATGGAGTGGGTGTGGCCGATCACTGCCCTCTACCTCGGTCCCTTCGGTCTGGCCTTCTACTGGCGGGTCGGGCGCCGCAGCACGCCGAAGTACGAGGCCGAGCACGGCGCCACGCAGCACCCTTTCTGGGTCCGGGTGGCCGTCTCGTCGACCCACTGTGGCGGTGGCTGCACGCTCGGTGACATCATCGCCGAGACGCTGATCTACGCCTTGGGCATCACGTTGTTCGGTGCCGCGATCTGGGCCTCGTTCGCCCTCGACTACGCGTTCGCTCTGGTCCTCGGCATCGCCTTCCAGTACGCCGCCATCCACGCCATGGCCAGGTTGCCGTTCGGACCGACGCTCGGGCGGGCCGCCAAGGCGGACGTGTTCTCGCTCACGGCCTTCGAGATCGGCTTGTTCAGCTGGATGGCGCTGATGTTCTGGGTGTTCTTCCCCGACCCGCACCTCGAGCCGAACAAGGCGTCCTATTGGTTCCTGATGCAGGTAGGCATGGCGATCGGCCTTGCAACGTCGTATCCGATGAACGTCCTGCTCATCCGCAAAGGGGTCAAGGAGGCGATGTGAGCTTGCGCAGGATCTTCCCCGAACCGGCCGGCGAGGCGTCACTCGACGACCTCTACGGGGGCCCGCGACAGCGCGTCGGTGGGCGCCCGTGGGTCGGCATCTGCATGGTTGCCAGCCTCGACGGCGCGACCGTCGTCGAGGGCCGCTCGGGCGGCCTGTCCAATCCACAGGATGCGGCCGTGTTGGCCCGCCTGCGCGAAGCGGCCGACGTGGTCATCGTCGGCGCGGCGACCGTGCGCGAGGAGAGCTACGGACCGCCGCGCAAGGCCGGGCAGCGGATCGGCGTCGTGACGGCGAGCGGCGGTGTCAACCCGGAAGGCAAGCTGCTGGGCAGCGGCGCCGGGTTCCTGATCATGCCGGAGGACGGTCCGCCCACACCGACGGGAACGCGAGGCCCGATCGACACCGTCCGCGCCGGCGTCGGTCACGTCGACCTGGCGCTCGCCATGGAGCGCCTTGCCGACCTGATCGATGCTCCGACGTTCGTGCAGTGCGAGGGGGGCCCGCGGCTCAACGGCTCGCTCCTCGACGCCGACTGCGTCGATGAGCTCGATCTGACCGTGTCGCCCGTGCTGGCCGGCGGAGCATCGCCCCGGATCACCGCGGGTGCGACTGCCACGCTCGCCGACTTCCGCGTGGCTCATCTCGCCGTCGACGACCAGGCGTTCGTGTACACGCGCTGGATCCGCCAGCGCTGACTCAGGCGTCGGGTGCCTTCGAGAGCAGCTCGATCTCGCGGTGGAAGTCGGCGGCGGCGTCGAAGTTCTTGTACACGCTGGCAAAGCGCAGGTAGGCAACCTCGTCGATGGTGCGCAGGCGGTCGAGCACGGCGAGACCGATCTGCGCCGTCGTCACCTCGGATCCCTGCAGCCGGACCGAATCCTCGATCGTCTCGGCGACGTTGTCCACAACGCCGGTGTCGATGCCCCTGCCCTTGGTGGCGGCGACGATCCCAGCCACGATCTTGCCGCGATCGAAGGGTTCGGTGCGCCCGTCGCCCTTCACGACGACGAGCGGAACTTCGTCGACCCGCTCGAACGTGGTGAACCGGTACGCACAGACCAGGCACTGACGGCGGCGCCGCACAGCGTTGCCTTCCTCGGCAAGGCGCGAATCGACGACCTTCGTCTCGTCGGCGCGACACGCCGGGCAATGCACAGCGCCACGCTACTTCCGTCCCGTGAAGAGGCGATGACCGTCACGGTCCCGGCGGCGGAGGCAGGGACGCCGCCGGGACCGGTCAGGCGTTGAGTCCGACGGCCGCGGTCTTCGTACGCTCGTTCGGCGTACGACTGTTCGCAGTCAAGCAGAACGGCCATCGGCCGTCAACCACTTTCTCAGAACAGATGTTTGACTTCTCTGGCGAACGTCCGTACGATGAAGGCATGACCGAACCAGTGCGAGTGCCCGCTTCGCGCCGGCGGGCCGGTACCCGCATCACCGCCCGCCAGCGCCAGGTCCTCGACTTCATCGAGTTCCAGATGCGCGAGCATGGCTACCCGCCATCCGTGCGCGAGATCGGCGAGGCGATCGGCCTCACGTCGCCGTCGACCGTCCACAGCCACCTCAACACGCTGCAGCGGCTCGGCTACCTCCGCCGCGACCCGACCAAGCCACGAGCGATCGAGGTGCGATGGGACCCGAACTCCGGTGCGGTGATGGAACGCCGGCCCGTGCGCCATGTGCCGCTCGTTGGCGACGTGGCGGCCGGGACGGACGTGCTCGCCGAGGAGAACGTCGAGGAACTGCTGCCAGTGCCGGCCGACTTCACGGGCGAGGGCGACCTGTTCATGCTCCGGGTGCGCGGCAGCTCGATGATCGATGCCGGCATCCTCGACGGCGACTACGTGATCGCCGTGCAGCAGAAGACCGCCGACGACGGAGACATCATCGTCGCTGGCATCCCCGGCGGGGAGGCGACCGTCAAGACGTACTCCTCGACCGACGGCAAGATCATCCTCACACCGTCCAACTCGACCCTCGAGCCGATGGTCTTCGACCCGGACGAGGTACAGCTCTACGGACGCGTCGTCACCGTGATGCGCCGTCTGTGACGTGAGCGCAGACCACCGCCGTCAACGTGAACGCGGCGGTGGTGGTGGCGGAGGAGGAGGCAGCGGCCGGCCGCTGCCGGGCGGGCTGTACGAAGGCGGCACCTGCGAGGGCCGTGACGGCGGAGGCGGCGCATACGGCGGAGGCGTCGGAGGGTTGGCGTAGGGCGGAGCAACCGGTGGCGCCACTGGGCCACGCGGCGGCCATCCGGGGTAGGTCGGCTGCGTCGGTGGTTCGGAAGGGATGGACCACACGGCTCGACCCCTCCAGAACGCGACGACGCCGATCGCGATCCCTGCCAGCAGCACTCCGATCGCACCGACGCGAATCGCGGTCACGCCGTTGGCGGGATCCCGACCGACGCGCACCATCGCCTGGGGCTCGGCCGAGTTGGCGCTCAGGACGTACGATCCCTCGACCTGGATGTCGGCCGTGCGGAACCCGGCCCCGACCGCACCGGCCCGGTCGTAGGTGGGGCCGTCCGCCTGATCGAGGTTGACCTCTTGGCCGTTCTCGTCGAGCAGCGTCAGCTCGACGTCTGGGACGTTCGTGCTGTCGAGGTCATAGCTGCGATCGTCGTTGTCGCAGTCGCCATCGATCTCACCGACCGAACCCTTCGTCTCGACGAAGAACGTGTACGTCCCGGCGCGCTCGAAGAGCAACGTGGTGTCGCAGCCGATCGGCGCAGGAGCCAGGCTGCCCACGGCATCGTCGTAGCGCTTGCCAGCGATCAACCACAGCGCCAGTGCGCCGACCACACCGAGCACGATCGCCACGATCCCGACCAGCCGAAACCGCCGCGCCGAGCTCAGATCCGACTGCGCCATTCACACCCCTAGCCGCTGCGCGACGAGCTCGATCCGATCGTCAGGTTGTACCACGGCAACTCGCACGTGGTCGGTGGCCACGGCTCCGTAGAACTCACCAGGACTGACGACAGCACCGCCTTCGCGGGCGAGTCGCTCGGCCCAGGCCCACGCGTCGCCGACGGGGAACCACAGGTAGAAGCCGCCGTCGGGCAGGTTGATCTGCTGCCCCGTCCAGTCGCCGAGAACGGCGGCCATCCGGGCCAGTCGCGCCGCATAGCGCTGGCGCTGGCGCGCAACGTGGTCGTCATCGTCGAGGGCGAGGACACCGACGGCCTGAGACGGCCCCGGCACCATCATCCCGACGTGCTTGCGCACCTCGAGCAGGTACTGCACGAGGTCGGCGTCGCCGGCGTAGAAGCCGATCCGGCCGCCGGCGAGGTTGGAGCGCTTCGACAGGGAGTGCAGAGCGATCACACCGTCCGAGCCGTGCTGCAGGATCGACCGGGCAGGGCCGGACCAGGTGAACTCGACGTAGCACTCGTCGGAGAACACCGGCACGCCGTTGGCGCGGCCCCAAGCGGCGGCCGCGCCGAGATCGTCGAGCGCACCGGTCGGGTTGCCCGGACTGTTGACCCACAGCGCGAGGGCACGCCGGGCGTCCTCAGGGGCGATCTCAGCAAGCGCCACCCGACCCGCCGTGTCGAACGGAACGGGCACGGCGCGGCAGCCGGCAAGGATCGCGCCCATCTCGTAGGTCGGGTACGAGATCGCCGGGTACAGGATCGTGTCGCGGTCGGGGCGGCGCAGCCGAAGCCACTGCGGCAGCGTGCCGACGAACTCCTTGGTGCCGATGCAGGCGGCGATCGAGGTCGGATCGACCTCGACGTCGAAGCGTCGAGCGATCCACCGGCTCGCCGCCTGCCGGAGGTCAGGTGAGCCAGGGCTGGACGGGTACCCGCGCTCCCGTGCCCGAGCGCGAGAACGCGGCGACGACCTCCGGCGGAGCCGGGTCCATCGGAGTGCCGATCGACAGATCGACGGCGCCGCCGTCGTGCTCGGCGGCGATCGCCAGCAGTCCGTCGAGCCGCGAGTAGGGATACGGCGGCGGAACGAAACCGGTGGTGAGCACGTCCGGGGAACCTCTTGACGTCACGGTGCGACGACGAACTCGGCGAGCCGCCCTGCCGATGCCTCCGACAACCGAGCGAGCACGTGCAACCGGCCGTCCTCGTCGCGCGTCGAGACGACCTCGCCTTCGCGATGGATGGCCGCGATCACGTCTCCCCGCTCGTACGGGACGGCCAGCTCGATCGTTCTCGTGAGCGCCCGCAGCCGGTCGCCCAGGACGCGCAACAGGTCGTCGATGCCCTCGCCGGTGACAGCGCTGACGGCGACGGAGCCGACGTGGTCGGCGACGAGCTGCTTGGCGACCAGCGGGGCCAGGTCGGCCTTGTTGAACACCAACAGCTCCGGCACGGACGCCGCGCCGATCTCGTCGAGCACCTCGCGAACGGCCTGGATCTGGCCGTCGGGGTCGGCAGCACTGGCGTCGACGATGTGCACGAGCTCGTCTGCCCGGGTGGCGACGTCGAGCGTGCTCTTGAAGGACTCGACGAGGCCGTGCGGCAGGCGCCGTACGAAGCCCACGGTGTCGGTGAGGAGGACGGGCTCGCCACCGGGCAGCGCCAGACGCCGGGTCGTCGGATCCAACGTCGCGAACAGGCGGTCCTCCGTGAGCACACCAGCGTCGGTCAACGTGTTCAGCAGCGTCGACTTGCCAGCGTTCGTGTAGCCGACGATCGTGACCGACGACAGCCCGCTCTGGTCGCGACGCTGGCGCTGCACCTGGCGGGTCCGGGCGAGGGTGTCCAGCTCGACCTCGAGCACGCTGATCCGGCGCATGATGCGTCGACGGTCGACCTCCAGCGCGTCTCGCCACCACCGAACCGCATGCCGACGCCGCCGCGCTGCTGCGAGAGCTTGGCCGCTGCGCCGCGGCGCAGCCGCGGGAGCCGGTAGCGCAGCAGCGCCAGCTCGACCTGCGCTCTGCCCTCGGGCGTGCTGGCGTTCTGGGCGAAGATGTCGAGGATCACGGCGGTGCGATCGATCGCGGTGCGCCCGAGCAGCCGCTCCAGGTTGTACTGCTGGCCCGGGGTGAGCTCGTTGTCGAACACGACCGTGTCCGCGTCGAGGGCGAGGCACAGCTCGTGCAGCTCGGCGGCCTTGCCCTTGCCGATGAACCAGGTGTGATCGGGGTGATCCCGGCGCTGGATCAGTCGACCCACCTCATCGGCTCCGGCCGTGTCGATGAGCGCCGCCAGCTCGTCGAGGCTCGCCTCGGTGTCCTCATCATCGGAGCCGGGGAACGTGACGCCGACGAGCACGATCCGCTCGCGGATGGAGCGTTCGATGAGGGTTGCGCCGAGGGCTTCGGAATACGGGTTGCTCACGGGACGGCGATCTCGATCCTTGCGACGTAGGTGGCCGGTCCGGTCAACGTGGCGTGGCCGGACGACGGGACGTGAAGCGCCACTCTGGCACTCCCACCGTCCATGTGCACCAGCAGTTCGGCGCCGCTGGCGAGCGCCCATCCGGACGCAGCCCAGGCCGCGGCGACGGCACCCGAGCCGCAGGCGTCGGTGACGCCGGCGCCTCGCTCGTGCACGCGCATCGTCACGGCGTTCGACTCGGGGCCCGGCTCGACGATCTCGAGGTTGACGGTGGGCACCTGGCGCCCGAGCGCAACCAGATCGACCGCACCGACGTCCTCGACGGCGACCACCGTGTGCGGGTTCCCGACGTCGAGGTGGGCGACGGGTCGGTCTGGCAGCACACCGACCGCAGCCCAACCGGCCGGCGGCTCGATCGCACGGATCTCGCCCATGTCGCCCGACCCGAGGATGGTGGCCGGATCTTCGGTGGCGGTGACCTCGACGACGCGGAGACCGGAATCCGTGGTGATGCGCAACGGGCCGAACCCGCCGTGACGCATCACCAGGGCCTGCGCGAAGCACCGCACGCCGTTGCCGCTCATCTCGGCCCGGCTCCCATCGGCGTTGTAGAGCACCATCCTGGCGCCGTCCGGACGTTCGTCCGTCCCGACGAGCAGCCCGTCGGCACCGATCCCCCGCCGTCGATCGCACAGGCGACGCGCGAGCACCGGCAGATCGAGGTCCGGCGGTTCGAAGACAACGAGGAAGTCGTTGCCCAGCG
Organism: uncultured Acidimicrobiia bacterium; assembly: GCA_963774125.1. Taxonomy (GTDB): domain Bacteria; phylum Actinomycetota; class Acidimicrobiia; order Acidimicrobiales; family Ilumatobacteraceae; genus JALZMG01. Next base: position 284,885 of record CAVZDR010000002.1, read on the forward strand.
CGTGGTGCTTGGTGAGCGTGAGGACGGTCATGGACGGGAGCGAAGGGCGTCGACCACTGCCGGCGCCGCCTCGGCGACCGGGTCGTGCTCGACGTCTATCCAGCGTACGCGGGGGTCCCGGCGGAACCACCGCTCCTGGCGTACGGCGAACTGGCGGGTCCGCGTGACCGTCGCCCTGACGGCAGCGTCGAGGTCGGGCTCGTCGAGCAACTCCTTGTAGCCAAGGGCCTGGCGGGCGGTCCGCGACAGCGGCCCCGTGGCTGCCAGACGGTCGACCTCCTCGGGCAGGCCAGCGGCAACCATGGCGAGCACGCGCTGCTCGACGCGCGCCGCCAGCACCTCCCGGCGCCAGTGCAATCCGATCACCACGACGTCGGTCGGTGGGTAGGCGCGCAGGCCGGGGCCGAAGGAGCTGAACGGGCGCCCGGCCCCCAACGTCACTTCCAGCGCCCGCACGATGCGTCGTCGGTTGCCTGGGTCGATGCGTCCAGCCGCAACCGGGTCGAGCGCATCGAGTCGAGACCAGAGCGCGCTGACGTCTTCCTCGGCCTCCAGCTCCAGCCGGACGTCTGGCCATTGGCCGGGCACGTCGAGCCCGTCGATCACCGCGGTGAGGTAGAGCCCGGTCCCGGCGACGAGCAGCGGACGTCCCCGAATGCCCGCCGCGGCCACGCGGTAGGCGCATTGGTAGCCAGCGACCGTGAACTCCTCGCTGGGATCGACCAGGTCGAGGCAGTGGTGGACGACGGCGGCGCGGTCGGCGGCGGTCGGTTTGCCCGTGCCGATGTCCATGCCTCGGTAGACCTGCATCGCGTCGACGGCTACGATCTCGGTCCCGGGAACGGCGAGGGCGGCGGCCATCGCGACGTCCGATTTGCCCGCCGCCGTCGGGCCGAGCAGGACGATGGGCGTCACTCTGTGGCGAGCACCGGGATGCGAACCCTGTGCACCGGCTCGGCGAGCACCTCGACGAGGCGGGCGGTCAGGTGGTGTGGTGCGGCGCCCGTGATCTCCACCTCTGCGTAGGTTCCTGGCCGCAGCGGGCGCGGCGGTCGGAAGTGGACGAGGCGGTGCTGGGCGGTCCGGGCCGCCGCGACGGCAGGGTCCTTCTTGCTCGGGCCCTCGACCAACACCTCCTCGGACCGACCGATCCGGGCTTCGTTGGCGGCCAGCGCCGATCGTTCGATGACGATGCGCAGGCGGTCGAACCGGGGACCAGCGACCTCGGGTGCGATGAAGCGGTCGGTCCACCCGGCGGCCTCTGTGCCGGGGCGAGGGGAGAAGATGAACGTGTAGGCGTCGTCGAAGCGGGCCTCGGCGGCAACCTCGAGCGTGGCCGCGAAGTCCTCCTCGGTCTCCCCCGGGAACCCGACGATGATGTCGGTGGACACGGCAAGGTCAGGGACGACCCGCCGGGCCTCGGCCAACCGGTCGAGGTAGCGCTGCGCGGTGTACCCGCGATGCATGGCGGCGAGCACGCGGTCGGACCCGGCCTGCAACGGATAGTGGAGGTGAGGGCACACCGCCGACGTCTCGGCCATCGCGGCGAACGTCTCGGCGCGCATGTCCTTCGGATGCGGCGACGTGAAGCGCACTCGCCGGATGCCGTCGATGGCACCGACCGCACGCAAGAGGTCGGCGAACAGGGGGCGGACCCGCGCCATCGCATCACCGTTGCGGCGCGCCGCCAACTGGAGGTCGCGCCCATAGCTGTTGACGTTCTGGCCGAGGAGCGTGACCTCCGTGACGCCGGCCGCGGCGAGCTCCCGCACCTCGTCGACGATGTCGTCGAACGGCCGCGAGATCTCTTCGCCGCGCACCGCCGGGACGATGCAGAAGGCGCATCGGTTGTCACAGCCGATCTGGATCGTCACCCACGCCCGGAACGACTGCTCACGGACGGCCGGCAGCGCGGACGGGAACAGCGCGTGATCCTCGATCACGGCGGCGTCGAGGATCTCGGTGATCGGCCCGGCGCGGCCCGATTCGGCGAGCAGTTCGGCGGCGCGGTGGACGTTGTGCGTGCCGAGCACGACGTCGACGTGACCCGCACGCGAGCGCACGAGGTCGCGATCCTTCTGGGCGAGGCAGCCGGCCACGACGATCTGGCGCCCGGCGCGCTCCTGCTTCCAAGTCTTCAACTGTCCGAGGTGGCCGTACAGCTTGTTGTCGGCGTTCTCGCGGATGCAGCACGTGTTGAGCACGATCACGTCGGCGTCCGTCGTGCCGTCGGCGAGGACGAGACCATCAGACTCGAGCAGTCCGGCGATGCGCTCGGAGTCGTGCTCGTTCATCTGGCAGCCGAACGTTCGCACCATGTAGCGCCGGGGTGCGGACGTGCTGCTCACGGACGACGAGGCTACCGGTGCCCATTTCCGAGGTTGGCTACGGTTGGCGGGCATGGCGGCGCGACGGACGGCAGTCCTCGGGCTGGCCATCGCCACACTCGTCGTCGTCGTCCTCGCCGCCGGAGGCGGCTCCGTCAAACCCGCCGAAGAGGGCTGCTGCGGGTGGACGTGGGACCTGTGGGGCGACGATTCAGTTCAGCTACCGGTCCAGGAGCTCGACGCGGATGACGGCAGCCCCGAGGTCGTCGATGAGCCGCTCGAGGCCGATGACCTGCTCACGTTGCTCGTGCGCATCGCGGGCGTCCTCGCTGTCGCCGTCCTCACCTACCTCCTCGGTCGCTTCCTGTGGCGGACGGCCCGCGCGGTGAAGATCGAGCCGCTCGCTGACCCGGCCGAGTGGGACCTGGCGACGCCGACCACGCGCGAGGAGCTGAGCGAGGCGGTCGACACCGGGCTGGCCGCGCTGGCGAGCGGACCGGTCGACGAGATGATCATCGCCTGCTGGGTCCGTCTCGAGGAGGCGGTCGCCAACGGCGGCGTCGAGCGCTTCCCATGGGAGACACCTGCGGAGCTGGCGACGAGGGCACTGCGGGACCTGGACGTCCCCGAGGCGGCGACCCAGCGACTGCTGTCGCTGTACCGCGAGGCCCGCTACTCGCGCCACGAGCTGCACGAGGATGCCCGGACCGAAGCTGCCGATGCGCTGCGCGAGATCCGCGCCGCGCTCGAGTCCGGTGGGAGCGGCGTGATCCGCATGCTCGTCAAGCACCTCGTCGTGTGCGTCGCGCTGGCAGTCGTCGTGATGGTCGGCCTGGTGGCCATCGGCTGGACGCCTCGGGTCGAGTACTTCCTCGCCGTTGCTGTCGCCACTGCCGTGGCCTCGACCGCTGTGCGGATGATCAACGAGTCCGTCGAGCCGGCGGTCTGGCCCGACCCTCGCCCGCCGCGCGTCGAGGTGGCGGCCGACACTCGGATCACGTTCCTCGAGCACTCGCTGCGTCGCAGCGGTGAGACCGACTCCGCGTTCGCACTGCGCGTTCGGCCGATCCTGCTCACGGTCGCCAGCCACCGGCTGCAACGCGCCGGCGTCGACCCGGACGAGGACCCCGCAGCGGCCAGGCAACGCCTCGGCGACGATGCGTGGGCGGTGCTCACGGGGCCGGTCGACGAACGGATCTCGCACCGGCGGTTGGTTCACACGGTCGAACGCATCGAGCAGCTCTGATGGCCGATGTTTCATCGACCGCGGGTGCTGTCCTTCGTCGCGTCGCCACCGCCGTTGTTGGCAAGGACGAGCCCTTGAAACTCGTCCTCGCCGGGATCCTGGCCGGTGGCCACGTCCTGCTCGAGGACGTTCCGGGTCTCGGCAAGACGCTCGCCGCCCGTTCGTTCGCCCAAGCGCTCGGCCTGTCGTTCCGGCGGGTCCAGTTCACGCCGGACCTGCTGCCGTCGGACGTGACCGGCGCCTTCGTGTTCGATCAGCGCCAGTCCGACTTCGTGTTCCGACCCGGTCCGATCTTCGCTGGACTCCTGCTCGCCGACGAGATCAACCGCACGCCGCCGAAGACACAGGCAGCGCTGCTGGAAGCGATGCAGGAGCGCCAGGTGACCGTGGAGGGTGAGACGTTCGCGCTGCACGCGCCGTTCCATGTGCTGGCGACCGCCAACCCCGTCGAGTACGAGGGCACCTATCCGCTGCCCGAGGCGCAGCTCGATCGGTTCCTCTTGCGGGTCTCGTTCGGCTATCCGACCGCGGACGAGGAGTGGGACGTGCTGGAGCGTCGGATGCGCCGCCGCCAAGAGGAGCAAGACGTCGGTGTGGAGACTGATGCGAACGCCGTGCTGGCGATGCAGCAGGCCTGCGAGGCCGTGACGGTCGACGAGACGGTCGGGAGGTACTGCGTCGAACTGGTCGCCGCGACGCGTCGCCACCGCCACGTGCTCGTCGGCGCCTCGCCACGCGGATCGCTGGCGCTCCTGCTGGCGGCGCGTGCCTATGCCGTCATCAGCGGCCGGGACTTCGTGGTCCCGGAAGACGTCAAGGCCGTTGGCGAGGCGGCACTGGCCCATCGCGTGACGGTGCGTCCCGAGCTCTGGCTCCACGACATCTCCGGTGCGTCGCTCGTGCGCGAGGTGCTCGAGCAGCGTGCCGGCTCCGCCGACGGTCCGGCCCGTTCCGACTCCTCCATGAGCACCGAGGCCCGCTGGGGGGCGACGCCCGCCCACCTCAGGGCCGTCGCCGCCGGCGTGCTGCTGGCGGCGATCGCCGTGGTGGCGCAGCGACCAGACCTCGCCGTCATGGCCGCGCCGTTCCTCGCCGCCGCTGCCTTCGGCGGACTGCGTCGACCCTCATCGCGGCCACGAGCAGAGCTGCACGTCGACGCCGCCACGATGATCGAAGGGCAGGCGACCAACTTGCGGCTGATGGTCGACGATCTGATCGACGGGGAGCTTCGCCGATGGGGTCGTGGCAGCGGCCGCGACGAGCGATCCCTGGGTCCAGTTCGACCCGCCGGGAGCGGCGCGAGCTGTGCTGCTGGACGCGCCGCGAACGGAGGTCCCGCTCGTGATGCGAGCGGTGCGATGGGGACGCCACGAAGTGCGATGCGACGCGGTACGGGTCACGTCGCCCGCCGGCGCATTTCGGATCTCGCTCATTCCCAGCTCGATCGTCGTGACCGCGCTACCGCTCGCTGACACGTTCGCCGCCACGGACGCGCTCCCACGACCGTCTGGCCTCGTCGGGCTGCATCGGTCACGGCGTCACGGCGAGGGGGTGGAGCTCGCCGAGGTCCGACCATTCCGCCCTGGCGACCGGCTGCGCCGCATCAACTGGCCGGTCTCGTCCCGCACCGGGACCCTGCACGTCACGGCGGCATGGTCCGATCGCGACACCGAGGTGATGCTGCTGCTCGACACCGAGCACGACCTCGGCATCAGCGAGGGCGTCGACGGTCGAGCGAGCAGCCTCGACGTGGCGGTCCGTGCCGCAGCAGCGATCGCCGAGCACTACCTGCGCACCGGTGACCGAGTGGCGCTCACCGATGTCGGGCAGCGCGTCCGCACCGTCCCGGTCGGCAGCGGCCGCCAGCATCTGCGTCGCGTGCTCGATGTGCTCGTGGCGTCGTCGCCGGGCGTCGTGCGGAGTCAGGAGGCGCGACGGTTGGGACGCATCCGCGCCGGTTCGTTGGTCGTCGCACTGAGCCCGCTGTTGGGTGGCGCCGGCGTGGCACAGATCGCCCAACTGGTCAGGCACCGCCACGCCGTCGTCGTCATCGACACACTGCCGCCGCATGCCCTCGAATCGCCGGACCCGTGGCGGGCGCTGGCGTGGCGAGTGCGCATGCTCGAGCGCGGCGTGGAGATCGACCGCTTGGCCGAGCTCGGCGTGCCCGTCGTGCAATGGCGTGGCCGGGGCACCCTCGACGACGTCTTGCGTGTGCTGAGCCGTGTCGCCGTGGGGCCGAGGCTGATCCGCTGATGCAGCTGGCGGAATGGATCTCGGCGACGATTGCCGCAGCCCGCAGGATGCCGCCGGCGTCGTGGATGCTCCGTGGGTTCATCGCCATCGCGGCGACGATCACGCTGCTCGGCACGACGCTGCCGGCCTGGGATGCGCCGAACGTGTACGTCGCCGCGGCGATCGTTGCCGCGGTCGCCTGCGTGATCGTGCCGGACACGATTGCCGCGCTCCTGCTGGTGGCGCTGATCGGCGTGTGTTGGCTGGCCCGGGCGCCGGGCGAGGTGTCCGTCGGTGCCGTCGTCACCGCTCTGGGACTGCTCGGCGTTCACGTCGGCGCAGCCCTGGCGGCGTCGTTCCCCGCCCGCGCCACGATCGGCAGGGGGATCCTGCGCACGTGGGGTCTGCATGGGCTGGCCCTCGCCGCGTTCACGGCGGCGGCGGCCGGCCTCGCCGCCCTCGTCGAGGCGTGGTCACCACCCGGCTCGATCGTCGTCGTCGTGGTGGCGATGGGCGGGCTCGCCGCCCTGGCCTGGCAGGTGGCGAACCGGCCCTGAGCGCGTCGCGGGGCGGTCGTGCTCAGAGCCGACTGCGGATCGCCCACAGATCGGGGAACACGGGCGACGACAGCGTGCTGCGGAGGTATGCCGCCCCCATCGACCCGCCCGTACCGGTCTTGTCACCAATCGTGCGCTCGACCATCTTGACGTGCCGGTAGCGCCACTCCTGGAAGCCTTCGTCGAGGTCGACGAGCCGTTCGGCAACCTGGGCCGGTCCGCCGTCGTCGGCGTACGCGGCGAGCAGCACGTCGTCGAGCTCGGGCGTAGCGTGACAACGGTTCGGTGACGTCACGATGCAGGGCGGCCAGCGGGCACCGCGTAGCCGTGCGCGGCGAGGTACTGGAGGAACGAGTCGTACAACGAGGGCCGCGCCATCGCGTCGGCGATCGCCCGGTGGGCCGGACTGCCCTCTGCGTAGGCCGCGAGCGCTCCCTCGTCGCGGCGCCCGAGCACTGCCTCGAGCTGACGGAACTGCGCCGACTGGAAGCCGCTGGCTGCGTCGAGACGGTGGCGGAAGCTCGTGAACTGCCGGGGCGTCATCGTCTCCAGCACGTCGATCTGGGCCACCGCGACCTTGAGGATCGTCAGGACGCGGCGCAACGTGTGCAGCGAGGCGGCCGTACCTGCCTGCGCCAACTGCTCCTGCACGTGACGCGAGCTCGTGGAGCAGCTGCTTGAACCACAGCTCGTACACCTGGTGGACGACGATGAACAGCAGCTCGTCGTGCTCGTCGGAGCGTGGTCGCTGCGCTCCGAGCACCTCGTCGAGGGCGAGGTACGAGGTGTAGGTGAGCGCCTGCTCAGTCACCGGCCGATGGTAGGCGATGGTCGCCGCACCGCTTGGGCCGCCCCGCCGGCCCTCACTAGCGTCACGGCCCGTGCTCGCCATCCTGCCGATCTCGACGGGCTACGAACTGCTCGGCTACCTCCACGTGCTCGCCGTCATCGCCGCGTTCGGTCCGCTGTTCATGTATCCATCGATGCAGCGAGCCGGCGCCACGCAGGCGTTGGCCAAGCTGCACATCCGGCTGGTGCTGCCGGCGCTGACGCTGGTGTGGGTCTTCGGGATGGGTCTCGTCGGTGCCTCTGACGACGTGTGGGAGCTCAGCGACACCTGGATCCTCCTCTCGCTGATCGCATGGGTCGTGCTGATGCTCGTCAGCTGGTTCCTGATCAGGCCGGCGCTCAACGACACCGCCGAGACGGCCCGGAGTCGTCTCGGCGCCGGCGTCGGCATCACGCACCTCCTGCTGGTGGTGGTGCTCTACCTGATGATCTTCAAGCCAGGCGTCTGAAGCCCGGGCGTCTGATCCGTCAGTCGAGCTCGATCGGCGCCTCGTCGGCGTCCGTGTACGACTCGTCGCCGCCGGCGGCTTCTGCCGTCGAGTTGGTGCCGTCGCCCGGCTTCAGGCCCGCCACCTCGAGCACACGGTCGCTGATCTCGACCATGATCTCCGGGTTGGCAGCGAGGAAGGTCTTGGCGTTCTCCCGACCCTGCCCGAGTTGCTCACCCTCGTACGTGAACCATGCCCCGGACTTCTTGACGATCCCGAGGTCGACCGACATGTCGATCAGCGCCCCCTCCCGGCTGATCCCCTTGCCGTACATGATGTCGAACTCGGCTTGTTTGAAGGGTGGCGAGCACTTGTTCTTCACGACCTTGACCCGGGTGCGGTTGCCGACCACCTCGGCGCCATCCTTCAAGGACTCGATGCGGCGGATGTCCAGTCGGATCGACGAATAGAACTTCAACGCCCGCCCACCAGGGGTCGTCTCAGGTGAGCCGAACATCACGCCGATCTTCTCCCGCAGTTGGTTGATGAAGACGGCGATCGTCTTGGTCTTGTTGAGGTTGCCCGTCAGCTTGCGCAGGGCCTGGCTCATCAGGCGGGCCTGCAGCCCGACGTGGCTGTCGCCCATCTCGCCCTCGATCTCGGCCCGCGGCGTCAGCGCGGCGACGGAGTCGATGACCACGACGTCGAGCGCGCCCGAGCGCACGAGCATGTCGCAGATCTCGAGCGCCTGCTCGCCCGTGTCCGGCTGGGAGATCAGCAGCTGGTCGATGTCGACCCCGATGGCCTTGGCGTACACCGGGTCCATCGCGTGCTCGGCGTCGATGTAGGCGCACACGCCGCCGTTGCGTTGGGCCTCGGCGACGACGTGCATGGCCAGCGTCGACTTGCCCGACGACTCAGGGCCGTAGATCTCCGTGACCCGTCCACGGGGCAAGCCGCCGATGCCCAGGGCGAGGTCCAGTGGCAGCGCCCCGGTCGGGATCGACTCGATGGCCATCGAGGTCTTCTCCCCCATCCGCATGATGGAGCCCTTGCCGTACTGCTTGTCGATCTGCGCCAGCGCCATGTCCAACGCCTTGTCACGATCAGTGCTCATCTCGTCTGCCTTTCGGAACCAGCGGTCGTGGGACGGGGAAGTCCGATGCGATGGACCTTAGAGAGGGGGTGTAACAGCGAACCCGGATGAATGACACGAGTGTAATCTACGAACAGAGGTTCGTTCAAGCGTCTTCTTGACTTCGAGCCGACTTGAACTCGTACGGTCGTTCCGTGACCCCCAACACCGCCACTGCCACTGCCACCGACACCGCCCCCACCATCGAGGACACCACCGCTGACCACACCGCCGATCGGTCCGCCATCGAGGCGGTCATCAGCGACGTCGAGACCGGCTTCAACACGAAGGATCCCGAGCTCTCGGTCGCCCACTTCGCCCGCAACGCATCAGCGGTGACCGTCGGCGGAGCGCGTTCCAGCGGCCTCGACGCCCTGCTCGCGGCGCACCGCAGCGCGTTCGCCGGCCCACTGCGCGACCAGTACGCCCGTTACGACGTGCTCGACATCGTGTTCCTCCGTCGCGACGTGGCCCTCGCCCACAAGGGAGCTCGTGCGGTCGAGGCCGACGGCACCCCGATCGACGTCGGTCACGCCATGGTCGCCCTCTACGTGCTCGTCAAGGAGGGCGGCCGCTGGTGGATCGTCTCACGCCAGAACACGCTCGTCGCCAGCTGACCACTCAGCGCCGCGGCGGCGGGACGTCATCTCCCGGCTCAGGTGGCCGCATCGCGAGATCGACGGCCTGCCACAGCGTGTAGCTGACGGGATAGAAGAGGATCGGGAGCACGATCGCCCCAACGCCGAGGATGAGCAACAACGGCACGACGGCGACGTCGGGCAACGTCAGTCCGATCCCGATGCCCATGGCGATGACGAGCAGGCCGAGCACGAGGATGGCATTGATCGCCAACGCACCGAGCTCGAAGCCCTCGTAGCCCCGCCGCCAGCTGATCCCGCACGTGCGGCACGTCTCCTGCTTGTGGAACCACCCGGTGAAGAACGCACCGCGGCCGCCACACCAGGGGCACCGGCGCCGCATCCCTCTCCACGCCATCGTGGCGAACGACGGCCGCCTCACCGCCCGCACGTTACGACCAACATCCGCGAGACTCGCCCAGTGCGTCGTGGCGTGGCCGGAGTGCTCTTCTTCGTGGCTGCGGTGTGCCTGGCGATCGCCGCCGCCGGATGGTGGTTGCAACAAGTCGCCTTCGACACGAGCAAGAGCGCGGAGATCGCTGAAGTCGTCCTGCAGGATCCGGAGATCCGGGCCGAGATCGCCGACGCCAGCGCGAACGCCGCCGCGGCGACGCTCGGTCTTCCGCCCGAGGAGGTTCGAGCCAGGGTGGAGCTGGTCGCGCAGACGGAGGAGGGCTCCGACCTGATGCGCCAGATCATCGCCGACTCCCACGCCCGCTTGATTGGAGCGCGATCCGACGAGGTGCAGATCACGGGGCAGCAACTGGTCCCGATCGTTCGAGACGAGCGTGCCGCAGCGCTGCCCAACGTCGTCCTTCCGGTCCCGGAGGTGACTGCGCTGCGCATCGCCGACACGACGCTCGATTGGGCGGTGCCCATCGCTGCCATCGTCGGAGGCGTGGCGCTGCTGTTCGGCTTCCTCGCCCACCCGCGCAAGGCCGACGCGGTGTTCGGGATCGGCACGTTCTGCATCGCCGCGGCGATCGCTGTCGTCATCATCGGCTGGCTCATACCCGTGTACGCCGTGCCGGAGATCAACGACTCACCGTGGATCTCGGTGATCCCGGCCGTCGCTCAGCACAACTTGCCGTTCGTGCTGATCATCGCCGCGCGTCGCTGTTCATCGGCGGCCTCGGGCTGATGCTCAGCGCGGAGGCGGCGAGACGCCGCCGGCTGTGGTCAGCTCCGATCTCGGTCCATCGCTACGGCGACCAGCGGCACTGGTCTTGATCGGGTTCGCCTCGCCGCGGCGGTTGCGGCTAGCTCGTCAACTCCGAGACGAACTCTCCGAAGACGTCGGCGTACCGGTTCGCCTCGTCGTCGGAGTGGAGCACCGAGATCAGCCACTGCTCGTCGAGTCCGGGCGGCAACAGCACACCTCGGTTGATGCCGTGGATCCACTGGGCGAACGCCAGGTCGAAGTCCGTTGCCTTGTAGTCGCGGTAGTTGCGCACCGGCTGGCGACGCCACGTGATGCAGCCCTTGGCCCCGAACTGCACCGTGTGAGCCGGTAGCCCGGCCTCGTCGATGATCGACTGGCAACGCGCGACGAGGCGACGGTTGCGAGCGATGGCGGCCTCGACCGGCACGGGTGCGCACGCCTCGGCGAGCGTCGCGGGGCGGCCGCCATGACGAGCGGGTTGCCGTTGTACGTCCCGAGGTGGAGCACCTTGCCCGCGGTGATCAGGTCCATGTACTCCTGCTTGCCGCCGAAGGCGCCGACCGGGAAGCCGCCGCCGATCGACTTGGCCAGCGTGACGAGGTCCGGCTCGATGCCGAAGTGGCCCGTCGCGCCGCCGTACCCGGCGGTGATCCCGGTCTTGACCTCGTCGAAGATGAGCAGCGAGCCGTAGCGCGTCGTCAACTCGCGCACCGCCTCGAGATAGCCGGACTGCGGCAGGCAGATGCCGATGTTCTCCATCACCGGCTCGACGATGAAGCAGGCGATCTCGCCGGACGCCAACGCTCGTTCGAGCGCCTCGGCGTTGTTGTACGGGATGACGACGGTGTCGGCCACGATGCCCTTCGTGATGCCGGCCGTACCGGGCACCGAGTACGGCGCGTCGGCCGGGCCCGCCTGGTCGAGGGGTGGCTTCATCGAGATCATCACTTCGTCGTGGTGGCCGTGGTAGCCGCCCTCGACCTTGACGATCTTGTCCCGTCCCGTCGCGCCCTTGGCGACGCGGATGGCGTCCATCGTCGCTTCGGTGCCGGAGTTCGTGAAGCGCCACATCGGCAGCCGATACCGGTCGGCGAGCAGCTCGCCGACCTCGGCGTTGAGCTCGCACGGCGTGACGTAGAGCGTGCCGTCGGCGAGCTGCGCTTGGACCGCCGTGCGCACGGCGGGGTGCATGTGGCCGGCGAACAGTGCGCCGAAGCCCATGTCGTAGTCGACGTACTCGTTGCCGTCGACGTCGAGCATGCGGGCGCCGGAGGCGTGGCGAACCACGATCGGGTGCGGGTCGTAGGCCTGGAAGCTGGAAGGTACGCCGAGCGGCAACACCCGGCGGGCACGTTCGGTTGCCCGTTGCGAGCCCACGGTGCGCTCGGCGTAGCGGGCCAGTTCCCGCTCGGTGATCGCTTTCGCCTTGGACACGAGGTCCCGTGCTTCACGATCAGACTCGACGGCCACACCCGATGACGGATCGGTGGCGGTCATGGGTTATCACTTCCCTTGCGGCAGCTGGTTTGTTGAGCGCCGGACGCTATCAGCCCTGATCACCGGATTGAGGAGGTGCCGAGTGCACCAGGCCATCAACCTGCGCGACAAGCTCGGCCAGTTCGACGACCGCTGGTCGCCACGCACCGTCGCCACGTTCAACGGCCACGACGTCATGGTCGTGAAGGTGGAGGGCGAGTTCACCTGGCATCACCACGACGACACCGACGACTTCTTCCTCGTGCTCGATGGCCACCTGACCATCAGGATGCGCGAAGGCGACGTCGAGCTCGGACCGGGCGAGCTTTTCGTCGTGCCGGTCGGCGCCGAGCACCAGCCCTACGCCGAGCACGAAGCGCACATCCTGCTGATCGAACCAACCGGTACGCCGAACTCGGGTGACCCGGCGACGGCCGCTCCGCGCATCGAGGTCTGACGATGGGCGCCTAGGTGCCGGTCAGTCGCTGACGTGGGCGGTGCTGTCGAGCCAGCGCTGGGCGAGGTCGATGTCGCCGTCGATGCTGATGTTGGTGGCTTCGCGGTCGGTGAGAGGGAGTCGTCGGGTCAATGTCAGCAGCAGCGATTGCGCCGGCCCGGTCACCGTCACATCGGCCTGTTGGGTTCCGGGCTCCCACGTCGCTCCGTCAGGCTGCAGTTCGACGAACCATGCGCCCGCGTCGTCCGTGGTGTCGGTGGCGAGCCACTGCAGGGTCTGCCCGGTGCCCCGGATGGCGTGGGCGGACTCGGACCGCTGCATCTCCCACGTGGGGGAGGTGAGCATCGCGAGGTGGTTGCTGATGAGCGCGGCTGCGATGTCGGCGTCAATGTCGACCGGTCGGTCCGCCGCGTTGGCTGCGTCAAAGCCGTGGACGACCGTCTCGTTGAGGACGCTGGACATCCAGAATCGCGTCCCGGACCGCTCGTCCCCCGCTGCGTTGAACACCGGCGCGTCGAGCGCGTCATCCGAGCACGCGCTCACGACCCGCTGCGCGGACTCCGACAGCCACGCCTGCCACTCGCGGGGGTCGGTGGGGAGTACGGCCATCTCCGTGGGCAGCTGTGTGGGGTCGGTGATGCGCCGCTCGATGATCTCCGCGACCCAGTGCTGGGTCTGGCCCACGTGCTCGACCAGGTCAGTGATGGTCCACTCCGGGGTTGTCGGCACGGCGGCGTCAGGTCCGGCCGCGGTGGCTGATTCCGCCAGACGTCGGGTGTGTTCGACGATCGCTCGCCGGGCATGTTCCGCGTTCAGCACGGTCATTGGATTGTCCTCTTCCGTGGGTTCGTGTGCGGTGACTGACTCGGCGTGCCGGTCGAAGTCATCGGTGACCTGTGGGTCGGTGGTCTGGCGACATGATGTGGGGCGTTGACCGATCGCCGGCGGGCCTGGGCGGACTCGTCACCCCGCCGAGGGCCACCAACAGGTTCCGATCATTGCTCAGGCCTGACTGCGGACCCCCGGGGAACACGTGGTGTCGCGCGGCGAGCGTCGTGGCAAACTGGTCCGTCCCATGGTGGGCGTAGCTCAGCTCGGTTAGAGCGCCAGGTTGTGGCCCTGGAGGTCGGGGGTTCAAGTCCCCTCGCTCACCCCAAGCGGATCCGTCGGTGTGCGGGTCGGTCGACCCGTACACTGCCGGACCCCGGCGCCTCTAGCTCAACGGCAGAGCAGTGGACTCTTAATCCATTGGTTCAGGGTTCGAATCCCTGGGGGCGCACCAGCGCAGCATTCGACTCTGCCGGGGCGTCCTGCGCAAGCGCGAGTCGGCTGGTGCGGTTGGCGGTCCACCCCCACCCCGCGGCGACGAGGGCGGCGATGCCACCGACAAGGAGTCCAGCGCGGGCGCCGTAGCGGTCGCAGATGAATCCGAGCAGCGGGGCACCGATCGGGGTAGAACCGACGATCACGATGCCTTGCAGTGCGCTGACCCGACCCTGCATGACGGGCGTGGAACTGATCTGCACGATGGCGGTGGCGGCGGTCATGAAGAAGGTGGATGCCCAGCCGACGATCAGGATCGCCGGGAACGCCCAGCCGATCGACGGCACGGCGGCGAAGATGAACATGCTTGCGGCGAAGGCGGCGCAGGTGCCGACCACGGTGGGGATGCCGACGTTGTGACGGCGCGCCCCGGCGAGCGCGCCGATGAGCGAACCGACACTGAACACCGAGAACAGGAGTGTGAAGGTGGCCACGGTGCCGCCATAGCTGTGCGTCACGACGAGCGGCACGACGACTTGGAAGTTGTAGGCGAGCACACCGACGATGGCGACGACGACGAGGGGGATCCACACGTTGGGCACCGAGCGGGCGTAGCGCAACCCGGCTCGAAGCTGACCTTTGGCTTTGGCGGTGATCGGAGCGGCACGTAGCTGACGGGGGTCGATCAAGAACAGGCCGGCCAGCACGGCGACGTAGGTGAACGCGTCGAGCGTGAAGCACCATGCGTAGCCGACCGTCGCGATCAGCAGGCCGGCCAGCGCGGGTCCGACGACGCGGGCCAGGTTCATCACCGCGGTGTTGAGGCTGATCGCGTTGGTGACGTCCTTCGCGGCGACGAGCTCGACGACGAACGCCCGACGGGTCGGGAAGTCGAATGCGAACACGCAACCGCCGGCGAGGGCAATCGCGTAGATCGCCAGCAGCGGAGGCCGGTCGAGGAACGCCAACGCGGCCATCGCGAACGACTGCAGCATGGCGAGAACCTGCACGATGATGAGGAGCCGGCGCTTGTCGGACCGATCGGCCACCAGACCTGCCCACGCCCCGAACAGCAGCATCGGTAGGAACTCGCAGGCCGTGACGATCCCGACCGCGAAGCCGTCGCCGGTCAGGTGCAGGACCAGCAGCGTCTGACCGATCCGGGTCAGCCAGTTTCCAGTCTGGGACACTGCTTGACCCGCGAAGTAGACACGGAAGTTCCGGGTCTCGAACGACCGGAACGTCTCCCGACCCCCAGCCACGACCCGGGCACGTGTTTCAGTCAGCGTCACCGCTGACAGCTCCCGTCGTCGACGAGGCGCTCCAACAACGCGGCCGCCTCCCGCAGACACGCCAGTTCGCTCTCGGTGCAGCCCTCCAGACGATCCGCCAGCCAAGCGGTGTGACGTTCGCGAGTGACCTCGAGCTGCCGGCGCCCCTTCGCCGTGCACTCCACCCACGTCGCCCGCCGATCGGTGTCGTCGACGCGGCGAATGATCAGCCCATCCTCTGCCAGCTTGGCGGCGACCCGGGTGATCGACGCCGCTGTCACCCGCTCGCTCGCCGCCAGCGCACCCAACGTCATCGGCCCTTCACGGGCGATCGTGGCAAGCGCCGCGGCGAGAGTCGGCGACAGACCAGACGGGTCGCTCTGGCGGAGTCGGCGAACCAGCCGCCTCGTCGCCAACCGCAGCGCGCCAGCCACCTCCACCGCCTGCTGCGTCGGAGACTGCCTCACGGGTGCTGCCACGCCTAATACTTTACATGGCTTACTACTTATGCTTTACATGGCTTACTATTTCGTCGGAGCGGTGGTTGATCGGAGCTCGTGGGCATCGAAGGGCAGGTGGATCAGCGCATTGGGCGCGGGGCTTTGCGAACCGGAACCCCGCGCAACGTCGCGTCGAGCTCCTCCGGGAGGAGGTAGCTCTGCTCGAGATGGCGCCGCGCTGCCGCAGAGGCCGCCCGGGGGTCACGCGCCCGCAGGCGCTTGACGATCTGCCGCTGGTGCTGCAACGCGAGCTTGCGCGCCTCGAACGTGTAGTCCGCCTCCAGGTTGGCCTGGATCACCAACTCGCGCAGCGAATCCGTGAGGACCCTGATCACCGGGTTCCGTGACATCTTGGCGATCAATGACTGGAACTCGAGCTTCTCGGCGAACCACAGCCGGGGCTCGTCGACGATGTCGCTCGACGCCTGACGGATCAGGTTCGCCTCCAGCTCGTCGAGCTCGTCGTCACTAGCTCGCAGGGCTGCCATGGCCGCGGCCGCCGGCTCCAACACGAGGCGCACTTCCATGATGTGGAGCGGCGAGGTGTCCTCGAACCGCAGCAGGGCGTCGAGGGCCCGCACCACCTCGCTCTGATCGGGAGCCCGCACGCGCGCCCCTCCGCCGGGCCCACGCCGGAGGCTGACGAAGCCAGCGCTCTCGAGTCGGTTCAACGCCTCCCGCAGCGTCGGGCGGCTGATGCCGAACTCGGCGATCAGGTCGTCCGCTGACGGCAACAAGTCGCCGGGCACGTACTCGCCCTCGACGATCCGCTCGGTCAGCACGTCGGCCACCAGCCGAGCCGCCTTCGGTGGGACGCCCGCCGGCGCCAGCAACGATCGCTTCACCGTTGATTCCCCGCGCTCACGCCGTACGCACCCGGGAAATCATCTGCTCAGTTTGGCATCGTCGGTCCAGGACGGACCGGATGCGGTCTGGGCATCGCCACCAACGAGCCTGACGCCGATGCGCCGCCACCGCGCCACCATGCCCTGCCCGCGCACGGACGTGCTCGAACCGTCGGCGGCCAGCGGCCACAGGGTCAGCACGCCCATGCCGAGCTTGATCAGCCGGGGCACGGCGGGGAGGTCGGCAGTGCGGAACAGCATGCGGTCGTCGACGAACGCCTCGACGACTCCGCGCCCGGAGTCGACGTGGGCGACGTACGTGTGCCATTGCCCCGGCTGCGGGTCGAGGCCGAGCTCGGGATTGTCGATCACGTAGAGGAACGATTCCTCCGGCGGCACCAGCCCGACAGGGATCGCTTGCAGCTCCCAGAGGGCGTGGATGCGTGAACCGGTGGTCGTGAAGTCGAAGACGAGCTTGTGCTCGACGTCGATGACGTTGAACGTGGCGAAGCCATCCCGGTAGTCGACGCCGTCGGTGTTGACGGCGGTCGCAGCCATGTCGGCGCGGAACCACGCCGAGCCGCCGGATGGGATCTCGAACGTGCGCGTCGACACGGCGAGGTGCTTCGGATTGTCGAGGTTCTGCACGCCAGCCGCCTGCCGAGTGAAGCGTTCGAGGCGCACTTCCCGCACCCCGTCCTCGACGCTCACCTGCGCGGTGCGGTCGCAGAGCAGCTCCAACCCGCCTCGGCCGTCCGGAACCGAGCGCGCCTCCCATCGCTCGTCGGCGACCGCCGGCTCTGCGAAGCCGTCGTACTGCTCCCAGCCGGTGTCGGTCACGGCTCGACGTCCCACTCGACGAGCAACCGACGAGGCACCCGCTGGATGGCGTTGGGCGCGAACACGACGGCGCCGCCGTCGCGCAGGCGCAGGCTCGGGAGCCGCTCGCGCAGCACCTGGAAGGCGACCCGCCCCTCGAGGCGGGCCAGGCCGGCGCCCACGCACGTGTGGATCCCGCGACCGAACTGCAGGTGGGCTCGGGCGTCGGGCCGGTCGAGATCGAAGTGGTCGGGATCGGTGAACATGTCGCCATCGCGACCGGCCGAGCCCACGACGGCCGAGATCCGCGCCCCCTTGGGAATCGTCACGCCGGCGACCTCGACGTCGTCGCGCGCCGTGCGCCACAGTCCCTGGGCGGGCCCGTCGTAGCGCAAGGTCTCCTCGACGACGGCGCCGAGCGAATCGGCGTCGGTCGCCAGTCCCGCCCAACGGCCCGGCTCGTCGAGCAGCCGGCGCATCCCGAGCGTGAGCCAGTTCGCCGTCGTCTCGTGCCCTGCCGTGAGGAGCGTCATGATCTGGCCGACGAGCTCGGGCTCGGTGAGCGGGTCGTCGCTGGCGTCGCTCTCGGTGACGAGCGCGGACAGCAGGTCGTCGTCCGGGTCGGCTCGCCGCTGCGGCGATCAGCGCGCTGACCGAACTCGTAGAACTCGACACGACCCTGGGCGGCCGCCAGATGGCTCTCCGGGTCGAGGCTGCCCCACTTGAGCTGGATGTTGCAGGTCACCCAGTGGGTGATCTGGCCCTGGTCGGCGCGCGGGATGCCGATCAGCTGGCCGATCGCCCGCAGTGGGAACGGATGCGCGAACGTCGTGTAGAAGTCGCACGTCCCGTCCGCCTCGACGTCGTCGACGAGCTCGTGGGCGAGAGCGCGCAGCCCGTTCTCGAGGCCAGCGACCCGCTTCAGCGTGAACGCGTCCTGCATGAAGCGGCGCAGCCGTTGATGGCGCGGCGGGTCGCTCGTGAGGAGGTCCATCTGCTGCGGGTCCGGCACTCGGGCGAGGACCTCGGCCACTTCCGGCGGCGGCGACGCGAACGGCTTGCTGCCGCCAGCGCTGGAGAAGGTGGCGTGGTCGCGCAGCACCCAGGCGACGTCGTCGTAGCGGGTGACGATCCACGCGTCGAGTACCTCGCTGTGGAATGCCGGGCACTCCCGTCTCGCCCGCGCCCACACCGGGTGCGGGTCGTCGAGCTGCGGGCTGTGGAACGGGTCGTACACCGCGGCGAGGTCGGCGTCTGCCCCGGCTTCGGTGCTCATCACACGCTCCCCGTCGCCGCGGCCGGCGTCTCGTCCGACGTGACGACCTGGTGGATGGGCAGGACCTCACTCCGTGTCAGGCCCAGCGCCTCGAGAACCGGCGCGTCGGAGATCGTGAAGAACGTCGTCGGCTCGATCGCCTCCACGTCGAACGCAGCCCACGACGGCACGGCCAGCATGTCGCCGCGGCCCAACTCGTAGCGGATGCCCTCCACGACGGCGTACGCCGCGCCCTCGTAGGTGACCCACACGGACGAACCGGCTCGCCGCCGCGACGGGCTCCGCGCACCAGGTAGCGCGTGGAGGGCGCTGCAGCGCATCGTGGGCACGGCATCGCGCCCGGTCGACGGGTCGGTGAAGCGCACGACCGCTTGTCCGGAGTCGCTGCGTCCGACGGCGTCGCGAAGGTACGCGTCGGTGTCGTTCCAGCGATAGGCCAGCAGCGGCGAGTGTGCGCCACGCCACGGGCGCTCGTCGTCGGCAAGGCCGGCCCGGCCGTGTGCGACCTCGGACGCAGACACTGGATCGACCAAGCGATCAACCGTCGATGACGGACCCGGTTCGAAGAACACGGCGTCGAGGGCGCGCGCCATCGGCAGGTCGAGGCCGTCGAACCACAGCATCGGGCCGTCGCCGCTGCTGTGGTGCTCGTGCCAGCACCACGACGGCGTGAGCACGAGATCCCCCGGCGCCATCGGCACCGGATCCCGGTCGACCAGCGTCCACACCCCGTGGCCCTCGAGCACGAAGCGGATGGCGGCCGGCGTGTGGCGATGGGCGGGTGCGAACTCGCCGGGCCCGAGGTACTGGACGGCTGCCCAGAGGGTCCGCGTTGCGTACGGCTCGCCCCCGAGGCCCGGGTTCGCCAGCGCCAGCACGCGGCGGTCGCCACCGCGGTCCACCGTCACCAACCGACCGGCCCGCGCGGCCAGTTCGCGTACCGCGCGACCACCGCCAGACGTACGGCACGTCGGCGATGGGTGGCGAGGCGGGCAGCAGGCCGGTCTGGGTCCAGAGCGGTCGGAGGTCGGCACGGTCGACATCTGCGTAGAACGCGTCGAGCTCGGACGAGGGCACCGCTGCCATCACCACTCCACCGTCAGGCCGACGGGTACGCGCAGCACGGCGTTGGGTTTGAAGTGCAGCTCGGTCTCCGGCGCCAGCCGCAGCGACGGGATGCGCTCGGCGAGGCGGTCGAGGGCGACGAGCCCCTCCAGCCGGCTCAGGCCGGCGCCCACGCAGTAGTGGATGCCCTTGCCGAACCCGAGGTGGTCGTCGGCGTTGGCGCGATGGACGTCGAGATCCGCCGGGCACGTGAACACCGACTCGTCTCGGTTGGCGCAACCGATCAGGATGCCGACGCGCTTGCCGGCGGGGATCGTCACCTCGCCGACGACGACGTCCTCGACGGCGGTCCGCCACACCGACTGCGATGGTGCCGTGTAGCGCAACGTCTCATCCACCACCACCGCCAGCACCGACCGGTCCTCGACGACCGTACGCCACCGCTCGGGCTCCACGAGGAGGTGGTAGAGCGCCATCGTCAGCCAGTTGGCTGACGTCTCGTGGCCGGCCGTGATGAGCGTCATGAACTGCCCGACGAGCTCGGGTTCGGAGAGCGGGTCGTCGCTGGCGTCGCTCTCCGTGACGATCGCCGACAACAGATCCGTGCCGGGCGAGTTCCGCCGTGCCTCGATGAGGCGCTCGCCGTAGCGGTAGAAGTCGACCCGACCCTGGGCTGCTTCGACGTGAGCGTCGTGCTCGAGGTTGGTCCAGCGGAGTTGGACGTTGTGCAAGGCCCAGCGGTTGAGCTGCGGGCCGTCGGCGGCGTCGACGGCGATGAGGTCGCAGATCACGGCCAGCGGCAGCTGGTACGCGAAGAGCTGGTAGAAGTCGCCCTGGCCGGCGTCGATCATCTCATCGATGAGACCGTCGGCGATCAACCGGATGCGCTCCTCCATGGCGGCGACACGGCGCCGGGTGAAGGCAGCCGCGCATGAAGCGACGCAGCCGGTCGTGGCGCGGCGGGTCGCTGGTCAGCATGTCCATCTCGTGGGGCGCCGGCACCTGGGAGAGGATCGCCTGCACGTCCTCCGGTGGCTCCCGGAACGGTCGGGCGAACGACGAGCTGGTGAACCGCTGGTGGTCGACCAGCACGGCTGCGGCGTCCTCGTAACGCGTCACCAGCCACGCTCCGAGCAGGTCGCTGTAGAACACTGGATGGTCCCGGCGCAGTCGCTCCCAAACCGGTTCGGGATGGTCGAGCTGCGGTTGGGTGAACGGGTCGTACCACTCGGACACGTCGCCGGCGACGTCGACGGTCATGGCTCTCCTCCTCCTGCTCCTGCTCCTGACGGCGCCGTGCTCCAATCGGCCCGACGGGCGAACGTGGTGGCGCCCGCAGTGAGGGCGGGCGCCTCGGCGCGCAGCCGGAAGCGCTGCAGCTTCCCGGTTGCGGTGCGGGGCAGTTCGTCGACGAACGTGTAGCGCCGCGGAACCTTGAAGGGCGCGAGTGCATCCCGGGCAACGGCGACCAGCTCGTCGACAAGTGCTTGGTCCCCCTCGACGCCTGCCCGGCACACGACGACGGCGTGGAGCACCGAACCGCGATCTTCGTCGACCTGACCGACCACGGCCACTGCCGACACGGCCTCGTGGCGCCCGAGCGCGGACTCGACCTCACCCGGCCAGATCTTGTAGCCGGAGACGATTTCGATGTCGTCGGCCCGACCGGCGAGCGTGAGGAAGCCGTCCTCGTCGAGCACCCCGAGATCGCCGCTGCGGAGCCAACCGTCGACGAGTGCCGCCGCCGTCTGCTCGGGCTGGCCGAGGTAGCCGAGCATCAGGGTGGGGCCGGTCACCCACACCTGACCCTCGGTCCCCGGTGGCACGGCGGTGCCGCTCGAGTCGCGGACTTCGACCTGGTAGGGCGGCAGGGCACGACCGGCGGTGCCATCGCGCCGGTCGGCGACGAGGTCCGAGACGTAGCCGTGGCCGATCTCCGTCGAGCCAAGGTGGTTGAGGATCGGACAGCCGAGGAAGGCCTCGACGGACTGCCGCAGCAGCGGGCGCAGGGGTTCACCTCCCGAGATGGCCAGGCGCACACTGCGCAGGTCCTCGGCGTGGCCCTCGTCGACGAGCGCGGCGAAGAACGTCGGCACGCTGAGGAGCACGGTCACGCCGTGCTCGGCACACCGGGCCCGGGCCAGCGCGGGGGTGGGCCGCTCCCGCTCGAGCACGGCGCTGCACCCGGCGAGCATCGGGTGCAGGAGCGACGACGGGAGGCCGTAGGCGAAGAACATCTTGGAGACGCAGAACACGACGTCGTCCGGACCGAGCCCGTACACGGCGTCAGCGACGGCGTCGAAGTAGGTCAACGGATCCGCGTGCCGATGCACCGCGCCCTTGGGCCGTCCGGTCGTCCCCGATGTGTACTGGACGTAGGCCGGTTCATCTGTGCCCAGAGGCGCCGCGACGGACGGCGCGAGATCGGCGATGGCCCGGGTGATGTCGTCGGTGACGACGACGCGCGGCGCGGCACTGAAACGGGCGGCGACGGCCTCATCCGCAACGACCAGCGCGGGACCGGCGTCGGCGAGCAGCGTGGCGTGATCCGTCGCCGTGAGCGCTGGGTTCACGGTGACGGCCACGGCGCCCATCCGCAACGTCCCGAGGAACGCCGTGGCGAGGCCGACGGAGTCGGCCGCCGCCACCAAGACGCGATCGCCGGGCCGCACGCCACGCTCGCCCAACAGCGTGGCGAGGCGAGCGGCGCGGTCGAGCACCTCGCCGAACGAGTACTGACCCTCGCCGCAGCGCAGGAGGGGACGCTCCAGCCAGCCGCGGTCGTGCGCCAGCACCTCCAGCGTCGCCGCCAGATTGCCGCCGACGAGCGCGGGTGCGCTCACGTCTCGCGATCCAGCGGTGAGTAGGTCCCGGGCCGCAGGATCGTGATGTCGTGGCTGCGCACGACCGTCTGCCCGGCCCGCTCGTTCATCTCGTCGCGCGCTGCATCGAACCGCTGATCGGCATAGAACGACGCCCACGCCGCCTCTCGGTGGCCGAGATCGCGCCACCGCAGCAGATACGTGTGGAACGGCAGGTCGCTGCCGATGACGGCGTCCCACGCCCCGACGAGCGAGAGGTCGTGCTCGTCGAACAGCGGGACCATGTTGGACATGTGGGCGTTGAAGTGCTCGGCCATCGGCGGCGTGGACAAGTGGTACCGGCGCAGCTCGTAGATCATGTGGGTCACCCGGCCTTTCGCGTAGGTTCGGAGCTCGTGGTCGTTGAAGTCGCCCACGAGGTGCAGGGGCCGTTGGACGGTCCTCCCCTGGTGCTGTCGAACTCCCTCGGAACGACGCGCGAGCTCTGGGACCCGCAGCTCGAGGTGCTCACCGCCCGGCACCGCGTCGTCCGGTACGACCACCGCGGGCACGGTCGCTCGCCGGTGCCGCCCGGGCCGTACTCGATCGCCGACCTCGGCCGTGACGTGCTGCGCATGCTCGACACACTGGAGCTGCCGTCGGTGTCGTTCTGTGGCACCTCACTCGGCGGCATGGTGGGCATGTGGCTGGCCAGCCACGCATCCGATCGGATCGAGAGCCTGATCGTGCTGTGCAGCGCCGCCCACCTCCCGCCTCCGGACGCCTGGCACGCCCGGGCCGCACTCGTCCGCGCCGAGGGCACGGCAGCGGTCGCCGAAGCCGTCGCGGCGCGGTGGTTCACCGAGGCGTTCCGCCGGGACCATCCCGATGTGGTCGACCACCACGTCGACGGGCTCCGGGCCATCGATGCCGAGGGATACGCCGGGTGCTGCGAGGCGATCGGCGACATGGACCTGCGGGGGGACCTCGGCCGCATCCGCGCCCCGACGCTGGTGATCGCAGGTCGAGACGACCCGGCCACCACCGTGACCGACGCGTCGGTGCTCGCCGAGCGGATTGCCGGGGCCCGGCTCATCGTCGTGGATGCCGCCCACCTCGCCAACGTCGAGCGAGCCGACGTCGTCACCGACGTGATGACACAGCACCTGCTCATGACGGAGCACTCGCGATGACCGACCGCCCCACCAGCCCCGACGTGGACGCGGTCGCCGCCGCCGGCGCCCGCACCCGGCGTGAAGTCCTCGGCGACGACCACGTGGACCGGGCGCAGGCCGCCACGGACGCCTTCACGGCCGACTTCCAGGACTTCATCACCCGCTACGCGTGGGGTGAGATCTGGTCCCGCCCCGGTCTCGACCGCAGGACCCGCAGCTGCATCACGTTGGCGATGCTTGCCGTCATGCGCCAGGAGCATGAGTTGGCGATGCACGTCAGGGCTGCGCTCGGCAACGGCCTCACTCGCGACGAGATCAAGGAGGTCCTCCTGCAGGTCGGCGTCTACGCCGGGGTGCCGGTCGCCAACCAGGCGTTCCAGATCGCGCAGCGGGTGTTCGCCGAGATCGACGCCGCCCCCGCGGCCGGTTGGTGAGCGCCCGGCCGCTCTGGTCACGACGTCACCTCCGACTCGACGGGAGCGACCGCGGCGAGCGCCCGGTCGACCAGCACCCCCGCCATTCCGAGATAGCGCTCGGGATCAAGTGCGTCGTCGATCATCGCGGTGGGCACGGCCCCGCGTACGGTGTCGTCAGCGAGCAGCTCGTCGCGCAACGATCGGTCGGATGCGGCGGCTCTCGCCACGGCCTGGCGAACGACTTCCTGTGCCGGCCCCCAACCGATCACGTCGCCCAGGACGGCGCTGAGCGACTCGGCCATCGTCGCGCCGCCCGTGGCACGAAGGTTCGCTGCCATCCGCTCGACGTCGACATCCAGGCTGTCCAGCACGGCGGCCGTGCGTGTTGCGGCCGCATGTGCGGCGAGCAGCAGATCCCGAAGCGTCGCCCACTCCAGCTGCCAGGCACCTGCCGCCCGCTCGTGCTCGTGAGGCGGATGGGCGACGAGAGCGCTCGCGCCGTCGAGCGCGCGCCGAGCGGCGACCCGGACGCCGACGGATCCTGCTGCGTTGCGCTTGTTCGGCAGGGTCGACGACCCACCGCCTCCGTCGATCGGCCGCTCACGCACCTCACCCACCTCCGTCTGGGCGAGGAGGATCACGTCGAAGGCCACCTTCTCGCACGCGGCCGCGCCCGTGGCCACCGCGGCTGCGACGTCGATGATCCGATCGCGCCGGGTGTGCCATGGCAACGGCGAGCGGCGCACACCGAGCTCGTCGGCGAAGCCGTCCGCGATCGCGAGCGCGTCGGGCCCGAGCGCAGCCAGCGTGCCGACGGCACCCCCGAGCTGGACGGAGAGCCGGTCGTCACGGGCGGCGGCGATCCGTCGGGCCGCGTCGTGCAGCTCCACCGCCCAGCCAGCGGCCTTGAGCCCGAACGTCGTCGGTGACGCTTGCTGCAGCAGGGTCCGTCCTGCCAGCACCGTGTCGCGGTGGCGGGCCGCCAGCGACGCGGCCGCGCCGGCGGCATCGGCAAGGGCCGCGCCGAGCAGGCTGAGGGCGTCGCGCAGCGCGAGTACGACGGCGGTGTCGACGACGTCCTGGGTCGTCGCCCCCCGGTGGACGTGCGCCGCCACGTCTGGTGGCAGCACGGCGCGAACGGCGCCGACGAGCGCGATCACCGGTGTGGCCGAGCCGATGACGCCCCGACGAAGCTCGTCGTGGTCCGGCCGCACCGATGTGCATGCTGCTGCGATCGCCTCCGCCGCGCCAGCCGGCACCAAGCCGTGCGCGGCCGATGCCCGCGCCAGCGCGGCTTCCACGGCGAGCATGTGGCGAACCAGTGCGCTGTCATCCACGGCCGCGGCCATCTCGGGCGTCGACGTGAAGGCTGTCGTCACGCGATCATCCATCGAGGAACACCGTCTCGTCGTCACCCTGCAGCCGCACGTCGAACCGCAGGTGGTCGCCCTCGTCCCGGGCGATGAGGGTCGCCCGTCGCTCCGGCGCGACGACGGCCAGCACCGGATCATCGGCGCCGTCGCCATCGTCGTCGAACGGCAGGTACGCACGGGTCAGCAGGTGGCGGTTGAGGCCACCCGCCATGATCAGCACCCCCACGTGGGGCCGACCGGCGGCCCCATCCTGGTCCGCTCGGGGGTCGGCCACGTCGACGTCGAAGCGGCCGTCGGCGTCAGTCGCGACTCGGCGATAGGCGCCCGCCGGGCACGTCCCGTCTCGGTCGACATGCCAGAACTCCAGCACTGCGTCGTCGACGCCGCGACCAGCGCCGTCGAAGACTTGGCCGACCAGCCGCACGGTGGGCTGCGCGGGTGAGCCGGCCCATTCCTCGACGGACGTCAGCACGAGGCTCACGTACGGCCCCGACGTCTGCGACGGCGTGAACGCCGGACCGCCGGTCATCACGCCTGCACCTGTGGTGTGGCCGCCCGGCCGCGGAGCACGAGGTCGAAGCGGTAACCGAGGCTGACGTCGGGTTCGGTCAGATCGAGGTCGAGCGACGACACGAGGCGATCGCGGGTGGCCTCCGGCGCGGCGAGGAAGATGGTGTCCCGGTCCAGGAGGGGATCGCCCGGGAAGTACATCTGGGTGACGAGCCGCGTGACCATGGCTCCGCCGATCACCGAGAAGTGGATGTGCGGCGGCCGCCAGGCGTTGTGGTGACTGCGCCCCGGGTAGGCGCCCGGCCGGATCGTCACGAAGCGATACGTCCCGTCATCGGCCGTGAGGCAACGGCCGGTCCCGGTGAAGTTCGGATCGACCGGCGCCGACCGCCGATCGCCGGCGTGCACGTAGCGACCGGCCGAGTTCGCCTGCCAGACCTCGACCACCGCCCCTGGGACCGGCTCGCCGGCCGCGTCCAAGACCCGGCCGGCGATGATGATCCGCTCACCGATCGGTGGCGCGCCGTGTCGGGTCGTGAGGTCGTCGTTGCCGACCGGCCAGCCTCGAGGACTCGGCGGCACCGCGAGCTCGGTGGCCGTCGGACTCACGTTCAGCGGGGCGCGGTGGGGGGCCCGGCCGATCGTTGCGGTGTACGGAGGGAACAGCCACGGCGGGTGCACACCACGATCGTCGGGCGGGTACGTCCGCGTCGCCCCGTCAGCCATCGCCCGCTCCGTGGCCCATCTCCTTGACGAATGCCAACGGCTCGATGCGCACGACGACGCGCTCCTCATCGGGGAGGTGGCTCGGCGCGTCTTCCCCGAGATAGCGGGCCATCAGCGCGCGAAGGAACGCGCGGTCGACGTCCGGCTCGATGGACACGACCCGGCCGCGGACCTCGAGGAACCGGAACGGGTTGGCCGGGTCCACGATGACGAGCGTGGCCCGCGGCTCTCGGCGCAGGTTGCGGACCTTGCGTGCGGTGGCGACTTGGCTGAGCGCCACCTGTTCGCCGTCCCAGCGGAACCACACCGGGTTGCACTGCGGCGCGCCATCGGGCCTGACCGTGGCCAGCGAGGCGACGACCGGAAGGTCGAGCAGGGCGCGGTGGCCGGGCGGCACCTCAGGCGCAGCGTGCCCTTGAGGCGGCTCCGCGGCGCTCGGGGCGGGAGGCGCGACCGGACCATGTTGGGCGCCCCGGGTGGGCGACGCCACGGCACCCTGGTCCGTCACACCGACGGCGAGCGTCCCGATCCCGCTGATCGTCACCTCGACGCGGTCACCGGACTCCACCGGGCCGACGCCGGCCGGCGTGCCCGTGCTCACCACGTCGCCCGCCGACAGCGTCAGAACTGACGACACGTAGCCGAGAAGCCGGTCGACGTCCCAGATGAGCGTCGACGTCGACGCGTGCTGACGCACGGCGCCGTTCACCCGGCACGTCAACTCGAGCGCGCCCGGGTCGGTCAACTCGTCGGCGGTGACGATCCATGGGCCGATCGGCGTGAACGTGTCGAATGACTTGCGGGTCGATCGATCCTCGCCGCCGCGCATGGTGATGTCGAGCAGACACGTGTATCCGAAGACGAGCGACCTCGCCTCCTCGACCGGGACCGACCGCCGCGTGTCGGCCCCGACGACCACGGCCAGTTCACCCTCGTGATCGAAGCGCCGATCGTGGTACGGCAGCTGGATGTCGTCGCCTGGCCCAATGACCGACGACGGGGCCTTCAAGAAGATCCCCAGGCCGCTGACGTCGTACTGCTGACGCATCTCCAGCTGGTGATCGCCGTAGTTGATCGGGGCCGCCGCGATGAGGCCAGGCCGACCGATCGGCGCACGCAGTCTGACGTCGGCCAGCGGTCGCGCCGGAGCACCGGCCTGCAGTCGCTCGACGAGCTCGAGAGCCCGGGCCAACCCCATCTGGCAGAGGTCGGGCACACGCAACGGCGGTCCCGCCTTGTCGCCGGCGGCCGCCGCGGTCAGGTCGAGAACGTGGTCCTCCACGACCACGCCGGCCCGGTCGTCGTCGAAGCGCGCCAGGCGCATCAGCGACCTCCTCGCACGGGTTGCGGCGGCAGGGCGCCTTCGTCAGTCGCCTCGACCGTCCCGGGGTCGTCGCCGACAAGGTCGGCGATCGCGAGGTGGGCGTCGAGCTCGTCGGACGTGGTCAGCTCCCACGCCCGCTCGAGGATGTCGCGCGACCCCTCGGCGGCGATGAGACCGCTGTCGATCACGTAGCCCCGCTCGCAGACCGACGTGGCAAAGCCGAGGTTCTGCTCGGCGAGCACGACGGCGAGCCCCTGTCGGCTGAGCTCGCGCAGCGCGTCGGCGACCACCTGGATCGCCCCGACCGCCAGGCCGCTGCTCGGCTCGTCCAGCAACAGCACCCGAGGGTCGGACATGAGGGCTCGCCCGATCGCCAGCAGCTGCTGCTGGCCGCCGCTCAATGCGCCGGCCGGCTTGCGCCGGAACGGGGCGATGCCCGGTACGACGCCGAAGACACGATCGACGAGCGCCGCCACGTCCTTGCGCTGGCTCCGGCGGGCGCCCAGGTGCAGGTTGTCCTCCACGGTGAGCGTCGGGAACAGGTTGCGGCCCTGTGGGCAGAACCCGATCCCGGCGGCCACGGCAACGTCCGGCCGCAACCGGCGCAGAGGGCGACCGGCCACCTCGACGGAGCCCGAGTGCACCGAGGCGAGGCCCATGATGCTGCGGAACAACGTCGTCTTTCCCGCGCCGTTGGCCCCGATCAGACCGACCACGGCGCCCTCGGCGACATCGAGGTCGATGCCGTGCAGGATCCTCGTGCGCCGGTACCCGGCGTGGAGGCCGCGCACGGTGAGCACCGCAGGTGCCGCCGGTCCGACGACCTCGAGCGGTTCGGCGGGCGCGATCACCACTGCCGGCGGGGCATCGTCGGCCTCCGCCACCGCTGGCGCCGTGCCGCCGAAGAACGCCGTCTGCACGGCGCCGTCGTCGCGGACCTCGGCCGCCGGTCCATCCGCGATGACCGCTCCCTGGTCCATCGCCGTGACCTCGTCGCACAGCTCGAAGACGGCACCCAGGTTGTGTTCGACCAGCAGCACCGAGCACGTCCCCGACTCGCGCAACCGTCGCAGGGCCTCGACCATGCGATCGACTTCCTGGCCGGTGAGTCCGGAGAACGGCTCGTCGAGCAGCAGGAGCGCGGCCCCGGCGGTGAGCGCTCGCCCGACCTCGACAGCCTTGCGCTCGCCGCTCGCGAGGTCGCGCACCGCGACGTCGAGTCGACGCTCGAGACCCAGCGTTGCCAGCAGCTCGTAGGCGGCCGCTGCCTCCGTGGCCCCGGCTCCACCGCCGCCGGCCGGCCGGACCCGTTTCAACTCCGACGCCAGCCAGAGATTGTCGGCCACGCTGAGATCCTCGAGCAGCCGGCAGTCCTGGAACGTGCGCACCAGACCGAGCCGTGCCCGATCGGCCGGCCGCCGCCGCGTGATGTCGACGCCCCGGAAGCGCACCCGGCCCGTGTCCGGCATCGCGTAGCCCGACACCAAGTTGAGCAGGGTCGTCTTGCCGGCGCCGTTCGGACCGATCAGCCCACGGATCGTCCCGGCAGTCATCGTCAGCCCGGCGCCGTGCACGGCTGCGACGCCGCGATAGCTCTTCGACGCAGCCTCGACCTCGAGCAACGGAGCATCGGCGGTCACGGCGCCGCCGCCCCGGCCCGACCGGACCGCGCGCCTCGGATCAGCTGCCGGACGCCTCCGGCGATCCCGAGCGGCATGACCACGAGCACGGCGATGAACACCCCACCGAGCACGATGTCGCCGTAGTCGCCCCGATCGCTGAAGTAGCGGTTGACGCCGTAGACGATCGCGCTGCCGACGATCGCGCCCCAGACGCTGCCGCGCCCACCGAGGAACACCATCAGGATCAGCTGCAGGGCGAGCGCCATTCCGAACGCCTCGGGCGACAGGAACTGGGTGTAGCGGGCGAGCATGAAGCCGGCGACCCCGGCGAGCGCCCCGCCATACGCAAGCACGAAGAAGCGGTACTTCGTCGTGCGGATGCCGAAGGCGGTCGCCAGGTGCTCGTCACGGGCAATGGTTCGCCAGATGCGACCCGGCCGCGACCGGTTCAGGTACAAGCCGAGGATGAGGGCAAGACCAAGGATGGTGCCGGCGAACACGATCCAGGCCGTGTAATTGGGCTCCACGATCGACCCGCCCAGCATCCCCGGGACCGGGCCGAGCCCGGTCGACCCGCCGGTGACGTCCTGCCACGCCATCAGCGTGAACTCCACGAAGATGCCGAACGCCAGCGTGAAGATCGCGAAGTAGAACTCGCGCAGCCGCAGGGCGATGACGCCGGTCAGCACCGCGGCGACCGCCCCGCCCGCGGCGCCAACGGCCAGCCCAGCCACGGGCGACGACGTGGAGTGGATGGCCAGCAACCCCGCGCCGTACGCCCCGATTGCGATCAGGCCGTTCAGACCGAGGTAGAGCTGGCCGGCGATCCCGACGATGGCGTCGTAGCCGATCGCGGCGATGCCGAAGATGGCGATGTACACGACCGAGTCGGCGAGCTTGCCGGGCTGCACGACGACGGCCACGACGGCGACGAGGATCGCCCACCCGACGGCGACACCGACGAGCTCGCGCCAGCGGGGCCCGCCCGTCCGCCGAGCGATGGCGTCGCCCAGCGCCGGCGCCGGGGCGACAGATCCGCCCGTGCCTGGCGGGCTTGCGACGACGGACGGGACGACGTCGGTGGTGCTCACAGCGCCCGCACCTTCCGTCCGCCGAGGAGGCCCTCGGGGCGGACCGCGAGCACCAGCATCAGCACCGCCATCGGGATCGTGATCTGCCAGAGTGAGCCGACGGTCGCCGGCGGCGATGCTCTCGACCAGTCCGACCGCGATGCCGCCGACGAGCGCCGCCAGTGGCTTGGAGATCCCGCCGACGGCTGCCGCCGTGACGGCGTTGAGCAGGAGGATGTCGCCCGAGTTGAACGCCATCGTGTTGGCCGGAGTGATCGCCACCCCGGCCAACCCAGCGAGCAGGCCACCGACCACGAACGCGGCGACGCGCAGGTGGTTGATCCTCAAGCCGATGACCTGGGCACCGACCGGGTCGTCGACCAGCGCGGTGAAGACCTTGCCCTGACGAGTCCACCTGAGCCACGCCCAGAAGGCGATGCTGGCCACCGCAGCGCAGGCGATCACGAAGAGCTGATCGCCGCGGATGACGGCACCGCCGAGGCGGAGGTTGGGGAGCTCGATGATCGAGGGGCCGATCAGGGCGTCCTTGCCAAAGACCAGCGATGCCACCGCCTGCAGCACCACCGCGAGGGCGAGCGTCAGGAGTGCGCCGGTCATGTGGTGGTCGGGCCCGAACCAACGCTGCAGGCCGAGGCCGATCAAGCCGGAGAGGATCGCCGCGCCGACGATGGCCACCAGCGCCGCCGGCACGATGTTGAAGCCCTCCATCACGAGCCGGGCGTAGGTCAGCCCGGCGAGCGTGAGCACCATTCCCTGGGCGAAGTTGAGCATCCCCGTCACCCGGTAGATGAACGTGAGGCCGAGCGCCGCCAGCCCATAGATGGCGCCGTTGGCGAGCCCTCCGAAGATGACCTGGATCCTCAATGCCACGGTTCGAACCTCCTGGGTCGCGCGCCGGCGACCACGGCCACCGCTACGTCCACCGCTCGAACAAGCCGCGCTCGCGGTAGTACCGCTCGGCACCCGGATGCAACGGCACGTCGCCGGTCAGCGGCATGTGATCGGCACGCACCGGCCCGGTCAGCGGGCTGGTGTCGGACAGCGCGCCGTTGTAGAGGCGTTCGAGGTCGCCCCGCGTCTCGACCATCACCGACGTCAGGGTGTACGCGACCTCTTCGGGCAGGTCCTCGGTGGTCACGACCAACCAGCCCGAGAAGTCCACGGTTCGCAGGGCCTCGGTCTGGCCGGGTAGGCGCCCGGCGTGCACGGAGCGCGAGCGCATCTTGTACTTGTCGGTGAGCCGTCGTAGGACACCTTCGTCGACTGACAGGAACCGAGTCGGTCGCCGCTCTGCGAGCTCCTTCCAGTCGGGCAGCATCATCGCCTCGTTGAGCACCACGTCGGCGTGGCCGGCAAGGAGCAGTGAGGGCGCGAAGCGGGGGAACTCCCGATATGCCATCGAGCCGCCGAGGGCCTCGACGACCTCCCGGCTCAGCCCGTACTCGTCGAGGATGACGCGACACGCCCAGCCAGCGTGGCAGGCGCCGTCGTCCGGCGGGAGCGCGAACCGCACCGGCAGCTCCAGCCGGAGGATGTCGCCGAGGTCGTTGATCGGGCTCTCGTCGGCGACGGCGATCAGGACGGCGTCGTCGTGAGGCAGCAGGGCAAGGGCCCGGATCTCCGGATGGGGTCGGCCGTCGAACTGGCCGAGGCCCTCGCGGGCCTGGACCGCGAACTCGGTGGGCGTGGCGATCGTGACGTCCGTCGTGCCCTTGGCAAGTGCCTCGATGGCGTCGACCCATGCCTGGCTGGTGTCGATGGACGACAGCCCCGAGCGCCCCAGCCGCGCGTAGAGGTTGTGGGCCACCCACCCGAAGATCCGGTAGAAGTTGGCCATCCCCCAATCAGCGGTGAATCGCAGCGGTCTGCCGAGTTCCTCCATGCGTGCTTCGTCCTCCTGGTCGTCGTTCTCTGGTGCGCCTAGGGCATGATCGAGCCGCCGTTGATGTGGAACGTCTGGCCCGTGATCCACTCGGCGGCGTCGGAGAGCAGGAAGCAGATGGCGTTCGCCTGATCCTCCGGGCGACCGAGGCGGCCGAGCGGGTTGCGGGCGATCCACTCCTCGAGGAACTGATCGGTCACGGTCCGTCGCAGCAGCGGGCTCTCCGTCGCGCCCGGAGCGACGTTGTTCACCCGCACACCGGCGACGCCGCACTCGAGCGCGAACGTCTTGCTGAGGGCGATCACGCCGGCCTTCGACGCGGCGTAGTGCGCGCCGTGGCGTTGGCCGGTCGTCGCGAGGGCCGAGGAGATGGTCACGATCGAGCCGCCGGTGCCGCGAGCGGCCATCTCGCGAGCCGCCGCCTGCACCGCTGCGAACGTGCCCGTGAGGTTCACGGCGAGGATCCGCTGCCAGTCCTCGAGCGACAGCTCGAGGGCCGGTGAGGACGTCGTCGTGCCCGCCGAGCAGACGAGCCCGTCGATCCGATCGTGCGCCGTCACCGTCATTTCGATGAACGCCACCACGCTCGCCGGGTCAGCGACGTCGAGTCGGTGTCCGTCTGCCTTCGCTCCGATCGCCCGCACGTCGTCGACGACGACTTCGAGCGCGCGCTCGTCCAGATCGCCCAGCGCGAGGCGGGCGCCTTCGGCGGCGGCGAGTCGGGCCGTCGCTGCGCCCGATGCCACTCGCCGCGCCGGTGATGGCGATGACCTTGTCGTCCAGCTGGTGCATGCAGCTCCTTCGGTCAGTCCGGGTTGGGCGCTGAGGCGAGTTCGTCCAGCAGCTCGCGAGCGACGCCGAACGCCTCGGCAACGGCGTTCAGCCCGGCGTTGGGCAGGGCGAGGGTGATCGCCCACAGGATCTCATCCTCGGTCGCGCCGGCGTCGAGCGCCCGCGGAACGTGGACCCGAATCGCGCGAGGGAGGCGCAGGGCGGCCTGGATGCCGAGGAACACGAGCTCGCGCGACTTCGGGTCGAGGGCGCACTCGTCGTAGAGCGTGTCGATGAGCCCGACGAGGGCGTCGCCAGTTTCCGGAACGTGGTCCCGGAAGAACCCGAGGCTGCCCGGCGGGTGCTCGCTCATTGGCCGGCGAACTGGTCCGGACGGAGATGGCCAGGACGCTCGGGGACCGTCGACTGATGGAGGTCGTCCCACCGGACGTAGTCCGTGTAGCCACGGTCGAGGTCGTAGCCCTCCCACGCCGAGAGCTCCAGGTGGTTGGAATCGGGGTCGGTGAAGTAGACCGACGCCACCGGCATCGGGGGGTGCACGATCGGGCCCTGGTAGGCGATTCCCATCGCATCGAAGCGGTCGAGGTACCAGTCGAGCGCCTCCGGCGTGACGGCGAACGCGTAGTGAGGGGACATCGCGTAGTCGTCGGGGCGAGTGAAGCCCCGCCAGTCCGGGCCTTCGACCAGCTCGAGCCGCTGGTCGCCGATCATCACGAAGAGGTGCCGGTACGGCGAGCGCATCTTCGTCGTCGTGTTGACGTCGTAGCCGACGCGCTCGAACGGCACTGCGCCGAGCACCTCGACGTACCAACGCTCGGCGACGTCGACGTTGCGCACCATCATGCCGACGTGGTCGATCTGGCGGACCTGGTGATCGGCGGGAATCGGTCCGTCCGGCGACGGGCCGCCGCTCTCGCGGCGGGACCGTTCCCGCCCGGTGACTTCGCCGTTGGGCTTCATGGGGCTCCTTTGCTGCTTGGTCGGGGGGCTCAGACGTGCACGGCACCGGGGGTGTCGGCGTTCGAGAACAGCGCCTGGAGGTCGGTGGACGGGCGGCCGACGCCGCCCGAGGCCGTGAAGCCACCGTCCACAGGAAGGTTCACGCCGGTGACGAAGGCGGCCTCGTCAGACGCCAGGTACAGGGCGGCATATGCAACGTCCTCCGGACGGCCGAGACGCCGCACCAGCGCGCTGTCGTCGAACACCTCGCGCAGACCGGGGCGGCTGACGAACCGGGCCACCGCCGCCGTCTCGATCGGTCCGGGCGAGATGGCGTTCACCCGCACGCCGTAGGCCGCCAGCTCGATCGACAGGCATTCGGTGAGCCGGATCACGGCGCCCTTGAACACCGCGTGCACGAAGTTGCCGGACGCGTTGCCCGGGAGCCCCGATCCGACCATCCCAGCGACCGAGGCGATGTTCACGATGGCGCCGCCGCCGCGCCTTCGGAAGACCTCGACGGCCCGCTGAACGGCGAGGAAGATCAGCGTGACCTCGTTGGCGAACGAGTAGTCCCAGTCGGCGCGGCTCGCCGTCTCGAACGAGCGGCCCCGCACGAAGGTCGCCGCGTTGTTGTAGAGGATGTCGAAGCCGTCGTAGCACTGGTCGGCGAATCCGATCAGCTCAGCGACGCCGGTCTCGTCGGCCAAGTCGACGGGATGCAGCGACTGCATATCGCCCCCCGCCGACCGGACGAGCTCGACCGTCTCGGCAGCACCGGCGGGATCGATGTCACAGCCGATGACGCGTGCTCCGTGGGAGGCGAAGAGGGCTGCGGCGGCCCGACCCTGGCCGCCGCCGGTGCCGGTGATGACCGCCACCTTGCCCTCCAGCCGACCCATCGCTACTCCGCCATCCGCAGCACTTCGAACCGTTCGTTTGCCGGGTCCGGGATCGCCCATGTCCACGCGTTCAGACCGCAACATCCGTGATCGTCCGCGGTCCAGCTGATGCTGCCGGCGAGGTTCTCCTCGTCGGTGAAGTCGTCGATCCAGCGCTCGTAGATCGCCGTCGGGTCGGCGCCGACCTCGGCGATCGTGTCGGTGATGATCCGGGCGCCGGAGTAGCCGCCCGCCCCGAAGAGGTCGATCGGCACGCCAGCGGCCTGGGCCACGGTGTTGAACTCCTCGATCGCCGGGCGCAGCGGGTCGTCCGCCGGGATCTGATCGAAGACGGCGACCTTCGGCTGAGGCACCCGCACCTTCGGTGCGGCTTCGCCGAACAGCGGGATCTGCGCGACGGCGGCGTTCTGCAGGAGGATGAAGCCCGGCATGTCCAGGGCGTCGAAGCCGACGGCCGCCGTCACCACCGGAGCCCCACTTGCGATGACGTACACCGCTTCGGCGCCGGCGTCCTTGAGGGCTGCCAGCTGGGTCGTGTAGTCGGCGGCAGTCGGGTTGATCGTCTGCTCGGCGACGACCTCGATGCCCTCCTCGGCGAAGATGGGACGGGCCAGCTCGCTCTGGGTCTGACCCAAGGCGTCGCCGGCGATCAACCAGCCCACCTTCGTCACGCCCTCGTCCTTGAAGAACTTGGCGAAGTTGGCGAGCGTGCGCGACCCCGCCAGCGACGTGGTGAACATGTAGCCCTCGCCGAGGTTGAGCGCGCCCTGCGGCGACAGCACCGGTATCCCGGCCTCGTTGGCGATCGGCAGCACGGCGCTGGCCGTCGTTCCCGATGGCGGTCCGAGCACCGCAACGACACCCTGACCGATCAGGTCGCGGATCCCGGCGACGGCCGCGTCGCTCGTGCTCTCGCTGTTGATCAGCACCAGCTCGACCGGTCGCCCGTCGATGCCTCCGTCCGCGTTGAGCTGGTCGATGTACGCCTGGGCGCCCTTCGACGCCGGCTCTCCCAGCGCGCTGAGCGGACCGGTGAGGTCGTAGATGGCCCCGATCTTGATCGGCTCACCCGATGGTGCCTCGCCGCCGGAGGCCTCGGTCGTCTCCGGTGCCTCGGTCGCGTCCGGTGCCTCGGTCGAATCGGCGCCGGTGGTCGTGTCCGAACCAGCAGTCGTCGTCGGCGCACCGTCGGTTGCGGGCGCCGCATCCGTGGTCGCCGACGCGCTCGCCGTGGTGTCCGACCCGGCGTCGTCATCGTCACCACCGCATGCTGCGGCGACCATCGCCACGGCGAGTCCCAGACAGACGACCTTGGCCAGACGTGTGCTGCGCTTCATGTGCCCCCCTCCCGGTCGATGCCGGTCTGCGAGCGACTCGACCTCGACGGATGTCCAAGCGACGGTCGCCTGGGATACAATAACTCTTTAAAGTGATCTGATCAACAGCGCAAATCTCGGGCTGCCAGCATGATCGGTCGAGGGGGTCAGGTGGACGACAGCCGAAGCCGGGACGAGGACGCGATCGTGGTCATCGGCGCTGGACCTGCCGGGCTCGCCGCCGCGCTGGCGCTGCGGTCCGTCGGCCGACCCGTCAAGGTGTTCGAGGCAGGCGAGCCTGATCGGCTGCGTCCGGGCAGCCGTGCGATCTTCGTCCACCGTGAATCCGTGGTGATCCTCGACCGCTATCACCCCGGCCTCGGCGCCGAGCTCATCGAACACGGCCTCGTCTGGCCGACCAAGCGGACCTTGTACCGGGGTCGGGAGGTGTTCCGGCGCACGTATCCACCGCCTGCGCCAGGAACGATCCCGCAGTTCACGAGCCTGCCCCAGATCGAGACCGAGCGCTACCTGCGCGCCGCGTGCGACGAGCGCGGCGTGGACTTCCGCTGGAGTACCGAAGTCGCGAGCGTCGACGTCGACTCCGACCGTGTCCGGATCCGCGCCGTCGACGGCACGGTCACGTCGGCGCCCTACGTGATCGCTGCCGACGGTGCCCGCTCGGCGGTGCGCAAGTCGCTCGGCATCGAGATGGAGGGGTCACGCTCGGAGGGCCACTACATCGTGGTCGACGTCGCCGAGGACCCCGAGGCACCGCTCCCGATCGAGCGAGTGTTCCACTACGAGCACCCTGGGATCGACCACCGCAACGTGCTCCTCGTGCCATTCGCCGGCGGGTGGCGCGTCGACCTCCAGCTCGAGGAGGACGACGATCCGGAGGAGTTCGGGTCCGAGGACGGGGTCCGGAGCTGGCTACCGCGCGTGATGGACGCCAAGTACGGGGATCGCCTCGGCTGGGTCTCGTCGTACCAGTTCCTGCAGATCGTGGCCCGCTCGTTCTGCGACCCGTCGGGTCGAGTCCTGCTCGTCGGTGAGGCCGCCCACCTTTTCGCGCCCTTCGGGGCGCGGGGGATGAACTCGGGCGTCGCCGACGCCGACGCCGCGGCGACCGCCGTCCACCTCGCCCTCGACGCGACGAACGACGCGCGAGCAGGCGCCGCAGTCGCGGACTTTGCCCGAACGCGCCGGCTGGCCGCCGAGTTCAACCGGGCCGCCGCCGGCTCGGCCCTCACCCACCTGCGGCCTTCGGCCGCCCAGCGGGTCAAGCAGCGGTCGGCCGCCCGCCTCGCGCCGATCGTGCCGGCGTGGGGCGAATGGCTCGAGCGAGCCCCGTACGGTCCCCGCACCGGCCGCAGCGGCGGCGAGGGCCGCTACTGACCGGACTCCCATCGCCGCAGGGCATGAACGGGGTCAGGCGTCGACCTTCAAGGCGAGGTGCTCGTGCACCGAGCGGATCGCCGCTGATCCCTCCCCGACGGCCGCGGCGACTCGCTTGATCGAGCCCGACCGGAGATCGCCGACGGCGAACAACCCAGGCCTGCTCGTCTCGTACGGCAGCGGGCGCCGTCCCAGCGCACACCACGCGTCACCGAGCGTGTCCTTCTCCAGTGCCCGATCGGTGAGCACGAAGCCGTGCTCGTCGACGGCCACTCCGTCGAGCCATGAGCTGTTCGGCTCGGCACCGATGAACGAGAACAGCGCCGTGCAGTCGACCTCGACCTCCTGCCGGGCGTCGCCGTTGCTCACGGTGATCCGCTCCAGCGTCGGTGCTCCGGCGAGCGAGGTGATCGTCATCCCTTCGTGCACGTTCACCCGTGGGTGGTTGACGATCCGGTCGACGAGGTAGCTCGACATCGTCGCCACGAGCGGGCG
Organism: uncultured Acidimicrobiia bacterium; assembly: GCA_963774125.1. Classification (GTDB taxonomy): domain Bacteria; phylum Actinomycetota; class Acidimicrobiia; order Acidimicrobiales; family Ilumatobacteraceae; genus JALZMG01. The sequence goes on from CAVZDR010000002.1 coordinate 323,196, forward strand.
GCGCACCACGACGCACACCGACTCGACCTTCTCGACCAGGAACATCGCCGCCTGCCCGGCCGAGTTCCCACCACCGACCACGACGACGTGCTCCCCCGCGCACATCCGGGCCTCCAGTTCCGTCGCCGCGTAGTACACGCCTGCCATCTCGTAGCGCTCGAGTCCGTCAACGGGGAGCCTGCGATAGTGGGCCCCCGTCGCGGCGACGAGTGCTCGCCCTCCGACCTGCGTGCCGTCCGACAGCGTGGCGACGAGGTGGCCGGCGACGTCCGTCAAGGACGTGACGGCACACGGGCTGGTGATCACGGCACCGAACTTCTGAGCCTGGATCGACGCACGCGTCGCCAGGTCCTGACCGGAGATACCCGTCGGGAAGCCGAGGTAGTTCTCGATGCGTGAGCTGGTGGCAGCCTGGCCGCCGAGCGCCACCGAGTCGACCGTGAGCGTGCGCAGACCCTCCGACGCAGCGTAGACCGACGCGGCGAGGCCCGCCGGGCCGGCTCCGATCACGACGACGTCGTAGCAGCGCTCGGGCAGCGAGTCGGCCGTCATACCCAGCTGGAAGGCGAGCTCTCCCGGCGTCGCCCGCCTGAGCACGCCCTGCGGTGTGATGGCGATCGGCAAGTCCGCGGCGTTCGCACCGACACCCTTCAGGAGCGCGGCGACGTCGGCCTCGTCGTCGGCGTCGATCCATCGATGCGGGAGCCGGTTGCGGGCGGCGTATTCGCGCAGGGCCATCGACGCCGGGGTGAACTCGGACCCGACGATCTGCAGCGTGTCCGCGGCGGCCGACATCAACGCCGCTCGGCGGGCAAGGAAGGCCTCGAGGACGACATCACTCAGCCGAGGGTCGGTCAGCACCCGCGAGCGGAAAGCGTCGGCCGGCACCACCACGACCTCGCCGGCTTCGGCCACACGGGCCGTCAGATACGGGCGCTGCCGGGTCACCAGGTTGACTTCGCCCAGGAACCGGCGGGCGCCATGGGTCGTGATGAGTTGGCCGTTGGATCCGAGGATCTCGACGCGACCACTCAGGATCACCATCCAGTCGTAGTGATCATCAGCCGGAGAGAACAAGACCTCGCCCTCGCCGACCTGGCGACGTTCGCCGAGCTCGAAGACGACGGCGAGTTGCTCGTCGTCGAGCTCAGGGAACGCCACCGCGTCGGGCGACTGCTGCTGGCTCATCGCGGCGACGGTACCGGATCATTTCGGGCAGCCGGCGGGGCGGCGATAAGGATGTGGAGATGTCCGTGGCCGTGCAACGCCCCGTCGGATGGGCACCGACGGAGATCGCCCCCGAGACCTTCCTCGTTCGAATGTCGCTCCGGGCGACGGGCGACGCGCAGACGATGTACCAGTCATCGATGGTGATCCGAGGAGCGCAGCCGATCCTCGTCGACACCGGCCCTGCCGCGGCGGCTGACCTGTGGCTCGAAACCGTCTTCGGGCTCGTCGACCCGCAAGACGTGCGCTGGGTGTTCGTCTCCCACAACGACTCGGACCACAACGGCAACGTCCTCAACGCGCTCGGCGGCGTGCCCGCAGGCGACGCTGATCACGACGTCCCCGGCGGTAGCCCGCATGACGTCGTCGTTCGACCTGCCCTATCGGCGCATGGAGTGGCTGAACTTCGGCGACACCCTCGATGCCGGCGACCGAACGATCGAGATCATCGACCCGCCCGTGTACGACAGCCCGGTCACTCAGGGCCTCTTCGACCGCGCGACCGGTGCGATGTGGGCCGTCGACGCGTTTGCTGCGGTGGTTCCCGGCGACGAGCCGCCGACGTTCGCCAAGGATCTTCCGCAGGCGGAATGGGAGGGTGTTCTCTCTGGCCTGGGCATTGCCGCCAATCCATGGCTCGAAGGTGTGCGGCCCGAATGGTTCGCAGCTCGCCTACAGGCAGTGACGAGCCGGGACCCGTCGGTGGTGGCATCCGCCCACGGCCCGGCGCTCACCGGTGCGCAAATCGGCCGCGCCGTTCAGATCTATGAGGCGCTCCCCGGGACGCCACCACCACCGGGACCAGGTGAGGATGCCCTGCGCGCGCTGCTTGCCGCCCACCACCCCTGATGCGATCGAGCTCATTCGAGGGCGTGGTCGAACCGTGAGCCTTGGGGGACCAACGCTTCACTCCTGGTCTGTTGCTGCTGGGCCGCCGTGACCGGATCACCCGTGAGCAATTGAGCGCCGATCTCCATCGCCAGCTGGGGTGACGCACCGGCACCACCGAGCGCCAACGGCGCGACGTCGGCGAGCTGCGCCAAGTCGGCATCGATCGCCACGAGGCGCTCCGGCACGGTGGCGGCCACGACGACGAGCTCGGGTGGCGATCGCCGTGCACCCTCGATCACCTCGCCGATCGGAGTGTTCGCCCCGAGGTACTCCACGCGCCAACCACTGCGATTGAGGACGATGCCGAAGATCAGCAGCGGCAGGTCGTGCAGCTCGTCGGGTGGACAGGCGAGGACCGCTCGCGGCCCGTCGCCGTCCCCCCAGCCGCGAGCGAGACCCGCCAACCGGCCGCGGATCACGTTGCTGGCGAAGTGCTCCTGCGTGATCGTGACCTCGCCACCGGCCCAGCGATCGCCCAGCTCCCGGAGGTACGGCACGACGACCTCGCGGAGCGTGGCGGCAAGCGTGTAGTCCGCCAGCAACCGGTCGAGCGTGGCCTGCGCGGCCGGTTCGTCGAGCGCGTCGAGCGCCGTCCGCAAGTCGACCCCGAGGGCGACGAGCTCGGGCAGTTCTGTCCGGTTCGTGCTACGGGCAGCCGCCGAGGACGCATCGAGCGATCGACCATCGGCGATCGCGGCGCGAGCCGCTTCGGCGGCGCGCAGCCCTCTCCCCAGGTGGAACTGCATGCGGCGCACACGCTGCTCGTCGCCCTCGGAGTACAGCCGGAACCCGCCATCCGAGCGCACTGGCCTCACCAGTCCGTAGCGGGACTCCCAGGCGCGCAGGACGTGCTCGCTGACGCCCACGCGGCGACTCAGCTCACCGATCCGCAGCACGCCCTCCGAGTCCACACAAACACTCTACAAACTCTTGACACCACGGGGTTGCCGACCAGCATCATTGCTCGGTAAGGTTCGACAGAATCTCGACAAACCCTAGACAATCAAGGAGCGCCAACCATGCCCACCACCCGAACCCGTCGACTCGTCGCCGCCCTCGCCGCGCTGGGAGTCGTTGCCAGCGCCTGTGGTGACGACGGCGCCGACAGCGGGTCGTCCGCGGGGACCACCGAAGCCGCCGCCACCACGATGGCGCCTGCCGGGACCGAGGCGCCGATGGCGACCGAGGCGCCCATGGACACCGAAGCGACGATGGCGACCGAAGAGACAGAGGCCGCGGAGGGCGACATCGTCGACACGGCGATCGCCGCCGGTGACTTCACCACGCTCGTCGCCGCCGTTCAGGCCGCCGGCCTGGAGGAGACGCTGCGCGGCGAGGGACCCTTCACGGTGTTCGCTCCGACCGATGAGGCGTTCGCCGCACTACCCGCAGGCACCCTCGACGCCTTGCTCGCCGATCCGACCGGGCAGCTGGCGGACATCCTCACGTATCACGTCGTGCCCGGCGCCGTGCTCGCCGCCGACGTCGTCGCTCTCGATGGCCAAGCGGTCACCACGGTCAATGGCGCCACCATCACGGTCGGCGTCGCCGACGACGGCACGGTGACGTTGACCGACGCCGGCGGCAACGAGGTGACGGTGGTCGCCACCGACGTGCAGGCGAGCAACGGCGTGATCCACGTCATCGACGGCGTGCTCCTGCCTGCCTGAGCGTTTCACAGCTCTTGTCTGCGACTCGTCGGTGACCGGCTCGGGTCGGTCACCGACGATCGTGGCCGCGATCAGGCGCGCCCGCGATCGAGGGCTACCCGGTCGACAACAAGGGCGCGCGGGTCGACCTCACCATGGCGTACGTCGGCACCGTGAGCTCGTTCGAACACGCTGGGTTCAGAAGGCATCCGACACCGAGTCCGTGCTGAACGGATTTCCGCGCGTGGTGATGCGACTCGACCTGCGCTGAGCTCTCAGCTGACCCTCTTCGTGGTGTCGTTGGTGTGCCATCATCTCAGCTGGCGGACCAGGTCGTTTGGGCCTGACCTCGTCCCGAGGGAGCTGTGATGAACCGACTGGCGGGACACGGGCATCGATGGTGGGCAGTGCCGGTCGCGCTGGCGGCGTTGTTGCCGTTCTCCGCGGCCGGATCACCGCCCGCGGTGCAGGCGCAGGCGACGCCGGTCACACTGACGTTCGAGTTCACCGGTGGGCCGCAAACCTTGACCATTCCCGAAGGCGTCACTGGTGATGCGACGTTCGACGTCTACGGTGCGCAGGGCGGGAGCCGCACGTTCCCGGGCGGACTTGGCGGACGAGCGATGGCGACGTTCCCGATCTCGCCCGGGATGACGTTCGAGCTGCTCGTCGGCGGTCAGGGCGCTCCAGGCGGGGACGGCTTCTCCCCTTGCCGCTCGAACGCTGGTGGGTTCAACGGTGGAGGCGCCGGTGGCGACGACGGAGGAGGCTGCGCTGGATCAGGAGGGGGTGGTGCATCGGACGTCAGGCTCGGGGGAAGCGGTCTTGCTCAGCGCATCCTGGTGGCGGGCGGCGGTGGCGGCGCATCCGGCAACCTGTCCGCCCCCCAGGCCGGCTCCGGCGGTGGACTGACCGGTGGAAGCATCGAAGGCGGCGACGACGCCGACGGTGGTCAAGGCGGCAACCAGGACGGCACGACCGGCAGCGGGGCGCCCGGGTTCGGCAGCGAAGGCGGGCCTGGGTCCGACACGTTGGCAGGCGGTGGCGGAGGTGGCGGCGGTTACTACGGCGGCCAGGGAGGCAATGGGCCCTTCGGGGGCGGCGGCGGCAGCGGGTTCGGTCCTCCGGGAACGCTCTTGGCCAACGGCGTGAACCACGCCCACGGCCGCATCCTCGTCACGCTGACCATTCCGCCACCGACCGTCACGCACATCTCCCCATCCAGGGGTACCGCCGACGGCGACACGGTGGTGACGATCACTGGCACGACCTTCATTCCTGGGTTCACCATCGTGACGTTCGGCGGGGCGCCCGCGACCGCCGTCAGCTGCACCTCCTCCACGACATGCACGGCGACGAGCCCGCCTGGCACGGCTGGCACCGTGAGCGTCCGCGCCAACGTCGGCGGCCAGCAGAGCGCCGACACCCCTGCCGATGACTATGCCTATCTCGCGCCGCCGCTCATCACTCAGGCCCCGAGTCCCCCGCAGGGACCAGTGGGCACGCTGGTCACGATCACCGGCGTCCGCTTTGACACGACTCCGGGGGCAACCGTCGTCGACTTCGGTTCGTACCGGGCCACCCAGGTCCATTGTTCGAGCACCACGCAATGCACTGCCGTCGCCCCACCCAACGGGCCCAACACGTTCGAGTTCGTCGGCCTGACCGTGAGTACCCCGCCGGATCTCAAGAGCGAGGAGTGGCTGTGGGCGTACGAACCCGATCTCGAGCTGACGGAGATCAGTCCGAATCGTGGTCCGGCCGCGGGTGGCACACTCGTCACGTTCACCGGCAACGACTTCGAGATGGGGATGAACCAGACGTTGTTCTTCTTCGGCTCGACGGACGACCCCTCCCGCGTCGCCACGCCGGTCGGATGCACGTCCAAGACCCAGTGCACGGCCATCGCACCTCCCGGGACTGGCACCGTGACGGTGTCTGCCGCGACCCTGGTGGGAGGCACCGTGGCCGGCCCGCAGTTCACCTACCTCGAAGGTCAACCGCCTCCCGATTGCTCACCAGCTGATCCCTCGGCGGCCGACGCCGAGTGGAGCCCGCTCGGCGGGCCGTACCGGTCCGATCCATCGGTGCTCACGAAGTGCAACGTCGTGTTCGCCGTCGACGACGCGGGAGTCCCCTACTACCACCAACGCATCGGCGGCCAGTGGAGCGCGGCGATCCCGCTCGGTGGCCAGTTGGACTCTGTTGCAGCGCCGGCCGAGCAGCTGGTGGGCGAGCAGAACCCCAACTTCGAGATCTTCGGGAACGGAGTCGACGGCGCCGTGTGGTACCGCACCCGCGAGAGTGGGTGGGAGTCGCTCGGTGGAGCACTGCTGAGCGACCCGACGGCGGTGATCTTCGACGGCCAGACCTACGTGTTCGGTGTCGGGCTCGACGACGCCGTGTGGTACCGGACGCCGCACACCGACTGGGCCAGCCTCGGTGGGCACGTCGTCTCCGATCTCGGCGTGACGACCGATGGCACCAGCCTGTACGTGACGGGCGTCGGCGTCGATGAGGCGATGTGGGCACGCCGCTTGACGGCCTCGACGTGGCATCCGTGGGAGAGCCTCGGTGGCCAGGTCGTCAACGATCCGGCGACGACGTTTGCCGCCGGCACCGGCTACCTGTTCGTCGTCGGCGGTGACGGGGCGGTGTGGTACCAGGGAGTCTCCGGCGGCACGTGGAGTGGCTGGTACGGGCTCGGCGGCCTCGTCGAGTCGGCTCCTGCCGCGGTCGCCCACGACGACGGCCGTATCGACGTGTTCGTCGTCGGACAGGACCTCGCGATGTGGTCGCAGCACTGGGCCGGCAGCCACTGGTCGGGCTGGCAGGACCGAGGCGGCGGCTTCATCTCGAACCCCGTCGTCTCCACCGCCGAGGTCTTCGGCATCGGCCTCGACGAGCTTCTCTACGCCGCCGGGACTCCGGAGTAGGTAGGTCCTCGGGCACACTGAGGTCATGGTTGCGCGGGGTGGTCGCCACCGACGTCGAGGCAAGCAACGGCGTGTCATCGACGGCGTGCTGTTGCCTGCCTGAGCGTCTTGCAACTCTTGTCTGCGACTCGTCGGAGACCGGCTCCGGGCAGGTCACCGACGATCGTCGCCGCGATCAGCCGGTGAGCGGGACGAGGTAGGACTCGACGCGGCAGATCAGGTCATCTCGGAACGTGAACACGTCGCAGAACGCGAAGCGGAACCGCTCGCCACCTCGATGTGTCCCCTCGCCGCTCCCGATGGCGACCACGACGTCGCCTTCCTCCACCTGGCGATCGACGTGGAGCTGCGGGGATCCCTCGAAGTCGGGGTTCTCGATCTCACCGTCGAACGCCTGCTTGCCCGTGAGGTGGCGGAAGCCGGGAAGGTCCCAGGCGACGTCGTCCGTCAGGCACGCGAGGATCGTCGCATGGTCACTGCGGCGAAATCCGTCGAAGTAACCGTCGACGAGGGACTTGTGAGGAGACGACGTCACGCCCGTCCCAACCGACGCCGCTGCACCACCCGGTAGATCAAGAGCAGGATGACGGCCCCGATCACCGATCCGATGATCCCGGACACCTGCACCACTCCGTCGTCCGAGTCGGCGCCGAACAGCACATAGCCGATGAAGCCGCCGAGGAAGCTCCCGAGCACGCCGAGCAACCACGTCGCGCCGAGCGACATCGGATCGGGTCCAGGCACGAGGAGACGAGCGAGCGCGCCGGCGAGGAAGCCGACGACGAGCAGGACGATGATGAACCAGAGCATGAGGACAGCCTCCGGATGAGTTGGGGGGTGGCTGATCCGTACCCGCCTACGAGGTGGGTCATTCCATGGTCAGTGCCGGCGTGCCGCCGCGCGGGAGCGTGGTCGCTCAGGCGGCTTGCGCGGCGACGGCTGGCAGGTGCTCGCCGTCGACATGGTCGAGGAGCTCGATGATCGACTCGAAGACGCCACCGCACCATGCACAGTCGGGTCCGCCGGGGGGTTCGGGTGTCCGTGACTCCATGATGCGCTCGCCCATTACCCAGCCTCCTTGCGACCTACACGTTCCTAGAGCACCGGTAACGCCTGTAGATACGACATCTGCCGCATCACCGCTATGGTCCGTGGGCGGTGCACCCGTCATGAGTTCGCACGACGATTCTGTTGAGCCGGAGGACGTCGCCGACCGGGAACCGCCCGGGCCGACGGAACGTCCCGCCGACCCCGAGGTCCCCGAGGCGGACGGGCTCGAGCAGCGACACGACGTCGCCGGAGGTCGTGGCATCCCGCAGCAGGTGTCACGAGATCCCGAAGTGCCAGAAGCTGATGCCCTCGAGCAGGCCACCGACGTACCAGGCGGCGACGACGAGTACGAGCCCGAGTAGCGCGGCCGCTTGTCACGACTCACGCCCAGGCTGCTTCCGTGCGCGGCGATCGTCGTCGCGCTCGTCGCGTGCGGTGGTGACGACGACGACGGGTCGGCGACGTCGGTGACCGTGCCAGCAGGCGACGCGATCACCGTCGAGCAACTCGTCGCACGGTCCTCGGACTCGCCGATCACGGTGCGCGGCCTGCTGCTGTCGACGGGTGGAGAGACCAGGCTGTGTGCGGCGATCCTCGAGAGCTTCCCGCCGCAGTGCGGCGAGCCGTCGGTCGTGCTCGTCGACATCGATCCGGCGTCGCTCGACGGCATCGAGGAGGCCGGCGACGTGATCTGGAAGGACGGCGCCGTCCTCCAGGTGCAGCGCCAACAGGACGGCACGTTCCGAGTCCTCTAGAACCGGTTTTGAATCCCGGTCAAGACCGAATTCGACGGTGAGATCTGCCAGAGAACTCCCGTGCGCGGCGTGCTCGCGAAGATTCTCTGGCAGATCCACCCTCAGAATTCGAGCCTTGACCGGGATTCAAAACCTGCTCTGTCAGTCCGACGCCCCGCCGAGTCGGAGGTGGCCCATGCGCCAGGTCGCGATCGCGAGGGCGATGGCGGACACGACGAGCAGGCGGACGACGGCGCCGGCGCCCTCCGGGATGCCCTCGCGGACGAGACGATCCGGCACGTCGAAGTCGACGAGGCCGACGAAGATCGCCCTCGACTCCCACGTCGGTGACAGCTGGGCGATGCCCGTCAGCGCGGTCCCGAGGAGCCGTTCGATGAGGAACACGAAGGCCAACGCCCACACCGCCGTGCGGCGGCTGATGCAGCCGATGGCGACGAAGATGGCGACGTACGCCACGCTGCCGACGGCACTCGCCGCGAGGGCCGGGCCGACGGCCTCCGGCACGCCGGCGGCGAGCGCCGACAGCCCCGTGGCCGGCACGATCGTCACGAGCGCAACCACGCACCCGCCCAGCCATCGGCCCACGACGAGCTGCCACGTCGCCACTGGTGACCGCCACGAGAAGTGGAACGTGCCAGCGCGGACCTCAGCGCCGAGCACGGCGTCGCCGATGATCAGCGTGGCGATCGGCATCATCAGCCCGAAGATCCCCTCGCACGCGACGTTGGCGAACCCCGACGCCTCGTTGCGGAAGACGGCGCGGGCGAGGAGACCGAACAGCACCGTCCCGGCGCACGCGGCGACTACGGCAGCCCATCGGCGGGGCGGGATGCACGACCGCAGCGTGTAGATGAAGATCGCCAGCAGCGGAGGGCGGGGGCGCGCCGACCGACGGTCGACCGGTGCGTGTGGTGGAGCGACGACCGGCGTGCTCACCGCACGAGCTCCCGGAACAGGCTCTCCAAGGAGTCGTCCAGCGCCCGCACCTCGAGCAGCCGGACGTCGCGCTCGCGGGCGACCCGAGGCAACTCGACGGCGAGCTGCCGGGCGTGCAAGGTCTGGATGACGAGTCCGTCGCGCGGACCGTCGACCGTGACGCCGGCGACGCCCTCGAGCGCGACGAGCGCGGAGGCCAGCTGGCGGGCGCTCGTCGATCGCACCAGCACGTGACGTGGACGGTCATCCATGGCGTCGCGAATCGCCCGATGGCCGCCGGCCGCGGCGAGGCGGCCGTGGATCAACACGATCACCCGCTCCGCCAACCGCTCGACCTCGCTCAGCACGTGGGAGCTGACGATCACGGTGCGGCCTTGCCGGCCGAGCTGCTTGAAGAGGTCGATGAGATGGAGGCGCTGGACCGGATCGGCGCCGTTCAAGGGCTCGTCGAGCACCATCACCTGTGGCTCGGTCACCAGGGCGGCGGCGATCTTCGTTCGCTGCCGCATCCCCTTGCTGAAGCCGTCGACGCGCCGGTCCGCGACATCGAGCAGGCCGACCGTCGCCAACGCGGCGTCCGGGGCCTCCGGCACTCTCACACGGTGAAGATCGGCGACGTAGCGCACGAACTGGCGAGCCGTCAGCGCCGACGGCACGGCTTCGTCCTCCGGTACGAGCGCCACCCGACCGTGAACCCGGCGGTCTCGCCGCGGGTTCCGGCCCTCGACGTGGATCGCGCCCTGGTTGACCGGCACCAGTCCCGTCATCGACCGCATCAGGGTCGTCTTGCCGGCCCCGTTCGGTCCGAGCAGGCCCGTCACTCCCGGCCCGAACGAGCAGCTCAGCTCCGAGAGTGCGACCTTCTGCCCGTACCACACCGACACGTCGTCCACCTGCACGGTGGCCTCGGGGGCGAACGCCGGATCGTCGGGGGCGAGCTCGCCACGCGGGGTCGGCGCGGTCGTCATCGTTCGACCCAGCGGTAGCGGCGCAGCAGGATCGCCGCGAATGCGACGAGGATGACGACGTACACGGCGAGGGCGACCCAAGCCCCGTACTCGACGCCGCTCAGCGGGGAGTCGCGAGCGACGCGCCCGAGGAACACGACATCGCGCAGGTACAACGGGAGCGCCAACACGTTGATGACCGCGGCCATCGATTCGCCCTCGCGTTCGGATTCCTCCAGCAGCACCGCCGCCGTCACGGACGTGACCAGGAACAGGCCGATGATGGCGGCGCCGGCCACGATGCGTCGGTCGGTCAGCGAGGCGATGGCGACGCCGATGATGGCGTAGTAGACGGTGAGCAGGAGGACCGCCACCGGCACCTTCCAGAGCACGTCCAGGTTGCTCGTGAAGTAGTCCAACGCGCTGTCGCTCACCAGCATGTTGCCGACGAACAGCACGACCTGCGGGATGAACGAGAAGGCGAACAGGAGCGTGAAGATGGCGCCGAACTTCGCCGCCGCGTAGTCGACGCCGGTCAGTGGCCGGGCGAACATCAAGGGGAGGACGCGCTGGCGTCGGTCGGGGCACATCACATCGGGCGCCACGATGGCGACGAAGAGCAGGAGCGCGGCCGACACGCCGACGTACTCCCGATACGAGACGATCTCGATCCGGTCGAACGCCCGCTCCCGTGTGACGTAGCCGACGCCGACGTTGATGATCGCCGGGATCGTGACGATGCCGAGCAGGACGAACGGGGCCACCTTCTGCCGCCATGATCGGCGCAGGCCGAGCGCCCGCCGCATCGACGCCCGGTACAGGGCGGCGGTCGCCGCGGCACGTCGTCCACGCGGACCGTCGTACGGCCGGTACCCACGGTCGTAGACCGCCCCCGTGACGGTCATCGCGAGTCCACCTGGTCGAGGAACACCTCGTCGAGCGAGGTCAGTCGCGTCGTCAGGCGATACAGCGGCAGGCCAAGGGAAGCCACGACGTCGCGCACGCGATCGAGATCGTCGTCGTCGCGGATCTCGACCTCCACGAATCCGTCCACCCGTGCCGCCGCGAGCTGGGCGGCGAACAGGCCGGTCACGAGCTCGTCGCCATGGGGCCCGACGTCGACGGTGACTCGACCCGTGCGCTGGAGGAGGGACTCCGTCGCGCCGGAGATCACGAGGCGCCCAGCGTCGATCATGACCACGTGGTCGCACACCTGCTGCACGTCGTCGAGCAGGTGGGTGGCCATCAGCACCGAGATGCCGAACGATCCGAGGCGGCCGACCAGAGCGAGCATCTCCTCGCGCCCGAGCGGATCGAGGCCTGCCGTCGGCTCATCGAGCAGCACGAGCTGGGGGTCGCCGACGAGTGCCTGCGCCAGCTTCGTGCGTTGGCGCATGCCCGTCGAGAAGCCGCCGATCGGGCGGAACCTCGCCTCGTCCAGCCCGACCAGATCGAGGATGTCGGACGCCCGCTGGCGGGCGGCGCGCGGCGGCAGGCCGCTCAACTCGCCGAACGTCGACACCACGTCCGCCGCTGTCTGGTCGAGCGGGAGGCAGTCGTGCTCTGGCATGAACCCGAGTCGTGAACGGACCTCGATGGGATCACTCGCCACGTCGACGCCGGCAACCTCGATGCGTCCTGCGGTCGGGTGGGCCAGGCCGAGCAGGAGCCGGAACAACGTCGTCTTGCCCGCGCCGTTGGCGCCGACGAGCCCGACGCGACCGCGCGGGACGTCAATCGTCAGGTCGTCGAGGGCAGTGACCGGCGGGTAGCGCTTGGTCAGCCCGTCGATGCGGAGGAGCGGTGTTTCGACGGCCAGGATTCTCGCGCCAGTTCGCGCAGAACGCCCGACGCGCGGTCAGCCCGAACACTCAGTCCGCGCCGTAGCAGGCGAAGGCGCCGCCGACGACGGGGTCGGTGCGGCGCAGCTCGACGAGGGCCGCAGCGGCGCCGGCACCGGCAGCGAGCGACGTGTGCAGCTGGGTCATCAGGCCGACGGTCGACAGCGCGTCCGGGATCGGAACGGTCGAGGCGACGACGGACCGCGGACCACGGGCGAGGAGCGAGGCCGTCAGCCCCAGGATCTCTCGTCCAGCCGGCGTCGCGTGGGAGCCGGCATGGCAGGCCGACAGCACGACGACGCCCGGCGCCGGCGTCAGCCGTTCGAGGTCGTACACGAACATGGGACCGTCGGCCAGCAGCAGCGAGGAGAACATCGGGTTCTCGCTCGAGAACCGTCCGTGGCAGACGAGGTGAGCAACGTCGGCACCGAGGATCGCCGCTGCGACCGGGGCCACCCTTGCGGCCGGCCCCGCGAGGATTCGACCGTCCGCGTAACACGATGCGACCTGTTCGGCTTCCACGTCGGCGAGGGGCACGCCGGGTCCGGCTGCGACGACGACGTTCGGCTGGCCCGCAGGATCCCTCGCGCGGCACCGCTGCCAGAGGGCGCGAGACGGCGCCAGGGTGAACGATCGATCCCTCAGCGACGGCAGCAGCCCCCATGGCAGGTCGTGCAAGCCGCCGATCGGGCTGAGCACGACGGGGCCCGCTGGCAGGTCGAGCGGAGCGACGATCGCCGCGTCGACCTCGGCGGCCGCCAGCAGCACGGGTTCGGGGTCCTTGGCGATGCCGCGACCGATCGCGTTGAGGTGCATCGTCAGGGTGTTGCGCAACAGCCCTGCTTCTCGCTGCGCGGCAACACACGGACCGAGCGTGACGACGCCCGCTACGCCGTCGACCACGCGCAGTGCGATCAGCTCACCGTCGACCTCGACGAACGAGACCCACGTCGAGACGTCCGTCGACAGCAGATCGGCGTCGGTGGCGGCTCCTGGTGGTGGCGGCCCCTCGCCGGCGACGTGACGGCTTCGGCGCCGCACTCGCTCCTGCAGGTGCGTGGACTCGAGCAGCAACGCCCGATCGTCGACACCGTCGCGCGCCTTGGCGTCGAGTTCGGTGAGCACGGAGCGCAGCCGGTCGAGGTCGATGGCGAGCTCATGATCATCCGGCGGCCGGACCGGCGCCGCGGCGAGCGCCGCCGCACGCTGGCGCTCGGACCACTCGAACGCGGCCGGCCAGTCGCCGGCGCTGACGACGAGCCCGAGACCGAGGTCGACGAGCTCGGTCACGTGCAGCGCGATGTGCGCCCGCAGCTCGGTTCCGCCCAGTGCCGCCGCCAACGCACCGAACTCGTCGACCGCCCGGCCGCACTCGGCGAGCGCCTCGCCCGTTCGATCCGACGCGGCGAGCAGGCGGACACGGGTCAGGCTGCGCCGGCACCGCGCGGCGAGACCGAGATCCGCCAGGTCGAGGACCTCGAGGTGTCGCTGCAACGAGGTCCAGTCGCCGCGGTCGGCAGCCAGCTCGGCGGCGACCACCCGCGCTTCGGCACTCGCTGCGCCGAGCCCCGAACCGGCCGCCGCGGAGATCACGTCGTCGATCCGCCGCACGTCCTGATCGTCGGCGATCCCGGCGCGCAGCCGCGATTCGACGTGCAGCGATGCGGCGGCCGCCCACCAGCCGCCCCGGTCCTGGCGGGCGAACAGTTCGGACGCCAGCTCACTGGCATCGGCCGCCCGCTGCGGATCGCCGACCAGCAAGGCCGCCCTCGCGACGAGGATCGATGCCTCGGCGACGTCGACGTCGTCACCGGCCGCGCGCAGGACGTCGACGGCACGCTCGGCCAGCGCGAGTGCCTCCCTGCTCAGTCCCGCGGCGAGCAACACCTCGCTGCGGTCCGGGAAGATGGCGGCGCTGGAGAGGCCGACCTGGTCGTACTGCCGCTCCGCCTCGTCGAACCGGCGAAAGGCCTCGACGAGATCGCCTCGCCGACCAGCGAGCCAGGCGAGGTTGTGGCGCATGTCGGCGGCCCGCTTGGTGTGGCCGAGACGCTCGAACACGTCGAGGCCGTTGCGGGTGTCGTTCTCGGCGGCCTCGATCTCGCCGGCCCAGCCGTACAGCACTCCCCGATTCATCCAGAGCTCGCCGCAGACCAGCTCATCGATCGAGTTGGAGGCCGCCTCCAGGGCAGCGGTGAACGCCTCCAAGGCTTCGTTGTGGCGACCCGCCGCGCCAGCAGGCCGGCCTGCTGGCCGAGCGCGACGACCCGATCGTCGCCGGCCAACAACTCGACGGCCCGGCCGGCGCACTGCAGCGAGGCCTCGAAGTCCCCGGTGTACGACAGCGTCGCGGCCAAGGACATCGTCGCCAGTCCGTCGAGGCGGTCGTCGCCGAGCGCCTCGGCCGCGGCGACGGCGTCCCGGAGGTAGGAGACGGACTCATCCGTCCGTCGCAGCTCTCGGCAGGCATTGCCGAGGGCGCGGAGGAGCTCGACCCGTTGCGCGCCCTCCGCGTCCTCGATTCGCCGGCTCGCCTCCGCAATCGTGCCGGTCGGATCCGTCAACGCCCGGGCCAGCAGGTCATCGACCGTCTCGGCCATATGTCTTCGAGTATCAGCAGCCCCCGACGGCGTTCACTGCGGTGGGGCCGTCCACCTTCACATCAGTGAGGCCGGCGCCGCCGACGAGCGCGGCCGTGACACGCGGCGTGGCAAAGCTCGTGCCGCTCCAGATCGCCCACGACGAATCGCTCGGGTAGCGACTCGTCGAACGTGCTCCAGCGGCGATTCCATTGACCCACTCGCCGCAGTTCGAGAACGCGTCCTGCGCACCGCCCGTCCACGAGCCGACGGCGATCGACCGCTCGACGAAGAAGTCGTTGAGCTCCAGCACGTCAGCCGCCGCGGCAGACCCGGACGCGAGCTCGATCGCTTCCGCCGCCGCCTTCATGGTCAGGACGTCGCGGAACGCTGCGGGGAAGTGTGGGATGTCAGCGCCGTCGTTGCCGGCTGCCGCGACGTACGTCGGAACCGATCCGCGTCCCGACGCAGCGACCGCGAGGTCGCGCATGAACCGGCCGAGGGCCAGTCGCGCTGCCAGGCCATCGCAACCTGCCCCGCCGAGCGAGAGGTTGACGGCGTCGAACGTGCGGCGGGTCACCAGACCGTTCGACGACAGCCCGAACGAGTTGTGCAACGAGTTGATGAGGTCGGCGTCGCTGAACATCATCGGAGCCCACCGCGCCGACCGCAGGAGCGTCTGACCCCTGACGCCCGCCAGCACGACCTCGGCGCGCGGCGCCAGGCGCTTCACGAGCGACGCGACGAACGTGCCGTGGCCGTGGTCCTCGTCGATGAGGTCGTTGCGGTCGACGTCGTAGATCACGGCTTGGCCGATCGAGGAGATGACGACGTCAGGTGCGGACGGATGGGCGGACCGCTGCGAAGGTGAATCGACCACCAGCACGCGGCCCTGACCGCCGCGACCCATCGGCGCGGCTGCCGCTTCGGTCGGGTCGTCGTCCGGACGGAACCCGTTGTTCGGCTGCGCCGGCTCCAGGTAGTTGAGATCGATGCTGAACCCCGCGCCCTGGAGCGCCGGGATCGTGTTGCGCAGGAAGTCATCGTCGATGGTGCCGGGTGGCAACTCAACCAGCGCGACGAGCCCGCTCAGCGCGCTCGATTCGACCGAGGCTCTCGCCGAACGCTTCCCGTAGGACCGAGAGTCCTGCGGTGAGTCCGTTCGGTGAGCTACCGCTCACGATCAGCTCATCGGGACTGGCGACCACCAGCGCCTCCGTACCGTTCCGACATTCGATCGTCGTCGCGAACACGCCGCTCTCGACGAGCCCAGCGGCGATGTTCGACACCTCGACGTCGTCGGAATTGGCCGCCCCGAACGTGCAGCGGTCATTGAGCTCCAGCTTTTCGAGATTGCCGAGGGGTCCACACGGGTCGCCCGCCTGGGCGTGCACCGCTCGCGGTGCAGTCGTGGCGACCGCGCCGCACAACAGTGTTGCGACGACGGCGACCGCCCGGGCGGAAGGCGGGAAGGTTCTCATGTTCACCATGCCTAGAGGGAGAGGTGGGTGGCAGGATACGAAACCGGACGACGACGACGTATCTGGCGGCGACGACCGGTCTCTGTGGGGCGTGTACGCCTCGAAGTCAACGTCCAGCGACCCACGGGCCCGTAGTGTGACCGGGTGCGAACGTCGTCGGAAGCATTTTCCGGCTCGACGCTCTCCGAGCTCGTGGCCGGCGCGCGCGCGACGGCGACGAGCGCGCTTGGCGGGAGCTCTGTAGCAGAGTGAAGAACGTCGCCTGGAAGACCATCAACAGCTATGGCGTGCGCGGCGCCGATGCCGACGACGCCTACGCGGCGACGATGTTCCGTCTCGCCGAACACCTCGACCGCATCCGCGACCCCGAGCGCCTGCCGGGGTGGGTTGCCACAACCGCTCGCAACGAGACGCTCGGGCTCTTCCGCAGCCGCCGCAGGACGGTGGTCGTCGACGAGGTTCCTGAGCGCGACTCCGGCAATGGCGAGCCCGACGCCGCCCTCGTGCGCGGCGAGCTGCGCGAGGCCGTGCGCCGATCCTTCGCCTTGCTCGACGAGCGGTGCCAGCGCCTGCTGCGCATCCTCACCGCCGATCCACCGATCCCCTACGAAGACGTCGGTGCCATGCTCGAGATGCCGCACGGCTCCATCGGCCCGACGCGGCGACGCTGCCTCGACACACTGCGTTCCAAGGCGCCCCTGCGATCGTTCCTGCCGACATGAGCACCGACGACGAGCTGCTGGCCGCGCTACGCGACGTGCTCGATGCAGACGAGCCGTTGCGTGAGGACGTCGCCGAGATGATCGAGCGGGATGCGTTCGCGTCACGCCGCCTCGACGCCGCCTTGGCCGAGCTGCTCTACGACACGGCGCTGGAGATGACCGCAGGTGTTCGTGGGGCCGACGAGACCCGATCGCTGTCGTTCGCCGCCGCCGGGCGCGAGCTCGACATCGAGCTGCAACCGGACGCGACCATGGTCGGCCGGATCTCGCCGCCCGACGGCGTCCTCGTCGTCGAGTCGGAGTCCGGTCAGGTGCGACTCGAGACGGATCGCCTCGGACGCTTCACAACCCCGGCCGTCGGTGGACGGCTGCGCTTCGTGATCGACGCAACCGGCCCAGCGCCGGTCGTCACGCCGTGGATCTTTCGCTGAATCGGGTTCGTCTCGCAGCCTGACGAATCCACGGGAGTCGCTAGAGCGGCCACCGTCCCACGACGTCGTAGCGAGCACCGGCGGGGTGCAACGTGCTGCGCACCAACAGCACCTCGCCGACATCGAAGCTGCCGCTGATCGGGGTGCCAACGAGGTCGCAGCGGGCGCCGTCACGGAGCCGAGCAATCGTCACGTGCCCGGAGAACCGTCGCCGTGGTGGTGGCTTGCCGACGTCTGCCGTCAGGTCCACCAGAGCGCCTGCCAGCGCATCGAGGCCGTCGACGGGGACGATGACGACACCGTGGCCGAGTCGCGCGACGGCCGGTCCGACCGTGACCCGCGCCGGCGTCAGCACGGTGCTGTCGAGTCGCGCCGCCACCTCGTCCTCCTCCGCCTCACCGAAGAAGCGCAGTGTGACGTGCCAGCTGGACGCGCCGAGCCACCGGACGCCGGGCTGGGTGTGCCGCGGGAGTGCGCCGATGCGCTCGATGATCTCCGGTGGCGGCCACACGGCGAGGAAGAGACGCGCCACAGACGCAACGTAGGTTGGGCGTCGTGCCAGCAGAGACCGTCTCGTTCGGGGACGTCGAGGTCCGCCGACTCGGCTTCGGGGCGATGCGCATCACGGGCCGCGGGGTCTGGGGCGATCCACCCGATCGCGGCCGTGCCATCCGGGTGTTGCGCGACGCGGTCGACGCCGGAGTCCAGGTCATCGACACCGCCGACAGCTATGGCCCTGCGACGTCCGAGCAGTTGATCGCCGAGGCGCTGCATCCCTATCCCGAGGATCTACTGATCGCGACGAAGGCAGGTTTCGATCGTCCGGGCCCGTGGCAGTGGACCCCGAACGGTCGGCCGGAGCACCTGCGCCAGGCCGTCGAGGGCAGCCTTTCGCGGCTGCGCTGCGACCGCCTCGGACTGGTCCAGCTGCACACGGTCGATCCAGCGGTGCCGCTTGCCGAATCGCTCGGCGCGCTGGTCGAGCTCCAGCGCGACGGCAAGATCGAGCAGCTGGGAGTGTCCAACGTCGACGTCGACGAGCTCACCGAAGCCCGCTCGATCGCCGACATCGTCTCGGTACAGAACAAGTACGGCCTCACCGATCGCACCGGCGAGCCGGTGCTCCAAGTGTGTGAGCAGCTCTCGTTGCCGTTCCTGCCCTGGTACCCGCTCGGCGGCGACGGCAAGCTGCCGCGTGCCGTCAAGCAGGTGGCCAAGCGTCACCGCGCCACGCCGGCTCAGGTCGCCATCGCCTGGCTACTGGCACGCTCGCCGCAGCTCGTGCCGATCCCCGGCACCGGCGATCCGAAGCATCTCGCCGAGAACATGGCTGCGTCCGACTTGGCGCTCGAGGACGCCGACCTCCGGGCGCTGGACGCGATCTGAGCCCGGAGTTCTCAGCAAACTCTCGGGTTCCTCCCATGCCGCCCTGACGTGGCCGGCGTTCACTGCGCGTCGTGGAGCGCGTGCTCGTGGTCGTCGACGACGAGGAGATCCGAGATCTGACCCAGCAGGCGCTACGCGATGAGGGCTACGACGCCCACGGCACGGCGGCGGGCGCAGAAGCGTCGGCCATGCTCGACGCCGCGACCTGGGACGTCGTGGTCGCTGACACGCGAGCGTGCGAGCTCGATGCGGAGGTGCTGGTCCTCGACGACTCGTTCATCCTCGACGAGCTCGTCGTGCGCGTGGCTGCGTCACTGGCCGACCAGAGCGGGTGGATGCTGCGCGTCGGCGACCTCGAGCTCGACCCGGTCGCCGGCGACGTGCGACTGGGTACCGAGCTGCTGGAGCTGACGCCGACCGAGTTCAGGCTGCTGCGCTTCCTCATGCGCCATCGCGGTCGGGCGCTGGCCAAGGAGCGGATCCTTGCCCATGTCTGGCCTCACGACTTCCGCGGTGACCGCAGTGTCGTCGAAACGTACGTCAGCTACCTCCGCCGCAAGATCGATCGCGGAGGGGAGCCGCTGATCCACACCGTGCGCGGGTACGGGTTCACGATCCGCACGCCCGGATCGTGAGACATCACCCGGCTTCGGCGAGGCGCTGGTGCAGCCGATCGCGCAGGTCATTGGTGTCGATCGACTGGTAGACCCGGCGCTTCCGTTCGGCGGCCACACCGAGCGCGACGACGCCGAACAGCGTGGCGATGCCAAGGATCTTCCACAGCCGCACCTGCCTACAGTACGGGCCCGTGAGCCGCCGGACCGGCACCATCCCTGCCGACGAGGCGATCGCGTCCGCAGTCACCGCTGACGTCTGGCTGTTTCGCGGGAGTCGCATCGCCGATCGTGCCGTGCGGATGGCGACGAACGCTCCCGTCAACCACGTGGCCATGGTCGTGGCCCTCGACGATCTGCCGCCGCTGCTGTGGCACACGGAGCTCGGGCAATCGCTGGAGGACGTGTGGACGGGTGACCACCATCGAGGCGCCCAGCTGCACCGACTCGAGGAGGCCTATCGCGTCTGGACGGGCAAGTACGGCCAGCGTGCGTACGTCCGCCAGTTCACCGGCGAGGTGACCAGGGCAATGGAGGACGAGCTGCTGCGGGTGATCTCGACGTACGACGGTCGGCCGTTCCCGACCACGCGCGGGCTGATGGGACGTTGGCTGGCCGGCCGCGTCCGCCACGAGGCGACCGGGGAAGCGGTGTACTGCGCGCAGCTGCTGGCGATCACGTTCCGGCGGATGGGCCTGCTCGACCGCAAGCACCCGGCCAACTGGTACGACCCCGGCAAGTTCTGGAGCGGCGACCGGCTCGAGCTCGCCGACGGCGCCCACCTCGGGGCCGAGATCGCCGTGGTCGACTGACCGTGCGGGTCGCGCCGTTCACGCTCGCTGGCCGGTACGTGGAGCTCGTGCCGCTGGGGGCCGAGCAAGTCAGCGAGCTCGTCGCCGCGGCGTCGAGTGACCGGTCGACGTATGCCTACACCGAGGTGCCATCGACGCCGGAATGGATGGCGGACTACATCGCCCGGCTGCACGCCGCGCGCGACGCCGACGAGGTGGTGCCGTTCGCCCAACGCCGGGTTGCCGACGGGCGACTCGTCGGATGCACGCGATACCTGGAGCTGCGCTGGTGGCACGGTCGGGACGCTCCGGACGAAGTCGAGATCGGCGGCACGTGGCTCAGCGCCGACGCCCAACGGTCTCCCATCAACACCGAGGCCAAGTTGCTGCTGCTGACGCACGCCTTCGAGACGTGGGGCGTCATGCGAGTCGCGCTGTGCACCGACGTGCGCAACGAGCGCAGCCGCCGAGCGATCGAGCGGCTCGGGGCCTCGTTCGAGGGGGTGCTGCGACACCATCGCCTGTCTTACGTCACCGGGGAGCACGGCCGTCCACGCGACTCGGCGATGTTCGCCGTGACAGATGACGACTGGCCGGCGGTGAAAGAGCGCCTCGTCGAGCGACTCCGGGCATCGGAATGAACATCCTGATGGTGACGGCCCATCCGTGTGCGGACAGCTTCACCCACGCGGTTGCCGCGGCCGCCCGCCGCGGTCTCGAACGCGGCGCCCATGACGTCACCACGCTCGATCTCTACGCGTTGGGGTTCGCGCCGGCGATGACGCCGGCCGAGCGGACGGCGTACGACACCGACGAGCCGCTGATCGATCCGCTCGCTGCCGAGCACGCGCGGCTCGTGCAGCGTGCCGAGATACTCGTCTTCGTGTACCCGACCTGGTGGAGCGGACCGCCAGCGATCCTGCGCGGCTGGCTCGAGCGGGTCTTCGTCCCAGGCATCGCCTTCCGGTTCGACGCTCGCGGCAAGGTGCGTCCGGCCCTGACGAACGTGCGGGAGATCGTCGGCATCAGCACGTACGGCTCGCCGCGATTGTTCGTGAAGCTGCTCAACGACGGGGGCCGGCGCATGCTGACCCGAGCGCTCCGCCTCAACTGCGGATGGCGCACGCGAACGACCTGGCTGCCGCTGTACTCGCTCGACACGCTCACGGACGCCGAGCGAGCTGGGTTCCTCGAGCGGGTCGAGCAGTCGATGTCCCGCAGTGGTCGGCCATGAGGTCGCTGGTCGTCTACTGCCACCCGAACCCGGCGTCGTTCACCGCAGTGACGCGCGATCGAGCGATCAGCGCCCTGCAGGCCCGTGGCGACGAGGTCCGGGCCAATGACCTCTACGCCGAGGGCTTCGACCCGCTGTTCACGGCCGACGAACGGGAACGCCATCTCGAACGCGGCAGTGACCCGGTCGTCGCGCCGTACGTCGAGGACCTGCTGTGGTGCGAGCGCCTGCTGCTCGTCTACCCCACCTGGTGGAGCGGCCAGCCGGCGATGCTCAAGGGCTGGATCGAGCGGGTCTGGGTCAACGGTGTGGCGTGGGAGCTGCCGGCCGGCGCCAACCGGCTGCGCGGGCGACTGCACAACGTCCGGCGCCTCGTCGCCATCACGTCGCACGGGTCCTCCAAACTGATCAATGCGCTGGAGGGCGAGGTCGGCAAGCGCATGATGACCCGCACGCTGCGTTCCCTGTGCCACCCGTTGACGCGCACGACGTGGCTCGCCTTCTACGGGATCGACACGGCGCCCGAGGAACAGCGCCAGCGGTTCCTCGCCAAGGTCGAGCGGAGGCTGTCATGACGTCGGCACGGCTGCGACGCCTCCGCGAGGAGCTGGCCGAAGTCGGCCTCGATGTCGATCCGGAGTCCGACTGGGGGGCGCTGGTGCTGTCAGAGCTCGACTACGCGTTGCGGCCGCGGGTGCACGAGCGGCGGGTGCCGAGCGTCGGGTCGATCCTCGAACCCACGACGCCCGAGGAGTGCTGGGAGCTCGGTACCCGGCTGAAGGTCACGAGGCGTCCGGTGGAGTCGATGCCCCTCTCGGGTGCCCGGCTGTTCGCCGACGGGGTGGCGAGCTGGTTGATCCGCACGATGTCCGGCCACGACGAGTGGGCGGTCTTCGACCGCCCCGCCGGCTCGGAGCGAGATCTCATCGTGCTCGCCGAGTCGATGGGGGCGACCGTCGTGCAGCGTCACCCGAACGGT
Source organism: uncultured Acidimicrobiia bacterium (assembly GCA_963774125.1). GTDB lineage: Bacteria > Actinomycetota > Acidimicrobiia > Acidimicrobiales > Ilumatobacteraceae > JALZMG01. The sequence continues at coordinate 345,645 of CAVZDR010000002.1, forward strand.
TCGGTGCGCCTGGTCGGCGCGTTCGGGGTCCTGCGCTGGGAAGGATTGACGTGGCACCACGAGCCGCCGATCAGCCAGTGGATCGACGCCATCGCTGCCGGCACCGAGTACCAGAACCGCGAGGTCCTCGACACCTTGCTCGAGTTCGCCGTGCACGATCTCGGCGCTCGGGGGATCGGCGCCATCCTGCTGTACGTCCCCGACGGGGCGGGGCAGGGTGGCCTCGAGCTGCGCCTGCCGGAGCCGCCGGCGCTCGACGTGCGCGAGCCCAGCGACCTCGCTCCGCTGCGCCATGCCATCGCCCAGACCGACGGAGCAGCCGTGATCGACGGCGACGGGATCCTGCGCCAGCTCGGTGTCCGCCTCGTTCCGAGCCCGACTTCCGTGGCCGAGGTCGAGGGGTTGCGCGGGATGCGCCACACGTCAGGCCGTCGATGGAGCTACGACGACGCTCCGGCCACCGTGATCGTGGTCAGCGAGGACGGACCGGTCACCGTGCTGCGCGGCGGTGAGATCCTCGGCACCTCCCCGATGCCTCGCGGCGAGCTGCCGTGGCCTCCGCCCGTGAGTTGATGACGTCGCACGCTCGCTGCGAGCGGCTCACCCAGTAGTCCTCATCGCTGACACAGCGCACGCCACCTCGGCCGCCACGGCGGCGTTGTGCTCGGCGAGCGCGAGGTTGGCCGGGACGCTGCGCCCGGCGGTGACCTCGGCGATGCGGGCCAGCACGAACGGCGTGACCGCCGGCCCGGTCGCCGCGCCCGCATCGGCAAGCGCTTGCTCGACGACCGCGTCGAGCTCTGCTGCATCGAGCTCGTCGGACTCCGGGATCGGCACCGTCAGCAACACGCCGGTGTCGACTCGGCTGCGGTTGGCCAGCACGCCCGCCACCTCCTCCGCCGACTCCACGCGATGGGGAATCGCCAAGCCCGACGAGCGGGTGTAGAAGGCCGGGAAGAAGTCGTGGCGCCATCCGAGTACCGGTACTCCAGCGGTCTCCAGGTACTCGAGTGTGCGCGGCAGGTCCAGGAAGGCCTTGGCGCCCGCGCACACGGTCACGATCGGATGATGGGCGATGGCGTCGAGATCGGACGAGACGTCGCCGGTCTGTTCGGCACCACGGTGCACGCCGCCGATCCCGCCCGTCGCGAACACGGCGACCCCGGCCGCCGCAGCGAGCGCGAGTGACGCCGACACGGTCGTCGCCCCGAAGTCCCATGCCTGGGCGATCGCGACCGCGAGATCGCGCTCGGCCGCCTTGCGGCCCGGACCGAGGATTCGCTCGTGCTCGGACGTTGCGAGACCAACGCGGGGTCGGCCATCGAGCACGGCCGTGAGCGCTGGAACCGCGCCGCCGTCGATGATCGCCTCGACGCACCGCGTCAGTGCCGCCTCGTTGGCGGGCGACGGCAGGCCGAGGTGGGAGAAGATCGTCGACTCCAGCGCAACGACCGGACGTCCGTCGGCGAGCGCCGCACCGACCTCTGCGCTGACGACGGGCGTGATCACTCGTCACCCGGTCGCCGGCTGCGGACGAAGCGCGTCACCGCCTCGACCTGCGTCGTGTGCGGAAACGTGTCGACGACCTCGGACCGCTCGTGCTGATAGCCCGCCGCCGCCAACAGCTTGGCGTCGCGGCCGAGCGATGCCGGATCGCAGCTGACGAGCACGAGGACCGGTGCCTTCGCTCGCGCCAGCGCGTGAACGCCTGGCTTCCCGAGACCGGTCCGCGATGGATCGGCGATGACGACATCCACGTCGACGTCCGCCGGCACGTGCCATCCACCGACCTCGCCCCGCACAACCTGGGCGTCCCGATCGGACAGGTTGTGACACGCGTCAGCCACGGCAGACCGCGAGGTCTCGATGGCGATCACCCGCGTTCCGGGTGCCGTGGCGCACCTCGCGAACATGCCGATGCCGGCGTAGGCATCGACGATGAGATCTGCGTCGGCGAGCTCCGGCGCCGCTCGCTGGACCGCCTCGACGAGCGCCTCAGCGGCGGTCGGACCGGCCTGGAAGAACGAGCCCATCGATACCTGCAAGCGGTGTCCGCACACGTCCTCCTGGAGCGTCACCGACGAACCCACAGGTGTCTCATCCGGCAGACCATGCACGTCGCCCTTCGAACGGTCCCATCGGGCGGCCAGCTCCCTCGTCGCCGCCGACACGCGCAGCGTCGGCTCGACGCCCTCGTCGAGCCGCAGGTCTGCGAGGACGCTCGCCAACTGCGGGTGAGCGATCAAGCAGGCGGGGGCAGCGACGACGTCGTGTGAGCTCTCCGAGCGGAATCCGGCCCGGCCATCGCTGGCGCCGACGACACGGACGGTCGTGCGGTATCCGGTCGCCGGCACGCCACCGTCGTGCTCGACCGCCGGATCGAGGACGCCACCGATGCGGCGAAGCGCTTCGGTCACGATGGTCACCCGCGCCAACCGCTGTGCGTGGATCGTCAAGTGCTGCCATCCGCACCCGCCACAACCGGCCCGGCGCGAGGGGCACGGTGGAGTCACCCGATCGGGTGAAGGGACCCTGACGGCGACGGTGGTTGCCCACGCCCAGTCCTTGCGCTCCGAGACGAGCTCAGCCTCGACGGTCTCACCGGGCAAGGCGCCACGCACGAAGACGACGCGTCCGTCCTCGTCACGGGCGATCGCGTCGCCGCCGGCGGCGAAACGGTCCGGACGCAGGAGGAGCCTCGACACCGTGCTGAGGCTAGGTGGCGGAGGTTCGAGACGATCTCACACCCCTTCCGTACGATCGGAGATGTGCCGATCGAGGTCACCGCCACCGCCTACGGGGCCGACGCGTTCGATGCGCTCGCGGCCGCCGTTCGCCGGGTCAAGCATGGTGATCCGCTCGTCCCGATGTCAGTGATCGTGCCGACCAACACCGCCGGCGTCATGGCCAGGCGTGCCCTCGGGCGCCGGGGTGGGGCGACGGCGATCGACGTCCTCACGCTGTTCCGGGCAGCCGAAGTGCTCGGCTCCCCCACGCTGCTGGCGCGCGGCCGCAAGCCGGTATCGACCCCCGTCGTCGACCTCGCGGTGAAGCAGGTGCTGGCCCGCTCCCCCGGGCTCTACGGGCCTGTCCACCGCCATCCGTCGACCGTCGTGGCGCTGCGCGACCTCTACCGCGAGCTGCGCGTCGCCGGCCCGACGGCACTGACGGCGCTGGCTCGCACCGGCCGGGGCAACGAGCCGGCGCGCGTCGCCGCCGAGGTCGCCCGCCTGCTGGCGCCGTCGTGGTACGACGAGGGTGACCTGCTGGCGGCCGCGGCGTCCGCCACCCGCCGCCAACTCCCCGACCGGCTGGCTCGCGTCGTCGTCCACCTGCCCGAGCGGCTACGCCCGCTGGAACGGCAACTCCTCCGGGCACTGGCCACGACGGCGGACATGGAACTGATCGTCGGCATGACCGGCGATCCCGAGGTCGACGAGCCGCTCCCGCGCTCGTCGCCGACTTGACCGACGGCGCGATACCCGCCGTCCCGACCACCCAGTCGGGCCTGATCGACGTGGTCTCCACGACGGATGCGGACGACGAAGTTCGCCTGGCGGTGCGCGCCGTCGTCGACGGCGCCCGGCGCGGCACTCGGTTCGACCGCATGGCCGTGCTGTGGCCGACGCGCCGGCCGTACGCCCGCATGGTCGAGCACCAGCTCACCGCCGCCGGCATTCCGTGGAACGGCCGCCCCGGCACTGGCACCGACGAGCGGATGGTCCCGAGACTGCTGGCCGATCTGCTGGAACTCGATCGCCGCGGTCTGCGCCGCAGCGCGCTGATGGCGCTCCTCGGTGACGTCCCCGCACGTGACGCCAACGGGCGGCCCGTGCCGAGTGCTCGGTGGGAACGCATCGGGCGCCGCGCCGGGATCGTCCGCGACGCCGACTGGGAGGCCCGCCTCGCCGAAGCCATCGCCGATGCCGCAGACCGCGGTCCGAACGAGGTCGCGGCAGCAGCGTCGCTGATGTCCTTCGTCGATGACCTGCGGTCCGTGCTCGGCTCACCGTCCGACGTGCGGCCCTGGTCCGACTGGGTGACGTGGTCGCACGAACGGCTCGACTGGTGGTTCGGGCGGCGCGGGCTCGACCGCCTCGAGGGGGCCGAACGCGACGCGTGGGAGCGCACGCAGCTCGTGCTGTCGCGCCTCGGCCATCTGGACTCGATCGGTCCTCCCGTCACGCGCGCCGAGTTCCGCGCCACGTTCGTCGCAGAGCTCGAGGTCGCACCGGCCCGCCACGGCAAGGTCGGCGACGGCGTCCACGTCGGCGCGCTCTCCGGGGCGGGCGGCCTCGACGTCGATCTGGTCGTCATCGTCGGTGCAGCCGACGGGCTCCTGCCCCCACCGCCCGAGGTCGACCCGCTGCTCGGGGACTCCGAGCGGGTCGCGGCAGGACTGGTCGGCTCCGAGGAACGCGTCACGGTCGGCGCATCGCCAGTTCCTGGCCGCCGTCGGGACCACCCCCATCAGTCTCGTCACGGTTCCCCGTGGAGACTTGCGGGCGGCGGCGGACAACCAGCCGTCACGATGGCTCGAGGCACTCGGCGGGCGGGCCGTCATCAGGTCCTGGACGACGGTCCATTCACACGCCCATGCCTTGGCCTCGACGGAGTTCCCCGTCTCGGACGCGGAGCACCGGCGACGCCACCTCTGGACCCACGTGCGGGCCGGAGGCGATCGCGCGCGACTTCGCAGTCTCGGATCCGATCCTCGAACGCGCGCTACGGCTGCGGGATGCCCGTAACGGCGACGTGCTCTCGGAGTACGACGGCGATCTGTCCTCGCGCCCGATGCCCCGAGTCACCGGCCCGGTCTCGGCCACCCGCATCGAGCTGTGGCCACGCTGCCCGCACGCCTACTTCGTCCGCTACGTGCTCGGCGTTCGGCCGGTCGACGAACCCGAGGAGATCGAGGCGCTGTCGCCGCTCGACCGTGGGTCGGCGATGCACGCGGCGATCGACCGGCTCCAGCAGGAGGTGCTGGCCGGCCAGCTGCCTGACCCGAGCCCGCACGGCTGGACCGAGGTCCACCGTGAGGCGTTGTCCCGCATTGGCACGGCCGTGGCAGATGAGCTCGAGGCGGGAGGGCGCACTGGGCGGGACGCCTCGTGGGCCAACGAGCGCGCCGCCCTGCTCGCCGAGCTCGACCGATGGGTGGACGCCGACGCCGAGCAGTGGCGTGGACGCCGCATCGTCCATTCCGAGCTGCGCTTCGGCGATGACGGAGACGTGCAGCTCACGCTGCCCGACGGTCGGCCCCTGTCGTTCGCTGGGCAGATCGACCGGATCGACGAGCTGCCCGACGGCACCCTCGTCGTGACGGACCACAAGACGGGTCGGGCCGACTCGCTGGGCAAGCTCAGTGCCGACGCACCGACGATGGGAGCCACCCGGTTCCAACTGCCCGTGTACGCGGCTGCAGCCGTGCAGGCACTCGGGCGGCCGGGAAACCCTGTGCGAGCCGAGTACAGCTTCTTCGAGCGAGGCGACTTCAAGCGGATCGGCTACACGCTCGACGAGCGCATCTGGGCCCAGGTCGGCCACGACCTCGCGCTGGTCGTCGACGGCATCGAGTCGGGCTTCTTCCCGGCGCGGGCGGAGCCGCCGGCGTGGCGCCCATTCGTGGACTGCGAGTACTGCGAGCCTGACGGCCTCGGCACGGCCGTGCGTTGGTCGGAGTGGGACCGCAAGCGGCACGACCCCCGCCTGGCTCGGTGGTTCGCCGACCCGGACGAGATCGAGTCGACTACGGGGGCGAACGGAGCGAGCTCATGCAGTTGACGTTCCAGTTCGACAGCCGCCGTGAGCCGCCGGACGAGGCCGCCCGGCGGCGCATCCGGGAGGACACCGCGTCGACGTTGCTGGTCGAGGCCGGCGCCGGCGCCGGGAAGACGTCCGCGCTCGTCGAGCGGATCGTCTCCCTCGTCGACCAGGGGGAGCCCATTGAGTCGATCGCCGCGATCACGTTCACCGAGAAGGCGGCGGCTGATCTCCGACATCGCCTGCGTGCCGCACTCGTCGGACCCGGTCGCCAGGCCGCCGCCGAGGCGCTCGACCACGCCCCGATCGGCACCTTGCACGCCTTCGCCCGGCGACTGCTCTTCGAGTTCCCGGTCGAGGCCGGACTGCCGCCGGGGTTCACGGTGCTCGACGAGCTGGAGAGCCAGCTGGCGCTGGACGAGCGTTGGCAGGACCTGCTCGACGAGCTCCTCGACGACGCCCATCGCGAGGTCGCGGCTGGGCTCAGCGCCGCCGAGCTGGTGCAGCTGTGCCAGTGGGGATCCTTCGGTGGGAACAGGGGGCTGCGGCGGATCGTCGAGGACTTCCAGGCCAACTGGGACCTCGTCGAGGATCGCGTGCAGCTCGATTCGCCGCCGCGCCCCAACGCGGACGTCGACGCTGTGCTCGAGCGGGCGCGCGACCTCCTCGCCCGTCCGGTGCCTTCGGGCGACGGCCAAGAGACGTTGCTGGAACGACTCGCTGTGGCCACCGATCGATTGGCACGCGCCGCCGGCGTCGGCGACACGCTGCGCGGCCTCGACGCCCTGAAGAAGGCATTGCGAGGCATCAGCCGGTGCGGCAACCGCGCCAACTGGAAGGCGATCGGCGTCGAGGCCCTCGACGAGCTGCGGGCCGACGAGCTCGCGTTGGTGGCCACCGTCGACGCCCAGTTGGCGCCGTGGCGCCAGTACCGCCAAGCGGTAGTGGGCGCGATCGCCGCTCGTTTCGTGCTCGATGGTGCCCTCGCCAGAGCAGTCGCCGGCACGCTCGAGTTCCACGATCTGCTCGTACTGGCGAGGCGGCTTCTGGCCACTCAGCCCATGGTCCGCCAGATCCTGCACGATCGCTACCGCCGCGTGCTGATCGACGAGTTCCAGGACACCGACCCGATCCAGTTCGAGATCGCGACTCGGCTGACCGCTGCGCCAGAAGCACAGGGACGCGATGCGAGCGAGCTCGTGCCGCTGCCCGGGCGGCTGTTCCTGGTCGGTGATCCGAAGCAATCGATCTACCGGTTCCGGCGTGCCGACATCGCCACGTACCTCGCCGCGAGCACATCGATGGCCTCCGCACGAGAGTCCCTGACCGCCAACTTCCGGTCGTCTCCCGCTGTCATCGACTGGGTCAACGGCGTGTTCTCACAGGTCATCGAGGCCGCCGATGGTGTCCAGCCGGCTTACGCCGCGCTCGACGCCTGCCGGCCAGAGCCGAGCGCGCACGGGACGGTCACCGTGCTCGGACTCGGGCCCCACGACGAGGACCTGCGCGCGCAGGACCTGCGTGAGCTCGAGGCGGCGTCCGTGGCCGCGGCGGTCGCGACGGCGCTGCGCGAGCGGTGGCCCGTCGCTGACGGAGCTGGCGCGCGGCGTCCGTGCCGGGCCGGCGACATCGCGATCCTCCTGCCGGCGCGGACCTCCCTTCCGATGCTCGAGACAGCGCTCGAACGTCTCGGCGTGCCGTACCGCGCCGAGAACGCCTCGGTGGTCTATGTGGCGCCCGAGATCCGCGACCTCATGCTCGCCCTGCGAGCAGCGGCCGATCCGACCGACGAGCTGGCGATGGTCGCCGCGCTCCGCACCCCGCTGTACGGCTGCAGCGACGTCGAGCTCTACGACTGGCGGATGGCGGGCGGGCGCTGGAGCCCGTTCGCCGATCCGCCGCTCGGGTTCGAAGACCACCCGGTGTCCGTGTCGATCGCCGACGTGCGGTCGATGGCTCGTGCGGTCGGCGATGCAGGGCCGGCCGAGTTGCTCGAGCAGCTCGTCGAGCGCCGCCGCGTCCTGGAGGCGGCGCTCGCCGGCGCCGACGGACGTGACGTCTGGCGCCGGGTGCGCTACGTCATCGACCAGGCCAGGGCGTGGACCGACGCCGGCGGCCGTGGGCTGCGGCGCTATCTGCGGTGGGCCGCCTACCAGGCGGCTGAAGGCCGCGCCAGCGACACCATCCTTCCTGAGCACGACCACGACGCCGTGCGGATCATGACGGTGCACGCCGCGAAGGGCCTCGAGTTCCCGATCACCGTCCTTTCCGGGATGACGACGATGATGCGCGGGACACGGGTGATGTCCGTCGTGTGGCCGGACGGCGGCTGGACCCTCGCCGAGCGCGACAACGACGTGTTCGAGGAGTTCCGGCCGCTCGACGAGCAGATGGGAGATGCGGAGCGCCGGCGCCTGCTCTACGTCGCCTGCACACGGGCCATCGATCACTTGGTGGTCTCGCTGCATCGCAAGCCTGAGTCGATCGAGCGGGGAACCGCCAAGGCGACCAGCGCCACGGTGCTGGTCGAAGCAGGCGCCGCTGGCAACGGCGCGCGCGTCGCCGATCCACCGTCCGAGGCCCTGCCCCGCTCGTTCTCGGAACCCGTGACCTTGCCATGGGAGGACCCGGCGGTCTGGAGCGTCGAGCGGGCCCGGGCGATCGGCGTGGCGTCGGTTCGCTCCACGACGTCGGCCACCCGCATCGCCCACGACGCCCCAGCGGTGCCAACGCAGGCGGCGACGATCGATCCGGGGCTGGCCAAGGAGGGTGTCGACCTCGACCTGCCGCCGTGGCAGCGTGGGCGCTACGGGACGGCGATCGGTAGAGCGGTGCACGCCGTGCTGCAGGACGCCGACCTCGCCACGGGGGCGGACATCGACGGCCTTGCTGCGGTGCAGTGCGCGGCGGAGGGCATCTTCGGGTTCGAATCGCAGGTCGCCGCACTCAGCAGGTCGGCGCTGGCCGCGCCGATCGTGCGCCTCGCCGCCGGCGGCGCGCTCCACTGGCGGGAGCTGTTCGTCGTGGCCGAGCTCGGGGCGACCGTCCTCGAGGGGTATGTCGACCTGCTCGTGCGCACGGAGGCCGGGCTGGTGATCGTCGACTACAAGACCGATCAGTGGCCGGCGGCGACGGAGCGGGCGACTCGGTTGGCGCAGTATCGGCGCCAGCTCGCCGCCTATGGCGTCGCGCTGCGCCGACTTCTCGACGAACCGATCTCTGGCGCCATCGTCGTGCGCTGTCTGCTCGACGGTCCGGCCGAGGAGCTGCCCGTCGAGCGGTGGGACGAGGCGATGAGCGAACTGGAGCAGACGGCGCAATCCGTGACAGCGTGATCGGAATGCGTTAGGGGCCCCGCCGATAGGCAGGTGGGCGAGCCGTCGCTTCGCGGTGACGTCGGGTGAGCCCGGCGTCGCCCCTGACAGCGGCGGCGAGCCCGGCTCAGCTGGGTGGGCGAGCCGTCGCTTCGCGGTGACGTCGGGTGAGCCCGGCGTCGCCCCTGACAGCGGCGGCGAGCTCGGAAGGCGAGGCGAGCAACTTGCTTGCGAGCCGAGCCGAACTCGAGAGTTGCACGCATCGGCAGGTGGGCGAGCGCCGCTGCGCAGCGGCGGAAGCGAGCACGGGAGGTGAGTCGAGCAGCTTGGCTGCGAGACGAACCCGACTAACCCGGTGGGCGCCGGGCGGTCGCCGAGCGGACCTCGCGCGTCTGGCCGGCGGTGTGGACCACCGATCCCACCCCCTTGCCGATCCCGGTGAACAGCCACCGCAGCGAAACGAGGCCGAAGATGATCGCCATCGCCACGACCAGCGGCAACAGCACGGCGCGCAGGATGTCGCCCTTGGCCTCCGTCATCGGCCCGAGCACGCTCGAATCGACCGAGGTGCCGTCCGTGTCCAGGGTGCGGACGGGATCGGCGAGCACTGGGCAGTTCACGTCGTTCTCCGCGATGCCGATGACGTCGTCGCCGGCGAACAGCGGCTCGATCTCGCGGACCTTCGAGGACAACACGTTGGTGGCGGGGTCGACGCTGGCCCCGATCACGTACTGCGTGCCGCGCTCGAGGAACTTGGTGTCCGTCCCGTAGCGGACGTCGACCAGACCGCCATAGGCGAACGGCTGGATGTCGCCGGCACGGACCTGGTCGATCTGGAAGCGGGCGGTCTGGAAGTCGGCGTCCATGACCGTCCCGACGAACACCGCGTCGGGCAGCGCCGGCAACGTGCATCCCTCCGGCGTGGCGATGGGCCAGCGGCGGCCGCTACTGGCGGCGGCACCCTCGGCCGGCGGCTGTGGCGGTTCCTGTGCGCCGGCCGCTCCCGCGTCGGCGAGGCCGACTCCGACACCCACCACCAGGGCGAGCGCCGCCACGCGTCCGCGACGAGATCGAGCGCGGGTCGGCACGACCGCCAGGCTAGGCGGCGGATCGCGCCGGATCAGGTCAAGCCTGCTCGGGATCCGCCGAGCAGCACACTTCGAGCTCCATGCCGTCGGGGTCCCGGAAGAACAGCGACCACTCATCGCCGAGGCGCTGGATCTCACCGATCTCCGCGCCCGCGCCGACGAGCCGGTCGCGCATGGCTTCGAGCGTGGCCAGGTCGTCGACGGCGAGTGCGAAGTGGTCGATCGGGCCGCGGCCGCCCTGCCTCCGGCGGTCCCCGATGATCGTCGAGCCGTCGACCTCGAATGCGTTGAGCGCCGCTCGGCCACCGAGATCGATGATCGCCATCCGCGGGTGGTCGCCTTCGGCGGCCATCTCGGACGTGACCTCGCCACCGAAGGCGGCGGCGTAGAAGTCCTTCAGCCGGTCCAGGTCAGCGGTGATGATCGCCACGTGGTTGAAGCCGGATGTCGCCGGCATCTCACGCCGCATCGTGGATGATGACACCGCGGATGTTCTTGCCGGCGATGAGATCGTCGTAGCCCTCGTTGACCTGATCGAGCGTGTAGGTCCGGGTGATCAGCTCGTCGAGGTGCAGCGTGCCTTGGCGGTACAGCTCGAGCATCTTCGGGATGTCGTAGGTCGGGTTGGAGTTGCCGAACAGCGAACCCTTGACCTCTTTGCGGAACAGCGTCATGACCGCGCCCGAGAGGTGCACGGTGAGCTTCGATCGGGTCGGCGAGCCCAGTGATGACGGCCGTGCCGCCCTTGCGGATCGTGTCGAAGGCCTGCTGGACGACGGTCTCGTCGACGACGTCGACGGTGATGATCGCCTTGTCGGCACCGACTCCGCGGGTCAAGTCCAGTGCCAGCTCCATCGCCTCCTCCCGGATGCGACGGCGTGCGTGGCGCCGAGTTGCTGCGCCATCTCGCGCTTGTTCTCGAGCGGGTCGACGGCGATGAGGTTCGGGCCGCGCCCGCGAAACGGGCGCCTTGCACCGCGTTGATGCCGATGCCGCCGATGCCGTAGACGACCACGGTCTCGCCTGGCTCGACCTTGGCGGCGTAGACCGCCGATCCCCAGCCGGTCGGTACGCCGCAGCCGACGAGCACCGCCTTGTCCAGCGGCAGGTCGTCGTCGACCTTCACCACGGAGCTCTGGTGAATGGTGGCGTACTGGCTGAACGTGCCGATCATGCACATCGCGCCGAGGTCTTGACCCTTGCCGTGGAACACGAAGCGCCCGCCCGGCAGGTGACCGTCCAGGATCGTCGCACCGAGGTCACAGATGTTCTGCTGGCCGGTCGCGCACCAGCGGCAGACACCGCAGTTCGGGATGAACGAACAGACCACGTGGTCACCCGGCTTGACGCGGGAGACCCCGGGGCCGATCTCCTCGATGATGCCGGCGCCCTCGTGGCCGCCGACGATCGGGAAGCGCGGAACGATGTCGCCGTGGCGGAGGTGCTCGTCGGAGTGACACAGCCCGGCGTGCGTGTACCTGATGAGCACCTCGTTCTCACCCGGCCCATCGAGCTCGAGCTCTTCGATCTCCCACGGCCTGCCGAGTTCCCACAGCACCGCAGCCTTCGTCTTCACGACAATCGACCCCCTTGTTCGTCATCGACGTTCGTCATCGACGTTCGTCATCGCCGCGCCGGCCACCGGACCGTACTCTCCTCCGGGAATGGCCTTGGAGACGGGAGGGTGTCCATGTCGCGTCCGGTTGTCGAAGAACGGCGGTTCCGTGGAGAGGCGGCGGTGGTTGTCGCCGCTGGCGCGATCGAGGCGACGTTCCTCCCTGGCCTCGGGATGACCGGCGTCTCCCTGCGCTGCGATGGCGCCGAGCACCTCGCCCTGCCCGGCGGCCTGCCGGCGCTTCGTGCCGGTCACACGCTGGGTCTGCCGCTGTTGGCGCCGTGGGCCAACCGGCTCGGGTCGCGCCGCTACCGGGCCGGCGGCGTGTCCGTTGACCTGTCGGGGCTGCAGCTGCGCACGGACGAGAACGGCCTGCCGATCCACGGCCTGCTCGTCGGCCAGCCGGGGTGGCGAGTCGAGGCGCGAACGGCGAGCCGCGGGCGGGCCAGCGTCCGAGCGTCGATCGACGTCGACGCCCCGGCCTTTCCGTTTCCCCACCGCATCGAGGTTGTCGCCTCCGCTCGCGACCGCCAGCTGAGGGTCGACACCACGCTCGTACCAACCGGGCGGCGTCGCGTCCCGGTCGCCTTCGGCTGGCATCCATACCTGCGACTCCCCGATGCTCCACGGGCGAAGTGGCACCTGCACTTGCCGACTCGCACCCACCTCGAGCTCGACGCCGCCGGGCTGCCAACCGGACGGTCCGAGGCGGAGCATCGCGAGGCGGCACCGATCGGCCGGCGCACGTTCGACGACCTGTACGCGCTCGGTCGAGACCGCACGCTGCAGGTGACGGCGGACGATGGCACGTCGCTCAGCGTCCGCGGCGGCTCGACCTACCCGTTCGGCCAGGTCTGGGTTCCCGCCGGGCGTCCGTTCCTTGCCCTGGAGCCGATGACTGCCCCCACGAACAGCCTGGTGGAGGGCACGGCGCCGCTCATCGCACCTGGCGACTCGTTCACCGCCCGCTTCACGGTCACGATCGGGCGCGATGAGTAATCACTACTCTCGGCCGCCGGCGGATGGCGTGGTTCGCTGCCGACGTGACTCCAGAGCAGATCACCATCGTCCGATCGACGATCGAGCGCGCCCGCGCCGACCTCCCTGCCCTCGTCGCCGACTTCTACACACGGCTCTTCGCAGCTGCACCGCGCCTGCGGGAGCTCTTTCCGGCCGACCTGGCAGCCCAGCGCAGCAAGTTCGCCGAGCAGTTGGAGGCGATCGGTGCCTCGCTCGACGACTTCGACGCGTTCGTCGCTGACGTCGTCGAGCTCGGACATCGCCACCAGAGCTACGGGGTCCGACCGGACCACTACGCGCTGGCCGGTCCGCCGCTGCTCGCAACGCTGGCCGCGGCGCTCGGTGACGACTGGACCGCGGAGGTCGAGCAGGCGTGGCGCTGCGCGTACAACCTCATCGCCGAAACGATGATGGCGAGCGTCGTCTGATGGACACCGACGAGGAACTGCGCCGCCGCTACGCCGCGGGTGACGTGGCGGCGATCCCCAGGCTGTACGCGAGATATGGCGGGCTGCTGTTGACGGTGGCGCTCAAGATGCTGCACGGTGACCGCCGGCTCGCCGAGGAAGCCGTCCAGGTCGCGATGGTGAAGGCCTGGCGGTCGGCCTCGACCTACGACCCATCGCGACCACTCGCTCCGTGGCTGTTCACGATCGTTCGTCGGTGCGCCATCGACATCGGTCGCCAAGAGCAGCGCCACCGCATGCGCGAGCACGACGACGGCCGGATGGAGTCACACGCCGACGATCGGGTCGAATCGGTAGCAGCCGCCTGGGTCGTGCGGGAGGCGTTGGGTGCGTTGACGGCGAAGGAGCACACCGTGATCCGCCTCGCCTACTACGAAGGGCTCACCCACGGCGAGATCGCCGACCGGCTGGCCATCCCGATCGGCACGGTCAAGTCACGATGGGCGAGCGGGATGCAGCGACTGCGCCACGAACTGACACCTACATTCGCGCTCGCCTCATAGCGATCAGGCGGATCTGGGTGGCGACCGTCTCGAATTCGAGACCACGGCCTCCCAGAAGCCGCGGTGAGACGGAGGCCACCCAAATGTGGCGGGTCACCGGCCCTCGAACCGGGGCTGTCGCTTCTCGCGGAACGCTCGCATCGCCTCGGCGACGTCGGCGGTGACGAGGTTGATCGCCTGCGCTGCGCCTTCCTCGTCGAGCGCTTGCTCCAGGGTGCTCCCGACGCCGACATTGAGCAGCCGCTTGGTCTGGGCGAGCGCGATCGGCGGCCCAGCGACGAGCCGTCGCGCCCAGTCGTCGACGAACGAGTCCAGCTCGTCGTCGGCCACGACACGGTTGACGAGGCCGAGTTGCTCGGCCGCGGGGGCGTCGATGATCTCCGCCAGCAGGGCCAGCTCCTTGGCGCGGTGCAGGCCAATCCGCCGCGGCAGCGCCCATGAGCCGCCGAAGTCGATGGACAGCCCGCGACGGGCGAAGATCTCCGAGAAGCGCGCCGTGGAGTCGGCGACCACGAGATCGCACAGCAATGCCATGTTGAGGCCGGCGCCGACGGCCACGCCGCGCACCTTGGCGATGGTCGGCTGGGGCAAGCGGTACAGCGCAAGGGCGACGTCGTTCACGTGGCGCATCTCGCCGAGGTGATGCGGGCGCGATCGCTGGTCGTCTCCGGAGACGTCGGCCCCGGAGCAGAAGTCGCCGCCAGCACCCGTGATCACGACCACGCGATCGTCTCCGCTGCCTGCGACCTCGCGAAAGACGGCAAGGAGCTCGGTCCACATCTGGCCGTTGACGGCGTTCTTGCGCTCGGGACGGTTCAGCGTCAGTGTGACGACGCCGTCGATGCGATCCAGGAGCAGCGTCTCGAAAGGCATGCCGCCTGACCCTAAGTCGGGTTCGCCTCGCAGCCAAGCTGCTCGACTCACCTCAGAAGGCGTGGGGGATGACCTCCAACGTCCTTCCATTGATGGCGACGACGTCGAAGCGAACCTCGACGCCGCGGACGCCCGACGCGGCGAGCCACGCCGCGGCGAGTCGCCGCAGGCGCTGCTGTTTGACCGGACCGACGGCGCCAGCGGCGGGCCCGAACGCAGTCGATCGGCGAGCTTTGACCTCGCAGATCACGACGACGCGACCGCGCCGCACGATGAGATCGACCTCTCCGGCGCGGCAGCGCCAGTTGCGGGCCACGACCGTGTAGCCGTTGCGCTCGTACCAGGCTGCGGCGACGTCTTCGCCCCAGCGCCCGTGCTCGATGTGTGACGCGGCCATGCTGCGCTCCCGTGCCAAGGTGAACGGGGAGCGCGCCGAGCGCTCGATCGAGAGCGAGTCGAGCAGCTTGCCTGCGAGACGAGCCCGATCGACAACGACGCTACCGGCGCCGCCGGCTCCGGGCGATGGCGAAGCCGACGCAGGTGGCCAGCCCCACTGCACCGATCACGCCGGTGGCGATCGCCGGCCACTTGCCCGGCAGCTCGTGCCCGATCCTGAGCTCGCCATCGACCGCCTCGTCGAACGTCGCGCCCACGAACACATCTCCGATCGGCTCCAGTTCCGCCGAGACCCCGCCGACCGTCACGCTCGTTCCGGGCCAGAGCGGCCGGCTCAGCACGAGCTGGCCACCAGCGGGCAGCGACACGCGGTCGACCCCGTCGACCTGCTCCGTGCTGCCGCCGTCGCTGATCCAGACGACCGGGCTCTGCCCGAGCGCGGTGCCGTTCCGATACATCACCCAGTACTCGGACTCGAGGGCCGGAACCCACTCCGCCGAGCGGGCCTGCTCGAAACGGTCGAGCACTGGACCCCGCTGGACCATGATCTGGCTGACGCCGAACAGATCCACATAGCGCTCGCCGGTCTCCGGTTCACGCTCGAAGATCCGTGACGCGGCGTCGACGCACACGTAGCCCGGATCGGCGAGGCAGAGCAGCCGGCCGAGCCCGTCCGGGACGAGCGATGTGTACCCGTTGATCACCTCGGCGGGCTCGGTCCCGTACAGCGAGTAGTCGTTGGCGAGGATCGTGCGGATGTTCGCGTTGGGCATCTGCTGGAGGAGCTGCAACGTCCGGTGGCCGTTGAACGGGCTGATGTCTTCCTGGACGGTGGCCAGGTCACCGGGCCCGTTGAGGTCAATGAGGTCCGTTGTCTCCGGGTTGGCGGCCACGATGGCGACCCAGATGGCCGCGGTGCTCAGCAGTCCGACGACGACGAGAAGCAGGCGGCGGGCGTGGTTGGTGCACCACACCGACGAACGGGACGCCGACGGCGAGCACGACCGCGGTGACGAGTGCAGCTCGCGCGCTGGCATGGAGTGTGAAGGTGAGCGCGGTCGAGCGCGACGGTCGCGATGACCAGGTCGACGCGACGGTCACGGGTCCCGCGTCGCGGCGCGCCGAACGCCCGCTCCAAGATCACGACCGTCGCCAGCGCGAGCAGGATCATGGCGAACGGCACGAGGCGGAACGGCCAGCGGAACGGTCCGAGGTGCTCGGGTCCGACCGTCCAGAGGAAGAGGACGAGACCGGAGGCGAGGACCGCCCAGTGCATCGCCCGCAGCTCGATGCGACGCGTCCAGCACAGCGCAACCGCACCGGCGAACAACCACGTGCCGTACGTCGCGGGTTGGTCGAGGTACTTCCATCCCTGGAACGTGCCGGCAAATGGCCGGACGGCCGGCGAGAAGCTCATCAGCAACGACTCGAGATGCATCGTCAGGAACCCGTTGTTCGACGTTCCCGACTGACGCCGCGTGTACGGGATGTAGTTCAGCGACACGACCCACGGCACCGCCCCGAGGACCGCTCCCGAGATCGTGGACCCGATGACCAGGCTCCGGTCGCGGAGCGGGGCCCAGTTCCGGTGGATGAAACAAGCCAGCAGGAAGACGGCTGTCAGGAAGAATCCGGCGAGCGCGAAGGGGTTGCCCGAGGAAACGACCATCACCGTCGCCAACCCAGCGCCGATCGCCCGCCACGGTCGATCAGGACGATCGAGTGCGGCGATGAGGGCGGCGGTGGCGACGGCGAACCAGGCGACGCCGGGCAGCAGCGTCACCCACCCGGCGGCCTGCCAGTAGAGGATGAACACGTTGAGTCCGGCGATGACGGCCGCCAACGCGGCGAACGGTGCGGTCGCACCAAGGGCTCGGGCGCACCAGAAGACACCAGCCGTCAGCAGGTTGACGTACACGAGCACGACGAGGAAGATCCGCAACACGAGGCTCTGCAGCGGCTCGACCGCCCAGTAGACGAGCAGCGAGAACGGGTTGAACGTCGAGTACTGCGGATCCCCGGCGACCAGACCAACGGTCCAGTTGCGCTCGCTGATGGCCGGCCAGACGCCTCGTCTCAGCTCATCGCCGAGATGGGCCATCATCGGCAGGATCGCGCTCTCCGTGTCGTCGACGAGGAAGAACCCACGATTGCGGTAGGCCACGAACATGTAGCCGGCGGACACGATGCCCAGCGCGCCGAGCAGCCAGAGGAACGTCTGAACGTGCGGGCGCGACCACACCCGTGCCGTGTCGCCGTTTCGGATCAACGGCGCCTACCGATGGCGACGACCGAAAGGCCCCATGGCAGGTTGATGCGTCGGAGCAGACGCCGCTCGAGGCTGGCGGTCCCCGCCAGGGCACCGCCCAGGCCACTCTGGTGGTGATCGAGATCACTCGACGTCTGGTCGCGTTCGAGCAGGGTCTTGACGGCCGCGGGCGGCACGAGGAAGGCATACGCACCCGTCGTGCGCTCGACCTCGAGCCCATTTCCAGTGAGCAGCGCGGCGAGCTGCCGGCGCGAGAAGCGCCGTGCGGTATGCGTGACGCGGTCGTGGGCGCGCCACAGGCGCTGGACGCCGGGCTCCCAGAGGCACAGCAGGCCACCGGGCCGGAGCACTCGCGTCATCTCGGCCACCACGGCCGCCGGTGACTCGATGGATCGGTGGCACAGCATCGTGACGCACAGCACCGCATCGAACGATGCATCGGCGAACGGCAGTGTCCTCGCGTCGCACGCGACGACCTCGCTATCGGGGTGACGTTCACGATGCAGCGTCAGCGCGAGCGGCTCGAAGTCTGCCGCCACCAGCCGCCCGTGCGTGGACAGCCACGCTCCGGTCGCACCGGTGCCGCACCCGAGGTCGAGGAACTGGCCACCAGGCGTGAGCTCGGCAGACAGCAGCTGTTGGAGGTACGAGCGCGTCGACCGGTACCACCAGTGGGTGTCTTCCACCTCGGCCATGCGGCGATATTCAGCGAGTTCCATGGGGTCAGTCCTGTGGCGCGAAGGGCCAGATAGCATCATGCCGGTCATTGACGGCCAACTGCCGGCATCCCTTCGAGCGCCGAGCCCGCCCATGCCCGATCATCCGAACCCCGACCGCGACGTGTTCACACCCGTCGACGGCGAGTTCGCGAGGAAGCGGTGCGTCGTCACCGGTGGGCTCGGGTTCATCGGCTCCAACGTCGTCCACCGCCTGTGCCGGTCGGGCGCCTCCGTCGTCGTCGTCGACGCCCTGGTGCCCGAGCACGGTGGCGATCCGGGCAACCTCGACGGCCTCACGCCGGGCGTCGACGTCGAGGTCCTCGTCGCCGACATCGGTGACCGACGACGTGCGGCCGACGCCGTCGCGCGGCGCCGACGTCGTGTTCAACGTCGCCGGCCAGGTCAGCCACCTCGCCTCGATGCAGGATCCGCTGCGCGACCTCGACCTCAACGTGCGCAGCCACCTCGCCTTCCTCGAGACGCTGCGCCGCGACGCGCCGACGGCGCGTCGTCGTGCAGACCTCGACGCGCCAGGTCTACGGCCGGCCGCGCTACCTGCCCGTCGACGAGGAGCACCCGACCGCGCCGGTCGACGTCAACGGCATCGACAAGCTGGCCTGCGAGCAGCTCCACCTGCTGTACGGCCGCCGCTACGGCATGCCGCGTCGTCCGTGCTGCGCCTCACGAACGTCTACGGGCCCGCGCCAGCACCTCGAGCGCGAGGGCCTCGGCTTCCTGCCGGTGTTCGTCCGCCAGGCGCTGCTCGGCGAGGACATCGTGCTGTTCGGCGACGGCACGCAGCGGCGCGACTGCGTGCACGTCGACGACGTCGTCGACGCCCTCGTCGCTCGCCGCCACCACGCCCGACGCCGCGGGCGAGATCTTCAACCTCGGCCACCCGGACTCGCTGACGCTGGCCGAGATCGCCCGGCTGACCCAGCGACGCCGCCGGCGACCGGCGGCGGCGTCGCGCTGCGTGCCGTGGCCCGACGGAGCTGCTGCGGCATCGACATCGGCAGCTTCCAGGGCGACTTCGCCAAGGCCAAGCGGGTCCTCGGGTGGTCGCCGCGCATCGTCGTTCGCCGACGGCATCGCGGCGACGATCCGCTACTACGTCGATCGCTCGTGGTCCCCCTCGTCGACCTGACGCGGCGCCACCGCCGCTTCGAGGACGCGTTCGTCGACGCCGCCGACGCGCGTCCTCGACTCCGGCACCGTGCTGCTCGGCGCCGAGCTGGCGGCGCTCGAGCGCGAGCTCGGCGCCGGCGCTCCACGGCGCGCGCGGCGACCGGCGAGCACGTCGTCGGCGTCGGCCAGCGGCGCGGCCGCGCCTGCAGCTGGCGCTCGCGGCGCTCGGCGTCGGGCCGGGCGACGAGGTCATCGTGCCGGCCTTCACCGCCGTGCCGACGGCGTCGGCGGTGTGCGCCGTCGGCGCCGTCCCGGTGCCCGTCGACGTCGACGCCGACACCGCCGCCCTCGACCCCGACGCCGTCGCCGCGGCGGTGACCGCCCGCACCGCAGGCGATCATCGTCGTCCACCTCTACGGCCGGCCGGCGCCGATCGACGCCGCTGCTGCGACTCGGCGTGCCCGTGGTCGAGGACGCCGCCCAGGCCCACGGCGCGCTCGACCGACGTCACGGGCGCGGCCGCGGCGTACTCCTTCTACCCGACGAAGAACCTCGGCGGCATCGGCGACGGCGGCGCCGTCGTCACCGCCGACGCCGAGCTCGCGGCCGAGCGTGCGCGCGCCTGCCGCGCCCACGGCGCTGACCGAGCAGTACGTCCACGTCGACGTCAGCCAGAACCACCGCATGAGCGAGCTCGAGGCGGCGTGGCTGCGGCTGCAGACTGCCGCACCTCGCGCGACGACAACGCGCCGCCGGCCGGCGATCGCCCGGCGCTACCGCGTCGCGGCGCCCGACGCTCGCGCTGGCACGCCGACCACCCCGACCACGTCGTCCACCAGTGCGTCGTGCGCGTCGCCGACCGCGACGAGTTCCGCGCCGCGCTCGCCGACCGCGGCGTGGCGACCGGCGTCCACTACCCGCTGGCGCTCGACCCAGCAGCCGGCCTACCGCGCACTTCGCCGCGCCGCCCTGCCCGGAGGCCGAGGCGTGGGCGGCCGAGTGCGTGTCGCTGCCCTGCTTCCCCGAGCTGACCGACGACGAGGTCGACACACGTCGTCGGCGCGCTGGAGGACCGTCGGCCGTGATCCCGCGCAACCCGGAGGTCGCGCGACGTCTCGGCGTTCTTCCCCTGCTACAACGACGAGCTCGCCATCCCCACGATGGTCCGCGACGTCCGTCGGCGCGCTCGCGCGCAGCGTCGAGCGACTTCGAGATCATCGTCGTCGACGACGGCTCGCGCGACGGATCCGTCGCCGTGCTCGAGCGCTGCGACGCCGAGATCCCCGAGCTGCGGATCGTCGAGCCACGAGGCGAACCGCGGGCTACGGCGGCGCGCTGCTCTCCGGGTTCGCCGCGGCGACCGAGGAGTGGGTCTTCTACACCGACGGCGACGCCCAGTACGACGCGTCCGAGCTGCGTCGCTGCATCGACGCCGTCGAGCCGGACGATCGACATCGTGCAGGGCTACAAGATCGGCCGGGGCGACCCCTGGTACCGCAAGGTGATCGGGCGGGCCTACCACCACGCCGTGCGCCTGCTGTTCGGCCTGCGCGTCCGCGACACCGACTGCGACTTCCGCCTGATCCGGCGCGAGCTCGCTCGATCGGGTCGAGCTGACGTCGACGTCGGGCGTGATCTGCGTCGAGATGATGCGCAAGTTCCAGGTCGCCGGCGCCCGCTTCGTCGAGGTCGGCGTCAGCCACTCACGAGCGGCCGCACGGCCGCTCGCAGTTCTTCCGGCTGCCGGCGATCGCCCGCTCGGCCCGCCAGCTCGTGGAGCTGTGGTGGACGCTCGTCGTCCGCGACCAGTTCAGTCGAGTGGGTGCCCCAGGACATGAGCGATGACCATCTCGGGGACGGGCACATTCTGATCGTCTGACGCCTTCGCAGGGAAGTCGAACACGCCGATGAACAGCTGCATCGGGTAGTCGGGCGCTTCGTCGACGTGCCGCACGACCTCACCGTCGACGGTGATGTCCGTCGATCCTGGCCGCCAGTCGACGCCATAGGTGTGGAACTCGGCGACGTCGATGGGCAGCGGGATGGCCGAGAACTCTCCGACGAGCGCTGGATCGCGGAACCGCCGCGTCCCCGTCCCGACGTCCGCGGATCCCTCACCGACGGCGTCACCGAAGATCTCCGCCACGCAGATCTCACCCGAGCGTGCAGGATCGTCCTCGATCCCGGACATCCAGAAGGCGAACATCGAGCGGGTCGAGATGTCGCCGCGCATCCGCACCTCGACGTGCCCGAAGTGCGGTGTGTATCCCCAGAACGTCGGCTGTTCTTCACGCACGACGAGCCCGTCCCGGAAGGGCAACTGTCCGACGGTGCTGCCCTCCGGTCCGGCGAAGCTGCCGCTCTGGATGCAGGACACCCGCAGCGGCTCCTCGTGCAGACCAGCACACCACCGTGGGTGTTCCACCGGGATGCTGAGGTGGAGCCCGTCGTCCTGCAGGGACCACGTCGCCGCGGACTCAGCGCGCGAGCTCCAGTGCGGCAGGTAGTGGGGCAGCCAGACCGCAAGGTCCAGCGTGTCGCCGTCGAAGTGCTCGTCGAGGACCGCAGGCGAGGCCACCACGGCGGACCTTCCTAGCAGAGGGTGAGTCGAGCAGCTTGTCTGCGCACGAACCCGAAGCTCAGATCGCTCGCGCCACGGCGGCGGCCTGATGGATCGCCGGGCGGATGCCGTTCGTCCCGGTGACGTCGCCGACGAGGTGGACGTCGTCCGCGGACCTGGCTCGTCATCCGAGGTACTCGGCCAGCTCGCGGTTCGGGTGGTTGTAGGTGACGAGCACGACGGTGCGGGCCGGAACGGCCCGCACGCGCTCGGTGAACGGCACGCCGATCGACCACCTCGTCGGGCGTGATGCCCTGCAGGTGGTGACCGCCGATGAAGTCGAAGTCACCCGACATCAACCGCTCGCGGGCCGCGCTCGACGGTCGCCGGCGGGTATGGCAGGTTCTCCCCGATCGCCTGGCTGCGGGCGACCATGGTCACCTTCAGCCCGGCGGCGAGCAGCGCATCGGCCACGGAGATCGCCTCGAACGTGCCGGTGTCGTCGAAGACGACGGCCGGGTCCTCGAGCCGCGCCCGACCGCCGAACCCGAACACGTCCCACGACGTGAACACGTGTGGCAGGTCGAAGCCCGGGACGGGAGTCGATCGGAGTCGCCAGCTGGAACCCGTCGCGGCGGGGTGAGCTGCCGGTGGCGATGATCACCTCGTCCGGGTGCGAGCTCCGCGACGAGGTCCGGCTCGACCATCGAGCTGAGACGGATCGTCACGCCCAGCCGCTCGATCTCGCTCGTCAGCCACTCGGTGATGGCGCCGACGTCGGACCGGTGCGGGGCGCGTCGCGGCGATCGCCACCTGACCGCCGAGGCGGCGGGTCGCCTCGTGGAGGTGCACCTCGTGGCCGCGCAGGGCTGCGGTGCGGGCCGCCTCGAGCCCGCCCGGACCGCCACCCGCGACGAGCACCCGCTTGTGCACCGGCGGCCGGACGACGGCTCGAAGCTGACCGTCGTCTCCTCCGCGGCGGCCACGTTCACGACGCACGACAGCGTGCCGGTCGACATCAGGTTGCCGACGCAGCCGAAGTTGGAGCCGATGCACGGCCGGATCAGGCTCTCGTCGCCCGTCGACGCGCCTTGTTCACCAGCGCCGGGTCGGCGATCAGCGCCCGCACCATCGAGACCATGTCGGCGCCGCCGCTCGGCGACGATGTGCTCGGCGTGGTCGAGCGTCATGATCCGGCCCACGACGATCGTCGGCTTCGTCGACGACCCGCGTGATCACCTCGTTGACCGGCATCTCGCTGCCGAGCGGATCGTCCATCGTCGACAGCAGCTTGTGGAACCGCCAGTACGACCCCATGTGCAGCGACACGTAGTCGACGTACGGCTCGACGAGCTGGGCGATCTCGGCGACGTCCTGGCGGCGTCAGGCCACCCGGGATGTACTCCTCGTTCGGGCAGGCGGATCCCGACGCAGTAGTCGTCGCCGACCTCGGCCCGGATCGCCTCGAGGATCTCCATCAGGAACCGCATCCGGTTCTCGAGCGAGCCGCCGTACTCGTCGGTGCGCACGTTGTTGGCCGGTGAGAGGAACTGCTCGATCAGGTAGCCGCTCGAAGCGTGCAGGTCGACGCCGTCGAGCCCGCCGTCGCGGCAGCGCCGGGTCGCGGCGGCGAAGGCCGTCGACCATCTCGGCGATCATCGACGTGGTCCATCTCCATCGGGATGCCGCCGACCATCGGGTTGGGGATGGCGCTGGAGGACAACTGCGTCGGCGGCCTTCTTCGGCCGGGTGGCCGAGCCCGGGGTGGTAGATCTGCTGGAGCATCTTCATCCCGTACGGGCGGATGCGCGCCATCAGCTCCCGGTAGATCGGGATGCACGTCGTCGCTGTACAGCGGCGTGACGCTCGGCGCGTTGGCGTGCACGCCGGTCGCCTCGAGCGTGCTCATGCCCACTCCCCCGCGGCCCGCGCCTCGTGGTAGGCGATCAGCCGCTCGCCGGTGAGCATGCGTGCCGTGGGCGGAGCGGACGATGCGGTTCGGGATCGTGATCGGCCCGACGTCGATCGGCTCGAACAGATGCGGGTAGGCCATCGCCACTCCTGACCGTGAGATCGAAGCGAGCCGCAATCTACGGCAGCTGAACACGCTGTCAAGAAAGCGTGCGCCGCATGGACGGCGACTGCGGCGCGTGCCCATCGAGCCACTCCGGCATGCACTGCCAGTGGCGATCGCCTTCAACCTGACGCTCCCCCGGTACGAGGACCACGGCGAGCGCGATCCGTTCCGCCAGACCTACGAGTTCGCCCGGCACGTCGAGTCGGCCGGCTTCAAAGGCGGCTTCGTCGGCCACCACTCGTTCACGCCCGAGACGAAGGATCCGTCGGCGCCGTTCATGCTGCTCGCCGCGATCGCTGCGAGGACCGAGCAGCTGCGGCTCGGGACCGGCGTCTTCCTCGGCGCGCTGCACCACCCGATCGCCATTTGCGAGCAGGTCGCGACGCTCGACCAGATCTCCAGGAGGAAGGGCGGTGTTCGGCGTCGGCACCGGCTACCGGAAATACGAGTTCGACGCGTATGGATCGCCCTTCGAGCAACGTGGTCGGCGCCTCAACGAGACGCTCGAGATCCTCCGCAACACGTGGACGACGGGCAGCTTCCAGCACGACGGCGAGTTCTTCCACTTCGACGACGTCAAGCTCTACCCGCCGTGCGTCCAGCAGCCGCACCCGCCGATCTACGTCGGCGGCACGTCGCGGCGCGGCGATCGAGCGAGCGGCCCGTCTCGGCGACACCTGGTTCACGCTGCCGATGGAGACGCTCGACTACGTGCGCACGCTCGCCGAGCAGTACCGCGAGGCGTGCGCGCGTCACGGCACGACGCCGCGCATCTGCCTCATGCGCGAGGCATGGGTCGCCGCCGACGACGCCGCCGTCGAGGAGGAGTGGTTCGGACGCGCGCTGTCGTTCCACCGCTACTACTGGGAGACGGGCACCCGTGGCGACCACGACGATCCCGTGCTCCAGCGGGTGGGCACCGGACAGACGGTGACCTACCAGGAGTTCGTCAAGGATCGGGCCTTCGCCGGCACTCCTGATCTCGTCATCGACGAGATCAGCCGCTGGCACGAGGCGATCGAGTTCGACGAGGCCTGTCTGATCTTCGCGACCGCCCAGGAGGCCCCGGACGCGCCGACCATGATGCGGACGACGGAGATGTTCGGCCGCGAGGTGATGCCTGCGTTCACGTAATGCCAGGTGACGATTGACCCCACAGCCTGGTGGCGCGACAGTGGACGAGCGTCGTTCGGGTGGACGGTGCAGAGAGGGAGACGGACATGTACATCGCCACACGCGCGCGCGCGCAATCAACCAGGCGAAAGGTCGAGCTGCCGCCGCGTTCGCAGTCGAGGCGGGCGCTCGCGCTAGCGCCATCACCGGGCACGAGATCTTCGTCTGGTCGACGATCTTCTCGCCTGACGCTCCGACCGTCTCGTGGAGTGCACGATTCGAGCATCTCGCGGACCTGGTCGCGATGGACGACGCGCTGTTCGCCGACGAAGGCTTCGCCCAGTTGATCGAGGACAATGACGGGCTTTTCGTCGGTCCGACCTCGGATGTCGTCTCGCAGGTCGTGCACGGTGCGCCGTCCGGCCCGCCCAAGACATACGTCCAGGCGAATCGCGCGGTCTGCGCCAACGGAAGCATCGCGGAGGCGATGGGAATCGGTGTCGAGATCGCCGACGTAGCGACGCGCATCACCGGTGTCCCGGTCATCTTCGTGGCGGCGGTTGCCGGCACGTACGGTGCTGTCGGGTGGATCTCGAGTGTCGACGAGTTGGCCGACGTCGAGGCTGCGAACGAAGCGCTGGTGACGAACGACGAGTGGGTCAAGCTGCTCGACCGCGCTGGTCACGCATTCGCGCCGGGCGCCACCTCCTTGATGCTGCGTCGTCTCGCCTAGGCGAACTACGCCTCGGCGCGCAGCGGGCGGAAGAACTCGCGTAGTTCAGCGGACAGCAACTCCGGTTCCTCGACGCCGGGGAAGTGGCCACCTCTCGGCATCTCGACCCAGCGCTGGATGTTGTACTCCCGCTCGGCCCATGGCCGTGGTGCCCGCTTCACGTCTCGGGGGAAGATGGCACACCCCGTCGGCACCTCGACGCGTGGGCGCGGTGGCAGGTTCGTTCCATCCTGCGCGCGCTCGTAGTAGAGGCGCGAGGCGGAGGCGATGGTCCCGGTCACCCAGTACGTCGTGATCTGCGCGAGGAGCTCATCCTTGGTGAAGCCGCGCTCGACGTCGCCGCCGCAGTCGCTGTACGAGCGGTACTTGTCCAACAGCCAGGCGGCGAGGCCGGCCGGAGAGTCGTTGAGTGCGTAGGCGAGCGTGTGCGGGCGCGTGCTGTTGATCTGCACGTGCACGACCGTCCCGCCGGCTTGGTGGGCTGCCCAGTCGTCGAGACCCCTGCGGTCGGTCTCGCTCAGGACCTCGTCGGGACCATCGTCGGGCGGCTCACCGTGGGGCGACGTGAGATGCAATCCGCAAAGATGCCGGCCCCCGTCCGAACGCGCCAGCTGCGTCGTGATGACCGCTCCCCAGTCGCCGCCGGCAGCTCCGTAGCGTTCGTAGCCGAGCGTCGACATCACCTCGTCGAAAGCGGCGGCGATGCGCTTCGGTCCCCAGCCGGGCGCGACGGTCGGCCCCGAGAACCCGTAGCCGGGTATCGACGGCGCGACGACGTGGAAGGCGTCTGCCTCGTCGGCGCCGTAGGACGCCGGCGCCGACAGCGGCCCGACGACCTTGACGAACTCGAAGATCGAGCCGGGCCATCCGTGGACGAGGAGGAGCGGCAGGGCGTCGGGATTGGATGAACGCTGATGGATGAAGCGGATCGGCTGACCGTCGACGCGCAGCTCGAACTGATCGAACGAGTTGAGGATCTCCTCCTGGGCCCGCCAGTCGAACGTCGTCCGCCAGTAGTCGCACAGCTCCTGCAGGTAGGAACGGCTCACGCCATAGTCCCAGCCATCGGCGCTCGGGAAGTCGTCGATGAAGCGTGTGCGGGCGAGACGATCGCGGAGGTCGGCGAGCGTCTCGTCGGGGACGGCGACGCGGAAGGGCGAGGGCGGTTCCATTCGTCCTACGCTCGCGCCATGGCCGGCCGCGCTCGACAACCCTGTGCTCGCGCGGGTGCTCGCCGAGCAGCCGGACGTCGCCGGTTCACTCGATGCGCTGTACGAGGCGGCCTGGAGCGTCGTCGATCCCGTCCTGCTGGAGCTGTGCCGGCTGCGCGTCGCCAAGCTCCTCGGATGCGACTACGAGCAGGGTGTGCGGACCGAGGCAGCACGTGCGGCCGGGCTCGACGAGACGACCATCGTTGACCTGCCGGCGTGGCCGACGTCGGAGCGCTTCGGGCGGCGCGAGCGGGCGTGCCTGGCGTTCTGCGAGCAGTTCGTCATCGACGTCGCCGGGATGGACGACGAGCTGGCGTTCGCCGTCTCCGACGAGTTGGGTCCCCAGGCGTTCCGTGACTTCGTCAGCGCCCTCCTCGTGGTCGAACAGCGCCAACGACTTCGTTCGGCCTACGAGCGGCTCTTCGACTCGTGAAGCGCGAGCGGCGGATCCCGGACGGCGTCGCGGCCGCCCCACGCCTCGCTCAGGCGCTGGACGAGTGGCAGGCCGCCGTCGTACGACTCTCGCGGCTGGACGCCGTGACGACCGAGCTCGTGCGCCTCCGCTGCGCCCGCTACCACGACTGCCACACCTGAATGTCGATGCGCTTGGCAGTTGCCACGCAGCAGGGACTCGACGAGACGATGGCTGCCAAGGTCGACCGGTACGAGGCGAGCGATCTCTCCGAGCGCCACAAGGTCGCCCTGCGGATCGCCGACGCCATGATGAGCCTGCCGGCCTCGATCAGCCCGGAGCTTCGTCGCGAGGCGTACGAGCAGTTCAGCCGGGACGAGCTGCTCGAGCTGACGCTCGACGTGATGAAGTGGAACTACCAGAAGGTTCCTGTGGCCCTCGGTGTTGACGCCGAGGTCAGACCGGGCGAGCTGGCGGAGCTGCGCTTCGACGCCAGCGGCCGGCCCATTCGGTGAGCGAGCGAAAGGCTCAGCCTTTCGCTCGAAACTAGAACTCCCGCTTTTCGCGGATCTTGGCCCGCTTCCCGGTGCGGCCGCGGAGGTAGTAGAGCTTGGCCCGGCGTACGTCGCCGCGCTTGACGACCTCGATCTTCGTGACGGTCGGCGTGTGCAGCGGGAACGTCCGCTCGACGCCGACGCCGTAGCTCAGCTTGCGGACGGTGTAGGTCTCCTGGAGCCCGCTGCCCTGACGGCCGATCACGTTGCCCTGGAAGATCTGCACCCGCTCCTTGTTGCCCTCGACAACGCGCACGTGCACCTTGACCTCGTCACCCGGCGCGAAGTCAGGGATGTCGGTTCGCAGCGAGTCGTTGTCGATGAGGTCGGTGGCTTTCATGGGCGCGAGTCCTTCGTCGGCGTGGGCCGGGGGGCCGGTCAAGGATATGGGAGGGCTGGGAACTCTTCCAACAGCTGCGCTTCCTCGGGCGTCACACCACCTCGGGCCTCGACCAAGTCGGGGCGCCGCGCGATCGTCCGGTGAAGTGCCTGCGCTCGTCGCCAGCGCTCGATGCGGCCGTGGTCACCGCTGCGCAGGATCTCTGGAACCGACCAACCACGGAAGTCCGCCGGCCGGGTGAACTGCGGCTCTTCGAGCAGGCCGCGACGACCGAAGCTCTCCGTCAGTGGGCTCGACTCGTTGCCCATCACCCCCGGGACGAGGCGGGTGACCGCCTCAACCAGGAGGCACGCCGCCACTTCCCCACCGGCCAACACGACGTCGCCGATGCTCAGCTCGCCGTCGACGAGGTGCTGGCGGATGCGGTCGTCGACCCCTTCGTACCGACCGCACAGCAGGCTGAATCCGTCGGTCGCCGCCAGCTCGTCCGCCAGCGCCTGATCGAAACGCTGTCCACCGGGCCCGAGGAGGTACAGCGGACGCGGTGGGTCAGCCGCCTCGACGGAGGCGAAGACCGGCTCCGGGCGCATCAGCATGCCCGCCCCGCCGCCGAACGGGCTGTCGTCGATGGTGCGATGGACGTCGGACGTGTGCTCACGCAGGTCATGGGTGCGCAGCTCGAGCAGACCTGCCTCCCTGGCTCTGCCGAGCAGGCTGGCGGAGCAGAACTCGTCGACGAGACGAGGGAAGATCGTGAAGACGTCGATGCGCACTCAGACCTCGAGCCCTTAGACCTCGAAGAGGCCGGCGGGCGGGTCGATCACGATTCGGTCGGCGGTCCGGTCCACGATGAAGACCACGGGCACGAGCGCCCCGGACTCGAGCTCGAGGAGATCGGCCGCCGGGTTGGCGATGACGGCGGCGACCGTTCCGTGCTCCGCGCCGCCGACGTCGACGACAGGCGTGCCGATCAGCTCGTGGACCCAGAGCTCGTCGGCGTCCTCCAACGGCTCGGCATACACCGGCGTGTTCGTGTAGCGCTGCGCCGTGACCCGATCCTTGATCTCCTCGAATGTGACGAGCCAGCGGTCCTGGTGCGGAGTGGCGGTGACGACGGTCAGCCAGCCGTCGCGGGCGAACCAGCGGGTGCCCGGCTCGAGTCGCTCGAGCCGTTCGGTTGCGAGTTGCACGTTGACCTGACCACGGACGCCGTGCGCCCTGCGCAGGTGCCCGATCTCGAGCAGCCCGGCCGGGACGGTCAATCGTCCAGGAACTCGACGTCGACGTCCGTGTCGTCGCGCGACGCGGCGGCCCGCACGACGGTGCGGATGCTCTGGGCCGTCCGCCCTCGGCGGCCGATCACTCGGCCGAGATCCCCCGGACCGACGCGCACGTCGAGGCGCACCCGCCCGCGGCTGGGGGCGGCGTCGACCGTGACCGCCGCAGGGTCATCGACGATCGAGGTCACGATGTGGGTGAGTACGGCGACGGCGGTGGGAGCAAGTGCCCGGTTGCCCTCAGCGTCGACGGCATCGTCGACTGCGTCGCTCACGAGTCAGTGGAGGTCGTTGTCGGAGTGGCGGCGCCCGTCGTACCGACGCCGGCGATCTCCAGCAGCTTGCGGACGCGATCGGTCGGTTGGGCACCCTGGCGTAGCCACTTCGCCGCCTTGTCGTGGTCCACGGTCAGCGTGGACGGGTCGGTGCGTGGGTTGTAGGTACCCACGATCTCGATGAACCGGCCGTCACGAGGCGACCGGGAATCGGCGGCGACGATGCGGTACTGCGGCTGCTTGGTCTTACCGACGCGGGTGAGGCGCAGCTTCACTGCCATGGAAAGCCCTTCCGAAGGGGTGCGACAACGACCGGGGAAGGCTATCGGGGCAAGCGCCCGCTCAGACGGTGGGGTGCACGGCGGGGCTCCAACGCCTTCGCCGGCCGCGTCGTTCAGGGGTGAAGACCCGGTTCGGCACGGCGGGCGCTCCAGCGCCCTCGCCGGCCGCATTCAACGCGTCGGGAAACCCGGCCCGGTGAGCTCGGCGAGGTCGGGGAACCCACCGCCCGGGGGCAGGCCGGCCATGGCGCGACGCTTGCCCTTCTTGCCCTTGCCCATCCCAGACATCCCGAAGCGCTTCATCATCTTCTGCATCTCGGAGAACTGCTTGACGAGGCGGTTGACGTCCGAGGGCGACGTTCCCGAGCCGTTGGCGATGCGCGTGCGGCGGGACCCGTTGATCATCTGGGGTTGCGCCCGCTCCTCCAACGTCATCGAGCGGATGATCGCCTCGACCGGCTTGAGGTCGTCGTCGTCGATCTCGGCGCCCTTCAGCTCCTTCGGCATCCCGGGCATCATCCCGAGCAGGTTGCCGAGGGGTCCCATCTTCTTCAGCTGCTGCATCTGCTCGAGGAAGTCGTCGAGGGTGAAGGCGCCCTCCATCAACTTGGCCGCCGCTTCCTCGGCCTGATCCTGCTCGAAGGCCTGCTCGGCCTGCTCGATCAGGGTCAGCATGTCGCCCATGCCGAGGATCCGGCCGGCCATGCGGTCGGGGTGGAACTGCTCGAAGGCGTCGAGCTTCTCACCGGTGGAGGCGAACGCGATCGGCTTGCCGATCACCTCCTTGACCGACAGCGCGGCACCGCCACGGGCATCGCCGTCGAGCTTGGAGAGGATCACTCCGTCGATCGCGAGGGTCTCGTTGAAGGCCTCGGCGACACCGACCGCGTCCTGACCGGTCATCGCATCGATCACGAGGAACGTGTACTGGGGACCGACCGCGCCGGAGATGAGCCGAACCTGCTGCATCATCTCGGCGTCGATGGCGAGCCGCCCGGCGGTGTCGACGATGAGCACGTTGCGGCCGAGCCGGCGGGCCTCGGCGAGGCCCTTGGCAGCCGTGAGCACAGGATCCCCCGGCTCGGAGAACACCGGGACGTCGACCTGCCGGCCGAGCGTGCGGAGCTGCTCGACGGCGGCGGGGCGCTGGAGGTCAGCACCGACGAGCAGTGGCTGGCGGCCCTGCGTCTTGAACCAGCGGGCCAGCTTGGCGGCCGCCGTCGTCTTGCCGGAACCCTGCAGACCGGCCATCAACACCACGGTGGGCGGACGGCTGGCGTACGTGATGCGCAGCGTCTCGCCGCCGAGGATGCGGGTCAGTTCGGCGTTGACGAGCTTGACGACCTGCTGGGTCGGATCGAGGGCCTGTGATTTGGTGGCGCCGATGGCCTCGGCGCGCAACCGGCTGATGACATCGCGCGTGACGGCGACGTTGACGTCCGCTTCGAGCAGCGCCGTGCGGATCTCGGCGAGGATCTCGTCGACGTCGGCCTCGGTCAGACGACCCTTTCCGCGGATCCGCCGAACGACGCCTTCCAGACGGCTGGACAGGTTCTCGAACATGCCTTGGTGACGCTATCGAGCCCCCTGGCGCCGCCGGTTCCGAGGGACGAACATGGAGCCGACGACTTCGAGTTGCTACGGAGGTGCCCATGCCGACCGACCTGCGCATCGATGCCGACAACCGGCCCGGGGTCCTCGCCGCGATCGCCGCGGCCCTCGGCTCGGCAGGCGTGAACATCGAGGGCTACTGCGGGGTGGGCGCCGGCGGCAAGGGCTCGATCCACTTCCTCGTCGACGATGCAGCCGGCGCTCGCAAGGCCCTCGAGGGCTCATCACACACCATCGCCGCCGAGCACGAGGCGTTGCTCGTCGAGCGCGGCGTGGACCGTCCCGGCTACCTGGCCGAGATCACCAAGAAGCTGAGCGATGCAGGCATCAACGTCGAGGTCGGGTACGTCGCCACCGACACCCGGCTCGTGTTCGTCGTCGACGACCCGGAGCGGGCGCGCGGCCTGCTCTGACGCTCGGACCGCGACCTACGCTGAACGCGCGCTCGGCGTGGACGCCGGGCGACGAGAGATGGAGGACGACATGACTTCTCGCGTGGTGCACTTCGAGGTCCCGTTCGACGATGCCGATCGGGCCTACGCGTTCTATCGCGAGGTCTTCGGCTGGGACCTCATGCCGATACCCGAGATGGACTACACGGGCGTCTCAACGGGTCCGACGAACGAGCAGGGCATGCCGACCGAGCCCGGTTACATCGGTGGAGGGATGACCCGCGCGGCGACATGGTGCCGGCACCGGTCATCACGCTGCAGGTCGACGACATCGACAAGACGCTGGCGACGGTCGAGGACCACGGCGGGTCGCGGGCGGGCGACAAGATCCAAGTGGCCGAGATGGGGTTCGCCGCCTACTTCCGCGACAGCGAGGGCAACCTGATGGGCCTCTGGCAGAACGCCGGCTAGCTCACTCGTCGAAGAGCGCGTCGACGAACTCGTCGGGATCGAACGGGACGAGGTCCTCGATCCGCTCCCCGATCCCGACGAGCTTGACCGGGATCCCGAACTCGGTCTCCACGGCGAAGACGATGCCCCCCTTGGCCGAGCCGTCAAGCTTGGTCAGCACGACACCGGTGACCTGTGTCGCGTCGCCGAACTCGCGCGCCTGGGCGAGGCCGTTCTGCCCCGTCGTGGCGTCGATGACGAGGAGCACCTCGGTCACCCGACCGGCCCCCTTCTCGGCCACGCGACGCACCTTGCGCAGCTCTTCCATCAGGTTGGTCTTCGTGTGCAGCCGTCCGGCCGTGTCGGCGAGCACGAGGTCGTAGTCCCTGGACGACGCGCGCTCGACGGCGTCGAACACGACGGCGCTCGGATCCCCACCGTCGTTCCCGCGGACGATGTCGACCTCGGCGCGCTCGGCCCACGTCTCGAGCTGCTCGGCTGCCGCGGCACGGAACGTGTCGGCCGCGGCGAGGAGCACTCGCCGGCCGTCGTCCTGCTGCTGGTGGGCGACCTTGCCGACCGACGTGGTCTTGCCGACGCCGTTGACACCGACGAACAACCAGACGTTCGGGCTGCCCTGCTCCCCCGGCACGAAGTGCAACTCACGGTCGGCACCTTCGAGACGCTCCTTCATCTCGGCGCGCAGCGCGCCGAGCAGGTCGTCGGGCTCGGTGAGCTCCTTGTCCTTGACCCGCGTCCGGAGGCCGTCGAGCAGATCCGTGGTCACGCCGATGCCCACATCGGCCCGCAGCAGCGCCTCCTCGAGGTCTTCCCAGGTCTCGTCCGTGATCCCCCGGCGCCCACGGACGCCGGCGAAGGCACCGGCCAACGCAGCTCGGGCCCTCGACATCCGGCCGCGCAGGGTGACTGGTGGGGCGACGACCTCGGGTTCGACGACCTCCGGTTCGAGCACGGCCGTCGGCGTGCCGGGCCGTGGAGGTGCCGTCGGAGGCGCGATGGGAGGCGCCTTCGGTGCCTCGATCGAGCGCTGGGCCCTGCGCCGGCTGACGATCAGCACGGCGATGCCGAAAAGCAGCACCAGGCCGATCAGGACGAGGTAGATCCACTCCATCGCCGCTCGAACCTATCTCGGGTTTCGCTTCGCAACCGGAGGTTGCGAAGCGAGCTCAAAGCCCGACATCCCCGGGCTCGGCTCGCAAGCAAGTTGCTCGCCTACGCCTCCGAGCTCGCCGCCGCTGTCAAGGACGGTTCGGGCCTCATCGGACGTTCACCGCGAAGCGACGGCTCGCCCACCTGCCTCTCCGCGGGACCTCTTCGTCGCTTAGCTGGCGCGGACGGCCGCGACGCGTTCGGTGATCACGCGCGACGAGCCGCCGGGCTGCATGGTGACGCCGAGCAGGCAGTCGCCGGCCTCCATCGTCCGCTTCTGGTGGCTGACGATGAGCAGCTGCGCCTCCTGGCGGAACTCGGCGACCAGCCCGAGGAACCGGTGGAGGTTGACGTCGTCGAGCGCCGCCTCGACCTCGTCCATCACGTAGAACGGCGACGGCCGGCTGCGGAACACGGCGAACAGGAACGCCAGCGCCGTCAGGCTGCGCTCGCCGCCCGAGAGCAACGACAGCTTCTTCACGTTCTTGCCGCTCGGCTTGGCTTCGACCTCGACACCGGTCTCCAGCAGGTCGGCCGGATCGGTGAGCACGAGCTTGCCCGTGCCCCCTGGAAAGAGCGTCGTGAACAAGCGCTCGAAGTTCGCAGCGACATCGACGAACGCGGCGGCGAACACCGACTGGATCTCTTCGTCAACGGCCCGGATCACCCGCATGAGCTCGCGGCGGGTCGTGCGCACGTCCTCCAGCTGCTCCTCGAGGAAGCCATGACGCTGCTGCAGCTCGCTGAACTCCTCGAGTGCCAGCGGGTTGATCGGGCCGAGCAATCGCACCTCGCGCTCCAGGTCGCGCACCCGAGCCCGCGCCGTGACGCCCTCGGCGAGCGGAGGGGCAGGCGTCGCCTCAGCGGTTTCCGGCTCGACGTCGAGATCGTGACGCAGCAGCTCGACAGCCGACTCCAGGCGCAGCCGGGCTTCCGCCTCTTCCACTTCGGCGCGCCGCGAGCGCTCCCGGACCTCGTCGAGTGCCCGCTCGGCGGCTGCTCGCTCGGCACGCAGCTCGTCGAGCCGCCCGGTCAGCGCACGGACCTCTTCGCTCTGCTGGCGGCGCCGCTCTACGAGCTCGCCGTGGTGG
Organism: uncultured Acidimicrobiia bacterium; assembly: GCA_963774125.1. Taxonomy (GTDB): domain Bacteria; phylum Actinomycetota; class Acidimicrobiia; order Acidimicrobiales; family Ilumatobacteraceae; genus JALZMG01. Next base: position 380,347 of record CAVZDR010000002.1, read on the forward strand.
GCGTCGAGCACCCCACGATGGGCGATGACGAGCCGGCCGAGACGTTCCAGTGCGCCGAGTGCCCGCTCGACCTCCATGCGCTGTTGCTCGGCAGCAGCTCGCGCCGCCGAGTCCGCGGCCAAGCGGCGTTCGGCGTCCTCGACGCGGACGGTCAGGAGCTGGGCCCGCTCGCGCAGCCCGGCTCGCCGGGCCTCGAGGTCACGGCGCCGCACCTCGAAGGCGCTTGCCCGAGCCTCCAGATCGGGCATCACCCGCTCGAGCTCGGCGATGCTCGCCTGCTCGCTCCCCACGTGCGTTTCGAGCTCGTCGATGCGGGCCAGCAAGGGCTCCAGCTCGGCGATCGCCTCCCTGCGTTCGGCGCTCGCGGCCACCAGGCCCTCGGATGCTGCGGTGAGCAGTTGGTCGTTCGCTGCCAGCCGGATGCGCAGGTCATCGAGCTGACGCCGTGACGCGGTGAGCACCTCGGTCGCCGTGACGACGGCGCTGGTGCACCGTTCGGCAACGCCCGCTAGCTGTTGCGCCTCTGTCGTGGCCTCGTCGAGGGCAGCCGCCGTGACGCCTCCTGCGGCGGTGGCACCGACGCGCCAGCCAGTCTCGGCGAACCGTTCACCGGCGCTCGTCACGACCACCAACGAGCAGTCGCGGGCTGCCAGGTCGGCTGCCGCGGCGACGTCGTCGACCCGCACCGCGCCGGCAAGCAGCCGATCGAGCAGAAGCTCCACTCCTGGACGTTGCGACGTCACATGTGGCCGGACCGGATCGCCTCCCGGCGGCGACGGTGTGGTCGCCGTCTGTGTCAGTCCGAGAGCGAGCACCGCCCCGCTCGTGTCGGACTCGCGCAGCGCCTGCAGGGCTCGCTCCGCCGCGGCCGGGTCGATGACCACGACGGCGCTCAGTGCCTCGCCGAGCGCCGCCTCGACCGCCGTCTCCCACCCGTCGTCGATGCGGACGAGGTCGAGCAGCGTGCCGAGCACACCGGAGAGACCGCTCAGCCGCTCCGCACCCGCCCGGGCATGCACTGCGTCGAGCGCCAGCTGCAGGGCCCCGGCGCGACCTGCCGCGGCCGCTGCGCGCTCCATCGCATCCTGGCGAGCGACGACGCAGCGCTCGCGCTCGTTCTCGGCAGCCGCCATCCGCTCCTCGGCGCGGCGGATGTCCTCGACGAGCGGTGTCTCCACGAGCTCGGCGGCGTTGCAGTCGTGCCGGCACCGATCGGCACGGTGCTCGGCATCGAGGGCCGTCCTTCCCAGCGCGGCAGCTCGCTCGCCGGCACGGGACAGCTCGGTGGACGCCCGCTCCAGCGCGCGGCGCGCCGGGTACGCAGCTCCCCGCGAACTTCAGCCGCATCGCCACCGGCCCCGGAATCGGCCGCCTGGTCGGGCCGATCGTCTTCGATCGTCGCGAGCTGCGGAGCCAGCGCCTCGAGGGCGGCCTGCACGGTCGCCAGCTCGGCTCGGCCGCTAGCGGCTTCGCTCTCCAGGTTGGCGATCACGCCGGCATCGAGCAGCTGTCCGCGGTCGCGCTCCAGGCTGCGTCGCCGCTCGGCGATGACCGCAGCCAGGCCACGCGCCCGCTCCCGCAGCTGCTCGACGAGCCCGAGTTGGTCGCCCAGGTCCTCGGCGCCACGAGCGGTCAGCTCCGCCGTGGTGGCGACGACCTCTGCGTCGAACCGAGCCAGCTCACCCTTCAGACGCGATTCCTCGCCTGCCGTGTCCAGCTTGACGGCAGCGATCGACACGAGCTGTGTCCGCAAGGCGGCGAGCTCACGACCGGCGAGGTGGATGCGCAGCGCGGTGAGCTCGCCGATCAGCTCGCCGTGCCGCTTCGCCGCCTCCGCCTGACGTTCGAGCGGACGGAGCTGGCGACGCACCTCGCGCAGGAGATCCTGAACGCGCACCAAGCTTCCCTCGGTCGCCTCGAGGCGCCGCTGCGCCTTCTCCCTCCGCTTGCGGTACTTGAGGACTCCGGCTGCTTCCTCGATGATCGCCCGGCGCTCCTCCGGACGGGCGCTGAGCACGGCGTCGATCTGGCCTTGGCTCACGATGACGTGCTGCTGTCGGCCCACACCGGCGTCCGACAGCAGTTCCTGCACGTCGAGCAAGCGGCACGGCACGTTGTTGATGGCGTACTCACTGTCGCCCGTGCGGAACAGGGTCCTACGCACCGTGACCTCGGTCAGCTCGATACCGAGGAGCCCGGCGGAGTTGTCGATCGTCAGTGACACCTCGGCGCGCCCGAGCGCCGGCCGCGTCGCCGTGCCGGCGAAGATGACGTCGTCCATCTTCTGGCTGCGCACGGCGCTCGGAGCCTGGGCGCCCAGCACCCACGCGATGGCGTCGACGACGTTCGACTTGCCGGAGCCGTTCGGCCCGACGACGACCGTCACACCCGGTTCGAGGTCGAGCGTCGTCGCCTCGGCGAACGACTTGAACCCCTTGAGGGACAAGCTCTTCAGGAACACGGCGCCAGCGAAGTTACCGGCCTCCGGCCGACCGGTTCAGGGATGGTTCAGGGGCAGGTGATCGGACCACAGGGAGCCGCTGGCACCACGGGCAGAAGTATGTGCTGCGGCCGCCGCTGATGATGCGCCGGATGACGCCCCGGCCGCACGTCCGGCACCGCTCGCCGGCGTGCCCGTAGACGAGGTGGTCGTCCTGGTAGGAGCCTTCGGACCCCATCAGGTCGACGTACTGGTTGTCGCCGAGCGTCGAGCCGCCGGCGCCGACGGCCGCCAGCAGGACCCGGTGCAGCGCATCGTGGAGCCGTCGGATCTCCGGACGACGTAGCGAGCCGGCCGCCCGCAGCGGGTGGAGACGTGCCTCGTGCAGGACCTCGTCGGCGTAGATGTTGCCGACGCCGGCGATGACGTGCTGATCGAGCAGCAGCGGCTTGAGGTGCGTGCGCCGACCGGTGAGCAGCCGTCCGAGCGCGGCGACGTCCAATCCATCGGCCAGTGGATCGACGCCGAGATGGGCCAGCTCGGGGAGCTCGACGTCGACATGGTCCGGATCGAAGACGACCACTTCGCCGAACGTGCGTGGGTCCACGAACCAGAGCGCTTCGGCCGGCTCGCCGTCGAGCGTCATCACCACGTGCGTGTGCGGCGGGCGCTCCGCTTGCGCCGCAGCGAGCAGGAGCTGTCCGGTCATGCGCAGGTGGATCATCAGCGTGTCGCCGGTGTCGAGCGGCAAGAGCAGGTACTTGCCGCGCCGCTGCGCAGCGAGCACCTTGGCGCCCGAGAGACCGTCGATGACCTGTTGCGCCGACGTGCGCCGCACGCTGCGTAGCCGGCCGACCTCGACCTCCGTGATCGTGCGTCCGACGACGTGCGCTGCAAGGCCGCGCCGCACGGTCTCGACCTCGGGCAGCTCCGGCATCAGCTCGTGAACGCGCGCGACAGGCCGCCTCGGCGGCCGACTGCTCCGCCGCCTTCTTCGAGCGACCAGCACCCTCGCCGAGCACGGCGCCGTTCACCACGACCGTGGCGAAGAAGTGCTTCGCGTGATCGGGTCCTTCCGAGCGGGTGATGTACTCCGGCGCGCCGGCGCCGTCCATCGCCGCCAGCTCCTGCAGCCGTGACTTGTGGTCGAGGTGGTCGAGACGAGCGGCCGTGGCACCGAGCCGCGGCCCGATCATCCGCTCGATGACGTCGTAGGCGACGCCCGGACCGCCATCCACGTAGACCGCGCCGAACACGGCCTCCAGCGCGTCGGACAGGATCGACGGCTTCTCCCGCCCGCCGGCGGCGTCCTCGCCACGCCCCAGCAGCAGGAACTCACCGAGCCCGAGCCCCTCCGCCACGTCGGCCAAGGCGAGTGCGTTCACGACACCCTTGCGGACACCCGTGAGATCACCCTCGGGAAGCTCGCTGAACCGGCGGTAGGCAAGGTCGGCAACGACCCACCCGAGGATCGCATCGCCGAGGAACTCGAGCCGCTCGTTGCTCAGCGTGCCTGGGTGCTCGGCGCACCACGACCGGTGGGCCATGGCGCGTTCGAGCAACGCCGGATCGGCGAACTGGTGGCCAATGCGCAGCGCCAGCGGATGGTCGTCGCGAGAGGCCCCGTCAGCCGGCACCGGAGCGTGGCTCGTCAGGCGCCACCTCGCGTGCGCTCGTGCACGTAGTCCACGGCATCGCGCACCGACTTCAGGTCGGCGAGGTCCTCGTCCTCGATCCGGAAGCCCGTCGTGCGCTCGCTCAGCTCCTCCTCGAGGGCCTCGACGAGCTCGATCAGCGCCAGCGAGTCAGCGTCCAGATCGTCGACGAACGACTGGCCCTCGGTGATCGTCGACGGCTCGATCTCGAGGATGTCGGCCAGCCGGTCACGCACGATCTCGAAGATCTCGGCCCGTTCGAGGGGGGCGGTCTCACCAGGCACGGCGTGAGCCTAACGGTCGGCGGCTCAGGACTTCGGGTGGAGCCCGATGGCCGCGCGGATCTCCTCGACCATCTCGTGCTCGACCATCTCCTTGGCAACGTTGACGGCGTTGAAGATCGCCGTGGCGCTCGCCGAACCGTGGGAGATGATGCACACGCCGTCGACGCCGAGCAGGATGGCGCCCCCGTAGGAATCAGGGTCGAGCGTGCGGTACAGCTCGTCCAAGGACGGTCGCATCGCGTCGGCGTGGGGGCGGTTGGCGTCGGTGTCGAAGACGTCGTCGAAGGCCCTCTTGATCGCCTTGACGCCACCCTCGAGCGTCTTCAGCACCACGTTGCCGGTGAACCCATCAGTCACCGCGACGTCGACGCCGTCGGTCATGATGTCGCGGCCCTCGATGTTGCCGACGAACTCGATGCCGGATGCCGCGGACAGCAGCTCGAAGGCGTCCTTGCGGAGCGTGTCGCCCTTGCCCGCCTCCTCGCCGATCGACAGCAGTCCGACGAGCGGGCGCAGACGACCGAAGCGGTGGCGGGAGTAGACGGATCCCATCTGGGCGAACTGCACCAGCCACTCCGGCTGCACCTCGGCGTTGGCGCCCGCATCGAGGAGGATCGTCGGGTGCGAGCCAGGCACCGGGATCGGGGTCGCAACGGCCGGACGGCTGACGCCCTTGATGCGTCCCATGCGCAACAGTGCGGCGGCCATCGTGGCGCCGGTGTTGCCGGCCGAGATCATGGCTGCGGCGCGACCGTCACGGACTGCTTCGGCGGCGCGCACGAGGGTCGAGTCCTTCTTGCGGCGCACGCCGCCGGCCGGGTCCTCGTCCATGGCGATCACCTCGGACGCCTCGATCAGCGGCAGTTCGCCGCGCCCGGCCAGGTCCGGCGGACCGACGAGGACGATCGGGATGCCGATTGCCGCTGCTTGGAGTGCGCCTGCGACGATCTCGTCAGGGGCGCGATCGCCGCCCATCGCGTCGATGGCGATCGGCGTCATCGCGCGTTGAGCCTGGGCGGCCGCAGCGTCAGGCGGTGACGTCGACGGCGACTCGGCCCTTGTACCACCCGCAGGTGGGGCACACGGTGTGAGGCTGCTTGGCCGAACCGCATCTGGGACACACGCTGCGCGACGGAGTCGCGAGCTTCCAGGCGCCGGCGCGACGGCTACGGCTCTTCGACTTCGACTTCTTCTTCTTCGGAACGGCCATCGTGGTCTCCGGCTGGGAATGCGGCCGTTGCAGGCTAGCGGCGAGGTGCGCAGGAAGCGCACCCGTCCTCGGTGCACCAGGTCAGCGGCACCCGAGTGTGGTGCGAATGCGCGTCGCGTGTTCGGTGAACTGTGCGACCTGAGCGTCGGTCAGGCGGCCCACGGCGCCGAAGATGCGCACCGTGCTGAGGAAGGCGCGCAACCTGGCGCACGCCACAGCGGTGCGGCCGTCTTCGAGCGACGCCGCGGCCCTTGCCGCGAGCCTGGCCAGGGTCGGCCCGCCCCGACCCGCATCCTGCACCGCGTCCTGCAACGCGGCGAGATCGTCGGACGGCTCCGGCGGTTCCTGCGCCGCGGCATAGGTGAAGTCGTCGGCCGCGGTGTCGGGGCTCTGCACGCCGCTGACCGTGACCCGCACGCTGACCGTTCCGGAACCGGGCGGGCTCACCGCAGTGCACGTCGTCGCACTGGCGCAGCCGACGGCGAGAGCGGCGGCATTGCCGAAGTGGACGAGGGTGCCGTTCGATGCGGTGCTGAAGCCGGTGCCCGTGACCGTGATGGCCGTGTTGCCTGCCGCAGGTCCGCCAGTCGGCGTGATCCTCGTCACGCTGGGCTGCATGGTGAACGGCACGCTGTTGCTCTCGCCGCTCTGCGTGCCCATGCTGAGCGCGACGGTGCCCACACCGGGCGGGCTCACCACGGTGCAGCGGGTGAACGACGTGCACCTCGTCTCGACAACGTTGTTGTTCGAACCGAACACCACCCACGTGGGCCAATCCGAGGGGAAGAAGTTCGTGCCCTCGATCGTGACGACGGTGCCCTGGGGACCTGCGGTTGGAGAGATGGACGTGATCGTCGGTGGACCGAGGTACGTGTAGTCGTCAGCCGGGGTGTCGAAGCTCTGCTGCCCGTTGGCGGTGACGCGTATGCCGACCGTGCCTGAGCCTGGTGGGCTCACGGCGTTGCACTGCGTGGTCGACCCGCAGCTGACCTGAGGCGACGGCACACCACCAAAGGTGACACTGGTCTGCCCGGGGACGAAGTTGGTCCCGATGATCACCGTGTCGAAGCCACCTCGCGCTGGACCGGTGTTCGGGCTGACGCCAGTCACCGTGGGTGCGGCACCGAAGGCGATCGTGATCGCCCCGTTGCTCGACCTGACGCCGGTCTCGAACGCCGTGCCGGCCGGTCCGAACCCGCTCCCCCCGCTGCCGCCCTTCCCACCGGGACCCCCGGCGCCGCCGTAGTAGCCGCCTCCTCCGCCGCCGCCGGGTCCAGAACCGTCGCTGTCGGCCCCGTTGCTCCCGTTCCCGGAGTCGCCGCTGCCGCTCGAGCCGTCCTGGTTCCCTCCGCCATTCGCGACGCAGCTCGCCGAACCACCGGTCAGGCCGCCGCCCCCGCCCGCACCGGTGCAGAACAAGTCGCCGGCGCCTCCGCCGCCGCCCCCTGCGACGATGATCCGGTCGCCCAGTGAGGTGTTCACGCGCCGCACGTCGGAGGCGCCGCCACCACCGGCGCCCGAACACCCGCTCCCGGCGTTGCCACCGTTGGCGCCACCGTTGAAGCCACCCTCGCCGTCGCCGACCGTCTCCGCGTCATCGCCATCGCCCAACACACAGTTGATGGTGGATGAGTCGGCGCCTTGGCCTCCGACGAAGAGCACGAGCTCCTCGCCCGGCGACACCGCAATCGTGACGGCGGCGTGTCCGCCCTCAGCCCCGTGGAAGGCGAACCCGTTGTTGCCACCCTGCGCTCCGTAGACGTTGAACGTCGCCTGGTGGACGTCGTCAGGGACGGTCCATCCCTGCGGTCCGCCGGTGTAGTTGAACGTCAGCGTCTGGGGAGGTGTGGCCTCCTGCGCGACCGATGGCGCAGCCGACACGATGACCGCGAGCGCTGGCACGACCAGTGCGGTGGGCATGACCCACCACGTCGACCGAGAGATCCGCCGAGACATCCTCGTTCCCCTCCCGGATGCCGGCCACAGGCGGCGCCAGTATCCGGGCAGAGAGTATCTCCTAGGGCTCGCGCAGCTGGTCGAGGACCGCCCAGCGCTCGTCGCGCTCCTCGGGGTGGCCGTGATCCGGCGACGCCTGAAGGTCGATCCCGCACACCGGGCACAGCCCCGGGCAGTCGGCCCGGCACAGCGGAGCGTCCGGGATCGCCAGCAGGACCTCCTCGCGGACCATTGGACGGAGGTCGATCTGGCCGTTGGTGATGGGGAACTCGTCGAGGTCGGGCGAGTCGGCGTAGCGCTCCTCGACGGCGATGCGCAGCGCGTCGACGAGCGGGCGGAGGCAGCGGCGGCACTCGTCGGACCACTCCACTGTGAGCGTCCCGGTGACGACGATGTCGTCGAGCGTCGACTCGAGCGTCAGGTCGACGGCGACGTCCCCGGCGTCGCCGGCGTCACCACCGAGGCGCGGGTCGACCGCATCGAGCTCGGCCAGCGCAACGACGGTGTCGACATGCCGGACGGTGCCCGGTTGGCGGGCCAGTTCGACGGCGTTGACGGCGAGGTCATTCACCGCTCCACGTTCCTACCTGTCTTGGTCGAAGAAGCCCTTCGTCGGGTCCTCTTCCTCGCCGTCGGTCATCGGCATCGGCACGGCACCGATCGACAGCCGCTGGCGGCCGGCACCGACGGTCTTCTGCAGCTTGTCGAGCAGGATCTCGAAGCTGCCGAGACGCTGGTCGAGGAAGTCCTCGGTCTCGTGGCGGAGGCGGCGAGAGTCGGCCTCGGCGGTCTCCATCACCTGGCGCGCGCGCTGCTCGGCGGCACGAACGACCTCGGTCCGCTGGACCATCCGTTCGGCGCGGACGCGTGCCGCCTCCAGCAGCTCGTCCGCTTCACGGCGCGTCTTCGCGACGAACTCCTGGCGCTCCTTGAGCATCCAGCGGGCCTGCCGCAGTTCGTCGGGCAGACGCTGCAGGGCCTCCTCGAGCAGTTCGATGATCTCGTCGCGGTCGATGCGCGGGGACGACGACAGGGGCATCGTGGGAGCGGTGGCGATGATGTCGATCGAACGGCGCAGCAGCGTCTCGGCGTCGCCGACATAGCCCTCGCCCGGTTCGGGGTACTCGTCGTCGATCTCGTCGTACTCGTCGTACTCGTCTTCGTAGTCGTCGTCGTAGCTCATGCTGTGGTGGTCCCGTTCGAGAACTTGCTGGCCAAGGCGTCGGCCACTGCGGGCGGCACCATGTGCCCGACTGCTCCACCGTACCGGGCGATCTCGCGCACGAAGCGGCTGCTGATGTACCCGCGGTCGGCGCGACATGGCAGGTAGACGGTGCGGATCCCCGTGACGGACTGGTTCGTGAGCGCCATCTGCTGCTCGATCTCGAAGTCGGCGGCGGTGCGCAGCCCCTTGACCATGAACGAGGCGCCGGCCTCGGTGGCGGCGTCGACCGCCAGACCGTCGTGCGATGACACGGCAACGTCGTCCTTCAGTCCGATACCGGCGACGGAGGCGCGGATCAGCTCCTGGCGCTCGTCCACCGTGAACAGGCCGCCCGGCTTCTCGTGGTTGAACATGACGACGACCGTGACGTGGCCGAACAACTCGACGGCCTGCTCGATGACGTCGAGGTGACCGAGGTGGATCGGGTCGAAGCTGCCGGGGTTGAGCACGGTGCCCATGGGTCGCATCACGGTAGTTCGCGATGCAGGAACGTGACCCATGTGCGGCCGTAGCGCTTCGTGCGACCCTGCTCCCAGTCGACGGGTGCATCGACGATGGCGGCAGCCTCCGCGACGACGAGCGGGGCCATGATCGCCCGGAGCAGCCGCGGCCACTCGTCGAAGTCGTAGGGCGGATCGGCGAACGCGAGGTCGGCGTCGATGCGCGGTGCGGTGGTGATGGCTTCCCCGACGCGGACAGTTGTGCGGCCGCGCAGGCCGAGCGTGGCGATGTTCTCGTCGATCGCCGCGACCGCGGCGCGATCCCGTTCGACGAACGTGCAGTGGGCAGCGCCGCGTGAGAGAGCCTCGATGCCGAGCGCACCGCTGCCGGCGTACAGGTCGGCGACGCGGGCGCCGACAACGACGTCGAGACTGGCGAGGGCGTTGAACACGGCTTCGCGCACCTTGTCGGTGGTCGGGCGGACCGCCGCGCGGCTGGGCGGCGCCACGAGCCGCCGTCCTCGCAGCTCGCCGGCCACCACACGCACGGGCGCAGGCTAGGAGCGCATACTCGTGGCAGTGGTTGAACCGGATCCCGTCATCACGTGCATCGACTGCGGCGGTCGGGCCCACCTCTTGTCGCGGCCCCGGGACCCCGACGTCGAGGACGCCGATGCCGAGCCGTGGCAGGCCGGCGACATCGTGGCGTACCGCTGCGCCGACTGCCTCGACCGCTGGGACCTCGTCCTCGAAGACGACGAGCCCTGATCCATCCGAGTGTTTGACGCCATCCGAGTGCTGGATGTCGATTTTCCCGAGGCCTGACACTCCGATGGGGTCAAACACTCGGATGGGTCAGCTGCGGGTCAGGAACTCGGCGTCCTCTTCGGTGAGGATGAGGTGCAGCTCGTCGAGGAGTGCGGGGTTGGCGTCGAGGAGCGGGTCGGCATCGACGATCTCGAACGCCGCCTCCCGCGCCAGCTGCACCAGCTCGCGGTCCCGCCGCAGGGACGCCAGCCGCAGATCGCTACGTCCCTTCTGCGAGGTGCTCATCAGCGTCCCCTCGCCGCGCAGCTCGAGGTCGACCTCCGCCAGCTCGAACCCGTCGGTCGTCGCCACGAGCGCTTCCACGCGCGTGGACCAGGACCGTCGTCGAACGAGCCCGACGTCAGCAGCCAGCACTGCGATTCGTCGCCGCCGCGCCCGACCCGCCCGCGCAACTGGTGCAGCTGGGCGATCCCGAACCGGTCGGCGTCGAGGATCACCATGACGGTCGCGTTCGGCACGTCGACGCCGACCTCGATGACCGTCGTGGCGACCAGCACATTGAGCTCGCCGGCGCGGAAGGCTGCCATCGTGGCCTCCTTCTCTGCCGGCGCCAGCCGCCCGTGCAGCAGCCCGAGGCGCAGTCCCTTCAGCTCGCCATCGGCCAGGCGGCGGTACGTCTCCTCGGCCGACGCCACCTCCAACTTCTCGCTCTCGTCGATCAACGGGCACACCACGTAGCCCTGCCGGCCCGCCTCGACCTCGGCCCGCATCGCCGTCCATGCCTCCGCCTCGAGCAGCCCGCCGGCTGCCCAGCGCGTGACGATCGGCGTCCGCCCAGGCGGCAGCTCGTCGAGCACGCTCACGTCGAGGTCGCCGTAGACCGTCATCGCTGCCGTGCGCGGGATCGGCGTCGCGGTCATGACGAGCACGTCGGGAACCGCGGCTCCTGCCTTGTCGCGCAGGGCAGCTCGCTGCTCGACGCCGAACCGGTGCTGCTCGTCGACGACGACCACGCCGAGGCTGTGGAACTCGACGCCCTCTTGGATCAGCGCGTGGGTCCCGATGACCAGATCGACGGATCCGGATGCCAACCCACCGAGGATCCGCTTGCGCTCATTGCCCGTCACGCGGTTCGTCAGCAGTTCGACCGCCAACGGCCGCTCACCGAACAGATTTCCGGCAGGCACGAGCAAGCCCGCCAGCATCAGACGGACACTCGCCGCGTGCTGCTCGGCGAGCACCTCGGTCGGCGCCATCAACGCCCCCTGGTGTCCCCCCTCCACGGCCGCCAACAACGCCGTGACGGCCACGACCGTCTTGCCCGACCCCACGTCGCCCTGCAGCAGCCGGTGCATCGGGTGCGGCGCGGCGAGGTCGTGGGAGATCTCGGTGATCACCCGCTGCTGCGCCGCCGTCAGGGGAAAGGCCAGCGCGTCGTGGAACCGCCGCACCAGCTCACCGTCGACGACGTGGGAGATGCCGACCGACTCGCGCTCCATCGCCCGCTTGCGCATCACCAGTGCGAGCTGGACGCGCAGCAACTCGTCGAAGGCGAGCCGCCGGCGGGCCTGGTCCTTCTCGCTCAACGACTCCGGCAGCGTGGATCTGCCACAGGGCCCGTTCCCGATCGATCAACCCGAGTCGCCGACGGACGGCACCCGGGACCGGATCGCAGAACCCCCGTGGACGGGAGCGCTCGAGCGCGTTCTCGACCCAGCCCGCCAGCTCCCACGTCGTGATCTGTGCCTTCTCGCTCTGCGGATAGATCGGCACGATCCGGCCGGTGCGATCCCCGATCAGGTCGACGATCGGATTGGCCATCTGCAGCCCGCCACGGTACGTGTCGGCCTTGCCGAACAACGCCACTTGGAGGTCCGGCTGCAGCTGGCGCTCGCGCCACGGCTGGTTGAAGAACACGACGTGCATCCGGCCGGTTCCGTCACCGACCACCGCCTCGACGATCGCTCGGCGGTTCCGCCCCATCCGCTTGTGCACCGAGCGCACGGACACCAGCACGAGCGCCTCGGTACCGGGAACCAGGTCGGCCACCCGCGCCTCGTTCGTGCGGTCGACCCACCGCCGCGGATACGTCGTCAGCAGGTCGAGCACCGACTCGATCCCGACCGTCTGCAGCGCCTCCCGCTTGCGCTCGCCCACGCCGCGTAACCGCCCGACGTCGATCTCGTCGAGCTCCCGCAGCGTGATCGGGTCGGTCATCCCGGCGCGAAGAGGTCCGTCACACGCAGTTCCTGTGGCCGCCCACCGAGGTCGGCGGCGGCCTCGATCGCGGCGTCGACGTCGTTCGTGTGGACATGGCAGTTCCACTGCCCGCCACCGCCGCCGACGACGATCGAATCACCGAGCTCTGACCATCGCGCCTTCAGCGAGCCGACGCTGTCGTCATCGAGGTGACAGATGAACATCACCTCGTAGCGCTGCTCGCCAATGGCCGCATCAGGCGGCGCGGACGGCACCGACCCCGCTTCCGGCAGCGGGCGCGTTCGCGACGACGTGCAGCAGCGCGTCGAGCAGGAGGAGGTAACCGGCACCTCCGGCATCGACGACACCGGCCGCGGCGAGCACGGGCAGTAGATCAGGTGTGTGGTCCAACGCTGCACGTCCGGAGTCGCGGGCGGCGCGCACCACTTCCGCCAGCTCCGCACCGGAGGCGGATGCATCGGCGGCGCCGTCGGCGCTGACGCGCACGACCGTCAGGATCGTGCCTTCGACCGGCTCGAGGACGGCCTGGTACGCCGCGTCGGAAGCGGCGCGCAGCGCCTCGGCGACCGACGCCGGCCCGAGCACCGTCGAGTCGCGCAGCGTGCCGGCCAGCCCGCGCAGCACCTGGGCGAGGATGATCCCGCTGTTGCCACGGGCACCCATCAGCGAGCCCCGGCTCACGGCGTCGCACGTCGCCGCCAGCTCAGCAGGTGTGGCGTCGAGCTCACCGACGACCGCATCCAGCGTGCGGGCCATGTTCGTGCCGGTGTCACGGTCGGCGACCGGGTACACGTTGAGCTGGTCGATCCGCGCCTGGTGGGCATGCAGGAGGTCGCGGAACACCGCCACCGAGCGCCTGAGCTCGCCCACGCCGAAGAGATTTCGTTCCAGCGTCGGCACCGCGTCACTGTAGGGATCGGACCCCTGCGTCGCTAACCTCGTACCACTGTTCGGTACGGCGCGTCGGCAAGCAGTGACGGTGAGTGATGGCCTCTGTGTGTGAAATCTGCGGCAAGAAGCCCTCGTGGGGCATGTCAGTGTCGCACTCCCACCGTCGTACCAAGCGCCGGTGGAACCCCAACATCCAGCGGGTTCGCGCCGTCGTCGACGGCACGACCAAGCGCGTCCACGTCTGCACTGGATGCCTGAAGTCGGGCAAGATCACCAAAGCGCCGGGCCGCCGTGTCCCGGCCGGGACGACCAGCTGAGGCGAATGCAGGGCGTGGTCAAGTCCTACGACCCGGTCACGGGGGACGGGCTCATCACGTGCGACACCGATCTCGCCGACTACGACCTCGGCGTCGATGCGCTCCAGGGATCGGTCTTCCGCATGCTCCGCCAGGGGCAGCGGGTCATCTTCGACCTCGATGAATCCGGGCGCGCCGTACACCTGCGCCTCGGCTCCGAGGTCGACATGAAGACGCCCGGCAACCTTCAGTAACACGGAGACACACAGATGAGCGGTCAGACAGGGAACCAGCAGCTGCGCCAATGGGTCGACGAGTGGGTGACCGTGCTGCAGCCGGATTCCATCTACTGGTGCGACGGCAGCGCTGAGGAGTACGACCGGCTGTGCGCCGAGCTCGTGGCGTCGGGAACCTTCACGTCGCTCGACGAGGCGAAGCGCCCGCACAGCTACTGGGCCCACTCGGATCCCGGTGACGTCGCCCGCGTCGAGGATCGGACGTTCGTGTGCTCCACCGACGAGCGGTCGGCCGGGCCGAACAACAACTGGCGCCAACCCGACGAGATGCGGGCCGACCTGACGGCCCTCTACACGGGCGCCATGCGAGGGCGGACGATGTACGTGGTCCCGTTCTCGATGGGCCCGCTGGGCTCGCCGATCGCCCACATCGGCGTGCAGTTGACCGACTCCGCCTACGTCGCCGTCAGCATGCGGATCATGACCCGGATGGGCCAGCAGGCGCTCGACGTGCTCGGTGACGGCGAGTGGGTTCCGTGCGTGCACTCGGTGGGCGCCCCGCTCGAGCCTGGCCAGGCCGACGTGCCGTGGCCGTGCAACCCGGACAACAAGTACATCGTCCACTTCCCCGAGACGCGTGAGATCTGGTCGTACGGCTCCGGCTACGGCGGCAATGCCCTGCTCGGCAAGAAGTGCTTCGCCCTCCGCATCGCCTCCGTCATGGCTCGCGACGACGGCTGGCTCGCCGAGCACATGCTGATCCTCAAGCTGACCAACCCGGCGAAGGAGTCGAAGTACATCGCCGCCGCGTTCCCGTCGGCGTGCGGCAAGACGAACCTCGCAATGATCGTCCCGACGATCCCGGGCTGGACGGCCCAGACCGTCGGCGACGACATCTGCTGGATGAAGTTCGGCGACGACGGCCGGCTCTACGCGATCAACCCCGAGGCCGGTTTCTTCGGCGTGGCTCCCGGGACCGGGTGGAAGACGAATGCCAACGCCATGGAGACGCTGTGGGGGAACTGCATCTTCACCAACACCGCGTTGACCGACGACGGCGACGTGTGGTGGGAGGGGATGACGGACGATCCGCCGGCGCGGGCGACCGACTGGAAGGGCAATCCGTGGAACCCGGAGATCGAGACGCCCGCCGCCCATCCCAACGCACGGTTCACGGCGCCGGCGTCGCAGTGCCCGTCACTCGCCCCTGAGTGGGAGGACCCGGCCGGCGTGCCGATCTCGGCGATCCTGTTCGGCGGCCGTCGCCGCACCACCGTTCCGCTGGTGACGGAGGCCTACGACTGGGAGCACGGTGTGTTCCTCGGCTCGATCATGGCGTCGGAGACGACTGCGGCCCAGGCCGGGGCGGTCGGCAAGCTGCGCTTCGACCCGATGGCGATGTTGCCGTTCTGCGGCTACAACTTCGCCGACTACTTCGCCCATTGGCTGTCGATCGGCAAGGCGACCGACCCGTCGAAGCTGCCTCGCATCTTCTTCGTCAACTGGTTCCGTCGCGACGAGGATGGACGCTTCCTTTGGCCGGGCTTCGGTGAGAACAGCCGGGTGCTCAAGTGGGTCTTCGAGCGGGTCAACGGCGATGCCGATGCGGTGGAGACGCCGATCGGGCTGCTGCCGACACCCGCCGCGCTGGACACCGATGGCCTGGAGATCGCCGACGAGGATCTCGACGAGCTGCTGACGCTCGATGTGCCCGGATGGCGGGATGCCGTCCCGCAGATCCGTGAGCACTACGCGCAATTCGGCCGGGATCTCCCGGCCTCACTCAACGTCGCACTCGACACCCTCGACGCCCGCCTGGGCTGATTCTCGGGCTCGGAGACGACTGTCCGCAGCAACCGGCTGTGTCGGACCGGTTGCTACGGACAGAACGGGATTCCCGCCGAATCAGCGTCGATCGGAGAGATCTGGCACGTCGACGACGATGAACTCGTTGTCATCGGCCAGACCCGGGTTGCGCCCCATGTTCGGGAAGTTGTTGTCGCACCCGACGAGCACCTGCTCCCGGCTCAGGACGCGGATCGCCTCGACCGATTCGCAGGCCACCCGGAACGGGTCACCGAGCCCGACATCGCCGGCATGGATCGGCGGCAGCGACACGAGGTCGGGGTCGGGGATCGCGGCCAGGTTGAGGACCTCGCGCTTCTGGAGCTCGTCGCCAGACTTGGCATGGCGCAGATCGACGACGTACACCCGGCGATGGACGCCGAACGCCCCGGGCGGCGGCGCCCCGTCACGCTCGACCACGACGAGCCGCTTGTTGTCGAGCGGCGCGATATCCGCCAGGAACGGCGTTTCCGGATTCACCCGGTACACCCAGTGCCGCCCGGTGAACTCGCCCTTGTTGATGTCGTACTCGAACATCAGGCGCCGCGTGGAGGTCGCATTGACGTCGAGCTCGGCCTGCGTGGCGCCTTCCAGCGTCGGGTACAGGAACTTCCCGTCGATGCCCATGCCCTCGAGGCCGCGGCTGTTGGGCTGCGAGGCCGTCGTGCCGGCCGGCAAGTGCGGGTTGTTCGGCGACATCAGGTTGCCGGGCAGTGAGATCGGCGCCTCGAGCAGCCGGCCCTCGGCGTCGAAGTGGAGGATCCACGGGCCGAACTCGTCGCCGACCCACAGGTCACCGTGGCGATCGACCTGCAGCGATTCGGGGTCGATGTCACCGCCGGTGAGCCACCGTTCCGGTGTGTTCTCCATGACGATCGTGAAGCCGATCAACCGATCGGGATCACTGAATTGGATGAAGTTCTCGCGGTCTGGATTGACCTTGCCGCTGCCACCCGCAGCAGTCTTGAAGTCCGGGTGGATCCAGTAGGCGCGGATCAGGAAATCGCGCGAGGCAGCCTTGCCTCCGAACCCGTTGTCGGGCATGGCGAGGTACTCACCTTCCTCCCGGCCCTCGACGATGGCGGAGAATCCCTCGACGGGCTGGGATGGCGTCGGGAACGTGATCCCGTTTGCCGGACCGGTGTAGAAGTTGCCTGACGTCGGACCGGGAGCGTACGTATTGACGTCGAGCACAGCGCGACCGACGAGGCGATTTTCCTCATCGTCGTCGCTACGCCCTTGTGCACCGGCGGCGATGCCGGGCACGACAGCAAGGGCTGCGGCAAGTCCCGCGGTGCGCATCAGCTTGGTGGATTTGGTGGACATGGCGGACTCCCTCCTCCGTTGTTTGCCGGTCATCCTTGGCACGACTTCGTCCCGGCCGCAACGGCCCCGCGTCACGTTCTGTCCCGTGTGTCACCCGGGCACGTGACGGGACATCAGTACCGTTCGGCCGGGACAGCTGGCGTCGTACGCTGGACACCGGAGGGAAGCGGGATGGACCACCTCGCCACGTGGCGCCGGGTCGCGATCGCAGCCGTCTGGGGACTGATCGCTGCCGGCCTGACATTCGTGTTGAGGCTGCGCGCCGACATCCCGGGCCCCGAGTTGGCCGGCCCGAACTGGTGGTTGGTGTCCTGGTTCGTCATGGCTGCGGCGTACGGGACCGCCGGTGCTGCCCTGCTGTTCTGGCCGGCCCGCCGGCGCCTCGGCATGTGGTTCCTCGTGATCGCCGCAACCGCGCTGCTGACGGCGGTCTCGGTGCAGTACGAACGCTTCCTCCTCGCCAAGGATGGCCGTCCTCCGTGGCCCCGGCTCGCCGACCTCGCCGACTGGACGGGCCCCGTGATGGCGGGCGTACTGGCCGCGCTCGTACCGTGGGAGCTGCTACCGAGGTCTTGGCGCGACCACCGCGTCGCCCGCGCGCTGCAGCTGATCGCAGTGGGCGCCCTAGCCGTGGTGTTCGTCATTCAGGCGGGCGACGGTCCTGACGACCTCAGGCGTGTCGCGACGTGGGTGCTCTGCATCGTGGCCACCGTTGCCACGGCTGCCGTCGTCGTGCGCTGGTGGCGGGAACAGCGCTCGTGTGGTGACCCGCTGCCGGCGTGGTTGGCCGCCGGCACCGTCGTCGCCTGGCTCGCCGTCGTACCCGACGCCACCGACGTAGCGATCTTGCGCCTGCCGGGCCGCGACGTCGCGACCGGGCCCCTGCTGTTCATCGCCACCGTGCCGCTGCTCGTGGTCGGCGTCGTGATCGAGCTCGTCCGCCATTCGACCAGCGGCCGGGAGCGGGCAGTCCATCGCGCTGTCGAGTGGATCACCCTGACGGCGAGCATCCTCGTCGTCTACACCGTGCTCGTCGCCGGCCTCGGCCACCTCGTCGGAGGAACCGGTCCGACGTGGTTCCTGGTCGCCGCGACGGGTGCCATCGCGCTCGCGCTCGAGCCGGCCCGGCGGTACATCCACCGCCTTGTCGACCGGCTCGTCTACGGGTCGCGCGACGATCCCCTCGCTCTCGTGCAGCGCATCGTCGACCACGTGGGCTCCGGCACCGACGACCTCCTGGCGCCGCTCGCCCACGACCTGATGCGCGAGCTGCGCGTCGACGCCGTCGCCATCGACATCGTGCAGCCCGACGAGTGGCAGCGCCTCGTGTCCGTCGGCATCCCCACCACGCACCACCGAGACGTCTTGCTGCGCCATCGCGACCAGGTCGTCGGCCGGCTCGTCGTCGGCTGGGAGCACGGACCGTCGCTGCGGACACGGGATGAGCTCGTCCTGACGAGCCTCACGGGGCCGATGACCCTCGCCGTGCGCTGGATGCAACTGGCGACTGAGCTCCGTCGCTCCAGCGTGGCCATCGTCGTTGCCCGCGAGGAGGAACGGCGGCGACTGCGGCGCGACCTCCACGACGGGCTCGGCCCGACCCTCACAGGCATCTCGCTCGGACTGCGCACGACGGTGCGCCGTCTCGCTCGCTCCTCCCCCAGGACCGAGGAGGTCGAAGGAGCGCAGCGGCTGCTCGACCGTCTGGCCGACGAGGTCGACAACGTCGTCGTGGAGCTCAAGCAGATCGTCCGCAACCTCCGCCCGACGGTGCTCGACCAACTCGGCCTGCTCGGCGCCGTCACGGAATTCGCCCGCCAGTTCGACGAGGACCTCGACATCAGCCTCGATCTGCCACCCGATCCGCTGCAGCTTCCGGCGGCGGTCGAAGTGGCGACGTATCGCATCGTCACCGAGGCGGTGACGAACGTCGTGCGCCACGCCGGCGCCGGGCGCTGCTGGCTGACGATCACGGCGGCAGCCGCCAACGGCACGGTCGACATCGACGTCGTCGACGACGGTGTCGGCATCAGCGACCCGGTCGCGACCGGCGTCGGGCTGGCGGCGATGCGCGAACGAGCTGCCGAGCTCGGAGGGCAGGTCGAGCTGCGGCGCCTGCTCCCCCACGGCACCCATCTCCACGTCGAGCTCCCAGCGGGGGTGCGGATGATGAACGAGCCTCTTCGGGTCGCCATCGTCGACGACCACCCGATGTTCCGCATGGGGCTCGCGGTCGCGATCAGCGAGATGGAGAACGTCGAGCTCGTCGGCGAGGCGTCCGACGTCGACGGAGCGCGCGAGCTCGTTGCGTCCGCGAGTCCCGACGTGCTGCTGCTCGACGTGCGTCTCGGCGACGGGTCGGGCCTGGAGGTCAATCGCTGGGTCGCCGCCAACCATCCTCACGTCAGGGTGATCATGCTGACGATGTCGGAGGACCACGACACCGCGCTGACGGCGCTGCGCGACGGCGCCTGCGGTTACCTCGTGAAGGGCGCCGGACCCGAACGCGTCGAGCACGCGCTGCGCGTCGCGGCTGCTGGTGACGTGGTGCTCGACCACGAGCTGGCCGCCGCCGTCGGCGCGTTGGCCCACGCTCGCCGGCCGGCTGCCGATCGCCCGTTCCCCGAGCTGACCGACCGCGAGCTCGACGTGCTGAGCTTGATCGCCGAAGGGCTCGACAACCACACGATCGCCCGCCGCCTCGTGCTCAGCCCGAAGACGGTGCGCAACCACGTCTCCAACGTCTTCGCCAAGATCCACGCTTCGGATCGCGCCCAAGCAATCGTGCTGGCGCGGCGGGTGGGTCTGGGAGATCCGTGAGACTCGCGCCTTCTGTCCGTCGGGATCGCCTCACAACGACCGATCTCTACGGACAGAACGCATCTGCGAATTCACTCAGCGACGCGTAGCGCCGCTGAGGCAGGAAGCCCGGATCAGCGGGCGGCGCCGTCGCACCGTGGCCGCCGGCGCGGTCGTGGCGGCGGTGGATCCACACCGAATCGAGGCCGATTGCGCGCGCCGGCTCGTGATCGTGATAGAGCGACTCGGCGACGTGCAACAGCTCGTCGCCGCTGATCCCCAGTCCGCCGATGCCCTCCACGAGCGCCGCGAAGTTCGCCGGGTCGGGTTTGTACGAGCCGACGTCCTCGGCCGTGATGACGAGGTCGAAGTCGGTCTCGAGGATCTCCTGGCTGGAGGCGAACGAAGCCCGGTCGATGTTCGACAGGATGACGAGCCGGCATCGCTCGTGCAGGCGGGCGAGCGCCTCAGCCGAATCGGGGAACGCCGGCCAGCGAGGTACGGACGACCCGAAGCTCTCGCGCTCGGCAGCCGTGGCGGTCGTGCCGAACCGCGCCGCGATGCGATCGAGGACGACGCCGAGCACGTCGGGATACCGCATCGTCGGGTGCTCCTGTTCGACGCCCGTCTCGGTGCCGCCGAAGGCTGCCAGCAGCTCCTCTCGCCCCGCAGCGATGCCGTGCTGATCGGCCCACGGAACGAGCTCGGCAGCGATGCCGGTCTCCCAGTCGATCAATGTCCCGTAGCAGTCGAAGCTGAGGGCGCGGTAGCGGCGGTCATCCGTCATGGCGCAGCAGTGTCGCAGGGCGTCATAGGGTTCGCTGGGTGCGCCGCTCGTCCAGGACGCCGGCGACGGCGTTCTTCCAGTACGACGACCCGGGCGCACCTCCTCGCGACGAGCCGTTCCTCGCGGCGTGCACGGAGGAGCAGTGGCGGTCGATCGCAGCGAGATGCGGCCGCCATCGGTTCCGTGCGGGCGAGCGGATCATCGCCGCCGGTGACGTGGACGGCGCCCTGCTGATCATCCTGCAGGGCGAGGTGTCCACGTCCGTCGGTTCCGGCTGGCGCACGACGACGCTGTCGGTGTCGCCGGCGGGCTCAGTCGTCGGCGAGCTGGGCTTCCTCGACGGGCTGCCGCG
Source organism: uncultured Acidimicrobiia bacterium (assembly GCA_963774125.1). Taxonomy (GTDB): domain Bacteria; phylum Actinomycetota; class Acidimicrobiia; order Acidimicrobiales; family Ilumatobacteraceae; genus JALZMG01. The sequence continues at coordinate 401,077 of CAVZDR010000002.1, forward strand.
CTCGGCTCACGTCACCGCGATGACGGACGGCGAGTTGCTCCGTCTGAGCCCGGCCAGCTTCGAGTCACTGGCGGCGGCAGAGCCAGGACTCGGCCGGCTGATCCTGGCGGACCTCGGCCGCGTCGTCGCGACGCGCGTACGAAGGCTGACCGACCGGGTCTCTGGCGAGTGAGCGACACCGAGTTCCCGAACTACCTCGAGATGCGGGCGCGAGTGCCGCTGTGGACGTGGCACGTGATCCGTTTCGGCAGCATCGCTGCGCTGATCGCCATCGCGGTGGCGGCTGTCGTCCGTCCGGCCGACACGCTGACGCTGTTCTGGGGTGTGCTGATCCCGATCCTCCCGCTCGTCTTCCTGGTTGCGCCAGGTGCCTGGCGCAACGTCTGCCCACTCGCCGCGCTGAACCAGGCCTCGCGCAACCTCGGGGTGTCGCGAGCAGCGACGGCGCCCCGCTGGTTCGCGGAGTACGGGTACGTCATCGCATCCGGCACGTTCGTCGCCATCGTGATCGGACGGAAGATCTGGCTCAACGACAGCGGTGCGGCGCTGGCGATCGTTCTCGGCGTGGTCGCCGTCGGGGCAGCGATCGGAGGCTGGCTCCTCAAGGGGAAGAGCGGTTGGTGCTCCAGCATCTGTCCGTTGCTGCCCGTGCAGCGCGTGTACGGGCAGACACCGTTCATCGGCGTTCCGAACAGCCACTGCCGCCCGTGCGTCGGATGCACGAAGAACTGCTACGACTTCAACCCTCGCGTGGCCTACCTCGCGGACATGCACGATCCCGACGAGTGGTTTCGCGGATATCGGAGGCTCTTCGTAGCGGGCTTCCCCGGTCTCGTCCAGGGCTTCTTCGTCGTGCCCGACGTGGGCACGATCAGCGTCGGCGAGATGCTCGGCCGGCTCGCCCTCTGGGTGGCCGCCAGCGTCGCCCTGTTCGTGGTCTTGGACAGCTACCTGAAGTTGCCGGCCAACCGGCTGCCCGTGCTGGCCGGAGCGGTCGCGTTCTCGCTGTTCTACTTCCACACGGCGTCGCGGCTGCCGGCGGCGCTGCACTCGTTGTTCGGTGGGGACTGGTCAGCGATCACGTGGCCGTTGCGCATCGCGACGTTCATCGCCGCCGCAGTCTGGGTGATCCGCTCGTTCCGCGTCGAAGGACGGTTTCTCGCTGCGGTTGCGCCGGAGCAGCCGGTACGCATCGACCTCGGGCGAGCGAAGGCAGCGCTCGACGGCGACAACGTAGAGGTCGCCTTCGGCGACGCCGTGGTCGTCGTGCCGCAGGGCACGACCCTGCTCGAGGCGGCTGAGACGGCCGGTGTGCCGATCGAGGCCGGATGCCGACAGGGTGTGTGCGGCGCCGACCCCATCGCCATCATCGACGGCACCAGCGCGCTGTCGCCGCCGCGTCGGGCGGAGTCCGACACACTGCAGCGACTCGGGCTCGGCGATCCGAACCGGATGGCGTGCGTCACTCGCGCCAACGGTCCGTGCTCCGTCTCGTTGACGGTGGACACCTCAGCAAAGCCGAGACCCGTCGCACCGACCTACCAGCCGGACCTCGCATTGCAACACGTCGTCATCGTCGGCAACGGCATTGCGGGTGTGACCGCCGCAGACTTCCTCCGTCGCGGCCACCCCGGCGTGCAGATCGACATCATCGGCGCCGAGCCCCACCACCTGTACAACCGCATGGGGATCTCCCGGGTGGTCGTCGGTCGCTCGGCGATGCAGGGTCTGTACCTGCTTCCGGACCGCTGGTACAGCGATCACGAGATCACGGCGTGGCTGAACACACGTGTCATCGACATCGACCGTGAGGCAAAGCTGGTCCGTTTCGGCGTCGGCGATGAGCGGCGATACGACCGATTGGTGCTCGCGACGGGCGGGCGGGCGACGGTTCCCAAGATCGACGGCTTCGGGAAACCGGGAACGTTCGTGCTGCGCGACGCCGCCGATGCCGTGGCCCTGAGGGCGAACCTCCAGGGCATCCGGCGCCCCCGGGCGCTCGTCGCCGGCGGCGGTTTGCTCGGTCTGGAAGCCGGTCACGCGCTCCACGAGCTGGGCGTCGACGTGACGATCGCCGAACGATCGACGCGGCTGCTCGGCCGAGCTCTCGACGAGCGGGCCTCGGACATGCTTCGCTCGTACTTCGAGTCCGTCGGCATCAGCGTGCGCGCAGAGGTGGAGCTGGCCGCCATCTGCGGCGAGGACTGCGTGACCGGCGTCCGCACGGTCGGTGGCGAGACGATCGCGTGTGACACCGTCCTGGTCGCCGCCGGAATGACCGCCAATCGTGAACTGGCCGCCGACGCGGGCCTACGGGTCGGTCGCGGCGTGATCGTGGACGAGCAGATGCGCACCAGTGATCCCGACATCTTCGCCGTCGGCGATGTCGCCGAGTTCGACGGCCACACGTGGGGGCTGTGGACCATCGCCGTCAAGCAAGCGCAGGTGGCCGCGACGGTGATCGCCGGTGGAGACGATCGATTCGTCGATGAGGTGCCGAAGACGACACTGAAGGGCTGTGGGCTCGACGTCGTCTCGTTCGGTTCGGTTCACCCTGAGGCGGACGATGTGGCGATCGTCGACGAGGACTGGGCCAAGCACCGGTACCGCAAGGTCATCCTCCGACGAGGCCGCGTCGTGGGCGGAGTGTTCCTCGGCCATGACGAGGACGCCATCGCCGCGGAACGAGCCGTCGAGGAGGAGCGACAGTTGCAACCTGACGACATCGTCCGACTCGGGACACGGGACTGGACGCCATTTCGTGCCGATCCCGTTGCGATCGGCTGATCATCCCGTCAGCGTGCAGCGCTCCCGAGCCGTAGCTCTTTCGCCAGCTCTTCCACCGCGCGCCGGGTCGACGCGCGTCGCCGCCAGGTGCTCCTCGAGGGGGTGGCCAAAGGCGCGCCACCGTTCGACCGCCTCGAGCCATGCTTCACCAGCGCCGGGATCACCGCTCGCCTCGGCAAGCAATGCGGTCGCGGTTGCGGACTGTGCCACGTTGCGAACCGTTGGGATCACGGGCGAATCCACCGCCGCCCATGCCTCCTCCAATCGACCGTCGGCGAGGAGCAGCCGCACCGTGTCGGCCAACTCCATGTGCCGATACGGCCGCGTCGTCTCCGTCAGCGTGCAGAACTCAGCTGCGAGGTCAGCCCCACGGCCTGGGTGGCCCGCTGCGGCCTCGACGAGACCGGCCACGATGAGCGCCGTGCCGAGCTGCTGGGTGACGGCATGGCGTCGCGCTCTCGGCAGGAACCGCTCCATGCCACGTTGCGCTGCTTCGACGTCACCTCTCCAAAGGCGCACGCGCGCCGCGCACACCTCACACGACGTGCCCGCCTGCCCGTCGGCGGTCAGCGCTTCGTGACCGAGCACGACTGCGGTCAGGTCGAGCACCTCGTCCCAGCGGCCGGCGTCGAAGCAGACCTGCGCTCGGTTGGCGCGTAGCCAGTCCGCGGGGAGGCCGAGCCCGCGACGCACGGCAAGATCAAGTCCGCGACCGTTCAACGCAAGGCTCGCCGCTGGGCTGTCGCCTTGCCAATGGAGGTCGGCCAGGTTGTGGTACGCCATGGCGCTCTCGAAGCTCAGCCCGCCGGCCAGCGCGCGGTCGAGCGCCGCCGTGAAGTCGTCGTAGCCGCCGAGATCGCCGCGCAGGAGGCGGGCCGCGCCCCGAGCGGTCAGGCAGCGGACCTCTCGACCGACGACGCCGTACTCGCTCGCCAGGAGCAGGCCCTCCTCGGCCAGCGACATCGCCTCGTCGGTCCGACCGAGCAACGCCGAGACGAACGCAAGCTCACCGAGGACGTCGATGGCAACGGGATCCGACGGTGTTGCGGCGAGCAGGTCGCGTGCCTCCTGCAGGGCGTCCAGGCACGCCGCGGTGTCGCCGCGCAGCCACCTGATGTTCCCGATCACGACGAGGGACCGGGCCTGCGCCGATCGATCGCCCGCCGATCGCGCCGCTTCGACGGCGTCGCCGGCGACCTCCTCGGCGTCCACCAGCCGGCCCAGCCGGCTGAGCACCTCGGCTTGTCGCGCCGTGACGGGCGCGTCGACACCCTCCTCGGGCACATCAGCGAGACGGTCTCCGGCAAGCACCATCAGATCGAAGACCTGCCGACGGACAGCGTCGCTGTCGAGGCCGTCGGCCTCCTGGGCCTTGGCCACCTCGGCGAGGTGGCGGACCACTGCCATCGCGTGCAGATCCAGCCGTTCGCCGGCCCGCCGCTCGATCGAATCGGCGGCTGCCTGGTGCAGCCGCGCTCGCGTCGACCGGGACAGCTGCGCGTACGCCACCTCGCCGATCAGCGCGTGGGTGAACCGTGGCTGGCCGGTCGCCGTTCGCTCGAGCAGCCCGGCTGCGACGAGCGCGCTGAGCGCTGACGCGACGTCGTTGACGTTCACGGACGCCACCTCGGCCAGCTGCCCCGGATCGATCTGCTGGCCCAGCACCTCAACGGCGACGACCACCTCCCTCTGCGTGGGGTCGAGCAGATCCAACCGCGCCGCCAGCACCGACCAGACCGTCGCAGGTACCGAACCGTCCCACCCGCCCTCGCCGACGAGGCTCGCGAAGTGGATGGCGTACAGCGGGTTGCCCCCGGAGCGACGCCGTAGAGCGCGCCGCTGCGCATCGCTGACTGCGCCCGTCGGGAGCAGGTCTTCCATGAGCTCGTCGGTCGCCGCGTCGCCGAGTCCGCCGAGTCCGATCGACACGGCAGATCGCGGCGGAAGCCGTCCGGACGGGCGTGACGTGGTGAGCACGACGAGCGGTTGGTCCTCGATGCCGGCGACCGCCTCAGCCAGACATCGCTCGATGTCGGACGAGGAGACGTGGACATCCTCGATCACGAGCACCGTCGGTTGCTGGGCTGCGAGGGCCGAGAGCAGCGTGGAGCATCCGGCGACCCGCTCCCCGTGCTCCGGGACAGGAGCTGCGGAGGCTGTCGCCACTCCGAGGCAGTGGCGCAGCCACTGTCGATCGCTTGGATCCAGGTCCAGTCCTTCGAGCAGCGCATCGTCGACGACGGCGGCGAGCGGATTGTCCGCGCTGCCTGATCCCCCGCACTGGCCGATCAGCCACCGTCCGCTGATTTCGGTCCGTCGGCGCAGCTCGTCGACAAGGCGCGACTTGCCGACACCCGCATCACCGACCACCGCGACGTGGAGCGGTTGAGCACCGCAGAGCGCCGTTGTGACGAGCTCCTCGAGGCGGCCGAGCTCATCGCTGCGGCCGACGAATCCCGGCACGGCGCGCACGGTCCGTTCGGCCGATGCGTCGACGACGACCTCGCCGGCTGCAGCTCGCTCGAGCCGAGCCCGTGCCTCGTCGATGACGGTGCCGACGATGGGCGGCAGCTGATCACGCTGCACCAGCGCCCAACCGGTGGCGACGCCCGCGCGCGACGGGGAGGAGCTCCGCTGCCCGATGAGCGAATTGCTCGGCGCGCTGGAGATCATCGTCATGTGCGGGCGCGCCGAACGAGACGATGATGCGCCGCCCGACCACGCTCTCGACACGACCCCCGAGCTCGCCGGTGAGTCGGCCCACTGCGTCGATCGACTGGCCGATCGCCAAGGCGGCGTCCTCGGCGTCCTCGCCTTGCGGGTCGAGCTCGATGGCCACGATCGTCATCAGGCGCCGCTGCGCCGGCGGAGTGCCGGTCGGGCGGCTCGGTGCCGGGAGCGGCGTCTGCAGGCTCGGGTCATGTGTGAGCACCTGGTGCTCCAAGGCTTGGAGCTCGGGCGACGGCTCGACGCCCAGCTCGTCGGCGAGCAGATCTCGCAGCCGCCGATAGGCGCGAAGTGCCTCGGATGGCCGACCGGCGACGTACAGGGCGCGCATCAGCTGCGCCCATCGTCCCTCGCGCAACGGGTGCTCGGCGACGAGCTGTTCGAGCACGCCGACCATCGCAGCGTGATGACCCAGTGCCAGTTCGGCGTCCACGTGCAGGTCGATGGCGTGGAGCCGGAGCTCGGTCAGGCGGGCGCGCTCGGACTCCAGCGCGGCGAGCTCGATCCCGGCAAATGGTTCACCACGCCACCGGGCGAGCGCGGCAGACAGACGCGGTCGCTCGAATCGCTGCATCCGCCGGCAGGGCTGCTTCGACGTCACGTGTGAACGCCACGGCGTCGACACCGGCGCCGCCCAGCGCGTAGCCGTCGGGGTGCGACACGATGTGTTGCGCACCGAGTGCGGCGCGCAGCTCGAAGACGTACTTCTGAAGGATCTTGCGGGCCGTCGCCGGCGGTCGCCCCTCCCACAGATCGTCGACGAGGCGCTCGGTCGACACGAGCTCCGGCCAGCCGACGACGAGGAGCGCGAGGAGCTGGCGCTGCTTCGGCGCGAGCGCGACGACTCGGCCCGCTCGATGGACCTCGACGGGCCCGAGCACCCGCACGTCCAGCAGCGTCATCGTCCGCGCGCGTTCCGCCCAGGTCACGATACGTGCTTGATGCGGCCGGCGAAGGCGGTTAAGCGCGCGAAGCTCTGCGTCGGCGAGACGCAATGACATGTTGCGTGACGTGAGGGAGGTCCCGTGCCGTCTGGACGAAAGTCGCGATCCGCGGAGGTCGAGCGGCTACGGGCGCGCAGCGCCCAGCTGTTCACCGACCTACTGAGCGCCGAGTATCCGTCGACGCAGCGCGGCAAGAAGGCGGCGGCGACGCGGGCGATGGTCAGCCCGCGCACCGGCCGCCCCACGTCGTTCTCCTGGTTCGATCCCGAGGATGCGGCGAAGGCCACGGCGCTCGCCGCCGAGCTCGCGGTGGTCACCGGCGCTCAAGCGTCCGTCGAGGCTGGGCTCTCCTCGGCGCTCGACCTGGCCGAGGAACGAGCGAGTGAGGACCCGCCGGCGCTCGTCCGGCAGGCGTTGGCGATGTTCGTCACCCATCACAAGCCGGCGCGCCGACTCGGCAAGCCGCGCTCGGTGATCACCCGTCCGGAAGCATTCCGGCCGTCACGACGGTCGGCACGACAGGCGGCGCGGCCGGCGGCCGTGCCAAGCCGCCGGGCCGGGGTGGCAAGGCGAGGACACTCGGCTCGACGACCGAAGCCCAGCTCGACTACTGGCGCGAGGACGCTCTGGCCAACGAGCACCACGAGCACTGGCACGAGGTGTACCCGTTCTCCGGGCTGTTCCCAGCCGACTGGAATGATTGGGCGCAGACGGCGGACCGCCGAGGGCTGGCCGCGCTGCTCCAGGCGCTCGAGCCGCGGCCTGGCGAACCAGTGGCTCACGTTCGTGCAGTCCCGGCCGGCCGCCGAGATCGCCAATGCGTTCCTCAGCCGCGCGAACGCGCTGGCTCAGCAGGGCCGCTTCGGGCAGTTCCTCGCGGCAGTTGACGGCCGAGCCGTACCGCGCCCTGCTGCGGCTGAACGATCGCCAGGGCGAGCTGTTCATCTACATGCACCGTCAGATGCTCGCCCGGTACGACGCCGAGCGCCTGTCGGCCGGGCTGCGGCGTGTGCGCCCGTTCGGACCGCCGTTCACGTCGACCCCACCAGACGGCTACGACCCAGCACCGCTGCCGAACTACCTGCCTCGTCCGTCCCGGCGAAAGCTCGCCGCGACATCCTCCACGCAGTTGGGGCAACTGCAGCAAGAGCTGGCGGACGCCGTCGAGGCGCTGCAGTTCGACGGGACGAGGCCTGCCGGGGTGCGCATCGACCGCACCAACCTCGGCGAGGCACTCGAGGCCGCCGACCCGCGCTTGCGTGCGCCACTGCGCGCCGGACGCTACGTCGGTCTGCACAACATCGGGCACGGTCGCATCGCCGGCATCTCGGTGCCGACGAGCCCCGACGACCCGCGTCGGCGCCGTGATGAACGACCCGATGGCGGCGATCAGGGATCCGATCTTCTGGCGCTGGCACAGGAACATCGACGACCTCGCGTTCACCTGGGAGGAGCTGCAGCCGGCGAGCGCATTCAACGACCTGCCGGCCGTGCGCATCCGCGACGGGCTCGATGGCAACGCGTCGACACCCTGGCTGAGCCCGGATCTCTACCTCGTCGGTCGAACCCGAGCCACCGAGTCATCGAACGCGGTGACGCGGATCCGAGCGGCGCTGACGTGGCACGAACGCCGATCGCGCGGTCGCCGACCGGGCCGTGCCGAGCCTCAGCGGCTACCGCTTCACGTCGGAGCTCGAGCACGCAGTTCCGTACGCGGCGGCTGGCCGGCTCCCAGGTGACGTACCTCACCCACCTGCCGTTCGGGTACGCCGTCCGCATCGCCAATTCACGTGCCGCCAACGCCGACGTGACGCTGCGCGTGTTCGTCGTCCCAGCCGAGTTGGCCGACGATCGACGGGCGTGGATCGAGATGGGACAAGGTCGCGGTGACGATTCCCCGCCAGTCGACTGCCGTCGTCTACCGCTCCGATCTGGACTTCTCCGTCCTCAAGCGACCGGCGGAGACGGACCCGGGCACGGTCGAGCCAGGCGACGACGATCCGAACGACGACGGGTACTGCGACTGCGGATGGCCGTGGAGCCTGCTCCTCCCACGAGGGCGACCCGACGGTATGCCGTTCCGGATGATGGCGATCTGCACGAGCGCGGCGACCGATCGCGTCCCGCAACCCACGCAGTGCGGGTCGATGAGCTTCTGCGGCGCGGTCGACCGCTACCCCGACACTCGGGACATGGGCTACCCGTTCGCCCGCCCGCTGGCGCAGTCGGTCACCGACACGATCGTCTCGCTCGAGCCGGCGGCGGGCCGGTCGTTCACCATCAAGCACCTCGGCACGGCCTGACTCGACTCTCTGTCAAGTTAGTCCACGCAGTTCGGTACGATCGGCGCGGCACGCTTGGTCTGCGTTGAAGGGATGGTGGCATGGAGCAGTACGACGTCGTGGTACTGGGGACAGGAGCCGCCGGGCTGACGGCGGCGATCGCCGCCCACGAGGGCGGGGCAACGCGTGGCGGTGTTCGAGAAGGCCGACCAGGTCGGCGGCACCACCGCGTGGTCCGGCGGTCAGGTGTGGATCCCGAACAACCCGCACATGGCGCGAGGTCGGGGTCGCCGACAGCCGGGAGAAGGCGATCACCTACATCATGTCGCTGTCCCGCGACCTGCTCGAGCGGCGCGCTCGTCGAGGCGTACGTCGACGCCGGGCCGGAGATGGTCGAGCTGCTGGAGGCGAAGACGCCCGGTGCAGTTCTACGCCGTCGCCGGGCATGCCGGACTACCACCCGGAGTTCCCCGGCGGCAGCCCCGAGCGGCGGCCGCACGCTCGAGTGCCCGATCTACCCGTTCGACGAGCTCGGCGAGTGGGCCGACGCGCGTGACGCCGTCGCCGTACTTCGCCGACCCGCACATCACGATGAGCGAGACCCCGCTCGGCAAGGCCGTGCCCGGAGCCGCCGTCGGCCGAGGAGCACGCCCGCCGCAAGCTGCGCAACGAGCGCGGCTGCGGGCAGGCGCTCGCCGGGCGGCTGCTGCGGGCGTGCCTCGACCGCGGCATCGAGCCGCGGACGTCGTCGCGCCGGACGAGAGCTGATCGTCGAGGACGGCGCGGTCGTCGGCGTCGTCGTGGACACGCCGGACGGTCCGCTCGAGGTCCGGGCGACGAAGGGCGTCGTCCTCGCCTCCGGCGGGTTCGAGTGGAACGCGCGACCTCGTGCGGTCGTTCCTGCGCGGACCGATGACCCACCCGGTGTCGATGGAGACGAGCACCGGCGACGGCCTGCTGATGGCGATGAAGGCCGGAGCGATGATCACCAACATGCGCGAGGCGTGGTGGATCCCCGTCGGCGACGTGCCGGTCGAGGACAACCCGCTGGGTCGGATCCTCGTCAACGGCCAGCGCACGCTGCCGCACTCGATCATGGTCAACAGGCGCGGCCGGCGCTTCACCAACGAGGCCGCGAACTACAACGCCTTCGGCGCCGCCTTCCACGTCGAGGACGTGTCCGCGCTTCGAGTACGCCAACCTGCCGTGCTGGCTGGTGTTCGACCAGACGTACGTCGACACGTACGGGTTCCGGGTCACTGCCGGCGCCGGCGGCGGCGGGCGTGCCGGCGTGGGTTCCGCGCGGCGACACGCTCGGCCGAGCTGGCGCGCCGAGCTCGGCATCGACGGCGAGGAGCTCGAGCGGACGGTCGAGCGCTGGAACGCGCATGTGCGCCGAGGGCCACGATCCCGACTTCGGGCGCGGCGACAGCGCCTTCGACTGCTGGTGGGGCGACCCGCACCGCAAGGGTCGGCGCGACGCCACGCTCGGCCCGCTCGAGCGCGGCCCGTACTACGCGTACGAGATCCACAGCGGCGCGCTCGGCACGAAGGGCGGCCCGCGAGTCGATCCCGACGCGCGCGTGCTCGACCTCGACGGCGACCCGATCCCCGGCCTGTACGCCGCCGGCAACGTCATGGGCTCGCCGTTCGGCATGACCTACGGCGGTCCGGGCGGCACGCTCGGCCCGGCCATGGTCTTCGGCTACCTCGCCGGCCGTCACGCCGCGGGACGCTCTTAACGCGGCCGGCGAAGGCGCTGGAGCGTCCGCCGTGCCGAACCGGCTCTGCGCCTCTGAACGACGGGTTCGGGAACCGTCATCAGCGTCGTCGTTTCGCCTCGCGGAGCGCGGCCTCGGCATCGACGCGCCCATAGCCGAAGCGCTTCGAATGCCCCACGTGGGCCCCTCGGGCGCGGTATCCGGCACCGATCTTCTGGGCCGTCGACTGCAAGACGTCGCGCACCTCGTCGCGGCTCAGCCGCGGGTTGGCGTGGATGATCAGTGCGGCGATCCCGGCCACCAGTGGGGTCGCCGACGACGTCCCCGAGAACGTGTTCGTGTGGAACCCGGCCGGCATCGGCGCCGGGTTGTACCCGCGACCAGGGATCGAGACATCCGTCGTGTAGATGTCCACGATGCCTCCACCGCTCGGCGCGACGACAGACACCTCGTCGCCGCGGTTCGAGTACGAGGCCAGCTCCGCCGCGTCGGTCGAGGCTCCAACACCGATCGTGTTGGCATCGGACGCCGGGTACCCGACACGTGCGCTCGAGTCGTTGCCCGTGGCGCAGACCACGGGCGCACCCAGTCCGCCGCGCCCGATCTGCCCGGCGTCCTCGATGGCCGTGGCAAGGTCCGGTGTCCTGGCCGCCGTCCATGAGCAGCTGATGACGGCCGCTCTCGTCGCGGCGTAGCGGATGGCGTCGGCGACGCGCTCATCAGCCGCCATCTCGTCGGCGTGGAAGACCTTGACCGGCAGGATCATGCAGCGCGGCGCCACGCCCCACGCATCCGCTCCGGCGGCGGCGACGACGCCGGCGCAACACGTGCCGTGAATGTCGTTGCGGACGGTGTCGTCGAACGGGAACTCGAACCGCTTGGGGCGAGCATCGAAGTGATCGGGGTTGTCGTCGGGGATGAAGAAGTCGCGGCCCCGCTGATCCGGATCGGCGCGGTCCGGGTTGCGCCAGATCCGCGACCGGAGGTTCGGATGGTCGATGTCGACGCCGTCGTCGACCACGGCGACGACGACGGACTTGTTGCCCCTGGTCGTTCGCCACGCCTGACGGGCCTTGACGTCCTCGTGACCGAGTTGCCCGTCGAACTTGGCGCGATTGTCCAGGTGCCACTGGGCGACAGGGATGCGGATCGTGGCCGTGCGCCGGTACTCCGAGACGAAGTTCGGCACCGCGAAGACCACTTCGTCCTCGGCCGCCATCGCGTTGGCCGGCTCGAGCAGGTCGAGTCCGACCTTGCTGCCGGCGACGACCATTTGGTCGGGGATGAATGGATTGATCCGCCGGACCTCGAGCCGTCGCGTCCGCAGCAGCTTGGCGCGCCTCGCTGCGCTGAGCCCGGGCACGAAGCGCACGACGATCTCCTTGTAGACCGTGCGCAGGTGACCGCTGGCGTCATCCCGCAACAGTGGCAAGCTCGGCAACGGCTTGCTGACCCGTTCAGGAGCCGTGGCGTCGAAGTGCGCCCGCGCTGCCGCGATCACCGTCGACTCGGCACCTCCGGCGCGAGACCGGCTCGCTCGGCGCGGCGGCGACGGCGGATCTGGCGAGCGACTTGGGGACGTGCGCCTCCGTCACGAGTGTCAGTCCGAGCTGCTCACCGTGGCGACCCGTGAAGTACATCGACCCTGTCATGCCTTCGTGTAGTGGCTCTTGGTGCTGAGCCACGCGCTGGCCACGTCGTTACGCTGTTCGAGGCGTTCACGCAGGTCAGGCAGATAGAGGTGATCCGGGTCGACGGGCTCGACGACGACCTGGGTGTCGACGAACTCGTTGCGACGCACGACGCGCACGCCGCCTTCTCGCTCGACGTCCTCGAGCTCGGCGGCGCTCGGTGCCTCGTGGAAGCGCACGGTCAGCTGCCCGGTCGGATACGACTCGTGGTCGCTGTCGTCGACGATCACGGGAGCCACCCAGCTCGCCCCCGTGGCGGTGGCAACGTCCTGCCAGTTCGCCGGCGATGACCTCTGCACCGTGACGACCATCGTGTCGTCGTCGAGTGACTCGGTGGTGAGCTCGTCGGACGACGCAGCGCTGCGGAGGCCCGTCACCGGCACGACGAATCTGCGCGTCGCCGAACGCTCCTCGCCCACGATCGGAACCTACACGCCGCTCACGGACACCCGTCCTCTACCGACTCGGAACCGCTGCTCGCGATGCTGCGAACGTCGGACGAGGAGGTCCGCACCGAGCAGAGGAGCAACAGATGGATCGGAGCGCAACCGCGCTGCAGCTGGGTGACGAAGCCCCCGACTTCGTTGCCGAGACCACCGAGGGGACGATCTCGTTCCACGAGTGGCTCGGGGACGGTTGGGGCGTGCTGTTCTCCCACCCCAAGAACTTCACCCCGGTCTGCACGACCGAGCTCGGCGAGGTGGCGCGCATCAAGTCCGAGTTCGACCGGCGCGGTGTCAAGGTGATCGGCCTCAGCGTGGACCCGCTCGAGGCCCACGAGCGATGGTCCGTGGACATCCTGACGACGCAGGGGTACGCCCCCAACTTCCCTCTCATCGCCGACCCCGACCGCCGTGTCGCCGACCTCTACGGGATGATCCACCCGAACGCCAGCGACACGACGACCGTCCGCAGCGTCTTCGTGATCGGGCCCGACAAGAAGGTCAAGCTGACGATCACCTATCCGCAGAGCACTGGTCGCAACTTCGAGGAGATCCTGCGGGTCATCGACTCGCTGCAGCTGACGGCGAACCACAAGGTGTCGACGCCGGTCAACTGGAAGCAGGGCGACGACGTGATCATCATCCCGGCGGTGTCCGATGAGGAGGCGGCGCAACGCTTCCCGGATGGCTGGACGGCGCTGACGCCGTACTTGCGACTGGTTCCACAACCCACGTGACACAGACGGCGCGGCCGGCCGCATGCCGTGGCCGGCCGCGTCGTTCAGAGGTGAAGACCCGGTTCGGCGCGGCGGGCGCTCCAGCGCCTTCGCCGGCCGCATCTATGCGAGAACGAGCTCGCGTAGGCCGAGGCCCATGATGAAGAGGCAGCCGAGGCCGTACAGCACGTACTCCTTGCCCCGCATGAATGAACTGGTGCGATAGCTGTAGAGGATGCCGACGGCGATGACGGCCGAGAAGCCGTACAGCACGTGCAGCTGCTCGGCCTCGAGGTCGTCGGCGGCGATGAGGATCGTCCCGGTGATCGCCTGGGCGATCGCCGTGAGCTGAGCGGCGATGATCACGGTCCACAACGGCCAGCCGCGCAGTGCCCGCCACTGGTGGGCGGCGAGTGACCACGCACCAGCCAGCGCGTTCACGGCGATCAGCACCCACGCGAGGGTGCCGTGCCAGTCCAGCGTGGCGTTGGCGATCACCCGCAGTACGGGCCGGCGGACAGCACCGTCACGCTGTCCCCGTCGGTGTCGCCCGTCAGCAGACCGCCCAGGGATCCGTCGATGGAGAACGTCGTCTCGATCAGACCCTCCTCGCCTGGAGTCACGGTCACGCCCGGATAGGCGGCGCGCAGGCCGGCGACGGTGTCACCGAGACCGATGTCCTGGTCCGTCACGAGACCGATCGGCTCGGCGCCGATGCCGTCCACGGTGCCGTAGGACCATCCGTGGAAGTGCGGCGAGCCCTGCAGATAGGGCGACTGGTCGCCGAACAGCATCGATAGTGCGCCCCAGCTCAACCGCCGTGCTTGCGTGCCGCCGCAGGTGCTGATCGCGAGCGGTTCGACCCAGCCCGTGTCCTCGCTCGGCGCTCCGAGCTCGGCGGTGAAGGCAGCGATCGCGGTCTCGGCGTCGGTCCCGAACGCCACTGCCGAGAAGCCGTCGGTGCGCAACGGCACGGTCGGAGAGACGACAGCAGCGCTGGTCGGTGCGACGCTCGTCGTCGTCGGCGGCTGGGTCGTCGTGGTTGTCGTGCTCGTCGTCGACGCCGTGGTGGTCGGAGCCCGTGTCGTGGTCGGTACGTCGGTTGTCGTTGATGCGGCGGTTGTCGTCGGTGGCTCGGAGGTCGTGGGTGGGGCGGCCGACGTGGTGGGCGCGGAATCACGCGAGTTGCTGCAGGCAGCGACGGTGACGAGTGTGACGACGAGCGCGAACAAGAGCCTGGGGGAACGGGCCATGCCCCTCATCGTGGCGCGTCAGCGAATGAGAGTGTCGGCTTCGTGGCCGGTTTCCAGCAGGACCAGGCCCGACGCGCTGGTCTCGAGGATGGTGATGGAGGCGTTGTCGAGGCTGCACACAACGAGACGGTCCTCGCCGCGGCACGCCCCGATGACGGCGTTGATGGCGACGAAGTGCGACACGACGACGGTGTCAACCTCGCGCGATCGGCACGTACGCGAGCACCCCGTCGCGGTAGTCGGTCCAAGGGGCACCCGAGCGCGGTCCACGTCCCGGCCATCGCCTGGCGGAGCCAGGCGACGCGCTCCTCCATCGGCACGCCGGGCGGTGAAGGGATCTCGGCAACCATCGGCTCGACGACGACCTCGACCTCCCAGTGGGCGGCCAGCGGGGCAGCCGTCTGCTGGCAGCGCCGAAGCGGGCTGGTCACGACCGGCAGCGGCCCGAGCGGTGCAAGCCGCTCGATGAGACCGTCGGCTTGCTGGCGTCCCAATTCGTCGAGGCCGGGATCCGGGTCCACGTCCCAGCCACCCGTCGCCCGTCCGTGGCGGACGAGGTACAGCCGGGCCATCAGGCGCTCGACCCGTCGAGCAGCCATCCCTCCCGCATGCCCGATGGGGCGCCGGGCTCGATGAACCACTCCGTCGAGAACATCATGTGGAACTGCTCCTCGGGCATCGCGAGGAACATCCCGATGTCGGTGACCTGGCTGGCGTGGGCAGCCAGCGCAGCCCGCCGCTGCTCGGTGTAGGCGCTGACGTCGACAGCGAGATGGAGATCGGCCTCGGCGGTACCGAACGGGTTGCCGTCGTCGGCTGGACCATTCGGGTCGAATTCCGGCTCTGCGTTGGCTTCCATCATCGCCGCGAGGCGATCCCGGTTGTACGTGGCCTCGTAGCGACGCGGCGTCCCGGCCAGATCGGCGGCACGATGCGCGACACGGTGGACCTGGATGTGATCGGGGTGGCCGTAGCCGCCGTGCCAGTCGTACAGCACGATCACGTCGGCCTGCTCCTCGCGCAGGATCGCGGCGAGGCGTTCGGCCGCCTCATCGAGGTCGGCCTGCCAGAACGATGCCGGGTCGTCGTTGTGCTCCCAGCCCGTCATGCCGGAGTCGTGGTAGCCGAGCCAGGCCACCCTCGCCACGCCGAGCAGCTCGGCCGAGCGGGCGGTCTCCGCTCGGCGACGCTCGATGAGCGTCTCACCATCGGCAAGGTCATCCGGGGACTCGCCGTAGCGACCGTCGGTGCACACAACGAGCACGACACGATGGCCCTCTGCCGCGGCTCGGGCCATCGATCCGCTGGTCAGGCTGGCCTCATCGTCCGGATGGGCGTGGACGAAGACGATCGTCGCCATCGCCGCCGCAGGCTACGACGCATGTACGCGCTCGCCTCGGAATCATGCCGCGCTCGCTGGTGGTGGGCGTGGCTCGATGGTGGTGACGTTGGTGGTTGATCCTTCGTGGTGGAGTGCGCCGTCGGGTCGGCGCAGGGTGATGGTGCGGTCCGGTTTGATGGTCAACGTCCAGCCGCCTTCGTGGACGTGGTGGTGGTGCCGCTCACACATCGGCAACCGATTGTCGAGGTTCGTGGCGCCGAGGTGCCCCCACCACGTGACGTGATGGATCCGGCAGTCCTCGAACCGCACCTGACACCCGGGAAACCCACAGGACCTGTACATCGCCCGCAACGCCCGCCGCTGCTCAACGGTGGCGAGACGCCGGGTCCGACCCAGGTTCAACGGGACCCCGTCGTCGTCGAGGGTGATCGGGGTGATGGTGGCGTCACAACCCAGGCGGCGGACGGTTTCGACCGGTAGGGGTTGGCCGTCACCGGTCTCGCACACCGTGTGCTCGTGGGGACCCTCACGCAAGGTGCGGGAATCGGTGAGCAACGTGAGATCGGGGGAGCGGTGTCCGGTGGTGCGGGCGCCGGTGATCAACCCGACCAGGGCGTCCGCCTTCAAGTGATCGAAGTCGACGTCGTCGCCCTGGGCTGCAGCACGAGCTGAAGCCACGGCGGCGTCGAGGACACTGGCGATGCGGGCATCGGTCTCCGGATCCACTTGCAGATGCGTGTGGCACATCCCCGACACCCGATCCACCCAGCGCCGCACGCAGCGCTGCTGGCGCAACCGGGCCATGCGGGACATTCCGTCGTCACGTGACAGGGCCCGACCCAACTTGCTCATCTCCCGTTCGAACGTCTCCACCGCCATCACGCTGGCCGACTGCACGACTGCGGACTGCAAGTCCTTCAGCTCGGCCCGAGCCGCATCGTCCAAGTCGCCTGACAGGCGGGCCACGGCGTCGACATGACCCGCCGACATCCGCCCGCACTCGAAGCGCGTCATGCACCTCCGGCAGCTGCGCGCACACCGTGGCCCGCCGAGCAGCTGTGTCGGCGTCACGAACCGAGCGCCGCCCACCACCCGTCAACAAGGCCGAGGCCGGTTCGCAGGTGCCGTGCTCGGCGAGCCGCGCAGCGTGAACGGCGACACGGACGTCGAAGGCGTCCAACCAGGCCCGCACCCGCTGCGACACCGCCACCAAAGAAGCGAGACCAGCGCGGTCACAGGCCGCCGGGTCAGCATCGGCCAACTCGCCGACCATTGCCACGACCCCCGGCTCGTACATACGTTCAGTATACGTACGTGTGTTCTAGAAGTCAAGTGTGAAATGGTGTGTTCTGTCCGGCGGAATCGCCTCACAACGAACGATTGCGACGGACAGTTCGCCGATTGTCGGCTAGGCGTCGACCACGGCTCCGGACTCGACGAGGGCGTCGATGCGGTCCTTGGGGACGCCCCAATCCTCGAGGATCTCGCGGGTGTGCTGGCCCGCATGGGCAGGTCGCAGGTCCAGCGCGGGCACCGTACGGCTGAAGCGGGGCGCGGGTGCCGGCTGCTTCACACCGTCCACGTCGACGATCACGGATCTGGCGACGTTGTGCGGGTGTTCGGCGGTCTCGCTCAACCTCAGCACGGGGGCGAAGCAGACGTCGGTGTGCTCCATCAGCGCACACCACTCGTCGCGCGTCTTCGAAGCGAACACCTCGCTGAGGCGGGCCTTCAGAGCCGGCCACCTGGAACGATCCATCTGGCCGGCGAAGTCCTCGTCGCCCTCGAGGCCCGTGAGGCGCATCAGCTCGGCGTAGAACTGCGGCTCGATCGAGCCGACCGACACGTACTCGCCGTCGGCACAGCGGTACACGTTGTAGAAGTGGGCGCCGGTGTCCAGGAGATTGGTACCTCGGTTCGCCTCGTCCATCATCCCCATCTGCACCATCGACCAGAACATCGTCATCAGGGTCGCCGCCCCGTCCACCATCGCCGCATCGATGACCTGTCCAGCGCCGCTGCGCTGCGCCTCCAGCAGCCCGCAGACGACGCCGTAGGCGAGGAACATCCCTCCCCCGCCGAAGTCACCGACGAGGTTGAGCGGCGGCACCGGAGCTTCGCCCGCCGGGCCGATGTGGGCCAGCGCGCCGGCCAGCGAGATGTAGTTGATGTCATGTCCGGCGGCGTGCCCGTACGGTCCGTCCTGTCCCCATCCGGTCATTCGCCCGAACACCAGCTTCGGATTGCGTGCCAGGCACACGTCCGGGCCGAGGCCAAGGCGCTCCATCACGCCCGGCCGGAAGCCCTCGATCAGCGCGTCGGCCCGCTCGACCAGATCGAGCAAGGTGGCAACCCCGTCGGGGTGCTTGAGGTCGATGGCGACGTTGCGCCGGCCGCGCAGCATCAGGTCGGCGTTTGGTCGGTCTGGGGCCGGTCCCCGCACGGCACCGGCCCGGTCGACGCGGATGACGTCGGCGCCCATGTCAGCGAGGAGCATCGCGGCGAACGGCCCAGGCCCAATGCCCGCCAACTCGATGATGCGGTAGCCGCTCAGTGGGCCGGCCACGTCACACCCCCGCCTCGACGACGGCACGATCCGTGTGGCCGATGACGGCGTCGATGATGACCGGCCACAGCGGCTTGGGCAGGTCGTGGCCCATGTTGGCGAGCAGCAACAGATCCCCGTTGGGGAGCGCCGCAGCTGTCGCCTCCCCGCCACCGGGCGTGATCAGCTGGTCGTCGCGCCCGTGGATGACGAGTGCCGGCGTCTCGACCTTCGCCAATCGCTCCGTGCGGTCGCCGCTTGCGTAGATGGCGGCGAGCTGGCGGGTCGCACCCTCGGGATAGAACGCCCGGTCGAAGGAGTCGGCGGCCCGTTGCCGCACTCGCTCCACATCGAAGTACCGCTTCGAGCACCACACCGCGATGCGGTCGGCGCGCTCGATGTACTGGTCCCGATCGCTCGGTGGAACCGACAGCAGGACCTCCAGCGCCTCCTTCGAGGGCGCGCCGACGCGAGGGTCGCCCGGAGCGCTCATCACCGACACGAGGCTGAGGCACCGGTCGGGGTGCTCGATGGCAATGGTCTGGGCGATCATCCCGCCCATCGAGGCGCCCATGATGTGGGCTCGCTCGATGCCGAGGACGTCGAGGAGGCCGACGGCATCATTGGCCATGTCAGAGAGCGTGTAGGGCACGTCGGGCAGGTCGCTGCTGTTGAGGACCGCGTTGAGCACGACCATCGGCTGGATCTGTTGGCCGTCGAGGTGCGACGACAGTCCGCAGTCCCGGTTGTCGAAGCGGATCACGTAGCGCCCACGCTCGGCGAGCGCCTGGCACAGCTCGAGGTCCCAGGCGATGAGCTGGGCCGTGAAGCCCATCACCAGGAGCAGCGGCGGATCGCTCGGCGACCCGAACGTCTCGTACTCGACCTCGATGGTTTCCGGGTTGGAGGTGGCGACGGTGGTGCGCGGCATCGGGCGCAGTCTGCCGGACCCGACTACGTTCCGACGAGATGGTGAGATTCGGCGTCCACACCGGCCTGCAGCACACGACCGCGGACGAGCTGCGGCTGCTGTGGAAACGGATCGAGTCCCTCGGATTCGACTGGATCTCGATCTGGGACCACTTCTACGGCGCCACAGGCGACCCCGACGACGCGGCCTGCCTGGAAGCTGTTGCCATGCATGCTGCGCTCGCCTGCGAGACGGATCGGGTGCAGTGCGGTGCCCTGGTGTACTCGATCGGCTACCGCCATCCAGCCGTCCTCGCCAAGGCGATCACCGCCATCGACCTCATCTCGGGCGGCCGCGCCGCCATGGGGATCGGTGCGGGATGGGCGGAGGTCGAATACCACGCGTACGGCATCGACTTCCCCACCGTCGGCACCCGGATGGACCAGCTCGAGGAGGGGGTCACCGTTCTCCGCGGACTGCTCCACGACGAGGTGACGACGTTCGAGGGGAAGTGGTTCTCCGTGCGCGACGCCCGCAACGAGCCACGGCCGATCCAGGACCGCCTGCCGATCTGGATCGGTGGCGGTGGCGAGCGCCGCACCCTACGCATCGCCGCCCGCGCCGCCGACGGGTGGAACGTGCCGTTCGTCTCGCCGAACACGTTCGCCGCCAAGAAGGAGATCCTGCACCGCCACTGCGAGGACGTCGGTCGCGACCCGGCCGAGATCAGGTGCGCCGTCAACGTCGGCTTGGCGTGGACCGAGGACAGCCTGCGCCATCAATTCGGCAACATCGCCGAGCGCGTTCGGCCTGGGGTGCTCACCGGTTCGATCGATCAGGTCGCCGACCGCGTCGGCGAGTACGTCGCCGCCGGAGCCGATCAGGTCAATCTCGCCCTTCGCGCCCCGTTCGACGTCGACGCCCTCGAACGGTTCAGCGAGGCGATGCAGCTCGCCTGATGGCAGCCGCCGCGGGAGATGTCTCGCTCGCCGAGCGGCTACGGACCTACGAGCCGACGGCCGCCGAGCACGGTGACGTTCGACGCGTACGGCAGCTGGTCGCCGCTGGGTCGCCCTGGGACCGGGAGCGAGCGCTGCATGTCACGGCGTCGGCGCTGATCGTCCACCCGTCATCTCGCCGAGTGCTGCTGCGCTGGCACGAGCGACAGCAGGCCTGGCTGCAGATCGGTGGCCACGGTGATCCCGGCGAGGACGACCCGCTGGCCGTGGCCCTTCGTGAAGGCGCGGAGGAGACCGGCCTGCCGGACCTCAGCCCGTGGCCGGACGCTGAGCTACGACACGTCGCGGTCGTGCCGGTTCCTGCGAACCGGCGTGAGCCGGCGCACGAGCACGCCGACCTGCGTTTCGTGCTGGCGACCGACGTTCCGGAGGCGGCGCGTCCTGAGCGGCCCACGGCGATGCTGCGATGGCTGTCGATCGAGGACGCGCTCCAACTGACGTCCGAGGAGAACGTCCGCGAGACGATTCGGCGCGTCAAGCGAGCGTTTCGTCGAGCCAGTCGAGGATGAGCGTCTCGGCGAGCGCCCGGTTCAGCGTCTCCTGGTGCCCACCCGCGCCTTCGGCCGCGCTGAACGGCAGCAGCGTGGTCGGCACGTTCAGACGGTCGAGCGTCGACTGGGCGCCGACGGCCAGCGGATCGCGATCGGCGAACGTGCCGAGGACCGGGCACTGGATGCCGTCACTGACGCCCTCCAACGTGAACGGCGCGATCTTCTGCAACCAGTCGCGCAGGTCGGTCGCGCCGTTGACCCACAACCCGCGCTGCACGAAGATCCAGTAGAACCGTTGGTTCGAGTTGACGCCGGCCTCCATCTTGGCGAGGTCCTCGTCGGAGATCTCCGGCAGTTCCGCGATCGCCTCCGGAGAGAGCCCGAACGCCGCGAACGCGGGCGCGAGCTGTTCGTAGAGCGACCAGGCAGGCGGGTCGGAGACGACGGCGGCGATCCGCGGCTCGCCCGCCGCGCCACGCAGAGACAGCTGGCCGCCGAGGCTCCAGCCCTGCAGGACAATGCGCGCCGGGTCCACATCGGGTCGGCCGACGAGCGCGTCGACGACGGGTCCGATCACCCGCTCCCACTCGGCGATCATCGGCACGCCGTCTTGGACCAGGAGCGCGCCCTGGCCTGGGCCGTCGACGAGCACGACGTGGTAGCCGCGAGGCAGCGCCTGGAGGCCCATGGCGAGGTACATGTCGGACACGCTGGCGTCGTAACCGTTGACCATGACGATGGTCGGGCGCGGTTCGCCGGGCGCGGCGTCCTTGGCGCGCAGGAAGTAGACCACCAGCCGATTGCCGTCGAGCGTCACGTCCAGCGGCTCCGCCGGCGGTTCGATGAGCGCCATCGGCGCGGTCGAACGAGGTCGTCTGCGTCTCGAACGCGGTGGCCAGCCGAGGGTCGACCGGTGCGCCGAACAGCAACTTGTAGCTGACGCTGGCGTACACGGCCGCCCGCAGGTGGTGGTAGAGCGCCGTGTGCGTCTTGCCCTGCGCCTCGGCTTCCTCGGCCTTGGCTCGATGGCGGGTGGCGTGCTCGTACCACGCGTCGTAGTAGGCGGCGTCGTCCTCGGATGCGACGTCGTTGGCGATGGCCTCGATCTCGCCGACGTCGGCACCCTCTGCCACGTACTCGAAGGCCCACGCCGCGAACTGGTTCTGCAGCGGAGTCGCGAAGAGCGTGATGGCCTTCACGTCCTCTTCCGAACCGCCGCCGCCATGACCGCTACGCCCGCGCCGGCGATCAGTTGCCGCCGCCCGACCGCCCGCGGCGCGGATGCTTCGAAGTCGCCAGCCTCGTCCATTGCTCCCTCGCAACTCGCCGGTCCCCGCCGTCGCCGGCGGGAGGCCACCCCGCTGGTCACAGTAGTGCGGTCCCTGCGTCACTCGGGTCAGCCGGCGGCCTCCAGCACGACGTAGCGCCATTCCATCCAGCCCTGCCGTTGACGATCGGGCTCCGGGAGTGAACGCAGCGCGCCGATCGCCGGCACGACCTCGTTGGTCCAGACCTCATCCGACAGGTCCCAACACCACGACCAGGCCCGTGACTCGAGCAGCTCGGCGGCGTTGGCGGGTGACTGCGCGAACTTGCGTCGAGGCATGTGACCGTCATGGACCAGCACCAGTCCGTCGTCGCGACCGAGGTCGATGACCGCCTCGGCAGCCGGACTCGGAATCAGACGGTGCCGAGACGCCACGTCTTGCTGGATCGTCCAGATGTCGTCGTCAGAGTGGTGGTTGCCGTCAATGCCTGACACCACCAGACGCCCACCGGGCTGCAACAGGTCCGCCGCAGCACGCACGGCGCCGGCGAGGTCGCCGACGAGATGGAGCACGTGCACCGCCACCACCGCGGCCGCAGCACCCGAGCGGAACGGTGGCGCGAGGACGTCGCCTTGGAGGACCCGTCCGGGCAGGCGCTCGGCAGCCCGGTCGAGCATCGGCCGAGCCAGGTCCACGCCGACGATCGCGTGGCCTGCGGCGGCAAGGGCGGCGCCGATGAGACCGGTGCCGATACCCAGCTCGACGACCGTGCCTGGCGGCAACCACGGCGCGAACGCTTCGGCCGTGTGCCGCCCACGAGCATCGCCGCCTCGCGTGGCGTCGTAG
Organism: uncultured Acidimicrobiia bacterium; assembly: GCA_963774125.1. GTDB lineage: Bacteria > Actinomycetota > Acidimicrobiia > Acidimicrobiales > Ilumatobacteraceae > JALZMG01. The sequence goes on from CAVZDR010000002.1 coordinate 424,062, forward strand.
CGGTCGGCGATCCGATCGAAGGCGATGGAGGATGACCGCGGCGGCGTCACGAGCGAGGCGGGCGCGATCAGCCGTCGAGCAGCTTGCGCTTGTGCTGCTCGAACTCCTCGGGCGTCAGCGAACCACGGTCGCGGAGACCTTCCAGCTTCTCCAGCTGCGTCGCCACGTCAGCGGCCGTCGCGGACGTCGCGCCGTCTTGATTGACGCCGTACATGTTGTCCTCACGGGCCTGCATCTGGGAATGGATGAGGTTCTGGACGCGATCGGGGTTGCGGATGTCCGTGAACCGCTGCTGCCCCTCCTTCGCCCCGGATTCGATCAACAGGTCGCCGGCGCCGACCATCCGCTCGAAGATGCCCTGGTCGAAGTGCACGCTGTTGACCCGCTCGAGCGGGATCTCGATGCCGCTCTTCGCCAACACGCCGTGGCGGAAGATGACGCGATCGCTGGTGATCACGAAGTGCGTCGTGATCCATTTCAGATACGTGTGCAACACCCAGAGCGCGCTGAGGACGATGAGGATGAGGACGACCCACTTGAGCCACGACGCGGCATCCATTGCTACGACGACGACCCCGAGGACGATGGACACGATCAGCGAGAACACCGACTCGGCGAAGTACCACCAGTGGGGATGGAGGTCGAGGGCGAGCGTCTCGTAGTCATTGAGCAGCTTCCGCGGGTACGGCATGCGCCATGAGCGTATACAGCCGGGGTCCTAGGGTGGCGGTGTGCGAGCGGCCTCGGACGCCAGCGGACAGGACCCGGTCGCCGACGCACTGGCCGGTCTCGATCCGGCGCAGATCGAGGCCGTCACGACCCCGTCGACGCTTGTCGCCGTGATTGCCGGTGCTGGCTCGGGCAAGACGCGCGTGCTGACGAGCCGCATCGCATTCCGCATTGCGGCGGGTACCGCCGACGCCGCCCACACACTCGCCCTCACGTTCACCCGGGAGGCGGCCGGCGAGCTGCGGCGGCGCCTCCGCCGAAGCGGCGTGCATGATCACGTCGAGGCGGGGACGTTCCATGCCGTGGCGCTCGCCCTCGTGCGTCAACACCGACGCGACCTCGACCGTCCGCCGCTCACGGTCGCCGACGATCGCGACCGGTTGCTGGCCGTGGTCGCCGACGGCATCCCGGTCAGCACGTTGGCGACAGAAGCGGACTGGTCGGCCGCCCGGGGCATCGAACCCGGGTCGTACGCGAAGGCCGCTCGTGCGGCCTCACGTCGCGGCGCCACGCCTCCCGAACGCATCGCCGGGGCGCTCGCCGCCTTCGAGACGTTGAAGCGGCGCCGAGGCGTCGTCGATCTCAACGACCTGCTGACGATGGCGGTGCGCGATCTGGAGGCCGACACACCGTGGGGTGATGCGATCCGCTGGCGCTACCGCCACCTGCTCGTCGATGAAGCGCAGGACCTCAACCCGATCCAGTACCGGTTCCTCGAGCTCGTCGGCGGCAGCCGCAACGATCTCTACCTCGTCGGTGATCCAGCGCAGGCCATCTACGGCTTCAACGGGTCGGATCCCGCCTTCCTGGCCGGCCTCGCCGATCGCCTTCGAGGTGTGGAGGTGGTTCGGCTTCCGACCAACCATCGGTGCACGCCGCAGATCGTCGCCGCCGGTGCCCACGTGCTTGGAGCGACGGACAACGCGAGCAGTTCCGTTTCATCACGAGCGGAGGGACCGGCTGTTCGGGTCGTCGCTGCCGACGACGAGGATCACGAGGCGTCGCTGGTCGTCGCGTTCATCCGCTCGCTGGAACCCGGTGTTGTTCGCGCCGGCTCCTTGGCGGTCCTCGCCCGCACCAATCACCAGCTGGCGCGGTTCAACGACGCGCTTGCGGCGGCGAACGTTCCGCTGCGTCGTCGCCGCCTCACGGAAGGGACGCCGCTCGGGCGTGCCGTACGCAAGGCAACGGCCCTGCCGTCGGCGTCCCGCCTGCGCGAGTGGGCCCACGACACGCTCGACCCGGGTGGCGACGACGCTGGCGACGACGCGGCAGCCGATGAGCGGCTCGTCGCAGTGGCCGTGCTGGAGTTCCTACGGGAGCAGCCGAGCGGTGACGGCGCAGCGCTGCGCTGGTGGATCGCCTCGACGAACCCGTTCGACGACGCGCGGGAGGACGGCGGCGTCGATCTCCTGACGTTCCACGGCGCCAAGGGCCGGGAGTGGCCGACGGTCATCGTCACCGGGGTGGAAACGGGCCTCGTCCCGCACCGCTCGGCGACGACGAACTCGGGGCGCGTCGAAGAGGCGCGCCTGCTGCACGTCGCGATGACGCGAGCTTCCGACCGGCTGGTGATCACCTGGTCGCGCCGCCGCGGTGGTTACGGCCGCCGTCCCAGCCCGCTGATCAGCGGGCTCGACATTGATCCGCCTCCGGCCGCGCCCATGCCCCCCGAGCTACGACCTTCGCCGCGCAACGAGGATCGCCAGCTCGCTGACCTACGGGCTTGGCGGGACCGTGCGGCACGAGCGGCCGGTGTGCTGCCCAGCGAGCTGTGCTCCGACAGCGACCTCGTCGCCGTCGCGGCAGCATCCCCGACGTCGGCCGAGGGGCTCGCCGCTGTCACGGGTCTCGGGATGCTCACGGCGACCCGCCTGTTCCCCGGCGTGCGCGCCGCCCTCGACGACGCCGAGAGCTGACGCTCTCAACGGGTTCGTCTCGCAGGCAAGCTGCTCGACTCACCTCCCGAGCTCGCCCACCTGCCCCATCCGGCAACTCCTCAGGACTCGCCGGCAGCCCGGGCGATGACCAGCCGCACCGCATCGATCACGAGGTCTGGCTCCGTGACCTGGATGTAGTGGATGCTGCCGGTGGCGATCTCGTGCGGCGTGTTCGGCACCAGATCGACGAGCGTCTGCTGTGCTTCGGGCCAAATGGCATCGACGTCGGCGTTGGTCATGCCCGAGCCGGCGGGGAAGTCGGGGAACGGTTCGGTCTTGCTCATCACGACGAGCGGAAATTCGGCATCGAGTGGCGGCGCGCTCACGACCTCGTCGATGCTGGCGTCGATGTCGAACTTCTCGTACTCCGGCTGAGCGTTCAGCGATTCGCCGGGCGGGTTGTTCAGCACCTCGACGTAGGCCTGCCACTTCTCGCCCAACAGCTCACGGACGGCGGGCGCGAACGCGTCGACGAGGACCAGCCCGACGACGTCGTCCGGGTGGGACCGGGCGTACAACTGGGCGATCATGCCGCCCCACGAGTGGGCGACGAGCACGTAAGGCCCGGGAACTTCGGCGACGGTCAGCAGCGTGTTCAAGTCGGCGACGGAGTCAGCGACCGTGCGCGGCATCTCTACGGGAGTCGACCGGTCGGTGATCGCCGGCGGGTCGCCGGGAACGACCGTGCCCGGTCGGTCGTAGCGACAGACCGCGGTTCGTCTCCGCCAGACCCTGCATGACCGGCGGATCGACGGCGGGAGGCAGCAGCTGTGACACCGTCCAGTACTCGCTCGAGTCGTGGATGCCGGACTCGAGGATGACGGTCGGCTCGCCGTCCCCCATGCACTCGAGGAACATCGTCCGCCCGTCGCCGATGTCGACGGACGGTGATGAATTCCCGTCGTCCCCCCCGCAGGCGGCAAGGACGGCGAATGCCGTGACGATCGGAATGCACCGTACGGCCGAGGTGTTGCGCGACCTGTGAGTCACACGACAAGCGAGTCCTTCACGTTCACCAGCGGCGGTGACCGACTGGTCGGCACCCTGTACCTCCCGGCAGGCCAGCCCGTGGCGGCTGTGGTGACCACTGGCCCGCTGACGTCGGTGAAGGAGCAAGCGACCGGAGCGTACGCGCGGGCACTCGCCGAGCGAGGCTTCGCCGCCCTGGCCTTCGACCATCGAACGTTCGGCGAGAGCGAGGGTGAACCGCGCCAACTCGAAGACCCCGTCGGTAAGGCCGTCGACGTGCGGGCCGCCGTGACCGCGTTGGCCGCCGACGAGCGGACCGGCGATCTTCCGGTCGTCGCCGTCGGCGTCTGCGCCGGAGCCGGGTACATGGCGAGGGCCGTCGCCGATGACCAACGTCTCCGAGCGTTCGCCGGCGTTGCCGGGTACTACTCGGACGCCACCGAGTTCGCCAACTCGTCGCCGGAGCACTACCAGGCGGCGATCGACCGTGGACTCGCCGCGGAGCAGCGCTGGCGAGACACGGGCGAGGCGGAGACCATCCCGGCGGTCGCCGCCGACGGTGGCGACGTGGCGATGCCGCTGCAAGAGGCGTACGAGTTCTACGGCACTCGAGCGCGGAGCGGTCGACAACTACACCAACGGCTTCGCCGTCCAGTCACTCGCTCACACGACGCCTTTCGACGCCCAGGAGTCGGCAAGCCGGATCACGGTGCCGTTCCTGCTCGTGCATTCCGAGCACACGCTCGCTCCCCCGCTCGCGCGCAGGTTCTACGGCGTGGTCAGTGCACCGAAGACCGAGCGGTGGCTGGAATCGCAGGGGCAGATCGACTTCTACGACGACCCACGCCTCATCGACCCGGCCGCCGACACGATCGTCGAGCACTTCACCGCCGCGCTGAACTGACGGTTACCCAGATCTCCCACGGATAGGCAGGCTGAGACTCAGGACGCGTCGGCCAGATCGAGCACGATCGGCGCATGGTCGCTCGGGCTCTTGCCCTTGCGGGCGTTGCGGTCGATGATGATCCACTCGGCGCGCGCTGCGACTGACGCCGAAGCCAGCACGTGATCGATGCGCATCCCACGGCCCTCGTGGAAGTCGCCCGCTCGGTAGTCCCACCACGAGAACACCTTTGGCGCATCGGGGTGCTGCTCCCGGAACACGTCCGTGAGCCCCCAGTCGAGCAGGGAGGCGAAGCGGGCCCGCTCCGGCTCGCTGGTGTGCGTCGTGCCGATGTACTTGGACGGGTCATACACGTCGGCGTCGGCCGGCGCGATGTTGAGATCACCGGCGACGATGACGTCAGTGCCGGGCGCGGCCACGGCGTCGAGGTGGGCGACGAGGCGGTCGAGCCAACGCAGCTTGTACTGATAGTGATCGGCGTCGAGCGATCGCCCGTTGGGCACGTACACGGTGACGACGCGGATCCGCCACAGGTCGCCGTCATCAGACGCGCCTCGTCATCGGGAGGCTCGCCGTCGGCAAACCCGAACGAGACGTCGGTGAGGCCCTTGCCGCGACAGGATCGCCACACCGTTCCACCGTCCCTCGCCGTGGTGGGCGGCGTCGTAGCCCATCGCCTCGAACGTCAACTGGGGGAACGCGGAGTCGGCGATCTTCGTCTCCTGCAGGCAGACGATGTCTGGAGCGATGTCCGCCAGCCACTGGTCGACCCGCTCCTGGCGCACCTTCAGCGAGTTGACGTTCCACGTCGCGAAGCGCGTCACAGCGAACGTCCTGCCGCAGCCACGTCCGCGCTGCTGACCACCTCCGCGGACGCTTGCTTGCCGCGTCGCTCGTTTCCGCGTCGGCGGACCTTCGTTCGTCGTGCCGACAGCCTGCTTCGCCGCCACCCTCTTGGCTGACTCCTTCGTCGCTGTGGCCTTCATTGCCGGAGCCTTTTGCGCCGCCTGCTTGGCCGCGGCCTTCCTGGCCGGCTCCTTCTTGGCCGCCGCCTTCTTCGTTGCTTCCTTCTTCGCCGGCTCCTTCTTGGCCGGGGCCTTCTTCGCCGCGTCCTTCTTGGCGGGCTCCTTCTTGGCCGGCGCCTTCTTCGCCGTCGCCCTCTTGGACGCGGCCTTCTTGGTCGGAGCCTCCGCCACGGCCTCGACGAGCTCGATGAGATCGGGACTGACGGCAACCGCCGCGCCGGGTGCCATTGCCGGGACGGCAAGCTCCACGCTGCGCCGCGCCGGGGCGAAGCTCGTCACGACGAGGGTCACCGCGTCGCCGATGCGCATCACCTCGCGGGCACTCCGCGGGGGTGCGTCCCCCATCAACCGGAGCGGCACATAACCGCGGATGTCGCCGATCGTGACGTACGCCCCGTGCGACGAGTACGACTCGACGACTCCGTTGACGCTGCTGCTGATCGGGTGGTGCTCGACGAAATCGAGGAACGGCAGGAGGTCGTTGACCGCTCCGCCGGGGGCGGCGGGCCGTGCGGGCGCCGGCGCCGACTCGGCAGGCGCGTTCGGCGTCACGCTCGCGACCGGTCGCTTCACACTCGGCGGTGGCGCCGTCGGCACCGGCATCGGCTGGCTCGCTTCCCTGCTCGCCGACCGGCGCACGACCTTGCGATCTGAGCCACCGCGCCCAGCCCGCTGGGCCTTGCGGCTCACCGGGCCCTTGACCGGCAGGCGTTCGACGAAGACCCAGCCGACGAACGGCACGGGTTTGCCGCCGATCAAGCGGCCTTCGTCGAACAGCCAGGGGTAGTCGCCGTGGAACTCCTGGAACGAGTCGTTGCTGAGGATTCGCGCGCCGACCTTGTTGGCGATGCTGAGGACGAACGCATCGCCGCGCCCGATTGCGCCGGCGGGCGGCGCCACGAGCTCATTGTGGGCGACGGCCTCGTCGAACGCGACGGCCTCCCGCCTGTCGATGCGGTGCCCGAACGTGGCGTCGACGACGACCGTCACCACGGCGTCGGGAAACTCGTCCCGGAACGCCATCACGGCGTCGTTCAGCTGGGCCAGGCTCGGGGTGGACCGCCCTTCGGTCGCGATGTTCGATCCGTCGACCACCACGACGTCTGAATTGGTCTTTGTGTTCAACTTGAGCGCGTCACCAACTGCGAGCGAGCGAGCGCCGGCGTGCTGGGTGCGAGCGAGCGAACGCCAGTGAGCGAGCGGCTACACGCGGCCTGCGTGGCCGGGGAACGCCAATGGCGTCTGCGTGGCCGGGGAACGCAACGAATGGGCATGGAGCAGCCCATCGTAGAGTCACCACCGGTGATCCGAGCGGTGCTCTGGGACTTCGGCGGGGTCATCCTGTCCAGTCCGTTCGAAGCGTTCCGGCACTACGAGATCGAACGCGGCCTCCCGTCGGAGTTCATTCGGACCGTCAACGCCATCAACCCACACGCCAACGCGTGGGCTCGGCTGGAGCGCGCCGAGATCAGCGCCGATGAGTTCGATGAGGTGTTCGCCGAGGAATCGGCGGCGCTCGGTCACCGCGTCCAGGGTGCCGACGTGCTGGCTTTACTGATGGGTGAGGTCCGTCCGGAGATGGTCGCTGCGCTCGATCGCATCAAGGCGGCTGGGCTCGCCGTCGCCTGCCTCACGAACAACGTCGTCCCGGACGGCCCGATGCGGGCGGACGTCGACGCCGTGATGGCCCGCTTCGATCTGATCCTCGAGTCGAGCAAGCTCGGCGTGCGCAAGCCGGAGCCGGAGTTCTACGTGTTGGCCTGCGAGCGACTCGCCGTGGAGCCGCGCGAGTGCGTGTTCCTCGACGACCTCGGCGTCAACCTGAAGCCGGCGCGCGAGCTGGGCATGACGACGATCAAGGTGGGTGACCCGGCGGAGGCGATCATCCAGTTGGAGCAGATCCTCGGGCTCGAGCTGAGCACATAGGGAGCGCGTATGAGCAAACTTGATCCCGGCTTGAAGTTCCTCTCCGAGCAACGCAAGACGGTGCTCACGAGCATGGCGGCGGACTCGATCTTCGAGTTCGACTCCGCACCTGGCCGCGAGCCGACCGCCTCCGTGCTCGTCGAGTTCGATGGCGACGTGGCGGCGCTCGAGGGTGCGGGGCTGACGGTCAGTGCGGTGGCGGGCGACGTCGTGTCCGGAGAGATCGTGTTGCGGCACGTCGACCGGCTGACCGAGCTCGACGACGTGCGACGCATCGAAGTGGCGCGGGCGATGCATCGAGACCTCGACCTCGCGCTGGCGGAGATCCGCGCCGACGCCGTCCACACCGGTCCGCCTGGCCACCGCGGCAACGGCGTCGTGATCGGCATCATCGATTCCGGGATCGACTTCATGCACGAGGCGTTCCGGAGGGCGGACATGTCGTCACGGATCGTCGCGATCTGGGACCAGGGACTTGTGCCGCGCAGCGGTGAGTCGAGCCCGGCCGGCTTCAGGTACGGCGTCGAATACCGAACGTCGCAGATCAACGCTGCGCTGGCTGCTCCTGATCCGTTCGCCGTCGTGCGCCATCGTGACCTCCAAATCCCGGGCGACGGGTTCCACGGCACCCACGTCGCCGGAATCGCCGCCGGCGACGGCTCGGTCGCCGGTTCTGGCCAACCGCCGTTCACGTTCGTCGGCGTGGCGCCCGAGGCCGACCTCGTCGTCGTTGCGAACACCCGCGGCGCCGCAGCGGGGCAACGCGGTCTCGGTGACTCCGCCGACACGCTCGACGCGGCCCGGTACATCCTCGATCTCGCCGAGGCGCTCGGCCGCCCCGTCGTGATCAACCAGAGCCAGGGCGACAACCTCGGTCCGCACGACGGCACGAGCCTGCTCGAGCGGGGTCTCGACAACATGTTGGGCGGCAGCGGTCGGGCGATGGTCAAGTCGGCGGGCAACGAAGGCAACCGCAACAGGCACGCCGGCGGGATCATGCAGGGCGGCGGCACGCAGGCGGTGCAGCTCACGATGCCGGCCCGCACAGCACCGGTCACGATCGATGTCTGGTACGCGGGCGCCGATCGCTACGACGTGACGATCGCGCCACCCGGAGGCGGCACAACGCCGATCGTCTCGCCCGGGATGACGACGACGGTCAACGTCGCCGGTGGCAACTCGGTGTTCATCGACTCAGCGGTTGGCGACCCCGGCAACGCCGACAACCGGATCTTCGTCGTGCTGTCCCACGCCGGCGCGGCGAGCCTGACGGCAGGGACGTGGACGATCACGCTGACGGGCACCACGGTCAGCAGCGGTCAATGGGATGCGTGGATCCAGCGCGGCGAACCCAGCCCGGAGTTCCGGGCACCGCACCGCAGTCCGGCGCGCACCATGTCGATCCCAGGGACGGCCCACGAGGTCATCACCGCGGCGTCGTACGTCACCCGCGGGGCCGGCGTCGGCTCCATCTCGACGTTCTCCAGCTTGGGACCGACGCGGGACGGTCGACCATCACCGACGGTCGCCGCACCGGGCCAGTCGATCGTCGCTCCACAGCCTCCGAGCACCGGAGACACGTACGGGCCGATGGCCGGCACGTCGATGGCTGCGCCGATGGTGACGGGCACGGTCGCCCTCATGCTCCAGGCCAACCCCGAGCTCACGGCTGCTCAGATCCGCGACTGCCTGATGAGCACCGCACGCGCCGACGCCTTCACCGGCGCCACGCCGAACTACCGCGTGGGGCGCCGGCAAGCTCGACGCCGCGGGGGCCTTCGAGTGCGCCAGTGCGGGGGCCGACGTCGACGGCGTGCCGGGCGCCAACCTCACGAACTACTGGTACGACTGAATCATCGGGCTCGGCTCGCAAGCAAGTTGCTCGCCTCACCTCCCGAGCTCGCCGCCTCCGCTGCGCTACGGCGTCTCACCCACCTGCGTATCTGCGGGCCTCTGACCGCTGTCCGGCTCCTCCGGGAAGAGCGGGGCGGAGATCTGCACGGAACGCACGAAGTGACGGTTCGTCACGATCTCGATCGCGTCGGGGCCGCCGTCGGCGGTGAGCACGTCTCCGGCGACGGTGCGGATCAACAGACCGTCGGCGCGCAGCGCGTCCAGTTGGTCGTCGTCGAACGGGGCGTCCCCGCGGACGAACACCGCGAGGACACGGTCACGCTGGTGCAGGAGGAGGCGTCCGGGTGCATCGACCTTGGCGAGATCGACCATGTCACACGACCATGTCAGAGGTCGCGGAACGTCTCGTCCATGAGGTCGGCGAGCTCTTGGTCGTGGATCGTCTTCGAGCCGGTGGCGGGACTACCGGACTCGACGCGGGCGACGTGGCGCAGGTCGTAGCCACGCTCCTTGATCCGCCACACGCGCGCCTCGACGAACGCCCAGGCGCCCATGTTCTCGGGCTCTTCCTGCAGCCAGACGAGCTCGCGGGCGTTCGGGTAGCGCTCGAGCAGCGACATGAGTTGGTCGATCGGCGACGGGTAGAGCTGCTCCACGCGCACCACGGCGACTGGTGCGTTGCGCTTGTCGCGCTCGGCCATCGCATCCCAGGCCACCTTCCCGCTGCTGAAGACGATGCGCCGGATCGATTGTGGGTCGCTGATGAACGGGTCGTCGAGGATCTCCTCGAACGACCCCGTCGTCAGCGCCTCGATCGGCGAGCGGGTCTGGCGCATGCGCAGGCCTTGCTTCGGCGTGAAGATGATCAGCGGGGTGTGCCGCTCCGAGTACACCTGGCGCCGCAACAGGTGGAAGTACTGCGCCGCCGTCGTGGCGTTGCAGATCTGCAGGTTGTCCTCGGCGGCCTGGGTGAGGAACCGTTCAATCCGGGCCGACGAGTGCTCGGGACCTTGTCCCTCGTAGCCGTGCGGTAGCAGCATCACGAGCCCGTTCTGCTCGTTCCACTTGTCCTCCGCGGCCACCACGTACTGGTCGATGATCACCTGGGCGCCGTTGATGAAGTCGCCGAACTGGGCCTCCCAGACCACCAGTGCCTCGGGGTTCTCCTGGGCGTAGCCGTACTCGAAGCCGAGCGCGGCGTACTCCGACAGCAGTGAGTCGTAGACCCACAGCTTGCCCTCAGCGCCGGGGAGGTCGTCCAGCGGGATCCACGACTTGCCGGTCGTGTTGCAGACGAGCGCGGCATGGCGGTGGCTGAACGTGCCACGGCGGGAATCCTCTCCCGCCAGGCGGACACTGTGGCCGTCGAGGAGGAGCGATCCGAAGGCCAGCGCCTCGGCGGTCGCCCACTCGACCTCACCGGCCTCGAACAGCTTCGTGCGCGTCTCGAACTGCTTGGCCAGCTTCGGATGGACCGTGAAGTCCTGCGGGTAGTTCGTCAGCTGGGAGAAGATGCGGTCGAGGACCGCGCGCTCGACGCCTGTCGGGATGTGCGGCAGGACGCCGGCGGGCTTCGGCGGCTTGGCCGCCTTCACGGCGGGTGCGGACTGCGCACGTGTCTCATCGAGGGCGACCTGCAAGCGTGCTTGGAAGTCGTCGAGCGCCTGCTCGGCCTCCTCCAGCGTGATGTCGCCACGCTTGACCAGCGTCTCGACGTACAGCTTGCGCACGCTGCGGTGCTCGGCGATCGCGGCGTACATCAGCGGCTGCGTGTAGCTCGGATCGTCGCCCTCGTTGTGCCCGTGGCGCCGGTAGCACCACATGTCGATGACGACGTCCTTATGGAAGCGCTGGCGGTACTCGAAGGCCAGCCGGGCTGCCCGGACGCACGCCTCCGGATCGTCGCCGTTGACGTGGAAGATCGGAGCTTGCACCGTCTTGGCGACGTCGCTGCTGTAGATCGAGGACCTGGCGAACTCGGGGGCTGTGGTGAACCCGATCTGGTTGTTGACGATCAGGTGGATGGTGCCGCCGACCCGATAGCCGGAGATGTCGCTCATCGCCAGCGTCTCGGCCACGACCCCCTGGCCGGCGAACGCGGCATCGCCGTGGAGGAGGATCGGCAGGACGGGATACGAGCCCGGCGGGTCGATCTGGTCCTGCGCGGCGCGGACCATGCCCTCGACGATCGGGTCGACGGTCTCCAGGTGGCTCGGGTTGGCGGCGAGCTCGAGAAGAATGTCGGCGCCCGACGGGCTGACGTACTTGCCGGTCGCACCGAGGTGGTACTTGACGTCCCCCGATCCCTGCACGGACGACGGGTCGACGTGCCCCTCGAACTCCCGGAAGATGGCGTCGTAGCTCTTGCCGATGATGTTCGACAGCACGTTGAGCCGGCCGCGGTGGGCCATGCCGAGCACGCATCGAGTCGAGGCCACCGTCGGCGGCTGCCGAGATGACCTCGTCGAGGATGGCGATCGCCGACTCCGAGCCTTCGAGCCCGAAGCGCTTCGTGCCGACGTACTTCGTGGCGAGGAACTTCTCGAACGCCTCAGCGGCGTTCAGCCGCTCCAGGATGCGGTGCTTGGCCTCCTTGTCGAAGGCGAGGTGGACACCCTCGACCTTGGACTGGATCCACCGCTGCTCCTCGGTGTCCTGGATGTGCATGTACTCGATGCCGATCGTGCGGCAGTAGGCGTCGCGCAGCACGCCGAGGAGCGCTCCGAGCTGCATCTTCTCGGTGCCGGCGACGCCGCCGGTGAGGAATTCCCGGTCGAGGTCCCAGATCGTCAACCCGTACGTCAGTGGATCGAGCTCCTTGGGCATCGCCGGCTCTTTCCACTTCAGCGGATCGAGGTCGGCGATGAGGTGACCGCGCACGCGATAGACGCGGATCAGCGTGGCGACCTGCATCTGCTTGTGCAGCATCGCCTCGACGTGATCGATCGGGTTGACGTCGGGCCGCCACTTGACGGCCTCGTACGGCATGCCTAGTGAGTGGAAGACGTCCTCGTAGAACCCGTGCTCCCCGAGCAGCAGCTCGTGCACGCGGGCCAGGAACAGTCCGCTCTCGGCACCCTGGATGATGCGGTGGTCGTAGGTGCTGGTGATCGTGACGACCTTGCTGACACCGAGCGAGCTGAGGTTGGCGCGGTCGGCGCCCTCGAACTCGGCCGGGTAGTCGATGCGCCCGACGCCGACGATGACGCTCTGACCCTGCATGAGCCGGGGGACGCTCTGAACGGTGCCGATCGTGCCCGGGTTGGTGAGGCTGACGTTGGCGCCTTGGAAATCCTGGACCGTGAGCTTGTTCGAGCGGACCTTGCGGATCAGCTCCTCGTAGGCGCCGAGGAAGCCGGCGAAGTCCATGCGGTCGGCCTCTCGGATGACCGGAACGACGAGCGTGCGCGTGCCATCACCCTTGTCCACGTCGACGGCGAGGCCGAGGTTGATCGTCTCGATGCGCTGCAGACGGGGCTTGCCGTCGTCGTCCTGGACGAACGTGTTGCGCATGTTCGGGACGGCGTCGGCGATGGCCCGCACGATGGCGTAGCCGATGAGGTGGGTGAAGCTGACCTTGCCCGTGCCGCTGCGGGCGCGGTAGCCGTTGATCACCTTGCGGTTGACCTCGAGCAGCTTGGCGGGGATCTCCCGGAAGCTGGTCGCCGTCGGCACGCTGAGGCTGCGCTCCATGTTGGCGGCGATCACGGCTGCGGTGCCCCTCAAGATTGTCCCCTCCGCCTGGGGGCTCCGGGGACGGGCCGGCGGCTCGCTGGCGCTCGCGTCGCCGGCGGTCTCGGCCTCATCTGCGGCTCGCGCAGGAGCCGTCGAGGGCGGTTCTGCGGCGGTGGTCGTTGCCGGTTCGCTCGGCGCCTGCGGCGCCGACGGTTCGGGCGTGATCGACTTGTAGTCGGCGAAGAACTCGCGCCACGCCTCCCCGACCGACTCCGGGTCGGCGCGGAACTGCTCGTACATCTCCTCGACCAACCATGAGTTGGTACCGAACCCAGGACCCGCTGTCGCAGTCACGTACTCAGAGTACCGGTCGGCGAAATGGCGGGGTCCCTACGGGCGACGACCATCGTCGCCTCAGGCGGGCCGCCGCGGCGGATCGGTTCGGCGGCGACGTGCAACAGCTCCCAGCTCGCCAAGGCCGGCTCGAACACGTCCCACTCCCCGATCACGAAGGCCACCGTCGCGCCCCGCTGCAGCACGCGCCGCACCTCTGCCAGCACCGCGGGGCCGACGCCGCCGGCGGTGAACGTGCCGGCCGAGACGGCGGCGCCGTACGAGTCGTCGGCAAGTGGCAGCGGGCGCTGCAGGTCCGCTTCGATCAAGGCTCGGTACGCCCCCTTGCGGGCAGCGACGCCCAACATCGCCCGGGAGATGTCGATGCCGTCGACGGACGTGAAGCCTTCCCTGAACAGCCGGATTCCGACCGCCCCCGTCCCACACCCGAGGTCGAGAACCGGTGTCGTGCGATCGCCGAGATGGTCGGCTAGGAGGTCTGCGATCCGGTCGCTGCCGATGAAGCCGAGCTGGTCGAAGACGTCCCGGTCGTAGTCGGCGGCCCAGTCGCGGTAGGCGGCGACGGTGTCTTCGGCGGACCTGGCAGCGCGGGCTCGGAGCACCCGCTGGCGGGCCTGGTCCGACGGGTCCACTCGGCCATTCTGCTCAGTAGAGTGCGCCCCCCAAGGACACAACCAGAAGGCACAACCAGTCGGGGGTCATGAGCTTGATGAGTCCGTCCACGGACAAGATCCGCAACGTCGCCGTCGTCGGCCACGGCGGATGCGGGAAGACCACACTTGTCGAGGCGATGCTGCTGCGGGCCGGCGTCGTTCCCAGGGCCGGGCGAGTCGAGGACGGCACGACCGTGTGCGACACCGAGCCCGAAGAGATCAAGCGGACGATGACGCTGTCGTTGGCGATCGCTCCGGTCGAGTGGAAGTGCGACGACGGTCAGACCTACAAGATCAACCTCATCGACACCCCCGGCTACGCCGACTTCGGGGGCGACGTCGAGGCGGCCCTCTCGGTCGCCGACCTGGCCGTGGTCGTGGTCAGCGCCGTCGACGGCATCGAGGTGGGCACCGAGGCGGCGTGGTCCAGGTGCGTCGAGCGCAACATCCCGCGGATGGTGTTCATCTCCAAGGAAGACAAGCAGCGGGCCAACTTCCACCAGGTCCTCTCCGACCTCAGGACTCGGTTCGGATCCGGCTTCGTCGTGCTCGAACTGCCGCTGGGCGAGGAGGAGGCCTTCCACGGCGTAGCCGACCTCCTCAGCGACCAGGGCTTCGCGTACACGCCCGATGGCCAGCACCACTCCGAGCCGCTGCCGGCCGATGTGGTGGACGAGGAGCACCGCCGCCACGACGAGCTCGTCGAGGAGATCGTCGCCGGTGACGACGAGCAGTTGGAGCGGTACCTCTCCGGCGATACGCCGTCAGCGGCCGAGCTGGAGAAGACCCTGGCCCACGAGATCCTGAACGGAGCTGAGTTCCCCGTGCTCGTCGGGTCGGCCACGACGGGCGTCGGCATCGACCGCTTGCTCGACTTCATCTGCGAGCTCGGCCCATCCCCGGCCGAGCGGCCGGTGACCGTCCTCGCCGGCACCGGCGCTGATGGGGTCGAGGTCGAGGTCGCCGCCGACGCAGCCAGCAAGCCACTGGCCTACGTCTTCAAGACCGTCGCCGACCAGTTCGTCGGCCAGATCTCGCTGTTCAAGGTCCTGTCCGGGACGATCGCCGTGGACGATCGACTCGTCAACACCACGACCGGCTCCGAGGAACGGCTGCACGGCCTGTTCCAACTCCGGGGCAAGGAGCACGTGCCGGTCGGGCGGCTGACTGCGGGTGATCTTGGTGCGGTCGCCAAGCTCAACGACACGGTGACCGGATCGACCCTGGCGCCGAAGGACGCTCCGGTGCGAGCGAAGGCACCGACACCACCAATGGCCGTGTACGGGCTGGCGCTGCGCCCCGTCACCCAATCCGACGACGACAAGCTGTCGGGCGCGCTGACCCGCCTGCTGTCGGAGGACCCGGCGCTCGTCGTCGATCGCAACGAGGAGACCGGGCAGACCGTGCTCCGCGGCACCGGCGACGCGCACTTGAACGTGGCGCTCGAGCGGATGAGCCGGAAGTTCGGCGTGAACGTCGAGACCGAGGAAGTGCGGGTGCCCTATCGGGAGACGGTCACTGGATCGGCCGAGGCCGAGGGGAAGATCAAGAAGCAGTCCGGGGGGCATGGGCAGTTCGCCGTAGCTCAGCTGCGGGTCAGCCCGACGGCGCGGGGCGACGGATCGCAGTTCGTCAACTCGATCGTCGGTGGCACGATTCCCAAGCAGTACATCCCCGCCGTGCAGCGCGGCGTCGAGGAGACGATGTCGACGGGCGGCGTCTACGGGTTCCCCGTCGTCGACGTTCGTGTCGAGTGCTACGACGGCAAGTACCACTCCGTCGACTCGTCCGACATGGCGTTCCGGTCGGCGGCGGCGCACGGACTGAAGGAAGCCCTGACCAAGGCCGGCGCGGCCGTGCTCGAGCCGGTCTCGGTGCTCACCGTGACCGTGCCGGAGGGGTACCAGGGCGACGTGCTCGGCGACCTCAACTCGCGGCGGGGCCGGGTCAGCGGCACGTCCGTGCTGGGGAACGGGAACCACGAGATCGTGGCGTACGTGCCGGCCGCGGAGATCCAGCGCTACGCCGTGGACCTGCGCTCGATGACCGGCGGCCGTGGCACGTTCGTGGCCGTCCACGACCACTACGACCTGCTGCCGAACCACCTCATCGACAAGATCAAGAAGGCGTCTGCGTCGAACACCGCCCCGGTGCACTGAGCCGCCGGTTGCGCTGCGCCGCGAGCGCGTCGCGGCGCCTCTTCGTCAGCGTTCTGGTTGAACGGTCCGCCAAAACGCTGACAAAGAGCCGGTGCCTCGGGTCAGGCAGCTTCGGCGCTCGATTCCATCATCGACTGGTAGCGGTCAGCGAGGTCGTACAGCGCCTGGCGGCAGTCGCCGGTGAACGACGATCCGTGCATGATGCCCAGCGTCGTCGGCTGCAGGTCGCCGAGACCGCGGATGATCGTCGCAGTCTGGGGAGCGAGCGTCGATGCGTGGAACATCTCCTCCGCGGCGATCGCCGGACCGACGACGTCGCCGGTGGTCAGTGGCTTGCCGGCACCGAGCTGGGAGAACAGGTCACCGCACAGCAGCGTGCCGGTCGTCTCCTCGAACAGCACCTGCGCCTCCCACCCGTGTGGGACGTGCGGCGTCGAGATCTGCCGGACCCGCTTGCCTCCGAGATCGATCACCTCGCCCTCTGCGAGCGCCCGCGGCGGGCGATCGCACAGGTCGTTCAACGAGACGTCGCATCCGAGCGCGCCGTGAGCTACCGAGCTGGACGGCGCCGCAGCCAGCCACATGTTCATCGCTCCGCACTCGTCCGCCTCGACGTGCCCGAACGTGATCCACCGCAGCGACTCCACCGGCACGACGGTCGCCATCGTCTCGGCGACCAGCGGGAACAGGCCTCGCATCCCGGTGTGGAAGAGCAACGGCTCGTCCGCCGCGATCAGGAACTGGTTGAAGGTGAAGCCCTCCGGGCTGACCTCAGGGATCCAGGTCGAGATCCGATAGATCCCGTCGGCGATCTCGTCGATGACTGGCTGCATGGGTTCCATGCCCCTGAAGCGTGCCGAATACGCCGCATCCGTTCATTCAGCACTGAACGATCCAGAAAACATCCTCCGGCGCCGGTTCGTACACGCAGTACAGGCCCGTGCGAATGCGCCGGTCGAGGGCGTCCCCGGCCCCGGGCACCGCATCGGACATCCTGGTCAGCGCCGTTCTGAGCGCTCGGGTGACGTTCAGTCGTGCCCGCTCTGCCGCCGATGACGCCCGCCGGTCGCGGCCGCCCACGCCGTAGGCCGCCGACAGCTCATGGACGAGCAGCTCCAGCTCGGCCTCGCGAGCCTCGGCAGTCTCGAGCAGTCCGGCGGCGAGCGCGTCGTCGGCCTCCGCCCGGAGCTGCTCGATGCGATGCCGATAGGCCGTGCGAGCCCGTGTGTCCAGCACCGCGCCGGCATCGCCGAGAGCGCGCCGATCAATCGTCCGGTCGACCCCCTCCACACGATCGACCAGATCCAGGGCGTGGCGCTCGACGCCCGGCCGCGACACGAGCTCGGCGACGTAGCGCAATCCCTTGCTGTCGGGCACCCGCGCTCGCGCGCGCCGTCGAAGTCGACCGTCCACCACTTGCCCTGACGAGTGAGCTCGGCGGCCGATCTCGCGCTGACGATCGACGAGATGGTCAGTCGCTCGAGCAGCGCCACGTCGGCCGGCGCAAGCACGACATCGAAGGACTCCAGCGCTCCAGCCACCGCCGCCGCCTCGACCGCGGCCACCGGGTCACCAGCCTGCTCGCGCACGCGCACCAGCTCGAGCTGCACCATCACGCGCAGCCACGGCAGATCGGCCGAGGCCAGCCCATCGACGGCGGTTTCGAGGGCGGCGACCGCCGCATCGGGCTGCCCGCTCGCCGCCAGCACCCGCGCCTGGGCCACGCGGGCGCGGGCCAGCAGCGCCGGCACGGAGACGTCCGTGAGAAGCAGCTCGAACCTGTCGGCGGCTTCGGCGGCCGCAGCCACGTCACCGGCGGCGAGCTCAGCATCGACGAGGACGGTCAGCAGCTCGACCGCCCGGAGACGGTCGTCACCGAGCACCCGCAAGCCGCGGCAGACCACCGCCCTCGCCAGCGCGACGTCACCGCGGGCCAGGTGCAGCCGGGCGGCCGGAAGCAGTGCTTGCATCGACTGGTCCTTGCCGATCAGGAGCGCCTCTGCCTCCGACCAGCGCCCCTGCCGTATCCGCAGGTCGGCGAGCGCGATGTCGGGGTGCCAGCTCGGCATCTGCATCACTTGCTCGAACTCGGCCCTCGACCGCTCGAGCAACGCCTCCGCGTCACCCCAGCGACCGAGCTCCATGAGCAGCGTCGCTTGCACGCTGTCGCAGTGACTGGACAGGAAGAGCTGGGTGCCGGCAGCCGAACCGATCACGCCGTGGCGTCGCAACAGCTCGGCCCACGACCCAGCCCGGCCGAAGTCGCCGGCGTGGTAGCAGGCGGTGAAGAACGAGCACGCTGACTGACCCGCCGTGGAGACGTCATCGGCCGCTCCGCACGCCAACGCCATCGCCTCGTCGAGCAACGCCATCCCCTCGGCGATCCGGCCGGCCTGCACGTGCGCCAAGCCACCGTCGGCGAGCGCCTTCATCTCCAGGTTCAGATCACCGAACCGGCGAGCCCGATCGAGAGCGAGATCCGCCGCGGCGAGCAGTTCGAGCGGGTCGTCGACGTCGCATCCCATCGAGGCGACGGCAATCCATCCCTGCTCGACACACGGTGGCTCCGACTCGATGAGGCGTTGCGCTCTCGCGAACCACGCTCTGGCTGCGGTGAGGTTGCCGAGCCGCCAGCCGTAGACGTTGCCGAGGCGCAGGCACACCATCGCCGCCGCGCACGGGTCATCCGTCGAGCGCGCGGATCGCCGCCGAGAGGTGGGCGACGGCACCGTTGACGTCCGAGCGGCCGAGCGCCTCGTCGGCCGCGGCCAATGCCCGATCCGCCTCCGCCTTGCCCGACATCACCCACAGCTTCGCGCCTGTGTGGTGTGTCGCTCACAGCGCGGCGAGCGCGTCCAGTGCGACCAGTGCGTCGACTTCCTCCGCCATCGAGGCGCTGAGCCGGATCAGCAGCCCACCGATGGTGGCGTCGGTCCATCGCTGCGTCGCGATCTGGTCGGTGATGAGGAAGAGCGGCATCGACAACCGGTCACGCACCAGCTGGTAACGGGCGAAGGCCTCCGACTCGGTCTCGTCACCGCTCGCCGAGACCTGGACCGCCCGGGCGAGCAGCTCGGCGTCGCGGCAGCGCGTCCGTCAGCCCGTGTGCGCTGAGCGGGTCCTTCCAATAGCCGGCGTCCCCGACCAGTGCCCAGCCGGGACCCCACGCCCGACGCAGGAATCCCGGCTGTCCGAGGAAGGTCCGCACGCCCGTTGCCAACGTCGCGTCCCGCACGCGGGCTGCCGTCTCCGGGCACGCTTGCCGCAGCACGGACTCCAGCGCGGACGGCCCACCGCGCCCGATCCGCGCTGGCGACGCGGCGGCGAAGACACAGGCCAGCCCGCCGTTGGTCGGGATCACGCCGGCGCAGGCGTTCGGTCGGAAGACCCACTCGTAGCCGGTCGTCTCCAGCTCGGACCAGTAGCCGTAGACGACCGCGCTCGCTCCGGTGCCGCGCCGCTCGGTGGGTGCGGCGACGTGCCGTGCGACGGATGAGCGCATGCCGTCGGCACCGATGACGAGCGACGCGTCGACGACGAGGGGACGGCCCGTGTGGTCGCGTCCGACGACTCCGGCGACGCGGCCATGCCGATCGCGCCGCAGACCGGTGACCGTCACGCCATAGGACACGTCGGCGCCCGCCGCCGCGGCCGCATCGACGAGCACCGAGTCGAGCACGGTGCGCCGTGGCGCGTACAGCGCCTCGACGCCGTGCGATGGCTTGATCGGGACCTCGATCGTCTCGGCGCCGTAGCGAAACGTGGTGCGCGTGATCGGTGGTGTCCCTGCGGCGACGATGTCGTCGAGCAACCCCCATCGGCGGAGCTGGATGACGGCGCCACGCATCAGGGCGTGGGTGGACAGCGTGTCGGCGCCGTACCGACTGCGATCGACGACGAGCACGCGTTGCCCGGCGCGAGCGAGGAGCATCGCCGTTGCGGCGCCGGCGGCACGTGCTCCGACGACGACCACGTCGTAGTGGCGCTCGGGAGCGCGAGGTGACGTGCTCATGCCCGACACAGCACGGCCGTCCTGCGGGCGAGATGGTCGGCGATCCAGGCCGCATCTCGGCCGACGCCGTCGATGAAGTTGGAGTTGCGGCGGTGCTGGAAGCGCTGGCCGAGGACGTACAGGCCCGGCACGGGTGTGCACCCGCGCCGCTGACGGATCTCCCCTGACCCGTCGAGCACCGGCACGTGCAGCCACGGATACGCACGGCGGTGACCGGTCGCCCACAGCACAGTCGTAATACGGCGCTCGTGCAGGTCCAGTTCGCGGAGCCGCTGCTCGACCTGGATGGTCGGCGGTGACTCGGCGTCGAGGACCTCTGACGTCAGGCCGGACGCCTCGATGTGGGCGTCGATCTCGGCGAGGACGCGGCGCACGCGGGCGTCGGCCGTGGCCACGTGGCTGCACAGGTCGTCGGCGAACCCGACCCGGCGGCCGTCCGCCGACGTGAGCCTTCCGGTCAGTTCGACGCCAGCTTCACGGAGCGCCTGGAGATCCAGCGTCCGGTGATCCGGTCGCCCAGCCAGCTGCAGCGACGGCTCCTGGCGCGCCGCCTCAGGGTCCGCCACGTCGTCGATCGTCCGATCGAGGGTTCCGGTCCGCTCCAACCACCAGAAGATGTCCATGCCCCGGTATGTGCGGGGCAGCCGGCTGTGGCGCCCGACGGCCAGCACGACATCGCGACCCGCCCGCGACAGTTCGTCGGCGATCTGCACGCCGCTCGCCGACGCACCGACGACGAGCACGCCGCCGGCGGGCAGCGAATCCGGGTTGCGGTACGTGGCCGGCGTCAGCTGGTTGAGCGCACGATCGAGCTGCCGGGCCGGCGGCGGCACAGCTGGCCGGTCGCACCACCCACTTGCGATCACCACGTTGGCTGCCCGCCAGTGCCCGGCGCTCGTCCGCAACGCGAAGCCCTCGCCCAGCGGGGCCAGGCACTCGACGGCGGTCTGCTCCGTGACGGGCGCCGCCGACGAGCGGGCGTAGCCCTCGAAGAACGACACCACCTCGTCGCCCGTCATGAAGCCGTGTGGGTCCGGGCCGCGGTATGACCAGCCGGGCAGCCGGGTCATCCAGTTCGGACTGAGCAGTCGCAGCGAGTCCCACCGCTCGCTGCGCCAGCGCTCGGCGACCCTGCCCCGCTCCAGCACGACGTGCTCGACCCCGCGGTCGGTGAGGCAACGGCTCATGGCGAGGCCGGCTTGGCCGGCGCCGATGATGACCGCTGGGTGGACGGTGCGCACGAGTCGCTCTTCTGGTGACGAAACGTGGCTGCAGGCTCAGCCGGCGTCGACCTCGATGGCGACCGGCACGCCGTTCGTGACGACGTCGTACACGGCGGAGCGGCTCTTCGACTGCTCGACGACGGCGCGCAACTTCTCCGGATCATCGCCGCGCAGCTTGAAGCTGACCTTGATCTGCTGGTAGCCGTTGCGGACCTCGTCCGAGAGCCCGAGGATGCCGAGCAGGTCGATGTCCCCCTCGACGGTCGAGGTGACCTCCGTCAGGTTCACGCCGCGGGCAGCAGCGATGTTGGCCAGACCGGACGTCAGGCAGGCCGCCAGCGCGTGGAGGACGAACTCGACGGGCGTCGGGCCGTTGTCGTTGCCGACGAGCACTGCGGGGTGGTCGGCGTCGTAGGTCCGCGCCTCCTTGTGCGTCATCTCCTGCATGGCGCCGTAGAAGCCGTGGATCGTGGATCGGTTGTGGGTCCCGCTGACCCACGTGTTGGTGGCGCGGAACTGGAACTTGGCGATGTCCGTGTTGCCCTTCACCGCGTCGATCGTGGCGAAGAGTCCGGCGGTGTCGACCCCGTTGCGGCTGGGGTGCTCGACGATGGTCATGGGAACTCCTTCGGTCGGTAGCGTTCGAATGCATTTCGGTCGATCGACCGACCGAGAGCGTCGCGCTTCGGTCGAGCGTGTGTCAAGCTTGATTCCGATCGCGATCGGCGTGATACTAGATTCGGTCGACCGACCGAGGAGGAGCAGCCTTGGCAATCCCGGCAACTGAAACTGCGACCGCCCAGGTCATCCTGACGGCCGCTCGGACGCGCCTCCTCAGCGACGGCTATGCCGGGTTCTCGACACGCAAGGTCGCCCAAGAGGCCGGCGTGCCGCTGTCCCAGGTGCACTACCACTTCGGCTCGAAGGGCGGGATGGTGCTCGCCCTCCTGGAAGCCGAGAACCAGCGTCGCCTCGCCCGCCAGGCGACGATGTACGCCGAGGACGTACCTCTGTGGCGGCGGTACGAGCAGGCGTGCGACTTCCTCGAGGACGATCTCGAGTCGGGCTACGTCCGCGTCCTCCAGGAGATGATCGCCGCCGGATGGTCGACACCCGAGATCGGCGAGCGCCACCAAGGAGATGCTGAGCGGCTGGTACGAGCTCCTCACGGAGGTGGCGACCGAGGCGGCCGCCCGCTTCGGCGGGCTCGGCCCGTTCTCGCCGGCCGAAGCAGCAGCCCTCATCGTCAATGCCTTCATCGGAGCGGAGGGACTACTGCTCCTCGGGTTCGACCGCCACGAGATGCCGATCAGAGCGAGCCTGCGCCGGATCGGTGAGCTGATCCGTGCCGCCGAGGAACGCTCGAGCGCCAACGGGAACGGGAACGGCGACACCGACGGTCCGCCGTGATGAGGGCGAGCGAACCCGTGCGCACAGGTTTCGTCGAGCGCGACGGAGTGAAGCTGCACTGGCAGGAGTTCGGTGCCGGCGACCCGACGATCGTCCTGCTGCCAACGTGGTCGATCATCCACTCGCGGTTCTGGAAGGCGCAGGTGCCGTACTCGCCCGGCACTTCCGGGTCGTGACGTTCGACGGCCGGGGCTGGGGTCGTTCGGACCGGCCGACGAAGCCTGAGGCATACAGCCACCTCGAGTTCGCCGCCGACACGCTTGCCGTGCTCGACGCCACGGAGACTCCCGACGGCGTCCTCGTCGGCCTCTCGTGCGGCACGCTGTGGGGCGTACAGGTGGCCGCCGACCATCCCGCTCGCGTCCGGGCACTCGATCTGCCTGAGCCCGCAGGTTCGCCCTGGCGCCGACGCATCCCGACCGCACGGTGTACCCGTTCGCCGAGCGGCTGGACGACCACGGACGGGCTGGGCGAAGTACAACCGCCACCACTGGATGGAAGGTGGCTACCGGGACTTCCTCGAGTTCTTCGCTCGAGAGTGCTGCACCGAGCCGCACTCGACCAAGCAGATCGAGGACTTCATCGAGTGGGGCCTCGACACCGAGCCGGTCACGCTGGTGGCCAGTGACGAAGGGATGGAGGCGTGCGGGCTGGAGAGCTCCGTTCGGTCTGCGAGCGGGTGAAGGCACCGGTGCTCGTGATCCACGGCGACGGCGACGAGCTCGCTCACTACCCCAGGGGGGCGGCTCTGGCGACGGTCACCGGTGGCGAGCTGATCACGGTCGCCGGCGGAGGTCACTTTCTCCAGGCTCGTGAGCCCGTGCTCGTGAACCACTCGATCAAGCGGTTCGTCGATCGGATCGCCCGATGAGAGCTCGCCAGCCGGACCGCGAAGGCTTCGTCGAGCGCGACGGCGTGAAGGTCGGCTACGAGGTCTACGGCCACGGCCCGGCCACCGTGTTCCTCGTCGCGGCGTCGCCGATCACCCACGCCCGGTCGTGGAAGGGACTGGTCCCGTTCCTCTCGCGCCACCTCACGGTCGTCGACGATCGACGGGCCGGGCACCGGCCGCTCCGACCGTCCGCATCGACCGCGATCGCTACGCGCCCGACCGAGATCGTGGCTGATCTGGTCGAGGTGCTCGACGTCGTCGACGTCCAACAGGCCGTCGTCGTCGCCCATTGCCACGCCGTGCCGTGGGCGCTGCGGCTCGCCGCCGACGTGCCCGAACTGGTCGCCGGACTCGTGGCGATCTCCCCAGGCATCGCCGTGATGCCGGGGTACGAGTACGCCGCCGAGGCCGAGCGCCGCTGGCAGGACGAGCTCGTCGACGCCTCCGGTTGGCAGCATGCGCAACCGCGCCGTTTGGCGCAGCGACGGCGGCTACCAGGCGTGGGTCGAGTTCTTCTTCGACCAGCTCCTCCCGGAGCCGCACTCGACCAAGCAGCGCGAGGACGCCGTGGCGATGGGCCCTGGACACCGAGCCCGAGGCGATGATCGCCGAACGGGAGGGTCGCGCCGCACCCGCCGGCTCTCCGGCAGACGAGCTGTGCCGGACGTGTCCGCTGCCCGGTGCTCGTCCTTCACGGGACCGACGACCGCTGCCAGCCCCTGGCACGGGGGCGGCGGCTCGCCGAGCTCACCGGCGGCGAGCTCGTCGTGCTCGACGGCTCTGGCCACCTGCCGCACGTGCGCGATCCGGTGCGGGTGAATCATCTGATCCTCGACTTCGTCGAGGAGATCTCGGGAGTGCAGATGCAGACCAAGGTCTGGACACGCGGTCTCGAGTCGGCCCAAGCGGGCGCTCTACCTGTCGTCGCCGATCGGGCTCGGCCACGCCCGGCGTGATGTCGCCATCGCCAAGGAGCTCAAGCAGCTCCGTCCCGACGTCGAGATCGACTGGCTCGCCCAGCATCCCGTCACCGCGGTGCTCGAGGCGGAGGGCGAGCGGATCCACCCGGCCAGCCGCTGGCTGGCCAACGAGTCGGCGCACATCGCCTCGGAGTCCAGCGAGCACGACCTGCACTGCTTCCAGGCGCTGCGCCGCATGGACGAGATCCTGTTCGCCAACTTCATGGTCTTCCAGGAGGTCGTCGAGGAGGGGCTGTACGACGTCGTGATCGGCGACGAGGCGTGGGACGTCGACCACTTCTGGCACGAGAACCCCGAGCTCAAGCGCGGCCAGCACGTGTGGCTGACCGACTTCGTCGGCTTCCTGCCGATGCCCGACGGCGGAGCGCGAGAGGCCTTCCTGACGACCGACTACAACGCGGAGATGATCGAGCACATCGCTCGATACCCGTGGATCCGCGACCGGTCGATCTTCGTCGGCAAGCCCGACGACATCGTGTCGGATCGGTTCGGCGCTGAGCTGCCGGCGATCCGCGAGTGGACCGAGGAGCACTTCTCGTTCTCCGGCTACATCACCGGGTTCACGCCTCCTCCGCCGGAGGAGGTGCCTGCATGGCGCGCCGAGCTCGGTTACCAACCGAGACGAGCTGGTGTGCGTCGTCGCCGTCGGCGGCAGCGGCGTCGGGCGGGCGCTCCTCGACAAGGTCATCGCCGCCTACCCGATGGCGAAGCGGCAGCTCCCAGCGCTGCGGATGATCGCCGTCGCCGGGCCACGCATCGACCCGGTCGGGTTCCCGAGCGCTCCCGGCCTCGAGGTGCACGGCTACGTCGACCGCTTGTACCGACACCTGTGCGTGTGCGACCTCGCCGTCGTGCAGGGTGGGCTCACGACGACGATGGAGCTGGCCGCGGCCAAGCGGCCGTTCCTGTACTTCCCGCTCGCGCAACCACTTCGAGCAGAACTTCCACGTCCGCCATCGCCTCGATCGGTACGGCGCCGGCCGGTGCATGGACTACGCGGCGACCGATCCCGATCTCCTGGCGGAGGCGATCTGCGAGACGATCGGTCGTCCGGTCGCCTACCGCGACGTCGAGACCGACGGCGCGGCGCGCGCCGCCCAGCTGATCGCCGAGTTGGTCTGAGCGCTCGCCCGCTGGGCGAACCGGGGTCGACTGACGCTCAAGAGCAGCCCGATGCTGGCGACGGTCAGGGCCATCAGCAGCCAGGCACCTGCCTGGATGCCGAGTTGGTCGGCGAGCGCTCCGAACGCGATGGCGAACGGCACGAACGTCAGCCACGTCGCCGCCCCGACTCCCGACGACACGCTGGCCCGAACGGTCGACGCGATGCGGTCATGGAGCAGCCGAGTGCCGACCACGCCGGCGGCGACCGCAAAGGTGGCCAGGACGACCTGGGCGACCGTGGCGACGATGGGATCCCGCACGACGACGAGCGTCAGCCCGGAGATGGCGAGCAGCCCGACGACGATGATCCGTGGCCCGCTCCGCTCGATCCGCAGGCGCGACGCGATCGCCCCACCAAGTCCGAGTGACGCCATCAGCAGCGCCCATGCCGGGCCGTAGAGACCGGGTCCGGCGTCCGCAGCAACGAGCCACAACGGCCCGAACTCGTAGACCGCCTGGGTCAACAGCGACGTCACGACGAGCAGGGCGACGATCGGCAGCAGTTGCGGCTGGCAACGGACGGTGTTCACCGCGGTGGCGATGTGCTGTCGCACACCCATCGACTCGCCGCCTTCGTGGAGCTTCGGTTCGCGGAAGTACAGCAGGGCGACCGTCGAGACAACGAGGAGCGGCAGTGTGGCGAAGTACGTGAACCGCGGGGACGTCAGGGCGGCCAGTGCGCCCCCGGCGAGCGCTCCGATCACGAGTGCCGCGCTCGACACCACGCGCAGACGGCCCAGAACGGCCTCGAACGTGTCGCTCGACCCGGTCTCCTCGAGGACGGCGTCGTAGACGATCGCGTCGAGCGTTCCGGACTGCATGGCGAAGTAGACGCCGAGCAGGACGGCGGCGACGAGGTACATCGCGACACCCGAGCTCAGCCCACCGACGGCCACGCTGGCCAGCGCCCCGAGGTTCCCGATGACGAGTACGCCGCGCCGGCTCCAGCGGTCAGCGAGGATGCCGGACGGCACCTCGAGCAACGGCACGGCGGCGGCGTACAGCGCGGCCATCACACCGAGGATCGCCGGGGTGAAGCCGAGCTCGTCGAGAAAGAGCTTCTCGACGGGCACCCACAGGGCGATCCCGCCGGTGAACGCCGAGGCGTAGAGGGGGGCCAACCGTCTGCCGACCCGGACCGTGCTGCTCGTCGTCGGTGCGCTCACTTGTCACTCTCCTCGATCTGTGCTATGTTTTTAGGAGTAAACACTCTGCTGATTGAAGTTGTCAAGAGGAATTGGGAATGGCGCACTACGGTTCGGTGATCAGCGAACGACGCACCTATGGGGACGGCTGCTCGTCTGCCCACGCCCTCGACCTGGTCGGGGACCGCTGGGCGCTGCTGATCGTCCGCGACCTGCTGTTCGGCCCGAAGCGCTTCAGCGACCTCCAGGTCGGCCTGCCGCACGGCAGTCCGAACGTCCTGACGCAGCGCCTTCGCGAGCTGGAGTCCTCCGGTGTCGTCCATCGACGGCGGCTGCCGCCTCCCGCTTCGGCCAACGTCTACGAGCTGACCGAGTGGGGCCGCCAGCTCGAGCCGATCCTGCTCGGGCTGCAGCGATGGGGCGCCAGCTCACCGTCGTTCTCGCCGGACGTGCCGGTTGGGTGCGACGCCGCGATGCTCGCCCTGAAGAACGCGTTCGACAGCGCTGCCGCCACTGATGTGGAGATGGTGGTCGAGGTCCGGTTCCCGCTGGCGACGTTCGGCGTCACGGTACGCGACGGCTCGATCAACATCGCTCGCGGAGCCGCCGACGCTCCCGACCTGACGCTGGAGACCGACCCCTCCACCCTCGAGCACGTCGCCTTCCTCGGGCTCACTGTCGACGACGCAGAGCGGCACGGGGACCTGGTCGTCCACGGCGACCGCCCACTGGTGCGGCGGTTCTTCGATCTGTTTCCCCTGCCGGAGCCGTAGTGCGCCGGCGATCAAGTGCCGGCCGTGTCGTTCAGAGGTGAAGGCCCGGTTCGGCACGGCGGGCGCTCCAGCGCCTTCGCCGGCCGCATATGTTCGGGTGGATGCTGCGGATCACGGGCTTCGACCACCTCGTCCTGCGCTGCCGGGACGTCGACACGTCGCTGCGCTGGTACGTCGACGTGCTGGGTCTGGAGCCGATCCGCGTCGAGGAGTGGCGACAGGGCGGGGCGCCGTTCCCGTCGGTGCGCCTCTCCCCTGAGTCGATCATCGATCTGATCCCCGCCGACGGGCCGCTCACGGACCGCAACGTCGACCACTTCTGTGTCGTCGCCGACCGGGCCAGCGTGGACGCCGTGGCCGCCGGCGACGGCACGCGCTTCAACGTGGTCGCCGGACCGGTGACCCGGTTCGGTGCCAAGGGGGACGGGTGGTCCGTCTACGTCACCGATCCCGACGACAACATGGTCGAGATCCGCACCTACGAGGATTGAACTGGGCGCGGAGCGTCTCGAATCCGAGAACGTCCGCGCCCAGATGTCGTTTGAGAACGTCCGCGCCCAGATGTGGGGGTCGACGGGTTCGTAAGAACCCGAATACGACGTCCGTCCGATGTGCCTGAGGGCACGTTGGCTCACCGTGGGTCGGCATGAACCGAACCACCATGTTCCTTTCGTCCGTAGTGGCGGGCGTGTCCGTTGCGCTCGTCGCCCCCGCCGTCGGCGTCATCGGCGCCGCGGGCGTCGACGCCTCCGTCACCGGCGACACGCTGCGCGTCGTCGGCACTTCGGGTGCCGACGCGATCACGCTGCGGCTCCGGGCCGGCGACCCGAACACCGTCGAGGTCGACGCGCCGGCAGACGGTGTCGCCGACGCTTCCTTCTCCCGCGACCAGTTCACGAAGATCCTGATCCTCGGCCGTTCCGGCAACGACGTGCTGCGGATCGACGACACCAACGGCACGTTCACCGACACCGAGACCACCACGGTCGACGGTGAGAGCGGCAACGACAGCATGTTCGGCGGTGGCGGCGTCGAGACCTTCCGCGGTGGCTCCGGCAACGACGTCGTCGACGGAAACCGGGGCAACGACATCGGCATCATGGGCTCCGGCAACGACAACTTCATCTGGGACCCGGGCGACGGAAACGACACCATCGAGGGTGAGTCCGGCATCGACACGATGACGTTCAACGGCGCCGGCGGCCCCGAGACGTTCGACATGAGCGCGAACGGCGGGCGGCTGCTCTTCTTCCGCACGCCCGGCAACGTGTCGATGGACACCGACAGCGTCGAAGCAGTCACCGTGAACGCCCTCGGCAGCGCCGACGTCTTCACGATCGGCGACCTGTCGGCGACTGACGTCGCCACGACGCTGCTCGACCTCGGCGCTGCGCTCGGTGCCTCGGGTGGCGATGGCGCCGTTGATGAGGTCATCCTGAGCGGCACCGAAGGTGACGACGACATCACCGTGGCCGGCAGTGGCGCCGGGATCTCGGTCGCCGGCCTGCAGCCCGAGGTGACCATCGTCGATGCCGAGCCGACCGACCAGCTGCGGGTCGAGACCCTCGGCGGCACCGACACGGTCGACACGGCAGCCCTCGTGCCGGGTGTGATCGACCTGCTCGTCGACGGCGCCCCGGCCTGAGACTGACCGACCGACCCTGAGAGGACGCGCCGTGGCCGACGTCATCATCATCGGTGGGGGGATCGCCGGGCTGTGCAGCGGAATGCTGCTTGCTCGCGACGGCCACCGCGTCCGCATCCTCGATCGGGACCCGGCGCCCCCACCCGCCGGGCCCGATGACCGCTGGGCGGGCTGGGAGCGCCGCGGCGTCACCCAGTTCCGCCAGCTCCACGGCTTCCTTCCCCGGTTCCGGCAGCTGCTCGATGCCGAGCTGCCGGAGGTGGTGCCGGCGCTCATCGCCGACGGCGCGCTCCACGGCAACCGGGTTGCGTCGCTGCCCGAAGCGCTGACCGGTGGCCTGCGCCCTGGCGATGAGCGCTTCGCTCACGTCACGGGCCGCCGCCCCGTCGTCGAGGGCACGATCGCTCGGCTGGCCAGCCAGGAGCCCGGCCTGGAGATCCGCCGCGGCGTGGCCGTGCGCGGACTGCTGACCGGGACCCCGACACTGGACGGCGTCCCTCACGTGATCGGCGTCGTCACCACCGGCGGCGATGAGATGTTTGCCGACCTCGTCGTCGACGCGGGTGGCCGGCGCTCACCGATCCCGAGCTGGCTGGCGGAGCTCGGTGAGCGAGGCCCGGTCGAACATGCCGATGACGACGGCTTCGTGTACTACGCCAGACACTTCCGCTCGCCTGACGGCACCGTCCCAGCCGCGAAGGCGCCGCCCCAGCAGCCATACGACTCGGTGACCCTCGTGACGCTCCCGGCGGACAACGGAACATGGGGCGTGGCGATCGTCGCCAGCGCCGCCGACAAGGCGTTGCGGGCCCTTCGCCAGGTCGATGTGTTCGACAGCGTGGTGCGCAGCTACCCCCTCGCCGCGCACTGGGTCGACGGAGAGCCGCTCACCGACGTCGACGTCTTCGCCCGGATCGAGGACCGTCACCGCCAGTACTGGGTCGACGATCGACCGGTCGTCACCGGCCTCGTTGCGGTCGGCGACGCCTGGGCGTGCACCAACCCGTCTCTCGGCCGCGGGGCGACGATCGGGCTCCGCCATGTCGTTGCGTTGCGCGACGTGCTGGCGGAGGCCACGCCGCGGTCCCCCGTCGAGCTCGTCGAGCGGTTCGCAGTCGAGACGGCGGCGACGGTGGAACCGCTGTACCACGACGCCGTGGACTTCAGCCGCCATCGCCTTGCCGAGATCGACGCCCAGATCGCCGGTCGCCCCTACGAGACCGACGACCTCGCGTGGCGGTTGGGCCAGGCGCTGCGCCACGCGTCGACGCGGGACCCTGATCTGCTGCGGGCGTTCATCAGCGTCGCCACGCTGCTCGAGCGCGGCGTCGACGTGTTCCGCCAGCCGGGCGTCGCCGAGAAGGCGTTGGCGCTCGGCACGCCCACCGCGCCGCCTGGTCCTGGACGCGAGGAGCTCCTCGAACTGCTCGCCGCCTAGAGGCCGGGCTCAGCGCGCACCGACCTCCGCGCGCGACTGTGTCGCCCGTGGAGGAGTTCGAGATCGGTCTGGCGGCCGTGCTCCTCGCGGTCGCCGTCCTCAACGCGCTCGCCGGACGCATCGGCATCCCGTATCCGATCGTGCTCGTTCTGGGCGGTCTGGTGCTGGGGGTTCTCCCCGGCGTTCCCGAGACCGAGCTCGACCCGGACCTCGTGCTGTTCGTCTTCCTGCCGCCGCTGCTGTACTCCGCTGCCTTCTTCGCCGATGTGAGGGCGCTTCGCGGCTATGCAAGGGCGCTCTCGCTCACAGCCATCGGGCTCGTGCTGGTCACGGTCGTACTGGTCGCCCTCGCCAGCCACTACGTGCTCGATCTGCCCTGGCCCATGGCGTTCGCGCTGGGCGCCATCGTCTCACCCACCGACCCGGTCGCAGCAACGTCGATCATGCGCCGCCTCGGCGCGCCTCGCCGGATCGTCAACCTGGTCGAGGGCGAGAGCCTCGTCAACGACGCCGCCGCGTTGGTCGCCTACCGCGTCGCCGTGGCGGCCGCCGTTGGCGGAGCCTTCTCGCTACTCGATGCGAGCGCACGCTTCGTCGTCGGCGGCGCAGGCGGCGTGGCCGTGGGGCTCGTCGTCGGATACGTGATCGGCGAGATCCGCCGTCGGTTGGACGATCGCCTGACGGAGATCACCATCGGGCTGCTCACCGGGTACGTCGCGTTCGTTCCGGCCGAGCGGCTGCACCTGTCGGGCGTGCTCGCCGTGGTCACCGCCGGGCTGTACCTCGGTTGGCGTTCTCCCGAGCTGACCTCGCCAGGAACACGGCTGCAGTCGTACGCCGTGTGGGAGCTGTTGACGTTCCTCCTGAACGCCACGCTGTTCGTCCTCATCGGCCTGCAGTTGCCGGTCGTGGTCGACGGCCTGGACGGTCAATCCTTCCCCGCGCTGCTCGGGTATGCCGCCCTCGTGTGCGTCGTCGTCATCGGCGCTCGGTTCGCCTGGGTGTTCACCACGCCATACCTCATCCGGGCGATCGACCGCCGACCGCGGCAGCGCGAGCTCCGCATGGGCGCCGCCCAACGGGCCGTGATCGCGTGGAGCGGGATGCGCGGCGCGGTGTCGCTCGCGACGGCCCTGGCACTCCCCGCGGCGACGGACGCTGGTGCTCCGCTCCCGGGCCGGAGCCTCATCGTGTTCGTCACGTTCGCCGTGGTGCTCGTCACCGTCGTCGGTCAGGGGTTGACCCTGCCCACCCTGATCCGTCGGCTCGGCGTCGCTGCCGACGGACAGGAGGAGCAGCACGAGATGCTCGTCGCCCGCATGATGGCGAGCAAGGCAGCGCTGCTCGAGGTGGACCGGATGGCCGGAGAGGGCTGGGCCGGCGAGGAGGCGCTCACCCGCGCCCGCCAGTACTACGAGCAGCGCAAGCGCCGCGACGCCGCCCGGGCCGGGAAGATCGAAGACGATGGGTACGAGGAGGAGTCGACGAACCGACGGCAGATCCTGCTGCGGGTGTACGGAGCCGAGCGGAGAGCGATCGTCGACCTCCGCAACTCGGGTCAGATCAGCAACGAGGTCATGCACACCCTCGAGCGCGAGCTCGACCTGGAAGAGTCCTATCTCGACCAGTAGGTCTGAGGCTCGGCTCGCAAGAAGTTGCTCGCCTCGCCTACCGAGCTCGCCGCCGCTTCGGGCTCGAGCTCGGCGCCCGTAGCCTGGGTCGCCGCATGGCGCACGAGTTCATCTACACCTGCTACAAGCTCGCCCGGTTCTACCCGCCCGATCGGACGGTGCTCGAGAACATCTCCCTGTCGTTCTACCCGGGCGCCAAGATCGGTGTGATCGGCCCGAACGGCGCCGGCAAGTCGAGCCTGCTGCGCATCATGGCCGGCCTCGACGACGGGTTCACCGGCGAGGCCCGCCTGACGCCGGGCTTCAGCGTCGGCTTCCTCTCCCAGGAGCCGCAACTCGACGCGTCCAAGGACGTGAAGGGCAACGTCATGGATGGTGTGGCCGCGGTCCAGTCGATCATCGACCAGTACAACGAGCTGATGGCCAAGTGGGCCGATCCCGACGCCGACTACGAGAAGATCGGCGCCGAGCAGGCCGTGCTCGAGGACCGGATCGCCGCCGCCGACGCCTGGAGCCTCGAGCGCAACGTCGAGATCGCCATGGACGCCCTGCGCTGCCCGCCCGACGACGCCGACGTGACGACGCTGTCCGGGGGCGAGCGGCGCCGGGTCGCGCTCTGCCGCCTGTTGCTCAGCCGGCCGGACCTCCTGCTGCTCGACGAGCCCACGAACCACCTCGACGCCGAGAGCGTGGACTGGCTCGAACAGTTCCTGCAGGGTTACCCGGGCACGGTCGTGGCGATCACGCACGATCGCTACTTCCTGGACAACGTCGCCCGCTGGATCCTCGAGCTCGACCGCGGCCGCGGCCTGCCGTTCGAGGGCAACTACTCGTCGTGGCTGGAGCAGAAGCAGGAGCGCCTCGGCCGTGAGCAGCGTGTCGACGAGGCTCGTCGGCGCAGTCTCGAGCGAGAGCTCGAATGGGTGCGCATGGCCCCGAAGGCCCGCCAGGCCAAGGGCAAGGCCCGCCTCGCTGCCTACGACCGCTTGCAGGCCGAGGCAGAGGCCGCCCGCACCGACGACGCCCGCGTGGAGATCGCCATCCCACCGGGCCCGCGCCTCGGCGACACGGTGATCGAGGTGCAGGGTCTGCGCAAGGGCTTCGGCGAGCGGTTGCTCATCGAGGACCTGTCCTTCTCCCTGCCGAAGGCTGGCATCGTCGGTGTGATCGGCCCGAACGGGGCCGGCAAGACGACGCTGTTCCGGATGATCACGAGGGACGAAGCGCCCGACGCCGGCACGATCACGGTCGGCGACACCGTGCGCATGAGCTACGTCGATCAGTCGCGCGACAGCCTGGTCGCCGATGCCACGGTGTACGAGGAGATCACCGGCGGCGTCGACCACCTCAAGATCGGCAACCGGGAGATCCACGGGCGGGCGTACGTCGCCAGCTTCAACTTCAAGGGGTCGGACCAGCAGAAGCGGGTCGGCGATCTCTCTGGCGGAGAGCGCAATCGAGTCCACCTGGCCAAGCTGCTGAAGAGCGGCGGCAACGTCCTGCTGCTCGACGAGCCGACGAACGACCTCGACGTCGACACGCTGCGCGCGCTGGAGACGGGGCTCGAGAGCTTCCCCGGTTGTGCCGTCGTCATCAGCCACGACCGCTGGTTCCTCGACCGCATCGCCACGCACGTGCTGGCATTCGAGGGTGACAGCCAGGTCCGCTGGTTCGAGGGCAACTTCACCGAGTACGAGGAGTGGCGCCGCAAGCAGCTCGGCGCCGCCGCCGACCAGCCCCACCGGATCAAGTACAAGAAGCTGGCGTCATGACCGGTCGCGAAGGGCGGCGCCGGCCGGCGTGCGAGCGCCAGCGAGCCGCCGGCAGATGGGGTCTGGGGGCGCAGCCCCCAGCAGAACACGGCGCCGCCGCCGACCAGCCCCACCGGATCAAGTACAAGAAGCTGGCGTCATGACCGTTCGCGAAGGGCGGGTGCCAGAAAACGTCGACCGATAGCGTCCGGCACCGCATGGCGGCCCCCAGCGACGAGACCGAGCCGGGCTCCCAGCCCGACGTTCGCGCCAGTGTCGAGACCGATGTCGAGCTGGCCGTGCGCCTCGCCACGCAGGCGGGGATCGGGTTGCTCGAGGTGCGCCGCCGGCTCGTCGAATCCGGCGCACGTCCGTGGCAGGTGATGGACGGCGGGGACACCTCGAGCCAGCGCTTCCTCGCCGATGAGCTGGAACACGTGCGCCCGGATGACGCAGTGCTCTCCGAAGAGGGCCTCGAAGACCCCCGCCGCTTCGTCAACGACCGCGTTTGGATCATCGATCCGCTCGACGGCACCCGCGAGTTCGGTGAGCCGGGCCGACCGGACTGGGCCGTCCACGTCGCGCTGTGGACCGGCTCCTCGTTCGGGGCCGGGGCCGTGAGCCTGCCGGCGATGGGGGTCACGTTCGGCACCGATCCACCGGCGATCGTGCCACCGTCGCCACGGGACCGCCCGCGGCTCGTCACGTCACGGTCGAGACCGCCATACGCCGCCGCCGTGGTCGTCCACGCCCTCGAAGCCGAACCCGTGCACCTGGGGTCAGCCGGGGCCAAGGCGATGTCGGTCGTCTCCGGCCAGACGGACATCTACGTGCACGACGGTGGCATGTACCAGTGGGACTCGGCGGCACCCGCCGCCGTGGCGCTCGCGGCTGGCCTGCATGTGAGCAGGATCGACGGGTCTCCGATCGTCTACAACGCCCGTGATCCGTGGCTGCCCGATCTGCTGCTGTGCCGGCCCGAGTGGGCCGAGCCCGTCCTCGAGGCGTTGTGGGGATGAGCCATTCGCCGGCCGACCGGTGGGGGGTTGATTACCAGGCGTAAGCTCGACAGGTGGCTCGTCGCATCAGCGCTTTCGCCGTCGCGGGACTGGCTTCGATCGGCGCCGGCGTGGTGCACGCCACGGCGGCCGGCATGCACGCCGAGCACGAGCTGCTGACCCGGCTCTTCGTCGCCACCGCGGCAGCCCAGGTGCTCATCGGCGCGCTCGTGCTGCTGCGCGCCGGTCGGCTGACCGCCATCGGGACCGCCCTCATCAACGGGGCTGCCGTTGTCGCCTGGGCCATCACCCGCGTCGCTGACATCTCGTGGATCGGAGGTCTCGAGCAGGCCGAGGCGCCGCAGTTCGCGGACACCGCCTCCGCGGCACTCGGAGTGCTCGCCACCGTCGCTGCCGTCGTCGCCCTGCGGCCGGCAGAGCGGACCGTCAAGAACGGCACCGGCATCATCGCGCCTGCCGTTGCCGTCGCCGCAGTGACGGTCGCCGCGATGCTCGCGACGGCGAGTCACGTCCACTCCCACGGTGAGTCCGAAGCCGGTCACGAGCACACCGGCGAGGAAGCCGCCGGCGCACACGATCACGCAACAGAGGCGGCGACCGAGACAACGGCCCACTCCCATGGCGACGAGGTCGCCACGGCGGATCACGAGCACACCGACGATGCGACCGCGGCCGCGCATGAGCACACCGACGACGCCACCACAGCGCAGGCGGTTGCCGCCGCGGCGTGGCCGCGACCATGGGACCCGACGCAACCAATCGACTTCTCGGGTGTGCCCGGCGTGACGCCCGAGCAGCAAGCCCGCGCCGAGGCCCTCGTCAAGACGACGCTCGAGCAGCTCCCGCAGTTCGCCGACGTCTCGACGCTCCCGGCGCTCGGCTACCGGTCGATCGGCGACGCGTCCACCGGGCACGAGCACTACATCAACATGGGCTACATCGTGGACGACGCGTTCCTCGACCCGTCGAAGCCCGAGTCCCTCGTGTACGCCGTCGACGGTGACCAGCGCACGCTCGTGTCAGCGATGTTC
Organism: uncultured Acidimicrobiia bacterium; assembly: GCA_963774125.1. Classification (GTDB taxonomy): domain Bacteria; phylum Actinomycetota; class Acidimicrobiia; order Acidimicrobiales; family Ilumatobacteraceae; genus JALZMG01. The sequence goes on from CAVZDR010000002.1 coordinate 460,364, forward strand.
ATCGCCAACGACCGTCCGATCGATGATCCGGAGCTCGTTGATTTCGGCGGCGGCCTGATGCAATGGCACGTCCACGAGAACCTGTGCTGGGGTCTGAACGACGCCGGCGAACCGGTCGTCGTCGGGCTGACCGACGCCGACGGCAACTGCGCCCCGCCGTCCGTCCACGCCGGCGGCAACAACCCGATGGTCCACGTGTGGATCGCGCCACACGAGTGCGGGCCGTTCGCCGCGCTGGAGGGACACGGGGCCGGGCAGACCGGAGATGACGGCCCGCGTGTCGATCAGTGCGCGCACGAGGGCCACGGTGATCACGCCGCGGCGGGTGCCGTCGTGGCGCCGGTGCCCTACGACCCGACGAAGCCGATCGATCTCTCGGGCGTCGAGGGCGTCACACCGGAACAACAGGCCTACGCCGAGAACCTGGTTGCCGTGACCGTGATCCGGTTGCCGCAGTGGTCGGACCCAGCCGTTGCCGAAGCGGCCGGATTCCACTCGATCGGTGACGCCGCGACCGGACACGAGCACTACGTGCAGTGGGACTGGATCAATGACGACGTCTGGCTGGATCCCGATGCCCCCGAGAGTCTCGTGTACGAGCCGCAGCCGGACGGGTCGAAGAAGCTGGTGTCGGCGATGTACATGCTTCCGACCTCGGTGGCGTTGGAGGACGTGCCGGAATACGGCGGCGCGCTGATGCAGTGGCACATCCACGACAACCTCTGCTACACGAACGACCCGGTCGCCCCCCAGGTCGCCGGCCTGACCCGCGGGGATGGATCATGCCGACCGCCGCTCGTCAAGCACGACGAGGCGGCGATGATCCACGTCTGGATCACGCCCCACCAGTGCGGCCCGTTCGCCGCTTTGGAGGGCGTCGGTGCCGGCACGGTGCCGGCCGGTGAGGAGCAGTGGTGCGATCACGCTCACGGTTCCTAGGCGGCGCTGTGTGCTGATCGCCATCGTCGCGACCGTCGTGGGAGGCATCGCCGCCTGCGCGCTGGTCTGCGGACTGATGGCCAGAGCTCGTCCCCAGCGCCAGCAGCGCGCGCCCGAACCGACGACTCCGGACGACGCGGTGCTCGAGCAGCTGATCGATCCTGGCGACGTCGCCGAACTCGAGGCGCGCTGGCACGCGCTCGACGCCGATCATCGGCGGCTCAACGAGGTCCTCGTGGCCCGCCTGCGCCCGCTCGTCGATCGTCGCGTCCCGGTCCGCGTCGTCGAGCCGGTCCCGGCCCGCCAGGTCGTGCGCATCCGGTTCGCCGACGGGACGACGGTGGTCGGGCGCGGAGAGGTCGCCGGCGATGCAGGCGTTCTGGCGTCGTTGGCGCGCCAGCAATCGGTTTGGCCAGGCTCGCTGACGACCGACGCCTCCGGCGCCCACGTCGTGTTCTCCTGGTCGGGCGGGCGCTGCGTCACGGTACTCGTGACCGGCCTCGATCAGCCTGACTGAGACGCCTGCGCGAACGCCATGATGGGAGCCGATGACTGCACCGGCGGATCTCTCGTGGGGAGCCTTCTCCGAGACGGCCCCCTGGGTGCTCGACCGCGAGTCGATCACCTGGCTGGGCGACGCCGGCCGGGTCCGCCACGCCGCCCGCCGCCGTGTCCCGTCGCTGACAACGCCCACCCGGCTGCCGCCCGGGGGACGCGGCTTCGCCGTCACGTGGCGGCTGGCGGCCACCGTGCTCCCGTGGATGTGGCGGCGCCGTCGGGGGCAAGCTGCCGGCTCGGCCGGTGTCGCCGACCTGTCTCGACGCCTGCGCCTCGCCGCTGAATCGCTCGGTCCGACGTTCATCAAGCTCGGACAGATCATCTCCTCGGGTGAGGGCCTCTTCCCGCCCGAGCTGGTCGACGAGTTCAAGCGCTGCCGCGACCAGGTTCCAGCCGAGACGTTCACGGACGTGCGACGCACCGTCGAGGACGACCTCGGCGTTCCGCTCGAGGACGTGTTCGCGGAGTTCGCCGAGACGCCGATCGCCGCCGCGTCGATCGCCCAGGTCCACGTGGCCCGACTGCGCACCGGTGAGGAGGTCGTCGTCAAGGTGCAACGACCAGACGTGTCGCGCCTCGTCCACGACGATCTACGGGCCATGGCATGGGTCGCTCCGCACCTCGTTGGCCGGATCCCCATCGCCTCGTTGGCCAACCCTCCGGCCCTCGTGGAGCTGTTCGCCGACACCATCGTCGAGGAGCTCGACTTCCGCATCGAGGCGGCCAACATGCTGGACGTCGCGACGATGCTGCGCAACCTCAACCAGACCGGCTACGTCGTCCCCCGACCTCATCCCGAGCTCGTCACGCGGCGCGTCCTCGTGATGCAGCGGCTCGACGGCTTCAAGTTCGACGACGTGGCCGGCATGCGCCAAGCCGGCATCGACACCGAAGGCGTCGTGCGCACCGCGATGGTCGCCCTCATGGAGGGGGCGATGATCGCCGGCGTCTTCCACGGCGATCTGCACGGCGGCAACCTCTTCGTGATGGCCGACGGACGCACGGCACTGCTCGACTACGGGATCGTCGGGCGGCTCTCCGACGAGCGACGCGTCGCCTTCCTGCGGCTGATGGTGTGCGCCACGACGAACGACCTGAAGGGTCAGATGGCAGCGCTGCGCGACCTCGGCGCGCTGCCCCAGGACACCGACCTGCGGGCGGTGATCCGTGATCTCGGGCTGGACCAGGCGCCCGTCGACCCAACGACGCTGACCGGCGACCAGCTCGTCAAGGAGGTCCAGCGAGTCGTCAAGGCCTTGCTCGGCTACGGCGCCCGGATGCCCAAGGAGCTGATGCTCTACGTCAAGAACCTCGTGTTCCTGGACGCCGCCATCGCGCGGTTGGCGCCGGACCTCGACATCCTGGCGGAGGTCGCCAACATCTCGATGATGTTCGCGGTGCGCCACGGCGAGCAGCTCGGCCGTGAGCTCGGGATCAATGGGGTCGAGGTCGACTTGGCTGGCGTCAAGGCGGGGTTCGGGGTCGATCAGAGCGTCGAGCGGCTGACCCACCGGGAGCTGCAGGCCGCGCCGCGCGCTCATCCAGCACCGCATGCGCGAGAGATGATCGGGTCGATCCGCGGGACGAAGACACCACTCCACGAACCGTCATCGACGCGCACCGCCGCCAGCCGCTGCGCCGACTCCTCCGGCAACGTGTCGTTCAGGAACAGACTCAGTGCAGTCTCCACCGATGCACGGATCTTCAGCCGGTGCTCGTCGCGGTGCGGCGGCAGCAGCTCGACGTGCAAGTGCCAGTCGGGCGAGCCGGCTGGCGCCTCCTGGACGCACAGCATGTACGGGAGCTCCCGGCCGAACAAGCCGTCGTAACGGGCGGTGACGCTGCGAATCGCTCTCGCCAGGTCCACGGCCTCGCCGTCGGTCACGTCGCCGAGGCGGCTGCACCCGTGGCGCCGGGCCCGCACGTGCACCTCGAACGGCCACCGGGCGGCGAACGGAACGGCAACCGTGAAGGAGTCGTTGACCACGACGTCCCGCCCGGCTCCGGCATCGGCCGCGACGAGCTCGCAACCGAGGCATCCTGCTCGTTCTCTTCGGTGCTGATCGATCGCCGTAACCTTGGCGACCGTTGCCGGTGGCAGGAACGGCAGCGCGTAGATCTGGCCATGGGGATGGCTCAACGTTGCACCCACCTCGACACCGTGGTTCTCGAACGCCATGACGTAGTCGTGGCCCTGCGCCCACAGCGCCGCGCAGCGGTCGCGCCAGAGGGCGACGACCCGGGCCACCTGGGCAGGTGAGAGCGTCGACAGCGACCCCTCGTGGTCGCTCGTGTAGACGACCATCTCGCAGCGTCCACGCGCCTCCGGCGACAGCGCGGGGAAGCGGTTGTCGAACACTGCCGCGTCGTAGGCGAACGGCAGCTCCGCTCCGCCCGGGCACAGCGGGCAGGCGGCGACCTCACGGCCGGGTCGAGTGTTCCGTGCCGGTGACACGGCGACCCACGTGTCGTTCAACATGTCGTACCGCAGGTGGACGTCACCCACGTCGACTGCGCTCGGCTGCCCGTTGAGTGTCCCCTGCAACTCGCCGTAGAGGTGGAACGCCCGGCCGTCTGGGTGGACGAGATCGTGGCGTGGAAGCGGGTTGACGGTGCTCATGGGCAGCCTCAGCCTCGCGAACCCGGGCCGGTATGGTCGGGGCCGTGCGGGTCGTGATCGCGCGCTGCTCGGTCGACTACGACGGCCGCCTCTCCGCCCACCTCCCCGAGGCGCTGCGATTGATCATGGTCAAGGCCGACGGCTGTGTGGCGGTGCACGCCGACGGGGGCGCGTACAAGCCGCTGAACTGGATGAACGCACCCAATCGGCTGGAGATGCTGGTTGATCGATGGGTCGTCACGAACCCCAAGGGCGAACGGCTCACGATCACGCTGCACGAGGTCGTCTCCGATTCGATGCACGAGCTCGGATCCGACCCCGGCCTGCGCAAGGACGGCGTCGAGGCCCACTTGCAGGAGCTGCTCGCGGCCACACCGAGCGCGATCGAAGCCGGCATGACGCTGGTCCGCCGTGAATACCCGACAGCGATCGGTCCCGTCGACCTCGTGTGCCGCGATGCCGAGGGTCGCGTCGTCGCCGTGGAGGTCAAGCGTCGTGGCGAGATCGACGGTGTGGAGCAACTGGGTCGCTACATCGAACGACTCCAGCTCGACTCGACACTCGGCGACGTCCGCGGCATGTTCGTCGCCCAGGTGGTCAAGCCGCAGGCCCGCGTGCTCGCCGAAGCACGCGGCTACCGTTGGATGGAGGTCGACTACGACGTGCTGAGGGGGATGGCTCCAGCGAGATCTTCGGCTGTTCTGACGGCTACGGTCCCCCGCCATGTCCCAGCGTGTACGTGGGGTGATCGCCCGGGCCAAGGGCGAGCCCGTGACCATCGAGACCGTCATCGTGCCCGATCCGGGGCCCGGCGAGGCCGTCGTCCAGATCCAGGCGTGCGGTGTGTGCCACACCGATCTGCACTACCGGGAGGGCGGGATCAACGACGATTTCCCGTTCCTCCTCGGACACGAAGCCGCCGGCATCGTGGAATCGGTCGGCGAAGGCGTCACCGACGTGGCTCCGGGCGATTACGTGATCCTCAACTGGCGAGCGGTGTGTGGCGAGTGTCGAGCCTGCTCACGCGGCGAGCCCTGGTACTGCTTCAACACCCACAACGCCAAGCAGAAGATGACGCTGGAGGACGGCACCGTGCTGTCGCCGGCACTCGGCATCGGCGCCTTCGTCGACAAGACGCTCGTCGCCGCCGGCCAGTGCACGAAGGTGGATCCGGCGGCGCCGGCTACGGCCGCCGGCCTGCTCGGCTGCGGGGTGATGGCCGGGCTCGGTGCGGCGATGAACACCGGTGGCGTGCGGCGGGGCCAGTCCGTCGCCGTGTTCGGATGCGGAGGGGTCGGCGACGCGGCGATCGCCGGATCTGCGCTTGCCGGCGCCACCACGATCGTCGCCATCGACATCGATGACCGCAAGCTCGAATGGGCGAAGGCCTTCGGGGCCACGCACACGTGCAACTCGTCGACGACCGATCCAGTCGAGTACGTGAAGTCGGTGACCGGCGGCTTCGGTGCAGATGTGTGCATCGAGGCCATCGGCAACCCGAAGGTCTACCGCCAGGCGTTCGAGGCCCGAGACCTCGCCGGCACCGTGGTGCTCGTCGGGGTGCCGCAGCCCACCGACGTCATCGAGCTGCCGTTCATCGAGCTCTTCGGTCGGGGCGGCGCCCTGAAGTCGAGCTGGTACGGCGACTGCCTGCCGTCGCGCGACTTCCCGATGCTGATCAACCTGTACCGGCAAGGGCGGCTCGACCTCGACCGCTTCGTGAGCGAGCAGATCAAGCTCGACGACGTCGAGGAGGCATTCCACAAGATGGAGCGCGGTGAGGTGCTGCGCTCCGTCGTCGTGCTCTGACCGATGGCCGTCGAGCTCGTCACGACGGATGGCATCTTCGCCCTCGATGGAGGGGAGTGGGAGGTCACCAACAACATCTGGCTCGTCGGTGACGAACGCGAGGTCGTCGTGTTCGACGCCGCACACGATCACCAGCCGATCGTCGACGCCATCAACGGCCGCCGTGTCCGGGCGATCGTGCTGACTCACGGGCACAACGACCACATCAATGTCGCCGTGCCGCTGCGCGACGCTGTCGACGCGCCGATCTGGCTGCACGACGCCGACCGGATGCTGTGGGACGTCGTGTGGCCGGCGGATGCGCCTGACCACGACACCGCTCCCGGCGAGGACATCAGGACGGGCGGGCACACGTTGCACGTGCTGCACACACCGGGCCACTCCCCCGGCTGCTGCTGCTTCCGCGACGTCGAGCAGGACGTCGTCTTCTCGGGCGACACCCTGTTCTGCGGCGGGCCAGGTGCCACCGGGCGGAGCTACAGCGACGAGCCGACGATCCTGCGCTCGATCCGCGACACGCTGCTCACGCTCCCGGACGAGACCGTCGTACACACCGGACATGGTGAGTCGACCACGATCGGCAACGAGCGAGAACGGGTCCTCGACCGCGCCAAGGAGCTCGGAATCTGACTTCTGTCCGTCGCAACCGCCTCACAACGCACGCTTTCGACAGACAGAACGATCAGCAGGTGCGGCCGGGGACCTGTTGCACCGCGGCGACCTGGTACGTGACGTCGCTGTCGGTGAAGAACGTCAGCTGGTTGGCGTCGGCGAATACGGGCTCGGCCTCGACGGCGGGCAGCTCAGCGCACTCCGCGGCATCGGCGAGGCTGACCGTGGAGTCCGCCGGCCATGGGACGACCGTCGGCTCGACGTCGAACGTCATCGTGTCGAGGTCGACCGGCGTCGCCTGGATCAGGTACGTGGTCGCGGCATACGGCTCCTCGGGACCGAGCTGATCGGCGCCGACCGTCGTCTGCAGGTCGGTCATCGCAGTGACGAACTCGGCGAGGTTGGCGCGAGCCGGATCCGACTCGGTGTCGAAGCCAAGGGCATAGGCCTGATGGCGATACGTCGTGCCGCCGACCGTGATCGTGACCACCGTGTCGGGCGCGTCCGCGATCTGGTCGTTGCGGGGGTACTCGACCTCCGCCAGCAGGCCGAGCTCGTCAGCCTGCGCGAGCACCGACTGGATGCCCTGTGGCGTGATGGAGCGCTGCAGCAGGTTGGGCAGCAGCGGGCCGGGAAAGATCATGGTCGTCGGCCCCGTCGACAGCGCCCGTCCGTCGCCGCTGATCAGGGCCGTCGGCGTGCGGGCGAAGATCACTTCGGGCGGCACGAAGCCGCCCTCCTGGGTCACCTCGACGACGACGTCGTCGGCTCCGGTGGCGTACTCGTAGCTGCCCCCTGCCGGCACGGTCGGCAGCGTGGCGTCGGCGGGCGGCGCGACCGTGGACGCCGACGAAGCATCGTCGTCATCGCCACCGCAGGCGGCAAGCGGTACGAGAAGCAGTGCGGGGGCGAGGAGGAGCAGCCGGGGGTTCACGGTCGTTCGACGGTAGTGGGAGCTCTTCAGTTCCCGAAGCCTTTCGCTCAGAGGCGAAGACCCGGTTCGGCACGGCAGGCGCTCCAGCGCCTTCGCCGGCCGCATTCAGAACAGTTCCCGAAGCCTTTCGCTCAGAGGCGAAGACCCGGTTCGGCACGGCGGGCGCTCCAGCGCCTTCGCCGGCCGCATTCAGAACAGTTCCCGATGGTTTCCTAATCTGCCGAGGTGGAGCCGATCCGTGGTGCCGTGCAGCACTACGCGTGGGGCGACTACACCTTCATCCCCGATCTGCTCGGCGAGCCACCCGACGGTCGCCCGTGGGCCGAGCTGTGGTTGGGCACCCACCCGCACGGTCCCGCCACGCTGACCGATGGGCGCCCGCTGTCGGCGGTCACGGGGACGCTGCAGTACCTCCTCAAGGTGCTCGCCGTCGCCGAGCCGCTGTCGCTCCAGCTCCATCCCAGCCGAGCGCAAGCGCAGGCCGGGTTCGCCGCGGGTCGCTATCCGGACCCCGAGCCGAAGCCGGAGCTGCTGTGCGCGCTGACCACGTTCGAGGCGTTCTGCGGCATCCGGCCAATCGACGCGACCCTCGACCTGCTCGACGAGCTCGGTGTGGACGACCTGGCCGGAACCCTGCGCGACGCAGGGGCTCATGCAACGCTTGCTGCGCTGTATCACGGCGAGATGCCCTGCGACCCGATCATCGCCGCTGCCGCATCGAGTGACCGCCCGGAGGCGGTGTGGATCTCCCGCCTCGCCAGTCGCTACCCGGGCGATCCGAGCGTCGCGGTGACGTTGCTGCTCAACTTCGTCCGCCTGTCACCCGGTGACGCGCTGCAGCTCGGCCCGGGCAACCTCCACGCCTACCTCGGTGGGGCCGGCATCGAACTGATGAATGCCAGTGACAACGTGGTGCGCGGAGGGCTCACCACGAAGCCCGTCGACGTCGCCGCCCTGCTGGCGATCGTCGACTCCGATCCACTCGACGATCCGGTGATGCCGCTCGCCACCATGTATCCGCTGAATGGCACGTCGATCCGCCTGCTGCGCCTCGTCGGACCGCAGGAACGTACGGCCGAGGGCAACGAGCTCGTCGTCACGACGAACGGGGGGACGTGGTTCCTGGCGTCAGGGGATCAGCTCTTCGTGGAGCCGGACGTCGTGGCCTACATCGCCACGGCGTGATCGGCTACACGTCCCCGGTCACTCGCTCTCGGATGTTGACGATCCGTTCGCCGCTCTGGTTCACGTCGTCGCCCTTGGCGTCGAGCAGCTGGCTGCGGTCCCTCGCCGCCTCACGCTCCGCCTTCGCCGTGTCGGCTCGAGCGATCGCCGCGTCGATGCCGTGCTCGTTGATGAACTCCGCCCACTCGACGAGCGAGTCGACCATCTCATCCTCTGGGACGACGGCGATGTTGCGGCCGCGCACGAAGAGGTGGCCGCGCTTGTTGCCGGCGGCGATCCCGAGATCGGCCTCTCTCGCCTCGCCGGGGCCGTTCACGACACAGCCCATCACCGCCACCTGCAACGGCAGCTGGCGTTCGCCGAAGGCGTCCATCGCCCGCTTGGCGACGTCGATGACGTCGATCTCCGCCCGCCCGCACGACGGGCAGGCGATGAGGTCGACGTTCTTGCGCTCGCGCAGACCGAGCGCCTCGAGAAGTTGCCGGCCGGCCCGTGCCTCCTCGACCGGGTCGGCAGTCAGCGAGTAGCGAATCGTGTCCCCGATGCCCTCGAGCAGGAGCGTCGAGATGCCGGCGGTGGCCTTGACCAGCCCAGCCGGCGGCGGCCCTGCCTCCGTGACACCGAGGTGCAACGGGCGATCGGTGACCTCCGAGAGCTGTCGATAGGCCTCGACCATCAAGGGGACGCTCGACGCCTTCACGGAGATCTTGATGAGATCGAAGTCGACCTCTTCGAAGTACGCCATCTCCTGCTGGGCGGATTCGACCATCGCCTCGGGAGTCACGCCGCCGTGCTTGTCGTACAGCGACGGGTCGAGCGAGCCGGCGTTGACACCGATGCGGATCGGCAGCTGGCGGTCGCGGGCCTCGCTGGCGACAGCCTTGATGTGCTCCGGCCGACGGATGTTGCCCGGGTTGAGGCGGAGTCCGTGGACGCCGGCTTCCATCGCCGCCAACGCCATCCGGTACTGATGATGGATGTCGGCGATGATCGGCACCGGCGAGCGGGGAACGATCTGCGCCAATCCCTCGGCGGCCTCTGCCTCGTTGCACGTGCACCTGACGATGTCGCATCCCGCTGCGGCGAGGCCGTAGATCTGCTGCAGCGTGCCTTCGACGTCCGCCGTCTTGGTGATCGTCATCGACTGGACGCTCACGGGCGCGCCACCACCGACCGGAACCGAGCCGACGTGGATCTGGCGGGTCGGCCGCCGCTGCATGACGGACCCGGCCTTCATCAGAACCCCTTCATCAGAACGGGTCAGTGATGTCGAGGTACAGGCCGGACATGAATAGGAACAGCAACAGCACGATGACGCCCATCGCGACGGGCATCAGCTTCGAGACGTCGGCGAAGTAGCGCCGACCCCCGCGCTCCCGCACCCGTTCGTACGTGGCGATCGCGGCGTGACCACCATCGAGCGGCAGTAGCGGGAACATGTTGAACACGCCGACGAACACGTTCAGCACGGCGAGCAGGTACAGCACGCCGATGAAGCCCTGGCTCTCCCCGATCGTGCCGCTGACCTGCGTGATGCCGACGACCGTCGTCGGCCGCGTCGAGAGATCCTCGCTCTCACCACTCAAGTGCTCGTAGATGTTGACCGGGTTGAAGACCTGGAAGATCCCCTTCGTCGACTCCCAGGTCACGGGGAACAGCTCCGACACGCTGGACACCGCCGCCTCGCCCAGCGACATCTGCTCCCACTCGGCGGCCGGCCGGCTCCGCACGCCCAGCAGGGCCTGTCCGAAGTCCGCGCTGTTCTCGTCGGTGTTCGCTCCGAGCCGGGTCGGGATCGTCACGGTGGTGCCATCGCGCTGCACCTCGACGTCCACCTCATCTCCTGGAGCGAACGAGCGCACAACCGGGCCGAGCTCCTCCCCGTCGTCGATCTGCTGACTGCCGACGGCGACGATGACGTCACCCGAGCGCAGCCCGGCGGCCTGGCCCGGACCATTGGCCTGCAAGCTGCTGACCTCGGCGCCCGGACGCTCGACGAGCTCACCACGGATGGAGAACACAGTGAACAACAACACGATGGCGATCAGAAGGTGCATCAGCGAGCCGGCCGTGATCACCAGCATCCGGCGCGGGTAGCTCTGCTGGCGGTAGGTCCTGGCCTCGTCCTCCGGCGGCACATCGTCGAGGTTGTTCATCCCGATGATGCGAACGAAGGCGCCGAGGGGCAGCGCGCGGACGCCGTACTCCGTCTCACCTCGACGGAAGCTCCAGATCCGCGGCCCGAAGCCGAGGAAGAACTGGGTCGCCTTCATGCCGGTGAGGCGGGCGGTGACGAAGTGCCCGGTCTCGTGGAGGAAGACCGAGATCAGGATGCCGACGGCGAAGACGAACATCCAGATGTTGACGACGGCGAGCCACACCAGCAGGGCGAGGATGATGATCCCGGCGATCGCCCCGGCGGGACCCGCGCCCGTCTCCTCGTCTGGCGTCTCGGTCACGGATCCGCCAGCCATCACCTCGTTGCGGAACCGGCCGTAGCGGCCGTCCTCGATGCGTTCGCTGGTCTTCACCGGTCGATCACGTCCTGCACCTGCTGGCGGGCGACGACTCTCGCCGCCCGATCGGCCTCGACGACGTCCTCGATCGTCGACGGCACCCCTAGATCATGCCTGTCGAGGGCCCGGTTGCACACGTCAGCAATCTGGTTCCATCGGATCTGGCGGGCCAGGAACGCGTCGACAGCGACCTCGTTCGCCGCGCTGAGCCAGGCCGGCGCGCTGCCGCCCGCCTTCCCGGCCTCGTAGGCGAGGCCGAGGCAGCGGAACGTCTCGACGTCGGGTCGTTCGAAGTCGAGACGGTCGAGCTGTGACCAGTCGATGCGCCCGAACGGAGTCGCGATGCGCTCAGGGTAGGCAAGTGCGTATCCGATCGGTAGCCGCATATCGGGATTGCTGAGCTGGGCGATCGTCGAGCCGTCGGTGAACTCGACCATCGAGTGGACGATCGACTGAGGGTGGACGACGACTTCGATCCCGTCGTACGGGACCCCGAACAGCTCGTGGGCTTCGATGACCTCCAGTCCCTTGTTCATCAGCGTGCTCGAGTCGATGGTGATCTTCGGACCCATCTGCCAGGTCGGATGGGCCAATGCCTCGTCGACACCGACTTCCGCCAACTCCGGCGGCGGCGGCCCCGGAACGGCCCACCACTCGCCGTCAGCAGGATCCGGGCGACCTCGGTGGCGGTTCGGGTCGAGGCCCGCAGGCATTGGTGGATCGCCCCGTGTTCGCTGTCAACCGGCACCAGCTCAGCGCCCGGGGTCGTGCGCAACGGCTGGACCACCGGTCCTGCGGCGATCAGGCTCTCCTTGTTGGCAAGGGCCAAGCGCTTGCCGGCACGCAGCGTGCGCACGGTGACCGGCAGCCCGGCGAAGCCGACGACGCCGTTGACGACGACGTCGGCGCCGTCGGCGAGGTCGGCGAGCTCGTCGACGACCGTGGCGAACGGCACCGCGGCGGCCAGCTCGGCGCGACGCGACGGGTCGCCGATGGCGACGTAGCGCGGGCGAAGTCGTGTGGCCTGCTCGACCAGCGTCTCGAGCGCGCTGCCGACTCCGAGCGCGACGACCTCGAAGCGGTCGGGCTCCGACCGGATGACGTCGAGGGTCTGGGTGCCGATCGAGCCGGACGAGCCGGCGATGGCGACGCGAAGACGGCTCAGTGCGGGTGCGCTATCGGGTCCAGGGTTCGAGCACGTACGTCACGTAGTAGGCGACGGGGAGCACGAACAGGAACGAGTCGAAACGGTCGAGGACTCCGCCGTGGCCGGACACCAACGTGCCGAAGTCCTTCACGTCGAGGTTGCGCTTGAACATGCTCTCGGCGAGATCCCCGAGCGGTGCGAACACCGAGACGATCAACGCCAACAGCAGGAGGTCACGTGTCGTCCAGGTGCCGCTGCGATCCGTGAGGCCGACGACGAACAGGACGAGGAACGTCATGAACGTGCCGCCGATCAGCCCTTCCACGGTCTTGCCGGGGCTGATCCACTCGCGCAGCGGTGTCTTGCCGACCGCTGAACCGACGAGCAAGGCGCCGATGTCGTTGGCGACGACACCCAGCACGATGAGGAACATCGTGTCAGTTCCGACGTTCTCGAACCCGGGCTGGTTGGACCACCGGAGGATCAAGGCGGCGAACGAACCGAGCAGCCCGATCCACACCACGCCCATGGTCGTGACGGCCATGTTGGGGAGTGGGCCCGATTCGACACCCGATGCACCGAGGAAGCCCACGGACGCGGCGATGAAGGCGAACGCGACGACGAGTGGCAACGCGACGTTGCCTGCCCAGTAGGCCGCGAGCGGCGCGGCGACGCACGCTGCCAGCCCCGGCGCGACAGCCGGCCGATACCCCTTCTCGGTCACCTTGCCGAAGTACTCGAAAGCGGCGATGGCGAGGATCACGGTGATGAGCGCCAGCACAGCCGCCGGCCGCCAGAGCGTGGCGATGATGAACAGCGCGGCGAGCACGACGCCGGCGATCACGGCGGCCGGCAGGTTGCGGCCCGCCGCCATCGACCCGGTGGCCGTGCGGGCCGGACCGGCGGGGCGACCAGACCGTTGCTGCGCCCCGCGTCGGCGCGACGTCCCAGGCGGTGGCCGCCGCTGCACACCCGAAGGGTCCGTACCGATCGTGATCCGGCCCGGTTCCCGACGCGGCGGCGTGGTCATCGGCTGCTCACCGGTCTGCGGGCTGGCGATGGGCGTCGAGAGGTCGTCCGCGTACACCTGGCCGGTCGGCTCGGCGTCGACGCCGCGTGGCTGTTCGCCGCTCGGATCGGTTGCGTCGTCGCGCCACACGGGTGATTCCGTCGTGAACGAGGACCACACGTCGACGTCGTCGTCCTCGTCCTCCGCTCCGGCCACGGTCGACGGCTCCAATCGAGGCACCTCGCCCGTTGGAGGCTCGGTCCAGTGCGGCAGTGGACCGGTGTCGTTGGGACCGAAACTGAGCCGGCGCTCGCCGGTGTCATCGCCCTCACTGGGGCGCTGGGTGCCGTTCGACGGTTCCTCATCGGGGAACAGCGGCCCGCCGAACTCATCGGTCTCGTCGCCGTGCTCACGTCGGCGCCGCCACATGTCGTCGCTCATCACCTCTCCCTGGTCACTGTCCGCATCGACCAAACACCAGCGCCGGTCGCGCTAGACCTCGAGTAGCTCGGACTCCTTGCGCCCGAGCGCGGCGTCGATCTTCTCGACGTGATCGTGAGTGATCTTCTCGAGCTCCTTCTCGGCCCGTTCGAGATCGTCGGCGGAGATCTCGCCGGACTTCTCCGAGCCCTCGAGGTGTTTGCGTGCGTCGCGGCGGAGGTTGCGAACGGCGACCCTGCCGTCCTCCGCCATGTGCCGGACGACCTTGACGTACTCCTTGCGACGCTCCTCCGTCAGCGGAGGGAAGGACAACCGGATGACGGTGCCGTCGTTGCTCGGGTTGACACCGAGATCGGAGTCGCGAATCGCCTTCTCGATGGCGCCGAGCGAGTTGCGGTCGTGGGGGCGGACGATCATCTGGCGCGCCTCGGGAACCTGGATGCCAGCGAGCTGCTGCAACGGGACCGGGGCGCCGTAGTAGAGGACGTTGAGCTTCTCGATCAAGACCGGCGCGGCCCGACCGGTGCGGACGGTCTGGAAGTGCGCGTGCACGCGCTCGACGGCTTTGTCCATCCTGTCGATGGCGTCGAGCAGCGTCTCGTCGATCACCGGCGACAGCGTAATGGAAGTGTTACGCGAGCCGAGGTACGCCCCATCGTCCGGGCTCGTGACTACCGGACGATCGTGCCGACGTGCTGGCCTTCGAGGATCGCTCGCAGGCTGCCCGGCTTCGACATGTCGAACACGACGATGGGGATCTTGTTGTCACGGCAGAACGCGATCGCCGTGGCATCCATCACCCGTAGGTCCTTGTTCATCACGTCCATGTAGCCGATCTCGTCGTACTTCTTCGCGTCGCGGTTCGTTCGCGGATCAGCGTCGTAGATGCCGTCCACACCCGAGTGCGTGCCCTTGATCAACGCCTCCGCATCGATCTCGGCCACCCGCAACGCGGCGGCCGTGTCCGTGGTGAAGAACGGGTTGCCGGTGCCCGCAGCGAAGATGACCACCCGCCCCTTCTCGAGGTGGCGGACGGCGCGCCGGCGGATGTACGGCTCGGCGATGCGTGGCATCTCGATGGCCGACTGGACCCTGGTCGGCTGGCCGAGGCGCTCGAGTGCATCCTGCAGCGCCAACGCGTTCATCACGGTGCCGAGCATGCCGATGTGGTCGGACTGCGTGGCATCCATCTCGGACAAGGTCCCGCCGCGGCCACGCCAGAAGTTGCCCCCGCCCACGACGACGGCAACGTCGACCTCGAGGCCCTGGCGCAGGTCGATGATGTCGTGTGCGGTCTGGTCGAGCGTGGCACCGTCGATGCCGTATCCCGCCGGCCCGGCCAACGCCTCGCCCGACGGCTTGAAGACGATGCGGCGCCAGCGCGGTTGGCCCACGGTCAGCCGATCTCCACCTGCGCGAAGCCGGCCACGCGCGGCGCCGCCGAGCAGTTGGCCGATGGTCTGCTTGTCGTCCTTGGCGTAGGGCTGATCGAGCAAGGCGATCGTCTTGAAGAAGCCGTCGAGCCGACCCTCGACGATCTTCGGGATCGCCTGCTCCGGCTTGCCCTCGTTGCGGGTGATCGACTCGAGCGTCTTGCGCTCCTCGTCGACGACGTCCGCCGGCACCTCGTCCCGGGACAGGAACTGCGGTCGGGCGAAGGCGATGTGCACGGCCACGTCGTGGGCCAGCTGAGGCGTCCCGTCCGTCAACACGACGAGCACGCCGTTGACGCCGCGACCACCCTGCACATGGAGGTAGCTGTCGATCACCTGCCCGGGCTCGGTCTCCAGCCGGACGACGCGCCCGACCTCGATCTTCTCCTTGAGCGTGAGCTTGAGGTCCTCCAAGCGGTCCTGGCGCTCCTCGACCGCGTCGACGCCCTTCGCCGCCACGATGTGGGCCAGCTCCTGCGCCTCGAGCTTGAAGTGCTCGGAGCTGGCGACGAAGTCCGTCTCGCTCTTCAGCTCGACCATCGCGCCGACACCGTCTTGCACGACCAGCGCGACGACGCCCTGGGTGTTCTCCCGGTCCTCGCGCTTCGCGCTGGCGGCCAGGCCCTGCTCACGCAGCCACTGCGTGGCAGCCTCGGCGTCGCCGTCGTTGGCCTCGAGGGCGCGCTTGGCGTCCATCATCCCCGCACCCGTCGCCTGGCGCAGTGCTTGTACGTCCTTGGCGGTGAACGCCATCGTGATCTCGCAGTCTCCTCGTCGTGGTGAAGGTGAGCTCAGGACTCGGTGGTCGAGACGGTTGCCTCGTCCACAGCGGCCTCGCTGGCCGTCGTCTCGGTGCCGGCCGTGTCGACGGCCGGCTCCGGCTCCACAGCCTCTGGTGCAGCCGCCGGCTCAGAAGCCTCGGGCTCAGCGGCCACGGGCTCAGCGGCCACGGGCTCAGCGGCCACGGGCTCAGCGACCTCGGGCTCAGTCGCCGGCGACGCCTCCTGCTCCACGTGGTCCGTTGCCGGCACCGGCGGGGGTGGGATCTCGCGCGCTGCTGCGAGACGGGCGTCGCGGTCGGCCTGGGCGCGAGCCGCGGCGTGGCGTGCTTCCGCCTGCTGGTTGGCGAACGCCGCCTCCTCCTCGGCGGTGCGCGTCACCGGCACGGACGATGGATCGCGCTTGGCTGCGATGAAGCGCCCTTCCTCCACCGCATCGGCGATCACTCGAGCCAGCAGCGAGTTGGCACGGATGGCGTCGTCGTTGCCCGGGATCGGGTACTGCACGAGCTCGGGATCGACGTTCGTGTCGACGACCGCGACCACCGGGATCCCCAGCTTGTTCGCCTCGGTGACGGCGATGTGCTCCTTCTTCGTGTCGAGCACGAAGATCGCATCGGGCTTGCGCTCGAGCCCGCGCAGGCCACCGAGGTTGCGCTGCAGCTTCTCCATCTCCCGCGTCAGCAGCAGCGCCTCCTTCTTCGGCATCACCTCGAACTCGCCGGAGTCACGCATCCGCTCGTACTCGAGCATCTTGCCGACCCGCTTGGAGATGGTGTCGAAGTTGGTCAGCATCCCGCCGAGCCAGCGCTCGTTGACGAACGGCATGCCGCACTTCTCGGCGTAGCTGCGAACCGGGTCCTGGGCCTGCTTCTTCGTGCCGACGAAGAGGATCACTCCTCCGTTCGCGACGAGGTCCCGGACGTACGCGTACGCCGTTTCGACCCGCTTGAGCGTCTGCTCGAGGTCGATGATGTAGATGCCGTTGCGCTCGCCGAAGATGAATCGCTTCATCTTCGGGTTCCAGCGCCGGGTCTGGTGCCCGAAGTGGACGCCGGCCTCCAGCATCTGCCGCATCGTGATGACGGCCATCAGTTCTCCTTCGCGGTTGGTCGGACCCGCCACCGGCGCCGAAGCGACCGCAGGGTGGTGACGGGCGGTGAGTGGTGATCGGCGCACCGGACGGTGAGCCGAGCCGCGAGTGTACCGGGCGCAAGCCGGTCGCCCGCCTGCTCAGCCCACCCGTCAACCCACCCGTCAGTCCACCTGTCACGGCGATGCCGGACAGCGCAGCCGAGGCGGTGGCGCACGGCGGCCGGGCGAGCCATCCGTCGGCACGAGGCGCCATCGCTCGACGAGTCGTCCCAGCAGTGGCGCGGGGTCGACGTACGTGTCGCCGCGGCGGAGCCCGAAGTACAGCTCGCTGGACGCTCGACCCACCTCGGATCCCTGCGTCACCGTCGATCCCATCGACAGCTCAGTGCTGGAGAGCCGACCATACGTGGCACGCAGCCCGTCGGCATGTTCGACGACCACGTACAGGACGCCGGCGACGGAGCCGCGAAACGTCACCCGACCGGCGGCCGCCGCACGGACGGCAGTGCCCGCAGGCACGGTGTATTCGAGGCCCCGGTTCCCGGGGCACCACGTACACGACGGTTCGCGGAAGGCGTCGGCTACCGGTGCGTTGACCGGCGGGAGCAGGCAGCTCGCCGCCAACAGTGGGGCGAGCGCGGGGATCAGCAACGGCATGGGCACCTCCAAGCGGCACAACCGAACTGGGGCGGAGTCCGGACGACGAGTTCGAGGCGGCGAGCAGCGCCGCGAAGAGATCAGGCCACGCCGGCGGCGGTCAGGCGAGCCCGGAGGTGGAGGACCGACTTCGTGTGGAGCTGGGGCACACGGCTCTCGCTCACGCCCAGCACCCGGCTGATCTGGGCCAGCGTCAGGCCCTCGTCGTAGTACAGGGAGAGGATCAGCTTCTCCCGATCCGGCAGCTTGCCGATCTCAGCGCGCACGAGGTCACGGACCTCCTGCTCCTCGACGACCGCCGACGGAACGATGGGCACCTCGCCACTCAACCCGCGCGGCTCCGCTCCGGCATCGAGCGCCCGTTCCAACGGCCCGACCGTCGTCGACGCGATCGTCGACAGCCACTGGTCGAGCCGGGGCCGGGCGATCTGCAGGTGGTCGGCCAGCTCGTCGTCGTTCGGCGCACGGCCCCACCGACCCTCGTAGTCGGCGATCGCCCGCTCCACTTCACGTGCCCTCGAGCGCACGGAGCGAGGCACCCAGTCGAGCTCGCGAAGTCCGTCGTAGATCGCCCCGCGGATGCGCGGCGTGGCGAACGTCTCGAACTTGACACCGCGCTGCGGGTCGAATCGCTCGATGGCGTCGATCAGCCCGAGCACCCCGGAGCTCACGAGATCGCCCGGATCGACGCTCGTCGGCAACCCGGCTCCGACCCGCCCGGCAACGAACTTGACGAGCGGGGCGTAGGAGACGATCAGGTGGTCACGAGCGCTGGAGCTGCGCCGTCGCAGCCAACGCTCCCACTGCGTCGCCAGGTATGGATCGACGTCGACGATGGTCACTCGTGAACCGTTGCCTCAGGCCCGCGGATGTGCCTCGCCGTAAGCGGCGCGGAGGCGCTCGCGGCTGACGTGGGTGTAGCGCTGGGTCGTCGCGACATCGGCGTGCCCCAGGAGCTCCTGCACGGCGCGCAGGTCGGCACCACCATCGAGCAGATGAGTGGCGAAGCTGTGGCGCAACGCGTGCGGATGCGTCGGCGAAGGGGATCGGCGATCGATGATCCGGCGGACGTCCCGTGGGCTCAAGCGTCGCCCCCGCTCGTTGCCGAACAGCGCGGGGTCGTCCGCTTCGATCACCTCGGCTCGTATCCGAGCCCACGCCCGCAGCGCGGCGACCGCCGGCTCCGACAACGGAACACGTCGCTGGACCGCGCCCTTCCCCCACACCACAACAGCGCCCTGGTCGAGGTCGATCGACGTCGTGTCGAGGCCGCAGAGTTCGCTGACCCGCAACCCTGAGCCGTACAGGACCTCCAGCACCGCGTCGTCGCGACTGCGCCGCCAGGCCGGCTCGTCGTCGGGAAGGCGACCCTCGAGCAGCGCGTCGAGGTCGCGATGGTCGAGCACCCGTGGCAGGCGGCCGTCGCCGCCTTTGGCCTGCACCCCCGTCGTCGGGTCGGCGGTCAGTCGTCCGGTCCGCACGAGCCACCGGAAGTACCTGCGCAGTGCGGCGGTCTTCCTGGCGATGCTCCGGCGCGCGTATTGCCTCGTGGTGAGGTGGGCGAGATAGCGACGGACGGTCGTGCGGGTGACCGCCGACGGACCCTCGATGCCAAGTCGCGCCGCCCACTCGGCGAAGCCACGAACGTCCGATGCATAGGCAGTGACCGTGTGGGCTGACAGCGAGGCGAGCGACCGGGCGAACGACTCGACGAGCCACTGCTGCGCCCGCTCGTCGGAGGAGGCTGCGGAAGCGGGGTCCTGACCGGCGTCTCGGCGGTCGCGAACCGCGCGAACGTCGTTGTCGGCGCGTGCTCCCGGCATTCGAGCGAGGGTATTCGCTCATGCCCGCTCCAGCCATGACACCACGGGCTCGAACCAGCCGCCCGACTCCTGTACCCACCCGGTTCGCTCGAGGCGGGCGAGCGTCATCGCCGCATCGGCCAACGGCAGCCCGAGCTCGACGACGATCTCTTCCAAGGTGCATGGGTCTCGCCGGCACCGCTCCAGCACGGCAGCGGCGATGCCCCGGGGCATCGGCCGGGGGTCGTAGGCCGGCACGGCGACCCGTCGGGTGTCGAGCCCGAGCGCGAGGAGCACATCATCGACCGAGGTGACGGGCGCCGCACCGTCGCGGAGGAGTTGGTTGGTGCCGACAGCTGCCCGGTTGCGAACCGAACCCGGCACGGCCATGACGTCGACCGAGCGCTCGATCGCCGCTTGCGCCGTGATCAGCGAGCCGCCTCGCTCACGGCTCTCCACGACGACGAGCACCTCGCAGAGTGCGGCGAGGATGCGGTTGCGCAGCGGGAAGCGGAACGGCTCGGGAACGGTTCCCGGCGGCCACTCCGACAGCAGGACCCCACGCCGACAGACCTCCTCCCACAGCTTGGCATGCACCCGCGGGTACGGCTGGTCCGGTCCATTGCCGACCACGGCCGCTGGCGGAGCGCCGTCGGCCCGCAACGCGCCTGAGTGCGCAGCGCCGTCGACACCTTTGGCCAGTCCCGACACGACGACGATGCCTGCCGTCGCCAGCTCGCGACCGAGCTCGAAGGCGGTCTCACGTCCGGCCCGTGTGGCGTTGCGCGTCCCGACCACGCCGACCCGCCGCCGCTCGAGGACGGACAAGTCGCCGCGAACGAACAGCACCGCCGGCGGCTCCGGATCGTTGACGAGCACGGCCGGGTAGCTCTGGTCGCGCGCGCTGACGACGCGGATCGAGCTGCGACGGCAGCGCGCCGCCCACTCGTCGGGGTCACGACGATCGCCGGACGCTCGCCACGCGGCTCGGACGGTGGGCGTCAACAGCCGCGCCACGCTCGGATGAGGAACAGCGCGACCGGTCGCGACGGCATGTGCCTCGACGGGCTCGTGGTGGGACAGCAGGACACGCAGCCGCTGGATCGTCATGAGGTCGAACCCGGCGAGCGCGGCGAGACAGCCATCGGCCGCCGCAGTGGAGGCCGGAGCACCGGCGCTCATCACGCCACCAACCCGGCGGCTGCCGCCCTGAGGCGGGTGCGCAGTGACAGGGCGATCGACACGTGCTCCACATCGAGAGCATCCGGGGGCAGCACGCCGTCCCGGGCGCTGTGGAGATCGGCGATCGTCCGAGCGACGCGACGGATGCGGTGGTAGCCGCGTCCCGTCAGTCGTTCCCGTTCGATCTCCGATCGCAGCAGCGCCCGGGCGTCCGCCGTGACCGGCGCCCACCGGTCGAGCAGCTCGCCGTGCAACTCGGCGTTGAGGCGCCCACCCCGCTCGATGGCGCGCCGGCGAGCGTCGGCCACGCGCGCGGCGACGACGGCGCTCGGCTCACCACCGCCGGGATCGAGCAGCTCGTCGACGGCCGGCCTCTGCACAGCCACGCGCAGATCGAACCGGTCCAGGAGCGGCCCGGAGAGACGCCGGACATAGCGCATCCGGGCGATGTCGTCGCACTCGCACGAGCCCGGCGCGCCCCCGCCACACGGGCAAGGATTCGTGGCTGCCACGAGGAGGAAGCGGGCCGGCATGACCGCGTGACTGTTCGCTCGGGCCACGCGGATGACGCCTTCCTCGAGTGGTTCGCGGAGCGCGTCCAACACCGACGGCGGATACTCGCCGAGCTCATCGAGGAACAGGACGCCACCGTGAGCGAGGCTGATCTCGCCGGGTCGCAGTGAGGCCGAGCCGCCCCCGACCAGCGCGACCACCGAGCTCGTGTGGTGTGGCGCCCGGAACGGCGCGGTGGTCACGAGTCCGGCCCGCGGCATCGCCACGCCGGCCGCCGAGTGGATCATGGTCGCCGCCAGCGCGTCGGCCCGGTCGAGTGCCGGCAGAACGCCGGTCAACCGCTGCGCCAGCATCGTCTTGCCCGAGCCGGGCGCCCCGACCATCAGCAGATGGTGGCCGCCGGCCGCGGCGATCTCGAGGGCTTGCCGGGCGACCGGTTGCCCGCGCACATCAGCCAGGTCAGGAGTCGGCGGTGCTTCGTCGCCGACCAGCGGGTCCGGGTCAGCTGGCCACGGCGTCTGCGTGGTGAGGCACGTCACGACCTCGTTCAGCGTCGACGCGACCCGCACGGGACCGGTTGCGGCGACGTGCGCCTCGGGGCTCGACGAGATCGGCACGACAACCGCCAGCTCCTCGAGCACGGCCACCATCGGCGCGACCCCGGGAACACGGCGCAGCGAGCCGTCCAGACCGAGCTCACCGACGAACCCGTGCCCGGCAACGGCCTCCGGCGGGATCGCTTCCGAGGCCACGAGCACCCCGATGGCGATGGCGAGGTCCAACCCGGCACCGGTCTTGCGACGTCCCGACGGCGCAAGGTTGACCGTGATGCACGCCGTCGGCCAGGGCAGCTCGCTGCTCATGACTGCGGCACGGACCCGATCGCGGGATTCTCGGCACGCCGCGTCAGGGAGGCCCACGATGTGGTAGCCCGGAAGTCCGGGACCGACGTGGACCTCGACGGTCACGGGGTGGCCGCTGGCGCCGAGGAGTGTGGCCGACGGGATGGATGCGAGCACGGTGCCCTCCCACGAACGTGAGGTTCGAGCTGGGAGCGGCACCAGGCCCCTCGATCGGTGGAAGGCACCATAGCGAGGGGGTGTGACACTCCCACGGGGCCAGGTCGATGCGGCCGCCGAGGCGCCTGGAGGCGCCGGGCTCCTCACCCAGCACGACACCGTCCAGGGTTGGGATTCGGCTCACAATGTCTGGCTCCGCGTTGACCGGAGGGTCGGGACCGCGTGATCATCATGCGAGGCGGGCGGTGGGCCGTCGCAGGTCGACGAACCAGGAAACGAGGGGGCAAATGCAGACACCCGCACCGTTCGGCTACGAGCGCGCGACGAGCGTCGAGCACGCCGTCAGCCTGCTGGAGCAGCTCGGACCTGAGGCGCGAGCTCGTCGCCGGCGGGCACTCCCTGCTGCCGATGATGAAGTTGCGCCTGGCGCGACCCGAGCACCTGGTCGACATCAACGACCTGGCCGGCGAGCTGTCGTACATCCGGGTCGACGGCGACGAGTTGCGCATCGGTGCGATGACCCGGCACGCCGAGCTGCTCGCCTCGGCCGTCGCCGGCGAGCACTTCCGGATCCTCCACGACGCCGAGCGGGTGATCGCCGATCCGGTCGTGCGCAACCGCGGGACGGTCGGCGGATCGCTCTGCCAGGCCGATCCGAGCGAGGACCTCTCGGCGGTCTTCGCCGCCCTGCAGGCCGAGGTCGTCATCCACGGGTCGGCGCCGGCACACGGACGGTGGCCGCGCGGGAGCTCCACGTGGGGCCGTACGAGACGGTCGTCGGTGACGGCCGAATGCTGACCGAGAGTCCGCGTACCGATCCGCGCCGGCGGCGGGAGCGGCCTATCGGAAGGTCGAGCGGCGGGCGGGCGACTGGGCGGTCGCCGCCGCCGGCGCGGCCGTGTGGCTCGACGGCGACACGATCAGCGACGCCGGCATCGGGCTCACCGCGGTCGGCGCCGAGCACTTCTGCGCTCCGGCCGCCGAGGACGCGCTGCGCGGCGCGACCGTCTCCGACGAGGTCATCGAACGAGCCGGCGCGCTGGCCGCCGAGCACTCAATCCGGCCACCGACCAGCGCGGCCCGGCCGAGTACAAGCGCCACCTCGCCGGTGAGCTGACGAAGCGAGCGCTGCGAACGGCGATCAGTCGGGCGAGAGGAGAAGCGGCGATGAACGTCACGGTCACCGTCAACGGCGAGTCCCGCTCGGCCGACATCGAGCCACGAGTGCTGCTCGTCCACCTGCTGCGCGACAACCTCGGACTCACCGGCACGCACTGGGGCTGCGACACCTCGAACTGCGGGGCGTGCGTCGTGCGCCTCGACGGCGCACCGGTGAAGAGCTGCACGGTGCTCGGGGTGATGGCCGACGGCCGCACGGTCGACACCGTGGAGGGGCTCGAGGGCGCCGACGGGCTGGACCCCGTGCAGCAAGGCTTCATGGAGTGCCACGGCCTGCAGTGCGGGTTCTGCACGCCCGGGATGATGATCACGGCGCGGGCGCTGCTCGACGACAACCCGAACCCGACGGACGATGAGATCCGCGAGGCGATCAGCGGGCAGCTGTGCCGCTGCACCGGCTACCACAACATCATCAAAGCGGTCCGCTGGGCGGCCGACCGCACGCCCGTGGAGGTGACGTCATGACCGCGACGGAAGCACCCGTCTCCGCAGCGGGCAACCCGATCGGGTTCGGCCGGATGCTGCGCAAGGAGGACGCTCGGTTCCTGCGCGGCCGCGGCAACTACCTCGACGACGTGCAGCTGCCCGGGCATGCTGCACGGGGCGATCCTCGCCAGCCCGTACGCCCACGCCCGCATCGTGCTCGATCGACACGTCGGCGGCCGAGGCCCACCCGAAGGTCAAGGCAGTGATCACGGGCGCGATGCTCGACGGCCTGAAGCTGGCCTGGATGCCGACGCTGTCGGCCGACGTGCAGGCGGTGCTGGCCACCGACAAGGTGCGCTACCAGGGCCAGGAGGTGGCCTTCGTCATCGCCGAGGACCGCTACTCGGCGCGCGACGCGCTGGAGCTGATCGACGTCGACTACGAGCCGCTGCCGCCGATGATCGACGCCCGCAAGGCGCTGGACGCCGACGCCGCCGCTGGTCCGCGACGAGCTCGAGGGCAAGACCGACAACCACATCTTCGACTGGGAGTCCGGCGACACGGCGGCCGACGGACGCCGCGTTCGCCGTCCGCCGAGGTGACTGTGGCGCTCGACATGATCTACCCGCGCTCGCATCCGGCGCCGATGGAGACCTGCGGCTCGGTGGCCTACATGGACCCGGTCACCGGGAAGCTGACCGCCTACATCACGAGCCAGGCGCCGCACGCGCACCGCACCGTCTACGCCCTCGTCGCCGGGCATGCCCGAGCACAAGATCCAGGTGATCTCGCCGGACATCGGCGGCGGCTTCGGCAACAAGGTGCCGATCTATCCCGGGCTACGTGCTGGCCGTCGTCGGGTCGATCGTGACGAAGCGTCCCGTGAAGTGGATGGAGGATCGCAGCTCGAACCTCATGACGACCGGCTTCGCCCGCGACTACCACATGCACGGCGAGATCGCCGCCACTCGCGAGGGCAAGATCGTCGGGGTCAAGGTCGACGTGATCGCCGACCACGGCGCCTTCAACGCCACCGCGCAGCCCACCAAGTTCCCCGCCGGCTTCTTCCACATCTTCACCGGCTCGTACGACTACGGCGCGGCGCACTGCAAGGTCACCGGCGTCTACACCAACAAGGCGCCCGGAGGTGTGGCGTACGCCTGCTCGTTCCGCATCACCGAGGCCGTGTACCTCATCGAGCGCATCGTCGACCGGCTGGCCGCCGAGCTCGGGATGGACCCCGCAGAGCTTCGCCTCAAGAACCTGCTCCGGCCCGAGCAGTTCCCGTACACGACACCGACCGGCTGGGAGTACGACTCGGGCGACTACCCGCGGGCGCTGCACGAGGCGATGCGCATCGCCGGCTACGACGAGCTGCGGCGCGAGCAGGCCGAGGAAGCGCGCAGCGCGCGGCGAGTACATGGGCATCGGCCTGTCGTTCTTCACCGAAGGTGTCGGCGCCGGCCCGCGCAAGCACATGGACATCCTCGGGCTCGGCATGGCCGATGGGTGCGAGCTGCGGCTCCATCCCACCGGCAAGGCCCAGCTCCGCCTGTCCGTGCAGACCCAGGGTCAGGGCCACGAGACGACGTTCGCCCAGATCGTCAGCCACGAGCTGGGGATCCCGCCCGAGGACATCGAGGTGATCCATGGCGACACCGACAACACGCCGTTCGGGCTGGGGACCTACGCCTCGCGCTCGACGCCGGTCTCCGGGGCGGCGGCCGCCATCGTGTCGCAGCGCGTACGCGACAAGGCACGCATCGTCGCTGCCGCGGCGCTCGAGTGCTCGCCCGACGACCTCGAGTGGGATCACGGACGCTGGCAGGTCAGGGGCGACCCGGACCAGGGCAAGACGGTCGCCGAGATCGCGCTCCTCGCCCACTCGAACCTCGAGCTGCCCGAGGGCGTCGAGGGCCATCTCGATGCCTCGGCGGTCTACAACCCGCCCAACCTCACGTACCCGTTCGGCGCGTACATCTGCGTCGTCGACGTCGATCCCGGGACGGGCGAGGTCAAGGTGCGGCGGTTCATCGCCGTCGACGACTGCGGCCCTCGCATCAACCCGATGATCGTCGAGGGGCAGGTCCACGGCGGGTTGGTCGACGGGATCGGGATGGCCCTGATGCAGGCGATCGCCTTCGACGAGGACGGCAACTGCCTCGGCGGCTCGTTCATGGACTACCTGCTCCCAACGACGATGGAGGTGCCCCAGTTCGAGCTCGGTGAGACCGTCACGCCGTCCCCGCACCATCCGCTCGGCGTGAAGGGAGTCGGCGAGTCAGCCACCGTCGGCTCGCCGCCTGCCGTGGTCAACGCCGTGATCGACGCGCTCGCGCCGTTCGGCGTCCAGCACGCCGACATGCCTCTGACCCCGGCGCAGGTCTGGCTCGCCATCCAGGGTCGTCCCGCCCGGACCGATCTCGCGTTCACGTGACGGAGCATCCGAGTGTTTGCCGAGGGGCTTCCGCGGTGCACACACTCGGATGGCACGAAACACTCGGATGGGTGAGGCGTGATGTCGGGAGTCGGTGAGCGGGTCGCAGAGCTGGCGGCGCGACGGGTGCCGTTCGTGCTCGCTCGGGTGGTACTGGCGGAGAAGCCGACCAGCGCCCGGCCGGGCGACGAGGCGCTCGTGCTCGCCGACGGGACGATGGAGGGCTTCGTCGGCGGCGACTGCGCCGAGGCGACGGTACGCGCCCAGGCCCTCGCCGTGCTCGATTCCGGCGAGCCGGTCGTGCTGCGGATCAGCGCCACGGACGAGCCACCCCAGGGCGGCAAGGTGATGGCGCACAACCCCTGCCTCAGCGGCGGCACCTTGGAGATCTACCTCGAACCGCGTCACCCTCCGCCCCGGATGGCCGTGGTCGGCGACGGTCCGATCGCCCGGGCGCTGCGCACGATCGGCGACGTCGTCGGCTTCGAGGTGGTCGACCCCGGCGCGACCGATCTCGCCGCGCTGGTCGTCGCCTCGCACGGCAGGGACGAGACCGCTCCGCTGAGCGCCGCGCTGAATTCCGGCGTCGACTACGTCGGGCTCGTGGCGAGTCCCAAGCGCGGCGCTGCCGTCGCCGCAGCGCTCGACGTGACGGGGGCCGAGCGCATCGTCACCCCAGCCGGATTGGACATCGGCGCCCGCACGCCGGAGGAGGTCGCATTGTCGATCTTCGCCGACGTCGATCGCCAGGCGACCTCGACCCTCGGGCCGGCCGGCAGCCGGTGCGAGCACGCCGCCGAGCGCCGAGGTCGCGACCGACCCGGTGTGCGGGATGACCGTCGCTGCCGTCGAGTCCTCACTGCACCTCGACCACGAGGGCCGGCGGTACTGGTTCTGCGGGACGGGCTGCCTGCGGGCGTTCGCCGCCGAGCCGGATCGGTACTCGGGCACGTGACGGAGGACCACCTCGTCGACAGCGTTGACGAGCTGCGAGCCGCCCTCGACGGCGTCGACTACCTCGCCAACCTCGGCCTGGCGACCGCCCTGTTCTGCGCCGTCCGACTGCGCCAGCCGGTGTTGCTGGAGGGCGAGGCCGGTGTCGGGAAGACGGAGTCGGCGAAGGCGCTGGCCGAGGCGATCGACACCGCCGCTCGTGCGCCTGCAGTGCTACGAGGGCATCACCTCCGCCGAGGCGCTCTACGAGTGGAACTATCCCCGCCAGCTGCTCGCCATCCGCACGGCCGAGTCCGAGAGGCGCCCACGTTCGGGAGGACGATCTCTTCACGCCGCAGTTCCTCATCGATCGCCCGCTGCTGCGGGCCATCCGCCACCAGGGTCCACGTCCGGCGGTGTTGTTGATCGACGAGATCGACCGCGCCGACGACGAGTTCGAAGCGTTCCTGTTCGAGCTCCTCGCCGAGTCGGCCGTGACGATCCCCGAGCTGGGCACCGTCAAAGCCGAGCGTCCGCCGATCGTCGTCCTGACATCGAACCGCACGCCGCGACCTCCACGACGCGCTCGAAGCGCCGCTGCCTCTACCACTGGATCGACTACCCACCGTTGCGAACGGCGGTCGCGATCGTGCGCCGCCGCGTGCCGACCGCCCGCACGGCACTCGTCGAGCAGGTCGGTGAGGCCGTCGGCCGGCTGCGCACGCTGGACGTGCAGAAGCCTCCGGGCATCGCCGAGGCGATCGCCTGGGTCGCCGCCCTCGAGGTGCTGGGCATCGATGCGCTGAGCGCCGATGCAGCCGAGCAGACGATGGGCTCGGTCCTCAAGTACCGCGAGGACCTGGAGCTGGCCGGCCAGCGCGGACTCTCCTGGGTCGTGGGCGAGGGGTGATCGCGGCCACGGTCGATCTGGCCGAGGTCGCGGCGCGGTTCGGCGAACGCCTACACGCCGCGGGAGTCGCGGTGACTCCGGCGATGAGCGGGCGCTTCGCCGCGGCGTTGGCCGCAGCCACGCCCCAGCGGGTCGACGAGCTGTTCTGGCTGGCCCGCGTCACCCTCGTCGTCGACCGAAACGACCTCGCCATGTTCCGGCGGGTGTTCGACGAGGTGTTCGGCGCGCTGCTCGACGTCGAGGACGTCGAGCGCAACCCTGATGCTCCGCGTCCATCGCCGCGCCGCGACGGGCTTGCCGACGATCCGGAACCCGGCACGCACGACAGCGACGACCGGCCACACGTCATCGCCGCCGCCAGCGCCGAGGAGCGGCTGCGGGCGAAGCCGTTCGACCAGTGCAGCGACGACGAGCTGGACAGGTTGCGCCGCCTCATGGACGCACTGGTCGTGACGCCACCGAGGCGGCGGAGCCGGCGCAGCCGCCGCTCCTCGTCCGGGTCGACGATCGATCTGCGGGCGACGCTGCGGGCCGCCCGGCGGACCGGTGGCGACCCGGTCCGCACCCCTCGCCGGCGTCGCCGGATGCGACCCCGCAAGGTCGTCCTCCTCGCCGACGTGTCGGGATCGATGGAGCCGTATGGACGCGCCTACCTGTACCTGCTGCACGGCGCAGTGCGGGCACTGCGGGCCGAGGCGTTCGTCTTCGCCACCTCGCTGCACCGGCTCACGCGTCAACTCGCCACGGCCCAGCCGGCGATCGCCCTACGGGCAGCGATGGCCGCGGCTCCTGACTGGTCCGGCGGGACGCGGCTTGGCGCCGCGCTCAAGCAGTTCAACGACGGCTGGGTGCGCCGAGGGGTGGGACGCGGCGCCGTTGTGGTGATCGTGTCCGATGGCTGGGAGAGCGGCGACCCTGCGCTGCTGGCCCAGGAGATGGAACGCCTGGCACGTCTGGCACACCGCGTGGTGTGGGTCAATCCGCGCAAGCAGAGCGTGCGGTACGAGCCATTGGCAGGTGGGATGGCTGCTGCGCTGCCTCACGTCGACACGTTCGTCAGCGGGCACAGCTTCGATGCCTTCGGCGAAGTGCTGGCGGCGATCGCCGGGCCGCCGAGCTGATCGCCGGACGCCGCGCCGAAGTGGGTCAGCGACTGAAGTGCCGCGGCGCGAAGTACGACGGGTTGCGGTCGCGCTGACCGCGTTTCGACGTCCACCGCCACTGCGCCGACACCCGGCTGCGAACCCTGCCGCGAACCTTGGGGACAGCATGCAGCCACGCGGCCTGGCAGCGACCGCCCATCACCAGCAGGTCCCCGCTGGCCGGGCTGAGGTCGATGGAGCCGGCCGTGTCGTCGTCGAGGTCGCGGCGTCCGAGCGGCTTCACCAGCCATGGGCGGTGGGCACCGAGCGAGAGCACGCCGATGACGGTGTCGTCGAGCCAGCGCAGCTCGCGGTCACGGTGGAACGCCACGCTGTCTCGCTCGTTCCGGTACTGCGCCAACGCCACGCCGTCGAAGCGCACCCGGTAGCGGCGACTGACCCAGTGCTCGACCTCGGCGAGCGCGGGTGGCGACGGTCCCCCGACTGCCACGAGCTGAGCCGGGGCTCGTCGATCCATCGCTCGTAGCGGAACACCCGGCCTTGCTCCCACGCGACCGAGGCGACCAGCTCGTCGTGCACGGCATCGCCGTCGGGCACGAGGCCACGGACGACGTCGACCCACGAAGCGTCGTCCAGCTGCACGCGCTCGACCGCCGCGTCAGCGACAACCCACGAGCACGACAGTTCCGTCATCGATGTCGAACCTATCGAAGGGGTTCGTCTCGCAGCCAAGCTGCTCGACTCACCTCGCTCTATCGTGTGCTCGTACCGCTGAGGAGGCAACCATGCGCATCGGCATCTGCACCGGCGGCGGCGACGTCCCTGGTCTCAACCCGTGCATCAAGGCCGTCGTCAACCGCGTCAGCGACAGCGGGCACGAGGTCGTCGGCATCCGCCGCGGGTGGGCGGGCCTGCTGGAGACGAACCCCGACGACCCCGCCACGATCAGCGCCAACATCGTGGCGCTCGACCCCACCGCCGTGCGCACGATCGACCGCACCGGGGGCACGATCCTGCACACGTCGCGGACGAATCCAGGCCGGGTGAAGACGTCGAGCGTTCCGTCGTTCCTCGCCGACCAGGCCGTGGGCGACGGCCCTCACGACTTCACGAAGCACGCCATCGCAGTCCTGGAACACCTCGGCATCGACGCGCTGATCCCGATCGGCGGCGACGACACGCTGTCGTACGGGCTGCGGCTGCATGACGAGGGCGTCCCCGTGATCGCCATCCCCAAGACCATGGACAACGACGTCCACGGCACCGACTACTGCATCGGATTCTCGACCGCTGTCACGCGGGGCGTCGAGTTCATCCACGCGTTGCGGACGTCCACGGGCTCGCACGAGCGGATCGCCGTCGTCGAGCTGTTCGGTCGGTACAGCGGCGAGACATCCCTGATCACGGCGTACCTCGCCGGCGTGGACCGGGCAGTCATCTCGGAGGTCCCGTTCGACGTCGAGCGGCTGGCCGAGTACCTCGTGGCGGACAAGGCCCGCAACCCGTCGCGCTACGCCATGGTGACGATCTCGGAGGGCGCGACCATCACGGGCGGCGAGATGGTGCTGTCAGGGGACGAGGACGCTTACGGGCACCGCAAGCTCGGCGGGATCGGGTCGGTCACCGGCGACGTGATCGGACGTCTCACCGGCGAGGGAATCGTGCTGCAGCAGGTGGCGTACCTGATGAGGTCGGGCAGCCCTGACTCGCTGGACCTGATGGTCGCCACGAACTACGCGGTCATGGCGTCCGACCTGGTGCTGGAGGGCGCCTCGGGGAGGATGGTGGCGCTGCGCGGCGGGACCTACACGAACGTGCCGATCAGCGTGACCCGGGAGGGGGTCAAGCGGGTCGACGTGGACGAGCTGTACGACGCCGAGCAGTACCGCCCGAAGGTCCGCCACGTCGCCGGGAAACCGATGTTCCTCTATTGATCCTGCTGCGAGAGGAGTAGACCGGGTCTCAGCGGAACGGTGGTGCGGACGCCACCACAGGACGGGAAAGAGGGCGGGCAATGACACTTGCTGTTTCCACGCTGGACGGAGACACGACCAAGGTCGAAGACGACGAGTTGGAAGAGCTGCGGGCACGGATCCATGGCGATGTGCTCACGCCACCCGACGACGGCTTCGACGCCAACCCGATCTACAACGCCATGCACAACCGGCACCCGGCGCTCAAGATCCGAGCGACCGGCACGGCCGACGTCATCGATGCGGTGAACTTCGCCCGGGAGCGGAACCTCCTCGTCGCAGTGCGAGGCGGGGGCCACTCGGTCGCTGGGCTGTCGAGCTGCGACGGTGGGGTGGTCATCGACCTGGTGCGGATGGGGGCCGTCTCCGTTGATCCCGTTGCTCGGCGGGCATCGGTGCAGGGCGGCGCCCTCTGGCGCACCGTCGACCGGGAGTCACAAGCGTTCGGGCTCGTCGTGCCCGGCGGCGTGGTCTCCGAGACCGGCGTAGCGGGGCTCACGCTTGGAGGTGGCGAGGGATGGGTCCGGCGCAAGTACGGGCTGACCATCGACAGCCTGCGTGCCGCCACGGTGGTCTGCGCCGACGGTTCGGTCCACGTGGCCTCCGCCGACCAGGACGAGGACCTCTTCTGGGCGCTGCGTGGCGGCGGCGGGAACTTCGGGGTGGTGACCCACTTCGACTTCGACGCCCATCCGCTCGGCCCGATCGTGGCGTTCGCCGGCGTGATGTACTCGACCCGGGATGCAGGCGAGATCCTGCCGCGGTGGCGTGACCACGTTGCCGATGCGCCCGACGAGGTGACGTCGGTCGCGGTCGGGATCTCGATGCCCGCCGATCCGGCCCTTCCCGAGGCCGTCCACAACCAGTCGTGTCTGGTCATCGGTGGCGTCTACGCCGGAGACGTCGATGAGGGCATGAAGGTGCTCCAGTCGTTGCGTGAGCTGGGGACACCGCTTGCCGACATCTCTGGGCCGACGCCGTTCGCCGGCGTCAACTCGTCGTTCGACCCGTTCTTCCCGATGAACACGTACCAGAGCTATTGGAAGGCGCAGAACCTCGACTCGTTGCCCGATGAGGTCGTGGCCATCATCGCCGCCAAGGCCGACTCGCGCCCGTCGCCGATCACGCTGGCGGTGACCTTCCACATGGGTGGCGCCATCAATCGCATCGGGTCGGCCGACACGGCGTACGGCGAGCGCAGTGCGCAGTGGATGTCGTCCTTCGACGGCAACTGGGAGGACCCTGCCGACAACGCCGCCAACATCGCCTGGGTGCGAGGCGCGTTCGAGGAGGTGGCGCGCTACGGGAAGGGCAGCACGTACACCAATTTCACGGGCCAGGCCGACGAATCGGCCGACGCGCTGGCCCGGAACGCGTACGGCGCGAACACCGCCCGACTGCGGGCGATCAAGAAGCAGTACGACCCGGACAACTTCTTCCGGATCAACCCGAACATCCTTCCGGAGTAGGACGGCGGGCGATGGCGACGAGCACGGCCGGCTCGTCGCCGGCGTTGCGCAGGGCCCGCAGTGGCGTCGGTGCCAGCCAGAGCACGTCGCCCCGGCGCACCAGGAGGTGTCCGCCGTGCACGCCGTCGAGCCACAGCTCGCCCCGCTCGACGGCGACGATGGCGTCTGCCCACTCGTCAGCGCGGTACGGGTGCTCTGAACCAGGCGCGATGACGACGACCGTGCGCACGAACGCTGGCGGGACCGCACGCCCGAGGAACGTGCCGCAGCCTGTGCCGCCGGTCATGCCCGTACGACGGCTCGGCCGTCGTCAACTCATCGGACGGAGCGCACTCCTCATCCATCCGAGTGTTTGCACCGGGGCTTCCCCTGGCGAAACACTCGGATGGCTCGAAACACTCGGATGAACTGGGGCGGAGCCGTCAGTCGGGCACCCAGTTGCCGTGGAAGCCGAGCGGGCACCCGAACGGGCAGCTTGACCGACGCCACCGGCCCGGCCGCCGGGTCGTCGGCGGCAAGGACCACGAGGTCGCTGCGGTCGGTCGCCCGGTCGTAGACGAAGCTGAGCAGCCAGCCGTCGTCCTCGGCGGCGTCCGGCGTGCGAGGCACCATCACCCACTCCCCGCTGAGACGGCCTGGCCCGAGGTCGATCGGCCGGCGTCGCCCGTCGCGCCGTCGATGCGCACGAGCCGGCCGCCGAAGTCGTCTGCGGATCCGTCGACGCGCCGCACCTCCGAGGCGTAGCCGACGCGGTGGCGCCGGCCGACGAGCCGCTCGTCGACGCGCGGGAACTCGAGCGGGACGTCGGAGCAGCTGCTCCTCGGTGACCGCACCGGTCGCCGTGTCGAGCGTCCAGCGCCACAGCAGCGGCGGGCCCTCGTCCGGGCCGAGGCGGTTGCGGTCGAACATCGCTCGGATAGCGGACGACGTCGAGCACGACGCGGTCGCCGTCGTCGAAGGCGTTGAGCGGGTGGAACACGTAGCACGGGCTCGACCTCGAACCAGCGGACGTCGCTCCCCCGGCCGCCGAGCGGCACGAGCCCGACGCGCGCGGCGTGGGCCTCGTTCCAGGCGTACGGGAAGCTCGCGCCGCTCATCGCCGCGTCGAGGTCGAACGTGACCGGGAGGTCGTAGACGACCATCCAGCGCTCGGTGATCGAGCAGTCGTGGACCATCGGACCGTCGGCGACCTCGATCGGCTCGACCTGCCGGACCCGCGCCGTCGGCGCCGACGACGATGTACTGGAGGTGCGGGAGCGCCCAGTGGTAGGCGATGGCGTGCAGGTCGCCGGTGGCCGGGTCGACCTTCGGGTGGGCGGTGTAGCCGTTGGGCAGCGTGCCGCCGAAGTCGCAGTGGCTCGATCGTGTCGAGCTCGTAGGAGAGCTCGACCGGCCGCGCCCCGGCCTCGACGATGGCGAACGTCCGGCCGGCGAGCCCGATGACGTTGGTGTTGGCGGTGTCCATACCCGCCGTGGCGCTCGCCGGGCGCCGGCGCCTCGCCGAGGGCCTCGCTGACCGTCGTCGAGCGCACCCAGCGGTTGCGGTACCACTCGGCGCCACCGTCGCGCAGGCGCACGCCGTGGACCATCCCGTCGCCGGTGAACCAGTGGTACGTCGCCGGGTCGACGGGGCCGAGGGGGTTCGGGCCGTTGCGCAGGTAGCGCCCGTCGAGCTCCACGGGTAGGGCGCCGACCACCGGCAGGTCGAACGCCGTCACCTCCTCGTCGAGCGGCGCGTAGAGTCCGGTCAACCACTTGCTCGTGCTGGCAGTGGCGTCTCGTCAGTCATCACGATCCTCCTCGTCGTTGCCATCGACACTGTTATTTATAACGACGTGATGTATGGTTGTCAAGTGCCGCGGACGCGAAACCCAGACGTCGCCGATCAGCCTCCTCGAGGCGGCAGCGCGTGTGCTGGCCGAGGAGGGCCGTCCGGCGGTCACGGCGCGCCGACTGGCGACCGAGGTCGGGAACGTCGACGATGGCCGTGTACACGCACTTCGGGGGCATGGACGAGCTGCTCGTCCAGATGTGGCGGGACGGGTTCGCCCGCTTCGGCGCCGCCCTGGAGACACCAGCGGTGACCGACGACCCGGTCGCCGACTGGGTCGCGCAGGGATGGGCCTATCGGCGCTTCGCCCTCGACAACCGCCACCTCTACCGCGTCATGTTCGGCGACGGGCTCGTCGCGCTCCGGCACCGATGATCCGGCCGTCGATGGCGACGTTCTTCTCGCTGCTGCGCCGCCTGCAGCGGTGCGTCGACGCCGGACGGCTCGTCGTCGACGACGTGCACCTCGCCGGCGAGGTCGTGTGGGCCAGCGTCCACGGGCACATGACGATCGAGCTGACCGGCTACTTCGAGTCGATGGACCGAGACGCGCGGCGCGCCTTTGCCGAGGGCATGCGGCTGCTCGCGCTCGGGTATGGCGATCAGCCCCAGGCACTCGACGCCTCGATGCGCGCCGCCTGGCGCAGGTCGCGCCGCCTGCGCGCGGCGTAGTCCCCTACGGTGCGGTGAGCCGAGCGAAGGGCGACCCATCCGGCACCTCGCTCTCGAAGTGCTCGGCCAGGCGCGCGGCCAGTGCAGGGACGATCGGTGTCGCCGCGGCGGCGATCGCCCGTGCCGTGGCCAGCTGCCGGCCGAGGATCTCGCTGAGCTCGGCGGAGTCGCGGTCCGGCGACAGACGCCACGGTGCCGTCGACTCGAGGTCTCGGTTGAGCACCGCGATGGCGTCGAGCAACGCCGCCGTCGCGCCCCGCAGGTCGAACTCCTGCAGACGTGCGGCGACGATCGTCTCGATCTCGGCGTCGCGCGCGCTCTTGGCGCACGTCGCGACGTCAATCCCGCCAGCGCGTGCCCTCCGCACGAGGGTCGCCACCCGGTGCACGACGTTGCCGAAGCCGTTCGCCAGGTCGTCGTTGGCACGCTCCACGAGCCGGCTCGCCGTGTAATCGGTGTCACTCACCGCTCCGACGTCGCGGGCGAACCACCATCGCAGCGCATCGATGCCGAACGCGTCGACCACGGCGAGCGGATCGACTGTTCTGCCGCACGACTTCGACAGCTTGAGGCCGTCGACCGTCAGGTACGGGTGGACCTGGATGCGCGTTGGGAGTGGCAGCCCGGCTGACAGCAGGAACGCCGGCCAGTAGACGGCATGGAACCGCAGGATGCCCTTGCCGACGAGGTGGACGCGGCGGTCCGACTCGAGCCACCAGCGGCGTAGTGCGGGGCTCTCGGCATCACCGAGCCCGAGCGCGCTGAGGTAGTTCGTCAGCGCGTCGAACCAGACATAGATCACCTGCGTCGGATCGTCCGGGACGCCAATGCCCCAGCCCCGTGCCCGCCGCACCGAGCGGGAGACGCTGATGTCGCGCAGGCCTCCTCGTACCAGTGCGAGCACCTCCTGGCGGAACGGCTCGGGCCGGATCTCCAGGACGTCATCGGCGATCAGTTGCCCGAGGCGCTCCTGGTACGCCGACAAGCGGAAGAACCAGTTCTCCTCGGCGACTTGCTCGAGCACTGTGCCGTGCTCGGGACATCGGCCCTCCACCGCATCTCCCGGCTCGTAGAACTGCTCACAACCGGTGCAGTACTGGCCTTCGTACTCCTTGCGGTAGAGGTCGCTGTTCGCCGCGCAGGCTCGCCACAGCCATTCGACCGCCGGCCGGTGTCGCGGGTCGGTGCTGGTCTTGATGAAGTCGTCGAACGACAGCCCGAGCGGTTCCGCAAGGTGCTCGAACCGCTGTGCGTTGGCGGCGACGAGCTCCGCGTGTGGGTTGACCCGCCACCTCCGCGGCGAGCACGTTCTTGAGCGAGTGGTCGTCCGTGCCGCCGAGGAAACGGACGGACTCGCCGGAGCGCCGCACGGGCGCGGGCGTAGATGTCGGCCTCGACCAGCTCGTAGCTGTAGCCGAGGTGCGGGGCGGCGTTGACGTAGGGGATGGCGACGGTCACGTAGGTCGTCATGGCATTGCTCCTTCGTGGGAGGAGGAGCCGACGACGGACCCACGGACGACCCCGGCGGAAGCTCCTCCGGGGTCGGGCTCGTTACAGCGCGCGCAGGATCGGCCCCGGACGGGGCCGCATCGACTCGAGCGTGACGATGTAGCGCACGAGTCCACGATAGGTGGCGGTCACGGTCCCGCCACGAGGGGGTTTCTCGTGCGAGCAGCCATGATGAGCCGCGATGACCGTGGTCGAGTTGCAGGCGCTGCTCGACTCGGTCACGAGCCGGACGCTCGTCGGCATCACGGGACCGCCAGGAGCCGGGAAGACGCACGTAGCCCGCTTCCTCCGTCATCCCGTCGTGGCGATGGATGGTTTCCACCTGCGCAACGAGGAGCTGCGCCGGCTCGAGCGGCGGCAGCGCAAGGGCGCGCCGGACACGTTCGACGCCGCGGAGTTCGTGCGGCTGCTCGACCGCCTCCGGGACGGCACGCGCGCAGTGAGCGTGCCGGCGTTCTCCCGCGAGCTCGACGAGCCCGTTCCAGACGCGTTGGTCATCGAGCCCGACGCGGCGGTGGTGCTCGTCGAGGGCAACTATCTGCTGCTCGACGAGGGGCCGTGGGCCGAGGTGGCGGGCCGGCTCGATCTCAGCGTGTACGTCGAGGCGCCCACCGAAGTGCGGCGGGCCCGGTTGCTGGCCAGACAGATCCGCTCACACGGCTCGCCGGCCGCGGCGCAGCGCTGGATCGAGACGGTCGACGACCTGAACGCGGCGATCGTGGAGCAGACGAAGGCGCACGCTGATCACCTGGTCGTGCCGGGCGAGTTGCCCGGATCGCCGCTGTGGTGACGACCCGCCATGAAACAATGGCCGCATGCGTACATCGGCGGCAGGTTGCCTCGCGGGCCTCGCGCTCGCGGCGATCGCCGTGGCCGGGTGCGCCGCGGATGCCGGCGAAACGGCCCGCTTCTGCGGGGAGGTGGCCGCCAACCAGGAGGCGATCCTCGCCCTCCCGACAACGGCAGATGACATCGACGACTTCGTCTCGACCTACCGCACGATCGGCGAGTCAGCGCCATTGGCGATCGAGCAGGAGTGGGACGCCCTCGTGCTCAACTACGAGACGGCGAGCACCGTTGACCCCGGCGATCCGGAATCGCTGCAGCGGGTCGTCGCGCAGGCCGTGCGCGCGGAGCGATCGGCGATCGCCGTCCACGACTGGCTGCTGGCCAATTGCGACGTGGATCTCGGCAACGTGGCGACGATCGGCGCCAATCGGCCGCCGCCGGCTCCTCCCTCCTGCCGGAGGGTGATCGTCGGTCGGGTCAGGCGGTGCGGATCTCGTGACGGCTGCGCTTGACCTCGTCGCACAGCCCGTACTCGACGGCCTGCTCGGCGGTGAACCAGCGGTCGCGCTCGAGTCGGCCTGGATCTGCTCGAGTGGCTTGCCCGAGTGCTGGGCGATCAGCTCGGCCATGCGCCGCTTCGTGTAGGCGTGCTGCTCGGCCTGGATGGCGATGTCGGCGGCCTGGCCGCGCAGGCCGGCGAGCGGCTGGTGCATCATGATCCGGGCGTTGGGGAGCGTGTAGCGCTTGCCGGGAGCGCCGGCGGTGAGCAGGAACTGGCCCATCGAGGCAGCGAGGCCGAGGCAGACGGTGGCGACGTCGCAGCCGACGAACTGCATGGTGTCGTAGATCGCCATCCCCGCCGTGACGGAGCCGCCCGGGCTGTTGACGTACAGCCAGATGTCCTGATTGGGGTCCTCACCCTCGAGGTACAGGAGCTGCGCGCAGACCTGGTTGGCGATCTCGTCGTCGACCGCTGCCCCGAGCATGATCACCCGGTTGCGCAGCAGGCGGTTGAAGATGTCGGCCCGCGGGTCGAGCCCCGCCTCGAGCAGCTGCGGAGAGAGGTCCGTCATGCCGTCGAGGCTACCGGGGCGCGAAGCCCCGGTTCTGACGAAGATTCGTGTCCGTGCACGAGCATGAAAGCAGCACAGAATCGCGGCGCCTGATTCCGTGTTGATTTCGTATCCGTCGGCGGACACGAATCTTCGTCAGAACCGGTCCACGCCGGAGAAGATGATCCCGACGCGTTCGCCGGGGGTGGGGGCGCCGGCGGGGGTGAGGAGGGCGGCGAGGCCGGCGGAGCCGGTGGGGCTGACGGGGATGTCGGTCGTGCGGGCGAGCTCGTTGGCCCGGAGGATCGCCTTCTCCGCAGCGACGACCATGCGGCCGCCCGAGCGGCGCACGACGTCGAACACGCCGAGCCAGTCGTAGGTCTCGTCGTCGAGGATGCCATCCGCGGCGGAGTGCGGGTCGTCCCACGGCGTCATCAGCTCGCCCCAACGCGCCGGGACCTGCTCAGGCGGGACTTCGGCCGCCCGCTCCCACGCCCTCGCCAGCGGTGCGCAGCCCTCGGTCTGCACGCGCGTCGAGTCGCACGCCGGGGCCGAGCCCCCAGCCGGTGCACGTGGCGAACGCTCCCCCGCCAACCTGCACGATGACGCGGTCGAGCGCCACGCCGGCGTCGGCGAGCTCCCACCCGATCGTGCGTCCACCATCGAGACACAGCGCGTTCTCGGGACCCTGCACGGTGAACGGCACGGCACCCGCCTCCACGGCCTCACGGAACCGCAGCACCGCCGGGTCACCGCGGGTCGCTCGAGCGGCGCTCGCAGTACACGACGGTCGCGCCGAGTCGCTCGATCGCCTCCGCCACGAGCTCGTTCGCCCAGTCGGGAACGTAGACCTCGATCGGCCAGTCCGAGCGCTGGGCCAGCTCGGCGGCGGCGAGCGCCGCGTTGCCGCACGACGCGATGGCCAGCGGGCGCCGTGAATGCTCCGCCATGCGCAGCGCTTCAGCGGCGCGCAAGTGGAGCAGCGTCGTCACGAGATGGCGACCCTTGTGGCTGCCGCCCACGTTGCCGGTCTCGTCCTTCAGCCACACCTCCGTGCCCAGGTCGACCGACAGCGGTTCAGAGCGCGCGAACGGCGTAACGG
Source organism: uncultured Acidimicrobiia bacterium (assembly GCA_963774125.1). Classification (GTDB taxonomy): domain Bacteria; phylum Actinomycetota; class Acidimicrobiia; order Acidimicrobiales; family Ilumatobacteraceae; genus JALZMG01. Next base: position 499,998 of record CAVZDR010000002.1, read on the forward strand.
TGAAGCCGGTGGCCACTTCGTTGGTCGAGCGCGATGCACGCCTGCTCCGTCATCCCGTTGGCCCTGGCGAACGCCCACCACACGAGGCGCGGCCCGTACGCGACGAAGGGGTTCGGATCGTCGAGCAGCTCCGGTTGCGGACCGACCTCGAGCGGGTGCAAGACGTGGTGCCGGTCCTCCGCCGTCGCCCGCGGGCACATGAACGGATACGGCGTGGCGACGTCGACGGTCGTGCCGCAGACGGCGCACCGCCAGCCCGCGATCACGAGATCACTCTGGCGTTGAACTCCGTGATCAGCTCGTCCCAGACGCCCAGGTAGCGGCGCAGGCCCCGCCAGAACTCCTGGCTGCGCCGCTGCTCGAACAGCTCGAACGGCGTGCCCTGCTGCTCGACCCACGTGTAGTACCCGAGGTTGAAGATGCGGGCCCGATCGCGAGCCGTGCACTCGATCATGTTGTCGGTGTCGACGTCGCCGAGGTGGCGTCCGAAGACCTCCGCCGCGTCCACGCTCGTGAACTCGCCGTTGAACCGCTCGGCCAGCAGCGCCAGCCGCTCGCTCGGGTACATCGATCCGCCGTCGGTGGCGACGGTGACGATGGCGTCGTCGGGCCCGTAGCCGAGCAGGCGAGCCGTCTTGATCGCCGCCAGCACGTTGCACGTCGACGAGAACCCGAAGTGCGCGAGGGCGTCGATGATGTGGTTCGGCACGCCCTTGCGCTGGGCGAGGAACGTCTGGCCGGCCTCCGTGTTGAACAGCAGGTCGAGCTCGTCGGTAGCCCGATCAGAGATCCCAACGACGACGTCGGTGTTCATCACGTTGTGGATCAGCGGGATGTGCTTGTCGCCGATGCCTTGGATGTTGTGCTCGCCGAAGCCGTTTTCGAGCATCGTCGGGCACTCGAGCGCCTCGACCGCGACGAGGCGGGTGCCGAACGTGTCCTTCAGGCGGTCGCCGGCACCGAGCGTGCCGGCCGACCCCGTCGCCGAGACGAAGGCCGCCAGCCGCAGACCTGAATCACCCGCCACGACGTCGAACACGTGCTCCAGCGCCCGCCCGGTGACCTCGTAGTGACCGAGATGGTTGCCGAACTCGCAGAACTGGTTGAGCACGAAGTTGGTCGGGTCTCGTGCCAGCTCGTTGCAGGTGTCGTAGATCTCCTTCACGTTCGACTCGGTGCCAGGTGTGCGGATCACGTCCGCCGCCGGGTCCTCACACCACAGGTCGAGCCAGTCGAAGCGCTCCTGGCTCATCCCCTCCGGGAGGATGGCGACGCCGCGGCTGGCCATGATCCGGCTGATCGCGATGCCGCCTCGCGCGTAGTTGCCCGTCGACGGCCAGATCGCACGGTGGCGGGTCGGATCGAACTGGCCGGTGACGATGCGCGGTGCCAGGCACGCGTACGCGGCGAGCACCTTGTGCGCCGTGATCATCGGGAACCGGTCGCCGAACAGGACGATGATCGGGCTCTCGACACCGGTCAGCGACGATGGAAGAACGACGTGGTCAGGGACCTCGACGCGCCCGCCGGCGAGATCGTTGTACCAGTGGACCCGCCACAGGTTGCGCGGATCAGGGGCCTGCGGGTTGGCGTCACCCACCCTGGTCGGCTCGATGGTCGCCGGGTCAGCCAGCTCGGCGAACGTCGGCAGAGCGATGCCGCGCTCGCGGAAGCGCTCGACGCTGTTGGCCAAGACGTCGTCGTCGACGACGCGGTCGGCGAGACCGAACTGACTCTCCAGCACATGTTGGGGGAGATCGGTGATCGTCACGGCGGTCACCTCCGCCGATCTTCGGGCGGCAGGTCGCTCGGCCCGACGTGCTGGTCGAGCCAGTCGCACATGGCGCTGGCGCCCTCCCACGTATCGCGCACACGCTTGGCGGCCTGCTTGGTCTGCAGCCACTTGGCGGGCGGCCAGCTGCGCCAGGCCATCAGGCCCTTGCGGCGCAACAAGGCGATGCGCGGGTGATCCTTGGCGTAGCCGCGAGGCGCGGTCTTGAGCTCGCCGTGGGCGCCGAGCGAATAACCCGCCCGGGTGAGCTCGGCGACCAGCTTCTCGACCTCCGCTCCGGCCGCATCGTCGTCGACTGCAGCACGGAACCGCTCGAGCTGGTCCTTTGCCATCCCGTAGTAGCCGGCTGCCGCCATCAGGCCCTCAGCGGAGAGCTGCACGTAGTACCCGGTGCCGCCCTCTCCCTCGCTGACCGCGCCCTGGGCCGTCTTGTAGGGCGGTCGGCCCTTTGCGAACCGCACGTCGTTGTACGGCCGGAAGAGGTGGAACTCTCCGTAGTCCCCCAGCTCCTCGCACAGCTCGGTCATCGGTGCCCGAATCGCCGACTCGAACGTGCCCTTGTTGGCCTGCCAGAACGTCCGCGAGTTGTCGGCTTCCAACCGGTCATAGAAGTCGACCGCCTCGGCGGGAAACCCTCGAAACGTCACGGGGATGAAGGTACTCGCCGGCTTCAGTCCTACATTTTCGCGGCGATGGCAGAGCTGTTCGTCGGCGGGCTCGTCGACCCCGCGACCCATGAGCGCACCGGCACCGACGTCCGCCTGAAGACCGAGGACCTGACGACGCACGGCGTGATCGTCGGCATGACGGGTTCCGGCAAGACCGGGCTCGGGGTCGTGCTGATCGAAGAAGTGCTCAGCGCCGGCGTGCCGGCCTTGCTGATCGACCCGAAGGGCGACCTCACCAACCTCTGCCTCACGTTCCCGCGGCTGGAGCCTGCCGACTTCGCGCCCTGGATCGACCCAGCGCAAGCGAAGGCGGGCGGCATGACCCCCGATCAGCTCGCCGCCGAGCAGGCCACGGCCTGGCGCGAGGGCCTCGCCGGCTGGGGCTACGGCCCCGAGCAGATCGCCGCGCTGCGGGCTGCTACGGACATCACGATCTACACGCCCGGCTCGAAGGCGGGTGTCCCCGTCAACCTCGTTGGTTCCCTGCAGGCGCCCTCGACCGACGACGAGGAGATCGTCGCCGACGAGATCGACGGCTACGTGTCCGGACTGCTCGGGCTCGTCGGCATCGCCGCCGACCCGTTGTCGAGCCGCGAGCACATCCTGCTGGCCAACATCATCCAACACTCGTGGTCGACGGGCACGCCCCTCGACCTGGCGGCACTGCTGGCCCTGGTGCAGCAGCCGCCCATGCGCAAGCTCGGGGTGCTCGACCTCGAGCAGTTCTTCCCTGCAGCCGACCGGGAAGCGCTGGCGATGAAGCTGAACGGGCTGCTGGCCTCGCCAGCCTTCGCGGCATGGGGCGCAGGGCAACCCCTCGACCTGCAATCACTGCTCTACACCGCCGAGGGGCGTGGCCGCTGCGCCATCGTGACCACCGCCCACCTGTCGGACGACGAGCGCCAGTTCGTCACGTCGCTCGTCCTGTCGAAGCTGGTCACGTGGATGCGCCGCCAGAGCGGCACGACGGACCTGCGGGCGTTGCTCTACATGGACGAGGTGGCCGGGTACCTGCCACCGACGGCGAACCCTCCGACCAAGAAGCCGATCATGAACCTGATGAAGCAGGCTCGAGCGTTCGGCGTCGGCGTCGTGCTGACCACGCAGAACCCCGTCGACGTCGACTACAAGGCGCTCTCGAACGCCGGCACCTGGATGGTCGGGCGCCTGCAGACCGAGCGGGACAAGGAGCGTCTCCTCGATGGCATGAGCGCAGCGGCCGGTGGCGTCGACGTCGCAGCGGTCGGCGACACGATCAGCGGTCTGGCCAAGCGGGAGTTCGTCCTGCGACGTGCCGGGAAGGACCAGCCCGAGGTCTTCACCACTCGCTGGGCGATGAGCTACCTGCGAGGACCGCTCACGAAGGACCAGATCGCCCAGGTGACCGGGCCGCAGGCCGAGACGGCGCAGACCACGACCGAACCCGTGACCGCCGTGGAGCCCGCGCCGCCGGCGTCGAGCGACGACGACACGACCCCGGTCATGCCGGAGGTCACCGGATCCGTGCCGACGCGCTGGATCGACCCCGCCGCACCCTGGCTGCCCGACGTGGGTGCCAACCCGACCGGGACGACCCTGGAGGCGGCGATCGTCGCTCGCGTCGCGCTGCGCTACGACGAGACGAAGGCGGACCTCGTCCACGACGAGGAGTACGAGGCCGTGATCTTCCCCGCCGGTGAGCACGTCGACGTCACGAAGGCCATCGCCGTCGACTACGACGACCGCGACCTGCGTGACGTGGCGCCGAGCGGTGCCGTCTACCGGTTGCCGAACGCGCCGATCAAGGCAGCGACGTACTGGAAGCAGGTGCAGCGCGACCTCGCCGATCACCTGGCCCGCAGCCTCACGATGGAACTGCCGGTCAACCGTGAGCTCAAGCTGTACGGCCGGGCCGGCGAGAGCTCCGAGGACTTCGCGTTGCGTTGCAGGACCGTCGCCGGCGAACGGGCCGACGCGGACCTGACGAAGCTGCGCGCCAAGTACGAGACGAAGACCGCCGCGGTGCGCAACCGCATCGAAGCGGCGAGCGATGCCGCCCAGGTAGCGAGGGACCAACAGGACGCTCGTGCCCGCGATGACCTGCTGTCGTCGGCCGGCTCGATCCTCGGCGGCCTGCTGGGCGGCCGCCGATCGAGGGGTGGCCTCGTCGGGCAGATCGGCCGGGCCGCCGGCAAGGCGGGCAAGACATCGGCCTCCAGCACAAGGGTGGAAGCCGCCGAGAACAAGGCGGCTCGGCTGCAGGACGACCTGGAGGACCTCGAGGCGCAGCTCGTCGACGAGCTCACCGAGATCGACAACCGCTGGGTGGAACGGGCCGGACAGGTCGAATCGATGACCATCCAGCTCGAGCGCACCGACGTCAAGGTGACGCAGCTCGTGCTGGCGTGGATCCCGGTGTCCTGACCGACCCGACCCGCCCGATCTGGGTGGCCAGGGTCTCAAACGCCGACCTGGGTGGCCACAGTCTCGAATTCGAGACGCTGGCCACCCAGATGCACGCCGAGCCATAGGGTCCGATCGCTCGAGACATAGGGGGAACACGATTCGACCGGCGGGCGCGATCGGGTTCCATCGGAGTGACCGGCGAGCGTCGAGTGACGACCGCCACCACTGAGAAAGGAACCCGAAATGTCCGTGTCCTACGTTGCCGCTCCCGCTGCTCCGTCACTCGGCAGCCGCCTCGCCATGATCGGCGGGTTCGCGCTGCACGCCGTCGTCGGTGTGTTCGTGATGTCCAGCGGCCTGCTCATGCCGGCCTGGGCGATCGTTGCCCTGGCTGCCGTCTGGGTGATCGGCCTTGTCGTCGCCATCCGCCATCGGCATCGGCCGGTGGTCGTGCTGTTGACGCCCGTCGTGACGTTCGCCATCTGGTACCTCGCAGGCTGGGCCGGCGAGACCTACCTCGGATGGACCGGCTGACGACCGGGATCGACGGCGTGAGTCGTTCTGTCACCATCGAGATCACGTTCGTCGGGCCTCCCGCCGCTGGGCTGGCTGACAGCGAAGCGGTGCTCGCAGAGGGTGTCGTCCGCTTGCCGGACGACACCCTGCGGGCGTTCAGCGGCTGGATGGAGCTGCTCGCCGTGCTGGAGCAGGCGGCCGTTCTCACCGTGCCGTGACCCCACCGCTCGTTGCTACGGTCGGTCAACGACGACGAGCAGCACGGAGCGACCGATGAACCAGCAGCAGTACGAGAAGGTCCGCGACGGCAGGGGTTTCTTCGCAGCCCTGGACCAGAGCGGGGGAAGCACCCCGAAGGCGCTCGCCCACTACGGGATCGAGCCCGATCAGTACTCCGGTGACGACGAGATGTTCGACGTCATGCACGCCATGCGAACAAGGATGATCACGAGCCCGTGCTTCGGCGGCGATCGGATCCTCGGCGCCATCCTCTTCGAGGGCACGATGGACCGGGACATCGACGGCAAGGGGTCGGCGGAGTACCTCTGGACCGAGAAGCAGGTCGTGCCGTTCCTGAAGGTCGACAAGGGGCTCGCCGACCAGGCCGACGGCGTGCAGGTGATGAAGCCGATCCCGGGACTCGCCGAGCTCCTCGCACGGGCGAACGAGAAGGGCGTGTTCGGCACGAAGATGCGCTCGGTCATCGCGATGGCCGACAAGACGGGCGTCGACGCGATCGCCGACCAGCAGTTCGAGGTCGGTCGCCAGATCCTCGACGCCGGGCTGATCCCGATCCTCGAACCAGAGGTGCTGATCGACAGCCCGGAGAAGGGCGCCGCCGAGGACCTGCTGCGGTCGGCCATCCATGACCGCCTCGACCAGCTCGAGGGTGACCGGCCGGTGATGCTCAAGCTGACCCTCCCCGACCAGGACGACTTCTACACCGACCTGATCGCCCATCCCAAGGTGCTGCGAGTGGTGGCGCTTTCGGGCGGCTACAGCCGAGAGGTGGCCAACGAGAAGCTCGCCCGCAACCACGGCATGATCGCCAGCTTCTCCCGTGCCCTCGCCGACGACCTACGCGCCCAGCAGAGCGACGAGGAGTTCGACGCCACGCTCAACGAGGCGATCGAGAGCATCTACGAGGCGTCGCTCACGTAGCTCGACCTCGCCGAGCTCTGAGTCATCGCCGGCGTAGTCCAATTGGCAGAGACACAGGATTTAGGTTCCTGCCAGTGAGGGTTCGACTCCCTCCGCCGGCACGTCGTGATGCCGGCCCTACCGCGGGTGGGAGTCGTGGCATGCTCGCCGCCGATGGAGGTGCACGACCTCGCCACGCCTGCACTCGTCATCGAGGCAGACGCGCTGGATGCCAACCTGGCGACGATGGCCGCCGCCCACCCCGGCCGAACACTGCGCCCTCACGTCAAGGCGCACAAGTGCACGGCACTCGGCGCCCGCCAGCGGGCCCACGGACACGACGCCTTCACGTGCGCAACGCCACGCGAAGCCCTCGGGATGGCCAAGGCCGGGCTCGGTGCCGACCTCCTGATCGCCAATGAGGTCCTCGACCATCATCGCCTCGGGTTGCTGACCGAGCTCGGTGACGATGTCGACGTGACCGTCGCCGTCGACAGCGAGTCCACGATCGAGGCTGCGACGCGAGCTGGCGTGAGGCGCTGCCTCATCGACGTCGACGTCGGACTTCCCCGCTGCGGCTGCGATCCGGCTGACGCAGGGCGCCTCGCCGACTTCGCCAGGTCGAAGGGTCTCGACGTCCGTGGTGTGATGGGCTACGAGGGTCATCTCATGGTGATGGACGATCGAGCCCGCCAACAGATCGAGGTCGAAGCGGCGATGGAGCGCCTGCGTGCCGCGCACGCCGACGTCGGCGGTGACGTCGTCTCCGCCGGCGGTACCGGCACGTACGACCTCCACGGCGCGACCGGTGTGACGGAGGTGCAGGCCGGCAGCTACGCGCTCATGGACTCGTACTACGCCACGCTCGGCCTTCCGTTCGAGCAGGCGCTGTTCGTCGTCGGCACCGTGATCTCCGTGCGCCCCACGCATGCAGTCGCCGACGTCGGCCTGAAGGCCCTCGGGATGGACCACGGCAACCCAGCGATCGCTGGCGCCACCGTGTGGTTCTGCAGCGACGAGCACGTCACGTTCGCCCCGCACGAAGGTCACGGCGTGAAGGTCGGCGACCGGGTACGCGTCGTGCCGGCGCACGTCGACCCGACGATGGCGATGCACGAGGCCGCCTGGCTGGCCCGCGGCGACGAGGTGCTGGAGCGGTGGGCCATCGATCTGCGGGGCTGGTGATGCGCAAGCAGGTCGCGTGGATGGCGGCCGCGGGACTTGCCGGCATCGCCGCGTCGCCATGGATCACGCCGGCGAACGGGCGACTGGTCACGGTCGCCCGCGCGTTGATGCCGTGGGCGGGCCTCACCGGCATCCCGCTCAGCGCCCTCGCTGCCCGTCACGGCCGGCGCGGCGTCGCCGTCTCCGGCGCGGCGATCGCCGCGGCGACGGCAGCCGTGTGCGTGCCGCTGCTGCGCCGTCAATCCGGACCTCAGGCGGACGCCGACGCCACGGAACTGTCGATCATGCACGCCAACCTGCTGTGGACGAACCACCGCGCCCGCGACGTCGGTCCCACGTTGGGACCACTTGCCGTGGACGTCATCACGTTCAGCGAGTACACGCCGCGCCACTCCAGGGCGCTGCACGCCTCAGCGCTGGCGCAGGACTACCCACACAAGATCGAGATCCCAGCGCACCGCGGCAGTGGCGTCGCGGTGTGGAGCCGGTACCCGCTGACGCGTCACTCGACGATCCGCACCAAGCACCACACCTTGGTCGCCGACGTGCAGACTCCCGGCGGCAGCGTGCGGGTCATCGTGATCCACACGCAGAGCCCGACGGTGCACCACGGTGACTGGCTGGCGGACCTCGAGAAGCTGGCGACGGTCTCGGCGGACGGACCCACCGTCATGACGGGTGACTTCAACGCCAGCTGGTGGCACCCGGAGTTCCGCGCCGTGCTCGGCACGACGTGGCGCGATGCCCACATCGCCGTGGGTCGAGGGCTCTCGTGCTCCTGGCCGACCGACCAGTGGCACGCCATCTTCCGTTGGCATCCGCCGTTCGTCCGGCTCGACCACGCCCTCCTCAGCGATCAGGTCGCGCTGCTCGACGTGATCGACCTCGACGTGCCGGGCAGCGATCACATGGGCTTGGTGGTCACCGTCGCGCCAGCCCGTCCAGCAGCGCCCTGAACGCCCGGCCGCGATGTGACATCGCGTGCTTGGCGTCCTCGTCCATCTCGGCGAACGTGCGGCCGTCGCCGTCGTTCGGGACGAACACCGGGTCGTAACCGAAGCCGCGCCCGCCGCGCTCGCTCGAGGCAATCGTGCCATCCGCGACACCTTCGGCCAGCACCTCCCGACCGTCCGGCCACACGACGGCGGCGACGGTGCGGAACCGCGCTCTTCGATCCTCGACACCATCGAGCTCGGCGAGCAGCAGGGCGCGGTTGTCGGCGTAGGTGGCGTGCTCCCCGGCGTAGCGCGCCGTGAACACGCCCGGACGTCCGCCGAGTGCGGCCACCTCGAGTCCCGTGTCGTCGGCCACCGCCGGCATCCCCGTCGCTGCGGCGATGGCGCTCGCTTTCAACCGGGCGTTCCCCTCGAGCGTGTCGGCGTCCTCGACGACGTCCGCCACGTCTGCTGGACGCGGCAGCAACGTGACGGCACCATCGAGGATCCGCTCGATCTCCGCCACCTTGTCCGGGTTGGCCGAGGCGCACACCAGCTCGAGCACGACCGGCCTACCGACGAGGTGGCGGGGGGACGGACACCATCTCCGCCTGCAGGTCGGTGATCTCGGTCAGCCCGAGCTCGGCCAGCACGAGCAGCTGATCGAGCTCGCCACGCGTGAACGCCATGCCCTCGGCCGTACCTTGCACCTCGACGAAGCGCGGCTCACCGCCGGCGACCGGTCGCAGCATGACGACGTTCATGTCGACCTCGGCCCGGCTGTCCTCGACGTACGGGAGGTCGAGCACCGGGACGCCGCCGATGATGCCGACGCTGATCGCCGCGCAGTACGAATGCAGCGGGTGTGCGGCGAGCTCGCGGCGGGCGACGCGTCGTGCCAGCGCGTCGTGCAGGGCGAGGTAGCCACCGCAGATGCTGGCCGTGCGGGTTCCACCGTCGGCTTGGAGCACGTCGCAGTCGACGACGACCTGGCGTTCGCCGAGGATCGTCATGTCACACGCTGCGCGCAGGCTTCGTCCGATCAGCCGCTGGATCTCGATCGTCCGACCGCTCTGCTTCCCCCGCGCCGCCTCCCTGTCGACGCGTTCCGGCGACGAGCCGGGCAGCATCGAGTACTCGGCCGTCACCCAGCCCTTGCCGCGACCGCGCATCCAGCGCGGCACGTCGTCGTCGATGCTCGCCGTGCAGAGCACCCTCGTCTCGCCGAAGGACACGAGACACGAGCCGTCTGCCATCTGCGTGAAGTCGCGCTCGAACGCGATCGGCCGGAGCTCGTCCACAGCACGGCCATCGGGGCGACCCATCGTGCTCAATCCGGGATCGACGGCACCCACGGCGCCGTGTGGTTGAGCTCGGGCCCGAGCAGCCGGGCACCGAGGCGACGGAACTCGCTGACGTCTCCGCTGGACAGGAAGCGGTGGATGCCGGGCAGGCCGTCCTCGGCGCGGAGCAGCCCGAGCCGGCCGAGCACGTGGCGCGCCGCGAACGCCGACTCATCCGCCGAGCTGACGAGCGTCACGCGGCGGCCCATGACGGACCCGATGACCTCGGCGAGGAACGGATAGTGGGTACATCCCAGCAGCAACGTGTCGATGTCGGCGGCGACGAGTGGGGCGAGCAGGCGCTCGGCGAGGACGGTCACCTCGTCACCAGTCGTCACGCCGCGCTCGACGAACTCGACGAACCCCGGGCAGGCGGCCGATTCCAGCACGACGTCCGCGCCGGCCACATCGGCGGCCGTGGCGACGGCGTACACATAGGCGCCCGAGGCGATCGTGCCGACCGTGCCGATCACGCCGGCGCGGCCGCTGGTCGTTGCCTGAACGAGGGCGGCGGCGCCGGGCTCGATCACGTCGATGACGGGCACCGGCATCTCGCCGCGCAGGTCGTCGAGACCGGCTGCCGCCGCGGTGTTGCAGGCGACGATGATGGCTTTGACGTCGTACTCCTTCACCAGGCTCCACGCCAGTTGGCGGGCGTAGCGCCGCACGTCGGCCCGTGGCTTCGGCCCGTACGGGTAGCGGCCGGTATCACCGATGTAGACGAGGTCCTCGGCCGGGAGCAGGTCGATCACGGCGCGGGCGACCGTCAGGCCGCCGAACCCGGAGTCGAACATGCCGATGGGCCGCTCCACGGAGCGAGAGGCTATGGCGCTCACGTCACGATCCAGGCGATCGCGTACGCCAATGAGTTCGTGCCGACATGCGCCAGCACCGGCGCCAGCAGGCTGCCCGAGCGATAGCGCACGAAGCTCCACCACAGTCCGACGACGAACGTTCCAACGACGGCCACGCCGACGCTGATCAGCCGGGCGATCCAGCCGTCCCCGAGGATGTCGTCGACGACCGGATTGACGTCACCGATGCTCCAGGACGGCAACACGTGCCACACGCCGAACAACGCCGAGGAGACGACGACGGCCCGCACCCTGGTCCACTCCCTCGCCAGCACTGCTGGGAGCGCTCCCCGGAACGCCACCTCTTCGAGCACCACCGTGCCGAATGGGATGGCGAGCAACGTGTTGTAGCCGAGCGCGGCGATGCCGGCGTCGCCACGGCGAGCGCTCCACCCCAGATCGCCCCGCGCCGCCAGTTGGCGAATCCCATCTCGGTCGGGGTCACCACGATGCTCGCGACGGCCACCACGACGACGGTCGTGAGCAGGTTGAACGGAACATGGCGATCAGCCGAGCCATCAACTACGCGCTCAATGGCGGCACGAACGAGGCGTCGGAGCCGACGCTGGGCTGGTGGCTGTACCGACCACTGGCATTCATCGGCCCGCTGATCTGCACGATTCCCGTGATCTGGTTGTTCGGGCGGCAGTGGGTCAAGCAACCGACCGGTGTCAGGAAGGTGGCACCGTCAACCCCCCCACGAGGATGATGTAGCCGTTCGCTGCTTCGAGTGCCGGTGTGGTGTCGTCGACCGTCGCATCGCCGACCCTCAGCGGGTCGACGTTGACGGTCAAGGTCGTGTCGCTCGCCGTCGTCACGCTGCGGCGTTGCTCCAGCTGGGCCAGGGTCAGCGACTCGTTGAGGATCTGGTCGCGGAGCTCGTCGGCGGTGACCAGGTCAGGCATCGAATCGTTATCGATCGCCAAGACCGTGACGGGCTGGGCGCCGTTGATGAGGTCCACGAGGTCGTTGCTCTCGAGTGCGGATACAAACTCGCTGAGGTTCGACTGCTCCTGCAGGACGTCCCATGCGGTGTCGGTCGCCACGGTCGGCGGCGGGGCGACGGTCGTCGAGGTCGTGCTCGTCGTGGTGGTCGCCGCAGTCGTCGTGGTCGTGGTCGAGGTCGTTGAGGTGGTCGTCGTCTCCGGCACCGTTGTGGTGGTCGACGAGGTGGTCGTCGTCTCCGGCACCGTGGTCGGCGTCACCGTGGTCGCCGGGATGGTCGACGTCGTCGACGACGTCGATGACGTCGAGGGCAAGGTGTTGTCACCGTCGTTGTCGTCGTCGGAGCGGATGACGAGGAGGGCGATGATGCCGAGCACAACGGCGGCGATGCCGGCGATCAGCGCGGCAACCGGTCCCGGCTGGCGGTACCACGGCCGTTCCTCCGGCTCGCCATAGGGCGGCTCGTCTCCCGGTCCGCCCGGACCACCGGGGCCGCCCGGTCCTCCAGGAGGCTCGTACGGACCACCGGGCCCGAATGGTCCGTCGGTGGGGGGCATGGCTACCGTCGGCTCGCCGACGTCGCCCGACGGCACGACGCGAGTGGGTTCCGGATCGCGGTCGCTGCCGATGGGCGGGAGGTCAGATCCCTGTGCAGGCACGTCGCGTCGCGTCGGCGGGAAGAATTCCGTCGGCTCGTCGCTCATGCGACCATCGTCGCACGCCACGGTCGCTGCGCGGAGGCATCCACACTCTGTGTAAGACAAGACGTGGTCAGGACCACGTCTTCGCTCACTCAGAAGTAAATGATGTGCTCCGCCGCAGCTTCGGCCGCATCCAGGTCGTCGGTGTACGCGCCCGTCGACAGGTACTTCCAGCCGCCGTCACAGACGATGAACACGACAGTGCCGTGGTCGATCTCCGCAGCGACCTTGGCGGCGCCGGCCAGTGCGGCACCCGCGGAGATGCCGGCGAACACGCCCACGTCGAGCAGGCGCCGGGTCCACTCCAGTGACTCCCGTGGACGTACGACCCGCTTGCGGTCGAGCAGCGCCGTGCCGTCCCAGTGCTCGAAGACCGGTGGGATGTAGCCCTCGTCGAGGTTGCGCAGTCCCTCGACGCGCTCACCAAGCGGCGGCTCGACGGCGATCACCTTGACGTCGGGGTTGCGCTCCTTGAGGAACCTGCCGACGCCCATCAGCGTTCCGCTCGTGCCGAGCCCGGCGACGAAGTGGGTGATCTCGGGGCAGTCCTGCCAGATCTCCGGACCGGTGCTCTCGTAGTGCGCCCGGGGGTTTGCGTCGTTGCCGTACTGGTACAGCAGGCACCACTCGGGGTGCTCCGCCGCCAGCGCCTCAGCCCGGCGAACGGCGCCGTTCGACCCTTCGGCGCCGGGCGTCAGCAGCACCTCGGCCCCGAACACCTGCAGCATCTGGCGGCGCTCCACAGAAACGTTCTCGGGGAGCAAGATCTTGATCGGATAGCCCTTGATGCGGGCGATCGCCGCAAGCGCGATGCCGGTGTTGCCCGACGACGGCTCGATGATCGTCTGGCCGGGCAGCAGGTGACCGAGCTTCTCGGCCTCCTCGATCATCGACTTCGCGATGCGATCCTTGACGGAGCCGAACGGGTTCTGGCTCTCGAGCTTGGCGAGGATCCGGACGTCGGGGTTCGGCGACAACGAGGACACGTCGACCATCGGCGTGTGGCCGATCAACTCGAGCACGCTGTCGTTGACTGCGGCGATCGTCAGCACGTCAGCGGTCCTTTCCTGGTCGAATCCTGATATCCCCGATTTCCTTGGTCAGGATTCTAACCGCCGCTGTCCACGGCCGTCACGTGACCCTCAGCACCTCCTCGGTGGCCTCCTCGCCCACGATGCGGTAGCTGCGCAGCGACGGTTCGTCGAGCTGGAGGCTGACGATCGCGTAGTGCCAGGCGGGGTCCGGCGCCTGGGCGATGTCCGTCGGGCTCGGAACGGCGGGCGTGTGCGTGTGGCTGTGGACGACGCCGATGATCTCCCAGCCCTGAGCTTCAGCATCGCGCTCGGCACGCAGGTGGTCCTGCGGGTGGACGGTGTAGACCCGGGCGGACTCGGCAGCGTTGCGGCAGCGGTAGAACCTCGTCGCCCCGTCGCCGCCGGCCGGGCCGGCCAGCAGGCCACACGCCTCGTACGGGTACTCCTCCTTGGCCAGCGCCACGATGTCATCGACGAGATGGCCAAGCAGCTCCAGCACGGCGGGGAACGGTAGCCATTAGCCTCGAACGTCCCATGAACCGGCGCGCTCCGAACGACGGCACGACGCCGATCGCCAGCAACCGCCGGGCCCGCTTCGACTACACCGTGCTCGAGACGGTGGAAGCCGGGCTCGTGCTCCACGGCAGCGAGGTCAAGAGCCTGCGCCTCGGGCAGGTCCAGCTGGCCGACGCCTTCGCCCGGGCCAGCGGCGATGAACTGTGGCTGGAGGGCGTGCACATCGCGCCGTACCAGTTCGCCAACGGTGTCGGCGCGCACGACCCCGACCGCCGGCGCAAGCTGCTGCTGCACCGGTCCGAGATCGACCGACTGCAGTCCCGCGTCGCCCAGGAGCGTCTCGCCCTGGTCCCACTGCGCCTGTACTTCCGTGAAGGGCGAGCAAAGGTCGAGCTGGCACTCGCCAAGGGCCGCCAGAAGGGTGACAAGCGTCAGGCGATCGCCGAGCGGGATTCGCGACGGGAGATCGAGCGGGCGCTGGGGCGACAGCGCAAGACAGGTGTCTGACAAGCTCACGCCGTGCTCAAGTACGTCATCATGGGGGTGCAGGGCAGTGGCAAGGGGACGCAGGCTGCCCTTTTGTGCCGGGACCTCGATCTCGTGCACCTCAGCGTCGGCGACCTGTTCCGCTGGCACGTCCAGCAGCACACGAAGATCGGCGCCCAGGTGCGCCGCACCATGGCCGTCGGCGAACTGGTCGACGACGATCTCGTCGAATCCGTGGTCAACCAACGCCTGCAGATCCACGACTGGAACTACGGCTTCGTGGTCGACGGGTTCCCGCGCAACGCCCGCCAGGCCGAGTTCTTCCTGGAGAGCTACGACATCGACAGCGTGATCCTCCTCGTGCTGCCGGACGAGGAAGTCGCCCGCCGTGTGCTGTCGCGCCGCCTCTGTTCAGGGTGCGGGCTGGACTACAACCTGATGTTCCACCGGCCCGAGGTGCCCGACCGCTGTGACGTGTGCGGGGCGCCGCTGATCGCCCGCGAGGACGACAACCCCGAGGCGTTGCAGGCCCGACTGCGCGACTACCACGACAAGACCGAGCCCGTCATCGCCCTCTTCCGACGCAAGGAGTTCGTCGTCGACCTGGACGCCACGCACAGCGCCGACGACATCCAGATCGAGCTGCGCGAGCGACTGCAACTTCCGGCGTACGTCCCGACGAGCGCCACGCCCGGCTAGCTCGCCCACCGCCGCTTCGTTGTGACACCCCCTCTTCATGATGGGGGCATGACCGATTCGACCACCCCCCAGCCCGAGCAGCTCACGCTGCTCGCGGAGGTCACGGTGCCGGTGCAGTTCCGTCTCGACGAAGCGACCCGGCGCCGTGGCCTCCGTCACATCGCCGAGATCCGAGCTCGGCTCGAACAGCAGAATCAGCGTCACGAGGACCCGACCGCCGATCGTCGGCGCCGCCAGATCAACCCCGCCCGGCGTTCCGCGGCATGAGCGTGTCGAGCGCGGTCAGCCGGCGGACGGTGCGAGCAGTCGCACGGCGTCCCAGAATCCGACCTTGGCGTCGAGCGGCAGGATGGCCAGGCTGCTCGTCGTCACCCCGTTGGCGAAGTACTCCTGGATACGGCGGCGGCAGGTCTCCGCCGACCCGTGAACGACGAGCTCGTCGACGACTTCATCCGGGATCGCCGCGACCGCCTCTTTGCGGTCGCCGCCGGACCAGGCGTCCCACATTGGCTGCAGCTGCTCGGTGCGCCCCAGCCACCGATGGAAGTCGGCGTACACCGGCACATTGAGGTACGCCGCGACGGCGAACTTGGCCGCCGCGCGCACGACCTCGGCATCCTCGCTCGGGCACACGAAGATGCGCGGCGACGATCTCGCGCTCCTCGCCGCCGGCGGACTCGTGCACGACCTTGGCGACGGTGGACACGTCGTCGGCCGACAGCCAGTTGATGATCGCTCCGTCAGCTTCCCGACCGGCGAGGCGCAGCATCCCTGGCCGCAGCGCGGCGACCAGGATCGGCGGCGGCTGCTCGGGGTGGATCCCGAGGCGGAAGCCCTGCACCTCGAACGTGTCGTACTGCTGGGCGATCTTCTCGCCGCGCAGCGCGTCGCGTAGGAACCGCACGACGTCGCGGACCTTCTTGTACGGCTCGACGAATGGGACGCCGTTCCAGCGCTCGACGATCACGTTGCTCGACGAGCCGATCCCGATGGCGAAGCGACCGGGCGCCGCATCGGCCAACGTGGCGACACACTGCGCCAGGCACGCCGGCGACCGCGTGTATGCCGGCACGATCGCGGTACCGAGGCGCAGTCGCGGCTCCCAAGCCGCAGCGAGGGCGAGCGGCGTGAACGCATCGGCTGCGTCTGCCTCCGACGACCAGATGTCGGTGTAGCCGAGGTCGGCCAGCTCGACGAGCTGGTCCCGCTGGCCGTGCAGCGGCCCCGGCAGCGGCACGGTCATGCCGGGTCGCACAGGCAACGTCACGAGCAGGTGGGGGTTGGCGGCACGGTCATCTCGGCGTGTCTAGCCGATGGCTGTGCTCCTTCCAAGACGTCCGCCGGGTCGGCTGGCTCATCGGACCTGTCGGGCCGACCGCCCTGGCGCTTCCAATCCCTCCTCCCGCCAGTACCGCACGATGCAGGTCTGGCTGGCGGTCGCCAACAGCGTCCCGTCTTCGGTGAACATGTGCACCAGCCCGTGTCCGAACCCTCGCTCGACCGCTTGGACGCGGATGTCGAGCAGCACCCATTCGGTTGGCACCAGGTGGACGATGCGCAGCGTGTTGTCCAGGCTGTTGCCGCCACCGCGGATCCCCAGCCCCTGCCCGACCCCCATCGGGACGAAGTCCCCGAGCACGGCGAGCGATGCGCCATCGACGCCGTGGGAGACCTCGGGGATGCGCGCCCACAGCAGGGTCTGGCCGCTGCCCGGCGTGCCGTCGAGGTCGGACAGGGAGCGGCCCATGGCGAGGCGCTGCTCCAGCCTGCTGACGATGCTGTCTCCCACCGCGACTCGGAACTCGCGAGGGGCGCACTCCTCCGGTCGGGGGACATCGGCCGGCATCGTCTCGAACTGTGCCTCCCGATCGAACGGGCGATCACCGAGTGCGGCGTTCACGGTGAGGATCTCTCGGTCCTCGACGTGGCAGACGGCGCGGGCCTGGGTCATCTGGTGGCCCTCGACGGCCAGCGTGACGTCGACGTCGACCACCTCACCCGGCCTCGCGAACGAGAGGTACTGCGCAGTCGCCCAGATCGTCTCTCGACCGGACGTTCCTTCCAGCGCGGCGATGGACGCGCCGAGCCCGGCTCCGCCGAACATGAAGCTCATCGAGCCACCTGCACAGATGCCTGGGGTCACGCGCAGGGTCCAGCGGAAGCGGTTGTGCGTCGGCTCCAGCCCGAGGAAGGTCCGGGTGTCCATCGACGCCGGATCGTAGGAGTTTGGCACGTCGTTCCGAGCAGAAGACCCGAATCGGCACGGCGGGTGCTCCAGCGCCTTCGCCGGCCGCATCAACGACGAGTTTGGCGCGTCGTTCAGAGCAGAAGACCCGGATCGGCACGGCGGGCGCTCCGACGATCGGCGTGCTCCGCTCAGAGGCGACTACCGTGCGCGGCGTGGCGGATGTGCCCTGGCGTGGAGACGCCTGCTCGCTGGTCGAGGCCTTTCGTCGCGATGAGCGCTCACCGGTGGAAGAACTCGAAGCGACGTACGCCGCGATCGAAGCCAGTCCCCTGAACGCGTTCAGTCACGTCGACATGGAGCGGGCGACGATCGCTGCCGGGGTGGCCGACGTGTCGATGCCGTTCGGCGGGGTCCCGATCGGCGTCAAGGAGCTCGAGACCGTGGCGGGCTGGCCGTTCACGATGGCTTCGGTCCCATTCGCCGACCGCATCGCCACCTCGACCTCGACGATGGTGCAGCGCATCCACGATCGCGGCGGCGCCGTGCTCGCCGGGCAGACGACGGCATCGGAGTTCGGCGGCGTCAACGTGACTCGCACGATCCTCCACGGCACCACGAGGAACCCTTGGCAGCTCGACCGCACGCCGGGCGGTTCATCCGGTGGGTCCGCGGCGGCGGTCGCCGGGAGCATCCTGACGTTGGCCACCGCCAGCGATGGCGGCGGCTCGATCCGCATCCCCGCAGGCTTCTGTGGGCTCGTCGGGCTCAAGGCGACGTTCGGCCGGATCCCTCGCGCTCCGGGCGCGGAGTACGGGAGCATGACCGTCACCGTCGGTTGCGTGTCGCGCTCTGTCCGCGACACGGCCCGGTGGTTCGACGTCGCCAACGGCCACGACGCTCGCGATCCACTGAGCCTCCCGCGGGTCACCGGTTGGGAAGCAGCGCTCGGCACGCTGACGGGTGATCTGCACGGAATGCGCGTCGCCGTCGTTCCCGACTGGGGAGGGGCGACCGTGGCGCCGGCGATGTGGGAGCTGCTGGAGGCGGCTGCCGACGATCTCATCGTGGACGCCGGGCTGCAACGCGTCGACGGCGTCGACACCGGGCTGCCCAGGATGGGCGCGGCATGGTCGATCAGCGGGATGATCTTCATCGCCGCCGAGCTCGGCGAGGCGTGGCCGAGCTCCGCGGACGAGCTGACGCCGGAGATCCGCGACGGGCTCGCGGCGACCGACGGCAAGTACTCGGTCGAGACGCGCGCCCGCATCGAACGACGCCGCGTGGAGGTCAACGAGGCGATGGCCCAGTTGTTCGACCCCGTCGACGGCGTGGACCTCGTCATCACGGCCAGCAACCCGGACGTCGCGTTCGCCGCCGACGGCCCACTGCCGACGTCGTTCGGCGGGGTCGAGGCCACCGCCGGCAACAACGGACGGCTGACGTTTCCCGCCAACCTCCACGGCAACCCCGCCGTCTCGATCCCCGCCGGACAGCTCGAGGGCTTGCCGATCGGGCTGCAGGTGATCGGCCGTCACTACACCGAGCCCCTGCTGCTCGAGCTGGCCCACCTCGTCGAGCGCCATCGGCCATGGCCACTCACGGCCGGCAGCACGGTGGCGGTCGGCGGCGAGCCACCACTCGATCCGCTGTCCGTCACGGAGTTCGGCACGTCCACCGATTGATCCAGGAGCCGCCATGCTCGTGCCTCTTCTCGTCAACGACTTCATCGACCGAGCCGAGCTGCTCTACCCGGATCGCATC
The DNA here is from genome assembly GCA_963774125.1 of uncultured Acidimicrobiia bacterium. Taxonomy (GTDB): domain Bacteria; phylum Actinomycetota; class Acidimicrobiia; order Acidimicrobiales; family Ilumatobacteraceae; genus JALZMG01. The sequence continues at coordinate 519,146 of CAVZDR010000002.1, forward strand.
GGCATCGTCGACGAGCCACTGCAACCTGCCGAGTCGTGGGGCTCGCTGACCTATCGGGATGTCGCCGCACGGGCCCGTGCGATGGCCGCCGGCCTCGACGAGGTCGAGATCGGGATTGGAGAGCGAGTCGCGGTCGTCAGCCACAACTCCGCTCGGCTGATCACTGCGCTGTTCGGCGTGTCGGGGTCCGGCCGCATCCTCGTGCCGATCAATTTCCGCCTCGTCGCCGACGAGGTCAGCTACATCATCGAGCACTGCGGGGCGCGCCTGCTGCTCGTCGACCCGGAGCTCGACGATGCGCTGGCCGAGGTCAAGTGCGAGCGACGACTCGTGATCGGGAGCGAGGCCGATGCCGAGATCATGCGCTTCGGCGTCGAGCCGCAGCCGTGGGAAGGCGATGAGAACGCGACGGCGACCATCAACTACACGTCGGGCACGACGGCGCGGCCCAAAGGCGTGCAGATCACGCATCGCAACATCTGGCTGAACGCCACGACGTTCGGCTGGCACCTCGGGGTCAGCGATCGCGACGTCTACCTGCACACGCTCCCGCAGTTCCACTGCAACGGCTGGGGGATGCTGTACGCCGTCACCGGGATGGGTGCTCGCCACATCGTGCTGCGCAAGGTCGACGGCGCCGAGATCCTGCGCCGGGTCGACGAGCATGGCGTCACGCTGATGTGCGGCGCGCCGGCGGTCGTCAACATGGTGCTCGACGCGGCGGCGGAGTGGGACGGCCCGATCCCCGGCCGCGATCGGGTGCGCATCGTCGTCGCTGGTGCACCGCCGCCGACCCGCACGATCGAGCGCGTCGAGACCGAGCTCGGTTGGGAGTTCGTGCAGATCTACGGGCTCACCGAGACGTCGCCGCTGCTGACGATCAACCGGACGTCGCGAGGAGTTCGACGCACTCTCTCCGACGGAGCGAGCGGTCCAGCTGAACCGCGCCGGCGCACCGGCGTTCGGTTGCCGCATGCGCGTCGACGACCACGGCGAGCTGCTGGCGCGGAGCAACGTCGTGATGGAGGGCTACTGGCATCAACCCGACGCCACCGAGGCAGCGATCGTCGACGGCTGGTTCCACACCGGCGACGGCGGGACCATCGACGAGTTCGGGTACATCACGATCTCCGATCGCAAGAAGGACGTCATCATCAGCGGCGGCGAGAACGTCTCGTCGATCGAGGTCGAAGACGCCATCTTCCAGCACCCCGACGTGATCGAGGTGGCGGTCATCGGCATCCCCGATGACAAGTGGGGCGAGCTCGTCACCGCTCTGGTCGTCAAGTCCGAAGGCAGCTCGTTGACCTCCGATGAGGTCATCGCGTGGACGCGCAAGAAGCTGGCCGGCTACAAGTGCCCGAAGCGGGTCGAGTTCCGAGACGTGCTCGACCGCACGTCGACCGGCAAGCTCCAGAAGTTCAAGCTGCGGGCGCCGTTCTGGGAAGGCCGCGAGCGCCAGGTCAACTGATGTCCGAAGCTCGGCTCGCAAGCAAGTTGCTCGCCTCGCCTTCCGAGCTCGCCGTCGCTGTCACGGGCGACTCCGGGCTCATCCGACGTCACCGCGAAGCGACGGCTCGCCCACCTGCCTCTCGCAACATCAAAGGATGATTCCGGCTGCAGCGATCGCTTCGTCGAAGATCTGGCGCAGGTTCTCGGACTCCCATGGAACCTCGCCGTTGACGAGCACCGACCACGTGATGCCGTCAGGACGGCGCAGGCCCATCGCGTGGGTGTTCTCGATCGTGCCCGTGTGGCCCCAGGCGCCGTCGGCGTACATGATGAGGCCGAGGCCGTACCACTGGTCCGGGTCACGGTAGATCACGGGTGCTGCCGCGGGCTGGCGCATCAGCTCGACGGTCGCCGACGACAGCGGGTGCCAGCCCGGCTTGGTCCGATCGAGCGAGTCGAGGATCGTGACGATGTCGGCCGCGCGTCGCCACCCACGACCCGGCGCCGCCGAGCACCTCCATGTAGTTGCGGCCGGGTCCGGAAGGGTGGATCACCTCGGACTCCGTGCTGTCGAACGTGCCGGCGAGGCGCATTCCGGTGATGCCGAGCGGCCCGAGCAACCTGTCCTGGACGACCGCCTCGTAGGGTCGGCCGGCCACGTCCTCGACGAGCAAGCCGAGTAGGCAGAAGTTGAGGTTGGAGTACGTGTACACCGTTCCTGGCGCACCATTGAGCCCGCTCGACAACCCGTACTGGGCGATCGACGGGCAGGAGTCGAATCGGCCGCCGAAGAACGCGCTCTGGTAGGACGGGAAGCCGGCGGTGTGCGACAGCAGCTGGCGGACCGTGATCGCCGACACTGCCGGATCGACCGGCGTCGCCCCGACGAGGGCGACGAGGCGATCGCCGACGGGCTCATCCAGGGTCAGCTGACCGGCCTCGACCAGCTGCAGCACGACCGTCGCCGTGATGACCTTGGAGATGCTGGCGATGCGGAAGCGGTCACCCAGCTCGACCTCCTCCGGTGGGATGGCGGGGATCGTCGTCGTCGGGTCGAGGACGGTCGTGGCGACCGAGGAATCGAACGGCACGGTCGAGGGCGGGGTCGGCGGGGGTGGCGGCGGCGGAACCCGATAGCCATACGCGCCCTCGTGAACGAGCTGACCGTTGACGGCGACGGCGACCGACACGGCGTAGTCACCACCGCCGATGAGGCGCTCCGACAGGATCTGGTCGAAGGCCGCCCACGCCGGGTCGAGCGGTGGCACCGTCGTTGTCGTCGTGGTTTCGGCGGTCGTGCTCGGCGGGACCGTTGTCGTCGTCGTGAGCTCAGTCGTGGACGTGGTCGTCGTCTTGTCGCTCGACGTGCGGAGGGCGTTCTCTGTCCGCTCGGAGTTGTCGGGCCGGCGGCGCTCCGCGACCGTCGTCGACGGACGGGTCGGTGGCGGCTCGGGACGGGTCGGCACGGGCGCCGCCCGCTCGGCACCACAGGCGGCGAGGACGACGACGGTCGCGGCAGGCGAGCCCTGCTGCCACCGCCCGCCTCGCCGTCCCGATCACCGCACCATGATGGCGGGGCGATCGCTGAGATCCGAGGCACCCCAGTTCTTGTCGGGTTTCGTCTCGCAGCCAAGCTGCTCGACTCACGCCGGTAACTGCTGCTCGACCGAGAGAACGGGAGCGAAGAGATCACCGACCTCGTCGATGCGCCCGAGCACGTCGCCTGCCTCGAACCGCAGTTCGACATCGCGCTCCGCACACCGCTCGACCTCGTCCCAAGACACCGGCGCGGAGACGGTCGGCTCCGGCCTGGCCCGCAAGGAGTACGGCGCGATCGTCGTCTTGTGGTGGGCGTTCTGACTCCAGTCGACGAAGATCTTCCCCGGCCGCTCGACCTTGGCCATCACGGTCGTCACCTGCTTGGGCAGCTGCTTCTCCAGCACCTGACCGACGGCGAGGGCGAACTGCGCGGCCCCTTCGTGGGTGACACCCGCCGTGTTCAGCGGCACGTAGAGCTGCAGGCCCTTGGAGCCGGAGGTCTTGCACCACCCTTCGAGGTCGACGGCTTCGAGGACGTCACGGACGCGCAGCGCGATGCCGCAACAGTCGGAGATGTCGGTGCGTGGTCCCGGGTCGAAGTCGAAGACGACGGCTCGTGGCGTGTCCAGGTCGGCGGCCAGCGCCATCGGGGCGTGGAGCTCGAGGGCCGCCATGTTGCCCGCCCACACGAGTGCCGCCGGCTCCTCGATGCAGCAGTACTCGATGCCGCCCTGCCGGTCGCCCGGTCCGAGCGCCACCGGCACCCACTCGGGTCGGTGGCCGGGACAGCGCTTCTCGAAGAAGCCTTGCTTGTCCGTTCCGTTCGGGAAGCGGCGGAACGTCAGCGCCCGCCCGCGCAGGTGGGGCACCGCCGCCGGCGCGACGCGCGCCATGTACTCGATGACCTGGCCCTTGGTGAACCCAGATGGGTAGAGCACCTTGTCGAGGTTGGAAAGCGTGAGCTGTCGGCCGTCGACCTCGGTCGACGACCTCGTTCGCTTGGCCATCGGCACGGGCAAGTCGGCGGCTGCTCAGGCCGACTTCTTCGCCTTCGGCCCGCTTCTTCGCCGTCGGATGCCGCGTGCCGTGGAGGTCTTGGCTGCCTCCACACTGGCCTCGAGCGCCGCCATCAGGTCGACGATCTTCGGCTTCTCCGTGGTCGGCTCCGGCAGTTCGAACTCCTCGCCGGCGGCCTTGCGCTCGATCAGATCGAGGACCTGCTCGCGGTAGTCGTCGTGGAACTTCTCCGGCTCGAATGCGTCCGGCGAGCGACTCGACGAGCGCCTCGGCCATCTGCACCTCACGGGGCGACACCTCGGTCGTCGTCGACCTCCGCGAGTTCGTCGATCGAGTCGACCGGCACGATCTCGTCGGCGTAGGCCAGCGTCGACATCACGAGACGGCCGTCCTGGGCGCGGATCGCCGCCGTGTACTGCTTGTTGCGCATCACGAACCGGCCGATCGCCACCTTGCCCGCTTCCTCCATCGCCGCGCGCCAGCAGGGCATACGGCTTGGGGTTGGCGTCTGGCGCGACGTAGTACGAAGCGTCGAAGAAGACCGGGTCGATCTCGGACGAGGTCGACGAACTCCTCGAGGTCGACCGTCCGCGTCGCCGCCGGCATGAACGGCTCGAGCTCATCCGGATCGACGATCACGTAGCGGCCCTTGGACACCTCGTATCCCTTGACGATGTGCTCGTCGGGAACCTCTTCGCCACTCTCGTCGGACACCTTGCGGTACCGGATCCGGCTCATCGTTCGCTCGTCCAACTGGTTGAACGACACGCTCTTGCGTCTGACCGCGTTGAACAGCTTCACCGGGATGGCGACCAACCCGAAGCTGATCGTTCCACTCCAAATGGGCCTCGGCATCGGAACATCATTACCCACTGAGCACTGCTCTAGCGACCATGTCTGTACCGAATGCAGTGAGGATGGCCAGGTAGAGCAGTCCTGTGGCGGCCATCACAGCGGCGTACTGACGCTCGCGCAGCGCCGCCTTGGTCACCAGCAGCAACACGATCGTGGCGATCGCGCAGGCGACCCAGAACCAGCCGAGCACGCCACCCCACCCGTCGTCGACGTCGCCAGTGAGCACGCTGATCATCCCCGTCGGCAACAGCAACGAGATCACCTCGACGGGCCATGTCCATACCGCGGCGTCGACGAGCTCGTGGAGCAGGCTGCGCGGCAGGCCGGGCTGCACGAGGTACCAGTGTCCGAGCAGCATCGCGTCGGTCACCGCGCCGATGAACGCTGCGCCGGCCAACGTCCGCAGGACGGCGACGGACGTGCTGCCCCCGGCGTCGAGCGCCGCGGCGACGAGGCCGATCACACCGATCGCCACGGGCACGAGATCGAGGACGGGCGGGAACTCCCGTCCCCGCTCGGCCGCATCCCGCGCCTCGACCGGCGCCCGGTCGATCCCTGTCATGGCGGCGACCCGGGCGCTGCGCCTGGCGTGCTCGGCGCGCTGGCCGCTTACGCCCGCCCGCCGACAGGCGATCGAGACGATGAGCGCGAGCAGGCAGCCGAGCGCAACGCCGATCGCGGCAGCCTCACGCAGCGGCACGGCGCCGAAGGCGAGGCCGGCAAGGAACGCGCCGACTGCCAGCACGAGGTAGATGCTGCGTAGCAGCCAGCCGTAGCCGAGCCCGGCGAGGCGACGGCGCGTCGTGAACCAGCAGAACGCCATCCCACCGACGGCCCACTGCAGCAGCACCGTTGCGGCGTCGAGGCGGATCACCGTCGAGAAGGTACCGGTGCAGGCGAAGACCCTGTTCGGCACGGCGGGCGCTCCAGCGCGATCATCTCGCCATGCCGTCGACTCGCCGGCTGCCCCGGTTGCAGACGGTCAAGCGCGAGGCCGAGCAGGTCACACCGCTGGAGCTGTTCTTCGACCTCGTGTTCGTGCTGGCGATCACCCAGTGCACGGCGTTGATGGCCGACAACCTGGCATGGACCGGGGTGCTGCAAGCGCTGGCGGTGCTCGCCGTCCTGTGGTGGTCATGGGTCGGCTACGCCTGGCTGACCAGCGTCGTCGACCCCGAGGAAGGCGCTGTCCGCCTCGTCATTTTCGCCGCGATGGCGGGCCTGCTCGTCGCTGCGCTGTGCGTGCCACAAGCGTTCGGTGACCTCGCCCTGACGTTCGCCATCGCCTACGGCGTCGTCCGGGCTTCACACATCGGCTTGTTCGTGCTGGCGAGCCGGGGTCAGCCCGAGTTCCGACGCTCGGTCGTGGGTCTCGGGATCGGGACGGCGATCGGGGTCGGCCTGCTGGTCACGGCGTCGTTCTTCGATGGCTGGACCCAAGGGATGCTCTGGGCCGTAGCGATCGTGCTCGATGTCGGGGAGCCGTACCTGTTCGGTGCCGACGGGTGGCAGCTGCACGCCGAGCACTTCGCCGAGCGTCACGGCCTGATCGTCATCATCGCCCTCGGCGAGTCCATCGTCGCGATCGGCGTCGGCGCGGCCGGCGACGTCGATGCCGGAGTGATCGTCGCCGCCGTGCTCGGCGTCGGGCTGGCGGCGCTGCAGTGGTGGGCCTACTTCGACGTCGTCGCGATCGTCGCCACGGATCGCCTCGCCAGCCTGCCGCCGGGCCGCGAGCAGAACACGATGGCCCGCGACTCGTACTCCTACCTGCACTTCCCGATGGTCGCCGGCATCGTGCTCGTGGCGCTCGGCCTGAAGAAGACGCTCGAGCACACCGGCGATCCGCTCAAGTCCGTGGCCGCCGTCGCCCTCGCCGGCGGCGCCGCGCTCTACCTGCTCGCCCACGTGGCCTTCCGGCTGCGCAACCTCGGGACGTTGAACGTGCAGCGCCTCGTGGTGGCTGGTCTGCTGCTGGCCCTGATCCCGGTCGGCATGCACGTGCCGGCCCTCGCCACGGTGGCACTCGTCACCGGCCTGTACGCCGCCCTGATCGCGTACGAGGCGACCCACTTCGCCACCGAGCGCGACCAGGTCCGGCACCAGCTGCGCGCCGAGCCACTCCGCGTGATCGGCGCCGTAGTCTGAGCGCTCCATGGCCGCTCGTGCCACCAGCCGCCGACGGCGGACCCTGATCCTCGCCGCGGCGCTTTCTGCGGTCGCGCTCCCCGGGTGCTTCACGGGTGAGCGCCCGACGCTGGCGTCCGGGCCCCTGACGAGCGGCGACCCGGCGGTCGACGAGGTGCTGATCCGTCTCGACACGGCCCCGCGTTCGACGTTCACCGGAACGTACGAAGCGGCGGCCCGCGAGGCTGACCTGCTGACGCCGGCGACGGTCAGCCAAGAGGGCACAGAACGGCGATCGGTGACGATCGGCGACGTCCGGTTCCTGTACGACGGTTCGTCGATGGCGACGTGCGACCTTGCGGACGAGACGTGCTCCGACGCGATCGAGTCGGACTGGGTCAGCGACACCGAGCTGACGCCGGACTTCTACGCCACCGGTGCCGCCGCCCGCCTGCGCGCGGACGCCGAGGCACGCACGGGGCAGACCGTGGCCGCCGTCGAGGACATCGCCGGCTACCCGGCGACGTGCGTCACGGTCCCGTTGGCGAACGACGAGTCCTCGACCTACTGCGCGTTGGACAGCGGGGCGCTGGCACGGATCGACGCCTCCGACCTCCGAGTCGATCTCGAGCGCGTGGTCGGGATCCGTCGACGAGTCCGCCTTCTCCCGCCCGGGTTAGTTCCATCCGAGTGTTTGACCCCATCCGAGTGCTGGAGGTCGATTTTCTCGGGCCCTGACACTCGGATGGCCTGAAACACTCGGATGCTCAGACCTCGATCAGGTGGTGATCGGCGTTGTTGAGCGGCTCGGGACCAGTCGTCGTGGCGACGACGATGTCCTCCAGGCGCATGCCCCAGGCGCCCGACACGTAGATCCCCGGCTCGACCGAGAAGGCGTGGCCGTCGACGAGGCGCTGCTCGTTGCCCTCGACGATGTACGGATCCTCGTGGGCTTCCAAGCCGATGCCGTGCCCGGTGCGGTGGACGAAGTACTCGCCGTACCCGGCGTCGGCGATGATCTGGCGGGCGACGCGGTCCACGTCCTGGCAGGGCGTGCCGACCGTCGCCGCAGCGACGGCAGCCTGCTGGGCCCGGTGCAACACGTCATAGGCGTCGACGATCTCCGCCGGCGGCGGGCCCGTGAACACGCAGCGAGTGATATCGCTGCAGTAACCGTCCATCGTGCCTCCGAAGTCGCACAGCACGATCTCGCCTGCGGCGATCATCCGGTCGCTTGCTTCGTGGTGCGGACTGGCGGCGTTCTCGCCGGCGGCGACGATGGCGAAGTTGACCTTGTGGTGACCTTCTGCCAGCAGTCGCGCCGAGATGTCGGCCGACACCTGCGCTTCGGTCCGCCCGACGAGCGGGATCTCGCCGCCCTGCAGCTGCCGGGCCACCCGGTCGGCGGCGGCACCGGCAGCTCGTCAGCGCGTCGACCTCGGCGGTGTCCTTCACCATCCGCAGCGGTCCCACCACGTCGACGGCACGGCGGAACCGTGTGTCGGGAAGGCGCGGCAACAGGTCGACGACGAAGCGGGCCCACGTCTGGTCGCCGACAGCAGCAGTCGACGCGCCGCCGACGAGCGCGGCGACGATCCCGATCGGGTCCTCGGTCTCCTCCCATGGGCGCAGGCCGAACACCTCCGGCTGGGCGACGACCCGTGGCGCCTCGAGCCGAGGCACGACGAGCGTGGCGTCGCCCTCTCGTGGCACGACGAGCATCGTCAGTCGCTCCAGTGGCATGGCTTCGTACCCCGTGAGGTACGGCAGATCGTGACCTACCGAGAGCAGCACGACGTCGACGCCCTCGTCGGCCATCGCCTTGCGCACGCGGTCGAGACGTTCGAGGTACATGTCGTCAGACCCTCAGCTCCACGGGTGTGGCGTGATCGGCGGCCGAGCGGGCGTGATAGCTCGAGCGAGTGAGCGGGCTCGCCTCGACGTGGCGGATGCCGAGCAGCTCACCCTCCCTCGCCCACTCGGCGAACCGGGCTGGCTCGACCCAGCGCTCAACGGGCAGATGGTGCGATGTCGGACGGAGATACTGGCCGATCGTCACGATGTCGACGCCGATCCCGGCGAGGTCGGCCAGGCATCCGACGACTTCCTCGTCGGTCTCACCCATGCCGACGATCAACCCGGACTTCGTCGTCAGCCCCGCCGCCTTCGCCCGGGCCAGCACGGAGAGGCTGCGGGCGTATCCAGCGGACGGCCGCACCGCTCGTTGCAGCCGGGCCACCGTCTCGACGTTGTGATTGAAGACGTCCGGCCGGACCGCGAACAGCACCGCCAGCGAGTCGTCGGATCCGCGCACGTCCGACACCAAGGTCTCGACCCGCGTCCCCGGCCGGCGCGACCGGATCGCCTCGACACATGCGGCGACGTGGGCCATGCCACCGTCGGGCAGGTCGTCGCGGGCGACCATCGTCAGCACCGCATGCTCGAGATCCATGCGGGCGATCGCTTCGGCGACGCGCTCCGGTTCGTCGTCAGCCGGTGGCTCCGGGTGGCGCGTGTCGACCAGACAGAACCCACACGCCCGCGTGCACCGCTCCCCCAGCACCATGAACGTCGCGGTGCCGTCCGCCCAGCACTCCGACAAGTTCGGACAGCCGGCGTCCTCGCACACCGTCACCAAGCCGAGGTCGCGCACCGTGCGCTTCAGGGCAAGCACTTCCGAGCCCAGATTGACCTTCGGACGCAGCCACTCCGGCTTCCGCGTCTCGATCGACAGCCCGGTCGTGACGCCCGCCGCCGCCAGCCGCGAGATCAACCGCACCGGTTCGCCGGGCCCCGCCCCACGGGAGAACAGGGACAGGTCCTCGGGCCGATGCCGCCAGGCCACGTCCTGGCGCTCGGCGACGCCGTTGCCCCACCGCTCGCCGGCGACACGGGTGACGACGTCGACGACGTCGCGCATCGACGCCGTCACGCCCTCCTCGGCCAGCGAGGTCACGGGCCGGTCGGGAATCCCGCACGCCACGATGTGCTGGCGCAGGTAACTCATGTCCGTCGTGACGTTGAGGGCGAACCCGTGCATCGTCCGCCCGCCCTTGAGACGGACACCGATGGCGCAGATCTTGCGCGGCTCGGGCCCGTCGGCATCGACCCAGACGCCGGGGTACTCGGTGAGCCGACCGGCCGACACGCCGAACGCGGCCAGCGCGTCGATCACCAGCTGCTCGACGTTGCGCACGTGCTCCGCGGCCCCCATCCGGTTCGCCACGTTGACGATCGGATAGCCGACGAGCTGCCCGGGCCCGTGATACGTGACGTCCCCGCCCCGGCGGATGCCGATCAGCTCGGCACCGACGTCAGCGGGGTCGCAGCGCAGGTTGCGGGCGAGATCCGCCCGTGGCCCATGGGTGAAGACGTGCGGGTGCTCGAGCAGCAGCAGGTGCTGCTCGCGTCCACGGTCGAACAACGCCTGCTGGACGGCCAGCGCCTCCCGGTACGGGACCGTGCCGAGCCAGCGGACGCGCAGCATCAGACTTCGGAGGACCAATCCCGCGTTTCCAGGATTTCCTTGATCCGCTTGAGGAAGTTGGCGGCGTAGGCGCCGTCGAACGCGCGGTGGTCCCACGACATGGCGAGGTTGCCAACCGGATGGATGGCGATCGCCTCACTGCCGTCGGCGCCGGACACCACGACGGGCTTGCGGTTGATCGCGTCCGTCGACAGGATCGCCACCTGCGGTTGATTGATGACCGGCATCGTCAGCACCGATCCCGCCGAGCCGTTGTTGGAAATGGTGAACGTCCCGCCACTGATCTCGTCCGGTCCGAGCTTCTTCGACTTCGCCCGACCCGCCAGGTCGTGGATCTCACGAGCGATGGCGCGCAGCCGCTTGCTGTCGGCATCGCGGATCACCGGCACGATGAGCCCCTGGTAGTCGAGATCGACAGCGATGCCGAGGTCGACGTAGTTGTGCACGACGATCTCTTTCTCGCCGACGCTGGCGTTGAGGTGCGGGAACTCGGCCAGCGCGTCGATCGTCGCCCGGCTGATGAACGGCAGGTAGGTCAGGCTGAAGCCCTCGTGCTGCTTCCACTCCCGCTTCACGGAGCCGCGGGTGCGGTCGACGTTGGCGAAGTCCACCTCGACGACGCTGAAGGCGTGCGGGCTGACCGACTTGCTCATGATCATGTGCGCGCCGGTCAGCTGGCGGATCTTCGTGAGCCTGACGCTGCTGTCGCGCTCGCCGGCGCCGACCGCCGGTGCTGGCGCCGCCGTCGTTGCGGCGGGAGCAGGCGCAGCCTTGGCAGCCGGAGCGGCCTCCGCCGGCGACTGCGTCGCCGGCCGGCCGCGGGCGCCGCCTCGCCGGCGGGCTTGGCGCCCTTGGCGTCGATGTGGTCGAGCACGTCGTCGCGGGTGATGCGGCCGCCAGGACCGGTGCCGGTGATCTGCGCCGGGTCGAGGCCGTGCTCGTTGACGAGGCGACGCACGACCGGTGAGAGCAGCTTGGCCGAGCCGCCGTCGGCCGAGCGCGAGGGGGCTTCGGCCGCACCGGCCTCCTGGGCCGGCTCGGGCTCCGCGGCCGCTGCCGCAGGCTCCGCTTCGGGCTCGGCGGGAGCCTCTGCTGCGGCCTCGGCGTCGGCCGGTGACTCTTCGGCCGGGGCCTCTTGTGCCGGAGCCTCCTCCGCTGGCGCCTCCTGTGCTGGCGCTTCTTGCGCCGGGGCGGAAGGGGTGGCGGCCCCATCGCCATCGCCGACGACGGCGATCACCGTGCCGACCTCGACCGTCTCGCCCTCTTGGACGCGGATCTCCGTCAGCGTCCCCGCGACGGGCGAGGGCACCTCGGTGTCGACCTTGTCGGTGGAGACCTCGAACAACGCCTCATCGGCCGCGACCGAGTCTCCGACCTTTTTGAACCATTGCGTGATGGTGCCCTCGGTGACGGTCTCGCCGAGTTGGGGCAGGGTCACTTCGGCCATGGCGGTCCTCTTTCCTCAGCCGTTGAAGTTGCGGCCGGTCAACGTCATGACCGTCTCGCCGAACAGCTCGGTCAAGCTCGGGTGGGGCTGGATGAACTCGGCCACCTCGTCGACGGTGGCCTCCCAGTTGACGGCCAGGTAGCCGCCGCTCAGCTGCTCGGTGACCCACGGCCCGACCATGTGCACGCCGAGGATGCGTCCGGCCCGGCCATCGGCGTCCTTCTGGGCGATGATCTTCGCCAGGCCCTCGGTCTCACCGAGGATCATCGCCCGCGAGTTGAACTTGAACGGGTGCTTGGCCACGACGACGTCATACCCAGCGGCCTTCGCCTGCTCCTCGTCCGGGCCCGGCCCATGCCACCTCCGGGTGGCAGTAGATGGCCCACGGCACTCGGTCGTACATCACGGGCAGCGACGGACTCGCCGAGCGTCTGCTTGACGGCGAGGATCGCCTCGGCATAGCCCACGTGGGCGAGCTGAGGCGTGTCGATCAGGTCGCCGATGGCATACACGCCGTCCTCGCCGGTGCGGCAGAACTCGTCGACGACGACGAAACCGCGCGCGTCCACCTTGACGCCGGTGCCGTCGAGCCCGAGGCGATCGGCGAACGGGCGCCGACCGACCGACACCACGACGGCGTCGACCTCGAGGTGCTCGTCTTCGCCGAAGTGCACCGTCGTTCCGCCCGAGTCGTTGGGCGTGTGCCCGCTGACCATGACGTTCGTGCGGATGTCGATCTTCTTCTTCTTGAAGCTGCGCACGACCACGTTGGCGACGTCGTTGTCCAGCCCGGGCAGGAGCTTGGGCAGTGCCTCGAGGATCGTCACCTTGGAGCCCAGGTCGGCGAACGTCGAGGCGAACTCGCAGCCGATCGCGCCACCGCCGATGACGACCATCCGGTCCGGGACGTGGTCGAGATCGAGCACCTCGTCGCTCGACATGATCGGGCCGCCCCGCTCGAAGTTGGGGATCATGCCGCGGAACCGAGCCGGCGGCGAGGATCACGCTGCGACCCGTGATGGTGGTCCTCGAGCCGTCCGGCGCCTCGACGGTGACGGTGTGGTCGGGACCGAGGCTGCCGACGCCGTTGAACACCTCGACCTGGCGGCCCTTGCACATCGCCGCGATGCCACCGACGAGGCCGGCGACGATCTTGTTCTTGCGCTGCTGCGTCACGGCGAAGTTGACGGACGGCGCGCCGGCCTCGATGCCGAACTCAGCGGCGTGAGCCACATGGCGGTGGACGGCCGCCGTCTCGAGGAACGCCTTTGCCGGGATGCATCCCCGGTTGAGGCACGTGCCACCAAGGGCATCCATCTCGACCAGTGCCGCCTTGACGCCGGCCGACGCCGCGTACAGCACGGCGGAATAGCCGCCGGGACCACCGCCGATCACCACGAGATCGAACTGCTCGGACGTCGGGATCACCTCTTCCGGTCGGCGCTACCTGGTCTGCAATGCCACGGTAGCGCCGCGGCGCGCACCGCGCGTCAGGCGCCGCCGAGCTCCCAGCGGACCCGTTCGTCGCCGCGGCGGTACAGCAAGACTCGACTGCTCCCCTCGGTTCCTTCGAGGTCGAACTCGAGAACGCAGCGCTGTACGTCAACGGTCGTCGCACCGCACGAGCCGCCGCTCGCCGCCAATGAGTCGCCGGGAACGACGAGCCGGAAGTCGGCGCTGCCGTCGGGATCGTCGACGCCACCGATGGCGATGTCCACGGCCACCACGCCGTCAACCTCGGTCGTGTCGACCACCTCGACGGTCATGTCGGCGACCTGCACCTCGCGGCCGACGGCCGCCGCCGTGGCTGGATCGTCCTGGCCGGCGATGCGCAGAAGTTGCACCACGCCGGCGGCGAGGATCACGAGCCCGCAACCGATGGCCAGCAACAACAGCGTGCGGGTGCGCACGGGCGCAGGCTACGGGTGGCGGCCCCGCACTACCTTGGCGGCGATGCGGCGTCGCTCCCTGCTTGCGGCTGCCATGGCGCTGGCGGTCGTCGGCTGCTCGGCAGGGAGCGCGCAGGACTCGACGGCGACGCCCTCGAGCGTCGCTGCGACGCAGCTGTCGGCAGCCGTCCCCGCGGCCCTGCAGTTCGACGCGCCGCTGGTCGGTGGAGGACGCTTCGACGCCCGCCAGCAGGCCGGCCGGCCACTCGCGCTGTGGTTCTGGGCGCCCTATTGAACGACGTGCAACCGCGAAGCTCCCTCGGTCGAGGCGGCAGCGCAACGGTGGGCCGGGCAGGTCGACGTCGTCGGCGTCGCGTGGAGCGGGTCCGAGAGCGAGTTCGAGGGCTTCATCGACGAGCACGGTCTGACATTCCCGACGATCTCCGACGGCGAGGCTGCGATCTACGAGCGGTTCGAGATCCCCGTGCAGCCGGCGCTCGTTGTCATCGACGCATCCGGCGAGGTCGACACCGTCAATGGGTCGGTCAACGAGACACTGCTCGACGAGGTGTTCGCGGCCGCAGTTCAGCCATGAACAGCCTCAGCCGTTGGCGCACTCACTGACCGCCTGGAAGTACTCGTCGTCGTCGACGTTGTAGAAGTTCCGGCCGTCGAGGCATTCCGGTGCCGCCACCTCGATCGGCAGCTCCCAGTCCTCGAGCTCGCCGGCAGTCACGAGGGCCTCGAAGCACGGTGCGGCGTCGGTGGCGGCGGCGACGAACTCGTCATCTGGCATCGAGAAGTAGTCCCCACTCCACCACAGCTCGGCCAGGCCACATTCGGGGAACCGCAGGTACAGCGGGACTTCCTGCGCATCAATCGAGCCGTCCTCGACGAGCGCCTGGAAGCAGTCGGCCGCGTCGCCGCTCTCCGACTCGGCGAAGCACTCGTTGGTGGGGTCGCTGAGCCCGCCTCCTGTGTCCGTCGTCTCGTCGTCACCGGGCAGCGAGTAGTCCTCGACCAGGTCCTCGGCATCGAACGATGCACCGGATCCGAACAGCACGTCGACGGCGTCCTCGATCTTCACCTGCAGGTCCTCGATCTCCTCACGGCTGAGCGCCCGAAGCATCGTCAGCATCGAGTCGGTCATCGTGGCGATCGGGCTGAAGTACCACTCGCCGTCGACCCGTTGGACGGCGAACCCGAACTGCTCGACGTCTGCGAATGCGGCCTCGAGCGACGTCGCGAGGTCCTCGATGGTCTCGCTCCCCTCGAACTCGCCGTCAACCACTGCCATGTCCGCTGGGTCGCAGGAATCGAGCGACTCGCCGCCAGCCTCGACCTTCCAGCACCCGTCGTCGAGCGTCACCGTGCCATCGCCGTCCGCGCTCGTGAACCCGATGCGCAGGCGGTCGATCGCGACCAACCGCTGGTCGCCGTCGCCAGAGACGGTGTACTCCGCCTCCTCGGCGGTCAGGCTGACGCCCGCCTCGTCGAGTGCCGTCTGCGCGTCAGTCAGGAACAGCGGCGCGTAGCGCTGGAGCGCCTGGAACTCGTTCGGGTTGAGCGCCGCGATGAGACGGGTGAGGTCGAGGGCGACGAGGCCCTCGAGCAGGTTGTCCATCGCGTCCTCCGGCGAGTCACCACCCACCGGCGCACACACCGGTCTCGGGGATGTCCTCGCCCGTTTCGGCGCGCGCAGACTCGGCCAGCGTGTAACCCGCGCTCAAGTACCAGCGGTCGTCCTCGCGGACGGCGGTGATCCCCATGTCGAGCGGATGCGGCTCCGAGGCAGCGACGTCGAGCTCGGACGGCTCACCTTCGGCGACGTCCAGCACGAGCTCACCGATCGGAAGGGCCTCGCCGTCGACCGTGGCCGTGGCCATCGCCGAGATCTTCAGGTTGACGATGTCGTCGACGTTGGTGGGCTCGACGTCGACGCTGCCATCCTCGATCTGCACGTCGAGGCCCGAGATCTTCGTGAGGCTGGCGTCGTCGCTGAGCACTTCGATGCGGGTCAGCTCGTCCACGAGCTCGGTCAGCGGCTGGCGCAGTGTCTCTCGTTCGCCGGGTAGCAACAGGTCGACGGCGCCGAGGGCGTCCTCCTGATCGAGCGCGTCGAGAAGCGCGAGGCCCGCTGCCTCGGGAGATTCCGCACCACCCGCCGAGTCATCGAAGAAGACCTGGCTGGCGGCGAACACGCCCGCGCCGATCAGCGCGACCACTCCGACGACGACAGCGATGATCGGCCCGCGGGACCGATGCGGGGGCGGCCTCGACGGCTCGACCGGGACCGGGACCGGAGCCGGTCCGGCGGTCGGGGGTCCCCAAATTGGTTCGTCGCTCACGACCTCTCCTCCGCCCCTGCGTCCTGACGCGACCCTGAGGCCGAAGCTTATGGGCCCGTACCCTCTCCGACGTGCGCGTCGCCATCAGCGGTTCCCATGGATTCATCGGCTCGGCGCTCGTCGAACGACTGAGCCAGCTCGGACACGACGTCATACGGCTCGTGCGCTCGGCGGCCGAAGCCGACGACATCAGTTGGGACCCGGCGGCCGGTCGGTTGAAGGCCTCGGACCTGATCGGCGTTGATGCGGTCGTCAACCTCGCCGGCGCAGGGGTCGGCGACAAGCGGTGGACGGAGGACTACAAGCGGCAGATCAAGGAGAGCCGGACCAAGTCGACGGCGCTGCTGTCGGCGACGATCGCGTCGATCGAGGGCGGGCCGCGTGTGCTGCTGTCCGCCTCGGGGGTCCACGTCTACGGCGACCGGGGCGACGAGGAGGTCGACGAGCGGTCGTCAGACGGCACCGGATTCCTCGCCGAGGTGTGCCGGGAGTGGGAGGCGAGCACGGCACCGGCCGAGGCGGCCGGCGTGCGGGTCGCCTACCTGCGATCGGGGATCGTGCTGGCGCCGAGCGGCGGCGCCTTGAAGAAGATGTTGCCGCTGTTCAAGCTCGGTCTCGGGGGGCGGTTCGGCTCAGGCCGGCAGTGGATGAGCTGGATCTCGCGTGACGACCACGTGGGCGCCATCGTTCACGTGCTGACCACCGACGTCGCCGGTCCCGTCAACCTGGTCGGACCTCGTCCAGTGCGGAACGCGGCGTTCGCCGACACCCTCGGCGAGGTCTTGCGACGGCCCACCGTGGTGCCGGTCCCTTCCTTCGGACCCAAGCTGCTGCTCGGCCCTGAGCGGGCGGACGCGATGCTCTTCGACAGCATTCGAGTCCGCCCGCGTGTCCTGGAAAGGTCGGGCTTCACGTTCGCCCACCCCGACCTGGAATCTGCGTTGCGCTCCCAGCTCGGTCGCTGACCGCTCAGACCGGGACGGGTGCCGCCTGGAGCACCGCCTCGACCTCCAGGTCGAGGTTGATCTTGTCGCCGACCAGCACACCGCCCGTCTCGAGCGGAGCGTTCCAGGTCAGGCCGAAGTCCTTGCGGTTGAGCGAGCCGCTAGCGGTCACGCCGAGACGTGTGTTGCCCCATGGGTCCGTGCCCACGCCACCGACGTCGAGGTCGAGCGAGATGGGCCGCGTCGTGCCCTTGATCGTGAGGTCGCCGTGCAGGCGATAGCCGCCGCGGTCGTGCTCCACCTTGGTCGACCGGAACGTGATCGTCGGGCTGTTCGCGACGTCGAAGAAATCGGTGCCGCGCAGGTGCTCGTCGCGCGTGTCGTCATGCGTGTCGATCGAGGCCACGTCGATCGACGCCTCGACGGTGGCGTCGAGCGGCGTTGTCCGGGATCGAGATCGTTCCGGTGAACGAGCCAAAGGCCCCGCGCACCTTCGACACCATCATGTGGCGCACCGAGAAGTTCACCCCGCTGTGTGACGGGTCGATCTGCCACGTTCCGGCGGGGACGTCGAGCTTGCTCATGGGAGGGTCCTTTCGCAGTTGCTTGCGATCACAATGATATCGGCAAATGCTGACCATCGCAACTATTGCGTACCGTGTGGATATGCTGGTCACGTGGGCGCAGCGACTGTTTGGCTCGACGACGAAGAGATGGAGGCGTGGCGCGCCTTCATCGAGACGGTCGTCGACTTGATGGGTGCACTGGAAGCGGACCTCGCTGAGCACCATCTGACGATGGGCGACTACCAAGTGCTGGTGTTCCTGTCCGAGGTGCCGGATCACGCGATGCGGATGTGCGACCTCGCGGCGCGCCTGCAGCTGTCGCCGAGCGGCGTGACGCGCCGGTTGGACGGACTCGTACGGGCGGGCCTCGTGGAGCGGCAGCCGTCGGTCGCCGATCGGCGGGTGATGCTCGCCGTGCTGACGGAGGCGGGGCTTGGCGCGTTGCAGGCTGCCGCGCCGACGCACGTGAAGAGCGTGCGCAACCGGCTGTTCGACCACGTCGAGCGGCGCGACCTGGCGGCGCTGACTCGCGTGTTCCAGGGCGTGCGGACCGGGCTCGAGGCGGACGAGCGCTGCCTGGCCGCCCGCGCGTCGTGACCACCCTGCCGGCCGGGTTCGGCTGCCATGTCGCCAACGTCGGCGTCAAGGACAGCACGGATGACCTCCTCGTGATCGCCGCCACGAACGGTCCAGTCGCCGCCGCTGGGTTGTTCACGCAGAGTCGGTTCGTCGGCCCGAGCGTGACGATCAGCCGGGAACACGTGCAGGACGGGCGGGCGCAGGCGATGGTCGTGGTGTCGAAGAACGCCAACGTGGCGACGGGACCGGACGGCGTTGCGGACGCCCAGGCGATCGTCGAGGGTGTGGCGTCACGACTCGGATGCTCGCCGTCGGATGTGCTCATCGCGTCGACGGGCGTCATCGGGCGGCGCTATCCGATCGAACGGATCCTCGCTGGCGTCGCCGCGGTGCCGTCGCATCCCGCGGAGGCGGAGGCGGAGGCCGCGGCGCGGGCGATGATGACGACGGACACCGTGCCCAAAGTGGCATCCGTGTCGATCGGCGACGGCCCGGCAAGAGTCGTCGGCCTCGCCAAGGGTGTCGGGATGATCGAGCCAGACATGGCGACGATGATCACCGTGCTGCTGACCGATGCCGCCGTTGCGAGTGCGGAGCTCGACGAGCGGTTCCGGCGAGTCGTCGAGCGGACGTTCAACTGCCTGAGCATCGATACCGACACGTCGACGAGCGACACGGCCGTCGCGATGGCCAGCGGCGCGGCGGGGCCGGTCGATGGCGACGAGCTCGAAGCAGCACTCGGCGCGGTTGGGGAGTCGCTCGTGAAGCAGATCGCCCGCGATGGCGAGGGGTCAGAGACGCTGATCGAAGTGGTCGTGGACGGAGCCCGCGATCGAGCGCAGGCCAAGCGGGTGGCGAAGTCGATCGTCAACTCGCCGCTCGTCAAGACGGCGGTGCACGGGGCCGACCCGAACTGGGGGCGCGTGGCGATGGCCGTCGGCAAGTGCCAGGACGACACCGACATCGACCAGGAGCGGGTGGTCATCCGGTTCGGCGACCGGGAGGTGTACCCGACCGCCGTCGACGACGCCGAGCTGGGCCGAGCTCTCTCGGTACCTCGCTGGCGACGAGGTACGCATCCGCGTCACGCTCGGGACCGGCGACGCCGCCTGCACCGTCTGGGGCTGCGACCTCACTGACGGCTACATCCGCATCAACGCCGACTACACCACCTGACGCCGCCCCGTCGCGCCCTCGACATCTGGGTGGTCTCAGTCTCACCCGCCCATCTGGGTGGCCACGGTCTCGAATTCGAGACGCTCACCACCCAGATCACGTTTTCCCTTTCCCACTCGTCGCCGCGCCCATGGCGGATGTGGATCTTCACGCGATCGATCTGTACGCCGCCGACCATCACGGACTGATCACGCGGGACGCCGCTGCGAGGAGAGGGATGAGCAAGGCGACGTGGTTCAGGGCGATGGGCGACGGGCGCTTGATCGCGCTCCATCCGGGAATCGCACGACTGCCCGGAGCGCCACCCACTCGAGAACAGTCCATCGCCGCCGCCGTTCTGGCACTCTCGCCGGGAGCGCTCGCTTCGCACCGATCGGCGGCCCATCTATGGGGCATCACGAGACCGGAGGACGACCCGGCGGAAGTGATCGTCACCCGTCGGACCCGAACCTTCGACATTCCCGGCGTGATCGTGCATCGGCCACGGGATCTGAAGGACCTCAATCCAGTGCGCAAGCAGAACATTGCAACGACGAACGTGTTGCGTCTGCTCTGTGATCTCGGCGCCGTCGACCCCGCAGCCGTGCCAGCCGCCGTTGGCCACGTGATCACCGCTCGCCTGGCCTCGCCAGTCGCCCTGCGGGCCGCCATCGACCGCCACGCGCGGCGTGGGCGTCACGGCGTGCCAGCCTTCCGGGAGGCGCTCGAGGAGTGGGTCATCGACGGCAGGCCCGTCGACAGCGTTCTCGAACCTGCGATGCGCCGACTATTCGAGAAGTACCGGCTGCCGCCTTACGAGTTCCACGCGCGCATTGCGGGATACGTCGTCGACTTCTGGGTCATCGATACGCCGCTCGTCCTCGAGTGCGACGGGTGGGAGTTCCATGCCAAGACGAGAGCGCAGCAACACGCCGACGCCATCAGGGATGCCCGCCTCGCCGAGCATGGCTTCATCTCCGTGCGCTTCACCTATCACCAGATCGTCCGCGAGCCGGCCAAGCACGCGCGGCGAATCATCGGGATCCTCCGCCAGTGGGTGCCCGACATGGATCTGGGTGTCCACAGTCTCGAATCCGAGACCAGGACCACCCAGAAGGCGGGGTGAGACGGAGACCACCCAGAACTGGAGGGGCGCGACGCGTTACTTCGGGGGCATGCGGATGCCGCCGTCGACGCGGATGGTCTCCGCGTTGAGGTAGCTGTTCGTGACGCACTCGATCACGACGGAGGCCAGCTCCTCGGGGTAGCCGAGACGGGCCGGGAACAGCACGCCCTTCTGGAGGTTCGCCTTGAACGCCTCGCTGCCCTCGCCGGACCCGTAGATCGGCGTGTCGATCAGCCCGGGCGCCACGGTGTTGACACGCACACCGATCGCCGCCAGGTCCCGCGCGATCGGCAGCGTCATGCCGACGATCCCGCCCTTCGACGCCGAGTACGCGGCCTGGCCGATTTGCCCATCGAACGCCGCCACCGACGCGATGTTGACGATGGCGCCACGCTCCCCCGACTCGAGTGGCTCGGTCGTCGACATCGCCGTCGCCGCGATGCGCGTGAAGTCGAACGTCCCGATCAGGTTGATGGCGATCACCCGCTTGAACGCGTCGATGTTCGCCGCCGAGTCGTACGACCCGTCCTTGCCGACGGTCCGTTGGGCCCACCCGATGCCTGCCGAGTTGACGAGCACCCGCACAGGCCCGACCGACTTGGCCAGCTCGACCGCCTCGACGATGTCGTCGGTCTTCGTCACGTCGACCTTGACGAAGGCGCCGCCGAGCTCATCCGCCAGCTGCCCGCCCTGCTCCTCCTGGAGATCGGCGATGACGACCTTGGCTCCCCGCTCCGCCAGCTTGCGCGCCGACGGCAGCGCCGATCCCCGATGCACCGCCTGTGACGATCGCGCTCACTCCCGTGACATCCATGGCCGCGGACGTTATGCAACCCACCCCACGAGCACCAACCACCTCCAAGTACGATCGGGCCCTCGTGACCGACCAGGCGCCAACCCCCGACCCTGGCCCCGCCACCCGGGCGATCACTGCGGGACGCCGCCACCAGGGCAACAGCCTCAACGCTCCCCTGTGGGGCACCAGCACGTGGCAGACCGACGGCCTCGACGACACGCGCAAGCGGGCGACCGGGATGCGCCCCGGTGACTTCTACAGCCGCTACGGCAACCCCACGGTTCGCTCCTTCGAAGAGGCTGTTGCCGAGCTCGAGGGTGCGGAGGACGCGCTCGCCTTCGCCTCCGGCATGGGCGCCATCGCCTCCACGATCTTCGCCCTCTGCTCGGCCGGCGACCACATCGTCATCGGGCGCCAGATCTACGCCGGCACGATCGCCCTCGTCCAGGGTCCCTGCGCCCGCCTCGGCATCGAGCACACCGCCGTCGACGGCACGGACCCCGCCGCGCTCGCGGCAGCCGTCCAGCCCGGCCGGACGATGCTCGTCATTGCCGAGAGCCCCTCCAACCCCCGGATGGATCTCGTCGACCTCGATGCCCTCGGCGCCATCCAGGGCCCGTTCACGATGCTCGACTCCACGTTCGCCACGCCGATCGGCCAGCAGCCGATCCGCCACGGAATCGACCTCGTCGTGCATTCCGCCACCAAGGGCATCTCCGGGCACAACGACGCCACCCTCGGCGTGGTCGCCGGCGAGCGCGAGCTGCTCGACGCCATCTGGGCCTACGCCGTGCTGCACGGCGCCAGCGCCTCGCCGTACGACGCGCTGAACGGCCTACGCGGGATCCGCACGCTGGCCGTGCGCCAGCGCTACCAGGCCGACCTCGCGCTGACAGTCGCTGAGGCCCTCGTCGGCCACCCCGGCGTGGCGACCGTGCACTATCCCGGCCTGCCCGACCATCCGCAGCACGACCTGGCCCTCCGCCAGCTGACGTGCCTGCCGACCGTCCTCGCGATCGACCTGGCCGGCGGCATCGACGCCGCCCGCAACATGATCGACGCGCTTCGCGTCGCCCGTTCCGCAACGTCGCTCGGCGGACCGGAGACGCTGGTCTGCCACCCGGCGACGAGCACACACGTGAGCCTCACACCGGACGAGCAGGCCGCGATCGGCATCACGCCGGGCCTCGTGCGCATCTCCATCGGCCTCGAGGACGGAGGTGACGTCCTCCGCGATCTCGAACTGGCGATTCCGACTTAGATCAGGTTGCGATCGGGTGACAGGTCGCAGGCGGTGCTGGCATCGCGCCCCGCCGAGCAGTCACGATGACGGAGCGTCGGAGGGAGAACCGTGGCGGAACGTCGATTCTTACGTGCTCTGTTGGCAGTGTCGTTGCTCGCCGGCCTGTCGTTCGCTGTGGTGCCATCCGCCAGCCCGGCGAGCGCCCAGAGCGCTGGCGTTGTCTATCTCACGTTCGACGATGGGCCGTCGGCGTATACGAGCTCCGTACTCGACGTGCTCAACCGGTACGGCGCCAAGGCGACCTTCTTCGTCGTCGGCCAGCAAGTCGGCGCCCGCGCCGCCACGATGCGGGCGATCGCCGACAGCGGCCACACGATCGCCAACCACACGTGGAGCCACGCCGACCTGCGCACGCTCTCCGACGAGGCGATCCGGGACCAGCTGACGTCGACGAACGGTGTGATCGCCTCAGCAGTCGGCAGCGCCGGTCCGTGCATGCGACCCCCGTACGGAGCGCTCAACGACCGCGTCAGCAACGTCATCGCCGGGCTCGGCATGCGTCCGATCCTGTGGTCGATCGACACGTTGGACTGGGAGGACTCCGCCAGCGTCGGATCCGTCGTGAGCAGGCTCAACAACGCTCGCGACGGCTCGATCATCCTCATGCACGACGGTGGGGGCAACCAGAGTCACACCGTGGCCGCCGTCGACCAGTGGTTGGCTGCCAACGCCGGTCGCTTCGAGTTCCGCGTCCTGCCCGGGTGCGGGTGGTGGTGGCGGCGTCCCGCCCGTGACGGGCATCGGCGTCAGCGCCGTCGCCGGACCCTCGGGCGAGCTCGACCTCGTCACCCGCGACAACGACGGCACGGTCTGGCTGCGGCGCTGGGACGGCGCGGGTGACACCGGCTGGGCCTCGCTCGGTGGCATCTCCACCGCCGATCCGGACGCCACGTCATGGGGCGGCGACCGCCTCGACATCGTGGTGCGTGGAGCCGACGGGGCGGTGTGGCATCGCGCCCGCGAGTCCGGTGGCTGGTCGGAGTGGTCCTCGCTCGGCGGTCAGGCGGTGGGCTCTCCGACCATCGTCGCCTCGGAGCCCGGCCGCGTCGACGTGTTCATACGCGGGACGGACAACGCCCTCTACACGAAGTGGTGGTCGGGCGGCCAGTGGCACGGCTGGGTGTCGCTCGGCGGCGGCATCACGTTCTCACCCGACGCCGTCTCCTACGGACCGGGCGAGTTCGACGTCTACGCCCGCGGGCAGGACGGCGCCCTGTGGCAGACCTGGCAGAGCGGAGGTGCGTGGCACGGGTGGGCACGGATCGGTGGCGCACTCACGTCGTCGCCCGGCGCGGCAACGCTCGGTCAGGGACGGGTCGACGTGTTCGTGAGGGGCAGTGACGGTGCGCTGTGGCACTCGGCCTGGGACTCGAGCGCCGGGTGGTATCCGTGGGACCTCGGCGTCGGCCTGCTCAACAGCGCACCCGATGCGGTGTGGCGCGGGAGCAACTGGCTCGACGTGTTCATGCGTGGCGTGGACGGCCAGATCTGGCAGATGACCTGGGACGGGGTGTCCTGGATCGGCCCCTACGTGCTGGCCTAGTTCAACGCGGGATGGCGGCCACGGCCAGCTGATCGACGAGGTCGTTCATCGGGTCGCCGCTGTGGCCACGCACCCACCCGAACGTCACCTCGTGCGTGGTGACCAGCTCGATCAGCGGCCGCCAGAGGTCGGCGTTGGCGACGGGCTTGCGCTGCGAGTTGCGCCAGCCGTTGGCCTGCCAGCGGACGTACCACGCGTCGCGGAAGCAGTTGACCACGTACGTCGAGTCGGACATGACGTGAACCGCAGCGCCGTCCGCGAGCACCTTCAGGGCTTCCACCACGGCCTGGATCTCCATCCGCTGGTTCGTCGTGGCGGGCTCACCACCTGACGCGGAGCGGGCCCCGTCAGGTGCCGTCGCCCACGCCCAACCACCTGGTCCGGGGTTCCCGGAGCAGGCGCCATCGGTGTAGACGACGATCGGCTCCGGACCAGGCACGGACCCGCACGGTATCGCTGCGGCCCGGCGCGCACCCGGCGATCGCGGTGCGAGACTGACACCATGATCTTCCACGGGTACGTGCACCAGCTGCCGGACACCGACCCCGAACAGACGCAGGAATGGGTCGACTCACTCGACGCCATCGTCGACTCGCAAGGCAGGACCAGGGCCCAGTTCCTGCTGACCAAGCTCTTGATGCGGGCTCAGGAGACGCAGGTCAGCTTCCCGGCCACCGTGTCCACGCCGTACGTCAACACGATCGCCCGCGAGCACGAGCCATGGTTCCCCGGCGACGAGCACATCGAGCGGCGGATCCGGGCCTTCATCCGATGGAACGCGGCGATGATGGTCGTCAAGGCGAACAAGCAGGCCGACGGCATCGGCGGGCACCTCTCCACGTTCGCCAGCTCCGCCAGCCTCTACGAGATCGGGTTCAACCACTTCTTCCGCGGCAAGGACGACGGGAACGCCGGCGACGCCGTGTACTTCCAGGGCCATGCCGCGCCGGGCGTCTACGCCAGGGCGTTCATGGAAGGCCGGCTCACCGCTGACGACCTCGACCACTTCCGCCAGGAGATCGGGCGCGGGGGTCGCGGTCTGTCGAGCTACCCGCACCCCCGCCTGATGCCCGACTTCTGGGAGTTCCCGACGGTCTCCATGGGCCTCGGGCCGATCTGCGCCCTCTACCACGCCCGCTTCAACCGGTACCTCCTGAACCGCCACATCGACGACACCAGCCAGACCCGCGTGTGGGCATTCCTCGGCGACGGCGAGATCGACGAGCCGGAGACGCTCGGCGCCATCTCGCTGGCCCCGCGGGAGCAGCTCGACAACTTGATCTTCATCGTCAACTGCAACCTCCAGCGCCTGGACGGCCCGGTGCGCGGCAACGGCAAGGTGATCCAGGAACTGGAGGCGATCTTCCGCGGCGCGGGGTGGAACGTCATCAAGGTCATCTGGGGCTCGAAGTGGGACGACCTCCTCGCTCAGGACAAGGACGGTGTCCTGCTCAACCGCATGAACACCACCGTCGACGGCGAGTTCCAGCGCTACTCGGTGGAGAGCGGCGAGTACATCCGTGACAACTTCTTCGGCCCGGACCCCCGCCTGCGGGCGATGGTCGCCGGCCTGGCCGACGACGAGCTGCGCACCCTGCCGCGCGGCGGTCACGACTACCGCAAGCTCTACGCCGCGTACAAGGCGGCAACGGAGAACATCGGCACTGGCATGCCGACGGTGATCCTGGCCAAGACCGTGAAGGGCTGGACGCTCGGTGAGGGCTTCGAGGGCCGCAATTCGACCCACCAGATCAAGAAGATGACCAAGGCCCAACTCGTCGCGCTGCGCGACCGCCTGTACCTCCACGACGAGATCCCCGAGGACTCGATCCACGCCGACGACCCGCCGTACTACCTCCCGCCGGAGGACTCCATCGAGTACCAGTACATGATGGAGCGCCGGAAGGCTCTCGGTGGCTCCCTGCCGAAGCGCACCACGCGGTGAAGAAGGCGATCGAGCTGCCGACGGACAAGCCGTTCGCCGAGCTCCGGGGTGGATCCGGCAAGCAAGAGGTGTCGACGACGATGGGCTTCACGAGGTTGCTCCGCAGCCTCGCCCGCGACAAGCAGATCGGTCCGCGGATCGTGCCGATCATCCCCGACGAGGCCCGCACGTTCGGCATGGACGCCCTGTTCCGGGAGCTCAAGATCTACGCCGCCCTCGGCCAGAAGTACGAGCCCGTCGACCACGACCTGCTGCTCAGCTACACCGAGTCGAACAGCGGGCAGATCCTCGAAGAGGGCATCAGCGAGGCCGGCTCGATGGCCAGCTTCATCGCCGCCGGCACGAGCTACGCGCATCGCGGCGTACCGATGGTGCCCTTCTACACCTTCTATTCGATGTTCGGCTTCCAGCGCGTGGGCGATCTGATCTGGCAGGCTGCGGACGCCCGCACGAGAGGTTTCCTGCTCGGCGCGACCGCCGGTCGCACGACGCTGCTCGGTGAGGGCCTGCAGCACCAGGACGGCCACAGCCTCGTGCTGTCGAGCACGGTGCCGCCGTGCCAGGCCTACGACCCGGCCTTCGCCTACGAGGTGGCGGCCATCGTGCAGGCCGGCCTGCAGCGGATGTTCGGTCCCGAATCACCCGAGAACGAGCGCGACGTCTTCTACTACCTCACGCTCTACAACGAGAACTACGTGATGCCGCCGATGCCGGAGGGCGACGTCGTCGAGATGACGAAGGCGATCGTCGAGGGCCTCTACCGCTGGCAGGACGCCCCCGACGGACCGAGTCACCGGGCCACGATCCTGTTCTCGGGCTCCGCCCAGGGCGCGGCCCGTGAGGCGGTGACTGAGCTGGCGGAGCACTTCGACGTCGGCGTCGAGCTGTGGTCGGCGACCAGCTACAAGCGGCTGCGCGAGGACGCGCTGGCCGCGGAGCGGTGGAACCGCCTCCATCCGGACCAGCCAGCACGGCAGTCACGTGTGGCCGAGCTGCTGGCGGAGTCCTCGGGCCCGATCGTCGCCGTCACGGACTTCATGCGCTGCGTGCCGGACCAGATCGCCCGCTTCCTGCCCGGACGAGCGTTCCTGCCCCTGGGCACTGACGGCATGGGTCGATCCGACACCCGGCAGGCACTGCGCCGGTTCTTCGAGACGGACACCGGCCATGTCGTCGCGGCGACGCTGGCGGCGCTGGCGTCGCAGGGCGACGTCAAGCCGGAGGTCGTGATCGACGCGATGGCCCGCTACGACATCGACCCGGACGCCGTCGACCCGTATCTCATCTAAACGAGCTCGGCTCGCAAACAAGTGGCTCGCCTCGCCTACCGAGCTCGCCGCCTCCGCTGCGCTTCGGCGTCTGACCCACCTTGCTTTTCCATCGGCGTCAACACCGCTTGTGGAGGCAGGGCAGCGAGGGCGGGCCGATCGCCGGGCGCGGCCCCAAGGGCGGTTGCCCCGCGTTCGCCGATCTGATCGTGAAGCCTGGTGACGGAAGGCCGAACGCGTTGCGGAAGTCCCAGTTCGACACCACGACCTCACCCGCCGTGCCCTGCAGCCGCACCCGGTTCGCCCAGACTCCGTCATACGGCGAGCCGGGCGTGGATTCGGTCCACGCCGCCGTCAAGGTGCCCAGCCCGTAGCGGGCTGCCACCGCAGCGACATCGAGCGTCCGCGTCCACTGGTAGTTCGGGTTCTGCGGCACGTTGCTCGCCGTGTCGTCGACCGCCGGGAACGGGCCGCCGGCCGATCGGGGCCCGTGCGATGCCGAGTACTCGGCCGACACGATGCCGCCGTCCGGCCACACCCGCACGACGCCGGCGGTCTCCGCAGCGGCGCGGTCGGTGAGCGGGTGCTCGCGCACCCCCGCAACCGCGAACGCCGATTGGCGCAATGCCGCGCCGCCGTAGACCTGACACGACGGGGTGTCACACGTCCTGGCGTACGGGTACCGCGACTGCGAGAGCCCGAACGTTCGGGCCGCGACCGCGAAGGCCCGCAGCGCGTTCATGCCGGCGCCACCACCGGCGCTGCCCCAACTGGGGAACACCTCGCGTGGCAGCACACCGCGCACGTAGTTCTCCACGTCCACGACGTTGACGGTGCGGTTCACGCCCGCGGTGTCGTTGACGGCCTGGATGAAACCGCGGTAGTGGATGACCGACCCGTTCGGCTGGCACACACCCAACACGTCACCGGGAGCCGTCGTCGTCCAGTCGTACGGCGTTCCGAACGACACCGGTCCGATGACCTGCCCGGCGTACGTCCACGCTCCGGCGGTGCTGCCCGGGCAGTCGGCGGTGGCAGACGTGTAGATGTCGTAGCGGTTGTCGGCCACCTCCCAGGCGTGGACACTTCCGTACGCCCCGCCGTTCCAGATCACCTGGCCGCTGGTCGACAGCACCGCAGTCACCGGTGAGGCGTCGAGCGCCGTCAGCCGCACGCCGAGCCACTCGTTCCCTCGGCTGCCCCACGTCGTTCCGCCGTAGTAGTGGTCGAGGATCTGCTGCCAGCTCCAGCCGCGGTTCACGGCGGACCCGTAGGCACCCCACGCCGACAGTCCCCTGCCGTGTCCGCTGCCCTGCCCGTCGACGACGAGCGACGTCACCTGGCGCGGGGCGGGCGCCGCTTCGACAGGTGCGTTGTGCTGCGCCGGCAACGTGATGGCGAGCAGCGCGCCGAAGACGAGTGATCGCAGGGGCACCCCAAGACTGTAGGAGCCGATCGCGCCTAGCTTCGCGATGGTGCAAGGCACGCTCTACATCACGGGCAAGGCCGACGTCCGACGCCCTGCTCAACACGAACGGAACCGCCCTGCTCATCGGCATGCTCCTCGATCAGCAGGTGCCGATGGAGTGGGCGTTCGCCGGGCCGGCAACCTTGCGTCAGCGGCTCGGGCACCTGGACGTCGCGTTGATCGCCGCCATGGACGTCGAGGACTTCGTCGCCGTCTGCGCGGCCAAGCCGGCGATCCACCGCTTTCCTGCAGCGATGGGCCGGCGCATCCACGAACTGTGCCGGACGCTGACCGACGACTACGAGGGCGAGGCAGAGAACGTCTGGCGCGACGTCACGACTGGCGCTGAGCTGTACCGCCGCCTTCGTGGGCTACCGGGGTACGGGGACGAGAAGTCGAAGATCTTCGTCGCCATCCTCGCCAAGTCGCAGGGCGTCACGCCGGCTGGCTGGCGCGAAGCGGCGGGCAAGTTCGGCGACGACGTGCCGCGCTCCGTGGCCGACGTCCACGACCCCGTGTCGTTGGCCGCCGTACGCGAGTGGAAGAAAGCCCAGAAGGCGGCCAAGCGGGACAAGCAGGACCGCCCGGCGTGAGGATCCTGGTGGCGGTCATCTCCTAGGGCAGGCGTTGGTTGATGCTTCCTTCGACCTTGCTGGCGGCAGCGGCCGCTCGGTTGCGGGCGTTGATCAGGCCTTGCTGGCCTCCGAAGATCGTGTCCTCCAGCCGCTCGTCATGGACGAGCAGCCACACCAGGACGCCGAGCACGGCGCCTATGAGCGGGAAGATGATGAACGCCCACAGCTGGGTGAGTGCGTCGACTCCGGAGAAGATCGCCGTCCCGAAGCTACGAGCCGGATTGACCGACGTGTTGTCGACCGGGATCGTCGCCAGGTGGATCATCGCCAGCGTCAGCCCGGCGGCCAGACCTCCGAAGCCGGTCGGGTAGCCGACGGTCGTGGTCGACAGCACGACGAAGATCAGCAGGGCCGTGAAGAAGATCTCGACGACGATCGTGGCGCCGAGGCCGAAATCGCTTCCGATGTCGGCACCCCATCCGTTCGCCGCGAAGACGCCCGTGTCGTCCTTCTCGCCGGCGTCCGAGATGATGAAGATGATCAACCCGCCGATGAACGCGCCCATCAGCTGGGCGACCCAGTACCACACCGCCCGCGCCAGCGTGATCTTGCGGCTGATCCAGAACCCCAGGGTGACCGCCGGGTTGATGTGGCAGCCGGAGACGTGCCCGATCGCGTAGGCCATCCCCAACAGGGCGAGGCCGAAGGCGAAGGCCACGCCGAAGACCCCGACGTCGTTGAGGGCGATGATGGCGCTGCCCGGCCCGACGATCATCAGCACCGCCGTACCGACGGCCTCGGCGGAGAAGATCTTCATGTTCGACGGACCGATCGGGGTCGGTGATGCCGGCGGCCCGACGGTTGACTCGATCGGCGCCACCATGGTGGGCGCCGTGGCCGGACCAGGGACCGAGCTGACGGGAGGTGGCGGCGGCGGCGGAGGGTTCGACACGATTCTCCTTCGCGGCAGACGGGGCGGACGTGTGCTGCGCGAACACTTGCACACCCGGGGCCGCAGGCGGCGGACCGGTGCTAGACACGCCCAGCGTGGAGATCCGCCCACTTGCGATCGCGGGAGCTTTCGAGATCACGCCGCACCAGCACCGAGACGACCGCGGCGTGTTCCTCGAGTGGTTCAAGGCAGACCGGTTCGGCGCGTCCGTCGGGCATCCCTTGGAGCTGGCCCAGGCCAACTGTTCCGTCTCCACTGCCGGCGTCGTCCGCGGCATCCACTTCTCGCAGGTTCCACCTGGTCAGGCGAAGTACGTGACGTGCGTCGCCGGTGCCGTCATGGACGTGGTCGTGGACCTCCGCGTCGGGTCACCCACGTTCGGTCGGTGGGACAGCGTGGTGCTCGACGACGTCGACCGCCGCGCCACCTACCTCGACATTGGTCTCGGGCACGGTTTCATGGCGCTCACGGAGCAGGCCACCGTCGTCTACCTCTGCTCGACCCCGTACACGCCCGACCGCGAGCACGGCGTGCACCCCTTCGATCCGGCCATCGGGATCGCCTGGCCGGACACCGGGACCGATGGCCAGCCGCTGACCCATGTGCTGTCGCAGAAGGACGCCGACGCACGCGCTCGCTCGAGGAGGTTCGTCTTGCGCGGGCTCCTGCCGACGTACGGTGCCGGCGACGCGCCTCCGGACCGAACGCCTACTGACCGCCCTGGACGATGGACTTCGCGCCGGTGATCGTCCACTCAGCCAGGGATGTGCACGACGCCCGGCGTCGTACGACGGTACTGGCGGACCTCGAAGCGGATCCGGCGTTCCCAGTGGTCGTACGGGTGCATCTCGGTGTGATCGGTGAGCGCCACCGTCAGGTCGTAGACGCCTTCGAGCAACGGCAGGCTGGGGATCGACGAGGTCGACCGCGCCGGCCCGTCGAGCCGTCCGATCGTCTTGCCCGCTGCGCCGCGTGCTCGATCCCCACACGCGGCTCGCCGCTGAGACGTGTCGATGCGGACGCCGACCACGACGTCCTGCAGCGGCGTGTGCGACGTGATCTCGACGCCGATCGTGACCGGCTCGAGCGTGGTCAGCACCGTCTGCGGCTCGCCCATCGCCGTCGAGCAGCTCGACGTGGACGATCTGCCCCTCGCCGCTGCCCCAGCGGGCGCCCTGCTCGCCTTCGACCCGCTCTGGCGTGGTGGCTCTCGCCCTGGTACGAGGTGATGACGTCGGCCGCCGGCCCGACATCCCGCAGCTCGCCCTTGTCGATCCAGGCGACGTCCTCGCAGAGCTGCTGGACCTGGTCGAGCCCGTGGCTGACGAACACGATCGTGCGCCCGTCCTGTCGGAACTGCTCGATCTTCTCGGCGCACTTGCGCTGGAAGCTCTCGTCACCGACCGAGAGGACCTCGTCGATCAGCAGCACCTCGGGTTCGACGTGGGCGGCGACGGCGAAGCCGAGGCGGACGAACATGCCCGACGAGTAGTTCTTGACCGGCGTGTCGATGAACTCCTCGAGCCCGGCGAACTCGACGATGTCGTCGAAGCGGGCCGTCGATCTCCTTCTTCGACAGGCCGAGGATGGCGCCGTTGAGGAACACGTTCTCCCGGCCGCTGAGCTCCGGGTGGAACCCGGCGCCGAGCTCGAGCAGTGCCGAGACCCGGCCGTCGACCTCGACCGGCCCTTCTCGGGTACGAGGATCCCGGCGAGGCACTTGAGCAGCGTGCTCTTGCCCGAACCGTTCGAGCCGATGACGCCGAACGTCGACCCGGTCGGCACCTCGAAGTCGACGCCCTTGAGCGCCCAGAACTCCTCGTAGCGGGCCCGCCGCCCCTTGAGGATGGCGGCCTTCAGGTACTGGTTCCGCTCGTGGTAGAGCCGAAAGCTCTTCCAGACGGAGCTGACGGCCACGGCGGCTCGGACATGCGGCGCGCAGTCTCGCTGATCGCGGCGACGCAACCAACCATGCCGGCTGTGCGCCGTGCATGCCAGTGCCGCGCGACTCGCCGGTAGCCTCGCGGCCGCTCATGCACGCCGTCGTCAGCGTCTACCAGTCGCGCGAGCTCCTCTGGAACCTGACCCTCCGCGAGCTGCGCACGAAGTACCGCCGATCGTTCCTCGGCTGGGCCTGGTCGATGCTCAACCCGCTGGCGATGGTGGCCATCTACGGCTTCGTCTTCGGCGTCGCTGTTCGACGCACCGCACCGGTCGGCGACCCGAGCGGCCTCAACGGCTTCGCGCTACTACCTGCTCTGCGGCCTGCTCCCGTGGAACTTCTTCGCCCTCGTCAACAACCTCGGGCTCGGGTCGATCTCGGCCAACGCCGGCCTCGTGCGCCGGGTCGCGTTCCCCGCGAGGTCCTCGTCTTCTCCAACGTGCTCCACGCCTGCGTGCAGTTCGCCATCGAGATGGGGCTGCTGTGCGTCGTCCTGCTGATCGCCGGCAGCCCGTTCCTGCCGTGGCTCCCGCTCGTCGTGCTGACGTCGCGTGCTGCTGGCCGTCTTCGCCTCCGGGTTCGCGCTGGCGCTCAGCGTGCTCGTCGGTGTACTTCCGCGACATGAGCTACCTGTGGGCGATCGTGCATCCAGGTGTGGTTCTTCGCCACGCCCATCGTGTACCCGCCGGAGCTGCTCGAGGCGCGAGGCTCCCGACTGGGTGCAGAACGTCCTGAAGCTCAACCCGATGAACGGGTTCGTCGAGGTCTACCGCCGCTGCCTGTACGACGCCGGCGCGCCGGGGTGGCGGACGATGCTCGGCGCTCACCGTGTGTCCGTTCGTCTCGCTCGCCCTCGGTTGGATGATCTTCCGGCGGTTCGCCCGGCGGCTGCCCGAAGAGGTCTGACCGCTGCGACTCGGCCTTCTCACCTCGGAGTACCCGCCGCACGCTCCAGGCGGCATCGGACGGCAGGTCAGCGACACCGCGGAGGGATTGGCCGCCCGGGGCCACCGACGTCCACGTCGTCACGCCCGACCCTGGTCCCCATCGCCTCACCCAGGAACGCGGTGTCTGGGTCCACCGGGTGACGGTTCCCCCGCCCGACACGCTGGATCTCGGGACCCACCCGGTGGCGTGGAACCTGTGCCACGCCGCCGCGCTCGAGCGTGAGGCGTTGCGGATCAACGACCAGCAGCCGCTGGACCTGATCGCTGCGCCGATCTGGGCCTTCGACGGGTTCTTCGCCCTCGCCGACCCGGCCATCCCCGTCGTCACCATGCTGATGACCACCTTCGAGACGATCGCTCAGCTCGAGGATCTGGCCGACACGCCGTACGGTCCGGCGGTCCTGCGACTCGAAGACGACGTCCTCGCCCGCAGCGCCTTCCTCCACGCCAACAGCACGGCCATGGCCAAGGACGTGGATCGGACGGATCACCGGTGATGTCCGCGTGGCACCGCTCGGTGTGCGCGACCACACGTCGGAGTTTCACCGTCGCCGCGCCGACGACGATCGCCTCCGGGTGCTGTTCGTCGGTCGGATGGAGATGCGCAAGGGACCCGACGTGTTGTTCGAGGCGATGCTGCCCCTGCTCATCGAGCATCCGGACCTCGAGCTCGTGTACGTCGGTCGCGACACGTTGGCGACCGGCTTCGACGGGACCTACCGGGAGCGGTGGGAACGTCGACTGAGGACGCTTCCAGGCCCGGCTGAACGCGTCAGGTTCGATGGCCACGTCGACGAAACGGCGCTGCAGCAGGCCTACGCCGATGCCGACATCTTCTGTGCCCCATCGCGCTTCGAGTCGTTCGGGCTCGTGCTCCTCGAAGCGATGCAGTACGGGATCCCCGCGGTATCGACGCACGTCGGGGGTATTCCGGAGGTCGTGGGCGAAGCGGGGCTGCTGGTCCCGCCCGACGACGTCGATGCCCTACGCGCCACGCTGCCGCGCGTTGGTCGACAACGTCCAACTGCGCCGCCGTCTGGGAGCGGCTGCCCGTGCCCGGTTCGAGACGACCGGCACACTCGACGTCGCCATCGACGGCATCGAGCGGGAGTACCGGGACTTCGCCGCCAAAGCACGCCGCCGACCGCGCTCCGATGCCGAGCTGCGTGACGCCTTCCGCGTCGCAGCCGAACGGCACCTCGGTCCAGGTCACCCCGGGGCCAGCGCCCTCGCCGACTGGACAGTCACCCGCTGGCCCGACAGCCGACCGTCCCACGCAGCCGGCAGATAGCGTCCGCTCGCTATGACTTCCCTCCGGGCTCGTGCCGGTGCGCTCGCTCACCGGGTTCGGGACGGCATCTTCGGGCCTCCGCGGAACGGCTCGCGAGACGGGACGCGGCCGAGGTCCTCGAAGCGCTCCGTCGAGGGCAGCGGGAGCTCGCCGACGAGCTCGCCGGCATGCGGGCCGAACTGCAGCAGGTGCGTGACGACGTGTGGGCATCGAAGGTGGCCACCGTCGGGGATCGGCTGCTCGTGGGGAGCCGGCACGAGAAGCTCGTGTTCCACGTCGAGGCACGAGACGAGCTGATCGTGCCGAGGTTCGTCGTCGAGGGCGAGTACGAGCCCGAGACCACGGCGTTCATCCGTCAGACCGTCGAGCGGGATCACATCTGCGTCGACGTGGGCGCCAACTTCGGGTACTTCGCTTGCATGATGGGTCACCTGGCGTGGGACGGGAGGGTCATCGCGTACGAGGCCGATCCGAAGATCTACGAGCTCCTGGTCGACAACGTCGCCATGAACTGGTGTGAACGCAACGTCGAGCCGATCAACGCCACGGTCGCGGCAGAAGTTGGCGAGCTGACGCTCCATCGTTGGCTGCACCGGTCGGGGAACACCGGCGTCATCGCGCCGCCACCGAACTGGATCGTCGACTCCGAAGACTTCACCGTCCGCTCCATCACGCTCGACTCGCTCGTCGGGCAACTCCCGCGCGTGGACCTCGTCAAGATCGACGTCGAGGGCGCGGAGTCGCTGGTGGTTGCCGGCATGTCCGAGTTCATCGCTCACTACCGACCCACGGTCGTCTTCGAATGGGCGCCCATACAGATCGCCGATGCCGGCTTCACTCCGGTCGAGCTCGCCGCGTCCGTCGGCGCATGGGACATGGACATCGCGACGCTCGGACCCGGTGGGCGAACCTCGCCGATCAACTTCGCCAAGCTCGTCGAGCTCCCGTACCAGAACGTCGTGCTCACCCCGCGAGCGCCGGGGAGCGTGACTCGGCTCGCTCGCGGCCAGGTCATACGGTGGCCAGGCAGTGCAGGAGCAGCAGGCCTCGCTGAGCGACAACGGGTGCTCCGGCACGGCCGATGGTGAGCTGACACCCGGGCAGCAGACGGGACACCGTCCGAGTCGGGGGGTCGCGTCCGGCGCCGCCGATGGATCATCTTCGCTGGCGTCGACCTGCTCATGCCGTTCGCCGTGTTCGCCGCCCGCGTCGGCACGTGGACGCTCAACCCGTTCGCTGCGCCGCGGATGCTCCGCTGCGACTGGGTGACGTACATCTCGGCGCCGAACTTCCTCCGATCGGCGCCGCTGTTGACGTTTCCCTCGGTCGCACGCCCGGCTACATGGCACCGGTCGGGAGCAGCCTCGGACTCGCCGACGCCAGTCCGTACATGACTGCCGGTGTACCGGCTGCTCAACGCCATCTCCCCGAATCATCCGACCCAGATCCTCGGCTTGCTCGTGTTCTCGCCAGCTACGTGCTGACGTTCTACTGGTCCGTGAAGTTCCTGCGTCGGGCGTACGTCGTCGCTGGCGCGGCAGCCAGCCGACGCCTGCTCGTCGAGGTCGAGATCCGCGTCGCCGGCGGCGCTGCTGCTGCTGCTGCCGGTGTTCACGAGCCGCATCGCCCACGTCGCGCTGACCCAGCAATGGATCCTCGATCGCCGCGCTGTACTGCGCGATCTTCTGTCGGCAGCTGTCGAGACGCAACGATCGATACGTCGCCGCCGTGTGCATCGGGGCCGCCGTCCTCCATCCGTACTTCGTGGTTCCCGGTCGTGGTGATCTCGGCTCCATACCTCTTCCGGCGACTTCGCCACGAGTGGCGCGCGCGGCCTGGTGCTCGGAGCTGTTATCACGGGCGGAATCGTCGGCATCAGCTTCGTGCTGGGCTACCTCGCCGTCGGCACGAGCACGACGAACGCCGGCTACGGCGACTACTCGGCCGACCTGGCGTTTCTCGTCAATCCGCAGGGATCGTCGAGCGCACTGCCGGACATTCCATATGCCCCGGACACGTGGGAGGGGATCGGCTTCGTCGGGCTTGGTGTGCTCATCGTGCTCGTCGCCGCGGCGGCGGCGGTGCTCTGCAGGCGATCCACGTGGCGGCCATCCCGGCCCTCCTCGCCGTCGGCATTGCGTGCATCGTCTTGGCGCTGTTCGCCGCGTGGCCGACGATCCACTTCGCCGGTCACACGCTGGTGGACCTTTCCGATGGACCGCTCTCGCTGGAGTTCGTCGGCAACATCTTTCGCACGAACGGCCGATTCGTCTGGTCGTTGACGTGGCTCGTCGCCCTCGGAGTCTGCGCCGTCGTCGTCGCTGCCCGCTGGCCTGCACTGCTCGGGCTCGGCGTGCTCATCGCCGCGACTGTCGTGCAGCTCGTCGATGGCGAGCAGTTCAAGTTCCTCGATCGGGGCAGCGCTGACTACCAGCAG
This sequence comes from uncultured Acidimicrobiia bacterium, assembly GCA_963774125.1. Lineage (GTDB taxonomy): Bacteria > Actinomycetota > Acidimicrobiia > Acidimicrobiales > Ilumatobacteraceae > JALZMG01. Next base: position 556,144 of record CAVZDR010000002.1, read on the forward strand.
GTCGCCGGGCTACTGCTCGACGAGAGGTCGCGGGGGGCAACGAGCGTCCAGGTGCAGCCGCCGTGGATCCAGTACGCCTGCGTGCCGCTCGAGATCCCGTTCGACGACCTCGCTCCGGTGCTCCTGGCGTCCGCCGTCTGGGAGACTGCCGATCAACAGCGGGTATCCACGGTCGTGCCGCTCCGGACTTCGGTTCGGACGATCTGCTCGGCGCAAGCGAACGAGTTCGCGACCGGCGTCTACGAGCCAGACGTCCTCTACGTCGTCAATCGCAGCGAACCCGGCGGTCGGGCAGTTGTCGTGCCGGCCGCTGCTGCATGATCTCGTCGCCTGCCGCACCCCTTGAGCTGACAGCGGGTCGAGCGACCGCGCACATCGGGTGTGTCAACGACGTCGATCAATGCCCGCTGCAGCATCGCCGACGCACGACCGCGGCGAGAAGGAGTCGACCAGCTCCCGGCACCGGGCGTCGATACGACGGGTCGCTGACTTCGAGGTCGGTCGAGGACGCGCTCGATCGCGTCGGCAAGAGCTGGTGGGTCCCCGGGGGCAACAACGGGATCCGGGGGGAACACGATGTACGGCAGGTTCCCGGCCGTCGTGCCGATGGCGCGACAGCCTGCCGCGTAGCCCTCGATGACCGGCACGCAGAGACCCTCGTGGAACGACGGTCGAGATGACGACGTCGCTGTCCTGGTAGAACAGGTCCGAGCTCGGCGTCGGAGGGCGAGACGACGAACTCCACCGCCTTCGCCAGCAGCGGTCCCGCCTCGCGGATCTGCTCGTCGAACGCCGTCGCGGTAGTCGTCCGAGGAGAACGTCGTGCTGCTGACGACGCGGCAACCGGATGCGCTCGAGCAGCGGCATCCGGGATGGACGTCAGCGCATCGAGCAGCACGTGCACGCCCTTGGCCGGCACGAGCCGACCGACCGACAGCAGGTGGAACGAGTCGCCTCGACGGGGCGCCTGGCGTCGGCTGCGGCACGGGGATCGGGAACGTGACCCACTCGATCTGTGCCTCGGCGGCACCCCAATCGATCAGCGTTCGCCGGTTGAACTCGCTGTACGTCCACAGCGGCGTGCCCATCGCGATGACGTGGTGGAACTGCTGGATGGAGCGCAGGAGCTGGTCGCGATGGATCTCCTCGACGAGCGAAGGCGGCGTGCAGTTGTGGAAGTGCACGACCGGCGTCGGCAGCTGCGGGGAACCGAGCAGCGTGATGGCGTCGAACAGGGCGAAGTGGATGCCCCAGTGGAAGATGGCGACGTCGCAGGAGCGGAACTCCGGGTGGCGCAGCAACTCCCACGGGTTCCGCCGTGACGAAGCACGGGCATCCCGTGTCGAGGTCGACGCCCTGCGTGAACAAGCGCGACCTCGTCGACGTCGGGCAGCGCGCTGCAGCGCGGCGACCTGCTCGAGCGCCGCTGCCGAGATGGCGTCGTGCTGGGCGGCGACGCCGACCACCACGGCGACCTTCATCGTCCGTCCGACTCCCTGTCGACCGTGACGACCCGTTCGATGCGCACGGTTCCGCTGTTCGACGAGCAGCTTCGCCTTGCCGGACGCGACGTCGAGGCGGATCCGGCGCCGCGCCCCCGGCGTCGAGGTCGAGCGTCCGATCTCGTGCGCGTCGACGATGCGGACGCGGGCCTGCTCCGTCCGCCCGCACGATCACGCGTGGCGGCGGCGCAGCCGGTCAAGTCGATCGTCGATGCCTCGCCCTCGGCGAGTGTCCGACCGCGTGTGGCGTCGCCGGCGAGGCTGGTCGCCGGTCTCGAGGTCGCCGCCAGAACTGCTCGAAGCGCTCGGCGAGCGGCTCCGACGACAGGTACGAGACGAAGCGCTCACGTGCTGCGCTGCCGAGCCTGGCCGCATCAGCTGGATCGTCCAAGCATCCGCCTGATGGCGCGCTCCAGCTGCATCGACGTCGCCTGGCGCGACCAGCAGCCCGTCGACTCCGTTGCGAACGACCTCGCGGACTCCGCTCGTGTCGGTGCTCACGAGCGGCTTGCCGTGCATCATCGCCTCGACCATGACGAGGCCGAACGACTCGTACCGTGAGGGCAGCACGACGACGTCGCGCCCGCGAGTACTCGAGGTGGAGCGTCTCGTCGTCGACGACCCCGAGCATCGTCACGCGGTCGATCCACGGTTCGTCACGATGCTGGGACAGCCACGACGCTCCTGCCAGCGGCAACGCCGGGCGCCAGCGGTCGATCCTCGCCGGCCAGGACGAGCGTCGAGATCGGGGTAGTCGGGACGATTCGCTCCATCGCCTCGAGCAGCGTGTCGATGCCCTTCCTCGACTCGAAGCGGCCGACGAAGAACACCCGACGGCCCTCCGGCCGCTCGTCGGACGCGCTCGCACGCCTGATCACGCAGGCCGATGTTGACGACCCGCCAACGGTCGCCGGCGCAGCGCTCGTCGTAGTTCGCGCGGATCGTGTCCATCACCGCATCCGGTGTTGGCCTGGAACAGGTCGGCGGTGTCGCATCACCTCTGCCTCGACCTCCAGGAGGCGCCGCAGCTCGGGCGGATCGGTGTCGTCATTGCGCAGGAACCCGGCCATCGGTCCCGGTGATCAGTGCGGGCGTGGACACGTGGATGGCGACGGGCAGGTCCGTCTCGCGCAGCACGCCGATCGCCTTCGACGTCCCAGAGTGGCGCGAAGACGAGATCGGGTTCCGTCCACTCCCGGATCCGGCGCACTTCGGCGACCGCGGCCGTGGCGAACGCATTGATCGGCGCAGGGACGTCGGGCGCCACACCCTCGCCCTCGCGGCAGGAACGGGCGTGTCGACGCGGTGGACCCAGACGCCGTCCTCGAAGTCGACGGCGGCCGGACCCGTCGCCCGCGTGATCGACCCGCACGTCGTGGCCCCGCTCGGCCATCGCCGGCGCGAGGTCGCTGCATGAACCGGCCGATGCCGCCGGTCGAGGTTGCCCGTGTAGCTGCTGGACGACGAGCACGATCCGCCGCCGGGCATCCGTTGGTCAGCGTCGGGAACGCGCGTGAACTCGACGTCGTCCGGCACGAGCTGCGGCAACGGCCGACCGACCCACTCCAGCCCGACCGGCAACGCGTCGGCGAACCCGCGCAGGCACGTCGCCTCGGTGCGCGACCGACGCGCCCTCCGGGAGTCGGCCGGCTTCCTCGTGCAGCTGCGTGTCGGCGATGCGCTCGTGCGATGAAGTCGTGGACGTCGTGGAGGATCTCGTCCTGCGGCAGGTACGGCGAGGCGTGACGCAACGCGAAGTACGTGTGATCGTGGACGACCGGGAACCAGTCCGTCGTGATCCGCTGGTGATCGCGGATCCCGGACGGGAGGAACTTGTGGTGGACCGGCGACGTCGGGAGCTGGCGGATGACCCACCCGGCGTCGATGAGCCGGCCGCAGATGTCGGCAGTCGTCGCCGTAGAAGAAGATGTTCTCGTCGAACCCGCCCGCCTCGAGCAGCGGTCGCGCCGGTAGATCTGGTTCGTGCCTTGCAGGTACGGGAACTGGAACGTCCCCGGGAAGCAGTGGTGGGCGAACTCGTGCTCGCTCCAGCACCGGCCGGCAGAGCCGATCGGTGGCGCTGTAGCGGTACTGCAGTCGCAGCCCGGTGTGGTCGAACACGATGCCGCCGGCGCCGGCCACCTCGGGATCGTCGAAGGCCGGGAGCGCCTGCGTCAGCCACTCCGGCTCGGGCAGCGCATCGTCGTCGATGAAGGCGACGAGGTCGCCGGCGGCGGCACGGATGCCGATGTTGCGGGAGACCGACAGGTTCCGCTCGCGGGTTGTCGAAGTAGCGGATGTGCGTCCCGCCACGGCGCGAGGACCTCGAGCGTGTGGTCCGTCGACGGTCCGTTGACGACGATGACCTCGAAGTCGCCGTAGCGCTGGTGCCGCAGGCAGTCGAGCGTGGCGCCGAGGGCGTCGGCACGGTTGAGCGTGCAGATCACGACCGAGACGCGCACTACTCGGCCTTTCGAGCGGTGATCTCGAACTCCTTGCACTTCCCGTTGCGACGGTCGGATGCCACGACCATCGGCTCGACGAAGCCGGCCTCGCGGAGCAGCTCGCAGAACGAGCCGGGCGTGAAGCCCGTGAAGTGGGCGTCGCCCTCGTACTCCTGCCCCCCGTAGAGGACCTCGCGGAAGTCCTCGAACGGCATCTCGCCACGCTGCGTAGTCGGCGGCCATCGCCTCGACGTCCGGCGCGACCGTGACGATGACTGCCGCCCGGCTTCAGCAGCGACTGCCCAGTACGGGAGCAGCTGCCGGCGCAGCACCTCCTGCGGGAAGTGCTCGAGGGTGTGGCTGCTGAAGATCTCGTCGACGCGTGCCCGGCTCGAACGGCAGGCCGTCGACGGTGGCAACGACGTCGATGCCGGGCAGCTCCCGCATGTCGACGTTGACGTAGCCGTCGATCGGGATGTGCCCGGCGCCGATGTTGACGCGCAGCGGTGTGCGTTCCAGCGCCGTCGGGGTTCACGACCGCGGCTCGAGGACGGTGCGCCCGTCGTGGCGCTGCCCGTAGCGGAGCTCGTTGAGCATCTCGAAGCGAACGGTCTCGACCCGCTGCATCAGCCAGCCCAACGTCTCGATGTGCGGCCGGATCTCACCGAGCACCTCGAGATCTCCTTGCGGGATCCGTGCGTCGGACGGCCTCGAGCTCCGTCGTGAGCTGCTCTCGATGGACTCGTCGAACTCGGCCCGGAACGCGTCGAGCTCGCGCTTGACCATGCCGCGCCGCGCCGCTCATCGAGGAGATGGCGTTGAGCACCGCGGGCAGGTTGGCCTCGATGTCGGCGACGGCCTCCCTCAGCTGGACGAGCTCTTCGGCATGGTGCAGCTGGATGTCGTCGAGCCGGAGGATGTCGACGCGAACGTTCGGCGTGACCGCGAGCTCGCCCGCTCGGCGCACGCGCTGTATTCCCGGCGCCCGCATGACCCGGCCGACGCCGGTGCGGGTCTTGCGCACCACCTCATCCTCGCCGGATCGGCTGTCTGACATCCGGGGAAGCCTAAGTTGCGGCACACGCCTTGCAACCCCGGGCTGCGGGCGCCCACCGGTAGTCTCGCCGGATGCCGATCCCCTCGGTCGAGGCATCCCGCCGCCGCCTGAAGCGCTCCATCCGGGGTCTCACCGATCGGGTGATGGCACCGTATGTGGCGGAGATCATCGCCGGGACCTCGGGCGGTGGGTCCGCTGGGTCCGGTGACGGTGACGGCGCCGGATCGGAGTCCGTGGGTGGGTTCCGGATCCCCTCCGACACCTGCCACAACGCCAACCACTCGCTGCGCACCGTCGAGCTGGAGCGGGTGCCCAAGGGCGCCAAGCAGGTGCTCAGCGTCGGCGCCAATGGGCGCTGGTACTTCGACTGGTTCGAGGCGTCCGTCGGAGTGGTCGATCGACACGTCGGCGTCGAGGCGTTCGAGCCGAGGCCTGACGACCTCCCGCCGTACGTCGACTGGGTGGTCAACACCGCCGACCACATGGATGACGTCGGCGCCGGGACGATCGATCTCGTGTTCGCAGGGCAGACCACGGAGCACCTCTGGGCCCACGAGCTGACCGGCTTCCTCCTCGAGGCCCATCGAGTGCTCAGGCCATCCGGCGTCCTGGTGCTGGACAGCCCCAACCGGCTGATCACCGAGCACCTCCACTGGAGCCACGGGGGCCACACCATCGAGATCTCACGCGCCGAGATCGAGCAGCTGGTCGATCTCGCCGGATTCGAGGTCGAATACGTGCGCGGGATCTGGTCGTGCCGAGAAGGTGGGCGGCTGCTGCAGCTCGAGGACGCTATCGAGGACCCCGCGATGTTCGTCCGCCGTGCGGCCAACGCCGCCGATCGGCCCGATGACTCCTTCGTCTGGTGGCTTGTCGCCCGGCGCGCTGACAGGCTTCCCGAGCCGGCCGCCCTCGCTGCGGCAGTCGACGCACTCTTCGAGGCGCACTGGCCAACTCGCGTCACGTCGTGGGTTCTTCCCCACCCCGGGCGCCACGGAACTTGTCATCGCCGCGGGGACGCAGGGCGTCATCGGACACACGCTGCCCTACCCGATGCACAGTGGCGGGTGGACGCTCACCTTGAACCTGCTCAGGGGACGCTGGGACTCGGTCGGCACGTTCGTCGTGCGCATCCTCCTGCCGTCCGCTCGAACCGCTCCACATCGCTCGCTCTCTCGTCTGCGACGATCGACGGCGCAGTCAGCGACGTGGACGATCGATCAGCCTTGGCTGCTGTTCGCGCTGTCGCATCGAGATCGAGGTCGACGGCGTCGCCGACGACCTCGCGCTGCAGCTGCCGCTCGATCTGCGGCCGGTACCGGCGGCGGTCGATCCCGCTGCGCCGACGGATGCAGCGAGTCGGCCTCTCCGCCGCAGGCTGAGCGCCGGCTACATCGAGCCGAGCCGAACGGCCTCGCCTCTCCGCTCGAGTCTCCAGTCGCTACTCCAATGTAACGGCAAAGATGAAAGGGGTTTCGGCGACTGGCTCGGCAACGGTCGTGTGCACGCAAGCGCGGACACCGTCGGTGATCGTTCGGTCGATGTTGAAGCCCGAGGTCGTCAGCCACCCCTCGAGCGCGGCGAGGTTGGGCGAGAACCAATTCGACGTGTCGCCCCACAGCTCACCTCCTGGATAGAACTGCGCCATCGGCACGTCGACGAGTCCGGGGGCGGCGACCGACAGCGCGCTCATGGATCCGTCGCCGCACACGAGCGCGTTGTCACAGACCTGCGTCTCGATGAACGCCGCATCGGTGCAAACGGATCGCACGCGTTCGAGGGCGAGGAGCGGGTGTCGCAGGTGGTACAGCACACCGGCGAACAGCACGATGTCGAAGTACCCGAACGTCTCCGGGTTGAGGTCGTACACGCTGGCCTGCCGATACTCGACGTTCGACCCGAGGAGTTCCTTGCAGATCTTGAACCCGTTCGAGCCGTATGCCCAGATGTCCGTGGCGACGACTTCCGCTCCGCGACGCTCCATCGCGAACGAGAAGAAGCCCTCGTAACAGCCGATGTCGAGGGCGCGCTTGCCATGGAGATCGTGCGGCAGATCCCACCACTCGAGCTTCGACGCGCTCGCGTCGCCGCCTGGCGTGACGACGCCCGGAGCCACCTCGATCTGATGGAACCAGTACGGCACCGAGGCGAAGAGCTCGTCGTAGTCAGGTTCTGATCGCATCAGTTGCTGTTGCCTTTCGATCGGTCGCGGAGAACGTACGCCGTGGCGCCCCACGACGGGAGTTCATGCAGGCGCGACTGGCGCCCGGTCGCGCCGCGGTGCGCCTCCGTATCCTTCCGCCTCGTGCCTGTGTCACGCCGGTGGCGCCATGGATGACCGCGCGTGGGTCGACGTCGTCGTGCCGGTGCACAACGAAGCGGCGGTCTTGGCGGACTCCGTCCACCGGCTCCACGCCTACCTCGACGAGCACTTCCCGTTCGACTGGCGCATCGTCATCGCCGACAACGCGTCGACCGACGGCACGCGGGCAATCGCTCATCGCCTCGCCGAGGAGCTGGCGGGTGTCGAGGTCCTCGACGTTCCGGAGAAGGGACGAGGGCGCGCCCTGCGGGCCGCCTGGATGGGCTCGAACGCGGACATCGTCGCCTACACGGACGTCGATCTCTCGACAGGGTTGACGGGCCTGCTCCCGCTCGTCGCGCCGCTCGTGTCGGGCCACTCGGACGTGGCCGTCGGTTCTCGCCTGAGTGCCGGATCCGTCGTCGCTCGCGGGCCCGAAGCGCGAGCTCATCTCGCGGCTCTACAACCTGATGCTTCGTCTCGTCTTCGCCGTCCGCTTCCGAGATGCGCAGTGCGGATTCAAGGCGTTGCGCACCGACATCGCCAAGCGGCTCGTTCCTGCCGTCAGGGACGAGGAGTGGTTCTTCGACACCGAGTTGCTGCTGCTCGCCGAGCACAACGGGATGCGCGTCCACGAGGTGCCCGTCGACTGGGTCGATGATCCGGACAGCCGCGTCGACGTCCCATCGACGGCGATGGCGGATCTCCGCGGGGTCTGCCGCGTGCTGTGGACCTTCATGCGCGGAGGCGGGGACGTCGAGCTGGGCACGCTCGAGCGCAAGCCGCTCGTCGACGACTTCGGCCGGCAGGCGGTCTCGTTCGCCCTGATCGGCATCGTGACGGCAATCGTCTCACTCGCCTTGTTCCTTGCGCTGCGCGACGATGTCGGACCGATCTGGGCCAACATCATCGCCTTCACCGCGACGACCGTGGGCAACAACTGGGCACATCGGCGGTGGACGTTCCAGCGACGCGGAGCCGAAGGCCGATGGTGGCACGTGATGACGTCAACCGTGATCTTCCTGGTCACTGTCGCGGTGTGCTCGATCGGGTTGGCGATCGTCGGGGACGACCCCACCGCCCAAGTCGTCGTGCTGTTGGTGACCTGGGGTGTTGCCGGCATCGTGCGCTTCGCGGTCATGCGCCGGTGGGTGTACCGACGGGCGGCGGCGTTCGGGTGAGACGTAGCGGATGTGACCGACTGGGCGCGGACGTTCTCGGATTCGAGAAGCTCCGCGCCCAGAAGCACGTTTGAGGATCTCCGCGCCCAGATGTGCACCGGCCGCCGATCGACGGTGGTGTCGTTCAGATGAGGACCTCTTCGTGGAACGCATGGACGTCGATGGGGTGCTCGACCTCGGGCTCGCTGATCCAGATCGTGAACTCGATGGCGCCGGGCTCATAGGCCGTTGGATCGATCTCGAACCCCAGCTCAGACGTCGAGCTCGGACCGAGGTTGCCACCCTCGATGGCGAGGGTGACCGTCGACAGGGTGGCCGCCGTCCAGTCGACGTGCTCGTCGCTGCAGTTCGTGATCGTCAGCGCTGACGACATCACGCCGTCCTCAAGTACGACGGGGTCCGGCGTCACGAGCAGCGCGACATCGGTCTCCAGCGAGTCGCACGGATCCGGCTCGGTCGGCTCGTCGTCAGTTGCGGGCTCAGGCTGCATGCCGTCGGTGCCGTCGTCGCCGTCGGGCACGTCCTCGGAGGCATCGTCTGGGACCGTTGGGTCGGGCACTGGCGGCGTCGTCGTGGTCGGCGGCGTCGTCGTGGTCGTTGGGGTCGTCGTGGTCGACGGCATCGTGGTCGTCGGCGGGTTGGCGGACTGGTCGGGGATGTCCGTTGGCCAAGCCGAGGGCTGGCTGGCCCTGCAGGCGAAGAGGAGCCCCGCTGCGGCGACGGCGACGCCGGCCGCCAGACCGACCGCCACGCGGCTGCGCCAACGGCCCGTGCGGCGTGGCTCGGCGAGATCTCCGTCAAAATCGTCGTAGTAGTTGTTGTGCGGTCCGGTCATGCCCATCCAGAGCGCCCGCCCGGCCGCAGCTTGCAGTTTTGGTGTGGGCTGCCGCACGTGCGCCCCCAGGCAGCACGCTGTCGGCTCCCCCTAGGCTTCCCGCGCGGTGGTCAGCCGTGAGCCAGAAGCCGAAGCGACGGCCCGGCAGCCTTCGCCTCGTGCTCGGTACCGTCGTGCCAGCGACCCCGTCCCGAGCACTGCCAAACGGCGGACGCTGACCGTTCCATGGGCGGGCTCGCGGCTCTCCACGGCGGAAGATCGGACTGCGCTCGACCGGCACGCGCGTGGGCTCACGACGCGCGCAGGGCACTGGCCGCGACGTTGCCGATCTACATCGCCTCACGGCTCGTCGTGCTGGTCGTGGCGAAGGCCTCGACGTGGCTCTTCCCGCAGCTCAGCGTGACGGACACGCTGGCCAGCTGGGACGGCGGCTGGTACCTCGCGATCGCCGCCGACGGCTACCCCAGCTCGTTCGCCATCGAGACGGCCGGCGGCGGTGTGCGATGGGCCTTCTTCCCGGGATTGCCGGGACTGATCCGCACCATCAGCGAGATCACGGGCCTGTCACTGGCGATGAGCGGCATCGCGTTGTCGACGATCGCCGGCGCGGCCGCGATGGCAGTGATCTGGCGCGTCGTCAGCGGGACGCTCGGCGAGGAGACGGCAACGACAACGTGCGCGGTGATGTGCTTCTTCCCGTCCGCGTTCGTGCTGTCGATGGTCTACACGGAGTCGATCTTCCTCCTCGTCACCGCCATCGGTCTGCTCGCGGTCACCCGGCGGCACTGGGTGCTTGCGGGCGTGATGGCGAGCGCGGCCTGCCTGGTCCGCGCTCCTGGAGTGACCATGGTGATGGTCGTGGTCGTCGTCGCCGTGGCCGACTGCGTGCGACGCCGCCACGTAACGGCACGGATGGTGCTGGGGGTGGCCCTTTCGTTTGTCGGCTTCGCCGCATGGTCGTGGTACCAGTGGGTGCGCGTCGATGATCCGTTCGCCTTCCTGGAAGCGCTGCGGGTCGGGTGGTATCAGGAGTTCAACTGGCTCAGCACCCCACTTCGCTCGTTGTGGCGGCTCTTGACCGATCGGACGTACTGGTCGGCGGCGGACGAGGTGATGGGTGCCCTCACGGCCGTCGTGATGGCGATCGCGTGGGTGGCCGCCTGGCGGTTCGCCCGCCGCCGCCCTGGTGTCGTACCTCTCGAGTGGTGGCTCATGTCGATCGGAGCGACGCTGTTCGCGTTCTCCCCGTACTGGCCTGGCAGCACGCTGCGCTACTCGCTGGCGGCGTTTCCGGTCTTCGCCGTCGCGCTGGCTCGGCTGCCGCGAAGGTTCGTCCTACCGCTCGTGTGCTCACTCGCCGGGCTCATGGCAGCGTTCGCGATCATCGCGTTCGGAGGCGTCGTCGACTGGCAGGACGCACCGTTTGCGCCGTAGTGGGGCCGGGTCAGCGCGACGCCGGATCGGCGAACTTGCGCTCCCAGAACGCTGCGGAGGTCATCTCCGCCTCAGCCTCGCGGTAGGCCGCGGCGACACGGTCGTGTTCCGCCGTGATGCGGCGGGCCACGCGCCACGTCCGGCGTAGCAGTGCGAACGCACGGCGGCGGTCGCGACGGGCAGTGAACCCTTCGGCTGTCGGCATGAACCGGTACAGCAGCTCGTCGCGCAGCACTCCGGCCATGACCGAGCGGTGCTGGAGGTAGATCACCACCGGGTCGGCACGGCGCACGAACTTCGGCAGCAAGTTGCCGCCGAGGGTGACGAGGGCGATCGGACGCATCACCAACGCAGCCAGACGTGAGGCGGCCCGGATGTCCGGGAGCTCCATCTCCTCCTCGGTCATCGCCCGCAGCTCCTCCGAGCGGTACCGCTTGCGGATCTCGGCATGGAGGGCCGCCGGATCGGCGGCCATCAACGCGTCGGGGCCGTCGAGGAACGCCTCGACGCCGTCGAGGATCGCCTGCGCCCAGTCGTAGCGGAACGAGAAGATCGATCGCAGCGCGAAATCGACCACGCGGCGTCGCAACTCGGCCGCCGTGTGGTCGGGATAGGCGAGCGCGGCGATGATCGGCACGTTGCGGTTCTCGTAGAACGCAGAGGGCGGACCGTTCTTGTGGTCGAAGTCGGCATGCCAGACCCCGATCCCATTCATGGCGATCGACTTGCCGGAGGTGTGCCGCAAGCCCCAGTAAGCGTCGTCTCCGCGCACGAACACCGGCGGCGGGTAGTCGTCGGTGGTCGTGAGCGGGAACGCGTAGAACCACCAGGCGCCGTAGTCGAACGGCTCGAGACGCTCGTTGGCGAGCAGGACGTCCGTGTAGAGCAGGTTCTGGGCCTGGCCTCGCGCCAGCCACAGGTTGCGAGTGGCTGGATCCAGGTCGGCCCCCGCCTCGAACTGGACCGCCGGTTGATCCATCCGCATCATCGACCCGGCAACGCACGTGGCGTCGTCCTTGATGAACCGCAGGAAGGCAACCGTCCGGGCGATCACCTCCGGCTCGAACGCGACGTCGTCGTCCATGAACAGCACATGCGTCGCCTGCCCGCGCCGGCGGTGCTCCCACAGGCCGCGGGCGAAGCCGCCGGCACCGCCGAGGTTCGGGTTCTTGACGATCTCCACCGGCATCCCGCCGCGAATCGGCAGCTCGAGGTTGGCGGCGTTGTCGACGATCACGATCGAGACGTCCTCGGCGGTCTCCGGATGCTCCTTGAACAGCCGGCCCAACCTGGCGAGGTTGACCGCGACGTAGGCCATCCGGTTGTAGGTCGTGATCGCAACTCCGAGGTGCACATCGCGAGCTGGCTCGTCAGCGGTGACCACCTCCAGTCCTCGCAACCGGGCCTCCGCCGACTCACAGGTCAGCCGGAACCACAGGAGCCCTGCGCCGAGCTCGGCGAGCTCGGGCCCGGCCACGATCGACGTCGATGCGTCGACACGCTGTCGATCGACCACTCGTTCCTTGCCGTCGAGTCCGGTGACCATGGTCTCGAGGACGCAGGTACCGGTGACGTCGAGTCCGACGCTGACTCGCCGAACGGACGTCGGCGCGCCCCACCGGCCGAGCGAGAAGACGCCGAAGAAGGTGTCGGTGCGCACCGCACCGCCCTTCCTGAGCGTGACCTCTCGGTCCTCGACGTCCAGCGTGGCGGGACCGGACAGCCGCACGTAGAGCTCGACTTCCGGGCACACGTCGAGCGCCGGAATGATCAGGCGTTGGAGGGTGCGCATGGCGCACCGAGCCTACCGGCGGGCTTCGTCGGGGCTCAGGGCGTCGACATCCTCGCCGAACTGGTCCCGCCAGTACCCGTCCGAGACCAGTTTCGGGTAGGCCGCCCGCCAGGCGTCGGCGGCTGCCTCGAACTCCTTGGTGATCCGTCCATTGACCCTGCGCACGCGGCGCATGATCTCCTTGAACCGCGCGTCGTCGCGCCGTGCGACGAACCCCTCGCCGGTCGGCTCGTGGCGGTAGACGATCTGATCAACGGCGATCGTCGCCATCGCCGGTGCGGCGTCGACCGTCGCCGCCCACGTCCGTCCCGGTCGCCGCAGGCGGCGAGGGACCAGATGACCGCCGAACGTGACCAGCGAGGTCGCTCGCCAGAGGATCGGAAGCGGCGGTCGCGGCGGTCGCCAGAGGGGGACGGCTCGCTGCCCGGCGTCGAGGACGGAGAGCTGTTCCGCGTCGTAGCGGCCGCGAACGCGGTCGTGCAGCTCATCGGCCGGCACCGCAGCCAGCACGTCCGGACCGTCGAGGAAGGCCTCCACGCCGTCGAGCACCGCGGTTGCGGTGTCGTACTTGAACGCCGACGCGAAGCGCAGCGTCCGCTCGACCATCCGCTTGCGCAGGGACGTCATGTCGTAGTCGGGGCGGGAGACACTGAGCACGATCGGGATGTTGCGGTTCTCGTAGAACAGCGCGACAGGGCCGTTCTTGTAGGCGAAGTCCTGATGCCACACACCGATGCCGTTCACCGCAACCAGGTGGCCGCCGCAGTAGCGCAGGCCGAAGCAGACGTCGTCACCGCGCACGAACACCGGCAGCGGGTAGTCCTCCGTGAGATCAACCGGGAACGCGAAGCACCACCATCCGCCGTAGTCGAGCGGTTCGTCGTCGTCGTTCAGCACCAGCTGAGCAGGCTTGCGGAAGTCCCGGTCGAAGCCGTTGACCTGCCAGATGTGGATCGCCCGCGTGGCGATCGCGGCCCCGGCCTCGAACTGCAGGAACGGCCACTCCTCACGCAGCATCCCTCCGACCACGCACATCTGCGGGTCGTTGGCGTACGACAGCAGGGCGACCGTCCGCCCGACCACGTCCGGCTCGAACGACACGTCGTCGTCCATGAACAGCACGTGGGTCGCCCATCGCTGGTCGCGTAGCTCCATCAGACCTCGGGCGAAGCCACCGGCGCCGCCGAGGTTGCGACTGCCGATGACCGTCGGCTGCAGCACGGCGCACGGCTCGAGGTCGAGGTTGCGGGCGTTGTCCACGATCTGCAGTTGGACGTTCGCCGCGACCTCGGGGCGACGCGCGAGGTAGTCGTCGAGACGGGCGACGTTCGCCCGTACGTAGCCCTCGCGATTGAACGTCGTGATCGAGATCCCGAGGCGCACGTCACGTCGAGGCTCCTGGGCGGTGCGCACCGTCATCGAGTGCATGCGGGCACCGTCGCTGTGCGCCCGAACCCGCACGAACACGTGTCCCACGGCGAGCGTGGCGAGGTCGGGCAATGGGAGGACGACCTCGCCGGATGTGCCGTCGTGGCGGCCGACGGCGACGACGCGAGGCTCGACGTGACGCTGGAAATGGACCGCCTGGACCTCGACGTCACCGCCGACGCCGACGGCGATCTCGACGCTCCGCAGCGTCGTGTGCCGCGCCCATTTGCCAGTCGGTATGACACCGAAATAGGTGTGCGTCGTGACGCCGTCACCAGCGTTGAGGATCACCGCCGACTCGTCGAACGAGTACCACGCTCTGCCGTTCGGGCGCACGTACATCGAGACCTCGGTGCACAGGCCGACTCGCGGCATGGGGAGGGTCTGCAACGTGAACATGGCGGGAGGTGACGACGATGCTGCCGAAGGCGTCAGAGGTCGGCCAGCGTACTGGTGGGCACGTCGGCCGGTCGGTGATCCGGCCGCCAGATTGCCGAACGCGTCGTTCAGAGGACGAGCCCCGGGTCGGCACGGCGGGCGCTCCAGCGCCTTCGCCGGCCGCCAGATTGCCGACGCGTCGTTCAGAGGACGAGCCCCGGGTCGGCACGGCGGGCGCTCCAGCGCCCTCGCCGGCCGCCAGATTGCCGAACACGTCGTTCAGAGGACGAGCCCCGGGTCGGCACGGCGGGCGCTCCAGCGCCCTCGCCGGCCGCATCAAACAACGTAGGCTCCCAAACCCGTGAAGGCAGCCGAGGTGTCCTCTGCGATGCAGGACGCCGAGGGCGGCGGAGCCTGGCAGAACGGCGTTGCCGAGGGCGGCTGGTGGAGCGCCGAGCGGGGCAAGCTGCTGGCCGAGAAACTGGCGCCCGTGCTCCACGCGAGGGCCTGGTCGTCGACCTCGGGTGCGGCCGCGGTGAGACGGTCGACCTCCTCGCCCAGGCAGGAGCGGGCTACGTCGTGGGCATCGACGCCCAGCTCTCGGCCGGGTGGAAGCCACAGCCGGGCAGGGTTGGCTACGTCGTCTGCGACGTCCGTCACCTGCCGTTCCGGCCCGGCGTGGCAGATCTGGTCGGCTCGTTCGACGTCATCGAGCACTTCGCCGACGACTCCGTTCCGCTCACTGCGGCCCGCCTGCTGGTCCGCGACGGCGGGGCTGTCGCGCTCACAGTGCCGGCGCTCCCGGGGTTGTGGAGCAACTTCGACGAGCAGGTCGGTCACCATCGCCGCTACACGCGCCAGACCCTGGAGGAGGCGATCGAGGCCTCAGGGATCGAGCCCGACGAGACGACGTACTTCTTCTCGTGGCTGGCACCGGCCGTGTGGGCGACCCGCCACCGCGACCGCGTCGAAGCCGACGCCGTACCGCCGGGCCCGATCGGCCGGGCGGTCTCAGTGGTCGTGAGCTGGCTGTGTCGCGCCGAGCGGCTGCTGCTCAGGCGGTGGAGCCTCCCGTTCGGCTCCTCGCTCTTCGCTGTGGGCCGGCCGCGCCGCTCGCAGGCGACGTGAGCGCAGCCGCCACACGGTGAAGATCGACGAGCGCGGCGAGCACGATGCCGCCCACGACGGCGAGCGCCAGCAGGCGCAGGCGAGGTGGACGGTACGTGACCGAGAGCTCGCCGCTCGTTCCCGGCGGCAGGTCGACGACCGGGTAGATCCCTCCCAGAACATCCGCGTCGAACGTCTGGCCGCCGACGCTGACCTGCAGACCCGGCACCCATGGCCGCGAGAGGACGACCCGGCCACCATCGGGGGCGTCGACCTGCTCGGTGCCGTCGTTCGTCGTGACCTCGACGTCCGGGTCGGCCCACGACACGGTGTCCGACCGTGCCGGGCTCGGCGCGGTCCGCCCGAACAACACCCACAGCTCGGCGGCCTCGATCTCCTCCCACCCTGGCGGATCGACCTCGAGGAAGGCGTCGAGCACCGGTCCGCGCTGCACGAGGATGCGGTCGATGTCCATCAGGTCAACCGGCGTCTGCCCGGTCTCGGGCTCAGGTCTGAACACGGCACACGGCAGCGTCCGGACAGACCCAGCCGTAGGGACCGGCGCACATCAGGTCCTCGAGCGCCTTGTGGGGCGTCGCCGCGTGACCCGTACCGACGATCTCCCCAACGTGCTCGGAGATCAGTGGGTACTGGCCGGACGGCAGTCGCCGGAAGAGCGTTGGGTTCGCCGGATCATCGAGGACGCCCGCCGACCCGGAGAGCAGCACGAGAGCTCGCCGCGTCGTCGAGCAGCGCGCACGTCCGCCTCGACCTCGCTGCGCAGCTCGGCGCCACCCCAGTCGGGCAGTTCGGTGACGCGTTCGTTGCCGACTGCGACTCCGACGACGGCCAACGTGCTCCCGGCGATGATCAGACTCCCGAGCAACGTCGTGCGCTGCTGTCGGGCCAGCCACACCACGAGTGGAGTGGCAACTCCGATCAGGAAGGCCGTGCCGAGGATGACGATCAGCTGTGGACGCAGCGCTCCGGCGAGGAGCACCAAGGCCACACCGAGGACTACGAGCACCCGTCGCTCGGTCATCGTCAGCGGGCGGGTGATGCCGCGATGGCTGGCGTGGTCGATGATCGCCGTCGCCGCCAGCACGGCCATCATCGCGGCGAAGGGCGTGAACCGGAACGGCCAACGGATCGGCCCGAAGATCTCGGGTCCCGTCATCGCGATGCACAGCACGGCGGTCGCGATGGCGAGATCGACATGCTCCGCGAGACGCCGTTTCGTCGCGATGAACAGCACGACAGCAGCGGGGATCGTCCAGACGAAGTACGTGATCGGCTGGTCCGTGAAACCGCTGCCGCCGAAGTTGACCATGAACGGTCGGTCGAACGGCGAGAACGACAGCAGGAAGGACTCGGCGTGCACGATGAACCCACCGTCGTTGACCGTCTCGAGGCCGCTCGGGCGCTCGACGTACGGCACGTAGGCGAGGGCGAGCAGCCACGGCAGTGATCCGAGCAAGGCACCGGCCCCGAGTCCCGACACCATCGGGACCCATTCGCGGGCGGGGCGGGCGCGGCGCAGCAGGTCTCGACCGAGCAGCACCGCGGCGATGGCCACACCGGAGGCCGCGGCGTGGGGGTAGCCGGAGGTCATGAACAGATAGGTGGGGATGATCGCTAGCGGTCCGAGCGTCGGCTTGCGCCGCACGAGCAGGAGAGCGGCGATGAACCACGTGAACCACACGAAGGCGGCTGCGTGGGTCTGCCAGGACGGGCTGAGGTAGTAGAGGGTGTGGAGGTTGAGCCCGATGGCGACGGCGGCGCCGGCGGCGAAGACCGGTCGGCACCTGGCGGCACGGGCTGCGCAGTAGGCCCCGCCCGTCGCGATCGCGGCGTACGCCGTCGCGACGAGGAAGGCCGTCCTCGCCAGGTCCTCCTGCGTGCTGACGAACACGTGGACGAGCAGCTGGAACGGATGAAAGAGCCCGAACTGCGGATCGCTCGGAAGCATGGAGTACAGCCATGACGCCCGGAAGTCGAGCGGCCATTGACCGTCGCGCAGTTCCCGCCCGATCGCCGAGGACATGCCGGTGTAGGCGTGCTGCACGTCGTCCCAGTAGAAGAACCGGCCGTTGCGGGCGTAGACGAGGACGTACACGCCGACGACGAGGACCAGGGCGAGACTCGCCCAGCCGACGTCGGCTCGCCACCAGCTACGGGACGGCGCGATCACGGGTGCCTCGTCGGAGTGCGCTACGACCGGAGGCTCAGCGACGATCGTCATCGGCACCGATCGCAGGAGTCATGGCGCGGTGTCATCGGCTCCAAGTCGCGCCATCGGTGTCGGCATCGTCCTGTTGGCGCCGTTGGAACCGGCCGCCGGCGACGACGATTCCGGGCTGCTGTCGTACGCCACGACGTACAGCGGACGCCGCTTGACCTCATCGGTGATGACGCCCAGGTACTCACCGATGACGCCGAGGAACAGCAGCTGCACGCCCCCGAGGAGCATCACCGCCAGGAGCAGGGTGGCGTTGCCACCAGCCAGCCCTTCGGATCCGAAGATCCGCAGCACGATGACGACCGGGATCAGCACGACCGTCACGAGGCTGAGGACGAAGCCGACCAGGCTGGCCAGCTGCAGCGGGACGTAGGAGAAGCTGAGGATCCCGTTGAGGGCCAGGCGGATCAGCTTGCGCAGCGGGTACTTCGATTCGCCAGCGAAGCGCGCCTCGCGCACGTACATCACGGACTGTTGCCGGAAACCCACCCACGAGGCGAGGCCACGGATGAACCGGCGTCGCTCTGGCATCGACGTGAGCGTGTCGACGGCGCGCCGGTCGTAGAGCCGGAAGTCGCCGGAGTCGACGGCGATGTCGACCGGGGTGAGCTTCCGCAGCACGCGATAGAACAGCCAGATCGCGGCGTTGCGGCGCCGTCGTTCGCCGTGCCGCTCCGAACGCACGCCGTGGACCACCTCGGCGCCATTCGCCCACGCCTCGAGCAGATCGACGATGACCTCGGGCGGGTCCTGCAGATCGCTGTCGATCACCACGACGCAATCACCGGTGGCATGGTCGAGACCTGCGGTGACCGCCGCCTGGTGACCGAAGTTGCGCGACAGCGAGATGACACGGATCCGTTCGTCGGTGGTGGCGAGTCCGTGGATGACGCCGAGCGACGCATCGGTGCTGCCGTCGTCGACGAGCAGCAGCTCGACGTCGCGCACGACGTGCTCGACCGCGGCGAGGGCACGCTGGCAGAAGACGGCGATGCCGTCCTGTTCGTTGTAGACCGGCGCGACGAGCGTCAGCTTGGCGGCCGCGAGGTCACGGCGCTCCGGGAGGCCGCTGAACGTCGGCTGCGCCTGCACTGCTCAGCCCGCAGGCAGGCGGGCCTGAACCAGGCAGTGGGTGTACGGGATGCGCAACATGTCGTGGCGCACGGTGACTTCGACGTCCGTGAAGTGGGCACCGATCAGCTCGGCGTACCGATGCGCCTCGCGCGACGTTGCGACCGCGGTCGAGCGCGATCAGCACGCCGCGCCGTCGTCGCCTGATCCTCGTCCCACACGTTGTCGGACGTGACGAAGCGGGCACCGGGTCGCATCACTGCCGGAAGGCCGGCCACGAGCGCCCTCACCTGGTCGTCGCTGAGGTGGTGCAACATGTTCTGCGCGATGACGCAGTCGAACGTGTCCAACCCGAGCGCTGGAAGGTCGTCGACCGAAGCGGCGATGAACCGGCCCTTCGGGTGCTTCTCGGCGGCGGCCTCGATGTAGGCGGGGTTGAAGTCGATCCCGACGTACGTGATGTCCTCGGGCAGGTGCTCGATCGTGTCACCGACCCCACATCCGACGTCGAGAACCCACTCTCCCGGAGCCGGACGAACGAACTTGCGCACGAACTCGCCGGTCGCCTCGTCGGCACCGATGACCTTCTTCCACAGCGTCCACCCGGCGCTGGAGCCGAGCACCCGCTCACGAATGCCGCGCCGGCTCGACGTGCCCACATCCTGGGCCTTCGTCTGCATCCGCGGCAGGCTACCGTCGGCCGCCGAGCCTGAGGCTGATGGTCGAAGCGGTGGGGCGAGGCGGTCGAATGCCACCGCTAGCATCCGCCGCGTGCCCGAACGAAGCTGTGCACCATGACGGTGCTGGTCACCGGCGGCGCCGGGTACATCGGGTCGCACACGGTGCGCGCGCTGCGCGAGGCGGAGCGCGACGTGGTCGTCCTCGACTCGTTGGAGCTCGGTCGGCCCGAGGCCGTTCTCGGTGCACCACTCGTCAAGGGTGACATCCATGACGCCGCCGTCGTGCAGCAGGTCTGCCGCGACCACGGCGTGACGGCGATCATCCACTTTGCCGCCTACAAGTCGGTCGGCGAGTCGATGCAGTCACCTGGCAAGTACTGGCACAACAACGTCGCCGGGACCGCGGCGCTCGTCGAGGCAGCGATGGGTGTGGGCGTCACCGACATCGTGTTCTCCTCGTCGTGCTCGGTGTACGGCACGCCGGCCCACGTCCCGGTGTCCGAATCGGCGTCGATCGCGCCCGAGAGCGTCTATGCCGACAGCAAGGTCATGGTCGAGCGGATCCTCCAGTGGTACGGGGTCACCACTGGGCTTCGTTCCGTCAGCCTTCGCTACTTCAACGCCGCGGGCGCGAGCCGCGACGCAGTGATCGGTGAAGACTGGACGTACTCGATCAACCTGATCCCGCTCGTCATGAAAGCGGTGCTCGGCGCCGGCAGGCCGGTGCAGGTGTACGGCCAGGACTACCCGACGCCCGACGGCACGTGCGTCCGCGACTACATCCACGTCGAGGACCTCGCCGACGCGCACATCCGGGCACTCGACCTGCTCGCCGAAGGGCTGCCGGACGACCAGACGGCAGTCGCCGTCAACCTCGGAACCGGAGTTGGTTCGTCGGTGCTGGAGGTGATCAACGCGACCGCGGCGGTCGCCGGTCGGGACGTTCCCCACGAGATCGTGGGACGACGGGCGGGCGATCCTGTTTCCACGTATGCCGATCCCACCTTCGCCGAGGCCACCCTCGGGTGGAGAGCGAAGCAGGCGCTGCCGGCGATCGTCGAGACCGCCTTCCGCTGGCACTCGAAGAGCCCGCATGACGGCTAGCGACCCCGACGACGGACGGCGGCCGCAACGAGATCTTCCGAGGTTCCCCTTCGGCATCGAGTGGTCTGAGTCGTCGTCGTCGTACGCCACGAAGGTCGGCATCGTCCTGCGGACCCGTGATCGACCGCTGCTGCTCCCCCGCGCCCTCGCCAGCATCAGCGAGCAGACCGTCGCCGACTGGCAGGTCGTCATCGTCAACCACGGAGGCGATCCCGCCGTCGTCGACCGTGTGCTCGACGACGTGGATGAGGACGTGCGGAAGCGGATCGAGGTCGTGCACCTGGAGGCGGGTGGCGGCATGGAGCGGGCGTCCAACGCCGGGTTACGGCTGCTCGACTCCCAGTACATCGCCGTGCACGACGACGACGACACCTGGCTCCCCGAGTTCCTCGAGCGCACGACCGCCTTCCTCGACGATCCGGCGAACTCGCAGTGTGGCGCCGTGGTCACGCAGATCCTGAAGCGGTGGGAGCGCATCACGGAGTCCGGTATCGAGCTCCTCGACGAGGGGTTGAACAGCGAGGACGTCTTCATCGACGTCCAGCGCCTGTTCGGCTGGAACCGCTTCCTGCCGATCGGCTTCCTGTTCCGGTCGGCGCTGATCGACGTGATCGGGCCGTTCAACGAGCACCTGCACGTGATCGGCGACTGGGACTTCCACCTCCGCGTCGCCGCCGTCACCGACATCGGGTTCATCGCCGAGCCGTTGGCTCGCTACCACCTGCGCGACGACCGCGGTGACCGGAAGTACGAGAACACGATCACCGCCGGCGTCGAGCGGCACCTCGAGACCGACGCCCGGGTCCGCGGGGCGTTGCTGCGGCGGTTCATCGACGCCGACCCGTCACGCCTCGGGCTGCTCGTGGCGCTGTCCCACGACGACGAGATGGCTCGTCGTCAGACGGATCGCATCGAGGAGCTCGTCCGGCTGATCGATTGGCGGACCCACCACGTCGGCAACCGCATCAACGACATGCATGAACGGGTGATCCGCATGGAGGGTGAGCTGGACGTCGTGCGCGGCGACGTGGCCCGGTTGCGGCGCGCCCTCTCGGTCGTCGGGGCACCATTGCGGCCGGTTCGCAAGGCGCATCTGGCGTGGCGACGGCGGCGGGCGTAACCCCCTGGCGGGGGGTACCGGTCGACCCAGGTGTCCGCTACTGTCCCTTCGACACACATTCGTCACGAACAAGAGGGGTCCCGACATGAGAAAGCGCGTCCGCAGACTCGTCGCCCTTGCAGCGGTGGCGGGTGTGTCCGTCATCCCGGCCCTCGCGGCGAGCGAAACCGCGCATGCAGCCGACTGGTTCCCGCTCGGCGGGCCATACGGCAGCGATCCGTCCGTCCTGCAGCGGGGCAACGTGGTCTTCGCCGTCGGTCAGGCCGGCGATCCCTTCTACCACGAGTTCGGCGGCACCGGCCACTGGAGTGGGTCGATCCCGCTCGGCGGTCAGATCGACTCGGTCATCGCGCCGGCCGAGCAGCTGGTTGGATCGCAGCCCACCAACTTCGAGGTCTTCGGCATCGGGGTCGACGGTGCCATGTGGTACCGCACGCGCAACACCGGCTGGCAGGGGCTCGGCGGAGCGTTCCTCAGCAGCCCGACATCGGCGATCTTCGGGGGCCAGACCTACGTCTTCGCCGTCGGTCTCGACCAGGCCGTCTGGTACCGCACGCCGAACACCGAGTGGGCCAGCCTCGGCGGCACGATCGTGTCTGATCTCGGTGTGACCAGCGATGGGTCGAGCATGTACGTCACCGGCATCGGCACCGACAACGGGATCTGGGCGCAGCGGTTCAGCGGCGGTGCGTGGCAGGGCTGGCAAGGTCTCGGCGGCGACGTCATCAGCTATCCCGCGACGACCAACATCGGGAGCAACGGCTACATCTTCGTGATCGGCGCGGACGGAGCCGTCTGGTACCAGGGGGTCTCGAACGGGTCATGGAGCGGTTGGTACGGGCTCGGCGGAGCGGCCGAGTCGGCGCCGGCAGCGATCGTTCACGGCAACGGCCAGATCGACGTGTTCGTGGTCGGGGCCGATCTCAGGATGTACTCGCATCGCTGGAACGGCAGCGGCTGGTCGGGCTGGCAGGACCAGGGCGGCGGGTTCACGTCGAACCCGGTCGTCGACGACTTCGAGGTCTTCGCCCTCGGCTTCGACGACTGGCTGTACCGCGGCGCCATCTGATAGCCACCACTCGTCACGCGATCTCTGCCAGCCTTGGCGGAGACCATTCGTAGGTGTACAACCGACCGGACGTTGAGGGGTACTTCCAATGGGCAACCGCATGCGCGCGTCCGCGATCTCTGTGCTCGCGGCGATCCTGGCGGTGCCGCCGGCGATCGCAACGAGCGGCGTGGCCGCGGCGACGAACACCGCAGCGGAGACTCAGTCCGCCGCCGCAGCGACGGCCGCGCTGGACCTGGGCTGGTCCCCGATCGGCGGCCCGTACATCGCTGCCGCGCCTGAGGTGAAGCCACCAGGCGACCTCCTCTTCGAGATCGGATTCGATGGAGCCGCGTACGCGCACGTGCGGGAAAGCGGCGTCTGGACGGACCCGATCCCACTCGGTGGCCTCTTCGCATCGGTGGTCACGCCGGCGATCCCGCTCACGGGTCCGCCACAGCCGTTCGACGAGGCGTTCGGCGTGGGCATCGACGGGGCGATGTGGTACGGAACGGGAGCCGGCGGATGGCAGTCGCTCGGCGGCGCGTTCGTCTTCGATCCGACGGCAGTCACGTACCAGGGAGTCACGTACGTCTTCGGGATCGGCATCGACAATGCCGTGTGGTACCGCTCATTGACGTCGGGGTGGTTCACGCTGGGCGGCTTCCTCGACTCGACGCTGTCGGCAACCACTGATGGCACGAACCTGTACCTCAGCGGGGTCGGGATCGACGGGGCGCTCTGGTCGACGCAGCTGTCGCCGAGCTTGACGTGGTCGCCGTGGCAGTCTCACGGAGGACTGGTTGCTTCCTATCCCGTCTCGGCGTCCGCCGGCGGCAGCGGCTACGTGTTCGGCGCCGGCGCAGACGATGCGGTGTGGTACCTGAGCGTCGCGGGCGGTCAATGGTCCGGCTGGCAGTCGCTCGGCGGTATCTCGTTGTCGCCGCCAGGCGCCGCAGCCGATGCCCAGGGCGGCGTCAACGTGTTCGTCGTCGGCCAGGACCTGGCGATGTACTCCCGGCGGTTGAGCGGGGGCGTCTGGTCGGGTTGGCAGGATCTCGGCGGAGCGTTCATCTCGGCGCCGGGCGCCAGCGCCTCCCAGGTCTTCGGGATCGGCCTGGACGAGAACCTGTGGGTCGGCACGTACCTGTAGCCGGCCATCGACCTCGGGCCGACGGCTAGCCCAGCTTCGCGGGTCCCCACCACGAGTCGCCGATCCACGAGACCTGCCAGAGCCCGCCGTCGAGGCCACGACCGAACACGTCGAGGAATCCGCCGCGCCACGTCGCATCCGGCGCCGACGTCCAGTGGCCAAGGCCTAGATCCCACGGTCCCCAACCGGCACCGAGCGACCACGTATGCCACAACGCGTCGTCGGACCCACGGACGAACACGTCGATGCGCCCACCCGTCGTAGCAGCGGCCGGGCCGGCGGTGAGCACGCCGCCGACCGACTCCCAGTCCTGCCACACCCCACCGTCCAGCCGGCGCGTCCACAAAGCGTTGTCGAGCCCGCGCACGAACACGTCGACCCGGCCCGCGTTGACGCCGACGGCGTCGGGATCCGAGGCGAGCGAACCGCCGAGCGAGTACCAGTCGGACCACAACCCGTCGGTGTAGCTGCGCGCCCACAGCGCGCCATCGACGCCTCGTGCGAACACGTCGAGCCGGCCCGGCCGTGCAGACGCGACAGCAGGTCCACCCGTCGCCGTGCCTCCGAGGTTGACCCAATCGGACCACCCGCCGCCCTCTCGCGCGCGTAGCCAGACCGCCGAGTCGGCGCCGCGCACGACCACGTCGAACCGGTCTCCGCCCCACGTGCTGGCGTCGGGGTCCGACGACGCGAACCCACCGAGTGAGGTCCAGTCGCGCCAGCCGCTCCCGTCCCAGCTGCGCAGCCAGACCTGATCGTCCACGCCGCGAGCTGCGATGTCAACGCCCGGTGCGGGGGCCGCGGCCGCGCCGACGCCGATGCCCTCGGTCGGCGGAGCGACGGCGAGCACTCGGTCCTGGCCGTTCCCGTTGTCGGTGGTGAGGAACAGCACGCCTCCCGGCCCGGTCTCGGCGCCGCGCAGCCGACCGTACGTGCGGTTCAGCTCGGGCGGGATGACCTCGCCGCCGAACCTGCCTGCGCTGTCGAAGAAGAGGACGCGCAGGCGGGAGTCCTTCAGCGCCGATACCGCCAGCGCGCCCTCCCAGGTGCCCCAACCCGAGCCGCGCAGGAACGTGGCTCCGCTGATGGCGAACGTCACCGGGCCGGAGGACCACACCGACGGAACGGCGTTCGGGAACTTGGCGAAGTCCGTCATCGGGACGGACTCGTTGTAGCCAGGGACCGGATCCCAGCCGTAGTTGCCGCCGGCGAACAGGCGGTTGATCTCGTCGTCTCGGTCGGGGCCGTGCTCGACGGACCAGATCTGCCCGGTCCCCGGCTGGACGGCCAGCCCTTGCAGGTTGCGATGGCCCCACGTGAACATGCGGGCGCGGTTGCCGCCCTCGCCGAAGAACGGGTTGCCGGGCAGGCCTCCACCGGTGAACCGATCGACGCGGAGCACCTTGCCGTTCAGCGCCGTTGGCGACTGCGGGTTGGTGCCGGTCGCGGCGTCACCCGTTCCGATCCACAGCGCTCCGCTCGGGTCGATGCGCAGTTGGCAGCCGCCGTGGCGGCCGGACGTACCGTCGATGCCGCCGACCAGCGGGTCGTTGACTCGACTCATCGCCGTGTAGGCGCTGTTGACCGTCCACGCCACGACCTGCACGGTGTTGCTGTTGTCGACGGTTCCCTGGCACGTGTAGATGCGCCGGTTCGAGGCGAAGCCGGGATCGACCTCGATGCCCATGAGGCCGGTCTCGCCGGACACCCACAGGTCGCCGAGATCGGCGGTGAGGCGGCGGACGCTGCCGTCGGGCAGCCGCACGACGATGCGCCCCGGTCGCTCCGTCACGAACAAAGCCCCGTCCGGGGTGAAGGCCAGGTCCCACGGATGGTCGAGGCCACTGATCACGGGCGTCACGGTGAGGCCGCTCGCCGCGTCCACGGTGCCCGGCGAGGTCGCGGTGGTCACCACCCCGCACAGGGCAACAGCGGCGAGCAGGCGAGCGGGCGGCCTCATCGCGCCAGTCTTCCGCGGCGTCGCTACGGCAGTCGGCGGGCCCTCGCGACCGGTTGCACGGCGCGCACCCGGTCGAGCCAGCCGAGGAGGACGGCGACCGCCCGCGGGTCGTGGCGCAGCCGATGTCCGGCGCCGGCGAGCAGGCTCAGCTCGGCCGAGCCGTGGGCGTCGGCGAGCTGGCGGGCGTCGCTCGTCGGCACGCTCTCGTCGTCGTCGCCGTGCATCACGAGCAGGGGCCGCGGCGCGAACCGGCGGGCGGCTCGGTCGGCCGGAAGCGGCGGAACGCCCGGCTCCACTCGTCGACCGACGGTCGGGAAGCCGGGCGACCGGATGGCGCCGATCTCGCGGGCGTGCTCGAGGAACCGGCGGGGGTGGTCGGCCCAGTCGTCGAAGTCGGCGCGGGGGCTGAGCAGGGCGGCGGCGGCGCACGCGTGGATCGTCGGCGGCGACGCAGATGGCGATCGAGCCGCCGGTGTTCGTCCCGATCAGCACGATCTCCGTCGGGTCCGTCTCGTCGGTCAGGTAGTCGATCGCCGTGCGCAGGTCGTCGACCCACCCCTGCAGCGAGAAGTCGCCCTCGCTCGTCCCCGTGCCGCGGAAGTTGAACGTCATCGCGGCGTACCCGAGGTCGTGGGCGATGCGGTCGATCAGCTGCGGGAACGTTCCCGCCGAGCGGCGGGCGTCGAGTGGGCCGATCGGGAAGCCGTGGCAGAGGATCAGGCCGGGCGCGGCTCGTCCCGCCCCGCCGGGACGACGAGGTGGCGGGCCAGCCGGTAGCCGCTCGACGTCGAAGGACCCGTTCACGCGCTCAAGAGCGCGGCCGGCGGTGTCGCCGGTGAGCACCCGGTCGGGCCAGCGTGTACCCGCGGTTGTCGCGCCTCGGCCAGCGTGTCGGGCCCGAAGACAGACCCGTCTCGGCGGCCACGATGTCATCGATCGGCGCTGGGTCGTCCCACTCGTCGAGGTCGTAGACGAGCTGCGTCCGCTTGTCGCCGAGGAAGCGGAAGTGCTCGAACTTGGACGGCCGCTCCATCGCGTTCGCACGGTACTCGCGGCGGCCTGCTGACGGTTCTCTGGAGGATTCCCCGTCAAAAATGACCGTGACCGGGATTCAATACCTGTCTCCGCCGGGCGGAAACGCGAAGGAGGGGAGCGCATCAAGCGCTCCCCTCCTTCGTAGAACTGGGTAACTGATCGGCTCCTGATGCCGGGGGGACGAGGTCCGGCAGCCCGATCAGCGGAAGTTGGCGTGGATTCGCCAGGCGGTCCAGCCTGCCGGCCTAGCGGCCAACCACCTCCAGGGTCCCGTACGAACATTCACTCATGTGTTGGACCACCTCCTTCCTCTGGTGGCACCAGTCAAGCACACGCGACGGGCCCCGACACGACGGTTTGGGTCGACTCGAACCGCGAGCCTCAGATCAGCGGATCGACGACGAAGGCCGGGATCGGGTGCCGTCGGCGAGGCCGGCGCGGATGACCTCGGCGACGTCGAGGGCCTCCTTGATCGTCACGTCCATGTCGAGGTAGCGGTACGTGCCGAGGCGGCCGACGAACGTGACGCCGGCGACGGCGCGCGCCAGCTCGACGTACTCGAGGAGCTGCGCCTTCTCCCGGACCCGCCGGATCGGGTAGTACGGGATGTCGCCGGGCTCGGCGGTCCGGCTGAACTCCCGGTACGTCACCGTCCGGTCGTGCGACTCCCACGGCGCGAAGTGCTTGTGCTCGGTGATCCGGGTGTACGGCACGTCGGGATCGCAGTAGTTCATGACCGGGCAGCCCTGGAAGTCGCCGTCGTGGACCTCCCGCTCGAAGTCGAGCGTGCGGTAGCCGAGGCGGCCGTGCTCGTACTCGAAGTAGGCGTCGATCGGGCCGGTCCACACGACGTGGTCGAAGGCGTCGCCTCCGCTCGGGCCAGCCCCGTCGACAGGCGCACCTCGATGCTCGGGTGGTCGAGGATCGCGGCGACGATCGGCGTGTAGCCGTCGCTCCGGGATCGCCTGGTACGGGTGGTTGAAGTAGCTGTCGTCGTAGTTGAACCGCAGCGGGAGGCGCTGCAGGATGCTCGCCGGCAGGTCGGTCGGCTCGGTGCCCCACTGCTTGCGGGTGTAGCCGGCGAGGAAGGCGTCGTAGAGCTCCCGGCCGACGAAGGCCAGGCCCTGGTCCTCGAACGACACGATCTCGTCCCGTGGCTCGGCCTTGGCGGCGACGAACGCCTGGGCCTCGGCCGGGCCCATCGTCGTGCCGAAGAACTGGTTGATCGTGTGCAGGTTGACCGGCAGCGAGTACACCGTGCCCGCCGACGTGGCCTTGACCCGGTGGTTGTAGCGCTTCATCGACGCCGAAGCGGTTGATGTACTCCCACACGTGCTCGCACTGGGTGTGGAAGATGTGCGGCCCGTAGATGTGGACCATCACGTCGCTCGTCGTCGTCGCGCTCGGTGTGGCAGTTGCCGGCGACGTGTGGTCTCGGTGTCGAAGACCGTGACCCGGTGACCGGCGTCGGCAAGCTCTCTGGCGATGACGGCTCCGGAGAAGCCGGCCCCGGCGATCCCGATGTCGGCCATCGGCGCAGGCTAGCGAGCAGGGTCCGAGCGTTTGAGCCCATCGGAGTGTCGAGCCTGGGGATGCCCGCGCCGCAACACTCGGATGGCGTCAAACACTCGGATGGGTCAGATCGTGAAGGCGAGGTTGGCGATCAGTCGCTCGCCCAACTCGGGGTCGCCTTCGAGGTCGATCTGGTCGCGGACCGTCGACGGATCGATGCGGCCGCCGGCCAGTCGCACGAAGACGCCGGTCGGCATCCACAGCGCAGCGGTTGGCGGCGCCGACAGCTCGTCGACCACGGTGGCGCGGGCGCTCTTCGTTCCCGACCTCGACGAAGATGCGCCTCGCCGTCGGACCGGTCAGATCGAAGGCGACCCGCGATCCCGGCGGCGCGGCGGCCCGCTTGCCGACGACGAAGCCCATGACGGATGCCGCTTCGTCCAGGGCCAGCTCGACCGACGTTCCCACCTCGCCGCCCGGCCGACCGACGCCGTCTCGGATGTCCTGCTCGTGCAGCCAGCAGTCGAAGACACGGATCCGCATGAAGCGGCCGTAGGTGTCGTTCCCTGCCGGCGTGAAGCCCTCCGCGTCCCAGGCCGCCGCATCCATGGCGCGCAGCGATTCGAGCCGTCGGGCGGTGTGACCGCGGAACGTCGCCAGCACGTCGGCGGGCGGCAAATCGGCCATCGACACCACCCAGACCTCGTTCACCCGTCCGATGTCGTTGCGCACGTGAGGCGCTGCGCCGGCATCGACGCTCGGCGTGGCGTCACCGAGCAGCATCGACTCGGTGCCGATCATGTGCGCGACGACGTCCTTGACGTTCCACCCTGGCAGTGGCGTCGGTCGAGCCCACTCGTCGTCGGAGAGCCCGGCGAGCAGCTCATCCAGCCGGTTCCAGACATCGACCAGGCCGGCGAGCACGTCGGCCTGGTCAACGATGGTGGTCACGGCGTCGGGTTCTGGATCGTGCGCCAGTCCCGGGCCGTCAGGTACGGCAGGAACGCCTCGGCGATGCGGGCCATGTCGGCCGGTGACTTCGGCCGCTGGATCTCATACAGGGTGTCGAAGCGCAGCCAGCTCAACACGTGCTCCCACAACGACACCGCGTCCTCACCCATCGGCGGTTCCAGGAGGACCGGCCCGAAGATGACCTGGCCATCCGGGAAGAACAGCGTCGGCACGCCGAAGGCGCCGGCGGCGACCACCCGCTCGTGTTCGGTCCGCACGTCGTCGTGTGTCGTCGGGTCGGCGAGCGCTTCGGCGACGACCACCGGACCGTCGAGGCCGAGCTCGCCGAGCAGCTCCTCCGCAACCTCGCGTCGATGCGGCTGGCGACCTTCCTCGTGGAGCGCCCGACCTGCCCGCTCATACCACGCCTCGAGCAGCGCGGGATCCTTACGACGGAGGAGCGCGCCGATGCGCATCATCGACCACCCGTAGGACCACTCCCGTTCCCATGGGTGCTTCTTGCCCTCGACGCGGTTGATCTCCTCGAGACTGAAGAACTTCCAGCGCACCTCGAGGCCCGTGCGTCGACCGCACCTCGCGGATCCACTCGGACCCCTGATACGCCCACGGGCACATGACGTCGAAGTGGAAATCGACGCACTCGATCGCCATCCGCTCAGCCTCGCAGATCGGTCACGTCGTCCCCCGCAGCGGGCGGACCGACGGCACCGATCGCGTCGAGGTACGCCAGGTGAGCCTCCACGACCTCGACGGCGTCGACGTCGTCGAGGAGCTCGAGCCCTGTTCGTTCCGACTCGCCGATCAAGTAGGCGGTCAGCGTGTCCTCGTCGATGACCGTTGGCTCGAAGACATCCTGGCGACGATCGACCACGTCGACCGGCTGCAGGCCCTTGGCGTGGAGCCAGCGGAGATGGAACATCAGCAGCTGCTCGACCTCCTCGGGGGTCAGACGAGCTTGGGTCGTGGGTGGCACGTGATCGGCGACGTAGTCGACGGCCTCATCGAGGCGGTACACGACACGCGGCGCGACAGCATCCAAGCGATGCGCTTCGCGCCCGATGACGACCGCCGCGATGACGAACACGGCGACCGCGGCGATGACCACGAACACCCACGTCACCGGCTCCATCAGCGTGGTTGAAGGGCGTAGAGGAACTGGTACCCGAACATCGTCGGCCAGACCTGCGCCGCCGTTCGATCGACGGAGCCGAGGAGGCTGGCCACACGACCGAAGCCCCCGCGGCCACCGCGCTCGACGACCTCGATCGGAGCGCCGACGACGGCCTGCCAACGCACATCGAGACCGACCTCGGAGACCATCCGCTCGAAGCTGCGCCGAGTGAAGAACCGCACGTGGCCTCGGTCGAGGATGCCGCGACGGTCGTAGTCGAAGCGGCCGATGGCGACACGACCGCGCGGGTACCAGTGGGCGAAGTTGGGCACGCTCGTGAGGATCGTGCCGTCGTCGGTGAGCCGGTCGATCAACTCGGACAACAGGCGGGCCGGCTCGACGGTGTGCTCCAGCACGTCGGCGGCGACGATCGTGTCGAAGGCGGCACCGATCTCGGCCGGAAGGCCGTTGTTGAGATCTGCTTCGAAGAACGCGTCGAGCCGATCCCCCACGTCCTCGTGCTTGACGAGATCGACACCGGTCACGTGGTGCCCGAGCTCCCGCACGAGCGCGCCGAACCGCCCATCCGAACAGCCGAGGTCGAGGACCCGCCCTGGTGGCGCGTGGCGCAGGCGGTCGAGCAGCCGGCCGTGCGACGACGTGTCGGTGAGCTTGAGCTCGTACGGCTCATGGTCGTCGCCAACACCGTTCCCGAAACCGAGTCGGCGCAGCCGGTAGCGCGCCGCGTCGGCCACGACGTCCTTGGCGTAGACGAGCCCGTTCACGTAGCAGATCTCGTCGCCGTAGTACGTCGGGATCGGCATCTCGATGATCGTCTTCCCCGCCGCGTGGAGCTGCAGGATGATCTCGGTGTCGAAGTCGAACCCGTCGGAGTTCTGCTCGAACGGGATGTCGGCGAGCGCGTCGACGCGATAGGCCCGGTAACCGCTGTGCCATTCCGACAACTCGAGACCCGTCAGCGCGTTCTCGACGCGGGTGAGGATCCGGTTCCCGACGAACTTGTAGCAGCGGCATGCCTCCTCGGCGCGCCGATCCCTTGACGATCATGCGTGAGCCCAGCACGGCGTCGGCACGCCCGTCGAGGAGCGGCTCGACCAGGTCCTCGATCACCTCCGGGGCGTATTGGCCGTCGGCGTGGAGTAGCACCACGACGTCGAGGCCGGCCTCGATCGCCCAGCGGTACCCGACCTTCTGGTTCCCGCCGTAGCCCAAGTTGCGGGGCTGACGCATCGTCGTCAGCGGGAGGTCGCCGAGCGCCTCGTACTGGATGCCGATCTCGAACGTGTGGTCCTGGCTGGCGTCGTCGGAGACGAGCACCTGGTGGACGCGCCGACGGAACGTCGGCGGGAGCCGATCGAGCACGGAGGCAAGGGTTTGCGCCGCGTTGTAGGCGACGACGAGGACGCCGATGCGCTCTGCGTCATAGCGCTCTGCGTCGTGATCCGACACAGGCGCGGACGGTACCCGCTGATCTGCGTTGAGAAGCCGATGGGCGGCGCGAACTTCCTAAATACCGATGCGCTGCGCCAGCAGCTCGCGGTGGTACGTCGGGTCGCCGAACAGCAGCTCAGAGCTCTTCGCCCGCTTGAAGTACAGGTGGGCCGGGTGCTCCCAGGTGAAGCCGATGCCACCGTGGATCTGGATGTTCTCGGCTGCGGCGTGGAAGTAGGCCTCGGAGCAATACGCCTTGGCGAGCGAGGCGACCGAGGGCAGCTCGTCGTTCATCTCGCTGGCGCACCACATCCCGTAGTACGCGGCGGACTTTGCCGACTCGACCTCGAGCAGCATGTCGGCGCACTTGTGCTTGATCGCCTGGAACGAGCCGATCGGCCGTCCGAACTGGACGCGCACCTTGGCGTACTCCACGGCCATGTCGAGCACCTTCTGCGCCCCTCCGACCTGCTCGGCGGCGAGGCCGACGGCGACGAGATCGAGCACGGTCGACAGCACGTTCCATCCCTCGCCCTCGGTGCCGACGAGGCGCGCCGCCACGTTCTCGAAGTCGAGCTTGGCCTGCTTGCGGGTCTGATCCATCGTCGACAGCGACGTGCGAGTCAGCCCCGCCGCATCGCCCTCGACGGCGAACAGGCTGACGCCCTTCCCCGTACGGGCGGCGACGATGATCAGCTGGGCCAAGTGGCCGTCGACCACGAAGCTCTTCGTACCCGACAACGTCCAGCCGTCGCCGTTCGACGTGGCCTCCATCGCGATGCCCGACTCGTCCCACTTCCCCGAGGGTTCGGTGAAGGCGACGGTGGCGATCGTCTCGCCGCTGGCGATGCCGGGAAGGAAGTCCTTCTTGGCTGCGTCGTCGCCGCTGTGGATGAGCGTGTTGGCGGCGAGCACGACCGTCGAGAAGAACGGCGCGCACAGGAGGGCGCGGCCCATCTCCTCGAGCACGATGCCGAGCTCGACGTAGGAGAACCCCGAGCCGCCGTACTCCTCCGGAACGTGGAGGCCCTGGAGGCCCATCTGCTCGGCCATCTGCGACCACACGGCGGGGTCGTAGCCGTCCTCGGTCTCCATCAGCTCGCGGACGGCGGACTCAGGGCTCTTGGAATCGAGGAAGGCGCGAACGGTGCGTGCGCAGCTCGTCCTGTTCCTCGGTGAAGGCGAAGTTCATGGCCCCAGCATCGCCGCACTTGCCCCGCCGTCGCTACTCTGCTTGTGTACACATGTGTCCACACGATCGATCCGGATGCTGCGGGCCGACCTCGCGGCCGCCGTGCGCCGGGCCGCCGAGGGTGAGCGGATCGTCGTCACGGTGTCCGGGCGGCCCACGGCGCAGCTCGGTCCGCTCGACGACCAGGCGCCCGACCTCGACCGGCTGATCGCCGCCGGCGCCCTCCTGCCACCGCGACGTCACGGCCAATGGCGTCCGCCCGAGGCGGTCGCCGTGTGGTCCGGTGTCCGCATCGACCGCGTCCTGGTCGAGCTGCGCGGCTGAGGATGACGGTCGCCCTCGACACCAGCGCTCTGCTCGCCGTCGCGATCGACGGCCGCCAGCGCGCCGGTCGTGCTCGATGCGCTGGGCGCCGACCGGACCTGGAGCGCATCAGCACTCGCATTGACCGAGGCGCTGCCGGCCATCGACCGGCTCGCCGACGAGCCGGTGCTGCGGCTCGACCTGGAGGACGCCATCCGGTTGATGTGGGATCACCTGCACGTCGTGCCGGTCGACCAGCGTTGCCTCGACCGAGCCGCCGTGCTGGCGCGGCCAGCAGCCGGTCCGCCTCACCAGCGCCGTCCACCTCGCATCCGCCGAGCGGATGCCGGCGCCGGTGCGGTTCGTCACGTTCGACCCCGGACAGATCGGCGTGGCGCTCGGCCTGGGGTTCGACGTCGTCTCGACCTGATCCCGGCCCTTCAGCGCCGCGGCGGCACAGCCGTCGACATCGCGAACGCCATGCGGTTCAACGTGTCCTGCGCTCCGACGTGGCCCTCGGTGAGCTGGTCGACGACGAAGTCCACGTCGACGTCGTCCGCCGTACCGAACACGAAGTCGGGGCCGAGGCCGAGCTGGGTGATGTCGAAGGTGTCCATGATGCTCACGACACCGTTGTTCGGCTGGGTGTGCCAGTTGCCGAGGAGGTGACCGGCCTCGTGGGAGGCGACGAAGCCGATCGCCCGGCCGACGAGGGCGACCATGTCGACACCGGGGGTGACGAAGTCGTTGATCGTCCGTGGGACGGTGCCGGCCGGCGCGCTGGCCTGATCGAGCAGGACCACACCGGTCTCCTCCCTGGCGAAGTTGCCGGGATCGACCGACTCGGCGATGCCGAACGTGTTGATGTCGAGCTCCTCGCGGGTGCCGCCGATGACGATCCGAGTGACGTTCGGCTGGCCCCACAGATCTCCGTCGCGACTGGTCCGGATGTCGACGTCGAAGCGCTCGTTGCTGCCACGGTCGTGCGGGTCGTCGCGCAGGTTCTCGGCGAACGTGGCGACGATCGAGTCGATGACGGCGTCCTCGTGTTCAGGGCCGAGGCCCCAGCCGGCGAGGAAGTCGGCCAGCGGCGACAGCTCGCCACTGTCCGCACCGAACGTGGACGGATCGACGAAAGCACCGTCGAAGTCGAGGAAGAGGACCTGCCGCTCACCCTCGCCGGCCGACTCGAGTCCTGGCCGGCGCAGGCGCAGGTCGAGCTCGTACTCACCTTCCCCCCTGGAGACCCGGACGAAGTGTGGGCCCTCGACCCTCGCCACGTGGTCGGCCGTCGCGTTTCCGGCGACGCGCAGTGGGCTGGCGTCGGGATAGAACGCACTGAGGTCCCGACCAGAGCCCATGACCGGCTCGCCGGCCGGGTCGAAGATCTCGATGGTCTCCGCCTCACCCGTGGCTGCGATACCGAGCACGTCGCCCGCCCTCAGGTCGACGCGGTACACGTCGACGTCTTCGGCGAACTCGTACGACAGTGTCAGCTCGTACGCACCCTCGGTGGTGGCACCGCTACCGCTGCCACTGTCGAACGGGTTGCTCGGCAACGACCCGAACGCGGACACTGCCACGAGGTAGTCCCCGTCGGCGGGCACGTTGACCTGCAGGAAGCTGTCGAATCCGGGAGCGTCGTCGTTGAAGGCGATGATGCCGGTGGCGTCGATCACGGCCACGAACGAGTCGAGACCTGAGCCGATCGACGCCGCGTCGACGTCGACCGTGAGGTGTTGGCCGGCCGTCGCGTCCTCGACGAGGTAGAAGTCGAAGTCGCCGCTTCCGTCGCCCTCGCTCGTGCCGTGCGGGCCGTCGCCGATCTGGGCCGTCGCCCGCACGGTCGTCCGGTCCGCGGCGAGGCCTGCCGGGTTGGCCAGCGGAATCGCGCCGTCGTCCTCGGCGAACGGTCCGATCGGAGCGGCCGGAGGGAGAACGTCGGCGAGCGTGCCCGTGACGACAGCGTCCTGGTGCTGTCGGGACGTGCCGAGACGGACCAGGCGCTCGGCGCTGTCGAGGTCGTCGTTGTGCCCTGCGCGCTCGGGGCCGCTCCCGCTCGTCGACATGGAGCACGTCGTCGCGCACCCGCGATTCCTGGCGCAGTTGCGCAGTCGCGTCGGTGGCCGCCACGTCGGCCGGTGTCTTCCCGTCCGGTGGAGGGGGTGGAGCCTCCTCGGCGGTCGCCGCCGAAGGGGCGGCGAGCAAGACCGCGCCGAGGAGCGCGACGGCGAGGGGCGAGCGCTTGAGCATCAGCTGACTATCCGCTGTCGCACCCACCGGCGCATGGAGAGCAGGTGGAGATCTCGGCGAGATGGAGGGCACACTGGACGGTCATGAGCACAGGCACGCTGCACTGGGTGAACGCCGACGTCGAGGTCCACAAGGTGGTGGTCGGCCCGTACGACAACAACGTGTTCGTCGTGCGCTGCCGGCGCACGGGCGAGTCGGCGCTGATCGACGCGGCCAACGAGCACGAGCAGCTGCTCGAGCTGTGCCAGCGCCTCGGCGTGCGCAGGGTCCTCGAGACCCACGGGCACTGGGACCACATCCAGGCTGTGCCGGCGATCCGGGAGGCCGGATACGAGGTCGCGGTCACGAAGCTCGACGCGCCGAAGCTGGCGGAGGTCGGCTACGACGTGTTCCTCGACGACGCCGAAGTCATCGAGGTGGGCGACCTGCGACTGGACGCCATCCACAACCCAGGGCACACCCCCGGCTCCATCTCGTTCCACGTGCGCGACACGCCGCTGCTGTTCTCCGGCGACACGCTGTTTCCGGGCGGCCCGGGCAACACGAGCTTCGACGACGCCGACTTCGCGACGATCATCCGCTCGATCGAGGACCGCCTGTTCACGTTCCCGGACACCACGGTCGTTCTCCCCGGGCATGGCGTCGACACGACGATCGGTGCCGAGCGACCGCACTTGGACGAGTGGATTCAGCGCGGCTGGTAATCGCGGCGCGCACGCGCGTCCCGGGCCGCGTCGTTCAGAGGTGAAGACCCAGTTCGGCACGCCGGCGCCTCCAGGCGCTTCGGCGGCCGCATTCAAGGCGGCCATTTCCCCTACGGCGGTAGGGATAATTATCGGACCCGGCGCGTAGACTTGGGGTCATGGCTCGGGAGCTGTTCCGCGTCGACGACCTCTGGATCGCGCCGACGCCTGACGCGACCGCCAGCGCACCGGTCTCAGAGGACCCCATCGTGCGGGGGCTCGACCTGATCGTCGGCGAGGGCGAAGTCCACGCCATCATGGGTCCCAACGGCTCGGGCAAGAGCACGCTGGCAGCGACACTGATGGGCTCGCCGGAGTACCAGGTCACGTCCGGCACCGTCACGTTCCAGGGGGACGACGTCACCGACTGGCCCGCCGACCTCCGGGCGAAGGCCGGCATGTTCCTCGCCTTCCAGTACCCCCAGGAGATCCCCGGCGTCTCCGTCATCCAGTTCCTCCGCCAAGCCCTGTCGGCCCGCAAGGGCTTCGACCTGTCGGTGCTGGAGCTGCGGGTCTCGGCAATGGAGTGGATGCAGCGCCTCGGGATCGACTCGTCGTTCGTCGACCGCTACCTCAACGAGGGCTTCTCGGGTGGCGAGAAGAAGCGCAACGAGATCATGCAGCTGGCGATCCTCGAACCGGCGTTGGCGATCCTCGACGAGACCGACTCGGGTCTCGACATCGATGCCCTTCGCATCGTCGCCAAGGGCATCCACGAGGTGCGCGCCGACCGCCCCGAGATGGGGTTCGTGCTGATCACCCACTACCAGCGCTTGCTCAACGAGCTGCGCCCCGACCACATCCACGTGCTGATCGACGGCCGCATCGTCGCCTCGGGCGGCATGGAGATCGCCGAGCGCCTGGAGCGTGACGGTTACGAGGCGTTCCGGCCCGCGGGGGTGGTGCCATGACGCTCGAGGTACCCGTGCTCGACACGGCCCAGGTGAAGAAGCAGTTCCCGCTCATCGGCGACACGATCGACGGCGCCCCGATCCACTACCTGGACTCGGCGAACTCGTCCCAGAAGCCGCAGTGCGTGATCGACGCCATGTCGTCGTTCAACGAGCACCACTACGCGCCGATCAACCGCAGCGCCTATCGCCTCGCCGCCGAAGCGACCGACGCCTACGAGGGGGCGCGCGCCAAGGTCGCCCGCTTCGTCAACGCCGACCATCCCGACGAGATCGTCTTCACCAAGAACGCCACCGAGGCGCTGAACCTCGTCTCCCAGGCGTGGGGCCGGGCCAACCTCTCCGCCGGCGACATCGTGGTCCTCACGCACATGGAGCACCACGCCAACATCGTCCCGTGGCATCTCCTTGCGAGCGAGCGCGGCATCGAGCTGCGCTGGATCCTGCTCACCGAGGACGGTCGGCTCGACCTGACCGATCTCGACCGGCTGCTCGACGGCGCCAAGGTCCTTTCCGTCGCGGCGATGAGCAACGTTCTCGGCACGCTCAACCCGGTGAGCGATCTGTGCGCCGCCGCGCATGCCCACGGCGCGCTGGCGATCGTGGACGCCTGCCAGTACGTGCCGCACAACGCGACCGACGTCCAGGCGTGGGGCGCCGACTTCGCGGCGTTCTCCAGCCACAAGATGTGCGGGCCGTCGGGGATCGGCGCGCTGTGGGGGCGGGCCGAGCTGCTCGACGCCACTCCCCCGTTCCTCGGCGGCGGCAACATGATCTCCGACGTTCGGCTGGACGGGTTCACACCGGCGGCCGTCCCTGCCAAGTTCGAAGCCGGCACGCCGCCGATCACCGAGGCCATCGGCTTCGGCGCGGCCGTCGACTTCATGGAGCGGTCTCGGCATGGACGCCGTCAGGGCTCACGAGATCGAGCTGACGGGCTACGCCATCGACACGCTCACCGAGCGCTTCGGTGACGACATCCGCATCCACGGTCCCCGCGATCTGTCGGTCCGTGGCGGCGTGCTCAGCTTCGCCTTCCGTGACCTTCATCCCCACGACGTCAGCCAGGTCCTCGATCAGCACAACGTGTGCATCCGTGCCGGCCATCATTGCGCCAAGCCGCTGATGCGCCTGCTCGGCGTCGCTGCCACCGCACGCGCCAGCTTCTACGTGTACAACGATCACGACGACGCAGACGCATTGGCCGACGCCCTCGAGGGCGCGTCCGACATCTTCGGCTTCTAGGAGCACCATGCCCGGTCTCGAAGACCTCTATCGCGAGATCATCCTCGACCACTACCGCTCACCGCGCAACCGCGGCGAGCTGCCGACGCCGCCAGCTGTCGCCGCACAGGGTCACAACCCGCTCTGCGGCGACGAAGTCACGGTCTTCCTGCAGCTGGACGACGGGCTCGTCAGCGACGTGCGCGTCGCCGGGCAAGGCTGCTCGATCTCGCAGAGCTCGGCCTCGATGATGAGCCAAGCGATCAAGGGCAAGCCGGTCAACGACGTACGGGCGCTCGTTCGGCGCTTCAAAGGGATGATGTCGATCGAGGACTCCGACGACGGCAGCGAGAACGGCGACGGGAACGGAGACGTCGCGCTCGGTGACCTGGAGGCGCTGCAGGGCGTCGTGAAGTTCCCGGTGCGGATCAAGTGCGCCACGCTCGCCTGGAACACGTTGCTCGAAGCGCTCGAACGAGCCGACGAGACCGCCGCCTCGTAGCGTGCTCGACGACTCCCCTGACGGCGAGTGCCGGGCCGCAGCGGGCGCGGCGATCCGGCGCCTCGGCCATTCGTTGGTCGGTCACGAGGCCGACACCGAGCTGCTCGAAGAGGTCGCGACGACGATCGACGACCTGACTCGCCGGCTCGACGCCGGCTCGCCACGCCAACGACCGCCGGACTCGTTCGGCGGCAAGTCGTGGACCGAACCGCTTCCGCAGGGGATCGTCGGCGCGTACGACGACCGCCCGTTCTCGGGCCGCTCGTCGCCCTGGGGGCTCGACCTCGAAGTGCATCGCCGTGGCGACGAGGTGGAAGGCCTGCTGACGCTCGGCGCGGCCCACGAGGGAGCGCCGGGTCGATCCCACGGCGGCATCGTCGCCGGCCTGTTCGACGACGTCTTCGGCTTCGTGCTCGGCATCCTGCAGCAGCCGGCGTACACCGGCGAGCTGGTGGTCCGCTACGAGCGGCCGACGCCGCTGCAGCGCCAGCTGGCGTGCCGTGGACGGCTCGCCGAGCGCGACGGGCGCAAGCTGTGGATCGAGGGCGAGCTGGTCGACGTCGAGCAGGACGAGATCGTCGCCCGAGGTCGGGGGCTGTTCATCACCGTCAACCTCTAAATCTCGGGCTCGGGCTCGCAAGCAAGTTGCTTGCCTCGCCTCCGAGCTCGCCGCCTCCGCTGCGCTTCGGCGACTCACCCACCTCGCCGCTCCGAGGATGCTTTGAGGTCGGCGACCTCGGCGCCGCTCGCCTGCACGAGGTCGTCCGGCGCGATGGCGAACACGTCGTGCCACGTCCCGGCCGACGCCCACACCTCGTCGTAGTCGAGGAGGTCGCGGTCGACGAAGGCCCGTAGCGTCGTCGCATGTCCGAATGGCGGCACGCCGCCGATCGGGAAGCCCGTCGCCGTGCGAACGGTGTCGGCGTCGACCCGGCGACATCGCGTGCCGCCTGCGGCGGCCGCCAGCTTCGACTCGTCGAGTTGGTTGAGGCCGCTGACGTAGGCCAGCACGACGTCGCCGTCGACGGCGAAGATGAGGCTCTTCACGATCTGGCCGACGTCGACGCCGATGGCTGCTGCCGCATCGCTGGCCGTCTTCGCGCCGTCGGGGAAGCGCACCGGCGTGATGGCCAGACCGGCGGCTTCGGCAGCAGCGACGACGCGGGCGACGTTGGGGTGGAGATCGGTCACCGGCGGACCTCGGCAGGACCACCCGTCGAGATGACGAGCGCCCCGACGAATGAGCACCCCGCAGCCACGAGGTAGGACGTCTGGTAGCCACCGGCGTTGTCGTAGAGCCAGCCGAGCAACAGCGGTCCGCCGGCCACCCCGAACACCGAGATGAACTGCGAGCGGCTGAAGATCTGCGCATAGTCGAGGACGCCGAAGCGCTCGGCGATCAGGAGCGGTTGGAGCATCAGCAGGTTGCCCACCGTCGCGCCGAAGAGGAGGATCGCGGCGAAGATCGCCGCCGTGCTCTCGGCGAAGGCAAGGCCGGCGAGCGCGACTGCCTGAAGGACCGCGAGGACGACCGTGAACATCGCCATCGGCAAGCGAGACACGACGCGTCCGCCGACGAGCCGGGCGACCACGGACGTGCCCGCCACTCCGATGGTCGCCAGGGCGGCGGTGGTCTGATCGCTGCGCTCCTCGACGAGCTTGACGAGCTGCTGGATGCCGCCGACTTGAGCACCCATCACGAGGAGGTATCCGAACGTGATGGCGAGGTAGAAGCGGGTCCGCTGCGCCTCGTGAAGCGGTGTGCCTTCGATCGTCACCTGCGCCTGGGCCTCGAGCGACCGAGCACCGTCGGGCTGCCAGCCGAGGACGATCGGATCGGGGCGCACCAGCCACAGGCCGAACGGGATGACGCCGACCAGCCAGATCGCACCGAGGATCGGTGTCGCCGACTCCAGTCCTCGATCGTCGATCAGCCACTTGGCGAACGGCGTGAAGACGATCCCGCCGACCGACAGGCCGGTCGAGGCCACGGAGAGCGCGACCGAGCGGCGGACGTGGTACCAGCGTGTGATGATCGTCGTGACGGGCACGAGGCCGGCGGCACTGAAGCCGGCAGCGAAGACGGCGTAGACGACGTACAGCTGCCAGCGCGCCTCGACGCGGCCGAGCACGGCGAGCGCCAAGCCGCCGACGATGCCGCCGGCGACGATGACGATGCGAACGTCGCGGCGGGCGATGATTCGCGCCACCCAGAGCCCGGTGAGACCGCTGACGATGAAGTACACCGTCGTGGCCAGCGAGATCGAGGCGACGGGCCAGTCGCGCTCGCGACTGAACGCGTTGAGGTAGACGGCCAGGCCGTAGAACCCGAGCCCAGCGGTGACGGCGAGCACGATGAAGCAGCCCGTGACCACCCGGGCCCCGGGGAAGCGGTCGGTGGCCGACCGGGCGGCGGCGGCCGTCGTCACGGCGTCAGGCGATCAGCGCGTCGATCGCCGCAGCCAGCTCACGGTCCTTGTCCGTGACGACATCGCCCGCGTCGTGCGTCGACAACGTGATGTCCACCTTGTTCCAGACGTTCGACCACTCCGGGTGGTGATTGCGCTTCTCGGCGAGCAGCGCCACCCGGGTCATGAACGCAAACGCGGCGGAGAAGTCGGCGAACTCGAAGTGCCGGCGCAGCGCGCCGTCGCGCTCCTCCCAGGCGTCATCGTGAGCCATGCGCGGACACTATTCCCATCCGAGTGTTTGAGGTCATCCGAGAGTTTGCGGCGGGGATGCCGGCGGGGAAACACTCGGATGGACGTGCCTACGGGTTGGCGAACAGCTCGTCGAGTGATCCCGGGCGCACCGCTGGCCGGTCGAGGTCGCGCCGCTCGGACTCCTCCGGCTCGCCGGTGAAGGCGGCGTAGCCCTCGTCCTCGAGGCGGTCGGCGAGCTCGGGGCCGCCCTCGGCGACGAGCTGCCCGCGCACGAGGACGTGCACGACGTCGGGCCGCAGTTCGCTGAGCAGCCGGGCGTAGTGGGTGATCGCCAGCACGCCGAGCCCTGGCTCACCATCGGACGGCTGCGTCGCTGCCTCGATGCGCCGGGCGCAGGCCCGCAGCGCGTCGAGATCGAGACCGGAGTCGAGCTCGTCGAGGATGGCGATGCGCGGTTGCAGCACGGCCAGCTGCAGCGTCTCGTTGCGCTTCTTTTCGCCGCCGGAGAGATCGACGTTCAGCGGTCGGTGGAGGAGGCGCTCCTCGAGGCCGATCCCTTCGGCTTCGGCGCGCAGCGTGGCGTCCAGTCCATCGGTGCGCGCACCGTGGGCCGTCAGCGCCTCGCGGAGCATGTCGTCGAGGGCGACGCCCGGCACCTCCGTGGGGTACTGCATGACGAGATGGAGCCCGGCGGCGGCACGCTCCCACGGCAGCATGCCGAGGACATCGGTGCCGTCGAGCGTCACGGTGCCCTCGATGACCTCGTAGCCGGGCTTGCCCATCACGACCGCCGACAGTGTGCTCTTGCCAGCGCCGTTCGGGCCCATGACGGCGTGGACCTCTCCGCTCGACACCGTGAGGTCGATGCCGCGGACGATCTCCTTGCCCGCGACAGCGGCCCGCAGGCCCCGGATCTCCAGCGTCGCCGTCATCGCCGGCTCTCCACGATCACCTTGCCATCCTCGATCCGCA
The DNA here is from genome assembly GCA_963774125.1 of uncultured Acidimicrobiia bacterium. Taxonomy (GTDB): domain Bacteria; phylum Actinomycetota; class Acidimicrobiia; order Acidimicrobiales; family Ilumatobacteraceae; genus JALZMG01. Next base: position 598,824 of record CAVZDR010000002.1, read on the forward strand.
CGTCGAACACGGCGACGGGCTGCGTTGCCGGCAACGTCATCGGCTCACCCGTCTCGAGACTGAACGTGCTGCTGTGCTTCGGGCACTCGATCTCCCGCTCATCGCACCACACGTCACCCTCGGACAGCGACACCTGAGCGTGGCTGCACGTGTCGCCGATGGCGTACACGTCGTCGCCGCAACGCACGACGGCGACCGGGACGCCGTCGACGTCGACGCGGCGCGCCGTCCCCGGCTCCAGCTCGTCGAGCGGGAAGGTCGCCACTACGCAACCCCCACGTCTCGGCTCGCTGGCGCTCGCCTCCCGAGCTCGCCGCCGCCGCGATGCAGCGGCGCTCGCCGAACCTCACGCCCCATCACGCCACCCCCGTCAGCGTCCGGTCGAGGTCGAGCTTGGCCGACACCCTGGCTCGCAGCTCGGCAGCCAGCGGGCCGACCGGCAGCTGGCCGAGCACCTCGTCGAAGAACCCGAGGACGATGAGCCGCTCGGCGATCGACGTCGGGATGCCGCGGCTCTCGAGGTAGAAGCGCTGATCCTCGTCGATCGGGCCGACCGTCGAGGCGTGGCTGCACCGGACGTCGTTCGTCTCGATCTCCAGGTTCGGGACGCTCTCGGCCCACGCACCCTCACCGAGCGTGAGGTTGCGGTTGGTCTGGAAGGCAGTCGTGCCGCGCGCCTCCTTGCGAACCTTGATCAGGCCCGTGTACACGCTGCGGGCGTGATCCTGGACCGCGCCCTTGAAGAGCAGATCGCTGGTCGAGTGCGGCGCGGCGTGGTCCTGGATCGTGCGGAAGTCGTGCATCTGCTCGCCACCGGCGAAGTAGAGGGCGACCTGGCGCGTGCTGCCACCTGCCCCTGCGATCCGCGCCTCCGTGCGCACGCGGGCGTAGTGACCGCCGAGGGCGACCGTCGACAGCGTGACGGTCGAGTCACGGTCCCCGACGGCCTGTTGATGGCCGATCTGCCAGGCCGCCTCGGACAGCTCGTTCACGCCGAGGTAGCTGACCCGGGCGGCAGGACCGGCGCGCACCTGGAGGACGGGCACGACGAGCACCAGGTCGCCGTTCGGTGACGCGAACCGCTCGACGACGGTGACCTCGCTGTCGGCGCCGGCGTCGACGACGAGCCGCGGGAAGACCGCTGTGCCCTCGCCGGCGATCGCGTGTGTGACGACGATGGGCTCGGGGACGATGGTTCCCGGGGGAACGCGGACGACGACGGGCTGCATGTGCGACGCGTTGAGCTCGGCGAAGAGGTCCGGCGGCTCGCCGCCGATCACGTCAGGCGTCTCGTCATCCGGACCGGCGAGCAGGCCCTCGCCGCCCTCGATCGTCGTCGAGCTCGACCTCGGCGCGAACCGCTCGAGATCCAGCTCGTCGATCCGGCTGTACCGCCAGATCTCATCGGCAGGGGTCGGGAAGGGCAGGCTGACTGGCCCAAAGGCATGCATGACCAGGTAATTCTACGGTGGGGACCGGGGAAACCCCCTGCGCCGGTGGGGCGTCAGCCCCGCCGGAAGAGGCGCCGCCAACCCTTGCGGCGGGAAGCCTCAGCCTCGACCTCGGCCCGGACTCGATCGCCGACGGAGTTCAAGTAATCCTCGGCCTCGTCGAGCAGCGCGGCAGCGGTGCCGTCGGCAACGCTGGCTGGCTCCTCCGGGGTCGGGGGCGCGGCGAGCGATCCGTGCGTCCACGCGACAGCCGCCAGCCGTCGCTCGTACTTCGGGCAGTTGTCCGGGCAGCGCCATGGCGCGTCCGGAGCGAGGTCGAGGTCGCACTTGCGCACGGTGTCGCCGTTGGCGTACGTGCGACTCTCGAAGTGCTTGCACTCCTGTCGCATCGGCACGACATCAAGCGTAGGGCCGAGTCGGGCGCGGAAGAAGGCGGGCCGAGCCCGAAGTCTCAGTCGACAGTGATCGCGTGTTCGGGGCTGACGTCGCCGGCGACGTCGGGGTTGTTGCGGTCCGACGGGAGCAGGACGCGCACGATCACCGCCGCAACGGCGGACACCGCGGCAGCAACCAGCGTGGCCAGCGCGAGGCCGTCGACGAACGCGTCGGAGGCGGCCGACAGCAGCCGCGTCGCTACCTCGCCGGGTAGGGCGCCCTGTTCGACGAGGCCACGCACGCCGCCGACGCTGCCCTTGGCGATCTCCCCGACCTGCTCCGGCAGGCCGCTCACGGCATCAGCGAGCCCGGACGTGTACCGGCTGGTGACGATGGACCCGAGCACGGCCACGCCGAGCGCACCTCCCAGCTCGCGGGTGGTGTCGTTCATCGCCGAGCCGATGCCGGCCCGGTCGCGAGGGACGGCGGACATCAATTGCGTCGTCATCGGCGACATGGTGAGCGCCATCCCCGAGGCGAGGATGCAGACGACGATCACGAGGTACCAGTACGGAGTGGCGCCGTCGAACTGCGAGGCGAGTAGGAAGGCGACGGCGATGAAAGCGAGGCCAGTCGACGCCACTCGATCGGCCCCGAAGCGGGCGACGAGGCGCGGGGTCTGCGGCGCCACGATCATCATCAGCGCCGGGAACGGCAGCAGGCGCACGGCGGCTTCGAGCGGGCTGTAGCCGAGCACGAACTGCAGGTACTGCGTGAGCAGGTAGAACATGCCGAACATCGCGAAGAAGATCAGCGAGATGCCGCCGGAGGCGACCGAGAACCGGCGGTTCCGGAACAGCCGCAGATCGAGCATCGGATGGCGCGAACGCCACTCCCACAAGGCGAACAGCGCGAGGACGCCGATTGCGCCGACGAACCAGAGCAGCGACTCCGCGCTCGCCCAGCCGTGGTTCGGCCCTTCGATGATGGCGTAGACGAGGGCGCTGATCCCGACGAGCGACAGGACGGCACCGACGGGGTCGAGCGGTGAGGCCGTGGCGTCCTTCGACTTCGGGACGAGGATCCACACCGCCACCGACGCGATGGCGATGATCGGCAGGTTGATCAGGAAGACCGAGCCCCACCAGTAGTGCTCGAGCAAGAGGCCTGACGTCACCGGCCCGATCGCCGCTCCGGCGCCCGAGATACCGGCCCAGATGGCGATCGCCTTCGCTCGTTCGCGGCCGGGAAAGACGTTCGTGAGGATGGACAGCGTCGAGGGCATGATGAACGCCGCTCCGATGCCCATGACCGCCCGCCCGGCGATCACCTGCCCCGACGAACCGGCGAATGCGCCGATCAGCGAGCCGGCGGCGAACACGACGAGGCCCGCCTGGAGAGCACCTTTGCGTCCGAAGCGGTCGCCGAGCGCGCCGGCGGTGAACAGGAGGCCGGCGAAGACGAGGGCGTAGGCGTCGACCATCCACTGCAACTCGGTGTTGCTCGCACCGAGGCCGTCGGGCCGGGCCAGCGTCGGCAGCGCGACGTTGAGGACCGTGTTGCCGACGATGACGATGATCAGCGACGCGCAGAGGACCGCCAGGATCTTCCAGCGCCGTTGGTAGACGGCGGGCTCGATCCCGTCGTGGTCGACGCCCACCTCGGGACCGGGTCGCTCAGGTGTGGTGGTCATTGGCGGCGAACCTCCACTCGTTGCGTCGACCGTCACATGGCGGGCGGTCGCCAACTTCGTTTCGCTACGATAACGTAGTGGTTGTCGCGGACAACCTGTGAGGCCCGCGGCCAGGTGCGCAGGTGACACATGGCACGGCCGAGAAGCGAAGAGGCGAGACGCAAGGCGATCGACGCGGCCACGGACCTCATCGTCGAGCGCGGTGTCGCGGCGTTGACGATCGAAGAGGTCGCGGCTCGCTCGGGGGTGGCGAAGACAACGATCTACCGTCACTGGCCGGAGCGGCCCGGGTTGATCCTCGACACCGTCCGGGCGTCGTTCCAACACGTTGCCACGCCGGATACGGGGTCGCTACGCGGCGACCTGATGGCCTTCTTCGGCGGGCTCGTACGGGCTGACCTCAGTGGCAAGGTCGGACGTTTGATGCCGTGTCTCATCGATGCGGCGTCGCGCGATCCGGAGATGGAACTGCTCCTCGAGCAGCTCGGCGAGGAGCGCCAAGCGCCGATCATGGAGATCGTCGCTCGCGCCCAGCAGCGCGGCGAGCTGCCGGAGGGTCTCGATCCGCACGTGGTGATCGGTTCGATCGTCGGTCCGATCGTGTTCCGCAAGGTGATGCAGCGCCAACCCGTCGACGCCCGCTACGTCGAGGCGACCCTGGACGTCGCCATCACTGGCCTCGCTGCGACTGCGCCGACCGGCTCACGGCCGCAGTCAGTCGCCGGCGGCGACCGCTGACAGCGTTCTGTCCGTAGGAATCGGCCATTGTGAGGCGATCCCTACAAACAGTACGAACGATCAGCCGACCGAGCCCTCCATCTGCAGCTCGATCAGGCGGCTCCACTCGACGGCGTACTCCATCGGGAGCGTGCGGGTGATCGGCTCGATGAAGCCGTTCACGACCATGCCCATCGCCTGCTCCTCGGAGAGGCCGCGGCTCATCAGGTAGAAGAGCTGCTCGTCGGCAACCTTCGAGACGGTCGCCTCGTGACCGATCTGGGCATCGCGCTCGCCGACCTCCATGTACGGCAGCGTCCTGCTCTCGGAGTCCTCGTCGAGGATCAGCGCGTCGCACTGCACGTGCGACTTGCAACCGGTCGCACCCTCGTCGACCCGGACGAGGCCGCGATAGGTCGTGATGCCGCCGTCCTTGCTGATCGACTTCGAAACGATCTTCGACGTCGTCTCGGGGGCCGCGTGGATCATCTTGGCGCCGGCGTCCTGGTGCTGTCCGGCGCCTGCATACGCCACGGAGAGCACCTCACCGGTCGCCTTCGGGCCGACGAGGTAGACGCTCGGGTACTTCATCGTGAGCTTCGAGCCGATGTTGCCGTCGATCCACTCCATGTGGCCTTCGGCTTCGACGCGGGCGCGCTTGGTCACGAGGTTGTAGACGTTCGGACTCCAGTTCTGGATCGTCGTGTACGTCACGCGGGCCGACGGCTTGACGACGATCTCGACGACGGCCGAGTGCAGCGAGTCGCTCGTGTACACCGGCGCCGAGCAGCCCTCGATGTAGTGGACCTGCGACCCCTCGTCGGCGATGATCAGCGTCCGCTCGAACTGGCCGGCGTTCTCGGCGTTGATGCGGAAGTACGCCTGCAGCGGCATCTCGCACTCGACGCCCGGGGGCACGTAGACGAACGACCCGCCCGACCAGACGGCCGAGTTCAGGGCGGCGAACTTGTTGTCGCCCGGCGGGATGATCGTCCCGAAGTACCGCTTGACGAGGTCGGGGTACTCACGCAGGGCCGTGTCCATGTCGGAGAAGAGGATCCCCTGCTTGGCCAGTTCCTCGCGGTTGCGGTGGTACACGACCTCGGACTCGAACTGCGCGGTGACGCCGGCGAGGTACTTGCGCTCGGCCTCGGGGATGCCCAGCTTCTCGTACGTCGCCTTCATCTGCTCGGGGAGCTCGTCCCACTCGTCGACCTGCTCGCCCGACGGGCGGAGGTAGTAGTAGATGTCCTGGAAGTCGATGTCGGGCATGTTCACGGCGAACCACTCGGCCATCGGCTTGCGCTCGAAGAGCTGCAGAGCGCGCAGGCGCATCCTGGTCATCCAGCGCGGCTCGCCCTTCCACCAGGAGATCTGCTCGACGACGCCCGCGCTGATGCCCTTCTCGGGCGTGAACGCGTACTCGACCTCGTCGCTCCAGCCGAGCTGGTACTTCGTCAGATCCAAATCGAACGTCGTCATGAGAGCTGGCTCATTCCTGTCCGGAGAATTTCCACTACCGCCATAGTAACAATTCAACGTGCCGGTCTGACCCCGCCGAGCAGGCAATTCCGGCTAGAAACGGACGATGGCACGGCGGCGCTGCCTGGTGGGCCTGGCGGTAGGGGTCGGGGTCGGCGCAACGTTCGCGACGATCACCGTTCCTGCCCCGCTCGCGGCCGCCGCAAACGGGCTGACCGTCGACGCGACGACGACCTACGAGGTGGACTTCCCAGCAGGCCTCGTCCGCGTCCGGCTCGACCTGTCCGTCGAGAACACGGTCGCCCCCGACCGTGACGGCGGCGGGGTGCGCTCGACGTACTTCACTGGCTGGCAGGTCGGTGTCCACGGTGACGCGACCGCGCTCGCCGGCCAGGCCGGCGACGAGCCCGTTGCGGTCAGCCTGGAACCCGTCGACCCCGAGCTCCAGCTCCTCTCGATCACGTTCCCGGAGCGACTCGACTACGGCGAACGTCAGGACCTCGTCGTGACGTGGGACTTGCCGGGCCTGCCGCCGCGCTCCGAGTCGCCGTGGCGAACCAACGAGGCGTTCGCCGCCTTCGTCGCTTATGCCTACGGCGACCCCGGGACGGCGGCGGTGCGCGTCGTCTCGCCCGTCACCGTCGACGTCAGCTTGCCCGCGCTCGGCCTGACCTCGCTGCAGGAACCGATCGTCTCGACAGACGGGGTGGTGGACGTCAGGGCCTTCGAGGCGATCGCCGAGCCGACGTTCTTTGCGCCGGTCGTGATCGCCTCCGACGGCGCCGGCCTGACCGAGACGACGCTCGACGTCGCCGGTCGTGACGTCGTGGTCCAGGCCTGGCCCGATGACCCGGAGTGGACGGCGTTCATGGGTGGTCAGGTCGGGACGGCGCTCACCGATCTCGAGCAGTTGATCGGGTTCCCGGCGCGTGACGACCGAGCGGTCATCGTGCGCGAGAGCGTCGAGCCGATCCTCGAGGGATTCGCCGGGTGGTTCGATCAGGACACGGGCGTGATCGAGGTCGGGGAGGATCTCGATCCGGCGCTGGTGTTCCACGAGGTCGGCCACGCGTGGTTCAACGACGACTTCGCGCCGTCGCGCTGGATCAACGAGGGGCTGGCCGAGACATACGCCAACCTCCTGCTCGAGCGCACGGCGGCCAGCGCTCGCCCGCCGGTCGTGCCGACCGCTGGTGCGGCCGGTGCCCAGCCGCTCTCCGAGTGGAACTTCCCCGTGGCCCTCCCGCCCGATGCAGACAGCGAGCGCTATGGGTACGAGACGTCGTACTTCGTGGTCGATGCGCTCGTCGACGAGGTCGGTCTCGACGCGATGGCCGACGTGCTGACCGCGATGGAGGGCGACATCGAGGCATATCGCGGCGACGGCGAGGCGCAGCCGACGACGGCCGCCGCGGATTGGAGGCGCCTGCTCGACCTGGCGTCCGAGTTGGGGGACGCCGAGGCAGCGGCCGAGCTGTTCCGCACGTGGGTCGCCCCGGCCAGCGACGTCGGGGACTTCGAGCTGCGCTCGACGGCCCGCCAGCGGTACGGCGCGCTCGTCACCGACGGCGATGGATGGGCCGCGCCGCTCGCCGTGCGTCAGGCCATGGAGCGCTGGCAGTTCGATGCCGCCGCCTCCACAATGACGGCCGCCGAGGCCGCGCTGAGCGCGCGGCGACAACTCGACGCCGCCGCTGCGCCGGCCGAGATCGCCCTTCCGGCGAGCTTCGAGGAGCAGTACGAGACGGCATGGTCCGAGCGCGAGCTGAACGCGCTGGCTGCCGAGCAGCGCGAGTTGGCCGAGGCGATCGAGTCGCTGTCGCAGGCGACGGCCACCGATGCTGCCGCGCACCCTCCACTCGTGGCGCTTGGGCTCAGGGGCCGGCAGTACGGCACCCAGCTCGAGGCGGCGCGACAGGCGGCGGCAGCCGGTGACGCCGCAACCGCACAAGCCGTGAGCGACGAGGTGCGCGAGGGGCTGGCCGGCGCGGCCGAGTCGGGACGGGCACGGGCGGCGACGCTCGCCGACACCGGCGTCACGCGGTGGTGGGTGGCTGGATTGGCTGGGCTAGCTGCGGTCGCGCTGGCGATCGTCGCCGACCGCCTCCGGTCACGCCGCGTCGTCGCGCAGGTCGACCCGGCCGGCGATGCGGCCGTCGACGGTGACGTCGAGCTCGGCGTCGACCGGCGGATCGATCTCGATGAAGATGCACTCACCGGGGCACGCCTCGGCGGCGTGGATGACGGACTGGACGTTGCGGACCCCGACCCACGCCAGTGACCCGGATCCGCCCGGGTCGTTGAGGGGCAGTCCGGCCTGCCGGACGTAGGCGATTCCGTCCTCGAGTTGCTGGAAGACGTCTGGGCAGTGGTCGACGCAGAGTCCGTCGCCCGTGCACAGGTCCTGGTCGATCCAGACGCGCATGGCACTTCGCACGGTAGCGGGATGGATGTGGGCGCGTACGCTCCGGTCGCGATGAAGGTCGACGATCGCCCCACCCCTGTCGCTCCGATCAAACCACACACGTGGGAACGCCCGACCGGGGCCGTCGACGACCCGTTCGCGTGGCTGCGCGACCGCGAAGATCCCGACACGATCGCCTACCTGCAGGCCGAGAACGAGTACGCGGCCGCCTTCTTCGACGCCCAGGGCGACCAAGTCGAGACGCTGTTCGAGGAGATCAAGTCCCGGGTCCAGGAGACCGACGAGTCCGTGCCGGTCCGGCACGGACCGTGGTGGTACCTCACGCGGACCATCGAGGGTGAGTCGTACCCCGTGTACTGCCGCGGCGGCACGATCGACGAGGCGAGCGAGACCGTGATCCTCGACAGCAACGCCGAGGCCGCCGGCCACGACTTCTTCGACCTCCACGCGGTGCTTCCCTCGCCGGACCACTCGCTGCTGGCGTGGTCCATTGACCTCGACGGCAGTGAGCGCTACACGCTGCGGGTCCGAGATCTCACGACAGGCACGGAACTGCCTGACGAGCTGACGGGAACCTCGTCGTGGGGCGGCCTGGCATGGTCGGCAGACGGCCAGCACGTGTTCTACGCCCGGCCCGACGAGGCAATGCGGCCGCACCAGATCTGGCGGCACCGTCTCGGCTCCGCGCCGCAGGACGACCGACTCGTCTTCGAGGAGCCCGACGAGCGGTTCTACCTCGACGTGTCGAGCACGCGCAGCGAGCAGTGGATCGTCTTCTCGATCAACAGCAAGACGAGCTCGGAGGCGTGGCTCCTGCGCGCCGACGACCCGGAGGGCACGCCGGCCATCGTGCGGGCCCACGTCCCGGACGTGGAGTACTCGATCGACCATTGGGGCGACCGGTTCGTCGTGCTCACCAACCTCGATGCGCCCGACTTCCAGGTGATGGTCGCGCCGATCGAGTCCCCCGGTGAGTGGGAGGAGCTGCTCCCCCACGTCCCCGGTCGACGCTTCACGACGGCCGAGCCGTTCGCCGGCCATCTCATCGTGCACGAGTGGAGCGATGCCCAACCCAAGGTGTGGGTCCACTTCCGCGACGGGCGCCAGGAGCTGCTCGAGTTCGGGTCCGAGCCGCACGACGTCGGCCTCGGCCCGAACCCTGAGTGGGACACGACGGTCGTGCGGCTCTCCTACCAGTCGCTCACCACGCCGGCCACCGTGTACGACCACGACATCGTGAGCGGCGAGCGGATCCTCCGCAAGCGGACGCCGACCCCCAACGTCGAGCTCGACCGGTACGTGTCGGAGCGGACGTGGGCAATCGCGATGGACGACGTGAAGGTTCCGGTCGACATCGTGCGCCACGTGGACACACCGATCAACGGGTCGGCACCGTGCGCCGTGTACGCGTACGGGTCGTACGAGGCGTCGCTGCCGCCGTGGTTCTCGGTGGCCCGGCTGTCGCTGCTCGACCGAGGTGTCGTGTGGGCGCTCGTGCACCCGCGAGGCGGGGGCGAGCTCGGGCGAGCGTGGTACCTCGACGGCAGGCTGCTCAACAAGCGCAACACGTTCTCCGACACGTTGAGTGCCGTCGAGCACCTCGCTGCCGGTCGGTGGGCTGATCCCGCACGCATCGCCATCCGCGGAGGGAGCGCCGGCGGGCTGCTCGTCGGGGCGTGCATCACGATGCGGCCCGACCTCTTCGCCAGTGCCGTCGCCGAGGTGCCCTTCGTCGACGTCGTGTCGACGATGAGTGATCCGTCATTGCCGCTCACCGTGACGGAGTGGGAGGAGTGGGGCGACCCTCGCCAGGAGCCCTACGCGTCCTACATGCTCAGCTACAGCCCGTATGACAACGCGGTGCTGCCGCCGACACCGGTCGAGTTCCCGGCGCTGTTCGTGACCGCCGGTCTCAACGATCCGCGGGTCAGCTACCACGAGCCGGCGAAGTGGGTCGCCAAGCTGCGGTCAGTGGGTGTGGGCCGGCACCGCCCGCTGGTGATGCGCACGGAGATGGGCGCCGGCCATGGCGGGCCGAGCGGCCGCTACGACGTCTGGCGCGAAGAGGCCCGCGCGCTCACGTTCCTCCTGGCGACCCTGGGACAGGCCTAGCGGGCCCAGAGCGAGATCAATGCGAGCACGATCAGGGCGGCGTTGCGCACGAGGTGCGACTCGTCGAGGGGGCGGCTCGACCACGCCCCGAAACAGGCGCACGGCGGATGCCGCCCGTCAACGAGCTGGCGGGCGATGAGGACGCTGAACGCGACGAGCAGCACGATGGCAGCCAGCGGGGGAAGTGGCATGGCGATCGTCGTGATGAGCAGCGCGCCGAGGACGACCTCGATGCCGGGCAGGGCGGTGGCGATCGGCTGCGGCGCCCCGATCGAGCGAGCTTGGGCGACCCATGCCGCGCCGGATGCGAGCTTCGCACCCCCGGCCACCACGAACACCGCGCCCAGGAGGATCGCGGCGATCGTGCCGAGGGTCTGCATCAACCGCGGCTGACGTCGATCGTCAGGCCCTCGCGGGCAGCAAACACCTCGACGCCGAACTCGCTGCCACACCGCGCCGCGGAGGCCGTGAGACAGTCGATCATCTCGTCGTCGTGTGTCGGGTCATGGTGGTACAGCGCCAACCGCTTCGCACCGACTTCGCTGGCCAGGAACACGGCGTACTCGACCGTGCAGTGCCCCCAGTCGCGCTTGCGCTTGAACTCGGCGGGCGTGTACTGCGCGTCGTGGATCAACAGATCCACGCCCTGGCACAGCCCCCACACCTTCTCGTCGATCAGCAATCCCCCGGCCGGCTGCTGGTGGTCGCTCACGTAGGCGACGCTCGCGCCATGGTGGGTGACGCGGTAGCCAACGGTTTCGCCCACATGCGGTACCGGCGCCGACTCCACGGTGTAGCCGCCGACGGCAAACCGATCGGGCGCTTCCCGGATGTCGATCTTGCCCGGGAAACCATCGAGCCCGATCGGGAACATGGGAGGGCAGATCGTGTCGCGGAGCACTTCTGCGGCACAGCGGCCGTTGTCCTGCGCGGGGGCGTACACGACCAGCTCGGACTGCTCGTCCTGGAGGGGGGTGAAGAACGGCAGGCCCTGCACGTGATCCCAGTGCAGGTGGCTCACGAGGCAGGTGCCCCGAAAGGGCTCCTCGGCTGGCTGCGTGAGACCGAAGTAGCGCAGACCCGTCCCCATGTCGAAGAGCAACGGGCGCTCACCTGGAGCGCTGACCGACACGCAGGACGTGTTGCCCCCGTACCGAGCGATGTCGTCACCATGGCACGGCGTCGAACCGCGTACGCCATGAAACGTGACGAACATGCTGGGCGCAACTCCCCCGCTCGGGTAATACGGTCCAGCAACTGTACGCCCTAGCCGGCTCGACTGGAACGTCGGAGCAGGTGACGTGCGTCGCACAGGGCTACCGTCTGGGCGTGGGAACGGGGGTCGAGTCGGGCAGCGTGCAGGCCGGCGACCTCGAGTTCGCCTACCTCCGCGTCGGCGGCGACGGACCGCTCGCGTTGTGCCTCCACGGGTTCCCGGACACCCCCCACACCTGGCGGCACCTGCTACCCCGTCTCGCCGAGCGCGGGTACCGCGCGGTCGCACCGTTCAGCCGTGGCTACGCGCCCACGAGCGTGCCCTCCGATGGGGTGTACCAGACGGGGGCGCTGGCCGCTGACGCCAACGCGCTCCACGACGCGCTCGGTGGTGACGGCGACGCCGTCATCATCGGTCACGACTGGGGGGCGGTGGCGACGTATGGGGCCGCCGCGCACGAGCCCCATCGATGGGCACGCGGTCGTCGGGCTGGCCGTCCCTCCCGCGGGTGCCGTCGCCGCGGCGTTCGTGTCGAACGTCGATCAGCTGCAGCGCAGCTGGTACATGTTCTTCTTCCAGCACCCGCTGTCGGACCTCATCGTGCCGGCCAACGACTTCGCCTTCGTCGAGCGGCTGTGGTCACAGTGGTCACCCGGCTTCGACGCATCGACCGATCTGCCTCATGTCCGCCAGTCGCTCGCCGACCCTGCGAATCTGCAGGCCGCGCTCGGGTACTACCGCGCCGCGCTCGGCAACGGTCCGGTCGATGCGCGGTTCGAGCAGGCGCAGGCGGCGACGAGTCACGTACCTCCGCAGCCGACGCTCTACCTGCACGGCCGCGACGACGGCGCGATCGGCGTCGAGGTGGCCGAAGCAGCGGCGGTGGTGACCGCCGACGACGAGCACGTCACGATCGAGGTGCTCGATGACTGCGGCCACTTCCTGCACCTCGAACGGCCGGATGCTGTCAACGAACGCATGCTGCAGTTCCTGTCATGAGCGGACACCCCACCCTCCCCGACGGACTCGTCATCGTCGTCAAGGAGGAGTGCGAGACGTGCCGCATGGTCGCGCCACTCCTCCCCGCGATCGCCGAGCACGGTCCGCTCACGGTGTTCACGCAGGACGATCCGGAGTTCCCCAAGGAGATCGAGGCGGTCCACGACGCCGATCTCGCAGTGAGCTGGCATCACGACGTCGAGACGGTGCCGACGCTGCTACGGGTGGCCGACGGCGTCGAGGCCGAGCGCACTGTCGGCTGGTCGCAGAGCGAGTGGCGGCGCATCACCGGGATCGGCGACCTCGGCGACGATCTCCCTCCCATGCGCCCGGGCTGCGGGTCGCTGAGCGTCGACCCCGACCGGATCGATGAGCTGCGGGTGCGCTTCGAGGGTGGCCGCCTGCGCTCGCGGCGCATCGAGCTCGCCGCGCTCGAAGATGACATCGAGGCGATGTTCGCCCGCGGATGGACCGACGGGTTGCCGGTCGTTCCGCCGACGGAGCAGCGCGTGCTGGCCATGCTCGACGGGACGACCCGCGCCGCCGACGACGTCGTCGCCTCGGTGCCCCCCGACCTCGTCGATGTGACGATCGAGAAGGTCGCCATCGCCGCCGTGATGGCGGGCTGCCGGCCGGAGTACCTGCCGTGGGTGCTGACCGTCATCGAGGCGGTGTGCACGGACGAGTTCAACATGCACGGCGTCTTGGCGACGACGATGCCGGTCGGCCCGGTCATCGTGTGCAGTGGGCCGGGCACGGTGGCGATCGGGATGAACAGTGGCGTCAACGCGCTCGGTCAGGGCAACCGCGCCAACCTGACGATCGGGCGGGCGGTGCAGCTGGTCGTGCGCAACGTCGGAGGTGGGCGTCCGGGCGGCGTCGACCGGGCGACGCACGGCAATCCCGGCAAGCTGTCGTTCTGCTTCGCCGAGCAACCCGACTCGCCGTTCGGAACGCTGGCGGAGAGCCGTGGCGCACCGGCGGGGGCGAACGCCATCACGGTGTTCGCCGGCGAGGGGCCGCGGTGCATCGTCGACCAGTTGTCGCGGGAGCCGGAAAGCCTCGCCAGGTCACTGGCTGCGTGCCTGCGGACGTTGCACCACCCCAAGCTCGTGCTGGCGTTCGACGTGATCCTCGTCATGGGACCGGAGCACGCGAGGGTGTTCGCGGAGGCCGGCTGGGATCGCCAGCGCGTGCTCGCCGAGCTCGACGCCTGCCTACAGCTGCCGGGCGCCGAGCTGGTGCGCGGCGCAGGAGGCATCGCCGAGGGATTGCCCGAGCAGTTCGCTGACGCGACCCTGCCGAAGTTCCGCCAGGGCGGCGTGCTGCTGGCCACTGCCGGTGGCGCAGCTGGGTTGTTCTCGGCGATGATCGGTGGGTGGGCCAACGGCACCGTTGGCTCGCAGCCCGTGACTCGGGAGGTTGGTACATGACCAGTCGGTACGTGTTGGACCCGACCAGCGAGCGCTCGGTCGCCGAGCGGGAGCTGTTGGCGCGGCCGGCGACGATCGCCGGGTTGCGCGTCGGGCTACTCGACATCTCCAAGCCGCGGGGCGACGTCTTCCTCGACCGTCTGGAGACGATGCTCCAGGAGGCGGGTGCGATCGTGCAGCGCTACCGCAAGCCGACGTTCACGAAGCCGGCGCCCGTGGACCTGCGCCACGAGATCGCCATGCAGTGCGACGTCGTCATCGAGGCCCTCGCCGATTGAGGCAGCTGCACGTCGTGCAGTGTGCACGACATCAGCGACCTGGAGCTGCGGGGTGTGCCCGGCGTGTTCGTGGCATCCGCCGAGTTCGTGCAGGCCGCCGAAGCGCAGTCGACATCACTCGGGTTCGCGTCGATCGCCCGCGTGTTCACGCCCCACCCGATCCAGGACCGCACCGACGCCGAGATGCGCGCCTACGCCGAAGCCGCCTACACCGAGATCGTCGCCGCGGTCACGTCCGCCTGAATTCCGGTTCTGACGAAGATTTCGGTCCGCTGGCGGAAACGAAACCAGCACGGAATCCCGGCGCCCGATTCTGTGTGGATTTCGTATCCGTGGACGGACACGAAACTTCGTCAGAACCGCTTGGCTCCAATCGCCTCGGTGAGGGCGAGGGTGCGGCGGGCCATGGCGACGTGGAGGTGTTCGATCATGCGGCCGTCGACGGTCACGACGCCGCGGCCCTCGGCTTCGGCCGCGGCGTAGGCGTCGATCACCCGGCGGGACCACTCGACCTCCTCGTCGCTCGGTGACCACGCGTCGTTGGCCGGCTCGACCTGGCTCGGGTGGACGAGCGTCTTGCCGTCGAAGCCGAGCTCGACACCCTGGCGGCACTCGGCGGCGAAGCCCTCTGCGTCGCGCACGTCGTTGTAGACGCCATCGAGCACGACCTTGCCTGCCTCGCGGGCGGCGAGGATCGTCGTCATCAGGTGTGGCAGGAGGTTGCCGCGCCCTGCGATCAGCGGCGCCCGCAGTTCCCTGGCGAGGTCGTTGGTGCCCAGCACCAGCGCTTCGACGCGCGGGTGTGCGGCCAGCTGGCGGACGTCCAGGATCGCCGTAGGAGTCTCGACCATCGCCCAGATCGATGTGGCGGCTGCGCCGGCCGCATCGAGTCGCGCCGCGACTTCGCCAAGGTAGGCGGTCGAGTCCACCTTCGGAATGACGACCGCCGCAGGCGCAGCGGCGCCGGCCGCGGCGAGATCCTCGTGACCCCACGGCGTCGACAGCCCGTTGCAGCGGATCGTCAGCTCGCGGTTGCCGTAGGTGCCCGACGTGACCGCGGCGACGGCCTGCTCGCGCGCCAGCTCCTTCGACTCGGGCGCCACCGCGTCCTCGAGGTCGAAGATGATGGCGTCACACGGAAGCTCCTTCGCCTTCTCCAACGCCCGAGCATTCGCCGCCGGCATATAGAGGACCGACCGCCTCGGCCGTTCGGTCACTGCCCCATCCCGTAGGCCGCGGCCAGCTCGGGATCGCGCGCTGCCAGCTGGCGCGCCAGCTCGACGACGACCTTGCACTGCTTCACCGACGCGTCGTCTTCCATCTTCCCGTCGAGCAGGACAGCGCCAGTGCCGTCGCCCATCGCGTCGATGACGCGCTGGGCGTGGGCGACGTCGGCCGGGTCGGGGCTGAAGACCCGGCGGGCGATGTCGATCTGGCTCGGATGCAGGCTCCACGCCCCGACGCAGCCGAGCAGGTAGGCGTTGCGGAACTGGTCTTCACAAGCGACGGCGTCGGCGATGTCGCCGAACGGGCCGTAGTAGGGCAACACCCCGTACGTGACGCAAGCGTCGACCATGCGGGCCAGCGTGTAGTGCCACAGGTCCTGCTGGAACGTCGCCCGCGGCGCGTCCGGATCGGCCGCCGACGGATCCTGGCGCACGAGGTACCCGGGGTGCCCGCCACCGACGCGAGTCGTCTTCATCCGTCGGTTCGCGGCCAGATCGGCGGGACCGAGCGACAGTCCCTGCATCCTGGGCGACGCGGCGCAGATCTCCTCGACGTTGGCGACGCCGCGGGCGGTCTCGAGGATGGCGTGGACGAGCAGCGGCTCCCCGAGGCCGACCTTCGCTTCGAGCTGCGCCAGCAGGCGATCGACGTAGTGGATGTCCTCCGGGCCCTCGACCTTGGGGATCATGATCACGTCGAGCCGGTCCCCGATCTCGGTGACGGCGGCGACGAGGTCGTCGAGACCCCACGGCGAGTCGAGCGCGTTGACTCGCGTCCAGAACTGCGTGTCCGGTGTGTTCCAGGCCTTGCCGATCTCGATCAGCCCCGAGCGGGCCGCCTCCTTGTCGGCCGCCGGCACGCCGTCCTCGAGGTTGGCCAGCAGCACGTCGACGGTCGGTGCGATCGTCGGCACCTTGGCGACCATCTTCGGGTTCGACGCCGGCAGGAAGTGGATCATCCGTGACGGTCGGACCGGGATCTCCCGCACGGGCACGGGCGCGCCGACAGCGAGCGGTCGGAAGAAGTCCTTCGGTGGACGCACGACGGCAGGTTACGGAGCAGACTGCCTGCGTGCCGCGTCGGGCTGCCTTCCCGCCGCTGTGGGTCTACCTGTTCGGGCTGTTCGCCGTGGCGATCGCCCAGCGCTGGTTGGTCCCGCCGGACGAGCACAGCGTCGCGTTCAATGTGGCGTTGTTCGCCGTGCTCGCCCTCGTGGTGATCGTCGTCCTCACGGCGCTCCAGCGGATCACTCGTCCGCGCTGATCGCCTTCACGGAAGGTGGATGAGGTCGCCCGAGCGGACGACGAGGCGGTCCTCGATGAGGCCGTCAACGATGCGTGACGAGAACTCCTCGGCCGACCGGGCACCGTCGAGCAGCGTCCGGAGGACGGCGCCGCGGGCCTGGCGGTCGCTGCCGGCGTAAGGCGCCTGTGTCGTGCTCACGCCGGCAGAGCCATCGGCCGGGTCCGGCGCCGTCTTCCCGGCACCTCGCCAAGCGCACGACATCGCAACCGGGCACTCGTCGCAGCGCGGCGTCGGCCGGCACACCGTTGCGCCGAGGTCCATCAGCACCTGGTTCCAGACCCAGCCGTCGCCACGCGGCACGAGCGCGTCCGCTTCGGCCTGGACCGACCTCGCCGTCAGCCGTCGTCCGGCTGTCCGTGCCAGCACGCGCGCGATGTTCGTCTCGACGACGGCGACGTCGCGCTCGAACGCGAAGGCGAGGACGGCCCGTGCCGTGTACGGACCGACGCCGGGAAGGGCGAGGAGCGCGGCCAGGTCGTCGGGCACCTGACCTCCGTGCCGCTCCACCATCGCGGCGGCGGCCTCGTGCAGGTTGCGCGCCCGGCGTGGGTAGCCGAGCCCGTGCCAGTCGCGCAGCACGTCGCCGAGCGATGCAGACGCACACACCGTCGCCGTCGGATAGCGCGCCAGGAACGCCTCCCACTTCGGGACGACGCGGAGGGCCTGCGTCTGCTGCAACATGATCTCTGCGACGAGGATCGACCACGGGTCACGCGTCGCCCGCCACGGCAGGTCACGAAGTCGCGGCACGCCCCACGCCAGAACGGTGCCTGAGTCGATTGCGGTCACGTGACGCGCACGGTGCGGTTGTGCCAGCCGGTCGCCCCGTCCGGGGCCGGTGGCTGACGCTCCTGTGTCTGTATCTCACCCGTCGCCGTCGTGGCACGCACCTGCAGGCGATGCTGGCCGGGTGTGGCGTCCCAGTCGACCCACCACTGCACCCACGTGTTGCCGCTCGCGGTGTCACCGAGCGTGGCCTCGAGCCAAGGCCCGTCGTCGACTTGCACCTCGACACGCGAGACACCGTCGATCGGTGCCCACGCCACGCCGGCGATCGGCTGTGGGCCGGCCGCCAGGTCGGCACCACCACGCGGCACGTCGATGCGCGACTGCGGCTTGATCGGCCCCTCCTTGGACCACCCGCGCGGCACCCAGTAGCCGTCGAAGTCCTCCCACGTCGTCAGCTCGATCTCGCTGAGCCACTTCGTCGCCGACACGTAGCCATAGAGCCCGGCGATGAGCAGCCGGGCGGGGAAGCCGTGGCGAGCCGGCAACGGCTCGCCGTTCATCGCGTACACGACGAGGGCGGTGCGCCCATCCAGGCCCACCTCGGTCGGGAAGCCGGCCGTGAACCCATCAACGGATCGCCCGACGATCTGCGTGGCACCCGCTTGCACGCCGGCCCGCTCGACCACGGCGGCCAACGGCACGCCGTGCCACACCGCGTTGCCGACGAGGTTTCCACCGACCTCGTTGGACACGCACTGCAGCGTCACGACGTCCTCGACGCTCTCCAACGCGAGCAACTCGTGATAGGTGAGCGTGTAGGGCCGATCGACCATCCCCTTGATCTCGAGCTGCCACGAACCGACGTCGACCTGCGGCGTCGACAACGCCGTGTCGATGCGGTAGAAGTCGGCCGTCGGGGTGATGTACGGCGACAATCCGGCGACCGTGGGCACCCCGGTCGAGGCGGGCACCCTCGTCGCCGTCGCCGCCCGCGGCAGAACAGTGCGGCGCCGTGCCGCGTCCACCACGTCGGTGGTCCCGACCCGCCGGCCGAGCACCGCGGCGCCGACGGCGCCGACCGCCAGCACCCCAGCAGTGACGACGAACGTGCGGCGGGTTGACCCAGCCCGTGGCGCCGACTGCGTCACCACTGCGGCCCGCCGCGCCAGACGCAGCAGCGCAACCAACGTCGCCACACCGGCGATGACCGCGCACCCCGAGGCGACGATCGCCGTCGACACCTCGCCCTGCGGGTCCTTGGCGAGCGAGTACATCCCAACGAGACCGAAGGCGACGAATCCCACGACACCCACCCACGGCCGGCGCGCCGAGGCACGTCCGAATACAGCGCCGAGGAGCAGCGACACGACCACGATCCCGACAACCAGCGCGGTCTTGTCGTTCGTGCCGAACAGGGCGATCGCGAGATCCTTCAACGACGCCGCGAAACGGTCGATGAACTGGGTGCCGACAGCATTCACCAGCGTCGGACCGGAGCCGGCAAGACCCGACACGAACTGCCCGACACCCAGCGCCACGCCTGCCGCCACGACGCCACTCAGCGTGGCAGCCCACCGATCCACGGACGGCCGGACGGACGCCGGCGGTGTCACCTGCGGCGTGATCTCGGCCACGTCAACCACGGTACGGCCACCTCGATCGCACCGCGTCGCGGCTACCGCCGAGATTGCTCCATCCGAGTGTTTGGCGCCGTCCGAGTGTTTCCGGCGGGGAGGCCCCTCAGGAAACACTCGGATGATCGGTGTCCTGAGGCATCTCGGTGGTGTCGTCGATCAGGACCAGGTCGCCGGTGCCGTCGGCCTGCTCACGCTTGGCCCGCGGCCAGTGGCGCAGCGTGAACTCGATGCGCCGCTCGCTCTCGGGCGTCTCCCGCTGGGCGATGTCGCGCAGCCGGTCGAGCCGCTCCCGACGCTCGATCGACCACGGTCCGACCCGGAGCGAGGCGTACATGAGCCCGCCGAAGACGATCGGGAACCAGAACTCCGCGAGGCGGTAGGAGGCGACGCCGAGCGTGGCCGACTGACGCGACAGCCCGAACCCGACGAGCGTCGGGATGTAGATGCCCTCGACGATCCCCAGGCCGCCAGGCGTGATCGGGATCACCGCCATCACGTTGGCGAGGCCGAACGCCACGAGCAGGGCGTCCAAGCCAAGCGTGCCGCCGAACGCGTAACAGAAGACCCACAGCGACGCAGCATCGATGATCCAGTTGAGCGACGCCCACAGGAGGACCCGCTTGAGCAGCTGCCGGTCGGCGACGAGATCCTCCAGCCGTGCCCCGATCTGGCGCAAAGCAGTCGTCGCCGCGTCGCCGTCGAACCTGCACTTCTTCGCCAGCCAGCGCAGGAACGTCTCGGCGTAGCCCTGTCCGTGCTGCAGACCGACGACGAGCAAGGCGACGACCACCATCACTGCCAAGCCGACCATCGCCGCCGTCACATAGAGCGGGTTGACGCCGCGGAGAGGGATGGAGACCAGCAACGCCAACCAGAACAGGACGTTGAGCACGACGGCCGAGCCGAGACCGGCCGTGGCGAGCGCGAACCCGGCGTCGGGTCCGCTGACACCGGACAGGGTCAGCAGGCGGTACCCGAGTGCCGATCCGGCGGCGCTGCCACCAGGCACGATGTTGCCCAGCGCCTTGGTGCTCATCTGGATGCGGAACATCCGCATCAGCGAGATCTCCTTGCCGAGCTCCCCGAGGGCCGAGCGGGTCAGCATCGCGTAGCAGAACCACGCCCCGAACTGCAGCGCGACGCCAACGATCAGGAAGATCGGCTCCACCTGGTTGAGGTCGGTGACGGCGTCCCGCAGGTCTGGGATCAGCGGGATGACCAGGAAGTAGATGACGCCGACGATCAGGATCAACTTGATCGTGAGGCGGACGGGTCGGAAGCGCCGGCGGAACACGGGCGTGGACGGGTCCTTGATCGGCGGTAGCTCGCCCGTCTCCAGGGGATCTGCGGTGCCCCGGCGCAGCGCGGACGAATCGTCCGTCATCCCTCCTTGCTAGCCGATTAGTGCGCAGACCCAACATGTTTGGGGCAGATTCGTGAGCACCAAGGGGAGGATCCGACGTTGACCACGTATTTCGTCGTCGAACGCCGCAGCGGCCCGCGATGGGATCCCGCACGGCCGCTCGAAGAGCAGTCCGGCTGGCTCGAGCACGCCGCATTCATGGACGGCCTCGTCGAGGATGGGTTCGTCGTCCTCGGCGGGCCACTCGCCGGCGAGCTGCGGGTCATCCTTGTCGTCGATGCGACGTCCGAGGAAGAGGTTCGTGCCCAGCTCGCGCGGGACCCGTGGAGCGGTACGCACCTGGTCATCGAGTCGGTTGATGCCTGGACGATCCGCCTGGATGGCCGGAACCGCTGACCCAACGGGCGTTCTGCCTACTGTTGGCCATCCAGATCGTCTGCGTCTCCGTCTACGCCCAGTGGCAGCCCTTCGTCGACGGTGCCTACACCTGCTCAGGAGGCCGATCGGCGGTCGGGTTCGACTCCACGCTCGTCCGGCTGGAGACCGACGGCGGAATCGTCGGGTGGGGCGAGATGGCGCCACTCGGCAGCTTCTACGACCCCTCGTTCGCCGCCGGCGCACGGGAGGGGCTGCGCCTGCTGGCACCGCTCGTGCTCGGCCTCGATCCACGCCAGCACGGCGTGCTCACGGCGACGGTCGACCGCCACCTCGCCGGCCACCCGTACGCCAAGTCCGCTCTCGACATGGCGGCGTGGGATGTCGCCGGAATCGCCGCAGATCTGCCATTGGCCGAGCTGCTGGGCGGGCGCGACGGCGAGACCGTCGAGCTCTACCGGTCGGTGGCCCAGGCGTCGCCGCAGGAGATGGCTGACCAGGCAGCGCACTACGTGCACGCGGGCTACCGCCGGATCCAGGTCAAGGTGGGACTCGATCCGGCGGACGACATCGAGCGCATGGAGGCGGTCGTGGAGAAGCTGCCCTCCGGCACGATCGTCTACGCCGATGCAAACGCGGCGTGGACTCCTGCCGACGCCCGCCGGTTCCTGCGTGCCACTCGCCATCTCGACTACGTGCTCGAGCAGCCGTGCGCCGACCACGATGCGAACGTCACCGTGCGAGCGGTGTGCGACCGGCCGTTCGTGCTCGATGAATCGATCGACTCACTGGCATCGCTGCTGCGAGCTCATCGGGCCGGGTTGATCGACGGTGTCACGCTCAAGGTCGCCCGTCTCGGCGGCGTGTCGCGCACCCGACTGGTTCGTGACGTCGCCGTCGAGCTCGGACTGCAGGTGACGGTCGAGGACACCGGCGGGGCGCAGGTGGCCACGGCGGCGATCGCCCACCTGTCACTCAGCACGCCAACGCCCGCGCGTACCCATACCGTCGACTTCCATCACTGGGTCACCGTCGCCAACGGCACCGGTGATCTCGAATGCCATGGCGGCACCATGAGCGCACCAACGGCGGCCAGGTCTCGGGATCGAGGTCGATGTGGAAGTCCTCGGCGCGCCGCTGTTCATGGTGCACCAGTGAGCGAGCGAAGCGAGCTCCAGCGACACGTCCGCTTCGACGCGAAGCGTCGAAGCGCTCACTGGTGCACCGCCGGTCATTCGTCGGCGAACGTCCGTGAAGCGATGGTGCACCAGTGAGCACCACGCTCTCGCTCGACGAGGTCCTCGACATCACGACCCGCATGCTGCGCGCCTCGGGCGCGTCGCGGCTGCAGGCTGATGCGACGGCCCGCAGCATCCGCGACGCGGAGGCGGACGGCATCCGCACGGTCGGTCTGTCGTACCTCCCGACGTACTGCGATCACCTGGCGTGCGGGAAGGTCGTCGGCGACGCCGTGCCGACCGTGGCCCGGCCGCGTGCGGCGACCGTCGTGGTCGACGCCGGGAACGGGTTCTGCCACCCGGCGTTCGAGGCAGGTCTGGAGCCGCTCGTCGAGGCCACCCGAACGTGTGGTGTCGGAGTCTTGGCGCTGACCCACTCGTACTCGGCTGGTGTGCTCGGGTGGTTCGTCGAACGGCTCGCCGAGCACGCGCTGGTCGCCCTGATGTTCGCCAACTCGTCGTCGCTCATGGCGCCGGCCGGTGGTGTCCGCCCGTTCTTCGGCACGAACCCGATCGCTTGGGCGGCGCCGCGACTCGACGAGCCTCCTGTCGTGGCGGACTTCTCCTCGTCGGCCGTCGCCTGGGTCCGTGTCAACGCCGCCGCTCAGGCGGGTGAGCCGATCCCGCTGGGCTGGGCACTCGACGCCGAAGGCCAGCCCACCACCGACGCCCAGGCGGCACTGGCCGGCTCGATGGTGCCCGCCGCCGAGCACAAGGGTTCGGCCTGGGCGCTGCTCGTCGACGTGATGTCGGGAGGCGTGGCCGGCTCGAACTTCTCGTTCGAGGCGTCGGGCTTCGGCGGAACGGTCGGCGGCCCGCCCGACGTCGGGCAAGTGGTGTTGGCGATCGATCCCACGGCGACGATGGGCACCGGCTTCGTCGACCGCATCGAGGTCGTGCTGCAAGCACTCTCTGCGGAGCCGGGGGCGCGCCTGCCAGGGGACCGGCGGCTCGAGCATCGTCGCCGGGCGGCGACGGACGGTGTCGAGGTGCCCGACGACCTGATGGCCGTTCTCGAGGCGTACGCCACCAACGGGTCGCCGGCCCGCCGAACTGGCTGATCGCCCTTCCGGCTGATCGCCTACAGCGCGGCGATGATCCGCCGCAGACGGGCGACGAGCCGATCCTTGACGGAGGCGTCGGTCTTGCCGAGGTGGACGAGCACGGCCTCGTGCTCCGGAAGCACGACCACGTACTGGCCTTCGTAGCCGTGGGCCGCCACCGATTCCGGTTGGTCAGGCCAGACCCACCAGTGCCGGCCGTAACCGAACCCGGTCTCGGGATCGTGGGCGACGACCGTCCGGGCGTGGTCGAGCCAGCCCTCGGGCAGCATCCGCTCGCCGCCGCTCACGCCGTCGAGCCGGTACAGCTCACCGAACCGAGCGAACTGGCGGGCCGGCGCGTGGACATAGGAGGAACCGACCCACGTGCCGGCGGCATCGAACGATGGCGTGGCGTCGAACATGCCGCACGGTCCGAACAGGCGCTGATCGAGGAAGGCCCGCATCTCGACCTCGCCGCCGCCGACGAGATCACCGAGGACGCGGCAGAGGATGTTCGTCGTGCCCGACGAGTAGTTCCACACCGAGCCAGGCGGCTCGTCGAGCGGCAGCGCGGCCGCATAGGCGGCGTGGTCGGCGGACCCGGAGCCGAACAGCATGTCGAGGCAGTGGGAGGTCTCGCCGTCGACGTAGTCCTCGATGAACCGCAGTCCGCTGCGCATCTCCAAGAGGTCGAGCGTCGTGATCGCCGCCTTCTCGGTCCCTGCCCACGCGGCGACCGGAGCGGGATCGGCGAGATCGATCCGCCCGTCGGCGACGAGGATGCCGAAGCAGGCGTGGACCATCGACTTGGCGATCGACCACGAGATGAGCGGCGTCTCCGCCGTCACCTGGAGGTCGTCGGGCTGGAACAGGTTCCCCGGCTGCACGCCGTAGCGCTCGGTGACGAGCTCGCCGCCCTGCAACAGCAGGAAGGCCAGCGAGATGCCTTCGTCGGCCGGGCGACCGAACAGCTCGTCGAGCTCCTGATCCAGCGTGGCGACGGCCATGACGAACACACTGCCACGAGCGAATGCGGGCACGTCGCCGACCGCGTCGTTCAGAGGTGCAGATCCGGTTCGGCACGGCGGGCGCTCCAGCGCCTTCGCCGGCCGCATCGAGATCAGCGGTACCGTCCACCCTCGATGGCCGCGAAGAGCGCCCACGGGGACACGGTCGAGTTCGAGATCGCTGGACATCAGGTCGGCATCAGCAGCCCGAACAAGGTGATGTTCCCCGAGCGCGGTGAGACGAAGCTCGACCTCGCCAACTACTACGTCGCCATCGGTGACGCGCTGATGCGCACCGTGCGCGATCGGCCGACGCTGCTGCAACGGTTCCCCAACGGCGTCGGCGGCCAGTCGTTCTTCCAGAAGCGGATCCCGGACTCAGCGCCCAAGTGGCTGCAGACGACGACCGTCGCCACCGTCAACGGCACCGAGTCGCGAGCGATCGTGATGGCCGACGTCGCGCACGTCCTGTGGGCCGCCAACCAGGGCGTCCTCGGCTTCCACCCGTGGCCGTACCACGCCTCCCGCCCAGCGGACATCGACGAGCTGCGCCTCGACCTCGATCCGTCACCGGGCACGACGTTCGAGATGGTCCGCGAGGCAGCGGGCGAGGTGCGCAGCTTCCTCGAAGAGCTCGGCATCACCGCCTTCCCCAAGACGACCGGCAACCGGGGACTGCACCTGTACGTGCGCGTCGAGCCGGGCTGGGACTCGTTCGGCACACGGCAAGCGGCGATCAGCGTGGCGAGGGCGATGGAGGCCCGCCGGCCCGAGCTGATCACCGCCGCCTGGTGGAAGGAGGAGCGCGGGGCGCGGATCTTCATCGACTTCAACCAGAACGCCCCGCACAAGACGGTCTTCGGAGCCTGGTGCGTAAGGGCCAGGCCCGGCGCGCAGGTCTCGACCCCGTTCAGCTGGGATGAGCTGCCGACGGTCCATCCCGATCACCTCACGCTCGCCACCGTCCCCGAGCGCGTCACCACGCAGGGTGATCCGTGGGAACACATGGACGACGTCGCCTACTCGATCGAGCCGCTGGTCGAGCGTTACCGCGCCGACCTCACCGCCGGGATCCCCGATGCGCCCTGGCCCCCGGTGTACCCGAAGATGCCCGACGAGGCCCGAAGGGTGAATCCGAGCCGCGCCCGCCACGACGACTGAATCGTGTTCGTCTCGCAGCCAAGAACCGACCTCACTCGAGCGTGCCGTACGTCGCCGACCGGTTGACCGTTCGCGTGTGGGCAGAGACCGCCGACGCGAGATCGGCGAGGTACTCGTCGATCGTGGACGCGTTGCCCTGGCTGACGGTGGCGTGCAGCGAGTCAGGCGGTGCCTGGCGATCGAGGTGCCAGCCGCGCTCTCGCAGCAGGTCACCGACGGCGAACACGTCGACCTCGGGATCCTCGGCGGCCATCGCCACACAGTGGAACGTCCCGTCGCCGAGCACGAGAACGCCGTCGATGCCGGCGATCCCGGCCCGCAGGCGATCAGCGGCATCAAGCGTCCTGCGCGTCAGCTCCACGTAGCCGTCGATGCCGAGATGACGCATCACCGCCCACGCCGCAGCCATCGGCGCACCCGACCGCGTGCCCTGCAGATTGGGCGATGCGTACAACCCACCGAGCCAGCCGTCGAACACGAACGTCTGGTAGCGCCGCAGTTCCCTGGTGCGGTGGAGCACGACGGACACCCCCTTCGGGGCGTAGCCGAGCTTGTGCACGTCGGCGGAGATCGAGTGCACGCCCTCGACGCGGAAGTCCCACGGCGGCACGTCACGCCCGAGGCGCTCGGCGAACGGCAGCACGAAGCCGCCCATGCAGGCGTCGACGTGGCAGTTGGCGCCGACGGTGGCAGCGAGCTGCGCGATCGCTGGGATGTCGTCGACGACGCCCTGCGGGTACGACGGCGCCGACCCCACGACGAGTGCGGTCGCCGGACCGACGGCGGCCGCCATCGCGTCGACGTCGGCCGTCCAGTCGCCGCGCACGGGTGTCGTGACGACGCGCATGTCGAACATGTGGGCGGCCTTGTGAAAGGCGGCGTGGGCGCTCTCGGCGAGCACGATCTCGGATGCCGTGACGGCGCGCTCGGCGCGGCGCTCGCTCCCGCGCCGCCAGCACCGCGCACTGGATCGACTCCGTGCCACCGCTGGTGAGGAAGCCCGCCGCGGTCGGCGGCCCGTGCAGCAGGTCGGCAGTCCAGCGCACGACATCGGACTGGAAGCCGCCGAGTGATGGAAATGCCGCGGTGTTCAGCGCGTTCTCGTGCAGGTACATCGTCGCCGCCCGCTCGGCAACCTCGTGGACGGTCGGGCCACCGTCGTAGACGAGGCTGAACGTGCGGCCCGCCGCCCACGCGACGTCGTCGTGGCGGCGGGCCGCGAGCTCGGCGATGACGTCGTCGACGGCGAGACCGGACTGATCCATCGGGCGATGTTCGCGGCTGCCGAAGCACCGCGCCCGTAGCGGGCTCAAGGTCCGAGAATTGGCTGCTATCCAGCCAATTCGCTGACCTTGACGGTGGAGTCGGCGACGTCGGGAACCGGCGTGTCCTCACGAGCGTCGTAGGTGGGTCCGGCCGCCTACGAGAGATCGGGGATCCGCATGCGCCGTCGAACTGCCCTAGCCATCTTCCTGTCAGTGCCCGCCGCTGCGCTGGCGCCGTCGGTCGCCGACGCCTGCGGAGGCCTCGTCGGCGAGAACGGGACCATCCAGCTGGTCCGCACCACGACCCTCGCCGCCTACCACGAAGGCGTCGAGCGGTACGTCACCTCGTTCGAGTTCACCGGAGAGGGCGAGTCCGTCGGGTCGATCGTCCCGCTCCCGGACGTTCCGACGTCGGTCGAACGTGGTGGCGACTGGACGCTCCAGCGCCTGGCGCTGGAGGTCGCCCCGCCGCCACCCTCATCGGATGACGCCGCCGAGGCAACGACGGCCGCGGCCGAGGTGCAGATCATCCTGGAAACGCAGATCGATGCCCTCGACATCACCGTCCTCTCCGGTGGCGGGGACGAGGTTGGCCAGTGGGCGCTGGAGAACGGCTTCTTCCTCCCGCCCGACGCGCCCGAGGTGCTCGACTTCTACGCCTCCCGCAGCCCGGTGTTCATGGCCGCCAAGTTCGATGCCCAGCGCGCCCGCGAGCTCGGCCAGGGCGTCGGCGACAGCACGCCGATCATGGCGACGATCCCGACCGACGACCCGTGGGTGCCCGTGCGGATCCTCGGTCTCGGTCTCGACGGCTCGCAGCGCATCGAGGCCGACGTCTTCTTGCTCACCGACGCACGGCCGGAGCTCCTCGCCGGTGGACCGGGTCTCACCGTGCAGCGCAGCGAAGCTGCATCGAGCGGGTTGCTCACCGACCTGCGCTCGGACGTGGGGATGGAGTGGGTGCCGAACGACATGTGGCTCTCCTACCTGCAGCTCGATGCCGCGGCCGCCGACGTGGACTACGACCTCGCAGTGTCGGTGGACCCGGCGGACGAGCCGTCGATCGCCGACGCCGGAGTCGGTCCCGCTGCCATCGTGCCGGTGCGCCCACCCGTTGACGGCGCGCCGTGGTGGCCGATCCCGGTCGGTGTCGCCGTTGGAGTGGCCGTGCTCGGTGGCTGGGTCGTCATCGCCCGCCACCGCCAGCACACGACGCGAGTGGCGCCGTGAAGCGCCTCGCGCCAGTGGTCGCCGCGATCGTCGTCGGATCCGCGGTCGCCCTCGGCGGCCTCGCCCTCGCTGCCTCCGACGAGCTTGCGCCGGTCACGCTGGGTCCCGACCCGGTGACCGTCGTCGTCGACGTCGAGCACAGCCGCTTCGTCCCGGCGACGCTGCGCGTCGAGGTGGGAACCGAGGTGCGCTTCGTGGTGCACAACGACGATCCGATCAACCATGAGCTCATCGTCGGCACACCCGATGTCCACGCCCGCCATCGCAACGGCACCGAAGCCAAGCACCCGCCGCGGCCAGGCGAGCTGTCCGTCGGTCCCGACGAGCACGGCGTGACGACCTACCGCTTCGACGAGCCGGGCGTGGTCGAGATCGCCTGCCATCTGCCCGGGCACTACGACTACGGGATGCGTGGCGAGGTCGAGGTCGTCGAGGGCCCGTAGCATCTGGCGCCGTGTCGAGCCCGCTTCCCCCACCACCGCCACCCGGCGCGCTCGCACCGCCGGTGCCGGCGTGGGACGTCAGGAAGCGCGCTCGTCCGCAGTGCCGAGCCGCCGCGGTCATGCTCCTCGCCGGCGCAGCGGTCATCACGCTCGGTGCGCTGCTTCCCTGGTTCGAGATCGCCGGCGAATCATTCAACGGGTTCAGTGACCTCGGTGGCGAGGTCAAGGACGGGCCAGCGTTCGTGCTCTTCGCGATCATCCTGGCCGGATTCGGCGTGGCGACGCTGGCCGCCGGTCGACTGCTGCCGATCGCCATCCTCGCCGTCGTCATCGCATCGTTCTCGACCCTCGCTGCCATCGTCGACTTGACGGACGTCATGGACGCGGTCGACTTCGTCGGGGCGTCGACGGGACCGGGCCTACCGATCGCCCTGGTCGGCTCGTTGCTGGCGCTGGCGGGCAGCATCCTGGCCCTCGCCACCAGGCGTCGTTGACACCGGCCGGCGTTCCCACATCGAACGGCGGGCGGACAGGGCGAGCGCCAGCGCGGCCCGGCCATCAGCACCGGTGACGGGCATCGGTCGGCCGTCGGCGACGGCATCAACGAAGTCCCGCCACTGCAGGACGTAGCTGTCCGCGTAGCGATCGAGGAAGAACGTCGGGATCGGCGGCCGGTGCGTGCCGTCACCATCCCGGCGCACGACCGGCCGCACCGGAGGATTGTCCGACGCAACGGATCCGGCGGACCCGAACGCCTCGACACGTTGGTCGTACCCGTAGGCGCACTGCCGGCAGTTGTCGATCACCGTCGTCGCCCCGTTCACGTGGCGCAGCACGACGACGGCGGTGTCGACGTCGCCGACCTCGCCGATTGCCGGGTCGACCATCACACCGCCGGACGCGAACACCTCGACCACCTCCGAGCCGGTGACGAAGCGAGCCAGATCGAAGTCGTGGATCGTCATGTCGACGAACAGACCGCCGGAGCGCTCGCACGTAGGTCAGCGGCGGTGGCGCCGGGTCCCGGCTGGTGATCCGCAGCGTGCGGAGCGTGCCGATCTCGCCTGACGCGACGGCGTCGTGCACGGCCCGGTGCGCCGGATCGAAGCGGCGGTTGAACCCGACGTGCAGCGGGATCCGGGCGGCGTTCACCGCCTCGAGCGCAGTGTCGACCTCGGCGAGGTCGAGGGCGATCGGTTTCTCGCAGAAGACCGCCACGCCGGCCTTCGCGGCGGCGCCGATCAGCTCGACGTGCGTGTCGGTCGTCGTGCAGATCGCGACCGCATCGATGCCGGCTGCGAGCGCGTCGGCCGCCGTTCGGAACACGGGGACGCCGAGCTGAGCCCCGACCGAGTGGGCCAGCGGCGGGACGACGTCGTGCACGCCGGCGAGCTGCACGCCGTCGACGCGGCGGGCGAGCAGTTCGGCGTGCATCCGGCCGATGCGGCCGCATCCGAGCACCACGATCCGCATCAGATTCCCGACTCAATCGTTCGCTCGCACACTCGAGCCGCTACTCCGTTCTTCACCTGGCACGCTCGCTCACACTGGCCGCTGGTCGACCTTGGCCTCGCTCGAGCGCCTCGCGGGCGGCGCGGATCGCCGGCCGCTCGCTGACCTCGGGGACGCCGACCTCCCACCACGCGCCGCCCTCGGTCCACGCGTGGGGATCGACGTCGATGACGATCACGGTGGTGCGGTCGGCGACCCGCGCCTCGTTCGAACGCTCTCGTCAGCTCGGCGATCGTGCGTCACTCGCCGTGCCGTGCAGCCCATCGACGCGGCGTGGGCGGCGAAGTCGACCGGGAACCACCTCGCCGACGATCCGCGAGTCGGCGAGCAGGTTGTTGAACGACTCGCCGCCCTGGTTGACCTGCAGCCGGTCGATCACGGCGTACCCGCCGTTGTCGCAGACGACGACGATCATCGGCGGCCCCGCCAGCACCGACGAGTACAGGTCGCTGTTCATCATCAGGTACGAACCGTCGCCGACGAACACGATCACGCGGCCATCGGGCGCCAGCCGGGCCCTGGCCATCGCGGCGCCCCAGCCGCCGCTGATCTCGTAGCCCATGCACGAGAAGCCGTACTCGCAGTCGAACGTGGCAATGCCCCTCGAACGCCAGCCGTTGTTGAGCTCGCCCGGGAAACCGCCCGAGGCCGTGAGCGCGTAGTCGTCGCCGCGCGCTCGAGCCGAGACCGCGCCGACCACCTGGGCGTAGGTCGCGGCGCTCATCCGTCTCGGCGCGCCAAGCCGTCGACGTACGCCCAGTAGCCGGCCACCTCGTCGGCGACCCGCGCCGTCCAGGCCGTCGGCGCCCTCCAGTCGCCCAGCGCCGCGCCGAGCTCGACCAACGACTCGACGCGCGTCGCCGACCACCGGAGCGGCGAGGTGCTTGCCGGCGTCGAAGCGGGCCGCGTTGACGCTCGACGATGCGCAGCTCGGGGTGGCCGAACACGGTCCACGACCCAGTCGTGAAGTCCTGCAGTCGAGTCCCGACGGCGACGACGACGTCGGCCTCGGCGGCGAGCCGGTTGGCGGCCTCGCATCCGATGACACCGATCGGGCCGGCGTAGCATCGGGTGGTCCCACGTCACGCTGGACTTGCCGGCGACGGTCTCGACGACGGGGATGCCGTGGCGCTCGGCGAACGCCGCCAGCTCGGCCTCGGCGAGCGAGTAGTGCACGCCGCCGCCGGCGACGAGCAGCGGTGACTCGGCCTGGCGCAGCGCGGCGGCTGCGGCGGCCACCTCGGCCCGGTCGGGCCGCGGGCGGGCGCAGCTCGTGCACGATCGGCTCGAACAGGCGCGGCCGGGAAGTCGTACGCCTCGGCCTGGACGTCCTGGGGCAGGGCGATGAAGGCCGGCCCGCAGTCGGCCGGATCGAGCAGCGTGGCGATCGCCTGCGGCAGCGATCTGCACGACCTGCTCCGGTCGGGTGATGCGGTCCCAGTAGCGCACGACGGGCCGGAACGCGTCGTTGGCCGTCGTCGACGGCGCACCGAAGTGCTCGACCTGCTGCAGCACCGGGTCGGGCAGCCGGCTCTGGAACGTGTCGCCGGACGAGCAGCAGCACGGGCAGCCGGTTGGCCATCGCCACGCCCGCTGCGGTGACCATGTTGAGCGCGCCCGGTCCGATCGAGCTGGTGGCGACCATGAACTGGCGGCGGCGCATCGCCTTGGCGTAGGCGACTGCGGCCAGCGCCATGCCCTGCTCGTTCTGGCCGCGCCACGTCGGCAGCTCGTCGCCGGCGGCGTGGAGCGCCGGGCCGAGGCAGGTCACGTTGCCGTGGCCGAAGATGGCGAACACGCCGGGACGAGCGGCACCTCGACGCCGTCGATCACGGTCCGCTGGGCGATGAGGTAGCGGACGATCGCCTCGGCTGTCGTCAGTCGCACCGATCTTCATGGTGCCTCCTCGGGAGGTCGTGGACGGGCTCCCAGCGTCCGGACTCCCAGCGACGCGCAGCATCGCGTCCTGCACGCTGACGTAGCGCGACCGCGGCGTCGAAGCCGGGGTCGAACGGTCGGCCCTCGGCGACCGCGGCGGCGAAGTGGTGGTCCTCGATCGTGACGAGGTCCTCGAAACCGATCGCCGTTGGCGCGTCCCGGCACGAACGCGCCGTGCTCGAAGAAGCGCTCGCCGCCGAACACGGTCGTGTAGCCGGTGTGCGGGTCCTCGTGCGTCGAGGTACACCTCGCAGCTCGTTCATCCGCTCGAGGTTCCAGCGCACGCGAGCCGGCCGTGCCGTGGAGCTCGAAGGCGTGCTGGCTCTCCGGGTCCGGTCATCGAGCGTGACGACTCGAACGTGCCGACCGCACCGCCGGCGAAGCGGACGATGGCGCCGAACCAGTCCTCGTTGGTGACCGCACCGCGTCGGGTCGCCGGCGCCGGCCGCGGTCGTAGTGGGTGCCTGCCGGCGCTCGGCAGCGGCCGCTCGCGGATGAACGTCTCGCCCGATGCCGACGACGTCGGTGATCGGGCCGACGAGGTGCAGTGGCCAGGTCGACGGCGTGGCTGAGCAGATCGGTGCTCACGCCGTGGCCGGCCTGATCGACGAGGAACCGCCACGACAACACGCCGAGCGGGTCGTTGCCGTAGCAGGAGAGGAACCGGCCGCGGTAGTTCGTGATGCGTCCGAGCCGGCCGCCGTCGACGAGCTGCTTGGCGTACTGCACGAGCGGTGCCCAGCGGTAGTTGTACCCGACGCCGGTGACGACGTGGCGGGCTGCCCGCTCGGCGGCGACGGTCTGCGCCGGCGTGCCGCCGACCGGCTTCTCGCAGAACACGGCCTTGCCGGCGGCGGCGGCGGCCGCGATGATCTCGACGTGCAGCATGTTCGGGCGCGGTGACGACGACGAGGTCGACGTCGGGGTGCTCGACGACCTTGCGCCAGTCGTCGGTGGCCTCGGCGAAGCCGAAGCCTTCGACCGCCTCGGCTGCGCCGCGCCGGCACGGCGTCGGCGCAGACGACGAGCACCGGGTCGGCGACGCGGTCGGGGAACAGCGCGGGAATGCGGCGATAGGACCGGCTGTGGGCCTGGCCCATCCAGCCGAAGCCGACGACGCCGACGCCGAGGCGCCGTCGGGTCATGACGTGGCCACCACATTCAGGCCCGTCGGGCCGCTCGGACCGGTCATCGGGCAACGCGGGTCGGTCGGCATGCCGACCCACGACGTCGCGAACCCAGTGGTGCGTCGGGTCGTCGCAGAACGCCATCGACCGCTCGTCGCCGGGGCCGGCCAGGACGTTGAGGTAGTAGAGCGGGTAGCCCGGCGCCGCGACGCACGGGCCGTGGTAGCCGCGGTGGACGAGGAACACGTCGCCGTCGGCGACGTGCAGGTCGACGTCGACCTCGCCGTCGGCGGTGTAGGTCCGGTGGAGGCCGAACCCCTCCGGGTCGTACGACGGTCGCGCCGTCGCGCCCGACCCGGAAGTAGTAGATCTCCTCGTTGTTGACCGGGCAGTCGGGCTGTCGTCGTGGCGGTGCGGCGGGTAGCTCGACCAGTTGCCGCTCGGCGTGAGCAGCTCGACGCACATCAGCTTGTCGGCGCCGTCGAACGCCTCCGGCGACATGAAGTTGGTGACCTGGCGCGTGGATGCGCCGGCGCCGCGGATCTCGACGGCGACGTCGGCGGCGGCGACGCATGGCCGGGTCGAAGCGTCGCGTTGCCATGGCTGACGGCAGGGCGACCTCGGAGCCGGGGCCGGACAGCCGCACTTCGGCGTCGACCGGGAGGTAGGCCCAGTCGGTGACGGCGGAGAACACCGAGTCCCGGCCGGCCAGCTCGAAGCGGTGCCCCTCGACCTCGACCGTGACGCGGTCCGGACAGCGGGAGCGACGGCCTGCTCGGTGCCGCCGGTGGTGAACGTGACGCCGTCGTCGGGCAGCGTGCGCACGGTGCAGGCCGCAGTAGGTCCATCCGGCGCGTCCGGGTCGATCGCCACCGTGGCGGTGCCGTCAGCGGTCGACCCGGCTGGGCACGTGCCACGGGTGCGTCGATCATCGCCGGCCTCGCCGCCGCCCGCTCGACCAGCTCGGCCGCCGCGCCGACGGCGCCCTCCACGTCGCCGTCGGGTGGGTAGAGCAGTGCCCGGCCGACGACCAGGCCGCGCACGGTCGGCTCGGCCAGCGCCTGCTCCCACGCCGCGAACGTCGCGCTGGCGTCGGGGCCTGGTGCACCGCCGAGCAGCAGCAGCGGTTGGGTCGTCATCGCCGCGACGGTCGCGATGTCGGCCGTGGCCTGGATCTTCAGCCAGGTGTACGCCGACGAGCCACCGAGGGCGGCGCAGGCGCCGACGGCTTGGATGAGCCGCACGGGTCGTCGTCCCACACCACCCGGCCCTCGGCATCCCTGGTGTACGGGATTGGCTCGACCATCGCCATCATGCGACGGTCGTTCAGCTCGCCGACCGCCCGAGCGCAGCGCCTCCAGAGTGGGTGCCGTGGCGGGATCCCGGGGGTCGATGCGCAGCAGCATCTTCCCGGCGTCGAGGTTCGGCGGCGAGCAGGTGATCGGCGTCGTAGGCGGTGAACCGGTCGTCGAGCTCCCAGGTGGCGCCGGCCAGCCCGCCGCGGTTCATCGTCCCGACGGCGACGCGGTCCTCGAGCGCGCCGAGCAGCGACGAGATCCTCCATGACGTCCGGGCTGGCCAGGACGCCGTCGACCCGGGGGTGCTCGAGCGCGACAAGGAGTCGTTCGAGCATCGACCCGCCGGTCGGCCATCGCCAGTGGATCGCTGCCCACGCCGACCATTCCCCGGGCGGTGTGGTCGGCGGCGACGATGAACAGCATCCCGTCCCGGGTCAGCGAGTCTCGTCGGATCCGGGAGGCCATGGCCTCGCGGATCCGCTGGCGGCTCGGTGGCTCGCAGTCTCGATGAGGTCACGAAACGCCGCGTCCGTGAGCTTCATTGCGCACCGCCCGCCACCGATTCTGACGACAGTTGGTTGCGCTGAGCGCTACCAAGTGTCGTCAGAATCTCGTCGTTGGTGGGCATGGCGTCGGCGCAGAGGAGGCGGGAGGCGACGATGGCGCCGGCGGCGTTGGCGTAGGCGACGGTCCGCTCGGGCGGCCAACCCTGAGAGAGGCCGTGGACGAAGGCGCCGCCGAAGGCGTCGCCGGCACCGAGGCCGCACACGACCTCGACGGGTTGGGGCGGCACGACGGCCGACCCATCAGACGTCGCCACGAGCACGCCGTCACCGCCGAGCTTCACGACAGCGACATCGACGCCGCGGCCGAGCAACCGCCGCGCCGCCTCGTCCGGGTCCTGCGGTACCGACGGCGATCTCGCACTCCGCCGCGGTTGCCGATGGCGACCGTCGCATGGTCGATGGCGCCGCCGATGATCCGTCGCGCTTCGTCCGCGTCGGTCCACAGCACGGGCCGGTAGTCGAGGTCGAGCACGGTGTGCGGCGCCGCGGCTCGCGCCACGAGCAGCTCGGAGATCGTCGACCGGGCCGGCTCCTCCGCCATCGCCGAACCGGCCACCCAGAACACGTTTGCCCGGCGCACGATGTCGGCGTCGACGTCGCCCGGTCGTAGCTGCATGTCCGGAGCTGTCGGCTGGCGGTAGAAGAGGAGCTCAGGATCCTCGGGCGGCGTCAGCGCGGCGAAGGCGAGCGGCGTGCGCAGTCCAGGTTCCGTCCCGACGAACTGCGACGTCCACGCCGAAGCTGACGAGCTTGGCCCGGACGTACTCCCGAACGGGTCATCACCGACCTTCGTGATGACCGCGGCACGGTGTCCGAGCCGCGCGGCGGCGACGGCGACGTTGGTCGCCGTGCCGCCGATCGACTTCACGAACCGTTGTGGCTCCTGGAACCCGGCACCGGCCTCGTCGGCGTAGAGGTCGACGCTGACGCGGCCGACGGTCAGCAGCTCGAGGTCATCCACGCTCACCGGTCATCGGGGTCCTGTCATCAGCCCGGTCCTGTCATCTCCTCCACGTCCTCGGGCTTGACGACCGTCTCGATCTCGTGGGCGAGAGCTTCGAGCTCGGCGCCGCCGGCCATCAGCTGGGTCAGCTCCTCCCGGGTGATCTCGCTCTTCGCGAAGTTGCCGAGGCTCTGCCCGCGCTTGAGGATCAGGAAGCGATCGCCGACGGGATAGGCGTGGTGCGGGTTGTGGGTGATGAAGATCACTCCGAGCCCCCGATCGCGCGCAGCGACGATGTAGCGCAACACCACGCCTGACTGCTTGACACCGAGGGCGGCCGTCGGCTCGTCGAGGATCAACACCTTGGCGCCGAAGTACACCGCTCTGGAGATCGCCACAGACTGCCGCTCGCCACCCGACAGCGTGCCCACCGGCTGCTCCGGATCGCGAACGTCGATGCCCATCTTGCGCATCTCGTCGATGGCGATCTTCTTCGCCTTCCTGACGTCGAGGCGCCGCAGCGGCCCCCATCCGGTCGTCGGCTCCGAGCCGAGCCAGAAGTTGCGCCAGATCGACATCAGCGGCGCCATCGCCAGGTCCTGGTACACGGTGGCGATTCCGGCCGCCTTGGCCTCGCGAGGCGAGTGGAACTTCGTCTCCTTCCCCTCCATCAAGAACTTTCCGGCGTCGTACGGGTGCACACCGGCGAGGATCTTGATGAACGTCGACTTCCCGGCGCCGTTGTCACCCAGGGTGCACGTGACCTCGCCGGCGTTGACGCTGGTCGTGATGTTCTGCAGGGCGATGATGTTGCCGAAGTACTTGCTCACGTTGTCGAGCTCGAGCAGATGGACGTCAGGCATTGCCGCCTCCTCCCGTCACGCCGCGGCGGCCGCCGGCGTGACGGTGGCGGCGGCAGACGGTTCGGGTGGTCTTGATGGTCGTCCCGCTGTGCGGCCCCACCTGCGGATCCACTCGTTGGCGAACGCGGCGACCAGCAGGATCACGCCGAGGAACAGGAAGTAGAGGTTGCTGTCCCAACCGGCGAGCGGGATGCCCTGCTGCGTCATCCCGAGGATCAGGCACCCGAGCGCGGCGCCGACGACCGAGCCGAAGCCGCCCGTCAGCAGGCACCCGCCGAGCACCGCGGCGATGATGAAGTAGAACTCCTGCCCGACGCCCTCGATGACGTTGGCCCGTCTCGTCTGCATGAGCACGACCATGCCGTGCAACCAGCCGCAGGCAGCCACGGCCATGAACAGCCCGATCTTGGTGGCGTTGGCGGGCACGCCGATCATGCGGGCGGCGTCCTTGTTGCCGCCCACGGCGTAGATCCAGTTGCCGACTCTCGTGCGCAGCAGGACCCATGCGCCGATGACGGTGAGGATGAGGAACCACAGGATCGCCACGCTGAAGCTGGCGCCGCCGATCGTGAACATCGTGCCGGCGAAGATCTTGCGGGCCAGCTCGGTGCCTGACACGCGTCTCGATGCCGGTGACGTTCGTGCCGCCGGTCTCACGCTGGGTGAACCACAGGTTGAACCCACGTAAGACGAAGAACGTGCCGAGCGTGACGATGAAGCTCGGTAGCCCCGACTTGATCACCATGTACCCGTTGGCGAAGCCGATGGCGAGCGCGATGAGCAGCGACAGGGCCACGGCGAGCCAGAACGTCATGCCGAACTCGACGGCGAAGATGGCCGCGAACATGCCAGTGGTCCCGGTCATCACTCCCGACGACAGGTCGAACTCACCGCCGATCATCAGCAACGCCACGGCCAGGGCGGTCAGCCCGTAGAGCGCCGACGTGTCGAGGTACGTCGCCGTGCCCTGCCAGCTCAGCCACACGCTGCGGGCCTGCGTGGCGAAGAGGATCCAGACGACGATGGCGCCGGCGAGGGCGCCGAACTCGGGGCGGATCAGCAGGCGTTTGAACGGCGACATGCGGGCCAGCCGCTCGTCGGTGCTCGAGACGACTGGCGGCGCCGTCACCGTGGCCATGGCAGTGCTCCCATCCTCGGTCCCCCTGTCAGTGCGTGCGAATGCATCGGACGGTCAGACGCGGTGCCATTGGCGGACAGCTCCTTGATCTGCGCCGCATTGTCCTGCGTGACGAAGCCCGGCCCGGTGAGCACGGCTTCACCTCCGCCGACCGTGTTCAGGTTGCGTGAGATACAGCTTCATGAACTCGATCGGCAGGTAGCCCTGGAGGTACTGCTGCTGGTCGATGGCGAAGGACATCGTCCCCTGCCTCGATGGCGTCGAGCACGTCGGGGCTGAGGTCGAACGTCGCCAGCTGGAGATCACTGCCGAGCTGTTGGACGGCCGCTAGGGCCGGTGCCGCTCCGGTCGGGCCGAGCGCGAGGACGGCGTCGATCGAGCGTGTCCGCCTGGAGGGCCGAGCTGATCGTCTGCTGGGCGCCGGCCTGCGTCGTTGAGGTTGACCTGCTGCACCTCGAGCGTGCCACCGGCCTCCTCCATCGCTTCCTTGGCGCCGTTGCACCGGGCGTCGAGGCTGGCGTTGCCGACCTCTTGGTTGATGCACATCACGTTGGTTGCGCCCGTTCTCGGCGAGCCGGGCTCCGGCTCCGCGGCCGGCGATCGTCTCGTCCTGACCGATGTGGGTGAGGGCGCCGATCTCCTTGAACACGTCCGAGCCGGAGTTGATCGTGATGATCGGGATCCCTGCCGCGGTGGCCGCATCCAGCGAGCCTTTCAGCGCGTCATAGTCGGGCACCGAGACAACGAGCCCATCGGGGCTCTTGGCGACGGCGGCGTCGATGAGCTGGCTCATCTGCACCATGTCGAACGTCGCCGGCGCGGAGTAGCTGACTGTCGCACCGCTTGCTGCGGCGGCGTCGTCGACGCCCCGCTTGACCACCGACCAGAACGGGTCGGAGGCCTGGCCGTGGGTGACGACTTCGATCGTGATGTCGGAACCCTGGTTGAGCTCGCACGGTGTCGGTGCGGGCGCCGAACCAGCCGGTGCGGCTCCTCGCCGCCACCGGCCTCCTCGGATCGACTCGCAGGCCGTCAGTCCAAGTGCACCAACGGCCAGCAGTGCCGCCGTCAGGCGGACTCGGGTCTTCATGTGCTGGTTCCCCCCTGTTGTCGAGCGGCCATCAGCCGCGCTCCCTATCCGAACCCGTTGAACTTCGTGCCCCGACCAGCTCGTGGTGCAGGAACTCGAGGCTCGACCGGACGTCGTCGATCGGGCCGGCCCCCGCCGGCACCGTCGGTCCGAGGTCGGTGTCCTGCTCCAGGACGTACCACCCGTCGTAGCCGTCGTCCTCCAGCCGCCGCACCGTATCGAGGATCGGCGCGTCGCCGTGCCCGAGTGGGAGGAACAGCCCACGCCGGACGGACTCGACCAGGTTCACGTCACCGCGCCGGTAGTCAGCGGCGACGTCGACGCGCACATCCTTGAGGTGCACGTGGGCGACCCGACCGGACGCGTCGGCGGCGAACTCGGCTGGGTCGTAACCGCCGATCATCAGGTGTCCGGTATCCAGGCACCAGCGCACATTCGCTCCCTCGAGCACCGAGGCGACATCCTCGCGCGTCTCGACGAGCGTTCCGGCGTGGGGATGCAACGCATGCACGATGCCGTGCGCCGCGGCCACGTCGTCGAGCTCTCCCAACATGTCGAAGAGGTGCTGCCACTCGGCGCCGCGACAGCGACCGACGCGGGGCCCAGGCGAGGTCCACGACGGCGGTGGAGACGAGCACGCCGTCTCCTCCCACAGCCTCCAGGAGGACAGCCGCCGTTCGGGCGGCGGCGATCGACGCTTCCCGTGCCGTTGCAGTCGTGGAGCACGACGGGCAGGAACGCACCAGCCAGCCGCAGCCCGTGGCGCTCGAGCGCGGTCCGCAACGCATCGGGCTCGGCCGGCAGGAACCCAGGCGCACCGAGCTCTGTTCCGGCGATGCCGAGCGAGGACATCTCGGCCAGCACGCGATCGGCAGGCAGCATCACGCCCCATCCAGGCACCTCGCAGACACCCCACGAGATCGGACCGGCGGCGAGACGGCGGTCGAGAGTGGAGCGCTCCAACGTCGACCGCGGGGGGCCGTCACTGTTGGAGCGCTCCACGACGCGTCATTCCACACCCACCGCGGAACACTGTCAAGGAAGCCATTGGAGCGCTCTATTGCCCGCTCGTCGTCCGCGGTGCTTCACTACGACTGAGGAGGGGTGTGGCGCACACGACGATGGAAGATGTCGCCCGACGGGCGGGCGTCTCACGGTCGCTCGTCTCGCTCGTCATGCGCGACAGCCCGCACGTCAGCGCCGAGCGTCGCGAGCGGGTGCGGGCAGCAGCTGAGCAACTGGGGTACTCGCCGAACGCGATGGCGAGGGGCCTCGCCAGCCGGCAGTCCGGGATGGTCGCCGTGCTCCTCAATGACCTGCACAACCCGTTCTTCGCCGAGACGTTCGACGGCCTCGTCAAAGCTGCGGACGCGCAGGGCTACCGCCTCGTGCTCGGAGCCGGCAGCGACCGCCGCCAGGCCGAACTGACGGCGATGCGGGGGTTCCTCGAATACCGGCCGGACGGCATCATCCTGCGTGAGCCCTCGCTTGCCGGCGGGATCGATCGCCACGGTCGCCGAGCAGGTTCCGATGGTCGTCGTCGGGCGGCGGGTCCGGGCCGACGGTGTCGACAGCGTGATGACTGACGAGGACCGGGCGGCTCACCTCGTCATCGAGCACCTGCGCGAGCTCGGCCACCAGCGGATCGTCCACGTCGACGGCGGGCGCGGCGCCGGCGCCGGCTCGCGCCGCAGCGCCTACCGCAAGGCCATGGCGGCGGCGGGTCTGGCGCGCTTCGTCGAGGTGCTTCCCGGCGACTTCAGTGAGCAGGCCGGGACCGACGCTGCGGCGTCGCTGGTACGCGCGCCGCACGGTGCCGACCGCTGTGTTCGCCGCCAACGACCTCGTCGCCGTCGGGGCCATCGACTCACTCGAGCGCAATGGATACGACGTGCCGAAGGACGTGTCAGTGGTCGGGTTCGACAACACCTTCTTCGCCCGGCTCGGTCACGTATCGCTGACGACCGTGGATCAGCCTCGCGAGCTGATGGGCCAGCTCGCGTTGGAGCTGCTCACCGCTCGGATGCGCAGCCGGCGCAAGGCCAGCGAGCTCGTGCTCACCGAGCCCGGTCTCGTCGTGCGAGGAACGACGGCCGCGCCGCGATGAGGAGGTGGCTGGCCGCCGTGCTGACCATCGCGCTGGCGGCGTGCGGTGACGATGGCCCGGCGGCCGACACCCGCTCGGTGGTGATCCGCGCGTGGGGATGCGCTCTGACCGACGAAGTCGCCACCGGAATGGTCGTCGGCGACGACCTCGTGCTCACGGTCGGACACGTGCTCCGTCGCGCCGAGCGGGTCAGCGTCGACGGTCGTGAGGGCGCCGTCGTCGCCGTCGACCGCCGCCTCGATGCAGCGTTGATCGCCGTGCCGACCACCGGCTCGGTGGTCGCGATGGCCGTTGACGTCAACGTCGGGCCGGCGACGATCGAGGGGAGTCCCGTGTTCGTTCGGCAGCTCGTCAGCGCTGACGTCGAGGAGCCGCGCGACGCCACCCGGTACGTGCGTCAAGCCTTGGTCGTGGAGGCCGAGTCGAGCAGAGGCGACAGCGGATCACCCGTCGTCGCGCTCGACGGCTCGCTGCTCGGCATGGTCTTCGCATCGTCGACTCGGGATCCCGGCGTGACCTACGCCGTCAGTGCGGTCGAGTTGGCCCCGTTCGTTGCGTCCGCCAGTCCGACCGACGAGCCAATGCCGCTGTCGTGTATTTGAGAGCGGCCTGCCGCCTCGACTTCTCGTGCCGCTAAGGACCGGGATGGCCCTGCTCGAGCGAGGTCGCCTGCGCGAATCCCGCGAAATGTTCTGGCAGCAGGCCGAGACAGCCAGCGCCAACGGTGACGTCGAAGCGCTCGCCGAGGCCGCCCTCGGCCTGGGCGGGATCTGGGTTCACGAGCACCGCACGACGCTCGACAACGCCCGTGTCGAGGCGCTGCAGCGACAGGCGCTCGAGGCGCTTCCGCACGACCACGCCCTCGCGCCGCGGCTGCGCATGCGCCTCGCCGCCGAACGGGCATATCGCTTCGGCCACGGCGACGACGTGTTCACGGAGCTGGAGCATGCCCGCGCAGTGGGTGACGCGGTTGGGTTGGCCGAAGCCCTCTCGCTGACGCACCACTGCCTGCTCGGGCCGCAGCACACCGCCGAGCGGGCGGCGCTGGCCGAGGAGCTGATCGCAGTGTCGCCCGCCACAGGCCGCCCGCTCGATGGGCTGGTCGGGCTCATGTGGCGCACGATCGATCTGCTGCTGGCCGGGGATCGACGGGCCTGTCGCTCACTGACGGAGCTGCGCGACGGGCTGGTCGCCACCCCGTGCGATGCGCTTGCCTTCGTGGTCGCCGCGATCGACGTCATGCTGGCGACTCGCCAGGGGCGGTTGGACGAGGCCGATCGGTTGGCGGCGGCCTGTTACGAACTCGGGTGCGACGTCGGTGACGCCGATGCGTTCGGCTGGTACGGCGCGCACCTCGTCGCGATCCGGTGGCTGCAGGGCCGCGGCAATGAGCTCTTGGACCTGCTCGATGAGCTCGTCGACTCGACGACGGTCGCAGAGCCGCTACCAGCCTTCGTCGCCGCCCGTGCCACGCTGGCCGCGGCATCCGGCGACGAGCTGCGGGCGCGTGCTGCGCTCGCCTGCCTGCGGACTGCCGATCTCGCAGAGCTCACTCCCTCGAGCGGGTGGGCCGCAACGATGCTCGCCGCATGCGAGGCGGCGTATCTCTTGGATGACGCGGATGCGGCCGCCGAGGGCTACCGGCTGCTCGCGCCGTTCGCCGAGCTGCCCGTGATGGCCGGCATCGCGGTTGCCTGCTACGGATCCGCCCACCGGCCGCTCGGCTTCGCCGCGGCGACGATGGGAGACGTCGACGCCGCGGTCGACCATCTGGAGCGCGCCGTCGTGGCTGAGCTGGCCCGTGGCGGTGGGCCATGGCACGCAATCGCGCTCGCTGGGTTGGCCGACGTGCTCGACCGCCGCGGCGGCAGCGGCGACGGAGAACGGGCGGCGCGAGCACGGGGGGCTGCCGTCGAGGAGGCCCGGAGTTTCGGCATGCACGTGAGGGCAGATGAATGGGCACGGCAAGGCTGTAGCACCACCATCACGTGCCGGCGGGACGGTCGGGTATGGGTCGTGCGGCGCGGCGAGCGGGAGGCGGCCGTTCCTCACGGCGTCGGCATGCAGTACCTGGATCATCTGTTGCGTCATCCCGACGTCGACATCGCCGCCGTCGACCTGGCGGGCGCGGCCAGCGCGCCGTCTGGTCGCGATCCGGTGCTGGACCCCCGGGCGAAGGCGGCGTACCGGCGTCGCGTCGAGGAACTGCAGGCCGACCTCGACGATGCCGAGCGGTGCAGCGATCTCGAGCGCGTGACCCGCACACGCCTCGAGCTCGACTGCTATCTGGAGGAGCTGGCGCGAGCAACCGGGTTGGGAGGGCGCAGCCGCTCCTTCGCCGACGCCGCCGAGCGGGCGCGGGTGTCGGTGCATAAGGCGATCAAGCGGGCACTGGCGGCAATCACCGAGGCGCACCCGGATCTCGGGCGGGAGCTGGCATCGCGGGTCGTCACCGGCACCCGCTGTGTGTACCGAGCGAGCTAGGGCGTCGGCAGCTGCAAGTCGACCATCATGTCGGCGTGGCGGTGCACGATCTTCCAGTCGCCCCGCTCGAAGCGGAAGATCATCGTGACTCGGA
Organism: uncultured Acidimicrobiia bacterium; assembly: GCA_963774125.1. Classification (GTDB taxonomy): domain Bacteria; phylum Actinomycetota; class Acidimicrobiia; order Acidimicrobiales; family Ilumatobacteraceae; genus JALZMG01. The sequence goes on from CAVZDR010000002.1 coordinate 642,188, forward strand.
GTACCTGCTCCTGCAGCGCCGTATGACCTGCGTACAGCACGTCGGCGCGCTCGATGGCGACCGTGTACGCGATGCGGCCCTGGACGTCCTTGACGAGGTACTCGAAATCGACCTCCGCACCACTCGGTCGGAACGCGTTGGCGGCGAGCAAGTAGCGCTGGTGGACTTCCGCCGCCCCTGCTTCCCCGAGGCCGCCGAAGCCGCCGAAGATCGATGCCGGATCGTTCTCGGCGGCGATCGCCAGCCAAGGCTCGGGATCTCCGTTGACGAAGGCGGAGTTGGCGGCCTCGTAGCGCTCGAGGAAACGGTCGAAGTCGCGACGGGAGCTCGCGCTGTCGGTCACGGCAGCCGGTACGGCGGGCGCCTCCGCCGCCGAACCGGCGAGCACGGACGAGGAGCCCACGACGCCCGACAGGAGGACGAGCGCGGAGACGGCAGAGAGATATCGCTTCATCACGGACCCCTTCACTGATGTCAAAGCTGAGGCGGCGCGCGAAGCGCCGAGTCGAGCTTGGGACCGTCGTCGCGCGCGAGGCTCGAAGAACAGGTGGAGAACCCCTGGAGATGTCCGCTCCCCCGCGATCGCGAGCGTGGCAGGCTGCTGCTCGATGATCATGGTGATGTTCGTCCGCCGGCTGCGACCTGGCGTCACATTCGACGAGTTCAAGGAAGCGTGGCTCGCCGAGCCGAACCACTTCGGGCAACCGGTCCTCGTGACCCACGGGAAGAGCCTCGAGGACGACCGCGAGATCGTGTCGTACGCCTTGCTGGACCTCTCGCCTGAGGAGCTGGGGGCGGCGCTCGGCGACCAGCAGCTGGTCCAGGGTGAGGCCGTCCGTCACGACCGCATCGACGCCGTGATCGAGAGCACGATCGTCAAGGGCTTCTACGAGATCGTCGACGAGACCGAGTTGAGCTGATCGACGCGTCGGCGCAGCTCCCGGGCGGCCGGAACTCAGCTCGAGAGCGCCGCGCGAGAGGTCTGTGGCCTTGCCCCGCGCCTCCCTCAGCGTGAACACGCCGGTGGCGTTGTCGACGTCGAACACGACGCGTCCGACGTACAGCGTCGTCGAGGGTCCGGCCGGAACATCACTCGGGAACATGATCAAGACGAGGTGACCCATCGTCGTGTACGTGCTCGTGCCGTCGGGACGGTCGACGATGCGCCATGGAGCTCCGTTCGCCTGGAGCGCAAGGCTGGCGCCGGTGACGTCGTTGATCAGCGTGATTGCGCTCCCGCGACCTGTCAGCAACGTCACAGCGTTGCCGTTGGCATCGGTGAACTCATGGACAGTGCGCGTGTCCTCGCTGCCCACGAGGGTGAGCGGGAACTCACATGCCACCCCCGCCTCAAAGTTGGTTGTGGTCGTTTGGGCGGCCGCCGCCTCGACCGTTCCCAGAACCGTTGCCGACGCAATGAGCGCGACGGCTACGACGCGTTTGATTGACCTTGTCCCCATGGCTCTCCCTCAAACCGGGCGTGGAAGGTATCGGCACCGTCGGCGGCCACACCCAGCCCGCCGCAGGGCCGTGATCCCAGTATGAACCCGGCCCGTGACGCGGCACAGTGGCAACCGATGGCGGGCGGAGATCGTGGCTTCCACCTCCTGCTGGCGCCGCGCCCGGACGTTCCGCGCCGTGTCAGTACAGGGAACTGGGGAAATCTCCGTGAGCGTGGTCAACGAGGCCGGCGCCAGCGGCGCCCTCGCGGATGCGCACGGCTCGAAAAGAGACGTTGCCGGTGTGCTGCTGTAAGCCGATGAAGCCCGACGACAGGTCTTGGTCGGCGCTGACGCCTCGTGCCGGGTCAGGGTTGGCGTAGACGCTGGTGACGTGGTTGTTCAACCGGACTGCATAGGAGTCGCCTGACACCGTGATCTCGTAGTCGTTCCACGCGCCGGGCTGCAGGGCCGAGCCCGCGAGTAGGTCTGCGTCGCCGATTCGCCGGTCGTCGCAATGTCGTAGAGGGCGCCGGTTCGGCGGCAGTCCGCGCCGTCATCGCGAGCTAGGTCGTCGACTTGGACCTCGAACCCGGTGTGGACCGCGATCCATGCAGGGTTCGCTCTCAGCCGAGGATCGACAGCATCGGGCGGCGCCGAGCGTGGATCGCGGAAGCGCACGAACACGCCGGTGTTGTCACTCTGGGCTTCAATGCGGAACTGCAGCCGGAGGACGAAGTCGGCAAAGCCGCGGTCGCCGAAGAACCACAGGCCGATGTCACCGCCCGGTCGAGCAGTCACCAGCGCCTCGTCCTCATCGAGGAACATGCTGCCGGGGCCGGCCTGCAGCCAGTGGCCGAACGTGGCAGCGGTGCCGTCGAAGAGCCACTCGAAACCGTCCTCGAGGTCCGGCGGCGGCAGCGGGGCCACGAGGTGGTCGCCGAGGCGCCGGGCGAGGGCGACACCGGACAGCATGGGCCCGGGCGAACCGACGGTGGGCAGGAGGGCCGGGCCGAGGGCGTAGGCGTTGACGACGTTGTGGAAGCGCCCGTCGGGCGTCGTCACAGATCGGGTGGGGTCGGTGCCCATCCACAGCGTTCCGGCCTCGTGGTGGGTCGTGCCGATGCCGTCGCGGTAGCGGCCGAGGTCTTCGCTCGTCGACGTCCCCACGATGAGCGCGCGCACGTCGTCGGCCAGCTCGTCCATTGCGGCCCACGTCACCCGGTCGTTGATTGTCTGAATCGTCTCGCCGGGCTGCGCGGGCTCCCCGGGATCGTCGAGGCTCACGAACGCTCGACGCATGCCGAACTCGTCCGCGTCCTCGGAGAGGGTCACGCGGTTCGCTGGGTTGTGGGGCTGGAGCTCGCCTACACCTCGAAACGTGATGACGAGGTGGTCGTCGTCGGCGGCTCGGGAGTTGTCGAGGGCGTCGACATCGGGGAGCTCCCGGCGCAGCTCGGCCTCGCAGTTGGTGCCCGGCCCCTTGCACCCAGCGGCGGTGACTTGGAGATGGAAGTGGCTCACGCTGCCGTCGGTGGCGTGATGGGTCCTGCGGCCCTTGATGAACAGCGCCGCTGTCTCCAGATGGGCGAGGTCCGCGGGGAGATCGGCCAGCGCTTCACGGGGGATGCGGAAGCTGTGGTTGGAGCGCGCGTGGGACATGAGGTTGGTGCCGATGAGCTCGTACCCGGCGGTTCCCGGAAACGACAAGAGGGCAAGGCGAGTGCTCTCGATCGTGCCCGAGGCCAGCACGACGACGCCGCGCTCGGGGACCGGGATGGTGGTGCCGCCACCGACGTGCACTGCGACGACCCGCCCGACACCCTCCTCCACCACGGTCTCGAGCCGCGTGACGTGGCAGTTGGGGACCACCATCACGCGCTTGCGCGAGTCGTTCCCGCCCGACTCCTTGTGGGCCTGACGGGCCGCTTCTGTGAGCAGTGGCATGGCGCTGAACCTGTCGATGGAGAAGGACCCGGAGCGGCGGGGACGACCCTGCACCGCGAGGGGGGCTTCCAGCTTCAGGAGGTCCTTGTCCACCACGTCGGGAACGGGGTCGACATGCAGAGGAATGTCGGCGAGCGGAACGGCATCCGGTACCGCCCCCGCCTGGATGCCGTCGAAGATCTGCTGGCGGAGCGCCTTGTGCATGGCGCCGGACATGAAGTCATTGGTCTGGGTGACGCCCATCAGCTCGGCCGCTTGGCGGAAGTAGGGCTCGTCGCCTGGGACCGGGCTGTGAATCCGGAGGTCCCGGAGCACCCGATCAGGCCACACATCTGACGGTGTCTCGGCTTCGATCGGCTCCGCCGACCACCCTCCCCAGAACATCGAGCGACCGCCGAGGCAATAGGCGAGCCCGGGGAAGCCGATGGGCACGTTCGACTGCCACGGGAGTCCCCACACCTCGGCCCGGGCCACGCCGGGGTCGGCCATCACGGGCGGGGGAGGGTCCAGACCGAGAGCCGGGAGGTTCTGGACATGCTCGGCGAGGACGTAGGGCCCGGCGTCGAGGACCAGAATGCGGTGGTTGCGGAAGCGGTCGCGAGACAGCGTCTGGAGGGCGAGTACCGAGCCAAAGGAGCCACCTCCGATGATGACGATGTCGAACGGCCGACCAACCACTCCGGAGGTGCTGGCGATCGCCTCGTCCAGCCCGTTGCAGACGTAGCGGCCGAGCACGTCCTTGGTGAAGTCCGTGTGCTGGGCGGTGGGGCTCGTCACGCTCCACCTCCCGCTCTTGCGGTTGTGGACAGTTCCATCTTCACTCCTCGGATCGATCGCTCACCCCGATGTGCGCGATCAATGACGTCGGGCACCGTGACAGCGGGCCGTTAGCGGAGCGCTAGCGAGACGTCGCTCCCCTCGTGAGCAGGGGTGATGGCTCGGAGCAGAGCCGCACGGTCGTCAGCGGACGCCGGGCACCCGTTCCATCGGGTGTCACGGACATGTCACGCCCGTTGGGCATGAACACACATGCGCTCCGGCGCGGTGCGGTGGCGATGGCGCTTGCAGGGTCGACGCTGTTCGCCACCGTTCGACCTGCTGAAGCTCTCGTCGGCGGTGTCGCCGCGGCGCCTGCTGACTTCCCCTTCGCCGGACGCTTCAGCCTCGCCGATTGCGGCGGAACGCTGATCGCGCCGGACATGGTCCTGACGTCAGCGCGATGCGCCAGTCGCATCCTGCCGGGCTTCGACTACTTCGTGCGGGCCGGTCAGTGGCACGGCCTGAAGACGTCGCAGGGGTCGAGGACCGTCCACCCGCTCTGGACCGGTCATCCCAGCGATGGCCACGACGTGGGATTGATCCAGCTCGCCTGGCCGGCGGCCGGAGTGCCCGCCGTGCAGGTCGGTGCGCCGTTCGACGCCGGCGCGCTCCAGCCAGGAACGCCGGCGACGATCCTCAGTCGTGACAGCGCGGCGGGTCCCAACGCTCGCGACCTGCTGCGCGTCGACACGCCGCTGCGCAGCGACGCCGAGATGGCGGCCGTCTATCCGCCCGAACCACTCGACCCGACGTGGGTGGCACCGTGGATGGTCGGCGCCGGAACGGTCGGCGCGACGTCCTGCGCGGGTGACGACGGCGCGCCTCTGCTGGTGCAACGGGCCGGTCGATCGGTGCAGGTCGGTGTCTCCAGCTTCTCCGAGCCCAGTCCGCAGCCGTGCCTCGGGCCCGGCGGGTTCGCCGAGCTCTCGGGAGCGCAGCTGGCATGGGTCGCGTCCCGTGTTACGTCGATCATGGCGACGTGGGGACCGTGCACTGCGCCGTCGGGGCAGGCCGGCGTCCCCGCGGCCCGTTACCAGAACGGCGCATTCCAGGGTTCCTCGCCCGATGGGCCGTACGCGTGGCGCATCGGCTGCGACGAGGTCCCGCCCCCCGAGCCCGAGCCGGAGCCGGAGCCGGAGCCGGACCCCGAGGACCCGCCGGTGTGCCGTCTCCCACCGTGGAAGTGCCCCGATTGACGCTCGCTTCTAGTCGAGGACACGGTCCAGCGGGAGGCCGGGCGCGATGTGACCGTCGCGGCCAATGACCGTGTCGGCAACGAACAGCGCGTTGCACACGGCCTCCTCGGTGGCGTCGACGGTGGCCTCGAAAACGGCGCCGATCGAGTCGTCGCCGAGCACGTCGACCGAGATCACGCCCACTGCCTCACGGTCGCGGCGGTTCGTCGTCGAGAAGGCGCAGAAGATCTCGCCGGAGTGATGACCGGCGATGCTGCCCATCCTCGCCAGGCCGAGGCCGACACGGCGGGCGACACGCACGAGCTGCCGGGCGTCCAGCGGGATATCGGTGGCCACGACGCCGATGCAGCTGCCGGCGTCACCTCGACCGTTCGATGTGTGGGCGGCGTCTGCGACGAGGCGGCGGCCCACGGGTGCGCCAGCGACGCGCAACTGGTCGGCGCGCCCGAAGTTGGCGAGCACCAGCACGCCAACGACGCCCAGGCCGTCGAGGGCCCGTGAGGACGTGCCGATGCCGGCCTTGTGCTCCATGGTGATCATCCCAGTACCTGCGCCGACCACGCCCTCGGTGACGGGGCCACTCACGGCAAGGTCAATCGCGGCTCGGGCATCGGCGAGCGTGACGTGCCGCCGGCGCGCTTCGTCCAGCCAGGAGTCGTCGCACTCGCCGACGATCGGGACGGGGATCACCTCGTCATCGACGTCGGATGGCACGGCATCGAAAGTCGCGTCGACGACGGCGTCGAAGACACGGCCGATCGCGGACGTGCTGGTCAGCATGATGGGCGAGTCAAGCGTGCCCCACTCGGCCATCGCGATGGAGCCCGTCAGCTCGCCACAGCCGTTCAGGATGGCGGGACCGGCGGCCATCGGACGGAGGTACAGCGACGCCAGTTCGTCGGGCAGGATCGCCGTCACGCCCGTGCGGGCGACACCATCACCGCCGTCGGACCACAGGGTGACGTGACCGACGCGCACTCCCGGCACGTCGGTGATCGCGTTGTGCACGCCGGTCGGGAGCGAGCCGAACAAGAGGCCGTGTTCGCGCGCACGGCGTCGCGGTGGCGGAGGTGGCATCGCGGGACTGCCTAGCGGGCGGCCACGACGGTGATCTCGACTCGCCACTCGGGACGAGCGAGGGCGGGCACGGTGACCAGCGTCGACGCGGCGAGTCGACCGCCGAGGAAGGTGTCGCGAGCGGCCATCACCGGCGCGAGGTCCTCACCGGCGACGACGTAGGTCGTCACCGACACGACGTCGGTCGGCTCCATGCCGGCGGCGTCGAGGATGGCTCCGATGTTGCTCCACACCACCTCTGCTTGCTCGCCGAGCGTCGATGGCACCGAGCCGTCCGGCGCGACCGGGACGACGCCAGCCGTGTGCAGGAGCTGCGCCGGACGCTCGCTCAGCACGGCATGGGCATAGGCAGCGGCTGGCGGCGCGATCGAGTCCGGCGAGATCACACGGTTCACGACATCCGAGTGTTTCAGTCCATCCGAGTGTTTGGCGAGGGGCATCCCCAGCCGTGGCACTCGGATGGCGTCAAACACTCGGATGGATAGCGTTGCTGGGCATGGCGTTGACGGAGCCGCGCACGACCGACGTTCCCGACGATCGACGGGGTGCCGCTGACGCCGAAGGTCGTGCAGCTCTCCGGACCGCCGACCTTCGAGACGGTCGAGGACGAGCGGCTCCACCGCAAGCAGAAGCTGGCCGGCGCGCTGCGCATCTTCGGGCGCTTCGGGTTCGGCGAAGGCGTCGCCGGCCACATCACCGTGCGTGACCCCGAGTTCCCCGACCACTTCTGGGTCAACCCGTTCGGCCGCAGCTTCCGCCACATGCGCGTCAGCGACCTCATCCTCGTCAACCACTCAGGCGACGTCGTGTACGGCACCGAGCCGGTCAACCGGGCGGCGTTCGTCATCCACAGCGCCATCCACTCCGCCCGCCCCGACGTGATCGCTGCGGCCCACTCGCACTCGCCCTACGGCAAGTCGTTCTCATCGCTCGGCATCCCGCTCGACGCCGCTGACGCAGGACGCCTGCATCTTCTACGAGCGACCACGTCGTGATCACCGAGCAAGGCGGTGCGGTCGTGCTCGAGGTCGACGCCGGCAAGGAGCTGGCCGCCGCCTTCCCGAGCGGCAAGGCGGCGATCCACCAGAACCACGGCCTCTTCACCGTCGGCGAGAGCGTCGACGAAGCCGTGTTCTGGTTCGTCTCCATGGAGCGCTCGTGCCAGGCTCAGCTGATGGCGATGGCCGCCGGCGAGCCCAAGCACATCCCGCACGAGTACGCCTCGTACACCGCGGCGCAGACCGGTTTCCCGCTGGCCGGGTGGTTCAGCTTCCAGCCGCTCTGGCAGGAGATCTGCCGCACCGACCCCGAGCTCTTCGACTGATGGCTCGCTTCGCTCGCTGGGTCGGACAAGGCCGACCTGACCATCCACGCGCGCTGCGGTCGGGGGCCGAAGCGCGCACGTCCTGAAGAAATGGCCGTCCGGGCTCCCGGCCGGCCCGGCAGCCGGTCCGTCACCCGGTTCCTCGACACCGCCTCGCCCGAGGCGCTGTTCGTCCTGTCGGCCGTCTTCCAGTACATCGGCGCGACGATCGCCGTGCTGCTGTTCGACGAGGTCGCGCCGCAGACCGTGGCGTGGCTGCGCATGGTCGGGGCCGCAATCGCCGTGCTCGCGGTGTCGGGGGCGGCATGGCGGGGGTGGACGCGCCGGGAGCTGGCGGCGGCGGCCATCTTCGGCATCGCCACGGCGGCGATGAACACGTTCTTCTACCTGGCCATCGACCGCACCGATCTCGGCAAGAGCGTCGCCATCGAGTTCATCGGCCCGATCGCCGTCGCCGCCGTCATGACGCGGACGCGGCGCAACGCTGCCGCGCTCGCGCTCGCCGCGCTGGGCGTCATCATCCTCGGCGGCGTCGAGATCGGTGACAACACCGTCGGCATGCTCTACCTCCTTGCAGCTTCGGCGTGCTGGGCCGCCTACATCGTCGTCGGGTCGCGCGTCGCGCAACTCGGGCGCGGCGTCTCCGGCCTCGGCATCGGGCTGGCGATCGGCGCGGTCGTGCTGACGCCGATCGGCGCGCCCGGTAGTGAACAGGTGTGGACGACGCCATCGCTGCTCGCCGCCTGCCTCCTCGTCGGCGTGTTCTCCAACGCCCTCGCCTACGGCATCGATCAGCACGTGCTGCGCCGGATCCCCGTCCGGCGCTTCTCGGTGCTGCTCGCACTGCTGCCGGTGACGGCGTTGGTGATCGGGTGGATCGCCCTCGACCAGCGGCCGTCCGGCCTCGAGCTCGGGGGAATCGCGCTCATCCTCGTCGGCGTCGGCTTCCAGGACCGTGACGAGCTGGCGGCCGAGATCGCCGCACCCGACCCTTCCTGATCGGGTTCGTCTCGCAGTCAAGCTGCTCGACTCGCCTCCCGAGCTCGCGGCCGCCGCTGCGCAGCGGTGCTCACTGGTGCACCATGGGGGTGTCGACAGTTGAGGCTGTTGATGCACCCCTGGTCCCGCCGGGTCATCGCCTGCGGCGCTGGCAGTTCGACTGCCAGGGCGAGTCCTGCGAGATCCGGTGGCCCAGGACGTGCCGACTGGCAATAGGGCTGTGCGCCCCAGAGCGCCGATCAGTGAGCGACCGGCAGACACGTCCTGCGACCACCGGGTGCTTCCCCACTGCTGCAACAGCGAGGAGGCTGCGATGCATGATCCCACTGAAACGTTCGGCGGGGTGGACTGGGCGACTGACGTGCACGCCGTGTGTGTGGTCGACGCCCGAGGCCAGTCGTCGTCGAGTTCGAGGTTGACAACACTGACGCTGGGCTCAGTGAGTTGGTGTCGGCGAATCACCGCCACAGGTGCCCGCCGAGTCTCGATCGAACGCCCCGATGGTCCGGTGGTCGACGCCCTGCTCGGCGCCGGCTTGGAGGTGGTGGTTGTCTCCAGCCGGTCGGTGAAGGCGCTGCGTGAACGCTACGGGACGTCGGGGAACAAGTCCGACCGCGGCGACGCCTACGTGCTCGCTGACTGTCTGCGCACTGACGGGCACCGCTGGATCAGTCTGCAGCCCGACACCCCCGCCACGGTGACGTTGCGCCGCCACGTCCGCGCCCGCAAGGACCTGGTGGAGACCCGCGTCGCCACCGCCAACCAGCTGCGCGCCCACTTGCAGGTCACCTTTCCCGGCGCCGTTGGACTGTTCAGCGATCTCGACAGCCCGATCTCGCTGTGCTACCTGCAACGATTCCCCTCCTTCACTCGGGCCGCCTGGTTGACAGAGAAACGGCTCGCCACCTGGCTGCGCGCCAACCACTACACCGGCGCCACCACCCCCGCCGAGCTCTACAACCGGCTCCGCACCGCACCGGTGGGTGATCACGACGACCCACGAGCCGCCATCACCACGGCCTACGTCACCGTCCTCAGCGCCCTGCGCACCCAGACCCGCCAGCTCGAGACGTGCATCGCCGAACTCTTGAACGCCCACCCAGACGCCCCCATCTTCACCTCGCTGCCACGCACCGCCACCATCCGCGCCGCCACCCTGCTCGCCGAGATCGGTGACTGCCGGGCCCGCTTCCCCGACCCCGAAACGCTCACCAGCCTCGCCGGCGTCGCCCCATCCACCCGCACCAGCGGCCGCCACCGCAGCGTGAACTTCCGCTGGAGCAGCGACAAGAAACTACGCGAAGCCCTCTGCGACTTCGCCGGCGACACCAGACACGCCAACGCCTGGGCCGCCCACCGCTACCGCGAGCTACGCAACGCCGGCAAAGACCACCCCCACGCCGAACGCATCCTCGCCCGCAGCTGGGCCCACATCATCTGGCGCTGCTGGCAAGACCGAACCCCCTACGACCCCACCCGACACTGCAGCCACCAACGCCTCCCCCAAGACGCCACTTGACATAGGGCTACTCGCCCACCTGGCCAGGTGCTTAGATGTCTAGACAATCTGCTCGGATCGGAGGAGGACCCCGTGACCGTTGGGCACCGTGTCGCCATGCTCGGGACCGGGCTTGATCGGCGACTTCTACACGATGACGCTGCACGGTCGGCGCAGCCGCGATCGGGTCGCCGTCGTCTACTCCCGTTCGGTCGAGCGCGGCGAGGCGTTCCGCAGCGCTGGGGCATCCCGCACGCGACCACGAGCATCGAGGAGGCCGTCAACCACCCCGACGTCGACACCGTCGTCGTCGGCCTGCCCAACCACCTGCACGAGGAGGCGATCAGCATCGCCGCCGCCGCCGGCAAGCCCGTGCTGTGCACGAAGCCGCTGGCCCGCTCGGCCGAGGAGGCCAAGCGGATCCTCGACACTCGTCGAGTCGGCCGGGCGTGTTCGCCGGCTACCTCGAGGACCTCGTGTACACGCCGAAGACGATCAAGGCGGTGGCCGCCGTCGGGGCCGGCGCGATCGGCGACGTGATGTGGGTGCGCAGCCGGGAGACCCACCCGGGGCCGCACAGCGCGTGGTTCTGGGACGCCGACCAGGCCGGCGGCGGGTGCATCGTCGACCTCGGCTGCCACTGCATCGAGATCATCCGCACCTACGTCGGCAAGAGGCAACCGGCCGGTCGAGGTGATGTGCTGGAGCGACACGCTCGTCCACCCGATCGACGCCGAGGACAACGCCATCGCCCTGATCCGCTTCGAGAGCGGCGCCATCGGCCAGTTCGAGGTCAGCTGGACGTTCCGCGGCGGCATGGACCTGCGCGACGAGGTGGCCGGGACCGAGGGCACGATCTGGACCAACCACTTCCTGCGCACCGGCTTCGAGATGTTCTCGAGCGGCAAGGGCGGCTACGTCGCCGAGAAGGCCGAGACGGAGAGCGGGTGGCTGTTCCCGGTCGGCGACGAGGTCGGCGAGCTCGGCTACGTCGACATGTTCACCGACATGTTCGACGCCATCGACCAGGGCCGCGAGCCGGTCGAGACGTTCTACGACGGCTACGTCGTCAACGCCGTGATGGATGCGTGCTTCCGCTCGACGCCGCAGCCGGCAGTGGGAGCCGGTCGAGCTCGACTGGCGCGACGGCGCGACGCGGCGGATCGCCCAGCACGGCGCGCAACGAGGGCGAGCTGACGGTCATCAAGGAGGAGCACCTCCCGGACGGCCGCCGCAAGCTGATCCTCAAGGACCCGGCGACGGGCGAGTTCGTCGACCGTGTCATCTGATATCGGCGTCTCGGCGACGGACTGGGCTCGAGCAGGTCACTGACGCCCTGCTCGAGCGGCTGGCCGGCAGAAGCCGGGCCCTGCGCATCTGCCTCGGCCACCGGCTCGACGCCACTTCCCCGTCTACCGAGCGACTCGACGAGCGTCGCCCGGCCGCGTTCGCCGCCGCATCCGTGCTGTTGCTGGACGAGTTCGGGGGCTTGCCGGCGGACGAGCCCGAATCCTGCGACGCCGTGCTCCGACGGGTGCTCGTCGATCACGTCGAACCGGCCGACTACCGGACGATCGATGTCGACGCCGACGACCTCGACGCCGAGTGCGCGGCGATCGACCGATGGATCGATCGGAGTGGACTCGATCTCGCCGTCTTGGGGTTGGGCGTCAACGGGCACCTCGGCATGAACGAGCCCGGAAGTGACCCGGACGGTCGCACCGCGCGGGTCGAGCTCGCGACAATCAACGATCGAGGGCGCGCAGCGGTACTTCGCCGGGCGGCATCGACCGACCTGGGGCGTGACCGTCGGGTTCGGGCGATCTGCTGCGCGCCTCCGAGGTCTGGGTGCTCGCCGCTGGGCCGACGAAGGCCAGACATCGTCGCCCGCAGCCTGCAGGGCCCGCCGGGCTCGACGTCCCGGCGTCGCTGCTGCAGGATCACCCGAACTGCACGTGGTGGCTGGACCCGTCAGCGGCCGCCGCCCTTCGCCCGCGATGCAGCGATGAGTGGCCATACGGCGCACATCGCTCATCGCGGCAGCCCCGTGTCGAGACTGCCGGCGTGCGGCTCGTGTCGGACCGTCACTATCGGTTCTCGTCGAGCCCCGAAGCGTTCTGGCGGGCACTCGAGTCGACGGACCGCTACCAGCAGTGGTGGCCGTGGCTCCGCGAGTTCGAGGCGAAGGGTCTCATCCTCGGCGATCGCTGGCGGTGCGCCGTCCGCCCACCCCTGCCGTACACGCTGCGGTTCACGATCGAGTTGACCGAGGTCGAGCACCCGACGACCGTCGCCGCAACGATCACGGCGGGACATCACCGGCGCGGCTCGCATCGAGGTCGAGCCCGACGGCGATGAGCGGGTCGGCCGTCAACCTCCGCTCGGAGCTGGCTCCCAACGCGCCGCGGCCTTCGCCACGCGTTCGCAACGGTGGCCCGACCGCTCGTGACTCGCGGCCACGACTGCGGTCCTCGACACCGGCGCCGGCCAGTTCGGGCGCTGCACCGGAGCAGTCCTCACACGATGTAGGGCGCCACGGCGTTGCGGGCGAGCAGGAAGCCGGCCTTGACCTTCTCGTCGCTGCCCTCGAAGCCGCGGTCCTCGTGCTCGACGACGACGGCGTAGTCGTAGCCGGCCTGGTACAGCGCGGCGATGAAGCGGTCCCAGCGGACCTCGCCGAGCCCGGGCAGGCGCGGGACCTGCCAGCCCATGCCCGGCCGACAGCACGCCGCGGTCGTAGAGCCCGTCGCGGTCGATCTCCATGTCCTTGGCGTGGACGTGGTAGATGCGGTCGCCGAACTCGCGCACGACGCGCTCGTAGTCGATCATCTGCCACACGAGGTGCGACGGGTCGAGGTTGAGCCCGAGCGTGTCGCCGTCGAGGTAGCCGAACACGTCGCGCCACGTCGCCGGCGCGTGCATCAGGTTGTTGCCGCCCGGCCACTCGTCGTCGCTGAAGATCATCGGGCAGTTCTCGATGGCGATCTTCACGCCGTGGTCGGCGGCCGTGGCGACGATGTCCGGCCACACCTTCGTGAACTCGGCGAAGTTCTCCGTCGAGCGGCTTGTCCTTGTCGTTGCCGATGAACGTGTTGACGACCGGCACGCCGAGCTTGGCGGCGGCCGCGATCACGTGGCCGAGGTGGGCGATCACCTCGGCGCGGTGGTCGAGGTCGGGGTGCAGCGGGTTCGGGTAGTAGCCGAGCGCCGGAGATCTCGATGCCCCGCTCGGCGAGGTCGCCGACGAGCTCCTTGGCCTCGTCGTCGGACGAGGTCGGCGCAGTCGATGTGCGACACGCCGGCGTAGCGGCGCGTCGGCCCGTCGGCGCGCGGCCAGCAGGCCACCTCGAGCATCGAGAACCCGTTGGCCGCCGGCCCAGTCGGCGACCTCGGTGAGCGGCGTGTCGGGGAAGGCGGCGGTCAGCAGGCCCAGCTTCATGTCGTGCTCCTTCGTCGGCTGGTCGTCGGGTCGGTCGGTCTCACGGTCGCACGACCTTGGCCCACGCGCCGGATGCGGGCCGACGCGGCGATCGCCTCGCACACGAGCGACGGCGTCGTGGCCGTCGGCGAACGTCGGGTACGTCGGGCGTCGCCGACGGGCCGCCGGCGGCGATGTCGCGGTACACCGCGGCGAACAGGGCGCGGAACGTGTCCGGGTAGCCCTCGACGTGCCCGCCGGGTACGCCGGCGGCGGCGACGCCGGCCGGCGTCATGATGCGCCGGGTCCTTCTCGACGACCTCGTTGGGCCGGCCGCGGTGGCCGATCCAGAGGTGCTCGGGGTCGTCGGACGCCCACGCCAGCGCCGACGTCGAGCCGTCGACCTCCCACGCCAGCGTGTTCTTGCGCCCGGCCGACACCTGGCTGATCGTGCACGTGCCGCGGGCGCCGTCCTCGAAGCGCAGCAGCAGGCCGGCGGCGTCGTCGCTCGTCCATGTGCTCGCGGACCCGCTCGACGTCGTCGTCGACGCCGGCGGCGGCGAACGTCTCGACCTCGCCGAGCGGGACGGTTGCGCTCGGTCGACGAACGTGTGCAGGTCGGCGAACACCTCGACGATCCGCCGCCCGGTGACGAAGCTGGACGAGGTCGAGCCAGTGCGACCCGATGTCGGCGACGGCCCGCAGCGTGCCCTGGCGGGCGGCGTCGAGGCGCCAGTTCCAGTCGGTGTCGAGCAGCAGCCAGTCCTGGTGGTAGCGCCCGGTGACGAACCGCGGCTCGCCGATCGCGCCCGCCGGCGACGAGCGCCGCGGCGTTCTGGTTCTGGGGTAGTAGCGGAGGTTGAAGCACACGGCGTTGACGACGCCGGCGTCGGCGGCCAGCGCCACGAGCGTCGGCCGTCTCGGCCGACGTCGACGCCGAGCGGCTTCTCGCACACGACGTGCTTGCCGGCGGCGATGCGCGGCGCGGACCTGCTCGGCGTGGACGTGGTTCGGGCTGGTGACGTGGACGGCGTCGACGCCGGGGATCGGCGAGCAGCTCGTCGAGCGAGTCGAACGACGGGCGGCAGCGGGCGCGTCGCCGCCTTGGCCCGCGCCCGCTCCGGCGACGAGCCGACGATGCCCACGACCTCGACCCCGAGCCGCCGCAGCGCCTCGGTGTGCGCGGCGCCCATGAACCCGGTGCCGATCGACGCCGACGCCGATCGTGCGATCGCCGCCATCGCTCGGTCACCTGTCTGGCCGGTGAGCCGGACGTAGAGCCAGGCCAGCGCGAGCACGATGACGCCGTAGAGCATCTGCTTGAACGCCTCGCTGGCGTCGAGGCGCAGCAGCAGCCGGTTGAGCACGGTGAGGATGAGCGCGCCGAGGATCGTGCCGCCGTAGCCGCCCGATGCCGCCGAGGATCGACGTGCCGCCGATGACCGTGGCGGCGACCGACGGCAGCAGGTAGCTGTTCGTCTGGTCGACGCCGACCGAGCCGGTCGTGCCGGAGAACAGCAGGCCGCCGACCGCGGCCAGCAGCCCGGCGAGCACGTACACGGCCAGCAGCACCTGCCACACCCGCACGCCGGCGAGGCGGCAGGCGATCGGGTTGTCGCCGACGGCGTAGATCATCCGGCCGAGCCCCGACGATCGCAGCCCGAGCACGAGCAGCGACGGCGACCACCGCCCACACGATGAGGTTCTTCGGGCAGCGGCCCGACGAGCGTGCCGCGAGCCGACGTCGCGGACGACGCTCGAGCACGTTCGTCGAGCCCGACAGCCAGCCGCGCAGCCCGACGGTGATGACGCCGAGCAGCACGCTGGCCATGCCGAGCGTCATGATCAGCGGGTTGACCTTGAACACGCCGATCGCCAGCGCCGTTGACGAGCCCGACGGCGAGCCCGACGCCGAGCGCCATCGCCAGCGCGACCGACGCGCCCGCGGCCGCTCTGCGTTGGCGGCGACGTAGGCGGCGAGGTTGGCGGTCATGGCGATCGACAGGTCGATGCCGCCGGTCAGCATGCACAGCGTCTGGCTGGCGGCGAAGATCGCCAGCGGGCAGGCGAGCAGCAGGATCGAGCGCACGCCGGCCGCCGTGAGCAGGCTGTCGTCCTGCCACGCCGTGATCGCGTAGAGCACGGCGAACGACGCCGGCGAGCACGAGCGTCGGCTGCTCGGCGAGGCGCGTCCGCCAGCCGGGCCGGGCCGCCTGCTCGGACGATGCTCGGCGACGACCGCCGTCGACTCGGCTGCCGTCGGCACGTGGTCGACTCGTCGGCGCGCGCTGGTCGTCGTCGTCGCTCATGCGCTCGCCTCCGCGTCCTGGAGCAGGCCGGCGACGAGCACGACGAGGATGATGATCACGCCGCGGGCCGTCTCGGCGTTGCTCGGATCCCAGCCGAGGCCGAGCATGATCGCCGGGATCAGCGTCAGGCACAGGGCGGCGAGCACCGGCCCGACGAGCCCGCCGACGCCGCCGGTCGAGCGCCACGCCGCCGAGCACGACGGCGGCGACGCTGTTCAGCGTGGCGTTGGTGCCGATCGTCGCCCGCGGCTCGCCGCCGCCGGTCGACGCCGTGATCGACGAGCCCGGCGAACCCGGCGAACAGCCCGCCGATCGCGTAGGCGAGCGACCCGCGTCCGGGCGATGCCGACGCCGGAGAGGAACGCCGCCTTGCGGTCGCTGCCGACGGCGTAGATCGCCAGCCCGAGCCGGCTGCGCCGCAGCGGGAGCCACACGAGCACGAGCGCGCCGACGATCCACAGCACCGACGGCCAGTAGTCGGACAGGCCGCCGGCGACGAAGTCGCTGGAAGTCGGGCGACGTGCCGCCGCCCGGGCCGCCGATCACGAACAGGGCCAGCCCGGCGAGCGATGAAGCTGGCGGCGAGCGTGACGATGATGTCGGGCACGCCGGACAGCCGTGATGACCAGCGCCGGTCACGCGTCGACAGGGCGACGGTGATCGGCGAGCACGGCGACGGCGAGCGCGAGGCAGGCGCCGAGGCCCTGGTCCTCCATCCACAGCGCCGACAGGCAGTTGGCGAACACCATCATCGACCCGACCGACAGGTCGATGCCGCCGGAGATCACGATCACGCCCTGGGCCATGGCGAGGAAGGCCAGCGCCATCGTGCCGGCGGTGATCGTGCGGATCTCGAAGTCCGCCGAACTCGGGCAGCTGCGAGACGCGCCAGAGCAGCAGCACGACGAGCAGCACGGCCGACGCCGACCGTCCAGCCCTGCCGCCGGGCGAAGCGCGACAGCCGGCGTCGATCGGCTCGGGCAGCGTCGTCGATCGCCGCCGTCGAACGAGCCGGGAGCGATGGCGTCAGCTGCACGCGTCATGCGACGTCTCGAGGCCGTGGGCGGCGGTGAGCAGCGCCGACTCGCCGGCGTCGGCGGGCAGCTCGGCGACGATGCGGCCGCTGTGCAGCACGGCGGCGCGGTCGCACACCAGGGCGATCTCGCGCAGCTCGCTGGTGAACATCACGATCGCCGCGCCCTCGTCGGCGAGCGCCCGGACGAGGTCGTAGACCTGGTGCTTCGTGCCGACGTCGATGCCCCGCGTCGGGTCGAACAGCAGCATCACCCGCAGCCCCGGCGCCAGCCAGCGGGCGATCGTGACCTTCTGCTGGTTGCCGCCCGACAGCCGGCGCACCTGGCTCGCGGCCCGGGTGTCGATCGACAGCCGGTCGACCGCCTCGGCGACGCGGCGCCGCTCGTCGCGCCCGTTGATCGGGCCCCACCGGGCGACGCGGTTGAACAGCGGGGCGGCGATGTTCTCGCGGATCGAGCGCTGCGGCAGCAGGGCGTGCAGGCGGTCGGCGGGCACGAGCACGACGCCCTTGCGGATGACGTCGAACGGGTGGCGCGGCCTTGACCGGCCGGCCGTCGATCACGCAGCTCGCCGCGGTCGGCTCGTCGGTTGCCGGCGAGGACGTCGAACAGCGAGCTCCTGGCCCTGGCCCTCGAGGGCGGCGAGGCCGAGCACCTCGCCCGGCGCGACGGCGAGGCGAGACGTCGTCGAGCTGGCGGCCGGCGCCGATGTGCTCGGCCTCGAGGACCGGGCGGTCGCCGATCGCGTCGCCGTCGCCGCGCGGACGCGCGCCTCCTCGCGCACCACGCGTCGCCGCCTCGCCGAGCATCGCCGCCACGATCTGCGCCTCGCCGCCCTCGCCGGGCACGAACGACGCGACGTCGCGACCGTCGCGGAGCACGGTGCACATGTCGCAGTGCTCGCGCACCTCGGCCAGGCGGTGGGAGATGAACAGCACCGAGCGGTTCCGCGCCTTCCACCGCCGCATCACCTCGAACACCCGCTCGGACAGGTCGGGCGGCAGGGCGGCGGTGATCTCGTCGAGCAGCAGCAGCTGCGGGTCGAACGCCAGCGCCCGGGCGAGGTCGAGCATGCGCAGGAACGGCAGCGGCACGTCGCGCACCTGCTCGTCGAGGTCGAGCCCGTCGAGGTCCATCGTCGGCGAGCTGCGGCGCGCACCGCGTCGACGTCGGCGCCGGTGAGGCGCAGGTTCTGCGGCGACGGTGAGGTCGGGCGCCAGCGCCGGGTCCTGGAACACGGGCGCCAGGCCGACGCGCCTGGGCGTCGGCCGGCCGGCGCAGCGCGACCGGCTCGCCGTGGATGGCGATCGTGCCGGCGTCGGCGCGCAGCACGCCGGTGAGGATCTTGACCAGCGTCGACTTGCCGGCCCCGTTGGCGCCGAGCAGGGCGTGGACCTCGCCCGGCGCGACCGCGAGGTCGACGGCGCGCAGCGCGACGACCGTGCCGAACGCCTTGGCGACGGCGGTGGTCTGCGAGCAGTGGTGCGTGTCATCGGCGTGCGATCGACTCCGGCGAGTCGACGTGCGGTCGCGGCAGGTCGGCCGCACGTGCCGGCCGCCGACTCGGTCGCGAGTCAGCGGGACCCGTCAGCGTCACTCGCCCGGGCCCTTGCAGTCGAAGAGCTGCTCGGGCGTGTAGGTGGTGTAGCCCTCGACCGTGACGGCCGAGCTGAACGTGGCGTCGCGGTCCGGGAAGTAGTTGGCCTCGAGGTCGGCCATGGTTGTTCTCGAGCGTCCCACACCTGCGGCGTGAGCAGCGTCGTCCTGCTCGGGCTCCTCGCCGTTCGAGCGCCTGCGAGGGCGATCGCCGTGCCGACGCCGCCGATGACGGCGGGGTTGGTGACCGCGGCACCGGGCTGTGCCGTCGATGCAGCTGGTTGATGAACTCGTTGTTGTCGGCGCCGACCACCGGCACCGGGTCCTTGCCGACGGTGTCGAACGCGTTGACGACCGTGTAGTCGATGCCCGAGGTCCAGATGCCGTCGTAGTCGGCGGCGGTGAGCTCCTGCACGGCGATGTCGCCACCCTTGGTGAAGTCCCAGCCGGTGAAGACCTCCTTGATCTCGATGTCGGGGTACTCGGCCATCACCTCCTGGAAGCCCGGTGTCGCGGTCGGCGTCGGCCGGCACGCCCTCGATGCCGCGCATGTACAGCACGCTGCCCTCGCCGCCGATGGCGTCGGCCAGCCACTGCGCGCCGAGGCGGCCGTACGCGACCTGGTCGTTGGTGGCGACGTAGGCGCCCTCGGCGGTGACCGCCTGGTCGACGGCGACGACGACGATGCCCTGGGCGATCGCTTCCTCGATGACCGGGTTGAGCTGCTCGCGGTCCGACGGGTTGACGATGATCGCGTTGACGCCCTGCGAGATCAGGTTCTGGAGGTCCTGGATCTGCTCGGTCGGGCCGCCGTTCTTGGAGATGGCGATGACCTCGCTGACGTTGCCGCTGGCGAGCGACTGGGCCTTGACGGCGCAGATCATCTCCTCCCGCCAGCCGTTGCCGGCGAGCGTGTTGCTGACGCCGATGACGTAGTCGCCGCGCCGCCGCCGGCCGCCGGTGCGCGTCGGTGCCGGCCGGCGCGTCGGTGCCCGGCCGGCGCGTCGGTCGCCGGCCGGCGCGTCGCGTCGCCAGCGGCGCGTCGGTGTCGGTCGCGCCGCCGCCGTCGTCGTCGTCGTCGCCGCACGCGGCGGCCAGCGTAGCGCGGCCACCGCGAGCGCGGCGACCCCCATCCTCGTCCGCGAGGTTCTCATGCTCGTCGGGTCTCCTTGTCGGGCCGGCGCAGGTGCCCGGCCGTCCTCCCCCTGGTGCCCCCAGGAGATCGTGCGCGGCCGACGGCGCGCCGACGCGTCGCGCCACCGGCGCTGCGCCTCCATCCCCGCGGCCGACCCTACGACACTTCTGCCGGATGTCAAGCAGAAGTTGCTCTGGCACATGCAGAAAGTCGGCTGTGTTTCACTCGTCGGCGTGGACGGCGCCGGCGCGCTGCTGCAGTACCTGCGCGACGGCGTGCCGCGCACGCGCAGCGAGCTCGCCGCCGCGACCGGCCTCGGCCGCTCCACCGTCGCCCAGCGCGTCGACGCCCTGCTGGCCAGCGCGCTCGTCGGCGCGGCCGGCGAGGCGACGTCGACGGGCGGGCGGCCGCCGACGCAGTTCGCGTTCAACCCGGCGGCGCGCGTCGTGCTCGCCGCCGACGTCGGCGCCACGCACGTCCGCCTCGCCGTCACCGACCTGGCCGCGACGGTGCTCGTCGAGCGAGCTCGTCGACCTCGACGTCGCCCTCGGCCCGGAGGCGGTGCTGCGCTGGGTCGTCGACCACGGCCGGCGCGCTGCGTCGCGCCGCGCCGGCCGGCGCGTCGGCGACCTCGCCGGCGTCGGCATCGGGCTGCCCGGGCCGGTCGAGCACGCCACCGGGCGACCGACGAACCCGCCGATCATGCCCGGCTGGGACGGCTTCGACGTCCCGGGCTTCGTGCGGCCGAGCGCTCGGCGTGCGTCGTCGTCGTCGACAACGACGTCAACATCATGGCGCTCGGCGAGCACTTCATCGGCTTCCGCGACGTCGACCACCTGATGTTCGTCAAGGTCGCCACGGGCATCGGCAGCGGGATCATCAGCGACGGCGCGTTGCGTCGCGGCGCCCAGGGCGCCGCCGGCGACCTCGGCCACATCCAGGTGCCCCACGACGTCGACGCCGTGTGCCGCTGCGGCAACGTCGGCTGCCTCGAGGCCGTGGCCAGCGGCGCGGCGATCGCCGGCCGGCTGCGCGACGGCGGGCATCGACGGCGACGTCGAGCCAGCGACGTCGTCGGCGCTCGCCCGCGGCGGCTCGGTGCTCGCCACCCGGCTGCTCCGCGACGCCGGCCGCACCATCGGCGAGGTGCTGGCCAGCGCCGTGAGCCTGCTCAACCCGAGCGTCATCGTCATCGGCGGCTCGCTCGCCGAGGCCGGCGATCCGCTGCTCGCCGGCGTGCGCGAGGTCGTGTACCGGCGCTCGCTGCCGCTGGCCACCGCCGACCTGCGCATCGTCCAGGCTCGCGCCGGCGACTCGTCCGGCGTCGTCGGCGCCGCGGTGCTGGTCATCGACCACGTCCTGGCGCCCGACGCCGTCGACCGCTACGTCGGGCGTCGCCGGCTGACGGCAAGCGCGCCGGCGACGCCGCCGGGCATGCTCGGCGTAGGCGGCGTCGAAGAGGCGCGGCCGACTCGATCGGCGCCGACGACCGACGCGCTGGTCAGCACCGGCGGCATCGCGCCGCGGTCGACGAGACGCTGCGGCCGTCTGCACCTTGATCTCGTTGGCGACGGCGATCGCGGCGATCGACGAGCCCGGGCCCGACCGGGCGTCGTCAGCCCGTCGACGTCGACCAGGGCGTCGGCCGGCGGTGTGCACAGGTCGATCACGACGTCGGCGTGGTCGTAGCAGCCGGGTGCCGGACGAGTGGGTCGGCGGCCCGGCGTCGGACTGTGCGAGCGACGTGACGGCAACGACCGGCAGGCCGCGGCGGCGGGCGCCGATCGCCATCTCGATCGGCGTTGGCCGACAGGCCGCTGGCGCTGAAGACGATCATCACGTCGGGCGGGCCGAGGTCGGAAGTTGGAGAGGATCACCTCGGCCAGGCCCTCGACGCGCTCGATGAACATCGCCTGGCGCTGGCCGTTGGCGCCGACGACCTGGGTGTGGAACGTCGTCGAGAGCTCGACGATGGGGTGGAAGCCGGGATACGAGCCGTAGCGGGGGAACATCTCCTCGACGGGGATGCGGCTGTGGCCGGTGCCGAACAGGTGGACGAGGCCGCCGGCGGCGATGGCGTCGGCGCACAGCGTCGGCCGCCTTGTCGATGCGCCGCGGCCCTGCGTCTGCCCACAGTCGGTCAGGACGTCCATCGCCGCCGCCGCACGTCACCCACCGGCACGCCACCGATTGTCTAGACAACATCCGCAACGTACAGTCTGGTCCGTCGAGCACGTCAACGAGCCCTGCGCCCGTCCGGCCCGCTACCGGGAGATCGAGCACTACCTCCGCGAGCTGATCGCCCGGCGCCGAGCCCGGTGACGCGCTGCCGACCGAGGCCGAGCTGTGCGCGCGCGTTCGGCGTCAGCCGGATGACCGTGCGCCAGGCGCTGCAGGAGCTGACGAACGCCGGGCTCGTCGACCGCCAGCGCGGGCAAGGGCACGTTCGTCGCCAGCCGGCCGATGCACCGCCGGCCGGCGTGTTCCTGTCGTTCACCGAGGAGATGGCGCGGCGGGGCATGGTCGCCAGCTCGCGCGTGGTCGCGGCGGGCGATCGACGCCGGCCCGCCCGGAGGAGATCGCCGACCTCGGGCTCGGCGCGGCGCGCACGTGGTGCGTATCGAGCGGGTGCGCCTCGCCGACGGCGTGCCGATCGCCTTCGAGGACGCCGCTGTTCGTCGACGAGTACCGCCGCCGTGCTCGACGCCGACTCGGCGACCGGATCGCTGCACGGCGCGCTCGAACGGCTCGGCGTCGGTCGCCACGTCGGCCATCGGGCACGGTCACGGCCCGCGCTCGCCCGGCGGGCCGAGAGCGGCTCGCTCGACATCCCGGCCCGCACCGCGCTGCTGGTCGAGCTGCGCCTGCTGTTCGATCAGCACGGCCGCCCGTTCGAGCGCACCGAGACCCGCTACGTCGCCGACCGCTACGTCATCGACGTCATCCACGCCCACCCGCTGACCGACCCGTGAGCTTCAGCGGGTCGTGCTCGCCGGGCCCACAGCGCGGCGCCGATGGCGCCGGCGTAGGGGGCCCGAGCAGCGGCGGGACGATCTCGTACCAGTCGGGGGGCACGAGGACTGAGTGGCGGGCGACGGCGCGACGGATCGGCTCCAGCAGACGCGTCGCCGGCGCCGGCGACGCCGCCACCGATCACCACGCGCTCGGGCACGAGCACGTGATCATGTTGGCGATGGCGACGCCGAGGTGGTCGGCCACTGTCTGCGATCGCTGCACCGGCCCGCTCGATCGCCGCGCCGCCGCGGCACGGAACACGTCCTCGATCGTCGGCTGCCCAGCCGAGCGCGGCGAGCGCCCGTGAGGACGCGACGGCCTCCACACAGCCCCGGTTGCCGCACCCGCAGGGCGGGCCGTCGGGCACCACGATCTGGTGCGCCAGCTCGCCGGCCCGGCCGTGGGGGCCGAAGTGCAACCGGCCATCGACGACCACGCCGCCGCCGATGCCGGTGCCGAGCACGAAGCACGCCGCCGTCGATGCCGCCCGCGGCGGCGCCGATCCGTGACTCGGCCAGCGTGAACGCCCTGGCGTCGTTGATGATCGACACCGGGAGGTCGAGGACGACCCGCAGCGGTTCGACCATGGGCTGGCCCCGCCACGGTCCCGGCAGGTTGGGGAACAGCTCGATCGTCCCGGCATCGGAGTCGAACGGGCCGGGCACGCCGACGCCGCATCCGTCGACGGGCCCCCATCGGTCGATCGCCTCGTGTCCGGTGCCGGCCAGGCGTTTGACGACGGCTGCCGGCCCATCGCCGGCACCGGTCTCGGTCGTGTCACATCCGACGACGACCGTCTCGTCGTCGGTCTGGACGACGACCGACTTGATGTTCGTGCCGCCGAGATCGAGACCGAGCCACCGCACGTCAGGACTGGCGGGCTCGCGAGGTCGTCGATGATCGCCGCCGTAGCCGTGGCCCCGCAGCGATCGATGCCGGCGTTGAGGCAGTCGATCAACGCGTCGAGCGTTCGCACACCGCCGGCCGCCTTGATCTTGACGGCAGGTGAGACCGTCGCCCGCATGAGGCGGAGGTCCTCGAGCGTGGCGCCCGTCGGGGCATAGCCGGTCGACGTCTTGACGTACGCCGCCCCCGCTTCCTCGACGAGCGTGGCAGCCGGTGACCTTCTCGTCGTCGGTCAGGAAGGCGTTCTCGAGGATCACCTTGACGATCGCGCCGTCGCCGGCGGCCTCGACCACTGCGGCGATGTCGTCACGGACGTACCCGAGCTCACCCGAGCGGAGCATGCCGATGGCGATCACCATGTCCAGCTCGACGGCCCCCTGCATCCATCGCCTGCGCGTGCCTCGAACACCTTGGTCCGCGTCAGGTTGGCACCGTGCGGGAAGCCGACGACGGTGCCGACCGCAACGTCGGTGCCCGCGCAGCGCGTCACGCAGCGCGCACGTCGAGCGGCCGGCAGCACACGGATGCCACGTCGTAGCGAGCGGCCAGCTCGCAGCCGGCCAGCACTTCGGCGACCGTCAGCTCGGGCTTGAGCAGCGAGTGGTCGATCGTCTTGGCGATCTGCGCTCACGGTGATCTTCTCGACCGTGAACTGATCAGTCAGCGACATGTGGTCTCCTCTTCGGTGGATCGTCAGCTGTTCGCCACAGCGCAACACGCGATACGGCTGGCCGAGCGCCCGCGCCGTGCGATTCGAACAGGTCGGGCGTCTCGGTGTTGAAGGCGAACATCTCGTAGTGCATCGGCACGACGAGCCGGGCACCGATGGCGTGCGGCGAAGCGCACCGCCTCGTCGCCCCAGAAGTTGCCCGGCACGCGCCGCTCGGGCAGCCGTCCGTTGATCGGCAGCAGCGCGACGTCGATCGTGCGGCCGCCGGCCAGCTCGAGCAGCCTCGACTCCATGCCGTCGTACGGAATGGCATCGCCGGAGTGGAACAGCGTGAACGGTCCGACGGCGACGACGTAGCCCAGGTGAAGGGCGCGGCCCTGGTCGTCCGCGTCGAGCTGCTCGTGGGCCACGGCGATGCCGGTCAGGTGGAACGGGCCGACGTCGACCGAGGAACCGTCCGTGACGCCGAGCGGCCCTGCCGGGTCCGAGTGCAGGCGGTCGGCGACGAACTGGCGGTTGGCCTCCGGGATCACCAAGGTCAGACCGGGGTTGGCTGCGAGCAGCGGCCACAGCGTCTCGTGGTCGAGGTGGTCGGTGTGGTTGTGGCTCGACGTGACGACCTCGATCATGTCGAGGCGGCTGGGGTCGACGGCACGGGCGGTCATCCGCACGTGCGGCTTGTCGGTGGCGGCGTACTTGGCGGTCAGGGAGTCGGACAGGTACGGGTCGAGCAGGAGGTGGTGGCCCCGCCACTGCACGAGGAAGCCGGACTGGCCGAGCCACCACAGCCGCAGCGCGCCGTCGCCGTGCGCGCTCGCCCCGCATCGATGTCCGCGAGCAACGCGTCGTCGTGCTGCAGACGGCTCGATGAGCGTTGGTCATCCGACCTCGTCACGGATCCGCTGCACACCAGCGACGAGGTTCGCCAGCTTCTGGCGTGCCGGCCCACCGCGCCGTCTGCGAGAGGCCGCAGTCAGGTGCGAAGGCGAGGCGGTCTGCAGGCGCATACCTCAGGCACTCGCGCACGCGCTCGGCGATCAGCTCGGGCGGCTCGATGAAGTAGCTCTTCACGTCGACGATCCCCACGGCGACGTCGTGGTGCTCGGCGATGCCACCGATGAGGTCGAGCTCCGACATCTCCCGGCTGGCCATCTCGACGTGCAGCTCGTCGACCGTCATGGCATGGAACGCCGGGAACATCGGCGCGTACCGCCGCAGGCCGACGGCGCGGCCCTTGTAGTTCCCGAAGCACAGATGGGTCGACAGGCGTGTCCGACCGACGACCGGGGCAACCGTGCGGTTGAAGATGTCGACGAAGCGGGCCGGATCCTCGCGATGGGCGTAGCAGCTCATCGACGGCTCATCGACGGTCACCTCGGCGCAACCGGCATCGATCAACGCCACCAGCTCGCGCTGCACGATCGGCAGCAGCGCCTCCGTGACGGCCCAGCGGTCGGGCAGATCTCCGCCAGGGATCAGGCGCCCGCTGAGCGTGTAGGGCCCCGGGACGCTCGCCTTGAGCACAGGCCCGGCGGGGGCAAGACGCCGCAGCCGGGCGAACTCGTCGACGACGCCGAGGCCGTCCGGTGCCTCAAGCGGGCCGACGATCTGGTGGCGGCCGCGCTGGTCATGTGCCGGCGGTCCGAACCGGCGTGGCGGCGCGCCCTCCAACTCGATGCCGGTGAGGAAGCCGTAGAAGGACAGGTTGAAGTCCAGGCGGGTCTGCTCACCGTCGGTGATCACGTCCAGGCCGGCGGTGACCTGATCGTGGATCGCCGCGATGACGGCATCGTCCTGCAGCTCGCGGCGGTCGTCCGGTCCGAACTCGTCCAGGTGGGCGCAGGCGAACTCCAGCCAGCCCGGGAGTGGGTAGCTACCGATGACCGTCGTGCGCAGCGTCATCGGACGGTCCAACCGCCGTCGACGACCAACGTCTGGCCGGTCACCCGCCGGCTCTCCCGGCTGCACAGGTACACGGCGGCGTCGGCGACGTCATCGGCGTCGAGCATGCCGTCCGACGAGCGGCTGCTTCGAACGCAGGAAGTCGACCGTCGCGACGTCACCCGCAGCTCGCTCCGACATCGGCGTGGCGACGGTGGCGGGAGCGAGCGCGTTGACGCGGATGCCACGCCCGACGTAGTGGGCCGCGGCGATCTTCGCGAGGCCGAGGATCGACGCCTTGGCGGCGGCATAGGCCTGCGTGCCGAAGTACTCCGGTGCAGGATCGAGCGCCGACACGCTCGACATCAGGACGACCGAGCCGCGTAGGCCGTCCTCGTCGGGTTCCTGGTCGAGCATCCAGCGCACGGACTCGCGAGCGGCGAGGAACGCGGGCGTGGCGTTGAGCGCAAAGGTGGCATCCCACGCGGCGAGGCTGACCTCGTGCAGTGGTCCGTCGCCGAAGCGTCGGCCGCTGCCTCCGGCGACGGCGAAGGCGGCGTCGAGGCGTCCGACCTGCTCGCGAGCGGCAGCGAAGGCGCCCTCGGCGGCGGCCTCGTCGGACAGGTCTGCCTGCACGTACGCGACGCCCTCCGTGCGCACAGCCGGCTCGCGGGAGATCACCGCAACGCGAGCGCCCTCGACGACGAACCGGCAGCGCCGCGGCGGCTGCCATGCCGGTCGCTCCGGTGACCAGGCAGGTGCGACCCGCCAGCCGAAGTTGTCTAGACATTCGACGCGATCATGCCACAGCGGCAAGGATGCGGGCGAGGGCACGAGGGAGGTTCAGTGGCGCAGTTCACGGTCAACGCGAACCGGCGGGATCCGTACAAGAACTTCAAGTTTCGCGTTCGCTGGGACGGGCGGATCGTCGCCGGGATCTCCAAGGTGTCAGCGCTGCGCCGCACGACGGAGGTCGTCCAGTACCGCAGCGGCACCGATCTCTCGGTGACGTTGCGGGCGCCCGGGCAGACGCGGTTCGAGCCGATCACGCTCGAGCGCGGGCTGACCCACGACACGGACTTCGAGCGCTGGGCCAACAAGATCGGGGCTCGCGATCACGACGTGTCACTGCGCGACTTCCGCAAGGACGTCGCCATCGACGTGCTGAACGAGGCCGGGCAGGTCGTGCTCTCGTACCTCGTCCACCGGGCGTGGCCCTCGTCGTACACCGCGTGCTCCGACCTCGACGCCGATGCCAACGAAGTGGTCATCGAGACGCTCGTCCTCGAGCACGAGGGGTGGGAGCGCGACGAGGACGTCAAGGAGCCGCAGGAGCCCTCCTTCGAGGATGACGACTGAGTTCTTTCGTCAGTGCGCGGGCTCTATCCCGGGCGCGCACAGCCCTTCGAGCTCGCGGATCTGGATGCGGTCGGCGTTGGCGGTGACGACCTCGTTGGCCGGGTCCGGCTTGAGGTTGAACGTGCGGAACGTCATGTCCGTCGTGTCGATGGTCAGGATGCGCCCGATCAGCGGCTCGCCGATGCCGAGCAGCAGCTTGATCGCCTCCAGCGCCTGGATCGACCCGACGATGCCGGGCAGCACGCCGAGGACGCCGGCCTCGGCGCAGCTCGGTGCCAGCTCCGCGGGCGGCGGCTCGGGGACCATGTCGCGATAGGTCGGGCCGTGCCGCGGGTCGAACACGCTGACCATGCCTTCGAAGCGGAAGATCGAGCCATGGATGACCGGGATGCCGAGCTTCACGCTGGCGTCGTTGAGGAGGTAGCGGGACGGGAAGTTGTCCGCACCGTCGACGACGACGTCGTAGTCCTTGATGATGTCGAGGATGTTGTCGGCCGACAGCCGGGTGTCGTACGTGACGACGTTGACGTCAGGGTTCAGTGCGACGAGCGTCTTCTTCGCCGAGTCGACCTTGCGATCACCGACCCGGTCGAGGTTGTGGAGGATCTGGCGTTGCAGATTGGAGGCGTCGACCTCGTCCATGTCGACGATGCCGATCGTGCCCACTCCGGCTGCCGCGAGGTAGAGCGCAGCGGGCGAACCGAGGCCGCCGGCGCCGAGCAGCAGCACCTTCGAGTCGAGCAGCTTGGCCTGACCTTCCACGCCCACCTCGGGCAGCAGGAGATGGCGCTGGTACCGGTTGCGCTGATCGGGGGTCAGGACGACCGGCTGCTTCCACGGCCGGCCCTCGTCCTTCCAGCGACCGAAGCCGCCGTCCATCGACACGATGTCCGTGTAGCCGAGCTCCTGGAGCGTGCGGGCGGCGAAGGCCGAGCGCACGCCGCCGGCGCAGTACACGACGATGGGCGCGGACTTGTCGATGAGCCGGTTCTCGACCTGCGACTCCAGATGGCCGCGGGGAATGTGGATGGCACCCGGTAGCGCGCCCTGGTCGTACTCATCCGGCTCCCGGACGTCCAGGACGGTGGCCCCTGCGGCGATCCGGTCGGCCGCTCCAGAAGTGTCGACCTCGGTGATCTCGGCCTTGGCGGCCCCCAGCAAGTCGCGGAACGTGGCCATGCCCTAAAGGCTACCTGGTGGGTCGGGTTTCTCTCATCCGAGTGTTTGAGACCATCGGAGTGCCGGACCTCGATTTTCCCGGGCTCTAGCACTCGGATGGGGTCAAACACTCGGATGGATCAGGGTCGGGAGGATCTCTCCGATCTGGCCCCTGAGCACGATGTCGGCGAGGCGATCCATGTCGGTCGGGCCAGCGTTGACGATGACGACGCGAGCACCGGCGGACTTCGCCGCCGGCACGCAGTTCGCGGCCGGGTACACGCTCAGCGTCGATCCCACGGCCAACAGGAGGTCGCACTCCTCGCTGACCTGGAAGGCCCGCTCGATCACCTCCGGCACGAGCGCCTGGCCGAACGAGATCGTGTCGCTCTTGAGGACGCCGCCGCACTCGAGGCAGGGCGGATCCTCCTCACCGGCCGAGACCCGCTCGAGCGCCTCGGCCATCGGCCGACGGTCGTCGCAGCCCCAACACCGCGTCCACCACATCGTGCCGTGGACCTCGACGACCAGCTCGATGTCGGTGCCTGCCCTCTGGTGAAGGCCGTCGACGTTCTGGGTGACGACGGCGTGCAGCTTGCCGCGCCGTTGCAGCTCGACGATCGCGTCGTGGCCACGGTTCGGCTCGGCCCGAAATCCCGGATTGGCGGTGCGGTTGCGCCAGGCCTGCCGGCGGACATCGGGATCGGCGAGGTAGTGCTGGAGGGTCGCCGTCTTCTCCGCGCCGGGATTCTTCGTCCAGACACCCTGCGGGCCGCGGAAGTCCGGGATGCCCGAATCGGTGGAGATCCCGGCGCCCGTCAAGACGGTGATGCGGTCCGCGTCGTCGATCCACGCCCGCACGGTGTCGAGGTCGTTGACGTCGGAGGCGGTCACGTCGCCAGTCTCGCCCCCGTTTTCCGTTTCGAGCAGTTCGCGACGCCCATGAGGGGCACCGACGTCCTCCACGCCCGACCGATCCCACCAGGGAGGTCCCGTGACCATCCACGACCCGCTCCCCGTCGAGCCAGCGCGCCCGGCGACCGACGTCATCCCGTTGCCCACCTCCGTTCGCATCACGCCGTGGGACGACCCCGTCGTCGACCGGCGCGGTCACGACCCGCGTTCGGCGTACGTCGAGCAGTTCTGGCTGTCCGTGCTCGGACCCACGGCGACCTGGCTGCTGCGGCGGCTGGCCGCCGGGTTCGACGACCACCCGGACGGCTATGACCTCGACGTCGAGGCGACGGCACGCAGCCTCGGGCTCAGTGTCGCCAAGGGCACGGCGTCGCCGTTCGCCAAGGCCCTCCAGCGATGCGTGATGTTCGGTGTCGCCAACCGACTCTCCGACAGCTGGGTGGTGCGGCGTCGGGTGCCGTCGATCTCACAGCGCCACCTGTTGCGACTGCCGTCGTCAATGCAGACCGCGCACGAGCGGTGGACTCGCACGACGGTTCGCCTGGACGTGCTCGAACGGGCGCACACGCTGGCGACGGCGATGCTGGCGGCCGGCGACGACCGCGGCGTCCTCGAACCTCAGCTCGTCGCCGTCGGCGTCCCGCCACCGGCCGCCGCCGAGGCCTGCCAGCTCGTCCTCCGGGCGGCTCCGACGACGGGTCGCGATGAGCGATGAGCGGCGTATGACCACTCATCGCTCATCGCGAGGCCGATCACAACCGGGCACCACACGATGGCGGGGTACAACTAGGGCTCGAAGGAGGACGCCTTGGCTTCTCGAACGCCGCTCCGCATCGGTCTCATCGGGGCCGGCCGCATCGGGACCTTCCACGCATCGTCGATCGCTCAGCGGGTTGTCGACGCGACGCTGGCGATGGTCGCCGACCCCGCACCGGGCGCCGCTCAACGGCTCGCCGAGCAGTACGGCGCTCGGTCGACCGACGACCCGGCTGCGCTTCTCGCCGATCCCGACGTCGACGCGGTCGCCGTCGCGGCGCCCGCGAGGTTCCACACCGATCTGGTCGTCGGTGCGGCTGCGGCAGGCAAGCCGGTGTGGTGCGAGAAGCCGATGGCGCTGACACTGGCCGATGCCGACCGTGCAATCCACGCCGCCGACCAGGCCGGGGTGCCGCTCCAGGTCGGTTTCAACCGGCGGTTCGATGCCGGCTTCGAGGTTGCGCACGATGCGGTCGTCGCTGGTCACGTTGGGACCGTGCAGCTCATGCGGTCGCTCACCCGCGACCCCGGTTTGGCGAATCCGGCAGGCGTGCCGCCGTGGACGATCTACCTCGAAACGCTCATCCACGACTTCGACACGCTTGCCTGGCTGAACCCGGGAGCGTCCCCGGTCGAGGTCTTCGCTATGGCGGACGCACTCGTCGCACCGGACTTCAAGGACAACGGGCTCCTGGACACCTCTGTGGTGCTGATCCGCTGGGACAACGGGGCGATGTCCACGGCCGAGGCGAACTTCTCGGCGACGTACGGCTACGACATCCGAGCAGAAGTGTTCGGCTCGAGCGGCATGGTGACCGCCGGTGATCAGCGGAGCACCACCGCCTTGGTGTTCGGACCCGAAGGAGTGCGCGCCGACACAGCCCGGATGGACACGAAGCTGTTCGTCGGCGCCTACGCGGCGGAGCTCCAGGCGTTCGTCGATGCGGTGCGCAATGGGACGCCCCCTCCCGTCACCGGAGGCGACGCCAAACGAGCCCTGGCGATCGCGCTGGCGGCGATCAAGTCGGTCGAGGAGCACCGCCCGGTGCGGGTCGACGAGATCACGTCGTGAGCAAACCGACCTCGTTCACACTCGCCGTCTGCGCCGAGATGGTGTACACGGACCTCGACGTCCTGGAGCGCGTCCGCCGCATCGACGCCGCCGGCTTCGACGTCGAGATTTGGGATTGGACGACCAAGGACCTCGACGCGTTGGCCGCGACCGGGGCGCACATCGTGTCGATGACCGGGTACACCAGCGGTCGCCTGACGGACCCGGAAGGCGCTGACGCGCTGCTCGCGACGGCCGAGCAGTCCATCGCAGCCGCGGCGAAGCTCGGCCTTCCACGCCTCAACCTTCACGGCACCGGACTCGGAGAAACGGGCCTCCCGGTCGATCCCGTGACGGAAGTGACCGGGCCGATGTGGGTCAGCGCGATCAAGACGCTCGAGCGCGTGGCCGAGCTCGGCGAACGACACAACGCGACGTTCTGCCTCGAGAACCTCAACACGGCCGTCGACCATCCCGGTGTGCCGTTCGCGCGAGCCGCCGACACCATCGCGCTCGTCCGCGCGATCGACAGCCCGCACCTGCGGCTCAACCTCGACCTCTACCACGCGCAGATCGGCGAGGGGAACCTGATCGAGCTCGTCCGGGATGCCCTCCCTCACATCGGCGAGATCCAGATCGCGGATGTGCCCGGACGATGCGAGCCCGGCACGGGCGAGATCAACTTCGCGGGCATCGCCACGGCCTTGAACGACCTCGGTTACACCGGGACGGTGGCGATGGAAGCGTGGGCGGCGGGCGACAGTGACCTCGCGCTCGAGCGATTCCGCGCCGCCTTCAGCCCGGCGCCGGCAACCTCCGGCGATCGCTAGGCGGTGGCGCTGGGTGGACGGAAGTCCATCGCCAGATCGATGAGGAGGCGCGTGCCGAATCCGGTGGCGCCCTTCGACCGCCACCCGTCATCCGAATCGACCTTCATCGGGCCAGCGATGTCCAAGTGCGCCCACGGCACGTCGCCGACGAACTCCGACAGGAACACCGCAGCGGTGATCGCCCCGCCGTACGGCCCGCCGACGTTCTTGACGTCGGCCACGTCCGAGTCGAGCAGCTTGCGATACCGCTTCTGCTCCAGCGGTAGCTGCCACACCTGCTCATCGGTCTGGTTCGAGGCAGCCAACACCTGGTCCACCCACACCTGATCGTTCCCGAACACGCCGGCCATTGCCGGCCCGAGGGCGATCAGACACGCCCCGGTCAGCGTGGCGATGTCCACGATGGCATCGGGCTCCTGCTCCCTCGCCAACACGAGCCCGTCGGCCAGCACCAGGCGACCCTCGGCATCGGTGTTGTGGACCTCGACGGTCGTCCCGCCATGGATGTGCAGCACGTCGCCGAGCTTCATCGCCGAGCCCGACGGCATGTTGTCGGTGCACATCAGGTACCCGATCACCTCGCTGCGACATCCGAGGGCCGACAGCGTCGACATCGCCGACAGCACGGCGGCGGCGCCGGACATGTCCATCTTCATCGCCGCGTGCATCGGATCAGTGGGCTTCAGGCTGATGCCGCCGGAGTCGTACATGACGCCCTTGCCGACCATCGCCAACCGGCCGCCTGAGCGCCGCCCGCGCGGTCGGTAGCGCAGGCGGACCATGCGCGCCGGCTCCTCACTGCCAGCGTTGACGCCGAGCAGCCCTCCGCACTCGAGCTCCGCGAGCGCCGCCTCATCGAACACGTCGACCTCCAGGCCGCTCGAGGCGGCGACCTCGATGGCGATCTCTGCCAGGCGACGCGCCGTGAGGTGACCGGGCGGTGTGTTCGCGAGGTCGCGAGCGAGCTGCGCGGCACCCGCCACGACCCGTCCCCGCTCAGCGCCGGCGGTGACACCCTTCGCCCGCCCGGCACCGACGACGAGCGTCACCTCCTCGAGATCGGCCCCCGGCGTCTCCTTCTTGAGCGCGCCGTACCGGTAGCGCGACAGCAGGAGCCCCTCCACGACCGCTCGGCCGGCGACGTCGGCGCGCACGCTGTCGAGGTCAGCGAGCGTCGTCACCACCCGGGCGTGCTTGCCCGTGGCCCGCCCGAGGGCAGCGGCCGCATCGCGCAGCGCTGCGGCGTTCAACTTGGCGGGGTCACCAACGCCGACGGCGATCACGGACGCACCGTCGCGGCGCGGCACGCTCAGCGTCTGCCCCACCTTGCCCTCGAATCCTGCGGCCGTCAGCGTCGCCCGGTCGAGACCGAGCTGCCGGGGGACGGCGCCCTGCTCGCCGACCGGGTATCCGACGACGTTGGCGGTCGCCGGCACCGACCTGGCGACCGTGACCTGCACCGCGCTCGAGCGCTCGATGGAGGGCGTCGGGTTGAACGTCGCGGCCGTGGGCATGGGTCAGATTCTGCCGCGCCGGGACGAGAATGGCGGCGTGGGCGCAGCCGACAGCGCACGGGAGGCCTTTGAGCGTCGATCCTGGCGCGAGGCGTATGAGCTGCTCGACGCCGCCGACGGGTTGGACGTCGACGATCTCGAGCGCCTGGCGATCACCGCCTATCTCCTCGGACGCGACGAGGCCAGCGCGGATGCGTGGGAACGAGCTCACCTCGCCGCGCTCACGGCCGGTGACCGCGACCGTTCGGCCCGCTGTGCGTTCTGGTTGGCCTTCACGCTCGTCCTCCGCGGGGAGACGGCCCGTGCTGGGGGGTGGCGGGCCCGCGCGGAGCGCCTGGTCGAGGATGCGGAACCGGCATGCGCATCACGCGGCTTCCTGCTCGTCGCGGACTTCCTGGAGGAGCTGGAGGGTGGCAGGCTGACGACGGCGGGCGACTTGGCCGACCGGGTTGTCGACATCGCCCGCCAGTGTGGTGATCGTGACCTCCTCGCGCTCGGCATGCTCGGCCGAGGTCAGGTCTCGCTGGCGCTCGGCGAGGTCAGGCGTGGGGTGCGGCTGCTCGACGAGGTGATGGTGTCGGTCACGACGGGTGAGGTCACACCGATTCCCGCAGGGATCGTGTACTGCGCGGTGATCGAGGCGTGCGTCGACGTGTTCGACCTGCGGCGGGCAACCGAGTGGACCGAAGCCTTGCGGGCGTGGTGCAGCTCCGAGCCCGATCTCGTTCCCTACCGCGGGCAGTGCCTGGTCCACCGCTCGCAGGTGCTGCAGGCGCACGGAGACTGGCCTGCGGCGATCGCCGAGGCGGAGCTCGCCCGTGCACGCCTCTCGGATCCCTTCCACCCCGCGCTCGGCGTCGCCCGCTACCAACAAGGCGAGCTGCATCGGCTGCGCGGTGAGTTCGCGGCGGCCGCCCGCGCCTACCACGACGCAGGGGAGCTCGGGCGGAATCCGGCGCCCGGTGTCGCGCTGCTGCGGCTGGCCGAGGGCGACGTCGCCGCTGCGTGCATCGCCATCGAGAGCATGCTCGCCGGCAACGATCCCCGCACCCGTCTGGCCGTGCTGGCTGCCGCCGTCGACGTCCATCTCGAGGCTGGCGACATCGAGCAGGCGCGGATCGCCAATGAGGAGCTGGCCCGCTTCGCCGATCTCGTCGATGCACCGCTGCTGCACGCCATCGCCGACCGCGCCGCTGGCATCGTGCTGTTCGCCCAGGGCGACGCCGGCGGTGCGCTGATCGCGCTACGCCGAGCCGGCGCGGGGTGGCGCACGCTCGGGATGCCGTATGACGCCGCACGGGCCCGGGTCGACATCGCACGGGTCTGCCGTGCCGTGGGCGACGACGAGGGCTCCGAGCTCGAGCTGCAGGCCGCCCGCGCCACGTTCGAACAGCTCGGCGCCGAGCCCGATCTGACATCGCTCGACTCACACCGCAGGACCAAGCAGTCGCTGCTCACCGATCGCGAGCTGGAGGTGCTCCGGCTCGTGGCCGCCGGCCGATCGAACCGGGAGATCGCGGCGGAGCTCGTGATCAGCCCACACACCGTCTCGCGCCATGTCCAGAACATCTTCCTCAAGCTCGGCCTCTCATCGCGAGCGGCGGCCACGGCATACGCCTACGAGCACCATCTGGTCTGACCGCGTGGTTCAAACGCACCACGCGGTGAGCCAGCGACAAATGGTCCGTCGGGGCGATGCGCCGAGGCCGGCACTGTTCGTACGGTCGCTCCATGTTGAGCGACACCATCGACGACACCACGATCGAGCGCCTGAGCTCCGGCTTCAACCGGTGCTTCGAGACGCTCGACGCCGGCGAGGACCTGTTCACCGATGATGCCTTCTTCGACCTGCGACCTCCGTTCTGGCGGTTCCAGTTGGAGGGTCCGGAAGCATTCGGCCGGCAGCTGCGAGCGATCGCTGAAGGGACTCCGTCGGCACGCATCCTGCGCGTGCTGCCGACGTCGACCGGCTTCGTGATGGAGCACGAGGAGACGCAGCGCGGCGAGCAGACGTTCGTCGCTCATCGCGTCTGGATGTGCGAGGTGCGCGACGGCCGCATCACCGAGGTGGTCGGGTATTGCAACGGCGGATGGGACGACGCCCTGCGGGCGCGGCACGCCGCTGAGGCGCCAATGCTGCGCGACACGGAGGGACAGCGATGAGCACCGTGACGGATGCCGTGATGACTGCCACCGACGTGCTGGCCGCCGTCGAACAGCTGGCTCCGACCATCGCCGGCCGGGCCAATGAGATCGAGAAGGCGCGGCGGCTGCCCGCCGATCTGCTCGACGAGCTCAAGAGGGCCGGGGCCTTCCGGCTTACTGGCCCCGCGAGCCACGGCGGACTCGAAGCCGACCTACCCGCCGCGCTGAATATCTTCGAGACACTCGCCAAAGCCGACGCTTCGGTGGCCTGGACCGTGATGCTCGGTGGCAGCGGGTGGCGAGACCTCGCCGGGCTCCCCCGAGCGACGTTCGACGCGCTCTACACCGAGGGACCCGACGTCATCGTCGCCGGCGCGATCAACCCGACCGGCTCGATCGAACCCGTCAATGACGGCTATCGCGTCACGGGCCGGTGGGCCTTCGCCAGCGGGTGCGAGCATGCCGGCTGGCTGTTCGCTGACTGCGTGGAAGGGATCGTCGACGGTGTCCCGAAGCTGCGAATGGCGCTCCTCACGCCCGACGAGGTGGTGATCGAGGACACCTGGCACGTCTCCGGGCTACGCGGCACAGGCAGCCATCACTTCCGTGTTGACGGCGTCGTCATCCCGCCCGAGCGGACGTTCCAGCTGATGGAGGACGCCCCGTGCCTCGATGTGCCGATTGTCCGGATCCCGCCACCGACGCTCTACTGCGGCTGCCTTGCAAGTGTGGCGCTTGGGATCGCCCAGGGCGCGCTCGACGACATCGTCACCCTCGCGACGAACAAGGTTCCCCTCCTCGCCGGGGCGCCGCTCGCCACCAGCCCGTCCTTCCAGTTCGACCTCGCCACGGCGGACGCCGAGCTGCGCGCCGCGCGCGCTCTGGTCTACGAGACCGCCGCGTCGGTCTGGGCCGGCGGCGTCGAGGGCGTCGAGCCGACCATGGCCGAGGAGGCGAGGATTCGCGCTGGCGCGGTGTGGGCCACGGACCGTGCCGTCAGCGTCGTCGACACGGCATACCGCGCAGGCGGCGGCAGCTCGCTGTATTCCAGCTGTCCGTTGCAGCGTCGCCTCCGCGACATCCACGCGCTCACGCAGCACTTCCTCGTCCGGCGGGACACGATGACGACCGCCGGCGCCATCCTCGCCGGCAACGAGGTCCACGTCCTGCTGTTCTGACTGTTCGGGGTTCGGCTCGTCACCGACCGGCTCGCAAGCCTCCGCAACCTCCCCGCTGTCGTCGAAGGCGCGCCAGTAGCCTCGGGACTCCATGGCGCAGCAGCCGTATCTCGATGCCGTGGCCGAGCGGGTCGTCATCTTCGACGGTGCCTTCGGCACGTACGTGCAGGGACTCGACCTGTCGGCCGACGACTTCGGCGGGCAGTCCCTCGAAGGCTGCAACGAGATGCTGTGCCTCACGCGGCCCGACGTCATCGCCGCCATGCACGCTGCGTTCTTCGACGTCGGCGTCGATGCCGTCGAGACCGCCAGCTTCGGCAGCTTCGCCCCCGTCCTCGCCGAGTACGACATCGCCGATCGCGCCCACGACCTGAACGTCGCCGCCGCACGGATCGCTCGCGAGGTTGCGGACGGCTACGCCGCCGACGGCCGGGCTCGATACGTCGGGGGCTCGATCGGACCGGGCACAAAACTTCCGAGCCTCGGCCACATCAACTTCACCGAGCTCCGCGACGCCTACGAGGTCCAGGCCCGCGGTCTGCTCGAGGGTGGCGTCGATCTGTTCATCATCGAGACGTGCATGGACCTGCTCCAGGTCAAAGCGGCGATGATCGCCTGCCGGCGGGCGATGCAGGCGGAGGGGCGCAAGGTGCCGCTGCAGGTCCAGGTGACGATGGAGACGACGGGCCGGATGCTGGTCGGCACGGAGATCGGCGCGGCGGTCGTTTCGGTGGGCGCGATGCGACCCGACGTGCTCGGCATCAACTGCGCCACCGGACCGGCCGAGATGCAGGAGCACCTGCGCTACCTCAGCCAAAACTCGCCGGTGCCGATCAGCGTGCTCCCCAATGCCGGGCTGCCGAGCGTGGTCGACGGGCGGACCCACTACGACCTGACGCCCGAGCAGCTGGCACAGTTCCACGCGCGGCACGTGTCCGAGCTCGGTGTCCACGTCGTCGGTGGTTGCTGCGGCACGACGCCCGAGCACCTCCGCCAAGTCGTCGAGGCGGTGCGCGACCTCACGCCGGCCCATCGCGACCCGACGAGCGAGCCGAGTGTCTCGTCGATCTACAGCCCAGTGACGATCGAGCAGGATCTCTCGTTCCTGATCATCGGCGAGCGGACGAACGCCAACGGGTCGAAGGCCTTCCGCGATGCGATGCTGGCCGGCGACTGGGACAGCTGCACGAAGATGGCCAACGAGCAGGTTCGAGAAGGCGCCCACGTGCTCGATGTGTGCGTCGACTACGTCGGTCGCGACGGCGCCGTCGACATGGACGAGATCGCCAAACGCTTTGCCACGCAGTCGAGCGTGCCGCTCGTCCTCGACTCGACAGAGACGCCCGTCATTGAGGCCGGACTGCAGCACATCGGCGGCCGACCGATCCTCAACTCCGCCAACCTCGAGGACGGCGAGCTGCCCGACAGCCGCTTCGACCGGGTGATGTCGTTGGCTCGCGAATACGGCGCGGCCGTCATCTGCCTGCTGATCGACGAGCGCGGGCAGGCCCGCGACGTCGAGTGGAAGATGGAGATCGCCCACCGCATCCACGAGATCGCCACCGAGCGCTACGGGCTGTCGGCCGGCGACCTCATCTTCGACGCGCTGACGTTTCCCCTGTCGACCGGTGACGACGACCTGCGCCGTGACGCCATCTACACCATCGAGGCGATCCGCCGCATCAAGGCCGAGATCCCGGGGGCGCACACGACGCTCGGCGTGTCCAACGTCAGCTTCGGGCTCAACCCCGCCGCCCGCCACGCCCTCAACAGCGTCTTCCTCCACGAGGCGGTGCAGGCCGGCCTGGACTCGGCGATCGTCCACGCCGGCAAGATCGTCCCGCTCAACCGGCTCCCTGACGACCAGCGCGAGGTCTGCCTCGACCTGGTGTGGGACCGCCGCACCGACACGTACGACCCGCTGCAGCGCCTCCTCGAGGTGTTCGCCGACGTCAAGTCGACGAAGACCGAGAAGCCCGATCGCTCGGGACTCCCGGTGCAGGAGCGGCTGCACCACCGGATCATCGACGGCGACCGGGACGGCCTGACCGACGACCTCGACGAAGCGATGGCAAGTGGCATCGCTGCGCTCGACATCGTCAACGAGGTGCTGCTCGGCGGGATGAAGGTGGTCGGCGACCTGTTCGGCTCCGGCCAGATGCAGCTGCCGTTCGTGCTGCAGTCGGCCGAGACGATGAAGACCGCGGTGGCTTATCTCGAGCCGCACATGGAGAAGGTCGGCGGCTCCTCGGCCAAGGGCAAGCTCGTCATCGCCACGGTGAAGGGCGACGTGCACGACATCGGCAAGAACCTCGTCGACATCATCTGCACCAACAATGGCTACGAGGTCCACAACCTGGGGATC
This sequence comes from uncultured Acidimicrobiia bacterium, assembly GCA_963774125.1. Taxonomy (GTDB): domain Bacteria; phylum Actinomycetota; class Acidimicrobiia; order Acidimicrobiales; family Ilumatobacteraceae; genus JALZMG01. Next base: position 681,722 of record CAVZDR010000002.1, read on the forward strand.
AAGGTGCCGATCTCGGAGATGGTCGCCAAGGTCAAAGAGGTCGAGGCCGACGCCCTCGGAATGAGCGGACTACTCGTCAAGTCGACGCTGATCATGCGCGACAATCTGACCGAGCTCAATGAGCTCGGACTGACGGAGCTGCCGGTGCTGCTCGGCGGCGCGGCGCTGACGCGGCGCTACGTCGAGCGCGACCTGCGCGAGTTGTACGAGGGCCGGCTGTTCTACGGGCGCGATGCGTTCGAAGGGCTGTCGACGCTGGAGTCGCTGATGGGGATGAAGCGCACCGGCGAGTGGGACCCGGACTTCGGGCGGGTGCCGACCGGCCGAGTGCTGCCCGAGCGCACGGGCGATGGCGAGGTAGCGGTCGTCGAGGTGCCGCGGCGGTCGCCGGATGTGGCGACTGACAACGAGGTGTTCCGACCGCCGTTCCTCGGCTCGCGCGTCGTCAAGGGCATCGGGCTCGACGAGATCACCGCGTACGTGAACGAGACGGCCCTCTACCGCAACCAGTGGCAGTTCCGCCCGGAGAAGGACGACACGGGGCGACCGGAGAACGACGACGAGTTCAAGGCACGGATTCGCTCGGTGTTCCGCGAGCAGCTGGCCGCGGCCAAGGCGTCCGGGGTGCTCGTTCCCCAGGTCGTGTACGGCTACTACGCCGCCAACGGCGACGGCAACGACCTGGTCATCTGGACCGACGAATCACGCACGACCGAAGCGGCCCGCTTCCCGTTCCCCCGCCAGCGGGCGGCGCCGTTCCTGTGCATCGCCGATTTCTTCCGCCCCATCGACTCGGGCGACGTCGACTACGCGGCGTTCCACATCGTCACGATGGGTCAAGCTGTGAGCGAGGCGACGGCGAAGCTCTTCGCCGACAACGAGTATCAGCAGTACCTGCTGCTGCACGGGCTCGGCGTCGAGATGGCCGAGGCACTCGCCGAGTACTGGCACCGCCGCATCCGCGAGGAGTGGGGATTCCAGGGCGAGGACGGCCCGACGATCGGCGGTCTGTTCCGCCAGCAGTACCGCGGTGGACGGTACTCGTGGGGCTATCCGGCCTGCCCGGACCTCGAGGACAACGCGACGGTGGCGCGGCTCCTGGGCGCCGAGCGGCTGGGCATCGAGGTCGGCGAGGAGACCGGCTGGCAGTACCAACCGGAGCAGACGACCTCCGCCCTGATCTGCCACCACCCCCAGGCCAAGTACTTCGTCGCCCGCTAGCGATTCTGCGATTCTGACGACAGTTGGTTGCGCTGAGCGCAACCAACTCTCCTCAGAATCCGATCAGGCGAGCCGCGCCACGGCCTCGAGGGCCGTCGTGATCGTCTCGTCGGCCGGGTCGGCAGGTGAGCGCGGCGACACGACGAGTCGGTCGACCCCGAGTTCGGCGAACGCCTCCGCCCGCTCTGGAGTCAGCCGACCACGCGGGGTCACCGAGATCTCGAGCGGTCCGAGGTCGGACGGTCGCGTGACCTGATCGGCGGCGGCCCGCAGCCCGGCGAGACAGTCAGCCGTCTGTTCGGGCGTCAACGCATAGCCATACCAGCCGTGACCACGGCGCACGGCGCGGCGGTACGCCGGCGGTGTGTGGCCACCGATGACGATCGGGACCGGCTGCTGAACGGGACGAGGGTGCGCATCGACGCCGGCGAACTCGACGAAGCGGCCCCGGTACTCGGGATGCTCGTCGTACCACAGGTGCTCGAGAGCGTCGAGGAACTCGTCGGTCACGGCGCCGCGCTCGGCGAAGTTGGCGCCGATCGCCCGGAACTCGGGCTCGAGGTAGCCGACACCGACGCCGAGCGTGAGGCGACCACGACTGAGCACGTCGACGCTCGCCGCCTGTTTCGCCAGCACGACCGGGTTGCGTTGCGGGAGGATCACGATGCCGGTGGCCAGGCGGATCGTCGACGTTGCAGCCGCAGCAAATGCCAACGCCACCAACGAGTCGAGGGCAGGATCCTGCGGCGCCATCGGCGACGGCGGGACCTGCGGGTCCGGCAGCACGACGTGCTCGCCAGCCCACAGCGACTCGAAGCCGGCAGCCTCCGCAGCTTGCGCCGTCGCCACCAGCTGGTCGGGCTGGACACGCAGGCCCATGTTGATGTGGAACAGGCCGAGGTGCACCGAGCAAGTGTGGCAGCGTCTCCGGAGGACACACTGGGAGCGTGGCCAGCGATGACGTCCCGGTCTCGGCGACGGTGACGATCCCGTCCAGCGAGCTGCGCTGGCGTTTCTCTCGGTCCTCGGGTGCCGGCGGCCAGCACGTGAACACGTCCGACACCCGTGTCGAGCTGTCCTGGGACCTGGAGCGCTCCTCCGTCTTGTCGTCCGTGCAACGGCATCGAGCCCACCAGCGACTCGGACGATCGCTGGTCGACGGCGTGGTCACCGTCGTCGCGTCGGACCGACGGTCGCAGCTGCGCAACCGTGAGCTGGCCCAGCAGCGCCTGGCCGAGCTGGTCGCCAGCGCCATCGCTCCGCCACCGCCGGCTCGGCGTCCGACCCGGCCGACCAAGGCAGCGCAGCGGCGCCGCCGCGAGGACAAGGAGCGCCGCAGCGAGACCAAGCGCATGCGCCGCCGGCCAGTCGAGTGAACGACTCCGGTCGAGTCGGCGGGCGCGCCGCACGCGTCGCCATCAGCGTCGTGTTCCTGGTCAACGGGATCACGTTCGCATCGTGGATGCCACGGCTACCGGAGATCCAGGACCGCCTCGGGATCTCCGACGCCGCCCTCGGCATCACGCTCGTCGGAGCCGGCGTGGGAGGCCTCGCTGCGAGCGGCTTGAGCGGCCGGCTCGTGGACCGGTTCGGAAGCCGCACGATGACGCTCGTGACGTCGGCTGGATTGTCGATGGCACTCCCGCTGATGGGCGTCGCGCCAACGGCATTCCTCGTCTTCAGCTCCCTCATCGTGCTCGGCGCGCTCGACGGCCTCACCGACGTCGCGATGAACGCCCAGGCGGTCGAGCTGCAACGCAGGGTCGGCCGATCGATCATCACCCGCTTCCACGCCTTGTGGTCAGCGGGCGCCGTCACCGGCGGCATCATCGCCAGTCGCGCAGCTGCGGCCGGCATCAGCCTTCGCACGCAACTGTTGATCACGGCGGCGGTCCTCGTTGCCACGACGCTCATCGCGGCCCGTTGGCTCTTGCCAGATCGCGGAGCGTTCGAGCACGCACACGAAGCCGCACCCTCGCCCGGCGTCAGCTCACGGGCGATCATCGGCCGGCTGTTCCTCGTCGGCCTCGCCATCGCTCTGGCCGAGGCTCCCCCCAACGAGTGGGCCGCGTTGCTGATGACCGATCGTTTCGACGTCGGCCCGGGCGCCGCGGGGCTGGGCTTCGTCGCCGTGGCCGGAGGGATGCTGGTCGGGCGTGTCGTCGGCGACCACGTCACCGACCGCTACGGCCTGGAGCGAACCCGTCGCGGCGGCGCGGCTCTGGCCGCCGTCGGAGTAATCGTCGCGACGCTGGCGCCGTCACCGGTCGGCGCCGGCATCGGCCTGTTCATCACGGGTCTCGGACTGTCGTCGCTGTTCCCGCTGCTCTTCCGCGCCGCCAGCGAGCTGACCCACGGCTCGCACTCCGGCATGGCGGCCTTCTCGTCCGGCGCACGCCTGGGGTTTCTCATCGCGTCACCCCTGATCGGCGTGCTGGCCAGTGGGACGTCGGTCGCCATCGCCGTCCTCCTCGTCTCCGGCGGTGCGGCGACGGCCGTCGCCCTCGCCCGACTCCCCCGAGCCGCCGTCGTGGAGTTGCAGCCCGATCCGCTGTGACACCGGCTGCATAGGGTGTCCAGCACCGACATCCTCCTGCATCCATGAGGGCCCTCGGGGCCCGTATGCCGGGAGCGACTGTGTCCCAGTTCTGTGAAATGCACCGAACGCCGCGCGGCGGCGTCGATCCTGTCGACAGCGCGGATGCTGCGCTCGCAGTCATCCGGCTGGCGATCAGCCGCCCGCTGCGATCGGAAACCATCGCGTTGCTGTTGGAGAGCGACCTTCGCGGGCGCACGATCGTGATCGTCGACGGAACCGAGGAGCCCGACTCGCTCCTCGAGGTCGTCGAACGACTCGTGGAGGCCATGACCAGCGCATTGGCCGACGTCGCGACGGACGGCTGCCTCGTGCTGGCGACGGTGCGGCCGGACGGAGGTCCGGAGCCGGGCGACGGCGATCGCTGGCTCGAAGCCAGCGATCTCGCCGAACTCGCGGGCGTCGAGCTCCTCGAGTGGTTCGTCATCTCCACCGACACCGGTGCGCCCACGGCGTGGTGCCCGCGGGACCTACTCGGTGAGCCGCCCCGATGGCCGTGAACGCGCTCGCCGCCCTGGTCCGCTTCCGTCTCCGACTCGGCTCGCCGATGCGGTCGCTAGTGGGTCGACGGCTCCGGTTCCGGCTGCGGCTGCGGCTGCGGCTGTGTGCTGTGTCTGCGGCTGCGGCTGTGTCGGCTTGCCGGCGACGGCGTCGCTGAGCCAGCCCGTGATCGGCCCGAAGCGGGCGTCCCACTTGGCCGACCGGCGCTCCGCCTTTGCCTGCTTCTTCGTGTTCCGCTCGCCGTAGTGCCGCTTGGCCCAGCGCGAGTTCGGACGACCCAACCGGATGGCGCTGACGTAGACGAGGAGCGGGATGAAGATCCCGAGCAACGCCATCTTGTACTTGCCCTTCATCACCGTCACGACGATGCAGAACACGTGCAGCGCGAGGGTGGCGGCAACGATCCCGACGCGCGCACCGACCGACGTCGTGCCGTCGTCCTCCCCGAAGTCGAAGGGGCTGGCGCCGACAAGCACGAGGCCGAGGCACACGACGCACAGGCTGATCATCTCGACCGAGATCCGCCCCTCCTGGCTCCAGTACACGTCGTCGAGGTGGAGGATCAGCGCGAACTCGTCGAGCACGAGCGATGTGCCGATGCCGACGAAGATCGCGGCGGCCTCCGCCCAAGGGCTCTCGGCGCCAACCCAGAGCGACAGAAACGCGCCGATGATCAGGAGGAACATCCCGGGGACGGCGTGGTGCACGTGCAGCCCGCCCTCCGACACGTTGTCCTTGAACGGACCCTTCCCGGCGCGGATGAGCCGCGTGATCACTCGGGTGGCAACGAATGTCAGCAAGAAGGCGACGAGGCAGAGGAACAGCGGGAGCTTCCCCTCGTCAACGACCTCCCGCTGAAACCAACTGAACATCGTTGGTCCCCCTTTCGATCTCCCCCTCCAGCATCCACCAGATGGCGGCTCGGTGCCAACGGACCTGAGCCGCAGGTCGCGCTGGACCTAGGTCCAGTCGCCGTCGCCTCGACGTCCGTTCGGATCAACCAACGCGCGCTCGGCGCTGGGCCGGCGTCAGCCGGAGGCCAGCGGCGCGCAGCCGGCGCACCAGCTCGCGGCTCTCGACCTCGACCGCACCGGCAGCGACGACCTCGTCGCGGTGATCTTCGGGGATGTCGTAGTGATCGCCCTGGAACCCCCGGCGCGGGATGCCGAGTCCCTCGGCGAACGTGTGGAGCTCGGTCAACGACTCGTCGCTCACGAGGTGACACCACCGCCGACCGCGCCACCACCAGCGAGGGTCGTCCACGAGCACGGTCACCGTGAGCCAGTCTGCCCCGGCACACTGTCGCGATGCGCGTTGTGCGGAGTCCGGCCACGCATCGCTCATCGAGTGGCGACCGTGTCTGACGATGCCGAGCTGCGCGCGGCGTGGAGCGACGCCGTGGGCAACGCGCCCGAGGCGTGGGAGGTGTTCGACGACGTCGTCGGGCGGCATCGTGCCCCGGAGCGCCAATACCACGGGGTCCGCCACGTCACGTGGACAGTGCGTCACGTGCGTGAGCTGTCGGCGATCGTTCCCGTCACCGACGAAGCTGCGGTGATCGTCGCGGCCTTCTTCCACGACGCGGTGTACGACGTCACCGCCGACGACAACGAGGCGCGCAGCGCGGCATTGGCCGACCGGGTGCTCGGCGAGCTCGGGTGGTCGGACGACCGCTGCTCCCGCGTCGCCCGGCTGATCATGGCGACGGCCGGCCACGAGCCGGCCGACGACGCCGACGACGCCGACGAGGCGGACGAGGCGGTCATGGTCGACGCCGACCTCGCCGTGCTCGGCAGCGAGCCCGCCGCCTACCAGGCCTACGTCACGGGCGTGCGGGCCGAGTACGGACAGCTCGACGACGAGCAATGGCGCACGGGGCGGCGCGCCGTACTGGCGCGGTTGCTCGGTCGAGAGCCGCTGTACAGCACGGAACCCGGGCGCTCTCGGTGGGAACGACGGGCTCGCGCCAACATGGCGGCGGAGCTGGCTTCGTTGGAGGGTCGCGGGTAGGCCGGGAACTCAGCGGCGACGGCGAGCGCGCACCCGGGCCGGGATCAGCTTCGGCGTCGGGCGGGCGACGGCCGCGACAGCGGTGCCGACGGCCACAATGGCGCCTATCACGATCGCGAGCACGGATGCAAGTGTACGGGTGTTCGGCCCAGGTGCCAAGTCAGGTCGGTGAGACGGCGTCGGGTGGTTGACTGGAGGCGTGGCTGAACCCGGGTTGGCTCCGCTGCGCACGCGACCGCAGCTCGACGAAGACATCGAGGAGGTCGTCGAACCCGGCGAACCGGTCCACGCCCACATCGTGAAGGTCGAGCCCGGAGAGTCCGCAGCGGCCAAGGTCCTCGAGGCGCGCATCTACGGCATCCCCGTGGAGGCACTCTGCGGGTTTGTCTGGGTGCCGTCACGGGACCCGAAGCAGCTGCCGATCTGCGAGGCGTGCAAGTCGATCTACGAGCTGTACCGCGCGTTCAACGACGGGCTCCCCGACAAGCCGGACGACTGAGGTTTGGTGTCCGACGAGCTGCGGATCCGGTCGTCCGTCCGCGCCCTCCTCCTCGATCCCGACGACCGTGTCCTGCTGGTTCGCTTCGAGTTCCCGACGGTCACGGTGTGGGCGACGCCGGGCGGCGGGCAGGAGCCGGGCGAGGACGACGAGGCGACGCTGCGCCGGGAGCTCGACGAGGAGCTCGGTCTCGACGGCCTGGTGGTCGGCCCGCACATCTGGGACCGCCTGCACATCATCCCGTTCCTCGACGGGCAGTGGGACGGCCAGCGCGACCGGCGTGCTACCTGGTGCGCACTCCGGCATTCGAGCCGCGTCCTCGTCTCACGTGGGAGCAGCTGCGCGCCGAGCGGGTCCACGAACTGCGCTGGTGGACACTCGACGAACTGGCGACCGTCTCGGATGACATCCGCTTCGCACCGCGCCGCCTGCCGCAGCTGGTCGCCGAGGTCGTGGCCGACGGCCCGCCGGCCTCACCGGTCGACGCCGGGGTGTGACCCACCCGTCGTAGTGTCAGCGACGATGGACGACATCGAACGACGTGTCCGAGATGCCGTCGCCCCACTTCCAGACGTCGAGGTGATCGACTGCGATCCGGCGCTCGCCGATACGGCCGATTTCTGCGCCGCGTACGGCTACTCGATGGACGACTCGGCCAACGCGATCCTCGTCGCCGGTCGATCCGAACCGCCGCTGTACGCCGTGTGCGTGGTACTGGCGAGCACCCGCCTGGACGTCAATCGGACGGTGCGCAAGCGGCTCGGGGTGCGCAAGGCGTCGTTCGCTCCAGCAGACGTGACCGCCGACGTGACGGGCATGGCGCTCGGGGGCGTGACGCCCTTCGCGCTGCCGCCCGGACTGCCGCTGTGGGTCGACCGCGGGGTGATGGAGCGCGAGCGCATCATCGTCGGCGGGGGAAGCCGCAGCGCCAAGGTCGTTGGCCCCCCGAAGATGCTCCTCGCCGTCGACAGCGCCGAGGTCGTGGACGACCTCGCGACGCCGTCGCCGCCGCTGGGCTAGGACGGCATCGACTTCGACGATCCGTCCGTCACGGCGCGGCCGGTCCACGGATCAGTTCGAACGCGATGCCGGCCCGCCCGCCGAATCGCTCGGCAACGGCTGTCGTCTGGCCTGACAACGTCTGCCGAGCGAACGCCTCGGGGTCTTCGGTGCCAAGTGCCCGGAGGTACTCAGCATGTGCGGCCAGCGAGGCGACACCCACGTCGAGGACATCGGTCACGTCGACGGCGTGGGTGCCGCGTGCCGAACCGGCGATCGCGATCCACTGCACGCCATTCCACGGCTCGTTGGCGGCGAGCTCCGGGAAGATCCATCGGTTGCCGGCGTCGGACACGGCGTCAACGGTGGCCCTGCCAACGGCACGGTGGTCGGCGCTGTTCCAGCCGGCGCCCGCATCTGGTCCCCAGCGCTCGTCATGGTTCTGGGCGACGACGACGTTCGGGCGGTAGCGCCGGATGGCGCCCGCCAGGTCCCGTCGCAGTGCGAGGTTCTCCTCGACCCGACCGTCGGGGTGGCCGAGGAACTCGACGTCGGCGACACCCACGATGGAGGCGCTGGCGTGCTCCTCGGCCTGCCGTGTCACCGTGGCGCCCTCAGGATCCATCGTGTCGATCCCGGCCTCGCCGGACGTGACCAACACGTAAACGACCACCTTGCCGGCCGCCGTCCAGGCGGCCACGGCGGCTGCTGCTCCCCATTCAATGTCGTCGGGGTGGGCGGCGATGACGAGGGCGCGCTCCCATCCGTCCGGGAAGGCGGCCAGGGGCTGGCTCATGGCACAGGAACGTACAGCTCGTCAGGAGCGACGCTCCGTGCGCAGACCGTCCGTCGTGCCGGGTCCCTCGATGTCGACCCCGAACGTCTCGAGGTACCGGCAGACCAACATGTAGCAACCGATCGTCACCGTGAGCTCCTGGAGGGCTCGAGGCGTCAGACGCTGGCGCAGTGGTTCGAAGGTCGCATCCGACGCGCGCGACGTTGAGGACGACGTCGTCCGTGAAGCGCAGCACGCGCCGTTGCAGGTCGTCGAGGACGGGATCGTCGGGACCGTTGCGAGCGGCGGCGATCACCGCCTCGCTCATGCCGAGTCCGCGGCTGACGCCATCGTGCTGGTGCAGTTCGTACGCCGCGTTCGACAGCACGCCGACCCGAAGGATGGCGAGCTCGCGCAGCACCGCGTCGAGCTCGGTCCGGAACAGCAGGTGGTTGCCGAAGCGGCTGAAGGCCTGGAGGAGCCCGTCGGCGCCGGCCAGCATGCGGAAGATGTTCAACGCCGGCAGACGGCCGAGGAACTCGGCCGTGTCGTCGCTGAGCTCCGTTGGATCGGGGTACGGGATGCGAGCCATGGTCGCGATCCTGGCCGACCTCCTCCGGTGAACGGTCACCCGCGGAGCGAACGTAGGGTCCGCGGAGATGACCGTCGCTGTCTCCGCCAGCAAGCCGATCCACGACACCCATGCCATCGCCTTCGACGGAGCCGTCGATGCCGACGGCCACATCCTGGAGCCGCCCGACCTCTGGGAGACGTACATCGACCCGGCGTTCCGTGATCGGACACTGCGCATCGTGCTCGACGAGGACGGGCTGGAGGAGCTCCAGCTCGACGGGCGGCGTTCGAAGATGAGTCGCCGCGGGTTCCCAGCCACCCTCGGGGCGATGGGCGCTCCCGACCTGCCAGACATGATGCGCAACCCGGCGCGCACGTACCTGGGCGAGGCGCCGTTCGGCTCGATGCACCCGCAGGAGCGCATCGCCGTGCTCGACGCCGAGCACATCGACACGGTGCTCCTCTACACGACGATCGGACTCCTGTGGGAGGCAGAGGTCGAGGACCCGGCGCTCTCCCAGGCCTACACGCGGGCGTACAACCGGTGGATCTGCGAGTTCTGCGCGGGAGAGCCTCGGCTCGTCCCGACCGCCCATCTCTCGCTGACCGACCCACCCGCCGCAGCGGCCGAGCTCGAACGAGCCGTGGGCGAGGGCGCGAGGGGCGGATACGTCGCGCCCTTCACCCACGACGGCCGGCCGCTCGGTCACCCGGACAACCACGTGTTGTTCGCCGCTGCCCAGGATCTCGACGTGCCACTGGCGATCCATCCGACGTTCGAGCCGCAATGGACCAAGGGCACGCGCATGGGCACGTGGGAGCACGTCAAGCAGCTGCGCCTCCTGGCCTCGGTGCAGGCGTCTGACGGTGTGCGCCACCAGTTCACGACGCTGTTCGACTACGGCGTGTTCGACGCCTTCCCTCAGCTCAGGGTGGTCGTGCTCGAGTCGGGTGGCGGTTGGATCGGCTACTGGCTCGACCGCATGGACGCCGTGTACGGGCACACGTTCATCGGCGAGCGCGTCCCCTTGCAGCACCGGCCGTCCGACTACTTCCGCGAACGGGTGTGGATCAGCTGCGATCCCGACGAGCGCACGATCCCGGCGCTCGCCGAGCGTTACGGGGTCGAGCGGTTCCTCTGGGCGTCGGACTTCCCGCATGCCGACCACACACCCGAGTACATCGAGGACCTGAACGAGCTCGTCGCCTCGTTCCCCGACGCCGGATCGCGCCAAGTTCGTCGGCGGCAACGCCCGGGCGCTGTTCAAGCTGTAGGCGGCCAGATCAGGGCGACGTGAACGAATGGTGCTCGTGGGCGACGACCCAGCGGCCGGACTCCCTGCGCAGGCCGATGGTCAGGCGTAGCCGCTTGTCGGGCTCCTGCTGCAGCTCCTCTGGCATTCCGCAGCGCAGGAGGGCGTGAGCGAACGCGACGTCGTCGCCGGCGGTCACGACGAGCTCGACGATCTCGAACGACGCACCCTTTCGCTGCCACTCGAAGAACGGCGGCCAGGTGGCGCGATAGGCATCGATCCCGCGCACACCCTCCTGGGGAGGAGGTACGTCGAACATCACGATGTCGTTGGCGTGATCGGCCAGCACGACGTCGAGGTTTCCGTTGTGCACCGCAGCAGCCCATTGCTCGATCAGCGCGCGCACTTCCTTGTCATCGGTCATGCGTGTCTGACGTCGATCGATCTGCTGACTCATCGCTCATGCCACACTTCGCGCCGTGAGCCGAGCCGGCCTGGTGGCGGTACTGCTCGCCGCCGGGGTCGCGTGCAGTGACGTGCGCGATGTCGCCGAGCGGCAGTTCGATTCGGGCACGCCCGGCAAACTCGTCGTTGCCGCCGAGGTGCCCGACCCAGGCTTCTGGGAGGGCGCCGTCGACGATGTCAACGGAGGGTTCGAGTACGGGTTGGCAAGGGCGCTGGCGGACGAGTTCGACCTTGGACTCGAGGTGATCCAGGTGCCGTTCGAAGACGTGATCGAGGGTCGACTCGGCACCGCCGATCTCGCGCTGCAGGAGGTCAGCGTGACACCGGCTCGTGAGGAACACGTCGAGTTCTCGGTTCCATACTTCGAGACGTCACCAACGGTGGTGGCCCGGCGCGACGCAGGCGACGCTGCTGAGCTGACCGACTTGGCGACCGCTCAGGAGCAGCGATGGGCGGTGCGCCAGGCGACGACCGAGGCCGAGTTCATCGAGGACATGATCCGCCCCGAGGAGGACCCACTGGTTCTGCCGGACAACAACGAGGCGCTGCGCGCCGTTGTGGAGGGACGTGCCGACGCCGCGCTGCTCGATCTCGCGGCTGCACTGGTCGCCGCGGATGACTCCGACGTTCTCGTCGCCGTCGCCCGCTTCGACAAGGTCGAGCCCATTGCCGCGGTGCTCCCGGCTGGGTCCGACAACGTGAGCGTGCTCGATCAGGCGATCCGCCGCCTGCTCACCGACGGGACGATCGAAGACCTGACCGAGCAATGGCTCGAGCCGCGGTTCGCCGAGGACCCCGATGACCTACCCGTGATCCTGACGAGCTGAGCCGAGGGAGGCGCTCCGTGGACTTCGTGAAGTTCGAGATCCCCGAGGGACCCGAGTGGGAGCTGCTGATCGCCGCTGTCGTGGTCCTCATCGGTCCGCTGATCGTCGAGCGGCTGCGCATCCCCGGCCTCGTCGGGCTGCTCTTCGGCGGCATGGTCGTCGGTCCCAACGTGCTCGGGCTCACCGATCCGCAAGGTGGGATCGTCTCGCAGCTCGGCGCGATCGGCCTGCTGTACCTGATGTTCATGGCCGGGCTGGACCTCGACCTGAACGTCTTCGCCAAGGTTCGCAACCAGGCCGTCACGTTCGCCCTGATGACGTTCTTCGGTCCGTTCGCGCTCGGATTCGTGCTCGGCGCGACGATCGGCTACGAGCTCGGCGCCGCCGCGCTCCTGGGCTCCGTCTTCGCGTCACACACGCTCGTCACGTACCCACTCATCCGCAGCCACGGCCTGTCCACCAACCGGGCAGTCGCGATCACCGTCGGCGCGACCGTCATCACCGACACGCTCGCCCTGATCGTGCTCGCCGTCGTGTCGGGCCAGGCCTCGGGAGACGCCAGTGGCGTCGAGCTCATCTCACAGGTCGCGCTCGGCCTGCTCATCCTCTCGTTCACCTGCTTCGTGATCCTGCCGTGGATCGGCCGGATCTACTTCGCCACGATCGGGCGCGGCCCGTGTCGTCCGCTACACGTTCGCCGTCGCCGTCCTGCTCACCGGTTCTGCCGTCGCATCGGCCGTCGGCATCGAACCGATCGTCGGCGCCTTCTTCGCCGGCCTCGCCATCAACCGGCTGGTGCCCAACGAGAGCGAGATCATGGAGCACATCGAGTTCTTCGGCGCGGCGCTCCTGATCCCGATCTTCTTGGTGTCCGTGGGGACCGTGATTGACCCGGCGAAGCTCGTGTCACCGACCACGCTCGGCCTCGCCCTGGTGTTCACGGTGGGCGCGATCGGCGGGAAGACGCTCGCCGTCGTGGCCGCGCGTCCAGCGTTCCACCTCACCTGGGACGAGCTCGGCGTCGTCTTCTCGCTCTCCGTTTCCCAGGCTGCGGCAACGCTGGCGGCGACGTTCGTCGGACTGCGGCTCGGGCTGTTCGATACGTCGGCGGTCAACGCGATCATGCTGGTGATCGTCGTCAGCCTGGTGCTGTCGTCGTTCGCTGCCTCGCACTTCAGCCCGCGGGTACCACGCCCGCCGATCGAGGCCGAGCAGGTCGGCCGGTCGGTCCTCGTTCTCGTGGAGCGGGCGGCCGAGCGTGACGTCCTGCCGGTGATCGCGGCGCGCTTGGCACAGGCCGACGGCGGTGTCATCCGACCTGTGTTCGTCATGACGCCGGGCTCCGAACCGCTCACGGCGCAACAGACGCGCGACATCGAGCACGAGATCGCGGGACTTCGCGTCGATGCCAAGATCGACGTGCGCCACGACCGATCGTTGGAGGACGGCGTCGCCCACGCCGCCGCATCCTTCGAGAGCTCGCTCGTGCTCATGCGCAGCCCGGGCACCATCGAGAGCCTCGCCGGATCACCCGACGACCTCGTACGTCGAGTCGAGGCACCCGTCGCCCTGGTGACGACGGCGGGCGAGGCTCCGCAGCGGGTCGTCCTGCCACTGGATCCGACGAACGTCACCCGCCCGCGATCGGCGGTCCAAGCGGCGGTTGCCGTGACGGCACGGCTCGTGCGCTCAGGTCTGCCCGGCGTTGTGGTGTGTGAGCACGAGCTGGCGCCGGATCTGCGCAATCTCTTGGGCGGCGTCACCGAGGTTCGTGCGTCCGTGGCGAGCTGGCTGACCGACTCTGTCGGCCCGTCCGACGTCGTCGTCGTGCCGGGCGGGCGCGGCGGTGTCGCCACTGGAGCCCGCGCCGAACGCCGTGCCGAACAGCGAGGTGCCACCGTCTTGATCGTCACGGACCGAGAGGCGCTGGACATGCGGTCGGACGGCTCGTCGATCGCCGCGCCCTTGACGGCGGGTTGATCCGCGCCTGGCTGACGTCCTCGCACTACGTTCAGCGCCATCCGAGGGAGGTGATCATGGCGAACACGTACGTGCGTCGACCGCCGGTATTGCTGTCGATCATCACGATCCTGATGATCATCGCCGGGATCCTCGCGATCGTCGGCGGGATCGCCGTCATCGCGCTTCGCAACAACACCGACTTCGTGAATGAGGTCAACGAGAGCTCCGGAACGATCACGTCGATCGGCATCGGTGCGATCATCAGCGGGCTGATCTCGGTCCTGCTCGCTATGGCATTGCGACGCGGCAGCCGTATCGCAAGAGCGATCGTGCTCATCTACGAGGTGCTGCACATCATCGGCGCCATCTTCGCCATCATCCGCCTCGACCAGGGGACGTACCTCAGCGCATCGATCGTGTCGATCGTGCTCGCCGTCATCATCATCTGGTACCTCTACGGCACCAGGGGCGCCCGCGAGTTCTTCGGCGCGTAGCAGTCAGCGGCCCCGCCGGCCCCAGACCGACACGAGCGGAGGCGTGGCGATGTCGATCGCGCCCGATTCGGCTGCCGCGAGGTAGCTGTCGATCTCCTCGTCGCTGGCGACCTTGAGGCCGATCAAGCCAGTTCGCACCTGGTCGACGTTGGAGCAGTCGAGCGCCGCGCCCGCCGGGAGGGCGAGCGGGAAGTAGGCGTCGGCGGCGACGTCGACCAGCCCGTGCTGGCGGAACAGCCGGGGTAGCTTCCGGCCCAGCTCGAGATCAACCCCCCGCTCGGCGAGCAGCGTGATGAAGCCGGCGCGGATGCGGTTGGCGAGGTACTGCTGGGGCGTGGAGGCGTCCGGCGTCGCGCACGGCTGGAAGTCCACGTCGAAGTCCTCGATGACGAGCCATCCGCCCGGCCGCAGCGCGGAGACCATGTTGGCGAGCGCGACCTCGCGACTCGGCAGATGGGTGAGGACCAGTCGGGCATGCACGAGGTCAAACCGGCCCGGCGGCGGAGCGTCCGCCACGACGTCGTGCTCGAGCACGCCGAAGTCGGCGTCCGTGCCGAGCCAACGCACATCGATGTCGGAGGCGATCACGCAGTCGCCGCCGACTCTCGAAGCGAGCCATGACGGCACGGATGGCCCGCCGGCGCCGACTTCCCAGCACCGCCAGCCCGTGTCCAGGCCGACGGCCTCGAGGTGACGGAAGGTGACCGGATCGAACACGTCCGAGAGCGCATCGAAGCGTCGCGCCGCCTGCTCGCCCTCGTTGTCCAGGAGGTAGTTGCCCGCCATCGCTAATGAGTGCACCATGAATCGCGCGCGATGTCGTGGAGAACCGCTGGGTTTCTACTGAAGATCGCCTCGGGGGGCGCTTCCCCGCCAGGATGGACGTCGTGGACCTCGACGTGATGACGGAACCGGCGTCCTGGGGGGCTGTCCAGCAACTGGCTCGTGACGTCGAGTCGGCACACTTCGCGGGGCTGGTGCTCACGGAGATGCGCCAGCCGCCGTGGCTGTCGGTCGTCGCGGCCCACCAGGCGGCACCGTCGTTGCAGCTGTCGACCGGGATCGCCGTCGCCTTTCCGCGGAGCCCGATGGTCATGGCCCAGACGGCGTGGGAGCTCGCCGAAGCGACCGGAGGGCGGTTCCGCCTGGGGATCGGCAGCCAGGTGCGGGCGTCGATCGAACGCCGCTACGGCAGCGAGTTCGCGCCCCCGGTGGCACGGCTGCGCGACTACGTCCAAGCGGTGCGGGCGTGCTGGACGGCGTTTCGCGGCGAGCAACCGCTGGCGCACGACGGGCCGTACTACCAGCTCAACCTGCTGCCGCCGGTCGCCCGTCCGCGCCGCCACGACCACGAAGACCTGCGCATCGACATCGCCGCCGTCAACCACGCCATGGTGCGGGCCGCCGGAGAGGTGGCCGACGGGATCCACGTCCACCCGCTCCACTCGGCGCACTACCTGCACCGCCGCCTCGTGCCCGCGCTCGAGGAGGGGGTCGGGCGTGCGGGTCGATCCGTCGCCGACGTCGATTTGCTGATCCCGGTCGTTGTCGCAGCGGGCGACACCCCGGAGGAGCGGGCGCCGCTGGTCGAGTTGGCCCGAGGGCAGATCGCGTTCTACGGGTCCACTCGCAACTACGCGTTCCAGTTCGACGACCTCGGTTTCCCAGGCACGTCGGCCCGCCTCAACGAGCGGTTCAAGGCCGGCGATCTCGCCGGGATGTCGGCGACGATCACCGACGAGATGCTCGAGCACTTCGCCATCGTCTGCCCGTGGGACGAAGTCGCGAGCCGCTTGCAGGCCCGCTACGCCGGCATCGCAACCCGGCTCATCGCCTACACCGCCGCCGAGTCCATCCGCCGCGACCCCTCATCGCTCCCCCGCTGGTCCGAGGTCGCCCAGGACCTGAAGAACCGGTTTTGAATCCCGGTCAAGGACAGATTTCGACGGCAGATCTTCCAGAGAAGGGCGGAGCGGCCGTTCTACGGATCGCCCAGTGGACCCGTTGCGGTGCCCGGCGCAACCTGCTCGACCGTGAGCAGCTCCTCGCGACCACCTCCGCCCGAGACGTCGAGCGTCAGAACCGGACCGACGTCTCTCGCGTAGAGCTTGAACTCGGCCACGCCGGGTTCGAGGGGATTGGTGTCACGAGTGAGGAGCGCGTCGCTGAACATCCCGTATGGCACCTCGACCAGCTCGGCCGTGCTCAGCACCTCGCCGGCATCCTCGGCCTGGCCCGCGTAGTACTCCTGGCGGTATCGCATCCCCGGTGCCGGGTGAGCTGGAACCACAATCCCTGGCAACGCTCCGTCCACGCCGGCCTCGAACGAGCCCTCCGTCGACACGATCTCACCGTCCTCGAACTCGGCGGTCTCCTCGCCGAGGTACCACACGTTGCCCTCATCGTCCTGGGCGTACCAGTCGAACGTGTCCTCGACCAGCCCCGCGTCATCCATCACCGTGTCGCGCACGACGCGGGCGGTGATGCCATTGGCGATCTCCTTCGTCTGTTCCGTGACCGTGACGATGACCGCAAGCTCCGTGCCGTCGGTATCGAGCTCGCGGTAGGTCCATTGCGTGCCCGGCACCATCGGCCAATACGAATTGTCGATGTCGGTCGTGAACCGGCTCGCGTCGAGCTCGACCGGTTCGCTGCCCTGCGGGAGCGCAGATGCGTCGTCGCCGGCCGCGTCATCGCTGTCGCCGCCACACGCCGGCGCGGCAAGTGCCAGCCCTACGACGATGACCAGCGCCTGCGCCGCATCCATGTGGTCGACTCTGCCGACTGGACGCTGAACGCGACCTGAACCGCCGTGTCAGGCGGCGATGGCGTCACTGCCCGGCAGCTCGCGCCGGTCGATGACGTGGTCGACGAGGCCGTAGGTGACCGCGTCGGGGCCGCGCACGATGTAGTCGCGATCGATATCAGCGGTGACCCGCTCGACCGTCTGCCCCGTGGCCTCGACCAGGATGTCGATCATGCGGCGGCGCATCTCGACGACCTCGGCGATCTGCAGCTCGAGATCCGTCGACTGGCCTTGCGCCCCGCCGTGTGGCTGATGGATCAGCACCCGTGCGTTGGGGAGGACGTAGCGCTTGCCCTTGGCGCCGGCGGCCAGCAGAACGGCCGCCGCGGATGCGGCTTGCCCGACGCAGATCGTGGCCACATCCGGCGCCACGTAGCGCATGGTGTCGTGAATGGCGAACAGCGCCGTCATCTCGCCGCCGGGCGAGTTGATGTAGAGCGAGATGTCCTTGCTCGTCGACTCCGACTCGAGGTGGAGGAGTTGGGCGACGACGAGGTTGGCACTCGTCTCCTCGATCGGCGTGCCGAGGAAGATGATGCGGTTGGCGAGCAGCCGGGAGTAGATGTCGTAGGCCCGCTCGCCGCGGTTGGTCGATTCGATGACGGTCGGCACGAGCACGGCGGATTCCCTTCGAGACGAGCAGTGTTTGTGCAACTGCTGAGTTGCACTTGATCGTATCGACCACAACCAGGTCGTGCAACTGGTGGGTTGCTCGTTAGCCTGGGGCCATGACGGAGATCACGAGGACCGTGGAGACCGAGCTGCCCGTCGAGCAACTCTGGGAGCTCGTCGCCGACGGCGACTCGTGGCCGGCATGGATGGTCGACCAGGCCGACCTCGACGTGGCCCCCGGCGCGCAGGGCACGGTCGTCGATGACGGTCGCGAGCGGACCGTGCGCATCGGCGCCATCGGTGACAACCAGGTCAGCTTCACGTGGTGGCCGGTCGGCGCCGAGCGCCTCGCCTCAACCGTCGAGCTCGTCGTGCTGCCACGTCAAGGCGGGAGCGCGCTGCACGTCACCGAGCGCTTCCCCGCAACACTGTCCGCTTCGGCGGCGACGACGGCGGGGATGGCATGGGACATCAGGACGCTCCTGCTGGTGCTGGTGGTCGCCTCGAGCCTCGTGTGACGACGGCTCGCCCACTCGACGAGCTCTTCACCGTTCTCGCCGATCCGACCCGGCGAGCGCTGCTCGAGCGCCTCGTCCACGACGGACCACAGAGCGCCACCCAGTTGGCGTCGCACTTCCCGACGACCCGCCAAGCAGTCGTCAAGCACTTGCGGGCGCTCGCCGACGCCCAGCTGGTGGCGCCGCAGCGGGTCGGTCGGGAGGTTCGCTACCGGGCAACCACCGAGCGGCTCGCCGACGTCGTCGCTTGGCTGATCGACGCAAGTAGCGGGTGGGATCGCCGAGCCGACCGCCTGCGCACCTCCGAGGGTTCGCGTACCTGACGGGCGCGCGAAACCTCGGGCGCGCTGAAAGCCTCGGGTCAGGGCTGCTGGGAGCGCTCGAGCCAGGCGCGGCCGCGCGGCGAGAGGCGGTAGCCGACGTCGAGGCTCTCGGTGAGTCCGAGCGCCTTCAGCTTGCGGACGTCGGTCTTGAAGGCGAGTCGCTCCCGGCCCAGCGCATCAGCGAGATCGCCGGCCCGCACAGCCGGTCGCTTCGCGATCAGCGCCAGCACCTCAGCCGTCCACGGGCCATGCGTGCTGGCCCGATCCAGGCGCGCCAGCCGCGCGCTCAACTCCGCGACGTCGTCATCCGACAGGTCATCGCGGGCTCGTTCGACGATCCGGGGATCCGGACCGGCGACGTGCAGCTCGACCCGGTAGAGCTGCCGATCGTCCGACGGCGGGCCGAGCTCGGCGACCAACTCGTCGCGAGCTGCATAGCCGGCCCGTCGCGCGTCGTCGTCGGTGATCTCATCCTCCGTGACGATCCGCACGTCCTCGATCGCCAAGACGCCGACCGGCGTCGTCAGCGTTCCGCCAGCACGCACGGTCGGGCGGCGCTGGCGGCGGAAGGCCAGCGTGATCGACCCGTCAGCAATGCGCGGGAGCGTGACTGCCCGGAACAGCACGGGTCACGCCGCGAGCAGCCACACGCGCAACCCAGTGGGCGGTGGCCGCCGCAACGACCAAGGTGTGAAAGACCTCGTGGTAGCCGAACACGGCGGGCCACGGGTTCGGCCACTTGAGCACGAACACGAGCGCGCCAATGGTGTACATCCCGCCACCCACGGCGAGCAGCGCCAGCTCGCCCCCCGTCAGAGCCGCTTGATACGCCGGGAAGTCGAGCATGATCTGCCAGCCAGCGACGAGATAGACGGCGCCGACCAGCATCGGTGCGGCGTGCAACCAGCGCATGCGGATCGACACGCCGACGATGGCGAGCGCCCATGCCACGCACAGCAGCACCACTCGCTCCGCGCCTTCGAGAGCGAGGACGATCACCGCCGTGTAGGTGCCGGCGATGCCGACGAGGATCATCGAATGGTCGAGCCGTTGCAACGCGCGACGCGGGCGATGGGCCAAGCGAGCGGCGTGGTAGATCCCGCTCGTCGCCAGCATCGCCGTGACGCTCAGCCCATAGACGAGAACCGCCGCACGGTCCCCGGCACCGGACGCCCGCACGGTGAGCAGCACGGTGAGCGTGAGGGCGACGGGAACGGACCAACGGTGCAACGTGCCGCGCAGGACGGGCCGCGCCCTTGACGCCAGGGCAACTTCGTCGAGGACATCGGACGCCGCGGGTGGCGCGTTGTCGATCGTCGCCCGCTCGGACATCGAACCAGTCAAGCAGCGATCACGCAGCGATGCTGCTCAGCTCGATCGCGCCGTCGTCTCGATCGGCGTGGCGTACGGCTGGCCGTTGACGGTCACGTCGAGCACCCCGTTGACCGCGGCGACGCTCTCGACGAGCGCCGGCAGTAGCGCCCAGCGCCGTTGAACCTGTAGGTCGACGACGCCGTTGACCATCGTCACGCGGCGCAGCTGCTTGGCGTCGCGAAACCGCTCGTCGCTGGCGACGGCGAAGAGCACCCTCGCGGTGCGCATCGCGGCAGCCGGCTCGAGATCCCGCCGCGCCAGGTGCTCCCACAACGAGCGCCCCCAGCGCAGCACCTCGTGACGGTGCGTCCACAGGAACGCCATGATCGCCGTGCGCGTGAACGGACTGACGACGTACTTGCCGGTGAACCGCCGGAGACTGAGCACTCTTCCAGCGCTCCCCGCTCAGGCCGGTGGCGAAACCGTCGTGCCGTGCCGACCGGCCCCGGACGAGAACCGCGTCGCCCCGGCAAGCGTCTCGCCGCTGTCGATCGTCGCCCGCCCGAGGAGCACTTCGTTGCGCATCGCGTCCTCCTCGGTGAGGTCCCATTGCTCGATCGCCGAGCGGCGATCGTTGCGCATGCAGGTCTGCGGGAGCGCAGCCAGCTCTTGGGCCAGCGCGACGGCCGCCGTCAGGGCTTGACCGGGAGCAACGACGCGGTTGACCAGGCCGATCCGCTCCGCGTCGACACCGTCCACGCCCCGCCCCGTCAGGATCAGATCGGTGGCCCGGCTGTGCCCGATCAGGCGCGGCAGGCGGATCGTTCCCAGGTCGACGAGCGGGACACCGAACCGCCGGCAGTAGACGCCGAGCACGGCATCCGCAGCGGCGACCCGCAGGTCGCACCAAAGGGCCAGCTCGAGTCCGCCGGCGACCGCAGGGCCCTCGATTGCGGCGATGACGGGCTTCGTGAGCCGCAGGCCGCGTCGGCCCCATTGGTCCCGGCCCATCCTCGGACACGGGACGGCGGTCCCCTTCGGCCAGCGCCTTGAGATCAGCACCTGCGCAGAACGCGCCGCCGGCCCCGGTCAGGACGGCAACCGAGGCCGTCTCGTCCGCATCGAAGGCCGTGAACGTCTCGAGCAGCTCGGTGGCAGTGGCGGAGTCGACTGCGTTGCGGCGCTGCGGGCGGTCGATCACGATGATGCGGACCGGCCCGTCGTCGCTGAGTTGGAGCGTCATGGTCCCCTTGTAGCGCCCCTGACCTCGAATGATCGAGTGCAGAGCGAAGGCGCCCGGCAGCGCCCTCGCCCATTCACGCTCCCCGCGCCTACTGTGACCGAGTGGCCGAATCCGCACCTCGGCCGGCGGTCGAGCGCGCGACGATCGAGCACGTCGCGTTGGCTGCCGGCGTCTCCGTCGCCACGGTGAGCCGCGCCCTGCGGGGCCTGCCGAACGTCGCCGTCGCCACGCGGCTGCGCGTCCAAGAGGTGGCCCGAGAGCTCAACTACCGGGCGGATCCGGACGTCTCACGGGCCGCTTCCGGACGCAGCCACAGGGTGGCGGTCGTCGTCCCGATGATCAACTCGTGGTACTTCTCCAACGTCGTCGCGGGCGCCGAGGCCGTCTGCGCCGAAAGCGGCTACGACCTGCTCGTCGTCTCCGCAACGACGACAGCGACGCGCCGCGACGTCGTCGCCACGGTCGAGGCGCTGCACCGCCGGGTCGACGGGATCATCTTCGCCGAGGTCCCGCTCGCCGCCGAGGACGTGGAGGACCTCCGCCACCGGCGTCTGGGCGTCGTCACCATCGGGCAGGACACGAGCATCTATCCGGCCGTGCGCATCGACAACGTGCACATCGGGGAGGTGGCCGTCGAGCACCTGCTCGAGCTCGGACACCGGCACCTCGGCATCCTCGGCGCGCAGGCGGAGGAGCCCACCGACTTCGACGTCCCTGCCAGGCGCATCGACGGTGCACGCGCCGCCCTCGCCGCCGTCGGCGTCCAGCTCGACCCGACGCTCGTCGCCAGCGGCGAGTTCACCGTGGACGGCGGGCGGCAGGCCACGCTCGAGCTGCTGTCGCGGCCGGACCCGCCGACGGCGATCTTCGCCCTGTCCGACGAGATGGCCTTCGGGGCGGTGCAAGCGGCGCGGGAGCTCGGCGTCGTCGTCCCGCGGGACCTCTCCCTCGTCGGGGTCGACGACCACGAGGTCAGCCAGGTCCTCGGGCTGACGACGGTCCGCCAAAGCGTCGCCGAGCACGGGGCGGTCGCAGCGCGCGCGCACTGCTGCGCAGGCTCGGCGGTGAGCAAGGCAGCGTCGAGCCCACGGCGCCCGAGCCCGAGCTGGTCGTGCGCACATCGACACGCCGATATCGGGCGGGGGTCAGCCGGCGCGCGGGCTGAGACGATGTCGCTCCTGCGCGACCTGATGCTCTACCCTGCTGATCGGGAGCGCTTCACGCTAGGGGGGAGGTGCATTGGCCGAGATAGTCCTGGACGATGTCTGGAAGGTGTACCCGGACGGCACGCAGGCGGTTCGGTCGCTCGACCTCGACATCGCCGACGGCGAGTTCGTCGTCTTCGTCGGCCCTTCTGGCTGCGGCAAGACCACGGCGTTGCGCATGATCGCCGGGCTGGAGCCGATCAGCAAGGGAACAGTCCGCATTGGCACCCGGGTGGTCAACCAGATACCGCCGAAGGAACGGGACATCGCCATGGTCTTTCAGAACTACGCCTTGTACCCGCACATGAGTGTGTTCGACAACATGGCATTCGGGCTCAAGCTGGCCAAGATGCCCAAACGGGAGATCGACCAACGGGTACGTGACGCGGCGCGGATCCTCGGACTGGAGGAGCTGCTGCACCGCAAGCCCAAGGCGCTCTCAGGCGGGCAGCGCCAGCGTGTCGCCATGGGACGGGCGATCGTGCGCCACCCGCAGGCGTTCCTGATGGACGAGCCGCTCTCCAACCTCGACGCCAAGCTGCGCGTCCAGACCCGTTCGGAGATCTCGAAGCTCCAGCACGACCTCGGCGTCACGACGATCTACGTCACTCACGACCAGGTCGAAGCGATGACGATGGGTGACCGCGTGGCGGTGATCCGCAAGGGCGTGCTCCAGCAGGTCGACACCCCGCAGACGCTCTACGAGCACCCGGTCAACCTGTTCGTCGCCGGCTTCATCGGATCCCCGGCGATGAACCTCATCGACGCCACGTTGCACGGGACGAACGGCGACATGGCGGTCGAGGTCGGTGGCTTCCGCCTGCCACTTCCCGACGACGTGGTCAGCTCCCGCCAGGATCTCAAGAGATTCGTCGAGCGCACGGTCGTCCTCGGCATCCGCCCGGAGGACATGGAGGATGCCGCGTTGGTCAGCGACGCGCCTGCCGAGCGACGCATCTCCTCCACGGTCGAACTGACCGAAGCGCTCGGGTCCGACGTCGTCGTGCACTTCCCCATCGACGCCCCCCAGGCGATCACCGACGATGTGCGTGAGTTGGCCGAGGACGTCGGATTGGAGGCGGTCGAGCAGGTGGAGGCGCAGGCCGCCGGTGGCAGGGCGGTGATGACGGCCCGCCTCAACCCGCGCACCCGCGTTCGAGTTGGTGAGCGTCTCGAGCTCGTCGTCGACACCCACCGCCTCCACTTCTTCGATCCGGACACGGGACTTGCCATCTACGGCGGAGAGGGGGCCTGAACCCGGCACATCACAGCTCAACGCATCACCAATCAATCACCACAAGGGGGAATTCATGAGATCTCGAGTTCTGGCGATCTCAGCAGCACTGCTGCTGGTTGCCACCGCCGCAGCTTGCGGCGGCGATGACGACGACGATGGCGCCGCTGAGGGCACCACCGCCGAGGGCACCGATCTGGCGCCCGCGACAACGTCCGGAGACACCGAAGCCGAAGGGACCGAACCGGAAGGGGAAGGCGAAGGCACCGAACCCGAAGGGACCACCGCCGAGGGCGGCGGTGAGACCGGCGGTCCGGTCACGACCGGGGCTGTTGAAGGTGACGAGGAGGACACCGGCAGCGTGAACGTCCTCAGCGCCCTCGAGCCCGAAGAGGCAGTGGTCCTCAACAACATCATCGACGAGCTCATCGAGCCGAACGTCGACTACACCGTCGAGGTCGAGGCGTCGGCCGACTTCGAGGAGCAGCTACAGATCCGCGCCGAAGGTGGAACGCTCGACATCATCCTGCTTCCGCAGCCTGGCGCCGTCGCGGCGCAGGCCGCGACGGGTAACGCCGTGTCGTTCCAGGACATGGGGTTCGATCTCGCCCAGATCGAGGAGACGTTCGGCGAGTACCTCACCGGCCTCGGTGCATACGAGGGCGAGAACTACGGCATCCCGACCAACGTCAACCTGAAGAGCATGGTCTGGTACCCGAAGGACGACTTCGACGCCGCCGGCTACGAGGTGCCCGAGACGTGGGACGACCTGATCGCCCTGAGCGACCAGATCGTCGCCGACGGGGGCACGCCGTGGTGCGTGGGCTTCGAAGGCGGCGGGGCGACCGGCTGGCCGGCGACCGACTGGATGGAAGACCTCATGCTGGCCACCGCCGGTCAGGACACGTATACCGAGTGGATCACCCACGGCATCCCGTTCACCGATCCCGCAGTCGTGAACGCGGGTGAGATGTTCGGGGAGGTCATGTTCGGCGATGGGTACGTGCTCGGCGGTGCCGAGCAGACGCCGGCGATCGCCTTCGGTGACGCACCGGCGCCCATGTTCGAGGATCCGCCCGGATGCTGGCTGCATCGACAAGCCAGCTTCATCACCGCCTTCTTCCCGGAAGACGCCGAGGCCGGTGTGGACTACGACTGGTTCCCGTTCCCCGCGGTTGACCAGCAGGGCACGCTGTTCGCAGGTGAGCTGGCGGTCGTCTTCCGCAATGCACCTGAGGTGCGTGACTTCATCACCCGCTTCATGGCCGAAGACGTCCAGTGCGCGATGGGAAGCGAACCGGGCAGCTCCCGGATCTCGCCCAACATCAACGTCGGCACCGATTGCTACCCGAATCCGGTCCTGGCGGGCGCCGCCGAAGTCCTCACCGCCGCGCTTGCCGGCGAGGGAGAAGCCGGGTTCGACGCCTCCGACCAGATGCCGCCGGAGGTCGGGTCGGGCAGCTTCTGGGCCGGGATGATGCAGTACATGCAAGAAGGCCCCGACTCCTTGACCGAGGTCCTCGAGGAGATCGACGCCAGCTGGCCGAGCTGAGCTGAAAGCCGGTTCGAGACTGACCGGGGCGGTCCCAGTGACCGCCCCGGTCGACGCATGGAGGATGGTGGCGCGATGGCGTCAGTGACCGATGAACGGACCACTTCGGAGCTCGAGGAGCCACCGCCCCCTGGGGCCGACATTCCGCGTACGACGGGGGGTCAGAAGGTCGGCCTGCTGCTGCTGCGGATCGTCGGCACGCTGGCGATCCCTCTCGCGATGTTCGCCCTCTTGTGGTGGACGTTCGATTTCCTGCGCGAGGCCGACGCCAACCGGCTCGTGGTCGTCGCCGTCGCCATCGTCGTCGGCGTGGGCGGCGTGTTCCTCCTGTACTGGGGAGCGAACCGCCTCGTCAATCTGCTTCCGCTGACCCTCGGCGAAGGCGTCCGCCCGTACATCTTCGTCGGACCGGCACTCGTGATCCTCGCCGTGTTCCTCGTCTATCCGGTGCTCAACACGATCCTGATCAGCTTCAAGGACGCCCGCTCACAACAGTTCGTCGGCCTCGACAACTACGAGTTCGTGTTCACCGACGAGAGCATGTTGCGCTCCATCCGCAACACACTCGGCTGGATCATCGTCGTGCCGCTGCTCGGAGTGAGCGTTGGGTTGTTCTTCGCCACGCTCGCCGACCGACTGAGCCGAGGAGAGGCGCTCGCCAAGTCGATGATCTTCCTGCCGATGGCCATCTCGTTCACCGGCGCGGCGGTGGCGTTCCGGCTCATCTACAGCTTCCGCCCGGAAGGATTCGGATCGAACATCGGGTTGCTCAACGCCATCAAGAGGGGCGTTCGGGCAGGACCCGGTGCCGTGGCTGTCGACGGCGCCGTGGAACAACTTCCTGCTGATGCTGATCATGGTCTGGATGCAGACCGGGTTCGCCATGGTCGTCCTCTCGGCGGCGATCAAGTCGATACCGGACGAGATCATCGAGGCGGCGCGCATCGACGGGGCCTCTGAGTTCCAGGTCTTCCGCAGGATCATCGTCCCCAGCATCCTGCCGACGATCGTCGTGGTGACGACGTACATGGTGATCAACGCCTTGAAGGTGTTCGACATCGTTTTCGTCATGGGCAGCCCCGAGGTCAACAAGACCGAGGTGATCGCCGAGCGGATGATCGACTGGTCCTTCCTCAGCAACAACGACGGCCGCGGGGCAGCGATCGCCGTGGTGCTCTTCGTGGCAGTGATCCCGATCATGGTCTGGAACGTCCGCCGCTTCCGGGCCGAGGAGGCGATCCGATGACCAGCGCCTTGGTCACACCGATCGAGGAGCCCCTCGAGGAGCAGGCGCCGGAACCGACGTCGGAGCGTCGTCGTGGCGGCTGGTTCGTCAGGATCACGCTCCTCGTCGTCGTCCTCATCTGGCTGTTGCCGACGGTCGGTGTGCTTGTCACGTCGTTCCGACCCGAGGAACTGGTCGACTCCACCGGGTGGTGGACCTCGTTCGCCCACCTGTTCGATCCCGCCCAATGGACGTTCGAGAACTACACCGCGGCACTCGATGCGGGAGGGTTCCAGAACGCCTTCCTCAACTCGCTCGCCGTGACCATCCCCTCCACCGTCATCCCGATCACGATCGCCGCATTCGCCGCCTACGCGTTCTCGTGGATGGATTTCCGCGGCCGCTATGTGATGTTCGTGTCGGTCGTCGCGTTGCTCGTCGTGCCGCTGCAGATGGCGCTGATACCGATCCTGCGGCTGTACAACGGAGGGGCGAGCGTCGGCGGGTTCACGATCTTCCCCGACCTCGAGCTCGTCGGAACGTTTCTCGGCGTTTGGCTGGCCCACACCGCGTTCGGCCTCCCGCTCGCCATCTACCTGTTGCGCAACTACATCGGCTCCCTGCCCTCGTCGATCATCGAATCCGCCAAGATCGACGGCGCCGACCACTTCACGATCTTCTTGCGACTGGTCGTGCCGCTCTCGGTGCCGGCGCTGGCGGCATTCGCCATCTTCCAGTTCTTGTGGGTGTGGAACGACCTGCTCGTCGCGTACGTGTTCCTCGGTGGGACCGCGGAGAACCGCGTGTTGACCGTCACCCTGGCCAATCTCGTCGGAGCACGCGGCGAGAACTGGCACCTGCTGACAGCGGCCGCGTTCATCTCGATGCTCCTTCCCTTGCTCGTGTTCTTCGCGCTGCAGCGCTACTTCGTGCGCGGCCTCACGGCCGGTTCGGTCAAGGGCTGACGCAACGGTGACCACCACGCGAGCGTCGCTCCGACGGCGCCAGTCGGGAGGCGTCGAGCCGCTCTCCCCCCAGCGCAAGTGGCGGGCAATCCTGCTCGCCACGTTGGTGCTCGTCGTCGCGTACTGGGCCCTGCTCGTCGGGCTCGTGATGTTCGCCTCGGACGACCCATCGGACGGGGCACAGGCGGCCGCCGCCCTCACGTTCGGACTGGCGCTGATCCCGTTCGTGTTCATCGTCCTTGCCTTCGCCTCCGGGCACCCACGAGCGTCGAGCGCCGTCGTGAAGGCGATGGGGCTAGCACTGCTCGTCGGCATCCCGGTGTCCGCGCTGGCTGCGGATGCAGTGACCGGAATCGTCGCCGGAGTCGGCGCTGGCGGCATCGTGGCGCTGCGCGCCGACGACGATCACAACTGGCGAGCCCGGGCGATCGCCGTGGCCGCCGCGTCGGCGTATACGTTCATCCTCGTCCGCACGCTCGGTGAGCTGGCACTCCTGCCGGCGCCGATCTTCCCGTTCACCGGGATCGGGATCGCCGACCACCTGTCCGAGCGCAGGCGCGAGCGCGAGCGGCAGGCTGAGACGGCGCGTTAGCTGCTGCGAACGCGAGCGGTCAGGTGGACGCCCCGGCTTCCGCCGGCTGCTTGAGCGTCAGGTTGTCGCCCGACGCGGGATCGAACAACAGCATCCGCGGCGTGTCGATCCAGAACTCGGTGTCCTCACCCTCCCGCACTCGACTCATCGGGTCCAGCGACACGACGAGCTGTGTCCGCATCGAGTCGCTGTCGAGCTCGCGGGCGAGGTCCCTCAGCTGGTTGGCGATGGCCTCGGGCGCTTCGAACGGGATGTAGGCGTACTGCTCGTTGCCGAGCCACTCGATGACGTCGACGACGGCGGTGAACGTCGTGCCCGATGGTCGCCGCGACTCGTCGACGAGCTCGGCGGTCTCGAAGTACTCGGGCCGGATGCCGGCCAGCACGAGGTCCTTGCCGGCAACCGCGGAGGCCTGATCCGGGTTCAGGTTGACCGTCACGAAGGGGAACTCCAACGTGTCGCCCTTCACGCGTCCGGGGATGAAGTTCATCGGAGGTGATCCGATGAACCCGGCAACGAACAGGTTGACCGGCTGCTGGTAGAGCTCGCGAGGCGTCGCGGACTGCTGGAGCAGACCCTTGCGCAGCACGGCGACGCGATCCCCGAGCGTCATCGCTTCCGTCTGGTCGTGGGTCACGTACACGGTGGTGATGCCCATCCGCCGCTGCATGCGGGCGATCTCGGCGCGCATCTGGCCGCGCAACTTGGCATCGAGGTTGGACAGCGGCTCGTCGAAGAGGAACGCCTGGGCATCCCGAACGATCGCCCGTCCCATGGCGACGCGTCTGACGCTGCCCGCCGGAGAGGTTGGCCGGCTTGCGGTCGAGGTGCTCGGTGAGCTCGAGCGTCGCTGCCGCCTCGCGCACCTTGCTGTCGATCGTCTTGTCGTCGAACTTCTTGGACAAGCGCAACGGGAAGGCGATGTTCTCGTACACCGTGAGGTGCGGGTAGAGCGCATAGTTCTGGAAGACCATCGACAGGTTGCGCTCACGAGGCACCTTGTCGTTGACCCGCTCACCGCCGATCAGCATGTCGCCCGACGTGATGTCCTCGAGGCCGACGATCATCCGCAGCAGCGTCGACTTGCCGCATCCGGACGGTCCGACGAGGATCATGAACTCCCCGTCGTCGACGTCGAGACTGATGTCGTTGACGGCCTTGAAGCCATCGCCGTACTCCTTGACGATGTGGTTCATGGTGATCTCTGCCACGGACGACTCCTTTCAGCCCTTCACAGCACCGGACGTGAGGCCGGCGACGATCCGGCGTTGGAACAGCAGGACGATGGCGACGATCGGGATGGTCACGAGCACCGCCGCCGCGGACAGCGTCGAGACCGGCGGGTTGAACTGATCGGGCCCGACGAAGAAGGCGAGCGCTGCGGGGACTGGCCTCGCCGCGTCGGTCGAAGTGAGCGAGATGCCGAACACGAAGTCGTTCCAGGCGAAGAAGAACGTGAGGATCGCCGCCGTGAACACGCCGGGCGCCGCCAGCGGGACGATCACCTTGCGGAACGCCTGCCACGACGTCGCTCCGTCCACTTGGGCGGCCTGCTCCATCTCCCACGGGATCTCACGGAAGAACGCCGAGAGCGTCCAGATGGCGAGCGGCAGCGTGAATGACATGTAGGGGATGATCAATCCGGGCCACGTGTTGTACAACCCGAACGTCGTCCACAGGTCGAACAGCGGGCCGACGAGTGAGACGACCGGGAACATGGCAATCGCCAGGGCGAGCGACAGCACCAGCCGCTTGCCCTTGAAATTGAGTCGGGCGATGGCGTAGGCGGCCAACGTGGCGAGGATCACGCTGAGCGCTGTGGAGATGAACGAAATGCCGAACGAGTTGAACAGCGACCGCCGGAACTGGTCGTCCTCCCACACAGTCTGGAAGTTGTCCCACGTCCAGTCCTGGGGGAGGAACTGAGGGCTACCGGCGGCTGTCTCGGCGGCCGGCTTGAACGACAGCATGATGATCCACACGACGGGCAGGAGACACCAGACGAGGATGATGAGCGATCCGATGATCGTCGTTGGGCCGATTCTCTGCCTCATCACCGCTCCCCTCGGGCCGCGGCAAGGTCAACCTTGAACAGTTTCACCAACAAGAATGCGATCAGCAGGACGCTGAGGAACAGCAGGACTGACAACGCCGATCCGACACCCAGCTCGAACTGCTCGATGACCTGCCGATACGTCAGGAACGACACGGATTCAGTGTTCTGGGCTCCCCTCGTCATGATGAAGATGTTGTCGAAGATGCGATAGGCGTCGAGCGCCCGGAAGAGCACGGCGACCAAGATTGCCGCCCGCATGTTGGGAAGGATCACCTTCCACAGTCGCTGCCACCATGTGGCGCCATCGACCTTCGCAGCTTCGATCGTGTCCTCAGGGATCTGCGCCAGCCCCGCCAGCAAGAGCAGGGACATGAACGGCGTCGTCTTCCAGATCTCCGACACGCAGATGGCGAACATCGCCGGCCAGAAGCTGCCGAACCAGTTGTAGTCATCGGGGACGAACGGCAGCCAGCCGTTGACGAAGCCGTTGTTGAGGCTGAAGGCGAACTGCCACGCAAACGCCGAGACGACGGTGATGATGCCGTACGGGATGAGGATCGACGTCCGGATGATGCCCCTGGCGAAGATGATCCGGTGCATCACCATGGCGAACGCGAAGCCGATGACGAGCTCGACGGCGACGGTCACGACCATGATGAAGACGGTGTTGGCGACTGCCCTCCACCACAGTGGGTCGGTCAGGACGTTGACGTAGTTGTCGACGCCGACGAACTCACGGGCATCTGGAGCGGTCAGCCGGTAGCGGAACAGTGACAGGTAGATCGCCCGGATCATCGGGTACGCCGTCACGATCAGCATCAAGATGACGGCAGGGGCGACGAGCTTCCATCCGAGACGGTTCTCGGCGCGGGTCCGGTCCGACATCCGAGCCTTCGGCGACGTCTCGGGCGGCGGGTGCAGGAGGCGCTGTTGTGGTCGAGATGGTCACAGTCGTTCCTCCCTAGGTCAGGGCTTCCCCGTTGAGGACGTCTTGGACGAAGTCATTGGATTGCTCCGGCGTCGACTCGGTGACCCCGTCGGCGGGATGCCACTCGGCGAGGATGGCGTTGACGATCGTGCTCCAGAACGGGGAGGCCGGCCGGGGTCCGGCGGATTCGATGCTCTCCTGGTACAGCGCGAGCAGATCGGCGGGGAACTGCTCGGTCAGGCCCGGGATCGTCGTACGCGTTCGACTTCGCCGGCATGTTCGCCGTGTCGATGGCGTACTTGATCTGCTCCTCCTCGGACGTGATGCACTCCACCGCGGCGAGGGCCTCCTCGGTGTGCGAGCTGAACGCACCGACGCCGACGTTGATGCCCCCGATGGGTGGGCGTGAATCCTCTCCTTCGACCGTCTGCGGATAGCGCGCCCAGCCGATGTCGTCGAAGATCGGGTCCTCGCGGAGGTTGTTGTAGACGAACGTCCAGTTGACGATGAACGCGCCCGGATCGTCGGCGAACGGACCAAGCACCGTGCCTTCGTTGGACACCGAGAGGTCGGGCTGGGCGGCGGGCGAGTGAGCCAGCTCGCTGATGATGGCGGCCGCATCCCTGCCCGCGTCGGAGTTGAGCTCCACCTCGGCGTCCTCACCCTGGCCGACGAGGATGTGGCCACCGGCGCCCTCGATCAAGGCGTTGATCCACACGACGTAGCCCTCGTACTTGTTGCCCTGCACGCCAACGGTCGCGCCGACCTCCGACATCCCCTGGATGATCTGGTCCCAGGTGACCGGCTGCGTCATGTCCAGACCGGCCGCATCGGCGAGCGACTTGCGGTACCAGAGGACCTGCGTGTTGGCCCAGAGCGGGGCGACCACCAGCTGGCCGTCCCACGTGGCGCCGTCGATCGCCCCTTGGAGGACGCCCTCGGACAGGCGTTCCTGGAGATCGGCGGGAAGTGGTTCGAGGAACTCGGCCGCGGCGAACTCCGCGGTGAACGGCGGGGTCGAGGCTCATCAGATCGATTGCGGAGTCCTCGGCGGCCAATCGGCGGGCGAGCTGGATGCGCTGCTCGCTGGCGCTCCCCGGCAGCAGCTCGGTCTCGATGCGGTACTCGTCTGTGCTGCAGCGCTCAGCGATCCCCGCCTGACCGAACGCGCCCTCGAAGCCTTCCGGCGGGTTGGGGTCGGGGTTGATCCACCACGTCAGTGTCGGAACGCCACCATCGTCGCCCCCGCACGCGCCCGCCGCGGCGACCAACACGACCACCGCGGTCGCCGCCCGCCATCTTGCTCGGCGTGATCGGACGCCTCTGCGGCCGCCTGGTCGCTGCTGCACGATGGAACCTCCCCATGTCATGAGGACCCCGATGTCGTCGCTGGACCGCAACTGTCGTAGGTGCAGGCGGCGACTTGCGGATGACCATAGTCCGCCCCCGCGAAACATCGAACGGACCCTCTTCGCTGCTCTCTGTGTGAGGGGACAGATCGCCGACGGTCTCTTCTCTCACACGGAGCACGAGTCACCGACGACCCGGGTCGCGGAGGGTGGCGCGGCTGGCGTCAGTCGGAGCCGGGCACGCAGAACGACTTGCTCGGCGGCCCGAGCTCGTCGCCTCGCACGGCGCGAATCGTGAACGTGCACTTCTGCGGTGGGTCGGAGACGTTGAAGATGATCGTGCAGTCGTCGTCCGCTCCGCAGGCGGGAACCCAGACACCTGGCCCCTCGATGATGTAGCGGTCAGCGCCCTCCACCAGCGAGTGCTTGATCCGCACGATGCACCGGACCTCGGCACCGAGCCGGCAGGCGCTGACGCTGAAGATCTGCGGCGTGCCGAGCGGTGGCCCGGGCTTCGTCGTGGTCGTCGTCGACGACGGGCTCGTCGTGCTCGTTGTGGACGTCGAGGAGGTGGTCGACGTCGACGTGCTCGACGTGGTCGACGTTGACGTCGGTGGGGTGGTGGTCGACGTGGTCGACGTGCTCGACGTCGATGTGGACGTCGGTGGCGTCGTGGTCGACGTAGTCGACGTGCTCGACGTGCTCGACGTGGTCGACGTTGACGTCGGTGGGGTGGTGGTCGACGTGGTCGACGTGCTCGACGTCGACGTGGACGTCGGTGGCGTCGTGGTCGACGTAGTCGACGTGCTCGACGTGCTCGACGTGCTCGACGTGCTCGACGTGGTCGACGTTGACGTCGGTGGGGTGGTGGTCGACGTGGTCGACGTGCTCGACGTCGACGTGGACGTCGGTGGCGTCGTCGTCGACGTAGTCGACGTGCTCGACGTGCTGCTCGTTGTGGAGGAGGTCGTGGACGTCGGTGGCGTGGTGGTCGACGTGGTCGACGTGCTCGACGTCGACGTGGACGTCGGTGGCGTCGTCGTCGACGTAGTCGACGTGCTCGACGTGCTGCTCGTTGTGGAGGAGGTCGTGGACGTCGGTGGCGTGGTGGTCGACGTAGTCGACGTGGACGTGGACGTCGGTGGCGTGGTGGTCGACGTGGTCGACGTGCTCGACGTCGACGTGGACGTCGGTGGCGTGGTGGTCGACGTGGTCGACGTCGACGTGCTGCTCGTTGTGGAGGAGGTCGTGGACGTCGGTGGCGTGGTGGTCGACGTAGTCGACGTGGACGTAGACGTCGGTGGCGTGGTGGTCGAGGTGGTCGACGTGCTTGACGTCGACGTTGACGTCGGCGAGGTGGTGGTCGACGTGGTCGACGTTGACGTCGGTGGGGTGGTGGTCGACGTGCTTGGCGTCGACGTGCTGGACGTCGGTGCGGTGGTCGACGCGGTGGTGGACGTCGTTGCACTCGGTGACGAGGACGATGTCGGCGCCGAGGTCGGCGGCGAGGTCGGAGTCGTCGGCGAGGTCGGCGTGGTCGCGCCGGAACCAGTCGCCGGTGGCCGCGTCGTCGGAGTCCCTGTTGCTCCCCCGATGCTCGGCGACGTGCGGGGGGCCGTCACGATCGGTCCGGGGATCGTGACCCGCGGGACGGTCGTCGACGTCGTACTGGACGAGCTCGTCGTCGACGAGGTGGACGAGGTGGACGACGGTGGCCCAGGTGGGCCGCTCGTGGGCAGGGGCGCCAAGACCCCTCCGTCGTCGCCTCCGTCGTCGCTCCCGTCGTTCGCAGCCGCGGTCGCGCTCGGCCGGTCTTGCGCGGCATCGTCGTCCCCGCCGCTTGCGACGTACAGCACAGCCGTCGTGAGCGCCGCCGCAGCGGCGAGAGCCGCAGCGGCGACCACGAGCGGGTTCTGTGCGATCAACCGAAGCCGCGGGCGCGGTGCCATCGCGAGGGCGGCGGCAGCGATCGCCGACGCGACGCGCTGGCGGAGTAGCGGCGGCGCGGCGATGGCGTCGACGGTGGCGAGCGCGGCGACCACTTCCGGTGCCTCGATGCGCGAGCGGATCGACGCCGCCAACCCCGCTGACGGCGCGGCGCTGGCGACGGCGTTGTCGAACAGGCCAGCGACCTGGGACTCGAACGCCGAGCGGCCAAACGGCTGATCGGTCACGACTCCGCCCGCCTTCGCGGCGATGAGCGATGAGTGGTCATGTGCCGCACATCGCTCATGTCGACTTCCCTGCGTGTTCTTCGAGCAGCGCGCGCAGGCGCTGCAGTCCGACGGACACCTGGGCCTTCGCCGTACCGGCGCTGACGTCCATCGTCTGGGCGATCTGCTCGTACGACAGGTCTTCGTAGTAACGCAGCACCACGGCGGTGCGCTGGCGTGGTGGCAGCTGTTCGAGCAACTCGAAGGCGGTCGTCGCGTCGATGATCGTGTCCTCGACATCTCGCGCACCGCGGAGGTCACCCGATTGCTGACTGACGTAGCGGGTCGCCACCTGCTCGTTGCGGTACTGCCCCATCACGTGGTTGACGAGTGTTCGGCGGGCGTACGGGAAGAAGTTCTCGACCCCGCCCTGCGCCCACGCGCGATGCACCTTCATGAACGTCTCCGCGACGGCGTCCTCCGCCGCCGCTCGGGATCCGTGGCACAGCAGCAGCGCGACGCGGTACAGCCGCTCATGGTGCTCGTCGTACAGCGGGGCGAATTGATCCCAGCCGTACTCTTCGGGCGCCGTGGACGACGCGGCCGTCGTCTCAGCCACGAGAAAGAAGTTAGAGCCTGACGGGCGCGAAAAATTTCTGAACTGCTCTCAACCTTTCGCCCGACCTACGCGTCTCTTATTTCGTACAGCGGGAACCTACGGACCGATCGCAACCCCCTTCTCCGTGCGATCGGTCCAAACCTCAATGGCGGGCGGGATAGGGCTTCGTGGCGGCGAGGCCCTATCACCGCGCCAGCGCGCGGCATGCGGCCATGTCTCCCCGATCGTCATCGCAAGGCGCCGGTATCGTCGCGCCGCGTGAACCAGATGAGAACGCGGCTGCAGTCCCTCGGCCTGCTCGATCGCGCCCTCCGGGCCACCACCGACGAGGAGCTGGAAACGGTGGTCGAAGGTCTCGACGACGATCACCGCGAAGCGGTGGAGCGTCTGGCCGGCGGTTCGGCGACGCCGAGCGCAATACGCGAGGCAGCAGCCAAGGGTCGCATCGACGGGTCGATGGAGAGCCTCGCGCTGGTCCTCACGGACACGGCGCTCGCCGACTCCATCAAGGAGCTCGGTGACCACGCCGACAACCCGACGACGGACCAGCTGCGCGCCGTGCTGCCCGGGGTCGTCGAACGGCACGGGATCGGTGTGACACGGCTCATGCTGGCCTCGACGGTGGCTGGTGAAGCCAACGCCTCCGTCGTGATCCGCGATCTCCTGAAGCATGACGAGCTCGTCGCGCTGCCGCCGGTCGAGTCACGACCGAGTCCGATCGTGCGCGCACCCAAGGTGTCCGACGTCGAGCGCGATGCGATCAAGGCGCGGCGACAGGAGCAACGCCGCAAGAAACAAGAGGACGCGCGCACTCGCCGCGAACAGTCCGCCCGCGCCCGCGGCCGGACCTGATCACTGCGGGAGGCCGGCGGCAATCCAGACGTGGTGGAGCGCGTAGGACCTCCACGGCCGCCATCGCTCGGCGTATCCGGGGTCGATCCCCAACCTCTGTAGCCCGATCTTCACACCGAGGTCGGTCGGCAGGAACACGTCAGGATCACCCAGGCCGCGCATGCGCACGTAGCCGACGGTCCACGGACCGATTCCCGGCACGTCGAGCAGCGCGGCGGCCGTCGTGTCGCGATCCGTGTCGGGTCGGAGATCGATCCGGCCGTCGGCGACCCGCTGGGCCAGCTCGACGATCGTGCGCCGGCGGCTGGCGGGCATCGGCAGCAGAGCTGGATCGATCGCGGCCAGTGCGGCCGGACTCGGAAAGAGGTGGCTCACGGATCCGCCGGGGATCCTGATCGGCTCGCCAACGCCGGCGACGATCCTTCCCGTCACCGTTCGCGCGCCGGCGACGGAGATCTGCTGACCGACTACGGCCTTGATCGCCGTCTCGAACGGCTCGACGCTTCCGGCCAACCGCAGGCCCGGCGTGATCCCGATCAGCGGCGCCAGCGTCGGGTCGGCGCTCAGCGCGGTGTCGATGACCGCCGACACCGCGTCGAGGTCGAGCAACCGGCGCAGTCGCGTCGCGGCCGCATCTCGATCGCGTTCGTCCTCGAGCTCGAGCCGGGCACGCACCGGCTGACGGTCGGAGATCCGGAGGCGGGCGACGCCGTGCCCGTGCGGCAGGCGCAGGGTGCGGTGGTACGTCTCGCCATCCCACGCCTCCACGCCGGGCACGGCACGGGCAGCGAGAAAGCTCGCCAGATGGTCCGCTGCGAACGGCGCAGCGGTCGACAGCTCGAGCTCGAGCTCGACGGCGCTCAATCGCCGGCGACGGGGACGAAGATCGGAACTGGCCCGGAGGGTTCGTCGCGTGCTTCGGCGACCGGCGCCACACGGTGGCGCAGCAGCCAGAGCCCGAAGGCGCAGATCAGCACGCAGACGGCGAATGCGGCGCGCTTGGTCGTCAGCTCGGCCACCGTTCCGAGGGCGAGGCCTCCGGCGACCGTGCCGATCTCGAAGAACATCGTGAAGGAGCTGATGGCAGCGGGACGTTCGCCGTCGGGGACCCGATTGACCGTGAGCGCCATGAGTGACGGGTACATGAACGCCATGCCGACGCCGATCACGACGGCCGAGGCCCAGAGCGCCCAGACGTACGGGAACAACGCCAGCCCGGTGAACGCGATGGCGACGGTGACGAAGGCGATGGACACCGACCGGCGGGCGCCGAGGCGCTCGGGAAGCCGGGCGCCCGTGACGCGCAGCAGGAGGCAGACCACGCTGTAGGCAGCGAACAAACCACCCGATCCGGCGAGACCCACGCTGCGGGCATGGTCAGGAAGGAACGCCGAGAACACCGAGAACGCGGCGATGCCGCTGGCCAGCACGAGTCCCGGACCGACGGCGGCGGGATGGAAGTAGCGGGCCAGACCGGATCGCTCGTGCAGCGGCGGGCCGACCGGTGCGACGCGATCATCGGCGACAGCCAGCGACATGACAGCTGCCAGTACGGCGAACCCGGCGGCGACGGCGAATCCCAAGTGGTAGCGGTCGTCACCGAGCACCAGCTCGCCCAGGACCGGGCCGATCCCCAGCCCCCCGAACACGGCGACGGAGAAGTAGCTCGCCGCCTCGGCTCGCCGGTCCGGAGGTGCGAGATCCGAGATCAACGTGGCGGCGCCGACGAACAGCGCCGCCTCGCCGATTCCGGCCACGCCACGCAAGGCGAGCAGCGGCCCGAGGGAATCGACGGTGGCCATGAGCAGCCCACCGAGCGCGGCGATCAGCGCACCGCCGATCATCACGATCCTGCGCCCATGGGCCTCGATGAGGCGGGCGATGACCGGCCGGACCAGGATGGCGGCCAGCGCGAACATGGCGACGCTGAGACCGATGCCGAGCTCGCCGGCGCCGAGCTCCTCCTCGATGAACCGCGGCAGGAGCGGCACGAACATCCCGATGTAGATGAAGAACGCGCCCGTCGCCAGGGTCACCGCGACGAACTCCTTCGTCACGAGGCGCGCGCGGTTCACAGAAGACATGTTGGACGTTGCAACCCTGTGACCCTCGACTCGAATCCGTCATGCGACCGAATTCACAGGTCATCCCATCCGAGTGTTTGGCTCCATCGGAGTGCTGGACCTCGATTTTCCGGGCCTTCGGCACTCGGATGGACGCCAACACTCGGATGCAGGCGTCCGGTGCTGTCAGCGCTGCGCAGGCGTCGCCGCCCGCACGTCCTCCTCGTCGAGCACGAAGATCGTTTGCGTCGACTTGACGAGCGGCATCCCGTGCAGCTCGACGAGGATCACGTCGCGCAACGCGTGGAGGTCTGCCATCCGCACGAGCAGCACGGCGTCGAACGTGCCGCTCGTCAGGAACAGGTGTTGCAGGCCGGGGAGCCGCCGCAGCTCGTCTCGCGCCCGCGACCATGAATGCTGTTCGAGGTTGACGAAGATCAGGGCGGCGACGGGATGACCCGCCTTGGCGTTGTCGACGAGCGCGGTGAAACCGGTGATGACCCCGCTGGTCTGCAGCCGCTCCAGTCGTGTGTACGCCGTGGTGCGGGCGATGCCCGCACGCGACGCCAGCTCGTTGATCGACATCCGGCCGTCGGCGACCAGCAGGTCCACCATCCGCTGGTCGATCTCGTCGAACTTCTCAGGCATCGGCAATCCTGCACTTTCTGTCGCAAGTGTTCCGAGATCACGACAATACGTCCCGTCTTTCGAGCAGAACGTTGACGGTCTCCCCGTGCAACGGCACAGTGACGGATATGGACGATTCGTCGGCCCTGCTCGAACTGCCGGCCGATCACCCCGGCGTCAGCGACCCTGCGTACCGAGCCCGCCGCGCGGCGATCGCCGCCGTCGGCGAGGCGCATCGGCCCGGCGCGCCGATCGCCGACGTCGAGTACTCACCGGAGGAGGACGCCGTCTGGCGCACGGTGTCAACCGAGCTCTCCGCCAAGCACCGGCGCTACGCCTGCGCGGAGTACCTGGCCGGAGCGGCCCGCCTGCGTCTTCCCGCCGACCGCGTGCCCCAGCTACGCGAGGTCGACGAGCGGGTGGCGGCCCTCACCGGGTTCCGGATCGACCCCGTCCCCGGGCTCGTACCGACGCGCACGTTCTATGGGGCTCTCGCCGAGCGGCGGTTCCTGTCGACGCAATACATCCGCCACCACTCGGTGCCCTTCTACACACCGGAGCCCGACATCGTCCACGAGATCGTCGGGCACGCCAACATGCTCGCCTCGCCGGTTCTCGCCGACCTCTACGAAGCGGCGGGCAAGGCCTCCGTCCGGGCAACCGGTGACGCCGCGCACGAGTTCTTCTCCCGTGTCTTCTGGTTCACGCTCGAGTTCGGCGTCCTGTGGGAGGACAGCGAGCTGCGCACCTACGGCGCGGGATTGCTGTCGTCGTACGGCGAGATCGAGGCCTTCCGGGCCGCCGAGATCCGCGAGTGGGACCTCACGGCGATGGGGACGCTCGAGTACGACATCACGCAGTACCAACCCGTGCTGTTCGCGGCGCCCTCCTTCGAGCAGATGGTCGATGACCTCGGCGAGTTCTTCGATGGCTTCGACGACGAGGCCCACCTACGACTGACCGCTGCCTCCGTCTCGACGTGAGTCCTGCGCGGTGAGCGCGCGGTCACCGCTCACCGCACCACTCCCGACGTGCGATGCTGCGCAATCAGCGGGCGGTAGGAACACAGGAGGCCAGCCGATGTCCGACACCGCCCTCTCCCGCCGCCGCCTCATCGCCGGTGGCGCCGGGCTCACCGCCGGGTCCGCAGTCGTCCTCGCGATCCCGGCGACCGCAGCAGCGGCAC
This sequence comes from uncultured Acidimicrobiia bacterium, assembly GCA_963774125.1. Taxonomy (GTDB): domain Bacteria; phylum Actinomycetota; class Acidimicrobiia; order Acidimicrobiales; family Ilumatobacteraceae; genus JALZMG01. The sequence continues at coordinate 721,319 of CAVZDR010000002.1, forward strand.
CCGTCTCGCGACTCGATGCCGACGATCTACGCGAGATCCTCAACCTGAAGGCCAACTACGCCTACGGCAGCGACGCGCTCGCCGCCGACGACGAGGCGACAGGTCGCGCGCTGTACGAGGCAACGTTCACGGAGGACGCCCACGTCACCTCGGATGAGACCGTGATCAACGTCATCGGACCGGTGGCGCTCGCCGATCGGGTTCTCGAGCTCGTCGGTGGTGCAGCGGCGACCCAACACCTCCTCGGCACCATCCGCGTCGAGCCGTTGGATCGTGAGGGCCGACCGAGTCGCCGGCGGGCTGCGATCAGGGCGTACGTGCAGGCGACCGTGATCGCCGAGGATGACGGGCTGACGCGAGTGCTCGCCACCTACGAAGACACGGCGGTCGAGACGCGTGACGGCTGGCGGCTCGCCGAGAGCCATGCGACGACGCTGCACGTCGAGAGCGTCCCTGCCTGAAGCCGCAGATCAGCGCGGCTCCTTCGGTAGTCCGAGAACCCGCTCACCGACGATGTTGCGCTGGATCTGGCTCGTCCCGCCCCAGATCGTCTCGGAGCGGGAGAAGAAGAAGGCCGACATCATCGGACTCACCGGATAGCCGGGGCGCCGGCGATCACGCAACGCGCCCGGCCACGAGCCGGTAGCCGGGCCGGCGTCGATCAGCATCGCCTCGGGTCCGAAGATGTCCAGTGCCAGCTCCATCGCCCGCTGGTGCATCTCGGACCAGAACATCTTGTTGGTCGCGCCCAACGCCATCACGCCTGGGTCCTTGACCCCGGAGACCGCTGCGGTCAACGATCGCAGCCCGTTGAAGCGCAGGATCTGAACCCTCGTGTGGTACTCGGCCAAGCGTCGGCGGATCTGCGGATCGTCGAGGAGGTCGCGCTCGCGGGCCGCCTCGGTCAGAAGGCGCAGTTCCTCCTCGAAGCGCCGATAGCCGGTCGTCGCCGACTGCCCTCGCTCGAAGGCCAACGTCGAGTTGGCGACCTTCCACCCGTTGTTCACACCGCCGACGACGTTGTCCCGTGGGCAGCGCGCATCGTTGAAGAAGACTTCGCAGAACTCCGCCGTTCCGTCGGGCTGTGTGATGTTGCGCACGTCGACGCCCGGCTGGCGCATCGGGACCAGCAGGTACGAGATGCCCTTGTGCTTCGGAGCGTCCGGATCGGTGCGGGTGAGGAGGAAGCAGTAGTCGGCGTGGTGGCCGCCGGTGGTCCACACCTTCTGTCCGTTGATCACCCACTCGTCACCATCGAGGACGGCGGACGTCTTGAGGCTGGCGAGGTCGGAGCCGGAGTCGGGCTCGCTGAACCCCTGGCACCAGCGGACCTCACCGTGCAGGATCTTGGGCAGGAACTCTTGCTTCTGCTCCTCGGTGCCCCACTGCAGGATCGTCGGGCCGACCAGGGTGTCGCCGAAGAAGTCGGCCCGCATGGGTGCCCGCGCCCTGGCGAACTCTTCGGCCAGGACGACTCCCTCCATCGTCGACAGGCCCTTGCCCCCGTACTCCTTCGGCCACGTGGCGCAGATCCACCCGCCCGCATGGAGCTGCTTCGGCCATTCATCGTTGAACTGGGCCCGCTCCTCGTCCGACATCTCGAAGCCGGGCTCGAACCATCCGTCGGGGAGGTGCTCCTCCAGCCAGCCCCTGATCTCCTTGCGGAACGCCTCGGCTTCGGGCGGATAGGTGAGATCCATGCGCTCATCCTGATCGGTGGCTGGGGGGCGGACAAGGAGCGAGCGGTGGTCGATAATCGGTGCCGTGACTGATCCACGCGCCGGCCAGCCCGCCGAGACCCGCGATCTCGTCGACGTTCCACGCCTCGTCACGGCGTACTTCACCGAGCACCCTGATGCGTCGCTCCCCGAGGAGCGCGTCGCGTTCGGCACGTCGGGACACCGCGGATCGAGCCTCAGCTGCTCGTTCAACGAGGACCACATCGCGGCCACGACGCAGGCGATCTGCGAGTACCGCCGCCAGCAGGGGACGGACGGACCGCTGTTCCTCGGTCGTGACACCCATGCGCTCTCCGAGCCGGCCTGGGCGACAGCACTCGAGGTGTTGGCTGCCAACGACGTGACGGTGCTCGTCGACGCCGCCGATCGGTACACGCCGACGCCGGCCGTGTCCCATGCCATCCTGACCGCCAACCGGGGACGGTCGAGCGGCCTCGCCGACGGCATCGTCGTCACGCCGTCGCACAACCCACCGCGCGACGGCGGCTTCAAGTACAACCCGCCCGAAGGCGGCCCGGCAGACACCGATGCCACCGGATGGATCGCCGATCGCGCCAACCAGCTGCTCCAGGACGGCACGAGCGGTGTGCGGCGCCGTCCGCTGGCGGCCGCACGCGCCGCCGCCGCTCCGTACGACTACCTCGGGACGTACGTCGACGACCTGCCGACCGTCATCGACCTCGATGCCGTGCGTGACGCCGGCGTCCACATCGGTGCCGACCCGCTCGGCGGCGCCAGCGTCGACTACTGGGCAGCCATCGCCGAGCGCCATCGGCTCGACCTGACGGTCGTCAATCCCCTCGTCGACCCGACGTGGCGGTTCATGACCCTCGACTGGGACGGCAAGATCCGCATGGACTGCTCGTCGCCGTTCGCCATGGCCTCGCTGATCCACCGCCGGGACGAGTTCCAGATCGCCACCGGCAACGACGCCGACGCCGACCGCCACGGCGTCGTCACCCCGGACGGCGGCCTGCTCAACCCCAACCACTTCCTCGCCGTCGCCATCTCGTACCTCTTCGATACACGCCGCGATTGGCCGGCGGGCGCCGAGGTGGGCAAGACGCTCGTGTCGTCGTCGATGATCGACCGCGTCGCGGACCAGCTCGGTCGCAAGCTGCTCGAGGTGCCCGTCGGCTTCAAGTGGTTCGTCGAGGGGCTGCTCGACGGATCAGTCGGGTTCGGCGGCGAGGAGTCGGCCGGGGCGTCGTTCCTGCGTCGCGACGGATCCGTCTGGACGACCGACAAGGACGGGATCCTCCTCGCCCTGCTCGCTTCCGAGATCCAGGCGGTGACCGGACGGTCGCCGTCGGAGCACTACCGGGAGCTGACGTCGCGGTTCGGCGACCCCGCGTACGCGCGGGTCGACGCGCCGGCGACGCGCGAGGAGAAGGCGGCTCTGGGCAAGTTGTCGCCGAACGACGTCAAGGCCACCGAGCTCGCCGGCGAGCCGATCCTCGACACGCTGACAGCGGCGTCGGGCAACGGCGCGCCGATCGGCGGGCTCAAGGTCGTGACCGAATCGGCGTGGTTCGCGGCGCGCCCGTCCGGCACGGAGGACGTCTACAAGATCTATGCGGAGTCGTTCCGCGGCCCAGACCACCTCGCAGAGGTCCAAGCCGCGGCCCGCGAGGTCGTTGCCGGCGCCCTGCACTGATCGCGCCGTGTGCGGCGTCGCTACGGCGCGCTGGTCAGGGCATCGACCGGCTGGCCATCCACCTCGCCCGTGACGTGGGCCATTGCCAAGGGCTGCCAGTCGTTCCAGGTCGCGTGCAGTCGCCCAGACGCGGCGCCCGCCAGGTCGATGCGGAACGAGATGTCGCCGGTCGCTCGGTCCCACTGGACCCGGCCGCTCACCTCGAGGTCCTCGACCCACCGCAGCGCATCCATCCTGAAGCGCACGCCGTCGAGACCGGTCGTGGTGAACGTACCGCCGCGCAGCCCGACGCCATCCTCTCCGACCATCGCCCACCACCGGGCCATCATGTCGCCCACCGTCTGCAGCGCGGCGGTGACGGTCTGCCCTGTCGCATCGACACTCGTTCCGTCGGCGGGCGTGACCGCAGCAAGTACCTGAGGAAACTCCTCGACGGTGCGCACTTCGTTGTACTCGCCGGCGCACGACGTATCGCCGGCATCGCCGCCGCTGTCGACGTAGTTGATGACGAGATCCGACGCGCACCGCGAGTAGTCCCCGAGGGCCGTGACGTGCAACGTGTTCACCACCTCGACGTACGTCGAACCCGGGAAGTTGGAAGCGACGATCTGGGAACCCTCGGGCGATGTGATCGTGTCGAGATCGCCAACGAGCACGAGAACCGGAACATCCGGGTACGCCGGCGGCTGCGGCACCGGAGGGATCCAGGTCGACGGTGGCGCCCATCCGATGCAGCTGCGGAACTCGGTCCATGGCGAGGCCAACCACTCGTCGATCGTGAACGGGAAGAACACGTCGGGAGCGGTCGCTCGCAGGTCGGCGACCGCCGCATCGAACTGGGCCTGGCGCGTCCGCACCGGCGAGCTGATGTCCCACAGCTGCGGGTAGTCGTTGCAGATGACGGCGACGTACAGGCCCTCCGACCAGTCGGCGAGGTCTCCGGCGTCACCGGGCGGGTTCTGCTCGGACGCGATGCGCAGCAGGGGAGCTGGGTCGCCCACGTCCAACCAGGCGCGACCGGCGGCATCGAGCTCGCGGTACACGCTGGTGCTGAACGTCGCGGCGCCGGCCAACGCCGACAGCATCGGAGCGTCGACCGTGACCGTCTGCAGCTGGCCGTCCGCCGTCGGCGCATCACCGGTCAGGGGCGCGATGGTGACGGCATCGGCGAGCCGGCGCAGCCGCTCGAGCGGGTCGCCACCGATTGCGTTGCAGCCCGGATCCCGCTTGCACACCGTGCGGAAGGCCTCGCCGATCGCCCGCGTCATGTCTGGATACCACGGGTTCTGATCAGCGACCGGATACGTGGCGTCCAGCACGACCGTGCGGACGCGATCGGGATGGTGGACGGTGAAGGCCTGGGCGAAGAACGAGCCGTAGGAATCGCCGTACAGGTCGATCTGGTCGACGCCGAGATGGTCGAGCACGGCAACCATGTCGTCGACGGCGAAGGCAGTGCCCCAGACGTCTGTGTTGCGTCCCAGCGAGCGGCTGCACGTCCTCACGTTCTCGATGTAGTCGCCGACGTACGACTGCAGCTCGGGGCAGTCGATGACAGCCGATCCGCCGGTCCCGCGGTTGTCCACGAGCAGCAGCTGGTGGGTGTCGAGCAACGGCGCGTACAGGTCGAGGTAGTAGTCACGGCTTGACCGTGTGCTGTATCCCGGCCCGCCCTCGACGGCGACGATCGTGCCGCTCGGACGGTTGGGCCGCCGACCCGCCGGGTGCAGCTCGAAGACGATGTCGATGCTGGCGCCGTTCGGTCGTGTGGGATCGAGCGGCCGTGCGATCGTGCCGCACCAGGCTCGTGGGACGTCTGTGCACCGCACGAGTCCGTCGACCGGGGGCTTCGGCCCCCTCGCCGGGCCTGCATCTGCGGGACGTGCATCGTCGGCGGGACCTGCGTCGGCGGGGCCGATCGAGCCCGACAGCGATCACAACGGCGAGCGCTCCGCTCACCAGAACATGCGCCAGCCCTCGCATCGGCGGAGCGTAGTGCTCGCTAGGTTGCGAGCATGACGGTCACCGAGGCCCCGCCTCCGCGTGCTGAGCGGTGGACGGCGCAGTGGAAGGAGTTGTACGCCGAGGTCATCACGACGGGGTTGTGTACGGGGTGTGCGGGGTGTGTGGTGACGTGTCCGCATGACGTGATCGGCTATGAGCATGCCGAGGGCAAGTACGTGCCGTTCCATCTCGAGGACGAGCTGGGTCTGGCGGACTGCATCCATGGGGTGAAGGGCTGCACGACCTGTACGCGGGCCTGTCCCCGGTTCCGGGCGTGGGAACCAGCGGCGGACCTGCACCTGTTCGGGCGGGTCCGCGAGCCTGACGAGTTGTCGGGGATCTGGCGGCAGTTGTTGTTGACCCGGGCCGCTGATGACGTCCAGCATGAGCGGGGCCAGGACGGCGGGTTCGTGTCGGCGATGTTGTGCTGGTTGTTGGACCACGACTACGTCGAGGCCGCCTTGGTCTCAGGCGTCGAGGACGACGACGCCTGGAAGGCGAAACCGGTGTTGGTCCGCACCCGTGACGAAGTGCTGGCCACGGCCGGCAGTCGTTACACGTACTGCGCCAACCCGCTGGCCCTGCCGGAGGCCAAAGCGCAGGGCCTGTCACGCCTGGCGTTGGTCGGGATGGGCTGCCAAACGTCGTCGCCGCCGGTGATGTGGGACCGCAAGGCCGGCAAGGTGTCCAAACCGTTCCTGTTCAACATCGGGCTGCTGTGTTCCAAGACGTTCGACGACTCGATCTTCCCGGAACTGTTCGAAGCCAAATACGGCCTGGCCAAGGCCGACATGGTGAAGATGAACATCAAAGGCGTCTTCCAGATCTGGATGCGCGACGGCAGCTACCACGAGATCGACCTCAAGGAATGCCACGCCTGGACCCGCACCGGCTGCAAGAACTGCCCCGACTTCGCCGCCGAACACGCCGACATCTCCACCGGCGGCATCGGCGAAGACAACGACTGGACCCTCACCATCGTGCGCACCGAACTCGGCGAAGAAGTGATCACCCGCATGATCACCGACGGCACCATCATCGCCCGCCCCGCCCAAGAAGACGACAAAGCGATGAAACTCCTGCGCACCCTCTCCATCGTCTCCCGCCGCCGCTGGCCCACCACCGCCGACCCCGCCCCCACCATCGGCGTCCCCCCACCCAAAAAGAAAGCCGCCGCCGCTCCCGCCTAGGTCATGCACTCCTCGAGGTTGGCGACGAAGTCCTGGAACGGCTGCGTCGCCGTCTCGAGATCGAAGTTGGGGCCGTAGTCGAGGTTCTCGTTGCCCGCGGCGATGGCTTCGAGCTCCTCGTTGCTGTAGGCGTCGACCTTCTGCTGCAGGCACTCCTGCTCGGTCGCGGTGACGTCGCCGGCCCCGGTAAGCCCGTCGACGACGTCCTGGGCCACCGTCTTCGGGCCAGGGTTGCTGGTGCACGCCGCCATCCCGAGCACGGCGACGGCCGCGACGACAGACGACCGGAGAAGGTGCTTCACGGCTCCCTGACGCTACCGGCGACTTCGATGCCGACGCTGTGCCGGCCAGGTTCTAACGGCCAGCGACAGCGACCGCGGGCACGGCAGACTGCCAGCCGGCACGCCGCCCGCACGCGACACACCACCCCCACCCGACCGCTGAAGAGAGATCGCCGTGACCACGCTCGCCCCCCTCGATGAGTCCACCGAGCCGTTCCTGTCCGGCCGCTACGCCCCGGTGCACGACGAGATCGACGTCGACGACCTCACCGTCGACGGCACGCTGCCCGACGATCTGACCGGCGCGTACCTGCGCAACGGCCCCAACCCAGAGTTCCCGCCGCTCGGCTCGTACACGTATCCGTTGGAGGGTGACGGGATGCTGCACGGCGTGTGGTTCGAAGCCGGCAAGGCCCGCTACGCCAACCGGTTGGTGCGCACGCAGAGCCTGCTCGCCGAGGAGCGCGCCGGCAAGGCGCTCTTCGGCGGGCTGATGACCCCGGCGTTCGTCGACCAATCGCTCCTCGGCGACGATCCGGACCCGACGTGGCCCTTCAAGCTCGACGCCGACATCAACATCGTCGGCCACGCCGGCCACTTCCTCGCCCTCGCCGAGGGCGCCCCGCCCTACGAGGTCAGCTCGAAGCTGGACACCCTCGGCCGGTACGACTTCGCCGGAGGGCTCCCCGCCGGGATCACCGCCCACCCCAAGATCGACCCCGCCACCGGCGAGCTGATCGTCTTCCGGTACGACGTGACCGCACCGTTCCTCACCTGGGCCGTTGTCGGCCCCGACGGCACCGTCGCTCGAGCTGCGACACCGGTCGACGGTGTCGACGAGTCGTACATGATCCATGACTGCGCGATCACCGCCCGCTACCTCGTCGTGGTCCTCGGTCCGCTCCAGCTCGACGTGAACGCCATGCTGTCGGGCGGCGAGCCGCTCGTGTGGAAGCCGGAGGTCGGGCACGCGCATCGCCCTCATTCCTCGAGACGGCTCACCGGTGCGCTGGGTTCACGGCGACGCGTTCTGGGCCTGGCACTACGGCAACGCCTTCGACGAGGGCGAAGTCGTCAGGCTCGACTTCCCGTGGTCGTCGGCGCCCGGGCTCGGCCTCACCGGATCTCCCGCCGCCCCGATCACCGGCTCGTTCGCCCGAGCCACGCTCGATCCCAACAAGGGCACGATCGACATCCACCACATCGGTGCTGACCCGCTCGAGTATCCCCGCATCGACGACCGACTCGTCGGGCGCCGCCACCGCTTCGTCACCATCGCCGGCCGTTCCGACGACCCGAGGATCAAGACGGGCGAACACGACCAGATGCACCGCTACGACACCGATGCCGGCACCAGCGTTCGCTACGACGGACACGTCGCGCTCGGCGAGCCGATCTTCGTCCCGCGCGACGGCGGGACCGGCGAGCTCGACGGCTACTACCTCGCCTTCGCCAGCGATCTCGAGGCTGATCGCACTTCGCTGCTCGTGTTCGACGCCGCACGGTTTCCCGATCCACCGGTCGCCACCATCCAGATGCCCCGCCGCGTCCCCAATGGCCTCCACGGCAACTGGTTCCCGGCCACGTGACGCGGAGCCGACGGCGACGCGGAACTCCCGGTTGAATGGCGCGATGAGCGCCGGCCACACCGTCACCATCTCGGAGATCGACTCGTACGTCGAGGTGCGCCTGGGAAGCGAAGTTCTCGCCAGGAGCGACCGGGCGCTGCGCCTCGACGAGACAGGGCTCCCGCCCCGCTACTACGTACCGAAGGACGACGCCCGCATGGACCTGTTGCGGCCGACGACGTTCGAGACAACGTGCCCGTTCAAGGGCGTCGCGTCGTACTGGTCGGCAACGGTGGACGGCGAGATACATGACGGCATCGTCTGGGCGTACGAGACCCCGATCGAGGCCGCCGCAGACATCGCCGGCTATCTGTCGTTCTACCCGCACCGCGCCGACGTGACGGTCGACGGCGAGCCGCTCGCCGGCTGACCGTTCGTCCGAGCGGAGCTCGGCGTGGGCGCCGACTCCGAGCTCACGCGCGTGAGAGGACGGCCGCTCGCTCGAACACAGCATCGAGCATTGGCTCGGTGAGGCGCCCGGTGAAGGTGTTCTGCTGGCTCGGGTGGTAGGAGCACAGCACCGTCGGTCCCCCCGGAACAACGACCTCGACGCCGTGGCCGAACTTCGGCCGCGGCCGTAGCCCGTAGTCCGCGGCGACCGCGGCATACCCGAAGCCGCCGAGGCACACGATCACGTGTGGGTCAAGCATCTTCAGCTCGCGGGTGAGGAACGGCGCGCACGTCGCTCGTTCCGCCGGAGTCGGCGCATTGTCCGGTGGTGCGCACTTCACGGGCGCGGTGATCCAGGCGTCGCGCAACTGCAAGCCGTCGTCGACATCGACGGATGTCGGCTGGTTGGCCATGCCGGCACGGAACATTGCTCGGATCAGCCAGTCGCCGCTGCGGTCGCCGGTGAAGACGCGGCCGGTGCGATTGCCGCCGTGCGCCGCCGGTGCCAGCCCGACGACGGCGATGCGGGCGGCGGGGTCCCCGAAGCCCGGTACAGGGCGTCCCCAGTACTGCTCATCGCGGTAGGCCGCCCGCTTCTCCATCGCCACCTGCTCGCGCCAGTTCACGAGCCGTGGACAGGCACGGCAGGCGATCACCTCATCGTGCAGCAGGCGCAGCCCGCCCGGCGGATCCACGCGGGCCGACGTTAGGTTGGCGGCCACACGATCGTGAACGCACCACCGCATCCCCCGACGACCATCTTCCTGGTCCGCCACGGCCTGACGGCGACGACCGGCAAGGTCCTGCCCGGCCGGGCGCGCGGGCTGCACCTCGCTGATGCCGGGCGAGAGCAGGCCGAGCGCGCCGCTGACCGGATCGCCCAGGTGCCCAAGGTGGACGCCGTCTACACGTCACCGCTGGAGCGGGCCCGCGAGACGGCGGCGCCGATCGGGCGCGCCACCGGGCGCAAGCCGCAGGTCGACCGGGGCCTCCTCGAATGCGACTTCGGCGACTGGACCGGAGCGAGCTTGCGCCGGCTGATGCGCAAGCGCGAATGGTCGACCGTGCAGCGCGCGCCGTCGTCGTTCCGGTTTCCCGGCGGCGAGAGCTTCACCGAGATGCAGGTGCGGATCGTGACGGCGCTCGAGCGCCTGCGCGCCGCTCACCCCGGCGGGGCGATCGTCTGCGTCTCCCATGCCGACCCGATCAAGGCCGCCGTCGCCCACGCGCTTGGCACGCACCTCGACCTGTTCCAGCGCATCGTCATCAGCCCCTGCTCGATCAGCACGATCGCGTGGTCGGACGGAGGCCCCGTGGTGCTGGGCGTGAACTCGACCGGCAGACCCCTGACCGAGTTCGTGGGGACGACGTGACGGTGTTCTTCGAGTTCGAGGAGGTGGACGCGTTCGCCGCAGCCGCCATCGGCGAGCCTCGGTCACGCGTCTTCTACCTCTTCGCCCGCGCCGGTGAACAGCGCGTCAGCGTGAAGTGCGAGAAGCAGCAGGTGTCTGCGATCTCTCACTATCTACGTCGCGTGCTCTCTGATCTGCCGCCACCCGACGACCGACCGATGCAACCCGCCCTCGACGTCGGCCCGGGTGGCGACGAGTCGTTCGTGCTCGGACCGATCGGGCTCGGCTACGACCGCGGCAACGACCGCCTGCTCGTGCAGCTCGAGGAGCTGATCCAGAGCGACGAGGACGAGACCGATGATGAAGGTGACGACGATCCCGATCGCAGCCACATCAGGCTCTACGTGACGCGCGGCCAGGCCGCCGCGTTCTGCGATCAGGCCGACGAGATCGTCGCCGCGGGACGCCCGTCGTGCATGTGGTGTGGCAACCCGATCGACCCCGACGGTCACCCGTGTCCACGGATGAATTGACGCCGGCGGTCGTCCCGCCCGATGCCGCCGAGCTTCTGGCCAGCGAGGAGGTCGTCCTCGAGGGCCGCATGCCGTGGGCCAGCAACGCCACGTTCCTCGTCCGCGTCGGCGACCACCAGGGCATCTACAAGCCGGTGCGCGGTGAACGCCCGCTGTGGGACTTCGAGCCCGGCTTGCACAAGCGCGAGATCGCGGCCTACCGGCTCAGCCAGGCGATGGGCATCGGCGCAGTCCCGCCGACCGTGCTGCGCGAGGACGCGCCGCTCGGCGAGGGCTCGATCCAGTGGTTCGTCGATGCCGATCACCGCGAGCACTACTTCACGATCGCCGAGCAGCGTCCAGACCTGCACGACCAGTTGCGGGCGATCGCCGTGCTCGACGTCGTCGCCAACAACACCGACCGCAAGAGCGGTCACTGCCTGCTCGCACCCGGATGGTGGGACGACCGCACGTCCGACCGGGTCTGGGCGATCGACAACGGGCTGTGCTTCGCGCCGAGCTTCAAGCTGCGCACCGTCATCTGGGAGTTCGCCGGCGACTCCCTCCCGGAGCCTCTGGTCGCCGCCTGCTGCGCACTCGTCGAAGCCGTGCCGGCGGACATCGCCGAGCTGCTCGATGACGACGAAGTGACAGCGATGCAGCGCCGCGCAGCGTGGCTGGCGGAGCACCGCACGCTGCCGGCCGACGACAGCGGCCACCGCTACCCCTGGCCGCTCGTCTAGGCATGAGTGACGATGCCCGGGGGCTGCGCCCCCGCACCCCATCGTCGCCCGCCTCGCTGGCGCTCGTGCGGTCGACCGGTCACGAGCTCCTCTCGTGACCGACGTCCTCGACACACTGATCCATCGCGCTGATCTCGACGGCCTCGTGCGCCTGGTCGACGAGCTCACCGCGGCTGGCGACTGGGCACGGCTGCGCCGTCTGCGTGACGCCGCCCGTCATGCCTTGGGGACCGGGCGCCAGCTCTGGCCGGCGGCGACGCTCGCCGAGTACCGCCTCGCCCTGCTGGCTCCGGCCGAATGGGCTGCCGGCGTGCTCGACGAGTCGTCGGGGCGATTCACGATCGGTCCACTGACCGAGGTCGTCGCCCAGCACCACACGTGGGCCGAGCTCGGCCCGCTGCTCGAGCCCGGACCACGAGCCGCGGTCGTGGCGCACGAGCGGGTGCTACGTGGTGAGTCGATCGAGGCGACGTCGGTCGCCGAGCTGCCGAACACGTTGGACCTCCCCTACGAACTGGCGCCGTGGGAGCCTCGCTACGCGCTGGCCGACTATCGAGCGGATGGTGCCGAGTTCGCGGCGCCTGATCTGCCGACGGGCCTGGCCGAGCCTGGCGTTGCCCGCCAACGTCGACGGCGCGCTCGTCGATGACGAGTTGGTCGAGCTCGCCGTGCGCCAGTTGGTCGAGCCGTGGACGGCGAGCTCGGACGGTCGCGCCGACCTCGTGACCGTCGAAGGCGACATGGCGACGGCCGTCCGGGCACTCGGCATCACGGCTGCTCGCGCCGTCGAGTTGGCGCCGGTCGACGCGTTGACGTGGCTGGCCTGGGCAGGCGCCAGCGGTGGAGCCCATGGTCGGCGCCGTGGCGCCGCGGCAGGACGCTTCGGCGCGCTCTGGCTGGTTGCCGCCCTCGGCGACATCCTCGACGACTGGCCCGAGGCGATCGGCGACGCCGTCGCGGGACTGCGTTGGTGGTGGTGGGACGCCCACGAGCCCGTCACCGGCTGGCAGCTCCAACTCACGGTCGAAGATCCGGCCGAGGGTGTCGCGTGGGCGATCAGCGCTCGCGATGCGGCCTGACCCACGCCTTCGTCAATCGCCGCCGCCATCCTCGTCGCCGCTCGTGCGACCGTGCTTCCAGTAGCCCCGAACGGTGGTGCGCGAGCGGGTCATGCCGAGCACCGTGAACAAGTGACCGCGGATGCGCTGCATGGCGGCCGCCTCTCCGGCCGCCCACACGCCGTGTTTCATCGGTCGTGATCTCCGACCCGAGGACGGCCGGAACGAGCGCCACGCCGGGCTCGGCTCCCGGCGGGAGGTCGACCCACTGCACCTCGACGTTCACGCGATCGGCGAAGGCGACTCGCGCCTCGGGGCGAGCGACCTCGACGATCACGGTCGTTCGTGCGGTGGCCGGGAGGGCGTCGACGAGCTGCCCGATCGCGGGGATCGCCGACTCGTCGCCGGCGACGAGGTACGACCTCGTTTCAACATCGATGGAGTAGCCGCGACCTGGGCCCGAGACCGCCGCCGGATCACCCGGCCGGGCAGCGACGGCCCATTCCGACAGCGGCGCCGTTCCGTGGACCACGATGTCGACGTCGAGCTCGCCGCTGCTGGCGTCGTGGCGCAACGGTGTCAGCGTGCGCAGCACCGGCCGCCGACCGTCACGGTGAAAGAAGGCGTTCCCGTTCCAGACGGGGATCACGAGCTCGCCACCGAGCTCGTCCGGGATGAGGAGCCGCACGCTTCCCGCCGGATCCGGCGGTTCGAACGTCTGCAGACCCGGGCCGCTGAGCGTCACGCGCACGAGATGGGGCGTGCGGTACACGGTCCCGATGACCGTCAGGTCGCGGAAGGCCGGCGGCTCGCGCCGCATTCGCGGCATGGACTCGGAAGACATCGCCAGCACGGTACTGACGCCCGCTTCAGGACGCGTCCGTCAGTCGGTGTGTGCGACGACCTCACGGATGACGACGTCCCACAGCTGCGGAGGTGGCACCTCATGGCCCATGCCGGCCAACGGCACCAGCCGCGCGCCGGGGATCTCCGCAGCGAGTGCCTCGCCGTGCGCGATCGGGAACATCGGGTCGTCGGTTCCGTGGAGCACGAGGGTCGGGACCGAGATGTCGGACATGCAGAACCGGTCCGCCGGATCTTCATCGGCGAGCCAGTGGTTCGCCACGCTGGCCGCCATGTCGACCGTCCGCGCCACGACCGCGGTCGCCTTGGTGCGGACACGCTCTGCGTCGAACTCGAGTGTGCCCGCATACGGTCGCTCGCCTTCGACGAGGTACTCGACGACCGCGTCGCGGTCGTCCCATGGTGGGTCGGGCGCGGGTTCCTCGAACGTCTTCGCCACGCGTGGTTCCGAGCGCGGCAGGGGGTGTTTGCTGCTGCGCTCTCCAGCGGGCGAGGTGGCGATCAGCGTGAGGGTCAGCACCCGCTGCGGATGGTGCGCCGCGACCACCTGTGCCATGGCGCCGCCTGCCGACACGCCGACGAAGTGGGCAGTGGTCACGTCGCAGGCATCCAGCACGCGCAGCGGGTCCGTGGCCAGGTCATGCCCCGTATAGGACGGGTGGCCGGCCGGGCTGTTGGTCGACTCGCCGGTGTCGCGGTGGTCGTATCGGATCACGTGTCGTTCCTCGTCCGCCAGCCGGGTGCAGAACTCCTCATCCCACCAGTCCATCGACGCCGTGAGACCACTGATCAGCAGGATGGTTGCGTCTGCCGGGTCACCGAAGGTCTCAACGCACAGGTCGACGCCGTCGTTGTGCACGACTCGCTTGACCACGTGGCGAGCGGTCCTCAGGATCGCCGAAGCTCGGCGCGCAGGTGGTGTGTGAGCGGAACGCCGACGGCCGCCATGGCGATGGCATAGCGCAGCGTGTCGCCATCGAGCTCGTAGCGGCGTTGCACCTGGTCGACGTGCTTGGCCGAGGCCGTGCCGAGCAGGCCGCTGCTGTCGAGGGTGAGCAGGCGACCGTCGAACGAGCCAGCGGCCAGTTCGACGATGCCGAAGCCGTGGGCGACGACGAGCTCGAATCCTTGTGGTGTTGCCCGTAGGAACCCGCTCTCGGCGTGCCGTGGTTCGTTCGACGCGGAATCGCGCGTTGTGCTGCGCCAGTGCCCGAGAGGACGGCCGGGTACCGGCGAGACGACGAGCTCCTCCGTGTACTGGAACGGTGCGATCGTCGGATACTCGCCGGCGCCGCTTCCTCGCCACGTCCCGGCGAGAGCGGTCAGCGGATGATCGTCGGCCATGCCGGGAGGCTACGGAGGACCGGCCCGGCCGGCTAGTCCGACTCGATTCACGATGCGTGGCGCGGACGCCCGACGAGCGTCACGACGGCGGCCCCAAGAAGGGCGACGATCCCGGAGACGCGGATCAGCCACTCAACCGCGGCTTCGAGGTTCGTGCCGCCATGGGTTTCGATGATCGACGCGCCCACGGCGACGGCAAGGCCGCCGACACCGACGAGGATCGTCAGCACGATTCCGGAAGCCTCACCGGCCTTGGCCGGCGGCACCAAGGCCTGCGTGGCGACGGACGTGAAGGCCCACGCCAACCCGAGCCCGAAGCCCGTGACGGCAAAGCACGGCACGTACATCCACCACTCCTGGGCCCAGCTGAGGCCGATCGTGCCGAGCCCGCCGACCACCATCGCCACCACCATGACGAGCCACGACGGGAAGCGCTCCACACGTCCTGAAACCTGCCCTGCGATCGACGCGCCGATCGACATCGCGAGGAACACGATGCCGGCCTCGATCGGCGAGAGCACGCGCACCTGCTGCAGGTAGACGATCGACGCGAAGATGACCAGGGTGTACACGGCATTGGCGACCGTGCCGGCGGAGATCATCACATCGAAGACGCGGATGCGGAACAGGCTCAGGTCGAGCAGGGGATAGCGAACGCGAGCCTCGACGACGACGAACACGACGAGCAGGATCACCCCGGCGATGATCAGGCCGAGCGTGGTGGCGGACGTCCAGCCCCACTCAGCTGCCTTGTCGAAGGCGAACGAGATCGAGGCCACGCCGGCGACGATGAGCAGCAGACCGGCCACGTCGAGGTGGCGCGGCACCGACTCGTCACGTGACTCATCGACCGATGTGGCAACGAGCCAAACGACGACGACGGCGATGGGGACGTTCACCCAGAACACGAATCGCCACGACAGCAGCTCGGTCAGCAGGCCGCCGAGGAACGGCCCGGCGGCGGTCCCGACCACGGCGGTGCCGAACACGATGCCGATGGCTCGTTGCACCCGCTGTGGCGGGAAGGCGTTCGTGACGATCGCCAAGCTGACCGGGAAGGCGATCGCCGCGCCGACACCCTGGGCGACACGGAACACGATGACCATCGTGGGATCGTTCCCGGCTCCAGCGATGGCGGAGGTGGTGGCGAAGATCACCATGCCGATGATGAGCAGGCGCTTGCGTCCGAAGATGTCGCCGATCCGGCCGCCGGCGACGAAGCAGGCGCCGAGCGCGATGAGGTAACCGCTGACCACCCACTGCAGCCCAGTGATCGTCGTGCCGAGGTCGCGGGCCATCTCCGGCAGCGCCATGCTCATGGCGAAGAAGTCGAAGTTGATGGCGCCCTGGGTGACGGCGGCAGCAACGATCACTCGCCGCAAGCGTCGTTCGTCAGCGACGGAGGCAACCGAGTCAACAGCCATTGCCCCGATGATCTAGTCGTTCTGACGCCCGTTCGGTGTCATCCGTGACCCCCAACGGGCGTCAGAAACGTTGCTCTTCTGGCGTCGTCCCTGGGTCCGAGAATGCGGCGACTCTGCCGAAGTCGCCAAAGAGTCAGTTGGCTTCGTCACGGCGCGGTAAGTTGCAGCAGAGTTCGATGTCGCTCCGGACCCTGGCGACGCTTCCTGAGGGAGGCCCGATGCCATCCGCCGCGATCCAGTCCCTTGATCTTCAGACAGGCGACGTCGTCGACTGCGGCGGACACCTGCACCGGGTGACCCACGTCGATTGCCTCGTCGGGTGGATGTGGCCGATCGCCTTCGATGACGCCGGCTGGGCGATGGCGCTCGGCCCCGACCTCGTCGTCGTCCAACGTGCCGGCGCGCAGCTACCGCTCCAATCGGGGGGCGGCTGATACCCGACGTCATTGCGCCGGGCCGGAGCTCGTGAGCGGGAGAGCGTCGGCCCGCCGTGGCGGGCCGCATTCTCAGTGATCTCGTCGACTTTGACGGCGATGATCGCCGTTCATGGATGCGATATCGGTCACTTGCGAAGCGCCATTGCACTCGAGCTCGTCGCCCGGCCCATCTGTGAAGTCGCCGTCACGCAGATGGTCGATCACCTCCAGCAGGGCTTCGACGAATCCTTCGTTGAACCTGCTGCGCTTGGCGTCGTCGGTGATGCGGGCGATCCACCCTTCAATGAACTTGGCGATCGCGAGATGATTTCGATACGTCGTCGGGTGCTGTGCGAGCAGCGCACGCGCGCGATCGATGTCGAACTCCAGCGCTTCGGTGTCGAAGTCGAGCAGAGCGTCGTCCGATCGGTCGATCCGAGCCCAGTACCGTGGGCCACCGCTTCGCACTCGGGTGGCGTCGGAAGGTCCCGCTCGGCTCTCGCGAGGATCCATTGCTTCGATTTCGGTCGTCGACAGGATTGTCATACCGCTACCCCCGGGTCACCTGAAGGTTGACGTCACCGGGGTCCGGGGTGACGACGGAACGACTGAGAACGATAACACGGCGTCGCGGCGCCCGATAGAGGCTGCTGTCAGCGCGGGAGGGCGAGGACCATCAGCGTCGACCACGTCAGGTGGGTCAGCATGGGGGCGAGGACCCCGCGGGTCGACAGGCGCTCGAGGCTGAACAGGGCGCCCATCACGGCGGCGGCGATGACGAGGGCGACGTTGCCGGTGGCCGCGGTGACGACGACGTACACGATGGTCGCGGCGATGGCAGGACGGTGCGGCTCGAGCGCGGCGTGGAGCGCGCCGCGGAAGAACAGCTCCTCGCCGGCGCCGTTGACGAGCGCGACGAACAGCACGAGCGGCAGTGGGGCCGGCATCGGCGGTGGCCAGCACGCCGTCGAGGGCGGCGCCGACGAGCGGCAGGTGGCGGGCGACCAGGTAGGCGGCGAGGAACACCCCGAACGCTGCGACGCCGGCCGACGACGGGTCCGACGAACGGTCCGCCACGCCACGTCGCGATCGGGGTGGAACGGGATCGGTCCGGAGACGAACGATCCGACCGTCCACGTGGCCGCCACCAGCAGGCCGAGGACGGTGAACCACGCCGAACCGTCGGGCACGCGCAACGTGGCCGCCAGCAGCGCCGTCCCGACCACGATGGTCGACGGCGGTGACGACACGTCGTCGGCGGCGCGCCGCCGGCCCATCGACAGTCGCTGGCTCGGTGGAAGGGACCAGCAGGTCAGGGACGCGCACGGACCTCGGCGGCCGCCCGACGCGCTCACTCTCGCCGCCAACGCCTTGGCTGCGGCCTCGGCGAACATCATCGGCGTGTGGCCCAGCAGCTCGTCGAGCCGGTGGTCGCGCACCACGACCTCGTTCGTCAGTGAGTCGACCAGGGCCCGGGCCGTGGTCAGGTCGACGTCGGTGATCAGCCGCAACCAGTGCGACGACAGCCGCGGCGACAACAGCGGCACGGCGACGATGACCCGGTGACGGTCCATGACCCGGCTGGCGATCACCATCATGTCGAGGTACGTGAGGACCTCAGGTCCGCCGATGTCGTAGACCTCGCCGATGGTGTCGGGTCGACCGAGGACGCCCACAAGGTCGACCAGGGCGTCGTCGAGGGCGATCGGCTGGGTCTTCGTCTGAACCCAGCGCGGCGTGATCATGACCGGGAGCCGCTCGACGAGCTGGCGCAGGATCTCCCAGCTGATGCTCCCGTCGCCGATCACGATGCCGGCCCGCAGGGCGGTCGTCGGGGCCCCGTCGCGGAGGATCGACTCCACCTCACGCCGGCTGCGCAGGTGCTCGGAGAGGTCATCCCGATCGTCACCGAGACCGCCGAGGTAGACCACCTGGCTCAGCCCGGCACCCGTGGCGGCGGCGGCGAAGGCGATCGCACCCTCCCGGTCCCTGACGGCGAAGTCCTCGACGGCCAGGGAGTGCACGAGGTAGTAGGCGGCCTCCTGGCCGTCCAGCGCCTGGCGCAGACTCTCCGCATCGCCGATGTCGGCGTGCACCGCTCGCCCGGCGCCGCGGTAGTCGTCGGGATGGCGTGTCAGCGCCGTCACGTCGTGGCCATCGTCCGATCAGCGCCTTGGCGAGGGCGGCACCGATGAACCCCGTCGCCCCCGTTACGGCGACCCTCATCGTGCGCAGCCGCAGCCGGGTCTCAGCAGACGACGTGTGAACACGATGCGGGACGTACCCCCTGGAGGGCGACCGGAACCCCGCCGGGAAGTGCCAGGCCCGCCGACGCCACGTTGCGGCACCGGGGATCCGGCCCATCTACGTTGTCGACGATGAGCGCCGATGCGGTGCCCTCGACCGACATCGAGGTCATCGAGAACGTGTACGCGGCGATGGCCGCCGTCGACTTCGCACGCCTCTTCGAGCTGGTCGACGAAGCGTGCGTGATCAGGCAGGATGCTCGCCTACCGTGGGGAGGCGAGTACGTCGGACACGACGGGCTGGCGACGTTCGGCATGCGGCTGCAAGGCGCCATCACGTCGAAGGTGACGACCGATGCGATGTTCGCCGCCGACGGTGACGTCATCCAGGTCGGGCGCACAGCCGGTACGACCGTGGCGACTGGTACCCCGTTCGACATCGCCGAGGTCCATCGGTGGACCGTCCGCGACGGGCGGGTCGTCGCCGCCCATTTCTCCATCGACACCCCGGCCATGCTCGCCGCACTCTCCGAGGACAGCGCCGACAGCCCCTGAGGCTGCCGCTGCCGGGTCGGCCGATCCGGCAGCCGGTTCAGGGGTGCCGGGACCGCCCCCGGTCGACCATCTACCCTCTGCGCCGAGTGTCTCGAGTCGTCGCCATCGCTGCCGCCGCCCTGGTCATCGGCTTCGGCGCGCCGGCCGCCGTCTCGAGCATCGCGGCAGCTGAAGAGGCGGCGCCACCACCGACCACGGTGCCCGCGACCACGGTGCCCGGTTCGGCGGTTGGCACCATCCCGACGACCGCGGCGGCCCCGGTGGCGACCTCGCCACTCCCCGCACGGGCCGGCACGGACACGGTCGACGTCGCCAAGGCCGACGACGAGGTGTGGAGCCCGCGCCGCATCGGCATCACCGTCGGGCTCGTCGTCGTGGGCTTGGCGGCCGCCGGCTTCGTCTACGGCCGCATCCGCAGCTCACCCCGCCGGTCGTCCTCGTCCGCTCTGGTCGCCAGCTCGGATTAGGTCCGACCTGTCCGTCGGAACGTCCTCACAACGATCGATTCCTACGGACAGAACGAGTCCTCAGCGGTTCTGGAGCGCCTCGATCAGCTTGGGGAGGACCTTGTGGACGTCGCCCACGATGCCGAGGTCGGCGACCCCGAAGATCGGCGCTTCCTTGTCCTTGTTCACGGCGATGATGTTCTTCGAGCCCTTCATGCCGACCATGTGCTGGGTCGCGCCCGAGATTCCGGCAGCGATGTAGACCGTCGGCTTGACGACCTTGCCGGTCTGGCCGACCTGGTAGCTGTACGGCACCCAGCCGGCATCGACGATGGCTCGTGAGGCTCCCGGCGCGCCCTTCAGCGCCTTGGCCAGGGTCTCGATCATCTCGTACTTGGATGCCTCGCCGAGCCCTCGGCCGCCGGAGACGACGATGTCGGCCTCGTCGAGCTTCGGGCCTGAGTGCTCCTCGACGTGCACGGCCTCGACCCTCGCCGCACCCGCTGCGCCGAGTTCCGGCACGGGTGCAGCGACGATCTCCGGGGCCCCACCGCCGCCCGCCTCCGCGGCGAAGCTCTTCGGCCGGAAGGCGACGAGGTGGGGGCCATCGCCGGTGAACGTCGTCGTGACGAGCTGAGTGCCGCCGAACACCGGCGTGGTGACCTTGACCTTGCCGTCGGCGACCTCGATGTCGGTGTTGTTCGTCAGCACCGGCTTGTCGAGCTTCACCGAGAGGCGCGACAGCACGTCGCGGCCCTCGTAGTCCTGCGGGAAGATGATGATGTCGGGCACGTCGCCGCCATCGATCACCGCCTTCATCGCCGCGGCGACCGCCGGACCGGGTAGCCGACCCTCGAGGTCGCCGGTCTCGTAGACCTTCGTCGCGCCGAAGTCGCCGAGCGTCGAGGCAAGGTCGTCGACCGCGCCCTCGACGAACGCCGTGACGGTGCCACCGTCGGCCAACGTGCGGGCCTTCGTGAGCAGCTCGAGCGTGGCGCTGGTCGGGATGCCCTCATCGCCCTGTGTGTAGACCCAGATGTTGGAACTCATGTCTCGTCTCCCGTCCGCGCTCAGATGACCTTCAACTTGTCGAGGAACTCGACGATGCGCTGGTGGCCTTCGCCGTCGTCCTCGATCACCTCGCCGGCCTCCCGCTCAGGGGCGGTGGCGACTTCGACGATCTCCTGTCCAGCTCCCGCCCAGCCAACGGGCGAGATGCCGAGGTCAGCAGCCGTCACCGTGTCGACCGGCTTGGACTTCGCGGCCATGATGCCCTTGAAGCTCGGGTAGCGGGGCTCGACGACGCCAGCGGTGACGCTGACGACCGCCGGCATCGGGCAGGTCACTTCGTCGTAGCCGGCTTCGGTCTGGCGATTGACCTTGAGCACGTCTCCGGCCACCTCGACGTGCTTGGCGAACGTCACCGACGGAAGGCCGAGGAGCTCGGCGATCTGCTCCGGCACGGTGCCCGTGTACCCATCGGTGGACTCCGTCGCAGCGAGGATCAAGTCGGCCTCGCCGAGGCGCTTGGACGCCGCGGCCAAGACCTTGGCCGTCGTCAGCGCGTCGGAGCCGGCGAGCTCCGGATCGGACACGAGCACCGCCTTGGCGGCACCCATCGCCAACGCCGTGCGCAGCCCGGACACCTCGCCGTTCGGGGCCATCGACACGAGGCTGACCTCACCGTCCCCGGCTGCGCCGACGAGCTGCAGCGCCATCTCGACGCCGTAGCTGTCGGACTCGTCCAGGATCAGCTTGCCGTCGCGCCGCAGCGTGTTGTCGGCCGGATCCAGCGCGCCCGGTTGCGCCGGATCGGGGATCTGCTTGACGCAGACGATCACGTTCATGGCCAGCATCTTTATCGGGCGGTAACCAGCCACCCAACCGCTGATGACTGGTCCCGGGTCGCGTCGTTGAGAAGTCGATGGCCCGACTCGGCACGCCGGCGCCTCCAGGCGCTTCGGCGGCCGCATCGTCGACGGCCCAGTACTCTCAGCGGCTTGCGGATCCTGTTGGTCGTGAACTCGTTCGCCTCCTCGGTGACCGCCCGCAACACCGTCGTCATCCATCGCCGGCTCAGCCGCACGAACGACGTGGAGCTCGTCGAGACCAACCGCAGGGGTCACGCCACGCGCTTCGCCCATGACGCCGCACGCCGCGGCATCGACGTCGTCGTCGGCTTCGGTGGCGACGGCACGGTGAACGAGGTCGCCACGGGCATCGCGGGTACGGAGACGGCACTCGGGGCGCTTCCCGGCGGCTCGACCAACGTGTTCGCCCGGACCATCGGGCTCCCGAACGACCCGGTCGAGGCCGTCGATCTCCTTGCCAACGGCATCGATGCCGCCGACTTGCAGCCGATCGGGCTGGGCCGCGTCAACGGGCGCTACTTCTGCTTCCACACCGGAGTCGGCTACGACGCGGCCGTGGTCGCCGCCGTCGAGCGGCACGCGTCACTCAAGCGGTGGCTGGGTCACCCGATGTTCATCACGGCGGCCCTGCTCACGTGGACTCGCGGCTACAGCCGCCGCGAGCCGCATTTCCGGGTCGTCACCGACGCGGGCGTGGTGGACGACGGCTACTACTCGATCGTCCTGAACACGAACCCGTACACCTACCTCGGCAACCGGCCGCTCGATCTCTCACATGCGGCGACGTTCGATCGCGGCCTTGTTGCCGTGACGTTCCGCACGATGCGTGCAACGGCGATCGTGAGATCGTTGATCGAGGCACTCCGCGGCGGGGGCGTCAAGCCCGAAGCCTGGCTGGACGAGCAGATCGACCTCCAACACCTGGTCATCGAGCACGAGCGCCCGTTCCCGTACCAGCTCGACGGCGACTACCTGGGCGAGGTGACGCGCCTCACGTTCCAGCACGAGCCCGACGCGCTGCGTCTCGTGGTGCCGCGAGGGCCGGCCGTCACGAACGGCCAAGCGCCTCCAGAATGAGGTCGGGCACGTCGGTGACAATGCCATCGACACCCCAGCCGTCGAGCTCGATCGCCCGCGCCGGGTCGTCGCACGTCCACACGTTCACGGCAAGTCCGGCGTCGTGACAGCGCTCGACCATCGGCGCCGTCACGGACGCCTCCCACGGGTGCACGGCGACATGGCCGCGCACCGCTGAGGTCGTCACCACCGCGTCGTCGAGCTGCATCACCAGCCACGCCGTGGGCATGTCAGGCGCCAGCGCCCGGCACCGATCGACGGTGGCGAGGCGGAAGCTCGAGATCAGCCACGGGCCGCTGTCCGGTCCCCGCTCGGCCAGCTCCGCCAATACTTCGATCGCGACCTGGTCGGCAGGGTCGAAGTCCGGCTCGACGTCGCTGTTCTTGATCTCGATGTTGACGGTGGTGCCACGACAGGCGTCGAGCGCCGCGCCGAGCGTTGGCACGTGGCTCGGAAGGTCTCGGAGCGACGTTTCCACGATGGGTCGTCCGTCGGAAAGAAACGCGTCATGATGGACCACGAGCACGCCGTCTCGCGTTCGTCTGGCGTCGAGCTCGACGCCGTCGGCGCCCAGCTCAACGGCCAGCTGGAACGCTGCCACGGTGTTCTCCGGCGCCCGCCTCGATGCACCTCGATGGGCGATCACGTCCGCCACACGCGCACGGTACCCTCTTGTCTCATTCGAGATGGTCGCCTAAGTTGCGGCGGTCGGGCGCGAACTCACGTGACCGACGTTCGTCGCGGTCATGAAGCCGGCCGCCGGAGGAGGAAATCGGTGTCGTCAATCACTGCGTCAAGTCTCGCCCTCGGTGAGGCCGAACAGCGATGGCGTGACCGTGCCCTGTGTCGGGAGACCGACCCCGAACTGTTCTTCCCCGTCGGCACCACCGGCACCGCGCTCAACCAGATCGCCCAGGCGAAGCAAGTCTGCGGACAGTGCGCGGTGAGGATCGACTGCCTGGAGTTCGCGCTGGCGACGAACCAGGACTCCGGCATCTGGGGTGGTCTCTCGGAGGAGGAGCGCCGAGCGATCCGCCGGAGCCGTGCCGCTCGCCTGCGCCGCGACGTCAGCTGACGTACCTGATGCGGCCGCCGATGCGCCTGGAGGCGCCGGCGTGCCGGACCGGGTCTTCACCTCTGAACGACGCGATCCGTCTGCATTGCCGGGCGCCTGACGCCCGATGGGTCTCAGCGCTGCGTGCGGAGGGCTCGCTCGGCCCGCTCGACGAGCACCGAGCGCTCACGGTCGTCGAGCGGTCGCGACGTTCGCACCGCCACGTCGATGTCGCCGTCGTTGGTGCGTCGCGCCGCTAGGTCGCCGACGAACACGACGTCGGTGAGCTGCTCCGTGCCGGCGAGGTTCCGCACGGCATCCTCCGCCGAGCGCTCGGCTTCTGGATCGGCCTCGTCGGGCACACGCAGCCGGACCGTCGCCGCCGAGGCTTCCTGGCTCAGGTTGCGGACGACGACCATCTGCGCGTTCGGCACGTGGAGCGTGCTGTGCTCGTCGCGCAGGCGCGTGGTGACGAGCCCGACGTGATCGACCACGGCATGCAGCGGATCTCGGCCAGGCACCTCGACGACGAGCTCGTCGCCGACGCCATAGCGATCCTCGGTGAGCACGGAGAGGCCGGTCAGGTAGTCGTTGACCTTGTGCTGGCCGCCGATGGCCAGTGCCGCACCGATGAACCCGGCGCCGGAGAGGAAGAACGCCGCGTCGATCGAGAAGAGGTGGAAGACAGCGATGACGACGCCGATCCAGACCGCCACCGAGACGAGGTGGTTGAGCATGCGTGCCGCGGCGTCCGCACGTTGACGGCGCCGCTGCTCCCGTGTCTCGGTCGTCTCCATGCCGATGCGTGAGGCGCCGGCGCGCCACCACTTGGTCCGCAGGTCGTCGCCACGTCGATCCGACAGCTGACGCACGACGCGACGCATCACGAGGCCGGAAAGGCGCGTGAAGATCACCGCGCCGATCACGATCGCGATGACGACGACTCCAGCAGGCACCCACCCAGTATGGGAGCGGTCTCCCACCGCCCGAACGTCACGTGACCGTGTTCACGAGGCTTCGCTCGCAACCAACGAGGTGACGTTCGTGAGCTTCCACGCATCGCCAGGTGGGCGAGCGCCGCTGCGAAGCGGCGGCGGTCGCAGCGCTCGGGAGGCGAGTCGAGCAGCTTGACTGCGAGACGAGCCCGAACTAGCCGTCACGCAGCGGCACGACGAGGCGGACCACCGTGCCGTGGTCGCCGCCGTGCTCGGCGAGCCCGACCTGCCGTAGGTCGTCTCCCGTGGCCGGGCGCATCGAGATCTGCCCGTTCAGCTCTGTCGTCACGAGCGTGCGCACGATCGACAGTCCCAAGCTCGTCGCCGAGTCGACGTCGAAGCCGGGTTCGAGCCCCCGCCCGTCGTCGACGACGTCGATCTGCAACCGCTCGGCGTCGTTGTCGAGCGCGACGACGACCTTGCCACCGCCGCTGCCCTCGGGGAACCCGTGGTCGACAGCGTTCTGGAGCAGCTCGGTCAGTACGACCGACAGCGGCGTTGCGACCCGCGCCGGGATCCGGCCGCCGTCGCCGACCAACGCGAACTGCACGGGGCGGTCCGGCGACTGGAGGCTCTCCTCCGCGAGGCGTAGCAGCGGACGGACGATCTCGATGAACGTCACGTCATCGCCGGGTTCCCGCGACAGCGACTCGTGGACCAGCGCGATCGTCCGGATGCGGCGAACCGACTCCGAGACCGCCGCCTTGGCTTCCGGGTTCTCGAGCCGCCTTGCCTGCAGACGCAGCAGCGACGAGATCGTCTGCAGGTTGTTCTTCACCCGGTGGTGGATCTCGCGGATCGTCGCGTCCTTGCTGATCAGCAAGCGGTCGCGCTTGCGCAGATCGGTCACGTCGCGGACGAGGAGCACACCTCCCGTCACCTTGTCGCCTGCGAGCGTCGGGAGGCACCGGCACAGCAGCGCGACGTCGGCAGCCTCGAACTCCTCGACGATCGGGATCCGTTGCTCGTAGGCCTTGCGCACCATCTCGTCGTGGAAGCCGAGCTCGGCCAGCCGCATGCCGACGGCGTTGGCGTGGATGCCGACACGGTGCAGCGCCGAGTTGGCGTTCGGCGACAGGTACGTGACTCGGCCCTCACCATCGAGGCTCATCACGCCGTCACCGACTCGCGGCGCCGCTGCGGCGTCACCGCTGCGGGCCGGGTACGGGAACAGGCCTTCGGCGATCATCTGGGCGAACGTGTCGAAGATCGATAGGTACGTGCGTTCCAGCTCGCCCTGCTGGCGACCCGCCCGCTGCACCCACTCCCGCGTCATCACCGCGATCGGCCGGGTACCGGAGTGGACCGGGACGGCGAGCATCCGTGCGGTGTCAGCGAGGTCCTCGATCTTGACGTCGCCCTCCGTGATCTCCTCGGACGAGAAGGCAGCGGCGAGCACGGATTGCTCGCTGACGTTGGCGAACGTGCCCACCCAGTCGGTGTGGTACACGGTCTGGCTCGTCGCCGGACGGACCTGGCCGACGATCAGCCACCGGTCATCCTTCGTGGGGACGTAGAGCAGCAGATCGGCGAAGCAGAAGTCCGCCAGCATGCCCCACTCCGACGTCAGGCGGTTGAGCTGCGAGACCTGGTCGCGATCCAACGTCGTGTTGTCGCGAACGAGGGCGGCGAGGCTTGCCATCGCTGTGGAGTCTGCCCGATCCCCGTCAGCCGCGAAGCGCGCTCACCAGCGCCATCAGGCCGCGCAGGTCGTTGATGTCGGTCCCGAACGACGGAATGTCGAGGACCTCGGGAGCGAGCTCGGCCAGTTCGGCCCGACGCTCGGCCTCCCGAGTCGCGACGAGGGCGACATCGTGGAACCGCGTTCCCACCTCACGCATCACACTGGCCACGAGGCGGCGGTCGATCGGGCCGCCGTCGACATCGCCGTCCAGCGCGTTCAGCGACTTGACGACGGAGTCGACGACCTGGACGTCATCGGCCGCCTCACCCAACCGCCTGGCGCTCGTCGCTGCGGCACGGCGCGTGAGCGCACGTGGCAGCACCCGGTTGGCGATGATCGCCCCGAGGTGGTAGCGGCGAGATCGCACCGCACGGGCGAGGAACCCGGCCTCGTGGGCGGGCGCCGCCTCCAGCGTGGTGATCACGAGAAAGGTCGTGCGCGGATCGCCGAGCAGCCGCTCGACCTCGCGGGCACGCTTGACGAACGACTTCTCCATGGCCTGGAACAGGACGAAGAAGTCGGCGATGTCGCGCAGGAAGCGAGATCCGAGCACGCGATCCGCAACCTGGTAGAAGGGCTTGGACGCCGCCGCGAACAGCCGGGAGCGGTACGGAACGGTCAGCCACTTGAGCAGGCGGCTGCCGAAGAACTCGATCATCCTCGACGGAGCGTCGAGCACCGACAGCGCGTTGCGTGACGGCGGCGTGTCGACGACGACGAGGTCGTACTCACCAGATGCGTGGAGGTCGTGCAGCTGCTCCATCGCGAGGTAGTCGTGGCTGTGCACGAAGTGGCTCGTGATGTTCTCGTACAGCGGGTTGTTGAGCACGGCGTCGCGCGTCGCCGCGTCGGGTGCGCTGCGGCGGATCAGCTCGTCCCAGCCTGCCTTCGTGTCAAGCATCGCCGCCCAGAGCTCGCCTCTGGCCTCGATCCCTGCCGCCGCGAAGGCCGCGTCAGGCACCCGTGTGGCGCGGTTCCCGAGGGCGCCGACCCCGAGGGCATCGGCGAGTCGACGCGCCGGATCGACCGTGAGCACCAACACCTTGCCGCCCTGATGCACCGCCGCCGACAGCGCGAGCGCCGCAGCCACCGTCGTCTTCCCGACGCCACCCGAGCCGAGGACGAGGACCATCTCCTTCGCGGCCAGCAGCGCGTCGAGCCCGACGGGGTCACGCCGGGGCAACGTCGAGCTCCTCGGAGAGGGCGCGGGCGATCAACGCAACGACGCGGCGGCCGGTGGCTCGGGTGAACATCTCGGGCACGTACAGCACAGGCAGGTCGGCGGGCACGCCGGCGCGCAGCCGTTCGAGATGGCGTCCGCCGACTTGTCGACGTGCCTCCGTCACGGTCGCCGCGGCGAGAACTTGACGCACGCCGGGCCCCGCGATGTCGACGAGCACCGGCTCGATCTCGTCGAGCCGGTCGACGACGGCCGCCTGGCGGCGATCGAACAGTGCCGGCAGCACGCGGTTGGCGACCACCGCAGCGGCGGCGACGCCGGTGTCCCGGTCGAGCCGGTCGAGCAGATCGAGTGCCTCGGTGACCGGCATCTCCTCGGGCGTCGTGACGACGACGACGCCCGTACGGACGGGGTCCTCGAGGATGTCCGTCATCCACAGCGTCTGCTCCCGGACCATGCCGAGCTGGACGAGCTCGCTGATGACTCGAGGCGCGCCGATCTGGGCGACGATGTGACCGCTCGCCTCCCCGTCCACGACCACGAGGTCGTAGTTCCGCTCACGCACCTCGTAGGTCAGCTTGCCGACGGCGAGGATCTCCTTGACGCCGGGTGCGGCGTCGGCGACGAAGTCGAACGTCCGCGCCAGCGGGCCGATGCGCCCGACCAACGGCACCTTCACGAACAGCCGCAGGTACTCGCGCAGCGAGTCCTCGGTGTTCATCGCCATCGCGAAGAGGCCGGGATCGAGCTCGCGCGGTGCGAAGTCGAGCGCCTCGGCGTCGAACGCGGTAGCGACGTCGCCCTTGGCGTCCATCTCGCACAGGAGCACGCGCAAACCGGACTTCGCGGCGAGGTCCGCGAGTGCGGCAGCGACAGACGTCTTGCCGACGCCACCCTTACCGGTGACGAACAGCAGGTTCCGCTCGAAAAGCTCTCCGCTCACGGTTGGCCCTGCGAGGAGGTCAACCCCCGAACCCGATGCGGCGGTCGCCGTCGTTCGTGCCGACCTCGACGTAGGCCAGCTTGACGGCGGGCACGCCGACCTTGCGCCCGCGCTTGTCGGTGAGCCAGAGCACGTCGACCGCGCCGGCCAGGGCAGCCTCGACACGGGCAACCGTGTCGTCTCGCTCCTCGTCCGGCATCTCGACGGTCAGCTCACGAGGGGCCTGCGTGATGCCGATGCGAACGTCCACGGGGCGCACGGTAACGGCTCGCAGCCGCCGCGCGTTGATGGCGGGATTCGTGGGTATGACGTCATTGACGCCAAGCACGCGGTCGGGCCACACTCGACGACATGACGCGCCATCGGCCTACGGCCCGACGCGTTGCGATCGTCGCCTTCCCAGGCGTGCAAGCGATCGACGTCACCGGACCACACGAGGTCTTCGCCGGTGCGACGCGGGTGCTCGCCTCCGCCACGGTCGCCGACCCGGGCTATGACGTCGCCATCGTCGCCACGGAGCCCGGCCCGTTGCGTACGGAGAGCGGGCTGACCGTGGTTGCCAACGACCTCGGCAGCCTCGACGAGATCGACACACTTGTCGTGCCAGGCGGCTCCGGTGTCCATGCCGCGACAGCCGACCATGACCTCATCGACAGGTTGGCGGATCTCGCGGCGCGGTCGCGCCGTGTCGTCGGGGTGTGCAGCGGAGCGTTCCTGCTGGCGGCGATCGGGCAGCTCGACGGTCGGCGGGCGACGACCCACTGGGCGAGAGCGGACCACTTGGCCCGCCAGCATCCGACGATCGACGTCGATGCCGACGCCATCTGGGTCCGAGACGGAAAGGTCTGGACTTCAGCGGGCGTGACCGCCGGCATCGACGTCGCACTGGCGCTCGTCGAGGACGACGTCGGTGTGGAGGTGGCCGAGACCGTCGCCCGATGGCTCGTGATGTTCCTGCGCCGTCCGGGCGGCCAGAGCCAGTTCGCCGGCCCGGTGTGGCGACCGCGAGCGCGGCTCGAGCCCGTGCGCCGCGCCCAGGACCTGATCGATACCGAGCCGGGTGGCGACCACCGGATCGGCGTGCTGGCGGCTCGGGTGGCGATGAGCGAGCGGCACTTCCTGCGCCGGTTCACGGCCGAGACCGGATGCACCCCGGCCCGCTACGTCGCCCAAGCACGAGTCGAGGCGGCCCGCCACGAGCTCGAGACGACGGACGACACGGTCGCCGCCATCGCCACCCGGGTCGGTTTCGGGACCTCGGAGTCGATGCGCCGGACGTTCATCCAACACCTCAAGACCCCACCCGACGACTACCGCCGGCGCTTCAGCCGGCGCCTCGAGAACAGGAGTCATCCCGCATGACCACGCCATCGACCACCATCGCCATCCCGTGGTTCCCGGGCTACACGGCGCTCGACGGCATCGGGCCGTACGAGGTGCTCAGCCGCATACCCGGGCACGAGGTCGTGTTCCTCGGGCACGAGCGCGGCGTGGTCCGTTCGGACAACGGGATCCTCGGCATCACGATCGAGACCACCTTCGAGGAGGTCCCGTCGCCCGAGGTCGTCGTGTTCCCCGGGGGCCCCGGCACGCGGAGCCTGGTCAACGACGAGCGGGTGCTGGATTGGTTGCGCAAGGCGCACGAGACGACGATGTACACGACGTCGGTGTGCACCGGCTCGTTGCTCCTCGCTGCGGCGGGGCTGCTGGAAGGGCTCACGGCGACGACGCACTGGGTCGCCCGTGACCTCCTCCCGAAGTACGGCGCCATCATCAGCGAGGACCGGGTGGTCGAGCACCTCGATCAGCGGATCATCACGGCGGCCGGTGTCTCGAGCGGCATCGACATGGCGCTGCGTCTGGTCGAGCTGCTGGCCGACCGCACGGCGGCCGAAGCGGTCCAGCTGATGATCGAGTACGACCCGCAACCACCGTTCGACTCCGGCTCACTTCCGAAGGCCGGCGACCACGTGCTCACCCGCGCCGGCGAGTACTCCGCGGCCCGCCGTTGATGCATCCGAGTGTTTGACGCCATCCGAGTGCCGGACCTCGATTTCCCGGGGTCCAGTACTCGGACGGGCCCAAACACTCGGATGGATCAGACCGCTGTGGCGCACATGGTGTCGCCCCGGGCTTTGCTGGCCTCGGTGGCGACGACGACGTCGGACTCGTCGCCGTAGAGCGTGCTGAGCATCCCGCGGACCATGCCGCGATCGACGGCGCAGATCACGGGATGGTCCGTGGCGACGTCCCCGAACGGGCAGTGCTCGTTGATGATGCGCAGACCGTTGGCGTGGGCTCCCGACGTCATGTGCGCGGCGAACCCGTGCGCGGTCAGCGCGTCCGCCACCGCCTGCATCGCCGAACGCAACGACCGCTGCCCGGCGCTCAGCGCGTCACCGGTCAAGCCGGTCGCCATCGCCCGGCCATAGGTCGCGCCGACCTCCTCGGCCATCGCCTCGGCCTCCTCACGGGGCAGCCGATCGAGCGCCCGACCGAGCAGCGCCAGGACGAGGTCGTCGCTGCGCACCGGCACGTCGAGCGTGGTCTCACTCGAGGCGACGTAGCGCTTGGACGGTCGGCCCGCCCGGCGCCCCGGATCGCCCGAGACCTCCGCACGCCGGACGACCTCGACATATCCCCCGGCGGCCAGCTTGTCGAGGTGGTGGCGGGCGACGTTGGGGTGGACGCCGACTTCAGAGGCAACCTCGGCAACCGTCACGCCGAGGTCGCCGTCGTGGTCGCGCGTGTAGAGGTAGATGCGGCGCCGAGTGGGGTCGCCAAAGGCGTCGGTGATCGCCGAGACGGCGGCGGTGAACGCCGGCCCGGTCGCTTCAGCGCGCCCACGCACCATGCCGGTATTCTACCTATGGCCATAGTGCAAATTCGTGGTCGACGATCTCAGGTCGCCGACCCCCAAAGGAACCGATGCCTGCCACCGTTGACCAGCTGATCGACGCCCTCCGCCCGGTCCAGGACCCCGAGCTGCACCGCTCCATCGTCGACCTCGGCATGGTCCGCAACGTCGATCCGGCACCTGACGGCACGGTGTCGGTCCTCGTCGCGCTGACGGTGGCCGGCTGCCCGCTACGCAACGAGATCCAGCAGCGCGTGAACAGCGCGCTGCTCGCTGTCGAGGGCGTCACCGGGATCTCGCTGGACTTCACCGTGATGACCGACGACGAGCGAGAGGACCTGCGCCGACGCCTGCACGGCAACGGGCACGGACACGCTCACGGACAGCCACAGGGCCACGCCGAGGGGCGGGCGATCCCGTTCGCCCAGCCCGGGTCGCGCACCCGCCCACTGCTGATCTCGTCCGGCAAGGGCGGTGTCGGCAAGTCGAGCGTCACGACGAACCTTGCCGTCGCCCTTGCCGCGCGCGGCCACTCGGTTGGTGTCGTCGACGCCGACATCTATGGCTTCTCGGTCCCGCGCATGCTCGGTGCCGATCGCGATCCGGTGGTGATCGACGAGATGCTGCTGCCACCCGAAGCGTGGGGCGTGCGGTGCATCTCGATCGGCTACTTCGTCCCCGACGGGCAGGCGGTCATCTGGCGAGGCCCGATGCTGCACAAGGCGCTGGAGCAGTTCCTGACCGACGTCTTCTGGGACGACCCTGAGTTCCTGCTCGTCGACATGCCGCCCGGCACGGGAGACATCGCGATCTCCCTCAGCCAGTACCTCCCACGAGGCGAGGTCTTCGTCGTCACCACACCGCAGCCGGCGGCCCAGAAGGTGGCCCGCCTCTCGGCGGCGATGGCGAGCAAGGTCAACCTCGCGGTGCGTGGCGTGATCGAGAACATGTCGTGGTTCACGGGTGACGACGGGAAGCGCTACGAACTGTTCGGCGCCGGCGGCGGCGCGACGCTCGCCGCCGAGCTGGACGTCCCGCTGCTCGCCCAGCTGCCGCTCGTGCCGGCATTGCGCAAGGGTGCCGACGAGGGACGCCCGATCGCCGCCGTCGAGCCCGACAGTGAGACCGGACGTGCGTTCCACGAGCTGGCGGAGCGCATCGCCGTTGACCTGCGGCCGAAGAAGATCTTCAGCTCCGAGCTGAAGGTCGTCTGAGCAGCAGCGCGCCCCGGCAGGGCAGTCCCCCGCTGGAGTCGTGTGTAGCTTGCTCTACGTGAGCGACGCCGGTTCGACGCCCCCACCGCCTCCGCCGCCCAACCTGACGCCGCCACCCGGCTATACCGCGTACGAGCCCACCCTCGCTGGAGCGGTCTCGCTACGGCGGATCCAGGGCTTGCGCACGGCGATCGTGATCCTGCTCGGCTTCTACGTCATCGGTGGCCTGGTCGCCGTGTTCGCTACCCCGGTCGCCGCCGATGCCGCGCAGAAGTACCTGGACAGCGCGCGGACCAGCAGCGACGAGGACGACTTCCTGGGCAGCGTCGCCGTCACCGGAATCGCCGGATTCATCACCGTCGCCGCGACGATCGCGATCCTCGTCCTGTCGATCATCTGGCTGTACCGGATCGTCGGCAACCACCGGGCGGTCGGCCGCCAGACGACGTGGAGCACCGGCTGGGCGATCGGCGGATGGTTCGTCCCGCCGCTCGTCGTCTACGCCGTTCCGATGCTCGTGCTCCGCGAATCGTGGAAGGCGTCCGAGGCCGCTGTCCCGCCCGGGGACGACCGCTGGCGCCAGATCCCCGTCAACCCGATCGTGTACGTGTGGTGGGTGCTGTACGGGCTGGCGCCGATCGTGTTCATCGTTGCCGGGGTGACGTTCGAGACGAGTGGCTTCAACCAGGATCCGGACGACCTCGCCGAGAGCTTCGTCGACAGCCAAGGCTTCACCATGGCGCAGGGGATCGTGGGTGTCTTGGCGGCGATCGCCTGGGCGTTGCTCGTCCGCGGCCTCACCACCCGCCACGTCGCGCTCACCGGCGAGACTCGAACCCGTTGACACGCCGATGCGGTGAGCACGTACCTCGTCCGCCACGCCAAGGCCGGTAGCCGCAAGACGTGGGACGGCGACGACTTCGAGCGACCCGTGTCGCCGACTGGTCGAAAGCAGGCCGACGCCATCGGCGGCGCCGGCTCGTGGATGCCGGTCTGACGAGCCTCTGGTCGAGCCCGTACATCCGCTGCATCGAGACGTTGGAGCCGCTCGCCGACCTCGTCGGCCTCCCGATCCACCCCGATGAACGCCTCGCCGAGGGTGCCCGGTTCGAGGACACCCTGGAGCTTCTCGAGGAGTCGGGAGAAGGGGCGGTGCTCTGCACCCACGGCGACGTACTCCAGGAGGTCGCCGCGGCGCTGACACGGCGCGGGACTCGCATCGTTGGTGAGGCGGACTGGCGGAAGGGCACGATCTGGGTGCTCGAGCGCGAGGGCGAGACGTTCGGCACCGCCCGGCCGGAGCCCCCGCCGGTCTGACGACACCGAGGGGCAGGGATTGGAGGCCCCGCGGACAGGCAGGTGGGCGAGCCGTCGCTTCGCGGTGACGTCGGATGAACCCGGAGTAGGCCGTGACAGCGACGGCGAGCTCGGGAGGTGAGTCGAGCAGCTTGGCTGCGAGACGAACCCGACTGACCGTCGCTCGCGAACTGCTCGACGAGTGCGCGGACCTGCGCCGGCGGGTCGAGGGCGAGGCACTGGTCGAACTCGGTTCGGGCCGCCGCGTCGTCCTCGTCGTAGTTGGCGGCGATCACCCCGAGGAAGCAGTGCGGATCCGGGTACGTCGGGTCGAGCTCGGTCGCTCGCGTCAGCTGGTCGCGCGACGTCGCGACGGCGGCGGCGCGCAACTCCTCGTTCGCCCCACTCGAGCCGATGAACAGGAGCCAGGCGCTGTACGTCACTGCCTCCGGATGGTCGGGCCGCTCATCGAGCACCTGCTGGTAGCGCTCCTGCGCCGCGCCGATGTCCGTGCCGAGGAGCGCCCGCGCCTCGGCGAGGAGGACGGCGACGTCGTCGGCTGCGCCGCCGGTGATCTCCTGCCCGGGCTGGCGCTGGCCTGATGACCGGGCGACGAGCCAGCCGCCGACGGCGGCGACGGCGATCACGACCGCGACGATCGCCAACCGCCGACCCCACGACGGCGGCCGGCGCGCCGGAGCTCGGCCGTCCGGCATCGATCTCGCGCAGGACGTCGGCAGCACGTTTCGTGTAGCCGTCGCGCAGCGTCTCGTAGTCGGCGACGTCGACGTCACCTGCCTCCAGCTCGGCATCGAGGTCACGCAGGGAACGCAGCAGGAACCGACGCTCGTCCTCCAGCTCGGCGAGGCGATCGGCGTTCTCCGTCACGCTCACGGATCTTCATCAGCCAGCGCGGCGGCCACCATGGCGCCGGTCCTCCACCGTCGGGTCGGAGGCCGCTGCTGCATCGCGGCGCCACCTGCGGAACGTCACCGCCAGCGCGGCAACGGCGCAGATCGAGCGCGGCGACTGGCAGCGCCCACACGAGCGCATCGAAGCCCGTGGCCTTCGGCACGAGCAGGATGCGCCCTCCGAAGCTGGCCTCGATGTCGGCGATGATCTCGTCGTCGCTGGCCTGTCCGCCGTTGACGAGCTCGCTGATGCGGTTGCGGATGTTGACCGACGCCGTGTTCCTCGACTCGAACACGCTCTCCCCGTCGCACACCGGGCACGCCACCCGCTGGGCGATGGCGTCGGAGCGTTCCTGCGGCGTGCTCGGGCCGTCGTCGCGCGTCGCTCCGACGGCGAGGAAGGCGACGACGACGAACACGAGCAGCACCCACGCCGGCCACTTCTTCAATGCCTTCACGACAGCTGCTCCTGCAGCAGCTGCAGCTGGCTGCCCAGGAAGTCGGCCGTGACGCGCGAGATGACGCGGCCGCGCACGATGCCGTTGGGATCGATGATCCACGTCTCAGGGACCTTGGCGACACCGAACCCGACGGCGATCGACCCATCCTCGTCGTAGACGACGGGCCAATCGCCGCCCTCCTTGGCGAAGAACTCCTCGACCGCTCGGACGCTCGTCGTCGTACACGACGGTGTAGAACTTGGCGCCGTCCGGTCCGAGCGCCCGTTGCTCCTCGACGAAGCGCACGAGGTCGGGGTGCTCCTGCTGGCACGGGACGCAGCTCGACTGGAAGAAGTTGAGCACGACCCAGTCCCCCTTGCGGCGGGCCAGATCGAACGTCGTGCCGTCGGCCAGCTCACCCACCGCTTCGGGCGCCGGGCGGTCGAGCAGGGGCGTCTCGGCGGTCTCGTCGGTGGACGCTCGGCACCGGCGAGGACGACGAACAGGCCGGCCAGCAGGACGGCGACGGCCAGCGCGATGAACGGGGCGACGCGTCGACGTCGAGACGGTGTTTCCACCGGGGCGGCCGTCGATTCGTCAGACACGTTCCAGCTCCGGCTCATCGCTGTCCACGACGATGGGTGCCGACACGGGGTCGGTGGGGCGCCGCCGCCGGCCGGGGAACGCCGCGAGCAGCGTCCCGATCGCCATCACCGCGCCGCCGATCCACAGCCACAGGATCATCGGCTTTGTGAAGACGCGGATCGTCGCCTGCTCGGATCCTGGCACGGCACCACGCTCGAGCGTCAGGTAAAGTCCTTCGTGACACCCGTGCGGACACTCGGCGTGCCGATGTCGAGACCCTGGCGTAGGTACTTCGTGATACGCGGCGTGTACACGTCTCCGCCGTCGAGGCGGACGTCGGCGATCACCATGCGCACGCGGTCGTCGACCTCCTCACGGACTCCCTCGAGGGCGAAGCGATGTCCGCCCCACTCTTCGACAGCGCCCACACGGAGGTCGAGCGTCGCCGAGCGGGTGTAGGCGTTCGACGCGACGAGCGCGACGGCGATCGACGATCACGCCGAGATGGACGATCATCCCGCCGTTGGCCCGGCCGACGAGTCCCCGCCAGCCCTGCCGCCGGGTCGCCAGGACGAGCTGGCGCAGCGCCGACCCGGCGGCGGCACCGGCGAGCGCCGAACGCGACGAGCGACGCCCAGCCCGTCGCCCCGAGGACGACGGCGACGATGAGCGCGACGGCGCCGCACCACGCCGGCCAGAACAGCCGGTCGCGCAGCAGCTCCAAGCTCGCCTTGCGCCACGGCAGCACCGGCGCGACCGCCATCAGGAACAGCAGGGCGAGACCGATGGGCGTCGACAGACGGTCGAAGTAGGGCGCCCCGACGACGGTCTGGCGATCCTGCAGCGCCTCGACGAGCAGCGGGAAGACCGTGCCGAGCAGCACGACGAAGGCGAACACCGTGAACAGCACGTTGTTGGCGAGGAACGCGCCCTCGCGCGACACGGCGAGTCGATGGTGCCCGGCGAGCGCAGCCGGTCGCCGCGCCAGCCGATGAGCGCCAGCGACACCGTCACGACGAGCCCGAAGAACACCAGCAAGTACGTGCCGATCGGGCCGTCGCCGAAGGCGTGGACGCTCGACAGCACGCCGGAGCGGGTCAGGAACGTGCCAAGGATGGTCAGCGCGAACGTCGCGACGAGCAGGCTCAGGTTCCAGACGCGCAGCATCCCGCGGCGCTCCTGCACCAGGACCGAGTGCAGGTAGGCGGTCGCCGTGAGCCACGGCAGGAAGCTGGCGTTCTCGACGGGATCCCACGCCCACACACCGCTCCACCCGAGCACCTCGTAGCTCCACCAACCGCCCAGCAAGATCCCGATCGTGAGGAACGCCCAGGCGAACAGTGCCCAGCGGCGGGTCTCCAGCAGCCACCCCTCGCCGACTCGGCCGGTGACGAGGGCGGCGATGGCGAAGGCGAACGGGACCGTGATCCCGACGTAGCCGAGGTAGAGGATCGGCGGGTGGAACAGCACGAGCACGTGGTTCTGCAGCAGTGGGTTCGGGCCCGGGCCGTCGAACCCGGCTGGCACGGCGGCACCGTCGGCGAACGGGTCGGCCGGCCCGAAGCTGAGCAGCGCGAAGAACGCCAGCACGATGAACATCACCGCCAGCGCCCAGCCGACGAGCGGGTCCTCGGTGCGGCGCCGGAAGCGCCACCCGACGGCGGCCGTGTAGCCGGAGAGGATGACGACCCACAGCAGGATCGACCCCTCGAGCGCCGACCACATCGCAGCGATGTTGTAGAGCAACGGCGTGGTCGCCGACCCGACCTGCTGGATGTAGGCCAGCGAGTAATCGCGGGTGAACAGCGCCCGCTGCATCATCAGCACGGCGAGCGCTGCTCCGCCCACACACAGCCAGGCGTAGACGGGCGCCATGCGAAGGATGCGCGGCTGCCGGGTCCGCACGCCATAGATCGTCGCCAGCGCACCGAACGACGCCGCCGCGAGGGCGAGCATCAGCCCCGCGTGGCCAAGCGCGCCGTTCAGGCTGGCGGCGAGCACGACGTGGACTCCGTGGGCGCCGCGTCGAGGCGTTCGGAGTTCTCCGCCTCGTACTCGTTGGAGTGCTTGACCTCGATGCGGTCACCCTCGAACGTGCCGTTCGCCAGCTCGCCGTGGACGACGACCGGCTGGCACTCCTCGAAGATCCCTCCCGGCTGACCGTCGTAGCGCACGGGCAGCGACGCTCCGCCGAACGAGATCGTGAACGTCGTGACCCCGGCGTCCGTCACGACGCTGTCGCGGTCGACCGTGCCCTGGACACGAAGGCGCCGGCCGGGCTCACAGCCGGACCGCTGCCCGATCTCGTCGACGTTGCAGTAGTAGTCGACGGCCGATCGCAGGAACTGAGTGATGAGGACACCGCCAGCGACGAGTACCAGCGCCAGGACGACGAGCGGCGCCCAGCGCCGCTTGCGGCCCCGACCCGGTAGCGCGCCTGCCGACCGTGGTGACAGGTCGAGGTCACTCATTCCCTACAACCAGGGCTTCGCCTCATCGGGGAGCTGAGAGGTCGTACGGCGGGCTCGCCGCAGGACGGCGAGCGCATAGATGGCGATGGCGCCGAACGTGATCACGTAGCTGCCGATGATGAACCCGGCGTCCTCCACTACTGCGAAACCTCGCTTGATGCGGCCGCCGAAGCGCCTGGAGGCGCCGGCGTGCCGAACCGGGTCTGCACCTCTGAACGACGGGGCTCAGGTGTCTCCGCCCGCCGCTCGGCGATCGCCCGGTCGAGGCCGGCCGACTCCAGAGCGTCCTCGGCGGTGAGCGTGCGTTGCCGGTGGATGACCAGCCAGGCATAGAGCAACGTGAAGGCGACGATGCCGACGAACAGGGAGAACAGCATCAGCCCGTCCATCTTGACGTCTCCGTCGGGCCGTAGGACCGTGGCCTCCTGGTGCAGGCTGCGCCACAGCCGCACGCTCCAGTGCACCAGCGGGATCTCCAAGACCGCCAGGAGGGCGAGGATCGCGCTGCGCTTGGCCCGCTGCTCGTGCGATCCCCCGAGGCGCCGGACGGCGAGGTAGCCGACGTACGTCACGAAGAGAAACGCCGTCGTCGTCAGCCGGGCATCCCACTCCCAGAAGACGCCCCAGGTGAGCCGGCCCCAGATCATCCCGGTCGCCAACGTGATGCCCATGAACAGCACGCCGACCTCGGCGCTGGCACCGGCCAGGCGGTCCCAGCCGAGCGAGTGGCGCTTGGAGAACAGGTAGACCGCCGAGGAGATGGCGGTCACGACGAAGGCCAGGTACGCCAACCATGCCGAGGGCACGTGGACGTAGAGGATGCGCACCGACTCGGCCTGGTCGCGGTCGGCGGGAGAGAAGCCGAGGCCGAAGGCGAGCAGCCAGGCGACCCCGACGAGTGCGGCGGCGCCGAGGAAGCGGGTGCCGCGAGTCGAGGTCCCCGCCGGGCGGGAGGGCTGGACGGCGGATCCGGCGGTGGAATCCGCAGTCAGGGAGGCCACGTCGTCTTCTACTCCTCGATCAGTGGACCGAAGGCCAGCGTTCCCCCGGCGCCGAAGGCGACGGCGAACACGGCGACCACGCCCACCCAGGGCCAGCCATCCGTGACCGCCGTTCCGACGGTGCCGAGCGCTGCTTCGACCGCACGTGTTGCTCCGATCAGAACGGGCGCCACCACCGGGAGCAGCAGCAGCGGGAGAAGCGTCTCCCGCCCCCTTGCACCGGCAGCGAGGCCGCCGTAGAGCGTACCGACCGCAGCCAGACCACCGGTGGCGGCGATCCACGTGACGAGCAACAACCCAACCCCAGCCGGACGAACGTCGGTGCCGTAGAGCAGGACGGCGGCGACCAGGAGCAGCGCCTCGAGAACGGCGAGCTGCGCGGCCAACGCCAGCGTCTTGCCCCAGAACAAACCGGCCGGGTCGACACCGGCGGCGCGCAGCGCATCGAGCGCACCATCCTCGGCCTCCACGGAGAACGTCCGCTGCACGAGCAGGAGCAGGCTGAACAGGGCGGCCAGCCAGACGAGCCCTGGAGCGACGGACTCCAGCAGCGGCTCGCCGTCGCTCGGCAAGCGGTCGAGGGCGAAGGCGAACATCACCATGACGATCGCCGCGAACGGCAGCACCTGGTTGAGGGCGACGCGGCTGCGCCACTCGACCAGCAAGTCCTTGCGTGCCACCAGCAACGCCGTCCTCCAGACGCTCACTGTTCGGCGGCCCCGTACATCTGGGCGCGGAGGTTCTCATGCGCCGATCTGGGCGCGGAGCTTCTCGGATTCGAGAACGTGCGCGCCCAGATCGCCTGTGCGGACGGCGTCATGCTGCAACCTGGCCGGCGAGGACCTCGACGGTCCGGGTGGCCAGGGAGCCGGCCCGCTCGAGCTCGTGGCTGGCGACGATGATGGTCGCACCGGACGCCGCGGCGGCCGCAGCGTGGCGTCGAGCTCATCACGGCCGGCCGCGTCGAGCCCGGCGTGCGGCTCGTCGAGCAGCCACAGGCGGGCGCGCCGGGCAATCAGGCAGGCGATCGCGGTGCGCCGCTGCTGACCCGCCGAAAGTCGGCGCACCGGCGTGTCAGCCAGGCGGCCGGTGAGCCCGAGGCGATCCATCGCCGCATCGATCTCCGGGCGGCTGGCGTCGATGGTGGCGCCCCAGAACCGGACGTTCTCGGCGACCGTGAGGTCGAGGTACAGCCCATTGCGATGACCGAGCAGACCGACCTCGCGCCGCAGCGCCGCCCGCGCCGACTCCAGGTCGTGGCCGAGGATCGTGCCCCGACCCCGCGCCAGCGGCAGCAGCCCGGCGCACACCCGGAGCAGCGTCGTCTTCCCGGCTCCGTTGGGGCCGCGTAGCAGCACGATCTCGCCCTCGTTGATCGTCAGCGTCGCTCCTGCGAGTGCGGGAAAGCCGCCGAGCACGACGACAGCGCCGTCGAGCTCGACGACCGGGCGATCCATCGCCGGGCGACGCTACCGATACCGTGACCGCTCGTGTCCAGCAAGGCGGGTCCGGCACCTCGGCACCGCTCGCGCTGGGATCGGCCGCCGCCGCCTCGCGACTGGCGCTGGATCGTCAGCAACGTCGGCAAGGTCCTGATCGCCACGGGCCTCCTGATGTTCGGCTTCGTCGGCTATCAGCTGTGGGGCACCGGCCTCGAGTACGCCCAAGCCCAGAACCA
Organism: uncultured Acidimicrobiia bacterium; assembly: GCA_963774125.1. GTDB lineage: Bacteria > Actinomycetota > Acidimicrobiia > Acidimicrobiales > Ilumatobacteraceae > JALZMG01. The sequence continues at coordinate 762,425 of CAVZDR010000002.1, forward strand.
GCTCGACGAGGACTTCGACGAGCTGTTGGCCAGCGCGACCACCGCGCCGCCGGCAACCACCGTGCCGGCGACCACCACGTCGGAGTCGCCGACCAACACCGCAGCCGCTCCTCCCCCGGCGACTGCACCCCCGACCACGGTCGCCACCACCCCTCCACCTCCGCCGATCGATCCGATCGTCTACACCAATGGTGACGTCGTCGCCCGCATCGAGATCCCGTCCATCGGCCTCGACAGCAAGGTCGTGCAAGGCGTCACTCCGGAAGATCTCAAGAAGGGACCAGGCCACTATCCCGACACACCGATGCCTGGTGAGCTCGGCAACGCCGCGATCGCCGGACACCGCACGACGTACGGCGAACCGTTCTCGAACCTTGACGGCGTCGAGCCCGGCGCCGAGATCATCCTGACCACGGTGAACGGTCGCTTCGTCTATCGGGCCACGGGCAGCGAGGTCGTCCCGCCGTCCGCGTCCGACGTGGTCGCGACGACCGATCCAACGGTTGCCCGGCTCACGTTGACGACCTGCCACCCACGGTGGACCGCGCGCGAGCGCCTGATCGTCTTCGCCGACCTCGACGCCGAGGCCTCGACGGCCCCGCAGGCGCCGCCACCGCTCGAGCCGGCACCCGTCGAGTCGGCACCCGTCGAGCAGCCACCGGCCACCTTGCCAGGTGCCCCGACCCCGACGACGACGCCGGGCCCCGTCGTCACCGCCGCAGCACCGACGACCACTGCGCCGGCCGCGCCGGTTGGCAGCGGCGAGCCGACGGACGACGGTGGGGAGTTGACGGACAACACCGCCGATGCCTTCGCTCACGGGTGGTTCAGCGACGACAGCGCGTGGGCGCAAGTTGCGCTGTGGGGCACGCTGCTCGCCGCCATCTCCATCGGCGCCTACCTGCTCAGCCGCGCCACCCGCCGGAACTGGATCGGCGCGCTGGCCGGGATCGTCCCGTTCGTCATCGTCCTGTACTTCTTCTTCCAGAACGTGAATCGGCTGCTCCCGGCAGCGCTGTGACCGTTCCCCTGGTCAGCGCGTTATCGCCAGCACGCACCTGCAAACCGGCAGGTGCGATGGTGCTCCCCGTTTCGACCGCCAGCGGGCGTCGGCATCACACTTCCCCCAGTGATCTCTCGACGAGGTGCAGGACCTCACGGATCTCCGCCGGGGTCAGGTTGCGGCCGATCAGCCGTACCGTGCCACCCGCACTCAGCGTGATCGTCATGTCCAGGCCCCGCCGTCCCGCCTCGTGGGTATCCATTGCGGGGATCGGTTCATCAGCCATGTCGAGTCTCCCATCCGGTTCACCCAGGGTCAGGCGACGGGATCCAAGATCGGTGGCCCGCAACGACAACTCCATGAAGGTCCGTAGTTCACCCGTCCTGAGCCTGCACATCTTGCTACCCCGGAGTCCTCGCCCTCGAAAGACGGGGGCATGGTCGCCGCACCTCGCGAATCCGCCAGCTCCGATCCATCATCCGGGACACGCCCAGCCACGCCCGGCAGCGCTGTGAGCGACGCCGCCGAGGACCCGATCCGTCGCCGGCGCGCCCAGGTGGCGCACTGGACCCTGCTCGCCAACCGGGTCGGCTACGTGCTGCTCGCCGTGGCGGTTGCCTTGTTCTTCGCCGCGCTGATCACCGGGTTCACGTCGACGATGGCGGTGCTCGTCGTGATCGCCCTGGTGGCGGCGTGCGCGCTGCTCGCCCCGTCGATCGTGCTCGGCTACGCAGTCAAGGCTGCAGAACGAGAGGACCGCGAGCGCGGCCTGTGAGTTACCCTACGGTAACCATGGCTTCCCGCCTGACCGCCACCGCTCGCCGCGAACAGCTGCTCGAGGTCGCGCTCGGCGTGTTCGCCCAGTCGGGGTACCACGGCACGTCGATGAACGACGTCGCCGACGCGGCCGGCGTCACGAAGCCGGTGCTGTACCAGCACTTCCAGTCCAAGCGCGAGCTGTACCAGGCGTTGCTCGACGAGGTCGGCAACAGGATGCTGGCCGCGATCAGGATGGCGACGGCGGGCGTCAGCGAGGGCAGGCGCCAGACCGAGCTCGGGTTCCGCGCCTACTTCCGATGGGTCGCCGACGACCACGCTGCGTTCATGCTGCTGTACGACAGCGGCACCGGCCTCGACGAGGAGTTCAGCAAGGTGCGCCGCGGCGTGACCGCGGCCATGGTGCGGGCGGTGGCCCCATTGATCACCGCCGACATCGACGACGACCACCGCTTGACCGTCGCCCACGCGCTGGTCGGGCTGGCCGAGGGAGCCAGCCGCCGCCTCGTCGAGCAGGGCCTCGACTTCGACCCCGACGAGGTGTCGCGCCAGGTCAGCGAGCTGGCGTGGGGCGGCCTGCGCTCGGTGCACCGCCGACCCTGACGAGCGAGGTGGGCGAGACGCCGAAGCGCAGCGGAGGGGCGAGCAACTTGCTTGCGAGCCGAACCCGAACGTCAGATCGGGTCGATCGACTCGACGCGTGCCGGCCCGAGACCGTTCAACGCGAACGTGAGCTCCTCGACGGTCGAGTCGGCGACCGCCGAACGCAAGGGAGCGGACGCAGGAGAGCCAGTGCGCACGAACTCGCTCAGGACGTCCGTGTACTCCGCTTCGTTGCCGCGCATCCGCGCCACGTGCGTCGCGCCTTGGCCATCCATCTCTGCCGCCACGGGCAGTTGCACGTCGAAGTGCTCGTCGACGTCACCGCTTGCGGGGGTCGTGTTCTCCAGGTACTCGTCAGCCATGGCGCACGTCTACCCAGTGCCAGGGCTCCAGGATCACCGGACCGAGAACGTCAGCCCTCGATAGCTGTCCGTGTAGCCGGCGCTCGTCGCCGCTGCCGTGATGGCGGTGGCGAGCGGTGCGCTCGCCAGCGGTTCTCCGTCCACCTTGCGCAGCTCGACGCGGCGTACCCGGCCGCGGCGGGCCTCATCGGCCAGCGCTTCCGCCCAGGACGGGTCGTCGACAGCGCGCGGGAACGTGACGAGATGTGAAGACCGTCGGTCGTACCAGACGAGTGGCGCACCGTCGCGCAGGACCACCACCGCCGCACCGGTGCGGGCGGGCCGCCCGGGTGATTCGGGCCACGGCAGCGTGGCGCCGTACGGCTGGGCTGGGTCCGTGGCGGCCAGCACCAACGCCGGGGCGCGATCAGCGGACATCGAGTCCTCGGAACTCTGGCGGGCTTGGCGCAACCGGTCGACAGCGCCCGGCAGCGCGAACTGGGCGGCCCCGAGCCCGCTGACGAAGTACCCGCGCCGCACCTGACCCCGCTCCTCCAGCACCTTCAGGACCCCGTAGACCGAGGCGTAGCCACCGACGACGCCCTCGGCCAACACGGCCTCTCGGGTGACCACGCCATGCCGTTCAACGAGCTGGCGGGCCATCGCGTGGGCCGCCTCGGTCGGCGTCGGGGTTGGCTGCAGCAACGGCTCGACGAGGGACCAGCGACCTGCCCCGGCGGGCGGGCCAAGCCGGTTCAGCCGGCCCGGCCGGGGACGGCCGCGTCCCGGCGTTCGAACGGCGCGGCCACCTCCACGCCCGGTGAAGGACCGTAGCGGGGCGAGCGAATCGTTCGTCACCTCACCCGCCCAGACGAGATCCCACAGCGCGGCGAGCAGTTCGTCGTCGGCGGTGCCTGGCGCGGCTGCCCGCAGCTGCGTCCAGAAGCTGGCGCCGCGTTCGGTGAGGACCGTTCGCAACGCGTCGTGGAGGACGCCCTGCGGCCGTTCGTGCACCTCCCATCCCGGAGCGAGCAGCGGAAGCTGGTCGGCGAAGCACAGCCGCACCCGTCCGTCCGCCGAGCCAATGGCACCGGCGCCCACCCACAGGACATCACCCGACGTGCACAGCTCATCGATCTGCGACGCCCGGTAGTCGGCGACCCGGGACGAGAGGACGTCGGACTCGAGCGTCGACGCGACGATCGGCGCGCCCGCCAGCAGGCCGAGCGCCTCGACGACCGCGTCCGTGCCCCGCCGCTCGGCGGGGATGCCGTGCCAGGCCGGCAGGAAGCGGGCCAGCGCCGCCGGCTCGACCGGCTCGACCTCGCGACGCAGCGTCGCCAGCGAGCGGCGTCGCAGCTGGCGCAGCACCTCGGTGTCGCACCACTCGCGTCGCACGCCCGTCGGGCGGAACTCGCCGCGGCACGACGCGCCCGTCGGTCTCGAGCGCGGCGAGGGCGCCGAGCACGCGCGCTTCAGCGATGGCGAGGCGCCCGGCCACCTCGTGCTCCGTGAACGGTCCGTGGGTGCGCCCGTAGCGTCCGACGAGATCTTCGAGGGGCCGCGGCACTGGGTCCGTGAACGCCGCGGGCAAGCCGAGCGGTAGTGCGCACCCGAGCGCGTCCCGGTAGCGCGCCGCATCCTCGGCGGCTGCAAAGCGGGACTCCCCGCCGATGGCGATCTCGATGGCTCGCTTGTCGGCGATCAACTCGTCGATCCACTCCCGACCGGGCTGCTCACAGCGCAGATCGATCTCGGTGGCAGTCAGATCGCCGACTCGGCGCAGCACGTCGTGCAGCTCGTCGCCGCTCCGCGCCCGCCTTCCGTCGGACAGATGCTGCAGGTCCAGCTCGACGTCCGCCAGCACGCCGGGATCGAGCAGCTCGCGCAGCTCCTCAGCGCCGAGCAGGTCGCGCAACAGATCGCGGTCGAGGGCCAGCGCAGCGGCTCGCCGCTCGGCGAGCGGCGCGTCTCCTTCGTACATGTACGCGGCGATCCAGTTGAACAGCAGGCTCTGGGCCATCGGGCTGGGTCGCGTCGTATCGACGCTGACGACCCGCACTGCGCGGCTGCGCAGCTGGCCGAGGACGTCGCGCAGCGCCGGGACGTCGAAGACGTCCTGGAGGCACTCCCGCGATGCCTCGAGGAGGATGGGGAACGTCGGGTACTTGGCGGCGACGGCGAGCAGGTCAGCCGCCTTCTGGCGCTGCTGCCACAACGGCGTGCGCTGGTCCGGTCGGCGCCTCGGCAACAGCAGCGCGCGTCCAGCGCACTCACGAAAGCGCGACGAGAACAACGCGGTCTGCGGCAGCGTCGCGACGACCAGCTCCTCGATGTCCTCGGGCTCGATGAGCACGGCTTCGAGCGGCAGCTCGTCGGCGGCCTCCGGCAGGCGCAACACGATGCCGTCGTCGCCCCACATGGATTCGACCGGCAGGTCGTACTGGTCGCTCAGGCGGCGCTCGATGGCCATCGCCCACGGCGCGTGGACGGGCGTGCCGAAGGGGCTGAGGATGCAGATCCGCCAGTCGCCGATCTCGTCACGGAATCGTTCGATGACCACCGTGCGGTCGTCGGGGACGACTCCGGTGGCCTCGGCCTGCTCGGTGACGTACTGCAGGAGGTTCGCCGCAGCGAGCTCGTCGAGGGCGTAGTCGCGACGCAGCCGCTCCGTCGCCTCGTCGGGCTGGAGCTCGCGCAGCTCGCGCACGAACGCGCCGAGAGCACGTCCGAGCTCGAGCGGCCGGCCGGGCCGGTCGCCGTGCCAGAACGGCATCTTCCCTGGCTCGCCTGGAGCCGGGGTGACCGTGACGCGCTCGAACGTGATGTCCTCGATGCGCCACGTCGACGCGCCGAGCAGGAACGTCTCCCCCGGCCGGCTCTCGTACACCATCTCCTCGTCGAGCTCGCCGACGCGGGTGCCGTCGGGGAGGAAGACACCGAACAGCCCCCGATCCGGGATGGTCCCGCCGGACGTGACGGCCAGTCGCTTGGCACCGTCGCGAGGGCGGACCGTGTCGGTGGCCCGGTTCCACACGACGCGCAGGGCGCAGTTCGGAGAACTCCTCGCTCGGGTAGCGGCCGGCCAGCAGATCGAGCGTGTTGGCGAATTGCTCGTCGGACAGCTCGGAGAAGTTCGCCGTTCTCCGCACCAGCGCGGCCAGCTCGGCGACTGGCGTCTCGCCGCGGGCGGCGGTGTGGGCGACGATCTGTTGGGCGAGGACGTCGAGCGGGTTGCGGAGGTAGCGGGTCGACTCGATCTCCCCGTCGAGCATGCGCCGGGTGACCACTGCGGCCTCCAGCAGGTCGCCGCGGTGCTTGGGGTAGATCGAGCCCCTGCTCGGCTCACCGACCTGGTGCCCCGCCCGTCCGATGCGCTGCAGGCCTCGGCTCACGGCGCCGGGTGACTCGACCTGGATCACCAGATCGACGGCTCCCATGTCGATGCCGAGCTCGAGGCTGCTCGTGGCGACGATCGCCCTGAGGTCGCCGCGCTTGAGCTGGTCCTCGACGACGATGCGCTGCTCACGGGCCAGCGAACCGTGGTGCGCCTTGACGAGGTCCTCGTGGCGTCTACCGGTCTCGGGGTCGACCCCGATGCCGCGCTCCTCGGCGAGCTCGTTGAGCTTGGCGGCGAGTCGCTCAGCCAGTCGCCGAGCGTTGCAGAAGATGATCGTCGAGCGGTGCTCGAGCACCTGGTCGAGGATGCGCGGGTACACGCTCGGCCAGATCGAGGCCACGCGGGCAGGTTCGCCGGCCGTGTCCGCCGCGGCCGGGTTCGGCGTTGCGGAGCTCAGGTCGCTCATGTCCTCGACCGGGATGATCACCTCGACGTCGAGCGGCTTGCCGATGCCGGCGTCGACGATGGTCACGGGGCGTGGCTGGTTGGGCGCGTCGTATCCGCCGAGGAAGCGCGCCACTTCCTCGAGTGGACGCTGCGTGGCCGACAGGCCGATGCGCTGCGGGGGTCGGTCCGTGAGCTCCTCCAAGCGCTCCAGCGACAAGGCGAGGTGAGCGCCGCGCTTCGTGGGCGCGAGGGCGTGGATCTCGTCGACGATCACCGTCTCCACACCGGCGAGCGTCTCCGCCGCCGATGACGTGAGCATCAGGTAGAGGCTCTCCGGCGTCGTGATGAGGAGGTCCGGCGGTCGACGGATGAGCTGTTGGCGCTGGCGCGACGGCGTGTCGCCGGTGCGCATCGCGACCTCGGGCATCACGGCGGCCAGGTCCAGGCGCTCGGCGGCCAGGCCGATGCCGGCGAGTGGCGCCCGCAGGTTCTTCTCGACGTCGAAGGCGAGGGCACGCAGCGGCGAGATGTACAGCACGCGCGTCCGGCGAGAGCGATCCTCCGGAGGCGGTGACGTGACGAGCGAATCGATCGCCGACAAGAACGCGGCCAGTGTCTTGCCGCTGCCCGTCGGCGCGCAGATCAGCGTGTGCTCGCCGGCCACGATGGGCGGCCAGCCGCCCGTCTGGGCGGCCGTTGGCTCGGGGAACGACGCGCCGAACCAGGCCCGCACGGCGGGCGAGAACGCCTCGAGCACCTGGTGATCAGCGATGGGTTCGAGGCTAACGAGGGGGTGTCACCGTGAAACCGCCCGTTCTGTCCGTAGGGATCGTTCGTTGTGAGGCGATCGCGACGGACAGAAGGCGGGATCTGTCAGCGGAGGCCGAGCTGGCGGGAGCAGGTCGGCCAGGCACCCCAGCCGGCGTCGTCGAGCACACGTTCGGCGACGATGATCTGCTCCTCGCGGCTGGCCTGGTAGGCGAGCGGCGCGAACTCCTCGCCGCCGTACGCCCGCCACGTGCTGTGCGAGAACTGCAGCCCGCCGGAGTACCCGTTGCCGGTGTTGATGCTCCAGTCGCCGCCGGACTCGCAGTCGGCCACGCGGTCCCAGACGCCGAGCGCCACTTCGGGGGCCGCCGCCTGGGCCTGGGCCTGGGCCTGCGCCTGAGCCTGGGCTTCCCGCAGACCGGGGACGTTACGGTACGCGAACTCCAGGGCAGGTGCTGGGTCGTCCTCGAACCATTGCTGCCAGACCTGGATCTCTTGTGGTGTGCAGGCGGTCATCGCGACGCGGCGAGCGCGCCTCCGACCAGCGCGAGTCGTCGTCGCATGTCGTCCTCCGTTGCGTAGGGGTCACGAAACCGTAACGAAACCGTCACGAAGTTCCAACGCGCCCCGTGTGACGGGTGTCAGCGGGAAGTGCGGCCGGCGCGGAGCCGTTCGACGGTGCCGGAGACGCGCCGGGCACGCGTGTCGGCTCGCTTCGCCTCGTCGATCCACTCGACGTACTCGCGCTGGTGCGAGTACGAGAGACCCTCGAACGCCGCTGCCGCGCGCGTGTCGGCGACGAGCGCCGCAGCGAGGTCGTCTGGAACCTCGACGACGCGTGGCTCCTCGTCCAACTCGATCGTGACGTCGACCGCGTCACCCGCAGCCACGCCGGCGGCCTCGCGATTGGCGGCCTTCAACGGCAGGTAGAAGTCGTCGCCATAGACGGCGACCGTGCTGCGGAACGTGTGTCCGCCGACGGTGACGCGCACGGGTGGGCGCTTGCGCGACCCGAGCTTCGCCACGACGTCGGGCGGCACACGCAGGAACGTCCCGGTGCCCTCCCGCTCAACGGTCGTGCGGAACGCCGGCACGACCGCACGGTACCGCCCGCTCTCTACAGCACGAGGACAACGGGTCGGCCGGTCAAGAGCCCACCCAACGGCTGCCAGTCGACGAGCGAGCTGTCGTTGGCGTTCACCATCCGCACCCACACCGCGCTGTCGACGCCACGGGCGGCCAGCACTCCGCCTACCAAGCCCTCTCGGAATGCGGGTCCCTCCAGCACTTGCCCGCCGAGGCTGCGCCACCCCTGCCCGCAGCAGCCGTGCGACCACACCGCTCCATCGACGCCTCGCGCCAGCACGAGATCGTCTCCACCCGGACCCCGTGACGGGCCGTCGGTGATGATGCCGCCACGCGGCTCCCACGGACCTCCGTTCCAGAACACGAGCTGGTCATCGACGGCTCGGGCGCCGATCACGGAGTCGATGAGAATCTCGCTCACGGCGAGCGAGCCACCCCAGCTTCCGCTCGACAGCACGTCACCTGATGAGTCCGCGAACATCGATATCGCGTCGCCAGCGTCACCCACACCAACAGCGATCGCACCGGTGCCCCAGTCCGATGCTGCGAGTGGACCGGCGTAGGTCTCGGGCCCGGGGCCGAGCCAAGCCGTCCAGTCGCCTGTCGCCGCACGTCCGAGCCTGACGTAGACGCGACGGTCGAGTCCTGTCACAAAGACGAAGAGGTTGTAGACGCCAGGCAGCTGCGCGCCGTTCGATCGGGCAGCGACTGCCGGATCACCGAGCAGTTGGCCGCCGAGCGATTGCCAGGCGAGCCAATTGACGCCGTCCGGCGTCTCCCGGTACCAGAGCGCACCGTCCTGACCCCGGACGAACACCGCGACCCGTCCGTCGGGGTACTGGAGCGCCGCCGGCTGGCCGGTGGCCACGCCACCGAGCGATGTCCATGCCCCCCACCCGGTCTCCTGGTCGAACGGTCGGTACCAGACGGCGTCGTCGACACCGCGGCCGAAGATGTAACCGTCGACTGCCGACGCCGCCGACGTTGTCCCGTTCCCCGGCAACAGCGGCATCGCGATCGTCGCGACAACAACCGCCAACAGCGCGACGACTCTTGCCCTCACCGGGTCCACCCGCCTTCGCCCAAGGGAGGGCGAGGTTAGTCATCGAGAGGCGACGAGGTCCGGTGTCAGATCGGCGATCGTGCTCGCGCCGATGAGCGCCATGGTGCGGCGGACGTCGCCATCGAGCAGCCCGAGGGCGTGGTCGACGCCGCGCTCGCCAGCCGCGCCGAGCCCGTAGGCATAGGCCCGACCGGCCATGCACACGGTGGCACCCAGCGCGACGGCCTTGACGATGTCGCTGCCGCGCCGCACGCCGCCGTCGCAGATGATCTCGATGCGCCCGCCGAGCGCCTGGGCGACAGGCGCCACGAGATCGATGGGCGCAGGCGCCGAGTCGAGTTGGCGCCCGCCGTGGTTGGACAGCGCGACGGCATCGACGCCGTGGTCGGCGGCAAGGATGGCATCGGCGACGCACTGGACACCCTTGATCACGATCGGCCCCGACCACACCGAGCGCAGCCACGCGACGTCGGACCACGACAGGTCAGGATCGAACTGGCTGTTGACGTACGCCGACAGGGAGACCGGGTCCGCGCCATCGCCGGGCCCGTCACCGCCGCGTCCCGCCACGTTGGCGAAGCGGATCGGATCGGATCGCACGAACGACCACGTCCAACCCGGATGCACCGCACCGTCGAGCAGCGTGCCGATGCCGAGCTTCGGTGGCATCTCGAAGCCCCGCCGCACGTCGCGCTCGCGCCGACCGAGGACGGCCGTGTCGACCGTCAGCACGAGCGCCTCGTAGCCGGCTTCGGCGCTGCGGTCGATCATCTCCTTGACGAGGCCGCGATCACGCCAGGCGTACACCTGGAACCACCGCCGCCCGTCGCTGACGGCAGCGACCTCCTCGATGGATCGGGTGGCCAGCGTCGACAACGTGTACGGCAGGCCGGCACGAGCTGCGGCCCGCGCGACTGCGAGCTCTCCCTGCGGGTCAGCGACGCGCGTGAACCCGACGGGCGCGAGCACGAGCGGGATCGGGACCGGCAGCCCCAGCACGCGTGGTCGACGGATCGACCTGGCCGACCGAACGCAGGATGCGTGGTCGGAACTCGAGGCGAGCGAAGCCTGCGCTGTTGTTCACGAGCGACCGCTCGTCCTCGGCGCCGCCATCGATGTAGTCGAACACGCCGCGCGGCAGTCGTCGCTTGGCGATCCGCCGCAGGTCGGCCACCGACGCCGCCTTCGCCAGGCGGCGAGTGGTCGGATCGAGCTCGATGCGCCGGAAGCGCATGACCGACCGGAGCGCGTCGAACACGGGCAGCATTCTGTCGCGCGCCCGTCGAACTGGGCGCGCTGGTTCTCGAATTCGAGAACGTCCGCGCCCAGATGGCGGTCTGAGAATCTCCGCGCCCAGATGTGGGGTGGCGCGACGGGTCAGATCGCTTCGTCGCGAGCGATGTGGCCGGCGACGAGCTCGATGGTCCGCGTGAGGCGGACGCGTTCGAGCAGCGAGCGGTCGTGGGTGACGAGGAGCACCGTGCCGTCGAACCCGTCGAGCGCCGCCTCGAGCTGCTCGATCGCCGGCAGATCGAGGTGGTTGGTCGGCTCGTCGAGCACCAGGACGTTGGCGCCGTTCGCCATCAAGACCGCCAGCGACGCTCTCGTGCGCTCGCCCGGCGACAGCGTCGAGGTGGCCCGCGTGACGTGGTCGGCGACGAGCCCGAACTTCGCCAGCAAGGTACGGGCCTCGGAGGCGTCGAGGCCGGTGGCGTCCTGGAACGCCCGCAGCAACGACGTCGGCCCCGTCAGGTGGTCACGAGCCTGCTCCACCTCGCCGATCACGACGCTCGGACCGCGCGTGACCGTCCCAGCGGTCAAGGTGACCCGGCCGAGCACGGCATCGATCAGCGTCGTCTTGCCGGCGCCGTTCGCGCCGACGAGGGCGACCCGCTCACCGGCGCCGATGACCAGGTCGATCGGTCCGAGCTGGAAGCCACCCTGGCGCACCTCGACGCCGTCGAGGCGGGCCACGACCTCGCCACTTCGTTTGGGTGAGCCGACCGACAGGCGCAGCTGCCACGGCTCACGCGGCTTGTCGACCGCCTCCAGCCGCTCCATCGCCCGCTCCGTGCGGGCCGCCCGTCCGGCCAGCTGCTCGGTCTGGTTGATGCGAAAGGCGCGGATGTTCTTGTCGGGCTCGTCGCTCTTGCGGACCTTCGACAGGCCCTGGCTCGCCCACTCCCGCTCGCGCTGGGCCCGCTCCGCGAGGTCTCGCCGCTGCGTGTCGTAGGCATCGAAGCGCTCCCATGCCGCCCGCCGCGCCGCCTCCTGGTCGTCGAGGTACGCCTGCCACCCGCCGCCGTAACGGGTTGCTCGGTGGGTGAACTCGTCCAGCTCGAGGACGTCCGTCACGGTGCGGGCGAGGAACGTGCGGTCGTGGCTGACGAGCACCACGGCTGCCCCCAGCCCTTCGACCCACCGCTCCAGGCGATCGAGGCCGGCGAGGTCGAGGTCGTTCGTCGGCTCGTCGAGCAGGAACACGTCGAAGCGGGCCAGCAACAGCGCGGCCAGGCTGGCCCTGGCCGCCTCACCGCCCGACAATGACGCGGTCGGCTGCTCGAGGAGGCCCTCATCCAGGCCGAGCTCCGCCCAGACCTGGCCGACACGTGCCTCGTGGTCGAAGCCGCCGAGGGCCATCCACCGCTCGAAGGCCAGCGCGTAGCGGTCGTCAGCCCCGGCCGCCGCCGAGGCGAGTGCGTGCGTCGCCCACTCCAGCTCGGCCACGGCCGCGGTGACACCCGTCCGGCGGCCGAGGTATGCCCGCACCGTTTCGGTGTGGGACCGGCTGGGCTCCTGCGGGAGGTAGCCCACCGTCGCCGTCGGCGGCGTGCGATCGACACGGCCGCGGTCTGGCGTCACGAGGCCCGCCAGCGTCTGCAACAGCGTGGACTTGCCGACGCCGTTCGGGCCGACGACGCCGATGCGTTGACCGACGCCCACGACGACGTCGACGTCGTCGAGCACAGTGAGCGGCCCGCGCGCGACCGTCAGATTGCGAGCACGGAGAGGAGCAGCGAGAGGCATGAGACGTCCGATCAGGGAGGCGCACGCGATGACCGCGTGGTCGGGGAACGCAGTGACGTCTCAGATGCGCATGACCTCATTCTGGCGGGCAGCTTCGTCGTGCCGGCGCTCACTTTCCCGCAGGATGCGACTGGACCGGTCGTACGTCAGGTAGTTCCATCCCCAGTTGATCAACACGTTGAGCCGGTTGCGGAACCCGATCAGGTACACGAGGTGCAAGCCGAGCCAGGCCAGCCAGCCGATCGGGCCGCTGAACCGCCAGCCGTTGGCCAGCTCGGTCACGGCGTCGTGGCGGCCGATCGTCGCCATCTGACCCTTGTCCCGGTACACGAACCGCTCGGTCGGCGCTCCCTCGAGGCGCCGCAGCAGCTGCCGTGCAACGTGCTTGCCACCTTGGATCGCCGGTTGGGCGACCTGGGGAAGTGGCTCCCCCTTCGCATCGAGCGTGAGGGCGACGTCGCCGATGGCGAAGATCTCCGGATGCCCAGGGATCGTCAGGTCGGGCTCGACGACGAGCCGTCCACCGCGGCCCGTCGGGCTGCCGATCGTGCGCACCAGCGGTCCGGTGGTGACGCCGGTGGCCCAGATCGTGGTGTGGGCGTGGATGATCGTCCCGTCGCTCAGATGGACTCGATCGGACTCGACCTTCGACACGCCGACGCCGAGCCGCACGTCGACGCCGCGCCGCCGGAGCGTCTTCAGGGCCCGTTGTGACGACTGCGGCGTGAACGGCGCCAGCAGCCGGTCGGCCATCTCGACGAGCGTGATCCGCGGCGGCCGCCACGGGGAGCTCCGGGAAGTCGTGGGCCAGCACCTTCGCGTAGAGCTCGCTGAGCCCCCCGGCCATCTCGACTCCCGTCGGCCCACCGCCGCAGACGACGACGTCGAGGCCACCGTCGGCGACCATCGAGGGATCGACGGATGCCCGCTCGAACTGGTCGAGCACGTGGGTCCGGATGGCGAGCGCATCGTCGAGCTGCTTCAAACCGAAGGCGTGCTCGACGACGCCCGGCACGTCGAAGTGGTGCGAGAGCGCTCCGGCCGAGATGACGAGCGTGTCGTACGGGATGACGTCACCGTCATCGAGCACGAGGCTGCGCCCGGCGGCGTGGATGGCGACGACGCGGCCCATCCGCACGCGGATGTTGCCTCTGCGGGTCCGTGGTCGGACGATGCCGCGTATCGGCTGAGCGATCTCGTCGCCGTCGAGGCCGGCCGTGGCCACCTGGTAGAGCAACGGCTGGAACGTGTGGAAGTTGTTGGCATCGATCAGCAGGACGTCGAACGGCTGCCCGAGCAGACCACGGGCGACGGCGAGGCCGCCGAACCCACCACCGATGATCACCACTCGCGACGGGCGGTCGACGCTCACACCCCCACAGTAGGATGTTGGACATGGCCGTCCTCGGGGAGCACCATCCGGCATTCGAGGAGTACTGCGAATGCATCTTCGAGCTGGACGAAGATGATGTCGATGTCATCCAGGCCCGCATCGCTGACCGGCTGGCCGTCAGCCGGCCGGCCGTCAGCGAGATGATGCGGCGGATGGAGACCGAGGGACTCATCACGACGTCCAAGGGCATCCGGCTCACCGAGCATGGTCAGACGTTGGGCACCCAGATCGTGCGGCGCCACCGCTTGGCCGAGCGGTTCCTCACCGACGTGCTCGACCTGTCGTGGGCGGAGGCCCATCACGAAGCTGGCAAGTGGGAGCACGTGATGAGCGAGGCCGTCGAGAAGGCGATGAACCGCCTGCTCGGGAACCCGACGACCTGCCCGCACGGGAATCCGATCCCCGGCTCGAACTACATCGAAGAGGGCCACGCCCGCCCCCTCGCCGACATCGAGGTCGGCACGCCCTTCACCGTCCGTCGAATCCCGGAAGAGCTCGAGTTCACGCCGGGGCTGCTCGAGTTCCTCGAGGAGAGCTCGCTGCAACCGGGACATGAGGGCACGATCACGGCGGCCTCGCCGGACGGCACGATGACGGTGGAGATCGACGGTCGGCACGTCGGCGTCGGCGCCTTCGCCAGCTCGCGCATCCTCGTCACCTCGTGAGGCCTCGGGCCGTCGGCCCGCTCCTCCTCGTGCTCCTCGTCGGCTGTGCCGAGACGACGTTCGAACCAAGTGCGACGACGTCGCAGAGTGCCCCGAGCACGACGGTCTTCGTCCCGGCGACGGGCCGGGCAGCACTGCTCGACCAGTTCGACGACGAGCTCAGCGCGCTGAGCGAGAGGATCATCGACAACGAGGGCCAAGCTGCCGCACTCGCTCGCATCGAGGCGATCTGGCAGGCGTTGCGGGCGGACCTCGAGTCCGATCGAGCGGACCTCGTGCCGGGCTTCGAGTCCGTCGTCGAACTGGCGGAGATCGCCGTCGCCCGACGCCGTCCCGCCGATGCCGACAAGGCCCGCCTGAACGCGACCGTGCTCCTCGCCGCCGCCTCTTCGTCTGTGTCACCGCATACGTCGACAACCGACCTGTGTGGTGACACAAACAGCGAACCGCCGCTCGAGACACAGCCGACTGCCGTTTGTGTCACCACATAGGTCGAGGCTCGACGTATGCGGTGACACAGACGTCATTGCCGCGCCGCGGCGAGCAGACGACTGGCGGCTGCCGTCGGGGTCGTCGTGCCGGTTGCCAGGTCGTGCTCCAGCTCCGGGACGAGCCGGCGAACTCCGGGGTGGGCCTGGAGGTCGGCGCGAAGGCGGTCTTCGACGAGTTGCCACATCCAGCGCACCTGCTGTGCCGCCCGCTTGGCCTCGAATTGCCCGGTCCGCTGCAGCGTTTCCCGGTGCGCCTGGATGCGGTCCCACACGTCCGCCAGACCGGTGCCTTCGACCGCGCTGCAGGTCAGCACCGGGGGCGACCACCCTCGCGTCGCCGACTCCAGGAGGTGCAGCGCGCCGGCGAGCTCGACAGCGGCCTGTTCGGCGTCCTGACGGTGGCCGCCGTCGGCCTTGTTGACGGCCAGCACGTCGGCCAGCTCCAGCACGCCCTTCTTGATGCCCTGCAACGAGTCTCCGCTGCGGGCCAACAGCAGGACGAGGAACGTGTCGACCATCTCGGCAACGGCGACCTCCGACTGGCCGACCCCGACTGTCTCCACGAGAACGACATCGAAGCCCGCTGCTTCGACCACGACGATCGCCTCGCGCGTCGCCCGCGTCACTCCGCCGAGCGTGCCCGCCGTCGGCGACGGGCGGACGTAGGCGTCGGGATCCTGGGCCAGGCGGGCCATCCGCGTCTTGTCCCCGAGGATGCTTCCGCCGGTCCGCGTCGACGACGGGTCGACGGCGAGAACGGCGACGCGGTGACCCTGGCCGGTCAGCATCGTCCCGACGGCGTCGATGAACGTCGACTTGCCGACCCCTGGCACGCCGGTGATGCCGACGCGCTGGGAGGCGTCGGCGTGCGGGGCCAGCTCGACGAGCATCTCCTCGGCCAGCGCCCGATGATCGGCACGCGTCGATTCCACCAGCGTGATGGCCCGCGCGATGGCCGTCCGATCGCCCGCGACGCACCCCGTCGACGTATGCGTCGACCGACGCCATCACCGAGCGTCGAGCTCGGCCAGCAGGTCAATGGCGGCGTCGGCGATCACCGTGCCCGGCGGGAACACCGCGGCGGCACCTGCGGCCCGCAGCGCCTCGATGTCCTCGGGCGGGATCACGCCGCCGACGACGATCATGATGTCGCCACGGCCGAGGTCGACGAGCGCGTCACGCAGCTCTGGCACCAGCGTCAGGTGACCGGCTGCCAGGCGAGGACACGCCGATGATGTGCACGTCGGCGTCGACGGCCTGGCGGGCCACCTCTGCCGGCGTCTGGAAGAGCGCGCCGACGTCGACGTCGAACCCGAGGTCGGCGAAGGCCGAGGCGATCACCTTCTGGCCGCGATCGTGGCCGTCCTGGCCCATCTTGGCGACCAAGATCCGCGGCCGCCGGCCGTGGCGGTCGGCGAAGTCGTTCGTGAGGTTGCGCACCTTGGTGACGTTCGACGATTCGCCGAGCTCGTTGCGGTACACGCCACTGATGGTACGGACCGGCGCCGTGTGACGGCCGAACACGGTCTCCAGCGCGCCGCTCATCTCGCCCACCGTCGCCCGCGCCCGGGCCGCGTCGAGCGTCAGCGCCAGCAGGTTCTGGTCCAGTCCCGGACCTCGCGGTCCCGTCCTGCGCCGCACGCGCTCCGGCCGTCAGCCGCTCGAGTGCGGTGCGCCACGCTGCGTCGTCGCGCTCGTCGCGGAGGCGCTGCAGCTTGGCCAGCTGCTGCACCCGCACGGCCGAGTTGTCGACCTTCAGCACGTCAATCGTGTCGGGGACGTCGGGGCGGTACGTGTTGACGCCGATCACCGGCTGGCGACCGGAGTCGATGCGTGCCTGCGTGCGCGCGGCGGCCTCCTCGATGCGCATCTTGGGGATGCCCGCCTCGATGGCGCGCGTCATGCCGCCCGCCCGCTCGACCTCATCGATGTGCTCCCACGCGGCGGTGGCGAGGTCATGGGTCAGGCGTTCGATGTAGTAGGAGCCACCCCAGGGGTCGATGACGCGGTCGG
Organism: uncultured Acidimicrobiia bacterium; assembly: GCA_963774125.1. Taxonomy (GTDB): domain Bacteria; phylum Actinomycetota; class Acidimicrobiia; order Acidimicrobiales; family Ilumatobacteraceae; genus JALZMG01. The sequence continues at coordinate 779,442 of CAVZDR010000002.1, forward strand.
TCCCCGACTCCTGCTGCAGGAAGAGCTGGGTGTTGCGGGCGATGCGGGCGCTGAAGTCCGTCGGCAGGGCGAGTGCCTCGTCGAGGGCGTTGGTGTGCAGCGACTGGGTGTGCCCCTGCGTCGCCGCCATCGCCTCCACGCACGTGCGGATGACGTTGTTGGCGACGTCCTGCGCGGTCAGCGACCAGCCGGAGGTCTGGCAGTGCGTGCGCAGGGAGAGCGATCGATCGTCGTTCGGCGCGAACTGCTTCATCAGCTTCGCCCACAGCAGCCGACCCGCCCGCAGCTTGGCGATCTCCATCGCCACGTTCATGCCGATCGCCCAGAAGAACGACAGCCGCGGCGCGAACGCGTCGATGGCCAGGCCGGCGGCGAGCCCGGCCCGCACGTACTCCACGCCGTCAGCGAGCGTGTATGCCAGCTCGAGGTCGGCCGTCGCGCCCGCCTCCTGCATGTGGTAGCCGGAGATCGAGATCGAGTTGAAGCGGGGCATCTGCGTCGACGTGAAGGCAAAGATGTCCGAGATGATCTGGATCGACGGGCCCGGCGGGTAGATGTACGTGTTGCGGACCATGAACTCCTTGAGGACGTCGTTCTGGATCGTCCCCGTGAGCTCGGCCGGCGGCACGCCTTGCTCCTCGGCAGCGAGGATGTAGAGCGCCAGAACGGGGAGCACCGCGCCGTTCATCGTCATCGACACGCTCATCTCCCCGAGCGGGATCCCGTCGAACAGCTGGCGCATGTCGAGGATCGAGTCGATCGCCACGCCGGCCATGCCGACGTCACCGGTGACGCGTGGGTGGTCGCTGTCGTAGCCGCGATGGGTCGCAAGGTCGAAAGCCACCGAGAGGCCCTTCTGACCGGCCGCCAGGTTGCGGCGATAGAAGGCGTTGGAGTCCTCAGCCGTCGAGAACCCGGCGTACTGGCGGATGGTCCAGGGCTGCGTCACGTACATCGTCGGGTACGGGCCGCGCACGTACGGCGGGGCACCCGGGTACGTGTCGAGGAAGTCGAGACCGGCGTCATCGCTCGCCGTGTACACGGCCGCCACGTCGATTCCCTCCGGGGTCCGCCACGGCGAGGCGTCGCCGGTGTCGGCGACCATGGCTCGCCACGCCGCTTCGTCGGCTGGAGGCGCCTCGCCGAGGTCCACCGTCGAGAAGTCAGGGATCGATGTCATCACGCCTCCAGCGCGTCCAGCGCGGCAGTGATCGTCGACAGCGCGTCTCCGCCGGCGGTGATCAGCTCGTCGACACCGGCGGCATGCAGGGAGTCGGCGAGGCCTTCGGGACGACCGGCGACGTACAGACGTCGTGGACTGGCAGCCGCGACGGCCGCCGCGACGTCGACAGCGACATCGGCGTAGAAGCGGTCGCTCGAGCAGATGCACGCCAGCGGAGCGCCGCTGGCGCGGAACGCGGCGGCCGCCGCTTCCGCGTCGGAGGCACCGTCGGTGGTCACGGCGCGGATCCCACCGGCCTCGAAGAGGTTCTTCGCGAACGACGCCCGCGCGGTGTGGACGGCCGGCGGTCCGAGGGCGACGAGGCACACCTCCGGTCGCCGGCCCGTGCGCTCGGCGATGCGGTCCGCCCTGCCGCGCTGCTGTTCGAACGGCTCGGCGTAGCGGCTCGCCCGGAGCGGATCGAAGGCGGGGCCGTCAACCTTCTCGTCGAGGGGCAAGGCCGGCGGCGGCTCCTCGTCGACGTTGGGGAACTCCGTGACGCCGGTCAATGGGTGGCGCCGATGGGCAACCGCGTCGGCCCGGGCGTCACGCACTCGGGCGACGTGCTCCTGGACCAACCCGGCGCGCAGAGCCTCGACGACGCCGCCCGACCGTTCGAAGTCCTGGAACCGAGCCCAAGCGGCCCTGGCCAGCTGGTCGGTGAGGTGCTCCACGTACCACGCCCCGCCGGCAGGGTCGACCACGCGAGCGAGGTTGGATTCCTCGATGAGCACGAGCTGCGTGTTACGAGCGAGGCGTCGGCCGGTCGACGATCCCCCGGCGACGATCAGCTCGTCGTGAGGCCGCACCGTCACGGCGTCGGCACCCCCGATTCCGGCGGCGAAGCAGGCGACCGTGCTGCGCAGCACGTTGACCCAGGTGTCATAGCGCGCCGTGGCGGCGCGTGACGTCACGGCATGCTGTCGCTGCCGGGTGTCGGCGACGCCGCTGACGCTGGCGACGCGATGCCACGTCCGGCGGGCCGCCCGCAGCTTGGCCGATGGTGAGGAACTGGTCGGGCGCGGCGGCGAAGCGGAACTCGAGCTGGCGGGCCGCGGCATCTACGTCGAGCCCGCTGCCGGTGAGCGTCCGCAAGTAGTGCACGCCGAGCGCCAGCGCATACGCCAGCTCATCGACCTCACCGCCACCGGCCTCGTGCACTCGCGGACCGCGTCGACGGCGACGGTCATGACGTGGGGGTGCTGATCGCTGGCCACACGCGCCCAACGCACGGTGTCCTCCGTCGAGCGCGCCGAGGTCGACGCCTCCGCCACTGGCCGCCCATTCACCGACGGGATCGGCTCCGAGAACCGCCGCTGCTGCGTCGGGCGCGAGCCCGCGGCGCGACCACAGGTCAGCCAACGTGCCGGCGGCCGTCGCCCACTGCGGCCCCGCGTCGAGCACGAGCGTCACCAGCTCGAGCTGGACACCGTCGAGCGCTCCGTCCAGCAACGCGTTGGTGCGGACGTCGAGGACGATCGAGGTTGCCCCACGCTCGAGCTCGTCGCGCACCTGCATCGCGGTCGCCTCGGCATCGTCACCGGCCACGACACGCTGGCGGACGTCCCAGCCGCGAGCACGGCGAGCCGAGCGGCGTCGATCCCCTCGTGTACGGCGCGAGCCCCGGCAGGCCGGGATCGGGCGGCGGGGAAGGGATCGTCGCCGTGTAGAGCGGCTCGATGCGTAGCCCGTCCTCGGTCGTCGTGACGAGTCGCTCGAACCGCGTGGCCGCGTCGCCGTCGCGCGCCCCGCGCGTGAGGACCCGGTCGACCAGGTCCCGCCACTCCTGCTCGGTGACGGCCGGGAATTCGGCCCCGAGCGTCAGCTCATCCATCGCCGCGATGCTTGCAGGTGAACCTTCACGCCATCGCAGGCGGCAGGTCTTCGGCGTGGACGACGACGAGGCGCTGCGTGGGTCTCGTGAGGGCGACGTACAGCGCGCGCAGCCCGCCGTGTGCGACGTCGTCGGCGATGCGCGCCGGTTCCACGACGACGACGCCGTCGAGCTCGAGTCCCTTGGCGACGCTGACGGGCACGACCGTCACGTTGTCGTCGAGCCCGGTGCGCGCCGCACGACCGTGCTCGATGCCGGCCGCGTCGAGGGCGGCGGAGATGGCCTCGGCCTGCGCGTCGTCGACGATGACGGCCACGTTGCCCTCGGGAAGCTCGGCGGACATCTTGGCCGTGGCCTCGGCGACGGCGACGGCAAGTTGGCGGCCCGGCTCGACGGCCGCGATGACCGGCGGCGTGTCGCCGATGCGCACGGCGCGGGGCGGGTGCAGCTGTCGGCGCGGCGGCGCGCAGGACGCGGTCGGCAAGCGCCATGATCTGCGCCGGGATGCGGTAGCCGACCGACAGCCCGACGACCCGGGCCGGCTTGCGGTCGGGGAGGTGCGCAAGCACGTCGTCCCAGCTGGCGGGCGGCAGTGGACCAGTCGCTTGGGCGAGGTCGCCGACGACGGTCATGGAGCCGTTCAGCGAGCGGCGGGTTGCCATCTTGAGCTGCATCGGCGTCAGGTCCTGCACCTCGTCGACGACGATGTGCCCATACGTGCGGATCTCGTCGGCGTCGTCGGCCTTGCCGCTACGGCCGACTCGTGGGCCCAGGACCTCCCGTGCATCGTCGAGTAGTGCGATGTCCGCCGGCGTCCACCTGACGTCGTCGACGTGCTCGGCGCGTGGCCGGTGGAGCGCGGCGAGCTCGTCATCGGTGAGGACCTCCGCACCTGCCAACCGCAGCAGCGCTTCCGAGCCGAACAGGTCGTGCAGCAGCTGAGCCGGGCTGAGGACGGGCCACATGCGCTCGAGCGCAGCCCGGACGTCGGGATGAGTCCTCGGCACGCGGCGCGGACGTCGCCCGGGGTCACCGGCTCGCCGCGCCAGGACGACGCCAGCGCGGAGACGACCTCGGCCTCGACGAAGCGCCGGCCGGCGTTGTGCCGCCGGAACCGCCGGCGTGCGGCCTTGACGATGCGCCCCGATTCCGCTGCCGACAGCCGCACGTAGCCGGTGCGGAACGGCACGCGCAGATCCTGGCGCAGGGGCCGCTGGCGATCGCGGGCGGCCTTGTCGATGACGTCGCTCATGCGGGCATCGCCCTTGACGCGCGCGGCGAGCGCGGTGTCGCCCGGGATCGCGTGGACCGGCCCACCGCACGTCCGGCACGAGGTCGGACAGCACCACCTGCTCCACACCCGCCTCACCGAGGGACGGCAGGACCCGCTCGATGTAGCGGAGGAAGACACGGTTCGGCCCGATCACGAGCACGCCCTGGTCCTCCAACGGGAACCGGTACGTGTACAGGAGGTATGCCGCCCGGTGGAGGGCGACGACCGTCTTGCCGGTGCCCGGCCCGCCTTGCACCACCAGCACGCCGGCCTGCGGGGAGCGGATGATCTCGTCCTGCTCCGCCTGGATGGTGGCGACGATGTCGCCCAACGTGCCGGTGCGGCCGCGCTCCAGCGCCGCTAGCAGCGTCGAGTATCCGCGCAGCTTCGGCCGGCCGTCGTCCTCGGCCGGCTCGGTTTCCTCGGTGTCGACCAGGCCCTCGTCGTGTCCGACGCCGAGGTGCCCACGCCCGAACAGCTCGTCCTCGATGCCGAGCACGTTGCGGCCCTCCACGACGAAGTGGCGGCGACGCACCAATCCCATCGGCTCGCGACCGGTGGCCCGGTAGAAGGGCTCGGCGACGGGAGCCCGCCAGTCGACGACGATCGGCTCGGACTGGTCGTCGGCCACGGCCAGCCGCCCGATGTGGAAGCTCTCGGTGGTCTGCGGGCTCTCGGCGTAGCGGTCGATGCGGCCGAAGACGAGCGCGGCGTCGCCGAGGTCGAGGTCGGTGAGTCGCTTGAGCAGGGCTTCGTCGAAGGCGTTGCGCTCGAAGCGGGCCTGGAACGTGCCCCCGAGATCGGCCTCGTTGAGGTCCCGCAACCGCCACGCCGACTGCCGGGTGCGCTCCAGGCACTCGTAGGCGTAATCGACGTAGGCCTGTTCGGCGGGGAGTTCTGGGTGCTGCTGCGTCATTCGTCCCGTGGCGAAAGGGGGCTGGGAGATCCTATCGGGCGCCTCCGGTCCCGCCTCGGCACCTCGTTTTGTCCGTATTGAAGGCCTCGTTCGCTCGAAACTCGCTCACTCGGCTGGCGGCTCGTCGCTGGCGCTTCCCTCGCCGCCACGCGCCCCCAGATAGCGTCCTCCGCCGTGCCTGCTGCCGCCGTGGGGCCGTTCCTGGCCGCCGCCAGCGGCCAACACAGCGTTCACACGCCCGTGTGGTTCATGCGCCAGGCGGGCCGCAGCCTCCCGGAGTACCGGGCGGTGCGCGGCGAGGGGTCGATCCTGGACGCTCTCAAGCAGCCCGATCTGGCCGCCGAGATCACGTTGCAGCCGGTGCGCCGCTACGGCGTCGATGCCGCCGTGCTGTACAGCGACATCGTGGTGCCGGCGCACGCCGTCGGCTTCGGCATCGACGTCGCGCCCGGCACCGGACCAGTGGCGAGCGCGCCGCTGCGCAGCCGCCAGGACCTCCAGCGGCTCCGGCCGCTCGAGCCCGACGACGTGGCCTACGTCTCCGAGACGGCCAAGATCGCCGCTGCCGAGCTCGAGCCGACCGTGCCCCTGCTCGGCTTCGCCGGTGCCCCGTTCACCGTCGCCAGCTACCTCATCGAGGGCCGCCCGAGCCGCACGTACGAGCACACCAAGGCGTTGATGCGAACCGACGAGACGCTTTGGCACGACGTCATGGACCGGCTGGCCACGATGGCGGTGACGTTCATCGACGTGCAGCTTTCCCACGGCGCCCAGGCGTTCCAGCTCTTCGACTCCTGGGCCGGTGCCTTGTCCCGAGCCGACTACGAGCGATTCGTGCTCCCCCACTCACGCCGGGTCTTCGCTGAGCTCGCCTCCCGCCACCCGACAGCACCTGGCATCCACTTCGGCATCGGCTGTGACCACCTGCTCGAGTCGATGTGGACGGCCGGACCCCGCATCATCGGACTCGACTGGCGGACGTCGATCCAGGACGCGCGGCGCCGCCTCGGCCCCGACGTCGTCGTGCAGGGCAACCTCGACCCGGCGCTCGTGCTGGCCGGCGAGGCACCGGCGACGGAGGCGACCCGCGAGGTGCTCGCCGACAACGGCGGCCACCCCGGCCACGTCTTCAACCTCGGTCACGGCGTCCACCCCGACTCGGACCCCGGCGTGCTGGCTGCGATCGTCGACCTCGTCCACGCGGAGACCGCCACGTGACGCTCCACGCCCGGGGGCTGCGCCCCCGAACCCCATCGTCGTCCGGCTCGCTGGCGCTCGCTCGGCCGACCGGTCATGGGCGATGCCCATGACCGTCGGCGTGCTGTTGATGGCCTACGGCACGCCCCGTGCGCCAGAGCAGATCGAGACCTACTACACCGACATCCGCCGCGGCCGCCCGCCGACAGCCGAGCTGCTGGCCGACCTGACTCGGCGCTACCAGGCCATCGGTGGCACGTCGCCCCTGGCGGCACGGACAGAAGCCCAGCGCGACGCTCTGCAGCAGGCGCTCGACGCCCGGCTGCCTGGCCGGTTCGTCGTGCAGATCGGGCTCAAGCACGCCGACCCGAAGATCGAGGCCGGTCTTGAAGCATTGGCGCACGAAGGGGTGGACCGGGTCGTCGGCCTCGTGCTGGCGCCGCACTACTCGGCGCTGTCGGTCGGTGAGTACCTCGGGCGAGCCCGTACCGCCGCCGTCGATGCCGCGCTGCCGTTCGCCGGCATCGAGAGCTGGGCCACCGAACCGGCCTACGTGGAGTTCCTGGCCGCCGAGGTCCGCCGGCGGCTCGCCGAGCTGCCGCCCAACTCCAAGGTCATCTTCACCGCCCACTCGCTGCCCCGCCGCATCCTCGACGCCGGCGACCCCTATCCCGACGAGCTCAGGTCAACGGCGACGGCGGTCGCCGCCGCCGCGGGTCTCGCCGAATGGTCGCAATGGGCGGTCGCCTGGCAGTCCGCCGGACGCACACCCGAACCGTGGATCGGCCCCGACGTCTTGGGCGTGATCGACGAGCTCGCGGCGTCCGAGAACGTCGACGGGCTGCTCGTGTGCCCGTGCGGGTTCGTCTCCGATCACCTCGAGGTGCTGTACGACCTCGACATCGAGGCGCGTCAGCGAGCGCAGTCCCACGGCTTGAGGTTCGACCGCACGGCGTCGATGAACGACGACCCGACGGTGATCGCCGCCCTCGCGGGCGAATTGTCGAGCGCGATGAGCGATGAGCGAGCGGAGCGAGCTCATGCCGGCTCAGCGAGCGCCAGCGAGTGAGACGGCGATGGGGTTCGGGGGCGCAGCCCCCGATGAGCGATGAGTGGCGTGACGGCGCACATCGCTCATCGCGGTGCCGAGCGGCGGCGCATCGTCATCGTCGGAGGTGGGATCACGGGGTTGACCACCGCCATGTACCTGGCCCGCCAGACCGATCCAGAGGACGTCGAGATCGTCGTCCGGGAGGCCGACGATCGGCTCGGCGGCAAGCTCCGCACCACCCCCTTCGGCGGCCTGCCGGCGGTCGACGAAGGAGCCGACTCGTTCCTCGCCCGCGTCCCGCAAGCAAGGCAGCTGACAGCTGACGTCGGTCTGTCCGACGCGCTCACGTCGCCCACGAACGCCAAGCCCGCCGTGTGGTTCAACGGTCTCCATCCCATCCCCGAGGGTCTTGCCCTGGGCGTGCCCGGTGATGTGCGACGCCTGGCGTCCAGCGGCCTGCTCTCGGTCAAGGGCAAGCTGCGGGCGGCCCTCGAGCCCCTGCTGCCTCGGCGAGCCCCGATCGGCGACAGCATCGGCCGGTTGATCCGCAGCCGCTTCGGCGACGAGGTGCAGGACCGGCTCGTCGATGCGCTGATCGGCAGCATCTACGCGGCCGACACTGACCGCTTCAGCCTGGCCAGCGTGCCCCAGCTGGCTGCACTGAGTGACAACCGCAGCCTGCTCCTCGCCGCTCGACGCAGCCGCGCCGTCGCTCCAGCAGCGGCTGGGCCGATCTTCCTGGCCCCGGTCGCCGGGATGGCCAAGCTGGTCGATGCCGTCGTCGATGAGGCTGCGGCACGAGGCGTCGCGATCCAGCGGAGCGCCCCGGTGGCGGACGTCGCCCCCGACGGACGGGGGTGGCGAGTCGACGGAGAGCCAGCGGACGACGTCGTGCTGGCGACGCCGGCCGCGTCGACGGCTCCGCTGCTGCAACCCGTCGCCCCGGAAGCGGCGCGCCTGCTGGCGTCCATGGAACATGCTGGTGTCGCCATCGTGACGCTGCTCGTCGCCGACTGGCCCGCTCGGCTCCGCCAGCGCAGCGGCTACCTCGTCCCCAAGCCCGTCCAGCGAACGGTCACGGCGGTGTCCTTCGCCTCCCAGAAGTGGGCGCACTGGACGACCGCCGACAACTCCGAGGTCCTCCGCGTCTCACTCGGCCGGGACGGGCTACGGATCGACCACCTCGACGACGACCAACTGATCGAGCGCGCCGTTGACGAGGTCGGCCGCCACGTGGCTCATGACCTGGTGCCCTTGGCCGTACGGGTCAGTCGTTGGCCGGCGGCGTTTCCGCAGTACCGCCCGTATCACCAGGACTGGCTGGCGAGCGTCGAGGCCGCACTGCCACCTGGACTTTTCGTCGCCGGCGCCAGCTACCGAGGCATCGGCGTGGCGGCGTGCATCGCGCAGGCGGCTCGGGCGGCCGACACCGTCGCCGCCGGCTTCGACCGCCGGCCTGCCACACTGGACCGGTGAATCGGGTCGGCGCCGCGCTCTTCGTCGGGCTGATGCTCCTCGTGGGCGCCGCCTGTGGCGGCGACAGCGCGGCCCCAGAGCCGACGATCACGGCGCTGCTGCAGATGCCCACGACGACCACCACCGTGGCCACTGCGCCGCCACCGGCACCCGTCGCAGTTGCCGCCACCACGACGACATCGCCCGCACCGGTGGTGCCGCCTCCGACGACGTTGCCACCACCTCCCCCGCCGCCGCCGCCGACCACCACCACCCCCACCACGACGCTGCCGCCGCTGCTGCCGGTACCGGTCGCACCGCCGCCGGAAGATGGCAACGAGGATCCCGAACTGGAGCTGGGATCCATCGAGATTCCTCGGATCGGCCTCGAACGCGCGATGTACGAGGGGATCCGCCTCTCCACCTTGGACCGCGGACCGGGCCACTGGCCGGGCACCGCGATGCCGGGCGAGTTCGGCAACGTCGTCGTCGCCGGGCACCGCGTCAGTCACAACGAGGACTTCCGGAACCTCGACCAGCTCGAGCCTGGCGACGAAGTGATCTTCAACACCGCGACGGGTCGTCACACGTACCACGTGCTGAGCACGGAGGTCGTCGGACCCGATGCGGTCTGGATCGTCGACCAAACCCCTGCCCAGACCGGAACCCTGTTCGCGTGCCATCCTCCGGGATCGACTCGGCAGCGCATCGTCGTGCATCTCGAACTCGCAGCCTGAGTCGGTTCGCGCTCGCTCTCGGCAGCGGGTTCCTGGTCGCACTGTCGCTGCCCCCGTGGGGCTGGTGGCCGCTCGCGTTCGTCGGGGTCGCCCTGTTCGAGGTGAGCCTCGGGCGGGACACCGGGCGCCTGATGCGCTTCGGTCTGGGAACCACGTTCGGCTTCGCGTGGATGTCCATGGGCTTGGGGTGGATGTGGCACCTCACCGTGCCCGGCTACTTCATCGCCAGCTGCCTCTTCGGCACCTACCACGGGCTCGCCGAGCTCGCCGCGCCCACGGGCCGGTGGCGCATCATCGGGCGGCCGGCGGCACACACGCTGGTGGAGGCGGTGCGCTTCTCGTTTCCTGCTGGCGGGGTTCCGCTCGCCAGCCTCGGCATCTCGCAGGCCGCCGGACCGCTGGCCGAGCTTGCCCGAGTGGGGGGCGTGATCCTCATCACGTGGGTCGTCTTCCAGGTCGGGTTCACGTTGGGTGCTCTCCTGGAACGAGACGCCCGCTCGCTCGTCCCGGCACTCGGCGGGCTCGTCACGGCCGTGGTCGTGCTCGCCGTGTCGTTCGTCGCGCCATCAGGTCGTGACACGGGCGCCGACCTCGATGTTGCTGCCGTGCAGGGTGGCGGTGAGCAGGGCACGAGCGCCCTCGACGAGCCATCCGAGGTGGTGACGGCTCGTCACCTCGATGCGACCAGAACCATCGAGGCCGGCGACGGACTCGATCTCGTGGTGTGGCCGGAGAACGTCATCGACACCATCGACTTCGCCACCAGCACCGAACGGGCGGAGGTCGCCGCCGAAGCGCAGCGGCTCGGCGTGCCGATCGCTGTCGGCGTGACCGAAGACGTCGCTGGACAGCCGGACAGGTTCTCCAATGCGCAGGTCATCGTCCGCCCGGACGGCGCCGTGTCGAGCCGGTACGACAAGGTCCGGCGCGTCCCGTTCGGGGAGTACGTCCCCCTGCGCGGCCTCCTCGATGCACTCGGGGCGCCGGTCGACCAGGTGCCGAAGGACGCCGTCGCCGGCACGGGACCGGCCGTGCTCGACCTCCCTAACGGTGACCGCCTGGCCGTCGCCATCTCGTGGGAGGTGTTCTTCGGTGGGCGGGTCCGCGAGGGCGTGAAGGCTGGCGGACAAGCGGTGCTCAACCCGACCAACGGCGCCAGCTACACCGGCACGATCCTGCAGTCCCAGCAGGTCGCGTCCAGCCGCCTCCGGGCCATCGAGACGGGCCGGTGGCTGGTGCAGGTCTCGCCGACCGGGTTCTCCGAGTTCGTGACGCCCGATGGCGACGTGTTGCAGCGCACCGGTATCAGTGAGCAGAGGGTGATCCGCGAACGGATCACGTTGCGCACGGGCGACACGTGGTACGTGGGGCTCGGTGACCGGCCGTGGATCGCCGCGCTGGTGGTGGTGCTCGGCGGGTCGTGGGTGCTCACCGTGCTCGACCGGCCACGTCGACGATCACGGTGACCGGTCCGTCGTTGACGAGGGCGACGCGCATCTCGGCGCGGAATCGTCCGGTGGCCACCGCTGCGCCGAGCCGCCGCAGCTCGTCGACGACCGCCTCGACGAGCGGCTCGGCGTGTTCCGGGCGCGCCGCGGCGATCCAGCTCGGCCGGCGACCGCCCGAGGTGTCGCCGTACAGCGTGAACTGGCTGACGACGAGGACCTCGGCGCCGACGTCGGCCACCGAGCGGTTCATCACGCCGCGGTCGTCATCGAGGACCCGCAGGTGGACGACCTTGTCGGCCATCCGCCGGGCGACGTCGTCATCGTCGTCATGAGTCACGCCGACGAGAACGCACAAGCCGGGTCCGATGCGGGCGATCTCCTGACCGTCGACGACGACGGCCGCCTCCGTCACCCGCTGCACGACCGCCCGCACGGTCCAATCATGGCTGCGGCCACAGGTTCCTCTGGCATGATGCGCCGATGCGGGCGGCCCAGGTCGGTGCCATCTTGCCGGCCCTCATGTCGATGGACGCGGCCCGACGCAGAGCGCTGATCGAGCGCGCCGACACCGCCGGCCTCGATCATCTCGGTGTCGGCGACCACGTCGCGTTCTTCAACGGCTCAGGCGCCGATGGCTTGCTCGCCGCGGCCGGCATCCTCGCGGCCTCCGACCGGCTGTCGGTGAACACGGCGGTGTACCTGCTGCCGCTGCGCCACCCGGTTCTCGTGGCCCGCCAGCTCGCCGACCTCGCCCTGGTCGGGTCGGGCCGCATCGTGTTCGGCGTCGGGATCGGTGGCGAGGATCGCAACGAGGTGAGGTCGTGCGGCGTCGATCCGGCCACGCGTGGTCAGCGCATGGACGAAGCCATCCAGATCGTCCGCCAGCTGCTCACCGGTCGTCCGCTCGACTTCGAGGGCGCGCATTTCACCCTGCACCAGGCGCAGATCACCCCGCCACCGTCGGAGGCGATCCCCATCGTCGTCGGCGGGCGATCGGACGCCGCGCTCCAGCGGGCCGGCCGCCTCGGCGACGGTTGGTTCGGCATCTGGGTGTCGCCGTCTCGTTATGCCGCCTCGCTCGAGACGATGCAGCAGGCCGCGGCCGACAGTGGCCGCGCCGAGCCATCGTGGCTGAACGCGTTGAACGTGTGGGTCGGTGTCGACGACGATCCGGTCGCCGCGCGTGCGCATGTGGCACCGGCGATGGAGGCGTTCTACGGATTGCCGTTCGAGCGGTTCGAGCGGTGGAGCCCGGCCGGCACGACGCAGTCGATCGCCGAGTTCCTCGTCCCGTACGCCGAAGCCGGCTGCCACGTGTTCAACCTGATCATCAACGGCCGCAGTCCGGAGCACGAGATCGACGCCGCGGCGGAGATCCGCCAACTCATCGGCGGTCTTTGAATGCGGCCGGCGAAGGCGCTGGAGCGCCCGCCGTGCCGAACCGGGAGCTCACCTCTGAACGCCGCGATCCGGTTCCTGTCGACGCCCCTGGAGGTCGTTGTCGCCCTTGGGCCGGATGCGGTAGTGCAGGACGAGGAACGGCAACCCGAAGACCGTGAAGGCGTGCTCGGCGCGTAGCTCGCCGTCTTCCACGTAGACGTCGAGGCGCTCACCGAAGCCGTGCACCGCGAGTGTGGTCAGCTCGCTCGACTCCGGGTCGACGTAGGTCAGGTAGTGGCCGGCGTGCCCGCCGCCGTCGCTCGTCAGCGTGAGCCCGCCGCCGTCACGCGCCTGCGGCACGAGCGTGGCAGTGAAGCTGCCGTGAGGGACCGGGAAGCCGACGCTCACGTAGCCGCGGTCGTCGTGGCGGTACGTCGTGTAGATGCCGACGTAGATCGGTGCGTCCGTGTCGGCGAACGAACGGATCCAACCGCGCACGGCGATCGTCCCGTCGGCGGTCCCGTCGACGGTGATCGTGTCGATCCGGCTGCGCACGCCGCGCAACGCCTCGCGCTGGTTCATCGGCACGTTGGCCTGGCCGAGCGGGCGGGCGACGAGCGTCCGGTAGAGCAGGTAGCCGGGGCGTACCCATGCCCGCCACTCCGGAACGATGTCGAGCATGAACCGCGTGGTGTGCTCGTAGAACTGCCGGACCTGCGGGTCGACGCCGGCGGGATCGAACTCGGGTCCGGCGAGCTCGTCGAGCGAGGCGATGATGCCCACGTCGGTTGCAGCTTCGGTGTACGTGCCGCCCATCGCCTCGGCCAGCTCGCGGACATACCCGGTTCCCACGTAGCGCGTGCGGGCAGCCAGCGGAACGACGAAGGGCAGCTCCTCTGCCGCAACCTGCTCGGCGAGCAAGCTGACCTGCGCATCGCGGAACAGCGCCGCCGACAACGTGCGGTACGTCACCACCGTTGCCGCAGCAACCGCAGCGGGCGACGGCACGGTTCGCCGTCGACCTGCAACTGCGCCGAGCGTCAGGCCCACCACCGGACCCAATGCCACCTTCACCGGCCGCAGCCCCATCGCTCCTGACACCGTGCCGGCGACGGTTCCAACGACGAGTGGGCCCACGCCGGTCAGCCGGGCACCGAGCCAGCCGAGCGGCGCGGCGAGCGCGCCGCTGACCAGGATGCGCTGGGGCAGCGCCGGGATCTCGCCGGGTCGCTGCCGGGCCCGCGCCAGCGCTTCACCGGCCGCCAGCACCGTTGCACCGGTGAGCACGCCGGCGGTGGTCCGGCGAAGCCCCCGACCGGCCGCCAGGCTGGCCCCAGCGAGTGCACCGATCGAGGCCGCGAACCCAACCGCGCTGGCCCGCCCAGACCGCGTCGATCGTCGGGCATCCCCGGACGCTACGACATCAACGGACCGTGCTGCCGAGCTGCTGCTAATCGACGGCGATCGCGTCGATCTCGACGAGGAGCTCCGGAAAGGCGAGCCGGGTGACGCCGACCAGCGTGCTGGCGAAGCGACCGCCGCCGCCGGCGAGACGCTCGGCGACGGCGCCGAACTGCTCCAGCAGGGCGTCGACATCGGTCGTGTAGACGGTCAGTCGGACGAGGTTGGCCAGGCTCATCCCACCAGCGGCGAGAACCGCCTCGATGTTGTCGATGGTGAGCGCGACCTGGGCCGCCATGTCGCCTGGGTGTTGCGGGTTGCCGTCGGCGTCGACCGACGCCTGGCCACTGCAGAAGAGCTGGCGGCGGGATCCGTCGAGAAGCTCGGCTTGATCGAAGCCGAAGTTCAGTGACCACTGCCATGGGTTGACGGGTGTGCGGTTCATGACGGGTCATCCTCCCACCGTGCGCTCAGCGTCAGAGAGCTGGTGGACCGTCGAACCAGATCGCTGACGCAGGACAGCTACCGGAAGATCGCCAACGACGCGGTGAACCCGTGCAGCGCGTTGCGTCCGCCGACGGGACCGAGTTCGCCCGCGCAGAACATGCCGGCCACCGTTGACGTGCCGAGGAGGTCGCTGACCACCGTGGCGTCGTGATCCGGCGTGCCGAAGAGCCGCTGGCCACGCCCGTTGCATGTGAACACGAGCGCTCCACGACCATCGCGCCCTGCGAGCAGCTCGCGTAGGTCCTCATCGGCGCTCGCCGCATCGCGCACCTGGAACTGCAGCGTCGCCCCGACGCTGACCACGTCCCCGACGGCGACCGCGCCGGACTCCCGATCGGCTCCCAGCACGCCACGGACGAGGAAGTCGCCGCGCTCGAACTCCTCCTTGCGCTCATCGATCACGATGCCGCAGTGCAGACCTTGTTCCGCCAGCCGGTTGTCGGCCGGTGACAGATGGCCGAGCGTGGTGAGCAGCCGCTCGAGCGCCGGCTTGCCGCCGAGCTCGTAGATCATCTGCCCGTCGGCGCGAGTGACGATGTAGGGCCGACCGATCGGCCGGCAACCCTGCGAGACGACGGCTTGCGGGGAGACGTCCTCGGCCAGCAGCACGCCAACGGCTCCGTCGCGGTACGAGGAGTCGTCGAGCAGCAGCCGGTTCTCGCCGGCGCGCATCGCAGCCGAAGCCATTCCTCCAACGACCGCCAGGCCCGGATGATCGCGGCGTAGCTGCTGCAGCAGCGTGTCGACAGGAAACGTGAACGGATCGGCCAGCAGCAGCATCGACCGGAGGCCGGCCAGGTCATCGGGCACCCCGGTGATCACCCACCCCTCGTCCCCGGACCCGGCATCGAGGCGGATCGGCAGCGCAGGCGAACCCGAGTGGGCGGCGAACAGCGACACGCCTGGCTGCTGCTCCACCTCTCGCCTGCCGCCCAGCACCGCCACCGCGGTGGCACCGAGCAGCGTCTGCGGTCGCAACACGGCGCGGATGGCGTCGGCGACCTCGACGACGGCGTCGCGGTGGGGAGGTGTCACGAAGACGACGGCCAGGTCGGGCGATGGCCCGACCTGCTGCAGCACTTGCTCGGCGACGTAGATCGCCGCCTGCCTCGAGTCGGCGTGCTCCGACAGCGCTGACGCGTAGCGACGAAGTTCCGCGTCGCCCAGCGCGCCCTCCATCACCTGAATGATCCCCCGGATCGGACCGCCACGCCAGACCGTCGTCCGGTGGCCACCGGATCTGGGCGCGGAGCTGCTCGAATTCGACAACGTCCGCGCCCAGATCGGCCAATGAGAGCCTGGCCAGGAGTCGTTCAGAGGCGAACACCCGGTTCGGCACGCCGGCGCCTCCAGGCGCCTCGGCGGCCACATCAAGGCCTAGGTCGCGTCGTTCAGAGGTGAAGACCCGGTTCGGCACGGCGGGCCTCCAGGCGCCCTCGCCGGCCGCATCAAAATTGTGACGATCAGGTGGCAACCCGCTTCACCTACTGGCCGGTAACCGAGCGTGGGTAGCCTCACCGGTCATGTCCGCCCCGGTGCCCCAGGATCCTGGCGCGCCGTTGCGCATCGCTTATCTGACGTACCGCGGCAAGCCACACGTCGGTGGCCAGGGCGTCTACACCCGCCATCTGACGAAGGCGCTCGACCGATCTCGGCCACCGCGTCGAGGTCTTCTCCGGCCAGCCGTACCCCGTCCTCGACGAGCGGGTCAAGCTCACCGAGCTGCCCAGCCTCGACACGTTCAACGACCACTACCCCGGGCGGTTCCCGGCGTTCTGGGAGTTCAAGACCGCGCGAGGACCTGCTCGAGATGGCGCAGTTCTGCACGGGCACGTTCCCCGAGCCGCTGGCCTTCAGCTACCGGGCGTTGCGAGAGCTGACGCCTCGCCGTGCCGAGTTCGACCTCGTCCACGACAACCAGTGCCTCGGCTACGGGATCCTCGCCCTCGAGAAGCGCATCCCGACGATCGTCACGTTGCACCACCCGATCACGAAGGACCGTCAACTGGAGATGGCGCACGCGCCGAACTGGCGCAAGCGTTGGTCGGTCGGACGGTGGTACTCGTTCGTCAAGATGCAGGGTCGGGTCGCCTCCCGGATGCCGCGCATCGTCGTGGTCAGCGAGAGCTCGATCCGTGACATCCACGACGACATGGGTGTCGCGTACGAGCGCATGCGGCTGGTCCCGGTCGGGGTCGATCCCGAGCTGTTCCGGCCGCGACCGGACGTCGCCCGGATCCCGGGTCGGTTGATCACGACGGCGTCTGCCGACGTCGCCCTCAAGGGGCTGTCCTATCTGCTCGAGGCGATCGCCAAGCTGCGCACGGAGCGCGAGGTCTCGTTGACCGTCATCGGGCGACCACGGGCGGGCCACAGCATGGAACTGATCCGCACGCTCGGCCTCGAGTCGTGCGTGGAGTTCGTGTCGGGCGTGACCGACGAGCGAGATCGTTGCGCTGTACGCAGCGGCCGAGCTGGCCGTGGTGCCCAGCCTCTATGAGGGGTTCAGCTTGCCGGCCATCGAGGCGATGGTGACCGGGACCGCCCTCGTGTCCACCGACGGTGGCGCGCTGCCCGAGGTGACCGGTCGCGACGGCGAGACCGTGCTCCAGTGCGAGGCCGGTGACGCCGATGCCTTGGCGGTGACGATCGCCAGAGGGCTCGACGACCCCGAGCTGCGGGCCCGTGTCGGCGCAGCGGGGCGTCAACGCGTGCTGCAACGCTGGACGTGGCGCCGCTGCGCGGAACTGACCGTTGAGCAGTACCGCGAAGTCCTGGCGATGCCCGCAAACGTCGAGAAAACCCGGACGCGGCGGATTCTGCGAACGAGCGAACGCCAGCGAGCGAGTGGTCACAAACGGCCTGCGTGGCCGGGGAACGCAGTGAACGACTGATGCTGACGATCCGGATGGACCGCTTGCCGCGCTCGGCTTGCGTCCTGGTGATCGCGTGCTCGACGCCGGAGCCGGTTTCGGTCGGCACGCCTTCGAGCTGGCTCGCCAGGGGTATCGCGTCGCCGCCCTCGACGTCGCCGCTCCGGAGCTGAAGTCCACGCGCGACACGTTCGCCGCGATGGTCGAAGCCGGGGAGATCGACGAGGACCGCGTCGTCGGTGTCGTCTGCGGAGACGCCACGCAGCTGCCGTTCGCCGACTGCACGTTCGACGGCGTCGTCGCGTCCGAGGTGCTCGAGCACGTGCAGGATGACGTCGGCGCACTGGCCGAGTTGGTGCGCGTGCTGCGGCCGGGTGGTGCCTTCGCCGTCACGGTGCCGAGCTGGCTGCCAGAGAAGATCAACTGGATGCTGTCGGACGACTACCACGCGCCCGACGGCAGTGGGCGGCCACGTCCGCATCTACTCCGCAACGGAGCTGAAGGCCAAGGTGCGCGCAGCCGGGTTGCGTGTTGCGGGAACGCACCACACGCACGCCCTCCACTCGCCCTACTGGTGGCTGCGCTGCGCCGTCGGCGTCAACGACGACGGTCACCCGATGGTGCGTCGGTACCGCCAGTTCCTCGAGTGGGACATCGTGCACCGTCCGCGCTCGGTCGCCCTCGTCGAGCGGGCGCTGTCGCCAGTGCTCGGCAAGAGCCTCGTGGTGTACGCCTCATGATCCCCGAGGTCGCGGACGTGCTCAGCGCCGAAGAAGTCCGCGAGACGGCCGAGTACCTGGCCGAGCTGCAGCAGCCGTCCGGGTTGATCCCGTGGTTCCCTGGCGGCCACTGCGATCCGTGGAACCACGTCGAGTCGGCGATGGCCCTCGACGTGGCCGGGATGCACCGCCCGGCTGAGGCGGCGTACGAGTGGTTGGCTGATGTACAGCGGCCTAACGGCAGTTGGCACAACTACTACGGCTCCGACGGAAGCGTCGAGGAGGACAAGCTCGACACGAACGTGTGCGCCTACATCGCCACGGGCGTGTGGCACCACTGGCGCTGCACGTGGGACCGAGCCTTCCTCGACCACCTGTGGCCGACCGTCGAGCGGGCACTCGACTGGACGCTGTCGCTGCGGCGGCCGGACGGGTTGGTGCTGTGGGCGGTCGAAGCCGACGGCACCCGCACATGGGACTACGCCTTGCTGACCGGCACGTCGAGCATCCAGCACGCCTTCCGCTGCGGTGTCGCCCTCGCCGACATCGTCGGTGAGCCGCACCCGGAGTGGGAGCGGGCGGCCGACGTCATGGTCCACGCGATCGCCGAACGGCCCTTGGCGTTCGAGCCGAAGGTGCGCTGGGCGATGGACTGGTACTACCCGGTGCTGACCGGCGCGCTGACCGGCGAGGCCGCCAAGGCTCGCCTCGCCGAGGGTTGGGACGTGTTCGCGATGGAGGGCCGCGGCATCCGTTGCGTGAGCGACGAGCCGTGGGTCACGGCGTCGGAGACGGCGGAGTGCGCGGTGGCCTTCGCCGCCATCGGCGACCGCGCCACGGCGACCGAGCTGCTGGCGTGGACACGAGCGCACCGGCGTGAGGACGGCTCGTACTGGACCGGCCTCGTGTACGACTCCGAACACCCTGACGGCATCCACTTCCCGTTCGAGGAGCACACCTCGTACACCGCCGCCGCGGTGATCCTCGCCGCCGACGCGATCACCGGCGCCTCCCCCGCCGCCGCCCTCTTCACCCCGCGCCCCGCTCCTCGACTGAATCCCGGTTCTGACGCCCGTTGGGTGTCACGGATGACACCAAACGGGTGTCAGAACCGACGCGGGGCCGGATCAGTCGACGCGGTGGAGGACCCGCAGCGAGCCGGTGGCGGAGGCGAGTCGGAAGCGGCCGCTCTCGAGGGCCGGGAGGTAGATCTCCTCGTACGGCGGGCGGCCGCCGTCGGCGGGGTCCGGGAAGACGTCGTGGATCGCCAGCGTCCCGCCGATCGCCACGTGTGGTGCCCAGCCGGCGTAGTCGGCGCGGGCCGGCTCGACGCCGTGCCCGCCGTCGATGAACACCAGGGCCGCCGGCATCGCCCAGTAGCGGGCGACCACCGGCGACTGACCGACCATCGCCACGACCCGGTCCTCCAGCCCGGCGTCCGGATCGTGTCGCGGAACGTCGGCAGCGTGTCCATCTCCCCGGTGCGGGCATCGACGAGCGACGGAGTCGTGGTGCTCCCAGCCGGCCTGGTTCTCCTCCGAGCCGCGGTGGTGGTCGACAGCGAACACGACCGTGCCCGTCTCACGAGCGGCCGCGCCGAGCCAGATCGTCGAGCGGCCGCAGTACGACCCGACCTCGACGAACGGCGCACTCGGCACCGCCGCCGCAGCCGCCAGCTGCCGCTTCGTGCAGCGCGTCGCCCTCCTCGACGGGCATGAAGCCCTTCGCCGCCAGGGCGTGCTCGCGCCAGTCCACCCGGTCGAGGCTACGACGACGTCGTCTGCTGCGTTCCCCGGCCACGCAGACGCAATGGCGTTTCCCGGCCACGCAGGCCGTTGCTTGCCGCTCCCCTCGCTGGCGCTCGGTCGCTCGCACGTTCCTGGTCGCTGGCGCTCGCTCACTCGCCAAGGTTGACGGGTCCGAGTCCAGCAGAATGTCCCGATGCAAGCGGCGCTCGATGACCTCGTGAGACTGCTCGCCCTCGAGCCCATCGAGGTCAACATCTTCCGTGGGCGCTCACCCGACGAGAGCCGCCAGCGCGTCTTCGGTGGCCAGGTCGCCGGGCAGGCCCTCGTCGCCGCCGCCCGCACGGTCGACGACACGGTCCGCCTCGTCCACTCGCTGCACGCCTACTTCCTGCGACCGGGCGACCCGGCCGTGCCGATCCTCTACGAGGTCGACCGGTTGCGGGACGGGCGCAGCTTCAGCACCCGGCGGGTCGTCGCGATCCAGCACGGCCGGGCGATCTTCAACCTGCAGGCGAGCTTCCACGGCCTCGAGGACGGGCCCGGACCACCAGCTGCCGATGCCCCAGGGGTTGCCGGAGCCCGACACGCTCCCCGACTGGCACGAGCGCATGGAGCCGTACAGGGACCAGCTGGGCGAGCTGTACGAGCGGGCCCGACCGATCGACGTCCGCTACGTCGACGGCGACCCCCTGAGCCGCAAGGGCGCGCCATCGGACAGCCAGCGCGTGTGGCTGCGCGCCGACGGCACGCTGCCCGAGGATCCTGTCGTCCACGCCTGCCTCGTGACGTACGCCAGCGACATGACGCTGCTCGACACGACGGTGCTTCCGTTCGGGCTCGCCTGGGACAGCCCGGGGATGCAGATGGCCAGCCTCGACCACGCGATGTGGTTCCATCGCCCGTTCCGCGCCGACGAGTGGCTGCTCTACGACCAGCGGGCGATCTCGACGAGCTCGGCCAGAGGGCTCGCCGGCGGCGCGATCTTCTCCCGCGACGGACGACTGGTCGTCAGCGTCGTGCAAGAGGGCCTGGCGCGGGTTGGTCGGCCATGAGGCGCAGCACGCGGTGATGTCCGCCGTCCTCGCGCTGGTCCTGCTCGTCGCCTGTAGCGGCGACGACGATGCCGACACGGATGCCAACTCGACGGTCGCACCGCCGGTGACCACTCCCGGGACCTCTGGGACGGACGCCGCTGGACCACGTCCAACGGAGTCGGCGCCTGCTGCATCCGGTTCGGCAGCACCGACGGCGACCGCCGCCGAGACGTCCGCCGACCCAGCGGCGACCGTCACCGAGGTTGCCGTCGCCGAGGCACCCGTCGACCTGGCGTGGCGGGAGGGTGACCCGGGGCTCTACGTCGTCGAGCAGGGCGGACGGATCCTGCGCCTGGCCGGATGGCGCGCTGTCCACCGTCCTCGACGCCACGGATCTGACGGACGCTGACGGTGAGCGCGGCCTGCTGGGCCTGGCGTTCGCACCGACGGGCGACCTGGCGTACACGAACTACACCGACCTCAACGGTGACACCACCATCTTCGAGTACCCGGTCGAAGACGACGGCACGTTCCTCGACGGGCGACAACGCACGCTCGATCTTCGTGATCGAGCAGCCGTACCCGAACCACAACGGCGGGGACCTCACGTTCGGCCCCGACGGCATGCTCTACATCGGCATGGGCGACGGCGGTTCCGGAGGCGATCCGGAGCGGCGCGCGCACGGACCTGTCGACCCCGCTCGGCAAGCTGCTGCGCATCGATCCCACGCCGTCGGCTGGCGAGCCGTACACGGTGCCCGCGGACAACCCTTTCGTCGACGACGCCGGCGCCGACACGCGGATCTGGTCGAGCGGCCTGCGCAACCCGTGGCGCTTCTCGTTCGACCGCGCCACCGGTGATCTCTGGATCGCCGACGTCGGTCAGGGCGCGTTCGAGGAGATCGACGTCGCTCCGGCGACGAACGGTGTCGACGCCGGCAAGGGCCTCAGCTTCGGCTGGAGCGCGTTCGAGGGCGACGAGCGCTTCAACGAGGACGTGCCGGCGGAAGGCCATACGCCACCGTTCGCCACGTACCCGCACGGCGACGCCGGCTGCTCGATCTAGCGGCGGCGTGCGGGTGCGCAACGGGTCATCGCTGGACGGTTGGTACGTGTACGCGGACTTCTGCTCGGGACGGATCGTCGCCCAGGAGGTGCTCGGCGAGGGTGCTGACCTCCAGGCCGGGCGCACGGTGGAGCTCGGCAACGTGGAGAGCCCGACGGCGGTTGTCGATGGTCCGGACGGCGAGATCTACGTCTTGTCGCTCGCCGGCCCGATCTACCGTCTCGATCCAGCCTGAGCACCGTCCCGGGTCGCGTCGTTCAAGGACTGAAGACCCGCTCAGCTGACGCGGCTGAACTCGACGGTCCGGCCTTGGATGTCGGCAGTGACGAGGCGGACCCGCATCGGCATCGCCGGGGGCGACATGGTGCGCCGTGACGTGGGCGAGGACGGCCGGTTCGACGAGCTGGATGACGGTGCCTCGGTGGTCCTCGTCGACAACGACGGCGTCGAACACCTCCTGCTCGCGCCCGGCGAGCATGACTGCTTCGGCCAATGCGATCACGGCGTTCTCGGCGCGATGGGCCAGACCCTCTGCTCGGGCCATCACGCGTGGTAATTCGCCGAACGCGGTACGAACATGTTCGGGGATCGGTTCGCCGCACCCCACCGCGAGCCCGGCGTCGACCACGTAGCGATCGGCCAACCGCCGCAGCGGCGCCGTCGCGTGCACGTACGGCGCAGCGATCGCCGAGTGCCACGGTCGATCGTCGCTGTCGTCGTCGAGCTCCTCGTAGGAAGCCCCGCCGCCGGCGCGGCGTACGGCGAGCAGGAACCCGTTGGCTGCCGGATCGCCGCGGTGCAGCGTGCGGCGGAAGTCGGCCAGCGACTGGTTGTGCGGCCAGCGCAGGCCGAACGCCGTCGCCGTGTGGCGCAGCCGCTCGATCTGACGCTCGGTCGGCTCGGCCATCACGCGGAACAGCCCGGTTCCGACCTCCAACAGCGCATTCGCCACGGCGAGGTTGGTCGCCAACGACAGCGCCGCGTTGTGGTCCTCCGTTTCTCGCCGCGGCTCGATCCGTAGCACCCAACTGCCGTCGATCTGTTCCAGTTCTTGATCTGGGAACTCGACCCGCGGCGCGCCGCGCCGATCCTCGGCCGCCTCGATGCGCCGCGGCAAGGTCCGCGAAACCATCGGGGAGATCGTCCGGCGTGACGGTGTCGTAGGTCAGCTTGGCGCGGCTGTGCACGAGCGCCCGCTCGGCGCCCTCGAGGCGCACGTCGCCCCCGCCGTCGACGCGCGTCGTGAACACGACGGCGGGCCGAGGACCGTCGGGCAGCAGGCTGGCCGCTCCCTCGGACAAGGCAGCCGGGTACAAGCGTGACTTCTGGTCCGGCAGGTACACCGTGACGCCGCGCTTCCACGCTTCCTCGTTCAACGACGAGCCCGGTTCGACGAACCAGCCGACGTCGGCGATGGCGTAGTGCAGGATCAGGTCACCGCCCGAGCGCTCGATGGTGAAGGCCTGGTCGAGGTCGATGGCCTCGGCCGGATCGAGCGTGACGAACGGGCGGTCCGTGCGGTCGACGTGGTCGTCGCCTGGTTCGGTCCTGGCCGCGACGACCGCGTCCATCGCCGCCGCTGGTGGGAAGCCGGCTGGCACGCCGAGCTCGGCTCGTATCCGACGGATCCCCTCGTCGAGCGGCGTCAACCTTCATTCTCGGGCTCGGCTCGCAACCAAGTGGCTCGCCTCGCCTACCGAGCTCGCCGCCGCTGCCAAGTGGACATCGGTGCTCATCGCTTGTCACCGCGAAGCGACGGCTCGCCCGACCTCACGAAGCTCCTACCGCCGGGCGCCCATGAACATGCCCTTCAGCGCCTCGTAGTGCTCGATCACGTGGCCCGCCCCGAGCACGACGGCCTCGAGTGGCACGTTGGACAGCTTCACCGGCACCTTCGTCTCGCGCTCGATGCGCCGGGCCAGGCCACGCAGCAAGCCGCCACCGCCGACGAGGTACATCCCGCGCGCCAGGAAGTCCTGCGACAGCTCCGGCGGCGCCTTTGCGAGGCAGCGGATCACGGAAGCGATCAGCGACGAGATGACGTCCTCGATGGCGAAACGGATCTCCTCGGGCGTCAGCAGCACCGTCTTGGGCAGCCCGGACATCATGTCCCGGCCCCGCACCTCCGCCTGGTTCTCCTCCTCTGTCGGGTCGGCCGATCCGATGGCGACCTTGATCTCCTCGGCGGTGCGCTCCCCGATGGCGATGCCGTGCTCGCGCCGTACGTAGTTCTGGATCGCCGCGTCGATGTCGAACGAGCCGACGCGCACCGCTTCGAGCGCGACGATGCCGCCGAGACTGATCACTGCCGTCTCGGTCGTACCCCCGCCGATGTCGATGACCATGTTGCCGACCGGCTCGTCGATCGGCAGGTCGGCCCCGATCGCCGCCGCCATGGGCTGCTCGATGAGGTTGGCGTCGGCAGCTCCGGCTCGCCGAGCGGCATCCGTCACCGCTCGGCGCTCGACCTCGGTGATCGCGGATGGCACGCAGATCACGACTTTGGGGCGAGTGAACCGGCTGACACCGACGCGCTGCAACAGCAGGCGGATCATCCGCTCGGTGAGCACGAAGTCGGTGATCGCCCCACCGCGCAGTGGGCGAACGGCGACGATGTACCCAGGCGTGCGACCGATCATCTGCCACGCCTCGTGCCCAGTCGCCAGCACCTCGCCGGTCTGACGGTTGAGCGCGATCACCGACGGCTCGTTCAGCACGATGCCGCGGTTCTTCATGTAGACGAGCGTGTTCGCCGTCCCCAGATCGATCGCGAGGTCACGGGCCATCTACTGGGGACCCGCTCCCTTGTCGTCGTCCGGCCGTTCAGGCGGCCCGCCCTGTTCGGCCTCATCCTCGAGCTGCTGAACCTGGTCGACGACGGGCCGCCGCGCCTCGGGCGACAGGGCGTCGATGTGGCGCTGGAACGCCGCCACGCCGTCGGGCCGGCGCCGCCGGCTCATGGCCATGGCTCCGACGCCAACCAGCACGACCACTGCGACGACGACGATGACGACGATCAGCGCCGTCACGACACAGCCCCGGCACCGCGGATCGGCGTGGCGCCCGTGCCCCACGCACTGCCCTCGCGCCAGGTCTCGTGCTTCCAGATCGGTACAGATGCCTTCAGTGCGTCGATGGCATAGCGGGCCGCCTCGAACGCCTCAGGGCGATGCGGCGAGGAGACCACGACGAGCACCGACGACTCACCGAGCGTGAGGCGGCCGATGCGGTGGAGCAGCGCGACGCGTCCGATGCTCGGCCACCGGCGCCTGGCCTCTTCGGCGATCGCCGCCAGCCGCGGCTGCACCGCTTCCTCATAGGCCTCGTACTCCAGCTGCTCCACGCCCGTCGCGGCCCTCAGCGTGATCGCGCACCGTGCCGCTGAACACGACGACGGCGCCGCAATCGGGGCGCACCGCCCAGTCGTAGACCGCGGCGACCGACAGCTCGTCGGCGGTGAGCGCCAACCAGTCGTCGCCACGCCGAGGAGCCTGCACGAGCCGCATCGTAGCTCTGACCTTCCGTGGGCCGACCTTCCGCGAAGTGCGAGATCACCCCCTCCCCGACCTCCGCAACGGGAGCGCCGTGGCTAACTTCTCGCCCGTGGAAGACGGACCCCTGCCTCCACACGAGCGCACCTGGAGGCATCCGTCCGAGCTCGGACCGCCCGCTCACGAGCCGACGACCACGGGCGGCCGAGTGCTCATCGTCTCGACGGCGACGCTGGGTCTGCTGCTCGTCGGCGTGCTGGTGCTGACGATGACACCGCGGCACTCGGCCTCCCCAGTCGCTGCGAGCTCCACCGTTTCGGCGCTGCGCTCGGCCCCCAGCGCAGCGGTCGAGCAGCCACCTGCCCTGCCGCTGGTCACGCCGGTGGGCGACGGGTGGGGCGTGACGACGGCCGACGCGGTTGCGGCAACTCATGGCGAGCTCGTGGAGGTACGCCTCGTGTCCGGCGATGTCGTCGACGCCGAAGTCATGGGCACCGACCCGGCCGGCGACGTGACGGTCGTGTCGCTGCCGGCAGATCCCGACGCCGAGCACCTCGAGCTGGCGGCCCAGCCCGGTCCAACGGACACGGTGCTGGTGCAGACGGCCAACCCGATCGTCGTCACGATGGACGAGCTGGGGAGCCTCGACGTCGACGAAGCGACGCCCGTGCTCGACGACCGTGGTCGCCTCGTCGGACTGTGCACGGGTGGTTCCGACGAGCTGCGCATGGCACCGGTCGACGAGGTACGCACGCCGCCCACGACGACGCCAGCCCCGACGACGACCAACACGCCAACGACGGTGCGTCCACCGACCACCGCGGCGACCACGCCGCCGACGAGCGGGCGACCGACGACGACCACCGGGCCAACGACGAGCTCCACGTCCTCGTCGACGAGCGTGCCGCCGACGACCGGCGTCAGCTCCGACCGCGACGCCAACGGCGAAGGAGACTGACGACGACAGCGGCGACGCCGACGAGGCCGATCGCCATGGCACCGAGCGCGAGCTCTTGGCGGCGCCTTGGCGTCACCATCGTCCACCATCGGGCCTCGGTCCCTTCGACGTACGCCTGCTCGTTGGTGACGGTCGGTCGCCAACCGTGGGCCTTCAGGCGATCGTTGGCGACGAGCCACGGCTCGAGCGTGTAGCTGCGCAGACCCGGGGGGATCGGGCCACGTTGGAACCGCCAGCGCAGTGCGCTGACGACCTCGGCAAGGCGATCGGGCAGCTTCACGCGAGGGCCACGGCCGGTCAACGCCCGCACGCGATCGCCGGCGACCCAGCCGTCGGGCGCCACGTTGAAGACGCCGTCGAGGCGCTGCTCGACGGCGAGCGCGACCGCCGAGGCCAGATCGTCGAGGTGGAGGAACTGCGCCGGAGGGTCGTCCTCGGTGGAGCGCTGGCCGAGCCCGGCGGCCAGCGCGGCGGCCAGCGACGACGTCCCGTCGTCGGCCATCGCCACGACCGGCCGCAGCACGGTGACCGGAGCGCCCTGGCACGGCGCGCCGCCAGCGGTCGACCATCGCTTCGACGGTCGCCAGCTGGCGGGCGTACACGAACTCGACGTCCGGCCGCAGGATGGCATCCTCGGTCAGCGGGACCGGATTGTTGGCGTACGCGCCGTAGACCATCGCCGACGACACGAGCACCACGTGCGACGCATGTCCCGACCGTCGCGTCGTGCGAGCATGGCGGCGGCACCCTCGGTCACGCTCTCGCGCCGGCGGGCGCGCAGGTCGTGGTCGCCGGCCCCGAGGTGGACGACCACGTCACACGCCGTCGCCGACCCGTCGCTCGACGTCGGGCGAGGCGGCCGAGGAGTCCGAGCACCCGAGTGCCGAGGTTCGCTTCGGCACCGGTCACGTGCACCCGCAGCGGCGCCGACAGCGGCGATCGCCATCGATCCGGGGCTGCGCCGAACGTCATCGCCGTCCAGCTCGCTTACGGTCGCGGCGGGCATGCCCTCGCTTCGCTCGGCCATCAGTGGACGTTAGACGGGTCACGGCTCATAGCATCGACGTCATGCCGACGACCCGCTCGAACGGCACGACGACGACGATCCGAGCGACCCGTTCAAGGCGTTCGCGTCGCTGCCGATGTTCGGCGACCTCGCCCGGGCGCTGGCCGGGCAAGGGCCGCTGAACTGGGACGCGGCTCGGCAGTTCGCCCAGCTCGGCGCCACCGGCGGGACGGCTGGAGCCGAACGTCGATCCGGCCGTGCGCCTCGCCTTCGCCGATCTGGCGCGCATCGCCTGGTTCCACGTCAGCCGACGTCGTCGGCACCAGCGACGGCACGGCCGAGCCGCAGGCCGTCACGCGCAGCCAGTGGGCCAGCGGCACGCTCGACGCCTACCGCCACCTGTTCACGGAGATGGCCACCGCACTCGGGACTCCGCCGGACCTGCAGGAGCTCTCCGACGATCCGGCGATGGCCGACCCGATGATGTCGATGATGGCCGGGCTCTCCAAGATGATGGCCCCGGCGATGCTCGGCATGGCCGTCGGCTCGATGGTCGGACGCCTGGCGACGCGGGCCTTCGGCGTGCACGACCTGCCGATCCCCCGCCAGCCGGCGACGGTCACGCTGGTCCCGTCGAACATCGACGAGTTCGCCGGAGCGTGGGAGATCCCGACCGACGAGATGCGGCTGTGGGTGCTCGCCCACGAGCTGGCCGGGCACGTGATCCTCTCCGCGCCACACCTCCGCGACACTTGAGCGACCTCGTCCGTCAGCACGTCGGCGGCTTCCGCCCCGACCCCAACGCAGTGGCCGATCGCCTCGGGCAGATCGACAGCGGCGGCGGTGATCCGATGGCGGCCCTGCAGCAGGCCCTCGGCGATCCCGAGGTGCTGCTCGGCGCCGTCACGTCGGCGGAGCAGCAGGCGTTGCGGCCGCGCCTCGATGCGCTCGTCGCCGTCGTCGTCGGCTACACCGACTGGATCGTCGACGCCGTCTCCGTGCGCATCGTCGGCGGCAACGCCCTGCGGATCGCCGAAGCCGTGCGCCGACGGCGCGTCGAGACCGCAGCAACGACACGTTCGTCGAGCAGTTGCTCGGCATCCGCCTCGGCGAGGATCAGGTGGCGCGCGGCAAGGCGTTCGTGCAAGGCGTCGTCGACCGGGCCGGCGAGTCCGGCCTGGCGCCGCTGTCGACCGCCGATGCGATCCCGACCGCGAACGAGGTCGATGCCCCGGACTGTGGTTCGCCCGGTTGCGACGGTAGCCCGCCGCCGGCTCGCCACGTCGTCGGTAGCGGCCTGGCGCCGCCGCTCATGCCGACGCCGAGCGCGTGCGACGTGACGGCGGCGCCTGGCGACGTGTCGTAGCCGCCGTGAGCGGTGCCGGCGGTCGGCCAGATGGTCACCCACGAGCACCTCGGAGAGGTCGCCCTCACTGGCACCGTGCCCGCTGAGGTCGAACGTGAGGCACGTGCAGCCGAGCTCGTTGGTCGCCGCGCCCGCCCGCTCGAGGTAGCCGCGCTGACTGCTGCCGAGCCCGTGGACGAACAGCAGCCCGGCACCGGACGCGGCGCCCTCCGGCGCGACCAGGTTGGCGTCGAGGCGCCGCCCTGCAGAGTTCAACGCGAGCTCCGTCATCGCGGCGGAGGCGGGGGAGGCAGCGGCGCCGGCCGGCTGAGCCGTCGCCCGCGACCTACGGTCATCGACCGCTGCCCGACCACGTAGTTGACGAGCGCGGCTGCGCAGATGATGCCGACGATCAGGAAGCCGATCGGTCCGGGGATGCTGATCAGGACGGGCACCACGCCGGCGATCGCCCACGCCAGCTGGAAGTGCGTCTCGAACCTGGCGAACGCTCGCCCGCGGTTGGCTTCAGGAGCGTCGCGCTGGACGATGCTCTCGAACGCCAGGCGGGCGATCGCCCCGGCGAAGTTGAGGACGGCCGCCAGGAAAACGCCGGCGGCCGGACCGCCGGTGAGGGCGGCGGCCACTCCAGCGAGCGCGGACAGGCCGAGCGCGCCGACGATCATGACTTCCTCGCGCAGACGGCGCCGGATGCCTGGCGCGATGCTGTTGCCGGCCATCGTGCTCAGTGCCGACATGCCAATGGCGGCGCCGAACCAGAACGTTCCGGCGGACTGCGTGCGCAGCCAGAACGCGAGCAGGAAGAACAGGAAGCCGCTCGCCGCCCGCAGCAGGAGCATCGCCGCAGCCGCCAGCTGCAGCCGCCGGGAGTGCAGCTGGCGGCGCTCGGCCGGCTGTTCCGGACGTGCCGCCACGACGTCCGCCGGCAGGCGCGACGCGTCGACGAACGCCACCCCGAAGAGCAGGGCTGAGTAGATCAGCGTTCCCGCGCCGTCAAGCGGCGTGATCTGGATCAGCGCCGCCGGAAGGATGGCCACGAAGCCGGTGAGCCCGGCGATCACGCCGAGTTTGGAGTTCGCCTCGACGAGCTCCCCCTCGGTGCGCACGACGGACGGCACCAGCGCCTGCTTGGAGACGAGGTAGGTCTTCTGCAGGACGAGTGCGGCGAAGACGAGCGGGAACAGCGCCACGTTGTCGATGAAGCGCGCCATGAGCACGCAGAGGACGATGCGCGCGCAGGCGACGATCTGGATGACGAAGCGCCGGCCGCCGGCGGCACGGTCGATCACGGGGCCGATCAGCGGCGCGAGCACGAGGAACGGGGCGAAGCTGACGACCAGGAACAGCAGAACCCGCCCGCGCGCCGCACTCGGATCGATGGAAAGGAACAGCGAGTCGGCGAGCGCGACGAGCATTGCCGCGTCGCCGCCCATCATTGCGGCGTGCGTGATCGCCAGCCGGCGGAACTTCGACATGGGAGCGGCCATCACCACTTCCGCAGCGGCGATGGCAGGAATGCATGCATCTCGCAGCGACTACTACCACGATGCAGCCGATCACCACCCCCTGGCCGGCCGCCGGAGCTCACGCCAGGTCGGCGACCCTCCCAGATCCGCGCTCGTACTTGTAGCCAAGGCCGCGGATCGTCACGATGTGCGTGGGGTTCGACGGATCCGGCTCGACCTTCGAGCGCAGGCGCTTGACGTGCACGTCCAACGTCTTGGTGTCGCCCACGTAGTCGCTCCCCCAGACACGATCGATCAGCGTGTCACGCGGCAGCACACGGCCGGCGTTGGCGAGGAGCACATGGAGCAGTTCGAACTCCTTGAGCGGCAGTGCGACCTGCTCGCCGGCGATCGTGACGGTGTGCTCCTCCGGGTCGAGCGAAACGTCGCCAACGGTGATCGCCGCCGGGCCGAGCTCGCCGGCGTGGTCGAGCCGCGGCCGTCGCATCACGGCGCGCATCCGGGCCACGAGCTCTCGGAGCCGGTAGGGCTTCGTCACGTAGTCGTCGGCACCGACCTCGAGCCCGACGACCGTGTCGATCTCGCCGCTCTTTGCGGTGACCATGATGATCGGGACCTGACTGCGCTTGCGCAGCTGCCGGCAGACGTCGATGCCGCTGATGCGCGGCAGCATGACGTCCAGCAACACGAGGTCAGGCTTCACGAGGTCGAACCGCTCGAGCGCCTCGAACCCGTCCATCGCCACCTCGACGTGGAATCCCTCGCGCTCGTAGCCCGATGGAGAGCGCCTCCACGAAGCTGGCCTCGTCCTCGACCACCAGCACGGTCGGAGTCGTCATCCTTCGCGCTCGCGACCGAGTTGTCGGTCGGAATCGGCGCGATGCGATTCGTCTCTACGGACAGAACGGGGATGCGCAGGACGAACGTCGAACCTTCGCCCTCCTGGGAGGAGACCTGCACGTCACCATGGTGGTTGGTCGCGACGTGGCGGACGATCGCCAGGCCGAGCCCGGTGCCGCCCGTGTCGCGGCTGCGTGCCTTGTCGACGCGGTAGAAGCGCTCGAAGATGCGGCGGTGGTCGGCGGCCGGGATGCCGATGCCGTGATCGGCGACCATCAGCTCCACCCACGTCCCCTCGACCCGCACGCGCACCTGCACGCTCGACCCGGGCTCGCTGTACTTGACGGCGTTCTCGACGAGGTTGCCGAGCGCCGAGACGAGCTGGCGGCGATCACCGTTGATCCGGATGCCCGCCGGCAGCTCCAGTGGGGTCACCTCGATGCGGCGGTCCTCGGCGAGCTGGCGAGTGCGGGCGATCGCCTCCTCGACGACGTCGACAACGTCGACGGTCTCCCGGCGGGGCTCTTCGCCGAGCTCGATGCGCGACAGCTCGAGGAGGTCATCGATCGTGCGCGTGACGCGGATCGCCTCATCGACCATGCGGTTGGCCACTCGGTGCACGACGTCGAGGTCTTCCTCCTCGACGAGCGCCTCCGCGAGCACCGCGAGGGCGCCGACCGGCGTCCTCAGCTCGTGGCTGATGTTGGCCACGAAGTCCGTGCGAACGGCGTCCACACGGCGGCGCTCGCTGACGTCCTCGATCATCGCGACGGCACCGCCGCCCTCGAGCGGCGCCGCAGTGACGACCATCGCGCTGCGCGGCGGCCCGTACAGCTCGAGGCTCTGGCGCGATGACTCGCCAGCGAGGGCGCACTTCAGGAGCCGCTCGACCGTGTCGTCGAGGAGCAGCCCCATGTGCGTTCCGGCGAGGGCGCCGGCGGCGCGGTTGCGGTGGTAGACGCGACCGCTCGGACCGGCCACCACCACGCCGACACTCAGTTGGTCGATGACGTCGGACCAGCGAGGTCCCGGCGATGGCGGGGCGACCACGACCCCCGTGCGAGCCGGCCGCCGGGCCACGGCCCACGCGA
Source organism: uncultured Acidimicrobiia bacterium (assembly GCA_963774125.1). GTDB lineage: Bacteria > Actinomycetota > Acidimicrobiia > Acidimicrobiales > Ilumatobacteraceae > JALZMG01. The sequence continues at coordinate 811,518 of CAVZDR010000002.1, forward strand.
CTGCAGCCCCGGCGACGGCACTGACGACGGCGACGATCACCGTCAGCACTGGGCGATCACCGCTATTCGAGGTCGCTGGCGGCTGCCCGCTGGGCGAAGCGGGCGGCGCCGTCGTGCTCGGGCATCCACCCCGTGACGAGGAACCGCACTCGCTCACCGATGTTCACGGCGTGGTCGCCGATGCGTTCGTAGAACCGCGCCACGACAGCCAGCTGCACCGCCACCTGCAGCTCCAGCTGCTCACCCGAATGGCTCTCGAAGATGGCAGCGACGAACTGCCGCTGCAGGTCGTCGAGGTAGCTGTCCATGTCCCACAGCGCGGCAGCCCGCACGGCGTCGCTCGTCATGTACGACTCCGTCGCCTCTCGGAACAGCTGCTGGGCCTGGTCGCCCATCTTCTGGATGATCCCCCGCAGCCGCGGGTCGAGACGGTGCCCGTAGATCCGCCGTGCCGCTTTGCAGATGTTGACGGCGAGATCGGCGGAACGTTCGATCTCGGCGATGATGCGCAGCGCGGCCACGACCTTGCGGAGGTCGCTCGCCACCGGTGATTGCAGCGCCAGCACCTGGTAGCACCGCTCCTCCAGCTGCACCGACCGCGCGTCGACCTCATCGTCGGCACGGATCATGTACTCGGCACCTTCCAGGTCCTGTCCCAGCAGGATCTCCGTGGCCCGCGGGATGCTCTCGGTCACCGCGGCGGCCAGTCGAGCCAACTCTTCACGGATCTCATCGAGGTCCCGGTGGAACTCCGAGCGGAGATCACCCTGGGGGTCTGGCTCCTGGACGACGGCGTCGGCGGAATCGGTCGTCATGAAAGTCCCTTACCCGAATCGGCCGGTGACGTACTGCTCGGTGCGCTCATCATCAGGATTGGAGAAGATCTTCGTCGTCGGGCTGTACTCGACCAGCCGTCCCGTGCGCCGGTCGCTCTCGGGGTTGACCTCGGTCGTGAAGAAAGCAGTGCGGTCGCTGACGCGCGCCGCCTGCTGCATGTTGTGGGTGACGATGACGATCGTGTACTTCGTCTTGATCTCCTGCATCAGCTCCTCGATGCGCGCCGTGGCGATCGGGTCGAGCGACGAGCACGGCTCGTCCATGAGGATGACCTCCGGCTCGACGGCGATCGCCCTGGCGATGCACAGCCGCTGCTGCTGCCCTCCGGACAGACTGAGCCCGGAGGCCTTGAGTCGGTCCTTGACCTCGTCCCACAGTGCGGCGCCGCGGAGTGAGCGCTCGACGATCGGGTCGAGCTCGGCCTTCTTCTTGATGCCGGCTCAGTCGCGGACCGTACGCCACGTTGTCGTAGATGCTCTTGGGGAACGGGTTGGGCTTCTGGAAGACCATGCCGATCCGGCGGCGCACCTCGGTGGCGTTGACCCCGCTGTCGTAGAGGTTGACACCGTGGTACGTGATCGTCCCCTCGACCTTGGCCGTCTCGATGAAGTCGTTCATCCGGTTGAAGCAGCGCAGGACGGTGGTCTTGCCACACCCCGACGGGCCGATGAAGGCCGTGATCTCATGCTGGTGCACGTCGATCGTCACGTCCTGCACCGCTCGGAAGTCGGCATAGAGGACACTCAGGTCGTCGACGTCGAAGACGACGTTCTGCGTGCCGGTGGCGTGCGGGTGGTCGGCGGCTTGGTCGGAGAGGTCGAGTGGCGGGGCATCAGCCATCGTGGACATCCTCAGTGAGGCGAATTGGTCGGTCACGGTAGTCACCCCTTCGTCGTCGCTCACGTACCGACTCGCTTCTTCTCGAACCGGTTGCGGAGCAGGATCGCAGCAGCGTTGAAGAACAGGACGAGGACGAGGAGGACGAGGCCGGCGGCGGCCGCCGCGTTGGACCAGCCGATCTCGGCGCCTGGCGTGTTCGGCGCTTCCTGCCCAGTTGAAGATGAGCATCGGCAGGGCGGTGAAGTTCTCGGTCAGGCCGGTGCGCGGCAGCAGTCCGGTGATCGCGCCGATGAGGATCAGCGGGGCGGCCTCGCCCAGCGCCCTGGCGATCGCCAGCACCGTTCCGGTCAGGATGCCGGGGGCGGCGTACGGAAGGACGTGATCCCGGGTCACCTCCCAGCGTGATGCACCAACGCCATAGCCGGCGTCACGGAGCCCCTGGGGCACGGCACGGAACGGCCTCCATCGACGTGATGATGATGATCGGCAGCACGAGGAAGGCCATCGTGAGCCCGGCCGTGATGACCGTCTCACCCGCAGTCACCGGTTCCAGCCACTCGACGAAGATGATCAGGCCGAGGACGCCGTAGATGACGGCGGGCACGCCGGCCAGGTTGCGGATGTTGACCAGGATCAACCGGGTCAAGCGGTTGCGAGTCGAGGCGTACTCCTCGAGGTAGATCGCCGCGGCGATACCGAGCGGGATGGCGACGACCACCACGCCGACGCCGATGAAGATCGACCCGAACAGGCCCGGCCAGATTCCCTGCTGCGCTGGGTCGGAGCCGATCGTCCCGGTGACGAAGCCGAATCCCTGCTCCTGGAAGACGGGCATCGCCTCGATGACGATCTGGGCGAGCAGCACGAACAGGATGAGCATCGTCGTCAGCGTGGCGACGAGCAGCGAGGCGACGAGCAGGAGACCCTTGACGTCGCGGTCGCGCGCGCGTCAGCGAGCTTGGCGACGACGTCGTGGGCGGTGACGCCGGCGACGGCGGGAGTGATGAGCGCCATGTCGATCCGCCTCAGTAGACCTGACGGATGCGCTGCACGAAGCGGTCGCCGATGAGGTTGAGCGCGAGCGTGATCACGAACAGCAGGAGGCCGACGAGGAACAGCACCTCGAACGCCGCCGCCGCCCTGCGTCTGGTCGGTGCCGCCGGCGGCGTTCGTCATCGCGCCGGTCATCGACAGGCCGCCGTTCAACGGGCTGAGTCCGTTGTACGGGCCCGGAGCCGTCGTAGCCCGCCGCCATCGTGGCGACCATCGTCTCGCCGATCGCCCGGGACACGGCGATGATCGAAGCGGCCACGATGCCGGAGACGGCGGCGGGCAGGACGACGGACACGACGGTGTTGAACTTGCGGGCGCCGCAGCCGTAGCTGGCCTCCCGCAGCGCGTTCGGCACGGCGCTCAGGGCGTCCTCGGACACCGTCGCCATGATCGGGATCACCAGGATCCCGATGCCGATGCCGGCGGCGAGCATGGTCTTGGCACCCTCGGGCTCGCCGAAGACCCTGTTGACGATGTCAGGGGCGACGAAGTTGAGCACGAAGAACCCGACGATCACCGACGGGATGCCGGCGAGCACCTCGATGACCGGCTTGACGATCTTGCGCACACGCCGCGGCGCGTACTCCGACAGGTAGATGGCGGTGCCGAGCCCGAACGGCACGGCGACGAACATGGCGACGACACCCATCACCACGCTGCCCGACGACGATCGTGCGCAGGTCGAAGCGCTCCCGCCGGGGGAACCAGCCCGTGTCGCTGAGCAGCCCGAAGTCCCAGTCGATCTGGCCGCAGGAAGTTGATCGCGCCTCGCAGCGAGCACGAACAGGATCAGCAGGCTGATCAGGATCGACGCGATCGCGGCCAGCTGGAAGACGACGCGCATCGTCCGTTCACGTCTGCGTTGCTTGGCGTTGCCACGCAGGTCCTGGACGGTCAGGGTCATCAGCAACGTGCTCGAGTCCCGTGTCGACGACCCGGAGGTGCCGCGGCGGCCGACCTTACCGAAGTCCTCAGCGACCTGCCCAGGCGTCGACGGACGCCTGGACGCGGTCCTCCGGCAGCTCGACGTAGCCCGCGTCGGTCGACCGCGGCCAGCCCTCGGGTGACAGGTAGAGGTCGACGTAGCGAGGCCACGGCCGGGTTCGACTCGGCGTTCGCCGTGTTGACGTAGATGTACAGGCTCCGGGAGAACGGGTACGTGCCGTCGGCGATGGTCTCCGGGCGTCGGGGCGACGCAGCCCTCGCCGCCGTCGATCTCGATCGCCTTCATCCGCTCCTCCTCGGCCGCGTAGTAGGCGAAGCCGACCCAGCCCAGCGACGACTCGCGAGCTCTCGATGCCCTCGACGATGAGGTTGTCGTTGGGGCTCGAGGAGTAGTCCGCACGGGTCGACCTCGTCCTGCCCCCGCTCCTCGGCGAGATCGGCGATGGCGAACTCGACGAACGTGTCGTACGTGCCGCTCTCCTCACCGGGTCCGTTGATGTCCAGCGGAGCGTCGGGGAAGTCGGCGGCGTAGGCCGACTGCGACCTCCGTCGCCAGCTCGGTGGCGTCGCTCCAGTTGGCGAAGCCCTCGGACTCCGGTCCGACCAGCGCGTACAGGGCCGGCACGTCGAGGCAGGTGATGGCCTCGTTGGCGGGGCTGGTGGCCACGGTCAGCCCGTCGATGGCGACCTCGAGCTCGACGTACTCGACGCCGTTCTCCTCGCACTGCGGCGATCTCCTCGTCGTTGATCGGCCGGGAGGCGTCGGCGATGTCGGCGCCGCCGTCGCAGAACGTGGCGAAGCCGTCGCCGGTGCCGGGACCCTCGACGGTGACCGCGAGGTCGCCGCCCGACAGCTCGCCGGCGAGCTCGCCGACGCGGATGCTGATCGGCTCGACGGTCGAGGAGCCCGTGACGAACACGTCGCCCTCGGCGAGCTCGACCTCGCCGCCGCCGGCGGCGCGCGCCCTGCCTCGGTGCCCTCGGCTACGCCGCCGGCTCGGCCTCGGTGCGCCACGGCCGTCGGTCTCGGCGCCGCCAGCGGTCGTCCGGCGCCGCCACCGGCGCCGGCGCCGCCGCGCGAGGTGCCCGTCGCTCGTCATCGTCGCCGCCGCAGGCGGCCAGGACGAGGGTCCCGGCAGCGACGGCGTGCGCACGACGCCGGTGGTCGGAGTCGGAGGATGTGTTCACGCTGTGAGCCCGTTGGCAGGTCTGCAGTGTGACGATTGCCCGCCGACGTCGCGGACGCGTAGTGAACGCAGGTGACCGCCGGACGAGGTGCCGGGTGAACGGACGGGTGCACCGGTCGTGACGTCAGCAGGTGAACGACCCGGCTCGGACGGCGAGCGACCAGCGCCTCGCGGCCGCATCGACTCGTCAGCGCTTGGCCGTGGCCTGGCGCTCGACCGCCCAGCGGTAGAGCCGCTCCTGGGCGTGCGGCTCGAACGCGTCGAGTGGGCCGCACCGCAGCCAGGTGTCGTCGGGCTGCAGCTCCCAGCGCACGATGTCGTCGGCGAGCTGGAACTCGAACACCTGGTCGAGCCACTCCCGGTGCTTCGGGTGCTCGATCGGCACGAGCACCTCGACCCGCCGGTCGAGGTTGCGCGGCATGAGGTCGGCCGACCCGATGAGGTACTGCGGTTGGTCGTCGACGCTCGCCGTGGCCGAAGCGGTAGATCCGGCTGTGCTCGAGGTAGCGCCCGAGGATGCTGCGGACGCGGATGTTCTCCGACAGGCCGGGCACGCCGGCACGCAGGCACGAGATGCCGCGAACGACCAGGTCGATCTGCACGCCAGCGTCGCTGGCGGCGTACAACGCCTCGATCATCTCGGCATCGCCGATCGAGTTGGCCTTGATCGTGATCCGGCCGTCCTCGCCGAAGCGGGTCTCCCGCTCGATCAGCTCGAGCAGCCGAGGGCGCAGGTCACGCGGCGCCACCACCAGCTCGTGGTAGCGGTCGCCGCGGCTGTAGCCGGTGAGGTGGTTGAACAGCCGGGCCACGTCGGCGCCGACGTCGATGTCGCACGTGAGGATGCCGAGGTCCTCGTACAGCCGGGCGGTCTTGGTGTTGTAGTTGCCCGTGCCGATGTGGCAGTAGCGCCGGAGCTGGTCGCCGTCGTCGCGCACGACGAGCACGCACTTGGAGTGGGTCTTCAGCCCGGCCATCCCGTAGACGACGTGAACGCCGGCGCGCTCGAGCTGCTTGGCCCAGTTGACGTTCGTGGCCTCGTCGAAGCGCGCCTTGAGCTCCACCAGCGCGGCCACCTGGACGCCTCGCTCGGCGGCGCGGATCAGGCTGCGGATGATCGGGCTGTCGCCACCCGCTCGGTAGAGCGTCATCTTGATCGTCTGCACGCGTGGGTCGTCGGCGGCCTGGCCGATGAAGGCTTCGGTGCTGCGTCGTGAAGCTCTCGTACGGGTGGTGGACCATGATCGCCCGGTCGCGCATCACGGCGAACAGCGGACGGTCGGACTCCTCGGCGACGGCGATGCGCCCGGCCGTGATCGGGGGCCAGGGCCGGTCCTTGAGGTCGGGACGTTCGAGGCCGTGCAGCTGCCACAGGAACCCGAGGTCGATCGGTCCGCGGTATGCGGTACACGTCGTGCGGGTGCAGGTCGAGCTCCCGGGTCAGCAGCTCGAGCAACTCGTCGCTCATGGCCTCGGACACCTCGAGGCGCACCGCACGGTTGAAGCGCCGCCGGCGCAGCTCCATCTCGACGGCCTCGAGCAGGTCGTCGGCCTCCTCCTCCTCGACGATGAGGTCGGCGTTGCGGGTGACCCGGAAGGCGGCCGCCTCCTCGATCACCATGCCGGCGAACAAGCGTGTGGAGCTGGGCGATGATGAGGTCTTCGACGGGCAGGAAGCGGGTCTCGTCGACCTCGAAGCAGGCGCGGGAACACCGTCGGCACCTTGACGCGGGCGAAGCGGCGGTCCTCGCCGTCCGGGATCGGCGACCATCGCGGCGATGCTGAGGGCGAGGTTGGAGATGTACGGGAACGGGTGGCTCGGGTCGACGGCGAGCGGGGTGAGCACCGGGAAGATCCGTTGCTCGTAGACCTCGGCGAGGCGCTTCTGGTCGGCTCCTCGTCGAGGTCGGACCAGCTCGACGATGCCGAGACCGGCGTCGGAGAGCGCCGGCACGAGCTCGTCGAGGTAGACGTCGTCCTGGTGGGCGACCAGTGCCGCCGTGCGTTCGGTGATCGCCGCCAGCTGCTGCGTGGCGGTCATCCCGTCGGCGGTCGGCTCCTCGATGCCGGCGGCGACCTGGTCCTTGAGCGCGGCCACGCGGACCTGGAAGAACTCGTCGAGGTTGGTCGTCGTGATGGCGCAGAACTTGGCCCGCTCGAGCAGCGGGATCCCTGGTTCGCTGGCCAGCTGCAGGACGCGGTCGTTGAAGGCCAGCCAGGTCAGCTCGCGGTTGATGAACCGTTGCTCCACTCCATCAATGCTCGCGGATCCTGGGCCCTCCCGCGTCACTGACGATGCGTTCCCCGGCCACAAGACACCGGAGGTGCTCACGGCGTCACCAGATAGCGGACGAGTCGCACACCCAGCCACGGCCTGCGTCCCCACGCGACGAGCCGTCCCGTGAGAATCGGCACCCATTGCGAACGGCGCCCATAAGCGACCAACAGCAGGGCGACGGGATCGGCGCTCACGTGGCAATCGGCCGAGCCGCCGTCTCGGCTGACGGCGAGCGAGCCGTCGTTGATCGTGACGTCGACGCGTGGGCCGCCGCGCACCCGCAGGTCGTAGCGGGCATGGACGCCGGACGTCGTCACGGGGTTGACGAGCAGAGGGAGCAACGGCAGCGCCGCGGCCAACACCACGCGGGCGTCGTCAGGACGGATCTTCCACGGGCGCGAGAGCGCCTTGGCGACGTCACGGCCGTGGAGCAGGTACTCCGCGAGGCCGATGCCCAGCATGTTGGCGAGGGCGACGGGCTGGCCGTGCCACATCACCACCTCGTCGCCGTCACGGTCAGCTGTCTGCTCCAGCAGCGTCGCCGACGCCGTCCTCAACCGTCGAACCAGCGCTGGAAGGTCCCGTTGGAACTCCTCGCTCACACGCGTCGCGTTCGTGCGGGCGAGCGAGCCGCCGGCGATGTCACTGACGTCGAGGAACGGGTCGGTGCCACCTGCGACGTACACCAGGTACGACTCCGTCCCGCGTGTCACGTGCACGGCCACGTCGCCGACACTCCACTCGGAGCGGGAGATCCGCACGTCGGCGCTGGACGCCGACTCGAACAGCGCGGACAGCTCGGACGCGACGCGCCCGAGCGCCGATCGCACGGCCGACATCTCCACGGCCGGCTCGGAGACGCCCACGACCAGGAGCATGAGCGGTCGAGCACTTGACGCGGAAGGGATGCGGGAAACCTCCAAGGCCGCAGCCGCCCGCGGTGGTTCACTCAGCGTCATGAGTGCTGCGCTCCCTGCATCGCCAGCGGGCGCCACGGTGGCGGTCTGCCAGCCGTGGTCCGCCGACGATTGGGTGAACGCGGCCGCCCTCCTGCACGACTACGTCGACTGGGTCCGCGAGACCACCGGATTCGAGCCACTGCAGGCCCAACCGGAGCTGGTCGCCGAGCTCGCTGACGTGCAGAACTGCTACTCCCGTGGGGACACGATGCTGTTCCTGGCGCGTAGCGGCGATGCTGCCGTTGGCACCACGGCCGTGCGTTTCCACCGGGACGGCACCGCTGAGCTGAAGCGGATGTTCGTGCGTTCCGAGGCGCGAGGACGCGGCATCGCCGACGATCTCGTACGCACGGTGCTGTGCGTGACCGGCGCGACCGGTCGGCGGTTGGTGTGGCTCGACGCGGAACGTGGCTCGATGGACCGCGCGATCGCCGTCTACCACCGCCACGGATTCGTCGAGACCGACGACCGACGCCCGAGTTCCGCCGACGGGCTCGTCGTCATGGAGCGCCAGCTCGCCGACGACGAGTGCGACGAGCGCTGGACGCCCTGCTGACGCTGTCTGTCTCTAGAGCTGCGAGACGAACCCGTTCTATTCGTCGTCGGGACGCCCGAGATCCCACTCCAGGGAGATCAGCTCCCGTTCGGCATCGCGCACGATCCGCTCCCGGTTACGCCGGAACTGCGGGTCGTCGCGGGGCAACAGCACGAGGCGGGCCAACACCCTGGCGCGGAACTCATCGAGGACGGTCCGATCGCCCCAGTCGCCGTACACCTCCCAGTGCGGCGACACCGGCCCGAGGTAGACGATGCGGGCGTGGGCCCGCGGGGGCTGGTCCAGGACGACGTCACTCACGGGCGGCGATGCTACCGGTGGGCCCCCTCGCCTATCTGGGTGGTCTCCGTCTCATCCGGGCTTCTGGGTGGTCTGGGTCTCGAATTCGAGGCTGACGCCACCCAGATCGCTCGCCGCGGCCGCATCGTCGACAGCCGGGTCGCGTCCTTCAGAACTGAAGCCCGGGTTCGGCACGGCGGGCGCTCCAGCGCCCTCGGCGGCCGCATCGATTATGTTACAGTTGTGTGAAGCTGAGTGACGATTCAGCTGGATCTTGCCTACGTCTTACCAAGATCGGGAACCGTGCGAGGACGGCGGGCGTCGGACGCAGCGACAGCACAGGTGGCGTTCGACACGAACAAGGAAACAGCAGCGATGGACATGGACCCAGCGGCGTCGGCCGACGACACCGCCACAGCGTGGATGGCAGCAGGCAACTGCCGGTTGTATCCGCCGGCGACGTTCTTCCCGAGTGATGGAGTCGGCGTCGAGAAGGCTCGGAAGATCTGCGCCGGCTGCCCGGTGACGGGCCACTGCCTCGACTACGCCCTCGAGCACCGCATCGACCACGGCGTGTGGGGCGGATGCAGCGAACGCGAGCGCCGCCGCATCCTCAAGCGGCGCCGCCTGGAGATCGCCGCCAGTTAGCTGATCAGCCTCGGCTCGCGAGCGAGTTGCTCGCCTCACCTGCCGAACTCGACGGAGCTCAGCTGTCGGTGCGGGTCTCCGTGCGGTCAGCGGGCGGGACCGGAGGCTCGATCTCGGCGGCCTTCTGCGCCGTCGCTTCCTTCTCGCCTTCCGCCAGCCCGTCCTTGAACTCCTTCTGTGCCTTGCCGAGGTTGCGGGCCAACTTCGGGAGTTGCGAGCCCCCGAAGATCACCAGCACCACGACGAGGACGATGATCCACTCTGGGCCACTGGGCATGAGCGCAGCCTAACGAGCGCTGCGGGTGGCGGAGTCGCGACTCAGGAAGTTCGCGGCGAGTTCACCGCAAGCGTTCAGGTGTGGCGCGGCTGTCGCTCAGGCACCGACGATGCTGCGGGCGGCCTGCGCCCGCTGACGCCGGATGCGGCGCCGCTCTCGCTCGGAGAGGCCGCCCCAGATCCCGAACTTCTCGCCGTTGCGTAGCGCGAACTCCAGGCACTCCTCACGCACAACGCATCCGCGACATACCTCCTTCGCTTCCCGGGTGGAGGCACCTCGCTCCGGGAAGAACAGATCAGGATCGACACCGAGGCAGTTGGCTTGCTCCTGCCAGCCATGGTCCCCGGGGTCGGGCGCGGATTCGGAAGACTCGAACATTGTGGAGGACCCCCTGCCGTGTGGTCCCGTGGGGCGGTACGGCTACAGCGCCGTAATTACATCGATGTGATTGTCGCATACCACATCACATGGGCGCAAGTGCGGATCTCGCGAGCTTCCGAACAGGCAGAACCGCGCCGCGGCAACCTGTGCGTCACCTGAGCGTCAGGCCATGCCGGGCCCGTCCGCCGACGGCGACGTCGCGCCGTCCGCGAGGGGTCAACCGGCTCGGCGCACCCTGCCCTGCTGACGCTTGTGCTCGATGAAATCGACGAGCACGTAGTCACCCAGGTCCTCGGGCGTCGTGAAGAACGCTCGGCCGCGATTGATCTCGGTGAGGCGCTCGACGAACGCCGTGAGATAGCTCGTCGCGTCGAGCATGAACGTGTTGATGAGGATGCCCTCGCGGGTGCACCGCAGGACCTCGCGCAGCGTCGCCTCGACGGTCTCGGTCACCGGTGGGTAGTTGAAGAAGACATCGCCGCTCGGCGTCACGTGAGCAGTCGGCTCGCCGTCGGTGATCATGATGATCTGCTTCGTGCCCGACTGGCGCGCCAGCAGCTGGCGAGCCAACGTGAAGCCGTGTTGCATGTTCGTCCCGTAGACGAAGTCCCAGCTGACCTCCGGTAGCTGCTCGGGCCGCAGGATCCGCGCCGTCTCACTGAAGCCCACGAGCCCGAGGTAGTCGCGAGGGAACTGCGTCGAGATCAACGAGTGCAGCGCCATCGCCACCTTCTTGGCCGGCAGGAAGTTGTCGCGCATCGGCATCGACAATGAGAGGTCGAGCATCAGCACCGTGCTGGAGCGAGTGAGATGCTCCGTGCGCTCGATCTCGAAGTCGTCCGGCTCCAACTCGACGGGCGTGCCCACGACTCCACGCCCGCGCCTTGCCAGCGCGTTGCGGATGGTCCGCTGCAGGTCGAGCTGGAACGGGTCGCCGTATTCATAGGGCTTCGTGTCGTACGTGCGCTCGTGGCCGTGTCCGGTCTGGTGCACCTGGTGCTGACCGACCTGGTCCTTGGTCAGCTTGGAGAAGAGGTCGCGCAGCGCATTGGAGCCGATCGCGCGGAGACCCTTCGGCGTCAGCTCCAGGCGTCCTTCCCGCTGCTCGATGAGGCCCGCCTCGGTGAGCATGCGCGTGAGCTCGGCGAGCCGCTCGAGCGAACGGGCGGCATCGTCGCCGAGCAGGTCGCGGACGCGGTCCATGTCCGCCTCGGCGAGCGCGCCGGGGTTCGAGGCGTTGCGCAGCAGGTGCTCGAGCTGGTCGAGGTCGCCGAGGTCCTGCATCGTCTGCATCGCCTGACCGAACCCGAGCGGGTCCTGCCCGGAGAAGTCGTAGGACTGCTGCCAGCCCATCTGCGGGAACAGCTGGCGCAGGTGCCCGCCGAGTTGATCCATCTGCCAGCGCAGGTCCATGTCGCCGAGCAACTGGTCGGAGAGCTCCTGCAACTGCGCCCGCTGCTCGGGCGTCATCGAGTTGAGCATCGCCTGCATCGCCGCCATGCGTTGCGCCAGCTGCTCGAGCAGCTCGTCGAGCGTTTCGGGATTCTCCGGGAAGAAGTCCCCGTACTGCTCCATGAACTCCTCGAAGCGGGGATCCTCGCCGCGCTCGCGCCGCTCGAGCATCTCGTTGAGCGCCGCCATCATGTCCTTCATGCGCGTCAGGTCCTGCGGGGTGAGCTGCTGCATCGCCCCGCTCATCTGCTCGAACAGCTGGTTCGCCAGTTGCTGGCGCAGCCGGTCGAGCAGGGCCTCGAAGCGTCGGGCCGCCTCGGCCGACTCGAAGTCGTACTGCTGGAGCTCACGGACCTTGCCGGCAAGATCGTTGGGCAGGAAGTCGAGCTGCATGTTGCGCTCGGCGGCGGTCTCCCGCGCCGTCTCGGCGCGCCGCTCGTCGCCGGTCCGGGCGGCCAGGCGCTCGGCCTCGCGCTGCGCGTTGTCGATGGCGTGACGCTCCTCGTCGACGATGTCGTCGAGCTCGCGGGCGATCTCGTCGTACACCCCACCGAGGTCGAACCGGTCGAGCCGCTCCTGACGTTCCCGCCGCAGCTTGTCGAGCAGCTCCCGCACGCCGGAGAGGCGGTCGCCGTTCCGATCGCGCAGTCCCTGGTGCATCATCCGGCGCAGCGCCGCGTTGACGTCCCCGTGGTACAGCAGCTCGTCGGTGAGCTCCTCGAACAGGCCATCGCCGTCCAGCTCGAAGCCCTGCTGCGTGCCGTCCCACCGGGAGTAGGTGAAACGTGACGCCATCACCTGAGAGGCTACCGATTGGTGCCCATCCGAGTGTTTGCGGCCATCCGAGTGCCAGGACGCGGGAGGCCCCGCGTGTGACACTCGGATCATGTGATCACGTGCACAAGCGCGGCCGGTCACGTATCCTGGGGTGAATGCGGGTGCCGCGCACCTTCGCCTTCGTCGACCTCTCGGGTTTCACGAACTACACCGCGGCGTTCGGCGATGATGCTGCCGGACGCCTGCTCAGCGCGTTCCGGACGATGGTCCGCCAGGTTGCCTCGGATCGCGGGGTGCGGGTCGCCAAGTGGTTGGGCGATGGCTTCATGGTCGTCGCCGTCGATCAGGCCGATGCCATCGCCTTCGTCCTCGACCTCGAGGATCGGTCGGCGGAGGTGACCGCACCGCTGACGCTGCGGGCCGGCATCGCGAGCGGCTACGCCCTGTTGTTCGAGGGCGACGACTACATCGGCTCGGCCGTCAACATGGCGGCCCGCCTGTGCGACATCGCCGGGAAGTACGAGGTGCTCATTCCGACGATGGGTCTGGAGCGACTTCCGGAGGGTGTCGTCGCCACGCCGCACGGCGCCGTCGAGCTGGCCGGCTTCCCGGGTGAGATCGAGGTGTTCGAGCTGACCGGCGCCCCGAAGCCCGCCGACCGGAACGACACCGGCGAGCTCTGGACCCGCGCCCCGTTCATCTGAGCGTCGTTTCGTCGATGGCGTGACCGGCGAGCACGAACAGGACCACGGCGGCATGCGTGCCCCGGGCAACGACGTCGCCCGCTGGGATCACCGCTACGCCGAGCGCGACCGGTTGTGGTCGGCCGAACCGAACGTGACCGTCGCCGAAGTCGTCCGGCCGATGACTCCCGGGCGGGCACTCGACCTTGGCGCCGGCGAAGGGCGACATGCGCTGTGGCTGGCACGACACGGCTGGCAGGTCACTGCGGTCGACTTCTCTTCGGTGGGCATCGAGCGGGCCCGCGCCCAAACAGGGGCCGACGGCGTGGACTGGATCGTCGAGGACGTGCGCGGCTGGTCTCCGCCAGCAGGTGAGACCTACGACCTCGTGCTGGTCGTCTACCTCCACCTGCCCGACGACGTGTTCCGCAGAGCGACCACTTGGATCGACGTCGGCGGTGCACTGGTCGTCGTCGGCCACGCCTTGCGCAACCTGCGCGACGGCGTCGGTGGGCCGAAGGATCCACGCCTGCTGTACACCGAGGAGCTGTTGCGCGCGGCGGCGGGTGAGTTGCACATCGAACGGCTGGGCGAGGTGCATCGCTCCACCGCCGAGGGCACGGCGATCGACCTCTTGCTCGTGGCGCGACGTCTCACCGACGACACCTCGCCCTTCAGAGCCACGACGCGGGGTTAACGTCCGCCGCCATGACGTGGCAGGTCCATGACGAACGCACGCTGCACGAGACGGATTGGGTGCGTCTCGCGCTGTGCGACGTCGAGTCGCCTGAGGGCCAGCGATCCGACCACCACGTGGTGCGCGTGCCGGCGGTGGCCGCGGGAGTCGTGATCGACGACGCCGAACGAGGTGTCCTGCTGCTCTGGCGCCATCGCTTCACGACCGGGACGGAAGGTTGGGAGATTCCCGCCGGACGCGTGGCCGACGGCGAGTGGCCGGAACAGGCGGCCGGGCGAGAGGCCGTCGAGGAGACCGGTTGGCGACCGGGAGAGCTCCGCCACCTCACGACGTACTTCCCGCACAACGGGCTGTCCGATGCGACGTTCCACCTCTTCGTGACCGATCGCGCCGAACAGGTCGGCGAGCGGGAAGACGTGACTGCGGCGCAGCGCGTGGAGTGGCTGTCGTGGGACGACGTCGTCTCGGCGATCAGGTCGGGCGACGTGCGCGACGGGCTCTCACTGACCGCGCTGCTCTGGGTCTTGGCGTTCGAGCGCGGACAGCGCTGACGACGGACGGCCGAGCAGGATCAGCTGCGGCCGCGATACGTGGCCCTGCTGCCGCTGGTGTCCTTGTTCAGCCGCTTGGAGAGATGCAGGCCCTCCAGCACGAACGCCACCGCGGCGGCCACGGCAGCCGGTGACTCGTCGCCGCCGGTGAGCTGGACGACGGGCGCTCGCAGTTGCGGGATCCGCTCGACGAGCCCGGCCAGATCGCCCGACGACACGTCTTCGCCGGTGTGCGCGATCGCGCCCTCCTCGAAAGCGGTGATCACGTCACGGGTTCGATCGGGGGGAATGCGCGCCTTGAAGACCGTGAGAACGGCGCCCTTGACGAGGTTCTCGAAGATGGCGCCTTCCCGCCCCTCGTCGAGCGACTCGATCTCGATCTTGCCGCTGGAGCTGGCGCTCAACGCCTCGAGGTCATCGACCCGCGGCACCACGACCCGCTCCCCTCCCCGCAACCCTCGCCGCAGGGCGTTGGCCGCGACGACCTCGTAGTTGGTCACCGAGAGCCGCACGCTGACGCCGCTGCGCTGGTTGACGTGCGTGCTGGCCCGGGCGAGGTGGGTGATCGTGGCGATCACCTCGGCGAGGTACTCCGGAACGTGGACGTCGACGCCGCCGACCGACGGGGACCGGGCCTCCTGGCTCACGATCGCCATCTCGGTCTCGAGCTCGAGCGGGTAGTGCGTGCGGATCTGGCTGCCGAACCGGTCCTTGAGCGGCGTGATGATGCGGCCGCGGTTCGTGTAGTCCTCGGGGTTCGCCGATGCGACGAGCATGATGTCGAGCGGCAGGCGGATCTTGTAGCCGCGGACCTGGATGTCCCGTTCCTCGAGGACGTTGAGCAGTCCGACCTGGATCCGCTCGGCGAGGTCCGGGAGCTCGTTGATGGCGAAGATGCCGCGGTTGGTGCGGGGCACCAGCCCGTAGTGCAGCGTCAGCTCGTCGGAGAGGTAGCGGCCCTCGGCGACCTTGATCGGGTCGACCTCGCCGATCAGGTCGGCGATCGAGGTGTCCGGCGTGGCGAGCTTCTCACCGAACCGGTCGTTGCGATGGACCCAGGTGATCGGCGTGTCCTCGCCGTGCTCGGCGACGAGATCGCGGGCGTGGCGGGACACCGGGGCGTAGGGGTCGTCGTTGATCTCGCTGCCGGCAACGATCGGCATCCACTCGTCGAGCAGGCCGGTGAGGGAGCGGATCATGCGGGTCTTCGCCTGGCCCCGCTCACCGAGAAAGATCACGTCGTGGCCGGCCAGGAGGGCGTTCTCCAGCTGAGGGAGGACCGTCTGCTCGTAGCCGAGCACGCCTTCGAACAGCGGCTCGCCCGCAGCGATGCGGGCTACCGCGTTGGCGCGGACCTCCTCCTTGACCGGACGCGACACCCATCCGGCGTCACGCAGTTGGCCGATCGTCGCGGGACGGGTGGACATGCCTCGAACCTACCTGCCGTTCACCCCGGCCACCCGGCGCGCCGCGCGCTGCTCAGGAGTCGGCAAGGCTCATGATCGCGTTCGCCGCGTCGCTGCCTGGTGCGCAGGTCGACGACCAGATGTAGGTCGCCGTCCCCGAATGCGTGACGCCGCTCGGCACGTACGGCAGCAGCGGACCATACGGCGCCGATGTCGCGCCGGCCGCCGACGGTGTGATCTTGAGCAGCGTCCTGGTGCCGCCCGTCTCCACTCCGACGGTCAACAGGGATCCGTCGGGGAGTTGCGCCAGTCGACTGGCACTCGGGTGGATCTGACCGGCGCCGACGAGGGACGGCCACGTCATGCCGTTGTCCGTGCTGCGGAGGAGGCCTTCACCTCCGGCAAGCAACCAGTAGATGCCGTCGGCACGAGCCAGCGGCGGGCCGGACACGCCGCCCGGATGCATCTGCATCCAGTTCTCGCCGCCGTCCAACGTCCGGTACACGCCGGCGCTCGTGCCGAGCAGCGCGACCATCCCATCGAGGACCAGCGGATGTCCTGCGATCCCCGCGTCAGGAGGCGGATTCGAGATCGGCGTCCACGCGGCTTCGCGGGCCGTCGACCCACCGGTACAGCGTCGATTCGGCGCCGGCGACGGCGAGCATCGTCGCCTGGTTCGCGGGCGACACGTACACGCTCAGCGCGAGCACGTCCGTAAGATCGCCGACCTCCGTGAAGTCGGCGGCGCCGTCGTCCCTCCGGAACACTCCGCCGGCACCGCCGATCCAGTAGGTGTCGGCGTCCGTCTGCACGAGGGCGCGCTGTTCGCCCGTGCCGGCGACACTGCTGGGCAGTGCTGTCCACGTCCCAGCGGCGTTGGCGTACAGGCCGCTGCCAGCGACGCTGGCGATCAGCGAGTTCATCCGCGTCAAGACGTTCAGCGGCTGAGCGCACGTGACCGACCCGAGCCCACTGACGGCGCCTGTCCACGCCGGTGTTGGAAGGGCGGTCGTCGTCGTGGCTTCAGATGTCGAACTTCCGGCAACCGTGGTGGTCGTCTCGGCACCGGTCGTGGTCGTCTCGGCAACCGTCGTCGACGTTGTCGAGGTCGTCGTATTCGTACGAGGACGTGGCGATGTGGTCCGCGGTTGCGTCGGTCTCGGGTTGGATGAGGCACGCCGCGGGAGCGTGTCGTAGTCGTCATCGAAGTCGAAGTCGTCGAAGTCGTCGAAGTCGATCGACGAGGTCGTCGTGTCGTACGTGTCGTACGTGTCGTACGTGTCGAACGTGTAGTCGTCCTCGGCCAACGCCAGCTCGTCGTCGTACGGCCAGGCCTCGACATCCTCATCCTCGAGCCACGACGGGAGCTCGTAGCGATCGACCTCGTCGGCGTCATCATCCTCGTCCTCGTTGGCCGACGTCAGCTCGGGGCCCGAGAAGTCGGCCGTGCGCAGTGCCGTTGCCGTCGGCACGGTCTCTCCGGCCCGCGAGATCAAGACGGCGCTGGCGAGGATCGCAGCTACCGCGATCGCGGCGTGCTTGCGATCGAGACCCGATGTCCGCGGCTGCGACGGCTGCGGTTCGCCGACGGGAACGAGCTCGACTTCGGTCGCGTCGGGGCGCCCGCCTTCGCCAAGGTCAAGACCATCAAGACCATCGGACGGATCCACCACTCGCGAGCGTAGGCGCGCCTCTGGCGAAGCCGCACCTCACCCGTCATCCACCATGGCCGTGACAGGGCGCGTGACTAGCCTGCGGCGCCGTGGAGCTCTCGGGTCCGTGGCGAGCGATCGCTGCCGACGACGAGATCCGCAGGGGCGGCACTGGCCTCGACGTCGACGACGACACGTGGCCTGAGCTGACCGTCCCGGGACATTGGCAGAGCCATCCGACGTTCGCCAAGAGCGACGGACCGATCTTGTACCGCCGGCGGTTCGACCTACCCCCACCTGCCGACGGCCAGCGACGCTGGGTGACCCTCGACGGCATCTTCTACCAGGCGGACGTCTGGCTCGACGGCGCCTACCTCGGCGATCCCGAGGGCTACTTCTTCCCGCACAGCTTCGACGTCACCGCCCTCTCGCGCTTGAGCGACGAGCACGTCCTCGCCATCGAGGTGACCTGCAACCCGGAGCGGGGCACCAGCGGCCGCCGCAACATCACCGGCATCTTCCAGCACTCCGACGCCGTCGACCGAGCGTGGAACCCCGGCGGCTTGTGGCGACCGGTGCTCGTGTACGACACCGGGCCGGCCAAGCTCGATCGGTTGCGCGTCCTGTGCCGTGACGCCGACGAGATCCGTGCTCACCTCCGGCTGTATGCCTGCCTCGACTGCGACGTCGCGCGGACGGTTCGTGTGCGGACCACTGCGGCGGGAGTGCTCGTCGGCGAGACCGAGCACCCGGTCGCCGCCGGCAACAACGAGATCGAGTGGGCGCTCGACATCGATCGGCCGGAGCTGTGGTGGCCACGCGCGCTCGGCGAGCAGCCGCTGACGAACATCGACGTCGAGCTGCTCGTCGACGGTGAGGTCAGCGATCACCGGTCCCGGCGCACCGGTCTCCGCGAGGTGGCGTGGAACGACTGGGTGTGCTCGATCAATGGCGAGCGGCTGTTCCTCAAGTCGGCCAACATCGTGCCGACCCGGCCCGGCCTCGCCGACGCGACACCCGAGGAGGTTCGCCGCGACGTCGAGCTGGCGGTCGAGGCGGGCTTGGACGCCCTGCGCGTCGAGGCCCACATCGCCCATCCCGAGCTGTACAACGCCGCCGACGAGCTTGGCGTGCTCCTGCTGCAGGACTTCCCGCTGCAGTGGGGTTACGCCCACCAGATCCGCCGCGAGGCCGTTCGGCAAGTGCGCGAGGCGGTCAACGCGCTCGGGCACCACCCGTCGATCGTGCAGTGGTGCGCACACGACGAGCCCGTCGCCGATGCACCGCAGATCGAGCGCGAGAGCACGGGCCGGTGGCTTCGTCGGCTCGTCTCCAAGCAGCTGCCGACGTGGAACAAGTCAGTGCTCGACCGCAGGCTGAAGCGGGCGTTCGAGCAGGCCGACCCCACGCGCCCCGCTGTCGCCCACAGCGGCGTGACGCCGTACCTGCCACGGCTCGACGGAACGGATACCCACCTGTGGGTCGGTTGGCACCGTGGCGACTTGCAGGATCTCGGCGAGCGAGCCCGGATGATGCCGCGGCGGGTGCGCTTCGTCAGCGAGTTCGGCGCCCAGTCGGTCCCCGAGTCAGCAGCCGCGTACATCGACCCCTCTCGGTGGCCCGAGCTCGACTGGGAGTCGCTGCGCGAGCACCATGGCCTCGAGGTCGAGGTGATGCAGCAGCGTGTGCCTCCGGCCGACTACCCGACCTACGACGCCTGGCGCAGCGCGACGCAGCGCTACCAGGTCGTCGTGCTGCGCCACCACATCGAGACGTTGCGCCGGCTCAAGTACCGGCCGACCGGCGGGTTCGCGTTCTCGTGGCTGGCCGATCCGGCACCGATGATCTCGGCTGCCGTACTCGACCACCACCGCGTGCCCAAGCTGGCATGGTCGACGATCGTCGAGACCTGCCGCCCCGTCATCGTCGTCACCGATCCCCTGCCCGCCGAGCTCGTCGCCGGCGACGAGCTGACACTCGACGTCCACGTCGTGAGCGACCTGCGGGTGCCGGTGGTCGACGCAACCGTCTCGGTGACGTGCACGTGGCGAGGCGGTCGCCAGCAGTGGGCGTTCCGCGGCGACGTCGCCGCCGACTCCGTGCAGCTGGTCGGCCGGCTGGAGTTGGCGGTGCCCGACCATCCAGGCGAGCTGCTGCTCGGGGTCGCGCTGAGTGGGCACGACGAGCGGTGTCGCGACCGGTGAGCGCGACCCGCCGCGCCGGCGCCCGAGTGGTGCGCGCCTGAAGGCTGCTCAGCGCCGCGACAGCGAGCGACGGTTCTTGAACATCGCCTTCAGGTAGTCGGCGTTCATCAAGGCGATCACGTCGATCGAGATCTCCTTCGGGCACGCCGCCTCGCACTCGCCGTGGTTCGTGCACGAACCGAAGTGCGCGTCCATCTCGCGACCATCGCGTCGACGCGCCGGTAGCGCTCGGCCTGGCCCTGCGGCAGCAGGTTGAGGTGGGCCACCTTGGCCGCCGGTGAACAGGTTGGCGGCACCGTTCGGGCACGCCGCCACGCAGGCCCCGCAGCCGATGCACAGCGGCGGCGCGCTCGGCGGCATCGGCGACCGGCTTGGGGACCGGGATGAGGTTGGCGTCGGGCGCGCCACCTGTCTCCGCGGTGATGAAGCCGCCGGCCTCGATGATGCGGTCGAGCGCCTGCGCGGTCGCACATCAGGTCCTTGATGATCGGGAAGGCCGCCGCCCGCCACGGCTCGACGACGATCTCGGCGCCGTCGGGGAACTTGCGCATGTGCAGCTGGCACGTCGCCGTGCCGCGCTGCGGTCCGTGGGCCTGGCCGTTGATCATCAGCGCGCACGGACCCGCAGATGCCCTCGCGGCAGTCGTGCTCGAACGTGATGGCGTCCTTGCCCTCGGCGATCAGTCGCTCGTTGAGGACGTCGAGCAGCTCGAGGAACGAAGCATCCTCGCTGATCTCGTCGATGTGGTGCTCCTCGAAGCGCCCGGCGGTGTCGCGGACCGTCCTGGCGCCACACCTTGAGCGTCAGGTTGCGGACTCGGTCGCGGTGCCCGTTCCCACTGACGTTCACTTGTAGCTCCGGGTCTGGAAGTGGACGTTCTCGTACACCAGCTCCTCCCGATGGCGGGTCGGCGTCCGATCGGGTCGCCGGTCCACTCCCACGCCGCCACGTGGGCGAAGTGCTCGTCGTCGCGCAGCGCCTCGCCCTCCTCGGTCTGGTACTCGGCGCGGAAGTGACCGCCGCAGCTCTCCTCGCGCTCCAGCGCGTCACGGCACATCAGCATCCCGAGCTCGAAGAAGTCGTCGACCCGGCCGGCCTTCTCCAGCGTCTGGTTGATCGTGTCGCCGGCGCCGGTCACCGCAGGTCCTTCTTGAACTCCTCGTGCAGCGCCGGGATCTCCGACAGCGCCTTCTGCAGGCCCTGCTCGGTGCGCTCCATGCCGCAGTGGTCCCAGATGATCCGGCCGAGCTCGCGGTGGAAGTCGTCCGGCGAGCGGGTGCCGCCGATCGCGAGGTAGCCGTCGAAGCGGGCGCGCGCGGCCGACTCGGCGGCGGCGAACGCCGGGTGGTCGGTGCCCGGGATCGGCTTGTTGAGCAGCGGGGCGAGGTAGTTGCTGATCGTGTCGGGCAGCACGAAGTATCCGTCAGCGAGGCCCTGCATCAAGGGCCGACGCGCCGAGGCGGTTGGCGCCGTGGTCGGAGAAGTTGGCCTCGCCGGCGGCGTACAGGCCGGGGACGTTGGTCATCAGCTCGTAGTCGACCCAGAGCCCGCCCATCGTGTAGTGCGACGCCGGGTAGATGCGCATCGGCACGACGTAGGGGTCCTCGCCGGTGATCCGCTCGTACATCTCGAAGAGGTTCCCGTAGCGCTCGCTCACGACGTGCTGACCGAGGCGGCCGATGGCGTCGGCGAAGTCGAGGTACACGCCGTTGCTGCTTGGGGCCGACGCCGCGTCCGGAGTCGACGGCCCGCTTGGCGGCCCGCGACGCGATGTCGCGGGGCGCCAGGTTGCCGAAGCTCGGGTAGAGCCGCTCGAGGTAGTAGTCGCGCTCGCCCTCGGGGATCTGGGCCGGCCGGCCGCTCGTCGCCGACCTCCTTGGGCACCCAGACCCGGCCGTCGTTGCGCAGCGACTCCGACATCAACGTGAGCTTCGACTGGAACTCGTCGGACTGCGGGATGCACGTCGGGTGGATCTGCGTGTAGCACGGGTTGGCGAATAGCGCGCCGCGCCGGTGGGCCCGCCACGCCGCCGTGACGTTGCAGGCCATCGCGTTGGTCGACAGGAAGAACACGTTGCCGTAGCCGCCGGTGGCGAGCACGACGGCGTGAGCGCTGTGCGAACGGATCTCGCCGGTCAGCAGGTCGCGGGTGACGATGCCGGCGCAGCGCCCGTCGACGATGACGATGTCGACGAGCTCGGTGCGGGTCCACAGCTTGACGTTGCCGAGACCGACCTGGCGGGACATCTGCTGGTACGCACCGAGCAGCAGCTGCTGACCCGTCTGCCCGCCGACGTAGAACGTGCGGCTGACCTGCGCGCCACCGAAGCTGCGGTTGTCGAGGAGGCCGCCGTACTCACGGGCGAACGGGACGCCCTGGGCGACCGCCTGGTCGATGATGTTCACCGACACCTGGGCGAGCCGGTAGACGTTGCCCTCGCGGGCGCGGAAGTCGCCGCCCTTGATGGTGTCGTAGAAGAGGCGGTAGATGCTGTCGCCGTCGCCGCGGTAGTTCTTGGCCGCGTTGATGCCGCCCTGGGCGGCGATGGAGTGGGCGCGACGGGCGGAGTCGTGGAACGTGAACGCCTCGACCTGGTAGCCGAGCTCGGCCAGCGTTGCCGCCGCGGAGGCGCCGGCCAGGCCGGTGCCGACGACGATGATCTTGAACTTGCGCTTGTTGTTCGGGTTGACCAGCTTCGAGTTGGCGATGAAGTTCTGCCACTTGTCGGCGAGCGGGCCATCGGGGATCTTGGCGTCCAGAACGACCGGGGCAGTCGTGGGTCGCTCGAGGGTGTCGGTCATGGAGCGCGTCCTCCTCAGACTCCGACGATGCCGGCTTGCACGGCGATCGGGAACGACACGTTGCCGACCACGATGACCGTGGCGATCGCGGTGGCGAGACCGCGGCGCCAGGCGTTGAAGCGGGGGTTGTTCCACCCCATCGACTGGAAGAGGCTCCAGGTCCCGTGGAACAGGTGGATGCCAAGGGCGATGTTGGCGACGATGTAGAGGATCGCCACCGGGATCCTGGACAGGCTGGCGTCGAGGTTCCGGTACACCTCGCCGCGGACGAAGTCCGGGTTGAACCAACCCCACGTCAGATCGGCGAGGTGGAAGAACAGGAACAGCAGGACGATCACGCCGGTCCAGCGCATCGTGCGGCTGGCGAAGTTGGCGACGACGTAGTCCCGATGGGACTGGTACCGCACGGGCCGTGCCCGGCGGTTCATGACGGTCAAGGAGTAGGCAGCGTGGACGTGCAGCACGAGGGCGGCGATCAGCACCGACGCGCAGGAGCCACAACGCGAGCGTGCGAGGGAGGATCGGCACGAGCAGCTCGCGCAGGAACTCGCTGTAGACATCGACGTCGTAGACCCGCTGGCCGTCCTCGGTGATCAGGCCGAGGTAGACCTTGAGGTTGCCGATCATGTGGAAGACCACGAAGAGGATCCCGATGATCCCCGTGATCGCCATGACGTACTTCTTCCCGACGGCCGTCGAGTAGAAGTCGATCAAGAAAGGCTTGCGCTTCCGAGTTTCGACCGGCGTCGCCGTTCCAGACACCGGCCCACGAGTGACGGCTTGCGCCATGGGATGAACGCTATCCCGACCCGGCGCGCGCCCCCGAAACAATGAGACGTGACAGGCGACGCTCGTTGCTGAATGCGGCCGCCGAAGCGCCTGGAGGCGCCGGCGTGCCGAACCGGGTCTTCACCTCTCAACGACGCCACCTGGCGCACGTTACTTGTCAGCTGGTTCGGCGCCTTCGCCAGCCGTCGGGGGTCAGCACCCAGTCGGCGACCGTGCCGTCCGGGAAGGCGAACGCCGTCCGGATCCCCGTGTGCGCGTAGGCGCTCGGCAGGTCGAGCGGTCCGAGTCGGTCACCCCAGCGCCTCCACCGCTGCGCCGGGATCTCCTCCAGCCGGAGCGGGCCGCCGGGCAGCTCGACGACGCCGTGCACGACGCCGCGCTGCATGAAGCCACCGTCGATCAGTGCCGGGATCTCGGTCGCATACCACTCGAGGTCGAAGGCCAGCGCGCTCAGCACGCCATACGCACGTCCGAGCGCTTCACCCGGATCCTCCAAGGCCACGGCATACGTCTCGTTGGCCACGGTCCACTGCTGCATCGGCACCTCGCACACGTGCTCGGCCCACAGGCCGTGGGCCTTCACCAGCAGCGGGTCGTTCCGGGGCGGCACGTCCCACTCGGTCACGTGCAGCAGCGGTTGCTCGGCGCGCGCCAACGCCGCCCAGTACCACCCCGGCTCACTCGCTCGGCGCCGGTAGCCCGTGACCAACCCGACGTCGCCGCGCGGCGACCAGCCAGCGAAGCACCACTCCTCGATCGCCGCGTCAGCGTGCCGCAGATCGTCGGCGTCGGCGAGCCCCGCAGGTAGCCGTCCGGTCACGGTCGAGCACACTGTCACGGCAGACTGGGATCGTGGCCGCCGGCACCGTCCGCTACCTCAGTCTCGACTGGCTCGACGAGCTCGGGCGCGTCGTCGAGGCCGACGATGAGCTGCGCGAGCTGGCGACCGAGCACGAGATCGGCATCACGCAGGTCGTGCGAGAAGGCCCGGAGGGTGACATCACCTACCACCTGCAAGTCGCCGCAGGCGCGGCGCGCTTCGGGCCAGGCGCTGCCGAGCCGGAGCACGTCCGCATGGAGCAGTCGTGGGACACCGCGGTCGCCGTCGCCAAGGGCGAGCTCAACGCGCAGGATGCGTTCGTCAACGGCCACATCCGGCTCTTCGGTGACCAGCAGCGGCTGCTCGCCTCGCAACCCGTGTTCCGTGCGCTCGATGCGGTGTTCACCGACGTTCGCTCGCGAACCGAGTACCACTGACCCGCCGTGCCCGAGTTGCCCGAAGTCCAGGCCCACGCCGAGCGGCTCACTGCCGACTATGCCGGCCGGCAGCTGTCGAAGTTCGTGCCGCTCACGTTCACGGCGCTGAAGACGGTCGTGCCTGCTCCTGACGAGGCCTACGGCCGCCCGCTCGAAGGGGTCGGTCGGCGTGGCAAGTACCTCCTCGCCCGGTTCGAGCCGATCACGTTCATCGTCCACCTGATGCAGGGCGGCCGGCTGTCGGTCGACGTGAAGCAGGCGGCCAAGCCGCGTGGCGGGCAGGCCCGCTTCTTCTTCGGCAGCGAGATCCCGCCGTGGCTGCTGACCGAGCAAGGCACGGAGCGCCGGGCCGGCGTCTGGTGCGTGCCGAGCGACGATGTCCTCGGCTTGCCGCCCCTCGACAAGCTCGGTCCCGAGGCCGACCAGATCGAGCCGGCGGAGCTCGCCGAGCGCTTCCGGGCCAAGTCGATGCGCCTCCACGGCTTCCTGCGCGACCAGCGGTGCATCGCCGGCATCGGCCGTCGCCTGGCCAACGAAGTGTGCCACCGGGCCCGCCTCTCCCCGTTCGCGATGACGGGCAAGTTGGGGCTGGACGACGCGACGACGGTCGTCACCGCCATCCGCGAAGCCATCGCCGAGGGACTCGAGTACGAGCGCACACGTGACGACATGAGCTCATCCAAGGAGCGCCCCGGTCGAGTCCACCACCGCACCGGCGAGCCGTGCCCGGTGTGCAGCGACACCGTCCGGGCGGTCGAGTACTCCGGCTACACGGTCAACTACTGCGCGACGTGCCAGACGGGCGGCAAGGTGCTGGCAGACAACACCACAAGTCGCTTCCTCAAATGAGTCCCAGCTCCTGCACCGCATCGCGTTCTTCGACGAGCTCGGCGGCCGTGGCATCGATGCGGGTCCGGCTGAAGTCGTCGATCTCGAGACCCTGGACGATCGAGTAGTCGCGGTTGGCACACGTCACCGGGTAGCTGAAGAACACGCCGCGCGGGATGTCGTAGCTGCCGTCGCTGAGCACCGCCATCGACGTCCACTCGCCGGGAGGCGTGCCGAGCACCCATGAGTGCACGTGGTCCACGGCGGCGCTCGCTGCCGACGCGGCCGACGATGCGCCGCGCGCCTCGATGATCGCTGCGCCGCGCTTGGCGACGGTGGGGATGAACGTGTTCTCGACCCACTCGTGGTCGTCGACGGCCTCGTAGGCGTTGCGTCCACCGACCTCGGCGTGGAAGAGGTTCGGGTACTGCGTCGTCGAGTGGTTGCCCCAGATCGCCAGGTTCTTGACGTCGGTCACGGGGACGCCGAGGCGCTGGGCCACCTGGCTCACCGCGCGGTTGTGGTCGAGCCGCGTCATCGCGGCGAAGCACTTCGGGTCGAGGTCCTTGGCGTTCGCCTGGGCGATGAGGGCGTTCGTGTTGGCCGGGTTGCCGACCACGAGCACTCGGACGTCCCGGCTGGCACTGCGCGACAGGGCCTCGCCCTGCGGCTTGAAGATGCCGCCGTTGGCGGACAGCAGGTCGGCGCGCTCCATCCCGGCCTTGCGCGGCATCGCACCGACGAGGAGGGCAACTTCGACGTCAGCGAAGGCGACGTCCGCGTCGTCGGTGATCACGACCTCGTGGAGGAGCGGGAACGCCGAGTCGTGCAGCTCCATCCGCACGCCCTCGAGCGCACCCAGCGCCGGCGTGATCTCCAGCAGCTGCAGGATGATGGGCGTCTCGGGACCGAGCATCGTGCCGGAGGCGATGCGGAAGAGCAGGCTGTAGCCGATCTGGCCGGCAGCCCCGGTGACAGCGACTCGAGTCGGTGAGGTCATGGCATCGAGCGTAGGCCACCCAATATTCGGGCTCGGCTCGCAAACAAGTTGCTCGCCTCGCCTACCGAGCTCGCCGCCTCCGCTCCGCTTCGGCGTCTCACCCACCTTGCGGTTGACCAACTGTCGTCAGAATCAGATGCCGAGGGCGTCGAAGATCAGCTGGGAGTAGTAGTTCTGGCCGTTCTGGTTGATGTGGATGCCGTCGTCGTAGAAGCAGTCGCCGGGGCACTGCGAGGCGAGGTTGGCCCAGTCGACGAGGACCACGTTCGGGAACCTCGACGGCACCTGGTACAGCAGGTCGTTCGTCGGCGGGATCCAGCTGCGGTCGGCGTGCGCCGTCAGCATGACGACCCTCGGCACGCCGGCGAGCGCGCCGAAGAAGCCGTCGAGGGTCTCCGTGCTGACCGGGCCGTTCGTCCCGAGGTGGACGACGACGGCGTTGCCGAGCTGTCCGGCGTCCCGCAGGCCTTGCACGAGCGGGATGGTGGTGTTCATCTGGCGGCTCTCGATGGCATCCACGATCATGCCCCGGGCGCTGAGCTCCTCCGCGGCACCGAGCATGACCGAGTCGCCGATGGCGATCGTCGGCGGCCCTGGTGGTGGTGGCGGCGCGGTTGTCGGGGGAACGGTCGGCGCCGCGGTCGGGGGAACCGTCGGTGCCACCGTCGGCACGGGTATCACCGACGGGACCGCCGTCGTCGTCTGCGGCGGCTTCGTCGAGTCCGTGACCGGATCTGACGTCGCCGTGGTCGTCGCGGTGTTCGGGACCGACGTGGAATCGAGCAGATCCGTCAGATCCACGGTGGCCTCGCGCCCGGGCTGCAGCGACTGCTCGATCTCGTTCGGCCGCAGCTCGGCGGTCGCCAGGTTGGCGGCGGCGAACACCGACACGGCGACGAGCACCGCCGCCGTCGTCGCGACGAGCCGCCTCGGGAACGGATCACTCGCCGCCTTGAGTTTGCGCCACCAGCGGCCGACGTGGCCCTTGCGGACCGGCGTCTCGATCAACCGGTACGACAGCTCGGTCACGACACAGGCGACCGCCGTGCCGATGAGGAACTGCGGCACGCTCAGCGGTCTGCCGGCCACCCGTCGCATCATCTGGTAGATCGGCCAGTGGAAGAGGTACAGGCCATACGACCGGGTGCCGATCCACAGGAACACGGCGTTCCCGAGCAGCGGCCCCGCCAGCGAACGCTGGTGGGTGACGGCGGCGATGATCATCAAGGTGAAGATCCCGCAGACGAAGAACCCACCGCGGAACAGCCACGGATCCGCACCCGACGGCTTGACGATGTAGAGGTACCAGCACAGCGCCGCGAACCCGGCCAAACCGATGAGCGCCAGCACGTCGAGTGAGCGCGCCTTGGTCCGCATTGGGCTGCGCATGATGGCGACCGGCCGCCACACCATCGCGAACGCGGCGCCGAGCAGTAGGCCACCGGATCGGGTGAGCGTGCTCAAGTACAGCGTGTCCGTCTTCGAGATGCAGCGGCCGGCGACCTGCCAATACGCATCCGGCGTGATGTCACACGTCGCAGTCGGACCCGGGTAGTACAGCAACGCCATCAGCGCCGTCACCGCCAGGGCGGCCAGGAACAGATACCGGCTGATGTCCGGCAGCCGGCGCCGTCCGAGCCGGATCAAGCCGACCATGACGAGCGGCCACAGCAAGTAGAACTGCTCCTCCACGGCGAGGCTCCAGAGGTGCCGCAGCGGGGCGAAGTCGCCGGTGGCGGTGTAGCCCTGGCCGACCCAGATCTGGTACCAGTTCGTCGTGTACGTGAGCGCGGCGATCACGTCGCCGCGCAGTTGGCCGAGGGCATCGCGGCGGAACAGGGTGGTGTACAGCGTGACGAGGATCAGCAGCGTGTACAGCGCGGGCAGCAGCCGTCGTGCTCGGCGCATGTAGAAGTTGGAGAGGCTGACCGAGCCGCTGCGTTCGTGCTCGCCGATCAGCAGCAGCGTGATGAGGTAGCCGCTGATCACGAAGAAGACCTCGACACCGAGGAAGCCACCCGGCAGCCACGCGCTGTTGGCGTGGTACACCATCACGACCGCCACGGCGATCGCCCGCATGCCGTCGAGCCCTGGCAGGTACGGGACGGCGCTGATCGCCGCCCGGGGCGGGTGCCACTCGAGGGGCCGCGTCGGCCGGGTGATGGACGTCGTCATCCGCGCTGCGCTGCTTCGAGCCCGAGGTTGGCGTAGATCTCCCGGGTCGCCGTGCTGCGATTGAGCGTGTAGAAGTGCAGCCCGGGTGCGCCGGCATCGAGCAGCTGACGACACAACGAGGATGCGACGTCGACGCCGATGCGGCGCACGTCCGTCGGATCCTCGACGTCGTCCAACCGCTCCACGAGCCAGGCCGGGATCTCGGCCCCGCTCATCGCCGCCATGCGGGCGACCTGACCGGCGTTCGTCACCGGCATGATGCCGGGCAGCACGGGCTTGTCGACGCCGAGCGCGGCGAGCTCGTCGACGAGGCGAAGGTAGGGCTCGACCTCGAAGAAGAACTGCGTGATCGCGAAGTCGGCATGTTGCAACTTGGTGGCCAGGTGCTGGCGATCCGAAGCCCGATCGGGAGAGCGTGGGTGGATCTCCGGGTGCGCGGCCACGCCGATCGAGAAGTCACCCGGCGCGATGTCCTCGACGAGCTCGAGGGCATACGCATAGTCGCTGGGTCGATGGTCGGCGGGGTCGGTCGGTGGGTCACCGCCCAGCGCCAGCACGTTCTCGATCCCGGCCTCGCGATAGTCGTCGAGGATCCTGGCGACCTCGTCACGGGTGTGGCCCTGGCACGTCAGGTGAGCCATGGGCGTGATGCTCGTCTCGCGACGAACCCACGTGACGACCTCACGGGTCCGCTGCCGAGTACTGCCTCCGGCGCCGTAGGTCACCGAGACGAAGCTCGGCTGGAGCGGCTCGAGCTCGGCGATGGTGCGACCGAGCGACAGCTGCGCGCTGTCGGTCTTCGGCGGGAAGAACTCGAACGAGAACGTTCGCCCAGCGGCGAGGAGGTCGGACACCCGGGCCATACGCAGCCAGTCACGCTATCCGCCGATGCGACACGAGGACCGGCACGTCCCTGCTGCCGCGAAGCCGTTCTGTCCGTAGGAATCGTGCATTGTGATGCGGTTTCGACGGACAGAAGGTCTTCAGTGCCGGAAGTGGCGCTCTCCCGTGAAGACCATCGTGATGCCGTGCTCGTCGGCGGCCTCGATCACCTCGGCGTCACGCACGCTGCCGCCCGGCTGGATGACGGCGGTGACGCCGGACGCCGCCACCGTGTCCAGCCCGTCGCGGAACGGGAAGAAGGCATCGCTGGCGCAGACGCCGCCGACCGCACGGTCGCCGGCCCGGTCAACGGCGATGCGGGCCGAGTCCACTCGGTTCTGTTGGCCGGCGCCGACACCGAACGCCTGCAGGTCATGCGCCACGACGACCGCGTTCGACGACACCGCGGCACACACGAGCCACGCGAACTCGAGGTCATCCCACTGTTCGGGGGTCGGCTCACGGGCCGTGACCACCCACCACGCGCTGCGATCGATGGTGACGGGATCCGGCTGCTGCACGAGCAACCCGCCGTCCACGGGCCGGACGTCGAGCGTCGGCATCCCTGGCGCCGGCGCAGTCAGCACGCGCAGGTTCGCCTTGGCACCCAGCACCTCGAGCGCAGCCTCGTCGTAGCCGGGAGCCACGACGACCTCCGTGAAGACCAGCGAGAGGCTGCGCGCCAATTCCTCCGTGGCGACACGGTTGAGGGCGACGATGCCGCCGAACGCGCTGATCGGGTCGCAGGCGTGGGCCCGCTCGTACGCAGTGGTGATGTCGTCGAAGACGGCGACGCCGCACGGGTTGGCGTGCTTCACGATCACGCATGCCGGCCGGTCGAAACGGTGCACCAACCGCCACGCCGCTTCCGTGTCGAACAGGTTGAGGTAGCTCAGCGCCTTGCCGCCGTGCTGAACGGCCTGGTCCCACCACCCCGTCGTCCCCCGCAGCCGATAGCGCGCCGCCACCTGGTGCGGGTTCTCCCCGTATCTCAGGTCCTGGGCTCGCACCAGGTCGAGTCGGAGCTGGGCCGGCAGCAGCTCCTCCGGTGGCGCCCCGGACGAACCGTCGGACCGATCGAACCACTCGACGATCTCTTCGTCATATCCGGCGGTGAACTCGAAGGCCCGTCGCGCCAACCGGCGGCGGGTCTCCGCGGACAGCCGGCCGCCGCTGTGCAGCTCTTCCAGGACCGGCGCGTAGTCGTCCGGATCGAGGACAACCCCCACGTGAGCGTGGTTCTTGGCGGCAGCCCTCACCATGGCCGGCCCGCCGACGTCGATCATCTCGATGCCCGGGTCGAGGTGGAATGGGTACATGCCAGCGACGACGAGGGAGATCGGTTCGATGCCGTGTTCTTGCAGGTCTCGCTGGTGATCGGGGTCGTCGGGGTCGGCGAGGATGCCGCCGTGGACGAGCGGATGAAGGGTCACGACGCGATGCCCAAGGATGGCCGGGAAGCCGGTCAGCTCGGCGACGTCGGTGACCGGCACGCCCGCCTCCCCGATCGCCCGCGCCGTGCCACCACTCGAGAGCAGCTGCCAGCCGAGCTCGTGCAGGCCTTGCGCCAACTCGACAACGCCCCGCTTGTCGTACACGGACAGCAGGGCGGTCGGCACGGGGCGAGGGTAACGAGACCGACAGCCAGGCCGCGTCGTTCCGAGCTCGAGATCCGGTTCCGGCAAGGCGCCTCGGCGGCCGCATCGAGCGCGATGAGTCGTCTCTGACCTGGCGAGATAGCGTGTCAGGTCGCCGCACACGCTGCTGCGGCAAGAGAGGGAGTTTTGGAAGAGGGAGCGGATGGCAAGTTCGGGACGGACGACGTCCTCAAAGTGGTCGGCGGAGGAGTGTTCTTCATCGCCGGACTGCTCAGCTGGTGGCGACTCGATGTCAACGGGCTCGACACACAGCACCACAGCGTTCGACTACACGTTGACGGGGATCGTCCCCTACGTCATCTTCGTGGCGATCGCGATCCTCACCGTGCTCGATCGGACGGACTCGCTGCGCCTCCCCACGGCCATCGTGGAGCCGGTGGTGCAACTGGGGGCCGCGGCGATCGCCGCGCTGCTGGTGATCTGGCGGTTCGTATTTAGCGAGATCGACGACCAGGGCGGTGCGTCCGTCGGGCGTGGCGCCGGGCTCTACCTGGCGCTGGTGGGCGCCATCGTGGCGCTCGTCGGGTGCATCATGACGTTCCGCGAGGTCGACGTCGATGACGAGGAAGCCGACGACGAGGCGCGCGACCACACACCGCCGCGGACGGCGCCTCCCTGGCCGTGACGCGACACTCCCTCGTGGGATGAACTCCCGCGAGCTACGGTCCGCGTGTGGACCTGAGCACCTTCAAGCCGTCTGACTGGCTACTCATCGGCGGCGGCCTCGGCTTCCTGATCTTCGGGTCGTTCCTGGACTGGATCCGCGTCTCGCTCGGCGGCTTCGGTGCCAGCGGAGGCAACGCCTTCGACTTCTTCTTCACGGGCACCATTCCGTGGATCCTGATCATCGGCAGCGGCGTGCTCGCCTTCATGCTCGCTGGCCGGCTCATCAAGCCCAGCTCGACCCCTTGGTCGACGATCCTCCTCGCCACGACCGCGGTGGGGACGCTCCTGGTGTTCATCCGGTTGCTGATCCCGACGCTCGGCGAGGACATCCCCGACGAGGTCGACGTGTCGCGAGGCGCCGGCCTGTGGCTGAGCTTCGTGTCGGCGGCCGTGGCGCTGGCGGGCGCCATCTTGAAGCACAGGGAGTCCGGCGGAGACCTGCGGAGCCTGACGAACGTCAGCAAGCGCAGCAGCGGGTTCGGTCGGTCGGAGGCGCCGAGCGCGCCGCCGCCTCCCCCTGCGACCGGGAGCGAGCCGCCCCCTCCGCCACCTCCTTCGGCGGGTGGCACGGAGACGCCTCCGCCTCCGCCTGTGGTGTAGGGAGGCCGGGCCGAGGGTCTTAAAGATCTTTGAGCAGGCCGGCCATCAAGTCGCCGGCCTCGGTCGGGTTGAGGCCGACGTGCACGCCGGCCGCGGCAAGTGCGTCCATCTTTCCTTGCGCCGTGCCCTTGCCGCCCGAGACGATGGCGCCGGCGTGGCCCATCTTGCGTCCTGGTGGCGCCGTGACGCCGGCGATGTAGGCGCTCATCGGCTTGGTCACGGTGGCGGTGATGAACTCCGCCGCCTCCTCCTCGGCCGATCCGCCGATCTCGCCGAACAAGATCATGGCGTGCGTCTCGGAGTCCTTCTGGAATTCGGCGAGGCAGTCGACGAAGCTCGTGCCGGGCACCGGGTCGCCACCGATTCCGACACAGGTGGACACGCCGATTCCGTTCTGCTTCAGCTCGTAGAGCGCCTGGTAGGTCAGCGTTCCCGACCGGCTGACGATCCCGACGTTCGGTCCGTCGGGGGTCGGTAGCTGGGCGATGTCGCTGGGCGTGATGCCGATGTTGCACTTGCCCGGACTGATGATTCCCGGGCAGTTCGGTCCGAGCAGCCGCGTCGCCGGGAAGTCACGAACGAGCGTGTTGTAGACACGGGCTTCGTCCTGGGCCGGGATGCCCTCCGTGATGCAGACGATGAACCCGATGCCGGCGGCAGCGGCCTCGAGGATCGCCGCTGGAGCGGCCTTCGGCGGCACCGCCACGAACGACGCCGTGGCCCCGGTCTCGGCGACTGCTTCGGCGACGTGTCGAACACGGGAATGCCCTCGACGTCCTGGCCGCCCTTGCCCGGCGTCACACCGGCGACGACCTTGGTGCCGTAGTCGCGGTTGCGCAGGCCATGAAACTTCCCCTGGCCGCCAGTCAGGCCCTGCACGACCACCTTCGTGTTCTCGTCGACGAAGATCGCCACTCATCCACCTCCTTCGCCGCCGTTGGCGATTCGGACGGCTTCCCTGGCCGCCTCCAACATCGTCGGCTTGCTGATCAGCTTGGAGGCGGGGATGCCGGCGTCGAGGATGATCTGCCGACCCTCCTCTGCATTCGTGCCGTCGAGGCGGATGACGATCGGCGCCCGCAGCTCGACCCGGCGCAGTCCTTCGACCACGCCCTTGGCCACTTCCTCGCCGCGGGTGATGCCGCCGAAGATGTTGACGAAGATCGAGCGCACGTTCTCGTCGTGGTTGATCACGGTGAGCGCCGCCGCCATGACGTCGGCGTTGGCTCCGCCGCCGATGTCCAGGAAGTTGGCGGCGTTGCCACCGACCTGGTTGACGACATCGAGCGTGCTCATCGCCAACCCCGCGCCATTGGCGATGATGCCGACGGATCCGTCGAGGCCGATGTACTGCAGGTCGTTCTCCTTGGCCAGCCGCTCCCGGTCATCGAGCACCTCGGTCTTGTCGTACTCCTCCCACTCCGGATGGCGGAAGGCGGCATTTCCGTCGAGGCTCACCTTGGCGTCGAGGGCGTGCACCGCGCCGCCGGGCTTGAGGATCAGCGGGTTGATCTCCGCCAGGTCGCAGTCGCCGTCGACGAAGCAGCGGTACAGCTTGACGAGGATGTCGGCGACGCCGTCGACGGCGCGCTCCGGGATTCGAGCATCGACAGCCGCCTTTCGCGCCGTCTCGAGTGAAAGCCCGTCCACGGGATCGATGTACAGCTTGACGATGGCATCCGGGTCTTTCGCCGCGACTTCCTCGATCTCGACGCCGCCTTGGGCCGACAGCATCAGCAGGTGCTGCTTGGCGGCGCGGTCGAGGGTGAAGCTGGCGTAGTACTCCTCGTCGATGTCCGAGGCCTGCTCGACCCACACTCGCTCCACGCGGTGGCCCTTGATGTCCATGCCGAGGATGTTCCCGGCGTGGAGGCGGACCTCGTCGGAGTCGTTGGCGAGCTTGATCCCACCGGCTTTGCCGCGGCCCCCGACCTGGACCTGTGCCTTCACGACGACCGGGTACCCGGCCGCTTCGGCCTGCGTCACCGCCTCGTCGACGGTCTCGGCGACGCCGCCCGGGCTGACGGGGATCCCGAATCGTGCGAAGTACTGCTTGCCCTGGTATTCGAACAGATCCATCGGTCCTCCGTCGTGCGTCGGCGGGCGGGGCGCGCCGCACCCTACGCGGTCGCCGTGGGAGCGATCGAACGGCTGGCCAGAATGGGGTGATGGCTTCCCCGCCGCTCACGAGCGAGCCCGCGACAGGGCGAGCGGCGAGTCATACGCGGCTGCGGTCTCCGTTCGCGAGAGCCGTGGTTCCGGTTCTTGGCGGGATGATCGTCCTGGCACTGATCTTCCTCGCCACGTGGCTGATCGCCGTCCTCGTCTCCGGGGGTGACACCTCGGAGCGGCTCGCCCCGAGCGAGTTCCGGGTCGGGTCCGTGGAGCAGGTGGCCGAGGAGGTCAACGAGAGCGGCCCGATCGTCTTCCCCGACCTGAACACCACGAGTGGCACGCGCACGTTGGTCCTCGACCACGAGGGCACCGATCCAACCCGCGGGTGGGTCGTCTACTGGGGCTTCCGCGCCGGCGGCGACCCGTCGTGCGACGTGACGCAGGTCGAGGGCACGAGCTCGTTCATCGACTGCACGGGTGCCCGGATCGACGTCACCGAGCTGGCGCCGCCGGAGGGTGTGCACCCACGCGTCGACGATCGCACCACCCTCATGATCGACTTGCGCGCTGACACCACGGACTAGTGTCCCCGCCCATGTCGGGAGCTGGTGGGGGTCGCCTCACGTCGATCGCGCAGCGTCATCGGCGCGGATTGCTCGTTGCGGTGGTGGGACTCTCCATCGTCGTGCCGGGCGTCAGCGCGCACGCCTCCACGCCACCAACGCCGCCGACGCCACCCAGTGTCCCGACGCCCAGCGACCCGACGACGACGCCGGCAGAGGAGACGACAACGACGTCGGCGACGGAGCCAACGATCGAAGCGACGCTCGATCCCGCGGCACGGGCCGCGGAGTCGAGGGTTGCGAACGCTGCTCCACCCGACACGACGCCGGGCGAGGAAGGCGTGCAAGGTGCTGATGCCGACGCCGTCACGGAAGCGGTGCCTCCGACCACCGCCCCGCTGCCGATGCCGACGGCGTGCGTGATCGCGTCACCGGTGCGCTACGACGCTCGCGGCGCAGACGCGCTCTGCGTCGAGTGGCGCCTCGTCTCACTCGGCTACCGCCTGATCGGCCCGGATGACTGGTTCGGCGTCTCGAGCGTGAACGCAGTCAGGGCCTACCAGCGGGACAACGGCCTGACGGAGGACGGGATCGTCGGCCGGACGACCGGCCGCCGGCTCGGCATCTGGGTCGACGGTGGCGCTTCCGCTGCGGCCACGGCGAACGCGTCCGCCGTGAACGCCGGACTGCCCGCCAACTCCGGCACCGGCCGACGCGTGGTCTACGACCGCGGGCAGCAGCGGGTGTGGGCCGTCGAGGAGGACGGCACCGTGGTCAAGACGCACGCTGTCTCGGGTCGCCTCCACGAGCCGTATGCCGGCACCTACAGCGTGTACTCCCGCTCGATGTACACGTACTCGACCGACAACCCGGACGTGAAGTGGCGCTACATGGTCCGCTTCGCCTACGGGCCCCAAGGCGGGCGGATCGGGTTCCACGAGATCCCGACGAAGTTCGGCGTGCCACTCCAGACCGAGAGTCAACTCGGCCAGCCGCTGTCCGGCGGGTGCGTGCGCCAGTCGACACCTGACGCGCAGTGGATGTGGGACTGGGCCCAGGTCGGCACGAAGGTCGTCGTGCTCTGATCCGGCCGGCGAAGGCGCTGGAGCGCCCGCCGTGCCGAACCGGGTGTCCACCTCTCAACGACGCGACCGACCTGTTACTTCACGCTGGCGTCTGACGTCGCGGCGACCAGTCGGCTGGCGAACTCCTCGCTGTGCGCCTCCAGCTTCGAGCGGCTGAGCGCCAAGCCACCGATCACCGACGCGCCGGTCGCCTCGACGGCGCCGGTCAGCTTGTCCAGGCTGCGGCCCGGGTTGAGGGCGAACGTGCAGAACACGGCGGCTTGCTTGCCGCGCATCGCCGGGAGGTTGGAGATCGCCGCCAGCGCCCATGGTGTCTGACCCACGACGAAGAGGCCATGGACCCACGTGCCGACGAGCACGATGTCCGCGTCCTGGATCGCCGCGTAGTCGACCTGCCGCAGCTTCGTCAGCCCGGTGATCGTCCAGCCCTCCTGCTCGAGGTCCGTCCCGATCAGCTCGCCGGCTCGCCACGTGTTGCCAGTGAGGCTCTCGATGAGGAGGGCCGCCTTCATGGCCCGCGATTCAAGCACTCGCGCGCCACCGAGAGTTCGCTCCGCGTTCAGCGGCAACGGACAATCGCCCCGCATCGGTCGCCTACCCTCGGCGGACGATGCACGCCCCTGCCCGCCGCCCACTCGTCTTCACCGCGCTGGCCGCCATCGTCGTGGCCGCAGTCGCCGCCTCCGCGCCGGCGCGAGCCGTCGTCGATCCGTCGAGCACGGTCTTCATCAACGAGCTCCATTACGACAATGCCGGAACGGACGCCGGCGAGGCCGTAGAGATCGCCGCGCTCGCCGGGACGGACCTGGCTGGGTGGTCCGTGGTGCTCTACAACGGCAGCAACGGGGCGCCCTACGACACCGACGCCCTCAGCGGTGTCGTCGCGGATCAGTCGGGCGGTTTCGGCACGGTGGCGCTGACGTATGCGAGCAACGGGATCCAGAACGGCGCGCCGGATGGGCTGGCCCTGGTCGACCCGCTCGGTGGGGTGGAGCAGTTCCTCAGCTACGAGGGCACTTTCACCGCGGTGGGTGGCCCGGCGGACGGCTTGGCCTCGACGGACATCGGCGTTCTCCAGGCCGGCTCGGAGCCGGTGGGTTCGTCGCTGGCACTCATCGGCACGGGCGGCACCTACGGCTCGTTCACGTGGACGGCGACGTCAGACGACAGCTTCGGGGCGGTCAATCCCGGCCAGACGTTCTCGACGTCCGGGCCGGCGCTGCCAGTGGCGACTTGCCCGGCCGCTCTGACCACGCCGCAGGGAACAGCGGCATCGGCCGACGTTTCGGCAACCGATGCCGACAGCACGATCGAGTCGATCGCCATCACCTCCGCAGAGGTTGAGGGGATCACGTTGACCGATCACGGCGACGGGACAGCCACGCTCGACGTGGCGGCGATCACCCCGCCCACCTCCTTCGCCGTCGAGATCACGTTCACCACCGACGACGAGCAGACCGCGACGTGCACGGTCATGGTGTCGGTGCTCGAGGTCCTCCGCATCCATGCCGTCCAAGGAGCCGGGGCTGCCAGCCCTCGGGTCGGCGAGAACGTCCTCGTCAACGCCGTCGTGACGTCGCTGTTCACGCGCCAGGACGTCCTCGACGGGTTCTTCGTGCAGGAGGAGGACGCCGACGCTGATGACAGCATCCGAACACGTCCGAAGGCGTCTTCGTGTTCTGCCGCGGGAACTGCCCGGCCGCGATCGCGCGCAGGTGATCTGGTCGAGGTGCGTGGCCGCGTGACCGAGTTCTTCGAGCATGACGCAGGTTGAGACGACAACATCGGTCGGCGGCTCGGTCACGATCCTGTCGGCGGCAACGACCATGCCGACCGCGAGCGGCGCTCAGCCTCCCGCCGCGGGCTCGACGCGGGCCGCGGCGACGTTCGAGCCCGTCGAAGGCATGGTCGTGACGCATCGCCGGCCGCATGGAAGTGAGCGAGTACTTCGAGCTCGCCCGGTTCGGCCAGATCGTGCTGACCGCCGAGGACGCGCCGTACCAGTTCACCCACGACAACGCTGCCGAGCATCACCGGCTTCGCCACAGCTCCTGGCCGATCTCAACGCGCCGTCGCATCTATCCTCGACGACGACAACAACGATCAGAACGACGCCATCACGAATGCACGGGCGCGCCCGACGAGCCGTATCCGTATCCGAGTGACGGACTGGCGCTCGACAACCGGTTCCGCGTCGGTGACAGCATCGAGGGGTTGACGGGCGTCATGGAATGGTCGTTCGCGGGCGCGACCGGTACCGATGCCTGGCGCATCCGGCCGATCCCGGGCGAGACCTACACGTTCGCATCCGACAATCCCCCGCCGAGCGAGCCGGAGGACGTCGGCGGGACACTGCAGGTGGCGACCTTCAACGTCCTCAACTTCTTCACGACGATCGACCAGACGTCGTCGAACAGCGTCGGCGTGTGGCCCGTCCGGCACCCTCGACTGCCGCGGCGCCGACTCGGCTGCCGAGCTGGAACGCCAGCGAGACGAAGATCGTCGCGGCACTCGTCGAGATGGATGCCGATGTCGTCGGGCTGATCGAGATCCAGAACGACGCCGGCGCTTCGACGCAAGCCCTGGTCGACGCGCTGAACGCGGCGCCGGCGAGGGACCGTACGCGGCGATCGACACCGGCACGATCGGCACGGACGCCGATCAAGGTGGCGCTGATCTACGAGCCGGCCAGTCGTGCACGCCCGTCGGGCCGTTCAAGGTGCTCACGTCGGCGATCGATCCGAGCTTCATCGACAACCTGAACCGGCCGGCGCTGATCCAGACGTTCGAGCAGGTGGGCACGGGCGAGCGGTTCACGGTCGCGGTGAACCACTTCAAGTCGAAGGGCTCCGACTGCACGACGCAGATCCGGCGATCCCGACACGCTCGACGGGCAGGGCAACTGCGCCGTCACGCGGCACGAACGCCGCGCTGGCGCTGGCCGACTACCTGGCGACCGACCCGACGGGCAGCGGCGACCCGGACTTCCTGATCCTCGGCGACCTCAACTCGTACCGCATGGAGAAAGCCGATCACGACGCTCCTCGGCAAGGGCTACACGGACCTCATCGAGGAGCACGTCGGCGACGACGCCTACAGCTTCCTGTTCGACGGCCAACTCGGCTACCTCGATCACGCGCTCGCCACCAAGACGCTGGCGCCGCAGGTCACCGGCGTCACGGAGTGGGCGATCAACGCCGACGAAGTGCCGCTGTTCGACTACAACGACACCGTCCTGGACGCCGGCGAGGCGTCGTTCGAGCGGGAATCGGCCGCGCTGCCCCTGTATGCCCCCGATCCGCTGCGGTCGTCCGACCACAACCCGCTCGTCATCGGGCTGCAACTCACGCCGAACACGCTGACCATCGACGGCGCGCTGATCGGCCTGCGTCCTGGAGGCGGTGGGGCCCTCGCGCTCGAGCGGGCGCGTAGCCGGAGAGCCGTTGCCCGCAACGTGCCCGACGATTGCCCTCTCGGTCGAAGGCATCGGGGCGATCAGCGTCGCCACGAGCCAGGTGGGCCAGTCGACCGTGTGCGCCGGCGCAACGAGCGCAGGGGTCGTGACGTTCGATCGGGCAACCGGCGCGATCGGCGCGGTGGTTGCGCTGCCACGATCGTTCAGACTCACCGACAACACGGTTCGTTTCGTGTTCACCATCAACGGCGACTCGTTCTCGCAGGAGGTCACCGGCCAACGTTTCGGGTTGATCTGGATTTACGGCTGAGCGCAGCGAGCGCTCAGCGCTTCCGGAGCGGCGCGAACGACAGATCGAGGTGCTTCATCCCCACACCGGGGAAGTTGACGGTCGCTTCGACCGTCCCGCCAACCCGGCGGAGGTCGATGATCACGCCCTCCCCGAACGCGGGGTGTTCCACGTCGTCGCCGATGTTGAGCCCGAGGTGGACGGAGCCGGTGGGTTCGGTGGCCCGCTGACCTGCCGCCAAGGCAGCATCGACGACCCGCTCGCGATGCGCCTCGGTGCGCCGGGTGTCCTCGAGGTCGCGCCCCTCGCGGCGCCGACGGCGATACTCCGGCGGGCTCCCCCAGTCGGCGCGCGGCCTGAGGCTCTGGCGGCCGTACCCGGTGCGCCCCGAGACGTTGCCCTGCGACTCGACCAGGTCTCCGGGGATCTCCTCGATGAACCGTGATGGCGGGTTGTACTGCGTCGACCCGAACAGGCTGCGACTCCAAGCGTGGGTGACGAAGAGCCGCTGCCTCGCTCGCGTGATCCCGACGTAGGCGAGGCGCCGTTCCTCCTCCAGCTCGTCAGGCTGTTCCAGCGTCCGGACGTTGGGGAAGATCCCGTCCTCGGCCCCGATGAGGAAGACAACCGGGAACTCCAGTCCCTTTGCGGAGTGGAGCGTCATCAGCACGACCTGGTCGTCCTCATTCAGCTCATCGGTGTCAGCCACGAGCGAGACTTGCTCGAGGAACTCGTCGATGTGCGTGAACTCGCGAGCCGAGCCGACGAGCTCGGCGAGGTTCTCGAGGCGCCCTGCGGACTCCACGGTGTCCTCGACCTCCAGCTCAGCCAGATAGCCGGATCCGTCGAGGGCGGCCTGGAGGACGTCGCCAGGACCACGGCCGGTCTCCGAAGTCGAGTCGCCGTCGCCGGCCAGCGTGCCGAGCTCGTCGATCAGCGCGACGAACGACTCGATGCCACGCACCGCCGGTCCGGTGACCCCGGCTTCGTGCGCCCGGCGCAATGCCTCGAGGAAACCGATGCCCTCGGCCGCGGCGAGCGCGTCGAGCTTGGCGATGCTGGCGTCGCCGACTCCTCGCCTCGGCACGTTGAGGACTCGCTTGACGCTGACCTCGTCGGCCGGGTTCACGACGGCCCGCAGGTAGGCCATGGCGTCCTTGACCTCCCGGCGGTCGTAGAACCGAGTGCCTCCGACCACCTTGTACGGCACACCGAGACGCATCATCGCCTCTTCGACAACGCGGCTCTGGGCGTTCGTGCGATAGAGCACGGCCAGCTCCCGCCAGTTCATCGCCTCGTCGTCGTGCAGTCGGCGGGACATCGACGCGACGTACGTGGCCTCGTCGCCTTCGTCCTCGGCGTGGTAGCGGACGATCCGGTCGCCGCGACCTGCGTCGGTCCACAGGTTCTTCGGCTTGCGGGCGGCGTTGTTGGCAATGACGGCGTTGGCGGCGTCGAGGATGGTCTGCGTGCTGCGGTAGTTCTGGTCGAGGACGACGGTGGTGACCTCCGGGAACGCCTCCTCGAACTGCAGGATGTTGCGGAAGTCGGCGCCGCGGAAGCCATAGACGCTGTTGTGGACGAGCACCCCGTTGGCGACGTAGCAATGCGTCGGGGTGACCTCGAGGTCGAAGACCTCGCAGGCCGCCGGCTCGTGGATGGCGTCCGCCACGGTCGCCACCTCGAA
Organism: uncultured Acidimicrobiia bacterium; assembly: GCA_963774125.1. Classification (GTDB taxonomy): domain Bacteria; phylum Actinomycetota; class Acidimicrobiia; order Acidimicrobiales; family Ilumatobacteraceae; genus JALZMG01. Next base: position 852,992 of record CAVZDR010000002.1, read on the forward strand.
CTGGCCGTCGCGCTCGACGAGCACCTCCATTCCGGTGTGCAGGTGAGACGTGGGCGTCAAGTCGTAGATCACGCCGCAAACTGCCATGCGACGTTTGAGATGCAATCCGCCGGCGGCGGCGACTCGCTTGGCATCGGCCAACGCGCAGCGAAAGTCCTTCCACGACGTCTCGTAGCGGACGCTTGCCCCCTTCGCCGCGCGCAGCGGGATGCCGGCCGACGTGAGGCGCGTTGCGAGATCGGCGCGGTTCGATGACCACTGGACGCGGTGGTAGGCGGCTCGGCCACGAGCGTCGGAAAACATGGTTAGGTTGATCGTCGATCGACGGGCGCCGTTCTGCGGGCGGTGGTGCGGGAAGTCCGGATGGAGCTGGAGGTCGTCCATCAGAGCCTTGGCCCGTGATGTGGTGTCGATGCCGTCGTACAGACGACTCAGCCACGCATCGTCCATGGCGAGTGCTCGCCCGTTGGCGTGGAAGCACGCCGTGGGAAGTCCATACGTCGCTGCGAACCACGCTTCCCAGTACGAGGCGTCGGCCACGCTCGGGCAGCTCCGAAGCAGCCACATCGCATCGGCGTGCTCCTGGTTACTGCGAACGAGGAATCCGGGTTGCTGACCATCGTTGACCACCGACCGCAGGCCGGTGGTGCGACCGATCCGGTAGCCCCTGTCCGCGCGATGCATCAGGTAGACGAGGTGCGCACCGGACGTGGGGACGACACGTGCCGGCACGAGGTGATGTGCTGTCGCCGTGAGCACGTACTGATCTCCGCTACAGCGCAGCGTGACCCGTACGAGCGGCTGATCAGTGTGGGAACGGTGGACGTGGCTGATCACGCCCGTGGTCGTCGTCGACCTGCCGGCGGTGCCGACGACCTCGTCGCCCACCCGGAGACGCTCGATCGGCACGTCGCCGCCGGGCGTTCGAATCAGCGTGCCCGCCGGCAGGCATTGGTCGGTATCACCAACGACCGTCACGTTGTGGTGACCACCGGCGAGCATGAGGACGATCTCGTTCTGTGCCTGGTTGGTGTCCTGGTACTCGTCGACGAGGATGTACTCGAAGCGCTCCCGGTAGTGCTCGAGCACGTCGGGGTGGTCTCGGAGCAGGCGCACGGTGTTGACGAGCAGGTCGTCGAAGTCCATCGCGCCGGCCTTCTGGAGGCGGGCCTGGTACTCGCGGTAGACGTCGGCCTGCTTGCGCTCGAAGACGTGCGTCGCCGCACTCGCCGCGCCGATCGGGTCGACCAGCTCGTTCTTCCAGAGGCTGATCCGCGCATGCACGCCGCGCGGGCTGAATCGCTTGGCGTCGAGGTGCAGGTCACGCACGACGTACCCGGTGAGGCGCACGGAATCGGCCTGGTCGTAGATCGAGAACTGCCGCGGGTAACCGAGCCGATCGGCATTGGCGCGCAGGATCCGCACGCACGCGGAGTGGAACGTGCTGACCCACATGCCGCGGACCACCGGGCCCACGAGGGCGCCCACGCGTTGGCGCATCTCGTCGGCGGCCTTGTTGGTGAACGTGATGGCGAGGATTCGGGACGGATGGACCCCCTCGTGGATCAGGTGGGCGATGCGGTGGGTCAGGACTCGGGTCTTGCCGGAGCCGGCGCCCGCCACCACGAGCAACGGCCCATCGGCATGGACAACGGCGTCGAGCTGGTCCGGGTTCAGCCCGTCGGTCGGGAGATCGGCCGACGCAGGGTCGGCGAATGGCGCGTCGGGCATCTCACCACCCATCCTACGAAGGGGGTGCGCGGGCGACCCGGCCGCCGCGCCCTCGCCCATCTGGGTGGTTTCCGTCTCATCCGGGCTTCTGGGTGGTGTGCGTCTCGAATTCGAGACTGACGCCACCCAGATGGCTCGCAGACGGGGGGCGCCAACCGCGCGTCAGATGTAGTCGAGCACCCCGTCGAGCGGGCGGGGTACGCGGTCGAGGTCGAGCGCGTCAACCAACACCGGGGCGTAGTGGATCTTGCGGCCGCCCTTGGTGCCCATGAACCGCCGGAGCTGGGCTTCGACGGTTCTGCCCTGCTGTGCCGGCTGGCGCTGGAGCGTGCGGAACGCCCGGAGGTCGCCCTGCGCAGCGATGACCCGTTCCACGGCGGCGACGCCGAGCGCCCGGATGAGCTCGTCCTCGAGGTCGTCCTCACACACGAAGAACCCCAGGGTCTCCATGTCGGCACGGGTCAGGTCGGCACCGAGCCCGGCCCGCTCGATGGCCCGCGTGAAGGACCGCTCCTCGCCGGCGTCACACAGGCCGGCCAGCGGCACGTCGAAGCCTCGCGGGCCGAACAGCTCGAGGAAGCGCCCGATCGTCGTGGCGCCTCCGATCGGAACGATCGTGACACCCTCGGCTTCCAGGTCGCGGCCCCGCCGCACCGCCAGCCGTTCGAGGGCTCGCTGATCGCTGACACCCTCGACGAGCACCACCATCCTCGTGTCGAGCATCTCGCTCACGGCCGTAGCTTCCCAGTTGGGTGGACTCGGACGCTCCTGGGTTCCCGCCGCTACCGGCTCGGAAGTGATCGCGGGAGCCCGAACCACGGGAGCAGGCTCTTCTCGAACCGCGTCATGGCGCAGATCCGGTCACCAGCGAGGGTGACGACGATGAGCCCGACCCCGTGGCGGACGTCGGTCGGGCCACGTAAGTACGCGCCGAACGCCGGCTGCCCGTTCGCCCTCGTCGCCACGAGGTCGAACCTCCGGCCGGCGCCGAAGAGGATGGCGAAGAAGTGCGCGACGGCATCTCGCCCCTCGTACTCGAACGGCATCGGCGGCATCGAGATGAAGACGTCGTCGGTCAGCAGCGCGACCACTGCATCGAGATCGGCGGACTCGTAGGCCCGGACGAACGACGCCACGACCGCCTGCTCGGACCGTGAGGCCGGAGCGGGAGGCGCTGGGCGGCCGACGGTCGATGCTCGGCGACGCTGCAGGCCGGTGCGCGCCCGCTTCAGCGCGCTGTTGACCGAATCGACCGTCGTGTCGAGCATCCCCGCCACCTCATCGGCATGGAAGCCGAGGACGTCGCGCAGGACGAGGACTGCGACCTGGCGAGGTGGCAGGAGCTGTAGGGCGGTGATGAAGGCGAGCGAGATCGATTCGCTCGCCTCGAACCGCGCCTCGGGGCCGGGCGGCACGTTCACGGCGGCTTCGAACAGCGCTTCGGGGAGCGGTTCCAGCCACGCAACCTCGCCCAGCCGAGTTGGTTCTGGCGGTTCGACACCGGGCACGTCCCACTCCTTGGCCGGGCGCCGGCTGGCCGCACGGCGCGCGTTGAGGCACCGGTTGGTGGCGATCCGATAGAGCCAGGTGCGCAGCGAGGCGCGCCCCTCGAACCCTGCGAACCCTCGCCACGCGGCCAGCAGCGTGTCCTGGACGGCGTCTTCGGCATCCTGCAGGGACCCGAGCATTCGATAGCAGTGCACCTGGAGCTCGCGACGGTGCGGCTCGGTCAGCTGCCGGAACGCCTCGCCGTCGCCGGCCTGCGCTCGTGAGATCAAGTCAGTGGTCGTCATCCCTGCGTCACCTTCGCCGATACCGACACCGGCGGGACCATGAAGTGGGCGCCCAATTTCCAGACGGCGCGGTGTCTGCACCATCGATGCTGCTCGAGGACAAGGTTGCCGTCATCTACGGGGCTGGAGGCGCCATCGGCGGAGCGATCGCCCACGCGTTCGCCGCGGAAGGAGCACGGCTCTTCCTCACCGGCCGCAACCCCGCTCCGATCGAAGTGCTCACCAAGGACATCGTCGCGACCGGCGGATCCGCTGAGGCGGCGGTCGTCGACACGGTGGACGAGCACGCCGTGGATGAACACCTGCGGTCCGTGATCGAACAGGCAGGTCGCATCGACATCTCGTTCAACGCAATCGGCGTCCCTGACACCGAGATCCTCGGGGTGCCGTTGGTCGAGCTCGGTGTCGAGCACTTCTCTCTCCCGATCACGACCTACACGAGGTCGTACTTCCTGACCGCTCGAGCGGCGGCGCGAGCCATGATCCCCAACAGATCCGGAGTGATCATGAGGGTCACCTCACTGCTCTCACGCGCCGGCACCCCGCTGGTCGGAGGCTACGGCCCCTCGATGGCCGCCCTGGAAGCGCTCACCCGAGACCTCTCCGCCGAGCTCGCATCCCACGGCATTCGCGTGGTCGGCCTGCGGCCGCAGGCGATGCCGGAGACCGACACGATCCGCGAAGCCTTCGAGGCTCGCTCCGATGCCTTGGGTGTGTCGTGGGCGCAGTGGCAGGACGTCCTCGCCAGCAGGACGCACCCCCGGCGGTTGATGACGCTCGCGGAGATGGCTCAGGTGGCCACGTTCATGGCGTCCGACAAAGCGAGCGGGATGACGGGAACGATCGTCAACCTCACCATGGGCAGTCTCGATGACTAGCAGTCCAACTGCAGTCGCCAGCGCGCGCTCGGCTAGAGCTACGACGTGATGCAGGTCGATCTCGAGCTCGTACGTCGTCTGGCTGCTGCTGACCACGGATTGGCCGTGGTCGCAACGACCCGGGCGGACGGGTCGGTGCAGGCCTCGGTGGTCAATGCAGGGGTCCTCGATGACCCGGTCAGCAATCGTCCCGTCGTCGGGCTCGTGGCCGGCGGATCGACGCTCAAGCTTCGTCTCCTTCGCCGCACCGGTCGCGCGACGGTCGTGTTCCGCGCCGGATGGGAGTGGGTGGCCGTCGAAGGTGCCGGTCCGACTCATCGGCCCCGACGATCTGCCCGATGGTTTCTCGGTCGAAGGCGTGCCGCAACTCCTGCGCGACGTGTTCACCGCCGCCGGCGGAACTCACGAGGACTGGGATGAGTACGACCGTGTGATGGCCGCGGAGCGTCGCACCGCCGTCTTGGTCGAGCCGACACGAGTCACGTCGAACGGCTGAACCACTCGGCGGCCTCGACCGGCGGGCGGGCGGGCGGGCGAAGGCGCGGCCAGGGGTGCTCATCTGAGACAATGCCGCGTGGCGGTCGGACGGCACGTGCAGCGAACGCTGCTCAGCGGCGCACGGCGGAGCCCGCGAGTCCCACCGAGGTGGCTCAGCTGGAGGCTGCCGGCATCCGCGATCCGCTGATGCAGGGGTATGCCGTGTGGCGGCGCAGCCTGCTGCTGGTCGCCATTCCGTTCTCCGTGCTGTCCAGTGTCCTCGCGATACGGGACGTGGCCGAGCGCGACCTGGACGGCTACTCCGTGTTCGGAGTGGTTGCCGTGTACCTCGTGGCATTGGCCGTTCCCCTCCTCACCGTCACGGTCGTCGTTGCCGCGCTCGACGTGGAGCCGGCTGCGCCTGTCAGGCGGTGTGCTCCTCGTTGGCTGGGCGATCTCGATGCTGGCGCCACTGGTGGTCGCCGTGCTCCCGCTCGAGTGGCTGCTCGCCAGCTCGTTCGAGGACGTCATCGGCCTCGATGAGAACTCGGCGCGCATCGTCATCAGCATCCAGTACGCCATCCTCCTACTCCCGTCGCTGCTCAGCCTGCCGAGCGGGCTGGTGCGCGGCGCCACCCGCGTCAAGACCATGCTGCCGGCGAGCACCATCGCCGGCTGGGTGCTGGTGATCATGGCGCCCGTCTACGCGGTCTTCTTCGTCCTCGCGCTGATCCTCGTCGAGCACCTCGCCGGCAACACTGCGCTGTTGATCGGTATCACGCTCCTGGCGCTCACTCCGATCGTGCATCTCGCCAGCGCCAAGCTCTATGTCATGCCGCTGAGCACCGAGCGGGACCTCCGCCGCCTCGACCGCGTGCAGCGGTGGGCCGGCGTCGTCGGGCTGGCCGGCCTGACGTTGATCGTGATCTGGGCGCTGACGGCGACCATCGGCGACAGGCACATCGTCGGCGGAGCCGGCGACGCGTTGCTGGACCATCTCAGCGCCGTGCTGTCGGCCCTGGAGCTGGTCGCTCGGGTCCTCGTCACCAGCGCCGTCTTCAGCTACGTGCTGCTGGTCGTCACCGAATCGGCGTGGCGACACGATCGTGGGCACGCCGACCCCGAGGCGTACGAGCGCCACGAGTTGCAGATGGCCGAGATCGAGCGCTCGCTGCACGGCGTTGACACCCGATCGTCGCGATGAGGTCGGGTCGGCCAGGTCGTCTACACAGCAACCAACGGCGCGCAGGAAAGGGTTGACCATGGGCAAGCTCATCGTGACGGAGTTCATGACACTGGACGGCGTGGCACAGGCACCTGGCGGGCCCGACGAGGACCGCGACAGCGGCTTCACCCACGGTGGATGGCAGGCGCCACTCCTCGACCAGGACTCCGGCAACGCGATGTTCGAACAAGCGAGCCACATGGACGCCCTGCTGCTCGGCCGCAAGACGTACGAGATCTTCGCCAGCTACTGGCCCACCGCTCCCGAGGAGATCCCCTTCACCGCGCTGCTCAACGACGTGCCCAAGTACGTCGCCAGCCGCACGCTGAGCGAACCGCTCGATTGGAAGGGCTCGACGCTCGTCGCAGGCGACCTGATCGCGGGCATCACTGGCCTGAAGGACCGCCACGAGGAGATCCACGTGATCGGCAGCCTCGACCTCGTGCAGTCGCTGCTCCGGTCGGGCCTCGTCGATCGGCTGAGCCTGTGGCTGTACCCGCTGCTCCTCGGCACCGGCAAGCAGGTCTTCGGTGGTGGGACGGTGCCCACGGCGCTGCGCCTCACCGAGTCCGTCAACTATCCCAGCGGAACCGTGCACCTCACCTACGACGACGCCGGCGAGCCGACCTACGGAGACATGGCGACCGGCGAGGAGGAGCTGCAGCGCCTGTCCGAGCGCTGAGGCGAGCACACCCGGACCTAAGGTCCGCGGCATGAGCGAGGCTGCTGAGAAAGCGTTCGAGTTGTTCAAGACCGACGTCGGCACGGATGAGGGTGTCGGCGAATGGTTCGACGTGACCCAGGACCGGATCAACCAGTTCGCCGACGTCACCCAGGACCATCAGTTCATCCACGTCGATCCCGAGCGGGCAAAGGACACCCCGTTCGGTGCGACCATCGCCCACGGATTCCTGACGCTGTCGCTGCTCACGCACCTTTCCGCCGGGGCCAGCGCGGCGACCCCAGATCCGGGGCGGTTCGAGGGGATGTTGATGGGCATCAACTACGGGTTCAACAAGGTGCGCTTCGTGAATCCGGTCAAGGTCGGCTCCAGGATCCGCGCCCGCGGCGTCACGACCAACGTCGAGCTCAAAGGCAGCTCGATCGAGGTCACTCGCAACTACACCGTCGAGATCGAGGGCGTTGAGAAGCCGGCGCTCGTCGCCGACTGGGTGACCCGAGTCGTCTACGGCTGACGAGGCCGCGGATCAGTCACGTTCGGTGCGGCGGATCAGAACGTTTCGAGGAACGTCGCGTCGAAGGTCGGCAGCTCGGTCGTGTGCGCGTGGGTGCGGATCGGCGCGGCGAGCTGCCGCTTGACCGGCTCCGGCAGCGCGGCCTCGACGTCCAGGTGATCGAGCTGACCCGTCGCTCCGCGGGCGAAGCGGCGGTAGAGCGCATCGAGGAGGCAGGCGACCAGGCAACCGACAGGCACGAGCAGCTTGTCGTACAGGACGAGCGGATCGGCCGGGAGCTTGCCGCCGGCATCGGCGACGTTGATCGACGGTGACACGGCGACGACGCCCCCGGCGTCGACTTCCTCGGTCATGTGGTGGATCGTCCAGACCGTGCTCGTCAAGCCACGGGCCGTGAGGTCTTCGGCTGGAGTAGGACCAGCGCCGATGCCGTGGGCGAGATCGCTGGGGTGGAAGTTGTAGATGCCGTAGGGCGGCCGGTCGATGATCGCGCCGTCGATGATCTGGCCGAACACGCAGCTCACGATCGCGTCGGGCTGCCAGTGGTCGAGCAGCGTGCGAAAGCCGTCGGTCTTGACCTCCCCGGTGAAGACGGGGCAGCCCGCAACGAGCGCCGATTCGACGACCGCCGTCTCGATGGCGACGATCTCCTCGCCACCGATGAGACGCCATACCCGCTTCTTCCGGCTGATGCGCGCCTCGGGGTTCATCGGATCGTCGGTTGCCAGGCCGACGAGCTGGGCGCGTCCGGGAAATCGGCTGGCATAGGCCTTCGTGGCTTCGATCGCCAGGTATCCGAACTCGTAGCTGGCGAAGAGCACGACCCGCAGTCCGCGGGCGTCCGCTGCCGGCGCCTCATCGGGTGCGGGCAGGATGAGCTCTCCCCAGCGGGAGTCGGCGACCGGCCGGAACTGCCGACCACCGCGGTCGAGCCTGACGCGATGGTTGAGCTCCGCTTCGCGGATGAGCGGATCGGCGGGAGCGGTCACGCGGCGCGCAGCTTGCGGCCACCGACGACGCCGACCGCGCCTCGGAGGCCGACGCATCCCACGCAGCCGATGCAGTCCGTGCAATCGATGCACCCGACGCAGGCGATGCAGCGCCGGCAGCGGATGCAGGCGATCGTCGCCACGCACTGGCGGATGGCGACGCCGAAGAGCGTGAGCAGGCTGCCGCTCACCGCGACGCTCGCCGCCGTCCCCGCGCTGCCTGCGACAGCGACGCTGCCGGCAGCCGCCACGCTGCCGGCGACCGCGACGCTTCCAGCCACCGCCACGCTGCCGCCGACGGCGACGCTTCCAGCCACGGCGCTGCTTCCCGCCACCGCGACGCTGCCGGCGACGTTGCTGCTCCCGGCCACCGCCACGCTGCGCTCCACCCCGACGCTGCCGGCAACGGCATCCGCATCGGATCGGGCGAGCTCGGGAAGGGTCTGGTCGCCGGACATGGCGGCATTCTCCCATCGAGCGACGGCCGCGTACATTCCGAGCATGGCCGATCAATCGCGCGCTCCACTGCCCTACGACTTCCTGCCGCCGGCGACCACGTTCACGGTCACCAGTGACGACGTCAGCGAGGGCGAACCAATGTCGTCGCCCCATGCCAGCGGCATCTTCGGTGCCGGCGGAAGCGACACCTCACCGCACCTGCAATGGGAGGGCGCGCCGGAGGGCACGAAGAGCTACGTCGTGACGTGCTTCGACCCGGACGCGCCGACGGGCAGCGGCTTCTGGCACTGGGTCGTGTTCAACATCCCGCCGGATGTGACCGAGCTGGCGACGGGTGCTGGATCACAGGATGGCGCCGGCCTGCCAGGCGGGGCCATCCACACACGTAACGACGCCAACCTTCCCGGCTACATCGGTGCCGGGCCGCCCCCGGGACACGGTCCGCATCGTTACGTGTTCGCCGTCCACGCCCTTGACATCGAGCGCATCGACGCCGACGAGAGCGCCACGCCGGCGTTCATCGGGTTCAACATGTTCGGCCACACGATCGGCCGGGCGGTGCTGACGGGGACGTTCGAGCAGTAGTCGCTGCGTCACGCGCGCACGGGCCATTTGGCCTTGTCCGGCAAGCCGGCGCGAATCGTGATCGCTTCGCCGGCCTGCTGGACGTCGCGCCACAGCTTGGCCTCGTCGAGTCCCGTCACCGCGCCGTCCTCGACGACCACACGACCATCGACCAGCACGGTGTGCACGCCTCGACCATCGGCCGACCACACCAGCTGGTTGACGACGTTGAGGAGCGGTCGCCACTCCGGCCGGTCGGTGTCGTGCAGCACGAGATCCGCTCGCTTGCCGGGTTCCAGCGAACCAATGTCTGCCTGCATGCCAAGTGATCGGGCACCGCCGAGCGTGGCCATCTCGAGGGCGGATTCGGCCGGGAAGAGCTGGGGGTCCATCCGGGCGTCCTTGAACAGGCCGGCCACGAGGTACATCGCCCGCATCAGGTCGGAGTAGTTGGAGGCGTTGTTGCCGTCGGTGCCGATGGAGACGTTGATCCCTCGCTGAACCATCTCGGGCATGCGACCGATCTGCGTGACGCCGTAGCTCACCTTCAGCGCGGTCGTGGGGCAATGCGCCACGCTCGATCCGGTCCTCGCCATGGCCGCGAGCTCGCGATCGTCGACGTGCACGCAGTGCGTGATGCACACGTCGTCAGCGAGCACACCGAGCTCGTCCAGGTGGACCATCGGGCGCTGTCCGAACTCCGCTGCGAAGCCTTCCGGGTCGAGGCGCGCCGGCGACATGTGGAAGCTCAGCCCGACGCCATGATCATCGGCCAGCTCGCGCGCCGCCCGCCACAGCGGATCAGAGCACGTCGTGTGGCCGATCACGGTCGACCACGCGCCGAGCCGCCCATCGGCCACGCTGCGGTAGGACTCGAGTTGGTGCTGGAGGTGACCGATCGCCTCGTCGGTGCTCTGGCGGTAGACGTCCGGATCGGGAGGAAGATCCCACACCCACCGCGACAGCCGCCCGCGGATGCCCGTCGCTTCCAGGCCCTCGAACACTTCGTCGAGGAACCGAATGGTGCCGGCCTCGAGGAACGTGGTCGTTCCGGTGCGCAGCATCTCCGTGGCCGCCAGCTGAGCAGACGTCCGCTCGTCGGCCGGTCCGTGTGCGGCGTACAGCGGACACAACCAGCCGAACACGTTCTCCTCGAACGGCGTGTCGTCAGGGACGTAGCCGCGTGTCAGCGGTTCACCGGTGATGTGGATGTGCGTGTTGACGAGGCCCGGAGTGACGACGAAGCGCTCGCCGCCGATTCGACGGTCGGCGCGGTACCGCGCGTCGATCTCGGTCGTCGGCTCGACGGCGACGACGACGCCGTCGCGCAGGGCCACCGAGCCGTAGTGGATGATGTCCCGGCTCCGGTTCATCGTCACCACGTACCAAGCGTCGACGATGGTGTCGACGCGCTCGAGTTCATCGCTCATCGATCCACGGGGGCTGCGCCCCCGAACCCCAACGCCGTCCGGCTCGCTGGCGCTCGCTCGGCCGGCATGCGCTCGCTTCGCTTCGCTCATTGACGTCCCTCCCGGAACGGGCGGCGCCCGACGAGCACTCGCTGGAAGCCGATCGGTTCGATCAGACGGAGGTCCTGCAGCCCGGCGGCGCGCATCCAGCCGGCGTACTCGTCCGCCGTCCGGCAGCGACCCTCGCGAGTGCTCGCCGCCATCGTCACGTTCATCATCGCCGTGTGTGGATCGAGCTCGACCACGCGGTCCAGGAAGTAGTCGCTCAACAGCAACCGACCACCTGGCCGTAGCGCAGCGGTCGCCCGTCCCACCAACTCGCGTCCGAGCTGATCCGGCTCGGTCCGGCAGACGTGACCGAGCACTGCCAGGTCGTAGTGGTCGCGCTCGAGGGTGATCTGGTGGACGTCGCCCGGTCGGCGCTCGACCCGGTCGGTGATGCGGTGGTCGACGAGCAGCGGCTCGGCAGCCTCGAGGATCTCCGGCCAGTCGTTGACAACGGCCGTCGCAGCCGGATTCGACGTGAGCACGGCGATCGACCACGGGGCCAGACCGGCGGCGAGGTCCAGCACGCGTGCGTCCGGGAGCGTCGAGTACGAGAGCTGCCGGTCAGCGCGCTGCGCGCAGCGCAGGATCGTGGCGAAGGTCCCCCGGACGAGTGGGCCATAGAACGCCACGGGATCGTCCTCGATCGGGCGTGCCGGCCGCCCTCGCCGGACGGTCTCCGTCAGCGTGGCCCAGTTGTCGAGCGGCCCTGGCGCAACCGGAACGAGCGCGGCCATCGTCGCCACCCCAGAGCTCGTCAGATACCGGCGGGAAGTGTCATTGAGCTCGTAGCGCTCATCGCGACGTTCGAGGAAGGCCATCCCGGCGAGCGCCTGCAGGAGGGCGTGGAGGTGGCGCGGTGAGGCGCCCACCCGCACGGCGAGCTCGTCGACGCTCACCGCACCCGCCGCCTCCAACGTGTCGAACACACCCAGCTCGATGGCGCTGGCGAGCACATGGAATCGGCCGAACCCCTCGATCACGTCCCAGATCGGTGCAGCCGGCGGCGGCTTCCGATCCGTGAACGGCCGGCCCGTCCGAGCCATCGTGTGGGTCGCTTTGGGCTCTGGGTACGGCGCGTCACGACCGAACGACGTCATGGCCGAACCAGGATCTTCCCGATGACCTCGTCGTGCTGCATCCGCTCCTGCGCGTGCGCCACCTCCGCGAGTGGCTCGATGCTGTCGACGACGGCGTCGAAGTGGCCCGTACAGAAGCGGTCCCACGCGGGTCCGAACTCATGCGGCTCGTAGGGCCCGCTGCCGAGGATCGTGATGGCGTGATGGAACACGAACCCGAGTGACGGGATGGTCGCGACATCGCCGGACGTGTTGCCGCAGGTCACGAGCCGGCCATGGGTGGCCAGTGCGAAGAGTGATGACTCGAACAAGGCCGTTCCGACGTGGTCGAAGACCATGTCGACGCCTCGACCATCCGTGACCTCTCGCGCCCATTCGAGCACGTTGCCGGTGCGGTTGTTCAGGACGTGTGCGGCGCCGAGCGCGGCGGCCCGCTCGAGCTTCGCCGGCGTACCAGCCGTCGCGAGCACCGTGGCGCCGGCGCGAACGGCGAGCTGGATCGCGGCGATCGACACCCCGCTGCCGGCGGCATGTACGAGGACGGTCTCACCGGCGACAAGTCGACCCACATCGAACAACCCGTGCGAAGCAGTGAGATGGCATGTCGGGAACGTCGCCGCGTCCTCGAGCGAGATGTGCTCGGGCACTTGGTACACGTGCGTCGACGGCGCGAGACACAGCTCGGCATATCCGCCGTCGGTGGTCGCGCCGATGACTCCCAGCTCTCCGTACAGGTCGCCTCGGCCGGCCAGCTTCGATCCGTCGGGCACGCCAGCCAATGACGGGTCGACGACGACCCGATCGCCCGGCGCCACGCCGTCCACTTCGTCGCCGATCAGGGCGATCGTCCCGGCCACGTCCATCCCCGCGATGTGCGGAAGCGTGAAACCCGGCAGCGTGTACCAACCGTTCCGCTGCACGACGTCGAGGCGGTTGAGCGCCGTGAACCCCACGGCGACGACGACATCTCGCGGACCGGGCGTCGGATCGAGCACGTCCTCGACGGCGAGCACCTCTGGTCCGCCATGGCGGTGGTAGATGGCCGCCCGCATGTCAGCAGTTCCTCGAACAGCGTCGGTCAGGGCGTGATGACGACCTTGCCGATCGCCGTGCGGTCCATCAGAGCCGCGCAGCGCCTCGCCGGCGCGCTCGAGCGGGTAGCGGCCCGAGACGTGCGGCCGGAGTCGCCGCCGGCGACGAGGTCGATCAGCTCGTCGCCGATCGCCCTGTTGAGCGGCTGGGTCGCGCATCGTCATCGCCCCGTAGAACACGCCGACGATCTGGCAGCTCTTCAGCAACGCAGGTTGAGCGGGATCGACGGGATGCCGGCGGTGAACCCGATGACGAGGAAGCGGCCCTCCCAGGCGATCGCCCGCAGCGCCTGCTCGGCCTCGTCGCCGCCGACGCAGTCGTAGACGACGTCGACGCCCTGGCCGCCGGTGAGCTCCTTGGCCCGGTCCTTGAGGTCCTCGGTGGAGTAGTCGATCGTCTCGTCGGCGCCGCGCTGCGCGGCACAGGTCGAGCTTCTCCGCGCTCGAAGCGGCGGCGATGACCCGCGCGCCGAGCAGCTGGCCGAGCTCGACCGCCGACAAGGCCCACGGCGCCGCCGGCGCCGAGCACGAGCAGCGTCTCGCCCGCCTGCAGTGGGCGCGGTGCTTGAGGCCGTAGAGGCTGGTGCCGTAGGCGTAGTTGAGTCCGGCGACGACGGCGAAGTCGACGGAGTCGGGCACACGGCGGGCCGTCGCCGCCGGCACGACCGCCAGCTCGGCGTAGCCACCGATCGTGCCGAGCCCACCGACGACCCGGTCGCCGACGGCCCATCCGTCGACGCCGTCCCCGAGTCGCGATGACGACACCGGCGACCTCGCCGCCCGGGACGTACGGCGGGGTCGCCTTGAACTGGTACTTGTCCTCGATCATCAACGTGTCGGGGAACGTCACCGGCGACGCCGCCACGTCGACCAGGAGCTGGCCCTCCTGCGGTGCGGGTCGTCGACGCTCCTCGACGACGAGACGTTCCGGCGGTCCGAACTCTTGCACACCACGGCTCTCATCGTCGACGACAGTAGGCGCGCCTCGTCGAGGCACCCTTGTTCAGGCGGGTGGTTGCCCGCCGGTCCTTGCAGTCGATGGCGTCTTCTCCGCGCGATCGACGGCTCGCCGCCTGGCGGAATAACTCACCAAGGCCGGCACGACGAGGATGATGACGAGGATCAGCAGCAGCGCCCACCAGCGGTCTCGCATCCACGGCACGAGGTGCTCGGTGACCCAGCCCTCCTCGGTGCCGTCGGATGTGCCGAAGAGGAACCGTCTCGTCGCCGGGATGGCGAGCGCGAACACGCCGACCAGCAGCGTGAGTGCGACCAAGGCACCGAAGATGCGTGGCGACGTGCTCCAGACCCCGAACGCGAGCAGGTAGAGGCCCGCCAACACGAGCACGACGCCCGTGAGGCCGAAGAACGCGCTGCCCTGCGCGGCGAGGAACACGCCGAGCGCGGCGATGATCGCGCCGGCGGCGATGATCCGGCGCGGCCAGAACCCGACGGCGTCCGCCGCCCGGTAGCCGGTCAGCGTCGTCGTGCGGGCGGTGCGGAACACGACGCTGATCGTGGCGGGTGGCTTCTTCACTGCGGTCGCCGCCGCCGTCGCCACGGCGGTGGCCTTGGTGACCGTGCGTGTGAAGAGTGGCTCGCCGCGCTCCTCACCAAGTGTCTCCTGCGGCACCGGGCAGGACTGGAGCAGCGCGCTGAGTGAGGCCGTCGACTCGTCGAGCAGTGCCGGCGCCGACGACGAAGGCGCCGACGATGCCGTGTCGGCGTCACCTCGTTCCGTCCGCGGCGAGCGTCCCGTCGCCACGAACGCCGTGGCCTGGCGCGACGCGGCTTCGGCGAGATCCGCCTGCCCCGCCTGACGCAGCACATCCACCGCCCAGCTCTGGTCGCGTCGAGTCGGCGTCGCCAGTGCTTCGCGGGCGACGACGGGCAACTCGTTCGCCACGGCCGCCCGCTGCCACGCCTGCGACAGCCACATCGCGGTGTTCGGCAGGCTGAGCGGTGGATCGTCGGGATCGCCGGTCTGGTCCAGGAAGCCGAGCTCGGTCAGCGCGTCGCGGGCCGCCGCCGACGTCGCGTCGATGGCGGCGCCCGCAACGTCCGAGAGCTTCTTCATGAATGCGGCCGCCCGCTGGCCCGGCGGGTACGCCGCCGGGTCGGCGTCGGCGACGGTGAGGATGCGCCGCGGATCGAGCAAGACGTGCACGAGCCAGCCGGCGCCGTCGAGGCGACCCCACATCCAGTCGTTGGCCCGCCAGGACGCCTTGTAGAAGGCTCCGAAATGGTTGAACTGCATTCCGGTGAGCTTCTCGGCAGGTGTGCTGCGCGACGGGTCGAGCAGCGTGCGCGTCGTGGCGCTCGCTTGGACGAGCTGCACCTTCTGGTCCACGTCGAGGCCCACCGGGAGCATCGAGCGGTCCATCACGTGGAGGCCAACGAGGCGGGAGCGCCACCGGGCGGGATCGTCGCCGAGGAAAGCGAGGATAGGTCGCCAGCTTGCCCACGGACGCGGTCGCCGTCGGCGTGGCCGTCGTGGGAGTCTCCGACGTGATGGCGGCCAGTTCGGGCATGAGGTCCTGCAGCACGCCCTGGAGGAGCTCCCACGCCGCGGGCAGGCCAGCGGGAGCATCGGGCGCCGGCGCTGCGAGGGACTCATTCGTTCCGGCGTCCTGCTCGGCGACCCACTGCACGGCGAGCCGGGCGGCGAGATCGACGAGGCTCGGGCCGGTGGGATCGGTGGCGGCGTGCTCGACGGACGCCGTGATCGTCGTCTGGGGCAGCTCGCCATCTTCGGGTCGGAACGTGGCGTGCAGTCGCTGGCCGAGCACGGCCAACCGTTGGCGTCGCTCGGCGACGGGGTTGGCGGCGTACGCCAGCTGGAACAGCGAGACGAGGATCGCCTTGACTCCGTCGAACGCGGATCGGCCGAGCGTGGCGAGCTTGGCGGGGTCTGACGCGGGCGACGGCCGTTGCCACGAAGCGGTGATCTGCTGGCTCGCCTCCTGGCAGCAACGTTGCTCGATGGCCTGGCCCATCGTGATCTCGTCGTGCCAACCGGCGGGCATCGCGCCGACCGGCATGGTCGACAGGGACTTCATGATCGATCGCACAACCGGCCGCACCAGCCACTCGCCCTGCCGGCTGACGTAGTCGGCCCAGGCTCCATTGGTCGGGAAGATGTCCGCACCGAGGCTGGCCGGGTCGGATGCAGCCAAGTGGGCGCGGCGGTCGCCATCGTCACACCCATCTCCGCCAGCCGGAGGCGGCTGTCACGCATCGCGTCGACACGCTCGTTGTGCTGCTGGATGTCGGTCAGCTCGGCAGCGATGCTCTGCGACAGCGCCGAGCCCACGTCGCCGAGCAGCGCCCGAGCCAACGTCAGGGGCTGGTCGATCTGGGCCACCTGGATCGGATCATCTTGCGGACGAGGCGTTCCTCCAGCGTCCGGCACGATGTACAGCAGAACGCGGCGCACCTGGCGGGCCTGCGCGGGCTGCTCGAAGATGGAGTCGAGGATTGGCCGGATCGGCTGGTTGGCGAGGATGCCACCGTCGGCGGCCCAGTGCGAACGGGTGATACCGAGGTAGCGCTCGACGGCCGGCCGCTCACTCGGCCCCGGGTCGTTGCCCACCGCCCTCACGGCTTGGCCGTACGGCAGGAAGGCCGGCTCGAATGCGGCTGGGAAGCTGGCGCTCGAGCGCGCCGCCAGCGCCAGCGCCCGCCGACCGGATTCGTCGCGCAGGTCCGGTGTCGCGAACTGGAAGAGGCCGAGGTGATTGACGTCCGGCACGAGCGTGCCGTAGCTGTCGGTGAAGCGGCTCGTCTCACCCTCGATCAGCGTGGTGGTGATGTGGACGGTGGTGCGCCGGGCCTCGTCCACCATCGGGGTCGGGCGGCTGAGGTTCTTGTCGAGCTGGGCAAGGAGGACGCCGTCGCCGCGCAGGAGCGAGGGTGGATCCTTGGTCGCCGGATCTCGCAGCAGCAGCCCAAGGTCGCCGGCGGTCAGCCAGACGTCGCGCAGCCACCCGAGATCCCACCCGGTGGCGTGCGTCGTACCGAGCAAGGCGGCGTTGATGCCACCGGCGCTCGTTCCCGACAGCACGTCGATACGAACGACGACGTCGAGCAGATCGAGGAGGGCGAAGTATCGGCTACGGATCTGCTGGTCCGCTGGCGAGAGTTGCTCCACGGGAACCGTGGCGACGCCCTCGCGCTCGGCGGCCGGCCTGGTCGAGCAAGTTGAGCTCTCGGGCCACGCCGCCCATCCAGATCGCCAGGCTGACCCCACCCGTCCAGACGGTGGCGAACCGCACCTCTTGGGTCGCCGCAGTGACGGCGGTTTGCTGCGACGGTCCCATCTCGACTCCCTCGGCCGGCGGCAGCCGAACAGTACGCGTCCGGGCTCAGCGTGTGGCGATCAACGCGTCGAGCTCGGCAAGTGCCGACGCCACGTCGGTGACGTGGATGGTCCGCCAACCCAGGTCGTCTGCGGGCCCCAGGTTCTGGTGGAAGTCGTCGAGGTACACGATCTCGTCGTGCTCGACACCCAGGGCGGTCGCCATGGCCTCGTAGATGCCCGGCTCTGGCTTGCGGGCTCCGACCGCGTACGACTCGACGATGGCGTCGAACAACCCGAAGTCGAGATCACGCTCCATCGTCGGGCGGAACTCGGCGAACGTGTTCGTCAGCAGGCCGGTCCGGATGCCCTCCTCGCGGAGCGTGCGGATGCGCTCGACGACGGCGCTGTTGACCGTGTACCCCGGAACGAGGAGCACGTCGATCTCGTCGCCCGACAGCTCGACGCCCGCCTCCGCCGCATATGCCGCCAGACCACCCTGGATCTCGGCCACCGTGAGCTCTCCGCGTTCCGCCCGGTGCCACGGGTGATCACCGGTCTCATCCGGTCCGATGAGGACCTCCAGCATCGCCCGGGGATCGACACCGATCCGATGCGCGAGGGCCGTGATGCCCTCGGTGATCGGCGTGATGATGACGCCCCCGAAGTCGAAGACCACCGCGCGGTACGGTCGCCGATGGTTGACCGCGTCGTTCAGAGGTGGAGCCCCGGTTCGGCACGGCGGGCGCTCCAGCGCCTTCGCCGGCCGCATTGAGAACGGTCAGGTCGCGTCGTTCAGAGGTGGAGCCCCGGTTCGGCACGGCGGGCGCTCCAGCGCCTTCGCCGGCCGCATTGAGAACGGTCGGGTCGCGTCGTTCAGAGGTGGAGCCCCGGTTCGGCACGGCGGGCGCTCCAGCGCCTTCGCCGGCCGCATTGAGAACGGTCGGGTCGCGTCGTTCAGAGGTGGAGCCCCGGTTCGGCACGGCGGGCGCTCCAGCGCCTTCGCCGGCCGCATCATCGGCGTCGGACATGACCTGCACTGTACGGTGATGCGCTCTGCGATGAGGGGGCGTGATGGAGCCAGGAGAGTTCACGGGCATCGCCGGGCGCACGTTCGAGGAGTCCACCGCGTCGTGGCCGCCGCTCCCACGTGCCCCTGAGGCCGCACCGAACGTCGTCATCGTCCTGCTCGACGACGTGGGCTACGCCCAGTTCGGCTGCTTCGGATCCGACATCGCCACACCGACGTTCGACCGTCTCGCCGCCGAGGGCCTCCGCTACAGCAACTTCCACACCACGGCCCTGTGCTCGCCGACGCGTGCCTGCCTGCTCACGGGTCGCAACCACCACCGCAGCGGGATGGGACGCATCGTCGAGTTCGCGTCCGGCTTCCCCGGCTACGACGCGACGATGCCGAAGTCGAACGGCTTCCTGTCCGAGGTGTTGTCGGACAACGGCTACTCCACGTTCGCCGTCGGGAAATGGCACCTGGCGCCGGCCACCGAGATGGCGATGGGTGCGCCGCGCGGCCGCTGGCCGCTCGGGCGTGGCTTCGACCGGTTCTACGGCTTCCTCGGCGGCGAGACGGACCAGTACCACCCCGACCTCGTGCACGACAACCACCAGGTCGACCCGCCGTACTCGGTCGAGGAGGGCTACCACCTGTCGGAGGACCTTGCCGATCGTGCGATCGGGTACCTCGCCGACCTGCGCGCCTACTCGCCCGAGCGCCCGTTCCTCCTCTATTTCGCCTTGGGCGCCTGCCACGCCCCGCACCACGTGCCGCCGCCGTACCGCGACCGGTATCGCGGCCGCTTCGACCTGGGGTGGGACCGTTGGCGCGAGGAGGTTTTCGCCCGCCAGCAGGCGAGCGGGCTGTTGCCGCCGGGGACGCAGCTGAGCGAGCGGCCGGACTGGGTGGCGGCCTGGGACTCGCTCAGCGAGGACGAGCGCCGGCTGTACGCCCGCATGATGGAGGTCTTCGCCGGCTTCCTCGAGCACACCGATGCCCAGGTCGGTCGGGTGCTCGACTTCATCGAGTCACTCGGCGAGCTCGACAACACCATCGTGATGGTGATGAGCGACAACGGCGCCAGCGCCGAGGGCGGACCCAGAGGATCGTTCAACGAGAACTACTTCTTCAACCTGGTCCCCGAGAGCCTCGAGGAGAACCTGCGGCGGATCGACGACCTCGGCGGGCCGGACGCCCACAACCACTACCCGTGGGGCTGGGCGTGGGCGGGCAACACGCCGTTGAAGCGTTGGAAGCGGGAGACCCACGAGGGTGGTGTCACCGATCCGCTCGTCGTGTGGTGGCCACGAGGGCTCGGTCAGCCAGGTGAGGTTCGCCACCAGTTCGTGCACGCCATCGACGTCATGCCCACGCTGCTGGACGCCATCGGCATCGAACCACCTGCGCACCTCGCCGGGGTCGCGCAGCGACCGCTCGACGGTGCCAGCTTCCGCGCCACGTTCTCCGACGCCGCCGCACCGAGCCCTCGTTCGACGCAGTACTACGAGATGCTCGGCTGCCGCGCCATCTACGACGACGGCTGGAAGGCCGTCACCTTCCACCCGATGCTGGGCTTCGACTACGACGGCAGCGATCCCATGGTGCCGTTCGACGAGGACGTTTGGGAGCTGTACCACGTCGCCGAGGACTTCGCCGAAACCGTCGATCTGGCAGCTGCCGAACCAGATCGGCTGCGCCGCATGATCGACCTGTGGTGGTCGGAGGCCGAGCGCAACCAGGCCCTCCCGCTCAACAACCAGCCCGGCCGTTTCCCCGACCGACGCCACCGGCGGGAGCGCTACGAGTACCAGGCCGGGATCGGCGTGCTGCCGGCCTCGCTCGCGCCGAACCTCCGCAACCGCGGGTTCCGCATCACGGCCGAGCTCGACGTCCGGGAGCAAGGTGGTGACGGGGTGATCGTCTCGCACGGCGGCGGTGCAGGTGGCTACGCCCTGTACCTCCAAGACCGCCGGCTGCACTGGACGTACAACTGGCTCGGCGCGCAGCTCACGACCGTCTCCAGCGAGGAGCCGCTCCCCGCGGGCCGCGTGGACGTCGAAGTGACGTTCACCCCAACCGGGCGGTTCCAGGGCGACGTCGTCCTCGCCCGGGACGGAGCGCCGATCGGCAAGGGCCACGTGCCGACCACGACTCCCGTGACGTACGGGCTCGTCGGGTTCACCGTCGGCTACCAGCGCGGGACCGCGGTGTCGCCGACGTACGACCCACCGTTCGTCCTGCCCAAGGGCGTGCTCCGCAGCGTGGTGATCGAACCCGACGGGCTCGAGTACCGCGACCCGCCCGCCGAGGAGCGGGCCGGCGTGGCGATGCAATGACGTGATCTGCCCTGTCGATTTCGGCGATCGCGTTCGTTGACGTGGCGGACAGGCAGCATTGGGCTGCCGGCCGACCCAGCTAGGAGGGACGATGAGGAAGATCATCGCCGGACTGTTCATCTCGCTCGACGGTGTGGTCGAGGCGCCCGACCAGTGGCACTTCCCGTACTTCAACGACGAGATGGGCGCCGCCGTGGGCGCCAGCCTCGGCTCGGCCGACACGATGTTGTTCGGCCGCAAGACCTACGACAGCTTCGCCGGGGCGTGGCCCGAGCGCGAGGCGGCCGGCGGTGAGGACGCGGCCTTCGCCAAGTTGCTCGGCGATGCACGCAAGATCGTCGTCTCCAACCAGCGTCTGGAGCTCGGCTGGCGGAACTCCGAACAGCTCGAAGGCGACTTCGTCGAGGCAGTGACCGCCCTCAAGGACGAGCCGGGCGGGACGATCGCAATGAGCGGGTCCGTGTCCGTGATCCGCCAGCTGCTGGCTGCGGGACTGCTCGACGAGCTGCACCTGCTGCTGCACCCGATCGCCGTCCGCAAGGGCATGCGGCTGTTCGACGAGGGTGACGCCTCGGTCCCGCTGCGGTTGATCTCCTCAGAGACGTTCCAGACCGGCGTGCTCAACCTCGTGTACGCCCCCGCCGACCTCACCATCGCCACCTACGACGACGCCAAGCAGCATCTGTCCGACGCGGCCCAGTAGCCGATGCCCGGCCCCCAGCGGTTCACCACCACGCTCGTCAGTGATCGGCGCAAGCGCGTCCTGATCCCCGTTCCGTTCGATCCGGACGCGGCGTGGGGCCACAAGCCCGAACATCACGTCCACGGCACCGTGAACGGAATGGGCGTGCGCGGCGTGATCGAACCGCTGGACGACGGTCGCGGCCTCGTGCTCGGCGCAGCCTGGCGTCGCGACTGCGGGCTCGCCGCCGGCGATCGGGTCGACGTCGTCCTCGAACCGGAGGGACCGCAGCGAGCCGATCTCGCCGAAGACCTCGCCGCCGCGCTCGACACCAACCCCGAGGCGGCGGCGTTCTTCGACTCGATCGCCCAGTTCTATCGGCGCGCCTATCTCCGCTACATCGACGCGACCAAGCGCCGGCCGGAGGAACGGGAGCGGCGCATCGCGGAGGTCGTGAAGCTGTTGGCGGCAGGCGTCAAGCAGCGGCCGGGCACGTGACGTGCGCATCGTGCTCGACACGGACACGCCCGTTGCCGAGCGCGTGCTCGAGATCCAACGCGCCGCATACGCGGTGGAGGCCGGGATCGTCGGGTACGACGCGATCCCGCCACTGCACGAGACGCTGGCCGAGCTGCAGGCACAGCCGCTGATCTTCCTCGGCGTGAGCTGCGACCACGTCCTCGCCGGCGTGTTGGGCTACCGCCACGACGGCGACACGGTCGACATCGACCGGCTGGCGGTCGATCCGGCGTTCTTCCGTCGCGGACTCGCCACGAAGCTGCTCCGCGAGTTGTTCGCCCGCGCGCGACGCAACGCGGTTCACGGTGTCGACTGGATTCGGCAACCAGCCGGCGATCGACCTGTACGAGCGCTTCGAGTTCCACCAGGTGGGAGTCACCGAGCCGTTGCCAGGAGTGCGCATCGTGTTGCTGGAGCGCCGCCAGGCAGGAGCCCGAAATGTTCAGTGGACGACGGCCACCGGGCAGTGAGCGTGCGCGGTGACCTCGAGTCCCGTTGACCCCGTGATCAGCTCGGTCAGGCCGCGACGGCCACGCGTGCCGATGACGACGAGATCGGCATCGATCGAGGCCTCGATGAGTGCGAAGGCACCCGTGCCACCGGCGACGACCGGCACGATCCTCGCACCGCTCGGCGCCACACCCGAGCCGTCCGTGGCCTGGCTGACGGTCGCCCGCAGCGCGGCGTCGTCCTCGGTGGTCTCCTCGTCCGACTCGACACCCGGCTCCCGCACGGGGCCGGCGGCGACGCCGGGCACGAAATCAGCGTGGGCGACCTGCACCTCTTCGACGCCGGGCAGTGAGAACGCCCAGCGCAGCGCCGCCAGAGACGGCGCGTCAGGCTCGTGATGCCGGCCCTCGTCGACACCGACCACGACGCGACGAACGGGCAGGCGGGCATTGCCACGCACGACGACGACCGGCTTGCGCGTGTGGTGGATCACGTAGTGCGCCGTCGAGCCGAAGAGCAACGACGCCTTGCTCGAACCGCCGTGACCGACGACGATCGTCGCCGGCTGATCCACCTCCTCGGCGAGGTCGACCAGGCTGCGACCGGGATGGCCCGTCACGAGGCGCCCGACGATGCGGGGGTCACCGCTGCTCGAGATCGCATCGTCGAGGAACTCGCCGGCGATCCGCTCGACGTCGAGGGCGTCGACCGGGGCGACCGCTTCGTAGCCCGTGACGATGGGGACCTCCCACGAGTGGGCGACAACGATCTGCTCGTCGGCGCTCGCCAGACCCCGAGCCCACTCGAGGGCCGCCTTGGAGTGCTCCTCCCCGTCCAGTCCCACGACATAACTGGTCACCGGTGAGACCCTGGCACATCGGGCCCGTTGGGCGCCACCATCTGACCTGGGCCCCGCAGCGTGAACCCCACCGAAGCGCCGCCGCCGGGTCGGTCCGCCACGAGGACCACACCGCCGTTGCGCTCGGCCACCTCGCGAACGATCGACAGCCCGAGGCCGGAGCCTGGCAGCGACCGGGCCCCCTCGGCGCGGTAGAACCGATCGAACACTCGCTCGCGGTCCTCGGCGTCGATGCCAGGTCCGCGGTCGTGCACGACGACCGACCCATCGGCGACGACGACGTCGATCGGGCCGCTGCTGCGGTCGAACTTGGCGGCGTTGTCGACGAGGTTGGAGATGGCCCGCTCCACCGCTGCGGGCGATGCCTCGACCACGGAATGATCTGCGGTCACGTTGACCTGCCGCGGCGTGCCGACGATGGGCGCGGGCGGCCACCGTCCGGGCGACTTCGCCCAGCTCGAAGCTGGTCGCCGGACTCTCGTCGATCGTGCCCCGGGCGAGCGACACGATCTCCTCGACCAACGCGACGAGCTCCTCGGTCTCGGTCTCCAGGTCCTCCAGAACGCGCCGCCGCATCTCGGGATCGAGATCGGGATGCCGGCGCAGCACTGCGAGGTTCGTTCGCACGCTGGTCAACGGCGTGCGGAGCTCGTGCCCTGCATCCTCGACGAGCCGTTGCTGGGCTTCCCGCGAGCTGGCCAGCGCGCCGAGCATCCCGTTGAACGCCGTGCCGAGCTGACCGACCTCGTCCTTCCCGGAGACCGGCACCTCGACGTCGAGCCGCCCTGAGCGCTCGACATCCGTGGCCGCCCGCGTGAGGCGCTTCAACGGGCCTGCGACCGTGCGGGCGATCAGCCACCCGAGCAGCGCCGCGGCGGCGGTCACGAGGAGGACGACGAGCGCGGTCCGCCACTTCAGGTCGTCGAGCACTCGCTCGTTCTCCTCGATGGAGCGACCGACCTGAAACGCGCCGCCCGGCACTCCGAACGTGAACATCCGAAGCTTGCCGTCGTCGGTCTTGATCGTTTCGGTGTTGTGCCGACCAGGGCTTCCCACGACTTGTTCGGCCTCGCGCTGCAGCGGGACCTCGGGGTCGACGCTGCTCTGGATCCGGGCGCCGGGCCCGATCACCTGGACGACGTACGCCCCGGCAGCGCCGCGACTGTTGAGCACGACATTTGGGTTGGTGAGGATGGTCGCCATGGCCGCGCGAATCGAGCGGTCCACTTCCTCCATCAGCCGATTGCTCGTCGCCCGGTAGGAGATCATGCCGACGGACATCGTCGCCAGCGCCGCCACGGCGGCGAGCGCCGCGGCGATCCGCCACTGCAGGCTCATCGCGCCGACCCACTTGCCCGCGATGAGCGATGAGTGGTCCAGGAGCACTCATCGCTCATCGCCGTCCACCTCCACGTCACGCGATGAGCGATGTGCGGCGCATGACCACTCATCGCTCATCGTGGTCGACATCGTGACGGCTCATGCCGTCTCGCGAGCGGAGTAGCCCACGCCGCGCACCGTCTGGATCAGGCGGGGCTCACCCTCGGCCTCGGTCTTGCGCCGCAGGTAGCCGATGTACACGGCGAGGTTCTTCGAGTCGGGGCCGAAGTCGTAGTGCCAGATGCGGTCGTAGATGGTCGAGTGGTCGAGCACGACACCCTGGTTGCGGACGAGCAGCTCGAGCAGGTCGAACTCCGTCTTCGAGAGATCGAGCTCACGGGTGCCGCGCCAGGCCCGGCGGGCCGCCGGGTCGACGCGCAGATCGGCCAGCTGCACGACCTCGTTTCCCGCCTCGACCGGCTGCGTGCGGCGCAAGAGCGCCCTCAGCCGTGCCAGCAGTTCATCCAGCTCGAACGGCTTCGGGAGGTAGTCGTCAGCACCGGCATCGAGGCCCGCCACTCGGTCACGGGTCTCCGTCCGGGCGGTGAGCATGAGGATCGGGACCTTGTTGCCGTCGGCGCGCAACACCTTGCACACCGTCAGGCCGTCGACGATGGGCATCGACACGTCGAGCACCACGACGTCGGGTGTCGTCCGTCCGACCGCCTCGAGCGCTTCGGCGCCGTTGCCGACGGCGACGATGTCGTAGCCCTCGAGGCCGAGCGCACGAACGAGCGATTCACGTACGGCGCGGTCGTCCTCGGCCAGCAGCAGCGTGTGGGCGCTCACTGGTGCACCATCGCCCGATGGACGCTCACCGGGGGACGCCGGGCGGTGCACCAGTGAGCGCTTCGACGCTCCGCGTCGAAGCGAACGTGTTGCTGGAGCTCGCTTCGCTCGCTCATCGCGCGCCCAGTGTGTCAACTGGCGGTAAGAGCGACGTGTGCACGCGGCTCGACCGCGTCGTTCAGAGGGGGAGACCCGATTCGGCACGGCGGGCGCTCCAGCGCCTTCGCCGGCCGCATCAAGCAGGGCCTTACGAAGTCTCCGCCGCGCATTCACATCTCCTCCACATTCCGCATGGACGCTCGAACCACCCCCTGATTGGAAGGAGCATCTCCATGAATCGCAAGTGGATGACCCGCATCGGTGTCTCCCTGCTCGTGCTCGCCGGACTGGCGGTGGTCGCCGGTGTGGCGTTCCGTGCTGGACAACACCACGACGACGTCCGCAATGCCGTCGTCGGTGACGATGGCGTCCGCACGGTGGTCGTCACCGATGGTTGGCGACACGGCTGGCCCGGCTTCGGCTTCGGGTTCCTGTTCTTCCCGCTGCTCATCGTCGGCCTGATCCTGCTCTTCAGCTCCCGCCGTGCCGCCTGGGGCGGCCCGTGGCGAGGCCGCGAGGAGGAGCTGCGGCAATGGCACCAGCGGGCACACGCCGAGGAGCAGACCCAGGTGGCGCAGCCGGCACAGCCGACCCAGCCGCCGGCCCAGCCGACACAGCCACCCGAGCCACCTCAACCGCCGGCGCCGCCGAGCGAGGCATGATCCTTCGATGAGTCACGTGCTCGTCGTCGACGACGAGCCGGCCATCGTCGAGATCGTGCGTGACTACCTCGTCGACGCCGGGTTCCGGGTGTCGTCAGCTCGCTCGGGCGAGGAGGCGCTGCGGCTGGTCCGCTCCGTCGTCCCCGACCTGATCGTGCTCGACCTCGGTCTGCCCGGCGTCGACGGGCTCACCGTCGCCCGCACGATCCGCCAGAGCTCGGCCGTCCCGATCATCGTGCTGACGGCTCGCGGCGACGAGGCCGATCGTGTCGTCGGCCTCGAGCTCGGCGCCGACGACTACGTCGTCAAGCCGTTCAGCCCGAGGGAGCTGCTGGCCCGCATCCGTGCCGTGCTGCGACGAGTCGCCACCCCAGTGGACGACGAGCGGCCGATCGTCGTTGGCAGTCTCGTCGTCGATCCGGTGCAGCGTTCCGTGGAGGTCGACGGTCATCCTGTCGACTTGACCGCCACGGAGTTCGACCTCCTCGCACACATGGCCGCCGCGCCAGGACGCGTGTTCACCCGTGGCCAACTGCTCGAGACGATCCACGGCGTCGCCATCGACGCCGGCGGCCGGGCCATCGACGCACACGTGAAGAACCTGCGCCGCAAGATCGAACCCGAACCGCATCGTCCGATGCGGCTGCTCACGGTGCACGGCGTCGGCTACCGGCTGGTGGCGCATGCCTGAGGATGCGCGCTGGTGGCGTCGACGCTTCCTGCGCATCGCCCTGGTGGTCTCGGCGATCTGGATCACCGGTGGCCTGATCTTCGGGTTGATGGGCGGATGGCGCGACCGGGACGGCGGTCACGACGGCCGAGGCGGGCCGCCCGCCGTGCTCTTCGCCGTCGTCGCCGCGGCGGTCGTCGCGACGTTCGTCGCCTACCGCCGGCTTGCCCGCCCAGCGAGCGAGCTGCTCGAAAGTGCAGAACGCATCGGCGCCGGCGACTACACGGTCCGCGTGCAACCGTCAGGCCCGCGCTCGATGCGCACGCTCGGCACCGCGTTCAACGGCATGGCCGAACGCCTCGATGCGTCGGAGTCGGCACGCCGGCGGTTCCTCGCCGACGTCACCCACGAGCTGCGCACGCCGCTCACCGTGCTGCAGGCTGAGGTGGAGGCGCAGCTCGACGGCATCCACCCTCGCGACGACACCCATCTCCAGTTGCTACGAGATCAGTCGCGCACACTCGATCGGCTCGTGGAGGACCTCCGCACACTGGCGCTCGGCGAGGCGGGCCAGCTGACCCTGCATCGCGAGTCCGTGCCCGTCGGCGTCCTCGTCGAGGACGCTGTTGCGGCGATCTCATCCGTTGCCGCGGCGCCGCGAGGTGGCCGTCGTCGTGGAGGGCGTCCGCGACGTCGAGCTCGACGTCGACCAGGTTCGCATCGGGCAGGTCCTCGCCAACCTGCTGAGCAACGCGCTGCGCCACACGCCCGCTGGCGGCACGGTCGTCGTCCGCACGAGCGCCGACGAACGGGCCGTCGACGTCGAGGTCACCGACACTGGTCCAGGGCTCGGCGCCCAGCCGGAGCGTGTCTTCGAGCGGTTCCAGCGCGCTGCCGACTCCGGTGGCACCGGCCTCGGGTTGACGATCGCCCGCCAGCTCGTCGAGGCGCACGGCGGGACGCTCACGGCAGGCAACGTGCCCGGCGGTGGCTCCCGCTTCACCGTGCGGGTGCCGCGAGCCGAGCCCGATCAGAGAATGCGCACCGGCAGCTGACGCGGGCCGCGGATCTGGCCGACGCTCCATCGCACGTCGCCCGCCAACTCGAAGTCCGGGAAGCGCCCGATGAACTCTTCGATGGCGAGGCGCACCTCGAGACGAGCGAGGTTCGAGCCCAGGCAGCGATGGATGCCGAGACCGAACGCGGCGTGACGGTTCTCGGCCCGATCGAGCACGACCTCGTCGGCCTGCTCGAACAGCTCGGGATCACGGTTGGCGGCTGGGAACGGCAGCAGCACCCACTCGTGCTCCTTCATCGGGCAGCCGTGGAAGTCACTGTCCTTGGCGACCATGCGGGCCATGGTGACGGGCGCGTACGCCCGCAGGAGCTCCTCGATGGCGGTCGGCATGAGCTCGGGCTCACTGGAAAGCCGGCGCCGGTCGTCGGCGTGCGTGGCGAGGTGCCAGATGCTCGATCCGATGGCGCTCCACGTCGTGTCGATGCCGGCGATCAACAGCAGCACGATCGATCCGCGCACGTGCTCGTGCGACAGCTTCTGCCCGTTCAGCTCGACGTCGAGGAGGTAGGAGATGAGGTCGTCGCGAGGTTCGACACGGTGGCGCTCGATGTGCTCGTCGAGGTACTCCTCGGTGCGCTGGAAGCCCAGTCGACGCTCCTCCGGGGACCGGTTGACGCCCTCGAGCGCATCGTGCACGAACCCGCGGAACTTCTCGTCGTCCTCGACCGGCAGCCCGAGCATGCGAGCGATCACGTTGACCGGGATGTGCTGGGCGTACTGCTCGGCGGCGTCGACGACGGTCTCGCCCGGCGTGATCTCGCCCATGTCGTCGAGGCGCTGCCGGCACAGCTTGCGAACCTCCGGCTCCCACGGCTCGATCTGCTTGGGCGCGAACGGCGGCAGCAGCAGCCGGCGGGCCAGACCGTGGAACGGCGGATCGCTGGTGATCGGCGGCGCGCCGCCGATGCCGGGCGGCGTTTCGATCGGCGACGTGCTGACGACGACCGAGCGGCTCGTGAAGCGATCGGTGTCGTAGGCGATCTCGCGGACGAGCTCGGCGGTCACTGGTGCCCACATCCCGCCGTAGCGGTCGCTGTGGGCGATCGGGCAGCCCGCCTCGCGCAGCTCGGTCCAGATCTCCGGCGCTCTCGGGTTGTAGGCGGGGTCGGCATGATCGAGATCCGTCGCCCAATCGCTGACCGGTCCGTAGATGCCCGTCGGCGCGCCGTACCCCTCGTGGATCGTCTCGGTCACGTCAGTCCTCGGTCTCGTCCAGTGAGATGGCGTACTCGGGGCAGTTGGCGACCGCGAGGCGGGCCTTCTCCTCGAGCTCGGCGGGCACCGCACCGTCGCCGATGACCACGGCTTGCCCGTAGTCGTCGACGTCGAACAGCTCTGGTGCCAGGGCGTAGCAACGGTTGTGGCCCTGGCACTTGTCGGCGTCGACACGCACCCGCATGGATCGAGCGTACGTGAGTCGTCGCAGCATCCGGCAGCGGAGCGGTGTGACGCCTTCCCTATCGTGCGCTGGTGGCTCCGTTCCTGCCGATCGCCACGAACCGGCTCGTGCTTCGACGCTTCCGCGGCGACGACGCCGAGGTGCTCGCCGCCTACCGCTCGGACCCAGACGTCGCCCGGTACCAGAGCTGGGCGGCGCCGTATGGGGTCGACGCGGCGAGGAACCTGATCGCTGCACAGTCGCAGCTCGAGGGGCCAACTCGGGGCCAGTGGATCCAGATCGCCATCGAGCGCGACGGGCAACTTGTCGGCGACGTGGCGGTCGAGTTGAGCGCCGACGGCCTCGCGGCAACGATCGGGTACACGGTCGCGCCGGCGCATCAAGGTCGTGGGCTGGCCACCGAGGCGGTGGGCGCCATCGTCGCCCGGCTGTTCGACGAGCTCGCGGTGCAACGCGTGCAGGCATCACTCGACCCACGCAACGACGCCTCGGCCCGCGTCGTCGAGCGGCTCGGCTTCGTGCACGAGGGCACGACGGTGGCCTCGATCCTGCACGACGGTGACTGGACCGACGACGCGCGCTACGCGCTGACGGCCGAGGAGCATCGGGCCCGACGACCGGACACGGCCAGTCCGCCCGCCTGACCTCGTTCTGTCCGTAGGAACCGCATCACAACGACCGGTCTTGAAGGACAGAAGCGCTCAGCTGGTGCCGTCGAGACCGACGCGGGAGAAGAGCGACTCGGCGGCCGGGTCTGGGCTCCACACGAGCAGCCGACCCTCACTGACCAGTGGCCCGAGATCGAGCGCCAACGTGACCGGATCAGGCAGCGAGCCAGCGAGCACGGCTTGGAGGTATGACGCCGCGTTCGCTGCGTCGAGCCCCACGTCCGTTGCCGACGGACGGTCGACCCCGGCCTCGTCGAGGAGATGCACGAGCACCTCGGGATCGATGGCGATGACGCCGTCGACACGATGGTTGGTCGCCTCGGCGTAGGTGTCGGCGGCGAGCTGTGCCGTTCGCGGGAAGTCCGACGTCGCGGCGACCTCGAGGTCGACTGGCGCTCCGGCCGGGGCAACCGCCAACACCCCGTCGTCGGCGGTGAGCTCGGCGTCTCCGCCGACGGGGCTCGCCGCGCTGCGCCTCAGCGGACGTCGTCAAGAGCACCAGGTAGGTCTGCGGTCGATCAACACCGAGCAATCGCGGTGCGAGGTCCAGCGCCTCGATCGCCTCGTCGAGGCTCGGCAAGTGCTCGGCGACGCTTCCTTGGAAGTCGCGCAGGGCGTACTCGGCCCGACCGATGAGCCACGGCGATCGAAGTGACCGCGTGGCTGCGTCGGCCACCTCCACCATCGCTCGGTGAGTGCGCTCGAACGGGCCGCGCAGGCGCTCCAGCGCGGCCAGGTCGATGCGCCCGTCGATCAGACGCAACGACTCGAGATCGAGCCCGCCGAGCGCCTCGGCCGCGACCTCGGCACCGCTGCCTCCCACGCCGCTCATCTCGATCGCTGCCTCGCGATGCTGCGCGAGGACTGGAATCAGTGCCGCCGCGGCGCCGATCGGGTTCGACAGGCGGTCATGCGCCTCCGCCAGCTCGTCGGCCGCCGCAGCGAAGGATGCCGCGGCAGTCTCGAAGTCACCACTCTCCATCTGCGACACGGCCTGCTCCGCCCAGCGCACGCCGGCGGACAGTTCGTTGCGGGTTTGCAGCACCGTGAAGCCGAATCCGATGACCGCCGCCGTCGCCGCAACGGCCAATACGCCGATCGCGGCAAGGGTCACTCGCTGCATCAGGCGCGGCTGGCGCCGGAGCCCGGAGACGAAGACGATCGCGGCCATCGAGATGGCGACGAGCGCCGAGAGCCCGAGGAAGCCACCCAGCTCGCCGCGGGCCAGGACGTTCAAACTGATCCCGATCGACACCGCGAAGAGCTCCGCTTGGTGACGCGGAGTCCGCCTGCCCCACATTGCGATGCCCAACGCGACTGCCGCCAGCGCCAGCAGCAACGGCGCAAACGCGACGACGAGGGCGGCGATGGAGAGCGCGATCACGGCCCATGGGCGAGCGAGGGCCCCGATGAGCACGACGGCTCCGACGGCGATCCCGACCATCACGGCATCGACGCCTGGGCTGCCGGTCGGCTCAGCCGGGCTGAGCGCGGCGATCATGCCGGCGCCGATGGCGACGAGGAGGACCACGAGGTCGAGACCGGGGCGACTCCGGGTCGGTGTCGGCTGCGGCGACGTGTCGGCAACGGGGCGCCCGTCGGCAGGATCGGTCGACATGGCCACGCCGGTCACACCATCTGGGTGCCGTCCGCCCATTCCGCCCGTCCTTTCCTGCCCGGCTGGGCATCCGCAAGCCAGCCGTGCGAGAGCCGTCGATGCTACCTACCATCGAGCCGACAGCGCGCCGGTCAGATACGCGAGCTGGGGATCCCCGCTGCTCACCCGGGATGCCGGGCCACCCGCGTGGTCGCCCAGGCCGAGATGATGGCGGAGAAGGCAACGGTGGCGTGGCTCGATTCGGCAGCCACGCGCAGGCGATGCTCGAGCGTCTCGACGTCGAGCTCGTCGGCGGTGGCGACGCCGTACTGCTCGATCATCGGTTCGATGCTGCGGATCACGCCGGCGAGGTAGCGGTAGCCGCCATATCTCGCTCCCCCGCCGGTGAGCCGCTCGGCGCGCAGCTCGGGTGACGGCAACCCGGCGGCCTCGAACGCCTCCCGGAGTTGCAGACCAGCATGGATGTTGGTGCCGGCGCGGTGGAACGTCTCGACGAGGCGCTCTCCGGTCTGCGTCCACAGCGGCACCGGCGGGTCGGCGATGAACGGATCGCTGCCGTGCCATTCCTGGAACGCCACGATCCCACCCGGGCGGACGTGCTGGGCGATCGACACGATCGCGTCGGCGGCGTGGGCGAGGTACATCAGGACGAAGCGGCCGATCACCGCGTCGAACGGTCCGCCAGGATCGATCTCTCGCAGGTCGCCGGCGAGGAACGACACATTGCCGGCACCCACTTCGTCGGCGCGCCGGCTGGCGTCGGCCACGGCGGCCGGCTCACGGTCGACGCCGACAACCGCGCCGTCGGGCCCGACGAGCTCGGCGATGAGCAGGGCGACGTCTCCGAAGCCGGAGCCGACGTCGAGGACGCGCATCCCCGGCCGCAGCCCGGCATCGAGCAGGAAACGTCGGGTCAGCGGCTCCATGAACTCGGCCTGCTCACGCAGGCGCTGCTGCTCGACGTCGCTGTGCCCCAGGATGTACCGAGCATCGGACGTGACCGAACCGAGATCGCCGAGACGCACCTCGCCCAGTCGACCCGATTCGGCCTCACCGAGTCATGCAGACGCCACGACGATGTTGTGGAGGAGCAAACCGAGGCGCAGCGGGCCTGCTCGGCACTGGATCAGCCGAAGATCGTGTTCCAGAGCTGGCGCGGCGCGTCGAGGACTCGGCTGGCGACGACGACGGGCATCGACGGCGCGTTGGCCTCTCCCGACTCCAAACCGAGCGTGAAGGCCACCTGCTCGAGCGTCGGCGGTCCGATCGACATGTTCTCGACGAGGGCGCCGGCAGTGCTGTTCTCGCCCATCCAGACCTGGTAGGCGGCCGACATGCTGCCCGTTCGCCCAACGCCGGCCTGGCAATGGATGAACACACGGCCCTCACTGTTGTCGACGATGTCGACGAGCTCTTGCACGCAGCGCGCTGCTCGGCGTCTGACCGTCGTGGACCGGCAGATGGAACACCTCGAAGCCGAGCTGGCGGGGTGCCTCGAGCTCGGCCGGGGTCGCTGCTGCCCGCAGGTCGACGATCGTCGTCACGCCATTGGCGGCCAACGTTTCGTAGCCCTCCTGGGTCGGCGCACCGCCCCGCCACAGCCGTTCGTCGACGACGCGCAGGTGATCGATGCCGGCGGCCTCGACAGGCCGCTCGCCCTCCGGCCCGGCGACCTGCAAGGCCACCGACGCACCGAGCAGCATCAGGTTGCCGACGAGCAGGTATCCGCCGAGGCCGAGACCGACACGTTTGCACCAGCGGCCCGCGCACGAGCGCCGAGCCGTCCCTCCTGGTTCCACTCCCGCGCCTCCTCGGCGCCCGGATCGAGCTACCGGTGCTCGATACGGGTCACGTTGCCCAGGATACGCGGCACGGTCACGTCTTCCAGACAGCCGACCAGGCGGGCTTGGGCGTGGTGCCCGAGCGCCGGCTCGATGCGCAGCGCGAAGTCGCCGTCAGCCTGCTCGCTGAAGTCGACCAGCTCATGCTGGTCGACGACCGACGCGCACGCCGCCCACAGACCCGTCGCCGCAGCGTCGAGCGAGAGGCGACTGCCATTCGTCCGCACGTCGAGCTCGACCGTCGTGCCTTCCTCCGCCCGGGGCGGATCTGGCCGGTTCATCGTCGCCTGGCGAAGGGCGGCGAGGCCCACGACGACGAGGACGGCGATGATCACCCAGCGCAACACGTGCCGCTGCGGCGCCATCACGCCCGCACGGTGATAGGCGGGACTCATGTCCGCCGCCTGGGAGCCAGCAGCGGAACGAGCGCTGGATGCTCGGGCTGCGCCAGCCGGGGGGCGAGCGGGCCGGGCTCCGGCAGGGCGCGATGCAGGCGACGGGCCAGACGGCGATCGGCAGACCCGCCCGCCGTGCGGCCGGCGATCCGCTCGACCAACCACGCAAGGCCTGACAGGAGGATGCCGGCACCCATCAGAAGCGGGATGAAGACGTTGGTCCGCGACGTGTCGCGCAACCACGCGAAATGGTCACGGGCGACTGGCGTCGCCTGGAACTGCTCGATGAAGCGGTCCTCACGTGCGGGAGCCGCGGCGGGCATCTTGCCGATCCGATCGAGGATCATCGACGTCGCCAAGGCAACCTCGGCGATCAGCGCGAAGATCCCGGCGACGACGGCGCGGTGCCATTCCCACGTCTGCAGTTCGCGGATCATCGTGATGCCGGCACCGAGCAGTGTGATCAGTGCGATGGCGCGGGCAACGGTGCGCACGTTCATGATCCCTCTCCTTGCGTGACGGGTGCCGTCTCGAGGACGGACACATCGCCGGTCCCGCCATCGACGCTGACGACGGTGCCGACCGGGAAGCGATTGACGGCGTCGTGGGCGCCGACGACGACCGGGACGCCTGACTCGCGAGCGAGGATCGCCAGGTGCGACAGCACGCTGCCCGACTCGGCGACGAGGCCGTGCAGGCGGGGCAGCAGCGGCGCCAACTCCGGCGACAGCGTGCGCACGACGAGCACCGCGCCGATCGGCGGATCGTCGCCGTGGTGGACCGGACCAGCGCCACGTCCACCACCGGCGCCCCGCGCTCCGTCTCCCCGATCCTTCGTCACGACGGGAACGGCGTCGCCCTCGGCGCTCAGGCGGAACTTGGCCGGCAGTGCGGCGACCGGCGCGTCGTCCGCCACATCGTCGACGGCCGGCGTTGCACCGGCGACGACGGCGTCGAGCTCTTCGACGGTCAGGGCACGCACGACGGCGGGCGCCGGCAGACGACCAGCGACCGTGAGGCGCTCACCGAGCTCCCAGGCGGCGCGCGCCGTGAGCTCTTGCACCCAGCGGGCCCGCAGGCGCAGCGCCTCTCGTGCCTCCAGCACCGGGTGACCGGTCTCGGGCACGTTTGGCAGCGAGGGTGGCAGCGACGGCAGCACCGGTGCCGGACCGACACGTGGCGGCAGCAGGGACAGCACCACCGGCATCGAGCCCACGATCTCTTCGTCGGACAGACCGCGGCGCCGACCGTCGGCGAGGGCGTGGAGCGCAGCCATCGCGCCGGTCGGACCACCCGTCGCCTTCGAAGGAGCCAACATGCCGGCGAGAACCTCGAACGTGTGGAGGTTGACGAGGTGCGCCGGCGCCGCCCGCAGCACGGCGACGAGGTCACCGTCGGTGAGCTCGCTGAGCGGTGGGACGTCGAGCAGCGCCTCGTCCGTGGTGTGCACGAGATCGTCGGCCAGCGATGGCAGCGAGACCTGCAGGCGACCGACACGCCATGACGCGCTCAGGCGGCGGGCGCCTGGGCGCGGATCGAGCTTGCGGAAGAACCCGCGCTTGCGGTGGACACCGAGCAGTTCGAGATCGGCGACGACCTGCCCGTCGACGAGGGTCACGATCGGCGAGCGCTCGATCGTTCGCTTGGAGGCGGCGGCCGTGAGCCGCAGTGCGGCCTCGATGGCATCGCGCAGCGGCGCGACCCACAGATCGGCCTCGAGGGCGGCCATCGTGCCCGGCAGCGTCTCGGCGACCGGCCCTGGGCCGAGCACTGGGCCGTGCCCGACCGGCGGTGGCTCGAGTGTCGTGATCGGGCGGCTCTGCAAGAGCACGACGGCGTTGCCGTCGATCGCCCACTCGATGTCCTGCGGGCCGTCGAAGACTTCGGCGGCGCGGCGAGCCACCTCGGCCAGCGCGGCGAACTGCGCCTTGCCGAGCCCGGGAAGCGTGTCTCCGCGGCCGACTCGCTTGCCCGCCGTCGTGAGGTTCAGTTGGATGCCGTCGACCTCACCGGACACGAGCTGGTGCGGGCCGCCTTCGACCGCTGTCAGCAGCATGCGGTCCGTGCGTCCGGTCATCGGGTCGGCGCCGAAGAGGACACCACCGAGGCGCGGACGGATCATCGGCTGGATGAGCACGGCCATGGGTGCGGCCTCGCCATCATCGAGCACGGCGGAATCGATCACCTCGTCGACGGCCTCGACGAAGGCGTCCCAGCCGGTGACGTCCAGGACGGACTCGAAGCGTCCAGCCATCGACGACGAGGCACCATCCTCGATCGTCGAAGACGAGCGCACGACGAGCGCCCGCTCGAGGCCGGCTGATGCCTTCCACGCGTCGAGGAGGATGCACAGCGCCCGCTGACGCTTGTCAGCGTCGGTGAGCGCGGCTGTGCCCTCCGTGGAGATCACGAACCCGGGAAGTGCCGGCATGCCGGCCCTCGTGGCGCGAGCCAGAGCGGCTGCCTTCGCACCCACTCGGTCGGCGTTGAGCGCCGCCGGTTCGTCGAGCCTGACCACCCATTCCACATCCGTCACAGCCGGTGCGTCGTGGGGGGTCGGCGTCTGCTTCCTCGGTGTCATTTCCAACATGGGGGGCCTACTTCCGGTCGACCACCTTCCTCCAACCGGTATTGACTCCCGGCTGTTCGCGAAGGTGACGTGGCATCGATCACAAGCGTGAACCGTGGGGTGTGTGATCGACATGAGGACGGCGTGAAGTTCCGTGATTCATCCGTGTCGTCCGTCTCACGGTCGACTGCTCGAGAATCTCTAGCCTTGTGTCGTGGGTCACCGGTACCTGTGGTCGCCGTTGGCGCTGGGGCCGGTCACGACGCGCAATCGCATCGTCTTCTCGGCGCACCTCACGAACTACGCGCGTGACGGTCGACCCACCGAGCAGCACGCCGCCTACTACGAGGCGAGAGCAGCGGGCGGCTCGGGGCTGATCATCACCGAGGAGCACTCGACGCACCCGACAGACTGGCCGTACGAGAAGCTCATCCACGGCTTCCATCGCGACGTCATCCCTGGATACCGGCGTATCACAGACGCCGTCCACCGACATCGCGTGCCGATCTTCGCCCAGATCAACCACAACGGGGGCCAGGCGTCGTCGATGTACACGCGACTGCCCGTGTGGGCGCCGTCGCCAGTGGCCGACCCGCTGTTCCGCGAGGTGCCGAAGGCGGTCACGGAGGCCGAGATCGACGAGATCGTCGCCGGCTACGCCGTGGTCGCCGAGCACTGCGCGGAGGGTGGCTTCGACGGCATCGAGCTGCAGTGCAGCCACTCCTCGATCGTGCGCGGGTTCCTGTCCCCCGCCACGAACCGCCGAACCGACGCCTATGGCGGCAGCCTGGAGAACCGGGCCCGGATCCTGCGCGAGATCGTCGCTGCCGTGCGCCGCGTGATCGGCACCGGGCTCGCCCTCGGCGTGCGTCTCTGCGGCGACGAGCTGATCGACGGCGGCACAACGATCGACGAGGCGGTCGACGTTGCCCGCATGGTCGAGGCGGGCGGGCAGGTCGACTACATCAACACGTCGATCGGTGTGGCAACCGCCACACTGTTCATGATCGAGGCCTCGATGCACGTGCCGCCGGGTTACGCGCTGTTCATCCCGTCGGCGATCCGCAAGGCCGTCGAGCTACCGGTCGTCGGCGTGGGGCGCTTCAAGGATCCGCTGCAGGCCGAGCGGGCACTCGCCGAGGGGCACTGCGACCTCGTCGGCGTCGTGCGCGGCCAGATCGCTGACGCCGAGTTCGCCGCCAAGGCCCGGGCAGGCGCGACCGAAGAGATCCGGCTGTGCCTGTCGTGCAATCAGGAGTGCGTCGGCAGGATGGGGCTGAACCGCTGGCTCGGCTGCATCGAAAACCCCCGAACGGGCCGAGAATCGGTCCGTCCGGGGGGTTCTGTCCGTCGGGATCGCCTCACAACGAACGATTCCGACGGACAGCAGCGCGTACTCGTCGTTGGAGGAGGTCCGGCCGGGTTGCAGAGCGCCATCTCGGCGGCGCAATGGGGAGCGCGTGTCGTCGTCTGGGAGCGCGATCCGGAGCCAGGAGGCCAGGTACGGCTCGCCGCGACGGTGCCGAACCGGGCCGAGCTCGGCGACATGATCCGCAACCAGGTCGCCGAATGTCGTCGGCTCGGCGTGTCGATCGAGTGCGGCGTCGACGCCACGGTTGCTGACGTGATCGCGCACGGCGCCGATCACGTCGTCGTCGCCACCGGAGCCATTGCCGCTCGCCCGTGGTGGATCGGGCAGGACGTGACCAATGTCGCCGACGTCCGAGACGTCCTGCGCGGAGACGCCGTGCCGACGGGGACCGTGATCGTGATCGACGAGATCGGCTTCCACCACGCGACCTCGGTGGCGGAGCTGCTGGCCGACCGGGGGTGCGCCGTCGAGGTCGTGACGCCGGGCATGGTCGTCGGTCAGGACCTCGGCATCACCCTCGACATGGAGCAGTGGTGGATGCGGGCGACCGCCAAGGGCATCGTGCAGTCGACGGATCTCGTGCCGATGGGCTTCGACGGGACGACGCTGACACTGCTGCACCACCCGACAGGTGCCATGCAGTCACGGACACCGGACTGGGTCGTACTTGCCGTGCCTGCCGTGCCGGCGGACGGGCTGTACCACGAGCTCAAGTCCGCTGGTCTCGCCGTGCACCGTGCGGGTGACTGCATCGCGCCGCGTCGTGCGCACGCTGCCGTCGTCGAAGGCGATGCCGTCGGCGCGCTGACCACACGTCGGTAACCTCCGCGTGGCAATGCTCCTCGCCAACGCGATCGGCGACTTCATCTCGAATCTCACCGAGTGGCTGGAGGACGTCTCCGGCCAGTGGTGGTTCCTGCTCGTCATCTTCGGCATCGCCCTGCTCGACTCCGTCATCCCGATCGTGCCGAGTGAGACCACCGTCATCCTCGGGGGCGTCGCGGCTGGCGCCGGAACACAGCAGCTGTTGCTCGTCATCCTCGCCGGGGCAACCGGCGCGTTCTGCGGGGACAACATGGCGTACGTCATCGGCCGCCGCTTCGCGCCGTGGATCAACCGGCGGGCGGAATCTAGGGAGAAGACGAGGAAGCGGCTCGAGTGGGCGACGGACCAGATCCGCAAGCGCGGTGGGCTGCTCCTGATCACGGCCCGGTTCGTGCCCGGTGGGCGAACCGCGTTGACGATCACGTGTGGGCTCACGCGTCAGCCGCATGCGTGGTTCGCCGCCTGGATCGCCGTCGCTGCCCTGATCTGGGCGACCTACGCCGCCGTGCTGGGCTACGTCTTCGGGAGCACGTTCCAGGACAACCACACGCTGGCGTTCATCCTCGCTTTCGGCGCCGCGCTCTCGATCACCATCGTCATCGAGGTCGTCCGGCACCAGCGCGAGAAGTCATCGAACAAGAAGGCATCGAACGACCCGGATCGCGTCGTTCAGAGCTGAGACCCGGATCGCGTCGTTCAGAGCTGAGCCCCCGATTCGGCACGGCGGGCGCTCCAGCGCCTTCGCCGGCCGCATCGAAGGAGACCCGGATCGCGTCGTTCAGAGCTGAGCCCCCATTCGGCACGGCGGGCGCTCCAGCGCCTTCGCCGGCCGCATCGAAGGAGACCGGGCAGCCGGCTCCATTACCGTGACTGCATGCTGGCCGTGGTCCCCGTGCGCGACGGGGAGCTGCCGGCCGGCGGAGCCGAGACGGTCGCCGAGTGTGGCGGGCGGGCGCTCGTCGCCGGGTCGTCGCCGCGAGCCGACGAGCTGGCCGGCATCGCAACCGACGTCACGCTCGTCGAGCTCGGAACGTACGCACCTGGGCGATGGGCCCACGCACTGGCCCCGCTGCTCGAGGACGAACAGCTCGTCGTGCTGCCGGGATCACCAGATGGCCGCGACCTGGCACCGCGACTCGCCCACGTGCTCGACCGCCGCCTGCTGGCCGGCGCCATCCGCATCGCGCCCGACCATGCCCGCCTCGTGCGGGGCGGTGGCATGGAGCTGCACGAGGTCCCGATCACCAACCCCGTCGTCGCCACCCTGCAACCGGGGCACCGCGGCGTCTCACCCGGGGACGCATCCGAGTGTTTCGTCCGGGGCGTCCGCACCCCTGACACTCCGATGGACGGAAACACTCGGATGGATCCGACCGTGGTGGCCGTGCTGCCACCGGATGTGACGACCATGGACCTTGCCGAGGCCGATCGCATCTTCGGGGGCGGGGCAGGTCTCGACGGGGCGTCACGGTTCGTGCAGCTGAGCGCGGTGGCCGCCGCGCTCGGGGCATCGATGGGCGCGACGAGGGTGATCACCGACCGGGGCTGGGTCGTACATCAACGCCAGATCGGCACGACGGGCGTCGTCGTGGATCCCCGTGTTTACGTCGCCTTCGGCATCAGCGGCGCCGTCCAGCACACCGCCGGTCTGGGTGCACCGGACCACATCGTCAGCGTCAACACGGACCCACACTGCCCGATGATGCAGCTCGCCGACCTGGCGCTGGTGTCCGATGCCAACGTCGTCCTCGACGAGCTCGAACGCCTGGTCCTCGACGGTGGCTGAGGGCCACGACTGGGACTTCGACGCGATCGTCGTCGGCGCCGGGCCAGCGGGCTCGTGCGCGGCGACCGTGCTCGCTCGCGCCGGACGACAGGTGCTGCTGCTGGAGCGAGGGCCGTTCGCCGGCAGCAAGAACATGTACGGCGGCGTCGTGTATCCGCGCATCCTCGACGGGCTGCACCCGCAGTGGTGGGAGGAGGCGCCGGTACAACGGTGGGTGACCCGCCGGTCGACGATGGTCCTCACCGAGACGCAGGCGCTGACCGTCGACTTCCGGACCGCGGCGTGGGGTCGCCCGCCGTACAACGGCGCAACGGCCTACCGGCCCGACTTCGACTTCTGGCTGGCAGGCAAGGCCGAGGCGGCCGGCGCCACGCTGCTGTGCTCGACGACGGTCATCGGCCTGCTGCGGGACACCGAGGGTGCGGTCGTCGGCGTGCGCACGGATCGGCCCGACGGCGACGTCCGCGCGCCGATCGTCATCGCCTGCGATGGCGTCAACAGCTTCCTCGCCAAGGAGGCCGGCCTCCACGAGCCCATGGATGCCGCGCACTACACGCTCGGCGTGAAGGAAACGCTGGCCTTGCCGAAGGAGGTCATCGACGAGCGATTCAACGTGCGCGAGCGCGACGGCGTCGACATCGAGATCATCGGCGGCACCGGAACCGTCAACGGCGGGGCGTTCGTCTACACGAACCTCGACACGCTCGCCGTCGGCGCCGTGCTCAAGCTGCCGGCGCTCGCCGCCCAGCAGCAGCGCCCCGAGGAGATCATCGGGCACCTCAAGGCCCACCCGGCCATCGCGCCACTCGTCGAGGGTGGTGAGGTCAAGGAATACTCGGCGCACCTCATCCCGGAGGCAGGGCTGGCGATGATGCCGCGCCTGTTCGGCGATGGGCTGCTCGTCGCCGGTGACGCCGCCGCGCTCTGCCTCGCCGCCGGCATCTGGCTCGAGGGCGTCAACTTCGCCATGGCCAGCGGCATCTCCGCTGGTGAGGCGGCGATCGAAGCGCTGGCCGCCGGGAACACATCCCGCAACGGGCTCGAGGGCTACGAGCGACGCCTTGCGGCGACGTTCGTGCTGCGTGATCACCGCAAGCTGCGACGTGCGCCGGAGCTCGTGCTGTCCGACCGCGTGCAGCACCTCTACCCCCAGCTCGTCGCGTCCACGGTCGAGCGGATGTTCCGCGTCGACAACCCGCGGCCGAAGCCCGGACTGCGACGCATCCTCGCCACCGAACGCAAGCGTCTCGGGATCCGCCGTCGCGATCTCGTCAGGGACGCCATCGCCGGCTGGAGGACGTTCGGGTGACCAACTACGAGCCCGACTTCGACGACGTCATCGCGACGACGCGGTTCGACGTGCACGAGCGAGCTCACATCGTCGTCGACACAGCAGTGTGCCGGGACTGCAGCACCCGCTCCTGCGTCGTCGCCTGCCCAGCACGGCTCTTCGTGACGACCGCCGACGGAGGCATCCTCTTCAACTACGAGCAGTGCTTCGAATGCGGCACCTGCTACCTCGTGTGCAACGAGGAGGGCGCGATCAGCTGGTCGTATCCCGACGGCGGCTTCGGCGTGGTGTTCCGCCGATCGTGATCATCGTTGCCTGGAAGTGGATCGGTGCCGGCGACGAGCGTGGCCACTGGACCTCTGACGCCGATCGGGCCGCACTGGAGGTCGGGCTGCAATTGGCGCAGCAGTCGTCCGACGCGGTGGACGTCGTGACCGTCGGTCCACCCGCATCGGACGGCGCGCTGCGCGAGGCGTTGGCGGCCGGTGCGAGCCGGGCGCTGCGCATCGACGCCCCGCCGGGGTTGGAGAGTGAGGTCGTCGCCGGCGCACTGGCGTCCGTCGCAGGCGATGCGGCGTGGGTCGTCTGCGGCGACATCTCCGCCGATCGGGGAACCGGTGCCGTGCCGGGCTTCCTTGCGGCGCGCCTCCGTGTGGCGCAGGCGCTCGGTCTCGTCGAGGTCGAGCTCAGCGCTGATCACGTAAAGGCGGTGCGTCGGCTCGACGGCGGTCGCCGCGAGGTGCTCGAGATCGAGCCGCCGGCCGTACTGTCGGTCGAGGGTTCGGTGGCCCGCCTGCGGCGCTCGGGACTGCGCGCGGAGCTGGCGGCCCGAACGGCGATTGTCGAGCGACACGACGGACCGAGCGGGCCGCGGGAGCAGCCCAGTGCGACCCTGCCGTACCGCCCACGCCCCCGGGTGATGACGATGCCGCGAGGCGACGCGCTGGCCAGGGTCCGTCAGCTCACCGACGTCGGCGGCGACTCCTCCGGACACGGCGAGGTGCTCGTGCTCGATCCACTCGCGGCAGCAGCGCGCATCCTCGCCGCCTTGCGCGAGTGGAGCTAGCTACTTCGCCCTGAAGAACTCGGTCGAACGCGGCGTGTGAGTGGCCGGTGCCGGGACCGGTGGTGGGTTGGTCGCGGTGGCGAGAGTCGTTTCAACTGGATTGATCTCGTCGGCTCGGTGAGCCGTCGAGCAGTCCGCTGATCTTGACGAGGTTGTGGGCGAAGATGCCGTGTCCGCACCATGTGCGTGCGCCGGTGAGGCGATCGAGGCGTGTTCGTGCGAGGCCGAAGTCGCGTTTGACGCAGCTGATTCGTCCTTCGCATCCAGTGCGCCATCGCACCATCTTGCGGAACGCTCGCCGGTTCTCGATCTGGCGTCGGGCGACGGTCGGTCGGCCTTTGGTGGGCAGCACGATGTAGCGCACGCCGGCGTGGCGCAGGTCGTCTTCGATGCCTTGCTCGCCGTAGCCGCGGTCGGCGGTGACCGCCCACGGAGGGCGCCCGGTGCGACGTTTGATTCGTTGGATCGCCGGTTCGAGCATCGGCCCGTCGGGCGGGTTGCCGGTCTCAACGCTGTGGTCGAGCACGACGCCGTCTTCGTTGTCGACGAGCTGGGCCTTGTAGCCGAACTCGACGGGTTTGCCGAGTCGCCCCTTGACGATCGGACGAGCATCGGGATCGTGCAGCGACACGACCCTGGTCGCCCCGTCCGGGACGGTGCCGGCCAGCCGTTGCCAGGTCTGGGTGGCGATCTTGCGGGTCAGGGCGGCGACCTGTTCGAGCTCATCGACCACGGCGCGGGCCCGACCCGATGCCTGCCCACCGAGGGTGCGCAGCTTGCGACGAGCGTTGCGCACCACCACGTCGGCCTGGCCGGCGACCCGCTCAGCGATCCCGGCGAGCTGCCCATTGATCCGGCGCACCTCGGCGAGCTTGTCGTCGTTGCGGCGCCGCAGGTTGGCGTTGATCGACCGCGCCCGCGAGCGCACCGTGCGCGTCTTGTCAGCGAACTTGGTGCGCGTCGCCAGCCCCATCGCCCGCAGCTTCTTCGCGCCATTGGCCATCTTGGCGACACCCTTGGCCAACAGGCTCGAGTCCGACGGGTAGGCCACGTTCGCCTCCACCACCGTTGTGTCGGCGCGCACCCGGTTCGTCTTCAACACCCTCGCTTCGACGGCTCGGGCGAGCAACGCCTCGTTCAACCCATCCACCGCCGCCTCGCCGCAGCGGGTGGTGATCTTCATCAACGTCGTCGGATGCGGCACCCGGCCACCCAGCGGGATCCGACAGAACCGCTGCCAGCCGATCGAGTCGGTCACCTCCCGGCACAACGTCTCGAACCCCAACCGGTAGCGGAACCTCAAGAACATCAACCGCAGATAGGTCTCAATCGGGATCGACGGCCGACCCAACGTCGCGTGGAAGAACTCGGCGTACGGAGCGAAGAACCGCCCGTCATCGAGAAGGCGATCCACGCGCTGCAACTCGGCGGGCATCACCAACGCCTCCGCCGGCAGCAACGACTCCCACAACGTCGGCTGATCGCCTACCGTCCGCAACATTGATGGCTCCGATCCGTACCTCTACTACGGGTCGGAGCCATCATCCCTGATCAGACCACCGAAATCGGGGACCGTGAGGCTC
This sequence comes from uncultured Acidimicrobiia bacterium, assembly GCA_963774125.1. Classification (GTDB taxonomy): domain Bacteria; phylum Actinomycetota; class Acidimicrobiia; order Acidimicrobiales; family Ilumatobacteraceae; genus JALZMG01. The sequence continues at coordinate 897,234 of CAVZDR010000002.1, forward strand.
GCTCACCAGGACTTTTTCAGGGCGAAGTAGCTAGCCCGCCGCCAGCTCGAGCGACGGCCAGTGGATGGTCAATGTGCCGCCGTCTGGGACGGCATCCCACAGCTCGGCGAGCCGGTCGAACGTCGGCGCGATCGGCGTCGGCTCGCCACGGGCCCACGCGAAGTGGTGCTCGTTCCCAACCGCCTCGGCGGCGTGCAGCGCGTCCTGGTTCTCGCGGATCAGCTGCCGTCCGGGCTTGGTGCGCCGCTGCTGTGTGCCCTGGCCGAAGGTGGCGCCGCGGGCGAGCAGGCCCCAGAAACCGTCCGCGATGCCGAGGTGCGCCTCGGTGGCCATGTGCCCGAGGTCGTGGGGGATGCGGCCTCGCCCGATCGGCATGTGGCCGCCCGTCACACGACCGCGCGTCTTGCGGACCGCCTCCCACCATGCGCGAGGCGACGGTCCATCGACCTTGTGGAACGTCACCCACAGGCTCGGCTCGGACCGGCGATTCACGGGTCCAGTCTCACCGGCGCGGCTCGCACCTCCCTCGACGATTTAGAGGTCCGACACGAGCGACCATCCCTACACTCCGCGCGATGGGGACTGCGGTTCGGGCCTCCGACGATGGCGCGGTGCGCCGCCTCACGTTGTGCCGCGCCGAGCAGTACAACACGATCACCCCGGCGCTGCGCGACGAGCTGGGGCACGAGCTCGACGCCGCGCAGCACGACCGGAACGTGCGGGTCATCCTCCTCGACGCCGAGGGCCCGGCCTTCTGTGCGGGCTACGAGCTCGCCGGCGCGACGACCGCCCAGGCCCGGGCAGCCACCGGAGCGCGCGTGTGGGACAGCGCCGCCGACCAGCATCTGATCGGCCCGTTCGCCGCCACCTGGGCCAAGCTGCACGACTCCGTCAAACCCACCATGGCGGCTGTCCAGGGGTGGTGCATCGCGGGCGGCACGAACATCGTGTTCAACACGCACCTGATCATCGCCGCACGCTCGGCCCGCTTCGGCTACCCGCCATCGCGGGTGTGGGGCGTCCCAGAGGCGCCGTGGACGTGGGTCGCCCGCATGGGCATGCAGCAGGCCCGTCGCTACATGCTCACGGGCGACGAGTTCGACGCGGCGACTGCCAAGGCGATGGGCGTCGTGCTCGACGTCGTGCCCGACGACGAACTGCCGGCTGCGGCGATGGCGCTGGCCCAGCGGATCGCTCTCGTGCCGGCCAACCAGCTCGAGCTCATCACGATGGCACTCAACGCCGTCGCCGATCAGCAGTACGACCCCGCGGCATCTCGTCGGCTCGGCACCCTCTTCGACGGGGTCGCCCGTCACACGCAGGAAGGGCTCGACTTCGTCGCCGAGGCACAGGAGATCGGGTTCCGCGAAGCGGTCCGCCAGCGTGACCGCCCGTTCGCCGACTACGGCGAACGGCCTAAGCCGTGACAGCCCCGCGAAGAGGCTGATGACTCAGTAGCTGCGGGCCGCTCGCCCGCTCTCCCGCCGCCGGCTCCAGTCGTTCAGACCGAAGACGGCGTACAGGATGACGTTGACCAACCAGATCACGATCGTGCCGAGCACGGCATCCCAGAACGTCGCGATGTCGAAGCCGTCCATCACCCACGACGTGATGTAGAGCATCAGCAGGTTGACGAAGAACAGGGCGATGCCGAGCGTCAGAACGATCACTGGCAGGGCGAGCAGCGTCACGATCGGCTTGACGAGCCAGTTGACGAATCCGAACACCGCGCCGGCGACGAGGACTCGCCACTGGTCGTCGAACTCGATCCCGTCGATCAGCCACGCCGCGACGAGGATGGCGATGGTGTTCGATGCCCAGACCAGGATGATGCGAATGATCAATGGCATGAGAGTTGACGAGTCGTCGCGAGCGGAGCTCGGCTCGACAACCGTAGCCGCCGACGTGGTCGCCGAGCGGCATGCCGCGTGACATGGCTACGGTCTCGACGATGCGGCTCGACGAGCAGGCGTGGCCGGACGTCGACCTGATGCAACCCGTCCTGTGCGTGCCCATGGGCTCGTGTGAGCAGCACGGACCGCACCTGCCGCTCGGGACCGACACGATCATCGCGGTCGCGCTGGCAAACGAACTGGCGGTCTGCCGGCCGGACGTGCTCGTCGCACCGGCGCTGGCGATGACGGCGAGCGGTGAACACGCCGGTTTCGCCGGCACGGTGTCGATCGGCACCGACGTCACTGCGGCGTCCGTCGTCGAGTTGGCTCGGTCGGCCGACTGGGCAGATGGCGTGATGCTCGTCAACGGCCACGGGGGTAACCGGGAGGCGATCGATCGAGCCGTTGCAACGCTGCGCGCCGAGGGACGCGACGTGCTGGCGTGGTGGCCGACGGTGGAGATGGCCGACGCGCACGCCGGCCGCGCCGAGACCTCGATGATGCTCGCGCTCCGTCCGGAGCTCGTCCGCGTCGAACGAGCCGTCGCCGGCGAGACGGCGCCAGTCGTCGCGCTGATTGGCCAGCTGCGGGCGGAAGGCGTCGTGGCCGTGAGCCCGAACGGCGTGCTCGGGAATCCAGCAGGCGCCACGGCAGCCGAGGGCGCGTCGCTCGTGCGCGAGATGGCGGACGACCTCGTCCTCGCCTTCGACAGGTGGCGCAGCGCACGGGCTGGAAGATGACCTCGTTCTCGCTCGACCGCTCGGTCCGTCGACCATCCGCCGGCATCGTGATCGGCGGTTCGCCACTGCGGCTGTTCCGCCTCACGCCTGCGGGCGTTGATGTCTTCGATCGGATCACGGCCGGCGCCGACGTGCCAACGGACGGAGACGGCAGGCCGCGCACCCGTCAGCTCCTCGAGCGCCTCGTCGAGGCTGGCGTCGTGCATCCCAACTCTGATGGCGGAGGGCCGTACCAGCTCCGCGACGTGACGGTCGTCGTGCCCGCGCTCGTCTTCGGCCACTCCGCGCTCGCTGAGGTCGTGCGCTGCTGCCAAGGCGTCACCGACGTGATCGCCGTCGACGACGGATCGGATCCGCCAGTGGTCGCCGCGGACGGCACTCGCGTGCTGCGGCTGCGCACCAATGCGGGACCAGCCGTCGCCCGCAACGCAGGGCTCGGCGCGGTCACGACCCCGCTCGTCGCGTTCGTCGACACGGACGTCCGGCTCGAGCCGGGCTGGCTCGAGCCGCTGATCGGACATTTCGCCGATGAGCGGGTGGCGCTCGTGGCGCCACGTGTCGCCAGCGCGCCCGGCGCCGGGCCGGTGGCCCGCTACGAGCAGGGACACTCCCCGCTCGACCTCGGCCCGGAGCCCGGCCGGATCGCCCCGGGCACGCGCCTCAGCTACGTCCCCGCGGCGGCGATCGTCGTGCGCACCGAGGCGCTGCGGGCGATTGGCGGCTTTGATCGATCGCTCCGCCTCGGCGAGGACGTCGACGCTGTGTGGCGGCTCGTCGAGGCCGGCTGGCGGTGCCGCTACGAACCAAGCGTCACGGTGCACCACCGACCGCGCGGCAGCTGGCGGGGCCTCGTCGCGCAGCGTGTGGCGTACGGCTCATCCGCTGCGGTGCTCGCCCGCAAGCACCCGGGCGCACTGGCACCCCTGCGCGTCAGCGGATGGAGCGCCGGCGTGTGGGCGTTGCTCGGCATGGGTCACCCTGCGATCGCCGCTGGAGTCGCGGCGGGAACGGCGGCGGCGCTGGTTCGGAAGCTGCCAGGCGTCCCTGCAGCCGAGTCCATCCGCCTCACCGTCACCGGGAACCTGTTTGCCGGCCGCCTCGTCGCCGACGCGGCGCGCCGGGCCTGGTGGCCGCTCCTGGCGGCGGGATCGCTCGTCTCCCGGCGCGCCCGCAGGATCACGGCGCTCGCTGCCCTGCCGGCGCTGGCCAGTGGTGGGCTGCCCAAGCTCGTCGATGACATCGCCTACGGGTTTGGCGTGTGGAAGGGCGTGCTCAGCGAGCGGGAGTTGGGGCCGCTGCTTCCCCGATTCCCGTCGTGGCCGGGCGCCGACGCAACGCGGCCGAGCAGCGGCTGACGACCGCTACCGTCGGTTGCCGTGACGTTGCGGCTGACGGTCGACCGCGCCACGTGGCGTGAGCGTGTCGATCGGGTGGCCGGTCACGCTCCCGGCCTGGTTCCGGTCGTGAAAGGCAACGGCTACGGGTTCGGTCGCACTGCGCTTGCAGAGGTCGCGATGTCGCTGAGCGACGTCGTCGCCGTGGGGACGGTCCACGAGCTCGACGATCTGCCCGCGCGGACGAGGACGGTGGTGCTGACTCCGACGTTGCGCGCGCCGGACGACACCCGGACGATCCTGACGGTCGGCTCGCTCCACCATGTGCGCGCACTCGAGGGCTGGCCGGGGCGCGTCCTCGTCAAGCTGGCAACGTCGATGCAGCGGTACGGCACGGCGTGCGAGGACCTCGGGGCGCTGACCGCAGCCGTGCGCCGCGCGGATCTGGAGATCGTCGGCTTCAGCGTGCACCCACCGGTCGCCGGCACCGACGACGAGCACCTCGACGAGATCGCCGGCTGGCTGCAGGTCCTCGAGCCCCAGGATGAGATGTGGGTCAGCCATGTGTCCACAGATGCGTACGAGGCATTGCGCGACGGGTGGCCCGACCGGCGGTTCCGCATCCGGCTGGGCACGGCGCTGTGGCACGGCGACAAGCGCGGGCTCCACCTCGGAGCCGACGTCCTGGACACGCGATCCGCCCGAGCCGGCGCGACGGCGGGGTACCAGCAGCGCATCGTTCCGTTCGATGCGACGCTCGTCATGGTCGGAGCGGGCACCGCCCACGGCGTGCATCCGCTGGATGAAGGACTCAGTCCGTTCCACTTCCAACAACGGCGCCTCGCGCTGCTCGAGCCACCGCACATGCACACGTCGATGGTGCTCATCCCGGCGGGCGAGATGGCGCCCGACGTCGGCGATGTCGTCGACGTCCAGCGCCCGTTGATCAACACGATCGTGGATGAGGTCGTCTGGCGATGAGTGAGCGCGTGTTGACTGCTCCTCGCACCACGCAGGTCCGTCTGCCAGGGCCCGACGTCGTCCGAGCCGTCGCGCTGATCGGTGTCGTCGTGATGAACTTCCACGGCTACCTGATCCTTCGCGGCGACGTTCGTGGCACGGACACGATCGACCAGTTCTTCGACCCGTGGACCGGACCGCTGGCGACGCGGTTCGCCGCCACGTTCGTGCTCGTTGCCGGCGTCGGGGTGACGTTGCTCACGCGCAGCTCGATCGGTAACCGAGCCGCCGTGCAGGCGAAGCGATGGACGTTGGTCCGGCGCGGCTTGGTGCTCTACGTCGGCGGGCTGGTGCTCGACACGGTCTGGCCGGGGACGATCCTGCCGTTCTACGGGGCGATGTTCGTGGTCGCTGCGGCGCTGTTCACATTGCGCTCGATGTGGGTGCTGGCCGTCGGCCTGGCAGCGGCGCTGGCCGCCGCAGGGTTGCACTGGTGGCAGGTCCAGTCCTCGCTCGACGGCGACGACACGAGCTGGTTCTTCTCGCCGTCATCGAGCGTTCTCGGTCGTCTCACCGACGTCGCCATCAACGGGACCCATCCCCTGCTGCCGTGGCTGGCGTTCCTCTGCACGGGCATCGTGCTCGGAAGGCAGCTGCGCACCGACTGGTGGCGCCCTGCGGCGCTCGGCGTGGGGTTCGCGCTGTTCGGGGCTGCTTCGCTCATCTCGTCGTCGATCGCGCCCGGACCGCTGGCCACGCCACTGTCCAGCACCGACCCGTTCGACCGGGGCCTGCTCTACACGGCGAGTGCGCTCGGGACCGCTCTGATCGCCTTCGCCGTGGTCTCGTGGCTCGCCGATCGCTTCGTCAGCACCCCGCCGGTCGAGCTGCTCCGCCATGCGGGTGCGATGACCTTGACGCTGTACGTCGCGCATGCATTGGTGTTCAACCTCGTCGTCGACTGGCTGGGGTGGGTCGGCCCGACGGGGCTGGACACGGCGCTCACGTTCGCGGCGGTCTACTGGGCCGTCGCCATCGCCTTCGCCGCCTGGTACCACCGCCGCTTCGGCATCGGCCCGTTCGAGTGGGTGTACCGCGTCCTCGGGGGATAGCCGGACAGGGGAGTCGTTAGAGCTCGCCGAACGTGTCGCAGCTGTTGGGGTCACCCGTCTCGAAGCCGCGCCGGAACCATGACACGCGTTGCTCGGATGAGCCGTGGGTCCATGTCTCGGGATTGACCTGGCCCTGCGTCTGCTGCTGGATGCGGTCATCGCCGACGGCGGCCGCGGCGTTCAGCGCCTCGCTGATCTCACCGGGTTCGAGCTGACCGCGCTGCTCCGCGTCGTGGGCCCAGGCGCCGGCGAAGCAGTCCGCCTGCAGCTCGAGGGCGATCGAGTACTGGTTGGCGCGACTCGGATCCTGCTGCGAGGCGCGGTTGACCTGATCGCTGATGCCGAGCAGGTTCTGCACGTGGTGGCCGTACTCGTGAGCGACGATGTACTGCGCAGCGAGGTCGCCGGTGGCGCCGAACTGCTGCTGGAGCTGCTGCAGGAAGTCGAGGTCGAAGTACACGAGCCGGTCGGCCGGGCAATAGAACGGCCCGACCTGCGAGGTCGCCTGACCACACGCCGTGTTGATGGCGCCGGAGAAGATCTGGGTGACCGTCTCCTCGTACTGGCGGCCGTTGAACGCCTGCGGGAACTCGCCGATCCAGTACACCGCAACGTCGTCCGTGCCGCCGCAGATGATCTGCTCGATCTCCGTCTCGCACTGCGTCGGCCCGAGGCTGTCGCTGCCATCCGCGCCGCCGAGGCTCGGTGCGGAGACCGGTTGGCTGCCACCGCCGAGGAGCCGCGGGAGGAAGATCGCCGCGGCCAGCACGATCAGACCGAGCAGCCCGCCACCTGCCTTCATCGGGAAGCCAAGGCCGCCGCCCCCGCCGCCGAGGCCGGGGATGCTGAACCCGCCGCCGCCTCCCTGTCCCCGGACATCGCGGACACGGCTCGTGCTGGTGCTGCGGATCCGCGTCACGGCGTCAATGTAGGTCCGGACAATCCGACGGCACTGCGAGCCCGCTCGCGTCGCAGCCCGCGCACGCCCACGGCGCCGGCGCCGATGAGCGGTCCTCGGTCTCCCAGGCGCGTCGGCGTGATGCGAGCGTGGCGGCTGTACGGCAGGCGGCAGCGCGTGCTCAGCTCCTCCTGCGCGGCGTTGAAGAACGTGGCGGCGAACCCGAGGGCGACGCCACCTCCGACGACGACGAGCTCGAGATCGAGCAGGTTGCACAGCGAGGCTGCGCCGCGACCGACGATGCGCCCGGTGCGCTGCATGATTTCGTAGGTCGGCTGCTTCGGCGAGCGGCCGGTGATCGCCTCGATGGCGAGGCCTGACGCCTCGGCCTCGAGGCATCCCCGTGCGCCGCAGCCGCAGCGGCGTCCGTTGGGCTCGACGATGATGTGCCCGACGTGGCCGGCGTTGGCGGACGAACCGTCGAGCAACTCGCCGTCGAGCACGACGCCGCCACCGATGCCGGTCGAGACCGTGAGCACGCAGTAGTTGCTGTACCCCTTGGCGGCACCCTGCCATCCCTCGGCGAGGGCCAGTGCCTTGCCATCGAGATCCCCGTACACGCGGGCGCCCGTCAGCTCACGAAGGCGGGCGCGCAGGGGGAAGCCGCGCCAGGCCGGGATGTTGACCGGCGAGATCGTCTCGCAATTGCGGGTGATCGGCCCGGCCGAGCCGACGCCGATGGCGGCCACACGGACGTCGTGGCGTTCAGCGGCGTCGAGCTGCTGCTCGACGATGCCGGCCAACGACTTGAAGTGCGCCTCCGGCCCGACGTCGTGGTCGACGAGCACGATGGAGCGATCGAGCAGCTCGCCGCGCGCCGAGACGAGCCCCGAGGCGAACTTGGTGCCGCCGATGTCGATCGCCAGCACGACGAGCGGCAGCTTGCGCGGCGCCACCATCGGCGCCGTCTCGGCGTCGTCGGGCGCCGATTCTTCGGCGTGTGTCGCGGCGGACCGCGGCGATTCGTTCGTGTCCAAACGATTTCTCGGGAAAGCTAGGGTTCGCCCATGGCGGCAACCATGGAGCACGTACTGGTGCGGTCGTGGTGAGCGACGCGCGTGGGTTCATGTTCCCACGTACGGCAACCGGTCGTTCATCGCTGGTGCCGCCGCCTCCATGGCACTACAGCGGCTCGATGTTGACGATCGAGTTCCGCACGTCGCCCGACGCGGTGGCCGAGCTGTTGCCGGCACCGCTGACCGTGGCGGATGAGGATCCGGGAGCGGTCGCCGTCATCTGGGCCGACTGGCAGAGCTGCAGCGACACGTTCGAGGAGCTGCTCGACCCCGTGCGGGCGCAGTACCTGGAGACCTTCGTCGTCGTGCGCTGCCAGTACCAGGGACAGACGTACAGCCGGTGCGTCTACATCTGGGTCGACAAGGACTTCGCGATGGTCCGCGGGTACCACCAGGGGTACCCGAAGAAGCTTGGCTCGCTGCACGTGACGCGACCGGTGACCGTCGGAGTTGCGGGACCGCGCCTCGAGCCGGGCGGGCGCTTCGGCGCGACGTGCTCGGCCTACGGCCGGCGGTTGATCGACGCCACGTTCACGATCACCGGTACAGCGCCGGCGGCGGGGTTCGTCAACGGCCATCCGATGATCCACCACCGCGTGTTCCCGGCGATCGAGAGCGACGGCACGGACTCGCTGCACGAGCTCGTCACGATGCGCGGCTACGACGCCGAGGTCGGCCCGTGCTACGCCGGCGACGCGACGATCGCCTTCTACGAGTCGCCGGTCGAGGAGCTGACGCGCCTGGAGCCGGAGCAGATGATCGGCGGGTACTGGCAGGAGGTCGGCACGAACTGGCGAGCCGGGACGACGCTCGAGCGCCGGAACCTTCGATGACCGGGCCCGCGCTGGACGGCGATCTGGGCCCGGACGACGCCGACATCGCCGACCCGGACACGTACGTCGCCGGCGTGCCGCACGCGACGTTCCTGCGGATGCGCCGGTCGGATCCGGTCAGCTGGTGGGGCGAGGACCACGCCGGCGGGCGGGGGTTCTGGGCGGTGGCACGGCACGGCGACCTGTTGGCGGTGAGCCGGGACGTCGAGCGCTTCTCCAGTGCCGAAGGGATCCGCCTCGAGGAGATGGACGAGGAGGAAACTGAGGCACGGCGCACGATGATGGAGCTCGATCCGCCTGCGCACACGGCGTACCGGCGGCTGGTCTCCAAGCCGTTCAGCCGGCGCGAGGTGTACGCCTACGAGACGGCGATCCGCGGCCTCGCTCGATCCGTCGTCGACACGGCGCTGGCCGGTCCTGCGACGTTCGACTTCGTCGATCGTGTCGCCAAGCAGTTGCCGATGCGCATGCTTGGCGCGTTGCTCGGTGTGCCGGAGTCGGACGGGCCATGGCTGGTCGAGCGGGGCGATGCGCTGCTCGGCAACACCGATCCGGAGTTCACGACGCATCCGGTCGGTCTCGTGGACACCGAGGAGTTCCGGTTGATGCCGTTCCGCAGCCCGGCGGGTGTCGAGCTGTTCCGGTACGCCCAGCAGCAGGCGCGAGTCCGTCGCGAGCACCCGACCGACGACGTGATCAGTGACCTCCTGCGCCCGAAGGTCGACGGCGAGGAGCTCAGCGAGCAGGAGTTCAACAACTTCTTCACGTTGCTCGTGGCTGCCGGCAACGACACGACGCGCTACACCATGACAGCCGGGATGAAGGCGCTGATCGAGCGACCCTCGTCGATGGAGATGCTGCGCGACGCGATCCGGCGCGGCGACGGAGAGTTCGTCACGGCGGCGGTCGAGGAGGTGCTGCGGTGGGCATCGGTGACGATGCACTTCCGGCGAACGGCGACGGCGGATGCGGAGCTGGGCGGGCGGACGATCAAGGCCGGTGACAAGGTGCTGATCTGGTTCGTGTCGGCCGACTACGACGAGGACGTGTTCGCCGACCCGTTCACGTTCGACCTCCAGCGCACCCCGAACCCGCAGGTCGCGTTCGGGCTGCAGAGCCCGCACCTGTGCCTCGGCGCGCAGCTCGCCCGGCTGGAGATCAAGGTGTTGTTCGAGGAGCTCCTCCCCCGCCTCGCCGATGTGCGAATGGCCGGACCGATCGACCGCCTGCGCAGCAATTTCATCGCCGGCATCAAACGCCTGCCGATCGAGATCACCCCGGCCTGACCCATCCGAGTGTTTCCCCCGTCCGCTCGTCTGTGTAAGCGAAAACGTGGTCCTGACCGGGTCTTCGCTTACACAGAGCCCGTGAGCGCGGAGGCGACGGTCGTGAGGACGTAGTCCGGCTCGTCGACGACCTGTGCGTACGTGAACTGGTACGGCAGGTGGCCGTCGGCGATCAGCGCGTTCATGCGCATCGCATCGCGCGACAGCTGTGCCTTCGAGCGGTGGAAGCGATAACCGAGCAACTCCACGACGACCTTCGTCCCCGGAAAGTGGCAGTCGACTCGCACCAGCCGGTCGCCTGCCCTCGTCAGGACTCGCTGCGTCTGGGGTCGCGGGAGGCCCGCGTCGGCCAGCAGCCGGAGGAACCGGCGCTCGAGCCAGCTGTGGCCGCCGCGAGTCGCCTCGTGTCCCGCCAGCACATCAAGCAGCGTCGGGAGCCCGTAGCGGCCGCGCGTGCGAACGGCGCACAGGCGCCGGTGCAGCAGGTCCTCGCTGCACAGTCCATCCCGGAGCGCCGAGTCGATGCACCGGGCAAGCACCTCTGGCGACTCGGTCCGGGCAAGTTCGATCACGGTGCGTGCCGCGCTCGGTGACTGCGAAGCCAGCCGCATGCGCTCGGTCGATCAACGGAAGGTCGATGGTCGTGTGGACGACGACGCCCAGCCGGCGGACGTTGCGGCCTCGCGTGAGCAGAAGGTGGAACGGCGGCCGTAGACGCATTCCGTCGAACCCGTGCAGCGCCGCAGCCGTCGGACCTGAGACCCAACAGGGTTCGCCGACGTCGAGCACGAGGGCAGCGAGGGCAGCGAGCTCGGTGCGTGGAGCACTCGACGAGCGAAAGGCGTGCGGACCAACAGATTCGAGGATGCCGCTCTGGACTCGGCGCCGAAGCTGGTCATCGCTCAACCCGGCGACATGAGCCTGCTCTCGCGAGAAGGCACCCAGCGGACCTGTCGCCACCGCCGCGATGCGACGGTCGTTCATGGTCATGACACGAGCTAACTCGCGGGGTGTCGCACCGAATGCGGCAGAGGTCCCTGTGGTGTCCCTACGACCACGAGTAGAACGGGGCCGTGCCTGGGCGAGCCATGCAAGTCGTGTTCGACGATGGCGGCCGCGCGGCCGCCGGGTTTCGAGGTGAGGCCGGCGACTGCGTGACCCGCAGCATCGCCATCGCCACCGGGCTGCCGTACCGGCAGGTGTACGACGAGCTCGGTTGGTTGGTCGGCCAGTGGTCGCAGTCCAGCGGTACCCGAGAGGCCCGAGCGTGGTCCGCTGGTCGCAAGGGAGCGACGGCCCGCAACGGCACTCCACCGGACGTCACGCGCCTCTACCTCGCAGACCTCGGCTGGACGTGGACACCGACGATGAGGATCGGCAGCGGCACGACCGTGCACCTGCGCGCCAACGAGCTGCCCGGCGGGCGGCTCGTCGTGCGCTGCAGCCGGCACGTCACCGCGGTCATCGACGGCGTGGTGTACGACACGCACGATCCCACGCGCCGCGGCACGAGGGCGGTCTACGGCTACTGGTCAGCGCCCTGACCCGCGAAGGGGATCAGTAGAAGCGGAGGTAGCTGTCCAGCTCCCAGGCCGTGATCTTCTCGGGGTTCCAGTCCTCGCCGGTCGCTTCCCAGCGAGCCACCTCGTGGCGGCGCAGCGTGACGTAGGCGGCGACGAGCTCCGGCCCCATCGCCTCCGTCAAGACGGTGTCCGCCTCGATCGCGTCGAGCGCCTCACCCAGCGTGTGGGGCGTGTGCCGATCCGTGTTCGGTGCTTCGTCGGCATCGCCGAACTGGGGATCCCCGCAATCCAGCCCGTCGACCACCCCGAGCAGCGCGGCGTTCAGTGTCGCCGCGGCCGCGAGGTACGGGCTCGCCGATCCGCACGGCACCCGGTTCTCGATGCGCGTCGCTGATCCCCGCTCGGCCGGGATGCGGTACGTGCTGAACCGGTTGTCCAGGCCCCAGTTGGCCCAGTACCCGGCGATCAACCCGGGCATCAGACGCTTGTAGCTGTTGATCAACGGCGCCGAGAACCCGGCGACGGCCTCGTGATGGGCGATCAACCCACCGATGGACTGGCGGGCGATCGTCGCGAGTCCGTCGGGTGCTGCGGCGTCAGCCAGTGCGTTGGGCCCACCGGACACCGGCAGCACCGAGAAGTTGACGTGGAGGCCCGAGCCGACCGACGTCGCATGCGGCCGTCCCATGTAGGTCGCGAGGTAGCCCCGCCGCGCCGCCACCTCACGCGTCATCTCCTTGACCAGCACGGCCTTGTCCGCGGCAGCCAACGCCGGGCCATACGTCAGGTTGACCTCCAGCTGCCCGGGCGAGAACTCCGTCAGCACGCCCTCCAGCTCGATGTCCATCGCCTCGACGACGTCGAAGTACTCGAGGGCCAGCCCGGTCGGATCCCCACCGAGGCCGACGCCATAGACACGGTGCCCCGGCCCGCTGGCCGGGCGCCAACCGCCGAGCGCCGTGTCGTCCGGCTCGAGCAGGTAGAGCTCGAGCTCGAAACCGAGCTGCGGCTCGAACCCGATCGCCCGCCACCCGTCGACCGCCCGGGCCAGCGCAGCCCGCGGGCACAGCGCCAGTGGCTCATTGTCGACGTACCGCAGCTCGCAGATGGCGACGTCGGTGTCCGGCTCCCAGCCGGGCCGCCGCGTGTCGGCGACCGGCACGGCAGACAAGTCGGGGAACCCCACGTCGGCGGCGTAGCCGGCGATCGGCAGGATCTCACCCTCGGGGCTCATCGAGATCGTCGTCACGGCGTGGTGCGTGGCGTGGTCGAACTTCCCCGACGGGATGTAGCGACCGTGCGTCAACCCGTTGAGGTCGCTCCACATCGTGCGGACTCGACGGTTGCCAACCACGGTCACGTCAGACCCGCCTCGCATCCTCGACGAGGTTGATCTCGTACAGCACCTCGTCGAGCGCGTCGGCTGCCGACAGTGGAGCGAACCGCTGTGGGTGCTCCGGCGAGATGCATGAGGGCACGGGCGCGAGCACCGTCCAGGGCCGCGGGTGGCAGAACTGCACGACGCTGTGGCGCTCGCCGGTGTACCCGGGAGCAGCCACGACACGGTGCCAGCCGATCGGGATCTGCCCGTTCGTCAGCCGCTCCAGCATGATCCCGGTGTTGATGATGACCTGGCCCTCGGGCGCCACGGCGTCGACCCACTCGTCATCGACGCGGACCTGCAGGCCGGGCGCAGTGGCCCGTGGCAGTGCGGTGATGAGGTTGATGTCGCCGTGTTGGCCGGCCCACTCGTACACACCCTCGCCGGGAACCTCCTCCATCGGTGGGTACCGGATCGCCCTCGTCAGCGTGGGCCCATCCGTGACCATCTCGTCGAAGAACGACTCGTGGCACCCGATGCCCTCGGCGATCACGCGCAGGAACCGCCGCTGCAGCTCCGCGATCGAGTCGTGGAACTCGTACAACACCTTGCTGATCCCCGGGACCGTTCCCTCCGGCAACATCTGGTCCGGGTACGCCCGCGGGAACTTGCGGCGCAGCGGGTGGCCAGGCGCGATCGGCGTCGACCAGTTGAGCATCTCCTTCCAGTCCGGCTGGTCGCTCGACGCCGCCGTCTCGACGAGCAATCCCGTGTACCCGGTCTGGCCGCTCACACCCGGCACCACCCAGCGTTGCTTCTCCTCAGCGGGTGCCGCGAAGAACTCGAGGAGCATCCCGTACGCCGTGTCGATGAGGTCTTCGGACAGGTCGTGACGGGTGTACACGAAGCCCGTCGCCAGGCTCCGGCTCACGCCGTCCACCACCGCTCGCCGCTGGTCCGCCGTCCCCCGTTCGAACGCCAGGAGGTCGACATCGAGGATGTCCGTCATGAGGTGTCACGCTACTGGGGCCTCCGGAGACGATGACCAGCGTGAGTGCCACGATGAACCCGACCCCGACACCAACCGACCTGACCGCCACCCGCCAGGACCTGCAGCGACTCGCCGTACACGTCTTGTCCCGCCGCCGGCACGCCCTCACCGGACGGATCGGCCTGCGGCCGGCGCCAGGTGGGCTGGCGACGCCGGCGTTCGGCGACGGTCCGGAGGTGGTCCGCATCGATGGTCGCTACCTCATCCACGAGCGGGGCGATCGGGCGACTGCCGTACCGATCACGACGCTCGCCGCGGCGGCGGAGCTCGTCGGCGTCGACCTGTCCGATGAGTTCTCCGTCGGCGTCCACACCCCACAGGTGTCCGCGGTCCACGAGCCGGTGCAGTTGGACGAGGACCATGTTCGCGTGCTCGCCGCGTGGTGGGGGTTCGGCGTCGAGGTGATCGACGAAGCGATCGTCGAGACGTCGGCGACCGACGCGCCGACACTGCAGCTGTGGCCGGAGCACTTCGACGTCGCCGGGACCGTCACGGTCAACGGCCAGAAGATCAACATCGGCGCCTCACCGGGCGACGAGGCCGAGCCCACGCCGTACCTCTACGTCGGGCCGTGGTCCGCCGACCGTCCCGGCGATGCGCGCTACTGGAACGTCTCGTTCGGTGCGCTGGTGCGCGCCGGCGATCTGCCTGCCGACGGGCGGCGGGCTGCGGCGGTCGCCTTCCTGCTCGACGGACTGCGCCGGTTCTGACGATCAGGCGAGACGCTGCTCGAGCGGCGACTGGTAGCCGGTTGCTGGAGCGATCAGGCGAACACGGCGGGCAGCCCGCCGGTGTGCAGGAACACCACGTCAGTCCCGGGGCGCCAGCGTCCGGTCGCCGCGTTGCCGAGCAGCCCGGCGAACCCCTTCGCCGTGTACGTGTCGTCGAGCACCCACCCGCCGTGCACCGCCGCCCACCTAGCCGCCTCGGCGCCGGCCGCCGTCGGCACGGCGTAATCCGGGCCCATCCAGCGCCGATCGAGCTCGACGTCGTCGTCCATGACCTCCGCATCGCGGGCGCCGATCAGCTCCAACGTCTCGATCGCCAGCTGCGCGACGTCCGGGAAACCCGCGTTGACGCCCTTGGCGACACCGATGGCGAGGATGGACGGCAGGCCGTCCTCCCCCATCGAGCGCAGCAGCGCCCGCCCGGCCACGAGGCCGGCGTGCGTGCCACCGCTCGACGACGTGTGCACGACAGCTGCAGGGGTGACGCCGAGTGCCCGGCATTGCTCGACCAGCTCGACGTAGGCGGCGACGTACCCGACGGCGCCCGTCGGCGTGCTCCCGCCGATCGGGACCGCGTGCGGCGCGGCGCCATCGGCCGCCAGCCCATCGGCCAGCTTCTCGCTGGCGATCTCCAGCTCACCCCAGTGGTGCGGCGGGCATCCGACGAAGTGCAACTGAGCCCCGAACCGCTCCGCAAGCAGCAGGTTTCCGGTCAGCCGCAACGGCCGGTCACCCGAAAGGACCAGGTGGACCTCGAGCCCGAGCACCGCCCCTGCAGCGGCGGTCATCCGGCAATGGTTCGACTGCGCCGCGCCGACAGTGATCAGGCTGCGGGCACCGCTGCCGAGGGCCTCGGCGCAGAGGAACTCGAGCTTGCGTGCCTTGTTTCCTCCTGCGCCGAGCCCCGTCAGATCGTCACGCTTGACCCACAACCGCGCGCCGCCCGGCAGCCCGGGGCCTCGCTCCATCGGAGTCGGCAGGGTGGCCAGCGTCGAGCGTGGAACGGCGTCGAGAAGCTCGCCCGCAACCATCACGCGATGGTAGGCAGCGTCACCCAGCAATCATGATTCAGTGCGAGTGGTTCGGTACGGCGACCACGCGGCCCAGTTCGCCGAGCTGGTGCGGCCCGACAGTGACGATCCCGTGCCGGTCGCCGTCATCATCCACGGCGGGTTCTGGCGGGCGAAGTGGGATCTCGCGCTCGGGCGCCCCCTCGCCGACTCGCTCCCTGCGCAGGGCTGGGCGGCGTGGAACATCGAATACCGCCGCGTCGGCAACGGTGGCGGGTATCCCGAGACGCTCGACGACGTGGCCGCAGCGATCGATGCGCTTGCCGACGTCGCGACGATGGAGTGGCTCGATCTCGACCGTGTCGTGACGATCGGTCATTCCGCCGGCGGCCACCTTGCGGCATGGGCGGCGACCCGTCAGGATCCGCTCGTGCGGGTGTCGGGGGTGGTCGCCCAGGCCGGTGTGCTCGATCTCCGGCAGGCCGCTCAGGACCGACTCGGCGACGGCGCCTGCGAGGCCTTTCTCGACGGGCTGCCCGCGACCGTCCCTGATCGCTACGTCGACGCCAGCCCGATCGAGCACTTGCCGCTCGGCGTTCCGATCCTCTGCGTGCACGGGCAGGCCGACGACGTCGTGCCAGTCAGCCAGAGCGAGCGCTTCGTCGCGGCCGCACGCGCGGCGGGCGACGACGCCGAGCTGGCCCTCGTCGACGGCGACCACTTCGTCGTCATCGACCCGAGCAGCGATGCATGGCGTGCCGTGCTGAACTGGCTCGACCAGCGATGACGACCGACTGGAACCCCATCCTGCGCGGCGAGTTCGCCAAGCCGTACTGGCCGGAGCTGCAAGCGTTCGTCTCGGCGGAGCGAGAGCACTGCACCGTGTACCCGCCGGCCGACGAGGTGTTCGCTGCGCTGCACCTCACGCCGTACGGCGAGACGAAGGTGCTGATCCTCGGGCAGGACCCGTACCACGGGGCTCGCCAGGCTCACGGATTGTGCTTCTCCGTGCGCCGTGGCGTGCCCATCCCACCGTCGCTCGTGAACATCTACAAGGAGCTCCAGAACGACCTCGGGATCCCTCCGCCGGATCACGGCAACCTCGAGGCGTGGGCGGTCCAGGGCGTGCTGCTGCTCAACACGACGCTCACGGTGCGCGCCGGGCAGGCCACCTCGCATGCCGGCAAGGGCTGGGAGACCTTCACCGACGAGGTCATCCGCACCGTCGCCGCCAAGGACGATCACGTCGTCTTCGTCCTCTGGGGAAGTCATGCCCGCAAGAAGCGGACACTGATCGACGCCAGCCGGCACACGATCATCGAGTCGGCCCATCCCTCGCCGCTCTCGGCGCACAACGGCTTCTTCGGCTCGCGCCCGTTCTCCCGCGCCAATGCGGCGTTGGCCGCGGCCGGCCGCGACCCTATTGACTGGCGGCTGTGACCTTTCGCTTCGCAACCGGAGGTTGCAAAGCGAGCTCGATGAGCCGGCCTCCGGCCGGCACGCCGAATGTGGTCGATCGACCGGCCAAGCCGGATCAATCGACGGCGGGGGGCTCCGGCGAAGCCTCTGCCCCCCGCACCCCCCGCCACCTGTCGTCGGCGGGTGCTTCCTATTGGTTGGCGGCTGTGAGGCGGCCCACTGGATGCAGATCGCGTGAGGAGCGTCCGACGAGCACGGTGTAGTCGCCCGGTTGAACCGTCCACATGCCATCGAGCCACGACGCGAACGCTCGGCGGTCGAGCTCCACGTGCACCCTCGACTCCGCTCCGGCAGCGAGCTCGACCCGCTGGAACGCGGCGAGGTGGCGGAGCGGTCGATCGACGTCACCTGGTGGCGGCTCGATGTACACCTGCACGACCTCGGCGCCGTCGCGCTGGCCGGTGTTGGTCACCGTGACATCGAGCGTGGCACCTCGCTCGATGCCGCCCTGCAGGATGGCGTCACCGAGCTCGAACGTCGTGTACCCGAGGCCGAACCCGAACGGGAACAGCGGGTCGACGCCCTGGCGGTCGTACCAGCGGTGTCCGGTCAGCAGCCCCTCGCCGTAGACGGCACGTCCGTCCGTGCCCGGGTAGTGGGTGAACGCCGGCGTGTCCTCGATGCGCACGGGGAACGTCAGCGGCAGTCGCCCGCCCGGCTCGGCTGCACCAGTCAGCACGTCGGCGAGTGCGTCGCCGATCTCCTGCCCCGGGAACCACAGCTGCAGGACGGCCGGCACCTCGTCGAGCCACGGCATCAAGACCGGCGACCCGGCGTTCAGGACGACGATCGTCCGCGGGTTCGCTGCGACGACGGCGCGCACGAGGTCGTCTTGGTCGCCTGGCAGCGCCATCGACGTCCGGTCCTCGCCCTCCGTCTCCCAGTCGTCGTCGGTGCCGACGATGACCACGGCGACGTCGGCGGCTCGCGCTGCGTCGGCCGCCAAGTCGAGGTGGTCGCCGGCCGGCACGGGTCGGGCGCCGACGACGAGGCCGCGCACCAGCCCGTCCTCGATGGGGTAGTCGACGGTCAACTCGTACGGTTGCCCGTCTTCCAACTCGACGGTGTTTCTGACCTCCGAACTGCCCAGGCCGAAGAAGGCGCCTCCGCGCTGTGCCTCGGCCAGCTCCACCACGGTCTCGCCGTCGAGTGACACGCTCACCGGGCCGACAGCACGCACGCCGAGCTCCCACTCGCCCGTGTAGTCGGGCACGAACGATCCCGACACTCGCGCCGCGAACTTCGTCCGATCGATCCCGTCGGCCGGCGGGTGGTCCCAGTACCACGCCAGCCGGCTCGTGTGCGTCGTGGCGCTGGCGCCAGACGAGTCGCTGAACTCGGCGGTGAAGTCGCCGCGCACGGTCGGCAGGTACTTGGCGATCGATCCGCCCGGCTCGAACGTCACGTCGAGTTGCCGAGCTTGCAGCGCCTCGAGCGGTCCGCGCCCGTGCTCGGGGCGCACCCTCGCGCTGCCGCCGCCCTGCACCCGACCGTGCCGGGCGTATGGACCGATCAGCGCGATGCGCCGCGCGTCGGCGGTCAGCGGCAGCAGGCCGTCCTCGTTCTTGAGCAACACCATGCCCTGGATGGCGGCCTGCCGGATGACGTCACGGGTCACGTCGTCGTCGACGGTGACCTCGCTCGATTCTGCGTCCGCAGCACCCGTCCACTGGGCCAACGCAAGGACGCGAGCCACGGCACTGCCGAGGTCGACGTCGCCGACGTCGCCGCGCTGTGCCTCCTCCAGCAGACGAGGACCGCGTTGCTGTGGCGGACCGGGCATCTCCAGATCGAGCCCTGCGCGCAGCGACTCGCTTGCGCTGTGACTGCCGAACCAGTCGCTCACGACGAGACCCTCGAAACCCCACTCGTCGCGCAGCACCTGGGTCAGCAGCCACGGATCCTCGCTGCAGTAGGTCCCGTTGAGCCGGTTGTAACCCGCCATCACCGCACGCACCGCGGCCCGCTTGACGGCAGCCTCGAACGGCAGGAGGTAGATCTCGCGGAGCGTCCGCTCGTCGATCTCCGACGAGATCGTCATCCGCTCGAACTCGGTGTCGTTGCCGACGAAGTGCTTGATGCAGGCGGCCACGCGCTCGGACTGCACACCACTGACGTAGGCGACCGCCAGTTCGGCCGTGAGCACGGGATCCTCGCTCATGCACTCGAAGTTGCGACCGCCGATCGGCGTGCGCTGCAGGTTGACGGTGGGAGCGAGCAGCACCTGCGCGTTCTTCGAGTGAGCCTCCCGCCCCAACGCCTGACCGACCCGCCGCACCAGCGCCGGATCCCAGGTCGCGCCGAGCGCGGCGCCGCATGGAAACGACGCCGAGGCGGCTCCCGTCCACGACGTCCCGCGCACACCGGCGGGCCCGTCGGACATCCTGATGGCGGGGACCGGTGGGTCATCCAGACGGACCGTGTGCCACGTGTCGGCACCAGCCAGCAGGTTGACCTTCTGCTCGAGAGACAGCTCGCTCGGCGTCGTCACGACCTCACGCTAGTGAGAAGTCTGCGACCGGCCGCCCGAATCATTACAGAAGTGTGACGAACCGCCGTCGAGGGTAGCCGCGTCGTATCGACCCAACCGGAAAGGAGTTCCGACGTGTCCTTCCATGACGATGAGCGGTACCCCAGCCTGGGCGCCGAGCTGACCGGGCATCCCGTGTTCGACCAGCACCACGACAAGGTCGGCCGGGTGAGCGACGTCGTGTACGACGAGATGGGTGAGCCCAAGTGGGCCATCATCGACCCAGGTCCGCTGCGCTCGGAGAAGTTCGTGCCCGTCGAGGGCGCCTACACCACGAATGATGGTGACGTGGTGGTGCCGTACGACAAGTCGCACGTCAAGACGGCGCCGAAGGTCAGCCGCGACCACATCATCGATTCGGCGACGGAGCGCCGCCTCGTGCGGCACTACGAGTTGGCGGACCACGGCTGACATCGTCGGCGGGCGCTCCAGCGCCCTCGCCGGCCCCGTCGTTCAGAGGCGGATGGCCGGTTCGGCACGGCGGGCGCTCCGGCGCCCTCGCCGGCCCCGTCGTTCAGAGGCGGATGGCCGGTTCGGCACGGCGGGCGCTCCAGCGCCCTCGCCGGCCCCGTCGTTCAGAGGCGGATGGCCGGTTCGGCACGGCGGGCGCTCCAGCGCCCTCGCCGGCCGCATCGATACAGGTAGCGTCGGCGCCGATGACCATCGAGCGCCGACGCATCCTGCTCGACGGATATCCCACACCGGTTGAGCGGCGAGGCGACGTGCTCGTCGCCGGTGACGGGCGTGAGGTCTCGGCCGAATCGGCGGTGCACCTTCCGCCCGTCGAGCCGTCGAAGATCATCTGTATCCACCTCAATTACGAGAGCCGGGTGCGGGAGTTCATGACGAAGCTCCCGCCCGCGCCGACGTACTTCCACAAGCCGATCACGGCGCTCAACTCCCACGGGGCGGCCGTCGTACGGCCAGAGCGGTGTCGGTGGCTGAACTTCGAAGGCGAGATCGCCATCGTCATCGGTCGTACGTGTCGCAACGTGTCTCCCGCCGAGGTCGGTGACTACATCGCCGGCTACACGATCGCCAACGACTACGGGCTGCACGACTTCCGCGACACCGACGCCGGCTCGATGTTGCGAGTGAAAGGTGCGGACACGCTGTGTCCCGTCGGCCCCGGCGTCGTGGAGGGGTGGGACTTCCGCGGGAAGCGGATCCGCACGCTCGTCAATGGCTCGGTACGGCAGGACGCGTCGACCGACGAGATGCAGTGGGACATGAACTACCTCGTCGCCGATATCGCACGGACCATCACGCTCGTGCCAGGTGACCTGCTGCTGTCGGGGACACCTGCCAACTCGCGTCCAGTCGAGCCAGGCGACGTCGTCACCGTCGAGGTCGAAGGACTCGGCGCGCTGACCAACACGATCGTCTCCGGGCCGACCCCGGTGCGCGACGACGTCGGCGCCCAGCCGACGGAGTCGGAAGAGGTGCGCTCGACCGCGCTCGGCGGTGATTGGGAGTTCCGCGGCCAGCGGGCACCGCAAGGCCCGGGCTCCAAGCACTACGAGAGCGTCATCGCCGACCGGTGAGTGATCGGGTCCTCGTCGAAGGGGTTGCGGTCAGCCCAGACCACCTGATCGGCGGCGAACGCGTCGGTTCGGCATCGACGTTCGAGGATCGCTCTCCGCTCGACTGGTCGTGGAAGCTCGCTGACATCGCCCGCGGTGACGCATCGACGGCCGATGCCGCCGTGACGGCGGCGATGGACGTCTTCGCGGGGTGGGCGGACCTCGGATCGAAGGGCCGGGCGGAGCTGCTCCATCGTCTGGCGGACCTGATCGACGCGCACAACGACGAGATCGCCATCGTCGAGACCGTCGACATGGGCATGCTGCACGAGTCGATGCGTCAGCGACTCGTCGCCCGCGGCGCAGTGAACTTCCGGACGTACGCCGACCTGGCGGCCACCTACGAGGAGCGTCAGTGGTCGTCCAAGGGCACCGCCAACACCGTGCTGCGGATGCCCGCCGGACCCGCCGTGATCATCACCCCGTGGAATGCGCCCTTCATGTTGTCGACCTGGAAGGTGGCGCCGGCGCTCGCGGCGGGCAACACGGTGATCCTCAAGCCGGCCGAGTGGTCGCCGTTGTCGTGCTCGTTGCTCGCCGACCTCACAGTGGAAGCCGGGTTCCCGCCCGGCGTGTTCAACCTCGTCCAGGGCATCGGCGAGGAAGTCGGCCCGCCGCTCGTCGGTGACCCGCGTGTGCGGCGGATCAGCTTCACCGGTTCACCCGAGACGGCCCGGCACATCGGCCACGCGGCCGCCGAGAACATCGTGCCGTTCACGGCCGAGCTCGGCGGGAAGGGGCCGCTCATCGTGTTCGCCGATGCGGATCTCGACGCCGCGGCACGGAAGGCGGCCGGGCAATACGACGATTCCGGACAGGTGTGCCTCGCTGGCACCCGCCTGCTCGTCGAGGCGTCGGTGCGTGACGACTTCACGGCCCTCTTCGAGCACTACGTCAACACGCACGTGCTCGGCGACAGCCGTGATCCGACGACCACCATCGCGCCAATGATCCACCCGGACCATGTCGAGCGGGTGATGGGCTTCGTCGAACGGGCTCGCGCCGCCGGCGACAGGATCGTCCGTGGCGGCCATCGCGTCGGCGACTCCCTTCACGTTGAGCCGACGTTGATCGAGCCGCGCTCGAACGACAGCGAGGTCGTGCAGCGGGAGGTGTTCGGACCGGTGCTCACGCTGCAGACGTTCGGGTCCGAGGCCGAGGCGGTGGACCTCGCCAACTCGACGCCCTACGGGCTGTCGGCGATCGTGTACACGTCGTCGCAGGAGCGAGCCGACCGGGTAGGACGAGCCATCCGGGCGGGGATCGTGTGGGTCAACACGTTCCTCGTGCGCGACCTGACGGCGCCGTTCGGCGGCATCGGGATCTCCGGCATCGGACGCGAGGGCGGCGACTACGCCCTCGACTTCCACAGCGACCTGAAGACCATCCAGATCGCGGACGGCACCACGTCCTGATCCATCAGCGCTCGCGGAGGCGGCGGGTCGAGCGGTCGACGGCGTCGTTCGCTGCCTGTAGCCACTCCAGGATTGTGGCCAGCTGGTTGTCGTCGAAGCGGTCGTTGATCGCTGTCATGTCCTTCTGCAACGGGGTCAATAACTCCTCCATCTGCTCCCGCCGCTCCTCATCGAGCAGCTGAAGCTCGACGATGACGCGGCGCCGGTCACGCGGGTCGCTGGTCCGGCGTACGAACCCGAGGCGCTCGAGACGGTCGATCACGCCCGTGACCGCTCCTGACGTGATCCCGACATGGCGGGCGAGCTCGCCGGCGGTGATCGGACCGGCCCAGTCGAGCACGTCGAGGCACTCGAAATCGGTGCCGTGGATGCCGGCACGGTCGGCGATCGCTCGTCCGTGAAGACTCCCGGCTGATCCGGTGCGACGCGCCTCGCGATCGACTGCCTCGAGGAGCTGCCGCCGGCGAGAAGTGAGACGTGTCACAGAATCCCTTAGTCCATTGATCTCTTAGTAACTAAGAAGTACAGTCGATGAGAGTTCAAGTGTACAAGGAGGTCCACGTGACGCAGAAGATGCTCGAGGCAGTCGGCCTCGAGAAGCGCTTCGGTCGGGTCAAGGCGCTCGACGGTTTGACCCTGTCGGCTCCGTCGGGCGGTGTGCTCGCCGTGCTCGGGCCCAACGGCGCTGGCAAGTCGACGTTCGTGCGCATGGTCGCCACCCTGACCGCTCCTGACACGGGATCACTCGAGGTCGCAGGGATCGACGCGCTTCGGCACCCCGCCCGTGTTCGACGGGTGATCGGCCTGGCCGGGCAGTCCGCTGCCGTGGAGGAGGCAATGACCGGCCGCGAGAACCTGGAGATGGTTGCTCGCCTCTTCGGGTGGTCACGCCGCGATGCCCAACACCGAGCGACCGACGTGCTCGAGCAACTCGACCTCACCGACGCAGGCGACCGGCTGGTGCGCGGCTGGTCCGGTGGTATGCGGCGCCGACTCGACCTCGGGGCCACGCTCGTCGGCGAACCCCGCCTGCTGTTGCTCGACGAGCCGACAACGGGGCTCGACCCTGCCAGCCGGGCCGCCCTATGGGATGCCGTACGTGACCTCGTCGCACGCGGCACGGACGTGCTGCTGACCACGCAATACCTCGACGAGGCCGATCACCTCGCCGACCACATCACGATCATCGACCGCGGCCGCACGATCGCCGAGGGCACCCCGTCGCAGCTGAAGGCGCAGGCGGGACGTGACGTCATCGAAACCCGGCCGCGAGATCGCACCGACACCAACGCGATCGCGTGGATCCTCGGCTCGGTCGGCGCCGAACCCACGCGGGTCGACGCCGACACCGGACTCGTCTCCGTGCGCGTCGACGATGGCCCGAGCCGGCTGGCCGAGGTCGTGCGCCGCCTCGACGACCAGCGCCTCGCCGTGGACGACCTCGCGTTGCGAGGTCCGACGCTCGACGAGGTGTTCCTCACACTGACCGGACACGTCACCGACAACGCAGAACAGAAGGCATCATGACTGTGACCACACTTGCCACCGCCGTCCCGGCGGGCGCCGGGACGAGCCTGGCGCAGCCGCCTGGCTTCGTCGCCAGCACACTCGTCGTCGCCCGGCGAACGCTCGTGCACTTCATGCGCACGCCGCAGCTGCTCGTCGTCGCCACGGTGCAGGGCGCCATGTTCCTGCTCATCTTCCGGTACGTGTTCGGCGGGGCGATCGGCGACACAGACGGACTGAGCTACGTCAACTTCCTGATCCCAGGGTTCGTCGTGACCGGCGTGCTGTTCTCGGGAATGGGTGCGTCCGCCGGCGTGGCTGAGGACCTCCAGCACGGTGTTGTGGATCGATTGCGCTCACTGCCAATCCCCCGCTCGTCAGTCGCCGCGGGGAGGGCGCTCGCCGAAACGGCGCTCGTCGTCTGGGGAACCATCATCACCACGGCCATCGGGTTCGCCGTCGGCTTCCGTCCCGCCGGTTCCATCGGCGACTCGTTGATCGCCTTCGGGCTGTGCATCGTGTTCGGATTCGCCTTCACGTGGCTGTTCATCCTCATCGGCCTGGTCGCGGGGTCGGCGCAGGCCGCGCAGGGGATGTCGCTCCTGGTGTTCCCGCTGACGTTCGTGTCCAGCGCCTACGTCCCCGTCGACTCCATGCCGGGCTGGCTGCAGTGGTTCGCCGAGCACCAGCCGATCACGGCGATGGTCGACGCTGTCCGGGCGTGGGTCGTCGCCGACCCCGTGGCCACGTTCGGTGAGTCGGCCGGATCACTGACCGTCAAGGCGCTGCTGTGGTCGGCCGGACTGGTCGCCGTGTTCGCGCCGTTGGCGATCTCCCGATACCGCCGGGCGTGAGTCCATCCGAGTGTTTGACTCCATCCGAGTGCTGGACGTTGATTTTCCCGAGGTCTGGCACTCGGATGGGCGCAAACACTCGGATGTCAGCGCGCTCGGGCCCAGCCTCCGGGCGGGCGTTCGAACCAGACGTGGACCTGGCCGGTGCCGATCGAGTTCTCGTAGTCGCTGTAACGGACGCCGGGGGCGATGCACTCCCGCCCGCCGAGCGCGCCGACCATCATCAGGTAGTGCCCGAACATCGCCTCGGGCTTCTGGAGGAGGAACTCGGGCATCGTGTCGACGACCCGGGCGTGATCACCGGCCTCCAACCAGGCCAGGCGCTCGAGGTCGGCCTCACGAGCCTCGGGCGTGCGGATGTGCACCGGGTCGGATGACTCGTGCGCACGCAGCTCCTTGAGCTTCCAGAACGTGTGGCTCATCGCGCCGCTCGCCAGGAGCACCACCCGCCGACCGCTGCGCTCGATGGCCCGCCTGATCCCCTCACCGACGAGCAGGAAGTCGTCGCTCTCGGCCGTCTGGGCCGTGCTCACGCTGACCCATCGCTCGTCGCCCTGGAGGAACGGCAGGAGGTTCGTCGTCGGGTAGTGGATCGGCAGGCACGGGTCGTCGATCGGGGTCATCCACGAGCCCGCCGCCGTCACCTCCTCGGCGATGACCTTGGCCAGCTCGGGGTCGCCCGGGAAGTCGTAGGGCATCTGCGACATCCCTCGCGGCAACTCCTCCGACGTGTACCGCCCGGCCCGGCGCTCGTGGGCCGCCACGACGAATTCAACGGTCGTGTGCCAGTGCGCATCGAAGACGACGATCGTGTCGGGACGCAGCCGATCGAGCGCCTCCGCCTTCATGCGGTGCAGTCCGGGCACGAGGCTGATCTCCTGGCCGTCGTTGAGCTCCCGGCGGATCGCCTCGGGCAGCACGATCGTCGGCACGTGGGCGACCAGCGCCGCCCCCACGACTGATCCGGCACGCTCAGGCATCGACTTCCTCCATCGACCGCAGGACGGACCGCAGCAGATCCGCCAGCTCGTCGGACCGTTCGGCGCCGAGCCCGGCGACGATGCGGCGCTCTCCTTCGTTGAACCGGGCGAACAGCTCTGCCATCAGCACCTCGCCGGCTGGCGTGCAGCCGACCAACACGCGCCGCCGATCCGAGCCGTGTCGTCGCCGCGTCACGAGGCCGCGCCGCTCCAGCGTCGTGACGACGCCCGTCAGCGTTCCCTTCGCCACGTCGGCTTCGACCGCGAGGTGCTGGGCCTCCATCTCACCCCACACCCAGAGCACCCACAACACCGTGAACGCGCTGAACGACAGCCCCTCACGCGCCAGCACGGTGCGTTCGAGGTGATGCTTGGCCGCCGTCGCCACGCGGAACACGTTGGCCACCACGGCCATCGAGCGGAAGTCGACGGCGGCGTCGACGCCCACCTGCTCGAGTCGCGCCTGTACGTCGCGCTCGGCTTGCACCAGCTGGGTGTCGTCGCTGGAGGACAACGCCCGGCGCATGACGTCAGCGCCCGACTCGCTGCGCAGCTCCCGCTCGCTCGACGAGCCATGCGAACACCGGATCCGTGGGCCGGGTCGGCAGCAGCTCGGGGTGCCACTGGACGGCGAGCACGTCGTGGCCGGGCCACTCGATCCCTTCGACCGTTCCATCGCCACTGCGCGCGGCGACGATCCATCCGTCGGCCACGCGGTCGACCGTCTGGTGGTGCAGTGAGTTGACGACGTGCCGTTCGCCGTAGAGGTCGCGCAGCAGCGTGCCCGGCTCGACCGTCAGCTCGTCGACGCGGTCGCCCGGCGGGACGTCATAGCGGGCGTGGGTCGGCACGTGCTGGTGCAGCGTTCCGCCGCCCCACACGTTGAGCAGCTGCAGCCCCCGGCAGATCCCGAGCACCGGCACCTCGTCGGCAATCGCCATGTCGACGAAGCCGAGCTCGACGCGATCACGCAACGGATCCGGTGGGTAGATGTCCGTCTCCGGACCGGCGCCGTACAGCGCCGGGTCGACGTCCTCGCCGCCCGACAGCAACAGCCCGTCGAGCCGTCCGACGTAGTCCGCCGGGTCGACGTCGAGCGGCAGGTGCACCGGGAGTCCGCCCGCCTCGATGACCCCTCGCGCGTACTCGGCGACGTACACGTTGAGCTGCACGTCGTCCAGGCTGCGGGGGAATCTCTGCAGGTCGCGACCGGGTCGGCGCCGCCCGGTGAGGCCGATGAGGGGTCGTCGCTCAGTCATTTGGGACCAAACTACTGGCCGTCGGCACCGAGGCGGCTCGGGCTGTGTTTCCATGGTGCCGTGCGTTCGTCGCCGCACAGGTACCGGGATCGCGACGAAGCGGGGCGAGTCCTGGCCGAACTGGTGGCCGAGCGGCTCGCCGCCGAGGGCGGCGTCCCGGGGGAAGCGAGGCCGCTCGCCCTCGGGTTGCCACGCGGCGGTGTTCCAGTCGCCGCCGTCATCGCCGATCGGGTCGATGGCGAGCTCGACGTCCTCTGCGTCCGCAAGGTCGGCACACCCGGCCAGCGCGAGCTGGCGCTCGGTGCCGTGGCGTCCGGTGGTCTGACCGTGCTCAACGATGACTTGATCCACCAACTGGGGTTGTCGGAGCGGGCCGTGCGCCGCTCGATCGAGGCAGCGGAGGAGGAACTGGTGGCGCAGGAGGCACGGTTCCGCCCCAATCGGCCGCCGCTGGCACTCGGCGGACGGGTGGTCATCGTCGTCGACGATGGCCTGGCGACCGGCGCGACGATGCGCGCCGCGGTGCGGGCGGTGCGCACGGCCGAGCCCGCGCGGCTGATCGCCGCCGTGCCGGTCGGTGCGCCGGAGTCGTGCCAAGCCGTCGAGGCGCTGACCGATGACTTCGTGTGCCCGATGCGCCCGCCGCTGTTCAGCGCCGTCGGCCAGTGGTACGTCGACTTCTCGGCGACCTCCGACGCCGACGTGCACCGTCTGCTCGCGGCACACCAGCGCCCGGGCTGAAGCGCGGCGCAGCGAGCAGCACGAGCAGCGCGCCGCCAGCGAACGCAACGGCGCCGACACGCGTCAGCGTCCGGCTGCCGTCGCCGGTGCGCGGAAGCGTCACGGGCACGGTCGTCGGCGTCGTGGCAGGCGTCGTCGTGGTCGACGACGTCGTGAGCGGGATCGTGGTCGACGGGATCGTGCTCGTGGTCGTCGTCGTGCTCGTGGTCGTCGTCGTGGACGTGGTTGTCGTCGTGGACGGACGTGGGATGACCAACGACGCCTCGATCGTGGTCGGTGGGCCGGCCATGACGAGCCGCTGCGACCCCGGCGCGGCAAGTGCGATCGTCGCGCCCGGACTCTGCGCTCGCGCGACCAGCGCATCGATGACGGTCATCGGAGCCGACGCCAACCCGTCGGCGTCGGTGACGGCATCGAGCGACGCATCTCCAGATGTGAACGTCACGGCGGCGCCCGAGATCGGGCCGCCCGGGCCGATGACACGAACTCGCGCCACACCGTCGACGCTGGCCAGGTCGCTCAGCGCCCAGGGCCCACGCTGCCTCGTCGCTTCTTCACGCAGCGCGTGCACGGCAGCCTCGATGCCGTCGAGCCGTCCGACGCCCACCACGTCGAGCTCGATGGTGCTGCCGGACGGATCTCGCCACACCGGTCCACCACTCCGCCGACGAGCGCCTGCGTACCACCACGAGAGCACGTTGATCGCCGCGGCCTGGTCGTTCGTCGCCTCTGGACGCTCGGGCGATGCGTAGCGCCAGAGCAGGTAGTCGAGCTCGGGGGTGATCGTCGCCGGCCCCTCGGCCACGTACTCCGCCGACGCCGAGTGACCCACGTCGGCCTGCACGCACACAGCGAGCGCGCTTGCTCCATCGTCGAGCGCGACCCTGTAGAACCCGAGGCCGGAGACGCCGTAGCCGTCGACGGTCAAGTCACCGCCGAGTCCCGTCTCCGCCACCCCCGGCTGCCACTCATCGACGATGCGCGCCGCACCAACCGGCATCGCCGCGCCGAGTGCCGCCACCATCACGCCGATCGAGGCCACGAGTCCTTTGCCAACTCCCATGCCCCCATGGGTGCTTCGAACGCCGTCTTTGGGAAAACAAGCGCTCGGCCCGCGTGGCGCTCCGACTTTGTTTCTTCACTCTCCTAGAGTTACGGTCGGTGGTGCGGGCAGTTCGAGTGGAGGCAAGATGAACGCGAACCGTCCCCGCACCGCAGCACGCCGCCTCGACCGTCCGCTCTTCGTCGCCGCGCTGCTCCTGTTGATCTCGATCGTTGGCATGATCGCTCCGTCGAGCGGCGCGGCAGACGCCCAGCGGCCGGAGCGCTTCAGGATCCTGCTCTTCACGAAGACCGCCGGGTTCTTCCACCCGTCGATCCCGACGGCGATCGAAGCGATCGAAGAGCTCGGCGAGAAGAACGGGTTCGCCGTCGACGCCACGACCGACGCTGCCGCGTTCACGCCGAACAACCTCGCGCAGTACTCGGCCCTGGTGTTCGTCAGCACGACCGGCAACGTGCTGCCGGAGGCATCCCAGCGGGCTGCCCTGGAGGGCTACATCCGCGCCGGCGGCGGCTTCCTCGGCGTGCACGCGGCGTCGGACATGGGTGGCGCAGTGCGCGACGGGTGGCCCTTCTATCGCCAGCTCGTCGGAGCCGCCTTCCTCGGGCACACGAGGACACACGTCTGGGCGGCCGCTCCCGTCCCGGGAACCGTCTACGAAGGGCCGCTGGAAGATGCGCCGGCGGACGCGGAGTCGTTCGGGGCCACGGTCCGCTACCGCTCGTGGGAGCCCGCCCTCGTCAACGTCGAGGATGTGCGCTCACCCGCCATGCGTGGCTGGGGGCACACCGTGATCCGCGTCGACGAGTGGTACGGGTTCCGCGAGAATCCTCGCGACCGTGTGCACGTGCTCGCTTCGCTCGACGAGAGCACCTACGACCCGTTCCAGGGTGACATGGGCCCCGGTGCAGCAGACCACCCGATCGCTTGGTGCCAGGTGTACGAGGGCGGCCGCTCGGTGTACACGGGCATGGGGCACCCGGCCGCGGCGTGGAGCGACTCCACGTTCTTGCGGCACATCCTCGGCGGCATCCGCATGGCTGCTGGTGAGGACCGTTTCGAGTGTTAGATGCATCTGGGCGCGGAGCTTCCCGAATACGAGAACGTCTGCGCCCAGATGGCCCGATGAGAACCTCCGCGCCCAGATGTGGCGGGGTCAGGTTGGGTCGAGCTCGGCGAGCAGGCGCCGGCGGAGCTCGAACAGCTCGTCGGTGATCGACACGTGGTACGTGTGTGGGTTGACCAGACGGCGCACGCCGGGATCGAGTGCTTCGACGTCGGCGGTGCGCCGGTCCGCCGCCGCGGCGAGATCGTGCAGGTTGTCGGCAACGATCGCGCCCTGCTCGACGACCTGCATGAGCAGCTGGTCCGCCCATCCCACCACCACCGTGCGGTGCAGGTCCGGGCGGGAGTGGTGGTGCAGGTGCAGGTGTTCACCCGCCGCGATCACCTCAGTGTCCATCGACAGCACGTCCGCGGTGGCGCGACTGCGTTCGTCATAGACGCGCCACAGTCGTTTGCGACCGGGGTTGAGCACCTTGACGGGCGAGTCGGAACGCTTGATCGCCGGGAGCCATGAGCCGTCGTCGCCGGACACGGCGACCACCTTGAAGACGCCATCCAAGCTCGGGTCGCCGTCGCTCGTCGCCAACCTCGACCCGACACCCAGCACGAGGCGACCGATCACGGCGTCCGGATCGCTGCCGAGACGCCGCGCCTCCGTGGCGATCTGCGACATGATCTGCCAGACCGTCAGCTCGTCGAGCTGGCTCGAGAGCACGATCGTGGCATCCGGGAAGCCGGCGAGATCGAGCTCACGGGCGGCGTGAACGGCGAGGTACGCGAGGTCGCCTGAGTCGAGCCGGATCCCGATCGGCTGGTGTCCCTCACGGCGCAGCCGCTCGAACACGGCGATCGCGTTCGGCACGCCGCTTCCCAAGGTGTCGACCGTGTCGACGAGCAGCAGGGTGTCGTCCGGGTACACGTCGGCGTACGCCTCGAACGCGGCGCGCTCTCCCTCGCCGAGGGCGAGGAACAACTGGACCATCGAGTGGGCATGCGTGCCGGCCGGCGTGAGGCCGAGGGCGTAGCCGACAGCGGCGTTCGACGTCGATACTGCACCGCCGACGATCGACGCCCGCGACGCCGCGTCGGCACCGTCGGCCGCGGCGCGACGCATGCCGAACTCGAGCACTGGCCGGCCCTGGGCGGCTTCGACCGTGCGTGCCGCTTTCGTGGCGATGAGCGTCGAGAAGTTGAGCTGGTTGAGCAATGGCGTCTCGAGCAGCTGAGTCGGCGCCAGTGGCCCCTCGACGACGGTGATCGGCGTGTTCGGGTGGACGACACGACCCTCCGGAACGGCATCGATGCGCAGCCCGCCGAAGTCGACGTCGGCGAACCACTCGAGGAAATCGTCGCCGAACAGCCGACCACCCTCGCGTGATCGATGGCTGCGCAGCGCCTCGACGTCGCCGGCGGTCGCCCTCGTTGCGGTCACCCACTCGGCGAACGGGGCCAGACCGGCGGCCACGCAGTAGCCGGCCTGGTGATCGCCGTAGTCGGGGTAGGAGCGGAAGAAGTGCTCGAAGCGCACGGCGCGTTCCTGCCATCCGAGCCGCAGGTAGAGCTGGGCCATCGTCAGCTGGTAGGCGTCGGTGGCGAGGATGCCGTGGCGCAGCGGGTGGCCTTCCGACATCGCCGTCACAGTACGGCGATACCGTGAAGCCATGGTCGACGGATCCGTCGAACCTCGCTACGACGGTCGCACCGCCTTGCTCGTCGTCGACGTTCAGAACGACTTCGCCGACCCCAACGGCTCGCTCACGGTGCCCGGAGCCGGCGACGTCATCACGGCCGTCAACAGCGAGGTCGAGGCCGCCGCCGATGCCGGCGCGGCGATCGTTTACACACAGGACTGGCACCCGCCGCGCACCCCCCACTTCGTCACCGACGGCGGACCCTGGCCGGTGCACTGCGTGCGCGGCACGTGGGGCGCCGATCTGCACCCGGCGCTCACCGTCAAGGGCGGCTTCATCCTCAAGGGCGTTGGCGGCGAGGACGGCTACTCGGGTTTCACGATGCGCGCCCACGACGGCACGGAGTCGTCGACGGGCCTCGACGAGCTCTTGCGCGACAACTTCATCGAGAAGGTGGTGATCGTCGGGCTGGCACTCGACTACTGCGTGAAGGCGACCGCCATCGACGCCGTCGAGCGGGGCTACGGGTGCGCCGTCGTGCGGGAGGCGACGGCACCTGTCGAGGTGTCACCGGGGGACGGTGCCGCCGCTGAGGCGGAGTTGGCCGCAGCCGGCGTCGGCATCACCTGACGAGGCGTCGTCGAGCGCGCCAGCCCCTCAGCTGTTCGCCAGCTGGCGGTCGAGTGGGGTCGGGAACCTCGGCGTCACGCGGACCCCGTCCATCCACTCGGTCAACTCCGCCGCGGCCGCGACAACCCGCCGCTCGACCGTGCGGCCGACAGGTTCGAGCAAGGCAGTGACGACCTCGCCTCCAGCCCGCTGGCTCCACGCGCCGACAGCGCGGCCGTCCACCCAGACGGTCGGCCCGGCGTTGCCGTTGCGGTCGAACAACGGTGCCCGATGCGGACCGAGGTACCAACCGCGATCTCGCCAGCCCATGATCGTCGGATCGAGGGCGGGCAGCAGGTTGACGGTCGATCCGGGCTCCGGCGTGTCCTCGAGATCGTCGGGAAGGACCCATGCCGCGGCGGTCGACCCGTCGTCGTCGACGTCGACCGTCACCTCGACCGCGTGGTTGGCGCGCAGGGCGGCGCGAACGTCGGCCTTTGTCCATTTCGTCCACCAGGCCACGTCTTCGAGCGTGCCCGGGCCGAAGGCCCGCAGCCATCGCGCAACGAGCTCGGTCCTGGCGGCGGTCGCGTCGGGCGCCGGAAGCTCCCCGGTCCAATCGACCATGCGTGCCCACCGGTACTGGCTGGAGATCCACGAGCCGAGCGGACGGGTGCGGGCGATCAAGCCCTGCGTGGACATCAGGAACAGCAGGCGAGTCGACACGCCGATCGTCCCCTCGTACCGTTTGCCGACGGCGACCTTGAACTGCAGTGCGAGGTCCGGGATGAGCTTCGTCAGCTGGTTCGCAGCCAGGGGCCCGTGCTCGGCCAGCGCCTCCATCGTCTCGGCCTCGAGGCGGGCGATCCACGCGTCGACATCCTGGGCGACGCCTGCGTCGTGGAGCATCGCCAGCAACTTGCGCCGCTCCCCCGGCACGAGGGCGTTCGTGCACGAGGCCTGCAGGACCGCCGCCAGGTCGAGCGGCACGACGAACATCGTGCGGCGCATGGCCAACATCCGCAGCAGGGCACGGCGCTCGTACAGCGCATCCTCGAGGTCAGCGACGGCAAACGGATCGAGGCGAGCACGCGCCGCCAGCACGACCGTTGCTGGGTCACTGGAGTGCAAGCCGACGATGTCTCCAGCGACCTGCTCCACCGCCGCCGCCGGGGCGGCGAGGTGATGGCGCACGAGGAGTCGCCTGCGGCGTTCGGCGGCGTCGAGGTGGCGCATCGGCGGCCACGTTCGCGCAACTACCGTCCGACCGTATGAGCGCGAACGCCGGTGGCAGCGTCGCCGAGATCGTGCTTCCAGCGGACCGGCTCGACGATGCCATCGACTTCTTGGTGCGGTTGGGACTGCGCCTCGACTCGATCGAGCCGGCCGATGCCCCTTCGGTCGCAGTGCTCTCGGGACGTGGCCTTCGGGTGCGTCTGGACGGCTCGACACCGTCCATCGCGGCGGCGTCCGCCGTGCCGACCCTCGAGGTGACGCACGCGGATGACGCCGGCCACATCGGGCGCGCTGGGATGCGCTATCGGGACGTGGTGCCCAGCCGGTACGGCGGGCGGCTCATCGCGTCACACATCTCGATCGCCGATGGTGGACCGGTCGCCGACTACGTGCACCACCATGACGTGCGGTTCCAGGTCATCTACTGCCTGCGCGGATGGGTCCGAGTCGTGTACGAGGACCAGGGCCCTCCGTTCCTGCTGGAAGCAGGTGACTGCGTGTTGCAGCCGCCCAGGATCCGCCACCGCGTGTTGGAGAGCTCAGCGGGATTGGAGGTGTTGGAGGTCACGAGCCCTGCTCACCACACGACCACCGTCGAGCACGAGCTCACATTGCCCACACCGGCGCAGCGCCCGGATCGGTCGTTCGGCGGTCAGCGCTTCGTTCGCCATCGCGCCTCCGCCGCCGAGTGGGATTCGTGGTGGCGCGGCCCCGGGAAGACGCAGCGACGCGGGCGTCGGCTCGGCGACCGGTGGCGTCGTGGGCGTGCGGACCGTCTGGCCGTCGGGCTCCGGTGGTGCCGGCCGCGCCAGCCACGATGGCGAGCTCGTCCTGTGGTTCGTGGCCCACGGCGCGGCGACGCTGCAGGTCACTGGCCGGCCCGACGTCCGCCTGACCCGCGACGACGCCGTGGCGATTCCACCCCATATCGAGCACGAGCTCGTCGAGTGCTCGCGCGACCTCCAACTGGTCGAGATCACCTGTCCCGACCGCGTGCAGATCAGGCCGTGGTGAGCGCTTCGGGCGCGAGCACGGCCGTGATCGTGTCGCCCGTCCGGACGGTTCCGCCGACGACGACCCGGGCGCAGATGCCGCGCAGGTTGAGCGATCGGCCGACGGGCGAGTTGACGAAGCGCATCGCCTCCTTGCCGAACCTGGAGACGAACTTGGCGCAGCCGAGGTGTGGCGGCGACGTCACCTCGATGATGGCGTCCCCGATCTGCAGGCGGGTGCCCGTCGGCAGCTCCTCGCCGCCGAGTTGGAGGTCGACGAAGAACTGGTCGCCGGCGAGCGGCCAGTTCTCGACCGGCCCGGCGATCGCCGCCGCCGCCCTGGCGCTCATCACGTTCAACTGCCGCAACGGATGCGCGGAGCCGTCGTCGGTCTCCTTGCTCCCTCGGACGACCCAGTTGTCACCGACGAGCCCGGACGCTGTGTCGAGGTGGCCCTCGTCGAGCACCTCTCGGACACCATCGGTGGGACGCCGGACGATCAGCTCGACACGGCCCACGCCGACCGGGGCGCGGCGGATGTCGTCGAGGGCGGCTTCCAACTCGGCCGTCGTGCGATGCTCCATCGCCGCAGTCTCGCAGGACGAGAAGGTTCCGACTGGGCGGATTTTCAGGCCTTGAGCACGGCTTGCGTCTGGGTCACCTGAGCGATGCGCTTGCCGGCGTCGTCGGTGATGTCGGTCTGGACGACGATCGTCGTGCGGCCGACGTGCAACGGTCGGGTCACCGAGTGGACGGCGCCGTCGCGCACGCCACGGAAGAAGTTCGTCTTGGACTCGATGGTCGACGTCGTGGAGTCCGGTGGGAGGTTGAGGAACGCGCACGCTGCTCCGGCGCTGTCGGCCATGCTCATCAGCGCACCGCCGTGCAGAACTCCGAACGTCGTGCACAGCTCGGGCCGCCACGGCATGCTCGCCGTCACCTCGTCGGCCGTCGCCGACTCCAGACGGATGCCGAGTCCGACGGCGAACGGCATCAACGACAACATCGCCTCGAGGTCGAGGCCCTGGTCGGCGCTCATGCGCCCAGCTTCGCATCAATCCCGCCACCCCCCCTCGATCTGGGCGCGGAGGTTCCCGGATCCGAGAACGTCAGCGCCCAGATGGCGCTTGGAGAAGCAGCGCGCCCAGATCGAGTAGGAAGCGGGCGTGCCACGAGCGCCGGGGCCTACGCCGACCACGCAACAGCGGCGTCGCATGCTCTTGGATGCGGCGATCGAGGTCGTGCGGGAGCAGGGCCCACGCGCCTCGATGGAGGCAATGGCGGCCGCCGGCGGCGTCACCAAGCCGATCCTGTACCGCCACTTCGGTGACCGGGCCGGGCTCGTGACGGCGATCGGTGAGGCGTTCTTGCACGACCTCGGTGTGGCCATCAGCGGAGCCCTGCAGCGGTACGGCGGCTCCGGCGATGGCGGCGCCGTGCTGCGTGCCGCCATCGACGCCTATCTCGCGCTGATCGAACGGGACACCGAGCTCTATCGGTTCCTCGTCCAGCAGGACGTTCGGTTGGGCAGCGAGCGGACGTCGGCGTTCGTCGGCCACGTGATCGAGCAGGTGACCGGATTGGTCGAGGCCGGGCTCCAGGCGATCGGTCGTTCGCCGCAGCCAGCGGAGCTCTGGGCGGTCGGCATCGTCGGAATGGTCCATGCCGCCGGTGATTGGTGGGCCGAACGACGCACGACCATGGACCGCGCAACGGTGGTCGACGAGTTGACGGGACTGCTGTGGGACGGCCTCGGCGCGCCTGCCCCGACAACAGCGCCGTAGGTGCCTCGCGATGACCACGCTTCCCGATGATGAGGACGTCGCCTGGAACGAGCCGTGGGAGGCGCGAGCCGTCGCGCTCGCCCGTGAGACCGTGGAACGCCTCGATCTGCCGTGGGAGGTCTTCCAGCGCCAGTTGATCGCGGCGATCGACGAGGACCCGCACGCGCCCTACTACACGTCGTGGCTGACCGCCCTCGAGCGAGTGGTCATCGAGCACGGAGGCGTAGGTGCCGACGAGCTGATGGCCCAGCGCATGCGCGCCGCCTCCTATCGAATCGACGAGTCCGGCCACGACGACCTCGAGGTGTTCCCGATGGCGACGGATGAGCCGACACTGCGCGGCGT
Organism: uncultured Acidimicrobiia bacterium; assembly: GCA_963774125.1. GTDB lineage: Bacteria > Actinomycetota > Acidimicrobiia > Acidimicrobiales > Ilumatobacteraceae > JALZMG01. The sequence continues at coordinate 934,073 of CAVZDR010000002.1, forward strand.
GGTCGCCGAGCTGTCCCTTGGCGAGGCCGCGTCGGATCTCGTTGCGCGCTGCAGGCATGCGGAGCTGCAGCGGCAATGGATCGCTGGCGCGCCGCGGGCGCGGATGTTCCGCATGTACGACGAAGCGGGCGCCGAGCTGCTGCAGGTGCACGTGCCCGATGTCGACCAGTGGAACCGGCTGCGCCAGCGCTACCTCGGGCTGCCGCCGGACCCGCTCGACGCAACCTGACGATGTGACGAGCACGCAGCCGATGGCACCGTGCTGCCGGTGATGACGGAAAGAGACCACGCGGAAGCGGTCCACGAGGCCGGCCGTCAGCAGTGACCGGCACAGGCTGACGCTGCCGATCGTGCGCATGGACTTGGAACCGTTGTCATTCATCTCGCGCACGGCCTCGACAGCGTCCTGGGTCACGAGCTGCGTGTTCGCCCACGACAGGGGCTCGCTCAGTGTGCTCGAGAAGACCACCTTCGAGAGATCAGCCAGGGCCTCCGTGCCTGGCTCGCCCTCGTCGGCGTATCCGGACATGATCCGATAGGTGGTCGCACCCATCAGGATCGTGTAGTCCGCTTCTGGCGCATCTCCCAGCCACGCGCGCGAGCCGTGTGGAACCACGGTACGAGCGGATGGCTGGAGCGACCAGAGCCAACCGGCTCGATGGCGATCGGTCCAATCCCAGCGACGTCACACTTCGACAGCGTCGCGGCTCCGCTCGAAGCGCATCAAGATCTGTGGCGACGCCGTGGCAAGGGGAACCAGTCGGCCGTCGAGCTCGACGAGCAAGCGCCGCTCGATCGCCCAGGAGAGCTGTGCACGGTCTTCGAGCCCGGCGCCGCGGAGCAGCACTTCGGCCACGTCGCTGTCGACCACGTCGAGGCTCCGCGGCGCATCCCGCGCGCGGGTGTCCACGACCGCGTACTGATCGCCAACCACGTGCACGACTGCGAGCACCGGCTTGGTGCTCGACGTCCAACGCTCACGCCATTCACGCGTCGCTTCTTGGAGGCGCTCGATCACCGACGGGCACTGGAAGGCACCACACGTATAGTCGCCATCGAAGTAGTACGCCAGCTGATCAAACCGCGTCCACGACGGGAAGATGTCGAAATATGCGGCCTTCGGACGAAGGTTCGAGATGCCGAAACGTTCGGGGTAGTCGAAGTATGGGCTGAACCGGTCGAAACGGACGAACCCCATGCCAGCGGGGGGTTCGAGATGCACGAGATGTGGCAGCAACTCGGCCATTTGCTCATAGTCATCGACACGGTCGCCAGGAAATCCGGCGAGCAGGTTCCACGACAGTCGAATCCGCAATGACCGCGCATACCTCAACAGCGCAACGTTCTGATCCGCCCTCACGCCCTTGTCCATGCAATGCAGGATGTGCGAGTTCAGCGACTCGATGCCGGGCTGGATGGACGTGACGTGCGCTGCCGCGAGGAGGCTCGCCTTCTTGAAGCTGATGTTCGACTTCTGCTCGTAGAAGAGCGTTGTCGATGGGGGCAACTCCTCTGCGAGGCGGGGCAGAAGGGTCGAGTAATAGTGGTTCGGCATGATGTTGTCGGCGAAGTTCACGCGCGTCACCGGGTAGTCGTCCAACAACATCCGAAGGTCGGCGGCGACACGTTCGGCCGTCTTCTGCCGGAACCCGATCGACATCCCGTTGAGACCGCAGAACGTGCAGTGATGCTTCTGACCCCACCAACAACCACGGCTGCTCTCGTATGGCACGGCGCGGAGGTGCTCGGATGGTGGTCCTCACCGAGGTACACGGCGCACTGATCGAAGTACTCGTGATACGCGGGAAGCGGAAGGTCGTCGAGCGTGGTGCACGGCGAACCCTCGATCACACGGTCGGTCACGATGCCCCCGCACAACACTTGCTCCAGGAAGGCCGGGAAGCTGCTCTCGCTCTCGCTGGAGAAGACGTGGTCGATCCGAGCCCGAAGAGAGAGCATGCCCTGGGCCATCTCTCCCTCGCAGTTCGCACCTCCGATGATGGTCGTGATCTGTGGATCGATCTCCTTGCACCGGTTCAGCAGTGCGACGCTCGACGTGATCTGTTCGAACGAGCACGTTGCCCCGACGACCTTCGGAGCAATGGACCGTACGACCTTCCCGAGTCGCCGAAGCCATGGCTCGACCGCGCGGACACCATCCATGAGCGACGGCTCGATGTCCGATGATGCGTCAATCGACGGACCGAAGGCGGCGTCTTTGAAGATGTGCTCGAGGCTCAAGCCACGTTCGAGCATCCGCTCATAGGCGCCATGACCGACGATGCTGGCGAACAGCAGGTTGCCGTAGACGATGATGACGTCATGCCCGCGCTGTCGGGCGCACGCTTGGAGCTGGTGGCAAGCGATGCTCGGCTGGAACGTCGGCGCGAACGGTGGGACGACGAGCACGACGTCAGCGCGCGGGAAGGACGCCGGCCAATCCGATGTCGTCACGTTTCGTCCTTGTTCGACGGAAGCTGAACGTCGGCGAACCTACTCCCGCTCGGGCCGGAGGACCGCTTCTCCCTCGGCCGAACGTCAGCTCTTCAGATGGGCGATGATGCGAGCTTGGACCTCGTCGCAGGTCGGGTCGGTCCACACGCACAGGTGGGTCCCGTCCTGCACCCGAAGGATCTCGGCGTTGGGCAGGTGCTCGAGAGCGTTCTCGCTCTGCTCGGGGTGCACGTCGGAGTCGGCGGTGCCATGGACGAGCAGCGTCGGCGTCGAGATGCTCGACAAGCCGAGGTCGCCGATCTCGGCGAAGTGCTGCTTGTCGTTCTTCAAGCCGTCGTGGCGGCCCGAGATGGTCGCCGACACCTTCATGACGAAGTCGCGCTTTGTTTCGTCGTTCCAGATGTGCTCGGTGAGCGCGTGCGCTTGTTCCTTGGTCAGGTCGCCTTCCTCGGAGGCCACCATGCCGACGAGCGACTTCGGCGCGTGCTTGACCATCTCCTTGAGCACCCAGTTGCCGAGTGCACCGGTCAACAAGCTGTACTCGATGCTGTTGATGCCGTTCGCGAACTCGTACTGCATGCTCACCGCGGCCAGGGTGACGAGTGCGGAGACGCGGTCGGGGTGCTTCGCCGCCAGCCGATACGACGAGGGGCCGCCGCCCGACCAGCACATGACGGCGAAGGTGCCGATGCCGAGGGCGTCCACGAGCGCGAGCTCGAGGTCAGCCTGCTGATCAGGCTCGGCGACTTGGTCGGTGAGGGGGCTGCCGAGATATCCGGGCCGGGAGATCGAGACCGTGCGGAACCCTCGCGCCACGAGGAACTCGGTCATCACCGCGCCCTGGTCGCAACCGCCGGGACTTCCGTGCACGAACAGCACCGGCGGTCCGTCCCCGTGGTCGAGGTACTCCACCTTGCCGAGCGGTGTGTCGACGACAGTCGATCCTTCAGCGCTTCTCGCCATGGCCCCTTGTCCTTCGTGAGATCCGAACAACAGGTCTGACGGTACGGAAAGCCGCGAGTGATCCGTTGCACGTCCGTCTCACACTTGGAACGCCCTCACCGACGCGGGGCGCCATCGGCTAGACGTCGCGTGGCGCCAACTCCGTGACCCAGGAGTTCAACGTCTCGGTGTGATACCTCGCGCGCGGTCGCTCGTTCGAGTGGATTGTGAGACCGCCGACGGCAGATGGCACGACCCCGAACGTCTGCTTGAACAGCCGGTTGAAATGGCTCGGGTTCTCGAAGCCCCAGCGAGTCGCGATGAGCCCGATGCGCTTGCGGGTCGTGCTCGGGAGGGCGAGATCGTGCAAGCACGCCCGCAGGCGAGCGTCACGAATGTGCTTCGCGACCCCGCCATCGCCTTCGAACAAGCGATAGAGCGTCGCACGGGAGCAGAAGAACTGCCGTCGCAACGTGTCGACGTCGAGCGCGAGGTCGTCGAGATGGTCGGCGATGTACTGGCGTATCGCGACGTTGATTGCACGGCGAACATCCTCTGCGTGGCCGCCACTCGGTTGCAGGAGGCCATTGAGGAGTCCGACGAACGAGCTCGCGAGCAGCGGCCCGTCCGACATCTCGGCCCCTGGAAGCTCTGTCAACAGCGTCGTGAGGGCAGATGTGAGGATGCGGCCGGGTGGGCTGTCGACAGGCCACGTGATCACCGGCGCGTGCACGCGAATCCAGTCGTGACAGTCGATCCGCGCACGAGGGACGATCACACCGATCACCTCTGCGTCCTCGGTCCACACCGAGAACGGGTGCGCGAGGTCTTGCAGCACGATCCGGTCGCGAGCGGCAGAGAGCTCGACCTCGCCGACCGCGCCCTCATCGACCCGTGCCGATGAAGCTGCACCGAGATGCCGTCCGACAGGCCGGTGGCAACTTGGGAGTGTGTGCGAACGATCGCGTGCGCTTCGTAACGCAGGTGGTACAGGATGATGTCGTGGACGAGATAGTCCACTGCGTTGCATTCGAACGTGCCACGCGTCGCCGGCAGACGATGCCAGAGCGCTCGCGACGCATCGTTGAACACGTCGAAGCGATCGGCTTCGGGGATCGCGTCGTCCCACCGCACTGCGGGCAGCCCCGCCACAAGCATCGACGCTAGCCCCAGCCGAGCTTGGGCCCGGAGTGCTCGAGTCGTTGCTCGGACGTCCGTACGCGAACGATCTGCCCGCGTTCCGGAGGCGCAACCAGGAGCACGGTGTTCAGCGGCGTGTGGCGGCCAACGCGGTCCACGGGTCACTGACCGCTGGATCGTGGAAGAGCATCCAGCCACCCAGCGCGTGCGCCGGTGCGGCCAGCAGGAGAACGTCGTCCGCATAGTTCGGCGTCACGCCGCTGGCCGCGAGCACGCGGCGAGTCGTGGCGAGGTTCGTGCTGCGCAACGCTTGGCCTGCGATCGAGGGCAGGGACGGTGGCTCCGCGCCGAGCAGCGAGGTGGCCCCGTCGGGCTCGGCGAACAGCAGGCGGCTGCGGTCGAGCGTCACGGTGCTGACGTCGTTCCCTTCATGCACCGCTCGGTTCGTGTAACGCGCGAAGCGAGCCGAGACCTCGCGCCGGTCGGCGACGCAGAACAAGAGGTCGGTGAGCGCATCCGCGGCGTTTGGGTGCACGATCTGGTCGGCCTGCCAGACGCGGTCAGGATTGTGGCTCTTGGCGAATTGGATGCGGCCTTCCGGCATGACGCCGGGCAGTGGCCGTAGCACGGACCAGGCGACCTCGGGTGCGCCGGCGAGCGTCTTGTCGCGACGGCGCAGGTGCACCACCGGCTGCATCGCGAAGCCGGCGGCCTCGAGGCGCTCGCGTTCGGCCGGGATGTCGTCGTGGGACAGCGCGACGAGGTGCAGGCCCTCGTAGCGGGCGAGGGCAGCCCCGAGCTGGTCGGCGAGCGGCGTGTCGTGGGTTGCGGCCAACACCTCGAGGTACCCGCGACGCAGGCGGGCGATCCGGTTCGACGTACCCGACGGGCGCAGCGCGCCGTCGACGTCGTTGGTCTGCACGTTGACGGCGGAGACCTGGAACCCGAGCCGCGCCAAGCGCCGGCCGGCATCGTCGAGATCGGCGACGAAGTAGCCCACGTGGTCGAGGAACACCTCATCGCCCGCCGGCATCTGCCGGTCGACCCATCCCGTTGACTCACTCATCGGGGTGATGCCTTCGTGCTGGGCGGGCGCAAGCACGGGCGCTGCCGATCGAGCGGGCCCTGTCGACGCTCAGAGGCGGCAGGGCAGGTGGCTGATCGACTTGAGCAGGCCGGCTTGCGAGCCAGGGTGGCCGGCCCGGCGGGGAATGACTCGCTGCGCATGATCGATCAAGCGCAGGTGGGCAGCGCGGATCTCCGCCAACTCGTCGTGGCTGGTGGCCGGGATGCGCCCGAGGTATGCCTGGCCTTGCGGATTGGTGCGCCAATTGTTGCCGGGGAACGCCGCGCCTCCTTCGTAGAGCGACGGTGCGCCGTTCACGATCGGCGTGTACTCCACGCCGACTTGCGCAGCAGCGGCCGTGTAGCCGGCGATGAACTGCGCGTCGGGAACGGCCGACTGCAGCGACAGGTAGGCGGGGCCGTACTGGGTGTAGCCGCTCGTGCTGGTGGAGAACAGCTCGGGATCGATCTGACCCACCGTCTCGAACAGTGCCGCCGACTCTTCGATCGTCGGCGTCTCGTCGAAGATCAAGACGACGTGGCTCGCCGGGAAGTCGAAGCTCGTGGTGTCGTCGGCGTCGAGGAGGAACGCGCTGCCCTGCGAGAACACGTAGCCGAGGCTGTTGGTGAGCACTTCGACGTCGCCTTCGGTCGCAGCCTCGGGTCCACTGTCCACGACCGTGTAGGCGATCGACGCAGTGGTCCGCCCGGCGAACCCGCCCGCGCCGGTGGCGAAGGAGCTGTTGTCGTCGTCGATCGTGCTGATCGCTCCCGTCTCGGTCAGCGCGTCGAGCACGCGATCGACGTATCCACATGCCAGGATCCGCTCCACGAGTGCCTCACGGACGGCGAGGCTCTGGGCTCGCAGCGGTTGCGTGTCGACGACGGCCGGGTTCGGGATGGCCTCGACCGACCCGTACGTCAGCGTTGGGTCGAAGTCCTCGAAGGTCCCGCCGCTCGCCGATTCCACCTGCGAGAACGACACCAGCAACACGACGAGCGCAGCGCCAACGTGCTTGACCTTGTTCGTCACGACGTACCTCCCTTTGGCCACGCGCAATGTAGTGACCGACGAGCTGGCGCGACCAGAGAGCGCGCCTCACCTCTCAGGCCCGGGCTTATTCGCAGGCCCCGCTCGCCCGATCGCGCGGACACTCACCGTGACTCGACGAGCCGAATGGAGGTCGACGATGAGCGAATCGGGAGACCTGTGGAGCCGGCAGGACGGGCTGCGCCGGCAGGACGAACATCGACACGAGACGATGAAGGCGATCTGGACTGGCGACACGCCATGGGCGCTCAGACACATCGCTGGTCCCGGCGCCGCGATCGATCACCTGCAGGCGACGTCCGACACGGGGACCACGTGGGAACCGGACGACACCTACAGCGAACCGCGGTTTCCACATCGCTTCGTGACGACGATCGACGAGCTGCTCGACAACGTCGCCTCGATGCCCAGCGCCGTTGCCCTGCGTGCCACGCGCATCGACACCGACGGCGATGCGGTGGTCGAGGCACAGGGCGACTGGGTGGCTGGACCGCCGCTGGTGGCAGGTGTGCTGGGTCAGACCGCGCCACCTCCGGTCGGCAGCTTCTCTGTACGTGCGGACTTGCTTGCCGAGATCGGAATCTCCGCCGCAACGCTGCGCCGCGCCGCAGAACTGGCGACCGACCTCGAACGCCTCGCCGGAGGGTGAGTGCGACACACCCGGAAATGAGCGTGTGACTTATCCGCCTGCACGATGATCCCGCCGTGGAAACCAAGCGGGTCGTCGTCATTCTGGTCGGGCACGACGGGGTCATCCCGTCGCTGCAGCACGCCATCCACCTCTTCCGCGACTGGGAGCACAGCGTCCAGACGTACTGGCGGGATGCCGCCGGCGGGGTGGTCGATCTGTCGTTCACGTTCTACGGGCCGTACCCGATCAGCGTTCCGGCGATCGCGAGGAACGCCGACGGGGCGTGCCCACGCAGCCTCGTCATCGACCGGGCCCGAGCGGCGGCGCAGGACTCCGGTGTCGAGCTCGGCGGCTACGACGCCACGGTGGTGATGATGCACCCTGCGGTTCACACGACCGTCAACGGCGAGACGTTCCGCTACGACGTCGGCAGCTCGGGCACCCGCTGCCTGCTGCCCGTGTGGGAGGACTTCACGTACTTCTGCCACGAAGTCGGCCACACGATCGGTTTCGACCACTCGTACGGCATCCCGAACACCGGCGCCGACTGGGACGGTGCCCTCAACGGATGGATGTTCTCGCCCGTCTACGGCGATCCGTACGACCTCATGTCCTCGGCGTCGTTCGGAGGTGCCACCTCGTCGTTCGACCTGCCGACGGCCGCGATGGGGTACGCGGGGTCCAAGCGCGGCGGCCCGCTGCTGGCGAGGGCGCAGCTGCACTTCGCCAAGGCTGCGCAGTACGACGCGACCGGCCGGACGGTCCATCAGAACGAGAGTGCCACGCAGGCCGTCGACCTCGTCCCTGCCGGGCTCGGCGCGCCAGGACGCCCCGAGCTGCTCATCTGGCACCCCGATGGAGAGGGCGGTGACGGCACCGGCCGCATCTACGTCGAACTGCGCGCCACCACCCATCGACCAGATGCGACGTTCTGGGACAGCGCGTTCGACGCGCGCCGGGTGCTTCGCGGCGTGGGGTCGTCGTCCATTTCGTCGCGCCGCCCGCCGGCACCTCCGCCCAGGTCTGGTACGGCGCCCGGCTGGTGTTCCCGAGCCCGGACGTCGACGCGACGGTGCAGACGCCGCTGGGACTGTTCACCGTCTCGGTCAGCGACTCCCAGCAGCCGCTCGGATCGTCCGTACGGGTGCGGGTCGCCCGCGGGTCCCGGCGGCCCAACGTCAGCATCACCGAGGAGACGAGGTACGACACGGTCGTCGACTCCAGCGAGATGCGCCAGCACCCGGATTGGCCGATGCTCGGGCCGTTCACGTGGGAGACCCGGCGAACCACGCGGCACGACCGTTTACACGCCGCTCGTGTCGGGCGTCGGGCTCGGCTTCCCTGGATTGCTCTCGCCAGCGACCGACGTCGACACCTGGTGGACCGCCAACGTCGTCATGGTGCCGAGCGGCGCGACCACGCTCGGCGTGCCGGGGGCGGCGCACCTGTCCACCATCAACGACGTCGACACGGGTGTGCTGACCGTGCGCAACGACCCGGCGGACGGAACGGTGTCCGTGACCCTCCGCGCCGCCGTGCACGACCGCAACCCGAACGGGCCCGGCGGAGAGCTGACTCGGCGCGAGGCGTACTTCGACGTGGACGGACGATCAGAGGGCTGGGGTGAGGACTACCAGCGGTTCCTCGACTTCCTCGACCACCTCAACAATCCGATCCCCCGGGTGCGCCTCGACCCCCGCCCCGACCCCGGCCCGCTCCGCGCGCTTCGGCGCAATCTGCTCGAGCGCTTCGAGCTGCTGACCGATATTCGTCCGGAGCTCGCCGAACGGTTCCTCCCGCTCGTCGACGCCCGCCGGAACGTCCTGGACGCCGAGATCGCCGACGTCGAGGTCCGCTTGCGCAATACGTGGCTCGCAGGCAGACGACTCGGGCCAGTCCTCCAGCCCGACGGCTGAAGTCCTGTCCTTCGGAATCGATCGTTGTGAGGCGATCGCGACGGACAGAACGGGAGTACGTTGCGCACCATGAGCACTCGCGCGAATCCGGCCCGTCGGCGCCTCCGTCAAGGTTTCGCGCTTGGTCTTGTCGTCGCACTCGTCGCCGCGTGCGGCGGCGACGACGATGACGACACCGCGCCGGCCGAGACGACGGCAGCTGCCGCTGAGACGACGGCGGGCGGCGCCGCGGAGACGACGGCGGCTGGAACGGCAGCGGAAGGTACGGAGCGGAGGACGGAAGCCGAGGGCACAGCTGCGGAGCCATCCGGCGACGTCGCTGCGCTGTACGAGGCGGCCCAGGAGGAGGGCCAGGTCAACCTCATCGCCCTGCCCGACACGTGGGCCAACTACGCCGGCGTCCTGCAGTCGTTCCGCGACAAGTACCCGGGGGTCGACAACCCGGTCGCCAACCCTGACGCCACGTCGGCCGACGAGCTGACGGCGGTCAAGACCCTCGCTCGGACAGCCGGACATGCCCGACGCGCATCGACGTCGGTCCGAGCTTCGCCCTGCAGGCGGCCGACGAGGGGCTGTGGGCTCCGTTCCAGCCCAGCTCGTGGGACGAGATCCCCGAGACGCTCCGGGATCCCGACGGCAACTGGGTCGCGGCGTACTACGGCATCATGGCGATCGGGACCAACACGACGCTCGTCGAGAACGCCCCGCAGACCTTCGCCGACCTGGAGGACCCGCAGTACGAAGGGCAGGTCGCGCTCAACGGTGATCCCCGCGAGGCCGGGGCGGCCTTCGCCGCGGTGATGGCGGCGTCGCTCGCCAACGGTGGCTCGTTCGACGACATCATGCCGGGCATCCAGTTCTTCGCCGACCTGAAGGCCGAGCGGCAACCTGTCCGATATCCAGGTGACCGAGGCGTCCGTCCTCGTCCGGTGAGACGCCGATCGTCCTCGACTGGACGTACAACTTCCCCGGGCTGCAGACGCCAGATCGAGGAGGCAGGCTTCGAGGTCGAGGTCGTCGTCCCGTCCGACGGCGTCTACGGCTCGTACTACTCCCAGGGCGTCGTGGCGGACGGGCCGCACCCCAACGCCGCCAAGCTGTGGATCGAGCACATCCTGTCCGACGAGGGCGCGCTCGGCCTACCTCGAGGGTGGGGCCATCCCGGCGCGCTACGCGGCGATGGTCGAGTCCGGCGTGATCACCGACGCAGATGCTCGCCAACCTGCCGCCGGCCGAGCTGATCGAGCAGATCGAGTTCCCGACGGCCGACCAGATCGCCGCCGCCCAAGAGGCCCTGGCTGCCAACTGGGGCCCGATGGTCGCCGACGCCTGAGGTCGAGCTGCGGCTCGATGCTCACGTCGACCGTCCCCACCGACACCCTGCGCCTGACCCTGCGCGGTCGAGCCCGAGGAGGTCATGGAGAGCGGGCGGCCTGTCCGCGTGGGCTCGGGCTGCTGCCGTTCTTCGCCTTCATCGGCGTCTTCCTGGTCTGGCCGGCGGTCGCCGTGTTCGGCCGGGCCTTCGAGCAGACCGAGGGTGCCGAGGTTCCGGCGATGCGCGAGGCGATGACCGGCCAGTACCGCGACTACTTCGTGGACTCCCTCAAGCTGTCGGCGGTCACGGCGGTGATCGGAGGCGTGATCGGGACCGTGCTGGCGCTCGTCCTCGCCCGCCTGCAGCGGCCGCGCTGGCTGCGCAGCGCCGTGGCGGCATTCGCTGGCGTCGCGGCCAACATGGGTGGCCTCATCTTGGCGTTCGCCTTCATCGCTGCCCTCGGCACGCAGGGGCTCGCTGACGAAGGTGATCACCTCGGCGGGGATCGATGTCCCCCCGCAGTTCATCGCCTCGTTCTGGGGCCTCGTGATCGTCTACCTCTACTTCCAGATCCCACTGATGCTGCTCGTCATGCTGCCGGCGGCCGACGGCCTCAAGCCGGAGTGGCGGGAGGCGGCGGCGAACCTCGGCGGCACGGCGGTGACGTACTGGCGCCGGGTGGGCATCCCTGTGCTCGCCCCGGCCGCCCTCGGCGGGATGCTCCTGCTCTTCGCCAACGCCTTCGCCGCCTATGCCACCGCCTTCGCCCTCACGACCGGGTCCGGCGAACCTCGTGCCCCTGCAGATCCGCTTCTACCTCCAGGGCAACGCCATCACCGGCAAGCAGGGGCTCGGCTACGCGCTGGCGGCCTGGATGATCCTGCTCATGCTCGTGACGATGGGCGTCGTACCTCCTGTTGCGCCGGCGGGCCGAGCGGTGGCGGCGATGAGCACGGTGCGATCCAGTCGCGGCGGTGCGCGTGTCGGGCGTGGCTGCTGCTCCTGCTCGCGGCCGCCTACTTCCTGCTCCCGCTGCTCGCCCTTGCCAGGTTCTCGTTCCAGCGGGTTCCCGTCGCCCTCCTCGGCTGGCACAACCTGTTCGACAACTGGACGTTGGACGGGCTGCTCGACGCGCTGCACGATCCAGGGTTCGGACCGGCGCTGTGGCTCAGCGTGCGCCTCGCCATCGGCGCCATCATCCTCACCCTCGGTCTCCTGCTTCCGACCGCCCTGTGGGTGCACCTGCGCGCCCCGAAGGCCGCGGCCTCGTCGAGGTGCTCTCGGTCCTGCCGTACGTCGTCCCGCCGATCGCCCTCGTGGTCGGCGTGACCGGCGCGTTCCGGGACGCTCGCGCCGTGGTTCATCCGCAGCGACCTCAGCCTGATCCCCTTCTACACCCTGCTCGCCATGCCCTTCACCTACCGGGCGCTCGACGCCGGGATCACGGGCGATCGACCTGCGCACGCTCGTCGACGCGTCGCGCTCGCTCGGCGCGGGATGGACGACGACGATGTTCCGAGTGCTCGTGCCGAACCTCGCCAGCGCCGCTGATCTCGTCGGCCTTCCTCACCGCGACCGTCGTCCTCGGTGAGTTCACCATCGCCAGCCTGCTGCTGAAGGAGACCCTGCCGACTGTTCAACCTGCAGATCTCCCAGCGCGAGGTGCAGGGTGGCTTCGCCCTCGGCCTGCTGCTGCTGCTCGTGTCCACGCTCTTGCTGGCTCTGATCACGCTGCTCACCCGCCGTCGCAGTAGCGACGGCCGACACGGCGACGGTGCTCGCCGGTCCGGCGGTGTAGCGGTGGCCTCGACGCTCGAGTTCCACGACGATCCGCAAGACGTTCGGATCGACCGTCGCGCTCGAGTCGTTCGACCTGGCCCTCGAGCCGGGTGAGCTCGTGTGCCTCCTCGGCCCGTCCGGCTGCGGCAAGACGACCGCCCTGCGCGTCGCCGCCGGATTCGAGCAGCCGGACGCCGGCCGCGTCGAGATCGGCGGGGCCGATGTCGTGCGCGTACCGGCCCACAAGCGCAACATCGGCATGGTCTTCCAGAGCTACAGCCTGTTCCCCAACCTCGACGTTCGGTCCAACGTCGCCTTCGGGCTGCGGGTCCGGCGTGTCTCGAGCACGGAGCGCGATCGGCGTGTCGGCGAAGCCCTCGAGCGGGTCCACCTGAGCGCGATGGCCAAGCGCTACCCGCACCAGTTGTCTGGCGGTCAGCAACAGCGCGTCGCCCTGGCCCGTGCCCTCGTCGTCGAACCGGCGGTGCTGCTGCTCGACGAGCCGCTGTCGGCGCTCGACGCCAAGGTCCGCGTCGGCTTGCGCGAGGAGATCCGACGCCTGCAACTGCAGCTCGGCATGACGACGCTGTTCGTGACGCACGACCAGGAAGAGGCCCTGTCGATGGCCGACCGGATTGGGGTGATGTCGAACGGTCAGCTCGAGCAGACCGGAACGCCGCGAGCGGTCTACGCCGAGCCGGCGAACGCCTTCGTCGCTCGCTTCGTGGGCCGCATCAACGAGCTTCCGGGCCAGGCCGACGACGGCGCCATCGCCGTCGCCGGCGTGCGCATCGACGTGCCACCCCCAGCTGACGTGGCGAACGGCGGCGACGTCACGCTGATGTCGCGCCCCGAGGACGTGCGGGTTCGGGCCGTGAGCGACGGCGACGCGGCGATGGGCGCGCTCCCGGGAACCGTGGTGAGCGAGCACTTCGCCGGCTCGTCGAGCCTGCTGCGGGTCCGTCTCGACCGGCTCGACCTCCTCGTCGATGCTCAGGTGGATCCGACGTCCGATCCGCTCGCGCCCGGGGATCGCGTCGTCATCGAGCTCCGCCCGTCGAAGGTCTACGTCGTTCCGGTCGAGTGACCGGAACCTGCTCGAATCGAGGGCACCCGCAGCCCGCGTCAGATCCGCTCGAAGTACCGGTGGCGCTCCCAGTCGGTCACTGTGGCGTTGAACGCCTGCCACTCGAACTCGGCGTGGTGCAGCACGTGGTGATGGACGTCGTCGCCGAAGCACTCCCGGGCGAGCTGGCTTCCCTTCCACAGCTCGATCGCCTCGATGTAGGTCGACGGGATGCGCGTCAGGTCGGCGGCCGAGTAGCCATTGCCGTGGTAGGGCGCCGGCGGCTCGATCTGCTGCCTGATGCCGTGCAAACCACCGGCGATGGTCGCGGCGAACGTGTGGTAGGCGTTGGCATCGGCGCCTGGGATGCGTGACTCCACCCGCAGCCCCTGCCCGTGTCCCACGACGCGGAAGCCGAGCGTGCGGTTGTCCGTGTCCCACGCCAACGGCCGTCGGTGCCCAGCTGCCCGGCTGGAACCGCTTGTAGCTGTTCACGTTCGGCGCGAACAGCAAGGAGAACTCGCGTGCCGTCGCCACCAGCCCGCCGAGGTACCAGCGGAACTCGTCGCTCATGTGGTGCTCGTCGTCGCCTGCCATCACGCTGCGCGTGCCCCTCCACAAGCTCGAGTGGATGTGGCAACTGTTGCCGCCATCGTCGAAGTGCGGCTTGGCCATGAACGTCACCGACCGACCGGCCTGAGCGGCGATCTCCTTGACCGCGTTCTTGAACACCAGGTTGATGTCGGCCATCTCCAGCGCTGGCTGAAACGTGAGGTTCAGCTCGTGCTGACCGCGCCCTGCCTCACCCTTGGAGAACTCGACCGGGAAACCGGCATCGCGCAGCCCTCGCCGGATCCGACCGATCAGGTCTTCCTCTTTCGTCGTCTGGAGGATGTTGTAGTCCTCGACCCACGGCGAGTTCGGTGTCAAGCCGCGATAGCCGCTGGCGTTTGCCACGTCGTAGGGCTCGCGGAACACGAAGAACTCGACCTCGCTGCCGATCATCGGCGTGTACCCGAGGTCGGCGGCGGCCTCCACCTGCCGACCCAGGATGCGCCTGGGCGACACCTCGACTGCCGTGCCATCGTCGACGTCGACGAGGTCGACGAGCACCAGAGCGGTCGACTCCAGCCATGGGAGGTAGCGGATCGTTGTCGGGTCAACGACGCCCCGCATGTCGCCGTAGCCCTGTTCGTAGCTGGCCCACCTGAACCCGGGGATCGGGACGTCGTCGAGGTCGCACGCGATCAGGTAGTCGCAGTTCTCCGTGCCGTCGACGGCGACCACGTCGAAGTAGAACTCGCCGTCCGTGCGCTTGCCGATCAACCGTCCCTGGTGATCGCCGAACGCCACGATCACGGTATCGATCGTGCCCGCCCGGATGTCGGCCTCGAGCTGCTCCGGAGCGATGTGGATGTTGGCCGACAAGCGATCACTCCGGCGTCGTGTAGGCGGCGGTGATGCCGCCGTCGATGATCAATGATTGCCCGGTCATGAACGACGACTCGTCCGAGGCCAGGAAGAGCGCTCCGTTGGCGATCTCGATCGGCTCTCCGAACCGGCCCAGTGGGATGTGCACCAGGCGGCGCTGTCGTCGAGCCTCATCCGACAGGAACTTGGCCAGGAGCGGCGTGAGCACGGGACCGGGACAGAGCGCGTTCACCCGGATGCCACGGCGGGCGTAGATGGTGGCGATCTCGCGAGTCATCGCGACGACTGCGCCCTTCGACGCGGTGTATGCGATCTGCGGGGTCGCTGCACCCATGTGAGCGACGAACGAGGCGACGTTGACGATGCTGCCCCCGCCCGCCGCGAGCATCGCCGGGATCCCGTGACGGCAACAGCGGGCGATGCCCGTGACATTCGTGTCGAGCACCCGCTGCCACGTCTCGTCGGAGGTGTTCTCCGGCCCGTCATCGTCGGCCGGCGAGATGCCGGCGTTGTTGTAGAGGACATGCAGTCCTCCGAACGTGGCAACCGCATGCTCGATCGCCGAACGGACACTCTCGTCATCGCCAACGTCCGTGGCGACGTACGAGGCCTCACCACCGGCCCGGTCGATCGCCTCGACGACCGCACTGCCGTCGTCACGGTCAGCGATGACGACGCGCGCGCCTTCGCGGGCGAACAACTCCGCACCGACTCGACCGAGACCGGCCGAGGCTCCGGTGATCAGCGCGACCTTGCCGGCGAGCCTGTCCATCGTCCCCCCTGTGAGTGTCTGCCCGCCCTCGACGTGTTCATGTTCAGCCGCGGGCGTCGGTGATCGCGTGGTCGAGGATCGAGATGCCGAGGTCGAGCTCGGCGTCGGTGATCGTGAGTGGCGGGGCAATGCGGAACACGCCACCCATGCCGCGAAGCGCCGTGATGTTCATCGACAGGCCGAGCTCGAAGCATCGTCGCGTGATCGCCGCCCCGAGCTCCGGTGCCGGCTTCTTCGAGTCGCGATCGGCGACGATCTCCACACCGACGAGCAGGCCTCGCCCGCGCACGTCGCCGATGCATTCGTGCCGCTCGGCCAGCTCTTGCAGTCCAGCTCGCAGCCGGGCCCCAGCTATCTCCGCACGCTCGGCGAGGCGATCGCGAACCACGATCTCGAGCACCTTGGCTCCGACGGCGGCAGGGAGCGGATCGGACACATGGGTCGTGTAGAAGAGGAACCCCCGCTCGTGGGCTTGGGCTTCGATCTCGTCGGTCGTCAGCACGGCCGCCAGCGGCAGACCAGCGCCGAGGGTCTTCGACAGCGTGAGGATGTCGGGCACGACCCCGTCGCGGTCACACGCCAGCATCGTGCCGGTGCGGCCGATGCCGGTCTGCGCCTCGTCGAGCACGAGCAGCATCCCGCGCTCTCGGCAGCGTGCCTGGAGGGCGGCGAGGTATCCGGGTGGCAGGTCGAGGATCCCGCCCGACGACAGGACCGGCTCGGCGATGAACGCTGCGGGCGCGCCGGTGCTCTGGCGATCGACCAGATCGAAGGCGTCGTCGAGCTCAACGAGCCAGTCGAGGCGACCGTCGGCCGTGACGAACCGGGGCCGGTAGGAGTTGGGCGCGAACACCGCCATCGATCCGACCGGCGCCGGGCCGTGGCCGCGCCGGCCCGCCGAGTACGTCGCCCCAGCAGCAGCACCGGTCATGCCGTGCCAGCTCTGGGCGAACCCGACGACCTCCCAGCCACCGGTCACGAGCTTGGCCAGCTTCACCGCCGCCTCGTTGGACTCGGCCCCGGTCGTCAGCACCAGCACCTTCGAGAGCCCCGGCGCCAGCCCCCCGAGCGCCTCGGCGAGATCGATCACCGGCCGGGACAGCATCCCCGAGAAGAGGTGATCGAGGCGGCCGATCATCTCCCGAACGACGTCCACCACCTCGGGATGCGAGTGTCCCAGGATGGCGCTCATCTGTCCGCTGGTGAAGTCGAGGACCCGACGCCCCGCGGCGTCCTCGACGAACGCGCCCGCCGCCCGCTCGGCGACGAACGGCAACCACGTCGCCCCGTACCGCACGAGGTACCGCTCGGCGCGTTGCAGATCCGCCTCGTCAGACATCGCGCCATTCTGGTCGCGCCGCCGTCTGCGCCCACTTCCCAACTGGGTGGTGCATCACTCGTGGAGTGACGTGAGCTTCTCGTTGAAGTGCGCCATCGCGTCGCGATACAGGAGGCTGGCCCAGCTCACGCGAGCCACGCCGAGCGCAGCCAGCTCGGAGAGCGACGGCGTCTGCGGCAGACGCATGACGTTCACTGCGCCGTGCACCTCTGCGGTGAAGCGACGCACCGCGTCGAGCTCCCACAGCCCGATCGGGTACACGCAGTCGACGCCAGCGTCGAGGTATGCATTCGCGCGCCCCACCGCTTCGGGAACGAGCTGCGCTTGCGCCCCCGGGCCGGCGCCAGCGAGCAACGGACCGAGGAAGACGTCGACCCTGGCGTTGATCACGAGCGGGTAGGCGTGCTCCGAAGCGGCCTGACGAACCGACCGGAGCCACTCCGCATGCCGGTCTGGGTCACGAAGGCCGCCGGCGGCGTGGTCGCTGTCCTCGAGGTTGCAGCCGGCGACCCCGACGCTGCGCAACGCCGCCACCAGCTCAGCCGGGTTCATCCCGTAGCCAGCCTCGGCGTCCACGGTCACGGGCACGTCGACACCCCTCGCGATGCGCGCAGCCGCGGCGAGCATCTCGTCGACTGGCGCACCCTCGTGATCCTCGTAGCCGAGCGTGGCGGCTACCCCCGCGCTGGTCGTGGCAACCACGGGAAACCCCGCGGCGACCACGGCTCTTGCGGTCGCCACATCCCACACGTTCGCAAGCAGGAGGGGCGCGCCGGGACGGTGCAACGACCGCAGCAGTTCGCAGCGGCTCGCGAGATCTGGTGCTGACGAGGGGCTCACCAGACCACCGTACGGAACGACGCTCCACAACGCCAGGTTCCGATTCCACCTTCGAGACCTCCCTCCTCGATTGAGCGGCAAGACTGGCGCGCTCCGGGACTCGGGCGTCCTGGGAGGGAGACGAGCGATGTCCACAACATTCACGAGTCCGCTGCCTTCGGAGACGCTTCCTGACTTCCCGTTGACCCCGTATCTGCTGGAGCGCGCCCGCCAGTTGGGCGACAAGCCGGCATTCATCGATGGCCCATCCGGCCGGATCATGACGTACCGCCAGTTCGAGGACGCAGTGCGCAGCCAAGCGGGCGGGTGGCTCGAGAGCGGGCTGGCGAAGGGCGAGGTCGTCGCCGTGATGGCGCCCAACTGTCCGGAATACGGCGTCATCTTCCACGCCGTCGCGCTCGCTGGTGGTGTCGTCACCACGGTGAACCCGTCCTACACCTCCGCCGAGGTCCATCATCAGCTCGTCGACTCAGGCGCGACGCGTCTCGTGACGGTCCCGACGTTCGTCGAGACGGCCACCGCGGCCATCGCCGACTCGGGAGTCAGGGAGGTGTACGTCATCGGTGACGCCGACGGCATGACCTCGATCGCCTCGCTCGCCGGTCCGCCGCTCGCTGAGCAGGTGGCGGTCGATCTCGACGATGTCGTCGTGCTGCCGTACTCCTCGGGCACGACCGGCTTGGCGAAGGGCGTCATGCTGACGCACCGCAACCTCGTCTCGAACATCGAGCAGGCGCTGGCCACCGTCGGGTTGCAGGAGGACGACTCGTTCGTCGCAGTGCTGCCGTTCTTCCACATCTACGGCATGCAGGTGATGATGAACACGGGCCTACGTGCCGGGGCCACGATCGTCACGATGCCACGCTTCGATCTCGAGCAGTTCCTGTCGCTGCACCAGGAACATCGCCTCACGCGGGCGTTCGTCGCGCCTCCGATCGTCGTTGCACTGGCGAAGCACCCCCTCGTCGACAACTACGACCTCTCCACGCTGCGGTGGATGCTCTCGGGTGCGGCGCCGCTGTCGGCCGAGCTCGCGATCGCGTGCGGTCAGCGACTCGGCTGCGAGGTCGTCCAGGGCTACGGCATGACCGAGCTCTCACCGGTCAGTCACGCCACGCCCTCAGGTGGCTTCAAGCCCGGCTCGGTCGGCGTCACGGTCCCGCACACCGAGACGCGGATCGTCGATCCAGCAACGGAGTCGTCGCTGGACGTCGACCAGGACGGCGAGGTCTGGGTCCGCGGTCCGCAGGTGATGAAGGGCTACCTGAACAACGAGTCGGCGACGAAGAACACGATCGACCACGAGGGTTGGCTGCACACCGGCGACATCGGCCACATCGACGTGGACGGGCACCTCTTCATCGTCGACCGGCTGAAGGAGCTCATCAAGTACAAGGGTTTCCAGGTCGCACCCGCCGAGCTCGAGGCGCTCCTGCTCACCCACCCCCAGATCGCGGACGCTGCAGTGATCGGGCTGCCCGACGAAGAAGCGGGCGAGATTCCCTCCGCGTACGTCGTGCTCAAGCCCGGGGGCGACACCACGGCCGCCGACGTCCAACAGTTCGTCGCGGACAAGGTCGCCAGCTACAAACAGGTCCGCAAGCTCACGTTCGTCGACGCGATCCCGAAGTCCCCGTCGGGCAAGATCTTGCGCCGCGTCCTCCGCGACGCCGCCGCGCAGTAGGCGTCACGCTGCCGTCAGGACGGCGTGGTGGTCGGCGTCGTCCCCGCAAGCGGTGACAGTGCGTAGGCGCTGAAACCCTCCCCGCCCCGCCCACGCCGAGCAGCCGCGGATGCAGCCGCGCATGGCCCTGGATGCTGTGGTGTCCTACCGTGTGCCGCTCGCGCCGTCGGTCGGGGCGAGCGTGCTTGGCGGAAAGGGCGGTCGATGGGCCTTGCAGGGCGGACACTGCAGAGGACGCGATCTGACGCGAACCGAGTCTTCGTTGCCCTGAGCGTTGCCGGGCTCATCGGTGTGGCTGCGTGCACCGGCTCCGATTCGACGACGTCGGAATCTGTCTCCGAGGCGACGACCGTGCCGGCGGTATCGCCACCAGTCTCCGCGGTCCTCGACCCGGCGAGCTCGCCTCCTTCATCGACGCCAAACTTGATCAGTTCGTCGCCGGAGAAGCAGGCGCTCGTCGACTCGCTTCCGCTCGATGCCGACTGCTCCGGCGTTGCGCCCGACGAGCTGCCGACTACGGCACCAGGCGAGGAGGTGCTCACGGTGATGCGCATCGACGCCGGGTGCCTGCGGTACGAGTCGACGGTGGTCCCGTCGGCGGAGTTCGACGCCCGCGCCGCCGAGGCGCGGTCGCGAGCTGACGTGGTCGCGGCCGATCGTCCGACCGTGGTCGAAGCGCTCTCGGCCGAGGAGGCTCCTCGCGGCATCGACGCGCCAATCCCGGAACAGAACTGGTGGCTCGAGGACCTGCGCATCGCCGACCTCGACAACGACGTGCGGCCCAACGCTGCAGTTCCCAAGGTGCGTGTCGCCGTCATCGACAACGGCATCGCGTCTCATCGCGACTTGGACGGTGTCGTGATCGAGCACCGCTCGCTCCTGGAACCAGGTCTCGATGGCAGCATCGACTCGCACGGCACTCGCGTTGCCGGCATCATCGGGGCGCGCGCGGACAACCACGAGTTCGGGCGAGGAGTGGCCACCTACGTCGAGCTGCTCGACGTGCCGGAGGCTGCATCGCTCGCCCAGCTGATCACCTGGTCGGTCGATCACGGCGCACGGGTCATCAACATGAGCGTCCTCGAACGCGGGTTGGACGGCGTCGCGCTCCGGGCGCCGAACGACCTGACGCAGTGGGCCATCTACGGCGCGCGCAGTCACGCCCTGCTCGTCGCAGCCGCTGGCAACTGCGGCACGGCGCCCTCAGCGAGCAAGTGCCGCAGCGAGACGAACGCCGTGCTGTACCCGGCCGCGTACGAAGGCGTCCTGGGTGTCGGCGCCTACGGAAGCGATCCGGATGCGCCTGGTGATCTCCACTCGCGGGTGGCCGATTTCTCGACACGGAACTGGACCGTTGACATCTCCGCTCCCGGCGATGACATCAGTTCCACGGCGTTCACCGCGCCGCCGGCCGCCCCGACCGTCTCGCCTGACAACGGAACGTCGTTCGCCGCACCGATGGTGTCGGCTGCGGCTGCGGTGTTGTTCGCCCATCGCCCCGATGCGCCACCAGATCAGGTCGAAGCTGCGCTCCTGGCCACCGCGCGTCCAGCCGGCGGCACGCGGACCGACGAGTACGGTCACGGCCGTCTCGACCCCGTCGCGGCGGCTGGCGAGCTCGATCGAATCGCTGCTGCGCCACCCCTCACGCTCGCTGCGCTGCAGAACGCTCGTGTCCCGAGTCTCTGTGAGTTCCCGCCAGGCCTGCTCGTCCAGGGCGCGCTTCGCTCGATCGCTCCTTCCGATGGTGGCGTCGGCATGGACGATCGCATCCCGCTCGCCGTGGGAGATGTGAACGGCGACGGCTTACCGGATGCCGCCGCCGTGGTCGGGTGTACGCACGGTGGCGTGTCATGGCCTGAGCAGATCGTGATCTACACGACTGGCAACCTCCTCGTCGGCAGTGTCGACCTCGGCTCGCTCACAGAAGGCGCGGCGCGAGCGACCGTTGAGTCCATGACCTACGTCGACGGCCGCTTCGACGTCGCGTGGTGGACGAACCAGGCCGGTGACCTCGACTGCTGCCCAACCCGCTACGTCGGCGCATCGATCAGCATCGTCAACGCCGCCGTCACCGTGACCCCCGTGATCGATCTCCCACCGCCACAACACCAACCGGTCACCTTGACCACCTGCGAAGGCGTGGATCTGACGCCGGTCGCAGACTTCGGCGCCTTCGTCGGCATCTCACAATCGACGTGCGCAGGACCATGGGCGCTCGTGGCCTTCACCGAGGCCGATCCCAGCGTCAGCGTCGCACTCGTCCGCTACGACGACACTGGGCACAGCGAGCTCGTCGAGGTGTGGGGTGACCTCCAGCTCGGCGACAATCCCACCTACACCCCGGCCACCATCGCTGCCCAAGGCGTGCCACTCGAGATCGCGACCGCGATGTACACCCAACTGGGCGGGCCATCTGCCGGCAACCAGTCGGGCGTCAGCTGCACGAGTGCGGCATTCGCCGCCGACACCGGGGTCTCGACCGAGACAGCGAACTGCGCAGACGGATGGGGTGTGGGAGTTCCGACTGACTGCGGCGACCAGTGCGAGCACTTCGAGGTGTTCCAACAGCAGGACGGGCGCTGGATCGCGAAGGGAGGCTTCGCGTCGTTCTGCCCCGATGCGCTCGCGACGTCAGGCATGCCCATCGAGGTGGCGTACACGCTCACTCCCGCGGTGCTCTGCGAGCCCGCCGGATCCAACGGGTCGACCGAGCTCCTGCAGTTCGGCGACGACGGCCCTGCGGTCGTGAGTCTGCAGCAGGCGCTCGTCGCCGCCGGCTACGTCGAGGTCGCGGTCGACGGAACCTTCGGCCGCGGGACGCAGAACGCGGTCAGGGCGTACCAGGCCGAGGCCGGACTCGAGCCAGACGGCATCGCTGGTCCCGCCACGCTGCGCGCACTCGGGCTCATCCCGTGACGTTCGACGGTGCTCAAGCGGTCCGGTCGACATTCTGCGTTTGCGTCACCGTTTCCGCGGTCGACCGCGGCGTCGGTGACGCAAAACCCGGTTGCTGTCGGGTCAGGGGTTGTAACTGAGGAACGCCGGCGACTGCCACGTGCGCCCGGTCACATGCCCCTGGACCACCGCCATGTAGTCGAGAGCCGGCTGCGTGTACCAGCGCCCGGCAAACCAGCGACCCATGCATCCGAGCATGTCGCCGGCGCCATAGACGCGGCCGCGTTCCACCGAGTTCAGCCACGTCTCCGTGCCCTCGAAGCATGACCGCCAGATCGCGTACGTGACGTCGAGGTTGTACGCCGAGGAGTCGTAGGCGCGCGGGAAGGCGGTCCGCATGAACGGATAGCGGGTCTGGCCGAGGCCGAACGACTCCGGGCACTGGCCGGTCCGGCCGTTCGTGCCGAGCGGGAATCGCGGCTCGCAGTTCGCCGCCGTCGTACCCCAGTCACCGAGGCTGTTGACCTGATCCCAGTAGGACTCGGCGACGATCTGGGCACGGACGTAGTCCTCGTCGACGCCCCACTTGCAAGCAGCCCACTGGATGATCTCGTCGGTCGTGCCGACGAAGTTGCCGTCGACGCGAGCAGTGAAGGGCGCCTTGGACGGGTCGGCATCGGTCCATGCGCCGGCGACTCCGCGGGTCTGGTTGGGGACCACACCGAACCTGTTGGGCCGTTGGTTGACAGGACGAACCTCCGGCGCTGGTCGCACCCGGGCCGCGCACTGCGCCGAGGTCGGCAGGGCCGACCCGGGCGGAAGCAGGTTGAACCGTCCTGACTGCGGGGGTGGTGTGGCGGGTGGTGGTGGCGGGACCGGCGGCAGCGGCGGACGAGGACACTTGCGACTGGGGGTGTTGTGATAGGCGCACGGTCTCGCCTCGACCGGGGACTGGTCGGCCATCGTCGTCACGATGCCCGCACCGATGAGTACCGCCAGGAGAGCGCTGAGGTGCTTCTTCACAACAGGTACTCCTACGGTAGTTCGCCCGATTCCAACGTCTCGCGAAGGCAGGATCCCCCGATAGGTGGACACGCCCTCCGGTGCCGATCGTCACGTATCGCGAGGCGTCCGCACGACTCTCTAGAGCCGTGTGGGGCTCGGTGATCGCCGCGTCGGTCGCGTTCGCAGTCGGTGGGGCATTCATGAAGGTCTCCGTCGGCTTCACCCGGGTGTGGCCGACCGTCGCCGTCATTGCGCTGTTCGTCGTCGGCGCCTTCTTGCTCAGCCGAGCGATCCGGATGGGTGGTCTGTCCACCGCCTACACGCTCGGGCTCGGGGTGGAAGCGATCGTGTCGGTCGCCATCGGCACGTATCTGTTCGAGGAGCGCCTCTCACCGGTCAAGCTCCTCGGGGTCGTGCTCATCCTCGCCGGTGTCACCGGCGTCCGCTTCGGCTGATGCGGGCGCCGCTAGGGATGGGTCCGGTCCCGACGCATGTCCCTCCGAATCGTGAGAAGGTTTGACGGACCGCCGGTGTTCGGCGGCGGAGGAGGGCAGTCATGAGGATCGTGTTGGTGCATGGTGCGTGGGCGGATGGTTCGTGCTGGGCGGGCGTGATCCGCCGCCTGCAGGCCGCTGGTCACGAGGTCGTCGCGGTCCAGTTGCCGCACACGTCGTTGGCGGACAACGTCGCCAAGCTGCGCCACGTCCTGAGCCTCAAGGCGGAGCCGACGGTGCTCGCGGCGCATTCCTACGGCGGGCAGGTCATCACTGCACTCGGGCCGGAAACCCCGAACGTCGTTGCCTTGGTGTACGTGGCCGGCTTCGGCCTCGACGAGGGCGAGTCCATCGGCGGGTTGCTGGCGCAAGGTGCTCCGACTCCTGCGCTCGGTGCCCTGCAGATCGATGACAAGGGCTTCGCCT
This sequence comes from uncultured Acidimicrobiia bacterium, assembly GCA_963774125.1. Taxonomy (GTDB): domain Bacteria; phylum Actinomycetota; class Acidimicrobiia; order Acidimicrobiales; family Ilumatobacteraceae; genus JALZMG01. The sequence goes on from CAVZDR010000002.1 coordinate 958,321, forward strand.
GGATCCCAGAGGACGGCTTCCTTCAGTTCTTCGCGCCTGACGTCGACCCGGTGGAGGCTCGCGTGATGTGCGCGGTCCAGCAGCCCTTGGCCGTCGCAACCCTGGAAGACGTGATGACGGCGCCGGCCTGGAAGGCCTTCCCGACGTGGTTCGCCGTCGCCCAGCACGATCAGGTCATCCCTCCCGATGCCGAGCGGCTGTTCGCGCAGCGGATGGGCGCCACGACGGTCGAGGTGGACTCGAGCCACGTCGTGATGGTCTCGCACCCCGAGGAGATCACGGCGCTCATCCAGTCCGCCATCGACGCGGTGTGAAGCGCGGTTGAGGAATCCGGTCACGAGGACCGGCTTCACAGGTAGCTCTCCCCGTCCTGCACTGGTCAGGCTGGAGCGTCGTTCCAGTTGACGGGGGTTGTCCGGCCGGTCTGCCAATCGCGTCGCAGGATGCCGTAGGCCACGGAAGCCACCGGAGGACCGCTCTCGACGGGCCAAGCCTCTCGATAGTGGGCCTCCTTCACGAACCCGGCTCGAACGAACGTCTTGCGCATTGCGATGTCGTCTTCGCTGGTCTGTCCTTCGAAGCGGTTGACTGCCGGCAAGGTGGTGAAGACGTGTGTCGTGACTGCCTTCAGCACGTGGGCGCCGTACCCCTTGCCGCGATGCTCCGTGGCCAAGCGGAGGTCGAACAGTGGGGCGTTGTCGGTGAGGTCCTGCAGCACGACGAGTCCGATGCAGCCTCGCCCGGCGTGGATCCAATACGAGGCATGGTCGGCATCACCGAAGCGGCCATCGTCGATCCAGCCCTCGACGTCGGTTCGCGGCGGTCGCCGGGTCACGTGGAACGGAAACTCGTTGACGGTCAGGAACTCGGCGAGCTGAGCCCGGTCAATCCCGCGGTCATCGAGTCGGACGAGGGTGATCTCCACTGCAGCAACCATGTCTCGGCGCAGCAGTCACCACTGGCCGCGATGGACGACGTCGTCGAGGGGCCGGCGGTCGGGCTTGCCGGTCGGTCGGACGGGACGGTCGGCGGGATAGCCGAGGGCGAGCATGTACGGGGCGTAGCGGTCGCTCGGGAGCATCAGGATGCGGCGGATGGCGTCCTGATCGCCCACGGCCGAGTGGCCGGTGCCGATGCCGAGATCGGTTGCCGCCAGCATCATCGCCATGGTCGCCTGTCCGAGGTCGTACTGGTCGATGAGGCGATAGCGCTCCTCCTCGGGCTCGCCCAGCACGAGGACGATCGTGGCCGCCGAGCCGGGGACGTGCCGGGCACCCCGCCAAACGGTGCCCAGCTCCAACAGCTGTTGGCGATCGGTGACGACGACGAAGTCCCACTTCTGACGGTTCGAGGCCGACGGGCTGCGCCTTCCCGCCTCGAGAATGCGGTTGAGGTCGGCCTCGCCGATCGGCTGGTCGGTGTAAGAGCGGACGTTGCGACGTGCCCGGATCGCGTCCCAAGTCTCCATTCCGGCGACGCTATGGCACGCGCTGGTGCAGCGCGGCGAGGAACAGCCGCCCCACCAGCTCGACAACGAGCTCGACGAGACCTCCATCAGCCGCCGATCTTGCTCGGCCGCTCCCGGTAACGTGCGGGCCGGAGTGAGTTGTCATGCGGAGGAGTGACCTCGATCGCCCGCGAACGACGGCACCTCGGGCGATCGGTGCGGTCGCCGTGGCGTTGCTCGCGCTCATCACGGCGTGCGACTCGGACTCGGATTCGAGCTCGGGCACGGACGCGAGCACATCGACGACTTCGACCCCGACGGAGGCTTCCTCAGCTCCGGCAGCGAGCTCATCGGTCCCGACGGAGACGTCGGTCCCGACGGAGATGTCCATCCCCGCGGACCGACCGCCAGACGAGCCCTCGGTAGATCCCGCCCGGGCCGCCGTGATCGAGCAGATCACCGAGGCGGCGATGACGACGTACGACTTGAACGCGCTGATCGTGCGAGTGACCGCGGACGGCGAGAACGTGTTCACCGGCGCCTTCGGCGAGTCGTTGACCGGTGTGCCGGCGACCCCGGACATGCACTATCGAAACGGCGCGTTCGCCTTCACCTACATCGCACACATCGTGTCGCAGATGGTTGACCAAGGGATTGTGAGCTACGACGACACGCTCTCGACGTGGCTACCGGACCTCCCGAGCGCCGATGCCATCACGCTCAGGAACCTCCTCGACATGACGTCGGGGTACGCCGACTACGTCTACCAACCCGAACTGCTCGACGGCACGGGGCTCGACCCGTTCCGACAGTGGACCAGCGAGGAGATGATCGAGATCGGCACGTCGACGCCGCTCTACTTCGAGCCCGGAACGAACTGGGGCTACTCGCACACGAACTATGTGATCCTCGGCCGGGTGCTGGAGCAGATCGCCGGCAAGCCGATGGCCGAGATCATGCAGGAGTACATCGTCGAACCGATGGGGTTGACGAACACCAGCAGCAACGAGAACACCCCGCTGATCCCCGAGCCCGTGCTGCACTCGTTCAGCTCGGAACGGCGCGAGGTGATGCAGATCGCTGAGTCCGACCCGTTCTACGAGGAGTCGACGTTCTGGAACCCATCCTGGACGACTGCCGAAGGGGCCGTGCAGACGACGGACATCTACGACATGACGAGATCGATGGAGATCGTTGGCGACGGCCAACTGCTGTCACCGGAGACCCACCAGGCCATGGTGGGCAAGAACCTCGTCGGGTTCGGCAGCCCTGACCCGACCGGTCGCTGCCCGGTGTGTTCCACCAACGAGGAGTTGCGGTCGTACGGACTCGGGGTCGTGCTGCTCGGCGATTGGATCACCCAGACGAAGAACTTCTACGGCTCCGGCGCCACGGGCGGGTACCTCCCGAGCCAGCAACTCACCGTGTCAGTCGTGACCACGTACAAGGCTGCTGCCTTCGACCCGACGACGGGCGCGTACGCGAACAGCAGCGACACGATCTTCAGCGAGCTCGCCGCGGCACTCGCGCCCGAGTCACCGCTCCCACCGCGCAACTGACCTCGCCGTTTCCGGGCTGGGACGTCAGAACGTGGCGATCGGATTGACCGGTGAGCCGGTCCCGCCGACGATCGGCAGTGGGGCGACGGTGAGCAGGAACTCGTGGCGCTGGAGCCTGGCGCACAGCGCGAGGACACCGTCGAGGCGAGGCCAGTCCAGCAACGTCAGTCCCATCGCGCCGATGCCGAGCTGGTGGAGCGGGAGGGGAAGGTCGGGGTCGGGGCCCGGCAGCGCGTCGACGCAGTCACCGCCGAACATCGCCACGTCGCGTTCGTGCAGCCACAGCACCGCGTCGACCCCGACACCGGCTCGGCGGTCGGTGTCCACGGCGGGATCGGCCGTCAGCCGCGAGGCGAGCCCGGTGTGCACGAACAGCGCGTCGCCTGCCTCGACGCGGACGCCGGCAGTGTCCTCGGCTCGTTCGAGCTCGGCGGGGGTGATCACGTGATCAGCAGGTAGCCACGGCGCGCCGACGGACGCGGCCACGTCGAGCAGCACTCCACGAGTGAACACGCCGTCCTTCAGCGCGGTGATGGCGTTGGCGGCCAGCCCGTGGTCGCTGAAGATCTCCGCCCTGCGTCGACCGTTGTACCCCACGCCGTCGGTGTAGATGTGGCCGAGAGCGTCCAGGTGCGTGCTCCAGCCGTGCACGTTCAGGGTGATCGCATCTGCGACGGCGATCGGCGCGGCCGGGTCCGAGAACGCCGTGTGGAGCTCCAGGCTGTCGGTCATCGCGTCGTGCTGCACGGAGAGGTCCGACGCCATCGAGACCGACAACCCTTCAACCACGAGCTGTGCGGCGCGTCGGCGCGTGGACGGCGTGATCAGGTTCAGCGTCCCCAGTTCGTCGTCCGGCCCCCAACGACCGGCGTTGGAGCACGCCGCCACCAGCGCCGCCAGCTGTTCGGCCTCCACGACGACGAACGTAGCGGTCGGCTTCACACGCCGCGCCGCTGGGCCCACTCGCGTCCCCTGTCAACTACACATTGACACTCCGCCTTGTCAACGCTAGGTTGACAGTCGATGGACTTGCACGACTTGATCACCGCGATCGAAGAGGGAGGCGACGCCGATCCGCTGGCCCGTGTCGCTGCGGCGGCCGCGCTGAAGGACCAGATCGAGGCGCTCGGCGACGAGTTGCTCGACCACTTCGTGAAGGACGCGAGGGCCGAGGGCTGCTCGTGGACCCAGATCGGTGACGCCCTCGGCGTCACCCGACAAGCGGCCCAGCAGCGCCACGGCGGCCTGCTCGGCCGGCTGGTGGCAGGTCTGACCGAGGGTAGGTTCCGCCGCTTCACTCCCCGCGCCCGGGCTGCCGTCATCGCCGCCCAGACCGCCGCTCGCGACCGCCGTCACCCGTCGATCGACACCGAGCACCTCTTCCTCGGCTTGTTCGACAGCACGGCCAGGGGCAACGTCGCCGTGAAGGTGCTCGCCCGCTTCGACGTCGATGGCGCAGTCGTTGAACGCCTCGTGGACGAGCGGGTGCCGAAGGGCCCCACGCCCGTGCGCGGCCACATCCCGTTCACCCCTCGCGCCAAGAAGGTCCTCGAGCTCACGCTGCGCGAGGCCCTGCGACTGGGACACAACTACATCGGCTGCGAGCACCTCCTGCTCGCGCTGCGTCGGGAGGAGCAGGGCCTGGCCGCCAAGATCCTCGCCGAGCTCGGTGTCGAACGCGCCCAGCTCGAGGACGCGGTGCGAGACGTCCTCAGCGGCCCGACATGAGTCAGAAGTCGATGCGCGCCCAGGCGGTCGCGTCGTTCAGAGGCGAAGACCCGGTTCGGCACGGCGGGCGCTCCAGCGCCATCGCCGGCCGCATCGTCCGCGCCAGGTCGCGTCGTTCAGAGGCGAAGACCCGGTTCGGCACGGCGGGCGCTCCAGCGCCTTCGCCGGCCGCATCATTGGGCGACTCCGGTCCCGATCATCGAGTCGCGGGTCACCAGTCCAGCGAGCTCGTCGTCGGCGAGGTCGTCGGTGTCCGGCGGGCGCTGCGGAAGAACGAGATAGCGAACCTCGGCGCTCGAGTCCCACACGCGGATCTCGACGTCGGCGGGGAGCTCGACCCCGAACTCGTGGAGCACGGCTCGCGGCTCGGCAACCGCGCGCGACCGGTAGGCGAAGCTCTTGTACCAGATCGGTGGCAGGCCGAGCAGGGGCCACGGGTAGCACGAGCACAGCGTGCACACGACGAGGTTGTGCACCTCGGCCGTGTTCTCGACGACTCGGACGTTGCCCTCGGGACCGGAGATGCCGAGCTCAGCGATCGCTGCCGTGCCGTCGTCCAGCAACCGCTGCTTGAACTCGGGATCGGTCCACGCTCGCGCCACGACGCGCGCGCCGTGGTGGGGTCCAATGCGCTGCTCCATGTACTCCACCATCTCGTCGATGGCGTCCGTGGCGACGAGACCCTTCTCGACGAGCGCCGCCTCGAGCGCCATCGCCCGCAGCTCCATCTCCGAGCGGCGGCGACGCGACAACGGCGAGTCGTAGTGCGAGTGGCCGTCGTCGTGATCGTGACTCACAGCCAAACCCTCTCGGTGATGCGAGCGAGCGAGCGCCAGCGAGCGAGTGTCCAGCAACGGCCTGCGTGGCCGGGGAACGCAATCATGGCTGCTCCAGGTAGCGCTCCCAGAGATCGATCAGCAGCACGTACGGCGGCTCCTCCTCGCGTGGACCGAAGAGATCATCCGACGCGAAGCGCACCGTGTACACCGGCTCCGCCTCGTCACGTACACCGGGAACGGCGTCTACGCCACACACCCGCTCCACCTCACCAACAACACCGCGCAGGTAACGCGGGCACCGGTGGTGGCTCTCGGGCCGCATGCGACGCACGCGCACTCGGTCACCAACCGCGAACGTCGCAGATTCGACGTCGCCGTGCACGTGCGGGCCGAGGTGACGGATGAAGTCGACCATCTCCGGATCGCTCGCCACGGGCGGCGCCGCATCAGGATCTTCGGCGAACACCTGCCGCCACCGGTCGAGGTCGGCGGGCTCGAGCCGCCCACTGCGCACGGCCTCCTGCTCGGCGGCGCGCAACCACCGGACGTAGTAGCTCGACGTCAGGTACTCGCCGGGGTCGAGCGCTTCGATGGCCGGGCGTCTGGCCGTGCCGCTGAGCAAGCCGACGACCTGGGCGCGCAGCTCCCACGACTCGTGGAACTCGAGCTCCCCGTCGGGCGTGCGCACGGAACCGAAGCCCTGCATGCCTCCCAGATCGTGGGCGCCATCCATCACCTCGAGCGTACGCCCGTCGTTTACAGTCGCCGCCCGTGAGCTCGCCTGGGAACGAGCTGCTCGACCAGGTGCGGGCGGCGGCGGTGGAGATGCTGGGGGCGCTCACCGATCCCGATGTCGAGCAACTTCTCGCCGGGTTGGGGAACGCCCCGCCGGAATGGAGCGGGCACGCCCTCGATGCCCAGCTGCTCGACCGCATCGACGGTGCCGCGCTGGCGGGTGCCATCTCGCACACCGGCGCCGCGGCGATGTTGCGACGCCTGAACGCGCTGATCGGACAGTCCGACGCGATTGGACTGTTCGGCCGGCAGGCTGGCGGACGGCGAATGCCCGTTCTCGCCACGCAAGCTGGACTGGGCCCGACGCGACTGATCGCAGTCGCCGGACCGCGAGCCGACGGGCAACCCGGCCTCGAGGTCGTCGTCGCCGGCGCGGTGGCGGCACCGGTCGAGGCGTCGCCCGTGAACGGTGTGCACCTCACGTTGAGTGGCAACGCGCCGACGCCGTTCACGGTCACCATGCCGGCCACCGGCCCTGCGGCGCTCGCCGGAGGCGCGCCCGGTGCGCAGCTGAGCGTCGAAGTCGATCTCGATCCACCTCCCGAGGCCCCACCCGCGGCGCTCGGAATCCGCCGCGGCAGCGTGCACCTGGCTCTGCAGCTGCGTGCCGACCAGCCGTCGCCGGTCGTCGATCTCGCCCTCGGTCTGCCGGGTCTCACTGCCGCCCTGCTGCCCGAGTTGCTCGCGTCGATCGTCCCGAGGTCCGAACTGCCCGCCATCGACGTGGAGATCGCCACGGATCCGAAGTTCGGCCTCGTGCTGCACGGCGATGCCTCGTTGGACGTGCCCTTGCCCGGCACGGGCAGGATCGGCCCGCTCGACGTGCAGTCGCTCGGCGTGCGCGTCGGAGTGGCGACCGAAGGTGGAGGACCACAACTGCGCCTCGGTGTGCGCGCCGACGTCGCCGTCGAGGTGCCCGCCGCACCGGTGACGCTGCGAGCCGCGCAGCTCGCGGTCGAGGTCGGCCTCGGCTTGACGAGTGGCGCGCCGCCGGCCATCTCCGCGCCGTCGCTCGGCGGCGTCGGTGTCACGATCGACCTCCCGATCGTGTCCGGCGGCGGTGTCCTCGTGCACACACAGGAAGGTGATTGGAGCGGCGCGCTCGCCTTGGAGATCCCTCCGCTGGCCGTTGCCGCGTTCGGTGTGCTGCGACCGCCGGCGAACGGGCAACCGCTGTCGTTCCTCGTGGTGATGAGCGCCCGTTTCCCGCCACCCGGGATCCAGATCGGCTTCGGCTTCGCCGTCTCCGGCATCGGTGGCATCTTCGGTCTCTCGAGACGCGCCGACCTCGACGGGCTCACCGGTGCGGTCCTCGACGGGACGCTCGGCGCGCTGCTGTTCCCCGACGACCCACAACGTGACGCGCCACGCGTCGCGGCGGCGCTGCCGCGCCTCTTCCCCGACGCGCCGGGCCGTGTCCTGTTCGGTCCCATGCTCGAGCTCAACTGGGCGGGCGGTCTCGTACGCGGCCAAGCGGCCGTCATCGTCGAGATGCCCAACCCGCCGAAGTTCGTGTTCCTCGGCCGACTCGTCCTCGACCTGCCGACGAGCGACTTGGCGCTCGTGCACATCGAGGCCCGCTTCATGGCGGCCTTCGACCTCGGCGTCCCCGAGTTGCGGATCGTCGCCAGCCTGGGTGGCTCGTACATCGTCGGGCTGGAGCTGCACGGCGATCTCTTCCTGCTCGTGCGCGGCGGCGCGAGGAGCACGTTCGTGCTCTCCGCCGGCGGCTTCCACCCTGCCGTGCAGCCGCCCGAGGGCGTTCCGGCCCTGCAGCGCATCGGCATGACGATGTCGATCCCGATCGTCGAGCTGCGGTACGAGTCCTACGTCGCGATCACCACGACGAGCGTGCAGTTCGGCGCCAAGGTCGAACTGACTGCAGAGATCGCCGGCTGCGGGGTCCACGGCTGGCTGGGTTTCGACGCGCTGTTCGAATGGGTGCCGCGCTTCCGCTTCTCCGTCAGCATCACGGCGGGCGTCGAGGTCGAGGTGTTCGGCGAGACCGTCGCCGGCGTCCGCCTGGAGGGCTTGCTGGAGGGACCCTCGCCGTGGCACATCAGAGCGCATGGCGAGGCCGAGGTGCTGTTCGTCAAGGTGCCGGTCACGATCGACGAGCGGTTCGGCGACGAACCACCTTCGGACGACCGCCCTCCCGACGTCGTCAAGGCGCTGCACGACGAGCTGGTGCGGCCGTCGTCGTGGGCGATGCGGCCACCCGCGGCGGACCACGATGGCGTCCTGCTGTCAGTCCGAGCCGGCGGTGACGTCGCTGCCGGGCGCGTGCTCCATCCGGACGGCTCGCTCACCGTCCGCCAGAAGCTGCTGCCGTTCGGCGTCGGCATCGAGCGGTTCGGCGGTCACGCCGTCGCGCCGCAGCGCTGGGTCATCTCCGGCGTCCGCCTGCGCGAGGGTGAGGAACCAGCGCCACCGACCGAGGCGCTGCGCGATCTGTTTCCGCTCGGGACGTTCCGCACGTTGAGCGTCGACGAGCAACTGGCGACGACGCGGTTCACCGAGCTCGACGCCGGGGCCCGGCTGTCCCCGGTGGGTGTCTCGAACGGCGCCGTGCGGCCGACCGAGCTCGACTGGGAGACGATCGTCTATGGACCTGAACTGGCGCGAGACATCCTGCCGCAGGGCCACCTGAGCCAGCTCCTCGACCTCGACCTGACGCCGTTCCTCGCCGACACGACCGCCGCCATCGACCGCGCGTGGACGCCGGCCGAGCCCATCACCGTGCTCCCGGAGGCACCCTCGGTCGTCGTGCCGACGGCACCGGTCGTCGGTGCCGTGCTCCCGATGGCGAGCGCGCCGTTCGGCTCGCCCATCGAAGCGCTCGACTCGATCGATCTGATGTCCGCACGCGGTGCTGCGGTGCAGGTGCTCGAGTCCTGGGAACTGGCATGAGCACGCTGCGCCCGTCTTCGTTTCTGTGTCACCGCACACGTCGTCAAACGGCATTTGTGGTGACACAGATCAGTTGCAGGGCTCATCGCCCGTGACGACGTTGCGCTTCACCTCGTGGGTGCAGCCCGCCACCGGCGCCGCGCTCGGTGATGTCGACCCAGCCGACGCCAACCCCGACGCTCCCGCCGCGCCGAGCGCCCATCCGACCCTCCGTCCGGAGGTGCGCGTCAGCGACACCATCGGCGGCGGGCTGGTGACGGCGCCAGGCCCAGCGCTCGAGGTCCTCGGACCGAGTGCCGTCGTCGGTCTCGAACCCGGGCAGATCGTCGGTCGCTTCCCCGTGCCGGGTGCCGTCGGCACGGAGGCCGTCAACCTGGCGGCGATCGAGCTCGCGTCGAGCGATCTCCCGTGGCGGTTCTCCCCCGCCCGCGCCGGCGAGCGCCAACGTCTCCGTCCATGGCTGGCGCTCGTCGTCGTGACCGCCGACATCGAAGTGCTGCCCGGCGTACCGACCGCCCGCATGAGCGTCGACGTCGTCCAGCTGCCCGACCTCGCCGAGAACTGGGCGTGGGCGCATGCGCAGCTCGAGGGCGACGGCAGCGACCCGCGCCGCGGTCGGAGCCGCCTGCTCTGCCCACGCAAGCTCCCACCGAACACGCGACTGCGGGCGGCGCTGGTTCCGGCGTTCCTCGGCGGCCGCCAGGCCGGCCTCGGTCTGCCGGTCGACCCCGAGCGGGCCAACGATCCTGCGTGGCGTGTCGAGCAGGCCGGACCGGTGACGCTCCCGATCTACGACCACTGGGAGTTCATGACCGGCGAGGACGCCGACTTCGAGGCCCTGGCGCGGCGGATCCGACCGGTCAAGCCAAGTGAGCTGGGCAGCTTCGGCTATCGGCAAGTCGACGTCAGCGAGCCCTGGATCGGCGACGACGCGCTGCCCGGCGATCCTGCGATCGCCGTGCTCGGTGGCGCGCCTTCGTCCGCTGGGGCCGGCCCCGACCGACGAGGTCACTCCGGCACAGGCTGATGAGCTGCACGAGCGGATCGCCGAGCAGCTTGCCGCCGGCGCCGACGGCGACCTCGCGCCACCACTGCGAGGCGGTCATCACGTTCGCCGCACGACGATCGATCCCGACGCCGGCGACTGGCTGGATGAGGCGAACCGCGAGGCGGTGCGCCGTCTCGCAGCGGGACGTGGCTCGGACTGGGTGATCGTCCACCAAGAAGAGCTCATGGCGAAGGCCTGGGAGCAGGCCGGGGAGATCCGTGAGGCTGCCCGCCGCCTCGCCCTCGGCCGTGCGGCCATCGCCGTCACCGAGTCGCTGCAGCGTCGCCACCTCGACCGCCTCTCCGGCGATGAGCTGCTCGCTGTCACGGCACCCGCCGCAGAGCGGGCTCGGCTCGCCGGCAACGCCGCCGAGCCGCCACTGCGTGCCGTCCTCGACGCGTCGGCGGCGCCCGCCGGTGCGGCGTCGACGGCGCTGGCGCGGTTGAAGCGGCCGGCGGGTCGGATCGGCCGCGCGATCGGAGCGTCGCAGCCGGTGACTCGCGCGATCGCCGGTCTCGTGCCGGCCAGGACTGCCGGAACGAGCCGGGCGACCGTGTTGGCCGGCCTGGCTGCGGCACCACCACCTCCGGACGCCACGGTCGTGCGAGGGCTCTCGGATCGCGGCGCGGAATCGCAACTCTCCAACGTCGCGGGCGCAGCGACGAGCGTGTGGATCGCCGCCAAGGTCGCCGTGCAGCAGGGCGTCGCAGAGCCAACCGCGGTGCTCGGCGCGGTCGCCGATCCGGACGTCTTCGCCAGTGGGGCCACGACGGCAGCCGGGCAGCTGTCGACCGCAACCCTGCGCGAAGCAGTGCTCACCGCGGTCGGGCGCGACCGGCTCGGCCAGGCCGCGTTGCCCGGCGGTGCGGTGGCGGCACAGCCGTCCGTCGAGCTCAGTGCGGATGGCTTGCGCATCGAGCCGGCGCAGGCAGAGGCGCTGATCCGCGCCGCGACCGTGGCCCCGGATGCGGTCCGTCGGCGGCTGCAGTCGACAGTTCTGGTGCCCGGACGCGACCCGGTCGCTGCGGCGGCGCTCGATCCCGTGCTGACCACGCCCGACGTGCCCTCACCGATGGCCATGGCACTGATCGACCGCGATCCGAACTGGTTCCTCCCGGGGATCGGCGCCTTTCCGGTCGACCGAGCCACGCTGCTGTCGCCCGACGACCGGTTCGCCGAGGCGGTCATGCTCGGGGCCAACGAGGAGTTGCTCAACGAGTTCCTGTGGCGCGAGTTCCCGACCGATCGGCGCGGCACCCCGATCCGCCGCTTCTGGCCACGGCCAGGCGGCGAGCTCGACATCGATCCGATCCACGAGTGGGCCGGCGACCTCGGTTCGCACATGCTCATCGACGGTGAGGCAACGACGGTGATCCTGATCCGTGCGGAGGTGTTCCGCCGCTACCCCGCCACCGTGGTGCTCGCCGCTCCAGCCGAGCCCGATCCCGGCAATCCCGGCAAGCTGCGACCGGTCGGCGCGCTGGCCAGCTGGCTGCCCCCGCTGTTCACCGTGCCGATCGACGTCTCGACACGGGCCGTCGCGTTCGCCGTCCGCCCCGAGCAGGTGACGGTGTCGCCGGAGGTCGCCCCAGGTTGGTTCTTCGTGCTCGTCGAGCCGCCGACGAGCATCCGCTTCGGCTTCGACGCAGGCGCCGGCGAGGGTGAACCGCCGCCGCCGCTGGACACGTGGAACGACCTCACGTGGGACGCTGTCGTCGACGCGCGGGAGATGGCGACGGCCCGCCGCGCCGTCGACACGCCCGACGACGAACCGCCCGGCGCACCGGTGTGGGGCGGATCGGCGGCGTGCGCCGCCGATGTCGCCCGCATCGCGCTCCAGCGGCCGGTGCGCGTCGCCCTGCACGCCTCACGGATGGTCGGCTGAGCCCGATGGCGACGACGGCCGAGCTGCGGCGTGCCGTGCTGCGCGCCGAGAGCGAGCTCGACCGGCAGGACCGTGCGCTGCGCGGGGTGCAGGACCTGGCCGCAGCCATCCAGGCCGAGCTGGCGAAGATGACGGAGTCCGAGCGCCAGCTGCTCACCGGTCTCTATTACGCCGACCAGCTCAACCAGCTGACCAATCCGAACTTCGGGCGCTTGCTCGCATTGACCACAGCACGCGATGCCGCGGCCGCAGCGCTGGAGGCCATCCGCGCCGAGCTCGCCACGGCGGTGGCCGCCGAGCCATCGATCTGGTCCGGCGGCGACCCAACGCCCGCCGTGCTCATGCCAACGCGCCTCGAGGTGCGCTATCTCTCGGGTGCGTCGGGCCCCGAGCTGGCCATCCGGGTGGTCCCCGACGACATCGGCGTGCACAGCTTCGAGCCGGAGTTGACCGCCGAGGAAGTCGCCGAAGGGACGATCTATTGGACGGCGGTGACGGCCGGCAACGTCGATGACGAGGCGCGCTCGGCGGCCTGGGTGACGATCCTGAGCAGGCTCGGCGCAGCGCGAGCGGCATGGACCGTCGAGACGATGCGTCCGATCGGACCCCCGATGGCCGGCGGGCCGCAGCTGCCCGACGTGCCGACGAAGGAGTCGACGTGGACCAGGGCTGCGAACTGCCTCGTGCTCCCTGATCGCTTCACGTTCCGCGGATGGCGCGGCGGGCAGCTCGTGTTCGAGGTGACCGGCAAGGACGTGCCCGACGACCTCACACTGGGGCCCGACCCCACTGCACTGCAGGGCGCCCGGCCGGATCTTCCCGACGGGCAGCCCGCGCTCGCGTGGAGCGGCTCGAGCTCGTGGATGATCAACTTCGAGGACGCGGTCGACGTCGGACTCGGTGTGCGCATCCCGCTCGCCGGAACGGACCTCTCCTTCGACGAGATCTTCGCCGTCGGGATCTCGGACCGTTCGCCCGCCGACGCGCAGGCCCGGCTCGCCACCACGCTGCGCGGCCACCTGTACACCAACGGGCTGGCGTTCCCGACTCCGGACGCGCCAACGAACAACACGGCGGCGACGAGGTCGGACTGGACGACAGCACCGACGATGCGGACGCCCGAGGAGGTCGAGGATGCCCTTGCCGCCGCACGGCCCGGCGCAGACCAGCCCGGCGTCCGAGTGGCCGACGCGATCGGGTTGCCGGACAGCGCGTCGCGTGATCCCGGGCGTCGCGACCTGCTCGTCGCAGCGGGCGCCACCGCCGACGACCACGAGGCACTGACCCGCCGAGCGCACGAGTTGCTCATGGCGTACAACAAGGGCTTCGCCGGGCTCGGCGACCTGGGTGCCACCCTTGACGTCGGGTTGGTGACCACGCCGGCCATGCGCCAGCACTTCGTCGAGCTCGTACGCAGCCGCGGGCCGGTGGCGACGATGCGCGTCGGTCGCCAGCCTTACGGGCTCTTGCCGGCCACCTCCCTCACACTGTGGGGCGCGGACGGGGCGGACGTACCGAGTGAGGCGACCGACCTGCTGCGCCTCCTCCGGGCAACGATCGCCCGCCAGCTCCCGGCATCGCCGCGCATCGGTCGCGATCGCGATCAGGACGCCGTGCTCGTCGACCTCCTCCACCGGCTGCCGGAATCCGTCGCCGTGCGCGAAGGCAGGCTCGACGAGCGCGACACCAACCGGCCTGGGCCACACACGATCGCCGGCCCTCGCCCACTGCTCGACTGGAACGACTTCCTCCGCTGCACGTTCGCCCCGGAGGGATCGCCGTCCTTGCTCGATCCAGCGCTCTCCGGGATGCTCGATGTCGCCGCCGGTGTGATCGACAACGCCAAGGCCGCGGCCGCTGCGTGGTCGGCAGGTCAGCCGGAGCTCGATTTCTCGGCACAGCTCGCTCCGCTGCTCGAGTTCCTCGGGCCGCTGGAGAAGGTCACAGGGATCGAGGCCGGGGTGTTCTGGTCGCTGGCCCTGCCCATCGCGTTCTGGGGAGCGTTGCTCGGGTGCGGCGCCATCAAGGAGCACCGCGAAGCGGAGGTCGCCGGCAACGCAGCCGAGGCGCAGAAGAAGGGGCAAGCCGTCGTCGACATCGACGCGCTGTTCGCCGCGCTGCGGGGGCTGCTCGCCGACGTGCTGGTCGATCAAGGAGCCGTCGACCGGGCGATCGGCCGGGCGGTCGAGGCACTGACGTCGCGGGTCGACGCGTGGGTCACATCGCTCGCCTCGGCCCGCCTGCGCACCGTGCAGGAGGCAGCTGTCGGTGTGCGCCTCGGCGCCTACGGCTGGGTCGTCGACGTCCGACCGACGCCGCCGGAGCTCCGCAAGGCGGAAGCCGGGTGGGTGCTGACGCCCTCGTTGCAGCACGCCGCGACGACCGCCGTCCTCCACTCGGGGTGGTCGGCGCACAGCGATCCTGAGGCGTTCGCCGTCGACCTGACCTCGCGGCGGGTGCGCCGGGCGATGGCCACGCTGGCGGCCATCCGGGACGGCCGAACCCTGGAGGAGCTGCTCGGCTATCAGCTCGAGCGCGATCTCCACGACGCCGAGCTCGACCGCTTCGTCGCTGCCTTCCGGCGCGACTTCCCACTGGCACCCGTCGTGACGACGGACGCCGACCCAGCGGCGACGGCTGAGGCCCGCCAGGCCCAAGGCGCCCGCCTCGTCGCCGACGGCGAGGCGGTACGCCGAGCCGGCCTGGAACTCGCTGCAGCCGCCGTCGGCACGCTGCAGGGAGCGACGCCCGACGAGCTCACGACGGCCCGCGCGATCCTCGCCGGGTTGGAGGAGACCGTCGACTCGATGGGTGACCTGCTGCTCGCTGAAGGGGTGCACCAGCTCGTCGGCGGATCGCCGCTGCGGGCGGGCCTCGCCGCCGACACGGTCGGCCGAGCCGCGCCGGTCCCGGATCGACTCGACGTGGTGCGCACGCCGCGCCGCACGGTCTCGGTGAACCACGCCGTCGGATTGGCCGTCACGCCAGGTGGTAGCGGATGGTCGTCGACGCCGCGTGCCGTACTGGACCCGGTGGCCGAGGCGATTGCGGCGTGGGCGCTCGGGGCACCGGAGGACTGGACGCTCGAGCTCACGCCAGCTGATGGATCTCCTGCCCAGACGTCGACGCTGGCGAGCCTCGACGTTGCAGCCATCGACGTCGTCGTCGAATGCGATCTCTCGACAGAGACGCAGCTCGAGAGGCGAGTGATCGCTGGCGCGGGGACGCCGGGTGAGGTCACGGTGCGTCGCACCGACGGGCTCGGCGGGAACGGCGCACTGCCCGCCGTCGCACAGGTCACGCGCGGACTGCTCGCCACCGCACGCCCGACGCCGGCGTCGAGCACCGTGGTCGATCCGTTCGGATCGACGGGCGTGGCCGGCGACCTCGGTGCGCTGGCGACCCGGGTGGGCGACTGGTGGGCACAGGTGCAGGACGCCTTGAATGCGTGGCCGGACGGGAATGAGGCCGAACAGCGGACGGCGATCGCCGCGCTGGCGTCGGCCGGGCTGCAGGGTGTCGCCTTCGACACGCCCGCAGGCGCTGGCGCCGTGCTCCGTGAACGGTGGGCCGGCGTGACGTTGCCGGCATCGTCTCCGCCTGCGGGGTCCAGTGATGAGGCGGTTGCTTGGCTCGCCGGGCTGCGCGCGGATCTTTCCGCCGCCGCCGGAGGGTGGGTCCTCGCCGCGCCCCTGTGGACGGCCGCCGATGCTGGATGGACCTCGCTCGGCGGTGAAGCGCCCGGTGGTCCGGCGATCGGGACCGACGCCGTGGACGACTGGCTGAGCGAGCACCGCGATGCGTGCCCGGGAGTCACGCAGCTCCTCGACGCGTTGAACGTCGTCGGCGCCTGCGGGGCAGGTGGAGAGGCCTGGGTGCTGCGCCAGCACCGCCCGGCACCGCCCGGTACCGAGCTGCCTGCGGGTTGGGTCGCCGTCGATCATCCGGGGCCGCGATCAGCGACACACCTCGCCGTGTTGCAGATCGGCGTACCAGCTGGCGGCGAGCGGGCGGTGGTGATCGTCGACCGCTGGTTGGAGACGATGCCGGTGCAGCCGACCGACGACGTCACTCGCATTCCCGTCGAATCGGCCTCGCTGGCGTTCCGCTTCGACCGACCCGATGCGCGTGCGCCCCACGCTGTGCTGCTCGCCGTCCCTCCCGATCTCGATCGCGGCTGGTGCATGGAGGACGTCCAGGCAACGGTCGAGGAGACGTTGTGGTGGGCCCAGGCGCGTCCGCTCGACGGTGACGACCTACCCGAGCTGCAATGGGTGCTGGCATGACGACGCTCGGACGTCGGCTGCTCACGTCGGCCCGTGCCGGCGGCATGGAAGAGGCTCTGGCCGCCCGGCTGGCCGATCCGTTGTGGTTGCTGGCGCGGCAGTGGCAGTTCGGGGAGTTCCGTGGTGACGACGCCGGGTCTGTGGTCACGGTGGCGTTCCATGGCGTCGCGCACCACGCCACGTGGTGGCGACCGGAGCCGGATGCCGCATCGCTCGACGGTCAGGAGTGGCAAGCATGGAACGTCGCCAGCGGGCCACTCGAGCCGGTGATCGAGGCGGAGCCCGCCGACGGCACCGCTCGTCGCAGACTGCGCCTCGACGGCGGAGTGCGCGTGCGCCGGGCGTTGCTCGCAGCCGACCTGGGACACCGGGCTGCGGCGGTGGCGGCGTTTGCGCCGTGGCCAGCAGCCGACGTCGAGGGTGCGGGCGGACTCGACGAGGCGGTGCTGGCCTCGGTCGCCGACGGTGAGGTGCTGGCGGGTCTCGTCGCGCCATGGGCCGCTCCCGACGAGCCCGTTCCCGCGGACGTCATTGCGACGATCGGTCTCCAGCCGGCGGAGGTCGGGCCGTTCGCGTCAGCGGTGCGGACGTTCGTCGAGTGGTGGCAGCAGCGGTCGAGTCGAACGCCCCCGGTCGCGCCGGGGACGCCGGTCGACCCGCCCTCGTGGGATCCGCACCGCCTGGAGCATCGTGGCACCCTGGCCTTCGCCGCGCTGCCCGACGTCCGTCTCCACGTCGACCAGCACCCCGGCGGCAGCGTCGACTGGTTCTCGGTCGACGCCGCCCTCGGCGATCCGTCCGACCTGACCGACGCACCAGATGCGCCGCAGGCGCTCGCCGCCGCGCAACCTGTCGACGCCGTCGGCGTGCCGACGCCGGCGACGTTCGCTGGGATGCCGGCACCGCGGTTCTGGGAGTTCGAAGACGCGCGCGTGGACTATGGGTCGATCGACGCATCGCCGGCCGACCTCGCCCGTCTGCTGCTCGTGCAGTTCACGACGGTGTACGGCAACGACTGGCTCGTCCAGCCCGTGCGCATCCCCGTCGGCGCGCTCGTGCGGGTCGAATCCGTCGTCGTCACCGACTCGTTCGGCGTCGAGCACGACTTGGCGCCGTTCAACATGAAGACCTCGGGGTGGCGGGCGTACTCCTTGCTCGCGCCGGCCGATCGTCCGGAACTGTCGACGCACTACTACTGGTCGGCACCTGCGTTGCCGTCGACGCTGGAGAGCCCGCCGGTGGAGCGCATCACGATGCGTCGCGACGAGCAAGCCAACACGGCCTGGGCGGTGGTCGACCGTGTCGCGGACCGCTTCGGGCGGAGCCACACCGTCTCGGTGGATGTGCCGCAACTGCCTCCGGCGCGGACACCGCCGCAGTACCTCGTCGCCACCCCGGTCGCCGATTCGTGGTATCCGGTCGTGCCCGAGCAGATCGCCGTCGACGCCGTCAAGCTCACGCTGCGCGCGCTGGTGCGGCGCGCCAACGGCGAGGTCGTCGAGGCACGCCCACCCGGCTCGATCCTCGCCGGCGGTCCAGGGGCATGGTGGATCCACGAGGAGGAGCTGGGGCGGGCCGGGCTGACGCTCGATCGTCGCGTCCAGGTCGGCCGGTGGCACGACGGCCGACGCTGGCGGTGGATCGCCCGCAGTGCGTGGCCCGGCGCCGGCGAGGCGCGCAGCGGCTTGACGTGGGACGTGCTCGTCTGACCGTTCAGTCGCCGCTTTCGTCGTTCTCGTCAGCGTTCTGGCGGACCGTCGCGCCAGATCGCTGACTCAAGCCCGGGGTCAGTCCGCGGGCGGCGGAGTTGACTGCGGTTCGATGACGATCAGGTACTCGTCGGTCACGGCCGGGACGGTGTACCAGCCACCATCGTCGCCGATGAAGCGGTAGGCCGGGAGCAGCCACACCGTGCCGTCGGCGTCCATCACCGACCACAGGTCGGCCTCCACATCGACCAGCGTCACGACAACGGGCTCGACGCTCTCCGATGTGTAGGTCACCGTCGGCTCGACCGGCTCGATCGACGAAGGCACCGGCGTGTCGAGCGCCGGCACAGGGACGGTGATCGTCGTCGCCTGCGGCACCGGGACCGCCTCCACAGCGAGCATGTCGCGGCCGAAGCCTCCCCATGTTCCCGTCTGCAGCTCCTGCAACCTGGCGAACGCCGCGTCGACCTCCAGCAGCGGGTACGGACCGACCGGCTCGGGCACCGCCAACATCCCGGTGGCGAACTGCAGCGCTCCCTCCGGACCGTAGGCGAAGCTCCACTGCATCGGCGACCGCACCCCGTCGAGGATCTCTCCGGCCTCGACACTGGCGAACCACTCGTCGGCGTTCGCCTCCAGCTGCACGGCGTCGAGATCGACGCCGAGTCCGGCGAGGAGCTGGCGCGACCGTTCCTCCGCCTCAGCCGCCGTCGGTACGCCGGTCGGCGGCTCAGGCGCCGGGCACGGGTCGATCGGAGGGGGTGTCACACCGGGCGCGGGTGGGACCGTGGTCGTGGGAAGGCACGCCGGCACATCCACCGGCTGCTCCCATTCGCCTTGGTAGAACCACGACAGTGGTGCACTCGCGCTGACGTTGAGCGACGGCGCCGTGCCGTCCGTCGGCCCGACCTGCCACGCCATGCCCGTGTCCGGCGCGGCGGCGACTGGCCCACCCTCGACGCCGAGCACCGCGGCCAACGCGGCGACGGTGTCTGGCGAGACCGTTGCCCCAGCGGGGAGGACGTACCCGGTCGTCGCCGTCGGAAGCTCCCCCACGTCGCCGAGCACCAACTCGACCGGTGCGAGCATCGTCATCGCATCCGCCATCGGTGCCGCCGCCCAACCAACCTCGCCCGTTGGGGCGACGACTTCGACGGCCTCGATCGGGGTGGGCGGGCGCAGCCCGCTTGCGTCGGGCAACGTGTCGGCCGCTCCGGGATCATCCGTGCCGCACGCAGTCAGCGCCGCCAGCGTCGCGAGGAGCACGGGGACCGAACGGTTCGCCGACATGACCGCTGTGACGCTACGCGAGCGCCCTGAGTTCCCGCGCCAGTACCATGGTCTGCGGTCGTGCTTGCGCCCCTCGCCAAGTACTTGGGGAGCACGGCCCGTTCGGTACAGGGCGCCGCTCACCTGGAGTGACGCCATGACTGAATCTGTCCTCGCCGTGACCGCTGCCTTCTGGGGCGTTGCCATGGGCCTGTCCCCGCTGCTGCAGGTCCGCCGCATGCGTTTGACACGCTCGAGTCGCGACGTCTCAGTGCCCTACTTCATCGTGCTCAACATCGGCTTCCTGCTGTGGTTCCTGTACGGCATCGCCAGCTCCAACCTCACGGTTGCACTGCCAAACGTCGTTGCCTTCACGGTGGGAGCGATCACGATCGTGACGGCCCGACGGCTGCGCCGCCCAGCAGCGTTCGCTACGGCTGCTCGACGCGCAAGCTGACTTCGCCGGCGGCGTCGAGCGGGTGGCGCAGGACCCGCCACAACGACATCCCCAACGCGTACGTGACGACGCGGGACGGGAGCGACAGCCGCAAGACGCAGGCGCCATCGAGGTCGAGCTCCCCGTGGGCGGTGATCCGCCCGAGGCTGCCCGCCGCGACGAGGCGCTGGATCTGCGGGTCGTCGGCGGCGAGGACCTCAGCGGACGTCTGGAACTGGATGCTGGCGGGTGGACCGACGGGCAGGCGTCGCACGGCGATGGTCACCGCAGCGAGGCCGTTGGCGGCGACGTTGCGAGCCTTGCGGCTGCGGCCATGCGTGCTGACGAACAACGCGTCATCGGTGCACTGGTAGAGCACGGTCGCGACGTGGGGCCGACCGGCCGTCGAGGTGGTGGCCAACGTGGCGACCGATCGACGCTCGATCGCTCGGCGGATGGTCCGTGGATCCGGACGGAAGACGGTGTGGGGTGCTGCTGATGTCAGGACGGCGGTGTTCATGCCGTCCAGCATCAACGACGGTGGCTGGCGTTTCCATGGCAGTCCGTCCGTCATCATGTGCAGATCGTCCACAGCACTGGCGAAGGTGCCGGTGCCCTGACACGATGGTGTGCGTGGTCCCTGATGCCCAGACGGTGCCAGCCGTCGCCGATGCGCTGCGCGACATCGCGATCACCGGGGTCTTCTATTGCCCCTCCTACCTGCACGAGCCGTGGGGTGGGACCGTGCCGCCGATGGCTGGCTGCGTGTGGTTCCACGCCGTCACGTCGGGGCGCTGCGAACTGGTCGTCGGAGACACCCGCCGCGTGCTCGAGTCCGGCGATCTCGCGCTCGTGCCGCATGGGGCAGGTCACCGGATCGAAGCCGGAGGACCGACCGAATACCCGCTGATCCCCGACCTGCCGCACGACGAGCAGACCGAGCACTACGCCATTCTGCGGTACGGAGGCGACGGGCCGCTCACGGAGTTGGTCTGCGGTGGCCTGCGCGTCGAGCACCCCAGCGCCCGCCGACTGCTGGACGGACTTCCGCCGGTGATCCATGTCCGCACCGCTCGTCGCACCGCGCTCGGTGCCACCCTGGACCTGCTGGCCGAGGAGGTGCACGGGCGCGAAGTCGGAGGCGAGGCCGTCATCAGCCGGCTGTGCGACGTCCTCGTCATCCAGGCGATCCGTCACTGGATGGCGAGCGACGACGCGACCGGCTCGGCATGGCTGCGGGCGATGAGCGACCCACAGGTCGGACCCGCACTTGCCGCCCTGCACGCTGCGCCGGCCGAGCCGTGGACCGTCGCGTCACTGGCGTCGCGTGCGGCGATGTCCCGCTCAGCGTTCGCTGCTCGGTTTCGCGAGCTCCTCGGCCAGCCGGTGATGGCATATCTGACCGACGTCCGGATGCAGCTGGCCGTCGACCTCCTCCACCGCAGTGACCGAACTGTCGCCGAGGTGGCGGCCGCCGTCGGCTACGAGTCGGACGCGTCCTTCGGCCGAGTCTTCAAGCGGCAGATCGGAGCCTCGCCCCGCCAGATGCGCCACGCCTCGTGAAGCTCGGTCGCGCCGCGCTGACCTGCACGATCCGCGGGCTGGGCGCCCGGCTTGCCCATCCTCGACGACGAAGCTGGCGGCGGTGGTGATGCCGGCTCCAGGTGATCCGACGAAGTCGACGAAGCGCACGTCGATCTCCAGCTGTCTCCTGTCGGCGCGGCACAGGACGTACCCTTTGAGATCGCCCTCGAAATACTTGATGTGCGGGTTCCAGGCGATCATCGGGCCGTAGTACGGCCCGTAGACGGGGCCATCGCCGTTCGAGGTGATCGCCGGCGTGATGACCTCGGTGGCGACGGTCGGCGAACCACCGCTCTGGTAGTCGAACTTGATGTCGTTGACGAAGGTCGAGTGCCAGTCGCCGGTGATGATGATCGGGTTGCGCTGAGTCGTCAGCGCTTCGAGCATCCGATGACGCGCCGCCGGGTAGCCGTCCCACGAATCCTGCCAGTGGACCGTGCCCGGGCCAGGGTCGTGGTCGAGCTCGGTGACCATGACCTGGTTGGCGAGCACGGTCCACCGAGCACGGTTGCGGCGCAGTCGTGATTCGAGCCAGCGTTCCTGTCGATCACCGAGCATCGTCTGGCCGGGGTCGAATGACGCGGCGCAGCGAGCGCGCTCACCGTCGCCGCAGGGGTGGTCATCGCGGTATTGGCGGGTGTCGACGACGTCGAACTCGGCCATCGGTCCCCACGTGATCGCTCGGTACAGCTCGGCGTTCCCGCGTCGGTCGGGTCGGGCCACCGAGCGCAGCGGCAGGTGCTCGTAGAACGCCTGGTATCCAGCGATGCGGCGCAGGCGGAACTCCTCGGGCGGCGTGCCGTCCTCGGGGATGTCAGCGGTGTAGTCGTTGTCGACCTCGTGGTCGTCCCACACCGTGACCCACGGGAACCTGGCGTGCGCCAGCTGCAAGTCGGAGTCGGTCTTGTAGAGGGCGTGGCGCAGCCGGAACTGGTCCAGCGTGACCGTCTCCTCGGCGTATTCCGCGGGGAGTGTCACGCCGCGTGCTCCCCCGGTCGCCGGGTCGATGCCGTACTCGTAGGTGTAGTCGCCGAGGTGCAGGACGAGGTCGAGATCCTCCTCGGCGAGATGGGCGAACGCGTTGTAGAAGCCGTCTTCCCACTTCTGGCACGTGCAGAAGGCGAACCGGACGGCGTCGAACCCGCCATGCGCGGCGGGCGCCGTGCGCGTGCGCGCCGGCTCGGTCGCCCAGTCTCCGACGGTGAAGCGGTACCAGTACTCGCGCCCTGGACGCAGGCCGCGGGCATCGACGTGGACGGCGTGGGCTAGATCGGCGGCCGCCACCGATCCACCGCGGCGCACAACGCGCTGCATCGCAGCGTCCTCGGCCACCTCCCAACCGACCCGCACGTTGCCGACGCCATCGAGCCCACCCGAGGCTGTCAGCGGGTCAGGCGCGAGGCGAGTCCACAGCACGACCGCGTCAGGCAGCGGATCGCCCGAAGCGACGCCGAGGGTGAACGGGTTGGTGGACAAGGACGGCTCGATCGGCGAGCTCCGATCGAGCGCCTTGAAGCCCCCGAAGGCAACGAGGACAGAGCCAGCAGCCGCGTTCCGCAGCAGTGTTCGGCGGTCGATCTCGGTCATCGGGTCCTCCTCTTGACGACGGACGGGCGAGCCACAGTCTTGATCCAATTCGATGCCGGCCGCGCCGACGTGACGACCTGGCGACGCTCGAGCAACCAGCGAATGAACGGGGGATCTGTTCGCCGCGATGTCACCGCCTGTTCACGTTGCCGTCAGCGCGTGGACGGCCGTTTCTGCCAGCGTCAGGCGCGCCGGCCACCGGGGCCGGAGCGGACTTCGGCAAAGGGGAGCAACGCATGTCGATCGTCGACGAGAACTCGATTTCGAACGCGTCCGGCAACGAGACCATCCACGATGTCGTGGCGTCGAGACTCTCGCGACGTGCACTGATCGGTGGTGGAGTGGCGGGTGCTGCCGTCCTCTCCGGGGTCGGAGCGCTCGTCGAGGCCATTCCCGCGCATGCGAGTCGCGCGGCGAGGCGGGCCAGCGAGCTCGGGTTCACGGCGATTCCGCCGTCGTCGGCGGACACGGTGGTGGTCCCACCGGGCTACACGGCGCGGGTGCTGATCGCCTGGGGTGATCCTGTGTCGGACGGCCCCGCGTTCACGTCGAACGCCAGCAACAGTGCCGCCGACCAGGCCCAGCAGTGGGGGATGCACAACGACGGGGTCGTCTACTTCCCGATCCGTCGCAGCTCGCGCGAGGGGCTGTTGGTGCAGAACAGCGAATACACGGACGACGTCTTGTTGTTCCCCGACGGCATGGCCAACTGGACCGCCGAGAAGACGGCGAAGTCGCAGAACGCACACGGCGTCAACATCATCCACATTCGCCAAGGTCGCGGCCGTGACACGACGTGGGAGGTGGTGCGGCCGTCGCCGTACGCCCGCCGGATCACCGGTCAGACGCCGATCGCAATCGGAGGTCCGGTTGCTGGCGACAACCGGGTGAAGACGGCGGCGGACCCGACCGGAGCGCTGGTGCTCGGCACGATCAACAACTGCGCGATGGGGCACACGCCGTGGGGGACGTACCTCGCCTGCGAGGAGAACTTCAACGGCTACTTCCGCAAGAACGGCGAGCAGACCCAGCCGGAGCGTCGTTATGGCATCAACGCCAGCGGTGCCGGCTACCTGTGGCACACCACGGACGCGCGGTTCAACACGAACCTCCACCCGAACGAGCCGAACCGATTTGGTTGGGTCGTCGAGATCGATCCGTTCAACCCGCAGTCGACGCCGGTCAAGCGCACCGCCCTCGGGCGCCTCAAGCACGAGGGCGCCTGGGTGCAGGAGACGCGCAACGGCCGAGTCGTCGTCTACACCGGCGACGACGAGCAGTTCGAGTACATCTACCGCTACGTCTCCAACCTGCCGTGGAAGCGGGCCCAGCGCCAGGGCATCGACCCGCTCGACGACGGTGTGCTCTACGTCGCCAAGTTCCACGACGACGGCTGGGGCGAGTGGCTGCCGTTGACGCCCGACAACCCGGCCCTCGCCGGATGGTCGCTCAACGACATCCTGCTCAACACCCGCACGGCGGCCGATACCGTCGGGGCGACGCCGATGGACCGGCCCGAGTGGATCGACACGTTCCCGCGGCACTTGACGGCGATTGCCACGTTGACCAACAACACCGCCCGCGGCGTGGCCGGAACGAACCCGCGCACGGGGCAACCGAACCCAGGTCCAGACGCCGCCAACCCGCGGTCACCGAACCCGTACGGGCACGTCCTGCGCTGGGCCTACGAGCACGAATTCGACGAGCCGACGTTCTACTGGGACATCTTCGCCCTCGCCGGCGATCCGGCCGTGCCGGCCACCGGGTCGACGATCGTCGGCGACAAGTACGGCTCACCCGACGGTCTCTACGTCGCGCCGAGCGGGCGTCTCTGGATCCAGACCGACGTATCCGGCAGCACGATCAACTCCGGCGCGTACGCCGGCTTCGGGAACAACCAGATGCTGGCCGCCGACCCGACGACCAAGGAGACACGGCGCTTCCTCGTCGGCCCCAACGTGTGCGAGATCACCGGCGTCTTCGTCACACCGGACGAACGCACGATGTTCGTCGGCATCCAGCACCCGGGCGAAGCGCCCAGCGGATCCAACGACCCGGCCAACCCAACCCGGTTCAGCTCCTGGCCCGACGGGCCAGCGGGCGGACGACCACGCTCGTCGTGCATCGTCATCACCAAGGACGACGGCGGCAAGATCGGCACGTGAACAGCGTCCTGTCCGTAGGGATCACGTCACAACGCACGGTTCCTACGGACAGAACGCATCGACGGGCCGAAGATCTGAGCGAGGCCGCTGGGATCAGACGGAGCGGGTGATGCCGCCGTCGACGCGCAGGTTCTGGCCCGTCATGTAGCCGGCGCCATCGGAGACGAGGAACGAGATCGTGGCGGCGATCTCGTCCATGTGGCCGTAGCGCTGCATCGGGACCTGGCTGCGCCGCTCCTCGGACTCCGGCAGGCTGTCGATGAACCCCGGTAGGACGTTGTTCATCCGCACGCCTTCGGCGGCGTAGCGGTCGGCGAACAGCTTCGTGAAGGCCGCCAGCCCTGCTCGGAACACGCCCGAGGTGGGAAACGCCGGATCGGGCTCGAACGTGGCGTAGGTCGAGATGTTGACGACCGATCCCGACCGCTGCGCCTGCATGATCGGCGCGACGAGGCGGGTGCTGCGGATCATCGGCAGCAGGTACGTGTCGAGGCCGCCGTGCCAATCCTCGTCGGTCAGTTCGAGCAACGGCCCGCGAGGGCCGTGCCCGGCGCTGTTGACGAGGGCGTCGATTCGACCCCAGCGGTCCATCGCCCCGTCGACGAGGCGACGCACGTCCTCCTCCGAGTGGTTCGAACCGGTGACACCGAACCCGCCCAGCTCGTCCGCCAGCGCCTCTCCCTTTCCCGACGACGACAGGATCGCCACCTCGAAACCGTCCTGTCGCAAGCGCCGGGCCGCCGCCGCACCCATTCCGCTCCCGCCGGCGGTGATCACCGCCACCTTCGCATCTGACCGCTGGTTCACGGCCTCGCATCGTGGCAGACGGCCCGGTCGTCTGGTAGCGAGGTGCTGTGGAAGATCGTCTCGCCGCCGACGGCGCCTCGTACTGCCCGTCCTTCGCCCTGCTCGACGCGGCGACCGACGACGTGCTCGGTGCGGCCCTCGGTCGGGAGGTGACCGATGGTTGCCCTGAACCGCGGCCGGACGAGGCCGAGCCGCAGTGGTGGAGGGTCACGGCCATGGTCGGTGTCGGAACCGACGACGAGGGCCGACCAGCACACGGCGACGACACCCACGTCGTGGACCTCGGCAAGGGCGAGGGCGTCCTCCTGGTCACCAAAACGTCAGCGGTCTGTGCGCTGACCACGGGCGAGCTGCGCGGGGACGCTGCGGCGCTCGCATTCTCGTTCGATCTCGACGAGGTGGCGTCGGTCGAGCCCGATTGGAAGTTGGCCATCGTGCGCCGCCACTTGCGTTCGCTGACCGTCGAGCTGCGCGGCGCCTCCTGGGGCGCGGCCGGGTTCGCCGTCGCCGGTGAGCTCGTCCGCGAACCGGGCGAGCGCGACGCCCAGGCCGTCACCACCGACGCCGAATCGCTCGCCGCCCGTCTCACCCGCTGACCGTCGCAGGACGAACTGGGCGTCATCCCTGACAGGGGCTGGCAGAGATGGCGCCCAGATGCGCCGGTGGCAGAAACGGCGCCCAGAAACCCAGTCCCCGCGCTAGCGGCCGACGAACCGGGGCTCGCGCTTCTCGAGGAATGACCGCACGCCCTCACGGTGGTCCTCCGTCTGGAACAACGCGGCGAGCGATGTCGACACCCACACGCCCAGCTCGCGCCAGTCCGGGTCGAGCGCCAATCGCATCCCCTCCTTGATCTTGGCGACGGCCAGCGGCGGGCGGGCGGCGATCTGCTGGGCGAGCGCCGTTGCCGTCGGGAGCAGCTGCTCGTGGGCAACGACCTGCGATACGAGCCCGATGCGCATCGCCTCGTCGGCCGGGATGACGTCGCCGGTGAACAGCAAGCGGGCGGCGTTGTCACGGCCGACGATCGACGCCAGTCGGCCGATCCCGCTCACATCCGTGCACAAGCCGCGCAGCACGAACAGCTCTCCGAACCTCGCCTGCTCGGAGGCGATGCGGATGTCCGCCATTAGCGAGAGCTCCATGCCCCACCCGACAGCGGCGCCGTTGACGGCGGCGATCACCGGGATGTTCGTGTGGAGGATCGCGTCGGCGGCGGGGGTCAGACGCGGCGTGGTGATCGCTGGCTTGTCCGGCTGCTCACCACCGCCCATGATCTCGCGGACATCGTCGCCGGAACAGAATGCCGGGTCGGCGCCGGTGATGACGATCGCCCGGGCCTGCGACTCGCGCACCGCCCTCTCGAGCTCGTCGTAGCTCTGCCATCGCAGCGCGTTGCGCACCTCTGGGCGGCTGATCGTGATGAGGTCGACGTGGCCGTCGTGTTGGACGGCGATGTCGCTCGGCATGGTCGGCTCCATTCGTTCGTACCGGAGGTCAGGTTTCCAGGCGTACGAGGCTGGCGTCGCTACGGTCCGCCGCGATGAGCGAGAACATCTACGACGACCGGGAGTTCTTCGCCGCCTACGAACAGCTCGGACGTTCGGTGCACGGGCTTGCCGGGGCGCCGGAGTGGTCATCGGTCCGGGCCCTCCTTCCCGATCTGGTCGGAGCGCACGTCGTCGACCTCGGATCTGGCTTCGGTGCCTTCGCCCGCTGGGCGGCGGCTGCTGGTGCGACCAACGTTCTCGCGCTCGACTCGTCCGTGCGCATGCTCGAGCGAGCACAGGCGATCACGGACGACCCGGCGGTGACCTATCAGCTGATCGACCTGAACGAGCTCGACCTGCCGCAGTCGACGTTCGATCTCGCCTACAGCGCGCTGGTCGTGCACTACCTTGCCGACCTCGATCGCTTCGCGCGAGCTGTGCACGACGCATTGCGCCCCGGCGGTCGCCTCGTGCTCACGACCGAGCATCCGGTGTTCATGGCGTCCACTCGGTCCGACTTCGTCGACGTCGCGGGCGTGCGGGCGTGGCCCGTCGACCATTACGCGGACGACGGCGAACGAAGGACGAACTGGCTGGTCCCTGGTGTCCGGAAGTGGTTCCGCTCCACCGGCGCCACGGTCAACACACTCATCGACGCCGGCTTCGTCATCCGCCGCCTCGTCGAGTGGACACCAACCGCCGAGCAGGTCGCGACGACTCCCGGGTTGGCGCAGGAACGTGATCGCCCCGCGTTCCTGCTCATCGCTGCCGACCGCCCGCTCGGCTGAGGACGCGCCGCGTCGGGGATCAGACGAACGACGTGTTGCGCATCCGCCCGAACAGCTCCCGCCCGGCAGGGCCCTCGAGCAGCTCGTCAACCATCCGTTGGAGGTCCCCCAGCGTGATCTCCGAGGCGGGCTCGCCGTCGGGTCCGATGGGGATCAGGTTCCGCAACCGCGAGGGGATCGGTGCAGGGACAACAACGGCGGCGTCGTCGTCACTGGCGACGGGCTGGCCCGTGGCGAGCACGGCGAGCAGCTTGCCGGCCCGATCCGTCGACGTCGGATCGAGCGTGGCGAGGTACTGACCGAGGATCTCGAACTGGCGCTCGGCACCGCCAGAGATGATCGCCTCCGGTGGTTCGGCCCATCCGCCGGCGACCAGTTGCTGTGCCGTCATGTGGGCGATGCCGTAGTGGCCCTCCGGGTGATAGGCGCCCGGCGACGCGCCGGTGAGGATCGAAAGGACGGCGAGCAGCCGCGGCCCATCGTCGCCGACGATCTGGGCAGCGCTCGCCAGCACGGCGAGGTCGCCATCATCGAGCTCGGCGGTGAGCTGAGACACCGCCGGCCGCCGGAAGTCGCCGTACATCACGGTCGCCGCGTCGACGCCCGAGAGCGGCAGCCGTGGGAACACGTCCGAGAGGTTCTGCATGACCTGGCTGCCATCGGCCGCCCGCGACTCCACCTGCGGCGGAACCGTCTTCCAGAAGCGGCGCACCGGCTCACCCGGGATGGCCACGATCGGGAAGTCCGGGTTGCTCCAGCCGAACGGTGCCTCCGGACCCCGCAGGCCCGTGCGCAGATCGATGAGCTGCAGGTTCTGGCCCGCTGGATCCAGCGTCATCACGACCGGGCCCGGATCCCACGAGATCACCTGCCGATAGCCGCTGACGATGGCCAGCGCGTCGGTCGGCGACGGCACGGCGACGCCGCGCAGCACGTCGACGTGCACGGCGATCTCGCTGTGGCGGTTGGAGCGGCGAGAGAGGCGCAAGACCGTCGGCGAGACCGGATAGGCCCGGTCGATCGGTGCCTGGTCGCCGTGGTCGGCGACCATCATCGACGCGACGTCGGGCCACACCTGCTCGAGCGACCCGGAGCCGAACACCCGACCGCCGGTTGCGTCCTGGTCGAACCAGGCGACCGACCCGAACCAGAAGAAGTACACGCGGAACGCCAGCCCGGTCGTCGGCACACGCCGACGGTAGCGGGTTGGTCGTTCCGCCGAGTCTCTGCGGCGAGCGCCGGACGGAGCTTGCGCCCGCTGCCAGACTGGCGCCGTGGTGAGCAACGGATCTCTGCCGCGCAGCCGCCCGAGCCGTGTCGTCGTCGAGGCGGTCAGTCCGCTCGTCGATGGCGGCGCCTTTCCTGCGAAGGCGACGGTCGGTGAGCCGGTGACCGTCCTCGCCGATGTGTTCACCGACGGCCACGACCGCGCCGCTGCCGCGCTGCGCTACCGCTTCGCGCCGTCGCCGACGAGTCGTCGGGCGTGGCAGGAGACGCCGCTCGAGGCCCTGGGGAACGACCGGTTCGCCGGTACGTTCGTGCCGGACCAGCTCGGCAGCTGGCAGTACCAGGTCGTCGGCTGGCTCGACCATCTCGGCACATGGCTGCACGGCATGGAGCTGAAGCTCGCCGCCGAGGTCGACGTGACGGTGGACCTGCAGATCGGGGCCCGGCTGGTGGCCGCCGCCCGTGACGCGACGAGCGGCGCCGACGCTGCCGCGCTGGCCGACCTGCTCGAGCGGATCGAGGCCGGCGACACGCGGCCGCTCGGCCACCTCGCCGACGACGACACCGTGCACGTCGACGGGCACGTCCCGGATCTGCAGGACGTCGAGCCGGAGCACGGCGGCGCAGAGCGGCTGGAGCGGCTGTTCTGGCGGACGGGCCTTCGCGACCCCGTGGCGACCTCGCCACCGCTGAACATCGACGTCGACCCGGAACGGGCCCGGTTCAGCGCCTGGTACGAGTTCTTCCCCCGCTCGCCGCTGGCACCCGCGACTGGCCACGGCACATTGGCCGACGCCCTCGACCGCCTCGATTACGTCGCCGCCATGGGCTTCGACGTCGTGTACCTGCCGCCCGTGCACCCAATCGGCCACACGCAGCGCAAGGGCCGCAACAACACCGTCACGTGCTCACCCAACGACACCGGGAGCCCCTGGGCGATCGGCGGCCCGGAGGGCGGCCACACCGCCGTGCATCCGGAGCTCGGAACGATCGAGGACATCGTCAAGCTGGCATCCGGCTGCCGCGAGCGCGACATGGAGCTGGCGCTGGACATCGCGTTCCAGTGCACGCCCGACCACCCGTGGGTCAC
Organism: uncultured Acidimicrobiia bacterium; assembly: GCA_963774125.1. GTDB lineage: Bacteria > Actinomycetota > Acidimicrobiia > Acidimicrobiales > Ilumatobacteraceae > JALZMG01. Next base: position 988,910 of record CAVZDR010000002.1, read on the forward strand.
CGAGCATCCCGAGTGGTTCGCCCACCGGCCCGACGGCACGATCCAATACGCCGAGAACCCACCGAAGAAGTACCAGGACATCTACCCGCTCGACTTCGAGAGCGAGGACTGGTCGGGCCTGTGGCAGGAGCTGGCCGAGGTGATCCGCTTCTGGATCGGCTGCGGCGTCTCGACGTTCCGCGTCGACAACCCGCACACCAAGGCGTTCGCCTTCTGGGAGTGGGCGATCGGCGTGATCCGTAGCGAGCACCCGGAGGCGATCTTCCTCGCCGAGGCCTTCACCCGCCCTCGCGTGATGGAGCGTCTCGCCAAGATCGGCTTCAACCAGTCGTACACCTACTTCGCCTGGCGCCAGTCGTCGTGGGAGCTGCGCCAGTACTTCGAGGACCTGGCAACGCGCACAGTCGACTACTTCCGGCCGAACGCCTGGCCGAACACGCCCGACATCCTCACCGAGCAGCTGCAGACCGGCAGCCGCGCGATGTTCGCCAGCCGGGCCGCACTGGCGGCGACGCTGTCGCCGTCGTGGGGCATCTACGGGCCGGCGTTCGAGCTCGGCGATCACGCACCGGTGCGACCTGGTTCCGAGGAGTACCTCGATTCCGAGAAGTACCAGTTGCGCCAGTGGGACCTGCAGCAGCCAGGAAGCTTGGCGCCGTTCCTTGCCCGGCTCAACGAGATCCGGCGCCAGCAGCCGGCCCTCGCCCACCTGCGCACGCTGCACTTCCACAACACTCCCGACCCGGCCTTCCTCTGCTACTCGAAGACCGATCCGGCCGGCGTCGGACCGCCGATCCTGGTCGTCGCCAACCTCGATGCCCAGCAACGCCAGCAGGGCTACGTCGACGTCGACCTCGAGCCGCTCGGTCTCCCCTACGAGGCGACGTACGTCGTCGTCGACCAGCTGACCGGGGCAACGTTCCGTTGGCAGGGTGCGTGGAACTTCGTCGATCTCGACCCAGCCATCGCGCCGATGCACATCTTCGAGGTTCATCCCTCGTGAGCAGAGGACAGCGAAAGGCTCACGCCGCACCCGACGTTCGTGTCCAGGGACCGGAGGACTGGTACCGCGACGCGATCATCTACGAGACGCACGTCCGCGCGTTCGCCGACTCGAACGGCGACGGCATCGGTGACTTCACCGGGTTGGCGCAGCGTCTCGACTACCTCGCCGACCTCGGCGTCACGGCGATCTGGCTCCTGCCCTTCTATCCCTCGCCACTCCGCGACGACGGCTACGACATCTCCGACTACCGCACCGTCCACCCCGACTACGGGGATCTCCGGTCGTTCCGGCGCTTCCTCGTCGCCGCCCACCAGCGCAACATCCGGGTCATCACCGAGCTGGTCGTCAACCACACCTCGGACCAGCACCCGTGGTTCCAGCGCGCCCGCCGCGCGCCGAAGGGTTCGCCCGAACGCGACTGCTACGTGTGGAGCGACGACGCCAAGGGCTATCCCGACGCCCGTGTCATCTTCTCGGACTTCGAGACCTCGAACTGGACCTGGGATCCCATCGCCGGCGCCTACTTCTTCCATCGGTTCTACTCGCACCAGCCGGACCTCAACTACGACAACCCAGACGTCGAGGCGGCCGTCTTCGAAGTGCTCGACTTCTGGCTCGATCTCGGCGTCGACGGCCTGCGACTGGATGCCGTGCCGTACCTCGTGGAGCGGGAGGGGACGAACTGCGAGAACCTTCCCGAGACCCACGACGTCCTGAAGCGCCTGCGCAAGCACCTCGACGCCAACTACCCCGACCGGATGCTGCTGGCCGAAGCCAACCAGTGGCCCGAAGACGCCGCCTCCTACTTCGGCGACGGCGACGAGTGCCACATGAACTTCCACTTCCCGGTGATGCCGCGACTGTTCATGGCGCTGCGGCTCGAGCACCGCACCCCGATCGTCGACATCATGGAGCAGACGCCCGAGCCACCACCCGGCGGGCAGTGGGCGACGTTCCTGCGCAACCACGACGAGCTGACGCTCGAGATGGTCACCGACGAAGAGCGCGACCTGATGTTGCGCGCCTACGCCACTGACATCGAGATGCGCATCAACCTCGGAATTCGCCGCCGGCTGGCCCCGCTGCTCGGCAACGACCGGCGCAAGATCGAGTTGCTCAACGCCCTGTTGTTCTCCCTCCCCGGCACGCCGGTCATCTACTACGGCGACGAGATCGGGATGGGCGACAACGTCTACCTCGGTGACCGCAACGGCGTGCGCACCCCGATGCAGTGGTCGCCGGATCGCAACGGCGGTTTCTCGTCGGCCAACCCGCACAAGCTGTACCTCCCGCTGATCACCGAGCAGGGCTTCCACTACGAGAGCGTCAACGTCGAGAACCAGCATGCGAACTCGTCGTCGCTGCTGTCCTGGATGCGCCAGCTCATCGCGCTTCGCAAGCGCCACCGGGTGCTCGGTCGCGGCCACACCCAGTTCCTCGAGCCGGAGAACCACCACGTCATCGCGTTCGTCCGCACGCCAGTTGACGTATCGACCGAGCGCGAGCACCCGATGCTGTGCGTCGCCAACCTGTCGCGGCTGGCCCAGCACACCGACCTCGACCTGCGCGAGTTCGCGGGATCGGTGCCGATCGAGGTGTTCGGACTGAACCGCTTCGCTCCGATCACGGACCGTCCGTATCCCCTCACGTTGGCGCCGTACGGATTCTTCTGGCTGGCCCTCGACGGCGGGCTCGAGGACGACGAGACCAGGCCGGTGACGGCGCCGGCAACAGCGCCGCCGCGGCTCCCCGGGACGTGGCCGGAGGTGCTGCGGCGTCGAGCGTCGCTCGGCCGGACGATCGGGCGCTGGCTGCCCGGCCGCCGCTGGTTCGCCGGCAAGGGAGCAACGATCCTCGACGTCGCCATCGACGACGTGATCGAGCTGCGCGATGACCCGGCCGTCGCCTTGGTGATCGTGCGCACGTCGTTCACCGAGGGCGACGACCATCGCTACGCCGTTCCGCTGCAGCACCTCGACGAAGCGGCGGCGCTGGAGCTCGACCAAGAACGGCCGGGGTCGGTGATCGCGCTCATCGAGGACGGGGCGATCGTCGATGCGATGGGTTCACGTGACGGGTCAGCCGCCGTGGCTGGTGCCGCGCTCCGTCGCCGCACGCGCCGTGGACGGGACCTGCTCGCAGTCGGCCACCCGCGGCGCACCGGTCTCACGAGGCTGGCCGAGAACCCACGCGAGGTCCAGCCGCTCGGCGTGGAGCAGTCCAACTCGTCCGCGGTGCTCGGCGGCCGGGTCATCGCCAAGCTGATCCGCCTGCTCACACCGGGTGAGAACCCTGACGTCACGTTGCCCCAGCACCTGCGACGAATGGGCTTCACGAACGTCCCGGGCGTCGCCGGCACGCTCGACGTCACCCTGCCCGGCGAGACCCGGCCCGCCAACGCGGTGGTCGTTCACGACGCCATCCCCAACGAGAGCGACCTCTGGGAGTGGAGCCAGGACCTGCTGACCCGCGAGATCGAACGCCTCGTGTCCGAGCCGGACGCCACGGGCGACGAAGCCGTGATGGACGCGTTGACGGTGCTGCTGGCGGAGCGCACAGCGGCGATGCACTGCGCGTTGGCGGTCGGTGAGCCGGGGTTCGAGCCGGATCGCTTCACGCTGCTGTTCCAGCGGTCGATCCAGCAGAGCCTGCGGGCGTCGCTGCGGGAGACACAGCGCGCGCTGCGGCGCAGCATCGCGTCGTCCTCACGTGTCGACGACGAGACAATCGCGATGGCCGATGTCGTGTTGCGCGACGGCGATCACCTGCTCGAGCTCTTCGAGCCGCTGCGTACTCGCAAGCTCGACGCGGCCCGCATCCGGGTGCACGGAGACCTCCACCTCGGGCAGGCGCTGTGGACCGGCAACGATGTGGTGTTCATCGATTTCGAGGGCGAGCCAGGGCGGCCGATCGGGGAACGCGTGATCAAGCGCTCGCCGCTGACAGACGTCGCCGGCATCCTGCGCTCGCTCGATTACGCCGGCCGTGTCGCGCTGGCGACCTCGTCCGAGCGGGGCCGGACGGGGAGGGCCGACGTCGCGCCCCTCGAGCAGTGGCGGCGGGCATGGACGAGGCGGGTGCAGTCGGACTACTGGCAGCGATATGTGGAGGTGATCACCGCGGGCTGCGTGTCGGGCGGTGGCACGTCGGGGCCGGTCTCGTTGATCCCGGCTGATCCCGCCGACGCCCGGCTGCTCCTCAACGCTCACGTCGTGCTGAAGGCCCTGTACGAGGTCCGCTACGAGCTGGCCAACCGTCCTGCGTGGGTCAGCTGGCCACTGGCCGCGGTCGTCCAGATGATCGACGAAGGGTCGGCTGGGGTAACTGGCGGGTCGTGACTGACCTGATACGGCTCGGGGCCGTCCCGATCGCTGACGACCGAACGCGCTTCGAGGTGTGGGCACCCAGCGCCTCCACCGTCGACCTGCTGCTGGCGGAGCGCACCGTCGTGCTCGGTCCCGACGAGCGAGCCGGGACGTGGGTCGGCATCGTCGACGGCGTCGGACACGGCGATCGCTACCGGTTTCGCATCGACGACGGCGAACCCTTGGCCGATCCGGCATCGGGCTGGCAGCCCGACGGAGTGCACGGCCCGTCAGCGGTGGTCGACCAGCGCCGGTTCACGTGGACCGACGAGGACTGGCGTGGCGTCGAGCTCACCGACACGGTGCTCTATGAGCTCCACGTCGGAACGTTCACGCCGGAGGGCACGTTCGACGGCGCCGTCGGGCAGCTCGAGCGGCTCGCCCGCCTCGGTGTCACGACCGTCGAGCTGATGCCCGTCAACGCCTTCCCCGGCCGGCGCAACTGGGGCTACGACGGCGTGTTCCCCTCGGCGGTGCAGGACTCCTACGGCGGGCCGGATGGGCTGGCCCGCTTCGTCGACGCCGCCCACGACCGGGGCCTCGCCGTGGTGCTCGACGTCGTGTACAACCACATCGGCCCGGAGGGCGGCGTCCACAGTCGGTACGGCCCGTACTTCACCGACGCCTACCAGACGCCGTGGGGCGATGGGCTGAACGTCGCCGGGCCCGGCAGCGATCACGTCCGGCGGACGTTCATCGAGAGCGCCACCCGCTGGATCACCGACTTCCACGTCGACGGGCTGCGGCTCGACGCCATCGACCAGATCTACGACCCGACCGCCAAGCCGTTCCTCGAGGAGCTGATCAGAGCCGTGCGCGCCGCCGGCCGGCGCGATGGACGAACGGTCCTCACGTTCGTCGAATCGGCGGCCAACAACCCGAAGCACGTTCGGCCGCTGTCGCGGGGCGGCATCGATGCCGATGCGGCGTGGGACGACGACGTGCACCACGCGCTGCGAGTGGCGCTGACGGGCGACACGAGGGGTTACTACGTCGACTACCAGGGTGCCGCCGACCTCGCCGAGGCGTACGTGCGCCGCTGGGTGTTCACCGGCCGCTATTCGGTCTACCGCGAACGACATCACGGCAAGCCGGCTGACGATGTGGACCGCAACCACTTCGTCGCCTTCAGCTCGAACCATGATCACGTCGGCAACACCCCCGACGGCGCCCGGCCACCGTTCGACCACCGGCAGCGGCTCGTCGCCGCTGCGGCCGTGGTGCTCAGCCCGTTCACACCGCTGTTGTTCATGGGTGAGGAGTACGGCGAGACGCACCCGTTCCCGTACTTCGTCGATCACGCCGATCCGGAGCTCATCGAGGCCGTGCGGAAGGGGCGCGCCGAGGAGTTCTCGCCGCGCCGAGTGGTCGGAGCCGACCGCCGATCCGGCCGACCCGGCGACGTTCGAATCGGCGATCCTCGACCCGTCCGTGGCGGCCGTCGAGCCCCATCGCTCGGTGCTTGCCGCATACATCGAGCTGCTGTCGTTGCGGCGTCTCCACGGCGTCCTGCACGATCCGGACGCGGAGCAGCGGGTCCAGCGCACCGGCGATGCGATCGTCGTCGAGCGCCGCCTCGGCGACACCCGGTCGGTGCTCATCCTCCACCTCGGCGATGGGCCCCTCGACCTAGAGATCGACCTCATGCCGATTCTGACGACAGTTGGTAGCGCTGAGCGCAACCAAGTCTCCGAAGAATCGGTCCCGGAGCAGCTTGACGTGGTATTCGACGCGGGCGACGAGCGCTGGCGCGGGGCGCCCGGCGTGCCGGCGTGGATGGACGAGACGTCGCTGCGCCTCGAGGGTCCAACGGCCGTCCTCTTGGTCAGCGCTCGCGGAGAGGCTCGACTCCGCGATGGCGGTCGATAGCGTCGGCGGCGTGCCAACCGAATCCCCTCCGATGACGCTTGGGACACCGGCTCCGGACTTCAGCCTTCCCTCGACGACCGGCGCGACCGTCGCGCTCAGCGATTTCGCCGCGCAGCCCGTGCTCGTCGTGGCGTTCATCTGCAACCACTGCCCGTACGTCCGCCACATCGAGTCACAGCTCGGCCGCGTTCTCGCCGACTACCAGGACCGAGGCGTGGCTGCCGTCGGCATCTCGGCCAACGATGTCGATGGCTACCCCGACGACGACGTGCCACACCTCGCCGAGCAAGCCGAGCGTGCGGGATTCGGGTTCCCGTACCTCTACGACGAGACCCAGGACGTCGCCAGTTCATATGGCGCCGTCTGCACCCCGGATCTCTTCGTCTTCGACGCTGACCGCCGTCTCGCCTATCGCGGGGAGTTCGACAGCTCGCGGCCCAGCAGCGGCGCGGCGGCGACCGGGGAATCGTTGCGGGCGGCGCTCGACCACGTGCTGGCAGGACAGCCCGTGCCGCCGCCGCACCGGCCGAGTGTCGGCTGTTCGATCAAGTGGCGCTAGCCGGGACCTGGACATTCAGATCTTGAAGACGACGAGGTACGTGGCGGATTCGTCGACGGAGAACTCGGTGTGCTTGGAGCCGGCCGAGGCGGCATACGCGTCACCGGCGTGCATCTGCTGGTCCTGAGTCCGTAAAGAGCCCTCCAGGACGTACAGGAACTCCGGATGGGTGTGCTCGTGCGGACCGCCCGTGTAGCCGGCGGACGCCTCGACGAGGGTGACGTGGAAGCCGTCGCCGACGGCCAGGATCTTCGCTCGAGCGAGCTCGCCGGTGTCCCAAGGAATCCAGTCGATGTTGTCGAATCGACCGATGTCCCAGCCTTCGAGTGAATGACTCATTGCTGCTCCTCCTCTGCGCTGACCGCGATCAAGACCAACCCGAGCGCTTCGAGGCGGGCGATGCCGCCGTAGAGCGCTGCGGCGTCGGGAAGTGGTCCACGCAGATGCGTGACCTGATCCGCGACCTCCACCGTCATTCCGGGGAACTCGGCCGCCACCCCGGTGGGTAGGCGGCCTCTGACCTCGATGCGGTACCGGGTTGCCATGCCGCCACGATGACGCCGACCAGGGTGAGCTGTCCTCACCCTGCGGTGTGAACCGAGGTGTGGCTCACAGAAGGTTCCATTGCCGGGCCTGCTCGATGGCGGCGTGGCGGTTCCTGACACCCAGCTTGCGATACAGCGTCCGGGTGTGTGACTTGACGGTGTTCAGCGACACGTACAGCTCGGCGGCGATCTCCCGAGATGTCAGCGCCGTCGGCAGCAGCCGGAGCACCGCACGTTCCTTCGCCGTCAGTGCCTCGACGGGGAGACCGACGGATGCGACGATCGTGTCGTCGCCCAGGCGTTCCCGAGTCGAGGTGAGGAACGCCCGTCGCGGCTCGTACGGAATGCGCTCCGCGAGGTCACCACCACGCCGCAGCGCATCCGCTGCTTCCGGCCGTCGTCCGGCGTCGATGTGGAGGTTGGCCAACGTCAGGTGCGGGATGGCGCACTCCGGATGCTCACGCAGCTCAGCGGATTCGGCGAGGTCCAACGCCGCCTGGGCGAGCCGTTCGGCTTCCTTCGACCGACCCTCCCTGCGCAAGATCTCGGCCAGATGAGCCCGAGCGATGACCTGGACGATCGTGAGTTGATACGGCTCGGCGAGCCGGGAGGCTTCGGTGAAGGCCCGACGTGCCTCGGTGAGGTCATCTGCGGCGAGCTGTGACTTGCCGAGCACGAGGAGCAGCCCGGACCTCGCCCGCGGCTCCGCTTGGGGGATCCACGCAAGCGCCTCGGCAGCGACGGAGCCGGCGGTCGCCAGCTCACCGATCGCCGCCAACCGACCGGCCCTGAGCAGTGCCAGCTCGGCCCGCAGCAGCTGAGCGTCCGGTTCGCCAGCGAGGTCGTCGGCGTCGACGAGCTCGACGAGGTGGTCGACGTCATCCCAGTGGCCGGCGTCGTAGGCGACCCAGGCGGCAGCAGTGATCAGGCGCGGCCGAGACCTCAACACCGCGCTGGGGAGCAGCTGGATCCAGTCCTGCAGAGTGCGCTGTCTGCCCTGCCCGACGAGCAGCCACCGCTCGTCTTCGATCAGCGCTGCGGCGGCCTCACCGTCGCCGGCTGCGACGAGGTGCCGGATGGCATCAGCAGCGAAACCATGGTCGGCCAACCAGCGTCCGGCGCGCCGATGGAGCTCTTCGACACCGCCGAGCAGTTGGAGGCGCAGCCACTCCGCGAACAGCGCGTGATAGCGGTACCACTCCCGGCGGTGGTCGAGTGGCAACAGGAACAGGTTGAGCCGCTCCAACTCCTCGAGGTGGTGGCCAGCATCTTCGTCGCCGGTCGTGGCCGCGCAGAGTGACGCGTTGAACCGGTCGAGGATGGCGGTGTCGAGCAAGAACCGCTGCAACTGCGCATCGACGCGTGGGAGCACCTCGTCGCGGAGGTAGTCCGCCACGTGCCGATCGTCTCCCGCGAACTCGTGCACGAAGGCGGACGAGTCCGGATGGTGACGGAGTGAGACAGCAGCCAGCTGCACGCCAACTGCCCAGCCCTCCGTGCGCTCGAGCAGCCGACGTATCTCGTCGGGCGGCAGCCGGCGTCCCGCCACCGCCTCGACCAGATCGTCGACCTCCGCCTCCGTGAAGCGGAGATCCTCGAAGCGAACCTCGCGCAGACGCCCATGCCGCGCAGGCCGGCGAGGTGGAGCGGCGGGTCGTGGCGGGTGCCGATCACGACATGAACGGCGCCCGGTGCACGCACCCAGGCGTCGAGGTCTACATGGATGGCCTGGCTCGTCACCAAGTGGTAGTCGTCGATGACGACGACATCAGGCACTCCCCCAGGCGCCTCCGCCGAGCACGGCACGCACCGCGTGACCGGTGCGGAGCTCATCGGAGCGCGCCAACCCCAACGCCTCGGCGACCGCCGGCCAGAACACGGCGGGGTCGTTGCTGTCCGTGGTGGCGGCGAGCCACGCGCCACCACCGGCACGGCGAGTCAGCCATCCCGCGAGCGCCTCGGTCTTGCCGGCACCGGCCGGCGCCGAGACGACGAGGGCCGAAACGTCCGTCGCTTCCTCCAAGAGGTGGTCCAGGCGCCGTCGGGCCTGGTGATGGCGGGCGAGCGGCGGCGGGCCGGCGATCTCGGGCACGGAGCTGCCGCCGGGTGCATCGGTCGACGTGCTCGGTGATGCCCACTCGAGCGCTGCGTCGTGGTTGAGCAGCTGCTGCTCGAGCTGCCGCAGCGCGACGCCGGGGTCGACACCGACCTGTTCGACGAGCAAACGGCGAGCGTCGGCGACCGCACGCAAGGCCTCGGCCTGACGGCCCGATCGGTACAGCGCAAGCGCGAGCTGGGCGTGTAGCGGCTCGTGCAGTGGGTGGTCGAGCACCGCACGCTCCGCGTCAGGTACAAGCTCGACATGGCGACCGAGCGCCAGCAGGATCATGCCGCGAGTCTCCAGGGCTGCGAGTCGTAGCTCGTGGAGTCGCGCCACCTCGGGCGCCAGCTCGAGATGACCCGCCGCATCGACCAGCGGTTCGCCGGCCCACAGGGCCAGGCCATCCGCCAGCAGCTCGTCGGCCTTGGCGAGCTCCCCGCGTCGGCGGATCGGCTGAGCGCCCGGGCGGCGACCACGGCGTCTTCGAAGCGGTCGGCGTCGACCGATCCGGGTCGCACCTCGAGGCGGTACCCGCCGGGCACCGTGACGACGACTGGTCCGCTGGATCGTTCGAGCGGACGAAGCGCTCGTCGCAGCTGGGCGATCTGCGTGTGGAGGGCATTGGTCGGATTGGCAGGTTGGGCCTGCCCCAGATCACTTCGGCGAGGCTGTCACCGCTGATCGTCGTGCCGCGGCGGGCGATGAGCACCGCGAGGATCAGACGCGGGATCGCCCCGCGGATCGGTACCGGCGTGCCGTCGACTCGGACCTCCAGCGGGCCGAGGATGCGCAGCTCCACTCGAGCCGACGCTAGTCGTGAGCTGCGAGATCTCGGCAGGCCCGACCGAGCTTCAGGAATCTGCCAGCAGCACGACAGGGCGCCGCCAGTGCGGACCCGCAGAGTCACGCTCTGATGGAACCTACGACCCTGCTTCCCGCGATCGCCCTGCTCTCGCTCGTCACCGTCGAATCAGGCGGGTGGGCGCTGCTCGGCTTCATCACCGCTCGTCGCGGCGCACTGGACGCCGCACAGCACCAGGCGTTCCGAGCCGGGCACGCCCACGCCGGCGTGTTGCTCGTCCTCGCCCTCGCCGCCTTCGCGCTGTTCGCTCGAGCCGAGCTCGGTCAGAGCACCGAGTGGGTATTGGGCTCGCTGCTGCTCGCCGGGATCCTGGCGCAATCCGGTGGGTTCTTCCTGCACCTCGCGTTCGGAGCTCCCGCCCAGCACACGATCGGGACACGGCTCACCCGAGCCGGCGCCGTCCTCATCGCCGTCTCGCTCACGTGGCTCGCCATTGGCCTGCTCCGCGCCTGACCGACGGTCACTCCCTGACGAGCACAACCGCCGGGAACGCGCCGAGCGCATCGCCGACGTCGAGCTCGCCCTCGACGGGCGTCGCATCGTCGACGAGCACGTGGCGCCACCGGCCTGCCGGCAGCGGCAACGGTCGGCGTGGCGTCACACCGGGACGGGCGATCACCGTGACCACCCGCGCCTCACCCGACCCATCGGTGCGGGCGAACGCGATGATCGACCCTTCGTCGGTCGCCAGCGGGACGTAACCGCCGCCGGGTCCGAAGACCTCGGGCAGAAGGCGGCGCAGCGCCAGCAACCGGTGCAGCACGACCGCCTTCGCGGACTCGCTCCGCGGCTCGTTCCACGCCGCAACGGCGTCGAGCTCGCTGGCCTGGTGCACCAGCTCTTCGAGCTCACCGAGGTCAGGCAGCCGCCGGTTGTCCGGGTCGACGAGGAGGAAGCGAAAGCCCTCGGTGCCTTGATAGACGTCCGGCACCCCTGGTGCCGTCGCCCGCACCGCCAGCATCGCCAACCCCGTTGCCCGACCTGGCCCGTCCAACGATGCGGCCAGCTCCGCCACCGGGGGCCACACCAACACGTCGTGGGCGAGCGCGGTGAGCCGCTGCTCATAGGCCTCGTCCGGTTCGACCCACGACGTGCGTCGGTCCGCCTCGCGGGCGGCCTTGACGAGGAACGCGGCGAGGCGCTCGGCTGACAATCCGGGCGTCGTGGCAACCGTTTGCAGCGCCATCCAGCGCATGGGCAGGTCGATGTCGGGGAACGACGGTGTCTCCACCCGTTCGTCGACGACGCGCGTCCACGCTTCTGCGGCAGACGCCAGCACCAGCCCGACGGCCCTGACGTCCTCGGAGCGGGCGACATCGTGCGTCGTCCCGGCGAGCATCGTGGTCGGCCACCGAGCGGCGGTCATCGCGTGGTGGTCGTGCAGGGCAGCGATCGGATCGGGCACCGGCTCGACCTGACCGCCGACCTCGCCGAGTGAGGCCAGCGCCAGGTAGCGCCAGAACCGCGGTCTTCGACTCCTTTGGCCGTCGCCGGTCCGGTCAACTGCTGCCAGCGGGTCCGCACCTCGGCGGCCTCGCCCTCGCCGGCGGCCGCGATCGCACGGCCGACGTGCTCGAGCGGTCCAGCGAGATCCGGGCGAGCCGCTGCGGCCTCGAGCCTCGCTGTCTCCAGCGCGACACGTCCGGACTCATCGTCGGGAAGGTACGTGCGGTACCGAGCGAGGTGGGCGCTGAGCTCGGTGACGGCAGCTCGCGCGCCCTCGTACTCGAGATCTGGCACGACGGCCGCGGCGACCCGCGCCACACGGTCGCGATCGGGCGCCAGCCCACCGTCGAGCACCTCGTGACGAGCCTCCAGCTCCCATGCCCTGAACGGCCGCCTGTCACTGGCGATGTCCGCCCAGCGGGCAGCGATCGCCCGCCATCCCCGCTCGTCCAAGAGGGCATGTTCGAGAACCCGGGCGTGCTCGTAGCCGGTCGTGCCGTCGACCGGCCAGTCGTCTGGCAGCGTCTCACCGGGAGCGAGGATCTTCTCGACGACGATCCAACGATCGCCGAGCAGCTCGCGCAGCTGGCGGAGGTACCCGCCGGGGTCGGCCAAGCCGTCGACATGGTCGACCCGCACACCACCGAAGGCTGGGTGATCGACGAGCAGCCGCGGAACCGTGTCGACGGCCGACGCGACCTCCGTGTGCTCCACGCACACGGCGACGAGAGCGTCGATCGTGAAGAAGCGCCGCACGTTGCGCTCGGGTCGCCGCCAGTGGATCAGCTCGTAGTGCTGGGCACCGAGCAGCGCCGGAACGTCCATCGCCTCCGTGCCGGGAGCCAGCGGGAGCCGCAGATCGCCGGCGCGCAACTCACCGTCCTGGACCGTGAACGTGCCGATGATCTCCTCCAGCGACCTGCTGAGGACCGGCAGCAGCACGCGACCGGACGCTGCGTCCCAGTCGACGTCGAACCACCGCGCGGCCGGCGTGCCAGGACCGTCACGCAACATCGCCCACCAACGCGGGTTCAGCTCGGCGGCCGCAATGGCGACGTGGTTGGGAACGTGGTCGATGATCGCCGCCATGGCCCGCTCCTCGAGCGCATCGAGGAGCGCCGTCAGGCCGGCGAGCCCACCCAGCTCCTCGCGAACTCTCGTGTGGTCGACGACGTCGTAGCCGTGGGTGCTCCCGGGCACCGCCTCGGTGACCGGCGAGAGGTACACGTGGCTGATCCCCAGCCGGTGCAGCCGGTCGAGCTGGCGCCGCGCCACGTCGAACCCGACGTCGGGGCTGAGTTGGAGTCGATACGACCCGACAGGGGGTATCACGGTCGACCACGTGGGGGTGCAAGCGAGCGAGCGCCAGCGAGCGAGTGGACACAGCGGCCTGCGTGGCCGGGGAACGCAACATTACGGCAGGCGTTCGGCGCGCGGGATCGGGAAGTACCGGTAGTGGTGCGCACCGGTCAGCTCGTAGATGCCGCTTCCCCGTCGGCCGTCATCCGTCGTGACGAGGACTTGGTTGAGTCCGCCGCCGAGGTCGCCGTAGCGCTGCGCCCAGCGGCCCTCGGCCTCCAGCACCACCTCTCGCCCGCCGTCGAGGGTCAGCTCGACCCGCCCGGTGATGCCGGCCACCTCGGCGCCGTCGCGGGCGTAGCTGACCGCACCGCCGTCGGCATCGATCCAGTCGAGGTCGTGGTGGAAGTCGACGACGGGAATCGGCTCGCCGCCGTCGGCCGGCGCGAAGCAACCGTCGGTGTAGATGCGCGAGCCGTTGGCGAGCTCCCAGTGCCACACGCCGAACATGCCGTCCGGCAGCTGCACGGCGAGCCACATCCAGAACGGGCAACGGGCGTGGTCGCGGATCCCCCAGGAGTGGTCTCGCTGCCCCCACCACCCGTCGACTCGGTACGTGCGGCCGTCGCGTGTGTAGGTGCCGTCGTACGTGCCGGACTGCAGCATGTGGCTCTGGTCCCAGATCAGCTCGTGCCCGGTGCGCATCGTGCCGCGGCGCAGCCCGTACGCGGGAGTGCGGGCGGTGAACGTGAGGTCGAGTGCGACGGGCACGTCGACGCCGTCGTCGACGTGGAGGTGCACGGTTCGATACGGCTCCACGATGTCGATGCGCACCGGACCGACCACGAACGTGTGCGGATCGTCGCCGACGGCTCTGGCATGGCGGGCCATCGTCGGCGTGCCGTCGACCATCCCCAGCTGGAGGGCGTCCAGCTCGCCCCGCGCCGGGAAGTGGGCCATCGTGAGGATGACGACGTCGCCGAGGCGGTCGCGGGGGTGGAGGACGAAGAACAGGCTCTCCCGCCAGTGCTGGTGGTGAGTGACGACGTTCGGCAGCGGCTCGGGGATCTGGTGGACGAAGTACTCGTCGAGCGCGGTCAGCTTGGGCATCGCAGTTCTCTCACTCGGGGAGTAGGTCCAGGGAGTCGAGGTCGAGCGCTTGCCGGGCGTGGCGGTCGGCCATCGTGATGAACATCTCGTCGCCCCGATCGGTGCGCCGCACCAGCGTCGAGGCGACGACGGCCATGATCAAGCCGCCGAACGCGTAGCGCCGGTAGTCCTCCCACACGGCGTCCTCGCGTACCCGGACGCCGTGGCCCTTCAAGCGACCGACGTAACGCTCGACGAGGGCCCGCTCGTGCTGTCGTCGATCTTCGGGTTGGAGGCTCGCCCCCAGCAGGTAGCTGAGGTCGGTGACGCCGGGTCCGAGCCCGACGGTCTGCCAGTCGACGACGACGACGCGCTCCCCGCCGACGAGCAGGTTGTCGGCTCGGAAGTCGCCGTGGACGACCGTCCACGGCTGCGGACGGCGGCGCAGGTAGGCGCCGAGGTGCGGGGTGAGCCGTTCGAGGACGGCGAGCGTCTCCGGCGCGACCCGGCCGGTGTAGTGCTCGACGAACGGCCCCACGGCGTACGTGATGAGGGCGACGAGGTTGTCGAGGTTCTCGGGCTGCGAGCGGTGCAGCCACGCCAGCTCCTTCAGCGTTGCGTCACCCCAACGCGGCCCCTGCAGGAGGGCGAGCTCGTCGACGGCTCCGGCGATCTCGTCGAGCGAGAGCCCGTGCATCTGATCGCCTTGCTGGGCGGGCGCGACGTCCTCCAGCAGCACGACGTAGGCGTCGGTCTCGACGTCGTGGGCAGCGTGGTAGCACCGCGGCGTGCGCACCGGGAGGTCGGCGGCGAGATCCCGGTAGAAGCTCGCCTCGATCTCGTAGGTCCTCGTCAGCCGCGCCGCGACTCGGCTGTCTTCCTCGGCAGCCGGCACCTTGGCGATCAGCGTCGGCGGCCCGGCGCCTGGCGGGTCATAGTCGAGGAACAGTCGCACGGTGTCGGCGACCTGTCCGGTCCCGACCGGCTCGACCCGGAGACCCGTGACCCGGACATCCAGGACGCCGGTACACCACTCGGGTGTGACGTCCTGGACGCCCGTGATCGGCGTTGCTGCTGGCGCGTCAGCCAAGCGTTGCGGCGAACTCCTCGAGCGCTTGCTGCAGCAACGGGGCGCTGTCGGGGACCATCCGTGCGGCCTGTTCGAGCCGGGCCTGGATCGCCCGCGAGTTGGCGCCGACGTCCTCGAGGTGCATGGCGCTCTCGATGCGGTTGCCGATCTGACGCGCCGTGCGGGCGTCGAGCTGCCCGTTGCGCACCGCCTGGTCGAAGTTGGCGCCGACGACGGCCCAGCTCGGCTCCCACGTGAACATGGTCTGGTGCTGCGAGTTGAACTCGCCGAGCTGGATCTGCGATGCGGCATCGATCTCGTTCTGCGACAGCATGTCGGTGGGGAGGAAACCGAAGGCGTCGAAGCCGCGGGCGATCTCGGACCCGAAGACGTGGCCGTTGTACCAGTACGTCGACCACAGGCCACCGATGCTGAAGGCGTTGGCGAGGATCGGACCGCGGTCGTAATAGGCGAGCTCCACCGGGTTCGCCGAGTCGGTGAAGTCGATCACCGACAGACCGCCCTGGTACCACGCCTGGACGAGGATGTCGCGATTGGGCACTGGCAGCAGCGAGGAGTTGTGGGCAACACAGTTCTGCAGGGTGCCCTGGTGGGCCGGGAGCTTGTAGTAACTGCGGAACTCCATCTGCCCGTCGACGATGTCGAAGATGGCGTCGGCGCCCCACTCCGGCCGGTCGGTCGGCCGGCAGCGGGCTGCGGTGCCGCCGCCCCACTCGTCGGTGAAGATGACCTTCGTGCCGTCGTTGCTGAGCGTCGCCGAGTGCCAGTACGAGAAGTTCGGGTCCGCCACAGCGTCGAGGCGCACCGGGTTCACCGGGTCCGTGATGTCGAGGAGGATGCCGTTGCCCTGGCAGGCGCCGGCGGCGAGGCCGAGCTCCGGATAGGCCGTGATGTCGTGGCACGTGTTCGTGTTCGGCAACGGCGCGTATGCGGTCCCGGACGGATGCAGCGCGCCGGGCAACGTGTTCTGCAGGCCGTTGAACGCCCCGGTGGCGGGGTCGGTGAAGATCCTGGGCTGGCTCACGATGGCCGCCGTCTCTGGCGCCGCGAGTGGCACCTTGATCACGTCGATCCGCCACTGGGTCGGGTTGCCGGTCGTGACCGGACTCGTCGTGAGTGCGGCGTTCTCGCAGCCTGCTAGCTCCGCTGCCGGACGAACGCCCGACGTGCCCGAGTTGTAGATGTAGATGTTGTCGGGATCGTCCGGGTCGGTGACGAGCGTGTGCGTGTGCGAGCCGCGGCACGTCTGGACGCCAGGCAGCTGGACCGGATTGTTGATGTCGGAGATGTCGAAGATCCGCACTCCCCGGAAGCGCTCCATGTTCACCGCACCGGGTGCGCCCTGCGTACCGCAGTCGATGCGGCCGCGAGTCTCCTCCACCGACGTGAAAAGCAGGTTCCCGTACACCGTCACGTCGCCCTGTCCGCCGGGGCACACGAAGGCGCGGGACAGAACGGGGTCGTTCGGATCCGAGATGTCGTAGACCTGGAAGCCGTTGTAGTTGCCCACGACGGCGTGCTCACCCGTGAACGCCAGGTCCGAGTTGATGAAGCCGAAGAAGTTCGCCTGATCAGTGGCGCCACGTTGAACGTGCCCTCGCGCGGCGTGTTGTCGAGCAGCTCGATGCCGCTGGCGGCCTCACTCCACGGGATGTAGCCGGGTGCCAGATCGATGCGCGGATCCTGCTGGGCAGCGCCCGAGATGGGCACCATCGCCAGCGTCAAGAGAGCCGCTGCTCCGACGGCAAGGCGACGAGACCCGCGACCACGGACGATTGACGACACTGTCAGACCCCCAAGTTGTGTTCGGTCCAGCCGCCCCCGGCCTCCGGTCCGGGCGAAGGTAGTTCACGTCGGCCTGCCATTGCCAACGCAGCGTGCGGCGGCATGCTGTGCGCCCATGGGCCGCCGGATGATCGCGCTGGGCGTGGCGGGCGCTCTCGCCGTCGCGTCCGGGTGTGATTCGGGGAACTCCGACCCCGAGGCCGAATCGACGGCGCCCGTCGTACAGCTCGGCGGGCCCGGCGAGACGAACCGCGTGCTGACCGAGGAGGAGCTGGCTTCGTCGCCGAGCGTGCCCGGCCACACCGCCGGCGACGTCGACTTCGTCAACTCGATGATCGCCCATCATCAGCAAGCTCTCGACATGACGGCGCTCGTCGACGCACGGGCCGCCGATGACGGCTTGCCGTTGCTCGCCGAGCGGATGGAGGTCTCCCAGATCGCCGAGATCGAGCAGCTGCAGGGTTGGCTGACGGCGCGCGGCGAGGATCCCGAGGGATTCCAGCAGCACGCCGGGATGCAGATGCCCGGCATGCTCACCGCGGAGCAGCTGGCCGCGCTGGCGGCGGCGTCCGGCGAGGAGTTCGACACACTGTTCCTGCAGTCGATGATCGGCCACCACGAAGGTGCGGTGATCATGGTGGAGACGCTGCTGGGCCAGGGCCTCGGCGGGCAGGAGTCGCAGCTGTTCCAGCTCGCGCAGGGCATCGAATCCGACCAGCAGGTCGAGATCGCCCGCATGAAGTCGCTGCTCGTCGAGCTGGCACCTGCGGTGAGCATTGAGGGCGGATAGCGCGCTCACCGCTCACCGCTCACCGCTCACGCCAGTACCTTCGGGTCCATGGGTGCACCGGGCGACATGACGAAGATCCTGCTGGACGAGTCGGAGATGGTGACGCAGTGGTTCAACATCATCCCTGACCTGCCGTCACCTCCGCCTCCGCCGCTGCATCCGGGCACGCACGAGCCGATCGGTCCCGACGACCTGGCACCGCTGTTCCCGATGGCCCTCATCGGCCAGGAGGTCACCATGGATCGCCACGTCGACATCCCGGGCGGCGTGCTCGACGTGTATCGGCTCTGGAGGCCGTCGCCGCTCTTCCACGCGCATCGGCTGGAGCGTCTGCTCGACACGCCGGCGAAGATCTTCTACAAGTACGAGGGCGTCAGCCCGGCCGGCTCGCACAAGCCGAACACGTCGGTCCCCCAGGCCTTCTACAACAACGAGGAGGGGATCCGGAAGCTGACGACGGAGACGGGCGCCGGCCAATGGGGCAGCGCCCTTGCCTTCGCCACGGCGCAATACGGGATGGAGTGCGAGATCTGGCAGGTCGCTGCGTCCTACCGATCCAAGCCGTACCGCAAGACGATGATGGAGGTCTGGGGTGCGACGCTGCACTCCAGCCCGTCGGAGGTCACCGAGTACGGACGCGCCCTGCTGGCTGAGAACCCGGAGCACAACGGCAGCCTCGGCATCGCCATCTCCGAGGCCGTCGCTGTCGCCGCCGCCGATCCTGACGCTCGCTACAGCCTCGGCAGCGTGCTCAACCATGTGCTGATGCACCAGACGGTGATCGGCGAGGAGGCCTTGCTCCAACTGGCCAAGGTCGGGGAGACCCCCGACCTGCTCGTCGGCTGCACCGGCGGAGGGTCCAACTTCGGTGGGCTCTCCTTCCCGTTCCTGCGCGAAAAGCTGGCCGGCCGGATGAACCCCACGATCCGCTGTGTCGAGCCTGCGGCGTGCCCGAGTCTGACGAAGGGCGAGTACCGGTACGACTTCGGTGACACGGCCGGCATGACGCCCTTGTTGAAGATGCACACGCTCGGACATGGGTTCATCCCCGAGCCGATCCACGCCGGCGGCCTGCGCTACCACGGCATGTCACCGCTCGTCTCGCACATCTACGAGCTCGGGCTCGTGGAGGCGATCGCCATCCCGCAGCTCGAATGCTTCGCCGGTGCGCTGCAGTTCGCGAGGGCCGAGGGCATCATCCCGGCACCTGAGCCGACGCACGCGATCGCCGCCGCGATCCGCGAAGCACTGGCGTGCAAGGAGTCGGGTGAGTCGAAGGTGATCCTCACGGCGCTGTGCGGGCACGGCCACCTCGACCTCGCCGCGTACGAGCAGTACCTGTCGGGAGCGATGGTCGACTACGAGCTGCCCGACGAGGAGATCGCGGCGGCGATGGCCGAGGTGCCGGTGCTCGCCTGAGCTCGATCGGGCTCGCACCTCCAAGCAGCCGAGAACTCATCGCTTGACGTGAACGCCGCGCGAGCGGAGGATCGACGAGGAAGCAACGCGCGCCGGGCGGGGCCGGAAACGGAGAACGCCATGCGCACTCGCGTCACGCTCGTCGCCGTCGGGACCTTGCTCGTGTCACTGCTCCCGAACGTCTCCGGCGCGGCCCAGGATCGGCCCGCCGGAGTGGGCGACCCGCCGTACCTCGACGCGCGTGCGCCGATCAGCCGCCGCGTCGAGGACCTGCTCGCGCGCATGACCATCGAGGAGAAGGTCGGTCAGATGACGCAGGCCGAGCGCGGCGCCGTCGGCATTCCCGGGATGATCGCCACGTTGGGGTTGGGATCGGTGCTGTCCGGTGGCGGGTCGACACCGACGCCGAACACGCCCGCGGCGTGGGTGGACATGGTCAACCAGTTCCAGAGCCAGGCACTGAGCACCCGCCTCGGCATCCCCATCATCTACGGCGTCGACGCCGTGCACGGGCACGGCAACGTGTTCGGAGCCACGATCTTCCCGCACAACATCGGCCTTGGCGCGACTCGTGACACCGCCCTGGTGCGTCGGATCGGCGAAGCAACCGCCGAAGAGGTGCGGGCGACCGGTATCCCGTGGAACTTCTCTCCGTGTGTCTGCGTCGCGCGCGACGAGCGATGGGGTCGTGCCTACGAGAGCTTCGGCGAGGATCCTGCGCTGGTCAGCCGGATGGCGACGATCATCTACGGCCTGCAGGGCACGCGGCGCGTCCCCATTGCGGCCGATCACGTCCTGGCCACCGCGAAGCACTATGCGGGCGACGGCGACACGGAGTACGACGCAGCGATCGCCGCGGCCAACGTCGGCAAACCGTGGTACGAGCAGCGGTACCCCATCGACCAGGGCGTCACGGTGGCAACCCACGACGAGTTCGCGGCGATCGACCTCGCGCCGTACCACTCGGCGATCCGTCGCTACGGGGTGCGCAGCGTGATGCCGTCGTTCTCCAGCGTGGACTGGGTCGAGGACGGGCTCGGGGATCCGCTCAAGATGCACGCCCACGAGGAGCTCATCACCGACGTGCTCAAGGGGCAGATGGCGTTCGACGGCTTCGTGATCTCGGACTGGGAGGGCATCCACCAGATCCCGGACCCGGACAACCCCGACGAGGGCGGGCTCACGGCGTACAAGGTGCGCGTCGGCGTCAACGCCGGCATCGACATGTTCATGGAGCCGTTCTCTGCCCAGCAATTCGTGGACCTGCTGCTGGCCGAGGTCGAGGCGGATCGCGTCAGCGAGGACCGGATCGACGACGCGGTTCGGCGCATCCTGCAGGCGAAGTTCGAGCTCGGACTGTTCGAGCACCCGTTCGCCTCGACGGACAACCTGGATCAGGTCGGCAGCGACGAGCACCGTGCCCTGGCCAGGGAGGCTGTCGCCGAGTCGCAGGTGCTGTTGAAGAACGATGGCGACGTGCTGCCACTCGCCCCCGACGCCGACATCTATGTCGCCGGCCGCAACGCCGACAACATCGGCAACCAAGCCGGCGGCTGGACGATCCAGTGGCAGGGAGTGTCCGGCGACATCATCCCGGGCACCACGATCCTCGAAGGGATCGAGGAGATGGCACCGGACGCAGCGATCACGTTCAGCGCCGACGCGTCGGCGCCCATGGCTGGGCAGGACGTTGGAATCGTCGTGGTCGGCGAGACGCCGTATGCCGAGGGTTACGGCGACGTGGGTGGGCCGGAGTGCGGGTTCTGCTCACTCCCGCAGCAGGAGGAGAAGTCGCTGTCGCTGCAGCCGGCCGACCGGATGGTCGTCGACAGGGTGTGCGAAGCGATCGCGACCTGCATCGTGCTCATCGTCTCCGGCCGCCCCCAGATCATCACCGATCAGCTCGGCGAGATCGACGCGCTGATCGCGTCGTGGCTGCCGGGGAGCGAGGGCGCCGGCGTGGCGGACGTCTTGTTCGGTCAGCGTCCGTTCACCGGCAAGCTCCCGATGACCTGGCCGCGAAGCGCCGACCAGGTTCCGATCAACATCGGCGACGCGAACTACGACCCGCTGTTCCCGTACGGGTTCGGGCTGCGAACGTAGGTCGGCAGGGCTAGCCGCGGCGCACCAGTGACCCGTAGAGGTCGACCGTCCGCTGGGCGGCGACGTCCCAGCCGAACTCGTCGATCGCCCGCTGCCGGCCGGCACGACCCATCACGGCGGCGCGCTCGGGATCGCGCGACGAGCTCGTTGACGGCGGCCGCCAGGCCGCGCTCGAACTCCTCGGGCGCCCGGTCGTCGTAGTGGACGAGCAGCCCGGTCTCACCGTCGGCGACGACCTCCGGGATCCCGCCGACGTCGCTGGCGACGACGGCGGTCGCGCATGCCATCGCCTCGAGGTTCACGATCCCGAGCGGCTCGTAGATCGACGGGCACACGAACACCGTCGAGTGGCTGAGTACCTGGCGGACGTCCTCCCGCGGCAGCATCTCGGAGACCCAGACGACACCGCTGCGTTCGTCGTGCAGCCGGGAGACCGCGGCGTCGGTCTCCGCCGCCAACTCCGGGGTGTCGGCCGCACCGGCGAGCAGCACGATCTGCACCGAGGTGTCGAACTCGAGCGCCGCCCGCAGGAGGTGCGGCACGCCCTTCTGGCGAGTGATCCGCCCGACGAAGACGACCGATGGCCGTGTCGGGTCGACGCCGAGCCGCTCGACGACGTCGGTCTCCTCGACCGGGTGGTAGAAGTCGGCGTCGATGCCGTTGTGGATGACGTGGACGTCGGCGGCGTCGAGCGCCGGATAGCTGGCCAGCACGTCGCGGCGGGAGGCGTGGCTGACGGCGATCACGGCGTCGGCCGCCTCGTAGGCGGTTCGCTCGGCCCACGACGACAGCCGGTAGCCGCCGCCGAGCTGCTCTTGCTTCCACGGCCGCTGAGGCTCGAGCGAGTGCGACGTCACGACGTGCGGGACGTCGTACAGCAGTGCGGCGAGGTGTCCGGCCAGGTTGGCGTACCACGTGTGGGAGTGGACGAGGTCGCAGCCCTCGACGCCGGCAGCCATCTCCAGATCGGCGGCGAAGATGCGCAGCGCGGGGTTGGCACCGGCGAGTCGCGGATCGTCCTCGGAGTGCGCCGTGGCGCCCTCGCCGCGGCGCGCCGAGGCAGTGCACGTCGACGTCGACGAGGCGCCGCAGCTCACGCACGAGGAAGTCGACGTGGACGCCGGCGCCGCCGTAGACCTCGGGCGGGTACTCCCGGGTGAGGATGCCGACCCGCACGTCGAGCGACTGTAGTAAGTCGGGTTCGTCTCGCAGCCAAGCTGCTCGACTCACCTCCCGAGCTCGCCGTCGCCGTCACGGGCGGCTCCGGGCTCACCCGACGTCACCGCGAAGCGACGGCTCGCCCACCTGCCTATCCGCGGGGCCGCCGTGGCTCAGCGCATCACTTCTTCGAGCCCCGCCGGCGGGGCGGCGGGTGCGCCGCGCAGGCGCCACGCCGCGCGGGCGAGCGTGGCGCCGATCGCCACGAACGTGACCATCAGCCCGGCGGCAGTTGCGTACGCGGCGGTGCGCCCGGCGTGCTCGTAGATGATGCCGGTGAGCAGACGCGGTGAGGCCGGCCGTCAACGTGGCGCAGGCACCGAGGACGCCCTGCCCGCCAGCCTGCCGTTCGGGCGGCACGACGAGTCCGGCGGCAACCCCCGTGCTCGAAACGGTGATGCCATCGCTGACGGCGTGGAACATCGCGACGGCGAACATCGCACCGCCGGTGGGCACCAGGCCGTACAGCAGCATGAACATCGCGCCGAGCAGCAGACCGACCGTCGCCACGCGGAACGGCCCGACGCGCTGCGACAGGCGGCCTCCGGCTGCACCCAGGAGGATCAACGGGAGGGCGAACAGCGTGATGCCGAGGTTGGAGATCCACACCGCGGTGTCGAGGTCGTCGAGCACCACTGCCCACAACGCGTCGAAGGCGCCGATCATCAACCACACGGCGGAGCCGAGGACCACGGCGCCAGCGAACGGGCCGGATGCGCAAGAGGTCGACGGCAAAGCGCTGGCTGACCGGTGCCGTCTCCTCGGCGACGGTCGTGCGGGCGACCCACGGAACGATGAGCAACGTCGCGCCGGCGATGACGAGGAACGGCGCCGGGATGCCGAACGGGTCGACCAGCAGCGCCGACACGGCGGGCCCGGCAGCGAAGCCGCCGACGTCGGCGGCGATGAGCCGGCCGAGGTTGTTCCCGAGGCGTTCCGGTTCGGCGAGGATCACGATGCGGCGGATCGCCGGCACCGCCATCCCCACGCCGACGCCCATGACGAACCGACCGGCGAGCAGCGGCAGGAAGCCGGTGGAGAACGCCATCAGCACGAGGCCAGTGACGTTGAGCGCCATCCCGCCGAACACGAGTTGGCGGGCGTGGCCCCGGTCGGCCAGCGGCGCGATGACCAGCTGCGACAGGAAGCCAGCGAAGAACCCGATCCCGATGACCGCGCCCAGCGCCGACTCGCTGATCCCGTACTCGTCCCGATAGTCGTCGAGCATGGTGAACAGCACGCCATACCCCGCGCCGAGGCACGCCATCAGCGCGGCGTAACGGTTTTGAATCCCGGTCGAGGTCATTTCTGACTGGAAATCTTCCAGAGAATCGCGATGGGCGCAGTCAGTCGTAGGTCACAGCGAGCGCGGCGGCGACCGCCGACGGCTGTTCATAGGGCGCCATGTGTCCGGCATCGTCGACGACGGTGACGTCCGCCTGCGGCAGCAGCTCGGCCCATCGCTCGGCGTACACCGGCGGCATCAGGCGATCGCTGGCGCCCCACACGACGGCAACGGGGTTCGTCACACGATAGAGGCGCTTGGAGAGCCGCCGGTTGGGGATCGGGAACAGCACTTTGCCGGCGGTGCCCAGCCGACGGCTGTTGTGGATCAGGAACTGGGTGACTGCCGCCTGGTCCTCGAAGTCCACGCCGTCGGTCAGCACTGACGCAGTGGCAGGGTCGTGGAACAGGTGCACCGGGAAGTCGTACGGAAGCATGGAATAGATGTCGGGGATCGGGTGATCGTCGAGCCACAACCCCATCGGCGCGACGAGTCCGAGCGCGCCGAAACTCGCCGGTGACAGTGCCGCCATCTCGGCGGCGATCATGCCGCCGAAGGAATGCCCGTAGAGCTGAGGGCGGTCGAGGCCGAGGGCAACGACAACGTCCGCCCCGTGCAGCGCGAAGTCGAGCATGTCCTCGAGCACGTCCTCGCCACCTGAGTCGCCGAAGCCGGGCCACACCGGCGCGAACACCTCATGCCCCGCACCCAGCGCGACCAGCGTCGGTTCCCCACCGAGATGACCGCCGAAGCCGTGGAACGCCACGACCGGCGATGCCCCTGGCGACCCGTACACGGCGACGTCGCACGTGATGCCGCGTGCCGTGGTGATCGAGATGGTCCGGCTCATCAGTCCGCGGCGACGTCGCGCGGCAGCTGCGGATCACGGCGCGCCTCGGAGATCGTCTGCTCCGGCCGCACGCGGTCCGCCAGCGGCTGGATCCACCAGCGATCGTCGCCGTCCCAATCGGGCCACATGGCGCGCAGGTGCGGCATCACCTGCTCGGCGAACAGCTTCGTCGAGTGACGTGTCTTCCAGTCCGGCATGTTCCCGCAGTGGAACAGGGAGAAGACATGGCCGACGCGCAGGGACGTGATGAGGTCCTTCATGCGGTCGATCACGGTCGCTGGGCTGCCGGCGATGATGTGGCCGTCCTCGACGAGCTGCTGCCACGTCAGGTTGGCGAAGACCTTCTGCATCGAGGCGCGGAACTGGTCGAACGCACCGGCCTTGATCGTGTTGATCGTGCGATAGCCCGGCGGGTCCGAGAAGCCCGGGTAGACGTGGAGGCAGCGGTTGAAGAAGTACAGGACGTGCTCGCTGTAGAGGCGCTCGGCCTCGGCGTCGGTGTCGGCGACGCAGATGATCTGGGCGAAGGCAGCGCGGTAGGGCGACTCGTCCTTTCCTCGCGCCGCGACCTGCTCCCAGTACCCGTCCATCAGTTGCTTGGCGTGGAGGTAGCCGGCGAAGGAGAGGTACGAGTAGTTGTAGTCGTGGTCGAGGCAGAAGTCCCACGTCTCGACGGAGCCGCCGCCAGGGATGTAGATCGGCGGATGCGGCTGCTGGATCGGCTTCGGCCAGCAGTTGACGTAGCGCAGCTGGTTGTACTTCCCGTCGAAGGCGAAGGGTTCGTCGGACGCCCACGCTCGCATGATGAGGTCGTGCGCCTCGGCGTACCTGTCTCGCGTCAGGGCCGGGATCTGCCCGTAGCAGAAGTTCGTGTCCATGGGCGTGCCGACGGGGAAGCCGGCGACGAGGCGGCCACCGCTGATGCAGTCCAGCATGGCGAACTCCTCGGCGACCCGGATCGGCGGGTTGTAGAGGGCGATCGAGTTGCCGATGACGCAAATCGCCGCGTTGCTGGTGCGGCGGGCCAGCCCGGCGGCGATGAGGTTGGGACTCGGCATGATGCCGTAGCCGTTCTGGTGGTGTTCGTTGACGCCGATCCCGTCGAAGCCGAGCTCGTCGGCGTACTCGAGCAGATCCATGTACGCGTGGTACACGGCATTGGCGCGGGCCGGGTCGAAGAGCGTGTTCGGGATGTCGACCCAGACCGAGCGCGACGACTCGCGGAAATCGTCGGGCAGGTCCGGCCATGGCATGAGGTTGAACCAGGTGAACTTCACGGCACCTCCTCGCGCCGAGCATGCCGCGACCGAGGCGGCCACGGCGAGCCAGGCTCGATTTCCCTTTCCGGCTCCTCGCCGCGCCCATGAGGGTCGAGGAAAGACCGGAGGTGCCCGATGACGCTGATCGGCTACGACCCCGCACGGTTGGCGGGGTTGCGGTCGAGCGCTCGGCGTGCTGCCGAGGCGCTGGGCGCGATCCGCAGCGACGATCCGGCCGCCGCGGTGGCGATGGCGACGGTGGCTGCGGTGCGTCGGGACCTGGAGGACGACGTTCTCGCCGCGATCGGACGGATCACCGCCGCCGACCCGATGCGCTCCTGGGTCGCTGCGCCGCTCAACTGCAGTCAGCCTCAGCCGGCCCTCTGTGAGAACAGTCCGGTCCGCTCGTGGTTCGGCCCCGGCTACGAGGTGTCCGGCGGGCGGGTGACGAACGTCGAATGGCTGAGCATCGAGAGCAGCGGTGACTACACGCAACGTGTGTACAGAGGTGCTGCGGAGTGGGAGGGAATGGACGGCATCCCGATCATCGAGATGTTCAGTGGCGGCACACAGATCACGACGTGGACGGTCGAAGACGCCTATGTCGAGTACAGCTACGCCTCGGTGGCCCGTGGTGGGGAGTTGCGAGACCCGGTCCCGCGAGCGGCATTCGAGGGGGACGTCGAGGTCACCGAGTACCGGGAATACACGACGTTCCAGCCGCAGGTGGGGATCCCCGTTGGTGGACCGCCGGGGTCGAGATCCGGAGATCCGACCGCCGAGCTCGACCTCGCAATTCCCATCGAACACACGCTGATCAGTGCCAACGCGACGTACTCGGTGCGGTTGCTCGGCGGCAATCCCGTTCCCGTCGGCCGACCGCCCTTGACAGCAGCCCGGAGGTTCTCTCGAAACATTCCGCTGACCGATCTCGAGTCGGCCGACGAGGACTGACCCTCGGCAAGCGGGAATAGCGTGCGATCGTGGACCACAGTGAGCTGCCGCAGACGTCGGTCGCGAAAGCCTGACCGTGTACCGACCCAAGGCCTTCGACGTGAGCGATCTCGCCGAGCTCCACGATCTGATGACGTCGATCCGCCTCGCCCATCTCGTCAGCTCCACCTCGGGTGGTCTCGTCGGCTCGATCGTGCCCCTGCTCGTCGACCGTGATCGTGGTCCCAACGGCACGCTCGTCGGTCACCTCGCCCGGGCCAACCGCCACTGGCGCGACCTCACGCCCGGCGGCGAGTCGATGGCGATCTTCGCCGGTCCCGACGCCTACGTGTCCCCGTCGTGGTACGCCACGAAGCAGGAGACGGGCAAGGTCGTGCCGACGTGGAACTACGTCGCCGTGCACGCCTACGGCGAGCTCGTCGTCCACGACGATGCGGCGTGGCTCGAAGCGCTCGTGCGGCGCCTCACCGACGCCCAGGAGGCGGAGCGGGAGGACCCGTGGTCGGTCGACGACGCGCCGGCCGACTTCGTGCGCGCCCAGCTGCGGGCGATCGTCGGCATCGAGCTGCCGATCAGCCGCATCGAGGGCAAGCGCAAGCTGAGCCAGAACCGACCTGCCGCCGACGTGTCCGGTGTCGTTGCCGGGCTGGCCGGCGGGAACGCCGCCGAGCGCGCCGTCGCTGAGCTCATGACGCCGGTACCGTCAAGTTCGTGGCAGCCGACTGGAGCGACTCCGCCCGGAGCCTGACCGACGCCGTCACCGTCCTCGTCGGGCCGGCCAACGGCGCGTACCCGACGGGCAACACGCTGGTCGTCCAGGGCGCCGGAGAGACCGTCATCATCGACCCGTCCGTGACGGTCGCCGAGCGCGGTGGCGCACCGGTCCCCGTCGACGCCGTGCTCAACAGTCACAGCCACGAGGATCACCTCGCCGGCAACGGCACGTTTCCCGGCGCACGGGTGCACATCCACCACGCCGACCTGCCCGGAGCCCGCGGCCTCGACGGCCTGATGGCCGTGTACGGCCTGCCGACGACACACCCGTTCGCAACCGATGTCGTCGAGCAGTTCCACTATGCGCCGCGCCCGGATGCCATCGGTTTCGCCGACGGTCACGTCTTCGACCTCGGTGGCACGACAGTGGAGGCGGTCCACCTCCCCGGGCACACGCGCGGCCACAGCGGCTTCCGCATCTCGGGTGGCGTGTTCTTCCTGTCCGACATCGACCTGACGGGGTTCGGCCCGTACTACGGCGACGTCTGGAGCGACCTCGACGACTTCGAGGCGAGTCTGGCCAAGGTGCGCGACGAGGAAGCCGAGTACTACGTGACGTTCCATCACAAGGGGATCATCAAGGGGCGGGCGGAGTTCCTCGGGCTCCTCGATTCGTTCGGGGAGGTCATCGACCGTCGCCATCAGGCGATGATCGACTTCCTCGCCGAACCGCACTCGCTGGACGAGATGGCGGCGCACCGCTTCGTGTACCGGCCCCACGTCGAGCACTCGTTCACCGACGCGGTCGAGTGGCGCACCGCTCAGTTGCATGTGCAACGGATGCTCGCCCGTGGTGAGGCGGCCGAGGTCGAGTCGGGCCGCTTCCAGCGGATCGGTCGCTGATGAACCGCCAACCCGGACAGCCGCCGACGGAGGTCGAGCGGCCGAGGCTGTCGGATCCGCTGCGGCCGGTGATCGCTGTCGTCGCGGTGCTCGCGGTGATGTGGGCGGTCGAGATCATCGACGTGCTCCCGGCGACGCCGTTCGACTCTTGGGGAGTTCGGCCGCGTTCGCTGCGTGGCTTGTTCGGCATCCCCTTCGCCCCGTTCCTGCACTCCGGCTTCGCCCACCTCTTCGCCAACACGATCCCGTTCCTCGTGCTCGGGACATTCATCGCGCTCGGGTCCATCACCCGCTTCGTGCAGGTCACGCTCATCGTCGCGCTCGTGAGCGGGCTCGGCACCTGGCTGTTCGCCGCACCGGGAACTGTCCACATCGGTGCGAGCGGCCTCGTGTTCGGCTACCTCACGTATCTCGTGACTCGTGGCTTCTTCGCCGGCCGAGTGCTGTGGATCCTGGGCGGCCTCGTCGTCCTCGTCTTCTATGGCGGGATCCTCTGGGGCCTGCTTCCCCGCCCCGGCATCTCATGGACGGGCCACGTCTTCGGGGCCGTCGGTGGCGTCCTCGCCGCCTGGTACGTCCATGGCCGCGAACCCGACGACGCCGACCTTGTCCACAGCCCCTGACCGGTTTTGAATCCCGGTCAACACCGTTTTTGACGGTGAATCTTCCAGAGAATCCGCGAAGGGCCACACTGACGCCATGACACGCGATGCGTCGATGGCGCGGGCGCTGTGGCGGCGGCTGGAGGCGATCCACGCCGTCACCTACTTCTCCCCGGAACCGGTGTCGGCGCTGGCGGCTGCCGGATACCGCGGGTACTGGATGGGCTACTTCGCCCAGCGGGCGGCACCGCTCGGCGCCGTCGGGCCGCAGCTCGTTTCCGCAACGTTCTACAACTTCTCCCCATGGCGGGTGGCGAAGGCGGTGCCGGACGCCTGGACCTTCGCACCACCCGAGGTGGCGCTCCAGGCTCGTGCCACCGGCTCGACGGCGGCCCTGCGGCGAGCGTTTGACGGCGCCGACATCGACTCGGACCTGGCCACGGCCGCCGAACTGGCCGGACGCGCGGCCAGATCGGCGCCTCTCGACGGTCGACCATTGTTCGCCGCCAACGCTGCGCTCCGATGGCCGGAGGATCCGCTCGGCACGCTCTGGCACGCCGCGACGCTCTTGCGCGAGCACCGCGGCGATGGGCACGTCGCAGCGCTGATCGCCGCAGGCGTTGCAGGTCGTGAGGCGCACGTCCTGCAGGTCGCCTCCGGCGCCACGACCCGGGACGTGATGACTGTGGCTCGCGACTACGACGACGTCGAGTGGCGACAAGTCACCGAGGGGCTCGCCGAGCGTGGTCTGCTCACTCGCGACGGGGAGCTGACGGCGGAGGGTCGAGCACTCAGGGACGACGTGGAGGAGCGCACGGACCGGATCGCCCTCGGCGCCTACGCCACGCTCGGCGACGACGAGCTCGAGCAGTTCCTCGCCGCACTCACGCCGCTGGCGCGGGCCGTCGTCGCCACCGGCGATCTGCCGAACGTCATGCCGATGGGGCTGAATCTCGACGAGAAGCTGTAGAAACCGGATTCTCTGGAGGATTCACCGTCAAAAACGGTGTTGACCGGGATTCAAAACCGTCTTTTCCACAGGTGGGCGGGGCGCTGGGTGGAGGCGTTCGTAGGCGTGGGCGGCGCGGAGGACGAGGGCGTCGGCGAACATCGGGCCGACGAGCTGCAGGCCGATCGGTAGGCCGGGTGAGGCGGCGGAGTCGGGTGAGGCGGCGGAGTCGGGCGAGGCGGCGGAGGCGCCTGACGTGAGGCCGCAGGGCACGGTGATCGCCGGCTGCTGGGTCAGGTTGAACGGGTACGAGAACGGCGTGAATCCGAGCATCGACTCGGGCGTCATCGGCGCGTGACCAGCTGGAAGGGCGTCGAACGCCGGCACGGCCACCGTCGGCGTGACGAGCAGGTCGTAGTGCGTCATGAAGCGGCGCATCAGCGACCCCAGCTCCCCGCGCCGCAGTTGCAGCTGCTGGACCTCGAGGCTGCTCATCGACGCACCCAGCTCCGCCTGCGCCGCGAAGTCCGGATCGGTCACCGCCTGCTGCTCGGGCGTCAACGTGTTCCAGAGCGTCCACGCGCCCGTGAACCACAGGCCCGTCGTGATCTCCAACGGGTCCTCGAAGCCCGGATCCACCGCCTCGACCACGGCGCCGAGCGAGGCCAGCTCACCAGCGGCGACGTCGACGGCGGCCGCCACCTCGGGATCCACACGCGCGTACCCCAGCGTCGGTGAGTACGCCACGCGCAACCCCGCCACGCCCTCCTCCAGCCCGACACGCAGGTCGCTCGGGTCATGCGGCAGCGAGGACCAGTCCCGAGGGTCCGGCTGCTTGAGCACGTTCAACATCAGCGCCGCGTCGGCGACGCTCATGGTGTGCGGCCCGATGTGCGAAACCGTGCCGAACGGCGACAGCGGGTACGCCGGCACGCGGCCGAAGCTCGGCTTGAGCCCGACGTTGCCGCAGAACGCGGCGGGGATGCGGACCGATCCGGCTCCGTCCGTGCCGACGCCGAGCGGGCCGAGCCCTGCCGCCACGGCGGCCGCCGTGCCGCCCGACGACCCGCCCGGCGACTTCGCCGGATCCCATGGGTTGCGGGTCAACCCCGTGAGCGGCGAGTTCGTCTCCGCCTTGCAGCCGAACTCGGGCGTCGTCGTCTTGCCGATCAGCACGGCCCCCGCCTCCCGCAGCCGGGCCGTGACCGGCGCGTCGGTGTCCCACGGTTGATCGACTGACACCGTCCGGCTCCCCCGCCGCGTCGGCCACCCGCTGGTCAGCAGCAGATCCTTGAGAGACGTCGGCACGCCGTCGAGCGGCCCCATGGGCTCGCCGCGTTGCCACCGCTCCTCGCTCGCCCGCGCCGCCTCCATCGCCTCATCGGCGGCGACGAGGCAGAACGCGTTCAGCACCTGGTCGAGCACCTCGATGCGGGCCAGCACTGCGGCGGTGACCTCGACGGGTGACGCCTCCCGGCGGCGGTAGAGATCGATCAACTCCGTCGCCGGCCGCTGCGTCAGATCCACGAACTCGACTATTCATCGGCTTCGTCTCGCAGGCAAGCTGCTCGACTCATCTGCCGAGCTCGCCGCCTCCGCTGGCGCTTCGGCGTCTCACCCACCTGCGTTTGTCCCGGCATCCCTCGGCGTCGTTTGGCGCTCCCTCCGGCCGCCCTCCTAAGGTCGGCTGGCACCGTGACGGCGCTTCTGCTGCTCTACCTCGTCACCGGGCTGCTCGTGCTGGGGGTTGGACGAGCCCTCGGGAGAACCGCCTACGTCGTCGCGGCTGTGCCCGCCGTCGCCACGCTCGTGTGGCTGGTCGTGCGCCGCGACGACGTCGCCGCTGGCATCGACGAGTCGGTCAACTGGATCCCTGCCCTCGGCGTCGAGCTCGACCTACGTGTCGACGGCTTCGCCGCGCTGATGCTCATCCTCGTCGCCGGCATCGGCGTGCTCGTCGTCGGGTACTCGGCGCGCTACTTCGACCAGCCACCGACACGTCTCATCGGCCTGCTCGTGCTGTTCGGCGGCGCGATGACCGGGCTCGTGATGTCCGACGACCTCCTGGTGCTGTACGGCTTCTGGGAGCTCACGTCGGTGACGTCCTTCCTGCTCATCGGCGACCGCCACACCGACCCGCGGGCCAGAGCGGCCGCGCTCCAGGCACTGCTGATCACCGGGGCAGGCGGCCTCGCCATGCTTGCCGGCTTCATCGTGCTGGGTCAGGCCGCAGGCACGTACCAGCTGAGCGCGATCCTCAGCGACCCACCATCGGGGACCACCGTGACGGTCGCCCTCGTCCTCATCCTGCTCGGAGCGTTCACCAAGTCCGCCCAGTACCCGTTCCACAGCTGGCTCCCGGCGGCCATGGTCGCCCCAACCCCGGTCAGCACCTACCTGCATTCGGCGACGATGGTCAAGGCCGGCGTGTACCTCGTCGCGAGGTTGGCGCCGGCGTTCGCCACGGTTGCCATGTGGAGGCCCCTCGTGGCCACGGTCGGAGTCGCCACGATGCTGCTCGCCGGCCTACGGGCACTCCGCCAAACCGATCTCAAGTTGCTGCTCGCACTCGGCACCGTCAGCCAGCTCGGGTTCATGATGGTCGTGTTCGGTTGGGGTTCCGCGGACGCGATGGTCGCCGGCAGCGTGCTGCTCCTCGCCCACGGCGCGTTCAAGGCGGCCGCCTTCATGGCGGTCGGGATCCTCGACCACCAACACGGCACGCGCGACCTCCGGCGGTTGCCCCGCCCCGCCGCCGGTTGGGGACCGGCCGTCGTGGTCACACTCGTCGCCGCAGCATCCATGGCGGGCATCCCGCTGATGTTCGGCTTCATCGCGAAGGAGGAGGCCTTCGGCGCGCTGACGGGCACGACGCTGGCAGGAGTCGCCATCGGTTCGATCCTCACCGCGGCCTACAGCTACCGCTTCGCTGCCGGAGCAGTCGGCCGGTTGGCGACCGAGCCGCCGAGCGCGTCCGCCACGGCCCGACCGCCAGCAGCCGCGTTCGTGGTTCCGGCGGCCGTCTTGGGAGTGGTCACCGTGATCCTCGGGTGCTTCCCCGGCCTGATCGATGGGCTCGTCGACACCTCCGCCGCGTCACTGACAACGCTCACCGAGCCGGTGCACCTCGCCCTCTGGCACGGCATCAACCAACCACTCATCCTCTCCCTCGTCGCACTTGGAGGCGGCGCCATCATCTTCGCCGCCGGACCGGCGGTCGCCCGCGTGCTCCGCCTCGGATCCGCTGCGCCCAGCGCATCCGACGCCTACCGGGAGACACTGCGCGGCGTCAACGCGTTGGCGAACCGCGCCACCGCGATCGCCCAGCCCGGCTCGCTGCCGATCTACCTCGGCATCATCCTCTTCACGGCCGTGGTCGTGCCGGGAGTTCTGCTCCTCAGCGGCCCGTGGTGGACCGGCTGGCCGCAGCTCGTCGAGATCCCCGTCCACGTCGTGCTGTCGGGTCTGCTCATCGCGGCGCGCTGGCGGCGGCGGTCGTGCGCCGCCGGTTTGCCGGTGCCCTCCTCCTCGGCCTCGTCGGCTACGTGATGGCAGGACTGTTCGTGGCGCAGGGTGCACCGGACCTCGCCCTCACGCAGGTCGCCATCGAGACGCTCACGACGGTGCTGTTCGTGCTCGTGCTGCGGCGGCTGCCGGACCGGTTCGAGCGCAGTCGAGCCGCCCGGCGGGCGCTCCGCTACGGCGTCGCCATCACCGTCGGTGTCGTCGTGTTCGGGTTCACACTGGCCGTCGGCGCGATCGACCCGCCGACCACCGTCTCCGACGAGATGATCCAAGACGCCGTACCGGAAGCCGACGGTGCCAACGTCGTGAACGTCATCCTCGTCGACTTCCGTGGCCTCGACACGCTCGGCGAGATCACCGTCCTCACCGCCGCAGCGATCGGCACCGTCGCCCTCGCCCGTGCCGGGAGGCGGCCGACACGCGTCGGTCAGGCCGAGGACTCGGCGCCTCCGCCCGTGCGGTCCACGCGCATGGTCACCATCGACGTGTCCGTGCGCATCGTGTTCGCCGCAGTGATGGTCGGTTCCATCTGGCTGCTGTTCGCCGGGCACAACCAGCCCGGTGGAGGGTTCGTCGGCGGGATCGTGGCGGGCGCGGCGATCGCCTTGCGGTACGTCCAGGGAGGGTTGCCGGCGGTGCGTCGGCTCTCCCGTGGCCAGCCGTGGATCCTGCTCGGCGCCGGCCTCCTGATCTCGTCCGTGACGTCGGTGATCCCGCTGTTCTTCGGCGGATCGCTGCTCGAGAGCGGCGCACTGTCGTTCGACCTGCCGCTGTTCGGCACCATCAAGCTGACGTCCGCGCTCTTCTTCGACGTCGGCGTGTACCTCGTCGTGATCGGGCTGGCGATGATGGTCTTCGAGTCGTTCGGTGACGACCCTGTGCGAGCCCAAGAGCATGAGTGTGCTGATGGCCGCCACCGCAGCGGTCCTGTTCGGCATCGGCACGTACCTGCTGATGCAGCGCAAGCTGTCGCGCCTCATCATCGGCCTCGGCTTGATCGGCCACGGCGCCAACATCGTCTTCGTCACGACGTCCAAGCGGGGCAGCGCGCCCATCGTCGGCACGGGAAACCAGAGCGACTTCGCCGACCCGATGCCGCAGGCGCTCGTGCTCACGGCGATCGTCATCAGCTTCGGCGTCACCGCCCTCCTGCTCGCGCTCGCCTACCGCAGCTGGCTGCTGACCGACGACGACGAAGTAGCCGACGACCCCGATGACCGCGCCATCGGCAAGGCCAGCCCGGACGTCGAGGTCGCTGACGCCGACATGGAAGAAGCGTCCGAAGAAGAGGCGACGGAACCGGGAGTCGTCGCGTGAATGTGACGTTCATTGCGTTCCCCGGCCACGCAGACGTCATTGCGTTCCCCGGCCACGCAGGCCGCGGTCGGCTGCTCCCTCGCTGGCGCTCAGTCGCTCGCAGCTCGAACATTCTCTGGCGCTCGGTCGCTTGCATCGGAGAGATGCCGTGACCGCGATCCTCCCCGCACCCATCGTCCTGCCCCTGATCGCCGCCGCACTGTCGATCCTGTGCGGTCGCTCGCGCTTGGCGCAGCGGATCATCGGCATCACGACCCTGACCGCACTCGTCGCGCTGTCGATCGTGATCCTCATCCGCGTCGACAGCGAGGGCATCGTCGTCGTGCAGGTCGGTGACTGGCCCGCCCCGCTCGGCATCACACTCGTCGCCGACCGACTGTCGGCCATCATGCTCGTGACGGCTGCGGTGGTGTTGCTCGCCGTGCTGCTCTACGCCATCGGGCAGCCGGGCGTCGACCAGAACCACGTGGGGTTCCAGTCCACGTACCTGATGCTCGCCGCGGGCGTTTCGGCTGCCTTCCTCACCGGCGACCTGTTCGACCTCTTCGTGGCCATCGAGATGATGCTCACTGCGAGCTACGTCCTGATGACGCTCGGCGGTCGCCTCGAGCAGGTCCGTTCCGGCATGACGTACGTCGTCATCAGCCTCGTGGCGTCGGTCCTGTTCCTCCTCACGCTCGCCTTCACATACGCAGCGACTGGCACGATGAACCTGGCCGACCTCGTCGGCCGCATCGCCGAGCTGCCGGCGGGTGTGCAGGCGGCGCTGGCCGGGCTGATGCTCGTGGTCTTCGGCATCAAGGCGGCGCTGTTCCCGCTCTACTTCTGGCTCCCCGACAGCTACCCGACGGCGCCAGCCGCGGTGACGGCGATCTTCGCCGGCCTCCTCACGAAGGTCGGCCTCTACGCGATCATCCGCACGCAGACACTGCTGTTCCCGAGCGACAGCCGGCCGGCCACGCTGCTGCTCGTCGTCGCCGGGCTGACGATGATCGTCGGCATCCTGGGCGCCATCGCCCAAGAGGACATCAAGCGGATCTTCTCCTTCTACATCATCAGCCAGATCGGCTACATCATCATGGGCCTCGGGCTGTTCACCCTGGCCGGCATCGCCGGTGCGGTCTTCGCCATCGTGCACCACATCGTCGTCAAGACGACGCTGTTCCTGGTCGGCGGCCTGATCGAGCACACCGGCGGAACGAGCCGCCTGAACCGCCTCGACAACATGATGGCGACGGCCCCGCTGATCGCGATCTTGTTCCTGCTGCCCGCGCTCAGCCTGGCCGGCATCCCGCCGTTCTCCGGGTTCGTCGCCAAGTTCGGTCTCTTCGACGCGACCGCACGGTCCTCCGAGTGGGCCATCCTCACCGTCGCTGTGATCGTCAGCCTGCTCACGCTGTTCTCGATCTTCAAGGTCTGGGTCAGCGTGTTCTGGAGTCCCTCGATCGGCACAGGTGAGCCCGAGGACGCTCCCGACAGTGCGCCGCGACGCCTCCCGCGCCTCATGCTCGCGCCGACCGCCGTGCTGGCCGCCCTCACCTTGGCCATCGGCCTCGGCGCCGGGCCGATCTATGACCTGAGCGACCGCGCGGCGGCCGACCTCGTCGACCCGAACCACTACATCGAGGCGGTACTTGGACCATGAGAACTGCAGCCGTCGTCGTCGTGCTCGCCGCCATCTGGGTGCTGCTCTGGGGGTCGGCATCCATCGCCAACGTCGTCACCGGTGTGCTCGTCGGCACGGCCCTCGTGATGCTCGTGCCGGGCCTGCGCGGGACCCAGGAACCGCTCGTCATTCGGCCGATCGCCGTCCTCCGGCTGCTCGGGCACTTCGCCACGGATCTCGTCCGGTCCAATGTCGTGCTGACCCGGGAGATCATCACGCGCCGGTCACGCATCCACACCGCCATCGTCGGCGTCGAGCTGCCAGGGTGCTCCGACGAGCTGCTCACGGCGATCACCAACATGTTGGCGTTGGCGCCGGGGACGATGCCGGTCGACCTGACGCTCAATCCAACCGTGCTCTACGTGCACGTGTTGCACCTCGAAGACGTCGAGCAGGTGCGGCGGGACGTTCGGCGGCTCACCGAGCTCGCGCTGGCCGCATTCGGAACTCCGGAGGGGAGCGCATCGTGATCGAGGCCGCCTACGCCGTGCTCGGACTGGCCGCCGTGCTTTTCGCCGGCCGTGCCATCGCCGGACCTTCCCTCTCCGACCGCGTCATCGGCATCGACGGCGTGATCGTCTCCGGCATGAGCATCATCATCGTCAACGCCATGGACACAGGGCGTGGTGCCTTCCTGCCGGCGGCGGTCGTCCTCGCGCTCGTGTCGTTCATCAGCACGTCCGTTGTCGCCCGGTTCATCGAAGGGCGCGGCGAGTGATCGGCAGCATCGTCACGCTCATGGGTGCCGTACTCGTGCTGCTCGGGGCGATCGGCGTGATCCGCTTCCCGGATCCCTTGGCCCGCATGCACGCGCTCACGAAAGCCTCGACCGTCGGGCGTCGGTCTGGTCGCCATCGGCTCGGCGTTCGTGCTGCCGACCGCCAACGACATCACTTCGGCGATCGGTGCCGCCCTGCTCCAGTTCCTGACACTGCCGATCAGCGCCTCACTGCTCGCTCGAGCCACCTACCACGCTCGCGACATCCCCAGCCGAGTCGACGCCGTCGACGAGCTCGCCGACGGGGCTCCGCCGCGGGCCTGATCCGGTGAGCTCGCGCGTAGAAGTGCACCAGCACGAGCGCCACGTACGGGACGAGCACGACGGCGCACAGCGTGACGATCACGCTGGCGAGGGCGAAGCTGACGCCCGTCAGCACCAGGAGCAGCGCGCCGACGATGCTCGGCACGGTGAGCACGAGGCCCAGCGTGATCGCGAGGCCGATCGGCGCGCAGCCGGCTGCCCGCGGAGGAGCGCCGAACTGCGACGTAGCCCTGCCCGCGCCGGCACCACCTGGTCAGCGCACACGACCGGCGCGACGAGCCAGCGGCTGGCGATCAGCGACGACGAGCGGCAACAGCAGGAGCACGATCGTCCCCACGCCGAACGTGATGACGAGGACAAACGACGCAACGAAGGTGGCGAGGGCAGCCTTCGGCATCCACCACGAACCCGGACGGCGATCGCCCTTGCGGTCCGTGTCGACCACGAGCTCGACCGTCGCGGCAAGCACCCACGCCATGACCGGGAACGTGACGATCGCCGCGATGGCAGCGAGGAACGGCGCAGCCCAGGGCGAATCGTCGCCGAGCACGTCGAGCACGTCGTCGACCGGCGTGTAGCGCACCACCAACCAGTGCACGGCAAGGGTGACCGCGCCGGCGAACAGGATTGCGCCGCCGATCTGCAGGATGCGCGCCGGGTTCCGCCGATACGTGTCCGCGGCAGCACCGAGCAGCCCACGCGACGAGTAGCGGACGATGGCCACCAGCGCGATCACTGCCAGGGCGAACACGATCCCGAAGCGCACGGGGTGGTCGAGGAACCGCAGCAGCGCCTGCGACGCGGTCCGGCTGATGTCGCAGAACGCGTCGGTGGCTGGCGACCCGCCGAACGGCACGGCGACGGCGCCATCCCGACCCTCCTCCTCGATCCAGTCGAGCGGGGCGTTCCATTGGTCCTTCAGGGCCGGACCGGTCGGGCCGTCGTTGAACATGGGCCGCCGCTCGCCCCAATGGCCCTCGTACGACAGCCACGCGAACTCGCCATCGAAGGGCACCTCGGTCGGCAGCACGATCACCGACGGCCGCACCTCGGTCAGCGGAGCCGACGTGTCGTCACACCCGAACCCGTCGCGCCGCTCTTGCCGAACCACACGGAGCGCTCGAAGTATGCGGCGTGCGAGCCCTGGCCGGGGTAGATGACCGGCGCCCCGTCGACCAACCGGACCTCGTCCGGCTCGGCGTACTCCGATCCCTCGTGTTGTGCGTAGGCGTAGAGCACCGGGCCGCGCTCGAGGGCATCGGCCACCGACGCCGTGTCGAACACGAGCTGGACCATCTCCCAGTCACTCTCGTGACGGTCGTTCCAGTCGTTGTACACGTAGTAGAGCCAGTACTGGGCGACGAGGACGTCGCCGTCGACGACGGCCCTCCCGTACACCTGCGGCTCGGCGTCCATCGACCGGAACCACTGCTCGTACTCGCAGCCGGGGTCCAGGGCATCGCCGGGGAAGTCGAGCTCCCAGTCGCGCTCGCCACCAGCGAGGTCGGCGGCCTCCGGTGGCGACGGTGACGACTCGCCGTCGCCGTCGCGCAGCACGACGTCGTCGCGGCTCGAGACGTGATCGACGGAGATCGGATGGTACGGCTCACCGTCTCCGCACGGCTCGGGCTGTTGGCGGAGCGCCACGACCGGTGCGTAGTGCTCGAGCAGCTCGGTTGGGTCGGCGTCGGGCGGCGCGGCCAGGAGCAGCGCCGCCGCGGCGAGCCTGACGATCATTCGGCCGGCGTGCTGCCCTCCACCTGGACCGTCGAAGCGGGTCGCAGCAGCCTTGGCGTGACGAGAACGACGGCGACCGCCAAGACGAGTCCCACGAGCAGCGTCCAGATCGAGAGGCCGAGCAAAATGACGACGACGCGTCGCCGACGACGACGCCAACGGCGAGGATGATGTCCTCCCGCCGCCACCGCCGGATCGCCATGGCCACGAGGACGGCAACGAGGGCGAGCAGCAAGACGAACGCCGCCAGCCGCATCAAGCTCGTTGCGGCACCACCCACCATCGCCCTGATCGCGGCCTGGCCGCCGGGCTTCTGGGCGATGTCCGGCGCTGCCGCAACGACGCGCTCGACCGCGCCGACGCATGACGACGATGGCGGCGATGACACCGAGCCCGAGGCACGAAGACCGCCCGCCAGCGATTGGCGGCGACCAGTACTGCGGCGACCAGCAGCACGACAGACAGCACGATGACGAGCCACATCGCCCGCTTGGCGAAGGCGGCCGCGTCCTGGGCGCTGCGCAACGTAGCCTGCGCGTTGGCGATGTTGTCGCTCTGATAGACGACGAGCTGCCCGAAATCGTCCGGTAGATCCCGACCGAGTCGCCTCCTCGAGCTCGGCGATCTGCTCCGCCGGATCGCCGTCCGCCGTGAGCTCCGGGATCTCGAGGTCCTTGAAGAGCCCGAGGTCCTGGAGCCGGGTCGGCGCCTCGGCCGACGAGCGGGAGCAGGTTCAAGGTCACTGCGCCGTCGTTCACCGAGATCCCGTCGAGCAGGCCATCACCCTGGAGCAGCCGCATCGCGGCACGGTGCGCCCGCTCGGCGAGCCGCCGGAACACCGTCTCGGTCTCGCGTTGCGCCAGCAGCACGGCCACACCTCGATCGACGGCGGTCCGAGCGCCGCCGGCGAGCAACGGCTCGAGGCTCTGGAGCTGATCGGGCAGCACCGCAGTCAGCGCGGCGTCGACGTCAACGGCGGTGAAGACAAGGTTCGTGATGTAGTCGGAGAGGGCCGCCTGCACCTCGGCTTCGTCGAAGGCGTCGACGGCGAGATCGGCCGACACGCTCGCTGCTCGTCACGGTCGACCCGCGCCCAGATCGCCACCGTGCCGACCACGAGGAGGAGGACGGCGAGCACACCGAGCACTGAGGCGATGATGTTGCGGGTTCTCGGTGAACGCATCGCCCCTTTGTAGTGCCTGGACTCGTACCATCCGCTCACATGCGGACCACGCGACGGCTGTGGCAGCCGCCGACCGGCCTGCAACTGTTCGCCTCGCCCGAGGGGGAAGCACGCGGCTCGCCGGCCGACGGATGTCGCGCTGGCCATCGCCAGCTTCCTCGTCCTGCTGATCGCAGGGACGCTTTGCGCGCGCTGGCCACCCAGCTCGACGAAGCCGTCTCCGAGCTGCTGTCGTCGCTGCCCGGCTTCCTCGACGGGATCTGGCGATTGGTCGCGACGATGCGCTGGCGTGGGCCGGCTGCTGCTGATCATCTCGGTCGTACGTCGCCGCACCTCCTCGTGCGCGACCTGCTGTTCGGCGCTCTCATCGGCGCTGCCGTCGCCGTGATCGCCGGTGAGGTCGTCGTCGATGACGGATGGGGTGTACTCAGCGGTCTGTTCGAGCTCGACGACCCGCCAGCGTTCCCGCCGGGTCTCGTGACGTTGACCGCAGCTGCGTCATCTCGACGGCATCACCACACCTCACCCGCCCGTTCCGCCATCTCGGTCGGTGGCTGTTGTTCGGGCAGGCAGTGGCTGTGGTCGCTCCTCGGCGCGGCCGTCGGACTCGGTGGCGGTCGCCGCGTCGCCATCGGACTGCTGGCTGCTGCGGTCGTGCACCTCGCCGTCGGCTCGCCGGGCGGCCGCCCGGACGCGGCTCGCGCATCCGGCTGGCGCTGCAGGAGCTCGGCGTGGACGTCGACGACCTCACGCCGGCGTCGATGCAGCCGCGACGGGCGCGTGCTGTTCGAGGGCCGCGACGCCGACGGGCCGCTGTCGGTCAAGGTGTACGGCCGCGACGCCTGGGACGGCCAGCTGCTCTCCACCGTGTGGCGGCTGGCGTGGTACCGCGACACCGCAACGCACGCGCCCGGCACTGCTCGCTTCGAGCTGGTCGAGCACGAGGGGTTCGTGACGCTGCTCGCCGAGCGGGCCGGGGTGCCGGCGTCCCGCACCTCGTGACGGCGGGCAGCGCCGGGCGCGGCGACGCGCTCGTCGTCGTCCGCCCTGACGGCGAGCCGCTCGGCGACGCGGTCCGGCGCACGCTGCCGTCGACGAGGCGGGCCGTCGCCGCGCCTGTGGTCGGAGCTGGCGCGCCTGCACGACGCCGGCATCACCCACCGACAGGTCGACCTCGACCGGATCGTGCGCCATGCCGACGGGACGCTCGGCTTCGGCGATCTCTCGTCGGCGTCCGTCACCGACTCGCCGGCGCCGCCAGCTCCAGGACCAGGCGCAGGTGCTGGCGCTGTCCATCGCTGCTGCTCGGCGAGGAGCGGGCACTCGCCGTCGCCCGCACGGCCGTCGGCGACGAGTCGCTGCTCCAGGTGCTGCCGTACCTGCAGGACGCCGCCGTGCCCCCGCGGCTGCGCGCTCGTGCTCGAGCACGCTGACGTCGACCTCGACGACGTGCGCGGCCGGTTCACGCAAGGACCTCGGCGCCGCCGAGCCAGCCGCTGATCAGGCTGCGCCGCGTGCACGTGGGGCTCGCTGATCAACGTCGCCCTGCTGGCGATCGCCGCGTTCACGCTGATCGGGCTGCTCGGCGACCTCGACCTCGAGTCGTTCGTGCGAGGAGCTGAAGGACGCCAGCTGGTGGTGGCTGGCCTTCGCCGTCGTCATCGCCCAGCTGCCGCGCGTCGCCTCGGCCTTCAGCACCATGGGCTCGATCGCCAGACCGCTGCCACTCGGGCCGCTGGTCTCCCTGCAGTTCGCCATCACGTACGTGAACCTCGCCATCCCGAGCACCGCGGCCCGAGTGGCGATCAGCGTCCGCTTCTTCCAGCGCTTCGGCGTAGGGGCCGCAACGGCGATGACCGCCGGCGTCATCGACTCTGTCGCCGGCCTGGTCGTCCAGATCGCTGCTCCTCGTGACGCTGTTCTTCTTCGCCGACTTGGACTTCAACCTCCAGCTCGATCCCGACCAGCTGAGCGGCCTGGTGACGATCGGGCTGATCGTGATCGCCGTGATGATCGTGGCGGTGCTCGTCTGCCTCGCCGTGCCAGCCGTGCGCCGACGTCTCATGGGGTGGTTGCGCCAGGGGGCTCAGGCGCTGGCCGTGGTCAAGTCGCCGACGAAGCTTGTGCAACTGATCGTCGGCAACCTCGTCGCTCAGATCTTCTTCGCCGTCGCCCTTGGTGCCTGCGTGGTGGCGTTCGGCGAGGACGTCAGCTTCAGCCAGTTGATCGTGATCAACACGATGGTGTCGCTGTTCGCCGGGCTCATGCCGGTGCCCGGCGGGATCGGCGTCGCCGAGGCCGGGCTCACGCTCGGGCTGACCGCGGCCGGACTGGACGAGACGACCGCCTTCGCGATCGCGCTCGCCTACCGCTTCGCCAGCTTCTACCTCCCGCCGCTGTGGGGTGCGCTGTGCTACCGGTCGCTGATCAAGAAGCGCTACCTCTGACCGCGCGCTGCATCTGGGCGCCGACGTTCTCAAACCCCAATCTGGGCGCGCACGTTCTCGAATTCGAGACGCTCCGCGCCCAGATCCGAGATCGCTAGGTCGTCACGGCGACGA
This sequence comes from uncultured Acidimicrobiia bacterium, assembly GCA_963774125.1. GTDB lineage: Bacteria > Actinomycetota > Acidimicrobiia > Acidimicrobiales > Ilumatobacteraceae > JALZMG01. The sequence goes on from CAVZDR010000002.1 coordinate 1,032,003, forward strand.
ACACGAACTCACGGCCCGGGCGATCGGGCGCATCCCGCACGTCCTCGACGCCGAATCCGGCCTCGGCGAGTGAGCGTTCGACCTCTTCGCGGCCACGGAAGCGCAGCGTCGAATCCGATGTGAGCGTCGCACCATCGGCGCCGAAAACGACCGACGAGCGGAACGTGACCAGCGGCCCGGCGACGTCCAGCAGGTCGTGCCACGAGCTCACCATTCCGACGCTGGGCACGTCGCACTCCTGGTACGTCCGGTCGCGGTTCCATTCCAGCCAGGCTCGACGGGCGGGGTCCCGTGTCTCGAACACGAACCGTCCGCCAGGTCGCAGCGCGGCCCTGATGCCGCGCAGGGTGGCCCGCCAGTCGTCGTCGGTCAGGAAGACCTGGGCCACGTTGCCGGTCATCGTCGCCAGGTCCATCTGCAGCGGTGGCAGCGTCGTCGCGTCGCCCAGGATCCAGCGCACGCTGCCGGCGGCGGGTTTGCCTCGCGCGACCTCCAGCGACGCTGGTGCCGGATCGACGCCGACGACGCCGAGCCCGCGTTCGGCCAGCAAGCAGGCGAGCGTGCCGGTGCCGCAGCCGACGTCGATGACGGCGCGGGCCTCGAACTCGTCGACGATCGCGAGGTACGCGTCGAGATCGTCGCGCTCCCCCTCCAGCCAGTCGTAGATCGCGGCGAGCCGATGGTCAGCGAAGATCGCGTCGACCATGACGTCATCCGTCGCGCACTGCGACGAGCGCCTCGTCGATGGTCGCGTACACGCGCAGGTCCGTCGCGGAGCCGTGCTGGACGAGCAGGTCTCCGACCTGACCGAGGTCGTGGGCGATCACCAACTGCTGCCCGCCGCCTGCCAGCTCGACGGCGAGCTCCTCGAGCATGCGAACGGCAGTGACGTCGACGAAGGCGATCGCTTCGGCGTCGAGGACGATGCCCTTCGTTCCCGGCACGGCAGCGTGCGATTTGATCGTGGCCCGCACGGCGTCGGCGTTGGCGAAGAAGAGCCCTGACTCGACGCGCAGCACCGGGATGCCGGGTTCCACGACGTTGTCGGGATGTCGATCCAGGTCGTTGTACTGGTGGCCCGCACCCGGGACCTGCCCGAGCTCGGCCACGTAGGGCTTCGACGCCCGGTACGAGCAACAGCAGCAACGACATCACGACGCCGATGACGAGTCCAGGCAACGTGTCGAACACGAGCACGCCGAGCATCGTCGCAACGGCGGCGATGAAGTCGGCGCGCGCGGCGTGGCCATAGATGCGCCCGAGCCGTGTGCTGTACAGGTCGTAGAAGCGCTTCAGGCTGGCGAAGTCGACGAGCTCGACGACGGCGGCGATGACGACGGCCGCCAGCGTCGCCTCCGGCAGGTTCTCGAACAGGCCCGTCAGGAACAGCAACGTGAGCACGGTGAGCACGGCGGCAGTGACGCCTGACAGCTGCGAGCGGGCCCCCGCCGCCCAGTCGACGGCGGTCTTGGAGAGGCTGCCGTTGACGACCATCCCGCTGACGAACCCGGACCCGATGTTCGCCGCGCCGAGGCCGATCAGCTCACGGTTGGTGTTGATCTCGGTGCGCTCGCGAGCGGCATACGTCTTGGCCGCGCCGAGACCTTCGGCGAAGCCGACGAGCATGATTCCAGCCGCCGGACCGGCTGCGGCGAGGTAGTCGCTCAGCCCGAGGCCGTCGGGCGGCCCGATCGAGGGCAGGCCGCTGTCGATCGGTCCGACGATGGCGACGCCCTTCGACTCGAGGTCGAACAGGTCGACGGCAACCACGCCAGCGATCACGGCGACCAGGGACGCGGGGACGACCGGGGCGACACGCCGCAGGGCCAAGACGATGACGAGCGACATCACGCCGACCACCAACGTGCGGATCTGGGTGTCGCCGAGATTGCTGATGACGCCCCACAGCTGGTGGAAGAAGTTCCCGTCCTCCTTGTCCACGCCGAAGATCGTCGGAACCTGACCGATGATGATCGTCAACGCCATGCCGATGATGAATCCCTTGAGCACGGGCTCGGAGATGAAGCTGGCGAGGAACCCGAGGCGCAGGACACCGGCGACGAGGGCGTACGCCCCGGTCATCAGCGCCAGCACTCCCGTGAACGCCAGCACCTCGTCAGGACCACCGGTGGTCAAGTCAGCGACGGCGGCGGCCGACAACGCGGCCGTCGCGGACATCGGTCCGACGATCGAGGTAGCGCGAGCTGCCGAACGCCGCGTACAGGACGAGCGCGGCCGGCGCGGCGTAGAGGCCGATCACCGGGGAGACTCCGGCGATCGTGGCGTAGGCAAGCGCTTCTGGGACGAGGATCGCCCACACCGTGAGCCCGGCGATCAGGTCGCCGCGCAGCCAGCTGCGGTCGTAACCGCTGAGCGACCGGAAGACCGGCAACCGCCGGCGGCGGGCGTGCACGCCGACGGTCATCGCGACCGACTTGCGATCAGACCTCCATCGGTCTGGTCAGCGTCGATGCAAAGCAGACGGCAACCGTCAGTCGTCGGATCCCACCGCGGCGAGCGCTTCGGCGACCGTCTCCGCATCCATGCGGTCGTGCGCGAGGAGCACGCCCTTGGAGTTCCGCACGGCGCTCACGAACGAGCGCGCCCAGGTGTTCTCCCAAACGATGGCGAGCGCTGAGCTGCCGGGTTCGAGCAGTTCGCCGATCGCCTCCATGTCCTCCTCACTGAGGAGCGCGCCGGCCTCGCCCTCGAGTTCGAGGTACGGCCCGGCGATCTCGTCGTCGACCTCACTCAGCTCGAACCCGGCCACGGTGCCGTCGTCATCGCGTGTGATGAACAGCAGGTCGAGGATCGACACCGTGCCGCTGGCGACCAGGTCGGCGACGGCAGGCGCGATCTCTCCGCTGAACTGGCTTCCCGGAAAGCCGATGACGGCGAGCTCGACCGGTCCCAATGCTTCGTCTTGTGCCATCTCGATCTCCTCCTGCTCAGGCGAGCAGCTTGGCCTTCGCCGCTTCGAACTCGGCCTCGCTGAGGATGCCCTGCGCCTTCAGTTGCGCCAGCTCGTTCAGCTTCGAGACCAGGTCATCCCCGCCGCCGGCAGCTGCGGGAGCCGGCGGAGGAGGAGGTGGTGCCGCCGCCGCCTGCTGCTGCGCCTGGGCGTCGGCCTGCGCCTGTGCCTTCTCCGCCTGCTTGCCTCGCATGTGGCCGCTGACAGCCGTTGCCGTGCCCGCCACGACCGCAGTTGTGGCGACCGTCCCCACGAGACCGCGGCGGCCCATTCGTCGTCCTGGACGCATCATCATCTCAAAGGATCCTTTCTCAGGCCAGGGCCTTCGCCTTGGCCTGCTCGTACTCGTTTTCGCTGAGCACTCCCTGGTCGCGGAGGCGCGCGAGCTTCTCGAGCTCGTCGGCCGTGCTGGCACCACCACCGCTCGACCCGGCCGCCTGCTGGACGTAGCTGCGGAAGGCCTCATCTCGCGCCTGCCGCGTCCTCCACGGCGTGCTTGCTCATCTTGCTGCCGCGCGCGATCAGGTACACGAGCACACCGAGGAACGGGAAGATGATGATGCCGATCACCCAGAGCGCCTTGGCCCAGCCGGACAGATCATGACTGCGGAAGAGGTCGGCGATGACGCCGATCAGCAACCAGATCCAGATGAAGAACAGGAAGAACCAGAGGATCGACCAGAAGACGTCGTCAGTCCTCCAAGCCGCAGCGAACGTGGACACATGCGCTCCCTTCGCATGACCCGGCGGCGGTGCCGGGACATCACGCCGATGGATAGCACACTGCGCGGGCGCGGCGTGATTTCTACGCCGGCGGCGGCAGCGGTGTCTGGCGCTCGTGCTCGGCGAGCGCCTGGGAAGCCGCGGAGTGGGCGACGGTGTACTGAGCGGCCTGCTGCTGCGCTCCGCGGAGTGCGGCCTGCTCCGCGGCGTAGCGCTGGTTGGCCACCTGGTATGCCGCCGCGTCGGCCGTCCGGCGTGCTTCGGAGATGGCCCGGTTCTGACGGAGCAGCTGGGTGCGCAGCCAGTGCAGGAGCACGTCGAACGCAAACGCCACGAGGAAGTAGATCATGGCCGCGAAGAGCAGCGACAGGTCGAGCACCGAGTTGTCGCTGAGCTGGCGGTCGGGGAACAGGCCCCGGAACGGCCCCATCAGTGTCTCGGCGCTCCGATACACCCACTCGGCAAAACCGGCGTCCGGGTTGGCACCGAACAGGCGGAGGAAGAAGGCGACAGTCAACAGGATCGCTTGCAGCAGGATCACGATGTAGAAGATCCAGACGACGACCTTGCTGACCTGGATGATGATGGGCACGGGCGAGGCTTCGGCTTCCTCGGCGCGCCGCTCGTACTCGGCCGCTTGTGCCTCGAGCTGAGTGGTGCTGGACATGCTCATCACTCTCGCACCAGTGGTGCCTCGAGATTGAACACCCGACGGATCAGTTTCGAATGACGTGCGAGGAGGCGCAGGATCGGCAAGGAGAAGACGAACCGGGCAACGCTGCCGAAGCGCTCATGGATCACGGCGTCGAGCGCGAGCGCCAGCGGGAATCACGCGTCCGAGAATGAAGAACCACCCCAGCGTGACGACCGAAGTGCCGATCGCGCCGTACAGCTCCGACGCCCGCTCGAACTGATCGGGGAGATAGAGCACGCTGACGGCCTGCATGCCGACGAGCGTTGCGCTGAGCAGTACGGCACCGGGCAAGAGAGCGCCGACGTCGCTGGTCGCGCGCCGCAACATCGCCGTGAGCAGGAGCCAGATCGCGAGGTAGACCGCGAAGGCGACGAGGAACGAGGCGCCGGTGACGGCGATCCCGAGCTGGGCACGGGCGCGACCGACCAGCGCGGACATGAAGCCGACGCCGACGACGAGGCCGACGACGACACCGACCACCTTCACGCTCACCTTGGACTCGACCGGTACGCCCCATGCCAGGCAGCTGGCCGAGATCAGCACTTTGCTCAGCGAGCGGCCGGCGGTCGCCATGCCGACGAAGCCGAGCAGGACGGCGATCCAACGGGTCGTGTTGGGCTGCGCGAGCGCACTTGCAATCTGCGTCGCCAGTTGGCCCTGCACGCCGACGGCGTCGTTGACCTCGCTCGCTCGCCACCGCTCGCCGATGAACCCGAGCACCCCCACGGCGAAGAGCAAGAGCGGGATGAAGAACAGGAACAGCCGGAACGCGATGGCGCTGCCGACGAGCGTGCCGGCCGCTTGCCGGTCCCGCTGGTACACCCGTACGACGACCTGGATGAGCGGCCGATCCTCGTAGCGCTGCAGCAGTTTCGAGCCGCGGTCCTTCGCTTTGGCCACCCGCTCCTTCGCCGTCATCGAGTCGGCGGCCAGCGATACGTCGTCCAGCCTCGACCGTCGGGTCGAGCGCCGAGCGACTCATAGAAATCGATCGCCTTCTGGTTCCAGTCGAGCACGCTCCACTCGACGCGGCCATCGGTCAGCGTGCGCAGGTGGCCGAGCAGTGCGCTCCCGACGCCGGCACCTCGTGCCTCCGGGTCGACGTAGAGGTCCTCGAGCCAGATCCCTGGTCGCCCGAGGAACGTCGAGAACGTGCGGAACCACAGCGCCATCCCGACAGGGCGACCGTCGAGCTCGGCGATCAGCACGCGCGCCGCAGGGTCGTCGCCGAACAGGTGGTCGGCGAGCTCGTCCGGGTCGAGCCGGACCTGATCAGCGAGCTGCTCGAACTCGGCGAGTCCGCGGATCAGCCGGACGATCGTGTCGAGGTCAGCTCGTTCGCGCCTCCCGCACCGTCACCACGTTGGTGACCGTAGCGAGGTCGGCGGATACCGTCTGCCGATGATCAAGGTCACCGTCCTGTACCCGTCGACCGGCGACAGCACGTTCGACACGGACTACTACCGGGCGACGCATGCGGAGATCGTGCGGCGGGTGCTCAAACCGGAGCGGTTCGACATCGACAAGGGCCTCGACGGCCAGCCCTTCCATGCCATCGGCTACCTGCTGTACGCCTCGCAGGACGCAATGAAGGCCGGGATGGGCAGCCCTGATGCCGGTGAGGCGATGGCCGACATCCCGAACTTCTACAAGGGCGGGCAGCCGCAGATCCAGATCTCCGAGGTGCTCGACTAGCGGCTCCCGTGCCGCTCGAGCAGCCGTGTTCGTCATCGCAATGGAGGTCGACGTCCGGATCGTCGACGCCCACTCGCTGAAGGACAAGCGCCAGGTCGTCAAGTCGATCGTCGAGACGGCGCGGCGGCGGTTCGGGATCTCCGCGGCCGAAGTCGGCGCCCAGGACGCGTGGCAGCGGGCCCGGCTCGGCTTCGCCGTCGTATCGTCCAGCGCCAGTCAGGCCGAGCACGTGCTCGACGACGTCGAGCGCTTCGTGTGGTCGCAACCCTCGATCGAGGTGATCCGCGCCGAGCGGGTCTGGCTGGATTGACTCCCGCCTCGGCCGAACGACACTCTCTACGCTGGCGCGATGCCCCCACTCCGGTTGGTCGAGCGCCACCGGTTCCTCGACAGCTACGGCTTCGTGCTGGTGCTGATCGTCACCACCTACGTCACCGCCGTAACGCTCACCGAGCCGTGGGGCGCCACGATCGTGCTCGTCGTCCAGATCGCCGCGGTGACGGTGACGCTTCACGTCTCGCACGCGCGGAGACTCGTGCGGGTCGTGGCCATCGTGGCGCTCGTCCTGTCAGGGATCGCCGGACTCGCCAACCTCATCGACCCGACCGACGACGGCCTCCTGCCGGTCCTCTTCGCCTGCAGCACATTGCTCTATGTCGTTGCTCCCTTTTCGATCGTCCGCCACGTGGCCCGGCGCCAGCGAATCGATGTCGAGACGTTCCTCGGGGCGCTCGCCGCGTACCTGCTCCTCGGCATGGCGTTCGCGTTCTCCTACCGGTTCCTCGGCGACGTCCAGGAGCGCGCCGTTCTTCGGCGATGCCGGCGACGGCAACGATCGCCGACGTCCTCTTCTTCAGCTTCATCACGCTGACGACGACCGGGTACGGCAACCTCGTTCCGGCCGCGCAACCCCGGCCAGAGCCTGGCCGTGCTCGAGGCGCTGCTCGGCCAGCTGTTCCTCGTCACGGCCGTCGCCAAGATCGTCAGCGCCTGGCAGCCGCCGAGCCGCCGCGAGGCGGCCCCGACGAGCACCGACGAATGACCGCTACGCATCGGATTCCACGGCGCTGGGTTCATCACCCGCGCCCACCGCTGGCTCCTGGAGCCGGCGGGCGTACCCAACGAGCTCGTCGCAGTGCACGACCCGGACGGAGCTCGCGCCGACCGTTTCGCGGAACAGACCGGCGCCGCCGCCGTGAGCGAGGACGCGCTCGTCGAGCTCGCCGATGTCGTGTTCGTGTGCACGTGGACGTCCGAGCACCCTCGCCTCGTCGCCGACGCGGCCGACGCACGGCGAGCCGTGTTCTGCGAGAAGCCGCTCGCCGTCGACGCGCCGCTGGTCGAGCAGATGATCGCTCGCGTCTCACAGGCCGGTGTGGTCAACCAGGTGGGGCTGATCCTCCGCTTCCTCCCCGGATACGTGATGGTCCGCCACCTCCTCGCCGACGAGCGAGCCGGCCGGGTGATGACCGTCAACCTCTCCGACGACCAGTACCTACCGATCCAGGGCCAGTACGCGTCGACGTGGCGGGCCGATCCGCGAGCGCGCGGGTCGCGGTGCGCTGCTCGAGCACTCCATCCACGACGTCGACATCCTCCAGTGGATCTTCGGACCGGTGCGCTCGGTCAGGCGCGGTCACTCGGCAGCATCACGGATTGCCCCGGATCGACGACGCCACGGTGGCGCGCATCGAGTTCGACAGCGGTGCGTTGGGCACACTGACCACGGTGTGGCACGACCTCCTCGAACGTCCCAACATGCGCCGTCTCGAGGTGATCTGCGAGCGGCTCTACGTCGCCCTGGAAGGCGATTCCGACGGCGTGCTGCGGTGGCGGTTCGCAGGCGAGGACGAGCACACATTGTCCGGGGTGGAGCTGGCGGACGCGGCGCGCGCGGCCGGCGGAGAGGTGGCCGGTCCGCTCGTGCCCTTCGGCGCCGGTCATGGCTTCAATCCCCTCACTCGCTTCCTGGAGGCGGCACGCGATGGCGCACGGTCTCCGCTGCCGTTCGCCGAGGCCGCCGCCGCGCATCATCTGGTGGATGCGATGTACCAGTCCGCCGATCAGGGAGGGACCGTGATCGAGGTAGGCGAACCGTGACCGTGTACGTCGGGCTGTTGCGCGGCGTCAACGTCGGCGGCAAGACGAAGTTGCCGATGGCTGACCTTCGCCGCATCGCGGAGAGCTGCGGGTTCGATGACGTGCGGACGTACGTGCAGAGCGGCAACGTGGTGTTCCGTGCCGCTGGCGCAGCGTCGGCCGTGGCGCGCAAGCTGCGCAGCGCCATCGCTGCCGAGACGACGCTCGACCCTCCGATCGCCATCCGCACCGCCGCGCAGCTGGCGAAGGTCGTCGAGCGGTGCCCGTTCGATGACACCGCCAGCGTTCACGTGACGTTCCTCGTCGAAGGCGCCAAGGGCGCGGCACCAAAGGTCGACCAGGAGCGGTTCGCTCCGGAGCGCTACGAGGTGCGGGGGAAGGAGGTCTACCTGTACCTCCCGAACGGCCTGGGGCGCAGCAAGCTCGCGGCAGGCCTTGAGCAAGGGCGCCGCCGCGGCCGACGGCACCACCCGCAACTGGCGCACCGTCACGGCGGTGCTGGAGATGGCCCGGGCCTGACCGAGCTCGGCCAGGGGCGAGGCGACCCGATTCAGAGGTTGCTGCGGCGAGAGGACACGACGCCGGTGTCGAACCCGGCGAGGTGCAGCCCACCGTGGAAGCGGGCGTGCTCGATCTTCAGGCAGCGGTTCTGCACGACGGTGATGCCGGCGCGACGTGGCGATGGCCGCCGCCTCGTCGTTGCGCAGCCCCAGCTGGAACCACAGCGTCTGCACGCCTCCCAGCGCCACGACCTCCTTGGCGACCGCCGGCAGGTCATCGCGCCGGCGGAACACGTCGACGAGATCCGGGGTCCCGGGCAGTTCCTCCAATGACGTGTGGACGGGTCGCCCGAACACCTCGCCGCCCTTGGGGTTGACGAACCAGACCTCCTCGAACGAGCAAGTCGACGACAGCAGGTAGGTCGCCACGAAGTAGCTGGCTCGACTCGGGTCGGTCGACATCCCGAGGATGGCGACCGTCCGCGTGCGCCTGATGATCTCGAGACGCTCCCGGGCCGATGGGTCGGCGATCGTCAGCTCAGTCATGCTTCACCGCCGCGGTCAGCGCCTGGTCGAGATCCCAGCAGATGTCCTCCGGGTCCTCCAGGCCGATCGAGATGCGCACGAGGTCCGGGCCGACACCGCCGGCGACGAGGGCCTCGTCGTCGAGCTGCTGGTGGGTCGTCGATGCCGGGTGGATGACGAGCGTGCGGACGTCACCGATGTTGGCGAGATGGCTGCACAGCTGGACCGATTCGACGAACCGCCGGCCCGCGTCGCGGCCGCCGACGACGCCGAACGACACGACGGCGCCCGGGCCACGCGGCAGGTAGCGCTGGGCGCGTCGATGATCCGGATGGTCTGGCGTGCCCGGCCAGCACACCCAGGCCACAGCCGGGTGCTGCTGGAGGAAGTCGACGACTGCACGCGTGTTGGCGAGGTGGGCGTCCATCCGCTGCGGCAGCGTCTCGACGCCCTGCAGGAGGAGGAAGGCGTTGAACGGCGAGAGCGCCGGCCCCACGTCACGCAGCTGCTCGGCCCGCAGGCGCGTCAGGAAGCCGTATTCGCCGAAGTTCCCCCACCACGACAGCCCGCCGTAGGAGGCGACCGGCTCGGTCATCGCCGGGAAGTTGCCGTTGCCCCAGTCGAAGCGACCCGACTCGACGACCACCCCGCCGAGCGAGGTGCCGTGCCCACCCAGGAACTTCGTCGCCGAGTGGAGCACGATGTCGGCGCCCCACTCCATCGGCCGGCACAGGTACGGCGTGGCCGTGGTCGAGTCGACGATCAGCGGGATCCCGGCGGCGTGGGCGACGTCGGCCAGGCCCTCGAGGTCGGCGACGGCACCCGACGGGTTGGCGATGAGCTCGGTGTAGACGCAACGGGTTTGCGGGCCGATTGCCGCGGCGAACGCGGCGGGATCGGTCCCCGGCACGAACGTCGTGACGATGCCGAAGCGGGCCAGGGTCACCTCGAGCAGCGTGCGGGTACCGCCGTAGAGCTGCGCCGACGACACGACGTGGTCGCCGCTCCGGCACAGCGCGGCGATGGTCAGGAACTCGGCCGACTGGCCGCTCGCCGCGGCGACGGCGCCGATCCCGCCTTCCAGGCTGGCGATGCGTTCCTCGAACACGGCGACGGTCGGGTTGGCGATGCGGGAGTAGATGACGCCGTACTTCTGGAGCGCGAACAGGTCGGCGGCGTCGGCGGCGTCCTCGAACACGAAGCTCGTGCTCTGGACGATCGGGACCGCCCGCGCTCCGCTGACGGGGTCAGGGCGCGCCCCGGCGTGGATCGCTCTCGTACGGAAGCCCCACGAACGGTCGCCGTTCACCGGACCATCATGCCGCAAGCACCGGCGGGGGGTGCGGGGGGCAGAGGCCGCGCCGGAGCCCCCCGCCGTCGGACGATCCGGCTTGTCCGGTCGTCCGACCACAACCTGGGTGCGGCCGTAGGCCGCGCTTCGAGTTGGCTTCGCAACCTCCGGTTGCGGAGCGAAATCAACCGCGATATGGACGGAGACCGTCGGCGGGGACGGTGCCGAGGCGGCCGGCCTGGAAATCCTCGACGGCCTGCACCAGCTCGGCGCGGGTGTTCATGACGAACGGGCCGTACGCCGCGATCGGCTCGCGGATCGGCTGCCCACCGAGCAGCAGCACCTCGAGCGGCTGCCCACCCGAGGCTGGCCCATCCAGCGTGATGGCGTCACCACCACCGAAGACGGTCAGCTGTCCGACCTGCACCGGCCGACGCTCGGCCCCGCGCTCCCCGAGCCGGCGAGCACGTAGGCCAGCGCGTTGAAATCGGTCGGCCACGGCACGGTCAGCCGTGCACCCGGCGCGATGGTGGCGTGCGCCACGACGATCGGCGTGTGCGTCGAGCCAGGGCCACGGAACCCGGCGACCTCACCGGCGATCAGCCGGAGCAGGGCGCCGCCGTCGGGCGACGAGACCAGCGTCACCAGCTCGGCATCGAGGTTCTGGTACCGCGGCGCGGTGAGCTTGTCGGCGGCCGGCAGGTTCACCCAGAGCTGCACACCGTGGAACAAGCCACCGCTCACGACGAGCTCCTCGGGCGGGGTCTCGATGTGCAGGAGCCCGGAACCGGCCGTCATCCATTGCGTGCCGCCGTTGGTGATCGAGCCGCCTCCGCCGTGGGAGTCCTGGTGCAGGAACGTGCCGTCCATGATGTACGTCACGGTCTCGAAGCCTCGGTGCGGGTGCCAGTCGGTCCCCGCGGCTCGTACGGGGCGTACTCGACCTCACCCATCTGGTCCATGTGGATGAACGGGTCGAGGTCGCGTGGATCGACACCGGCAAAGGCCCGACGCACGGGAAAGCCCTCGCCCTCGTGCCCCTGCGGTGCGGTCGTGACGGAACGAACGGGACGATCTCGCTGGTCCGGTCCCAGCTGCGGAAGGCGGGGCAACGTGGCGGTGTCGGCGGTGACGGCGGGCATCTTCGCTCCTTGAAGTTCTTGCGTGCGCAAGTATAACGCCGATCCGACCCATTCTGTTCCGACGCTCCATACGCTGACCCGATGGATGTCCGTGAGGCCCTGACGGACTGTTCGGCACGCACGCGCTGAACGTGACCCACCGGTTCTGGATGACCGTGTCCGGCGGACGGTTCGGCCGCCGCATCGGCTCGATGAAGGTCGTGGAGCTGCACACCATCGGCCGCAAGACCGGCAAGGAGCGGGCGACAATGCTGACGGCACCGATCGCCGAAGACGACCGTGTGGTGCTCGTGGCATCGAAGGGCGGCGACCACCGGGATCCGGACTGGTACCGCAACCTCGTCGCCGAACCTGACGTGGAGCTCACGATCGACGGACGCCGGTCGCCATGGCATGCGAGGACGGCGACGGCACAGGAGAAGACGGACCTCTGGCCGCGGATCACGACGACGTACGGCGGCTACCGCGACTACCAGCGGCGCACCGACCGGGACATCCCGGTCGTCATCTGCCAGCCGCGCTGAGGCGCTCCTTCGGATATCCGGGGTACGACTCCTTGAAGACCCCGGAGTGGAGGAGCACCGTCGCCGCGACGGCGCCGCGGCCGGTGTCGGTGAGCGTGCTACGCGTCCAATAGCTCTCGGTGCGGCGGCTCTGACCGAGCCCGAGGATCTCGTGCTCGACGACGTACTCCTGGTCGACGAAGACCGGCCCCTCGATGAGGCGGACCTCCAGGTCGAGGAACAGCCCGAGCGACGGTCCGCGGACTGGGAGCTCGGGCCGCCCCTTGTGAGCGAGCACGCTGATCATCTCGATCGGAACGACGGCTCGCCCCCACGGCGATGAGTCGGCTCCGTCAGGCGTGTACCAGTCGTGGCGCTCCGTGATGCACTCCAGCTTCTCGGCCAACGAGAACGGATACAGCGCTCCGTTGCGCTCGTCCTGGGTCATCGACACCGGCCGTTCCTGTCGCTGGCGCGTGCCGACCTGGAGCTGGTCGACGATGAACAACTCGCCGGGATCGCCGAGCCGATGGAGCCGAGCCTCGAGCTCCGTCTCGGGGTGATCGGGCCCGACCGACGCAGTCCCCGTGAGCACCGGGCGGCCGTCGGCGAGATGCGCCTCGATGCCGCGCCGCCCGCGGCCCGATGGTCGTCATCGAGGCCTGGACCTCTTCACCTTCGACGACCATCGTCTGGAAGTGGCCGCTGATGCATCCGTGCTCGAACCACTCCGTGCCCCAGATGGCCACGGCCAGCGGATCGAACTGGCTGAAGTGGGTCGGCGCCTCGATCGGCGCCCCGCTCAGCCCCATCGACGCCGCGGTGTCGCCGTCATGGACGCTGGCGTGGCCGTCGTAGCTCTGATCGCCGAGCAGCTGGGCCGGCGACCGCATCGGTCCACTGACGGTGATGGGCGTGTCGAAGCCCTCGTTGAGCTCGGCCATGGCTCGACGCTAAACCGAACTGTCCGTAGGAATCGATTGAAACGGACCGATCCCTACGGACAGAACGGCATCAGATGTCGGGATTGAGGCAGAGCACCGTCGGGTTCCAGTCCTCGTGGGCGCCGGTCGGATTGTCCTTCCAGGCCCAAGCGTGCAGGGCGTAGAACGACGGGATGCCGTAGCGATTCGGCTCTTCGACCAGGTGGAACGAGTGCCCGAACAGCTCGGGCGGGGCGTCGTGCTCGGCATCCCACGCCTCCTGGAACACCACGTACTCGACGCCGACGAGCGACAGCTGACCGTTCGGGCGCACCTCGTACATCAGTGCCTCGGGTGCCGCCGCGTCGACGACCGTGTCCCCGGCCAATGCGCCGTTGACGAAGTGGATCCCCATCGAGCCGGCCAGCGGCTCGTGGACGCAGCCGAAGAACTGCACGTACCCCGCATCGACGGCCCGGTCGACGTTGCGGTACCGAGCCGTCGCGTCGCGCACCTCGGCCAGATGATCGTCGTCGCGGCTCGCCCCATTGCTGCCAACGGCGATGCCCGTAGAGAGCGCGATGGCGACGGCAGCTGCCGCGCCGGCACCGAGCGCCAAGATCCCGCGCATCTCACACCCCCGCCGTCGTCGGGTCGATGGTGGTGCGTACGGGTCGCACCCCGTCGACCGGGAAGCCGCCGCGACGCCCGTGCTCGCGGATCGCCTCCTCGTCCTCGGCGAGGTAGACGCAGACCAGTGCGTCGTCGGTGACGTAGCTCTGCACCCACTGCAGCCGTGGTGCCATCGTGGCGATGACGCCGTTGGACTTGTGGGCGACGGCCGCCAGTTCGGCGGCGGTCAGTTGCCCGGCGCCGGGAATCGTGCGTTCAACGAGGTACTTCTCCATGGGGGCATCGTGTGCTCGGCGCCGCAGCGTCGCCATGGGGCACCTGACCCATTGGGGTCCCGATCAGTGCTCAGCCGAGGCCCAGACGGACCGCCGCGGCTGCCGCCTCGGCGCGGGTCGCCACGCCGAGCTTGCCCAAGATCGCCGAGACGTGGTGCTCGGCCGTCTTGCGGCTGATGTAGAGCGCTGCCGCGATTTGCGGGTTGCTGAAGCCGGCTGCGACGAGTTGGAGGACCTCCCGTTCGCGCCCGCTGAGTAGCTCAGGGTCGGTATCCGCGGCTCGACGGGTGGGCAGCCGCACGCCGCGGCGTCGCAACTCGTCGCCGACCCGCTCGGCCATCGGCGCTGCACCGAGCTCGTCGAAGATCGTCCACGCCTTGCGCTTCGCAGCAGTGTCCGCGCTCTCTGCGAGCGCGGCCGCAGCCTCGTACGTGCAGCCCATCGCGTCCAGCAACGCCGCTGCCTCGAGATGGTCGCCGGCGATCCATCGGGCGAAGTAGTCCGCGCTGCCGGGCGGCGGTTGGGAGATCCGCCCCGCTCGAGCCAGCCACAGACCGAGCTGCCCCGCAGCGATGCCGTGGCGGCAGCGCAGGGCCAGGTCCAGCACGTCCTCCAGCAGCGGTACGTGCTCGTCGAGACGGCCCTCCAGCCACGCCGCCTCCGCACGGGCGGCCGCAACCGGCCACAGGCGTTGCAGGTGGGCCATCTCCGTGGCGATCTCCAGGGCTTCGTCGAGGAGCGGCCACACGTCGCCATCGCCGCGCCTCGCCCGCAGCCAGCCCAGCGTGTTGGCGCCGACGAACCGGGCGATCGCCACGGCGCGCCGGCCACCAATCGCCTCGCGGCAGAGGACCTCAGCGTCGTCCCACTCACCCAGATCGAGCCGGCAGCGGCCCAACCAGGCGACCATGTACAGCCGCACGTGCTCGACGTGGTGCGCTGCTGCGTACAAGGTGCCCTCGATGAGCGCGGGCACCGCCTCGTCGTACCGGCGCATCTCGCCACATCCGGACCCGATCTGCGACAGCCCGAGGGCCACCACCCCCGGCAGGTTGTACCGCCGCCCCACCGCGATCCCCTCGCGCACCCGCCGGAGGCCGTCGAAGCGAGCGTCCATGACGTCGGCGATGCCCGTCTCGATCAGGGACCGTCCGAGCAGCGCCTGGTCATCGAGCGCGGATGCCAGCTTGATGGCGCGCTCGCCCCATGCGACCGCCGTGTCCCGGTCGCGGGCGAGCATGTGCGCCGAGGTCAAGCGGAGGTAGGCCAGCGCCAGCTCCGGACCGGGGGGACGGCGCTCCAGCAGGGTGACCGCACGCTCGAGCGGCGCCGCCGCCGCCTCGGTCCGCCCGAGGCTGGCGACGCCACTGCTCAACAGGACGAGCGCCTCTGCTTCGCGCCGATCGTCGTAGCGGGAGCGCCAATGCACCACCGCTTCCTCGACGAGCCGCACCGCCTCGTCACCTCGCGCGCTCGCCACGAGTGATGGGGCAAGGCGCAGCTGCAGCTCGGCAACATCGTCGGCGGTGAGCTGACGGCGCAGCGCCAACGCCCGCTCACCGTGCAGCACGGCCTCGCGATGGGCAGTGCGAGACGCCGCCAGAAGGCACGCCGCCATTGAGGCACGAGCGAGCGCCCGCTCGTCTCCGGCCTCGCCCGCATGATGAGCGAGGCGCGCCGGATCGGCTTCGGGGAGCCGCTGCAGCGCCGACGACGGCACGGCGGTGCAGGTCGCGCCGCACCGGGTCGGCGATCTGGCTCTCCACCGCGAGCCGCGCCAGCTCGTGGCGGAATGCGAATGTCCCGCCCGACGCCACCAGAACCCCGCTGTCGAGGCAGGCGTCGATCGAGATGTCGAGCGTCGAGGTGTCACACAACTCCCTGACCAGCCACTCCTCGGCACCTCCAGGCACGATGGCGACGGCGTCCAGGACCGCTCGGGCGGGAACGTCGAGCCGCGACGCGCGGGCGAGCACGGCGAGACGCACCGTCGTCGGCACGACCTCACTCGGCGAAGCCAGCGCTTCCGTCACGAAGAACGGGTTGCCGCCGGTCCGAGCGTGCAGCACCTCGGCATCGGCGCCCTGCGGTTCGGCGAGGTCGCGGACGGCGGCGATCGACAGTGGGGCCAGCCCGAGCCATGTCGTCGAGCTGGCCGTCACCAGGTCACCGATGATCTGGCGCAACGGGTGCTCGCTCGTGACCTCGTCTTCTCGGTACGTCACCACCAGCAGCAGCGGGAGGTCGGGCGCGCGGCGGCCGAGCATCGCCAGCAGCTCGATCGTCGCGGCGTCCGCCCAGTGGGCGTCCTCGATGACGATCAGCGTCGTCGTGCCGTCGCGGAGCACCTCCGCGACCGACCCGAGGAGGGCGTCTCGATCCAGCGATTCCTCGGCACCGAGCGCCGCCGCCACGTCGAGGAACGGGCCGAGAGCCCGAGGTGTGACCAGAGCGTCGCCGCGCCCGAAGGCGACCCTCGTGCCGTCGCCGACCGAAGCAGCGAACGTGGAGACCAGCGACGTCTTGCCGATTCCGGCCTCGCCGCCGACGAAGATCACCCTGCCCCGTCCGGAGCCGGCCTCGGCCAGCGCGACGGCGAGGCGATCGAGCTCGCCGTCTCGCTCGAGCAGTCCCGCTATGACCGGTGCGGCCCCCACATCGCAAGTCTTGCCACGGACGGCCGACGTGTTGACTGTCACACCCCTTCGTCATGCTCCGAGACATGACGGCCACCGTCCTCCACCTGCCAAGCGCCCGCTCCATGGCGACGCTCGACCTCGCTGGCCTGGCGGACCTCCGCGCCCGCATCCGGGGCATGACGTACGCGCTCGCCGGCCGCGTCACGGTGCTCGACGAATCGGCCGGAGCAGTCGCGGCGTCCGTCCTGGGCACCAGCGAGGCGCCCTACCAGGTCGAGCTGTGGTTCGACGCCGCCGGGTTGGGCCATCGCTGCTCATGCCCCGCCGCCGAGGACGGCACGTTCTGCAAGCACCTGATCGCCGTCGTCGTCACGGTGACCGGCCGGGCCGAGCCGCACGAGTGGAGCGCCTGTGCCCACGACGTCGTCGACGCCGTCGCCGAGCTGCTCGAATCCGGACGAGCCGACGATGTGGCCCGCTTCTGCGAGGAGGCCGTCCATTGCCTGTTGCGCAGCGCCGGCGACATCGACGACCCGGAGGCCGTCTCTGGCCTGCTCGACCGCATCGGCGACCTGCAAGGACGGGCGGTCCGCTCGTCTCGACATCCGGCGGTGCGATCGTGTCGACGCTGATGCTCTGGCTCTGGCGCGGCCAAACTGTCCTCAGTGTGGGACGAGGTCGGCGACGGTTGCTTTCGACGGCGGTACCACCGCTACGACCTCAACATCGGCGTGGTGCGCGGCGCCGAAGCGCTGCTCGTCATCGACACGCGGGGCGATCTCCGCCAAGCCGACGAGCTACTGGACGACCTGGCTACCTTCGGCCGGCCGGTGCGATGGGTCATCAACAGCCACTGGCACTTCGACCACGTCTTCGGGAACCAACGCTTCGTCGAACGTGCTCGCGGCGAGCCCGCCACCGCCACTGGGCCGACTGCGGAGGTCGACGCCGACCTGCAGCTCTGGGGGCACATTGATCTGCCGCCGATCCTGCTTGACAGCGAGGACGAGCTGCGCGCCGCGCTGCGCGGGTTCTATGACGACGAATCCTGCGCCGAGTTCGACCGCGTCGAGCTCGTGGCGCCCGACCACCTGGTAGCGGACCACGAGGTCCTCGACCTGGGCGATCGTGGCGTCGAGCTGCTCCATCTGGGGCGGGGCCACACGAGCAATGACCTCATCGTCGCCGCCAGCGATGCGGAGGTCGTGTTCGCCGGCGATCTGGTCGAGCAATCGGCACCGCCGGCGTACGGGGACGACTGCTACCCGCTGGAGTGGCCGGCCACCGCGACCGCACTCGCTGCGCTCGGCCCGTCGACGTTCGTCCCGGGACACGGTGACGTCATGGCGCCGGAGACGGTGGCCGACCAAGTGACAGCGATCGCCGCCGTCGCCGCACTCATCAGGGAGCTCCACACGGCAGGGGTCGCCGTCGACGTTGCGCTCGCCGAGGCCGCGGACCAGTGGCCCTTCCCTCGGCAGTCACTGACGAACGCGGTCGCCCGCGGGTACCTCGCCCTCGGGCCGCAGCCGACTAGTCGTTGACGCTGTCGACGAGGAACGAGATGCGGACCAGCGCACCCCACTCGTCCATGTTGTCGCCACGCAAGCCGACCGAGACGACGTCGAGCGCCTTGACGTTGCGCAGGCTGCGCTGCGCCTCGGCGAGTGCGCTCTTGACCGCGTCATCGGAACTGGTCGACGAACGGCCAACGACCTCGATGATCTTGGTGACAGCCATGAACGTCTCCTTCTGTGATCCTGCTCGGCGCAGCCTGCCACAGATCGGGGCAGGTCAGGGCCGCTCGGCGGGGACGGCGCGGCCCGGCGGTCAGGCAGTGCGCGGTCGGAGCGCACAACGTATGGTTCGGCCGATGAGCGAGACCGCAACGCTGGACGAGGTCAGGACGTTCGCCACCGAGCTGAGCCCGTGGGCACATCTCGCCACCATCGGCGCGGACGGGTTCCCCGACGTCGCTCCGGTCCACCCCGCCTGGGAAGCCGGGACCGTCTGGCTGATGACCGGCACCGAGTCGGTCAAGGCCCGCAACATCGCCGCGCACCCGGACATCGCGATGCACTGGCAGGTGACCGAGCAAGGCGACGGTGTCGAGCTGTGGGGCACGGCAACCGTCCACACCGACGTCGAGACGAAGCGCCGGCTGTGGGATGGCGTGTTCGACTACAACCTGGGCGACTTCGCGCCGGGCGGGCCGGACAGTTCACCCGAGTGGTCGTTCGTGTCCATCGATCCAAGCCGCGCGGTGATCGTGCTGACATACGGGATGAGGGGCCTCAGGCGCTGGTCGGCCGACTGACGCGCACCGCGGCGGCGAGGTGCGCTGGGTCGTAGCCAGGCTCGACACCGCTGACGATGATCGCCTCTCCGTCGATGTGATCGGTGCGCAGCGGAAGGATCTCCTGGTACGCACGTGACTCGTACCAGCGATGCGCCTCGTCGGCGCCGGGGAACTCGATGATGACGATCGTGCCCGGCCATGTGCCCTCGATGACTTCGACCTCGGCGCCGTGGACGAGGAATCGACCGCCGAACGGGTCGAGCGTTGCCTGGATGCGCTCCAGGTAGTCGAGCACGTCGTCGTTGAGCTGCGGGGTGCGCAGGTGGGCGATGGCGTAGGCACTGGGCATGCCTCGAGCGTGACAGAGCAGGCGCGCCCGGGCGATGACGTCTCAGGTCATGAGTTCGTCGACGAAGACGCCGTCGACGAGGTCCTTGAACCGCTGCAGCTCCTCGGCGGGTGCGTCGATGCCGCGCGAGCGGCCCGGTCAGCGAGGTGGTCCCGGACGTACAGCCGAGCGACCAATTGGCCGCGGTCGGTCCCGAGCTCGGACTCCTCCCAGCCGGCCTGCTCGAGCAGCAGCGCAGCGGCGTACACGTCGACCATGTACTGGGCCAGCGGGTACAGCCGCGCCTCGGCGGTCGGGCGGTCGAGGGCCTTCCAGGCCTCGATGGCGTCGGTCGAGGTCGTCGAGGCGCGCCGCGACGAGGTCGCGCGTCGCCTTGTCGGCCTGCGGTGCCCGCTCGATGGCGTCACGCAGGCGGTCGAGGAACGGCTGCTCGGCATGCTCCCGCTCCATGCCTCGGCGAACGTCGAGGCACAGGATGTTGTCGGGCCCCTCCCACACGGTGTTGACCTGAGCGTCGCGCAGGATGCGGGCGACCGGCCACTGCTCGATGTAGCCGTTGCCGCCGTGGATCTCGATGGCGTCGCTCGCCGCGGTGATGCCGAGCCGGGCGGCGCGGAGCTTGATCAGCGGGGCACCGATGCGCAGGCGCGGCCCGAGGTAGCCGTCGAAGACGAGCGCCTGCGCCGCCTCGACCTCGACGATCAGCTCGGCGAGCTTGCGCTGCATCAGTGGGTGGTGCGACGAGCTCGCTGCCGAACGCCTCGCGGGCCTGGGCGTAGCAGAGCGACTCGACGAGGGCTCGGCGGGCGCACCCGAGGCCCATCATGGCGATGCCGAGCCGGGCGCCGTTGGTCAGCTCCATCATCCGGGCCATGCCGCGCCCGTCGCCGGCCGCCTCCGAGCTGACGCGTTCGGTCCCCGCATCAGGCGGCGGTGCCAGGAGGAACGCCTCGGCGTCGTCGAACTCGACCTCGGCCGACGCCACCGCCTTCGTGCCGAGCTTGTCCTTGAGCCGCCGGATCCGCACGCCGTTGCGGCGTGCCGTCGCGGCGCTCGCGGAGCACGAGGAACGGGGCGATGCCACGGATGCCGTCTGGCGCCCCCTCTGGCTTGGCGAGCACGACGAACGCCGACCCGTTGGCGTTGGAGGCGAACCACTTGAACCCCGACAGCCGCCAGTGCTCACCGTCGGGCGTGGCCGTCGTCTCGAGCGCGGCGAGGTCCGAGCCGCCGGTCCGCTCCGTGAGCATCTGCGCCGCCTCGCCGGCGAACTCGCCGGCGGCGAAGAGCTGCCGGACTCGGTCACGCACGTCCGGCGGGCGCGAACTCCTCGGCCAGGCGAACGACCATGTCGCCACCGGTGCCGAGCGCGCACATCATGCCGATCTCGGCCTGGTCGAGCAGGTAGGCCCAGGCCGCCGCCATGGGCGCGGGGTCGACGCCTGCCTGCCGCGCCTGGTCGCGGAACGCCGGGGAGGTGAAGTTGTGCTCGATCAGGTCACGCCGTGACGCCTCGAACGTCGGCGGCATCACCACCGCGCTGATGTCGCGGCCCCAGCGGTCGTACTTCTCCAGCCGCGGCGGGTGGCGGTCGGTCTCCTCGGCCCGCTCGGCGATCGGCCCACCCATCAGCGCGCCGAGCGCGCTCGAGGTGGGGCGCCGCCCAGGCCAGCCCGTCGGCGCCCAGGTAGCGGCGCATGACGCGCTGCAGCGACGGGTCCGCACGTGTACCAGTTGCGACCGACGGCGCCCACGTAGCGCTCGGTGGCGTAGCGACGGGCCTTGGCCTCGCTGGCGAACGGCAGGTCGTCGACCGGCTCGCGGAGGTAGGAGGCCATGGACGAATGCTATGGCCGGATCGTCACAGCCCGAGGTGCTCGGCGGCGACGCGCTTGGGCACGCACATGCGCCACGCGTCCTCGATCAGCTCCCGCAGCTCGTCCTCGTCGATCCGGTCGAGGCGCACGACGACCCAGTTGAAACGCATGTCGGATGGCTCGGGGAGCTGGAACTTGTCTGGCTCGGATGCCACCAGGGCATCACGTTCCTCCTTCGGGAATGCGAAGCCCATCATCGTCTCGTCGCGTGAGAAGGCCAGGTACACGATCTGGCCGATGCGGAACTTGACCCGATCGCGCACCAGCGCCTCGGTCGTGCGTGGCAGCGGGAGCGCGATCGCCCTCGCTTGCTCGATGGTCACCATCGGCATTCGACGCTAGCGACGCCGTGTCAGGGTGGTCCCGATGGATCCCTCCACCATCCACCACGAGCTCCAGGCGCTCGCCGATCACTGGGCGACCACCCATCACCTACCGGCGCTGGTGTGGGGCGTGATGCTCGACGGCCAGCTGACGATGTCCGGCCACACCGGTCAACTCGACGACGGCTCCTCCCCCACGACGCGCACCGTGTTCCGCATCGCCTCGATGACGAAGCCGTTCACCGCGGCGACGGTGCTACGCCTGCGTGACGACGGCGCGCTCGCCCTCGACGAGCCGCTGCCTGAGTTGCCCATCGCGTCGACCGGCGACGCGCCGCAGATCACGTTGCGCCATCTCCTGTCCATGCAGTCGGGGTTGACCGCAGACGATCCGTGGGCGGACCGCCACCTCGACATCACCACCGCCGAGCTGGACGAGATCCTCGCCGCCCGGCCGCGCTTCGGAGTTCCGCCCGGCACGGCGTTCGAGTACTCCAACTTGGGCTATGCCGTCATCGGACGTGCGGTCGAGCGCCGCACCGGCGCCCGCCTGCAAGATCTCGTCAACGACGTGCTGCTGCAACCGCTCGGGCTCCAGCGCACGACCTGGCTCCGCCCGTCGCACGACGACTGGGCCCGCCCGTACCGGGTCGAGGACGACGCGCCCGCCCGCGACAACGAGCCGCTGGGCGACGGCGCGCTGGCACCGATGGGCGGGTTGTGGTCGACCGTCGAGGACCTCGCTCGCGTCATGGCGTTCTTCGACGAAGCCTTTCCACCCCGCGACGGCGACGACGACGGTCCCCTACGGCGCTCATCGCGGCGCGAGCAGCAACAGGTCCAGCGCGCTGCTGGTGTCACGCGCACCGAGACGACCGGCGAAGGGCTCGACCACGTGCCCGAGCGCGTCGACGCGGCTGGTTACGGATTCGGGATGCAGATCGTCCACGACCAGCGGTTCGGCCACCTCGCCGGACACTCCGGAGGGCTCCCGGGCTACGGCTCCAACATGCGCTGGTTGCCCGGCCGCCGCGCCGGCGCCGTCGCCTTGGCCAATGCGACCTACGCACCGATGCGGCTGCTCACTCGACGGATGCTCGAGGTGCTCGACGACCACGGTTTCGTGCCACCCGTCGCCACCTCGCCGAACGAGGCGCTCCAAACCGCCGCGGCGGCGCTCGTCAGGCTCGTCAACGACTGGGACGACCGTGTCGCCGATCGGCTCTTCGCCGACAACGTCGCGTCGGATGAGTCGTACGAACGGCGGGCGGGCGCCGCCCGCGACGTAGTCGCCGCCCACGGGCCGCTGACACTGGAGCAGATCGATGCCACGCTCGACACCGACGCGACCGCCATCGCCCGAGCCGGCGACGGCCGGGAAGTGCGTCTCTGGTTCGCGTTGTCGCCACTCCGCGAGGCTCGTATCCAGGAGTACACGATCACCGCCGAGTGACCGCCGGTGTCATGGGAAGTTCAAGACGCTGCCATAGAGCGGATAGGCCGAAGTGACCTCCTGCGGATCCCCGGTGATCACCAGATGGTCCCCCGCGGAGGTTGCGAAATCGACGGTGCCGACCAACGTGTAGCTGTCGAGGACGAACGGCAGGCTGCGTCCGGTGACGGAGCTGTTGACGTCAAGGAGGCCGAAGTGGAGGTGAGGGCCCAGGGAGGGCCCGGTGTTGCCGAGCTTGGCAAGGGGTGTCCCGGCCTCCACCTCATCGCCGACCTCCACCACGAGGCTGCCCGGCTGCAAATGGGCGTACCACGCGTAGACGTTCGGCTCGATCTGGAGCATCACCTGGTTGCCGCCGAAATCGGAAAGATCCTGCGCCGGCGTCGCTTGGTTCGGCACTCCCTCCGGCTTGCCGTCCTGGGTGAAGACGACGGTTCCATCGGCGACCGCGAACACTTCTTCTCCGTAGGCATAGAACTGCTCGTTCTGGCTGCCGTCCGCGTCGTAGAGCCGGTCGCCCTCGGCGCGAGCCCAGTCGACGGCGAAGGTCTCGGGAGTGGCGATTCGCCGACCGTCGACGGCGATGCGAAGATCTCGGTGAACGTTGGGCTTGCAGCACGCCGTGGTGACGACCCAGCGATCCCCCTTGACGGGCGGCGCGATCTCGATGGCAGCCGCGTCGTCGATCGCGACCTCCGGCCCGTCGATCTCGGGGACGTCGATCATCGCCCCGCTCTTCGAGTCCGGTTCGAGCGTGTACGCGATCCGGTGAGTGACCCTGTCTGGAGCGCTGTCCGGCGGGACGATCACGTCGACGCTGATCCCGACGGCGCCGGACGGGGGAACGACCGCCGACGGCTTCTTGTCGAACAGGGTCTGCGTCGTGGCGGCAAGCGCATCCCCCTCGATCTTCAGTAGCTCATCCCCGTCGGGACTCAGGACGACCACGCTCGACATGGTCACCGGTTCGTCGAACACGCTGACGACGAGCAGTCCGTATTCGACGTGGTCCATGCCATCGTCGCCACGGACGACCTGAGCGTCGTGGGTCGGAGTGATCACGAGCGCAGTCGCCCGGCCGGGCTCGTCGGATGCCTCGTCGGATGGCTGCTCGGCCTGGTCATCGTCCGACCCCCCGCACGCAACGAGCGCGAGCATGCAGACGGCGGTCACTCGGATCCAGATGCGCATCACTGGAACCCCCTCCCTTTCTTGTCGATGACAATGTGCACTGATGCGCTGAAGCAGCGCTGAAACGACGGGTGGCGCCGTCGACGCATCGCGGCGTATCCGGCAGTGCACGATCACCGCTCACTAACGTCGAGCAGCGTGACCGTCGCTGTCATCCTGCTTGCGATCGTCGCCGTCATCGCTCTCGTCGTCGTCGTGATCACGGTGCGGCGCCTCGCCGCGCAACGCAGATTGACGGCTGCTGCGGAGCGGCGAGCCACGGAAACCTCCGGCGAGCTGGCCTCGACCACGGCCGCCCTCGAGACCATGACGCACGAGCGCACGGCCAGCGAGGAGCGCGCCGTCGCCGCCGAGGAGGCCGTCGCACTCGCCGGAGAGCAGGCGGAGCTGGCGGCGCAGCGCTTCGCCGCCGCGGAGGAGCGAGCGGTCGGCGCCGAAGAGCGGGCGGCCGCCGCCGAGCGACGGGCCGGCGAGCTGGAGGCGGCCCGCTCGGCCGAGCAGAACGGTGGAATCGATGCCGCCGTCCTCTGGGCCCTCGAGCAGTCGCGCAGCGAGCGGACGTGGCGGACGTCGATCGCACCGGGGGCGGACTCGGCGTCCGCGTTCACCGGCGCCATGCAACCCCTGATCGAGGCGCTGGAGATCGAACTGAGCGCCGCTCGCGAGGAGGTCGGCGCGGTCGTCGAGCTCGACGCCGACCTTCCGGGTGCGCTGACCCCCGGCGGCTCACTCCTCGTCCTCCGGGCCGTCCAGGAGCTGCTTGCGGGTGTCGTCCGCCGGGCCGAGGAAACGACCGTGCAGCTGCGCGCCGATGGGCTGGACGTGGTCGTCGGTGTGCGCGCCGTGGACGAAGACGGCGGGGCGGTCAGCCCCGAAGGACTGGCATTGCCGCCGTCGTTCGATCTGGAGCCGACTGCGGACGGCGTGCGGGTCCGCAACGCCCTCGTGCCCGGGGCGAATGCCACGTGATGGCTGGTGCCCTCGATCCGAACGCCGCCCTGCTGACGGGCATCGCCCACCGCTTCGCGCTGGCGCTCGCCGTGCTGGTGACCGATCAGCAGCTGACGAGCGAGTCGGACGTGCCGTTCGAGCCGTTCACCGCCGCCTTCGATGCCGACCGACGGGTCACTGCCGCCTCGTTCCGCGAGGCGTTGGGGTTCGACGATTCCCGCCAAGTCGCCATGTCCAGCGCCGACTCCTTCTTCGAACAGGCGATCGCCTCGGCGCATGACGCTGGCGATGCCCGCGGTGAACAGGCCTACGCCGTGCTCGAGCTCGCGATGCGTCGCGCCCTCGGGCGCCTCCGCCAGGCACGCGTGCGGGGCGACGGCATCGTGGAGGTGCCGTTCTTCCTGTTCGGGCGCCTGGGCGGCGGACCGCTCGTCGGCCTGCGCTCCGTGGCCATCGAGACCTGAGCGACATGGTCGGGGGTCGGAGCGCAGAACTGTCAAGGTTCTGTCATTGACCCATGTATACGCGTCTGTTTACATGACGGGACGCGAACGGTTCCCGGTCGGGGCGTCGGGCGGAGACGTCGAACGGGTACCGCCGCAGGGCGGGCGGGCCGTCCTCAGCGCTTCGTGCCCTAGGGCACGGGGCGCTGAGGGGTCCGGCAAAGGCGAAAAGGCGGACAACATGGGCGGGGAGGACGGTCAAGCGCGACCGGCGTTACCTCCGGGGCGGTTCGTGGACCTCCCCGGTCGGGGAACGACGTTCGTCCGCGAGCTCGCTGGTCCTGATGATGCGCCCGCGGTGCTCCTGCTCCACGGCTGGACGGCGACGGCGGACCTCAACTGGCATCCGTCATACCGGCCGTTGGCCAACCACTTCCGCGTCATCGCCATGGACCATCGCGGCCACGGGCGAGGGCTGCGCGGCCGGTTCCGCCTCGAGGACTGCGCCGACGACGCGGCGATGTTGCTCGAACAACTCGAGGTCGACAGCTGCATCGCCGTCGGGTACTCCATGGGTGGCCCCATCGCCCAGCTGCTGCACCGGCGCCGGCCAGAGCTCGTGAACGGCCTCGTGCTGTGCGCTACGAGCGCGGCGTTCACGGCGAACGCCCGGGACCATCTGCTCTGCGGGCTGGCGGCGAGCGGTCGGTTCCTCGCCCGCGCCGTTCCGATGCAGCCACTCGGGGCAGTCGCGCTCGGCGCCTGCCGCAGTTGGAGCACGTTGATGTCAGGCGGGTGGTGGGGCTACGAGCAGGTCGCCCGTCACGACTGGACCCAGATCATCGAGGCCGGCCGCCAGACCCTGCGGTTCGACTCGCGGCCATGGCTCGCGACGACCGCCGTGCCCACGGCGGTGATCGCGACGGACAACGACGATCTCGTGCCGCACACCCGCCAGGTCGCGTTGGCGACCGCCATCCCCGGCGCCACGCTGCGCATCGTCGACGGCGGCCACACCGCGTGCACGGACGCGCCCGGGTGGTTCGTGCCAGCACTCGTCGAGGCGTGCCTGGAGGTCGCCGAACGAGCTGAGGCCGGGTCGCCAGGCGTCGTCGCCGCCTAGCCGGGGTGAGTCGAGCAGCTTGCCTGCGAGACGAACACTAAGCAGCATCGTGAAAGATGATGCCGAGGGCGAGGCGCTCGCCGGAGCGGACCTCGCTGGCGCCATGGCGGTGCGTCACGTGGTGCACGCCGCGGCGGCCCTCGACGGGCCGGCGGTCGTTGGGGAACACGACTCCCTCGCCGCGCTCCAGCCGCACGGCCGTTGCGCGGCTCTGCGCCCGGGGGCGCTGCTCGGTCAGTACGAACTCACCGCCGGTGTAGTCGACATCTGGCGTCGTCAGCCCGATGACGACCTGAAGCGGGAAGGCGACCTCGCCATAGCGATCCTGGTGCAGCGTGTTGTACCCACCCGGCCCATAGCGGAGGATCAACGGCGTTGGACGGGTCTGGCCGTGACGCCGGCAGCGGGCCAGCAGCCCGCCGAGCGTCTCGGGCCAGCGCGACCTGCTTCCGGCGCGTCGCGCCCACTCGTTGGCGATCTCCGCCAACGGTGCGTACAGCTCCTCGCGCAGGCGCTGCACCGGCGGTGGCAGTGGAGAGGCGAAGTAGGCGTAGTCACCCTCGCCGTAGCGGTACCGCCCCATGCTGATCCGGCTGCGGTACCGGGCGTCATCGTCGAACGCCGTCGCCAGATCGGCGACCTCGTCGTCGGCGAGCAGGGGGCCGAGCCGCGCGTAGCCACGCTCGTCGAGCTGGTCTCGGGTGTCCGACATCACGCCAGCCCCGTCTCCCGAACCGTGATGGACAGACGCCCAGGTGGCAGGCCGAGCCCGGCCGGCGCCGTACCGTCGAGCACCTTCGGCACGCCGTGGAAGATGAGGCGATTCGGGCCGCCGAACACGAGCAGGTCGCCACTCTCGAGCAGGACGTCGGTGAACGGTGACGTGCGGCGGTCAACCCCTGCCATGCGGAACACACACGTGTCGCCGAGGCTGATCGTGACGACGGGCGCCGCAGCAGGCTCCTCCCAGTCCTGGTGCAGGCCGAGGTGAGCCCCGGGGGCATAGAGGTTGACGATCGCCGCGTCCGGCGCGTACGAGTCGCCCGCATCCGTGCCAAAGGTCGCGGCGACCGCCCGCTGGGCAAGTGCCACCACATCGTCGGGCATCGGCTTGACGGGAGCGCCATCGGTGTCGTCGGCAGTGCGTGAGTAGACGTACGGGTACCAGTGCCAGCCGAGGCACACCGACTGCACGGTCATGACGTGCCCGGCCGGCACGCGCGTGGGTGGCGCAGCCCGGCCGGCGGCTCGGCCCAGCGACGGAACTCGCGCACCAGTGCCTGCTGCTCGCCCAAGCCGAGCCAGTGGGCGACGTGCACGACGCCCGGAAGGACCTCGCGACACACACTGGGGCGGTCGTCGCCAGTCAGCCCCAACGAGAGCTGGCCCACCCGCCCTTCCTCGGCTGGCCCGGGAGGCAAGGTGGTCGGTACGCCGCCCAGCCGACTCCGCCCGGAGCGTCCACGAGCGCCATCGCGCGCGTCCAACGTCATGATCGGTTCAACGCTCGAGCGGCGTGTCGTGTGAGATCACGCTGGCCAGCGGCGGACGTTCCGCCAGGTGCAGCGGCAGGACGGACCCGTCGGGACGGTGCAACGACGGTGTCGGCGGGAGCGGCGGTGCGCCCTTGCACCGCGCAAGGAGCGCCGCCATCACCTCGGCCGCCTGGACGGACAGCTCGTGGAGGGTGCGGTGGCGATGCGTGCGGACGCCGAGGTCGACCTGGGCGATGCACTCGGGCCCGAGGCGCTGGGCGAGGTCGACGAGCATCGCGATCTCCACGCCCCACCCCTCGACGAACGGCAGTTGGGCGAGAACGCCTCTGCGCCCGGCGATCTCACCCGAGAGCGGCTGCTCCAGGCCCGTCAGCTCGGGCATGTACAGCGAGAGCAGAGGCCGCGCGACGAGCTCCGTCGTCCGGCCGCCGCCGCCGTCGTGGCTCGGACGGTCGTACCGGGCCTTCACGAGGGCGATCGTCTCGTCGTCGAGCAACGGCGCAAGGAGGCGAGTGACCCACACGGGTTCGAACGAGGTCACGTCGGCGTCGCACCACACCACGAAGTCGCCGGAGCTGACGGCCAGCGTCGCCCACAGCGCGTTGCCCTTGCCGTGGCCGACGCCGTGGCGTTCGTGGACATCACCGATCGGGACGACCCGCGCTCCGGCGCGCGCGGCGACGATCGCTGAGTCGTCGGTGCTGCGATCGTCGAGGACGATCAGCTCGTCGACGACGCCGTGCCGGTCGACCAGGGACGAACGGATCGTGTGCACGAGTGAGCCGATCGTGGCCACCTCGTCGCGACAGGGAATGCAGAGTGAGACCGTCCGGCCCTGTTTCGCGGCGACGACGCGCTCGACAGTCCAGCCGAAGGCATCGAAGGTCCGGATCTCACTCACCTAGCGTCACCCGTGATGCTCCTGTACGGCGTCGTGAACACCAGCCCGGACTCATTGAACGAGGATTCAATCGCCACGAGTCCCGCCGCGGCGATCGCCAGGGCCCGGCAGCTCCTGGCCGACGGCGCCGACGCCATCGACGTGGGCGGGCAGGGCTCGACCGACATCGCCACGGTGGTGGACTGGCAGCAGGAGTGGGACAGGCTGGCGCCGATCGTTCCCTCGCTCGCGTCGCTCGGCGTGGCGGTGAGCATCGACACGTGGCGGCCCCAGGTCGCCCGTTGCGCGCTCGAGGCCGGTGCGACGGTGCTCAACGCCGCCGATGGGATGCAGGACCCCGCCATGTGGGAGGTGGCGGCCGACTTCGACGTGCCGATCGTCGTGCCGTTCCTGTCCGGACCTGATCCTCGGCGGATGCAGCACGTGGAGCGCGACCCGGTCGAGACGATCGTCGAGTTCTTCGCCGACCGCCTCGCCGACGCCGACCGCTACGGGCGGCGCGACCACTGCATCCTCGACCCCGGCACGGGATTCGCTCCGCCCAACTGGCCGTGGCAAGAGCGGTACCACTACCAGAAGCGCGTCTATTCGAACCTGGACGCACTGCGTCGCTTCGGCCGTCCGCTGTACATCGCCCTGCCGTGGAAGGAGACGGCGCAGCACGACGAGCTGCTCGAGCTGGTGGTCCGCCAGCAGCCGGAGTACGCGAGGCGCACTACCCGCGGAAGGTGCGGGAGTTCGAGGACCGCCTCCTCGGTCACACGAGCGGGCCGCGGGCGTGAACCCCCTCGGTCCCGACCGAGGACTCCCAGCCCGACGAGCAGCGCTCGGGCGCCACTTCGAACAGCGGGGCGAGCACGAAGCCGCGCTCGGCGTAGCGCGGGTGCGGGATCGTCAGGTCGGGTGACGAGATCGCGGCGTCGTCGTAGAAGAGC
Source organism: uncultured Acidimicrobiia bacterium (assembly GCA_963774125.1). Taxonomy (GTDB): domain Bacteria; phylum Actinomycetota; class Acidimicrobiia; order Acidimicrobiales; family Ilumatobacteraceae; genus JALZMG01. The sequence goes on from CAVZDR010000002.1 coordinate 1,061,958, forward strand.
ACGTCGATGTCCAGTGTGCGGGGACCCCAGCGGACCGTGCGCTGGCGCAGTGCCGCAGCCTCGATGCGCTGGCATCGACGCACGAAGGCGAACGGATCGAGTCCGGTTTCGACGATTGCCACGAGGTTCAGGTAGGCGCCCTGGCCGGACGGCCCCCCGACCGGGTCCGTCTCGAAGACCTGCGACTGACCGACGACACCGCCGAGCTCGTCGAGTCCGAATCGGAGGTAGGCGTCACGGTCGCCGAGGTTGGAGCCCAGCGCGACGATCGCCCGGTGCGTCACCGCTGGTGACAGCTCGTAGTCGGCCGGTGTCCGATGAATGCGCACCGCGGTGGTGTCGATGTGCTCGCCGATCGGAGGGCGCAGCTTCGTCACGGTCAGTTCGACGGCCTGCACCCTGGCGAAGCCGACGGCAACCTCGGCGATGCGGTCGGCCAGCCGCTCGAGCAGCGACGTCCTTGTTCTCTCGCATGACGGCGGCGATGCGGTCAGTGACGTCGCCGTAGTCCACGGTGTCGGCGAGCTCGTCGCTACGACCCGCGTCGTGCAGATCGACTTCGAGTGCGAGATCGACACGGAGGGGCTGTGGGATCTCCCGCTCGTGCGGCAGCGTCCCGACGACCGTGGTCACGGTGAGGCCGTTGATCTCGATCCGGTCGCGCATCACCACCTTCTATCGCCGGATGTCGCTCGGTGCGCCTGCGATGCCGGACTCAACCCGTCGCTCTGATAATGCAAGTGCCGAGAGGAGGACGAGATGAGCAAGCGCATGATCGCGTTGGCCCTCTTGGCGGGGGCACTCGGTACGACGGTGGTTGCGGCTGGATCGGCGCGAGCCGATCAGGACGCCGGCCCGCGTGGACGGCCACAGCAGAAGGTGATCATGGTCGGTGCCGCCTCCCGCTCCGTCCTACCGACGATCGATGGGTCGCACGACTACCTGGCGGACGTTCAGCCCGATCCAGAGGACCCGTTCTCGCCCGGTCTGTTCGTTCCCGAGTGGGACCAGGGACGCGTGGCGGTCGGCAACGGGGACGCCGACTCGCATTGGGTGCACGACGACATGGAGGTGTCGGCGGTCGCCTTCCAAGAGCGGGGCACACGGAAGACCACGGTCGTGATGGCCGCCAACCTGTACATGATCTTCGGCGCCGACGGTGACGTGATCCGCGAGCGTGTCGCCGAGCGGCTCGGGCGCCGGGCCGATCAGGTAGAGCTGGCGATCTCCGCCGACCACAACCACCACGGGCCGGACACCGCGTTCGACGTCAACCACGAGTGGTACGAGCTGATGATCGACCAGGCCACCGACGCAGCAGTCGAGGCGATCCGCGACATGCGCCCGGCGCGCCTCGAGGTCGCCGAGGCCGAGCACTACTTCGGCCTCGCCGACGGTCGCGACCCGCAGGTGTTCGACCCGACGCTCGGTGTGCTGAAGGCGACGGCGACGAACGGCCGGACGATCGCCACCATGCTCTTCTGGGCCAACCATCCCGAGACGACGCTGTTCTGGGAGCCGCCGAACGACGCCATCCTCGACGAGTGCGCGGAGATCGGCCTGACCCCGTGCACGTTCTCCGACCGCTACTTCACCGCTGACTACCCGGGATGGGCGACGCGCATCCTCGAAGCGGAGCTCGGTGGCGAGGCGTTGTTCTTCAATGGAGCGATCGGCGACCTCGTGACGCCACTCGGCGCGAACGTGTGGGAGGTCGACGACTCGGCGCCGCTCGGGCTCGGTCTCGTCCCGCCGCCGGGCGCGCAGCCGCCGCTCGGGGCGAGCAACTTCCAGGAGCGGAACTTCCGCCGCGCCTATCTGATCGGTCGAGAGCTGGCGACGGCCGCGCTCAGGGCGCTCGACTCGTCCGAGCCGGTGATGGATCCGACTGTCGACTACGACGTCACGTCCTTCTACACACGCATGTCGAACATCGGGTTCCGGCTGCTGCTGGTGCGCGGCGGAGACGGCCTGACACAGCTGGGGCACACGCCGGCGATGCTGTACACGTGCCCGCCGGCCGGCCCGAAGAACGACAGCACGTGTGCGCCCGACGACTTCGCAACCGAGGACGATCAGTTGCTCGGTGAGATTCGCGCTCGGTGACCACGCCCGTACTCGCGCCGCGTACCTACGCATCGGGCCGGTCGGCATGATGTGGATCCCGGCCGAGATCGGGGCGGAATCCACGATCGGGCTGCCCGCCGGCTACGTGGACACGCCGGCCAACTGGCACCGCGACGATCTCTCGCTGCACGCCAACGGCGCCGACTACGTGACCTCGGGCTACGTGAAGAACCGGATGTCCGACGAGCACCGTTGGATCGTCGGACTCGGCAACGACGAGCTCGGCTACGCCCCGCCGCTCGCCGACTACCGGATCAAGTGCGTGGCGGACGAGCTCGCCGGTCCCGGCACGTGCCAGGCCCTGTACGAGGCCGGCGTGATCGAGCACCCCGATGCGGTTGCCGGCGCCACGTGCAAGGCGATCACCGAGGACCCGTCGTTGCTGGCGGGCTACGGCGAAGCGGCGCCGGCGATCGCCGGCAGCTGTCGCTACGGCCAGGCGTTCGGCGAGGCGTTGGACCACTACGAGGAGACGAACTCCGCCGGGTGGGATCTCGAGGCCGACATCCTCGCCGCCGTCGCCGAACTGACGGGCAACGACGATCCGACCACCGTGAACGCGGACTTCCCGGGCTGGTGGGCGGGACACACGCCTGACGACTGATCGCGCGGCTGGCGCGCCGCGTCTGTCAGGTGCTCACGATCGCGGCGGCGAACGCGAGGCGATGGTCCTTCGTCCACGGCGGCCCGAGTGTCGCCCGGGGATGCTGCAGGATCTCATCCGCCCGCGCACCGAGCACGGCTCCCGCTTGCCCGAGAACGTCCTTCGCCACGTAGCGGTGGACGTGCCAGCCGCGGGCGTGGGCAACCTCGGAGATCACCTGGCGGTACATGATCGCGTCGGCGCGGGCCTCATATGGAGTGCGACGTTGCACCGCGATGTCCTCGGGGAAGCCAGGTGGCGACGCGCGGAGCGCGACCGACACGACGGGCTCCGGCAACGAGTCAGCGAGCTCGTCGAGCGCCGCTGCGGTCGCCCGCACCGCCGATGCGCGCACGTGTGTCACCAGCGCAGCCGTTGCGGCGACATCGAGCCGCTTGCTGTCGTAGTGGATCGGTGCCGGGGTCACACCGGGCTCGATCAACTCGATCCGGCGCCGATCGACGGCCTCGTGCTCGCTGGAGGCGGTCACGGCAACGGCCCAGCCGAAGTGATCGAAGAGCCCTATGCGCATGCGACGCGAACGGTGAGCTGAGTGGTCAGAACCAGGTGTTGCACCACGGCGCGACGGGCCACGAAAGGAGTCCGTCGGCGGCGGCGACAGAGCCCGGCTCATGCTCGTCGAGCCACCCGGCGGCGTGCAGCGTCGACAGCCGGACGCCTCCGAGGCACGCCGCGCCGAGCGCCTTCACCGAGAGCGTGAGGTCAGCAGAGGTGGTCGTGGCACGACACGCCGCGCCTGACGGCGAGGCTTCGAGCTCGAACCGGCCGGCGGACAGCTGCTGGTCGTCCACAACCTCGAGCACAACGCGTCCTGTGGTGGTGTAGGCCCTGGCGCTGAGCAGACCGGCAACGTCGAGCGGACGCACCCACAGGAAGTCCCGGGCGCCGCTCGACTTCGCGGCTCGGGCGTCAGTCAGCAGCCAGGGCAGTACGTCGTCGACCGGACGGTCGACCGCCTTCACCGTCGAGATCAGGTCCAGCTCGGTGAGGAAGCGCCACAACCGAGCCTCAGCGGTCGGACTCGCGCCGCACAGGTCGGCGACCTCCGCCGTGCCGTGGGGCCGTCCGTCCGTCCACCTGCTCTCCACCTTGTAACTCGCCCACGCCTGAGCGACGCCGTCCTCGTCACGACAGAGCACACGGAAGCCACCCCACGGCTTGTCCTCCGGCCGTCGCCGTACGTCGGCCAAGGCATCCCAGCGAAGGTCGTCGCGGCCGATCATGCCGGCTCGATCCAGGCGCACGCGCTCAAAGATCGCCGGGGCCTCCATGCGGAACGTGGCATCGTCGACGAACTCGACGGACCCAACACTTGGTTCGGCGAAGCGGGCAGTCGCATCGAGCTCGAAACTCGTCGACATCGTCGCCGGGCCGTAGCCGAAACGGCCGTAGATCGGCCACTCGGCGGCGATGAGGACGTCGGCCACCTCGCCCCGGTCGCGACTCGCCGCAAGGTCGGCCGTGATGATGCGCGTGAGCAACCCCTGGCGCCGGTGCGTCGGCCGGCACGTGACGGCGGTGACGGCGCCGGCGGGGATGACCCCGCCGCCCGGCAGGGTCAGTGGGGTGGGGAAGGAGTGGAAGGTGGCGACGATCGTCGAGCCGTCGAACGCGGCGACGACTCGATCGAGTGGGGTCAGCGTCGCCTTCACCCACTCGGCGTCGTCGACGACCTCGGTCTGATGGAAGCCGGTGATGACGGCCCGGCGGAAGGCCAATGCCTCGTCCGGCGTGATGGATCGGATCGTCACGGTCACGTCATCCGACGGTACGCGGCGTCCTAGCCTCCCCCGCCATCGATTCGCCGCCGTCTCACAACACGCCCCCCTCGTCCGTTGCATCACGTGTGACGCTGCCGCCGTTCCAAGCGGTGCTCGATGAGCACGGACAGGCGGTGCTGCGGCTGCTGCGCCGGTTGGTCGGTCCGACCGACGCCGAGGATGACTGGCAGGAGACGTTCATCGCCGCCCTGCGCGCGTATCCGAGGCTCCGACCCGACAGCGACGTCCGGGCCTGGCTGCTGACCATCGCCCACCGCAAGGCGATCGACCGGTTCCGGGCGCGAGGCCGGCAGCCAGTGCCGCGCGATGAGCTCGTGGATGCGGTGGTCACCTCGCCGTTCCCGGACAGAGATCCGGTTGGCGAGGGGGACCTGTGGGCTTGGGTGAAGGCGCTGCCCGACAAGCAGCGCCTCGCCGTCGGCTACCGCTACGGGGCCGACATGGCCTACGAGGACATCGCCGTCAAGCTCGAGTGCAGCCCGGCCGCCGCACGCCGCAGCGTCTTCGAAGGGCTGCGCACCCTGCGCCGCCAGCTGGAGCCTGAGGAGGCCCGAACATGATCACGACCGTGCCAGAGGAGCTCGTCGACGCACTGGCGGCACGCGCCGACGCCGAGGGCCTCGTCGACGTGGCCTACCGCACGATGGACAGCCCGGCGGGCGAGCTGCTGCTGGCGGCCACGGACGCCGGAGTCGTCAAGGTCGGCTTCGAGTCCGACGAAGACGCGCTCGAGGAGCTCGCCGCGCGCATCAGCCCGCGTGTGCTGCAACGTCCGGCCCGGCTGGACATGGCGGCGCGCCAGCTCGAGGAGTACTTCGCCGGGCGCCGCCGGGAGTTCGACCTGCCGCTCGACCTGCGTCTGGCGCACGGCTTCCGGCGCCACGTGCTGGACGAGTTGCGGGACGTCGGCTACGGGACGACGGTCAGCTACAGCGAGTTGGCCCAGGCGGCGGGCAACCCACGGGCCGTGCGCGCCGTCGGATCGGCGTGCGCGACCAACCCGATCCCGATCGTCATCCCGTGCCACCGGGTGCTGCGCAGTGACGGCTCACTCGGTGGGTACGGAGGCGGGCTGCACGTCAAGCGGGCGCTGCTCGACCTGGAGCAGCACGCCGCGGCCTGAACACCGCAACACTGGGACGGTGCTGCGGTGGCTCTGGTTCGCTCTGGGCTGGATCGCCGTCGCCATCGGGTCGATCGGCATCGTCGTGCCGGGGCTGCCGACCACCGTGTTCTTCATCATCGCTGCAGCCTGTTTCTCGCGCTCCAGCCCGCGCTTCGAGCAGTGGGTGCTGACGCGGCCCGGTGTCGGCCCGATGGTCCGCGACTACCGAGCCGGCCTCGGCATGCCACGCAAGGCCAAGGTGGCGGCGATCGCGTCGATCGTCGTGTTCGGCGGGCTCAGCGCGTGGCTGCTCGACCGCTGGTGGGCGCGGGCCATCGTCCTCGGACTCGGTCTCGTCGGCGTGGGCTGGGTGGCCTGGCGGGTGCCGACGAAGAGCCCGTCAGCAGAGGCAGGTGGGTGAGGCGCCGAAGCGGAGCGGAGGCGGCGAGCTCGGTAGGCGAGGGGAGCAACTTGCTTGCGAGCCGAGCCCGACGTCAAGCGGCCGTCGTCATAGACGCGTCTGCGAACTGGGTGTGGTACAGCTCGGCGTACCGCCCGCCGGCGGCGAGGAGGTCAACGTGGCTGCCGTGCTCCACGACACGCCCGTGCTCGAGGACGACGATCGAGTCGGCGGCGCGCACCGTCGACAGCCGGTGGGCGATGACGAGGGCGGTGCGGCCCTCGAGCGCCGCTGCCAGCGCCTCCTGCACCGCGGCCTCCGACTCGGAGTCGAGGTGGGCGGTCGCCTCGTCGAGGATCACGACCCGCGGCTTGGCCAGCAACAGGCGGGCGATCGTCAGGCGCTGGCGCTCGCCTCCCGACAGCCGGTAGCCGCGCTCGCCGACCACGGTGTCGAGACCGTCCGGCAACGAGCGCACGAGCCGTGCCAGCCGCGCCTGCTCGAGCGCCGCCCAGAGCGCGTGGTCACGGGCGTCGGGCGCGGCGTACACGAGGTTGGCCCGGATCGTGTCGTGGAAGAGGTGGCCGTCCTGCGTGACGACACCGACGGTCGACTTGATCGAGTCGAACGACAGCTCCCGCACGTCGACGCCGCCGAGACGAACCGCGCCGGAGTCGACGTCGTAAAGCCGCGGAACGAGCGAAGAGAGTGTCGACTTGCCGGCCCCTGAAGAGCCGACCAGAGCCACGGTGTGGCCCGGCGGAACCTGCACCGACACGCCGTGCAGCACCTCGACGCTCGGCCGGTCGTCGAGCACCGTGACCTCCTCCAGCGAGGCCAGCGACACCTTCTCTGCGGTCGGGTAACCGAAGTGCACGTCGTCGAGCTCGACACCCACCGGTCCGTCTGGCACTGATCGGGCGTCCGGTGCTTCCCGGATCAGCGGCTCGACATCGAGCACCTCGAAGACACGTTCGAAGCTGACGAGTGCCGTGACGACGTCGAGACGTGCGGTCGCGAGGGCCGTCAGCGGCGCATAGAGCCGGTTGAGCAGGAGGGCCAGCGTGACGACCGTGCCGGGGTCGAGCTCACCCTGGAGGGCCAGGTAGCCGCCCAGTCCGTAGATCAGTGCCTCGGCGAGACCGGACACGAGGCCCAACGCGCGGAAGAAGAACTCCATCGCCATCGCCGAGCGGACGCCGATGTCATTGACCCGCTGCGCCCTGGCACCGAACTCGGCAGCCTCCACGGCGGGCCGACCGAACAGCTTCACGAGCGTGGCGCCTGGCGCCGAGAAGCGCTCGGTCATCTGTGACGTCATCGCTGCGTTGTGGTTCGCCGCCTCACGCTGCAGCTTCCCAACGCGAGCGCCGACGCGGCGGGCCGGGATGACGAACGCCGGGAGGAGCAGCATCGCCAGCACTGTGATCTGCCACGACAGTCCGATCATCACGGCCAGCGTCAGCACGAGGGCGATGACGTTCGTGACGACGCCCGACAGCGCCGACGTGAACGCCCGCTGGGCGCCGATGACGTCGTTGTTGAGGCGGCTGACCAGCGCACCCGTGCGGGTTCGTGTGAAGAAGGCGATCGGCATTCGCTGGACGTGGTCGAAGACCTTGCGGCGCAGATCGAGGATCAACCCCTCGCCCAGCCGGGACGACTGCAGACGCTCGAACAAGCCGAAGCCTGTGTCGAGGACAGCGACGGCGGCGATGGCCACCGCGATGGCGACGACGGTCGCCACGCCGTCGCCCTCGACGATGGCGTCGACGGCTCGCCCAGCGAGGATCGGCGCCAGCACGCCAAGCGCTGCCGACACCGTGGCGAGCACGAGGAACGTGACGATGGTGCGGCGGTGCGGCCGGGCGAACTCGGCGACCCGCCGCCAGGTCCCGCGCTTCACGGCCGTTGCCGTCTTCCCCTCGTCCTGCATCGCGCTCTGGAGCGCCGACCAGGCGGTGAAGTCGCTCATTCCTTGGAGGGTAGAACCTCAAGTTCACTTGAAGACAACCTCATCCGAGTGTTTCGCGACATCCGAGTGTCTGCTGCGGGGCCTCCCCTCACGAAACAACTCGGATGCTCGAGACACTCGGATGGGACGGGCCCGGTCAGGCGGCGGGGGGAGGGGTGAAGAGGCCGATGTGGTTGCCGGCCGGGTCGGCGACGTGGGCGTAGACGATGCCCGGCGGGGTATTGGTGACCGGCACGATCACCTTGCCGCCGAGGTCGACGGTGCGGTCGCACATGGCTGCGACGTCGGAGACCTGGATGCACGGCACGGCGTACGCCGGCGGGGTGCCCTCGGGCAGCGGGCCTGCGGTGTCCTGGATCCCGCCCTGCAGCGTGTGGCCCGGACCAGTCGTGATCACGGAGTAGTTCCCGTCGACCTCGAACGTCCAGCCGAACATCTCTCCGTAGAACTGCCGGGCGGCATCGGGGTCGTCCGTGCCGATCTCGAACCAAGTGACGGGGCTTGTGTCGTTGCTCATGCGCCGATCGTGCGACAACGCGGCGACAACGTCCTGTCGGGAATTACAGCAATGTCACTCTTCGAGCAGGGGGAGGCGCCGGATCGTCTCGGGCATGCCACCGGCCAACGACTGGTACTCGTGGTGCGGCGCAGGTTCGTCGGTCGCGCGAGCTGCCGTCACACGGTCGAGGCGGAACGAGCGTCCGCCGCCGCGCAACCGGCAGAACCCGACGAAGTACCAGGCGACGTCGGAGGCGACGAGCGCGACCGGCTCAACGAGGCGCGTCGTGCGCGAACCGTCTCGATCGATGTAGTCGATCTCGACGACCTGCTCGGCCATCACGGCGTCCTCGATGACGGCCGCCGCCGCACTGCGCCCCGACTCCACCGTGCCGAGGAGGCGAACCCGGTCCACGAGCTCACGAGCCCGGTCGGCGTCGGCTGGCGACATCGCACCCACCACCTTGCGCAGCGCGCTGCGCAGACGTCCGGCGAACGGGGTGTCGCCCGAGCGAGCCAACGCCAGCGCCAACGCCGTCGCCTCATCCGGCGTGAAGTTGACGGGCGGCAGCGTGCGGGTCCGATCGACGGCGTACCCACCGCCGGGCCCCGGCGTCGCGTACACCGGGACGCCCGCCTCCATCAGCGCTCCGAGATCGCGCTCGATCGTCCGCACACTGACCTCGAAGCGGTCGGCCAACTGCCGTGCCGTCCGTGGGCGCGGGGCGACGGCGCGCAGCTCCTCGGCGAGCGCGTACAGCCGGTCCGTCCGGTTCACGGTCAGAGGCCGAGTGGCGCTTCGCGAACCTTCGTGATCGCCGCCGCCGGCCCACGCACCGTCACCTGCGCGACGTCCTTGCGGCCGTACACGAACAGCGCGCACTCGCCGATCGGCCCAGCCACCGTCACCCGGTCGGGGCCCTTTCGCGCTGAGATCGACGTGCGGCCATCCGGCTCGAACGCCAAGCCCACGTCCAGGCGACGAGTGAGGAAGCGACCGCCCCGGTCGATCCCCTCGGCCAGCGCATCCTCGAGATCAGGTTCGAGCTCCCGCGGCGTGAACGGGCGGCGGGCCCGGCGGACGTCCTCGTGATGGACGAAGAACTCGAGGCTGTTGGCCAGGCGGTCGAGCACGTCGATGCGCAGTGGGCTCCAGTGGGGCGGCCCGCTGCGGACGCGGTCGACGATCTCCCGGTACGGGCGCTCGGCCTCGGTCGCTCGCACCTGCTCGGTGTAACCGGACATGAACGAGGTGATCAGGCCCGGCGCGGCGTCCGGTCGCCGGTCGCGCACCACGAGATGGGCGGCGAGGTCGCGTGTCGTCCAGTCCCCGCACAGCGTCGGTGCGTCCGGCCCGACCTCGACCAGCGTGTCGCACAACGCCTGCCGTTCGATCATCGCGGGGGACGTCACGAAGGCAGGTTATGGCTCCGTTGATCACAACGGAGCCCGACTCATCCGGGCGGCGGGTCGTCGACGTACCCCGGCGCGATGCCGAACCTGGCCAGGTTGGACACCGACGGATGGGTTGCTCCCGCCGGACCCGCCGCGAACACCTCGAGCACGTTGGCGGTGATGCGCCGGACGTGGCATTCGAGCGTGTGCTGACCGTCGGCGCCATCGCACAACGGACCCAACTTGCGCTCCCACCACAGCGTGCCGGTCGCCCACACGCCCGCTCCGCTGCCGCCATGCGTGTAGTACGTCATGTCGGCGAACGTCGGCCGGTCGCGCACGACGAGCGGCGAGTGGCACAGCACCTGGATGTTCGCCGGTGTTGGCTCCTCGGGCGTCACGCGGTCGTACTCGTTGCCGACGAGGCCCTCCAGCCGATCACCGTTGCGCAGGCCCGTGCCGGCGAACATCCACGAGTCGGCATCGGCGATGACCATGTCGCCCTCGCACGGGTTGGACTCGTAGAAGTTCCCGACCAGCGCGCTCTCCGGGTTCCGGGCTGGCTCCTCGCGCCACTCCGACGTGACGCGGGCGTCGTCGCCTGTGCCGTACCAGGGGTCCGCCTGGGCACTGCGGTAGTTGACGATCGCCCGGTTCAGGCGTCCGTCGCTCGACGGTTCTAGTCTGATTCGCCGGAAGACCGCGTTGGCCCCGAGGAACATCAGGTTGACGCCCGCCTCGCGCGCCGCCTCGAGGGCCTGTCGCATCTCCAAGGAGTAGTACTCGTCGTGACCGAGGGAGATGATCGCCTTGTAGCCCTGCGTTGCCTGCTCCGGTCGGGCGTGGAGATCCAAGTTGGTGGTGTAGGCGACGTCGTACCCCAGCGACTCGACGAGCTGGACCAGCTCGAACTCGCCACCGAAGAAGTGCCCCGAGCCGCTGACCTCGTAGGGCCGATCGAAGCTGACGACCTTGGCCCGCGACTCGGCCCGGTCATCAGGTCCGTAGTAGAGGCTCGCACCGCCCCACTCGTTGTAGGCCTGCCACGTCGTGATGGACGAGATCACGAGCACCTCGGCAGGCCGGTCGTCGAGGACGACGAGTGGCACGTACGTCGACCCGCCGTCGTCGGAGTCAATGCGGATCAGGTACATCCCGGGCGTCCAGGACTCGTCGATCGCCACTTCGAAGCTCGGCGACCACGCGCACTCGATGATGCCGGTCTCCGAATCCATCTCCGGTTCTGCCTGGGCAACGCCGGCAAAGGGCCCACCGCGCCACACCTCGCGGCCGCCGGCACCGCCGTACCAACCCATGCGGAAGGCCCGGGCGGTGATCGACGTGCCCTCTGTGCTCGCCATGATCGGCACCGTCTGGCCACGCCACGCGCTGTCCACCGCGCAGTAGGCGTTCACCTTGCTCGTCACCGACTCGTCGAACGGGAACGAGTAGTCCATGGTGCCGGGTTGCTCGTTCTCGGCGCGGATCAACGCCTGGACGGGTGCGGCGGGCGCTGCGTACGTCCCCTCCAGGCGCGACTCTCTCGGAAGCAAGGCGCCCACGCCACGTACAGCGCCGTATCCGGCCAACGCGAGCAGGCCGCCGACGACCGTCCTCCGGCGCCAGTACACGCTCTGCGGCAGCGGCGCGGCGTGCTGCGGGCGTGTTGCTGGGCGGGCGATCCGCTGATCGTCCCCCCTGGCCACGGCCCAGGATGCTACGGCGCGAGCAGGGGCCAGCTGCTGATCTTGCGCTCGGCGGCACCGTGAGGGCTGCAGTCGACGCCATCGTGATCGGTGCTGGGCCGAACGGCCTGGTGGCTGCGAACCGACTTGCCGACGCGGGGTGGAGCGTGCTCGTCCTGGAGCAGGCGGACGAACCGGGCGGCGCGGTGCGGACCGCCGAGGTCACCGCTCCCGGCTTCCGCAACGACCTGTTCAGCGCGTTCTATCCGATGACGGCCGCATCGCCGGTGATGCGTGACCTCGAGCTCGAGCACTTCGGTCTCCGTTGGGCGCATGCCCCGGCCGTGCTGGCCCACCCTCGACCGGACGCGCCGGCGGCCGTGCTCTCACGGAACTTGGACGCCACGATCGCCAGCATCGACCGCTGCGGCACGGGCGACGGGGTGGCGTACCGCACGATCATCGACCAGTGGCGCCGATACGGCGACGCGGTCGTCGAAGCACTCCTCACGCCGTTCCCGCCGGTGCGTGCCGGCGCCAAGTTGGCGTGGGGTGCGCGGCTCGACGGTCTGCGCGAATTGGCGCGGCATCGGGCTGATGCCACTGCAGCGATTCGTCGAGGAGCGGTTCAGCGGAGACGCTGCTGCCCTGCTGTTCGCCGGATGCGCGCTGCACAGCGACGTCACACCGGAGAGCGCGAACAGCGCGTTCATCGGCTGGCTGCTCGTCTGCCTCGGGCAGGAGATCGGCTTCCCCGTGCCGGCGGGCGGCGCCGGCGAGCTCACGCGTGCGCTGGTCACTCGACTCAATGCACACGGTGGGAGCGTGCGTTGTGCCACGCCCGTCGTCCGCGTCGTCGTCCGCAACGGCCGCGCCGTGGGTGTCTCGACCGTCGACGGCACCTCGTTCGAGGCTCGCCGGGCCGTGCTCGCCGACTGCGATGCCGTCCACCTCTACACGTCCATGGTCGAGCGCCAGCACCTGCCGGCGCGGCTGTTCGACCGCCTCGCCCGCTTCCAGCGGAGCTCGGCCACGTTCAAGGTGGACTGGGCTCTTTCGGCACCGATCCCGTGGAGCGATCCGTCGGTCGCCCCTGCAGGCACCGTGCACGTCGCCGACGACCTCGACGAGCTCGCCACGACGGCGCACCAGCTGCGCGTCGGCGTCGTGCCGGACCGACCGTTCCTCGTCCTCGGCCAGATGACGACGGCCGATCCGACGCGCTCACCGCCGGGCACAGAATCGGCCTGGGCCTACGCGCACGTGCCGCAGGAGATCCGGGCCGATGCCGGCGACGACGGCATCACGGGCAGGTGGGACGATCGGGAGCGCGAGCAGTTCGCCCGTCGTGTCGAGCGGCGGATCGAGGCGCTTGCACCCGGGTTCTCCGAGCTGATCCTCGCGCGGCACGTTCTTGCGCCGACCGACATGGAGCGGATCAACCCGAACCTCGTCGGTGGTGACATCGGTGGCGGCACCGGCCAACTGCACCAGCAGCTCGTCTTCCGCCCGATCGCCGGCTGGGGTCGCGCCGAGACCCCGGTCCGCAGGCTCTATCTGGCGTCGGCGTCAGCCCATCCGGGTGCCGCCGTCCACGGGGCGTGCGGAGCGAACGCCGCTCGCGCTGCGCTGGCGCATCACCGACTACGCCGGTAGAAGCTCGGCTGCATCAAACGGGGTAGACCTCACGTATGGCCGCCGATCGGCTGAAGACGTACCGCGCCAAACGCGACTTCTCCGTGACGTCCGAGCCGGCCGGTACGACCCCGCCGTCGGCAGACGGGCACCGGTTCGTCGTGCAGCGCCATCGCGCTCGGCGGCTGCACTACGACCTGCGGCTCGAGGCTGCCGGCGTGCTGCTCAGCTGGGCGGTGCCGAAGGGACCGACGTTGGACCCGTCGTCGCGCCGCATGGCGGTGCACGTCGAGGACCACCCGCTCGACTACTACGACTTCGAGGGCGTGATCCCGGCCGGCGAGTACGGCGGAGGTGACGTCGTCGTGTGGGACTGGGGAACCTGGGCGCCGGTCGGGACCGAGGACGTGCTGGCCGCCGTCGAAGCCGGCGACCTGCACTTCGACCTTGCCGGCGAGAAGCTGGCCGGCCGGTTCGTCCTCGTACGCCGCGGTGGTGACGGTCGCGACTGGCTGCTGTTGAAGAAGCGCGACGAGGCCGCGGTCTCCGGATGGGATCCCGAGGACCATCCGCGGTCGGTGAAGTCGGGACGAACCAACGACGAGGTCAAAGAGGCCCCGGCGGCGAGCTGGACGGGCAGCGCGAACTGGGCTGCTCCGACGCCCGACGAGCTCGCCGCACTCGATGCCATCAAGCGGGCCGGCGACTGGCGACTCGGCGACCACACGTTGCACCTGACCAACCTCGACAAGGTGTTGTTCCCGCCGCGCGACAAGCGCCGGAAGCCGCTGACCAAGCGCGAGCTGATCCGGCACCACGCAGCGTCGGCACCTGTCATGCTGCCCTACCTCGCCGACCGGCCGCTCAACATGCACCGGTACCCGAACGGGGTCGACAAACCGGGCTTCTGGCACAAGGCGGTCCCGTCCCACGCCCCCGACTGGCTGCCCCGCTGGCACAACGAGGATGCTGATCGCGGGGAGACCCAGGAGTACTTCGTGATGGACTCACCGGCGGCGCTCGCTTGGGTGGCCAACTACGGCGCCGTCGAGCTGCATCCGTGGACGTCGACGGTCCGCGACTCGAAGCGACCGACGTGGGCGCTGATCGACATCGATCCCGGGACCGACACGACGTTCGACGACATCCTGGTGCTGGCGCGGCTCCACCGCACCGCCCTCGAGCACCTCGGCGTGCAGGCCGGCCCCAAGGTCACCGGCAAGCGCGGCCTGCAGATCTGGATCCCCGTCGCCGACCGGTACACGTTCGCCCAGACCCGGGAGTGGGTCGAGCAGCTGTCGCGAGCGATCGGCGACACGGTCCCCGAGCTCGTCAGCTGGGAGTGGGAGGTGAAGCGCCGCTCCGGGCTGGCGCGCCTCGACTACACGCAGAACGCCATCAACAAGACGCTCATCGCGCCGTTCAGCGTCCGGGCCGCACCAGGGGCGCCGGTGTCCGTGCCGATCCGCTGGGACGAGCTCGACGATCCCGAGCTTCGACCCGATCGCTGGACGATCGAGACGATCGGCGAACGGATTCGCCACGCCGGGGACCCGCTGGCGCCGCTGATCGGCGCGCAACAGCGGCTGCCCGCGTTCTCCTGATGGCGTGGTCCGACCTAGACCAGCTCAGGGTCGGGCAGCTGGGCGCTGTCCTTGGGCAGCGTGCCGAGGTGCTGCTCGATGCGCCGTAATGAGGCCTCCACCCGGTCGTCGCTGTCCTTCGATTCGGCGCTGCCCTTGTGGACGTACAGGGCGGCGAGCACGACGAACGCGAACAGCTGCAGGAACTCTGATTGCCAGTTCTCGAGCGTCGCTTGGGAGAACTCACCGAGGAAGTCACCGATGCTCGTTGGCTCACCGCGCGCAAATGATTGGTCGGTGTAGACCTGCCATTCGGTGATGAGGTGGGCGATCCAGGTCGAGAAGAACAGGATCATCAGCCCGAGGCCGAGGCCGAAGTCTCGCCAGATCGATCGGCCCGGCGTGCGGTTGGCGCGGATGCTGCGGACCATCGTGAAGATCAGGAACCCCAGCGATCCGACCATGAGGACGAAGGCGACAAGCATCGCCCACGCTCCCGCACTCATCGGTCACCCGCCCGCCGAGACGACCAGGTCGCTGAGCTCGGCCTTGGTCATCGACGACTTCACATCGAGTCCCAGCTCCGTGGCGATGTCGACGAGGTCGTCCTTGGTGGCATGGTCGAGCGAGTCCGCCAACAGTCCCGCCTCGCGCTTGCTGTCGACGAGTCGGCGCGACAGCTCGGCCTGCTGCTGGTGGTCGAGGTCGCGGCGCATCGCCGGGAAGATCTCGTCCTCCTCTTCCTCGACGTGGTGCTTGATGCCACCCTCCACCATGGCGACGGCAGCCCCGAACCCGGGCTCCGACACGAGCTGTGAGAGCTTGCCGAGCCCTTCTCGGGCCAGCGCGTGCTCTGTGTCGGCCTCCTCGACCGTCTCGTCGTCGAGGATCTCGCGGGTCAGTGGGTAGATGTGCGCCTCCTCGAACTCCATGTGCAAGGACAACGCCGCCTTGAGGTTCTCGACCAGGCGTTGCCGCTCGGGACCCTCTTCGGACTCATCCAATTGGTGAAGCAGCTGCTCGACCTGACGGTGGTCGGACTCCAGCATGCTGAACGGATCTGTCATCGCATCCTCCTGCGCATCTTCGGTTGGGTGTGATGTACCCAACCGGGGAGGAGTGCTACACGCGGCCCGATCGTCAGCTACCGGACCGTCCTGTCCGTAGCGATCGATCGTTGTGAGCCGATCGCTACGGACAGTTCGGGTTCACCACGCTGTCCCTGCCATCTGGCGGGTCGATGCGTTGAGGCGGTTCCACACGTTGATCTGGGCGATCGCAAGGGTCAGCCCGGCCAGAGCGGTCTCATCGAAGTGCTTGGCAACCTCGTCCCAGATCTCGTCCGGCACGGCATCGCCACGGTCGCAGAGGCGGGTGGTCGCCTCCGTCAGCGCGAACGCGGCACGTTCAGCTTCGTCGTAGTACGGGGTCTCGCGCCACGCACCGACGCTCCAGATCCGCTCGTCGCTCTCTCCGGCGGCCTTCAGGCTCCGTGAGTGCATCTCGACGCACACGCTGCAGCCGTTGATCTGGCTGGCCCGCAAGTTCACGAGCTCGATCAGCTGGGGTGATAGCCCGGTCTTGTGCACTGCCTTGCCGAGCGCCTGCAATGCCTGCATGGCCTCGGGCACGACGAACACCGGGTGCTTCATCCGTGGTTCCATGGCTTCATCTCCTTCTCGATGCGGCAGGCGAAGCGCCTGCAGGCGCCGCCGTGCCGAACTGGACTGTCTGCTCTGAACGACGCGGCCCGCCGTTCGTTTGTCACAACCACCGCATTTGGGGGGTCAACTGGAATGACCCACGGCAACGGAGGAATGTGACCGGTGAACGAGGACTTCTTGGCCGCCCAGTTCGGCGAGCATCGCGACCGCCTGCACGCCGTCGCCTACCGCATGCTCGGCTCAGGGACGGAGGCCGATGACGCATTGCAGGAGACGTGGTTGCGGCTCAGCCGATCGGACGCGTCGAGCATCGAGAACCTGGGCGGGTGGCTGACGACCGTCACCGCCCGGGTGTGCCTCAACATGCTGCGGTCCCGCAGGACGCGACGAGAGGAACCGTTGGAGCCGCACGTGCCCGACCCGATCGTGCAGCGCGCCGAGGCGGTCCAACCGGAGCACGAAGCGGTCCTCGCCGACTCCGTGGGACTTGCGCTGCTCGTGGTGTTGGAGACACTCGAGCCATCGGAGCGGTTGGCCTTCGTTCTCCACGACATGTTCGCCGTGCCGTTCGACGAGATCGCCGAGATGGTCGACCGATCGCCGGAAGCGACCCGTCAACTGGCCAGCCGTGCCCGGCGCCGAGTCCAGCAGGCCAGCGTCCCCGACACCGACGTGCCCCGCCAGCGGGAAGTCGTCGACGCCTTCTTCGCCGCGGCGCGTGGTGGTGACCTCGAAGCGTTGGTCGCCGTGCTCGATCCCGACGTCGTCGTGCGCTCCGATGGCGGCACGGCGCGACCACAGGCTTCGCTCGTCGCGCGCGGCGCCAGGAGCGTCGCACGTCGCGCCATCGCCTACGCGCAGCCGGGCGCGACGCTCCATCCGGTCCTCGTCAACGGCAGCGCAGGCGTCGTGGTCGTTCTCGACGGCGAGGTGTTCTCGATCCTGGGATTCACCGTCTCCGGCGGCAAGATCGTCGAGATCGATGCGCTCGCAGATCCCGAGCGCATCGCCCAGCTCGACCTCAGCGCGCTGGGCGCGCGCTGAGTCGCACCCGCCGAGCCACCTTGTAGGCCACCATGCCCGCCACGATGATGCCGATCAACAGCACGGGCTGCGGCGTGAACGCCGCAAGCAGCACCAGAGCGGCCGTGATCGGGGTCACGAACCGCGAGGTGACGGCGCCCGGCTCTCCGACCAAGACGTGGAGGCTCCACAACGCCAGCAGGTAGACGGCCACCGGGACTGCGATGATCATCGCTGCGCGGGCGTCACTCACGTGGCCGTGACCGGCGGCGTGCTCGACGGCAACGACCAGGCCCGCTCCGACCGCGGCGACCGCGGCGAAGATGACCAGGTGGCCGTAGCCCCACCGGAAGGCGACGCGGTTGGACGTCAGGAGCTCGGGGACCTGGTAGTCGAAGTAGATCCACCACATCGCGAACACGAGGAGCAGTCCGCCGGCGATGATGCCGGCGAACTCGGCGTCGAGGCCGCCTTCGTCGAACACGGTCTGGATGGCGACGGTCCCGGCGAGGATCGACTCACCCAGCACGATGATCGTGAACAGCCCGTAGCGCTCGGTGATGTGGCTGGCGTGCCAGGACGTCGTGCCGGCCCGCTCCGCCCAGAGGGGAACGAGCAGCTCACACGCGCCGAGGAAGATGAAGCCGGCGACTTCCCATCCACCGGGCACGACGAGGAGCGCGATCCAGCCGACCTGGCAGACGGTGATCCCCATCGCATAGCGGCGGGTGCACCTGCGGGCCGGCGGATCCACGCCGGCTGATGCGCGCAGCCAGTGGAAGACCTGCGCCAGGCGCATGACCACGTAGCCGATGACCGCGACGCTGAAGTCGAGGTCCTCGAACGCACGAGGGATGCCGGCGGCGTAGATCAGCGCGCCGGTCATCTGGACGAACACGATCAGCCGGTAGGCGACGTCCTCGGTGTCGAAGGCAGACGCGAACCACGAGAAGTTCATCCAGGCCCACCAGATCCCGAAGAACACCAGGATGTACTTGCCGACCGGCGCGCCGACGGACCCACCCTCGATCAACGCGTGGTGCAGGCTGTTCGCCGCCTGGGCAACGGCGACCACGAAGACGAGGTCGAAGAACAGCTCGAGCGGCGTCGACGCCCGGTGGCCTTCGTCCGGGTCCCTGGGTTGCATCGGGCGCAACCACTGTTGGATCCCCGATGGATGGATGTGCTGGTAGCTCACGCGGCCCCTCGGTTTGCGTCACAGTTCCCACGGTCGACGGCGGAAAAGGTGACACAAACGCCAGGGAGTTCACAGTTCGAGGACGGTCGCCCGCCCGAGGCGGTTCAAGACGGCACGTGCGTCCTCCCGGGAGCGTTGCGCCGCCTCGTGATCACCGGCGCGCTCGAGGGCGGTGGCAAGCCCCTCGAGGGCATCAGTCTCAGCCGACGGCAGTGCGAGCTCGCGGGCGAGATCGACTGCGGTCCGGTAGTGCTCGATCGCCCGCTCAACGTCACCGCGAACAAGCGCGTGGGCGCCGAGCCGGGCCCGCATCGTCGACAGCCAGCCTCGCAGCCCGAATGCCTCACTCACGTCACGAGCCTCGCGAGCAGCCGCTTCGGCCTCGTCGAGCTTCCCGCTCAACTCGAGCATCCGGCTGTAGAGGTTCAGTGTCGCCACGAGCGTGCAGATGTCACCGACGGAGCGGAAGACGCCGATGGCGGTGAGGGCTGCACGTTCTGCCGCGTCCCGTTCGTCGCGCAGCGAGGCGGCCCACATGCCGAGCGAGGCAGCAATGCCCTGGTGCCACGGATCGTCGACTGCTTCGTACGCCGCCTGTCCACGTTCCAGGCACGTGACGGCAAGCTCATCGCGGCCTGCGAGACGCGCCAGCTCGGCGCTCACCGTCCACGCCAGGCCGAGCCACGTCTGATCGCCCACCTGTTCGCTGAGCTCGATGGCGTCGGCGGCGTGTCGCGCGGCGTCGTCAGCTGCGCCGGCCTCGAGGCCCACCCACGCCGCCCAGGTGACGGCGCGGGCCCGGATCCGCAGATCCGTCGAGGTCCCGCTGGCGAGGGCACGCTCGAGCCACCGATGGCCCTCCGCGGCCCTTCCCGCGTGCCACCAGTACCAGCCCAGGCCTCCGGCCAGCTGCTGCGCAGTCTGCGCGTCCCCCGCGTGATCGACCAGTCGAGGGCGGCGCGCACGTTGTCGAGCTCGGTGGTCAGACAGGCCAGCCACCAGGTCTGGCTCTGACCGCCGGGCCGGCGCCAGTCGACACCTGACAGCTCGGCGAGCCCGGCGTGGTACGCGGCGTGGCGGTCACGCACGGTGTCACCGCCGTGCGCATCGAGCCGCTCACGGCTGTACTGGGCGAGCGTCTGCAGCAATCGGAATCGACCCGATCCGTCGGCGATGACGAGCGACTTGTCGACCAGCCGGCCGACGAGTCCGCCGATCTCGGTGGATGGCAGGTCCTCGTCGGCGCACACCGCCTCGGCGGCCTCCAAGTTGCAGCCGCCCGTGAACACAGCGAGCCGTTCGAACACCGTCCGCTCGTCGTCGAACAGCAGGTCGTAACTCCAGTCGGTGACGGCACGCAGCGTCTGATGACGGGGCAGAGCAGTACGAGCGCCCGCGGTCAGCAGTCGGAATCGGTCGTCGAGGCGCTCGGCGAGCTGACCGACCGTGAACGCGTTCGTGCGGGCGGCCGTGAGCTCGATCGCGAGCGGCATGCCGTCGACCCGTGCACAGACCTCAGTGACGTTGGCGCGGTCGCCGTCGCTCAGCTCAAAGTTCGAGAGCACCGCTCGCGCCCGCTCGGTGAACAGCGTGACGGCGTCGTCCGTCCCGAGCGGCGGGACACGCCAGACCATCTCACCCGGGATGCGCAGCGCCTCGCGGCTGGTCGCCAACAGCCGGAGCTGCGGTGCCGAGGCCAGGAGGTCGACCGCCAGGCGGGCGGCGTCATCGATGACGTGCTCGCAGTTGTCGAGCACGACCAGGGCCGAACGGTCCATCAACATCGTGCGGAGCCGGTCGTTCACGTCGACGGGACCCAATCCCGGTTGCCCCGCCGTATCAGCAGCCGACAGCCCGACGGCCTCGGCCACGGCGGCAGGAACCGCGTCACCACTGGTCAGCGTGTCCAGCGCGGCGAACCAGACGCCGTCCGGGAAGGCGGCGAGCTGACGGGAGGCGAACTCGGCGGCGAGTCGCGTCTTCCCGCACCCTCCGGCACCGACGAGCGTCACGAGCCGGTGCTCCCTGAAGAGCTCGCCAATGCCGGCGATGTCGTCCTGGCGGCCGACGAAGGTCGTCAAGGCCGGACGCAGGTTGGTCGGCGGAGGAGCCAGGTCCTGCTCGCTCGACCTCGCTTCAGCTCGCACCTCGAGTGCCTCGTCCTGGCCGAGGATGGCGGCCTCCATGCGGCGCAGCTCGACCCCCGGCTCCAACCCGAGCTCATCGGCGAGCACACGGCGCGCCTCGCGAAACGCGCGGAGTGCCTCGGCCTGTCGCCCCGACCGGTACAGCGCGAGCATCAGCTGGCCGCGAAGTCGCTCCCTGAACGGCATCGCGGTGATCGCCGCGTCGAGGTCGGGGATCAAGTCGGCATCGCGACCCATCGCCAGCAACGCCTCGAAGCGCTCCTCGATGGTCGTCGCCCGCAGCTCTTCGAAGCGAACGGCCGCCGACACGGCGCTCGCGACGTCACCGAACTCGGCGAGGGCTGCACCCCGCCACAGATCGAGCGCCGCTTCGAAACACTCGATGGCCGGCGCAGTGCGTTCCCGTGCGACGGCGTCGCGGCCACGGTGGACGAGCGCTTCGAAGGCGTGAGCGTCGACGTTCTCCTCCGGCACCACCAGCACGTAGCCGGGCGGCCGCGTCTCGATCGTCGCCGCGCCCAGGGCGCGCCGAAGCTTGAACACGACGAGCTGGAGTGCGTTGTCCGGCCGTTGCGGGGTCGTCGCCGACCAGAGCTCGTCGATCAAGTGCTCCGCCGATGTGACGCGGCCCGGGTTGAGCGCGAGCAGTGCGAGCAGTGCCCGCTGTCGCGCGCCAGGTACGGCGACCGTCTCACCGCGGTCATCGACGACCTCGAGAGGGCCTAAGAGCCGGACCTCCACCGGCGGGAAGCTAGTGACCCGCGCGATCTCTCATTCGTACAAGCCAGCGCATGCCCTCTGGGACCACGATGGAGCACATGACGATCGACATCACGAAAGCGCCGATCCACCTCGGACTCGGCGGCACGGCGATCCCTGTCGAGGACTTCGATTGGTCCGAGGAAGGCCTTGCGGCATACGAGGAGGCGACGAAGGACGACGGTCCGGATGGACGCATGGTGATGATGTTCCACATGGTCGGGGCCTGGACGGTGTGGGAACGCCATCCGCTCGGCTCGGAGGTCGTGATCGCCTGCACGGGAACACATCGCTTCGTGCAGGAGCTCGACGGCGGCGAGCACGTCGTCCAGATCTCAGCAGGCGAGGCGGTCGTCAACCCGCCCGGCGTCTGGCACACCGCTGACAGCGGCGACGGTGGTTGGGTGCTGACCATCACCCCGGGCCTGGCCACGGAACACCGACCTCGCTGATCGAACCGAACGCCTCCGCTTGTCGTACTGGCCAGCGTGGGCACGGAGGGCAGAGGTGAACTGACCCTCGGCTCGCGCCCAGTGAGCGAGCGACGTGCACCGTGTGAGCGCTCCTTGCGCTCGCTGACCAAGCACCCGCGGGCGATGCCGTACCGCCGCTTGATGGTGGCGGTCGTTCTCGTGAACGTGGCCATTCTCGTGGCGCGGGTGCGTGCTGATGCCTGGCAACTCGCCGACGGCAGCGCACTCGCCGCACTGTCGACCCTGACACTCGTCAACGTCACCGTGGCCGTCGTGGTGAGGAACCAGGCGTTCCTCAACGCCCTCTACGGGCTCGCCGGGCGAGGCTCGCCGGCCTGGCCGCTGTGGTTGCGGTGGGGCATCTCCAAGGTCCACCACGTCGGCGGGATGCACGTCGGTTGCGCGGTCGCCGGAACGGCGTGGCTGAGTGCATTCACCGGCGTGGCGGTCGTCACGGCCGTCCGGTACCCCGGCAGCGTCACGCCGCTCACCCTTGTCCTGTGCGTCGTGCTCGTCGGCCTCCTCCTGCTGGTGACGGTGTGCGCCATCTCGCCGATCCGCATGCGTGCCCACAACGTCTTCGAGCACACGCATCGCTGGGGCGGGTGGTCGGCGATCGCCGTGTTCTGGATCCTGACGGTCCACCTGGCGACCGATGGACGGGGCACGACGAGCGCTGCCGTCGCGGTCGCGACCGACTGGCACGTCTGGGTGCTCGCCGCGCTGACGTCGAGCGTGGCGTGGCCGTGGCTACGTCTGCGGCGAGTGCCCGTGACCGTCGTCCGGCCGTCGTCGCATGCCGCCATCGTCCACCTCGACTACGGGGTGCGTCCGCAGTACGCGTCGGGTGTCGGCATCAGCCTCAGCCCGCTGCGTGAGTGGCACGCCTTCGCCACTGTCACCACCCCCGGACAGCCGGGCTATCGATTGCTGATCTCGCGGGCCGGCGACTGGACCGGCCGCTTCATCGACGATCCGCCGACGCACGTCTGGGTGCGCGGTGTTCCTGTCGCCGCTCCCATCGCCAAGGTTGCGTCGATGTACCGGCGGGTCGTGTACGTCGTCACCGGCAGCGGCATCGGACCGTGCCTGGGGCAGATCCTCGCCGACCGCGTTCCGGCGCGACTCGTGTGGTCGACCCGCGACCCCAGGCGCACGTACGGCGACGCGCTCGTCGAGGAGGTCGCGGCGATCCAGCCCGACGCCGTGATCTGGGACACCACCGAGCGCGGCAAACCCGACTTGCTCGAGCTCGCATTGACCGCGTACGCCGAGTTCAGCGCGGAGGCGGTGTTCATCGTGAGCAACAAGTCCACGACCCTCCGTCTCGTCCACGACCTCGAGCGCCGCGGGATCCCTGCCTTCGGACCGATCTGGGATTCTTGAGGCCCGTCGACGCCGAGCGGCGGGCTGCCGGCCGATCTGGTCGGGCTGGCGCGCTGTGGGAGTGGCTCGGAGCTCGGCCCTAGCCGAGGACCATCGCGAGCCACCCGTCGACGGCCTCGAAGAAGCGGTCCGGCTCGTCCAGCCACGGCATGTGGCCGCTGTCCTCGAAGATCACCAGCTCGGCTCCAGGGATGCGCGAGGCGATGCGCCGCGCTTGCGGCCAGGATGTGAACACGTCGTGGCGCCCGGCGAGGACGAGTGTCGGCGCGACGATCGACGAGAGTCGGTCGACCGAGCTCCAGCCGGCAAGGACCTCGAAGCCGCGAGCCATCGCCGCCGCGTCGAAGACCGTCGCGTCGAGGATCGAGTCCAGCTCTGACGGATCACGTCGATGGAGGTAGTACGGCATCAGCTGACGCACGCCATCGACCATCTCCTCGTTCGTCGACGGCAGCGCGGTCATCAGCGCGGCAACCTCGGGAGGTGGGGGTGGGCCCTGCTCGTCGTCACGGTCCTCGGTAGCACCGAGCTGGCCCGGCGTCGTGTCGACGAGGATCACGGCCGCCGCGAGATCAGGGTGGCGCAGGACGAGCTCTTGGGCGACGAAGCCGCCGTAGGAATGGCCGATCACGACGACCCGCTCATCGCCGAGCTGGCGGGTGAGCGCGGCGGCGTCGTCGGCCAGCTGCTCGATCGTGATCGTGTCGAGCGGAGGACGACCGGAGCGACCGTTGCCCCGGTGGTCGACGTACACCAAGCTGAGTCGCTGCTCGAGCGGCGCCAGCGTGGCCTGGTACAGGGTGTGATCGAACCCCAGCCCACCATGGAGCACGAGAGCCGGCGAGCCGGACCCCACGACGTCGTACCAGATCGTCGTCCCGTTCACGTCAGCCGTCGGCACCGCATCCATTTGTAATGCGGCCGGCGAAGGCGCTGGAGCGCCCGCCGTGCCGAACCGGGAGCTCACCTCTGAACGACGCGGCCCCCTGTTGTGACCGGGCAGGATTGCACTCGTGGCCGTCAACGTGCTGCTCATCACGCTCGATCAATTCCGCGGCGACTGCCTCTCGGCGGCCGGCCATCCCCTCGTGCGGACACCCAACCTCGACCGCCTGGCGGCGTCCGGCGTGCGACTCGCCCGCCACTACAGCCAGGCCGCGCCGTGCGCGCCCGGGCGGGCCAGCCTGTACACGGGCATGTACCAGATGAACCACCGTGTGGTGGCCAACGGCACGCCGCTCGACGCCCGATTCGACAACATCGCACTGATGGCCCGGCGGGCGGGCTACCAACCGGAGCTGTTCGGCTACACGGACCAGGCCGTCGACCCGCGCGTGGCGAACGGTCCCGACGATCCCCGGCTGACGACATACGAGGGGATCCTGCCGGGCTTCGAGATGGTGCTCGACCTCCGGCTCGACCAGGTTCCGTGGCTGGTGTGGCTGGACGAGCTCGGCTACGACACGGCCGGGGGGTACGAGCGGATGTTGGCGACCGAGGGCAAGCGCCCAGCCGAGCACAGCCTGGCGTGCTTCCTCACCAACCACGCCGTCGGCTGGATCGAACGCCAGGACGCGCCGTGGTTCGCCCACTTCAGCTACTGGCGCCCGCACCCGCCATATGCCGCGGCGGGGCGCTGGTCCCACGCCTACTCGCCCGACGAGGTCACGCTGCCGATCGCTCCTGTCGACGTGCGCCACCCGTTGCACGAGGCCGCGCTGGCCGTGCCGGAGGCGGCCGCCCCACGCGACGAGGCCGGCCAGCGCACCATGCGCGGCGCAGTACTACGGCATGATCAGCGAGGTCGATGACCAACTCGGCCGGGTGTGGGACGCACTGGCGAGGACCGAGCAGTTCGACGACACGGTGATCGTCATCACGTCTGACCACGGCGAGATGCTCGGCGATCATGGTCTCAAGGAGAAGCTCGGCTGGTGGGAGCAGAGCTACTTCATCCTGGGGATGGTTCGGGATCCACGCCACACGGAGACCCACGGCACGGTCGTCCACGCGTTCACGGAGAACGTCGACCTGGCGCCGACGCTGTGCGACGCGATGGGCATCGAGGTCCCGGCGCAGTGCGATGGCTATCCCCTCACGCCGTTCCTCCGCGGCGAGATGCCCGGGCGGTGGCGGACGGCGGCGCACTGGGAGTACGACTGGCGCGCCCAGGCGATCGCCACCACACCGCACGAGTGGCCATGGGATCGCGCACTCGAGAAGCGTCACCTCGCCGTGCTTCGCGACGACCACTACGCGTACGTCCAGTTCGGCAACGGCAGCTGGAAGTGCTTCGACATCGCGGCGGACCCGACATGGCGGACGGAGGAGACCGACCCGGCCATCGTGTTGCCCCTCGCGCAGTCCATGCTGACGTGGCGGTCCCAGCACGCCGATCGCACGCTCGCCGATCTGGTCCTCGGGCCGGACGGCGGCGGCCGGTGGCCACCGCTGCCAGCCGGCTGGGGTACGGCGCCCTGAGCGCCGGACGGCGTGGTCGTCGCGACCGTCCTCGCGCTGACCTCGGCGGGTCTGCACGCGGGCTGGAACTTCGTCGCCAAGCGCAGCGCCGATCCGTTCATCGCGCTCTGGGGGCAGTTCTTCGTCGCCGGCATGATCGCCTCCGTCGTGTTGGTCGCGACGCGCACCCTGCCGGCGGCCGGATGGGGGTGGGCCGTCGCCTCCGGGACCGTGCACCTGCCGTACATCGTCGCCCTCGCGCTGGCCTACGAACGGGCCGAGTTCTCGGTCGCCTACCCACTCGCCCGCGGCGGCGGGGCGCTCCTCGCCGGAATCGGGGGCATCGTCCTGCTCGGCGACGAGCTCAACGGGTGGGCCGTCACCTCGATCGTCGTCGTCACGGGCGGGATGGCGTTGTTGGCGTTCGGAGCCAGCCGACCGCAGGTCATGGTGGCGCTGTTCGTCGCCGTGACGATCGGCTGTTACACGGTCATCGACAGCCACGCCTCGCGTGAGGTCGACGACAACACGTATGCGTTCGCCATCTTCCTGACCGGTGGGCTGTTCGTGACGGCGTACGGCGTCGTCGTCGGCCGTGGCCGCGACATGGCCGGCGCCCTCACGACGCAGTGGCATCGCTTCCTGGGCACCGCGGTGATGAGCATGTTGACGTACGGGCTCGTGCTGGCGGCGGTGCGGCGCGCGCCCGTCGGGTACGTCGCCGCGCTGCGTGAGTCGAGCGTGCTCGCCGCCGCGTTCATCGGGTGGCGCTACCTCGACGAGGGCAGCGTGCGCCGCCGCACGATCGCCGCGGCGATCATCCTGGGCGGCCTCGTGCTGCTGATCCTGTCTGCCTGAGGAACGCAGGGACCGCGGGCGCATAGCCTGATCTCGTGCCCGCCCGTCGTCGCGCGTTGGAGACCCTGCGGGCGACGGACATCGCGCGCACACTGGATCGAGCATCGATCCTCGTGCTGCCCGTCGGTGCCACCGAGCAGCACGGGCCGCACCTGCCGTTCAACACCGACACCGTCATCGCCGACGCAGTGGCGCACGCGACCGTCGACGAGGTCGGTGCCGAGGTCGGGGCGTGGACGCTGCCGACGCTGGCCATCACGAAGTCGAACGAGCACGCGTGGGCGGCGGGGACCTTCTGGCTGTCGGCGCGCACGCTGCTCGCGGTGGTGGAGGACATCGGCCGCTGTGCGGCGGCGACTCCGGCCCGTCGCCTCGTGTTCCTGAACGGTCACGGCGGCAACTCTGCGCTGCTCAACGTGGCCTGCCGGGAGCTGCGATTGGCCCAAGGGCTGCAGACGTTCCTCGCCCACGCCAGCGTCCCGCCCGACCACGGCGGACCGAGCCCGGCCGAGGAGCTCGGCATGGGGATCCACGGGGGCCTGGACGAGACGTCGCTGATGCTGCACCTGCAGCCCGACCTGGTCGACCTGGATGCCGGGTTCCGGAACGTGCCCGAGCCACTGGCGGCCGCCGAGCACGTGCGGTTCGGCGGAGACGTGTCGTTCGGCTGGCTGTCCAACGACTTCGGCCCCTCGGGCCATATCGGCGATCCGACCGGCGCTACGGCAGAGCGCGGCAAGCTGCTGTTCGAGGCGGCCGTGCGCAGCTTCGGCGAAGCGCTCACCGAGGTGGCGCGGTTCGACTTCGGCCAGGCACCCGCCTAACCGCCACGATCTGGGTGGCCTCAGTCCCGGATTCGGGACTGTCACCACCCAGAAGCTGGAATGAGACGCAGACCACCCAGATGCTGGCGGAGCATCACAACAGCGGGACGACTTCCTCCATGTAGCGGGAGAGCTGCTCTTCGGCCTCGTCGTACGTGTCGCCCGGGAAGTGGGGGAACACGGTCAGGTAGCGCAGGCTCAGGGCATCGCGGAACTCGGCGATGCCTTCGGCGACCTCTTCGGCACTGCCGATGATCCACACCTTCTGCTCGACCGACTCCTCGAGCGTCGGGATCAGCCCGGGCGGCGCCGGCTTGCCGTCGGCACCCATGTAGCCCTTCGACCAGCCATACGGCCCGAGGAACTTCCAGAACTCGTCGTGACCTGGCCGCGCCCGCTCCCACGCCTGCTCGTGAGGTGTCCTCGACGCGGATGTTCAGCACGAGCTGCCGCTTCTCCCCCGGCGCCAGCGCCGTGCCCTGGGTGCTCCTCGTAGATCTCGGCGAAGCGCTCCCAGCGTTGCTTGACGAAATTGTGGTTGAGCAGCCAGAACACACCGCCGAAGCCCTTGGCGGGCACGTGCTCGAGCGTCGGGGGCGAGGTGATCGGCTGCCAGATCTCGTACGGGTACAGCGGCCGCGGCACCAGCGTCAGCTGCTCGACCTGGCCGCCGCGGTCGGGGATCCCGGGGGGCGGGAAGTCGTAGTACGGCACCGTGGTAGCTGAACGTGCTCGTTCTCCAGCGCAGCGAGGATGACGTCCATCGCCTCGTCCATCATCTCCCGGTTGATCCGGTCGGCGTCGGCCTTGTCCGGGTTGTCGAACGAGCCGACCTGGTGACCGAGCGGCTGCGCCTCGCGCGGCACCGTCCCTCGCCCGACGCCGAGCACGCCGCGGCCACCAGACAGGTTGTGCATCGTGGCGAAGTCCTCGGCGAAGCGCAGCGGGTGCCACTGCGGGACGATGTGGAACATCGCGCCGATCTTGATGCGCGACGTCCGCTCGGCGAGCACGGCCCCGAACAGCACGCCGTTCGGGATCACCTCGTAGCCCTCGTACTGGAAGTGGTGCTCGGTCAGCCAGAACGTGTCGAAGCCGACTTCCTCGGCCTTCACGCCCATGTCGAGCATCCGCAGCGAGGCCTGCCACATCTGCTTCTGCGTGTAGCGCCGATCCGTCGGCGCCGGCGGACCGGCGCCAGCGTCGTCCATCTCGACGCAACCGAACAGGAAAACCCCGTGCTCCATGGGCACCTCCGCGGGATCCGATGCTACTGGGGCTCGATCGGCAGATCGAGGGTGACCCGCCGGACGGTGGTCGTCGCGACGACCGTGTCCCGCGGCCGCGGCAGCGGCGGGGCTGCGGTTCGAGTGCGGATGGCGGTCGAAGGCGGGCCAGCGGGCGCCAGACACGTCGACGCGCAGGCGGCTTCCTGGCGGGCACCGCCACGCGATCGGCCGCAGCGTCACCACATGGTCGGACGGGACCAGCGGATCGCAGCCCGCGCATCGCACCACCCCGCCGCTGACGGCGCGTGGGCCGTGGTCGTCCGTGACGAGGACCAACGTGACGACGACGTCGTGCCCGGGGCGATCGCAGCGGGCGGTCACGGTCGCTACCGGACTTCCGGCGATCTCGATCGCCTCCGTCAACGGCGCCGAGGTGTAGCAGAGCACGTCGCGGCGGTCCTCCGAGGCTGCCTCGTCCTGGAAGCCGACCGCCTCACCCGGATACGGCACGAGTGGTTCGACGACCAGCACGTCGCCCGGTCCTGGATCGACCTGCGCCACACCGAGCACTCCGTCGCCGTGGCGCGAGTTGGCGTTGCCGCGACTCGTGGACGTCCAGCGGACGACGGTGTGCGGGGGCGGCCACGTCTCGGCTTGGCGCCATCCGGCGCCCACGCAGTGATACATCACGCGCTCGCCCGCCGGGATCGGCTCGATGCGCCCGGACGCCCGCTCGAAGAACCGCAGCAGCGGCTCGAACACCCCTCGCGGGCCGGCGTCGGCCTCGAGATCGACGCCGTGGTGCGCGGTCCCCCAGGGCATGTGCACCCAGGGCCCACACACCGCCTCCGCGCCGGTCGCTTCGATCAGCCGAGCGGTGCCTGACGAGAAGTCGTCGAAGTACCCGAGCACCGTGAACACCGGGACCTCGATGGCCCGGAGGTCCGGCCGCCGCGCCGCCCAGTAGTCGTCGTCGTGCGGGTGCGCCAACCATTCGACGAACCATGGCGGCGGGTCGGCACCCAGCGCGGTCTCGACGGGGAGGGCGGAGACGTCGAAGGGGATTGGTCCGGCGCCGACGTCCTGACCGGCCAGTTGGGCGCTCCAGAACGTGACGAACGGCAGGCGCAGGCAGCCGCCCTCGTACGTCCAGCCCTCGTACGGGTCCGGGCAGCACATCATCGCCGCCACGCCGCGCAGCGCAGGCGGCCGACGGGCGGCTGCGTAGAGCTGGGCGAGGCCCTGGTACGAGAACCCGTACGTGATGACCCGCCCGTCGCAGAACGGCAGGCCGGCGGCCCACTCGATCGTCGCTGCGCCGTCGGGTCCTTCGTCGACGAACGGTCGAAACTGCCCTTCCGAGTCGCCGCGACCACGAAAGTCCTGGATGACGACCGCGAAGCCGTGGCGAGCGAACCACGACGGATGTGGCAGTACCGGCGTGGAGGCGACCGCCCGACCGTACGGCAGGCGCTGGAGCAGCACCGGCCACGGTCCGCCGCTCGACGGGTACCAGGCGTCGGCGACGAGCGTCACGCCGTCATCCATCACGGCGCGCAGGCCACGTACGTGCTCGACGCCGGCCGGCGGCACGGGCGTGTCCTAGCACACGCTGCAGCCTTCGCGCCGAAGCAGGTGGGTGAGACGCCGAAGCGCAGCGGAGGCGGCGAGCTCGGCAGGCGAGGCGAGCAACTTGCTTGCGAGCCGAGCCCGAGTTGCATCGAGCGTGCGGAGCCGGGCCGCGCGACAATGGAGGTGCGGACTGATCGGGAGAGGGACGAGCCTGCGCATCTTCGACTTGCTCATCGATGGGGCGGACCGGACCCCCGACCGGCGCGCGTTGCACTGGGTCGAGCGATCGCGAAGCCTGACGTACACCGAGGCCGTGCAGGCGATGGAGCGTGTCGCCGGCGGTCTGGCTGCACTCGGTGTCGGGCGTGGCGACCGCGTCGGCATCTTCGCCCACAACGGTCTCGACTACCTCACCGCCATGTTCGGCATCTGGCGGCTGGGTGCCATCTCCACGCTGATCAACCTGCAGTACGCCGACTCAGTCGACTACTACATCAACGACGCCGGTCCGAGAGTCCTCGTCTACACCGGCGACCACCTCGAGACGATCGAGCGGCACCGACCGAACCTGCCCTCGATCGAGCACTACGTGTGCTTCGACGGTGCGCAGGACGGCGCCCTCGGCTGGGCGGAGGTGCTGGACGCCACTTCGGCTCCGCCCGCCGACAAGGTCGCAGAGACCGACGTCGCCCATCTGTCGTACACCTCCGGCACGTCCGGCCTACCGAAGGGCGCCTGTCTGGCCCACGAGCCGACGATGCGGGCGACCCGCTGCATCGCCGAGCGCCTGCGCATGCGCTCGAGCGACGTGAGCCTCGGGCCGACGGCGCTGTCGAGCTCGTACCAGCTGGTCGCCAACCTGCTGCCCGTCCTCCACGCCGGTGGCACGAGCTGCGTCATGAGCCGCTGGAGCGCCGAGGCAGGGTGGGATGTCGCCGAGTCGCTCGGGGCGACCGTGCTGGCCGCCAACCCGGTCGTGCTGACGCGACCTCGCCGACGAGAGCGCTCGCCGTGGTCGACCGCCCAGCGCGCTGCGCGTGTCCCTCTCCGGAGGTGGGCCCGTGCCACCCGACCTGAAGCGACGCTGGCACGACGACGCTCGCGCATCCCGCTCTGCGAGAGCTACGGGCAGAGCGAGCTCGGCGGGTTCGTCGGCCTTGCCGCTCCGGACGACCCGTTCTCAGAGGATCGCCTGCTGTCGTGTGGGCGACCGCTGCCCGACAAGGAGGTGCGCGTCCTCGACGACGACGGACGGCAGCTGCCCGTCGGCCACGATCGGCGAGCTGTGCCTGCGCGGTGGCTTCATGGCCGGCTACTGGGAGCGTCCCGAGAAGACAGCGGAGACGCTGCGCGGCGGATGGCTGCACACCGGTGACGTCGGCTACCTCGACAGCGAGGGGTACGTCTTCATGCGCGGCCGCCTCTCGGAGCGGCTGACGGTCGCCGGCGAGCACTGGTACCCGCGCGACACCGAGGAGGCCCTCGGGGTCCACACCGCGGTGGGCTCCGTCGCGCTGGTCGGCGCACCGGACGAGGATGGTGGGCACCGTCCACTCGCGTTCGTCACACTGCGGCCCGGTCGTCGACGTGCCGCCCGCCGAGCTGGCCGCGTTCGCCGCGTCGAGTCGGCGCACGCGTGCCTCCCGGCACCGAGGTGCGGATCGTCGACGCGTTGCCGATGACGCCGACCGGCAAGGTCAGCAAGGCCGAGCTGCTCGCCAGCATTGTCGGAGCAAGCGGAGCCGGCGGAGAATGATCGAGCTCAGCGATCCGGTCGCGCCCGCATCGGAGCACCAGCCGGCGCAACCGGCATCGCGCTGGGTCCGCTTCGTTCACTTGGTGGTCCCGCCCATGGCGGTGGCGGCAGTGGTCATCGGCATGTGGCTGTTCGTCACGTACAGCCTGCTGCGCGAGGACCAGCGTCCGTTCCTGCCGCCGCCGCAGCGAGGTGGTCTCCCGCGGCTTCCTCGACTGGGATCGCCTGCAGCCGATCCTCGCCGGACTCGGCCGCACCGCGCTGGTCGCCGTCACCGGCCTGGCGATCGCCTTCGTGATCGGCACGCTCGTCGCGGTGGTGATGAGCCTGGCCATGTCGCTGGAGCGGACGCTCTACCCCTACGCCGTCATCCTGCAGACCGTGCCGCTGGTCGCGATCGCCCCGCTGGTCGGCCTGAAGATGGGGTTCTCGAACACCAGCCGCATCGTGATCTGCGTGATCATCTCGTTGTTCCCGATCATCGCCAACACCCTGTTCGGCCTGAAGTCGGCGACGCTTGCGCAGCACGACCTCTTCCGGCTGCATCGCGCGCGCCGGCTGGACACGGTTGCGGAAACTGCAGTTCCCCGTCGCCCTGCCGTCGATCTTCGCCGGGCTGCGCATCTCCGCGGGCCTGTCCGTGATCGGCGCCATCGTCGGCGAGTTCTTCTTCCGGGCGGGTGACCCAGCCACGGCGGGACTCGGACGCCAGCTCAGCATGTATCAGAGCCAGCAGCGCACCCACCTCGTCATCACGGCCCTGTTCTTCTCGTGCCTGCTCGGCATCGCCCTGTTCGCCATCTTCATCGACCGCCGGCGCGCGGCTCACCAGGAACTGGAGTGACGACCAGCGAGGCCCTCGATCTCAGCGCAACAAGGGCGAGGAAAGCATGAGACACCACGAGAACAAGGAACGCAGGAGAACAACGTTGCTCGCGGCCGCCGCCAGCGTCGCCGTCCTCATCGCCGCGTGCGGAGGCGATGACGACGACACCGAGGGCGCTGACACTACTGGCGGTGCCGAGACCACCGCAGGGGCCGCCACGACGGCCGCCGGCACCGGCCTCGCCCCGACAACGTCGGCCGGCGCGGAGACGACCGAGGCTGATGGGGACACGACTGCAGGCGGTGACGGCGACAGCGTCTACGACGTCGACCTGACCGGCATCTGCCCCGACCCGCTCGTGATCCAGACCGACTGGTTCCCCGAGCCGGACCACGGCTACACGTACCAGGCGATCGGGACGGAGGGCGAGATCGACGCCACGGAGGGCACGTACTCCGGTCCGCTCGCCAACACCGGCATCACGCTGGAGATCCGCGCCGGCGGGCCGTTCATCAACAACGCCGCGCCGGCGCAGCAGATCTACGCCGATCCGTCCATCTTCGCCGGCTACGCCGACACGGGAGACGTGATCCGCAATGCAGGCGGTGAGCAACCGCTCGTCAGCATCTTCGCCAACTACGACAAGGGCCCACAGATCCTGATGTGGGATCCCGAGGCGTACCCGGACATGGCGACGATCGACGACGTGCGGGAGTCGGGTGCGACGGTCCTCTACTTCGAGGGCGGGGCGTACATGGACTACCTGCTCGAGACCGGTCTCCTCGACACCGGGCAGATCGACGGCTCCTATGACGGCAGCCCCGGACGCTTCGTCGCCGAGGGCAACCTCGTGCAGCAGGGGTTCGCGACGAACGAGGTCTACAAGTACGAGAACGACATCACCGACTGGATGAAGCCGGTCGACTTCCTGCTGATCCACGACACGGGCTACGACATCTACCAGTCGGCGCTGTCGGTGCGACCCGAGACGCTCACCGAGTACGGCGACTGCCTGGCGGCGCTCGTCCCGGTCTTCCAGCAATCGCTCGTCGACTACGTCACGGACCCCGTTCCGATGAACGAGAAGTTCGTCGACATCGTGACGGAACTGGACACGTTCTGGACCCTCTCGCCCGAGCTGAACGCAGACGCCGTCCAGCGGATGCTCGACCTCGAGCTCGTCAGCGATGGCGGCAACGGGACGATCGGAGACTTCGACTGCGCACGAGTCGACGGGCTGATCGAGAAGCTGCGGCCGGTGTTCGAGGCGAAGGGCGTCACGATCCCCGAGGACGTCGCGTGCGAGGAGGTGGTGACGAACGAGTACATCGACGAATCGATCTCGCTGGGTTGATCGGAGACCAGCTCGACGCAGCGGCCGCGGAGACCAGCGTGCCGGTCTCCGCGGCTGGCGGCCGACGGCGCCGGCCCCGGCGGTCGAGTGGTCTCGCGCTGGCCGCCATCTCGGTCGTCGTGTTCATCGGCGGGTGGTACGTCGTACGCCAGATCGTGCTGTCGGATCGACAACGCTTCCTGATCCCGGCGCCCCACGACGTGTGGACCAGGGGGATCGTCGACAGCGACGTGCGCGGCGAGATCCTGGAAGCCACGCTCGTGACGGCCAAGGAGGCCGGAGTGGGACTGCTGATCGCGATCATCCTCGGGGTCTCGCTCGGCGCGTTGATGAGTCAGGCGAAGTGGATCGAGCGGTCGTTCTTCCCGTGGGCGATCGTGCTGCAGACCGTGCCGATCCTGGCCATCGTGCCGTTGCTCGACCTGTGGGCGAAGAACGACATCCTCTTCATCGAGGAAGGGTTCCGGTCACGGATCATCGTGTGCGTGATCATCGCCCTGTTCCCGATCATGTCGAACACGTTCTTCGGTCTGCTGTCGGCAGACGCCACCCATCACGATCTGTTCACCGCCAACTCCGCGAGCCGGTGGACGAGGTTCCGCAAGCTGGAGCTGCCGGGCGCGCTGCCGGCGATGTTCACGGGGTTCCGCATCTCCGCCGGGCTGGCCGTGGTCGGAGCGATCATCGGTGAGTACTTCTTCCGCGTCGGCGAGCAAGGGCTGGGCCAGCTGCTCGACAAGTTCACCAAGCAGGGCACGTCGGACTACCCGCAGCTCTACGCCACCATCGCCGCCTGCTGTGTGCTCGGAGTCGTGACGTTCCTCTTCTTCGGTTGGCTGAGCCGTCGCCTCACCCCGTGGCACGCCTCGAACGAACCACTCCTCGGCTGACGACCGCCCAGCATCTGGGCGCGGACGTTCTCATCCGACGATCTGGGCGCGGAGGTTCTCGGATTCGAGAAGCTCCGCGCCCAGATGCCACCAGCAGCGCCGGGCAGACTGCGTCCGTGGTCCTCCAGGTGCTGGCGAACGCCCGCGATCAGCCGATCCGGCGGCTCTCGGACTTCGAATGTGACCTGCTCGAGTACGCGG
Source organism: uncultured Acidimicrobiia bacterium (assembly GCA_963774125.1). Classification (GTDB taxonomy): domain Bacteria; phylum Actinomycetota; class Acidimicrobiia; order Acidimicrobiales; family Ilumatobacteraceae; genus JALZMG01. Next base: position 1,097,426 of record CAVZDR010000002.1, read on the forward strand.
GGCCGCTGACGTTGGCGCGTCGCGAGTACCGCTTCATCATCGGCACGTGGCGGCCGAGCAAGACCTACGTCGTCATCCAGTACCCGGACCGCATCGTGATGACCTGCACGAGGCAGCAACTCGAGGAGCGCGGGATCGCCATTCCGTAGCCGCCGTCAGCCCATGAGCGCGCTGCGCACGGGGCCGGCCAGGATGCCGAGTGCCCGCTCACGGTCGGGACCGAGCACGTGCCAGGCCAGCGGGAGGGCGATCCCGGCGTCGACGAAGCGGCGTAGACCGGTCGTCACGTCGTCGATCGTGCCGGCGGCGGCGAACGTGTCGATGACCTGATCCGACACCATCGCTGCGCCCACCTCCACTCCCTCGCCGCAAACAGCCGTCCGCACCACGGCGACGTTCTCGGGGTCCGCGCCCGACGTCTCCACGACGACGCCCTCCACGCGAGCCAGGTAGTAGGCGATGACCTCACGCACCGCTCGCCGGGCCAATGTCCGATCCTCGTCGACGCTGACGAGCACGTTCGACGAGACGGTCAGCGACGTCACGGGGCGGCTGGCCGCGCGCCGCACCGGCAGCCAGTCGCTCGACCGCCCACCGGGCGTACGCGGGACTGACCAGGGCGCCCAGTTGGACCCCGTCGGCGAACTCGCCCGCGGCCTCCATCATCCGACCATTGACCGCACCGACGTCGACGCGGAACGGCGACGGCGGGACGAAGTCGAGCCGCGAATCGGCATCGCCCGGAAACGTCGTCGGCGTGAACCCGAGCGGCTCGCCATCGAGCCACCGCCGCAGTGCCCGTACGGTCTCGACGACGTTCGTGTACGGACGCCAGCCCGGCGGCTCGTAGCCGAGCGCCCGCATCGTCCACTCCGCGGCGCCGACACCCAGCACGACCCGTTCGGGGCCGCCCAGCTCGGCCAGCGTCCCGGCCTCCATGGCGAGCACCGCCGGGTGGCGGGTCACCGGGTTGGCGATCCCGATGCGCACCCGCAGCCGTTGCGTCGAGGCCAGCGCCGCGGCGGCCATCGAGAAGACGGCCCGATGCTGACGGCTCTCCGGCAGGGACACCTCGTCGAATCCGAGCTCGTCAGCGCGCTGGCACACGGCCAGCGTCGACGCGGCGTGATCCTCGTTGGACAGCGAGAGCCCGAAGCCGGCAGCCCGTGGTTCACTGGTCGCCATGTGGATCTCCTTCGTGGCCGAGGAAGAGGCCGAGGGCCCGCTGCGCGAGAGCTACGACCGCCAGGCTCGGGCGTTGGGACACCCGACCGAGATGACGCAGGCAGGATCCCTGCACCCACCGCTCGTCGCCGCTCGGCTCGACCTGTACGCGGCGACCGAACGTTGCCCGTCCTCGCTGACGCCGCAACAGCGCAACCTCATCTCGTTCGTCACGTCGGCGCTGAACGGCACGCCGCACTGCATGAGCCAAGTGACGATCAAGCTCGCGCGAGACCGGCTTCGACGACGATCAGATCGTCGCCCTCGCCACCGATCCGGCAACTCTGGAGCTGACGGCCGCCGACCGGGCGGTCGTCGACTACGCGACGAAGCTGACACGCGACCCGGCGTCGATGACGCGTGCCGACGTCGACGCACTGCGGGGGGCCGGCTTCGACGACCTCGCCATTCTCGACATCAACGCCCAGTGCGCCCATCTCAACTACGTCAACCGGGTCGCCAACGGCCTCGGCATCGACACGATCGTCGATCCCGACTTCCCGGCATACGCGGCGATCCCCGACAGCGCGCCGTCGGCTGCATCTCACTGACGCGAGCGACTGAGCGCAAGCGAAGGAGCGGCCCGACGCGGCCTGCGTGGCCGGGGAACGCACGTTACGGGCTGACCGCGCGGAGGATCGCCGCGCTGCGCGCGATGTGTGTGGCAGCGCCGGCGACGTCGTTCATCGGGAGCAGGAACAGGTCGACGGACGGGGCGAGAGTGGCGATCCTCGCGGTGCACTCGGCGGGATCGCCGACGACCGCGTAATGGTCGACCAGCGAATCGGGCAGCAACTCGGCGGCGGCGTCGAGGTGGCCGGACAGCATCGCCTCCCGCACCGCAGCGACGCGCTCGTCATCGAGCCCGGCCGCCGCCCGGATCTCCGGCGGCGCATCGAGCGCCATGTACGAGAAGTGACCGAGGACCTTGCGTCGCTGTTCCGCGTCGTAGGCGAGGTAGGCAGACCATGCCAACCGGGCTCCGTGCGAGCGCAGCCGCTGCGCGGTGGCGGTCAACGTGGCGAGCGGCTCCGCCGACAAGATCACCCAGTTCGCTTGCTCGGCGGCCAGCCGCTGCACACGCGGGCCGCGCCCGGCGACGGCGATCGGCACCGAGCGCGAGGGGTCGAGCCAACTCAGCTGGGCCGGCCCGTGCTGGTTCCCGGCGAGGAGGTCCCGGCTCAGCTCGAGGGCCTCGCGCAGTGCGGTGTAGGGCTTCGGCGGGTCCAGCCCGAGCGGCACGCGGACCCGGCTGCCGCCGACACCGAGTCCGTGCCACACCCGCCCCGGCGCCAGCTCCGCGAGTGATGCCGCAGCCGCAGCACTGGTCACCGGATGGCGGGAGAACGGGTTCGTGATCGCCGGCGCCACGACGAGCTGCTCGGTGCCGAGCACGATCGCCGTCAGCGCCACCCATACGTCACGGTCCGTGCCCTCGTCGGCGACGAAGCACGCTGCGGCGCCCTCCGACTCGGCGAGCCGAGCAAGTTCGACCAGCTCCGCCACGGGACGCACCGGCTCCAGCCACACGCCCCAGCGCACGAGGAGCTGTCTTACCATGGATCCGTGGGACCGGAACCTCTCGTCGGCACGTCTTGGCTGGCTGCCCACCTCGACGACCCATCGGTGCGGATCATCGACTGCCGCTGGTATCTGAGGCCGTTCGACGAACGGTGCGGCGACGACGAGTACCGCGCCGGTCACATCCCGGGCGCCATCCACCTGCGGTGGGACACCGAGCTCGCCGATCCCGACCGGCCGGCCTCGATCCTGGCCGACGCGCCGCGGTTCGCCGAGGCGATGGAGCAGGCAGGGATCGGAGACGACCATTACGTCGTCACCTACGACGACCACCACGTACCCGTGGCCTCACGGGTCTGGTGGGCGCTGAGGGTGTACGGCCACGACACCGTCGCCGTGCTCGACGGCGGCATCACGGCGTGGCGCCGTGAGGGCCGGCCGATCGACACCAAGGTGCCGACACCGCAGCGAGCGACGTTCACGCCGCGCCTGCGGCCAGAGCTCTACGCCAGCAAGTCCGACGTGCTCGCCGTCGTGAACGGCGATCGGACGTCAAAGCTCGTCGACGCCCGGATGGACCCGGCCTACAACGCGGCATCGGGGCACATTCCCGGCGCCGTCCGGGTCACCGGGCTCGGGTTCCTCGCCGATGGTGAGCACTGGATGTCACCGGCGGCGGCTCGGCAACGCATCGAGACGGCGGGGGCAGCAAGCACCGCCACCGAGCCGGTGGTCGCGTACTGCGGCGGTGGGGTCGCCGCGACGGGAACCGCGCTCGCCTACCGCCTCGCCGGGTTCGGCGACGTCGCCGTGTACGACGGGTCATGGGCCGAGTGGGAGGCCGACCCCGCAACGCCGAAGGAGCGCCATTGAGCGAGGCGATCGCGCCGGCGAACCGGCCGGCGGTCGTGGTCGGAGGCGGCGGTGCCATCGGGCGGGCGGTCTGCGCGCGGTTGGCCTCACTCGGGCATCCCGTCGTCGCGCTCGACGTACACGGAGGACCCGACGTCATCGAGTGCGATGTGACCGATGAAGCGGCGGTTGGCAGCGCGTTCGCCGAGGTGCTCGAGCGCGTCGGCGTGCCGCTCGTGCTCGTGCACGCCCCCGGGCTGACGGGACAGGGCGGGATCGAGGACGAGGAGCCGGCGGCGTGGCGGCGGATCCTCGAGGTCAACCTCACGTCCGCCTACCTGTGCGTACGCGAGGTCGTCGCCGGGATGCGGGAGGCGGGCTGGGGACGGATGGTCTTCGTCGCTTCCGTCAACGGGCGTTTCGGAGGCTCGGCGCTGTCGGGTCCGGCGTATGCGACGTCGAAGGGTGGTCTGCTCACGCTGTCGAGGTTCCTCGCTCGTGAGCTCGCGACCAGCGGCATCACGAGCAACGCGGTCGCGCCCGGACCCCACGACACCCCGATGTGGACGGCGCTCGATCCCGACCTGCGCCACCGCATCCTCTCCATGCAGCCGGGTGGTGACCGAGGTCCAGGCGACCCGGACGACCTGGCCGCCACGATCGTCCACCTGTGCAGCGACGAGGCGCGCTACATCACCGGCGCGACGATCGACGTCAATGGCGGCCAGTGGATGGGCTAGGGCCGTCTTCGATGCGGCGTCGAGCACCTGTCGGCCAGCCAGATCGCATACTACCGGGTCAATTCGTTCCATTTCACGATTGACTTTCAGAACGTACGTACGTATACTGAACGTATGTACGAGCCGGGAGTCGTGGCGTTGGTCGGCGAGCTCGCCGACACCGACCCGGCAGCCTGTGACCGTGACGGTCTCGCCTCACTGGTGGCGCTGTCGCAGCGGGTGCGAGCCTGGTTGGACGCCTTCGACGTCCGTGTGGCCGTGCACGCTGCCCGCCTCGCCGAGCACGGTTCCTGTGAGCCGGCCTCGTCGTTGTTGACCGGTGGAGGGCGCCGCTCCGTTCGTGACGCCGACACCGCAGCCCGCCGAGCCGCCGTGTGTTCCGACCTGCCGCAAGTGCATGACGCGCTCGCTTCCGGGCGGATGTCAGCCGGGCATGTCGACGCCGTGGCCCGCCTCGCTGGCGACTTGGATGACGCCGCCCGAGCCGAACTGAAGGATCTCCAGGCCGCCGTCGTCCAGTCCGCGAGTGTGATGGCGGTGGAGACGTTCGAGCGGGAGATGAGCAAGCTCGGTCGCATCCTGTCCCGAGATGACGGGGTGCCCCGCATGGCCCGGCTGCGACAGCAGCGTTGCGTGCGGCGCTGGATCGATCGGGTGACCGGGATGTGCCACACGCACCTGCAAGTGGATCCGGAGACCGACGCCCGCATCGCCAGTGTCCTCGACGCCGCCGTCGCTACGGCGCGCTCTCAGCTGCAAGGCGACGACGTCGAGTTTGACCACTTGAAGGCGGACACGTTGGTCGGGTTGATCACCGGCGCCCGCACCACCCACCAACGAGTTCCCGACCTCACCGTGCTCACCGATCACAAGACGATCCGCGACGGACCGCATGAGCACACGGTGTGCGAGTCCGGTGACGGCCAACCCCTCCCCGTCGAGACCGTCCGCCGCCTCGGCTGCGACGCCACCATCACCCCGATCACCCTCGACGACGACGCAGTCCCGTTGCAGATGGGCCGGACCCGGCGTCTCGCCACCGTCGAACAGCGCCGGGCGTTGCGGACGATGTACCGGTCCTGCGGGTTCCCCGGGTGTCAGGTCCGGTTCGAGGACTGCCGGATCCATCACGTCACCTGGTGGGAACACCTCGGCGCCACGAACCTGGACAACCTGTTGCCGATCTGTGAGCGCCACCACCACCACGTCCACGAAGGCGGCTGGACGCTCACACTGAAACCCGACCGCACCATCACCCTGCGCCGACCCGACGGCGCCCTCCACCACGAAGGTCCAACCACCACGATCGGCACCACCAACCCCGAGCCACGACCCCCACCAGCCACCGCCGCATGACGACAACCCGGCCGACAGTGCGATGTCTAAGCGTGAGCGCCGCGTAGCGCGTGCGACACCTCGCCGGCCAGCGTTGCGAACTCCGGCTCGTAGCGCAGGTCGTGGGGCCGCGGGTACGGGAACGGCACCTTGAACTCGGCGAGGATCCGACCAGGCCGAGCCGACATCACCGCAACGCGGGTCGACAGGAACACCGCCTCGGTGATCGAGTGCGTGATGAACAGCGCGGCGAACCCCTCGAGCTGGAACAGCCGCAGCAGCTCGTCGTTGAGGCGTTCTCTCGTGATCTCGTCGAGCGAGCCGAACGGTTCGTCGAACAGGAACACCTTGGGCTGCAGCACGAGCGACCGGGCGAGTGAGGCACGCATCTGCATGCCGCCCGACAGCTGCCGCGGGTAGTGCCGCTCGAAGCCGGACAGCCCCACGAGCTGGATCGCGTCCGCCACCGCGACCTGCCGCTCGCGCGCGGGCATGTTGTGCAGCTCGGCGAGGAGCTCGACGTTGCGGGCGACCGTGCGCCACGGCAGCAGCGTGGCGTCCTGGAAGACGTAGCCGAGGCGGTCGGGGGCGACGGTCAGTGAGCCGGTGGTGTTCTGCTCGAGCCCTGCGGCGATGCGCAACAACGTCGACTTCCCGCAGCCCGACGGACCGACGATCGTCACGAACTCGGTCGGCTGCACCTCCAGCGTGATGTCGTGGAGCGCGTGCGTGCCGTCGGGGAAGACCATCGAGACATCGTCGAAGCGCAACGCAGCCGTCATGGTGGGCGGGGACGCTACGCGAAGGTCACTCCGCCTTCGCAGCAGGCCGCTTGGCGCGGACCTTCGCAGGCGGGCCGAGCACCTGGTCGACGAGGTGGCGGATCCTCGTCGGTTCGAAGGGGACGCCAGACATCAGCCTGCGCAGGATGATCGGTCCCGCCAGCGCCTCCGCCAGCAGCTCCGTGTCGAGATCGGCCGGCAGCTCGCCCGTCTGCACGCCTTCGGCGAGCAGACCGGCAAGCGACATCCGGCCCGCAGTGGCGAGGCGAACGTTCAGCTCACGCGCCGCCGGGTCGCGCTCGGCGGCATCGATCAACGTCGGAAGGCACGCCGACCAGCGCGACGCGCACACGTTCTGAGCCAGGTTCTCGAGCGTGGTCACGAGACGATCCCGCACCGTGCCCTCCGTCGGGACCGGCAACGTCGGCTTGAGCTCCAGGAAGGCGTCATTGATCAACTCGACCCGGCTCGGCCAATGTCGGTAGATCGTGCTCTTGGCGACTCCCGACTCGGAGGCGACCGCCTCGATCGTCAGCTCGCCGTATCCGCGCTCGATCAGCAGGCGCAGGGCAGCGTCGAGCACGGCACGGCGAGTCCGTTCGATCCGGGGATCCGGATCCCGTAGTGCGACCGCCCGTTCCACGACTTCATTCTGGCGCGGGAGCGGTCGTGACGAGCTCGAGCTCCGGATCCACGACGGCGCGCCGTTCCTTGGCTCGAGTGAACGTGTGGGCGACGAGACCGGCCGCGACGACGGCGATCAGGACGGAGACGAGTGACGCCACGTTCACGGCATCGGTGAACGCAGTCGCCGCTCGCTCGGTGACGGCTGCCCCGGTTCCCCCGCCGATCTGCGACGCGGTGCCGGCAGCCGCGCCGACGGATTCCCGGGCTGCGTCGACCGTGGCGGGCGGGAGGCCCAGTCCACCGAGGTCGATGTTCGCGCGGTAGACCGAATTGACGAGGCTGCCGAACACGGCGATGCCAAGTGCGCCGCCGAGCTCGCGGGTCGTGTCGTTGACTGCGGAGCCGATCCCCGCTTTGGCCAGCGGCACGGCGCTCATGATCCCGCCCGTCGCCGGTGCGGCGACGATCGACATCCCGGCGGCCTGCAGGACCATCGACACAGCGAGCACGAGGTACGGCGTGTCGACCGTGACGAGCGCCATCACCGCCATGCCGAGCGCCACGAGGACGAACCCATACGCCATCGTCCGCCCGCTCCCGATGCGTTCCGCCAGCGCCGCGCTGCGCGGCGAGACGACGACGAACGTGAGCGCCATCGGCAGCGTCGCCAAGCCGGCGTCCAGCGGCGAGTATCCGCGGGCGAACTGCAGGTACAGCGTGAACAGGAAGAAGAAGCCGAACATGATGAAGAACGACGTCGTCACGACGGCGCTGCCCACGCTGAACCGGCGATCGGAGAAGAACGACAACGGCAACATCGGGTGTGGGGCGACACGCTGCCAGCGGATGAAGCCGACGATGAAGACCAGGGCAACGGCGAACGCGCCGACCACCAGGCCGTCCGACCAGCCGCGCTCGGGGCCTTCGATGATGCCGAACAGCAAGGCCGTGAGCCCGACGAGCGACAGCACCGCGCCACGAGGGTCGAGCGGCGTCGCCGAGTCATCCCGCGAGCGGGGGCTGTAGACGGCGATGGCGACGGCGGTGAGGGCGACGATCGGTACGTTGACGAGGAAGGCTGAGCCCCACCAGTAGTGCTCCAGCAGGAACCCGGAAACGATCGGCCCGAGGGCACCGCCTGCTCCGGCGAACCCGACCCAGATGGCGATGGCCCGCTGGCGTTCGTGGGGCGGGAAGATGGCCGTGATCAGTGACAATGTCGCCGGCATCACCAACGCCGCGCCCGCACCCTGCACGGCACGACCAACGATGACGATTTCGGCGGACCCAGCGAAGCCGCTGATCAATGACCCGAGGCCGAAGATCCCGAGGCCGACCAGCAGTGCACCCTTCCGCCCGAAGCGGTCACCGAGCGCACCCGCCGTCAGCAACAGGCCGGCGAAGACCAGGGCGTAGGCGTCGACGATCCACTGCAGCGTCGTGGCGCTCGTGTCGAGGTCGCTCTGCAGCGTCGGCAGCGCCACGTTCAGCGACGACACCGCCATGACGATCATGACGAGCGAGAGGCACAGGACTCCGAGGAGGAACCACCGACGTTCGTGGACTTCGGGCCGGGCGTGCAGCGGCAATGTTGCGTCGGTCATGGCGCCTCCTGCGGGGGAATCGAAGCGGCGTCTCCGAAACGTACGCGTTTCACAGCGCTACGGCAACGTCTCATAACGTGTCAGGTGTCACCGGTGGCTGCAGTCACCCGCGACGAGCGTTACGCAACACCGGGGGCGACGACACCGGCCTCGTAGGCGATCATCACGAGCTGCGCGCGGTCTCGGGCGTGCAGCTTGGTCAGCAGCCGGCTGACGTGCGTCTTCGCCGTGCCCTGCGACATGAACAGCGTGGCCGCGATCTCGGAGTTGGACAGCCCGCGTGCGACTGCCGCCAGCACCTCGGTCTCCCGCGGCGTGAGCGTGTCGAGCTGATGTTGCGATGCCGTCGGCGGAGACACGCTGCGTTGCACGAACTCCTCCACGAGCCGTCGGGTCACGCGGGGCGACAGCAGAGCGTCGCCCGCCGCGACCACCCGCACTGCCGCCAGGAGGTCGTCGGGAAGCGTGTCCTTGAGCAGGAACCCACTGGCGCCGGCACGCAGCGCTTCGAACACGTACTCGTCGAGATCGAACGTCGTGAGGATCAGGACGCGGGTGGACGCCAGGCGAGGGTCGGCGGTGATGCGCCGCGTGGCCTCCACGCCGTCCATCACCGGCATGCGGATGTCCATGAGGATGACGTCCGGCCGTTCGCGGGCGACGAGCTTGACCGCGGCCTCGCCCGTCGGCGGCCTCGCCCACGACCTCGATGTCGTCGGCCGTGCGGAGCAGCACCGAGAAGCCACCCCGCACCAGCGCCTGGTCGTCGGCGACGGCGACCTTGATCACGCCACCGGATCCGTCTCGTAGCGCAGGCTCGGCCGCGACACGGAAGCCGCCGCGAGGGTCCAGGCCCGACGTCGAGCGAGCCGCCGTAGACGGCGACACGCTCACGCATGCCGATCAGTCCGTGACCACCGGATCCGCGGCCGTTCGGGCCGCGCCCGTCATCCGTGACCTCGATGAGCAACGCACCCGACGAGCTGTCGAGACGCACGGTGGCACGCTGCGCGCCGGCGTGGCGCAGGGAGTTCGTCAGCGCCTCCTGCACGATGCGGTAGGCGGCCAGCCCGACACCCGGCGGAACGTCGGCCGTGTCGCCGTCGACGTCGAGGTCGACGGCGAGCCCAGCGCCGGTCACGTCCTGGGCCAGCCGAGGAATGTCCGCCAATCCCGGAGCTGGTTCGTACGCCGGGGCCCCGTCGGCCCCCCGCAGCACGCCCAGCAAACGGCGGATCTCGGCCAGGCTCGAGCGGCTCGTGCTGGAGATGTTCTCGAACGCTCGCCGCGCTTCGGCGCGGTCGGAGTCGACCACCTTCATGCCGACACCCGCCTGCACGGCGATGAGGCCGAGGGAGTGCGCCACGACGTCGTGCAGCTCCTGGGCGATCCGCAGGCGCTCGTCCGCGGCGACTCGCAGCGCGGCCTCGCGTTGCTCGCGGTCGAACGCGTCGATGCGATGACGCCGGGTCTGCATCGTCCAGCCGATGAGCAGGGCAAACCCGAACGCCGCCGAGATCGAGACCAGCTCGCCGGCCCCGAAGCCCGGCGCATCGCCGATCAGCAGGATGATGAGCAGCACGGCGGTCGCGACGGCTCCCGCGACCACCTGGTAGGGCGGGCACCACGCGCCGACGGTGTACGCACCGAGCAGGAGCACCAGCGACAGCGCGCCCTCGCCGTAGCCGCGCAGCATGAGGACCACGACCGCCGTCATCGTGACGAGGTACACCGCCAGCGGAGCTCGGCGCCGGACGAAGTACGGCAGCGTGGCCGCCAGGATCAGCACCAGCGCCACGCCGTCCCGTTCTCGATACACGACGTCGGGGTCCGTGTCACCTCCGCCGGTGGTCAGCAAGCCGGCGACCAGGATCAACGTGCCGAGGACCGCATCGATCGCCCACGGGGGCGTCTGCCCGAGCCGCTGCTGCAGCTCGGTCAGCGATGCTCGTACCGACACGACGTCGACCGTACTGATCCGCCGCGATTGGCGCATCGGCCTGTGGGCTGAACCTCGCGTACGACTGTGGAGGTACGCCAGGGACACGTACGTCAGGAACGGGTGGCCGGTTGGAACCGGCGCAGGCGCAGGCTGTTGCTGACGACGAACGCGCTCGAGAACGCCATGGCCGCGCCAGCGAGCATCGGGTTGAGGAGGCCTGCTGCGGCGAGCGGGATGGCAGCGACGTTGTACGCGAAGGCCCAGAAGAGGTTCCCCTTGATGGTCCTCAGCGTGCGGCGCGAACAGACGAATGGCGTCGCCGGCCACGCGCAGGTCTCCGCGCACGAGGGTCAGATCACTCGCTTCGATCGCCGCGTCGGTGCCCGTTCCCATGGCGAGACCGAGATCCGCCTGGGCGAGCGCAGCGGCGTCGTTGACGCCGTCGCCGGCCATTGCGACGATCCGGCCGTCGTCCTGGAGCTGCTTGACGACGTCGACCTTGTCGGCAGGCAAGACCTCAGCGATCACGTCGCCCGCCCCGATGCCGACCTCGGCAGCAACCGACTCCGCCGCCCGGCGGTTGTCGCCGGTGAGCAGCACCGGCCGCAGACCCAGTGTGCGGAGGTCGGCGATCGCCGCCGCGCTCGTCGGCTTGACGGTGTCCGCGACGACGACGACACCCCGGATGGTGCCGTCCCACCCGACGAAGATGGGCGTCCTCCCGGCCGCCTCTGCCCGATCAGCGGCAGCACGCAACGTCTCGCCGGGATGCATCGACCAGTCGGCGGCGAAGCGCTCGCGACCGGCAACCACGGCGTGGCCCTCGACGACGCCCGTGACGCCCAGCCCGTTCGTGCTGGCGAAGCTCTCGACCGAGGTCAGCACGAGTCCGGCGTCACGCGCACCGCTCGCGATGGCCTTCCCGATCGGGTGCTCGGACGCATCCTCGAGTGAGCCCGCCAGCCTCAGCACCTCGTCTCGATCGACGCCGTCGGCGGCCACGACCTCGACGAGGGCCATCGTCCCGGTCGTGACCGTGCCCGTCTTGTCCAGCACGATGGTGTCGACACGCCGGGTCGACTCCAGCACTTCGGGCCCCTTGATGATGATCCCGAGCTGGGCGCCACGGCCGGTACCGACCAGGATCGCGGTCGGCGTGGCCAGGCCGAGTGCGCACGGGCAGGCGATGATCAGCACGGCGACGGCGGCGGTGAACGCGACCGACGGCGTCTCGCCCGTGCCCAACCAGAACCCGAGCGTGCCGACGGCCAGTGCGATCACGATCGGCACGAAGATCGCGGAGATCCGGTCGGCGAGACGCTGCACGGGCGCTTTGCCAGCCTGCGCGGCCTCGACGAGCCGGGCGATCTGCGCCAGCTTGGTGTCCGCGCCCACGCGAGTCGCCCGCACGACGAGTCGGCCGCCAGCGTTGACGGTCGCTCCGGTGACCGGGGATCCGGGACCGACCTCGACCGGCACGGGCTCACCGGTGAGGAGCGAGGCATCGATCGCCGACGTGCCCTCTTCGACGACCCCATCGGTGGCCACCTTCTCGCCGGGTCGCACGATGAAGCGGTCACCGACGACGAGCCCGTCGATCGGGATGCGCACCTCCGCCCCGCCCCGGAGCACGGCGACGTCCTTCGCCCCGAGCTCGAGCAGTGCCTTCAGTGCGGCGCCGGAACGTCGCTTGGCACGGACTTCGAAGTAGCGGCCGGCGAGGATCAAGGTGGTAACGCCGGCGGCGACCTCCAGGTAGATCAGGCTCGACCCCATCTCGCGATCCGCCGTCAAGGAGAACCCGTGCGTCATGCCGGGAACACCGGCGTCTCCGAGGAACAGTGCGTACAGCGACCATCCGAACGCGGCGAGCACGCCGACCGAGATCAGCGTGTCCATCGTCGCCGTGGCGTGACGCAGGTTGACCCATGCGGCGCGGTGGAAGGGCCACGCGCCCCACGTGACGACGGGTGCGGCGAGCGTGAGCGACAGCCACTGCCAGTAGTCGAACTGCAGCGCCGGCACCATCGCCAGCACCACGACCGGCAATGAGAGCAGCGCCGACACGATCAGTCGCTGACGCAGCGGCAGGCTCTCGTCGGGCTCCTCGACGAGCACCTCGCTCGGTGCTGCCGGCCGGGCGTCGCGAGCCTTGTAGCCGGCTCCTTCGACCTGCGCGATCAGGTCGTCGACGGTCACCCAGTCGACGGCGTGGACGTTCGCCCGCTCCGTCGCGTAGTTCACGGTCGCCGTCACGCCGTCGAGCTCGTTGAGGCGCTTCTCGATGCGCGCCGCACACGAAGCGCACGTCATGCCCGTGATCGCCAGATCGATCTCGTTGCTTCGCGGTTGGGTCATCATCGAGGATCAGCCTCCGGCGTTCGCCGTCGCCAGCACGGAGGCGGTTCGGACGACGCCGCCGTGCGAGAAGTCGAAGAACAGCGCATAGCGACCGGCGGTCGGCACTTCGACGGCGAAGCGCACCTCCGTCCCACGCGCGCCTTGCGTCTCGTCCAGCGGGTGGACGTGGAGGTAAGCCAGGTCACCGTCGCGGATGGCAACGAGGTGACCGAGGGCGCCGAGGTAGGGCTCGAGATCCGTGACCGGCTGCCCGTCACGGCTGACCGTGAGCGTCAGCTCCGACTCGGTGCCGGCGACGAGCTGACCGTCGAATTGCACGTCGAAGCCCTCGACGTTTGCGTGGTCTGACGGTTGGCGCGGCTCCGTCGCAGAGCGCGTGCCCGGGACGTCCAGGTCGGCAGCAAGCGTGATGCCTTCGGCACCCGCCGGCACGAAATCGGCGTAGACGCGATGGGAGCCGGGCTGCAGCGGCGGTGTCGTGACCGTCCAGGTGCCATGTTCGTCCCGCTGCGGGTGCACGTGTGCGTAGTCGACGAGGTCACGACCGACGATCACGAGGTGGAGCTCCTGCTCGTGCTCGACCTCGTAGTCGGTCAGCGGCAAGCCGTCGGGCCCCTCGATGACGAGCTCGAGCTCGGCCGGACGAGCTGCGTCGACGACGGTCGTGCGCAGGTCGAGCGTGTAGCCGTCCTGGCTGATCGCCAGCCCCGCCGGGTGGGCGGTTGCAGGTTCCTCCGGGGCTGCGTCGCCGTGCCCACCGTCATGGGCAGCTGGCTCGTGATCTTCGTCCGACGGTTCGGGCCCGAAGGCAGATCCCACCGCCGCGCCGGCGCCGAGCACGACCGCCAGAACGACGGCATAGGCACCCAGCTTCGCGGCAGGGGAACGGAGGCGGCCTGACAGCACCATGGCATTATACCTCTAGGGGGTACCGGTAAGAACCGAAGACTCGTGCTGCTCGGGAACGAGACGGACGCGGCGGAGCAGTTGGGCGTTGAGCGCCACGACGATCGTGGACAGGCTCATCAAGATGGCACCAACGGCTGGTGACAGCGTGACGCCTGCCCAGGCCAGGGCACCTGCGGCGAGGGGGATGGCGACGATGTTGTAGCCGGCCGCCCACGCCAGGTTCTCGATCATCTTGCGGTAGCTCGCCCGGGAGAGGCGGATGACGGCACCGACGCTGCGCGGGTCGCTGGAGGCCAGCACGACGCCGGCCGACTCGATCGCCACGTCGGTACCGGCGCCGATGGCCAGGCCGACATCGGCGCGGGCCAGTGCCGGAGCGTCGTTGACGCCATCGCCGACCATCGCCACGGTGGCGCCACGGTGCTGGAGCTGGCTCACCGCCTGGTCCTTGTCCTCCGGGAGGACCTCGGCGAACACCTCGGCAATGCCCAGATCACGTCCGACGGCGTCGGCGACCTGGCGGGCGTCACCGGTGATCATCGCCACCTCGACGCCCATCTGCTGGAGATCGGCCACGGCCTCGCGAGCCTCCGGGCGGATCTCGTCCTCCAGCGCCAATGCGCCGATGACCTGGTCGTCCCGAACGAGGTGGAGAACCGCCGCGCCGCGCCGCTGCCAGCCATCGATCGGCTGCTGCAGGTCGTCGGGAACCGTGAGCGCTCGCTCACGCAGCAGCGCCGGGCCGCCGACGGCGTACGGCACGCTGTCGATGGTTGCCTCGACGCCACGGCCCGTCAGCGCCCGGAACGCTCGTGCCGAGGGAACGTCGCCCCGCTGTCGGGCGGCGGTGACGATCGCTCTCGCCAGCGGGTGCTCACTGTCTGATTCGACGGCGCCGGCGAGGCGCAGCACGCCCTCCTCGTCGAGCCCGCCGCTCGCAGCGACGCCCGTGACGACGTGGGCTCCCTTGGTCAGGGTGCCGGTCTTGTCGAACAGCACCGTGTCGATCGAGCGCATGCGCTCGAGGGCGAGGCGGTCCTTGACCAGGATGCCGGCCTTGGCCGAGACGGCCGTCGACAGCGAGATCACCAGCGGGATCGCCAAGCCCAGCGCGTGCGGGCAGGCGATGACCAGCACCGTGACCGTTCTCACGACGGCGTCGTCGACGTTGCCGGCGAGTGCCCACGCCACGAACGTGATGACGCCAGCTGCAACCGCGACGTAGAACAGCAGGGCGGCGAAGCGGTCGGCGAGCGCCTGGGCCCGGCTGTGGCTGGCTTGCGCGTCGGCCACGAGGCGCTGGATGCCCGCCAGCGCGGTGTCGTCGCCGACTGCTTCCACGCGGATGCGCACCGACGAGTCGGTCGACACCGTGCCGGCCACAACGCGAGCACCCGCGCCCTTGGCCACCGGCTTGGACTCGCCCGTGATCATCGACTCGTCCAGCTCGGCTTCACCCTCGGTGATCACCCCGTCGGCCGGCACCCGACCGCCGGAGCGAACCAGCACGAGGTCGCCGAGCCGGAGGTCGGCGATCGGCACGGAGCGAACCTCGTCGCCGTCGACGACCTCGGCTTCGTCAGGCAGCAGCTCGGCCAAGGCCGCCAACGCGCCACGTGCCTGGCCGATCGCCTTCATCTCCTGCCAGTGACCGAGCAGCATGATCGTCACCAGCGCCGCCAGCTCCCACCAGAACTCGAGGTCGAGCCACTCGAAGGTCGTGGCCATCGACGCCACGTAGGCGACGGTGATGGCCATCGTGATCAGCAGCATCATCCCGGGCTGGCGGTCACGGACCTCCATCACGCCACCCGCGAGGAACGGCCACCCGCCCCACCAGAACACGACCGAACCGAGGACGGGGCCGAGCCACGACATGCCGGGGAAATCGAGCTCGTAGTTGAACCACTCCATCACCGACTCGCTGGTGATGACGAGCGGGATCGTCAGAAGGAGACTGATCCAGAAGCGCCGGCGGAACATCTCCGGGTCGTGGCCGGCGTGCTTGTCGTGGCCGACATGCGCCGTCTGGTGCTGCATCTGCGCCGTCTCCACGACGCAGACTTTATACCCCCCATGGGTATAGTCAACTCTGTGTGACGTATACCCCTCTGGCGTATCCTGACCGACGAGAGGAGCGGCGATGACCGAGCGTGGCTACACGAACCAGAAGGACGACTACCTGAAGCGGTTGCGCCGCATCGAGGGCCAGATCCGCGGTCTCCAGCGAATGGTGGACAACGACGAGTACTGCATCGACGTGCTCACGCAGGTCAGCGCCGCCACGCGCGCCCTGCAGAGCGTCGCGCTCGGCCTGCTGGACGAGCACCTGCGTCACTGTGTTGCCGGCGCGGCGTCGGCGGCAGGCGACGCCGAGGCTGAACGCCTGATCGACGAAGCCACCAGCGCCATCGAGCGCCTCGTCAAGTCGTAACTCGCTACCGCCCTCCCATCTGGGTGGCGACGGTCTCACCCGGTCATCTGGGTGGCCGTGGTCTCGGATTCGAGACCACGGCCACCCTGATGAGGATGCGCCAGCGCTACGGCGCTCGCCGCGGGAGCGCAGGAACCCGATCACGTCGGTGACCCGCGCCCGCGGACTCCACCGTCGTTTCTCGTCATCTGCTGTCACGTTTCTCCGCCGCCCGGGGTCATTGAGGTATCGAACCCCCTCGGGCCATGGCCCGACATCGAGAGGAGATCACGATGCGCGTCTTCGTTGCAGGGGCCAGCGGTGCGATCGGCACCCGGCTCGTCCCCCAATTGATCGATCGAGGTCACGAGGTCATCGGCAGCTCGACGTCACCCCGCAAGTCCGAGCTGCTCCAGTCGCTCGGGGCCACGCCAGTTGTCCTCGATCTGCTCGATCCGCCGGCCGTGCGCCGGGCGATCCTCGAGTCGCAGCCCGAAGCGATCGTCCATCAGGCCACTGCGCTGACGAACCCGGACTTCAAGCATTTCGACCGCACGTTCGCGAAGACGAACTGGCTGCGCACCAAGGGCACCGACGCGCTGCTGGCTGCAGCAAGCGAGGCAGGTGTGCGGCGGTTCGTCGCCCAGAGCTACGCCAGCGCGCTCTACGCGCGGATCGGCGGCCCGGTGAAGACCGAGGACGATCCGCTCGACTCGGACCCCGTGCCGTCGATGCGCGAGACCGTCGCCGCGATGCGCTACCTCGACGAGGTGGTCACCGACGAGGGTGGCACCGTCCTTCGCTACGGCGGCTTCTACGGCGCAGCCAACGATGCGATGGTCGACCCGGTCCGCAAGCGGCAGTTCCCGATCGTCGGCGACGGCGCAGGCATGACGTCGTTCATCCACCTCGACGACGCGGCTGCGGCAACGGTGCTGGCGCTGGAGCACGACGCCGGCACGTACAACATCGTCGACGACGAGCCGGCCCCGGTGCGCGAGTGGCTCCCTGTGCTGGCCGACGTCGTCGGCGCCAAGCCGCCCCGCCACGTGCCCCGCTGGGTCGGCCGCCTGTTCGCCGGTGAGGCCCTGGTCATGATGCAGACGGAATCTCGGGGCGCGTCCAACGCCAAGGCGAAGCGCGAGCTCGGCTGGACGCTTCGCTACCCCAGCTGGCGGGACGGCTTCGCCGCCTCCTATGGCTCCGCAAGCACCTCGCGGGCCGCAGGCCGCCTGATTGCGCCGTCGTCCGAGATCCGGCTGACGGTTCAGCCGGATCTCTGGCCGCGACGGCTGCTCGGAAGCGGGATCGAGGTCGAAGAACTTGCGGATCCACGCCGACTTGCGCGGCAGCATCCGCACGATGGGCAGCCCGAACACGAACTGCGAGATGCTGCCGAAGCGCTCGTAGATCACCGCGTCGAGCGACATGCCGAAGACCATCGCCCGCCCGACGAGGAAGAACGTTCCGAGCGTGACGAGCGTGGTGGCCGAGCGCGCCGTACAGCGCCGAGGCCCGTTCCAGGCGGTCCGGGAGGTAGAGCTGGGCGACCGCCTGCATCCCGGCGAGAACTGCTCCGACGAGGACGGCTCCCGGTAGCAGCGCACCGGGATCCCGGGTCGCGCGAGGTAGCAGCATCGACATCGCCATCCACGTGACGCCGTACACGGCGACGGCGACGAGCATCGAGACACCGGCGATGGCCAGCCCGTAGTCGCGACGGAAGTGGTTGACGACGGTCGCGACGACGACGATGGCGGCGACGAGCCCGACGACGGCGCCGACGACGCGCACCGACGCCTTGGTGGTCACGGGCAGGCGCCAGGAGAGGCAGCTGGCGGAGGTCATCACCTTGCTCAGCGAACGTCCCGCCCACACCGTGCCGAACAGCCCGACGAGCGTGGCAATCCAGCGGGTGCTGTCGGGCTGGGAGAGCGCAGTGTCGATCTGGACGGCGATCGTCCCGCCGAGCCCGGCCGCATCGTTGATGTCATCAGCTTCGACCCACCGGGCGAGGAACCCCAGCGCACCGACGACGAACAGCGTCAGTGGCACGAAGAACAGGAACAACCGGAACGCCAGCGCGCTGCCGACGATCGTGCCCGCAGCCTCCCGATCGCGCTCGTAGATCCGGAGACCGACATCGATCAACGGACGGTTGTGGTGCTTGTCGATGAGCTCGTTGATCCGCGACTGCTCGTCGGCGAACCGGGCGCGGCTCCGGTCGACCAGCGCCCGCATCCCGCCCCCGCTCAGGGCGGCATCCGCGATCGGAGCGACCTCGCCGACGTCGACCTTGTCGACGTCGGCCTCGTCGACGTCGACCTCGTCGGGCGGCGCGGCGGGCGCGACATCGCCGCTTCGGTCGCCGGCGCCGATGTCGCCGCTGCTGTGTCCCTCTGATGTCGTCATCTTGATGTCGTCATCGCCGGACCCGATTGTGGCGGACCGGTCGATGGTCACGGTGCTACACCGTGCTGGCAATGCTCGCCGCCGTCGATGCTGACTGTGAGGCGCGCGACGACTGGTTCCTGGAGCAGGACGTCAACGTGTGGTCCTCGGTGGCGTACGTCGCCGCCGGTGCGCTCATCGTGGCCATCGTTGTGCGCCGGGCGCTGCCACGCGCGTTCGTCGCCCTGGGCGTGCTGGCGACGCTCGAGGGCGTCGGCAGCTTCCTCTACCACGGCGGTTCAGGCACGGTCGGCCAGTACCTCCACGACGTGCCGCTGCTGGGACTCCTCGGGTTCGTGGCCGGTTGGCATGCCAGCCGAATCCGCGGGCCAGGCGCCAGTGCTGTCGGCGCGCTCGTCGGCGCGGCGGTTGGAGCGGTGGCCGGGGGGATCGCAGCCGCGTTCGGCGTCACCACCGTCCTGGCGGCAGTCGCCGTGGTGGTCGTCGTCGGAACCGAGCTCGTCGCCCGCCGCCACGGCTTGCCACGAGTCTGGAACGTCGCCCTCATCGTGCTCGCCGTCGTCGCCGCCTTGAGCTGGTGGGCAGGGACCGGCGACAGCGCACTTTGCGACGAGCAGTCGTTGCTGCAGCCCCACGGCGCCTGGCACCTGATCTCCGCGCTGCTCCTGCTGGGATGGTTCGACAATGCCATGACGGCGGCGTGGCCGGAGCGGGCACCCCGGCTGTTCCGCCGCGCCACCGATCGCCTGCTGGGCCTCCTGACCAAGACACTCACGCAGGCGTTCTACCGATCGGTCGAGGTCACCGGCCGCGAGCGCATCCCTGCCGATCGGCCGGTGCTCGTGGTCGCCAACCACGGCAACGGTTTCGTCGATCCGATCGTGGTGGCCTCGGTCCTCGGCCGCCTCCCCCGGTTCCTCGCCAAGGCGGCGCTCTGGAAGGTGATCGTGGCCCGCCCGTTCCTCGCGCTCGCCGGCGTGCTTCCCGTCTACCGACGGTCCGACGGCGATCGGCCGGACGACAACCGCGCCATGTTCGAGGCGTGTCACGACGAACTCGCTGGGGGCGCCATGGTGGCGATCTTCCCGGAAGGTACGACCGGTGATCGGGGCGGCCTCGATCGCGTGCGCACCGGCGCGGCTCGCATCGCACTTGGGGCGCTGCCGACGGCGCCGGAGACGGTGGTGGTCCCGATCGGTCTCGCCTTCGAGAGTCGGATCGAGACCCGCAGCGCGGCGCTCGTGATGGTCGGCGAACCGATCGCGCCACGTGCGCCTCCACCCCGTCACCGACGGTGAACCGGATCGAGACGACGTGGCGGCGCTGACGACGGAGATCGCGTCCGCGCTCGAGGCCGTGTCGCCGGACTTCTCCAGTGTCGAGGAACGGGAGGTCATGCGGGCGGCGGCACGGGTCTACGCGGACTCGGGGTTGCAGAAGGGCGCCGCGACGTTCGGTCAGGTCGAGGTCGTCGCCCGCCGGCTGGCGATTGCGCCAGCACCGGCTCGCGATCGGGTCACCAACGCCTTCCGGCAGTACGCCACCCAGCTCCAGTTGATCGGCCTGCGGGACCGGGAGCTGGCGCCTCGCGGTGTGTCGGCTGGCCGTCTCGCGCTGTCGATCGTCGGGTTGGTGTTCCTCGGCCCGCTGGTCGCGGTGGCGACGCTGATCCACCTCCCTGCGCTCCTGCTCGTGCTCGGTGCGACTGGCGCGGTGCGATCGACGGCGACGAAGGGAACCGTCCGGCTGCTCGTCGGCCTGATCGCTGGTCTGCTGACGTGGATCATCGCCGGCGTGTTGCTCGCCGACGGCTTCGGCGCCGTGGTGGCGGGCGTGCTCGTTGCCGTCGGCGGAGCAGTCGCCCTCGCCGTGTGGACACCGCTGACTCGGCTCGTCGCGACGCTGTGGGGATACATCCGCGCCCGCGATCGCGTCGGGCTCCTGCCACCTGTTCTCGCCGCACGCGCCGACGTCGTCGCCGCCGTCGAGGCCGCCTTGACGGACAGTGACAGTCGCTCAGGCAGCCGGGAGCAGAGCGCCACGCGCCCAGGCGGCGAGTGACACGGCGCTGAGGACGTGCCACACGGCGTGCCCCTGGATGAGGCTCTTCGGACGGCACAGCGGGCCGCCCGTGCGGCTCAGGACGTTGATCAGCGCGCCGAGGGCGAGGGTGCCGGCCGCAGCTGCCGCCGGTCCTCGAGGGTGGTGGCTGCGGACAGAGAGCGCTTCAGTGGTCACGGCGGCGATCCCCAGGACCGCGGCGACCTGATTGGTGAAGCGGCCGCGTGGGAGCACCGGCACGGCGGCTGCGATCGCCGCAGCGGTCTGCGCGGCGCCCCGGGCCAGGGAATGGCGGCCGCTGATCGCGGCGGTGTTGTGGAGCACGACGAGCCCAAGTGCAGCGGCGAGGCTGGCATCGTGGGCCTGTTGCGCCCCGGGCGGGCATGGTCCGTGGTAGAGGACGCTGCCCGCGCCGACCGCGCCGAGAAGACCCCCGAAGGCGACCGCTGCCGGGCGCCCGGCACGAGCTCCGCGGGCGACCACCCATCCGCCACCCGCCACGTAGGCGACGCTCGAGAGCGCGTTGACCGGCTGGGCGATGAATCCCGAGCGGATCTCCTCGCAATCGGACTCGCCGAGCCGGCGGCGGCGACGCCACGCGTCGGTCATCCGAGAGCGGGTCTCGTCGAGCGCCCGACGCGCACCCGCTCGTGCGAGGGGCGAACCAGAACCGTCGTCCGCTGACCCACCGCTCGACGCGCGCACTCTTTACGTCTTACTCGCGGCAGGCTTGTCGGGTGAGCGGCTTCGACGTCAACGCCGGACGGATCGACCGGCTTCGACAGGAACTCGACGATGAACAGGTGTGGCTCCCTACCGACCCGTACCTGGCCGATGCGGTGCTCGCCGAGTTGGACTACGCCCGGCATCCGCACGCCCACGAGGGCGTGGCGCCGCGCTATGGCGCCCTGGTCGTCGCCGACGCTCCTGCCGTCGAAGTGAGCCGATCGCTCGACCTCGTCGAGATCGGCGACGTGCCGCTGGATGTCGCGCGGCGCCTGGCCGACGGGCGCTCGTCGTTCGTCGTGCGAACGCTCGGCCGCAACGACCAGATCCTCTGCTTCGACCGCACGCACGAGTACGAGTCGTCGACCGTGCATTTGACGACGGCGACCGGTGCGTTCGTGGTGCAACGCCTCGGGCGCGGCTGGGTGCGGCTGGCGACTCCCCACGGCGTCGCGACCTGGGACGGCCTCCGGTGGGCGAAGAAGCTCCTCAGCCTCGACATCGTCGAGCGGATCGGGCCAATGCTTCCAGGCGCAGATCCGAAGGTGCTCGCCAACCTCGTGGAGCTCTGCAACCACTGGTTGGGCGCCGGAAGGATCGGAGCAGCCATCGTCTGGCGGCTCGACGGTGACGCCCATGAACTGGACGGTCTCGGCTTCGGGTCCGCGATCGACATCCCGGCGCTCGACCTCACCGACCGGTCGCACTTCGCGCCCCTGTTGAACGCGCTCTCCCAATACGACCGAGCCGCGCTGATCGATGGTGACGGCCGGATCACGACAGTCGGTGTCCACCTTCGAACGTCGGAGCAGTCGCGCCGCGACATCGCCCCGTTCCGCGGGACCCGGCACACGTCGGCGCTGAGGTTCTCCGCTGATGCTCGCGACGCCGCGGTCTTCGTCGTGTCGTCGAGCGGGACGGTCTCGATCGCCTGGCAGGGACGAATGCTCGAGACGAGCTGACGACCGTCAGGGTGGCACTACCTGCGCGGCTCTCGTCCCAAGGCGACCTCGATGACATCTCGGACCCGATCATCGCGCTCGCTGCGGCGCTGTGCGGCCTCGACATTGCCTCGCGGGACGAGCACGACGAGCCCGCCTGGGTGGGTCTCGAAGCGCAGCGGCGTGGCGAGCTCGACAGGTTCGCCGTCGATGCCGGCGCGCACGACGTCTGATCTCGATTGCACCTCGAACTCCGTCGCGATGAACTCGTGCCAGAAGGGGCTGAACGTGGTCGCGGCGATCACCCCGAGCTCACCACGATCGAGGTGGCGGCGCTTCACGCTCACCGCTGTGCCGTGCATGGTGTAGGTGTTGTTGGAGACGACCACGGCGATCGCCGCGTCGACCTCGTTGCCGTCGGAGGTGACGAACCGCAAGTCGGACGGCGCGGCGTGGGGACCGATGAGCTCAGGAAGCAGGTTCATCGTCGTCTCAACCTTGGCATCGCGGTAGGAATCGTCGTGGACGATGGCGGCGTACACGCCGAGCGAGACGTTGTTGATGAACATCCGCCCATTGACCGTCGCGTAGTCCACGCGTCGCTCGCACGCGTCACGAAACGCGCCCAGCGACTGACGGGGATCGTTGCGGTCGAGCCCGAGATCCATCGCGAAGTGGTTGCGTGTGCCGGCACTCACACACACGAACGGAAGTGCCGTGCTCGACAGCGACGGCAGCCACCACGGCTTGCGAGCCGTCGCCGCCGGCCACGCCGAGGCAGTCGGCACCACGTTTCACGGCGTCCCGGGCCAGCGTCTCCAGGTCCCGCCCGCTCTCCAACCTCACCGTCTCGACCCCGAGCTCGGCCGCCAGCTCGGTCAGCCCGAACCGCTCGACCGCCCCGTCGCCGGACCGCGGATTGCACAACAGGACGGGCCGACGTGGCGGGCCCTCCGGGCGACTGCCTGGATCAGCGCCGTGGAGGTCGCGCTCCACCGCCGCGCGAGCGCAGGCCATCGTGACTCCGAGCAGCACGAGAACGATGGCGAGCCGAATGGTGAGCCGATCCGTGGAACCGACTGCCCGAACGACGGCGACGGCGAGCACGACCAGTCCGACGACAACACCGACGGCGCCGATCGCCCGGCGCAGTGCGCGCTGCGTGACGACCCACCAGGCGCCGGCCACGGCGACCACGAGCCCGACGAGGCCGATGAAGACCTCTCCGAGGTGCCGGAACAGCGCCCCGACGACAAAGCCCACGAGTGCCCCCGTGCCGACCAGTGCGGCGAGCGCGGCCAGCCGTCTGCGTGTTGGAACGCTGACGCGTTCAGCCGTCATGTCGCTCGGATCGCGAATGTCGGCGAGTGCGCTCTCGACGCTGGGATAGAAGTGATCGCGGTCCAATGTCTCGAACAGCCCGTAGCGCTGCACGAGCTCCTGCAGGCGGCTGCGCAGCTCGACGAACGCCATGTGCACGCCTTCGGCGTTGAGCTCCTCGTCGAGCTGTTTGAGCATGCCGGCTGCGGTGACGTCCACGTCCGTGATCGCCTCGCACTGCACGACGACCCACGATGGCGACCGTTCTCGCACGAGGTGACGAACCTGTCGGCGGAAGGCGCCGGCGTTGGCGAAGAACAGCGGCGCCTCCCACCGGTAGATGACGATGCCCGGCACCTCCTCGGCGGTGTCGTGGGCGTCGACGTCGTGCCAGCCGTCGACGCCGTCCATCTGTCCCAGCACCGCGCCGTGGGGCCACCAGCTGCGCCGGAAGAACAGGAGCACGGCGAGCCCGATGGCCAGGACGATCCCTTCGAGCACACCGATGAAGATCACGCCCAGTGAGGCGATCACGGAGAGGATCGCCGCCGAGCGTCGCACCCGCCAGTAGTGCACCACCGCGCCCACGTCCAGCAAGGACAACGCTGCCGCGATCACCACCGCCGCGAGCGCCGATTGTGGGAGATCGGAAACCAGATCGTTGAGGAACAGCAGGAGCACCGCCACCACCGCCGCCCCGATCACGCCGGTGAGCTGGCTCTTCGCACCCGACTGCTCGGCCACGGCGGTTCGGGAGCCGCTCGTCGAGACAGCGAACCCGCGGATCAGCCCGGATGCGACGTTCGCCGCGCCGATGCCGACCATCTCCTGGTTCGGGTCGACCTCGTCGCCGCGGCGGGCGGCGAACGCAGACGACGTCGCGATCGTGTCGGTGAGCGACACCAGCGTGATCCCGACCGCGGCGACGAACAGCGGGCCGACGTCGGAGAGCTGTGTCCAGGGCAGCTCCGGCGTCGGGAAGCCTTGCGGCAGCGTTCCCACCGTCGAGATCTCGTCAGCCAGCCCGAGGGCGGCCGACACGACCGTCGCACCGACGACGGCCACGAGCACTGCCGGCACCCTCTTCGTCACGTGGGGCAGCCCGAGCAGGACTGCGAGCACGCCGAGTCCGATCGCCAGCGCAGGGGCCTTCGTGAGGTCGAGGTTCGACACGAACTCGCGCACCTCATCGACGAACGAGTCGGCATCGGTGGAGAAACCACACAGCTTCGGAAGCTGGCTGACGATGATCGTGATGGCCAGACCGTTCATGTACCCGACCTGGACCTCGCTCGACAGCAGGTCGGCGACGAAGCCGAGCTTGCCGATCCCCAAGCCGACGGCAATCACGCCGACCACCACGGCCAGCATCCCGGCCAACGTCACTGCCGTCTCCGGGTCGCCGGCGGCGAGCGGCACGATCGCCGCGAAGATCAGCGGTGAGACCGCCGAATCGGGACCCAACACCAGCACGCGCGATGGACCGAAGATGGCGTAGGCAACGAGGCAGCCGATCGTCGTGTACAGGCCCGTGACCGCAGGCAGCCCGGCGAGCTCCGCATACGCCATGCCTTGCGGCACGAGGATCGCCGCGAGCACGAGCCCGGCGACCACATCGAAGCGCAGCCACGAGCGCTGGTACTCCCGGGCGGCGCGGACGCCCGGAACCCAACTCTCCAACGATGCCGTGCGCTGCCCCACCGAGCTGAGCCCCCTCCCGTCGTCGTGTCCGAGATCAGATCATGCTCGCGTCCACTCACCAGCTCGACGAGCGACTGGCCCGGCTCGAAGCGCTACGTGGCTAGTTCGAAGGCGGCGCCGCGCGGTCCGAGATCACGCGATCGGTTCGTCGTGATCGTGCATGTGGCACGTGATCTCGTCCTCTCCGCTCAGGTAGCAACAGGCATGGGGAGCGGCCTCCACGCCGAGGACCGTCGGCTCGTCACCCGCCGTGGCTTCGAAGGCCGAATCAGCGGACGCTGGAATGACGCGCAGGTTCACGTGGGCGTATTCGCGATCTTGGGGAGGGCGCAGACCGAGCCTTGCGGCGAAGGCATCCGGATCGCGAACGAACTCCGCCATCCGCTCCGCCGGAACGTCGAAGTGATACAGCGGGGTGTCGTCCTCCAGTCCCGGAACTCCGGGCCCCGCGAGCTTCACCACCGTGATGCCGTAGTCGCCTTCGAACGAGATCATGACCGCTCCTTACCGATGACCGCTGCGCGGGTGACCGCTGATCGTAGACAGATGCGTTTCCGACGCGAACTCCCTCCAATGCGGAGTCGATGGTCAATCTGGGCGGAATCTCTGCCAGGCGTTGGCACATATTCCGCCCAGTAACGCCCCTGGCAGGATTCCCGCCCAGATCACTCGATGCGACGGTGCCGCCCGGGCTCAGTCGCCGGCCGGCTCGGAGGCGTGAACGAGCCGCCGGCCGCTGTCGTCGCCAAGGACGGCGAACCGCTCGACCACCCGTACGCCGCCGACACCGTGCTCGTCGCGTCCGGAGAGCGCTACACAGTGCTGTTCAACGCGACGTCACCCGGCACGTGGGTTGTGCACTGCCACATCCTCAATCACGTCGAATCGGCCGACGGGATGTTCGGCATGGTCACCGCGCTCGTCGTCGAATAGTCGTCGCGCCGCATCCGCTACACCATGTGCATGCCGATGTCCTCAGCCGGAGCAATGCCGGTGGCGACGCTCGCCGCTGATCTCGTAGCCCGCGTGGCCGAGGACGCCGACCTGTGGGAGGTCGCTCGGACCATGGTCGATGCGGACGTCGGCGCGCTGGCGGTCGGCAGCAGTGACGAGGTGCGGGGCATCGTGTCAGAACGTGACGTGGTGCGTGCCCTCGCCGCCCGGAGAGACCCGGCCACGACGAAGGCGATCGACATCGGGCGCACCGAGCTCGTGTCGTGCGACGCCACGGCGACGGTTGCGGAAGTGTCCCAACAGATGATGGAGAGCTACGTCCGGCACGTGCTTCTCGCCGACAGCGGACGTGTGGTCGGCATCGTCTCGGCGCGCGATCTGCTCGGCGCCTACGCAGCCGCTGAAGGCGCCGGAGCCTGACCGGTGCTCACGCACTGGGCTGGTCGCGTTTCGCCTTGTCGAGGTGGGTGGCGGCGTACACGGCTGCCTCGGTGCGCCGAGCCATCCCCATCTTGGAGAGCACCGAAGTGACGTAGTTCTTGATCGTCTTCTCGGCCAGGTAGAGCCGGGCCGCGACACTGGCGGCGAGGCTGAGGCGTACGCCGCCTACATCGACGGTCACCTCGCCGGCATCGCCGATGGCGCCACCTACGCCGATCTCGGCGGGCCCGAGCGCGAGGCGCAGGCCGCGCTGGCGGCCGCGCAGACGGAAGGCGCCGACGACGCCACCGTCGCCGACCTGCAAACGACGTACGACGAGATCTCCGGTCAACGCAACTCGCTGTTCAAGGGTGAGACGCTGCGCGGCCTGCTGCTCTCGACGTTCGCCTGGTCGACGATCGGGCGCATCGCCGGCATCGCTGCCATCGTCTCCTTCGTCGCCACCGGGCTGATGTTCGTGCTGGTCATGCTCGGTGTGTGGCACCGGCAACGGACCGCCACAGCTCCGGCGCAGTAGCCAGCATGCTCGCCGATGACGAACCCCTTCGTCGGCGATGCAAGCGCCCCGAGGTTCCCAACGGACCTCGGGCGCGAACCTGGTCGCGTCGAGGTGTCCGACGTCAAACTGCGAGATCGCTCGGCACGAGGAGCACCGGCCACGGCGACCGCTGCACGAGCCGGCGACTCGTCGAATACCAGTGCGACGGGCCGCCAGGCCAGCGATCGGCGGTCACCACGAACACGGGGTGATCATGTCGCTCGGCGACCTCCAGCAGCGTGGACGCGGCGTCGGATGCGTGCATCACCTCAGCGGCCGCGTCAATGCCGCGCCCCGCAAGCAGCTCGACAACGGCATCGACACGCGTTCGTTCGAGCCGCTCGTCGACCGTGCCGTCGGGCCAACCCGTCGCGGCGATGACGTCGACGACGTGCGGTCGGTCCCCTCCGAACGTGTGTTGCCACGAGTCCATCACCGGCACCGCAGGGCATTCGTCGTCGTTGCCGCCGATGCCGAAAAGCAGCGTCGATGCCTCGAGCGACACTCCGTCCGGCACGGCCGGTCCGAGCAGGAGCACAGGTTGAACGAGCCTGGCGAGAACCTCCCCGGTGACGCTGTGCCGGCCACCTGACACGAGGCCGGCAGCCGCGGTCCGCATCACGAGCAGCGCGCCTTCACGGCTGCCGACATGGTCGACGATCGAGGCAGCCACATCGTCACCGACAGCGATCGTCACGCGACCAGGCACGACCTGCTGCGACGCCTCACGGCGACGTTCCACCGCTGCTGCGTCGAGCCAAGACGGAACGACGGCCAGCACCTCCAAGGGCACGCGACCGCGACGAGCCAGGCCGGCCGCCGCTCGGACGATGCTGTCTGACGCGGCGTCGAGATCGGCCGCGACGATCAACGTGTTGAACACATCCCTCCTTCGACGGCGGCGCTCGCTATCCGGGACTTTCGGCTCTGGTCACCGTGTGCGGCGGGCGAGCATCATGAAGACATGACGACCACGACCGAGCCCACCGTCGAACTGGACACGTCCACATGTCTGGAGCTGCTACGAGCCGGTGAGGTCGGCCGCTTGGCGGTGTCGATCACTGATCATCCCGACATCTTTCCGATCAACTACGCGGTTGATCATGGCACGATCGTGTTCCGCACGGCTGAGGGCACCAAGCTCGCGGGGGCCGTTCTCGGGCGGGGTGTCGCCTTCGAGATCGACGGCTATGACGCTGATGCTGGTGATGCGTGGAGTGTCGTCGTCAAGGGCTTCGCGATCGAGATCGAGCAGTTGCAGGCGTACTTCGATGCGCTCGACCTCCCCCTCTTCCCGTGGCACGCCGGCCCCAAGCACCGCTTCGTGCGCATCGAGCCCGTTCAGATCAGCGGACGGCGCTTCCACGTCGTCGGCCACGAGGCGTGGGGCACCGACCGTCCGACGACTCCTCGCGCCGCCTCGGAGTGATGCGAGAAGCCCCACACATCTGCTAGCCCGTGGCGTCGGACTCCATCCGCGACTCCGCTTGCGTGGTGCGCACCGTGTCGACCACGTTGCGGATCGAGTCGACCACGAGTTGCGGGTTGCCGTACTGGATGTAGTGGTTGCTGTTGGTAGCGGTGACGTGTTGGGCACCGGGAAACTTGGCAGCCAGTTCGTCCTGCGCAGCCAACTGCGCCGACCACAGGGCGTCGGCGAAGGCTTGGTCCACTCCAGGTGGTGCCTGGCCCGAGGCGATGAGCTCCGGGGTCAGCTGCGGACGGTCTGCGGTCAAGACGACCACCGGCACCGTCGGTGGCGGAGGAGACTCGCGCAGCTCGCCGAACGTCGCCTGGAAGTCCATTGCTTCGGCGTCGCTGTTCTGCGGTGGAGTGTTCAGCGCCTCCAACACGGCCTGTTGCGCCGGAGTCAGCCCGTCCGCAAGGTCTTCGGACAGACCGTCGACGAGGACGAGGCCGGCCACGTCGTCCGGATGGGCGCTGGCGAACAGTCTGATGATCGGGCTGCCATAGGAATGGCCGACGAGGACGTACGGGCCCGGCTCCCCCGATGCGGTCAACAGGGCCTCGAGATCGGCGGCGGCGTCCTGTGCCGAAGTGGGTTGGGGCACCGGGCTCGATCGCCCCGACCCGGTGTTGGGACGGTCGTACACGCAGACACGGGAGAACTCGGCGACCCCAGCGAAGACGATCGGTTCGGGCTGTCCAGGCTCCTGGGGAGACGTCCACGTGTCGGCGCCCTCACCGAGGCCCGACACGAGCACGACCGTGGGCTGTCCCGTGCCGTTGCACTCGATGTTGATCACTCGGCCGTTCCCGATGTCGACGGTCCGGGCGGTCTCCGCGTTGGTCGTCACCGATGTCGCCACGATCGGAACGGTCGTGCCGGCGCCGTCACCATCGTCGGACGCGCACGAGCCGATGAGGACGACAGCCGGCAGGACGAGCAGCCGCCAACGACGAGTGTCCCGGGCAAGACGGTTCATGACCACGCCGACCTCTCCCCTCGCTCGACACCGCAAGAGGCCCCTCCTGTTGAGCCAGGAAGGGCCTCTGCGCTGGTCTCTCTTGGTGGCGGGGGCAGGATTTGAACCTGCGACCTTCGGGTTATGAGCCCGACGAGCTACCGGACTGCTCCACCCCGCGTCGGTGGAGTGACCAATCTACGTCCGGCGCTGTGACGTGGCAACCCTGCAGGGTGGGCCTCCTGGTCAGCGTCCTGGCGGACCGTTCCACCAGAACGCTGACGGAGGCACGGTCGGGACGTCGCGCCGCTCAGAGTGCGGCGGCGAACCGGGCGCGGTAGCCGGCGGCGTTGGAGTCAGCCTGGGCCGCAGCGGTCTCGTCGCCGAGGCCGCGCAGGGCACGGGCCCGCTGGGTCCAGCTGTACACGCTGCACTCCCGCACGCCGAGTCGCTCGGCGGTCAACGACCTCGCCAACTCGTACCGACCGGCCCGCAGCGCGGACTCCAGCAGGGTCCGCTGCAGCGCATCGCGCTGGGCGTGCGATCCGCCGAAGTGCTGGAACACCCGACGGATCGGGAACAGCTCGGCGATGGCGTCGGAGTAGCGCTCCTCGGCGAAGGCGACCACGGCCCGGCACGACGGCATACCGATCTCGGCCGTCATCTTGGCGTTCGTGCCACTCGCCGTCTCGAGCCACCCATCGAGCTGGCGGATCAGGGTGTGCGCTTCGCCGAGACGGCCAGCGCCGGCGTACGCCATCGTGGCGTGCAGGTCGTTGAACGCGTACCACGGCTGGACACCCGCCTTCGGCGCCCACGACTCCGCCAGCGGCCCGAACCGCCCACCGGTGTCGACGCCGTCGAGGCGCAGGCGCCACAGCAGCGCGCTGGCGTCGAGCATCTCGATCGGAACGCCGAGCGACTCGGCGTTGTGCACCTCGGCGTCGTAGATGGCGAGCGAACGCTCCGGCTGCCCCGCCTCGAGCTCGTACAGCGCCAGGTGCCACCAGTTGTGGACGGTGAACAGGTTCCCGCTCCCCCAGTCACCGCTGCGCTCCGTCATGAAGCGGATGCCCTCATCGATCATGCCCTGCATCTCGTAGGTGTGGGCGACGGCGTGGATGGCCCAGACGTCGTCCGGGTTGGCGTCGACGGCGCGGCGACCTGCGTCGAGGGCCTGCCCGTAGTGGCCGGACTCCTCCAGCCCGAAGGCGACCATCCCTCGCACGAACTCGCTGTGTGGGTGCTCGGGGTCGAGCTCACGCAGCGAACGCACAGCCCGATCCCGGAGGTTCTGGGCGTCGCCGAGGAAGAAGTCGAGCTGGTGCCCGAACATCAGGGCCGCGATGTCCGTCGGCCAGCGGTACAGCACCTCGTCGAGGGCGCGACTGGCACCGACCCAGTCGCCGTTGACCCAGGCGCCGATGGCCCGGGCGTGCAGGTGCTCGCGCTCGTTGAGGTCGGCGTCGGCGAGCGCCCTCCAGCACTCCGTCGCCGTGGCGAGGTCGTCGACGTCTGTGCTCATGAGATGGAGGTAGGCAAAGAGCACGTTGGCCATCGGCACCGGCTCGTCCGCAGTGGCAAGCGCGGTGGCGAGGTCGACGACCTCCGGATGGAAACGCACGAGGCGGTCGAGCGCACGGTCGTAGACCTCGACGCTGGCTGCATCGCCGGTCATCGGGTTGCCATGGGCGTCGGCGATCACTCCAGCGGCGTAGGTCATCGTCATCTCGCGTCCTCCTGGTCGTTTGTTCGACGGTTCAGACAACATGACGTGAGGACGCTCCTCACAGTGTGAGGCATGTCACGGCAGGTCGCTGACAACCGTCCAGTGCACCTCCGTCTCCGGCTGGTACGAGCACCAGGTACCGGTCCGGACGGCATTCGCGAAGTGGCGCCCGAGCTCTGGGTGCAGGTCGGAGAGCCGCCGGATGGCGGCGCGGATGCGATACGTCACCGCGGTGCGCGCCCGCTCCGCGCTCGATCCCGTCGACCGGCCGCGACCACCCAGCCCGAACGCCTCGCTGAGCTGCTCGACGAGCGCGTCCAGTTCGAGCTCGGCCCGCTCTGCTCGCCGCACGTCGTGGTCGACGCGGGCCTCGTCGATGTCGCGCTGCAGTTCGACGATGCGGTCCTGGTACGTCCGTCGTGCCCGCTCGTCGAGGGCCGGGCCGGCCGTACCGCCGACGTCTTGGCCGCCCATCAGTTCCAGCGCGTGCACCTCTCGCCCTGGCCGGGTCACGAGCGTGGCGAGGTCGGCGATGCCCTTCATGTCCCGGATCCGCGTCGACCTTCCGTCGAACGTGATGCGCCAGCCGTCGCCGTCGCGGGCCAACTCTCCAGCACGGGCGACGATCTGGCCGTCGATCGAGGGCGCCGGGGTACGAACCGGTTGCGTCGGGCCGAGCAACGTCCGGGCCACCGCCAGCGCATCGACGAGGTGGCGGCTGGATCGCGGGCGCGGGCCGTTCTCGGCCAGGTCCGCTGCCGCCTCCGGGAACAGCTCCGGCAGCACGGTGATCGCGGTCGAGCGGGGCGCAAGGGCAGCGAGGTCGTGCGCCACGTCGCGCTCGCCCAGCACCATCGCCGTCGTCGCTGCTGCACGCAGCGTCAGCGCGATCTCGCCGACCGATCCGCTTCTCGCCGCCGAGTCGAGTGCTTCTCGCCAGCGGCTCGTACCGCCAGCCCACCGATCAGGTCCCATCGAGGCGACCGCCGCGGCCGTGCGCAGCGTTGCCGCCGCCCACCACTCCTGGCCCATCGCCGCCGACCGCGCATCGGCCCGGCTCACCGCCGCCTCAGCGGCGGGGACGTCGCCGGCTCGCAGCAACACACGGGCCCGCACGATGTCGGCGAGGACGGCAACGAAGTCGTCGTCGGCCTCGTCGGCTCGCGCCATTGCGTCGTCGAGCAAGTCCATCGCACGCTCACGGTCGCCGGCCAGGTCGACCTCGCCCGCCTCGAAGACCTGGAGCTCGTGCATCAGGGACCGGGCACCCATGTCGCTGGCGGCCATCCTGGCGAGCTGGAAGTGGCGCACCGCAGCGGCAGGGTCGACGGCCCGCATGGCCAGCCCCCACGCTCGGTCCGCCAGCGCGGCGGCGATCGGGCTGGCCTCCGGGTCGTCGACCACCGCTGCGGCGAGCGGCCCCACCTCGGCATCCCTTCCGGCAATGGCCGCGGCAGTGGCGAGCACGGCCAACGCCTCGGGTCGCCACGGCGCACGCTGGTCCGGCCAGCGGTCGAGCACCTTTCGGCCGAGTTGCAACACCTCGTCCGGACGGCCTTCGTGGAGTGCGGCGAACATCGGCAGCAGGAGCCGGTAGGCGCGATGCGGCGTGGCATCACGCTCCAGGCACAACTCGCAGGCCCGCACGAGGTTGACGAACTGCCCGCTGGCGACGGTCACCAGCCGCGCATCCCACTGCTCGGCGGCGTCCTGCACGATGCGGTCCGAGACGGCGAGCATCGCCTCGACAAATCGCTCCTGCACGGATTCCAGCTCGCCGGCGTCGCGCAGCTCCTCGAACGCATGGTCGCGGAGCAGCTCGAGCAGCCGGTATCGCGTGATCGGGCCAACGGTCTCGATGCTGACGAGCGAACGCTCGACGAGCGTCGCCAACACGTCCATCGAGGCCACGCGATCAGATCCCGGCTCGCCGGCAACCGCGTGGGCCAACCCGAGGTCAAAGGGGCCCGTGAACACGCCGAGTCGCCGGAAGAACGCGTGCTCGGTGGGTGCCAACGTGTGCGTGGACACCTCGATCGTGGCTCGCATCGCGTCGCGACGGCTACCGGCTCGATGTCCGAGCACGTCCAAGCGCTCGTCCACCACCTCCAAGAGGTCTCCGGGGGCCAGCGCTCGGGTCCGGGCGGCGGCCAGCTCGATCGCCAGCGGCAGCCCGTCCAGCCGCCTGCACAGCTCGGCGACGTCCTCGAGCATGCGCGGGTCGTGATCGAGCTCGGCTCCGGCGGCACGTGCCCGCTCGAGGAACAGCTCGACGGCCGGGGCGGGCTGGGGATCGGCCCGGCCCGGAAGCGGCAGAGGATCCACGACGATCACCTGCTCGCCGAGGATGCCCAACCCCTCACGACTCGTGACGAGCATGATCAGCTCGGGCACGGCCGCTTGCAGCTCGCGCACCACCTCGCGAAGGGCGGGGAGCACGTGCTCGCAGTTGTCGAGCACGATCGATCCGCGGCGCTCAGCGAGCACGACCGTGGCTGCGCCGACCGACTGGAAGCCGAGTGCTCCCGCCACGTCCTCGGCGTCGGCATTCGCACCCAACTCGCCGAGCAGTGCGACAGGAACGGTCCGCCCGTCACGTGCCTCGAGGCGGCTGGCCAGCTCCAGTGCGAGCCGGGTCTTGCCGACGCCACCGGGACCGGTCAGCGTGATGATCGCGCCCGGCAGGGCGAGCTCCTCGAGGTGGGCACACTCCCGCTCCCGACCGATCAGCCGCCCGGCCACCACGGCCCCCAGCATCGCAGGCGCCGCGACGTTCGCGCCGACGTTGGCTCGACTTGGCTACGGCGGGGGGTTCGGGGGGCGGAGGCTCCTGCCGGAGCCCCCCGATTCGCCGATCGGTCCGGCTCGGCCGGCCGATCGACTGCAGCTCGTCGGTGCCGGCCGACGGCCGGCTCCATGAGCCGAGCCGAAAGGCTCCGCCTTTCGGCTCGAAGTCTCCCGCTCAAGCCAGTGAGTCGTCGATGGCGGCGGCGAACGCGTCGTAGTCGTCGTACGCGGACAGCTCGGGAAACTCGGCGCGCACGTTGGGCGGCGCCCGGAAGAGCAGTCCGGTGTCGGCTGCCAGCAGCATCGACACGTCGTTGTAGGAGTCACCGCCGGCGACGACCCTGAACCCAAGGGCACGGAACGCTTCCACCGACTTCCGCTTCTGGTCCGGCAGGCGCAGGCGGTAGTCGACGATGCGGTCGTCGACCACCCGCAGGTCGTGGCAGAAGATCGTCGGCCATCCGAGTTGCGCCATCAACGGATGGGCGAACTGGGCGAACGTGTCCGAGAGCAGGATGACCTGGGTGCGGGCGCGCAGCGCGTCGAGGAACTCGATGGCGCCCGGCAACGGCCGCAGCCCGGCAATGACGTCGGTGATGATGCTCAGGGTCAGGCCGTGGCGATCGAGCAGCGCCAGCCGGCCGCGCATCAACACGTCGTAGTCCGGCTCGTCACGGGTCGTCCGGCGCAGTTCGTCGATGCCGGTCCGCTCGGCGACGGCGATCCAGATCTCCGGCAGCAGCACGCCCTCGACGTCGAGGGCGACGAGGCCCGGACGCTCGTCCGCCCCGTTCATGGCGATCCTCAGGCGATCTTCGCCGTTTGGCCCGCCGAGCCGCCCTGGGCGCGCCGGGTGTTGAGCACGATCTCCTCCATCAGCTCGCCCCAGCGCACCTCCGGCAGATCGTGACCCATGTCCGGGTACATGACCAGGCGCGAGCCCGGGATCGCTCGGGCCGTGGCGATACCACCACTCGGCATGACGAGGCGATCGACAAGGCCGTGCACGACCAGCGTCGGCGCCTGGACCCGCCGCAGGTCCCACGTGCGGTCCGGGCTGGCGAGGATCGCCATCGTCTGGCGGGCCGCACCCTCGAGATCGTCGCTGCGGGCGCTCGACTCCTCGAGCATCGCCCGCACTGCCGGGGCGTCGAAGTGGGGCCCGGAGATCAGTCGGAACATCTCCAGCCCGTTCTCGACACGGTTGGCAGGGTCGAGTGTCATGTAGCGCGGTGCCTTGCGCAGCAATGACCGGTGCACGCGTCCATGGCGGCGATCCCCGGTGTTCGACATGATCGACGTCAGGCTGGCGACGCACCGGGGATGGCGGATCGCCAGGGACTGGCTGATCATGCCGCCCATCGAGACACCGACGACGTGCGCCTGCTCGACACCGATGGCGTCCAGCAGGCCGGCCGTGTCGTCGGCCATGTCGGCCAGCGTGTAGGGGGACTTGGCGTAGCGCTTCGAGGCGATGGCGGCGAGGATCTGCCGGCGCGTCGGCGCCGGAGCGTTGATCCGAGACGACAAGCCGATGTCCCGGTTGTCGAATCGGATGACCCGGAAGCCTCGTTCGGCGAGCTGCTCGACGAACGGCAGCGTCCACTGGACGAGCTGCCCGCCGAGGCCCATGACGAGGAGCAGCGGGGGCGCGTCGTCGTCGCCATGGATGTCGTACTCGATCGTGATCCCGTTCGCCGTGACCGCGGGCATGGGGGTCGAAGCTATCTCCCCGCGGCGGTCGTGGTCAGGGCGGCGACCCGGGCTCGGGCCGCCCGCAGCGCCGCCACCGCGGCGTCGACGGTGGCCTCGAGTGTGCGGGTCCGCCCGACCGCAACAACCCGTGCGAACTCCATGTCGCCGAGGGCGTCACGGCACTCGTCGGCCGCTGCCATCAGCCGCTGCGCCTCCTCGCCATACGTCGGCGACGAGGGGTGCTCGGCCACGGCGCCGTAGAGCGCAGCCGCCGGCCGGTACTGACCCAGGCGCACCTGCAGGGTGACGAGGTTGCGGAGGCTGGTGACGAGGTGGCCGGGATCACCGCCTGCGCCGAAGTGCTCGAGCAGCTCGCTGAAGCGATCGACAGCGGCCGCGAGATCTCCCGTGCGAGCGCGCAGCGAGGACGACGACAGCAGGGCGACCTCGGTGACGAAGCGATCGCCGACGTCGGTCGCGATCTCGACGGCACGGTCCAAGTGTTCGAGGGCACCCTCGGGATCCCGGTCGAGCGTCGTTTCCCCGCGGGCGTATTCGAACCAGGCGAGCATGGACGGTGCGGGACTGAGCGGCGC
This sequence comes from uncultured Acidimicrobiia bacterium, assembly GCA_963774125.1. Lineage (GTDB taxonomy): Bacteria > Actinomycetota > Acidimicrobiia > Acidimicrobiales > Ilumatobacteraceae > JALZMG01. The sequence continues at coordinate 1,134,063 of CAVZDR010000002.1, forward strand.
ACCAGCGACGGCGGCGAGTCCGCCCACGTTGTCGCCGCCATAGGCGAGCGCCAGTGCGATGCCGAGGCGGGCATAGTCGACGTAGAAGTCGTCTCCGTGTCGCAACGCCAGCTCCTCCGCCTCGCGGGCCAGTGACACGGCATCGTCGAGCCGACCCTGGTACGTGGCGGCATCGGCCAACCCTTCGAGCGCATGCAGCGCAACGGCGCTGCCTGCCGTCTCGATCCGAGCCTCCTCCCCGAGCCTGACGGCATCCTCCAGCCGACCGACCCAGGACATGCCGCCGGCGAGCACGCTGAGCACTCGAGGCCGGACGGGATCGTCTGGTGCCAACCGTTCGAGGACATCCGCCGTCCAGGCCACCACTTCGGAGCGCAGCACGGTGCGGCTCGGCAGGTACGCATGGCACACCAGCTCGGCGGCGATCCCCAGGTCCTCGTCGAGCGACCATCGCATCGCCGCCCGCAGCTCATCGAAGATCTCGCCGAAGCGGATCAGCGCGGCCGCTTCGTCAGCGGTGCGCACGAACGCATCCAGCTCGGTGACCGCTGACGTGAACCACTCGGCATGCCGCCGGCGCGCCGTGTCGTACGTGCCCTCCTCCCGCAGCCGCTCCCGGCCGTAGCTGCGGACGGTCTCGAGTGCCGTGTAGCGGACGCCGTCGGCCGCTGGCGCCGCCACCACGAGTGACCGGTCGACCAGCCGCGACACCGCATCGGCGGGCCGTTGCAGGCCGATCGCGGCAGGCAGATCGCGGGCGCGCACCGGCCCGGCGAACACGGAGAAGTCGTGGAAGGCGGCGAGGAGCTCGTCGTCGAGCAGGCGCTCAGACCAGCTGAGCAGCTCACGAAGCGTGCGGTGTCGCCCGTCCACATCGCGGCGGGACGTGGCCAGCACGTCGAGGTCGCGGTCGATGGACGAGGCGACGTCGGCGAGCGTCATCGTGCGGAGTCGGGCGGCGGCCATCTCCAGCGCCAGGGGCAAGCCGTCGAGGCGGGCCACGACGTGCCGCACCAAGTCGTCGTCGAGTGGGGCTGGGGCGTTGTTGTCGCCGTCCGTGGCACCGGTTGCCGCGGCGCGCTGGCGGAACAGTTGGATCGCCGGGGCGTCCGTACCAGCAGTCGCCAGGGGGCCGAGCGAGATGACGTGTTCGCCGTCGATCGCCAGCGCTTCACGGCTCGTCGCCAGGATCCGCAGGTGCTGACCGTCGGCGAGCATCGCCGGCACGACGGCCACGACCGCGTCCACGACGTGCTCGCAGTTGTCGAGCACGATCAGGGCGTCGACCGAGCCGAGACCGACGAGCGCAGCGAGCTCCCGTCCGGGCGTCGGCCGCAGGTCGAGCGCGGTGGCGATGGTCGAGGCCACGCCGGAGGCGTCGGCGACCCGCGCCAGCTCGACGAGGATCGCTCCCCTCGCGTGAGCATCGGCGCGGGCCACGGCGACGTCGACGGCCAGGCGCGTCTTGCCCACCCCGCCGGGGCCGACGACCGTGACGAGGCGGTCGTCGTCGAGCGCCTGGAGCGCACGGCCCACCTCGATCGACCGGCCAACCGTCGGGGTCAACGGCGGTCTCGGCCGAGCGGGCTGGTGGTGTGGCGTCGCCTCCGCCGGGACTGGGGCCTCCAGAACGTCCGCTTCCGCCACCCGTAGCGCTGGACCTGGGGTGAGGCCCGCCTCGGCGAGGGCGGCCGCAGCGCGACGGGCAGCCCGCATCGCGTCCGCCGTGCGACCGGCACCACCGAGCGCGCGGATCAGCACCTCCCACGCCGGCTCGCGCACCGGATCGACGGCGAGGATCGACTCGGCGCCGGCCTCGGCGTCCGCCCATTGTCCGGCGAGCAGATCGGCGTGGGCGACCAGCTCGGCGGCATCGATGCGGGCGAGATCCAACCGGCGTGCCGCGGCGCGAACGGTGGGGACGTCGGCGAGCTCCCCGAAGGCGTCGCCCCGCCACGCTGCCAGCTCGGCGGCGAGCAGCGCCCGGCTCGTCGGTCCGGGATCCGACCGCATCCGGCGCAGTGCCCGTTCGAACTGTTCGGCGTCGACGACGTCGCCGTCTTCCGGCCGCAGCGCGTACCCCTCGTGCGCCGCGGCGACCCGGTCGCCGACGAGGCGACGCAGCCTGGAGACCTGCGAGCGCAGCGTGTTGAGGGCACTCGGCGGTGGATCGTCACCCCACACGGCGTCGACCAGGGCAGATACCGAGACCACTTCGTCGAGGCGTGCCAGCAACGAGGCAAGGACCAGGCGCTGGGTCCGGCTGCCGATCGGCAGCTCGCCGCCATCCTCCGCCACGCGCAGCGGACCGAGGACCCCGAACTCCATGTCAGAACGTTAAGGCGTCATGCGCCGCGCAGCCCCCTGGCAACGGTGCTGCAACGACGCCGCAAGCGTCCTCCGGCAAGATCATCGGTATGGAGACGATGCTCTCGATCTGGGCGCACCCCGATGACGAGACGTTCCTCGCCGCCGGCGATCATGGCCGCGGCTGTCGACCGCGGCGACCGGGTGGTCTGCGTCTCGGCAACCGCCGGCGAGCGCGGCACACCTGACCCCGAGGCGTGGCCCCCCGCACGCCTCGGCGCGCTCCGCCGCAGGGAGGCGGCCGCCGCGATGGCCGTGCTCGGCGTGACCGAGCACAGGATCCTCGGCTACCCCGACGGCGAGCTCCCGGCCATCGATCACGAGGCGGGGGTGGCTCGGATGGCCGCGTTGATCACCGAAGTCGCGCCGGACATCATCGTCACGTTCGGACCGGATGGCACCACGTTCCACCCCGACCACATCACCGTGCACCGCTGGGTGACGGCGGCGTGGGAGCGGTTGCAGCGGCCGGGGCGGCTGCTCTACTCGGCGACCACCGCCGAGCACCTCGCCCGCTTCGCCGACCTGTACGAGGAATGGGGCGTCTACATGACCGACGAGCGGCCCGTCGGTGTTCGTCCCGACGAGCTGGCGCTCCAGGTCGTGCTGCACGGCGAGGCGCTCGACCGCAAACTGGCTGCGCTCGCCGCGATGGCGTCCCAGACCAGTGACGTGATGGCGACGCTGGACCCGGACGTGTTCGCCGCCGACATCGCCGAGGAGTGCTTCGTCGACGCCGTTCTGAATGCGGCCGCCGAAGCGCCTGCCGGCGAGGGAAGCGCCAGCGACGAGCCGGAGCCGAGCGACGAGCGAGGCCAACATCACGACGCCGGCGTGCCGACCCGGGTCATCCACGTCTGAACGACGCGACTCGGTCGGCCTGTCTGAATGCGGCCGCCGAAGCGCCTGGAGGCGCCGGCGTGCCGACCCGGGTCATCCACGTCTGAACGACGCGACTCGGTCGGCCTGTCTGAATGCGGCCGCCGAAGCGCCTGCCGGCGAGGGAAGCGCCAGCGACGAGCCGGAGCCGAGCGACGAGCGAGGCCAACATCACGACGCCGGCGTGCCGACCCGGGTCTCCACGTCTGAACGACGCGTCCCAGTCGGCCGCTAACCCTTACAACCGCTCCGCGCGCGAAGGGCGGCGCGGCGGACCTTTCCGGCGTCGTCGCGCAGCGGCGAGCTGACGATCTCGACCGTGCGCGGGCAGCTTGTACTTGGCGAGGCGCTCAGCAGCGAATGCCAGCAGGTGGGCGGTGTCGAGCTCCTCGGGATCGGCTTCGACGATGGCGTGGACAAGGTTGCCGCGGTCCTCGTCTGGGAGACCGATCACGCACACCGAACGCACCGCCGGGTGTTCCTGCAGCGCGGCCTCGACCTCGGCCGGATAGATGTTCGCGCCACCCGAGAGGATCATGTCCTGCATCCGATCGCCGAGGTAGAGGTAGCCGTCCTCGTCGAACCAACCCATGTCGCCGAGGGACTCCCAGCCGCCATCGAGCGTGCGGGGCTCGGCGCCGACGTAGCGGTACGTCGGTCGATCGGTGGTGTTGCGCAGCCACACCTCACCCTGCTCACCGGGCGGCAAGGGGTTGCCGTCGACGTCCGCGACCATGAACTCCCCGGCAACCGGCCGCCCGACGGAGCCGCGGTGCTCCAGCCACTCGGGCCCGGTGATGACGGTCACCGCCTGCCCCTCGGTGCCGGCATACAGCTCGTAGATCTTCTCGGCCCCGACCCACTCGATCCACGCCTCCTTGAGCCACATCGGGCAGGGCTCGGCGAGGTGCCACACGACCCGCAGCGACGACACGTCGTACCCGAGCCGCACGTCCTCGGGCAGCCGCCAGATCCGCTTCATCATCGTGGGGACGACGTAGACCATGTCGGCGCGGTGACGCTCGATCGCGGCGAGAGTCGCCTCGGCGTCGAAGCGGGGCAGCACGACCACGTGGTTCCCGGCGAGCAGCGCCTGGCACGACCACACCACCGGGCCGTTGTGGTAGAGGGGACCAGGCATCACGAGGCAGCCGTCCAGCGCCATCAGCCGCAGTGGCGGAGCCCCCGCGTCCAGCTCGGCCGGATCGCCCGAGACGATGAGCTTGGGGCGACCGGTCGAGCCTCCCGAGGTCGGCGCCTTCCACGCCGGGGAGGTCGCGTCGGGCAGTGGCGTGTCGGCCAGATCGTCGGGCGGGCGATACCCCGCTGGCAGGCACACCGTCCCATCCAGCTCACCTGGCGCGCCGAGGATCACCTTCGACTCGCGCGAGCTCGACGATCTCGGTCAGCTCGCGAGCCGGCAGCTTGGCTGACACCGGCTGCGGCACGGCGCCGAGCTTCCAGCAAGCGACGAAGGCGACGAACCAGTCGACCGAGTTCGGCAGCGCCACGGTCACGTAATCACCGTGGCCGACGCCGCGCGCCGCGAGGTCCCTGGCGAGGCGGTTGGCGCGGGATTCCAACTCCTCGCGGGTCAGGGACACGTCACCGCAGGTCACGGCGGGGCGATCCGGCGCCGCCGCGGCGAGCTCACTGAGGCGGCGAGGGAACGAAACGATCGCCATGGCGTGAGTCTGTCGTGGCGGACGGTGCAAACATGGTGGTTCCATGGCGGACCTGCTGCACGTGCGGATCGTCGTGTCCGAGACGCGACGTCGGAGCGTCATGGAGTACCTCGAGACCGCCACCGCGTACAACGTGACCGTGCAGCGGGAGGCGTTCCGACAGCCGCTGGGCGACCTCGTTCAGCTCGATGTCCACCGGGACGGGATCAACGGCGTCCTCGACGAGCTGGAGCGTCTCGGCGTCGCTGAGGACGGCTCGATCTCGGTGTTCCATCCCGCGTTGACGTTGAGCGGTCACGCCGACGCCGGCCACACCGGTGACGCCGAGACCGTCGTGTGGGACGAGGTTTCGGCACGGCTCCACCAGGCGGTCCGGCCGACGGCCATCTACCTCGCATTCTTCGCCGTCGCCGCCGTCATCGCCTCCGCCGGTGTGCTCTACGACTCGCCGATCCTGATCGTCGGCGCGATGGTCGTCGGCCCGGAATACGCCCCGTTGGCAGCGATGGCCTACGGGCTGTTCGATCGCGATCGCGGCCTGCTGCTCCAAGGCTTCGGCAGCCTTCTCGTCGGCACGATCCTGGCCATCGCGACGAGCTTCGTCATCGGCGTGCTGACTCGAGCGTTCGACGAGGTGCCGGTTGCCTATGCCACCGGCAACCGCCCGTTGACCGACTTCATCACGAACCCGGACACGTTCACGGTGTTGATCGCCGCCGTTGCCGCGGTGGCCGGAACGCTGGCGCTCGTGCGAGATCAGGCCGGCACACTCGTCGGCGTGCTGATCTCCGTGACGACGATCCCGGCGATCGCCGAGGTCGGCGTCGGGCTCGCCTTCGGCAACTACGACGACGTACGGGGGGCGCTCATCCAGCTGACGATCAACCTGACGTGCATCGTCGTCGTCAGTGTCGTGACCCTGACGATCCTGCGGCACCGTGGGGTTCGGCCGCCAGCATCACGGATCCACGGCGCACCACTCGGTTACCGTGACCGGTGGAATGCGACTGTTCCGCCGAGCACCGGATCCCGCCGAGATCGACCAGATGAAGGCGGACGTCGCGGCGCTCCGTGACGACCTGAAGTTGCAGGTCGCGGCGCTCGACGCACGTGTGACCTCGGTATCCGTCGAGTTGGCGAACCAACTCACGGAGCTCGGTCAGGAGCTGGATGCCCTCGGCGGGCTCGACGGCATCGGCACGCCGAACGGCCACGCCGACACGGACGTCGTCATCGGCGAGCTGCGGCAGGGACAAGTCAACCTGGCCAACGAACAGGCCCGCTACCAGATCGCCTTCCGCGAGGACCTGGCCCGCCTGGCCGAACAGGTCGGCGCCCGCTGAACCTCGTGAACTGTCCGTAGGAACGTCATCACAACGATCGGTTGTGACAGACAGAAGGCTCAGCCCTCGCTGGTCGGCGGATCGAGCATGCCCAGCGCCTGGTCGACGAGTGCCCCTGCCTCGTTGACCTTGGCCTGGTACTCACCCAGGTCGCCCGCCGTGAGCGCCTCGTTGGCTTCCTGCAGCAGGTCGGCAGCACGGGCCAGCAGTTCGGGTGCGGTGCTATCGCCGGTGGCCTCGGCCTCGGTCCCCTGCTCTTCGTCCTCTTCCAACGGCGCTCCGCCGACCCGGTCGCCGAGGTCACCCTCGAATCCGGGGAACAGCTTTGTCAGCGCCTCGCCGATCGAGTCGCCGAACTGGGCGCGACTGCCGTTCGACACGATCACGAACCGGTACTCGGTCACCGTCGTCTGCCGATCGGTGCCTCCCTGTGGCACGGCGGCGTAGAAGGGGCGCACATAGATCAACCCGTCCCCCACCGGGACGAGCTGCAGGTCGCCGTAGATCACCCGGTTGCCGCCGCCGGTCTGCAGCGTGATCTGCTGGGCGATCGACGGCTCCGAGTCGATCAGGTTGGCCACCGCTCGCGGCCCATCGGGCAGCACGCCATCGACGACGTACGCGGTCAGCCGGCCGTACGTCTCCGGATCACTGGACGCGGTCATGTACGCCTGCAGCTCGGTCCGCTGATCGTTCCGCGAGAACGGGACGAACGGCCGCATGAGCACGAACTCGTTCTCCTCACCCTCGCCGGCGGCGTTGGCGAACATCGTGTAGTACGGGACGAACCGCTCCGCTTCGGACTCCGACGCCAGCTCGCTCGGTGCCTGCTCCTCCTCCGTCGCCGACGTCGTCGATGTCTGCGGCGCTCCGGTGTCCCCGCGGGGGTCGACGCCTGGCGCCTGGGCGACCGACCACGCACCGTCCCGCTCGAAGAAATCCGCCGGCTGGAGCTGATACTTCGAATAGACGTCGGTCTGCACGCGGAACAGGTCTTCGGGGTAGCGCAGGTGATCGCGCAGTTCCTGTGGCATGTCCTCGAACGGCGAGAACAGGTCACCGAAGGCGCCCTCCCACGCCTGGATCACGGGATCGTCGGGATCGCTGACGTAGAACGTGACGGCGCCGTCGTAGGCGTCGACGATCGCCTTGACGCTGTTGCGCACGTAGTTGGCGTCGCGAGGCAGCCCGCTGTCCTCCGTCAGCTGCACCTCGTTGCCGATGCGCTGGCCGTACGGGTACCGGTTCGTGGTGGTGTACGCGTCGACGACCCACTTGATCCGGCCGTCGACGACGACGGGATACGGGTCGCCGTCGTAGGACAGGAACGGAGCGATCTTCTCGAGGCGGTCGCGCACGTTGCGGACCCACAGCATCTGCGAGTCCTCGGTGATGGCGCCGGAACCGAGCACGTTGTAGTCGAGGAAGGCGAGGGCGAACGCAGCCCGCCGGAGGAACGACGACATCTGGACGCCGGCGGTCCCCGAGTACGACGGCGCCTCGCCACATGGGCGCTCGCTCTCCTCCGTACCGGCGACGGCGTATCCGCTGAGGCTCGGGCTGAAGTACAGCTCGGGACGCTCGACCCCCTCAACCGCCAGGTAGTCGGGCCGGTCACTCTCCAGGACCCGGCCGACCGGCGCCATGATGAGCCCGCAGCCGCGCGTGTTGATGAGGTGCCGGCCCTGCCAGCTCTGGTTCGGGCTGCCGTCGAGGTCGAGCTCGAGCGCGGCGATCAGGACCTGCTGGCGCTCGCCGTCGAGGTCGTACCGGTCGACGTCGAGGTCGTCGATCGACAGGCCGGCCTCCACACCACGGTCCCGGCGGAAGCGGGACAGCATCTCGGTCGGATTGAGCAGGCGCACGTTGCGCAACGGTTCGAGATCAGACTCGATGTCCCGGGCGGTGAGCGGCTCGAAGGAGACGTTGCGGACGTCGACGTCGGTGATCCCCATGGCCGCCCGCGTCGCCAGCACGTTGCGGGTGATGTACGGCGCCTCCCGCGACTGCTGGTTCGGATTGACGACGAGCGACTGGACGGCCGACGGGTACACCAGCTGGCCCCCGATGATCAGCACGACCCACAGTGCCGACGCGATGAGCGGGATGCGCCACGACGTCCGGCGCATCGTGGCGAGGTACAGGCCGCCCGTCAGCAGCGCAACGAGCATCAACAGCATCAACGCCGGCAGCTGGGCGTTGACGACGGCGTAGGTGGCACCTTGGACGAACCCTCGTCGCTCGTTCGTCGACTCGTACCGCGACACCCAGTAGTCGGCTGCCTTCAACGCCGCCAGCACGGCCAGCAGGACGGCGATGTGACCCTTCGTCGCCGGCCGCACGGACGGCATCGGCGAGGCGAACACGACGCCGCCGTTCAGCACGTGGGCCACCACGGTGATCAGCAGCACGAGCACCATGGCGATGAACAGCCAGTCGAGGACGAACGTCAGGAACGGCAGGTTGAAGACGTAGAAGCCGACGTCTGCGCCGAACTGGGCGTCGGCGACGCCGAACGACTGGCTGTTGCGGAACAGCAGCCACGACTGCCACTGGGACGTCGTCGGCAGGGCCACGATGATCGCCAGCACGAAGGCGGCGAGGTAGCGGTACAGCCGGAGCCGGTGCCCGAACAGCTCGTGGAACCGCTCGACGTAGGGGTGGACGTTGGCGGGGAAGCGGCTCGGGGCCAGCTTGTCGGCGACGAGGAGGTTGAGGCCGGCGAGCACGGCGAAGGCGCCGAAGAACATGCCGAACAGGGTCACCTTGGCGCGCAGGACACCCCAGAAGACGTCGGCCCGACCGAGTCCGTCGTGCCACAGGTAGTCGATGTAGAACCGGGCCAGCGCCCGCCCGAAGACGACGACGACCAGGAACAGCACGCCAAGGGTGATGAGGATCGCCCGGCCGGAGATGCGCCGCCGCGCGCCTCGGCGACGAGGCAGATCAGATGCGCGCCGCACGCGGCGCACGCTACCCGTCGGTCACGAGCAGGAGGCAGCGGCACCCGGGGTGCATCGGGGGCCACTGGTGGCCCGACGGGAACGCCGCTCCGATCTCCATCGCGCCGGCCAGTGCGTTGTCCTCACAGTCGGGTGATGGCGGCCCGTTGGGATCGACGACCCACTGCACGGCGGTCCCAGGCGGCAGCGCGTCGATGGCTCCGCGGGCGTAGGCCAGGTGGAACAGGTCATCGAGTTGCTCGTCGATGTGCTGCGTCTTCCACTCGCGGTAGACGGCGCGCACGCGCTTCGTGATCGCATCGTTGTCGCCATCACCGTCGTCGACGGCGGCCTCGAGGCGTTGGCGCAGCGGCTCGACGAGGTCACCGGACATCGAGGCCCTGACGGACTCCAGCGGACCGGTCGGGCTGAGGTCGATCGTCGTGTCGGGGCTCCCGGTGATCGATGCCGCCCCGGCCTCGGCGGCGCCGATCAGCTCCGCCGTGATCGCGTCGGTGTAGCGCGCCGTTTGCTCGACGGCGGACGGGACGAGGGCGTCGACGGAGCGGACCGGCTCACGCTGGCGCAGCCGGTCGAGCACCTCGTTCTGCTCGTCGGCGAGGACCCGCTTGAGCCGTCGGCCGCTGGCGACGATGAGCGGCACCAGGACGGCATCGCGCTGTCCGAACGGCGTCTCCTCCGTCAGCTCCTCGTCCGTCTCCTCGGCCTCGCCGGTGTCTGCCTCGGTCTCGGCTTGCTCGTCCGTGGGCTCATCGGCCGGCGGTCGATCGGCGCGGAGGCGGGCGAACAGGTCGGCCACATCGCTCTCGGTGACGTCGTCATCGTCGATCTCGTCGGCGGCATCGACGGCGTCGAGATCGTCGATCTCGACGACCTCGACGATCTCGACGATCTCGACGACCTCGGCGAGCTCCTCCCCCATCTCGACAGCGTCGGCGTCACTGCGTCCGCGGCCTCCTCGACCGCATCGGCTCCTCGGCGTCGTCGAAGACCCTCACGTCCTCGACCGGCCGCAGGACGGAGTCGTCGATCGCTGGACGCGTCGGCCATGCGGGCGGCTTGCGCCGCCGTGGCCGGGACCATGATCGGGACCGGCCCGGTCGTCGGCGAAAGGTCGACGTACTCGTCCGGTTCGCCGACCGGTGTCATCTCGGCGACGACGTCGACGGCGACCAGGCGGGCCCGCTCGAACGCCTGCAGCAGCCGGTCGCGACCGTGCACGAGTTGCTCGATCTGCTGGCGGGCCAACTCACGGCGGCGCGACAGCTCACCGAGCACACGCTCGCGGTACGACCGCGCCTCCTCGACCATCTCGCGGCCCTGCTGCTTGGCCATCGCCAGCTCAGCCTCCGCATCGGCAGCTGCGTCGCTGCGCCGTCGGGACGCCTCGAGGTCGGCCTCCTCGCGCTCGGCGTTGCGCGTCGTCAGCAGCCTCGCGGAGCAGCCGGGCGGCGCCCTCTTCACCCTTTGCCCTGATGGCGTTGGCGCCCTCGCGGGCGGTTTGGAGGATGCGTGTTGCTTCCTCGCCGATCAGCCGCGTTGCGGTCTCATCGTCGATGATCGCCTCACCACTCGCGCTCGGCAGGCGCTGCTGGAGATCGCGCAGTTCGCGCTCGAGGAACCGCTCGCGCTCCTGCAGGCGAGCGAGCTCGGCGGCGACCATGCGCAGGAAGTCCCGGACTTCTTGCTGGTCGAACCCACGCCGGCCCGTGTTGAACGTCGCCTCGGAGACGGCGGCCGGGGACGAGGGATCCGGGCGCGAGAAGGAAATGGCCACGCATCGAGCGTAAACCTGGGGGTCGGCGCGACACGCGGCAATCAAGGCAGCGGAATCGGATCGCCACCGAGGCGCTCGAGCGCGGCGAGGGCCTCGTCGAGCGTGGCGACCGGGATGATCTCGACGTCGTCGCCGGCGACGACACGGGCCTGCTCGAGGCTCTCGGGGCTCTGCGACGCCGGCACGAGGAAGTGGTCGACGCCCGCTTGCTTGACTGCGGACACCTTCTGCGGCAGTCCGCCGATCGCGCCGACATTGCCATCGATGTCGATCGTGCCCGTCACCGCCACATCCAGACCGCCCAACAGGTTGCCCTCGGAGAGCTCGTCGATGAGGGTCAGCGTGAACGCCAGCCCAGCTGACGGCCCGCCGATGCGGTCCGTGTCGATCTCGATCTCGAACGGCAGCTCAACCGTGGCCGTGTCGAACGGGACGAACCCGATGATCGTGCGCTCAGGGTCATCGGGCGAGGCGATGAGCGGAACTTCGATCGTGCTGGCGCCCTGGCCTTCCCGCTCGATCTCGAGGGTGATCACATCGCCAGGCTTGTTGTCGGCGAGCTCCTCGACGAGGGCGTCGACGGTCGCCACCGCCACGCCGTCGACACTTGTGATCGTGTCGCCTGGCTCCAGCGAATCTGCCGCTGGTGCGAACTGCGTGCATTCGTCGCCTTCGGCTTCGAGGCACACCAGCTCGGAGACCACCACGTCGCCGTTCATGAGGCGGGCATCCTCGTAGCCCAACTCCCGGAGGGCGACGTACTGCGCGACTTGCGAGGCCGAGCGCATCAACTGCAGCGACAGCGCCCGCTGCTGGGTCGGTGTCGCCCGCCCGAACTTCTCGAGCTCGGTGAGTCCGACGATCTCCGGTTCCTGCCGACCGACCCACGAGGACAGCACGGACTGGGCCGGCTCGGCGATCGTCACGAAGTAGACGTCGCCCCGGCGATCGGTGTCGATCTCGGCCTGGTCGGCGATCTGACCGAACGACACCCGGTCGGCGACTGGTTGGGCGGCCGCGGGCACGCGGGCGTATGGCGTCGCCTCCAGGACGTCGACGGCCGGGTCGGCCTCGGACGGCACATGCTTCTCCGCCGTCAGGCTCGACGGCAGCACGGAGGCAAGAGCGATGACGGCGAGCAGGGCGAGCGCCAGCACCGCCAGTGGGATCGCCCACCAGCGCTGCCGCTTCGACGGCGGGCGGACCGTGTCCGGCGCCTTCGGGGGGAGGGGGAGTAACGTTTCGTGCTGCGTGTCAGTCACCGAGGTCACCATTCGCATGGCGTGGATCGCCGGTCTGGCGTTGGCGGCCCTGGCGTTGGCCGGGTGGCGTAAGACTGCCAGAGCGCAGCCGAAAAGCCCACGCAGCGCGTTCCAACCTCCGCGGCGGGTCCCCTACCAGGTGCGCACCGTCCCGGCTCCTCCGTACCACCGGCCCGGACCGGCCCGACGCGTCTGGGCCGTTGTCGCCAGCACCGGCTTGACGCTCGTGATGGGGGCCGTCATCGCCACGTTGACCGCGTTCAGCGTGGCCTTCATCGTCACGACGATGACCGACCTCCTGAAGCAGTGACCCCAAAACTCAGGGGGGTGAGGCGCCGAAGCGCAGCGGAGGCGGCGAGCTCGGGAGGCGAGGCGAGCAACTTGATTGCGAGCCGAGCCCGAGATTCGCAGTGAGTGGTCGCCGGGCCGTGGCCGTCGCCGGCCACACCGGCGACGTCACCACTGCTCGACGGGCACTCACGCATCCGGACGGTGCAGTGCGGGCGACGGCGCTCGGCGCGCTGGAGCGCCTCGGGGTACTGACCGACGGTGAGCTGCAACAAGCGCTCGGCGACACCGTCCCCATCGTGCGTCGCCGCGCCGCCGAGCTGGCGGCCCGCCATCACGGTGTCGACCTGCTTGCGGCGCTCGGCGACGTCGACCCTTCGGTCGCCGAGGCGGCGGCGTGGGCGTGCGGGGAGCGAGAGGACGTGTCGGATGCGGTGCTGACAGCCCTCGTCGACCTGGCGACCAGTGGCCATGAAGCTCTGGTGCGCGAATCGGCGGTTGCCGCACTCGGCGCGCTGGGAGACGAGCGCGGACTCGACGCGATCCTCGCCGGCACCGCCGACAAGCCGGCGATCAGGCGACGGGCCGTGCTCGCGCTGGCACCCTTCGTCGGCCCCGACCACCCCCGCGCCGGCGAGGTGGCCGACGCGCTGCAACGTGCCTTGACGGACCGTGACTGGCAGGTTCGTCAGGCGGCCGAAGACGTGATGCCCTGACCCGCCGATCGCGTCGTTGAGAGGTGGATGACCCGGTTCGGCACGGCCGGCGCTCCAGCGCCTTGGCCGGCCGCATTCTGGACGTCTGCAACCATGAGCCGCCATGGACGACGTACGGGGCGCAGGGGCGGTGATCACCGGTGGGGCGAGCGGGATCGGACTGGCGACGGCTCGTCAGCTCGGCGAGCGCGGCGCGCACGTCGTTCTGGCCGACATCGAGGAGGTCGCGCTGGTCACCGCGGTCGACGGGCTGCGAGACGCGGGCATCGACGCCCACGGTGTGCCGTGCGACGTCCGCTCGCTCCCCGCGGTGCAGCGCTTGGCCGATGAGGCGTTCGGCCTGCTCGGCGCCGTGCACATCGTGTTCAACAACGCTGGGGTCGCGGTCGGTGGGCCCGTGGCCGAGATGACGCACGACGACTGGCGGTGGGTGATCGATGTCGACCTGTGGGGACCGATCCACGGCGTCGAGGCGTTCCTGCCACGGATCATCGATCAGGGTCAGGGCGGCCACGTGCTGTTCACATCGTCGTTCGCCGGGCTCGTGCCGAACGTCGGTCTGGGTCCGTACTGCGTCGCCAAGTACGGCGTCGTCGCGCTTGCCGAGGTGCTCGTCCGTGAGCTGCGACCGCACGGGATCGGCGTGTCCGTGCTGTGCCCCATGCGGGTGACGACGAACATCAACAGCTCCGAGCGCAACCGAGCCGACGACTACGGCGGCCCGGGGGCCTCACCGGTGGTGCCCGACCAGTCCGCCGGGAACGCCGACCTGGCCGGGCGGGTGCTCCCGGTCGAGGAAGTCGCCGCGCTGACGGTGGCGGCCATCACGACGAACCGCCTGTACGTGCTGCCACACGATGAGAGCCGAGAGTCGATCCGCCGCCGGTTCGAACGCATCGACCGCACCTTCGACGAGCAGGCAGCCGCTTCGAGGCCCGAAAGAGAGGCAGGTGGGCGAGCGCCGCTGCGGAGCGGCGGCGGCGAGCTCGGGAGGTGAGTCGAGCAGCTTGCCTGCGAGACGAACCCGATTAGAAGTCGTAGCGGTAGAAGTTGGTGTCGCGGCGCTGGAAGCCCAGTCGCTGGTACAGGCGGTTGGCGACCTCCCGTGACGGGCGACTCGTGAGGTTGACGTCCTTGGCGCCGCGCCGGTGAGCCTCCTCCAACGCGGCAACGTTGAGGGCCTCACCGATCCCGCGGCCGCGTGCAGCCTCGTCCACAACGACATCCTCGATCCATGCCTTGAGACCCGTCGGGATGCGGTACATCGCGAGGGTCAGGCTTCCGACGACCTCCCCGCCGATGCGGGCCACATAGAGCACCGAGTCGCCGTCGTCGACGATCGTCTGCAGGCCGTCGCGACCAGGCGGGGGTGACGACGACGACAGCTGCGGGATGAGGCGATCGAACGCCGCGACGAGCTCGTCGCTGACGCTCGTGGCGATCTCGATGGCGAGCTCTGGGTCGGCCGGCACGGTGGAGGGATCCTAGGGTTCGGTCGATGCATCCCGCCCGCCGACTGGCCGCCGCGATCGAGCCGGTCGTCGGTCAGGTCTACTTCGCACCGGAGTGCCACGACGCGTACGTGCGTCTCGGCTTCGACGCCAGCCGCGGTGAGTTCAGCGGCGTGGCCATGCCCGACGGTCCCGCCTACTTCACGAGCCGAGGCAGCCTGCTCGGCCAAGTGCCGGGGCAGGTGATCGCTGCCGCGTTCGGTGTCTTCAACCCCGAGGTGGTCGTCCCGTTCGTAGCGCTCGGCTGGTCGCGAACGGATGCCGCGACGATCTGCGCGGCGCGCACGGAGGGCGCGGTAGGGCAGTTGCGACGGATCCTCGGCGACGGGCCGGATGGAGTCGACCGGGCCAACGAGCTCATGGCGCGCGCCGTCGCCGGGCTGCGACCAGAGGGCAGGGCGCTGTCGGCCGGTGTCGCCGCGCTCGAGGTTCCCGACGAACCGCTGGCGGCCATGTGGCGGCGCGGCGACCAGCTCCGCGAGTACCGCGGTGACAGCCATGTCGTCGCCTGGGTCGCCGCGGGACTCGACGCCACGGAGATCGGCCTGCTGACGGAGCTGTACTGGGGGCTGCCGCTGCGCACCTACAGCCGCACGCGGGCGTGGACGGAGGAGCAGTTCGATGCCGCGACGGAGCGTCTCGAGTCGCGCGGACTCATCGCCGACGGGGCGTTCACCGAGCGCGGTCGGGAGTTGCGTGAGCGGATCGAGATCGACACCGACGCCCAGTTGCGTCCGGTCCTCGATGCGCTCGGCGACGACATCCACGGGCTGTGCGACATCCTCGAACCGTGGGGAGCGGCCATTCGCGCTGGGAGGGGATACCCGTCGTCCGGTCCCCACGACCTGGCGCGCATGGCAGGTGGCTCCGACCGACAGGAGGTCAACACATGATCGTCGAGCACGACGAGATCGACCATGTCACCGCCGCCGCGTTCGCCGCGGCCACGGGGTGGGATCCCAAGCCGGAGGGCCTGTGCCGCGGCGAGGTGTGTGTGCCGGCGCCCGGCTCACTCCGCGACGACGGCACGGTCGATGTCGTCGCCGCGGCGCGGCGCCTCGGCATGCCGGTGGTCACGGACGACGAGCACGCACTCACCGCGATCGGTCCGGGTACGTCGACGGGCCACACGCTGAGCTCGGCCGTCGCACCTGATCCGGAGCTGATCGATCGTGCGGGCCGGCCGTTCCGGATCTCGTCGCTGCGCGGGCGGAAGGTGCTGCTCGTCGCCTGGGCGAGTTATTGAGGCTGCCGCAACAGCCTGCCCGGGTGGCAGGCGTTGCACGCCGAGCTGGAGTCGCGGGGTCTGACGGTCGTCACTGTCGCCCTCGACGTCGAGCCGGCGCACACGTACCAGTGGATCGATGCGGCGGCCCCGACGCATCCGAGCCTGATCGACACGCGCCACGTGACGGGTGAGCTGTTCGGTTTCGTGAACATCCCGATGGCCGTCTGGATCGACGAGTCCGGGACGATCGTGCGCAACGCGGAGTCGGCATCGATCGAGCGCAGCCCGCTGCGGGACATCGAGATCCCCGACGGCCTGCCGGAGCGGATGACCAGGATGCTGCAAGAGGTCAAGGAGATCCCCGATGATGCGGCGGGGTACCGGACGGCGATCGTCGACTGGGTCGAGCATGGCGCGGCGTCGCAGTTCGTGCTCTCCCCCGACGAGGTGATCGCCCGGTCGCGGCCGCGAGGCGCTGCGGAGGCAGAGGCGGCGGCGTGCTTCGAGCTCGGTCAGCATCTCCGGGCGACCGTCGGCGAGGACGCCGCCATCCCGTGGTGGCGCCGAGCCCACGAGCTGGACCCCGGGAACTGGACGTACAAACGGCAGGCCTGGACGCTGGTCACCACCGCACCCGACGCCACCGAGAACGACCTCATCCAGGGGCCCAACGACGTGTACGCCGGCAACTGGCTCGACGATGTCGTCGGCTCGGGCGGTGGAGCGAACTACAGCACTCGCCCCCAGCTCTGAACACAACGCCTCCAGCGCTCTAAGTCCGAGAATTGGTCGCCTAGCAGCCATTTCTCGGACCTTGACCGAGCAGCCGGCTGCGCAAGGTCGAGGCGACCAAATCCGGCCGCCGCGTGACGTCCTCGAACGTGTACTCGAACACCCGCCGCCCGAGGTCCTGCAGCTCGTTGCGCCGCTGCGCATCCTTGGCCCGTTCGCTGGGCGAGCTGTGCCCACGCTGGCCCGAGACCTCCACCACGACGCCATGCGCCTCAAAGCAGAAATCGACGCGGGCGATCGTTCGACCGTCTCGCCGATGCACGAGTTGGGTCGTCGGGCGAGGCAGCCCGGCCTGTCGGACGAGGGCAAGGAAGCGGCGTTCCAGCATGGTGTGTCCGCCGGCGTCGACGAGCAAGTTCTCGAGGAGCGGGGCACCCCAGCGACCGCGTCCGCGTAGCTCGTCCAAGCGCCGCGCCAGCACCAGCGGCGCACTGGCGCCCGAGCGGACCGCACTGTCCATCGCCGCCTCGAGGCGGCCGAGCGGAACGCGCAGCCGGGCGAGGTCGATCACGGTCCTTGTTGCTGACGTGCATCGCCAACCATCGACCGTCACCACATCCAGCTTGGACAGGTACTTGGTCGTGTGAACGTTGAAGGGCGCGTGGACGCCACGTCGACGGCGAGACACGGTGACGTCAACGACGTGCGGCAGGCAGCGATCGAATCCGTGGAGTCGGGCCGCGGTCTCGTGGCTGAGAACAGCACCCGCACCAAGGCACAGCAGCCCAGCCATCTGTTGGCGGCTCACCGTGGTGGGGGCGCCGCCTGCGGCGTAGACGCGCGGCGCTTCTGCGACGAGCATCCCGTTCGCCACCGCCGCGACGCAGCTGACCTCTGCTGAGGCCGCACGCCCGCGCTTGATCGAGCGAGATCACTCCGTGTTGTGAGGTAGCGAGGGCGAGAACAGCGCTGAGTGCGGAACGCTCCATGCCCTCATGGGTGTCGGCTCGATCAGCGAATCGCGAAATAGAGGCTCAGAACCGGCTTTCGCCCGGGAGGACGAGGCCGGCGTCGAACGCGAGCACGATGGCCGCCGCGCGGTCGCGGGCGCCGAGTTTCGTGAAGATGCTGCCGACGTGGCCCTTCACGGTGCGCTCGCTCACGAACAGGCGGTCGGCGATCTCGACATTGGACGCGCCCCGCGCCATCAGGGTGAGCACTTCCACCTCCCGCTCGGACAGGCGCTCGAGCCCCGGAGGTTGCGGCAGCGACGACGGCCGCACGTCCCGCAACGCGTTCAACAGCCGAGGAGTGACCCGCGGATCGAGCCAGGACCCGCCAGCGGCAACCGTGCGGATCGCCCGGATCAGGTCGTCGGCCGGCGTGTCCTTCAACAGGAACCCCGCGGCGCCCGCCTCGACAGCACCCCACAGCACATCGTCGTCATCGAACGTCGTGAGGATGAGCACGGGCGGCCCGTCCGCGGCACGTACTCGTCGTGTCGCCTCGAGGCCGTCCAGAACCGGCATCCGCACGTCCATCAGCACGACATCGGGGTGATGAGCGGCGACCGCTGCGACACCGAGCTCACCATTGTCGGCTTCCGACGCGACATCGATCCCTGGCTCGGTCGACAGGATGAACGCGATGCCCGCTCGCACCAACGGCTGGTCGTCGACCAGCACGATCCTCAGTGTGCGGTCGCCTGTGGCCATGCCATCCCTGCATCGACGGGCTCGTCCTCGGCGGCGCCGCGCCGCGGGATCGTCGCCACCACCACCCAACCGCCGTCGGAAGTGCGCCCGGCGCGCAGCTCGCCACCGAGCGCTCGCACCCGCTCCGTCATGCCTCGAAGGCCCTGCCCGACGCGGCCATCGCCTGAAGGCGTCGCACCGGTGGCCGGTCCGTTGCGCACCTCGACCGTCAACTCGCGCCCCGAGCGCTCCCGCAGTTCCACTCGACACGCTGCTCCTGGCGCGTGCCGTAGGGCGTTCGTCAGCGACTCCTGCACCACGCGGTAGATGACGAGGCCGGTCGCGGGGTCGAGGGCCCGCACGTCGTCGACCGACGCGTCGATGGCCAGCCCGCCGGCTCGATACGCCTCGAGCAACGAGGGCAGCTCGGCGATCCCCGGGACCGCTTCCCGACCCGGCTCTCGCAGCAGTCCCATCACCTGGCGGATCGAGTCCAGGCTGTCGCGGCCGACCGACTCGGCACGGGCCAGGGCCTCGTCGGCCGCTTGCGGATCGGTCGCCAAGACCCGGCGAGCGCCCGTCAGGTGCAGCATCACAACCGTCAGCGAATGCGCAACGACGTCGTGGACGTCGCGGGCGATGCGCGCCCGCTCCTCCGCAGCGGCGTGCTCGACGCGCAGCTCATTCATCGCCGCCAGCTCCGCGGTGATCAGCTCCTGGCGGCGCAGCATCAGCCCGCTCAGCGCCGAGATCCCGATGCCGCCGAGGAAGTAGAGGGCCCCGCTCTCGTGGGTGTTCCCGTCCATGATCGCCAACCCGATGATCAGCCCGGCCCCGACGACGATCGTCGGGACGGTGACGCGCAGGTCGCCGGTTTCCCGCAGCACCCACACGACCATCACCATGACGGGGAACATCCCGCCCGGGTTCTCCTGCCACAGCACGATGGCCGCCGCGCAGCCCAGCGACCACGCCGCGAACAGCGCCGGCGGGACCCGCACACCCGCCGCCTCAAGTGCCCACGGCACGAGGCCGAGCAGGGCCGGAGCGATCGTTCCGGCACGGAACGAGCCGTCCTCCCCGAAGATGGCGAGCAGCGCGCAACCGACAGCGGCGATCGCCAGCACGAGCGTCGTGGACAGGCGCTGCCCCGAGTCGGCCCGCTCAACGGTGCTCACGGGGTCACGATACGCAGCGGCTGTGGCGGCGGTCACGGGACCACAGGACGGTCTCCGGCCGGTCCACGGTCCGGTCGCGAAACCGCTCGCCGCCCGATGCGCCGACCACCCAGTGAGCAGACCATGGCCCACATGCTCACCAGCCTGGGGAAGTTCACCGTCCGCCGTCGACGACTCGTGCTGTCGTTCACGGTGCTCTTCATGGTCGTCGCCGGCGTGCTCGGCACGCGGGCGTTCGGCGTGCTGGAAGGTGGTGGTTTCGAGGACCCGGCATCCGAGAGTGAGCGCGCGGACGAGGTCCTCGGTCGTGACTTCCAGACGAGCGAACCCGACCTGGTCCTCGTCGCCACGGCTGCCGGCGGCGACATCGACGCCCGAGCCGCCCAGGCCGCCGGAGCCGAGCTCGCCGACCGCGTTTCCACCGTCGACGGCGTCACCGAGGTGTCGTCGTACTGGAGCCTTGGCAGCCCACCGCCACTCCGCAACGCCAATGGCGACGCCGCGTTGGTCCTCGTGCGCATCGACGACGACGAGGCGCCCGCCGAGGAGATCGTTGCGGACGTGCGCGACGCCGTGGAGAGCGACGCCATCGCCGGCCTCGACGTCGCCGTTGGTGGGTCCGAGGCCGTGTTCGCCGACGTCACCGAGACGATCGAAGGCGATCTGGGGCGCGCTGAGAGCATCGCCATCCCGATCACGCTGCTGCTCCTCGTGCTCGTGTTCGGCGGCCTCCTCGCCGCCTCGCTCCCGCTGTTCGTCGGCGTGCTCGCCGTCCTCGGCACATTCCTGTCGCTGTACGTCATGGGCTCACTGATGGACGTCTCCGTCTATGCCATCAACCTGACCACCGCGCTCGGGCTCGGCCTCGCCATCGACTACAGCCTCTTCATCGTCTCCCGCTACCGCGAGGAGCTGCGCAACGGGCGGACCGTCGAGCAGGCCGTCGTGCGCACGGTCGAGACGGCCGGCCGGACGATCGCCATCAGCGGGCTCACCGTCGCCGTGTCGCTCTCAGCACTGCTCGTCTTCCCCCAGTACTTCTTGCGGTCCTTCGCCTACGCAGGAATCGCCGTCGTGGTGATGGCAATGCTGGCGTCGATCGTCGCGCTGCCGGCGCTGCTCGCCGTCGTCGGTCATCGCATCGACGCCCTGCGCATCTTCCGCCGCCGCCAGCGCGAAATGAAGGAGGAGGATGGCTTCTGGTACCGCATGGCGACGCGGGTGATGCGTCGGCCGATCCCCGTCGCCCTCGGCGTCGTCGCCGTCCTGCTGCTGCTCGGCGCGCCGTTCCTGCGGGTGCAGTTCGGCACGCCCGACGACCGAGTGCTCCCCGAGTCGGCTCCATCCCGGGGCGTCTCGGAGACCTTGCGCAACGAGTTCGAAGGCAACGCGTCGGAGTCGTTCCCCGTCGTCGTCGAGGGCATCGAGGGTGATGTCGACAGCGAGCTGTCTACCCTCGCCGCAGACGTGTCGGCGCTCGACGGCGTGGCGCGGGTGGACACCAACGTCGGCGACGGTTCGGGGTGGCTCTCGGTCGTCCCGAGCATCGCAATGGCGTCCGCAGAGGGCGAGGACCTGGTCCACGAGATCCGCGACATCGACACCGACTCTGAGGTGCTCGTTGGCGGTCAAGCCGCCCAGCTCGTCGATACCAAGGCATCCATCGCTGATCGGCTACCGCTGGCCATCGGGATCATCGTGATCGCCACGTTCGTGTTGCTTTTCCTGCTCTCGGGGAGCGTGCTGGTGCCGATCAAGGCACTCGTGCTCAACCTGCTCAGCCTCACCGCGACCTTCGGCGCGATGGTCTGGATCTTCCAGGACGGCAACCTCTCCGGGCTGCTCGGCTTCACTGCGACGGGTGCGATCGACACGTCGATGCCGATCCTGATGTTCTGCATCGCCTTCGGCTTGTCGATGGACTACGAGGTGTTCCTCCTCTCCCGCATCAAGGAGGAGCACGACCGAACGGGCGACAACGATCACGCCGTCGCCCTCGGTCTCGAGCGCACGGGTCGCATCGTCACGGCCGCGGCGCTGTTGCTCTCGGTCACCTTCTTCGCCTTCGGGACGTCTGGCGTGAGCTTCATCAAGATGTTCGGCATCGGGTTGGGCATCGCCGTCCTGATCGACGCCTTCGTCATCCGCGGCACCCTCGTGCCGGCCTTCATGAAGCTGGCCGGCGAGGGCAACTGGTGGGCGCCCGGGCCGCTGCGCCGCTTGCATGCCCGCTTCGGCCTGCGCGAGGGCGAGGGGATGATGGCTCCTGCGTCTGCGCCTGCCGACGTGGCGCCCGACGACGACCGAGAGCTCGTCGACATCACCACGTGACCGCCCGTCGGTAGGGTGGCCGGATGGAGCACGTGCGCTGGCTCGCCGATCAGTCGCCGACGTCTCCGTCGCTCCGATCGCCGACGTTGGTCTACGCCTTCACCGGGTGGAACGACGCCGGCGATGCCGCGTCAATGGCGCTGCGCACGATGATCGAGCAATGGGGCGCCGCGGCGCTGGCGGAGATCGATCCGGAGCCGTTCACCGACTTCGCCACCGTCCGCCCTCACGTGCGACTCAACGACGGCAAGCGGAGCATCGTCTGGCCGACGGTGGGCATCTGGTCGGCCTCGCTCCCCGGCGGCGACGTGCTCCTCGTGCTCGGTCCGGAGCCCGCCATGCGGTGGCGGCTCTTCTGCGAGCAACTCGTCGGCATCGCCGAGCGCTACCAAGCGCGCATGTCGATCAGCCTCGGCGCGCTGCTCGCCGACGTCCCCCACTCCCGTCCGGTGCAAATCATCGGGACGGCCAGCGATCCCGACCTGATCGACCGCTTCGACCTGCAGCGCTCCCGCTACGAAGGACCGACCGGGATCGTCGGTGTGTTGCACGACGCCTTGTCGACCGCCGGTCTTGCCGCCGCCTCACTGTGGGCGGCCGTCCCCGGGTACGCCGCCCAGGTGCCGTCGGCCAAGGCGGCGCTGGCGCTACTCGAGCGGGCCTGCGCCGTGATGGCCGCGTCGCCACCTGCCGGCGCGCTGGTCGGCGCAGCACGGGAGTACGACGCGCGCGTCGCCGCCGTCATCGCCGACGACGAGGACCTCATGGACTACGTCACGCGACTCGAGTCGATGCTCGACGACGACGACGAGGGCGACAGTGATGGTGACTCGGACGAGGTCGCCGAGCTCGACGTCGACGACGCCGATGCGTTGGTCGAGGAAGTCGAGCGCTTCCTCCGCGAACGGGATTCCTAGGGTTAGTCACGCCAGATCGGCGTGCGAACCGGATCGAAGTGCGTCGCGCGATCCTCACCGCGTATCGCGGCGAAGGCCATCGGGCCCCAGTAGTGAGCGCCGGCCGTCGCCGCCGGGAGCGCATCCTCCGCGAACCAGCCGACGTCCGAGCACTCGAGTGGGTGATGGGTCAGCTCTCCGCCGACGGCTCGGCAGTGGAACACCAACATGTACATGCCGAAGCGTGAGAAGCCCATGCGCTGGCCGTCGATGACCGCCAGCACCCGCTCGGGCACGCACTCGACGCCTGTCTCCTCGGCGACCTCCTTGACGGCGACCTCCGCGGGCGAGTAGCCGACATCGGCCCACCCGGTCGGATACAGCCAGATCCCCGAGTCCGCACGCTGGACGAGGAGCAGCTCGCCGTCGTCGTTGCCGACGATCGCGCCGATGGCGACCTTCGGCGTGACGTACCCCGGCACCCCGACGCCGACCGACTCCAACCACTCCTGAACGAAGTGATCCTGCTCCCGAGCAGCCTCGATGGCCTCGCTCATGTCGATGTCGAGGACCTTGTTGGCGGCTGCTTTGATGTCGGCGGCCACGTTGAGGACCTCCTGGAAGCGCTCGCGCTCGTACAGGTTCTCGCTGAACCCGAGGCCGGTGCGGGCAATCGCCGCCAGCGTCTCACTCCAGCGGACCAGGTCCCGAGGCGACCCGGCAGGCAGCGGTGCCGGGACGTCCTCCATGGAGGCCACGCTACGACACGGCGAACACGACCGCCCTGCGGATCTCGGCTCGGTGGAACTCGTCGGTGACCAGCCGCCCGTTGCGACCGAGCACATAGAACGTGTCGACGACGTCCTCCCCCAACGACTGCACGGTGGCGTGGCGGATGTCGAGGCCAAGATCGGCGAGCGCTCTGGTGATGCGGTGGAGGACACCGATCGTGTTCGGCGCCCGCACTTCCATCACGGTCGCCGTCGTCGACGCGTCGTCATGGAACGTCACGATTGGCGGGCCGGGCGGCGCCGCCTGCACCGGCCGACGGCGGCGGTACGTCCTCGCCCGCTCGGCCAAGCGAGCCTCGATGGCCAACTCGCCGGCCAGCGCCCTTCGCAGGTCACCGGCGACGGCCGCATGGTCGACGCCACCCGGCGGACTCATCACGACGAACTCCGAGGCCGCCATGGGTGGTCCTCCCAGCTCGGCCGAGTGCGCCCAGGCCGAGAGCACGTCGAGGCCGCGGAGGGTCAGCACACCGGCCACCCTCGCGAACGCGCCCGGCACGTCGTCGCAGACCACCCTCACGCGCAGGTCACGGTCGCCCTCGATGCGGATGTCCAGTCGCCCGGCGGCCATCGCGGCGAGCGTCGCTTGGTCGGGAAGACGCTGCGGCGTGCCGTCGCCGTCAGCATCAGCGACGCCAACCAGTTCCCGCCGCTCGAGGAGCAGACGGGTCCTGTCGACCAGCTCGGATACCAGCTGCGCTTTCCACGAGCCCCACGCCGATGGACCGGTCGCCGTTGCGTCGGCCTCGGTGAGCGCGTGCAACAACTCCAGTGTTCTCGTGTCGCCGACGGCGTCCGCCACGAGCCGGGTCGTGGCCGGATCCGTGAGGTCCCGTCGCACGGCCATCTCCGGCAGGAGGAGGTGGTGTTGGATGAGCCGCACCAGCGTGGCGACGTCATCGGGCGGGAGACCGAGCCGTGGCCCGATCTCGGCCATCAGCTCCATGCCGGCCGCCGTGTGATCTCCGGGGTAGCCCTTGCCGAGGTCGTGGAACAGGGCGCCGAGGACGAGCAGGTCAGGTCGGCGTCACCCGATCGGTCAGCGAGGCAGCGTTGGCAGCCGCCTCCCACAGATGCCGGTCGACGGTGAACCGGTGGTAGGCGTTGCGCTGCGGTCGGCTACGCACCGGTGCCCACTCCGGCAACAGTTCGACGAGCAGCCCGCGCTGATCGAGCGCCTCGAAGACGTCGATCGCCCGGTGGCCCTGGCGGAGGAGCGCGACGAACTCCGGCAGCGCTCCGTCCGGCCAGCGCTCCCGCCACTCGTCCGGGTCGATGTCCTTGGCGAGACGGTCGAGGGTCGAGCGGGCCAGCCGGAGACCGCGGGTGGCAGCCGCGGTCGACGCCCGCAGCACGATCGTCGCGTCGATGGCGGTCGTCGGCCGTGGCCAGCACGACCTCGTCGCCGACCACTGCCAGCCCACCCCCTACTTCCTCCAACCGCGGCGGCCGGTCGCGAGCGGTCGCCCGCCACGCCTCGTCGGCGATCCAGGCGATGGACCGGGCCGCTGCGGCGATCTCGGCCATCAGCTCGTCAGCGGACGACCTCCCCAGCCGCGTCGCCACCGCGTCCTGATCCTCGAGGCGCAGCACGTCGCCTCTGCGCCGCGTCTCGCGATGCAGCTCCACCCGCGCCGCCACCAGCGAGTCGTACCAGCGCTCGATCGTGGCGCGGTCCTCCGCAGGGATCACCAATCCGGCCTCGGTTCCCCACCACATCGTGTGCACGTCACGCAGTCCGCCGTGGCCGTCCTTCAGGTCCGGCTCGAGGAGGTACGCGACGTCACCGGCCTGTTCGCGCCGGTCGAGGACGTTGCCGCGCAACAGGTCGAGCCACCGGCGGCCGTTGCGTCGCCACGTCGCCTGCCCCTCCGTGGCGAGCCGGGCGGCGAGGTCCGCGTCGCCGGCGACCCACCTCGCGGTGAGGAGCGCAGTCGCGCTGTCGAGGTCGCGGGAGGCGATCGCCAGTTGCTCGTCGAAGGAGCGCACCGCGTGGCCGAGTCGCACGCCCGAATCCCACAGCGGGTACCACATGGCACCGGCAACGTCCTCCAAGTCACGGGCCTTGCCGCCCTGGTGGACGAGTACGACGTCGATGTCGCTCTGTGGCGCCAGCTCGCCCCGACCGTACCCACCTACCGCGACGAGAGCGACGGGACGCTTGCGGCGGGGAGCGTCCCCAACGGCCTCGGTGAACAGTTGGCGCAGCCAGTCGTCGGTGACGGCGGACAAGCGACGGCAGAGCTCTCGCCCGCCGAGTGCGGGGTCGGCGATCGCGTCCGCCCGCCGCTCGAGCACCGCGGCTTCCATCGCGGCAGGCTACGGCATACCTTGGCTTGATGCCGAGAGACCGCCGCTGCCGTCAACGGCTGGTGGTTCGAGCCGCGCTCGTGCTCGGCGTGGTCGTCGCGGCGGCATGCGACGGTCCTGACGATGCGGCGCCGACGTCGACGGTCCGGCAGATCGACATCGTGCCGCAGACGACAGCGGTGCTCCGCGAGTCCGACGGCATCCTGAGCATCGGGTTGCTCGTGCCGCGGTCTGGTGACGGCGCCGAGATCGGCCAATCGTTGGACGACGCCGTGACCCGAGCCGTCGGCGCGATCAATGCGGCCGGTGGTTTCGGTGGCAGCACCGTCGAGGTCGTCGAGGCGGACGAAGGTGCGAACGCGACCACGGCCCGCCAGGCGATCCAGGGGCTCATCGAGCGGGGAGTCGACGCCGTGGTCGGCCCGACGTCGTCGCTCGTCGCGCTCGGAGCACTCGGGGATCTGATGGCCGCTGACGTGCTGACCTGCTCACCGACGGCGTCGGCGCAGGCGCTCGACGATTACCCAGACCGTCAGCTCTTCTTCCGCACCGTGCCGAGCGATTCGCTGCAAGCAGCGGCGATCGCGCGGCTGGCAGAGCAGACAGGAGCCCGGACGGCCAAGGTCGTCCACCTCGATGACGTCTACGGACGGCCGCTCGCCGAGGCGACGATTGCGGCGCTCGAGGCGAGCGGACTCGCCGTGAGCGAGCTCCCATTCAGCGCATCGCAGGAATCATTCGTCGCAACGGCGACGGAACTGCTCCAGGGTGACCCCGGGGTGATCGTCGTGATCGCTGACGCCGACGCCGGCATCCAGCTGCTCTCGGCGATCGGTGACGTGGCCGGCGAAACGGTTCCCGACATCGTGATCAACGGCGCGATGCGACGACCGTCCTCGCCCCAGCTGATCGAGAGCCTTCCGGCCAACGTTCGGGAACGGATCCAGGGCGTGGGGCTCATCGCGTTCCAGCCAGAGGGTGAGCTTGCCGGCCCGGAGGGGGAGCTTGCCGGCCCCTATGCCACGAATGCCGAGGACTGCGTCAACCTGATCGCCCTCTCCGCTGTGCGAGCGGGCGTCGACGATCCGGAGGCGATGGCAACGGAGATCCCCGAGGTGAGTCGAAGTGGCGTCACCTGCGGTGAGTTCGCGGATTGCTTGGCGTTGCTCACCGCGAACCGCAACATCGACTACGACGGCAACGGCGGCCCGGTGCAACTCGGGATGGAGGGTGATCCTCAGGTGGCTCGCTTCCAGGTGTTCACGTTCGACCCGACCGGCCTCGACCACAGCAATGGCCGCACCGTCACGATCACGCCGTGATGATCACGCCGTGACGGCGTCCAGCACGGTGTCGAGCGGCGCGACGTAGCCGACGTAGAACCGCCCGAACTCCCCGTAGAGCGCCGAGCCCTTGTCGAAGCGCAACGTGTAGACGACGTCCTTGACGACTTCGGGCGTCGTCGCGAACAGCGTGACGCCCCACTCGTAGTCGTCGAGCCCGGTCGACCCGGTGATCAGCTGGACGACCCTGCCGGCGAATGCTCGCCCGCTCTTGCCGTGCTCGCGCATCATGCTGTCGCGCTCGGCGTATGGCGTGGCGTACCAGTTGGCGTGCGCCTCGCGGCGCTTCGTCATCGGGTAGAAGCAGAACACCGGCTTTCCCTCAGGCGGGAGCACGGGGTACAGCCGCTCCTGCAGCATGTGCTCGGGCATGCCCTTGGCGTATTCGCTGACCTCGGTGATGCTGACGTAGCTGTCGACGACGTCGAGTCCGGCGCGCTGCAGGCCGGATTGCAGGGAACGCAGCACCGACCAGTCGCGGTGCACCGCCATGACCGCGAGGTCGCACTTGTGCCCGAGCATCGCCGCGGTCACGACCTGGCCCTCGGCCGCCTCGAAGTCCTTGACGGCCGCCGCGGCAGCCTCGCGGTCGACGGTCGCCGCAGGCCGGCAGAAGAGGTGGAGGACGCCGAGGCCCGTCTCGGTGCGCATGCCGTCAGGCTATGTCCGCGCCATTGGAGTAGACGTTGAAGCGATCACCGCGGGCGAAGCCGACAAGGGCCAACCCGGCGCGGCGAGCAGCGTGCACAGCAAGCGCCGTTGGCGCGCTCACCGCGACGAGCGAGCTGAAGCCCGCAGCCCAGGTCTTCTGCACCATCTCGACGGAGGCCCGCCCGCTGACGAACAGACCGCGTCCGGTCGCGGGGAGTTCGCCGGCGAGCAGCATCGCGCCGACGACCTTGTCGACGGCGTTGTGCCGGCCGACGTCTTCGCGTGTGAGCAACACGGTGCCGTCACGGTCGAACGCCGCCGCGGCGTGGACGGCGCCGGTGCTCGTGAACAAGCCCTGACCGCCGGTCACGACCGCGGGGACCGCAGCCATCACGGATGCGTCGATCACCTCGGTGCTCGGCAGCGGGGCGAGGCGCTCGAGCAGGGCATCGATCTGGTCGCTGCCGCACCAGCCGCAGCTCGACGAGGTCGTGCCGAGCCGGGGCGTCGGTGTCGGCGCCCGGCCACCGGTCTCCACGTTGACGTCGTTGAACACGCTGGCGATGGCCGGCCCGTTGGCGCAGTAGCGGACGCCCGTGACCGGCGCGCCGGCCAGCAACCCCTCGGTGAAGCAGAACCCGGCGGCGAGCTCGAAGTCGTTGCCCGGCGTGCGCATCGTGGTCGACACGACGGTGCCGTCGAGCTGGATGGTCATCGGCTCCTCGACGATGAGGTCGTCCGGGCGGCGCCGCGCGCCGTCGGGTCCGACCTTCGTCACGATCACGCGCTCAGTGCGCTGACGAGCCACAACCGCACGCTAGCGGTGGGGTACGGTCCGCCTTCATGGAGCCGAGCGTTCCTCCCCCGCCACCGCCGGATCCCCCGGTCACGGTGCCGCCTCCGCCGGAGCACACGGCGACCGTGCCGCCGGGTGAGGCGATCGCCGACACCCGGGGCGTGATCACGACCTACGAGTCGATCGTCGCCGCCGAGTTCGTCGGCACGGCGGTGCTCATCCTCATCGGACCGGGGAGCGCGATCCTCGCCGGGGAAGCGATCGGCACGCTCGGCATCGCGTTGGCGTTCGGCTTCGCCCTGCTCCTCATGGCGTACGTGATCGGACCGATCAGCGGGTGCCACATCAACCCGGCGATCACGCTCGGATTTCTGCTGACGAACAAGATCCCGCTGCGCCATGCACTCTGGGCGTGGGTGGCGCAGATCGCCGGAGGGATCTTCGGCGCCGCCGTCATCTTCGGGATCGCCAGCGGGCGCGACGGCTGGGAGCGCGGCGGGTTCGCCTCCAACGGGTGGGACCGCGACGGCTTCAGCGGACTCGGTGCAGCGATCATCGTGGAGATCGTCTTCACGGCGCTGTTCGTCATCGTCGTGCTGTCGACGACGAGCCGCAAGTTCGCGCCCGGGTTCGGCGGAGTCGTCGCCGGCATCACCTTGGCCGCCATCCATCTGGCGACGATCCCAGTCGACAACACGAGCGTCAACCCGGCCCGCAGCCTGGCCACCGCGCTCTTCGCCGACACCGACCCGAGCGCCCTCAGCCAGCTCTGGGTGTTCATCATCTTCCCGCTGCTGGGATCGCTGATCGGTGTGTTCGTGTGGCTGCTCCTCGATACCGGCGCCCGGCTCGAGGACACGATGCTCGACACCGACTTCCTGCGCGCCGCCCGCGACAAGATCGACGAAACGATCGAGTGACGCGAAACCG
Organism: uncultured Acidimicrobiia bacterium; assembly: GCA_963774125.1. Classification (GTDB taxonomy): domain Bacteria; phylum Actinomycetota; class Acidimicrobiia; order Acidimicrobiales; family Ilumatobacteraceae; genus JALZMG01. The sequence goes on from CAVZDR010000002.1 coordinate 1,163,734, forward strand.
CCGAGCCATCGCTGGCTCGGCGGTCTCAAGGTTCTGAGGAGACTTGGTTGCGCTCAGCGCAACCAACTGTCGTCAGAATCGGTTCTGGATCAGAAATCCATGTCGCCGCCGCCGGGCATGGCGGGGGCTTCCTTCTCCGGCTTGTCGACGATGACGGCCTCGGTCGTGAGGAACAGGGCGGCGATCGACGCCGCGTTCTGCAGCGCCGACCGGGTCACCTTGGCGGCGTCGATGACGCCGATCTTGACGAGATCCTCGTAGTCGCCGGTGGCCGCGTTGAGGCCCTCGGCGCCAGACAGACCACGCACTCGCTCGACGACGACGCCACCCTCGAGGCCGGCGTTCTCGGCGATCTGCTTGATCGGGGCCTCGAGCGACTTGGCCACCAGACGGGCGCCCGTCGCCTCGTCGCCCTGCAGCCCGTCGGCCGCCTTGTACACCGCGGCCTGGGCCCGCAGCAGCGACACGCCGCCGCCGGGGACGACACCCTCCTCGATGGCCGCCTTGGTCGTCGACACGGCGTCCTCGATGCGGTGCTTCTTCTCCTTCAGCTCGACCTCGGTCGCCGCGCCCACCTTGAGGACGGCGACGCCGCCCGACAGCTTGGCGAGCCGCTCCTGCAGCTTCTCCCGGTCGTAGTCGGAGTCGGTGTTGTCGATCTCGACCTTGATCTGGTTGATGCGACCCTGGATGTCGTCGGCCGATCCGCCACCCTCGACGATGGTCGTCTCGTCCTTGGTGACGATGACCCGCTTGGCGGAGCCGAGCAGGTCGAGCGTGACGTTCTCCAGCTTGAGGCCGACCTCTTCGCTGATGACCTGGCCACCGCTCAGGATCGCCATGTCCTGCAACATCGCCTTGCGGCGCTCGCCGAAGCCCGGCGCCTTGACGGCGACGGACTTGAACGTGCCACGGATCTTGTTGACGACGAGCGTGGCGAGCGCCTCGCCCTCGACGTCCTCTCCGATGATCACGAGCGGGCGACCACCCTGCATCACCTTCTCGAGCACCGGCACGAGGTCACGAACGGCCGAGATCTTCGACGAGACGAGCAGGATGTACGGGTCGTCGACGCTCGCCTCCATGCGCTCCGGATCGGTCACGAAGTACGGCGAGATGTAGCCCTTGTCGAAGCGCATGCCCTCGACGAAGTCGAGCTCCATGCCGAAGGTCTGGCTCTCCTCGACGGTGATCACGCCGTCCTTGCCGACCTTGTCGATGGCGTCGGAGATCATCGCGCCGATCTCTTCGTCGGCCGCCGAGATGGCCGCGACCTGAGCGATCTGGGCCTTGTCGTCGACATCCTTGGCCTGGCTCTTCACGGCGTCGACGGCGGCCTCGACGGCCTGCTCGATGCCCCGCTTGAGGCTCATCGGGTTGGCGCCGGCAGCAACGTTCTTCAGGCCCTCACGGACCATCGCCCAGGCGAGCACGGTCGCCGTGGTGGTGCCGTCGCCGGCGACGTCGTCGGTCTTCTTGGCGACTTCCTTGACGAGCTCGGCACCGATCTTCTCGTACGGGTCCTCGAGGTCGATCTCCTTGGCGATCGACACGCCGTCGTTGGTGATCGTGGGGGCACCCCACTTCTTCTCCAGCACGACGTTGCGGCCCTTGGGGCCGAGCGTCACGCGCACCGCATCGGCGAGCTTGTTCATGCCCGCTTCCAGGGAACGCCGCGCTTCGGCGTCGAACGAGATCATCTTGGCCATCTAGGTCCTCCGTTGGACGGGTTGAGGCAGGGTTAGCACTCGGACAATGTGAGTGCTAGCACTCTAGAGCCGCGAGTGACAACCCGGCAACAGGCAGCGGGAACTGGGCGGGTCAGCCGGCGGTCAGCCGGCGGATCAGCCGCCGGCAACCACACCGTGGGGGCTGCGCCCCCACACCCCATCACTGCTCGGCTCGCTGGCGCTCGCTCGATCAGCGTTGCCGGCGGCTCAGCCGCCGGCAACGGCCGGAATGATGCTGACGGTCTGCCCGTCGGGCACGTCCGTCTTCAGCCCGTCGAGGTAGCGCACGTCGTCGTCGTCGACGAACACGTTGACGAAGCGACGCAGGTTGCCCTCGTCATCGAGCAGGCGGTCGCCGAAGCCGGGATGGGCCGCGTCGAGGTTGCTGATCACGGCGGCCAATGTGCCGGCCTCCACCTCGACCGTCGACGCGCCGCCTGACAGCGGGCGGAGGGTGGTCGGGATGCGCACGGTCACGGCCATACCGAAACCCTACCCGCGCAGTAAGGATTCGAGCCGTGCCTACCGTACCCAATGCGGCCGGCCAAGGCGCTGGAGCGCCGGCCGTGCCGAACCGGGTGCTCGCCGCTGTGCGACGCGACTCGGGACCCGTTTGTCGTGCCTACGTTGGGCCGGTGCGGGTGCTCATCGCTCTCGACAAGTTCCGCGGCACGGCGACCGCCCACGAGGCCACGGCCGCGGTCGGTCACGCCTGTTGGGAGCTCGGCCACGACGGCGACGAAGCACCGATGTCGGACGGCGGCGAGGGACTGCTCGAGGTGCTGGGTGGCGCCAACCGCACGTCCATCGTCGCCGGGCCACTCGGCACACCCGTCGAGGCGCCGTGGCGGCTCGAGCGGCGTTCCGCGGTCATCGAGATGGCCTGCGCGAGCGGACTGCGTCTGGCCGGCGGCCCCGAGGGCAACGACCCGATGTTGGCTTCGACCGCCGGCACGGGCGAGCTGATCGGCCGGGCGATCGAGCAGGGTGCTCGCCACGTCATCGTGGGTCTCGGCGGGTCGGCGACGACCGACGGCGGGCTCGGCGCCATCGAGGCGCTGCGCAGTCCCGCCCGGCTCCGTGGCATCGAGCTCGAGATCGCCTGCGACGTGCGAACCCGCTTCGTGGACGCCGCCGCCGTGTTCGCACCGCAGAAGGGCGCCACTCAGGCACAGGTCGCCCTCCTCAGCGCCCGCTTGGCGGGGCTGGCCGAGCGCTACCGGAACGAGTACGGCGTCGACGTCACCGACCTCGAGGGCTCCGGTGCCGCGGGTGGTCTGGCGGGCGGGCTGGCCGTGCTCGGCGGCCAGCTCCGCCGCGGTTTCGATCTGGTCGCCGAGCACGCCGAGCTCGACGCCCGCGTCGGCACGGCCGACGTCGTTGTCACAGGTGAGGGCTACCTCGACGCGCAGAGCTTCGACGGCAAGGTCGTCGGAGGCGTGTGCGACCTGGCGCGGCGGGCAGGACTGCCGGCCGTCGTCATCGTCGGCGATTCCGATCCCGACGTGGCCTCGAGCTGCGATGGGGACGGCGTGAGCGTCGTATCCCTCGTCGCCCGATACGGCGAGCGACGTGCCCTCAGCGAGCCGCGCTGGTGCATCGAGCACGCCGCGCTCGACGCGTTGCGGGCGCTCAGCCAGGCTGGGTGATGATCGCCGGCGGCGGGACGATCGTCGTCCCTGCCGCGGCCCCCGCCGCAGAGAGATCGGCGAGCGTTCGCCCAGCCGCATCCGTGCCGAGCAGGAGGAGCACGGTCACCGTCTCGACACCGCCACCCTCGGCCGGCCGGGGCGTCGGCATCTCCGCGACCTGCACACCGCCGAGGTCGTTGGCGATCGACTGGGCGACAGCCTGCGCGGCTGCGTCACCGGGGACGTAGTACACGATCGAGGCGTCCAGGCCCCCGCCCGTGCCATTGCCTGGCTCGCCGACACCCTGGTAGCCCTGCGACATCAGCGCCGTCGACATCGCGCCCGCCGAGCCGCCAACACCGCTGGCGTTCGCCACGGAGATCGTCGCGCCGGTGTAGACGGGACCCGCCGGTGCGGTCGGTGGGGCCACCGTCGTCTCCACGGTGATCTGTCCCTCGGGGATGGTCGGCGTCGTCACCTCGGTTTCGGTGCCGCCCGTGATCTCCTCACCGTCGGCCGAGGAGTCGTCGTCCGTGATCGCCCGCAGGATCAGGAACCCGGCAACGATCGCGACGACAGCGAGGATGATGCTGAGCGTCGACCCGACCGGCGATCCGGAGTCTCCGACCCGCGGCCGCCGCGCACCCCGTTCAGCAGAGAGCCCCGACGAATCGTCAGGTGCGTCGGTCATGCGTTTGCTCTCCTTGTTGCTCGGTCACGGCGCGTGGCCCTCAGACGCCCGTCGTCGGCGATCGTAGTCGCGGCCTCGCAGTCCACCGGGTGCACGGAATGCGCGGCACGGGAATGCGCGGCCGGTTGGAAGCGCGGCGAGGCTGCGAGCGAGCGAGCGCCAGCGAGCGAGCGGCCAACAACGGCCTGCGTGGCCGGGGAACGCCGTTAACGTCGCTGGACCGTGGACTCCCTCGGGCAGCGGCCGTTCCTGATCGGCGTGGCCGGCGGCTCGTCGTCGGGGAAGACCACGGTCGCCGAGCGATTGGCCGAACTGGCCGGTGAGCAGCACCTCGCCCTGCTCAAGCTCGACTCGTACTACGTCGACCTCTCGGCGCTGCCGCTGGAGGAGCGGGCGGCCTTCAACTTCGACCACCCGGACGCCTTCGACTGGGCCCTCCTGAACGACCACCTCGCGGCGCTCACCGCTGGCGCACCGGTGCCGATCCCCGTCTACGACTACGTCCTCTTCAACCGCAGTGGCGAGGTGCGTATCGTCCACCCGGCGCGGATCATCGTCGTCGAGGGGATCCTCGTGCTGTGGGAGCCATCGCTGCGCGACCGCTTCGACCTCAAGGTGTACCTCGACGCCGCCGCCGACCTGCGGCTGATCCGCCGCTTGTCACGCGACGTCGAGCAGCGCGGGCGCACGACGCAGAGCGTCATCGAGCAGTACCTGCGGACGGTCCGCCCAGCGCACGAGCAGTTCATCGAGCCGAGCAAGCGCTACGCCGACGTGATCATCCCCGAAGGCGGTCTCAATCGCCCGGCCCTCGACGTGCTGCTGGCTCGGGTCCGCGAGCTCGCTGACTAGCTGCATCGTCGTGGGCGTCGGCCCACATGGACAACAGGATGGCCACGGTCAGCACCGCGGCGATGACCGCCAGCGAGACAAACGTCGGCAGGTGGATCTCGAACGGCTCACCGAGCAGCAGCATCTTCACGCCCACGAAGGCGAGGATCACACCGAGGCCGATGTTGAGGTAGCGGAAGCGGCCCTGCATGCCGCCGAGGAGGAAGTACAGCGACCGCAGGCCGAGGATGGCGAACGCGTTCGAGGCGAAGACGATGAACGTCTCCCGGCTCACCGCCAGGATCGCCGGCACCGAGTCGACGGCGAACACGACATCGGTCGCCTCGATCAACACGAGCACGGTGAACAGCGGTGTCGCCACGCGCTTGGCGTTCGCCACGGTGAACAGCCGCTGCCCGTCGAACTCCGACGTCGACGGGACGACGCGACGGACCATCCGCATGACGATGTTGCGGTCGTAGTCGACCTGCTCGGTCTCGTCGTGGGTGGCGATCCGGAAGGCGGTGTACAGCAGGAACACCCCGAAGATGTAGAGGATCCACTCGAAGCGCTCGATCAGCGACACGCCGGCGAAGATGAAGATGGCGCGGAGGACCAGCGCGCCGAAGATCCCCCAGAACAGGACGCGGAACTGGAACTCGCGGGGGATCGCGAAGAACGAGAAGATCACGGCCCAGACGAACACGTTGTCGACCGACAGGCTCTTCTCGATGAGGAACCCGGCGTAGTACTCGCCGGCGGCGTGTCCCCCCTGCCAGGCGAAGATGATCAGCCCGAAGGCGAGACCGATCGAGATCCACACTGCAGACTCGATCATCGCTTCCTTGGCCGAGATGACGTGGGCCGTCCGGTGGACGAGCAGGAGGTCGACGATGAGCATCGCGGCGATCGAGGCGACCAGGGCCGCCCAGATCCACAGGGGGACGTCAAAGCTTGCGAACTCGTTCATCGAGATCCGGGTCGACGCTACCCAGGACGGTTCCGAGGCAAGCTGCCGCGCGGGACCTGCGAGGATCGCGGGCGATGTGGGACGTCGCGGACGACGTGCTGCTCGCCTCGTTCGCCGTCGGCGACCCCGAGGCGGGGGCGGTGTTCGTGCAGCGCTACCAGCGGCGCGTGGTCGGTCTGGCTCGTTCGATCGTGGACGACCGGGTGCTTGCCGAGGATCTGGCCCAGGAGGCGTTCGTCAGGGCGTGGCGGCATGCGTCCAGCTACGACCCGCGACGAGGTTCGGTGGAGTCGTGGTTGTTGACGATCGCCCGCAATGTGGCGCTCGACGCCCGGCGGTCTCGGCGCAGCGGCGCGGGTGGTGACCGCATCGTCGACCACGTCGAGCAGCTCCTTGCCCGTGATGGCGATCCGGCCAGCACGGCCGAGCAGCGCGAAGACCTGCAACGGTTGGTGCTCGCGCTCCGCCAGGTGCCGGCAGCGCAACGGCGTGCACTCGTCCTGGCGGCGATCGGCGGCTGGACGGCCAAAGAGGTGAGCACGCGAGAAGGCATTCCGCTCGGTACGGCGAAGACGCGGATCCGCAGCGGCCTGCTGGCACTCAGGGAGCTGCTGCAGGCGGACCACCAGCGGGAGCCGCAGTGAGCGCCGGTCGCCTGCGATGCGACGACTTCGAGACGCTGGCGCCGGATGTCGCCCTCGGAACGCTCAGCGGCTCGGAACGGGCAGACGCGGTCGCCCACCTCGCCTCGTGCGCAGACTGTCAGCGACGCGTCACCGCGCTCGCCGACGTCGTCGATGCGATGCTGCTCCTCGCGCCCGAACAGGAACCGTCGCCGCGCCTCGAGGCCGGCGTTCTGGCGCAGACGGTTGCCGACGGGACGCCCAGTCAGGGACACGCCCGGGGACGGCGTTGGTGGCTCCTCGCCGGCGTCGCCGCCGCGGCGGCGGTCGTCGCAGTGGTCACGGCGATGCTGCTCGCCAGTGGCGATCGTGACGACCAGCTCCGCACAGCACTGGCCGTCACCGACGGCGGCGCGTCGGTTTGCCGGGCGATCATCAACGAGGTCGACCCGGCATGGCTGTTCGTCAGCCTCGAAGCGCCAGCCGAGGAAGAGAGCGAGGAGTACGTCGTCGAGCTGCACCTCGACGATGGCGATGCCGTCCGCGTCGGCCGACTGGAGGTGCGCGACGGGCGCGCCGCGCTCGCCGTCACCGTCGACCTCGACGGGAGCACGGCGCGAGCCGTCCGACTGATCGGTGGTGCGGACGAAGCGCAGTACGAAGCGACGTTCAGCTGACGCCGGCCAATCCCTCCGGACGCGGAACTCGTATACCCGGGCCGTCCAGGAAGCCCGTGCTCGAGGTCGGAGGTCAACACCATGCGCGCCACACGATTGCTCCTCACCGGAATCGTCGTTCTCGCCGTCGCCTGCGGCGACGATGACAACGGAGGCGGTGATCAGGCCGGCAGCACGGCCGGTAACACGGCCGGCAGTAGTGCCGGCAGCAGTGCAGGTGGGGCGCCGGTCCAGCTGGAGGGTGAGGTCAACGACGAAGGAACCGGAGAGATCTCCGGTGACGAGGTCGAGATGGAGCTCGACGACTACTACTTCGGTCCGACGTACCTCAAGGCGCAGCCGGGCTCGACGGTCACGCTGGAGCTGGAGAACGAAGGCGACGAAGCCCACACGTTCACCAGTGACGTCCTCGGTGTCGACCAAGAGGTCGCCGCGGGCGAGACCGCCTCGGTCGAGGTGACGCTCCCCGACGAGGGCGCAGTGAGGTTCTACTGCCGCTTCCACGAATCCCGCGGAATGCAGGGCGCGTTCTTCTTCAATGAGGGTGACACGGTGTCCACCGGCGAGTGAGACTGGCGCAATGGCGGGCGCGGATGTCGTTGTGGTCGGGGGCGGGATCAGCGGGGCTTCCTTGGCATACGCGCTCGCTGCTGAGGGCGTGGGTGTGACCGTGCTCGAGGCGACGACGGAGTTCCGCGATCGGGTGCGCGGCGAGAGCATGCAGGTGTGGGGCCTTCAGGAGGCACGGAACCTCGGTGTGGAATCCGTGCTGCTCGATGCGGGCGCGCACATCGCGCCCGTGTGGAAGCAGTACATCGAAGGCATCGGCGAGGCGGGCGACATCCCGATGGCGATGATGCTCCCGGGCGTTCCCGGGACGCTGAACCTTCGCCATCCGGTGGCGTGCCAGGCGCTCCTCGATGCGGCAGCCGCGGCGGGGGCCACCGTGGTGCGCGGGGTCGGAGACGTCTCGGTGCGGCCAGGCCCTTCACCGACCGTGTCGTACGCGGTGGACGGACAGCCAGACGAAGTCGCCGCGTCACTCGTCGTCGGCGCGGACGGCCGGGCGTCGAAGGTCCGCCGCGATGCGGGCATCACGCTCGACCGGCAGGCACCCATCAACTACATCGCCGGACTGCTCGTGGACGGCCTCGACGAGGTTCCCGACGACCACGACGTCATCGCCGGCGAGGGCGACGTGATGTTCGTGATGTTCCACCAGGGGGGCGGACGGGCTCGTGTGTACCTCATTCCAGGGCTGTCCGGCCAGCATCGGTTCTCAGGGCCGAACGGCACCGCGGAGTTCCTGGCCGTGTGCCGCCTGTCCTGTGTTCCGTGGAGCGAGCAAGTCTCCAGTGGCACGCCGGCCGGCCCGTGCGCGACGTATCCGGGTGACGACACGTGGACGCCGACTCCGTTCACCGACGGTGTGGTGCTGATCGGCGACGCCGCGGGACACAACGATCCGATCATTGGGCAAGGTCTCGCCATCGCCCTACGCGATGCCCGCGTCGTCCGCGACCTCGTGCTCGACGGTGCCCGCGACGGCACCTCCTTCGCCGGCTACGGCGAGCAGCGTGCCGCGCAGATGGAACGGCTGCGCTTCGCCGCTGACCTCATCGCCGTCACGCAGGCCGAGGACGCCGACAACCGCACCGCTCGCCGGATGATGGTCGTCGAGAAGATGGCCGCGATGGACGAGGAGATCATGTCGGTGCTGATCGGCGCGTTCGCCGGTCCGGAGATGATCCCGCAAGAGCGTCTCGACCCCGGTCTGTTGGAACGCATCCGCAACGCCTGAGTGGCGCCCGGTCGCTGGTCAACCGGCAATCGGCGCAGTCAGCTCGAGGGCAATGCCGTCCGGATCGAAGAACGCGAGGAAACACAGACCGAGCGGCACCAGCTCGCGGATCGGACCGTGCTCGATGCCACGTTCGTCGAGGAGTTGCGCTGCCGCCTCGAGGTCGGCGCGCGTGGGAACGCTGAAGCTGAGGTGGTCCAATCCGATGCGCAACGGGTCGAAGCGGTCGGCACCACGAGCCCGCTCGTCGTCGATCGGCCGCAGTCCGATGAACATGCCGTCGTGCATCAGGATCACGCCGCCTTGGAGCGACTCGGCGATCGCCTCGTGGTGGTCGTCGTCGGGTGGCGGCGGCTCCTCCACGGCGACGGTGAACCCCAGCACCTCGGTGTAGAAGGCTCGCGACCGGGCGACGTCCGTGACGGTGAGTCGCAGGTGGTGGATGGCGCCGACAGGCAGGTGGGGCACGGAAGCTCCTCACGCGACGTGGAGGACCGACCGTACCCCAACGCTCCGGGCCCGCTCGCTACATCTCGATGAGCTCACCCACCTCGACCGATCCGCCTGATGTGAAGATGGGACAGCCCTTGGCAAGCGACACCGCGGCCTCGAGATCGGTGGCCCGGAGGATGCTGTAGCCGGTCAGCGGATTGGCGCCGCCACCATCGCTCGTCGACCCGTCGGGGCCGATGGTCTTGACGGCCGCCGTCGGGTTCCCGCCGTCGACAACGGCGTCGCCGAGCTGTTGGAACCAGGTGCCCCATGCCGCCATCGCCGCGGCCTGCTCGGCCTCGGTCTCCGGAATCGATCCTCCGTGGTAGCCCAGCAGGTACTTCGACATCTCGTGCTCCTTGCGTAGTGGTAGATGGACCGCCGTACGGCAGCCCACCCAACAGACGAACGACGGCAGCATGAATCGACAGGCCCAAGAGCCCGGCAGGTCGCTGGCCTATGGTGAGCCGATCTCGGTGCCGGCAAGAGGAGAGATCGAGTCGTTCAGCCTCCCGGGCGCGGAGGCCCCGACGGGCCTGATCCGCGGACTCGACGGGCAGATCTGGTTCACCTCGATCGGCAACCATCGTCTCGGCCGAATCGACCCCGTGACCGGCGAGGTCCAGACGTTCTCGGATCCGGCCGGAGCCGTTCAACTGCCCGCCAACATCTACCCGAGTCCCGCAGACGGGCACATGTGGTTCACCTGTCTGGGAAGCGACCGGATCGGCTGCATCGATCCTGCGGTTCCCGACCCCGCGGACTCGATCCAGACCTTCACCGAAGCGGGGCTCGTCAAGCCGGTCGCGATCAAGCTGGCGGCCGACGGACGGATCTGGTTCAGCCTTCGCGGCGCGGATGCCCTGGGCGCGATCGATCCCACGAGCAAGGACCCGGCCCGCTCGATCAAGCTCTTCCACAGTCCCGTGATCGATGCCCCCGCGGCGATCTTCCCGGCTGCGGACGACCGGCTCTGGTGGGCAAATGGCGGCTCGCGCACCCTCGGCCGTCTCGATCCGGCAGCCGCGGATCCCGCGGCGACTGCGCAGCGGTTGACGCTGCCGGTGGCCGGCGCCCCAAGGGCCTGGTCGGACGATCGGGAGGGCCGGATCTGGCTGACTGTCCAGGATCCGGATGCGCTCGTCTGCATCGACCCGCGAGCTCCGGACCCAGAGGCGAGCATCGTCGTCATCGAGGCTTCATTGCTCCAGCGCCCGGACGGGATCTGGCGCGGAGATGACGGCGGCATCTGGTTCGCCAACTCCGCCGCCAACTCGATCGGCCGCATCGACCCGAGCGCGGCCGACCCGAGGGACAGCCTTGAAGCCTTCGGCGCGCCACCCGACGTTGACGGTCCGTTCGACATCAAGGACGGGCCCGATGGCTGGCTCTGGTTCACGAACAAGACCGCCAACACGATGGGGAGGATCTACGCGGGCGCGTCAAACGTGCTGGCGTGAGCCGGACAGGGCACGCTGGCCGCGTGCATCTCGATCTGGTGACGATCATCGTTCCCGACTACGACGCTGCGATCGCGTTCTTCGTCGACCGAGTCGGCTTCGAGCTCGTCGAGGACTCGCCCGCCACGACGAACGACGGTCGTTCGAAGCGGTGGGTCGTGGTCCGTCCTCCGGCGGCACGAACGGGCATCCTGCTCGCCCAGGCCGACGGTGAAGGCCAGCGTTCAGTCATCGGTCAACAGCACGCCGGCCGTGTTGGGTTCTTCCTTCAGGTCGACGATTTCGACGCTGCGCATGCACAGATGCTGAGCAACGGAGTCGAGTTCGTGACCGAGCCCCGAGACGAGCCCTACGGGCGGGTCGCGGTGTTCCTCGACATCGCGGGAAACCGGTGGGACCTGCTCGGCCCGGCACGGCAGACGGGCAAGTCGCCGGTCGAGCCGGGTGCGGGAATCGAACCCGCGACCACATGATTACAAGTCAAGTGCTCTACCAACTGAGCTAACCCGGCGCTGCTCGCAGGGTACTCACGCTCGGTGGCGGGCGACCTCGTAGGTCGCGAGCGCAGCGGCTGCCGCCACGTTCAGGGACTCGACGCGCCCGTGCATCGGAATGCTGACGACCAGGTCGCAACGGTCGCGCACCAGTCTCGAGAGTCCGGCGCCCTCGGCGCCGAGCACGAGGCAGACGCGTTCGGTCGCCAGGTCACCGAGCTCGAACAGCGAACGCTCGGCGGCATCGTCGAGACCGACGACCCAGACCCCCTCGTCGCGCAGCCGGGCGAGCGTCGACGGCAGCCCGGGGACCAGCGCGATCGGCACGTGTTCGATCGCCCCAGCCGAGGCCTTGGCAACCGTTGGCGTGACGTGGACCGCTCGGTGTCGCGGCACGAGGACTCCATCGACGCCGGCACCGTCGCAGCTGCGGATGATCGCGCCGAGGTTCCCCGGGTCCGTCACCCCGTCGACCGCGACCAGGAACGGTGCACGGCCGGAGCGACCGCGGATCAGGTCGCCGAGATCCGCCTCCGGGAGCGGCGCGGCGAACGCGATCACGCCCTGCGGCGCTTCGCTGCGGGCGCGGGCGTCGAGCTTGCTGCGCGAGACGTGCGCAACCGCGACACGGTTGGCCGCCGCCAATGCGACCAGGTCGGCGACGCCGTGGTCGACCGAGCCATCTGGCTCGACCAGCTCGGTCGACAACCACAGCTCCTTGACGCGTCGACGGCCGGCGATCAGCAGCTGGCGAACCGCCTGGCGGCCCTCGATCTGTTCGCCACCGAGGCCTTTGGTGCGGCTCGCCGGGTGTGGCTCGCCTGCTCCCCTACGCACTGGACGCCCTCGGCGCGGCGGTCGGCGGCTGCGGTCGTTCGAAGGTCGGCGGGCGGCGTTCACGGAGCACCTCGCGTGAGCACGGCGACGGCGAAGCAGGCGATGCCCTCCCCGCGCCCCAGGGCACCCAGCTGCTCGGGCCTGCGGCCTTTCACCGACACCGGTGCGCCGGCCGCGTCCGACAGCTTGGCCTGCATCTCGTCGCGCATCGGCGCCAGCTTCGGTTCCTCGCAGATCACCGAGCAATCAGCGTTGCCAACCGACCATCCCTCCGCGCGCACCGCGGCGACGACATTGCGCAACAGCTCGATGGAGTCGGCGCCCGCCAGCGCCGGGTCGGTGTCGGGAAAGCGCTGCCCGATGTCGCCGAGGCCAGCTGCGCCGAGCAACGCCTCGGCGACGGCGTGGGCGATGGCATCGCCGTCGCTGTGGCCGACGAGACCGGGCATCCCGGGGAAGAGGCAGCCTCCGAGCACCAGCGGACGACCTGGGTCGGCGCCGACCCGGTGGACGTCGAACCCCTGACCCACGCGGATCTCCATCAGCGGTCACCGTGGCACGAGGCGAACCACCGTTGCGCCCAGGCCAGATCCTCGGGATCGGTGATCTTGCGGTTCCACGACTCGCCCGGCACCGTGACGACGGCTGCGCCCAGCCGCTCGACGAGCGCCGCATCATCCGTGCCGTCGACCGCATCGGTGTGAGCCCTGCGCAGCACGTCGGCGCGGAACGCCTGAGGCGTCTGAACAGCGACCAGCCTCGACCGGTCCGGTGTGTCGATCACCCGTCCGCCGGCGTCGACGAACTTGATCGTGTCGGCGACGGGCACGGCAGGCACTGCACCGTCGGCACCCGCACGCACCGCTCCAATCACTGCTTGGAAGAGCGCCGGCGACGCCAGCGGTCGCGCCGCATCGTGCACGCAGATGATCGTCGCGTCGGCCGGAACCGCGGCCAGCCCCGCCCGCACCGACTCACTGCGCGTGGTGCCTCCCGCGACGCCTCCCTCCCGCGCCGCGTCCTCAGGCGGCACCACGACGACGACGCCGGCACTGGCCGCTCTGGCCACGTCGACGGCCAGATCGAGGACGCGCCCGTCCCCCAGTCGCTCGTACTGCTTGCGGGCTCCGAACCTGACGCCTCCGCCGGCGCCGACGACGACGGTCCACACCGTGGACACCGGCGACGCGTCCGCTGCGCCGGCGTCTGCGACGGCGGTCACACGGGCAGGGTAGTACCCTCCTGCCGCGATGAGTCACGACAGCTCGGGGTACCGGGACGTGCTGGCGCGAACGGATTTCTTCGCCGACGCAGACGATGCAACGCTCGATGCGTTGGCTCGCGCGGGGTCGGAGCGCAACATGGTGCGCGGCGACACGCTGTTCGCCGAGGGTGACCCACCCGACTCTCTGTACGTCGTGACAAGAGGCCGCATCGCGATCGCCATCGCCAACCCGATCGACCGACGCGAGAGCGTGGTGGCCCTCATGGAGCCGGGCGACCTGTTCGGCGAGCTCGGCATGCTCGACGACCGGCCTCGTTCGGCGATGGCTCGCGCGTTGGAGCCGTCGGCCGTGCTGGCGGTCCCGTACGGCCCGGTGTTGGCGATGTTCGACGGCCAGCCGCAGCTGCTGTGGAACGTCACGCGGCTGCTGGCGCAGCGGCTGCGGGCGATGGACGAGGCGTTGGCCGACTCCGTCTTCCTCGACGTGACCGGCCGGACCGCCAAGCGGCTGCTCGAGCTGGCCAACGGCAGCGATCAGTTCACGCTGCCGGTGACGCAGGAGGAGCTGGCCGGCATGGTCGGGGCGTCACGAGAGCGCGTCAACAAGGCGATCGCCAGTTTCATCCGCCTCGGCTGGATCGACCAGCGCGACCGTCAGTACACGATCACCCAGCGCGAGCGACTGGAGCTCAGAGCGCGCTGACGAGCGTCACCAATGGGCGGGATGGGTACGCCGCGCGCATGAGCGATCCGACCTTCCCTCCTCCGATCGTGCCCGATCCCGATCTTCCGACGCCGATCGTCCCCAACCCGGACGTGCCCGAGCCGCCGCAGCCCGACCCGGTCGTTCCGCAGCCGATTCCGGACCCCAGTCCCATCGACAGCTAGGTGCGGCGGTTGCACCGCTCAAGGTCAGCAAATTGGCTGCATATCAGCCAATTCTCTGACTTTGAGGTTTAGCTCGTCAGCCACTCCCTGGCGCGGGCGAAGGCGTCGGCGGCGTCGTCGGGGCGGTGAGCGGGCCGATGCGGGTCGTGGGCGAAACCGTGCGCGGCCTCGGGGTAGCGAGCGACCGTCACGCCGAGTGCCTCGAGGGCGTCGACGTCCTCGGGCGGCGTGAAGTGGTCCTGCTCGCCGATGATCGCCAGCACGCGATCCGGGTGACCGACCGCGAGGTGCTCGAGCGGCTCGCCCTGCTCCGCGCCCTGCCAGTTCTCCGGCACGCTGATCATCCCGTAGAACGCGACGAGGCGGGCGAAGCGATCGGAGCGCGCCGCCTTCATCGTGTACATGCCCCCCATGCAGAACCCGATCGCCCCGACGCGCTCCTGACCGGTCGCTGCCGCGCCCTCGAGGAGATCGCGCAGGTGGTCATCGTCGGACAGCTCGTTGACGACCGCGGTCCGGGTCGGCATGTCGGGCGGGAGATCGCGGCCGGGGAACGGATCCACCGCGCACACAGCCATCGACCATTCCTTGGCCAGTCGCTCGACGAGGTCGTCGAAGAGCGGCCGCAGGCCCATGACGTCAGTGGCGACGACCAAGCCCATCGCGACGTCGCCATCGGGGGTGTGCAACGAAGCCGGCGTGCCGGAAGGAAGCGTGATGCGCATCCCTGCTGCTTACCGCACGGCGGCGCCGGTGACCGCATGGCGGCGTCTCACTGGGTGATCTGGATGAGGTTCCGCGGCCTCCCGCCGCTGCGCAGGACGAGCTCGTAGGTGTCAGGAACGAGAGGCCGCTGTTCGATGACGAGGTACTGGATGCCACCACACGCAGACAGCAGCCGCTGGCCGGACGCGAACTCGACGCCGTCATGAGTGATCGTGACGGTCCGCCGCGACGTGCGCAGGGTGCCGGGCGGGCGAGGGAGACGCTGGCAGGTCCAGACCCTGCCGGGCCGGCAGGCGATCACCACCTCCGGACGAGGTGGTGTCTCGAGGCCGGCAAGCGGGGCCGGCCCGAACTGGCGCACCCGCTGGTTACCGCTGTCGGCAACGACGAACAGCGAGTTCCCAGTTGCGACGACCGCCAGCGGCCCGTCGAGCTGGGTCTCGGTCGCCCACTGCCCGTCGCCGTTGAACCCACCCACTGGCGCGCTGTTGACGATCGAGCCGGCGAACTGGTCGATGACGATGCCGGTCGACGGGTTGTAGCCACGGATGAGGTTGTTGCCGGTGTCGGCGAACAGCAGCAGTCCGTCGAGGTTGACCGTCAGCCCCGTCGGTTCGTTGACCTGGACCTCGGTGCCGGGGAAGGGGAGCTGGTCGTCGTCGAGGGTGCCGTTGTAGCCGGATGTCCCCGTACCGATCAGCGGCGTGACCGCGCCGGTCGTCGGGTTGACGCCGATGATCATGTCCGGTGAGCGAGTGGCGGCGTAGATCGTCCCGTCAACGCTCTGCGTGACCGACACGACATCACCGGCTGCCGAGAAGGGTGCGAGCGTGGTGATGGTGCCGCCGCTCGACACGCGCCGGACGCCTGCAGCGCCGTCGGCGATGAGCAGGGCGCCGTGGGTGTCGACGGCGATCCCGTTCGCGGCGGCGAGCTGGGCGCCGGTCGCCGGCCCGCCGTCACCGCACGGCGCCGTGGAGCACGCCGCGCCGGTGCCTGCGACGGTGGTGATCGTGCCGGACGGATCGATCCTGCGCACCCGACGCAGCTCGGAGTCGGCGACGTACACGGACCCGTCGAGGCCGACCGCCAGCCCGCTCGGCTGACCCAGCAGCGCGCTCGCCGCGGCACCTCCGTCGCCACACGCCGACGTGGCGGCGGAGCACTTCGTGCCGGACGTGCCGGCGACGGTCGTCACTGCTCCCTGACCGACCAGCCGAATCGTCGCGTCGGTGACACCGACGTAGAACCCCTGGCCGGGCACGTTCGTGTTCCACCTCGGCGGTGGCGTCAACACGATCGCCAGCGGCTCGCCCGTCCCAACAGCTTCGAACAGGGTGGAGGTGGCCGTCGGACAGACCCCGCGGAACGAGGCCGAGCACGGCGACGGCAACACTGGTGCCTCCGAGGCCTTTGGCAACAACTTCCCGATGCAGCTCGGTGGCGTGCCTGCCGGCTCGGTGCCGTCGGGACATGAGGCGACGTCGGCGAACGAGACGCCGGTCAGATCGGTCATCGCGAACGGCACGAGCATGGAGATCTCGGGCGCGCCCAACGCCAGCGGCCACGACCACAGGCCCGACGAGTTCGGACCCGGCGTGCACCAGTCGTTCGACAAGCTGCCGCAGTAGAGCCAGGCTCGATCGAAGCTGGCGTTCGTCAGCGTGGCTTGCGACAGGACGACACCGGGCAGGTACGTCCCGATGAACGTCGCTCCGTTGAGCGTCGCCCCCGTGAAGTTGCAGGCGACGCAGACGGAGTTATCGAAGTGAGCGCCGGCCAGCGGGACGCCGGTGAAATCGAAGCCACCGCTCAGGCTCGCATCGCCGGCCAGCACGGCACCCGTGAAGTCGGCGCCGCCCAGGTCGGTGGCATCGTCGAAGGCGTCGCCATCGCCGTAGATGTGAGCGTCGGCGAAGACGGCGCTGTTGGCTCGAACGCCGCTGAAGTCGGTGCCAACCGCGCGAGCCCCGGTGAACTGCGCGCTGGTGATGTCGGCGCCGGAGAAGCCGGCGCCGTTGAGGTTGGCGTCGCTGAAGTCAGCACGCTGCAGATTGGTGTTGGGCCCGGAGAAGTTGGCTGCCGGAAGTGAGCCGGTTCCGCTCAGGTCGGCTCCGAGGAACGACGCGTCGGCAGCGCTGACGTTGGTGAGGGTGGCGCCAGCCAATCGGGCCAGGTCGAAGTTCAGTCCGGTGAGCGTGGCCCCGTCGAGCTTCGTCCCGGTGAGGTCGAGCGCCTCTCCGAGCATCTGTGTATCGGTGTCGCTGACGAGGGTGATGCCGGTGAGGTCGGCGCCGGCGAGGGCCGCGCGGTCGGTCACCGACGCGACCACGTGCGCAGCCGGAGAGGTCGAGGGCAGGTGCCTTCGCCGCCCACGAGCAGCTCGCTGAGCGCCTGCACCGGCAGCTGACTTCCCGGGAACGACGGGCCCGTGCAGCCTGCCTCCCAGGTCGTGTTGGCGAAGGAGACCTCGAGCAGGTTCGTATCGGCGATGCTCGTGCAGGTGTTGTCACCGCCGAGCTCGGCGCCGGCGAAGCTTGGAGGGTCCTGGAACTGGATGGGACCGAACGTGGCCCCTCCGAGCTGGCTCCCGGCGAACGTGGTGCGGTTGGCCGTGACGGATTTGAACGTGGCGTTGCTGAGGTTGGCGTTGAACGTGCCGCCGCTCAGGTCTGCGCCCGTGAAGTTGTACAGCCCCCCTCGCCCGTCGCCGTGGCACCACTCCACGTCGTGCCCGTCACGAGGTACGGAAACGCGACGACCGTGTCGGGGGGTTCGAACAGGAAGTCCACCGTGGCGTTCGACAGGTCGCACTGCCGGCATGACCCGTAGTTGCTGACGGATGTCGCCGGATCGACGACCTCGGCGCTGATGACCCCTTCCCAGTTCTCCCAGTTGCCCCAGGTGCCGGGCATGACCTCGATCAAGGCCGTGCCGGTGGTGTCGTTCACGGCGCCCCATGGAGAGACGAGATCGTCTTGGCGATTGGACCCGTCGATGCCGTGGAAGAGCAGGGCACCACCTGGAGCCACCTTGATGACGTATGGGTTCTCGACGGCGAAGCAGTTGTCCGTGAGCATCGAATCGCCGAAGTTCACGACCGCCGCGTTCCCACCGGTGCTGCCATCCGGTGGCGTCCACAGCACGGCGCCCTTCGGTGGAGGGTCCGGTGGGGTCTCGGCGACGATGCAGCCGGTCGCCAGAACCTGTGTCGCGGGGCCCTGGACGACGATCGTCGCCACCCCGATCGTTGCCACGACGGCGGTGACGCGTAGGACGCCCACGATGGTCACGGCGGATCGAATCGGCTCAGCGACGGCTCGCCACGCGAGGGCGGGGTCGATGTGGGGCCGGCCGGTGCTGACGTCGAGCAGCGCAGTGAAGTTGGCGGCGAAGATGCTGCGCCAGTAGTCGACAGCGACATGCGGGACGTTGACGCCAGGGCTGTTGGTGGCAATGGGGGTGCCGGTGGGTCCGTAGACGTCGACGCGGTAGTGGATGGTTGGCGCCGTCGTTGTCGTAGGACAGCACGTAGATGTTGGCCTGCGCTGTCGACGGCGACGTCGAGGTTGCGTCGAGGCGGTGGACAAGCCCAGCGTGTAGGCAGCAGGGCGAGCGTCCACCGAAGTAGCGGACCGGGTTGCCGGCGAGGTCGTAGGCAGCCAGCTGCGCTGCGCCCGCCTCCAACACGATGACGATCCCCGGGTTGGTCACGGCGACGGCGGTCGGCGAGCGAGAGGAGCGCCGATCTCGGTACCGGGCCGGCGCGCCAAGCGGCGAGCGGGTGGCAGCGGGGTGTCGGCCGGGAGCACGTGCAGAAAAGACGTCCGCTGTCGGTGTGCACGGTGACGACTCGCCGGAGGAGTGCAACGTGGCGGCGGACTGACGGGCAGCAAGAACTGACCGAGCGACACCGTGGGGTCCCGACTGAGATGCTCCGGTGGTGGGATCGATCGTGAGACTGACGGACCTGGTAGCTGTCGCCGACGTGATCGGGCTCGAGCAGCACGTGGTTGCCGGCGTCACTGGCGCCGACGAACGCGTCGAACAGCAGGAAGGGGCGGCGGCCATAGCCTGCCGGGTCGCCCACCGAGCGTGATCGTGTTGCTGTTCTCCACGATCGGGACGCCGCGCAGCGAGTACCGGTCGTTCTGCAGCCACACGACCCCGGCCACCCCAGCGCGCGTGGAGATGGTCACGGCGGTCACCTCCTGAACGCCGCTGGCGGCGAGCGTGCCCGTGTCGGTCACCGTGTCCGGACCACGTGTAGCCACCAACTGTCGGGTCGTAGACGGCGTGGAGGTGCGCTGGAAAACAGTGTCAGCCAACACGGCGGCACCGGTCAACCCTGCCTTCAGAAGCCATCGCCGACCAACTGGCGAGCGAGCCAGTCGAACGAGCACATCATCGACATCGTCGAACTGTCATCCGTCATTGAAGACCCTCCCCTCACCATCGGGACTCACGCGACTGCGCTGGCACCGACAGTAGCCAGACGTGGTCAGGCGCGGGCGAACGTGTTGAGCAGGAGCCCGACGTCCGGGCCCAGCGGGTAGAGGATCGGGCAGGTGCAGCCGTTGGCCATGTACTCGGCGACCTTGGCGACGACCTCGTCGGGCTCTCCCGAGGCGGTGCAGCGCTGCACGACCTCGTCGGGCACGAGCCGGCTGGCGGCTTCGACCTCGTCGTGGGTAGCGGGCCACGTCATCACCTTGGCGATGTCATCGAGCAGCTCCTGCGGCACACCCGACGCCTTCATGAGGTGTGGTTGCTGGCCGAGGTACTGGGTGACCATGAGCGCGCGCCGCATCGAGTGCCTGCTTGCGATCGCGGTCGATGCTGCAGATCACCAACTGTGGGCGGTCGAGGTCGTCGACGGATCGACCAGCGCGCTGCGCACCGCGCTGCAACGCCTCGAGCGCGGTGACGTTGTACGCCGGGTCGACGAGGTAGTTGAGGACGACGCCGTCGGCGATCTCCCCCGCCAGCTCCATCATCTGCATGCCGGTGGCACCGATGTAGATCGGCACGTCCTTGGCCCGCCGCTCCTGGTAGACGTAGTCGAGCTCGACCCCGTCGAGTTGGACGTGATAGCCGTCGAGGGAGACCGTCTCGTTGCCGAGCAGGCCGCGCAGCGCGGTGACGACCTCGCGCATCACGCGCAGCGGGCGGGCGCGATCGATGCCGACCTTCCCAGCCAGAGGGTCCCACCACGCCCCGAGCCCGCACAGGATGCGGCCCGGCGCGAGATCGTCGAGTGTCGAGAACGTGCTCGCCAGCCGGGCCGCGTTGCGGGTCCAGATGTCGATCACGCCCGACCCGATGCGGATCGTGTCGGTGGCTGTGGCGAACGCCGCCATCGGCACCACGGCGTCACGCACGAGACGGCTGTCGGCCTGCCACACCGCCTCGAAGCCATGGGCCTCGGCCTGGCGCACCAGGTCGATGTCGTAGCGCAGCGCTTGGGCATCCTGGACGTACAGAGCGACCGGGTGGTCGACGGGCATCCGGTCATCCTGTCACGGCGCCGTTTGTCGTCGTGACGGGTCCGGGTACGCAGCTCGCATGAACCGGCACCGCCGCTCGTGCGTGCGTGGGTTCCTCGCCGCCGCTGCCGCCTGCGCCGTCGTTGGTGCGGCGGCGTGCTCGGAGGAGGCCCGAGACGACGCGAGCCAGGTGGCCGAATCGATCGCCGAGGAAGTCGGCGACGCCGCGCAGAGCGCCGTCTCGAACGTGCAGGAAGCGGCCGGCGAGGCGATCGATGAAGCCACCGAGTTGGCTGCCCGCAACCTCGCCGCCGAGTACGGCGAGCGGGAGTTCGACGAGGCCGGCTACCCGATCGACGACGAGGGCCTGTCCTGCGAGGCGACCGCCACGGACGACGCGACGGCGCTCGACATCTCGTGTTCGGGCACGACAGAGGACGACAGCGAAGCCATGCTGACGGGGCGGACGGGAGAGATCCCAGGTGCCTCACTCACCGAGCTGGAAGGCGACTTCACCGGCTCGGTCGACGGCGGCGAGATCTTCACCACCGACCGTCTGGGCGGCTAACGACCCGGATTTCCGAGTTTGCGTCACCGATCGTGAGGCTTCAGCGCCGTTTCAGCGCGACGGCCGAGCATCCTGACCATGCGCGGGTCGTTGCCTCACATCAGCCGATCGACGATGGCACACCTTCGGGTCCTGATCCTGTTCGCCACGCTGTTCGTCTCGATCGCCGTCGCGTCGCAGCCGTCGAACGTCGACGCGTCTGCTTACGGATCGGCGACTTCACAGGCCGTCGACGTCGAACTGGGCTCGATGTCGGAGCTACCGACCATCACCAACCTCACCCCCAACGAAGGCCCCACCGCCGGGGGCACCCCCGTCACCCTCACCGGCACCCACTACGAACCCGCCAACACCCAAATCCTCATCGTCTTCCGCACCCGCGGCACGATCACCATCCCCGCCACCAACGTCACCATCAACGACACCGGCACCACCGCCACCTTCACCACACCCCCCGCCCCCGAAGACGGCCGCGCCGGCATCTTCGCTGTCACCCCCGCCGGGCGCTCCAACGCCCAAACCTTCAACTACATCGCCCCACCACCCCCACCACTCCCAACGATCACCAACCTCACCCCCAACGAAGGCCCCACCGCCGGGGGCACCCCCGTCACCCTCACCGGCACCCACTACGAACCCGCCAACACCCAAATCCTCATCGTCTTCCGCACCCGCGGCACGATCACCATCCCCGCCACCAACGTCACCATCAACGACACCGGCACCACCGCCACCTTCACCACACCCCCCGCCCCCGAAGACGGCCGCGCCGGCATCTTCGCTGTCACCCCCGCCGGGCGCTCCAACGCCCAAACCTTCAACTACATCGCCCCACCACCCCCACCACTCCCAACGATCACCAACCTCACCCCCAACGAAGGCCCCACCGCCGGGGGCACCCCCGTCACCCTCACCGGCACCCACTACGAACCCGCCAACACCCAAATCCTCATCGTCTTCCGCACCCGCGGCACGATCACCATCCCCGCCACCAACGTCACCATCAACGACACCGGCACCACCGCCACCTTCACCACACCCCCCGCCCCCGAAGACGGCCGCGCCGGCATCTTCGCTGTCA
Source organism: uncultured Acidimicrobiia bacterium (assembly GCA_963774125.1). Lineage (GTDB taxonomy): Bacteria > Actinomycetota > Acidimicrobiia > Acidimicrobiales > Ilumatobacteraceae > JALZMG01. Next base: position 1,185,945 of record CAVZDR010000002.1, read on the forward strand.
CCCCCGCCGGGCGCTCCAACGCCCAAACCTTCAACTACCAGCCCCCATCCGCCCGCAGGGTCGACGTCGACGGCCCAAACGCACAGCGCCTCCTTCCCCCAGCGCACGATCACCATCCTCGGCTCGAGGGGCGTCGTCACCGCGCGTGGTAGCCCACCAGGACCGACAACACGACAACGGTCAGAGGCGGGCGAAGAGGCGCTCCGCCTGCTCGGCGGCGTGGGCGCGGACCTCCTCCACGTCCACGGTCGTCGGGCGGCCATCGGCGACAAGCGTCCGACCGTCGCCAGTCACCACCTCGAGCGCCCGCGTGCCGGGCGTGAAGGCGACGTGCCACGGCGAGTCGACGTGGTCGTAGCTCCACGTCACGCGGTCATCGGCCGCCTCGGGGATGAACTGGTGCCCATTCATCAACCACGACCACGCGGACTCCGGCGTCGCCTCCACGTCGTCGGCACGATGGGCCACGTAGGCCAGGCGGAACTCCTCGAGCATGTCGGCGCCGATGCCGTCGGTCCCGAGCACGATGGTGTTCGATCGCGCCGCCGGACGGGCGTAGCCGACGCCGTTGTTCATGTTGCTGCGCGGGTTGTGGGCGATCGTCCCGGCAGCGGGCGGTCGAGCTGGACGCAGTGCACGAGCAGCCAGTCATCCGTAGCGAGGTCGGCCAGCCGTTGTCCGGCGTCCGCGTCGGGAGGGCCCTCAGCGACGTGGATGTGGACCCCGACGCCGAGATCGGCGGCCAGCCCCGCCGCCGCCGTCAACGTCTCGTCGGAGCACGTGAACGAGGCGTGGACGCCGACCAGCCCTCGGCCGCCGGCCCGCAGGAAGCGCTCGTTCTCGGCGAGCCCACGTCGGGCGCCGTCTGCGCCGTGCCGGTCCGTCACCCCGTAGGCGCACACGACACGTACGCCGACCTCGGCGCAGGCCTCGGCGATCACGTCGAGGCTGCCCTCGATGGCGTTCGGACTCTCGTGGTGGTCGACGATCCCGGTCGTCCCCGCCTGCAGGGCCTCGAGCGCGCCGAGTCGGGCCGACGCCCGCAGCATGTCGAGGTCCAGGGCGGCATCGAGCCGCCACCAGATCTGCTGCAGGATCTCGGCGAAGTCCGTCGGCGTGCTCGGAGGCGGCGGCATCCCGCGGGCGAGCGCCGAATAGAGGTGGTGGTGGGCGCAGACGAGGCCCGGCGTGGTGGCGCTCATCGAGCTCGCGATGCCTCGTACAGCGTCGATGTAGCGCTCCGGGGGCACGCTGGCGAGGACGTCGCCAACGGCGTCGAGGTCGATGCCGGACAGGTCACGCGAAGCGCAGGCAGCTCTTGCCCATGTCGAACTTGATGCCGGCCTCGGCGTAGGCCGCCCGCAACTGGTCGAGCATCTCCGGCGACGCGTAGGCGGCGTTCAGGTACAACGAGTAGTGGCGCTTCTGGGCGGCCAGTGCTACCACGCCGAGCGGCTGCCCGTTGTACGTGTCGGGGTAACGCTGCGAGCGGGATCTCGTAGGAGATCATCCCCCAGTTCATCGTCTCCTCGTAGCCCGGAGGCAGTCGGTCGAGGATGACGCTGCGAACGGCGCGGACGACGTCCGCCCGTTCTGCCGGCAATCCGGCCAAGTACTCCTCGACCGTCGCGGCGCTGCTGGTGGCCATGGACCGGGAACGTACTGCCGCGCGATCGAAGCGGACGTTGTCGTTTCCAATTAGCGATGTATCGTTATTGAATCTCGACTGAAAGGAACAATGTCATGAAGGGGATGAGAATGCGACACATGCACCATTTCGGTGACGATCAGAGGGGCCGAGGAGGCCACGGCCGCCGCCGAGCCAGGCGGGGCTCGATCCGGCTCAGCATCCTGCGCTTGCTCAACGAGCGGCCGATGCACGGCTACGAGTTGATCCAAGAGTTCGAGCAGCGCACAGGCGGCCGCTGGCGGCCGAGTCCGGGTTCGGTCTACCCGACGCTCGCCCAGCTCGAGGACGAAGGGCTCGTCACGGCCAGCGACGTCGATGGCCGCAAGCAGTTCGAGTTGACCGACGCCGGCCGCACGTGGCTCGAGGAGCACCAGGACGACGAGCAGACGCTCCCCTGGGAGCATCCCGGCGGCGGACGCACCGGCGAACTGCGCCGGCTGAGCGCCGAGATCGTCGGGCAGCTGCGTCAGCTGCTGCGCTTCGGCACCCCCGCCCAGCTGGACCGCACGCGCGACATCCTGTCCCGCACGCGCGGCGAGCTGTACGAGGTCCTGGCGAGCCCACCGGACGACGCCACGCCTGAGGAGTGACGATTCTGACGACAGTTGGTTGCGCTGAGCGCAACCAAGTGTCGTCAGAATCCGCTGGCCGGCGACGGGACCGACGTCACACCGGCAGGTCCCGTTGCGGCTGTCGATCGGCGCGTCGATGTTCGTTGAAGAGGCGAGGCAGCGCGTGGGGCGCCGCCACCACCGGGAGGAACCATCATGACCGCCACCGTTGCCACCACCACCGCCATCACGACCACGTCGGCCCGTCGCCGCAGCCACCCGCTGCTCAAGGCCACCGTGCTCGGCGGCTTCGTTGCCGCGGTGACGACGATGGCATTCGCCGCCGTCGCACACGCCGCCGGCGTGCCCCTCGCCGTCGACGGCGAGGAGATCCCGCTGCTCGGCTTCGCCGAGATGGCGTTGGTCGGTGCCGTGCTCGGCGGCCTCATCGTCGCCGCTCTCAACCGCTGGAGCGGACGGGCCCGCCAGCGCTTCCAGACCATCGCTGTCGCGCTCACCGCGCTGTCGTGCGTCCCGTCGGTGGTCCTGCCGCCCGACACCGCCACCAAGTTGGTCCTGGTCGCGACGCACGTCGCCGCAGCGGCAATCGTCGTCCCTGTCCTCGCCCGCCGCGCCGCCAGCTGAACCAGCCGAGCGTTGCGAATCAGTCCCGCCGGACCCGCCCCGACAGGAAGTCGATGGAGCGGGTCACGGTGGCGGCCACGAAGCGCTCGAGCTTCGGTGCGTCCAGGAAGCGTGCGGCGGCCTGCAGTGGTTGCGACGAACCGCTGCGGGCCGCCTCTTCGCTGGCGGCCGCGGGTCGTCTTGACGGCGTGGGCGTGGACGATGAATGCCGTCGTCGTGTCGTCGAGTGCCCTCCGCTGCAGCTCCTCACCTGCGACGACCACGTCGGTCGTCCCGAGGTCGATCTCGTGCTGCGGTCCGATCGTGGTGTGCCACTCGTGACGCCCCGTCCAGTGGGCGAGGAACGCGCACCACAGCGCGAGCCGGACGGTGTCGGGATGGCGCAGATGGGCACCGTGCCAGCGGGCGGCGTTGGCGTACGTGATGCCGTGGGTGATGTCGAGCCAGCCGAAGTCGTCATGGAAGTCGAGCTCGCCGGCCGTGTCGTAACGCAGCATCCGGTCGGCCACGGCGTCGACGACGACGTCGAGCACGCCGTCGACACCGGCGCCGTCGCGCAACGCGTCCACGGCGGCGCGGAGCGGGGCAGCACGGTCGCCGCCGTCGAGCACTGCGGCGCTGCAGCCGGCCGTCGTCGCGCCATGACGGGTCGGCTTCGACGGCGCTCAGCTCGTCGAGGTCGACGCCAGCCAATGCTTTCGTGAACGGCCGCATGTACGGCAGGGTGTCCTCGCGCGTGCCGTAGACGATCGTCGGCACGAGATGCGGTAGCACCGTGTCGGCCCGCTCCCAGCCGAGCCGGTCGAGCAGCTGGAACGCCTTCTGCGCGTAGATCGCGCCGTGGCCGTACGACAGGAGGTGATCGCTGACGACGGCGGTGAACCACGGCCGCAGCTCGTCGGCGGACCAGCCGGCGTGGATGGCGCCGCGGACGAGCGCCTGCGCCGGCGCGAGGTCCTCGGCCTCGACGAGACGGCGGAACTCGGCGCCCGGGTCGGGACCGAGCTCGGTGACCGGGTCCGGCAGCTCGTTGACCGGCCGATCGCGCTCCACCTCGGCGATGCCGGCGATGCCCTGCACGATCGGCAAGGCGCGCTGGTCGCCGTCGTAGAGGTCGACCATGGCGAGGCAGTCGGTGGCGGATGCGACCGAGTGACCCCAGCCGAAGTCGGCTCGCGGCGCGCCGTAGGCGACGGCCTCCCACACCAGCTCGCCGGGGTTGGCGTCGGCCCGCAGCAGGCGGATGACGTCCCGGGAGACCTGGCCCGACGTAGTCGTGCTCGATCCCCCGCCGCAGGCTGGCCATCAGGCGCGGCCGCAGCTCGTCCGGGTCGGGCTCGTTGAGCGTCACGGCGAGCGAGCCGTCGCGACGGACCGTCACCGGATGCGTTCGCACGTCCTCCTCACCGAGCACGCAGACGCCGTCGTCGACGCGGAACTTCCAGTTGTGCCATGCGCACGTCAGCAGGTTGCCGTCGAGCGTGCCCTGGGTCAGCCCGTAGCCCTCGTGCGGGCAGGCGTGGTCGAGGGCGTGCACGCCGTCGGCCGTGCGGACCAGGCAGAGGCGCCGGCCGTCGACGCGAGCGAGCCGCATCGATCCGACGGGGAGATCCTGCAGCTGCAGGCCCAGGTCGTTGTCGGTCATGGTGGGACGAAGGTAGAACTTCAACCATGGTTGAGGTCAAGCGCCTGTCGATCGGCGCCGTGGCCGCTCGGGCAGGGGTGGCGACGTCGGCGTTGCGGTTCTACGAGGATCAGGGGCTGATCACGTCCGAACGGGCTTCGTCCGGCCACCGGCAGTACCACGCCGACGTGCTGCGACGCGTCGCCTTCATCCAGGCCGCGCAACGAGTCGGGCTCTCGCTGTCCGAGATCCGCGACGCGCTGGCGACGCTGCCGGACAACCGGACACCGAACCGCAAGGACTGGTCCCGGCTCTCGCAGTCGTGGCGGTCGCGACTCGACGACGAGATCGCCTGGCTGGAGCGAGTGCGCGACGACCTCGACGGTTGCATCGGCTGCGGCTGCCTGTCGCTGTCCGTCTGCGCGCTCTACAACCCTGGCGATCGCGTCAGCGCCCGCGGCCCCGGCCCGCGCATCCTCATGGGCGAGTGACATCCGAGTGTTTCAACCCATCCGAGTGCTGGACGTCGAGAAATCGAGGCTCGGCACTCGAATGGAGTCAAACACTCGGATGGATGAGACGTCAGGCGGTGCGCATCGGGAGCGTGGAGCGCCACTCGCCGTCGAGATCGTGGAGGGCGGCGGCCACGGCCGGTGCGGTGGGTACGAGGCCGATCTCGCCGACGCCCTTGATCCCGTAGGGCGACCGCGGCTGCGGCACCTCGACGAGCTGGACCTCGATCTCCGGGACATCCTTGGCGCGCAGGATGCCGAGCTGGCGCAGCGTCGAGAACGTCGGAAAGCCGGTCTCCGGGTCGGTCGGGAAGTCCTCGGTCAACGCGTACCCGAGTCCCATGTGCACGCTGCCCTCGATCTGCCCCTCGCAGAGCAACGGGTTGACGGCGCGGCCGACGTCGTGGACGGCGACGACTCGCTCGATCTTGCCCGACTCGCGATCGGCGATCACGAGCTGGGCGGCGTAGCCGAACGCCGCGTGGATCGTCGGTTGCGGGTGGTTCGGGTCGCCGAGCTTGGCCGTCCAGTCGACAACGTGCTCGGCGTGGTAATCGACGTCGGGACGGCAGCCGCCGGCGAGCGCCGCGGCGCACGCCTGCTGCACCGCGCCCGCCGCCATCAGCGTGCCGCGTGAACCTGTCGTCTGCCCGAAGCCGAGCTGGCGTGTGGTGTCGACGATGACGTCGATGCGCGCCGGGTCGATGTCGAGCTCCTGGGCGGCCACCTGGAGCGCGACGGTGTGCACGCCCTGCCCCATCTCCGTCCATCCGTGGCGAACCTCGACCCGATCGTCGTCGCCGTGGAACCGCACGACGGCGCCAGACACCTCGCGCAGCCCGTTGCCGAGCCCGGCGTTCTTCAGGCCGAGCCCCAACCCGACGGCCTTGCCCGCCGCGACCGCCGCGTCGTACGCGGGCTTGATGCCATCGAGGCACTCCTCGGCACCAGCGGCGCCGTCGTCCATCACCTGTCCGGGTCCCCACAGCGCGCCCGGACGGATGACGTTGCGCTTGCGCATCTCCCAGCCCGAGATGCCGACCGCCGCGGCCAACCGATCCATCACCCCGTCCATGGCGAACTGCGCCTGGTTCGCTCCGAACCCACGGAACGCGCCGCACAACAGGTTGTTGGTGCGGGCGGCGATCGACTCCACGTCGACGGCCGGGACGTGGTACGGCCCGGTGGCGTGGCCGGCGGCGCGCTCGAGCACCTTCATGCCGACCGAGGCGTAGGCGCCCGAGTCGCCGACGGCACGCACTCGCACGGCCGTGAGCACGCCGTCGGCATCACAGCCGGCCCAGTACTCGAGGCGCACGGGATGGCGCTTGGCATGGATGCGGAAGCTCTCCTCGCGCGACAGCGTGCACTTCACCGGGCGGTCGAGCAGCCAGGCGGCGAGCGCGACGTGCGGCTGGTTGGACATGTCCTCCTTGCCCCCGAACGCGCCCCCGTTGGAGACGAGCTCGACCGTCACGACGTCGGTGTCGAGACCGAGAACACGGCAGATGTCGTCACGGTCGTCCCAGACGCCCTGACCGCCCGAGTACACGTGGAGCCGGCGGTCGTCGTCCGCACCAGACGGCACGGCGAGGCTCGATTCCGGCTCGAGGAAGGCGTGCTCGATGCGCTGGGTCTGGAAGACCTCGTGCACGGTGTGGGCGCTCGCGCCGAGCCCTCCGTCGACGTCGCCGCGCGCGTACACGCTGCGCGACAGCACGTTGTCCTCGGTGCCCCACACAGCGACCTCGGCGCCCGGCCGGATCGCGGCCAGCGGATCGGTGATCGGAGCGAGGACGTCGTAGCTCACCTCGACCAACTCCGCAGCCGCCCTCGCCAGCTGGCGCGTCTCGGCGACCACGATCGCCAGCACGTCGCCCGCGTACGACGTGCGCCCGCCGACGGGGATCATGATCGGCCAGTCCTTGTAGATGATGCCGACGCGCAGTTCGCCAGGGATGTCCGCCGCGGTGAAGACGCCGACGACACCATCAGCAGCGGCGGCCGCGCTCGTGTCGATGGCGGTGACATCGGCGCGTGCGTGGTCGGTCAGACGCAGCGCGGCGTGCAGCATGCCTGGCATCCGGATGTCGTCGATGTAGTCACGGTCGCCGAGCGCCAGCTGACCCGCTTCGTACTTCGCCCCTGACACACCGACGCCAGCACCGAGCGCGGGCTGGAACGTCTTGCCCTTGGCGACCGACTCGATCGCGTCGAGGATCTTGACGTAGCCGGTGCAGCGGCACAGGTGGGCGCCGAGGTGTGGGGCCATCCCGCCACGGTCGAGATCGGCGCCCTTCTTGTCGATCTGGGCCTTGGCGCGCATGACGATGCCCGGGATGCAGAAGCCGCACTGCAGACCGCCACACGCGGCGAACGCATCCGCGTAGCGCTGGCGCTCGTCCTCGTCGACGCCTTCCAACGTGATGACGGACGCGCCGGCCACCTTGGCGAGCGACAGGTTGCAGCTGACTACGGCCTTGCCGTCGATGTGCACCGTGCAGCAGCCGCACTGGCCCGACGGGGAACAGCCGTCTTTCGGCGACGTCACGTCGAGCTCCTCGCGCAGCGCGGCCAGCAGGTGCGGGTGGTCGGCGCGCACCGAGACCGGACTGCCGTTGAGCGTGAACTCCACTCGTTCGGCCATCGCTTTACATTCTGTCAAAGCGGAGGCCCGATCGCGTCGGACATCGCCACCTGCCGCCCCGTCGTCACCCCATTACAAGGTGGCCGGCAGTCCACGGCCGCCGGCGTCAGGTGCCTGGAGCGCGTCCTTGACCAGCTGAAGTGCCTGCGCACAGGCCGTGGCCCACGCGTCCTGCGTGGCCGGATCCGACTGCTCGGGGGACGGCCAGTTGATCGTGAAGGCAAAGAACGCCCACACGTCGTCGAAGAACATCCCGCCGGCGGCACACAGTGCGTGGAAGCCCGGCATGTCGATCTCCCCACCCTTCGAGAATGCCGACACGGCCAGCGGGAACGGGAGGATCCAGATGATGTCGCCGATGGACAGCAGCTCACGGAACTCCTGCGACGTCGCCTCGTTCTGGAAGAAGTCGCTGCCTGGGAGCGCCCGCGAATAGAACGACACGAGGTCGTCGGCGGATGACGCCATGGTGTTCGTCTCGTTGAGGGCCGGGTTGACGTATGGCTGGTTCTGGATCGCTTCGAAGTCGGCCCACGTGAACGCATCCGGATCGGGGACGCCGAACAGGTAGCCGATGAAGCTGCGCGTGCTGTCGGGGATCAGCGTCTTTGTCAGGCCGGCGGACGCGATGAACGTTCGCACGTTGTCCGGGCCGACCTGCTTCAGCGCCATGTCGGCGCCCGTGTTGTCGCTGTGCAGCACCATCGCCTCCAGGGCGGTGCGCTCGGACACCTGACCACTGAGGTGCGGCGGGTTGAACGTCGCGCTGTCGGGCGACCACACGCTCTCGTCGAGCGGGAGCTGCCGTTGCGAGATCGTGTCGACGACGTTCGGGGAGTCGTCCTGGCGCAGCGCTTCCGCCGCCACGAAGGCCTTGAACGCGCTCCCGATGAACATCTGCTGCCCAGGGTCCATCGACACATCGAGCGCACTCGTCCGCTCGGTCGCCGGGGCGAGGATCCTGATCGAGTTCGTGCCCGGCAGCGGAGCGAAGAGCTCACGGATCGCGTCCGAGGTGACGGGCTTCCTCGCCGCAGCTGCGCTGGATCCACCAATGAGCGCGGCGCCGACCGTGGCGGCGGCACCGCCGATCAGCTGTCGCCTCGACCGTTCCATCAGCCCTCCCTCGACGAGCGACGGCACACTGGAGGCGTGGGGTCGCTCGATGGCGCAGAGATCATCGCATTCCGAGACGCCGCAGCGTGGGAGTCCTGGCTGGAGGCCCACCACACGCGGGGCGAAGGTGTCTGGCTGAAGATGGCCAAGAAGCGGTCGGGCATCCCGTCGGTCACCGACGACGAGGTCGTCGACATCGGGCTGTGCTGGGGCTGGATTTCTGGGCAGCGGCGGTCGCTGGACGGGACGTACTACCTGCAGAAGTACGTCCCGCGGCGACCGAAGAGCTTGTGGTCGAAGGTCAACGTCGAGAAGGTCGAGGTGCTGTCGGCGGCGGGCCGCATGCGCGCGCCGGGGATGGCCGAGGTGCGCGCCGCGCAGGCCGACGGGAGATGGGACGCGGCGTATGCGTCGCAGAAGCGAGCGACCGTCCCGGCCGAGGTCATCGCCGCGCTGGCGGACAACCCGCCGGCGCGGGATGCGTTCGACGCGCTGGACAAGTCGTCGCAGTACCTGCTCTACCTTCCGGTGTTGCAAGCACGGACGGCGAAGACCCGGGCTACGCGCGTCGAGAAGTTGGTGTCGCTGCTCCGGGCAGGAAGGACCGAATGAGAACGATCGGCAACGTGTTGTGGCTCGTCCTCGCCGGGTGGTGGCTGGCCATCGGGTACGTCATCGCCGGGATCCTCAACTGCATCACGATCATCGGCATCCCTTTCGGCGTGCAGTCGTTCAAGCTCGCCGGCTACGCGCTGTGGCCGTTCGGTCGAGTCGTCGTCGAGCGACCGGGCGCCAGCCCGACGCTCGGTTGCCTCGGCAACGTCATCTGGCTCGTGCTCGGCGGCTTGGCCCTGGCGCTCGGCCACGTCCTCGCCGGCGTCCTGCTCTGCATCACGATCATCGGCATCCCGCTCGGCCTGGCGTCGTTCAAGATGGCCGTGCTGGCGCTGACCCCGTTCGGCAAGGTCGTCGTTCCCGCCGACGCCGCAACAGGGACCGTGATCTCCGACGTGAGGTACTGATCGCGGCTCCGGTCAGAGGATCCCCCAGTTCGTCGACGTCCAAGCCGAGCCGTTCCACCAGAACTGCACCACTCGGCGATCGCGGCCGCGGGCGAAGACCTGCGGCCTGCCGCCGGGCCCGGCTGACGTCGCTTCGGGGTCCGAGATGATGAAGCTGTCGATGCGCTCCCAGCCCGACCAGCCGGAGCCGCTCGTCCAGGTGAGGTGCCAGATCGCCATGTCGGTGCCCCGGCAGTACACGTCGAGGCGGGTCGGTCCGGAGTACGCCGCCGACGGGCCCGACGTGCAGATACCGCCGAGGTAGACGACCACCCACTGCGCGCCATCCCACCACAGCTGGTACGCCGCGTCGTCGGTGCCCCGGACGAACAGCTGCGGGAACCAGCCCGGGCCCGGCGAGGCGGCGTCCGCGTCCGAGGTGGCGATGCCCCCGACCGTGAACCAACCGGGGAGCCAGCCGACGCCGGCGAACCAGGCGCGTTGATACAGGGCACGGTCCGTACCGCGACAGAAGACGTCGAGCCGCGACGACCCCGAATAGACGGCGGTGGGACCAGACGTGCAGATCCCGCCGAGCTCCGTGCCGCCCCATCCGGAGGCAGCCTGCACGAGGTGGTAGATGGCCGAGTTGGTGCCACGCACGACGATCTCCGGGAAGGCGCCGGGGCCCGCGGACGCGGCGTCAGGATCGGCGTTGACGAGACCGGGCACGGTCAACCACGAGCTGGGTCCGCCGGACGAGCGCAACGTCTTCTGCCAGATGGCCTCACCACACTGGAGCGCGAACACGTCCTGGCGCTGTGGTCCCGAGAACACGACTCCCGCACCCCGCGCCTCGGTGCTCGGCCACCGCTGCGGCGGCGACGTGACCTGGCCCCATGTGGCCATCGCCGGGTACGGATCGAACGGGTCGCCGTCGTCTCCGCACTTCACCTCGAAGTGGACGTGGTCCGTCTCGCAGGCGTTGCCGGTGCTGCCGACCGTGCCGATCACCTCACCTTTCACGACCGGTCGGTCGGCGGTGGCGGCGATCGTGTCGAGGTGGCCGTAGTAGTACACGTATCCCGACTGACCGCGAATGCTGACGCGGTTCCCCGAGATGTCGCCTTGGCCCGTCGCGCAGTCGTACGCCTCACCGGGCGTGGCGTAACGGACCCAACCGTCCTCGACGGCCACGAGGGGGGTGCCCACCGGCGCGAAGCAGTCCACACCCATGTGCGTGCGTCCGCCGCTGCGGGGGTCGCCGAACGAGTCGCTGCAGGCGACTCGAGACGCGCCGCTGATCGGAAACGCGTTGTCTGCGGGCGGCGACACCGCACCGGGCGCAAGCTCGTCGGCGAACACCTGCGCCGCGCGCGACTCGGGTGAGTCGGGCGAGGGCTCGTACTCCGACGGTGGAGCACCATCGTCGTCGGGCAGCCCGTCGTCCGGCTGGGCGCCGACCCGCGCGCCCGGCCAGACCACGAGTGCCGCGAACGACACGAGAACGAGTGCAGTTCGTAATCGTTTCGTCACAATCTCGATTCTTGCGCACAGAGCGCCGTGATGAGTTGATGGACCACCGCTCCCATCTCCTGGCGGGCCTTCACCGGGTCGGGAGCACGGGCGACGTAGAGCGCGGCCTCGTCGAGCGCACCGACGAGCGCGTGAGCCAGCGGATCGACGGGCTGCTCCGGGATCAAGCCGGCGGCAATGGCGTCGGAGAGCACGGCGGACACGAGTCCCAGCCCGTAGCGCAGCCCGATGTCGCGCCACCGCTCCCAGCCGAGCACGGCCGGCCCGTCGAGCAGGACGACACGCTGGACCTCCGGCTCCATCGACGCGTCGAGCCACGCATCAGCGCCGGCGAGCAGCACGGCGCGAGGGTCGTTGCTGTCGGCGTTCGGCAGATGGTGGCCGAGGCGGACCAGCAGCTCCACCTCGACGGCCTCGAAGACGGCGGCGAACAGCTCGGACTTGTCAGGGAACTGGTGGTACAGCGCACCGCGGCTGACCCCGGCCTCGCTGGCGATGCGCTCGGTGCCGACGGCGGCATAGCCGTGCTCGGCGAACAGTCGGCGGCCGGCCTTGACGAGGGCACGCCGCGTCGTTGCCGAGCGGTCGGCCTGTGTCCGGCGTTGCACGGTCATCGCTTGACTTTCATACAGTCTGTACGTAACTTCCAGACAGACTGTTTGTAAACCTTGTCGTTCCTACGGGGGTGCGTATGCCCACTGTCACGCTGCCACACGGCGAAGTCCACTATCGCGACAGCGGGGCCGCTCGAACGAGTCAGCTCCCCGCCGGTGGTGTTCGTCCACGGGATCCTCGTGGACAGCCAGTTGTGGAGCGAGGTTGCCTCCCGCCTCGCCGCCGAAGGCATCCGTTCGTATGCTCCCGACCTTCCGCTCGGCGCACACACGCGCCCGGTCGCAGCCACCGCCGACCAGTCGCCACGCGGCGTCGCCCGCCAAGTGATCGCGTTCCTCGAGCGCCTCGACCTCACCGACGTCACGCTCGTCGGCAACGACACCGGCGGCGCGATCTGCCAGTACCTGCTCGACACGGACGCGTCGCGGATCGGCCGCCTCGTGCTGACGAACTGCGATTGCTTCGACCAGTTCCCACCGTCGTCGCTGCAGCGCTTCATGGAGGTGATGCGACGACCGGCCGCCATCGCCGGCGTCGCTCAGGCGATGCGATCGACGACGTTCCGCCACGGAAGGTTCGGGTACGGCCCGTTCGCTCGCGACTACGACGAGGCGATGACGCGGGCGTGGATCGAGCCGCTGCGCAGCGACTCCCGCATCCGTGAGGACGTCGCCGCGCTTCGCGTCAGCTGTCGACGCGTCGGACCTCACCGCGGTGGCGACACGGCTGCACCAGTTCTCGGGAAGCGTGCGGCTCGTGTGGGGCAATGCCGACCCCTACTTCCCGATGGATCTCGGCCATCGCCTCACCGCCGCCTTCCGCAATGCGACTCTCACCGAGGTCGACGGCAGCGCGCACCTTCGTTCCGCTGGACGCCCCAGATCGCGTCGCCGCCGAGATCACCGACCTGTCCGTCGGAACCGCCTCACAACGAACGGTTGTGAAGGACAAAACCGCTAGGTCGGCCGGATCACGCCGCGCTGCTCGGTGATGCGGCCGTACATCTCCGGGCGGCGGTAGCGGTCGAAGTCGAAGACCGTGCCCTTGTAGCGGGCGCACCAGTCGAGATCGCAGCGGGCGGCCACCAACTCGTCATCGGACGACAGAGCTTGCGCCACGATCTGCCCGGATGGAGCGATGATCATCGACTGCGCCAGCGAGTCGACGCCCTCCTCGACGCCGCCCTTCGCCACACCGACCACCCACGTGCCGTTCTGGTATGCGCCGGACTGCATCACCAGCGCGTTGTGGAAGCCCTGCAACGGGTCCTGGCTCGGATCCGGCGCGTAGTGGATCGGCGTGTTGTAGCCGCACAGGATCAGCTCGACGCCTTGCAACCCCATCACCCGGTACGACTCCGGCCAGCGCCGGTCGTTGCAGATCATCATCCCGACGAGGCCGCCGAAGGCCGGCCACACGCCGAACCCGTCGGGCCCGGGTTCGAAGAAGTAGCGCTCGGCGTGCTGGAACGGGCGGTCGGGCTCGTGCGCCTCGTGGCCGGGCAGGTGAACCTTGCGGTACCGAGCGACGATCGAGCCGTCACGCTCGACGAGCAGCTGGGTGTTGTAGCGATGCCGTGTGCCGCTGGCATCGGGATCGGTCAGTTCGGCGTAGCCGAGGCAGAACCCGACGCCGCGCCGGCGCGCCTCGTCGAACAGCGGCTGGGTGTCCGGGCCCGGCATCGCCGTCTCGTAGAAGTGGTCGAACTCGGTGATGTCTTCGACGAACCAACGCGGGAAGAACGTCGTCAGCGCCAGTTCCGGGAACACGACGAGCTCGCAACCGCGCTCGTCGCCCTCGACGAGCAGGGCCAACAGCCGTTCGACGACGTCCTTGCGGGTGTCGTCGCGGCGATCGGACCGAGCTGCGCCGCGCCGATCGTGACGAACCGTGACATCGGTCCATGTTGCCATGAGGAGGACCGTGCGGTACCGTGGCTCCGCGTGTTGCAGGTCGAGCGCCTCGTGCGCACCTATGGCCCCGTCCGAGCGCTCGATGGCATGACGTTCGACGTGCAGCCGGGGACCGTCACCGGATTCCTCGGCCCGAACGGTGCCGGCAAGACGACCACCATGCGGGCCATCTTCGGCCTGACCGCGCTCGACGCCGGCGAGGTCCGCTGGGACGGTCGCCCGATCGACCTCGCAGCGCGCCGCCGATTCGGTTACCTGCCCGAGGAGCGCGGCCTCTACCCGACGATGAAGGTGCTCGACCAGCTCGTGTGGCTCGGCGAGCTGCGGGGCATGTCGAAGCGAGCCGCGCACCGACGCAGCATCCGGTTGGCTGGCCCAGCTGAACCTCACCGACCGCTCCCAAGACCCGCTCGAGGAGCTCTCGCTCGGCAACCAGCAGCGGGTGCAGCTGATCGGCGCGCTGATCCACGAGCCCGACGTGCTCGTGCTCGACGAACCGTTCTCCGGTCTCGACCCCGTCGCCGTCGACGCGCTGTCCAAGGTGCTCGTCGCCGAGGCCCGGCGTGGCGCGACGGTCGCTGTTCTCGTCGCACCAGCTCGACCTCGTCGAGGACCTCTGCGAGCGGGCTGTCGTCGTCGACCGTGGCCGAGTCGTCGCCGAGGGCACGATCGACGACCTGACGGCCGGCGCCGATCCCGTGCTCGAGATCGAGGTACCGAACGATCCCGAGGGCACGTGGACCACGAGCGCTCGACGACGGCATCGACGTGCTCGACATCAACGCCGGGCGGGTGCGCCTGCAGCTCGCCGCCGGATGCCGGCGCTCCGGCCGACCGGGCCCAGGCCGCGCTCGATGCGGCCCGCGCGCGCCGGGCCGATCAACCGGTTCGGCTTCGAGCGACGCAGCCTCGCCGAGGTGTTCCTCGCCACCGTCGGTCGCCCCGTCGACGGTATCAGGAGATGGTGACCATGGCTGACGGCTTGATCGGCGCGCGCGCGGGCGACCGACGCTGCTCGTCGCCGAACGGGAGATGCGTGAGGCGACGCGGGCAGCGGTCGTACCGCGATCAGCCTGGTGCTCAGCATCGCCGCGTTGGCCGTCGTCATCGTGATCGCCAACCTTGCCGGCGGAGGCGGCGACGATCCCGAGCGGGTCATCGTCGCCGGTCCCGATGCGGCGGAGCGGGTCGGAGCCGATCGAGCAGCTCGGCACCGCCATCGGCATCGAGCTGGACGTGACGACGGCGCCCGATGACGCGGCTGCCGAAGCGGCCGTCGTCGACGAGGACGCCGACGTCGCCGTGCTCGCCGACGGGACTGGCCTCGCCACACCGAGAGCAGCCAGACGACACGTCCCGACTCGGCCACGGTCGTCAACGCGCTGCGGGCCGACCTCGCGCTCCAGAACGGGCTGCGCGACGCCGGGCCTCGATCCGCAGCAGGTGGCCGAGGTTCGGGCCAGCGAGCCGCCGCCGCGTGGACGCGCTGCGACCCGGCGACGAGCGTCGACTCGAGCCGGACCGGGGTCGCGACGATCACCAACATCCTGTTGTTCCTCATGCTGCAGACGTACGGAGCGTGGGTCCTCACGGCCGTCACGCGCGAGAAGGCGTCGCGCGTCGTCGAGGTGCTGCTCGCCGTCATCCGGCCGATCCACCTGCTGGTCGGCAAGATCATCGGCATCGGCGCTGGCCGCGCTCGGCCATGCCGCGTTGCTGATCGTCACGGCGTTCGTCACGACGCGCGTCGTGGGCGCCGACGATCACCGACGGCCTCGCGCATCGGCGACCTCGCCGTCGGCCGGCGTGTGGTTCATCCTCGGCTACGCGCTGTACTGCAGCGCGTTCGCCGCCGCCGGGCTCGCTGTGCGCCGCGTCGAGGATGCCCAGGGCGCGTCGTTCCCGATCATGCTGCCGCTGCTGTTCGCGCTACATCGTCTCCTTCTCAGCCGCCGGCGGGGCCGAACACCCTGCTGTGGGTGCTGGCGTTCTTCCCGCCGACGGCCGTGCTGGCGATGCCGACGCTCTACGCCATCGGCGCGGCCCCGGTGTGGGCGATGCTGCTCAGCATGGCCCTGACCGCGGTCGCCATCCTGGCCGTCGTCGTGCTGGCGGCGAAGATCTACGAGCGCTCGGTCCTGCACACGGGCCGCAAGCTGTCATGGCGGGAGGCGATCCGCGACCGCGGAGATCGAGCCGCCACGACCACCGCCGGAAGCCGTCCACGCGCCGAGCTGAGCCGCGCGCGGCGGCGACGCGCCGGAGGAGGTCGAGCGCCGTCGCGGCGGACCGTCTGACGCGCCGACCTGGACCAGCGCCGCCGGCCGCCGCCGACCATCCAGGCCAGACCCGGCCGGGGCGGCAGCGGCCGGTGCCGCGGCAGCAGCTCACCCAGCACGTCACCGTCGGTGTCGGCTGCACGCCGCGAACAGCAGCCCGAGCCGGCTGCGGCGGACCACCGAGGTCCAGTGCCCGTACATGCGTGCGCAGACGTCTCCGGCCGGCCGGCGGCGACGACGAGCAGGCCGGGTCGCCGCTCGGCGAGCGAGCGCCGCCGAGCCGCGGGTCGTCGACGTGCTCGGCGTCGTCGACGACGAGCAGGCATGGCCGGCCGACCGCGGCCTCCACGGCAGCAACAGCTGTCGGGGCATCCGCCTCGACGACGACCGGCCAGCTGGGGCAGCTGGGTGCGACGGCGTGACGAGACGGCCACGACCTGCTCGCCCGGACGCGGCCTCGACCCACGACGTGGCCAGCCGGCGCAGCGCCGTGCGTCCGACCGCTGCGCGGCGGTCCGGCCACGAGCACGTGCTCACCGTCGGGCACCTCGAGGCAGGCGACGCCGAGCGCCTCGAAGTCGATCCCGACGACCAGTTCGAGCTCACCCGCCGCGGTCACTCGGCCCGCTGGCATCGTCGCGGCGTCCACGACCGCCGGTAGCACGTCGATCTCGGCCGGACCGCCCACCCTCGGCACCGTCCGCAACGGCACGCCGGCCGGCATGGCGAGCTGCGCCTCACATCCGCTCGAGGCGACGACGAGACGTCCCGGGATGGCGGCAGGGACGGCGACCGGTCGGAGCCCACACGATGCCGCCTCTCGCCGAGTCGTCGAGGTGGAAGATCCAGCGCTCGGCGCACGCTGCGAGCACCGCCGGCGGCACGGCCCCTGGGCGTTCCGCCGTCAGCACGCAGCTCATGCCGACCGCCGCACCTTCGGCTGACGACACGCCCGAGCTGCTCCCAGCGGGTGCCGTCCCGTGGTCCGTCGAGCATCGCCCGGAGCGCGGAGATCCCGTCGACGGCGAGGACGACCTCCGGGCGTCCGTTGCGGCCGCCGGCGGCGCGCCGTCGGTCGAGCTCGCCGACCAGCCGATCGAGCAGGCGAGCCAGGCGCTCCCGCTCGTGCGGTCGCACGACGCCCGCGCAGTGCGGCAGTTCCGCCAGCGCGTCGAGCCGCTCATCGCCACGCGCATCGACGACATAGACGTGGCACTGGTCCGGATCCACTGTCGTGCAGACCGACGTGAGGACGCCTGCCAGCGCCGCTCGTCGTGCCACTGCCGAAGGCGCCGAGCAGCGCCAGGTTTCCGTCGCTCGGCACCCAGCGCAGCACGTCGCGCCGCTGCTGCTGCGGGATGTCGACGAGACCGACGCATCCGGCGACGCGGTGCGACGTGTTCGGGGAGCGGCGGCAACCACGGACGAGTGCGGCGGCGCGACGTCGGACAGCGCTGCGGCGTGGCGGATGGAGCGCACGAGCACGGCGAGCTCCGTCACCTCACCACCCGGCGAAACCGGGTCGCCGGCGAGGACGTGCAGCCGACCCTCGCGAGCGGGTGTCCACACGCCGGTGCACCGTGCGGCTTGGAACACGACGGTCTCGCTCGGGCCCGAGGCGCAGCATCGCCCGACCCGGTGCGCGCGCGCGGAAGCGCGCCGGCGCATCGTCACCGACGACGTCGCGGGCGTCGGCGCTGTCGTGGAGACGCAGGGCGAGGCGGAGGTTGGTGTTGGCACGGATGTCGTCGTCGACGACGCCGGCGGGGCGCTGCGTGGCCAGCACGAGGTGGACGCCGAGACTGCGGCCCCGCTGGGCGACGACCGACGAGCTTGCCGAGGAACGTCGGCAACTCGGCGGCCAGCGCGGCGAACTCGTCGATCACGACGACGAGTCGCGGCATGGGCTGATCGACGGGCGCAAGACCGGTACTCGTCGAGGTCGGATGCCCCGACGGCGCGCAGGATGCGCTCGCGTCGGCGCAACTCGGCCTCGAGGCTGGTCAGCGCCCGTTCGGCCAGCCGATCGTCGAGATCCGTCACGAGCCCAACGGTGTGCGGGAGGTCGGCACAGGCGTCGAACGTCGCGCCGCCCTTGTAGTCGACGAGCACGAACGTCAGGTGGTCGGGGCTGCAGCGCGACGCCAGCGACACGACGAGCGTGCGCAGCAGCTCGCTCTTGCCGGAGCCGGTCGTCCCGGCGACGAGCGCATGCGGCCCGTCTCGTACGAGATCGATCTCGACGACACCGTCGGCGGCGAGCCCGAGCGGTGCGGCGGGAGCAGGATCGGCACCGCCGGCGCGCCACGCCGCAGCGACGGCGATGGCGTCGTCGATCGGGCCGACCCCGTGGTGCTCGCACAGGGCGCCAAGCGAGACCGCCATGCCCAGCGCCTCGGATCCGCTGGGATCCTCGGGGTCGCGCAACGGGGCGAGGCGTCGAGCCACGCGCTCGGCGTCCACAACCGTGACGCCCGCAGCGTGGACGATGTCCGAACGAGCAGCGATCGACGTGTCGGCCCACCATCGGGCCCGACCGATCGAGCCGATCTCGAGCACGCTGCGGCACATCGCCGGCACGGCATCGCCCGGCGGCACGTGCACGACGAGGGCAGATGACCTGGCGGCACCGAGGAACCTGCGCAGCGCCCCGGTGCGCTGGGCGACGAGCTCGGGGCGGTCCGTGACGACGACGACATGCCGTCCGTCGGCGCCGTCGTCCTGGAGGAGGGTCGCAGCCTGCGCCTCGGCGTCGTCAGCGGCGACGACGGTCGCGGCGTCCGCCGGCCCGTGCGGCAGCCAGCGGCACCAGTCCCACGACGACGGATCGTCGACCACGGCCACGAGTCGCCAGTCCGCCGGGCCGGTCCACGTCGCCAGCTGGATGATCAGCGAGCGGACGACGGACGCCGCCGACGGCCCGGCGATGGCGAGCGCGGCGCCTGCGCCGAGCTCGGCCGGGACCGGAGCATCGTCGAACTGTTCGGCTGCGGCGACCACGGCGGTCAGCACGGCGCCGGCCGACGTCCCAGGGTCGCCGGGCGACCCGTCGAGGGCGACCTCCCACGTCACCGGGCCCCACCCGACCATCACCCGGAACGCGTCGGCGTGGTCGCCACGGCGGCCCCACACGTCAGCCCTCGTTGTGGTCGCCGCCACGATCGCCTCGGCCACCGGCGGTGTCGTTGCGAGATGGTGCTGCCACCGGGCACGACGTTGCGCGGCGACCGCCGTCGAGAACGCGGCCAGCTCGCGCCGGTGGATGGCGCCCGCCCGCCGTCCGTCCCGGGCTGCGCCCACGCGACCGGCGACCCACATTCCGGCGGAGGCGAGCAGCCCAACCGCACCGAGGAGCAGGAACAGCGGCGATCGCATGACGAGCGCGACGACGACCGATCCAACCATCGTGCAGATGGCCGCAGTCACACCGATCCCTGCCGGCAGCCGGGTCGGCGATGCGGACTCCGGCACGGGAACCGCGTCCGGCGCCCACCGCGGCAACGGGCGTGGTGTGCGGTGCACGGTCGAACGCCACGGGTCCGCAGGGTCGGCGGTCAATGCTGCAGCACCCTTGGCCGGACCCGTCGACCGACCGACGCGCAGCCGGCTGCACCCGATGCCGACCGTCGCACCGTCCTCCACCACGACCGCGGTGCTGACCGGCTCGCCGTCGACCTGGGCCGCGACGCGTCCAGTCAGCTGGGTGAACCACACGCTTCCGTCGACGGCGACGTCGAAGACGCCGTGGTGAGGTTCGAGTGCGGCGTCGGCGAGGGACACCGTGCAGCTCGGCGAGCGACCAACGACGTGGCGTCCGACGTCGAGGGCGACGATCGTGCCGGCCGCCGGCCCCGCCTCGGCGACGATCAGCACCAGCGACGACTCAGGCTGGTCCCGCCCGGGCTGGTCGGCTTCGCCCGCCGGCTGCGGAGACAGGCGGCTGCCGCGCCGAACACCCGCTCGACCGATCGTCTCGTGCCGGCCGACGGGTCGACCATCGAGCTCGAGCGCAGCCGTGTGCTGCAGGCCGAGGGCATCGGCGAGCTCGCCGATGCGGTCGTCGAGCGAGCTCGGAACGATCGAGACGCGGCGACCCGACGGCGCGACGAGGTCCAGCGTGGGCAGCGGTCCAGTTCCCATGCCCCTCGTGGGTGTCGGCAGACGCCCAAAACGGAAAGATCCGCAGAGTTTTCGCCCTGACCAGGGCCAGTGAGCGTTCACAGCGCTCGCATCGGTGCGGTGAGCAGCCGGTCGGCGCGTTGAACCGGAGCGGTGAGCACCCCGGTGAGCGGCGCCGTGAGCTACGAGGCGCACGGTCCCGGGCATGCGCCGACGCATCATCCAGCGACCGCCCCGCCGCCCGCATCCGCTGTCGACCCGGCTGCGCGACGAGTGGTGGAGCATCCGCCGACGACCTCACCTCGTGGCGCGAGCCAGACGATGGGGTGTCACCGACCAACCGTTCGCGGACCTCCAGGAGCTCCTCGTGCTCGTCGGCTTCGGGCTGCCGCCGTCGACAGCCGCAAATGATGTCCTCGCGCGCCTCGTCGACGTGGCCCACGACGACGAGCTCGCGGAACGTGTCGTGCTGGAGCGCCTGCTACCTGGACTGCTCGCCATCGTCCGCAAGCGGCCGACCCTCGACGCGCACGGGTCGCTCGAAGAGCTGGTCGGTGCGGCCTGCCTCGCCATCCATGCCTACGACACGGCGCGGCGGCCGCATCGGGTCGCCGCCAACCTCGTGCGGGAGGCCAGCTACCGGGCCTTCACCGCACCGCTGCGGCGGCGGTCGGCGTCAGAGGTGTGCATCGATCCCCATGCCCTCGACGAGACGCCGGCCGTCGTCGTGGTGTCCTCCGCCGAGGAGCTGGCTCTGCTACTGGCCGAGGCCAGAGCTGCCGGAGTCGATCAGTGCGATCTCGACTTGTTCCGCGCGCTGGTCCGTCACGGGTCTCCGTCGATCGTCGCCGCCGAACGTCACGTCACGACGCGCACGATCCGCAATCACCGCGACCGCACCGCCGCCCGCATCCGCCAAGTCACCCTCGCCGCGTGACGCGGCTCCATCCCAGCGGGGGGTTCGGGGGGCGGAGGCTCCCGCCGGAGTCCCCCGAGCGGAAAGGCTTGCCTTTCCGCTCGATATCAACCGAACTTCGGCGGGCGCTTCTCGAGGAAGGCGGCGATGCCCTCCTGGGCGTCGGGGGTCGTCGCGGCAGCAGCCATGGCCTGCGTGGCGTACTCGTACGCCTTGGCCTGATCGAGGTCGATCTGGGCGTAGAACGCCCGCTTCCCGAAGGCCCTGGAAGCTGCCGACCCGCTCGATGCCCGGGTGATCAGATCGTCAACGGCGGCGTCGAGCTCGTCGTCCGGCACGACGCGATTGACGAGACCCCACTCGGCGGCCGTCTCGGCATCGATGACGTCGCCGGTGAGCGCCATCTCGAGCGCTCGCTTGCGCCCGATGTTGCGCGACACGGCGACGAGCGGCGTGTGGCAGAACAGCCCGGCCTTGATGCCCGGGAGCGCGAACCCGGCGGAGTCGAGCGGCG
Source organism: uncultured Acidimicrobiia bacterium (assembly GCA_963774125.1). Taxonomy (GTDB): domain Bacteria; phylum Actinomycetota; class Acidimicrobiia; order Acidimicrobiales; family Ilumatobacteraceae; genus JALZMG01. The sequence goes on from CAVZDR010000002.1 coordinate 1,207,623, forward strand.
ACGGCGAGGTCGCACGTCGCCACGAGCTGGCACCCGGCGGCGGTCGCCAGCGCGTGGACCCTGGCGCAGACCGGCTGCGGGATCTGCTGCACCGTCTGCATCATCCGCGTGCACACGTCGAAGATGTGTTGGGCGTCCTCGAACGGCGCGCCGGCCATGTCGCCGAAGTTGTGCCCGGCGGAGAACACCGGACCAGTTGGCGGCGAGGATGACACCGCGGGCGTCCGTGCCGCCCACCTCCTCGAACGCCGCCGTCAGCTCCTCCATGACGTCGAGGGCCAGGGCGTTGCGCTTCTCCGGCCGATCGAGGGTGATCGTCGCGATGTCCCTGTCGCGCTTGACCACCACGTGCTGCAGCGCATCCATGGACGCCAGTTTCGCACCGCGGACCTACGATCCCGCACGTGGCGGAAGGGATTCGCTCGCTGGCCGAGAGCTACTGGAACGGCGAGGCCGACCTCGTCGACATCCACCACCCGGTTCGGGCGGCGTTCGACCGGGCCGCCGAGGAGATCGCACCCGGTGTCCTGTGCATGATCTCGGTGGCCTCGGTGAACGCCATCGAGACCGGCGACGGCCTGGCGATGCTCGACACGGGCGGCCCGTTCGACAGCGACCACGTCTACGACGAGGTACGGCGGTGGCGGCCCGAGGCGCCTGTGCGCACGGCGATCTACAGCCACCACCACATCGACCACGTCTTCGGCACGCGCCGCTTCGACGCGGAGGCCGACGAGCGGCGGTGGCCCCGGCCGGTCGTCTACGCCCACGAGGAGCTGCCCCACCACTTCCGGCGCTACGAGCGGACGCAGGGCTGGAACACGGCGATCAACCAGCGCCAGTTCGCGCTCCCGATCGAGGGGTTCGCCTGGCCCGCGGACTACCGCGATCCCGACGTCACGTACGGCGACCACCTGACCTTCGCCCAGGGCGGGCTGACGTTCGAGCTGCACCATGCCCGCGGCGAGACCGACGACGCGACGTGGACGTGGGTCCCCGAACTCGCGCGTCCTGCACCCGGGCGACCTGTTCATCTGGGCCGTGCCGAACGCCGGCAACCCGCAGAAGGTGCAGCGCTTCGCCAGCGACTGGGCGGCTGCCCTCCGGCAGATGGCCGGTTGCGGCGCCGAGTTGATGCTGTGCGGTCACGGGGTGCCGATCTTCGGCGCTGAGCGTGTCCGCCAGGCGCTGACCGACACGGCCGATCTGCTCGACTCCATCGAGACGCAGACGCTGGCGCTGATGAACCGCGGGGTGCCGCTCGACCGCGTGCTCCACGAGGTGGACGTGCCCGAGCACTTGCGTCAGCTGCCGTACCTCCGGCCGGTGTACGACCACCCCCAGTTCCTCGTCCGCAACGTGTGGCGGCGCTACGGAGGTTGGTACGACGGCGAGCCCGACAACCTCCTGCCGGCCCCTCGCGCCGCCCAGGCACGGGAGTGGGTCACGCTGGCCGGCGGGCTCGAGGCCGTGCTCGCACGGGCCCGCGAGCTGGCCGCGAGCGGCGACCACCGCCTGGCCTGCCACCTCGTCGAGTTCGCCGTCCTCTACGAACCGGCGTCGGCCGAAGCCCACGAGGTTCGCGCCGAGGTGTACGCCGCCCGCAGCGCCGAGCAGGTGTCGTCGATGGCCCGCAACATCCTCGGCCACGCCGCCCACGCCAGCCGCCAGGGAAAGCGCGACCTCGCCGGCGAGTACGGCTAGTCCGGCGAATACGGCTCGTTCAGCGTTCGCGGGCGTCGAGCTCGGCGATCATCCGCTTGGTCGCGACGGCGCGATAGCTCTCCTCGATCCAGTCCTGCAGCAGGTCGGTCGGTGCCTGCGGCTGCCCGACGGGCACGACGACCCAGCCGTGGCGACCCAGCCCGTAGGACATGGGCTCGGCACCCGGAACGGCGAGGGCGTGATCGCCTGACTCGGGCAGCTTGACGCCGATGCTGAGCTGCTCCGCCGTGCCGAAGAACACGAAGATCTTCTTGCCGACCTTGGCGACGAGGTCGTCCTCCCACGGCATGTCGGAGAACGCTCCGGGGAGATCGAGGGCGAAGGCCTCGAGCTCGGCGAGCGGACCGGGCGCGGCCATCGGCCTCATGCTCCCACACGCTCGCACAGGACCGTTTCACCTTCGGTTGGCCTGACTCTTACGTGGGCGATTCACGCTTTCGACATGACCGATCCACACGAGACGACGACTGGCGACCGACCCAAGCGGCGCCGAGGCCTGCTGGTCGGGAGCGCTGCCGTGATCGGGGCGGGCACGCTGCTCGCCCTGCCCGTTGCGGCGTTCGCCCAGGACGACGACGGCGGAGGCTGGGTCGACGACGCACTCAGCGGACTCGTCGAGGACGGCACGCTCACCCAGGCCCAGGTCGACGCTGTCGAGCAGGCGCTCGAGGCGGCGCGGCCCGAGGGCGGCCCCGGCATCGGCCACCACGGTGGACCCTTCGGCCACTTCGGTCGCGGGGAGAGGTTCGACGAGGCTGCCGAGGCGATCGGCATCGAGGTGCAGGAGCTCGTCGACGCGCTCCGCGACGGCCAGACGCTGGCCCAGATCGCCGAGGCAAATGGCGTCGAGCCACAAGCGGTGATCGACGCGATGGTCGCCGCCGCCCAGGAACGCATCGACGCCGCCGTCGAGGCCGGGCGCCTGGACGAAGCCGAGGCCGCGGAGCGGACCGCCGATCTGACGGAGCGGATCACCGAGCTCGTCAACGAGGGATTCCAGTTCGGCCGCGGCGACAGACCGGCGGTCGACGACGAGGACGCCGACGCTCCCAACAACCCCGACACGACCGACGCCCCAACGACCACCACCGGCTAACGATCCCCCAGTCCCCAGGTGAGGTGAGCGGTGAGCGCGGTATGCGCGCTCACCGCTCACGACGCGGCCGGCGAGGGCGCTGGAGCGCCCGCCGTGCCGAACCGGGTGTTCACCCCTGAACGACGCGGCCAACCACTTCTCGCTGCGCTCGAGTCACAGCCAGCCCTTCTTGCTGAACAACACGTACAACCCGGCGGAGAAGCTGAGCCCGATGCCGGTCGAGGCGATCACCCCCCACGTCTCGCCCGAGCCGGGGTACGGCACGTTCATGCCGTAGTAGCCGGTGACGAGCGTCGGGACGGCGATGATCGCGGCCCAGCTCGTCACCCGCTTGACGATGGCGTTCTGCCGGAAGTCCCGCAGCAGCAGGTTCGCCTCGCTGAGGTGCTGCGCCAACTCGCGCAGCGAGGTCACCTCGCCCGATGCACGGGCCAGTTCACACTGCAGGTCCAGCAGATAGGGCGCCGACGCCTTTCCGACACGATCGAGGTCGCGGGCCACGAGCGTGTCGACGGCGTCGCCCAGCGGGGACACGACGTGGGCGAAGTGGTTGAGCGCCCGGCGCATGTCGAACCAGTGCCGCTGGTCGGCCGGCTCGATGGGCGACTCGGCGAAGACGCGATCGGCGACGTCGTCGTAGAAGCGCTCGAACTTGTCGAGCGTCGAGAAGTAGCCGTCGACCACGACGTCGAGCAACGCGTACATGGCGAACCCGGTGTCCTCGCCGCCGGTCTGACGCACCTGCTCCCAGCGGCGCCTGATCTGATCGATCAGGCCGGCTTCGGCGTGATGTGTCGTCACCAGCCAGCGGTCGCCGACGAACACGTCGATCTCCATCGTCTTCAGGACGGCGGTCTCGACGTCGAGCTCCACGGCGTGGCAGGCCAGGAACACGTGACGCTCGAAGTGGACGTACTTGTCGCGCTCGGTGCTCGTCGAGGGCGTCTTCCACCGAGAGCTGGTGCAACCCGAGCTCGTCGGCGAGCACCTGCAGATCGTGGCGGTTCGGTGAGTCCAGGTCGATCCACAGGAACGCCGGCGACTCGGCCAGCAGCTCGGAAACGTTCTCCAGGTCGTGCCCGATCTGCGTCTCGGCGCCACGACGGTAGAGGTGCGTGGTGCACGTGGCCATCGAATTGGGGAGGCTACGGGCATGGAAGTCACCATCCTGAAGGGCGACATCGTCGAGCAGGAGGTCGACGCCGTCGTGAACGCCGCCAACAGCGGGCTGATGGGCGGTGGCGGCGTCGACGGAGCGATCCTGCGTGCCGGCGGCGCGGCCCAACGCGAGGCCCGGCGCCAGCTGGTCGAGCGGATCGGCTCGCTCCCGACCGGTCAGGCGGCGGCATCGGAAGCCGGCGCGATGCCAGCACGCTGGGTGATCCACGTCGTCGGACCCGTGCACTCGAAGTCGGAAGACCGCACCGAGCAGTTGGCTTCGTGCTACAGCGAAGCGCTACGTGTTGCCGACGAGCTCGGCGCGCTCTCGGTCGCCTTTCCTGCCGTCTCGGCCGGCATCTACGGCTGGCCGCTCGACCACGCTGCTGACGTCGCCGTGAGCACGGTCCTCGCCACGCCGACCACGGTGGAGGACGTCCGCTTCGTGTTGTTCAGCGACGACGTGCTCGCCGAGTTCGAGCGCGCACACTCGGCACAGCGAAGTTGACGCCCCGCGTTCACCAGGAGCAGACGACCGCCGTCGACGGGTCGGCCCGTCCGTCGACGACATCCAGCCACGCCGCCGTCACCTCGTCGACACCCTTCCGGCGGTCGATCGCGATCGATGCCCCCGGGCCCTGATCGAAACCGGCAGCGCGCGGCCTCCAGTCGCTCAGCGAACGTGGCGGCACCCCACTCGGCGGATCGCCGCTGCGCATGGTCGGGAGCGAAGAACAGCTCCGGCTGCGGACCAGGCAGGCCTTCCGCGTCGGTCGGCGCATCGTGATGGGTGAACCCGACCTGCACGCTGCGTCGCAGTGACGAGCCGAAGTGGCCGTGCACGGCGTGCAGCACGGCGGCGATCGCCGGCCAGGTCGACGAGGACCGCGGTGCCGTCGCCGAGGCCGACGGGCAGGTCGCCGTATCCGATCACTTCGTCATAGGTCCCGGTGGACCTCACGAAGTCCACGTGGGCCGATGACGTGATGCCGATCACCCGAGCCTGCTCGCGCCGCGACAGCAGGTGAGCCAGACCGAGCGCCGTCTTGCTCGATGCGCTCGACACGACCACGGCGTCGGCGCCGAACATCTCCTCCGAGCCGAGCCAGTCGTCGAGCAGGAAGGACGTCCCGAACAGCGGTTGGAGGATCGATCGGCGCGCTTCGGCGTCGGCGTCGGCCGGTGCGGCGCGCTGGTAGCGGTTGTAGATCGGCGAGAGATCGGCGCGATGGGCGGCACCATCCGTGAAGCCCTGCGGCCCGACGCCAACAGGTTCGAGCAACACGTGGCTCGACATCGGCCAGTAGCCGAAGTACCGCTCGCCATCTGCCACGTCGTCGTGCGACGACGCCTCGACCTCGGCGAATCCCCACACCGGCACCCGGCCCCACGAGTCGCCTGACGTCGGGAAGAACCGCCAGTACCCCATGAGGTCACCAACCACTGCGTACGTCACGTTGTTCGCCGTCAGCCCGAAGTTGTCGATGCGAAACAGCACAGATCCTGTACTCGGCTCGTCCGGCACCGGGCGCCCCGGGGTCAGCCGCGTACGACGGAGGTCGGTGCGATCGACTTCGAGATCCATGTTGCGATCGTAAGCGGGCACGGGCCGATCCCTGCGGGGCGTGGCGCCTTCAGTGCCACCATGGACCGCTGGCAGCGGTCAGCCCGGGTGGTCCGGCGAGACGAAGATGCAGAAGGGGTGGCCGGCCGGGTCGGCGAACACGTAGAGCGGCTCGTCGGGATCGGCTGACCGATCGAGCAGCACCTTGGCGCCGAGCGAGACGGCTCGATCGCGCTGCAACGTCAGCTCGTCCATGTTCGGCACGGTGAGGTCCATGTGGAGCTGCTGCGGGACCGCCGCGTCCGGCCACGTGGAAGGCGCGAGCTTGGCGACCTGCTGGATCGCCAGACGAGCTTCGCCGGTTCCGTCCCTGAGCACGAGCCAGTCCTCACCCTGCGTATCGGGCTGCCCGGGCGGCGGGAGCTCGTCGCCGGAGCGATACACGAAGCCGAGGAGCTGCCGGTAGAACTCGCCCAGGGCGCGGGCGTTGGTCGTGTCGAGGACCGTGGTACGGAGGGCGGGGAACGAGTCGGGCATGGCGAGCCTCAATCGAGATGAACCAGGACGAACTCACCCCGAGTTGTGTCGTCTTCGAGCTCGGTGACCCGGCCGCGACGGGTGACGTGTGGTTGTGCCGAGCTGAGCTCCACGACGTCTCCCGGCTGCGCGTCCGGGAGTAGGTCGGCCGGGATGAACACGCTCTCCTCGTCCTCCCGCACCACGTACTCGATCGACCATGACGCTCGGTCAGCCATGCCCGAAGCGTCTCGCGAGCCGTGCGTCGCGATGCAAGCCGCAGCATCTGGGACGATGGATCGATGGCCGCGATGCGCCGCGCCGGTCCGGCTGACCTCGACGCGCTGCTGCCGCTCATCCGCGAGTTCTGCGACGTCGATCACCATCCGTTCGACCTCCAGCACGTCACGCGAGCCCTCGAACCGCTCCTCGTCGACGACACCCACGGTCAGGTGTGGCTGATCGGGCATGACGACGCGGCGTCCGATGTCGAGGGGTACGGCGTGATGACGTGGGGCTACTCACTCGAGTCGGGTGGCCGGGAAGCCCTCGTCGACGAGCTGTACGTGCGCCGCCGGGGAGCCGGCGTCGGCGCCGCCGCCCTGAACGAGATGCTGGCATCCGCAGCGGCCGCAGGGGCCCGCCGAGTGTTCCTCGAGACCGAGCGGCACAACACCCGCGTCCGGTCGTTCTACGCCCGGCTCGGCTTCCAGACGGACGATTCGGTGTGGATGAGCCGGGACCTGACGAGTCACGATGCGGTCGTCCGCGGTGCGCCGCCGGAGGAGATCGAGCTGCCGACGGTCGGCGCCCGCTTGCGGCGCCATCACGTCGACGACCTCGACGCGGTTCACGAGGCGATCGAGCTGAGCCGCGACCACCTTCGGCCGTGGATGCCATGGGCCGACCAGAGCGCGACAGGAGACGGGCGAGTTCCTGGAGCGCTCGGTCGCCGAGTGGGACGCCGGCCACGACTTCGGGTACATCGCGATCGACGACGCCGACCGCTCCGTGGTCGGCGGCACCGGCCTGCACCGCCGCATCGGTGAGGATGGCTTGGAGATCGGCTATTGGCGACGCGCGGATGCCGGCGGGCGAGGGCTCGTGACGACGTGGTCGGCGGCCCTGACGCGTGCTGCCTTCGCCCTCGACGGTGTCGAGCGGGTGGAGATCCACTGCGACGAGGCCAACGTCGCCAGCGCCGCAGTGCCCCGCCGGCTGGGGTTCACGCTCGAGCGCATCGAGGACAAGCCGATCGCCGCGCCGGGCGAGCGCGGCCGCTCGATGATCTGGATCTGCCGCAACGGGCAGGTGCGCGAGCCGAATGCCGAGCGAGGCGTCCTACGGTATCTCGCGCGGTGTCGATCGCCGCCCCTTCGACTGACTCGCACGAGCAGGTCACGTTCTGCCACGACGCGGAGAGCGGGCTGCGGGCCATCGTCGCCATCTACTCGACGGCGCTCGGCCCGGCGCTCGGTGGCACCCGCTGCTTCCCGTACGACGTCGGACGCCGACGCGCTGGCCGACGTGCTCGACCTCAGCAAGGCGATGGCGTACAAGAACTCCCTCGCCGGGCTCGACCACGGCGGCGGCAAGGCGGTCATCATCGGCGATCCGGCAACGGTCAAGACCGAGCAGCTGCTGCGCGCCTACGGCCGGTTCCTGCAGGGCCTCGGCGGGCGGTACATCACGGCGTGCGACGTCGGGACGACGCCGACGGACATGGACGTGGTTGCACTCGAGTGCGACGACGTCACCGGGCGCAGCGCGGAGAAGGGTGGCTCGGGCGACTCCGGCGTGCTCACAGCGTTCGGCGTGCACCAGGGCATGCTCGCCGCGGCGCGGCACCGGTGGGGCGCGGACGGCCTCGCGCGGGCCGGCGGATCGGGATCGCCGGGGTCGGCAAGGTCGGCCGCGCCCTCGTGGAGCTGGCGCTGCGCGACGGCGCCGAGGTCGTGATCACCGACGTCGTGCCGGCCGCCGTCGAGCGCGTCCTCGCCACCCATCCGGCGGTCCGCGTGGTCGAGGACGCGGGCGCGCTGGTTCGCATGCCGCTCGACGTCTACTCCCCGTGCGCGCTCGGCGCTGCGCTGAGCGACGAGGTCGTCGACGTGCTGCAGGCGGGGATCGTGTGCGGTGGCGCCAACAACCAGCTGGCCCACGACCGAGATCGACAACCGGCTGGCGCAGCGGGGGATCACGTACTGCCCGGACTACGTCGTCAACGCCGGTGGAGTGATCCAGGTCGCCGACGAGCGCAACGGGTTCTCGTTCGAGCGGGCGAAGGCCAAGGCGGCGAGGATCTACGACACGACGCTCGACCGTGCTCGAGATGGCGGCGACGGATGGGGTCACGCCGACCGAGGCGGCCGACCGCCTCGCCGAACGCCGGATGAGCTCGGTCAGCGGCCTCGCCCGGATCTGGGTCCCGAGCTAGCTCGCGCTCTGGCGTTCGCGGCGAAGGGCGTCGTTGACGAGCGGATCGACCCTGGCGCCGGCGCGCTCGGCGTTGGCGAGGAACTCAACGAGGCGCTCGACGGCGCCGGGGCGGCGGCGCCAGTCGTCGAGCGGGACGACGACCCGGCCGAGCCCGCTGCCACCGATCGAGAGGTCGATGCCCGGCTCGCCGGGGTCGATGTCGACGGCCGTGACGTCGTCGGCACGGAACGTCCGCCACAGCGCCCACCGCCTGCGCCGCCAGGACGTCGGTGCCGACCGCCCACGTGCTGCGGAACGCCTCGATCCAGACGAGGAACGCCATCGACCGAGTACACCGCGCCGAGCACGGCGGCGGCGTGACCCCACACCACGGCGGCGACGAGGCAGCCCGACGATCAGCACGCAACGAAGGCGGCGGCGACGAGGCCGTCGGGCCAGGCCCGGAACGGCCGCGTGGCTCGAGCCGCACGGCGCCGTCGCCCGGCCGAGCGAACGGGGCGGTGATCTCCACGGCGGCCAACGCGTAGCCGCGAATCATCGACAAAGTCGACCGTCGAAGTCAACTTTCGATGGCAGCGGGCGATGTGCGACACTGCCCACGTGTACGACGAAGCCACCGCGGACGCCGCGCTCGAGGAGATCCGGCGCATCTGCCTCGCCCTTCCCGAGGCGACCGAGCGCCTCAGCCATGGGTCGCCGACGTTCTTCGTGCGCGGCAAGAAGACGTTCGTCACGTTCGTCGACAACCACCACGACGACGGCCGCCTGGCCATCTGGTGCGCCGCGCCGCCGGGTGTCCAGGAGCAGCTCGTCGAGCAGGAGCCGGAGCGCTTCTTCCGCCCGCCGTACGTCGGCGGCCGGGGCTGGCTCGGCGTCTGCCTCGACGTCGACCCGGACTTGGAGGAGATGGCCGAGATCTGCGCCGACGCCTACCGGCAGGTCGCGCCGAAACGGCTCGTCGTGCTCCTCGACGACTGATCCATCCGAGCGATTGCGCCCATCCGAGTGCTGGAGGTCGGAAATCGAGGCTCGGCGCTCCGATGGCCTCGAAACACTCGGATGGAGGAAGCCTCGGATCAGATGAGCCAGAGCGCGGCGTAGGGCGGGAGGCGGAGATCACCGTTGGGGTCGATGGCGATGGACCGGCCCGACGAGCGCGTCGATCGGTCAGCGCCGGCTCCAGGCCCGACGGCCGCCAGCCGCCAGGCCGGGAACGGGCGCTCGGTGTCGGTGACGTTGTAGAGACCGAGCATCGGGCCAACCGGGTGGCGCCGCAGCACCACCAGCACGCCGGGATCGGTCGCTTCGAGCGGCTCGGCGGCGACGGCCGCGTGCAGCTGGACGAGGCCGGCCCGCACCCGAGCGAGGTGCACCAGCGCCGGCGAAGATCCGGTGCTCGACCGTCCCGCTCGTCGTGCCGGCGCTCGGCCACGTCCCACGGCAGGCGGGGACGGTGCACCCACCGGTTGTCGTCGGCGTGGGCGGGCTCGTCGGCCCACGCCCGATCGTTGCGCAAGCCGATCTCGTCACCCATCCAGAGCATCGGCACGCCACCCCAACCGAGCACGATGGCGTGGATCAACAGGATGCGTTCGACCGCGATGTCGACGGCTGCCGGTGAGCCGGTGGCCGCCTGCTCGTCGAGCGCGGCGTCGAGCCCGGCCAGGCTGGCCAGCATCCCGCTGATGCGACGATCGCCGGTCACCTCGTTGTGCTGGAAGACCAAACCCTCGCGCCGGGGACTGCCAGAAGTTGCCCGAGTAGTAGTCCGACAGGAACGCCCGGTGAGCCGGACCCGAGAGGTACACGGCCGCAGCGTCGGCGTCGTCGATCGCCCACCCGATGTCGTCGTGGCACCGGGCGTACGTGATCCATGCCGTCGTCGACGGCACCTCGCCGATCGCGCGCAGCGCGTAGCACCGACAGCCGGACGTCGCGGCTGGCCAGCATCGACCAGATGTGCACCATCAGGCTGTTGTGGTAGGCGAGGTCGCTGACCTTCCCCCAGCGGGCGCCCCGGCCGAGGTAGTGGACGACATCGCTCGGCGACACGATCGCCTCGGCCTTGAACTCGACGGCGGGGCAGGCGAGGTGGGCGACCGCCCGCAGCGTCTGCGTGATGGCGTGGACCTCGGGCTCGTTCTGCGACGTCGTGCCGAGGCGCTTCCAGATGAAGGCGATGGCGTCGAGTCGCAGCACCTCGACGCCGAGGTTGGCGAGGAACAGGATGACGTCGGCGTACTCGCACACGACGTCGGGGTTCGACCAGTCGACGTCCCACTGCCACTCGTTGAACGTCGTCCACACCCAACCCGCGACGTCGTCGTCCCACGTGAAGTTGCCGGGCGCGAGGTCGGGGAAGACCTCGGGCAGCGTGCGCTCGTAGGCATCGGGCGTGGAGCGGTCCGGGAAGATGTGGAAGTACCGCCGATATCGCTCGTCACCCTCGCGGGCGGCCACGGCCCACGGGTGCTCGCGGGCGACGTGGTTGAGCACGAGGTCGAGGCACAGGCTGATCCCGCGGCGGCGCAGCTCAGTGGCGAGCTCGCGGAGGTCGTCGATCGTCCCGAGCTCGGCGCGGACGGTGCGGTAGTCGGCGACCGCGTATCCCCCGTCGTTCGGACCGGGACGCGGCTGCAGGAGCGGCATCAGATGGAGGTACGTGACGCCGAGCTCGGCGAGGTAGTCGACATGAGCAGCCACGCCGCGCAGGTCACCCGCGAAGCGATCCGCGTACGCCGCGTAGCCGAGCATCCGCGGGTGCTGGTACCAGTCGGGTTCGAGCATCCGGGAGAGGTCGAGGTGCTGCAACTCCGCCGGTCTGGCGGCGAACGCGGCTGCCGCCAGTCCGACGAGGCGCACGGCGAGCTCGTCGGCGACAGCCGGCTCGTACGCCGCCGCGAGCCCGTCGCGGAGGTCCTCCCACCACCGCACGAGGCGAGCGCCGAACATCTCGACCTCGTGATCGGGCAACCCGTCCAGATGCACAGCTGCGACGGCCAGCACGTCGTCCGGCACCGCACCGGTAGTCACCGGCCGCTCAACCCATCACGGTCCCGGAGGTGACAGCCGGGTCCCGGCGGCGAGAGAAGGCACCGAGGTTGATCGTGCGACCCGTCAGTGGGCCGGCGAACTGCACGGGATCCCGATCGTGGTCGGTGCCGGCGTCGGCGGCGTCGATCAGGGCGCGCATGAACTGCCCCGCCAACGGCGCGTTCTTGAACTGGTTGCCGCTCGTGCCGCACGCCATGAAGAAGCCAGCGAGGCTCGACCCGTCGTAGATCGGCACCCAGTCGTCGGAGGCGTCGTACAGCGCGGCGAGACCGACCGGCCTCGGCGGGACCCCGAACTCCGGCAGGCGCCGGGCGAGGCGCAACATCGAGGTCTCCCAGTGATCGACGGTCGGCACCTCGAGGTAGTCGTCAGGATCGTCGATCCACTCGAGCACGTCGCACTCGGGCTCCGTGCCACCCACCAGCAGCGTGCCACCGGCCTGCGGGCGGAAGTACTGACCGATGTCGAGGTCGGCAACGATCGGCCCGCCGTCATCCAGCCCGAATCCCGCTGGCGCCGGGACGGCGTACACCTCCTGTCGCAGCGGTCGGTGGCCGATGCGCATCTCGCGTTCCACGCCGGCCATGCGGTTGATGATCGACGAGTGCGGGCCGCCGACGTTGACGACCACAGGCGCCTCCAGCTCCTGTCCGCTGGCGAGCCGCACCCCCGTCACGTGCCCGCCCCGCCGACCGATCTCGACGACGGTCTGGCGGAACCGGAACTCGGCGCCGTGGTGCCGGGCGGCGTGGGCGAGGTTGTGGGCAGCCAGCATCGGATCGTCGATGTAGCCGGAGTCCCCGTTGTAGAACGCGGTCAGCTCGCCGTCCGCATCGGCGGCGAAGTCGGGGTCGTCGATCCGCTTGGGCGGGTAGAAGCGCCCGATGTCGAAACCGGGATACCGCTCCTGCAGCTGGACGGCGTCGAACCACTCGTACGGGATGCCGAGCTCGTCCCACAGGGCCATGACGACGGTGCCGTCGTAGCCGGTCGTGCAGAGGTTGAGGTAGCCGGCCGAGATGAACCGGGCCATGCCGTCCGGGTCCTCGAGGCCGAGGTGACCGGCCCAGTCGCGCCAGCAGGCGGCCGACTCCCAGGCGGTGAGAACCGCGTCACGCGTGGAGTAGCTGAAGCGGATGATCGACGACGATGCGCTCGTCGACCCGGCGCCGGCTGCCGGGCCCTTGTCCACGCACACGACCGAGCGCCCTCCGCGCGCCAGCTCGAGCGCCACCGACGATCCGATCACGCCGGCGCCGATGACGATCGCGTCGACCGAGCTCATCGTGTCAAGACCCGGTCCTGCCAGGCGCGCGTCGACTCGACGCGGTTGAACGTGAACGTGTGCAGCCCGCCGATCCGCAGGCGCGGCAGCATCGTCGGCCAGCGCCGCGACCAGCTCGGTCGGGTCGTAGCCGCCCGGCGCGAGCATCGCCATCAAGGTCGAGCGGTTCTTGCGCAGGAACCGCAGCGACGTGCCGATGCCGAGTCGCACACCCATCGTCATCAGCTTGGCCCGCTCGACGACGCCTGGAACGCCGAGATCGACCGGCAGCGCCAGACCGCTCGCCCGCTCGTGCTCCAGCCACTGTCGGATGCGCTCCGAGTCGAGACACATCTGCGTCGTCGCCGAACCCCTCACTCCGGCATCGGCGAGCAGGGTCTGCTTGGTGTGCAGCGCGGCACGGAGGGCCGCCGCGTCCACGAATGGGTGGCCGTCCGGATACGCAGGAACACCGATCCGGGAGATCCTCGGTCCGAGTTCGAGCAGGGCGCGGAGGAAGGCGATGCTGTCGGCATACGGGCCGCGGGGATGCTCGCAATCCCCCGCGATCACGAACAGCTCACGTAGGCCGTGCTGATGGATCCAATCCGTCAGCGCGGCGGACGTGCTTCGGACCTTCGAACAGGCGCGCCGAGACGTGCGGCACGGCGTCATGGCCGAGGTCGAGCAGTCGTGCGGTGAGGTCCAAGGTCGCCTGGACGCCCTTGGCCGGTGAGCACGTCACCGACACCAGCGACGCCGGCGCCAGCGCATCGATCGCGGACTCGACGCCCGACATCGGTACCAGCTCGAACCGGGTCCGCGACGCCAGCTCCCGGACGGCGTCAGTCAGCGGCGCCGGTTCGCCGGCCCGACCATGGATGCGCATCATCGCCCGCCCCTTCCTCGGCGCCGCCCCGTTGACACCGGCGCCGTCGACCCGTGCGGGATCGCCATGGCGGCCACGAACAACTCCTGGAACCTCGGCTCCGTCGCCGTCTCGATCTTCACGACCTCACGGGCGGCGGTCTCCATCTCGTGGCGTGCGGCTCGCGAGAGGAGCGCGTGTACGGCGCCTGCGCCGGCCGCGTTGCCGACGGCCCGCACGCCTTCGAGCGGGCAGTCCGGCACCATGCCGAGCACGAGGGCGTGGGCAGGATCGAGGTGGGCCCCGAACGCGCCCGCCAGTCGGATGTCCGTGACGGTCGGGCTACCAGCGTGCTCCAGGAGCAGGTCGATGCCGGCGCGCAGCGCCGCCTTGGCGAGCTGGATCGCCCGCACGTCGTTCTGAGTGATCGTCAGCCGGGTCGGACCGCGCTCGTACAGGACGTAGGAGTACGTGCGGCCGTCGGGCACGACGCGCTCGGTCTGCGCGGCGAGATCGCCGCGGATCGTGCCATCGGCGTCCATCACGCCGGCGAGGAACATCTGGGCGATGGCGTCGACGATGCCGGACCCGCAGACGCCCGTGACCGCGGCGACGAACCCGGGATCGTCGGTCCACGCGTCAGTCCCGATGACCTTGCACCGCGGCTCGAACGTGACGGGATCGACGCGCACCCGCTCGATGGCGCCTGCCGTCGCCCGCTGGCCGCAGCTGATCTGGGCGCCCTCGAAGGCGGGACCGGTCGGGCTGGACGCGGCGAACACGCGACTCCGATCGCCGAGCACGATCTCGGCGTTCGTGCCGACGTCGACGAGCAGCTGCATCGACGTCCCCCGGTACGGACCCTCCGACAGCATCGCGGCCGTGGTGTCTGCACCGACGTGGCCGGCGATGCACGGACCGACGTAGAACGACGCGTTGGACAGGTCCAGCCCGAGCTCAGCAGCCCAGCCCTCGACCGGCTCGGCCGTGGCGAGCACGAACGGGGCTGAGCCCAACGGCGTCGGATCGATGCCGAGCACGAGGTGGTGCATGATCGGGTTGCCGACGAGCACGACCTCGAGCATGCGGTCCCGCGGTGCGTCTACGGAGGCGAGGAGCTCGCCGACGAGCTCGTCGATGGCGCGGCGGATCGTCGCCGTCAGCTCGACCGCACCGCCCTCGTTCATCATGACGTAGGAGACCCGGCTCATGAGATCCTCGCCGAAGCGGATCTGCGGGTTCATCCGACCAGCGGTCGCGACGACATCGCCAGTCGAAAGGTCGCACAGGTGGCCGGCGACGGTCGTGGAGCCGACGTCGATCGCCGCCCCGTAGGCGACGTCGACGTAGCCAGGCCATGCGGCGACGATCGTCCCGGCACGCCCGTCGTCATCGCTGCACACGGCCACGGTCACCGCGCCGCGCTCGGCGGTGAGCAGCTGGTGGATCGCCGGCAGCAACCGGTGGTCGACCGACGGTGTCGGCACCTGATGCTGGTCGGCAATCGTGCGAAGTCAGGGCCGCTGCGGCACTGGTGCTGTCGCCGAGCTCGGCCGGTGCGACTTCGACGAAGTAGAGGCGGAAGCGCGGGTCCACGGTCACCGACGCCAGCTGCAGGTCCTTGCGAACGACCTGGCGATGGACCTGACTGCTCGCCGGCACGTCGACGACGACGTCGCCGACGATGCGGGCGGCACATCCCAGGCGGTTGCCTGCGGCGAGCGGGCGGTGGCCGTGATAGTCGAGCTCGATGGTCGCGGAAGGTCCCCACGACGCCGGATCGGCCTCGATGTGCCACTTGGCGAAGCGGCCGATGCTCGGCGTGACCTGGCAGCGCCCGCAGATGCCCCGGCCACCGCACACCGTGTCCAGGTCGGCGCCGAGCTGGCGGGCTGCTTCGAGCACGGTCGTGCCATCGGCGACCTTGCCCTCCAGACCGGACGGCGTGAACACCACCCGGTGCATCATCAGGCTCGCGCTCGTCGCCCGCCGACGGCGCGCCCCGAGTCACCCGCGGCGTCGGGATCGCGATTGGCGCGGATCCACGCCGCGCAGTCGCGGTCGGCGCCGGAGAGGACGTCCGCGGCGAGGACGGCCGATCGGACCTCGGGGTGGAGTGGGCTCATGATCGCCGACGTCATCCCCGAGGCGATGGCCATGGCGAGGAACGTGCCCGTGATGACCTGACGGTTCGGCAACCCGAAGCTGATGTTGGAGCCGCCGCAGGTGGTGTTCACCTTGAGCTCCTCACGCAAGCGGCGGATCAAGGTGAAGGCCTGGCGCCCGGCGGTGCCCATCGCCCCGATCGGCATCACGAGCGGATCGACGACGACATCGTTGGCCGGGATCCCGTGGTCGGCGGCCCGTTCGACGATCCTGCTTGGCGATCGAGTAGCGGACGTCGGGATCCTCGCTGATCCCTGTCTCGTCGTTGGAGATGGCGACGACGGCCGCGCCGTGGCGGGCGACCAGCGGGAGGACCCGCTCCATCACCTCGTCCTCGCCGGTCACCGAGTTGACGAGCGGCTTGCCTTGGTACGCGGCGAGACCGGCTTCGAGGGCCTCGACGATGGAGGAGTCGATCGACAGCGGCACGTCGGTGACCGACTGCACGAGCTGCACGGCGCGCGCCAGGAGCGCAGGCTCGTCGGCCAGCGGGATGCCGGCGTTGACGTCGAGCATGTGGGCTCCGGCCTCGACCTGGGCCACGGCATCGGCCTCGACGCGGCTGAAGTCGCCGCGCACCATCTCCTCGGCCAGGAGCTTGCGGCCGGTCGGGTTGATGCGCTCGCCGATCATCACGAACGGGCGGTCGAAGCCGATGACGACCTCGCGGGTCGCCGAGCTGAGAACTGTGGTGGTCATCGCATCCTCCTGCGAGCGACGGAGCGCCAGCGACGGAGCAGCCAACTGCGGCCTGCGTGGCCGGGAAACGCAGTTGACGTTGTCACGCGTTCTCCCATCCGCCGGCGAAGGCCAGCTTGCCGAGGCGCTCTTGGCTGTAGTCGGCCTCCAACCGGTCGGCCTCGGTCTGTGCCGCCGCGCTCGACGTCGCCGTCGAACGCACGGCTGATCCGGCGCCACTGGGCAACGTCCTCCTGAGCGGTGACGATCTTCGCCTTGCGCTTGGCCCGATCGATCGCCCGCTGGAACTTGTCCGACAGCAGCACCTGGTGCCGCTCCCGGCCATCCTGGCCGTTGACCTGCGCCGGGATGTCGCGCCACATGATGACGACGACGTCTCGCGTTCGACCGCGGCATCAGGCGACCCTCGAGGGCAGGTCGACGGCGACGGAGATCGCCGCAGCCAGCCGACGGCGTCCGACATGACGGTGCTCGAACCGCAGGTCCAGTCGATCTGCGGCGCGACGGGCCTCGTCGACGAGCTCGGGATCGTCGGCCTGGCGACAGCAGCACGACGCGCCGGTAGTTGGCGAAGTAGACGTCGCGCAGCTCCGGATGACGATCGAGGCCGAGACCCTGCCAGACCGAGCGGCTCGAAATGGCGTGGTCAGGAAGTCGGTGAGGAAGAACGTCCCGGGCTCGTCGTCATGGAGTGTCGGCGAAGAGCTCGGCGCCGGCGAACAGCTCGTAGCAGTGCGCGCCGGGGAGCCGCTCGACGCCGGGATGATCGGCGAGCAATGCGGTCGAGCGCGCCGCCGGTCCCGCAGTCGGCGTAGGCGACGAACGGCCGTTCGACCGCTGGCCGCCGCCTCGTCGAGGATCGGTGCGAGCGCAGGGACGATGCGCTCGGGGCGGTTGTGGAAGTTGCGCCGGCAGGTAGCGGACTTCGGCGCTGCCGGGCGGAGAGACGGCGCGCAGCTCGGAGGCGAGGGCTCCGCAGGCGACGATCGAGGGCCGGTTCACGCAACGGACGGGCCCGGGCGGTTCGGCGCGGAGGCGGCGCCGCGCTTGGACGAGCTCCTTGGCGGTCTCAGCGGCGACGGCGGCGTCGCGGCAGTACGCATCGGCCCCGACGGCCGTCCCGAACTCCTCGTTCAGCGGCGCGCCACCGACCAGCACGATGTAGTCGTCGCGCAGCCCACGCTCGCGCAGCGTGTCGATGACGACCTTCATGTACGGCATCGTCGTCGTGAGCAGTGCCGACATCCCGAGGATGTCGGGCTGGTGCTCCGTCGAGCGCGGCGAGGTACTTGTCGACGTCGGAGTTGATCCCGATGTCGATCACCTCGAACCCGGCGCCCTCCATCATCATCGCCACGAGGTTCTTGCCGATGTCGTGGATGTCGCCCTTGACGGTGCCGATGACCATCTTGCCGATCGGCTCGGCGCCGGTCTCGGCGAGCAATGGCCGCAGGATCTCCATGCCCCCCTTCATGGCGTTCGCCGACAGCAGCACCTCGGGCACGAAGAGGATTCCGTCTCGGAAGTCGATGCCGACGATCCGCATGCCCTCGACCAGCGCATCGGCGAGGACGCGGTCGGGCGCACCAACCGCGGTCGAGGAGGATCGTCGTGCCCTCGACGATCTCCTCGGCCAGGCCGTCGTAGAGGTCGTCGTGCATCTGCTTGACGAGCTCGTCGTCGTCCAGGGTCGCGAGATCGATGTCGTCGCTCTGATCGGTCATCGGCTACTCCACTACCGCGATTGGTGAAGCGGTCCATCATGCGGAACACGTCCGCATCGTGGAACTCTATCGCATTGGCTCAGCCGGCGGCGAGCGGCACCTTGGCAAGCACCAACAGCCGGCCGAGCTCCTGCGCGCGGCGGGCCGCGATGAGGTCGCCCTCGCCCGCAGACACGATCGACCCCTTCATCAGGATGTGCCACTGGCGGGCGAAGTCGTCCGGGTCGGCGACGCCGGCCTCCGTCGCGAGCTCGATCAGGAACTCGCGGATGCCGCGCCAGTTGCTCACGGCAGGCAATGTGGATCGGGTGCTTGCGGTCATCGATCTCGAGCAGGGCGTTGACGAAGAGGCAGCCCTCGAAGTCGCGTCGGTGGAACCAGTCGTCGAAGACGTCGAAGATGGCGAGCAGGCGATCGACCGGGCGCTCGGCACGGCGGCGCACCTCCCGCTCGAGCCATTTACGCGTCCACAGCTGCTCGCGGCGGTCGAGCACGGCGAGCACGAGGTCGTCCTTGGACCCGAAGTGGCGGTACACGGTCATCTTCGCCACGCCCGAACGCTCGATGATCGTGTCGACCCCGACGGCCCTGATGCCGTGCCGGCAGAAGAGCGTGTAGGCGCTCGAGAGGATCCGCTCGCGGGCGTCTCCCGTGCCGCGGAGCGGGAGGACGGGAACTCACAGTCGCATCCGCGAGTCTACGTGTCGGCTCCCAGGAGCTGCTGCTGCAGCAACGCGGTCGCCCACCGCTGGAACTGCTCGACCTCCCAGCCGCAGTCGACGGTCAGCGACTCGAAGACGTCCTCGTTGATCAGCGCGTAGTACACGTCGGCGGCGGTTTCCGCATCGAGGCCCGGTCGCAGGCCCCACTGGGCGACGCCGACGTCGATGAGGCGGCGCTGGTCGAGGCGGCGCCGTCGCCGCGTCTCCTCGAGGAGGCCGCCGACGTCGGGGTCCGCCGCGGCATGCTGAAGGACCCGGTAGATCGGCGTCACACGCACGAGGACCTGCACGGACTCGGCGACGAGCCGTTCGACGGCCGCTGCTGCATCGTCGACGTCGGCGAGCGTCTCGACCCACTCGCGGTCAGCCAGCGCGACCGGGTCCAGATCGCCGACGATGCTGCCCTCGAGGACGGAGGTCGAATACCTCGGCCTTCGTGCCGAACACGTAGTAGACGGTCTGGTTGGCGACCTCAGCCCGTTCGGCGATCGCTTCGATCGTCGTCGCGACGTAGCCGTTCTCGACGAACAGTTGCGCCGCCGCGTGGACGATGCGAGCCCACGTGCGACGAGACCGTTCGCGACGTCCGTCCACACGTGATGTTGCCGCCACTGCCGTCTCCTTGACGCTCCGAGAATATCGGAGTAGATATCTAGTGTTCTACTACAGAAAGTTGGTGCCCCCGTGCCACTCGCTCCATTCCTCGATCGTCTCGCGCCCGATGACGCAGTGGAGCTGCTCGGACTCGGGCGGCGCAGGCAGTACCCGGCGCAATCGATCCTGTTCTTCGAAGGCGATGACGTCCATGACGTGGTGCTCGTGCGCGATGGCGAGCTCAAGGTCGCCGTCGCGCTCGACGAGCGTGAGGTCGTGCTCGAAGTCGTCGGCCCCGGCGACATCCTCGGCGAGCTGGCGGCCATCGACGGCCGGCCGCGGTCGGCTCGCGCGGTGACGCTGACTGCTGCCGAGGTGGTCGTCGTGCCGGCCGCCGCCTTCCGCACGTTCCTCGGAGAGCACCCGGAGGCGGCGCTCGTCCTGATGCAGCACCTGGCGGGTCGCCTCCGCCGAGCCTCGCGACGCCAGGTCGAGCTCGGTGCACTCGACTCCACGGCCCGGGTCTGCGGCCGGCTCGTCGACCTGATGGCCCGCTACGGCCGGCCCGCCGGACCCGGCGTGCTCATCCGCGGCCCATTGAACCAGAGCGACATCGCGGCGTGGGCGGGGCTGTCGAGGGAAGCGGTCGTGAAGGCCCTCAACCGCCTGCGCGCCGTTGGTTGGGTGACGACGACACCGCGGACGATCACCGTGCTCGACGTCGCAGCGGTGACGACGCGGGCGGCGCTGCTCGCCAGCTGAGCACGATCGCGCTGCGGCACTGAGTCTCCCGACGCTGCACGGCGACGTGGGCCGTGCGCACGATGAGCTGATGCGGACGAGCAGATGGATTCGGTCAGCCCGGGCGGGGTCGCGAGTCGAGCGATTGGGCCAAATCCCGCCTGCTCGCCGCGTGCTCGGATGCGGAGCTCGAGCTGATCGCGCGGAACGTGACGGAGCACCGTGTGGCAAGGGGCGAGGTCCTCGTCGAGGAGGGCACCGTCGGGCGCGAGTTCGTCGTCATCGCCAACGGGACCGCCGTCGTGACGGTCGGCGAGCAGACGGTTGCCCGAGTCGGGCCCGGCGACTTCGTGGGCGAGATCGCCATGCTCGACCGAGGGTTCCGCACCGCATCCGTGGTGGCCGAGACGGACATGGTGGTCGAGATCTGTGGCACCTCCGAGTTCGCCGTCCTGCTCGCCGGCGCGCCAACGCTGACCCGCAAGCTGCTCATCGGCCTCGCCCAGCGCCTGCGCACCACCGACGAGCGCCTCACGGCCTGATCCATCCGAGTGTTTGACGCCATCCGAGTGCTGGACCTCGAATTTCCCGGGGTCAAACACTCCGATGGCGTCAAACACTCGGATGAATTCAGGCGAACGTGTCGGGGAGCTCGGCCTTGCGACGGGCGACGAACTCGCCCAACTCCTCATTGACGGCGTCGTCGATCGGCGGTGGCTCGTAGGCGGCCAGCCGCTGCTTCCACAGCGCGGTTGGCCCGCTGCGCGGCGTCGAGAGACCCGTCCTCGACCCATTGCTCGAAGCTCGAGTTGTCGGCCGTCTCCGAGCGGTAGAACGCCGTCTCGAAGTTGGCCAGCGTGTGCGCCGTCCCCAGGAAGTGCTCGCCGGGACGGTGCTCGCGGATGGCATCGAGAGCCTGCCCGTTGTCGCTGAGGTCGAGCCCGGCGGCGAACGTCGCCATCATCCCCAGCTGGTCGGCGTCGAGCACGAACTTCTCGTAGCCGATGGCGAGCCCGCCCTCCAGCCAGCCGGCGGCGTGGAGCACGAAGTTCGTGCCGGCCATCAGCGTCGGGATCAGCGTCGCCGCCGACTCGTACGCGGCCTGCGCGTCGGGCAGCTTCGACGCCGTCAATGATGCCGCCCGAGCGGAACGGCACGCCGAGCCGGCGGGCCGAGCGCGGCGACGGTGTACAGCACGAGTGCCGGTTCAGGGGTGCCGAACGTCGGGGCGCCGGTCTGCATCGACATCGAGCTGGCGAACGAGCCGAAGATCACCGGCGCGCCTGGGCGGACGAGCTGCACGAAGGCCATCCCCGCCATCGCCTCGGCCAACGTCTGGGCCACGACGCCGGCAGACGTCGAGGGCGCCATCGCCCCGGCGAGGATGAACGGCGTGATGATCGTCGCCTGGTTGGCCGCCGCGTAGACCTCGGCCGCAGCCAGCATCGTCGCGTCCCACACCAGTGGCGACGAGGCGTTGATGAGGCTCGTCACCACCGTGCGGTCGGCGAGATCGCCACCGAACGCGATGCGGGCCATCTCGACGCTGTCGGCCGCCCGCTCGCCGGCCGTCACCGAGCCCATGAACGGCTTGTCACTGAGGCGCAGGTGGGCGAACACCATGTCGAGGTGCCGCTTGCTGACCGGCACGTCGACGGGCTCGCACACCGTCCCGCCGGAGTGGTGCAGGTGCGGGTGCGAGGTACGCCAGCCGGACGAAGTTCTCGAAGTCAGCGAGCGTTGCGTAGCGCCGCCCGGCGTCGAGATCGTGGACGAACGGTGACCCGTAGTTCGGCGCGAAGACCGTGGCCATCGCCCCCGACCTCGACGGAGCGGGCGGGATTGCGGGCGTGCTGGGTGTAGGTCGCCGGCGCCGTCGACGACGAGTTGGCGGCACAGCCCCGGCGGGAAGCGCACCCGATCGCCGTCGACGTCGGCGCCGGCATCGGCGAAGCGGGCGACCGCGCTCGGGTAGTCGCGGACCTCGATGCCGACCTCTTGCAGGATGATCTCGGCATTGCGCTCGAGCAGCTCGAGACCCTCCTCGGAGACGAGCTCGACCGGCTGTCAGCGCGCGCGTCAGGAACGGCTGGCTGGCGACGACGGCGGCGGCCCGTTGCTGCTGGCGTCCCGCCCGTCCGCCGCCTCGCCGGGACCTGACGTCGGCCATCCGGCGAACCTACTCAAGTCGGGTTCGTCTCGCAGACAAGCTGCTCGACTCACCTGCCGAGCTCGCCGCCGCCGCTTCGCAGCGGCGCTCGCCCACCTGCCCTTCCACGGGTCCTCAGGTAGCGAGCGCCTCGGCGCTGGCGAGGCGGGCCCCGATGCGGCGGCCGACCTCGGCGACCAGCTCGGCGATCGCCGGCGCCCGCTCGGATTCAGGGAACCGGTACGACGGCCCGTGCACGTGGACGGCGGCGAGCACGCGGCCATCGGGCCGGATTACCGGCGCGGCGACCGAGCTGATCCCTGGGACGTATTCGTCGAACGTCCACACGTGACCGTCGCGAGCGATCGTGGCGAGCCGCGTACGCATCTGGTCCGGATCGGTCACCGTGCGATCGGTGGCAGCATCCAGCGGTCGGGCCAGATAGCGCTCGAGCTCCGACGTGTCGAGGTTGGCGAGCAGCACGAGGCCGGATGAGACCATGTGCGCGGGGATCCGCTCGCCGGTCCAGTCGCGCACCTGGACGTGGCGGTCGGCCGATACCTGGTCCACGTACACCACGTCCTGGACGTCGAACACCGACAGTCCCGCCACCTCGTCCAGGCCGTCGACGAGCTCGGCCAGGTGCGGGCGAGCTGCGGCGATGAGGCTGCGGCCGGGAAGCGCACCGGCGGCGATGTCGACGAGCCCACCGCCGACCCGGTAGTCGCCACCTGCGCCGGACTGCTCGACGGCACCGATGTCCTGCAGCGTCGAGAGCAATCGGGACACCGTGCTCTTCGGGAGGCTCACCCGTTCAGCGATCGCCGAGACGCCGGCCGGACCGCCGGCCAGGCACCGCAGGACCGAGAACGCCCGCTCGACGGACTGCACCCCGGACACGCCGCTCCAGGATTCCACGATGCGGGACGGTTCCACAAGGCGAAATCACGAGCGCCCTGGAAGTCGACGGCCGCGAAAAACCGTATCGCCAGCCGATTTCCGCGCTCTTGTGCGCCAACAAAGGAGGGCGGGCAATGGGCGGGACGGGGGGTAGCGACGGGAGGAATCGACCGCCGCTGCCCCCCGGACGGCACGTGATGCTGCCGGGGCGGGGTCGGACCTTCATCCGAGAGCTCGTCGGTCCCCCGGATGCTCCGGTGCTCGTCCTGCTCCACGGCTGGACGGCAACGGCCGACCTGAACTGGTTCGCCTGCTACGCGTCGCTCGCCGAGCGCTATCGCGTGATCGCCCTCGATCATCGCGGCCACGGGCGCGGCATCCGCTCCTACGAGCCGTTCACGCTCGAACAGTGCACCGATGACGTGGCCGCGCTGGCCCGGGTGCTCGAGCTGCCGCCGTTCATCCCGGTCGGCTACTCGATGGGTGGCCCGATCGCCCAGCTGCTCTGGCAACGCCACCCGGAGCTCGTCGACGGCATGGTGCTGTCCGCGACGAGCCGCACGTTCACCGGCAGCATCCGCGAGCGGCTGCTCTTCGGCGTCGCGACGGGTACATCGTTCCTCGCCGACACGCTTCCTCTGGCAAGGATCACCAACGCTGCCTTGGGCGCGTGGGATCAGTGGCGCCAGCGCCGCGGGTGCCCCTGGTGGGGCTTCGACGACGTGGCCCGCCATGACTGGGAGGAGATCGTCGAGGCAGGTCGAGCCACCCTGCGCTTCGATTCTCGGCCGTTCGTCGGGGAGATCGACGTGCCGGCAGCGGTCGTCGTGACCGAGGGCGACGACGTCGTGCCGGAACGCCGCCAGCTGGCGCTCGCTGCCAGCCTGCGCGACGCCACCGTGCATCGGGTTCACGGCGGGCACGCGGTGTGCACCACGACACCGGAACGGTTCGTTCCGATCCTTCACGAAGCATGCGCCTCGGTCGCCACACGACGCGGTGCGGCGCGTCAGCTCGTCGCCGCCTGACGCCCTGCGGGAGGCCATGCTTCTGCGTTGGTGAGTGAGTCGGACGTCTTCATCGGGCTCGCCCTCCTGCTCGTCCTCGCCGTCGGCTGCCAGATCGTTGCCACGCGAATCGCCGTGCCGTCGATCATCCTGCTGCTCGGCGCCGGCTTCCTGGCCGGGGCGCTGACGGACTCCGTCAATCCGAACGAGCTGTTGGGAGACAAGTTCGCGCCGATGGTCACCCTGGCGGTCGGGGTGATCCTGTTCGAGGGCGCACTCGACCTCCGCGTCAGGGACCTCGAGGGTCACGGCCAGCACGTCGTGCGCCGGCTCATCTTGTGGGGCGTGCCGATCACTTGGGCAGGTGCGGTTGCGTTCGTGTTCCTCCTGCTCGAGTTGTCGGCCGGCGTCACGATCCTCCTCGGAGCCATCCTGATCGTGTCCGGACCGACCGTGGTGATCCCGCTCCTCGAACGGGCCCGGCCGGGTCGTCGGGTCAGCGCGATCCTCCGCTGGGAGTGCACGACCGTCGATCCGATCGGCGCCATCATCGGGGCGCTCGTGTTCCATGGGCTGACGAGCAGCGATCAGGAGGCGGTGCCGCGGGCCGTGGTCGACTTCACGATCAGCGTCGGCATCGGGATCCTCGGTGGGCTCGTCGGCACCACTGTGCTCTGGCTGCTCCTCGACAAGCTGCGCGTGACGGGCGTGCTGGCGACCGAGGCGACGATCGCCACCGTTGTCGCGGTCACCGCCGTGTGTGACGCACTGAACGACGACACCGGGCTGATCGCGGCGATCGTGATGGGCCTCGTCATCGCCAACACGGACGTGATCTCATCGCCGGAGGACCGCCCGTTCTTCCGCACGATCGTCCAGCTGATCATCGGCCTCCTGTTCGTCTCGATCTCGGCGACCGTCACTCCGGCCTCGCTCGGAGACGTCCTGTGGCCGTCCCTGGCGCTGGTCGCTGGGCTCGTGCTGGTCGTGCGCCCGGTCCTCGCCGCACTGGCGACCGTCCGCACGGACCTGTCGCGCAACGAGCGCGTCTATCTCGGGATGATGGACCCTCGAGGCATCGTCGCCGCCTCGACGGCTGCGACGTTCGCGGGACCGCTCGCCGCCACGGAGGAAGCAGGCGCGGCGGATCTCCTGCCCGTGACGTTCCTGGTGATCGTCGGCACGGTGACGATCTACGGGCTGCTGGCGAGTCCGGCCGCCCGGATGCTCGGCCTCACCACGCAGGAGCAGGATCCGCCCGTGATCGAGCAGCGGTTGGGATTCGAGGATCCGGCGGTGTGAATCGCGCGGGTCGTGGAATGCTGACGGCATGCGGATTGCCCGACAGATCCTCGTATTCGACGCGCCTGACCTGACCGCCGAGAGCACGTTCTGGGCCTCGGTGCTGGGTGGCACGGTGGACACCGAGGACGACTGGCACACGATCAGGGTCGATGGCAGCCCGCGACTCGGCATCCAGTTGGCGCCCGACCACGTCCCGCCCCAATGGCCCGATGGCACGCCGCAGCAGATGCACCTCGACCTCTACGTCGACGACATCAAGACCGCCCACGACGAGGCGCTGGCGCTGGGCGCCAAGCTGCTCAAGCCGGCCGACGACATCGAGGCGAACGACGGCTTCCAGGTCTACGCCGACCCGGCCGGGCATCCGTTCTGCCTCTGCTGGGGCTGACCTACTGCTGACGTGAACAGGGCGCCGGATCGCCGATGGAAACCATCGGCGAGCCGGCGCCCTGTAGTCGGTGGGGCGGGAACCGCCCGCCAGTACACCCGCCACCACCGAAACCTGACGTCAGATCGGGGCGATCACCTCCGAAGACGTATACACGGCTGTAAACATACACCATGGCGACTCGAGGTGGTTCACCGCCTGCGCCCGAGGGCGGGTCGACCCGTCTCCCCCGGGCTGCCCGCCGTGCGCAGATCATCGAGACCGCTGCCGGCGCGTTCCTCAAAGCGGGGTTCGACAGCACGTCGATGGACGAGGTCGCCGAGGCCGCCGGGATCAGTCGCCTGCTGATCTACCGCAACTTCGAGACCAAGCAGCACCTCTATCGCGCGGTGCTCGGCTCTGTCACGCAGGAGCTGATCGACGAGTTCGAGCAGCTCGACCTCGTCGAGATCCGCCGGCGTGGCGGCATCGTCCGCATCATGCTGGAGATCGCCCGGCGGCACCCGGACGCCTTCCGCCTCCTGTGGCGGCAGGCCGCGCACGAACCGGCATTTGTCGCCTTCTCCGACAGGTTCCGCACCGTCCTCGGTCAGTACGCCGAAACGTTCATCACGATGACGGGGCGGAACATCGAACCACGGATGATGCCGTGGTGCGCCACGGTCCTCGCTGCCCACCTGCTCGACGGCATGAGCGCGTGGCTCGACGACGGCGACCCGGCACTGGACGACGACTACATCGTGCTGCAGGTGTGTGGCCTCTTGGCGTTGATCGCGGCGTGGGAGGACCCGCACCCGCCCGAGTGGATGACTGCGCCGACTCAGTGACGCCGGCAGTTACGACAGCCCGACGATCTGCCCGGAGTCATCGAGGTCGATCACTGCGGCGGAAGGGTGTGTGCCGAGGCCCGGCATCGTGCGCATCTCGCCGCAGATCGGGTACACGAACCCGGCGCCAACCGACGCCCGGACCTCGCGCACGTTGATCACGTGACCCGTCGGCGCGCCCTTCAACGCTGGGTCAGCGGAGATCGACAGATGCGTCTTGGCGATGCACACCGGCAGATGGCCGAACCCGTTGCGCTCGTACGTGTCGAGCTGCCGCGCTGCGCTCGGCATGTACTCGACCACGCCGGCGCCGTAGACCTTCGTGGCAACCGTCTCGATCTTCTCCCTCAGCGACGCGTCGTCGGGATAGAGGAAGTGGAAGTCGCTCGGCTCGTTGCAGGCCTCGACGACGGCCTCGGCAAGATCGACGGCACCCGCACCACCGTCGGCGAAGTGCGTGCACACCGCGACCCGGGCACCCATCGACTCGGCGACTCGACGGATCACATCGTGTTCTGAGCTGTGATCGCCCGGGAAGGCGTTGACGGCGACGACCGGCGTCACGCCGTGCAGCTGCACGTTCTCGATCTGCTTGCGCAGGTTGGCGGCGCCGACCTCGACGTCGTCGGGCCGTTCGTCGAACAACGTCTCGGGCAACGGCCGGCCGGCCACGATGCGGTACTTCCCCGAGTGCGCCTTCAGCGCCCGCACGGTGGCGACGAGCACGGCAGCGTCCGGCACGAGGCCCGAGGTCCGGCACTTGATGTTGAAGAACCGCTCGGCGCCCATGTCGGCACCGAACCCGGCTTCGGTGATGAGGTAATCGCCGCCGCGGATTCCGATCATGTCGCCGAGGATCGACGAGTTGCCGTGCGCGATGTTGCCGAACGGGCCGGCGTGCACGATGACCGGCGTGTTCTCCAACGTCTGCAGCAGGTTCGGCTTGATCGCCTCACGCATGATCACCGCCATCGAGCCGGCGGCATCGAGTTGCTCGGCAGTCACCGGGTCGCCGCGCATCGTGTAGCCGACGACGATCCGACCGAGACGCGCCCTGAGGTCCTTGAGCGACGTCGTCAGCGCCATGATCGCCATGACCTCGGAGGCGGCCGTGATGTCGAACCCGGTCTGGCGGACGAGGCCGTCCTCCTTGGCGCCGAGCCCGATGACGATGTTGCGCAGCGCCCGGTCGTTGACGTCGAGGACTCTCCGCCAGGTGATGTTGTGCGGGTCGAGACCGAACTCGTCCCCTTGGTGGAGATGGTTGTCGAGCATCGCCGCCAGCAGGTTGTTGGCGGCCGTGACGGCATGGAAGTCGCCGGTGAGGTGGAGGTTGAGCAGCTCCATCGGAACGACCTGGCTGTAGCCGCCACCGGCGGCCCCGCCCTTGATGCCGAACGTCGGGCCCATGGACGGCTGGCGAACCGTGATGACCGCCCGCTTGCCGATGTGCCCCATCGCCTGTCCGAGCCCGACGGTCGTCGTCGTCTTGCCCTCGCCGAGCGGCGTCGGCGTGATCGCCGTGACGACGACGTACTTCGCCTTCGGTCGGTCGGCCAGCTCGTCGATCGCCTCGAGCTTGATCTTGGACACGCTCGACCCGTACGGCTCGAGCAGGTGCTCGCCGAGGCCCATCAGCTCGGCGATCTCGGGCAACGGTTTGAGGCTCGCCGCCCGCGCGATGTCCAGATCGGTCTTGCTGTTCATCCCTCAACCCCCATGATTGCCGTTCCACCATACGGCATCGTGCCGCTTCGTGGAATCCGGAGCCCGTTTGTCTCAACCGGTTGACGGGTAGCCGCACGCCGTCGGGAGGTGAGAGCCATGACTTGGCTGATCGTGATCGTTGTGGCGGTCATCGTGATCGCACTTGTAGCGGCAGCCCTGGCGGCGATCCGCCGCCGCAAGCGGGGTCGGCTGATCATCACGTCGTCCGGGCGAACGAGCGGCCGGGGGCGGGAGCCATGACCGTCGCCCTGATGCGCGGCCGCGACGTCACGGGCATGCCCGTCGTTGACATCTCCACCGGTGAGGACGTCGCCGAGGTCCGCGATCTGATCTTCGAGCCGGGCGAGGGCGTCGTCGGTGGCTTCACGCTGGCGAGGCGCGGCTTTCTCGGCCGGCGCCTCGGCCAGGTCCTGCCCGTCGACAGCATCCGGTCGGTCGGCACGCATGCCGTGACCATCGAGTCGACCGGCGCGCTCGCCGATGTGGAGTCCACTCGGCGCGCCGATCACCACGGCGACGTCACGAACGACGTCGTCGTGACGGAGTCGGGTCGGGAGCTCGGGCGGGTCAAGGACGTCGTCCTGCGCGGTGGTCCGCGGCCTCGCGTCGTCGGCTTCGAGATCGGCGGCGGACCGGCTGGCGATGGCTTCGTACCGATCGACACGTCGCGTGCCGTCTCGGGCAGCACACTGATCGTCCCAGATGGCTTCGAGAACCTTGTTCGTACCGATCTCACGGGGCTGGCCGGCGAGGTCGAGAACCTCGAGCGAGGAAGTTCGTCATGATCCGCCTCACCCAGCTGATGGGCCAACGGACGATCTCGCTGGCGGACGCCGAGCAGACCGGAAAGGTCGCCGGCGTGCGCATCACCGGCGACAAGGTCGTCGGCGTGCACACCGCCGAAGGACTCATCGGTGCGTCGGAGATCCGCAGCTTCGAAGGTGACGCCATCACCTACGACGGGAGTGCGCGGCCGGTCGATCAGAAGGCGGACTCACCGCTCGGGCGCCGCGTGCTCGACGAGGACGGCGACGAGCTCGGTCGGCTCGCCGACCTCGACATCGAAGCGGACGGCACGGTGACGCTCGTGTCCCTCGACGACGGCCGCACGATCGAGGGGCAGGCGCTGCGTGCGATCGGGTCCTACGCCGTCATCGTCGCCGCCCGCCCGGACACGACGCTGACCTGAACTGAACTGATCGGGCTCGGCTCGCAAGCAAGTTGCTCGCCTCACCTCCCGAGCTCGCCGCCTCCGCTGCGCTTCGGCGTCTCACCCACCTCACTCTCCGCAGGGCTTCTGCCACAATCGGCGGATGCTCGAATCTGCCGACGGCGTCCCCACCCGAGCGCGCTGCGTGGTCATCGGCGCCGGCATCGTTGGCAACTGCCTCGTCGGTCATCTCGCCCGCCTGGGCTGGACCGATCTCGTGCTCGTCGACAAGGGTCCGCTGCCCAACCCGGGGGGCTCGACCGGTCACGCCTCGAACTTCATCTTCCCCACCGATCACAACAAAGAGATGGCGCTGCTCACGTTGGAGAGCCAGCGCCAGTACATCGAGCTGGGCGTCAACGGCACGTGCGGTGGCATCGAGGTCGCTCGCGACGATGCGCGGCTCGAGGAGTTCCGGCGGCGCATGACGTCAGCAACGGCGTGGGGCATCGAGGCCCGGCTGCTCACGCCGGCCGAGGTCCGCGAGCTCGTTCCGTTCGTCAACGACGAGATCATCCTGGGCGCCTTCTACACGCCGAGCGTGTCAGTCGTCGACTCGCTGCAGGCCGGAACGCTGATGCGCCAGGAAGCGATCGACAAGGGCGTCCTGACGGTGCTCGCCAACACCGAGGTGCTCGACGTCGAAACGGCTGAGATCGGCTATGGCGAGCGCGAGGTGCGAGCCGTCGTGACGACGAACGGACGCATCGAGACCGAGTACGTCGCCATCGCATGTGGCGTGTGGAGCCCGCGCGTGGCAGCGATGGCTGGGGCGACGATCCCGCTCACGCCCGCCGTGCACCAGATGGCCGACGTCGGTCCGATCGACGTGCTCGTCGAGACGAACCAGGAGGTCGCCTTCCCGATCGTCCGCGACATGGACACGTTCTGTTACGAGCGCCAGACAGCGGGCTCGATGGAGGTCGGCTCTTACGCCCACCGTCCGATCTTCCACCACCCCGACGACATCCCTTCGAACGAGGAATCGGCGCTGTCGCCCACCGAGCTGCCGTTCACCGCCGACGATTTCGACGACCAGATGGAGCAGGCCATCGACCTGATGGAGATGCTCGGTGACGCTGAGATCAAGTACGCCATCAACGGGCTCCTGTCACTGACGCCTGACGCGATGCCGGTGCTCGGCGAGACCGTCGAGGTGCGCAACCTGTGGTCGGCGGCGGCAGTGTGGATCAAGGAAGGCCCCGGCATCGCCCAGCTCGTCGCCGAATGGATGACGTACGGCTACCCGCACGTGTGCGATCCGCACTCGTCGGACCTCAGCCGCTTCTACGCCCATGAACGAACGGAGCAGCACATCAGGGCCCGCTGCACCGAGCACTACAACAAGACCTACGGCATCGTGCACCCGCGGGAGCAGTGGGCGACACAACGCGGCGTGCGCCGTTCGCCGTTCTACCCCCGGGAGGAGGCACTCGGGGCGGTCTTCTTCGACGCCCGGGGCTGGGAGCGGCCGCAGTGGTACGAGTCCAACGCCACACTGATCGATCGGTACCCGGAGGCCTGCGCGCCCCGGCCGCACGAGTGGGACGCCCGGTGGTGGTCACCGATCACGAACGCCGAGCACCTGGCGATGCGTGACGGCGTGGGCGTCGTCGACCTCACGGCGTTCAACGAGTTCGACATCACGGGCCCCGCTGCGGTCGACTACCTGCAACACCTCTGCGTCAACAACGTCGACGTGCCGGTTGGCAGGTCGATCTACACGCCGCTGCTGACGCCGGGCGGCGGGTTCCGCGCCGACCTCACGATCATGCGCCTCGGGCCCGAGCACTATCGGGTGATCACCGGCGCCTTCGACGGCGGGCGGGACAGATACTGGTTCCGCCGTCACCTTCCCCTCGATGGCTCCGTCACGTTCACCGACATGACCTCGGCGTGGTGCACGCTCGGCGTGTGGGGTCCGCTGGCGGAGGAGACCCTGTCTGGGCTGGTGACCGAGCCTCACGGCCGCGCCGATCGACCACTCGATCTCTCGGTGGCGGCGTTCCCGTACGGCTCGGTTCGCGAGGTGCTCGTCGACGGCTTGCCGGCGATCATGTTCCGCATCTCCTACGTCGGGGAGAACGGGTGGGAGATCTACGTCCCGACCGAGCACGGTCTCGGGCTGTGGGACGCAGTCTTCGCCGCCGGCCAGCCGCACGGCATCGTGCCCGTCGGACTCGGTGTGTATGCCGTGACGGGGCGCATCGAGAAGGGCTACCGCCTGATGGGAGCGGAGCTGGAGAGCGAGTACGACCCCGTCGAGGCCGGGCTGGCTCGGCCCAAGGTCAAGGCGGCTGACTTCATCGGCAAGGACGCCTACCTGGCGGCACGGGAACGCGAGCCGGTGGCGACACTGTGCACACTGGAGATGCTCGAGCACCGGGACGGGGCGGGCATGGACCGCTACCCGACCGGCGGTAACGAGCCGATCGTGACGGTCGACGGCGACCGCATCGTCGACGCGAAGGGTCGGGTGTCCAGGGTGACGACCGCCGGCGCCGCGCCGTCGCTCGGCACGTACCTGCTCATGGCCTACCTCCCGCCCGAGCACGCCGTTGAGGGCAACGAGCTGCGCGTGAACTACATGAACGAGCTGTTTCCCGTGCGCGTGGCACGCGTCGGGAGCCAGCCGCTGTTCGATCCGGACGACTCCCGCATGAAGACATGAGGGTGCTGGTCTGCGTCAAGCGGGTGCCGGCGCCGGGCGCGCGGATCAACCTGACGGCGGACGAGCAGGCCGTCGACACCGCACACCTCGGGTTCACGACCAGCCCGCACGAGGAGTGCGCGGTGGAGGCGGCCGTGCAGCTGGTCGAGGCGCACGGAGGCTCGGTGACCGTGATGACGCTCGGGCCACCGGAGGCCGAGGAGCAGCTCCGGTATGCCGTCAGCGTCGGCGCATCGGCGGCCGTCCTTCTGGCAATCGAGGGGCGGGACTGGGATCCCCAGCGCACCGCCCGTGCGATCGCCGCCGCGGTCAGTGAGCTCGAGGCGTCCGATGGCGCGTTCGACCTGCTGCTGTTCGGCAACGAGTCGGCGGATGCGGGCGGCTTCCAGGTGGGCATCCGCGTGGCGCATGCGCTGGGTCGCCCGATCGTCAATGGCGCCAAGCGGATCGAGGTGGACGGTGACCTCGTGCGGCTCGGCCGAGAAGCCGAAGCCGGGCTCGAGCAGTACGAGCTGCCGCTGCCTGCGGCCGTCGGGGTGAAGGAAGGCATCAACCTCCCCCGCTATCCGACGATGAAGGGACGGCTGGCGTCGAAGAAGGTCGCCGTGGCCCACGTCGATGCCGCGGCCTCGGCAGGCGGGCAGCAGCTCGTTCGCCTGTTCCGTCCGACCGAGCAGGTCACCGCAACAACGGTCCTCGGTCGCGGGCCTGACGCCGCACCGGCGGTGGTCGACGTGCTGGAGGAGCTCGGGGTGCTGCGGTGAGCGGACCGGTCCTGGTCGTGGTCGAGCACGACCGCGGTGCGCTCGCCGGGGCGACGCGCGACGCGGTCGCGGCTGGGCGCCTGCTGGCCGGGGACCGTGATGTCGTGGCATTGACGATCGGCGCGAAGGCGGACGGGCTCGCCGAGGACGTCCGCGATCTCGGTGCCGACGTTGTCCAGCAGGCGCACCACGATCTGCTCGCCGACTATGGCCCCGAAGCGTGGGGCGACGTGGTGGCGCAGGCGGTGGCGCTGCTCCAGCCGGCCGTCGTCATCGGACCGGGGACCGATCGCGGCAACGAGGTGGTGGCCCAGGCGGCCGCCCGTCTCGACGCGCCGATGGTCGCCAACTGCACGGTCGTCGGGTCGGGAGACGGCGGCTACGCGGTGACCCGGCAACGGTGGGGCGGGTCCCTGCTCGAGGAAGCCCGGGCGGCCGGCGACATCGTGCTGATGACGATCGCTCCGCACGTCTTCGACGCCGTTTCGACGGCGGCTGGGCGCGGTGAGACCCGAGTATTCGAGCCGGCGCTCGATGCCGTGCTGGGCCGCAGCGTCGTTCGTGACCGTGTCGAGCGGGCCGCCGGCGTGACGCTGTCGACCGCGCCAGTGGTCGTCGGCGGCGGGCGCGGTGTCGGCTCAGCCGACGCGTTTGCTCCGCTGGAGGAGCTCGCCGCGCTGCTCGGCGGGGTGGTCGGCTGCTCCCGGGTCGTCACCAACAACGGCTGGCGCAGCCACACCGATCAGGTCGGGCAGACCGGGACGAGGATCGCCCCGACGGTCTACCTGGCGTGCGGGATCTCAGGCGCCATCCAGCACTGGGTCGGTGCCATGTCGGCCAAGCACATCATCGCCATCAACACCGACCCAGACGCCAACATGGTGACGAAGGCGGACTACGCCGTGATCGGCGACCTCCACGAGGTGGTTCCGGCGATCGCCCGCGAGATTCGCAAGCGATACCCGAGTGCTGGAGCACCCGGCACGACACCTCCAACACTCGGGTCCGACGTCGAAACCTGAACTGATGTCAGCTCGGCGACCCGAGTGTTGGAGGTGCCCCGGGACCGGGCGCTCCAGCACTCGGGCTGAAGGATCAGGCCGCGAATTCGACGGCGTCGCCGCGCAGGTTGTCGATTGCCCGACCGACGAGGCGGCGGGCAGCCTCTGACGTGATGCCGAGTTGCTCGCCGATCACGCGGTAGCTCTTCGGCTCGCCGTCGACGAGGCCGAAACGGCATTCGACGGCGAACCGCGCCCGACCATCGAGCGAGCCGAGCAGCTCCTCGAGCAGCTCCAGGTCGACGCCGGCCATGACGATGGTCTCGGGGGTGTCGACATCGTCGGGCAGGAGGTCACCCAGGGTGGCGTCCCCGTCGTCGCCGACCGTCTTGTCGAGTGATGCGGTGGAGGTCAGCAGGTGCAGCTCGGCGTTCGCCGCGTCGAGACCCTCGACGTCGCCGCCGACCTGGCGCAGTGCTGACCGCAGCATGCTTGCCCGGTCACCCGGGATGCGGATCAGGCTGCCCTTCTGGTCGAGGGCGCGACCGATCGCCTGGCGGATCCAGAACGTCGCATACGTCGAGAACTTGAAGCCGCGCCGCCAGTCGAACTTGTCGACCGCGTGCTCGAGGCCGAGGTTGCCCTCCTGGATCAGGTCGCCCAGATCCATGCCCTGCGGCAGGGGGTACCGGCGGGCGATCGAGACGACGAGTCGCAAGTTGGCGCGGATGAACCGGTCCTTGGCGTCGGCTGCCGCGGAGACCGCGTCACGCAGCTCCTTGCTGCGCTCGCCGGCCTCGATGCGAGCGGCCGCGTCGCGACCAGCTTCGATGACCTGTGACAGCTCGCGCTCGTCCTCAGCGGTGAGCAACGAGACCTTTCCGATGTCGTTGAGATAAGTACCGATGGAGTCAGTCATTGCGAGGAGTACAACCAGTTGAGGCGGACTGATCTTCCCCTACCCAGCGGAAATCGCGTCCATTCCTCGGTTCCGGGTGGTCGTGTGCCACTCCTCGCCTCGACCGCCGCCCTCGCTTCCGGCGTCGTCTGGAGCTTCGGCGCCGTGCTCGCCCGGCTGGCCGACGATGCCGACGCGTTCCAGTACCTGATCTGGCGATCCATTGCCATCGTGCTCGTCATCGAGGCGGTCACCATCGTTCGGCGCCGGCCGGGAGCCACGTGGGCAGCCTTCCGCTCCGGACCGATGATGCTCCTCGCCTGCGCGGGGCTGCTCCTGGCGTCGATCGCCTTCGTGTACGCCGTCAAGACGACCACTCCGGCGAATGCCGCCTTCCTCAGCTCGATCACCCCGCTCGTCGCCGTGCTGCTGGCCCGTGTCACGCTCCGCGAGCCGCTCACCGTCGCCACCATCGTCGCCGTCTCCGTGGCGTTCATCGGCCTCATCATCACGGTGGTCGGCGACATCGACGCCGGCTCGACGCCGGGCAACGTGGCGGCGCTGCTCGCCGCCGTCGGGTTCGCCGGGTACGCCGTGTGCGTCCGCACCGATCCTCGACGCGACTGGTCGCCCGTGCTGCCTGGCTACGCCGTGATGATGATCGTGCTGTGCACGGCGATCACGGCGATCGACGGCAAGACGCTCGTTCCTCCGGCGGTGGACATCGGCCTCGCCACCCTGCACGGCGGGGTCTTCATCGTCGTCGGCACGCTGCTGTTCAACTACGGCTCGCGGCACATCCCCGCCGTGGCGATGGCGGTGTTCGCCCAGACCGAGATGCTGTTCGTGCCGATCTGGGCGTTCCTCGTGCTGTCCGAGCGTCCGACCACGGCCTCGCTGTTCGGCGGGTTGCTGATCTTCGCCGCCGTCATCGGCAAGGCGCTCTACGACGCCCGGCCACGGCGCACGTAGCGGACACTGGCGACGCCGATCAGCAGCGCCCATGCCGCTCCGGCGTAGATGGCGACGCGCTGCTGCTCGTTGACCGCCAGCAGCACGACGACGACGCCGAGGAACGCCAGCACGATCCAGTTCGTCACCGGCGAACCGGGCATCCGGAACGAGCTGGCCCGGACGGTTCCGGCGCGCACGCGGCGCCGGTAGCTCAGGTGGGAGACAACGATCACCCCCCAGGTCCACAGCGCGCCGACCGTCGCCACGCTCGTGATGTACGTGAACGCCTCCTCGGGCACGAGGTAGTTGATGACGACGCCGACGAGCAACACCACCGCCGACGCCGTGATGGCGTGCGCCGGGACGTGGCGTGCCGACAGCTCTCGGAACCGGCGCGGCGCTTCCTCCTGCCGAGCGAGCGTGTACAGCATCCGGCCACTGCTGAAGATCCCGCTGTCGCACGCCGACGTCGCCGCCGTCAGGACGACGAAGTTGACGATGCCCGCCGCGCCGGCGATGCCGACCCGCTCGAAGACGACGACGAACGGGCTCTGGTCGGCGGGTAGGTCACTCCAGACCACGAGCGACATGATCACCGCCATCGCCCCGACGTAGAAGATGAGGATGCGGATCACGATGCTGTTGATCGCCCGTGGCAACGTCCGCTCGGGGTCCTTCGCCTCTCCCGCCGTCACGCCCACCAGCTCGACGCCGACGAAGGCGAACATCACGATCTGCAGGGCGACGAGCGTGCCGCCGAAGCCCTTCGGGAACAGCCCGCCGTGGTCCCACAGGTTCTCCACGGACGCGGTGTCC
The DNA here is from genome assembly GCA_963774125.1 of uncultured Acidimicrobiia bacterium. GTDB lineage: Bacteria > Actinomycetota > Acidimicrobiia > Acidimicrobiales > Ilumatobacteraceae > JALZMG01. The sequence goes on from CAVZDR010000002.1 coordinate 1,244,571, forward strand.
CCAAGGGGGCCGAGCCGGAACGCCAGGACGGCGCTGCCGATGATGATCACGGCGACGACAGTCACCACCTTGATCAGCGCCAGCCAGAACTCGACCTCGCCGAACAGCGCGACGGAGACGAGGTTGAGCGCGTACAGCACGACGGCGATCACGAGCGCGGTGACCCACTGCGGGATGTCCGGGAACCAGTACTGCACGTAGATCCCGGCCGCCGTGATCTCCGCCATCGCCGTGACCACCCACGTCAGCCAGTACGTCCAGCCCGTGATGAAGCCGAGGCGACGTCCGAGGAACTCCTCCGCGTAGCTGGCGAAGGATCCGGCCACCGGCCGGTACAGCGCGAGCTCCCCGAGCGCCCGCATCATCAGGAAGATCACGGCGCCGGCGACGAGGTAGCAGAGGATCAGGCTCGGCCCGGTGTCCTGGATCGCCCGACCGGACCCGAGGAACAAGCCGACCCCGAGTGCGCCGCCGAGCGCGATCATCTGGATCTGGCGTCCGCCGAGACGGCGCTCGAGCTCGCTCGTCTCGCTTACGCATCCGGACGCTAGCTCTGCTCGGTCCCTGGATCGAGCAGAGGCCGACCGAGCGAGCGCCAGTGAGCCGGGCGGCGATGGGGCAGGCGCCGAAGGCGCCGAGGGGGCGCAGCCCCCGGCTAATGGCCTACCGTCGCAGTCGATGACAGAGGCCGCGACGAGCCGGCGCCGTGGTCGCCACGCCGGGGGCGAGCGCTCGCGCCTCCCCGAACAGCGTCCATTCACCCAACCGCGGCTGCGCTACGCGCCGACGGCAGTCGTGTCAGCCGACGAGCTCGAGGCCATCCACGAGGCGTCGCTGCGGATCCTCGCCGAGATCGGAATGAACTTCCTCGACCCGGAAGCGCGAGCCCTCCTGGCGGACGCCGGTGCCGAGGTCGACGGGGAGCGAGTCCGCTTCGATCCCACGCTGGTCATCGAGCGCATCACGACCTGCCCGTCGGAGTTCCAGCTGCATGCCTGGAACCCGGCCCACACGTTGACGATCGGCGGCGACTACCTCGCCTTCGGCTCGGTGGGCAGTCCGCCCAACCTCGTCGGCGCGGATGGCGTGCGGCGACCGGGCGACCGCAACGGCTTCCGGGATCTGCTGAAGCTGTGCCAAGCGTTCGAGATCGTGCACTTCGTCGGTGGCTATCCGGTGGAGCCGATCGACCTGCACTGGTCGGTGCGTCACCTCGAGGCGGCCTACGACGTGCTGACGCTCACCGACAAGGTGCTGCACAGCTACAGCCTCGGGCGACAGCGCAACCGGGACGTCATCGAGATGTGCAAGATCGCCCGGCAGATCGACGAGGAGACGTTGCAACGCGAGCCGTCGGTCTTCACGGTCGTCAACTCCTCGTCCCCGCTGCGCCTCGACTCGCCGATGCTGCAGGGCATCATCGAGTTCTCCTCACGCAACCAGGTCGTCGTCATGACGCCGTTCACGCTTGCCGGCGCGATGGCGCCGATCACGCTGGCCGGGGCCGTGGCCCAGCAGAACGCCGAGGCACTGGCCGGGATGGTGTTCACGCAAGTCGTCCGACCCGGTTCGCCCGTGATCTACGGCGGCTTCACGTCCAACGTCGACATGCAGTCGGGCGCGCCGGCCTTCGGTACACCCGAGTACGTGCGCACCGCCATGCTCGGTGGGCAGCTGGCCCGCCGCTACCACGTGCCGTACCGCTCGTCGAACGTCTCCGCCGCCAATGCCCTCGACGCCCAGGCCGCCTACGAGAGCGTGTTCTCGTTGTGGGGCGCCGTGATGGGGGGCGTCAACTTCCTGATGCACGGCGCCGGATGGATGGAGGGCGGGCTGCACTCGTCGGCGGCCAAGTTCGTGCTCGACGCCGACCTGCTGGCGATGGTCGCCGCCTTGCTCGACCCGATCGTCGTCGACGAGGACACGCTTGCCGTCGACACCATCCGCGAGGTCGGCCCGGGCGGGCACTTCTTCGGCGTCGGTCACACGCAGTCGCGCTTCCGCACCGCGTTCCACCGGCCGATGGTTTCGGACTGGCGGAACTACGAGACGTGGGCAGAGGCCGGTCATCCCGAGGCGGCGGGCAAGGCGGCGCAGCTGGCGGTGCTGTTCCTCGAGCACTACGAGCCACCGGTGATGGACCCGACAGTCCGCGAGGAGCTCGACGAGTTCTTGGCCCGGCACGTCGCCGAGGGCGGCGTCCCCACGGATTTCTAGAGTGCGAGGACGATGAAGTCATCAACTCAGGTGGTGGTGATCGGTGGCGGTGTCGTCGGGGCCTCGGTGCTCTACCACCTCACGGAGGCGGGCTGGACCGACGTCGTGCTGGTCGAGCGCAAGGAGCTGACCGCCGGCTCGACGTGGCACTCGGCCGGCGGGATGCACACGTTGAACGGCGATCCCAACGTGTCGAAGCTGCAGCAGTACACGATCGAGCTGTACCAGCAGATCGAGGCCCGTTCAGAGCAGAACTGCTCGATCCACCTGCCCGGCGGCTTGATGCTGGCCGACGACCGCGAGCGCCTCGACTGGCTGCGCATGGCGCAGGCCCACGGTCGCTACCTCGGCATGGAGCTCGAGATCATCACGCCGTCCGAGGCGAAGGCGTTGTTCCCGTTGCTCGAGGAGCAGTACTTCGTCGGTGCGCTGTTCGACCCGGTGGAGGGCCACCTCGACCCGAGCGGGGTGACCAACGCCTACGCCATCTGCGCCCGCCAGAAGGGCGCCGAGGTGTACCGCCACACGTGGGTCTCCGACCTCCGCCAGCGGCCGGACGGCACGTGGGACGTGATCACCGACCAAGGCGAGATCCACGCCGAGCACATCGTCAACGCCGGCGGTCTGTGGGCCCGCGAGGTCGGGCGGATGGTCGGCCTCGAGCTGCCCGTGCTCGGGATGGAGCACATGTACCTCGTGACCGAGGACATGGAGGAGGTGGCCGACCACCGCGCCGCCACGGGTCGCGAGCTGCCGATGGCGCTCGACTTCGCCGGTGAGATCTACATCCGCCAAGAGGGCGGCGGGATGCTGCTCGGCACGTACGAACAGGCCTGCGTGCCATGGCAGCCGCAGCAGGCGCCCTGGAGCTTCGACATGGAGCTGCTCGAGCCGGATCTCGACCGCATCGCGCCGTCGTTGGAGATCGCCTTCAAGCACTACCCGGCGATGGCCACCGCCGGCATCAAACGGATCATCAATGGACCGTTCACGTTCGCCCCAGACGGCAACCCGCTGGTCGGGCCGATCCGCGGCGTGCGCAACTGCTGGGTCGCCTGCGCCGTGATGGCCGGGTTGTCACAGGGTGGCGGCGTCGGGCTGGCGCTCGCCAACTGGATGACGACGGGTGATCCGCAGCTCGACATCTGGGCGATGGACGTCGCCCGCTTCGGCGACTGGGCCACGCTCGGCTACACGAACGCCAAGGTGCGGGAGAACTACAGCCGGCGGTTCCGCATCACGTTCCCCAACGAGGAGCTCCCGGCAGGCCGCCCGCTGCACACGACGCCGATCTACGACCGGCTGACCGAGCACAACGCCGTGTGGGGCGCCGGCTTCGGGCTCGAGCACCCGTTGTGGTTCCAACGGCCGGGGCTCGAACCAATCGAGGACGTGACGTTCCGCCGCTCGAACGCGTTCCCGGTCGTCGCCGAGGAGTGCCGGGCCGTCCGCGAGCGGGTCGGTTTGACGGAGTGCTCGAACTTCGCCAAGTACCGCGTCACCGGCGAGGGCGCCGGGCAGTGGCTGCAGGGACTGTTCACGAACCGGCTGCCGAAGATCGGCCGCATCGTGCTCACCGCCATGCTCAACCCTGACGGGCGGATCGTCGGCGAGTTCTCCGTGGCCCGGACCGGTGAGGACGAGTTCTTCCTGTTCGGGTCGCAGATCGCCGAGGTCCACCACTCGCGATGGTTCCTCGCTCATCTGCCGCCCGGCTCACCCGTGCGGTTCGAGGTCCTCGCGCTCTCGCTCGTCGGGGTGTCGCTCGCCGGTCCGCATGCCCGCGACGTCCTCCAGTCGGTGACGCCGACATCGTTGGCGACGACGGACTACCCGTTCATGACGTTCCGGCGGATCGACATCGGCATGGTCCCCGCATGGGTCGGGCGGATGACCTACAGCGGCGACCTCGGGTACGAGATCTGGGTGGCGCCGGAGTACCAGCGGGAGCTGTTCGATTTGCTGTGGGACGCCGGCCGCCCCTACGAGATGGCGCTGTTCGGATTCCGGGCGTTGATGGCGCTGCGCATGGAGAAGCGTTTCGGCACGTGGTTCAGGGAGTACCGGCCGATCTACACGCCACTCGAAGCGGGCATGGACCGGTACCTCAAGTTCGATCACGACTTCATCGGGAGAGCGGCGGTCGAAGCGGAGCGCGAGCGTGGGCCGGAGCGGTCGATGGTCTACCTCGAGGTCGACCCCGATCCCGACGAGCCGGCCGACGTCATCGGCGACGAGCCGATCTGGCACGACGGCGCCGTCGTCGGGTGGGTGACCTCCGGCGCGTACGCCCACTACTCGCAGCGTTCGCTGGCGCTCGGCTACGTGCCGTCCGAGCTGGCGCGGCCGGGTGCCGAGTTCGAGATCGAGATCATCGGCCACCGCCGCCCCGCGCGGCTGCTGACGGACCCGGTGTTCGACCCCACTGGGGAGCGCATGCGGGCCTAGCCGCGACCCATCCGAGTGTTTGACGCCGACGGAGTGCTGGAGCCCGGGAAAATCGAGGTCCGGCACTCGGATGGAGCCAAACACTCGGATGCAGCGAACGGCGGCTTCCTTCAGAGCGTTCGGAGGTACTGGTCGAGCTCGAACGGGGTGACGCGCAGGTTGTAGCGGCTCCACTCCTCACGCTTGTTGCGCAGGAACCACTCGAAGATGTGCTCCCCCAGCGTCTCGGCGACGAGCTCTGACTGCTCCATCGCGGTGAGCGCCTCGGCCAGCGACTGCGGCAGGGCGTTGAGCCGTTCGGCGGCCCGTTCCTCGTCGGTCAGCTCGAAGATGTTGGCGACAGCCTCGGGCGGGAGGTCATAGCCCTCCTCGATGCCCTTCAGCCCCGCCGCGAGGATGACCGAGAACGCGAGGTACGGGTTGCAGGCGGGATCTGGCGCGCGGTACTCGATCCGCGTCGACGCCGACTTGTGCTTGGCCACCGGAACCCGCACCAGCGCCGAGCGGTTGTTGCGAGCCCAGCTGATGTAGGCCGGCGCCTCGAAGCCGGGGACCAGCCGCTTGTAGGAGTTGACCGTTTGGTTCGTGATGGCGGCGATCTCGTGGGCGTGCCGCAGCAGGCCGGCGATGAAGCCCTTGGCGACCTTGGACAGCTTGTACGGGTCGCCTGGGTCGTGGAACGCGTTGGCCTCCCCCTCGAACAGGCTCATGTGCGTGTGCATGCCGGAGCCCTGGACCCCCTCGAGTGGCTTGGGCATGAACGTGGCGTACAGCTTCTCGGCGGCGGCCGCTTCACGCACGACCAACCGGAACGTCATCACGCTGTCGGCCATCGTCAGCGCATCCGTGTGCCGCAGGTCGATCTCGTGCTGGCTGGGCGAATCCTCGTGGAACGAGTACTCGACCGGGATGCCCATCGTCTCGAGCGTGTGGATCGTGCGCTTGCGCAGCGAACCGGCCACGTCGGCGGTCGTCAAGTCGAAGTACGAGCCTGCGTCGAGTGGCACTGGATGACCGTCGTCGCTCGGTGCGAAGTAGAAGAACTCCATCTCCGGGGCGACGTAGAACGTGAAGCCGCGGGCGCGGGCCTGCTCGAGGTTGCGCCGCAACACCTGCCGAGGATCTCCCTCGAAGGCCGTGCCGTCGAGGTGCAGGATGTCGCAGAAGATGCGCGCCTCGGGCGACTGGGCGTCGGCCCACGGCAGCATCTCGAACGTGTTCGGGTCCGGCTTGGCGAGGACGTCGCTCTCCTGGACCCTGGAGAACCCGTCGATCGCCGAGCCATCGAACGTCATGCCTTCGGCGAGGGCGTTCTCCAGTTCGACCGGCGAGATGGCGAAGCTCTTCAGCTGCCCGAGCACGTCGGTGAACCACAGTCGCACGAGGCGCACGCCGCGCTCCTCGACCGAACGCAGCACGTGATCCCGCTGTCGCTCCACTCGACCAGTCTCGCAGCACGCCCGACGCACCGCGCGGCGAAGGTGAAGCGCGAGTGAAGCGGGCGGTGCGGATGATCGTCCGATGAGCACCGACATCGTGGAGGCGGGATCGGCTCTCGAGCCACAGATCCACGCCTTCTTCGACACCAAGACCTCGTGCGACGTCGATGGCACGATGATCTACTTCGCGCCCGACGCGCTGACCTACATCGACGCCACGTTGGGTTGGGTCTTCGACAGCCACGGCGCGCTGCGATCCGTCTTCGAGCAGTACATGCCGAACTGGGGCCCACCGGCCCGCTCGTACGCGACCCGCGTGCTCGCCAACGAGACGAGCGCCCTCGTGCACATGGTCGACACGCCGGAGCTGTTCGGCGGGGAGCTGCGGGTGCTGGCCGCGATCGATCTCGAGGACGGGAAGATCGTCCGCTGGGTCGACTACTGGGACGCCTCGGCGTACGACCCGGCGCTGTATGCCCAGTTCCGGACGCCGGAGGAGCTGTTCCCCCGCGACTTGCGGGAGGTTCCCACGCAGGGTGCGCCGGAGCTCGTCGCGGTGGCGACGGAGCTCCAGGCCGCGTTCGCGGGAGGGGACGCAGCGGCAGCAGCAGCGCTCATGCACACCGATGTCGTCCTCGTGGACATGGCGCTCCGGGCCCACGTGATCGGCCGGATCGAGACTGCCGCCTACCTGTCCCGCCTGCTCGCCAGCGTGCCGTACGGGCGCGGCAGCACGCTGCGCCACGTCGTCGGCGGCCGCGCCGGGGGCGGATTCGAGTGGACGTCGGCCTCGGGCGGCGTCGCCGGGCTGACGGCGATCGAGTTGGATGCCGACGGCCAGATCACGTCGATCACGTCTGTGTACGACTCGCGGCAGCTGACGCCGGCGGTCAAGGCCGCGCTCGTCGCGGCCGCGACGCCTGTCCATGACGCCACACAAGATGGGAGCGACCAATGACGACCGACGAGACGTTGCACACGATGCCGCAGCTGGCGTTCCCGCCGCTGCGTCCGACCCTCGACGTACCACCGACGAAGGTCGCCGACGAGACCTGGGTGATCCACCAGGTCCAGGAGGCCTGCGGTCAGCCACTGCAGGTGTACATCAACTCGATGGTGATCCGCGGCGCCGAACCGGTGATCGTCGACACCGGCACGCCCGCCAACCGCAAGCAGTGGTTGGAGGACGTGTTCGCGATCGTCGAGCCCGAGGACGTCCGCTGGATCTTCCTCTCCCACGACGACGTCGACCACACCGGGAACCTGGACGAGACGCTCGGCATGTGCCCGAACGCGACTGTCGTGTGCAACTGGGCGATGGTCGAGCGCCACACGAACTGCTTCGACTTCCCGCTCGACCGCTGTCGATGGGTGATGCACGAAGAGTCCTTCGATGCCGGCGACCGGACGCTGCAGGCGATCCGCCCGCCGGTCTTCGACTCGCCCACCACACGCGGGCTCTACGACCCGACGACGAAGGTGTACTGGGCGGTCGACACGTTCGCCACGCCGCTCCCGGACGCCACACTCGGCATCGCCGACCTCGACGAGGACTTCTGGCGCTTCGGCATGACGCTGTTCGCGCTCGGCGCGGTCAGTCCGTGGATCGTCGATGACCGACCCGGCGAAGTACCACCGCCACGTCGATCTCACCCAGCAGCTCGACATCACCACGATCGCGTCGTGCCACAGCCCGGTCATCGAAGGTCCCTACATCGAGAAGGCCTTCGACTTCGTGCGGAGCCTGCCAACGACCGAGCTACCCGAGCTGCCAAACCAATCGGTGCTCGAGGAGATCGTCGCCGCGACCGCACTTCCGGCGTAGGTCATCCCATCGCGTCGAGCTGAGCCACGAGGCCTTTCATCTCGAGCTCGTCGGCCAGGGTGGCGGCCTGGGTGAGCATCGCCCGCGCGCCCTCGCCGTCGCCTCGGCGTTTGCGTGCCCTGCCCCACCAGTGCGCCGTGCGGGCCTCCAGTGGGCGGGAGCACACCGCTCGCTCCAGATCGATGGCCGCCGCGAACAGGGCTTCGGCAGCTTCGTCGTCGCCCTCGAGGGCGGCCAGGCCGGCGAGCAGGCGGTCGATGGCACCGAGCACGTAGACGCCGGTGCCGATGACAGCGAGTTGGCCGGCATACGGCTCCAGCAGGCGGCGCAGGTCACGCGCGTGGTCACGGGCGTCGACGGTGACGGCCGCCCACGCGAGGTTCCCGAGCGCCATCACCGTCATCCAGGCCGCGCCGCTGCCCACGTACTCGTCAGCGGCCAGCCGGTCGAGTTGGCCACGAGCGACGTCGAACCATCCCGCCTCGGCAGCGTCCGAGGCGAGCACGGACTGGACCAGCGGGATCTCCGGACGACCGGTCGCCAACGCCAATGTCTGCTGGTAGGTGCGCTCGGCCGCACCGGTCTCGCGCTGGAGCCAGCCCTGTTGCGCCATGCAGCCGAAGATGATGCTGGGGTCCTGGACCGCCCGCTGGTGGACCTCGGCGATCCCGGCGGCGGCGTTGGACCAGCGGCCATCGAGCAGATCGCGCAGCACCTCGCGCTGGCGGACCTGGCTGTCGAAGAGCCAGTGGCGGCGCAATGGGTCGTGGGCCGCCAGTTCGAGGTTGCGATCGAACGAATCCCGGTTGCCGAGGTGGAGCCACATCGTCGCCAGACCGAGTTCGACGGGTAGTCCCTCACTGTCGAGACCATCACAGTTCGGCGCGAAGCGAGCCACGATCGATGCTGCGACGGCTGCTTGGCTGGTGCTCGTGAGGTTGCGCGCGCACCGCATCGCGAGCTGGCACGACGTGACGCTCTCCGGGTCGAGGTGAGCGATGACGTCGAGCAGGTCGCGACGGAGCGCAGCGGCGTTCCCGGACGGCATCGAGACCGTTCGGATCGCCAGCTCGGCGGCGACGTGCCACCGGCTGGCCTGGCCCACGTCGGTGAGGTGGGCGAGGCCATCGGTGAGGAACGCGACGTGCTCGGGTGCCTCGAGGTCCATGCCGCGGACGCTGAGCGACAGCAGCGCAGCGGCGATGCGCTCCGGGTCGCCGAGGGCGATGGCAGCGTCGGTCGCTCGCCGGGCGTCGCCGACCGTCTCCCGTCCGGCGAGACGCAGGCCGATGACCCTGCTGATGAGGAGGTCGCAGCGCAGCTCCGGGTTGGGCTGCTCGGAGGTGGCGAGCAGCTCGAGGCCGCGATCGGAGAGGTCGGCAGCACTGGCATCGAGCTCGCTGGCAGCCGCAGCGGCCGCTCGCTGATACCACCTCGGCGCGTCGACCGACCTGCCACGGTCGTGGTGGTACGCGAGCGCCTCGAGATGGCGGTCGACCGACGAGGCCCACATCCGCTCGAGGACTGTGGCGATGTCCCGGTGCAGGCGTTGCCGACGCGCCGTCGACATCGCATCGAGCAACGCGCTGCGGATCACGGCATGGCGAAACGACATCCCGTCGTCGTCGTCGACGACGAGGCCGGCGTCCCGCGCCCGCTCGAGGAGCACCAGGACGTCGGTCGTCCCTCCGTCGGGCTGTCGGCGTTCGCGGTCGAGCCCGACCGTCGCCTCCACGACACGGACGTCGAAGCGCAGCCCGACGGCAGCCGCGACGCGCAGCACGTCCACCGCCTCACCGAGCCGGGCGAGCCGCCGCCCGATGATCTCGACCAGACCGGCAGGGACTTCGCGCACCGGCGAGACGCGATCGTCGGCAGCCACGCTCGGCGTCTGCTCCCCGAGGTGGGTGATCAGCTCGCCGGCGAACAGGGGATTGCCGGCCGTGCGGGCGTGGATGGCGTGACCCAACGAGATCGTCGCCGCATCGAGTGGGCGGCCCGACGAGCGCACGACGAGCTCCACCACGGCGGCACCATCGATGCCGTCCAGGACAAGACGCCGCACACCGTCGTCGGAACGCAGGTCGGCGAGCATCGCCGCAAGCGGGTCGACCGCCACGACGTCCGTGTCGCGGTAGGCGGCGAGGATCGTGAGGTCCGGGATCGCCGCTGCGGCGACGCGACGCAGGATGCCGATCGACGCCGCATCGATCCACTGGAGGTCGTCCACGACGAGCACCGTCGGACCGGCGATGCGGAGGACCGCGAGGACCGCATCGAGGAGCAGGGCGCGGCGGGCGTCGGCGTCGCTCCCTGGGCGATCGATCGACGCGCCGAGTGGTAACGGGAGGTGCGGGACCACTTGGGCCAGCGCGCCGAGCTGGTCGGGATGGAGCGCGCCCAGCTCGGTGGCAGTCATCGACTCGACGATCGGATCGAGCAGGTCGGTCCACGGTCGGTAGGTGACGGCGTAGTCCTCGTCGCCTCGGGCCACGACGACGTGGCGCCCGGCACCGTGCATCCGGTGGGCGAGCTCGGCGAGCAGGCGCGTCTTGCCGATGCCCGGTTCACCAGCGACGATGAGCACGCGCCAGGCACCGACTCGCCACGCGTCGTCGAGCTCGTCAACAGTCTCGGCTCGTCCGACGAACGGCCCGCAGCGGGCCATCACCAGTGGCGTCGGCAGGCCACCGTGGCGCTCCACGCCGCCGTCGGCATCTGCCGACGTCCCCGTCCACCCGCCGGCGATGCGCCGCCCGATCAACTGCACCGCTTCCGAAGGCTCCGTACCCACCTCTTCGGCGAGGAGGTGGCGGTAGTCGCGAAGGGTTCGCAGCGCGTCAGCCTGTCGACCGTCTCCCGCCAGGGCCCGCATGAGCAGGCCGCGCGGTCGGTCGCGCAGCGGGTGATGGGCGATGTGGTCGGACAGCTCGGCGATCGCCTCGGAGCACCGGCCCGCCTCGACGAGACCTTCGACACGGTCCTCGATTGCCGCGGCATGCAACTCGTTGAGTCGGGCCGCCCCACCCGCGGCCCACTCCTCGTGGGCGAACTCGTCGAAGGCCGGGCCGCGCCACAGTGCCAGGGCCCGCTCGAGCGCCCGCAAGCGCGCTCGCGAGATCCGGCGCGCTCGCGATCGCCGGCGCCGCCAGCTCCTTGCAGAAGACGTGCGCGTCGACGTCGGCAGTCAGTCGGTAGCCGCCGGCCGTCGACGTCACGGCATCGTCGCCGAGCAATCGACGCAGGCGGGTCACCGTCGTACGCAGCCCGCTCGGCGACACCTCCAGCAGCTCGGCCAGCCGCTCGGTTCGCACCGGCTCGGGGGCGTGCAGCGAGAGGATGGCGAGCAGCCGACGCTGCGTCACGCCGGGCAGCGAGGACGTGACACCTGACGCGACCACCTGGACCGGGCCGAGCACCCCGATCATCGCCGTTCCCTCGAAACGACCGGGCCGCCGCCCGTGGTCCGCCAACCCCACTCCTCTCCGACCGCCAGACAGTAGATCACGGCTCGGCGTTAACACCCCGGTAACACAGCGGACACGCTGAGACGCCAGTCTGAGCGATTGGATCGACGGACGAGAGCGGTCCGGCGCGGACATCAGGAGGCAATGTGACTGAACGGAACCCGGACGAGGTCCTTGATCTCGTCGCCAGCGAAGGCGTGGAGATCGTCGACCTCCGCTTCTGCGATCTGCCTGGGCTGATGCAGCACTTCTCGGTTCCCGCGCACCAGCTGACGGCGGACTCGTTCGAGGAGGGCTACGGCTTCGACGGCTCGTCGATCCGTGGCTTCCAGGAGATCCAGGAATCGGACATGATCCTGATGCCCGATCCGAACACGGCCGTCATCGACCCGTTCCTGCGGCACAAGACGCTGATCCTCAACTGCTTCGTGCGTGACCCGCTGACCGGCGAGTCCTACTCGCGCGATCCGCGGTACATCGCCAAGAAGGCCGAGGAGCACCTGCGCTCGACGGGCATCGCCGACACCGCCTACTTCGGACCGGAGGCCGAGTTCTACGTCTTCAACGACGTTCGCTTCAGCCAGGACCAGCGCTCCGCGTTCTACCAGGTCGACTCCGTCGAGGGTTCTTGGAACACGGGCAAGGACGAGGGGCCCAACCTCGGCTACAAGCCGCGGTACAAGGAGGGCTACTTCCCCGTCCCACCGATGGACCACTTCCAGGATCTGCGCTCGGAAATGATCCTGACGATGGAGCAGCTCGGGATCGAGATCGAGGTGCAGCACCACGAGGTCGGCACCGCCGGACAGGCCGAGATCGACATGCGCTTCGACACGCTGCTGGCGATGGCCGACAAGCTGATGCTGTACAAGTACGTCGTCAAGAACGTGGCCCGGCAGAACGGCCTGTCGGCGACGTTCATGCCCAAGCCGATCTTCCAGGACAACGGTTCCGGCATGCACGTGCACCAGTCGCTGTGGCAGGGCGACGAGCCGCTGTTCTTCGACGAGATCGGCTACGCCGGCTTGTCCGACATGGCTCGCTGGTACATCGGTGGACTGCTCGCCCACGCGCCGGCGATCCTCGCCTTCGCCGCGCCGACGACGAACAGCTACAAGCGGTTGGTGCCCGGCTATGAGGCGCCGGTCAACCTCGTCTACAGCCAGCGCAATCGGTCGGCCTCTGTGCGCATCCCGCTGTACTCGACGAGCCCGAAGGCCAAGCGCCTCGAGTTCCGCTGCCCGGATCCGTCGGCTAACCCGTACCTCGCCTTCCCGGCGATGCTGATGGCCGGCCTCGACGGCATCTCCAACAAGACGGAACCACCGGACCCGGTCGACAAGGACCTCTACGACCTGCCGCCCGAGGAGTTGAAGAAGGTGCCGCAGGTGCCGGGCTCACTCGACGAGTCACTGGCGGCGCTGGAGGCCGACAACGACTTCCTCAAGGTGGGCGGTGTGTTCACGGACGACCTCATCGAGACGTGGATCGACTACAAGCGGGTGAGCGAGATCGACGCCGTGCGACTCCGCCCCCACCCGTGGGAGTTCCACCTGTACTACGACATTTAGGGGGCTCAGGCTCAGCCTCGTCGACCGCCCAGCGATCTGGGCGTCGTTTCCGCCAAGGCCGGATCTGGGCGTCATTTCTGCCAGCTGTCGGCAGAAATGACGCCCAGTTTGCGCTCCGTCGTAGCGACCTCATTTTGGTCGTTTAGCATTCGGGCCGAGATCGATGCTGCCAGAGGGAGGTCGTCATGGCAGACGATCGGTGGGCAGACGGCGAGACGGCATCCGATGTCGACGCATTGCTCCGTGATCTCGCGGACGCGCGGGACGAGATCATTGCGACCAATGAGGTCCTCGCCGCGATGGGCCGGTCGGCATCCGACCTCAACCTCGTCCTGGGCACGATTGTCGAGAGCGCCCGTCGTGTGAGTGGAGCGGATGTCGCGCTGCTGTTCCTGCGCGACGGTGACGTTTTCCGCCTCGCCCGATCCTCGGGATCACCGGACGATTTCGTGGACCACATGAAGGCTCATCCGCTCCTCCGCGACAATGACTCGCTGACGGGCAGGATCGCCCACGTCCGGCTCACGCTGCAGATCAAGGACGTGCTCGCTGACCCCGCGTACGGCCTCCATGACGCGCAGCGGCTTGGTGGATACCGGACAGTCCTCGGAGCGCCGATGCTGCTCGATGACGACGTGATCGGAGTTCTCCAGGTGTGGCGCACCGAGGTCAACCAGTTCGACGATCGCGCGGTCGCACTGCTCACCTCCTTCGCGGCAGCGGCTGCGATCGCGGCCCGCAACCTCGACCTCGTTCGGACGCTCGAAGCGCGCAGTGAAGAACTCGCTCGCAAGGTGGAGCAGTTGGAGGCGCTCGGCGAGATCGGCGATGCCGTGAGCTCGAGCCTCGATCTCGACCAGGTCTTGTCCACCATTGTCAAGAACGCCGTCGAGCTCTCGGGGACTGACGGTGGCTCGCTGATGGAATTCGATGACGCGCAGCAGCTGTTCTTCGTCAGAACGGCGTACGGCACCAGCGACGCCGTACTCGAGCGACTGCGGAACGCGCGGATCTCGCTCGACGGCACGCTCGTCGGGCGGTCCGCGCTCGAGGGTCGCCCGTTGCAGGTGGCGAACATCAGCGGCGAGTTGGATGCTCATCAACAGGTGCTCCACGACGACGGCTGGCGGTCGTTGCTGGCGCTTCCGATGCTGCGGGAGGGAGGCATCGTCGGAGTTCTCGTCGTGCGACGGCGTCGCCCGGGAGAGTTCCCGGAGGAGATCTGCGAGGCGTTACAGACGTTCGCCAGCCAATCGTGCCTCGCCATCCTCAACGCCCGGCTGTTCCGAGAACTGGAGCGGAAGTCGGCCGAGTTGGAGGTCGCCAGCAGGCACAAGTCAGAGTTCCTCGCCAGCATGTCGCACGAGTTGCGAACGCCGCTCAACGCCGTCATCGGCTTCTCGGAGGTGCTGCTCGACCGCATGTTCGGCGAGATCAACGCTCGCCAGGAGGAATACCTCCGCGACATCTGGAACTCTGGCAAGCACCTCTTGCAGCTGCTCAGCGAGATCCTTGATTTGTCCAAGGTGGAGGCTGGGCGCATGGAGTTGGACGACGAGCTGTTCTCGGTCAGGGAGGCCCTCGAGTACGGAGTCTCCATGGTTCGCGAGCGTGCCGCTCGCCGGAGTCTCCGCCTGACGCTCGATGTTGACGCAACAGTCGGTCTCATCGAGGCCGATGAGTTGCGCTTCAACCAAGTGGTGCTCAATTTGTTGAGCAACGCCGTGAAGTTCACGTCCGAAGGAGGCGACGTCACGGTTGGCGCGACGATGAGTGCCGGCGACCTCGTGGTGACCGTGAGCGACACCGGCGTCGGAGTTCCGCCCGAGGATCGCGAGCGCATCTTCGAGTCCTTCCAGCAGGGCCGGCGCGGCTCTCTCGACGCAGGAGGGAACTGGACTCGGTCTCACGCTGTGCCGGCGCATCGTGGGACTGATGGGTGGCCGGATCTGGCTGGAGAGTGAGGTGGGCGTTGGCAGCACCTTCGCGTTCTCGATTCCGATGCGGTCCTCCGCACCGGACGCGCGCGACCACCACGACAACGGATGGCTTCGATTCGCCGACGGTGCTCGTGATCGATGACGACCGTCCCTCAGCTGATCTGTTGACGGCCTACCTGGAGACGGCTGGGTTTGACGTCGAGCTCGCCAGCGACGGACAGAGTGGCCTGGCGATGGCTCGTCAGCGAGGGCGTCAGGCGATCGTCTTGGACATCCGGCTGCCCGGGATGGACGGCTGGCACGTCCTGGAGGATCTCAAGTCCGATCCGGCCACGACCGACGTTCCCGTGATCATCGTCTCCATCGTCGATGAGCGGACCCGCGGCCTGTCCCTGGGAGCCAGCGACCATTTGGTCAAGCCGGTGAGTCGCGAGGAGTTGCTGACGTCACTCGCGAGGGCAGGGGTGGCCGTGGACCACAGCGGCGTAGCGACCGACGGACTCGGGCGGTAACTGCATGGAGGACGCACGTCGCATCCTCGTCGTCGAGGACAACGAGCTGAACCTGAAGCTCGTCCGTGACGTGCTGTGCCATGCCGGGTTCGAGGTGCTCGAGGCGCGGTCGGGAGAAGCTGGTGTCGCGTTGGCTGCGGAGTGTCATCCGGATCTCGTCTTGATGGATCTGCAGCTCCCGGGGATCGACGGTGTAGCAGCCCTCAAGCTGATCCGGCGCAATGAGTGCGGAAGGCGGGTGCCCGTCATCGCTGTCACCGCGTTCGCGATGCGCGCTGACCGCGAACGTGCCCTTCGCGCTGGCTTTGACGGCTACGTGGTGAAACCAATCAGTGCGCGTGATCTGCCAGCACACGTACGCCAACTCCTGGATGGGGAGCAGCAAGATGAGTGAGGAAGCTTCGATCCTCATCGTTGACGACCAGCCGCAGAACCTGCGGCTGCTCGATGCGGTACTGCAGCCGCGGGGTTATCGCACGCTGCTGGCGCAGACGGGTGAGGAGGCGCTGGAGATGCTGCGCCGCGAGCCTGCCGACATCGTGTTGCTGGACATCCTCATGCCGGGGATGGACGGCTACGAGGTCTGTCGCCGAATCCGAGAGCATCCGGAGACGGCGTTCCTGCCCGTCGTGATGATCACGGCCAGTGACACTGCGCAGAAGGTACGCGCGATCGAAGCGGGAGCTGATGACTTCGTCACGAAGCCGTTCGACCAAGGTGAGCTTCTGGCCCGCGTCAAGTCGCTGATCCGGATCAAGAACTATCACGACACCATCGACCGTCAGTCCGAGGAGCTGGAGGCGTGGAACCGCGAGCTGAGCGAGCGCGTCGACGCGCAGCTCGCCGAGCTGGAGCGGGCGAGCCGGTTGCGGCGCTTCCTGCCACCGCAGATGGCAGAGCTGGTACTCGACTCCGGTGACGAGTCGTTCCTGGAGAGCCACCGTGCGCGACATCGTCGTGGTGTTCTGCGATCTCCGAGACTTCACGAGCTTCGCCGAAGTCGAGCGAGCCCGAAGAGGTCATGGGCGTTCTCGGCGAGTACTCACGCTGCGCTCGGCGACCTCGTGTTCCGGTTCGGCGGCACGCTGGAGCGCTTCATAGGTGACGGGATGATGGTGGTGTTCAACGACCCGATGCCGTGCCCTGACGCCGGCCTGCAGGCGATCAAGATGGCCGTCGCGATGCGGAGCCGGTTGCGCGAGATGGCCGACGCGTGGTCGCGCGAGGGTCACGACCTCGGATTCGGGGTCGGGATCGCTCAGGGCTACGCCACGCTCGGCAGGATCGGGTTCGAGGGTCGCTACGACTATTCCGCGATCGGCAGCGTCGTGAACCTTGCCGCACGACTGTGTGCAGCGGCGCAGTCCTGGCAGATCCTGGTGACGCAGCGCGTGCTGACCGGCGCCCAGGAATACGTGGTCAGCACACCGGTCGGTGAGCTCGAACTGCGCGGCTTGAGCCGACCCGTTCGCGCCTTCGACATCAAGGGTCTCGACGCGGCCAGGGCGCCGACATGACCAGCAGTACCACGGCGATCCGCGACGGGCTCGTCGAGCTCTCCGATCTCGACGAGCAAGAGCGCTACGAGCTCTTCGATCGCCTGCAGCTCTCGATGCCCCGCGTCTGGGATGCGATGCGTCTCAACGAGGCAAACGAGTCCGTCGTCGTGATGCCTTCCGTAACACTCGACCGGCTCGGCACGGGCAGCGGCAGCATGACCCAGGCCTTTGAGGAGCGGTTCCTCTTCCTTCTGCTCCTCTTGCGCGAACCGCGTCTGCGCATGATCTACGTGACCTCGATGCCGATCGCATCTCGCGATCATCGAGTACTACCTGGCCTTGCTGCCCGGTGTGATTCCCAGTCACGCCCTGTCGCGGCTCTCGCTCGTGTCGGTCGGGCGACGGTTCACCTCGGCCGCTCAGTGAGAAGGTGCTCGAACGCCCGCGGCTGCTCCGTCGTATCGCGTCGCTCATCCCTGACCCAGCGTTGTGCCACCTCGTCCCGTACAACACGACGGCCCTCGAACGTGACATCGCACTCACGTTGGGCATCCCCATGTACGGCGCTGATCCGAGGCTCGTCGAATCTGGGCACGAAGACCGGCTGTCGGCGTCTCTTTGCCGAGGCGGGAGTGCAACACCCCGCGGGTTTCGAGGACCTGCACACCCTCGACGATGTGACGCGTGCGGTGGTCGCGATGCGTGCGCAGCAACCGATCGAGCAGGTGATCGTCAAGTTGAACGAAGGTGTGTCGGGACAGGGCAATGCGTTGGTGGAGCTCGGCGGACTGCCGAACCCCGGTGAGGCGGAAGAAGTCGCTGCGGTCACGTCGCGCTTGCAACAGATGCAGTTCGAGCGTCCCGACACCCGCCTCGAGGACTACCTCGCCAAGCTCGACGAGCGGGGTGGAATCGTTGAGCAACGGCTCACCGGCCTGGACTTCCGCAGCCCGAGTGTCCAACTGCGAGTCATCCCGACCGGTGAGGTCGAACTGCTGTCGACGCATGACCAGATGCTGGGTGGTCCGAGCGGACAGAGCTACCTCGGATGCCGGTTCCCGGCTGACTTCGGCTACGCCGCCGCCATCAGTGATGCCGCACGGATCGTCGGCGAGCGGCTGGCCCGTGAGGGGGTGATGGGTCGCTTCGCCATCGACTTCGTCGCCGTGCGCGAACCACGCGGGTGCTTGGCAGACGTATGCGATCGAGCTCAACCTGCGCAAGGGTGGGACGACTCATCCCTTCCTGACCCTGCAGTTCCTCACCGATGGCCGCTACGACTGGCGGAGTGGACTGTTCCTGACGGTCGACGGTCGGGAGAAGCATCTGGTGGCGACCGATCACCTGGAATCGCCGAGCCTGCGGGTGCTCACGCTCGACGACCTGTTCGACATCGTCGCTCGACATCGGGTTCATTTCGATCAGGCTCGGCAGACCGGGGTGGTCTTTCACATGATGAGCTGCCTCACCGAGCACGGACGCGTCGGGCTCACCGCCGTCGGGAACAGCGCAAACGATGCCGACGCCCTGTACCGGCGAGCGGAGCGGATCCTGCTGGACGAGGCGAAGGCGGCCGGCGGCAGGGCGTAGATCCTCCCTCGCAATGAACTGGGTGGCGACAGTCTCGAATTCGAGACCGTGACCACCCAGATCATCGTTTGAGACTGTGGCCACCCAGATCCAGGCGGCGCGGCGCGTCAGCGGTCGTAGAACAGCCGCTCGACGACGCGGCGGGCGCGGCGGGTGGCGCGGCGGTAGTCCTCGCGCAGCTGGGCCGGTGTCGTGTCGAGTGAGCGGGCCAACCACAGCAACAACGTCGAGCCTTGGGCCGGCAATGCATCTCGGGCGTCGGCGGCGACGAGGTACAGCCGGTTGCGGATCGTCTCGCACAACCGGTAGGCAATCGCCAGCTCCTCGGCGTCGCCGGGCGAGAACACGCCTTCGGTCGCCAATGCGTCGAGCGCACCCATCGTCGACGGCGACCGCACGCCATGGCGCAGCTGCGCCAGCTGCACCGTCCACTCCACGTCGGAGAGCGAACCCCGGCCGAGCTTCAGGTGGAAGTCCGGATCCTCCCCCGGGGGCATCCGCTCGCGCTCGACGCGTGCCTTGGTGCGGCGGATCTCGCGGGCGTCATCCTCTGACAGACCCGGCTCCCACACGAACTCCTCGAGCAGATCCATGAAGCGCTGCCGCGACCCCGGCATCGCCGGCGACCGGGCGGGCGCGCAGCATCGCCTGCCGCTCCCACACGTACGCCCACCGGTGGAAGTAGGTCCCGAAGGCGTCGACCGACCGGGCCAGCGGGCCCTGCTTGCCCTCAGGACGCAGGTCGAGATCGATGTTCCAGATGCGCTCCGTGGGCGTCGATCCGGCGACGAAGCGGCGCATCCCCATCGCCAACCGCATCGCCTCCTCGTACTCGCTCGTCGCCGCCCCCTCGTAGACGAACACCACGTCGAGATCACTGGCGTACGACAGCTCGGCGCCGCCGAAGCGCCCGAGGGCGATGATGGCGAACGGCAGCGGGGACTCGAACGACGCCAGCGCCGCCTCCAACACGGCCTCGGCGATCGCCGTGACGTCCGTGCCGACGTCGGCGACGGTCCCCTCGTGCAAGACATCGCGGGCCATCACGCCGAACAGATGGCGGTCCTTCCAGCGCTTCAACGCCCGCTGACGCTCCTCCAGCTCCGAGCGCCAGCCGAGTGCCAACCTCGCCGATTCGACGAGGTCGGCGCGCTCCTGCGTCGCCAGCCGAGAGGCGTCGGGGAGCCGATCGACGAGCTCGGGGTTGCGTTGCAGCACCTCTGCAGCGAGCCGGGTCGTGCCGACGAGGCAGCACAGCTGGCGCGCCGCTTCCGGCGACTCTCGAAAGGCGCGGATGATCTCGGCGGACCGCCGCGGGTCACTGCACAGGTTGCGCACGTTCAGCAACCCGAGGTCCGGGTCAGGGCTCTCGGCCAGCCATCCGAGCAGGAGCGGCAGGATCTGCTGCATGAGCCGCGATGAGCGGGTCAAGCCCCGCGTCAGACTCGCGGACCGCTGCCCTCGTGCGCAGCCCATCGGAGAACCCGAACGCCTGCAGACGCGCTTCGATCGCGCCCGGACGGCTCAGCACCTCCTCGTCCTCGGTGGCGAACGCTTCGAGCAACGGGCGGAAGTAGAGCCGCTCATGGATCGCCCGCACCGTTCCCTGATGGCGGGCCAGCGCGGCGTCGAACTGCTGCTCCGCGCTGCCGTCAGCGACGTCCCGGAACCCGAGTCGCGCGGGCCAACCGCCGGCGGTCGGTGGCGGCGACGGGCAAGTTGTAGACGGCCGTGCCGTCGCGGAGCTGGAGGCGGTGCTCGAGGCGGCGCAGGAACCGGTACGCGTCCGCCAGCTGACGAGCGTCCTCCTCGTCGACGTAGCCGGCGGTCGCCAGCTCGTCCAGCGCCAGGAGCGTCGTCGGCGAGCGCAGGTCCGGATCGAGCCGGCCGTGCACGAGCTGCAGCAGCTGCACGGCGAACTCGATGTCACGGATGCCGCCGCGCCCCCGCTTCACCTCGCGGTCGCTGAGCCCACGGCGGGCCAGCTGCTCCTCACTGCGTGCCTTGAGGCCGCGCAGGGCAGCGCAGGTCGTCCGCGCTGAACGGGCGCGACCACAGACCGCGCGGTGGCCGACTCGTCGAAGGCAGCACCGAGCTCGCCATCGCCGGCGACCGACCGCGCCTTGAGCAGCGCCTGGAACTCCCACGGCTCGGCCCATCGATCCCAGTACGCCTCGAACGACTCCATCGAGCGCACCAACGGGCCAGCCCTGCCGTACGGCCGCAGGTCGACGTCGACTCGAAAGCTGGCTCGGACGACGTCGAGCAGGCGCCGCACCTCCTTGGCGTGCTCGGCCGGATCGCCCTCGCCGACGAACATCACATCGATGTCGCTGGCGTAGTTCAGCTCGTTCCCGCCGAGCTTGCCCATCCCGATCACGGCCAGCGACGGGCCGTCGGGAATGGCGAGGTCGAGGGCCGCCGTGAGCACGTCGACGGCGAGCGCGGAGATCGAGGCCACGGTCGCTTCCAGCGAGTCGACCTCGAGCAGATCGCGGGCCGCCAGACGGAGCATCTCCAGGCGCTTCCACCGCAGGAGCTCATCAGTGGTCGACGCCGTGACCGGCGGACGCTGGTCGAGCGCGGCGAGCACCGCCAGCGCTTCTGCGTCGGTCTCGAGCACGAGCGACAACGGCCGGCTCACGCCGCTGACTGCGACACACGCCGCCAAGAGCTCCGCATCGCCGGCGAAGCGCTCGACCGCGTCCGGGCGGGACGCGACAACCCGCTCGAGCACGCGGCGGCTCGTCGCAGGATCGGCGGACTGCTCGATCGCCTCGTCGAGGGACGTCACCGGCCAAGTGTGCCGGACGTACGATGCCGCGAAGCGGGCCAGCGCGACTGGGGGTGGTCCGATGCAGCAGCTCAGCGGGATGGATGCCTCGTTCCTCTATGCCGAGACGCCCAGGGCGCACATGGCAGGAGGCGGCATCGCGATCTACGACCCATCGACTGCGCCGGGCGGCCGGGTCACGTTCAAAGGCATCCTCGATCACATCGACAAACGCCTCCACGAAGCGAGGGTGTTCCGCCAGCGCCTGGTACGCGTCCCGTTCGACCTCGATCATCCGTACTGGATCGAGGACCCCGACTTCGACTTGGAGTTCCACGTCCGCCACATCGCACTGCCGGCACCGGGCGACTGGCGCCAGTTGTGCATCCAGGTAGCCCGGCTCGTGTCCCGCCCGCTCGACCTCGATCGGCCGCTGTGGGAGCTCTACGTCGTCGAAGGGCTCGACAACGTGGAGGGCATCCCGCGGGGCAGCTTCGCCGTCGTGACGAAGGTGCACCACGCCGCCATCGACGGCATGTCCGGGATGGAGATGACGAACGCCATCCACGACGACTCCCCGACGGCCACCCCGTCGGTTCCGGACGTCGAGTGGCAGCCGGAATCGGCGCCGAGCACGGCGAACCTGCTGCTGCGGGCGACCATGAACAACGCCACACGACCGATGCACGCCACCAGAGTGGCGGCGCGGTCGGTCCCGCAGCTGGGCCGGCTGCAACGACAGCTGACCGAGCGCACCATCGCGCCACCGCCGACGAGGATCCCACGCACCCGCTGGAGCGGTCCGGTCAGCGCCCACCGCGTGTTCGACGCCGTGCGCCTGCGCCTCGACGATCTACGGGCGATCAAGGCGACGGTGCCGGGCGCCACGATCAACGACGTCGTGCTGACGACGGTCGGCGGTGCACTGCGCACGTAC
The DNA here is from genome assembly GCA_963774125.1 of uncultured Acidimicrobiia bacterium. GTDB lineage: Bacteria > Actinomycetota > Acidimicrobiia > Acidimicrobiales > Ilumatobacteraceae > JALZMG01. The sequence continues at coordinate 1,266,789 of CAVZDR010000002.1, forward strand.
CTCCTGGCCAAGGATGAGCTCCCGGACGATTCGCTGATCGCGATGGCGCCGATCTCGGTGCGCTCGGAGACCGAGAAGGCGGCAGCCGGGAACATGGTGTCGGGGATGTTGACGACGCTCGGCACGAACGTCGCCGATCCGTACAAGCGCCTGGTGGCGGTCCGCGAGGGCACGCACGAGTCGAAGGAGTTCGCCAACGCGCTGGGCGCGCGGACCCTGCTCGACATGGCCGACCTGATGCCTGGCGGGCTCGTCGGCCTCGGCGCGCGGACCTCGGCGCGACTGTCGTTGGCCAATCGCATGCGGCCGATGTTCAACACGACGGTGACGAACATGCCCGGGCCTCGGCACCCCCTCTACATGGCCGGCGCGCAGCTCGTCGCGATGTACGTCGTCGGCATGATCATCGAAGGCATGGGTCTGATCCACCCGGTGACGAGCTACTGCGGCGACATCACGATCTCGTTCACGTCGTGTCGCGAGATGCTTCCCGACCCGGGCTTCTATGCGGACTGCATCCGCGAGTCGTTCGACGACCTGTCCACCGCGACATCCAATCCATCGACGCTGCGGCGACGAACGTCACAGCACTGAGGGGTCCCATCCCGCCGGACCCCGTCGAGGGAAAGGGCAACCACATGTCCGGAATGTCACGCCGGGATCTGTTCCGCGCGTCGGCAGGAGCCGCCGCCGTAGCCGTCCCGATGAGCGCCTTGGCTGGTGGCGGTTTCGCTGCCGCGTCCGGCGCCCCGGAGGCTGGAGGCGCTGCCACTGGTCTCGCCCACGCGAGCTCGGCCGACGACGTCCAACTCGACGTCAACGGTCCCGTCATGTTCTGCGTCCGTGACGTGCAGTCCGGCGAAGTCTCGATCCTGCACGGCATGCAGGAGGTCATCGTCAAGGACCGCCAGCTCGTCAACCGCATCGTCCGCGCCGCCCAGGTCCGCCGGGCCATCTGAGTCGAGGGAGCACCCATGTCATCGCACCGCGAAGCACCGGAGATCTCGAAGGATCCGGTTGCTGACAACACCGACACCTACGCCTTCGTCAGCCCGGACCGGCCCGACACGGTCACGATCATCACGAACTACATCCCGCTCGAGGACCCGGCCGGCGGTCCGAACTTCTTCGAGTTCGGCGACGACGTCCTGTACCAGATCAACATCGACAACGACAACGACGGCAAGCCCGAGATCACGTACGAGTTCGAGTTCACGACGCGCAACACGAACCCGGACACGTTCCTCTACAACACCGGGCCGATCGACCGCATCGATAGCCCGAACTTCAACCGCAAGCAGACCTACGACGTGCACGAGGTGCGTGGGCGGCGTCGCCGGCGGCTCGGCAACGACCTGCTGTCGCCGCCGTGCAACGTCGGGATCCGGTCGACACCGAACTACCCGGCGCTCGCCAACGCAGCGATCTACGACCTGGGTGACGGCATCAAGGTGTTCGCCGGTCAGCGCCTCGACGGGTTCTACGTCGACCTCGGGTCGATCTTCGACCTCGCCGCGCTGCGCCCGTTCCAGAACCTGCACCTGATTCCCACGCCCGCGGCGCCCGGCATCAACGCACTGCGCGCCTTCAACGTCCACACCATCGCGATCCAGATCCCGATCAGCCGCCTGACGTCGGACGGGAGCCGGCCGAGCGACCCGCTGGCATCGAACGCGACGATCGGTGTGTACGGCGCCGCATACCGGCGCAAGGCCACCCTCCGCGACGACGGCAAGACCACCGGCGTCGGGCCGTACGTGCAGGTGTCGCGCCTCGGCAACCCCCTGTTCAACGAGGTGATCGTCCCGATCCCCCGCAAGGACGAGTGGAACGGCACGCCGCCCGATCAGGACAAGAACTTCGTGCAGTACGTGAAGAAGCCGGAGCTCGGGACGCTGCTGCCGCTCCTCTACCCCGGTGTGTTCCCGAACCTGGCCACACGCAACGGTGACGCGAGCAAGAGTCGCGACGACCTCGTGGCGATCCTGCTGACGGGGATCCCGGCCGGGATCGTGCCGGGCTTCCAGAACTTCACGGGTCCGACGCTGGCCGACCAGCTGCGCCTCAACGTCGCCATCCCACCCAGCGCCCATCCGAACGTCAACGGCATCCTCGGCGGCGACCTCGCCGGCTTCCCCAACGGCCGGCGTGTCTTCGACGACGTCGTGACGGTCGAGTTGCGAGCTGTCGCCGGATTGACCATCCCGCTGGTCGACCCGACGTTCACGCCCGACGGGGCGGCCGGGCTGATCAACGACGGCACGCAGGTGCTCGGTGACGTCTCGTACCTCGACGTCTTCCCGTACCTCGACCACCCGGTCAGCGGCTACGACGTGCTGCCGTTGTCGGTCGCCGGCTCGTGAGCCACGACCACGCCCATCACCACCACGACCATCACGCCCGTGGTGGGGCCGCCGTACTCGACATCGGCGGCGACGTCGGCGCCCTCAACGTGGTGCTCGACGAGCAGTGGGAGGGGCGCGAGCTCTACCTGCGCACCGATGACCCGGACTTCAGCGTGCACACCGGTGTGTGGACCCGCCACCAAGGCGGTGGGCACGTGACGACCGCACTGTTCCTGTCGCTCGTCGAGGGCACCTACTGGGTGCTCGACGCAGCCGGCCGCGACGTACGGGAGGTAGAGGTCCACGGCGGTGAGCTCACCGAGCTCGACCTGTCCGACCTTGGCTGATCCGCCCGCGAGGTGAGCGGTGTGGGCGCTCTGCGCCCTCACCGCTCACAACGCGGCCGGCGAAGGCGCTGGAGCCGCCGTGCCGAACCGGGCGCTCACGTCAGAACGACGCGACCCACCGCGTGCCGCAATCTCAGCCGGTGGTGTGGACGATCAGCACGTTGCACGGCGCGGCGCGGGCGACGTCCATGGCGACGGAGCCCAGGATCCTCGACATCCCCTGCACGCGGCGGTTCCCGACGATGATCATCTCGGCCTCGAGCCGCTTCGCCTCATCGCACAGCGACTGCGCCGGGTCGCCCATCAGCACGGCGGTCGTGATGTTCGGTGCCGGCAGCTCGACCTTCAGCGCAGCGAGCAGTTGCTCGGCGTCCGACAGCGGGTCGACGTGCCACGTGTCCGAGCCCGCAGACACGGTTGCCCCGCCACGCTTGGTGACGCCGGTGACGACGTGCAGCGTGGCGCCGCACTTGGCGGCCAGCTCGGCAGCAGCGAGGGCGGCCCGCTTGGCCGTCTCGCTGCCATCGACGCCGACGATGAACTCGTTCATTGCGTTCCCCGGCCACGCAGGCCGCTGCTAGCCGCTCGCTCGCTGGCGCTCGCTCGCTCGCATTCGGCGACACCTCCAACATCGACTCTCATTGCCCTGCCCCTTCGTGGTGATCGCCCCGCGCGACGCCCGTCGCCGCCATTCTGGCCCGGGTCAGTGCAACGAGCCGCACATCCTCGTCGCGCAGCGCTTCTGCCGCGCAGCGCCACCCGCTCCTCCGTTGCCGCCCATCGCCACACGGCGAGCAGGAGCAGCGGCACGGTGGTCAGCATCCCGCCGACCCACATGAGTGCGGATGCCGAACGCTGGTCGCTCAGCGCCTGCTCCGTGCCGAGCTGCACCTCGTACGTGGGGATCAGTGGGGTCGGCGCCGACAGCAGCACCATGCCGAGCAACGCGCCACCCGCGGCAACGCCGAAGACGGCACCGATCCTCGCGACCGCACCGCCGCGGCCGACGCCGAGCACCGCGCTCCAGGTGAGCGTGGCACCGAGCAGGTAGGCGATGTGCTCGAGTTCGTGCACGAGGCGGTCGTCGAGCGCCTGGTCGTAGATCGACGTGAGGTGCGTGACGAACAGGACGGCGACGAAGAACATCGGGCCGATCACCGGCGCGTACCGGCGCCACGCCGCCGCCCAGCGTCGGCCGGTGGGCCCGAGCCGTGAGCCCGTCGGAATCCAGCCCGCTCGTCCGAAGGTGTGCACCGGCTGGCCCAGCACGAGGAGCGGCGCACCGACGATGATCACGAGCAGGTGCTGCACCATGTGACCGGTGAAGCTCTCCTCGGCCAGCGCCTCCATCCACGGGAGCGACGCCGCGAGCACGCAGCAGACACCGGCGATCCATGACAGCAGTCGCCAGAGAACAGGTCGCGGCTGGGCCAGCCACGCCGCGCCGTAGATGCCGACGACCGCGGCTGCACCGACCCCGATGAAGAGGTGGTCGATGCCGTCGTGCGCGAGCACCGCGCTCACCGCCGCGACCCCCTGAGCCCCGCGATGAGCGATGAGTGGTCATACAGCGCACATCGCTCATCGCGAAGGAACGCAGGTCGGCGCGATGAGCAATGTGCGGTCCAGCGCCACTCATCGCTCATCGCGGCTCACCGATCAGCGTCACGGGTCAGCAGCAGGACCTGGGAGGAGGTGATGGCGACGCCGGCGAACAGCATCCACGAACCGATCACCACTCCGAGCACGATCGTCGTCGCCCCGACGGCGAGGGCCAGCGGGCGGATGCTGGCTGACGGGAACACGCCGACGACGCCGGTGGCATCGGAGGCGTCGCCGTCGACCTGATCCTCCACGCGCGGGTGGGCGTGGTGGCGGCGCCAGTCCCAGATCCAACCGGCCACCAGACCGCCGAGCGCGGTGGCCATCAGGAGCAACGTCGCGCCCGCCGGGTCGCCGTCAACGGCCCAGTAGATCGCGCCGAGCACGACGTAGTACAGGACCAGTCCGCCCCACAGCAGCATCTCCAGCCTCATGGCTCACCGCCTTGTCCCTCCGAGGGTCGCTCGAGGGGATGCGAGTCGGCCGTCGGTTCGTCGCTGTGGTCGAGCTCGTACTGGTGCAGCGGTAGCCAGTGACTGTCGTGGTCGGCGCGCGCTTGCCACGCCTGCGACGTCCCGATCGCGCTGACGTCCTCGTGGTTCATCCAGCGCAGGTCAAACACCGGACGCTCCGAGCGGATCGGCGGTAGCCACACGAAGTTGTGGTGCGGAGGCGGCGACGTCGTTGCCCACTCGAGCGAGTTGCCGTGCCACGGGTCGGGGCCAGCGGTCATCGGCTTGCGGAACGAGGACACGATCGCCCAGAGGAACGGCACCATCGATGCCACCAGCACGAGGTAGCCGATCGACGAGAAGATGTTCAGTGCCTCGAACTCGTCGGTCTCCTGGTAGTCGGCGACCCGCCGTGGCATGCCGTTGCGGCCGAGGATGTGCATGACGAAGAACGTCATGTTGAAGCCGACGAAGACCAGCCAGAAGTGCCACTGGCCGAGCCGCTTGCTCAGCATCCGACCGGTGATCTTGGGCCACCAGAAGTAGATCGCGGCGAACACGGCGAAGATCACCGTGCCGCCCATCACGTAGTGGAAGTGGGCGACCACGAAGTACGTGTCGTTGAGGTGGAAGTCCAGCGTCGGCGAGGCGAGGATGATCCCGGTCACGCCTCCGGCGACGAACGTGACGAGGAACCCGACGGCGAACAGCATGGGGGGCTCCCAGAGGATCGAGCCGCCCCACATCGTGCCGACCCAGTTGAACACCTTGACGCCAGTCGGCACGGCGATGAGGAACGTCGTCGCGGCGAAGAACGCCAACACCACCTGACCGGTGACGAACATGTGGTGCGCCCACACCGACGTCGACAGCGTGGCGATGGCGATCGTCGCGAGGACGAAGCCCTTGTACCCGAACACCGGTCTTCGGGCGAACACCGAGAAGATCTCCGTCACGACGCCGAAGAACGGCAGGGCGACGATGTACACCTCCGGGTGGCCGAAGAACCAGAACAGGTGCTGGTAGAGGATCGAGGAACCACCCGTCATCGGCTCGTAGAAGTGGGTGCCGAACTGCCGGTCGGCGAGCAGCATGATCAGGGCACCCGAGAGCACGGGGAACGCGACGAGCACCATGAAGCTGGTCAGGAACACGTTCCAGCACAGGATGGGCAGCCGGAACATCGTCATGCCGGGGGCGCGCATCATCGTCAGCGTCGTGATGATGTTGACCGCGCTGAGTGTCCCCGAGGTGCCCGTGAGGATGATGGCGACGATCCACAGGTCGCCGCCCAACCCCGGCGTGCCGATCGACGACAGTGGCACGTAGGCCGTCCACCCGAACGCCGCGGCACCGCCATCGGTGATGAAGCCGGACAGCATGATGATGCCGCCGAACAGGTAGAGCCAGTACGACAACGCGTTGAGCCGCGGGAACGCCATGTCCGGCGCACCGATCTGCAGCGGCATCAGGTAGTTGGCGATGGCGAACCCGAACGGCACCGCGAACAGGAACACCATGATGCTGCCGTGCATCGTGAACACCTGGTTGTAGAAGGCCTCGTCCACGAGCTGCAGCCCGGGCGTTGCCAGCTCGGCGCGGATGATGCCGGCGAGCGCGCCGCCGATCGCAAGGAAGACGAGTGACGTCACGCCGTACGCGATGCCGATCGCCTTGTGATCCGTGCTCGTCAACCACCCGATGAGCGTTCGCGGCAGTCCCCGCTGATCCGGCGCGGCTGCCGGATCTTCACCGATGAAGTCGTCGATCTCGAAGAGGTCGTCGGAGCGTCGCGTCGGGTCCGGGACGGCGGTCGATCGTCGTCATGGCGTCCCGCCTTGCTCAGCGATCCACTGATCGAACTCCTCGGGCGTCACGACGCGGAGGTCGAAGTACATCTTGTGGTGGTCGAGGCCGCAGAACTCGGCGCAGATGCCGCCTGCCGGCCAGGTGCCCGTCGTGTCGGTCATGTCGACGTCGACGGTCGACTCGATGTCCGGGAACAGGTCTCGCTTGAAGCGGAACCCCGGGATCCAGAACGAGTGGATCACGTCGACGGACATGACCTCGAACCTCACGGTCGATGAGGCCGGGAGGACGAGCTCGGGGATGTCCTGCGAGGAACCGCTGACGATGACTCCCTGCTCGGGGTACTCGAAACGCCACTGCCAGCGGAAGCCGACGACGCCGACGGTCAGGTCGATCTCGTCAGCCGCCACCTTGGAGTCCACGTCGCGCACCGAGATGAACGTGATGGCGAACAAGGCTCCGACGATGAGAAGGGGCACGAACGTGTACGTGAGCTCGAAGGGCAGGTTGAGCCGGACCTGGCGGGGCAGACGGTCGTCCCGGCGCCGGAACCGCACGACGATGATGAGCACGAGGATCACCACGAAGGCGAACACCGAGACGGCCCCGATGAGGAACACGTTCCAGACACGGTCGATGTCCTCGGCCTGCTCGGTGAGCGGCGGCGGCAGCATCGGCGCAGCCATCAGTCCCCACCTGTCCCGGCCGGCACACGATCCTCGTCCTCGACCGTTTCGTGGACGCTGTGGTAGCCACCTCCCGGGTCACGCGTCACGATGCTCGCCCGCTCCGTTCGCTCGGGCCCCTCGCGGCGCTGCAACGCGATGCACAGGTGGTAGGCCACGAAGTAGGTGATGGGCGCAACGAGGATGCAGGCGATCTGCAGCGCCGCAGTCACGTGACCGATCGAGACGGTCAAGATGCCGGCGATGACGTCCTGCGAACCGCCGAGGAACAACACCGTGACGAACGCGATCGCCGCCGCACCGGCCGCCGTGCGGTGCGGGTTATCGCGAGGTCGCTCGAGCAGGTGGTGCTCTCGGTTGACGTCAGTCTTGCTTCGCGTGAAGCGCCGCTCGATCCACGGCACCATCAGCAGGCCCGAGAAGATGATGCCGGGGATGATCACCCCGGAGTACACGATGTTGTTGATCATGTACCCGAAGGCGCGCGTCTCCCACGGCGGGAACAGCCGCAGTGATCCCTCGAGGAAGCCGATGTACCAGTCCGGCTGTGAGTAGGACGTCGCCGCACCGATGTCGTAGGGCCCGAACAGCCACACCGGGTTGACCTCGAAGATCCCGCCCATCAGGGCGATGACTCCGGCGACCATGAACATCAGGCCGATGGACTTCATGGCGAACGTCGGCCAGATGCGTTCACCGATGACGTTGCGCTCGGTCGCCCCGCGCTGCGTGAACTGCGTGTGCTTCTGGCGCCAGACGAGCATGAGGTGGACAGCGAGCAGGCCGACGATGAACGCGGGGATGAGCAGGATGTGCACCGGGTAGAGGCGCCCGACGATGTCCGTGCCCGGCCAGTCGCCGCCGAAGATGAGGTAGACGAGGCGTTCACCGATGAGTGGGATCGCCAAGATGATGGCGTACGTGATGCGCAGGCCGGTGCCCGACAGGAGGTCGTCCGGCAGCGAGTAGCCCGTGAAGCCGGCGGCCAGGGCGAGGATCAGCATCAGCACGCCGACGACCCAGTTGATCTCGCGTGGCCGACGAAACGCCCCCGTGAAGAAGATGCGCGCCATGTGGAGGGCGATCGCCCCGATGAACACGAGCGCCGCCCAATGGTGCATCTGGCGGATGAGCGAGACCGCCCCTCACGTCGTAGGAGATGCGCAGCACGGACTCGTAGGCGCCCGACACCTCGACACCACGAAGCGGCGCGTAGGAACCGTTGTAGATGGTCGTCTGCTGGGTGCCCTCGAAGAAGAACGTGAGGTAGGTGCCCGTGATCAGCAGGACGACGAAGCAGTAGAGGGCGATCTCGCCCCACAGGAACGAGAAGTGGTGGGGGAAGACCTTGCGCAGCCCCTTGTAGAGCCCCGAGCCGGCACCAACGCGCCCGGCGACGGAGTCGACGTAGCGCTCGACCAGGCCGCGACGCTTCTTGCGCTCAGCCGGCGTGGTGTCCGCCGCTTCGGTCGTCACAGGCTCAGAAATCGCCGGCCTCGTTCCAGGCGAGCGGCCCGACGACACCTGGGAAATCACTCTTCGCGATCAGGAAGCCCTCGGCGTCGATCTCGAGCGGCAGCTGTGGGAGCGGCCGCGGCGCCGGACCGCCGACCGGCCGAGCCGCGTCGACCGGATCGAACACCGACTGATGGCACGGGCAGACGAGCTGGCGCAGCGTGTCCGGCGGGCGGTTGTCGACGCCGAGCAGCCCGACGGAGCAGCCGGCGTGGGTGCAGATCTTGGAGTAGGCGACCCATCCGTTGATGGCTCCACCGGCGATGGTCTTCTCCGTCAGCGCCTCGGGTGGGAGCCGCATCACGATGACCTGCCCAGTCGTCGACGCCGATCGACCCCTCCGGGAAGACGGTGTTCAGCTGATCGAACCGCGTGGACTGGCTGTCGATCGGCAGACCCTGGGACGTGACGAGCCGCTTGCCGGCGGCCCACGACGTGCTGCGCCGCTCGGAACCGGGGCGCGGCCCCAGTGAGCCGATGGGCCCGACAAACCCGACCAGCATGCTGACGAAGGAGGCGCCGAGCAGCCCGACGAGGAGCTTGCGACGACCGACCGTCTCGCGCGTGATCTGGAGCTCCTCCTCGAGGTTGTGGACGTCCTCGGCGGACATGGTCAGTTGCTCGCGCTGCTGCACGGCGTGCTCGTCGAGGTCGAGGAACTTGGCCCAGGCGACGAGGCCGATGCCGATGCCGCCGAGCGCGGCCGCCAGCCCCACGCCCAGGAGCACCTGACTCTGATCCGTGGCGTAGGCGACGGTGGCGGTGATCCCACCAGCAACTGCGATGGCGAAGGCCGTCACGGCACCCCAGTACGCGCCCCGCTTCACCGGGCGAGTGCTGCGGAAGTCCTCGGGGGCGAACTGCTCGCGGCGTTCGTCGATGTCACTCATGTGACCACGTCTCCGTGTTCGTCGAGCGGTGGGTTGGCGCCGACATCACGGCCCTGATGCGGGGAGCCGATCCAGCGGGTCAGCGCCACGAGGGGGAGCAGCGCCAGCAGCCAGGCGCCGAGGCCCTCCCCGACCGGGCCAACGCCGCCGAAGTCGCGCGCCTCGTCGAGGTCCGCCTTGCGCTCCTCCTGCAGGGCGACGATGTACGCCGCGAGGTCGTTGCGGTCCTGGTCGGTGAACGCCCCGAAGACCGGCATCGGACCTGGCCCGACGAGGGTTGCCTCGACGATCTCGGTCGGCGTCGACTCCATCAGGTCCGGTGCCGCGGCCCCGCCCCCGATCGCCGCACCGGAGAGGGACGCGACATGGCAGGCCGCGCAGTTGAGGCGGTAGATGTTGCCGCCGTTGGCGACGTCGGCGTTCTCGATGTCGACCTCGGGCACAGGGGCGCCGTCGCCGAATGAGCCGGCGTACGCAACCAACGCGCGGATGTCCTCGTCGGTGAACTGCACCGGCCCACGATCGGCCTCCATGAACGGGTCCGCCATCGGCATGCGGCCCGTTCGCAACACGAAGTCGACGGCGGCCGGGCCCTCGTTGATCAAGGGCGGGCCGCGGTCGGCGATGCCTTCGCCGTTGACTCCGTGACAGCTGGTGCAGTGCGTGTCATACAGCGTGCGGCCACGTTCCTCGAGTGGCTGTCCGCGCGCGGGCTGCCTCCGGACCCTCCGCCACGGCAGCGAACGACAGCGCCGCCGTGACGCCCGCCGCAGCGAACGGCAACACCAGCAACGCCCGCCTCATCGGATCAGCCAGATCGTCGCGAACAGGAACAGCCACACGACGTCGACGAGGTGCCAGAACAGCGAGATGCCGCCCGTCCACGAGCCGATGGCGGCGGGAGTCCTGGCGCGGATCGTGCGGACGAAGAGCAGGGCCATCGCCACGAGGCCCGCCGTGACGTGGCACGTGTGGAGACCCGTGAGCAGCCAGTAGATCGATCCGTACGGATGGTCGTCGGGGGTGAACGCCAACGTCGCGTACTCGGCGAGCTGGTTGGCGAGGAACGCCGCACCCAGCAGGAACGTCACGATCAGCCAACGTCGCTGTCGGCCGGCGTCCAGTCGATCGGCGGCGCGGTCAGAGCCGACGAGCGTGAACGAGGATGCGAACAGGACGGCCGTGAAGATGGCGGCCCGAACGGTGTCGAGCTCGACGTCCGCCGGCGGCCACGGCGTGTCGGTCGCCCGGAGCAGGAAGTAGGCCGCGAAGAAAGCAGCGAACAACATCACGTCCGAGGCCAGGAACACGATGACCCCGAAGTGCGCCGTCGAACGCGTCATCTCGAGCGAGCTGTGCACACTCCCTCGCGTCGCGGACGGGGCGAAGTCCGACACCCACCCCTTTCTAGCTCAGTCACACACGCCGACTTGGCAATCGCGGATCACGCGCCGCCGAGGTAGCTCGTCGCCAGCTTCTCGGGAGCACACGCCAGCCAGCCGTCGAGGAGTGCCTCGCGCAGCGCCCGCTTGCCGACGACCTTCAGCTGGATCAGCACCGCGGCGTACCCGTCGAAGTGGGGAATGGTGAAGAAGCCCTTCGCCTGCGATGCGAGGACTGCTTCCTTCTCCCCCAGGTCCTCGACACGCACGGCGAGAATCGGTCCGGCGGGAGGGGTGACGTCACCGAAGCGCCGGAGATCGGCCTTGCTGAACGGCCGCTCCCACGCGAACGCCTTGCCGCCGACGGTCCAGGTGCGACCGCCGCGGTGCTCGCCCTCGACGACCTCAGGCAACTCCATGGCCATCTGAGCGGCCGCGTCGACCGTCACCACCGGGTAGACCATACGGGGATCCGAATGGTGGTGGCGACCCGATGGTGGGAGTGATGAGACGTTCAGGAGCACGACGGACGAATCCGGCACTGCTGGCGATGGTCGTGCTCACCGTCGCGGCTTGCTCAGATGGGTTGCGTGAGGATGGCGAGACGACGGACACGTCCGCCGGCGGCGACGAACAGTTCACGCCAGTGCTGATGGAGACGTTCTCCACGCCGCGCTGGTTCACGGGGTCAGACGGCGTGGTCCACCTCGTCTATGAGCTGCAGCTGACCAACGGCTTCCCGGTTCCGGCAACGGTGACGGAGGTCGAAGTGCGCGACGTCAGCTCCAGCGAGACGATCGTGACGTTGAGCGGTGAGGAGCTGTCCGCCTCGATGTCGCTGATGCCGACCGGCACGGAACCGCTGACCGAGCTCGGCCCTTCAACGGTCGGGATCGTCTGGGTCGACATCCCGTTCGACGACCCCTCCGAGCTTCCCGCGGAGATCGAGCACGAGATGACGATCTCGGTGCCACCCGGCCTACCGGTCCCGGAGGCGATCAGTTCGGTCGCCGCCCGGACCGAAGTCGACACGCAGCCGCCAACGGTGATCGGGCCTCCGCTCGAAGGGCCGGGATGGCTCGCCTTCGGCAGCTGCTGCGATGGCCCGCACCGCCGATCGATGCAGCCGATCAACAACGCGGAGTGGCTGGCTCAGCGTTATGCCATCGACTTCAACAAGATCGACGAGGCCGGGATGCTGGCGACCGGCGACCCGAGCCTCAACGAGAGTTGGCCGACGTACGACCAGCCCGTGCTCGCCGTCGCCGACGCCACCGTGGTCATCGCTGTGGACGGGATCGACGACCAGATCCCCGACGCTGCCGAACCCGTGACGATCGAAGAGGCCGACGGCAACTACGTGATCCTCGAGATCGAGGACGGGGTGTTCGCCTTCTACGCCCACCTCAAGCCTGGTTCCGTCGAGGTCGAGACGGGCGACACCGTCGAGAAGGGTGAGGTGATCGGGAGGACGGGGAACTCAGGCAGCTCGACCGGCCCACATCTCCACTTCCAACTGATGGACCGGCCATCGGCGCTCGTGGCCAACGGCGTCCCGTACGTCTTCGACGAGTTCACCGTCACCGGGCAGTCAGCCCCGGTGGAGCAGCTGATGCAGTCCGATCCGCAGGCCGACGCAGTGGTCGTGGACACGGCGACCGCGGGACCACGGACCGACGAGCTGCCGCTCGGTCGGGACGTCGTCGAGTTCGCTTCCGTTCCGTCGTGAGCAGTGCTCAAGGTCCGCGAATTGGCTGCATACCAGCCAATTCTCGGACTTAGAGAGGCGTGACGGGATCCACCTCGACCGGGTCAGCCGGCGCTGCCGGCGTCTGGGCGAGCTGACGACCGATGTAGAACGGCGCGATCTGCCCGATGGCGATCGTCACCGCGAGGATCACGACGAGAACCCGCGACAGCAAGATGTTGCGGTCGAGGTCGTCCAGGCTCTCCTCGGCCAGCGCGATCGCCTCCGCGGTGTCGGCCCGGTACCGGTCGAGCAGCTCGGTGCTGCGCGCGAGCGACTCGTCGAGGTCGGTCAGATCGTCCTCGAGCGCGCCGATCTGCGTCACCAGCTCGCCACTTGACCCGGCGAGCGACGCGGATCGAGCTCGTCGAGCCGCGCAGACCCTCGGCGATCGGGCGGATGTCCCCTCGCAGCCCGTCCACGGACGCGGCGAGTCGGGCGTCGGGATCGTCGGACCGATCGGCAGCTGGTCGACGGCGTCCAGCGCGGTGTCGACGATGGCGGCCGGCGTCGCGCACGGTGACCAGCGTTCTGTCCAGCCGATCGAGCGCCGGCGGGACGTCCTCGGTGAGGTCGGCGACGGCGTCGAGGGCGGCGGCGCCGTCCTCCACGCCCTGGGTGAGTGTGCCCATCGACTGCTCGATCGTGCCGATCGCGCTCCCGACGGTCGCGGTGACGTCCTGGGCGACTGCAAGGGAGTCGTCCACGTTGCGCAGCGTGCTCGCGACGAGCTCCAAGCTGGTCGCCGAACGATCCTGCAAGTCACCGATCAGCTGCCACGCCACGACGGCCCCGACGAGACACGTGACCGCGGCGACGACCGCGGCGACCATCACCGCCTGGCCGATGCGGTGGCGGTTGAAGAATCGTTGTCCTCGAGCCGAGCGCTCTTGGCGGGGCGATGAGATACCGGTCATGCGGTGCGCAGCCGTCGATGCAGGAGCGCGACGGCGAGCACACCGTAGGCGCCGACGAGGGCGCCCAGGCCGATCAGATCTGACGACTCTGGCGCGACGCCCCGGAGCATCACGTCATGGAGCATGTCGATTCCGTACGTGACCGGCAGCAGGTACGAGATGTAGCGGTACGGCGTGGCGAGCTGCGAGATGTCGAGAACGAACCCGGAGAAGAAGAGTGCGGCGAGCAAGGTGAGCATCGCGTACTGCACGGCCTGTGTCTCCGAGCCAGAGATCATCGACAGCACCATGCCGAGCGCCAGCGAAGCCAGTAGCACGAGCGCGACGGTCGCCGCGACCCACCAGACCTCACCCTCGAGCGGGATGCGCAGCACGTAGACGGCAGCGGCGATGAGGACCGCTCCGACGGTCAGCCCGACGGTGAGGTAGGCGATCGTCTTGCCGATCAGGATCTCTGTTGAGGACAGCGGGCCGACGCGCAGTAGCTCGAACAGTCCGTGCTCACGATCGCGGACGAGCGAGAGGGCGGCGAACGTGATGGCGAGGTGCTGCAACAGCAGCACGATGGCCGCCGGCGTGAAGTAGTCCGGCGGCTCGACGATCACCGGAGCGATGTTCTCGGTGGCTGCCTCGAACGGGCGCACGAGCACGGCCGGATCGAGGGCGGTGGCCGACGCCATCGTGTCGGCGACCGCCGGCAGCGTCGCCGCCGAGCTGCGCCGCCTGTTCGGCGGTGGTCGCGCCGCCGTCGGCACTGATCGCATTCGCCTCGGCCTCCGCCGACTCCAGCGACGCCAAGAGCTCATTGATCGCCGACGAGTCTTCCGCGCCGTCGAGCTGCTCGATCACCTGCTGCGACGTCGCCACCACGACCCTCGCGTCCGCGAGCGTGTCGGCGACGGTTCCGGCGGCCTGGGCGATCGTCGCCGCGTCGCCGCCCTCCGCGGCCTGCGTCAACGTGGCCGCCTGCTCCGTGAGGACGCTTGCCGTCTGGGCCGCCGGTGCCATCGCATCCTGGGTCTCCGCGACGATCGAGCCGAGGACCGATGCGTTGACCTCCTGGACGGCCAGGCGCGACGAGACATCGATGGCGACCTGCTGGAAGGGATCAAGCGTGTCGTGGAGCACGGTGATCTTGGCGCTCTGCCCGCTCAAGATCTGATCGAGCGCGTCAGGCGGGAACACGACGACGGCATCGAGCCGACCCTGCTCGAGGTCTCGACGGGCGGCCTGCTCGTCCGCAGTGAAGCCGCGGATGTCGATGTACTCGTCGAGCTGATCGGAGTAGTCGCTGATCGCATCCTCGTACAGCGATCCCTCCGGCCCGACGAACTCGGTGCGCAGCTTGATCGTCGTGTCCTTGTACCCGGCACCGAACAGCAGCAGCAGGATGAACGGACCGAGGACCAGCAACAGCAGGAGCATCGGCTGCCGAACGATCTCGGCCAGTTCCTTGCGGACGAACGCCAGCGCTTGGACGATCGTCGCCCACCCACTGGACGGCCGGAGCTTGGTTCCTCGCTGCAGCTTCGCTTGCTTCGCTCGGCGGGACTCGTCGGCGCCGTTCCCGACGAGCGGTCAATCGGCTCCGGATGCTCACCGCTGCGCCTCGGCGGGGTCGCCGGCGTTGCGGTCGCCGGCGGCACGATGTCGCTCGATGACCTTGACGAAGACCTCGTCGAAGTCGACGACATGCTCCCGCGCCTCGAGGACGGGCAGCTGAAGTCGCTCCAGCACGTCGTCCAACCGGTCGATCGCGGCGTCGGCGTCCTCGACCACCACCCGCCAGGTGCGCGGCGAGAGCGGCTCCGGTCGGGACAGCACGCCTTCGAGCCGCGGCGAGCTGCTCGATCTCGTGCGGCTCGACCGGGCGGCTCAGCTCGATGTCGACGACTTCGCCCTCGAAGGCCGCCTTGCGAAGGTTCTCCGGTGTGTCGATGAGCAACAGCTCGCCGTCGGAGAGCATGCCGACGTAGTCGCAGTACGCCGCTTCGCCGACGTACTGCGTGGTGACGCAGATCGTGCGGCCCTCGTCTCGCATCTCGCGGAATTGCTCCCAGAACGTGCTGCGCAGGATCGGGTCGATCCCCGCTGTCGGCTCATCGAGGAAGAGGAGCATCGGATCGTGCACCAACGCCGCGGCGAGGGCGAGGCGCCGCTGCATCCCGCCCGACACCTGACGCACCTTCTTCTTGCGGTGCTCGTCCAGCTCGACCCACTCGAGCACGTGGTGGAGCCGGTGCCGGCGTCGCAGGCGCAGCCCGTACATCGAGGCGTGGAAGCTCAGGTTCTCCCAGAGCGAGAGGTTGGGGAACAGCGCAGGGATCTGCGGCAGGTACCCGATCTGCTGACGTTGCGGCCGCGGAGAGCTCTGTCGAGGGCGTGTTCCACACGGTGGCGGTTCCGGCGGTCGGCTCGAGCAAGCCGACGAGCAGCCGCACCGTCGTGGTCTTGCCGCTCCCGCTCGGGCCGATCAGCCCGACGATGCTGCCCTCGGAGATGTCCAGCGCCAGGTCGCTCACGACGGCGTCTCCGTTGAAGGACTTCGTCAGCCCGCGGCAGGAGACCGTCGTTCGTTCCGATGAGCCCACGTTCCTGCGTTCCATGTCCGCGCCCCCGCCTCTCCGGGCGGCGGACGCTGGCTACCCGGGCGGCCCTCGCCGACAAACCTCGCTACGGCTGATCCCAGTCGATGCGGGCAGCGTCGGGGCGATCGATGATCGACAGTGCCCGGCGCTTGGAGAGGTAGTCCCACGCCCATGACCGCACCGCGACGATGCGGGCGTGCCATCCGCTCAGCAAGTAGGCGTGCACACCGAGCCACGACACGAATGCGAACTTCCCGTCGAACTCGCGGCGGCGCGGACCGACCTCGAAGATCGCCGCGTCCCGGCCGATCATCGCCATGATCCCCTTGTCGTGGTAGCGGAACGGCGTACGGAGGCGGCCGTCGAGGTCGGCGATGATGTTGTTGGCCGCCGATCGACCAGCTTGCAGGGCGACGGAGCCGAGCTGCGGAAGTGGCTGGCCGTCGGAGCCCGCCATGTTCGCCGCGTCACCGATGGCGTACACGCCGGGAAAGCCGGCGACCGTGAGATCGGGCTGCACGTCGACGCGCCCGCCGTGACCGAGCGGCAGGCCACTCTGGGCGAGCAGCTCGGCCCCCTGGATACCGCCGGCCCACACGACCGTCCGCGTGAGGATCTGGCGACCGTCCGAGAGCGTGACGCGGTCCTGGGCCACCTCGGTGACGCAGGCGCCGAGCTCGAGATGGACTCCCTTGCGGCGCAGCGCGTCTGCGGCGTACTCGTGGGCGCGTTCCGAGAACGGGGCGAGCACGACGGATCCGGGATCGACGAGCGTGACCTGCGCGGCGTCGACGGCCAGGTCCGGATACCGGCGGGGCATCACTTCCTTGATCAGATCGCCGAGCGCGCCGGCGGTCTCGACTCCGGTCGAGCCACCGCCGACGACGACGATGTTGAGGGCCCCGCGCTCGATCAGCTCCGGTTTGCGGTCGGCATCTTCGAAGACGGAGAAGACGCGCGAGCGCAGCCGTTCGGCGTCGGCGAGCGCGTAGAGCGGGAACGCCCACTTGTCGGCACCGGGTGTGTCGAAGAAGTTCGGCCGCGAGCCCGCGGCGATGACCAGGTGGTCGCCCTGGAAGGTGACGCCGTCGTCCGACGTGACTGACCGGGTCGCCGGGTCGATGCTGGCAATCCTCGCCAGCTTCACGTCGACGGCCGTCCGCGTGGCGAACCGCTCGCGCAGCGGCCAGGCGACGCTGAGCAACATCACCTGGGCCGTGGCCAGCTGATAGAGCAGCGGCTGGAACTGGCTGTAGTTGTGTTGGTCGACGAGCGTGACGTGGATCCCCCGCTTGCCGAGCCGCTCAGCGCACGTCGCGCCTGCGAATCCGCCACCGACGACGACGACCGAGTGATGCTGGAGCGTGGCATCCGCCATGGCACTGACAGTATTTGGTGCTCGACGTCGGGGGGATTTTCATGGTTGGTCGGATCGAGGACTACGCGCTGATCGGCGACACGCACACGGCAGCGCTCGTCGGCAAGGACGGATCGATCGACTGGCTGTGCGTGCCCCGCTTCGATTCGGGCGCCGTCTTCGCCGCACTGCTCGGGCGGCCCGACGACCACGGCCGCTGGCTGCTCGCGCCGGCGGGCGGGATCGAGCGCGTCGAGCGTCAGTACCGGCCGAACACGTTCGTCCTCGAGACGACGTTCCACACCGACACGGCGTGGTGCGAGTCATCGACTGCATGCCCATCCGCGAGCGCGCCGTCGAGCTCGTGCGGGTCGTCGAGTGCGTGTCGGGTCGCGTGCCGATGCAGATGGACGCTCGCTTCCGCTTCGACTACGGCTCCACGCTGCCGTGGGTCGTCCAGCGAGACGGTCGACTGCACGCCACTGCCGGGCCGAACACCGTGGTGCTCACGACGCCGGTGGCGATCGAGGGCGCCGGGCACAGCACGGTGGCCGACATTCGTGGTCGAGGAGGGCGAGCGCGTTCCGTTCGTCTTGACGTGGCACCCCTCGCACGAGCCGGCTCCACGGCCGACCGACGCCGAGCGGGCGCTGCGATCGACGACCACCTGGTGGCGACGGTGGTCCGGCGCTGTGCCTACGACGGCACGCCCGCGACCTCGTCGGTGCGGTCGCTCATCACGCTGAAGGCGCTGACGTACGCGCCGACCGGCGGCATCGTCGCTGCTGCGACGACGTCGCTTCCGGAGTGGATCGGCAGCGTCCGCAATTGGGACTACCGCTACTGCTGGCTGCGCGACTCGGTGCTCACGCTGGACGCGCTGATCGTCGGGGGCTACCACCGACGAGGCGATCGCCTGGCGCAACTGGCTGCTCCGCGCGGCGTGCGGGGACCCCGCCGAGCTGCAGATCATGTACGGCGTGGCCGGCGAGCGGCGGCTGACCGAGTACGTGCTCGACTGGCTACCCGGCTACGAGGGATCGTCTCCCGTCCGGGTCGGCAACGCCGCCAGCGGGCAGTTCCAGCTCGACGTGTTCGGTGAGGTGCTCGGCGTCGCTGGCCCTGATGCGCGGCATGGGCGCCGGATGAGGTCGATGCCGACTCGTGGGCGTTCGAGGTCGCGGTGCTCGAGTACCTGGAGGGCGCTTGGCACGAGCCGGACGACGGCCTGTGGGAGGTGCGCGGCGAGCGTCAGCACTTCACGCGTCCAAGGTCATGGCCTGGGCCGCCTTCGCCTCAGCGGTGAGGTCGGCGCGCAGTTCGACCTCAAGGGTCCCATCGATCGCTGGCGGGCAATCCGGGACGAGATCCACGCCGAGGTGTGCGCCGAGGGCTTCGACCCGGAGCTCGGTGCCTTCACCCAGGCGTACGGGTCGCAGCAGCTCGACGCGTCGGCACTGTTCAATCCCGCTCACCGGCTTCCTGCCGGCGACCGACCCGCGGGTGGTGAGCACGACTGCCGCGATCGAGCGCGAGCTCCTGCACGACGGCTGCTGCTGCGATATCGCACGGATGAGACCGACGACGGGCTGCCACGCGGCGAGGGCGTCTTCCTCGCCTGCTCGTTCTGGCTCGTCGACGAATACATGATGCAGGGACGTGAGGACGAGGCGCGAGCGCTGTTCGATCGCCTCGCCGCGCTCGGCCAACGACGTCGGCCTGTACGCCGAGGAGTACGACCCGACCGCCAAGCGCCAGCTCGGCAACTTCCCGCAGGCCTTCACCCACCTTGCACTCGTGCGCGCCGCCGCCAAGCTCTCGAACGTCGACCTGTCCATGCACTGGCCGAGGCACGCGGTCGAAACTCCGTAGCGCTCGGCGGCGAGCCCGCTGTGTGAGCGAGCCTGCGAGCGAACGATCGTGACGGTCGAGGCGAGCAGCTTGCCTGCGAGACGAACCCGATTAAGTTCGGCGTCGTTCGTCGCTTGTCGAGGGAGCACACCGCATGGACGCCGACCTGCTGGCCATCAACACGATCCGCGGCCTGTGCATGGACGCCATCCAGCAGGCCAACTCCGGGCACCCGGGCACACCGATGGGGATCGCACCGGTCGCCTACACCCTGTGGCAGCACGTTCTCCGCTTCGACCCGGCAGATCCGATCTGGCCCAACCGCGACCGCTTCGTGCTCTCGGAGGGACACGCCTCCGCGCTGCTCTGGTCGCTGCTCCATCTGACGCAGGTCCAAGCCGTCGATCCCGACTACGAGCTGGTCGGCCGGCCGGCCGTGACGATGGAGGACCTGCGGACGTTCCGCCAACTCGACTCCCACTGCCCGGGCCACCCGGAGTACCGCTGGACGAGCGGCGTCGAGACGACGACGGGACCACTCGGGCAAGGTGTTGCGACGTCGGTCGGGATCGCCGTCGCTGGGAAATGGCTGGCTACCCGCTACAACACCGCCGACGACACGCTGTTCGACTTCAACGTCTACGCCCTTGCCGGCGACGGATGCATGATGGAGGGCATCTCCTCGGAGGCCGCGTCGTTCGCCGGCCACCAGCAGCTGTCCAACCTCTGCTGGATCTACGACTCCAACCGCGTGACGATCGAGGGCCACACCGACATCACGTTCAGCGAGGACGTTGCGGCGCGCTTCATCGCCTACGGCTGGAACGTCACGACGATCGCCGACGCCAACGACCTCAGCGCCATCCGCAGGGCGTTCCACACGTTCGAGGCCGAGCACGAACGACCAACGCTGATCCTCGTGCACAGCCACATCGGCTACGGGTCGCCCGTCGAGGACTCTCCCAAAGCACATGGCGAACCGTTCGGCGTGGAGGGCGTGCGGGAGACCAAGCGCTTCCTCGGGATGCCCGAGGATCAGGACTTCTACGTGCCCGAAGGGATCTACGACTGGTTCGCAGGAGGCATCGGTGCCCGCGGACGTGACACTCGCGCCGAGTGGGAGCAGCGGTTCGACGCCTACCGGAGCGGGCACCCGGATCTCGCCGACGAGCTCGAGCGGATCCAGCGTCGCGAGCTCCCAGAGGGGTGGGACTCCAAGTTGCCGACGTTCCCGGCCGACGCCAAGGGCTTGGCCACCCGCGACTCTTCGGGTCAGGTGCTCAACGCCCTCGCCGAGGCGGTGCCGTGGGTGCTCGGCGGTGCCGCCGACCTCGCGCCGTCCACCAAGACCACGCTGACGTTCTCCGGTGCGTTCGAGCCCGACGAGCGTGGCGGGCGCAACTTCCACTTCGGGATCCGCGAGCACGCGTCGGCGGCGATCTCCAACGGGCTGTCGGTGACCAAGCTGCGACCGTTCTGGTCGGGGTTCCTGATCTTCTCCGACTACGCCCGTGGAGCGATCCGCCTCTCCGCGCTGATGGAGATCCCGGTCATCCACATCTTCACGCACGACTCGATCGGCGTCGGTGAGGACGGCCCGACCCACCAGCCGGTCGAGCAGCTGGCGTCGCTGCGGGCGATCCCGGGGATGCTCGTGTTCCGCCCGGCCGACGCCAACGAGGTCGTCGAGTGCTGGCGGTTCATCGCTGCGTTGCGCCACGAGCCGGCGATCCTGATCCTCACCCGCCAGGCGGTGCCGACGTTCGACCGCACGCAGGTCGGAGCGGCCGCAGGCGTCACCTCGGGTGCCTACGTGCTGGCCGATGCGCCGAACGGTCAGCCCGACGTGCTCCTGCTGGCGACGGGGTCGGAGGTGGCGCTCGCGATGTCGGCTCGCGAGGAGCTGGCCGCCGGCGGCATCAACGCCCGCGTCGTGAGCATGCCGTGCTGGGAGCTCTTCGAGCGCCAGCCGCAGAGCTACCGCGACAGCGTGCTGCCGCCATCCGTCAAGGCCCGCGTCGCCATCGAGCAGGCATCGACGCTCGGTTGGGGTCGCTACGTCGGCGACCACGGGCGGGTCATCGGCATGCACACGTTCGGTGCGTCGGCGCCGCTGAAGTCGCTGCTCGACAAGTTCGGCTTCACGCCCGACAAGGTCTCTGAGATCGCCCGCGAATGCGTTGCTGCAACCACTGGAGGGAACCAATGAAAGCTTCGGAGATGCTGCACCAGCACGGGCAGAGCCTGTGGCTGGACAACATCAAGCGCAGCCTGCTCGACAACGGGCAGATCCAGCGCTACATCGACCAGTACTCGGTGACCGGCCTGACGTCCAACCCGTCGATCTTCGACGAGGCGATCGGGTCGGGCGACTACGACGACGCCATCCGCGCCCGCGCGTCCGATGGGCTGTCCTCCGAGGAGCTGTTCTTCGCCCTCGCCATCGAGGACCTCCAGCGCGCCGCCGATCTGTTCCTCCCCATCCACGAGCGCACCGACGGTGTCGACGGCTGGGTGTCGCTCGAGGTCTCACCCGAGCTGGCCTACGACACGCAGGCAACCGTGGAAGCCGCCAAGTCGCTCCACGCGAGGGCCGCCCGCAGCAACCTGTTCATCAAGATCCCCGGCACGGCCGAAGGTCTGCCGGCGATCACCGAGGCGATCGCCGCCGGCGTGCCGGTCAACGTCACGCTGCTGTTCTCCGCCGACCACTACCGAGCCGCCGCCGACGCCTACCTCAAGGGCGTCGAGCGGCGCATCGAGCAGGGCCTCGATCCGGCCGTCGGGTCCGTGGCATCGGTCTTCATCTCCCGCTGGGACAAGGCCGTGGCCGACCGGGTTTCCGACGATCTCAAGGACCACCTCGGTCTGGCCGTCGGCGGCAACACCTACAAGGCGTACCGGCAGCTCCTCGACAGCGACCGCGTCGAGCGCATCGAGAACGCCGGCGGGCGGGCGCAGCGACTCTTGTGGGCGAGCACGAGCACGAAGAACCCGGACGCTCCCGACACGCTCTACGTCCATGGCCTGGCCGCCCCGTTCACCGTCAACACGATGCCCGACGGAACGTTGGAGGCCTTCTACGACCACGGCGAGGTCGGCGACCCCCTGCCCGCCGACGGCGGCGACAGCGACACGATCCTCTCCAAGTTCGCGGGCGCTGGAATCGACGTCGCCGAGCTGGGTGCGCAACTGCAGCGCGAGGGCGCGGCTTCCTTCGTGTCCTCGTGGAAGGATCTGATGACACGGATCGAGAAGCAGAGCGCCGCACTCGACTGAGACGAGGAGATCCGAGATGACGAGCCTCACCTCCTCCGCCTCGTGGAAGGCGTTGGAGCACCACCATGGCGAGCTCGCGAGCAAGCACCTGCGCGAGCTTGTTCGCCGACGACAGCGGGCGCGGAGAGCGACTGACGGCCGAAGGCGTCGGGCTGTACCTCGACTACTCCAAGAACCGGGTCACCGACGAGACGATGCGGCTCCTTGTCGACCTCGCCCGGGAATGTCCGGGTCGAGCAACGCCGCGACATGATGTTCCGCGGCGAGCAAGATCAACGTCTCCGAGAACCGGTCCGTCCTCCACGTCGCGCTGCGCATGCCGAAGGGCAACATCGCTCGTCGTCGACGGCGTCGACGTCGTCGCCGCAGGTGCACGACGTGCTCGACCGGATGGCGGCATTCGCCAACCGCATCCGGTCCGGTGACTGGAAGGGCCACACCGGCAAGCCGATCCGCAACGTCGATCAACGTCGGCATCGGGGGGTCCGACCTCGGACCGGTGATGGCGTACGAGGCGCTGCGCCACTACAGCGACCGCGACCTGACGTTCCGCTTCGTGTCCAACGTCGACTCGACCGACTTCGTCGAGGCGACTCAGCGACCTGGCCGCCGAGGAGACGCTGTTCATCATCTCCTCGAAGACGTTCGGAACCCTGGAGACGCTGACCAACGCCACGTCGGCGCGTGACTGGGTCGTTTGCCGAGCTCGGTGCGGACGAGGCGCGTCGCCAAGCACTTCGTCGCCGTGTCCACGAACGCCGAGAAGGTCGCTGCGTTCGGCATCGACACGGCCAACATGTTCGGCTTCTGGGACTGGGTCGGCGGCCGCTACTCGATGGACTCGGCGATCGGGCTGTCGACGATGATCGCCATCGGTCCGGAGCATTTCGAGGAGATGCTGGCCGGCTTCCACGAGATGGACGAGCACTTCCGCACGGCGCCGCTGGACGAGAACCTGCCCGGTGCTGATGGGTCTGCTGGCCGTGTGGTACGTCAACTTCTTCGGCGTGCAGACGATCGGCGTGATGCCGTACGACCAGTACCTGAAGCGGTTCCCGGCGTACCTGCAGCAGCTGACGATGGAGTCCAACGGCAAGCACGTCACGCTCGAGGGCGAGCGGGTGGACTACGACACCGGTCCGGTGTACTGGGGTGAGCCTGGGACGAACGGCCAGCACAGCTTCTACCAACTGATCCATCAGGGCACCCGACTGATCCCGGTCGACCTCATCGGGTTCGGCAAGAGCCTCAACCCGCTGGGCGACCACCACGACATCCTCTCGTCGAACGTCTTCGCCCAGGCCCAGGCGCTCGCCTTCGGCAAGACCGACGACGAGGTGCGCGCCGAGGGCACGCCGCCCAACGTCGTGCCGCACCGGGTGATGGAGGGCAACCGCCCGACCAACGTGCTCCTCGCCGAGGTGCTCACCCCGCGCCTCCTCGGCACGCTCGTGGCGCTGTACGAGCACAGCGTGTTCACGCAGGGAACGATCTGGGACATCGACTCCTTCGACCAGTGGGGCGTCGAGTTGGGCAAGGTGCTCGCCGTCCAGATCATCCCGGAGCTGGAGAGCGGGGACGAGCCGGAGCTCGAGCACGACTCCTCGACCAACGCCCTGATCCGCCGCTACCGGGCCCTGAAGAATCAGTAACAGAACCAGGAGGCTGCCATGGCAACCGACAACCCGATGCAGCTCGGCATGGTCGGGCTCGGCCGGATGGGCGCCAACCTCGTCCGCCGGCTGATGAAGGACGGCCACCACTGCGTCGTCTACGACGTCAACGACGCGGCCGTGAAGGAGCTCGTCGGCGAAGGAGCGGTCGGCGCCGACTCGCTGGCCGATCTCGCTTCCAAGCTCGACAAGCCGCGAGCGGTCTGGCTGATGTTGCCGGCGGCCATCGTGCAGTCGACGCTCGAGGAGCTGATCGGTTCGCTCGAGCCGGGCGACACCGTCATCGACGGCGGCAACTCCTACTACCACGACGACATCGCACGTGCGGCGCAGCTGGCCGAGCGCCAGCTCCACTACGTGGACTGCGGCACGTCGGGCGGCGTGTGGGGGCTCGAGCGCGGCTACTGCCTGATGATCGGCGGCGAGCCCGACATCGTCGGGCGGCTCGACCCCATCTTCAAGACGATCGCTCCCGGTGAGGCCAGCGCGCCGCCGACCCCAGGACGGACCCGCAAGGACGGCACCTCGCCTGATGGGTACTTGCTGTGCGGACCGAACGGCGCCGGGCACTTCGTGAAGATGGTCCACAACGGCGTCGAGTACGGGATGATGGCGGCGATCGCCGAGGGGCTCGACATCATCGAGCACGCCAACGTCGGCAAGGTGGCCCGCACCGTCGACGCCGAGACGACGCCGCTGCGCGACCCCGAGTTCTACCAGTACGACATCGACGTGCCCGAGGTCGCTGAGGTGTGGCGCCGCGGCTCGGTCGTCATGTCGTGGCTCGTCGACCTGACCGCCGACGCGCTCGCCCGGTCGCCTCAGCTCCAGGACTTCGAGGGGGTCGTGTCGGATTCGGGAGAGGGCCGCTGGACGGTGCTGGCGGCAGTGGAACAAGGCGTTCCCGCCCCCGTGATCAACGCCGCCCTCACGGAGCGCTTCGAATCACGCAGCCTCGGCGAGTACGGCGACAAGATCCTGTCGGCAATGCGCAGCGAGTTCGGCGGCCACGCCGAGAAGAAGCCTCAGTGAAAGTCCCGGCGCTCGACCGACGCGCCGCGGCCGATCAGTACGGTGGCCACCATCTCTGGCGGGAAGAGCCCGTGCTCGACCACGCCCGGCGTCGCGGAGAGCCGGGTGGCGAGGGCGGCGGGATCGCCCACATCTCCGGTGTAGTCGGCGATCAGACCGCCGTCGGGGCTCTTCGGCACGTCGCGCAGCGTGGTCGGTGCGACGTGCGCCAGCGTGGCGGCGAGCCCGAACCCGAGCAGCTCGAGCGGGATCGGCGCGCGCAGCGCGTCGACCGGCTTGCTCGAATCGACGATGACGATGAAGCGACTCGCCGCGGCCGCGACGATCTTCTCCCGAGTGTGCGCGGCGCCGCCGCCCTTCACGAGCCACCCGTCGGGGGCCACTTGGTCGGCACCATCGATCGTGATGTCGAGGTCCTCGATCGTCCCGAAGTCAACGACGTCGAGACCGAGCTCGCGCGCCGCCACCTCCGTGCGCGGCGAGGAGGCCGCGCAGCGGATCTTCAAGCCACGGTGAGCCAACGCCGGCAAGAGGTGGGCGACCGTCGAACCGGTTCCGAGCCCGATCGTCATGCCGTTCTCGACGAGCTCCGCCGCGGCGACCGCGGCAACTTCCTTCTCGTCCTCAACGTTCACGGAGCTGCCCGCTCTGTCATGTCGCCAGTTTGCACGGTGCACGGAGGTGCGCGATGACCACGAAGCAAGGCGTGCCCATCCCCGACGACCACGTGATCGTGATCTTCGGCGCGACCGGCGATCTCGCCAAGCGCAAGTTGCTGCCCGGCCTCTTCCACCTCGCCAACGCCGGGCTGTTGCCGAAGAAGTACCGCATCATCGGCTCGTCGCCGGCGAACGGAGCCCCGACCGACGAGCAGTTCCGCCAGCACGCCAAGGACGCCGTCGCCGAGTTCGGGCTGGTCAAGCCCGAGGGCGAGGCGTGGGACGCCTTCGAGCAGCTGATCAGTTTCGGTGCCGCCGACCCGGACAATCCGCAGCCGCTCGTCGACGCGGTTGCTGTCGCGGAGAAGGCCATCGGTGGGCACCCGCGGCGGCTGTTCCACCTCGCGATCCCACCCGTCGCTGCCCCATCAGTCGTCGAACTGCTCGGCGCGACGAAGCTGGCGACCCGCGGGCCGGACGGCGGGCGAGTCATCGCCGAGAAGCCGTTCGGCACCGACCTCGCCTCGGCCAAGAAGCTCAACGCGACCTTCCACTCCGTCTTCGACGAGTCGCAGATCTTCCGCATCGACCACTTCCTCGGCAAGGAATCGGTCGACAACATCCTCGTTCTGCGCTTCGCCAACGGGCTGATGGAGCCGATCTGGAACCGCGATCACATCAGCTACGTCCAGATCGACGTGCCGGAGGCAATCAGCATCGAGGGCCGGGCATCGTTCTACGAGCAGACCGGCGCCTTCCGCGACATGGTCGTGACGCACCTCTTCCAGGTCCTCAGCTTCGTGGCGATCGAGCCTCCGACGGCGTTGGCAGCGGAACCGCTGCGCGACGAGAAGGCGAAGGTCTACGAGTCGATGAAGCCGATCGACGTCGCTGACGTCGTGCGTGGCCAGTACGACGGCTATCGCAGCGAGCAGGGCGTCAACCCGGACTCCGACACCGAGACATTCGTCGCCCTCAAGGTGGAGGTCGACAACTGGCGGTGGGCCGGCGTGCCGTTCTACCTGCGCACCGGCAAGTCACTCGGGGAGCGACGGCAGACGGTCACGATCGGCTTCCGGCGCCCGCCGATGCGCATGTTCCGAGATGCCGCCGACCAGGCGCGGAGCGAGCCGGGTAATCGCCTGATGATCGACTTCGACGACCCCGGCTGGATCAGCGCCCGCTTCCTCGCCAAGGTGCCTGGACCGACGATGTCGATCGGTCACGTCGAGATGACGTTCCAGTACGACACGTCGTTCTCCGGCCAGGTCGGGCTCGAGGGCTACGAGCGGCTCATCCTCGACGCCATGCTCGGCGATCAGTCGCTGTTCACGACGGCCAACGGCATCGAGCGGCTGTGGGAGATCTCCACGCCGCTCCTCGAGCACCCGCCGCCGGTTCAGCCCTACGCCCCCGGTTCGTGGGGACCTGACTCCATCAACGAGCTGATCGCGCCGCACCACTGGGCGCTGCCCGACGGCCGCTGACGCACAAGATGCGGCCGGCCAAGGCGCTGGAGCGCCGGCCGTGCCGAACCGGGCCATCCACCTCTGAACGACGTGGCTTGGCGACGCCAGATGCGGCCGGCCAAGGCGCTGGAGCGCCGGCCGTGCCGACAGGGACCGATCTGGGCGGCCGCAGTCTCGAATTCGAGACCGTGACCACCCAGATCGTGGTCGGCTCGGTCGTCAGATCGGTCAGACGCGTGCAGGTTCCATCGACCGCAACCGGCGGATCCGCTCGTCCGTCGACGGGTGCGTCGAGAACAGGCGAGCGAGGTCCGGGCCGCCGCGGCGGCGCTTCTCCTCGGCGAGCGGGTTGTGGATCCAGGCATAGGCCTGCGACGGGTTCACGTTCATCGGCCGCTGCTTGGCGACGACCTCGATGTGCTCGAGAGCGCTGGCCAGTGACTCGCCAGAGCCGAGCAGCTCCGCGGCGCCACGGTCGGCCTCGAACTCTCGGGACCGGCTGACCGCCATCTGCATCAGGCCGGCGGCGATCGGCGCCAACAGGGCGAGCAGCAAGGCGCCGAACGGGTTGCCGCCGTCGTCGTCGTCGCCCCCGCCGAAGATGGCCGAGAACATCGCCATCTGGGCGAGGAAGCTGATCCCGGTGGCGATCGCCGCAGCGACCGATCCGATCAGGATGTCGCGGTGGCGCACGTGCATCATCTCGTGAGCCAACACGCCCTCGATCTCGGCGCGCGGCAGCGTCCGCCAGAGGCCCTCCGTGACGCACACCACAGCGTGCTGTGGGTTGCGGCCCGTGGCGAAGGCGTTCGGCTGGTCGCTGGGCGAGATCGCCACGGTCGGCATCGGCAGGTTGGCTCGCTCGGCGAGCCCGGCGACCATCTGGTGCAGCTCGGGCGCCTCGGCGGCGGTGACGACGCGGGCGCGGGCGGCCCGCAGCGCCAACTTGTCGCTCTGCCAATACGAGAACCCGACGATGGCGAGACCGATCAGCAGGCCGATGATCAGCCCGGTGCTCCCACCGAGCAGCCCACCGACGGCGATGGCCAGCCCCGCAAGGCCCGCCAACAGGGTGAAGGTCTTGAATGCGTTCTTGAACATGGAAAGTGGGTCGTCTCCTTGGACGTTTCCCCATCACGGTAAGGCCATCGGGTAAGAGTTCTTCGTGGCGCCACGGGCGATACTCGGCTGATGCCAGCGCCCCGCGTGGAGACGATCGGCGACGTGCTGGATGCCCTCGACCGCCTTGTCGATCGGGCGGTGGAGACACGGAGCCGACTCGGCTACTTCGCCGCGATCTACCGCCAGGTGACAGTGCGGATCGCTGAGGGCATCGCGACCGGCGCCTTCGAGGACGGCCCACGCATGGAGCGCTTCGACGTGACCTTCGCCCAGCGCTACGTGACCGAGGTCGAGACGGCGTTCTCCGGTGGCGAGCCCAAGACGATGTCGTTCGAGCTCGCCGCCCGAGCCGCCGAATCGTCCCGTCCGATCATCCTCCAGCACCTGTTGCTCGGCATCAACTTCCACATCAACATCGACCTCGGTGTCGCCGCTGCGACGACGGCGCCGGGTGACGCGCTCCCGACGCTGCGGCGCGACTTCGACCTCGTCAACGAGTTCATCGCTGCCCTCATCGCCGGTGTCGAAGAGGACTTGGCGGAGATCTCGCCACTGATCGGGCTGCTCGACGTGATCGGCGGCCGCCACGACGAGGAGGTCATCCGGTTCAGCATCGAGGTGGCTCGCGCGCAGGCGTGGCGCTTCGCGTTGGAGTTGGCGCCACTGCACCGCACCGATTGGCCGGGCCCGATCCGCGCCCGTGACGCCCGGGTCGCGCACGTCGCCCGCGCCATCACCAACCCGGGTCTCCTCGACGCGGGCCTGCTCGTGATCCGCGCCGGCGAGCGTCAGGACGTGCGGCACAACATCGAGGTCCTGGCGAGGACGGACGCGCCCGATCTCGCCGAGGTGGCGGCCCGAGCGACGCAAGAGCGGGCCGCGCCGCCGGAGCGTTAGTCAGCAGGTTCGCCGCGGGCCTCGGCGACGAGCCGCCGGTACGCGGCCTCCGGGTCATCAGCCCAGAACACCGAGCTGCCCGACACAAGCAGCGTCGCCCCGGCGTCGCGGACGGCGCGGATCTCCTTCAGGTTGATCCCGCCATCGACCTGGATCGGGACGTCGTCAGGCAGGAGACGTCGCAGCTGCTCGATGCGTCCGACCGACTCCGGCATGAACGGTTGACCCGACAGGCCCGGATGGATGCTCATGCACAGCGCGATGTCGGCGCCCTCAGCCGCCTCCGCGGCGCGGTCAACCGAGGTCTCCGGATTGAACGCCACACCGACGTCCAACTCGAGCGCCCGCGCCCGCTCGATCAGCGGCGCCGTCACGTCGACCGCTTCGAGGTGGAACGTGATGCTGTCGGCACCGGCCTCCTTGAGCTGCTCGAGGTGCCGGTCGGGCTGCTCGATCATCAGGTGGCAGTCGATTCGGCCGTCGCGGTCGTGGATCATCTTCGAGATGGACTGCAACACGATCGGCCCCATCGTGATCGGCTTGATGAAGTGCCCATCGCCGACGTCGAAGTGGAAGATCCGCGCTCCTGCGTCGAGCATCGTCGACACCTGCTCGCCGAGGCGTGAGAGGTCGGCGGCGTAGATCGACGGCTCGATTTCGATGCCACCGTCCCACGTCCGCGCCACAAACTCACCTTAAGTCGGGCTCGTCTCGCAGCCAAGCTGCTCGACTCGCCTCCCGAGCGGCGCAACCCTTGCTCCTGTGACGAACGACCGGTGGCTCGTTCACGTGCTGGTCATCCGGCGGTCGACGAATTGACACCGTTCACCCGTACGGTGAAATTTGTGATGACAAATGAGCTCGCCCGCAGCATCGACTTGACGAGTGTCCACAACTTCCGAGATCTCGGCGGCTACGAGACGAGTGACGGCCGCACCGTGAAGTGGCGCACGATCTTCCGCGCCGACGGGCTCGGGCGTCTGACCGACGAGGACCTCGACGTGCTGCGTCCACTCGGTCTGCGCACTGTCGTCGACCTGCGCACCGCCCGCGAGCTCGACCATCGGGGACGGTTCCCCGTCGAGTCGTATCCCGTCGCCTTCCACCACCTCTCCGTGCTCGACACAACCTGGGACCGCGAAGCCGCCCGCATCGAGAACCTGCCCCCGACGGAGTTCCTGCATCGCGCCTACCACCAGATGCTGATCGACGGCGCAGCCCGCTTCGCCGCAGCCTTCGACGTGCTCGCCGCGCCGGACGCACTCCCAGCCGTGTTCCACTGCGCCGCCGGCAAGGACCGCACGGGCCTGCTGGCCGCACTGCTGCTCGGAGGGTTGGGCGTCGGCCACGACGACGTCGTCGCCGACTACGTGCTGACGCAGCAGATGATGGAGCGCATCGTCGAGCGAGCCGCCGCCGAGGACCCTGCCATGGCGGCTTCCGTCGACCGCGCACCGAGGTCCTTCTTCACCGCCGACCCCGAAGCGATGTCCCGGGTGCTGTCGGACCTCGAGCGAGAGCATGGCTCGGTGCGCGGCTTCGTGCGCTCGATCGGCGTGAGCGATGAGGTCCTCACCCGCCTGGAGGACTTGCTGCTCACGGCGGGGTGACCGCCTCCTTCAGCGGCCGTGGGAACCCGCCCCCGCCGAAGGCGCGGTGGTAGAGTTCAACTGATCTCTTGGGCGAGTCGGCTCGCTTGGGTTGGCGCCGATCCGGTCCGTTGCCCATCGCAGGTGCGACGCCTCGACCGAGTCATCGGTCAACAGCGCCCGCCGGTGAGACTGGTCTCGCGTCGCCAAGCACGTCGAGGCCGGTGAGCGAGGGCGCCACTCAACTTCGGAGGCGCCATGGCTGATAAATCGCCCCGCCAGCATCAAACCAAGAAGTCCGGAAAGTCTCTCAAGGAAAAGCGGTCGGACAAGAAGGCGAAAGTCGCTGCCAAGCGCCCGATCAAATGAGCCAGGCGCGCTTCCAGAAACAGCAGCGAGAGAAGGCCCGCCGGGAGAAGGCGGCCGCCAAGTCGGCACGCCGGGTCGAGCGCCGCGAAGCCGCCAACGCCGACGAGGGGCCGGGGACGCCGATCGACGAGGCCGTCGTGCTCGCGCAACTCGCCGAACTGCACGAGCGGTTCGATGCGGGCGCGATCACCTTTGACGACTTCTCCGATGCCAAGGAGGCATTGATCGGGCAGCTCGATGCGCGATGACGACGACCTCCTGTCGATGCTTCGCATCGTCCGCGACGCTGATGCGGCGTCGGAGCCGCTCGACAGCCAGGCCGTAGCGCGCCGGCTCGGCTGGGCCGGCGAGCGCACAGCCGGCGTGCTGGCGGACGCCCGCGCGTCGCTGCTCATCTGGGGCGTGCGTGTCGGCGGCCGGCCATCGCCGTGCTATGCAGATCTGGAGCTCACGGTGCAGGGCAGAAGGCTGCTGCGCGATTCCGAGACCATTGGCACGACCGTGGCGAATGACGAGTGATGCTCATTTGCGGGGCATCGAGGATCGGTGCCTTCGCGGCCGTACCGTGAGGGCCGGCCGACCACATGGGCCGGCCAGTCAAAAAGTTGGTTCAAACATGCAAGGCACAGTGAAATTCTTCGATTCCGACCGCGGATTCGGGTTCATCTCCAGAGAGAGCGGTGAGGACGTGTTCGTGCATGTCTCCAACCTCCAGGTCAACGGCACCACGCTGACGGTGGGTCAGACCGTCGAGTTCGACGTCGGGCCCGGCCGAAAGAGCGAGGAAGCCAAGAACGTCCGCGCGGTCTGAGCACATGGTCGTCAGGAAGAACGTCCGCAAGGTTCCGCAGAACCCGTACCTCACCGAGGCGAGCCCCGATGATCTCGGACCGGCCAACCGGATCGCCTTTGACATCGTCGCCGAGCGTCGGGATCTCCTGCCGTCGGTCGAGCGGATCATGAACGCCGGCCTCGACGAGAACGGCACCGTTGGTGCCCTCACCCTGTTCCGCGCCTCGCTCGGTGTTGCCAACGATCCCAACCGTGATCCGCGCGTCGCCATCGCGGCGCACGGAGGAGCATCAGACCAACCCAGCTGACGATCTGGGTGCGGACGTTCTCGGATTCGAGAACCTCCGCGCCCGGACGGCGCTAGCGGTCAGGCGGCTGCCTGGGCCGGCGTCCGGTAGACCGGAATCACGTGGTGGTCGAGCGCGATCGCCCAGCCCGAGTCGTCGGTCGCGATCGGCCACAGCCAGCCCGGGCGCCGGTCGACGAGAGCGATCAAGTGCCGGTGCCCGGCGTACTCGATCACGTCGCCTGGTTGCAGTTCGTCGGCATGGATCTCAATCATCTTCGGCGGCCTTTCCATCCCCGTGGTGTGTGCCCTGTGCTGTCCTCTACGTCGGAAACGCACTAACGGTTCGGACTCCGCAGCAGCGCGGATGTTTCACTTTTCTTGGACGGCCGGACGTCCCAGAGGACGAAGGTGGGGGAGACGCCGAAGCGCAGCGGAGGCGGCGAGCTCGGGAGGCGAGGCGAGCAACTTGCTTGCGAGCTGAGCCCGAACTACAGATCTTTGAGTAATCGCAGCGCGTCGTATACCGCGGCGTGGATGTTGCGGCTGGCGACCGCGTCGCCGATACGGAACAGCTGGAACGCCCCGCCGGGGTTCGTGGCGAGCGTCTGCGGCCGGCCGGCCAGCAACGCCGTGTAGTCGACTGCCCCGAGGTTGACAGACGCCGGCTTGAGCTCGAAGTACAGGTCGGCCGTCGCCGCCGTGCCGTGGGCAGCCACGACGTGATCGACGTGGCGGACGCTGCGGTGTGCGCTGTGATCGCTGCCGACCTCGACGCACAGCCGCCCCGCTTCCGGTCGAACCGCCAGGACCCGCTGGTTCAGCGTGATGCGGGTGTCGGTCTCGTTGAACGCCCGCGCGTACGGCACGTGGTTCATCCCGCCCACGTCGATGCCGAGCATGCGCTCCGGCGTGACGATCTCCAGGCGGGCCCCGGACCGGGCGATCATCTCCGCCGCCGACATCGCGGTGTGGGTGCCGTCGTCGTCGTAGAACAGCACGTCGCCGGTCGGCGTGACGTCGCCGCCGAGCACGTCCCAGGCGGACGCGATCCGATCCTCGCCCTCCTCCAGTTCGGGAAGCTGCGGCAGCCCGCCGGTGGCAACGATCACGACGTCGGGCTCGAGCGCGGTGACGTCGGCGGCTTCGGCGAGGACGTCGAACCGCACATCGACGCCGAGCCGGGCCAGCTCGTGCTCTCGCCAGTCGACGATGCCGAGCAGGTCCCGGCGCCGTGGGTTGCGAGCCGCCAGCCGGATCTGCCCACCGGCCCACGGCATCGCCTCCAGCAGCGTGACCTCGTGGCCGCGCTCCCCTGCCACGCGGGCGGCCTCGAGGCCACCGGGACCGGCACCGACGACGACGATCCGTCGCCGCCGCTGCGCCGGTGGGATCTCGTGGGGCATCGTCTGCTCGCGACTGGTCGCCGCGTTGTGGATGCACAGGGCCTCACCGAGCTCGTAGATGCGATCGAGGCAGTACGTCGCGCCGACGCACGGCCGGATCTGCTCCTCCCGGCCCTCGACGATCTTGCGCACGAGGTGCGGGTCGGCCAGCTGGGCACGGGTCATCCCGACGAGATCGAGCTTCCCCTCGCGAATCGCATGGCGGGCCGTGGCGACGTCGTCGACCTTGGAGGCGTGCAGCACGGGCAGCTGCGTCGCGGCGCGCACGCGGCCGGCGAAGTCGAGGTGCGGCGCAGATGGCATGCCGTGGATTGGGATGACCTTCGTCAGCGCGGGTTCGTCAGCGATGTAGCCGCGGATGACGTTCACGAAGTCGACGAGCCCGTCCGCCTCCAGGCGGGTGAGGATGTCGAGGCCGGTCGGCGCGTCGATGCCGCCTGGAACCGTCTCGTCGATGGCCATGCGGATGCCGACGATGAAATCGGGCCCTACCCGCTCGCGGATCGTCTGCAGGACGCGCCACCCGAAGCGCAGCCGGTTCTCGAACTCGCCGCCGTACTCGTCGGTGCGGCGGTTCGTCAGCGGCGACCAGAACTGGTCGAAGAGGTGGCCGTAGGACTCGATCTCGATGCCGTCCATCCCGCCGGCCTGCATGCGCTCGGCGGCATCGGCGTACTTCACGACGATGCGATCGATGTCCCACTCCTCCGCCTCCTTGGGCACCGAGCGGTGGGCCGGCTCCCGCCGAGGTGACGGAGCGATGACCGGCAGCCAGTCGTCCTGCGCCCAGCCGGTGCGCCGCCCGAGGTGGGTCAGCTGGATCATGCACGCCGCCCCGTGCTCGTGGATCTCGTCGCTCATCCGACGGATCCACGGCACGATGGCGTCGTCGTAGGCATGCAGGTTGCCGAAGGCCGGCGGGCTGTCCTCGGCCACGACGGCCGAGCCGGCGGTCATCGTCATGGCCACGCCGCCCTTTGCCTTCTCGACGTGGTAGAGCCGGTAGCGGTCCTTCGGCATGCCCTCCTCGGAGTAGGCGGGCTCGTGGGAGGACGAGAAGACCCGGTTGCGCAGCGTCAGGTGGCGCAGCTCGAACGGCTGGAGCAGCGGGTCGTCGCTGGCGGTCACCGCCAGCAGCATCTCAGATCGAGGTGGTGACCGGGCGACGGTGCTCGTAGCGCGAGGTCTGCGGCCGGCGCACGGGCCGCCGCGTGCCGCGGGCGCAGGTCTCGCACGAAGTCGCTTCGACGGGTTCGACGGCCGTCCGGATGACGGCTGCCTCGACCCCAAAGGTCAGCATCGAGCCGATCATGAACCGGACGGCCCCGTCGGCCCGATGGGCCGTGGTGGTGGGGCGTGTGTCCATGCGCCTACTGAAGCACCTAAGGCACCCGCGGCACATGAGTCGTCACTACTCATTTCTGTGCGTGGTGGGTACGTAGGTAGATCGGGCGCCTACGGACGAGTCGCGCGAAACAGCAGGTCAGCGGACGTCGAGACGTCCGGCTGGCTACTGATCTCCTGCACCACGCGGCGGGCCGCAGCACCGAACGCCGGATCGCCGAGAATCCGCTTGACGGTCTCACCGAGCTCGCCGATCGCGGCTGGCCCCCCATCGAGGGCGAGCCCGATCCCCGTCTCCTGGATCCGTCGGGCGTTGTAGCCCTGGTCACCGAAGAGTGGGACGGCGACCATCGGCACCCCCACGGCGAGGACCCGCAGCAGCGTCCCGAAGCCCCCGTGGCTCACAATGACGCTGGTCTGCGGCAGTACCTGGCTCTCGTCGCACCACCGCTCGACGTGCACGTGCGGGGGCAGTGTCCCGAGGGCCGCCGGGTCGGCGCTCCCACCGGTCGTCATCAGGACCCGGGCCGGGACATCGGCGAGCGCGCCGGCAGCCGCCAGGTAGAGGTCGGGGAACATGCCCAGGCCGGCTGCCACCGTCCCGAAGCTGACGTACACGAGCGGATCGGCCGCGCCGTTCCACCAGTCGGTGAGCGCCTGTGGCGCATCCCCCGGTCTCTCGGAGAAGCGCTGGGAGGCGACCCCGGTGGCGTCGTCGGCGCTGGCGGGAAGGGTGGTCAGCCGCAGGCTCGCCTGCAATCGCCGCAGTCCGGGGTCCGGCTCCAGACCGACTGACTGGCGCAGCGCATTCAGGGTCGTCTCGCAGTGAGCGACCATCGTCTCCTCGAACGACACGAACCCGGCCCCGATACGTAACTGCGGAACTTCGTGACGCTCGGCCGCGACGTACGCCGCGAACTCACACGACTCACGCACCACGATGTCCGGACGCCACTCGGCGATGACTTTGTTCACGCCCGGCAGCGCGGCGGATGCGTCGATCGTGGCGAACACGTCTCGGACGACGCGGATGTTCCCCTCCTCGACTGACACGGCGTGCAGCGTCGAGAAGACGGCGTCGAGCTGCTCCTGGGGCGCATCGGCGAACGGTCGGAAGTCGAAGCCCGCTCGCTCGACGGGCTCGCGAAACGAGGCTGGTGCGGCCACGGCGATCTCGTGACCGGCGGCCTGCCAGGCGGTTGCGAATGGGATCATCGGTCCGAAGTGACCCGACCCCGCGGTCGTCGTCAGCAGCACCCGCACGGCTCGAGATGCTGCCACCTCAGCCGATCTGGGTGGTCACCGTCTCGAATTCGAGACTGTCACCACCCAGATGGGCGGGTGAGACCGTGACCACCCAGATCTGTGGGGCGCGGCGGGTCAGTACCACATGTCGGGCAGGTCGGACTTGCGGCGGTCGATGAAGTCGCGCAGCGCCTCGTCGACCGCTTCGTCGATGGGTGGCAGTTCGTAGGCGGCGAGCAGCTCGGCCACCTTGTCGGCGGCCCGCTCCTCGACTCGCCGCTCTCCGGCGTCACGCCACTGCTCGAAGCTGGAGTTGTCCGCCGTCCAGCTGTCCCAGAACGCCGTCTCGTAGTGGCGCAACGTGTGCTGGGCGCCGAAGAAGTGCTTGCCGGG
Organism: uncultured Acidimicrobiia bacterium; assembly: GCA_963774125.1. Classification (GTDB taxonomy): domain Bacteria; phylum Actinomycetota; class Acidimicrobiia; order Acidimicrobiales; family Ilumatobacteraceae; genus JALZMG01. The sequence continues at coordinate 1,303,832 of CAVZDR010000002.1, forward strand.
TCCGACCTCCCGGAACCCGTCCATGGCGAACTGCTCCTCCGACAGGTCGATCCCTCGCAGGTACGTGTGCAGCGCCCCGCAGAAGTCGGCGTCCACCATGAACTTCTCGTACCCCATGACGAGCCCACCCTCCAGCCACCCCGCCGAGTGAAGGATGAAGTTGGCGCCACAGAGGATCGCCGCCTGCATCGACACCGCAGACTCGAGCATGGCTTGCCCATCGAGGACCTTCGAGGTCGTGAACGCGCCCGAGCACCGCAGCGGCAGCCCGACCCGGCGGGCCAATTGGCCAACGACGAGCGAGCCGATCGCCGGCTCCGGCGTCCCGAACGTCGGTGCGCCTGACCGCAACGCCATCGAGGACAGGAAGTTCCCGTAGATGACGGGGGAACCGGGTCGCGTCAGCTGGCCCAGCGCCACGCCGACGAGCGTCTCGGCGTGGGCCTGGGCGATGTCTCCCGCCAGCGTCACGGGACCCATCGCCCCGCCGAGGATGAACGGCACGACAACGGGCGCCTGGTTGGCTCCGGCGTAGGCCCGGATCGCCCCGGTCATCGCGCCGTCCCACACCAATGGCGAGTTGACGTTGACGTTCCCCAGCACGACGCAGTTGCCGTCCACCACCTCGGCACCGAAGGCGATGCGCGCCAACTCCACGGAGTCCTCGGCCCTGCTCGGCTGGGTCACCGACCCCATGAACGGCTTGTCGCTGTAGCGGAGGTGGGCGTACACCATGTCGAGGTGGCGCTTGTTGACGGGCACGTCGACGGGCTCGCACACCGTGCCGCCGGAGTGGTGCAGCCACGGGATCGCACACGTCAGCTTGACGAAGTTCTGGAAGTCCTCGAGTGACCCGTAACGTCGCCCGCCCGCCAGATCGCGCACGAACGGCGAGCCGTAGGCGGGCGCGAACACGACGGTGTCACCGCCGATCTCGACGGAGTGCGCCGGGTTGCGAGCGAGCTGCGTGAACGTCGAGGGAGCCGTCGCGCACAGCGCCCGGACGTGGCCCCGGTCGAAACGCACGCGCTCGCCGTCGACCGTCGCTCCGGCGTCGGCGAACATCCGGCACGCCACGTCGTCGTGGACCTCGATGCCGATCTCGGCCAGCAGCTCATCTGCCTTCGCCTCGATGAGGGCCAAACCCTCTTCGCCAACGAGCTCGTAGACGGGGATCTGCCGGCGGATGAACGCCGGTGCGGCCGGAGCAGCGCCGCTACCCGTGCGGGCCTGCGACCCGAGCTGCCCGGCCGCCGCGCTCGCGCCATCGTCAGCCGTTCAGCGTCCCCGCGCCGAGCCGACGGCGAAGACGAGGAACTGCGTGAAGCCGGCCGCGCTGAAGTTGTTGTCGCTGACGAGCACGAGCGAACGGCGTCCGTCTGGCAGGTCCGGCCCGAACGTCATCCCCTCGATGTTGTCGAGCGGGATGCCCAACACGTCGAGATCGAGCAGCAGCGTCTTGTCGACCGTGTCGACGGAGCTGAGGACGGGCGCAATGCTGTCGAGCCCGTCGACGTCATCGGCGCCCGCCGTGCTCGCCTCGTACAGCCGGATCGTGTTGCCGGTGCCGGGTGCACCGACGGAGAACGAGCGCTCCATCGTGAGCATCGAGTTGGTCGACAGCGGAAGCATCTCGACGAGCCCATTGACGGCGAAGGCGGTCGGCCGGTACCGGCGGCTCGGCGATCGGGTCGGTCCAGTAGACGTACTGGCGGTCGAGCGAGTCTCGAGTCAGCCGGTAGCGGATGATCCGCGCCGGGCTCCCGCCGGTCACCGTCGCCGGCGGGCCGTCCTGGACGAGTGCGTTCTCGGCGCCGACGAGGAGGAACTGACCGTTCGGCGTGACCGCGGCGCTCTCGAACCCAAGGTTCTGGCGCACGCCATGCCCGGGTGCCGGGGCAGAACGCCGCCGGCACCGGCAGCTCGCCGAGCTGCTGGCCGGCCAGCTCGAACGTGCGCACGAACGGTGCGATCGACGGCGCGGCATTGGCGATGCCCTCCGACGTGACGATGAGGCGGTCATTTCGCCGGTCGAACGTCAGCCCTTCCGGGTCGAGGCTGGCCGGGGCGAACGGCTGGCCACCGGCGTCGAGCAACGTGGTGACGTCGAGCACCTCGACGTCGCCGGCGTGAGGCCGTCGGCAGATCGATGCCGACGGTGTAGAAGCGGGCGGGGTCGATCGTGCCCTGGTCGTCGGACAGCACGTAGAACGCGTCGCGGGCTCGGCGTCGTACGCGATGCTCGACAGCCCACCGAACTCCGTCTCCTCGAACTGCGTGCCGGTCGGGGAGATCTGCTCGACCGAGGAACTCCAACGCCAAGCGACTCGACTGGCGCGGCGCCACCATGGCCGACGTCGGTGAGCAGAACCGCCGAGACGACGAAGGCCGCCACGCCAGCGGCGAGTCGATCTCATGAGTACCCCCTTCAGACGGCCACCTGAGTTCGCCCGAGCTCCTCGACCGGCAGGTGGCACCGGATCCGGTGGCCCGGTTCGATCTCGACCACCGGTGGCTCGATCACGTCACACGTGCCCTCGATGAAGCGGTGGCAACGGGTGTGGAACACGCAGCCCGACGGGGGGTTGGCCGGGCTCGGGATCTCCCCCTGGATGCGAATGCGATCCGACGGCTCACCGTCGACGGTCGGCACCGCCGACAGCAGCGCCTCGGTGTACGGGTGATGCGGTCCAGCGAAGATCTGGTCGGTCGTGCCCTCTTCCTGGAGCCGCCCGAGGTACATCACGACGATGCGGTCGGCGAGGTAGCGCACGACGCCGAGGTCGTGGCTGATGAACAGGTAGCTCGTCGACTCCGTCGACTGCAGTTCCGACAGCAGGTTGAGGATGGCCGCCTGCACCGAGACGTCGAGGGCGCTCGTCGGCTCGTCGCAGACCACGATGCGCGGATCGCCGGCGAACGCTCTGGCGATCGCCACGCGCTGCTTGAGCCCGCCCGACAGCTGGCGCGGCCGCATGTCCAGATGGCGAGGCGAGAGACGCAGCGCTTCGGCCAGCTTCTCCACGCGCTCGTCGGCGGCGTCACCCTTGACGCCGGTCAGCTTGTTGACCGAGCGCTTGAGGATGCGCCGCACGCTCCACGTCCGGTTGAGCGCGCTGTCGGGGTTCTGGAACACCATCTGCATGGCGCGCATGTCGTTCGTGCCGCGGTGCTCAGCCAGACCTGCGAGGAGCTGGTCGTCGAGGAAGATCTCGCTGCCGGGATCCGGCTCGTAGATGCCGAGCATGACCTTGGCCAGCGTGGTCTTTCCCGACCCTGACTCACCGACGAGTCCGACGGTCTCACCGTCGCCGACGCCGAGGCGAATGCCGACGAGTGCCGGCACATCCTGGCCGCGCTGGTGGAACGTCTTGGAGACATCGCGCATCTCGATGATGACCCGTCCGCCGACCAGGTTCTCCGCCTCGTCGGCTTCCGGGACGGGGATCTCGTGCAAGCGGTCGACGTGGTGGCACCGGCTGACGTGGCCGGCGCCGCCGACGTCGACGAGCGGCGGCACGACCGTTCGGCACGTCTCGTCGGCGAGTGCGCACCGATCGACGAACACGCAGGTCGGCAGCGGCGTTCCGATCTGCGGCAGCGTGCCCGGGATCGTGTACAGGGCCCGCTCCGTCTTGCGCACACCGTGGCGAGGCAGGCACTGCAGCAACCCGATCGTGTACGGGTGCTTCGGCTCCTCGAAGACCTCGACGGCGTCGCCCTCCTCGACGAGCTTGCCGGCGTACATCACGCCGACGCGGTCGCACATCGAGCGGATCACGCCGAGGTTGTGGGCGATCAGCAGGATCGCCGCGTCGGTCTCGTTGCGGAGTGCACGGACGAGGTCCAGGACCTCCGCCTCGACGGTGGCGTCGAGCCCCGTCGTGGGCTCGTCGAGGACGAGCAGCTTCGGATTGCAGGCCAGTGCCATGGCGATGACGACGCGCTGCTGCATGCCCCCCGACAATTGGTGCGGGTAGCGCTCGATGACGCGCTCGGGATCGGCGATGCGAACACGGCGCAGTGCGCCGAGCGCTTGCTGCCGAGCGTCCCGCTTGTCGACACCGAGGACCGTGAAGGCCTCGGTGACCTGACGGCCGATCTTCAGCGTCGGGTTCAGGGACGTGCCCGGGTCCTGGTACACCATCGACGCCTCGGTCGCCCGGAAGCGCCGGAGGTCTCGCTCTGACATCTTCGTCACGTCGGCGCCGGCGACGAGGATCCGCCCGGCGGTGATGACGCCGTTGCTGGGGAGGTAGCGCAGGGCGGCGTACGCCGTGGTCGACTTGCCGCACCCTGACTCCCCGACCAGCCCGTACGCCTCGCCCGGGCGGACGTGGAACGTCACGCCGCGCAGGACCTCTCGGGGGATGCCTCGGACGAGATACGCCAGCTCGAGGTCCTCGATGGCCAGGGCGTGCGTGGTCGCCGTGGTGGTGGGGATGGTGTCGGCGGTCATTGGATTCCTAGGCAGCGCGGACGGCGTCGATCGAGTCGGCCACCAGGTTGATGGCGATGACCAGGCTGACGATGGCCAGCGCCGGGAACAACGTCGGCCACCATTGTCCGGCCTGGATGAATTGGTAGTTCTCACTGATCGTCAGACCCCAGTCGGGCGAAGGCGGCGGGATGCCGGCGCCGAGGAACGACAGCGTGGCGATCGTGAACACGGCGTAGCCGATGCGCACCGTGAGCTCGACGACGACCACGCCGGTGATGTTGGGCAGGATCTCCCGAGTCATCACGAACACGCCCGACTCACCGCGCAGCCGCGCCGAGGTGACGTAGTCGAGCTGGGACTCGGCCAGCACGGCGGCGCGCACGGTGCGGGCGACGATCGGGATGAACAGGATCGCCACCGTGCCGATGACGGTGGCCCTCGACGACCCCAACGACGTCACGACGAGCAGGGCGACGAGGATCAGTGGGATCGACAGCAGTGCCTCGACAAGCCGGCTGGTGACCTCGTCGACCCAGCCGCGGTAGTAGCCCATCAACAACCCGACCATCGTCCCGACTGTGACGCCGATGACGGCGGCGATCGGGGCGGCGATGAGGACGTCTCTGGCGCCGGCCATGACCCGTGAGAGGACGTCGCGTCCGAGCGCGTCCGTGCCCATCCAGTGCTCGGCGCTCGGTGGCTGGCTCGGCGTGCTGAAGCTGTTGATCGGGTTGTACGGCGTGATGGCGTCGCCGCCGATGGCGCACACGATCCACCACACCAGGATGACGGCGCCGACGATGAACCCGGGCCGCCGGATGAGCAGCCGCAGGCGCTCGCGCCGGGCCTCGGCGCTTCTCCAACCTGCTGTCGAGGGGAGGCCCGTCCAGCGTCGACCTCGGCCCCGAGCTCTTCGAAGGCCGCCGCCTCCGCCCGCTCGTCGACGAACGCCGCGACCGACGAAGGTTCGGGCGGGGGAATGTCCAGCGTCATGCTCGGGACGCCGCCATCCGGGCCCGCGGGTTCATCCAGGCGATCGTCAGGTCGGCGGCCAGCGTGCACAACATGTAGATGATCCCGACCGTGATCACCGCCGCCGACAGCAGCGGGAAGTCCTTCTTCGTCGGCGCGTTGTAGATCAGGTTGCCGAGGCCCGGGTAGTTGAAGATCAGCTCGACGGCGATCAGCCCGGCGAACAGGTAGCCGATCTGCACGCCGATCACCGACACGGTCGGCTGCAGCGCGTTGCGGGCGACGTGACCGGCGCATGACCCGGCGCCGGCCGAGGCCCTTCATCACCGCCGTGCGGGTGTAGTCGGCATCGAGCGCCTGGATCGTGCCGGCCCGTGTCATGCGGGCGAGGTAGCCGAAGTACACGCACCATGAGACAGATCGCCGGCAGGATGAGGTGGTTGAGCTCCGTGAGGAAGCTGGAGCCCGGACGGCGCCAGGGCCAGCGCGGGGAACCATCCCAGCCTGCACACCGATCAGGTACTGCAGCGTCACGCCGAGACGAAGTCGGGGATCGACGAGCTGGCAACGCCGAGCGTCACGATCGCGCGGTCGGCGAGCGTGTTGCGCCGGCGCGCTGCGGCGAACCCGGCGGCAATGGCCAGCGGGATCGTCATGATCAGGGCGAGGACGACAAGCTTCGCCGAGCGGCCGAGCGCCGGCCACAGCAGCTCGGAGACCGGCACCTTGAACTGGTACGACTCGCCGTAGTCGAACGTCACGGCGCCCTTGAGCAGCCGGCCGAACTGCGTCAGCTTCGGGTCGGTGAACCCGATCTCCTCGTTGACGGCGTCGACCTGCGACTGCGGGGCGAACGGCCCGAGGATCTGCCGCGCCGGGTTCGACGGCAGGACGTTGACGATGAGGAAGACGATGAGGACGAGCAGGACCAGCGTGATCAGCGACAGCGCCAGCCGCCGCAGCACATACCGCCTCACGTGCGTCCTGCTCATCTCACGTCACACTTGCGAGGCCTTGTCCACGAACATCTGGCCCAGCGCCGAGCTCCGAACCCCCTGGAACGCATTCGTGTGGCCGGACAGGAAGTTGTAGAAGAACGGCACGCCGATGGGAACCTCATCGTTGAGGAGCTGCTCCAGCGTGCCGGCCGCCTCGGTCTGGGCCTCGACGTCGACCGCCGCCGAGTAGCTCGGCGAACGCCTCGTCGAACGCCGGGTTCGAGTACTGCGACGAGTTCCAGACGCCGCCCGTCGACAGGGCAGCGTTGAGGAACACGTCGGGCACCGGGCGGTGGCCGTAGTCGACGATGCCGAGCTCGGCCGCCCCGGAGCACGGCGGAGTCCCCTCGGGGCACCACTGCGTGCCGTAGAACGTGTCGCCGCTCTCGACGGCGATCTCGAGCTGGATGCCGGCCTCGGCCGCCCCGGCTTGGATCAGCTGCGCCAGCTGCGGGATCTCCTGCAGGTCGACGGCATGCAGCGTCGCCTGCAAGCCGTCCTCGTATCCGGCCTCGGCGAGCAGCGACCTGGGCCTGCTCGACGTCCTTGGTGCGCTGCTCGACGGCGCCCTCGTTGAACATCGGCATGAACGGCGCGATGACGTGGTCGTTGCCGATCACGGCGCGGCCCTGGAACAGCGTCGAGATCATCTGCTCGCGATCGAACGTGAACGCCAACGCCTGCCGCGCCGCCTTCTCCACGAACTGCCCGGTCGAGCAGCCCATCCAGATCTGGCGGTGCGTCGAGGACTCGACCTCCAAGACGTTGAAGTCCGGGTCGTTGAGCAGGGCGTCGCCGCCGAGCACCGAGAACTGGATGATCGCGTCGGCGGCCCCACCCTGGATCGCCGTGACCATCGTGCTGAGCTCGCTGAAGAACGTGCACTCCTGACCGTCGAGCGGCGTCTGGCCACCCCACCAGTCCGGGTTGCGCTCGAACGTGGCGCCGGTGGCCGGGTCGAACGGACCCGAGCTTCCACGGGCCCGTGCCGTTGGGCGACGCGTCGAGCGTGGTGCCGATCTCGTAGTTGACCGGGGTGATCGGCGTCTGGGCGTTGAACACCGAAACCAGATACGGCAGGTTGCCGTTCGCCTGCTCCAGGTTGAACACGGCGACGTTCGGGTCGGTGGCGTCGACGGATCCCGCCGCGATGACGCCGAGCAGGCCGGCGTTCTCGGCCTCGGCGAGCCGGTCCATCGTGGCCGCGACGTCGGCCGACGTGAAGTCGCTGCCGTCCTGCCACTTGACGCCCTGGCGCAGCTGGAACGTCCACACCGTGCCGTCCTCGTTGGGCTCCCAAGACTCGGCCAGACCAGGCGCCAGCTCACCATCGTCACCGAGCGTGCAGAGGAACTCGAAGCACTGGGCGATCAGGCCGTACGAGGCCAGGTCCACCATGTTGATCGGGTCGAGTGGCCCGGCTGGGGTCTGGTAGGCGACGCGAATCATTCCACCGGCCTGACCAGCACCCGTCGATCCTGGTGCGGCGGACGTGCCGGGCGCGCCGCCGGTCGTCGTACCGGTGCCACCGCTCTCACCGTCGTCGTCGTCGCCACCGCAGGCGGAGATGACGGCGCCGATCAGCGGCATCGAGAGACCGATGATCGTGCCTCGCCGAATGAAACTCCGCCGAGAGATCTTGCCTTGTGCGTAGTGCTCGATCAGATCGAGATGGACAGGTCCGACCTCACGACGAGCCCGGTCCAAACGCTTCCAATCCATGTGGGTTTCCTCCCCCCGGAGCTGTGACTGGGCGCCCCCGCCCGCCGACACCATAGTTGGGCGGGTGCGCAGAATGAGGCCGTGAGCGCAATCACCCTGATCGAGGTCAGCCACCACCGGCTGCCGCTCGACCCGCCATTCCCGGCGGCATGGGACCCGCAGCCGCGGAGGTGGTTCCCAGCCACAATCGTGCGCGTGCACGACGACGCCGGCCACGTCGGCATCGGCTCGGGTGACGAGATGCACGGATTTGCCGGGTACGAACGCTATTTCCTCGGCGAGGATCCACTCGACCTGGGTCGCCATGCCGCGGTGCTCGCCAACATCGACTTCCACGCCGGCCGGCCGTGGCCGCTCGACGTCGCGTTGTGGGACCTCGCCGGGCAGATCGAGGAGCGGCCGATCTGGTCCCTCGTCGGCGGACGGGATCGACGCATCCGTGCGTACGCCTCCAGTGGCGTCCACCGCCCGATCGCCGACATGGTGGTCGTGGCCCGCCAGGCACGGTCGCTCGGATTCCCGGCGTTGAAGGTGCGCTTCGGTCGACCCTCGCTCGATGCCGACCTCGCCGTGGTCCGGGCGATCCGCGACGACCTCGGCAGCGATCTCGAGCTGATGGTCGACTGCAACCAGGGCTGGCGGATGCCGTGGGACACACGGCCGCCGTGGGACCTGGAGCGGGCGACGGAGGTTGCTCAGGCGTTGGACGGCGAGCAGCTGACGTGGATCGAGGAACCACTGCACCGAGGCGACTACGACGGCTTGGCCGAGCTGCGGCGCCGCGTCGATGTCGCGGTCGCCGGTGGTGAGCTGACTCGCGAGCGCTACGAATTGCGTGAGCTGCTGGTCCGGGAGTGTCTCGACGTGTTCCAGCCGGACTGCGTCTGCACGCAGGGCATCACCGGGCTGCGCTCGTTCGCCGGCGAGGTCGATTCGGCCGGCAAGGTCTTCACGCCACACACGTGGGGCAACGGGATCGGGTTGCTCGCGAATGCCCACTTGACGGCCGGCACGGTCGACGCACCGTTCCTCGAGTTCCCGTTCGACCCGCCGGAATGGACGTCGGCGCGACGCGATTACATGCTCGCCGACACGATCGAGGTCGATGCGGATGGCTGGCTGACGCTGTCGGAGCGTCCCGGGCTCGGCTGCTCGCTCGACGAGGACACGCTGACCCGGACGGCCACGACCGTGTCGACGTGGAGCTGATTTCTCGGGCTCCTGCGTCGTCGCGGGTCGCTCGCAGGCACAGAATAGATAGGTGCTGAAGAAGACCACTGCCGCGCGACGGCTCACACCCGAACAGCTGACCGACATGATGGCGCTGGCCGATCAAGCCGACAGCGTCGAGCTCAAGTTGACGGTGCCCGACGCAGAACGCCGGGCGACGATCCAAGCGTTGGGAATCGACCCACTCGACGCCCAGATGCGGCAGGTCGTGTTCTTCGACACCCCCGATCTCCAACTCGACCGCGCGGGCGTCGTCGTGCGGGCCCGGCGCGTGCAGGGCGTCGGCGACGACAGCGTCGTCAAGCTGCGGCCGGTCGTGCCGGGCGACCTCCCGAAACGCCTCCGCAAGGCGAACGAATTCGGAGTCGAGGTCGACGCGATGCCAGGCGGCTTCGTGTGCTCCGGGTCCTACAAAGGCAAGCCGCGCAAGGCGGCGGTGCGTGACGTGCTGCTCACCGGGCAACCGGTGCGCAAGCTCTTCAGCAAGGAGCAGCGGGCGTTCTACGACGACCACGCACCGGAGGGCATCACGCTGGACGACGTGGTGGCGCTCGGTCCGATCAACGTCCTCAAGGTCAAGTTCGCGCCGGACGGACTGCAGCGGAAGATGGTCGCCGAGCTCTGGTTCTACCCGGACGGCTCGCACATCCTCGAGCTCTCGACGAAGTGCGCGCCCGCCGACGCGCTCCGCATCGCCGACGAGGCGCGCGGCTTCCTGGGAGGACGCGGCGTCGACCTCGGCGGCGACCAACAGACGAAGACGCGCACGGCCCTGCGCTTCTTCTCGAAGGAGCTGTCGACCGCCGGAAGCTGAGCGCGACCTAGACCCGCTTCCTCGAGCGGGCCAAGTGGTTCCCGATCGACGTCGGTTGGACGTCGGCGTCGCGGATCAGCGAGTCGAAGTGGCGGCTCAGCGTGCGCACGTGCTCGGCTGACGTCAGCACGAGATAGAGCTGACCGAGATAGAGCGCCGCCCGCTTCGGCCCGAACACGGTGACCGGCGCGGCATACCGACGGGAACCGTCGAAGAGGAACCAGCGGAACGTCGGGTACAGCTCATCGACGAGCGTGATCATCCGGTCCAATTGGTCTCGACGCGCCTCCACACCGAGACGGCTCCACATTCCCTCACCCCTGGCGAACGACGCCAGCGCCTGCGTCGACGAGCAGCACTCCATCTCGGTGTCGGGATGGCGGGCCCACGACAGCTGCGCCTCCGTCGTCTCGATGGTCTGCGCAACGTTGGGCCCCTCGGCGCGAGAGCGTTCGAACCGGATCACCGCTTCCGTCTTCAACAGATCGGGCAGCGTCGACGGGACGTAGCGGATCTTGTAGTCGGCGGCTTCCCCGAGCCAGCCGAGCAGCTTCTCGTCCGTGGGCGACGGTCCTGGCGCCTCGAACGACGTGTGGTCGAGCAGCGCGGCCTCGACCGGCCCGGCGTTCGACAGCCCGACGAGCCAATCGATGGACAGCTCGTGCGCCGCTGCCAAGGCGCGCAACGTGTCGATACGCGGCTGGCGAACGCCGGCCGGCGACAGCAGCTGCGACAGCGTGGTGCGGTCGACGCCCGCCTGCTCGGCGAACTCGGCCTTGGTGAGACCTGTGCGGCGGATCGCCTCGGACAGGCGCTCGTGCAACACAGGAGGTGGTGCCGTGCGAGGATCCATCAGACGTAGCGTAGACGCAACGAAGATGCGAGAATGCCGCAACACGTACGCGGCGTTCGTAGGTACAACAGGACTGTGCGGCCGGCGCGTGTCGAATGGCCCACGGTCGCCGTCGCCGCGGCGATCTGGGGCGGCTTCCTCGTGGTGCTGTTCGTGCACGATCGTGTGCCGGCGATCGTCCTCGTCGTCGTCCTTGGCGTGTTGGCGGCGTGGTACGGCTCGTTGCAGCACGAAGTGATCCACGGGCATCCGACTCCGTGGGGCCGCGTCAACGTGGCGCTGGTCGCCGCGCCGTTGACGCTCGTCGTGCCGTACTCCACGTACCGCGACATCCACCTCGCACACCATCGAACTTCGGCGCTCACCGATCCGGCGCTCGACCCCGAGAGCTACTACGCCAGGGCCGACGAGTGGGCGAGATGGGGACCAGCGCGGCGCGCCGGGTTCTCGGTGCTGCGCACGCTCGCCGGCCGCATCGTGCTCGGACCCTTCGTCGCCGCGGCGCGGTGTTGGACGGCTCTCGTACGGGACGCCCGGACGGCGCCTGGAGCCTGGCGACTTGCTGCGCATGTCACCGCCGTCGCGGCGGTGCTGGCCGTCGTGATCATGGCCGGGAGTGCCACCCCTGCTCTACATCGCCGGCGTGGCGTGGGTCGGCGGGGCGTTGACCTTGCTGCGCTCGTTCGCCGAGCACCGTTGGTCGCCGGAGGGATCGCGCTCGGCCGTCGTGCGATCTGGTCCGGTGATGTCGCTGCTGTTCCTGAACAACAACCTGCACTTCACGCATCACGAGCGGCCGGGCGAGCCGTGGTACCGGCTCCCCGCCGTGCACCGCACCATCGACGGAGACGCTCAGGCGGCCAGCGGCGCGGGCCTCTATGCGAGCTACGTCGAACTGGCGCGGCGCTACGCGTTCCGCAGCTTCGACTCGCCGGTCTGGCTTGAGGGGGGTGAGACGCCGAAACGAAGTGGAGGCGGCGAGCTCGGCAGGCGAAGCGAGCAACTTGCTTGCGAGCTGAGCCCGATCAGTTCAGGCGACGGAGCGGAGGGTGGGGACGGGCCGGCCGAGGGCGGCGGTGAGGCGGCCGTAGGCGCGCAGCCGGGCGACCTCGGGCTGGCTGGGATCAGCTAGCACGCCAATCAGTACGTCGGACAACCCGGCGGAACGGGCGCTACGAACGACGTCGCGCACCAGGGTCTGGGGGAGGGTCGTGGTGCTCATACGTTCAGCATGGGCATTCCTAACGTCCAGCGCTAGCGATAGTCCTTCATCATCTTGATCAGTTACGCTGATCAACATGCGCCAGCTTCGCGACCTCGAGCTCCGCCATCTCATCGCCCTCGACGCCGTTGCGAATGAGGGAACGTTCGGTCGTGCGGCCCTTCGTCTCGGCTACACGCAGTCAGCGGTGAGCCAGCAGATCGCCGCCTTGGAACGCCTCGTCGGAGGATCGCTGTTCGACCGGCCCGGCGGTCCACGGCCCGTGGAACTGACGCCGCTCGGGAAGGTGGTGCTGGGCCACGCCCGGGAGATCATCTCGCGCGTTGACGCCGCCGGAGAGGCCGTCGAGCGGTTCCTCGCCGGCGAGAGCGGACGCATCGACGTCGGGACGTTCCAGAGCGTGTCGAACGTGTTGCTGCCGGCCATCGTGGCGGCGCTGCGTGATGAGTACCCGCAGCTCGACATCCGGCTGTTCGAGGACGAACACAAGGAGGAAGGGTCTCGGCGGGTGCAGGAAGGCGAGCTCGACGTCACGTTCACCGTCGGACAACGCTCTGGCGACCTGGAGTCGGTCGTGCTGCTCGACGATCCCTTCGTGTTGGTGGCGCGGCGCGGCGATCTGCCACCCGGCCCGTACCCGACGACGGCACTCGACGGGACATCGCTCGTCGGCTACCCGGTCGGGCTGTGCCAGCAGGAGATCGAGGATGCGATGCGCGATTTCGGCGTCGACCCGACGTACGTCTTCCGCACGAACGACAACGGCGCGCAGATCGCGATGGTGCGCGCCGGCATGGGATGGGCCGTGATGCCGCTCCTCGCGGTCGACGCACGTGACGAGTCGATCGACGTGCGGCCGTTGCAGCCACCGATCCCGCCGCGTCAGGTGTGCCTCGTGTGGAAGCGCGATCGCACCCTCTCGCCGGTGACGACGAGGATGATCGAGATCGCGACGGCGGTCGCGGCCGAGCTCAGCGAGCTGCCCGAGTCCGCCTGATCCCGCTCCTGATCCGATGCATCGTCGATGAGCCAGGCGACGGAGGACACCAACCGGCGGATGCTGCGGGCCCGCGACGCGATGGACCGCGCCTATGCCGAGGCGCTCGACATCCCCACGCTGGCCCGCATCGCCGTCGTCTCGGAGGCCCATTTCATCCGTACGTTCCGCTCCGTCTTCGGTGAGACGCCCCACCGCTATCTGCAGCGACGTCGCGTCGAGCGAGCGATGTTCCTGCTGCGCACGACGGATCGCCCGGTCACCGACATCTGCTTCGAGACAGGGTTCGGCAGCCTGGGAACCTTCAGCCGGACGTTCGCCGCCATCGTCGGGGAGTCGCCGACGGCCTACCGCCGGCGCGGCATCGTGCACTCGGTCCCATCATGCTTCGCGATGGCGTGGACCCGGCCGAGCAGCTTCACCCACGCCGAATCGAGCAGTTCCGGAGAAGCGCGCACCCCTCGCCCTTCCGTACCGTCGGCGCCATGATCACTTCACTCGCCATCTCGCAGATCTTCGTCCTCGACCAGGACGAGGCACTTGACTTCTACGTCGGCAAGCTCGGCCTGGAGGTCGCCAACGACATCGACCTCGGCTTCATGCGCTGGCTGACAGTGCGAGTGCCGGGCGATCCCGGCTCGCGAGATCCTGCTCGAGACGCCGAAGCCGCCCGTGTACGACCCGGAGACGACGAACGCCGTGCGGGAGATGGTCACGAAGGGCGCATCCGGCGGCACGCTGTTCTTCAACACCGACGACGCACGCCAGGCCCACGCCGACCTCAAGGGCAAGGGAGTCGAGCTGGCGGAGGAGCCCACCGAGCAGAGCTATGGGATCGACTTCGGCCTTCGCGACCCGTTCGGCAACAACATCCGCATCGCCCAGCGCACCTCCTGACGACGGCTACACCGGAGGCACGCCGTGGCGGCGGGTGGCGAAGTGCCGCTCCTTGCCACTGGCCAGAGTGAGGCGTTGAACTAGCTCGCGACGTAGGTCCTGCGGCTCCACCACCGCATCGATGATGAGTTCCGACGCGAGGCGGAGCAGATCGACGTCGGTCTCGTAGATCGCCCGCTGTTCGGCGACGAACTCCTCACGCTCTACGGGATCGGCGATGGCGGCGATCTTGTTGGCGTACACAGCGTTGATCGCCGCCTCCGGGCCCATGACGGCGATGCGTGCCGTCGGCAGGGCGATCGTGGCGTCGGGTTCGAACGCCGGCCCGGACATCGCGTAGAGCCCGGCGCCATAGGCCTTGCGCACGATCACCGAGACCTTCGGCACCGTGGCCTCGCTCACGGCGGTCACCATCTTGGCGCCGTGGCGGATGATGCCCTGGCGCTCGACGGCCGAGCCGATCATGAACCCGGGAACGTCGGCCAAGAAGATCAGCGGGAGATTGAACGCGTCGCAGCACCAGATGAAGCGCGCCGCCTTGTCGGCCGAGTCGACGAACAGCGTGCCGGCGAGGTGCGCCGAGTTGTTCGCCAGGACCCCCACGGGATGCCCGTCGAGTCGGGCCAGACCGACGATGAGCTCCCGCGCGAACAACGGCTTGATCTCGAAGAAGCTGTGGCGATCGACGATGCCGTCGATGACACCGTGCATGTCGAACGGGACGCGCTCGTCGGCCGGCACGGCGTCGGGGGTGAGCTCGACCTCGGGCGGCTCGGACTCGTAGACCGGCGGCGCTTCTCGCCACGAGCGAGGGAAGTACGTCAGGTAGGCCTTCGCCTGGTCGAGGGCGTCGACGTCATCG
This sequence comes from uncultured Acidimicrobiia bacterium, assembly GCA_963774125.1. GTDB lineage: Bacteria > Actinomycetota > Acidimicrobiia > Acidimicrobiales > Ilumatobacteraceae > JALZMG01. The sequence continues at coordinate 1,318,840 of CAVZDR010000002.1, forward strand.
ATGGCGAGGTTGTCGGCGCACCCGGATTGCGTGACGTGCATGCGCGCCCCACCCATCTCCTCGAGCGTGGTGATCTCGCCGACCACCATCTCGGCCATCCGGGGTGAGCCGAGGTACATCGAGGCGTTGCCGTCGACCATGAACACGACGTCGCAGAACGAGGGGATGTAGGCGCCTCCGGCCGCCGACGGGCCGAACAGGCAGCAGACCTGCGGCACCTGGCCGGACAGGCGGACCTGGTTGTAGAAGATCCGACCGGCGCCGCGGCGGCCGGGGAACAGCTGAACCTGGTCGGTCAGGCGAGCTCCGGCTGAGTCGACGAGCCAGATGATCGGGATCTGCTCGGCGAGGGCCGCTTCGGAGGCGCGGACCATCTTCTCGACCGTGCGGGCGCCCCAGGAGCCGGCCTTGACCATCGGATCGTTGGCGACGACCACCGCTGGTGTCCCGTCGATCGTGCCCCGACCGGTGACGACGCCGTCTGCCGGCAGGCCCGTGGCCATGGCGTTGGCGAGCACGGCATCCTCCACGAACGACCCGGGGTCGAGGAGTAGGTCGAGACGCTCCCGGGCCGTGAGTTTGCCCTGGCCACGGAGCTTCTCCAGCGCCCGCTCGTCCGGTGTCACGGCCCGATCGATGGCGCCGCGGATGTCGTCGTGCATCGGGCTGAACGCTACGACACGGGGTTTCCCGGATGTCAGATCGGTGCCATCGCGCCCATGATGTCAGTCGACAGACGTGGTGGGAGGGAGCGAACGACCGACGGCGCGGGCGGCGCCGGCCGAGCGGTAGGTTCGAAGGCCGGGAGCTCGGGCGGAGCTCCCGGCCTTCGATTCGCGTCTGTGTTCGGCCCGTTCTGTCCGTCGAAACCGGTCGGATCCGCACGATTGCGACGGACAAGTCGCGCGACGTGCTCACTCGACCACGGCGGACACGGTGGCCGTGGCCAGGTCGAAGTCTGTGACCCGCACAGCGATGTCCACCTCCCACGTGCCGGGCACGGGGACCTCGCCGAACGCGTGGTACTCCCCAGGGCCGACCTCGTGGACCTCCAGCGGCAGCGGGCCGACCTCCTGCTGCGGCTCGGTGAGCTCGACCGTCGGCGGCCGGGCAGGAACCAGCGGCTGCCCAGCCGGGTCGCGCAAGGTCACCGCTGTCTCGAAATAGCCGGTGCGGGTCGGCACGGCGGACAGCTCCACGGAGCCCGTGCCCGCCGACAGCTCCACGTCCGCGCCCGCCGGCGGTGGCGGCACCGCGGTCGCGCTGGAGTCCTGCGGCGACCGCCCGACGAGGACCGCCGTCACGACGATCACGGCGAGCAGCAACCCGAGCTCGACGCGCACCGTTCGGAAGAGGCGACGCCTCGCGAGAGGCGGAGCAGCGGCAGCCCCACCGTCGACGCGCCGAGCCAGGGCCGGCACGAGCCACCGCCGGTTGTACGCGCCGAGGGCGACGGCGGCCGCCACGAGCGCCACCTTGACGAGCAGCACTCGCCCGTAGCCGGTGCTCCAGAGGTCCGAGAGCGACGGCAGCACGATCACCGCCATGACCGTGCCGGCGATGGCGAGGACCACCACGGTGCCGAGCGCGGCGGCCGAGAACCGACGCACCGTTCGAGCCAGCCACGTCGGATCCGGGGAAGCGCGCAACGCCAGGACAAGCCCAGCGATCCCGCCGACCCAGATCGCCCCGGCCGCCAGGTGCACCACATCGGACGTGATCATCAGCCAGACCGGATCGTTCGTCCGGGTGTGGCCCTCGATCGGGAACCCGAGCAACGCGACCAGGCCGGCGCCGACGAACCAGAACGGTCGCCACCGATCGCCGAGACCAGTGGCCGCCGCGAGAACGAGGAGACCGACGACGGTGACCAGCGTCGAGACACCGAGCGGGCCGCGCAGCGTCTCGCCGACGAACGACGAATCACTCGAACGCGTCGAGCCCACCGCCGACGCGGGCGGCCCGTAGCGGCAGCGCGACGACCATGATGATGATCCCGCCGATGGCAAGCCCTCGAACGAGGCCCCGCCAGGTCGGCAGCTCGACGTCCCGCAGCCCCGCGACCAGGGTCGCGAACCACGCCAAGCCGACGGCGAGGAGGATCGTCGCATAGCCGAGGGCCAGGAGCGCCGTTGTCCCGGCACGCAGCCCCCACGACAGCTCTTCGTCCGAGCCGACACCGCCGGCCACCGGCCCGCTCGCCGAGGGTGCACCCACGTGGAACACGGACGCACCGGTGATGCGGTGGGAGTCGGCAGAGACGATGGCCCAGGCGACCGTGTACGTGCCATCGCTCATGCCAGCAGGCAGCGGCAGGTTGATCGTGTCTCCAGCGACCGTTGCGCCGTCCGCCACGACGTCGCCCGCATCATCGAGCACCCGCACCGAGCCGCCGGTCAGCGAGACCGGCTCGGAGAAGCGCAGCGTCACGCCAGACGGCGCTTCGGGCACGACGGCGCCATCGGCGGGGACGACCTCGAGCAACTCGGCGTGAGCGCTGGCCGTGCCATGCGGCGCCAGCAGCCCGCCGAGCACGACGAGAAGTCCGAGGACCAGGAATCGGGTGACGCGCGACGACATGAGGCGACCGTGGGAGACGGATCGTACGGCTCCGTTGACCACGGTCGCGGGCAGCGCGACAGTGAGCGGGCGATGGCTCACGGACGGGTGGCGCGGAGAGAGACCACGATGTACATGACCGGGCACAGTCGCCGACGCCTCAGCTGACCACGCGATGAACCGGTACGTGCTGTTTTACGAGTCCGCTGACGACGTCATGTCGAAGGCACCGGCCGTGTACCCAGCGCACCTCGCTCGCCTCCAGGACTTCAAGGCGCGTTCGCGAGCTGCTGATGGTTGGCACGTTCGCCAATCCGCAAGCCGACGGATCGATGGCGATCTTCAACTCCCGCCAGGGTGCCGAGGACTACGCCGCCGAGGACCCGTTCGTGTTGCAGGGCGTGGTCCGCTCCTGGACGGTCAAGGAGTGGCTCGAGTCATCCGACGACATCTGACGGGACGGCTCACGTCACGAGCGTGGTTCCTCCGTCGACCACCATCACGTGACCCGTGACGTAGGAGCTGCGGAGCAACGAGGCGACGGCCTCGGCGCAGTCCTCCGGACGGGCCGACCGATGCAGGGGCACGGCTTCGGCGACGGCGGCGTGCTGCTCTGGCCAGTCGACGGTCCACCGCGTCATGACGAGACCCGGCGCGACGCCGTTGACCCGGACCGGGCCGCACGACTTGGCGAGCAGGGCGACGAGGTGGGTGAGCGCCGCCTTCGACATCGCGTATGCGATCGACGAACCGACGGGACGCAGTCCGGCGATCGAAGTGATCATCACGACGTTGGGATCGGGTGACTGGCGCAGCTGGGGCATCGCCGCCTTGGTCAGCCACCAGGTGCCGAACACGTTGACCTCGAACGTCCGTCGCAGGATGTCGTCGGTGAGCGCGTCGAGATCAGCGTGGTCGACGCGTGTCGTCCAGCCGGCGTTGTTGACGAGGATGTCGAGCTGCCCGAAGCGTTCGATCGTGCGGGCGATCAGCGCCTTGCCCTGCGCTTGGTCGGTGATGTCCGCTTGCACGTACAAGGTCTCCGTCGGGAGCGACTCGGCCACCGCCTCGCCAGCTTCGACCGACGACGCCGAATTGACGACGACGCGGCATCCCAGCTCGGCCAGCCGGCGGGCCGTGGCCTCGCCGATGCCGCTCGACGATCCGGTGACGATCGCAACCCTGCCGTCGAGATCACCCATCGCGTCCTCCCCTGACAACGTCGATCGCGGCGGAGCCTAGGCTTCCGCTGGGGGGACATGGCCGAGAGGGGGGCGCATGACGGAATGGAACTTCTTCGACTTCGCCAGCAAGGGCAACCTGCTGCGGACGGTCCGCGAGCAGTCGGATCAAATGCTCGCCTTGGCGTCGACGCCAGGGGTGTGGGAAGCCCCGACGGCTGCCGGGCACTGGCAGGTCCGTGACGTCGTCGGGCACCTCGTCGACACTACCGAGGGCTACTTCGCCGGCTTCGACGCGGCCAACGGACGCGGCACCGTGCCTGACCCGCTCGGCGTCCGCACCATGAACGAGCACGTCAACGCCGGTGCGATGGCGTTCCGCGGCACCTCGCAGGACGACCTGATCACGCGCCTCGACAAAGACCGCGCCGAGATGCTGGCCATCATCGACAGCCTCGATGCCGACGCCTGGGGCGGATTCATGGTCCCGCACAAGTACATGGGCCCGCTGCCGTCGTGCTTCTATCCCGTGGCCCAACTCGTGGATTACACCGTCCACTCGTGGGACATCCGCCAGGGCACGGGCCGGAGCCACGCGATGGACGGTGATGCAGCCGACCTGCTCGTGCCGTTCTGCTTCATCGTCTGGCAGTCGACCGCGGACTGCGCGGACGTGGAGCCCTGCACCGTCGGCATCCGGGTATCCGGGAGGAACGGCGGCGACACGAAGGTCTCCGTGAGCCCGGAGGGCATCACGCTGGAGCCCGGTGAGATCGACGACATGCCGGTCGTGCTGGAGTTCGACGCCGCCAGCTTCGTGCTGACCGCGATGGGTCGCATGAATGCCGGCACCGCCCGTGGCGACAGCCGACTCGCCGAGCGCTACACGAACCTGTTCTTCCGGATCTGAACTCCAAGGCTCGGCTCGCAAGCAAGTTGCTCGCCTCGCCTACCGAGCTCGCCGCCGCTGTCAAGGGCGACTCCGGGCTCATCCGACGTCACCGCGAAGCGACGGCTCGCCCACCTGTCTATCAGCGGGAGCTCTGAGGGCGTCAGCCGGCCGCTACGAGAACAGTTGCGCCGACGCAAGGTCGGCGCCTGCCCGGAGGGCGCGCAGCTTCTCCCACACCAGTGACGGCGCGACGTCGCCGATTCCGGCCGACGTGTCGAAGCCGCAGTCGGTGCCGGCGATGATCCGGCGCGGATCACCGACGGCATCGGCGACGCGGATCAGCCGGTCGGCGACGACCTCCGGGTGCTCCACGTAGTTGCTCGTCGTGTCGATCATCCCGGCCACCAGCACCATCCCGTCGGGCAGGGGTCGGCGTTCGAAGCACCGGTACTCGTGGGCGTGCCTGGCGTTTGCCAGCGGGATGACCAGGGCGCCGACGCGCGCCTCGTACAGCAATGGCTGGATGTCGCTGAAGGCGACGTCGCGCGTGTGCGGTCCCTCGTAGTTGCCCCAGCAGACGTGGAGGCGCACGTTGGCGGGGTCGATGCCCTCGAGGGCCGAGTTGATGGCGTCGACCACCAGTTCCACCCACGCCAGGAAGTCGGCCAGCGGTCGGTCGGCGAACATCGTGTGGCGCTCGAGCGCGAGGTCAGGCGCGTCGATCTGCAGCAGCAGGCCTCGCTCGACGATGGCGTGGTACTCCGTCGCCAGCGCGGCGGCTACGGCGCGGACGTACTCCTCGAGCGAGGCGTAGTACCGGTTCTCCATCGCCGAAGCGACGATCCCGGGCGACGCCGCGGTCATGAACGTCTGAGCGAACGGCGCGTCCTCGACGAGGGCGCATTCGGCGTCGAGCTCACCCATGTCCCGGTACGTGATGGCGTCGATCGCCGCCGGAGCCGTCATCAGATTGACCCTCATCCGCTCGCGACGCGCCGGAAAGGCCAGCTCGACGAAGTCTGGGTGGTCGAGGAGATCGGCCATCAGTGCTCGCCTGCTGGTCGCGCCCCCGAAGCCGTTCATCCGGTGCTGCACGTACGTGAAGAAGCTCTCGCGCGCTTGCTCACCGTCGTTGCCGATGTCGATGCCGGCCTCGACCTGCGCGGCGACGACACCCGCCGTCGCTTCCTCGATCGCAGCGCTCAACTCACGCTGATCGACGTCCTCGCCGCGACTGCGTCGTCCGTGCAGTTCAGCCAGCGGACGTGGCCGCGGGAGGCTGCCCGAGTGCGTCGTGAGGATCCGCGATTCGCTCGTCAGCATGTGGCCAGTCTCGTCGCAGCGGCGTACCGTTGAGCTCGTCAAGGAGAGACGTCGAGGAGGCGGATGATGGACGAGGATCGTTCACTGCACTGGCGGGGGATCAACCACTTGGCTCTCGTCACCACGGACATGGACGCGACCGTGCGCTTCTACCACGGTGTGCTCGACGCCAAGCTGGTCGCCACGATCGGCACGCCGTCGTTCCGCCACTACTTCTTCTCCTTCGGCGAGCAGACGACGGTGGCGTTCTTCGAGTACGCCGGCGTCGAGCTCGACACGTTCGCCAAGCCGGCCGGAGTGCCCGACCCACGGGCGGTGCAGTTCGATCACCTCTCGTTCAACCTCCCGGACGAGGAGGCACTCCTCGCGCTGCGTGATCGGCTCAAGTCGGCGGGGTGCGAGGTGACCGACGTCGTCGACCACGGCTTCATCCGCTCGATCTACTTCACCGATCCCAACGGCATCGCCCTCGAGGCGTCATGGTGGACGCTGGACGCCACTGGGCGGAGCGCCGACTATGGCGACGAGCGGCTCTTCGGCGATCCGACCCCGGTGCCAGCCGTCGACGAGCTGCGCGACAGCGGGCGCCTGTCCAGCGTGCCGCAGACACGTCTCGTCTGATTTCGATCGGGTTCGTCTCGCAGGCAAGCTGCTCGACTCACCTCCCGAGCTCGCCGCCGCCGCTCCGCAGCGGCGCTCGCCCACCTGGCCCATCGGCACGACTCGTCTGATTTCGATCGGGTTCGCACGACTCGGAGTCAGTCAGGCTCCGACCGGCACCTCCGTCGCTGGGTCGCCGTCTGCCGCCGCCTCGAGCTGAGGGACCAAGGTCTCGAGGAGATACGGGATGCTCAGGGGGCTCGAGAACGAGAACGCCCCCGCCTGCAGCTGGTCCAGGAAGAGCTCCCGACCTTCGTCGACCGCGACCAGCTGCTCCCGCAGCGGGTTCGCACGGATCTGGTCGTTGATCGCCGGATCGCCGGAGATCCAGACGAGCACGTCGCGATCGAGGCGGCCCATCTCCTCGAAGCTGAACGAGCTGTAGAACAGGTCGCCGGCCAGCTCGTCGAACTCGGCCGGCGTCACGAAGCCGAGCTCCGCCATCAGCCGCGGACGAGGGTCCGCACTGGCGTACGCGCCGATCTCCGTCTCTGACAGGACGTAGCCGACCGCCGCCTCCAGCCCATCCCACTCCGGGTGGGCGTCGGCGGCCGCCTGGAGCTGTCCTTCGACATCGGCGATCAGCGCCTCCGCCTCTGCCAGTCGACCGGTTGCCTCCCCGATGACACGAGTCGCCTCCTGCCACGGCACCCCGTAATCGATGAACTCGGCCGACTGCGGCAGGGTCGGCGCGATCCCCGACAAGGTGGCGTACTCCTCCTCGGTCATCCCTGAAGAGACCCCGACGATCAGGTCGGGATCGAGCGATCGGATCTGCTCGAAGTTCAGTTCGGTCGACGGCAGCACGGTCGGCTCGGCGTCGCCGAGCGCAGGTGTCGCCCATGGCCAGGTGGCGAACGGCTGGTCGCCGTACCAGTCGCGGATGGCCACTGGGACGATGCCGAGCGCGAGCAGCGGGTCCTGGTCGGCGAAGCCGACCGAGACCACGCGCTCGGGCGCTGCTTCGATCGTCGTCTCGCCGTACTTGTGCTCGATCGTCACGGGGAACGCCGCGCTGTCGGCGGTGCCGTCCGAGCCGCCGGCGGTGGTCGCGGAGCGGCGCCGCTGGAGGCAGCTGTGTCCGCGGCGGTGTCGTCGTCGCCCGAGCTGCAGGCGGCCACGACGACCGCCAACGCCAGCGCTGCGGCGCCGAGACGTCCACGGCGTCGCGACCGAGCAGATGCGTGATCGAGGTGCATCAACGCATCTTGGCCGCTCGGGTGAGCGTATGTAAAGCTTGCCTAATAGCTGACGAAAGGTCGCCATGCCAGCCGATAGCAACCATCTCTACCCTGCGGGCCAACCTCGGGTCAGCCGCGTGGTGGGCGGTGAGCTACCCCGGGCCTCGGCGGCCGATGCCGCGCGCACGCTGGCTGCGACCAACACCGCAGGGACGCTGTCGACCCTCTCCGTGGATCCCGCCGGCTACCCGTTCGGCTCCGTCGTCTCGTTCACCGTCGACGCCGACGGTGATCCGCTGTTCGTGATCTCGCGTCTCGCCGTCCACACAACGAACGTCCTCGCCGACCAACGAGCCAGCTTGCTCGTCGCCGAGGCGGTCGATGCGGGGATCGACCCGCTCGGCGCGCAGTCGCGTGACGCTGCTCGGGGACGTGGCACCGGTTCCCTCCGCCGAACAGGAGACCGCCGTGGAAGCCGTCGCGTCGAGGGTGCCCGGCGTTGCGGGCTACGCGGTCGTACGGGGACTTCGCCTGCTATCGCCTTCGCGTCCGGGCCGTTCGATGGGTCGGCGGCTTCGGCGAGATGGACTGGGTCACCAGCGACGGCTATCGCGCCGCGACGGTCGACCCCGTGCTCCCCGCTCGCCATCGGATCATCGCCCACATGGAGGACGACCACGCCGATGCCGGCCTCATGCTGTGCAGCCAGGCGCTCGGTGCGCCCGTCACATCTGCGTCGATGCACCACGTCGACCGCTTCGGGTGCGAGTACACGGCCCGCCTCGACGACGGCGTGGCGATCGTACGACTGGCGTTCTCGACACCGGCGACCGGTCTGGATGACGTCCGCCAGCGGATGGTCGATCTCGTCCGCGGGGCTCGCCCGCGATGAGTCGTCGCGTCGTCGCCGTCGCGGTGACGGCGATCCTCGCGATGGTCGGAGGATGCGGCGAGGACAGCCCGGCCGCCGATCCGCCGCCTGCCGAGCGGATCATTCCCGTCAACGGGGACCTCGCCGAGGTCGTCTACGCGCTCGGCCTCGGCGACCAGGTCGTGGCGACCGACATCTCGGCGACGTACCCGCCGGCCGCGGCCGCGACCCCGAAGATCGGCTACCAGCGGACGCTCGTCGCGGAGACGATCCTGGCGCACGAGCCGACCGTCGTTCTCGCCGATGACCTGGCCGGACCACCAGAGGTGCTCGATCAGCTCACCGCCGCCGGTGTGCGCGTGGTCGAGATCGAGCGCGACCGGACGCTCGAGGGTGTCTCCAAGAAGGTGCGCGACGTCGCCGCAGCGCTCGGCGTCCAAGAGACGGGGGACGACCTGGTCGAGCAGCTCGAGTCGGAGCTCGATGAGGCCCGGGAGCGCGGCGAGGAAGCGGCCGAGACGTCAGGCCGGCCGAAGGTGCTGGCCCTCTACCTGCGCGGCGAGAACGTGCAGCTCGTGTTCGGCAAGGGGAGCGGAATCGATGCAGTGATCGACGCTGCCGGCGGAACCGATCTCGGCACGGAGATGGGCGTGGTCGACAATGCCGAGCTCTCGATCGAGTCGATCATCGCGGCCGCGCCCGACGTGCTGCTCGTCACGACGAGCGGCCTGGAGTCGGTGGGCGGCGCCGACGGGCTGCTCTCAATGCCTGGTCTCGACCAGACCCCGGCAGCGAGGGATGGCCGCGTCGCCGCCTTCGAGGACCAGTACCTGTACGGGCTCGGGCCGCGGCGTCGGTCAGCTGGTCGACGAGCTCGTCGACGCCTTCCACCCCCACCAATGAGAGGACCCACCATGCGAATCCTGGCCACCGCTGTCGTCGTCGCCACGCTCGTCATCGCGTCATGTGGTGGTGACGACGACGACTCGGGCACCGCCACCAGCGAGCCGAGTGACGCAACGTCGGCACCGGACCAGACGACATCGACACCGGACCCGACGACGACGGCTGCGGAGACCGCAGCACCGGACACGACGGCACCGGCTCCGTCAACGACCGCACCGCGGCCACACCGACGACGACACCGGACACGGCGGGCGCATACGTCCCCGGCGCCGATCCCGAGGCCGACGCGGTGGCGCTGGCGTGGACCACGGCGTTCGATTCGAACATCGACTTCGCGACGAAGGCGCCGTTCATCGCCGACGCCGACGCGCTGCGACCGACGATCGATGCGTACACGCCGGCGGGTGCGGCGGTCGGCGGCATCGCGCTCGTGCCGACGTCGATCGTGATCACGGGAGACACGGCGGCGATCACCTACGACGTGACGTTCGCCGGCCAGACCGCCTACGAGGACCAGGACGGCAGCGTCGAACGCGTCGACGGGGCCTGGATCGTGGCGCGGGACGAGTTCTGCGGGTTCATGGCTGCGGCAAGGAACCCCTGCGCGGAGTGAGCGGACTCGCCGTTCATCGAGCGGTGCTCGGGCCGTCGGCGGCCGGAGCAGCACGGTCGGCCCGCCTGTTCGCCGGGCTCCTGGCCTGCTGCGGCGTGCTCGTCCTCGTCACCCTGGCGGGGATCGCCGTAGGTGCCAAGCCCATCCCGCTCAGCACTGTCATCGACGCCATCTTCTCCTACGACCCGAGCAACGCCGACGAGGTGATCGTGCGCACGTTGCGGGTGCCGCGGGTCATCGTCGGACTGCTGGTGGGGTCAGCGCTCGGCGCGGCCGGCACGATGATGCAGGGCCTCACGCGCAACCCGCTGGCCGACCCAGGCATCCTGGGCGTCAACGCCGGCGCCGCGCTGCTCGTCGTGATCGGCATCTATTGGTTCGGTGCGACGTCCCTGCTCGGGTACGTGTGGTTCGGCTTCGCCGGCGCGGCCGTGGCGTCCCTGCTCGTGTATGCCCTCGGCTCGCTCGGCCGGGAAGGCGCGACCCCGGTGAAGCTGGCGCTCGCCGGCGCCTCGCTCACCGCGCTGCTCGGGTCGATCACCACCGCCATCCTGCTGCTCGACGTCGACACGCTCGATCAGTTCCGCTTCTGGATCGTCGGCTCCTTGGCCGGCCGCACGTCGACGGTCGCCGCCAGCGTGGCCCCATTCGTCGCCGTCGGGCTGGTCCTCGCCCTCGCCTGCAGCCCGATGCTCAACACGCTCGCGCTGGGGGACGACGTGGCCCGAGGCCTCGGTCAGCGGATCGGATGGTCACGAGCGATGGGTGCCGTCTGCATCGTCCTGCTGTGCGGCGCAGCGACGGCGGCAGCCGGGCCGATCGCGTTCGTCGGGCTCGCCGTCCCGCACGTGGCGCGAGCCATCACGGGTCCGGACTACCGCTGGCTGATGCTGTACTCGATCGTGATCGCCCCGATCCTCTTGATCGGCGCCGACATCATCGGGCGCGTCATCGCCCGACCGGGTGAGGTCCAGGTCGGCATCGTCACGGCGTTCCTCGGCGCCCCCGTGTTCATCTACCTCGTCCGCCGCCAGCGGATCTCGACGCTGTGACCGCCCTCGCGGTGCACTCGATCTCCGCCGCCGCGCACCGCCGCGCGGCTCGTCGCGGCACGGTGGTGTGCGCCGTCCTGTCGGCGCTGCTGGTCGTCGCGTTCTGCGTCAGCATCAGCGTCGGCGACTTCACGGTCCCGCTCAGCGACGTGGTCGCCGCCGTCTTCGGGTTCGGTAGCGACGACGCCGACTTCATCGTCCGCACGTTGCGCTTGCCGCGAGCGCTGACCGGCGTGCTGGTCGGCGTGGCGTTCGGTCTGTCGGGAGCGATCTTCCAGACGCTCGCCCGCAACCCGCTGGCGAGCCCGGACATCATCGGCATCGACGCTGGCGCAGGGGCCGCCGCCGTGTTCTGCATCATCATCCTCGACACGACCGCCGGCATCACCGCCCTCGGTGCGCTCGGTGGTGCGCTCGTCGCCGCGCTGGCCATCTACGTCTTGGCCTGGCGGAGCGGGGTCTCGCCGTACCGCCTGGTGCTGGTCGGGATCGGTGTTGCAGCCGTGCTCACTGCCGTGACTCAGTACCTGCTCACGCGGGCCGAGATCTTCGAAGCTCAGCGTGCCGTCGTCTGGCTCACCGGCAGTCTCAACGGTCGGGGCTGGGATGACGTGCGCACCGGCCTCGTCGCCGTTGTCGTGCTCGTGCCCGCGCTCGCCCTCCTCCTCAGATCGCTGCGCATGATGCAGCTCGGCGACGACGCGGCGAAGGGTCTTGGCGTCCGCGTCGAGCGTGATCGCCTGCTGCTCGTGCTCGTCGCCGTGGCGTTCGCCGCGCTGGCGACGGCGGCGGCCGGGCCGATCATCTTCGTTGCCTTCGTCGCAGGGCCGATCGCCCGCCGGCTGACGAACGATCCGCTCGCCATCTGGACGTCGGCGCTGGTCGGCGCACTGGTGGTGGTCCTCTCCGACATCCTCGCCCGTCGCCTCTTCGCGCCGACGGAGCTTCCCGTCGGCGTGATCACTGGGATCGTCGGCGCGCCGTACCTGCTCTGGCTGCTGGCCCGCACGAACCGGGCCGGCCGTGGAGGATGACATGAGCAAGATCCCTCGGCTGCCGACGACGCTCCGCGGCGAAGACCTGTCGCTCGGGTACGGCGGGTTCGAGGTGGTGAAGGACCTGTCGGTGTCCATCGCGCCCGGCAAGGTCACCGTGATCGTCGGCCCGAACGCGTGCGGGAAGTCGACGCTGCTGCGGGCGATGGCCCGCCTGCTCAAGCCGACGCACGGCACGGTGCTCCTCGACGGCACCTCGATCCACCGGCTGTCCACGCGTGACGTAGCCACCAAGCTCGGCATCCTGCCGCAGTCGCCGATCGCCCCGGAAGGCATCACCGTGGCTGACCTCGTCGGACGCGGCCGCTACCCGCACCAGGGCTGGTTCAGGACGTGGACCGAGGCGGACCGCATCGCCGTCGACGGCGCACTCGAGGCGACCGGGACGCTCGACCTCGCTGGCCGACCCGTGGACGAGCTGTCCGGTGGACAGCGCCAGCGGGTGTGGATCGCGATGACGCTCGCCCAGGGCACCGACCTGATGCTGCTCGACGAGCCGACGACGTACCTCGACCTCGCTCACCAGGTCGAGGTGCTCGACCTGCTCGTCGACCTCAACCAGCGTGAAGGACGCACGATCGTCCTCGTCCTCCACGACCTCAACCACGCCTGCCGGTACGCCCACCACCTGATCGCCATGCGCGGCGGGGCGATCGTCGCCGAGGGATCACCCGACGCCATCGTCACTGCCGAGCTGATCACGGACGTGTTCGGATTGCCCTGCCAGATCATCACCGACCCGGTGTCGCAGACGCCGATGGTCCTGCCGATCGGCCGCCACCTCCACGTGGCGACCGAAGTCGAGGAGCCGGCGTGAGCGACGATCCGATCGCCGAGTCGGCGCCGCTGCTCCTCGCCCACATCAACGACGAGCACGCCGACTGGGCATTGGTCGTGGGCCGCGGGTTCGGCGAGCTGCCGGATGCAGAGCGGGCAATCGTCGTGGACCTCGACCGCCACGGCGTCGGCATCGTGGTCACGTCCGCCGGCGCGCTGCACCACGTGCGCGTTCCGTTTCCCGAGGAAGCGCTCAGCTCACTGCAGCTGCAGGCCTTCGGTGTCATGCTCGCCCGAGAGGCACGCCAGCGCTCCGGCATCTCCGTGCTCACCTCATTCGAGCAGCAGGCGGCGGAGCTGGCGGCGATCCGCACGTTCATCACGAGCGTCGTGCGGACGGGATCAGGTGACGCGCCACGTCCGGCAACTGACGTTCGGCGGGGGCGACTTGCGGACGTTCACGCCCGTGGCAGCTGACCAGTTCCTGTACGTCCTCGCACCTCCCCCCGGCCGCCGCGAGCTGACGATCGACGCCGGCTTCACCTGGGAGCAATACGACACGATGGCTCCAGACGACCGGCCGATCGGTGCGTACTACACGGTGCGCCGATGGCGGCCCGACGTCGCCGAGCTCGACCTGCTGTTCGTCCTCCACGGTGACGAGGACGCGGGGACGGCCGGACCGGCGGCGCAGTGGGCCGCCCGCGCCCGACCGGGCGACCCGGTCGCCCTGTGGGGTCCGCGCAGCGCGTTCGAACCGCCGCACGGCACCGAGTGGTACCTGCTCGTCGCCGACGACACGGGACTGCCCGCCGTGGCCGCGATCATCGAGTCACTGCCCCCGGGCACACCCATCCGTGTCGTCGCCGAAGTCGACGCCGAGGAGGACCGACAGCCACTCCCCTCGGCCGACGGTGTCGACGTGCAGTGGTGCTACCGCCGTGGCCGGCCCGCCGGGACCACCACGATGCTCGTCGACGCCGTTCGCGCCATGCCGTGGCCAGCGGGGGCGGCGTACGCCTGGGGTGGAGCCGAGAGTCGCTGCATCACGGCGGTTCGCAAGTACGTGCGCACTGAGCGTGGGCTGTCGCGCGACGCCGTCTCGATGACCGGGTACTGGCGCCACGACGATCACGCCGACGACGACGAGCATTGACCTCCGCGCTGGAGGATCGCCCCGCGCGACACTCGCCGCCGTGGTGAGCGCCGGCGACGTGGTCCGTCATGGGTGAGGCGTTCGCCTGGGGTCTCATCGGCCAGTCGACGCTGCTCATCGGCGGCCTGATCTCACTGTGGCGACCGCTGTCGCGGCGCACGCTCGGTCTGGTGATGGCGTTCGGATCCGGCGTGCTGCTGAGCGCCATCTCCTTCGAGCTCATCGAGAAGGCCATCGAGACCAACGATGGCTTGCGGGGCACGACACTCGGGTTCTTCGCCGGGTCGATCGTCTTCAGCGTCTGCAACCGGCTCCTCACGCGACGATCGAAGGAGCGGCCCGAGGACATCTCGACGTCGACGGCCGGACTGACGATCGTGTTGGGCGCGCTGCTCGACGGCATTCCCGAGTCCGCCGTGCTCGGACTCACCCTCCTCGACGACGGGCGGATCAGTGCCGCCATGCTCGTCGCCGTCTTCATCTCCAACCTTCCGGAAGGCGTCGCTGCCACGGCGGGACTGCGCGACAGCGGCTGGTCGACCGGCAAAGTCGTCCTGCTCTGGTCCGGGGTCATCGTGGTGTCGGCGCTGTCGGCAGCGATCGGCTACGTCGCCCTCGACGGGGCATCGCCGTACACGCTCGCCTTCGTGCTCGCGTTCGCCGCCGGCGCGATCCTGTCGATGCTCGCCACGTCGATGATGCCGGAGGCGTTCGGGCACGCCGGCCAGATCGTCGGCACGATCACGGTGTTCGGGTTCGCGGTGGCGATGACCGTGAACTGGCTGCAGGGTTGACCTGCGCCTCACCCTTCCGCTGGCAGCTGAACCTCGAGCATGTTGATGCCACGAAGGTCGAGCCATGCTCGTTCGGCGGCGCGCACGAACCGGACCTGCACGGCATCGCAGGACGAGCAGCGCAGCACCATGCCTGGCGACTGGAGGTAGGCGTGCAGGGTCGCGACGGCTTGGGTGTGGTGACAGGCGGCGCACGTGACGACGGCGGTCGTCACGTCGAACGCGAAGACGTCGGCAAGGTCGCCGGCAGCCGCGTTGCCATCGAGGGATGCTGGGTTCATCTCATTCTCCTGTCGGGCCGAACCGTTCGGTCTTGACACGCGCGGCTTCGTGACCGAGGTCGACCAGCGCGCCGCTGACGGCCTCGACGAATGGAGTCGGCCCGCAGACGTAGCAATGGGCCCGGACGGTCGGCGGCCAGCCGATCTCGTCGAGGAGCTCAGCGTTGATCTGGCCGCGACGACCGCTCCACGCAGGTGACGTCTCGCGGGTGAGGGTGAGCGTGACCTCTCGGTGGGCACCGGCACCGAGCGTGGGCAATTCCTCTCGGTAGATGACGTCGTCGGCCGAGCGAGCGGAGTAGAGGAGCCGCATCGGCGCAGTGCTCTCGACGCGGGCATGGTGGCGCATCATGGCGACGAGCGGGACCACGCCGGACCCTCCGCCAACGAGCAGCACCGGGGTGCTGTCGTCACCGTCCCAGACAAACCAACCACCGATCGGGCCACGCACCTCGAACTGGTCGCCCACGTCGGCGTCGGTCGTCAGGTACGGCGACACCTCACCGTCGTCGATGCGGACGACGGTCAGCTCGAGGCGGGCGGCCCCGGGACGCGACGCGATCGAGTAGCTCCGCTGCGCCTGGTATCCGTCTTCGGCAGTGAGGCGGACATCAACATGCTGCCCGGCACGGTGGCCCGGCCAGGACGGGACGTCGAGGCGCAGCGTCGTCGTGCGGGCGGTCTCCACGATCGTCTCGGCGACGGTCGCCACCAGCCAGCGCATGACGGTCAGTCACCCCAGTAGCGCTGCTCACGCCAGGGGTCGCCGTAGTTGTGGTACCCGGCGCTCTCCCAGAAGCCCGGAAGATCCTCGTCGAGGAGGCGCAAGCCGCGCACCCACTTGGCGCTCTTCCAGAAGTAGAGGTGGGGCACCAGCAGTCGGGCCGGGCCGCCGTGCTCGGGCTCGAGCTCGTCGCCGTCGAAGCCGTACACGATCCATGCCTTGCCGTCCTGCACGTCCGCCAGCGGCAGGTTCGTGGTGTAGTCGCCGTCGGCGAACGCGAGCACGAACTCGGCGCTGGTCTCGACGCTGTCGAGGAGCGTGTCGACGGAGACCCCTTCCCAGCGCGTGCCGAGCTTGGACCACTTCGTCACACAGTGGATGTCGACGGTCGGCGTCTCGGCCGGCAGCTGGCGGAACTCGTCCCATGTCCAACGGCGCGCGACCGTTCCCGTCTCGTCGACGATCGAGAAATCCCATTCCTCGAGCGACGTGAACGGTGTCGGCCCCGCCGTCAGCACCGGGAAGTCGTCGACGAGGTATTGGCCCGGGGGGATGAGTCCGCCACCGGGCTGTCGAGGTCGGCCCTGGAACCCGCGACTCACGACGCGCATCGCTGTCTCCTTTGCAGTTCACGCGCCAGCGTGCGCGCGATCGCGGCCGGTCGCACCCGTGAGAGTCCCTAGTCCCTTCGTGATCCTCCCGCTGGACCCGTGCCCCCCCAGGGGCTCGAACCCTGAACCAATGGATTAAAAGTCCACTGCTCTTCCATTGAGCTAGAGGGGCGTGCCACCGATCGTACGGGTGTCCGGGCGGCGCCGCGGCCCTGGTTCACCCGAGCAGGGATGGTGTCCGATGACGAACGTCACCAGGGTGTGTCTTGACCGGTATAGATCATCGGTTTACTGTATCGGTATAGAAGCATCCGCATCGGAAGGAGCCCGTGATGTTCTACCTGGTCCCGCTCGCCGAACTGGCCGCCGCTCACTACCGCGAGACGGTCGCCCAGAGCGCCTTGCCGAACGCTCCCGTCCGTCCAGACGTGCCGTCCAGGCGGCGACGCCTGCGGCGCATGATCCGGCGCCCCCGGACCTGACGCTCAGACGGGATGACGACGACTGCGAGCCATGAGGACCACGCCCAGCGCGAGGAGCAGCAGGCCGACGGGCACCAGCACTGCGTTGGCTGCACCGGCGCCGGTGGGAGGCAGGGTGACGGGCACGGTCGTGCCACCGCCGCCCGCGCTCGTGGTCGTCGTGGTCCCGCCGGACGCGGCGGGGATGTCGACGCTGCCGCCGGCGACTGCCTGCGGCCCGCCGTTGCGGAGCACCGTCTGACCGGTGAACACCCGGGTCGTGGAGGTGCCACCGGAGCTCGTCTCGGTGAGGCTGACCACATACGTTCCGGCCGTGGTGTAGGTGTGCGTCGCGACCGGAGTCGTGGTGGTGGCCGTCGTGCCGTCGCCGAAGTCCCAGGCGTAGCTGGCGATGGTGCCAAAGGCCACGGTCGACGCCGATGCGTCGAACATCGTCGCCGACCCGGCGGCCGCCGGGGTCACCAGGAAGCGAGCGACCGGGGCCTGGTCGGGCGTGATGGCGACACCCTGTGGGTCGTCACTGGGGATCGGGGTGCCAGGCGTTCCCGTTGCCAGGTTGATCGGGGTGACGTTGTTGGAGACCTGATTGACGACGTAGGCGGTCGCCCCGTCGGGCGTGATGGCGATGTCGAACGGCGTGTCACCGACGGGGATGGAGGTGCCGGCGGTGTTCGTCGCGATGTCGATCGGGGTGACGTCGTCGGAGTCGGCGTTGACCACATAGGCGGTGCGCCCGTCGGGAGTGATCGCGATCTCCACTGGCGCGGTGCCAACGTGAATCGGCGTGCCAGCCGTGTTCGTCGCGACGTCGATCGGGAAGACCTGGCCCCCACCGACGTCCGCGACGTAGACCGTGGTCCCGTTCGGCGTCACGGCGAGTCCGTTCGGCTCGGACCCAGCCGGGATCAGCGCGCCCGCCGTGTTGGTCGCCAGGGCGATCGGGACGACGCCGGATGGCCCGACGACGTACGCAGTCGTGCCGTCAGGAGTGATGGCAATCCCCGTGGGCGACTCGAGGGTCGCGAACGGCGTGCCGGCCGTGTGCGTCGCCACGTCGATCGGTGTGACGTTGTTCGAGAGCTCATTGGTGACGTATGCGGTAGCGCCGTTCGGAGTGATGGCGATGGCGGACGGACCGTCACCGGCGCTGATGGGAGTGCTCGGCGTGTTGGTCGCGAGAGCGATCGGCGTGACCATGTCGTCGCCGCCCGTGGGTGCGAACGCGGCGCCGGAGTCCGGGGTGATGGCCACGGCGATCGGCTCGGCCCCAGTCGGGATCGGCGCGCCGGCGGTGTTGGTCGCCGCGTTGATCGGCGTGACGCTGTCGCTTTCCGTGTTGGCGACGTACACCGTCCATGCCCGGCCTGCCGACTGGGACGCAACCGGAGACGGCAGCACGACGACGCCCGAGGCAGTCACCAGCAGGGCACCGCCGAGCCATCGCAGTCCTGTCCGCAGCACCGGCATGGCGACCTCCCTGTACCCAACACACAGTTCGAGCGCCTCGATGATGCTGTCTGACCATCGACGAAGTGGTGGATGGTCGGCGGCGGGCGGCGGTAGACCTTCCGCGAGCGAGATGGCGAGGGTGACACTGCAGACGATCGCCGACCAGCTCGGCGTCAGCCGGATGACGGTCTCGAACGCGTTCTCGCGGTCCGGACCAGCTCTCCGTGGAGTTGCGCCAGCGCGTCCTCGACACGGCCGCCGAGCTCGGCTACGTCGGCCCCGATCCGGCGGCGCGGGCGCTCGCCCGAGGCACCACCGGCGCCGTCGGAGTACTGCTCACGGACTCGTTGGAGTACGCCTTCACCGACGAGGTGGCGACCGGGTTCCTCGCTGCCGTCGCCAGCGAGCTCGCCGAGACCGGGTTCGCGCTCACGCTGCTCACCTCGAATGAGAGCGCAGACGACGTGATCCCCGCCCGCGATGTCGCCATCGACGGGGCGCTGATCTACTCGTGTCGCGCCGACTCCGTCAGCCGCCAATGGCTGTTCCGTCGCAAGCTCCCACTGGTGATGGTCGATCAGGATCCACTGACGGGCGTCCCGAGCGTCAACGTCGACGACCGGGCCGGAGCTCGCGCCGCCGCCCAGCACGTCGTCGACCTTGGGCATCGCCGCGTGGCGATCGTGTCCATGGCGATCCAGGGCGAGACCGGGATCTTGACCGACGCCGTGGGCACCGTCGAGGGTCATCCGACGAGACAGCGCCTGCTCGGCTGGCTCGACGGGCTGCATTCGGTCGGCATCGATCCGCCGATCGCACAGGCCGCCGGGAACACGGAGCACGAGGCGCTCCACGCCGCCCACCTGGTGCTCGACGCGACGGAGCGCCCGACGGCGATCCTGTGCTTCTCCGACGTGCTGGCGCTCGGGGTGATCCGATGTGCCGAGGAGCTCGGCCTGGCCGTCCCTGGCGACTTGTCGGTCGTCGGCTTCGACGACAGTCCCGTGGCGCGTCGCGCCCGCCCACCGCTGACCACCGTGCACCAGGACGTGCCCGCCAAGGGACGGCTCGCCGCGTCGGCGCTCGTCGCGGCCATCGCCCAGGCCAGGGACGGATCCAAGCGTCGGGCCCGCCACCAGCTCGTGCCGACCGAGCTCGTCCTGCGCGGCAGTACGGCACCGCCACCTGACGCTCCCTGACCGCTCGTGGGGTTGCGCGAACGCGCTATGAACGGTCCATGAGCGAGGACTACGAGGACATCCTCTACGCCGTTGACGATCCGGTGGCGACCATCACGCTGAACCGCCCGCAGGCGCTGAACGCGTGGACCCAAACGATGGCCCGGGAGGTGCGCGACGCCGTCGGCCGGGCCGAACGGGATCCGGCGGTCGTCGGCATCGTCATCACCGGGGCCGGAAGGGGCTTCTGTGCAGGCGCCGACATGAACGACCTCTCGGCACTGTCCAACGTGAACCAGGAGGCGGCCGCCGTGCCGTTCGCCGAGCCGGATGCGCCTCCGCCGGGCGATCCCTCCTGGGGAGACGACTTGCGCGGGACGTACACCTATCTGCTCTCGGTCCCCAAGCCGATCATCGCCGCCATCAACGGACCGGTCGCCGGCATGGGCGTTCCCATCGTGCTCGCCTGCGACCTGCGATTCATGAGCGAGTCGGCCGTGCTCACGACGTCGTTCGCCCAGCGCGGCCTGGTCGCCGAGTGGGGGCTGTCGTGGCTGCTGACGCGGCTCGTCGGCCCCTCGCACGCCCTCGACCTGCTCTTCTCCGCCCGCCGGGTCGATGGTGCAGAGGCGTTCCGCTTGGGCCTCGTGAACCGGACGGTGCCGGCAGATCGGACGCTGACCGCTGCCCAGGACTACGTCCGCGAGCTGGCCCGCGGGTCGTCGCCGGCCTCGATGGCGGTCATGAAGCGCCAGGTGTACACGGAGCTCCACGCCGGCTTGGGTGTCGCCGAACGCCACGCCATCGAGCTGATGCTCGAGAGCTTCGGCCGACCCGACTTCAAGGAGGGGGTGGCGTCCTTCCTCGAGCGCCGCGATCCACAGTTCGGTCGCCTGGGCTCCGGCTGATGCACCGCTGGGACGAGGGCACTGATCTCCTCGCCCACTCCGTCGTCGGGTACGCCATCGAGCGGCTGAAGACACCCAAGGACACGACCTGGGGAGCCCGCCCCGCCGACGAACTGGCGGCCGCCCTCGACGGCGCGGTCGGCCCGGAAGGCATCGGCGGACACGAGGCGCTCATGCTGTTCCGGGACGTCCTCATGCACGCGTGCCGGCCGATGGACAGCCCGCTCCATCTCGCCTACGTCGCCACGGCGCCGACGCCGGCGGCCAACCTGTTCGACCTCGTCGTCAGCGCGTCGAGCATCTTCGCCGGGTTCTGGGAGAGCGGAGCCGGGGCGATCGCCGCTGAGAACCAGGCGTTGGAGTGGCTGGCCGAACTGGCCGGCTTTCCGCCCACGGCGGGCGGTTGCTTCGTCACCGGCGGCTCGGCGGCCAACCTGTCGGCGCTCGTCACCGCGCGCCACCGCGCCCGCAAGCAGTTGGACCAGCCCACGGGACGCTGGTGGTTCGCCACGTCCGGCGAGGCCCACGCCTCGGTGCACGCGGCGGCGGAGGTGATGGACGTCGACATCGTGCTCGTGCCGCCCGACGAGTCCGGCCGGATGACGGGCGACGCGTTGCGGGCGACCTTGGCGGAGACCGGCCGTGACGGATTGTTCGCCGTCGTCGCCACCTGCGGCACGACGAACGCCGGCGCGATCGATGAGCTCGACGCGGCGGCCGACGTCTGCGCCGAGCTCGGCATCTGGCTGCACGTCGACGGGGCGTACGGCGGTGCATCGCTGTGCGCGCCGTCAACGGCGCACACCCGGCGCGGCTTCGAGCGGGCCGACAGCTTCGGCATCGATCCGCACAAGTGGCTGTTCGCGCCCTATGACTGCGCCGCCCTCGTGTACCGCGATCCCGCCGAGGCATCCGCCACCCACGCCCAGCACGGGACGTACCTCGACATGGTGAGCCGGGAGGAGTGGAACCCCAGCGACTTCGCGTTCCAACTCTCTCGCCGGGCCCGTGGCCTGCCGCTGTGGTTCAGCCTGGCGACGTACGGAACCGACGCCTACACCGAGGCCGTCGAGACCACGCTCGCGGTGGCCCGCGGCTTCGCCCGTGAGGTCGAGGCCCGCGACGGCTTCACGCTGCTGCTCGAGCCCGAGCTGTCGGTCGTGCTGTTCCGCGTCGACGGCTGGGATGATGCTCGCTATGAGGCGTGGAGCACGAGCAGAGCAAGGGGCGGCGTCGCCCTGATCGTCCCGACGACGTGGCAAGGCGAGACGTGCTACCGCATCTGCCTCGTCAACCCCCTGACGACCGTCGTGATGCTCACCGCCCTCCTGGACGACATGCTCGACTTCTGATCCATCCGAGTGTTTGACGCCATCGGAGTGTCCGACCTCGGGAAAATCGAGGTCCAGCACTCCGATGGGCTCAAACACTCGGATGGGATCAGGTCGGTTCGTAGCCGCCCGTCGGTGTGACGCGGACCAGCCCGTCGAGCTCCAACTTCTCGAGGTGGGCGAGGACCGACCGGGCTGCCGCCTTGTGCAGCTCCTCCCGTACGTCGGCATAGAGCACAGCGACCATCGCCGGGATCTCCGTGATCCCGTCGCGCACGGCGCCCAGCACTTGCTCCTCGCGCTCGAGCCGATGGGCGACGAGCGCCTCGACGTAGCGCTGCGGGTGCGTGATCGCCGGACCGTGGGTCGGCCAGTACGTGCGATCCGCGCTGCGGCTGGCGACCTTGCGCAACGACTCCATGTACGCAGCCATGTCCCCGTCGGGTGGAGAGACGACCGTCGTGCTCCACCCCATCACGTGGTCGCCCGGGAACAGCACCGCCTCCTCCGCGAGGGCGAAGCACGTGTGGTTCGAGGTGTGGCCCGGTGTGTGCACCGCGCGCAGCGTCCAGCCCGGACCGCGTGCCGCGATGTCGCCGTCCCTCACGCGGATCTCCGGATCGAAGGCGAGGTCGAGCGCCTCCTCGACCGGTACGTCATCGTCCGAGACCTCATCGCTCGCCGGTGGCGGCGGCGGATGCGGACCGAAGGCGATCGTCGGCGCGCCGGTCTCCTCGCCCAACCAAGCCGCCAGCGGCGAATGGTCGCTGTGGCAGTGGGTCACGCAGATGGCGGTCACTCGCTCCCCGACGATCGCCGAGGCGAGGGCATCCCGATGGGAGTCGAGCACCGGGCCCGGGTCGATCACCGCAACCTCACCCTCCCCGACGATGTACGTCCCCGTGCCCCGGTACGTGAACTTGGACGGATTCTCGGCGATCACTCGCCGGATCATCGGCGCCACGCGATCGACGCGCCCGTAGACGACGTCGTCGAGCGTTCCGAACTCCGGGCCGCTCACGGCTCACCGACGAGCGAGCGGACGGAGCCCACCGGCTGGCCGTGGCCGAGGATCGGCTCCGTCAGGGCGTCGGGTGCAACGTCGACGCCGAGCGAGCGAAGCGCCGCCACGGTCACCGGCATGCCGCGCGCGCCCCGCCGTCGGCCACCTTGAGGGCGATCGCCCGACCGTCGGGAAGCGCGGCGACCTGCACACCTTCGGCGCCGTCCTTCACCAACAGCCCGGGGACGAGTCGCATCAGCTTGGTGACGTCGCGGGTCGGCCCGCCGACCATCTCGGGGTACGAGCTCATCGCTCGATGAACGGCGTGACCGCCGACCGCCAGAGCTTGGACAGCGCACGCCAGGCCGATCAGCGACACGGTCGGGGCCGGTGCCCCACACCCGTCCACACCGACGTGCTCGATCGGTCCGACGGTCGTTCGCAGGTGGTCCACGATCGCCAGCTGGACTGCGTGGTCCACCCTCGGGTAGCCCGCCGTCTCCCATCCGTTGACGACGGCGGTGGCGAGCATCCCGGCATGCTTCCCGCTGCAGTTCTGCAGGATCGAGGACGGACCGACACCCGCACGCACGGCGTCCGCGTGGGCCTCGGTGTCGAGCGGCAACGTCGGCGTGTTCTCGAGGTCGGCGGGACCGAGCCCGACACCGGCGAGGATCGCCTCGACGCCGGCGACGTGTTCCGACCGCCCGTCGTGGCTGGCGCAGACGAGCGCCAGCAACCGATCCTCGAGCTCGAGGCCGGCCGCCACCATCGCCGCCGCCTGCAGCGGCTTGAGCGCCGAGCGCGGATACATCACGACGTTGGGATCGCCGACCGACCACGCGACCGCGCCGTCACTGCCGAGCGCAACGACGACTCCGTGGTGGACGCTCTCCACCACGCCGCTGCGTTCGGTCACGGCGATCGGCGCGAACGCGTCGGCGATCAACGGCGGGCTTTCCTGATCTTCGTCCACCGCTTGAAGACGCGGTGGTGGCGCACGTCGGTCAGCTCGCTCTTGATGACCTGGTGGCGGTCTCCCCACTCGCTGCTGAGGGCCTGGATCATCGCGGCCGCGGGCAGAGCGAGGATGGCACCGATTCCGCCGAGCAAGGCCGCGCCGGCCAACGCCGCACCGAAGGCGAGTGCCGGGTGCAGCTGCATCGTGCGGGCCGTGATGCGCGGCGAGAAGAGGTAGTTCTCGATCTGCTGGTAGATGATGATCGCGATCAGCACGATCGCCGCGTCGACCGGCGACTCGAGGAACGTCAGCAGCACCGGCAACAGGCCCGCGATGTACGTGCCGACGACTGGAAGGAACTGGCTGATGATGCCGACCCACAGCGCCAGCGCCACGGGCGCGGGCGTGCCGACCGCCTGGAAGACGACCCAGTGGAACGCGGCTGAGATCAGCGCCAGCAGCGCGCGGCGAGTAGAGGTAGCCGCCCGTCTTGTTCCCGGCGAGCTCCCACGTCGCGAGGATGCGTTCCTGACGCGTCGGCGTGAAGCGACTGCAGATGGCGCGGCGCAGCTTCGGCCCGTCGGCCACGATGTAGAACGTGAACAGCAGCACCGAGAACAGCTGCAGAAGGAACCCGAGCGCGGCCACCGACAGGCTGACGACGTTGTCCTGCTGGTCGCGTATGAAGGTCTGCACCGCTCCGTCGGGGTCGTTGAACTCGTCGATCACCTCCTGGGCGTTGAGGTTCGTGCCGAACGTGTCGTTGATGGCGTCGACAGTGTCCCTGATGTACGTCTCGGAGTCCTGCAACAGCTCGGCGAGCTGCGTTCCGACGAGCGCGCCGATGGCGACGACGAAGACGAGGAACACTGCGGCGACGCCGAACAGGATGAGCGCGGTCGCAGTCCCGCGCCGCCAACCCCTCCGGGCGAGGCGGTTGACGCCCGGCTCGATGGCGAGCGACAGGAACACCGAGACGACGAGCAGCACGAACAGGCCGTACAGCTGCCCCCAGAAGTAGCGGAGGGCGAGGGCGACGAGGAATCCGCCCCAGAACACGACGACTGCTGGGACCACCCAAGGTGGAAGGCGGCGGGCCTCGACCGCCGGCGGCGTCGGTTCTGGCTGCGGCTCGGACTCGGCAGGAGTCGGGAGCGGCTCGATGTCGCCCACCGGCTCCCCTGACACGTCCGGAGCGTACCGAGGCGGGTTCGTCAGGCGGCGTCTCCGTCCAACGTCGCAACACCGGCCCGGGCCAGCTCTGGCGCCAGCTCCCCTCGGTCGGTCGCGGCGACAACATCGAGGCCCAGCCAGCCCGCCATCGAGTGCAGCTCGTCGGCGAGCTCACGCCCGACGTCGGTGAGCGGTACCCCGAGCTCGGCGAACGCCCCCTGGACGCGCAGCACACCGTTGGCCCGGTCGGCCTTCAGGTCGACGCGGCCCACGAGCTGGCCGTCAAGGAGGAACGGCAACACGTAGTAGCCGTAGACGCGCTTGGGCGGCGGGGTGTAGATCTCGATGCGGTAGTGGAAGTCGAACAGCCGCTCGGTGCGATCGCGCTTCCACACCAACGAGTCGAACGGGCTGAGCAGCGCCCGGCACTTGACGCGCCTCGGCACGGTGGCCTCGGCGTGGACGAACGCGGGTCGGTTCCACCCCTCGACGACCGCACGCCGCAGGCGGCCTGCTTCGACGAGCTCGGCGACGAGCGGCCTGCAGTCCTGGTTGCCCTGTCGGTGGTAGTCGGCGAGGTCCTCCAGCGTGGCCACGCCGAGCGCCCGCCCGGCCATGTCCAGCAACGCCTTGCGGCCCTCCGCTTCCGTTGGTGTCGGCGCCTTCAGAACGCTCGCCGGCAACAGGCGCTCGGGCAGGTCATAGAGCCGGGCGAAGTCACTGCGCCGCCGGCGGGCGACGACACGCCCGCGAAGGAACAGCTCTTCGAGCGCGATCTTGCCGTCGTCCCAATCCCACCAAGGGCCCTTCGGCCCGACCCGCTGCTCGAGGTCGGCGGCGGTGAGCGGCCCGTCACGGCGGATGCGCTCGAAGACGTCCTCGATGAACGTCGGTCGATCCCGGCCGAGCCGGGCCACGGCCTGCCAGTGGTGCGGCTGGTCCATCCGCCAGCGATACAGCGAGTGGTGTGCGGTCGGCACGATGGCCGCCATGTGGGCCCAGTACTCGAACAGCTCACCGGCTTCGAGCGCGTCGGGCAGCATGTTCCGAGGATGCGGCCCGAGTCGGGCGAACAGGGGCAGCTCCTGGCTGCGTACGAGCACGTTGACGGAGTCGATCTGGATGACGCCGATGCGCTCGAACACCTTCCGCAGGTGGCGGCGGTCTACCCGGCCGGACGGGCGCGGATCGGTGAAGCCCTGCGCGGCGACGGCCATTCGCCGCGCCTGGTCAGCCGTCAGCGAGACGGGCTTCCCGCTTCGCTCACTCATGCGGCCAGCGGCGACCGGCGAACGCAGAACTCCTCGACCACCTCGAGCAGCCGACCGGTGTCGTCGTCGGAGACGTCCATCGTCAACGCCAAGTAGCCACGCGGGGCGAGGTAGAAGCCGGCCTCGAGCAGGTCGTGGAAGAGCAACTGGCGCCACCGGGGATCGGCGTCGTCGAGGTCGGCCGGCGACCGGACGGGTCCGGGCACGGGATGAATGGCCATCAGCGAGCCCCATCCGGTCGCGGTGAACGGCAACGGCGACGACTCGAACCGCGCGTTGAGCCCCGTGCGTAGGCGGTCGCCCCGCTCGTTGACCGCCGACAACCCGGTGGCGTCGATCAGCGACTCGTGCACCGCCGCACCGACCGCCATCGTGAACGCGTTGTTGTTGAACGTGCCGCCGTGGGGCAGGGCACTGGGACCATCGGGGTCGTACGCCGCCATCAGCTCGCGGCGCCCGCCGAACGCACCGAAGGACAGACCGCCGGCGAGGTACTTGCCGAGCGTGGTGAGATCCGGCATGAGTCCCAGCAGCTCCTGCGCACCGCCGAGGGCGAGGCGAGACGTCATCACCTCGTCGAACACGAGGACGGCCTCGTGCCGAGTCGTCAGGCTGCGCAGGGTGGCGAGGAAGGTCGGATCGCCCGGGATGCAGCCGCCGGACCCGAGCATCGGCTCGACCAGCACGGCGGCGACGCGGTCGCCGTGCTCGGCGAACGCGTCGGCCACGGCGCTGATGTCGTTGTACGGCAGCACGACCCAGTCGAACGGCAGCTGCAGGGGCCCACCACCCGGCCCGAAGTAGAGCGGGCCGCCGTGATAGCCGTGCGCGAACACGACGATGCGGTCACGGCCCGTGGCGTGGCGCGCCGTGAGGAGCGCCATGATGTTGGCCTCGCTTCCTGAGTTCGTGAAGCGGACCTGCTCGATCGACGGGAAGCGAGCGACGACTGCTTCGGCGAAGACGGCCTCGGACTCGCTCATCGCGCCGTACGACCACCCCCGGTCGAGGACGTCGCTGATCGTGCTGGCGACGAGATCGCCGCGCCCGAGCAACCCGGCGGAGTAGTCGCCGAGGAGGTCGACGTAGTCGTGGCCGTCGGCGTCGTGGAGGATCGCACCATCGGCGCCGACGACGCGAAAGGCAAAGGGATCGATGTGCAGCACCGAGCGCGTGTTGCCGCCGGGAAGCACCTTCGCCGCACGCTCAGCGAGCTGCCGGCTGCACGGATGGGCGTCGACGTAGCGCTGGCGGGCTGCTGCCAGCTCCGCGTCGAGCACGGACCGCGCACCATTCACCGATGACGACCGTTCGCTCGTACGGAGTACTCGCTCACACAGTCGGCCACAGGTTCAGCGTCGAGTGCATGCCGCCGTCGGCAGCGATCACTTCACCGGTGATGGCGCGGGACGCATCGGAGGCGAGGAAGACGACGGCGTCGGCGACTTCCTCCGGCGTCGACAACCGGCGGGTTGGGATCACGCCGAGAACTGCGTCGGCGACGCCTGGTTTGGCGAGGTTCTCGCGCCACATGTCCGTCTGGACGACGCCGGGCGCGACGGAGTTGGCTCGGATGCCGCGCGGGCCGTACTCCATCGCCAACGCCCGGGTCATGCCGTCGAGGGCAGCCTTGCTCGCGGCGTACAAGGCTCGGCGCGGCGCGCCACGGAGGCCGCTGATCGAGCTGATGGAGATGATCGATCCTGAGCCGGCGGCGAGCATCGGCGGGATGACCGCCGCACTGGCGAGCAGGACGGACCGGACGTTGGCGTTCCAGACGTTGTCGAGATCCTCGATGGTGAGTGTCTCGGTGTCCTTGCGCATGATGATGCCTGCGTTGTTGACGAGCACGTCGATGCGCCCGCCGAACGCATCGAGTGCCGTGGCGACGGCGGAGCCTGGCCCGTCCGGCGTGGCGAGGTCGGCGGGGACGACGACCGGTTCGTTGGCGAGGGTGGCGGCCGTCGCCTCCAGCTGGTCGACCGAGCGGGCGACGAGAGCGACACGGGCTCCAGCCGCGTCGAGGGCTCGCGCGATCGCCGCGCCGATCCCCCGCCCCGCCCCGGTCACGATGGCGGTGCGACCGTCGAGCACCGTCAGTCCGATTCGGTGATCGTGACGGAGTTGATGACGACGTCCTCGACGGGACGGTCGCCGCCGCCGGTCTTGACCGCCTGCATCTGGTCCAGGACGTCGAGACCCTTCACGATCTGACCGAACAGGCTGTACTGCGGCGGCAGGCGGACACCGTCGGCGCCGGAGATGAG
This sequence comes from uncultured Acidimicrobiia bacterium, assembly GCA_963774125.1. GTDB lineage: Bacteria > Actinomycetota > Acidimicrobiia > Acidimicrobiales > Ilumatobacteraceae > JALZMG01. The sequence continues at coordinate 1,347,499 of CAVZDR010000002.1, forward strand.
GAAGAACTGGCTGCCGTTCGTGTTCGGACCGGCGTTGGCCATCGCGACCGAACCGATCTGGTACTGGCCGGCCTTCGGCAACTCGTCGGCGAACTTGTAACCGGGGCCGCCCCGACCAGTGCCGGTGGGGTCGCCGCCCTGGCACATGAAGCCGCTGATGATGCGATGGAAGATGACGCCGTCGTAGTAGTGGTGAGCGGCGAGGAACACGAAGTTGTTGACGGTGTGCGGCGCCTTGAGCGCATCGAGGGCGATGACGATCTCGCCGAGCGAGGTGTCCAGCGTCGCCGTGTAGCGCTTCTGCGAATCGATGCCCAGCTCGGGCGGCGACGAGAATTGCTGCTTGCGGGGCGCGGACCCGTCCAGGGGTGGGAACTCAGCCATGGCGGCGCACCCTAACTCTGCGCGGTCGATGGGCGACAGCTTGCAGCAGACGGCTCCGCCCCCGCGGACCGATCACGAGGTCGCAGACGCCACCTGACCTACAACTCGGTGGCGAACTTCCGGTTGGCCGCCTTCAGTCGATCGTCGGTGCCGAAGTAGGCGTGACGGCTCATGTCGGCACTGAAGCGGCTGGCCGGTGGAGTCCGCCCGAGCGCTTCAGCGACGCTGCGGATGTGGTGCGGCGCGGCGCCGCAGCACACGCCGAAGTACGTCACACCAACGTCAGCAGCGGCCGTCGTGAAGGCCGCCAGCTCATATCGGTTGCACGTGAAGGGGTCGAGCGCAGTCGGGAACGGACGCCCGTCCGGGATCAGGTCGCATCCGGGATCGGTGAGTGACTGGAACGTGGGTTCCGCCTCCGTCGTGCGGTACGGCACGGGGAGTGCGGCGATGTGACCGTCGCATGCCTCGCGCACGTCCCGCAGCAGCGGCAGCATCGTGCGCGGTCCGCGGATGCAGTTGAGGCCGACCACGTCGGCACCGTCCTCCTCGATGCGCCGGCACGCCTCGCCGACGGCCCAGCCCTCGCGGGTCTCGGGGTGGCGGTGGATGGCCAGCGTGATGACGGCATCGAGGCCTGCTGCCTTGATCGCGGCGAGCGCGACCAGCGCCTCCTGTGCGTACGAGAACGTCTCGCCGATGACCAGGTCGACGCCCGCCTCAGCGGCCCAGCCGACCTGCTCCTCGAACATGGCGCGGGCTCGGCGTTGCGACTCGGCGTCGTCGGGCTCGAAGATGTTCGTGTTGCAGATGTTGCCGGCGAACAGCGAACCGTGCTCCGCAGCGACGTCGCCGGCGATCTGCAACGCCTGGCGGTTGATCGCCTCGAGGTCGTCCTCGCGGCCGATCAGCGCCAGCTTCTCGCGGTGGGCGTAGTACGTGAAGGCCTCGACGACGTCGGAACCGGCGTGGACGAACTCCCGGTGCAGCTGGGCGACGAGTGCCGGCTCCTCGAGCACGACCTCCGGCACGAACGCCCCCGCCTGCAGGTAGCCCCGCCGCTCGAACTCGAAGAGATATCCCTCGGCGCAGATGACGGATCCCTCGCCAAGGCGTTCGAGCAACCTGCCCATCCCCGGCAACGTAACGCCAGCGCGGGCCGGCCTCACGACTCGACGTACGTGACCTCCCACTGCGGCGGGCCGATCGCCTGCACGAGCACCTTGGTCCCCGGTTGCGCCGAGCTGAAGCTCCCGATGTGTGGTCGGCCACCGTCGTAGGTGAGGAGCCAACCGGACTCCGGCGTCGCGCAGTCGATGGTGACCACGAACTCGCCCTCGTCGGGCAGGTGCTGGCGCACCTGGACGCCACTGCCAGACAGCACCTGCAGCACCTCGTCGAGGCCTCCGCCGCCGGTCGCCGAGTTGACGTGGAAGTGGTCGAAGCGCGTGTAGTCGACGCCCGGCGCGATCACGAAGAGCTGCGGATACGTGACGCCGTTGGTGGCGTCGAACGTGCTCAGCTCGCCGCCGCCCGCGACCTGGGGCGCTCGCCCGGCGGCCGCGACGACCTCCAGGAGCTGCTCACGCGGCAGCAGGAAGCGCTGCAGGACGGGGGCGGCCTCGTCGTCCGTGAGCGTGGGCTGCGCCAGCAGCGCCTGGATCGCGTCAGGCGCTGCTCCCACGTCGAGCGGCCAGAGCCCGAACCCGATCGGGTGCAGCGTCTCGTTGATCTCCGCCAGATCGGTGACCGGAGCACGCCCGCTGACGAACTCCAAGCGAATCGCGTCCACGGCCGTCAGCTCGTGAAGCAGTAGGAGTCGCTGGAGGCGTCACCGCCCTGGAGGCGCGTCTGGTGCACGCGCCCATCCGGGTCAATCGCCGCGACGTACGCCAACTGCTCGGGCGGCGCCGCGATGGCATCGCCTGGCGTCCGGTAGAAGGTCGGATCGTTCATGAGCGAACCTCCGGTTGTCAGTTGCGAGCGTTGTAGTCGATGATCAGGGCGTCCGCTTGCTGCGCCGCGGCATCAAGCGTAGGAGCCACGTCGGCACCGCCGAAGATGGCGGCCACAGCGCTGGCAGTGGCCGTGCGCACCTGGCGCATCGGCCCGAGCACCGGTCCGAGCGCCGTCGGATCACCCGCAGGAGCGGCCTTGAGTGAGTCGTAGGCGACCTCGAAACGGGGATCGCTGACATACATCGATTTGATCGGATCGAGCTCGAGCGCGTCTTCACGCACCGGCACGTAGCCCGTCGCAGCCGCCCACGTCGACTGCGACTGCGCTTCGATGAGGAACTGGATGTAGTCCCACGCCGCGGCGACGGCCGCGTCGCCCTTGTCGGCGACGATGTAGAGCGATCCCCCGCCGACGAGCGTCAGCGGATTGCCGCCCGGACCCGGCATCGCCCCGATGCCGAGCTGGTCGCTGGTGATGCCGGGGATCAGACCGCCGTTCAACGCCGTTGATCACAACGCCGATTGCGCCGGACGAAGCGATCGCCATCGCTGCCGGCTGCGCCTGATCGGCCAGCTTGAGCAGCTGATCCACGCTCTGGGGGTTGTCGCCGACCGTCATGGCGAGCCCGTCGGCGATCAGGTCTTGCACCGCGGTCAACAGCTCGACGCCCGCCGGCCCGTTGAAGAGCACTCGCGTCGCCGGCGCCACCCGCCCGTTGCCGTTGTCGGCATAGGGCTGCCCGGCTTTGGCGAACCACTGCTCGAGGAACCACGCGCCGCCCGAGTCGACACCCGAGTCGAGGGCGATGCCGTACGTCGCCGCGCCGGAGTCGACGATCGCCTGCGAGGCCACTCGGAGCTCCTCGAGCGAGACGGGCGGGCGGGCGACATCCAGGCCGGCGGTCTCGAACATCACCTTGTTGAAGAACAGGACGGGCGTGCTGACGTTGAACGGCATCGACCATTGCACGCCCTCGGTCTCGTACGCGTCGAGCGCTCCGGGCAGGAACTCCGACGTGTCGTAGCCGCTCGCCTCGATGCACGCTCCGACCGGGACCACGGTCCGACTGTCAGCCATCTGCTGCACGACGTACTCCGGCAAGAGGACGAGATTCGGGCGGTCGCTCTGGCTGCTCTGTACGTACTTGTCGATCGTCTCCTTCGTGCCGACCTGGTTCTGCAACGTCACCCGCACCTTGTCCTGGCCGGCGTTGTACTGGTCGGTCAGCGCCTGGAGATGTCCCTCCACCTCGGTCTGCAGGCCGAACCAGAACGTCAGCTCGATCGGTTCGGCGGCGTCGGCGTGCGCGCCCACCGGGCACGCTGGCAACGAAGCGAGCGGCGTGCTCGTCGTCGTGGGGCCAATGGTCGTGGTCGTCGTCTGCCCAGGCACCGTCGAGACCGGGACGGTGGTCGTCGTCGTGGCGAGCGGTGGGTTGCCGGCGTTGAGGATCGACTCTCCCGAACTGCAGGCAGCAAGGAGCAGGCAGCCGGCCAGGGTCAGGAGCCTGCTCATCCCTTGACGGCTCCCGACGTGAGACCGCGCAGCAGCTGACGCTGGAAGATCAAGAGGGCAATGACGATCGGGATGGCGGCAATCATGGCGCCGGCCATCACGAGGTTCGGTCGGTCCAGGCTCGATGTGGCGAGCTGCTTGAGCCCGCTCTGCACCGTGTACATGTCCGACTCGGTCGTGATGAGGTTGGGCCACAGGTACTGGCCATAGGCCCCGAGGAAGAACAGGAGTGCCATCGCACCGAGCGTGGGTCGCACGAGGGGAACCGCGACGTGCCGCAGGAAGCCGATGTGGCCGACACCGTCGATCGACGCCGCGTCGCGCAGGTCGCGGGGCAGCGTGAGGAAGGTCTGGCGGAGCAGGAACGTCCCGAACGCAGTCGCGAGGAACGGCACGGTCAAACCGGCGTAGCTGTTCAGCCATCCCAGGGAATCAATGGACTTGCGGTTGACGACCAGCGTCGCCTCGACCGGGACCAGCAACGTGGCGAGGAAGAGCACGAACAACAGGTTGCGTCCGGGGAACTCCAAGAAGGCGAATGCGTACGCGGAGATGACCGAGGTCACCAGCTGCCCGACGGTGATCACGGTCCCCACGATCAGTGAGTTCAGGAGGAACCGTCCGAGCTGGCCCTCTGTCCATGCGTCGCGGAAGACGTCGAGCGTCACCGCTTCCGGAACGAGCGGGTGCACGAGGACCTTGTTGCCTGGCTTGAGCGCGGCCACCAGCGCCGTGTACACGGGAAAGAGGATCAGCGCGGAGATGACGACGAGCAGGCCGTATCGGCCGACGGCCCGCCATCCGCTCGGGCTGTCGTACGTGGTGGTCGCGTCAACGGTCATGGCGGTGAACCGCCAAGTCGGACGTGGGTTGGCGCGCCGAGGGAAGCGCCAGCGACGAGGCGCAACCGAGCGAGCGAGTTTCGAGTGAGCGAGGTCATGAGTAGTGAATTCGTCGGCCGATGCCGATGAGCTGGAGGACCGACAACACGAGAAGGACGAGGAACAGCAGGACGGCCACCGCCGCCTGCAGGCCGAGGTTGTTGTTGATGATCGAGTTCGTGCCGTAGGTCAGGTAGGTCAGCGTCGTGGTCGGGTTCTGCGGCTGGGGACCGCCGCCGGTCAAGAGGTCGATCTCGCCATAGGCCTGGAAGGCGCGGGTGCTCAGCACGATGATGACGAACAGCAGCGTCGGCGCCAGCAGCGGCAAGGTGACGCTCCAGAACCGGCGGATGCCCCCCGCTCCGTCGACGACGGCCGCCTCGTGGAGGTCACGGGGGATGCCCTGAAGGCCAGCGGTGATGAGGATGAACGTGAAACCGAGGCCGGCCCAGACGCTGGAGAGGGCGACCGACACCAGCGCCGTGTCGGGGTCACGCAGCAGCCCAGGCGACTTGATGACCGGGAACAGGTCGCTGATCCAGGAGATGTTGGCCAACACCCCGATCGAAGGCTCGAGGAGGAACAGCCACATCAGGGTGGCGACGGCGACAGAGGTGGCGATCGTCGACGAGAAGATGGCCCGGAAGATCCCGATGCCGCGCAGGTACTTGTCGGCCAACACGGCAAGGCCGATGCCGAGGGCGATGCCGAGCGGCACGGTGATCAGCGCGAACTTCACCGTGACCCAGATGGCGTCCTGGAACTCGGGACTCCGGGCTACGTCGACGTATTGGTCCCACCCGTTGGACTGGCAGTTGTTCCCCTGAGCGTCGCAGCGCGTCTGGCCGAGCCAGACGGCCCGCCCGAGCGGGTACAGGACGAACGCGATCAGGATCACCAGCGACGGGCCGAGCATCCAGACGGCCGTCGGCACGTCGCGCCAGCGGGAGACGGTCGACCGCCGGCGGGGCACGTCCGCAATGTAGGGCATTCGATCGGTAAGGGCCGGTCCGGCCAGATGCCGACCGGTACCATGCCGACCCGTGACCGGCGGGGCGAGCACAGCGTGAAGCGAGTCGTCGCGGCCGCCGCCGGCGGCCTCGGTCTGGGCCTGGTGGTCGTCACCGCCGGGCGCCGCGTGGGCAAGCTCATGTCCTGGCGATCGCGGCGGGTGTGGAAGATGACCGCCCGCAACACGACCCGCTTCGCCGCCACCAAGGCCCGCCAACTCGTGACGCCGGCCGAACGCCGCGCCGAGCTCGACGCCCAGTTCGCCATCCGCACCGCCGAGGACGTGGCCAAGGAGCTCGGCGAGATGAAGGGCGTCCTGATGAAGCTCGGCCAGCTGGTCAGCTTCATCGCCGAGGGTCTGCCCGACGAAGCGCAGGCGGCGCTCGCCACGTTGCAGGCAGATGCCGCCCCGATGTCGCCGACGCTGGCCGCCGGCGTCGTGCGCGACGAGCTCGGTGCCGAGCCCGAGGACGTGTTCGCCCGCTGGGAGGACCTGCCGGTCGCCTCGGCGAGCATCGGTCAGGTCCACCGGGCCACCACGCAGGAAGGCCGACAGGTCGCCGTCAAGGTGCAGTTCCCGGGTGTCAGTGAGGCGATCGAGGAGGATCTCGACGGCGCCGAGGTGATGTACAGCGTCTTCTCGGCGCTGGCGCTCAACGGGTTCGACGCCCGCGGGTTCGTCGACGAGCTACGAGCTCGGATGCGGGAGGAGCTCGACTACCGGCTCGAGGCCCGCAACGTGGACGAGTTCGCCCGTCATTTCACCGGCCACCCGTGGGTCCGCATCCCCGAGCTCCTGCCGGAGCTGTCGACCGAGCGCGTGCTCACCACCGAGTGGACCGAGGGAATGTCCTGGGAGCAGTTCGCGGCGACCGCCCCGCCGGAGACCAAGCAGCGCGTCGGCGAGGTGATCTGGCGCTTCGGACAGCACTCGATCCAGCGCCTGGGCGCGTTCAACGGCGACCCGCACCCCGGCAACTACCGCTTCCACCACGACGGCAGCGTGACGTTCCTCGACTTCGGGCTCGTCAAGCGCTGGGAGCCAGGTGAGTGGCAGCGCCTCGAGCCGAGCCTCGACGCCATCGTCGTCCATCGCGATCCGGAGCTGCTCGTCGCCGCCATGGAGTCGTCCGGGTTCCTCGCCGAGGGGCACGGCCTCGACCCGCAGACGGTGTACGACTACGTGTCCAGCCCGTACCGGCCGTACCTCGTCGACCACTTCACGTTCACCCGGGACTGGATGCGCGAGACGCTGGCCCGCATCTTCGACCTCGGCGGGCCGCACGCCGCCGTGATCTCGAAGTTGAACATGCCGCCCAGCTTCGTCATCCTCGACCGGGTCGTGTGGGGCGTCAGTGCGATCCTCGGCAAGCTGGAGGTCAGCGGACCGTTCCGGGACATGCTGCTCGAGTACCGCATCGGCGCTCCTCCGGCGACCGACCTGGGCGCAGACGAAGCGGCATGGCGCGTGAGCGCCGGACGTTGATGGCGCGTCAGCGCCGGACGTTGATGGCGCGTCAGCGCCGGACGTTGGTTGGTGGGGCCAGCGGCCAGGACCCGCCCACCCACGGAACCTTGGCCGGCGGCGGCCAGCCCCCGTCGCGGCTGTAGGCCCACCACTCGAACGGGTTCATGTAGTACCCGCACGTCTCGGCGACGCGGAACAGCGACGCGCCTCGCTTGCGGTTGACGACCCAGATCAGTGCGCCGGCGAGACCGCCGACGACCGTCCAGCTGAAGTACAGGATCGGATACAGCGGCCCGAACCAGCGCCCCTGCCAGACATGGACGTCCTCGTGAACGGTGATCAACCGCTGACGGCGGGGAGAGACGCGGACTGACGCACCGGCGTTGTTGATGGTGTTGCCGACCGTGACGACGAACCCCCGCCGCACCCTGAAGCCTCCGGTGTAGACGTGGCGGTTGGCTCGTGTGCTGAGCCGGGCCACGTAGCCACCGCGGCCGGGTCGCAACCACGCCACGAGGTGCGCGACCAAGGCGCCCGCCGTGACAGGCGCCGCCCACGTGGAGTCGAGGGTGAACGCCAGCACGCCCGTCGGCTTCGCCCAGCGGTACGTGCCGCGGGCGCCGCCGATCAGACCGTTGGCGGCACCGACGACGGCGGCCGGCCAGCCGAGGCCGAGGAGCGACCAGGACGCGCCAGCGAGCACGCCGCCGGCAGTGGCGGCGAGCAGTGCTTCGGCGACGCGGCCGGCTAGTTCTGGCGCAGGAGCGCCAGCAGGCGCAGGATTTCCAGGTACAGCCACACCAGCGTGACGAGCAGCCCGACGGCGGCCACCCACTCGTAGTCCTTCGCCAGGCCCATCCGTGCGCCCCGCTCGATGAAGTCGAAATCGAGGGCCAGGTTGAACGCCGCCAACCCACACACGAAGACGCTGAAGAGGATCCCGAAGAGGCTCGGCTCGTTGAAGAACGCGATGTCCGCGCCGAAGAGGCTGAACACGAACGTGGCGAGGTAGAGCAGCATCACGCCGAGCGTGGCGGTGATCACGATCCGCCGGAAGCGCTCGGTGACCTTGATGATCCTCGTCCGGTACAGGACCAGCATCACCACGAACACGGCCAACGTCGCGGCGACCGCCTGGACGACGATGCCGTCCCATTGCTCGTTGAAGACCTTGGAGATGGATCCGAGGAAGAAGCCTTCAGCGAGGGCGTAGACCGGGCCGAGGACCTTGGCCCACGTCGGCTTGAAGTACAGGGCAATGACGGCGCCGAAGCCGACGATGACGCCGACCAGCGCCAGCGATGGGAACTGGATGTCACCTTGCGGGCTGGCCTCGGTGGCCGTCCATCCGAACACCGCAGTTACCAGGAGCAAGACGAAGAGCACGGCCGTCGCGGTGATCGTGCCCTTCACCGTCATCATCCCGGGGCGCCACGGCGTGACCGGGCCGTCGTCGATCCGTGGGCCAGGGGCGCTCGGCGGCGCCCAGACTTCGCCGCCTGGGCTCGGCGGCGTCGGCGCCGCCCAACCGGCTCGGTCCGCCTCCAGCTTCTTCTCGTTCAACAGCGGGTTCGGCACTCGGCACTCCCTTCGGGACGGCGTGTCCGCCGTCAGCGCAAAATCTATCCGCCGCGTCGTTTGCGCTGGCGAGCGTCGCAACATCGCAACAGTTGATGCCGTCGCCGATGGCATCTCGATTCGTGATGGAAAGGTAATGACCAGCCCTGCACTCGCCAGGTGGACGGTCTTGACCGCGTCGGTATCGTGAGGCCATTCCCCGCCCGAGCGGGTGCATCGCCCGATTACACCGGCCCCGGGGACGGGACGGTACAAAGGAGCCGTTGGTGGCCAAGGATCGCGTCGAACGCGATGACGAGGACCTTGTACGTCTGTACCTGACCGACATCGGGCAGTACACGCTGTTGACCAAGGACGACGAGGTTCGTTTGGCCAAGGCGATCGAGGCGGGCAAGGAAGCGATCGAGAGTCTCGACGTCGGTGGCAAGGACATCACCGCGGCCCGCAAGCGAGAGTTGCGACGCACCGCCCGCCAGGGCGAGGAGGCCGAGCGCCAGTTCGTGCAATCGAACCTCCGACTCGTCGTGTCGATCGCCAAGAAATACCAGGCATCGGGGCTGCCGCTGCTCGACCTGATCCAGGAGGGCAACCTCGGGCTGATGCACGCCGTCGAGAAGTTCGACTGGCGCAAGGGCTTCAAGTTCTCGACGTACGCCACGTGGTGGATCCGCCAGGCGATCACCCGGGGCATCGCCAACACGGGCCGCACGATCCGGCTGCCCGTCCACGCCGGCGACACCCTGGCCCGGCTGCAGAAGGCCCGCTCGCGGCTGGAGCTCAAGTACGGGCGTCCCGCGACGCTGGCCGAGCTGGCCCGCGAGGTCGAGATGCCCGAGGACAAGGTGACGGAGGCGCTGCGCTTCGCCGCCGAGCCGCTGTCGCTGTCGGAGCCGCTGCGCGAGGACGGCGATGCCGAGCTCGGCGACGTCGTCGAGGACCGCTCGGCCGAGAGCCCGTTCGAGGTGGCGGCGACGGCATTGCTGCCCGACGAGATCGCCCGCCTCCTCGCTCCGCTGGACGAGCGGGAGCGGGAGATCCTCAAGCTCCGCTTCGGGCTCGATCGGGGTGAGCCGCGGACCCTCGAAGAGGTCGGCGAGCACTTCAACCTGACGCGAGAGCGGATCCGCCAGATCGAGGCCCGCGCGATGAGCAAGCTGCGCCACCCCTCGAGCGACACCGGCGCCCGCGACCTCCTCGCCGTCTGACCCGTCGCGCCTCCCACATCTGGGTGGCCTGAGTCTCATCCGGGCGTCTGGGTGGTCCTGGTCCCAGATTCGAGACTGACACCACCCAGATGAGAACCGGTCGGGCGGTCGCGGCGTAGAGGAGGCGTGCTCGCCCAGGCCCCCCTTGCCCTCCGCGCCCGGACCACCGGCGCGCCGACCGCGATCCTCATCGCCTTCTTCGGCATCGTCGTCGCGATCGCCGGAGTCTCCGGCGTCGCCCTCCTGTCCTTCCCGGGATCGACGGATCGCTACTTCTCGTGGACCCTGCGGCCGACTGGTGCCGCTGCGGCGATCGGCGGGCTGTACCTCGCCTCGGCGGTCATCTTCGGATGGGCGTTGCGTCGAACGCGTGACGAGATCCGCTCGTTGGCCGTCGGGGTGCTCGGGTTGGCAGTCCCGACGCTCGTCTTCACGATCGTCCATCACGACGTCTTCGACTTCGGTCGCTGGCAGGCCGTCGGGTGGTGGGTGCTGTTCGCAACGGCTGTCGTCGCCGTGCTGTGCGAGCTGCGCACTGGGCGTGCTCATCGTCGGGCCGACGCGCCGGCGTCGCAACGGTGGGCATGCGGTGCGCTGGCCGTCGGCGCATCGGGACTCGCCATCGGGATGTGGCTCGCCGCGTCCACGCTGACGATGCGCTACCTCGGCTGCTGGGCCTCGTTCGCCGCGGTCGTGGCCGGCCACGCCGCGGTCTCCGGGCGCCGTGCGGACGCCAAGGTGGCCGGTCTCGTGGTCGCCGCGGCGGCCGGAGGTCTCGGCGTTGCGGCGCTACGCATGATCGGCGCCTGACGCAAACGGCCACGATGTCGCGGGTCTCCTCGTGACACCATGCCCTCGTGATCGAAGTGCGGGCCCCGGCGCCCGAGGAGCTGAGGGAGGCGGCCCGCGTGGTGTCGACAGCGCTGTTGCAGGCGCCGCACGACGACGCCAGCTGGGCGAAATCCGAGCCGAGCTGGAAGGACTGTGATTCGCTGACGGCCTGGGACGACGGGCGCTGCGTCGGTCACGCCGGCGGTTATCGCGTCGAGACGGTGGTGCCGGGCGGCGCCCGGGTGCCCACCTCCGCGGTCACGCCGCGTCGGCGTCCTGTCCACGCATCGCCGCGAGGGCGTCGGGCGACGATTGCTGACGCAGCTGCTCGATGAAGCCCGCGGGCGTGGTCAGCCGCTGGCATCGCTGCGGGCCAGCGAAGCGGTCATCTACGCGCGGTACGGGTTCGGCGTCGCCGGCGAGGCGTGCGAGATCACGCTCGACCCGCGTGCCGCCCGTCCGATCCACGCCGCCGAGACGACAGGCTCAGTACGCCTCCTCGCCCGCGAGGAGATCATGGACGTGCTGCCCCCGCTCTACGACCGCATCGCCACCGCGCCGGGAGTGATCAGCCGACCTGAGTGGCTGTGGCGCCGGTACTTACGAACAGGCTCTCGAGCTCGGGGGCGACGCCGAGCTGGTCGCCGTGCACCGCGGCGCCGACGGCGCGGACGACGGCTTCGTTCACTACGGCGTGAAGTGGAAGACCGAGTCCCACCTCGAGCCGGTTGGCCTCGGCCAGGTGTCCGACTTGTTCGGTGCAACGCCGAGCGTCGAGTTGGCGCTGTGGGCGTACCTGTGCGACGTCGACCTCGTGCGGAGGTGGACGGGGGACGAGCGTCCCGTGGACGAGCTGGTCCGCCTCGCCGTGGCGGATGCCCGAGCGCATGACATGAAGGCGGTGTGGGACGAGCAGTGGTTGCGGGTCCTGGACGTCGACGCTGCGCTGCAGGCCCGCACGTACGGCGAGGCCGCTGACGGCGTCACGATCGCCGTGACCGACGAGCGATACCCGGACAACGGCGGGGTGTGGCGGATCGAGGCCAAGGGCGCGGCTCGGCACGAAGTCTCGGTGGCCGAGGCCGACCTGGCGACTGACGTCGCGACGTTGGCTGCGACCTACCTCGGCGGCGTGCGGTGGTCGACGCTGGCCGCTGTCGGCCGTGTCGAGGTCCGCAACCCAGCCGTGCTGCCCACCGCCGACACCTTGTTCCTCTCGGCGCGAGCGCCGTACTGCGGCTCGTTCTTCTAACAAACGAACGCTCGGGAGCTAGCTACCGAGTATAGGCAAGTAGGGCGGGTTGCCGGTCTCAACGCTGTGGTAGAGCGACGACGCCGTCTTAGTTGTAGACGAGCTGGGCCTTGTAGCGGAACTAGACGGGTTTGCGGAGTCGCCACTTGACGATAGGAAGAGCATAGGGATAGTGCAGCGACAAGACATGGTAGCCAAGTCAGGGACGAGTGCCGGCCAGTCGTTGCCAGGTCTGGGCGGCGCATCGGCGGGTCAGCGCCGCCGTGGCCGTCGAGCTCGTCGACCATGGCGCGGGCACGACCCGAGGCCTGCACAGCTGAGCGCTGCGCTGCTTGCGACGAACGTTGCGCACACCACGTCGGCCTGGCAGGCGACCCGCTCAGCGATCCGGCGAGCTGGCCTTGATAGGCGCACCTCGGCGAGCTTGTCGTCGTTGCGGCGCCGCAGGTTGGCGTTGATCGACGGCGCCCGCGAGCGCACCGTCAGCGTCTGTCAGAGAAATGGTGCGCGTCGCCAGCGAGATCGCCGGGCAGCTTCTCGCGGCGATTGGCGATCTTGGCGACACGCTTGGCGAACAGGCTCGAGTCCGACGGGTAGGCCACGTTCGCCTCCACCACCGTTGTGTGGGCGCGCACCAGGTTCGTCTTCAACACCCTCGCTTCGACGAGCTCGGGCGAGCAACGCCTCGTTCAACCCATCCAACGCCGCCTCGCGCAGCGGGAGCTAGCTACCCATCATTCTTCGTCTGAGGACGGTGAGGCGAACGTGACGGTCAGCGCCAGCTCTTCGACGCCACGAACGACCGTGATCGCCAACTCTCCGCCCGGCGCCACAGAACCGAGCACGTCGAACAGGTCATCGGCGCTGCGCAAGTCGCGATCACCCGCCCGCACGAGGAGGTCACCCTGCTGGATCCCGGCGGCCTCGGCCGGCGAGCCCTCGACGACGCTGCGCACCAGCAGCCCGTCTCGCTCGGGGAGGCCGACGGACTTGCGGAGCCGAGCCGCCACGGCGGCCGGCGCCAGGGCGACGCCGAGCGTCTGGCGCTGGTAGGTGCGGCCCTCCGACATCCCGGCGACGGCGTCACGCAGCGCCGCATCGGCGGCGCGGGCGAGATAGAAGCCGTGCTCCAAACGGTGGGTGTTGATGGCGACGACCCGCCCCGAGCGATCGAGCACGGGCGCCCCGGACGAGCCGGCGGCGCACGGGGCGACGTGCTCGATGGCGCCGTGGATCTGCCGCCCACGCGGACCCCGGAATCCGGCCTCGGCGCGAGTGACCTGGCCCCAGCCGGCTCGCCGCTGCTGACGACCAGCCGTCACGGCCACGACCACATCACCGGTGGCGACGCCGTTGTCAGCCCACTCGAGCGGGGCGACCTCACCGGTGTCGACCTCCAACACGACCAGGTCGCCGTCGACGTCGCTGCCGACGACGGTGCCCTGCACGGTCCGGCCGTCGTCGAAGCGGACCTCGGTCGTGCGATCGCGCAGGTTGTGGGCGTTGGTGACCACGCGGTTCGTCGCGATCACGAATCCCGTGCCACGGCCATGGCGGCCGATCGCGACGACCGCCCGTCCGACGGCCGCATCCGTGTCCCGGACCAGCTGGCTCAGCTCGTCGACCACGCTCATCTCGACCTCCAAGGAGTTACTACTGAATCGCTAGTGACTATAGACTGAGCTCGTGGCCGTCGACAACCGCTCGCTCGACGCGGCCACGCGAAGCATCGGCGATCGCTGGACGCTGCGCATCGTCGGCGCACTGCTCGATGCGGATCGCACGTTCGGGGAGCTGTCGGCCGACGTCGACGGCATCGCGCCGACGATCCTGACCGCCCGCCTGCGGACGCTGCAGCGGCTCGGCTTGGTCGTGGCAGAGCCCTACGAGCGGCGCCCACCGCGCATGCGCTACTCGCTCACGCAGTCCGGGGCGCGACCTCGCAACGGCGATCGCCTCGCTCGCCGCGTGGGGCGCCGGTCACGAGGGCCGGCGGTCGACCCAGGTCCACGGCACGTGCGGGACGCCGGTCGAAGCACGCCTGTGGTGCCCGACCTGCGAGCAGCTCGTCGGCGAGAACCACGGCCACCACGAGCACGCCGACGACGTCGACGAGCTCATCTGGTGCTGACTCGAAGCTCCAGCGTGTAGAACAGCGTCGCTCCCCACGAGCGGGGAGGTGTCCGGGCACCTGGTGGGCCCCGCCGCCTTCAAAGCGGTTGGGACGGGCGATCCCCGTCCGGCGGGTTCGATTCCCGTCCACCTCCGCAGGTCACGTCGTGATCACGCAGGACGGTCCGCTTCACCGGCACCGGCCTCCTCCTCGTCGACCAACGCGCACCGGGCACACACGTACGCGTGCTCGTCGTCATCTCGATACACCGTTCCGCCGACGGGGATCGTCGCTGTGCACCAGTCGCACCGCCGTTCCTCCGTCAACGTGAACGAGCCCGTGACGTTCACTCCGCCCTCCTGTCGGCCGATCGAGGAGAGGATCCCCGAGCGCCGCCGCTGCGTCGGCTCCGCCGCCCCTTGCCCGATGCAGACGTCCAGGGTAATCGGTGTTCCCGTGGGCGAGTGGCGGCCCCGCCTCCGCCAGGGCATGCCGACGCCGACCAACCTGTGTAGGGTCCGCCGAATGAAGAAGCTGCTGTTGCTCCTCATCGTCTTGGCCATCGCCGGTGTGGCGGCTCGTCAGCTGACGTCGTCGTGAGCACCGGGCCGCGGGCCCAGACGTGACGTTCTGTCCGTAGGAATCCGCCGGATCGGCGCGGTTCCTACGGACGGTTCGGTTTGATGTTGTTCCTCCGAGGAACCACCGCTACGTTCGCCGCCCCGACATCCCCCTGGCGTCACCGGCCGCAACGGCCCATCGCCCGGGAGGGTTCCTCGTGCCCGTCACCATCTGCTGGTCCGCCAAGGGCGGTAGCGGGACGACCGTCGTCGCCGCGGCGCTCGCGTTGGCCGGCCGCGCGGAGTCGCTGCTCGTCGATCTCGACGGTGAGCTGCCCGCCGTGCTCGGACTTCCCGAGCCGACTGGACAAGGCATCAGCGACTGGCTGGCGTCCGATGCCGTCGCACCTGCCGTCCTCGACCTCGCGCGTAGCAGTCGATCGCACGACCAGCCTCGTGCCGCGCGGCACGGCCGGCGTCGACCTCGCATCGCCGAGGTGGCCCGAGCTCATTGCGTGGCTCGACCGCGCGTGGTCACGTCGTCATCGACGCCGGCACCACTCCGCCGCACAACGAGCTCGTGCAGCCCGGCGTGCGCAGCCTGCTCGTCACACGTGGGTGCTACCTCGCGCTGCGACGCGCCGTCGCCAGTGCGGCGCGCCCACACGGCATCGTGCTCGTCGCCGAGCCCGGCCGGAGCCTGCGTCGGCGCGAGGTCGAGCAGTCCATCGGCACGCCGGTCGTCGCCACCGTCAGTCTCGATCCAGCCGTCGCCCGCGCCGTCGACGCGGGTCTTCTCAACGCCTGCCTGCCGAAGGCACTCCGACGAGAATTGCGAGGCGCGGCGTGAGCACCGACGTCAGGACCCTCAGCTCCGTCGACGACGATCTCGTCGCCGCGCTCTGTCGCGCCGCCGAGCGCGAGCCCGGCGACACGACCGCAGTCGTCCGCGCCCACGTGCGCCGCGTCGCGCCGCTCGTTGGCGCCGACGTCACCGAGGAGCTCGTGCGCGCCGCAGTGGCCCGGCTCGACGGGCTCGGCGAGCTCGATGCCCTGCTCGCGCGACGAGACGATCGACGAGGTCCTCGTCAACTCGAGCGGAGAGGTGTGGATCGAACGCGACGGCGATCTCCAACCCGTCGGACATCTCGCCGCCGACGATCTGGCCGTCGTCGTCGAGCGGATCCTCGCTCCGCTCGGTCGACGCGTCGATCGGTCGTCGCCGGTCGTCGACGCACGCCTGCCCGACGGGTCACGCGTGTGTGCCGTCGTTCCGCCCGTCGCCGTCGACGGGGCGTGCCTCGCCGTCCGCCGCTTCCACGACCGCGCCCTTCCGCTGCATGCGTTCTGCGACGACGCTGTCGCCAGGCTCGTCGAAGAGCTCGTGGCCCGACGTTGCAACGTGATCGTCAGCGGGGCCACGTCCTCGGGCAAGACGTCCCTGCTCAACTCGACGTTGGCGCTGGCACCACTGGGCGAACGGCTCGTGATCATCGAGGACACGGCCGAGCTGTTGCCGCGGGTGGCCCACCTCGTCCGACTCGAAGCACGCCCGGCAACCCCGGATGGACCCCTCGCCATCACGTTGGAACAGCTCGTGCGGACGGCGCTTCGGCTGCGCCCCGATCGACTCATCGTCGGGGAGGTGCGCGGCCCGGAGGTCGTCGCCCTCGTGCAGGCCTTGAACACCGGCCACGACGGATCGTGGTCGACCTGCCACGCCAACAGCGCGCTCGATGCGCTGCATCGGCTGGAGACGTTGATCCTCGCCGCCGCGCCGGCGTGGCCACTGGCCGCGATCCGCCAGCAGCTCGCCCGCTCGATCGACGTCGTCGTGCACGTCGCCCGGACCGGCCACTCGGCGCGCCGAGTCGTCGAGGTGGGCGAGGTGGTCATCGATGATCCGTTGGCGTTGCGGCCGCTCGTCGCCGACGGCTTCGTCGTGGACGAGCTACGCCGGGGGCGGCCATGAGTCGCAGCGCGATCATCGTGGCCCTCCTCACCGTCGTCGCGGTGCTGGTGGCGGCCGGCCCTGCGGCTCGTCTGTTCGTCACGCCGCGGGCCAGGGAGACCGCAACGATCAACTGCCCACCGTCGTGGTGGCGACGGGCAATTCGACCGGGCGCGACGCCCCCGTCGCCCACGGATTCGGAGATGGCCGCGTGGTGCGATCAGGTGGCCTCGGGACTGCGCAGCGGGCGATCGTTGACGGCAGCGATCACCGAGACCGATGCCGTGTGGAGGCCTCGGGCGGTGCTGCCTTCGGTGGGCCAGGCCATCCATCGCGGGCGGGCGCTCGCCGACGCCTTCGAGGACGTCCCTGCCGATCCCTCGACACCCCGAGGGCTGGCCGTGCCGGTGCTCACCGCCAGCGCCCGGCTCGGTGGTCCGGCGGCTCCTGTGGTCGAGCGCGTCGCTGCCACCCTTCGCGCGCGCGCCGCGGAGCGCGCCGAGCGCGTCGCCGCGAGCTCGCAGGCCCGACTGTCTGCCCGCGTACTGACGGTTGTCCCGTTCGCCGTGCTGGCCTTCTTGGCCCTGACCGAGCCGTCGGTTCGTGATGCCGCGTCATCACCGATCGGACTGACGTGCCTCGTCCTCGGCGCCGCGCTGAACGTCGTCGGTTGGGGCTGGATGCGGCGTCTGATCGGGGGTCGTCGGTGATCGCCGCGGAAGGCCTCGCCAACGCGACCGCCGCGGTCGCCGGTGCGCTCGTCTTCGCTGCGTTGTTCCTCCTCGCGGCGGCGGCGCGACGCTCACCCGCGCGCCGCCCTCCGGTCATCGACCGACAACGGAGCCCGGGAGCCGGGCGACGACGCTGGTCGCGATTCGCACTGTCGACGCTCGCCGCGCTCCTGCTCGGCGTCGTCGGCGGGCCGCTCGCGCCAGTCGCTGTCGGCGGCGTCGTCGCCGCCGTGACGCCACTCCGGCGGAGGGCCGCGGTCGCCCGCCGTCGGCGCGCCATCGCCGAGGCCATGCCCGACGCCATCGAGCTGTTCGTGCTGTGCGTCCACGCCGGTGCCTCGCCGACTCACGCGATCGGCGACCTCGCACGATGTACGTCGCCACCCGTCGCGCGAGGCGTTCGTCGCTGTCGAGTTGCAGCTCCACCGAGGCCGGCGGCTCGCCAACGCGCTCACGGAGCTGCCGCGCCACGCTGGCATCGCCGGGCAGGAGTTGGCCGCAGCCGTGGCCGCCGCGGATCGCGACGGCGTGCCGTTGGCTCCCGTCCTCGAGCGGCTGGCCAGCGAGGCGCGCGCCGCACGGCGACGGGCCGGCGAGGCGGCGGCCCGCCGGCTGCCGGTTCAGCTGTCGTTCCCGCTCGTCCTGTGCACGTTGCCGTCCTTCGTGCTCCTCGCCATCGCGCCGGCCGTGCTCGGCGCCCTGTCGACGCTGCGGGGTCGGACCCCGTGATGCGTCCCACCTCATCTCGAGCACTGCCACGGAGGCGCCATGACCACCGCCATCTCCACCCTCTTCATCACCGTGCTGGCGCGGCTGCACGCCACGGTGCTGACTGCCACCGAGCCACGCCGGCCCCGCCGGGCCAGGGGCGAGGACGGTCAAGCGACGACCGAGTACGCCCTCGTCCTGCTGGCCGCAGCGCTCGTCGCGCTGCTCGTCGTGGCGTGGGCGACAGCAGGCGGCGGCGCCGCCAAGATCGGTCGGCTCTTCGACCGCGTCATCGACGCCGTCACCGATCGGATCTGACCGGCCGTGCCAAGGGAACCGACGGACAGGCCGCCGTCGAGCTGGCGCTCGCCCTGCCGTTGGTGGTGGTGTTCCTGCTCGGGCTGTTCCAGGTGGCGCTCGTCGCTCGCGACCAGCTGGCCATCGAGCTGGCGGTGCGGGAGGCTGCCCGAGCCGCCAGCGTCTCGGCCGATCCACGCGGCGCGGCGTCGACCGCCGCCAACCGGGCCACCTCGCTGCGACCACTGAACGTCGACGTCAGCCTCGCCGGGGACACCGTCACCGTGACGGTGCGACATCGCAGCGTGACCGACCTTGCCCTCGTCGGGCGGCTCATCCAGGACGTCGACCTCCGCGCCAGCGCCACGATGGCACTCGAGCCACCATGAGCGATCGAACCCGCGAAACGACTAGGTGTTGTCGCTGGTCCCGCTGCGGTCGGGCAGGTACGGCTCGATGGCTTCGGCCAGCTTGGCCATCGTCATCGACTGCAGCCACACGTGCCCGGGCCCGTGGATCTCGGCCATGAACAGGGAGTCGCCGAAGAACTTGTTCTTCACACCCTTCACCGTGGCGAAGTTCAGCTCCATCGGCGCGTCGAACAGGGCCAGGTGGGCGGGATGCACGAATAGCGACTGGCCGGCCTGCAGCTGGTAGTCGACGATCTCTCCGTTCAGCGCCACCCACGCCCGACCGTTCCCCGACAGCTTCTGGTACACGAGCCCGGCACCGCCGAAGACGCCTGCCCCGAGGCGCTTCTGCAGGGCGACCGAGACTTCGACGTCGCGCGTCCCCGCCATGAACCCCCCGGACTGCACCATGAACTCGTCCTGCGGATCGATCGTCAGTTCCTTGATCACGCCCGGCATCGGGGCGGCGAGGGCGATGAAGCCGCCGTTGGACGGCGCGGTGTACTCGGTGAGGAACAGTTGGCCGCCACCGACCGCCCGCTTGATCGAGCTGAGGAAGCCGCCCTTGCCACCGGAGCCGAAGCGGGTCGACGTCTCGAGCGCCATGCCTTGCGAGTACCAACCGACCTCGCCACCTTCGGTGGTCAGCGTCTCACCGCTCGCCAGCGTGATCTCGAGGACGGGCATGGTGGTACCGACGATCCGTGTCTCCATGGTCCGGCACCGTAGTTCCGGCGCCCGATCTCAGAACTCCTCGGCTTCGGGTGGCGGGCGTCCGCCGCGCCGCCGGTCGGCGACGCGCAGCTGGACGCGCTGTTCCTCCTCCAGCGCGGCCTCCTCGGCGACCAGCCGCTCGAGGTTGGCGAACCGGTCTGGATCCAGTGAGCCGTCTTCGATCGCCGCCCGTACCGCGCATCCCGGCTCGCGGTCGTGCTTGCAATCGCGGAACCGGCAGTGCTCCATCAACTCGAAGACGTCGGCGAAGGCCCGCTCGATCCCCTCGCCCGACAGCCACAGGCTCAACGCTCGCAGTCCCGGCGTGTCGATCAACCAGCCTTCGTCGGGCAGCGCCACCAGCTGCGCGGCCACCGTGGTGTGGCGCCCACGTTGATCA
Organism: uncultured Acidimicrobiia bacterium; assembly: GCA_963774125.1. GTDB lineage: Bacteria > Actinomycetota > Acidimicrobiia > Acidimicrobiales > Ilumatobacteraceae > JALZMG01. The sequence goes on from CAVZDR010000002.1 coordinate 1,367,467, forward strand.
CCGGTCCGCACGGCCGTCGTCGCCTGGGCGTGACGGCCCACGAGCGAGTTGACCAACGTCGACTTGCCGACGCCGCTCGCACCGAGGAACGCCAACGTACGTCCCCCGGCGGCGAACGCCCGCAGCTGGTCGACGCCCTCGCCGGTGCGACCGCTGACGACGAGGACCGGCACGCCGAACGCGACTTCGACCACCTCCCGCCGCAGCGGTTCCGCATCGTCGACCACGTCGCTCTTGGTCAGCACGATGACGGGATCAGCGCCGCTGTCGAAGGAGAGCACGAGCTCCCGCTCGAGCCGACGTTGGTTCGGCGGTGCACCGAACGAATGGGTGAGGAGGACGACGTCGATGTTGGCGGCGAGGGTGTCGGTCACGGCCCGTGCGCCGGCGAACGATGCGCGACGCACGAACGCTGACCGTCGTGGCAGCACGAGCTCCACTCGTTCGCCGTCGGCCGATGCGGAGACCCAGTCACCGACGGCGACATCAGCACCGAGGTTGCGGACGCGTCGCGGTTGGCCGTCGTCGCCGCCGGGCAGCAGCGCGCTCCACCCTCGGTCGATGCGCGCCACACGCGCCGGCGTGCCGGACGCGCCGAGCGCTTGCCACTCCGCATCCCAATCGGCGTCCCAGCCGAGCGCGGTCAGCTCCTCCACCGGGTCACACTGCCACGAGCGTGCTGTGACCGATGTCCTGGGAAACGGGGGCTAACCCCCGTGACGCGCTACGACACGCTGGCGTAGCGTTTGGACCCATGTTGGCATCTCTTGCCCGCGCCTGCGTGCGCCACCGCTGGATCGTCATCGGGGCCTGGGTGGCCCTGCTCGTCGTCATCAGCGGGATCTCGAACGCAGTCGGCCCTGACTACCGCACCGACTTCGTGCTGCCCGACAGCGAGGCGAAGGAAGTCCAGGAGCTGATGGAGGCCAACAACCCCGAGCGGGCCGGCTTCTCGTCGCAGATCGTGATCCAGGCCGACCAGGGCGTCGAGGATCCGCAGGTGCAGGAGCGGCTCGAAGCCCTCATGGCCTTCGCCGCCGAGCAGCAGGGCGTGCAGGTCACCAGCCCGTACGACAACCCGCAACAGATCAGCCAGGACGGCACGATCGCCTTCGCCCAGCTCGACGTGACGGATCGGGACTTCCAGGAAGTGACCGACCTAGGCAACACGATCGAGGAGTTCGGTGAGGAGCAACCGGCGGTCCAAGGGCTGACCGTCGAGTACGGCGGTGACATCTTCGGCGAGTTCGAGCTGCCCGAGAGCGAGATCCTGGGCATCATCGCCGCTGTCATCATCCTGATCCTTGCCTTCGGCTCGGTGTTGGCGATGGGGCTACCGATCGGCACGGCGTTGTTCGGGCTCGGCATCGGGTTCGCGCTCGTGTCGTTGCTCAGTTACGTGGTCACGATGCCCGACTTCGTGACCTCGATGGTCGCCATGATCGGGCTCGGCGTCGGCATCGACTACGCGCTGTTCATCGTGACCCGCTTCCGGGAAGGGCTCCGCCTCGGCCTCACCGTCGAGGAATCCGTCGTCGAGGCGATGGACACCAGCGGTCGGGCCGTCCTCTTCGCCGGGATCACGGTGATCATCTCGCTGATGGGCCTGACCGTGATCGGGCTCAGCTTCGTCACGGGCATGGCGGTCGCTGCGTCGATCGGCGTGCTGATGATGATCCTCGGTTCGCTGACGCTGCTGCCCGCTCTTCTGGGGTGGGTCGGCACGCGAATCGACAACACGTCGCGGGCGGCGCTGATCGCCGTCGGGATCGGCGTCGTCTTCTCCCTCGTCGGCTTCTTCGCAGGCGCCCCCGCCCTGTACCTCGCGGGGCTCGGGCTGGCGATCGTCTTCTTTGCCATCTCCTTCGCCATCAAGCCGCTGCGCAAGCTGGTGCCGCACCGCGCCGAGCAGCCCAAGGAGCGGCGCTTCTGGTACCGCTGGAGTCGTCTCATCCAGCGTCGTCCGTGGCCGAGCCTGCTCGGCGCCGCCGGTCTGCTGATCGTGCTCGCCCTGCCGTTGTTCGCCATCCGCCTCGGGTTCGGTGACCTCGGGAACCAGCCGGAGAGCCAGACCGTCCGCCGCGCCTACGACCTGCTGGCCGATGGCTTCGGCCCCGGGTACAACGGCCCCGTGCTGATCACCGTCCAGGGAGAAGCCGTCACCGATGAGGCCGCGCTCGGCCAGTTCGTCGACACGGTCAGTCAGACCCCGAACGTCGCAACGGCGTTCCCGACACCGATCAACGACAACGTCGCCCTCGTCATCCTCTACCCGGAGAGCGCGCCGCAGGACGCCGAGACGACGACGCTCGTGAACACACTGCGCGACGACGTCATCCCAGCGACAGGCGTCGACGCCAAGGTGGGCGGCGCGACCGCTGCATCGACCGACTTCTCGGACTTCCTCGCCCAACGCTTGCCATGGCTGATCGGCATCGTGCTGCTGCTCAGCTTCCTCCTGCTGATGGCCGTGTTCCGCAGCATTCTCGTGCCGCTCAAGGCCGTGATCATGAACCTGCTGTCGATCGGCGCGGCCTACGGGATCCTCGTCGCCATCTTCCAATGGGGTTGGGGCGAGGAGCTGATCGGCGTCGACCGGTCGGGGCCGATCGAGGCGTGGGTCCCCATGTTCCTTTTCGCCATCATCTTCGGCCTCTCGATGGACTACGAGGTGTTCCTGCTCTCCCGGATCAAAGAGGAGTACGACCGCACTGGGGTCAACGAGACCGCCGTCGCCGACGGCCTCGCCGCCACGGCGCGTGTCATCACCGCCGCCGCCCTGATCATGTTCTGCGTGTTCGGTGCGTTCGTGCTCGGTGACGACCGCCAGCTCAAGCTGTTCGGCCTGGGCTTGGCGATCGCCGTGCTACTCGACGCCACCGTCGTCCGCATGGTCCTCGTCCCTGCGACGATGGAACTGCTCGGCGATCGCAACTGGTGGCTGCCCAAGTGGCTCGACCGGATCCTGCCGAGGATCTCCGTCGAAGGCCAGCACCACGTCGCTCCTGTTCCAGAGTCCGAGCTCGAGGACGAAGACCGCGAGCGCGAGCTCGTCTGATCTCCACCCCCCACGTTTCTGTCCGTAGGGATCGCCGCAAAGCGACCGATTCCTACGGACAGAACGGGGTGATCAGCTGATCAGTCGAGGATGTAGCAGATCGCGGCGTCCCAGACCCGCTTCTGGGCGGTGTACACGTCGAGGGCTTGATCCGTGTCCTTCTGGGTTCGCTGCAGGCTGATCGAGATCGTCGCCGACCGCCGCGCGTCCGGTGAGGCCACCGCGAACTGGGTGTACCCGAACGTGTTCCCGGAATGGCCATAGACCGTGCCGCACTCCGTCTGGTAGCGGAACAGCGACATGGTTGCCGAGTTGTCGCCCGGGCCGTTGGGTTCGGAGGCGCCGGCTGGGATGAACAGGTCCTGCTGCTCATCTCGCAGCTCGTCGCTGTACAGCTCACCGCTGACATAGCCGCGGATGAAGTCGTTCAGGTCCTCCGGCGTCGAAACGATCCCGCCCGACGCCCAGGCCCACTGGGCATCGGTGATGTTGGTGACGTCCTCGTACTGGCCGTCCTCCTCGATCTGATAGCCGTGGATGTACGGGTCTGGCATCTCGGTGCCCGTCGGCAGCGAGGTGTCGTCCAGGCCCAACGGTTCGAGCACTTCCTCCGTCAGCACGTCGACGTAGCTCTGGCCTGTGGCGGCCTCGATCATCAGACCGACGACGATGTTGTCGGTGTTGGAGTACTGGTACTGCGTGCCGGAAGGGAACACGAGCGGCTCATCCTCGACGTAGGCCACGAGCTCGGCCGGCGGCGGCGCCTGCTCGAGCGATGCGCGCACTGCTTCGCCGAACACCTCGAACTGGGTGAAGTCCGGAAGCCCGCTCGTGTGGTTGAGCAGCTGACGCACGGTGACGTCCCCCCACGCGGCCGGCAGGTCGGGAAGGCGTTCGGCGATCGTGTCGTCGAGCGACATGACCCCTTCGTCGACCAGGGACAGCACCGTCGCGCCGCTGAACGCCTTGGCCACGCTGGCGATGCGCATGTGGTCCTCGAGCGCCGGTGGGTCCTCCGCACCGAGTTCGGCGACGCCACCGGTGTGCACCGTGCGATCTGAACCGCGCTGCGCCACGACGATCACGCCTGGTGGACCGCCTGGCATGGCCGCGAGCTCCTCGGCGGCCTGATCCAACCGCTCGTCGAGGTCTTGCTCGTTCTCCCTGGCCGTGGTGTCGCTACAGGCCGCCAAGATCGGCGCCGATAATGCGGCAACGATCAACACAACACGGTACGGACGACGGAAGGTCATGGCGGCCATCATCGCCGTTCGGAGTCGCCGCGACGTGGCAACCGCCGATCCCGCCGCCATGATGCCTTGACACGGCGCCCCCGATTGCCGTAGCGAAAGGGCCCGAATGGCCAAGCCCCTGGTCGTCGTCGAATCCCCGGCGAAGGCCAAGACGATCTCCAAGTTCCTGGGCGACACGTACGACGTGCGCGCCTCGATCGGTCACGTCGCCGACCTGCCCTCGAAGGGGCTCGCCGTCGACGTCGACAACGGGTTCAAGCCGACCTACGAGCTGACCGATCGGGGCAAGCAGGTCGTCAAGGAGCTGCGCGCCGCGCTGAAGAACGCCAGCGAGCTGTACCTCGCGACCGACGAGGACCGCGAGGGAGAGGCGATCAGCTGGCATCTCGTCGAGCAGCTCAAGCCGAAGGTTCCCGTCAAGCGGATGGTCTTCCACGAGATCACGGCGTCCGCCATCGATCATGCGGTGAACCACCCGCGAGGCATCGACTATGGCCTCGTCGACGCCGCCGAGACGCGCCGCATCCTCGACCGGCTCTACGGCTACGAGGTGTCGCCCGTGCTGTGGCGGCGGGTCAACCGAGGCCTCTCCGCCGGCCGCGTCCAGAGCCCGTCGATCCGCCTCATCGTGCAGCGCGAACGGGAGCGCATCGCCTTCGTCGCCGCCGGCTACTGGGATCTCGAGCTGACCACGGCCACGGCCCCGTCGTTCACCGCGACGCTCGTCGCCGTCGACGGGGCTCGGGTCGCCACCGGTCGGGACTTCGACGCTTCGGGCCGGGCGAGCGACCAGATCGTCGTGATCGCCGAGCCTCGCGCCCGGGCGCTGGCGGACGGGCTGGCCGGCTCCGAGTTCCACGTTCGCTCCGTCGAGGAGAAGCCGTACCGCTCGCGGCCACAGGCTCCGTTCATGACGAGCACGCTGCAGCAGGAAGGCGGCCGCAAGCTGCGCCTGTCCTCCTCGCAAGTGATGCGACTCGCGCAGGGACTGTACGAGCGGGGCTACATCACGTACATGCGCACCGACAACGTCGAGTTGTCGTCGGAGGCGCTCAATGCCGTGCGCGCCGCAGTCGCCGCCGAGTACGGCCCGTCGTTCCTCTCACCGCAGCCGAAGCAGTACACGTCGAAGATCAAGAACGCCCAGGAGGCCCACGAGGCGATCCGGCCGACCACGCCGCTGCGGTCGCCCCAGCAGGTGGCCGGCGAGCTGAACCGCCAGGAGCTGGCGCTGTACCGGCTGGTCTGGCAACGGACGCTGGCCTCGCAGATGGCCGATGCCACCGGAACGACGGTGACGGTCCGGCTCGGCGCAACTGCCGCCGACGGGACCGACGCCGAGTTCGGCGCCTCGGGCACCACGATCACGTTCGCCGGATACCGCCAGGTCTATGTCGAGTCGCGGGACGATGGCGATGGTGACAGCGATGGTGAGAGCGAAGCGCTCCTGCCTCCGCTCGCCCAAGGCGACGACGTCGCGGTCGCCCGGATCGAGCCGCAGGGCCACACCACTACGCCGCCCGCCCGCTACACGGAGGCGTCGTTGATCAAGCGCCTCGAGGAGCTCGGCATCGGCCGGCCGTCGACATGGGCGTCGATCATCCAGACCATCCAGGACCGCGGGTACGTCTGGAAGAAGGGCCAGGCGCTCATCCCGACCTGGACCGCGTTTGCCGTCGTCGGCCTGTTGGAACAGCACTTCGACGACCTCGTCGACTACGAGTTCACAGCGCGTGTGGAGACGGATCTCGACGCCATCGCCGCCGGGGAACGTCAGAAGGACCAGTGGTTGCGGTCGTTCTACTTCGGTGATGACGTGCTGCCGGGCCTCAAACGACTCGTCGAGGAGAACCTCGACGAGATCGACGCCGCGGCGATCAACACGTTTCCCATCGGCCTCGACGCCAACGGTGACGAGGTGGTCGTCAAACCCGGCCGCTACGGCCCGTACGTCAAGCGCGGCGACGACACGGCCAGTGTCCCCGATGACCTTCCACCCGACGAGCTGACCCTCGACAAGGCCGTCGAGCTGCTGGCCGCGCCGAAGTCCGACCAGCCGATCGGCGAGCTCGACGGGCATCCGGTGTTCGCCAAGAACGGCCGGTACGGGCCATACGTGCAGTGGGGCACGGCCGACGACCTGCCGCCCGGGTACGAGAAACCGAAGATGTCGAGCCTCTTCAAGACGATGACGCTCGAACACCTCTCGCTGGATGACGCCAAGGCGTTGCTGTCGCTGCCACGGACCCTCGGAACGGACCCGGCTGACGGCGTCGAGATCGTCGCCAACAACGGTCGCTACGGACCGTACGTTCAGAAGGACCGTGATTTCCGCAGCCTCGACAACGAAGACCGGCTGTTCAGCGTCACGCTCGACGAGGCGCTGGCCATCTTCGCCCAACCGAAGACGTACCGGCGGGGGAACCAGAACCTCGCCGCAAAGGGCCCGTTGCGCGAGTTCGGCAGCGACCCGGTGAGCGAGCGTCCGATCGTTGCGAAGGACGGCCGCTTCGGCATCTATGTCACCGACGGCGAGACGAACGCCTCGCTGGGTCGAGGTGACCGACTCGAGGAGATGACCCCCGAGCGGGCTCATGAGCTGCTGGCGGCGCGACGAGAAGCGGTCGCCGCCAAGGGCGGCACGACGACGAAGCGCGCCGCTCGCGCGCCGGCGAAGAAAGCGGGCGCGAAGAAGGCTGGGGCGCGCAAGAAGGCACCGGCCCGCAAGCGGTGACCGTTCGTTGCGTTCCCCGGCCACGCAGGCCGCCGCTGGCCGCTCGCTCACTGGCGCTCGCTCGCTCCCACCGGATGACGGGTCCAGGTTGAGTGTTCCGCCGCCCTACATCGCCCTCGAAGGATCCGAAGGGTCGGGAAAGAGCACGCAGGCGAAGCGCTTGGCCGCGGCCCTCGACGCCGTGCTGACGCGGGAGACCGGCGGGACGGACGTCGGCGCCAGGCTCCGCGCGATCCTGCACGACGTCGACGTCGTCGACCTCGAGGACCGCGCCGAGGCGCTCATCACTGCGGCTGACCGGGCGCAGCACATCGCGAGAGTCGTCCGGCCGGCGCTGGAGGCGGGAGATCCGGTCGTCAGCGACCGCACCGTGTTCTCGACCCTCGCCTACCAGGGCTATGGACGCGGCCTCGACCTCGGCGAGCTGCGGACGCTGAACGACTGGGCCATCGGCGGGCTGTGGCCGACCCGCGTGGTCCTGCTCGAGGCTCCGCTCGACGTCTTGGCGGCACGGCTGCGCGGGCGCGAGCTCGACCGGTTCGAACGGGCCGGCGCCGAGTTCCACCAGCGCGTCGCCGACGGCTACCGGGCGATGGCCGCGGCCGATCCGGACCGGTGGGTCGTCGTCGACGCCGCCGCCGATCCCGAAGAGGTGGCGCGACAGGTGCTCGCCCAAGTCGCGATCAAGGGCGTGCTGTGAGCGAGCTGTGGGACACCGTCGTCGGCCAGGACGAGGCGGTCGAACGACTGCATCGGGCGGCGGTTCGCCCGGTCCACGCCTACCTGCTGGTCGGGCCGCCGGGCTCCACCAAGGACGAGGCGTCGCGGGCGTTCGCCGCTGAGCTGCTGGCCGGCCACGACCCGGGCGGACGCGACGCGCGGCTGGCGATGGCCGGCGCCCACCCGGACATCCGGGAGGTCGCTGCGGACCGGGCCGGCCATCTCCGTCGAGCAGGCGCGTGAGGTCGTGCGGCTCGCCGCGCTGGCGCCGGTCGAGGGCTCCCGCAAGGTCCTCATCCTCCACGAGCTGCACCTCCTGCGCCCCGAGGGTGCGGCGCTGCTCCTGAAGACGATCGAGGAACCGCCCGATTCGACGTACTTCGTCGCCCTCGCCGACTTCGTCCCACCCGAGCTCGTGACGATCGCGTCACGCTGTGTCCGCATCGAGTTCCGGGCCATCCCCGATGACGTGCTCATGGATCGTCTGATCGCCGAGGGCACCGACGCCGACGTCGCCCGTGCCGCCGCCACGTCGGCCCGGGGCGATCTGACGCGAGGGCGGATCCTTGCCGTCGACCCAGATCTGGCGTCACGGCGTGCGGCGTTCGCCGCGCTCCCCGACCGACTGGATGGCACGGGCGCCGTCGTGGTCGACGTGGCGACCGAGCTGCTCGAACTGATCGAGCAGGCGGCTGCCCCGTTGTCTTCACGCCACGCCGACGAAGCTGCCGAGCTCGACGCCCGTATCGAGCTGCTCGGTGACCGCGGCAGCGGCCGCAAGGTGCTCGAGGAGCGTCACCGTCGCGAGCTGCGACGTCACCGCACCGACGAGCTGCGCAGCGGGCTGGGCGTGCTCGCCGCGGCGTACCGCGACCTGCTGGCCCGTTCCGTCGACGGGTCGAGTGGCCATGGCCGAACTGCGGCGTACGTGGCCGCCGTGCACCGGATCAACGATGCGGCCGAGGCGCTCGAGCGCAATCCCAACGAGTCGCTGCTGCTCCAGGCGCTGCTGTGGTCCCTGCCGGCCGCCTGATGCTCAGGCTGCTCGTCGCGACCTCAGGCGGCTGCTTCGTCGCGGGCGGCGACGATCGATGGAGCAGGTGCCCCGAGCTCGTCGAGGGCGGCCAAGCCGATCACCGCCAGCGCCACGCCGTAGACGGCGCCACCGATTCCGTACAGCTCGAAGCCGAGCAGGGCAACGACGATGGCGACCGTTGGTCCGAGCCGCACGGTCCTCACGTCGACGAACGGCCGGACGACGCAGCGCTTCGACGAGCTGCAGCGCGATCAGGACGGCGAGCACGATGAACCCGGTCTGCCAGCCGTCCAGTCCGAACGCCAAGAGCAGCGCCGGTACGCCACCAACCAGCACGCCGATGAGCGGGAACAGCGTGAAGAACCCGACGGCGATGCCCAGGCTGCGTGACGCCGGCAGACCGACCAGCCAGCAGGTCGTCCCGAAGATCACGCCGTTGACGATGGAGTGGGCGAGCACGGCCAGCAGGTAGCGCTGCCCGCGGCGGGCCGCGCCGCTGAGCACAGATCGCATGCAGAGGTCGCCGCTGCGGCGCGAACTGATCCACGAACGCAGCGAAGTAGCGGCGTCCGTAGCCGAGGATGAACAGCATCAGGATCCCGGTCACGACGTAGGTCGGCACGGTCTCCGCGGCCGCGGTCAGCGCGTCGGACCGCACATTCTCATCGAGATCCTTGATGAACGACTCCACGCGATCGGCGACGCCGATCTCCCGCGCGACGTCGTAGCGCTCTTCGAGCTCCTGCGCCGCCTCCGGCGCAGCGTCTCGCAGCTCTTCGAGCGAGTTGCTGAGATCGCTTGCGAGGCCGATCGTCACGCCGGCGACGACCGTCACGACGGCGAGGAGGACGAGGATCACACTGAGCACATCGAGGGAGGAATCGATCGACGAAACTCACGAGTGGGTCGAGCAGCAGGGCCACGACGGAACAGGCGACGACCCAGCCCAGCGTGGTGTGGGCGGCCTCGAACGCGTTCGACAAGATCGAGCGCGATGATGACGGCAGCAACGACGATCGCGACGGAGGTCGGCGTCACGAGCGCTCTGCGGGTCGAGGACTCGACACCCGAACCCGAGGGCTCCACTCGGCCAAGGTACCTCTGAGGGACACCGCGGACCTGCCATCATCGGCTCGTGGCCGAGGCACCGGGCGGATCGCAAGTCCGGTTGCAGCTCGATTGGCGCACCGGCGCCTACGTCATCGTGGCCGTGCTGGGCGCGCTCGCCGTCGTCGCGGTCGTCTCCAACACGCAGAGCATGCTGGCGCCACTCGGCATCGGCATCCTCATCGCCCTCGCGCTCGACCCACTGGCCGACAAGCTGCAGCGCAAGCTGCACCTGCCCAGAGGCGTCGCCGTTGCGGTCCTCGCGGTCGGTCTCCTGGCGCTCGCCGGGCTGCTCGTCGCCGTACTCGGACCGCGGGCTGTCGCCGAGGCCAGGAAGTTCTCCGACCAACTGCCCAAGACGCTCGACGAGATCGAGGAGCTGCCACTGATCGGCAGTTGGGCGCGCGACAACGACCTCGGCCAGAAGGTGCAGGACTGGCTCCGCCGGTTGCCGTCACAGATCACCGACGAACGCATCGCCGAGATCGCCAGCACCCTTGTCAGCGGGATCGTCGCGATCGCCATCGTCAGCATCGTCGCGATCGCCGTCCTCGTCGACGGTGAGGACCTCGTCGGCCGCGTCCGCAAGCTGATCCCGGCCAGCCGCCGCCCACGGGCCGACCGTGTCGGGCAGGTGCTGTACAGCACGATCGGCCGCTACTTCGGCGGATCCATCTTCGTGGCGTTCCTGCAGGGCGTGTGGGTGTTGACCCTCGGCCTGATCCTCGGCGTGCCGCTGGCCCCGGTCGCCGCCGATGCTGGGCGATGATCACGAGCCTCATCCCGCAGATCGGGGGCTTCCTCGGCGGCACGTTCTTCACGCTGCTCGCATCGACCCAGGGCATCACGACGGCGCTGATCGCCGGCGTCGGGTTCTTCATCTACATGACCACGGAGAACAACCTCATCCAGCCGGCCATCGTCGGACGCTCCGTCGACCTGACACCGCCGACGACGATGGTCGCGGCGTTCATCGGAGCCGCCGTTGCCGGGGTTCCCGGCGCGCTGGTCGCGACGCCACTCGTCGGCGCGGCCAAGCAGATCTACCTCGAGGCGCGCGGCAAGGCCCGTCCGGATCCGGAGGAGGGACTGGGCTTCGTTGCTCGGCTCCGCAATGTCTTTCACCGCAAGAAGCAGTGAGCGGCCCTCGATACACTGCCCGGCCCGGCCCAGATAGCTCAGTCGGTAGAGCAACGCACTCGTAATGCGTAGGTCGTGGGTTCGATTCCCACTCTGGGCTCCGGCCTGTCCCTGGCGACCCCTCAGCACGCTCACGATCGCGACGCTCAGAACGCCCCGATCGCGTGCGCTTGCCGGGCCATGGCGATGCGGAGGCATTCCTCGGGGTCGATGAAGTGATCGTTGTCGTCGGTGCCGCGAGCGGCTCGATGTCGCAAGGAGATGATGATGGAGTTCCGGACGAGCGCGAGCGTTGATGTGTTGAAAGGCGATGTCATGAGGAGGTCACGGTGAAAAGGATCGAGCATCCGACGGTGGAGGAGCGCAGAGCACAGGGCAAGGCGGCGCGTGATCGTGTGGCCCCGTCGGGTCATTCGGGTTGGGTGCCCGCTGATGATCGACCCGACCCAGTCGCGCTGTTGGAGGAGCAGAACACCACGCGGGAGCCCGACCTGGTCCCGGTGCGTCACGGCCGCATGATGGTGTCGCCGTTCACGTTCTACCGGGGTGCGGCCAAGATCATGGCCGCTGACCTGAAGGACACTCCGACGGCCGGCCTCGATACCCAGCTGTGCGGTGATGCGCACCTGTCGAACTTCGGTGGGTTCGCGTCACCGGAGCGGGTGTTGCTGTTCGACCTCAACGACTTCGACGAGACGCTTCCCGGCCCGTTCGAGTACGACGTGAAGCGCATGGCGGCCAGCTTCACCATCGCCGCGCGGAACAACGGCTTCACCGACGCCGAGGCGCAAGCGGCCTCGCTGGCCTCGGCGTCGGCGTATCGCGAAGCGATGTTGCGGTTCGCCGAGATGCGCACGATGGAGATCTGGTACTCAAAGGTCGCCGCACAGGACGTGCTCGATGCCATCAACGCCGCGGCCCGCTCCCTGAAGGGCGCGGACAGGAAGCGGGCCAAGACGATCCAAAAGTCCGCCACGAAGCTGACCGCGAAGGCCCACACCCGCGACAGCACACAGGCCCTGTCGAAGCTGGCCGAGCAGGTCGACGGCCGCTACCGGATCATCAGCCAACCACCGATGATCGTCCCGTTGCGAGACCTGCCAGCGACCTACCGACTACTCGGTGCAAGAGATGGAACACATCGTCCACGAGCAGTTCCGCGCCTACCGGGCCACCCTGCGCGACGATCAACGTCACCTGCTGGAACGCTTCGAGGTGATCGACATGGCCCGCAAGGTGGTGGGCGTCGGCAGCGTCGGCACGAGGGCCTTCATCGTGTTGTTGCAGGGCCGCGACCAGCAGGATCCCCTGTTCCTGCAGGTCAAGGAAGCGACGAGGTCGGTCCTGGAAGATCACCTGCCCAAGAGCCGCTACCACCAACCGGGCGAGCGCGTCGTGCAGGGCCAACGGATGATGCAGGCCGCCAGCGACATCTACCTGGGCTGGACCAAGGGCGCCGAGGACGACCGTTACCTGTACTGGCGCCAGCTACGCGACATGAAGGTCTCAGCAACCGTCGAGACGATGGGACCGGGCGTCCTCGCCGGGTACGCCCAATTCTGCGCCCAGACGTTGGCCCGCGCCCACGCCCGCTCCGGCGACCCCGTGGCAATCGCCGCGTACCTCGGCAAGAAGGACCGCTTCGACCAGTCGATCGCCGACTTCTCCAAGCGCTACGCCGACCAGAACGAGCAGGACTACCAAGCGTTCCGCGACGCCATCCGCACGGGTCGCCTCCAAGCCATCGAAGGCGCCTGAACGCTGCCCGGCCGGGTGACCTTCGCCATCGCTCGATCGGCTGCGTGCTACGGCACGCGTCATCGATCGTCATCTCGTGGATCGTCCTCTCGGCCACCGCTGTAGGTTCTCGACGTGAACATGCGTCGGGTGCCTGGGATGATCGGCCGGGAGCGGATGTGGAAACTGGAATCCTGGATCACCGGCGCGCTGGGCGCGTTCGTCGCTCAGGTGCTCATCAGGGCCATCTACCGGACGATCCGTAAGGACAAGGCCCCATCTGCGGTGTTCGATCCCAACAGCAGCCGGTTCTCGTGGCCCGACGCTGCGGTGTGGGCGGTCGCCGGCGGTCTCGGCCTCGCGTTGGCCAAGATCGTGAGTGCGCATGTCGCCGCCCTCGGCTGGAAAGCCGCCACGGGCACGCTTCCGCCGGGGGCGGAGGGGCAAGCGGACGGCTGACTCCGGCGGAGCGGGGCCATGGTCGCGGTGCAGTTCCGCCCGGACATCCACTTCTCTTGAGGCGTCACTGGCTACTCTCGCACGCGCCACGATCTGCGGGGGGTGACCATGCGCCTGTCGGCGAAGTTGGGAGCGGAGTTCGTCGGAACGTACGTGCTGGTGTTCGGCGGCACTGGTAGCGCCGTCCTCGCCGCCACGTTCTTGGACCCCTTGGGCACGGACACCGGCCTGGGAATCGGCTTTGCTGGCGTTGCACTCGCGTTTGGACTCACCGTCCTGACGATGGCGTATGCGCTTGGCCACATCTCCGGCGGACACTTCAATCCAGCGATCACCCTGGGCTTGGCCGCCGCCCGACGCTTCGAGTGGAAGGAGGCAATCCCATACCTCGTCACGCAGGTGGTCGCTGCGCTCGCCGCGTCCGCCACCTTGTGGGTCATCGCCATCAACCAGAGGGGCACCACGAAGGCCTCGCTCGCCGCCGGCGGCTTCGCCGGCGAACGGCTACGGCGACCACTCGCCCGGGCGGTACAACCTCTTCGCCGGTCTGGTCATCGAGATCGTCCTCACAGCGGTCTTCCTGGTCGTCATCATGGGCACGACCGACAAGCGAGCCTCAAAGGGATTCGCCGCGCTTGCCATCGGCCTCGCGCTGACGCTCATCCACCTCGTCAGCATCCCGGTCACCAACACTTCGGTGAATCCGGCTCGGTCGACAGGACCGGCAATCCTCCTCGCATTCGGCGGCGAATCGTGGGGTCTCGAACAGCTCTGGCTGTTCTGGCTCGCCCCGATCGTCGGAGGCGTCCTTGGAGCGTTCATCTACCAGCTCGTTGCTGAACGCGACACCGTCTCCGACGCCGCCGTCATGGGTGTCGACGCGACCGGCCCGGAGCCAGACACCGGCCAACCCTGATCGTCGCCAGCACTCGCTGCACCGGCGGCTGTGAGATCTGGCCTCTGCTACCGTCGCCGCGCTCGGTGGGCCGGGAGCGGGAGGGGACTCCGATGAACGAGGACGTACGTCGCTTCTTGACGCAGCCACGGTGGGAGGTGCATCGGCGACGATCTGTCGAGACACCTGTGGAGGTCTTCACCGTGACTGGCGACGGCCCGGCTGGTCCGTTGATCGGCGGGAGCATCGCCATCGTGTCCGGCCTGCGCGACGCGCCGTTGATCGAGCGGGCCCGCCGACTCGCCGCCGGAGAGGACCTGCCTGGGCTGGGTGCGTTGCTCCGGCAGTGGCGCAATGAGCCGGGTGCTGTTGCCCGGGCGGCCGACGAGGACAGCGCCACGGCGCTGACCCAGATCAGCTACGGCGGGCGGGTCATCGTCGATGGCTTGTTGGTGCACGGCGGCCTCGACGCGCTGGTCGCCCTCGTGCCATACGCCGGCGGCGCGCTCAACGATGAAGCGTTCAGAGCCCGTTCGTGGGCCCGCGTCGCGCCGGCGTGCCGCCCGTGCAGACGATCGTCATCTGTCGACCGCCGCGGCTGACGCAGCTCGAGCAGCGGGTGCTCGCCAGCCTTCCGGACGACGTGGAGGCGGCAGTCATCGGTCGGCCGCCGACGGCCGCGTGGCCGGGGGCCGAGGCTGCGGAACAGATGCTGCTCGCCGCCCAGGTCGACGAGCTCGCCGCGATCGATGATCGGTTGCGGGCGCTCCGTGACGATCAGTTCAGGGAACTCGATCAGCGGTTCGTCGATGACGCCGACCAGGCCGCCGAGATCCAACAGTTCCTGAACGATCGGGATCGCGATCTGGCGCGCCAGATCATCGACCAGCAGCTTGCGGAGGATGCGCAGATCGACTTCCTCGAGCAGCAGCGGGCCCGCCTGCTCGATGACCTCGGCGAGCGGATGGCCGATCAGCAGCGGGTGGCGCAGGACGACGACGCGCAGCAGGATCGCCAGGAAGAGGAGCGCCAGCGGCAGGAAGAGCAGCGGCAGCGCCAGCAGGAGGAGCAGGAGCAGCGTCAGCGCCAGCAAGAAGAGGAGCAGCGCAGAGAGGACGCCCAGCGACGACAAGACGAGGCGGCCGAGCGGGAGGGTCCGGGCGGAGACGATGACGACGACGGCGGCAGCCTGCGCGAGTGGCTCGAGCAGTTGGAGAACCGCGGCGTGCTCGAAGGGCTCGATTCCCGTGCTGCCGTGAACGTCCTGCTGCAGGTCCGCTCCGAGCTGCTGCGCCGCGGTGCGGTGCGGTGAGCGCGCTGGCGTGGATCGCCGCCGTCCTCTTCGGTGCCCTCCTCATCGTCACAGTGCTCGCCCAGCTGCGCCGCGTCCGGCCGGTGATGTGGTTGAAGCGCTACGACGCGTGCGCGCTGATCCCAGCGTGGACCTTCTTCGCACCGAATCCGGGAACGCGTGATGCCCGGCTGCTGTGGCGGCAGCGGTACACCGACGGCCGGCTCAGCCCGTGGCGGGAGACGACCGGACCGCAGGTCACGGCGTGGAAAGGGTTGTGGAACCCGAGCAAGCGCGTGCGCAAGGGCGTCACCGATGCGACCTCGAGCGTGCTGCGCCGCGCCGTCAGGTTCCCGCACAGCCAGCTGACCGTCATCTCGGTGCCGTACCTGCTGATCGCCAACCACATCTGCGCGCTGCCCGGCGCTGAGATGGCGAATGCCCGGCAGTTCATGATCGCCTTCACCGACCGATCGAACGCCGGACGCGAAGGTGAGCCGCGTGTGCAGTTCGTGTCGCACTGGCACTTGATCGAGCCAGCGGCGGCGGTCGCGACCACCGACGTCCCACACGCGCAGCTGGTCGAACCGGCGGCGGCCCCCGCCTGAGCGATCAGCATGGACGCTGTCACCGTCGCCGGGCTCGCTGCGGCGATCTGCGCGATCGGCGTGGCGATCGACTCGGCCGAGCTGCTGGTCACGCGCGCGCAACTGGCATCGGGCGGCTTCTACGACTGGCGGGTGCTGCGCACCGGACAGCCGTCGTTCGCCCATCTGCCCTCGGCCAGGCTGTTCGACCGGATCTTCGCCTATCCGCAGGTGCTCGCCATCCCCATCGTTCAGCTCGCTTCGGCTGCGGTGCTGCTCAGCCTGCCGATCATCGATGCTCCGCCGGCCCTTGGCGCGGTCGCTGCGGGCACCGTGCTCGTGGCAAGGATGCTGCTGTACGCCCGCAACCAGTATGGGCAGGACGGCAGCGATCAGATGATGCTCGTCGTGATGATGGGTGCGACCGTCGCACTCGCCTCCGACGATGAGCGAGTGGCGTCGATCGCCATGGCCTACGTCGCCGCCCAGCTGCTGCTCTCGTATGTGGTCGCCGGTACGGCCAAGGCGATCTCGCCGATCTGGCGCAGCGGTGCAGCCATCGTCGGCATCCTGAGCACGGAGGGGTACGGCGTGCCGGCACTCGGCGCCAGGCTCGCCCGCCACCGCCACATCGCGAAGGCACTGTGCTGGTTCGTGATCCTCTTCGAGTGCCTCTGCCCGCTGCTGCTCGTCGCCGGGACGACGGGCAGCGTCGTGCTGATCGTCGTCGGACTCGCCTTCCACCTCGGCATCGCCACGCTGATGGGGCTCAACGTGTTCCTCTGGAGCTTCGGCGCGGCGTACCCAGCGGTGTACCTCGTCGGCGTCTGGGTCGACGGCCTCTGGGGTTGACGGTTCGGACGCCGCTTCGAGACCGGCTACGGCGCCGGCGGCGGGGGCCGTGACGTCACGTCGGCGGGCCCTCCGTGGGCGACGACCGGGTCGTCGACCGGCACGGCCAGCGGATCGGGTTGCTCGTCACATTCATGTCGCTCTGTGGGCGCCGAGCGGCCACCGGTCGTGTACCCACCGATGCCGTCTGGCGCATCCCATCCGCAGCTGTTCGGATGGATGAGTTGGGCGTACCCGATCGCCGCCGACTCCCCGCTCGTCACCCAGTTCCAGTCGGCCTGATGGATCGTCGGGTCGAAACCGTCGTAGGCGTGGACGAACACGTCGTGGAAGTTGAGCGGCAGCCCGGAGCTGCCATCGGAGACGTGGAGATGCAGGTGCGGGCCGGTCGAAGGACCGCTGTTGCCGACGAGTCCGAGGTACTGGCCTTCGTGGATGTACACAGACTCGTGTGCGACAGGGGCGTCATCGTCGTCGACTGGCGCCTCGGCGGGGCACAGGCTGGCCGGCAGCGTGTTCTGCATGAGGTGGGCGTACGCCGCGATCTCACCGTTGCCGTGGTCGATCGAGATGACGTTGGCGCCGGGCACGCTGTTCGCCTGGCCGGGCTCGTGGTCCGGCTCGCTACGCCGGCACGAAGTGCTCCAGCCACTTGCCATCGCGTAGACCGGCTGTCCCCAGATGAGGTGGTGCTCGTTCTTCGACCCGAGTGCGATGCCGTTCGCTGCGTCGTCGAAGGCTTGCTCGGTGTACCTCGTCCACTCGTTGCGATCGTGATCCCAGCGGACGGCCTTGAGGTCGTACGCGTAGCGCTGCCCTCGCGAGTGCGCGTGGAAGCCGCCCGGCGTCCAGAACACGCCTGCGGGCAGGTCCTCGGCGCGGGCCGGGAAGCGAAAGCCTCCCGCCGTTGTCGCGTTGTCGTAGGTCTCGAGTGGATAGGTGCCCTGAGCAGGGAACGGCGCCGAGGCTGGCGCGTAGAAGTTGACGGTGAACCACGTCGGTGCGGTCCCGCTTCCGGTGACGTCGTGGGGCTTGATGAGCGCAGTGCCCCCAGGTGCGACGACAACCGGCACTTCGAGCGATTCGACGTCGAGCGCGCTGGTCTCGGTCGTGATGCCCACCTCGGTGATCTCGATCGGCTCGTCGCCGATGTTGCGAACGGTCACATCCATCCGCAGCCACCATCCGGGCTGCGTGCTGCCCGTTGGTGCCATCGTCTCGGCGAACAGCACGGTTCCCTGGGTGCTCTTGTCGCCGAGGTTCGTGTCGGTCTCGACGTGAACGACCTCGAGTGCGACGGCGGTCCCGGCCGACTCGTCGTCAGGTCCGATGGGTGTCGACGTTGGTGTCGCCGCGTCGTCGATCGGTCCCGGTCCTGCCGTCATCGCCGGCGACGCGACGATCGGTGCCGACAACACAGCCGCGAGGGCGGCGGAGATGCTGAGGGTGCGGAACATGCGGTACTCCTTCGGTAGTTGGATCATCCGACAAGAGCGCCCATGACGCCGTCGCTCACGATTTGTTGCGCCGACGCTCTCGGCCGTTCGGGCGATCGCGCATCGTCCGAACGGTGGACGCACGAGTGGCTCGACGGCCGATGCACAGCGGCCGGTCTCCACCTCATCATCGACTGGTGCCGACGACCCAGCGCGTACCGCCCCGCTCCCCAGCGCCATCATCACATCGCACCCACCGTCTGCGTATCACCTGTGGTCTGGCGATCGTCTGGGTGCTGGCGGCATGCGGCGCGGCCAGCGCCTCTCGGGTCCCGACCGCGAGCCCGACCGGTGCACCGATGGTCGACGCCCGCGCCTACGCCGTCTACGACGAGGACGCCGGGCGCCAACTCGCCAGCAGCAATGCTGACGACCGGCTCCCGGTCGGCAGCCTGATGAAGCTGCTCAACGCGTACGTGGCCTACCGCGCCGGCGAACCGGAGAAGGCCGTCGTCGCGCCCAACGGGCTCGTCGGCGCCGCCGACGAATCGCTGATCGGCATCGGCGCCGGCCAGACGATCACCCGCGGCGTCCTGATCCGCGCCATGTTGAAGGTCAGCGCCAACGACGCGGCGCGCTTGCTCGCGCGGGACATCGCCGGCTCGGAGGAGCGCTACGCCGAGATGATGAACGAGGCCGCGACGGACCTCGCGCTCGTCGACACCCACGCGGCGAACGCAACTGGGCTCGACGCCGACGATCAGTTCTCGTCGGCGAACGACCTCATCACGCTCGGCACCCACCTGCTGCGTGACGCCACCTTCCGGCAGACGGTCAGCGAACCGACCGCCAACTTCAACGGACAGACGCTTCCCAACACCAACGATCTGCTCGGCTCCTATCCAGGAGCTGACGGCATCAAGACCGGCCACACCTCCGACGCCGGGTGGTGCATCCTGGCGTCAGCCACACGGGAGGGTCGCCGCATCGTGGTCGTGGTCTTGGGCGCCGCCACCGAAGAACGTCGTGACGACGTTGCTCAGACCCTCCTCGACTGGGGGTTCGCCCAACCGTGAGCGAGTCCGTGGACGACGACACCGACCGATCGAACGATCGCCAACTCGTACTTTCGGCCGATCACGACTCGTGCACAGCCCCACCTACGCTTGCGGAGTGAGCGAGACGGCGACGACCGGACGGCTCGACGGCCGCACCGTGTTGTTGCTGTTCGTCACCGTGGTCGCCCTGACCATCGTCGATATCGCGCTCGGCCGAACGCTGGTCGAAACGGTGGTGCCTGCGCTCGTCGCCGATGCCTGCGTGGCACTCGCGGTGCTCACGGCCAGGCGCCATCTCCTCGCCGCGACACTGCTCGCGGCCGCAGCGAGCGCCGCAGTGTCTGCCGCTGTGGCCAACGACTCGCTGAACCGGTGGGCAGTCCGTGAGGACATCATCGACGGCAACTTCATCGTCGGATTGGGTGCATGGCCTGGCATCGGCGAGCTCGCCGGGATGGCGGTGCTGTGCGCCCTGGCGATTCGCTACCTGACCACTGCCGAGGCAGCGTTGGCCACGATCGCATACGGCGCTGCGCTGTCGGCGATCATCGCTTGGCGACAGCAAGGCCTGTACGGGGACCTGTTCCTGCTGATCTTGGGTGTCGCGTTCGCTGCCACCGTCGCCACCGGCGTGTTCTCGCGCTCGATCGAACAGCGCCGCGCCAGGGATGCACGCGCCGCCCGGCAGTCGGAGCGTGATGCCATCGCCCGCGAGTTGCATGACCTCGTCGCCCATCACGTGACGGGCATCGTGGTACAGGCCCAGGCGGCGCGTCTCGTGGCCGCCGCGCGCCCGACGTCACTGCGAACGCATTGTCGTCGATCGAACGAGCCGGCGCGGACGCGCTGAGCTCGATGCGCGCCTTGGTGGGGGCGCTCCGCGCCGATCGAGGCGACGTGCCGATCGCACCGACGGCCACGCTCGACGACATCCGCCAGCTGGCGACGCGGGGAAGCATCGGTCTTCCTGTCGTCGTCTCGCTCGATGCCGCTGCCGAACGGCTTCCGAGCTCGGTGATGGCGTCGCTGCACCGCATCGCCATCGAAGCGCTCACCAACGCCCGTCGCCATGGCACCGGCGCCACGTCGGTCGACGTGGCAGTCGCCTGCGGACCACAGCACGTGACGCTGTCAGTCACGAACGATGGCGCCATCGTGAGCGACCGTCAGCGGGGCTTCGGTCTGGTCGGCGTCGCGGAGCGCGTCGCTGCTCTCGGCGGGCGGTTCGATGCCTGCCCGCGTCCGACGGGTGGCTGGACGGTCACCGCCGTGCTTCCGACGAGCCATCTGGACGACCGATCACGATGACGACTCGCGTGCTCATCGCCGACGATCAACCGATGGTTCGATCGGGGTTGGGGCTGATGCTCGAGACGCACGGCATCGAGGTGGTGGCGGAAGCTGCCAATGGCGCGGACGCCGTCCGTATGGCCCGCGAGCTGCGGCCCGACGTGTGCCTCCTCGACATCCGGATGCCGTCACTGGACGGGTTGGAAGCGACACGCCTCCTCGCCGGCCCCGGTGTCGCCGATCCGATCCCGGTGGTCGTCGTCACCACGTTCGACCTCGACGAGTACGTGCGCGGCGCGATCCAGAACGGCGCAAGCGGCTTCCTGCTCAAGGACGCCGGCCCGCGCCTGCTCGTGGAAGCGGTGCACGCGGCGGTGAACGGCGATGCGTTGATCTCCCCATCGGTCACCGTGCGATTCCTTCAGCACTTCACCGATGCCGGCGCGACACGCACCGACGACACCGACGTGCTCTCCGATCGTGAGGAGGAGATCGTCGTGGCGGTCGCGCGCGGCCGTACCAACCAAGAGATCAGCGACGAGCTGTTCATCTCGCTCAGCACGGTGAAGTCTCACCTGACGAACATCCAGAGCAAGCTCGGTCTGCGCAACCGTGTCGAAGTCGCCGGCTGGGCGTGGCAGACCGGCCGTATGCACAACCGCTGACCTAGCCCGTGGAGAACGCGGCGATCGTGAGCGCGTCGAGGCAGCTGCGGTCGAGCTGATCACCAGGCGAGCCCAAGAAGGCGTGCATCAGCAGCGTCGCGCAGTCGGGTTCCCAGATCATGACATCGTGGCCGGCGGTGGGGACGTCGACGAGCTGGGAGCTCGACAGGCCCTCTGCAGCCATCGACGCCCACGTCGGGGGCGTGAAGGGATCCAGGCCGCCGGCGAGGAGCAGGACCGGTACGTCGCTCTGCACGGCCGTGCCGACCGAGGCGGGCGCGGCTGGTACGTCCCACACAGCGCAGTCCTCGAGGGGTGTGCGCAGTAGTGGCACCCGGGCGAGGACCGGGTCAGGGAAGTCCGGCAGGGCCTGCCTTCCTCTTGCGACGACCTGCTCGAGGTCAGTGAAGGGGGCATGCTCCCGGCACAGCACCCCGAAGTCGAGCCCCCAGCCAGCGAGGCCCTGCGGTGGTCTCGCCGCCAGGATCGCCGCAGCGGCCGGACCGCCGTCACCCGAGGCGAGGCCGTGCACGAGCGCAGGGAGGTCGGCGATGGTCGCCGGCTCCATCTGGGTGAGCACGAGGTTGGCGAGCCGGTAACCGTCGACGACGACGTCGACCGGCGCACCGGTGGCCGGGTCAGTGGCGGTGATGGTCCGGGGCTGGTCGGTCAACTCCGTGACCAGCGCGTGGAACTCGTTCTCGAGCTCGGGAAAGGCGCCTGCGCACGCCGGCTGCTCGGCGCATGCGTCGAACAGGGCGCGATAGGCAGTGGCAGCGTTGGGCCAGCCTTCGGCGATCAGGTTGACCTGCGGCGGAACCACCGAGTCGAGCACCACGGAGCGGATGCCCTCCGGGTGGTCGCGGAATGTCTGCAACGCCAGGTCCGTGCCGTACGAGACGCCGTACACGTTCCATTCATCGATGCCCATCGCCACTCGCAGGTCGGCGACATCGGCGGCGTTCTGCGTCGAGTCGTAGGTCGGAGAGGTCCCAACCCTCGGCGACGAGACGATCCCGGCACGCCTTGACGGCGGCGGATTCACCTGCCACGGCGTCGGGCCCGGTTGGTGCCAGCGTGACGGCGATGTCGAGGTGAGCGTCGAGCTCGGGGCACGCCAACAGTGGCTCGGCCTTGAGCGTGCCACGCTGCTCGAGAACGATCACGTCTCGATCCGTGTTCCACCCGGCCTCGATCAGCGCCGGCGCCGACAGGAGGCCACTGTTCCCTGGTCCGCCGACGAGGTAGACGATCGGATCGGGCTGCGGCGAGGCGGATGTCGCCGACGCTCGGGCGACCGCGAGCCGGATCGTCCGTCCTGCGGGCTCCGATCGATCCTGCGGCACCGTGAGGTATCCGCATTCGAACTCCGGACCGAGATCGAGCTCTGGCCGGCCCTCGACCAGCGGATTGGGACAGCGCGCCGTCGTGTACATCGCAGCTGCCGGCGCCCCATCCGCACTCGGCTGACTCTCACTGATCGTCGTCTCTGTTTGGCCGGTGTCGTCACCCGCGCAGCCGACGACGACGAGCACCGCTGCGCTGATGAGCACGCGCCGTCTCGACCACATCATGACCCTCCCCATGAAAGGCCGGCGGGAACCGCCGATCGATCGCGTGCGTAGTGCGTGAGAACGCCGAGACACGAGCCGAGACACCGGAGGGGATTCTCATGACGCGCTTCCTGACGATGCGAACACGTCGCCAACACGTGCAGCGCCTCGCTGCGCTGGCGATCGTGGCGATCGCCGTGTCGGGCACGGCAATGACAAGGGCTGACCTTGCGGAGCCTCCGGTTGCTCTCGGCAGGCCCAACCCGGAGGGAACGTCCATCTAGCTCGTCCTGCGCCGGCGGAAGGTGGCGATGCCGCTGGCGAGCAGGTACGCGACGACGAAGACGATGAGCCCGCCGACGGCGTCGAGGAAGTAGTGGTTGCCGGTCGCCACGACCGTGTACACGGTGACGGCCGGATAGAGGACGGCGAGGATCCGGACGACGTTGCTGCTCACCCTCGGATAGACGGCGCACGCAACCCAGATCGCCCACGCACAATGCAGGCTCGGCATGGCGGCGAACGGGTTCGACACCGTGCGGGTCGCTTCGGCATCGACCGTCCAGAACGTCGGGTGTTCGATCAGCGTGTCGACGAATCCGAACGGTCGACCGTCGCCCAACACGTCGAGGAGACGCGGCGGCATCAGCGGGAAGAAGGCGAAGCCGATCAACCCGAGGACGGTCATGAGGCCCAGGGTGTCGCGCCACAGCAAGTAGGCGTCGGTCCTCGCGCTGGTACAACCACACCAGGGTGCCGAACGTGATGGGGAGGTAGGTCGTCGCGTAGAAGTAGTTGCTGGCGACGATCAGGGGCGTCCAGTTGAGCGTCCATCGCTGGATGGCGAGCTCATGGTTGATGCCGAGCGCCTGCTGCCAGTCGATGACCCGCAAGGCGTTGTCGAAGGCGACGTCCGCGGCGGAGACGAGGCGGCTGCGGACGAGCTCGAACAGGCCGTAGACGATGAGCACGGCGATGGCCTGCTTCCACCAGTGCAGCACGGTGCCATCGCTGAGCACTCGACCCTTTCGCCAGCGGTGCTCGGACGTGCCAGCGGCGGTGGTCGCGGCGACGTCGGGTTCACTCACCGATCCTCATTCCCCACGGGACAACTCGGTACCACAGCGGCGATGGGTGTGAGTCAACACCCATCGCCGGGCCGGTCTTGACCTCAAGTGCAGTTCAGGTCGTACCGTGCCCCCCGGTGAACGGCGACGCACCAGCCGACACAGGCCGGCGAGCGCTCAAGGTCGGCCTCATCGCGGTCGTGACGCTGGTCGCGTTCGAGTCGCTGGCGGTGATCACGATCCTGCCCGACATCGAAGCCGACCTCGGTGGCGTGGCGTGGTACGGCTGGGTGTCGACGGCGTTCTTCCTCGGGACGATGATCGGGATCGTCTTCGCCGGCGATCAGGCCGATCGCCGCGGCGCCGGCTGGCCCTTCGTGATCGGACTGGTCCTGTTCGCCTCGGGCCTGATCGTCGGTGGCCTGGCCCCTTCGATGCCCGTGCTCGTCGCCGGCCGGTTCGTGCAGGGTTTCGGCGCCGGCGTCGTCCCGGCGATCGGCTACGTGGTGATCGGCCGAGCGTTCACGGATGCCGAGCGGCCCCGCCTGTTCGCCCTGCTGTCGACAGCGTGGGTGGTCCCCGGGCTCATCGGCCCGGTCGTGGCGGAACGGATCGCCCAGGCGGCCGGCTGGCGGTGGGTGTTCCTGGGACTGGTCCCGCTGGTTGCCGTCGCTGGGGCGCTGGTCGTGCCGGCGATGGCCCGCCTCGGCCCACTCGGCGGGGGCGCCCGACCCGTCACGCCGTTCCGGCGCCGGCGCATGCTCGAGGCCTCGCGGGTGGCCATCGGCGCCGCCGTGATCGTGGCCAGCTTCAACGCCTCACGGTGGCTGCTCGTGCCTGGGATCGCCGCCGGCCTCCTCATCGGCATCGGGCCGCTGAGCCGCCTGACCCCCGCGGGCACGTTGCGGGCCCGCCCAGGGCTGCCCGCCGTCGTCCTGTCCCGGGGGATGCTGACGTTCGCCTTCTTCGGGACCGACACGTTCGTGCCCTACGCCGTCCACAACGGGCGGGGCGCGTCGGTCTTCGCTGGCAGCGTCGCCGTCACGGTGGCCACGCTGGCATGGACCGCCGGCACCTGGATACAGGACCGCTGGATCGGTCGCACTGGCGAGGCGCTGTTCGTGCGGCTGGCCTACGCGCTACTGCTTCCATCCATCGTCGTCGTGGCGCTCGGCGCACTGCCCGACCTCGTGCCACTGTGGGTGCTCTACGTCGGCTGGGCCGTCGGCGGACTGGGAATCGGTCTCGGCTACTCCGCCCACTCGCAACTCACGCTGCGATGCGCGCCAGCGACTGAGTACGGCGCGGCGACGGCCTCACTGCAGCTCCTCGACAACCTGGGCGTGGCGCTCGGAACCGGCGTCGTCGGGGCGGTCGTGACACTCGGCGACGACCTCGGCTGGGCCCCCGGGGATGCCGCCGCAGCGGCCCTCGTGCCGGCGGCCGCGATCGCCGCTCTCGGGCTCGTGGTGAGTCGCCGCCTCCCCGCCCGGGCCGCTGCCGCGACGACGCCAGGCACCGCCCGATCGATCGCCGCAGCCAGCTAGCCATCCAGACGGCGAGTTACGGTCGATCGCGTGACCCGGGAGCTGCGAACCTTCCTGACGTTCCAAGATGGCGCCGCCACCGCGGCGCTCGATCTGTACCGCCGCGTCTTCGACGACTTCGAGCTCGTCGAGATCGACCACTACGGCCCAGGCGACGGCGGACCCGAAGGCACCGTCAAGGTCGCCAGGTTCCGTCTCGCCGGTGCGGACTTCAGCTGCGCCGACAGCCCTGTCGGTCACGCATGGGGCTTCACCCCTGCGGTGTCACTGTGGATCGACTGCGACGACAGCGACGAACAGCAGCGGCTCTTCGATCGGCTCAGCGACGGTGGCCAGGTGTTCATGCCGCTCGACGACTATGGGTTCAGCACCCGGTTCGGCTGGGTTGGTGATCGCCATGGCGTGACGTGGCAGCTGAACCTCCGCTGACGACGACGCTGCAGACTGAGCGGGTGACCGAACTCGAGATCCTGACGTGGGGCTACGGCCTGGTCGAAGGACCGCGCGTCGATGATGCCGACAACCTCTACTTCTCCGACGTGCACAACGGTGGGGTGTACCGCCGGGCGCCGGATGGCACGATCGAGGTCGCCGTGCCCAAGCGCCGTGGCGTGGGTGGGATCGCGCTGCACGCCGAGGGCGGCGTCGTGGTGACGGGACGCAACGTGTGCCACGTGCACGACGGCGAGAGCCGAGTCGTGTTCGCCCCTGACGCCCCCGGGTTGAACGACCTGTTCGTCGACGCTGCGGGACGCATCATCTGCGGCACGATGCGCAGCAACCCATTCGACCTGGACGTGCCGCGGTCGCCGGGCGAGTGCTACCTCGTCGACGCCGAGGACCACGCCGTCGAGCTCTACGGCGACGTCGCGCTGACCAATGGCATCGGGTTGTCGCCCGACGGCTCCGTGCTCTACCACGCCGACACCGTCCGCGGCGTGTGGGCCCACGACTACGACGACGGCTCGGTGCGCGGCAGGCGCCTGCTGGTCACCGCCGATGCCCTCGCGCCGGATGGTCTGGCGGTCGACGAGGCAGGCACCGTGTGGGTCGCCGACGCCGGCGGCTCATCGGCGGTGTGGGGCTTCGGGCCCGACGGCCAGGAGCGGGGTCGAATCGCCGTCCCGGCGACGATGGTGACCAGCATCTGTTTCGGAGGCGCCGATCGCGTCGACATGTACATCGTCACCGCCGACAACACCGACGACCCCGACAAGGGCGGCAGCGTGTTCCGCACCCGGGCTGACGTGCCCGGCGTGGCGGTCGCCAAGGCTCGCGTCTGACTGCGGATCCCAGGTTGGCTCAGGCGGCGGGGACCTCGACCTCGGCGAAGTAGACGACACCGGTCCGAGGACCCTTGCCGATGTTCTCGGGGCCGTTCCACTCGTTGGCGACCATGAAGAGCGTCGTTCCGTCCGGTCCGCCGAGAGCGACCGAGAACGCGGGACGTTCGAGCTCGATGCGTTGGAGGATCCGGCCGCCCTGGGTGACCCTGATCGCCCCGCCCTGGGCTGCGCACCACAGCGCACCCTCGGCGTCGAGGCTGACGCCGTCGGCCCCACCCTCGATCTCTGCCCACACTCGGCGGTTGACGAGGTTGGCGTCGTCGTCGATGTCGAAGGCGGAGACTCGCGAGGCGAACGATTCGGCGACGAGGAGGGTCGCTCCATCGGGCGTGATCGCCATGCCATTGGGGAACGCGACGGTGTCGGCGACGATGCGGCGATCGCCGTCGGGCGCCACCACGGCGATCAGCCCGCTTTTCGAGCCCAGCTCGAAGTTCATGCCGTCGGCGCCCATCATGTCGAAGTTGATGCCATTCACGTAGGCGACGCCCGACGGATGTACGGCGACCTCGTTCCAGCCGTAGTCCGAGAAGTGGGCCAGGTCGGCGTGGGCAACGAGCGCGCCGTCGGGCCCGAGGCGTTCGAGTCCGTTGCGACCGGTCACCAGCATCGTCCCGTCGGCCGTCCAGTCGAAACAGAACGGGAACGACGTCGATCGGGTGACGACCTCGGGCTCCCCGGCGGCCGGGCCGTCCACCCCAATCGCGAGGATCTCACCGGCGACCCAGTCCGAGCACCAGAAGCGCCCGTCGTGCCAGCGGGCGGACTCAACCATGGCGAGGCCGTCCACGAGAGTGGTGATCTCGGTCATGACACTGTTGACCGACGATTCACTCAGAACTCATCGCCGACCCGGTGTCAGTCCTCGAGAGCGAAGCAGACCGCCGCCTCCCGAAGACGCTGCTCCGCGTCGAACACACTCGCCGCCTGGCCCTCGTTCTTCTGCGTGCGCTGCAGCGAGATCGACGCCGTCACCGATCGATCCCCATCCGGCGAGGCGACGATGAACTGGGTGTAGCCGAAGATGTTGCCGGTGTGGCCGTACACCGTGCCGCAATCGGTCTCATAGCGGAACAGCGCCAGGCTGGCCGCGTTGTCGTCAACACCGACTGGATCGGACGTACCGCCCGGAACGAACAGATCCTGTTGCTGGTCGCGGACCTCGTTGCCGTACAGCTCACCGCCGACGCACCCACGGATGAAGTCGTTGAGGTCGGCGGGGGTCGAGACCATTCCGCCGGATGACCATGTCCACCCTCCGGCGACGACGTTGCTGAGATCCTCGAACTCCCCTTCGTCGTCGACGTCGTACCCGTGGATGAACGGCTCGGGGATCTCCGTGTCGGTCGGCAGCGACGTCTCGTCCAGACCAAGCGGTTCGAGCACGTGCTCGGCCAGGGCATCGGCGTAGTCCTGCCCGGCGGCCTGCTCGATCATCAGCGCAACCCGACGTTGTCGGTGTTGGAGTAGCGGTACTGCGCAGCGTGACCTCGCCCCAGACCGCCGGGAGATCCGGCAGCTGTTCGGCGATCGTGTCGTCGAGCGAGAGCTCGCCGTCGTCGACGATCGAAAACGCAGTCGCTCCACTGAACGCCTTGGACACGCTGGCAATGCGCAGGTGGTCCTCGACGTCGGGCCTCGGCTTCTGCCCCGATCTCGGCCACGCCCGCCGCGTGCACCGAGCGGTCCGATCCGCCTGCACCACGACGATCGCCCCCGGCGAATCACGGTGACACGGCGGAGATGCCGCGGGCGGAATGCACTTATGGCCGCAATCATCGCTTGCCGCTACGGCGCCGCCGCCGCAGCGACATCGAGGAGCGAACCGAGGTCGTCATCGGCGAGTACTCGCACGATCGGCAGGTCGACCGCCCCACGGTGCGGCGCCAGCGCCTCGACGACATCCTCACGCGAGGAACCGCACACGCCGACAGCACCCAGCGGCGCGTTCATCACCTCGAAGTGCGCTGGCGCCAGCCGGCGGTACCGACCCTCTTCTTCGCGCAGCCGCTGCGTGGCGCCGTCGCCCACTGCGACGCGGATGTAGTGGGCGGTCACGGGAGGGGCGCGTCCTACCGTGCGTGCCCCCTCGTGGACCCAGCCGTGCGCCTCCACCGCACGTGACGGCAACATCCAGTTGAGCAGCACACCGTCGGCGATCGTTCCCCCGAGCCGGCACATCTGCGGGTGCATCGCGCCGATCATGATGCGCGCCGCGGGCAACAGGTCGCGCAGTTCTGCCACTGCCTCGCGCACCGGCGCGAGCTGAGGTCGTAGCCGCCCCGACCCGATCCCGACCCACAGCTTCGAGACGTCGAGCCCGAGCCGCTCGATCTCCGTCGCGATCTGGCCCGGCGGATGCTGGTCGAGGGGCAGGACGCCAACTCCGAGATCGAGCGGCGGGGCGCCAGCAGCGAAGTGAGCGAGTGTCTCGAGACCCGACGCTTTCGGCACGTCGTTGCACCACAACGACCCGTAGCCCAAGTCGGCGCAGCGCACCGCCAGCTCCCGAGCAACGTGCGGGGCGAGTCCCGCATCGACCCCCAGACCCAGCGAAGGACCAGGCGCCGCGCTCGTCATCGGTCGACGATCGACTTGGCAACTGCGGCATGGCAGCCGACCTTGCCGTCGACGACCTGCGTCACCCCGAAGTCGACCGCCACCGACGCGATCGAGTACGCCTCGTCCATCGTGAAGCCTCCGCGGTCAACGAGGAATCGCAACATGCATTCGGCGCTCATGCGCATCGCCGCATCGAGGTCGTTGCCGAAGCCGTGGAGGTACCAGTGGGTGGCGGTCTCCAGCGTCGGGACCTCGACCGAGAACCCGCGAGCGATCGACAGCCGGAGCCGAACGTCGAGTGACGCTTCGATCGCGGTTCCGCAGATCTCGCCGTCGCCCTGGGCGAAGTGCGGATCGCCGACGTAGAAGCCGGCACCTTCATGGAACACCGGGTAGTAGACGGTCGCGCCCGGTCCGAACCGCCAGTCGTCGACGTTGCCGCCGAACACACCTGGCGGAACACTGCTCCTTCGCCCTGTTTCGAGCGGGGCGACGCCCATCACACCGAGGTGCGGCCGCACTGGAACCTCGACCGCTCGACCGAACGGTTGACGCCGTGCCGGATCAGGCGGTGTCGACGACTCCGGGGAGGTCGTAGCGCGCTCGGGTCTCGAAGTCGTAGCCGAACAGTGGACGAGCCGTGCCGTCGAAGCCGCCGTCGACGAGCTCGTAGACGGTGATGCGCTCCTTCCCGAAGACGTCGTACAGGAGGCCCCAGTGAGCGGCGCAATTCGAGCCGAACGGAAGCCGAGGTGTCAGTTCGCGGAGCTCTACCCGCAACGCGTCACCCGGCGTCGCCCCGTCCACCCAGATCGGCCCGGTCATGATGTGCACGCCCGGCCCACGGTCGGACTCCGCAATCGCTGCCCACAACGCGCTCGATGGCGTCGTCCATCAGCAGGTCGGGGGCATCACCGGCATGGTGAGTGACCGCCTCGACGAGCAGCTCGGACCCGTCGGCGACCTTGAGGACCGGTGGAAGCTCCGGATCCAAGAACCCCCAGAAGCACGACTCCGGCGACGCCGCAACACGTTCCACGCCGTCGAACGTATTACGACCTGGCGTCAACCCTCCTTGTCGCCCGGCATGCCGCTGCGACCTGCCTCGCGGAGGAGGTCTCGGCGACTCGCCCACCGGCCGTGCTCACCCGGCGCGACGTTCTCCTTCGAGCCGGTGGTGAGTCCACCATCGACGACCAAGGTCTGACCGCTGACGAACCCGGCGTCGTCGCTCGCCAGCCACAACGCGGCGTGGGCGATGTCGTCGGGCAGCCCGATGCGGCCCCGCAATGGCGTCCGTGTCTGGAACGCCTCCCGCGCCTCGTCCATGGCCTCGGCACTTCCCACCACCGCCGCGGCGTTCATGGGCGTCAGGATCTTGCCCGGAGCGATGGCATTGACTCGGATCGACCACGCACCGAGCTCGGCGGCCACGTTCTTGGTCAGCGCGACGATGGCGCCCTTGGCGGCCCCGTAGATGTGGGTTCCGAGCCCACCCTGCAGACCACCGATGCTGGAGGTCGACAAGATGACGCCCGAGCGCTGCGGCTTCATGATTCGAGCGGCGTGCTTCATGCCGAGGAACACGGAGCGGAGGAGCACCGCCATCGTGAACTCGTACTCGTCGAGCGGGATCTCGTCGATCGGGCCGTGAGCGCCGATGATCCCAGCGTTGTTGAACATGCAATCGAGGCGACCGAACTCACCGACGGCCGAGTCGACGACGTTGGCGACGTCGGGCTCAGAGCTCACGTCACAGTGGACGTAGCGGGCTCGCTCGCCGAGCTCGTCGACGATCTCCCGCCCGCGCTCGTCCTGGATGTCGCTGAGCACGACCATGGCGCCCTCTGTGTGCATCAGTCGCGCCGTCGCCTCCCCGAGTCCGCTGGCGGCGCCCGTGATGGCCACAACCTTCCCTGCAACCCGTCCAGTCACGACAAGCACCCCACGAACGGGCGACCCTACTTCGGGTCAGGAATCGCCCTGGCGGCCGAGGCTCTGCTCGGGGGTCGCGCCGGGGCGGGTCCATTGCGGCACGGGCCGGCCGGTGGGGCCCCACGTGGCGACGCCGTTGACGTCCGTGCGCCAGTACCAGCAGATCGGCGCGCCATGACCACCGGCCGGCGAGCCGGCATCCGGGGCCTCGGGCCAACCCTCGGGGTTGTCCTCCCACGCCTCCCGGCGGCCGTACGGCGTCATGTCGAGCAGGCCCATGGCCCCGTCGGCCGGCTCGTTGCCCCGGCCCGTGGTGGAGTACGTGAGGAACACGCGGTCACCGTCGCGGCAGGTAGCAGGTGATGTGTCCGTCTTCGGTGAGGATCGGCGCCTCCACACCGCGCACCGAGTACCAGGGCTGGGTCTCGTAGCCCATGAACTCGACGAACGGGGCCACCTCGTCCCACGCGCCCGAGGTCAGGACGGCGAACGAGACGCCCCGCGCGTGGAGGTAGACAACGGCGTCCTGCATGTGCCAGACGTTGAAGGTGCAGCCCTCGCACTGCCCCTGAGGTGGTGCGCCGTCGTACCACATGGAGTGGTAGACGAGGAGCTCGTCGCGACCCTCGAACACATCGGCGAACGGGACCGGCCCGTCGGCGCCGGTGACCTCGACCGTGCCGTCGACCTCGACCATCGGCAGCCGCCGCCGGGCGGCGGCGATCGCGTCGCTCTCACGCGTGTGCGCCTTCTCGCGGACCAGCAGTTCCGCGCGCGCCGCCTGCCAGGTGGCCAGGTCGACGATGGGCGGCTTGCCGGTGAGGTCGCTGCTCGCGTTGCCGGGCGTGTTCGTCATGCTGTCCTCCGCTGGTCTCGTCTCGTGCCGTCACGCGCTCCGGTGGAGCGCCGATTAGCTGAGACGATTCTCGCGACGGAGACTCATCGATCCGGGCGCGAGTACCCGGGAGGCTCGTGGCGCAGCCGCTCAGCCCATCTGGCCGCGGATCTCCCCACCTGGGAAGTCACCTGGCCCCGTGTCGGCCGGGGCGACGCCATCGTTGGTGTGCACGTTGACGTACGCCATGCCCGTCTTCAATGGCATCGACCAGGTCGGACAGCGGGTGCCCCGCAAGCGGGCCGATCAGGTTGGAGGCCGTGATCGTGCCCGTCGAGAGGACGCCTCGCTCGGGACCGCCGCCGGGCGGCACTGCGCCGTAGAGGAAGGCGACAACCGGGCCGGCGTCGTCGGGGCCACCGAGGTGGATGTGCGCCTGCACGACGTTGTCGATGTTGGAGACGATCAGGCGGTACGACAGCTCGGTGCCGTCGTCGCTGAGATGGAAGATGGCGCTGCCGACCGCCCGTCGTCTCACGCGGCACCGGCCGTTCGGCGCGCCCCCTCAGGTGAGCCAGATAGGTCGAGTCGGCGGCAAGCGCCACCGATCCCAAGGTGAGCACCGCGCCCGTAGCCAGCACAGCGATGATCGGTCGTCGCATGAACCCTCCCAAGTGAAGTCCCCCGTCCCGACCGTGTCGACAATAGTCGTCGGCGATACCGAGACGATCTGCCCGTGCCGCATCCACTTCGAGAGCTCAGCGGGGCGTCGCCTCCGATGGGGCGAACGCTGGGCCGTGGCCTGGAATGGCGACGTCGGCCACGGCGAGGACGCGAGCACGACTGGCATGCAGCTGCTCCATGTCGGCGTACGGGTCCTCGACGGGCCCTTCCCCGTTCCACCACACGTGGGTGAAAGCAGCGACTCCGTCGCTCGTCTGGGCGAGCGTCGTGATGTCCTGCGGGGAGTGGCCGGGAGTGCGGATCAGCTTGATCGACGGTGAGAGCTCGAAACCCTCGGCGTCTCGGCTGGTCCACACGTCGTTCTCGTAGATCGCCCAGTGATCGTGGTAACGGGCGGCCGGGAACAGGGCAGCGTTGATCGTGTGGTCGGGATGGTGGTGACTGAAGACGACGTCGGTCACCTCGTGTGGCTGCACCCCGAGAGCGGCCAGTGGATCAAGGATCAACGCCCGATCTCGCACCATGCCCGGATCGACGACCACCAACACGGCGCCGTCGCGGATCAGCCCGACCGTGCTCGCCACACCTCGCTCGTAGTAGCCGGCAGTCAGCACGTGGAAGGTCGCAGTGTTCGCTCTCGGTGCATCACTCATCGCCGACATGTTGCCTCCCCGGTCGATCCCCCGGGTTCGGGGTCAGCACTCGACGAGTTGCTGACCGCCGTCGATCTCGATCGTGGCGCCGGTGACTGCAGTGTTCGCCATGAGGTGGACGGCCAGCGCGGCGACGTCGGCCGGGGCGACGAGTCGCCGGATCGGAAGCGTCGCCCGCAGTTGCTCGCAGCGTGCCGCGTGATGACCGCAGAGGTCCGACGACGGCAGCGGGGTGTCGACGAAGCCGACCGCGATCAGGTTCACGCGTATCGGCGCCAGCTCGAGCGCAAGGCTCTTCGTGATGGCGCGAAGGGCAGCCGTGAAGGTGAAGCCCGGGACCGCAGGCCCGCCGGTGGTCCCCAAGAAGAGCAGGGTCCCGCCCGGCCGAACGTCCCCCGCCGCGTTTCGAGCGACGCTGAGTGGCACCGAGAGATGCGTACCGACGTCGGATCGTGCCGCCTCGATCGCGCGATACCCCTGCGGCACGTAGCAGGGGCCCGGACCGCTGACCAGCACGTGGTCGATCGGTCCCGGCAGTTCGCCGACGAACCTTCCGAGCCGCTGCAGGTCCGTCGCATCGAAGGCCGCAATGCTCGCTCCGAGCTCGAGTCCGACGTGGTGCAGAGGGCCTCACCAACCCGGAGATCGGCGCTGCGCTGTTCCTCAGCCCACGCACGGTCGCGTGGCATCTCCGCAAGGTGTTCACCAAACTCGGCATCAGCTCACGCAGTGGCCTGCGCACGGGCTTGCCGAGGGTGGCAGGCGAACCGACCCTCGTCTGACCGCCGACGAGGACCATGCGTCGCCAGCGCGCCGATGCCATAGGTTCGGCCGATGCGCCGACTGCGAGAAGGGCAGCGCGTCGGTCTCGACTACTTGACCAGCGTGACGTCGCTGCTGCAGCGGATCCGCGGCACTCACCCCACCGCAGGGCTGTACGAAGCCGCCGACCTGCAGTGGTGGTGGGCGCAGAGGTCGCGCTCCACCGACAACCATCCGCAGCTCTTCTGGTTCGACCATCTCGGTCGTCCGGAGGCCGCCGTGATCGCAACCGATTCGGGCCGCCGGATGCAGCTCGACCCCATCGTCATGCCCGACGCACCCCCGGACTGGATTGCCCACGTCATCGAGCGCGGACTCGCGCACGCTCGCGAGCGCGGCATCGACGCCGTCGGCCTCGAAGTCGACCGTGCCGATGACGTCCTCCGCGAGGTCTTGATCGCCCATGGGTTTGCCGTCGAGGAAGACGGGCTGGTCGAAACGTGGCTTGCGTCCGACGCTCGACCAGAGATCAGCCCCCTGCATGCGGGGTATCGGTTGTCCAGTCGCCTCGAGACGATGCCGCGTCCGCATCACATGATCAACCTCGAGCGGAACCGCCCAGATCCCGAGCCCGCGCCTTCGTCAAACGTCGCTCTACCGCCCCGATCTCGACCTGGTGGTCCACGACAATCGCGGGAGCATCGCTGCGTACGGGTTGTTCTGGTGTGACCCCACGACCGCGACGGGTCTCGTCGAACCCATGCGCACCGAGGGCGATCACCAGCGTCGAGGACTTGCCCGCCACCTCCTCACCACCGGCCTTGCCCTGCTCGCCGCCGGCGGTGCGGCGCGCATCAAGATCTGCTACGAACCCGCCAACCCGGCATCGAGGAACCTCTACCTCAGCGTCGGCTTCCAACCCGACCGGCAGACCGTCGTCTTCGCCGGCCGGACCACCGGTCGCACGTCATCGACGGACCCTGCGTCGCGCTGACTGGGCGGCTTCGCTGACAGCAGCTGGCAGGGATCACGCCCAGAACCGATCCTGGCAGAGATCCCGCCCAGATCCCTCAATGGTGGGCGGCGTAGTGGTCGGCGAGGGCGTCGACGCCGAAGTCGTCGTCCAGGTCGCGCCACACCGTGTGGACGTGGTTGACGCCGCGCTGGGTGTTGTCGTACTCCGCGAGGAGTCGGCTGCCCTGGACCCGGTAGTAGTGCGGCTGGCCTGGTTCGAGGGCGCCCGCCCAGGCAAACGACAGGGTGTCGAGATCACCGTCGGACGCGTACTTCGCCGATTCCTGGTCGACCAGGTCGTCGGGGACGCGCCGAACGTAGACGTCCAGCAGCTGGCGCAAGAGATCCCGCTGTGCGCCGCGCAGGTCTGCGGCGGGCAAGCCCTTCGGAGCCCGAGTCAAGCTGACGGCATCGACGTGCTGCGTGCGCAGTCCGATCGCCTCCTCCATCGCCGCCTGCTGGCGCGCCATCTGCTCCGACAATGGGCCCTCGAGCGGACCGCGGAAGATCGCCCCGAGCGGCAAGGGGCGGTCGCCCTCCTGGGCTTGCGGACGGTTGGCGGTGACGATGTCCACCGGTGGAACCGGTGACAGCAGGGCGCGATCGAGCTGGCCTTCGTCGAGCGATCGGACCAGCTCGCGCCCGAGATCCTCGGCGCCGCCGAGCGGTCGCAGCAGGTGCGGGCCGAGCAGTGCCGAGTGTGCTGGGTCGGCACCGAGGAAGCACGGCGTCGACGACGCGAGCTCGCCGTCGACGACCGTGTGGTTGACCGAGACGTGATGGCCGCCGAAGCGCCAGCTCCACGTCGCCGCCGGCCCGGGATCGCCGAACACGCGGACGTAGTACAGCCCCGGGTCACGCCCGCGCTGACGGCCGAAGGTCGCCCGCCACTCCTCGACTGCGTCGAGGACGTTCTCGAGTCCCATGATGGTGGTCGCGGTGGTGTAGGCGGCGGCAGACAACCCGGCGCGCAGCAGGCGCATCACCGCTTGCTGCTGAGGCGGCGTCATCGCCCCGAGCGTCAGGCCGCCGTGGTCAGTCGGCGTGTAGTACCAACGCCGCCGCTCTTCGTCGGCGGGAAAGGGCCAGGCCGCCTGCTCGCGCTGGCCCACATCGAGGCCATCGAGCCAAGCCTCCGCGGCTTGCGCCATCCGCGTTGCGACGGCCCGCCGGATCTCCTCGGTTCGCATGGCCACCACGATGGCACTGGGGATCGGCACTGCCGGTCGGCGCGGCCGACCGGCAGACCGCGCGGCTAGCGCAGTGCGCTGAATGCAGCACGCAACTCGGTCGTGAAGAGCTGCGGCTCTTCCCAGGCGGCGAAGTGGCCGCCCCTGTCGACCTCGTTGAAGTAGGCGAGGCCCGGGTAGACCGCCTCGGCCCAGCTGCGCGGGGTGGCCCAGATCTCGCCGGGGAACGTCGTGAACCCGACCGGAACCGAGACCGCCGGAGGAGCCTGGCCGCTCGCAAGCGCTGCGGCCAGCGCTCGTCCGTCCTCCCAGTACGACCGGGCCGCCGACGCTGCGGTCCCGGTCAGCCAGTACAGCGTGATGTTGTCGATGATGTTGTCCCGGGTGAGATTGCCGACGGGCTCGCCGTCGACGAACGCGCGGGAGATCTTGTGGTAGCTGTCCGTGTCGTGGTCGAGCAACCAGGCCGCCAGTCCGACGGGTGAATCCAGCAGCGAGTAGCCGATCGTCTGCGGCCGGGTGGCCATCTCGAGGAAGTAGCCGAAGCCGTCCTGCCTGAACGCCGCGAACGCCTCGGCCGCTGTGCGTTCCTTGTCGGATTCCTTGGGCAGATGATCACCAATCGCGAGCACCGCCGTGAGGAGGTTCAAGTGGTAGCCGACCAAGCCCTCGACCGCCTGGCGGCCCATCAGGTCCGTGACGAGGGCACCCACGTCGCCGCCCTGTGCGACGTAGCGGGTGTAACCGAGGCGGTTCATCAGCTGCGCCCACGCGCGTGCGGTTCGGCCGGCGTCCCAGCCGAGCTCGGCCGGCTCACTGGAGAACCCGTAACCGGGCAGTGACGGCAGCACCAGGTGGAACGCATCCTCAGGGTTGCCGCCGTGAGCGGTCGGGTCGGTGAGCGGGTCGACGGTGTCGAGCAGCTCGAAGACCGAGCCCGGCCAGCCGTGCGTCATGATCAGCGGCAGCGCGTCCTCATGCTGCGACTTGACGTGGATGAAGTGGATCTCGACCCCGTCGATCTCGGTCGTGAACTGCGGGAGGGCGTTCAGTCTCGCCTCGCCCTTGCGCCAGTCGTACTCGCTCGTCCAGTAGCGGGCGAGCTCCTGCACCGTCGCCTGCTGCACGCCCTGCGATCGGTCTGCGACGAGCTCCTTGGTGGGCCATCGCGTCGCCGCGATGCGGCGGCGCAAATCGTCGATCTGCTCGTCCGGAATGTCGATCTGGAACGGCCGGATGTCGCTCGCGTTCTCGACGGTGGTGCTCATGGCGCCTCCTCAGCGCAGGGACCCTGAAGGTCGGTGACGCCATCAACTCTGCGCTTCTGCTGCCCACGTCGCACCCGTGAGATGCCCTGGTCTGCTCCCGAGTCCACCCGGCGGGCACAGCTCCACGGATCAGCGAATGAATCCCCCGAGGCTGAACCAACCGCCGAACCCGTTGCCGAGATCGACCTGCGACCAGAGTGCGGAGTCGGCGCCGCGAACGAACACGGCGGCGGTTCCCGCTTGGGACGACACCGCGCCGGCCGGGCTGTAGAGGATGCCACCGAGGGAGAACCATCCGCTCCAGCCGCCGTCGAATCGATTGGTCCACAGGGCGTTGTCGGTGCCTCGGACGAAGACGTCGAGCGTGCCGGCTGACCTCGACGCACTTCCTGGCGCAGAGGTCAGGATGCCCCCGAGCGTCGACCATCCACTCCACGACCCGCTTCTCGACTGCACCCACATCGCGTCGTCGACGCCTCGAGCGAGGACCGTCACCGTGCCGGGCGACATCGACGTCGCCGACGGTGCAGCAGTCACGATGCCGCCGAGGCTCGACCAACCGCTCCAGCTCCCACCGTCGAACGTCATCGTCCACAGCGCTCGGTCGGCACCGACCACGAACACGTCCACCGTGCCCGGTGAGCCGGACGTGACGGCCGGCGCAGATCTCAACACTCCGCCAAGTGACGTCCACGAACCCCACGACACGCCGTCGAAGTGCCTGGTCCACAGCGCGTAGTCGACGCCGCGGATGAACACGTCCACGATCCCGGGGCTTGGCGACACGGCTGCGGGTGTGCTCGAAGCGGTCCCACCGAGGGCGCCGTAGCCACCCCACGCTGCGCCGTTGAACTCGATGTTGTACAACCCATCGTCGGCCCCGACGACGAAGGCCGAGATCCAGCCTGGAGCCGGTGACGCCGCTGCGGCACCGAACCCGACGGGCGCCGCCGGTGGTGTGATCGTCGCCCCATCGAGCACCTGTGCCGCGACGTCGGCGATGTACGCCGCCGCAGCGGCCGCCCCGCGGGCGCTCAGGTGGAACCCGTCGGCGATCACCCACGACGTCTGTCCACTGCTGTAGGTCGACCAGTCGGCGATCTGCAGTGCACCGCCGTACTGCTGCGCCTTCTGCATCAGGGTCCGGTTGTTCGCCTCGAACACGGCGCTCGTGGGGGCGGACCCGGGAGGAACCCGCATCGTCAACCAGATCACCTTGGGGATCCCCTGCGCCGCCGCCTCGGCCATCACGGCGTCGACCGCCGCGCCGAACGAGGCGGGCGGGTCGTTGTAACCGGTCATGACCACCAGCACGTCACCCAGCAGACCGCGGAGGCGTCGCATCGTGGTGATGACCGTTTCGGGCGCGACACCGCCGGCACTGCACGATGTGGCCAGCGTGCGGCGGCAGGCCTCGGCGTCGAACGTGAAGTTGAAGCGGGTCAGCGGGCCGTAGCTGTTCGTCCAGCGGATCTGCGCCGCCGTCGAGTCGCCGATCACGCCGACGCGAGGCACACCGGGACCGGCGCCGCTGTAGACGACGGTCGTGGCCGCGCCGACCGACGGGGACGGGATCACGCCGGCCACGAGCACGATCACGCACGTCACGACGAACATCAACCTGCCGCGCCGCCTGTTGTCCCGATGCCGCCCCATCACGCCGGCGCACGGTACCGCGGCGGTCCGTCTCCAGCGTCGGTCGGTCCCAAGTCGACGTGTTGCGCGCACGCAGCGGAACCTGCCACTGTCGACGGACCCGTCGTTCGATCGGAGGAGCCCATGCTCGAGGAGCTCACGGACTTGCCCGCAGGCGTGATCGGGTTCGAAGTCGCTGGCAAGCTCACCGCCGAGGACTATCGCGAGCGCCTGCTTCCAGCGCTCGAGAGGGCGGAGTCGAGTGGCGAGATCCGAGTGGTGATCGTCATGCCCGAGTTCGAAGGTTTCACCGCCGGGGCGCTCTGGCAGGACCTCAAGATGGGCGTGGAGAACTGGGGTGCCTGGAAGCGCATCGCCCTGGTCACCGACGTGGCGTGGATGCAGCACGCCACCGATTGGTTCGGCTGGATGACGCCGGGTGAGGTGCAGCACTTCCCGCTC
The DNA here is from genome assembly GCA_963774125.1 of uncultured Acidimicrobiia bacterium. Taxonomy (GTDB): domain Bacteria; phylum Actinomycetota; class Acidimicrobiia; order Acidimicrobiales; family Ilumatobacteraceae; genus JALZMG01. The sequence goes on from CAVZDR010000002.1 coordinate 1,407,298, forward strand.
GCTCAACTCGACGAGGCAGCCGCGTGGGCCTCCGGGCATTAGAGCCCGACAGCGGCGTCACGCCGGGTCGGGTTCGCGCGACGTGCGAGTTGGCCATCGCCACAGCCTGAAGGCTCGGCGGGCCTTGCACAAGGGGAGGCGGGGGCTACCGCTTCCTGGCGGCCCGCTTGGTGGACGTTCGCGCGGAGGTGGCTCGGGTGGCCTTACTCGTGGCCTTCTTCGTCGCCTTCTTCGTCGCGCCCGTCGCCTTCTTGGCCACGCGCTTCGTCGCGCCCGAGGCCTTCTTCGCCGAACGCTTCGTCGCGCCCGTCGCCTTCTTGGTGGCCTTCTTCGTCGCGCCGGTCGCCTTCTTCGCCGAACGCTTCGTCGCGCCCGTCGCCTTCTTGGTGGCCTTCTTCGTCGCGCCGGTCGCCTTCTTCGCCGAACGCTTCGTCGCGCCCGAGGTCTTCTTGGTGGCCTTCTTCGTCGCGCCCGAGGCCTTCTTCGCCGATCGCTTCGTCGCACCCGAGGCCTTCTTGGTGGCCTTCTTCGTCGCGCCCGAGGCCTTCTTCGCCGATCGCTTCGTCGCACCCGTGGCGGATCGCTTGGGTGCCGCCTTCTTGCCCGTGCCCGTGCCCTTGCGCACCGCTGCGCTCCCCGCCTTCGCCGCGGTCCTCGTCACACGGCGCGTGGCATTGGCACCGGTGCGAACGATCTCCGCCGTCGCATCCATCCCTGCGGACGCGACCGAGCGAGTCATGTCGATGCCTGCCTTGACGGCATCACCGGCCGTCTCGGCGGCTCGTTCGACGAGTCCCTTGTCAGCGTCCCCTTGATTCGACCGAACATCCGAAGCAGCCATGTCCGTCACCTCCAAGTTCGTGTGTACCCCGCAGGTCGCGTCGTCATCCCCGGACCCGGCATGATCGTGCACGCATGCCCCTCCCGATGGCGATCACGTCGTTCAACAAGAAGGTCACGAACCGAGTCACCGGACCGTTCGCCGCGCCACCTGCCTGGGTTCGCCGTCGTCGTCCACCGAGGACGAACGTCAGGACGTACCTACCGGACGCCCGTCAACGCGTTCCGTCACGATGGCGAGTACGTGTTCGTGATGACGTATGGCCACGACGTCGACTGGGTCCGCAACGTCGAGGCGGCAGGATCTTGCGACATCGAGACCCGAGGAACGACCGTCCACCTCGTTCAGCCGCGGCGGTTCACCGACCCGACCCGTCGTGCGGTGCCGGCTGCGGTGCGGACGATCCTCCGCCTCATCGACGTCGACGAGTTCATGTCGATGCATGCGACGTGACGGGCGTTCGCACGTCGGGTGAGCCAGCTACGGCGGAGACCCGCAACATCACGCAGTCGAACTCGACGAGGCGCTGCAACTGGTCCCTGCTGACCGCGAACATCGCGGCGATCTCGAAGCCGGCGGCGCCGAAGGCGTCGAGGGAGGCGCGGAAATCCGGCATCCCGTCGTAGATCGGCAGCACCGACATCTCCGACTGCGCTCCGACGATCGAAGGGTCGACGCAGCCCAGGCCCGCGAGCACGTTCAGGTCCCAGCCCTGCGTATCCAGCTTGAGGAAGATCCGCTGGGGTGGCCTCGGCATGAGCTCGTTCATCACGCTGTCCAGCCGGCGTACGACGACTTGCTCCCGCGACTGCACCTCGTTGCCGAGCACGGCGAACTCGGCGACCTTGTCGTGCCGCGGGACGCGCAGTGAGGAGAACGTCGTCGTCGCGGTGACGTTGATCTCGCGGGTCTCGTCAGTGTCACCGAGGGCGATCTGGTGCACGTGCCAGCGCGGGTCCGCATCCGCACACGACTTGAGCTGCTCGAACGAGCGGGACACCGGCTCGAACGACTCGATGTCGCCCGAGAAACCGGCCCGGCGCAGGGACGTTGCGTACTCCCCCACGTGAGCGCCCACGTCGAACACACAGTCGACCTCGAGCAATGGCAAGAGGACGCGGCACAGGTAATCCTCGAGCCGCAGGAACGGATCGACGTGGCGAACCTCCCACCCGTGACGACGGGCCGCCCAGATGGCGCGTTCCCTCCACTTCACCGCCGGCCGTCCGCTGCCGGTCGCCGTCCGCACCGCCATCAAATCCATTTCTAGTCGCGCGGAGATGAGAACAAGATGAGACGAACAACTTCAGCGACGCGCCTCGCGCTTCGGTTTCGTCGGCAGCGTCCTCGCATGACCGACGCCGATGTCGACCCACTTGCGCAGCTGAGGCTTCGTGCGCACGCCGCTCGCACCAACCCGCAGCCAACCCTTCATCTGCCGGCCCTGCATCTCCATCGGTTGGGCAACCCCGGTCGCGGTCAGGCTGTCCGACTTCGACGGATCAACTCGAACCATCAACCCGCCTTGACCGCTCGCCGCGACGGCCATGTTCCCACCGACCAGAAACGCGAGGCCGCCGAACATGCGCTGCTCGGACACGTCCTGCTCCTGTGCCAGCAACTCGCGGATCCGATCGGCGAGCTCCTCGTCGTACGGCACGCCGAGATCGTAGAACGCCACTCCTAACCTGCTGCGATGACAACGACCCGCCTACACGTTGGCGTGCAGCTTCCCGAGGTCGAGCGCCGAGTGCCATGGACGGAGTGCATGGCGATGGCGCGGGTGGCGGAGGAGGTCGGCTTCGATTCGATCTGGCTCGGCGACCACCTCCTCTACCGTGACGACGGACGCGAAGAGCGCGGGCCGTGGGACGCATGGAGCCTGCTCAGTGCTCTCGCCGCGGTGACCGATCGCGTGCAGTTGGGTCCACTCGTGGCGTGTTGTGCCTTCTGCCCGGCGGGGCTGCTGGCCAGGAAGGCGGCCGCGGTGCAGGAGATCAGCGGCGGACGACTCGTGCTCGGACTCGGCGCTGGATGGAACGAGATCGAGTTCCGCGCCTTCGGCGTGCCGTTCGATCACCGCGCCGCCCGGTTCATCGAGTCGTTCGAGATCATCCGCCGCCTTCTCGCCGGGGAGCGCGTGACGTTCGAGGGCCGGTTCGAGCGCGTCCAGGACGCCGTGGTCCTCCCCCGGCCCGACGTGCCGTATCCACTCATGGTCGGTTCCGTCGGTGAGCGCGTGCTGCGGGCCGCGCTCCCCCACGCAGACCGCTGGAACATCTGGCACGGCTGGCACGGCAACACCCCGGAGGGGTTCGCCAGCGCGAACGATCGCGTCAGCCAGCTCGTGGCCGAGGCCGGACGCCAACCCTCCGATGTCATGCGCTCGGCCACGGTGTTCGTGGCGGTCGAGGGCGCGCAGGCAGATCGACCACACACGCCTGAAGTGCCTGCCCTCACCGGATCACCGCAAGCCATCGCCGATGGGCTCGCCGAGTTCGCGAGAGCGGGACTTCAGGAGGCGATCCTCGTCGTGAGCCCGATCAGCGAGCGGTCGATCCGGGAGCTCGGCAAGACCATCGCCGCACTCGACCGCTGAGCTCACCCGCTGCCGAGACGACGACGCACGACGCCGCTGGCCATCGCCAGGATGGCCGGGTCCTCCCGCAGGACGAAGCTGGTATTGGCAGCGAGGATGATGCCGTTCAGCTCGAAGGTGAGCGCGTCCGGATCCTCGCCGGCGGGGAGTTCGTCTCGTTCCTGTGCCGTGACGACGAACTGACGGATCAGCGCCGTGAGCCGTCCCTGGAACGCAGCGACTCGTTCCTTGACCGGCCCGGGGCACGTGCCCATCTCGAGGAGGGCGCCGGCGAAGAAGCAGCCACCTGGAAACGTGCGCCGCCTGAGGTGGTCGAAGAAGGCGTCACACAGAGCGATCAGCTGCGCCACTCCCGGCGCTGCGGCGAGAGCCGGTTCGATGACCTCGGCATCGAAGATCCGTTCCGCTTCGTCGACGGTGGCGAGTTGGAGATCCTCCTTCGAGCCGAAGTGGGCGTAGACCCCGCTCTTGCTCATGTCGAGCGCTCCGGCGAGGTTGCCGATCGAGAGGCCTTCGAGACCGTGAACAGTTGCCAATGACACGGCCTCGCGCACGATCGCCTCGCGAGTGCGTTCGCCGTCGGCGCGCTGTTTTCGTTGGCCGGGCATGTTGACAAGATAGCACGATCGATCGTACTCTCTCTTGAAGCACGACCGATCGTGCTATCTAAGGAGGAGCAGTGACGATGCAGCTGACTGAGGGCGCAGTGACGACGCTCCTCGAAGCGGGGGACGACCCGGCAAGCCCGGCCGTCACGGTCTCACCGAGGGGTGTGCGCATCGACGTCAACGCCCTGACCCGGCGGGTCCGGGACCGCAAGCGCGGCGAGTTGACGCTGCTCGACGCCGTCTCGTTCACGATCCTTCCCGGCGAGCTCGTCGCCATCGTCGGCCCCAGCGGCGCTGGCAAGACGACGCTCCTCGAGGCGATCGCCGGGATCGCGCCCGCCACGTCGGGTGCGGTGCGCTTCGACGGCATCGACGTGCACGCCAACCTGGGCGGATTCCGCAGTGTGCTCGGCTACGTGCCCCAGGACGACATCATCCACGCCGACCTGCCGCTCATCCGCACGCTTCGCTATGCGGCGCGGCTGCGCCTTCCTGCAGGGGTCAGCGCCGCTGACGTGGACGAGGCGGTGCGTGACGCGCTCGTCGCCGTCGGCCTGACGGAGCAGGCGGATGTCCGAGTCGGCTCGCTCAGCGGCGGTCAGCGCAAGCGCGCCAGCATCGCCGTCGAGCTGCTCACCGACCCACACGTCTTCTTCCTCGACGAACCGACGTCGGGCCTCGACCCGCTCACCAGCGCGGAGCTGGCCACTCGCCTGCGCCAGCTGGCTGACCGGTCGGCGACGGTCGTGTTCACCACACATTCCATCGACGACTTGGCGCTGTGCGACCGCATCGTCTTCATGGCCCGAGGTGGGAGCGTCGGCTTCGTCGGAACCATCGGCGAGGCGCTCGAGCACTTCGAGGTCGGCTCGGTTGCGGAGCTGTATCGCTGCCTGACCGACGCGGATCGGACCACCCACCCGGAACGCACGTACCAGGAACACGTCCCCTCCGCCGACACCTCGACAGCGGCCGTGCCCGCCCACGACGACGTTCCTCGATACCAGATCGGCCGACCGATGGCGAGCGGGCTCACGCAGTGGCGGGTCCTGACGCAGCGCACGCTCGAGATCCTCGTCCGCAACCGCTTGACGCTCGCCATCCTCCTCGGGTCACCGGCGCTGGTCGTCGCCATGTTCGTCATCCTCTTCCGGCCCGGCGCGTTCGACTTCGACAACCCGAGCCCGAGCTCCATGGTGATGATCGGGTTCTGGGTCGTCTTCGCTGCCTTCTTCTTCGGCCTCACGTACGGCTTGCTGCAGATCTGCACCGAGCGAACGATCCTGCGCCGCGAGCGCCTCGTCGGCCTCCGCCCGGGCCCGTACGTGGCGTCGAAGGTGACGATCCTCGCGCCGTTCCTCGTCCTCGTCGTCGCCGCGATGCTCGGCGTGCTGCGCCTGTTCGACCGCCTCCCCGATCGCCCCCTCACGACGTACGCCTCCATCGGGGTCAGCCTGCTGCTGTGCGCACTCGCCGCCCTCGGCCTCGGTCTGCTCACGTCCGCGATGGTCAAGACCGTCTCGCAGGCAACGCTCGCCCTGCCGATGCTGTGCTTCCCCGCCGTGCTGTTCTCCGGTGCGATCCTCCCGGTCCACCTCATGGCGAATGCCGGCGCCGCCCTCAGCCTGGCGATGCCATCCCGCTGGGCCTTCGAGGGCCTCGGACACGACCTCGGAGCGCGGCACATCCTCGCCGAGGGGGGCTCTCCGCTCGGGCAACCGCTGCTCGCCTCCTACGGTGACGCCGGCACGCTGCCCACCGGCACGTACTGGCTCGTTCTCGGCGCCTTCACGGTGATGTTCTTCGTCGCCACCAGAGCGGTGGTCGCGCGGACCAGCACGCAGCGATGATCTCTTGCCCCCGAATCAGGATTTATGTACCATCTGGAACATGATCACACGTGACGGCGTGACGATCCACGCACCCGTCGAGCACGTCTGGGACGTCTACACAAACGTCGAGGAGTGGCCCTCGTGGACGGCATCGGTCACCGGGGTGCGACTGCTCGATGGCGCCGCCGGCCTCGCGGTCGGGACGCGGGCGCGCATCAAGCAACCGCGCTTCCCCGAGCTCTCGTGGACGGTCACCGCCATCGAGCCCGGAGCAGGCTGGACATGGGTCACCCATTCGCCAGGCGCCACTACTGCGGCATCGCACGAGCTCAAGGCGATCGACGGCGAGACGACAGCGCGTCGAGCAGCGGATCGAGCAGACGGGCATCCTCGGTGCCGTGGTTGGTCGTCTCACCCGCCGGCTCACGCGCCGCTACCTGGCGATGGAGGCAGCTGGTCTGAAGGAGTTCGCCGAGGGACGTGTCACGACCTCGTGACCTGCACCGTCGCGACGAGTTGCTCGCCGCAGTGATCGACACGTGCGCCGAGCGTGGGCTCGGCAACCGGTCACTTCGCGACATCGCCAATGAGGTCGGCACCAGCCACCGCATGCTGATTCACCACTTCGGGTCGCGAGACGAACTGATGGTCGCCGTTGTCCAAGCGGTCGAGGCCCGACAGGGCGAGGTTGCATCGACGCTGTCCGGACCGCCTGCCACTCGCATGAACCAGATGTGGGATCACCTCAGTGATCCATCACTGCGCGCGTTGGAGCGGCTGTTCTTCGAGAGCTACGCCCGAGGCGCCAACGGCGAGTCACCGTTCGACCAGCTGATTCCCGGGGCGGTCGACGTCTGGCTACGCGCGCCACCTGGGGCTGAAGCAGATGTCGATCCCGCACTCACACGGCTGGCACTCGCTGTAGTCCGCGGCCTGCTCCTCGATCTCGTCGCAACTGGCGCCCGCGCCGAGACGACGGCCGCACTCCGCCGCTTCGTCGAGCTGCTCCACCGCTCTGCCTGACCATGACCGCGCTCAGCGCAGCTCGAGCGACGCGTCGGGGCTGCCGTTGGTCGTCACGACCGCCTCGAGCTCGCCGACGACGTCAGTCGCTTGGGCTTCCTCCGCGATCGCGCGTGACAAGCGTTGCGCGTTGGCGCGGAACCGCGGGTCCATCAGGACCTCTCTCGCCGCCGCTGCGATGCGCATCGCCGACGATCGAGGTGACAGCCGGATGCCGGCGCCGTGATGGACGACACGGGCGGCGGTGTCGTTCTGATCACGGCCCATCGGTATGCACACCATCGGTACGCCGTGGGCGAGTGCCTTCATGACGGTGCCGTGCCCGCAGTGGGTGATCGCCAGTGATGCCTCGCGAAGGATCGGACCGTGGGGCGCCGACGGTACGACCTCGACGTTGTGCGACGTGAGCACGTCGCCGGATTGAAGCGTGGGTCCAAGGGTGACGATCCCGCGCACCGGCAGCGACGAGAGACCATCGACAACCCGCTGCAGCAGCGGGGCCTGTTGCTGGTAGGTCGAGCTGAATCCGACGAGCACCAGCGGGTCGCCAAGGTTCTGCGGGCGCGGTCCGTTCCACGGCTCCGCCCACTCCGGCTCGTCGAGGATCGCTCCGGTGTAGCGGACGTTGGCAGGCACGGCCGGCGAGGCGAAGTCGAAGGTCGCGCTGGAGAGCACGAGGATCCGGCCGGTATCGAGCACCTGGTCGTAGAACGAGCGCAGTGGCGGGAGCTGGCGTGCCGCCGCGTGCTGCGTTGAGAGATGGCAGCCCGCGCCGGAAGAGGGCGTTGACCATCGCGCGAAGTGCCGCATCACGACACCGGCCAGGCAAACCCTTGGCGAGCGGGAACCCCGGGCCGATCGCTGGGACGCCTGGGCTCGGCAGCGTCCAGATGTTCGGGACGATCGGAACGACCGGTACCCGGGCCGACTCCGCGGCGATGATCGAGCCGAACAGCAGGTAGTCGGGCGCGACGACATCGGGCTGAACGAGCTCGATCGCATCCGCCGTGTCTGCGGCGAACGCCTCGGCGGGCCCGGCGACGAAGCGGTCGCGCACCCGACCGAGCATCGCAAGCGGGTTCGTCGTCTCCCAGTCGTGGAGCAGATCCTGGTCGGGGTCGGCTGACGTGCGATGGGGCGCCCGCACCCACGGCGTGAACGTGCAGCCAACGTCTTCGGCCTGGCTACGGATCGTCGGGTCAGCCAACACGTGGACGCTGTGTCCACGGGCGATGAGCCGGCGGGCCACGCCCAGTTCGGGCGTAACGGTGCCACCGCCGTCCCACATGGGCAGCAGGTAGCGGTACGCGGGGTTCGACATCGTCAGTCCTCTCGAGATGGGTCGAGCGTGCCCGTCGCACCCTCGACCAAGTTGCGGATGATGGCCTCGGACTTGGCGCGCGAGCAGCCGAGGTCGCGTCGCAGGAGCTTCCACACGGTCACGTCGGTCGCTGCATAGAGCGTCAAGACGAGCTGTTCGCGGCGGGCCCGGCCCGCGGGTAGGAGCGGCGCGAACGTGGTCTCGATCCACCGCCGGTGGCTGTCGCGAGCGACCGCGAGCAAGCGGTCGATCGGGTCGATACGCCCTTCGAGCTCGAGCAGGCGAACGTTGGCGTCGCCCATCGATTCGTAGCGGTCGACGAGCTGGCGAACTGCGGCGCCGATGTCGCCCGGCTCGACGCGCCGTGCGGACTCCTCGCACGCGGCAACTGCCAGTCGACGACAGCAAGGGCAAGCTCGTCCTTCGACCCGAAGTGCCGCAGCACGGTTTGACGACTCGTGCCGGCGTCACGAGCAACGCCGTCGAGCGTGACCTGGTCGTACGGCAATGCCACCCAGGCGTCGTAGGCGGCCTGCAGGATGCGCTCCCGCGTCTGCTCGACCGCCTCTTGACGGGCCGTCATGCGGTACGCCCGCGCCGTATTCATATGACGAACAGTAACACGAAATAATTCCACGTGACAAGTAGTTACATGAATTTGTCGTGATCATCTGCGACGAGCGGGCACACTTGGTCGATCGACACCGTGCGCATCGACCAGTGGCTGTGGGCCGTACGGCTGTGCAAGACGCGAGCGATCGCGACGGCGGCCTGCCGAGGCGGCCACGTCAAGGTCAACGGTCGCCCGGCCAAGGCGGCGACGCCGGTGCGGGCGGGTGATCGCGTGGAGGCATACGTGGCTCAGTGGCAGCGAGTGGTCGACGTCGTCCAGCCGATCGACAAGCGGGTAGGGGCGAAGATCGCCGCCGACTGCCTCGTCGATCACAGCGAGCCGCGGCCACCGCGCGACCTCGCGCCACCGCCGTTCCGGCGGGATCCTGGCGCCGGTCGGCCGACGAAGAAGGACCGTCGCCGACTCGACCGCCTGCGCAACCGCTGATCGGGTCGGCGCTCAGCGCAGCTCGAGCGCTGCGGCGCGACCGAGGAACTCGCCGTACCGGCCGGCTGCAGCTTCGAGTGCCTGGACCTCATCGGGTCGTAGCGGGCGGTAGGGGCGCAGCTCGAACTGCACGCGGTCGGCCGTGACGGCGCGCTTCATCGCCGCGATGAGCTGCGCGTCGACGAGCGCCATTCCGGCCGCCGTCTCACGAGTCCGCGGCACGACGCCGGCGCCGTCGAGCACCCAGCGGGAGTCCTGGTAGCCGCGGTACGTCTCGTCCAGGATCTGCAGCAGGTGACCGGTAGGGCTGCCGGGCGCCGTCGGCCGGTCGGCCGGTGCGTGCCAGAACGTTCGCCCGTCGTGCTCGAACGATGCGAGCTGGTCGGACACCTGCGCCAGTCCGGCGCGGACGTCGCCGAGTCGCAGCGTCGCCCAGTAGGACAGGTCGCGCTCGGTCGCCGGGCCGTGCCCGGTGAAGTAGCGCAGCGCCAGCTCGCTGAGTGCCTCATCCCGGTCGAGCTGTCGCGGGGACGGGACTCGGTCGGCGAAGCGGGCGTAGGTGTGGGTGCCGTCCTCAGCCGGCCGACCGCTGCACACCAGTGCCTGGAGCTCCAGATCGGCGAGGAGGATCATCAACGCCTGCCCGGTCAGCTCGTGGCCGGCGTCGGCGAGTACGCCGGCGAGCTCGACTCGGGTCAGATGTGACGATCCCAGCGCATCGAGCACGGCGATCGACACGTCGTCGACCGCGCGGTCATCCATCCTGTGCACGGCACGCAGCTGCTGCTGCGTCGTCAGGCGAACCCGCGGCGCGGTGACCTCGATCAGCCAGGCGATGTCATGGGCGAGGACGTAGTGCCACGTCGGGCGCAACACGTGCGTGCGCACCACCGTGCCGTCGTCGAGCAACCGCGCGAGGCCAGCAGGATCCGGTCTCACCGCCCGTGCCGCGACCGCCCACGCTGACTGGTTGGGATTCTCCGCCTGCACGGCGAGCAGGGCACCGACCACCTCAGCCGCTGTCGCGAGGTGCGGTTCGACCACGTGCTGGCTGCGCAGCCGCCACCGTGCGATGTCGAGATCATCCACCATGCGATGAGGGGATCCGGCACGACTGCAGCCTCGCACAGCGCGCTCGCCGCAGCTCAGCCCCGGGGCGATGACCTCAAGGCGACAGCCCAAGAAGCAACCCTTCAACATTCATCAATCTCGGCGCTCATCCGTGGCGAACGTCGGACGGCACCGGCAACGGCAGGTGTCGCTGTCCCGGTCCGCCCGGCCGGGATCACCGCGATGCGTCACCGGTGAGCGCGGCTCGCTGCGCCACTGCCGGCCACGCCTACCTGACCCAGCCGGGACGAGTGATCTTCTCCGGCTTCGAAGGAAACCAGCAGTTCGGCGTGCCGACCGTGACGTACGCCCAGGGCACCCAGAGCTTCGGGTTGGGCGGCGACGGCATCTCGCCAGGGAGCGGCGTCGACTTCTTCGCTTTCGACCGCAACACGGGAGCACAGGTTGCCTTCGTTCCTGGACGCCCGGCGCAGTTCTACACGAGCACGGCGCGCAGCAACTGCGTCGTCAATCAGAACGGCCCGTTCTTCTTCACCCTGCCGCCCGGGAACTACCGCATCGTGGCGAACTACTTCCCCGGCAACATTTCCGGCTCGTCAGTGACGTCGTTGCGAACCTCGACATCGTGCCGGCACCACCCCCGCCGCCACCCCCGGTCTGCTTCTTCGACCCAGATCAAGGCAACGTGGTCTGCATCTGACCCCGGCATGCCCCCGGCGGAGACCGAGACGTCGCGGGACCAGCTCGTAACGTCACCCGCGTGAAGCTACGTGTGGCAAGACCCGGCGCTTCCGACGCAAAGACAGCGGGGATCAGCCAGGCGTGCGTCGGTGATGACGTCGTTTACGTGAGCGGGCAGGTGTCGACCGCCCCGCGCTCGACGCCCAGGTAGAGGAGGCATGGGCGGGTGTCGTCGCGCTCGTGGACGCGGCGGGCGGATCCGCCAGGGACATCGTCGACCTCACGGTCTTCGTGTGCGGGGACTCACCCGATCCCGAGCGTTCGGTGCTCTCGGCTGCGTGGCGAGCATTGCAACCGCTCGTCGAAGCGTCGGTCGGGGAACCGCCGCCCGCCGTCACGGTCGTGCAGGTCGTCGCGCTGGCCCGCCCTGCGATGCAGATCGAGATCAAGGCTGTCGCCCACGTCGGCTCCGGCGGACCGTCGGCATGACCAGCGCACCAATTGCACGCGAGGACGCTCCCGTCGTGCGGCGGATCTACCGCTATCCGGTCAAGTCCATGCTCGGCGAGCTCCTCGACGAGGCTGCGATCGACGAGAAGGGCCTCGCCGGAGACCGGGCGTACACGATCGTCGATGCCGAACAGGACACCGTCGCCTCGGCCAAGCTGCCCCGGCGCTGGGCTCGGCTCTTCGAGCTGCGAGCCACTTACCTCGAGCCGCCCGTCCTCGGCGACGTCCCCACCGCCGATCCTGATCACGTTTCCGGACGGCTCGACGCGGCGCAGCGACGACGAAGGCATCGACGCCGCGTTGTCAGCCACGCTCGGCAGCCCAGTCCGTCTGGTCAGTGGCGTGCACGACCACACGATGCCGTACCAGGCGACGGAGGACGACGGGACCGTCATCGATACCGAGACGGCCGGCCGCATCGGCCGGCTCGGACCGGCCGACCGCTTCTTCGACCTCTCGGCGCTGCACGTGTTGACGACGTCGACGCTCGAGCACCTGCGCACGCTCGAGCCCGCCGCCGACTTCGACGAGCGCCGATTTCGCCCCAACCTCGTGCTCGACGCCGGGGTGCCCGGCTTCACCGAGAACGACTGGGCCGGCAAGGTGCTCGACCATGCAGGGCTCCGCATCGTGGTCATTCGGCGAACCACGCGGTGCGTGATGCCGACGCTCGCCCAGGACGGCCTGGCCCTCGACCGCCTGATCCTCAAGGCGATCGCCCGCTTCAACCGTGTGGCGAGTCCCCCGACTGTCGGCACATCGCCCTGTGCCGGCGTCTACGCGACGGTCGAAGGAACGGGCGTGCTGCGCATCGGCGACGTGCTCAGGCTCGGGGAGCCCTGACCCGCCTCACGCCGGCTCTTGCGTTAGGGCGTGCTCGGGGAAGACCTGCCGGTAGTCCCATGAGCCCGGATCGGTCGCCGAGGTCCACTGCGCCGTCTGTTCGAGCGCCCAACGTGCCCACTCGCGGATCGCGCGTTCATGATCGACGAGGAATCGGAGCCCGAGGTTGTTGAGGTGGAGGCGGTCGGGAAACGCAACGTCGCCGCGCGCGTTCTCGGCGGCCTTTGCGTCCAGCTCGGCGAGGCGGGCGTCGGAATGCTCGGCGATGGCCTCGAGCGTGGCCCGTAGCTGCTCGAGCGTGCCTCCGTCGGCGAAGAACACCTTCACCATTCCCTCGAACTCGAGCGTCGGCGGCGCCGGCGGCTCGTCGAGCCAGCGCCGCAGCGCCCGCCGCCCCGCCGCCGTGACGGCGTAGACGGTGCGCGGCCGGGCTCCGGTCATCTCCGCCGTCGCGGTCGCCAAGCCGCGCCTCGACGAGCCGCTTCGGTTCCTCGTACAGCTTGCGCTCGGCCCGCGGCCAGAACCAGCCGATCGATCGCTGCACCTGTTTGGCCAGCTCGTAGGTCGTCCACGGCCGGAGCGCGAGCAGGCCGAGCAAGGCGTAGGACGTCGTCGACCGGCTCGCTGTCACGAAGCGACATCTTGACATACTGCCCAGGGCAGTGTCTAATGCGCTCGCATACTGCACAGGGCAGTATCCAGCCGAGCAAGGAGCTTCCAATGTCCACGATCGTCGACACCGCAGTGGCACCAGCCGCAACGACCTCACTCATCCGCGAACCAGACGCCGGCGACACGACGTGGTTCTTCAACGCCCTGATGACGACGAAGGCGACGCATGTCCGAGACGGCCGGCGCCTACAGCCTCACCGAGCACCTCGTCACCGCCGCGTCCAACCCGCCGATGCACGTCCAGACCGACGAGGACGAGGCGTTCTACATCCTCGAGGGCGAGGTCGAGTTCGAGGTCGACGGACAGATCGTCCTGGCGACGCCGGGAACGTTCGCCTTCGTCGCCCGCGGCGCCGCCCACTGCTTCCGCGTCCTCACCGAGACGGCGCGCATGCTCGTCATCTGCTCGGGCAAGCCAGCCGACAACCTCGAGGACTTCTTCCTCGCCATGGGGCAGCCGGCCACCGGTCGGTTCTTGCCGTCGCCGGCCGCACCTGACGAGACGCGGCTCGTCGAGCTGTGCACCCGGACCGGCATCGAGCTGCTCTGATGCGCCTGCTCGCGGTCGTCGCCCACCCCGACGACGAGTCGTTCGGCTGCGGCTCGCTCCTCGCCCACGCCGCGGCCGTCGGGTACGAGACGTCGGTGCTGTGCGCCACGCGCGGCGAGGCCGGCGACAGTCGCATTGACACCGCCGACCTCGCCGCGCACCGCGAGACCGAGCTGAGAGATGCGGCACGCATCCTCGGCGTCCGGCACGTCCGCCTGCTCCGATTACCGCGACTCCGGGATGTCCGGCGATCCGGCACCGGGAACGTTGACCGCGGCGGAGCCCGACGTGCTCGCCGCCGAGGTGCGGGCCGTGCTCGACGAGCTGCGTCCAGACGTCGTCGTCACGCTGGACGCCAGCGACGGCCACCGCGACCACGCGGCGATCCGCGACGCCACGCTGGCAGCCGTCGAGTCCGCCGACGACCAGCCTGCGGCCACGTACCTGTGGTGCCTCGCTCGCTCGTCGATGACCCGCTGGGCCGAGCTACATGCGCCGCCACGGCGGCGGCGATGCCTACCTCGCACTCGCCGAGCTCGGCACGCCCGACGACGAGATCACCACCGAGATCGACGTCTCCGCCCACCTCCCGACGCGTTGGCGGGCGATCCGGGCTCACACGAGCCAGGCCAGTCCGTACGACGACCTACCCGACGAGCTGGCTCGCGAGTTCCTCGCCACCGACCGACTCCGGCTCGTCGCCGGAGAGGACCGGTTAGCGACGGTCACGCCGGCACGGGAAGCCCGTTAGACGACCAGTGAAGACTCCGTTCGACGCGCAGCAGCGCCCAGCCGATGAGGATCAGGACGATGCCGATTCCGACCGCGAAGAACGCCACACCGAAGGCGACGACCGAGGTGAACAGCGACGCACGTAGGAACGAAGCGGTCATCACGGTCTGCCGGGTCGGGTCCTCCTGGTCGAGCTCGGCGTAGGTGAGGCCACCGCTCGCCTCGAGCGCGTGGTCGTTGATCGCTTCTGCTTGGGCGTACACGGTGAACGGTCCGTCGACGTCCCAGCCGCCGAGGAACGGCGCGTCCTCTGACACGACGATCTTCTCGTCGGACAGCTGGCCACGCACGACGAACCACGTGACGACACCGGCGACGATGAAGATGGCACCGATGACGATGACGATGATCGACAGCACCCGCAGCGGACCGGTGCGTGACTGCGCAGCTTGCGGCTCCGGCACCTCTGTGGGCGCCGCGGTCGCAGCCGGCTCGGGCGCTACGTCTGGTGTGGTGGCAGGCTCATCCACGGGCTCGTAGGTCACCGCTTCCTCCTCGGTCGCTCGGACAGGCACAGTGAGGCGGCGGCACGGCACGCCGTGCCCGCGAGGTTATGTCGTCACCTTGGCGTGAACGTCAGGCTTCGGCGTTCTCGAATGCCTGCTCCAAGGCGCCCTCGGGATCCTCGACGTTGTCGGCGACGATCTTGCTGACGGCGTTGGCGAGCAACGCGTTGAGGTCGGCCCCCTGCGGGTTGACGGCGACGATGACGAGGCCACTGTCGCCGCTCTCCAGCAGGTCGCCCATCTGACGGACGAGATCCTTGGGGATGTTCTTCCAGAAGTGGCCGACGAGTCCGCCGACGCCGGCCCACGCCGCCGTGGTCACCGCGAGAGGGCCGAGAAAGACGATTCCGAGTGGCGCCGAGACGACGGCGAGCGCAGCGCCGAGGACACCGCCGCCCCACGCCAGGTGCTTGGCGCTGGTGTCGTGCCGCTCGATCTGCAGCTCACCGTCGGCGTCCTTCTCCACCATCGCGATGGCGAGGTGGTCGATCTGGCCCTCGTGCTTCATGCCGCGGACGGCGTCGTAGTCCTGTTGCGCTAGATCCCTGTCGGAATAGGTCGCCACGGCGACGGTGACGGGCTTGCCTGACATCTCCACTCCTCCTCTGCGGGGGTTCCGCCGAGCCTCGAGCTCGACGGTCGTCGGTGTCGTTCGACGGTAGAGAGCCAACCCGTTGGCCGGCATCACCCGCTTTGGTCGATCCTCTCGATGCCGTTCAGCTGAGCCGGACGGTGGGCACGGCGGGCGGATGCGTCGGCAGTTGTGAGGGCACCGACCCGTCGTTGATCGGATCGACCCCGGTCAACAGTCGGAACGCCCGCTCGAGCGCGTTCGGCGACGTGTCGCCAACGGGCATGACCACAGTCTCGATATCCATCAGGCCCCACGAGATCACCTCAGCGGCGTGCTCGCTCGCCCGTTCCACCCAGGCGTCACGCGCGCTGTCCCAGCTGGGGGTGCCGCGCAGCTTCGCGAAGCTGGTGCGGGCGTCGACCGTGAGGTGAACCGCCGTCCACGCGTGAGCCATTTCGTGCAGCAGCAGTCTCCGCAGCACCAAGTCGGATGCCCGCTCGTCCGCGCAGATGTTCAACGTCTGGGTGGTGGGGTGGTACAAGCCGACGAATCCGGCGCACTGCTCGTGGTCCGGCGTGAAGGCGACCGTGACGGGCGGGACGTCCAGGCCGGCGGCCCGGAAGCGGCCCGTCGCCCACACCACGAGCTCGGCCTGTGACGCCGTCAGCTGTTCAGACCCATGGATCGCACCGATCGGGCTCAGGGCGATCGTCGCGACCGCCAAGGCGCAGCACATCCGCACGCCCATTCGGGCACCTCCTCGATGCCGCTCTTCGGTCGAGCGGCGCCGGAGTCCACCGTCGACATCGCTGGTTGAAATGGAGCGGCGAGCTGGGGCGATGCGCTGGCAAGCCGGTGGCGCCGGTCGGATAACCTCGGGCAACAGCGACTGTGCAACCGGCGTGCAACCGGTTGCTGCTGTGGTCGACGAGATGGCTGATGAGGGACGGCCACGACCGGGCCCGATGGGCACGGACGTTCACGAGGCGGGACTGCGCGTCTCCCTACTCGGCTCCATGCAGGTCGAGTTCGACGGGCGGTCGATCCATGTCGCCGGTCGGCAGCGGCGGCGTCTGTTGGCCCTGCTGGCCAGCCGGCCAGGACGCATCGTGCCGGTCGACGCGCTGGTCGATGCAATGTGGGGCGACGATCCGCCGCCGAGCGCCGGCAAGACCGTGCAGTCGCACGTCGTCCGGCTGCGTCAGTCGCTCGCCGCTAGCCGGCGACCCGATCGAGACGTTGCCCGGTGGGTACCGCTTGAACGTCGAGCCAGCGAGCAGCGACGTCGCCTGCTTCGAGCGGCTCGCCACCGACGGTGCCGCCGAGCTTCGGCTGGGTCACTTCGCCGCCTCGATCAAGCTGCTCGAAGCAGCCCTCGCGCTCTGGCGAGGACCCGCGCTGATGGAGTTCGGCGACGTGGACTTCGCGGTTGCCGACCGCGTCCACCTCGAGGAGCGCCGGCTCGTCGCCATGGAGGATCTGGCCGAATCCCGGCTCGGTACGGGCGGCGCACCCGCTGTGGTGCCGGAGATGGAACGCGTCGTCGCAGAGGAGCCCGGACGCGAACGCGCGTGGGCGCTGCTGATGCGCGCCCTCTACGCGTCAGGGCGTCAGCACCACGCCCTGACCGCGTACCAACGCGCCCGCGCGGTGCTCGGCGATCAGTTCGGGCTCGAGCCCGGTCACGAGTTGCGCGACCTCGAGCGACGCATCCTCGACCAGGACCCGGCATTGATCGGGCCCGGTAATCGGGTTGCTCTTCCGGTCCCTCTTCGCGACGACATGCCGCTCGTCGGGCGCGAGCACGAGCTCCGCTGGCTCGGTTCGGCGTGGGCGCGAGCGTGCGTCGGTGTCGGTCAGGTTCGAGTCGTGCTCGGGCCGACGGGTTCCGGGCGAACCCGACTCGTCGCAGAGCTGGCCGCCTCAGTGATCTCCGAAGGAGGCGCGGTTGAGTACGTCGTCGGTGCGAGTGGCCTGCACCTGCTCGCTGCTGGCAACGGACCGGGGTCGGTCATCGATGCCGTCGCCGTGCGCTGCCGCGGGGCTCCACTTCTGTTGGTCGTCGACGACGTGGAGTGGACCCCTCCATCGAGCATCGACGCGATCCGTGCGTTGGCGGCCGCGGCGCAGCGGCTGACCCTCCTGCTCGTGCTCGTCGGTCACGACGGTGACGGGCCGGGCATCCAACTGATCCGCGAGCTGGAGCGGTCGTACGCCAGCACGCTCGTCCTCGCACCATTGTCCGATCGCGAGATCGCCGCGGTCGTCACCGGAGAGACCGTCGATGCTGAAGCGATCGCCGCCGCGGTCGCGGTGGCGGGCGGCCTACCCGGCGTCGCCCGGCGTGAGGCCGCAGCGTGGGCTGAACGAGCGGCGGCCGACCGGCTGAACGTTGCCGCCTCGATCTCGATCGGTGCGCGATCTGCGGCGGCGATCGCCGGAGCGTCGGTGCTGGATGAGGTACTTCAGCTCGTCGAGGCCCGGGGTCGGCGGGCGGCGTTGGTCGGCGCCGAGTGGAGTGGCCGCCAGCCCTACCGCTCACTGGCGAGCTATGAGCCTGCGGATGCCGATCTGTTCGTCGGCCGGGAGCTGCTCGTCGCCGAGCTCGCGGCGCGGGTGCTCGATCGCCGACTCGTTGCGGTGGTCGGGGCATCGGGTAGCGGCAAGTCATCGCTCGTCAGGGCGGGCCTGATCCCGCTCGTGCACAGTGGACAGCTGCCCGGTGAAGGTCCGTGGCGGACGGCCGTGATCGTCCCTGGGCCCGACCCGCTTGCGGCGATCGATGGGGTCGCACGCCTCGACGAACCCGGTCCCCAATTGCTCGTCGTCGACCAGTTCGAAGAAGTGCTCGCATCCGGCGAGATCGATGCGGTCGCTGGCCGCTTGCTCGACCTCGTCCTCGATCCGGCCATCGACGTTCGAGTCGTGGTCGTGGCGCGCGCGGACCAGCTCGGCGCGCTGACGTCATCGCGCCGGCTCGCCGACCTCCTCGAAGACGCTCAGTTGCTCGTCGGACCACCGAGCGACGACGAGCTGCGACGGATCGTCATCGAGCCGGCACGCCGCAGTGGCTGCACCGTCGAACCGGAGCTCGTGTCGATGATCGCATCCGACGTTGCCGGCCGCGACGCCGCGCTGCCGCTGGTGTCGGCAGCGATGGCGGAGGTCTGGGAGCGACGTGATGGTGACACCCTGCGGGCCGAGACCTACGTGGAAGTCGGTGGACTGGCGACAGCCGTCGAACGTCTCGGCGAACGCGCCCTGGCCGCCGTCGGCCCCGAGGGCGAGTGGATGCTGCGTGACGTGATGCTCCGCCTGGTGGACGTCACCGACGAAGGCGCCTGGGTCCGTCGCCGCCTGCACGCCGCCGACCTGGCGCCCGAACTCGGGCCCGGGATCGACGCCCTTGTCGACGCCCGTCTCGTGACCCGCGCCGGCGATGCCGTCGAGGTCGTGCACGAGGTCGTGTTCCGGGCCTGGCCCCAGATGGCCACCTGGTTGGAGGAGGCACGGTCCGACCTGACGCTCGAGCGGGACCTGCGTGCAGCAGCACGCAGCTGGGAGACACAGGGCCGATCCGACGACGATGTTCTGCGCGGTACGCGACTCCAGGCTGCGACCGACTGGGCGCAACGACGTCGCGACGTGCCGGCGGCGATCTCCGAGCTGATCGACGCCAGCCGCGAGTGGGCCGAGCACGACGACCGTGCGATCCGAGACCAACTGGCACGTGAGCAGCGCAGCAAGCGACGCCTCCGCGGTGCGCTTGTCGCCGCCTCCGTGCTGCTCGTCGTCGCTGTTGCGGGCGGTGTGCTCTTCCTCCGCCAGCGCAACGAGGCCGAAGAGGCGACCCGGTCAACCCGGGTACGTGAGCTGGCGGGCGAATCGACCCTCGCACTGGGGATCGACCCCGAGCTCAGCATCCTGCTGGCTCTCGAGGCGATCGAGCTGTCCCGAACCAACGATGGCCGGAGTGGAACCGGAGGCGATCGCGGCGCTGCAGGAAGCGGTCCAGTCATCGCGACTCGAGCTGCGCATCCCGGCCGAAGAGCCACAGCACCTGGAGGCCAACGCGGATGGGAACCTGCTCGCAACCGCGTCCACGATCGGACCGCAGGCGGTGATCTGGAACCCCGTGAGCGGAGAGCGTCTCCGCACACTGACGGGTGCGGAGGCGGGAACGAGCGAGTATGGGGTCCAGGGACTGGCCTTCGGTCCTGACGATCTCCTCGCCGTGAGCTTTGCCGCGATGGCGCCAGACGGTGCGGGACCACCCCCTCCTGGCCTGATCGTGTGGGAGCGCGCACCGGGACACAGCTGTCGCGCATGGCGGGACCCGCCGGCGTGTACCTCTCGCCGACGTTCAGCCCCGACGGGCGCTCGGTTGCGGCCGTGAACGGTGCGTTCGACGGCGCAACAGTGGTCACCGTGTGGGACGTCGCAACGGGGAGCGAGCGGTTCTCGTTCGAACCCGCCGGTGCCGTGAGTGCCGTCACGTACCATCCCGATGGCACCTCACTGCTCGTCACCGACACCGATGCGAACAGGATCGTGTTCCACTCGGCCGACGATGGGCGCGAGCTGACGGCCTTTGCGACGCCGGGATTCGTTCCCGAGGCCGTCTTTGTCGATCCGAGCGGCACCCGCGTCGCCATCAAGTCGGAAACGTCCGGCGGCGTCCAGATCTGGGATCTGGCGAGCCGGGAGCCTCTTCGAACGATTCCGGTCGACGATGCCTTCGTCGTCGACTGGAGCGCTGACGGCGAACGGGTCGCAGTCGGGAGCGGCAACCAGGGCCCGGTCCGGGTCATCGATGTCGTCTTCCGGGCAGGAGACCATGGTGCTGCGTGGTCACGTGACGGGTGCATCCGACGTCGCGTTCGTCGGGAACGACCGCCTGGCGAGCGTCGGTGGCGATCTTCGGGTGTGGAACGTCAGCGCCGGCGGGCCCGAAGACCTCGGTGCGATCAGCAGCGAGATCGGAGCCCCATACGGGTTCGAGATCGCCCCCGACGGGTCGGAGGTGGCGACGATGACGACCGAGGAAGGCGGCGCGATCGAGCTGTTCGCTGCCCAGTCCGGGCTACCGGTCCGCCCGCCGCTCACCGATCGGTTCGGACTACCGCTCGTCTCAATCAGCCCTGACTGGCGTTTGGTCGCATCAGTGCGAGCTGAAGGGCAAGGTGAGGTCCATGACCTCCACTCGCTCGAGAAAGTCGGCGACCTACCAGCTTGCCGCGGTCCCGCGAGGGTTCAGTCCGGATGGCTCTCTGCTCGTGCTCGACGCCTCGTTCATGTGCACGCCGAGCGACGGCTCGCCGGCACAGCTGGCTGCGCCCCCCGACGCCAACCTGCGCAGCCGCGTGGTGGACGTTGCCTCCGGTGAGGAGCTGCTCGACCTCCAAGAGCGCCCCGTTGGTGCAAGCGCGTTCAGCCCAGCCGGCCGGTTCAGTGCGGGACGGTTCCTGGCGGTGACCGTGTTTGACGAGGTCGGCCACGTCGAGATCTACGACATGACGACTCGCCAGCTCATCGCCAGCCTCGAACGTCCCATGGTGGGCGGCGTTCTGTTCGACCCGACCGGCCGATGGCTGGTCGGCCGGGGCGGCAACGGAGGGGTGTGGGTCCTCGACCTGGCCGCCGTTGTCGACGGTGCATCGGGCGACGAGGCGCTCGTCTTCGACCAGACCACCTCCAACGGCGTCAGCCGGGCCGTGATGTCCAGCGACGGCACGCTGGCGACCTCGGGCAACGGCGACGGACTCCTGCGGTTGTGGGACATCACGACCGGTGAAGAGCGACTCGCGTTCCGGACCGACCGGATCGACGGCTTCGCTCCTGGCAGCAGCGGTTGGATGAAGTTCACCCCGGACGGCAACACGCTGCTCTACATGGATGCGACCGGAACGCTGCGCCGATTCTTCATGGATCCTGATCGGTTGGTGGACCTCGCCCAGCAGCGACTGACCCGAGACCTCACGGCTGAAGAATGCAGCACCTACCTCGGATCGTCGGAGTGCGGGTGAGCGGGTGCGTCAGATCGCGTCGGCCGGCAGCCCGAGCTTGACCCGTGCGGTGTAGAGCAAGGTCTGCTCCGGCGTGAGCGGGTGGAACTTGGCGCCGCGGACATCGCGATAGCACTGCTCGATCGGTGACGTCCGGAAGAACGCGCTGCCGCCCGCCACTTCCATCGCCAGGTCGCAGACCTCGACGCCCTCGATGGCGATGGTCCGCTTGGCCGACATGACTGCGGCGACCGTCTCGGCCGACGGCGCCGGGTCGTCACCGACGACCGCCAGCGCGCCGTCGAGCGCCCAGCCACAGGTCCGCAGCTTGTGCTCCATCAGTCCGACCGTGCGCTGGATCGACACGTCGTGGACCTTGTCCGTCTCGTCGATCGCGGCCACCGCGTGGTCCCGAGCCGCCTCGGCGACGCCTAGGTAAACGGCCGAGATGACGGGGAAGGCGATGCTGGAGATGACCTGCAGCGGCCCATCCAGGACGCCGTACGGGCGGTTCGCCAGCACCTTGTCGGCGGGCACGAACACGTCCGTGAACTCGACGTCGTGGCTGCCGGTACCGCGCATCCCGAGCGTGTCCCAGGTCTCGATGACTCGGACGCCCTCGGCCCTGACGGGAACCGCCATGTTGAGCACTCGCTGACCCTGCTCGGGATCGTCGTAGGCGAACATCGTGGAGAAGACGTCGCCGGCCGGAACCTGGCTGGCGAACACCTTGCGCCCGCTCACCCGGTATCCGCCCTCGACGGCCACCGCGGTGCCCCGCGGCGTCGTGTAGTCCGCGCCCCCGGTCGACACCAGCACGATCGCCTCGTCGGCGACCCGGCGCAGCGTGGCCTCGGCTCCCGGCAACTCGCGGCGATAGCGCCACGCGGTGAACAGCACGATGTGGTGGTGCATCGCGGATGCCAGCGCCGTTGCGGCGCAGTGGCGGGCCAGTTCACGCTGCGCCATCGCCACTTGGGCGATGCTGGCGCCGTGTCCACCCAACTCGGTGGGGACGGCAAGCGCGAGGTAACCGCTCGAGCGCAGCAGCTGGTAGCTCTCGTCGACGAAGGAACCCTCCAGGTCGTGCGGGCGAGCGTGCTCTGCGATCTCGGCCCCGAGCGCCGCGGCCCACTCCACGAATCGCTCCGGAGCAGTCGTCGTGGCGTCATCCATCTCGAGGACGTCTTCAGTCATCATGCGATGACCGTACGGAGCGAGTCCTCCCGATGGCATCGGGAGGATTCCCGGTATCGATCCCCGATCAGCCGTCGGCGGGCAGCATGCCATGGGCGCGGAACATGCGGTCGAGGATCTCGCGGACGACCGGCTGCTTGCGCTGGTTGTAGTCGACGACCTCCGCGCCGGCGGCGTTCGATGCATCGGCCGACATCCGCTTGGCGTGCGCGTACGTTGCCCGATCCTCGGGGTGGTCGCGCAGCCAGTCCCGGAACATGCGGTGGCGGACCGGCTCGGGGCTGTCCGGTCCGAAGACGTGGAGGTTGGCGGCCGGCGACTTCGCCACGAGCAACCGGTGCTCGTGCCATCGGGGCTCGCGAAGCTGCAGTGTGAACCCCACGTGCTCGAGGGCCTCCACGTAGGACGCCTCGTCCGCGGCGTCAGCGACGATCAAGTCGATGTCGATGATCGGCTTGGCCGGGAGGTCGGGCACGCTGGTCGAGCCAACGTGCTCCAGGGCGAGTACCCGGTCGCCGAGTGCACGCTCGACGCGCTGTGCCAGCTCGTCGAACTGAGCCGGCCACGACGGATCCGATTCGACCACCACCAAGGGCGATCGCCGGCGCTCGCCCACCCATTCGATCGCGTCCGGGTCGAAGTCATCGTGGCGGACGATGTCCTCGACCGTCGGGGACAGGCCGTCCTCAGCTGTCAACGTCTGCTGCCAAGGTCAGCTGTCAACGTCAGCTGTCAACGAAGGCCGGTACCCGGTCCTTGGGGCGCCCGATGATCGCCCGATCACCCTTCACGAGCACCGGACGCTGCATCAACCGCGGGTGCTCGAGGAGCAGATCGATCACGGCCTCCGGCGTGGTGTAGTCGTCGGCGTCGAGCCCGAGCTGCTTGAAGTACGGGTCCTTGCGTACGAGGTCGGCCGGCGGGTCCTCGAGGATCTCGAGCAGATGTGTCAGCGCGGCCCGGTCCAGTGGCGTCTTGAGGTATTGCACGACGTCGTGCTGCACCCCGAGCTCGTCCAGCTTCGCCAATGCCTGCTTCGACGTGCTGCAGGCCGGGTTGTGGTACACGGTGAGAGCCGCCATTGATCGGACGGTACCTGAGCAGACGGAGATTGGAGGGTGCGTGGCCGCCGAGGAGATCCTCGAATCGTGGAACGACACCGAGACGAGACGCGCCATCGTCGACTTCGTCGGCACCGTCGCCGGCGACGGTCCCGATGCCGTTCCGCCAGAGCAACGAGTCACCGTGTTCGACAACGACGGCACGCTGTGGACCGAGAAGCCGATGCCCACGCAGCTCCACTACATCGTGAAGAAGTGGCGCGAGCTGATGACGGCTGACCCCTCCCTCGCCGACCGCCAGCCATACCAGGCTGTGGCGACTGGCGACCTCGCGTGGCTGGGGCGAGCGATCGACAAGCACTACGACGGCGACGATGCGGATCTGCGCCTGATCATCAAGGAGATCCTGCAGATCACGGCGAACCGGACCGTCGATGACTACGCCGCAGAGATCGCCGACTTCTACCGCGACGAGCAGCACCAGGAGCTCCTACGGCCCTACAGCGAGGCGATCTACCAACCGATGATCGAGCTGTTGCGCTACCTCGAGGCCAACGGCTTCACGACCTACATCGTCTCCGGTGGCGAGCGTGACTTCATGCGACCGATGAGCACGAGCTACTACGGCATCCCGCCGGAGCGGGTCATCGGCTCGGCGACGGGCCTGCAGTACGTCGAGGACGAATCCGGCGGTGACGTCCTGTACGGCGAGTCCTTCGCCTTCTTTGACGACGGACCGGAGAAGCCCATCCGGATCTGGAGCCGGATCGGTCGCCGACCGATCATGGCCACCGGCAACGCCAACGGCGACGTCCCGATGCTGCGCTTCGTGCAGCGTCACCCGCGCAGCCTCAGCCTGCTCATCCACCACGACGACGACACGGGCCGCGGCGACACGCCGTACACGTCCGGGGCCGAGCGGGCGTTGGAGGGGGCCGAAACGCACGGCTTCGTCAAGGTCAGCGTGAAGCGCGACTGGGCGCAGGTGTTCACGCCACCGACCCCCGCGTAGCGCCGGCCGCTCGCGGTACGGTCCGTCGCCATGCCGAACGACAAGCCGAACATCCTGGTGATCTGGGGCGACGACATCGGGATCACGAACCTGAGTTGCTACAGCCAGGGTCTGATGGGCTATCGAACGCCCAACATCGACCGGCTCGCCGCCGAAGGGATGATGTTCACGGACTCCTACGGCGAGCAGAGCTGCACGGCAGGTCGCTCGGCGTTCATCACCGGCCAGAGCGTCTACCGCACTGGTCTCAGCAAGGTCGGCGTCCCCGGAGCGCCCGTCGGCCTGCAGGCGGAGGATCCGACGATCGCCACACTGCTCAAGCCGCTCGGCTACGCCACCGGGCAGTTCGGCAAGAACCACCTCGGCGATCTCAACGAGTACCTCCCGACGGTGCACGGCTTCGACGAGTTCTTCGGCAACCTCTACCACCTCAACGCCGAGGAAGAGCCCGAGCTGCCCAACTACCCACCGGTGGAGGACTTTCCCGGGTTCAAAGAACGGTTCGGGCCACGCGGCGTGCTGCACTCATGGGCCACCGACAACGACGACTCGACGGATCATCCCCGCTGGGGCCGGGTCGGGAAGCAGCGGATCGAGGACACGGGCCCGCTGACGAAGAAGCGGATGGAGACGATCGATGACGAGGTGCTCGAGCACGGACTCGACTTCATCGGCCGCCAGCACGCCGCCGGGACGCCGTTCTTCGTGTGGTTCAACACGACGCACATGCACTTCCGGACGCACCCCAAGCCGGAGAGCGTCGGGCAGGCCGGTCGCTGGCAGTCGCCCTACCACGACACGATGATCGACCACGACAAGGTCGTCGGGGCGCTGCTCGATCAACTCGATCAGCTGGGCATCGCCGACGACACCATCGTCGTGTACTCGACCGACAACGGGCCGCACATGAACAGCTGGCCCGACGCTGGGATGACCCCGTTCCGCAGCGAGAAGAACTCCAACTGGGAGGGCGCCTTCCGCGTGCCTGAGCTGATCCGGTGGCCCGGCAGGATCCCCGCCGGAGTGGTCTCCAACGAGATCGTCCAGCACCACGACTGGTTGCCGACGTTCCTGGCCGCAGCAGGTGCGCCCGACATCGTCGAGCAGCTCAAGCAAGGCCACACGATCGGCGACACGACGTACCGCGTGCACATCGACGGCTTCGACCTGCTGCCGTACCTCACCGGCGAGGTCGACAAGAGCCCTCGTCAGATCTTCATCTACTTCTCCGACGACGGCGACGTCCTGGCGCTGCGCTTCGACAACTGGAAAGCCGTGTTCATGGAGCAGCGGGCGCCGGGCACCCTGCTGGTCTGGGCCGAGCCGTTCGTGCCGCTGCGCGTGCCGAAGATCTACAACCTGCGGATGGATCCGTACGAGCGGGCCGACATCACATCGAACACGTACTACGACTGGTTGCTCGACAACGCCTACCTGGTGTTCGCCGCCAGTGCCGTCGTCACCCAGTTCCTGGAGACGTTCACAGAGTTCCCGCCGCGCCAGAAGGCGGCCAGCTTCACGATCGATCAGGCCGTCGCCAAGCTGGAGGCAGCGCTCACCGCCGGGCAGTAGGAGCTGTCCGCGCGCCTCTCACCAGGACGCCTGGCAGCTCGCCGGTCGGTTCGCCGTCGGCGAACGTCACCACGCCCCGCTTGACCGTCCGGACGTACCCGCTCGCCGACTGCACGAGCCGACGCCCGCCAGCGGGCAGGTCGCGCACGATGTGCGGCGGGTGGGCGGCCAACCGCTCCAGGTCGATCACGTTGACGTCGCCGAGGTTGCCGGGCGCCAGCACACCCCGATCGAGCCAGCCGACCTGCTTCGCCGTCCGCTGCGTCAAGTGGTGGACCATCAGCTCGACCGGCAGCGCGCCCTCCCCTCGCCTGCTCCACAGTGCCAATGCCGTCGTCGGGAAGCTGCCGTCGCAGATCGCGCCGCAGTGTGCGCCGGCATCGCTGAGGCCAATCACGGCGTTCGGCGACAGGAGCATGTCCCGCACGTCGGAGAGGTCGCCGCGCGCGTAGTTGAACAGCGTCATGTAGAGGAGTCGGCGGCCCTCGTCCTCGACGAGCAGGTCGAGGACCTCTTCGACCGGGTCGACCCCTCGGCAACGCGGCGCGAGCGTCGACGCTGTCTTCCGGACCGGGCTCGTAGTCGACGGGATCGCCCATCGGGAAGAGGCGCTCGAACGCGGTGAACAGCGTGGACATGAAGCCGTTCAGCCCGGCGCCGATGGCCGCGTGCTCGGCGATGAGACGCCGGCGGCGCTCCGGATCACGCAGGGCGACCACCCTCGCTTCCAGGTCGAGATCGGCGATGTCCCGATACGACGGGCACAGGGCGAGCGGGTTGACGGTCGCCTGCAGACCCTGCAGCACACCGATCGACCTGGGCGCGACCTGCATGCGCAGTGGCAGGTCGTCGGCAACAGCGGCGTCCACCCATCCCGCCATCTCCCGCCAGCGGTCCGGCACATGCTCGGGCTGCTGCACGGTCATCGACAGCGGACGACCGGTCTGCTCGACGATCGACCGCATCAGGCGCAGCTCGTCGCGGACGAAGTCCTCGTCGGTGCTGAGGTAGGCATCGGAGATCATCTGGACCACGCCGCGGTCCCCCATCGCGCCGATGAGTGCGATCAGCTCGTCGGCAGACGAGAAGCGGGTGCCGAGCGGGGCGCCACGGTTGGTGCGGTGGGCGTAGGTGCGGCTCGTCGTGAAGCCGAGCGCGCCGGCCTCCACGCCGTCTCGAACCGCCGCTGACATGGCGTCGAGCTCGTCTGGTGTTGGCGCCTCGAGCGGATCGGCACCGCGCTCCCCCATGACGTATGCCCGCAACGGCACGTGGGTCACGTGGGTCCCGACGTCGAGCACGAAGCGGCGTCGCTCCAGCGCGTCGAGGTACTGCGGGAAGGTCTCCCAATCCCAAGGCAGACCCTCGGCCAACGCGGTGCCAGGGATGTCCTCGACACCCTCCAACATGCCGATCAGCCAGTCGTGCTGTTCGGCGGTCGGGTGAGCGGGGGCGAAGCCGACGCCGCAGTTGCCCATGACCAGAGACGTGACGCCGTGCTCGCACGAGGGAGCGAGGAACGGGTCCCACGTGGCCTGGCCGTCGTAGTGGGTGTGCAGGTCGACGAACCCAGGCGTCACCAGCAGTCCGTCGGCATCGACGACCTCTGCGCCGCGGCCGGCGTCGACGTGCACGCCGACGTCGGCGATGGTCCCGTCGACGATGCGCACGTCGGCTGGCGCGCCGGGTCGACCCGTCCCGTCGACGACCAGCCCGTTGCGGATCACGAGCTCGCGAGGCATCACGTCATTGTCTCAGGTCCGCATCGTCTCAGGTCCGCATCGTCACGGGTCCGCATCGTCACAGGTCCGCACTACGGTCGGCGCGGTGACCGCGCACCGACGCGATGGTGAGCGCCTGCACCGCGTCGTGAAGGCGGTCGCCACGCCGGTCTACCGCGGGTGCTGGCGGATGCGCGTCGAAGGGCGATCGCACGTGCCGTCCGAGGGTGGCGTCATCATCGCCGCCAACCACATCTCGTTCTTCGACTCAGTGGTCCTCCTGCACGAGGTGCGGCGCAGGGCGTACTTCCTCGGTAAGGCCGAGTACCTCGACTCGTGGACGACCAAGCACCTGTTCCCGGCGATGGGGTTGATCCCGATCGATCGTGAGCAGGCCCGCAAGGCGATGGTGGCACTGGATGTCGCCGCGGGCGTGCTGCGTCGCGGCGACGTGCTCGGCATCTATCCGGAAGGCACCAGGTCGCGCGACGGGTTGCTGCACCACGGCCACACGGGCGTCGCTCAGCTGGCCCTGACGACCGGCGCGCCGATCGTGCCGGTCGGCTTGGTCGGCACCGAAGTCATCCAGCCGGTCGGCGCGCGCGTGCCGCGACCGTTCAAGCGGGCGACCGTGCGCTTCGGCGCTCCCCTCGATCCGGCCGCCTACGGCGGCTCACCGCGACGACGACGTCAACTGCTGACCGACGACCTGATGGAGGCCATCCGCCGGCTCTCGAAGCAATCCGTGAGCGACGACTTCGGCAGCCCCGAGCCGCCCCTCGTCCGCGGCGGCAACGAGAGCGTCTACGAGGTGCGGACCGTCGGCGCCGTGGCCGCATCGTGGCCGCAGGCGGCGCGCTTCGCCGTGGCTGCCTCGGCATCGCACTTCGACGACGCCCGTGTCGCCGAAGTGCGCCGGATGGCCTGCCACGTGCTCACCGACGGCACCGTACGGTTCGCCACGGAGATGGCCGTCTCCGTGAAGCTGCGAGAGGATCGCCGATGAACGACAGCACCTACCACGTGATCGAGCTGATCGGGTCGAGCAGCGAGTCGTGGGAGCTGGCCGCCCAGAACGCCGTGCGCCAGGCCGCCAAGGCGTATCGCGACCTACGTGTCGCCGAGGTTGTCGAGATGGACGTGCTGATCGAGAACGGCGCGGTGATCGCCTACCGCACGAAGCTGCGCCTGAGCTACAAATCCGACACCGAACCCTGACGCGGCTCAATGCGGCGACCGGCCCCGGCGAGGGGACCGGTGTACCCTCCGACCTGGTGTTGGGGCCGGTCGAGCGGACCGCCGACGATGCGTCGGTACGGATGGGCAGGGCATGGCGCGAGTTGGGCCGGGCGATCGGCAGGACAGCTCAGCTGGACCTCCTCGAGCTGCTGACCCAGCGAGATGACTGGCGGATGAGCGAGCTGGCGGCCGCGTTGCACGTCGATCCGTCGGCGGTCACGAGGACACTGCAGCGGATGGAGGCAGCGGGGTTGGCCACTCGCAGCGCCGGCAATGGTGACGGCCGCGTCGTCATCGTTCGCGCGACGACGCGTGGTCGGCAGCGCTATGCCGACGTGGCGGCGCGCCGCAGGGAGATCCTCGATGAGGTGTTGAGCGAGCTGCCGGAAGCCGACCGCTACCAGCTCGTCGAGCTGCTCGAGCGCTTCGTCGCCGCGCTGGACGATCACGTCGCCGCGGAAGCGTCCGAGCCTCGCCGCTAGCGTCCGTCGTCGTGGCCGACCGTGCGACGTTCGCCGAGCAGGCGATGCAGTACGCGCCGCAGCTGTATTCAGCGGCGCTGCGGATGACGCGCAACCAGGCGGACGCCGAGGACCTGGTGCAGGACACGTACCTGCGGGCGTATCGCGGGTACGACAGCTTCACGGAGGGCACGAACCTGCGGGCGTGGTTGTTCCGCATCCTCACCAACGCGTACATCAACTCCTACCGGGCCAAGCAGCGCCGCCCCGTTGAGTCGGATCTGGCCGACGTCGAGGACCGCTACCTGTACCGCCGGCTGGGGGCCTTGGACCAGCTCATGGCGAGTCGGTCGGCGGAGGATCAACTGTTCGACCTGATCACGGACGACGAGGTCAAGCAGGCCCTCGAGGATCTCCCCGAGAACTTCCGGCTGGCGGTGTTGCTGGCCGATGTGGAGGGTTTCAGCTACAAGGAGATCGCCGAGATCCTCGACATTCCGATCGGCACCGTGATGTCACGCCTGCATCGGGGAAGAAAGGCGATGCAGCGGGCGTTGTTCGACTATGCCCACGCCCGCGGAATGGCTGGTGCAGCGGCCGGAGGCCCGGGGCGAGGAAAAGACGATGACTGACTGCAACGATGAGTGACTGCAACGACACACTCCGGGAACTCGAGACGTTCCTCGACGAAGAGCTCACTCCTGAGACCAGGGATGCGATCCACGCTCATCTCGAGGGCTGTCCGGACTGTCTGCAGGCGTTCGACTTCCACGCCGAGCTGAAGGCGATGATCGCCCATCGGTGTCGGGATGAACTGCCGCCCGGACTGCGCGAGCGCATCGAACGCTGTTTCGATACCGCGCTCGATGAGCAGTGAATAGCCCGTCCACCCGGTACAGGCTCTAACGTCGTGGCCATGCCGGCCGTACTGCTTGCCACCGAGGTTTGGCACTGGTGGATCGGCGTGATCTTGTTCGCGGTGTCGGTCCTCGCCGTGATCGGTCTCATCGGTAGCTATCTGAAGAACGTCACGGCGCAGCGCTACCCGAACAAGCGCCAACGAGACCAGCAGTAGCGCCGCCCGTGCTCGAGGAGCTGCTGGCTCGCTGCTCGTTCCCACCTTCTTCCACGCCCGTGACCTGCGCCTTCTCGGGCGGCGCCGACTCCACCGCGCTCCTGGCGCTGGCGACGGCCGCTGGACTCGCGGTGGACGCCGTGCACGTCGACCATCGCCTGCGGCCGGACTCGACGATCGAAGCCGAGCGCGCCGTGGCGCTCGCCGGCGCACTCGGCGTGCCGGTCCGCGTGGTCTGCGTCGAGATCGATCCCGGTCCCAACCTCGAGGCACGTGCCCGGGCCGCCCGTCGTGCCGCGTTGCCGTCCGGAGCGCTGACCGGACACACGGCCGATGATCGAGCCGAGACCGTGCTCATCAACCTGCTCCGGGGAGCCGGGCTCGATGGGCTGGCGGCGATGGGACCGGCACCGACGCGTCCGCTGCTGCAGCTGCGGCGCGGCGAGACGGCGGCGGTGTGTGCTCACCTCGGGCTCGTCCCGATCCAGGACCCCAGCAACCATGACCCCCGCTTCGTGCGCAACCGCGTGCGCCACGAGCTCCTGCCGTTGCTCGACGACATCGCCGGACGGGACACCGTTCCGCTGCTGGTACGCACGGCGACCCTCGTCGCCGAGGATCTCACCATCCTCGAGTCCGCGGGCGCGGCGATCGACCCGACCGACGCCCGAGCTGTCGCTGCCGCCACGCCGCCAGTCGCTCGTCGTGCGTTGCGCCGCTGGCTCGCCGTCGAGGGCTACCCGCCCGACGCGGCGAGCGTGAGCCGGGTCTTGGAGGTCGCCAACGGCGAGCGCAGGGCGTGCGAGCTGCCGGGCGGGCGGCGGGTGGAACGACACCGCCAGCGGCTGCGCATCGTGACGGGCACAGAGATAACCTCGTCGGGCGGTATGAGAGCCACTCCGGGCAGAGGTCGCAGCTGATGGCGACCCGCCTGCGTGGCCGATGGGCGTTGGGCATCACCCCCCGCAACTTCACCTGGATCCTCAAGGACAAGCTGGCGATCTGCGAGCGGCCTGGCGGCTATGGGGAGAACCATCGGCGCGTCCGGCGGCAGGAAGAGATCATCTGGATCCGGGAGAACGGGTTCGGGTGCGTCGTGTCGATCATCCCGGCCCCGCACAACCTGCACAACTACGAAGAGCTCGGCATGCCGTCGCGCCACCGCCCGTTCAACGGCGACGAGCTCGAGGCCTGGTTGAAGGCGTTCTACCGGGAGCTCCACGAGCTGATGCGGACGGGCACGAAGGTGATCGTCCACGGCGAGGAGGTCGGCGACCGCATCGTCGGGATCATGGGCGGCTACATCCGCTGGTCCGGCCTCGTTGACGACGACACGCAGGCGATCACGGTCACGGAGCGGCTGGCCGGCCGCCAGCTCGACCCGTTCGCCCGCAACGTCATCCTCATCGCGCCGCGCCTTCGCTAGCGGGGTCGCGGGTCGGCCCGGCGCACGTGGTCACGGTGGTGGTCGTGGGCCGGTGTTGGTGGTGGTTGGTGCTTCGTGGTGGAGGGTGCCGTCGGGTCGCCGCAGGGTGATCGTGCGGTCCGGTTTCAACGTGAGCGTCCAGCCGCCTTCGTGGACGTGATGGTGATGCCGCTCACACAGCGGCAACAGATTGTCCAAGTTCGTCGCGCCGAGGTGTTCCCACCAGGTGACGTGATGGATCCGGCAGTCCTCGAACCGCACCCCACAGCCAGGGAACCCACAAGCCCGGTACATCGCCCGCAACGCCCGGCGCTGTTCGGGTGTGGCGAGCCGCCGGGTCCGCCCCAGGTTCAACGGGACGCCGTCTTGGTCGAGGGTGATCGGGGTGATGGTGGCGTCGCAGCCGAGGCGGCGGACCGTCTCCACGGGTAACGGTTGGCCGTCACCGGTCTCACACACCGTGTGCTCATGGGGACCCTCACGCATCGTGCGGGAATCGGTGAGCAACGTCACATCGGGGACACGGTGCCCGGTGGTGCGGGCCCCAGTGATCAACCCGACCAACGCATCAGCCTTGAGATGGTCGAAGTCGACGTCGTCGCCCTGGGCTGCAGCACGCGCCGAGGCCGACGGCGGCGTCGAGGACACTGGCGATGCGGGCATCGGTCTCCGGATCCACTTGCAGATGGGTGTGGCACATCCCGGTGACCCGATCCACCCACCGTCGCACACAACGCTGTTGACGCAACCGGGCCATGCGGGACACGCCGTCGTCCCGGGACAGGACCCGACCGAGTTTGCTCATCTCCCGTTCGAACGTCTCCACCGCCATCACCGTCGCGGACTGCACGACGGCGGCCTGCAGATCCTGCAGTTCGGCTCGGGCGGCGTCATCCAACTCGCCCGACAGGCGGGCCACGGCGTCGACATGACCCGCCGACATCCGCCCGGCCGCCAAGGCGTCATGCACCTCCGGCAGCTCGGCGCAGACCGTGGCCCGGCGGGCCGCCGCGTCGGCGTCACGAACCGAGCGCCGCCCACCACCGGTCAACAGCGACGAGGCCGGTTCGCAGGATCCTTGCTCGGCGAGCCGGGCGGCGTGGACGGCGACGCGCACGTCGAAGGCGTCCAACCAGGCCCGCACCCGCTGCGACACCGCCACCAACGACGCGAGACCAGCGCGGTCACAGGCCGCCGGGTCGGTGTCGACGAGTTCGCCGAGCAACGTCACGACCCCCGTCTCGTACATACGTTCAGCCTACGTACAAATGTTCTAGAAGTCAAGGGTGAAATGGTGCGTTCTGTTCTTCAGAATCGCCTCACAACGAACGATTCTGACGGACAGTTCGCCTCCGA
This sequence comes from uncultured Acidimicrobiia bacterium, assembly GCA_963774125.1. Taxonomy (GTDB): domain Bacteria; phylum Actinomycetota; class Acidimicrobiia; order Acidimicrobiales; family Ilumatobacteraceae; genus JALZMG01. Next base: position 1,440,906 of record CAVZDR010000002.1, read on the forward strand.
TCCCTGAGACTGATCCGTCTCATCGCTAGCCTGGCCGGCGATGGCGGCCGGACGACGAGTGCTCGTGAGCGGCATGGGCGGAGACCTCGGCTCGCGCGTCGCGGTCCTGCTCGAGCGCGAGCCGTGGGTCGGTGAGCTGGCCGGCATCGACGTCGATCCGCCTCGACGGCGGTTGCACCGGGCGTCGTTCGAGCTCGTGATGGCCAACGACCACGACCGCATCGTGGACATGGTCACCACGTTCGATCCGCACGTCGTCGTGCACCTCGCCGTTTGGGAACCGTTCAGCCGGGCCAACCCCGACAAGGCCCGCCAACTGACCGACGACGCGGCGACGTCGATCCTCGGGGCCGCCGCCGAGTGCCGGTCGCTGGAATCGATCATCGTGCGCAGCGGGGTGGAGATCTACGGGCGGGCGCGAGGGTCGCCGACCCGCCCGGACGAGGACACGGCGATCGACCCGACGAGCGACTACGGGCGGATGCTCGCTGGGATCGAGGGCACGGCCGAGTCCATCGCCCGGCGTGTCGGCGTGACGGCCGGTGCGATCCGAATGGGGACGGTCCTCGGTCCCCACGTGCCGAGCCCGCTCGGGCGCCTCTTGCGCATGCCTGCCGTCCCGTTCAGTGTGCTGGCCGATCCACCGTTCGCCGTCGTCGAGGACATCGAGGTCGCCCGGGCGTTCGTGGCAGCCGCCGAACGCGGCCTCTCCGAACCCGTGAACGTCGTCGCCAACGGCGCCATCACGGCGCTCCAGGCGGCGCGGCTCGGCCGGCGCATCCCCATCCCGCTCGTCGGTCCGGACTGGGAGATCGCCCGGCGGATCAGCGGGCTGTTCGGTGCCCCGATCCCGGACCACGTCATCGAGGCGCTGCACCGCGGTCGGCTGGCCGACAACGCCCGCATGGAGGAGCTGATCGGCTTCCGCCCGACTACCACGACGGTCGAGGTCGTCGACAAGCTGTACGAGTGGCCCACCGTGATCCGCATCCCGGCGCGCCAGGCAGTCGCGTGATGTCGGAGACGTGATGTCGGACGAGACCTACGAAGCTCGGGTCATCACGCTCCCCGTCGAGCGGGCGACGACGGCCGCCCGGCAGACGGCCGCCACGGCTGCTGCCCGGCAGGTCGCCGCCGTGGGCGCATGGTCGGTCGACGACTGGGGCCGCGACCCATACCTCGTGGATTCGACGATCCGGCTGGGCACCCTCCGCTGGCGAACCATCGTCGGCGGCGCCGAGCGACTGCCCGTCCGTGCCGGCGCGCTGATCGTCGTGAACGCTCGCCGCTACGCCCTGACCCCCATCTTCACGGCGCTGGCGCTGACGCAGGCGACCGGGCGACCGGTGCGCTTCGTCGGTCGGCCGGACATCGCGCCGGTCGGACCGTTCGTCCGACGATTGGGTGGCCTGCTCGAACGGCCCGATGAAGTCGCAGGGGCGCTGCGGGCCGGCGAGCTCGTCGTCATGGGCGCCCATCCCGAGCTGCATCCCCGTCGCGTCGGCAGGGTGGACCACCGACTCATCGGCGCCGCGGTGACCACGCGCGTCGCCGTGTTCCCGGCGGCGACGGCAAGCTCGCCGTTCAGCCGGGGAGCCCACGTCGAGGTCGGAGCTGTCGCCCGTCCCGGGAGGCGGCGCCGTGGCCCGCTCATCGAGCTCGAGCTCGCCGACACCGTCGAGGAACGCATCCAGCGCCTGCTCGACCAGCTCGGTGGGGCCCAGACCGGCACGCCGCTCGATTGGCTCCCACTCTCGGGAATGGGCGGAGGCTGACGTGACGTACGCGACGACCGACGACGGGACACGCATCCACTACCGCGTGACGGGCCGTCGCGGCAGCCCGCCCGTGCTGTTCATCCAGGGACTCGGCGCCGACAAGCATGGCTGGGACTTCCAGCGGCTGGGTCTGGCGTGGGCGATACAGGCCATCGCACTCGACAACCGCGGGTCCGGCCGCAGCGACAAGCCACACGGCGCATACTCGCTCGAGCAGATGGCCGACGACGCGATCGCCGTGCTCGACGATGCCGGGTTCGACACCGTCCACGTCGTCGGCACGTCGATGGGCGGCGCCATCGCCCAGCTCATCGCGCTGCGCTACCCGGAGCGAGTCCGCTCGCTGACGCTGGTGTGCACGTCCTGCCGCAACCACGCGTGGCGCCGCGAGCTGCTGGCCAGCTGGGGCGAGACCGCCCGCCGCCGCGGGATGGGGTCGATGACCAAGGAGGCGGCGCGATGGGTGATCGGGCCCCGCTCGTTCCGCCGGATCAACCCAGCGATTGGTTGGCTCGGCCCGCTCGGCTTCGGGCGGCCGACGCACGCCTTCGCCGCGCAGGTCGACGCGATTCTCGCCGCCGATGACGGCTTGGCCGAAGAGCTCGGCGAGATCTCCGTGCCGACGCTGGTCGTCGTCGGCAACCAGGACATCCTCACGCCGCGTGGCGACAGCGAGGAGCTCTACGAGCTGATCCCGACGGCCGAGTTGGTGGTCATCAGCGGCGCCGCCCACGGTCTGATGATCGAGCACGCCTCGACGTTCAACCGCATCCTGCTCGACTTCCTGCAGCGCGCCGAGACGGCGTGGCTAGCAGAGGACCGAGACGATCTCGTTCTCGCCGAGGGAGTAGAGGGAGCGGTGGATGGGATTGAGACGGAGGAACTCGGAGAACGAATCGGCCGGTGAGTCGCACGCCGAGCGGTCGATCACGGAGGCATAGGGCACCTGCCACCCGTCGGCGAGGTTGGCGTACCCGCCCTCGAGCGCCTCGATCGCCGGTAGCTCGAACGTGAAGCGTGGTCCCATCGGGATGAGCCGGAAGCTGATGATGGCGTCGCCGAGCAGCTGCGCCAGCAGCGCGCACTGACCGACCTGACCGAGGCCCGGACAGTCGTTGGTACCGGGTGTCCCGGCCTGGATCGTCACCGGCTCTTCCGACGTGCTCAGCACCATCGAGACCCCGCCGATGCTGCGGCCATCGGGACCGACGGCGAAGTCCTGGACCTGCGTGTCGAGCACGAGCGCGACGACGTCGGCGCGCCGCTCGATCGGTTCCGTCGGTGCGACGATCTCGGCGACCGAGTCACTCCGGGCGAACACGAACATGACGACGAGGGCCAGCCCGATGAGGGCGGCGATCGCGGCCACGAACCGCCACGAGAGGACCTGCCGCATCGCCCCGACGCTACCGGCGGGGTCACCGCCGGATCCGGCATCCGTGATTCTCGGGCTCGGCTCGCAAGCGTTGCTGCCTCGCTTCCAGCTCGCCGCCTCCGCTTCGCTACGGCGTCTCACCCAACTTGGGCAATCAGCGAGCGCTCAACGCCCGAGCCGCGGCTGAGGCCGCTCGTGGCGCCGCTTCGCCGATCGCCTCGACGACGTCGTCGGTGTGGGCCAGCCCGACGAAGATCGCCTCGTACGCGCCTGGCGCCATCGCCACGCCGGCGTCGAGCATGGCGTGGAAGAACGCGGCGAACGCAGCGACGTCGGTCCGTCGCGCCGATTCGAAGTCGACCGGCGGCGGGACGTCACCGCACACGATGCCGACGAGCGTGCCGACGACAGGGAACTCGGCGGGGAAACCCGCCGCGCCACAGGCATCCCGGAGCAGGGCGGCGAGATGGCGAGCGCGCGCGGCCAGCTCGACGTAATCGTCGGGACCGAGCGCCCCGAGCGCGGCGAGCCCGGCCGCCGTGGCGAGCGGGTTGCCGGCCAACGTCCCGGCGTGGAAGACAGGTCCCAGCGGCGACAGCGTCTCCATGATCTCCCGACGGCCACCGACGGCGCCGATCGGCAGGCCGCCGCCGATCACCTTGCCGAACGTCGTCAGGTCGGGAGTGACGTCGTACTTGTTCTGCGCGCCGCCGGTGTCGACGCGAAAACCGGTGATCACCTCGTCGAACACGAGCAGGCGCGCCGACGCGATCGCACTCGGCGCGCAGCCCTTCGAGAAACCCCGACGCCGGCGCGACGACGCCCATGTTGGCGGCGATCGGCTCGACGATCACTGCGGCCACCTGCTCGTCGAGCTCGGGCACCACGTTGTACGGCACGACGAGCGTCTCGGCGACCGCACCGGCGGGAACGCCAGCAGTGCCCGGCAAGCCGAGCGTCGCCACGCCGCTGCCACCCGCGGCGAGTAGCGCGTCGGTCGCGCCGTGGAAGTTGCCGTGGAAGATCACGATGCGATCACGCCCGGTGGACCCACGGGCAAGGCGCACCGCGGTGCTCGTCGCCTCCGTTCCCGAGTTCATGAGGCGGACTTGCTCGCAGCTCGGAACGCGCGCCGCAATGGCCTCGGCCAACTTCATCTCACGTGGCGTCGGCGCACCGTACGAGGTGCCGTCGCGGGCCGCCGCCGCGAGCGCCGAGGTGACCGCTGGATGGGCGTGACCGAGGATCACCGCGCCGTAGCTCTGCACGAGGTCGATGTACCGGCGGCCCTCGACGTCGAAGACGTAGGGGCCCTCCGCACGCGCCACGAGGTACGGGCGACCGCCGACCGCCCTGAAGGCCCGGATCGATGAGTTGACTCCGCCGGGGATGACCGCGGCGGAGCGTTCGAACAGCACGTCGTTCGACGGCACGCCGAGCCCGCGGCAGACGACCGGGTCACAGCCGGCCGCGGGACAGCTCGCGTCGTCGCAGTACGGGATGTTCACGGCTCAGGCGAGGCGGCCGGGGCCCTCGGCGAACCACCGCGCGAAGTACGTCAGGATCACATCCGCGCCAGCCCGCTTGATCGCCGTGAGGTGCTCGAGCGCGACTGCCTCGCCGTCGATCCAGCCGTTGGCGTCGGCGGCGCGCACCATGGCGTACTCACCGCTGACGTGATATGCGGCGACTGGCACGTCGACACGCTGGCGGGCCGCGGCGATCACGTCGAGGTAGGCGAGCGCCGGCTTGATCATCACGAGATCGGCGCCTTCGGCGACGTCGAGCTCGATCTCGCGAAGCGCCTCGCGAGCGTTGCGCCAGTCCTGCTGGTAGCCCTTGCGATCGCCACCACCCGCGATCGTGACATCGACGGCGTCACGGAATGGCCCGTAGAGACCGCTGGCGTACTTGGCCGAATAGGCCAGGATCGCCACGTCCTGGAAGCCCTCGCCGTCGAGCGCCCGCCGCAGGTGTCCGACCTGGCCGTCCATCATGCCGCTCGGCGCCACGACGTGCGCTCCGGCACGGGCCTGCGCCAGGGCAGCGCGGGCGTAGATCTCGAGCGTCGCGTCGTTGTCGACGTCACCTCGATCATCGAGCACACCGCAGTGCCCATGGTCGGTGTACTCGTCGATGCAGAGGTCAGCGATCAACACGACGTCGTCGCCGACATCTCCGCGCAGGTCCTCGAGGGCGAGCTGGACGATCCCCCGCGGATCGAACGCACCGCTGCCCGATGGCATCCTTGACGGCCGGCACACCGAAGAGGACGATCGCCCGCACGCCGAGCTCGGCCAGCCCGACCACCTCTTTGCGGAGGCTGTCGCGGGTGTGCTGCACGACGTCCGGAAGGGACACGATCGGTTGCGGCTCGCTGATGCCCTCGCGCACGAACAGCGGAGCGATGAGGTCGGAAGTCCGCACGGTCGTTTCAGCGACCAGCTCGCGCATCGCCGGCGAGCGGCGCAGCCGCCGCGGCCGGGCGGTCGGGAACGACGGTGCCATGGATCCTCAGGCTACGACGTGACCACGACCACGTGGCTAGAGCGTCGCAGCCAGGATGCGTACGAGCGTGTCAGGGTCAGGCGAGGGCGCCACCTCGGCAACCGTCAAGCCGCAGCGTCGAGCGGCGCCGGCGGTGACCGGACCGATCGTCACGATGAGCGGTCGGGCCGCGGTCCCGACGGAGGACGCATAGGCCGATGCGGCGGAGCCGCTCGACAGCACGACGGCGTCGACCGTCGCCAGCGCATCGCTCTCGTCGGCCGTCGGAGCTCGCTCGACCGTGCGGTAGGCGACGACGACTTCGACGGTGTGGCCCGCCGCACTGAGGCCATCAGCGAGCGCCCGACTGGCCCGATCGGCCTGGGCGACGAGCACCCTCGAGGGCGCGGTGGGGAACGCCGCCAGCAGGCCCTCGGCCCGCTCGACCGCAGGCACGAGATCGACGGGCCGTCCGGCCGCATCCGCCAACGCGCCGGCGGTCGCCCGGCCGACTGCCGCCAGCCGGACCGTTGGCTGACCGCACGCCGCAGGTCCGGCTCGCCGGGCCCCGTTGGCCGACGTGACGACGAGCCAGTCGAACGAACGGAGGCGGGCGAGCGCACGGCGGAGGGCGGCACCGCCGTCGGCCGGATCGTCGATCGCGATCAGCGGCACGTGGACGACCTGTGCGCCCAGTGTGGTGAGCCGGTCGCCGAGTGCACCGGGCTCCGGTCGTGTGAGGGCGATCCGCCGACCGGCGAGCGTCACTCAGCCACCGCAGATCTCGCAACGGCCTCATGGGCTCGACGTGCGGCCGCCCGCGCCACGTCGTGGTCGTCGTCACTGCCCTCGAGCTCGACGGCTTCGGAGAAGACGACGCGGTCCAACACGCCACCATCGGCGCTCGACGCCAGGAACACGTGCAGCCAACCGTCGTCGGCATGGGCGCCGAGCGGCAGCGAGCAGCCCGAGCCGAGCTCGGCGAGGTAGGTCCGTTCGACTTCGACGGCGTGCCGAGTGGGCGCATCGTCGATGCTGCGGACGCGGTCCAGGGTCGCGTCATCATCGCCGCGCACCTCGACGGCGACGCACCCTTGACCGACCGCCGGCACGAAGATCGCAGGGTCGAGGCGCTGGGCGATCCGCTCCGTCAGACCGAGCACCTGCAGCGCCGCAACGGCCATGACGATCGAGCCTCCCGGGGGAATCCGCTCGAGACGGGTCGTGATGTTGCCGCGCAGCTGGGTGAACTGAAGGTCGGGGCGAACCGACGAGAGCTGCGCCTCGCGGCGCACGGACCCGGTCGCCACCGTGGCGCCCTGCGGCAAGTCGTCCAGCGCGCGGCCGACCAGTGCGTCCGCAGCGTCGCGGCGCGCCGTGAACGCGCCGACCACGAGTCCGGCGTGCGCTGCCGAGGGCAGATCCTTCGCCGAGTGCACCGCGGCGTCGGCCCGACCATCGAGCACGGCTTGTTGAACCTCCTTGACGAACACCCCCTGGCCGCCGATCACGTGCAGCGGGACGTCCTGGCGCCGATCTCCGGTCGTCTCGACGAACACGAGCTCGGTGTCGCATCCAGTCGCGCGTAGCGCCTCCGCCACCGCCTCAGCCTGACCACGTGCCTGGGCACTGCCCCGCGTGGCCAGCCGCAGCGTCGGCAGCCGCACCGTCGGCAGCGTCATCCGGTCACTGCAGGTCGAACAGGTCGCCTACCGCGGCGGCGTTGCGCTCACCCTGCGGCGTACCGGCGTCGTGACGCAGTCGGACGGACGGCTCGTGGAGGAGTTTGGCGACGATGGCGTGGGTCAACGCGTCGACGGCTTCCCGCTGGTCGTCGTCCAGTCCCGAGAGACGGTTGGCGTAGCGCTCGATCTCGCCCGCTCGCACGTTCTCAGCGTGTTCGTGGAGCCGGGCGACGAGCGGCGCGGCCTGTCGAGCGGTGAGCTCCACCGAGAACCGCTCGAGCTCCTCTGCGACGATCGTCCTGGCGTGCTGCGCTTCTCCAGCGCGAAGGGCGAGACCTCGATCCGCCCAGTCACGGAGGTCATCGAGGTCGAGGACGGTGACGTCGTCGATTGCGCCGACCGGACGGGCCACCGCCCTCGGCACCGCGATGTCGACGATCAACAGCGGTCGGCCAGGTCGGTGCGCCGCCTGCACGTCCTCGAGCGTCACCACGCTCTCTCCGGACGCCGTGCAGGCGAGCACGACGTCGGCGTCGGCGAGCGCGTCAAGCAGATGGTCGAACCCGACGGCCGTGGCACCGACGAGTTCGGCGAGATGCTCGCCGCGGCTCGCCGTGCGATTGCACACGACGATCGACCCTGCGCCGGCGCGATGGAGCGACGTCGCCACCCCGATGCCCATGTCACCGGCACCGACGACGAGGACCTGCTTGCCGCTCAGGGACCCGAGACGCTCGTTGACCATCTCGACCGCGGCGTGGCTGATCGACGCCGTACCTTGCCCGATCGCCGTCTCGTGACGGACCCGCTTGCCGACGCGCAGCGCCTGACGGAAGAGCAGGTCGAGCGTCGAACGCACACCGCCTTCGTCCTTGGCGATCTGCCAGGCGCTGCGGACCTGGCCGAGGATCTCGCTCTCCCCCAGCACGGCCGAGTCGAGGCCGGCCGCAACCTCGAAGAGATGCCGGGCAGCATCGTCCTCGTGGCGGCTGTACAGGTGCGGATAGAGCTCGTCGGCCGAGATCGACCCGAGCTCGCACAAGAAGTCACGAACGTCGGCGTAGGCGCCGTGGAACCGCTCGGCCAGGCCATAGACCTCGATGCGCTCGCACGTGCTCAGCACGACGACCTCACGCAGGTTGTCGCGAGTCGACAGGCGGAGGACGGCCTTGGCGACATCGTCGGGCGCGATTGCCAGCCGCTCCAGGACCGACAACGGGCCACTGCGGTGATTCACACCGATGACGAGGACCGACATGGCGGGAACCAGCCTACGCAGTGGCTCCCCGACGCGGGCCGGCCGATACCGCCTGCAGCGAGGGGGTCACGCCGGTGGTGGCTCCGTTGGTCCGGCGCTGCTCGTAGTAGCTGAGGATCTGCAGCTCGACGGCCAGGTCGACCTTGCGCACCATGATGTCCGGCGGCACCGTGAGCACGATCGGAGCGAAGTTGAGGATGCTCGTCACACCCGCCTTGACGAGGCGGTCAGCGGCCTCTTGGGCCGCTGATCCCGGCGTGGCGATGACGCCGATCGACGCCTTCGAGGCACGCAGGATCGCAGGGAGCTCGTCGAGTCGGCGCACCCGAACCCCAGCGATGACGCTGCCGATCTTGGCCTCGTCGACGTCGACGATTCCGGCGACCGGGAAGCCGCGTTGGCCGAAACCGCCGTAGCCGGCCAGTGCTTGGCCGAGGTTGCCGGCACCGACAATCACGACCGGCCAGTCGTGGGTCAGGCCGAGCTCGCGACGGACCTGGTAGATCAGGTACTCGACCTCGTAGCCGACGCCGCGGGTGCCGTACGTGCCGAGGTAGCTCAGATCCTTGCGGACCTTGGCGGCATTGACGCCGGCGAGGTCGGCGAGCTCCTCCGACGACACGTTGATCGTGCCGGCCTCGGACTGCTCGAGGAGGATCCGCAGGTAGACGGGCAGCCGCGCGACTGTGGCCTCGGGGATGCGCCGACCGCGAGTGCCCATGCGCCATCCAGGCTAGCGCCGCTCGTGCGCATGTTCACAAACACCCCTCGCCGAGCAACTCTGTGAGCTGGCGGTGGAAGTGCACGATGGCACCCTCGAAGCGACCGAACTGGAGGACGTCGTTGGCGCCGCTGGCGAGGCCGCGCTGCACGGCCAGTGCCATCTCGCGATCCTCCTTCAGCCCGACCCGCACGAAGTCCGAGTCGCGCGCCGCACTCGCTGCGCCTTCCTCGGCCTGCCGGTTGGCGAGCCGGTAGGTCACGAGGGCCGTCTGGTCCACCGTGATCGGCTCGAGCACGACCATCGACGTGTGGTGCGACAGCCGGGCGACGATGACGTTCGGGAAGATGTGCTGGACGGTGGTGACCGTGCCGTCGAGGCGCCGCTCGGTCGGCGGGACGTCGCGCAGCGCCTCGATCCGACGGAACGGGAACGTCACGCGACTGTGGCGTCCGCAGTGCTCGACGACGTTGACGTTGTCGTAGCCGAATGGGAAGAACGTCTGCCGGTGCGTCGCCTTGATGTGGTAGCCCTCGAGGAAGCCCTCGAGGAACACCTTCCAGTTGACGTCGATCACGTCCTCGTTCGTGCCGAGCAGCTGCAACTCCGAGCCGAGCACCTCGGGGAGCCCCGCCAGCGCCGCTGCGTCGATCTCGCTCGCGCGCTGATCGACGAACACCACACCGTGCCCCTCCGTCGTCGCCACCGGAACGAGGCCATTGGACGCGACATCCAACCCGGGGAAGCCGTACTGGTCGGGGACGTGGCGCAACGGCCCGTCCAATCGATAGACCCACCCGTGGAAGGGGCAGACGAGGGACCGGGCGCACCCCTGCCCGGCCACGAGGGCCGTGCCGCGATGGCGGCAGGAGTTGCGGAACGCGCGGACGACACCATCGTCGTCGCGGACAGCGAAGATGGGCGTGCCTCCGGCGACCCTCGCCACGTAGCTACCACCCGCCGGCAACGACGCCGAGGGGCAGAACGGCACGGGCTGACAGCGCAGAACGACCTCGATCTCTCGTGTCAGCCGGTCGGCCGATCGGTAGTTGGACACGGGTTCGCGCCATGTGGCATCGCTGAGGTCCGTCGTCCCGCGATCGAGATGCTCGAGGATCCGTTCGATCAGGGCCCCGTCGGCGAGGAAGCCCGCCGAACGCTCGGTGAGCAGCGCTTCCACGCGACCAGTCTTACATCATGCGTTCACCAAGGTCAAGTGCTGTAATGAGTCGTGCGCTCGACATCCCCCGCACCGCGCAGGAACTTCGCCAACACATCGCCGTGGGCAGCCTCGAGCCGGTCGTACGCCGCGCGCAAGGCATCCGGCGGCCACGCCCCGCCGACCAACGGGCCCGGCAGGTGGGGCTCGGCGGACAGGAAGCGGACGACGGCGACGGAGATGAGGAACGTGTCGTGGAGCACGTCGGCGTCGCCCGGCTCCAGCCAGCGCAGTGCCTCCCCGACCAGCGCTGTCAGCTCGTCACTCGACGCGATCAGCGCGTCGAGATCCCACAGCTGCGCGGCGAGGTCGACCGGATCAGCGTCGACCATCCCCCGCACGATGACCACCCCGTCGAGCGATGGCGGGCCTGGCAGGTTCGCCGGACGGAGCCACACCTCCGGGCGCAGCTCACCCATGCGGTGTTCCCGCATCATCGCCCGGAACGTGCGCCGCGACGGGTGGCTGCGCCGCTCGGCCCCGACGATGGCGAACCACCACGTGCCATCCCACGGCTCGGCGGCGAGATGGCGAGCCGCGTCCAGCGTGGCCTGCCTGCGCTGCAAGCGGTCGCCCAGCGAGTACCACCCGTCGTCGGCGAGGACTTCGCCGGACGTGAGCATCCGCGACAACGCCGTGCGCATCGTGCCCTCGGCGATGCCGAACAGCTCTCCCACCGCCACGATCGCGCGCACGGGCAGCCGCGGCGGATGCGTGCCGAGCAGCGTCGACAGCGCCAGCGATCGCGCCGTCAACGGCTCCAGGTCGAGGTCCGGAAGCCGCCTGCGGGCCGTCACGGATCGAGACCCAGGCGCCTAGGCGATCAGGTCGCGGCGCACGAGCTTCCCGTTGGCGTTGCGCGGCAGCTCGTCGACGAAGAGCACCTTGCTCGGCGCCTTGTAGCGCGCGAGGTGATCCCGGGCGTGGTCGATCAACGTGTCCTCGTCCACCGACGCGCCGGGTCGCAGCACGATGAAGGCTCTGACCGCCTCGCCGGTGTGCGGGTGGGGCACGCCGACTACGCCCACTTCGACGACGTCCGGGTGGCCAGCAAGGACGTCCTCGACCTCCGCGGGGAACACGTTGAACCCGGACACGATGATCAGGTCCTTGGCCCGATCGACGAGGTACAGGCGGCCGTCGTCGTCGCACACGGCGATGTCGCCGGTGCGCAGCCAGCCATCCGGCGTCAGCACCCGTGCCGTCGCTTCCGGATCGTCGAGGTACCCGGCGAACACGTTCGGTCCTTTGACCCAGATCTCACCGGCGTCGCCGACGAGCGCGTCGCCGCCGTCCTCGTCGACGAGGCGGACCTCGACACCGTTGAGCACCCGCCCGACGGACCCGAACACCGGCGGGAGTCCGGCCGACGACGTCACGATCGGCGACGCCTCCGTCAGCCCATACCCCTCGGCGATGGCGACCCCGAACCGTTCGCGGACGCGCTCGGCGACGGACACCGGCAGCTTGGCCGCACCGGACAGCGCCAGCCGCACGGTCGCCAGCGAGTCGCTCGGTGCCTCGTCGAAGTGGGCGAAGGCGACCCACACGGCCGGCGAGCCCGGAACGACGGTCACGCCGCGGGAGCGGATCGACTCCAGCGCCGTGGCCGGATCGAAGCGCTGCACGAGGACGAGCGTGGCGCCGACCGACATGGTCAACCCCAAGACCACGTTGAGCCCGAAGATGTGGTAGAGCGGGATGACGCCGTAGACGACGTCCTCAGGACTGACGCGGTTCGTGGTCGAACGCGCCTGCTCGATGTTCGACAGCAGGTTGCCGTGCGTGAGCATCGCCGCACGTGGAGCACCGGCCGTCCCACTCGTGAACATCAACACCGCGAGGTGATCGGGGTCGACGTCGGTCACCTCGACCGGCTCCGCTTCGAGCAGCGCTTCGAAGCTCTCGTCGGCGGCATCACCGTCGACGCTGATCACCGTGCGCAGCGCGGGGAGCTGCCCGGCGTCGACGTCGCGCCAGCTGGCCGCGGCGCTGCGATCGATGATGGCGACGACCGGCTCGACGGCTGCCAGCTCGCGCTGCAGCTCCGGCGCCGGGCTGGTCGGGTTGAGTGGGATGATCACCGCACCGAGGCCCAGCGCAGCGAAGTACCCGACGACGAACGGATGGCCGTTGCCGCAGATGAGCGCGATCCGATCGCCGTCGCCGACACCGACGCGAGCGAGGCCGCCGCGCATCCTCGCCACTTGGCCGTTCAGCTGGTCGTACGTGATCGTCTGGTTGCGGCTGAACAGCGCCGTGCCGTCACCGTCATGCCCCTCGATGACCCGAGCAAGGTTCACCCGCTCGCTCACGCGTCAGCCCCGTTCCCCTCAGATCCTGATCAAGGCGATCACACCGGCCAACAGGATGGCCAACAACAACAACGCAATCGCCAGCGTCGTCGCAGGTCGCACACGGCCGAACGCTATCGGTCGCGGCGGAGCTCGACGGGCGTCGACGGAGCTTGGCGCTCATCGTCGGTCGACGGCGCGATCACGACGGCGTCCCCGGCCCCCAGCCCCAGCTCGGCCGCCGCCGAGTGTCGATCCAGCGCCAGCGCATACATCCCGTGGGAGTCGAGGATGAGGCCGACGGCGCCGACACCGAGGTGGCCGAACGCAGCGGTGGTACGAGCGACATGCCGGTCGGCACCGATCGTCACGATCCACACCTCGTTGTCTGGTTGCAGGTCGTCGAGCCCGACGTTGAGCTGGCAATTGCCGAATCGATCGACCCACAGCACCTCGGCATGGATGCCGTCGGCCTCGTCGCGTGGCAGCGGCACCATGCCCGGCAGCAGCACGCCCGGGTCGACCGGCGCGCCGAGTTCGGCCAGATCGACGCCGTTGCACAGATGGGCGGCCGCTGGCCCGAAGACGTCGCGCCCGGCGAACGTGGCACCCGGCGTCTCGAGCTGGTACTGCGGGTTGGTCAGCTCGACGGCCCGCTCCGCACCACCGATGATCGCCACCGCCGGCGCCAGCAAGCCGTTGTCCGGGCCGACGAGCACTCCGCCACCACCTGCCACCTCGACCGCGATGGCTCGCCGCGCCGTCCCGACGCCCGGATCGACGACGGCGAGCACGACCCCCTCGGGAACGTAAGGGATCGCTCGCGCCAGCGCCAAGGACCCGCCGCGCACGTCGTAGGGCCGGACCCCGTGAGTCAGGTCGATGACGGTGACGTGCGGCGCGAGATCCCGGATCACGGATTTGACGACACCGACGAACTCGTCCTCCCAGCCGTAGTCCGTCAGGAAGGACACCGTGTCGTAGCGGGCATGGCCGCGAGAGAGTACTGAGAGCCCCGGCGAGCCGCAGGTGGGTGAGTCGCCGAAGCGGAGCGGAGCGGCGAGCTCGGAAGGCGAGGCGAGCGACTTGTCGCGAGCCGGCCGCGGTCGTTTCCCTTCCCGGCTTGCGCCGACACCCATGGTGGGTGTCCGGGCCGGCGCGCTCGGGGATGTCGGTTCCGCAGCGCCGGCCCGGGCACGATGGGCTCATGGTCCACCAGCTCGTGATCGTCGGCGGCGGCAACATGGGGGCGGCGTTGATCCAGGGACTGCTGCGTGCCGGCACGCTCGGGCCGTCCGACCTCGCCGTGACCGAGACGTTGGAGGGCCGGCGCGCTGAGTTGGCCGCCATGTTCCCCGGCGTGACGATCGACAGCGAGGTCGCGGAGGCAACCGGCGCGGTCATCGCCGTCAAGCCCGGCGACGTCGGTACGGCGGTCGCGGCGACGGCACGCGTCGGCGCTCGCCGCATCCTCTCCATTGCGGCGGGCGTGACGATCGGGCGGCTCGAGGAAGCGGCCGGCGCTGACGTGGCTGTCGTCCGAGCGATGCCGAACACACCGGCGCTGATCGGACAAGGCGCCTCGGCGATCGCCGGTGGTCGGCGCGCCACCGAGGACGACCTCGTGTGGGCCGAGGGCATCCTCGGCGCAGTCGGGACGGTCGAGCGCGTCGCCGAGGCGCAGCTCGACGCGGTGACCGCGCTCAGCGGCTCGGGCCCGGCGTACGTGTTCCTCGTCGCCGAGGCATTGATCGATGCCGCCGTGGCGGCCGGCCTCGCACGCCCGGTGGCGACGCGATTGACGACGCAATTGCTCGTCGGTTCGTCCGCCCTACTGGCCGAGCGCGGCGACCCGGCCGCCTTGCGGGCGATGGTGACGTCCCCAGGAGGGACGACCGCGGCCGGACTTGCTGCCCTCGAGGCGCGTGCGCTACGGGCGGCCTTCGCGGATGCGATTCGGGCCGCTACTGCCCGCAGTATCGAGCTCGGTGCATGAGCGGCGCGTGAATTACGACACTGTTTTTCGGACGTGACCCTTTTCTCACGTCCATCCAGGTCCTAGTCTGTCGGCGTTGAGACGCGCCGGGACGCTCTCCTGGCTGCGCCGACGGGGCTGGTGCCATCGGGGGGTTGGCACCGGCCCTCGTCGCGTCCAGACGTCGGCGGAGCCTCCGCCCCCCGAACCCCCCGCCCGACGTGCGTGAGCTACGGCGGAAAGCGCGACGCGAAGCCGATCCGCAGCAGTCCCTGAAAGACCTGCTCGACCGTGGCGTACAACGTTCCGAGCACACGATCGAGCTCGGCTTCGTCCAACGCCCCGAGCGGTAGCTCGCCGCGCAGGAACACGGCGTCCTCGATCCCGATCGAGAAGTGGGCTCCCACGAGGCGCTCGTTGCGCCGGAGCAGGTGCTCGTACAGGTCGGCCGCGTTCTCCTCCGGTGCCGGCATCACGTAGGTCTCGTATCGCAACGTGCGCTGACCGAGCGTCAGCCACACCGTGGTGAAGTCCTTGTCATCGCCACGCAACCGCACGTACCAGCGGCACACGTCGCCTTCGGCCCGCTCGATCGACTCGACGGGAACGCTCGCGCCGGCGGCGATCGACGCCAGCCAACCATCGATGCGGCCCTCCAACTCGGCCAGCTCGGCCGCGTCGTAGATGTCCGTCAAGACCGCCGGCCCTTCACGAGCACGCAACCAGGGCGCGAACCGGCAGCGCCGCAAGGTCGGTGTACAGCCGCCGGAGCCGGGCCGCCGTGAAGCTCCACGTGAACCGTCGGGCGCGCACGGCAGCGGCCGCGCCCATCGCCGCGGCGGCCTGCGGATCGGCGAGCACCTGGTCGATCG
Organism: uncultured Acidimicrobiia bacterium; assembly: GCA_963774125.1. Classification (GTDB taxonomy): domain Bacteria; phylum Actinomycetota; class Acidimicrobiia; order Acidimicrobiales; family Ilumatobacteraceae; genus JALZMG01. Next base: position 1,456,570 of record CAVZDR010000002.1, read on the forward strand.
CCCGAGCGAAGCGGGCCGGGTCCCGTCCCTCGACGAGCAACCCCGTGACGCCGTCGTGGACGATGTTGAGCAAGCCGCCGACAGCGCTGGCGACGACCGGGATGCCACAGGCTGCCGCCTCGAGGGCGACGAGACCGAAGCTCTCGCTGCGGCTGGGCACCAGCACGACGTCAGCGGCGCGGTAGTAGCTGGAGAGGATGTGATGCGGCTGCGGTCGCACGAAGCGCACCCGATCGGTCAACCCGAGATCGAACACCAGCTGCTTCGTGCGCTCGACCTCGGCCTCGCCATCGATGCCGCTGGCGCCGCCGACGAGGACGAGCAACGCGTCGTCGCGGTGCACCTGGGCGAGCGCCTGCACGGCAACGTCCGGCGCCTTGAGCGGTTGGATCCGTCCGACGAAGAGCACGACCGGACGGTCGGCGGGCAGTGCAGCAGCGCGGCGCGCACCGTGCTGGTCGCCCGGCGCGAAGAACGCGTGCTCGACCGCCGGCGGCACGATCTCGACGACGCCATCGGGGTTCCCGTACAGCCGCCGGAACTGCCGTTCCTCCTCCGGGCAGCTGACGCAGATGGCGTCGCTGCAGCCGATGATCTCGCTCTCTGCCCGGTCCCGCCACGAGGGCTCGAGATCCCCGCCTTCGGCCTTGACCCGGGCGAGCGTGTGGAACGTGGACACGAGCGGCAGGTCGAGATCGTGCTTGAGGCGATGGCCGACCATGCCGCTCAGCCAGTAGTTGCCGTGGATCACGTTGGCGCCGGGGCCATCGACGAGGTGCTCGCGCACTCCGGCCGTGAACTCGTCCAGCGCCTCGACCAGCTCCTCCTTGGGCAGGTCGAAGGGCCCGGCAGGGACGTGCACGACGCGGTGGCCGGGCTCCACCACGACCTCTGGGGCTAGGCCGGGACGATCGGCGCGGGTGTAGGTCGTGCAGTCGATCCCCGCCTGCGCGAGCGCAGACGCGACCTCGCGCACGTACACGTTCATGCCGCCGCTGTCGCCGGCTCCCGGCTGGAGCAGCGGCGACGTGTGGAGCGAGATCATCGCGAGGCGTTGCACAGCAACGGAAACGCTACTGAATCACTCCGGTTTAGGCAGGTGGGAGAGACGCCGAAGTGCAACGGAGGCGGTGAGCTCGCTGTGTGAGCGAGTACGAAGTACGAGCGAACGATCGCGAAAGGTGAGGCGAGCAACTTGCTTGCGAGCCGAACCGGAGAGTGAAACGACTCAGCGCCCGACGTAGCTCTCGTACACGTTGAGCAGCACGTGCTTCTGGTCATCGGTGAGCAGGGGGTCGGCGGTGATCGCCTCCCGCACGCTCGGGCGTGCCTCGTCGTCGTCCGAGAGGAGCCCGGCCCGCACGTACAGCGTCTCGGCGCTGATCTTCAATGCCTTGGCGAGTTGCTGGAGGATCTCCGCCGACGGTCGGCGCAGTCCGCGCTCGATCTGCGACAGGTACGGGTTGGAGACGCCGGCCAACTCGGCCAGCCCGCGGACGGACATGCTGGCGATCTCGCGCTGGTGCCGGATGAACTCGCCCAGCTCTTCGAGACGGTGCTCGAACTCCTGGCGGATCTCCTCTGCTGACGGGGTGCTCACAATCCTTCGATCTGCTGCTCGCGATAGTGCTCGACGAGCTCGTCGGTGAGCGCATCGAGCTCGGCGAAGACCTGCTGTCGCTGTGCCGAGACCTCGGCCTCGAACACATCGAGCGCCTCCGTCAGTGCAGTCAGCTCCATCTCGTCGAGCTCGGCCATGCGACCGAACCCGTGCTCGGCGCACAGCGTGTCGAGCTCGGCCGCCAGGGGGTGACCGCTGAAGTCCTCGGCGGGCCGTGGAGGTCGCCCATTCGCGCCGAGCAGGCGGTCGGCCAGGATGTCGCGCAGCTCGGCCTGGCCTGCCGGGCCGGCCGGGGCTGCCGTCGAGTCACGGCGGGCGAGTTCGGCGCGGGCGAGATCGGCCCTGCCCTGCGCCACACGGCGGACGTAGGACACGGCGTCATCGTGCTCCTGCAGCTCCTTGCGGCGGGCTCGCAGCTGATCGATGTCGGTCACGTTGCCCCGCCCGAGACCGGTGGTAGCACGGCGACCTCGTCCGCGGGCCCGACCGATGTCGACGGCTCGGCGACGTCTCCGTTGACCCAGATGCGGCACGTCGACAAGACCTCGACGAAGCGATCGCCGTACCGTTCGCTGGCGGCGCCCAGGACCTCGGCCACCGTCCCCCCGGGCACGTCGTCGCGTCCGCGGCCGGCAGCTTCACGAGCCGATGCGAACAGGCGGACGATCGCCACGGGTGCGAGCGTACGGGCCCCAGTAGCCTTCGGCGCTCGTGGCTACGGAGAAGCGCCAGCGCCAGAAGGCGAACCGCCAGCTGAAGTACGAGCAGCAGGTGCGCGAGGTGCGCCGGCGCAGCGTCATCCGACGGGTCGTCATCGCGACGGTCGCCGTCTTGGGCGGTGTCGGTCTCGTGCTGCTGATCGCGTGGGTCGTCAATCGCGACAGTGATGACGACGAGGCCACGAGCGCCACGACGCTGCCGCCCGTCACGACGGCGGCACTCCCCGAGTTCGCGTACGGCACCGGCGCCTGTCCACCCGCGGAGGTCCCCGAGCCAGTCCGCAGCTTCGAGGACGCCCCCGAGCTGTGCATCGATCCCGACGCGACGTACACGGCCCGCTTCGTGACCGACCGGGGTGACATCGTCGTCGACCTCGACACCACTGAGGTGCCCGGCACCGTGAACAACTTCGTGACGCTCGCCCGCTACGGGTACTACGACGACACGGTGCTGTTCCGTGCCGACCCGAGCATCGGGATCGTGCAGGGCGGCGGCCAGACGAACACGGACAGTCCCGGTTACGAGATCCCCGATGAGGCCAACGGGTTCACGTACCAGACCGGTCAGCTGGCGATGGCCCGGACGGCGGCACCGAACTCGGCGGGCGGTCAGTGGTTCTTCGTCGTCAACGACGCCGCCGCAGCACTCGACGCCCAGGGCACCTACGTGGTGTTCGGAGAGGTCACCGAAGGTCTCGACGTGGTGGAGGGGGTCCTCGCCCTCGCCGGTGGCGCCGACGGTCAAACCCCGACGGAGGATGTCATCCTCGAAACCGTCGAGATCACCGAGACGTGATCACGGGAGGTCGCCGTGGACGACCTCCGCCTCACCGACGAGCTCCCAGCTGTCCGGCCGCTTGACGAGGGCAGCTCCCGTTGGCAGCTCGACGACGGGCGTGTTCGCCAGCGACAACGTGCGGGCCCTCCGGTCGGCGCTTCGCGTCTCGGCCATCGGGATCACGGCGATCCCTCGAAGCAGACCGAGGCCGAGGGTGAACGCGCCGCCCCGCTGGTCGAGCATCGGATCACACAGCGCGGTCGCGCTCGAGCCGACGCCTGTCACCAGACCTCCGTCGTCCAGCAGCGCACCGAGCGCGTCGAACACCGGGGTCTCCTTCAGCGTGCTGCGCAGATGGAGCGCCGAGTCACCGACGAGGTACACCGCGCGAGCGCTCCGCACCACGTCCGCGGCACCGGCGTCCTCGGCGTCGTGACGCTGCATGACCATCAGCGCCTCGACCTGCACACCGAGCCGCTCGCCCCAGGTCATCGCCTGTGCGACGAGGTCGGCAGGCTGCTCGAACGCGTCGGCAGTGGGCAGGACGACCACGCGCTCGGCGGCGACCGAAGCGAGCAGGCGCCGGTCGAGCTCGTCGTTGGCGACGAACGGGCCGCCGCCCTGGAGTGCGATGGTCCCGGTCATGGCCGCCGATGGTACGCAGCCGTCGACCGGACCGACCTTTCCGCCAAGGAACCCAGCGCCAGAAGCGGCTGGACCGGTTACCGATGGGTAACTACAGTGAACCCATGGGAGACATCCAGCGTGTCGGCATCGTTGGCTCCGGGATCATGGGGGCCGGTCTGGCCGAAGTCGTGGCTCGTGCCGGCTTCGACGTGATCGTGAGATCGCGCAGCCGCGCCGGCGCGGCAGCCGTCGTCGGCGGCGTCACGGCGAGTCTCGAACGCCTCGTCACCAAGGGCAAGCTCGAGGCCGCCGATCGCGACGCCACGTTGGCGCGCCTTCAAGCAACCGATCACCTCGGGCGCCTCTCCGACTGCGATCTCGTCATCGAGAGCGTCGTCGAGGACCTGGCCACCAAGCGCGAGCTGTTCGCCGAGCTGGAACAGATCGTCAAGGCGGAGGGCATCCTCGCCACGAACACGTCGACGCTGCCGGTCGTCGAGCTGGCCATGGCGACGGAGCGGCCCGACCGAGTGTGCGGCCTGCACTTCTTCAACCCGGCACCGCTCATGAAGCTGGTCGAGGTCGTGCGTCCGATCACGGCCAGCGACGACACCATCAAGTCCGCCACCACGTTCGCCACGGTGTGCGGCAAGGACGCCATCGAGGTCGTCGACCGAGCGGGGTTCGTCGTCAACGCCCTCCTGTTCCCGTACCTCAACAACGCCGTGCGGATGCTGGAGAACGGGACGGCGTCCCGCGACGACATCGACACCGCCATGCGTGGCGGCTGCAACTTCCCGATGGGCCCGCTCGCCCTGATCGATCTCGTCGGGCTCGACACGTCGCTCTCTATCCTCGATGCCCTGTACGAGGAGTTCCGCGACCCCAACTACGCCGCCGTTCCGACGCTGCGCCGGATGGTGGCCGCCGGGCACCTCGGCCGGAAGACTGGGAGAGGCTTCTACCAGTACTGATCAAGTACCGATCAGGCCCAAAGGCGGGTTGGATGGGGCGGATGACGGAGCGACGACCGGTGGAGCCGCCGGCCAGTCGGTGGATGCTGCCGCATCCTGACGATGCCGACTCCGACGGCATCGTTGCGATCGGCGGCGACCTGGAACCGGGCACCCTCCTCGCGGCCTACCGTCGAGGCCTGTTCCCCATGCCGTATGGCCGCCGCCACGTCGCCTGGTTCTCCCCCGACCCGCGAGCCATCATCCCCCTCGACGGTCTCCACGTGAGCCGCTCGCTGCGCCGCAGCCTCCGCCGATTCGAGGTGCGCCGGGACGAGCGCTTCGCCGAAGTAATGGTGCACTGCGGCGATCCCCGCCGGCCCGGTGGGTGGATCACTCCGCGCTTCGTCAAGGCGTACGAGCGCCTGCACCGTCTGGGCTGGGCCCACTCCGTCGAGTGCCTCGACGACGACGGCCAGCTGGTCGGTGGCCTCTACGGAGTGCGCATCGGTGGCCTGTTCGCCGGGGAGTCGATGTTCCACACCGCCACCGACGCGTCGAAGGTCGCCCTTGTCGCCCTCGTCGACTGGCTCAACCAGACCGACGGCCGATTGCTCGACGTGCAGTGGATGACGTCGCACCTCGCCTCCCTCGGCGCCGTGGCGATCTCCCGCGACGAGTACCTCGACCAGCTCGCGGAGGCACTACAACCATGAACATGCAGCCATGAACATGCAGCCATGAACATGACGGACCAGCCGTGGCTGATGCGCACCTACTCGGGCCATTCCACCGCGGCCGCGTCGAACGAGCTGTACCGCACGAACCTGGCGAAGGGCCAGACCGGCCTGTCGATCGCCTTCGACCTGCCCACCCAGACCGGCTACGACCCGGATGCCCCGATGGCACGAGGCGAGGTCGGCAAGGTCGGCGTGCCGATCGCTCATCTCGGCAACATGCGCACCCTGCTCGACGGCATCCCGCCCGGGCAGATGAACACGTCGATGACGATCAACGCCACGGCCGCCTGGCTGTTGGCGTTGTACGTCGCCAACGCCGAAGAGCAGGGCACACCGCCGACCGAGCTGCGCGGGACGACGCAGAACGACATCGTCAAGGAGTACCTCTCCCGCGGGACGTACATCTTCCCGCCCGAGCCGTCGCGCCGCCTGATCGTCGACATGATCGCCTGGTGCGCCGAGCACGCTCCCGCCTGGAACCCGATCAACGTCTGCTCGTACCACCTGCAGGAGGCTGGTGCGACGCCGGTGCAGGAGATGGCGTACACGTTGGCGACGGCGATCGACGTGCTCGACGCCGTGCGCGACTCGGGACAGGTCGAGCCGGATCGCTTCAGCCGCGTGTTCGCCTCCATGTCGTTCTTCGTCAACGCCGGCATCCGGTTCGTCGAGGAACTGTGCAAGCTCCGGGCGTTCACCGAGCTGTGGGACCGGATCGGGCGCCAGCGCTACGGCGTCGAGAACCCCAAGGATCGCCGCTTCCGCTACGGCGTGCAGGTCAACAGCCTCGGCCTCACCGAGGCGCAGCCGGAGAACAACGTTCAGCGCATCGTGTTGGAGATGCTGGCGGTGACGCTCTCGAAGCGGGCGCGGGCGCGCAGCATCCAACTGCCGGCGTGGAACGAGGCACTCGGGCTGCCCCGACCGTGGGATCAGCAGTGGTCGTTGCGGATGCAGCAGGTGTTGGCGTACGAGAGCGATCTCCTGGAGTACGAGGACCTGTTCGACGGATCCAACGTCGTGGAGGCGAAGACCGCCGAGTTGCGGGATGCCGCGCAAGCCGAGCTGGACGAGGTGCTCAGCATTGGCGGCGCCTTCGCCGCAGTCGACGTGCTCAAGGCGCGGCTCGTGGCATCGATGGCGCAACGAACGCGACGCATCGGCTCGGGTGAGCAGATCGTGGTCGGCGTCAACCGCTTCACGGAGACCGCGCCGTCGCCTCTGGGCGGCCAGGGGGCGATCCTGCGCGTCGACTCCACGGTGGAGGCGGAGGCGGTCGCCGACGTCGAGCGCTGGCGGGCGGCCCGCGACGACGCAGCCGTCGAGACCGCCCTCGACGAGCTACGACGGGCTGCCGTCGACGGCCGCAACGTGGTGCCGGCATCGATCGCCCTGGCGAAGGTCGGCGGCACGACGGGCGAGTGGGGCGCGGTGATGCGCGGCGTGTTCGGCGAGTACCGCGGCCCGACCGGCGTCGCCGGAGCCGTCGTCGCCGCCGACGGGTTGCGCGCCGTGGCCGAACGGGTGAAGGCGATGCCCGGCGGACCACCCAAGCTGCTCGTCGCCAAGCCAGGCCTCGACGGACACTCCAACGGCGCGGAGCAGATCGCCGTCGCCGGCCGCGATGCGGGGATGGAGGTCGTGTACTCGGGCATCCGCCTCACGGTGGAGCAGATCGCCGCCTCGGCGCGCGATGAGGACCCCGACGTGATCGGCCTGTCGATCCTGTCCGGCTCGCACCTCGAGCTCGTCGCCGAGCTCCTCGTGCAACTGCGCGAGCTCGGTGTCGACGCGCCCGTGGTACTCGGCGGCATCGTGCCCGACGAAGACCGCGCGCAGCTCGCTGCCGCCGGCGTCGCGGCGGTCTACACGCCCAAGGACTACGACGTGGCGAAGATCATGAGCGAGATCGTGGATCTGGCGGCGCGGTACCGCGCTCACTGAACGGAGCGTCGAGCGCCACTACGTCGGCGAACGTCTCCAGCGCGGCGACACAGGGCGACCTCCCCCTGCTCCTCGATGACGATCGCCGGCTTGGGGAACGAGAACGTCGTCGAGAAGGGCACGAAGTAGGCCCCCGTGTCCATCACCGCGAGCACGTGGCCAGGCGTCAGCTCCGGCAGCCGCCAGTTGTTGTAGAGCACGTCGGCCGGCGTGCAGATCGGACCGACGAGGCGATAGGGCGTCGTCGCCCGTGCAGCCGGCGCGCTGACGCTGAGCAGCTGATGGAACTCACCGCGCACTGGCTCGGCGACGTTGATGCCGGCGTCCAGCACGGCATGGACGAGCGGGCCGTCATCCTTGACGTCCACGACGCGGGCCAGCAACAGCTGCGTGCTCGACGTGAGCGCACGTCCCGGCTCGAGCACCACGCTCGGCACGCCGAGCCCGAGCGCGGTGAAGTGCTCGGCGACGGCACGAGTACTGAGCCCCGACGCCTCGGCGATCGTCATCGTCGCCGCAGGATCGGGAGCCAGCACATCGGCACCCAGCGCGCGGTTGAGCCGGAACTGCCGCGTCGGGATCGGCGCCACCGTCGGGCAGGCCAGGCTGCCGCCGAGGTCGAGCACGGCGGGGTGCCACCCGGTCCGAGCTCGCAAGCCATCGCAGAACGCGAGCACGTCGGCGACGAACGACTGCATCGTCGCCTCGTTGCGGATGGTCAACCCACGATGGAAGTGGAGCCCGCGCAACGCCACGAACGAGTGCTCGACGGCGTCGCGCACGGTGGCATCGACGCGCGGCGACTCAGCGGCGATGCCGAACTGCCCACCCCACATGCCGGGCAATGCGACGCGGATCCCGAGGTTCACGACTCGACTCCGCTCGGCGGCCAGCCGTGCGATGAGGGCGGCCTCCGAGGCGGAGTTGGCATTCACGAGGAAGACGTCGTGATCGATCGCCTGGCGGATCGAGTCGGCCGACTTCGCCGGCCCGTTGTAGATGATCCGGTCGCCCGGCAGCCCGAGCTCGATCGCCAGCCACAGCTCGAACGGTGAGATGACCTCTGCGCCGATGCCGCCCTCGTGCAGGCGGCGCAGCACCGCTGGTACTGGATTGGTCTTGTACGAGTAGAAGATGTCCGCCCCCGCACCCACGCGGTGCGGCGCAAGTGCGGTTGTCGCTGCTTCGTCGAGCAGCGCGGCTCGAACGACGTGTACCGGCGTGCCATGGGCATCTGCCACGGCGAGGAGGTCAGCGGCGCCGGCCCACAACGTTCCGTTGGCGCCGACCGACAGGCCCCACGTGCCGGGCGGAAGATCGGTGCGTCGCGGCTGGCGGCGGAGGATGAACGGCCCGACGTGCTCTTTGAGCAGCCGGGAGAGCGCTCCTCTCAAGTCGTCACCAGATCAGGTCCTCCGCGTCCGTGGGATGGACGATGGCGCTGGCGAAGGCCTCTGGGCCGAGCTCCACGTCGCGCACGAACGGTCGGATCAACGCTCGGGGGTGCCGCAGGTGGGCGAGTCCGAAGAGGATTCCGGGCACGGGATCCCGCCAATCGAACGCAGCTCCCACCTTGTGGGCCCCGGCCCGACCGAACGCGTGCCCGACGATGTGGCTCCGCTCCGGTCCGCGCACGAAGCGCACGATGAAGCCGACGTACGAGGCGACGGCGTCGTGCCAGAACTCCGGCGGGTGCACCCTCGGTGCGGCGACGGGGAGGCGGGTGCCGGTGACGGTGTGATACCAGATTCGTGGGAGGTCGTTGCCGAGTGCGATGTCGAGCGACATCTGCCCGAAGCCCCGTGGGTTGAGGTCGATCGCCCAGTACTCGCCGGAGATCCGGTCGACGAGGACCTCGAGCTCGAACAGCCCCGACCCAAGTACTGCCCGCACGGCGTCGACCGCCGCCGGCGCGAAAGCCGGGTCGTCGACGGGTTCGAACATCGTGCCGACGCCGAAGCGGCGAGGCGCCTGGCTGACCTTCCGCGCGCATGCCAGGGCGACGAGCTTCCCGTCCTCGTCGAGGCAGCCGCACAGGCTGATGACGTCGACCGAGCCTGGCGTGAAGTACCGCTGGAGGATGGGCCAGCCCAGCTCCGGGATGTGCTGCAGGGCGAATGAGTTCCCGGCAACGATGGAGTACGGCACGAACCCGCGTGCCAGCTCGTCGTCAGATCGCACGACGGCCCCGCGCATCGTGCCGATGCCGACGTGCGACCGGGGCTTGAGCATCAACGGGTAACCGAGCTCCGCGGCGGCGGCCCGCGCCTCCGCCAGGCTCACCGGCATCGCCGAGGGCGGGGTTGGGAACCCGACCTCCTCCATCGACTGACCGAAGCGCCCTTTGAACAGCGATGCTCGCACCGCCTCGAATGGCGCATGGCCGGCGTCAGCACTCTTGCGACCCAGGCGGGCGAGCGCTTCACCGACGGCGAAGCTGACGTTGTCCGAGGTCGGTGCGACGAGATCGATGGAGCCCCGCTGGAACTCGTCGGTCAGCCACCCGGTGAACTCATCGGAACGAACCGGCGACGGGCAACTGCGCACGCCGGTGGCGTGGAACGAGAATCGCCCACCGTCCCTGCGGCGATCACTGAACGCGATGACGGGGACGCCGGCTCGCCCGAGTGAGCGGATGAAGGCGACGCCGGGCGGGAGGCCGGGATCGAACACGGCCACCGGGCGGTAGCCCTCGGGACTGAGGTGCGGGCCCCGGTTGATCCACAGCCGCCGTGGTGGAACGGTGGTCGGATCGAAGGTACCGGGGATGGGCGGAGTCATGGGCTCTGGCGTCCCCACGGGGCCACGCGAAGGCTCAGACTGTAACCCGTGGTCGCTCGTGTTCAATCCAGGCCTCGAGTGCGTCGCTGGACTCGAAGCTGGTGATGAGCGCGTATCGGGGAGCGTCACCCGGGTGGACCACGACGTGCCACAGCCGCTGCGTGTCGACGACGAATCGGGCGCCGCGATGCAGCGGCAAGCGGACCTCGGTCGCAGGATCCGGCAGCCCCTCGGGATCGCTGTCCATGAGCAGCATGTAGCTGTCGGGGTAGTCGGTCAGCTCGAGCCATGAGCGCACGACCCAACCCTCGTCGTCGGGGTTGAAGCGGTTGTTGTCGTCGCGGTGGACCGAGCGGATTGCTTCGTCACGCTGTTGAGGCTCGAGCTTGATGACCCGGACGCGACCGAAGTTGGCGCCGACGCTGTCGACGTAACGCTGGATCGACGGCACGAGCGCGGCGTTCGACGTCCACAGGGCGTCCTTGTCGGTCTTGCCCTTGTCCCAGAAGCCGCGGCAGTCGAGCTCGCCGTCTGCTGACGCGATCGGTGCGAAGTTGGTGTCGCCACCGCTCTTCCAGTCCATGTACTCGAGCGCCAGGTACTCGGACTCAGGCACCGTGAAGTCGGCGTCGCCGAGCACGACGAAGCCGCGCTCTGCCAACTGGGGGAGGCGGCGGTGGGGCGTGTCGAGGGGGATCTTGACGCTCCAGTGGTCGGAGCGCGGCCAGAACGACGTCACGTGCGGCAAGTCTAGGGAGCGAGCGTCGGGACCAGGGGGAGGGCCGTGGCCGGTGGGATCGTGGTCGGTCGCGGCAGCGTGGTCGTCGTGTACTCCGTCGCCAACGGGAGCTGGATGACCTGGCCAGCGAGCAGCACGTTGGCGTCCGTCATGCCGTTGGCCTGCATGATCGCCTCGACCGGGAGCCCGTGAGCCTTGGCGATGTCGAAGAGGGTGTCGCCGGGCTGGACCTCGTAGAACCTGGGCTGGGTGGTCGTCGTCAGCAGCGTCGTCGGGACAGTGCTCGTCGTCTGGATCGCCGGGAGGGTCTGGTCGGCGGCGACGTCCGGGTCCTCGTTCTGGCAAGCCGCGATGACGACCAGCAGCACCGCCACAGCGACGGTCGCGCCCAACACCCGCGATCGCACCGCCGCATCGTACTGTCCGGCCGGTGGTCGTAGATCGCGTCGTTCAGAGGTGAAGCCCCGGTTCGGCACGGCGGGCGCTCCAGCGCCTTCGCCGGCCGCATCGGGCACAGATCGCGTCATCGCCTTTCCGGGCGCCCGGGCGCCGGACAGGACGTGGCGCATCGACGCCGACGGTCTCGGGCTGACGGCCTACGAGTGGGGCGACCCGGGCGCGCCGCCGGTGCTCTGTGTGCACGGCGGGTTCGACTTCGCCCGCACGTTCGACGTGTTCGCCCCGAAGCTGGCCGACGCCGGGTGGCGGGTGGTCAGCTGGGACCAGCGCGGACACGGCGACAGCGATCGGGCCGCGCTGTACTCGTGGGACGCCGACCTGCGCGACTCGCTCGCCGTGTTCGACGAGATCAGCCCCGGCCGTCCGGTCCCCGTGATCGGGCACTCGAAGGGCGGCGGGATGATGATCCAGCTGGCCGACGCCCAGCCGTACAGGTTCTCGCACATCGTCAACCTCGACGGCATCCCGTACCAGAGCCGCATTCCGGATGTCGCCGAGCACACGCGCACGAAGATGATCGCCAGCGAGATCGCGGACTGGTTGGAGCACCGCCGCGGAACGGCGAACGCCGAGCGCCGGCCCGGGACCCTCGAGGAGCTCGCCGCGCGACGCGGCAAGTGGAACCCGCGCCTGTCTCCCGCCTGGTTGCAATACCTCGTCACAGTCGGCGGGCGCAAGGACGCCGACGGCTGGCGGTGGAAGATCGATCCGACGATGCGCTTCGGCGGCTTCGGGCCCTGGCGACCGGAGTGGGCGGTGCTGCGCCTGCCCGGACTCGCCGCGCCGTTCCTCGCCATCCTCGGGCGGGCACCGGAGATGATGGGCTGGGGCACCGAACCCGAGCGCGTCCTCACGTTCCTGCCGCCAGGTGGGCGCTGCGAGATCCTCGACGACGTGGGCCACTTCGTGCACATCGAGCAGCCGGATCTCGTCGCCGGCATGGTGCTCGAGCACCTGGGTACTCCGCCATGAGTGCGGCCCTCAGGATGCTGCGTCACAACCGCGTCGACTTGGTGCTGCACGAGCTGCGACCCGGCGACGGGCGTCCGCTCCTGCTGTTGCACGGGCTCGGCGAACGCTCGCCGGCCGCCGTGCCGTCGTGGTTGGATGGGTGGGCCGGACCGGTCGCCGCGCTCGACTTCACCGGTCACGGCGAGTCGACGATCCCGTCCGGCGGCGGCTACACGGCGGAACTCTTGCTGGCTGACGCCGACGCCGCCCTTGCCGCGCTCGGGCAGGCCACCGTCTTCGGCCGCGGTCTCGGCGCCTACATCGCGCTTCAACTGGCGGGCGCGCGCCCGACCGACGTCGTCGGCGCCGTGCTGACGGACGGTCCAGGCCTCGCCGGTGGGGCGACGTTCCCGACCTCGCAGAGCTTCTTCATGCTGCCGCAGGGCGGCGGCCCGCCTGATCCGTACGCCCTCGCCGAACTGAGCCGCGATCTGCGGCCGCCCGACTACGCCGCCGCGTTCGTCCGCCTCGCACTCGCCAGCTCGCGCCTCGATGAGCCGATCACGGTGGCCGCCGTGTTCCGGCCCCCGTGGTTGGAGGCCGTCGCCGCTGAACCGGGCGTCGCCCAGTCCTCGATCGGCGAGGCCCTGGCCCGGTACGGCGCAGCCTGACGCGCCTACAGTCACGTCGTGACCGCGTGGCTCCTCGCCGCCGCGGCGTTCGCCGCGATGGAGCCGCTCACGGCTGCCACGCACCGGTTCGTCATGCACGGCATCGGCATGCGACTCCATCGCAGCCACCATCGCCACACGTCCGGGCGGCTCGAGGCCAACGATGCGTTCCCGGTGATGTTCGGCGCCGTCGTTTGCCTCGGACTGTGGATCGGCTTCAACGCGCCGACTTGGTCCGAGCTCGTGCCCGTCGGCTTGGGCATCACCGCGTACGGCGTTGCGTACGCGCTGGTCCACGACGTGTACATCCACGGCCGGCTGCGGGCATTCGGTGGTCGCCGGATCGCCGCGCTCGATCACCTGGCGGAGGCGCACGCCCTGCACCACCGATTCGGTGGTGCGCCGTTCGGGATGCTCGTCCCGATCGTGCCGCATCGCGTTCGCCGACGCGCCGCGCTTGGGCGGGGGGTTCGGGGGGCGGAGGCTCCTGCCGGAGCCCCCTGACCGCGGAAAGGCTCTGCCTTTCCGCCCGAGTTCTCAGATCGGGAAGCGCTGCCTGATCCAGTCAGCGAAGATCGGATCGACGAGCTCGGCCCGGCCGTTGTCGGCGTGCAGATGACCCGAGTCGAGCAGCGATTGGCGGGCGTGCTGGGCGGCACCGTTCTTCAGTTCGAACAGCTCGGCGGCTGCACCGAACGGGCTCCCGCCCCAGGCGATGATCCGCAGGACGTCGCGCTCGCGCGCCGGCAGTGACGAGTAGAGCCGTTCCAGCCCGGACGCCGACGCGCCGCGCACCTCGGCGAGCGCGGCAGCCCACGTGTCGTCATCGGCGGCCGCGCCCGGCGCAACGAGCCGCCACGCCGCGTCGGCCAGTTGCATCGAGCGTTGAGGGTGGCCGCCGGTGAGCTCGGCGATGCGGAAGCCGAGGTTGCCGGCCCGCCGACCGGTCTGTTCGAACCCGTCCATGACGATCGCCACGACATCGGCGCGGTCGAGCGGGAAGATGCCGATGAGGTCGGCCTGCGCGTAGAACGGCTGCTGCTGGTCCGAGAACAGCGTGCGCATCATCGATGGCTCCGACCCAGCAAACACGATGCCGAGCCGGTTGTAGTGCGGCTGCAGGTGCGTGCGGAGCAGTCCGGCTGCGCCATGGACCCGATCGATGCCCGCGAACTCGTCGAACACGAGCAGCACGGGCGCTTGCGCGGCGAGCTTGGTGATGACGTCGAGCTGGGCGTGCACCGTGAGGAGGGGGTCCGGGCGCGAGCTGGCGGGCTTGCGCAGCTCCACGCGGACGAGCCCGAGGTTGAGCTCGACGCCGGCGGCGAGACGCCCGATCCGCTCGTCGACCTTGCCGAGCGGATCGAGGGCCATGTCGAAGCGGGCGGCGAGATCGGCCATCGACGAGACCTCATAGAGATCGACCCACACGACGACCGTGCCGGCCGCGGCGACGTCGGCGGCCACCCGGCGCAGGACGCTGGTCTTGCCGAACCGGCGCGGTCCGAGCAGCGCGGTGAGGCGGTGCTCGCTCACTCGTTCGACGAGGTCGGCGATGAGCTCATCGCGGCCGCGCACGAGGATCGGATCGAGGGGGCCCTGATACGGGAACGGCGAAACGTCCACGGTTCTGATGGTACTGCTTGACAGTACCCTTTTACTACTGTTTTACCGTAGCCTTCACCCAGCCGGCCCACATCGTAGGGTTCTGGACGTGGAGGTTCGTCCCGGCGGGGCGGTCACCCTCCGTGGCTGAGCGGCTTTCGATCGAAGTGTTGGGGCCGTTGTCGGTGACGGTCGGGGACCGCGAGGTGGTGATCAGCGGTGCGCGCCGTCGCGACGTGTTGATCCGCCTGGCGTTGAACGCCGGTCATCCGTTGGAATCGGGCCAGTTGTTGGACTCCGTCTGGGAGCGCGATGCGCCGGCGGGCGCGGCGAACAGCTTGCAGGCGCACGTCGGCTATCTGCGCCGGCAGCTCGGTGGGGACCGGCTCCTGACCGAAGGGCGGGCGTATCGCCTCGACATGGGCGGCGTGACGGTCGACGCGGTGGAGTTCGAGCGGGACGTGGCAGCCGCCCAGGTCGCCCTCGACAAGCCGCGTCCGGGCGAGGCGGTCGGGCTCGTCCGTTCGGCGCTGGCCCGGTGGAGAGGACCCGTGCTGATCGATGTGGTCGATCATTCGTGGGGGCAGGCCGAGATCGCCCGGCTGACAGAGCTGCACGGGCGAGCCCACGCGCTGTTGCTCCAGGCGCTGTTGGCGATGGGACGGTACGACGAGGTGGTGATCGCCGGTGAGCTGGCCGTCACCGAGCATCCGCTGCGCGAGGAGTTGTGGCGGTCCCTGATGCTCGGTCTCGGCGCGGAGCGGGCGGGCTGCCGAGGCGGGACGCACGTTCCGCCGCTATCGCACGTGGCTCGGCGAGGAGATCGGTCTCGAGCCGAGCGTCGAGCTGTTCACCCTCGATGCGGCGATCATCTCCGGCGTCGAGGCTGCTCGCGCGATGCCAGCCGCTGGCCGCGCGCCTGATCGCCTGCCGCGGCCGGCGTCGACGATGGTGGGGCGCGCGGACGAGCTACGACGGCTGGGTGAAGCGGTCGCCGCACCTGGACTGATCACGTTGGTCGGGCCGGGCGGGGTGGGCAAGACGAGAGTGGCGCTCGAAGTCGCCCAGACCGTCGCCGCGAACCGCTCCGACGAGGTGTGGTTCGTCGACCTCGCGCCGGTGATTCGACCGTCGGGGGTGGCGACTGCGGTGTGCCAGGCGCTGGGTCTCCCGACTCGGCGCGGTACCGCGACGGAGGAATTGGCGCGGGCCGTCGATGGAGGGCTGCGGGGCTTGATCGTGGTGGACAACTGCGAACACGTCCTCGACGCGGCAGCAGACATGGTGGCCACGGTTCTGCGCCGCCCGTCCTCGGTGGTGGTGCTGGCGACCAGCCGACAGCCACTCGACGTCGACGGAGAACAGGTGTGGCCCGTCCAGCCCTTGCCCATCGGCGTCGCGGGTTCCGGCGGCGCCGTGGACCTGTTCCTGCGCCGCGCCGCCGATGCCGGGGAGCAGATCGGCCCTGAGACGTACGCGGTGGTGGGCGTGATCTGCCAGCGTCTCGATGGGCTGCCGTTGGCCGTCGAGCTCGCCGCGGCACGCGTGCGGGCATTGGGCGCCGAGGGCTTGTTGGCGTCCCTGACGGAACGCCTCGACGGGCTGCGCCGGGCAGGACGCGGCACCCGTCGGCACCAAACGATGCGCGCCGCCGTCGAGTGGTCGCTGGAGCGACTGAGTCCCCGCCAGCGCCTCGGGTTCGCCCTGCTGTCGGTGTTTCCAGGCGGATTCGACTTGCGAGCCGCCGACACGGTGCTGCTGGTCGAAGGCTTCGATCGCGACGAGGTGGGCGACCTGATGGTGGAGCTCGTCGATCGGTCAATGGTCGAACCCGTGACCATCGGACACGCCCGCCGCTATCGGCTGCTCGAGACGTTGCGCCACTTCGGGTCCGAGCTCCTGAACAAGCACGGGGGCGATGCCGCTCGGCACGCTCACGCCGAGCACTACGCCGAGCTGGCGGAGGCCCTTGCCGCGCTCGCCGCTGGTCCCGAGCAGGACATCGCATTGGAGCAATACGAGCTGGAAGTCGCCAACGTGCGGGCCGCGTTCGAGCGCAGCCTCGCCGCCGACGACATCGAGCTCGCCGGCCGGATCTCGGTCGTCGCCTTGCAGTTCGGGTACTACTGGCTCGACTACGAGGCGGTGGCGTGGGCCAAGGCGGTGTGCGAACCAGCCAAGGAGCGCCGGCTACCGGTCGCCATCACGCTGATCGCGATGGTCGCGTTCGAATCACACCTCCGCGGTGACCTGAGCAGTGGACTGGCCCAGATCGCAGAAGCGGAACAGCTTGCCGTCGAGTGGGCGCTGCCTGTCCCGCTCGCCGCGCAAGCGATCAAAGCCGACCTACTGACCATGCGCGATCCGGCGGCTGCTGCCGTCGCATACGACGAGTTGGCCGCTGACGCGAAGTCGCAGGGGGCAGCCGACGTCGTCGCGTTCGCTACCTGGGCGGGGGTGTTGACGAGGCACTACAGCACGTCCGAGGATCTGGAGGAGCGGGCCCGCGCCGCCGTCGAGCTGTGCCGGGCTCATGGTCAGCCCAGCGAGTTCGCGTCCTCCTTGTGCGTGCTCGCCCTGGTGCTCGTCGAGCGCGACCCGAACCAGGCGCGGCAGCTGCTCGACGAGGCTGCCGAGATCGGCGCACCGGTGCGCGATCGGTTCACGTGGCTGCGCATCCAGCTGGCCAGAGCGAGGGTCGAGATCGAGCTGGCCGGCTCGTTGGCCGGCCCGATCGCCGCGTCGGCGGTCAGCCAAGTGTTCGACGAGCTCGCCCGTACCAGCGAGCTGGCCAGTCGCTGGCAGATCTTCGCCATGGCCGCCTACTTGCTCGTCCACGGGCCGGCCGCCGACGTCGCCACCGTGGCCGGCATCTTCGAGGCGCGCGGCGTCGAGAACAACCGCCGCCAATGGTTGGACGGTGTCGCGAGGGCCCGTGCCGAGCTCGGCGAGGCCACCTTCGAGCAACTGGTCGCCGGCGGCGCCGCGCTGAACGACGACGAGGCCGTCGCCTTCCTCTGCGGGTCGCGGCTGACCTGGTTTCAGCGCGGCTTCAGCGCATCAGCACACCGTTGCCTTCATGCGAGAGGGAATGCGCGGCCGCACAACGACGAAGCGGGCGGCCATGACCGTCCTATCCCTGGCCCTGGTCGGGGCGGCGTGCGGCGACGATCCGACCGATGGGCCATCGGCGGCGACCACGGCTGTGCCGTCCAGCGGCGCGCCCGCGACGACTGCGTCACCGTCGACCGCGCCACCGTCGACTGCGTTACCGTCGACTGCGTCACCGTCGACCACCGGCCCCGGGACCGGGACTGGCATCGACTGGGAGCCCTGCGAGCCCGGGTTCGAGTGCGCCAAGGTCCCCGTCCCGCTCGACTGGAGCGACCCGACCGGCGAGCAGATCGAGCTGGCCGTCATCCGTTATCCGGCCACCAAGCCCGACGAGCGCATCGGGTCGATGTTCGTCAATCCCGGCGGTCCTGGTGACACCGGGGTCGGTAGCGTCCTCGATAGCAGTTCGGAACTGTCGGAGTCGGGCGATGGACGGTTCGACATCGTCTCGTGGGATCCGCGTGGCACGCACGGCAGCTCCCCAATGCACTGCTTCGACGATGACGCGGAGGAGGCGGCGTTCTGGAGGGACGTGGTCGTCCCATACACCGACGACCAGTCGGCCGCCTTCCAGCTGAAGATGGAGGACTTGGCGCAGCGCTGCGGCGAGGAGATGGGCGAGCTGCTGTCGCACATCTCGACCGCCGACACCGCCCGCGACCTCGACCACCTGCGGGAGCTCTCGGGTGAGGACCAGCTCACGTACGTCGGCTTCTCGTACGGCAGCATGCTCGGCCAGACCTACGCCAACATGTTCCCGGAGCGAGTGCGGGCGATGATGCTCGACGGCATCGTCGACGCAGTCGAGTACACGGCGAGCGCCGAGGCTCGGGCGGCGAACAACGCGTCGTCCACCGATGACGTCTTCGACGCGTTCGCCGAGCTCTGCGACGAAGCCGGCCCGAGCCGCTGCGCCCTCGCCGGCCATCCCGGTCAGACCGCCGCACAGCGCGTGGACCAGCTGTTCGAGACGCTGCGCACGGGAACGATCCCCGCACCCAACGCCAATCCGCCGGGCGAGCTCGTCTACAGCGATCTGCAGCTGAGCTCGTTCTCGAACCTGCGCAACCCGAACCTGTGGCCGGCCTGGGCCGAGCAGCTGAATGCCGCCGCCGATGGTGACGCCTCGGAACTGAAGACGGCAGCCCAGCTGTGGCAGGCACCGAAGAGCTGGGCCGAGTCGACGAAGTCGTCGGCCATCTCGTGCCTCGACGGTCCAGCCGAGGTCTCTTCCACCGACTGGCCCACGGTGATCCCCGAGCTCGACCAGGTCAGCAGGTGGGAGGGGGCAATCCAAGGCTGGTGGCTCTGGGCGCCGTGCGCGTCGAACTGGCCGGGCCACAGCGATGACCGCTATGCCGGCCCGTGGGACGCCACGACCGAGACACCGATCCTGGTGATCGGCACCCTCCACGACCCGAACACCGGCTACCAGAACGCCGAGCGGGTCACCGAGAGGTTCGGCAACGCCGTGCTGCTGACCCACGACGGCTACGGCCACGTCAGCAGCAAAGACCACAGCACGTGCATCGAGGAGTGGCGGGTCAAGTACCTCGTCGAGCTCGAGGCCCCGCCGGCGGGGACGGTCTGCGCCGCCGACCAGAAGCCGTTCTCCGACTGAGGTGAGCGGCCAGGGCGCCGCTCCGTCTAGAACGCGTGGTGGTCGAAGTCCGTGAGGCCGAAGAAGTCCTTCACGTAGGCCACGGCGCGGTCGTCGTCGAACACCTTGCAGGTGAACAACACCGCGGAGACGAAGCGTGGTCCGGTCCACACGTACACGCTGATGCCCGAGTCGATCAGCGGCAGGAACGCGTCGAAGCCCTGGTTCTCTTCCCGCCCGAGTCCTGACGGAGCGAAGATCGCGGGGTCTTCCGTACGAGCGGAGATCGAGGTGGGCGGCGACGCCGTGCAGGAACTCCTCGACGGCGACCTCGTCGACGTCTTCGCGCGTGTAGTACCCCTCGACGACCAACCGCTGGCGGAGGATCTCCGGTGCGAATCCGGTCATGGCGCAGTCTCGCGCCCGCTACGTCCGCAGCGGATCGACGCCGTCCCACGTGCCGGTGCTCCCGTACGGCTCGAACCGGGCGAACAGCTCCTCGCGGTACCAGCGTTCCGCACGGCTGCGGCGCATGACGTCGGCATGGCGCAACGACCGGGCGAACGCGGCGACGTCGTCGGCGCCGCGCCACAGGCTGAACGTGCCGAGCCGGCCGACGGGCGCCTCGCCCATGCCGAGCGCCCCGAGCAAGCCTTCGGCGCGCTGGAGGTCGGCGCTCACCGTCGAGCTGTCACGGGTGAACGCACGCCACGCCCGCCAGCGCACGCTGGCCCGGGTGATGACGGCGATCGGTCCGCCGGCGCTTCCTGCCTGCAACGCGGGGAGCACTTCGAAGCCGCGCCACGATCCATGTCCGCTCACCGCCCGCAGCCGAACGTGCCACGCCTCCTCCGCCCGCGTCCATCGATCGGCGATCGCCGACGATCGAAGGAACACGTCGAGGTCGTGCTCACGCTCCCAGACGGCGAACAGCGCGGTGCGCCGGAAGTCGATCGACGTCGCCGTGTTCGACCCACGACCCGTACCCAGTAGGCGCCAGAAGGCCAGACCGGGAACGTGTCGCAGCGGTCGGCGGTCCGTGGCGAGCCGGGCGAGCGCTCGAAGGCCGCGCTGCTCCCGCACGAGGTGGAACGACGCGATGCCGGTCATCGTTCGACATGCTGGCAGCCCGTGATCTCGCGTGTGGCCGGCGCGGCCGCGGTCGGATACCTGCTCGGGTCGTTCCCGACGGCCGATCTCGTCAGCCGTGCGCAAGACGTCGATCTGCGGACCGTCGGCGATCGGAACCCGGGCTGGTGGAACGCCCGTGAGGCACTCGGGCGGAGGAACGCGCTACCGGTGCTGGTCGGCGACATCGCCAAGGGTTGCCTGGCCGCCGCCGTCGGGCGGGCCGGCGCCCGGGAGGGTCAGTGGTGGATGCCGTACGTCTCAGGCGGCGCGGCGATGGTCGGACACGCCTGGCCGGTCTTCGCCCGCTTCCACGGTGGGCGGGCCGTGGCCACGTTGGGCGGCGTGGCGGCGGTCGTCTCGCCACGATCGCTCGGCATCGCGCTGGGCGCCGGCGCCGCGACCTACGCCGCGACACATTCGATCGAGCGAGCGATCCAGCTCGGGTACGTCGCGTTCCCGCTCGGCCAACTCGTCGTCGACGGGGCTCGCCGGACCGCCGCCACCGGCGCGTTGATGAGCTTCGTCGGGCTGCGCTTCGCTATGCGCTGAGCTCCATGAGGCCGCCCAACGTGGGTGCGAACCCGCAGGCATCGATGTAGAAGGCGCGCAGGTCCTCGTCGAAGTTCACGTGGAGGAACTCGCACCCCGCAGCTCTGGCGCCGTCGCGAGCGGCGTGGACGAGACCGACGCCGACACCCCGGTGGCGAGCCTCGGCGGAGACCATGACGTCTTCGAGATAGGCGTGCACGAGGCCGTCCCAGAGGACGTTCACGAAGCCGACGAAGCGCGACCCGTCGCGGGCGACGACCCACCCGAGGCTGTAGCGCTCGCATTGCTCGATCCAGTTCCACTCCGACTCGTCGTACAGCCGAGTCCCGAACGCCTCAGCGTGCACCGCGTGGATCTCGACGTTCGAGAACTCCCCGCGCCACGTGTACGTGATGACGCTGCTGTCGGACATGACCTGCCGTGCTCCTCTCCGTCGCCGGCGATGGGATTACACGGTTTCCTCAGCTGGCGCATGGTCGATTTCGAGCGTCATGCCGCTGGCCTGGGTGGATCCGGATACAGCAGTGCCCAGTGCTGAAGGCGTTCGCCGAGTGGATGTTGATACGGATGGGCCGGCGACGGTGGCGGCCCGGTTGGTTTCGTCGGGTGTGCCGCGGGATCGATCACCCGACCGTCGGCGTCCGTGAAGACGAGCCCGTCCGGGTCATCGGCGTTGCCAATGATCCCGAGTTGCCCGCGGTGATGGAGGCGGTGATCGTGAGGACAGAGCGCGACCAGGTTGGCGGTGTCGTGGCCGCCGCCTGCGGCCTGGTGGACAACGTGGTGGACCTGCAACCACCGGGTCTGCGTACAGCTCGGAACTCGGCACTTGCCGTCGCGACGCAACACCAGCCGCCTCGTGCGGTCCGGCAGGTCCCGCACACTTCGACCCACCGACACCGGGCGACCCGATGCCGTGAACGTCGGGGAGACCGTGCCATCACACAGCAGGTGCTCCCGCAGCCAGTTCGGAATGGCGATCCCATCGGTCCAGCGGGCCGGCACCGGATCGGTCGGATCGACGAACCAGTTGACCCGGAACTTGTCACGCCTCGGCGCCGTCTGGTGATCGATCGAGCGCTCGGCCAACTCAACGAGCGCGTCGCTCCACGAGACGTCGCGTTGCCCGGCGTGGAACAAGGCGTCCCGACATTCGCTCAAGGCGGCGTCGATGACGCGACCATGGTCGGGATCGAACTCGCCACGCACGTGGTATCGGCCATCGTCATCGAACTCGCACCTCAGCCACTCTCTCGGCACCGTCGCGATCGACGGCTCCGCGGTCGGCTGCGTGTGCACTGCGGTGAGGGAGATCGGCCGAGCCGCGCGCACCATCAGCCGCAGCTGCGGAATCGTCGCTGCCGTCGCCACCTGCGCGAAGTGACCATCCAGATAGGCCGGCGACTTCGTTGCCACCGCGGCCTGATCCATCGACAACTCACCCTCGGCGAACCGAGCCATCACGTGCGGGTGCGACTGGCGAGCCTCGGCGAGACGGACGACCTCGACGGCATGCGCCGGCGTGATTCCTGCTTGCCACGTCAACCAATGGGCCAGCGACCGCACACCGCGGCCCTGCCACGACCCCGACTCCAACGCCTCAGCGGCCAGATCGACCAGTTCGGCATGCAGCACGTTGAGGTGACCGCACACCTTGCGCAAGCGCTCCTCGATCGAAGACTCAGCCGCGACGCTCACGGTCATGTCTGTATCGTACATATGTACCTCATCAAAGACAACACTTGTTCGAGGCATTTTCTGGCAGAGTGCCCACGAAAGATCCGCGAGCGAGCAGGGGGTGAGCATGTTCGTGCAGGTGATCGAGGGCAGGGTCGCCGACCGGGAGGCGCTGCACCGGCAGATGGATCGGTGGCAGGCGGAGTTGCGTCCGGGTGCGGCTGGGTTCCTGGGGAGTACCGCTGGCGTCGCCGACGACGGCAGCGCGGTGTGCTTCGCCCGGTTCGAGTCAGCGGCGGCGGCGCAGGCCAACAGTTCCCGCCCTGAACAAGGTCAGTGGTGGAGCGAGGCGGAAGCCGCCTTCGACGGCGACGTCACGTTCAGCGACTCCGAGGATGTCGACGAGTTCATGGGTGGCGGATCCGACGACGCTGGGTTCGTGCAGGTCATGAAGGGCCACGGTGTGAGCCGCGATCGGATGCGGGCGATGGACGAGCAGTTCGAGCAGCACGGCACGGGCCTGCGGCCGGATCTGCTCGGCGGCCTTCGGGTCTGGACCGGACCCGACCGCTACGTCGAGGTCGCCTACTTCACGAGCGAGGCCGAGGCTCGAGAGGGAGAGCAGCGCGAGCCTCCGGCTGAGCTCGCCGACGCCATGCGGGAGTTCGAGGAACTGAGCCGCAACATGGAGTTCATCGATCTGAAGGAACCCTGGCTGTACTGACCGGGACCCACCGCAGCTGCCCGGCGCGGCTACGCCGGCGGATCCGGCTCCGCATACAGCGAACGCTCGGCCATGGCGATGAGCAGCTCGGCGACCTCGTCGGCCGACATGCCGCGCCCGGTGTAGAGCGCGTCGAAGCTGGCGAAGCTGGCGAGCATCCACAGCACGTTGGCGGCTTCCTCGACCGTGACATCGGCACGGAGCAGATCCTGCTCGCCCAGCCGGCGGGCGAGGTGCTGCATGCCGCCCCAGCGCCGCTCCTCCAGGCGGGCGATCGAGCCGCCGACGGACTCCGGGTCGAGTGCCGACATCGAGAACAGCGTGTTCGCCGCGTCGCGCAGCGCCGCGAAGATCTGCGACGCCGGCGCGCAGGCCACCGCGCAGGTGCTCACGGGCGTCGGGATGGGCGACTGCCTCGGTCAGGCTGGCCAGGCCCGCTCGGTTCCACAGGTCGGTGGCGAGCGCATCGAACAGTCCCGCCCGGGAGCCGAAGACGAGGTAGACGGTGGTGCGCGCCACGCCGGCGCTCGCTTGGCGATCTCGTCGAGGCTGACCGGCTGCGTCGGCGCCTCGCGCAGCCGCTGCTCCAGCGCGTCCAGGATGCGCTGGCGGGTCGCTTCGGACGACTCGGCCCGCAACCGTTGCTCGTACTTCCGGGCGGCCACCGAGCATCGACTCTACCATTTCACTTGACACGTTGTCTTTCAAACGACATGATGTCGTGCGAAAGACAGCTGTCGGATGGAGATGCGAAGATCCCTCGATGTCGACGTTGTCGTGGTCGGCGCCGGCGCCGCCGGCCTCGCCGCGGCCACCACGCTCGGGCCACTACGGCGTCGACCACCCTGCTCGTCGAGCAGCGGCTCGAGCCGCCGCACCTCCCTCGGGCCACGGTGATCAGCACGCGGTCGATGGAGCTGTTGCGCTCCTGGCGCCTCGAGCAGGAGGTCCTCGCCGGGGGCGTCGATGCCGACGTGTGGCTCTGGGAGTGCGAGACGCTTGCTCGCGCCGCCGAGGCAAGCGCCCACGCAGGTCGGGCTATCCGACGCGCGCAGCAGGCGGCCGTGGTCAGCCCTCCGCGCCGGGCACCGTGCCGCAGGACTGGCTCGAGGCGGTGTTGCGCCGGCACGTCGACTCGTTGCCGACGGCACGATTCGAGCTGGGCACCGCAGCTCGTCGCCGTCGACGAGGCCCGACGGGGTGCGCGGTCGACACTCGAGACGGGGCGGGCGACGTGCGCACGCGTCCGAGCCCAGTACCTCCTCGCCGCCGACGGCGCCCACAGCCCGATCCGCGGCATGCTCGGCGTCGAGATGCGCGAGTGGGAAGGCGCGTACGGCGGAGTGCAGGTGGTGTTCCGCGCCCCGCTGGCAGCTGCTCGGCGAGCGTTCGGTACGCGCTGTACGTCGTCACGACGCCGGACGGCGCCTGGCGTGTTCCTTCCGGCCGGTCGGGGGGACCGGTGGGTCTACGGACCCGCCGGGCGCGGAC
This sequence comes from uncultured Acidimicrobiia bacterium, assembly GCA_963774125.1. Lineage (GTDB taxonomy): Bacteria > Actinomycetota > Acidimicrobiia > Acidimicrobiales > Ilumatobacteraceae > JALZMG01. The sequence continues at coordinate 1,481,444 of CAVZDR010000002.1, forward strand.
GCCGAGCACGACCGGACCTCGATCCGCGCGACTCGCCGACGCGATCGCGTCGGGTGCGGGTTTCGCCGACCTCGATCCCGAGATCGAGCGCATGTCGGCCCGTTCCATTCGCCTGGACAGCTGGCGGAGCGGTTCCGCGTCGGGCGGACGTTCCTCGTCGGCGACGCCGCCCATCGTGTGACGCCACGCGGCGGCACCGGGATGAACACCGCCCTGCAGAGCGGCTACGACCTCGGCTGGAAGCTGGCCTGGGTGGTGCAGCGGCTGGGCGTCGCCGGAGCTGCTGGACACCTACGAGGCGGAGCGCCGGGTGGTCGCCGAGCACAACGTCGCCCGCTCGACCGATCCGAACGGCAGCCGCCGTCGCCGTGCGTCGACGAGCTCGAGCGTCGACCTGGGCGGCCGTGTCGCGCACGCCTGGCTTCCGGCGACGTCCGGCGCGGTCTCCACGCTCGATCTCCTCGGACCCGGATGGACGCTGTTCACCGGACCATCTGGCTACGGCACGACTCCCGCCCCTCCGCCGGGCTCCGCGCCCGTGACGATCCGCGCGTTGGACGCCGTGACCGCCCGGGCCATCGGTGTCAACGGCGACGGCGCGCTCCTCACCCGGCCCGACGGCGTCCCGGCGGCCACATGGACCAACACCGTTGCCGCCAAGGACCTGCGCCGCGCCGTAGCTTCTGCCTCGTGGACATCGTCAGCGACGAGCTGCGCGAGGACCCGACCGTCGACATCACGACGACCGGTCGGCGCACGGGTCAGCCGCGAAGGATCGAGATCTGGATGCTCGATGTCGACGGACGATTCTTCATCACCGGAACACCGGGACGGCGGGACTGGCTGGCCAACGTGATGGCCGAGCCCGCCATGACGGTTCACCTCAAGCACCGTGCCCACGTCGACCTCGGCGCGCACGCGCACACCGTCGATGACGAGTCGACCCGTCGGCGCGTCCTGGAGAACCTCAGCGCGCGTTGGTACCGGTCCCAGACGCCGATCGATGAGCTCGTTGCGTCTGCACCGATGGTCGAAGTGACGTTCGAGCCGACCGCCTGAGACGTCATCACTGACGTCACCGCGGTTCGTCGACGATCGGCTCCGGATAGTCGATGGTGCGGCGGGTCGAGGGGTCCAAGCGCCATGGGCGATGGACGTCGCCACCTTCGATCGGTCGCAGCTCCGGCACGTACCTGCGGACGTAGTCGCCGTCCGCATCGAATCGCTCGGCCTGGCGCAGCGGGTTGAGTCGGCGGTATGGCCGCGTGTCGTTCCCGGTGCCGGCCACCCACTGCCAGTTCCCGAAGTTGTTGGCGACGTCCCCGTCGACGAGCCAACGCATGAAGTGCGCCGCCCCGTGGCGCCAGTCCAGCCCAAGGTTCTTCACGAGGAATGACGCCGTGATCATCCGCGCCCGGTTGTGCATCCAACCCTCTTGCTGGAGCTGGCGCATCCCGGCGTCGACGATCGGGTACCCGGTGCACCCGGCCTGCCACGCCGCGAGGTCCGCCTCGCTGCGCCGCCAACGCTGGCCGCTCGGTCGGTAGTCGTCCGATCCCAGTTGCGGGAAGGCGGCAAGCACCTGGTGGTAGAAGTCGCGCCAGCAGACCTGGCGGAGGTACGCATCTGCGCCCTCTCGGCCTTCGAGCCGCTCCACGAGCTCGAGTGCGGAGACGCAACCGAAGTGCAGGTCGGCGCTGATGCGCGATGTGCCATCGGCGGCGAGGTCGTCGTGCAGCTCGTCGTAGCGGTGCAGCCGCGAGGCCGTCCAGGTGCGCAAGTGCTCGCGGCCGGCCGATTCGCCACCTGACGCTCGGTCGGGCGATGGGCGCTGATCGGTGAGCTCACGAAGCTCCGGCAGGTGCGCCCGCGCCAGCCCCTTCGGCACGCGGATCCGTCGAGGTGCCGAGTGCACGGGCGCGTCGCGGCGCACGCTGCCATGCCCGCCAGTACGGCGTGAACACGCGGTAGTGGTCGCTGCCCTGCGGACGCAGCAGGTCGGCCGGGATTGCCGTGACCCCCGGGCAGCGATGCAGTGCGAGCCGCTGCGTGTCGCACGCCGCGCCGAGCTGCGCCTCGCGCCGTCGACCATGGGGCGTGACGTCGGTCGACATGTAGACCGCACTGGCGCCGTGCTCGCAGGCGATCCGCATGGTCTCGGCCACCGGGTCACCACGGGCGATGACCAGCGCGCCGCCCCGGTCGCGCAGGCGCGAATCCAAGTCACGCAGGCACTCCAGGAGGAACGCCGTGCGGTTCGCCGACTGCTTGGTCAGGGTGTCGTCGAGCACGAAGAGCGGGACGACCAGGTCCGCGTCGCTGAGCGCGCCTGCCAGCGCCGGGTGGTCGTGCAGCCGCAGATCACGCGTGAACAAGACCACCGCGCAGTCCATCTCAGTGATCCCGTCCCACCGCCGCAGCAGCAAGCTCGCACAGCGCCGACCTCGCGGGATCCGGGACGATGCGTAGCGCCGCGACGGCGGCGTCGTGCCCCGAACGGAGCAGCTCCTCGACGGAGGCCAGCGCGCCATTGCCGGCGACGACGTCGCGGCACGCCGCGACCGCTTCGTCCCCGACGTTGCGGTCACCGAGCGCGCGGTCCAACACACGGCGCTCGCCCGGTGTCGCAAGGGCGAGAGCGCGGGAGATCAACAGGGTTCGCTTCCCCGCTCGGATGTCATCGAGGCAGCCCTTGCCCGTCCGCGCCGGGTCGCCGAACAGACCGAGGATGTCGTCTCGCAGCTGGAAGGCAACACCGATGGCATCGCCGTACGCCAGCAGCGCCCGCTCGAGGTCCGCGCCGGCGCCGTCGACGAGGGCCAACCCGAGTTGCAGCGGTCGTGTCACGGTGTATCGGCCCGACTTCAAGAGCGCGATGCGACAGGCCGTCTCCGGGTCGGCCGGCGGACCGCCGTCGAGGCACAGGTCCAAGTACTGGCCGGCCATCACCTCGAGGCGCAGCGTTGTGAAGACCTCCCGCAGGCGAGCAGCCGCGGCCGCGCCGGCGGGCGTCGTGTCGAGCAGGCGGTCCGCCCAGACGAAGGCCAGATCGCCAGCGAGGATCGCTGCGCTGGTGCCGAACCACGCTGGGTCGGCAGCTCCACGCTCGGACGCCTGCCGGGTGAACGCGTGCGCGGCGGCAGCTCGGCCCCGCCGGGTGTCGGCACGGTCCATCACGTCGTCGTGCAGCAGGGCGAACGTGTGCAGCATCTCGATGGCCGCGCCGACGTGCACGGCTGCCTCCTCGTCGCCGCCGCCAGCCGCCTGATGCCCCCAGTAGACGAAGGCCGGTCGCAACCGCTTCCCGCCGGCGGCGACGAGATCGGCGACCTCGACCGTCAGGGCACCGAGGCGCCCGTCGAGTCCGCTCAGCGCTTTCGCCTGCTCCTCGACGAAGCATCGCAGCACGTCGTCCACGCGGGCGCCGACCGAGGTCGCGCGATCGAGCACGCTGCTCATCGCGCGCCAATACGCTCCGGGCAGTGGCGACATCGCAGGAGGACCTGACGATCGGCACCGTTGCTGCCGAGACGGGGACGAGTCCGGAAGTGCTGCGCATGTGGGAGCAGCGGTACGGGTTCCCGGTCCCGGCGCGGCAAGCGAGCGGCCATCGCCGCTACAGCGCTCGGCACATCGCAGCAGATCCGCCAGGTCCAGCGCGACCGTGATGCGGGCATGTCGTTGGAAGCGGCGATCGCCCGAACTCGGTCCGCCGCCGATCAAGCCGAATCCTCGATCTTCGCCGGGCTCCGCCGCCGCTGGCCCGAGCAGGCCGTCCAGGTGCTGTCGAAGCCGGCCATGGATGCCGCCAGCCGAGCAATCGAGGACGAGTGCCTCGCGCAGGCCAGCCGGCCCGTGCTGATCGGCGCGTTCCAGCGCGAGCGCTTCTACCGGCAGAGCGAACGACGGTGGCGTGAGCTCGCTCGGACGGCGTCGTGGGCCGTGGTGTTCGCCGATTTCGCGAGGAGTCGCATGCCTCGAGGGGCAGCCGCCGAGGTCGCGGTTCCTGGCGACGATCCCCTGTTGCGGGAGTGGGCCGTCATCGCCGCCAGTCCTGCCGTGTCGGCGTGTGTCGTCGCCGTCGAGCTCGCCCCCGACGACCGCGATGGACGCGCACGCCGATTCGAGGCGCTGTGGAGCGCTGATCCCTCGGTCGTCGCTGACGCCGTTCGCATCGCCGCCCGCCTGGCCAAGGGAGTACCAGGCGCAGACACGGTGGCGGACTCGCTGCCCGGCTCGGCGGACGTGCCGACGGTGCTGCGTCACGCCGGAGCGCTCGTCAATCGCACCATCGCCTACCTCGACGTCTGACCTGCATCCCACCATCTGTACCGCGCTGTCGCGGTTTCCTAAACGGCCTGTTGAGATTTGCTGCCGCGCCGACTCAGTACGTGCGGCCGCGCCAGCGCGGTCGGCGACGGAGCAAGCCGCTGACGAGCGTGGCAACTGCCGGACCGTCCGCCAGCGGTGACAGCCAGTAGGCGACGCCGCGCCTGCGGTAGGCGTGACGGGTGCCGATCAGCGTGCCGAGTCGGGTGGCGAGCAGCACTGCGTCGAGGCGGTCGGCGCGGCCGGTGACGAGCCGAAGCAGCGGCAAGACCTGGACGACCACCAGCGTGGCGACGTCGCCGGTGCGCCGCCACCACGGATCGACACCGGGCAGTGACAGGGACCGCCCCCACCCCCACCAAGCTTCAGGTGCGGATTCGAACATCCGCACGGAGAGCAACGAGGACCCGTCGAGGAACCCGACCGCGAAGCCCGCCGTGGCCATCGAGCGAACGAGCGCCACGTCCTCGACCGTGTGATGAGCGACCGCACCGAACCCACCGGCGGAGACGAGCGTCGTGCGACGGAACGCCATGCACTGACCGTTGCCGATCAGACGATGGACCGGCCCACCCGATGGCGAGGCCCGCACCAGCAGCGTCGTCAAGAGCGCTGGATGCAGCCACCGCAGCGGCGCGCTCGGACACTCGAAGACCCCCGCCGCCGTGGCGAGATCGAGACCGCTTTCCTCGCAGCGCGCCACCAGGGCCCTCGGCAGTGTGGGATCCGGCCGCGTGTCAGCGTCGAGCGTGACGACCCAGTCTCCGACGGCTGCGTCCAGACCCTGCTGCAGCGCCCAGACCTTGCCGACCCATCCCGCCGGCAGCGGGCGACCGTTGATGACGGAGGTTCCTGCGTCGGCGGCCAGTCCTGCTGTGCCGTCGGTGGATTCGTCGTCGACGACGATCACCTCGGTGACACCCGGAGCCCCGGCGATCGCCTCCAGGAGCGGCCCGATCCTGGAGGCCTCGTTGCGGGCCGGAATGACGACACTGATCGACACGTCCACATCGCGCGTGGCCGACTCGATCGGCGGGCGCCGGCGAGCCGCACGGACCAGCCGGGTCAGGCCAGCGGCCGCTGCGAACGCACGCAAGAGCAGGCCGACGCGGCATCACCGGTCGTCTGACGCGACGAGATCAGCGACGATGCGGGCGCTGATCGCCACGAGCGGCAAGCCGCCGCCCGGATGGCTGGAACCACCGACCAGGTACAGACCACGACAGCGTGTCCGATTCGCCGGACGCAGGAACGCCGCCCGCCGGCCGTTCGACGAGGTCCCGTAGATCGCACCGCCGGGCGCGCCGTAGCGCGCCTCGAAGTCCGCCGGTGTCAGCACCTCGGACCACGCCAGCCGTTGCCGCAGGTCGACGCCGTGAGCGGCGAGCCGATCGAGGACGCGGTCGTGCTCCGCCGCGGCGTCGAGCTCGATGCCCGGCGGAGTGTTGACGAGGATGAACCAGTTCTCGTCGCCGGCAGGTGCCTGCGACGGGTCGGTCACGGCCGAGACGCATCCGTAGATCGTCGGCGCATCAGCCATGCGGCCGGCCTCCAGCGCGGCGAACTCCGCGCGATCGTCGGATGAGAACCACACGTTGTGGTGCCCGATCTCCGCGGTCCTGCCGCGAACGCCGGCAGCGATCGACCAAGCCACTCGTCGAGCGACCGGCACGGCGCACGGCACGCCGCTCCCGCCCATCGGGCAGCAGGATGGCGTGGACTTGGTCGGCGTCCGCGTTGGCGACGACGACCGGGGCCTCGATGCTCGTGCCGTCGGCCAGTTCGACGCCGGTGACGCGTCCGGCCGGCGCGGCGATCCTCACGACCTCGCTCCGGAGCCGGATCTCGGCGCCCGCTGCCGCGGCCACCGACTCGAGCGCCGTGCGCAGGACGTCGAGGCCTCCTCGCACGTACCAGCAGCCGTGATGCGCCTCGACGTGTGCGATGCACGCCAACGTCGCGGGTGCGCGATACGGCGACGACCCCGAGTACGTGGCGTACCGACCGGCCCACTGCACAAGGCGGGGATCCGTGAAGTGCGCCGCCGCCAGGTCGTGCAAGGTGCGGTGAGGCTGGATCGCCACGAGATCGGCCGGCGACCGCAGGCGGCGAACCAGCTGCCACGGCCCTCCCATCGGCCCCGCCAGGAACGTGCGGGCGGCGACCTCCCAGATCCGCCCGGCTCGCTCGTCGAACCGTCGCCACTGCTCGCCCGCACCGGGCGCAAGCCGTTCGAATGCAACGGCGGTCACGTCGGACCCGTCAAGAACCACGAGTGACGAGCCGTCGGACCAGTGATAGTGGAACTGTGGGTCGAGGCAGACGAGCTCGACGTGCTCGGCGAGCGACGTGCCCGCCGCCCGGAACAGCTCCTCGAACACGTTCGGCAGCGTCAGCAACGACGGCCCGATGTCGATGCGGAACCCATCGCGCTGCAGGCAGGCCAACTTGCCGCCCGTGACGTCGCGCCGCTCGCACACCACGACGCGCCGGCCGGAGGCCGCCAAGCGCGTAGCTACGGCGAGGCCACCGACGCCGGCGCCGATGACGACGACATCGGCGCGATCAGCCACGTCGGACCAAGGAGATCACGGCCAACGGCAGCATGCCGATCGCGCCGACGAGGGCGACGGTCCGATCGCGGAAGAAGACCGCGAATCCAAGCGTCTCCATCGCACCCATCGCGGCGTACTCGGCGATGAGCAACCGGTCAACTCGAGTCGGCGGCAGCAGCCGCTCCAGTGCCAACATGAGGCCAGCGCTGGTCACCAGCCAGCCGGCGTAGTTGGAGAGCGGGATCCCGCGATAGTGGCCGGGACGTTCCCACTGCCAAAAGCGCTCGGTCGTCATCTGCGGATCGAGGAACAGGTCCCACGCCGTCATGGCGACCGCGCCGGTGGCCAGCGCGCAGACCCGGTGTCGTCCGCCCGCCGAGCGCGGCATGGGCAGCCTCTCTCGCCGGCAGGCCCATCGCCCACCACGCCAGCGGTACCGCCGCGGGGACGCCGAGCACGGTCGGTCGCAGGCGACCGCTGTACCGATAGCGGCCGAACGGAACGCCGGTCGCGGTGCCGGCGCGCTCGACGGCCAGCGCGCAGCCGATGACGGCGCCGGCCGCAGACGCTGCCCGGGACGGTCCCCACCTGCGCGCGGCCGCGGCGGTCGTCGTCGCGGCCAGCCCACCAACGACGAGATTGGCCCACCGCTGCCGCCACGCGCCCTCGCGTCGTGCCAGCGGCGTCGCGATCATCCCGGTAGCGGCGACGCCAGCCGCCGCCGTGGCGACCGCGGTCCAGCGCCACGAACCGTTCAGGCCGGAACCCGTCGGGTGAGGTGGCGAGCGGCGACTGCGAGCTTGCGCGGCGTCGAAACGCGGGCCCGGCCGGCGAACACGTCGTAGCCCTGCGCCTCGATGCGATCGAGGATCCGCCCGTACAGGTCGTGCGCCGCACAGATGCAACGCGCCGACCGGTCCGGAAGCAATGCGATGCCACCCTCGGCACAGCGGTAGAGCTCGCGGCAACGGGCGATCTCGAAGCGCATCAACTCGATGAACGACGGCGTGCAGCGACGGGCGGTGAGGTCGACGCCAAAGCCGCGCAGGTCCTCCTGTGGCAGGTACTGGCGGCCACGGTCGAGGTCCTCGTCGACGTCGCGCAGGAAGTTCGTCAGCTGGAACGCCTCACCGAGAGCCCGTGCGGGCCCAGTCGCCGCCGACAGATCCGCCGGCTCGAGGATCGGCAGCATCATCTCTCCGATCACGGCCGCGGAACCATCCATGTACCCGCGTAGGTCCTCCCAGGTCTCGTAGCGCTCGACCGTCAAATCCATCTCCATCGAGTGCAGGAAGCGGGAGATTCCGTCGGGGTCGATGTCGAAGGCGCGGACCGTGTGAACCACGGCCTTGAGGACGAGATCGTCGGAGTGTCCGCGTTCGAGGTCGTTGAAGAACCGGTCGCGCAGGTCGGCGAGCGCGGCGCCCCTGCGCGCAACGCCCACGTCGCCGGTCGCGTCGACGATGTCGTCGGCGTGGCGGCAGAACCCGTACAAGGCATGGACGTGCGGACGCTTGACGCTCGGCAGCAGCATCGTCGACCAGTAGTAGGTCGTGCCGAAGCGCCTGTTCAGACGCTTGCATTCGGCGTAGCTCACCTCGAGCGTGACGGTCACCGGCTCGCCGCTTCCATGCGTCTCACCCGCGCCGCCGCCAGCTTGCCGGACACGAGGACCATGGGGACCCCGACACCGGGCACGGTCGAGGACCCGACGAACACGAGGCCGGGCACACGCGCGTCGACGTTGCGCGGCCGGAACGGCCCGGTCTGACGGAACGTGTGAGCGAGGGCGAACGGCGTGCCGCGCTCCATGCCCATCGCTTCCCAGTCGAGCGGGTCGTACAACTCCTCGGTGACGACGTCGGTCGGGTAGCCGGCCGCAGCGACCTGGGCCCGCAGGCGGTCGGCGGCCTCCTCGCGCCGCGCCGTCCAGTCGACCCGCCCGTCGAGGTTGGGAACCGGCTCGAGTGCGTAGATGGTCGAGCAGCCTGGCGGCGCGAGCGTCTCGTCGTCCAGCGAGTGCAGCGTCACGAGGATCGAGGGGTCCCCCATCAACTCGCCGTCGCCGATCAGCGAGCGGAACGACTCGTCCCACTGGTGGCCGAAGTGCAGGTTGTGGTGGGCGGCCTCGCGAGGCGGCATGCCGCGGACACCGGCGACCCACAACAGGCACGACGGCGAGTAGCGGCCGCGGCGGGCGACCCTCGGCGCATCGACGCCATCCAGCAGTGTGCGGTAGGCCACCGGCAGGTCGGCGTTGCACACGACAGCATCGGCATGCACGCGCTCGCCCCCTGACAGCTCCACGCCGTTCACCGCCCCGCTGCTCGCTCGTGTGATGCGCCTCACACGAGTGTCGAGCAGCACGTCGACGCCGGACGCCGTCAGCGCGTCGGTGAGGCCGGTCGCCATGGCGTGCATCCCACCTTCCGGGACGAACACCCCCTCGATCGAGTCCATGTACGTGATGACGGCGTACAGCGCAAGCGCCTCGTACGGCGCCACGCCGGCGTACAGCGACTGGAACGTGAACACGCGCTGCAGCCGCTCGTCGTCGAAGAACGATGCGACCTTGCGACGCAGCCGTCCGAATCCACCGAGTGCGGCAAGTCGTCCGGCCGCCCGCCATCGACTCACCAGATCGAGCACCGAGTCGAAGTCGGCGTCGATGAAGTTCGGCATCTCGACTCGGTAGAGCTCCGTGAGCCAGTCGGCGAACCGCTCGAAGGAATCCGCCGCCCGGGGTCCCCCGAACCGACCGATCTCCTCACCCATCGCGGCACGTCCATGACGCACGTCGAGCACAGATCCGTCGGCGAACCGCGCCCGATACATCGGATCGACTGGCTTGCAGCGCACGTACGACGCCATGTCACGTCCCGCCGCAGCGAACACGTCGTGCAACAGGCCCGGCATCGTCAGCACGGTCGGCCCGTTGTCCAGTCGGAAGCCACCGCGCTCGATGAGGCCCGCCCGCCCGCCCGGGCGGCTGCCTCGCTCCAGCACGGTCACGTCGTGCCCGTCGCCGACCAGGTAGGCGGCCGCCGACAGGCCGCCCAAACCAGCGCCGACGACCGCGACGCGCACGGATCAGACAGCGCGGCCGACGACGTACGCGGCCAGGTCGGTGAGCTCACGCCTCGCCTCGCCCCGCAGGTCGGCCGCGTCGAGCGCGGCGACGGCCTCGGCGGCCAGCTCGACGATGCGCGACTCGACGGCCGCCAGCGCGCCGGTGTCGATGAGCACCTGCTGGATGGCGGCGATGTCGTGCTCATCGAGGTCCTTGTCGCCGACTCGATCCAGGATCTCGCGCTGCTCGGGCCGAGCGCTCGCCGCAGCGCGCGCCAGCAGCGGTGTGGGCTTGCCTTCGCGCAGGTCGTCGCCAACGGGCTTCCCGCTCGTCGAGGTGTCACCGAAGGCGCCGATGACGTCGTCACGAAGTTGGAAGGCGTCACCGAGCGGTAGGCCGTAGCGGCTCAGCGCACCGAGCAGCTCGGCACCTCGGACCGGGTCGGCCAGCAGCGCACCGACGTGCAGTGGTCGCTCGATCGTGTACTTGCCGCTCTTGTACCGGGCGATGCGCTCGGCCTTGTCGAGTCGCCGATCGCGCTGGACCGATCCGAGGATGTCCAGGAACTGCCCCACGTTGAGCTCGATGCGCAGCTCGTTCCACAGCCGCCACACCTCGGGCGGGGCGCCGACCATCAGCTCGTCGGAGAGCACGAATGCCAGATCGCCGACGAGGATGGCAACGCCCTCGCCGAACCGCCGCGATTCGCCCGCCCACTCGTTGGAGCAGTGCTCCAACGCGTACATCGCATGCGTGGTGGCGGCTCCCCGCCGGCTTGCCGAATCATCCATCACGTCGTCGTGGAACAGCGCGAACGCGTGCATCAGCTCGAACGCCGCTCCGGCGTCGATGACCCGGGGATCTTCCGGATCACCCCCGACGCCGATGAACCCCCAGTAGCAGAACGCCGGGCGAAGGCGCTTCCCGCCCGAGCGGACCATCCGCCGGATCTCGTCGAACGCCCCGACCAGGTCGGGATCAACTGATTCCCACTTGGCGCGCTGCTCGTCGAGCAGGGCGTCGAGCCGTACGTCGGTGTCGCGGGCGATGGCGCCCAAGGTCGCCGGCGCACTCACCTGCACCGCGCCAGGCTACGGGTGGCCGCGCTCTCCTCCCCGCCGTCGAGGTCGGCGATGACCTCGTCGATGCGGAGGCGGGCAGCGCCGATGCGCTGCCGGCACGCAGCGATCAGCTCCGTCGGCCGAGCGACGCGGTCGGCGAGGCGATCGACGTCGACGTCGCTGCCTTCGAGCTCGCGCAGGATGGCATCGAGCTCGTCGAGGGCCTGGGCGTAGCCCGGACCGGTGTCCTGGGTGGATCGATCATCGGTGGTCATGCATCGTCCTCGCCGGCGATGACGCGGCTGGTGCTCGTCCCAGCCGCGAACTGAGTGATGAGGACGTCGTCGACGTCGAGGTCGTCTGGCGAACGAACGATGCGTCCGTCGGCGTGACGGGTGATCGTCCAGCCCCGCGCCAGCACGTTGACGGGGTCGAGGGCGCGGATCCGCGCAGCCAGCGCGTCGAGGTGACGCTCCTCGCCAGCGAGGAGCTGATGAGGTCGTGCCGCCAGCCGGCTGGACGCCTGGGCCAAGCGAACGTCGCCGGCGGCGAGCGGCCGCACGGCGCACGAGCGCAGGTGCGTCATGCGCACGGCGAGGCGCTCGTCGGCCCGCTCGACGGCGGCTTGGGTGCGTCGGGCGATGCGGTGTGCACGGTCGAGGAGATCACGATCGGACCCGCGCAAGTGGTCGGCGGCGACCGTGAGGACCCTCGCGTACCGCTGCTCGGCACCTGCGAGGTAGGTGCTGACGGCCTGAACGAGCGTCGCGGCACACGCCGTGGGCGTCTTCAGCGACGTGTGGGCGACCTCGTCCGCCACGCTGCGGTCGATCTCGTGTCCGAGGCCGGTCAGGACGGGGATCGGCGCTTCGGCGATGGCGCGGGCGATCGGCTCGGCGTCGAACGTGGCCAGCTCGTTGCGCGAGCCGCCGCCCCGGATCACGACGAGGACATCGAGGCCCTGCTCGTCGTTGCGGTGAGCGAGCGCATGCGTGGAGAGCGCGCGGATGGCGCGGGCCACCCGCCGCCCGGCCTCAGGACCTTGCACCCGTGTGTCCGCGAGCAGGAGACGGAATCCGAGTCCGCTGCGTCGCAACTCGTCGTGGAAGTCGTGCCACGCTGCGGTACCGGCGCTCGTGACGATCCCGATTCGCAACGGGACCGCACTGAGACGGTGCCGCCGGTTGGCGTCGAGCGCCCCGTCGGCAGCGAGCCTGCGCAGCACCTGATCGCGCTGTTGGGCGAGGTCGCCGAGCGTGAACCGCGGATCGAGATCGGCGAGCTTGAGTCCCAGTTGCCCGCCCGGCGCATAGAAGTCGAGGTACCCGAAGATGCGCACCTTCATCCCGTCGGACAGGCGCAGGCGGTGCTTGGCGAGCAGCGGACGCAGGCGCTGGCGGGCAGGCGCGAAGAACTGCACACGCACCACGGCCTGACGCCCTGGCGTGTCGTCGGCGAGGCTGAAGTAGGCGTGCCCGCCGCGTTCGTTCCACCCTTGGATCTCACCGCGCACCCAGACACCGTCATTGAACGTGCGGCGCAACGCCTGGTTGACGGCGTCGGCCAGCTCCCCGACCGTGAACGTCGGGTTGGTCGGGTCGTCGAGCGCCTCGTCCCCGAAGTCGAAGGCCGGCTGCGTCATCCACCCACCCTCACTGCGTTCCCCGGCCACGCAGGCCGGTGCTAACCGCTCGTTCGCTGGCGCTCACTCGCTCGCACGCTACGACCGACCCACCCCGATTTCATGCGCCGAGCTCCCGCACGTTGTCGTGTTCGCTCGGCTCGACGAACAGCTCACCGTCGACCGGGAGGTCGCGCTCGACACGCAGTGCCTCCAATTGCTGGAGCGGCCGCTCGAGGGCCCGCCGGCGCGTGCCGGTGAGCTGGTCGAACTCACGTTGCACGCTGTCGAAGTGACGCTTCACCTTCTCCGTCGACTCCGAGTACTTCTGCCACTGCTGGCCGAACTTGCCGAGCAGCTGGAGGATCTCGTCGCTCGTGCGCTCGACCATGAAGTTGTCGAAGGCCTGGCGGATGACGCCGAGGAAGGCGAACAGCGTCAGCGGAGAGCACATCACGACACGCTGGGTCAGCGCGTCGTCCAGGAGGCTCGGGTCGTGCTCGTGGATGAAGCCGGTGAGCTGTTCGTTCGGGAGGAACAGCAGCACGTAGTCGACGGTCGGGCGCCCGCTCTCGGCGGCGTACTCCCGCTTGGCGAGCTCCTTGACGCGCAGCCGAACATCGGCCAGGAAGCGCTTCAGGTGAGCTTGGCGCTCGGCATCGCTGTCGGCCTCGAGGTAGCGCAGGTAGGACGCCAACGGGAACTTGACGTCCATGTGCAGGACGTGGCCCTTGGGAAGCTCGAACGTGTAGTCCGGCCGCAGGTTGGATCCCTCGAGCTGACGTTGCTTGCGGTAGTTGACGTGCTCGGTGAACCCGGCCAGGCGCAACACGTCCTCGGCCATTCGCTCGCCCCACCGACCGCGGCCTGGGGGTTGGCCAGCGCCTCGCGCAGCGACCTCGTGGAGTCGGACAGCGCGCCAGCGACCTCGGCATGGGCGCGCAGTGACTCGTCGACCTGCCCGAAGCGCTGGGCGCTGGCGGTGCCGAGCTCGCTGACCAGCGAGCCGAGACGCTGCAGCTCGTTCTGCACACCGCTGGTCATCGTGGAGGCAGCAGCACCGAGCTGCTCTCGCGAGAGAACGGCGGCGTGCTCGAGCGCAACGCGGACCGCTGCGTCACGGTCAGTGGCGGCGCGATGGGACATCTGCACCATCGCCGCCTCGACGGCATCGGCCACGGTCTCGTCGATCGTCGGGGCCGGTGCATCCTCGAGGTGCCGGCGAGCGAGCGCGTAGCCGCCGAGTGCCGCGGCGACGAGCGCTGCGCCCACCAGCAGACCTACGAGCAGGATGACCATGCCGGCCATCATGCGCGTGGGGTGTCACACCGAGCGCGGACCCCGCGCGTTCGCCCAGCACTGGGCGTCTGGGCGGGACCCCTGCCAGCGAGCACATCTGGGCGGGATCTCAGCCAGCAGCTGGCGAGATTCCCGCCCAGATCGTGCTCGACGTACCTGTCAGATGCGGACCAGTCGGCCGCCGGTGAAGACGCCGTCGGTCACGTAGATGTTGCCGGTCGAGTGGACGGTGATTCCGCCGGGCTCGGACAGCTGGCCGGCGGCGAGCTCCCTGGTCCTGCTTCCCCGCAGCTCCAGCAGCACTGCGTCCGGGAACTCACCGGTCTCGAAGCCTGCCTCGAAGGCGAGCACGCCGTCTGCGGCCAGCTCGAGCACGTACAGGCGGCTGCCGCCGCGTTGAAGGCGATGTCCTGGATCGCCGTCAGGCCCGCCGGCGTACAGCCTGCACTCCGAGCTCGGGGTCGTTCACCGAGCACCACGCGTCGGCGGCGTCGGCGTCGATGCGCCACACGTTCGACGTACCCGGACGGAACGGGAAGCCCTTCAGCTGGCCGACGTAGATGTCGCCGCCGGGCCCGAACGTCACGGTCGTCGGCACGGCCTCGGCGTCGATCATCGGCGGAAGGCCGAACTCGGGCGGCAGGTGGTCTGTCGGACCGTTCCTCGAGGTCGAACCGGGCCACCGTCCATGCGTCGCCCGTCGGGCGTGACCCGGACGATGTCGTTGCCGGCGGCGTCGGCCACGAGCGCATCGCCGTTCGGTGCGATGGTGAGCCCGTAGGCGTTGGACCTCGGTAAGGGTGGCTCGTCCTGGTCGACCGGGTCAGGATCGGTCGCCTGGTAGGCCGGCATGTCGAGCACCTCGACGACGATGCCGTCGCCCGAGCTGGTGCACGATGAGGACCGCCGTCCTCGTCGCCCACGATGCCCCAGCCCGTGCCATCGAGCGGGCTGATCGCCACGTCGACGAGGGTCGACGGGCTCGGTGACCGGGATCGTGGCGCCCCGGTCACGGCCGCCCGTGATGTACAGCGAGCGCCGGATCGCGGCGGTCCGAACGCACCCTGGGCGACGACGACGTCGCGACCGAGGAAGGCGACGCCCTTCGGCGAGTTCAAGCCCGTCAGCAACTCGTCGATGTCACTCTGGGCCGACGCCATCGACGGTGCGATCGCGGTCGCTGCGATGACCGACGGCCGCGCCGAGCGCGACGAGTGTCCGTGTTCGATGCAAGAAATGCCCCTCTCCGTCCCGTCCTTGGTTCCTCCGCCGAGATGGGGATCGCTACGAGTGTTGCACGACGGCCTGTACAGCTGTCGAAAATTCGGCGATGACACATCCGGTCGAGGACGCAGCGGAGCGCCGCCAGGAGGCGTCGTCGCCGTCGTCGCCGCGCTCCAGGACGCCCAGCAGCGGGAGTCGGTCGAGGACTTCGTGAGCCACTTCCGCGACGACGCCACCTGGGTCACCGCTGGAGGACGTCGGCTGATCGGTCGACAGGAGATCGCCGAGTTCACGCAACAGGTCCTGCCCGGCGCGATGCGCGACTCCTCGGCGACGAATCAGGTGATGCAGGTCGTGTTCGTGCGCGCCGACGTCGCCGGCCAGAACACCCAGGTCGCCGCCTAGGCGTGCGCCGCCCCACGTCGCATGCCACGCCGGAACCGCGTCGACCCGTGGGGCGACCTCCACGCCGACGCCGCACGGGGACTGTTCACGGGGAACCGGGGCTGCCTGGTCGACGACCACGGTGCCGTCGTGAGGCACCACGGCAGCGCGTTGTGGATCGTCTGTCGCACGTCCTTCCGTGGATGGAGCCATCCGCTGGATGCGCCGCGCCGCTGGACCCCGATCTTCTTCCTCGACGACGCAGTCGCGCTGGCGGCGGGCCATCGGCCGTGTGCGACGTGCCGCCGGGGCGACTATCTCAGCTACCGAGATGCCGTCAGCACCGAATTGGGCGCCGCGGAGCCGCTGCTCGCCAAGCAGCTCGATGGTCGACTGGTCGCCGAGCGGCACCGCCGCGGCAGAGGTTTCGCACGGGCTGGTGACCGGCTGACGTGGACGGCCGGCGCCGACGAGCTGCCGGACGGCAGCGTGATCGTCGTCGAGAACGTGCCTCGGCTGGTCCTCGGCGGTCGCAGCTGGGCGTTCGGCTTCGGTGGCTGGCACGACGCTGCGCCGCGTCCGGCCGGCGCGGTGACCGTCCTCACACCGCCGACGTCAGTCGCCGCGCTCCGCGGTGGGTTCGTGCCGACACTGCACCCATCCGTGGAGTGACGGCAGGACCTATCCGCTGGCGCCACCCGTGAAGTTCCACGAGGCGAGGTGCATCGCCGGCGCCATCCATCGAGGCGCGGTGGCCGCGTACGTGTCGCCCGGGATCGCATGGGCGACGCCGCCGAGGCGGCGCACCGAGCCCGGCATCAACGCCTGTGCGTACGACTGTGTGAAGCGGAAGTTGCGCAACGGCTGAACGACCTCGCCGCGTTCGATGAGCCACACGCCGTTGCGGGTCAGGCCGGTGACCACGAGCGTGCGGGGATCGAGCACCCGCGTGTACCAGAGATCGGTGACGAGGATGCCCCGCTCAACGCCGGCAACCAGTTCGGCGGTCGTTGCATCGACGATCGGGCCGTCGACCTCGGCAACCACGCTCTGACCACCGTCAGACGGCACGAGGCAGAGGTGCCGGGCGAGCGCCCCGAAGGAGGGCGCCCCCACGCCGTGGCCCGTCGACTCGGCGCCGACGACGGCGGCAGTCCGCAGGTCGTGTGTCAGCGACCGTGCCGTGCCGGCATCGATGAGCGTCGTGCGCCGCGTCGGCGTGCCGTCGGCGTCGAACGCCTCGCCGGCCGCCGGTGCATCGTCGACCAGTGTGACCGCCGCATCGAACTGCGCTTCGCCGAGGCGTACGAACGAGACCCGCTCCTCCACCGCCTTCGCGTTGAACCCGTACCAGCCGAGGAACATCAACACGTCGGCGACGGCCGACGGCTCGAGGACCACTTCGTAACGGTCAGGCGGGAGCTCGACAGGGTTCGCACCGCCGCGCGCCTTGGCCGCAGCACGAGCGCCGAGCGCGCCGCCGTCGACGTCCGACAGGTGACCCGAGGCGGCTCGCGCCACGCCGTCGGCGTCGGTCGATCGAGCGATGCCGTCGACGGCGATCTCAGCGGATTCGGAGGTGATCGCTTGGCCCGCCGAGTTGGCGAGCGCGCGGCGGCTGTGCGTGCTGCGGCAGTAACCGGCCGCCTCGAGCTCGCCGACCGCATCGACGAAGGAGGCGACGACCTCGGCACGGTGCTGCGGCGTCACGGTTGCCGTGGCGGGGTCGACGGCAGCCACGTCGCCGGACGCGGCGGGCGGGGCCAGCCCCGGCCATCCTGGATCGAGGGGCGCGACGGCGACCGAGGCGAACGTCCGCTCGACGAGCGCGGCGATGCCTTCGTCGTCGACACGGGTCGTCGAACCGGATGCCGTCCTGCCGTCACGGTGGAGCCGCAGCTGGGCACGGATCGTGTCATCGGCGACGTTCTGGTGGATCACCGAGTTGGCGAAACGGGTGAGCGCGACCTGGTTGGCGTCGACCGACGCCTCGATCTCCGCACCGCCGTCGACGCCGACCGCTCGCTCGAGCAGCTCGGCGGCGATCGCCTCCGGGTCGCCGCTCATCCCCGGACCCCAACGCGGACGTTGCGGAAGCGGGCCGGCGCGGCGGGATGGCCCGTGTGGCCGATCTGGCCCGGTTGGCCCTTGCCACAGTTCGGCGTGCCCCACGGCACGATCTCCGACGACAACATGTCCATCGAGCGCCAGAACTGTGGACCGATGCCCGTGTACGTGGGGTTGCGCAGCATCCGTCCGAGGCGCCCGTCCTTCACCTCGTAGGCGATCTCGCACCCGAACTGGAAGTTCAACCGCTTGTCATCGATCGACCACGAGCGGTTGGTGTCCATGAAGATCCCGTCGTCGGTGCTGGCGACCATCTCCTCGAGTGTGTGTGGCCCCGGCTCGAGGCCGACATTTGTCATGCGCACCATCGGCAGCCGCGCCCAGCCGTCGGCGCGCACGCTCCCCGCGTAATCGAGGCCCGCCACCGCAGCGGAGTCGCGACCGGACAGCACGCCGACCCACCGGCCCTCGCGCACGGCATCGTGGGACGTCGCCGGCGTGCCCTCGTCGTCGAAGCCGAACGACCCCAGCGCGCCGGGGATCGTCGGATCGATCGTGATGTTCATCAGCTCCGAGCCGTACTGCAGTTCACCGAGCTGGGCGAGATCGAGCCACGACGTCCCCGCGTAGGCCGCCTCCCAGCCGAGGATGCGGTCGAGCTCGATGGCATGGCCAACCGACTCGTGGATCTGCAGGGCCATCTGCTCGTCCCCGAGGATCAACGTCGTCTCGCCGCTCGGGCAGGGCGGAGCCGAGAGCAGTGCTCTCGCTTCATCGCCGATGCGGGCGGCGTTGGCCTCGAGGTCGATCTGCCGGACGAGCTCCCAACCGCGCGTGCCGTACTGCCCGCGGGCAGCGGGATACGACCGACGCTGCGTCTCACCGTCGCCGATCGCCGTCGCCATGATCCCGGCCCCGCACTCGCGGATGCGTTGATCGATGCGATGTCCATCGCTCGACACCAGCCACTTCGCGGTGTCCCAGATCTGATAGAGGCCCTCGGCGATGTCGGCTCCGTGCTCGCGCATGGTCGCCGTCGCCTGCACCAGCAGATCGCCCTTCTCGGTCAGCCCGACGGAGAAGGGATCGACGAGGCACTCGCTCGCCCACGACCCCGTCACCGGCGGGAGGTCGATCAGCGCACCGGCCTGCCGCGCGACTCGAGCGCTGGCCGCAGCCACTTCAGCCGCGGCCCGGCCAGCACGCTGTGCCGCGTCCTCCGTCAGGTCAGGGGTGGCGAAGAACCCCCACCCCGAACCCACGAGCGCGCGCACGCCGACGCCGGCGTCCTCGTCCTGCGTGACGCTCTCGACTTCGCCATTGCGCGCCGACATCGCTTCGTAGCGGCGCTCCATCACTCGGGCGTCGGCGTAGCGGGCGCCGGCATCCACGGCAGCCTGCACCGCCGCTGCCGCCACATCGAACTGCAAGGTCATGTCGGTCGACGGTACCTGCGTCGGCGCCGCTGGCCAGCAGCGCCCTCAGCGGAACGAGATGGCGAAGCAGCGGTCAGCCAGCGTGCCCATGGCGTACTCCGCGTAGTCGACGCCGAAGTCGCTGTAGAGCCCCCGACACTCCTCGCTCCATGCCAGCGCTTCCGGCGACGAGACGCGGTGGACCACCTGCAGCACCCCACCGTCGTACACGCGGTACTCCGCCCACGTGCCCGGGAAGTCCTTCACACAACCCACCTCGATCGAGGGGATGCGACCATCGATCCACCGCACACGGTGGCGATGGGTGTGGCCTGCCGTGTAGGCGATCAGCGCGGGCCGACGCAACATCACCTCACTCAGCGCGTCGCTGGCGTCGGGGTCGATGCCGAAGTACTCAGGACTGCGCCGACCGCTGATCCACTGCTGGTGGTGGCCCATGACGATCACCGGCACCGTCGACGCTGCAGCGCCGGCGTCGAGCCAGTCCATCTGCGCGGCGGTGAGGTGCCCGGTGGCCGAGAACGGGATTGCCGTGTCGAGCAGCGCGACGGCGACGCCGGGCAACTCGATCCACTGATCTCCGGAGTACTCCTCCTGACCTCGGTGGGCGTCGTGGTTGCCGCGCACCACGTGAAGGCGATCGCCGAACGGTTGGCGATAGCACTGCTCGAACTCGGCGAACTCCTCGTCGGTGCCGTCGCTCGTGAGGTCGCCCTTGACGATCACCGCAGCGAGGTCGGCGGCCGCCAGTTCCGCCACGGCCGCACGGTTCATCGTCTCCGGGAACGGCGGCGCGCCAGGGGGCGGACGCTTGATGGGACCGTCGGGCCGGTCGTCGATGCGACCAGCCTCCTCCTCACCGAAATGGACGTCGTTGACCGTGGCGAAGCGAGACCGCAACACGCCGCTCGGGCGCACGAGGGTCCGGAATGCCACGCCGCGATGCTCGTACTCGGTGTCGGGCGCCAGCCCGTCCAACTGGTCGACGTGGACGTCCTCGTGGAACGTCGCCGCATCGTCGGCGACGGTCGTCAGCTCGAGCGGCACGACGGCAGATCGTTCAGGTCCATGGGCGCGGTCGCCGCAGTGGAATCGGCTGGCTCCACCACCGGCCACTGAACCGCCAGACCGACGGGCGGCGGGCGTCCGATGACGCCGCGGCGGCCGGGCGGGGCCAGAGCACCTCGAGCGCCGCGGCGATGGCGGCGGCCTCGTCGTCCGTCGCCGTCGGCGTGAGCTCCACGTCGAAGATGGTACGGGCGTCAGCTCCGCGCCCGCACCATCTCTGCCGTCGCCTCGTCGGCGGGGTGGAACAGCTCGACGTGCAGCTCCTCGAGCGTGATGTCGACGGGCGTCCCGATCGACGTGTTGGTCGAGAACCACGATTGCACGGCTGCGGTGTCGTCGTCCCCGAGGCGCAGCCGCATGGGGACGAGGACGGTCGGTACGTCGGAGCGGGTCCTCCACGAGGCGCCGAGCGCCTGCACGGTGGGGTACTCCGACACCTCGTCGAGCAGTGCCCGCAGTCGGGGATCCCGCGTCACGGCGACTTGGCGGTCGAGCGTTGCGAGGAGGAGGTGGGCCCACTCGTCGAGGTTCTCGACCCGGCGGGACATGCCTTCGGGGTGGAGCGTGATGCGGTAGACGTTGGCCGGCGGCTCGATGAGGTGAGGGGCGACTCCCTCGAGGAACGCCTGCGCACCGCCGTTGGACATCACGATGTCCCAGGTCCGATCGACCACGACGGCGGGGTACGGGTCGTGGGCGTCGATCAGTTGCCTCAGCGCTTGCCGAACGGCGGTCATCGCACCGTCCTCGAGCGGCGTGTGCTGGTAGCGCGGCGCATATCCGGCAGCCATGAGCATCGTGTTCCGTTCGCGCAGCGGGACCTCGAGGTGCTCGGCCAGCGCGAGCACGAGCTCGGGCGACGGTTTGGCCTTGCCGGTCTCGACGAAGCTGAGGTGGCGGGTCGAGACCCCGACGTCCAACGAGAGGTCGAGCTGGCTGCGTCGACGGTCCTCCCGCCAGTCCCGGAGCATCGAGCCGATCGCGCTCTGCGTGGCCATCGGCTGGAACCTACTGGCGCGCCCATCCGGCGCGATGAGCGATGTGCGCTCCATCACCACTCATCGCTCATCGCGCATCGGGGACGGGTGACGATCGTCAGGCCGCTGCGACGTCGGCGTCCGTTGCCGGCACGTCGTGGCCGGTGAAGCCGATGATGCGGTGCAGGCGGCCGTCGGCGTCGAACTTCGCGACGTCCAGGCCGGCGAACGCCGGCTCGGTGTCGGGCACACCGAGCGCCCAGGTGAAGCGGACGAGGTCGCGGTGCGCATCCACGCCACTCGTGCGGCGCATGACGAGACCAGGGAACTGGCCCTGCACGGCGGCGATCATCTGGTCGTACGCCTCGAGGCCGTCGGCCTCCAGCAGCGGGTCGCGGTACCACAGGTCGGCGCCCAATGAGTCGGCGATGAGCTCACGCCGCTTGTCGCTGTCGGTCTCGTTCCACGTCTGGAGGTAGGTGTCGATCACTTGCAGTTCGTCGTTGGTCATGTCGTCCACGATGACGACGGCACGTCGCCGCAGCGATGACCTCTCAGGTAACCGCCGGCGAGACGGTCGTCACGTCGTGCGGTCGCGCCTCGTTGGTTAGTTCTGATCCTTGTAGAACTCGGACGCGAGCCAAATCACGACCAGGGCGACCAGATTTGCCAGCGCAGCGACGCCGAGCCAAATTGCCTGATGGTTCGGCCGTACCCTCAACCACGGCTCATCCATTGCCTTGCCGATTGCGAATGCTCCGGTGATCAGTGCACCGAGGACGCCGAGTAGGACCGCCAACAGTTTCAGCTTTGCTGAGGTTGTGTCGAAGGCCTTCGACCGACGGGCAGCGAAACTCACATCCACAAATGATGCGATTGCATTCTCATCGTGCTTCAAACTGAACTCAGCTGCAGACACGAGAAAGACCTGCAAATCCGCATTGTGCGGATGCGCGCTGGGCGTGAGTCGAGCCGTAACGCCATTCGCAGTTACATCGACAGCAAACGTCCCCTCCAAGGAGCCACGAGGCACGTAGAGCACCCCAAACGGGACGTCAGCCTTGGCGATGATTTCCATCGATGTCGAGAACCCTAATGACCGCGTGGCACTGCTCATCAGTCACCGTCATCGTCTGGCCAATCCCATCCAATCGCTTGCCCGACAAGGACCAGGAACTCCGGAACATCGTTAAGGCCCAGGTCCAAGTGTTGCACCATCACCATCGCGCCCGCGAGCATCAGCCTTCCCGCCTCATCGAGCGCTTCCCAGGCCTCGGCCAACTCCCGTGTTGGACGGCGTTCTCCTCGATGGCCTGCCACATGTCTGGCGCCTCATCGAGGACCCATTCAAACGGGGGATTACGGGCGACAAACTCTTCAAGCGACTCGTACGCGTAACGAAGGTCTGGTGAGACAAGTGCGTGCGCAACAAGCCGGGTTACGACCGTTGGGCGGCGGCTCGTTCGCGCCGCTGATGCCCCGACCAAAACCGTGAGACATTCCACGCAGCGCCAGTACGACTGGTTAGGCATCGCGCTGGCCATGCAAGTCGCAAACGTGCGAATGGCACTTCTCACAAACCGCGACTGGATCGTACTGATTTCCCGAAGCCGCGCCCGTCGTTGTTCCGACGGGCACCGTGCAGCAATAGCACTGCGTTGCCATTGCGAAAGCGTACTTCGTCCGATGGTTCTCGCCAGAACTGGGTGGCGACCGTCTCAGGTTCGAGACTGGGGCCACCCAGATGCGGAAATGAGACTGAGAGCGCCCAGATCGTCACTCCGCTCACCTCACCAGCGCAGGAGGTTGTGCCGCATCGCGTAGCCGGCGGCCTCCGTGCGGTTGGCGCAGCCGGTCTTGCGGAGGATCGCCCGGACGTGGTTGGCGACGGTGTTCTGGCTGATGAACAGCTGCGCGCCGATCTCGCGGTTGGACAGCCCGGTCGCCACGCACTGCAACACCTCGACCTCGCGTTCGGACAGCTCGTCCGGGAAGGTGACCACCGCCGGCTCGGCGCGACCCACCGCGGACCGGTCACGTTCGACCTCGGCGATCCAGACGGGCGAGCGACACCGTCGGGCGACCTCCATCGCCACACTGAAGTGTTGCTCGGCGTCATCGAACCGCCCCAGCCTGGCCGCCAGCGCGCCGAGCAGCCGGTCGGCCGGGCCGAAGCACGTCGTGAAGCCGACGAGCAACGTCTGCCCAGTCCACGCCAACAGCTCCTCGTACAGGACGCGCAGCGCCGCCTCGTCACCGACCACCAGTGCCGCCTCGGCGAGGAACGTCACGCAGGCCGGCCAGATCGCATCCCGCGGCACCGCGGCGAAGCGGTCGGGCAGCAGCTGCTCGAAGACGTCCCGCGCCTCGTCGACCATGCCGAGCTCGACGCACAGCGCGGCGAGACCCGGGCGCCAGACGGACGCGTCGTCAGCGGATCGTGCGAAGAGCTGGACGACCGGAGCAACCTCGTGGAGGCGGCCTTCGGCACGGCGCAGGGCGAACATCTGCAGGCCGTACACGCCTTCGCCGAACGGGCTGTTATTGGCTTCCGCCAACTCCTGCCCTCGCGCCGCAGCTGCCTCCGCCTCGGCGAACCGACCAGCGGCCATCTCGAAGATTGCGTCGAACGCCGTCGTCATGAACTCGTAGGTGGCGAACCGCCCGGGCGCACTCAACCTGCGGTGACGCTCGAGCGCCTCCTTCCCCTCGTCGAACCGCCCGAGTTGGACGAGGGCGCGAACTTGGTTGGCCGAGGCGTAGCACGCGCCCCAGGCGTCGCCCGTTGCGGCGGCCAGGTCGGCAAGCTCGTCAGAGACGGCGAGGCGCCGCGACGGATCGTCGAGCGCCGTCTGCAGCGCCTGCAGGGCAACCGTGAGGCTCTCCGGATCGCCGATCGTGCGGGCGTCGATGATCGTCTCCTCCGCCATCGCGACACCCTCCGCGGTGCGGCCGGCGATGGCGAGCGCCCGGGCGAAGGACGCTTTGAGCCGGGTGCGCACCACCATGGGGCTGTCGACGGCGAGCTCGATGGCCCGACCGATCAGTTCGACGGCCGGGCCGCCCGGCAGGCCAGGGAAGTGGGTCGCCAACTCGAAGCCCACCGCGGCGGCAGCGGCGGCGTCGACAGCGCCGGCCTGCTCCGCCAGTTCGAAGGCCTCGCCATACGTCCGCAGCGATGGCTCGTAGAACCCGTCGCGAAGGTGGGCGAGGCCCAGGTCGACCAGCAGCTCGGCGCGGTCCGTCGATTCGAGGGGGAGCTCGAGCACGGCCATGAGGTGGGCGACGGCTTCGTCGTATGCCGCCGCGCGGAACGCCTGTCCTGCCGCCCGCCGTCCGTACTGGAGCGCCCGGTCGGTCGGCCCGACCGGGACGGCGGCCCCGAAGTGTCGAGCCAGGTCGGCCAGGATGGGGCGGGGATCGGGCTCGTGCACCGACTCCAACCCGCGAGCGATGGCAAGGTGCAAGCTGGGTCGCCCACTCGGCGCGACGGCCATCGCCACGGTGTCGCGCACGATCGCATGCGAGAAGCGGTACGCCGCACGGGCTCCCTGCACGAACGTGAGGAGTCCGGCGGCGACGAGCTCCTCGGTGCCGGCGGACACGTCGGCGGCAGTCATGCCGGCGGTCCCCGCCGCCAGCTCGAGGACGGCCAGTTCGACCTGCATGCCGGCCATCGCGGCCAGGTCGACGAGGCGTCGTGCGACCGGCGACAGTCGCCCGAGCCGCGCCGCGATGACCTCGCGGACACTGTCGGGCACGTCCCCGGCCGCGGCGACCGAGCGGACCGAGAACCCACCGTCGCGGGCGACGACCGCACCGCGAGCGATCAG
This sequence comes from uncultured Acidimicrobiia bacterium, assembly GCA_963774125.1. GTDB lineage: Bacteria > Actinomycetota > Acidimicrobiia > Acidimicrobiales > Ilumatobacteraceae > JALZMG01. Next base: position 1,506,368 of record CAVZDR010000002.1, read on the forward strand.
GTGCTCCCACAGCGCGCCCACGTAGAACGGGTTGCCGTCGGTCCGCTCAGCGAGGACATGGGCCACCGTTCGCAGGTCGGCATCGAGCGATCCGCCGGCGGCGGCGGTGACGAACCGCACCACGGAGTCGGTGTCCAACCCCCCGAGGCGGATGCGTCGTGTCCCGTCGACCCGCCGGAGGTCAGCGAGTAGTGAGGCAAGTGGTTCGGTGATCTCGTCACCGGTGTCGCGGAACGTGGCGACGATCAACAACTGGCGAGGGAGCCCGAGGCGGGGCAAGTGGCGCAGCAGCGCGAGCGTCTGTGCGCCGGCCCAGTGCAGGTCATCGAGGACGAGCAGCGTCGGCCACGTCGACGTCGCGGCTTCCAGCACCTGGGCGAACGCGCCGTAACGCCGGTAGCGCTCCGCCTCAGCGTCGGCACCAGTGCGTCCGGAAGCCAGGCTGACGAAGCGTTCGGCGCTGCGCAGCAGCGCGACGAGCGGGGTCAGGCGGGCAGCCAGCTGCCGGTCGGCAGCGACGAGGATCGGCACGACCGGATCGAGCGCCTGCACCCATGGCTGGTACGGGAGCGCCAGGTCGTCGTCGCATGTGCCGTACAGCACCGCCGCGCCCGCGGCGTGGAGGCGTCGCGCCAGCTCGGCCGCCAAGCGGGTCTTTCCGGTGCCGGCCTCGCCCCCGATCAGCACGATGCGTCCCGTGTCGACCGTTGCGGCTGTCCATTCCGTCGACAGCGCGTCGAGCACCTCGCTGCGGCCGACGAACGGTGGACCCGCCGAGCCGGTCAACGCCCGCGCCATCGGCGGCGGGGCACTCGGCGCGGCGGGTGTCGTCGGCCGCTGCCATCCGACGGCCCACGATTCGACCACCTCGTCGACGTCGGCGAGCGTCAGCCACCCCAACGGTTCGTACTCGACACCGACCCGATCGCCCGCCAACACCCGCACGGGCCCCGTCACCACCACCTGACCCGACACCGCGGCCGCGCGGAGTCGCTCGGCGGTGACGACCGGCGCCCCGAAGCACTCCTCGCCCTGCCAGGTCACGTCGCCGGCGGCGACGCCGACCCGGGGCCGTCGTCCATTCGGTTGGCCGTCGGCCAGCCGTTGCAGCTCGACGGCCGCCCGCACGGCCTGCGACGACGCGTCGAACGAGGCCACGAGTCGCCCGTCGGCAGGCCGGGAGTCGTCGACCGGCATGGGCGTCGATCAGCTCCTCGACGCCGACGATCGGAACACCGTCGGCGGCGACGATCGTCGCGGTGACGGTGAACCGATCCGACATGCCTTCGCCCTTCCGATAGTCAGACCTGACCATAGACCTGCGGCGTCGGTCGCAGCTGGCGAATTGGAACGATGAGTCCTGGTCATGACACGAACGGGCCGTCCTCGTAGTGTGGCGTTTCGACGGCGACGCAACGCTGCCCGCCGCACCCGGCGGGCGGGGGCGTGGCCACGAGGAGGCAGCAGTGCCGCTGTACGTCATCGAACGCAACTTCGCCGAGCAGCTCGATCCGGACGAGCTCGATCGAGAAGGCATCGCGCTCGTCAATGACGCCGTCGGCATCCGTTGGCTCTACTCCTTCCTGTCCGCCGACCGGAAGAAGACGTACTGCCTCTACGAGGCGCCGAACCCCGAGGCCTTGATCGAGGCAGCGACCCGGCTGGGCATCCCGGCCGACGTCATCGTCCCCGTCGAGCGCATCGAAGCGGTGCCCACCGGCTGACGCCCCGCGTCACATCACCCTTCCCACGAGGAGAGACCATGAGCATCACGACAACCCCTGGGACCAGCGCGTCCCTGCTCAGCGACGACATGCTGGCTCGGTTCGACGAGCGAGCCCCCGTCTACGACCGGGAGAACCGGTTCTTCGACGAGGACTTCGCCGAACTGCGCGAGGTCGGCTTCCTCGATCTGGCGATCCCGACCGAGTTCGGCGGAAAGGGCTACGGCCTCGACGCCTACTCCCAGGAGATGCGCCGCTTGGGCTACGTCGCCCCGGCCACGGCCTTGGCCGTCAACATGCACATCTACTGGACCGGTGTCGCCGCGGACCTCCTCAAGGCCGGCGACGAGTCGTGCAAGTGGATCCTCGAGAAAGCCGCTGATGGCGCCGTGTTCGCCGCGCTGCACGGCGAGGCAGGCAACGACATGCCGCTGCTGGCGTCGAGCGCGCAGGCCGAGCGGACCGACGGCGGCTGGCTGATCACCGGGCACAAGATCTTCGGGAGCCTGTCGCCGGTGTGGACCTACGGCGGATTCCACGCCATGGACGCGTCGGATCCTGCCGCCCCGCAGATCATCCACGGCTTCCTTCCACGCGAGGCCGAGGGCTACCAGATCATCGACACGTGGGACACGCTCGGCATGCGGGCGACGCAGAGCCAGGACACCGTGCTCAACAGGACGTTCGTGCCCGATGAGCTCGTGACGCTGGTGTGCCCGGCCGGGTTCGCCGGCGCCGGACTGTTCCACGTCGCGATCTTCGCCTGGGCCTTGATGGGCTTCGCGTCCGTGTACCTGGGCGCGGCGCGGCGGGCCTTCGACATGACGGTGGAGCGGATGCCGCAGCGGACGTCGGTGGCGCTCACCCGATCGATGGCCCACCACCCCGAGGTGCAGCACTCCGTCGCCGACATGCGGATGGCTTACGACGCCGCCGAGGCGATGCTCGAGCAGACGACCGCCCAATGGACGAACGGTGTCGAGCACGCCGACTGGCCCGTGCGCCTCGTCAGCACGCGCCAGACGGTGATCAACAACGCCTACCAGATCGTCGACACGGCGCTGGACCTGTCGGGCGGTTCGGGATCGTTCAAGCGCAACCGGCTCGAGCAGCTGTTCCGTGACGTCCGGATGGGCCGCTTCCACCCGGGCAACACGTTCCTCGCCCACGAGCTGATCGGCAAGCTGTCCCTCGGCCTCAACCCCGACGACGGGCTCCGCTGGGGGTAATCAGGCCACGGCCGGCTCGGGCACGCGCAGGCGGCGGATCAACATCTGGGTCTCCGGGCCGGCGACGACGCCGAGCTCGCTGAGCAGTTGGTCGCACGCCACGGCGGCGCGTGCCGCGCCGGCATGGTCGCCGTCGGCAAGTGCGGCGGCGATGAGGACCCGATGTGCCGCCTCCGACCAGTCGTCGACGGCGAGCGCATGGTGCGCGGTGCGGCGGGCGGAGGCGGTGTCTCCGGCCGCCAGCGCCAACTCGCCGGTTCGCACCGCGGCCTGAACGAAGCGCCCGCAGAGCCGGCTTCGGGCCGGCTGGATCCACTCCTCGTACGCAACGTCGGCGAAGCACGGACCTCTCCACAGCTCGAGCGCCGCCCGGTACTGCTGGCGGGCGACGCTCGGTGCACCGCGGCGGTCCGACTCCTCGGCTCGGACGACGAGCTGCTCGAACTCCGCGGCGTCGACGAGCAGATGCGGCGCACCCGCGAGCACCACGGTCGTCCCGTCCTGGCGCAATAGGAATGGCGCCTCGCCGCGACGGCGATCGGGCTCGAGGACACGCTGCAGGTAGGACAGCGTCACCCGCAGGTTGCGATCGGCAGCCGCCGGTTCGAGATCTGGCCACAGCGCATCGCAGATGGACTCGCGGCGCGACGGGCCGTACACGACGAGATACAGCAGGAGCGAGCGAACCCGCTCGCGCTGCCAGTCCGCACCTGCGCCCGCTTCCACGTGGAGCCGAGTGGGGCCGAGCACATCGACCCGAACCGAGCCGGGCGCGACCGGAACAGCGGCGAGCAGCTTGCGCGCTCCAGCCCCGACGCGTGGATGATCGGCCGCCAGGCGAAGGGCATCGCGGGCCGCGGCACCGAACCGCGTCAGGAGCCACGTCGCGAGGTCGAGGCCAGCCGGATCACCGTCGGCGTGCAGCCGGGCGGCGAGCACCATCGCCCACGGAACCGGCACGACCGTGACGATTGCGGACGCGCTGACGCCATCGAGCGAACCTTCGTCGAGGGCGGCACCGCCGTCGGCGGCGACCACCGCACGGGCAACGGCCAAACGCCGCAGGTGCATTGCACCCGAGGACTGTTGCTCGATGATCGGGCGGCACGAAGGGACCAGCACGTAGGCCAGCGGCAGCCAGCGGGTGGCCGACAGCCATCCGACCGGGTCGGTGAGCGGCGCATCGGCGACGGCGGCCTCCAGCACCTCGCGGGCCGCTGCGTCGTCGCCTCGCGCCGCCGCGACGAGGGCACGGATCCCCGTCAGGTAGCCGCCCATCAACGGCACGATCGGGCCATCGCCGGCGGCGGCCTCGGTCATGGCCAATTGGCCGCTCGCCTCGTCGACCCTTCCGGTCGACGCCAGCACCATCGTCGCGAACGCACCGAGCGCCACGCCGTCGACCTTGCTCCGTTGGCAGTCGGCGACGATGTCGTCGAGGCTGGACTCTGCCGGGCCCACATTGCCGGCGTACCAGTGGGCCAGCGCGGCGGCATGGCGCATGGTCATGTCGCCAGCGAGCTCGGTGCAGCGGGTGGCCGACGTGAGCATGGCCTGTTCGTCGCCACTCGTCAGGTGGCAGATCATGCGCCGGAAGGCGAACAACGCTTGCCAGTCGACGCTGAGGGCATCGACGGGAACGGTGTCGAGCGGGGCGAGCATCGCCGGCACGTCGCCGATCATCTCGGCACACACGGAGCGGGCGATCGCGACGAGGCCATCGGCACCCGGGTGTCCGACTGCCTGCAACTCGGCCGCCCGGGCGACGAGTGCTGGCAGCTCCGCCGAGCGCCCCTGGATCCGCAGGACGTAGGCGAGCTCGTTGATCATCGTGATCTCGCCGGTGGTGTCGCCCACGGCACGAAGCTCGTCGGCGGCCCGTTCGAGGAGGTCGGTCGTGGAGGGCCCGAACGGATCGTTGATCCGTGCCACGAGACCGCGCAGGAACAGACCGTCCGGTTCCTCGCGCCGCTCGGGAGGGAGCGCATCCAGCCATGCGGTCAGGACGTGCGGGCGAACCTCCGGGTACCCGTGGCGGCAGCACGCCCGCAGGACGTGGATCGCCTCCAGCCAGAGCTCGTGCGACGCGCACAGACGTCGTGCCCGGTCGTAGTCGCCCCGCCGGACGAGTGCCGCGGCCGCCCGTGCCACGGCGTCGCGCCGGTCGTCGTCGGTGAGCGCGCCCTGCACGGTGCGGCGCCAGAGATCGTGCACGATCAACTCGCCGTCGCGCGCCGTGACCAGCGGAAGCTCGGCGAGCAGCTCGAAGTCCCCTTCGTCGCCGGCGTCGACGGCGGCGCGCAGCAGTTCGCGATCGCACGGTCCGACGGCGGTCGCCACCGCGAGGACCCGGCGATGACGCTCGTCGAGGTGCTCGAGGACGGTCTCCCACACGTAGTCGCCTGCGCTGTCGATGCCGTACGCGGCGGACACGCAGGCGACGGCCGGCCAGCCCCCGCTGCGGGCAATCACGTCGAGGTCCGTGCCGTGGATGGTGGCCAGCTCCTGCAGTTCGGCGGACGAAAGCGCCAGCTCCCGCTCGCCGACGTCGAGGACCTCCCCGCGGGCGCGCAGCGAGGCGAGACCCTTGACAGGACGGCGCGACGCCAGCACGAAGTGCACGGGCAGAGGGGCTTCGGTGATGAGCTGGCTGAGCATTCGGCCTCCGTCCGCCGTGGCCGTGATGTGGTGGGCATCGTCGACCATGACGCAGACGCCGAGTGGCCAGCGCCGGGCGAGCTCGCAGAGCAGCGCGCCGAGGCTGATCGGCGCCGGGCTGGTGGCAGGTGACGTGCTCACGGCCTGGTCAAGTGCTTCGGTGAGACGGCCCAGGAAGGCTGCCGGCGAACCGTCGCTTCCCGAGCAGGCGACGACGAGCTCGGCACCACGCGGAGCGAGACGGTTCTCGGCGCTCAGCTGGGCCAGCAGCACGGATTTGCCGAACCCTGGTCCGGCCACGAGCGTGACCACCCGCCGCGCCCATCGTTCCCCAGCCAGCTCGAGCAGTCGCGGCCGCATCAGCAAGCGGCAGTCGGCCATCCGTACCCTCCTTCGGTGCCCCCACCGCTCTACGCATCGTCGGCCAGGACGGTTCTCGGCATGCGTCCAGTCCGGTTACGTGGAGTCGGCTCGACACGCCGAGATACGGGTTGAGCCGCAGCGCCCGCGAATGGTCAGCCCGAGCGTCGCGGCGCCAGCCGCAGCGAGGCACGGCCGGCGCAGAGCGCCGGGACGCGAGCTCCCGAGCGTTCGTGCCGCAGCGCGCGCGAATGGTCAGGCCGAGCGTCGCGGCGCCAGCCGCAGCGAGGCACGGCGGCGGCGAAGCCGCCGCCCATCAGAGCGGCATGTTGCCGTGCTTGCGGCGGGGCAGTTCCTCGCGCTTGGTGCGCAACATGGCGAGCCCCGCCACGACCTTCTGGCGGGTCTCCGCAGGGTCGATCACGTCGTCGACGTACCCCCGCTCGGCGGCGGCATACGGGTTCGCATATCGCTCGGTGTACTCCGACACCAGTTCGGCGCGCCGCGCCGCAGGGTCGGCCGCCTGCTGGAGCTCGCGCCGGTACACGATCTCGACCGCACCCTGCGGACCCATCACCGCGAGCTCGGCCGACGGCCAGGCGAACGCCAAGTCGGCACCGATCGACTTGGAGTTCATGACGACGTAGGCCCCGCCGTACGCCTTGCGCGTGATCACCTGGATGCGCGGCACCGTCGCCTCGCAGTACGCGTACAGCAGCTTGGCGCCGTGGCGGATGATGCCGCCGTACTCCTGGTCGACCCCGGGGAGGAACCCGGGCACGTCGACGAACGTGACGAGCGGGATGTTGAAGGCGTCGCACGTGCGCACGAACCGCGCCGCCTTCTCCGACGACTCGATGTCGAGCACGCCGGCGAGCACCATCGGCTGGTTGCCGACGATGCCGACGGTGCGCCCATCGACGCGACCAAACCCGCAGACGATGGAGCGGGCCCAGTGCGGGAAGTACTCCATGAAGTCGCCGTCGTCGAGCACGCTCTGGATGACCTTGTGCATGTCGTACGGCATGTTCGGGCTGTCGGGCATGAGGTCACGGAGCTCGGGGCACAACCGCTCAGGGTCGTCGTCGGTCTCGACGCGCGGCGGTTCCTCCATGTTGTTCTGCGGCAGGTAGGCGAGGAGATCGCGCACGTCGTCGAGGCACGACTTCTCGTCGGCGGCGACGAAGGTGGCGACGCCTGACTTCGAGGCGTGGCTCATCGCGCCGCCGAGCTCCTCGAGCGTCACCTCCTCGCCGGTCACCGTCTTCACGACGTCGGGGCCGGTGATGAACATGTGCGAGGACTCGCGGACCATGAAGATGAAGTCCGTCATCGCCGGTGAGTAGACGGCGCCGCCGGCGCACGGGCCGAGGACGACGGAGATCTGCGGCACGACACCGGATGACAGCACGTTGCGGTGGAAGATCCCGCCGTAGCTGGCCAAGCTGACGACGCCCTCCTGAATCCGCGCACCGGCGCCGTCGTTGAGCCCGACGACGGGCGCGCCGACCTTCAGCGCGAGGTCCATCAGCTTGTGGATCTTCTCGGCGAACACCTCGCCGAGGGCTCCCCCGAAGACCGTGAAGTCCTGCGAGAACACGAACACCTTGCGGCCGTCGACCGTTCCCCAGCCGGTGATCACGCCGTCGGTGTATGGCCGCTCCTCCAGCCCGGAGGCGTGCGCCCGATGCCGGGCGAGCAGGTCGACCTCGTTGAACGAGCCTTCGTCGAGGAGGTACTCGATGCGCTCCCGGGCCAGCAGCTTGCCCTTGGCGTGCTGGCGCTCGACCGCCCGCGGCGACCCGGCGTGGAACGCCTGCTCGCGTCGCTTGAACAGGTCGTCGAGCTTGTCCTGCATGCCTGACGTCACAACGTCGACGCTACTGCGGCGACCGGCTCGACCGCTCTGGCCCCGTTCTGTCCGTCAGAACCGCCTCACAACGACCGATTCCGACGGACAGGACGCTCACGTCATTTCGAAGACGACCGACACGTCGACGGCCAGTTCCTGGGTGCCGGGCTGCACCGGGATCGAGGCGTCGGCGCCGGCTGCTTCGGCGACCGCGAAGTCACGAGCGAAGACCGGGGTCGGGACGGACGACTCGACGATGCGGATGATCTCCCCGACCTCGGCCCCGGCGGCCTCCGCGTACTGACCTGCCCGTACGCGGGCGTTGTCGACGGCCGCCGTGCGGGCCTGGGCGAGCACGGCCTCCGGGTCCTCGTAGCTGAACGAGATGCCGCCCAGCGTCAGCTCCGGCCCGACGAAGCCGCGCACACCGTCGAGCAGCTCACCGACCCGAGCGATGTCGTGGACCGTCACGTCGACGTTCACCGAGCCCTGGTAGCCGGTGATCTCGTTGTTGTTGCCGTACGTCGGGTACAGGCTGAGGCTGCTCGTGCGGATGTCCTCCTCGGCAACTCCGAGGCCCTTCAGCGTGTCGACGAGGGCGTTCGAATCCGTCTCGATGCCGGCGAAGACCTCGTCGGCATCCTGCCCGCTGACCTGCACACCCATCGACACGTTGGCCGTGTCGGGTGTGACCTCGACGGTTCCGTGCCCGCTGACCGTGACGGAGCGATCCGGCACGTCGTCACCGCCTCCTGACGGCCCACCCGGTACCGAGTCGTCGGGGGTCGCGCGCAGCCTCCTCCACGCCTCGATCGGACAGCGCGATCACCGTCGTGGTTGCGGCCGCCGCGGTCACCGCGGCAACCAGAGCGATCATCCATCGTGACTTCATGCCGCTTCGACGTACGGAAGGGGTCGCCGGTTCCCGCCATGATGGGGTGCGTCATGGACCTGCCCCTGCTCCCACCGTTCAAGCCGATGCTCGCCAAGCTGACGCGGACGATCCCGGAGGGCGACGGCTGGCTGTTCGAACCGAAGTGGGACGGCTTCCGCTGCATCGTCTTCCGCGACGGCGACGAGATCGAGCTCACCAGCCGCAAGGAGCGGCCGTTCACCCGCTACTTCCCCGAGCTGCTCGATCCGCTGCGCGGTGCACTTCCGACCCGTTGCGTCATTGATGGTGAGATCGTCATCGCCGACCGCGACGGCCACGGGCTCGACTTCGATGCGCTCCTCCAACGCATCCACCCGGCCGAGTCGCGGATCCGCCGGCTGGCCGCCGAGACGCCCGCGTCGTACATCGCCTTCGATCTGCTCGCCATGGATGACGAGGTGTGGTTGGAGCGCCCGCTGTCGGAGCGACGGGCGCGCTTGGCCGAACTCCTGGCGGCCGCCAAGGCACCGATCCACCTCACGCCGGCGAGCACCGATCGGGCCGAGGCCGAGCAGTGGTTCGGCCGATTCGAGGGAGCCGGGCTCGACGGCATCGTCGCCAAGCGGCTCGAGGAGCCGTACCAACCCGACAAGCGGGCGCTCGTCAAGGTCAAGCACGAGCGGACCGCCGAGTGCGTCGTCGCCGGTTACCGCATCCACAAGGACGGGATGGGGGTCGGGTCGCTGCTACTCGGCCTGTACGACAACGAGGACCGCCTGCAGCACGTCGGCGTCGCCGCCGGCTTCAGCGTGAAGTTCCGGCGCGAGCTGCTCGCCGAGCTCGAGCCACGGACGGGCGACGCCATGCAGGGGCACCCGTGGCAGGACTGGGCCGAGTGGCAGCAGCAAGACGTCAGTCGCAAGCCCGGAGCGACCAGTCGATGGAACGCCGGCAAGGACCTCTCCTGGGTCCCGATCCGCACGTCCGCCACTGACGCGCTCGTCGCCGAGGTCACGTTCGGGCAGCTCGAGAACCGGCGGTTCCGCCACGGCGTGTCGTTCGTCCGCTGGCGCCCGGACCGCGAGCCGACGAGCTGCCGCTACGACCAGCTCGAGGTCGCCGACCCGGTCGCCTTCGACGAGGTCGTCGCCGGCGCCGTCAGCTGATCTGGGTGGCCTGAGTCGCAGATTCGAGACGCTCACCACCCAGAAGGTCGGATGAGACCCTGACCACCCAGATGTGCGGCGGCAGCTAACCGCCGGCGGTCGTCGATGGCGCTGGGGTCGTGGCGGGCGTGACCGCCGGGTTCGTCGGCGCCGAACCGATGTCGGAGCTCGGCAATGAGCCGTCGGCGGCACGCACGTCGAACCGCCCGCCGGCGGTGTCGACCGCCCCGGTCGGTGTGGTCGCGCTGATCTGGAGGTTCCAGGTGCCGGCGACGTCGAGCGGAATGCCACCGCCTCGGCGTGGTCTCGGCAATCCCCACCCCGTTCAGCGGGATCGGCTGCGTGATGGTCCGCGCCGACGAGTTGGCGGGCGGCACGAACGTGACGCGGAGGTTGGCGAGGTCGCTCTCGGGCGCGTCGACCTCGACACGCACTCGTTCATGCCGACCCGTCCAGGTCGCAACGACACGGTCAGGTCGATGCCGGACGTCGGTGTCGACGAACTGCTCATTGACGGGTAGTCCGCACCGTCGTCCTCGGGCAGCTTGCCGGGGTCGAGCGCCAGCAGCCAGCCGCTGAGGGCGATGACGATGACCCCGATCACGGCCTCGGTCCCGAACGCCCGCCGCAGGCGGTCGGCCATTCGCGGCACCGAGCTCCGTGGCGCGGGCCAGGCGCGCCTGGGCGACCTGGCGGGCCGTCAGGCCGATGAAGAGCATCAGCCGCGACGAGCACGGTCTTGAGCAGCAGCACCTGACCGTGGCGCTCGCTGAACAGCGAGCCGCCGTCGAGTCGGTACAGCTGGATGAGGCCGCTGAGGACCGTGATCACGATCGCCGGGTCCGGAGATCCGGCCGAAGCCGCGCACGGCATGGACGAGGTCCTCCTCGCCCGGTCCGGCCAGCACGACCCGGGCCAGCAGCACGCAGCCCGCCGATCCAGACCGCCATCGCCAGCGCGTGGGCGATGCCGGCGATGACGCCGAGCACGGCAAGGTCGCCGCCGGTGCGGGAGAAGCCGAGCGTGACGGCGGCGAGGGCCGGGATGGCGATGGCGGGCAGCTGTGTCGTCGGGTCGATGACCCGTTCGGGCCGCAGCACGACCCAACCCGCTGGCGATCACGAGCACCAGCCGGGCCAGCGCGGCCTGCCCGGCCACGCCGGCGTCGAACAGGTCGAGCCAGCCGCCGGGTTGAGGCCGCTGCCGAACGATTCGCCTTGCACGGCCGGCGCTGAGCGCGACGACGTAGAGGAACGTGCCGACCAGCGCGAGCGATCCACACCGAGCGCAGGAAGCGCACGGCGAGCAGGTACTCCGGCCCCTCTGGCCACGCCGCGACGATCAGCACGAGCGAGCCGAACAGCACGGCGACCCGAACGTCGACAGCACCCGGCCGAACCAGATCGCGCCGTCGGAGACCTCCGAGGCGTCTCGGACGTCGTCGCTCGCTCGGCGACCTCGTCTTCGTCGTCGGCCGGTGACCGTCGTCTCCGTCGGTGTCGGATGGCTCCGTCGTCTGCCCGGCGTGGTGACGGGAGATGCCAGGAGCTCGAACGTGAACGATCCGTCCTGGCCTGCCTCCCCCGTCGGCAGCGTGGTCGACCACGCCACCGTGCAATCACCGGCAGGCGGTGGGCTGAGGAGGGCAGCCGTGACCGTGAGCCCGTCGTCGCTCACGCTCGGTGGGTTCTCGATCGACGTGAATGGGTTGCCGTTGCAGCCCATCGAGATCTTCGCGTCGCCGACCGCCTCCGTCGAAGCGCAGGAAGATCTCCGTCGGCGGTCGCGCTGAGCTCCTCGCCCTCGGCGGGGTCTGTCTCGAGTCGGTGACTGCGGCGCCGAACGGACGGCGCCGACTGACCGGCGCCCAAGACGAGGAAGCCGGCGGCCGCGCCGGCGAGCATCAGTCGCAGCGCGCGACGCGGAACACCGGTTCGAACCAGCACTACGGCAACACGGTAGTTGGCGGGCCGTGTCGCGCACGGCGCACCACCGGACGCCGTGACACCCCCTCGGTAGGCTCGCCGCGTGGCCTCGCCGTCGCTGTACCGCCGCTACCGACCACGTCGGTTCGCCGAACTGAAGGGTCAGGACCACGTCGTCCGGGCGCTGCGCGACGCCGTGGCGAGCGGGCGCGAAGGGCAGGCCTACCTGTTCTCCGGACCCCGCGGCACGGGAAAGACGAGCTCTGCTCGAATCCTCGCCAAGGTGCTCAACTGCGAACGCCCCATCGATGGCGAACCGTGCTGCGAGTGCGAGTCGTGCCTCGCCGTCGAGCGGGGCGTCAGCTACGACGTCCACGAGCTCGACGCCGCCAGCAACAACGGTGTCGATGCCATGCGCGACCTCATCGAGAAGGCGGCCCTCGGCACGCCCGGGCCGCCACAAGGTGTACATCCTCGACGAGGTCCACATGCTCTCCCGACCAGCCGAGGCCGCGCTGCTCAAGACGCTCGAGGAGCCACCACCCCACGTCGTGTTCGTCCTGGCGACGACGGACCCGCAGAGGTCAGCGAGACGATCCGCAGCCGGACGCAGCACCTGCGGTTCCACCTCGTGCCGCCGGACACGCTGGCCGAGCACGTCCGCTGGGTCATCGCCGATGCTGGGCTCGAGCTCGACGACGCCGCCATCGACGCCGCGTTCGCCCAGGGTGCCGGCTCGGCCCGCGACACCCTGTCAGCGCTCGAGCTGATCGCCAGTGCCGGCACGTTGGCCTCGGACGCTCCGCCGTTCGACGCCTTCCTCGACGCAATGATCCAGCACGATCCCGGTCGAGCCCTCAGCGCCATGGCGCAGGCGGTGAACGCCGGCCACGAGCCACGGGCGATCGCCGAGGCGCTGATCCGACACCTGCGCGACGGATTCCTCTCGCTCATGGCGCCCGACCTCGTGCAGCTCTCCGGGCATCAGCTCGAAGAGCTCGCCACCCGGGCCAAGCAGCTCGGCGCCGGCGGCGCTCGTGCGTGCCATCGAGCGGCTCGGTGAGATCCTCGTCGAGCTGCGCCACGCGCCCGATCCGCGGGTGTTGGTCGAGGTCGGGCTCGTCCAGGTCACGACGCCGCCGCCTGGGGATGGCGCGGATCTGGCTGCGATCGCCGGCCGGCTGACCAAGCTCGAGCAAGCCGTCGCCTCCGGCCGCCAGGACACTGCGCCGGTCGACCCAACGACCGGACGCGCCGCGCTCGGTGGCCGGGCCCGTCGAGCGGTTGCCTCAGCGTCGGCCGAGTCGGTGACCGTTGCCCCGCCCGTGGCGGCAGCCGAGGACGCCGCGTTGGCGGACGTCGGCGCGCTCGACCTCGAGACGGCGTGCAAGGAGTGGGACGAGGTCGTCCGCCCGACACTGAAAGGGCTCGTGCGAGCCCTGTACACGCCGGTCGACGTCGTAGACGTCGGCGGCTCGACGGTGACGATGGCGACGCCGAACGAGACGCACCGGGCGAAGTGCGAGCAGCACCGCCCCGCCGTGGAAGCGGAGTGGTCGGCGGCAACCGGGCGACGAGTGGAGATCGAGCTGGGTGTCAGCGGCGAGCCGGTGGCGGCGGCGGCGCCCCCGACGGACGAGCCGATCGACCCGGACGAGCTCGTCGATGCCGGACCCGGGCCGAGCACGCTCGACCGGCTGGCCCAGGCGTTTCCGGGCGCTGAGGTGATCGACAGGAAGAGCGAGCGTTGACCGGGGTCTACTCACCGCCGGTCCAGGCGCTCATCGACGAGCTCGGCCGGCTCCCGGGCATCGGCCCCAAGTCGGCCCAGCGCATCGCCTTCCACCTGCTCAAGATCCCCGACGACGACGCTGCCCGCCTGGCGACGGCGATCTCCGAGGCGAAGGCACGGGTTCGCTTCTGTCAGCGCTGCTTCAACGTGACCGACACCGAGCTGTGCGCGTTCTGCACCGACGACCGCCGCGACCCGCGTGTGGTGTGCGTCGTCGAGGAGTCCCGAGACATCGTCGCCGTCGAGCGCACGGGCGAGTTCCGTGGCCGCTACCACGTGCTGCTCGGCGCGATGAGCCCCCTCGAGGGCATCGGTCCCGAGCAGCTCAAGATCCGGGAGCTCCTGACCCGGATCGATCCAGAGGGCATCGAAGAGGTGATCATCTGCACCAACCCGAACACCGAGGGTGAGGTGACGGCGATGTACCTGGCCCGCCTGCTGCGCCCGCTCGGGTTGCGGGTGACCAGACCGGCCAGCGGCCTGCCCGTCGGCGGCGACCTCGAGTACGCCGACGAGCTGACGCTGGGTCGAGCCCTCGAGGGACGCCGCGAGGTCCCTGCAGACGCCTGAGCAGGGCCGTCGGCTCCAGGCGTCACCCGAGATCGGAATTTGAGCCGCACAATGTTTGGTGCCACGGCTCGATGGGATAGAAAAGAGATCATCGATGACGGGCAGGGCGTTGCTTGACTTGCTCAAGTACCTTTCTGTAACGTGATCGACACATAACGGAATCGGATCGTCGGACTCCCTCCCGCAACCGATTCCCTGATCTGGGGCACCACCACAACGAGTCGGCCCGTCCGCCCGCTACCGGCTCGGCAGGTGGTGCCCCAGGCGCTTTCGGCGGACGCGCTCGGCAGGCGAGGCGAGCAACTTGCTTGCGAGCCGAGCCGCAACCTGGACGGAACTCAGCGAGAGCGCACGATGAGGGCGTCGCCCTGCCCGCCTCCACCGCACAACGAGGCGGCGCCGACTCCCCCGCCGCGCCGCCGCAGCTCGTGGAGCAGCGTCAAGGCGAGCCGGTTGCCGCTCATCCCGATCGGGTGCCCGAGGGCGATCGCCCCACCGTTGACGTTGACGACGTCGGACGACACGCCGAGGTCCGTCATCGAGGCCAGGCCGACGGCGGCGAACGCCTCGTTGATCTCGATGAGGTCGACGTCGCCGATCCCGAGGCCAGCCCGGTCGAGCGCGGCCATGATGGCGCCGCTGGGCTGGTGCAACAGGGACGCCGAGTCGGGTCCGGCGACCATCCCGTAGGCGACGAACTCGCCCAATGGGGTGACGCCGCGCTCCGTGGCGGCGCGCTCGGACATCACGACGACGGCACTGGCACCGTCACTGAGCTGGCTGGCGTTTCCTGCGGTGATCGTGCCGTCCTTGTCGAACGCCGCACGCAGACCGCCGAGGCTCTCGGCCGTCGTCCCCGGACGCACGCCCTCGTCGTGCTCGACGACCAGCGGCTCACCCTTGCGCTGGGGGATCGACACCGGCGCGATCTCGTCGGCCAGCCGGCCGTCCTTGATCGCGTTGGCTGCCCGCTCGTGCGACAGCGCGGCGAACTCGTCCTGCTGCTGGCGGCTGATGTCGCCGGCCGTGTAACGCTCGGTGCCGAGACCCATCAGACAGGCGTCGAATGCGCACCACAGCCCATCGGCGATGATCGAGTCGCGCAGCTCGGCGTTCCCGTACCGGAAGCCACCACGGGCGCCCTCGGCAAGATAGGGCGCGTTCGTCATCGACTCCATCCCCCCGGCGACGACGATGTCGGCGTCGCCCGCGGCGATCATCTGGTCGGCGAGGTAGATGGCGTTGAGGCCCGACAGGCAGACCTTGTTGACGTTGACCGCCGGCACGCGCATCGGGATGCCGGCCTTGACCGCAGCCTGGCGGCTCGGCACCTGGCCCTGCCCGGCCATCAACACCTCTCCCATCACGACGTGATCGACCTCGTCGGGCGCCACGCCGGCTCGCTCGAGTGCCGCCGCGATCGCCACCGCCGCCGAGGTCGGCGGCCGACATGGAGGCGAGGGCGCCCGACAGCTTCCCGATCGGGGTGCGGGCGCCGGCGACGATCAACGAACCTGGCATGGGAGCAGGCTACTTGCCTGGTCCGGCGGCCTGCCTACCGGCGGGTAGTTTCGTGCCGATGGACGGGATGGACCGGATCCGAGCGGCCATCGAGAGCGGCGCCAGCGGGGATGAGCTGGCGGCGCTGCCGATCCCCGACCACTACCGCGCCGCCTACGTGCGCCGCGAGGACGTCGACATGTTCGCCGAGATCGAATCGGCGGAGAAGGACCCGGCCAAGAGCCTCCACATCGGCGACGTCGCCACGCCCGAGCTCGCTCCCGACGAGGCGTACGTCGCCGTGATGGCGTCGAGCATCAACTTCAACACCGTGTGGACCTCGATCTTCGAGCCGCTGCCGACGTTCGTCTTCCTCGACCGCTACGCCCGGGAGAGCACGTGGGCCGCCCGCCACGCCTTGCCGTACCACGTCGTCGGCTCCGATGCGTCGGGCGTCGATCCTGCAGGTCGGGTCGGCGGTGCGCAACTGGCGCCCCGGCGACCGAGTGACGGTCCACTGCAACTCGCGTCGACGACCAGGATCCCTCGGCCCACGACGACTCGATGCTCGCCGTCAACCAGCGGATCTGGGGCTTCGAGACGAACTTCGGTGGGCTCGCCGACCTGGCCGTCGTCAAGGCGAACCAGCTGATGCCGAAGCCGACGCACCTCACGTGGGAGGAGGCGGCCGTCAACGCGCTGTGCAACTCGACGAGCTACCGCATGCTCGTCGGCCGCAATGGAGCGCGGATGAAGCAGGGTGACGTCGTGCTCGTGTGGGGCGCCACCGGCGGTATCGGCGGCTACGCCACCCAGTACGTGCTGAACGGCGGCGGCACGCCGGTCGGCATCGTGTCGTCGCCGCAGAAGGCCGAGCTGCTGCACGAGCTCGGCGTCGAGGCCGTGATCGACCGCAAGGCCGAGGCCTATCGCTTCTGGTCCGATCCGGCGACCCAGGACGAGTCCGAGTGGCGGCGTTTCGGCAAGCGTGTCCGCGAGCTCGTCGGTGACGACCCCGACATCGTGTTCGAGCACCCAGGCCGCCAGACGATGGGCGCGTCGATCTTCGTCTGCAAGCGCGGCGGCACGGTCGTCACGTGCGCGGCGACGTCGGGGTACATGATCGAGTTCGACAACCGCCACTTCTGGATGAAGCTGAAGCGGCTGATCGCCAGCCACTTCGCCAACTACGCCGAGGCGTGGGCGGCGAACCGTTTGATCGACCAGGGCCGCATCCAGCCGCTGCTGTCGGCCGTGTTCCCGCTGACCGAGGTCGGCGCGGCGGCCCGCTCCATCCACCGCAACGAGCACGAGGGCAAGATCGGCGTGCTGTGCCTGCGCCGACCGGGAGGGCCTCGGGATCGACGACCCCGAGAAGCGGGCGAGCGATCGGCGAGGACCGGATCACGCTGTTCCGCCGCCACGGTGGATAACTGGGTTCGCCCGCCTGCCCGGCGGGCGCAACTCCTAGCGGGGTTTTCGCCGTCTACGTGCCAGGATGGACCGATGCTGCTGACCGAGATCGACCACGTGGCCATCGCGGTGTCCGACCTCGATGCGGCGATCGATTACTACGAGCGGGCGTTCGGGGCCACCGTCGCCCATCGTGAAGTGGTCGAACGCGACGGCGTCGAGGAAGCGCTGATGCAGCGTCGCCGACAGCTACATCCAGCTGTCCGCGCCGATCCGTGACAACTCGCCCGTCGCCCGGTTCATCGAGAAGCGGGGCGAGGGAATCCATCACATCGCCTTCCGCGTCGATGACTGCGCGGTGGCGCTCGAGGCCATGAAGGCCGCCGGGGCGACGCCGATCGACGATGCGCCACGGCCCGGGAGCCGAGGCACGACGGTTGCGTTCATCCATCCGAAGGGGAGTTTCGGAACGCTGATCGAGCTCGTCCAGGAGTAGTTCATGTCGACCGCCACCGCCGTCGGCGCCCCGCCGGCGGCCGTCCTGTGGGACATGGACGGCACCCTCGTCGACACGGAGCCGTATTGGATGGCGGCCGAGCTCGAGCTCGTCAGGGAGTTCAGCGGACACTGGACCGAGGCCGACGCCCGCTCGATCATTGGCTTCGACCTGCTCGACGCCGCGGCGGTGCTGCGTGACCGGGGCAGCGTGCGGCTCGAGCCGACCGAGATCGTCGAGCGCCTGCACGCCGGGGTCCTGGCGAGGATCCGCGAGCACATGCCCTGGCGGCCAGGAGCCCGGCGCCTGCTCACCGAACTGCACCGCCAGGGCGTCCCGTGCGCGCTGGTGACGATGTCGTGGCGACCGCTCGTCGAAGCCGTGCTCGAGGCGCTGGCGCCGATCCGATTCGAAGTCGTCGTCACGGGCGACACGGTGACCAACGGCAAGCCCCATCCCGAGCCGTACGTTCGGGCCGCCGCGGAGCTCGGGGTCGATCCGGTGCAGTGCGTCGCCATCGAGGACTCCCCGACCGGCGTGGCGTCGGCAGCCGCAGCCGGCTGCGTCGTCGTCGCCGTACCGAACCTCGTCAACATCGAACCGGCCGCTGGGCGGTACATCATTCCGTCGCTGCGCGACGTGACGCCCGAGCACCTCGGCGCGATGGTCGCCGCGGCACCGCCGCCGACCCGTCCACGCACGGGCGAGCAGTCAGCGACGCCACCAGGCGGGGAGGAACGACGATGGCGGACGGGCCTGATCGCCATCGCAGTCGCGCTGGCGGCGCTCGTCGTTGGTGGGGATCGTCGTCTTCGGTGGTGACGACGACGACGCGCCACCGCGGCCGTCCTGGCGTGCTCAACGTGCATGCCTGGACGCCGTACTGGACGCTCGAGGACGCGTTGCCAACGCTGCAGACGCGCGCCGACACCCTCCATCAGGTGTCGCCGCTGTGGTTCCGGGCGACCGATGTCGACACCATCGAGATCGAGCCGGAGGCGTCGAGCCGACGACGCCGAGCGAGTTCATCGAAGCGGCCCGCGGCGCGGCGTGCCGGTGGTCCCGTCCGTGTTCGACCGGACCGAGGCGGGAGTGATGGCGGGCATCCTCGCTGATCCGGCGCAGCGGGCCCGCCACGTCGATGCCCTCGTGGACTTCGCCGCGGACGGCGACTACGACGGCATGGACATCGACTACGAGCAGTTCGCCTTCGCCGACGGCAGGGAGTCGTGGGCGGCGACGCGACCCGAACTGGGTGGCGTTCGTCGGCGAGCTGGCGGATCGGCTGCATGCCGACGGGTCGCACGTTGACGGTCAGCATCCCGCCCGTCTACGACGCCGGGCAGACCGACGACAGCGGCTACTGGGTGTACGACTACGCGGCGATCACGCCGCTCGTCGACTCGATCCGGGTGATGGCCTATGACTATTCCAACGCCAGCACCAACGAGGGCCCGGTGGCACCGCTCGACTGGGTCGAGCGGGTGATCGCCGGCACCAGCGCCGCGTCGGGTGACCCGTCGAAGCTCGTCCTCGGGGTGCCGCTGTACGGCTACAACTGGCCGATCTCCGTGAGCGGCACGTGCCCGACCTCGGCCGAAGGGGTCACCACCGTGACGAACCGCTCGGTCGACGAGCTGGCGCAGCGCCGCGGCGGAGTGCCCGCCTACGACCCGGCGACCGCCGAGTGGTCGTTCCGGTACGAGCTCGTCGTCGACGACGGCACGACGTCGTGCACGCAGCTGCGCCACGTCAACTACGTCGACGCCGACGGGGCACAGCTACGGATGCAGCGGGCCGTGGACGCCGGGTTCGGTGGCGTTGCCCTGTTCGCCCTCGGCTACGCCGACGACGAGGTGTGGTCGGCCGTCGACACCGTCGCCGCCTCGCTTACGCCGGATCGTCCACGTCGACCGAGCCGACCGAGCCGTGAGGCGAGCCGATGAAGGTGCACCTCGTCGACGGGACCTACGAGCTGTTCCGGCAGAACTTCGGGCGGGCGGCCCGGGAGCCCGACGCCGGGCCGTACGCCGCGACGGCTGGGGTGCTGGGGTCGACCCTGCAGTTGCTCGCAGACGGCGCCACGCATGTCGCTGTCGCCAGCGACCACATCATCGAGAGCTTCCGCAACGACCTGTGGGCCGGCTACAAGTCGTCGGCCGGGATGCCGCCGGAGCTGCTGGAGCAGATCCCGATGGTCGAGGAGGCGCTCGTGGCGATGGGCGTCACGACGTGGGCGATGGTGACCCACGAGGCCGACGATGCGCTCGGTGCCGCCGCCGTCGTCGCCGCGGCCGATGAGCGGGTGGAGCAGGTCGCTGATCGTGACGCCGGACAAGGACCTCGGACAGTGCGTGCGCGGCGAGCGGGTGGTGCAGTTCGACCGCCGCAAGCGTGAGTACATCGACGAGCAGGCGGTGGTCGCCAAGTTCGGCGTGCGGCCCGACGTCGGTTCCCGACTGGCTCGGCCTCGTCGGCGACTCGGCCGACGGGTTCCCCGGCATCGCCGGGTGGGGCGCGAAGAGCGCGTCGGCCGTGCTGGCCCGCTACGGGCACTTCGAGGACATTCCCGACAGCGCCGGCGCAGTGGGACGTCCCCGGGCTGCGCGGCGCGGCGAAGCTCTCGACCGCGCTGCGCCAGGACTTCTCGCTGGCCCTGCTGTTCCGCCGCATCGCCACGCTGGAGACCGACATCGACGTCGGCACCGTCGACGAGTGGGAGTGGCTCGGGCCGACCGACGCCTTCGACGACTGGGCGGTCGCCGTCGGTGAGCCCCGCCTCGCCGAGCGCGCCGCCAGCCTCGCCAAGCGCCGCCGCGCCAACCGGCCGGACTGACCGCCGCGATGAGCGATGAGTGCCGGATGGCCACTCATCGCTCATCGCGCACCGTGGGCGGTGAGGCGACGGCCAGGCGGTCTGCGGCACACGGGTGGTACCGCTGAAGGCTGCTACCTCCCGGTCCTGACCTGGTTCACGGGCACCCGTTGCACAGGACCCGACCGTCACCTCACCGCCCACGGGCGAGTGGTGTCAGGCTAGTCGCCGGAGTACTCTGCTGCCACCCGGGAGGGGTGCGAGAGCGGCCGAATCGGCACGCTTGGAAAGCGTGTGTGGGGCAACCCACCGTGGGTTCGAATCCCACTCCCTCCGCTGGATGTGACCGCCGCCATGACGCTGGCCCTCGAGGAGGCCAGGCTCGCCCTCGACCACGACGACGTTCCCGTCGGCGCAGTGGTCCTGCGTGACGGCCACGTGCTGGCCCGGCGCCACAACGAGCGAGAGCTGCGCGCCGACCCCACGGCCCACGCCGAGTTGCTCGCCATGCGCGACGCCGCCGCACGCCCTCGGCCGCTGGCGGCTCGACGACTGCACGCTCGTCGTCACGCTGGAGCCATGCGTGATGTGTGCCGGCGCCGTCGTCAACGCACGCATCGGCCAGCTCGTCTTCGGTGCGACGGACCCGAAGGCCGGCGCCGTTGGCAGCCTCTACGACGTCCCTGCCGATCCCCGGCTCAACCACCGCCCGCCGGTCGTCGGCGGCGTCCGGGCAACGGAGTGCGGCGACCTGCTGCGGGCGTTCTTCTCCGAACGGCGACGAGCACCCGAAGTCCCGACCGGTAGCCTCCCCGACCGGAAGGATGCCAGAGCGGACGAATGGGACGGCCTCGAAAGCCGTTGAGGTCCTTCGGGCCTCCGTGGGTTCGAATCCCACTCCTTCCGCTGACAGGCCCACGGCGAGGGCGTCCGTAGTAGTGCCCCGAGCGCGGATTCTCCGTGGTGGAAAGACTGGTTGACGATGTGGATGGATCCGTTGGACGGTCTCGACGCTGCCGCGGATCTCGAGGCGGCGTACCTGCAACGGCACGACGTGCTGCAAACGCTGTTGGACCGCGTCGCCGAGCTGCTGGTGGCCGACACTGCGGCGATCCTGTTGGCGGACGGTGACGGTTCTCAGCTCGTCGCACGCGCCGCGCACGGGCTCGAAGACGAGGTGCACCAAGGCGTCCGCGTGCCTGTCGGCATGGGTTTCGCCGGGCAGGTCGCGGCGACACGAGCGCCGGTCGCGATCGACGAGGTCGGTCCTCGCACCGTCGTGAACCCGATCCTGTGGCAGAAGGGCGTGCGTTCGATGCTGGGGGTTCCGTTGATCGCCGACGGGCGACTGCTCGGCGTGATGCACATCGGAACGCTCCAGCACAGAACGTTCAACGAGGATGAAGTTGGCACGCTCGAGCGGGAGGCGTCTCGGATCGCCCGCCTGGTCCGTGATCATCAGGTGCTGGCGGAGCGACTCACTGCACGAACCTTGCAGGAGAGCCTGCTCCCGGGCCAGCTCCCGGAGGTCGACGGCCTGGAGTTCGCTGCCCGATTCGTGTCTGCCGAGGACTTTGGCCTCGGCGGCGACTGGTTCGACGTCTTCCGCCTTCCGGATGGTCAGGTCGGCATCGTCATCGGAGACGTTGCCGGAGTCGGCTTGCGCGCGGCGATCGTCATGAGTCGGCTGCGCAGCGCGCTGCGCGCCTACGCCATCGAGTCGACGAGCCCGGGCCAAGCGCTGGCTCGCCTGGTCCGCAAGTTCGCGCACTTCGAACCGGACGAGATGGCGACCGTCCTCTACATGACCATCGCCGCGGACCGTTCGAGCTTCACCTGCTCGTCCACTGGACACCTGCCACCGGTCATCGCCACGCCCGGTGACGAGCCGACGTTCGTCGCGTGTTCACCGAGTCCACCCATCGGCGCCCGCTGGTTCGCGCCTCGGGTCGACGTGGTCAGCGAGCTGCGTCCCGGCACCACCGTCGGCTGTTGCACCGACGGCCTGATCGAGCGCCGAGGGGAGCCGATCGACGTCGGCCTCGAGCGCTTGCGGACGGCGTTCTACGCCGGCAACCCAGCGGACGTGTGCAATTCCGTCATGGCGCAGCTCATCGGGTCATGGACCGTTCACGACGACACCGCCCTGCTCGTGTTTCGCCGCACGGCATGACAGCCACCGATGGGATTGCGTCCACATCGTGAACGCAGGACGGGCCGCCGGTGCATCGGGACGACGCCCACTTCGACTACAACCTCGGCGTGACCTTTCGGGTGTCCCCTGTCAGCGTGACGCGAGCCGGGCTCGTCGTCGGGATCATCGCCGGACCGTGACCACGGCGCCACAGTCCGAACCGGTGCGACTGCAAGAGCCGCAGGCGGTGCTGACGCCGCTCACGGCGTCGTCGATCTTCCTCGTCGCCACGATCGAGGAAGGGGCAGAGGACATCGCGCGCGACCTCCTGGCCGACCTTTCCGGTCTTCAACGGACCGTCGGGTTCCGCGTGCCGACGGCGGGGCTGGCGCTCGTCGCGGGCATCGGCTCCGATGCGTGGGACCGGTTGTTCACTGGGCCACGACCCGCCGAGCTCCACCCGTTCGTCGAACTCCGTGGCCAGCGCCACCACGCCGTGTCGACCCCTGGCGACCTGTTGTTCCACATCCGCGCGACGCGGCAGGATCTCTGCTTCGAGCTGGCCTCGTTGATCATGGACCGCCTCGTTGACGCGGTCACCGTCGTCGACGAGGTGCACGGCTTCAAGTACTTCGACGACCGGGATCTGCTGGGCTTCGTCGACGGCACCGAGAACCCCACGGGATCAGCCGCGGCCGCAGCCGTCACCGTCGGCGAGGAGGACCCTGCCTTCAACGGCTCGAGCTACGTCATCGTCCAGAAGTACCTCCACGACCTGACCAAGTGGAACGCGCTCAGCATCGAAGAGCAGGAGCGGGCGATCGGGCGCCGGAAGCTGTCCAACGTCGAGCTGCCCGACGACATCAAGCCGAGCAACTCCCACGTCGCGTTGAACACGATCATCGGACCCGACGGCGTCCAGCGTCAGATCCTGCGCGACAACATGGCCTTCGGGGCGGTCGGGAGCCAGGAGTTCGGCACCTACTTCATCGGCTACGCGGCCACGCCGTCCGTGATCGAGGAGATGCTCCGGAACATGTTCCTCGGCCAGCCACCGGCGAGCCACGATCGGATCCTCGACTTCTCGCGCGCCGTCACCGGCACCCTCTTCTTCGTACCGACCGCCGACTTCCTCGATGACCTCGCCGCGCCGACCGACCCCGAGCCTCCGTCGACCAGCACAGCGCCGGCTCCGGCGACGAACGACGACGGCTCGCTCGGCATCGGCGACCTCAGACCGAAACCCCGCGACAAGGAGCAATGACCGATGAACAACCTGCATCGAGACCTCGCCCCGATTTCTGATGCCGCGTGGGGGCAGATCGAGGACGAAGCGCGCCGTACGTTCACTCGCTTCGTCGCGGGCCGCCGCGTCGTCGACGTCGTCGGGCCCTCGGGTGTGGCGCTGGCGGCCGTCGGGACCGGACACCTTCGCCCGATCGAGGTTCCAGCCGACGGTGTCACCGCCCACATGCGCGACGTCCAGCACGTGATCGAGCTGCGTGTGCCGTTCAGCGTCAGCCGTGAAGCGGTGGACGATGTCGAGCGAGGCGCCCAAGACTCGGATTGGCAGCCGGTCAAGGACGCGGCCAGGCAGATCGCGTTGGCCGAGGACCACACGATCCTCCACGGCTCCACCGCGGCAGGGATCCCCGGCATCGCGCCCGGGAGCTCCAACCCACCGGTGCCGCTCCCGCCCGACGTTCGTGACGTTCCCGACACCGTCGCCCGGGCCTTGAGTGCATTACGCCTCGCCGGTGTCGACGGCCCGTACAGCCTGTTGCTCTCGGCCGACGTCTACACGGCCCTCGCCGAGGCCACCGATCATGGCTACCCGATCCGCCGACACGTCGACCGACTCCTGGAGGATGGCGAGGCGCTGTGGGCGCCCGCCCTCGATGGAGCGCTGCTGGTCTCCCGGCGCGGCGGCGACTACGAATTGCACCTGGGTCAGGACCTCTCGATCGGCTACCAGTCCCACGATGCTGACCAGGTCCAGCTCTATCTCCAGGAGTCGCTGACGTTCCTGGCGCTGACCGCCGAAGCGAGCGTCACACTCCCGACTGCCTGACCACGACAGCAGCTGCCGCATCCGGGGGGCCGTGCCCGGGATCGCGCTCAGCTGGCACGTTCGGTGATGACATCCAGCGGCCCGATCTGCTGACCTTGCACGAGCTCGGCGAAGCGGTCGCAGGCGATCGACCACATCTCCCCCTGGAGCGCTTTGGCGATGCCGAGCTTGTCGTACATCACGTCGAGGAACCGGTCATGGCTGCGCGCCCACGACTCGATCGTGAACTCGAGGTCGGTGTGGTCGCGGTCGGAGACATCGGCCGACGTCCGCATCTCGATCACGCCGGACTCCATGTGCCCCTCGAGTGTGGTCAGGCGGAATGAACGAGGCGAGACGTCGACGACCTCGACGGCGCCCTTCCAAGGACCCGTGATCTCGATCACGTAGCGGTCACCGACGCGCATCTCGCCGGACCGCCCACGCACCTTCGTGAACGGCGCCAGTTCGAGGTCGGCAAGCACGTTCGGATCGGCCTGGATCGTCGCCATCGCCTCCTCCGGCCCGAGGCCACCGTTCCGCACGACGATGCGGTAGCGCCGATGGAACATCGGGCCTTTGCCGACCTCCACCGGTTGGTCGTCGACGTCCCCGGCCCGGTCCAATCGCGGCATCTCCACGCGATCGATGGCTCGCTGGTCGTGGGCGACACGACGGCGATTCCAGCTCCACACGGCTCTCAGGGCGGAGATGAACGTGCCCTCGCGATGGTCTGGCGGTTGCGCCGATCCGTCCAGCGACGCGGCGGCCGCGATCCGCTCCTCGGCAACCCGCGCGAAGGCGTCCGGGTCGTCGACCCCCAAGGTGGCCGCCGGGTGCCGGATCACGCCGAGCGGATCGACTCCCCTGACCGGCTCTCGAAAGCGCAGGCACACACCTCCAGCGGTCGTTGCAGCCATGGTGATCCCGCCGTCGGCCCACGACAGGCGCACCGGGCCGGCCACCTTCCAGGCCGCATACGGACCCGTGCGTTCGACGCCGACCACGTTGGACCACACCGTGGCGATGCGCCACCGGCCGTAGACCGCCTCGAAACCGTGCTCGTCGACCCGTACATAGCTGCGCGTCGGGACCACGGCGAACCAGCGTGCCCACGAGTCGAGCGGTCGCTCGAAGGCGAACGAGAAGGCCACCGGCCCGGCGACGTCAGACATCGCCGTGCCCCGTGGTGGCACCCATCCGGGTCGCCTCGGTCACCAGGAACGTGTTGCGCACCTCGATCAGGTGCCGCAGGTACCGTGCCAAGACCAGTCGCTCGGCGATGCGGCCGAGCACGCCGAGCGGCGCCTCGAACTCGACGTGATCGAGCAGCCGGGTGCCGTGCTCGACGGGCTCGAACAGGTGCTCATGGCGGAACGACTTGAACGGACCCTTGCGTTGCTCGTCGACGAAGCGCCACGGCCGGTCCCACTCCGTGATCGTGCTGGTCATCGTCCAGGTGATGCCGAAATGTCGGGCGCGCCACGTGACGAACTCACCCAGCCCGATCAATCCAGCCGTCACCCCGCCGATGGCGTGCTCGTCGGAACGCTCGAACGACCCCAGATGGGCGTCGATCGACACCGAGAGGTCGAACGCCGTGTCTGGGTCGACCGGCATCAGCGCCTGGGCGTCGAAGCGAACCACCGCCGCTCCGTACCCGAACTTCAGCTGGGCGACACCGGGGCGTCCAGCGCGTCGGCGAGCTCGGCGCGGCCGGTCACGCCGAGCTTGCGGTAGATCCGCGCCAGGTGTGTGTCAACGGTGCGTGCCGACAGGAACAGTCGCGACGCGATGTCCTTCGTGGCCATCCCGCTCGCCGCGAGCAGCGCCACCTCGCGTTCGCGGCCGGTCAACGGCTCGACCCCGGAGCCGCGTCGCAGCGGCTGCGTCCGCGCGTCCTCAGCCCGTTCAGCGAGACGAGCCATTCGCTGCATCGCCGACGCGGCACCACGCATGTCGCCGTCTCGGCGCAACACGTCGGCCAAGTCGGCCGCCGTCTCTGCTGCGAGCACGAGCGATTCGATGGCTTCGAACTGGTCCAGCGAGCTGAGCAGCACATCGGCGTCGCGCTGCGTGGCGCCGACGGCGTGGGCGGCCATGGCCTTCACGAGCGGGCCCTCGATGAGGCCCGCCAGCTCCTGGAGGCGGTCGGCGGCCGCAGCGGGGTCACCGAAGCGGACCAAGTCGTGGCGCAGGGCAGCTTCGAAGACCAGCACGCCGTCCTCGGCGATGCGATCGGCAATCGGGACGAGCCGCCGACGCGCTGCCACCAAGTCACCGCTGCTCGCCTCGAGCCACGCAATGGCGCGCTCGCGGGTGTCCGTCGACGTGCCGACCGGGCTGTAGCCGACGGCGTCGGCTCGACGCAGCGCGTCCTCGGCGGCGTCATCCTCGCCTCGGAGTAGATGTCCTTGGACCATGCCGAGGAGCGCCCAGACCAACGTCGCACCCTGGCCAGCTCGCTCGGCGAGGGACGCCGCGGATGAGAAGTGGCGCACGCTCGACAGCCCCCGGCCGCGGTCGCGCTCGATCTCGCCGAGCACGATGTCGAACCAGATCAGCGCGCCGGTCGCGCCCGACTGCCGCGCTCGTTCGGCGGCGGGTTCCATCACGGCGGCGGCGTCGCGGTAGTAGCCGACATAGGCAAGCGCGTGAGCCTCGTTCACGAGGTGCTGGGCGAGCCCTCGCCGCGCCAACCACTCAGGGAGCTCGCTCTGCGCGGCCAGGCCGGCGCGTGCTTCCTGCACCGCCTCGGCGCTGCGTCCGAGTGCGAGCAGCGCGTTCGAACGTGCGGCGCCAGCTCGACACGGACGCGAGCTGCGCTTTGCGCGGGCCCTCGGGCGCCGGCCGCCAACGGCTCGTCGCCAGCATCGAGCCCGGTGGGCGAGCAGGGACGCCCGCTCGACCGGGTCGGTCACTCGCTGCAGCCCGCGGGCGTTGGCATCGAGCGCACCGTCGGCGTCGCGCAGCGCGGTCAGGCGGACGTCCGCCAAGCGGCGGGTCAGGTGAGCGCGCTGAGCATCGGTGAGCTCATCGCTGTCCCACACCGCGTCGACGGCCTCCTCGACCGCAGCAGACCGGCCGGCCATGGCGTGTGCCTCGACGAGAACGATCGCTACCTCACCAGCGGCACCCTCTGCGCGAGCCGCCTCCGCCAGCCGGACGGCCAGCGCCGTGTCCCGGCCGGCGAGCGCGAGACGAGCCGCCGGGAGCAGCAGCTGCGTGTCGACTTCGCCACCGCCGTCCAGCCGCCACAGCGCGACGCGCACCAGGTCCTCCCTCCGGCGGATGCCGTGCGCATCGAGCCGATCGGCGAGCTGGCGCTGGATGGCGCGGGTGCGCAGTACGGGCAGCTGCGACCGCAGCACCTCACCGTAGAGCGGATGGCTCAGTGCGACCTCGGTGCGGCGTCCCGAGGTCGTGACGTGCACCAGACCACCATCCTCGAGGTCCTCGAGCACACCGCGTTCGAACCATTCCTCGAGATCGGCCAGGCCGAAGCGGCCAGCGACGGCGAGCACCTCGAGCGCCCGCCGACCGTTCTCGTCGGTGCCGGCAAGATGCTCGGCCACGAGCTCCTGCAACCCCGACGTCGTGGGCAGCTCACCGAGTCGCCAAACACTCCCGTCCCGCACGAGCGCGTGGCGGGCCAGCGCGCCGCGGACCAGCTCGGTCAGCATCTGCAGGTTGCCACCGGACAGCGTCGTCAGCCGGGCGAGGCCCTGCGTGTCGAGCGGGCCGTCGAGCACGCGGTGGATCAGCACGCTGATCTGCTCGTCGTCGAGCGGCCCGAGCTCGAGCCGTTCGAGATGACGGTCCTTGAGCAGGGTCGCCAACGGCGCCGGCGTCTCACGGCCCGACCGCAACGTCGCCACCAGGAACACGACACGCTCGGCGACGAGGGGCAGGAGCAGTGCGAGTGACGTCCGGTCGAGCTGGTCCACGTCGTCCACGGCCAGTACCAGCCGCTGGCCGTCGGCCCGCGTGGCGAGACCCGCGCGAGCGGCGTGGAACAGCGTGGCCCGCTCCTCCTCACCCACGCCGATGGCAGGCACCAGATCGGCGGGAAGCAGATGGGCCAACGCCCCGAGCGGGATCGGCTGGGTCGCCGGATGGCCGACGGCGCGGGCGCACGGCCGGTCAGCCGCAGCGGCCAAGCGCAGGACCTCCTCGGCCAACCGCGTCTTGCCGACACCCGGCGGACCGGTGAGCACGGCGCCACCGACAGCACCGTCGACGTACCACGATCCGAGGAGCTCGAGCTGCTCCCTCCGGCCGGTCAACGGCCACGCAGCGACCACGTGCCGATTCTGCCGTGTCCCTCGGGAGGATGCCCGGCGCTCGTGGTGGGTAGGCGCGACACGGGAGACTGACGCGGTTCACCATCTGGGTGGTCGTGGTCCCGAATCTGGGACTGAGACCACCCAGATCGCGCCGTAGAACTGACCCCGCGCAGCTTCACCAGCGCAGTGTGAGCCGGTAGACCTGCTCGGCCGTTCCGTGGAAGAGCGCCGCACGCTCCTCGGGAGTCAGCTCGTCCAGGATCTCGCGATAGGCGTCGATCAGCTGCTGGTAGCTGCCGTGGAGCCGGTCGATCGGCCAGTTGCTGGCCAGCATGCACCGGCCCGGGCCGAAGGCCTCGATGCAGCCGAGGACCCACGGCCGCAGCGACTCGACCGTCCAGTTCGGGTCGGACCCACTGGCGAGGGCGGAGATCTTGCAGACGACGTTGGGCGTCGCGGCCAGCGCGGACATCGCCTGCTGCCACGTGGTCCGATACTCGGCCGTGCGCTCCACCGGCAACCCGGCATGGCCGAGCACGAGCACCGCAGACGGAGCGCGGCCGGCGAGCCGTGCCAGCTTCGGGAAATGCTCGTGGGTGACCATCAGCTCGACCGTGCCGGCCTGCGACGCCAGCTCGGCGAACCGATCGACGAGTGCCGGGTCCTCGAGGCGGTCCACCGGCACGGACAGGTCGCGCACCCCACGGAACAAGTCGGATGCGCGGTGATCCACCACGACGCGCGTGGCGTCGTCGTCGATGAGACGGACGGAACCGATCAGCGCGGACGGCCAACCGGTGTCAGCAGCGAGACGTTCCAACCACTCGGTCTCTCGTGTCGGGCAGTCCGACCACGCCGCCGCCTGCACGTGGACGGCGGCGACGACGCCCGACCCGGCGGCCTCGGCCACGAACTCCACCGTCGTGTAGCGCGGCGCATCGAGGCTCGGGGTGCCCTTCAGGCGGGGATGATCGAAGCCTGGCTCGAGCCAATGCCACCGCAGCCCGGGTACGGAATGGTCCCAGAAGTGGACGTGGGCGTCGACGAACGGCTCTGTCAACGCTCACCCACCTGCCTCTCCACGGCCCTTAGAGTATACTCAATGTGGTGAAGCAGGGTTACCGCATCATCGACACGGACACCCACGTCGGTCCCAGCATCGAGACGCTTGAGCAGTTCGCCAGCCCCGAGCTTCGCACGCGTTGGGACGAGCTGCGCCCCTACTACCAGCCGCAGACGGAAGGTGGCCACTTCCTGAGCATCGAGCCGATGGCGTACAAGCGCCAGATGGGTGAGCCGTCTGCGGATACCGCGGCGACCCGCGGCGGCAAGAGCCCGCTCAAGGGAAGCGTCAGCAAGCCACGCCCGCCGTACGAGCCAGGCGTCAACGACCTCAACGCCGAGGGCCGGCTGCGCGACATGGATCGGGAAGGCGTCGACGTCCACTTGATCATCCCTGGGACGTTCGCCTACGCCGTGTCCGCGCTGGACACCGCGCTGGCGCAGGAGATCTACGCCGCCTACCACCGCTACCTCGACGCCTACTGCGCCGTCGATCCCGCTCGCCTCAAGGCCACGGTGCCGGTGTCTGCTGCCGATCCCGACGCAGCCGCAGGTGACATCAAGCGTCTCGCCGACGCACCGTGGGCGGCGGCGGTCACGGTCGTCCTGCCGGAGGGCCTGCCGGTCGACGATCCGAGCTTGCACCCGATCTGGCGCGCCCTCGACGAGCACGACCTGCCGCTCCTCCACCACTCGTTCTTCTACGAGCCGCCGTACTTCCCCGGCTATCGCGACGTGTGGGACAACGTCGTCGTGGCTCGTGCCGCGGCCCATCCGTGGGGTGCCCAACGACTTGTCGCCTACCTGGTCCTGAGCGGACTGTTCGACCAGTACCCGCGGCTGCGGATCGGCTTCTCGGAGTGCAGTGCAGGTTGGCTGCCGGCCTGGCTGATCCGCCTCACCGGCCAGGCCCGCTACCTCAGCCACGCCCTTCCCGAGCTCGCCGACGAGCCCATCGCCTATGCGCGGCGCGGTCAGATCTACTGCGGGATCGAGCTCTACGAGGGTGAGGCGCTGGCCAAGTCGATCTGCGACATCCTCGGCGACGAGGTCTTGATGTACCAGTCCGACTACCCGCACAACCAGGCCGAGTTCCCGTACTCCCCTGACGTCGTACTCGGCTGGTCCGGCCTCGGCGAGGAACGGATGCGCAAGATCATGTGCGACAACGCCGAGCGCTACCTGCGGATGTGACAGCGGCGGCGGCGACGTCGGATCCTCGCGCCACCGCAACCGCGGTGGAGGTCCTGCGCGACGGTGGGAACGCGGTCGACGCGGCGGTGGCCGCCGCGCTGGTGCTCTACGTCGTCGAGCCGCAGTCGGCCGGCGTCGGCGGCGATGCGTTCCTCATCGTCGTCGAGCCAGGTCGACCACCGGTGGCGCTCGACGGTGCCGGTGCGTTGCCGCTCGCGCTCACCACGGAGGCGCTTGCCGCGGACGGCCTCGAGGCGGTTCCCGTGCGCGGTGGCCGGACCGCTACGGTGCCCGGCGCACTCGGCCTTCTGGACGAGGCGGTGAACCGGTTCAGCACGCGCTCCCTCGCCGAACTGGCGCAGCCGGCGATCACCCTCGCCGACGAGGGATTCGACGTGCGCCCGACCCTGGCCGCCGCTGCCGCCCGCGCGGCGGCCGAGATCGGCTCCGATCCGGTCCTCGGGCCGTTGTACGTACCCGGCGGCCAAGCGGTCGCCACTGGGCAGCGTGTCCGCAACCCCGCGCTCGCCAGCTGCATGCGAACCGTGGCGGCGGCGGGAGCGACAGCGCTCTACGACGGAGTGCTCAGCGAGGACGTGGTCGGTACCGTCGCCGCCGACGGCGGTTACCTGTCGCTCGACGACCTGGCGAGGCACCGCACCACGGAGATGCCGCTCATCTCCGCGCCGTTCGCCGGGCACGTCGTCTGGGAGCTCGACCGGCCGACGCAGGGTCTGGCCGTCATCGATGCCGTCTCGCGGATCGACCCGACGCTGCCGATCGACTGGACCGCCGTGCTCGAGGCCGTGCGCGAGGGCATGCGCCGCGCCGGCTTCGACCCGTCGGCGATCGCAGCCAGGCCGAGCCCCGCACGCGGCGACACGACGTACGTCGCAGTCGTCGACGGAGCAGGCCGTGGAGCGTCGCTGATCACGAGCGTGTTCGGGGACTTCGGCAGCCACCTCGGCGTGGCGGCGATCGGCGGGCCGATCGGCAACCGGGCGACGATGCTTCGAGCCTTGCGGCAAGCTCCGACGCCTGGCGCCAAGCCGCCGCACACCACGATCCCCGCCGCCGTGACGGACGACGGCGGAGGCCTGCGCTACGTGCTCGGCGTCGCCGGCGGGTTCATGCAGCCGCAGGCGCAGGTCCAGTTGCTCGTGCGGATGCTCGGTGAGGACATGGCGCCGCAGGAGGCAATCGACGCGCCGCGGTTCAAGGTGCTGTTCGGTGGCGAGGTCGCTCTCGAGCCCGGTCATCCGCTGCTCGCCTCCATGCCCGACGCAGGAGAGCGACCAGCCGGTCCGGAGGGGTTCGGTGGCGCCCAGGTCGTCGGCTGGCACGACCGCCGGCTGCAGGCGGGTGCCGATGCCCGCCGCGGTGGCTTCGCTGCGGTGATCGAGTGACGTGCGGGCGCTGGCCGGTCCGCCCAAGTTCTTCGGACTCGCCGGCCTTCGCTCGGGCGAGATCCTCGGCGCCACGTTCGCCGCCGGCGTCGTCCGGTCTGGGCCCGGCGCGTGGAGCACGTTGCCCGAGCTCGCCGACCTGAGCACGAATGCGGTCCTCCAGACCACGTCGGGTGCCGTGCTCGTCGGCACGAACGGCAACGGACTCCATCGCTCGCCCGACGGCGGCCGCTCGTGGCAGCGCGTCGCGGCCGGACCGGCCGGCACCGTCTACTCACTGGCGGAAGGTCGGCGATCTCTACGCCGGCACCGCAGACGAGGGACTGTGGCAATCGATGGACGACGGTGCGAACTGGACGCCGGTCGACCGCCGTCGGAGCGGCGCGTGCATCTATGCGGTCATCGCCCGCAGGGACGGGACGGTTGTCGCCGGGACGGATCTCGCGGGGGTCACCGTCTACGCGCTCACCGACGACGGCTCAGCCATGTACGCCGGCTGCAACGGGGACGGTGTGCTGCGGTCGACCGACGGGAACACGTGGACTCCGGCCGCTCACGGTCTGCACGACCCTCACGTCCACTGCCTCCTCGCCACCGGCGACCGCACGTTGCTCGCTGGGACCGGCGCTGGCGTGTTTCTCACACGCGACGGAGGCGTTGCCTGGTCGGCTGCCAACGCGGGCATGGGAGCCTCGCGGATCTTCTCGTTGGCATCCGCGCCCGACGGCTCCTTGCTCGCCGGTGGCTACGACGGCGTCTGGCGCTCGACGGATGGCGCCGCATCGTGGGCACCGGTATCCACCGGCCTGACCGCCGCCCACGTGTTCGCCGTCGCCGCCGCTCGTGGCGTGGTGTACGGCGGTACAGGAGACGGCCTGGTGCGCTCCGGCGACGGCGGACGTTCGTGGGAGCAGGTCGAGATCGGGCTCGATGGCCGAACCGTTTACTGCGTCGACGTCGCCCCCGAGGGGCGCGTACTGGCCGGCACCTCGGCTGGCTGCCTGGTGTCCACAGACACCGGCGCGACGTGGCGCGCTGGAGAACGATGGGCTGACCAACCTCGACGTCTACAGCCTGACGGTGGACGCCTCCGGCGCGATCGTCGCCGGCACGAACGGCGGCGGTGTGTTCCGGTCCGGCCGACGGCCGGTGCGATGGACGCCCGCCATCGACGGGCTTTCCGACCGCACGGTCCATGATCTCGTCGTCGACACCGCAGGACGCTTGACCGCCGCCACCAGCAACCTCGACGGCGGGCACAAGGGAGGCGGCGTCTACCGCTGGTGCGACGGCGCGTGGAGCGAGGCCGGGCACGGGCTGCCTGACGCTGCCGTCTACGGGCTGGCGGTCGACGGTTCCGGCCGCGTGTATGCCGCCGTCCGCGGGGCACGGGTGTTCCGGCTCGACCATGACGACACCTGGCACGACGTGACGCCCGGGCTCGACGATGCGAAGGGCTACGGCATCGGTGTCACGAAGGACGGGTCCGTGCTGCTGGCGACGAGCGAGGGTGTCGTGCGCTCCGTCGATCAGGGCGCGACGTGGAGCACGACCACAGCGGGACTGGCCAGCCGCACCGTCTACGCCTTCGCCTGCGACGGCAGCGCCGTCTACGCCGGGACGGGCGCCGGTGTCCACCGTTCGGTCGACGACGGATTGAGCTGGGAGCGGTGACGACTCCGACGGATGGCTGGACGGCGCTCGTCGGCGCCACGATCATCGACGGCCACGGTGGGCCGCCGATCTCCGACGGCACCGTGCTCATCCACGACGACCGCATCGAGCGCGTCGGTGCCCGGCACGACGTCGAGGTTCCTGAAGCCGCCGCCGTGATCGACGCCACCGGCCGGTTCGTCGCTGCCCGGTCTGATCGACGTCCACGTCCACTACTTCGAGTGGATGGGCGAGCTGTTCCTCGCCCACGGCGTCACCGCCGTGAAGGACGTCGGCAACGACGTCGAATGGATCGCCACGGCCAGCGACGAGGTGGAGTCCGGAGCGGCGCGCGGCCCTCGCATCTTCTACACGGGCAACGGCCTCGACGTGCCGCCGCCGCGACGTGACCACTTCATCGGGATCGAGGATGCCGAGATGGCCCGGCAGGTCGTTCCGCTGCTCGCGGAGAAGGGGGCGATCGCGATCAAGGTGCGGGAGCTCCTGCCCGTCGAACTGCTCCGCCCGGTCGTCGAGGCCGCGCATGGCCTCGGGCTCAAGGTGACCGGCCACCTCCGGGCCACCGACGCCCGCGACGGCGGCGCTCGCCGGGATCGACGGACTGGAGCACGCCAGCGGTCTCGTGCAGGCGACGATCGATCCATGGATCACCGTCGACCTCGACACCCTCGAGGCGAGGGACATCTACGCCAAGTACGTCGCCGAGCGGAAGGCGTACGCGCTGATCAACGAACACCGCGCCGGTGAGCTGGTGACCATGCTGGCGGGCCGCGACGTCGCGATGATCCCGACGATGTCAGGGTGGTGGCGGATGGCCAGCGCTCGGCGGGACACGTTCGCCACCGAGGACACCGTCTACGCCGAGGATCCGTCGCTTGCGTACGTGCCCGACGAGGCGAGGTCGATCTGGGCGACGTCGAAGCTGTACGAGATCGATGATCCTGACGATCTCGCCCAGCTCGGTGTCGGCTACCGCAAGATCCAGGCGCTCCTGCGTCGCCACCGCGAAGCGGGCGGCCCGTTGCTCGCCGGCTCGGACACGTACCTGTCCGTCCCGGGTCTGAGCCTGCAGCGGGAGCTGCTGTTCCTCGTCGACTGCGGGTTCACGCCGATGGAGGCGATCTGCATCGCCACACTGGACAACGCCCGCTTCATGGGGCAGGACCAAGACATCGGTTCACTCGCCGCAGGCAAGATGGCGGACATCATCGTGCTCGACGAGGACCCGCTGGCGAGGATCGAGAACATCGCCACGGTGTCGACGGTCATCAAGGGAGGCGAGGTGGTCGACACCAGCTATCACCCCGACTACGCGGTGCCGACGCCACGCCCGGTGATGCATCGACCGTTGTGGGTCGAGCGCCGCCTGGCCGAGGGCTGAGCGGCAGGATGGAGGACGCCATGCCAGCGACGCCCACGATCGAGATCCACCGCCTCTCACCGGCGATCGGCGCGGCGATCACCGGGATCGACCTGCATGGTCCGCTCGATGACGAGACGTTCGCCACCCTCCACGATGCCTTCCTCGCCAACTGCGTCCTCGTGTTCCCCGGCCAGCATCTCGGACCGGCCGACCAGCAGGCGTTCGGCGAGCGCTTCGGCGAACCGCTCGTCGTGCCGTACCTCGCCCCGCATGCGCTCCCCGGATACCCGGCGATCCTGCGCGTCACGAACATGGGCAAGGCGCAGACACTGACGGAGAACTGGCACTACGACTCGGCCTATTTCGACGAGCCCCCGCCGATTGCCATCCTGGCGGCCCAGCAGCTGCCGGACTTCGGGGGCGACACGATGTGGGCCAACGCCTCTGCCGCATACCAGGCGTTGTCGGAGCGGATGCAGGACGTGCTGTCCGGACTCCGGGCGGCCTTCACCGGGACGGTCGTCGGCGACGACGGGCAGCGTCGCGACGTCGTCACGTACCACCCCGTCGTGCGCACCCACCCGCTCACCAAGCGGAAGGCGCTCGGCATCGGCCGGATCGAGTCAGTGCCGCACTTCGAGGGCATGACCGAGGCAGAGAGTCGGCCGTTGCTGCAGTTCCTGTACGAGCACTGCACGAGACCCGAGTTCGTGTACCGGCACCGGTGGGCCCAGGGCGACGTCGTGATGTGGGACAACCGCTGCACGATGCACTACGCCATCCACGACTACGGGGACACCGCCGAGCGACTGATGCACCGCATCACGATCCTCGGCGAACAGTGCACGTGACCCGGTTCTGTCCGTAGGAACCGTTCGTTGTGAGGCGGTTGTGACGGACAGTTCGGTGTCTTTGCGCGTCAGGCGACGGGTTCCAACCGGTAGACGCGCTCGGCGGTGCGGTGGAAGATCGCCGATCGCTCGTCGGCGTCGAGCTCGGCGGTCACCTCGCGATAGGCGTCGATCAGCTCGCGGTACGAGCCGAACAGGCGGTCGACCGGGAAGTTCGAGCCGAGCATGCACCGCGACGCGCCGAAGGCGTCGACGCACGACAGCACCCACGGGCGGATGCTCGCCGGTGTCCAGTCCGGGTCGGAGGCGCCAGCGACGGCGGAGATCTTGCACACGACGTTCGGTCGCAGGGCGAGCCGTCGCATCGCCGTCGACCACGCGGCGAGGTCCGCCGGCGACCGGTCGAGCGGCAGGCAGGCGTGGCTGAGCGCCACCGTCACCGACGGCCACCGCGCGGCGACCTCGTCGAGCACGTCGAACTCCTCGTGACCGCGACGCAACTCCACCGACAGGTCCAGCTCGGACGCGACGGCCATCGCCGGGGCGATCTCGCCGACGACGAGGTGCGTCGGCGACTCCCAATCCCGGACGCCGCGGAACCGGGAGTGCGCGGCGTGCCGTCGCAGGACATCCGGCGCATCCGGGCGTCCGAGCAGGCAGCCACCGACGATCGCTTCAGGTGTTCCGTACTCGGCGGCCACCGCCTCGAGCCATTGCGTCTCGGTCGCCGGGTCGTCGATCGGGTGCGCGCAGTGCACGTGCACCGCAGCGGCGAGCCCGCTGCCGTCGGCTTCGACGCGGAACTCAGGCGGTGTGTAGCGCGGCGCGTCCAGCTCGTCGGAGCCCTCCCATCGCCTGAACGTGTAGCCGGACTTCAACCACGCCCACTCGAGGCCCTCCACCGAGTGGTCCCAGAAGTGGATGTGGGTGTCGACGAACGGCTCGTCGGCCATCGTGCCTGCCAGAGATCCCGAGCGCGTCAGGACAGCAGCCGCGGCCCGGGCGTGAACCGGGCGGGCAGGGAGAAGGTCCCGTAGGTCACGCCGATCGTCTCGGCCTTCACGAGACGCGCGTGGTCGACCTCGTAGTCGGGCATTCGGCGCAGCACGGTCCGCAGCGTGAGCAGGATCTGGCGCCGGGCGAAGTTGGACCCGAGGCACCGATGGGCGCCGAGTCCGAAGGCCATGTGCCGGTTCGGGGACCGGTCGAGCAGCACCTTGTCCGGGTGGTCGAACACCTCTTCGTCGCGGTTCCCCGACGCCCACACGAGGAGGATCCGATCGCCGGCTCGGATCTCCCGGCCACCGATCGTCGTGTCGCGCTTGGCGGTGCGGGCCAGCGCGAACTGCGGCGACTCGTAGCGCAGGAACTCCTCCACCGCCGACGGCAGCAACTCGGGCTCTTCGATCAGGCGCTGCCGTGCGTCGCGATCCCGATCGAGGTGGATCAGCGCACTGCTGATCGCCGACCCAGTGGTGTCCAAGCCGCCCTGCAGCGTCAGCATCACCATCTCCTGGACCCCATGGTCCGAGACCGGTTCCCCGAACACCTCGCCGCGTGTCAGGTAGGTGATCATGTCGTCACGCGGCACGGCGCGCCGCTCGGCGATCGTCTCGCGGATCGTCTGGGCGATCCAGGCGAGCTCCTCGAGCACACCGGCCCGGGCGGGGTTGTCCTGCCGCATGAAGACGGTCTTGTGCATCGGCTCGGAGATGCGGCGCCAATCGTCCACGTTCATCCCGAGCTTGTGCAGGGTGACCATCGCCGGCACGGGGTTGGCCAGGTCGTGGACGAAATCCGCCTCACCGTGCTCGATGAAGTCGTCGATGCAACGGTGCACGAAGCTCTCGATGACCGGTGCGAGACGGTCCGTCGCCGCCGGTGAGAACATGGGATGGAGGAGCCTGCGGTACTCGAGGAAGTCGGGCGGGTCCATCTCGATCGGGATGGACTTCTGCTTGGCGTTCTTCTTGGGAGGCACCAGGATCGTTTCGGCGGACGAGAAGGTCTGGTCGTCGAGAGCGACCTGTCGGATCTCCTCGTACCGGGTCAGCACCCAGAAGCCGTCGTAGCGGTCGCTGCGGGCGACCGGGCAGTCCCGGCGAAGCTCGGCGAGCGTCGGCCACGGGTCAGCGGCGAACTCCTTGCTGTGATGGTCGAAGTGGACGGCCGCCGCAGGTGCGTCGTCCGTTGCCGTCATGCGCCGCCCTCCGCGGCTTGCGCGGCGAGCTCGGCGAAGCGGTCCGCACCGGCCTGGGCGACCTTGGCATCGTCGGCGTAGTGGCCGCCGCTCACGCCAACTGCCCCGACGGCGACGCCGTCATAGATCAGCGGGACGCCGCCGGGCACGAGGAACGTCTCGGGGTTGGCGCTCATCGCCCGCCACAGCACCTCGTCCTTCTTCAGCCGCTGCTCCAGGAAGTCCTCCGTCGAGCGGCCGAGTCCAGCGGCGGCGGTCGCCTTCATCAAGCCGCCTCGCCATGCCTTCGCGCCGGCGCGCTCGCTCTTGCCGGCGGCGACGATCTCGCCCTGCTTGTCGGTGACGACGACGCCGGCGCCGACCCCGAGCTCGTCGGCCTTGGCAAGGGCGGCGCGCAGCGTCTCGGCCGCCGCGGCGTAGGTCACGTTGCGCTGCACCTTCACGATTTCGTCCACGGGAAAGAGAATACTGAATTAGCCAGGGCTTGCCGAGAGGTCACTCCATCAGCAGCCTGGCCGGCGACTGCTCCTCGCGACCGGGCAGGAAGCGGGTGAGCACAAGGCCGACGGCGGCGATGCCGGCGGACACGAGGAAGCCAAGGTTGTACGCCGCCTGCGCATCGGCGAGCTCGGCGTCCGTTGCCGTCGTGAACGTCAGCTCGCCGACCTGGGCCGTGATGATGGTGGCGAGCACGGCGGTGCCGAGTGCGCCACTCACCTGCCGAGTCAGCGAGCGCAACGCCGACGCCTGCGGCACGAGCCGACTGGCCACCGCCGACAGACCCATCACGACGAGCGGCATCGTGCACAGGACGATCCCGACGTTGTTCACGACCATCAGCGAGATGACGAGGACCATCGGGGTATCGACACGCAGCGCGCCGAAGGCCACGGACGATGTCACGACGAGGACAAGTCCGAGCGTGACCGGCGGTCGTCCTCCGGTGCGGTCCGTCCAGCGCCCTCCGAGCGGCATCGCGACGGCGCTGGCCACTGCGGCAGGCAACAGCGCGAGCCCGGTCTCCATTGGGCTCAGCCCGCGCAACGACTGCAGCTCCAGCGGGATGAAGACGGTGCGGGCGAACTGCGCCACGGCGACGGCGGCGACGATCCCGAGCACCAGCCGGAACGCCGGCACGTCGAAGACCGACATGTCGATCAGCGGATGCGCCGTGCGACGGGCGTGGAGGCGATATCCACCGAGCAGCGCGGCCCCGCCGGCGCAGACCACGACCGTCAGCAGCACCGACCAGCTGTCCGCCTGGCCGAACCCGAGCAGGATGGCGATCAGGCCGGTTGCGACGAGCGCCAGCCCGAGCGTGTCGAACGGCCGCGATCGCGACATGTGCTCGATCGGATCGTCAGGGAGCTTCGCCCTTCCCAACCCGACCACGGCGGCCGCGAACGGCACGTCGATCAGGATCAGCACGCGCCAGTTCGCCGCCTCGAGCACCCAGCCGGAGAGCAGCGGAGCGATCAGTGGTCCGAGCATGACCACAGTGCCCGAGATGCCAACCGCTGTGGCCCGCTTGCCTTCCGGGAACATGCTGAACGCGAGTGACGTCGCCAGCGGGACGATCATCCCAGCACAGAGACCCTGCAAGGTCCTGGCAGCGATCAACCAGCCGAGGTTGAGGGATCCGGCAACCGCAACTGCGAACAGCCCGAAGCCTGCGGCCGAGGCGAGGAACAGGCGCTTCTGGCCGAACCGCTCGGCCGCCCATCCCGCGACGAGCTGGGAGATGCCCATCGCCATCAGGAACACCGGGATCGCCCACTCGGCGCCGGCACCGAGATCGGCGGAGATCTCGGGCAGCGCGAGGACGATGAACGTCGTGTCCATCAGGACGACGAGTGAGGCGAGGACGATCGCCGTCATCGCGGCGACCGGGTAGCGGCCGGTCGAAGTCGGCGTCGCCGTCACGCCGTCGCCGTCACGCCAGTGAGACGTAGACGTTCTTCTGGCGGAGGAACTCGTCGATCCCGGCGCGGCCACCCTCGCGCCCGAAGCCGCTCTGCTTCACGCCGCCGAACGGCGCGCTCGGCGGCATGGGCGGGAAGGCGTTGATCCCGATCGAGCCGGCGTCGAGCCGAGCGGCGAGCCGGTGGGCGCGACGAAGGTCGTTGGTGAACACGATGCCACCGAGCCCGTAGGCCGTGCCGTTGGCGAGCGCGACCGCCTCGTCCTCGTCGTGGAAGCGCACGATGCGACAGGACCGGACCGAAGATCTCGTTCTGTGCCAGGTCGCTGCTGTTGTCGACGTCGCCGAACACCGTCGGCCGAATGAAGTAGCCGGCTGCCAGCTCGCCGCCCATCCGCTCGCCACCGGTCAACAGGCGACCGTCACCGCCTGCCGTCGCCCGCTCGATGATGGCGAGGATCCGCTCGCAGTTGGCCGCGTCGATGACAGGACCCATGTGGACGCCGTCGTCGAAGGGTGGGCCGACGACGAGCGAGTCGGTGAGCGCCACCACCCGCTCTTGGACGGCGTCGTACACGGCGTCCTCGACGAGCAGCCGGGTCGGGAGCACGCAGCCCTGTCCGCTCGTCGGCACCAAGCCGGCCTGTACCGCGGTTACGGCCGCCGCAGTCGAGGTCGGCGTCGGCGAACACGACGTTGGCCGACTTGCCGCCGAGCTCGAGCACGACCGGCGTGAGGTTGCGTGCTGCGGCCTCCATGATCCGGCGTGCCGTCGCCCCGCCCCCTGTGAAGCTGATCTTGGAGACCCGCGCATCATCGACGAGCGCGGCGCCGGCATCGGCGCCGCCGGTCACGACGTTGACGACGCCGGGAGGAACGCCGGCCTCCAGGCAGAGCTCGGCGAAGCGCAGCGGACCGAGCGGTGCCAGCTCGGCCGGCTTGAGCACGACGCAGTTGCCGGCGGCCAGCGCCGGCGCGACCTTCATCGCCGGTGAGACCATCCCGCCGTTCCACGGCGTCAGCACGGCGACCACCCCGTACGGCTCGAGCCGCGTGTAGTCGAGGGCCGGACCGGCCGACGTCGGCACGGTCGCGCCCTCCAGCTTGTCGACCCAGCCAGCGTTGTAGCGCACGTATTCCGCCGCCAGCGACGCACCTCGCCGCCGCTTGAAGGGCGCGCCGGTCTCCAACGAACGCATCACACCGAGGTGCAAGTCGTTGGCATCAATGAGGCGAGCCAGCTCGTCCAAGACGTCACGCCGCCGCGCCGGCGCCCACTGCGACCACTCGGGGAAGGCGGCGATCGCGGCGGTGATCGCTCGATCGACTTCCGCCGGCCCACCCATCGCCACGCTCGCCAGCGGCTCACCCGTCGACGGGTTGATCTGCTCGCGCCGGCCGCCGCTCGTGTCGGCCTCCCAGCGATCGCCGATCAGGAGGTCGCCGCTCGGCAGCTGGACGTCCCGGACGAGCTCTGCAGGATCGGTCATCACGTCCATCCCACTCAGATCAGCAGCGCGCCGCCGTCGACATGGAGCACCGTGCCGGTGACGTACGTCGCGGTCATCAGGAACAGCATGGCGTGGGCCAGCTCCTCCGGCTGGCCGAGGCGCCCGAGCGGCAGCTGGTCGAGGTAGGGCCTCAGGGCCTCGTCCTTGCGGTCGCCGAACGCCCGGTCGAGGACGGGCGTGTCGAACGAGCCCGGACAGATCGAATTGACGCGGATCGGAGCCAGCTCGACAGCCATTGCCCGGGCGAATGACTCGACGGCGGCCGTCGCCGCCGCGCCAGCAGAGCGGTTGGCACGGGGACGGAACGCGGAGACGCCGGAGCAGAACGTGAACGACCCGGTCGGCGGCATCCGCGGCGCGCCCGCGGCGCAAAGGTTGCGGGCCGCCCACACGCGAGCGTCCATCGCTCGCTGGTACATCTCGTGGTTGGTGTCGGCGACGCTGGCGTTCGGCTGCTCGCCGGTGAACGACGCGACGTGATCGATGTGGTCATACGTGTCGAACAGCGCTTGCACGGCGTCGGCGTCG
Organism: uncultured Acidimicrobiia bacterium; assembly: GCA_963774125.1. Taxonomy (GTDB): domain Bacteria; phylum Actinomycetota; class Acidimicrobiia; order Acidimicrobiales; family Ilumatobacteraceae; genus JALZMG01. Next base: position 1,548,922 of record CAVZDR010000002.1, read on the forward strand.
GCTCCGTCGATCGACTCGGCTCGTGTGCCGCCCCCGAGCTCGGCACGGGCCTCCTCGAGCCGCTGGCGCTCGCGGGCAACGATCGTGACGTCAGCGCCCGCCAGCCGTGCTGCCCGCGCCGTGGCCAAGCCGAGGCCCGAGCTGGCGCCGAACAGCACCACGGTCTGTCCCTCGAGCGAGATCGTCATGCCGCGTGTCCTAACTTCCAGGCTCGGCTCGCAAGCAGGCTGCTCGCCTCACTCAGCACGAGAGCGGCCAGTCGAAGTCGGTGACTGCGGTCCACGTGCCGCGATCGGCGTCCCAGCGAATCGTGCGGGCAGCGCGGAACCCCCAGTGCTCGCCGCGCCCAAACGTCACGTCGGCACCACTGGCCATCGGCACGGAGCGCAGCTGCTCGAGACCGGCCACCAATGCAGCGCGTTCGGGGTCGGGCCCGGCACACCGCAGGCCCTCGACCAGCAACGTCACGAGGTCGCTCGTGATGAGCACGTTCGACCACTCCCCGGATGGCATCGGGTCACCCGATGCGTCTGGGACAGCACCCGAGCGTTCGTACGCCTCGAGCGCGCGGGCGGTCTCAGCGCCGAGGGGGCGTCCGGCCGCGACGTCGCCGACCCGACTCATCGTGAGCGCGAGCGTGCCGTTGTAAAGGTCCGGTGGGAACCGTTGGGCGGTCACGTCGTTGGTGTGCTCACCGGTCTCCAGGTCGAGCAGCTGCGGTCGGTAGCCGATGCGCTGCGCCGCCCGCAGCGTGTTGATCCAACTCGAGCCGCCGACGAAACCGAGCAAGAGGTCGACGCCGACGCCGGCGAAGCGCCCCGGCGCGGACTCGTCGTGCTCGCTCCCGACACCGATGCCGTCGGAGTCGATCACCGTGCGAACGTCGTGCCCGAGTCGCCGGAGCGCGTCGATGGCCGCGGCCGTCGATTGGCGCGTCAGGCGGTCACAGAAGATGCCGATCACTCGCCCGTCGAGATGACCGCCAGCGTGTGCCCACACGACGAAGGACCGGTACAGGACGTCCTGCGCTGCCCGCAGCGTGAACAGCCACGGCGCGGCGAGCTCGAGCGTGGCGGACGGCACGGCGTTCACATCGATGACCGGGACCTTTGCCGCGGCCAGCCACAGCGCGCCGTCCGTGAAGTCGCGACCGCCCAGCACGGCGAGCGCGCCCTCGTCGACGAGACGGCGGGCAGCGTCAACCTTCTCGGCCGGCTGGTTGGAGCGGTACGACGCGAAGACCAGTCGCACATCGCGACCGTGGATCGGGATCCGCCCGTCGCGGCGACACCGTTCGACGGCGGCGATGCACTGCTCTTCAGGATCGCCGATGCCCCACGACCGATCGAGCGCCACGTACTCGGAGAGGTCGGGAACGGCGACCCCGATCGTCAGCTCGTCGACCACATCACGCTCCTCGTCGTCGGGGCGCCCGGCACTGCCGCGCGCCGCTCGCCGACCGACGCCGAATAAAGTGTGCTAAATACCCTAGGCGGTGAGGGGCGCGCGAGCAACCGACTGGGGACCCAGGTGCTGGAAGCACTGACGTTGCCCGTCATCGACTTCGAGATCCCACTGAACGTGGTGATCCTCGGCCTCGTCAACGGCCTCACGTACGCGCTGATCGCGATCGGCTTGACGCTCGTCTATCGCACGTCTCGGGTGCTCAACCTCGCCGCCGGTGAGATGGGCGCACTCCCCGCGCTGTTGATCCCGATCCTCGTCATCAACAAGGGCTGGCCGTACTGGCTGACGCTGGTGCTCGCATTGGTCGGCGCGGCTGCGATCGGCGGTCTCACCGAGTCGCTGGTCATCCGGCCGCTCTCGCGCGGTCCGCGCCTGACGATGCTCGTCGCGACGATCGCGCTGGCGCAGGTGCTGTTCGGCTTCAGCCTGCTCATCCCCCGGGGCGGCGACCTCACGGGCAAGGCGTTCCCGACCCCGTTCGACTGGCACCTCACGATCGGCACACTCGTGCTCGGCCCGGGACAGCTGCTGATCCTCATCGTCGCCCCCTTGTGCGCACTCGCCGTCACGATCTTCCTGCGCCGCAGCCCGCTCGGGCGCGCCAGCCGGGCGACCGCGGAGAACCCGGAAGCCGCCCGACTCGCTGGCGTACCGACGGGCCGCGTCTCATTCGGGATCTGGGTGATCGCCGGCCTGCTCGCCGGCGTTGGAGCCGTGCTCATCGGCGCCACTCGGCCGCTCACGCTGTCGGTCGCGCTCGGCCCGGCGCTGCTGCTGCGGGCGCTCGGCGCGTCGATGCTCGGCGGTCTGAGCAGCATCTGGGGATCGTTCGTCGGCGGTATCGCGATCGGAATCGTCGAGGCCCTCGTACTGTGGAACTACCCCGTCGGCGGCGTGCTCGAGCTGGTTCTCGCCATCGTGATCCTGCTCAGCATGCTGCTCAAGCCGGGCCTCGGACGCAGCCGGCAGATGCGCGAGGGCGCCGACTGGACGCTGACCACCGCCGTCCGCCCGCTGACGCCGGCGGAGTCGCGGCTCCCCCTCGTACGGATCGCTCGGGTCGTCGTGCTGACGATCGTGATCGCCATCGCCGCGCTCGCCCCGTTCGCCGTCCGGCCGTCGCTGCAGGTGACCCTCACAACGATCGTCCTCATCGCGCTGGTCGCCCTGTCACTCGTCGTGCTGACCGGTTTCGCCGGGCACGTGTCGCTCGGCCAGTTCGCGTTCGTCGCCGTCGGTGCCGCCGTTGGCGGGCGCCTCTACCAGCTCGGCGTCCCCCACCTCGCGAGCGCGGCGATCGTGATCATCGTCGGCGCCGCGGTGGCCGTCGTCGTCGGTCTTCCGGCCCTGCGGCTCCGAGGTCTGTTCCTCGCCGTCTCCACGCTCGGGTTCGCCCTCGCCGTGGCCAGCTGGCTGTTCTTCCAGGGCTGGCTCGTGCACATGTCGCCCGAGACGGGCAGCTCGCTGCAGCTGCCGCGCCCGACCCTGTTCGGGATCGACTTCAACGAGGAGAATCGCTACTACTGGCTGTGCCTCGGGGTGCTCCTGATCGTGATCCTCATGGTGTACCGGCTGCGCCGCACCGGTCCCGGGCGGGCGATGCTCGCCGTCCGCGACAACGAGGCCTCGGCGGCGAGCCTCTCGCTGGTGCCCTGGCGGGTGAAGCTCAGCGCCTTCGCCCTCGCCGGTGCAATTGCGTCGCTCGCCGGCTTTCTCTACGGCGGACTGCTGATCAACTTCGCCTCCGACCCGAGCCAGACGTTCGCCCCGGGTGAATCACTGAGCTTCGTCGTGATCGCAGTGTTCGGAGGGATCACCTCGGTGACCGGCGCCGTGCTCGGCGCGCTGTGGGTCGAAGGAATCCCTCGACTGCTCGGCGAGGGCTATGCGCTGCTGTCCTCTGGACTCGGCGTGGTCCTCATCCTGCTGCTCATGCCCGGCGGACTGGCGACCCTGGTGTTCGCGCTCCGTGACCGCTTCGTGAGGTTCGCTTCTCGCCGGCACGCGGCGGCAGGCGTCGCGTCGACTGCGGACGTCCAACCCTCCGAACGTGACGCGTCGCGAGCTCGCATCCGGGGCGGTCTCGCGACCGACGTCACCGCGCCGGCCCGCGACTCCGCCGCCCCGCTCACCGCGAAGGACATCCGCGTCAACTTCGGCGGGCTGCGCGCCGTCGACGACGTCACCGTGCACGCCGCGGCCGGTGAGGTCCTCGGCTTGATGGGTCCGAACGGAGCCGGCAAGACGACGCTGTTCGACGTCCTGTCGGGGAACCTCCGACCAGAACACGGCTGCGTCGAGCTCGACGGCCGAGACGTGACCCGCCTGGCTTCCTTCCGTCGGGCTCGTCTGGGCCTCGGCCGCACCTACCAGCAGGCTCGCCTGTTCGCCGACCTCACCGTCCTCGAATCGGTGGCCGTCGCACTGGAGCGACACCACCGGTCGTGGCTCGTCCCGTCGATGATCGGGTGGCCGGGATCCGTGCGATCCGAGCGGGCCAGGACAGCCCGCGCCGCCGAGGTGCTCGAGCTGCTCGACCTCGAGGAGTACGCCCACCGCCCCTCGTCGCAGCTGCCGACCGGGGTGCGGCGGATGGCCGAGCTGGCCTGCGTCATCGCGCTGCAACCCCACGTACTGCTGCTCGACGAGCCGACGGCTGGGTACACGCCGCGGGAGACGGAAGCGTTCGGTGAGACGATCGAGGACGTGCGCCGGCACCTCGGCGCGACGATCGTGATCATCGACCACGATGTCCGGCTGATGCGCGACCTCGTCGACCGGCTCTACGTGCTCGCCGCCGGCAAGGTGATCGCCGAAGGACCACCGTCGATCCTCGACTCCGACACCCGCGTCGCCGAGGTCTACCTCGGCGCCTCCGTTGCCTCCCGCACGGCTGCCGCGCCGACCCTCGACCCGGCCGGCCGAGTCTGATCGGCGCCCGGGAATCCGGGCGGGACTACATGCCGTACGCGTCGTGGTAGTTCCACCACGTGTACGGCGGCGTCTGCGGCCAACCCTCCGGCGAGTCCTCCCACTCCTCCTGCCGCCCGAGCGCCGTGATGTCGAGGTAGTTCCAGGTGTTGCCCATCTGCTCGTCCCCGCGATCGTGGATCCAGTACGTGCGGAAGATCCGCCCGTCCTCCCGGATGAAGGCGTTGGTCCCGTGCATCTGGTCGACGCCGAAGTCCGCGTCGAAGTCGTCGGTCAGGGTGTACCAGGGGATGAGATGCCACCCCATGCGCTCTTTGAGCCCGCGGATGTCGGCCTGGGGGGCACGCGACACGAACGCCAACGTCGTGTCGCGTGCGTTGAGATGTGCCGGGTGCGCCACTTGATCGGCGACGAACGAGCAGCCGTCACACGCCCGCATCGGGTACGAGCCACCCGTCGACGGATACGTCGTCACGTCCGGCGCGTAGAACGCCCGGTACACGATCAGCTGTCGACGCCCCTCGAACAGGTCGGCCAGGCTCGCTGCGCCGCACGGACCCTCGAACCGGTAGTCCTTGTCGACCGCCATCCACGGCATCCGCCGACGCTTCGCGGCGAGGGCGTCGCGCTCCTTCATGAGCGCCTTCTCTTCCACCAGCAGCTCCTGGCGGGCTGCCTCCCACTCCTCTGGCGACACGATCGGCGGCAGCTTCATTGCGTTCATCCTCCTTCGCGACGGCCTCGGGACATTGAGAGGCTCCGTCACACATATCGACACCGGGACGCGGCAAGAGTCATCGGTCAGTCGGGGGAACCGATGATGGCCCGCGTCCGACGCAGCACGTCGACGATCGCCGGAGCTCCCGTGATGTCCAGCGCGGCATCGTGCTGGGAGGTTGTTCGTCAGCAACCTCCACGCCTCGTCGGCATCGAGACGGGCCGCGGCGACGACGTCACCTGCGGCGTCTTCTGCGAACTCCCACCGGTCGCCACGGGCGATCCACCAGCGTCGCTCGACGGCGCCGGACACGTCGATCCGCACCGTGGAACCGGGCGCGGCGTCGATCGAGACGAGACGGTACGGGTAGGCCCACCGCAGGGCGTCGAGCAGCGGCCCGAGCAGGTCGGCCCGCAGGTCCGGTGGCTGTCCAAGCGCCTCCAGCAGCTGCTGGCGGTGGATCCAGTACTCCGACAGCTCGCGGGCTGCCTCCAGCCACTGAGGCACGGGCCGATCGCTCGCCCAACTGACGTCGGCGTCGACGGCCAGCAGATCGACCTGCTCGAAGGCCGATGCGACTTGCGGCCCGAGCCAGCCGAGCAGTTCGACGACGAGGCGAGGGCTGACCCGGCGTGTGGCGTCGACCCAATCCGCCTGCAGTCGGTCGATCCAGGCGATGAAGGCCGCCTCGTCGAGCCCCGGCGGCGGGTTCGTCCCGCGGTGACCGTCACGCACGAGCGACAGCACGTACACATCGTCCCCGAGGAGGTGTCGGCACAGACCGGCGACGTTCCACGCCGGGCATGGCGTCGGGCGGCCCCAATCGACGTCATCGAGCGACGCCAGCAGGGCGAGGAGGCGCTCACGCTCGAGGCGCAGCAACGACGGGTACTCCGCCGAGGGCGTGGCGGTCTCGACAGGCATCTAGCGGAGCGTAGGGATCGCCTACATGGGGTGACGGCACATCTGCGGCACAGGAGCGTCACGCCTCCTCTCACGAGGACGCACCACCAACGCGTCGTGACCAACCCCTCACGAAGGAGCACCCCAATGCCAACCATCGCCGACTACACCGTCGTCAGCGACGCTTCGTTCAGCCTGCCCGGCGAGCTGCTCAACGATCGCCACTTCCCGAACCTGAGCTTCCCCGCCGTGAACCCCGGCTCACCGGCCGTGCTGATGTTCCGCGTCGATCCGGTCGAGATCCCGGCTCGGGTCGTGATCCAGATCAACAACAAGGCCGTCCTGTCCCAGACGTTCGACACCACGCCGCAGCGGACGTGGCACGAGGTGATCGATGCCAACACGCTGAAGGCCACCGGCAACGAGCTGGTCGTGTCCGTGCTCGCAGGGAGCGACGGCGAGGTCGGCCGAGTTGCCTTCTCCGACATCGTCGTGCAGTTCCAGGCGAACGTGCCCTGATCACTCAGTCCGTGGACCAGCTGTCCGGCTGAGCTCCGTCGATGTCGGTGAAGCCGTAGTGGCGGGCCAGCTCGGCGGAGCTCACGGACAGCTGGTTCCACCGCGCCCGGTCGGCGTCGGCTGCGAGCGCGGCGACAGCACGGCCGACGAAGCGAGGCGACTCCGACGAGGCGAAACCGGGCGGCGCGGTGGGCAGCCCATCGGGCCGGTCGGGTTGCAGAGCGTTCTGCCAGTCGTTCTCGCTGACGCCGTAGTTGTCGAGCATCATCTCCGAGCGCAGCCAGCCGGGGGTGATCGCCACCGCCGTTCCGCCGAACGGCGCCAGCTCGTGGCCTTGTGAGAACGCCAACCGGTTCACGGCGACCTTGACCAAGTCGTAGAACACGGAGATCCGGTACTGCGTGGCGTTGTACTCGGCGGTTCCATCAGTCACTTCGACGAGCAGGCCGCCCGGCTGATCGACCACGAGCGGCAGGAGGTGGTGGGACGTGATCAGGTGGGTCTCCACACCGAGACGCACGATGCGCAGCCCCTTGTCCAGGTCGTGTTGCCAGATCGGGGTGTTCCAATCGGCCGGTCCGCCCTTCAACCGCTCGGCACCCCAGACGTTGTTGACGAGCACGTCGACATGGCCGTGCTCGACCCGCAGCCGCTCCGCCAACTCGCTGACCTGCTGCGGGTCGAGATGGTCCACGGGGATGGCCACACCGATCCCGCCGAGTGCGGTGACCAGTTCTGCGGTCTCCTCGATCGTCTCGGGCCGCTCGTAGTCCGAGCGCAGCCCACCGCGGGCGCTACTGCGCCCGGTGCAGACCACGGTCGCGCCAGATTCTCCGAGGGCGGCGGCGATTCCCCGACCGGCGCCTCGTGTCGCACCAGCCACCACGGCGACACGACCATGAAGCGCAGCGGGGTCCGGCGACCAGCTCATCTATGGCCGACTGCGGCGCAGGAACGTCAGCGTTGCCCGCCACGTCTCGGGCGAGTTCCAGATCCCGAGATGGCCGGTGCCGAGGGGTTCGTCGTAGCTCCCCTGACCCTCGAGGGTGAGGTTCGTCGCTCCCGCGAGCGCGGGGCTCGGTCCGAAGTCGGCCGGCGCGCCGTTGCGATCGAGCGCCGGCACTGCCGGGAAGGGACCGTCGGCGACCGAGAGGTACACGAAGTCGGCGTCGCCGGAGCGGATCGTGAGGTAGCGGGTCGGGCCAGGCGTCTCGTCGCCGGCGTTGAGCGCGCTGAGGAACGGCGTCGCCACCGCACCCAGCTCGACGCACACCGCGCTCGTCGGGACGAAACCGCCCGAACCCGGCAGCTGCCAGTAGTTCAGCGCCGAGGGCGAGCAGCTGATGATCCCATGGTGTGGGCTGGCTACGGTGACGAGCCTTCGCACGAGAGCGTAGGCGTTGTCCTGGCGCATCCACTCCCGGGCGACCGTGCCACCGAGGCTGTGCGCCACGATGTCGACCTGCGCAGCGCCGGTGTAGTCGAGCACGGCACGTACGAACTGCCGGAGGTCGGGGACGCTCGCCGCCGAGGTGTGCGCCAGTGACGAGCGGATCGTCTGGTCCGCCGGCAAGTCGCACTGATCGCCCTGGTAACCCAGGCCCCACAACTCCGACGGCCGGTAGCCGCGACGCAGGAAGTACTCCGCGAAGTCGTGCAGGTTCCCGTACAGCGGGTTGCACGCCGTCGGGAACGGCGTGTCGTTGTTGCCGTGCAGGAAGATCACGGGTGTGTGCGCGACCGGGCCCTCGTCGGAGCCGAAGCCGATGAGCGGGGTGCCCAGGGACGCGTCGAGGATCACCGGGAAGTCAGCGGGGAAGCTCGTCCCGAGCTCTCTGTCCCTCGCGTGCGCAGGGGCGGCGGTGGCCAGCCCGGCAGCGACAAGGGCGACAACAGCACGCAGCAGCATGGCAGCACCTCGCGGACGTCGGTCCCGGCGGACCCTACCGCCTGCTCAGAGGATGAACGGCGGGTAGCTGGCGTCGAGGCCGGTGAGCGGTTTGGCGAGCTCCGGCAGATGCTTGTGGGAGAACAGCAGATGCTGACGTGCCGCCTGCACGTCGTCGAGCGCCCGCAGCAGCGGGCTCCCCGCATAGGCGGCAGCTCCGCCGCCGAGTTGGTGGGCGACCGAGGTTGCCGAAACCGCGGTCTCGCAGGCCTGGAGGCAGGCCACCAGGATGCGGGCCTGGAGGACGCGGTCGACCGGTTCGCCCGCCGTCGGCGCGCCGCCGCGCTTCGTCGACGGCTTCATGTAGCGCGGCGCGCGCTCCCCGAAGTCGTGCGTCGGTGCTGGCGTACTCCGCCATGCCGACAGGATCGTCGGCAAGCTGACCGCGCCTCGCCGTACGCCCTTCCCGGACCTGGCGGGCGATCTCGTCGAGGGCGCCACGGGCGATCCCGAGCGGGACCGCGGTCAGTGTCGGGAGGAGCACGGAGTAGATCGGCAGCCGCCACATGGTCCCTGCCGGCCACGGTCGATCAGCGAACGTGCAGCACCGATCGAGCCCGATGGGGACGTCGGTCGCGGTGACGTGGTGACTGCCGGTGCCGCGCAGGCCAGCGGAGTCCCAGGTGTCCTCGATCTCGAGCAGCTCGAGTGGAACGAAGGCCACTCGCGGTGTCTGGTCCAACTCCTCGACGAATGCGCCGAGCCCGGCCCACTCGCTGTGCAGGCAGTTGCTCGTGAACGACCATCGGCCGTTGAGCAGGTGCCGATCACCATCGCGGACGATCCGTCCCGTCGGAGCGAACATCGTGGCGTTGCCCTGATCGGGATCCGCGAAGATCACCTGCGCCGCCTCCTGCGCCAGGTACCCGGCGAAGAGGTTGCTGCCGGCACCGATCACGGCGCACCATGCCGTGCTGCCGTCGACGGCGGCCAGCCGCTCGAACGTGTCCATCGCCTCGGTGACGGGTGCCTCGATCCCTCCCAGCTCGTGTGGGATGGCGAGGCGATGGATCCCCGAGTCCCTCAGCGCCGACACGACACGGTCAGGGAGCCGTCGGCCACGCTCGATCTCCTCGACCGCGCCGGCGACGACTTCGAGCAGCGGCTCGATGGATGGCGCCTGCTCACGGGTGGACGTCTCGTTCGTCGACGCGGCCATGACCGCAAGTATCCCGCTCTCGTTGGCGATGAGCGATGTGTTGTATGACCACTCATCGCGCATCGCAGGGCCGTGCCGAGACGGCCCTGCGACTCAGGACGGCGTCACAACGGCAGCGGCGCCCACTCTCCGTCCGGCTCCCAGCACGGGCAGTCGGGGTTCCAACGCACCTGGCGCCCGGTCTTCGCACCGCTGTGATCGTCGGGCGAGTAGCTGATCGTGTCCCAGTAGGCGCCGTGGAAGTCGGTGATCTGCTCGATCGCTGCCTGGAGCGACTCCTGCGTCACCTCTTCGCCGCTCTCGGTGGCGATCTCCAGCGCCGCGACGAGAAGGTTGGCGAGGTCACAGGTGATCAGGGTGTTGGTGTACTCGCCCGACTGCTCCGGAGTCGTGCGCGGGATCGTCTTGCCGGAGAAGTCCTCGTAGTTGGCGAGGCATTCCTCGGCCTCCGGGGTGAGGCCGACGGACAGGTCACCGGCCCGGACGCTCGCCAACGCGGGCACGTCGGTGTACTGGCCGGGCGCATAGGCCGCGGTGGCGACGTCGGCGAGATGCGACGCCCAGTCGGTGTCGATGTACCCCGGGTTGTAGCCCTGCTCCGCGGCGGCAGCCGTGAAGTTGATGATGCTGGAGCTGCCGACGATCGGGATGACCATGTCGACGCCGTCGGCCTGGAACCGCTGTGCGGCGAGCGCGTCCTGCTCGGCACCAACGCCCTCGCCACCGGACTGGACCTCGGAGGCGATGTTGACACCGGCGTCCGTGAGGATCTGCTTCATGGCATCGACTGCCGCCTGCGCCGGCGTCTCCCAGTAGATACCGACGGTCTTGCCGTCGAGGTAACCGTTCTCGATGGCCCAATTGGCAAAGGCGGTCAGGATCGTCGTCTCGTCCGGCTTGACCGTGAACAGGTTCGGCCCGGCCTGCTCATACAGCGCCGCTGGCATCTGGTTCACACTGATGATCGGCGTGTTGAACCGGCTGGCCATGCACTCGGCGCCGTCCGGGAAGTCGCGTCCGGCGAGCGCCGCGAAGACTTCCTCGTCCTGGCCGAACTGCTGGCAGACGGCGAGCTGCGCGTCGGCCGCTATGGCATCGTGCGCTGCCGGGACGAACTCGACGTCGACGCCGTTCATTGGCAGTGTGCCATCGGCGTGCAGCGCGTCGAGCACGGCGATGATCTGCTCCTCGGGATCACCGGTGCCGAACGCTGGACTGGCTTGCTCGAAGGCTGAGACGTCGGCCCAGGCGAAGCCAACCTTGAGCGTCTGCTCCACCTCGCCGCCGCCGCCCGTCGTGTCGTCCGACGCTTCCGTCGTGTCGGACTCCCCAGCCGTGGTCTCGGGCGCTTCGGTGGTCTCTGCTGCAGCCTCGGTCGTCTCCGCCGCCTCTGCTGCGGTGGTCTCCGCACCAGCGGCGGTGGTCTCGGCCGCGCCGCCTCCGTCGTCGTCATCGCCACACGCGACCATCACCGTGGTGAGCGCCGCTGCCGCGACGACGAGTCGGGCTTTCTTCCACCCTGGAACCATTGGTGTCCTCCCCCATCGTGGCGCTACGACACGAGAGCGCCCGGCCGACACAAGAGTATACTCTTCTTCTCCGACCCGCAAGGACGCCACATCGTCGACGGAGGCACGCGTGACCACCGGTTTGCAGACGCTCGTCGACGGGCTCGCCTTCCCGGAGTGCCCGCGCTGGCACGACGGTGAGTTGTGGCTCTCGGAGAAGCGTGCCGGCCGCGTCGTGGCCATCTCCGAGACCGGTGACGTGCGCAGCGTCGTCGCCGTGCCCGGCGGACCCGGCGGCCTGGGATGGAGCCCCAGCGGCGAGCTGCTCGTGCTCGACATGAGCGCCCGCCATCTGCTCCGCCTCGAGGGTGACGAGCTGACGATCGTCGCCGACCTGAGCGAGGTGACCGTCGGTCGCTGCAACGACATGGTCGTCGACCTGGAGGGCCGCGCCTACGTCGGCCACTTCGGCTACGACCTGCTCGGTGGCGCTCCGGCCGCACCCGCGACGCTCGTCCTCGTGCAGCCCGGCGGCGAGGTGAGCACCGTGGCCGACGATCTGCACTTCCCCAACGGTTGCGAGCTGAACGCTGACGAGAGCACGCTGTTGGTCGCCGAGTCGGCGGCCAACCGCATCACCGAGTTCGACGTGCGCGCCGACGGCTCGCTCGGTGCACGGCGGGCGTTCGCCGAGCTCGGAGCCGCCATCCCCGACGGCATCGCGCGCGACGCCGCCGGCGGGCTGTGGGTCAGCGATCCGGTCGGCTGCGCCCTGCTGCGCGTCGAGCGCGGCGGCGCGGTGACCGAGCGCGTGTCGACAGCGCCGGCGGGGGCGTTCGCCTGTGCCCTTGGCGGCGACGACGGGCGAACGCTGTACACCTGCCTCTACACCGAGCAGGCGTCCCAGCTCGCCGAAGATGCGCCACCGATCGGATCGGTGGTCACGCTGCGCGTCGACGTGCCCGCCGCCGGCTTCCACTGATCCTCGTTCTGTCCGTCGAGATCGCCTCACAACGCACGATTCCGACGGACAGTTGGAGCTTCAGCCGATCCGCTGCTCCAGTCGCGCTCCGTAGTAGCGCAGGGCGTTCGTGCCGAGCAGCCGCGCCTTGTTCTCCTCGTCGATGTCGTCGCGCTCGCGCACCGCCTTCACCGAGTACGGGAACTTGCTGTCGCTGTGCGGATAGTCCGAGGCGTACATCACCGACGTCTCGCCCATCGCCTCGATCGCTTGGGGCACGAGTCGCTCATCGGGTTCAGCCGTGACGAAGCAGCGACCCTGCGCCAGGTACTCCTCCGGTGATCGGGACATGCGGGGCATCTCGGCCGAACGGCGCTCGTAGTGCTCCTCCAGGCGCTCGACCCAGTACGGCACCCAGCCACACCCGGCTTCGAGGAACCCGACGCGCAGCGTCGGATGATCGTCGAGCACGCCGCCGCACAGGATCGCCGCCATCGCGATCATCTGCTCGAAGGGATGGCCGATGGCGTGCACCATGAAGTGGGTGTCGAAGCGCTCGGTTCCCGCCGCCGGCAGGTGAGAGCCGTTGCCCCAGTGCACCGAGATCGGCGCGTCGAGACGTGCGGCCTCGGCGAACAGCGGGGCGAGCGCCGGGTCGTCGAGCTCCTTCCCGGCGATGCTCGGTGGCACTGTGCCCCCGAGGTGGCCGAGCTCGACGACCGCACGACGCAACTCCTCGACCGCCGCCGACAGGTCCTGCGCGGGGAGTGCCGCCATCGGTGCCAGCCGGTTCGGCGCCGTCGCGCAGAACTCCGCGTAGTAGTCGTTGAGGGCACGAGCCAGGGCGACGGCGAACTCGGCGTCGCGGATCGTCGACAGCGCCAGACCGAGGCTGCCGTAGACGACCTGCACGTCGATGCCATCGGTGTCGAGGTCGTCGAGCCGCGCCCGGGGATTGGCAGCCCCGCGATGGGTGCCGCCGAGATCCTTGCCCTGGACCTTTCGGGTGTGGCGCTGACGCAGCCGGGGGTCGGGGTACAGCCGGCCCTCCATGAGGATCCGGGTGAGCCCGAGCGTGTCCTCGACGAGCTTCGGCGCGCGGCTGCGGTACGGCTCGTCGAGCCGTTCGGCGAGCGCGTCGAGCGACTCGTTGATGTGAGCGTCGCTGTCGATGACCATGGTCTCCTCCTCCAAGGGGTCAGCAGGCGCGGCGAGAAGTGACGAAGGCGAGGTATTCGTCGAGCTCCTCGTCGATTTGCTGCGGTGTCAGGTCGGTGAGCTCGGCGGAGAGGTTGATGCTCTGGCCCGGCCCGAGCACCGGCTCGCCCCTCGTCGGGGCGGCGACCGCTTCGGCGAGCGTCAGCCCGTCGGAGTCGACCGCCGAGATGGTCACCTCGATGCAGTACGTGGTGGCGGAGGACTCGTTCTCCGCCAGCACCTGCACTCTCGGCGCACCTCCGGTGTCGTCGCCGACGCGCACGTCGCTGAGCGTCACCGGAGGCTGATCGATGATCTCTCGCACGCCGAGTGCGAACCCGGTGATGATGCCGATCACGACGACCGCCCAGAACAGTGGGGCCCACCGGTCGCGCCCCGCCGGAACGGTGGCGATCGTCAGATCGAGCGAGTCCGTGCTCACGACGTCACCCCGCCCATCATCGTCCGTACCAGCTCGTCGCCGTCACCGAGCGCTGCGGCGTCACCGAGCATGGTGACCGATCCGCGTTCCATGAACATCACGGTGTCGGCGACCTCGAGGGCGACCGACACCGACTGCTCGACGATCACGACGGTCGTGCCGAGCTGGCGGATCGACCGCACGACCGGCAGGAGCTGCTCGATCACACGCGGCGCCAGTCCGAGCGACAGCTCGTCGACCAGCAGCAGCCGCGGCCCGGCCATCAACGCCCGACCGAGGGCGACCATCTGCTGCTCGCCGCCCGACAGCGTGCCCCCGCTCTGGCGCAGCCGGGAGGCGAGCTGCGGGAACACGTCGAGGACGGCGTCGAACCGCTGGCGGACCAACGCGTCGGTGCTGGTGGAAGGGGAACGCGCCCATCCACAGGTTCTCCTCGACGGTGAGCGTCGGGAACATCGAGCGCCCGCCAGCCATCAGCGTGATCCCGAGCCTGACCCGCTGATCGGGCGGCACACCGGTGAGGTCGATGCCGGCGTACTCGATGCGGCCCGCGCTGGGCGTCGACGAGACCGGCGATCGCGCACAGCAGGGTCGTCTTGCCGACACCGTTGCGCCCGACGAGCGCGTGCACGCCGCCGTCCGGGACGCGCATGTGCACATCGAACAGCACCTGGATCGGCCCGTAGCAGAGGTCGAGCCTCGACGACGAGCAGGTCGCCGCCGCCGCCGTCGCCTCGACGAGGCGGCCGTGCTCGATCACCGCCCCGCCTGTTCCGGGGCCGTCGCCGCCGGCGGTTCTGGGTCCGGCTCGCCGTCAGGCTCGCCACCTTCGTCCTCGAGCGCCTCGGCGCGGACGATCTCGCGCAGCCGCGCTCCTCGCGGATGTACGGCGCGTATGGCGAGGAGCAGGAGCATGCCGGACACACCCATCAGCGGACAGCACGATCAGGAACGCCGTCCGCAGGCTGTACGCGTCGGCGAGCACGCCGACGAGGATCGGCGCGATCGCAGCGCAGACGCTCTGCAGCACGACGTCGAGCGCCGTGCCGCGGCCGCGCAGCCGTGCGTGCAGCACATCGGCGCGTGCCGCGTTCATCGGTGCCTGTGGCGCGATCAGGCACATCGCGGCGAGCGTGAACATGACGAGCATGAGCGGCGTGTTGCTGATGAGGAACGTCAGCAGCGAACAGCGGGAGCGACGAGCAGACGCGCCACGCCGCCGACCAGTACGCGCCCGGCGCGGAAGCCGCGGAAGGTCAGGTAGTCGGCCAACCAGCCGGAGAGCAGCACGCCGGCGAGTCCGCCGAGGGCGAGCAGGCTGATCGCGGCGGCCGACCTGCGCGACCGACATGTCGTGGTAGCGGACGAAGAACGTCGGTGACCACGTGCCGATGCTCCCGAAGAACAGCGCGCCGATTCCGCGACGACACGGCGAGCAGCGCGAACGTGCGGACTGCGGAGGAGCTCGCGGTAGGCCTGACGCCCCGACATCGTGTCGTACCTCGACGGCTTGCTGAGGCGGGCGTCGAGACTGCTGCTGCATCCGGTCCTGCTGGCCACGCACCGGCTCGGGCAGGCGGCGGGCGAGGATCGCGACGATGAACGCCGGGATGCTGAGGAAGAAGAACGCCGACCGCCATCCCCACGTCCGTCGCCATCGCCGCCGCGATCGGTACGAGCAGGATCCCCAGCAGCTGGCCGGCCTGGTAGACGCTCATCACCTTCGAGCGCTGCACCTTCGGGTAGTAGTCGGCGATCAGCGACTGCGACGTCGGGTTGTCGCACGGGTCCCACGCGCCGAGCACCATGCGCGCGCCGAGCAGGCTGGCGTAGCTCCAGGCCGCGCCCGTCCAGATCATCGTCGAGGCCCCAGGCCGCCGTACCCCAGCGAGATGACGCGGGTGCGGCGCAGCCGATCGGCGAAGTAGCCGAACGGCACCGTGCCAAGCATGACCACGATCACGTAGCTCGACGACAGGACGCCGAGCGCGCTGTCGGACAGGCCGAACTCCTGCTTGAGCAACGGGAACAGCGTTGGAACGACGTACTGGTCGGCGACGTTGAGGGCGTAGATCGCGGTCAGCAGGAACAGCGGCCAGCGGGTGGCGCCGACGAGCCGGCGGGTGAGCTGGAACGCGGGCCGGGGGGTTTGGCTCGCCGCCAGCGGCGTTGCGGCGGTCACCTCCGGCATCGCCGGGATCGGAGCCGTCTCGACCGGCATCTCGCTAGAGTATACTGAATTACGTGGTGCCGACTGAGCCCGCCCCGCCGGTCGTCGCGACCGGTGACCTGCTGACCGTCGCCCACTTCGACGAGATCGAGTGGACGAACCCGGCCGCCACCGAGCAGCTCCCCGAGCACCTCCGTGAGGTCGCCCGGCAGATCAAGCGCAAGGGCCTCGTCAGCGGTGAGTGCGGGTTCTTCGCCTCCCACGTGACGTTTCCGCCGGGCCATGTCGCCGACCCGCACAGCCACAGCCACAGCGAGCTGTTCGTGCTGCTGAGCGGCTCGATGGACCTCCGCGCCGGAGACACCGCGGCGACGTTGGGACCCAACGATGCCGTGGCGATCCCGGCCGGCCAGACCTACGGGTTCACCATCGGCGCCGATGGAGTGGCGTTCCTCCTCGTCCGCACCGGGCAGGCGACAACCCTGCGAGCTCCCGCCCTGGCGTGAGCAACGACGTCGTGAGGACCACGGTTTTGAATCCCGGTCAAGGTCATATCTGACGGTGAATTCGCCAAAGTCTCGCGAGCGACCCGCACGCGGAGATTCTCTGGCAGATCTACCGTCAAAAACGGTGTTGACCGGGATTCAAAACCGGGTCAGGCCTTGGCGGTCAGGCCCAGCGCATTGCGGGCGATCAGCCCGCGCATGATCTCGCTCGTCCCGCCGCCGATCGTCTCCGACATCGACTGACGCCAGAGGAACTCGAGCTCGCAGCCGCGGACCAGCGCCTCGGGTGCGCCCAGCTCCGTCGCCAGCCGGGCGATGCGCTCGGCAGACCTCACTGCCCCCCAGCTTGTTCCACGCCGCTTCGACGACCGCCGACCGGCCGTCCTGCACGGCTTGCAGCATCACCAGCGTGAGCGCCTCGACCTCGGCGACCTCGACCGCCAGATCGGCAAGGTGGTGGCGCACCACCGGATCGTCGTCGAGACCCGATGCGCGGACCCACCCCACGAGCTCCTCGAAGTCGCGACGCACCCGGCGCGGCGCTGAACTGGACGTGGCGCTCGGTCGCCAGCGACTCGACCATCAGCGTCCACGCTCCGTCCTCGTCGCCGACGCGGTTCGCAACCGGCACCTCGACATCGTCGAACCGGACCTCGTTGAACCGCTCGCCGTCGAGCGCCGGGATCGGCGAGATCGAGATCCCCGGCGAGTGTCGGTCGACGATCAGCAGCGTCAGCCCCCGCGCCTGGCTCTCGAGCGTGCCCGTCCGGCACAGCACCCACAGGTAGTCGGCGCGGTGGGCCGCCGACGTCCAGCGCTTCTCGCCCGTTAAGCACGTATAGGTCGCCGTCGCGCACGGCCCGCGTGCGCACCCCGCCGAGGTCGGAGCCGGCCTCTGGCTCGGAGTAGCCGAGCGAGAAGAACAGATCGCCGCGCCGAAGTCCAGGGAGGAAGCGCTCCTTCTGCTCGTCGGTTCCGTAGGCGATGATCGTCTTGGCGACGATCCCCGAACCGAGCGGCGGCCGGGCCGCGCGGGCGTAGGCCATCTCGTTCCAGAGGATGAACTCGTACACCGGCGGCAGCCCAGACCGCCTACCTCGAGCGGCCATGCCGAGCGACAGCCAGCCGCGCTCGCCGAGGGCGCGGTAGAGCCGTCGCTGGTCGACGTCGTGCTCGCCCTCGTGCTCGAAGAAGAACCCGTCGACCGTCGCCGTGCGCGGCGAGGAACGCCGCCACCTCTGGCGGAACGCCTCCTCCTCGGGCGCAGCGAACGGGTTCACGACGCTGGCTCGGCCTCCGCCTGCTCTTCGCCGGTCGTACCACACCGGGTCGCGCTTCTCGGCGAAGGCTCGTGGCCCTTCCTTGAAGTCGGGGTGGTCCCAGTGCATCCGCAGCAGCGCCCAGCCGTACTCCAGCGATTGCGTGTAGGCATCTCGAGCCGAGCCCCACAGGCCTGCATCGACAGCTGCACGGCGGCCGGCGAGTTGGCGGCGATCTGATGGGCGATCTCGTCGGCGGTCTCCATCAGTTTGTCCGGCGGCGCCACCTCGTCGACGAGGCCGAGCTGGTAGGCCCGCTCGGCCGGCATCCGGAACTTCTTGCCGCACAGCGTCATGCGCAGCGCCGAGCCGAGCGGCAGGCGCTTGGCGAGCCCGATGTTCTCGATCGCGCCGACCATCCCGACGTTGACGTGGGTGTCGAGGAAGACCGCGTGGTCGGCGGCGACGATGATGTCGGCGTCGACGACGAAGTGGAGCCCGGCACCGGCGACCATGCCCGTTGACGGCGCGTGACCGTCGGCTTCCACACGCGGTTCTGCCGAGGCGACCAGTGGACCTCCTCGGCGAGCGGGCCCTTGCCGGCCGCGACGCCGCCGCGAGCAGCGACGGCGCCGACGTCGGCGCCGGTGGAGAAGTGCCGGTCGCCGGTGGCCGTGACGACCGTGCAGCGGATCCACGGATCCTCACGGACCTCGGCCCAGATCGCCTTGATCGGCTCGACCATCGCTGGCGTGCAGCGTGTTCGCCCGCTCAGGACGGTTGAGTCGTGATGTAGGCGATGTGGTCGCGCTTCTCGTACACGAGGCCCTCGAGCGGGGCGGTGAGATCGACTTCCATGCTGTGGTTCCCCCTTGCTTGGTGGATCTGGTCAGAGGCCGATGGCCGCCAGCACGAGCTGGCGCGCCGCGGCCGGTCCGGGCGGGTGCAACGACACTTGGCGCGCCCGTTGCCCAACCCGTGCGACGGGCCCTTCGACGGTGTAGCCCAGGGCGCCGAACGACTGGTGCGCCCGGTACGCGGCGTCGACCGCCGCTCGAGTGGCGGAGAGCCGTGCCGCCGCCGCCGCCGAAGCTGCGCCCTCGACATCCGGGCTGTCGGCGGCGAATGCGGCGATGTGCGTCAGGGCGCGAGCTGCACGTGTGCGGATCGCGATGTCGGCCAGTGGGTGGGCGAGCGACTGGAACTGGCCGATCGGGCGACCGAACTGCACCCGGTCCTGGAGCCACTGGCTCGTGATCGCCACGAGGTGATCAGCGGCACCGACGAGGTAGGCCGCGACGGCGACGTCGCCGATCACCAACGCCCGTCGACGGCTTGCATCGTCGATCGGAGCGACGCGCTCCAGCTGCACGCGCCCCCACGGCTCGCCGGCGAGCGTCTCGACGGCTTCCACATCACCCGCCGGCCGGGCGATCCACGCCGCATCCGCCGCCAGCTCGACGAAGACGTCAGCCACGGGGGCCCACGGCATCAGCGGTGGGGAACCCACGGACGCGACGCTGTCGCCGCTGGCGATCCGGCTGCGCTCGGGCTCGCCGGTGAGTTGGGCAGCCATGAACGCCGGGACGAGGGGGCCGGGCGCGGCGGCCTCGCCGAGCACCTCCATCACCGCGGCGATCTCCTGCGCGCCACCGCCACCCTCCGGCGTCGCCAGCCCCAGCACGCCGAGCTCGGCCAATCCCTTCCACAGAGCCGGCGAGTAGCCACGCGGCTCGTCGCCGTCTGTCTGCGATCGGGCGACGACGCCGCGGACGGACACAGCGAGTGCGTTCTGTTCAGCGTCGTAGGAGAGGTCCAGGTGCTCCTCACTCACTTGAACACCTCGCACCGATGCGAGCGAGTGAGCGCCAGCGAACGAGCGGCAATCAGCGGCCTGCGTGGCCGGGGAACGCACATTACGTCCAGCGCACGCCGGTGAGCGCGGCGGCCGGCTGGCCGATCGAGAGCAGCTCCGCGCGCAGCGCCGGCAAGCGCATCGTCCACAGGTGCAGGTCGTACTCGACGGCGAAGCCCAGCGCGCCCGAGAGCTGATGGGTCTCCCAGAACGTCCGCTCCCCAGCGCGGAGAGCCTGCACCGCGGCAGCGGCAGCCCGCTGTGGGTCCGCCCACGACCACGCCGCCTCCAACGCCAGCCACCTCGCGCCCTGGGTCAGTACCTCGCACTCCGCCAACCGGTGCTGCACGGCCTGGAACGAGCCGAGCGGGCGACCGAACTGGTGGCGCTCGCGCACGTGGGTGACCGTCGTGTCGAGCGCGGCGCGGGCCGCACCGCAGATCTCGGCCGCCACGGCGATCCGCCACCACGCCCGCACGACCCGGGCCGACCCGGACCCGCACGAGCGGCCGTTCCAGCGGTGGACCGTCGCCATCGGGAAGCCGAACCGGTTCGGCACGGGCGTGGTGTCGTCCGGACCGAGCTCGACGAGGACCGCGTCGTCGTCCTCGACGGCGATGAGCGTCGTGGCGTCGGCGGCGAAGCGCACCGGCGTCGTCGAGCCGGCGTTGGCGATCGTCACGGGCGATGACGCGTCGGCGCTGGCAAGTGCTCCAGGAACGATCAACGCCTCGGTGCCGACGGACGCAACGCCGCCCGCGCGGGCGACCGCCTCGACGACGAGCGCCGCCTCGAGCGGTCCTGCACCTTCGCCGAAGCGGAACCCGAGGAACCCCTGGTCCCGCAACACACCGACGAGCTCGTGGTCGTAGCGCGGCTGGTCGCCACCCAGTGACCTGATCCGGGTGGGGCCGGCGTGGCGATCGAGGATCCGCTCGACGGCGTCGGCCACGGCCTGCTGGTCGGCGTCCAGCGCGAACAGCATCGTGTTTGCCGGTCAGCTCTTGGGCATCCCGAGCACGCGCCGGGCCACCTGGTTCAACTGGATCTCGTACGTGCCGGCGGCCACGCCGGCGGCCATCGACTTGCGAAGGGCACTGTCGGCGATCGTGCCGCTCTCGAGCCCGGCCGGGCCGAGCAGGTCAGCGGCGAGGCGACCGACGAGCCGCTCTGCGTCGACCATCGCGACACGCGCCACGTTGGCGTTGGGCGACGGCGGGAGCTGGTGCTCGCGCTCGTCGATGACGACGTAGAACAGCAGGCGTGCCGCCTCGGTCGCCGCGCGCGCCTCGCCGAGTCGCTCTTGCACCCAAGGCGTGTCGAGCTGGCCGTGTCGGCGGGCCCAGGCCGCGACCTCTTCGAGCACGTGCTGGGCACGCGCCGAACGCGGCGCCGCCGACGTGTTCGTAGGAGAGCGCTTGACGCACGACCTCCCACCCGTCGTTCTCGGGTCCGAGCCGGCACGAGACGGGCACCCGCAGTTCGGTGAGGAACAGCTCGTGAAAGGCGTGATCGCCGACCACCGACCCGACATCGCGGACCTCGAGTCCCGGCGAATCCATCGGGACGAGCAGGACCGTGATGCCCCGAGGGCCCGCGTCCTCGCTGCCGGTGCGGACGAGGAGGTAGCAGAAGTCGGCCACCGAGGCGTACGACGTCCACACCTTCTGGCCGTTCACGACGTACTCGTCGGCATCGCGGACTGCTCTCGTCCGGAGCGCGGCGAGATCGGATCCGGCCTCGGGCTCGGAGAACCCCTGACACCAGATGACGTCACCGCAGGCGATGCGCGGCAGGTGGTATCGGCACTGCTCCTCGGTCCCGTAACGCATGATCGACGGCCCGATCCAGTTGACGTTCATGTACTGCGGCCCGCGGGGCTCGCCGATCGACCACAGCTCCTCGCCGAGGATGGCGTGTTGCCAGCTCGATGCCGCGTTGCCGCCGTGCTCGATCGGCCAGTGCGGAGTCAGCCAACCGCGCTCGGCGAGCCGGCGGCGAAGCGCCGGCTGAAGTCGACGTTCTCCGGCGAGCCGAGGATCGCGGTGTTGCCGATCCAGACGTCGCCGAGCTCGGCGTCGAGGAAGGCCCGCAGCTCCTTGCGAAAGGTCAGGTCCTCCTCGGACCAACCGAACTCCACGATTATGAGGATACTAAATTCCGCTTGCGTCTTGCGTACGGACGTTGACCCGACAATTCGATCTCATCGGCGGCGGTCAATGGTTACGTTGGCGCCGGACGACGTCGCGGACGCGGGGGTGTCCGTGCCGTGGTCGGGCGGGCAGCCGGCCCGCCACGAGAGGGAGAAAGAAGGCGACATGAGTCGAGCACTTCGCCGGTTCGTCGCGGTCCCGCTGCTGATCGCGACCTGTGTGCTCCCGGCGGTGTCCTCAGCGACACCGGCCAGCGCGGAGTCCACAGCTACTTCATCTGCCGCTGCCGCACTCGCCTGGCAGCCGCTCAGTGGTGACTACTTGTACGTACCCACTGCCCTATCGACGGGCAACGTGGTGTTCGGCGTCGCGATGGGGTTCAGCGACGTGGCGGGCCCAGCGTTCTACCACGAGTTCACGGGAGGCTCCTGGTCCGCACCCATCCCGCTCGGGGGGTTCATCCTCGGCATCATCGCTCCGGCCGAGCCCCTGCTCGAGCCACAGAAGGAGAACTGGGAGATCTTCGGGATCGGCGTCGACGAAGCCGTGTGGTACCGGACGCGTGACACGGGGTGGCAGTCGCTCGGTGGCCTCATCCTGAGCAGCCCGACGGCCGTCACGTGGCAGGGCCAGACCTACGTGTTCGGCCTCGGCGAAGATGAGGCGGTCTGGTATCGCACGCCGACGACCGGGTGGCAGTCATTGGGCGGTCGGCTCGCGTCCGATCTCGCTGTCACGACGGACGGGACGAGCCTGTACGTGCTGGGCATCGCGGAGGACGGCTCACTGTGGTCCCAACGGCGGACCGGATCGACGTGGTCGGGTTGGCAAGGGCTCGGCGGCGATGCGGTCACCTCGCCGACGGCGACGGTGCTGTCGGGTACCGGCTACGTGTTCGTCGTCGGGACTGACGGTGGCCTGTGGTACCAGGGGGTCTCGGGCGGCACGTGGAGCGGCTGGTACACGCTCGGCGGGTTGGTCGGGTCAGCCCCGGCTCCGATCGGCCGGGCCGGCGGGCTCGACGTCTTCGTGCTCGGCGAGGACACCGCGATGTACTCGCAGCGGTGGAACGGCACCAGTTGGTCCGGATGGCGCAGCGACGGCGGGCTCTTCTTCGGCCGTCCGGCCGCGACGACGACGCACGTCGTCGGGCTTGCCGCCGGCGCCGACAATCGGTTCTGGGCCGCCGCGATCGTCTGACGTCACCCTGAAGGTTCTGTCCGTAGGAACCGCCTCACAACGAACGATTTCGACGGACAGAACGACCAGATCGTCAGCCGGCGCCGGGGTAGCCGCCGCCACCGAACCGGTCGTCGACGGCGTCACGGTCGACCAGCCCTGCGGGGTTCGGGGCAGGGCATCGGTGAACATCACCGAGCGCGGCTTCTTGTACGACGCGATCCGATCGCGGCAGTGCGCGATGAGCTCGTCCTCGGTCACTTCCGATTCCGCAGCACGACGACCGCCTTCACCGACTGCACCCACGTGGGTCGGGCACGCCGATCACGCACACGTCGCGCACCGCCGGGTGCTGACGGAGGCAGCCCTCGACCTCGGCCGGGTAGATGTTCTCGGCCGCCGACTTGATCATCCGGGTCTTCGGCCCGACGAACGTGAGCGAGCCGTCGTCCTCGCGCCGGCCGAGGTCGTTGGTGTGGTGCCATCCGTCGCGCCCACGTTGCCGCGTTGAGGTCGTCCCGGTCGCAGTAGCCGTTCATCACCGTCGGTCCGCGCACGACGATCTCGCCGACCTCGCCCGGCGCGACCTCGCGGCCGTCGGGGTCGACGATGCGCACCGTGCTCGCCGGGGCAGGGCGGCCGGCGGCGCCCGTCGACTCCCTGCCGAGCCCGCGTAGCGTCGTCAGCCCGACGACCTCGGTCTGGCCGTAGCCGCCCGGGCGTGCGCCCACGGGCTGTCGACGGTAGATCATCCCGTTCCGGTACGCGCTGCGGATCCGGGCTGTCCGCAGGCTCGACAGGTCGTAGCGCCCGTCGGCGTTGACCTCGCGGATCTGGTCGATCGTGGGCCGCATGAGGAACGCGCCGGTGCACCGCTCGGCCTCGATCAGCCGGCAGAGCTCCTCGGCGTCCGCCCGCCGCATGAACACGTTCGTGCCGCCGTGGTGGAAGGTGGCGAGCGTCGTGGCGAACGTCGCGATGTGGAACAGCGGCCCGAGTTCAGGTACACCGACGCGTCGCTGACGTCCTGCATCCGGCCGATGATGAGGTCCTGGACGAGCAACGCGGTGTGCGACAGCACGGCCGCCTTCGGGGCGCCGGCGAACGCCGCGGTGTACATCGCCAGCAGGCCGCTGCCCGGGTCGACGTCGCGCTCGCCGGGTGGCTCGCCGGTGGCGAGGACGGCCTCGTACCCATCCGCGGCGTCGGTGTCGTGGCGGATCCAGCGGGCTCGTGGGTGGTCGCCGGTCGCGGGCCTCGCGGACCGCGTCGCCGATCTCCTCCTCCTGCCACACGACGATGCGCGGCGTGAGGTCGTCGATGACGAACGCGCAGCTCTGCCGCGCTCTGGCGCCAGTTGGCGGGGCAGAGCACCGCCCCAACCCGAGCGCACGCCAGCAGCAGCTCGAGCACGCGGAAGGAGTTCTGCCCGAGCCACAGCACCCGCTCGCCGTCGACGACGCCCTCCTCGACGAGGACGCCAGCCATGCGATCGACGCGGGCGTCGAGGTCGGGGTAGCGCAGCGAGACGTCACCGTCGACCACGGCGACCTGATGCGGTCGGCTGCGGGCGTGCTCGCGGAGCAGCGCGTCGTACGTCAGCACCTGGCGGCGATCAACGCTCACGGGTCCGGGCAGGCCGCAGCCCGCTCGGCGAAGACGCGCATCGCCTCAGCGGTCATCGACCCGGGCGCCTCCGCAAGGGTGCGGCCGTCGATCGAGGCGATCGGGTGCACGTCGCGGCTCGTCGACGTGATGAACGCCTCCTCACACGTCGTCAGCACTTCGATCGGCAGGTCGCGTTCCACGATGCCGGGTACCCACTCGAGGACGAGGCCTCGCGTCACCCCGGCGAGGCAACCGGCGGTCAGCGGCGGGGTGACCAACTCCCCGTCATGCACGACGAAGATGTTCGTGCCGCATCCCTCGCAGAGGTTGCCGACGGTGTTGGCGAAGATCCCCTCCTCCGCTCCGCGCTCGGCCGCGCGGCGCAGGCCCATCCCGTTCTCCAGGTACGAGATCGTCTTCAGCCCGGCGAGCGCGCCCCGCTCATTGCGTGGCCAGGGCAGCACCACGACCGACGTCGTCGGCCCCCATGGCGCCATCGGTGACGTTGCGACGATGACGGTCGGGTCTCGCGGCGGAGCGGTCGTGGCCATGGCGGCGGGCCCGGCTGTCACGGTGATGCGCAGCCAACGACGCGAGGGCTCGCTGCGGTCCATCGCGCCGAGAACTGCGGCGACGCCCTCGTGCACGCGGTCGAGGTCGATCGGCAGCTCGAGGGGTGCTGCCGACGCGACGAGCCGGTCCAGGTGCCGGCGCAGCGCGAACGGCACGCCGTCGACGACCTTGATCGCCTCGAACACACCGATGCCGGAGAGCGCCTTGTCCTCGGGACGGATCGCCGCCGCTGCCGGGGGCCACGAGCGCGCCGTCGACCCACGAGAGAACGTGCAAGTCAGACTTGATCACGAGCGCAGTTTGACGATCGCGTCGACTTCGACGCTGGCACCCCCCGGCAGGGCGGCGACACCGATCGCCGTTCGGGCCGGCAGGAGGTCGGCGCCGAACAGGTCGCGGAGCAGCTCCGAGGCGCCATCGATCACCGCCGGCGGCCCGGTGAACTCGGGCGTCGCACGCACGTAGCCGACGAGCCGCAGGAAGCGCTCGATGCGCGAGAGGTCGCCGAGCGCGCCCTTGAGGTTGCCGAGCGTGCTCATCATCGCCCCGCGGGCCGAGAGCTTGCCGTCCTCGAGCGACAGGTCTTCGCCGAGCCGGCCGGCGAACGCCAGCTTCAACGGAGGGCCTTCGACAGCGACCGTGCCGGAGGCGTAGGCGACGTCACCGTCGATGACGACTGACGAGTACAGGCCACCGGCGGGCAGCGGATCGGGGATCACGATGCCGAGCTCGGCGATGCGTTGTTCGAGGTCGACTGGCATGTCGGTCGCTCAGCCGTCGAGGCGGAGGAAGCGCTCCGCGTTCTCGCTGCAGATCCGCCGCAGGTGGTCGTCGCCGAGCGCCTCGCGCCAGGCGAGCACGACATCAGTCGACTGCGGGAAGCGGCATCCGCCGTGCGGGTAGTCGGACGAGTACATCAGCACGCCGTCACCGACGACGGCGGCCACCCCATGCGCGACGTCGGGGCCCTCGTCGAGCTCGACGCCGCAGAAGATCCGGCCGTCGAGCGCGTACTCGATCGGCGTGCGCTTGATCTCCGGCAGCCGTGCCGCGAGGTAGTCGGCCTGGTACGTCATGCGGTTCAGCCATCCGCCGAGCCAGCCGCCCGAGCACTCGGCGAACCCGATCCGCAGGTTCGGGTAGCGGTCGAACATGCCGCTCAGCAGTGACGTAGGCGAGCAAGCGCTGCGCGCCCCACGGATGCGCCGCCATGCGGGCGATCGCCAGGTTGCCCCAGATGTCGCGGTAGCCGGGGAAGTACGGCGGCTCGTAGAAGAACGAGTGGTGCACGAACGGCAGGTCGGCGTCGTCCATCGCCTCGCAGATCGGGATCGAGCGACGGGTCGTCGATCGGCATGTCCTTCGGCGAGCAGCACGTCGACCGCCGCCACCCACGGCTCAGGCGCCAACCGCATCTCGGCCGCCGACCACTCCGGGTCGCGGGCGTTCGTCAGAGCCGCCGCCTTGAGCCGGTCGGGCACCGATCCGCAGTAGTCGCATCGAGGTAGCGGTGGTAGGCGCCGTAGAGCTCGTTCTGCATCTCGACGTCGAGCACCGTGGAAGCGGTGGAGAACGTCGCCGGGAAGATGAGGTGCACGTCGACACCCTCGCGGTCCATGTCCTCGAGGCGGCCCTGCCAGTTCTCGTTGTTGACCTCGGCGACCGGCTTGACCTCGTAGTTGAGCTTGACCGCCTTGCGAAGCGGGATCGTGCCGCCCGCGCCGCCGGCCTGGTCTGCGCGATGTCGGTGCCGGTGTTGAGGTCGCGCTTGAACGGGATCGGGTCGATGCTGAGGTGGTGGCCCTCGGTGACCTGCACGAAGTACGGCAGCAACTCGTCCCAGCGACGCCGCAGCACGCGGGCCGGCGTAGTTGTCGCAGGGTCTCCATGTTCGGTCCGACGTGGGTGTCGGTGTCGATGAACCGGAACCCCTCCTTCACGTGCACCTCCCTGGGCAGCCGCGATATTTCAGTATGCTATATTACGCGCATGAGTCTCGACCTGATCAGCGTCGATGACCACGTGATCGAGCACGCAACGGTCTGGACCGACCGGCTGCCGGCGACGCTTCCAGGACGCCGGCCCGCGCGTCGTCGAAGCCGATGGTCGGGAGTACTGGGTGTTCGAAGGCGAGCGCATCGGCACGATGGGCCTCAACGCCGTGGCGGGCAAGGAGAACAAGGAGTTCTCCATGGACCCCGTGCGTTTCGAGGACATGATCCCGGGCTGCTACGACCCGGTGATCCGAGCCCGCGACCTCCTGGCGGATGGCATCAGGGGCAGCGTCTGCTTCCCGACGTTCCCCCGCTTCGCCGGAGTCCGCTTCCTCACCGCCAACGACAAGGAGCTCGCCGACGCCTGCGTACGGGCGTACAACGACTTCATGCTCGACGAGTGGAGTGCGTCGGTGCCCGGGATGTACATCCCGATGATCATCGGGCAGCTGTGGGATCCGCCGGGGTTCGCGGCGGAGGTTCGACGGTGCGCGGAGAAGGGCGCGCGCGCCGTGTCGTTCCCCGAGAGCACGTACGCGATCGGCCTGCCCTCGTTCCATGACCGCCACTGGGATCCGCTGTGGGAGGCCGTGACCGAGACCGACCTCGCGATCTGCATCCACATCGGCACGAGCGGGCAGACCCGCATGCCGTCGCCCGACGGTGGATATGCGGTCGAGATCGCGCTCGCCCGGTCAACGCTCAGATCACACTGACCGACCTGCTGCTGAGCGAGATCCCGCACCGCTTCCCGACGATCAAGTTCGCGATGTCGGAGGGCGGCATCGGGTGGGTTCCATTTGCTCTGGAGCGCGCCGATCGGACCTGGGAGAAGCACCGCTTCTGGGCCAAGATGGCCGACGTCCCGCCGAGCGAGACCTTCCGCCGCAACTTCTGGGTCTGCTTCATCGACGAGCAGCTCGGCGTGGAGGCCCGCCACCACATCGGTGTCGATCGCATCCTCTGGGAGTGCGACTACCCGCACGCCGACACGCCGTGGCCGCACAGCCAGCGCGACGTCGGTCAGGCGTTGAAGAGCCTTCCCGACGAGGACGTCGCGGCAATGACACACGGCAACGCGGAGCGACTGTTCCGCTGGACCGAGCGCCCGGATGCCGCGGCGGTGCTCGCGACCGTGTGATCGGCTCGCGGTCCCGTAGCGACGCGAACCCGTCGGGATAACGTCCGGCAATGCCTCGACGGGAGCGGTCGATGAAGAACGCTCGCACCGATGGGCGAAAGCTCGGCGAGGTCCTGGCCGAACGCATCGAGGACGAGATCATCGAGCGCGGCTGGCCCGTGGGGCAGGTGCTCGGCTCCGAGGCCGACCTCATCGGCAAGTACGACGTCAGTCGCGCCGTCTTCCGCGAGGCGATGCGCATCGTCGACCACCACGGCGTCGCCGAGATGCGCCGCGGGCCCGGCGGGGGCCTCGTCGTCGCAGCTCCGGATCTCGAGGCCGTGATCCGCACCGTTGCGCTGCACCTCGAATTCCTGCGGATCGAACCCGGGCAGATCAACGAGGCCCGCATGGCGCTCGAGCTGGAGGTCGTGCGGGCGGCAACCGAGCGGCTCACGCCCGATGGCGCAGAGCGGATCAAACAACATCTGGCCCACGAGGTCGAGGACATCAAGCGCACGCGTGAGCTGGGCCGGCCGCGTGGCGATCTCCCCACGCACGACTTCCACCTGCTGCTCGCCGACTTGACCGGGAACCCGGCGATGCGCCTCTTCGTGCAGGTGGTCGCCCAGGTCACCGGCGCGCTGTCGCCGCGCTCCGCCTCACTCGATGAGACGGCCTCCGAGGTGCACCGCACCCATCAGCGCATCGCCGAGGCGATCCTCAACGGAGACGTCGACGCGGCCGAGCGACGCATGCGCCGCCACCTCGAGACCGTCGTTCGCTACCTCCTGCCCGACGAAATGCCTGCGTCCAAGAACCGCCGTGCTTCCCGCCGATGACTCCGAAGATGAGTGCCCGCCGATCGCTTCCACTGCTTGCCATCGCGGTGTGCGCCGCGCTGGTGATCGCCGGGTGCGCCTCCGACGACGACGACGAGAGCGCGAGCACCGGACAACAGGCGGAGACGGTCGATTGCCCGTCAGGCCTCACGAAGACCGAAGAGATCTGCACCGACGAGGACGATCCGCAGGCGAGCCAGATCGTGGACGCGGTGCGTTCCCAGTTCGAACCCGGCGTCCTGTCAGGTGTGGTGTTCGGCGTCTGGAAGGACGGCGAGGCGGTGGCGACCGGTGCGCTCGGCGAAGGCCAATCGGGTGTCCCGGCCACCCGTGACATGCACTTCCGCATCGGCAACGTCGTCGAGGGGATGCTGACCACGCAGCTGCTCAGGCTGGTCGAGGAAGGCGAGATCTCGCTCGACGACCCGATCTCCAACTGGTTCCCGGAGCTGCCCGACGCCGACAAGGTGACAGTGAACATGCTCGCCCACAGCACGTCGGGCTACAACGACTTCGTCACCACGCAGGCCTTCATCGACGAGCTGGACAAGGACCCATTCCAGATCTGGCAGGTCGAGGACCTGATCCAGTACGCGATGTCGAAACCTCCGCTGTTCGATCCAGGCACGAGCTGGGCCTTCTCCGACACGAACTTCGTCTTGCTGGGTCAGATCGTGGAGGAGGTCGGCGGACGGCCGTTCGCCGAGCAGCTGCGGGAGATCTGGGACGAGCTGGAGATGGACAACACCGCCGTGTCGAACACGTCGGTGATCGAGGCGCCAGTGCTGCACGCCTACTCGAATGAGCGCGGGCCGTTCGAGGACGTGACGTTCTGGAGTCCGTCCTGGGTGCCGAACGCAGGCAACGGCACCTCGAACCTGGACGACATGGCGGTGTGGGCCAAGGCGATTGCCGAGGGCACCGTGCTCACGCCCGAGTCGCACGAGTTGCAGCTCGCGCCCGAGACCGCGGGTCTCGGGCCGATGACGGCGGAGTCCTACTACGCGATGGCCACCGTCGTTGCCGGCGGCTGGGTGGGCAGCAACCCGCAGGTGGATGGCTACAGCGGCATCGTCGCCTACCACCCGGAGCAGGAGCTGACCGTGGTCGTGTTCGCGACCATCGGCCCGGATGGCGACATCGCAACGGCGTATGCCACAGGTATCTACGGCGAGATCACGAACGTCGTGACGCCCGGCGAGAAGCTGCCGTTCGAGGCTCAGCCGCGAGGCGCGAGCGGCAACGATTGAGTCTGGGCTCGGCTCGCAAGCTCGCCTCGCCTCCGACTCCTCTTCCGGGCGCTCTTCACGTCACCGCGAGCGACGGCTCGCCGGCCTGCCTCTCCGTGAGGCCTCGTCGGCCGCAAGCGGCTCGCCTCGCCGGCCTGCCTGTCCGCGAGGCCTCGCGCCGAGCTAGCCAGCGACGCGGCGGGGTTTGAAGCTCGCGGCGGCAGGCTGCCGATCGGGACGGTCTCGACCGCCGTCGGCACGCCGAGCGCCTCCTCGAGCGCACCGGCGAGGTGGCCACCGCGTCCGTCGTCGGCCTCGACACGAAGCTGCAGTCGTCCCTCCCCGCCCGTGACGAGTTGGAACTCGGGCCCGTCGGTCTCGATCTCCTCCAGCGCGAGGTGGACGTCGAGCGGCAGCAACATCCGCCCATCGATCTCGACCGCGTCGGCGTGGCGCCCGAGCAGGGTGTAGCGCGGGCCGGTCTCGCCGCACACGCACGGCCCCGCGCGACACCATCACGATGTCCTGCAGGTCGTAGCGCAGGAAGAGCGCGTCGAGACCGAACGCCGAGACGACGAGCGTGCCCCGCTCTCCGTCGGGCACCTCGCGGCCGGTCACGGGGTCACAGGCCTGGACGACGAAGTGGTCACCGGCCACGTGCAGTCCGGCATGGGCGGCGCAGTCCGTCGTGGCGAAACCCGGGATCTCCGACGCCCCGCCGATGTTGCGGATCTGCACGTCATACGCCGTCTCGACACGCTGGCGAGGCCGTACGAACTGGCACGCCGCCTCGAGGAACACGAGGATCGCGCCGTCCAAGAGCGACGCCAGGTCGATTCCCGTCGCCGCGGCTGCTTCCTCGTAGGTGCGTAGCTGTGAGCCCGTCATCATGAACGCCGTCGGTCGCAACAGCTGCCACAGCCGCAGGTGCTCGGCCGCGATGTCGACGGTGAACGGCGGCCCGACGGCGATCTCCAACGCACCGAGCGTCACGTAGGAGCGCCCGCCGGTCACGTTCGTGGGATAGATCCCCTGCGGCCAGCTGTGGGTGTACCGGTCGCCGGCCCGGACGCCGTGACGCCACATGTTGCGCACCCCGACGACGCCGGCGACCTCCAGGTCGTTCGGACCGAAGAAGATCATCGTCGGCGCGCCCGTGGTGCCGGTCGACGAGCCGAGGCGGATCGCCGCTTCCAGCCCGACGACCCGGTGGGTCCCGAACGGCGGGTGCGCCGCCTCGTCGGCGCGGAGCGCGGGCTTGTCCGCGCGCGGGATCTCGTCGAGCGGAGGCAGCTCACCGGGACCGAGTCCGGCGCCTGCGTAGAGGTCGCGGTAGTAGCTGACGGGGAGCTCCCACACACGCGCCCACTCGTTGCGCAGTGCCTCGCTGGCGATGCGCTGCGCCTCGGTCGGATCGCGACCCTGGACCTCGGCGTCCCACAGCGCTCCGCGCTCGGTCATATGCGGTCTCCTCTCATGCTCCGATCACACCCTTGGCTCGAAGGCTGGCGATGTCCTCGGCCGTGCGGCCGAGCTCGCCGAGCAACTCGTCGGTGTGCTCACCGAGCGACGGAGCAGGGCGGCGCAGGCGGTACGGCGTGCCGTCGACGATCACCGGTTCGCCCACGTACGTGAACGCGCCGGCCGCCGGATGCTCACCTTCGACGATGATCTGGCGGGCGCTGATCTGGGGGTCGTCGCGCAGGTCGGCGACGCGCTGATGGGCGGGACCGAGCGGCAGGCGGTGGTCCCGCGCGAAGGCGACCCACTCGGCCTGACTGCGCATGCTGAAGATGGCCTGCAGCTCCCGCCGCAGCGGCTCGTCGCGGTGGGCGAAGTCGACCGGCGAGTCGCCCACGTCGTTGCCGCCGATGAGATCCGGGCGATCGACGGACTCGCAGAACCGCTGCCAGAACTTGTGCTCGATGGCGCAGAACAACACGTACCGTCCGTCGGCGGTCTCGTAGAAGTTGTACTTGGCGCTCGTCCGCTCGACGTCGCCCGGCTGGCGCAGTCCGGTGCGGTCGGTGATCCGGTCGTTGTTCAGTGCGTAGGTCGCCCCGATCCACCCCTGGGCGACGACACCGTCCGACCCGGCGGCGTCGAGGTAGCACCCTTGGCCGGTGCTCGCCCGACGGACGAGCGCAGCGACGACGTGCAGCGCGGCGTGTACCGCTCCTGCTGCGGTGCCGTCCCCGCCGATGGTCGTCCCCTTCATCGGCTCCGTCGACGCCTGCTCGCGCACGAGGCCGTCGCCGCCGGTCTCCAGCGGCACGGACGCGGCGAGCGCGTTCATCATCTGCCCGTGGGTGGGGATGCGGGCATACGGTCCGGTCGCACCGAAGCCGGAGTAGTGGCAGTAGACGATGTCCGGCTTGATCACCCGCTGGCGCTCGTAGCCGATGCCGAGGGCGTCGCAGGCGCCGGCGAGGAACCCGTCGACGAACACATCAGCGGTGCGCAACAGGTCCCAGAACACGTCGCGGCCTTCCTCACGGCGAAGGTCGAGCGTCATGCTGCGCTTGTTCTTGTTGACCTGGAGGTGGGCAGGGCTGTGGTGCGGCACGATCTGGCCGAGCATGTCGCGGAGGTAGTCGCCCTGTCCCGGTGACTCGACCTTGATCACGTCCGCGCCCATGTCGGCGAGCCACATCCCCACCGTGTCGCCGTTGAACAGCACGGCGCACTCGACGACGCGGATGCCTTCGAGCAGATCACTCACTTCGTATTAGAGTATGCTGAATTCGGTGCGGCAGGGGTACCGAGTTCTCGACACCGACACCCACGTCGGCCCGACGGCGGACGTCCTGTACGACTACGGCAGCGCCGAGCTCACCGCCCGTCGGTCCGAGCTGGAGCCGTACGAGTCCCGATTCCGCGACGGCGTCGGGCTGAGCATCAACCCCTACCCGTTCAAGCGGACGATGGGCGAGAAGGCCGACGCCCGACGGCGCCGAGCAGGGGAAGGTGCCGGCGCTCAAGGGCGCGATCGGCAGCAACCGGGTCGAGCCTCCCGAGCCCGGCGTCGCGCAGCGCAACGCGGCCGGCCGGTTGCGCGACATGGACCGCGAGGGCCGCGACGTCGACCTGATCATCCCCGGCACGTTCTCGACCGCCATCACCGCGATCGATCCGACGCCTGGCGAAGGAGCTGTACGCCGCCTACCACCGCTACATCGTCGACTACTGCTCGGCCGACCCGGACGCGGCTGAAGGCGACGATCCTGGCGCCCGGCTGTCGATCCGGAGTGGGCGGCCGAGGAGATCGCCTCGCCTCGTCGAGCGAGCGGTGCGTCGCCGCGGTGACCGTCGTGCTGCCCGAGGGCATGCCCGTCGACGACCCCGACCTCCACCCGATCTGGGCGGCGATGGAGCGACGCCGACCTGCCGATGCTGCACCACTCGTTCTTCTACGAGCCGCCGTACTTCCCCGGCTACCGCGACGTCTGGGGCCACGTCGCCGTCGCC
This sequence comes from uncultured Acidimicrobiia bacterium, assembly GCA_963774125.1. GTDB lineage: Bacteria > Actinomycetota > Acidimicrobiia > Acidimicrobiales > Ilumatobacteraceae > JALZMG01. The sequence continues at coordinate 1,582,631 of CAVZDR010000002.1, forward strand.
CGCGCGGCCGCCCATCCGTGGGGCGCGCAGCGGCTGCTCGGCTACGTGATCCTGTCCGGGCTGTTCGACCAGTTCCCGAACCTGCGGATCGGCTTCGCCGAGTGCAGCGGCGGCTGGCTGCCGTCGTGGCTGGTGCGCCTCGAGGGTCAGGCCGACTACCTGCACCCGTCGCTGCCGACTCGATCAAGCGCACGCCGCTCGAGCTACGCCGAGGACGGCCGGATCTTCTGCGGCGTCGAGCTGTACGAGGGCGAGGAGACGGTGCGCAGCATCATCGAGATGATCGGCGACGACGCGATCATGTACCAGTCGGACTACCCGCACGACCAGTGCGCGTTCCCGAAGTCGCCCGACGCCGTGCTCGGCGTGGCAGTCCGAAGGGGTGAGCGACGAGACGCTGACCAAGCTGTTCTCCGGCAACGCCGAGCGCTACCTCCGGCTCCTGTGACCACCGGCGTCGCGCTGCCGCTCGTCGCCGGCGACACCGCCGATCCCGAGCTGGCGGCGGTCTTCGACGTGTTCCGCGACGCCGGGCGGGACGTGCCGACTGCTGTACCGCACGCTCGGCAACTCGCCGGCGATGCTCAACGCCTGGGTGGCGCTGGCCTGGCCGCTGCGCAACGAGGCGGCGTCACCGCGCGGGCTGCGCGAGCTGATCATCATGCGCGTCGCCCAGCTCACCGCCGCACCGTTACGAGTGGATCGCCCACTGGGACATGGCGGTCCAGCGCGGGGTCATCGGACGAGCAGCTCGACGGAGCTCGGACCGGTGGCGCGAGAGCGACCTGCTTCTCGACCGACGAGCAGCGCGCGTGCTGGCGCTGACCGACGAGCTCACCGACGAGCTCGAGGTCAGCGAGCAAGCGTGGGCGGCGCTCGCCGAGCGCTATCAACCGACGGTGAGCTGGTCGAGCTGGTGCTGACGCCGCTTACTACTCGTGCGTGTCGCGGGTCCTGCGCGCTGCGGCTGCCGGTCGACGCCGCGACGACCCGGCGCTGACCCGCGATCTGGCCGCGCTCAGCGCCGTCGGGTCGACGGGCGACTGGGGGCACGATCGGCATCGGCCGCCAGCTGGGTGATGTCGACGTCGATCAGCGTCGGGCCATCGTGCTCGACGGCGCGGCCGAGCGCGCTTGCGAACTCGTCGACGGTCGTCACCGCTCTCACGCCGCCATCCCCATCGACTGGGCCAGCGCGGCGAAGTCCGGGGTGTGCAGGTCGACCGCCGTCCGCCGGCCCCCGAGCGTCAGGTCCTGGATGAAGCGCAGGATCCCGTAGCCCCGATCGTTGAACACGCACGTGATCAGCGGCAGTTCCTGCTGGACGGCGGTCGCCAGCTCGCCCGACGCTGAGCATCAACCCACCGTCGCCGTGCACGACCAGCGTGCGGCGACCCGTGCCGATGCTGGCGCCGATCGCCAACGGCAAGCCCGGCCCGATCGCCGCCGACACCGGTCGCATCGACGTGCGCGGCTCGTAGACCGGCAGGTGGCGGTTGGCCCACACGTACGACGAGACCGTGGCGTCCTTGACGACGATGGCGTCGCGGGGCAGGGCGCCGCGCACGATCTCCACCATCTTCTCGTGGTCGGGCCCCATCGGCGTCCCTCGCCTCGGCCTCCGCCATCGCCCTGGCCTCCTTGGCGCGGCTGACGAACGCTTCATCTGGCGCGACGCGTCGCGCTGGCGAGGGCATCGAGGAGCGCCTCGAGGCCGAGCTCGGCGTCGGCGACGATGCCGACGTCGACCGGATGGAAGCGGTCGATCACGCCGGGGTCGGCGTCGAGGTGGATCAGCGTGCCGGGGATCGACAGACCCATCTGGCGAGTTGCTGCCGAGCTGGAATCGGGTCCCGACCGCCAGCACGACGTCGGCATCGGCGATCACCGGATCGAGCACGCTGAGGTCGCCGTTGGGGACCGAGCGCCAGCGGATGGTCCTCGGCGATCGCCCCGCGGCCCTCGACCGAGGTCAGCACCGGCGCGCCGAGCCGCTCGGCCAGCGCCGTCAGCTCGGCCGACGCGCCGGCGGAGACCACGCCGCCGCCGGCCCAGATCAGCGGGCGGGTGGCGGCGGCGAGCAGTTCGGCGGCCCGCTCGAGCGGCGCCTGGGCAGGCGCCTGCACGATGGGTGGATGCGGGTCACCGACGCGCACCTCCCCGGTGGCGTACTGCAGGTCGATCGGGATCTCGACCGCGCCCGGCTGCGGCCGCCCGCTGGCGATGTCGCGCGCCGCTTCAGGACGGTCGACCGCGATGGCCGCATGGTGGTTGACGTGGGCCGACGTACCGGCTGACCGTGCGCAGCATGTCGAGCTGGCGCTCGGCCTCGTGGAGCGTGCTGCGCCCCTTGCCGTACCAGCTGCGTCTCCGACTGGCCGGTGAGCAGCAGCACCCGCGACGAGGCGTGGTGCGCCTCGAGCAGCCCGCCCATCGCGTTGGCCGCGCCCGGACCGGTGCTGGTGAGCGCGACGCCGAGCCCCCGGTGGCCCTGGCGTACCCGTCGGCGGCATGCACGGCGCCCTGCTCGTGGCGGATCTCGACCATGCGGACCGAGCGACGAGCGTGAGATCGCGTCGACGATCGGCAGGTTGTGCACGCTCACGATGCCGAACACGTGGCGGACCCCGAGCGCCTCGAGCGCCGCGACAACTGCCTCACCACCGGTCATCGTTCGCGGTCGTCGTGCATCGTCGGGGAGCCTGTCACAGCCTCGTGTTGAAGCCGCCGTTGACCAGGAACGTCTGCCCGGTGACCCAGCCGGCGTCGTCGCCGACGAGGTAGCGGATCATGCCGTAGATGTCGTCGGCCGTCCCGAGCCGCTTGACAGGCGTCGCCCGCGATGAGCTTCTCGAATCCCGCCTCGGGAACCTGGCGGCGGATGGCCTCGTTGTCGATCGGTCCCGGGCGCGACCGCATTCACGGTGATCCCGTCGCCGCCGAGCTCGCTGGCCAGCGCGTACGTGAGCTGGTTGAGCGCCAGCTTGCTCGACGCCGTACACGCCGGCGACCATGTACGCCCCCATCGACGAGATGTTGACGATGCGACCGCAGCCCTTGGCACGCATCGTCGGAGCGACCGCCCGCGTGCACAGCAGCGGGCCGCGCAGGTTGACGCCCATCACGAAGTCCCAGTAGTCGACCGGCACCGACAGCAGCGGGTGGCGTTCGAGGTCACCCCAGATCCCGGCGTTGTTGACGAGGATGTCCGCCCGCCCGAACCTCGCCTCGACGGCGGCGGCGAGCTCCAGCGTGCTCGTCTCGTCGGCCACATCGACGGCGACGGCAAGCGCTTCCGCGCCACCAGCCTCCAGGTCGGCCGTCGTGGCCTTCGCGTCGTCGGCGTTGACGTCGGCGACGACGACCTGGGCGCCGTCTGTGGAGAGGAGCTTGGCGTACTCACGGCCGAGGCCGCGCCCAGCGCCGGTGACGATGGCGACCTTCCCTGCCAACCCCATACGGTCGAATAGAGTATACGAAATGCCCCGGTTGCCCGTCGTCGTGGCGGTCGAGTCGGACACTGCCCTCCTCGAGTTTCCACTGGAAGACGCCCTGCGCCGGCGCGAGGTCGACTGGCTCGCCGTGACACCAGAGGAAGCTCAATCGAGGCTCACCGAACTCGCCGCGGGTGGTCACGTTGCGGTCGTCGGCGCTGGCCCGGCCGGCGAGGTTGCGCTCGAGCTCGTCGCCGAGACAGGCGGCATCGAGGCAGTCGCGATCATCGGCAGCCCGCTGTCGGCCGAAGCCGTGCAACTCGTTGCGGACTGGCCCGAGCTGGCGCTCCTCGCCGTCGCCGATCCGGCCGATCGCGAAGGGCTTCAGGGTGTCGTCGACGCCTACCTGGCCTCGGGCCATGAAGGATCCGCGCTGCTCGTCGGCGCCGTCGACGGCGCGACCGCCGAGCGAGCCGCCGACTGGCTCGCTGACCGGCTCCATCGCACGACGAGCGTCGACGAGGTCACGCTGACATCGAGCGACGACTGGGAGCTCTACGGCACACGGTGGCTCCCACGACGGGACCACCCGGTGCCGGGCATCGTGCTCCTCCACTCCGGTCGCAGCGATCGGGCCGTCTTCGCCCGGCTCGAGCGGCTACTGGCCGAGCGGGGGTTCGCCGTGCTCAACCTCGACTGGCGAGGACGCGGGCGGAGCACCAACCGCGGGACCTACATGGAGCTCGGCGCCGAGGAGCGCGCCGCCGGGTGGCGCGATGCGGCCGCCGCGTTCGACCACCTCGCCGCGCTGCCGGGCGTCGACGCCCAGCGACTCGGCGCGGTCGGCGTGATCCACGGTGCCGAGCACGCCGTACGAGCCGCCGCCGACGATGGTCGCGTCCGCGCCATCGTCGTGCTCACCGGCTACCGGCCTGTCGAGCCGGCGGAGACGGCCTACCTCACGGATCCGGGCGTCGACGTGCTCTACGTGACGAGCACCGCCCACCGCGTCACGTCGGCGGCGATGCGCACCCTCTACGACGCATCGTCGAGCCGGCACACGCGATTCGTCGAGTACGCCGGTGGGGCCATCGGCTACCAGCTGTTCGAGCTCGATCCTGGGCTCGAACCGGCGATCGTCGACTGGTTCGCCGAGGTGCTGCCACCATGAGCCCGGACGTGGAGGTTGCGATCGCCGCTGCCGACGGCTGGCCGATCGGCGGGTTGCTGTCCATGCCGGACCCAGCAACGAGCGAGGTGCCGGGCGCCCTGCTCGTCCCGGCCTCGCGGCACGAGCGCGACGCCTATACCGCAGTCGCCGCCGCCCTTGCTCAGCGAGGTGTTGCATCGCTGCGGATCGACGTACGCGGGCGCGGGGCCAGCCGCGGCGAGATGTCGTACGCGCGGATGACACCACGCCAGCGCCAACGTGTCGCGCTCGATGTCGTCGCTGCGTTCGAGCACCTCGCCACCGTGCCTGGGATCGATCCGCGGCGCCTCGCCTTGGGCGCCGAGCAGGACACCGCCGCCGACGCGCTCGACGCCCTCTCCAGCAATGAGCGGCTGCGCGCCATTGTCCTGCTGTCGGCACGGGATGAGACGCGCTGCCTCGAGGCGGTCGGCCGGCAGCACGTGCCGTTGTTCGGCCTCGTGTCGCAGGAGGACCCGGAGGGCCTGCGCGCAACGGTCGACGCCTACCTCGCCGGCGATGCGCAGCACAGTCGGCTGGAGGTCTTCGACGGTCTCGGGCTCGGCACGACGATGCTGTCGACTCGGCAGTTCGAGCATCCCGACGCCGAACCGCTCGAAGCGATGATCGCCGACTGGCTCGCCACCCGCCTCGCCTGACCATCCCGTCCCGCCACCCATCATCTGGGTGGCCACCGTCTCAGGTCAGCTTCTGGGTGGCGACCGTCTCGGATTCGAGACTGTGGCCACCCAGATCGTCAGCCGGCGGCGGGCTCCCACGTGAAGCTGGCGTCGCGAACCCGCTGGCAGATCTCGACCTGGTAGGTCGCGTAGACCTCCTCGACGCCGCGCCGGTGCGTCTCGGCGTGGTCCGGGTGGTCGCGCCACGCCGCGAGTGCGTGCTCGTCCTCGAAGCGGAACACGCCGAACGAACCGCCGTCCGGACGCGCGAAGAACTCGGCACCGAGGAACCCTGAGGTCGCCTCGGCGAGGTCTTGCATCTGGCGCGTCATCTCCTCGTGCGCCTTGCGCTGGGCCTCACCCCGAGGCACGACGGTGTAGAGCAGGATGATCATGTCGAACCCTCCGTGATCAGGCTCTTGAGGAAGGCGCGCGTCCGTTCTGCCTCCTCGGGGGTGCCGGTCGACTCGCGGATGGCGAGCTCGGTCGCGCCGGCATCGATGAACCGCTCAGCGATCGCCCGTGCGGTCGCCTCGTCACCGATCAGGCCGATGTCGACCTGACTCGACACGCCCTCCCGTTCGAGCATCGCCTTGAACGACGGCATCGTGGTGTACGGCTTGGAGGTCTCGGCGATCCGGCGCCGCGCGCCGTCGGGATCGTCCGTGATGCAGGCGACGACCGCGGCGACGATCCGTGGCGCTGGGCGGCCGGCATCGGCGGCGGCCTTCGTGATCGACGGAACGACGTGCTCGGCGAGGGTGCGCGGCCCGGTTGCACCAGTGATCGTTCCGTCAGCAAGGCGACCGGCGAGGCGCAGCATGTGCGGCGCGAGCGCGCCGATCAGGACCGGGGGCGGCGCCACGCCGCTGATGTCGAGGCCGCCGACCATCGTCAATCGCCGACCGTGCACGTTGGCCGGCTCGCCTCGGAGCAGCGGTAGCAGCGCCTCGAGGTACTCACGCATGAGCTCGGCGGGACGCTCGTACGACAGCCCGAGTCGTCCTTCCACGACGTGCGGGTGCGACACCCCGATGCCGAGCGTCAGCCGGCCGCCGAGCGCGGCCTGCGCGGTCAGCGCCTCGGCGGCCAGCGCCTGCGGGTGGCGAAGGACAACCGGCACGAGGGCGGTCCCGACCTGGATGCGCGGAGCTTCGCGGGCGGCAACCGCCATGGCGACGAACGGATCCAGACCGGTCGCCTGGTGCGTCCACACGATCGGGAACCCGTCGGCATCGGCGCGGCGGATGCGGTCGACGACGACGTCGAGTGAACCGATTGCGTAGGGACCAACCCGCACCGATAAGAGGATACTGATTGCAGCGGTGCGCGGTGAGCGATGAGCGGTGCGAGCCTGCGATGAGCGATGAGCGCTGTATCGGCACTCATCGCTCATCGCGGAACCGAGCTGCTGTCTAGCGTGGCGACGTGCCGTTCGACGTGCGCGACAGCGACGAGTTCCGCGGCGCCCGGTTCACCCACGCCGACCTCTCCGGCATCAAGATGCACGACGTCGACCTGTCGGGCGCCCGCATCACCGACGCGATGCTCGTCGACACCGAGCTGTCCGGGATCATCTCCACACTGAAGGTCAACGGTGTGTACGTCGGCCCGCTCGTCGAGGCCGAGCTCGACCGTCTGCACCCGGAGCGTGTGGCGATGCGGGCGACGACCCCGGAGGGCTTGCGGGCAGGCTGGGCCGCCGTCGAGACGATGTGGCAGCCGACGATCGACCTGGCCCGCCGCCTCCCCGAACCCACGCTGCACCAACGCGTCGACGGCGAGTGGTCGCTCGTGGAGACGCTGCGCCACCTGATCTTCGTCACGGACGGCTGGTTCAGCCGCACCGTGCTCGGCGAGCCCCACCCCTATCACCCGATCGGGCTCCTCCCGACGTTCCTCACCGCCGAAGCGGCGACGCTGGGGATCGACGAGGGCGCAGCTCCTTCATTTGCCGAGGTGCTCGACGTGCGGGCCGCCCGCATCGCACGCGTCCGGAACTACCTCGCAACCGTCGACGAACCCACGCTGCATGCGCGGCGGCACCGCAACGACACCGACGGCTACCCGCCGCCCACCGAGGACACCGTGCTCAGCTGCCTCCACGTCGTGATGGACGAGGAGTGGTGGCACCACCAGTACGCCGCTCGCGACCTCGCCACGCTCACGACGTCCTGACCCCGACCTGTCCTTCAGGATCGCCTCACAACGACCGGTTCTGACGGACAGAACGAGTCAACAATCGCTGTCGGCCGGTGGGACCTCGAGGTCGACGAGGTAGTTGTCGACCAGGTCGGAGACGCAGTCGTTGACTCCGTAGCCGGTGTGCTGGTCGGCGGTCACGATGATCAGGCGCCCGTCCTCCAGCGCTGCCGCCATCGCCCGCGTGCTGTCCACCGGCGTCGCCGGGTCGCCCGTCGTGCCGATCACGACGATCGGACCGGCGCCGGCACCCGTGATCTCGACGCGCGGGTCGATCGCCTCCGGGAAGAACGTGCAGAAGTAGTCACCGGTGGTGAACGGCGACGCCCGCGGCGCCGCGTCCTTGATGACGAGGGCGTCGGCGTCCGACTCCTCGACCGTCGGCCGCTCGACCTGGTCCATGCAGCTGATGGACTGGAAGGCCTCCAGCTCGTTGCCCCAGGTGCCGTCGGCGGACCGCTGGTAGTACGCGTCGTACAGCGCGAGGAGTCCCGCGCCATCGCCGTTCTGCGCGTCGGCCAGCGCTTCGGACAGCTGCGGCCAGAAGCTGTCGGAGTACATCGCCTGCACATAGGCCTGGCGCATGACTGACAGGTTGACATCGGGCCGGCCCGGCTCGCTCGGGATCGGTGATTCGTCGAGTGAGCGCATCAGCGCATCGAACGCGCCTTCGGCGTCGCCGCCGTTGTGGAACGCGCAGTCCGGGTCGGCGCTGCACTGGGCCAGGTACGTCGTCAGCGTGCCCTCGAACCCCCGGGCCTGCTGGATGCTGCTCTCGAGCGGGTCGGCATTGGGATCGGCGGCGCCATCGAGCACGGCCGCCCGCACGGTCTCCGGGAACAACGTCGCCCACGTCGCGCCGAGCTCACTCCCGTAGCTGAATCCGAAGTAGCTGATCTTGTCCTCGCCGAGGGCGCGGCGGATCGAGTCCATGTCGCGAGCCGCGTTGTTCGTCCCGATGTACGGCAGGATGTCGCCGTTGGCGTCCTCGCAGGCCTCCGTGAACTCCTCGGCCAGATCGATGATCTCTTGGCGCTCGGCGTCGTCGTCAGGCGTGACGTCGGTGGACGCGAAGTACCGGTCGTAGTCGTCGATGCAGTCGATCGCGGGGTCGCTCAGCCCCGTGCCACGCGGGTCCCAGCCGATGATGTCGAAGTTCTCGAGCAACGGTTGGCCGTACACCTGCTCGGCGAACAGGGCGAAGTCGCTCCCGCCGAATCCGGGCCCGCCTGGGTTGACGAGCAGCGACCCGATCTTGTTCTCCTGATCGTCGGCCAGACGGCGGGCCACGAAGAGGTCGATCGTCGGCCCGTCGGGGTCCTCGTAGTCGACCGGCACCTCGAGTGTCGTCGTCTCGACACCTTCGGAGAGCTCCTCCCACTCCAGCGTCGAGCTGTTGGAGCCCTCGGACCCCTCGGAGCCCTCCGTCGTGGACGATGGAGCCTCCGTGTCCGGCGGACCCGTCGTCGGCGGATCGGTCGCGGGCGGGTCCGTCGCCGACGGATCGGTCACCGGCGCACCGGTGGACGGCGTGACGGCGGCGTCGGCCCGCTCGGTCTCGACGCCCGACTCGCCGCACGCCGCGGCGAGCAACGCCAAGGTGCCGAGCACGGCCGCTAGCCGGGGGGTTCGCGCCACTTGGGCATCGTACGGGCGGCGTCGGCGTCCGTAGCCTCACCTCGTGCGGATGTCGCCCCACGCCTTGCGCCCACGTGACGCCAGTGACGTGAAGGGCTCCCGCGTCACGTCGGCGACGCTGCGCCGCATCTGGTCGTTCGCCCGGCCGTACCGCGCCATGATCGCGCTGTTCCTGGTGGCCATCTTCGCGGCGGCGATCCTGGCGCTCGTTCCTCCACTCGTCGTGCGGGCCATCCTCGACGACGCCATCCCATCTGGCGACCGAGCGATGATCACGTGGCTGGCGACAGCCGCCGCCCTCGCCGCCCTCGGCGACGCCGCGCTGCAGGTGTTGCAGCGCTGGTGCAGCTCGCGTGTCGGCGAGGGTCTCATCTGCGATCTCCGCCGAGCCCTGTTCGCCAAGGTGCAGCGGATGCCGATCGCCTTCTTCACCCGCACACCGACTGGCGCGTTGATCTCACGGTTGAACAACGACGTCGTGGGCGCGCAGACGGCGGTCACCAGCACGCTCGGCAGCGTCGTCAGCAACGTCGTGGTGCTGACCACCACGCTGATCGCCATGCTTGCCCTCGAGTGGCGGTTGACCCTGCTCGCGCTCGTCGTGCTGCCGATGTTCATCATCCCGGCGCGCCGGGTCGGCCGGCGGCTGCAGGACATCTCACGCCAGCAGATGCAGCACAACGCCTCGCTGCACACGCAGATGACCGAGCGCTTCAACGTGGCCGGAGCGATGCTGGTCAAGCTGTTCGGCGACCACCGTCGCGAGGACGTCGCGTTCGAGGAGCACGCCGTCGCAGTGCGCGACGCCGGGATCCGCTCCGCGATGTACGGCCGGGTCTTCTTCGTCGCCCTCGGCCTCGTCGGTGCCATCGGCGCGGCGGCGATCTACGGCGTCGGGGCCCACCTCGTCGTCTCGGGGCAGATGACGACCGGAACGCTCGTCGCCCTCGCCGCCCTGGTCACACGCATGTACCAGCCGCTGACCGGGCTGACGAACGCCCGCGTCGACCTGATGACGTCGATGGTCAGCTTCGAGCGGGTCTTCGAGGTGCTCGATGCCCACGAGGCGATCCAGGAGCGACCCGGCGCCGTCGACCTCGTACGGCCGCAGGGCAGGGTCACGTTGGACGACGTCCGCTTCCGCTACCCGCCGGCCGCGGACACGGCGATTCCCTCGCTCGAGCAGCAGCTGACAGCCGGCGCAGACCCGGACGTCGACGTGCTCGAGGGTGTCACGCTCGACATCGCGCCCGGTGAGACCGTCGCCCTCGTCGGGGTCTCCGGTGCGGGCAAGACGACGCTCGTCTCGCTCATCCCCCGCCTCTACGACGTCACCGGTGGCGCCGTCCGGCTCGATGGCCTCGACGTCCGCGACCTGACGCTGAGCTCGTTGCGGTCGACCATCGGCGTCGTCGCCCAGGATCCCCATCTGTTCCACGACACGATCCGAGAGAACCTGCGCTACGCCAGGCCAGACGCGACCGTCGAGGAGCTCGTCGAGGCGTGTCGCGCCGCCCGCATCCTCGACACGATCACCGCCTTGCCGGATGGCTTCGACACCGTCGTCGGCGATCGCGGTTACCGCCTCTCGGGCGGCGAGAAGCAACGCGTCGCTATCGCCCGGCTGCTCCTCAAGGATCCCGCCGTCATGATCCTCGACGAAGCGACCAGCCACCTCGACAACGACAGCGAGGTCCAGGTTCAACACGCGTTGGATTCCGCGTTGGCCGGCCGCACGGCGATCGTCATCGCCCACCGGCTCTCGACGATCCGCAACGCCGACCGGATCGCCGTCCTCGAGGCCGGCCGGATCGTGGAGGTCGGCACGCACCACGAGCTCTTGCGGCGGGACGGGTTGTATGCGTCGCAGCTGCGAGCAGGCGAGCTGACGCCGATGCTGTCATGACCTTGCCGCTCGCCGACGTGCGCGTCGTCGACATCTCGACGGTGCTCGCCGGGCCGAACTGTGCCCGGTACCTCGCCGACTACGGCGCCGACGTCATCAAGGTCGAGCGACCCGAAGGCGACAGCCTGCGCAACATGGCGTGGCGAGACGAGCGCGACGGCGAGGGCCTGTGGTGGAAGCTGGCCAACCGCAACAAGCGGACGGTCGTCGCCGATCTCAAGGACGACGAGGACCGAGCACTCGTGTTGCGACTGCTGGACGCCGCCCACGTGCTGGTCGAGAACTTCCGGCCAGGCACACTGGAGCGACTCGGACTGGGGCCCGACGTGCTCCATGAACGCAACCCCCGGTTGGTCGTCACGCGGGTCACCGGGTTCGGGCAGGACGGTCCGTACGCATCGCGGCCCGGGTTCGCGACGATCGCCGAGGCGATGTCCGGATTTGCCGCGATCAACGGCGAACCTGACGGGCAGCCGCTGCTGCCACCGATCGCGCTGACCGACGAAGTGACCGCCCTCGCCGCGGCGTTCGCCACGATGGTCGCCCTGCACTCGGGACGAGGTCAGGTCGTGGACGTCAACCTCCTCGAGACGATGTTCCAGCTGATGGGTCCGTTGCCCTCCGTGTACGCCGTCGCCGGGGTACGCCAGCCGCGGCTCGGGTCAGGGCTGCCGTACAGCGTCCCGCGGGGCACGTACCGCTGCCGCGACGGGCGCTATGTCGCGGTGTCCACGAGCAGCGACTCCGTGGCGGCGCGGGTGATGCAGCTCCTCGGCCTCGACACCGACGAGCGGTTCCGGACGTTCGAGGGCAGATCCGCCCATCGCGAGGAGGTCGAGGCGGCGATGACGGCGTGGTGTGCGACGCGGCGGCTGGACGAGGTCGTCGCCACGTTCACGGAGGCCCACGCCGCGGCCGGTCCCGTGATGGACATGGCCGACATCGCCAGCGATCCGCACTTCCTCGCCCGCCGAGCGATCGTCGACGTCGATGGCACGCCGATGCAGTCGCTCGTGGCGCGACTCAGCGCGACGCCCGGCGCGCTGCGCTGGGCCGGCCGGCCGCTCGACGCCGACGGCGCCGAGGTCCGGTCCCGCGGCTGGGGCTGACGCGTCAACTCTGGGCTGGGCTCGCGAGCCGAGCCCAGACTCACGTCAGGGACGGGCCAACCCGCTCGTCGCGGCGGACGACGAAGCGCATGGCGTCCTGTGCCAGGGCAACGACCTCGCTCGGCGCCACGATGGCCCGCATCCGTCCGTGTTCCTGGACGGCTCGACGGCGCACCTCGCCCACCTCGTCATCGAGACGGGCCTGCAGGAGCAACAACTCGCTGGCATCGTTCGGTGCCAGCGGGATCACGGAGTTCGCCGCCTCGATGGCGGCGAGGAAGCGAGCGGCGTCCTCGTACCGTCCGACTTGGCCGCACACGTGCGCGGACTCGCGGATCGTCCGCCACTGCTCGCTCCAGTTCTCCGCGCGCGACCATCGCTCGAGGGATTCGAGCAAGGCGACCGCCGCCTCGACCAGCCGTCCGGCACGCCGGTACTGCCGGGCCATCTCGACCTTCACGGAACCGAGCACCCACTCGTTGCCCACCTTGCGAACGAGATCGCTCGCCTCATCGAGCAGCTCGAGGGCCAGCTCCGGCTCGTCGTGGTACACGCTCTGGGCGACGGCGTAGCGCGTCCATGCCAGCGACGTCGGGTGGTTCACCTTGGCGGCGAGCGCGGCGGCCCGCTGGGCGATCTGCCCGGCCAGGTCGTAGGCACCCTGGGTGCACATCCCGACGGCGGAGAAGACCAAGACCTCGATCCTCCAGACCGGGTCCTCCAGCTGCCGGGCCCGCCGGAACGCGATGTTGAACTCGTCGAAGGCATCCTGGTAACGCTGCTCGTAGCCGGCGACGGCGAGGCGCACGAGCCGCAGGTGGACGGCGCCGTCGACACCGAGCCGGTCTTCGATCTCGACGCCGGCATCAGCGTGTCGGCGGGCGTCCGCCAGCTCGCCACGCATCCAGGCGCGGATCCCGAGCAGGCCGTGCAGCAACGGGCGAACCTCGTCCGGAGTGCGCGGACGACGCAATGACGCCTCCGCCCAGTTGGCCACCTCGAAGCGGAAACGGTGCACGGCGAACTGCAGCAGCGCGGCGACGATCGCCGCCGCGCGCTCCTCGTCTCCATCGTCCAGCGCGATGCGATGGGCCGCCCGCAGGTTGTCGAACTCGGCGGCGATGGCGAGGGCAGCCCGCTCCTCGTCGGCGCTGCGCAGCTCGAGTGACGCCTCGACCGCCCACTGCGCGTACCACTCGACGAAGCGCCGTCGCAGCCCCTCGCGTTCGTCGTCGTCGACGAGGCTGGCGGCGACGGACCGGATCGGTCCGAGCAACCGCAGGGCCGAGGCCGATGGTGTGCGGGCGACCATCGACTGGGCGACGAGGCGGCCGATGAGGCTCGGGAAGTCGTCGAGGCGTCGACGCTCACCGGCGCAGACGTGAGCGGCGGCCCGCACCGTGAACGGGCCGGCGAAGATCGAGAGCCGACCGAAGAGGACCTGCTCGTCCTCGGTCATCCGGTCGTAGCTCCACGCCACCAGCTCGTGGAGCGACCGATGTCGGGCGGACGGTTGGCCACGCTCGGCAGCCGATCGACTCGGCAGCTCGGTGAGGATCGACGCCACGCCTTCGACGTCGGCGACGGCGAGGCGGGCAGCAGCCAGCTCGATGGCGAGGGGAAGACCGTCGAGATCACGGCACAGGCGTTGGATCGCCGCCAGCTCGGCCTCGTCCGGGTCGAACCCGGGCCGCACCTCCCGGGCGCGGTCGATGAACAGCTCGACGGCTGCCGAGCCGTACGGATCGACCGCACTGCCCTCCACCGGGAGCGGGGCGACGACGTGCACGACCTCGCCATCGATCCCGAGCGCGACGCGGCTGGTGCACAGGAGGCGCAGGCGATCGGCCGTGCCTCGCAGCGCCTCGATCAGACGGCCGACGTCGTCGAGAAGGTGCTCGCAGTTGTCGAAGAGCAGCAGCACGTCCTTGGTCGCCAGCCAGTTGGCGAGCTGCTGCACGGAGCGCTCGTCCCCATTGGACGAGCCCGCGCTGTGCTCGATGCGCAAGTTCGTTGCGATCGCGGCGACCAGTTCGTCCGGCCGTGTGATGGTGCTGAGGTCGACGGTACGGACACCGTCGACGTGGGCCACACCTCGACGGGCCAGCACGAGCTGCGCCAAGCGGGTCTTGCCGACGCCGCCCGGTCCAACGAGTGTCACGATCGGCGCCGTCAGCGACGCCAGGTGGGCGAGCTCCCGATCCCGGCCGCAGAAGCTGCTCGATCGACCGACAAGATCGAGCTCCGATCCCACCGCGGTGCGCAGCGGCGGGAAGTCAGCGGCGAGGTCCGGGTGGCACAGTTGGTACACCTCGCTCGGTGGGAGGTCGGGCAGCGTGTGGCGGCCCAACGGTCGCAGCGAGCACCCGGGTGGCAGGCGCGAGTCGACGTCGGTGGCCAGACGCTCAGAGATCAGCACCTGGCCTCCGTGCCCGGCGGCGTGGAGTCGGGCGCACTCGTTGACGACCGGGCCGGTCAGCTCCCCGCTGTCGAGCACGACCGGCTCCCCGACGTGCAGTCCCATGCGCACTCGTAGATGACCCACGCCGGTCCACACTCGAGTCTCCAGCCACCGCTGCACGTTGAGGGCAGCGACGAGCGCTATGGCGCCGTCGTCGAACACGGCGAGCACTCCATCGCCGGTGTTCTTCAGCACCTCGCCGTCGTGGTCGGCGACGATGCTGGCGATCGCCCGGTTGTGTTCGGACACGGCTTCGGCCATCGCCGCGGTGTGGTCCGACCACAGTCGCGTGCTGCGCTGGATGTCCGTGAAGAGAAAGACCCGCCCCGTCATGACCCGCTCCTGACAGAGGATGTCAGGTCGGCGCCAGATCTGCCGTCTTGGGCGGTAGTTCGATGCCCCACCTGCTGGCCACCCGTGGATCGATCTTGAGACCGCGCTCGCTCCAGCGAGCCTGGCTGATGAACGCCCGGACGGCGAACTGCGTGACGTACTGGGACAGCAGACCGATCCCCGCGCGGCTGACGCCGTTGAGGCGGGCCATCCGGGACCAGCTCAGCAGCAGCCCGGTCGAGTTGAGCACCAGCTCGGTGTAGCCACCGCGCTCGATCCCGAGATCGTCGGCGTGTTGCTCACTGAGCAGGTAGCGGGCGATGAACGATCGGCGCGCCGCGCAGCCGGTCGGGCAACGGATAGGCCAGCTCCTGCAGCAGCACCTTCGTCATGCGGCGGCCCTGCTGGGTCGGCTGCTGCAGCTGGGCGGCCAGGTGCCGGTAGGTCGCATCGAGCTCGGCGTCGCTGAGCGGCAGCAGCCGATTGCCGGGGAACCGGCCCGGGAGCGCGTTCGGTGGTGCCGGCACCGCCTGTTCGTCGCCGATGCCCAGGTGCCATCCGATGATGTTCCACAGGAAGTAGAAGGCGATGCGGTCATCCTCGGTGTACGAGATGCCGAACCGATCGAGTGCATCGAAGACGACCGTGGTGAAGGTGCCGAGCGTCGCCAGGAGGTCCTCCTGGTTGAGCGGCTTGCTGGTGCCGGCCAGCAGGCCGATCTCGTTCAGTCGCTCGTCCCAGATGCTCAGCGCGACCGGGTGAGCCTGAGTCGTCGGCCGGGTGAGCTCGTGCTGTGCGACGTCCTCCACCATCCACCGGATCGCCGCGTGGACGAGGCGGACCCGGCGGCAGTTGACGGCGGCGAACTGCCCTGCCGTCAGGCTCGTCGTCTTCTTGTCTCGCCACAGGCCGGGCGTCGGGCTGAGCACGTTGATCAGGAACTGGCCGGTCTCCTGGGCGCGCCGGGTCCAGTTCCGCGACAGCTCCCCGGTGATGTCGAGCACCTGCACGCCGCGCCTGCCCAGGTACGCCTCGGGCAAGGAGGCATGGAAGAGCGCTGTGATGATCACGACACCGTTGTCGTCGAAGAAGTTCTGCGCCCGCTGGACGCGTTCGTGCTCGGCCGCCAGCACGGCGTCGATCTCCTGGCCGGCGAGGAGGAAGTCGCGGACGTCCTGGATGATCGAGGGCGCGGAGACGTCCTTGGCCAGCTCGCCGAGCACGCCGGGCAACAGCTCGGTTCGCCTCGGCAGCGGGGGCTTGCGCCGCCCCGAGTGCCCCGGCAGAGCGCTGATCACTCGCTCCGCGACCGTGTCGATGATGGGCTCCACCTCCGGGTCGGCCTGCCGGTGGAGGTCGGGAAAGCCGGCCAGGTAGGCGGGCGGTGCGGGCTTCGTCATGACTCGCTCCTGAAGCGCTGCGCGGCGTCGGTGCCGAAGGACTCCAGCTGTGTCCTGGTGTCGTCGGCGAGATGCTGCACGCGCACCGGACCGAGCACCGGCGGCGCCGGCGGCGGCAGCGGCGTCGCTGCCGGTGGCGTGTAGAGCGCGCAGAGCTGTTGGCGGGAGCGGAAGAGGTTGACGATGAAGTTCAATCGCTCCGGAAGACGCAACCAGTTGTCGACTGCGGTCTGCTCACCCTGGCCGAACGAACGATCGTGGTGCTGCCATTCCGACCACAGTGGCGGGTAGTCGAGCGTCTGCAAGTCGTACGGGAAGCAGTCGCCTTCGGCGTATCGATCCTGATCCTCGACGGGTTGCTCGTGCCGGAGCAACGGATGGGCTGGCGGCGGCAGCGGCAGGTCGACCCCGAAGCGCAGCAGTTCCTGCCCGACGGTCATGCGGTACACGTGACGGGTGGCGGCGATCTGGAATCCCTCCTCCACGTGCGGGATCATCGGCTGGGCGAACTTGAAGGCGCGGGTCGCCACCCGCGTGCTGAGGTTGTCGCGTCCGAACCACTCGGTGACCACGCGCAGGCGCAGGGCGTTCGGGAGCAACTCGAGGTTCCGCTCGAGCACCGGCTGGAGGCGGCGTTGCTCGTACGCGACCAGACGGATGTTGCCGAGCAGGATCCGTTGGCTCCGTTCCTTGGCCGTCAGCTCGTGGCTGTGCTTGAGCAATTGGAAGTACGGCTCGATGGCGTACGACAGCACCGGGACGTCCTCAGCCAGCATCCGGCTCGCCGCGCCGCGCTGACGGCGGCTCTCCTCGATCTCCTCACGCAGGGCGAAGAGGCCCTCGGTGTAACGCTCCCACGCCTTGTCCCAGTCGACCGGTCGGTGATCGATCGCTTCGAGCGCAACCTTGAGCAGCAGCCACGTGGCGTTGCCCACCTCTTCGAAGATGGTGGCCTGCCCGAGAGCGATGTTGCGTGCGATGGCGCCACGGTCGGTCATGACGGCACGGGTCACGAAGTCGTAGATGCGTCGCGCCGGCCACAGCCCACCCGGCTCCGGGGGGTAGTGGAACGGTGTTGCGTCATCGTCGTCGCCGTGCTCGTCTGCCTCGTCGTCCTCGTCGACATCGGCGCGCAGGCTCTGGGCCGACCACGCCGCGAACGTCGGGAACGTCGCGTTGACTGGCGGCCGGTTGCCGTGCAGGAACCACCCGAGTGCGATCGAGAGCTGGTAGTAGCCGCCGAGGATGGCCGTGTTGGCCTTCAGCGGCCGGACCTCGGCATCCCGTACGATTGCCAGCATCCGCTGTGGGTCGTACAGCGCCTTGAGCGCGTTGTCGAAGGCGGTCACGGATCATCTCCCTCGGCGGATTCCGGACGACCCAACCCTAGGCGAGCGAGCGATCGGACCGATCCGGTTTCTTGGCCGCGCGTCATGCGACGCGCGAACTACTGACGAGCGTCGTCCGACGTCGGGGAGGATGCGGGCACCTCGCCGGCGGGCCCGGGTGGCGCCGGTGGAGTCGGGGTCTCGGCGGTGTCGTCGGAGCGCTTGAACAAGCCGCCCACGCGATCGCCGATCAGATCGACCGTCGCCGACAGGGCATCGTTGAGCTTGCCCGCCGCGCGCTTGGCCTCATCCCGGAGCTCGTCGTCGCGGGCGACATCGGCCGTGCGGTCACCGACCTCCTTCGCCGCCGTGACCAGCCGGTCCCAGGCATCGCGCAACGCCGCGCCGGCGGCCTTCGTGCTGTCGTCGACGGCTGCCTCGGCGTCGCTACCGGCGGCCTGGTAGCGGTCCTTCATCAGCCGCCCCAATGACGAGAACTCATCGCCGACCTCCGACCAGGCCTGCTTCATCGGATCGCTCATCGGACCTCCTTTCCGTTCCGATCATGGCCGAACGGCGCGACCGTCGGAGCATCACGGGCAGGGCGGCCGCAACGGCGAACCACAGGAACGTCACGAGCGCCAGGTGGCCGACCGCCCAGACCCCGAACAGGCCGAGCCCGACGATCTCCGTTCCGAGGCCGGCGACCGACGTCGTCGTCGCCCGGGCGCGTCCTTCGATCCGCGCCTGCAGGCGGGCGTCCAGGACGACGAGCACCAAGTGGTGCAGCAGGTAGAACGCGGCGAGGGCGACGAGTCCGCCAACCGCTGCGGCGACCCCCGCCACAGCCAGCGCAGCCGCCGCCGCGCCGGTGAGCAGCGCGACGCGGATGCCGCTGAAGGTGGCGCACCGTCCGCCGATCGCCGCGCCGAGCGCGCCGGCCATGGTCACGACGAGCACGGCGATCGGCACCCACGCGGTCGGGACGCCCCAGTCCTGGGCGAGCAGCGGGAAGTACTCCTCGATGGCGTCGAAACCGCCGACCACGGCGAGTGCGATGACCGCTCCGGCGACGGTCGGCCGCATTGCCTCCCGCAGGCCGGCCCGCAGCGTGCCGGAGCCGTCATCCTCGTCGAGGTCGGCGGTGGCGGGGGCCGACGGCAGACGGCGGGCGAGCACCGCCGCGGCGAGGCACGTCGCGACACTCACCCAGCCGATCGCCGCGTATCCACCGATCGGCAACAGGGCGGTGGCGACGAGCACGGCCGGGATGAAGGCCAGGAACTCGGCGGCCGTCGCCCACCCCTGCACACGGGCGTAGTGGTCGGCAGCACCGGCGGCGGTGAGGCCCTCGTAGAGCAGCGCCTCGGACGATCCCGAGACCAGCGCGCCGCCGAGCGCCCACACCACGAAACCAATGGCGAAGCCCGTGAAGCCGGGAGCGAGGATCCAAGCGAGGTAGCCCACGGCCTGCAGGAGCGCGCCAGCGACCAACGCGTTGCGGTGAGACCAGCGGTCCGCCACCGCGCCCATCGGGACCTCGGCGACGATGCCCACTCCGGACCAGATCGCGAGGAGGGCGGAGATCTGACCCTCGGACAGGCCGGCGTCCACGAAGAGGAGCGCGTAGACCGGATAGATCGGAACGGCCTCGCCAACGAAGGCCCAGGCGACGAAGCGCCGGGCCAGCGGGCGAGCAGAAGGCGGTAACGGGCGTCAAAGCACGCTGGCACCGTACAGCGGTGACACACCGCGCTTCACGTGAGTTGACGTTCTGTCCGTCGCAATCGCTCGTTGTGAGGCGATCGCGACGGACAGAAGGCGTCAGCGCTGGAGTGGCGCGACGTATGGCCGTTCGGGGTCGGCTCCCTGGAGCTGCCAGACCTCGTGCCCGTAGTCGTCGAAGACGAGGAACTGATCGGGTCCTGGATCCTTGGTGTTGTTGCCGCGGTGCAGGATGTAGGCGAGCTTGTCGGCGCCGTCGGTCAGGTCGACGCGGAACTCGATCCCGAACACGTCCGAGCCGGTCGGGCGCAGCGGATCGGCCCACGCGATCGGTGGGTCGTAGGCAGCTCCATCCCACACGTGCAGCCCCCAGAAGTCCTCGAAGTTGCTGCTCGCCGGATCGCCATAGTCACCTGCGGGGCGCCGATAGTGGATCGTGGCGAAATCCTCGGCCGCTCCGCGCGACGGGTACACGACCTGTTCACCGGGCTCGAACCACGCCGATGGCGTCTCCGTGGGCGTGAACACCTGGTCCTCGATGTCCACCACGCCGTCGTCGCTGATGGCGACCGCCAGCGACCCCGACAGGTCCTCCGGCGCGAGCCGGAAGACCGCCCCGTAGTCGTCGATCGCGTCCGGCGGCGCGGCGGTGGCGACTGGTGCGCCGTCGCTGGTGGCATCGATCGTGACCCCGGCGCAGTCGGTCGCGCAGCCGTAGTGGACGGCGGCGTAGCCCTGCGCCTCGGCCTGCGACGTGTAGATGTTGACGTCGCCTTCGCGCAGCCAGATCTCCGGCGTGACGCTCGGATCGAAGCTCCGGTCCGGGCTGTTCTCCGGGTCCTTGGTGTCGCCGCGGTGGATGATGAAGTTGACCGGGCGGGTGTCGTCGGACAGCTTGACGAAGGCGAAGCGCCCGTACTCGTCCTCCCCGAGGAAGGGTTTGGGCGAGGTCCAGTCCGTGATCTCGGCAGCGTCGATGGCATCACCCCAGAGGTGGAGACCCCAGAAGTCGCTGGCGCTGCCGGTCGTGTGGTCGCCGTAGTCGCCGGCGGGTCGGTTGTAGTGGATCAGTGCGTACGAGCTCGTCGGTCCCGTCGGAGCCGGGAACTCCACGCCGACGTCGACAACCTCGTCTGCGGCGAGGTGTCCGGAGAGGTCGTTGACGATGGCGCGGAAGGACAACTCCACGTCGTCCTGGCCACGGAGGTGGCTGGCGTCGTAGAACACGCGGTACGGCGCGTTGTCGTCCGTGCCGATCGGCACGTAGTCGCCGTCCCCCTCGCGAACGGCGAACGTGACCTCAGCCATCGCGTCGGTGTCGAGGTCGGCGCGCACCTCGATGCGTTGGTCCACGGCGTGGCCGTCCATCTGTGTCGTCCCGAGCGACACGGTCTGGCCGTGCTCGAGGCCGACGATGTTGATCCCAGGCGCCGCCGGCGAGGCAGGAACGGGATCCGTGGCCTGGTAGATGACGAAGCCGAGCGGCGGCACGGTCATCGTGAGCGAGCCGTCTGCTCCGGTCCGCAGCCGCGCTGGCACGCTTGCGCTCGGAGACGGGCGCGGGGCGATGAGGCGATATCTCGCGTCACCCGCTGAGAACGTCGGGATCTGCACCGTCTGCTCCGCCTCGCTGTTGTTGAGGGCGACGACGTACTCCAGGCGCTCGTCCCGGTCGATGCGGGAGAAGGCGTAGACGCCGGGGCCATCCGAGCTGTAGCGGTGGATCTGCGCGCCCGACCGCAGTGCCTGATGACGCTCGTGCACCCTGGCGAGATCCTCGATCGTCCGGAACAGCGGATGGTTGCGATCGAAGTTGTCGTCGGCCGACGTCTCGTCCGTGCCGATCAGGTCGTTGTCCGCGTAGGACGCCACTTCGTTGGCGAACATGTCCTCGCGGGCGTCCTTGTCTCCCCCGTCGCCGGTGAAGCCCTGCTCGTCGCCGTAGTAGACGACCGGCTGGCCGCGGGCGAAGAACATCAACGCGTGAGCCAGCTGCGATCGTGCCAGCAGCTCGGCATCGCTCGCTCCGACCTGGTCGACGCGCTGGAGGAAGTAGCCGATGCGGCCCATGTCGTGGTTGCCGAGGAACGTCGGCTGGGCGTAGGCGTTGCTGTCGGCGTCGGTGTAGTAGTCGTCCGACGCGAAGAACGTGCGCAGAGCATCGGTGGGCGCGCCCTGCGAGGCGAACCCCCGCGCCGCGACTTGGAAGCCGAAGTCGATCGTCGCCTGCAGCTGGCCCTCCGTCGAGAACTCACTCATGAACGGTGAGCCGAACTGCTGGTCGAACACCTCGCCGAAGGCGAAGAAGTCGTCGATGCCTCGTGCCTCGGCGGCCTCGAGGATGGCCGGGCCGAAGGCCTTCCAGAACTCCATGTTGACGTGCTTGGTGGTGTCGATGCGGAAACCATCGACGCCGAACTCCTCGATCCAGAAGGAGTAGATGTCGATCATCCCTTCGACGACCTCACGGCGCTCGGTCCACAGATCGTCGAGTCCGAAGAAGTCTCCGTACAGCGAGTTCTCGCCGCTAAAGCTGGTGTTCCCCCGGTTGTGGTACAGCAGCGGGTCGTTGAGCCACGCCGGGTTCTTCGGTGGGCTGCCGGACGGCAGGACGGGCGTGTACGGGAACGACTGCAGGTCGACCTCAGGGAACTGGTAGTCGGGCTGTCCGCTGTACGCGAAGTCGCGGTCGTCGAAGGGCTGACCGTTGACGTCCTCGTACGGGAAGTCACGAGTGTTGCGATAGCCCGCGTTGCCCTCGAGCTGGATGACATCGGCCGTGTGGTTCGTCACGATGTCCATGAAGACCTTGATGCCGCGCCGGTGGGCATCGCTGACGAGGCGGGCGAATTCCTCGTTGGTGCCGAGGTGTGGATCGACCCGTAGGAAGTCAAGGATCCAGTAGCCGTGGTAGCCGGCCGAGTGGCCGTACAGATCCGTGGTGTCCGACTGCACCGTCTGGTTGGCGAAGATCGGTCCCACCCAGATCGCCGTCACGCCGAGGTCATCGAGGTACGACAGCTTGCGACGCAGACCCTCGAGGTCGCCGCCGTGGTAGTAGCCCTTCTGCGACGGCAGGTAACCGTGGGTCAGGACCTCCTCCTGTCCGCCGTCGGGACGACAGGTCCCCGCGTAGTCGCCGCAGTTGTTGGCGGAGTTGCCGTTGTTGAAGCGGTCGGGGAGCGTGAAGTAGAGGACTTCGTCGACGAAGGGGTGGCGAACGGGCTCCCGGACGAGCGCCGCGTCGTCCACGGGCTCGGCTGGGATCACGCTGACGCTGGGCACGTGGGTGTTGACGTCGTAGCTGAGGAGCACGACATCGCGGGCCGCCTCGACGGTGAACGGGATGTTCGGGCCGTCGGGCGCTCCATCGAGGCCGTAGTTCTCGACCCAGCCCTCGTCGATGGCGACCTTGAACTCGTAGTCCCCCGGCGGCAATGACGACGTCGAGAGTTGCGCGATCCCGTCACCATCGGCGTCCTGGAGCCACGACCGCAAGCAGCCGGGATCCCAGTCGGCCGCGCAGCCGAGCTCGCTCTGGAAGCTGCCCGGTGCCGTCGCGATGACCGAGGAGCGGTTGTCCGTCACCCAGTGGGTGACGTCGTCGTAGAAGAACTTGACGGTCGCCGGCGATGCGAGGGCGAGCGCGATGTTGGCGCCATTGGGCTCACCGCGCAGCCCATAGTTCTCGTCCCACGTGCCGTTCAGCGCGGCCTTGTACTCCCAGTTCCCCGCCGGCAGATCGAAGCTCCCCTGCCACACGCCGTCGTCCTCGTCGAGGCTGAGGTGCGTGAGCTCGCACTCAGGGAGCCAGTCGGCGGCGCACGCCAACTCCTGCTGGAAGCTGCCCGCCATCGTGACCGTCGCCGGCTCGGCGCTGGCGGATCGGGTCGGCGCGGCAACAAGCGCCGCGACGAACGGTGCGAGCAGAGCGAAGGCATACCCTCGTCGTCCCATTCGGATCCTCCTCGGGCGCCCGCTCAGCGGAGGGCCAGAAGCTTAGAACCCGTGCAGGACGCCAGATTTTGTGTCAGTCGGACACCATCTGTCCGTCGGAATCGATCGTTGTGAGGCGATCCCTACAGACAGAACGAGAGTTTCAGCCGATCGAGCAGGACACGCCGGTGGCGTGGAGGGGGCAGTAGCCGCCGGGGTTCTTGGCGAGGTACTGCTGGTGATACGGCTCGGCGTAGTAGAACGCGCCGAGCGGGGCGATCTCCGTCGTGATCTCGCCATAGCCGGCGGACTGGAGGGCGTCGCCGAACGTCTTCCTCGTCGCCTCCGCGGCCTCACGCTGCTCATCGTCGGTGTAGTAGATGGCGCTGCGGTACTGCGTGCCGACGTCGTTGCCCTGGCGCATCCCCTGGCTCGGGTCGTGATCCTCCCAGAAGGACTTGAGCAGCTGCTCGAAGGAGATCACGGCCGGGTCGTAGACGACGAGCACGACTTCGGCGTGCCCCGTGCGGCCCGAGCACACCTCTTCGTACGTCGGGTTGGGCGTGTAGCCGCCGGCGTATCCGGCGACCGTCGAGTACACGCCGGGCAACTGCCAGAACATCTTCTCGGCGCCCCAGAAGCAACCGAGGCCGAACACCACGGTCTTCATCCCCTCCGGCCACGGACCCTGCAGCGGATGCCCGTTGACGAAGTGGGTCTCGGGGACCGTCATCGTCTGTTCGGTGCGACCCGGAAGGGCGTCGGCCTCGGACACCATCTGGGACTTCGAGCTGAAGAGCATGGATCTCAGGATACGGCCCACCCGTTGGCGTCGGCTGAGGGCCTTTGAGCCGCCGGCCACGACGTCAGGCCGAAGCGACGACGACAGCGGTGCCGTAGGCGAGGATCTCGCTCATGTTGTTGCCGATCTCCGACGAGTCGAATCGCACACCGATGATGCCGTTCGCACCGAGCTCCTTGGCGTGCACGATCAGCCGATCGAGGGCGTGACGCCTCGCGTCCTCCAGGACCGCGGTGTACTCGTCGACCTCGCCGGCGCGCAGCGCGCGAATCGACCCGGTGAAACCCTTGGCGAAGCCGACGCTGCGCACCACGACGCCCCAGCAGAGCCCGAGCTGACGCTCGACGCGGTAACCCGGCAGATCGAACGTGCTGGTGCACGGGATGGGCAGGATCTCGCTGCTGGTGTCGCTCATCGCACTATTTCAGCAGCAACGCGGCGATGCGCCGCGAGGCGACGACAAGCCCGACCATCGTCATCGCCACCAGCACGGCGACGTGACCGAGCATCGACCACCCGAACTGACCGAGGTTGACCGCCCGGACGAGCGCCACACCGTGGTACAGCGGGCTGAGTTGGACGACCCACGCCCAGTCGCCGTAGCTCGAGACGGGGTAGAACGTCGCCGAGAACAGGAACAGTGGAAGCGTCACCGCCGAGACGTACTCGAAGTCGGCCCACGACCGCATGTACGTCGTGAGGGCCATGCCCACGGAGGCGAAGGCGAAGCCGATCAGGACGCAGATCGGCAACGACAACACGACCCATGGCGAGCCCGTCATCCCCAGGGCCCACATCGTGATGAGGAACGCCACCGAGTAGAGGAAGCCGCGGATCACCGCCCAGCCGATCTCGCCGAGCGCCACGTCGGCGGGGACGAGCGGCGTCGACAGGACGCTGTCGTACAGCCGGGCGTGACGCAGCTTGAAGAACACGTTCATCGTCGAGTCGTAGACGGCGCCGTTCATCGCCGAGGCTGCCATCAAGGCCGGGGCCACGAACTCGGCGTACGGCACCGATTGGCCGCCGACTTCCACGTCGCCGACGAGCTCGTTGAAGCCGATGCGGATCGACAGCAGGTAGAAGAGCGGTTCGAAGAACCCGCTGACGATGATCAACCACGTGCGGCGGTTGACCAGGAAGCTGCGCTCGACCAGGCGGTGGGCGCGCCGCGATGCCAAGAGCTCGGGCGGGATGATGCGCAGGCCGCCCGTCAGCCGGTCGACGGTCGTCGCGCTCACGTTCCCAACCGCCTCGCGAACGTGCGTCGGCAAATCACGTAGCCGACCGTGGCGTACGCCACCAGCACAGCGATGTGCAGGAGCGCCTCCGGCGCATCGAGTGTCCCCAACACCGCCCCGCGGCACAGCTCCACGCCGTTGAACAGCGGTGTGGCCCAGGCCACCGGCTGCAGCCAACCCGGCAGTTCGTCGATCGGATAGAAGACGCCGGCGAACAGGAACATCGGGATGATGGCGAAGCGCATGATCGCCGGGAAGGACACGTCGGTCAGGCGCGACGACGACCACGCCGTGATCGGCAGCGCGAACGCCAGCGCAGTGAGCACCGCGAACCCCACCGCCGGCACGAGTCCCCAAGAGCGGGTCTGCGGGAACAGAGCCTGCACGAGCGCCACGCCGGTCGCCGCCATCGCTCCACGCGTCGCATGCCAGAGCGCGACACCGGCGGCGATCTCACCTGGCGCCAGCGGGGTCGAGGCCATCGCCCGGAACGCGTTGTTCCACATGAAGCCGTCCATCACCGGCCACATCGATTCCTGGGCGACGACCATCATCGCCGTCGTGGCGACCAGCGCGGGAGCGAGGAACGACACGTACTCGACGCCGCCGAGCACCTCAGAGGAGTTCGGCCCCGCATCCACGAGGGCTCCGACGCCTACACCCATGCCGAGCAGGTACAGCAGCGGCTGGAGGAAGCTGCCGAGCAGGTTCGACTTCCAGATCTGACGGTACGTCGCGAACTTGTTCTCCCAGACCCGAACGGCAGCGGGCGTCGACATCGCAGTCGGTACCTCGCGTCAGTCGACCAGCGACCGACCGGTGAGGCGGAGGAAGACGTCCTCGAGGCTGCTGCGCCGCACCAGCGCGCTCTCCGGCACCACACCACGGTCGTGAGCCATGGCCAGCGCCTTCTCGCCGTCGTGGGCGTAGATCAGGATGCGGTCGGGCAAGGCCTCGAGGCGTTCGCCGATCCCATCGACGGACGCCGCCTGCGCCTCGTTCGTGCCCGCCTCGAAGCGCAGCTCGAGCACCTCACGCGTCGAGTGCGCCTCGATGAGCTGGCGTGGCGAACCCTCGGCGACGATGCGTCCCCGGTCCATCACCACGAGCCGGTCGCAGAGCTGCTCGGCCTCATCCATGTAGTGCGTTGTCAGCACGAGCGTGACGCCCTGCTGCTTCAGGCGGTACAGCCGGTCCCACAAGACGTGGCGCGCCTGAGGGTCCAGACCGGTGGTCGGCTCATCGAGCAGCAGCAGATCCGGGTCGTTGATCAATGACCGGGCGATCGTCAGCCGGCGCTTCATCCCGCCCGACAGCGGCTCGACCTTGCTCTTCGCCCGCTCGGTGAGCTGCACGAACTCGAGGAGGTCGGCCGCCCGGCGGCGGCACTCAACCCGCGGGATGTCGAAGTAGCGGCCGTAGACGACGAGGTTCTCCTCGACGGTCAGCTCGTTGTCGAGCTGGTCGGCCTGCGGCACGACGCCGAGGCGGGCCCTGATGCGCCGGCCGTCGCGGACCGGGTCCAGCCCGAGCACGCGCAGCGACCCCTCGGACACCGGCGACGTGCAGCCGATCATCCTCATCGTCGAGGACTTGCCGGCGCCGTTCGGGCCGAGGAAACCGAAGGCCTCGCCCGGCTGGACCTCGACGTCGATGCCGTCGACCGCGACGAAGTCACCGAATCGTTTGACCAGGCCCTGGGCCGAGATCATTGGGCCCGCAACCACCACCGTTCGACCCTACCGGTGACGGCATCGCACCGGCCTGGTCGCGGCGCGGCCGGGCTGGCGTCACCGCCGGTCTTGGAGGAACCGGAAGTGGTCACGCACATCGGCGACGCGATTGCGAGAGATGTCGGCCAGCAGCATCGTCTCGGCGCCCGCGGCGGTCGCGAGCAACTCTCCAACAGGATCGACGATCCGGCTGTCCCCCGCGTACGACAAGCCGCCCCCTTCGCCGACCCGGTTGACGCCGACGACGTAGGCCTGGTTCTCGATCGCCCTGGCCTGGAGCAAGACCTGCCAGTGCAGCCTTCGCTTCTCCGGCCAGTTGGCCGGGACGAGGTAGACGTCGGTGGCCGGCGCCAGCTGCCAGAACTCGTCGGCGAAGCGCAGGTCGTAGCAGACGAACGGGCTGATCCGCAGCCCGTCGATCTCGATGGTGACGAGCTCGTCGCCCGCACGGAACGACTTCTCCTCGCCACCGAACGTGAACGGATGGACCTTGCGGTAGCGATGGGTCGTGCCGTCCGGACCTGCGAGCACGAAGGAGTTGAACGGCCGCCGGTCCTCGTCGTCGTCGGTCGCATCGGCGGGCAGTTCCGGGCACGTGCCGCCGACCCAGATGCCGTGTTCCGCAGCCTGCGCCGCCAGGAACGAGGAAGATGGGCCGCCCTCGGGCTCGCCGAGGTCGGGCACGTCGACCGCGAACCCCGTCGAGAACGTCTCGGTGCACAGCACCAGCCGCGCCCCGCGCCCGCCGCAGCGGCGATCATCGGCGCGAGGCGCTCGAAGTTGGCCTCGCGGTCGTTCCACTCGATGTCGTGCTGCAGCGCGGCGATGATCACGTGAGCTCCTTTGACGTCACGGCTCGCTGACGCTCGCCTGCCGAGTTCGCCGCCGCCGCTGCGCAGCGGCGGTCACCGATGCTCATGGGCGACCTAGCTCCTTCAGGCGGCGGATCCCCTCGTCCAGCACGTCGAGGCGCTTGCAACAGGCGAAGCGGACGAGATGACGGCCGTGCTCCGGACGGGCGTAGAGCACCTCGGCCGGCACGGCCACGACCCCGCAACGCTCGGGCAGCGCACGGCAGAACGCCATGCCGTCGCCGGCGGGGTCGATAGGACGGATGTCGACGGTCGTGAAGTACGTCGCCTGCGGTCGGTACGTCGTGAAGCCAACGGCCTCCAGCCCGGCGACGAGATGGTCTCGTTTGACCGTCAGATCGGCGGCCAGCGCCGCGTAGAAGTCGTCGCCGAGGTCGAGCCCGGCGGCGATCGCCGGCTGGAACGGTGCGCCGTTGACGTACGTCAGGAACTGCTTGGCCGCACGCGCCGCAGCGACGAGTGGTGCCGGTCCGCAGGCCCAGCCGATCTTCCAACCCGTCGTGTTGAACGTCTTGCCGCCGGAGGAGATCGTCAAGGTCCGCTCCGCCATGCCCGGCAGCGTGGCGATCGGCACGTGCGTGGCGCCGGGAAAGACGAGGTGCTCGTACACCTCATCGGTCACGACGACCAGATCGTGCGCGATGGCCACCTCCGCCACGAGCGCCAGCTCTTCCGCGTCGAACACCTTGCCGGTCGGGTTGTGCGGCGTGTTGAGGATGATCAGGCGTGTGCGCGGCGTGACCGCTGCCCGCAGATCGGCGGGATCGAAGTGGTACTGGCGACCGGCATCCGGGCGGAGCAGGACCGGCACCGTGCGCGCTCCGGCCAGCGCGATGCAGGGCTGGTAGCTGTCGTACATCGGCTCGAAGACGACGACCTCGTCGCCCTCCTCGAGCAGCCCGAGCAGTGCGCCCGCCAACGCCTCGGTGGCGCCGGCGGTGACGAGCACCTCGGTGTCGGGATCGTGCTCGAGACCGTAGAAGCGCCGCTGGTGGCGGGCCACCGCCTCGCGTAGCACGGGCAGGCCGGTTCCCGGCGGGTACTGGTTGACACCCGAGCGGATCGCATCGACGGCAGCGTCGAGCACCTCTGGCGGACCATCGCTGTCCGGGAACCCCTGACCGAGGTTGACAGCTCCGGTGGCAACGGCGAGGGCCGACATCTCGGCGAAGATCGTCGTCCCGAAACCCTGCAGCTTGGTGGTCATGGCGTCGCGCGGTCTCGCCACGAGGTGCCATCGTACGGGAGGACGTCCGGCCACATCATGTTGGGCGGCTTCCCTGCCAGGTGCTGTCAGGAATCCCGCCCAGAAGCGCCGGTGGCGGAGATCCCGCCCAGATCACCGGCGACGGTGTGCGTCGTGACGTGCACCTTCGCCGCGTACATGGCACGGTCGGCGTGGCGCATGAGGTCGTCGAGCCGCTGTCCGTGGGCAGGGAACAATGCGGCTCCGACGCTCGCCTCGGGCGTGATGGCGCCGATGGCGGGCGCTCCGGCCAGCGCGTTCGCAATCGTCGCGGCGCGGGCCGGGACCGCCCTCGGGTCACCGATGCCCGGCATCAGCACGACGAACTCGTCGCCTCCCCACCGACCGACGAGGTCGGAGCTGCGCACCGCCTGCCGCAGCCGCTGGGCGACATCGACGAGGACGCGGTCGCCGGCGTCGTGCCCCACGGTGTCGTTGACGGTCTTGAAGTGGTCCAGGTCGATCAGGAACAGGCAGGCGGGACGGCCGTCACGCCCCAGACGCGCGAGCAGCTCACCGGCGCGGCGCTCGAACTCTGCTCGGTTTGGCAGGTCCGTCAGCCCGTCCGTGGTCGCCCGGCGGTGCAACGCCCGGTGCTCCGCCAGCAGCCCACCGAGCGCCAGCAGCGCGACGACGGTGCCGAGCGCCAGCTGCACGCCGATCAGCCATCGCTCGCCGGCGCTCAGGCGGATGTCGTCGGGCGCCGTCACCCGGACCGCCCACGGTCCGCCCTCGAACTCGACCATCGACGGTGCGGCAACGCGTCGCTGACCGTCCAGCGATCGGGCCTGGAACAGCGGCTCGTCCTCGAGCGGCACCAGCTCTGCATCGAGATCCTCCGAGCCAGCGAGCACCTGAACGGGATCGAAGACGACGTACAGGCGGCGGGTCCCTTGGTCCATCGCGACGGCGATCGACGTCGCAGACGTCGCCGCATCGGAGAACGTGGCGACCGCAGCTGGCGCGTTTCGCGCCGTCGAGGCCTCGAGGGCAGCCGCAACCGCCGGGTCGTCCGCGCCCTGCACCTCGGTCGTGGAGCACGTCACCGCCCCGTCGCTCACGCTGCACACCGGGACGGCGAGCGCATCGGCGAGGACGTCGAGCCCCACCTCGGCTGAGGCGACGCTCAGGGCTGCGCCGATCCTCGTGATGACCGCGTCGAGCTCTGTCGCCGCCAGTTCTGCACCCGTCTCCATCCGGCGATCCCGCTCGGTGCGCAGCTCGGTTCGACGGTCGACGAGCTCGACCACGCCCATCACGACAAGGGCGATACCCGTGACCAGCGACGCGACGCGCAGAAAGCGCACGTGCGCTCATCGGCACGAAGGGACCGAAACCACAGAAAGACCCCCGGAATAACCTCCACCGACGATGAGCGTCGTGACGTCGACAGCCGTGCCGCGGCGTTCGCCGTGGGCGCCACTGCGCTACCACGTCTTCGCCGCGCTGTTCGCCGCGCAGCTCGGCTCCAACATCGGCACGTTCTTCCAGACCGTCGCGGCGGCATGGTTGATGGGCGACCTGACCACGTCGCCGACCTTGGTGGCGCTGATCCAGACGGCCAGCCTGCTGCCGATCCTGCTCCTCGGGCTGCCCGCGGGAGCCATCGCCGACGTCTTCAACCGGCGCGCCGTCCTGATCTCGACGCAAGCGTGGATGCTGGTCTGCGCGGCGTTGCTGGCGGTGATGACGATGGCCGACCTCATCACTCCGGCGCTGCTCCTGGCGTTGACGTTCGCACTGGGCGTCGGCGCGGCGTTGATGAGCCCGGCCTGGCAGGCCATCCAGCCCGACCTCGTGCCACCCGAGGAGTTCGGACAGGCCGTCGCGCTGTCGAGCCTGACGTTCAACGTCGGGCGGGCGATCGGCCCGGCGCTCGGGGGTGCGCTCGTCGCGTCGGCCGGCGCACAATGGGCGTTCGTCGTCAACGCCGCGTCGTTCCTCGGCGTGCTGTGCGTGCTGCTGTGGTGGCAGCCAGAGCACCGCGCGGCCCGCCTGTCGACGGAGTCGCTGCGCGGCGCGCTCCACGCCGGCGTCCGATACGGCGTCAACTCACCGGCCCTGCGGGCGGTGCTCGTGCGGACCATCGCGTTCATGGGACCGGCCGCCGCCATCCAGGCACTGCTGCCGACGATCGTGCGTGATCGCCTCGGCCTCGGCTCTGGCGCCTACGGGCTCATGCTGGCCTGCTTCGGAATCGGCGCGATCGCCGCGGCAGTGCTGCGGCCGCGGCTCGACTTCGCACCGGTCGACCACCTCGTCGTGATTCCATCGGTGATCACCGCCGTCGCACTCGTCACCATCGGTGTGTCACCGTCCGCCTGGCTGATCGCGCCCGTCCTCTTCGTCGCCGGCGGCGCCTGGACGACCGCCACGGTCACCCTCAACGTCTCCTCCCAGCACGCCTTGCCGTGGTGGGTGCGCGCTCGCGGGATGGGGACGTACATGCTCGTGCTGGCTGGCGCGATTGCAATTGGCAGCGCCATCTGGGGAGCGATCGCGGCGTGGAGCCTCCTGGCCGCCAACTTGATCCCGGCCGGCCTGCTGTTGGTCGGCACCGCGACGACCTTCCGCTGGCGACTTCACGTCGCGCACTCCCTCGATCTGCGACCGGCCGCGGCGACCGAGCCGATCGTGATGCTCGAGCCGGCCGGCGACGACGGGCCGGTGCTCGTGACGGTCGCCTATCGGGTGCCGCCGGCGTCACAGCGCGAGTTCACCGAAGCGATGCGCAAGATCGAGCGCGACCGACGACGCAGCGGCGCCGAGCGGTGGGGGCTGTTCCGCGACCTCAACGACACCGATCGCTTCGTCGAGACGTTCGTGGTCGAGACGTGGGCCGAGCACCTCCGCCAGCACCAGCGCCGTACCCGCACGGCCGACGTGCTGTTCGGACAGGTTCGCCAGTTCGTGGAGGGCGACGTCGAGGTGTCACACCTCGTCTCCGCGTACAGCGAGCACGCACTGGACGACCCGCTCTTCAATGCGGCCGGCGAAGGCGCTGGAGCGCCCGCCGCCGGTCACTGAGTGTCAGCTCGTGAGAGTCAGTTACTGAACGGCGAGCGACGACTCGTCGCCAGGCACCTCGACGACCGGATCGTCGCGGTCGTCGAACTCGAGACGCAGCGCCCGGCTCATGATGGCGTGCATCTCGTAGAGGCACGTGATGTACGTCAGCTCGAGGATCTCGACGTCGGAGAGATGGCTACGGAGCTCCTCGAACAAGGCGTCGGGCACGCGGCCGTCGCCGGCGACGAGGGCATCGGTGTACGCCAGGACGACGCGCTGGCGGTCGTCGAAGAGCGGCGAGGTCGACCACGTTGGGATGGCGGCGATCAGTTCGTCGCTGAGGCCGACCGTGCGGCACGACTTGCAGTGCTGCGAGAACACGAACTGGCTGCCGCGCAGCCACCCGGCGCGGGTCTGGCCGAGCTCTCGCAACGCGGGATCGAGCTGGCGACGACGGCTGCGGTAGAGCACGAACCCCTGCACCGAATGGCGCATCAGATCGGGCGACAGCGCGAACACCGTCCACCAGTCGCCCGGCGTCCCCGTGGCGGTGCCGGGTTCGTCGACGGGATCGCGATCGGGCCCGAACAACTCGTCGTACATCCGCAGCGTCAGCTCGTCGTTGGTCTCGTGACGGTGCACCTGTCGCAACCGAGGCATGGTTCGACCGTACAGTTCGACCATGCCCAGCGACCGGCCGGCCGGCCTCCACCACGTCGCCTACGCCTGCAGGGACATCGACGCCACGCACCGCTTCTATGAGGACCTGATGGGCTTCCCGCTCGTCCACACGGAGCTCCAGGAGTTCCCGGAGGGCGGCTACTTCCGCCACGTCTTCTACGACCTCGGCAACGGGTCGTGCCTCGCCTTCTTCGACGTGCACGGTGTCGGTGAGCGCGATGGATGGACGAGCGCGATCTCCGACGGCAACGGGCTGCCAACGTGGGTCAACCACATCGCCTTCGCCGCCGACGAGGCACGCCAGGACGAGGTCCGCGTTCGCATGACCAAGGCAGGTATCGACCCGTACATGGAGCTCGACCACGGCTGGTGCCACTCGCTCTACTACCTCGACCCGAACGGGATCATGGTCGAGCTGTGCCGTGACACGCCCGGCTTCGAGCCGGACCCGGACGGCGCGCGTGCGTTGCTCGGGGCGACACCGGGAACTCAGTCCGACAGCGCCTCAGGCGGGTGAGACGCCGAAGCGCGAGCGGAGGCGTCGAACTCGGCAGGCGAGGCGAGCAACTTGTTTGCGAGCCGAGCCCGAGGATCAGGTCCAGCTGCGCCGCGTCGGCGGCATCCCGCTCGTGCCGTCGGCGCTCGTGACGACGCCGAGGGCTTGGTGAACGTTGAGCCGGCCCGCCTCGAAGTTGACGGCCGAGGCGGCCATGTAGAGGCGCCAAACCCGCGCCCTGCCCTCGCCGGCGATCTCGACCGCGGCGCCCCATTCGGCGTCGAGGTTGGCGACCCAGGCATGCAACGTCTTGGCGTAGTGCTCACGAAGTGACTCGACGTCACGAACCTCGAACCCTGCTCGCTCCATCGCCCGCACGGACTCGCCGATGTCGATCAACTCTCCGTCGGGGAATACGTAGCGGCCGATGAACGAGCGGCGGCCGATCTTCGAACCGCCGACCGAACTGATGGCGTGGTTGAGCAAGCGGCCCTCCGGCCGGAGCGCGTCGTGGAGGATGCCGTAGTACTCGGCCAAGCGGGCCGAGCCGACGTGCTCCGACATCCCGATCGACGAGATGGCCTCGAACTGCTCGCCGCCGAGCTCGCGATAGTCCTGGAGCCGGATGTCGACCCGCTCGCCGACTCCGGCCTCGGCGGCTCGCTTGCGAGCCAGGTCGGCCTGGGCACGACTGATCGTGATGCCCACCACCGAGACGTCGTGGTGGAGTGCAGCGTGGATGGCCATCGATCCCCAGCCGCAGCCCACGTCGAGCAGCCGGGCGCCCGGCTTCTCCGGGAGCCCGAGCTTGCGGCAGATCAGCTCGTGCTTGGAGGCCTGCGCCGCGGTGACGTCCATCCCCTCCTCGGAGAAGCGGGCGCACGAGTACGCCATCGACGGGCCGAGCACGATCCGATAGAAGTCGTTGCCGACGTCGTAGTGGTGACCGATCGCCGCAGCGTCGCGGCGGAGCGAGTGCACCCCGCCGCGCAGGCGAGCCTCCTCCGGCGGCGGTGGCGGCGGGCGCCCGGCCAGCCCCAGCCGTCGCGCCGCCCGGAGCCCATCGGGCAACGCCGACCACCCAAGCCGCATGCCCTTGCGCGTCACGCGAAGCATGGCCTTGAGCATCCCGAACAGATCCCCGTCGGCGTCGAGATCACCCGAGACGAACGCCCGGGCCAGGCCGAGCTCGTCCGGGCTCCACACGATGCGTCGCAGGGCATCGGCTGAATGGACACGGAGCGTGCCCGGCGCTGGTGGCACCGAGGGACCGAGATCGCTCCCGTCCCAGAACTCGACACGAACCGGTGTGTCGGGGCCGAAGAGTGCTTCGACGAGCGGAGCGACCGTTTCGGCAACCGTCGGTGAAGTGCTCACGCCCAACATCCTTGCAATTGTCCGTAACGGGCGTGTTACTTCGACGAGCCATCCAGATAGCCCTTGACTTCTGGAACGTATGTACGTACACTGAACGTATGTACGAGACCGGGGTCGTGGCGTTGGTCGGCGAACTCGCCGACACCGACCCGGCCACCTGTGACCGCGCCGGTCTCGCTTCGTTGGTGGCGGTGTCGCAGCGCGGTGCGGGCCTGGTTGGACGCCTTCGACGTGCGCGTCGCCGTCCACGCCGCCCGGCTCGCCGAGCAAGGATCCTGCGAACCGGCCTCGTCGCTGTTGACCGGTGGTGGGCGGCGCTCGGTTCGTGACGCCGACGCGGCGGCCCGGCGGGCCACGGTGTGCGCGCAGTTGCCGGAGGTGCATGACGCCTTGGCGGCGGGGCGGATGTCGGCGGGTCATGTCGACGCCGTGGCCCGCCTGGCTGGCGAGTTGGATGACGCCGCCCGAGCCGAACT
Organism: uncultured Acidimicrobiia bacterium; assembly: GCA_963774125.1. Taxonomy (GTDB): domain Bacteria; phylum Actinomycetota; class Acidimicrobiia; order Acidimicrobiales; family Ilumatobacteraceae; genus JALZMG01. The sequence continues at coordinate 1,617,905 of CAVZDR010000002.1, forward strand.
GCAGGGATCTGCAGTCGGCCGTCGTGCAGTCCGCGACGGTGATGGCGGTGGAGACGTTCGAACGGGAGATGAGCAAACTCGGTCGGGTCCTGTCGCGAGACGACGGCGTGTCGAAGCACAACCGGTTGCGTCAACAGCGTTGTGTGCGACGGTGGGTGGATCGGGTCACCGGGATGTGCCACACCCATCTGCAAGTGGATCCAGAGACCGATGCCCGCATCGCCAGTGTCCTCGACGCCGCCGTGGCTTCAGCGCGTGCTGCAGCCCAGGGCGACGACGTCGACTTCGACCACCTCAAGGCGGATGCGTTGGTCGGGTTGATCACCGGGGCCCGCACCACCGGGCACCGCATCCCGGATCTGACGTTGCTCACCGATTCCCGCACGATGCGTGAGGGTCCCCATGAGCACACGGTGTGTGAGACCGGTGATGGCCAACCGCTACCGGTCGAGACCGTCCGCCGCCTGGGTTGTGACGCCACCATCACCGCGATCACCCTCGACGACGACGGGGTCCCGTCGAACCTGGGGCGGACCCGGCGTCTCGCCACCGTCGAGCAGCGGCGGGCGTTGCGGGCGATGTACCGGGCCTGCGGGTTCCCGGGCTGTCAGGTGCGGTTCGAGGACTGCCGGATCCATCACGTCACGTGGTGGGAACACCTCGGCGCCACGAACCTCGACAATCTCTTGCCGCTCTGTGAGCGGCATCACCACCACGTCCACGAAGGCGGCTGGACGCTCACGTTGAAACCGGACCGCACCATCACCCTGCGGCGACCCGACGGCACGCTCCACCACGAAGCACCAACCACCACTGGCACCGCCAACACCGGCCCGCGACCACCACCGTGACGACATCGCGCAGCGCCGGACCCGGAGCGTCCGCCCTGGCGTGGCACTGCTGCCAAGAATGGCTCACGGTCGAGGCATCACCGAGCCACAACGACCACCGTGACCAACGCGCCGCGCCGACCCGAAGCGTCCGCTCTGGCGCGGCCCTGCTGCCGAGAATGGCTCACGGTCGCGCCGTGAGGGTTGGGCACCACCGAGCCTCGACGACCACCGTTCACCGCCGCCTCATCGGCGTCGGCGCCAGGTCTCCGGCATCTACCCGAGAGCGAACGGCCGCCTGATCACTTGGCCTCCTGCAGCTGCGTCCAGGCCGTGTAGCCACCGAGCAGGTCGGACACGTCGGTGAATCCGGCGGCGGCCATCCGGCTGGCGGCGATCGAGGAGCGGTAGCCGCCGGCGCAGTAGACGACGGTCGGCTTGGAGGCGTCGAGCGCCGGGAGGCGCTCGTTGAGCAACGTCAGCGGGATCGGTATGGCGCCCGGGATCATGCCGTGCGCCGTCTCACCGGGCTGGCGGACGTCGACGAGCTGCAGGTCGGTCAGTTCACCCGTCGCCCGCCCCAATTCCAGCTGCCGCACGGTGAGGCGGGAACTGCGGGTCACGTCGTCCGGGTGCTCCTTGAGCGCCTCGAGCGGATCGGTGAGATAGCCGACCACACGGTCGAAACCGATGCGGGCGAGTCGGTTCTTGGCCTCGACCTCGAGGTCCGGATCCGTCACGAGCACGATCGGTGCGCCGGGCTGGATCACGCCGCCCGCGTACTCGGCGTAGCGGCCGCCGAGACCCACGTTGATCGAGCCGACCAGATGACCGGTGGCGAACTCGACCGGGTCGCGGGTGTCGAGCACGACGGCCCCGGCCCGCTGGCGCCGCACGACCTCGGCGAGGCTCAGCGCCGGCGGGCGGGACGTCTCGTCGAGAATGTCGTGCAGCTCGCGGTTGCGGACGGCGTCGAACGAGAAGTAGGCGGGCGGCGCGCTCTGCCCGTCCGTGACGACGGAGACGAACGCCGCTTTCTCCATCGGCTGCACGGCGTAGTTGGTCCGCCGCTGATCACCGATCGTCGACCACGTGTCGGTCGACAGGTTCTTGCCGCACGCCGATCCGGCCCCGTGCGCCGGGTACACGCGCGTGGTGTCCGGCAGCGTGAGCAGCTTGCCGTGCAGCGAGTCGTAGAGCTGACCAGCGAGGTCCTCGCTCGTCACGCCCTTGGACGAGAGCAGGTCGGGCCGGCCGACGTCGCCGATGAACAGCGCGTCGCCGGTGAGCACGCCGTACGGCGCTGGGCTCGAGCCGTCGTACACGACGATGCTGATCGATTCCGGCGTGTGCCCAGGCGTGTGCAGCACCTCGAGCACGACCTCGCCGAGCTCGATCCGTTCACCGTCGGCCAACTTGCGTGACTCGAACTCCGTCTCGGCGGCCGAGCCATAGGCGATCTCGGCGCCCGTGGCGGCGGCCAGCTCGAGGTGGCCGGACAGGAAATCGGCGTGGAAGTGCGTCTCCACGACGAGCTCGATCGTGAGTCCGTGCTCGGCGGCCGATTCGAGGTAGGTCAAGATGTCGCGCCGCGGGTCGACCACCACGGCGCGGCCCGTGGTCGTGTCGCCGATCAGGTACGACGCCTGAGACAGGCAGTCCAGGTAGTGCTGTTCGAAGATCATGCGCCCTCCGACCGCGAGCGTACGCCGCCGCGCGCCTGGTAGATCTGGGCCATCGTGCACACGACACGGCTCCTCTTGACCGCCGCGATCCTGCTGGCGCCAGCCTGTAGTGGAGGTGGCGGGGAAGGGTCGGCGACGACGGCTTCGACCGTCGCGCCGGCGACAACGGCGGCACCGACGACAACGGCGCCACCGACGACGACATCGACGACGACATCGACGACGACACCGCCCAGCACGGAACCGCCCAGCGTCCCGGAGACGGTGGCGGCCCAGGGTTGGCAGCGAGTCGTTCCGGGCGGTGACTGCCAGTGCGCCGATGGCAGCGAGTTCGCGTTCTGGGTGCGTGAGGCGGACCCCGAACGCGTCGTGTTCTTCCTCCAGGGCGGTGGCGCCTGCTTCACCGAGGGCACGTGCGAGTTCGACAGCGACACCTACCAGTCGTCCATCGAGCCGGGCGACGATCCGAGCTTGGAGCCCGGCATCTTCGATCTGGATGATCCGCGCAATCCATTCGCCGAGTGGTCGATGGTGTACGTGCCGTACTGCACCGGTGACCTCCACCTCGGCACCGTCACTACGCCGTACAGCCCGACGCTGACGGTCCAGCACAAGGGCTTCGTCAACGGCACCGCCGCCCTCGATGCGCTCGCCAGCACCTTCCCCGGTGCAGCCGAGATCGTCGTGGCAGGAGAGAGCGCCGGGGCCGCGCCCGCACCGCTGTACGCGGGACTCGCCGCCGATCGACTCCCCGACGCATCGGTCACCGTGCTGGCCGATGGAGCCGGCTCGTACCCGGACCAGCCCGCGATCAATGCGGGAATCGGCGCGTTGTGGGGCACCGCGGGAACGATCCCGGACTGGTCAGGCACCGAGGGCATGACCGTCGAGCAGTGGAGCCTGCCGGGACTGTTCGTGCAGGCCGGTCTCCACGTTCCGGGCATGGTGCTGGCTCGCCACGACTACGCCTACGACAACGTCCAAACCCTGTTCGGGCAACTCGCCGGGTTCGGTGGCAACGACCTACTGGCGTTGATCGACGCCAACGAGGTGCAGATCGAGCAGGGCGGCGTCGTCCTGAACAGCTACATCGCGCCGGGATCGGAGCACACCGTGCTCACGTCGGATCGCTTCTACACCGAGGCGGTCAACGGCGTCCCGCTGATCGACTGGGTCACCGCGCTCGCCGACGGCATGCCGGTCGAGGACGTCCACTGCACGGAGTGCAGCTGAGCCGCGCCCAGCCCGAAAGACTCAGTCCCTGTCCTGCCACGTGCACACGCACGCCTCGTTGCCCTCGACGTCGGCGAGGACCCACCACGAACGGGCGTGTTGATCCGTGACGAGGTGTCCACCGGCGGCGAGCGCATCGGCGATCCGGCGCTCGGCGGCGTCATGGGCCAACACGACGTCGATGTGGAACCGGTTGCGCTGCGGCCGCGGTTCGTCCATCTGCTGGAACCAGAACGGCGGACCGATGCGAGCGGGATCACGGATCGTCACGACCTGCCCGTCGTAGCCGGGTGGGACGTCGTCGACGTAGCCGAGCACGGCCCGCCAGAACGGCAGGACGGCATCGATGTCCATGGCGTCGATGGCGACCTCCGTTCGTTGCGGGAGCAGCGGTTCGGTCGTCGCGCCGGTACGGCTGGCGAGCTCGGAGATCTGCGCGGCGAGGGCCAGGTCGCGGTCCGTCAGGTCACCGGACGCATGCGTGGTCAGCGCGACATGAACGCGGTCGGGGTAGCGGAGGTCGATGTCGGGGTGATGATCGGAGGCATCGGCGGCAGCAGCGATCTCCTGCACCAGGCTCGCCGCAGCGCCGAACGAGCCGGCGCGGAAGTCGGCGTGGATCACTGCCGCGATGTAACGCCAGTCGGGCAGGTCGTCACGAGCTGCGAACTCGGTGGCGGTCACGGAGGTGGGCACCGGGGCACGATAGGCGCATCCAGGTACCGTGAACCCATGACGCGGTTCTTGAGCGCCGCGCTCGTCATCGTCCTGTCGGTGTTCGCCGGCGCGGCCGACGTCGCCCGAGCGAACGGGCTCGACACCGTCGCCGACGAGCTCCGCCAGGACTTCGTCTACGTCGATCCCGATGCCGAACGCGCCCTGAGCACACAGGAGGCGGATGAGGTGCGTGACGCCATCCGCGAGGCCGACACCCCGATCTACATCGCCGTCTTGCCGGAGTCGGCAGCCGATGTGGCAGGCGGCGACCCGGCCGAGGTCGCTCGCCAGCTCAGTCAAGCCGTCGGACGTCCCGGGACGTATGGCGTCGTCGTCGGGGACAGCTTCCGCGCCGGCAGTAGCGAGCTGTCGTCAGGGGAGGCGGGCCAGCTCGCCACGGACGCGCTCGACAGCGGTGGCGACGACACAACCTCCGTCCTCGTCGATTTCGCCGGGCTCGTGGGCGGGGCTGTCGCCGCCGAGGGGCCGGGCAGCGCCGGCAGTGAGTCCGGCGCCGACGACGGTGGCAGCGGCACGTCCATCTGGCTGCCGATCCTGCTCGTCGTCGGTGCCGCCGCGATCGGGTACTGGGTGTGGCGCAGCAGCAAGCGCCGCCGGGCCCAGGCCGAGGAGCGGGCACGGGCCGCGGCGGCGGACCGTCAGCTGCTGCAGGCCGAGCTCTCCGTGCTCGCCGACGATGTCGTGCGGCTGGAGCCAGAGGTGCAGCTACACCCAGCGGCGCAGAGCGACTACGACGCCGCCGTCAGTCGGTATCGAGCCGCGCAGGCGGCGCTCGAGTACGCCGACGAACCGGTCGATCTCGTCCGCGTCCAGCGCGTCGTCGCCGAGGCCAACTACTCGATGGATCGAGTACGGGCAATCGTGCAGGGACGAGAGCCACCATCCCCGCCGACGGACTTGCAGTCGGTAGGACCACACGGCGAGCCGGCCGTCACGCTCGATGACGACCGCCAGCCGTCGTACGTCGGCTATCCGGGCGGTTACCAGGGTGGGTGGTTCGGCGGTGCCGGCGGGGGTCTCTTCAGCGGCCTCCTGCTCGGGTCACTGCTGGCCGGCGGCTTCGGCGGATGGGGCTACGGCGGACACACCACGATCATCAACGAGGGCGGCGACGGAGGCGGCGGCGACTGGGGTGGCGGTGACTTCGGTAGCGGCGGTGACTTCGGTGGCGGTGACTTCGGTGGCGGCGGTGACTTCGGTGGCGGCGGCGATTTCTAGGATTTCGCGTCGTCGAACTGAATGAACGAGATCCTGCCGCTCGGTTCGAGCACGCCGACTCGCACCTTGGCCAGGCTGTCGATGCCGTGCTGGCGGGCCGCCTCGTACACCTCGTCGAGCGGCATCCGCTCGGCGGCCAGCGTGCGTTCGATCGGCTGACCGTCCTGGATGATGACAAGTGGGACGCCGTCGACAGCTCGGCCGACGCGGCGCCAGCGCCACGTCGCGTATGACAGGACCGTGATCCAGAACGCGAACGTCGTCATCGCCAGCGCCGAGCCAGTGAGCGAGTAGTCCTCCTGGGTGATGCCCTGCTGCACGATGTCGCCGATCGTCACGAGCAGCAACAGCTCGAACGGCGCCATCTCACCGAGTGATCGGCGCTTCAGGCAGCGCGTCAGCAACAGCAGCACGGCGAACGTGACCGTGGCCCGAAAGATGATCTCCATCAGGGACGCACCTCCGTGTAGAAGTCGACCTCGACGACGGGGACGTCGTCCTCGAACACGGCCACAGCGCCGCCGCGTCCCGACTGCTGAGCCGGCTCGATGCGCGCGTCGTAGTACACGATCAGCTCGTCGCCGACAGGTGGATCGAACTCCCACTGCAGCCACTCACCGTTGACCGTCTCTGCTGACGGCGACGGGAACAGGCCGTTCTCGTCCCAGATCTGCAGATACGTCCGGGTCACCCCGATCGTCACCGGCCCGTCGAACCCACCCTCGCGACTGACCGTGATCTCGAACGGGCTGGCCAGCGCCGGACGCGACACCGCCGTGTACTGCACGTCCAGGCGGTAGCCGCCCGCCGACGCCTCGACGCGAGCACTGTCGACCCCGAACACGTTGAACCATCCGAACGCGTCGACGACGCCGAGCACCATCACGAGCGTCACGACGGTCGTCGACACGGCGTAGAGCGCGCGCCGCTTGACCAGGGAGCGATCGGAGTCGGGGCCGACGTCGTCCACGGTCGAGACCTGCACCGTGACGCTTCTTCCCCCAATTTGTGTACATCGACACCACTCCACCGAGGGCCGACTCACCCGCTGCGCTCGTACGCTCCCGCCCGTGTCCGCCGACTTCGAGGACCTCCTCGCCGCCAACCGCCAGTTCGCCGACTCATTCCAGCTCGGAGGTTTCGACGGCGTCGCCCACGCCGGCGTCGCCATCGTGACGTGCATGGACTCGCGCATCGACCCGCTTCGGATGGTCGGTCTCGAGGCGGGAGACGCCAAGATCCTGCGCAATCCAGGTGGGCGAGTCACGAACGACGCACTCGCCGCGCTCGTGCTCAGCGTCCACGTGCTCGGCGTCGACCGGGTGCTCGTCGTGCCGCACACGCGTTGTGCAGTGGCGTCGAACACCGAGCAGGAGCTCCGCCAGAAGGTCAGCGAAGCCAGCGGGCAGGACGCGTCGTGGCAATCGTTCGAGGTCGTCGCCGATCAGCTGACCGCGCTGAGCGAGGACGTGCAGCGGGTGCGTGCTCATCCGCTCGTGCCGGACTCCGTCGCCGTCGGCGGTTTCCTCTACGACGTCGATACGGGCCTCCTCGAACAGCACCTCTGATGTGATCGCGAGCTGAGCGTCGTCGAGGCAGATCTCCACCTCACGTGCAGGGCGTCTCCAAGCCCGTGCATCCGGAACGCGTCACGATGGTGCGATGGCGCATCCCAAGCAGGCCAACTGGGTGCAGCGCACCATGCAGCGCTTCGCCGCGCTGCGACCCGTAGCGAGCGTGTTCCGCCACACGTTCCACCATCTCGACAAGGCGCTGTACCGCGTGCTCGGCAGCCGCACGGTGAGTGGGATCATCGCCGGCGTCCCCAACATCATGCTGACGACGACGGGTGCCAAGTCGGGTCGGCCACGCACCGTGCCGCTCGTCGGGATGTCGGTGGACAGCGGAGTAGCCGTGATCGCCACCCGCTGGGGATCGGCGACGAACCCTGGATGGGCGTACAACCTCGACCACGACCCGCACGCCTCGATGGAGCGCAACGGTACGCACACGAGCGTGACCGCCCGGCGCGTCGAGGACAGCGCGGAGTACGAGACGATCTTTGACCGCGCTGGGGACGTCTACCTCGGCTTCCCGAAGTATCGACGGCGCATCACCTCGCGAGACGTGCCGATCTTCGTGCTCGAACCGCAGACCTGAACTGGTACCTGAACGACAACTCTGAACCACCAAGTCTGAACCACAATGTGAACCGATCACGGTCGGTTCAGAGGGCCACGTCAGCGGGTAGGACGGATCACATGCCTCGTCCCATGTGGTCCGGCACGATCAGTTTCGGGCTCGTCAATGTTCCCGTCAAGGCGTACACCGCGGTGCGCGATCACGATGTCCACTTCAACCAGCTCGACAAGCGGTCCGGTGCCCGCATCCGCAACAAGAAGGTGTCGGAGAAGTCAGGCCGCGAGATCGACAACAAGGACATCGAGATGGGCTTCGAGATACGCAAGGGGCGCTACGTCACCTTCGACAAGGGCGAGCTCGATGAGCTGCGTCCAGCCTCGACCAAGACGATCGAGGTGACCGACTTCGTGCCGCTCGAGGAGGTCGACCCGATCTACTTCGAGCGCACGTACTGGCTGGCGCCCGACGGTGATCCGGGTCGCAAGGCGTACCAGCTCCTGCTGGCGGCGATGGAGGATCGCGACCGAGTCGCCATTGGCACCGTGGTGATGCGCAACAAGCAGTACCTGTCGGCGGTTCGTCCGCTCGACGGCGCGTTGGCGATGTCGACGATGCGCTTCGCCGACGAGGTCGTGCCACGCGCCGACATCGAGGAGGTGCCGAGCAAGCGGTCGAAGCCAGACGCCAAGACGCTGCGCATGGCGACGCAGCTCATCGATGCACTGACCGGTGACTGGAAACCCGAGCAGTACCACGACACCTTCACCGAGGAACTGCGGTCGCGGATCGAGGCGAAGGACGCGGGCAAGGAGATCGTCGAACCCGAGCCGGAGAAGCCCGAGGGCGCGGAGATCGTCGACCTCATGGCCGCACTGGAAGCCAGTGTCCAAGCCGCCAAGGGCGGCGGCCGGCGTAAGTCGGGTCGCAGGACGCCGCGGCAAGCGCGCCGCCAAGGCCTCCTGATCGCTCGAGCTCAGGCGAGGTTGGCGGCGAACCAGTCGAGCATCGCCTGGTATGCCTGCGCCGCCGCGTCGGCGTCGTAGCGCTGTCCCGTGTCGTTGAAGAAGGCGTGCCCGACACCGTCGAAGACGCGGAGTTCGTAGGCGAGCCCGGCGGCCATCAATGCGGCTTCGGCGGCCGGCATCGTTGCGTTCACGCGGCCGTCACTCTCGGCGTAGATACCGAGCACAGCGGCGTTCGGTGAGCCGTTGAGCGCGGCGCCCTCGGGGAACGGCCCGTAGAACGGAACGGCGGCCGATAGTCGTGGTTCGCCGGCCGCCAGGAGCTGCCAGGTCATTCCGCCGCCGAAGCAGAATCCGATCGCGGCCAAGCTGGCGTCCGGCGCTTGACGCTCGAGCTCGTCGAGCCCGGCGCGCAGATCGGCGATCAGTCGCTCCGGCGGAGCGTTGCCCAGGGCAGCAGTGGCATCCCCGCCGCTCGGCAGCCCGGCTGTGCCGCCTTCCTCCGACAGGAGATCGATCGCCAGCGCCGTGTAGCCGTCCGCAGCAAGGCGGGCGGGAATGGACCGGATGTGATCCGTGAGGCCCCGGTTCTCATGGATGACCAGCACCGCACCACGGGCCGGCGATGCCAGCGCCAGGACGCCGATCAGCTCGCCGTTCGGCCCGGGGAACCGGATCTCCTCGCCACCGACAGCGTTGCTCGGGCGCGACGACGGGACCGTCACGCTCGACGTCGTGCCAGACGTTGCGCCAGACGTTGTGCCCGCGTCATCCGAACCGCTGCACGCCGCCAACAGCGTCGCCGCGCCACCACCGCTGACGCCCAGCAAGCCCAGCCGTCGAAGTGCCTCGCGGCGACTGAGCAGCCCTTGCGCGCAGTCGAGCGCGACCTCTTCGATCAAGTAATGGCGAAGCGCCATCGGGCAACGTTAGGTGCCGCCCACGCCCGGTCCCAGTAGGCCATGTTCCAGCGCGTAGAGCGTGGTGCCGGCGCGGCTGCGACAGCCGGTCTTGTCGTAGATGTGCGCGCACATGGTGGGCGACCGTCTTGGCGCTGATGCCGAGCGCCCGCGAGATGTCCTTGTTCGCCGCGCCTCCGGCGACCAGCCGCAGCACGTCGATCTCCCGAGCCGTCAGCCCGGCCGGCCACTTCGGCGATGCGGCCGGCGGGCCGCCTCCCGCCTCGATAACGGCCGAGACGGCGCTGCGGTCGAGGCGACCGGCGTCGACCTCTTCGCGCAGCACTCGATGGGCCTCGCGAGCAGCGAGCGCCTTGCGGTGCGGACGATGCTCACGGAGCGCGCACGCGACATCGGCCGCGGCAAGAAGCCGCTCGGCGCGGCCGAGCACCGCCGCCGGAAGGCCGCGGTGGTAGCCGGTGCCGTCGTTGCGCTCGTGAGCGGCGCCGGCGATCGGCGCGACATCGGCGAGCAGGGGCGTCGCAGCGAGGATGCGTTGCGTCTCCCAGGAGTGGAAACGCACCCGGTCTCGCTCCGGTCCACTGAGCTGGCGCGGAGCGTCCCACGTTCCGGTCGGGACGGCGACGCGACCGAGGTCGTGCAGCAGGGCCGCACATCTCAGCGACGAGGCCGTGAGCTCGTCGAGGCCGACCACGGTCGCGGCGGACACCGCGAGCTCCGCGACGGCCTCGGAATGCCCGGTGAACCACGTCGACTTGAGATCGGCGAAACGGGCGAAGGCCAACGCTGCAGCCTCGACGTCAGTGGGCGCCAACCAGCTCCACGGCGCGGGCTCGGCGGCGAGGAGCAGGTTCCACACCGACTCGCGAGGGTCGTCGATCAACGCGAAAAGTTCGGGCGCACGATCGAGGAAGGCGTCAACGACCGCTGGGTCGAGCTGCCCGCCGGCACGAGCACGCAGCTCGGCTCGCGCGCCACCGCGCCCCTGGCGGCCGCGGAACAGCTCAGCGACGTAGGCGACTTCGACGATGCGGGCGACGAGGGAGATGGCCTCGCCGGTCTTCCCCGTCGGCCCGCCGTGCCCGTCCCAGCGCTCGAACGCGTCGGTGGCGACAACCCGCGCCCCGCTCGTCACGGGCAGCAGGGCGGTGAGCCGTTCGGCGGCGTCGCACTGGGCGGCATCGTGACGCGCTCCTGCGGTGGCCCCGTCCGTCAAGATCGCCGCGACGGCTGCCTCACGCGCTGCCGGCGGCGCTGAAGCGGCGAGCTGTGTCGTGATCAGTTCGACGGCCCGGTCCGGCTGACCGAAGTCGACGCCGGCCATCGTTCGGCGCAGGCCGACGTCATCGCCCGCGCCGTACTCGTGCGCTTCCTCCGGCGAGAACGCCGTGCAGCCGATGTGGCGGAGCAACCCGGCAACCACCACGTCGGCGACGAGGCTCCGGTCGCCGAGCCCTTCGGCCAACGCGCCGGCCAGGATCGCCGAGCGCATCGTCGTCTCGGGCGGGAAGCCGTCCGCGGCGTCGGAGGCGAGGGACAGCGCGCCCAGCACCTCGACCAACCGCACCCCTTCCGCCACGGTCACATTCTGATCGACGCGTGCAGATGACACGTGCTGATCGACGCGACGATCGGGCTGTTCAGCTCCGGAACAGGTCGATCAGCGTCGCCGTGTCGACGTACGGCCGGTAGTGCACGATCTTGCCGTCACGAACGACGAAGCGGTGGATCTCTCCCAGTTGCGCGCGCTTGCCAGTCGTGCGGTGTGAGAGGTCGAGCGCCAGCTCGACGAGCACCATGTCGCCGTCGACGTGGAACGCCTGCGGCTCGAAGACGTGGAACTCCAGCTGAGCGACGCCGCCGAAGTAGGCCTGCACGTGAGCGTGACCGCGACCGTTGCGCAGCATCGGGACCAGCTCGCCGCCCGGTGCGTCGACCTGGAGGCTCCAGTCGACGTCCGCATCGATGAGGTCGAGCATGCCCTCGATGTCGCCTCGGCCGAACGCTGCGTAGAGGCCCTGGACGACGTCGACCGGGTTCGACGGCCTCGCTTCGGCGCCAGAGGTGGACGGAACGGTGTCGGTGGTGGTCATGGGGCCACGATGAGCGAAACGGACCACCGTGCGCATCGGCCAGATTGCCCATGCCGTTCGATTCGGGCTTTGCCTAACCTCAACGAGCCGTGAGGACCTATCCGAGTGGCGTGCCGTGCTGGATCGACATCGAGCAGGCGGACAAGGACGCCGCATCGAACTTCTATGGCTCGCTGTTCGGCTGGACGTTCGAGAACGCGATGCCGCCCGGTGTGCCGGGCTACTACCTGATCGCGCGCCTCGACGGCCAGGATGTCGCGGGAATCGGGATGCCGGAGCCGATCTCAACGGCGGCGTGGAACACCTACGTCGCCGTCGACGACGCCGACGCGGCTGCCGAGACGGTGACCCGGGCGGGCGGTCTTGTCACGAGTGAACCGCAGGACGCGGGGCCAGGCGGCCGCTGGGCCGGTGTCCTCGATCCGACCGGCGCGCCGTTCCGCCTGTGGCAGGCACGCCGGCGGCTCGGCGCCCAGCTCGTGAACGCGCCGGGCTCGTGGAACTTCAGCGATCTGCACTCCGATGACCCAGCCCGGGCAAAGTCGTTCTACGCCGACGTGTTCGGTTGGGAAGCCGACGAGCTCGATTTCGGTGGCGGCGAGGGCGCAACGATGTGGCGCCGACCCGGCTACGGCGACCACCTTGCGGCGACGGTCGATCCGGACATCCGCGAACGGCAGGACGGCATCAATGCCCCTCCGGGATTTGCCGACGCGATCGCGTGGCTCGCGCCGCTGCAGGGTGACGAGGCGCCCAACTGGCACGTCACGTTCGCCGTCGCCGACCGGGACGACAGCGTGGCCACCGCCCTGCGGCTCGGTGCCACGGATCTGTCGGGTCCGGTCGACACGGCGTGGACGAAGGCGGCGATGGTCAGGGATCCACAAGGGGCGGTCTTCACGTTGAGCCAGTTCGCTCCGCAGGGCTGACGCCACGGCGCCTCACGGGGCCAATTCCCCTTGACAGCACCGAGCGCCTCGCCCATAGATGCAGGTTGCACGCAAAACCCGGGGCACCGATTGGAGCCTCTGTGTCCGCGTTCATCGTCATCGGCGGCGGCGTCGCCGGTCTGTCCGGCGCCATGCTCCTGGCTCGCGACGGACATCACGTCACGGTGCTCGAGCAGGACCCATCGCCACCGCCCGAGCCACAAGAAGCCTGGGAGACGTGGGACCGGCGGGGAGTCACCCAGTTCCGCTTGCCGCACCTGTTCCTGCCGCGCTTTCGCGAGCTGCTCGACAGCGAGCTGCCCGACGTCGCCACTGGGCTGGAGGCCGCGGGTGCGCTGCGGTTCAACCGCATGGTTGCGTTGCCAAAGCAGGTGACCGGCGGATTCCGCCCTGGCGACGAGCGATTCGAACAGCTGACCGGCCGCCGCCCGGTGATCGAGGCGGCCCTCGCCCAGCTCGCAGCCGCCGAACCTGGAGTCGAGATCCGTCGCGGCGTCACCGTCCGCGGGCTCCTCGCCGACTGGCCGACACGCGGCGCACCACATGTCACCGGCGTCGTCACCGATGACGGGGAGCACCGCACTGCCGACCTCGTCATCGACGCCGGCGGACGGCGCTCGGCGCTGCCCGAGCTGCTCGCCGCCATCGGCGCGCCAATCCCGGTTGAAGAGCAGGCCGACAGCGGTTTCGTCTACTACGGGCGTCACTTCCGCTCGACTGACGGGACGCAGCCCCACATGATGGGTCCGCCGCTGCAGCACTACGTCTCGGTGACGCTGCTGACGCTGCCCGCAGACAGTGGGTACTGGTCGGTTGCCGTGGGCACGAGCGCCAAGGACAAGGCGCTGCGCCGAGCCCAGGACGTCGAGGTGTGGGAGCGCATTGTTCGGAGCTACCCGCTCGTCGCCCACTGGATCGACGCCGAGCCGGTCACCGGCATCGACGTCATGGCAAGGATCGTCGACCGCGTCCGGCGCTACGACCCCGCCACGTCGGCGACGGGCGTCGTAGCGATCGGCGATGCCGCGGCCTGCACCAACCCATCGATCGGTCGCGGCGCTTCAACGGCGTTGCTGTACGCCGTGTGCCTCCGCGACGTCGTGCGGGATGTCGGCACCGCGCAACGTCGTCAGCTGCTCGAGGGATGGAGCGTCGTCGCCGGCGAGCGCGTCGAGCCGTACGTGAACGACACGCTCACCGTGGACCGCCATCGTCGCGCCCAGATCGAGGCCGAGATCGCCGGCGAGTCGTACGAGACCTCCGACCCCGGTTGGAGCCTCGGACGGAGGTTGATGGCCGCCGGCCCGCATGATCCGGAGATCCTGCGCGGGGCGATGGACGTCGCGGGGATGCTCGCCCGAGGTGCCGACGTGCTCCGGCGACCGGGCCTGATGGACGCCATCGAGCGCGTCGGGCCGGTGCCTCCCTTGCCCGGGCCGAGCCGCGAGGAGCTCATGGACGTCGTCGGCCGGCCGGCGATGGAGCTGGCCTGATGCGCCTCGACGTCAACGGCATCGGCTTGGAGGTCGAGACCTCGGAGACGCTCCTCGACTGCTTTCCGACGCCCTTGATCGAGCCGGGGGTGCCGGCACCGCTCACCGCGCGCGCTCGACTCCGCGACGGCAGAGCAGATCGCGGGTCCTGTCCACGACACTGACGAATGGGCCGAGGACGAGGTTGCCGATCGCCCCGACGGGGGCGAACCGGTGGGCGTGGGTCGGGGCGATGGCCTCAGCGGCGACGAAGAACCGATCGAGTGCTTCGAGTTGGCCTGCGCTGCGAAACTCCTCGAGGAGCGGCAGGACTTCCTGCTCCTCGGCGGCGGCGTGTGCCTCGACCTCGGCTCGGAAGACCTCGAAGGCGTCGGCGAAGGACCTCGTCGACGGGTCCATCCCCTCCAGGTCGGCGAGTGCGATCTTGGCCCCTCGTTCCTCGGCCCGACGGGCGCGCACCGCAGCGAGAGCCTCCGGACCTGCTCCGACGACAGCGGGATAGACGACCATCTCCTCGGCGGTCTCGTGGACGGCCAGCAGCCGGACGAGCGGCTCGAACTCCGCGGCACGCCTCGACGGCGCGACCGTTGCGACGTCGTCGAACAACCGGCGAATGTCGTCGTGCTGTTCGCGGACCCGCCGCACGACATCGGCGCGGGTCGAGTGCATGGTTCGGGTCATCAACGTCCTCCTGAGACAGGTACCGAGGTGCTGTACCCCGACCGGGGGCCGATCGAGACGCGCCGTCCAGGGACTGCCGGGTGCCGATCCGTGGTAGAGCCGTGACATGAGCGACGCCACGCGCAACCTCACCGCCATCGGATGGCTCGGCGACATCGGGGAGGCGACCGTGTCCAACGAGAACTTCCGAGCACGACCACCACGCTCCGCCGCCCGACTCCTGAGAGGAGCACACCATGACTGATGACACAACGACCGACGACTCCACTTTGTCGGCCGACCCAATCCGAACCGGGGTCGCCCAGTTGGAGAGCGATGAGCGACTCGATGCCATTGCCGCGGCGATCGATCCGCTGGCCAAGACGGTGAGCGCGGGTGCGCTCGGTCGCGTCCTGCGAGGGGACTGGCTCGGCCACGCCCTCCACCCGGCACTGACTGATCTCCCGATCGGCTGCTGGCTCGCCGCCGGCGTGCTGGACGTCGTTGGCGGCCGCCGCTCACGGCCAGCAGCGACCCGCCTGCTCGGGCTTGGTCTGCTCGCCGTACCGCCCACCGTGGCGTCGGGCCTGGCCGAGTTCGGCACGACCGACGAGGGAGCGGTGCGGCGCGTCGCCGCTGCCCACGCCATCGGCAACACCGGCGCGACAGTCATGTACCTGCTGTCGTGGCGGGCCCGCCGGCGGGGTCATCACCTGCGCGGCATGGTGTGGAGTCTCG
This sequence comes from uncultured Acidimicrobiia bacterium, assembly GCA_963774125.1. Taxonomy (GTDB): domain Bacteria; phylum Actinomycetota; class Acidimicrobiia; order Acidimicrobiales; family Ilumatobacteraceae; genus JALZMG01. The sequence continues at coordinate 1,633,567 of CAVZDR010000002.1, forward strand.
GAGGTGGCGGGCTGGTGCTGGCGGCCAGCTATCTCGGCGGCCACTTGGCGTTCGTACAGGGCGTCGGATCGGGCGAGCGGGTCCCCGCCCATGACGTCAGCGACCCGGGTGTGACGCTGCTGAGGTCTGCGGACAGCGCCGGCGCGCCGATCGACGCCACTCCCTGACCCCGCTACTTCGATAGCCGCTACTTCGGGGCGCGGGTGGAGAAGCCACAGAGGAACGCCTCGACGACGCGTCGGGAGAATCGGCTGTCGAGCGTGCCGCCGAAGACGAGCCGGTAGTACACCGGACCGATGAGCAGCTCGGTGGCGATCCCACCGTCGGTGTCCGGGCGCAGGTCGCCACGCTCGATCCCCCGCTCGACGACCCGAGCGATCTCGGTGCGTCGCGAGTCGACCACGGTCTCGCGGAAGGCGTCGCCCAGTTCAGGGTTGGTGGCGATCTGCGACAGGAGCGCCCGCATGACCGCTCCGTACGGGCTCTTGGTCAAGCCACGGACGGCGTTGTCGACCGCCTTCTGCAGCTCGGCGCGGGTGTCGCCGAGATCGGCGACCTCGAGGTACGGGGCAGCCAGCTCCAGCAACACCTCCAACGCCAACGCCTCCTTCGACGGCCAGTGGCGGTAGATCGTCGCCTTGCCGACGCCGGCAGCCGCCGCCACATGTTCCAGTCGCAGGTTGGCGAACCCGTCGGTGGCGATCGCCTCACGCGCCGCGTCGAGGATGGCGCGTTGAGCCTTGCGGCTCCGTGGTCGGCCTGGACGGCGAACGGGCTCGTCCGTTGTTTCGTACGTGTTAATTCGAGACGCCCCGTATTGATTTGATCGATCACCTTGCTATGATTCGAGACAGATCGTATCAATATTCAAGAACTGGAGACCCGCCATGGTCGACTCTCAGACCGTTCTCCTCACCATCGAGTCCGCCGAGCGCGAGAACCCGCTCTGCTCGTGCGGCCGTCCCACCGTCCCCGTCGCCCACGAGGACGGCACCCTGTGGCTCGAATGCTCGTCGCTGACCGAGCCGAAGAGCGCCATGCGCCGGTTGCTCGAGCTGAGCGGCGCGCACACGCAGGTGGAGATCCTGTCCGCTACCTGAGGTCCGGCAACCTGCAAGGCTGGACCCGATGTCGCCCCAGGGTGAGTACGAGCCCAGTCCCTGGTCCTGGGTACGCGAGCAGGTCGAGACCTACGAGCGCACCGGCGGCCGTGAGGGCAACACGTTCATGGACACCGGGCTCCCGGTGGTCCTGCTGACGACCCGCGGCCAGAAGACCGGCAAGCTCCGCAAGTCACCGCTGATGCGGGTGGAGCACGACGGCGAGTACGCGCTGGTTGCCTCCAAGGGAGGCATGCCGGACAATCCGCTCTGGTACGGGAACCTCATCGCCAACCCCGCGAGGCGACGCTGCAGGACGGGCCGGAGCCGTTCACCATCGACGTGCGAGAGGTCGAGGGTGAGGAGCGCGCGGCGTGGTGGAGCCGGGCCGTCGAGGCGTATCCGCCGTACGCCGAGTACCAGGAGAAGGCCGACCGGATCATCCCCGTCGTCGTCGTCGGACGGCGCACGACGTAGTTCACGGACCGCCTCCCAGCCACGTCATCTGGGTACCCGACGGGTGGGCGGTGGCGAGCACTCGCTCCGTCAGCGTCCCACCGATTGACGCCACCATCGACAGCACGGCGAACACCCCACCGGTGCGGTTGAGCTCGACGAGCTGTGGGTCGACCGCGATGTCCTGTACGCATCGGTCGGCCGTCGTGCCGAGCGGGACGAGCGGGTCGAGCGCGATCCACACGGCGTCGCGTCCGGCGTCGGTGACGGCGCTGCGCATGGCACGCCGTCCGGCGTCGTCGACGAAGACGGCCGTGTAGCTGTCGGTCACCACCACGAGCAGATCGTCCGGCACGCCTGCGATCGCCGAACGGAGTGCGTCGGGGCCGTCCGCCTCGATGATCGGCACCGCGGCGCGACGGGCGACCTCGATCGCTCCGTCGAGCCGGCGCTGGGAGTCAGCGGTCGGTGGGATGCACGCTGCCAGCCAGGCCCGCGACTCGACGTCGTCGAGATCGATCGGCGCGGCGTCGATTCCGATCCGCATGGCGACCTCGGGCGTTCCCGGCGGCAGCGGCGGGTCACCGCGAACCGTGCTCGTCAACTGCACCGTTGACTCGGGCGGTCCGAACTGGCGACGGGCGCCGAGATCGACGTGATAGCGATCGAAGTGCAGCCCGAGTCCCGAGCCGGTCCCTACGTCGATCAGCGCCAAACGCCGCTCAGGTGCCATGCGCTGCACGACGCCAACAGCGAGGGCGATCTGGGCAGACCGTCCGACCTCGTTCATCTGATAGCGGCGGCCGAACCAACGCCGCAACTCGTCCGCCCGAGTCGCCGCGAAGCGCTGCAACGTCGCCGCGAACGCGGCGTCGATGGGCTGCTGGCCAGGTCCGGGGTAGTACCGCGCGAGTGGGTCGTCGGGATGGTCGGCGACGACCCGCTGCACGCTGGCCACGAACAACAGGGCCGGCAGGCGGTCGAACGGGATCTCCGCGGCCAGCTGCAAGAGCCCTTCGTCATCGGCCAGCGCGTGGAACAGGGCACCGACGAGCGCCCACCCCGGGTCGGCGTCCGGACCCGACCACCCGCGACCGACTTCACGAGCCTGGTCGGCGATCGATTCGAGCACGTCGGGGGTCGCCATCGGCCGGTGACGCTAGGGCCCGACACAGTCGGCCGGCAGCAACCAGGCGTTGTTCCTGCGAGCATGTGGAGAAACGAGAAGAGGGCAGATCACCATGAACCGTCGTCGCCCGCAGGCAGCCGCCATCTTCGACCTCGACCGTACGATCATCGGCGGCCCTTCCGCACCGGCGTTCTCCCGCGGGCTCGAGGCGGCCGGCATCCAGACTCGCTCACTCCCCGGCGCAGCGTTCCTCACGGCGACCTACCGCGCCCTCGGGGAGACAGCACTCACTGCGCGGACGGCGCGGTGGGCTGCCCGGGCCACCGCTGGATGGCCCGAAGCGCTGGTGCGAGATGCCGCCAAGGCGGCCGCCGAAGAGCTCGAGCAGGAGGTTCAGCCGTACGCCCCGGGTGTGATCGAGGAGCACCGTCAGGCAGGTCGGGTACTGGTGATGGCGACGACGAGTCCGGAACCGCTCGTCGCGCCGTTCGCCGAGCGGCTGGGGTTCGACGCCGTCGTCGCCACGCGGTGGGCGACCAAGGACGGCTCCTTCACGGGCGAAGTGGATGGACCGCTTGTCTGGGGACGGGGCAAGCTCGAGGCCGTTCGTGACTGGGCCGCCGAGGCCGGCGTCAGCCTGCGCTCCTCGTACGCCTACAGCGACAGCTACTACGACGGTCCGCTCCTCGATGCCGTCGGTCACCCGGTCGCCGTCAACGCCGACGTCCGCCTCGTCGCGCTGGCCCGACTGAAGGGATGGCCACTGCGTCACTTCGACCTGCCCGAGGGCGTGCTCAAGATCGCCGGGCGCGAGCTGCAGGACTGGACCCGCCCGCTCCAGCGGCCGGAGCTGCTCGCCAACGTGAGCCTCGACGTCGACGGCGTGGACAGGATCCCCAAGAGCGGTCCTGTGATCGTCGTCTTCAACCACCGCAGCTACTTCGACGCCACCGTGGTCGGTGCGGTGCTCGGCACCACGGGACGGTCGTTCCGCTTCCTCGGCAAGAAGGAGGTCTTCGACGCGCCGGTCATCGGGTTCCTCGCCAAGCTGGCCGGCGGTATCCGGGTCGACCGAGGAACAGGTTCGGACGAGCCGCTGGAGCAGGCCATCAGGGCACTGTCTGCGGGCGAGGCGGTCGCCATGGCGCCGGAGGGGACGATCCGACGCGGCCGGGCGTTCTTCGACCCCGTGTTGACGGGGCGCTGGGGCGCCGCCCGTCTCGCCCAGGCGACGGGCGCGCCGGTGATCCCGTTCGGACTCTGGGGGACGGAGAAGGTCTGGCCGCGCAGTTACCGCCTTCCCAAGATCAGCCTCTCGGAGCGGCCGGAGGTCCGAGTGCGCATCGGCGGTCCCGTGAAGCTGATGCACCGCAGCCTCGACGCCGACACGAAGCGGATCATGGCGGCGATCGTCGACCAGCTCCCGCCCGAAGCACGCAAGCGCAGGACGCCGACGCCCGAAGAGCTCGCCTTGACGTTCCCGCCCGGCTACCGAGGCGACCCGACGCGGGAGGCCGACCGCCGACCCGGCATGGATACGTGAGCGCCGACGTGGCAAAGGAACGACCGCAACGTCAGCAGCGCTTCGAGCGGCGGATGTCCGACGCCGAAGCGCTGATGTGGAACGTCGAGAAGGACCCGTGGCTCAACCCGAGCGGCGGCACACTGATGTTGCTCGACCGGCCGCTCGACATCGAACACTTCCGGGCCCAGATCGCGGCGACCGTCGCCGAGATCCCGCGGTTGCGGGAACGGGTCATGCCCGGCATCGGTCGATTCAGCCCGCCGGTGTGGCGGCCCGATCCCGAGTTCGACCTCGACTACCACGTGCGCCCCGTCGCGGTGCCGTCGCCGGGCGACGAACGCCAGCTGCTCGACTTCGTCGCCACGTTGTACCAGGACCCCTACGACCGCACTCGGCCGCTGTGGATCTTCTATGCCATCGAGGGGCTGGAGTTCGACCGCGGCGCACTGGTGTGGAAGATCCACCACACCGTCGCCGATGGCATCGGCGCCGGACGGATCGCCGAGGCGTTCCTGCACCCGAAGCGGAAGGGCCCGGAGCCCCCGCCCGTCGACCTCGATGCAGTGGTCGCCAGCGCAGTGGAGGCCGACCGTGCCGCACACGGCGGAGACTCGCTCGTCGACTCGCTGCGCGACACGGTGACGCACACGATGCGGCGGCAGGCCGGGATCGCCCGTCGGGTCCTCGGCGAGGTGGCGATGCTCGGCGCTGATCCGCTGCGGGCGCGTGACACGGCACAGGGCGTCGTTCGCTCGGTCCGCCAAGTCACGTCGCAGTTCGGGAGCGGCTCGGCGCCGGCTCGGCCCGAGGAAGAGGGCGACGTGGCGGAGCGCGAGGGCAGCAACGGTTCGCCGCTGTGGAAGTCGCGCTCACGGCACCGCCGCCTCGAGCTGCTGACGTTCGTGCTGGAGGACGTGCTGTCGGCGGCCAGGAACCTCGGCGGCACGCTCAACGACTGGTTCGTGACCGGCGCCGTCGATGGCTCGATCCGCTATCACGACGCGCGTGGCGTGACGCTGGCATCGCTGAACACCAGCTTCGTCGTCAGCACGCGCACCGATCGCGACATCGGCGGCAACGCGTTCACGCCGACTCGCATCTCGGTGCCGGCGTACCCGATGGACCCCGTGGAGCGGTTCGGAGCGATCCAGGAGACCATGCGTGCGAAGCGGGCGGGTGTCAGCGGCGGCGGCGCGCTGGCCGGACTCGCCGGCGTCGCCAACCTGCTCCCGACGTCGCTCGTGACCGGGATCGCCCGCTCCCAGTCGGCGCACATGGACTTCGCCACGTCCAACCTGCGCGGCGGGCGCTCGACGTTCTACGTCGCCGGCTCGCGCATCGACGGCAACTACCCGTTCGGTCCGCTGGCAGGCACGGCGTTCAACCTCACCACGATGTCCTACGCCGGTCGGCTGGACATGGGGCTGTTCGTCGATCCCGTCGCCGTCGCGGACCCGGCCGACCTGCGTGACGACCTCGAGGCGGCGTACCGCGAGCTCGTCGAGCTCGGCGGCAGCTGAGGATGGCGCACCTGCGGTGCGACTTCTTCTCCGAGTCGCTCAGCCTCAGCACGACGATGACCGTGCTGCTGCCGCAACAGACGGCGACGCAGATCGGCATGGCCGGTCGCCAGCTCGACGGCCCGCCGCCGGTGCTCTACCTGCTCCACGGCCTGAGCGACGACGACACGATCTGGCTGCGTCGGACGTCGATCGAGCGCTACGTCGCGCCCCTGGGACTGGCGGTCGTCATGCCGCAGGTCCATCGCAGCTTCTACGCCGACCAGGCGGCCGGCGGCCGGTACTGGACGTTCCTCTCCGATGAGCTGCCGGAGCTGGTGAGCACGTTCTTCAACGTGTCCACGCGCCGCGACGACACGTTCGTCGCCGGGCTGTCGATGGGCGGGTACGGCGCGCTCGAAGTGGGCACTGCGACAGCCGGAGCGCTTCGCCGCAGCCGCCAGCTTGTCTGGTGCGCTGCATCTGGAACGCCTCCGCACGCTCCCTGCCCGGCCGGAGGATCCAGAGCTGTACGCGAGGGTGTTCGGCGACCAACCAGTTGGCGAAACACCTGACGATCTGCTGTGGCTGGTCGGTCAGGCCGATCCGGCAAGGCTCCCGGCGCTGTGGGTCGGCTGCGGTACCGAAGATTTGCTGCTCGACTCCAACGTGCAGTTCGTCGACGCCTGCACCACCGCAGGGATCGACGTGACCACCTCGCTCGTCGACGGCGAGCACGAGTGGGGCTTGTGGGACCGGGAGATCCAGCAGGTCCTCGCGTGGCTCCCGCTCTGAATCAAGACAAGCATCACCGACCCGCCGGCCCGAGCTGACCGGGCCGTTCCAGGTACGTGCCGTCTGGGCGGCCCGAACCCGAAGCGCCCATACAGGCCGTGGGCGTCGCGGGTGTGCAGCATCCATCGCATGTGCGCACCAGGGCCACCGTCGATCATCGTCCTGACCAGCTCGACACCGACGCCGTCACCACGGGCTCGTTCCTCGACGTACACATCCGCCAGGTAGGCGAGCGCGACACCGTCGGAGATCGCCCTGGCGAACCCGACCATGCCGTAGGCGTCGTACGCCGCAACCACCCGCCAAGCCGATCGCAGCTGCACCTCGACGTCCGACCGCTGTCGCCAGCGCGCCCAGTACGCCTGGGTCGATAGGAAGGCCCAGAGCGCGTCCACGTCGACACGCGCGACGTCGTCGTCGAGCTCGTACTCGCGGTCACCGCGGACATGGCTGCGGCGCATGGGGGCGAGGGTACGAGCGGAACTCATCGCCGACGTCCTCGTGGAAGTGTGACTCCAGCGTGCCGATATCGGTCCGCGTGGGTCACACTCGCGACGATCCGGGCATCCGGCTGGGCAGAGGGGCCGAGGCTCCTCACTCGCTCGTGACGGTCGCTCGTACGGCGGTCGCCACACGCGCCGCCGTCGGGAGCCACGCGTCCTCGAGCACCGGGCTGAACGGGACGGGCGACGCGGCCGCGGTCACCCGCAGCGGGGGGTGTCGCAGGGCCGTGAAGGCTCGTTCGGTCACGCTGGCGGCGACGTCTGCGGCGACCGAGCACCGTGGCGGGCTCTCCTCGACGACGATCAGCCTGCCGGTGCGCAGGACGGACGCGGTCAGGCCATCGAGATCGAGCGGGCTGAGGGTTCGGAGGCTGAGCACCTCCACGTCGACGCCGTCGGCAGCGAGCTCGTCGGCTGCGTCGAGGCCGGCCCTCAAGGCCTGCCCGACGCAAGCGACCGTCGCATCACCGCCAGGCCGCACGACACCGAGCTGGCCGAGCGCCATCGGCGTCGGTACAGCGGGCACCGACCCACGGCTCGCGATACAGCGCCATGTGCTCGATGAAGACGACGGGGTTGTCGTCGTCGATGGCGGCGAGCAGCAGGCCCTCTGCCTCTGCCGGCGTGCCGGGCACCACGACCTTGAGGCCCGGGATGTGCGTGAACAACGGATAGAAGGTGTCGGAGTGTTGCGCCGCGGCGCGCAGCCCGGCACCGGCCGCCATGCGCAGCACGAGCGGGATCGTGGCCTGCCCGCCGGACATGTAGCGCATCTTGGCGGCCTGGTTCACGAGCTGGTCGAAGCAGTACGGCGTGAAGCTGGCCCACATCACGTCGACGACCGGGCGAAGTCCGGACATCGCAGCCCCGACGGCGGCGCCCACGAAGCCCGCTTCGGAGATCGGCGTGTCCCTCACCCGTCGCGGCCCGAACTCCTCGAGCAGCCCCTTCGTTGCGCCGAAGGTCCCGCCCATCGCGCCCTCCAGCGGCGGACCCTGACCGGCACCGCCGGCGATGTCCTCGCCGAGCACGATGACGGTGGGATCGGCCCGCATCGCGTGCGCGAGCGTGTCCCGGACGGCCTCGAGGAAGCTCTTCTCACGGAGGTTGGCGAGCGCGCTCAACCTGCGAGGACATCGCGTTCGACCTCCTCGGGATCGGGCCATGGTGCCGCACGACCGTCGGCGAACGCGGCGTCCAACTCGGCCACGACGGCTTGCTCGACACGAGCGCGGTGGCTAGGGACGTCGACGCCCATGGCGGTGAGACGCTCGCGTGCCGCTTCGATCGGGTCGTGAGTCCTCGCCAGTCGCCGCTCCTCACGACTGCGGTACGCCTCCGGATCGCCGACGTAGTGACCGCCGAGACGATGGATGCGCGCCTCGAGCAGCGTCGGACCGTCACCCCGGCGTGCTCGTTCGACGGCGTTGCCGGCGGCGGTCCAGACGGACTCGACATCCGAGGCATCGACCGTCACACCGGGGATGCCGTAGGCGCCGGCTCGTTCGGCGATGTGCTCGACGGAGACTGCGTACGAGCTCGGTGTGGACTCGGCCCAGCCGTTGTTCTCGCACACGAAGACGACAGGGAGTCGCCAGATCGCGGCGAGGTTCAACGACTCGTGGAAGATGCCCTGGTTGGAAGCACCGTCCCCGAAGAACGAGACGGCGACTCGGCCGTCAGCGAGCGTCTGGGCGGCGAGTGCTCCGCCAACCGCGAGCGAGATTCCCCCGCCGACGATGGCGTTGGCACCGAGCATCCCCCTGGAGAAGTCGGCGACGTGCATCGACCCGCCGCGGCCCTTGCAGAGGCCCGTCTCCCGGCCGTACAGCTCGGCGACGATCGGCGCGATCGGAACGCCCTTGGCGAGGCAGTGGCCGTGCCCCCGATGCGTACTCGTGATGAGATCGGCATCGGTGAGGTGGGAGCACACGCCCACGGCGACCGCTTCGGCACCGACGTACGTGTGGACGAAGCCCGGCATGTCACCCTTGCCGAACTCCCGCCGCACCCGATCCTCGAACAGCCTGATGCGCATCATCGCCTCCACGGCGGCGAGCAGCTCTGATTGATCCATCGTCATGCGCCGCCGAGATCGGCACGCAGCTGCGCGGCCTCGGCATCGGTCGACGCGAGGTAGCCGATGCGGCTGCCGATCGGCGCCTGGTACCCGGCCTGGGCCTCGCAGACCAGGATCCCCTCGTCCTCGGCTTCGATCTCGGTCTGCGTCTTCTCGGTCTCCATGACGAACAGCGGGTCTCCGAGGGCGACCTCGGCGCCGTCGGCGGCCAGCCACTCGATGAGGGTCACGTCGTCTTCGTACATGCCGAGCTTCGGCATGATCACCTCGACGATCATTCGAGGCCGCGATGGTGCAACTCGGCACGCAGCGCGTCCCCGGTGAGGTGGAGGTGCGCCTCCAGGATCGTCTCCGCGGTCGTGCCGTCCGCGGCCACACACGCGTCGTACAGCTGGTGGTGCTGCTCGTGGGCGACATCGACCGCCGTGCCACGGGTCAGTCGGACGTAGCGGTCGGCGATCCGCCACAGCTTCTCGAGCAGGCGCCTGATCTCGTTGGTGCACCCCGGCCGCAGCACCTGCCAGTGGAACTGCCAGTGCGCCGCCGAGAACTCGACAGCGCCGGCCCCCTGCTCGGCGGCGATGAGCGTGTCGTAGGCCGCTGTCAGGGCGGCGAGATCGTCGTCGTGCATCGCGTCGACGGCGCGGTGGGCGACGCGTGGCTCGAGGATGCGACGCAGGTCGTAGATCTCGTCGAGCTCCTTCAGCGAGACGCCGGCAGCAATGGCACCGCGCCGGGGAACGTTGACGACAAGGCCTTCGGCCTCGAGGCGGTGGATCGCTTCGCGGATCGGGATGTGCGAGACGCCGAAGTGCTGCTCGAGCTGGCGGACGTTGATCCGACCTCCGGGTTCGATGTCTCCGACGAGGATCCGTTCGCGCAGCTCGGCTTCGATGACGTCCTGGATCGTCCCCTGACCGCCGGGCCCGGCGGCCGGGTCGGCGAGCGGCCGCGCCGTCATGTTGCCCCTCCCGTCCGGCGGCGGTCGAGATATCGGCTCGTGCCTTCCAGCGCCGCCGCGGCGACGAGGGCGAGGCCGGAGCTGACCCGGATCCAGAACGGCGGCGCGCCCATCTGCAGCAGGCCGTTGTTGAGCAAGCCGATGAACAGCACACCAGCCGTCACACCCACGATCGATCCCCGACCGCCGCCGAAGGCGACGCCGCCGAGCAGGACGGCGCTGAGGGCGTCGATCTCGAGGCCATCGCCGAGCGTCGGTGGAGCGGCGTCGAGACGAGAGGCGATGATCACCGCAGCGAGGCCGGCACAGGCCCCACTGGCGACGTAGCAGAAGAATGGGAGCACGTTCGGGCTGATGCCGGCGCGGCGCGCTGCCTCGGCGTTGACGCCGAGCCCGACGACGTGGCGGCCCCACTTCGTGCGGGTGTGGAACAGCCACGCCAGCAGCAGGGTGGCCCCCGCGATCGCCACCGGTATCGGCACACCGATGCCCGGCACCTCGCCACGACCGATGTCCTGGAACGCCTGCCCGAACCGGTTCGTCACCTTCCCATCGCTGACGACGAACACGAGACCGCGCACGGCGGTGTAGAAGCCGAGGGTGATGATGATCGGCGAGAGCGTGAGCTTCGTGGACAACGTTCCCTGCACCGCGCCGACGCCCGCGCCGACGGCGATGGCGATCAGCACGCCGATCGCCGGGCTGCCACCCTGCTCGTCGAGGTAGAGGCCCATCACGGCGCCGGCCAACCCGGCGGTCGACCCGACGGCGAAGTCGATGTAGCCGCTCAGGAGCAGCAGACCGAGCGGCGCGGCGACGACGGCCACGGCAGAGATCTGCACGAGCACCAGCTCGATGTTGCTGGTGGTCATGAAGTTCTCGGACTGCGACCAGAAGAACAGGATCTCCGCGGCGAGGGCGATCACGATGCCCTGGTGCAGCAACCAGGACGCCAACCGCCGGCGCGCCGGCTCTGGTTCGATGCCGACGCCGCGGAACGCGCGCTCCGCGGCATCGGCATCGTCAGCAGCAACGTTCGGCTGCTCAGTCAATGACATGGGTGTGGTGCGTCCTCCCGGTCACCCTCCGGTGAACTGGTTGTAGGTGGTGACGATCTCCTGGGCCCGTGCCGCGTTGGCGGGCGTGATGATCTCGTACGGGAGCTCGAGCACGGTGACGGTCTCGCCCTCGAGAAGGTCCGCAGGCAGGTCGGCGACGGCGCGACCGAGGTCGTCGAGGATCAGCGCACCGCTGGCACGGTAGATGCCGTTCTCACCGCCGCCCTCGGCGAGCAGCTCGAGCGCTTCGATCTGCCCGTCCATGCCGGCGACGAAGATCGTCTCCGGGTCACGCCCGTTCGTGATCGCCGTCTGCATCGCCTGGTAGGCGCCCAGTGCACCGGCGTCGTTGATCCCGATGACCATGGCCAGGTCGGGGTTCTGCTGGAGGAACGTCTCGGTGGCTTCCAGGCCTTCTGCCTCCGCGACCGCCTCCGCTTCGAGCGGCTCGACACCGGTCGCTTCGACGATGGCCGCCCGGATCGGATCGGTGCGATCCGTGCACGCCGTCCCGCACTGGTCGTAGGTGAACAACGCCCAGCTGAAGTTCTCCTTGTCCCCCGTGAAGTCCTCGTTGAACCACCGGAGCGCCTCGGCCGCAAGCGCCTCGGCGCCGGCGACGTTCTCGTACACGATGGCGGCGTCACCACTCGGCACTTCCGTCGAGTAGCCGACGATCTTGACCCCTGCGGCGCTCGCTTCCTCGAGCACCGGCGTCAGCGGCTCGACGCCGCACAGCGGCAGCACGACGAGCGCGTCGACGGACTGGGCGACGAAGTTCTCGACGTCCTGCACCTGCCGATCACAGTCGCCGTTCGCGGAACCCTCGACGAACTCGTAGCCGCGGGATTCCGCCTGGATGCGCGCTGGTTCGGCGACGATCGGGTAGATGCCGGCGGACTCGTTGCCGTAGCTGAACGCAATGGTCCCGCCGCCTTCACCGCCGCCGGCCGGCTCCGTGTCACCGGACGCCTCGGTGGTCGCTGTGTCGGCCGCCTCGGTGGTCGCGGTGTCGGCGGCCTCGGTGGTCGCGGCCGCGTCGGTGTCGGCGCTGTCGTCGTCGTCGCCGCCGCAGCTCGCGGCGACGAGCGTGATGGCGGCGAGCAAGGTTGCCCCCGCTCGGATCCGCCTACCTGTTGTCATGTCCTCCCCTTCCTGACGGGTTCTGAATCCCGGTGCTCCCTCGTGGCATGAACTGGGTTCCGGCGTGCCAACCAGCCACGTTTGGTCGGCGCTCCGTCTCTGGGCCCGATGGCCCGCGGCTCGAAGATGGATGCGTTAAGCGGGGACGCGGGCCTCGCTCTCACGCATGTAGTACTGGCGATAGGACAACGTCTCCGTGCCGTTCGCCTGCGCGTACTCCATGAGCGACCGGACCCAACCGGTCTCGGTCTCCCGGTAGCGCAGCTGCGCCCAGTCGTGGAAGCAGGCGCCATACACCAGGTCGTCGCGAACGATCTCGTCGATCGCCTGGCGCAACACGTCGGCGAACTCGGCGCCGCGCTCGATCCCGTACTCCTCGAACCAGGTCCCATCCAGCCAGTGCTGGAACGGGATCTCGAGGAGGTCCGGGAACCCTTGCTCGGCGTACCAGAACGGCTGGACCGACAGCGGCGTGGGATTGGTTCCCTCTGCGTTTCGCGCCCACGACGAGACGAACTTGATGCCCCGCTCCTGCAGGACGGCGAGCATCTCCGGGCGGTCGGTCAGCCCGAGGTGGTAACCGTGCGGAGTGCGCAGCCCGATGCACTCGACGCCGAGCAGCCGCTCGAGCGCTTCGCTCGTCTGGCGGATCTCCTGGTCGATCGCCTCGGGCGGTGAGGCGAGGAACGTGCCGCCCTTCCAGTGGTCGTTCTTCAGCAGCGTGTGGCTGTAGGTGTGCTGCTGGATGTCGAACAGCGGGTGATCGACGAACTGCTCGAGCACGCCGACGTTGTGGACGAGCGTGCGCCCGCACACGAACAACGTCGCCGGCACGTCGAACGTCTCGTGGTTGCGGCGGATGACGTCCAGCGCCTTCGCCGTCGACGTGCGGTCGATCGCCTCACCCATCCCATGGGCGCCGAGGCACGCCAGGCCTTCGCCGATGGCGCACGCTTCGACGTCGTAGCCGATCAGCAGGGTTGGCATGGGTACCTCCTCAACGGGTACCTCCTCAACGGATACCGCGTCATCGGGTGCTGCGTCATCGGGTGCCGCGTCATTGGATATCGACTCATCGGGTGCCGGTGATGTGGTCGACGAGGTCACGGGCATTGATGTCGGCCACGTTGACGTCGGCGACGACGACGCCATGGCGCAGCACGACCGCTCGCGTGCAGACCTCCATGACCTGCTGCATGTTGTGGCTGATGAACACGACCACGACGCCGCGCTCGCGGAAGGTGCGCACGAGCTCGAGCACGAGACGGGTCTGCTCGACACCGAGCGCCGCCGATGGTTCGTCCATCAGCACGATGCGCTGGCCCCATGCGACAGCCCGTCCGACGGCCACGGCTTGACGCTGGCCTCCCGACAGGCGCTCGATCGGAGCGCGCACCGACGGGATGTTGATTCGCAGGGTGTCCAGGATCTCCTTGGCCTGCTGGCGCATGCGCCGGTTGCGCATCCAACCGAACGCCCGCAGCGGTCCGGCGCCGGCGACTTCCTCGCGGTTGAGGAACAGGTTGGCCGTGACATCGAGCGTGTCGATGAGGGCGAGGTCCTGGTGCACCGTCTCGATGCCGAGATGGTGGGCTGCCTTCGGCGAGTCGAGCGACACCTCGGCGCCGTCGATGAGCACGTGTCCGTGGTCCGGCCGCAAGATGCCCGAGAGACACTTGACCAGCGTCGTCTTGCCGGCACCGTTGTCGCCGAGAAGACCGAGCACATCGCCGCTGCTGACCGAGAACGACACGCCGCGCAGCGCCTTCACGGGACCGAACGACTTGGCGACGTCACGCACCTCCAGGTGCGTCGTCGTCGCCGCCGACTCGAGGAGGTGCGCCGCCTGGTTCACGAGCCGTCCTGCGCGGAGGACTCGGGCGTGTGGGTGTAGCCCTCGAGCGGTTGCGACAGGATCCCGCCGTCGACGGGCAGCAGGACGCCCGTGATGCTCGCCGAGAGATCGGAGGCGAGGAAGACGGCCGCCCGAGCGACGTCGTCCGGTTCGATGAGCCGACCCATCGGCGTGCGCGAGGCGATGCCGGCCCACTGGGCAGCAAGGTCGATGCCATCGGGTGCACCGGCCTGGACGAAGGCCACCGCACCCTCGGTCATCGACGCGCCGGGACACACGGCGTTGACTCGCACACCGTGGGGCGCCAACTCGACCGAGAGCGCCTTGGTCAGCCCGGCGACGGCGTGCTTGGAGGCCGTGTAGTGCACTTGGCCTTCGCACGACGGGGCCAGCGCGTCGACCGACGCGATGTTGACGATCGTCCCGCGACGTCCGGCGCCGAGGCAGCGACGGGCCAGCTCGCGCGAGCACAGGAACGTGCCACGCACGTTGACGGCGAGGATGCGGTCGAACTCGCCGACTGGCAGGTCGGTGGCCATGGCGTTCGAGAAGACGCCGGCGTTGTTGACGAGGACCTCGACGTCGCCAGCGCCGTCGAACATCGCCGAGACGGATGCCTCGTCGGAGATGTCCACCTCGACGGCATGTGCTGCGAACCGCCTCGCGGTCAGTCGAGCTGCGTGCGCCTTGGCACCGTGGGCGTCCCGGTCGGCGATCACGACGTTGGCGCCGGCCTCGGCGAGTCGGATCGCGATCGCCGCACCGAAGCCCTGCGCCGCACCGGTGACGATCGCCGTGCGGCCGCGGAGCGACAGGAGGTCGCCGAGGGCCTCGGTCGACGTCACGTCGGCTCCGACCGTTCGAACGGCGCGTTCGTGTAGATGCGGGTTCGCTCGAACGACAGGCGTGGCCGTGGTCGGTCCGCATCGCCTTCGGCCAGGGCGACCGGCTCCCCGCCTTTGAGCACCCCCCGCAGTCGGGAGCGGTCAGCCAGTACCCGGATGTCCTCGTCGGGTCGGCCGTCGACGAGGAGCACGTCGGCGAACTTGCCCGGCGTCAAGACTCCGACGTCGGCGCCGTGGCGGGGCGTCGCACGGGCGGCGTTGCGCGTCAGGCACAGCAGCGCATCGTGGTCGTTCATCCCGAGGAGCTCGACGTACAGCTCGGCGTCCCGGGTGTGCCACTGTCCGTAGGGGGTGACGGCGAACCCCGACTCCGATCCAGCGATCAGGGTTGCCCCGCCGCTGACCGCCTTCGAGAGGATCGCCACGGCGGCGTCGAGCTCGCGACGGATGGCGTCGGCGCCCGACGTCGGCAACACGCCGGCGCCAGCCTCGAGGCTGTTCACGAGCAGCGTGAACGCCGGGACGAGCGGGATGTCGCGCTCGATGACGCGCTCGAGGGTGGCGTCGTCCATGTACGACGCGTGCATGATCCAGTCGAACCCCGCCTCCACGGCGTCCGCCACGGATTGCCGTGACCGCGCGTGGATGGTGATCGGTCGCGCCAACCGGTGCGCCTCGTCGACGGCGGCGCGCAGCTCGGCCAGCGTGAACGCCCCGAACTCCGCGGTGCCGGGTCCCGAGCCGGCGATCTTGATCAGGTCGACGCCGTCTTTGACCTCGTCACGGATCTCCTGGACGATCTCGTCGGCGCCGTGCACCAGCAGGCCGAACGCCGACGACACCGGCCCGAGCCATCGCGGCAGCGTGTCACCGATGCCCTGCTGCGTGGTGATCTGTCGGCCGGCGGCGGACATGCGGGGTCCCTCCACCAATCCGGCCTCGATCGCATCACGCACGGCGGTGGCGATGCCCTGCGGGCCACCTGGATCGCACGCCGTCGTCACGCCGGCCCGCAAGACTCGTGCCGCATCGACCGACGCGCGGATCGCCCGATACGCCATCGGTGTGTGGATCGACAGCTCTTCTTCGCTGCGTGCCTCGCCGAAGCTGATGTGCATGTGGGCATCGATCAAACCGGGGAGCACCGTCAGGCCGCTGGCGTCGATCGGCGCAACGTCGGCGTACTCGCGTGGCACCGCGTCGGTCGGTCCGACCCAGGCGATGCGGTCGCCGTCGAGCACGACCGTCCCTCGTTCGATCACGGTCCGGTCCGTGCACGGGAGCACCCGCCCGCCGTCGATCCGCTGCATCGTCACCTGCGTCACGGCGTCTCCGTGGGAACGAGCGGGAAGTAGGGGCCCCCGATCCGGTCGCCAACGGTGAGACCGACCTCTTCGTCGGTGTAGTTGAACTCGTAGCGAGCGGCGCCGAACCATGTGGTCCCCTCGGCGACGTAGCGGGCTACGGCAGCTCGTCGTGGGCGGTCCGTCTCGTTGGGGCCGGAGGCATGCCACGTCAGCGCGTGGTGCATCGTCGCCTCGCCGGCGGACAGCTCCATCACGTCGACGCTCAGGCCTTCGTCGCCCGGCTCGCCGATCGGTCGAACTGCGGCAGGGCGGCGGTCGTGGAAGTAGGTCGCGCCGGTGCCGAACACCGCGGGCAGGCGCTCGCCGAGCAGCTGGCTCCCGGGCGCCATCCGCACCGCGCCGTTGTCGGAGGTCACGTCGTCGAGGGCGATCCAGATCGTGACGGCGTTCGGCTGGCCGAGCGGCCAGTACGCGTAGTCCTGGTGCCAGCGCAGCTCACCGCCCGAGCGGGGATCCTTCGTCAGCGCGTTGTCCTCGAGCACGCGGACCGCCGTGGCACCGAGCACCTGTGTCGCCCACCCGCCGAATCGAGCGTCCATCACGAGCTCGCGATACTCCGGCACTTCACGCCACAGGTTGAACAGGAACGAGACGTTGCGGCCGGGTTCCTGCGGCACACCGCCTTCGGCCTCGGGCCAGATCTGCGGATCGAGGAGATCCATCTCGGCGTTGGCGACGTTGCGGCGGGCGGCGATCACGCCCTTCAGCCGATCGATCGTTTCGTCGTCGATCACACGACCGAGGCGCAGGTACCCATCGGAGTAGAAGTGCAGCAGCTCGTCGCCGGTCAACGGCCCAGAACGCACGGCCGACACGTCTGCGGAAGTGGCTGGCGACCTGTTCACAATCCCCCAAACCTCTTGACCGCGGAGAATGTTATAATATAGCGTTGTTGCGGTCAAGGCCAGTCAGTGATGGCCAGGTGGTACCGCTGATCGAAAGGACCTCGAGCCGCATGGGGGCGGAGGGCAGCGTGAACCGAGAGTTCGTGGTCCGGGCCGACACGACCGAGCGAGCCGACGTGTCCGGCACCGCCTTCGCCCACCTGGACGTGCGCTGGCTGGTCGGCGAGGCCCGACAGGGCTCCGAACTCGTCGGCGTCGGTCAGACGATCTATCCAGCGAACGGCGGCACGCACGAGCACCATCGGCACCCCGATGCCGAAGAGATCGTGATCGTGCTCTCGGGCCACGGGTGGCACCGGGTCGGCGATGAGATCTACGACATCAGCCCCGGCGACGTCGTGTACGTGCCGCGGAACGCCGCCCCACTCCGCGTGCTGCACCAGTGACGAGGACATGGTGATCATCTGGGTGCTCGGTGGTGCACCGTCGCTCGAGCGTGCCGGATACCACTCGGTACCCGAGCTGCTTCCGTGACGTCGACCTCGTCGCTGGCGGACGATCCGACGATCGCCGTGCGGTCCAGCCTCGACGCGATCGACCGACTGGACTCGGCCATCGGCGCGTTCGTCACGCTCGACGAGAACGCCGAACGAGCGGCTGAGGACCTCCGCGTCGAGTCGACGCAAGGTCACCCCCGCAGCGCCCTGCACGGTGTGCCCATCGGCGTGAAGGAGCTGTTCGACGTTGCGGACACCGAGGTCACGTACGGATCGCTCGTGCTCGCCGGACGGCGGGCCACCGCTGACGCGGCCATCGTGGCTGCGCTGCGTCGCGCCGGCGCCGTTGTCGTCGGCACCACGCGCTCCGACGAGTTCGGCTGGGGGATCACGACCCAGAACGCCGAGCGAGGATCGACGCGCAACCCTTGGGACCTCGACCGCATCGCCGGCGGATCGAGCGGTGGGTCAGCCGCGGCGGTCGCCGCCGGCATGGTTCCGCTCGCCGTCGCCAGCGACACCGGCGGCTCGATCCGGATCCCCGCCTCCTTCTGCGGCGTGTATGGGTTGAAGACGACGCCCGGCCGGATCAGCAGGACCGGCGGTGTCCCCCTCGCCCCGAGCTTCGACTCCCCCGGCTTCGTGACGAGCGACCCCACGCTGTTCCACGCCGCGCTGGCCGCAGTCGTCGGCCCGGACCCGGCAGATCCTCCGACGCTCGAGGCGCCGACGCTCGAGGCCTCTGGCGGCGCGCTCGGCCTGGAGCGCAACGAGCTTCGCCGTCGCGGACCCGCCGGCGGGTCGTCAGCCCGACGCAACACGCCTCGCCGCCGCCGCCACCGTGTCCGAGGCACTGGTCGAGCTCGGTGCCCGCCGACTCGAGGTGCAGCTTCCCGACGGCCAGTCCCTCTACGAGACGTTCGTTCCATTGCAGATGGCGGAGGCCTACGACGTGCATGCGTCGGTGCTCGGCACCTACCCGGCGCAGGCGGCGACGTACGGGGCTGACGTCCGCAGTCGACTCGAACGCGCCGCCGACGTCACGATCTCGACGTACCTCGACGCGCTGGCGACAGGCCGCCGCCCACCGCGCCAAGTTCCTGCAGGCGTTCGGCGCCGTCGACCTCATCGTGTCGCTCGTCGGCGCGACCGGGCCAACCACGACTGCCGATCCGGATGTGGTGCACCTCGATGGCACGACCGTTCCGCTGCGCGATGCCGTGATGCCCTACACCGTCCCGCAGAACGTGGCGGGGCTTCCGTCCATCACGGTGCCCGTCGCGTTCGATGCAGACGGGTTGCCGATCGGCGTGCAGTTGACCGGACGCCCATGGAGTGAACCGTTGTTGATCTCCGTGGCCGTCGAGCTCCAACGCTGCGGTGCCGCTCGATCGCACACCGTTCCTTCGTCCCCACGAGAAGGGTGATCCGTCATGCCGCGCGCCCGCATCACAGAAGATCTCGAGCTGAACTACGAGCTGTTCGGCGAGGAAGGCGCGCCGACGATCGTGCTGATCAGAGGGACGGGTGCCGACGGCACCCGATGGATGCCGCAGGTCGAGGCGTATCGGTCGGAGTTCCGGGTCCTCATCTTCGACAACCGAGGGGCCGGGAAGAGCGACACCCCGCCGGGCGCCTACACGGTTGCCGAGATGGCCGATGACACGGTCGCGCTGCTGGACGCTGTCGGCATCGAACGCTGCCACCTCTCCGGGTCGTCACTCGGCGGTGCGATCGCTCTGCATCTCGCCATCCACCACCCCGACCGCGTGCTCAGCGTCCAGGCCCACTCCAGTTGGCTCGCCACGGTGGGGTACACCGCGTACAGCCTCGGGCTGCTCAAGCGCTTCCTCGTCGAAGGAGGCGTCGACTTCTACTACGACGCGACGCTCCCGCTGCTCTTCAGCCCAGGCTTCATGTCGACCGAGTTCGACCGACTGATGGCGGTGCGCGATCACATGAAGGCGAACCCGGCGACCTACGAGGGCCTGCTCGGCCAGATCGAAGCGAACCTCTCCTACGACCTTCGGGCCCGCGCCGGCGAGATCACCGTGCCCACGCTGATCACCGTCGGCGAACTCGACTACCTCCTGCCGGTCGCCGCCTCGGAGGAGCTGCACCGGGCGATCCCGGGCTCCGAGCTCGTCGTGTTCCCCGGCGCGCCGCACCTCGTCACCATGGAGGCCCCCGACCGCTTCAACGAGGTGACGCTCGACTGGCTGCGCAAGATCGTCGACCGCGTCTAGGGGGTCGGGTCGCTCACACGTCGTCGCGGCGACGCCGGCCGACCGGGGACCTACCTCGCGGGGCCGTCGTGGAGGCTCGCACCACGAGCTCAGGGCTGAACTCGACGTGGCGGTGCTGGTGGCCCTCGTGGCCTGCGGCCTCCTCCAGGAGCAGCTGCGCCGCAGTACGGCCGATCTCGTGGCGCGGCTGATGGACGGACGTCAGCGCGACGGCCGCCGCCGCGGCGTACTCGATGTCGTCGTAGCCCACGATCGACATCGCCTCGGGCACCGCCACGCCGTTCTGCGTCATGTGCTGGAGCACGCCGAGCGCGAGCAGGTCATTGGCGCAGAACACGGCCGTCGGACGTCGCCGCGCGGGAAGTCCCAGGATGCGCTGGCTGACCCGCCGCCCTTCGTCCACCGTCAAGGCGTTCGTCAGGAGCACGGTCAGCTGGTCATCGTCGAGCCCGGCCTCTTCCATTGCCCGCCGCGCGCCCGCCAGCCGATCGGCCACCTGCGGGGTGCTCATTGGTCCGCCGGCGTACGCGATGAGCTGGTGACCGCGCTCGATGAGGTGGGTCACCGCCACGTGTCCACCCTCCACATCGTGCACGCCGACGCTGCACCAACCGTCGCCAGTTGCCTCGACGGTCGGGTCGTAGACACGGTCGACGAGCACCACCGGTACCCCATTTGCCGGCAAGGCGCGCAGACGCTCGTTCGCGTAATCAACGGCCGTGATCAGCACGCCGCGCACTCGTTGCATCAGCAACTGATCGAGGTACTGCGCTTCCCTTCGCCGATCGAGGTCCGAGTTGCAGAGGAACAGCGTCAGGTTCTCGGTGCTCGCCACCTCTTCGATGCCTCGCGCCACGTCGGTGAAGAATGGGTTCCTGGCGTCGAGCAGGACGTAGGCGATCGTGGTGCTGCTGCCGGAACGCAGCTGCCGGGCCGGCTGGTTCAGCACGAACCCCAACTCGGCGATCGCCGCTTCGACCCGAGCCCGTGTCTCAGGGCGCACGAGGTGGGGGCGGTTGAGGACGTTCGACGCCGTCCCGACCGACACTCCGGCTCGACGCGCGCGACGTCCTTGATACCCGCCATCACGTGCTCGGGACTGCCCACCACGCGCGAGGTCGAAGAGGCGCTTGCAATCGCACCGGATCGTACCCTAGGGTTGTGAAACGATTCAAGAATGCGGCGCACGCCGAGGGGACGTCTTGCGATGACGATCAGTCCAACAGTCGCGGCCGGGCTCGACCAGTTGGCCATCGAGTTGCCCTCGTGGGCCTTCGGGAACTCGGGCACTCGCTTCAAGGTGTTCGCCCAACCGGGCGTACCGCGCGACCCGTACGAGAAGATCCTCGACGCAGCCCGCGTCCACGCCCACACCGGAACTGCGCCATCCGTGGCACTCCACATCCCGTGGGACAAGGTCGACGATTACGGCAAGCTCGCTGCTCACGCCGCGGATCACGGCGTGCGGATCGGTGCCATCAACGCCAACGTCTTCCAGGACGACGACTACCGCCTCGGCAGCGTCGCCAACCCGGAGCCGGCGGTGCGTCGCAAGGCGGTCGACCACCTCCTCGAGTGCATCGAGATCATGGACGAGACCGGATCGCGGGACCTCAAGCTGTGGTTCGCCGACGGCACCAACTATCCCGGCCAGGATTCGTTGCTCGACCGTCAACTGCGCCTCGCCGCCGCGCTCGCCGAGACCTACGAGCGGCTCGGCGACGACCAGCGCATGCTGCTGGAGTACAAGCTGTTCGAACCGGCCTTCTACACGACGGACGTCCCTGACTGGGGCACTGCGTACGCACACTGCGTGTCACTCGGTGAGCGGGCCCACGTCATCCTCGACACCGGGCACCACGCTCCCGGCACGAACATCGAGTTCATCGTGATGACGCTCTTGCGGCTCGGCAAGTTGGGCGGCTTCGACTTCAACTCCCGGTTCTACGCGGACGATGACCTCATGGTCGGTGCCGCCGATCCGTTCCAGCTGTTCCGCATCATGCACGAGATCGTCTCCGCAGGGGCGCTGGATCCAGTGGCCGGCGTGGTGTTCATGCTCGATCAGTGCCACAACATCGAGGAGAAGATTCCCGCCGTCATCCGGTCCGTGATGAACGTGCAGGAAGCGACGGCCAAGGCACTGCTCGTCGACGTCGATGCACTGCAACGCGCGCAGCGCGCTGGTGACGTGCTCCAGGCCAACGCCGTCTTGATGGACGCGTACAACACGGACGTGCGGCCGCTGCTCGCCCAGCACCGGGCGAGTGCCGGCCTGGATCCCGACCCCATCGACGCGTACCGGCGCTCCGGCTACGGCGATCAGATCCGCTCCGAGCGTCTCGGCGGGCAGCAAGCCGGCTGGGGCGCCTGACGTTCTGGTGCCATGAGGTTGAAACGATCCAAGTCAGCCGCCGAGAAGGTGCGATGAAGTGAGCGACGCACCTGATGGCGCGTCAGCACTCGCCGTGCACGGCGTCTCCAAGAGCTTCGGCTCGACGCACGCGCTGCGCGACGTCTCGTTCGACCTGCGGGCGGGTGAGATCCACTCGCTCGTCGGCGAGAACGGTGCCGGCAAGTCGACGCTGATCAAGGTGATGAGCGGCCTCGTCCCCCCGGACTCCGGCACGATCACCGCAGGCGGCGAACCCGTCGAGCTACGCGGACCGGCCGACGCTCAGGCCCTCGGCATCAGCTGCATCTACCAGGAACCGCAGGTCTTCCCTGACCTGACGGTCTCGGAGAACATCTTCATGGGCACCGCAGGCAGTGGCCGGATCGTTCGTTGGCGCGAACTGCATCGTCGCGCCGCGGAGATCCTCGGGCAGCTCGAGGTTGACGTCGATCCTCGCGCCGTGGCCTCGGGGCTGACCGTCGGCGCTCAGCAGGCCGTCGAGATCGCCAAAGCAATGTCGCGTGACGTCCGGGTCCTGATCATGGATGAACCGACCGCCGCGCTCTCGGCCTTCGAGGTGCAGCGGCTGTTCCGCCAGGTCCGACGCCTCGCCGCGTCAGGCGTCGCCATCCTGTTCGTCAGCCATCGGCTCGACGAGGTGTTCGAGCTGAGCGACCGGATCACGGTCTTCCGCGATGGCGCACACATCTCGACCAGGCCGGCCGGCGAGGTCACCGAAGCGGCGCTGATCCGCGACATGGTCGGCCGCGAGCTGAGCGACTTCTTCCATCGCGTGCCACACGACCCGGGGGCGATCGCGCTGCAGGTGGCCGACCTTGGGCGGCGCGGGGCCTTCCACGGGGTGTCGTTCGAGGTCCACGAGGGCGAGGTGCTCGGCTTCGCCGGACTCGTCGGCTCGGGGCGCACGGAAGTCGCCGAAGCCCTGTTCGGGGTAGCTCCGGCAGATGAGGGGACCATCGAGCGCGGCGGCACCATCGTCTCGATCAACAGCGCCCAGGAGGCGATGCGCCATGGCATCGCCTACGTCTCCGAGGATCGTCGCCGCCTCGGCCTCTCGCTTCCGCAGTCCGTGACGAGCAACATCACGCTGGCCGGCCTACGTCGCTTCGTCAACCGATGGCGCCTGGTCGACCGGGGCGCCGAACGAAAGACCGCGGCGATCTACCGCGACCGCCTCGCCATCAGGGCCCCATCGCTCGCCACGCCGGTCGCCAACTTGTCCGGCGGCAACCAGCAGAAGGTGATGCTCGCCAAGTGGCTGGACGTCAAGCCATCGGTCCTGATCCTCGACGAGCCGACGCGAGGCATCGACGTCGGTGCCAAGGCCGATGTCCATGAGCTCATCGGTGAGCTCGCCCGCACCGGCGTCGCCATCATCCTGATCTCGTCCGACCTCCCCGAGGTGCTGGCGATGAGCGACCGGGTGCTCGTGATGCGAGAAGGCCACCAGATGGGCGTGTTCGCCGGCCGCGAGCTGGAGCAGGAGCGGATCATGACGGCCGCGGTTGGTGTGGCATGAGAGTGATGGGTCAGTGACGGTCAGCGACGTCGCCATCGCCGTCCCGGTCCGCACGCGGGTGCGCCGTCAATGGCTGCGCCCGGAGCGCGTCAAGGAGCTGTCGCTCGTCGCTGTGCTCGTGCTCGCCTTCGTCGTGTTCTCCCTCGTCGTCGACGACTACTTCAGCCCCCGCTTCATCAGCCGCCTGCTGATCGCCATCTCGATCACCGCAGTCCTCGCCGCTGCCGAGTCGGTCGTCATCATCACCCGGAACATCGATCTCTCGATCGGTGCCATCGTCGGGGTCTCGGCGTACTTGACGTCGGAGTACCTGGCAAACCATCAGGGTCTGCCGGCTCCCCTCGCCGTCACGATGGCGGTCGCGATCGGTCTGCTCCTCGGACTCTTCAACGGCGTGCTCGTGGCCATCGCCAAGGTCCCGTCGATCATCGTCACGCTCGGCACGTTGGCGATCTACCGCAGCCTGCTCGTCAACCACGCCGGCGGGAAGACCATCGCCACCGGCGACCTTCCGCAGTGGCTCGTCGACATGCCCAGCAGCACGCTGTTCACGATCGGTGACTACCAGGTGCGAACGATGTTCGTGATGGCGCTCGTCATCGTGATCTTCCTCCAGCTGGTGCTGCTGTACACCCGCGGCGGCCGTCATCTCTACGCCGTCGGATCGAACCCGGAAGCGGCGCGCCAAGCCGGTCTCCGCTCGAATCGCGTTCAGCTGCTGGCCTTCACGGTCGCCGGCGGGCTGGCCGGGTTCGCCGGGTTCCTGTACGTCGCCCGCTTCGGCACGATCAACGTCACCGCCGGGTCAGGGCTGGAGCTGGCGGCGATCGCCGCCGCCGTCGTCGGCGGCGTCAGCACGCTCGGCGGCTCCGGGACCGTTGTCGGCGCGTTCCTCGGCGCGGTCCTGATCGCGGTGCTGGACCAGAGCCTCGTGCGGGTCGAGCAGATCAGCGAGTTCTGGCGTGACGCCATCCTCGGCGCGCTCATCGTGCTCGCCGTCCTGCTCGACGTCGCCCTTGGCCGACGCCTCCGTGCGAGGGCCCGAGAGGAGATCGTCAGCGAAGCAGGTCGTGAGCCCAGCACGTCATCGAGCGCGATTCCACAAGGAGCGGGCCGTGGCTGAGTGGGCGTGGAGGAACACCTGGAACCTGCTGCTCGGCGCCGTGCTCGTGGGGACGGTCATCTTCAACGTGACCCAGTCGAGCGGCTACCTCAGCGTCGACAACTTCGTCAACCTCTTCGAGCTGCACATCGAGAAGGTGATCGTCGTCGTCACGATGACGTTCGTCATCATCGCCGGCGAGATCGATCTCTCGGTGGCCTCGGTCATGGCCTGGTCGGCGGCGGTGCTCGCAGCGCTGCACGAGCACGACGTGCCGTTGGCCGCCGCCATCGTGATCGCCCTCGCCGCCTCCGGTGTCGTCGGGTTGATCCACGGCTTCCTCATCGCTCGCATCGGTCTGCCGTCGCTCGTTGTCACGCTCGCCGGACTGATCGGTTGGCGAGGAGCCGCCAGGGTGCTCGTCGAGGACCGGTCGATCGGCGACTTCCCGAGCTGGTTCGACCGCCTCGGCCAGCAGGACCTCATCGGCCCGCTGCCGCTGGCGGTCGTGATCTTCATCGTCCTCTTCGCCGTCGGCTGGGTGGTGCTCGATCGCACGGCAACAGGGCGGGTGCTCTACGTGATCGGCGACAACGCGGATGTCGCCCGCTACTCAGCGGTCAACGTCGTCAGGATCCGCTTCGGGTTGTTCCTCGCGTCATCGCTGGCCGCCGGGCTGGCCGGCGTGCTGTTCGCGGCCCGCCTCGGCACCGTGCGCGGTGACCTGGCGACGGGTTTCGAGCTGGAGATCATCACGATCGTCCTGCTCGGCGGCGTGAGCATCTTCGGCGGCTCGGGGCGGATGAGCGGCGTCGCCCTTGCCGTGCTCATCGTGCTCAACCTGCGTAACGGCTTCGGGTTGGCCAACGTCGGGGGGAACACGCAGACCGGCGTGATCGGAGCGATCTTGATCTGCTCCGTGCTGGCTCGCAACGGCATCGACCGTCTGCATGGCCGGGCCATTGCCGCGCGGAGCAGACCGCCGGGGTCGGCGGTGGCGGCATCGACCGAACCGGCGGGGACATGAGGCGTCAGTGCGATCGCATCGAACAACCACAACCCAAAGGGGGAACCACAAGATGAAACTGTCCAAGGTCTCGCTGGCGCTGGCCAGCGTGCTCGTGCTAGCGGCCGCCGCATGCGGCGGCGACGACGACGACACCGCTGAGCCGGACGCGACCGATGAGGCGCCAGCCACGGAGGCGGGCGCGACGTCTGAGGCGGGCGCAGAACCGACGACCGCCGCGGAGGAGACGACCCCCGCGGCGACCGAGGCGCCCGACGCCACTGCCGCCGACGACACCGCAGCCGGTGGTGGCGGCGGTGGCGACTTCTCGAGCATCCTGCTCCCGAAGTGCACGGGCATCGCCGTGTTCGACCAGGCCAACGAGGGCGCGATCGAGGCGGCGACCGAGCTCGGCGTGAGCGAGGCCGAGTTCGTCGGCCCCGCTTCGTGCACCGACAGCACCGGACAGATCGAGTTCGTAACGAACGCCGTCACCCAGGGCGTCGACGCGATCATGATCTCCAACAACGCCGGCGACCAGGTCGAACCCGCCGTGCAGGAGGCGGCCGATGCTGGGATCGCCGTCGTCGCCTGGGACTCACCGATTCCGTCCGGGCAGGGCGAGAGCCTGTTCGTCGCCCAGGTCGACTTCGACGAAACCGGACAGGTGATGGCTGACATGGCGACGGAGATCGTCGGCCCCGAGGGCGGCGAGATCGCCATCCTCTCCGCATCCCCGGACGCCGCGAACCAGAACGCCTGGATCGCCTCGTTCGAGGAGGTGCTCGCCGAGCCTGACTACGCCTCGCTCGAGCTCGTCGACACGGTCTACGGCAACGACGACGCCGACGAGTCCTACAACCAGGCGCTGGCGCTGATCGACGCCCATCCGGACCTCAAGCTGATCATGGCGCCGACCACGGTCGGCATCGCGGCGGCCGCCAAGGCGATGCAGGACGAGGGGTTGTGCGAGACCGTCAAGGTGTCCGGACTCGGGCTGCCGGATGAGATGCGCACGTACACCGAGAACGGGTGCGCCCCGCAGTTCGCGCTGTGGAGCTTCGTCGATCTCGGTTACACGACCTTCTACGCCGCACACGCCATCGCCACCGGCGAGTTGACGGCGGAGGAGGGTGCCACGTTCGAGGCCGGCCGGATGGGCGAGTACACGATCGAGGTCGACCCGACTCGCGACAACGGCCTGCGCATCGTCATGGGACCGTTCACGGTCTACAACGAGAGCAACGTCGGAGAATGAGCCAGCCGCGATGAGCCGCATCGGCTTCCGTCTCCAGGTACGCCCTGGCGTGCTCGACCAGTACCGGGCGCACCATCGAGACGTGTGGCCGGAGATGCGTGAAGCGCTGCACCGCTGCGGGTGGCACAACTACTCGCTGTTCCTCGACGGAGACGGCACGTTGTTCGGCTACTTCGAGACCGATGGCACACTCGATGATGCCGTGCGAGCGATGCAGTCGGAGCCGGTCAACGAGCGATGGCAGACGCTGATGGCGCCGTACTTCGTCGAGGACGGGACAGCGGCCGACCGCCAGATGCAGGCGCTCGACGAGGTGTTCCACCTGCCATGAGCGGTGAGCGGTGCATTCTGGGCGCGGAGGTTCTCGAATTCGGGAACCTCCGCGCCCAGTTGCGGGCAGAGCGAGCGATGAGAGTGGTGACATGAACGAGGCCGTGCAGGAGCTGCTCGCTCGGTCGAACCGCCTGGGATCCGACCCACGCAACACCAACTACGCCGGCGGCAACACCTCGGCGAAGGGCTCCGAGCGGGACCCGGTCACCGGCCAGCAGGTCGAGCTGTTGTGGGTCAAGGGTTCTGGGGGCGATCTCGGGACGCTGACGGCGGAAGGTCTCGCCGTCCTCCGCCTCGACCGGATGCGCGCCCTCGTCGACGTCTATCCCGGCGAGGAGCGTGAGGACGAGATGGTCGCCGCCTTCGACTTCTGCCTGCACGGCAGGGGCGGCGCCGCACCATCGATCGACACGGCCATGCACGGTCTCGTCGACGCGGCGCACGTCGACCACCTCCATCCGGACAGCGGCATCGCCATCGCGACGGCCAGCGATGGCGAGCAGCTGACGAAAGAGATCTACGGCGACCGCGTCGTGTGGGTGCCATGGCGGCGCCCGGGCTTCCAACTCGGTCTCGACATCGCGGCGATCGCCAATTCCAACCCGCACGCGGTCGGCGTCATCCTCGGTGGCCACGGCATCACGGCGTGGGGGGCGTCCAGTGACGAGGCAGAGGCCAACAGCCGGTGGATGATCGAGACGGCGCAGGCCTATCTCGACGCTCGCGGCAAGCGACAGCCGTTCGGCCCACCCGCAGACGCGCGTCGGGCCTTGGAGCCGATCGAGCGCCGGGCCAAGGCGGCGGCCCTGGCGCCCCACGTGCGCGCCGTCGCTTCGCACGACCAACGGATGGTCGGTCACTTCAACGACACGGACGTCGTGCTCGAGTTCCTGGCCGGCGAGAAGCTGTACGACCTGGCCGCGCTCGGCACCTCATGCCCCGACCACTTCCTGCGCACCAAGGTTAGGCCGCTCGTGCTCGACGTTCCCGCGTCGGCCTCCCTCGAGGAGTCTCTGGCTCGCCTGGCCGAGCTGCACGAGACCTATCGGGCCGAGTACCGCGCCTACTACGAGCGGTACGCCACGGCGGACTCGCCGCCGATGCGCGGCGCCGACCCGGCGATCATCCTCGTGCCGGGTGTCGGCATGTTCTCCTACGGCAGGGACAAGCAGACGGCTCGCGTCGCCAGCGAGTTCTACGTCAACGCGATCAACGTGATGCGCGGCGCGGAGTCCGTGTCAACGTACGCACCGATCTCGGAGCGCGAGAAGTTCCGCATCGAGTACTGGGCCCTCGAAGAGGCCAAGCTGCGGCGGCTTCCGCAGCCCCGCTCGCACGCCGGGCGCATCGCGCTGGTGACGGGCGCGGCGAGCGGCATCGGAAAGGCGATCGCCACCCGACTTGCTGCCGAGGGTGCCTGCGTCGTCATCGCCGACCTCGACCTCACCAAGGCCGAGGCGGCAGCAGCGGAGATCGGCAACCACGACGTCGCCGTCGGCATCAGGGCTGACATCAGCGACGCTGAGCAGGTCGTTGTCGCCGTCGACGCCGCACTTCGAGCATTCGGCGGGCTCGACCTCGTCGTGAACAACGCCGGCATGTCGATCTCCAAGTCACTGCTCGACACAACCGAAGCCGACTGGGACCTCCAGCACGACGTGATGGCCAAGGGCAGCTTCCTCGTCGCCCAAGCCGCGGCGCGGGCGATGATCGACCAGCGCGTCGGCGGCGACATCGTCTACATCTGCTCGAAGAACGCCGTGTTCGCCGGACCGAACAACATCGCCTACAGCGCCGTCAAAGCCGATCAGGCCCACCAGGTCCGGCTGCTCGCCGCCGAGCTCGGTGAGCACGGCATCAGGGTCAACGGCATCAATCCCGACGGGGTCGTGCAAGGCAGCGGCATCTTCGCCGGCGGATGGGGGGCCCAGCGGGCGGCCGTCTACAGCGTGCCGGAGGACCAACTCGGCCAGTTCTACGCCCAGCGCACGCTGCTCAAGCGCGAGGTCCTGCCCGAGCACGTCGCCAGTGCCGTGACTGCGATCACGTCCGACGAGTTCAGTCACACGACGGGTCTGCTGCTCCCGGTCGACGCCGGTGTGGCTGCGGCATTCCTGCGCTGACTCGACATGCCGCGCCGGGTCGTCGCCGCGGTCGACATTGGAGCATCCGGCGGTCGGGTGATGGCCGGCCTCGTGGAGCGCGGCACCGTGTCCCTGCAGCCGGTCCACCGCTTCCCCAACGGACTCGTCGAGTCCGACGGTCATCTCCGTTGGCCCATACACACGTTGTTCGAGGGCGTCATCGATGGGCTCGGCAAGTTGGCCGGCGAGTTCCCCGACGTGGAGTCGATCGGCGTCGACACCTGGGGCGTCGACTACGCGCTGCTCGACGGCGACGGACAGCTCGTCGACCAGCCGATCGCCTATCGCGACGACCGCACGAGCAAGGTCATCGACCACGTCCACCGGACCGTCGACACCGCCGACCTCTACGCGATCAACGGGCAACAATTCCTGCCGTTCAACACGCTCTACCAACTCGTCGCCGACCAGCGCAGCGGCCGTCTCGCCCGTGCCGCCCACGTCGTGCTGCTCCCCGACCTGTTGGCGTTCTGGCTCACGGGCGAGCTGCGCACCGAGGCCACGAACGCGTCGACGACCGGGCTCGTCGACGCCCGGAGCGGGCAGTGGTCGAGCGAGTTGCTGGCGCGTCTCGGAATCCCGGCCGGGCTGCTGGCCCCACTCGAGCAACCGGGTGAGGTGCGGGGCGCCGTGCGGGAGGAGCTGCGCGCGCAGCTGCGATTGCCGCCGTCCACAGTCGTCACAACGGTGGGCTCGCACGACACGGCGTCGGCGGTCGTGGCGGTTCCTGCCGTCGACCGCCACTTCGCCTACGTCTCGAGTGGCACGTGGTCGCTCGTCGGGCTGGAGCTCGACCGGCCGATCATCACCGCCGACAGCCGGACCGCCAACTTCACGAACGAGGGCGGCGTCGACGGGCGCACCCGGTTCCTCCGCAACACGTGCGGTCTGTGGCTGCTGCAGGAATCGATGCGGGCGTGGTCCGAAGCGGGCCAACCGCAGGACCTTGCGGCCCTGCTCGCAGCGGCCGCCGAGATGCCGGCGGGTGGTCCGGTGATCGACGTCGACGACCCGATGTTCATCCCGCCGGGGCAGATGCCGGCGCGCATCGCAACGGCTGCCGAGGCGGTCGGCGGCAAGCCGCCGACCGCACCAGCTGCCGTCGTCCGGTGCATCGTCGACTCGTTGGCGCGGTCGTACGCAACGACGATCGATCGAGCGGCCGCGCTGGCGGACACGCGTGTCGACGTCGTCCACATCGTTGGCGGCGGGTCACAGAACGCGTTGCTCTGCCAGCTGACCGCCGACTGCACCCGACGTCCCGTCGCCGCCGGACCAGTCGAAGCGACGGCCCTCGGCAATGTCCTGATCCAAGCCCGAGCCGGCGGCGCCGTCGCGAACTCGCTCGATGCGATCCGTGTCGACCTCGCTCGAGTGGTCGACGTCACGCGGTACGAACCCGCGGTCAGGGAGCGACCGGGCCGTGGAAACAGAACCAGTTGACCCGGCTGGGCCGGCCCGAGCTCGACACGATCTCGAACGTGCCTCCGAGGAGACCCTCGCAGATCAGCTGCTCGAGCTCGACGCCGTCACGAGCCCGCGCCTCCTGGCAGCGGCTGATCGTCATCGGCGTGAAGAACGGTGTGCCGCCCTTGGCGCTGCACAGCAGATCGAGGACCTGCTTGCCGACGACGGGATCACCGGCGGCGCTGGCAAGGCTGCCCGGGCCGGCGACGAGGGCGGCACCGCTGAGGCTGACGGCGACGGCAGCGACGGCGGCGAGGGTGCGGAAGCGAAGCATGACGGTCTCCTTGTGGTGGTTGGTGGCGCCGCCGTTCGGCGCCACACCACCACGTGCGTGAAGGCGAACCTCACGCCGTGAAGGCAGACCTCACGCCGTTGAATGGCGTTGGTGTTGGGCATCCAGCTCCTTGCCCAACATCTCGGCGTCCCAGCCCTCACCGAGCGCCCGCCAGACCAGACCGGCCTGCGATTCCGGAGCAAGTCCGCCGACGGGCTGATCACGATCGAGGTTCGTCGGAAAGGCGTACCCCTCGGCCGACGCCGCGACGGCATGGCGCAGCCGTCGCTCGTTCACGCCTGACGCCATCCGCTCCGCGAGCGCGGGGAACAGCGCCTTGCTCATCGCGACGCGATCGACACTCTCCATCGCCCGGCCGAAGGCGGACGAGATCTGCAGCAGGTTGGCCATCCGCCGCACATCGGAGGACCGGTTGGTCCCGGCTCCATGGAACAGCGCCGGGCTGAAGAACACGGCATCGCCCTTCTCGAGCGGCAGCTGCACGTAGTGCCCGTCGAAGTACTCGATGAACTCTGGAAGGTGGCAGGCGACGTAACCGCCGGCGTACCGCTGCGAGCGCGGCAGATACATCGTCGGTCCGGTCTCCACCGGCATGTCGCAGTGCGCCACCGCACCTTGCAGCGTGAGCGCCGGCGACAATCCATGGACGTGCGCGGGGTAGCCGCGCGCCTGGTCGACGGACATGAAGCCGAGGTGGTAGTCGGCGTGCGCCACCTGGGCCTGCCCGCCGGGGTTGACGACGTTCACCTGCGACGTGATCTGGTAGCCGGGTCCGAGCCAGGCCTCGCAGATCAGCGCCAACGTGTCGTTGGCGTAGTAGTCGACGAACACCTCGGGCGCCTGCAGCGCCAGCTTGTCCAGGGCTCCCCAGACCCGATCATTGGCGCCCGGCTTGGCGAAGTGGTCACCCGCAGTCACGCCCGCTTGCTTCTGCTCGGTGATCATCGCCTCGAACTGCTCCGTCGCCCGATCCACCACCGACGTGTCGAACGCCTGCTTGAACATCAGCACGCCGGGGCCTTCGAGGAGTGCTCTGGCGAGCTCGGCCTGCAAGGCGCGGCGAGCGTCGGGAGCGCGGCTCGCCGCACGCAAGTGCTCGCCGTAGACCAGGACGTTCTGCTCGACCGCGTCGGCGAGCGGGTAGTCGGCCAGCTCGGTCGCTTGCTCGACGAGCGCCCGGAAGTCGTCGAGGCGGCATTCGTCGGGATCGACCCAGCCGGCTGAGCGTGTAGGCGGCAACAGGCACCTCCTCGTGGTCGCGGCGTCAGGCTATTGGGAGCCCACGCACGGCTCGGCGAGCGGCCTCGATGTGGACTACGTTCCGGCGGGCACCTGGCCCGAAGCGTTCCCGCCGGGACGCGCCAGGTAACTCCCCGGAGGGTCGTCTGAGGCAGGGCAATGGTCATGCCCGATGGTGATGCTGGACCTCGCCTGCGCGGCCGGCGCCGTGAGTGCGAGTCACTGGATCGGCTGATCACGGACGTCCGGGCGGGCCAGAGCAAGGTGCTGGTGCTGCGCGGCGAGGCCGGGGTCGGCAAGTCGGCGCTGCTGGATTACGTGTCCGAACAAGCTTCGGAGTGTCGGATCGCTCGGGCGTCGGGCGTCGAGTCCGAGATGGAGCTTGTGTTCGCCGGGCTCCATCAGCTCTGCATGCCGATGCTGGATGGGATGTCGCGACTGCCCGGCCCGCAGCGCGAGGCGCTCGCCACGGCGTTCGGCCTGGATGGCGGCGCCACGCCCGATCGCTTCCTCGTCGCCTTGGCGCTGCTCGGGCTGCTGTCAGAGGCAGCCCAGGAGCAGCCGCTGGTGTGCGTCGTCGATGACGCCCAGTGGCTCGATCAGGCCTCGACGCAGGCGCTCGCCTTCGTCGCTCGACGACTGCTCGCGGAGTCCGTCGTGTTGGTGTTCGGCGTGCGAGAGCCGGGTCGACGGGCACGCGTTGGTGGGGCTTCCCGAGATGACCGTGGAAGGACTTCACGATGCTGATGCCCGCGCGCTTGCTCGATTCCGTCGTGCCGGGCCGGCTGGACGATCGCGTGCGTGACCGGATCATCGCGGAGACGCGTGGGAACCCGTTGGCGCTGCTCGAGCTCCCACGCGGGTCTGACGGCGGCGGCGTTGGCCGGCGGGTTCGGCCGTCCGGACGCGCGGCCCCTCGCGAGCCGCATCGAGCAGACCTTCATGCGTCGTCTCGAATCGCTGCCGCAGGAGACACGCACGGTGCTCCTGATCGCGGCGGCCGAGCCGGTCGGGGACGTGACCCTGCTCGAGCGCGCGGCCGAGCGCGGCTCGGCGTCGGAGCAGACGCCGCCGAGCCCGCCGAGAGCGCCGGGTTGATCGAGCTCGGAGCCCAGGTTCGGTTCCGTCATCCGCTGGTGCGGGCGGCGTCGTACCGCGCGGCGACCGCGCCTCGACCGGCGGGAGGTGCACCGGGCACTCGCCGATGTGACCGATCCGGAAGCTGACCCGGACCGGCGGGCGTGGCACCGTGCGCACGCCGCGCTGGGACCGGATGAGGACGTGGCGATCGAGCTGGAGCGATCCGCCACCCGCGCCCAGGCGCGCGGCGGAGTGGCGGCGGCCGCGGCGTTCCTGGAACGGGCGACCGAGCTGACTGCCGATCCCGCACTGCGGGGGCCGCGTGCCCTGGCTGCCGCCCAGGCGAAACTGGACGCCGCGTCGCCGGACGATGCATCGGCGCTGGTCGCAACGGCTGAGCTGTGCCCGCTCGACGAGCTCGACCGGGCGAGGCTCGTGCGCTTGCGGGCCCAGATCGCGTTCGCCCGCCGGCGCGGGAGCGATGCGCCACCCTTGCTGTTCGAGGCGGCGCGAAGACTCGAGCCGCTGGATGCGGCGCTGGCGCGGGAGACACACCTCGATGCGCTCGGAGCCGCGATCTTCGCCGGTCGCCTCGCGAACGGACCGACCGTGGCGGAGATGGCCGAGGCGGCTGATGCATGCGCCGCCGGGGCCGCAGCCGCCGCGGGCCGTCGACGCTGCTCCTCGACGGCCTGGCGTGCCGGTTCACCGCGGGGTACGTCGCCGGCGGTCGATCCACTCCGCCGTGCCATCCAGGTCGTTCAGCAGGACGACGAGGTCCGGTGGCTCTGGCTGGCTTGCCGCATCGCATCGGAGCTGTGGGACGACGAGATGTGGGAGCAACTGGCCATTCGCCATGTCGACGCCGCCCGGGAGCGCGGCGCCGTCGCCTTCCTGCCGCTCGCCCTCACGTATCGCGCCGGCACGCTTCGTGCACGAGGGCGAGCTCGACGTGGCGTCGGTGCTGATCGACGAAGCGGACGCCCTCACGAGATCGACGGGTGGCGCGCCGCTCATGTACGCCAAGATCGTCCTGACGGCTTGGCGTGGCGAGAAGACCACGGCGCTCGCCCTCATCGACGCCGGAGCCCGCGGACGCGACCAGTCGCGGTGAGGGCCGGGGGTTGACCTGGAACGAGTACGCGACCGCGCTGCTGCACAACGGTCTCGGCGAGTACGAGACCGCAGTGACCGCCGCCCAGGCGGCGTGTGAGCAGGACGACCTGGGTCTCGTCGCGTGGGCACTGATCGAGTTGGTCGAGGCGGCCGCGCGCAGCGATCGACCTGACCTCGCGGCGGACACCCTCACTCGCCTTGCCGAGCGGACGCAGGCCAGTGGCACGGACTGGGCGCTCGGCATCGAGGCGTACTGCAGAGCGCTCGTCAGCGACGGCGAGGCCGCTGATGGCCTCTACCGGGATGCCGTCACACGGCTCGAGCGCACGCGCGTCGCCGTCCACCTCGCTCGAGCCCATCTCGGCTACGGAGAGTGGTTGCGTCGCGAACAGCGGCGCTCGGAGGCGCGCCAACACCTGCGCGCGGCACACGACATGTTCGAACGCTTCGGTGCCGAGGCGTTCGCCGAGCGGGCACGGCGGGAGCTGCTGGCGACGGGCGAGACGGTGCGCAAGCGCACGGTCGAGACACGAGACGTCCTCACCCCGCAGGAGGCGCAGGTCGCCCAGCTCGCCGCCGATGGCCGCACGAACCCCGAGATCGGTGCCCAGCTGTTCATCAGCCCCCGTACGGCGGAGTACCACCTGCACAAGGTGTTCACCAAGCTCGACATCAGTTCGCGCCGGCAGCTCCGCGCAGCTCTCGAGGTGCTCGAACACGCGATCCCATAGCGAGGCGCGCTCCGCCAGGGAGACGCCCTCGGACGACCCGACTAGGGACTGGGCTGGGGAGTCCCGCGGAAGCGATCGGGGCAACCGATCGCGCACGCTCGTCGTGTGACTTCGCGCCGGCTCCAGACGGCCCACCGATGAACGAGCACGGCCTCGAGCGGGCGGCCCGGGAGCTGGCAGACGCCACCTCGAAGCCGCCGTACCTCTTCGAACTCGGCCCCGCCGGTGCTCGGAAGGTGCTCGACGACCTCCAGTCGGCGCCGGTCGACAAGCTCGCCGTCGACGAGACCTGGATCACCGTTCCCGCCGAGGTCGGCGACGTCGAGGTCCGCATCGTCAAGCCGGTCGGCGCAACGGAGCCGCTGCCGGCGGTCCTCTACGTGCACGGCGGTGGCTGGGTGCTCGGCAACGCCGGCACGCACGATCGGCTCATCCGTGAGCTGGCCGTCGGAGCGAACGTCGCCGTGGTGTTCGTCGAGTACGACCGCTCTCCCGAGGCGCGCTACCCGGTCGCCATCGAGCAGGCATACGCGACCGCCCGATGGGTCACGCGCGAAGGATCGGCAGAGGGCCTCGACGCGTCACGCCTGGCGGTGGCCGGCGATTCCGTGGGCGGCAACATGGCCGCCGCGCTGACGATCCTGGCCACACGGCGCGGCGACGTGGACTTCGTGCACCAGTCGCTGTACTACCCGGTCACCGACGCCGCACAGGACACCGACAGCTATCGCGAGTTCGCCGATGGACCGTTCCTCACGGCGAGGGC
Organism: uncultured Acidimicrobiia bacterium; assembly: GCA_963774125.1. Classification (GTDB taxonomy): domain Bacteria; phylum Actinomycetota; class Acidimicrobiia; order Acidimicrobiales; family Ilumatobacteraceae; genus JALZMG01. The sequence continues at coordinate 1,669,943 of CAVZDR010000002.1, forward strand.
GATGGCCTGGTACTGGGACGCCTACCTGCCCGACCATGGGCAGCGCTACGACGTCACCGTGTCGCCGTTGCGGGCGACCCTCGACGACCTCGCAGGAGTGCCGGAGGCGTTCGTGCTCGTGGCCGAGAACGACGTCCTGCGCGATGAAGGCGAGGCCTACGCCAGGCGGCTCACGGAGGCCGAGGTCCGCACCACGAGCGTCCGGTTCAACGGCATCTGCCACGACTTCCTCATGCTCAACCCCCTCCGCACCACCGCCGCCGCGACGGCAGCCGTCGAACAGGCGGTCCACGTCCTCGGCAAGGCGCTCAGCACGACGTGATCGACCCGCCGAACGACCCACATCAACCAGCAGAAAGAGGACGCATGTTCACCTCCGACGCGACGCTCCTGGACATCAACGCACTCGGTGTCGAGCTCGACGGTCAGGTCCAGATCGCCGACTCGATCTGGGCGATCTACGGGCACACCACGTACGACGGCGAGATCATCGTCGCCGAGTACGGCAACGCCGCCGAAGCGTCGCAGGTGTTGCGCGCCGATTCATCCTCCCCAACGAAAGGTTCATCATGAAGATCGTCGTGATCGGCGGCACGGGGCTCATCGGCTCGCTGCTCGTCACCCAGCTCCAAGACCGCGGCCACGAGGCGACCCCCGCCTCCCCGAACTCGGGCGTCAACACGCTCACTGGCGAGGGTGTGGCGGAGGTGCTGCAGGGCGCCGACGTGGTGGTCGACGTGTCGAACTCGCCGTCGTTCGACGCCGCGGCGGTGCTCGAGTTCTTCGAGACCTCCACCCGCAACCTGCTCGAAGCGGGAGCCGACGCAGGCGTCGCGCACCACGTCGCCTTGTCAGTCGTCGGAAGTGACCGCCTGCCGGACAGCGGCTACCTGCAAGCGAAGATGGCGCAGGAGAAGCTGATCGAAGGCTCCTCGATCCCGTACACAATCGTCCGCTCGACGCAGTTCTTCGAGTTCATCGGCCGCATCGCCGACGACGCCACCGATGGCGACACCGTCCGCCTGCCGGCGGCGCTCATCCAACCCATCGCCGCGGACGACGTCGCGGCCGCGCTGGGACGCATCGCCGTCGGGCCGGCGTACAACGGCATCATCGAGATCGCCGGACCCGAACAGCTCAGCTTCGAGGACGTCGTCCAACGAGGCCTCAGTGCCCGGGGTGATCCGCGCCGGGTGATCTCCGACCCGGACGCCAAGTACTTCGGAGCCGTCGTCAGCGAGCGCAGCCTCGTCGCCGGCGACGGCGCCCAGCTGGCCTCGACGAACCTCGATGCCTGGCTCGCGAGGTCGAACGGAACCGTCCATCCAGCAGCTCAGCGGTGACTCCCGTGGCTCCCTGACGGACGGCCGATCTGCCGGGCGGTGGCGTGTCCGCAACCTCCATTCGTTCAAGACGACCGTCCGCTGCCGCCCGTACTGTGGACCCGGAACACGAAGGAGACACGAATGGCAGGCGACTCCGACCGAACGGCGGTCGTACTCGGCCCTGACGAAGGCCGCCAATACGACATGGGACGCATCCAGGCGGTGTTCAAGGCCGACGGCTCCGAGACCGACGGCGGCTACTCGATCTCGGAGTGGTGGCTCGAGCCCAACACGACTGGCCCAGGCCCCCACAGCCATCCGGAGGACGACACGTTCTACGTGCTCGAAGGCACGATGAGCGTGCTCGTCGGCGACCGGTGGGTCGACGCAACGAAGGGCTCGTTCGTCCTCGTGCCAGGCGGGACGATCCACGACTTCGAGAACCGTTGCAGCACCCGCGCCGGCGTCTTGAACGTCTCGTATCCCGGCAACTTCGAACCGCACATGTCGGGGATCGTCGACTGGTTCCGTGACCACCCGCCGGGCGACGCGGTGACCTCGGCCGAAGAGGTCAATTCGCGCTGACGACGGCCGTGACGGGCTTGATGTGAGCGAACATGCTGCGGGCATTCCACGTCGGGAACTCCCGAACGAGCCACGACGGACCGTCGAGCCGGATGCGCGCGTCGCGGACGGCATCCGTCCAGGTGAGCTGGCCGGCGTGCCACTTGACGAACGCTTCGGCCTCGGCGGTGATGTACAAGTCCTCGTCGAGCCCGGGGTACGTCTTGCAGATCTCGGTCTCGCCGCGTTCGACCAGCAGCCAGTACCGCTCGTGACGCGTCCAGCCCGTGAAGTCGAACCTGATCACGACGCGCCGATCGGGAAGCCGATCTCGGCGCAGCGCGTTGCACATCGACCACAGCGCGACGAACGGGTCGAGGTTCTCGGGGGCGATCTCGAGCCACCGGGCACCCCATTCGCCGAGTGACGCGCAGACCTTGAACAGGTCGTGGCCCGAGTCGCTGAGCTGGTAGCGGTGGCCGCGCGCCTGAGCCTTCGGCGTTGATTCGACGATGCCGAGGCGTTCGAGCTGCTTCAGGCGCTGCGTCAACAGGGTGCCGCGAGAGCCCGGGCGCGCCCTCGAGGATCTCACCGAAGGTCTCGCAGCCCAATTGCAGGTTGCGGATGATCAGTGGGGTCCAGCGTTCGGCGAAGATCTCTGCGCCGCGCGATCGGACAGTACTGACCGTAAGTCCTCACGATTGCAGTGTCGCAAGCTTGAGGCCCGCCGTGAAGTCCAGATTCCTGACTGCGAAGTCCAGATCGCTGACTTCTCGCTGCCGCCCATCGATGGGCGCGATGGCCCCATGAGCGACACCTTGATGCGCACAGAGATCCCCGGCTTCCGGGGCCTGGTGATCACCCCGAGCTTGCCGGCTACGACGATGCCCGAGCCGTTTGGAACGGCAGGGTCGACCGGAGACCCCAGCTGATCGCTCGATGCACGGGGGCCGCCGATGTAGCTGCGGCAGTGCGCTTCGCCAGGGAGCGAGACCTCGAGATCGCGGTCCGCGGCGGAGGCCACAACGTGGCCGGCACGGCACTCTGCGACGACGGGATCGTGATCGACCTGTCGGCGATGCGGTCCGTCTCGGTCGATCCCGCGGCGCGGACGGTGGATGCGCAGGGTGGCGCCCTGTGGGGCGACGTGGACCACGAAACTCAGGCCCATGGCCTGGCCACCACGGGAGGAATCATCGGCCACACCGGCGTCAGCGGACTCAGCCTCGGCGGTGGCTTGGGCTGGCTCATGCGCAAGCACGGGCTGACGGTCGACAACCTCATCGAAGCCGAGCTGGTCACCGCAGCTGGAGACATCGTCAGGGCATCGACCGCGATCACCCCGACCTCTTCTGGGCGCTGCGTGGCGGCGGCGGCAACTTCGGCGTCGTCACCTCGTTCCGGTTCGCGTTGCATCCTGTCGGTCCCATCGTCGTTGCCGGACCGATCTTCTGGGCGGCGGAGGACACGACCGACGTGATGCGCTTCTACCGGGAGTTCGTCGCCGACGCGCCCGACGAGCTCGGCACCGTGATCCGGCTGGGCACGATCCCGCCACTCTCGGTGATCAAGTCCGAGTTGCACTTCCGACCGGCGATCGCGGTCGGGTGCTGCTACGCCGGGAGGCTCGAGGACGGGGAACGGGCCGTTCGGACGCTGCGTCAGTTCGGGACCTCGCTCGTGGATCTGGTCGGACCCACGCGCTATGTCGATCACCAGAGCGGTCTCGACGACACCGTCCCTCACGGATGGCACTACTACTGGAAGGCCACGGCCCTCGAGGGTCTGTCCGACGACGTCATCGCGGTCGTCGCGCAGCACGGCTACCGCGCCGGGTCGCCGAGGTCGTATGCGGTGATCTTCCACACGGGTGGCGCAGTTGCCCGAATCCCCCGAGATGCCACCGCATATCCCGGCCGCGACGTCGCCCACCACATGACGATCGACGCCGCATGGCTCCCGGCCGAGGACCAGTCACTGGGGCCGTCCGAGACCAAGTGGGCCAGGGAGTTCTTCCACGCGCTCCAACCACACCGCGCCGGCGTGTACGTGAATTTCCTCGACGCCGACGATGACAGCAGCCGAGTTCGGGAGGCCTACGGCGACGACACCTACCGACGGCTCACCGAGATCAAGTCGAAGTACGACCCGGACAACCTGTTCCACCACAACAAGAACATCGAGCCGGGTCGGCCTCGTGGCTCGGTCGGAGTCGCCCCATCTATCGGAAGCGCTGCATCGCAGCAATGACGGCCGCGACCTCTTCCTGCGCCCATCGGCGCCAGTTGTCCCGAAACGCCACGTGCTGACACGATTCGAGGAACCACATCAGGATCTGCATCTTCCGGAGGATGATCAACGCCTGTAGGTGGCGGTCGTGGTCGACGGGCAGGGGTAGGTGCCGGCTGAACTCGTCGAACGAGCGCGTCGCGGAGCTCGGGGTAGTGATCGCGTTCCTCGAGCTCCCACAGTGTCACCGCGAGGTCGTACAGGTAGAAGCCCCACCCGCAGTCGTCGAAGTCGATGGCTCGGGCGACGCCGTGGTGGAACAGCACGTTCTCGTAGTGCAGGTCGGCATGGATCAGTCCCTGCGACCCCGGTGTTGCCTGCAGACTGACGGTGCTCGCCCAGACGATGTCGAGCGCCCCGGCGATGATCGCTGCGTCCGCCGTCGAGAGCAGCTCGCCTACCAGCGCGATGGCGCCCTCGGCGTCGTCGTGCGAGGGCCGCGGCCCGACATCGGGCGCCGATGAGCCGATCGAGGCCTTCTTTGCCGGGCTCGTCAACGTGTCGACGACCGGTCGGACGAAGCCGTCGGGCCGCGCCCACCGAGCGCTGTGCTGCTGAAGGCCAGCCTGCAGGGTGGCGATCTGACGAAGGTGGCGAGGTGTGAGTCGGGCATCGACGATGCGTCCGTCCTGCCAGCGCAGCAGGACCGCCGGGCGGGGACTGGCCCCGTCGGACGACACCTGGATGAGCACGAGCGGCGATCCGTCAGCTGCCACCACCGGTTCGGGCACACCCAGCTCGGTCTCGCTGGTCAGTGCGCTCAGCCAAGCCAGCTCCGATGCGATGGTCTCGGGTCCATGCACTCCGGACCGGTTGATCCGCAACACGAACGTCGCGCCCTTCGCATCCACCCGAAACGTCGTGTTGTGCTCGTGGCGAAGGAGCCGCAGTGTCGGGTCCTCGAGCCCGAACATGTCGAGAACCTGACGCGCAGCTCGCCGGAGCCGGGCCAGCTCCTGACGTCTGCTCTCGACGGCGAGCCGGTGTTCGAGCGCTCTGGAGGATTCGGGGTCATTCGTGACCCCGAATCTTCCACAGAGATCTTGCTCAGCCGAGCGGCACGGGCTCGAGGATCGACGCCTCGGGCGGCGCGGCGAGGATCGGCTGGTCCTTCCAGACCTCCCGCTGCAGGAAGCTGAGGAACTCGTTCGCCTCTGCGGTCGTGTCGAAGTCGAGGTCGATCAGCAGCCGCTTGTCGTCGCCGACGGGATGACGCACGACGGCCTCGCGCACTCCGAGAAGACGGCGGCTCTCGGCATGTTCCGCGAAGCCGGCCTTCCAGGCGGCAAGGTCGTTGACTTGAACGTTGATGTGCAAGGTGCTCATGCGTCGGATTGTGAGCGCCGGCTTCGATGACAGCCATCCCAAGTACTTGGGTTTCGCGCGCGCGCCTAGCGTTCGGCCGTGGCGAACGGGCGGATCGAGCGGCTGTGCGCCGACATCGACGAGGAGCGCCCGTTGCGCATCGCACTGGTCGACGAGCTGCGACGACTCGCCCCGTTCGGTTCGTACGTCTGGGCGGTGACCGACCCGGCGACCGAGGTGGCGATCGCCCCGCTTGCCGACGTTCCCGTTGACGCGATGACCGCGCTGCCGCGCCTCATCCGCCTGCGCTACCTCACGATGGTCAACCGTTGGACGTCGCTCGGGCCGACCGCCGAGTCGCTGTCCCGGGTGACGAGCGGGCGCCCCGACCTCAGCCTGCTCCACCGCGAGCTGCTCGCCGACGTCGGCGTGGGTGACATCGCCACGCTCGTGTTCCGTGACCGCCACGGCCTCTGGGGGTGGGTCGACCTGTGGCGGATGCTCGACGAACCACCGTTCGGCGACCACGAGCTCGAGCGGCTGAGCTCCGTGACGTCCCCGATCACTGCCGCGTTGCGACGATGCCTCGCCTTGACGTTCGGCCAACCGGCGAGCGTGCCCGACCGACCCGGGCCGATCGTCCTGGTGCTGTCGCCGGCCCTCGACGTCATCGCCCAGACCCCGCACACGGACGGCTACCTGCGGGCGCTCCTGCCGCCTGACGCCGACCGCCGACCCATCCCCGCCGGCGCCTACAACGTGGCCGCCCAGCTGCTCGCCATCGAGGCTGGCGTCGATGACCACCCGCCGACATCGCGCGTGCGGCTGCGCGACGGGGTGTGGCTGACCTTCCGCGCAGCGAGAGTCGAGTCCGATCGCCCGACCGAGGAGCAGGACATCGCCGTGTCGATCGAGCCGTGCTCGCCCGCCGAGCGGCTCGACCTCTTCGCCCGCACGAACGCGCTGACGCCGAGGGAGACCGAACTGCTGGACCTGCTCGTCGCCGGTGCGGACACCAAGGCAGTCGCCGAGGCGCTGTTCATGTCCCAGCACACCGTGCAGGATCACCTGAAGTCGATCTTCGCCAAGACCGGCGCCCGCACCCGCCGGATCCTCGTCGGGCGCGTCGCCGGCCGCTGACCGGCTTTGCCGGCCATGGCCTGTGATGGTTGTGGCGTCTGCGCACGATCGGCTCGTGCGAAGGCTGCCCGGCGCCGGCTACCTCGGGACAGCCGTCGCCGACCAGCTGGAGGAACGCGACCGACTGGTAGCGTCCCGTCCCGTCGACGGCGGGTCGCTATCGAGCGAGTGCGTTGCCGGCGGGGGATCCAGTGGGCGAATGCAGGGTGCTCGGGGCGATACGCGCCTTCGACGCCGACGGACGCGAGCTGACGCTCGTGAGCGAGCCGCAGCGACGGCTGCTCGCGATGCTGTGCTGCCACACCGGTGGTGTCGTGCGGTCCGCTGCGCTCGAGGAGTCGCTGGCCCTCTCGGCGGGCGCGCTGCGCACTTCGATCAGTCGGCTGCGTCGGGTGCTCGGTCCCGAGGTGCTGCGCACCGGACCGGCCGGGTACGAACTCTCGGCGGACGTCGACGTCGTCGACTACGAGCGGTTGGTCGGCGAGGCCGCCGACGCCGACGCCGAGTCCGCCCGGCGGGCCCTCGAGCACGCCCGCTCGCTGTGGCGGGGGCCGCCGTATGACGAGTTCGCCCACGAGCAGTGGGCCGAGGTCGAGGTCCGCCGGCTCGGCGACCTCCACGCCACGGCGATGGAGGACCTGGTCGTGCTCCTCCTCGACGCCGGCGAGGAGGCGGCAGCGATCGCCGTGCTGACGCCCCTGATCGATGAGCACCCCTACCGCGACCGTTCACGCGGCCTGCTCATGCGGGCGCTGAGCCAGGCCGGACGCACCACCGAGGCGCTGCGCACGTTCCAGGCCTACCGGCGCACGCTGCGCGACGACGTCGGGACCGAACCGTCGGCGGCGCTCGTCGAACTCGACCGCGCCATCGGCGCCGACCTCGACCTGCGGTCGTTCCGCGACCACGGCCACCCGGTGTGGACGCGACGGCGGCGACCCGAACGGATCGACGCGACAGCGCGCCGTCACGGTCTTCCGACGCCCCTCAGCTCGTTCGTCGGCCGGGCCCGCGAGACGGCCGACGTCACTGCGCTCCTGCGGGAGCATCGGATCGTCACGCTGACGGGTGCCGGCGGCAGCGGGAAGTCCCGCCTCGCCCTGCGCGTGGCGTCGGCGCTCGACCGCAGCCGCGACGACAGAGCGGTTGCGTGGTGGGTCGACCTCGGCGTCTTGGCCGCCGGCGCCGACGTGGCCGAGCACGTGGCCGCCGGAATCGGTGTCGCGCCCCGCCGGGATCCGTTGGTCGAGATCGAGCGCCGCCTGCGTGGCACGCGTTCCTTGCTCGTGCTCGACAACGCCGAACACGTCGTGGACGCGACTGCAGCGGTCGTCGCCGACCTGCTCTCGAAGTGCTCCGACGTCTCCGCCCTCGTCACCAGCCGCGAGCCCCTCGGCGTTGCGGGCGAGGTGGTGTGGCGGGTGCCGGCGCTCGACCTGCCCGATCCGTCGGCCATCGTCCCCCTCAACGACGTAGATCGCCACGACGCCATCCGCCTCTTCCTCACCAGGGCTCGCGAAGCTCGGCCCGGGATGGCGGTCGATCGTCAGGCGATGGCGGCCATCGCGTCGATCTGCGTCGAGCTCGACGGCATGCCGCTGGCGCTCGAGCTCGCCGCGGCGCAGTTGCGGACCCTGCCGTTGTCGGCTGTTGCGCGGAGCATCAACGAGATCGTCAGCTGGAAGACCACCACTCGATACCTCCCGCCCGGGCGGCACGCCACCCTCCGCGCTTCGATCGAGTGGAGCTTCGACTTGATCGGTTCGGTCGAGCAACAGCTGATGGTCGCCCTCGCCACGTTCTCCACGCCGTTCGACGCAGCGGCAGGCGCCGCCGTCGCCACCTCGATCGGCATCACCGACGGGGCGGCGGACGTCATCTGCCGGCTCGTGGACGTCGGGCTGCTGCACCTCGACGACGTCAGCGGGCGATATCGCATGCTGAACACGGTGCGCCAGTTCTGTCGCCAACGGGGCGCCGAGCGCGGTACCTGGGCGACAGCCGAGGAGGCGCACGCCCGTCACGTCACGGCGTGGTGTGAGGACGTCGGTGCCGGTCGAATGGGCCTCGAGCACCGCCCGTTCCTCCGCCGCATGCCCGACGTCGTCTCCGCCATGTCATGGGCACGCGACCACGAGCCGGAGGCGGCGTTCCGCATGTGTCGGGGTCTCGCCCCGGTGCGCAGCGTCCTCGGACACCTCGGTGAGTTCGACACGACGTGGCACTGGCTGACGACGCTGGAGCAGCGCCGACGGGGCCCGCTCTGGGCCGACGCCGTCGCCGGCCTACTGGCCACCGCGACGTCGTTGCGGCTCGACACTGTCCCCGCGCAGGCTGCGGTGCTGGCTGCGCTCACCGACGCGCCGGGACCAGCCCGGCGGTGGTTGGATCGGGGACGGGCGATGGTGCCCGCCTACCGCGGACGACCGGCGCGGATCGTGTCCTACGTCAACGGGCTGGTCGACCACGAGGACGACCTCGAGGCCTCCGTCTACGTGGGCTTCGCCGCCTACATGCTCGCCTTGATGGGCCGGCTGGACGAGTGCCGACCGCGCCTCGACGCGCTCCGGCAGCTCACCCGCCGCCACGGGACGGTCTTCAGCGTCGATTCGGTTGGCAACGGCTACGCCGCCGCGATCGTCGCCGACATGGTCGGCGGAGACCTCAGAGCAGCCCTCGACCGCGGCCGGCGGCCGCTTCCGACCGATCCGGCGTTCTCGATGACGTCAGCTGCAGCATTGGCGCACGCGGCACTGCTCGCCGAAGATTCCCCCATGATGGCGCGAGCGATCGAGTGGTCGAGCCTCGGATCACTGCCGCTCCTCGGCTACCTCGTGCCCTTTACGACCGGTTGCGCCGCTCTGCTCGAGGGCCGGGGTGCGGACGCAGCCGACCTGCTGGAGGAGTTCTGGGACCAGGCGGTGAACGTGCCGGTGTGGCGCGTGATGGCCGCGCCGGTTGTCGTGCGCGCCCTCGTGGCCACGGGTCGCCTGCGCGCCGCCGAAGACCTGGTCGCGTGCGCAGACGCGTTGTCGTCCGACATGGAGCGGGCGCCGAACCTGACCGTGGCGATGCACCTTGCCCGCGGGCAGCTGGCGTTGACCCACGACCAGTTCGATGCGGCGGCCCGGGCAGGGGCTGCGGCGATGCGCATCGGGCACACCGAAGGACTTCGCCTCGCCGAGGTTGATGGCGCCGATGTGCTGGCTGCGGCGGCCGAGCAGCGCGGTGACACGGGTGCCACCGCGCCGCTGCGGGAACGGGCGGCGTCCGAGCGTCGTCGGCTCGGCTATCGGTTCACGCTGGTCACGGCACCTTGAACAGCAGAACCCGCTCGCTCGAGCCGTCGATGAACATCTGCTCGCTGCCGGCCTGGGCGATCATCTCGAGGTAGCCGGCGTCGCCGCTGATCGCCTGGTTGGCGGCGTCGAGCGCTTCCGCGCTGTCGGAGCCGGCAATCCAGACCACCCGGTACATGGTGCCGGCGGCCGACATCCCGACGAGGATGCTGTCGCCGGTGAGCTTCGTCACGTGCTCGGCGACCTCGGTCGACCAGGCGATCGCCTTGCCCATGTCCCGCCCGGTCATGGTCGCCGTGGTGGCGACGACGAACTGCTTCGGCGCTGCCGGCAGCTCACCGGTGACGGCGATGACCTCGGCGATGTCGCTCGGCGACGGCTGCGCCAGCACGCCGTCGGCCCTTGCCGCCACCTCCGCCCACTCCGACGACGTCGCCAGCGGCAGGGTCGAGTTCACCATGTCGGTGTAGTCGGCGAAGCGGGTGCTCAGCGAGTACGTGCCGTACGGGCGGCCGGTGAGCACGACCCACGCCCACCATTCCTTCCCTGACACCGTGGTCAGGACGTCGCGCATCTCGGTGACCAATGGCCCGAGCACACCGCTCCTTCCCGGACTCGCGGTCAGCTCTGACGTTCGGATCAGCATTTTCGGTCTCCCTCTGTCAACGGTGGACACAATCCGCGCCCCACCGACGAGCCTGACAGGCACGTGTTACAGGCGCGCATCACCGTCACGCTGCTCGAGCACGAAACCCGGCGTTCTGTCCGGAGGGATCGCCTCACAATGGACGATTCCGACGGACAGTTGGGGATCTCCTCAGCTCGCGGTCACGAGGCGAGGTCGGGTGCTTGCGCTCGCCGGGCGGCCGCCGCGCTGCAAACCCGCGGTGAAGAAGGACGTGTCGAACCAAGTCGGGAACGCACGAGCCAGGCGTCCCGGACCGAGCAGGCGAACATCGCCGCAGGAGACCAGCGAGTTGAACGGGACCAAGCCGAGCAGCCAACGGTGCATCTGCCGGTTGTCGGCCTGAACCGCCAGGTCGATGTCGACGCCCGGGTCCGTCTTGCAAACCGTCGCCGCGCCCTCGTTGATGTCCAGCCAGCCCTGCGCGCCGCGATGGCCGGTGAGCACGATGTGGACGACCGTCCGATCGGAGGGCGTTCGATCGGGGACCGCATGCTGGTGCAGGCGCCAGATCAGTGACAAACCGTCGAGCTCCTCGTCGGTCGGATCGCCGAACATCCACTCCGCGGCCCAGTGGCCCATCGCCCAGACGATCGGCGTCAGACCCTGACCCGCGGCGGTCAGCTCGTACCGCACCGGCTTGCCCGGTCCCGACGAGTGACGCACGACGATCCCATTGCGCTCGAGCATGCGCAGTCGCTCCGTCAGCAGCGATCGGCTCATCTTCGGCAGCCCGCGGTGGATCTCGTTGAATCCAGTGGCACCGACCATCAGCTCGCGGATCACCAACGGTGTCCAGCGGTCACCCAGCACATCAACCGCCGACGCGATCGGGCAGTAGTCGGCATTTCGACTCACCCGGCCATTGTGGCCGCGTTCCGGTCGACAGGCCCTTCATGCCGCGACCCGCGTCTCCAGTCCGCGTCCGCGGACGATGCGCTCGATGATCCAGCCCACGTCCGGGGCCAGCTCGTCGACGGCGTCTTCCAAGTCGGGAAGGAGACGCTCCTCGATCGCGATATGGACGACGTCGAGCTCCTCGACATGACCTTGCGCGACGAACCTCGTCGTTGGCCATCCCCGGTCCCGAAGTCCGTCGGGGAGGCCATGGCTCCGACGGGCGATCACCTGGACCTTGAGCATCTGAGGTGTCGCTCGCCGGTCGAGGAAGCCCCCGGCAGCGACGCCGAGCGCGACGCCAGCGGCGTAGCCGGCGATGCTCGCCGCGCTTCCGACGTCACCGACGAGCCGGATGACGACGGTGATCTGGATGATGGCACCAACACCACCGAGCAGCGCGCCGCGCAGGAACTGATTGCGACCGGTCACGGCCACGCGCCACTGCCAGAGCGCCACCTCGATCAGGACCAGACCCATGATCATGAACGGCCTCATTGCGGTCCGCCCGGCGGGTGTTGTGTGAAGCGCCGCGTGCTCGACGCCGCGGCGAGGAGGTTGGTCGCACGGCTCGTGCTCGCTGGGATCATGGGAGGAGGATCCACGACCAGCGGCCGCCGGACGAGTGCAAGATCTGGACTGGTTCTCGCCGACTACTCACATGCTGCGGCGCCGCGACGTCGCGAGAGAGCGCTGAGCGCGACGCCGAGTCCGACGAGGAGCGCGGCGATGCCGGCGAGGATCGGAGTCTGTGCACCGCTGGTGGCGAGCGCGCTCGGGCCGAGCCGCGTCTCGCCCCGACGCACCGCTTCGACGACGGCGTCGATGGCCTCGATCACCAGCTCCGGTTGGGCCAGCTGGATGTAGTGCTCACTCTCGTCGGCGATCACGTGCTCGGTGCCGGGTACGAGGCTCGCCAGGTCGTCCTGGGCCGCCTGGAAGGCGGCTTCGAGGGCATCGATGGGATAGTCGGGCGGGAGGCCGAACGGGTTGGGGAAGCGGGCGCGGTCTCGGGAGTGCTCGAAGACGACCATCGGCATCCGGTGGAGAGGCTGCGCGATCCGTGCTTCATTCATGCGTGCGGCGGCGCCGAGAACGTCGATCTCGCCCATCGGTGACTGGTACTGCTCGGAGCGCAGCAGCTGCTCGTACGCCTCGTAGTAGCTCTCGTACGCGGCGTCGACGGAGACGAAGCCGGCCACCTCGTCGGGGTAGGTGCTGGCGAACAGTCGGGCCGCCATTCCACCCATGGAGTGACCGACCAACACGTACGGACCCGGGACCTCCGCGGCACTCAACAGTGCGTGCAGGTCGGCGACGAGCGCATCCAGCGTTCGGGGCACCTGCACGGGATCGCTCCGGCTCGGCTCGTCGAACGCGAGGTTGGTGTTGGGGCGGTCATACGCACACACACGTGTCAACTGGGCGACCGCGGGCAACACCGAGATCCCGCTGGCGCCCGGATTGCTCTCGCTCCAATACGCCGCACCGTTCTCGCTCCACATGTCGGCGGCGTTGCCGGAGCCTGCTTCGAACACGACCGTCGGACTGCCCGTGCCGCGACACTCGAGATACATCCGCCGGCCACCCCCGATGTCGACGAGGCCGGCGAAGTCGCCATCGTCCGCGACGGCAGTCGAAGACATCCGCGGTGACACTGCGGCGACGTCAGCCGACGCCGCCACCACCGTCGTCCACGTGGCGGCGACCACGACGGCCGCGGCGCCAATCATCACCCTGCTCGTCATCGCCCCTGCCCCGTCAGTTCCGGGCGAACCTAGTTTGGTGGTCGCCACCACGACGTCCTGCTGCCAGGTGGCGTCGGTCAGTCGGACGCGGCCCAGCTGATCCAACTGCCGTGCGTGTCGGCGATCCCCACGGCCCTGTGACCGCGACCGACGACGAAGTACGCGGCGCGGGAGGCGAAGGCAGGCGGCTGGAGGTTGGTGGTCAGGCCGTCCACGACTCCCGGCGGCTCGTTGGAGACCCACACGAGGCCGTCGTGGCGGTCGAGTTCGGCGGCGAATCGACGCCGGCCCTCGTCACTCACGTAGTACAGGACCGCCGAGTGGAACACGATCGGCGTGGCCTCGTCGGGTACGAGCGCGAGGGCGGCGTCGAGGGTGTCCTCGAGGTCGCCGCGAAGCAGCATCGGTGGGTCGGACGCGACGATGGACGCGGCGGCACGGAGCCGCGCGAGGCGATGGTGGTGCTCGGGCCAGATGAGTGCTTCGAGCCAGGCTCGGGCCTCGGGTTCGCCGATGTCGATCGGGTTGAGGTCGACTCCGATGCGAGCCACGACATCGGGCACGCGCTCAGGGACAGGCACCGGCCCGTTGGTGGCGACGTCGATCGTCACCGGTGACGCTGGCGCGAGTGGCGGTCGCCCGTCGTAGGAGATGGCGTACCGGTCGGGGTACAGGCACAGCCCGGCGGAGCAACCGACCTCGATCAGTGCGACCGGCCCTTCGATCGCGGCGATCACCGGCAGGATCGTGCCGGTACGGGCTGCCTCGTTCGTCTGGGTTGCGCGGGTCCGGATGATCGCCGCGACCTCGTCCCAGTTCGCCTCGACGAACGCGCCGAACCCCGGAGGATCGGACATCGGTGCGCCGAGGATTCGAGCGGCGGCGAAGACCAGGTTCGGCTGGCGCTTCAACGGCGGCAGCTGATCGAGGAGGTCGAGCACGGCGGGGCTGTCAGCGACGGCGAGGGCGAGCCGCTCGTACGTCTCCGACGAGCCAGCAGCTTCGACTCGCGCGAACGCGATGTACCGGTCACGCGTGTCCACCCGCCGATGATCCCAGCCGTCGGCGCTGGTTGGCGGGTCAGCGACCTACTGTCGCCGCCATGGCGGAGTTCGTCTTGGTCCATGGGGCGTGGAGCGGGGCCCACGGGTTCCACCTCGTGCGGCGCCGGCTGTGGGCCGCTGGGCACGAAGCCTTCACGCCGAGCCTGACCGGCATCGGTGAGCGCGTGCACTTGACCGGGCCAGGCGTCGGGCTGAGCACGCACGTCACCGATGTCGTCAACCACGTGCTGTACGAGGATCTCGACGAGATCGTCCTCGTCGGCTTCTCGTACGGCGGTGCCGTCGTGACAGCTGCGCTCCCCCACCTTGCGGAAAGGGTTGCGCACCTGGTCTACATCGATGCGTTCGTTCCCGCTGACGGCGACACCGTGAGCAGCCTGGTCGGAGGTCCGCCTCCTGGACCCATCAGGCTCGGCCAACCCTGGCTCGTTCCACCCGCTCCGCGGACGTACGACGATCCGCAAGAAGCAGCGTTCGCCGACGCCCGGCGGGTCGACCACCCCGTCCGCTGCTTCATCGAGCCCATTGCCGTACCACGCTCGCTCGAGGACTACCCGTTCACTCGGACCTACATCCGAGCCACGGCCGACGTCGCCGACGCACCGGGAACTGCAGCCTTTGAGGCCGCCGCCGAGCACGCCCGAACGTCACCGGCGTGGACCTATGACGGGGTCGCGACCAATCACATGGTCGCCCAGAACCGTCCGGACGAGCTCGTCGCGATCCTGGTGGCCCTCGTGGAAAACGGCGTCGACAGCTGAGTCGGCTCAGCCGTCGCCGTTGAGCTCGTCGACGACGTCGAGCAGATCACCCCGTGTGTAGAAGTCCACCGCGATGATGTTCGGCCGGCGGTTCCGCTCCTTTACGCATTCCGCGACACGGTCGCGCAGGACCTCGGGCCGATTGACGTCCGCGGCGTCGTTCGGATTCCCGCTGCTGAGCCAGTGGTTGACGAGGAACAGCGGGTTGCCGTCGACGCCACGGTGCTCCGCGCACGAGAACTCACCGCGATCGTCGAAGCTGTACGGCGTCTCCTCCAGCATGGCGTCGTAGGCCGAGATGTACCACGACTCGTCCCCGCCTTCGTTCTCCGCGAGCACGAGCACGTTGCGGCGCCGCCGGATCATCTCGCGCAGCGTCGGCAGCGGCTCGCCGGGCTCCCAGCTGAGCGCGCGTGTTCGCGAGACGACTCTTCTTCAGCACGTCCACGGCGTCGGCGGCGTCGACGTGGTCCTCGAGGATCAGCACGATGACCTCATTGGGGTTTTCCTTGAGGTAGTCGTCGATGACACGGAACGTCTCGATGGCGCGGGTGGCGCCGAACTCGCAGTAGTTGTGGCACAGGTACACCTCTCGCTCCTCGGACGGCGGGCCGATGTACGCCTCGAATCCCTGCATCAGGCTGCGGTCGACGGGGTTCAACCGATTGACCTCTCGCACGTCGGCCTGGCTGGCGAAGTCGGTGCGGACGTACGTTTCGCGGTCCACGCCGTAGTGGAGGTCGAGCATGAAGGCGCGGATGCCCGAGGCGAGTTGGGCCCCGACGCCGGCGGTCTGGCGCGCGAACAAGAACTCGTCGGCGCCGACGGCCATCGCGTTGTGGGTACCGGCGAGGATGACGTCGGCGAGCGTGCGGTCGCACGATTCGTGGCTGCCGTTGCACCCTGTCTCGCTGATCTCCGGTTGGTCGGCGCTCGGGGAGCGCAACGCCCGGGCGAAGGCCAGGCCGCCGAACAGCAACGTCACCGTCACCGCCGCGATCGCGCCCGTGACCCCGATGGCGAGGCGCCGCGCCGTGCGTTGGGCGGGGACCGAGCCCTCACGCACCCAGTCAACGGAGCCGAGCACGTCGAGCAGGCCGATGGCGCCGGCCACGAAACCGAGGAACGCCACGGTGCGGACGGAGATCGACGCCATCGCCTCCGGCCAGCGCATGGCGAGGAACCCGACAGCGATGGCGGCGAGTGAGGCAACGGCTCGCCACCCCGGCCGCTGCAGCCCGCGTCCGATGGCGTCGCGGAGCATGCCGAGGCGCGAGCGGATCTCGCCCGTGCCGGCGTAGGCGGCGGCGATGGCGAGCACGGTGCCGAGGGTGATGAACACCTTGGCTTGGACGTTGAGGAGGCTGGTCACGCTCCAGTGCACCGCCCGCAGGGCCGTGCGATCGCGGTCGGTCTCACCGACGCTGGCGGCGACGTTGAGGCCGGCCGCCAGCAAGGCGAAATGGGCCACACCCGTGGCGACCAACCCGAGTCCGATCACCTCGACCGCCCGGCGGCGGTCGACGGCGCTGCGCACGGCAACGACGAAGCACCCGACGGCGAGCGCGGCGAGCGGCGCGATGAGCCATCCGGCGAGCGACGAGATCCGCATCGCAGTGTCGAGCGGCGTGCTCTGGGAGATGCCGACCGCCGCTGCAAGAGCGCCGTCGGGAATCGCTGTCTGCGAGCCCTGGGTTGGTGCGCTCGAGGCTCTCGCGGACGAGCGGCGTGGCGTCGTCGACGTCGACGATGAGGCGGCTGCGCTGCCCCTCGACGATCGCCCGATGGCAGCTCGCGCACCCCGGTGTGGAACACGCCCTGGAACCGGTGCGATGCCACGAGCTCCTCGACCCCCACTTCGAGCGCTGGCCGTGCGGTCGCCGCGAGCTGCGCCACCGCCTCCTGTTCCTCGATGGCGGTGATGATCTGCTCGGCGACGATCTCGCGCACCGCCGGCTCGTTGAGCATGTCGGTGGTGACGTCGGCGAACCCTTGGGAGTCGGCGAACGTCCGCCAGCTCCACAGCGAGATCATCGCCAGGTTGGCGAAGAGCAACCCGAGGATGACCGCGACGAGTGACCGCCGCCCGAGCATGCGCCGACGAGGCCCCCCGTCCCCCCGCATGTCCAGATCGTAGCGAGCCGTAGATCAGCGAAGTTCGGCCAGCCTCACGGTGGGGTCGTACCGTTGTCGACGACCTTGGAGGGGTGACAGATGACGGTCCAGGTTGACGCGCGGCCAGACGCGGTCACGTTCGAGCCGTCGACTGCGGCGGTCGTCGTGGTCGACATGCAGCACGACTTCGCGTCTCGCGGCGGGATGTTCGATCGCGCTGGGATCGACGTGTCTGGAATCCAGGCGATCGTGCCGGCGGTCGAGCGTGTGCTCGCCGCGGCGCGTGCCGCCGGGACGATGGTCTGCTACCTGCGGATGGGGTTCTCCGACGATCTCAGTGATGCCGGCTTTCCAACGTCGCCGACGTGGCTCAAGCACGTGCCGCTGCGAGCCGGCGATCACGTCACCGCCCCCGATGGCACACCGAGCCGGATCTTGGTGCGCGGCACGTGGAACACCGCGATCGTCGACGAGTTGGCACCAGCCGACACCGACTTGGTCGTCGACAAGCACCGCTACAGCGGCTTCCACGGCACCGACTTGGAGAACGAGCTTCGAACACGCGGTGTCGAGACGCTGATCGTCGTCGGCGCCACGACGAGCGTGTGCGTCGAATCGACCGTGCGCGACGCGATGGCACGCGACTTCCACTGCATCGTCGTCGAAGACGCCGTCGCGGAGCCGATCGGTGCCGGACTCGCGCGTTCCAACCACGACGCGTCGATGCTGACGATGGAGCTGCTGCTCGCGTGGATCACCAACAGCGAGCAGATCGTCGTTGCGTTTCGCCAGTGTGCCTCACCCGATCGTTCGCGGTGATGACGAGGTGGCCGGGTCGAAGGCCCGAAGTTGGGCCGCGCCGGAGCCGACCACGGGTCGCGTCGCCCGGCGCTGGTGCCGGGGCATCCCTTCGTCACGCCCGGCGTGTGGCGTGACGTGAAGCCGTCCGGTCACGACCCAGCAAGCTCAAGTACTTGAGAGGTGCTCGAAGGTTGCACGCCTCAGGTCGTCGTTGAGTCTACTCGGTAGCCGTCACCACGTCGGACATGCTCGCCTTGTAAGCGTCCACCAGTTCCTGCTTCTCTCGTTCCGGCACCCCGTAGAAGTCAAGGGCGCGGACGATCTCCGCCCCAACCTCGGCGAACTCGTCGGCCGTGAGATTGAACTCCCCGTGAGCCTCCTTCAGCGGCAAGCCGGTGTACTCAAAGGGTCCGCCGGCCGCCGCCGCGATCCACAGCGTGCGGCCGAACTTGAGACCCGGCAGCCGCGTTTTCGCCTGCGTTCTGTTCCACTTCCTGAGCGCGGGGTTCCTGTTGAGTATCGGGTTTCTGATGATCTTGTCGCTGAAACGGTCGACGACTGCGGCGATCGCGAAGTAGCCGCCCAACCGGTCGTACAGGCTCGGTTCTGCAGGGGTCGTCTGCGGCGCTCCACCTGCGTCGGCGCTCGCCGGAAACAGCCCCAGCGCCGCCACACCCGCGACGGCACCCGCGCCCTTGGCGAATGTCCGTCGATCCATTCGTCTGTCCATCGGGTCCTCCCCTTCCGTGTTGCGTGTGAGTCCCCGCGACATCAAGGCGACGTGTGGGCCGTCGCGGCCGCACCGTCGGCGTGATGCAGCGTTCGACGTGTCGATGGAGGCCGCCGAACCCCCGGACCTCCGAATAACGACAGTACTCGTTGGTGTTATCTCAAGGCAAGACGCGCGCCCGACGGTCTCTCCAGAAGCGACCGCCGAGAGGCACGGACTCGACGCGGCGCTGTAGCCGTGTCGGCACTCGACGCTATGCAGTAATGACGACGCAGCACCGCGCCGTCGACGGCGACAGAACCGCATGGAGAGATCGTGACTTCGTGCCAGCCAGCACACCGGCGACGAATGCCAGGTTCATCTGGCAGATGACCTCAGGTCGTGCTTGGGCGACGTCACGGAAGGGGCAGTTGCGAAGGACCACATCGTCGCCGGAGGTGGCCGGCTCATAACCGATGACGCGAAGTGCCGTCAGCAGCCGACTGCCGCCATTGCGTGCCCGCGTCCGCCCTCCGACCTGACGGCCGTACTCGGCGGCGACGTCGGCGAGCGACTCCAGCGGCGGATCAGAGGAGTCCGCTTCCAAGGCCTCGGCCAGGATCTCGGCGGCGAGGTCGTACCGTCGCGGCGGGATCGACACGTTGAGCTCGAGACCGGTCGGGCGGTATCGCTTCGCCGGATGACCAACACCGACCGACCCTTCGCCGCGTTCATAGGTCGCCTCGAGAAATCCCTCAGACAGAAGCTTCTCCAAGTGGAAGGCGGCCAGCCTCACCGAGATTCCGACCTCTTCTGCGACCTCGGCGCGCGTGAGTGGGCGGCCGGCGGTCCGCACCGCGACGTAGGCCGCCCATCGAGCCGGATCGTCCAGCACGCAAAGCCGAAGAATCGTCTCGTTGAGGTCGTGGCGCACGCTTCTAGCAAACCACCTCACCCCGGTTGCTCAGCGTTACTCCGCATCGGATCCGCACCGAACGACGGCAGCGCGGCGCGCGCCCGTTCGAGCCGGACCGTGGCCCGTCGATGTAGGGGTGCTACTCGGCGTGCTCGTCGCTGATCCTGAGAGACGCAGCCGCCGACGCCGTGTTGGAGGTCGTGCAACGGCAAGGATCAGATGATGGTGCCGGGCCGGATGTTGTTCACGAGCCGACCGCTCGCTGGACATTTCGAGCCGCTCGTTCCGCTCGCGGTGGCGGCGAGGGCAGCGGGGCACACGGTCGCGTTCGCCACTGGCGAGCCGTACACGAGTCGGGCGCGGAGGCCGGGTTCGACGCGTTCCATGCCGGGCCCGACGAAGGGTTCAGAGCCGAGTGGGCGCCGCGGTTTCCCGGCTTCGATCAGCTGGTCGGCGACGCGCAGCGCCACTTCTTCCTGACCGAGATCTTCGCCAACCTCGAGCTCGTGCCTCGCGCCGACGACCTCGATTCGATCGTCGACACCTGGCGACCCGATGTCATCGTCCACGAGGTAGCCGAGCTGGCGGCGCCGCTCGTCGGCACCGCCCATGGGGTCCCCTACGTGGACGTCAGCTACGGGTCGCTCATCGGTTCGTCACTGCTCCGGGCCGACCGGCGAGGCAGCGGCTCCGCACTGGCGGGCGCGAGGACTCGAGCCACATCCCGTCGCTGGCCTGTTCCGCTACTTGTACGTCGACACGTGTCCGCCTTCGTTGCAGTCGTCGGAGATCGCATCCATTGCCGCGGTGCAGCGACTTCGGCCTGCCGCCGCGCGAGCGCCCGGACGTCGACCCGCCAGATTGGCTCGATCGGCTCGACTCGGCGGCCATCGTCTACCTGACGATGGGGACGGTCTGGAACCGCAACCTGGACATCTTCCGGATGGTGATCGAGGCGGTTCGCGATGAGGACATCGCCCTCATCGTCACCGTCGGCCGCCAGAACGATCCGGCGAGTCTCGGACCCCAGCCCGACAACGTGCTCGTTCACCAGTACATCCCGCAAGGTGTACTGCTGCCCCGTTGCGACGCTGTGATCACCCACGGCGGAGCGGGAACGACCCTCGGGGCGCTCGCCTTCGGTGTTCCCCTTCTGCTCCTCCCGCAGGGGGCCGACCAGTACAGCAACGCCGAGCGCATCGTCGCGGCCGGCGCAGGGCTGCAACTCCTCCGGGACGAGCTGTCGGTCGACGCCGTACGCGACTCGCTGCACGCGGTGCTCGACGATGCGAGCTACCGGCGTGCCGCCGAAGGCATCCAGACGGAGATCCACGAAATGCCGGACACTCGCGACGCGATCAGACGGATCGAGGCGCTCACCCGCGATTGAACGATTCGGCACTCGGCGTTGTCGCGGCCGAACTCCGGCGTCTGTGCGTCGTCGCTCCGGCCGCCGCCAGCCGATGATTGATTGTCAGCGCGCCGCCGCCGGAAAGGTCATGGACAGACGGCGGAGTCTGGAGGGAGGGTGAGGTCGAGGAGGTACGAGTCGATGTGGGCGTCGGCGCATTGGTCCTTGCCGTAGGTGGTGTGCCCGGTCCCGGCGTAGGTGAGGAGGCGACCGTCCTCGAGGGTGGCGGCGACGCGCTGGGCCGACTCGTAGGGGGTGACCGGGTCGCCGGTGTTGCCGACGACGAGGATCGGTGGGGCTCCGGGAGCGGTGACTGGTTCGAGCGCGGTGGGCGCCCGCTACCGGCCAGTGCGTGCAGGGCAGCGCGAATGCTCGCACGTAGGCGCCGCTGAGCTCAGGGAGCACCGTGGCGGTGCCGGCCGCTTGCGCGGCGAGCGCCTCGACGTCGGCTGCGGTGGTCGGATGGGGGAGGTCGCCGCAGTTGATCGCGAAGGTCGGACCGAGGTCGAACTCGTCGACGAACCCGTGGGCGAACAGGTCGAGGAGGCTCCCGTCGCCGCGCTGGCCTTGGGCGATGGCTTCGTAGAACGGGGCGTGAAGCTCTTCGTCGTAGGTGACCGCGAGGCCGGCGAGCCCGACTGCGTTGAAGGCGACGCCTTGGCCGTCGCTGGTGCGCAGCGGAGTGGTGCGCGCCGCTTCGGCGAGGTCCCGGTAGGCCTGCTGCGGGTCACCGGTGATCGGGCAGCCGGGTCCGCAGGCGTCGAGGATGTCGGCGAGGGCGCGGTCGAAGGACGCGGCGGACGCGACGAGTTGGTCGCCGAGGTCCTGCTCGGGATCGACGACGCCGTCGAGCACCATCGCCCGCAGGCCGTCGGGGAAGCGTTCGGCGTAGCGGAGCCCGATGAGGGTGCCGTAGGAGAAGCCGACGTAGGTGATCGGGTCGCCGCCGAGCGCCAGGCGGATCGCTTCGAGGTCCGACACCGCAGCGTCGATGCCGATGTGGCCGAGGAGCGGCGCCGTCGTCCGTGGTGCAGGCCTCGACGGCTGCGCCGAGCGCCTCGTCGAGGACGGCATGCCCGGCGTCGTCGCGTGGAGCGAGGTCCGTGGCGAGGAACGTGTCGGCGAAGCCCGACCCGCAGTCGAGCGGCGCGGTGCCGCCGACGCCGCGGGGATCCCACGAGACGATGTCGAAGCGGCGGTTGACCTCGTCGTTGAAGGGCCCGTCGTTGCCGAGGAAGTCGACGCCCGATCCGCCGGGGCCGCCGGGGTTGGTGATCAGCGTGCCGATCCGTGCGTCCGGGTCCGTCGCTGGGAGCCGAGCCAGCGCCAGGCTGATCGTGGGGCCGGTCGGGTCGGTCGGGGTCGAGGGGGACGTCGAGCGAGCCGCACTGCAACCGGCCGCCGCAGGGCTCCCATTGCAGCGGCGCCGATGCGATCACCGCGGCCGTCGGGGTCGGGAGGAGCCGTTCGATCTCGGCGATGGCGACATCGGGGCGGTCGAGCTGGATGTAGTGGCCGGTGTTGTCGACGGTGACGAGGTGGCGCCGACGACAGCGACATCCAATGCTCCTGGCCCTGGTTCCACACCTCGTCCAGTGCGCGCTGCCTCGATCGGGTCGAGACCCGGGAACGGATGCTGGGCTGCGGTGACGACGCTGAGCGGCAACGATCCGAGGGTGTCGATGGCGGCGACTTCGGCGAAGCCGGCGACCTCGTCGAGCTGCTCGGGGTTGTCGGTCGGGTGGGCCGGGTCGGGGCAGCGGGCGACGAA
This sequence comes from uncultured Acidimicrobiia bacterium, assembly GCA_963774125.1. GTDB lineage: Bacteria > Actinomycetota > Acidimicrobiia > Acidimicrobiales > Ilumatobacteraceae > JALZMG01. The sequence goes on from CAVZDR010000002.1 coordinate 1,692,743, forward strand.
GTCGGCGGCCGCCTCGGAGCCGTCATCGGGCACGGCGCAACCGGCGGCGGTCCATGTCGGGGGGGTGGCGTCGAGCAGGACCAGGCCGTCGACCTCGTCCGGGTATGTGCGCCGCGAAGGTCACGGCCTGGGCGCCGCCGTAGGAGTGGCCGACGACCACGTACGGCCCGGGCTCGCCGATCTCGCTCAGGAGGGCGTGGAGATCGCTGGCCGAGGTGGCGAAGGTCTGCGGTGCCGTCGGCGGGTCGCTGGCGCCGGTGCCGAAGCGGGCGTAGGAGCACACCCGGGCTCGGCGGGAGAGGGCGGGCTCGATGCGCCCCAGTTGTCGCCACCGTCGTTGAACCCGGCGATGAGCACGACGGTCGTGTCGCCGGCGCCGACGCAGCGCACGTGCAGGCGTCCACCGTCGACTCCGACGAGCTCGTCCACCGTCGCGGTGGGCCGGAGCACCGTCGTCGCCGTCGAGGGGTCAGGTGCTGTCTCTGGCGTCTCGTCGGCGGGTGATGTCGGCGTTGCGGGTTCCGCCGCTGTCTGGTTGGTGGCGTCGCGGCCGCACGCTGTGGCGCCGAGCAGGGCGGCGGCGAGCGTGATGGTGGCGACGCTGCGCTTGGTCGTGTGGCCGCTCACGGCAGGTCCTTGGCATCCGTTGTGGACGGACTGGTGGCCGGCGCCGCCATCGAGGCGCGGTTGGAGACGACGAACCATCCGGCCGCGAGCGCTGCTGTTCTCGTTGTGTCCGTTGCGACTCCCGTATGCGTGGGACGGATTTCGTTCATTGGGCTGGTCCTATGCCGATCTGTGGAGCTGGCCGAGTGGTCCATGTCGCCTCCTGGCGAAGGCTGCATGTCGTTCGCCAGCTCGCGCAGTTCGCGGTCGCCGTCTGGCGGCGTGGGGTGGTGTAGCTCGCCGGTGGCACCGTGACACGAGCGGCTGAGACCGACGCGTCACGTCGTGATGACGACCTTGCCCCGGGCGTGACCGTCCTGGACGTAGTCGATGGCCGCCGGGGTCTCGCTCAGCGGGTAGCGTCCGGTCGATGGCCGGGGTGACCTGCCCGGCCTCGATGAGGTCGCGGAGCGACGTCAGGTCCGCGGCGTTCTCCGTCGAGGCGAGCATGCCCAGCTTCTGGCTCACGAGCGGCGACAGCAGCACCGCCCGGAGCGAGCGGTCGAAGCCGCCGAGCCAGCGTCCGCCGGTCTCGCCGCCGACGATGACGAGCGTTCCTCGTCGGGTGAGCGCCCGACGGAGATGCGACAGCCGGCGGTTGCCGCCGATGTCGAGGATCACGTCGTAGCGGTGCTCGCCGTCGGCGAAGTCGTCGCGGCGTGTAGTCGATGACGTGGTCGGCGCCGAGGGATCGGACGAGGTCGATCTTGGCGGTGCTGCACACGCCGGTGACTTCGGCGCCGAAGGCCTTGGCGATCTGCACGGCGAACGTGCCCACGCCTCCCGACGCGCCGATGATCAGCACCGTTCTGCCCGGGCTGCACCTTCGCCTTGCGGACGGCCTGCAGCGCGGTCGACGCCGGAGATCGGGGACGGCCGCGGCCTGCTCGAAGGAGAGGTTCGCCGGCTTGGGGGCGAGCATGCTCGGCTCGGCGCGGGCGTACTCGGCGAAGGACCCGTCGCAGGTGCCGTAGACCTCGTCGCCCGGCTTGAACTCGGTCACGTCCTTGCCGACGGACTCGACCGTTCCGGCGAGGCTCCGGCCCGGGTTGGGGGCCTTCGGCGCGCGGACGCCGAAGCCGGCGAGGCGCATCGGGTAGGGCAGGCCGGTCATGACGTGCCACGTGCCCCGGTCGACGCTGGCGGCAGCGCACCCGCACCAGGACCTCGTCGTCGCCGATCGTGGGCCGGGCGATCTCGGCGAGCCGGAGCACGCCTCCGGGCGCGGTGCCGTAGTCGTCCTGGACGATCGCCTTCATCGTCTCCGCGCTGCCGCGGCAGGGGTCGACTCGTCGGTCGGTCGGCGATGACGTTCGTCATTGTTCCTCATGGTGGCTCCGGGGATCGTTGGGCTTACGTTGTAAGTACCGTAGACTTACAACGTAAGTTTGTCAAGCCGCCGGGAGGAGACGGCGAGATGGCGACGGCCGAGCAAGCCGGCACGGAGCCCCGGATCCCGCTGAGCCGTGAGCGGGTGCTGCAGCGCCGCCGTCGCCTTCGCCGACGAGCACGGCATCGCGTCGCTCAGCATGCGCAAGCTCGGCGAGGCGCTCGGGCGTCGAGGCGATGTCGCTGTACAACCACGTGGCCAACAAGGACGAGCTCCTCGACGGCATGGTCGACCTCGTCTTCGGCGAGATCGACCTGCCCCCGGCGGAGCCGACTGGAAGACGGCGATGCGTCAGCGGGCGGTCTCGGCCCGCCAGGTCCTCGTCGCGCCACCGCTGGGCGATCGGCCTGATGGAGTCGCGGGCCTCACCCGGCCCGGCGACGCTGCGCCACCACGACGCCGTCATCGGCAGCCTTCGGGCGGCCGGCTTCTCGGTCGAGATGGCCGCGCACGCCTTCTCCGTCCTCGACAGCTACATCTACGGCTTCGCGCTGCAGGAGGCGAGCCTGCCGTTCGACACCGCGGAGGAGACCGCCGAGCTGGCGCAGGCGATCCTGGCGCAGATTCCCGCCGACGAGTACCCCCACCTCACCGAGCTGACCGTCGAGCACGTCCTCCAGCCCGGCTACGACTACGGCGACGAGTTCGAGTTCGGGCTCGACCTGATCCTCGACGGCCTCGAGCGGGCGCGCCAACTGTCATCGTCAACATCGTCCTGATCTCGATGGCGTCGCGGGATTTGCTCGATGCTGCCGTGGAGGAACTCGACGTCGTCGCGACACCGGCCGACGTTCAGTGCGGCCCTCGTCGCGCCTGGGTGCCCTGGTATCGTCGCTGACAGTGACCGCGCGAGTAGTGGGCGGTCCGGTCGAGAGTGTGTTGGCGGGTCGCGATCGGGAAGTCGATCGGATCGAGGAACTGGTGGCCTCGGTGGAGCGCGGCGCACGTTTCGTGGTCATTCGCGGTGATGCCGGGATCGGCAAGACCACGCTGTGGCGGTGGGCCTTGCAACGTCATCGGTTGGCCGGTCACCGGACGCTCGTGACGCGGGCGGTCGAGGAGGAGATGCACGGCCCGATCGTCGGCCTCGTCGATCTCTTCGGCGACGTGGCGCCAGACACGGGAATCCTGTCGCCGGACATCGACCGGTTCGAGCGCGGCCGCCGGGTGTTGGCGACACTGCGCAGGATGACCGGGGAGTCACCGGTCGTGATCGCCATCGACGACGTGCAGTGGTTGGACCCGGTGTCCGCGGCCACGCTGAGGTACGCGATCCGCCGCTTGGTCGATGAACCGGTCGTCGTGCTGGCGGCCGAACGGTCGAGTCGTGCGGTCCCCCCCGGTGACAGGATCGTGCCGCACGACCGGCAAGAAGAGATCTTCGTCAGTCCGCTCTCACTTGCCGACACTCGGGAGGCGATCTGGTCGATCGTCGGAGCGGTACCCCGGCCGACGCTGGCGCGGATCCACGAGCTGTCGGCTGGCAACCCGATGTATGCCATCGAGTTGGCGCGAGCCGTCGACCTGTGCGGGGACTCCCTGACCAGATCATTGCCGCCGACGCTGCGCGGATGTTGTCCAGCCGGCTCGCCGGCGTGCCCGCCGACGAACTCGATGTGCTGCGCGTCGCCGCCGCGCTCGGACCAAGCAGCGTCGCTGCGATCGAGCGCGTTGCCGGGATCGCGGGAGCCCCGCAGCACGTCGTCGCGGCGGTCGAGCGCGGCCTCGTCGTCGTCGACGACGACCACGTCGTGCGTTTCGCCCACCCCCTGCTCGCCTCGTTGGTGCTCGCGGGCTTGGACCCGGTGGAGCGGCAGGCGTTGCACGCCCGCTTGGCCGGTGACGTCCACGGACCCGACGCTCGAGCCCGCCATCTGGCCCTCTCCTGCACAGAGCCCGACGCCGTTGTGGCTGCCGAGCTGGACGCTGCCGCGACGCGAGCCGCGCGTCGTGGCGCACCGTCGCTCGCCGCCGAGTTCGCCGGGCACAGCCTGCGCGTCACACCACCCGGCGACCTCGAGGCGCGGGTCCGGCGGGCGTTCGCCAGGGTCCTTCACCGCGCTGCGGCGGGCGACAAGACGACCGCTTTGGCCGAGGTCGATGAGCTCGTCGCCACGTTGCCGTGGGGGCCGGTGCGGGCCGAGGCGATCGCCCTGCGCGTGGTCATCGACTTCGCCGACGGTGACCGCTTCCTCGAGCAGGCGTTGGCCGAGGCGGGTGAGGACGACCTGCTGCGCGGGAGGATCATCGAGCTGCAGGGATGGGTCGCCGTCGTCTATCGCGCCGAGCTGGCACGGGGCCTTGCCCTCGGCGAGGAGGCGTTGATCATCGCCGAACGTCTGGGCAATCTCGTGCTGTTGATGCTCGCCGGCAGTTCGGTGGCGATGGCTGCGTTGTTGAGCGGGCAGCCACGGCCGCAATTGATGGAGCGTGCCCTCGAACTCGCCGCGGCGCATCAGGGACCGCGGCTCGGGCGCTGGCCGCAGAGCATCGACGGACGGCTCGCCCTGTGGTGCGGGCACCTCGACACGGCGCGTGTGACGCTCGAAGGGTTGTACGAGTCGTTCCAGCGGGCGGGGATGGAGTTCCAGCGACCGTTCCGGCTGCTCGACCTCTCCGATCTGGAGATCGCCTCGGGGAATTTGGCGCGGGCGGCGGAACTGGTCGACGAGGGGATGGAGGCGGCGACCGACGCCGGCAACCAGCAGGCCGCGCGGGCTCGGCTATTCCGCCGGAGTCGTCAACGCTCATCTCGGCGCGACCGGCCGGGTCGTCGACGCCGTCGGCCTGCTTCGGTCGCGAGCAGGCGAGCGGGACGGCCGCACCCGGCTGCTGATGGCCCATCACGTGCTCGGCCTCGAAGCTCTCGCCAACGGCGAGCAGGCGGCGGCCGCGGCGGCGTTCGCGCCGGGACTGGCGATGGCCAGGGAGATCGGATACCAACTCCCGTCGGTCGTGCCGGTACTCCCCGACTCGATCGAGGCGACGGCCGTCCTCGGCGACGCCACCGCCTGCGCCGAACTGTCAGCGGAGCTCGACCGGCAGGCAAGCGCCGTGGGCCAACCATGGGTCGACGCTGCCGCCATTCGCGGCCGCGGCCTGGCGGCGCTGGCTGCCGGCGACTGCGCTGCAGCCGACCTGCTCGATGCGGCGGCAGCCCAGTTCGACAGCCTCGGCTACCTGGTCGACGCCGCGCGGACCCTGCTGATGCAAGGACGGGCGCTGCGCCGGGCGGGCCAGCGCAACGCGCGGCGGACGTCCTCGCCGCCGCCGCGCACCGCTTCGCCATCATGGGTGCGACGCCCTGGGCGGCGCAAGCCGAAGCCGAGATGGAACGGGTCGCCCCCGGTCGGCTGCACGCCGAGCTCACCCCCACCGAGGCCCGCATCGCCCGACTGATCGTCGCTGGGCGGCGCAACCGAGAGATCGCCGGCGAGCTGTACATCAGCGTGGCCACGGTGGAAGCCCACCTCACGCGGATCTACCGCAAGCTGCACGTGCGATCGCGCACCGAGCTCGCCCACGCCATGCCGTGACGAGACCGCCTAGCGCAGCCAGCGGCTGATCGCTGTTCGCCATGTGATGTAGGGGAACCCCGCTGGCGCCGTCCCCGCGCCGGCCGCACGGTGGTCCGTACATCAGAAAAGGGAACAACGAATGACCATCAACCTGGCCGACATCCCGGCCGCCGTCGCCAACTACATGAACACCAAGGTGACCACTGTCGTCGATCCGGTGATCGCCAACTCTGGCAGCCTCAACCCCGGCGAGCCCGGAAGCTTCAAGGTGACCGTCACCAACGCCGACGCCCCCAACGGGGTCCGCCTCGTCGACGTCGTGCACCACTTGACGATCGAACCGTCCAGATTCGCCAAGCTCAAGGTGCATCCCAGTGCGGCCATCGCCACCCGTGCGACACTCGACCCGAGCGCTCCACTGCTGACCCGGAGCACGTTCGTCGACGCGATGTTCGCCACCTACCTCACCGGCACCTTGGACGTCGGCGAAACGCTCGAGCTCGAGTTCGAGGTCAAGGGCCTCGACGAGGGCAACGCAGAGATCACCTGCCACCTCCACGCCAACATCGACGAGAACAGCCTGTTCCCGAACGGACAGAACAGCTCGACCGGACGCCGGGCGGTCTCCGTCGTCTGAGCAGACCGCCGGCATACCGACCGGCGTTCCGTCAGCACTCACCTCACCAGTGCTCAACGAGGGAGCCGATCGCGGCTCCCTCGTGGAGCGTCGTCGGGTGCGAGCCGCCGGAACGACCCGACGGGGTGCCCTTGTCGAAATCGACGCCACCCATGAGCATGCTCCATCCCTGCCGGACCGAACGCTGGTCGTCCCGATGACCGGCGGCATCGACGATCTCCGCCGTCGGGTGATCGGCGGCGACGAGATGGTGCCGACGCTCAGCGGGTCGATGGTCCGCTACGTCAACCTCGACAACGCGGCCACGACACCGCCGCTGCGGGCGACCGTGAGGGCGGTCGAGGAGCTGTTGCCCTTCTACGCCAGTGTCCACCGCGGGAGCGGGCACAAGTCACGCCTCTGCACCGAGTTGTACGAGCAGGCCCGCCGCACGGTGGGCGCCTTCCTCGGCGCCGACCCTGAGCTTGACACCGTGGTCTTCACGAAGAACACCACCGAGGCGATCAACAAGCTCGCCCGCTCGCTGCCGATCCGCGACGGCGACATCGTGCTGACGACCATCCTCGAACACCATTCCAACGACCTGCCCTGGCGAGCCCGGGCGCGCACTGTGCACATCGGCGCCAGGCAGGACGGCACGCTCGACATCGACGATCTCGACCAGTGCCTGAACCGCCACGCAGGACATGTCGCCATCCTCGTCGTGTCAGGGGCGTCAAACGTGACCGGCACGATGCCCCCGATCCACGACATCGCCCGGCGGGTGCACGACGCCGGTGGCCGGATCCTGGTCGATGCCGCCCAACTTGCGCCGCATCGGCCGATCGACATGCGCTCCCACGATGATCCGGCGCACCTCGACTTCGTCGCCCTGTCCGCCCACAAGCTCTACGCCCCGTTCGGCAGCGGCGCCCTCGTCGGGCGCCGTGACGGCTTCGCCCCGTCACCGGACCATTCCGGCGGCGGCACGGTCAACGCGGTCACGCTGGACGACATCGCCTGGGCCGACCTGCCCGACCGTGAGGAGGCCGGTACCCCCAACCTGGTTGGGGCGATCGCATTCGCCGCTGCGGCGACGGCGCTGGGCGAGATCGGCTGGGCGCGGATCGCGGCCCACGAGCAGGAACTACTGATCAGGGCCCTCGAGGGTTTCGCCTCGATCCCCGGCGTGCGAGTCCATGGCCCGGCGTCGGCAGCGGACAAGGTCGGCGTGGTCCCGTTCACCGTCGACGGCATCGACCACGGCCTCGTCGCCGCCATCCTGGGCTACGAGCACGGCATCGGCGTGCGCAACGGTTGCTTCTGTGCCCACCCCTACCTGGCCTACCTCCTCGGTCTGGACCGCCTGGCCGTGCGTCGGTGGGCGACCCGCGTCCGCGATGGCGACAAACGCGATGCCCCGGGCATGGTGCGCATGAGTCTCGGCTTCTACAACGAAGTCGAGGACGTCGACCGCCTCGTTGACGCGCTTCGCAGGATCGCCGCTGGCGACGTGGCTGGACGCTACGCGTGCGATGACCAAGGTGAGTACCGCCCGACCGCAGCGCATGCGCTCGCTGTGCGCGGCACACCGCGAGGCTGAGCCGGGCCGGACGTCGACCCGGCGTTCTCGGTGCCGCCGCGTCGGACCGAACGTTTCGACTAATGAGGCTCGCTGCTGGTATGAAACCGCATCTCCGCGAGTACGGCGCGCAGGGGCGCCGAAGGCGGGTGATGCGCGAGAGCGACTGGTCTGTGCGACGTTGGTCAGGCGGCGCGGTGAACGGCAACGAGATCGTGGCCGAGCGCCATTGCCCATCCGGCGTCGTCGAACGCGATCGGCCATGCCCATCCGTCGTGGCGATCGACGTGAGTCACCTGGCGCGGATGCCCGTGGTCGTCAACGATGTCGCCCGGCTGGAGATCGTCGGCGTAAATCGTGGTCATCGAACACTCCCGTCCCATTGATGGCGTCCGATCATGTGCGTCACGCGTGCCATCACCCACAGGAGCCTGATCGGGTGCCAGAGATACACGCCATTGGACGTCATCATCTATCTGACACACGTGCGCCGGCGTCGGGGGGAGCCCGTGCCCACTGGTCCGTCGGTGCCCGCGGCCCCTCAAGTCCCCCATCCGGCGGGGGCGCGAGGGTCGGGCATGTAGGCGCAGTAGGTGCCGGTGCGGATGGTGCGGCTGAGGTGCTCGCCGACTTGGGGGTGGTGCTCAGCGATCCGGGTGATCGCCTGGCGGATGGCGCGTGTCACGCCGGCTCGAGCCCGTTCGGAGGCGGATCCGGCTCGTCGATCGCGGCCGCTCAGGCCAACGGCGCGGGAGAGTTCTCGAAGCAGGAAGTCGCGTTCGGTGTCGGCCTGTGCGGCGCGTTCGCCGTCCCCGACGGCGTGGGCTTGCTCGATGTCGTCGTCGATCTCGGCGAGGCGTCGGCGGTAGGCGTTCTTGGCTCGCGCGTCGAGCATCTCCCCGGCGTCGCCGAGTGCCGAACGCGGCACGCTGGCCGCGTGGCTGCTGTCGAGTTGGGCACCGCTGCCGGTCTCGGCGGCGACGAGGTCGAGCACGTGGTACTCCCGGCCCGGGTCGGCGAGAAGCCGGGCGAGGTAGTGCATGCCTTTGAGGTCGCGCACGCGGCTGGTGTGCCCGTCGAAGATCACCGTCCAGTAGTCACCTTCGCGCCGAAAGACGTTGACGCTCGCAGCTGGCTGCTCGTCGAGTCCGGCGTGGTGGGCGGCGTCCGCTGCTGGGGACACAGTTGGGGCGGCTCCGATCTCCTCGAGGATCGTGCGGGCGGCTTGGCGTTCCATGTCGGCCCGCTGTTCGCTGCCGCTGGCGTGGTGGGCCTCGGCGAGGCTGAGTCGTGCGCTTGCCGCTTCGTAGGGGGCGCCGACTTCGTTCCACAGTCGCACCGCTTCGGACAGCGACTGTTCTGAGCCCGTCGCATCGCCGTCGGCGAGCTGCACCCTGCCTCGGGCGTGGGCGGCGCTGGCGACCAGCGCCTTGCTCTCGAACCGGGCGGCGATGAGATCGAGCTCGTCGGCGGCCGATCGAGCGCGTTCGGTGTCGCCGGCCGCGATGGCGATGTCGACCTGCGCGTCGAGCAGCGGGGCGCGCTGGAGGGCGGTGTTCGGTGGTCGCTCTTTGGAGGGCACCCGCAAGGGGTGTTCGAGGGCGTCTCGGATGGAGGCGGCCGCCGCCGCCACGTCGCCTTGGGCCAGACGCACCAGGGCGAGACCCGGTTGGGGGTCCCACCCGGCACGATGAGCCGCAACGAACGCTTCCTCCGCACCGTCGAGGTCTGCCTGGTGCAGTCGGATCCGTCCCAGCTCGTTGAGCGGCCACCCCAGCTCTCGCCGCAGGTAGGGGCGCAGCTCCTCGCAGGCCATCAGCGCCTGACGCTGCGCCTCGTTGCACGACCCGCGGAGCCTGAGGATCTCGGCGCGATGGACCCGGCAGCGTCCGTGGAGGCTGCCGATGGCGTTCGTCTCGCACCACCGCTCCATCGCCTCGGTCCACTGCTCGGCCACGTCATACAGGGCGAGGCCCTGCAGGGCGCACACCAACTCGCAGTACACGACTCCGGTCGACAGCGGATCAAGCTCGCCGGAGACTGTCGCCACTCCGGCCTCGTCGAGCAACGCCAGCCCTCGGGCGACATCGCCGTCCAAGATGAGCAGCCGGGCTTCGGCCACTCGGCCGATGGCGCACGCCGCCGGGTCACACCGCGAACCCACGTCGATCGCGCGCCGGGCCGACTGGCGGGCGCTGGGCAGGTCGCCGGTCAGCATCCGCTCATAGGCGCGCACGACCCCGAGCCAAGCGTGCGCCGGCGTCTCCTCCCTGCCTTCGAGCAGTCGCTCCGCGCGTGCCAGCCAGCCGCGCACCGGTGCCATCAGTGCGGTGTCGAAGAGCAGGTGCATCGCCAGACGGACGGCCGCACCTGCGGCCGCGACCTGGTCACCGGCCTGGATGCAGGCGGCGTGGGTGCGTTCCCATACCTCGATGGTCACATCGAGATGACCGGCCGCGTACGCAACCTCACCAAGCACCGGCAGATCGGCGGGAGCCAAGAGGCTGTCCGCGTCCGCCTCCATGAGCAGGTCGAAGGCCTGGAGCCAGTCCCCCCGGGATGCCGAGGATTGTCCGCGTTCGACGAGGCCAAGACCAGCGTCATCGTTCATCGCGCGCCTCCCGGTCCGTGACCGATCGGAGCCCGGGATCAACCGGGTCCGAACGTAACCGTCAGGGTTACCGCCGTAACAGTCTTGCTCACGCACCTCGGACAGAGACCACGACACCCCGAGCCAACAAGACACTCCCGAGGAGAACTCATGAACAGCGCAACCGCCGCTGCGACGCAGGAACCGACGTCCGCGAGCACACAGCAATGCAAGCACGTCCCGCGATCAGGAACCGTCCGCACGAACGGGCAGGAGCTGTACTACGAGATTCACGGAGACGGCCCACCACTCGTCTTGGTGATGGGGATCGGCTACGACTCGTCGCTGTGGACGCTGCAACAGGTCCCCGAACTCTCCACCCGGTTCCAGGTCGTCCTTCTCGACAACCGCGATGCCGGACGCAGCTCCCGAGCCGATCACCCCTACACCATCGCCGACATGGCCGACGACGTCGCCGGTCTACTCGACGCCCTCGACATCCACCACACCCATCTGCTCGGCCTGTCGATGGGCGCGATGATCGGGATCGAGTTCGCGCTGCGCCATCCCGATCGTCTGGATCGGCTCGTGCTCGCAGGCATCGGTGCGGCACCCGCGCGCAGCGCCGTCGATCCGATCTCCGTCTGGAACTGGGTCAAGGCCAACGACCCCAGCGGCGAGGTGTTCGGTGCGCAGCAGTTCACCTGGCTGTTCTCCTCGTCCTTCCTGCGCAACCAGCATGCTGTGCAGGAGACGATCGCCTTGCTGGCGACCAACCCGAACCCGATCGACCCGCGGGCCTACGACCGCCAGGCACAGGCCTACCTACAGTTCGACGCCCTCGATCGCCTCGGCGACATCGAGGCCCCGACATTGGTCATCGTCGGAGAGCAGGATCTGCTGACACCACCGTGGGTCGCCCGTGAGGTCGCCGACGGGATCGTCGGAGCCCGGTTCGAGCTCATCAGCGGCGACGGCTCATCGCACGTGCTGGTGCTGGAGCGCCCAGACGACTTCAACCAGCTGGTGAGCAACTTCCTCGCCGAGTGACAGCTCTCGCCGATCGACAATCCCTCGACGCCCAATCACCCAGGAGGAACCATGCCCCTTATCCAGGTCAAAGTCATCGAAGGCGTCTTCGACGCAGCCGAGAAAGAAGCAATCATCGAGAAGCTGACCGACGCCATGGTCAGCGTCGAGGGCGAAGTGATGCGGCCCGTCACATGGGTCGTCATCGACGAGGTCGCAGACGGTGAGTGGGGCATCGCCGGCAAGCCCCTTCACACCGGCGACCTCGTCGGCATGCGCTCCGCTGCGCAGTAGCGGCACTCGCCACGGCCGTGCAGCTCATCGCAGTGCACATCGGGCATCGCCGACCAGTCGGCCACGCCGACTCACCCTCGGCGTGGCAAGGCGCGGGCCGCGTGTTTCGCAGCGATGAAGCGTAGAGTGAATAGCGGGGCTGCTTGGCCCCCACCGCGTGGCTCCGAACCCTGGTCGCGTGTTGACCCGCCAGGAGGTTCAACGTGGTGCGCCTGTTCGTTCGGTTGACCACGCTCGGTCCTGCGCTGTGGCCGACGCCTACGGTCAGGTCACCGTCCCGCCGAGCAGTCGGTGTTCACCTGCGAGGTGACGCGCTGCCGCCGCCGACAGTCGCCGCCGACCGTGATGCACCGCTCGCTCGCGCGGTCGCTGGCCGTGACAGCGTAGGTCCCGACGCGTTGTTCGGGTTGTCGTTCGATTCGTTGAATCGGGCTCAGCAGTTCATGCTCGCGGTCAACGGGCTGGCCCAGGACCGCAAGATGCATCTGGTCGATGCCGTGCTGGTAGTGAAGGGCGACGATCACGTCCGGGTGCGAGAGACCATCGACCCGCAGCCTGGCCGGTCGGCGCTGACGGCCGCCGTCTGGGTGGGGTTCATGGGTCTGATCCTTGGCGGACTGGTCGGATGGATCGTCGGGACCGTCGTCGGTGCCGGCGTCGGAGCTGTCGCGGCCAAGGTGATCGATCGCGGGATCCCCGATGACTGGGTCGGCTGGTTCAAGCTGGCGGTCCGGCCTCACACCGCCACGGTCGTGGTGCTCGCAGGCGCGATCGATCAGGCCGCGCTCGGAGCCGAGTTGGAACGCTTCCCGGGTGCTCGACTGGTGCACACGACGATCCCTGCTGAGGCGTTCTCGCAGTTGAGGTCGGCGTTCAGCGACGACGCACCGTCGCCGTCGGCAGCTGCCGATGTGTAGCGCCACGAGCCTGCCTTGGCGGGTGGGATCGCCACCGTGGTCGTTGGATGGCACTCGACGAGGGAGGTCGCGATGACCGATTCGGACGGGACCGCGTCTCTTGAGGTCAACCTCCGCCTCGGCAGCGGACTGAAGGAACACGACCGCCAACGGGTCCTGCGCCGCCTTTCTGGGCTCGATGCGCGGCTGCGCTCGTTCCGGGCCGATGCCGTGGACCTCCTTGTGACGGTCAAGGAGCGTGGAACGCGAAGCCAGCGGACGACGATGGAGGCCATGATCGCCGGCCAGCCACGCCTCGTTGCGTCGTCAGTGCGCACTGGGCTCGACGAAGCCCTCTCCGAGGTGAGCGGCGAGCTCGTCCGGCTGCTGACGGACGTCAAGACACGACGGGAGCCAGCTCACCGGCACCATCACGATGCCGGCTCAACCCGCTGACCAGCGGGTGCACGTCCACACCGAGGCGGCTCGGGTAGCGTCACCGCCGACGCCATCATCGTGCGCTCCGTGTGGCCGGGGTGCGACGTTTTGACCTCGTCTACCGCGACGCCTTGAACCGTGAAGCCCAAGGGAGGGCGCTCGATGTCTGTTCCACGTTGTCGTTTGCGGCTTCGATCCGTGGCCGTCGTGTCCGCGACCGCTCACGCCAGCCTCGTCTGCCTCCCGTCACCCGCCGCGGCCGCGGCGCCGACAGTTCAGCACGTCATCTCGATCGCGAAGGCCCGAGCTTTGCCCCTGGGGACGGTGGTGACCGTGGATGGCTCGGTCACTACTCCCTCCGGGGCGTTCGAGTCGAGCTTCTTCGACAAAGGCTTCGGTCTCCAGGATCGCAGTGCCGGCATCTACGTCAGCCTGCCGCAGGATCTCGGTGTCGCGCCGAGCCGCCGGGCGCGTGTCACCGGGAGGCTGGCGGACAGCTTCGGTCTGCTGATCCTCGTGCCCACAGGTCCCTCTGACGTCAGGCTCCACGGCGCCGGGCGCAGGGTGAAGCCGAAACCCGTGGCCACTGGCGAAGTCGGCGAGGCGACCGAAGGGCTGCTCGTCACCACCATCGGCACCATCACCCAGGGGCCCCAGAACGATCTCCCGTTCGGCTTCAAGCTGTCGATCGACGACGGTACGGGCGAGCTCGTGATCTTCGTCAACGTCCAGACCGATATCGATCTATCCGGGTTCGCGGTTGGACAACGGGTGAGCGTCACCGGGTTCAGCGGCCAGTTCGCCGACCACTACGAAGTCCTCCCGCGCAGCCCAGACGATCTTCTCGAACTCGGCCCCTGAGGCGGTGCGGTCAAGGCGTGGTGTGCGAACACCACGTCGTCGAGACGCGGTTCCCGCGTGCACTCGGACCGGTGGTCCGTACGATCAGCCGCGGTCCGCGCTAGGGCAGAACGGCAGTGCTGGCGCGATCGGTTGGACGGTCTATGCGCCTGGAAACGTTGGTGGCGATCCGGGTGCGACGATCGTCGCGAGTGCTTTGAGGATTGCTCCCGCGTAGTGGGTGCCCGCTGGTGAGCTAGGTCCGGTCGTGGTGAACACAACGACAGCCGTCTTCGTCTCGGGCAGGTAGGCAACGACCCCCGTGTAGCCCATCAGCCCCGGTGCGCTGAACACCCAGCCGTTCGAGACACCGACACCGAGCCCGTAGAAGAACTGTTCGGTGAGAGGCCCGAGCCCGACCGTCGTCGGTGCCACCTGTTGCGCACGCGAGCTCTCGGACAGCAGCGAGCCGGTACCGAGGGCGGTCGCCCACGTCTTGAGGTCGGCAAGGTTGGAGGTCATGTCGCCCGTGTAGGGCGCCCAGGAGGGGCTCCAGTACGTGGCGTCCTCCCACACTCCTCGTTCGCCGGTGTAGCCGTGGAGTACCGGCGACGGGATCTCGGTGGTGGTCGACATCTGGGTGGCGCGCATTCCCAATGGCCTCAGGATGCGCTGCTGGATCTGCTCGCTGACCGGCCCGCCGCCGACCTTCCGCAGGATCTCGCCGAGAAGGACGAAGTTGGTATCGGAGAACGTCCAGCTAGTTCCGGGCGGGAAATCGAGCGGCGGGCTGACGCCGTATTGGATGATCTCGTCGGGCGTCCACGTCTTGAAGACGTCGGCGTGGTACGCGTCGAGGAAGGACTGTTCGTTCACGTAGTGGACGTATCCCGACGTGCTCGAGGCAAGCATTTCCACGGTGATCTCGCCGGCGTGAGGCAGTGACGGGTACCACTTCGAGAGCTTGTCGTCGAGGCTGATCTCGCCGCGGTCGACCAACTGCATCAGCAGCGTTGTGGTGATCGCCTCGGTGACGTTCCCGATCCGGAAGTGGTCGGCGTCCGTCGCTGGCACCTCGGGCGAAGCAGTGCCGAGCGCACCGGTCGCGACTGCCGTGCCATCGCGCCAGACCCCATAGACAGTGGCCTGCAACGAGTACTGCTTCATCAGATCAGCCACCGTCTCGGCGAGCTTGGGAGCCTGAGAGGCGGCCGACTGGGCTGCGTCGTTGGCGCCGCTGCCCGAGCAGCCCGCGGCAACGGTGAACACCAGCCCCATCGCGACGAGACGTCGAAGGTTCATCGAGCCTCCCCCAATCGTCCGATGGCCACCGGGACCCTACCGGCACACGCGCGTCCGCCAAACGGCAATGCCGCGACGACCCGAGCGCAGATTGCCCAGATCGGAGGATGAGGCACCGACGCTCGTCGCGTCGGAAGGCTCGGCCGGTCGTCGCTTCACGCCCTGCCAACTAAACCTGAACTGGCGGTCGCGGGCGAGGCGTCGCCCTCGATCCGGTAGTAGCGGACGCCAAGCGTGTGCGCCACCCGTCGGCGTCTTGGGATGCTCCGGATCGGGCATCGTGGGTGGCGTGAGCGAGGGCGCTCGGTACGAGCTGAGCCTGGAGTTTGAAGCCCGTGGTGCTCCCGGGATCGTCGAAGTGAGCCTGTGGGTCAACGACGATCCATCTCGTGTCGGGGCCGGTCGTGAGGCCGTCGGCGCCGCATCTTGCCCGCCGTCAGGCCCTCGCTCCGCCGTCTCCGTTTGCGCCCTGCGGTGAGCGCTCGTGGCGCACTCACCGCTCACCGAGCCGGTCAGCAGCTGAAGAAGGTGTCGAATCCTGGCCCGCCGTTGCAGAGGTCGACGTTGGGCCCGCCGTCGAGGTAGTCGTCACCGGCTTCGCCCCACTCCAGGTCGTCCTGGAGCTGGCCATAGATGACATCGTTGCCGTTGCCGCCCTGACCGCGGTCGTCACCCTTGCCCAGGCACAGGACGTCAGGGCCGCCAAGGCCGTCGACGTCGTCGTTGCCGGCATAGGCCCTGATGAAGTCCGGCCCTGGGCCGCCGATGAGGACGTTGGCGAAGTCGTCGCCGTCGATGACCGTCCAACCGGCCGCCGCGTAGGCCGCCGCGGCGGACTCGCAGTTGGCGCCGCCGGGGGCGATCAGACCGAGCGGATCGCCGGGCACGGCGAGCCCGGCGGACGCCGAGGCGGTCAGCACGCCGCCAACGAGGGCGGTGGCGAAGGCCGCCACCCCGGCGACGCGGATGGTGTGGTGCTTGAACATGGGTGCTCCTTCTGGCTGTCGTCGCCTTCCGACGAGACGACGCGCTCATCAGACGGCAGCGCCGTTAGCGGCGCGCTAGCGACCTGCAGCGCGGGCGCCGGCTAGCGCCCGGCTAGCGGAGCGTCGGCAGTCTGTCCCGCAGTCACGGCGAAGGTCGCCGTCGTTCCCGAGGAGGACTATCAACCATGAAGACCAGGACCATGCTCGCGACTGCGGCGGTCGTCGCCGCCATCAGCGCCGTTGCCGGCGCCGGCAACGCCTCCGCAGCCTCCGGCGCGGGGTACAAGGACTACTGCGACGACACCGCGTCCGCCGTCGCCGACGGCTACACGGTGTTGTTCGTGCCCGCCGGCGGCCTGCCGTTCGACGGCACCGACAACGACGACGTGATCATCGGCACCGGAGGCGTTGACGACATCGATGCGAAGAACGGCGACGATGTCGTGTGCGCCATGTTCGGCAACGACGAGGTCAACGGTGGGCGAGGCGAAGACTCGATCTTCGGCTACATGGGCCGCGACGACCTCGACGGTGAGGACGGAGACGACTACCTCGACGGCGGCAAGGGCGACGACGAGCTCCATGGTGGGGACGACCGTGACATCCTCGACGGTGGCGATGACGTCGACACCTGCAACGGGGGGCTGGGCACGGACACGTTTACGTCCTGCTGAGCACGGTGATCTGGGGAGGCGCCGCACGGCTGCGCCTCCCCGGAGCTCACCGGTTCCTGTCTGCCCGCAGGAGATCGCGGGTCAGCTCCAGCTGGCCGTGGTGCTGGGCAAGCTCGTCCACGCCGCGGATCAGCGCGGCTTCGCGGTCCCATCTCCCCGCGATGTCGTCGGCTCGGTAGCGCTCCGCGTTGTTGATCGGGTGGCCGGTGTCGTCACTCGGATGTTGCGGCGCGCCGAATCGGTGATCGGCACTTCGCGCCTCGGCGCGGCACAGCGTCGTGTCCGGCGGTGTCATGCCCGCGGGCAGTTGGCGCCAAATGGCGCGTCGGGTGCGGTGGCGATTCGCCCGCCGAGTCGAGCTTTCGGCAGCATCCTTGCGTGAAAACTGGCCTGCTATCTGACCTCGGCTTCCGGGATCATCCGCCATGACCTGGACTGTCGACAGGGCGGCACTCTTGCCGACTCCACGCGTGGAGTGACGACATGAAGCGCCTCTTGATGTCAAGCGGCGAAGTCGTTGGTTGTCGTGTTGTTGGTGATGTCGCGGATGAGGGGGAAGAGCTCTCGAGCGACGTAGCGCTTGAGGCAACGCATGATGTCGGGTTTGGAGAGGCCGTCGGCGGTGCGCCGGTTGACGTAGGCGATGGTTGGTTGATGGGTGGCCATGCGTGTCCGCACGATGGTCCACAGCGCCGAGTTGGCTTGTCGATCGCCGCCGCGGTTGAGCCGATGACGCCGCGTCTTGCCCGACGAGGCTGCGACGGGTGTCGATCCGCACAGCGCAGCGAAGGACTTCTCGTGGTCGAGCCGATCGGGATTGTCACCGGCGGTGACGAGGAGTTGCCCGGCGGTGTGATCGCCGACGCCGTGCACGGCGAGCAGGCCAGGGGCAATCTCGTTGAGGATCGTGCGGATGTCGGATCGGAGTGTTCGAGCTTCGTCGTCGAGGCTGCGCCAGCGGCGAGCGACACTGCGCAGGGCGCGCCGCGCCGACGCTTCGACGGTCATGTCGTCGCCGGGTCGCCACCGTTCAGCGATGGCCACGATGCGCTTCAGCGGAAGGCCGACGAGCTGGGAACGCACGACATCGGGGGCGGTGTCGCACAAGCTGTGCAACTGGTTGGCGGCGGCGGTGCGGGCCTTCATCGCCCCAGCTCGTGCGACCCGCAACTGGCGAACCGCCTCGACCGGCCCGGTCTGAGCCTTCGGGGTCACGCTGGCGTCACCGGCCAGCACCGCACGGGCCGCTGCTTCGGCATCGATCACGTCAGACTTGCCGCGGCGACGGCGGTTCTGACGGTTCGGGCGATTGACCTCGACGACTCGGACACCGGCTGCGCTGAGGTGTCGAGCCAGGCCCGCACCCCACGAACCGCACCCCTCCACACCGACCGCGACGAGCTCGCCGTGGCTGCGCATCCATGCCAGCAGCTGCCGATAGCCACTGCTGGTCGTGGTGAACTCGGCCGTGGCCAAGAGCCGACCGACTGAGTCGATCACCGCCGCCACGTGGACCACCTTGTGCGTGTCCACTCCACCCGTCACCCGGCCTACGCCGTCGTGTGTCAACGTTGTCATGCCGCCTCTCCTGTTCTCGGTTGCAGGTGGCACGCATCGTCCGGGAGGACGGACAGGACAGTGATGGGGCCTCTCGCACAGGCGCCTCTTCGGTCACGAAGCCCGAACGGAACGTGCACAGGACGAGGGCTCGCTCAACCGATCGACGGGTCATTTCCAAGGCACCACCGTCGGGCCTGCCGTTCGGCGGGTCAGACCGGAAGAGCGAGCCCCCGCCCACTCTCTAGCCGGGCCAAGCCGGCACTCAGATCATCACTGCCGTTCGGCGTTCGTGTTCGCGGCGCTCCACTGGTCGTTCGGGCGCGACGTTCTGTACGCCCTTGGGCTCCGGGGTCGTGCGGCCGTGACGGGGATCAGACGATCAGACGGTCATCGAGCTGTTGGCACTCTGATCTTGCGCAGCGGTTTGCCGCCATCGACGAAGAGTTGCCCGCCGGGGACGAGGGCATGGCCGAGTCGCTCAAGCGCGAGCGCTCCGGCGCGCGGGTCACGTCCGTCGAACGCGCCGACCCGCACGGCGAAGGCGATGTGGTAGCGCTCTTCGTCTGGATGGAGCTCGAGTTCCTCGGCGGCGACCTGACGAGCAGTCAGCCGCTTCGCCGCGATCAGGTCAGCGCCGGACTCTGTGAGCATGGCGATCGCCCTGGCCGAACGGTCGACTGCGAGCACGTGGCCGTGCGGTCCCACGCGGTGTGCAACCTCACGTGCCGCGGCGCCGGGGCCGCACCCGATCTCGATCACCCGCAGACCACGCCGAAGCGGCAGTGCGTCGACGATCACCTTGAGTCGGGGCGACAACGCAGACACAGACGCAACAGTGGATTGTGGCCTGCGTACTCCACGGTCCGCAAAGCGTGCGCTGTCGCCGGCGAGTCCCCGACGCTTGACTCGCCGTGTAGTCCCGCCGCGTTCTGAGGAGAAGCACTGACTTGCCCGGCGGTCAGCCGCAGCCTCCATCCTGGACCAGAACTCCGTGTGCGTCATGGTCGGTGCCCCCGCACGGCGAGCCACGGCTTGTCCCCGTGTGCACCGACCTCGTCCACGTCCCATCCAGCAGCGGAGAACTGGGAACGCAGGTCAGGCTCCCGCCACAGCGTGTCGGTGTATGGCCGGGGCGCATCGGGGGTGCCGTAGGTGGACCGATCCTCGCCGTCGCCCTCTTTGAACGAGGCGTGGATTCGACCACCCGACCTGGTCGCCTCGGCGAGCCGACCGAGCACGATGACGAGGTCTTCGCGATCGACATGGAACAGACAGGCACACGACCAGACACCGTCGTACGGCGCGTCTGGATGTTGCGGGTCCGCGAGATCATCGGTGAGCGGGTCCAGCCGATCTGCCTCGAACCCGTCTGCGCGCAGCAGATCCACAAAGCCCTGGACTACATCTGTACACCGCACGCTCAGCCCTCGACGCTCGAGAACACGCGCGTCTCGCCCGCCCCCGCTGCCGACCTCCAGGATCCGACCCGTTCCACCGAGCGCGTCCACGAACGCTTCGATCTCCCCGGCGACCCATCCGGGCATCGACGCTGCCTCGGCGGCGTACTCAGCCGCAGACGCCTCGTAGGACTTGACGGTGTCCTCGTTGGTGCCCATGCCGTCGCTCCCGTCGAATTCGAGTGACGCGACCTCGAGACTACGACGGCCACCAGCGGGCGAACCGCCTCTTCGAATGCGGCGACCCCTGGATCACCCGGCTCTGTCTGGTCGCGGCACCTGCGCAGCGAGGTAGGTCGGAGCCTGGATGCAGTACGAGTCGGTCAGCAACTCGCCGATCTCATCCCAGTCAGTGTCGTCGTCGAGCAGCAGGCCGACGACGTTGCTGCCCCACCCGGCCCGGAAATACGGCTCGCCCAGATGCTCGAAGGCCAGCACCTCGTCGAGCTCGGCACGGAACGTCACGCGGAAGCGCTGGTCCTCACCGCCGAACACGTGGGCGACGGTGGCCTTTCCGACCTGCCAGCGCACACCCACCCAGGCATGCTCCTCGGTGATCTCCGGCAACGTTGCAAACGTCGCTCGCAATTGCCGCAGCATCTCGTCGGGGACATCGGGACGGTCGGCCACCGCGGCCAGTCTGACCGCTCGACCGACACCTCGCCGTCGCTGTCGCACACCGAGTCAGCCACCGGCTCGGGGCGTGCGGGTCGCCCCAGAACGCGTGGCACGGCTCGCCGGACGTGGGCGGGATGGCTTGAACGACGGCCTCGGTGCTCGCCCGGTCAGCCGAGAAGGCGCCAACGATCGCCGAGGGGCGGCTGAGGTCGGCGCGGTACTTGCGGCGGTCGCTCGATGGCGACCCGGAGCCGAGTGGCTGTCGTGTGCCGCTACGCCGGTCAACGGGCTACGGCTGTCAATCCAGTGCCGGGTTTCGGCCACGTCGCGTCGAATTGGCGGCCCTAGCCTCTCGCCATGTCCGACCTGGCCGGCTTGCCCGTGGCCGATCCTTGGTTCGTCGTGGAGGCGGCCGGCGATGGCATCACGCTGGTCACTGAACCGCACGTGCATCCGCTGCTGCGCTGCAACGTTTGGCACGTTCGCGGTCGCGACGTCGACTTGGTCGTCGATACTTCCCTCGGTCTGCGCCCGTTGCGTCACCTCGTTGAACACGACCTCGCTCACGAGCTGCTGGCCGTCGCCACTCACGTCCATGGGGATCACGTCGGCGGGATGCACGAGTTCGACCAGCGGGCCATCCACGCCGCCGAGGCCGGCGAGCTAGCGGCGCCGGCTCGGGTCACGATCGACCCCGCCGAGTTCGGACCTCGAGTGCTCGGGCCCTACAGGGCCGCCGGCTACGAAGTGGGCGCGCTGCTCGTCGACGCCGTGCCGCCGGGCGGTCTGCCGGCGACCACCATGGAGCGGGCACCTGCGGCGGCGACGCGGGTCCTCGGCGAGGGCGACGTCATCGATCTCGGCGACCGCGCTTTCGAGGTTTTCCACCTTCCCGGCCACTCCCCCGGGAGCATCGGGTTGTGGGAGATGGCGACGGGCGTGCTGTTCTCCGGTGACGCCGTCTACGACGGACCGCTGCTGGACGAGCTCGATGGATCCGACATCCCGGCCTACCTCGCCACCATGCGCCGCCTCCGTGAACTGCCCGTCACTGTCGTCCACGGCGGCCATGAGCCGAGCTTCGGACGGCAACGACTCGTCGAACTGTGCGACACCTACATCGACGCAAGAACCTGACCGCTCGCCGATGTCCGGCGACGTCGTCACAGCCGGCCACGAGTCACCTCGAGCGCCACCCCCTTTTCGCGCCAGATCATCGGTCCTCGAACCGCGCTGGCCGATCGGTGGCCGCCTGAGGCCAGTCACTCGCTGTGAGGTCCGGAGATCACGACCTCCGCCGTCGCAATGTCGTCGGCCGGGTCAGGGTCGTAGCCCGTGCCGTCGACCCGGGCGGTGCCGAACAGGCCCTCTTCGAAGCCGGTCACGAACGTTGTGACGGTGACCCGGATCTCGCGTCCGGGATCGAGGGTGCCGAGCTTGCACCTCGCGACGAAGCCCAAGGACGTGTCGCACGAGCCCTGGGCCGTGTGGACGGCACCGATGTTCTGCGACACCTCGAAGTTCAGCGAGACACCGGTGGCCGCCGCCGGACCGTCGTTGCGGACGCGCACCTCGAACTCGACCGGCCCGGCCGATGCTGGGTTCGGGGTGGCCGTGACGATCGGGGTCAGATCGGCACGGGGAGCGAGGCTCGGCACGGCCACGATCTCGAGGTTGCCCTCACCGCCGGCCACGAGGTCGGTGCCAGCGACGACGATCCCACCGGTCCTGGTGAGGGCGAGGAACCCGCCGTCGTCGGGCACATCGGGATCCCCGAGGGGCAGTTCCACCACGCCGTCGTCTCCGTCGAAGGCCGGATCGGGCGAGCCGCTGGGCGTGACGACGGCGAGACGCACGTGCGATGTGCCAGATCGCATCTCCCCCGCCACGGCGATGCGGCCATCGCGCAGCACGTCGACGTCGGTGCCGGGCCGGTCGAAGCCTGGCAGCGACCCGTCGATCGGCGTCGTGACGTGACCACCTGTGCCGAACGACCCATCAGCCTGCCCCGACGGAAGGTACCGAGCGATCGTCTCGCTCCTGGTGTTGTCGGTGAAGCCGGCGGCGACGATGCCCCCGTCGCGCTGGATCGCCACACTGCCCACGACGCCGTAACCCGGTCCCTGAACCCACGTCACCACGCCACCAACGCCGAACGTGGAATCGAGCGCACCGGTGGGTGTGACCCGGGCCAGCAGGTGCTGGGCGCCGGTGCCGTTCCCGTTGTACTTCCCCCCGCCGACGACGGCGTTGCCGGCGGCGTCGGAGGCGACGTCCTCCACCGCGAGCTGTGAGCCCGGGAAGTCGTGGACGGCGATGCCGCCCGTGCCGAAGGCGAGGTCGGGCGAGCCGTCGCTGCGGGAGCGGGTGATGAGCAGCCTGCCTCCAGGTAGGTCCGTCTGGGCCGCCATGATGATCGACCCGTTCGGGGTGAGCGCCATGCTCGGCGCCCTGGTGGCCTGCCCTGCGAGGTCGATGATCACGATGCCGTCGCCGCCACCGAACGTCGAGTCGAGGCTGCCGTCGGGGCGATAGCGGACGAGTCCGAAGTCGGGCTGGCCCGAACCGGGGCTCGTGTGGCCGGCGGCAACGATGCGACCGTCGGGTTGGACGGCGATCTGGTGGACCGCCGACACGCCAGGGGTCTGCAGGTCGGTCTCGACGATCCCGTCGCCGCCGAAGGTCGGGTCGAGGGTGACGCCGTCGGCGAGGAGCCGGACCAGCGTGAAGCGCAGCGTCGACTGCGGCAGGAATGCAGCAACGATCTTGCCGTCGCTCTGGACGGCAACATCCCTGGCCTCGCCGATGACCGGCAGCGGCACCGTCGCCACGGCCAAGTCCCCGGCGGACAAGAAGGTGAACAGGGCCGGGGCCACAAGGGCAGCGGCCAGCGTGCGTCGGCGCATCGGCGATCCTCTCGGGATGTCCGCAGCGAGACCTCCCCGCCGCGATCCGGTGATCCTGAACAGCAACAACGGCGTGGACTTGAAGAAGCCGTGACCTTCACGTGGAGACCGTCCAGACACCAACCGACACGACAACCATCACGTACTGGGACAGAGTCCACGAACAACGTGACCGTGCCGTGCGATGCAGCGCTCCATCGTGACCGCAAGCCGGCTTTTCCGGGTACTCGCCGCAAGCCATGCAGTTCGTGTCACGCCGCCTGCCCTCGACACGGATCGGTGAACTCGCCGGCGCCGATCCCGTCGACACCTCATTCGATCAGAGCGACGATGAGCTCGACGAATGTGCTCCGCGGGCGCGGTACGCCGCGGTCGCGTTGCGGTTCGTGCACGCGGTCGAGCAGTAGCGACGCGACCGGTTGCGGCTGAGATCGAGCACGATGCCGCCGCACTCCTCGTCGGCACACCTGCCGAAGCGGGACAGCTCATCGGCGCGGATCACGTCGGTCATCGCCATCGCCGACTCGACCGCCACACGGGTGGCGAGCGGAGCGTCGGCGGGCACGGCGTGGATGTGCCAGTCGTAGGCACCGTGCCGAACCAACTGTGGGAGCGCACCGGCCTCTGCGAGCAACTCGTTCGCCAGCGCGGCCGCCGTGTCGCGGTCGGCGGTGAAGAGGGCGACGAGTCGCGGCCTGAGGTTGCGCACGGCGTCGAGCTCGGCCCGGTTGCGGTCGTGCCGGCCGGTGTACCCGTGGCGCTCGAACAGCACGTCGAGCTCGCCCACCGTCGTCAGGGTGTCGGGCGGGTAGGCGGAGTTGGCGATCGCCACGCCGGCTTGAAGGGAGGCGATCGTGTCATGGGCGAATCGCACGTTGACACCTTACCGGACCGAAGGTACCGTCATGAGCCATCCGTACGATGACTCATGACGCACGACTGGGCCTAGCGCTTGCCATCGGGTCGTCGCTCGCCTTCGGTCTGTCCGGCTCGCTCGCCCGCGGGCTCTTCGACGCCGGATGGAGCCCGGGGGCCGTCGTGCTCATCCGCCTCACGATCGGCGCACTCGTCGTCCTGCCATCGGCCGTAGCGTCGCTGGCCGGGCGCTGGCACGTGCTGCGGCAGAACGCGGGACTCGTCGTCACCTACGGGGCGTTGGCGGTCGCCGGCGCGCAGTACTGCTACTTCGCCGCCGTGCAGCGGATGGACGTCGGCCCCGCGCTGCTGATCGAGTTCACCGCCCCCGCCGCAGTCGTCGGCTGGATGTGGGCCCGGCACGGCCAGCGACCGACCCGCATCACTGTCGCCGGCGCAGCAATTGCGGCAGTCGGGTTGGTGCTCGTGCTCGACGTCCTCACCGGCGTCAGCCTCGACGGCATCGGCGTCGCCTGGGCACTCGCGGCGATGATCGGCTGCGCGACCTATTTCGTCATCAACGGCAACGACACGACCGGGCTACCGCCCCTCGCCCTCGCCGCCGGCGGCCTCGTGGTCGGAGCGATCGGGCTGGGCGTGCTGGGGCTGACCGGTGTGCTGCCGCTGGCAGCGAACACCCGCGACGTCCGGCTCGCCGACGCCACGGTCGCATGGTGGACCCCAGTGCTCCTGCTCGGCGTCGTCACCGCCGGCCTGCCGTACGTCGCCGGGATCGCCGCCGGACGACGGCTCGGGTCACGACTGGTGTCGTTCGTGTCGTTGCTCGAGGTAGTCGCCGGCGTGATCTTCGCCTGGTTGCTGCTCGACCAGGTTCCCGAGGCAATGCAGCTGGTCGGGGGCGCCTCGATCCTGCTCGGGGTGGTCGTCGTGCGCTTCGGTGAGACGGCGACCGCGACCGGGACCGGGGATTCGAGGACCACGGCCGACCCCGAAGACGACCTCGTGCCGCAACCCGCATCAGGCGCGTCCCTGCAGAACCCGTAGCTGGCTCACGGTCCCGAGGTGGTGCCCGGTCGGGATCCACGCGTGGCCCGTCCGATACCACTCATCTGGTAACGAGCCGGTTGTGCGCCGCAAGCGCGTCCGGGAGCGCCGCAGACGAACGCGTCTTCGAACGACGTCCCGTAACGCTCAACGCCAAACCCCAGCCAACGTCCTCGAGGCGCCGGCTCGGCGGTCGACGGCTTGTCCGAGAACATCCGCCCGACCAACGCGCGGCTCAAGTCCGCTGACGGCATCTGCGAAGCCCCCTTCGGCTCGTGCGGAGTTCACCGCGGGCCCTCGTGCCACCGTCGCAGCAATTCGAACGAGTAAATGCCCGTGCTGTGACCGTCGTTCCAGGTGATGTTGAGCCCCCACGCGCCGTGCAGTTCGGCGTGCTCGACACGAAGCGGTACCGGGCTGTCCGGGCGGGGCCAGCTGTCTTCTCCCCGCTCACGCATGTTGCGGCACGTCGCACACGGGCACCCTTGACGCAGGTGCAGCAGGTCGAACTGCGCGACGTAGCCGTCGTAGAACGTCACCGTCACCCCGACCTCCTTGGCGACGTCGATGGACTGGGCTTGATGGCGTTCGTCCACGCAGCCGCGCTAGAGGTGCGCCGCGGCGGCAGCGACGACCACCGCCACGATCGGGCCCCAGTCGTAGCCGGGTTGGCGCCTCACCGTCACGAAGTCGTTTACGCCGAAGATCGACGCAACCCCTCCCGCGGCGAACACCGCTTCGGCGAACGGCACACCGACGGCAGCGTCCGGGCTCGTCACGTCGAGCGTCTCTGGCAGCGTGGTGTCCAACGTGAACTTCATCGCGTCGGGGTTCGGTGTCGGCGATGGTGAGGCGTTCGCCACGTGCCGAGCGTACGGCCCAGGGCCGACGTTCGCGGACCGTGGCGCCGAGGCCCGCCCCGATCCGAGCCGGTGGTCGGCGACGCTTTGCACCGCCTGAGCTGATCGCGTTCACCGCGCTCGGGCCGTAACGACGCGTCGAGCTCAAGTCAGCGCGACGGAACGCCGACCGCCGGCCCGCTGGTCACTGACGTGCCGTGTCGTGGTGTGATGCCGACGCCGGCCGTGGCGATGAGCGATGAGCGATGAGAGGTGAGGGCGCATACCGCCCTCACCGCTCATCGCTGGACTGTCTCTAGGCTCGCCGACGTGAGCCGCCCATGACCGCGGCTGATGCGCGTGAGCTGGACCGCCGCCTCGACGGAGAGGTGCTCACGCCGGCGTCAGCCGACTTCGAATCCGCGCGCCGACCGTTCGTCGCCCGATACGACGATCTGGTGCCGGAGGTCATCACGCGGTGCGCCAGCGCAGAGGACGTCGCCGCCGCCATCGACTTCGCCCGCCGCCACGGTCTGCATGTCGCAGTGCGCGGTGGCGGCCACTGCTACGCGGGTCGGTCGTCGACCACCGGGGTGCTCATCGACCTCGCTCCGATGGACCACGTCCGCGTCGCCGACGGGGCTGCCTCGATCGGTGCCGGCGCACGTCTCGGAACCATCTACGAAGCGTTGCTCCGCGACGACGTGACGATCGTGGGAGGATCGTGCCCGACGGTCGGCATCGCCGGGCTGACGCTCGGCGGAGGGCTCGGGATCCTCGGGCGCCGCTACGGGCTGACCTGTGACCGCCTGCTCGCAGCCCGGGTCGTGCTCGCCGACGGGAGCGTCGTCGACTGCGACGCCGATCACTTGTCCGACCTGTTCTGGGGACTGCGCGGCGGAGGCGCCGGGCGCCTCGGCGTGGTCACGTCCCTCACGTTCGAGCCGGTGCCCGCCCCCACCATGACCAACTTCCGGCTCACCTGGACGTTGTCAACCGCCGCTTCCCTCGTCGAGACATGGCAGCGTTGGGCCCCGGACGCCCCCGACGAACTCGCCGCCAGCTTGCTGCTGCGGAGGCCCGCTCAGCCCGAGGAGCCGCCGACGGCTGAAGTGATCGGCGCGATGGTCGGCACGGAGCGAGACACCGACGACCTCCTCGCCGAGGTCATCACGGGCGCCGGGAGTGATCCCGTCAGTGCGTTCCGTGAGCAGATGAGCTACCGGAACACACGGCGGTTCTGGGACGAGCTGGCCAGTGTCGACGGGGGTCCCGTCCGCCACGAATATCTCCAGGTGCGCTCGGAGTTCTTTCGCCGCCCGCTCGACGCCGGCACCGTCGCCGGGCTCGTCGCCGATCTGACGAGTGCGCATCGACCCGGCCAGCAGCGCGAGCTGGATTTCTCGCCGTGGGGCGGTGCCTACAACCGCGTGCCGACGACCGCGACGGCCTTCGCCCATCGAGACGAGCGGTTCCTACTGAAGGTCTCCGTGGACATCCCTGCCGACGCACCTCCGGAAGAGCGAACCGCGGCCCGCAGCTGGCTCCGCGAATCTGCGGCCATGGCGTACGCCAACGGATCCGGTCGGGTGTTTCCGAACTTCGCAGATCCCGAGCTCGACGACTGGTCACCCTCGTACCACGGCGAGAACCGCGAGCGGTTGCTCGAGGTCAAGGCGGCCTACGACCCTGATGATCTCTTCCATCCGATGCGGAGTGGGCGGCCCGGACCTCCGGCAGGGTGACGGCGTGAACGTGCTCACCTAGCGTGGTCCGGTGCCGGTCGACGTGCACGACAGCGACGAGTTCCGCGGCGCCCGGTTCACCCACGCCGACGTGTCCGGCGCACGGATGCACGACGTCGACCTGTCGGCCGCGCATCACCGACGCCATGCTCGTCGACGAATCCGCCGCCTCCCCTCGACGAGCGGTCCGGGCGTGTGGTCAGTGGGTCCGGTCAGGTCCGGTCAGGTCGGCGGCTTCAGGTCGGCGGAGCCAGGTGAAGGACAGCTCGTTGCTTCAGCTCGGGAGTGACGGCAGTCTCTTCACACGCGCTAGATGCCTCGCCACTGTGAAACCGAAATGATGCCGTAACACAGGTGATCCGCCGGGCGCTGGGCGGTGTGATCCCGCCGCTCTTCGAATGCGCCGAGCGCCGCCGTTCAGAGCAGCCTCGGAGTGCCGTTCCTGGCGCCCTCAGACGATCGCGACGCGACGTCTGGTTCGCGTCCGATACCACTCACTCGGAGGGCCGTCCCGGGCATCCGGGAAGTGCCGGTAGCCCCGAGCCCACCGCTCGCGATCGCAAGCACGGCAACGAGATGCCGTTAGCTACGCGTACATGTATCCGTTCGTCCAGTACGAGGCCGCGAGGAACTCACGACCGCAGGCCAGGCACGCGCCGCGGCGGCCGCCATCACTGAGTTCGACAACGTTCTGCATCCCCGCAAGCGTGCGCGTGATCAAGTCACGTGGGTGAACCTGCGCCCTGAGCGCCGACCCGACTACATCCGCAGCCGACAAGTGACGTCCGCATCCACACGTGCTCGAGCCGTCGAATGTGACATGGAACGAACGGAGAAACCCGATGGGAAGGTCCGCGAGACCTTCGATGAATCGGAGATCGCTGTCCGGGGTCTCGACCGCGTTCGGGTCCTGGGCGAGGCCCTTCACAAGTTGGCCGAACCGGCGGTCGTCGACCACGGCGTGGCTGCGATGACCACTCGCTCGGAGTGAGTCAAGGATCTTGGTGACGGTGTCGGAAGATGGCACGAGAACCCCCTCGGATCGAGATGCCGATATGTGCGCGCACCGGCGGACGCGATGCGGTCGTTATGGCGTGACGTTATGTGCTGCGGGAACCGAGCAAGCTCACGAGGTTATTCACCGGGCGTCTAGGACGCGGAGCCTCGCGATGGTCAGCGCGGGTATCGGACGGTGCCGGTGGACGTACAGCCGCGAGCGCCACGCCGGCAACACTGATCGCCGCGAGCACGGGTACAGCGGCCTTCGCGGCTCGCGGCGGCAACACGACTTCGAAGAGCGGCACAGAGTCCCCCAGTTTTCGTTGCAGCGGGCCGAGCGGGCATTTGCCGCGCCCGATCACAAGTGCCACTCCTTCGATGACGAGGGCGATCGTGGAGACGCGGAGCAGGCTGTCTCGGCGTCGTCGTATCGCGCATGTCCAGATGTAGCTCAGCGCGGCGAGGTCGACGACAGCGATCACCGTATGGAGGACACGGAAGTGCTTGGCGGCCCGTCCAAGCGCAACCGGCTCGGCTCCTCCGTCCGCACCAGTGCTCGATTCAGTGCGCATGGCCGCAGCCTCGCGCTCCATGTGGTCGCGTTCGCGGCCCGGCTTTCGAGGGCACCCGGCTCGGCGGTATCCCCGGCTTATCCGGTCAGTGCGAAGCACACGTTCTGTGCGCCCGACGGAGACCGAGGCCTCGAGATTTCGACTCGCCGGGCCGTCGTCGGTGCCCCGGCAACTCGGTGAGGCCGGCGTTCCGCGCTCGATCCGAGCACCCCGCCAGGCGGTCGTCCGTGCGGCGCGGCAGGTTGGCGTTGATCGACCGCGCACTGACTGACTGCGAGGTCTCGACATTGTCGACCGGCTTGGCAGGTCGCCTCATGTCACGCCCTGAGCTTCGCGGCGTGCCCTGGCCATCGCGCGACCCATTGGCGAACAGGGTCGAGTCGAGTCCGACGGATACACCGGTTCGCGTCCGCCGTCGTGATCTCTCGGCCAGCATCGGGTTGCCTTCGTGCTGGACGTCATCGGTGCACTTGCGCCATGCCTCATTGGTGTGAAGTCCTCGAACGTGCGGTGAGTCGGGCGCAGGGGCATCCGATAGGTGCCGTTCCGCCACGCTCGAACGAACAGCTTCAGCCGACGTTGTCAGCGTTCGTTGCGACGGTGTGCGTGCTGCGTTCGTTGCCCGCGGGCCGAGCATCTGCCACGCCCCGCGTCGGTGACGAGTCAGACTGCATGAAGTTGAGGTCGTGCAGCTCGGACGCGGCGGGGCGGCCCATCAGACGGGCGACGGCTTCGTGCGGGGTTGTGCTTCCGGCCAGCACGGCCGCCACCGTTTCGCAGATCGGCATCTCGATGCCGTGCCGTGCGGCCAGGACCAGGATGGTGTCGACCGAGTTGACGCCCTCTGCGCAGGCCGCCGTCGATGATTCGAGCTCGGCGAGGACCCATCCGTGGGCGATGTCTTCGCCGATTTGCCGGTTGCGGCTGAGCGGGCTGGCGCAGGTCGCCATCAAATCGCCGGCGCCGGCGAGGCCGAGGAAGGTGAGCGGGTCGCCGCCGAGGGCGGTGCCGAGGCGGGCCAGTTCGGCCAGCCCTCGCACGACGAGCGCCGCCTTGGTGTTCATCCCGAAGTGCAGTCCGTCGGCCATGCCGGCAGCGATGGCGATGACGTTCTTCACCGCACCGCTGATCTCGCAACCAACGACGTCCGTGCTCGTGTAGACACGGAACCGGTCGCCGGCCAATCGTTGCTGGACTTCGGTCGCGTACCGCAGGTCTCCGAACGCCACGCAGGTGGCCGAGGGGTGTCCGGCCATCACCTCGCGGGCGAGGTTGGGTCCGGCAAGTAACCCGATCATGGCGGGGTCGTGGTCGCCGAGGGTTTCGGTGATGACTTCGGTCATCCGCTTCAGGGTCCCAGCTTCGATGCCTTTGGTGACACTGACGACCAGGGCATGCGGGGCGATCGATCCACGAGCATCTGCGAGCACGGCGCGGACGTGCGGTGACGGTACGGCGACGACAACGAAGTCGGCACCGGCGACTGCGGCGGGGAGATCGGGGGTCACCGAGAGCTGCCCTGGCAGCGCGAACCCTGGCAGGAACAGAGTGTTCTCGCGGTGGTCGTGGATGGAGTTCACGACGGCGGGTTCGCGGGCCCACAGCGTTGTCGGGAGATGCTCGCTGGCGAGCGCGGCGAGGGTGGTCCCCCAGGCTCCGGCACCGATGACGGTCAGCTTCATCGTGGCCTCGCCGCCGGAGTCCACGGCCAGGTGGTGTTGCTGCATGGCGGGATGGGTGGACGCTCGGGCGTCATCGAGTCTCCTGCATGATCACGTATCGACTCGTTGCATCATCCCGCCCGGTCGACCCGCTCGGGTAGAGCCAAACGTCCCGTCCTGCCCTGCCTCGGGGGTCAGTCGAGTCGATCCGCTCTCCGTGTCGGGTCATCTCTGTCGTCGTCGGCACGATGGTTACGCTCCGCCGCATGGAGGACCGGGCGACGGTGCCGGCGCTTCGCGGCCTGTTGCACGCGGTGCTGGCGATCGGCTCAGATCTCGATCTCGAAGCGATGCTGCACCGCATCGTCGAGTCGGCAGTCGAGCTGGTTGGAGCACGCTACGGCGCCCTCGGCATCCTCGACGAAGCCGGCGTCGGCCTGGCCCAGTTCCTCACCGTCGGCGTCGATGATGACACCCATTACGCCATCGGGCATCTCCCGGAGGGCCACGGCATCTTGGGGGTGCTGATCGCCGATCCCCGACCGCTGCGACTCCCCGATCTGCGTGCCCACCCTGACAGTTTCGGGTTTCCGCCTCACCATCCGCCGATGCGTTCCTTTCTCGGTGTCCCGATCAAGATCCGCGACCAGGTGTTCGGCAACCTGTATCTGACCGACAAGGTCGACGCCGCCGAGTTCAGTGAGCTCGACGAGGAACTCGTCGTCGGGTTGGCCAGCGCAGCAGCGGTGGCCGTCGACAACGCCCGGCTGCACGTGACGGTGCAGTCCCTCGCGTTGATCCATGACCGTGAGCGCATCGCCCGGGATCTCCATGACACCGTCATCCAACGGCTGTTCGCGATCGGGCTATCGCTGCAAGGCACGGTGCGGCTGGTTGGCGACAACCCAGAAGTGATCGATCGGGTCGAACAGGCAGTTGAGGATCTGGACGTCACGATCAGGCACATCCGCTCGGCCATCTTCGGGCTGTCGACGGCCGCCGATAGCGGTGACGGCGTTCGCGACCGGGTGCGCTCGCTGATGGAGGAAACGGCCACGGTGCTGGGCTTCGAGCCACGGGTCGTCTTCGACGGTCCCGTTGACACGATGTTGCCGGAAGCCATCACGGCGGACCTGCTGGCGACGATCGGGGAGGCGTTGACGAACGTGGCCCGACACGCCAACGCAACCCGGGTCGACGTGTCGCTGACCGTCGAGGACGAGGTGGTGTTGACGGTGGCCGACGACGGCGTTGGCCCACCGGGACCGGGCACGCCCGGCGGTCGGGGGTTGGGCAACATGGCCGTTCGTGCCGAGCGTCACGGCGGCACACTGCGAGTCGTCGCCGGCCGGATCGGCGGCACGATCCTCACCTGGCGAGCGCCGACGCAAGGGACCGGGCCCGGTTCAGGAGCCCGGGAGGTCGGGGGGGACGACGAGCACTGGTCGCGGTGATCGCTGCACGAGCCGTCGCCTCGACGAGTACCAAGGAGATCGGCCGCCCGCCCACCGGGCGCTTGTCGTCACGAACACTGCGTGATTGACCTCGGGGTCAACTCGAGCAGCGTCCAGGGTCCTCTGCACGTCCTGAGCACTGTCCAGCACGACATCGACGCCTCACCGAAGTCAGTCGTTCGCCTCCCGGGCGCGGTCGCGGATGAACTCGAGGATGCGACGGTGCTTCTCGTTGTCCTGCTGCATTAGTCGCACGACGAGCTGCCACACGGTGGTGTCCCGAACGTCCTTCAGCTCCTTCGCCAGCCGCTCGAGCTCGTGGTTGTCCTCCTTCTCCCAGGCGAGGAAGCGCTCGGATTCCGCCAGGATCCGCTCTCGATCCGCCTTGAACTCACCCAACTCAGGGATCGGGCTGGGCTTGCCTGTGAGCTCGGCAGAGGTGCGGATCGTCTGGGCGAGATCGTCGAGGAGCTGATGGTGGCGTCGCTCATCGTCCAGAATGATCCGCGCCAGGTAAGCGAATGCCGGCGAGTCCGTGCTCTCGGCGAACTCCTGGTAGGACTGAAGGATCTCGCCCTCGTTCTTTCCGTGATCGGTCACGTGGTCGTACAGCTCCTGCTCCCGCACACTCGCACCGACGATTCGTGCCATCGCTCACCCTCCTGCTCTCACGAGATGCCCCGTCCGAGATGCCTGGCCCCAGCACCGCGAACGTACCCGACGTCGCCGGCCCGACTGACGTGGGCGACGCCACGCCAGCGGAAATGCCGCCGGCACGTCACACACGGTCTGTTCGGCATCCCCTCCTCACCCGCCACCCGCCGGGCGCGACTGAGACAATGAGCTCCGGTGCGCGACCACATCACCGTGTTCCTGCTCGACGACCACGAGATCGTCCGACGCGGCGTGGCCGACCTGCTCGAGGCCGAGGACGACATCCGGGTGATCGGCGAGGCCGCCACCCAGGAGGAGGCCGTTGGCCGGGTCCACGCCCTCGACCCTGACGTCGCCGTGTTGGATGTGCGCCTCGAGCATGGCAACGGCATCGAGGCATGCCGGGAGATCCGATCGCTGCACCCCCGCACGGCCTGCCTCATTCTGACGGCGTTCGCCGATGACGAGGCGCTGTTCCTCGCCATCATGGCTGGCGCCGCCGGCTACGTCCTGAAGCAGATCCGCTCATCGGATCTGGTCGATGCTGTGCGTCGTGTCGCCGCCGGGCAGAGCCTGCTCGACCCGGCTGTGACCGCCCGGGTCCTCGAACGGATCCGCATCGGGCCGCGCCAGGACGAGCGGATCGCCCGACTCAGCCATCAGGAACGTCAGGTCCTCGAGTTGCTCGCCGAAGGATTGACCAACCGGCAGATCGCCGAGCGGTTGTATCTGGCCGAGAAGACGGTCAAGAACTACGTGACCTCGGTGCTGTCCAAACTCGGGATGGCTCGACGGACCGAAGCCGCCGTCTACGCCGCCCGGCACCTGCGGCCCAAGTCGACCGAGTGAGCCGGGCCCTGCAGGGACCTTCGGCCCTGTCACGACACGCCGCCCTGTCCGATGATGGACGTATGCGAGTCGACGGTGCCGGGCTGAGGGTGCTCACCCGCGAGGAGTGCCTGGCAATGCTGGCCACTGCTGACGTCGGCCGCATCGGCGTTTCGACGCGGGCGTTGCCGCTCATCTTTCCGGTCTGCTTCGCCGTGGATGGCGACCAGATCGTGATCTCCACCCAGCACGGCACCACCCTCGACGCGTCGACTCGTGACACCGTGGTCGCCTTCGAAGCCGACGGGCCCTCCAGCCACTCGAGCGTCGGATGGAGCGTGCAGAGCACCGGCATCGCCCGTCACGTCACCGACCCCACCGAACTCGACCGCTTGGCCGCACTGGCGCTGCCGTCATGGTCACTCAAGTCGCCGGCGCGGTTCGTGACGATCACGACTGATCAACTGTCGGGCCGGCTCGCCGCCGACAGCAGCGTGCCGTTCCACCACACCCACCATCGGCTCTCGGGCAACGCCATCGAAGCGTGAACCCACTTCCGTCGCTGCGCTCCGTGACGGTCAGACCGGCGTCGCGGATAGAGCGAGCACCCGCGAGGGGTACTGCGACACGCCGACCATCAGGACCTTCGACTCTGGTCGGGCGGACGCCACCCGCTCAAGATGAACCCATGATGATGACAGACGCCGACGGGATCACGACCCTCGACACCCACACGTGTCTCGATCTGCTGCGAACCGGCGAGGTCGGCCGCCTCGCCGTGTCGATCACCGATCACCCCGACATCTTCCCGATCAACTACGTCGTCGATCGCGGCACCGTCGTGTTCCGCTCGGCGGAAGGCACCAAGCTCGCCGCCGCGCTGTTGGGTCGTGGCGTGGCGTTCGAGGTCGATGGCTACGACGCCGACGCCGGCGAGGCGTGGAGCGTGGTGATCAAGGGCTTCGCCCGCGAGATCGAACAGATGCACGACTACTTCGATGCGCTCGACCTCCCGTTGTTCCCGTGGCACGCCGCGCCCAAGCACCGGTTCGTGCAGATCGAACCGGTCGAGATCACCGGACGCCGATTCAGCGTCGTCGGCGCAGAGGCGTGGGGCGGCGACCGCTCAAACGTGCCTCGGGCCGCCGTGGAATGATCGGCCATTGATCGGGACCTTCGGCCCTGACGCCGTGCGGGTGGTCTCTTTAGGGTGAACAGTGAGCTCGACGACCGTGCGAGCCCACCACCGAAGGGATCATGTGATGCCGCCCACACTGCTGGCACCCCCCAACAACGACGGCACCGTCGACGAACCTGTCGTGGACGCCACCTCGACGTCAACGTCGACGTCGAGGTCGACGTCCCACGATCGGGCCGTGATCGGCCCGATCCGGCGTCGCACCATCGATTCCGTGCTTGTCGCCGCAGGCGCCGTGGTCGCCCTAGTTCTCGTCGCCGCCGGCGGGTTGTTGACGTGGGGCAGCAACTTCGCTGACGACTACGTCGGTGACGAACTGGCCGCCCAGAACATCTTCTTCCCCGACCAAGCCGCCCTCGAAGAAGACGGCCGCGCCGACTTGGTGCAGTACGCCGACGAGCAGGTCACCACCGGCAGCGAAGCCGAGGCCTACGCCAGCTTCATCGATGGTCACCTCGCCGCGATCGCCGACGGCGCCACCTACTCCGACCTCGGAGCCGTCGAGCGGGCCGCCAACACGGCAGTCGAAGAAGCCGAAGCCTCCGGGGTCGACGAAGCCACCCTCAGCGATCTCCAAGCCGAGGCTGACGCCGTGGCCGCACAGCGCAACAGCCTGTTCAAGGGTGAGACGCTGCGCGGACTGTTGCTGTCCACCTTCGCCTGGTCGACGATCGGCAACATCGCCGGCATCGCCGCCATCGTCTCCTTCGTCGCCGCCGGAGCGATGATCATCCTCGTCGCCCTCGGAATCATCCACCGCCGCAAGCTCATCACCAACTGACAACCAGACCTCACCCCCCACACGGCCCGGTCGGCAACACGCCGACCGGGTCGACGCGCCCGTCTCGGCGTTGCCGAAACCGCCCGCAACCAAGACATCCGGCGAGTCGGGCACCTCACGGTGGCCCACTGTCGGCGTTTGGCGGCGATCCGACCGGATGTCCCCGCAGACCACGCACCGGCCCGACGGTTGAGAGGGCAGCCGCCACACCGATCCGGGCGTCGGCGGCGGCGCAGCCCTCTTGCGTGACCAGCACCGGGTTCAAGTCGAGCCGCTGGATCTCGGTGACGGTTGCGGCGAGCATCCCGATCCGGTGGATGAGATCGACCACCGGGTCGACTGGGAGCTCGGCGCGGCCACGGAAGCCATGGAACAACGGTGCCAGTCGGAGGCTCTCGACGGCACGTCGGGCTGCGGACCTCGAGACCGGTGCAATGAGCACGACCCGGTCGTCGCGCAACTCCGCTTCGACGCCGCCGGCGCCGACGACCACGAGCGGACCGAACGCGGGATCGCGCGTGACGCCGACCAGCAGCTCGAGCGCAGCCACCTGCTGGGCCTGGACCACGACCCCGCGCAGTCCGTCGCCGAAGCGACGCTCGAAATCCCGGTACGTCTCGGCCGCCGCCGTCGGGTCACCGATGCCGAGCCGGACAGCACCGGCGTCCGATTTGTACAGCACCTCGACGACGTCGGCCTTGACGACACACGGGAATCCGATGCCGTCGGCGCCTCGGGCGCACTCGTCCGGTGAGCGGACGTACACCCATGTCACGATCGGGAGCCCCGCCGCTTCCAGCAACTCGAACGATGCGACGGCATCCAACCACGTGCGCTCCGCCGCACCGGCGTGCAGCCTGGCCAGCCGACGGGCCCCGACGAACGACGAGGCATCAAGGCCGGTCATGCCGTCGGCCGCGTCACCGGCGATCGACGCCAGCCACTCGAGACGCCCGGCGGCAAGCGCAACGGCTACGGCCGCCCGTTCGGGCGTCGGGAAGACCGGCAACGATCCCGACCCGCTGACATCGGCACCGATCAGCGTCAACGCCACCGGGACACCGTCGAGCTCGACACCAGCAACCAACGACTCGACCCCATCGAGGCGATGGCGCCCCTCCACATCGACGCACACGACGACGCAAGCGTCAACCTCTCCGGACGCACCCACAGCCTGCACCACAGCAGCCAACCGGTCGGCCGTGACGGCGGAGCCGAGGTCGACGGGGTTTTCAGTCGACGCTGCCGTCGGCACCAGGCTCGCGATCTCGTCTTGGAGCGGCGGCGACAGCAGAAGTACGTCGAGACCGCCGGCGTCGGCGGCGTCGGCGCCCAAGACCAGCGGCCCTCCGGCGTTGCCGATCAATGCGACCCGGCGCCCGGCCGGAGCGGCCTGCCGGTCGAGCAGCAGCCCGACGTCGATCAGTTCCTCGAGAGCGCCCGCCCGCAGCACACCGGTGTGGGCAAGCAACGCGTCAACGACGACCTGGTCGGCCGCGACCGCAGCTGTGTGCGACACCGCGCCACGCCGACCGGCCACCGTCCGGCCGCTCTTGAGGGCGACGACCGGCTTGCGCTGTGACACCGCGCGGGCCACCCGAGCAAACCGGACGGGGTCACCGAACGACTCGAGGTACAACAGGACGACGTTCGTCTGGTCGTCGTCGGCCCACAAGCGGAGCAGGTCGTTGCCGCTGACGTCGATCTTGTTGCCCATCGACACGAACGACGAGATGCCGGCATGGCGACGCTGGGCCTCGGCGGCGATGGCGATCCCCACCCCACCCGACTGCGAGGCGATGGCAATGCCGCCGGGCACGAACTGCTGGCTGGTGAACGTCGCGTTCAGCCCGCATGCGGTGGACACCACACCGAGGCAGTTCGGCCCGACGATGCGCATGCCGTAGCGGCGGGCGGCGACGAGCACCTGGTCCTGCATGCGGGCGCCCTCGGCTCCGAGCTCGGCGAACCCCGCCGAGATGACCACCGCGCTTGGCACGCCGACGGTGCCGCAATGTGCGACCACGTCGGCCACTAACGGCGCAGCCACCGCGATGACCGCCAGATCGGGCACCTCGTCCAGCTCGTCGAGCGTTGCGACGGCGTCGATCCCCCCGACGACGTCGCCCGTGGCCTGCGTGACGCTGACCCGGCCGCTGAACGATTGGCGCAGATGGGCCAGGATGCGCCGGCCGGGAGAGCTCTCGTCGCGATCGGCGCCGATCACGACGACGTGCGATGGCGCGAGGATCGAGCGCAGCGACCGCACGGCGGCGCGCCAGTCGCGCAGGTCGGCGTGGTCCTGCAGAAGGTCGTCGGCAGTCAGATCGAGCTGGACGCAGACGACGCCGTCCTCGAACCAGTGCCGATGCACCAGCCCAACCGTCCGGAACACCCCCAGCATCGCCATGTTCCCGGGAAGGGTGTCGGCCGCCAGGCGACGGAACCCGGCGACTCGAGCGAGCAGCGCCAGATCCTCCAGCAACACCGTCGCCACGCCCTCGTGGTGGTGGGCGTCGGCGACGGCGAAGGCAACCTCGGCCTCGACCCTGCCTGGCCGGGCGTGGTACTCGCCGACGCCGATGATCGAACCGTCGGACTCGGCGATCAGCGTGACCTGCTGGTGGACGTCTTGGACCGTGGCTCGCTGTAGCTCGTCATCGGGGATGAAGGGCCGAAGTCCGAAGAACCGGGAGTACGTGGACGTGTCGTCGAGCTGCTGGTAGAAGGACCTCAGCCGGTCGACATCACGGCGACTGGCGGGGCGCACGTGGACCGCCCGGCCCGTCGCCAGCAGGACGTCGCGCTCGAACGGCGCGAGCAGCGACGCCGTGGTCGCCGGCGTTTCGTCCGCAGGCACTGGCCCGACCGCGCTCGACATCGTCACCCTCCGTCTCCCCGATCCTGCCAGCCACGCCCTTGGACGGCGCCCCCAGGGGTCAATCGTCCGGCCGTGATGGGCCTTTGTTCGATCAAAATCCGTTCCCGTCCAGCCAATGGTCGTCATCGACATCCGGCCGGCGTGACCGATCGTCCAGTAGCGGCGCTCACGAACGATCCGGTGGATGCGACCGGAGGCATCAAGTCGGTCGCGCACTTCCTCTCATCTCGGCGAGCTCCTGCTCGGGTCGGTTCCGCGCTGGATCCCGACGTGCAGGCAGCGCGGTCACCTGCTGAGCTGCTCGAAGAGGTCGACGTACTGGGCGAGGTGCCGGTCACCGAGGAACTGGTCATGGACGCGGGCACGTCCGGCGGCGCCGAGTCGGTCGGCGAGCTCGCGGTCGTCGAGGAGTCGGACCATCGCTGCGGCGAGGGCATCGAGGTCGTAGGGATCGTCGAGCAACAGGCCGTCGCGCTCGTGAACGATCTGGTCCTGGATCCCGCCGACGCGGCTGGCGATCATCGGCCGCGCCTTCCACATCGCTTCGGTGACGGTCAGCCCGAATCCCTCGACGAGGCTCTTCTGCACGACCAGGTAGGCGTGACGCTGCAAGGCGTTGATGATGATGGCGTTCTCGTCGACGTCATCCATCGGGATGGAGGCGAGGTGGACGCGCCCGCGGATGGACTCGGGCACGCTCCGCCAGCGAGCCCGGCATTCGGCGAGTACGTCGGCGCCCTCCGGGTCGTCGGTCACGCCGGACACGTCCGGCCCGGCGAGCATGAGGTGGGCGTCGTCAGGACCGTCGGCGGCCATCGTGACGAAGCCGGCGAGCACGCCGGCCATGTCCTTGAGCCGGTCCCACCGGCTCACCTGGACGATGAGCCGCGCGTCGTGCGGCGGCGGCGGACCGTCGGCGATGAGGTCCCTGTGGCGCCGGACGGTGCCCTCCGAGCCGTCGCGGCGTTCGAAGTGGACGGGCCCGTCCGAATCCGCGCCGGCGACCACCCCGACGGTGCTGAGGACCGCGCTGACCGTTCGCTGACCCAGTTCGCGGTTCTTGGCGGAGAACGGGTCGATCGACGGCGGGATGATGACGAGCCGTTCCCGGTCCACGCCGTCCGGCACGTATTCCGCCCGCGAGAACACGAAGGCGTCGGCCCGTTCGATGTAGTTCCCCAAGAATGCCCACGCCTTGTCGGTCTCGTCGTTGGGCGTATCGCGCCCGACGTGACAACGCCACACGACCCGGACGCCGGTCGTCCGGAGGCCGTCGACCATGCCGGCGGTCTGGGGGTCATGCAGTAGCACGATGTCGCGGCTGCCGATCAGGCCGAGCATCTCGGCGACGTTCGTGCCGACGACCCGTTCGTAGCAGGCACGCTCGTTCTCGCCGAGCAGACCGCCGTCGCCCGGGACGCCATGCAACAGGTTGTGCAGGCGCTTCGTGATGGCGAAGAACTCGGGCTCACCGTCGAGCACGAGCCACCGATTCTCGATCTGCGCGCCACGCCCATACGCAAGCAGCGTCTGGAGCATCTCAGCGACGCCACCACCATGCGCCGTCGCGTTGACATGCCAGATCGTGCGATCGCCGAACGCCACCCGAGCCCGCGCCGCCGCCTGCGACAAGCGTCGGGCGCGTTCGGGGGTCAGGATGCTCGCCAAGAGCTCGAGCGGCAGCGCCTTGACCTCGACTTCCTGCATGCGGACATCCTTGCCCGCGTCGCCGAGGGTCCGGACAAGCCTCCTCCGCTGGTGCGGCACGCCTTCAGTGTTGAGAGCTGAGAGAGATGTGCCCTGCGGTCGAAGGAACAGTCCCGCCGCGGGCGCCTTCGACGGCCGACGGTCCCCGCGCGTCGGCGAGCGACCGGAACCTTCAGAGGTGACCTTCGGCCCTGTTCGGGCGAGCGTGGAAATGAGACGCTCGCGCCAGAGGCTGCGAGGCGCGCGGGACGTCCGATCGGCTGAGCGACCGGGGGCAACTACCCCGGGCCTGATCCGACCGATCGAAACGGAGCACCGATGGACCACATGAGCCCGCTCGACAGCATGTTCCTCCACGTGGAGGACGGCATCACCCACATGCACATCGGGTCGTGCTCGATCTTCGAAGGTCCGGCACCCGGCTACGACGAGATCGTCTCGCTCATCGCGAGCAAACTGCCCGTGATCCCCCGCTACCGGCAGAAGGTGCGTTTCGTCCCGGGCGGGCTGGGCCGCCCGGTGTGGGTCGACGACCCCCATTTCAAACTCGAGTACCACCTCCGCCATTCCGCGCTGCCACCGCCGGGGTCGGAATCGGATCTCAACACCTTGATGGGGCGGCTGATGTCGCAGGAGCTCGACCGGCATCGGCCTCTGTGGGAGGCGTGGATGATCGAAGGCCTCGCTGCTGGCCAGTGGGCGCTGATCTCGAAGGTGCACCATTGCATGGTCGACGGGGTGTCCGGTGCCGATCTGATCGCCAGCCTTCTGGATCCCAGCCGCGACGCCCCACCACCCGCACCTGACGCATGGGCGCCGGCGCCCGAACCGAGCGACGCCATGCTGGTCGCCGAGTCGCTGGGTCAGCTGGTGGTCAACCCGGCCGAGCAGGTCCGGGCCGTGCGTTCGCTCGTGCGCACGCCGCGACGAGCCGCCACCCAGCTGCGCGACTCGCTCGACGGGCTGCGGTCTGTCGGTCACCAGCTGATGCCTCGCCCGACGCTGTCGATCGAGGGCGCCATCGGCCCCCATCGACGCTGGGCGTCGGCGCACGCCGAGCTCGCCGACATCAAAGCGATCAAGCGGACGTTCGGCGGGACGGTCAACGATGTCGTCCTGGCCGTGATCGCCGGCGCGTTCCGCGACCTGCTGGCGGCCCGATCCGAGGATCCCGATCACGCCGTGGTCCGCTCGCTCGTGCCGGTGTCGGTCCGAGGAACCGGGGATCGGACGCCCAGCAACCAGGTGTCGGCGATGATCGCCGAGCTGCCGATCGGGATCGCTGACCCCGTCGAACGGCTCTCGTCGATGCGCCAGCAGATGGAGCAACTCAAGCAGTCCGACCAGGCCGAGACGACGGAGCAGCTCACGGCGCTCGCCGGTCTCACCGCACCGTCGCTGCTGGCGCTCGGGCTCAGAACCGCCGGCGCGATGGCCCGCGAGTTCCCCCAGCGCGCCATCACCACCGTCACCACGAACGTGCCCGGGCCGCAGTACCCCCTGTACGCCGCTGGCCGACAGATGGTTGCCTACCTCCCCTTCGTACCCCTGGCACAGGGCGTCCGCATCGGCGTGGCGATCATGTCCTACAACGGCGGGGTGAGCTTCGGCGCCACCGGCGACTACGACACCGTTCCTGACCTGGACCGCTTCTGCCGCGCTCTCGAGACCGGCATCAGCGATCTCCGCGACCGTGCCCGTCGGGCCGCCCGCCGGAAGTGAACAAGTCGGTCCGCCGATCGGCGGGCTTGAGGTCACTTCGGCGAGCGATCATCCGCTGCGAGGCCGAGTGCCCGGCGGGAGTGGCGGACCTGCGCTACTTCATGACCGGGACAGAACGACCTTCAGCGCGCCGGTGTCGCCGGCACGGGCGAAGACGTCGTAGGCCTCCTCGAACTGGTCGAGCGTGAAGTGGTGGGTGACGAACCGACCGGCGTCGAGCTGCTGGCTGATCACGAGACGGAGCAGGGTGGGGGTCGTGTACGTGTCGACGAGCCCCGTCGTGATGGTGACGTCGCGGATCCAGAGCTCTTCGAGGTGCAACGTCACCGGCTCGCCGTGAACGCCGATGTTGGCGATGTGACCGCCGGGCCGGGCCAGCTGGACGGCCTGCTCGAAGGTTGCGGGCACGCCGACGGCCTCGATCGACACGTCGGCCCCCAAGCCACCGGTCAGCTCGGCGACGATCGCGGCGGCGTCCTCTCGCGAGTTGTTCACGACGACGTCGGCACCGAATTGCTTCGCGGCATCCAACCGGCTGTCGGCCAGATCGATGGCCACGATGTGACTCGGGCTGAACAACCGAGCGCCCATGATGGCGGCAAGCCCGATCGGACCCGCGCCGACGACCGCTACGACATCGCCCGGCTGCACGGTGCCGTTGAGGACGCCCACCTCGTAGCCGGTCGGCAGGATGTCGGCCAGCATCAGGATCTGCTCGTCGGCGACGCCGGCCGGCACCTGGTAGGTGGACGTGTCGGCGAACGGGACACGCACGTACTCGGCTTGGGTGCCGTCGATCTTGTGGCCGAGGATCCACCCGCCGCCACCGAGGCATTGGCCGTAGCGGCGGTCTCGGCAGAAGCGGCACACACCGCACGAGGTGATGCACGAGACAAGCACCCGGTCGCCGACCTTCACCGTCTTGACGCCGGCGCCGACCGCCTCGACCGTGCCGACCGCCTCGTGACCGAGGATCCGTCCATCGGTCACCGCTGGAACGTCACCCTTGAGGATGTGCAGATCGGTGCCGCAGATGGTGACGGCGTCGACGCGGACGATCGCGTCGGTATCGCTCAGGATCGTGGGCTTGGATGCATCTTCCCAAGCCTTCTGACCGGGTCCGTGGTACACGAGCGCCTTCATGGCAGACCTCCTGGTCGTCGTCCCGTCGAGCATGAGCTCGTCGACAGCGACGCGGTAGAGGCGAAGGTCACGTTGCGAGGCGATGTCCGCACGCGTCGTTGCGGATGTCTTCCGTGCATGGCGAGGGGTGCGCGAGCTGCGGAGGCGAGGGGGTGGTGGGTGTGGTGGGGGGCGTGATCGGGACCTTCGGCCCTGACGCCGTGCGGGTGGTCTCTTTAGGGTGAACAGTGAGCTCGACGACCGTGCGAGCCCACCACCGAAGGGATCATGTGATGCCGCCCACACTGCTGGCACCCCCCAACAACGACGGCACCGTCGACGAACCTGTCGTGGACGCCACCTCGACGTCAACGTCGACGTCGAGGTCGACGTCCCGCGATCGGGCCGTGATCGGCCCGATCCGGCGTCGCACCATCGATTCCGTGCTTGTCGCCGCAGGCGCCGTGGTCGCCCTAGTTCTCGTCGCCGCCGGCGGGTTGTTGACGTGGGGCAGCAACTTCGCTGACGACTACGTCGGTGACGAACTGGCCGCCCAGAACATCTTCTTCCCCGACCAAGCCGCCCTCGAAGAAGACGGCCGCGCCGACTTGGTGCAGTACGCCGACGAGCAGGTCACCACCGGCAGCGAAGCCGAGGCCTACGCCAGCTTCATCGATGGTCACCTCGCCGCGATCGCCGACGGCGCCACCTACTCCGACCTCGGAGCCGTCGAGCGGGCCGCCAACACGGCAGTCGAAGAAGCCGAAGCCTCCGGGGTCGACGAAGCCACCCTCAGCGATCTCCAAGCCGAGGCTGACGCCGTGGCCGCACAGCGCAACAGCCTGTTCAAGGGTGAGACGCTGCGCGGACTGTTGCTGTCCACCTTCGCCTGGTCGACGATCGGCAACATCGCCGGCATCGCCGCCATCGTCTCCTTCGTCGCCGCCGGAGCGATGATCATCCTCGTCGCCCTCGGAATCATCCACCGCCGCAAGCTCATCACCAACTGACAACCAGACCTC
Organism: uncultured Acidimicrobiia bacterium; assembly: GCA_963774125.1. Lineage (GTDB taxonomy): Bacteria > Actinomycetota > Acidimicrobiia > Acidimicrobiales > Ilumatobacteraceae > JALZMG01. Next base: position 1,737,210 of record CAVZDR010000002.1, read on the forward strand.
ACCCCCCACACGGCCCGGTCGGCAACACGCCGACCGGGCGCAGGCGGCAACGAGGGGTCGACACAAGCGTCCGCTTCGAACCCTGGTGGCGCTCCATTCGACGTTCTCGACGGGCAGGACCCTTCATGGCAGCGACCACGATCTCAAGGTTTGAACCGCCGGACATGGCGTGGCAAATGCATCCCTCCAAGCTGTCGGTCGTCAAGGCCGTCGCGCGGCGGATGGTGCCGTATCTCGTCGAGGCGACGCTGATCCCGACCGCGTTGTTCTACGTGTTCCTCGTCATCGCCGACCTCAAGTGGGCGATCGTCGCCGCCCTGGGCTGGACGTACGCCGCGATGGGTCGTCGGATCCTCACCGGCCGCCCGATCCCGGGCCTGCTGGTGCTCGCCACGTTGGGGATCTCCCTGCGCACACTGATCTACCTGCTCAACGAGAACCAGTTCGTCTACTTCTTCCAGCCGATCCTGCGCACCGTCGCCACCGCGGCGTTCTTCGCGCTGTCGGTGCTGGTCGGCCGGCCGCTCATCGCCCGCTTCGCCGCCGACTTCTGCCCAATCAGCCCTGACGTCCAGAGCCGCCCGGCGATCGTGCAGTTGTTCCGTCGGCTCACGTACCTGTGGGCCGTGGTCAATGCCGTGCTCGCCATGGTGAGCCTGGCGCTCCTGCTCACCCTTCCCGTTGCCGTGTTCGTCGGTACGGAAATCGTCGCGATTTGGGTCATCACCTGCAGCGGGGTCGTCCTGACTGTGTCGGACGCGGTCCGCACGGCCCACGCCGAAGGACTCCACACCGCGGTCGCCGCCAACGGGACACTGCACGCCTACGCCGACCGTGCCCACTGACCCCGGTTAGTCGGACACGCCATCATCACGGCAGGCGCGCTCCACCGATCGGGACTCAAGCCATGAGCATCGTCGGCTGGATCAGCCTCTGGACAGATCCCCCGCAGGTTCGCGTTGAGAACCCGACCGACGCACCGATCTTCAACGTCCGCCCAACGCCAACGCTTCTCTGGTACGACGAGCGAGGAGAGGTCGGCGAGATGGTGGGACACAGCCCATTGCCGCTCGTCCGCCAAATCGAGCAAATTCAGCGTACGTCTGGCTGATGCCCCACTTCGGAGCGTGGGCGCGCCGACGCTCGGTCGGCAGTCAACTTCACCTCAGCCTTCGGGACGCGGCCGGTCGAAGCTGGCTTCTTGCCCACGATCATCTGTCGGAACGGCCCGATCCTTGAGGCGACGCCGACTGAGATATGGATTCATACGCCTGCGCGGCGAGTGCCACCACTTGAGCCGGACATACCGTTACGTGCGGCCTTTGGGCACGCGTTTGGAGGTGATTCGGTCGCGTCGTTCGGAGCGTGTTGTGGTCACCGGTGCAGCTCTGTCCAGATGCCTTGAAGGGCTCGGCGTTCTGGTCGTCAGCGCAGTGCGCCGATCCGTGCGACGCAATAGTCGCCGGTCAGCTGCACGGCAAGGCGAATCCAGGGATCCTCCACGTCGGTCGAGGATGGCTACTCCGGCTGAGGCGCAATCAGTAGCCACAGACCGAAGCTCAGCCACGCAAGCCCTGGAAGAATGAACGGCGGCGTCAAGTAGAACGTCGTCGCGGCTCCGACTGCGAGCGCCACGACCAGCCAGGACGGCATCGCGCGACGGCGCACTGCTCCGATGCCGAGGACGATGACCGAGGCGGTGAGTACCAACGAGGCGACGCCTTGAAGTGGTCCACTGAGCTTCGCGATCCCGCGTTGTCCATCGAAGGTCTCGGTGTAGGAGCCCCAATCGAATGTCCAGAGCCCGACGGCCGTGGTGACGGCGAGGGTGACGAGAGCGCTTACGGCGACCGTTCCGGAGACCTTGGCAACATCGCTCTGTCGCATTGCGGCTCGACGGGTGATGAGCCTGACACCAGGAATCAGGAGCACGAAGGGGAGCACTAGGAACTTCGCCGAGTCCATCCAGGTCAGTCCGAGCCAGACGCGCGTCTCATTGCGTTGCGTTGTCCCGTGGGAGCGGACGCCGTGCTGCCAAACCAGCAACCAGAGCAGCGCCGCCACCAATGCCGCCAGGGCGGCCGTGCGACGGTCGCGCCGTCCGTGCTGCAGATGCTTCGACGGTCCTTGCTGTTCGATCGCTGTCGTCACGTGGGCCTCCTGGATCGCAGTGAGACAGACGCACGAAGCAGGGCTGCGGGTGACGCGGTCTTGTAGACAGCAGCCGCGCGGTCGACTGCCTCAGCGCCGACGCCGGCACGATTGACCCGGACACGACGACCGGTGCGATCCGGGCCCGACCCTCCGCCGTGCTCCGTGCAACGGCCAGCGGTAGCTCGGACGTAAGCCGCCAAGACGGCGCGTCCGTGGGGCCGCTGTTTCACCCGACGTACGGGAACTTGGCCGGGTGCAAAGCCCAACACTCCACTGCTCCACAGTCGTTCCACCCGAACGCCTCGAGGAAAACACGACCGCAGCCGGAACGCCATGGACGAACCGCCCAGTCGCGTCATACCGACCGTCCCGGGCAGGACGTCCGACGAGGAGACAGACGCTTGGCTTGACGAGCAACGAGATGCCGCGCCTCTTGATGTCAAGCGGCGAAGTCGTTGGTTGTCGTGTTGTTGGTGATGTCGCGGATGAGGGGGAAGAGCTCTCGAGCGACGTAGCGCTTGAGGCAACGCATGATGTCGGGTTTGGAGAGGCCGTCGGCGGTGCGCCGGTTGACGTAGGCGATGGTTGGTTGATGGGTGGCCATGCGTGTCCGCACGATGGTCCACAGCGCCGAGTTGGCTTGTCGATCGCCGCCGCGGTTGAGCCGATGACGCCGCGTCTTGCCCGACGAGGCTGCGACGGGTGTCGATCCGCACAGCGCAGCGAAGGACTTCTCGTGGTCGAGCCGATCGGGATTGTCACCGGCGGTGACGAGGAGTTGCCCGGCGGTGTGATCGCCGACGCCGTGCACGGCGAGCAGGCCAGGGGCAATCTCGTTGAGGATCGTGCGGATGTCGGATCGGAGTGTTCGAGCTTCGTCGTCGAGGCTGCGCCAGCGGCGAGCGACACTGCGCAGGGCGCGCCCGCGCCGACGCTTCGACGGTCATGTCGTCGCCGGGTCGCCACCGTTCAGCGATGGCCACGATGCGCTTCAGCGGAAGGCCGACGAGCTGGGAACGCACGACATCGGGGGCGGTGTCGCACAAGCTGTGCAACTGGTTGGCGGCGGCGGTGCGGGCCTTCATCGCCCCAGCTCGTGCGACCCGCAACTGGCGAACCGCCTCGACCGGCCCGGTCTGAGCCTTCGGGGTCACGCTGGCGTCACCGGCCAGCACCGCACGGGCCGCTGCTTCGGCATCGATCACGTCAGACTTGCCGCGGCGACGGCGGTTCTGACGGTTCGGGCGATTGACCTCGACGACTCGGACACCGGCTGCGCTGAGGTGTCGAGCCAGGCCCGCACCCCACGAACCGCACCCCTCCACACCGACCGCGACGAGCTCGCCGTGGCTGCGCATCCATGCCAGCAGCTGCCGATAGCCACTGCTCGTCGTGGTGAACTCGGCCGTGGCCAAGAGCCGACCGACTGAGTCGATCACCGCCGCCACGTGGACCACCTTGTGCGTGTCCACTCCACCCGTCACCCGGCCTACGCCGTCGTGTGTCAACGTTGTCATGCCGCCTCTCCTGTTCTCGGTTGCAGGTGGCACGCATCGTCCGGGAGGACGGACAGGACAGTGATGGGGCCTCTCGCACAGGCGCCTCTTCGGTCACAAAGCCCGAACGGAACGTGCACAGGACGAGGGCTCGCTCAACCGATCGACGGGTCATTTCCAAGGCACCACCGTCGGGCCTGCCGTTCGGCGGGTCAGACCGGAAGAGCGAGCCCCCGCCCACTCTCTAGCCGGGCCAAGCCGGCACTCAGATCATCACTGCCGTTCGGCGCGCTCGCTCTGCCCAGGTGACCGTCGTTCGGCATTGCCGTTAGGAGCTCCGATGACGGCACCCGTCTGCGCGTAAAGACTGCGTCCGCAGATGCGGACGCAGTCTTTACGCCAAGGTGAGTAGCCCAAGTAGTAGTCGCTAGAGGATCCCTCGTGCCTCGAGCTGACGCACCGTTTCGCGAGCACGATTGATTGGGATGAGGTGGACGCCATCGAAGGCGCCGCTGTCGTGGATTGACTGCACTAGGTCGCATGCGATCTTCACGCCGGCGGTCGGATCGGACTCGAGCGCCTCGACGATCGTCGGAGGCACGGCGAGTTGCGGCACCTGCGAGGTCAGCTTGCGCGCCGTCCCGGGACTGGGTACGACCAGGACCCCGGCGTACACGGGACCGTCGAAGTGGGTGTCACGGCGCCACGCCATGAGCTGTTCGAGGGAGAACGACACCTGCACGAACAAGAAGTCGGCCTCGCGTTTCCACGCCGGCAGCTCGGTCAAACGAGTGCTGACACCGAGCCGGAGGCGTTCATCGAACGTCCGGGCCTGCTGGAGCATCGATCGCACCGTCAGGTCGTCGGAGCGTCGACCGGTCTCGGGGCGATCGCCGTAGACGAACAGAAACTCGTCCACGCCGTAGGCGGCGGCCGTCAACAGGTCTCGCCGGAACCCCAGCACGTTGCGGTCCCGAGCGTTGAGGGACGCCACGGCTCGACCGCCCATGAGCGCCACTTCGTGAGCGACGGCGATGCTCGAGACCGTCGCACGACCGATGTGGTTGTCAGGGATCAAGAACCGGGACGTGATGGCGCTCAACACGCCGATCTGGTGACGAACCCTCACCAGGTCGGGCATGGTCGCTGGCTCGATCTCGCAGATCACCTCGAACTCGCCCAACACGGACACCCAGCGTAGGACTGCTGCGCCGCCTCCCGCCTCCTCCTGACGTCAAAGCTGTCATCACCGCCCGCGACGGTGATGACCCAGCCAACGACCTGCCGTTCTGCATCGTGCATGTGGGCCTAGACCGCGCATTCGGTGCTGCGCTTATGTGCTGCCATCCGGACTGGACCCAAGTCGCCGAGAAGCTGGATGCGGGCTCGGCTCCGGCTCCGGACGCACACAACGCTCGAACGACCTGGCTGGCGACGGTGAACGAGGACGGCAGCCCGCATGTGACCGCGGTCGGCGCCGTGTGGGTCGAGGACGCGTTCTGGTTCCAGACCGGGTCCGACACCCGCAAGGCCAGCAATGTCGCGCGTGATGCGCGCTGCTCGATCAGCTTGTCGATCCGCGACGCCGACGTGGTCATCGAGGGTGAAGCCGCACGTGTGACCGATCCCGCTGCGGTGGCGCGAGTTGCCAAGGCTTGGTCCGACGGTGGTTGGCCAGTGGAGCCCGACGAGAGCGGCACCGGCATCACCGCGCCGTTCAACGCGCCGACGCAAGGACCTCCGCCGTGGCAGGTGTATCGCATCGAGCCCGCTCGGCGACTGTCGTGTTGGGTGTAGAGCCGGGCGGCCTCACTCGCTTTAGATTCTGACGACCGGTCGGGCCAAGCATCACACCAAGAATGTGATCGGTCTGGCAGAGCCCGGGTGAGGTCTCCAACGGAGTAGGCAAGACTTCGCCCGACGGTCGGACGGGTGATGCCTCGTCGTTGTCGCTCACGGGATCGAGAACGTCAACCCGATCGTGTCCTCGAACGTCGGGGAACAGTCACGCCACGCCGCACTCGTGATCGGCGTCCGTCGCGGGTCGCGCTCCGGTACGCCGATGGCGGTCCCAGGTGGAACCTGTCGTCCCCGCAGAACTGGCCCAAGCGCAGCGTCACACCTCACTTCCGTGACCGGCGAACCGCTCGGCCTCGGTCTCGGCGACGGGTGCCGAGCCCGTGATGCTGGATGGCACGACAGGCCACGACTCGTTCAGCACGCCGTCGCTCCATCGACGTGCAGCAACGCGATTGACTCCCACACGTGGCGGTCCGCCCCGGCAGGAAAGACCGTCAGCACTTCTCCTCGGCTGAGCGCCACCATGACGAGCGACCGCATCTGGCGTGACGATCGCTCTGTGAGCGGAGTCACCGTGCGAACCCGTCACGCCAGCCCGCCCCCACCCGTCACATCGTCATCGCCATCAAACGCCTCACGCCGTGCGCGAGTCCACCTGGACACCGACGTTTCAAGGGAACGAACGTGATCGGCCAGCTGCGTGCCGGCGCCAGCCACTCGCGACCACCAAGGACAAGAGCATGAATCTCACCCTGTGGATCATCACCGGCCTGCTGACCGTCGTCGCCCTCACTGGCGGCATGAGCAAGACGTTCGTGTCGAAGGAGAAGCTGGCTCACGTCCCCGGCGGAGGATGGACCAACGATCACACTGCCGGCTTCGTCAAGACGCTCGGGGTCCTCGAACTCCTGGCCGTGGCGGGACTCATCCTGCCCGCCGTCGTCGACGTGGCTCCCATCCTCGTACCCATCACCGCCGTCTGTTGGGTGCTGCTCATGGTCGGCGCGACGATCACGCACCTTCGCCGTGACGAGCGCAAGTTCGTCATCCTCAACCTCACCTACCTCGCGCTCGCGGCATTCATCGCGTGGGGCCGGTTCGGCACACAATCCTTTAGCTGAACGGCTCGACGAGGAACTCGAGGCCTTGGTGACGGCATCTCAATCAACCGGCGATTTGGTTCCTTCCCAGCCGGAACACCCGACTGACCTCCAAGACACAAGCTCCAACGGTGCGGACATGCCGATCAGTGCGGCCATGAAGCTGTTGCCCACCGTGATTCTGTCGCGTCATTCGGGCGCGCACTTCTGTGTCGCAACGGCGACTCCACGTCGGGGTCGTCTCGCTGGCATCGTCGACCTCGATCCCGACGGGCGGAGCGCGGAACGCCGAGTACGGCGCGCCCGCGACGTAACCAACGCCAGGCCGCAAGCGGCGCGGATCGGGAGTTCTATCTTCGCAGAGGGTCGTGCACGACGTGAGTGCCAATGATCGCGAGCGCGGAGGATCGGCGCTTCTGCGACGCGCGCACGGTGCTTGATCCAGGCCGTTTCCGGGCGCGCGTTCTCGGACTTCGGCCCGGGCTCGCGTCGACCATCCGATCCGGCACTCCGCGGATGCGCGGTGCTGCGATCCGGAGCGTGATCGGATGCACGAAGTCGGACATCTCGCCGACGTCCGCACACGGCGAGCCGGTCGGCGCCGCCGACTTCGCCTCTATCCTGCCGCGATGACCGAGATGCGGTCGGTCGGCACGCTCGGCGACCTGTTGGCGTCTCGCCGTCAGCGCCGATTCGTCGGCCGCGCATCCGAGGTCGAGTTGTTCCGGATCGCGCTCGAGTCGCCCGAACCGCCGTTCGTGCTGCTCCACCTCCACGGACCACCAGGCATCGGCAAGACGAGCCTGCTCGGACGTCTACGCGGGGCTTGCGGCCGACGCCGGCGCGACCGTGGTTCGTCTGGACGGGCGCGAGCTTCGTCCCGTCGCCGCCGGCGGTGCTGCAGGCCGTCGGGGAGGTGCTCGAGGTGCCCGACGGCGAGGGTGCCATCGCCGGGCCGTCCGGCGGCGGTCGGCTGGTGGTCTTGTGCGACACCTATGAGCGGCTGGCGCCGCTGGATGACTGGGTCCGCACTCGGCTGCTGCCGCGCCTGCCGGCCACCGCCCTCACGGTCGTCGCCGGACGGGAGCCACCGGGTCCGGCCTGGCGCGCCGACCCGGCCTGGCGGGAGCTGTTGCGGGTGGTGTCGCTGCGCAACCTGAGCCCGGAGCGACAGCCGCGAGTACCTGCACGCCTGTGGCGTCGACCCGGCCCGTCACGATCAGCTGATCGAGCTGGCCCACGGCCACCCGCTGGGGCTGTCGCTGTTGGCCGATGTGGTCGTTCGCGGCGGCGAGGCGGCGGCCGATCCGCTGACGCCGGATCTGGTCGGCACCCTGCTGCGACGGTTCGTCGAGATCGTCCCCAGTGGTCTCCACCGCCGCGCCCTGGAGGTGTGCGCGATCGCCCGGGTGACGACCGAGGGGCTGCTGCGGGAGGTGCTCGGGGTGGAGGATGCGCACGACCCGTTCTCGTGGCTGCGGGGGCTGTCCTTCGTGGAGTCGGGCCCGGATGGTGTGTTCCCGCACGACCTGGCCCGCGACGCCCTCGAAGCCGATCTGCGCTGGCGTGACCCCGACGGCTACCGGCGGGTGTTCCGCGCGGTCCGCAGCCACATCAACGGTCGACTGCGGACGTCGCAGGACCAGGAGCAACAGCGGGCGATCGCCGACGCCAAGTACATGTTCCGCCGACTTCCCGGGGTCGTGTCGCCGCTCGACTGGGACGTCTGGGGCCAGCAGTATCCCGAGCCGGCGGGGCCGAGCGACCGGGAGGCGATCCTGGACCTCGTCCTGGTCGGCGAGGGGAAGGCGTCGGCGGCGATCGCGGCGCGATGGTGGGAGCAGCAACCCGAGGGCTTCTTCGTGGTCCGCAGCCACGACGGGGCGATCAGCGGCTTCCTCGCGCTGCTGGACCTGACTCGCGCCTCGCCCGAGGACATCGCGGCCGACCCCGGCGCCAGCGCGGCCTGGGACTACGCGCAGCGGCAGGCTCCGCCGCGGCCGACCGAGACGGTCACCCTGTCCCGGTTCATCGTCGATCGGGAGGTCTACCAGGGCCCCTCGGCGACCCTCAACGCGATGCCGATCCTGACGATGCAGCGCTACCTGGCGCACCCCGAACCTGGCCTGGGACTTCCTCGCCCTGGCCGAGCCGGAGCAGTGGGACGAGTACTTCGCCGCCGCCGATCTGCCGCGGGCCGCCGGCGCCGACTTCTGGGTGGGCGGCCGCCGCTACGGCCTGTTCGCCCACGACTTCCGACAGGTCCCGGTGGACGCCCTGTTGGAGCTCGTGACCGAGCGCGCCCTCAGCCAGGACGTCACGCCGTCTGCGTCGACGGTGCAAGCCGCCGCTGCTGGTGCTGTCCCAGCCGGAGTTCGACGACTCGGTGCGACAGGCGCTGCGCGACCTGCGCCGACCGATCCTGCTGGCGCGCAACCCGCTGCTGCGGACCCGTCTGGTCCGTGACCGCGCCGGCGACGAGGAGCCGGACGCGGCGACGCTCGAGGCGCTCGTCGGCGACGGCGATCGAGACCCTGCGCGAGCACCCGCGCGACGACAAGCGGTGGCGAGCCGTCGAGCGGACCTACGTGCGTCCTGCCGGCACCCAGGAGCGGGCCGCCGAGGCGTTGGGACTGCCGTTCAGCACCTACCGCCGGCACCTCACCCAGGGCGTGGACCAGGTCGTGGCGTGGCTGTGGGACCGAGAGGTCTACGGCGAGCAGCACTGAGCACGACCGGACAGCTTGTGGTCTGGTGACCGAGCAGCCGCAGGGCGCACCGTCTCCTCATCGAGGAGGTGGCTGCGATGAACACGCAGATCGCAGATCGCGCCGTGGTGATCGGCGCCAGCATCGCGGGGCTGCTCGCCGCCCACGTGCTCACCGACAGCTACGGGCAGGTGACGGTGATCGACCGGGACGAGTTGCCCGAGACACCGATGCATCGACGCGGCGTCCCCCACGGCCGGCACCTGCATGCGCTCGCGGCCCGCGGGCAGCAAGCACTGGAGGAACTGCTCCCCGGGCTCACCGCCGAACTGGTCGCCGACGGCGCGCCGGCCGGGGACCTGCTGGCCGACGCCCGCTTCTACCTCAGCGGTCACCGGCTTCGCCAGGCGCCCAGCGGACTGATGCTCCTGTGCGCCAGCCGACCACTCCTGGAGCACCACGTGCGGGCCAGGGTGCGGGCCCTCCCCAACGTGCGGTTCCTCGACCGCTGCGACGTCGTCGGTCTGGTCACCTCCCCGGATGGTCGCCGCGTCACCGGGGTGCGGGTGCTCCGTCGCGCCGACGGCAGCGCCGAGGAGCTGCTGGACGCCGACCTCGTCGTCGACGCCAGCGGCCGCGGCTCGCGCACCCCGGCATGGCTGGAGGCGCTCGGCTACCCCCCACCGGAGCAGGAGCAGGTGCAGATCGGGCTGGGCTACGCCACCCGGACGTACCGGCTGCCGGCCGACGGCCCTCGACGGCGACCTGGCGATCCTCGTCGCGGCGACGCCGCAGCATCCGCGGACCGGGGCCATGCAGCGGCTCGAAGGCGATCGGTGGATGCTGACGCTGGCCGGCATCCTCGGTGATCACCCGCCGACCGACCCCGACGGCTTCGTCGAGTTCGCCCGGTCGCTCCAGTTCCCCGACATCTAGGACGCGATCCGCGACGCCGAGCCGCTGGACGACCCGGTCGCCTTCCGCTTCCCCGCCAGCGTCCGCCACCGCTACGAACGGCTGCGCCGGTTCCCAGCCGGCCTGCTGGTGATGGGTGATGCGCTGTGCAGCTTCAACCCGATCTACGGCCAAGGCATGAGCGTGGCCGCGCTCGAGGCGCTCACCCTGCGCCGCCACCTCGCGCCGGGCGTCGAGCCGCAGCCCCGCCGCTGGTTCCGCGACCTCGCCCGCGTCGTCGACGTCCCGTGGCAGATGGCGGCCGGCGGCGACCTGATCTTCCCAGGCGTCCAGGGGCGCCGGACCCGGAAGATCCGGCTGATGGGCACCTACCTCACCCGGCTCCACGCCGCCGCCGCCCACGACGCCCACCTGGCCGCCGCGTTCCTCCGGGTCGCCGGACTGGTCTCGCCGCCCCAGTCCCTGCTGCGTCCCGGCATCGCCCTGCGCGTACTGCGGGGAGGCCGAATCCGGCCGCGGCCGCCGAAGGTCGCCTCCAGCACACCGACGCGTCCGGACAGCCCGTGCATGGTGGACGGACGAACGTGACCACCGCCGATCCTCCGCAACGCCAATCGGCTCATCAACTCCAGCCCCGATGGCCAGTGACACAGAGACCAGACCTCCGGCCCGGTCGTAGAACCAGGCGCCCCGCTCGCAGTGCCCTTGGCTGGGTACTTGCCGCGGCAGTCGACAGCGCGCGGCTGAACACGACGGCCCCGGTGGTGGTCGGAGGCCGTCGTGCCCAGTGCGGTAGGGGGTCAGGCGACGGTGAACTCGAACACCATTCCGCGGATGAAGTGTGGTTGGCCGGTGCCGTACGCGTCCTCGCTGGTGGTGCCCTCCGGCACGAAGCAGAGCATCGCGTAGGTGCCCGGGGTCAGGTCGGCGATGGCGTACTCACGCTCTCCTGGGGCAGCGCCCGTCGCGGCGACCATCGTCGTCTTCGTCTCCACCTCCTCCTCGGGCATGGCGAGGAGCTCGTCGACGGTCTCCGTGACACCGTCGTTGCGACGGAACAGGACCATCTCGTGGACCTCGGTCCCTCCGTTCTCGAACTCGAAGCTCGCCACGCCGGAATCGAGCTCGCTGGGCACCCCTTGGAAGGCGTAGTCGGCGGCGGTGATGTTCACCGTGTTCCACTCGCACTTCTCCAGGTCGTGGGTGTGAAGGCGGTCCAACGCTGCGTCGACCTCAGGCGTCCCGAGGGAGGCCTCGAAGTCGCCGCTCTCGGCCAAGTCGTGCAGGGCCGCCATCCCGATGTCGATCTCGTCCATGATCTCGTCGGCGGCAGTCTCCTGGAGTCGCTCGGCGAGGGGAATGAACGTCTCAGTCGCGAACGACTTGGTCGCGGCGGTGATCTCCTCAGGGGTCGCCGTCTCAAAGTCGATGTCGGGCTCCGGAGCTGTCTCAAGGGCCAGGCTGGCCTCGCAGTACTCGCTCATGTCGCCTGCCGAGTCGTCCCCGTCGTCGCCGCACGCGCTGGCGATCGCCGTGATCGCCAAGCCTGCTGCAGCCACCCGAATCATCGGCCTACGTTTCATTGATCCATCTCCCACGTTCGTGTGGCACGGACGCGCCACGCCGTCGTGGGGATGATGAACGAGCGGGTAGCTCTCGTCGTCCGCAGAACCTACGTATTTCGGGATACCGGTCAGGAGGCGAGCAGTCCAAGGCGCGCCGCCTCGGTGGCGGCCTGCCTGCGCCCCTCGACACCGAGCTTGGTGAGAATCCGTCCGACGTGGGTGGTCACCGTTCTGAGGCTGATCGTCAGGGCGCCGGCGATCTCTCGGTCGGTGTATCGCTGGACTAGGTATCCGAGCACCTCGAGCTCGCGGGCGGTGAGGCCGAGACGCCGCGCCGCTGGCGTGTGCGGCACCGATGGCGGGTGGTGGGAATCCGGGACTCGCCCGGCGGAGGAAGACACCAACGCGATCTCGGTCGCCTCGGCGATCGTGCGCTCGAGCGGCCATGCCTCCCCCTCGGCGATGCCGCCGGTGAGACCATCGCGACCCACCGCATCGCAGACCGTCTTGTAGGTCGCGCTGGCTTCGGGCTCGTCGGTGCTCGGGCGAGCCCCGATGCGGCGTCGCAGGGCCGATGAAGCACCCAGCAGCCGTGCAGCTCGCATCGCGAGGCCGCAATCGGCAGCCAGGCCCGCCGACAGTTCGAGGCACTGCGCGACATCGAACCACTCGCCCGCCGAGTACTTGATGGCCAGGCTCTCACCGGCGAGTTGGGCTGCTTCTGCTGCCCCACCTTCGGCTCGGGCCACCAGCGCCAGGTTGTAGAGGCAGGCGCCGGTGTCGCGCTCGATCCCCAAGCGGCGCAGCCGCACGAGACCGTCCTCCAGGAGCGCCCGGGCGCGCACCAGGTCGCCGGTGTGCTGGACGGCCTGGCCGAGGTTGACGAGCGACTGGGCGAGTCCGATCGGATCCCGCAACTGCTGTCGGAGAACGAGCACCTGCTCATGCAACGCCACGGCGACGAACGGATCACCGCGCAGGGCCGCCAGCTCGGCCAAGTTGTTGAGGATCGAGGCCAAGCGGTTGGTGTCGCTGGAGGCGCGGAAGAAGGCGGCCGCCTCGTTCCAGTGCTGTTCCGCCTGCGCGTAGTCACCCTGGAAGTAGGCGACGCTGCCAAGATTGGACACGGCCCCTGCGATCACCCCTTCGTCGTGCAGCTCCTCGCCGAGGCGACGGGCCCGCTCGTACCAGTCGATCGCCTCGCCGTATTGGGCGCGCCCGACCCCAGCGTTGCCGAGGTGTCGGTAGGCGAGCGCGATTCCCGAGGGATCGTCGAGGGCTTCCCAGTCCCGTAGGCCCGCCAGGTACCTGTCCGCGGCCGTGTCGTCGTCCCCGATCGCCTCGTGCATCGAGCCCGCACCCATCAAGGCCCGAGCCCGCACCGTCGAGGGCACATCACCCGCAGCGCCGATGCTGCGCTCGATCCAGTCAAGGCCCTCGCCGGCGTAGCCGCGCAACAGCCAGAATCGCCACATCGTCCCGGCCAGATCGAGAGCGATGTCCGCCTCGGCGACCAGTGCCCAACGAAGCGCCGAACGAATGTTGTCATGCTCGGTCTCGATCCGATCGAGCCATGCCGCCTGATGCGGTCCGGCGAGCTCGAGCTCGGCGCTGCGGGCGAACGCCACACAGTACGCCGCGTGCCGTCGGCACACCTCGTCGTCGTCCGTCCGCTGGCTACGGCCGAACTCTCGTATCGTCTCGAACATCGAGAACCGGGACTCAGCCGTCGTGTCGTCGTCGCGGCAGACGAGATGATGGTCGAGCAGGGTTCCCAACCCATCGACAACGGAGATGCCCGTCGATTCGCAAACCGCCTCGGCTCCGTCCAGGTTCCATCCGCCCGAGAACACCGACAACTGACGGAACAGCGTCTTGATCCCGGGCGACAAGGCGTCGTAGCTCCACGAGATCGTGGCATGCATTGACCGCAGCCGATCCGGCTGGTCCCTGGGACCACCGGTGAGCAGGTCGAGCCGGCGGCGCAGCCGGGCGTGCAACTCGGCCGGCGACAACACTTTGCTCCGCGCTGCGGCGAGCTCGATGGCCAGTGGCAGCCGGTCGAGCTCGAAACAGATCGCCTTCACCAACGGCGTCGTCGTCTCATCGAGCGCGAAGCCGGGATCGACGGCGCGCGCTCGAGACAGGAACAACGCCACCGCGTCGTCTGAATCGAGCGGTGGAACGACGATCTCGTGCTCACCGCGAAGGTGCAGCGGCTGGCGGCTCGTCACCAGGATCGAGATCCTCGGTGCGAACGAGAGAAGTTCGGCGATGCATCCGACTGCTGGTGTCACCTGTTCGAAGTTGTCCAAGACGAGCAGCAGATCGAGATCTCGCAGCCGCTCCAACAGACGCTCCAAGTCGCGCCCCGTCCCCATGTCGACGATGCCGATCGACCGGGCGATGGTGGCGGGAACGAGGTCCGGATCGCTCACCGGCGCGAGGTCCACGAGATGCACGCCGTCGACGAAGCCTGGTCCGGCGTGCAGTTCCCACGCGACCTCGACGGCCAGTCGCGTCTTGCCGATCCCGCCGGGTCCGAGGAGCGACACCAGCCGAACATCAGGGTTCCACAACAGGTCCGTCACCCGGACGAGCTCCACGCGTCGACCCAGGATCGACGTCGTCGGAGCCGGGATGACCCCCGCCCTCCGTTCAGCCAAGTCAGACCACCTCGCCGCTCGACCATCCAGGGTACGCGACTCCACCGATCGCGAAACGAGATGGCGCACCGCCACCGATGCGAGGCCTGGCCGATAAGTGGTCCCCCCTCCGGAGCCACCTCGGTGATCGCACTCAGACGTTGTCGCACTTCTACGGCTCAAACCTTCGTGGCGTCCGCGCACGGGGCAGATCGCTACAGCAACCGTGCAGTGGCGTTCATCGAGTTGCTGTGGGGCCGCATGATGCGCTGGGAGGACTACGAAGGCTGCGAGCGGGTGGCGGCATGGGATCGGAGCCGCGAACTGTCGGCGTGATGCCGTGATCGCCGGTCAGCTTCTGGTCGCAGATCGGTCAGCGCGTCAAGGACGCTGGCAGCAGCTGTGGCGATCAACGCATCCAGGCGGGCCGGTGGTTGTTTGCCGGTTGCCAGGTATGGACGGACGGCGGCGTAGGGGATGTCGAACAGCCCGAACCGGGCCACCTCCAACGTCGCGCGGGAGGCCGTGCCGAAGCGGCGCCGGCAGTAGTCCTTATACGCCTTGACGAGATCCACATTCAGGTCCCTGAGTTCGTCGCCGAGCTCGTCGGGCCACCGTGCGGCGAGATCCTCCCGCCGGTACAGGAGCAGGACCATCGCCTCAGAGAGATGGCTCCGCGACCACCGCGGCACGTGCAGCACGGCGTTGCGTGCGCCGTCGTTCAGGTCAGGATCGGCAAGTGCGGCGATGAACCCTGGCTGAGCCCGACGAACCGTCCGGATCCACAAGCGGGCGAACATGAGATCGCGCGAGTCGAACCGGTGATAAATCGACCCGCTCGGCGCGCCAACAGCCGCAGCGATGTTCGCCACCGTGGCGCGCGCCGGTCCGTCCCGAGCGATCGCCTCGGCCGCCGCGTCGAGGATCAGGTCGTCGTTGAACTTCGCCGGCCGCCCCATGTCATCCGTCACGCTAACAGCCGCTTGTCGTAATAGAGATGTCGTCTCTAGAATGAGCTCGCCAAATGAGATGGAGGAGTCACCGTGCGTGCATCGAGTGCTGAGGAAACCGTGCTGGCCGCCATTCACTCAGTGGAAGCGCGAGACATCGATCGCCTCGCGGCGCTCTACGACCCCGGCATCGCCTTCGACTGGCCGCCAGGTCTGCCGTACTCGGGCCACTACGAAGGCACGTGCATCGCCACCATGTCCGAACGATTCGCGTCGGTGTGGCAACCGCTCCAGCAGACCGAGGAGGAGCGGCGGATGGAACCGACCGTCGTCGCGACCGCCGGTGACACCGTCGTGGTGCAATACGTGACCCGTGGTGCCGACGCTGCCGGCCAGCGATTCGAGACGCCGGTGCTCGCTCGCTATCGAGCGCGCAACGGCCGTCTCGTCGAGGCGCAGATGTACTACTGGGATCTCATCGGACTGCGCGACTTCATCAGCGCCGCCGGTCTGGAAGCCAGCGCGTGATGAGTGCGGTGACGGTGGTCGGCGGCGGTCTCGGCGGACTGGTGGCCGCCATCGAGGCAGCCGAGCGCGGCTTCGACGTCGAGCTTCACGAAGCCAAGGCCTACCTCGGCGGGCATGCGGTCACCTCCCGAGGCGCCTTCCACGCCAACCTCGGACCTCACGTGCTGTATGACGACGGTCCGCTCTGGCGGTGGCTCGACGAGCGGCACCTCGCAGAGCCGGCAGCTCGCGTCCCCAAGCTTGCCCCACTGTACCTGCGCATCGGCGGGCGACGCCGTCGTGTTCTGTCGGTCCGCCTGCTCAGTGCGCTGCGACGGATCCGTGCCGCGACCGCGCCGATCGACGCGTCCTTCATCGACTGGGCCGAGCCACTCGTTGGAGCCACGAGCGCCCGGCAGATCGCCAACTTTGCCGGCGTCGTGACGTTCGACCATGATCCCGGACGTCTCGCCGCTGCGTTCGTGCTGGAGCGAGTCCGCCGCGCGACAGCGTTCCCACCGCGAGCCCGCTACGTCCCCGGCGGGTGGATCACCTTGATCGACCGGCTGGCACGACACGCCGCTCGCATGGGCGTCACGGTCCGCACCGACTCCCCCATCACCACGCTCCCCGATCCTCCCGTGGTGCTGGCCGTGCCGATGCGCGTGGCGCGGGCGCTGAAGTTGGACGACGACTTGGTCGAGCGCGGGACATCGGTGGCGTGTCTGGATGTCGGCCTGCGTGGCCCGAGCAAGCCGCCGCTCATCGTCAGTGACCTCGACTCGTCTGGATGGGTCGAGACCTTTTCGATTCCCGACCCGAGCCTGGCTCCGGAGCACCACCATCTGGTCCAGTCCCAAGCGGGGCTGCGGCCCAATGAATCGCTGGAGTCCGCCGTCGAGCGTCTCGAGGAACTGCTCGACGTCGGGATACCCGGCTGGCGCGAACGCGAGGCGTGGCGGCGCCGATATCGCCTCGACGACAGCACGGGCGCCGTCGATCTGCCTGGGCAGAGCTGGCAGACCCGCGCCCCGGTCGACCGAGGCGGCGGGTGCTACCTCGTCAACGACCAAGTCGCCGCTCCCGGGCTGCTCTCGGAGGTGTCGTGGGCGGCGGCGATGGAAGCCGCTGCGCGCATCAGCCAGCGCCCCGTCGACGGATTCACGGCAACGCAACGGTCCGTCCAGTGAGACCGCTGCCGCCCGGTCAGAAGGAGCTCGAAGGATTTCCGCGCTTCGGCAAGTCGCTCACCGGCGACCCGCCGGTTCCGCCGGAACGCCCCGTCATCGAGTTCCGTGGGGTCGGGATCGAGCCGTTCACGGTGCTGACCGCCGATCTCCTTCGCGACAACCGACGCGCCGTCGTCACGGACTTCCATTGCGTCGCCGGCTGGTCCGCTACGAACCTGCGTTGGGACGGCGTGCCGTTCCACACGGTCTACCGCGAGACGGTCGTGCCACGATTGGCACCCGACGCCGCCGTCACCCACATCACCTTCCGCGGACTGGACGGATGGCGGTCCGTGCTCACTATCGACGACGCGTTGAGCGACACCATGATCCTCGCTGACCGCCTCAACGGCCACCCGCTCGATGCTGATCACGGCGCACCAGTCCGTCTCGTCAGCCCCGATCAGTACGGCTACGTCAGCACCAAACACCTCGCCCGCATCGAACTCCACGCCGCCGAGCCACCGGTCCAGCGCCGCTCGGTCATCGACGCCCTCTTCAGATCACACCCCACGGCGAATGTGTGGCGCGAGGAGCGCCACCGGTTCCTACCAACCTGGCTCGTGCGGCCCTTCTACCGCAGCCTCAAACGTCCAATGCTGTTCCTCGCTGCCCGTGCGGTCCGGCGCCAGCAAATGGACGTCAGCGCCGGCGAAGATCACCACCAGTCGAACACCGGCATGTCCAGACTCAGCGGCCACGAAAGCAGAGGTCGCCTCTCTCGCTAGCGGCGTACGGGCTGCAGCGCGCGCCATGATGACAAGCGATCGCGACCACAATCGTGGTCGCCACGCCTGCACCGGCCCGGCGGGCGCCGGTCGGGCGCAGCAGCAGCCGCCCGCCTGGTAAGACGCCCCCTGCCAGGAGCCGCTCGGCCACCGTCGAGTGAACGACCTGCCACCGGACGGCGCGTGTGGGGTGCATCACCGTGTCCTCCTGCGACGTCAACGAGAACGCGTCCCTCAGGTCTCGACGACGGAGGTAGCCGTCGCCAGTCGCCGCTGCCCGTCGACCACGACAAGCAACCGATACCGAGGAGCGACCCGCCGCCAACAACGGCGCGAAACGCCGGTTACGGGATTGGCGGCTGGGTTCGATGGCAGTCGAGAAAGCCGCTGGTTGATCGCGTTGGTGTCGGGAAGCGTTGGAGCAGCTGAGATCACTGATTCGAGGGTCGCCTCGTCTCGTCGGCCATGGCGCGGACCACGTCGGGGTTGTACCGACCGGGTCGCACGTCCCGCAGCAGCGTGCCGTGCGGCTCTGGTAGGGGCAATGTCAACACCCCACGCCACACGTACTCAATGCCTAGACGCCGAGAGTTGACAGCACGACCGTTGGTTGCGGGACCCTTCGTGGACTGCTGTCAACGCGTTGTGGGGCGAGTCGACGGGCTGTGCCTTGGAAGAGCGAGCACGGCGGTGCTCACCGGTCGAGGTAGGCGATGATCCTGTTGGTGAGCTCAGTGGCGCGCCGCACCGCGGCTGCGGGATCGACGGTGTCGAGCGGAGCGAGGAGCGCTGACAGTTGGCGTAGTTCGGGAGCTCGGCGGGTGATGAGATCGAGGCCGATGTAGGACGCCTGGCGGACGACTGCCGGCTCGGCGGTCCAGATCGCCTCGAACATCCGGTCGGCGTCGGGGGTGGTTGTTTGACCGGGGCGCTCCCAGCCGACGAGACAGGCTGCCGCATCGGGCGCATCACACACGATGGCCCACTCACGTTGGGGCTCGTCGGCGCCGAGGCCTAGCTCGATCGGTCGCGACGTCGGAGGTCGGGCGGAGACGAAGTGGGCCATGGCCACCGCCGCTGCGGCGGTGTCGGCGAGCGATCGCCAGCGCTCGGCTGACTGGAGGTAGAACTCCTCGCGTTGGAAGGTGCCGATGAGCAACGGTCGTTCGGCTCGGGCGCAGAACTCGTCCTCGATCGCTCGACTGATCGCCAGCATCGAATGCTTGGAGAGCCTGTGCGGTGTGAGGTCCGGGAAGGCTGCGCGCAGGTCAGCGAAGATGGACCGAGCGGGGCTTGGTGCGTAGCGGTTCCTGGTCCGTTCGATGGCGGCTTCCAGCGACAGCCCGGCCTCACGCTCGCGTCTCACCTGGATGATGGCGTCGATGTCCTGCTGCGTGTAGCGCCGGTGCCCGCTCGGCAACCGGGTGGCCATCGGGAACCCATGGCGCTGTTCCCACGAACGCAACGTGGGCACGCCGACACCCGTTTGGTCGGCGACGGTCCCGATGGTCAGCGTCGCTTCATTCCTCCACACTGTATAGAGCTTATCTCTACAGGGTATAGAGAATTGCCATCGGCGCCGAGTGTGTCGATGAGCGTCCACCAACGCTGAAGGAGACACGATGAGCACGATCGAAGAGTCGATCGACGTTGAGGTGCCGGTGCGCACCGCGTATGACCAGTGGACCCAGTTCGAGGAGTTCCCGAACTTCATGGAAGGCGTCCAGTCGATCACCCAGATCGACGACACTCACCTGCACTGGGTGGCCGAGATCGCCGGCGTGCGCCGTGAGTGGGACGCCGAGATCGCCGAGCAACATCCCGACGAGCGGGTGGCCTGGTGGGCGACGGACGGATCAGTAAACGCCGGTGCCGTGACGTTCCACCGGCTCAGCGACGCGACGACTCGAGTGATGTTGCAGCTCGACTTCGAGCCTGACGGGCTCGTGGAAAAGGCCGGTGACACGTTGGGGTTCGTCCGACGTCAGGCAGTCGGAGACCTCGGTCGCTTCAAGGAGTACATCGAGAACCGGGGTGAGCAGACAGGTGCCTGGCGCGGCGACGTCGACAGCGAGTCCTCAGCCCGCTGATCATTGAGCACCGAGCTCGCACCGGGCGCAGTTGGCGCGCTTGAGGCCTCCCGTCCGTCGGCGGACAGGAGGCCTCAAACGGCAGGTGCGTGGCGTGAGGTTGTCAGGGCCAGGTTGGCAGCGAGTCGGGATACAGCAACTTGACGATGTCGCCCCACAGCGCCTGCGACGGTACGGCGATCTGGTCGGCGGCGTTGCCCATGACGACCACGGCCGCTTGCTCGCTCGGCAGGTAGAACACCATGTCGCTGTAGCCGAACATCGACCCGTCGTGACCGATCCAGTCGCCGAGCTGGGCGAGTCCCAGGCCGTATTGGAGCCGGACGCCGGTGGTCGTGAAGGGGGTCCAAGTCTGCCGCGTTTCAAACGTCTCTGGTGTCAGCCCTGCGCCGGTGCCCATCTCGATGGCGTACTGGGTCATGTCCGGGACGGTCGAGATGATGGCTCCCGCGGCACCGCCGACCGCCGGGTTCTGGACCGTGACGTCGCGGTACGGGGGCGGCGTCGTGCCGTCGCTGTAGTAACCGGTGACGTACGGCTCGGGCAGCGTGTCGCCGGTCGGGTAGGACGTGTTCGTCAGCCCGAGCTCGCCGATCAGTTGGGTGAGATGGTCTTCCACGGTCTGCCCGGTCACGCGCTCGATCACCTCACCGAGAAGGACGAAGTTGGCGTTGGTGTACTCCGTCGTCGTGTTCGGCGCCGTGGCGTCGGCGGCGTGGGCCCGGACGAGTGCCAGCGAGTCCTCCGTCGTCCAGGGCAGCGCCGGGTCGGCGGTGTAGCGGGCGTAGAAGTCCGGGTCGGATGCGTAGTCGAACAGGCCGCTGCGCATGGCCAGCAGATCCTGGATGGTGATCACGTCGCCGTTGGGGATGTCGTCGACGTACATGGCGATCGGGTCGCTGAGCGCCACCAGTCCTTGATCCACCAGGCGCAACACGGCGTCGGCGGTGAACGTCTTGGTCACGCTCCCGACCCGGTAGTGCAGGTCGGGGAGCATCGGGGTGCCCGCCTCGTCGGCCGTCCCGTAGGCCTTGAGGAACGTGCCTCGCTCCGGGTCGATGATGCTGACGACCGTGCCGGTGACCCCGTTCGTCAGGCTCGCCATCGCCGCCGCGTCGATCTGCGCGATCTCCTCGTCGGTGAACGGCCCAGTGGCCGCCGGCGGGGCCGGCGCCGCCGAGGTCGTCGGGGCGGCCGACGTCGCCGCGGCCCCTGAGGACGTCGTCGTCGAGGCCGTTGTGGGCGTCGCGGACGTCGACGTCGACGACATTGCGGTCGTCGTGCTCGCCGTGGTCGTCGACGGCGCTGCTGCCTGGTCGTCGTCGTCGCCGCATGCGGTCGCGGTCAGCGCTGTCAGCAGCGTCACGGCGATGGCCGCGGTGCGGTGACGGACGAGAGTGGTGTGATGGCGGGCGGTCATGGCAGTTTCCTCCTGGGTTGCGGCTGGCGAGGTGGCCGACGGCGAATGCCGTCGGCGAACGGTGGGATCGGTTCAGGCGAACCCGACGGCGAGCGCGACGGCCTCGAACTCGGCCGGTGCCAACGCCGACCGTGCGGCGTCGCGGAACATGTCGAACACCTTCGGTGTGGCGCCGGCGTACATGCCGCCGAGCATCTCGATGCGCTCGGCGAAGTTCATGGCCGGCACCATGTAGCGGATGTAGGTGCACATGTCGATCGGTGGGACGCTGCTGCGGATCTGGTGGGTGACCAGCTCGAGGGCGGCGTCGCTCATCACCGCGTTCAACATGGGCATCACCGTGCGCTCCTCGAAGTGAAGATGAGGCAGGTAGCTGGCCTCGAAGTCGGCCAGCGAGAGGTGGAATCCGAGCAGCAGGCGCTGGCGGGCGGTCGGGGTGGCCTGGCGGATCCCGTCGGCGGCGACGTGCAGGATCGCGAGCTGCTGGTCGGCCCGGTGGTGGGCCTGCTCAAGCTCATCACGGAGGTCGGCGGCGTGGCGGCGGATCAGCGGTTCGCAGAACTCGTCCTCGTGGGCGTGGTGGCCGTCGAGCACGAATGCCACGTCGCGCCACTCCTCAAGGAGGGCCCGCACCGACTGCTCGTCACCGGCGTCGGCGCACCCGGCTCGGGTCGTGATCCCGGCCAACGCGAATCGCATCGCTTTGTGGATCTCCCGGTACAGGTCCCAGGGTGCCGTCGCTGCGGTCATGGTCAGATCGTGGACGGGAGGTGTTTAGAACGAGTTCAAGCACGCGCGCGCCTCGGCCTTCGCCGCTGATCTCACATCGCGCGCGTTCGACGTCGCGCGCGCTCAGGTTGAGCCGCGCCGGCGCCTCGTTGCTGACGGCGTCGGCCCGCGCCAGCAGCGCGGCCGCGTCACCGCAGCCTGTCCCTCCAGACATGCGGCGCCGATCGCCGGATCGTCGGGCGGGTTGCCATCGTGCTTGGCGTCGTCGAACGAGCGCCCGGCGTCATCGAGCCGCCCCGAGTTCAAGCTCGCACCAACCGACGACCGCCCTCGCGGTGTCCTGGTCGGTGCGGAGGACGGCGAGCCAGTAGCGGCCGATCGTGGTTCGGATGCTGCGATGCGGCTGTTCAGAACGGGTTCAAGAGGCTGCGAAACTCGCGCCCGTGACGGCCGTCGAATTGCGGCTGCTCGGCCCCGTGCAGCTCGGACCGGTCGACGGTCACGTGCCGCTGGGAGGCCCGAAGCAGCGGGCCGTGCTGGCCAAGCTGGGCCTCGGCGTCGGCCAGGCGGTGCCCGCCGATGAGCTCGTCGAGCTGCTGTGGCCCGACGGGCTTCGACCGGCCCACCCCCGCAGAACACTGCAGGTGTACATCGCCAACCTGCGCAAGCTGCTGCGCGTTCGCGCTTTCGACATCGCGGGATCCGGTGCCGACTACCGCCTCGTCGCTGCCCGCGACGCTGTGGATGTCACGGTCTTCGAGGACCTCGTGGCCGAAGCCGGCCAACTTGCCGACGACCATCCAGTCGACGCCCTCGCACTGCACGAGACGGCGCGCGAGCTCTGGCGGGGGCGGGCGCTGAGCGATCTGGTCACCGAGATCGCCGGGCTCGAGGGTGATGCGTTGCGTCTCGACGAGCAGCGCCTGCACGCCGCCGAGCAGCGCCTCGGCCTGGCCGTACGCTACGGCGACCGCGACGCAGCGGTCGTCGAGCTCGAGGCGATGATCGTTGCCGAACCCTGGCGCGAGCTGGCCGTCGCTCACCTGATGGTCGGCCTCTACGGCCAGGGCCGCCAGGCCGATGCGCTGGCCGTCGGCGCAAAGGCGCGCGCTCGGCTCGTCGACGAGCTCGGCCTCGACCCCTCACCCGTGCTGCGCGACGTCGAGCAGCAGATCCTCGAGCAGCGCCTGCCGCTGCCCGGGCGGCGGACGGCGGCGATAGTGGACGGGGGGCGCCGGCTGCGCCGGCGGCTCCCGGCGATGCTCACGCGCTTCGTCGGCCGCACCGAGGAGCTGCGCCGTCTGCTCGCCGCCGGCGACGGCTCACGTCTCCGGACGGTCGTCGGCACGGGCGGTGTCGGCAAGACGAGGCTGGTGCTCGAGGCTGCCCACCGCTGCCCGCACCCAGCGGTCTTCGTACCATTGTCCGCGACGGACCCGAGCGGAGTGGTTCGAGCGACCATCACCGCCACCGGCCTGCCGATCGGGCCGGCGGCTACGGCTGCCGAGCTGGCGGAGGTGTTCGTCGCAGAGCTCGACGACCGGCCGGCTTGGCTCGTGCTGGACAACGCCGAGCACGTTCTCGACGCGACCGCGCATTTGGTCACCGAACTGCTGCGCGCCGTGCCGACGCTGACCGTGATCGTCACCTCACGCGAGCCGCTGGCGATCCCCGGCGAGGCCGTGGTCTCGATCGCACCGATGCAGTCGGTCGACGCGAGCGCGCTGTTCGCCGATCGCGCCAGTGGTGCCGGTTGCCGCCTCGACACGGCCGACGACGAGGTGCGCCAGCAGGTCGATCAGCTGTGCGCAGCCGTTGACCGCCTGCCCCTGGCCATCGAGATGGCGGCCAACCGCTTGCGGGTGTTCCAGCTGCCCGAGCTCGTCGAGCGGATGGACGATCGGGACGCGCTGCTGCGCTCGCCGGTGCGCAGCGAACTCTCGACGCGCGGCACCATGCTGGCCACGATCGACTGGAGCTACCGTCTTCTCGTCCCAGCCGAACAAGCGATGTTCGGTCGGCTGGCCATGTTTCCGGCAGGATGCGCAGCGACGGCGGCGGAGGCCGTGTGCCACGTCGATGGAGACGACTTCGAAGTCGAGGAGGTTGTCGATCTCGTCGCCAGGCTCGTCGACCGCTCGCTCGTCGTAGCCGATCACGGCACCAGCCCGACTCGTTTCCGCATGCTCGACACGATCCGCCACTTCGCCGCCGACCGCCTCGCCGAGCGCCCCGACGCCGGCCCGGTCGAAGACGCCTACATCGAATGGGCGACCAAGCTGGCCATCGGTGCTGCGGCGGGGTTGCGCACCGCCGAGCAGGGGATGTGGCGCACGACGGTCGAATCCGAGCTCGACAACCTGCGAGTGGCGTTCGAGCGGGCCGTCGCGGCGGGCCGGGTCGAGGCACTGCAGATGTCCAACGCGCTCTCGGAGCTGCGGTTGACACGCGGTGAGATCGTCTTGAGCGCGCAGTGGCTGCGTCAGGCGCTCGATGCCACCGAGGGCTCGGGCTGGCAGGTGCCGCGCGCCGTCGCCACGGTCGAAGTAGCCAGGCTAGAGACAATGATCGAAGGCGCCGACGGCGCGATCGACGTCGTCGATCCCGCCCTCGACGAGCTGCGCCGGGCGGGTGCGACCCCTGAGCTGGCTGACGCACTCACCATCGCCGGCAGGACACTGATGTACATCGGTGACGTCGAGCGCGGCCTCACGCGCGTCGAGGAGGCTGTACAGCTGCTGTCCGCCGCCGGCGACGAAGCTGCACTGGCCCGTGCCTGGGGCGTGGAAGCAATCGGGCTCGGGAGGACCGGGCGCATCGACCGGGCGGCCGAGGTCGCCGAGCGTGCCCTCGAGACGTCGTTGGCGCTTGGTGACGAGGTCGGAGCCATGCCTGCCATGCGCGCCGTGTTGACGATCACCTGGCGCCGTGGCGAGCTGCAGGTGCTCCGGGCCAGGGCCGAGCAAGCGAAGGCGATCGAAGAGCGTCACGACCTCGGCCTGTTCCTGGCGCTCGGCCGCTACTGGCTGGCCGCCATCGCCGTCGTCGAGGGGAACACGACATCGGCGCTGGCCCAAGTCGACGCCGTCCTGCGCCGTCGCGGGTGGGCCGCGGTCCATCAGGCGCTGCAAGCGCTGCGCAGTCTCGTGCTCCGCCGCACCGGCCACGCCGAGCAGGCGTGGCACGAGCTCATGGAAATCCTCCCGCCCGGCACGAAGGTGCTCGGCGCCCAGAGCATCACGGGGGTCATCGAGCGAGGCTGGTGCGAACTCGAGCTCCGTCGGCTCGATGACGCCGGCTGCTCATTCGACGAGGCGGCGCGAGCCGTCTGGGCCGCCGACGATCCGCAGTTCATTGCCGCATCGCTCGAGGGACGCGCCGCCGTCGCGCTCGCCTTCGATGCTCCTGACGAAGCCCGCCGGCTGCTCGCCCGGGCCGACGTCATCCGCCGCGACGCGCCTGCCGTCCTCAACCTCCACGGCGTCGAGGTCGATCGGCTCCGGCGCGCCCTGGCGAGCAATCACCGGTGACGATCCGGCGAACCCGGCGGCGACAGCGACTGCGTCGTACCCTGCAGAGGGGGTGCAGGCGGGGCTCGCTCACCAATGGAAGGAATCGTGCATGGATGTTCAACGAACGGGTCGGGTCTTCGGCTGGTTGTTCATCGGGACGTTCGTCACGAGCATCCCGGCACGATTGCTGTTCGTGAACGGGCTGGGCGCGAGCTGGAGCGACATGCGGTTCGTCCCTGGGGACACTTCGATCAACAGCCTCAAGCTCGGCGCGGTGCTCGAGTTCGGACTGATCGTCACCCAGATCGGAACCGCAGTCGTCATCTACCCGCTCGTCAGACGGCAGAGCGAAACCGTCTCGCTCGGATACGTCACCGCTCGGACCATGGAGTCGGTCTTCGCTGCGATCGGCCTCATCAGCATCATGTCAGTGGTGAGCGTGGCGGAATCGTTGGCGTCAGCTACTGGCGCGGACGCCACAGCGCTCGCCGTTCAAGGTGATTCTCTGGTGAATTCCTACGAATGGACGTTCCAGTGGGGACCCGGACTCGTTGCCGGAATCGGGAACGGCTTGATGCTGGGCTACCTGATGTACCGATCGGCGCTCGTGCCGCCTCGCCTAGCGCTGCTGGGTCTCATCGGTGGCGCGGTGCTCATCCTGTCCTTCGTGCTGAAGCTGTGCGACGTGTACGAGGACGGCACGGCGATTGCTGGCCTGCTGACTCTGCCGGAGGCCGCGTGGGAGCTGTCGCTCGGCATCTACTGCGCGTGGAAAGGGTTCAGGCCGGAGAGCCCCATCGCCAGAGCACAAACGACGATGGCTTACTGAGGCCGCTCCGCGCCAGATCGCCCGTTCGGGACTAGCGGCAGCGCGTCAACTGCACGATGCGCTTGAGGAAGTAGACGCACGCGGCGTCCTCGCTGTCGAAAATGCGCTGCTCGTGACGCTGGCCCCGCTCGCTCAGGAACACGTGCCAGGTTTCGCCAATCGCCAACAGGCACAACGCTTCGTGTCGCGCACCGTCGAAGCTGTACACGCCCGGGGGGGACCTCCGCAGCGTGCACGATCTCTCGCACGTCGGACAAGCGCACCGGCGCATACTGCCCGAACCGAATGCTTCGCACCGACGGCAGCTATGCGCCCGCCAGCGCCCGCAGCTCGGAGACCAGTGAAGGAGTCGTGTTAACGAACCCGACGGTCGGATGGCGATGGAACTGCGGCGCAGCTCCGACGAGACCGAGTGCTGCCGTTGCGGCATGGCGTCGTCGCTCGACATCACCAATTGCCTGCGCCACGTGTGCTTCCAAGACATTCACTCGGAACGCGGTTGAGTTGAAGGTGACGTGCGCCTTCGCTTCGGTCAGCAGTCGTTCGATCTCCGCGATGGTGCCTGCACCTGATTGAAGGAGCACTTCACCGCGCTTCACGTGCACCTCGCCGGTCGTGCCGCTCAAGCCGGGCGAAACCGCCAACGCCTGCCCGTACTCGACGTTCGTTCGCTCGTTCGAGATCACCCGCAATTGCGCACGAGTCGCCGAGTCGTTCATGGGCGAACACGACCTCTGTCGACGCGTCGGCGTGATCACTGATGATGCGTTGCAGCAGCTTCGCCGCCCCGGCTGACTCTCCTGCCTCGTCGAGCGCAACGGACTTGATTCGCAGGTACTGCGCGCGGCTGCCAGCACGCGCTCGGGCGAGCCGAGACTCGAAGTCCCGCTGTGCCTCAGGGCTCCACTCGGGCGATCGAAACCAATCAGCCATGGGCCGTCCAGAATGCCGCGACGGGCGCCAGCACGCCAGCCCGAACCGGCACCGAACGCCATTATCCAAACTGTCCGAGAACAACGTCCGGTAACCACGCCCGCCGGCGTCCTCGACCGCCGGCTCGATGGTGCTACCGAACCTCGCCGGACAGCGTTCGGTCGGCAACGCGCCTCGGCGAGTCTGTGCCGAGCGAGCGGCAGTTCGGCGCTATCACCTCGCCGCCGCAAGCCGAGCATCGGTGAACCACGCCTTGTGCCTTGTCAGTGGCGGGTCTACGGTGACCGGCCTGACAGAAGCGGGGGCGGCTGCGGCGGCTCCGGCGAGGAGGGAGCGCCATGCACTGTCGTCGGGTCGTTTGGGTGGCAGGTGTCGTGTCGCTCCTCGTCGCGGGGCTCACCGCGGCTCCCGTGGACGCCGAGGTGATCAAGTTGGAGCCCGTCAAGGGCACTGACTCCTTCGACTACTCCGACTGCGGATATCCCGTGCATGTCGAGTCGGAGTTCGAGAGCAGAGGAAGCCTCCGCGTCGGCAGGAACGAGAACGAGTCCGTGTTCTTTCTTCGCGAGCACGTGACCTACCGCGAGGTCCACACGAACACGCTCACCGGCGAGTGGTTCGTGGTGCGCGGCCACTACTCGTTCCGGGAGGTCAAGGCGACGCATGTGGACGGCAACATCTACGAGATCACACAGAGGCAGTCTGGCCAGCCGTTCGTGATCGAGGACTCGTCCGGTCGGGTGGTTGTCAAAGATCGCGGCGTCATTGAGTTCAGAATCCTGTTCGACACGGGCGGTGACGATGATCCCGGTGGTGAGTTCGTCGACTTTCTCGGATTCGAGGTTCATGGCCCGCACCCGGGCTTCTCCACCAACTTCTGCAGCTTCGTCGGTGACCTCGTCGGCATCAGCGACTCGTCGCAGCGCTACACATTGCGCCCCTTTGGAACCACGGAGTCGCCGCTCGGATATGCCGAGTACCTCCCGCCCGACTACGGACACGAGGGGACCAGCCCCTTGTTGGTCTTCCTGCATGGGTCCGGTGAGAGCGGTGACGGCTCGGAGGAGCAGCTGGGGTTGCTCGCCGCTACGGCGATCCCTGGATTCATCGCCTACGATGGATGGCCCGACGACCGCCCATTCGTCGTCCTGGCCCCGCAGCACGAGATCTCCGGCGATCTCTCGCCGTACGACTGTGGCACCCCTTCGTGTGCCTTGCTGATCCAGCACGAACTGGGGCACCCGAACCCGGGCTCGCTCTGCATGACGCCCGACGAAGTGGACGACTTCTTGTCGTACGCGATCGATGCCTACGATGTCGACCCCCAGCGGGTGTATCTGACCGGGTTGAGCTGCGGAGCGTTCGGTGCCTGGGAATACCTCGCCGAGCACGGTGACGAGGAGGTGGCTGCGGTGGTCCCCATCGCCGGTGAAGGTCGTCCGGCCTGGGACACCGCCGGGTGCTCGCTCGGTGAGGTGCCCCTTTGGGCGTTCCACGGCGAAGCCGACGACGTCGTGGACCCTGCGGGCAGCATCGAGCCGATCACCCAGCTCCAGGCCTGCACCTCGCCGCCACCAGTCGATGCTCGGCTCACCACCTACCCTGACGTCGGCCACGACTCCTGGAACATCACGTACGCCGTCGGGGCCGAGAATGACATCTACGCCTGGATGCTGGGGATCAGCCACCCCTGACACGCGCTCATCGCCTCGGCACAGTCAGACGAGTCACGTGCGTCGACGATCGACGAGAAGTCGGGTAGCGCGGGCAAAGGGGTCTGGCCGATGGCCCATCACCACCGAGCGCACCGAATGCCCGGTACGGAGCCTCGGCGTCCAAGGCTCGCCCGGAGCGATGTGCACGCCGAATGACGGTGCGGTGGCGTGTCGCCGGTCGCCCAGCGTCCGGCGCGCCGGTCTGACGACGCACCGAACGCAGGGACATGACGGTCAGCGTGAGGCGCCGGCGATGAACGTGGCGACGATGTAGGTGGCGTGGCGGTCGAGGGACTGGCGGCCACGGTCGTAGCGCATCGTCGTTCTCGGATCGGCGTGGCTGGCGGCTTCTTGCACGTCACGCAGCGGGACGCCGGCGTCGAGCGCGGCGGTGATGAAGCCGTGACGCAGCGTGTGCGGTCCGACTCGCTTGTTGATCCCGGCGCGTCGGGCGACGCGCCGCACGATCCGACCAGCGCCGTGGCGGTCCAGGCGTCGTCCGTCGGCCTCGAGGAAGATCGGTCCCTCCACTCGATCGCCGATGGCGAGATCGACGGCTCGTGCCACGCGTGGCGCCAGCGGCATCGTGGCGATCTTGCCGCCCTTGCGCACGACGGTCAGCGTGCGGTGACCGCGTTCGAGCCCGAGCGCGTCGATGTCGGCGCCGATCGCCTCCGACACGCGCAGCCCGTTCAACGCCAGCAGCGACACGAGGGCGTGATCTCGTGGCGAGGACAGGCCGGCGGCGACGAGGATGGCGCCGAGCTCGTTGCGGTCGAGATGCGGCGACGTGGGACTCGTAGTCGAGGCGCGGCCGGCGGACGTGCACCGCTGGCGAGTGGTCGATCACGCCTTCTTCTTCGGCGTAGCGGTAGAAGCCGACGACCGTGCACAGCCGGCGGGCGACAGTGGCGCGGGCCTTGCCACGGTCCTCGAGGTCGCGGGCGAAGCACTCGATGTCGACACGGCGGACGTCGAACAACCGCTGGCTGTGCTGCCAGCACCAGGCGGTGAACTGGCGCAGGTCCAACGCGTAGGCCTCGCGGGTGAAACCGCGATAGCCAGCGAGGAACCCGAGCAGGGTGCTCTGCTCAGTCTCAGTCAGGAACGGCGTGTACCTCTCGATCGAGGCGGTGGTCATGGACATGAGGGTGTCTCCCTTCGACGAGGCCGGGAGCACCGACCACGGCGCGACCGACGCCCCGACCAACGGACCAACGACCGTAAGCACACCAAACGATCCGCCCCTCCAGCCTCGGGCGACGAGATGCCGTTCGGCGCGGGTGGGCGGTGCGGCGAGCTGTGATTCGGTGCTGTCGTTCGGTATCGGAGGTGACGTGCGTGATCGCGAGACAGCGTCCGTGAGTCCGGACCTGGGCCAGGCTGTTGATGTGAGCGAGGAGGAGCTTCTCGACGAGCAGCGAGCGTTCTATCGGGCACGAGCGCCCGTATACGACGAGTGGTGGCAGCGCCGAGGGCGGTATGACCGGGGGCCGAACGAGACCGAGGAGTGGCACGGCCAGGTGGCCATCGTTGACGCTGCCCTGAGGTCGTTCGAACCCAGCGGCGACGTGCTCGAGCTGGCCGGCGGCACTGGCTGGTGGACCCAGCGGCTCGCCCGGACGGCGGCGACGCTCACCGTCGTCGACGCGTCGCCGGAGGCGCTCGAGATCAACCGTAACCGTGTTGGGCGGACCGATGTCGACTACGTCGTCGCCGACGTGTTCGATTGGCGACCGGAGCGCCACTTCGACGTCGTGTTCTTCTCGTTCTGGCTGTCACACGTCCCGCGCAGCCGCTTCGACACCTTCTGGCAGCTGGTCCGCTCGTGCCTCGTCCCCGACGGGCGGGTGTTTCTCATCGACAATCGCGACGACCCGACCACGGCACCGCACGGCAAGGATCCCTACGTCGTCAGGTACGAACCCGATCTCCACCTGCGCCGTCTCGACGACGGCTCGGAGTACCGCGTTGTGAAGGTCATGTACGAATCTGACGAACTGCAAGCCCTGCTCCACGCCGCAGGCTGGGACGCCGCAATCGAGGGCCACGCGCTGGTTCATCTTCGGCTCAGCCCAACCCACTCCGTAGTCACCCGGCACCGCCAGCCGGACCCCACATGCCGTCCGACGGACGTGCGCGACGAGCTCAACGCGCGAATAGATGCCGTTCTGGCCCGCGAGCGGCCGACTGCCCGTCGTTCTTCGGTGCGCGCGTTCGGTGTCCGAGACCGGCGCTCATGCGACGGCGGAACGAGATCACACCGTTCTGGACCGCCTGACCACGCCCACACTGGTTGCCTGGGAGCGGCCACGAGCCACTCGGCAGCTTCGCCGTCGCCGAAGCGTTCACCGCTGCGATCCCCAGGCACTGGCCTGCACATGCTCCCGGCGGCCACGCGCCGTGGCTCGACGAGCCGGCGCAGATCGGCGAAGGTCATCGGCACCTTCGTGCGCTGGGAGATCGTCACCCAATCCGGTCTCCCCATTCCCCCCGAATGAGGATGGGGGATCCTCCCGATGACGTCGGCGAAAGGGTTCCGTACCGTAGATCACACGAACCCCGCAACGTCAAGGAGGGGAGGGGAGGGACATGAAGACGATCGGTGCCTACGACGTGCGACCCGGTGACATCGTCGTGTACCACGGCGAGCGGCACGAGGTCCATCACGTCGATCGTGAGGCTGGGTGGGCGTGGCCCGTCGCCTCCGACGGCACAGGCTGGGCGATGGCGCTTGGCGACTCCGTCGTCGTCCTGGATCGGGCGGCCTGACCGACAGCTCTCGGCGCCGCGTCACCGCAAGTTCGCCAGAACGCGATCCTCGGTGACACAGACCACACGGCTGGACGAGCCAGCCGTCGCCACGAACCGCTTCGGATGGAGCATCCTGCTGGTATGCGGGTCCGCTTCTGGGGAACGCGAGGATCGATCGCCGCGCCGGGACCGGCCACGGTCCGCTACGGGGGCAACACGTCGTGTGTCGAGTTGCGCTCGGCCGACGGCGTGCTGATCGTCCTCGACTGCGGCACCGGAGCACGGATGCTCGGCCGGTCGCTGATCGAGGAGGCGGCCGGGACGCCGATCCAGGCGTCGCTGCTTCTGGGCCACACACACTGGGACCACATCCAGGGTCTGCCGTTCTTCGAGGCGCTCTTCGGCGACGCGCGCTGGGACATCTACGGACCGCGCGGCCTGAGCGGGACGCTGAGCCAGACGCTGGCCGGACAGATGAGCTACGAGTACTTCCCCGTCGCCCTGCACCAGCTCGGCGCCGGCGTCGAGTTCCACGAACTCGTCGAGGGCACGTTCGAGATCGACGGCGTGAGCGTGCGCACGCAGTACCTCAACCACCCCGCGCTGACTCTCGGGTACCGGTTCGAGTGCGACGGCGCCACCGTCTGCTACATCGCCGACCACGAGCCGTTCGATCCGCGCTCGCCACCGGCGGTGACGTGCTGGCCAACCGCCACGACGCCCGCCACGTCGAGTTCCTGCGCGACGCCGACGTCGTGATCCACGACGCCCAGTACGTCGTCGCCGAGTACGCAGAGCGGGTTGGCTGGGGCCACAGCACCGTCGAGTACGTCGTCGACGTGTGCAGCGCCGCCGTCGTCCGGCAGACCGTTCTGTACCACCACGACCCGTTTCATGACGACGACACCGTCGACGCGATGGTTCGTGGCGCCAACGAGCGGGCGGTGGGCCGGACGTCGGTGATCGGTGCCGCCGAGGGCGCCGTCCTCGAGGTCGGCGCGCCGGCGACTCGACCGGGCTCCCGCCGTCTGCGGGCGGCGACGGCCCGGCCGACGCTCGGCGACCTCGACGCGTCGATCCTCGTCGACACGCCCGACGCGGCGCTGCGGGCCGCGGTGTCCGAAGCGGCCGAGGAGGAGCACCTCCCGGTGCGGTCCGCAGGCGAGGCCGTCGTGTTCTCTCCGGACCACGGCGCGATAGTGATCGTCGCTGACGTCGACCAGCCACGCGACCGCCTCGACGCGGTCCAATCGACGCTGCCGTCGGGCGCCCGGGACCGTGTCGGCATCCTCGCCGTGTCACGCGGCTTGAGCGTGGAGGCCCGCCTCCCGCTCGGCGTGACGGACTGGATGGTGTGGCCGGCCAGCGTGGCGCACGTCCGCACGAAGCTGCGGGCGGTCGTGCTCCGCCATGCCTGTCGATGGCTCGCCGCCCCGCGACCGGCCGACGAGGAGGCCCGGCTCGAAGCCCTGTACGGCCTCGCAATCCTCGACACCCCGACGGACGCCCACTTCGACCGCTTCACCGATCTGGCCATGGAACGCTTCGGTGTCCCCGTCGCCATGATCACCCTCGTCGACCGTGACCGGCAGTGGTTCAAGTCCCGCGTGGGGATCGAGTACCCCGAGTCGCACCGCGACCAGTCGTTCTGCGCCCACACCATCTTGGGACCGGACGTCATGCAGGTCCCCGACGCCGCTCGACGACCGGTTCGCCGACAACCCGGTGGTCGGGGCGACCCGCCTGCGGTTCTACGCCGGCGCCCCGCTCACGCTGCGCGACGGCAGCCGAGTCGGGACGCTCTGCATCGCCGACCGCCGTCCGCGGCTCCTGACGACGCTCGACCTCGACGCATTGCGTGCTCTGGCCGATCAGGTCGTCGACGCCCTGCTCGCGCTGTCGCCCAAGGCGTGACGAACGGCCCGCCCGATCCGCACACCGATCTACCACGATGCGGAGGCGTCGAGCGACGGGACCCCGGCAGTCATGGTGCGGCGGCTGGTGTCGGTGCCGATCGGTGCCCGCGAGGCGGCGATCAGCGGCGCCCGCGGGCGGGACGTGCTGATCCGGCTGGAGTCGAACGCCGGACTCTTGGATCGCCAAGCGTTGCGAGAACGGAGCCGTCCAGCCGGGTCGGGACGTTGTGTATCGCCGACCATCGACCACCCCTGCTCGACGAAGCGACATCGACGAGGTGCGCCACCTCGCCGAACAAGTCGTCGTGGCGCTACGGCAGCGATGACGAGGACCGATCACTGTCACGCCGTGTGCGCAAAGGAAGTAGCGGAGCCCTCGGCGATGGAGCACGACGACGTCGCCGGGGCCCGACGGCGACGAGCTGTCAACGACGCCGCGCTCGCGTCAAGGGCAGGAAGTCATGGCCACGGCAAGTCCAGGCCGATCGCTTCGACCAGCCCTTCGCAGTCGGCGACAGTCACAGTCAGCGCCGAATGGGCACGACGACCGATCACACGAGGCACTCGCTGACGAAAGTGCACGCACACCCCGCGGTCGCGGTTGGTGCCGAACGTCAACCCGTCATCGACGAGCGACATCCGTACGCCAATCGCCGTGTACCACCGGTAGCCCTCCGTGACGTGTCCCCCAACGACGTTGTCGAGCGCCGTTTCCAGGTGGAGAAGGCCGAACGTTGCGCGAAAGCGGTCACCACCGAGCGTGACTCCGTCGCGGCCCGGTAGGGCGCCGAACGGCAGCCACATTGCCGCGAAGCGCGCGTCGAAGCGGTAGGGAAAGAACCGGTCAGCGATCGCCCAACGGTACGCGAGCCTCGTCCACGGTTCCGGCAGGAGTGACGGCTGACGAGGCTTCATCGAGCGCCGGTCGTGCCTACTGTTCGCGTTTCTCGACAGGGGCAAGATGTGCGCGTTGATCATGCTCGCCGGGACCCCGGCAGCATGACCCTGAAGTGCGACCCCGACTGGGCTGTCGAGCTGCGGAAGCCCTACGCCGCGTTCGTCCCGGGTATGACACGAACACGCGGCACTGGAACATCGTCGACCTCGACGGCACCGTGGACGACCGGGAGCACCGAAAGATGCTCGAGCACTCCTCTGAACTCGTCGTGAGCGATCTGCTGCGGCGCGAACGAGATCGCCTTCGGACGATGACCGCCGTGCACACGCTGTCGGCGCTCGGCCAGGGTTGATGCGGCACACGCGGAGGAGACGGGGGTGCGTGGGCTCCGGACGCGGTCTGGGGCGTATGCCACGCTTGAGCCGCGTGGCGCGCGGGTTGGCTCCACGTACCGGGTGGAGGGCGCGGGCCGCTCGCCCTACCCGAGCTGGAAGGGGTCGCGGGTCCCCCCGGTGAGCTCGACGAAGACCGACTTGGTCTCGGTGTACTCGTGCATCGCCTCGATGCCGTTCTCCCGCCCGACGCCGCTGGCGCCGAACCCGCCGAACGGCATGTTGGGCGCGACCACTCGGTAGGCGTTGATCCACACGGTCCCGGCTCGCAGCGCCGCCGCCACCCGATGCGCCCGGTGCACGTCCTTGGTCCACACCGCGCCCGCCAGCCCGTACGGAGTGTCGTTGGCGAGCTTGACCGCCTCGGCCTCGTCGGTGAACGCATAGGCCGCCAGCACCGGTCCGAACACCTCTTCGCGCACGATCGTGGTCTCCGGGCTCACGTTCGTCACCACCGTCGGTCGTATGAACATCCCACCGAGCGCAGCATCCGCCTCACCGCCGCACGCGAACGTGGCACCCTCGGCCGCCGCGCCGCGCAGATAGCCGAGCACTTTCTCATACTGCGGCAGGTTCGCCACCGGGCCCATCTCGGTGTCGGCGTCGGTGGGGTCACCGAGCCGGATGGTGTTGGCCCGCTCGACGATCCGCTCGACCAGTGCGTCGTGGACGTCGGCGTGGACGATCAACCGGGAGCCGGCCATGCATGTCTGCCCGGTCGCCGCGAACACTCCGGCGATGAGGCCATTGGCCGCGGCGTCGAGATCGGCGTCGGGGAAGACGACCTGGGGACTCTTGCCCCCGAGTTCCAGCGTGACCCGGTTCAGATTTGCGCCGGCGGCCTTCGCCACCTGCGCGCCGGTCGCGCCGGACCCGGTGAAGGCGATCTTGTCCACG
Organism: uncultured Acidimicrobiia bacterium; assembly: GCA_963774125.1. Taxonomy (GTDB): domain Bacteria; phylum Actinomycetota; class Acidimicrobiia; order Acidimicrobiales; family Ilumatobacteraceae; genus JALZMG01. The sequence continues at coordinate 1,773,092 of CAVZDR010000002.1, forward strand.
CCGGGATGGCCGGCGAGCGCCTCGCCGCAGGCCCGGGCGGAGGAGGTGATGACGTTGAAAACGCCCGCCGGCAGCCCCGCCTCGTGGAGCACTTCCGCGAACGCCACGGTCGACGCCGGTGAGTGCTCGGACGGCTTGGCCACGCACGTGTTCCCCGCCGCAAGCAGCGGCGCGAGCTTGAACGTGAGCAGCAGCAGCGGGGAGTTCCACGGTGTGATCGCCCCGACGACGCCGACCGGCTCGCGCCGGGTGTAACAGAAGTAGTTGGGGTTGACCGGCGGGACCGTCCGGCCCTCGAGCTTGTCGGCCAGTCCGGCGAAGTAGTAGTACCACTGCGGCAGCGCCATGAGCTGCCCGCGCATCTCGCGCAGCAGCTTGCCCGAGTCACGCACCTCCAGCAGCGCCAGTCGCTCGCCGTTCGCAGCGATCGCGTCGCCGATTTGTCGCAAGATCGCGGCCCGGGCAAAGCCCGTGAGCTGGCCCCAACCGCCCTCGAACGCCGACCGCGCCGAGCCGACGGCGTGGTCGATGTCTGCGGGCCCGCCGTCGGCGAGCACGGCCCACGTCTCGCCCCGGTACGGGTCCTGCGACTCAAAGGTCTGGCCGGACACGGCGTCGAGGAGCTTGCCGCCGATGAACAGCTGGAACCTCTCGACCTCGGTGGCGGTCATCGCACACTCCCTCTGCCAGTTCCGTCGGCTCTTCCTCGATCCCCTCCGGCGGCACACTGCAGCGCATGGACTACGCCGACGCCCAAGGACGAACATAGTCCCCGGCCGACCGACGACGACTGAGCACTCCGCCGCGGTGATGCGACGACCAAGGAGCAGCAGCCGGAGACACACTGCGTGCGGCAACTCCTGACGTGCGCCGCCATGCCGTTCTGCGCTCGTCGGAACAGTCTTGAGGGCGGCATTCCGTGCCGCAGTTCGGTCGCTTTGTTCGGTGCGGCTGAAGTCGGCACAGGCGTGCACCTTGTCGACGTCAGCGACGCGGCGCAGGAGACAGAGTCGCCGCACCTACCGCCGACTCGGGGCGCCGCGCTGGGCGAGGGATGCTTCCTGGGGACAGCCGGGTTGGTCCTTCGTCGGCAAACGTGCCCGCGCGTTCGGGCGCTCCCGACGGCGGATAGCCGGCACAATCTGCGCCGCGACGGCGCTGCTGCCCGGCCGGTGTTGGTTCGTGCCGGTCACGCCGTGGGCGACGTAGATCCGCGCCGGCGCGACGCCGAGCGCGGCGAGGGCGTCACGCTTTGGGTGAGATTCCTGTTCATCGCTGGAGACGCGGGCGCATCCGAGTTTGAGCATCATCACCGACGCGGGTGCCGGTTGGCCTCCCGTCACCGGGACTGTTCACCGAACCAGTCTTACGGCACTCGCTGTCCTGGACGTCCACGCGACTGGCCGCTGGTCAAGGATGGTGTCGGTCGGGGTTCCTCTTCGGAGAGGTCCATTGCCCCCAATAGTTCCTCATCGGCGAGCGAGTCAGGCGTGATGCCGTCATCCCGCATGCGATCGACGCCGATCGTCTTGATCCAGCGAGGCGCCACGCACCGGGCGTGCTCGTGGATGAGCTCGAGCTGACTCCCCCGGAGCTTTATGAGGTTGGCCTTCATCGCTTCGACGTCGAAGCGTCCTGATCGTCAGACGGACTGTCCGCCCCGCCGCCATCATCGCTGCACCGACCGAGGACGCCGAACAGCACGCATATGCCACCGTTTCTTGGCGACCTCGTCGTGGCTATCGGGCATGAGCCCTTGCGCGAGTGCGCTGGTGACGAGCGGGTCCGACGCCGTATGGGCGCCGTCATGATCGGCGGGTTGCGCGGCGTGCGTCGGTGATCGAGATCGGGTCTGGCGTAGCGATCTTTCCGACGAGCTGCTGATCCAGAGTGATCCCGCGAACGATGTGGTGCCGATCGACATCGCTGGCCGCTGGGCTCTGACGAGACGAGTCTCTCGGTCGCGACGTTCCTCCAGTTGGCCTCGGTGCTCTCCTGACCGCGCGCCAGTGGGGACGCGCGAGGTCACTGCGCCGCATCCGACCTAGGTCGGTTCCGCTCTCTTCGGTCGAGGTTTACGCTCGGCATGGCGGGGGATTCGGCTGGCGCCTAGTGACAGCCACGTGGGCGGCAAACGGGAGATCGGGTATGCGAGAGCTCTGCACGACAGGGTGGCACGCGATGTGCCACAAGGTCGACCGGCGTCGACTCGTTGCACCGCTGGTCATCGGCGGCATGCTGCTTGCGGCCTGCAGTGATGATGGGTCGGATGCGTCTCCGGAGACCACCGCCGACCAGACGGTGCCAGAACAGACGTCGCCAGACCCGACGTCGTCCGGCGGCTCGGTTCCGGGGGCGACCGACCCCAACCTCGACCCGGGGACGGGATCGCTGCCGGCTGACGACGACTCGGACAACGAGCTGGAGGAGGTCACCCCGCTGGTGGCCAATGTCCTGGCGACGCCCCGTCCGGTTCGCGGCGACGACGACCTGACCCACCTCGCCTACGAACTGTTCGTCGTCAACCCCACCTCGTCGATGATGACGGTGGACCAGGTCGAAGTGCTCGGGCCGGACGGCGAGGTCATCGGCCAGCTCGCCGGTGAGGAGCTCGCCAGCAACATCGTGCTCGTCGGGAGCCAGGAGTCAGTCGGACCCGCCGGGACCTTCTTCATCTTCATGGACCACCAGTTGCCTGCCGGTGATGACGTGCCCGAGTCCATCTCGCACCGGTTCACGTTCACGCTGACGCCGGACGAAGGCGAACCGACGGACGCGACGGTCGTCTCTGGCGCCGCCGAGGTCGACGTCCAAGAGTCGGTCGTCGTCGGCCCGCCGCTGCGCGGCGCCAATTGGGTGGTCGCCGGGGGGTGCTGCTTCCCGGCCGACTACCACCGCAAGGCGGTGCTACCGGTGAACGGTCAGTTCCACGCGCCGGAACGCTACGCCATCGATTTCATCCAGCTCAACGATCAGGGGACGCTCTATGACGGCCCGGAGGACGAGCTGTCGAGCTTCGGCTACTACGGGGCCGAGATCATGTCGGTCGCCGACGGCGCAGTGGTGCGCATCCAAGACGACCTGCCCGAACAGGTCCCGGGCGGGTTCGCGCCGGGGGCGACAGCGGCGTCGGCCGGCGGGAACTTCGTGGTCGTCGACATCGGGGATGGTCACTACGCCTTCTACGCCCACCTGCAGCCCGGAAGTCTGACCGTCGCCGAGGGCGACGAGGTGACGAAGGGGCAGGTGCTCGGATTGCTCGGCAACACCGGCAACAGCGATGGGCCGCACCTGCACTTCCACGTCATGGACGGTCCCGGCCCGCTGTCGTCAAACGGTCTGCCATACCGGTTCGAGACCTTCGACGTCCTGGGCACCCTGACCAACACCGCAGACCTGCAGACCGGTGTCGAAGCCGTGCTCGACGACACCCTCACCGGGTCGTTCACCGACGTACTGCCGCTCGACAACCAGCTCATCACGTTCCCCGAGTAGCGCGCGCAGCATGGCGGCGACCGCGGCCGTCACCGGCAGCATCACCGTCTGCCACGCACTCATCCCGTCGGGCTGGTCGACGAGTACGGCCTGTTCGTCTATCCCGTCGTCCTCAGCCGGACCCGACGGCTCCTTTTCAGACGGCTCCAAGGTTGCCTCGCTGAATCTCGTCAGCCCCACGCCGTTCCAGAGCGGCGTCGTGCTGCTGACCTACGGCGTCACTCGTGAAACACCGCACTGTCCCAATGAGGGAT
>CAVZDR010000003.1:0-1265609 GCA_963774125.1 uncultured Acidimicrobiia bacterium
TCGAGCGGTTCTTCGCGCCGCTCGAACCTCTCGGCGACAAGCTCGGAGCAGTGCTCTGGCAGCTGCCGCCCGACTTCACGATCGACATCGAACGCCTCGACGCCTTCCTCGGCGTCTTACCTCCCGTTGCCGCGCACGCCGTCGAGTTCCGTCACCCGTCATGGTTGACGGACGACGTGGCACAGCTGATGAGCGAGCGCGACGCGATGACCGTCAACGTCAGCGGTCCGCAGTTCCCGGCCCGCACGGACGTCACGGGCAACCGTCCGTACGTCCGCTTCCACGGTCTGCGCCCGGGCTACGAGTACGACTACACGGCGGACGACCTGCGACCGTGGGCGCAGCACCTGCGCCGCTACCGCGACGGCTTCGCCTTCTTCAACAACGACGTGGGCGGTCACGCCGTGGCCAATGCCCGCGCTCTGCGGTCAATGCTCTGCGACGACGTCTGCGACGACGGATGAGCGCCGGCTCAGCTCGCGCCACTGCCGTGGTGATGGGCGCCGTCGTCGACGAGCACCAGCGCACCGTCGAGGTCGAGGAGACGGCCGCGGTACGCGACGTCGAGGTTGCTGCGCACCAGCACGTCGCCGGGCTTGCCCGAAGCGACGACTGATCCGGCCAGCAACACGACGTGATCGCTGTCAGCGGCCTCGGCGAGGTCGTGGGTGGCGATGACGACGGTCCTACCGGCGGCCCGCTCCTCGTGCAGCACGTGGCGGATCCGTTGGTTCGAGGCGAGATCGAGCCCAGCGGCCGGCTCGTCGAGCAGCAGCACCTCGGCCTCTTGGGCCAGACCCTGGGCGACGAACGTGCGTTGCCGCTGGCCGCCCGAGAGATCGCCGAAGTGGCGGTCGGCCGAGCGCGCCGAGCTCGAGGCGCTCGAGGGCGTCGTCGACGAGCCGGCGATCCTCGGGGCGCCACCGGCGGAACGGACCTCGGGCCGCCGCTCGACCGAGTGTCACGATCTCGCGCACGGTGACCGGAAGGTCCGCGGGGCGTGCTGCGACTGGAGCACGTACGCCACCGACGCGCGGACCTGCTGCGGCTCGGCGCCGAGCACCTGCAACGTGCCATCGGCGGGCGGCAGCAGGCCGGCGATGGCGTGCAGGAGCGTCGACTTGCCCGAGCCGTTCGGTCCGACCAGCGCCGTCACCCCGGGACCGATATCGAGCTCCTCTCGCGCGCACGACCAACCGGCCACCGCGGGCGATGGTGAGACCGCGGGCGACGATGAGGGGTCGCACGGAGCCCGAGACTACCGGCGTTGAGATTCGTTCCCAGTTTCCAGATGGGAGTGAACTCTCCGCTGGCTCCCAGCTTCCCGCCAGGTCTGCCGCGTTGGATGCGTGGTGTCCCCAACCAACCCCTCAGAGGAGGACACCATGAACCGCAAGCACCTCTCGGCGGTGGCGCTCGCCGCAGCAGCCGTGATCGGCACGGGCGCCGGCATCGCGTCGGCGCAGACGGACGACGGTGACGACACGACGACGACCGTCAGCCCCGACGATGGCACCACCGACGACAGCACGGTCGACGACAGCACGCTCGACGACAGCACCGTCGACGACAGCACCGTCGACGACAGCACCACGGACGACAGCCAGCGCACCCCACCTGCAGATCGCGAGGGCTGCGGTGACGCGGCCGACGATGGAGCCGCGACCGACAGCTCGTCCTAGGGCTCGTTCCCGGTGCCAGAGGCCGATGAGCGGCGCCGGACCAGGTACGCCGCTCCGCCTCCACCGACGACAGCCAGGCCGGCGACGAGCAGGATCGGCATCGCTGCACTCGACCCGGTCCCCTCGGCGCTCGTCCCCACCGACGTCGAGGGGACGATGGTCGTGGTGACGGCGACCGTGGACGACGACGCTGGCGGTGCCGAGGTCGGCGCAGGCGCGGTCGGCGCTGGCACTGACGTCGTCGGGCCCGACGTCGTCGCCGGCACGCTTGGCGCGGCGGTCGCCGGAATCGTGGCCGCAGTCGTCGTCGGACCCTGTGGGTTGTCGACATCGATCACCTGCACGAGCTGATCGCGACCCGGGGCATCGAGCGGCACCTCGTCGAGCGTCTCTGCCGGCTCGTACTCGGGCGGCAGCACGAGGACGCGCGGCGCCGGGTACTCGCCGGCCGGGTCGCCGTCGATCCACGCCAGCTCCTCGCCGTTGGCGCAGACCTGGATCGCCGGGAAGGTCAGGAGACGCCCGACTTCGTCCGGCGCGACGAACGTGACGGGGAAGGCTCCCTCCTCGTCCGTCGGCAACGACCCGCCCGTCCACTCGAGCACGGAGTTGCCGGCGCCGTCGGGTGCGCTGCTCGCCGTCCAACCCTCGACCTCACCGGCCGAGGCGTCCGGCAGGGGAGCGCGGATGCGCACCGTGACGGTCGGCGACTCACCGCAACCGTGAGTGGGCTGCAGGCTGACCGTTGCGTCGGCACCGGCTGGCACACCGACGAGGCTCGGTTCGGTGTGCGCGGCGGCCACGCTCGGGGCCATCGCGCCCAGAACAGCGGCGATGATGACGAGCCTCCCGCGCACGCAGCGAGCGTAGAGGCCGTTCGGTGCACTGTGACTGGCGGCCCGCGACCGGCATCAGACGATGACGCCGGGGTTGAGGATCCCGGCGGGATCCAGCGCGGCTTTGGCGGCGGTCAAGGCCTGCCCGAACATCTCAGGTCGCTGGCGGCGATACCACGCGTCGTGGTCGCGGCCGACGGCGTGATGGTGGGTGATCGTCCCGCCGTGAGCCAGCAGTGCGTCCGACGCGGCGGCCTTGATCTCGTCCCACATCGCCAGCTCCGAGCCGATGCGGCCGGGCGCCGTCACCGTGAAGTACGGCGCCGGCCCGTCGGGATAGACGTGCGTGAACCGGCAGGTCACCCAGCCCCCACCGCAGATCCGCTCGATCGCCTCACCGACGGCCGCCGTCACACCGGCGTGGAGGGCGTCGAACCCGTCCCACGTGCAAGCCGTCTCGAACGTCTCCGCGATCACGCCGCAGCGAGCGAACGCGTTGCGCTGGTACGGCGCCCGCAGGAACGCCGAGCGCCACGAGCCGACGGCGTCGTCGCTGGGTCGCGAGGAACTGCTGTCGGAAGCGTCCGACGAGGTGACGCCACCCGGCACGTCACCACCGTGGTCGCGACACAGCTCCACGGCGCGAGCCATCGCCTGCTCGACGGGATGGTCGGCGGACTCGAACCCGAGCACGAGCAGGCCAGCCGTGCCGGTCACGCCGGCTGCGTTGGCCGCTTCCACGCCGTCGAGCAGGCGGCAGTTCGTCGGGAACAGGGCGGATTGGGCGATCGCTCGTGTGGCCGCCACAGCGTCGGCAAAGCTGCTGAAGACGACCCCGGCGGAGGCGCGCCAGCGGGGGCGATCCTGCAGCCGCATCCAGGCCTCGGTGATGATCCCGAGGCTGCCCTCGGAGCCCAGGAAGAGGCGGTCCGGTGACGGCCCGGCACCTGAGCCGGGCAGCCGCCGAGACTCGCTGATCCCGGCCGGCGTGACGACGCGCATCGACTCCACGAAGTCGTCGATGTGCGTGTACACGGTGGCGTAGTGGCCGCCCGAGCGGGTCGCCAGCCAGCCCCCGAGCGTCGACAGCTCGAACGACTGCGGGAAGTGCCGCAGCGTCAACCCATGCGGCCGCAGCTGTGCCTCGAGCGCCGGTCCGAGCGCGCCGGCCTGGATGCGCGCCGCACGCGAGATCCGGTCGACCTCGACGACCTGGTCGAGGGCCCCGAGATCGATCGTCACCACACCGGCGAATGCGTCACCGACGACGCACTCGACACCGCCGACCACGGACGATCCGCCGCCGTAGGGGATGGCCGCCAGCCCCTCCGCGGCGCACCAGTCGAGGACGTCGACCACATCCGCTTCGGAACGGGGGAACGCAACGACGTCTGGCGGGTTCGGGAGGTCGCCGTGCACGGCGCGGACGAGGTCTCGGTACGACTTGCCGTACGTACGTCCCGCACGTTCGCCCGTCGACGTCGAGCACCAGTCGGCGATGGAGTCCGGAGGCTCGATGCGGGGTGCCCGCAGGTCGAGCCCGTCCAGCGTTGGCGCGTCGACGATGGTCACCGCCGTCCCGAACCGCTCGGCCAACCGGCCTGCGAGCCGGCGCAGCTCGTCGTCGCCGATCGCCTGTTCCTCGTATCCCCATCCCCACCACGAACGTGTGCCTGCCGTCATCGAGCCAGTCTCGCCGCGTACAGTCGACCCAGATGACGCGTCGCGCCCGCCGGTCGGCCCTCCTCGTCCCAGCGGCGGCGCTGCTGGCGCTCGAGCGCGTGCAGTGACGAGCCAGGCACCGCCGGTGCCGGCCCTGCGGCGACGTCGTCGGCGTCAGCGACTTCACCGCCGCCCCAGCTGTCACTCGGCGGCGACCCGCCGCTCGTGACGTCGGCACCGCCACCGCCGACGACGGTGGTGGTCACGGCTGCGCCGCCGACGACTCCGCCGACCACGGTGCCATCGACGACCGTTCCGCCCACAACCGCGCCCGGGCCGCCACGCACGTCGTGCACGTCCGTGATCCACCTCGGGGACTCGACGTCGGTGAGCCTGATCTCACCGTCGTTCATCGCCGATCCCGAGCTGCGCGTCGACGCCCAGTACCGCCGCGTCGGCGCCCTCGATGCCCGCACGGAGATCGACGGCGCGCTCTCGACCAGTGAGACGCTCGATGGGCAGATCAATGCGTACGATCGGGTCAACAACATCAAGGCCGACGGCTACGAGGGCTGCTGGGTTTTCGCCATCGGCGGCAACGACACTGCCAACCTCGCCAAGTTCGGCGGGTCGATCGCCGATCGGGTCGCCCGCATCGACCGCATGATGTCGGCGGTTGGCGACGATCCGGTGATGTGGGTCAACGTCAAGACGCTGGACCCGTCCAACCAGTGGTACGGCAACGAGCACATGCAGGAATGGAACGCCGCGCTGCAGGAGGCACTGCCGCGGTACTCGAACATGCGTGTGTTCGACTGGGCCTCCGTGGTCCAGGACGAGTGGTTCCAGGACGACGAGATCCACTACACGTCCGACGGCAGCGTGATGCGGGCGGCGCTGATCGCCGACGCATTGGCGGTGCAGTTCCCCGCGTGAGGTGCTCGAACATCGGCCGCGTCGTTCAGAGGTGACGACCGGGTTCGGCACGGCGGGTGCTCCAGCGCCTTCGCCGGCCGCATCAAGTACGGCGATACCGTACGGCCACGTGTCCCAGGCGGTGCGGAGTGCGAAGATCATGGCTGCGGCAGCTGCCGCCCTCGTCGCGCTCACTCCGGCGATGCCCAACGAGGCGGGGGCCACGCCAGCCCCGTCGACATCGTGCGCGTCGATCGCCCACATCGGCGACTCCATCTCCGTGGGGATGGAGTCGGCGGACTTCCTGCCGCGGAAGGCGGATCGGCTCGAGGCGCAGTACGAGCGAGTCGGCGCCCGCAACGTGCGCCTCGAGATCTCCGGAGCGCGTTCGGCGGTCGAGCGTCATGACGGCCGACCCAACGCCGTCGAGGCTGCTGAGGAGCTCCGCGAGGAGGGATTCCACGGCTGCTGGGTGATCGCCATCGGCACCAACGACGCCGCCAACGTGGCGGCGGGTTCGAGCTATGGCGCCAGCGAGCGGATCGACCGCGTGATGGAGATCGTCGGCGACGACCCGGTGTTGTGGGTCGACGCCAAGACGACGACCGACGAGGGCTTCTACGCGGACGAGAACATGCGCCTGTTCAACCAGGCGCTGGCGAAGGCACACGCACGGCATCCGACGCTCGAGGTGTTCCACTGGTCCGATGTCGCGCGTAGCTCCTGGTTCGAATCCGACGGGATCCACTACACGTCGACGGGCTACGCCCAGCGGGCCGCGCTGATCGCCGCCGCGGTCGCCAAGGCGTTCCCGGCCAGGACGACGAGCGACTGAACGTCAGATGTTCCCGGCACCGCGGATCGTGTCGATCATCAGGCGCATGCCATCGCCGGTGAGGTGCATCGCGTCGTAGGTCAGTCCGGGCTGGTTGGAGACGGCCGCCCAGTCCGCCAACACGACGTCGGGATTCCGCTGGATCAGCAGGTCCAGTCGCTCGTTGACGTACGGGAAGTACCAGACGTACTGGTCGAACTGCTTCTGACCCATCTCGGGGATCACCGACCGATCCGGCTCGCGCAGCGTGATCCAAACGAACCGCTGCGCGCCGAGGCTGCGCAACGTGGCCAGCAGCTCGTCGGCCTGGCGGTCGAAGCGCGCCGCCCAGCGGTCGTAGTCGGTGCGGTCGCGCTCCCACAGCGTGTTGTGGCCGACCCCGAGCACGACGACCGGGCCGACGGGTCGGCCGTCTGCGGCGATCTCGTCGTTGGCGTCGTCGAGCATCCACGCCGGCGTGGCGCGGTAGTCGACGCCGTATCCGCTGGCGACGAGCTCAGCGGTGAGTTGTTCCTCGGCACCGAGGAGGACGGAATCGCCGAGCACCGTGATCGTCGAGCCCGGTGGTGCCGGTGGCGGTCCCGCGAGCACGGTCGTCGTCGGAGCGGCCGTCGTCGGCGCTGTTGACGCAAGCGCGGTCGAATCGAGTGTGCCGGCCGCGCTCGTCGTCGTCGGCGCGAGCGTCGTTCCATCGCCAGCCGGGATCACCGGAGGATCGGGTACGGCGGTGGTGCCGACGTCGTCGGCCGGCGGTGGAACCACCTGCTGGGAGACGAGCTGCTGCGCGCTGCCGCGACTCGCCCGCGTCGACGGTGCTCACGGCGACCAGCAGGAGGCCGGAGGCAGAGGCGAGGGCAATGGGACCGGCCCACCGCCGAGTCCCTTCGCGCAGCGCCAGGCGCTGGCGCCAACGGCGGAACGCGCCGTTGCGGATCGGCACCTCGATGAACCGGTAGCTGAGATCGGCGGCGATCACCGTGAGCGCGAGCCGCAGGATGAGCGTTGGGTACAGCCCGAGTGGCTGGTCGAGCCCCGGCCGCGTGAACACGAAGATCGGCCAGTGCCACAGATAGAGCGAGTACGAACGGACCCCGATCCACACGAGGATCGGCTGAGCCAGCACGTACCGATTGAGCAGCGTGCCTGGGTGGACCGCCGTCATGATCACCAGCAGCGTGGCGATCGACACGACGGCGAACCCGCCGTTGTACAGGAACCGATCGAACTCCTGCATCCGCAGGAAGACGACGGCGATCACGACGAGGGCGCCCACGCCGAGCAGATCGAGGCCACGCTGCTTGAGCTGCGGGTCGACCTTCCACGACCGCGACGGACGCCACAGCAGCGCCAACGCGGCACCCATCAGCAGACCGGAGGCCCGTGTGTCCGTGCCGTAGTAGGCGCGGCTCGGATCCATCCCGGGCTCGAACAGGATCGACATCCAGATGAGGGACAGGACGGCGCCGCCGAAGATCACGAGTGCCATGGCGCGGCGGCGGTTGCCGAACAGTTTGAGCAGTCCCAGCAGTGTGAGCGGCCAGACGAGGTAGAACTGCTCCTCGATCGCCAGCGACCACAGGTGCTGGAAGACGGGCGGCCGTTCGACGAGTGCGAAGTACGACTGCTCGGAGATGATGAAGTACCAGTTGGTGACGTAGAACAGCGCCGACCAGACCTGGGCCGCCAGGTTGGCGGCCTCCTCGCGGTAGAAGAGCAGCACGATCACCGAGACGACGGCGAGCAGCGTGTACAGCGCAGGGAGCAGCCGGCGGGCGCGGCGGGTCCAGAAGTTGCGCAGCGAGATCGTCGAGCTGCGGCTGTGCTCCTCGGTCAGTATCAGCGTGATCAGGTAGCCGCTGATGACGAAGAACACCTCGACACCGAGGAAGCCGCCTGGCATCCACGGCAGGTCGGCGTGATACAGCAGGACGGCGGCGACGGAGATGGCGCGAATGCCGTCCAGCCCGGGCAGGTAGCCGGCGCTGGGACGCGTCGCTGCTTGGGCCACCTGTGCGCCGCGCATTTCGAGCATGCTATGAGGGAGTCTCGCTCCATCCGTGGCATGCGTCGAGGAGCGTCACCAGGCGACCCCGCCCCGTTCGGCGCCTACCTGCTGTCTTGTTCGACGGCGTCGAGGAAGGCGTCGACGTCGGCGTCCTCGCCGCCGATCAACCAGATGACCAAGCCCTCGTCCTCGTCGTCGCTCCACGGCAGGACACCGTCGACGGGGTAGCGGTCGACGGTGATGTCGTCGGACTGCTCGTCGACGGGAGCGATGACGGCCAGCTCGACCTCGGCGTCGGGCGGCTGCTCGTTGAGGATGTCGATCAGCTCGCGAACGTGCATCGGGAGGTCTCCTTCGCATCAACCGGGCGGGCGGGCCCACCGTGCTTCACAGATCGCCAAGCCAGTCCTTGGCTCGTTCGAGCAGGTACAGGCTGACGTGCTTGCACCGCTCCAGATTGGCAGCCACGGTGTGGTCGTTGTTGAGATACACGTCGGACAGGTCGATGGCCGTGCGGGCGACCATCGACAGCGAGCGCTCCGGGGCGTCGGTCACGCTGGCGTACGAGTCGATCGCCGAGACCTCGACCGGCAACTCGACGCCCCCGACGCCGGCCAGCTCGGTCGCCAGGACCAGCAGGTCAGGAGGGTCTGGCAACGGGGGCAGGGTCCACGTGAACACCAGCGGGAACGTGAATCCGGCGGGTGGTGTCTCGTCGAGGTCGTCGAGCTTCATCACTTCGTCCTCGAAGCCGAGCATCGCCCGTGGATCGACGTCGAGCGACAGGTGCAGGTCGATCGGTCCGCTGCACGCCTCCTCCGGGTGCAGGTCGACCTCCCACAGCTGGCGCAACGAGTAGGTCTCGACGAAGTGCCGCTCGTCGTGGACGTGGAAGCCGTGATCGATCGCCTGGCTCTTGACGTCGGCGACGAAGCCGGCAACGTCAATAACCGCCACCAGCGACCTCTCCGTGCGGCGTCTGGGGTCGCACGCCTCGACACTACCGTCAGCCGCGGTGCAGCAGATCTCCGCAATTCGGTGCGTCGCCTTCGACGTCGGTGAGACGCTGATCGACGAGACCCGGATCTGGAGCCGCTGGGCCGACCGCCTCGGCGTCACGAGACTCACGATGCTCGGTGTGCTGGGCGGCATGGCGGCACTCGATCGACCGCACCTCGATGCGTTCCGGATCGTTCGCCCTGACGTGGACGTCGAGGCGGAGCAGGCGCGGTGGGAGGTCGACGATCCCGACGGGTTGCGCACCGGCTTCGACGAGACGGATCTCTATGACGACGTGAGGCGGTGCCTTTCGGCGCTCCACCGCTCGGGTCGGCGTGTCGTGATCGCCGGGAACCAGCCGCCCGAGGCGAGGGCGGCATTGGAGGCGATGCAGCTCGATGTCGACGCCATCCTGATCTCCGACGAGCTCGGCGCGCAGAAGCCCTCGGCGGCGTTCTTCGCGGCGGTCGCGGAGGCGGCAGCCGTCGAGCCGAGCGGGATCGCCTACGTCGGCGATCGACTCGACAACGACGTGCTGCCGGCACGCCGGGCGGGGATGCGCACGGTCCTGCTGCGCCGCGGCCCATGGGGTCACCTCCATGCCGAGCGTCCAGACGCCGCGTTGGCGGACGTCGTCGCCGACTCGCTGTTGGATCTCCCGCAGCTCCTCGACGATCTGGGCGCGGCCTGACGACCCGGCGTCGGCCGTTTGCGTCACCGTTCTCGCGGTCGACCGCGTAAACCGTGACGCAAACTCAGGAACCGCGGATCACTTCGACGGCGCGGGCGATGCGCAGCACGATGTCCTCTCGCCACCGGGGTCCGACGATCTGTAGGCCGATCGGAAGCCCGGCGTGCTCAGGGCGAGCGTGCTCTCCGCACGGCACGGACAGGGCAGGGCACGGCGACACGAGGTTGAAGATCGACGTCATGTCGGGGGAGGCGTAGCCGTCGCCGGGCGGCGGCGCGGGCACGCCGTCCGCCTTCGCCGCCGGCCATGGCGGCTGGGCCATCGTCGGGCAGAGCAGTGCATCGCGGCCTGCGAGGACACTGCGCAGCCGGTGCCACAGTGACGTCCGCACACGCTCCAGCCGCTTGTAGTGCACGGCCGACATCGCCTCACCGGCGGCGATCAGCTGCAACACCTCGGGATCCAGGCGCTCGCGGTGGGCAGCCACGAGCTCGCCGTAGTTCGCCGCCATGAAGACTCTCCACACCTCGACCCACGCCGCCTCGTCGTAGGGAGTGACGCCTGGATCGACGACGCTCGACCTCTGCACCGGCCGCACCCAGCTGTTGCGCCATCGCCGTCACGGCGGCAGCGATCTCCTCGTCGACGAGCCAGCTCCCGAGGTCCACGGACAACCCCAGGCGCAGGCCTCGGATGTCTGGGTCGAGCGGGCGCGACAGATCGAGCGGTCCAGGAACCGAGAGGATGTCGGCATCATCCGGGCCTTGCGTCGCGGCCAGGAACAGACGAGCGTCATCGGCGCAGCGGGCCAGCGGTCCGTGATGGGAGATCGAGTCGAACAGCGCGGGCAGTACGTCCATCGGGATGCGGCCGAGCCCGGGCTTGAGGCCGACGATCCCGCACCACGCCGCCGGGATGCGCACCGAGCCGCCCATGTCGCTGCCCTCGGCGAGCGGCACGCATCCGGAGGCGACGGCCGCCGCACTGCCGCCGGAAGACCCACCCGGCGTGCGATCGAGGCGGTGCGGATTGCGGGTGACGCCCCAGCGCGGGCTGTCGGTGCGCAGCGTGTGGGCGAACTCGGGCGTGGTCGTCTGGCCGATGATGATCGCCCCGGCGCGTCGCAGCGCTCCGACGACGTAGGCATCGTGATCGGGGACGTACTCGGCGAAGGCATGCGATCCGAACGTCGTCACGTGCCCGGCGGCGGGCGACGTGTCCTTGATCGCAACGGGGACACCGTGCAGCACACCCAGGGGCCGTCCGGCCGCGACGTCTTGAGCGGCACGATCCGCCTCAGCCATCGCTTCGTCGACCCAGATCGACGTGAAGCAGTTGAGGCTCGGCTGCACCATCAACGCCCGTTCCACAGCAGTCGCGACGACCTCGACCGGCGACCGCGCGCCACTGGCGATCGCCGAGGCCAGCGCATTGGCCGTCGGCGCGGCCCTGTCAACGAGATCGATGTGCGAATCGGCCCCCGGGTCGCTCATTCCCTCGACGGTACAATCGCTCGCCCGCACGGGCGTATAGCTCAGCTTGGTCAGAGCGCTTGCCTTACAAGCAAGAAGTCGGGGGTTCGAGTCCCTCTGCGCCCACAGCGTCAGCGCAGCTGAGACGTGCGTTGCTCGCTGCGGGCCGACGTCTCAGCGCTGGACGGGTCGACGCTGGGTCACGGCTGCTCGTGCGGATCCCACGAATCGGGGTCGGCGGCGAAGTTTGCGATGCGGGTGGGCAGGCGACCCGCCGCGAGGTCGGCGATCGTGATGTGCTCGAGAACGGATCGGAGTACGGCGCGCACGGCGATCCACATGGAGATGAACGGCTCACGTCCGCCCTGTTGGGCGAGCTCGTGGGGCCGTACACCGCGCACCGACGCGAGTGGCCCGTCGAGCGCGCGGATGACATCGGCAACGGTGATCGAGTCGGCGGGCCGGGCAAGCGTCCATCCGCCGTCGCCACCGCGGTGGCTGCGCAGCAGGCCGGCCTTGCGGAGCTGACCGAGGATGTCGACCAGGAATCCGGCAGGCAGGTCGTCTCGTGCGGCGAGCTCGTGGCGCGGGACCGGGCGGCCGGGCTCGTCGCGGTCGAGCTCGGCGATGGTGGTCATCAACCGCACCCCATAGTCGACCTTGTGGGAGATCCGCACGGGCGGACGGTAACAACGATTGCTTCAACAACGTAATTCCGACTAAACTACTCAACAATATGCGATTCACGACCATGCCGACACGGTCGGTCACGTCACCGCTGTCGGCGCGGGCACTCGCCGCGATCGCCGCCCGCCTGGCATCCGCACCCACGACCTCCGCTCCGCCGGGCGAGGGCCGGCGCTGGGAGCGTCTCGCCGCCAACGACCAGTACGAGGCGTGGGTGATCGCCTGGCCCCACGGCACCGGCCTCCCCCTGCACGACCATGCAGGGTCGACCGCCGGCGTCGCCATGGTGGAAGGGCGCCTGCGCGAGCGCTACCTCGTCGACGACACGCTGCACACGCGATGGTGGACGCCCGGCGACGTGATCGCGCTCGAAGCCGATCACGCCCACGAGGTGTTGAGCCTGAACGGGACGCAGGCCGTGTCCGTGCACGTCTACTCCCCGCCGCTCGGTGAGGTTCGCTTCCGAGCTGAGCAGGCGCCGGGCTGACCTTGGACCGCCTCGACTGAGCGCAACTTCTGGGAGGACCGCGTCACTGCGCCGTTCCTCGAACGAGCGGCTCGGTAGCGTGCCTGCTGACTCTGGAACTCCCGGGGAGGTCACGATGGGCGATCGGGTGACGATCGGGACGCTGGACGAGCTGCGCCGGGACGGATGTCTGACGGGCAAGGCCGGTACGCAACCGATCTGCGTGTTCTGGAGCGACGGAGCGGCGTACGCGCTCGACGACCGCTGTCCGCACATGGGGTTTCCGCTCCATCGTGGGTCGGTCGAGAGCGGGCTGGTGACCTGCCACTGGCACAACGCCCGCTTCGATCTGAGCTCGGGCGGCACGCTGGATCCGTGGGCCGATGACGTGCGGGCCTACCCGGTCGAGATCGACGAGACGGCCGGGTGACCGTCGTCGTCGAACCCGAGGGCGACCGCACGGGGTACCTGTTGCGTCGGCTTGACGAGGGCCTGGAGCAGGGCATCACGCTCGTCATCGCCAAGGCGGTGCTCGGGCTGCTCGACAACGGTGTGCACCCCAGCGACATCGTGCGCGCCGGCGTCGACTTCGGCACGCGCTACCGCGAGGCGGGATGGGGCGCCGGGCTCACGGTGCTCACGTCGATGGCCAACGTCCTGCCGCACCTCGATCGGGCCGACCACGGTCTGGCGCTGGTCCACGGCCTGGCGTTCGTCTCCAGGGACACTCGGGGTCGGGCGCCGCGGTTCCCGCTGCTCCCGCTCGGCGGTGAGCTGCCCGCCAATCGGCTCGAAGGGTGGTACCGGCGGTTCATCGAGACCCGATCCTCCGACGCCGCCGAGCGCACGCTGGCATCGGCCGTCGCCACGGTGGATGCCACGACGGTCGCCGACATCATGTTCGCCGCCGTCACCGACCACGTCTTCCTCGACGGCGGCCACACCATCGACTTCACGAACAAGGCGTTCGAGGTGCTCGACCATCTGGGTTGGGAGCGGGCCGCCGACGTCCTGCCGACACTGGTGGCGCAGACGGCCTCGGCCAGTCGCAGCGAGGAGCGCGGAGCTTGGCGGTTCCCCCACGATCTCGCCGGCATGATCGCGACGGCGGTCGGCTCGCTGCCGGAGCGACTCGCCGCTGCCCGACACGACGGCTTCGAACACGGGAGTGACGGCGTTTCCAAGCTGGCGTGGTCGCTGTTGTCGGAGGAGCCGGCCGACGTCGTCGGCGCGATCGACGAAGCCATCGTCGCGGGGATCGATCCCGAGGAGCTGGGCCGCGCCGTCGCCTTCGCCGCCGCGCTGCGCATCACCCGCTTCCACACGCAGAACGATCATGGCGATTGGGATGAGGTGCATCACGCCTTCACGTCCGCCAACGCGCTGCATCAAGCGATTCGGCGCGCGCCGACGCCCGAGCTGCTGCGCGGCGTCTACCACGGTGCGCTGCGCATCTACCTCGACCGGTTCCTCAACGTCCCCGCCGCCCGGCTGCCCGAGCCGGCAGCGGCGAGCGAGGGGGCCGACGGTGCCGACCTGTCCGAGCTGCAGAGTTGCTGGGACCAGGAGGGCCGCGTCGACGACGCCGGCACCATCATCTACCGGTACCTGCACGCCGGAGGCGATCCGTCACGGGCGATCGCCACGCTCGGTCATGCACTGTTGACCGAGGATGCCGAGTTCCACTGGTTCCAGACCTACGAGGCGGCGGTGCGGCAGTTCCACGCGTGGCCGGCGGGTGCGGAGGAGGGCGCGCTGATCCTGGCTGGCACGGCACGCTTCCTCGCCGCCCACACCCCGACGCGACGGGAACTGTCCCAGGTGGTCCGCATCGCCACCCGTTTGGGCCGTGGCGAGGCGCTCTTCGAGCCATCCTGACCCCGTAGGCGTCGCGCCGACGCACCTTCTGGGTCGGGCGATGACCCGAACCCTGGTCAGGTCCGCCGCGCTCGACGTGCAGCGGGTCGCACCGGCGCAGGTCCGGTGAGTCGCGCGAGGAGCTGCTCCGTCGACCGGCGCACGAAGGCCGGCAGCGGACCTGACCGGGTGAAGCTCCACACGGTGCACGTGCCCTGCCAGTGGGCGACGAGGAGCTCGCCGAGGCCCGCGCTGCCACCGGGCATCCCGCGGAGCCGCTCCTCGACGGCGCCGGCCAAGACGGCGATCCAGCTCTTGCCGCGGGTCGCGCAGAACGGGGTCGCGCAGGTCTTCGCGCAGCACCATCAGCTGGTCGGCGAAGTCGTCCGTGTCGTACATGCCACTCAACGCGACGAAGAGGTCGACCACACCCGTCGCGTCCGGCGCCGCGGAGGCAATGGCGCCCGCAGTGTCGGTGTCGAGACGATCCCAGGCGTGCAGCAGTGCGGCCTGCAGCAGGTTGGCCTTCGAGCCGAAGCGCTGGACGATCGTGGAGGCGGCGAGCCCGACCCGGCTGGCCAGCGTGGCGAACGACAGAGCGGACGGCCCGGACCCGTGAACGATCTCCAGCGCAACGTCGAGCAGTCGTTCGTCCGAAACGGTGCGATGTCGGGGCACCCTTGTAATATAAACGAACGATCGGTTATAAATGCGGAATGCCCACGATGAAGGAGGCCGTGATGAAGATCGCTCCCACCGCCACCGCCGCTCGGTTCCCGGCCGAGTACGGACAGACGCCTGAAACCCTGGCCGCACTGCTCGACTGGCGAGACGTCGCCGAGCGGATCGCCGCCGCGCGCAACTACTGGCTGGCCACCACCACCGACGATGGGCGTCCTTACCAACGACCGGTTGACGGCGTCTTCGTCGATGCCACGCTGGCCTTCGGCGGTTCGCCGCAGACAAGGTGGGTGCGCAACCTCGAGCAGCGACCCGACGTCTCCGTCAGCCTGCCCGACGACGACCACGCCGTGGTGCTCGAAGGCCAAGCGGTCTGGGTGACCGAGCCGGACCTCGCGATTGCCGATGCCGTCCGGGCTGCGAACGTGGCCAAATACCCCCAGTACTTCACCGACGCCGGCGACGAGTTCTCCCCCTTCTGGGCGCTGCGGCCCCGCCGGGTCTACGCCTGGTCGTTGACCGGCTTCCCCACCCGCGGCCACGCGCTTCGACTTCCCAGGTCGGTGACGCTGGGTGAGTCATACCTCCTGTTTGACGTGCGGGGCGCGTCCCACCAGCAGCGCGAATCCACGCCACCGCCAGTAGCAGTCCACCTCGTCGAGGCCGGCTGCCCGCATCCATTCGAGCTGCGGCTCCACCGCCGACAACACGTCCTCCGGATCACCGCCCGGTCGCCCGATCCGTTCATAGAACTCAGCCTGCAAGGCGGGCGTCGCGCACTCGACCACCTCCAGGTTCACGAACACGCCACCCGGCCGCAGCACCTCGGCGGCTTCGCCGAACAGGCTCTGCTTGCGCTCGTGGGCGAGATGGTGGATGGCAAAACCCGACGTCACCACGTCGAAGACGCCGAGATCGGGCAGCGGCTCACGCAGGTCGTGCGCCACGATCGTGATGCGTCGCTCGTCGACGAAACGGGCCTCCGCCCGCTCGATCATGGGCGGTGAGTTGTCCAGCCCCACGAGCTCATCGACGCCCGGTCGCGCTGCCAAGACCAGCGCCATCAACCGGCCGTCGCCGCAGCCCAGATCGAGCACCCGCGCGACATCCCTCGGCAGCACGTCTGCCAACTCACGCTCGCCCGCGGCCCGGGCTTCGACCCGCCCGATGCGCTCGACGTACTCCTCGACCTTGTCGACGTCACGCCACGTCGACGCCGAAGTGGCCGACTCCATCCCTACAGGATGACCGATCCACCGCCTTCTCGACGTGTCGGTGTCAAGCAGACTGGGCCGATGGCCAGCTTTGCTGATGTTGAGAGCGCCGAACCCGATCTCGCCGACCGGGCCCGCGCCGTCCTGTCGTCGACAACCAACGCGGTGCTGGGGACGATCCAGCGTGATGGTGCACCGCGGCTGAGTGGTGCCGATCCGTACTTCCACGACGGCCAGCTCCGTATCTGGTCGATGCCCGGGGCCCGAAAGGGCCAGGACCTGCGCCGCGATCCACGCGTTGCGGTGCACAGCATCCCGTGGGATTCGCGACGTCTGCGCGACGGCGCCGCTGAAGTCGGCGCTGCTGACGCCAAGGTCAGCGGAACAGCGGTGCTGACCACCGACGCCGGCGAGCACGCAGCGTTTCGCTCCTGGTTGACGTCAGAGCGTGGCTTCGAGCCGCCGGAGGACTGGGATCTCTTCACGATCGACATCGACGCGGTCACCGTCATCTCGGCCGATACCGGGCAGCTCGTGGTCGACCGGTGGTCGCCCACCGACGGCCGCAAGACGATGCGCCGCACCTGAGGCGTCACGGCGCGCTCTCGGATGCGTCCAGCCGTGCCGCTCGCGCGAGCAGATGACGACGTTCGGGGATGCTGGAGGTTTGCCGGGCGGCCTGCCGATACGCCTCCCTGGCCTCGGCCGCGTCGCCGGCCATCTCCAGAAGATGGGCGCGCACCGCGCCGAATCGGTGGGCACCGCTGACTCGCTCGTCGACGCGCACCGTCGCGAGGAGGTCGAGCCCCGCGTGCGGACCGTGCACCATCGCCTCGGCCACGGCGCGGTTCAGCGTGACGGTGGGGCCGGGCGCCATCCGCTCGAGCAGCCGATACAGCGCCAGGATCTGCGACCAGTCGGTCTCGGTCGCCGCTGGCGCCTCGTCGTGCAGCGCGGCGATCGCCGCCTGCAGCTGGTACGGGCCGACGCGAGTGGTGGTGAGCGATGCCGTGACCAGCCCGACGCCCTCGGCGATCGCCGCGCGGTCCCATTGCGAGCGGTCTTGCTCGGCGAGCGGGACGAGCGCTCCGTCGGGTCCTGTGCGCGCCGGGCGGCGAGCGTCGACGAGCAGCATCAGCGCCAGCAGCCCTGCGACCTCGCCATCGGCCGGCACGATGCGGTGGACCTCCCGTGCCAGGCGGATCGCCTCGGCAGTCAAGTCGGGTCGCAGCAACGCCGGTCCCGACATCGCCGTGTATCCCTCGTTGAACAGGAGGTACAGCACCTCGAGCACGACGCGGAGGCGCTCGGAGCGCTCCGCTGCGGGCGGCAGGGCGAACGTCGCGCCTGCGTCCCGGATCCGCTGCTTGGCCCGGCTGATCCGCTGCGCCATCGTCGCCTCTGGCACGAGGTAGGCCCGGGCGATCTCGGCCGTCGTGAGGCCGGCGACCGCACGCAGCGTCAAGGCCGCCTGCGCGCGTGGGCTCAGCGTCGGGTGGCAGCACAGGAACAGCAGCGTCAGACGCGTCATCGCCGGACGGCGCCGGGTCGCCCGGTGATGTGGGCGCGAGCACGGCGTCGCGCTCCTCCCGGTGCCGGCGCGCCGCGTCGCTGCGTCGACGGTTCGCCAGCCGGCGGGCGGCGACGGTGAGCAGCCATGCCTTCGGGCTGTCCGGTCGACCCTCGACGGGCCACTGCACCGACGCTGCGACCAGCGCCTCCTGCACGGCGTCCTCGCACTCGTCGAAGCGCCCGTGACGGCGCACGAGCACGCCGAGGACGTCGGGCACGAGGCGCCGAACGTCCGCCCACTCGTCCCGCCGGCCGTCGGACGTCACATCTCCAGGCTCGCCTCGTGCATCAACGGCCGGATCTCGACGCCGACGTAGCGGGCCGCCGGGTTCAGGGCGGCGACCTCGAGGGCCCGCTCGAGGCTGTCGCAATCGATGATCGTGAAGCTGGCGAGGGACTCCTTCGCCTCGGCGTACGGGCCATCGGTGACGGTCGTGCCAGCGTCCCCGACCTGCACGACCATCGCATTCAGCGGATCGGCCACGCCGTAGGCACCGACGAGCTCGCCCGACTCGAGCAGCTGACGGTTGAGGGCGTCCGTCTCGCGCACGAGCTGCTCGAACTCGACCGGCGGCATCGCCGAGAAGTTCTCCTCGTTGCCGTAGATCAGCAGCATGAACTTCATGGCCGCAACCTACGCGGCCGTCTTGCCACTGCCGCGGTCGTCGAGCACCAACTCGTGCCGCCCGGCGACGGCGTAGCGGACGTGCGTCACCTCGGGCGTCTCGACGACTCGCAGCGGTGCCAGCTCGATGCCCTCGCCGTCGCCGAGCCCGAGGTCGCCGGCGAACAAGCGCTGCCCGTCGCCGAGCAGGACCGGGGCGATGTGCAGCTCTAGCTCGTCGAGCAGCCCGGCCGTGAGGACCTGGCGCAACAACGTGCCGCCGCCGGCGACCGCCACGTCCTTGCCACCCGCCGCCTCGCGGGCCATCGCCACGGCGTGCTCGACGCCTGCGGTGACGAACGTGAACGACGTGCCCCCGGCGCGCTCGATGACGTCGTGGGGCCGATGCGTGACGACGAACACCGGCGCCCGGAACGGCGGCTCGTCGCCCCACGGGATCTCACCGCCCTCGAACATGCGCCGGCCCATCACGTAGGCGCCGGCAGCGGCGAAGGTCTCCTCCACGATGTCGGAGTTCACCGACCACGCTCCGCCCGCAAAGCCCATCCGCTCCCGCCACGCCATCGCGTCGATCACCCACCGGGTCACTCGGAAGAACCCGAGCGCCTCCGGTGAGCCCATCCATCCGACGACGTCCCTGCTCTCGCCGCCGAACACCGGCCCGGCGTAGCAGCCGTCGAGCGACAGGGACATCTGCGCGGTCACCTTGCTCATCACCATCTCCTCTCACCGGCGACCTCCAGCGGGCCGCACACCGATGAGTCACCGCCGAGACGTGGTTCTCGACACGGGCGGACGGAATTCCGCACCGTTCAGTGCAAGCGATGCCTCCACGCGTCAGGCTCGGTAGCCGAGGATCGATTTGGTCTCGAGGAACTCCTCGATGCCGTGCTCGCCCCACTCACGCCCGTTGCCTGACTGCTTGTAGCCACCGAACGGTGCGTTGAGGTCGTCGGGGCGCCGTTGACGTGGACGTTGCCGCTGCGGATGCGACGGGCGATCGCCCGGGCTCGATCACCGCTCCCCGAGACGTACCCGGACAGCCCGTACGCGGTGTCGTTGGCGATGCGCACGGCGTCGTCGTCGTCGTCGTAACCGATCATCACCATCACCGGACCGAAGATCTCCTCGCGGGCGATGGTCATGTCGTTCGTCACGTGCGAGAACACGGTCGGCTGGACGAAGTAGCCGTTCTCCAGACCCTCCGGCTCGACCGGGTCCGCCGGCCTCGAGGGTGGCGCCCTCGGCCGAGGCCCTTCTCGATGAGTTGCTGGATCCGGGCGAACTGGACGTCCGACACGACCGGCCCGATCCGCGTCGATTCGGCGTTGGGGTCGCCGACGACGATGTCCTTGGCCGCTGCTGCGGCCACCTTGGCGGCCTCGTCCATGAGGTCCGTCGGCACGAGCATCCGGGAGGGCGCGTTGCAGGACTGGCCCGAGTTGCTGCACATCAGGTTCATGTCGCGAGTCACGACGGCGTCGAGGTCGGCGTCGTCAAGGATGATGTTCGCCGACTTCCCGCCGAGCTCCTGGGCAACGCGCTTGACCGTCGGCGCAGCGTTCCTGGCGACCTCGATGCCGGCGCGCGTCGACCCGGTGAACGACACCATGTCGATGTCCGGATGACTGGACAGCGCAGCACCGACGGTGGCTCCGTCGCCGTGGACGAGGTTGAACACGCCGGCGGGAACGCCGGCCTCCTCGAGGATCTCGGTGAAGATGATCGCGTTGAGGGGCGCGACCTCAGACGGCTTGAGGACCATCGTGCAACCGGCGGCGAGAGCCGGCGCGACCTTGCACGCGATCTGGTTGATCGGCCAGTTCCACGGCGTGATCAGCGCGCAGACGCCGATCGGCTCCCGCACGAGCAGGGTCGTGCCCAATTCCTGCTCGAACTCGAACTCGGCCAGCACTCGGCGGGCGGTCAGCAGGTGGCCGAGCCCCGCCGGTGCCTGGGCGGCCATGGCCAGCGACATCGGCGCGCCCATCTCGCTGCTGATCGTCTGCGCCAGCTCGGGCATCCTCGTCTGGTACACGGCGACGATGCGATCGAGCACGGCCAGCCGGTCATCGACCGACGTGTGCGACCAGGACTCGAACGCTGCCCTCGCGGCCGCCACGGCAGCGTCGACGTCGGCCGGCCCACCCATCGCGATGGTGGCGATGACCTCCTCCGTCGCCGGGTTCACAACGGGCAACGTGTCGGTGCCGGTGGGATCGACCCACTTGCCGTTGATGTAGAACTGTCGAGCGTGCTCCATGCGTTGGACTCTAGGCAGGAAGTCAGGACATGAAGATGGCGGTGCACTTGGCAGACTCGGATTCGTGGGCGTTGACGCCGTGTCGGCCGACGGGAGCCCCGTCGCCGTCTACCTCGCTCAGCCTGCGGGGGATGCGCCGATGTTGATCCACGATGCGGTCGGCGCCGGCGGCTCGATCCTCGAGTTGGGCTGCGGGCCGGGTCGGATCACCCGGTACCTGATCGCCCTCGGCCATGAGGTGACGGCGGTCGATGACAGCCCGGCGATGCTCGAGCACGTCACCGGGGCGCGCACCGTGTGTGCTGACCTCTACACGCTCGATCTCGACCACCGATTCGACGCCGTCGTCGCCGGCAGCCACCTGGTCAACGATCCCGGGCTCCGCGCTGCGCTCCTGTCGGTGTGCCGCCGGCACGTCCACGACGGAGGAACCGTGCTCGTCGAGCGGTTCGCACCCGGCCGGCTGCTCATCGCCGAGCGGACCGTGGGACGGAGCGGTCCGGTCGAGATCGAGTACGAACCGCTCGGCCGCAACGGCGGAGTCGTCTCGGCGCGGACCACCTACCGGCTCGCCGGCCGGCAATGGGTGCAGAACTGGGAAGCCGAAGATGTCGATGACTCGATGATGCGCCGAGACGCGACAGCCGCCGGGCTGCAGTTCCTCGACACGCTCGACGACGATGGCCGATGGGTGCGGCTTCGAGCGACCGCACGCAGCGGCTGAAGCCGAGGTGCTGTCACGCAACCAGTCGCGCGTGTCAGTTGGCAGGCAGGACGTCGTGGTCGACGTGCCGCTCGCCGCGCACCTCGCTGATCACGTTGATGGCGACCCGAGCACCGTCGCCGGCAGTGACGATCGTGTGGACGCTGACGCCTGCTGCGGTGCCGGCCGCCCAGATCCCTGGCACCGAGGTCCGCCCTTCGTCGTCGACTGCGAGGATCGTCTTGATCCGCGGCTCCGTACCGGGGGCGGTCGCCACGCCGGCTGCCTCGGCGAGCGCGCTGCTGATGCCGGTGGCGAGGATGACATTCGAGGCAGCGAACGTGTCACCCGCATCGGTGCGCACGGTGAACCCGTCGGCCGCCTTGTCGACCGATTCGGCCGTGCCCTCCACCCAGGAGGCACCCGCCCGCTCGGCCTGGGCGCGGCCGTTGTCGACCAGCTCTGGCCCGGTGATGCCCTCGGCGAACCCGAGGTGGTTGCCCACCCACGCGCGGCGGGTCATGCCCTTGTCGGCGTCGATCACCACCGTCGTCAGGCCGGCGCGCGCGGTGAAGGTGGCTGCGCTGGCACCTGCGGGGCCGCCTCCGATGATGACGACGGTGTCCGGCTGGTCACTCATTCCAGACCTCCTCTGCCGTCTCCAGCATGACGTCGAACTTCCGCCATTGCTCGTCCTCGGTCAGGAGGTTGCCTTCGAAGCTCGAGGCGAACCCGCACTGCGGGCTCAGCGCGAGCTGTTCGATCGGTGCGTAGCGCGTCGCCTCTTCGAGCTGTTGCCGCGGAAACGTTGCCGGCTTCCGCTCCGCGCAGCGCATCGAGGAGCTGCACCGGCCGGAGCAGGCTGCCGACCTGATCGACCCGCAGGCTTCCGAGCGCCACCGGCGGTGCGGCGGTCACGGCCAGCGCGCCGTTCGGGCTCACTCATCATCCGTTGCATTGTCTCCGATATTCAGCGATCGACTTCACGCCGCCCACTAACGTCCGGAGCACCTCGTCGGATGACGGCCCGGACCCCGGGCGTGGCCGCAGGAGCGAATCATGTCTGGTGGGACAACCGTTCCGGAGCTGCCGCTCGTCGGCCGTTCCGCCGAGCTGGCGGCGGCCGCAGTCGCGCTCGGTGAGCCGTCGCGAAGCGGGCTCGTCCTGGCCGGTGCAGCGGGCGTCGGCAAGACCCGACTGGCCCACGAGTGCGCCTCGCTGGCAGTCACCGCCGGCTTCGCCGTCGCGTCGGTCGCGGCGACGCGCGCGGCAACGGCGATCCCGCTCGGGACCTTGGCCCCGCTGCTGCCGCCGCGCCCCGCTGGCTCCAGTGAAGGTGTCGATGCCGTCCGACGAGCGACGGCGGCGATCGCCGGTGTCGGCCGGGGTCGTCCTGTCCTCCTCGTCGTCGACGATGCCCACCTGCTCGATCCGGTCTCTGCGGTCGTGGTCCACCAGGTCGCCGAGCGCAGCGAGGTGTTCGTCATCGTGGTGGTGCGCACGGGAGAACCGGCGCCCGATCCGATCACGGCGCTGTGGAAGGAAGCCCATGCCGTCCGCTTGGATCTGGCGCCACTCAGTCGCCGCGACGTCGACCTCGTCGCCGAAGGAGCCCTCGGTGGCCCGGTTCACTCTGGGCTGGCGAACGAGCTGTGGCGGCTCAGCGCCGGCAACGCTCTGTTCCTGCGCGAACTGCTGGTCGCCGGCTTGGCGTCGGCCTCCGTCTCGTGCACGGACGGCCGCTGGCGCCTCGACGGCAGGCTGTCCACGACAGCGCGCCTCATCGACCTGATCGGCGGCCGCCTCGACAACCTCGAATCGCTCGAGCGACGGGCGCTGGAGCTCGTCGCGTTCGGCGAACCGATCACCGCCACGCTCGTCGAGGCGATGACGTCGCCAGAGGCGGTGGCCTCGATCCAGCGCCAGACGCTGGCCAGGGTGGGGGTCGGGGAGGGCGACGAGCACGAACTTCGCCTCGGCCACCCCCTGTACGGGGAGGTGCTGCGCGAACAGACGCCACCGACGCTCGTACCTCGGATCCATTCCGCTGCTCGCCGACGCCGTGACGGAGCGGGGGCTTCGGCGGGGCGATCGCCTGCGCGTCGCGACGTGGCGCTTGCACGAGCCCGACGTCCATGACGCGGCGTTCTTCGCCGATGCGGCGCAGGAGGCTCGTGCCGCCGGTGATCTCGGGCTCGCCGAGCGGCTGGCGACTGCGGCGCACCGCGCCGGAGGAGGAGCGCGGACCGCTGGCCTGCTGGCCAGCCTGGTCGCCGAGGCCGGCGACCCGACGCGAGCCGAGCAGCTGTTCGCCGCCGCGGCCAGCGAGGCGACCACCGACGCCGAGTTGGCGATGGTGGCGATGGGTCGATCGACAAACCGCTTCGCCGGCCTCGGGGACGTCGATGGGGCGTTCGCCCTCTTCGGCGCCGCAGCGGCCGCCGTCACTGATCCGCTGTGGCGGGCCGAGCTCGTCGCCCACAGCGCTTCGTTCGATCTGCTCGCCGGCCGGCCGGCCAAGGCGGTCGAGGCCGTGCGACCGATGCTCGACGACGTCGCCAGCGGCCGACCGTTCGTCCAGGCGGCGATCGCTGCCGTCCCGGCACTCGTCGTGCTCGGCCGCGCCGTCGAGGCGCGGGCGCTCGCCGAGCAGGCCTACGCCGCGCACCAGCAACTCGGCCCGCAGCCCGAGCTGGCCGACGCGTCCATTCACCTGGTCGGGCAGCTGTTCGCCGGCCGCGAGGCAGGTCCCATTGGCGAGGTCACCGGCCTGGCCGAGATGATCCTCGGTGTCTGTGTCGAGCTGGGCTCGACACTCGGCCAGGCGTACTTCGGTGTGCAGCTCGGCGGCGCCCGGTTGGCGGCGGGCCGGGTCCGTTCGGCAGCGGCCGCCTTCGACGAGTCGGCGATGTTCATGCGCGAGCTGGCCCAACCGGGGCGGCTCAGTTGGAGCCTCGCCGGCGCAGCTCAGGCCTACGCCCTCGCCGGCGACATCGACCTCGCTGACGAGCGTCTCGAAGAGTTGGCGGCCACCCGTTCACCGGAGCGGCTGCTCGAGGGTGAGATGCAGCGAGCTCACGCCTGGTGCGCGGTCGGTCACGGGATGATCAGCCAGGCCCGCGCCATCCTGCGCAGGGCGTTGGATGACGGTCGAGCGCGACAGACCGCCGGCGTCTCGCTGTGGCTGCTCCACGACCTCGCCCGCCTCGGTTCGCTCGCTCCGGGCGAGGAGCCCGATGCCGCGCTGCGCGACGTGCAAGGGCCGCTCGCCGCCGCACGCCGGGACCACGTCTCCGCAGTCGCCCGCCAGGACGGCGACGCCCTCGATGGAGCGGCCGACGCCTTCGCCGCGCTGGGCGCCGACCTGCTGGCTGCGGACGCCGCGGCACAGGCCGCCGGGGTCCACCACGCCACCGGCCACGAGCGACGGGCGGCGGCCAGCCGCAACCAGGCGCTGGCGCTCGCCGCCACCTGCGAGGGTGCATCCACCCCGGCGCTGGCCACGCTCGTCACCTCCACGTTGACCGATCGCGAGCGGGAGATCGCCCAGCTTGCGGCGGGCGGGCTCGGCAACCGAGCCATCGCCGAGCAGCTGTTCGTGTCGCTGCGGACGGTCGAGAACCACCTGCAGCACGTCTACGTCAAGCTCGGTGTCGACGGTCGCCACGAGCTGGCGTCCGTGCTGTCGAGCCTGCGCGATCTGAGTAGCGCTCACTCATGACGTGAGCGCCCCGATGGGCGCACCCTGGAGTGATCGACACCGACGGCGACGTTTCCGACCGAGTGCTCACCGCGCTGCTGGCCCGCCTCGACACCGAGCCAGCCTTGGTCGGCGCTCTCCTCGAGGATCCGGCTGCCGTGCTCCAGCAGTACGGACTGCCCGACGAGGACGTCGAACCGCTCATCACGTGGCTGCGCGACCGCAGCACCGGCGACCCAGACGTCGTGGCGCGCCGCGTGGCCGGCGCCGCCGTGTTCGCGATGGTCGCCAAGCTGCGCCACGGACGAGGCGCGGGTCACGACACTGCGGGAAATGAGTAGTCACCACTCATGACCGTCGGGCGTACGACGGCAGATGCTGCGAGGTGATCCACGATCCCGCCGCCTTCGCTGGGGTGTTCCGATGACCGACCGCACTGACGACACAAGGAACCCGGGCGACGAGCCGGCTGTTCCCTCCCGCCGATTCGGTCGCCGCCAGCTGCTGGCCGGCGGCGGTGCCGCAGCTGCGGCGTGGGCCACCAGCTCGAACTGGCTCCCCGAGCTGGCGATCGCCGGCGCCGACCGCTTGGCGCTCCCCGGGGACGGTCCGCAGCCCTCCCACAGGGTGGTGCTGCGGCGACGCGAGGACCTCCTGCGCCTCCACGTCGACTGCTACAACCTGAAGCTGGTCACCAATGGTCCGGCGCCGCGCCTGGTGCGGATCGGCCAAGGCGCCGCCGCCTACGTGGTCGTCCGCTTCCCACCGCAGGCCATCGCCGAGCAGGCGTTCTTCGAGACCGATCCCGACTACCCCGCTCCGCCGAATCCCAACGACCCGCCGAACGAGCAAGTGGCACCGCTGCCGGCGGGCGCCCGCCTCGGTGGGGAGAGCCGGCTCGCCTTCCGCGTGCCCGACAGCGTCACCGAGATCCCGTACACGATCGAGGGCTTGCTCGGCTGGGGCAGCTGGACACCGCAACTCGCGCCGTCGGCCTTGCCGGCGAACACGAGGGCCCGGCCGGTCCCGCAGCTGCGGGCCCCGCTGTGGCGGGAGACGGCGCTCGAGCTGCCGTGGTGGCTGATCCTCTCCCCGGACGTCAACGGTGGGTGGGCACACGAGCCGGGAGCCGTCACCCATGATGGGGTCACCGAGCTGTGGCACACCAGGCTCGGGGTTCGCGCCGACGGCATGGTCGACGAGCAGGACGAGGATCGACGCACGGTGCGCGCCGTCTGGACCCGCGACCCGCGGTTCGCCACATGGTTCAACAGCGGCGGCGCGACCGCGGCTCCGCTCGATGGAGAGAACTTCCCGCAGCCGAGCGGGACGGGCCTGCCGTTCCGTATGGCGCTGTCGCCCCGCGACCGCTTCGACCTCGTCGTGTCGAGCTCGGACTTCGAGCACGAGATCTCGGATGCGACCTACAGCCCCGAGCCGGTGACCGTCAACCGGCTCATGCTCACCGGCCTCGGCGGCTGGCTCGATGTCGCCGGCGCGTGGAGGGCCGAGCCGGCTGCGGCGGGGTCAGGCACGTCACTCGAGGCGTGGCGCCACATCGCGACCGGCGGGCGCGACCACTACGTGCGCATCGTTCGGCGTGGTGCCCTGTTCCCGTTCCGCCACGGCGTGTCGCTCGTCAAGGTCACCGAGCGCAAGTTCACGACGGTCAACGGACGCCGCTTCGCCGTGCTGCGCCAGCGCTACTTCATCGTCGTGCGCCAGCGGCGGATGGTCTACGGCGATGTCAACGGCGCGCCCAACGACGGTCGGGCCTTCCCGTTCACCCGCCTCGACGTGACGACCTTGGTCACGCCGGCGTTCGCCCCACCCGCCGACAACACCGGCCTCGGCCAGGCCAACGCCTTCGTGCCGACCCGTCTCGACGGTCAGCCGATCGAGTTCCACATGGTCGGCACCGACTGGAACGACCAGCCGATCGATCTGGCGACGCCGGCGGTGTTCGTCGACGGGACCAAGCTCGCCGACCCGGTCACGATCGCCGCCCTCCGGGAGTGGTACGCCCAGGACGCCCAGGAATGGGTCAACACCATCGACGTGGACGGAGCCGCGGTGGCGGTGGCGCAACCTCGTCAGCCGGGCGACACCGATGTCGAGGTGCACGCCCTGCGGTGGGGGTCGGAGCCACCGGAGGCCCCGGTCGTACCGAGCTACTTCCCGACGATGACGGAGGCGAGCATCCGTCTGGCCAGCGCGGAGGCGACGGCGGGTGGCGCATTGCCGGCCCAGCCGGTCGTCGTGTACAACCAGTCGTACGTCGCCGCCGGGCTCGACGCCGGCCCGGGCGACGTGTTCGTCCAGCTCAAGGACGTGGCCAACCCGGTCCATCTCGACTTCGGCGCGCAGGAGGCTGGCGACCGGGCAGGCGGTGTCATCACACCGAACATCGGCATCACGGCCTTGTCACGGGCGAAGGGGCCGGTCGGCGGCAACCCGGACAACGTGCAGCAGGGAAACTTCGAGCCCGCCGAGTTCTTCCCCTCCTCGGCCCAGCTGCTCGGAGACCTCACCCTCCAGCAGGTGATCGTGCCCCAGGGTCCGGCCGACTTCGCCAGCGATCGGGTGATCCGCATCGTCAACCGTGAGACAGCCGACGCGCTGATCACCGAGATGGTGTGGCGGCCGGCATTGCGGGCGTTCCCTCAACCGCCGGCCCCCGGCCGCTTGTTCATCCCCGACCTCGACGGCACGCCCGCCACCCTCGACCTGACCGCCACGTTCTCCACGCCCAAGGACGGCGGCCCAGGGTCGGCGATCGTGCATGGCGACCTGCGGAACTTCTCGGTCAGCCTGCTGACCACAGAACCGTTCGTCGAGGTCCGCTTCGACCGGCTGCGCTTCACCACCGAGGCCGGCAAGGATCCTGACGTCGAGCCGGTCATCCGCGAAGTCGTGTTCGCCGGGGCCCTGCGGTTCGTCGAGCAGCTCAAGGACTACCTCGCCTTCGACGACGGCGGCTTCGCCATCGACGTGATGCCGACGCAGCTGCAAGCGACGTTCCAGCTCCCGATCCCGTCGATCCCGCTCGGTGTCTTCTCGCTGCAGAACCTCGCGTTCATGGCCGGCGTGACGGTGCCGTTCACGGGTCAGCCGGTGCGCTTCCGATTCGGGTTCTCCACGAAGGAGGACCCGTTCATGGTCGCCGTGATGATGTTCGGCGGCGGCGGCTTCTTCGCCCTGGCCATCGGCGCGGACGGCGTCGAAGAGTTCGTCGCCTCCCTCGAGTTCGGCGCCACTGCCTGCCTCAACCTCGGAGTGGCAAGCGGCTCGATCGCCGTCACGGCCGGCGTCCTCATCGCGATCGGTGTCGAGACACCGGAGACGCCGGAGGGCGAGGCCGCCCTGACTGGGTTCATCAAGCTCAAGGGCGAGGTCGACGTGCTCGGCATCGTCACCGCCTCGCTCTACATGGAGGCCGGGTTCACGTACATCCCGGACACGAACAAGGCCGTGGTCAAGGCGGTGACGACCATCGAGGTCGAGGTGCTCGGCTTCGGCGGGTCCTACGACATCACGTACGAGAAGAAGTTCGGCGGCAGCGGCGACC
The DNA here is from genome assembly GCA_963774125.1 of uncultured Acidimicrobiia bacterium. Lineage (GTDB taxonomy): Bacteria > Actinomycetota > Acidimicrobiia > Acidimicrobiales > Ilumatobacteraceae > JALZMG01. The sequence continues at coordinate 28,434 of CAVZDR010000003.1, forward strand.
CGACGTTCGGTGACGCCCTGACGGATGCCGACTGGGAAACGTACGCCGCCGCATTCGCCCCCCAGATCGGAGCGTGACGTGCCGACCGAGATCGTCTTCACGGCTCTCCCCACCGGCCGCACGGCGGACCGGCTGCACCTCTCCGTGCACCTGTCGCCACGACTGACCGCTGACGGCCCGACCTTGGCGTCGTACCCGCCGATGGTGGAGTGGCCGCCCCGCGACCTGTCGTTCGAGGTCGCCGTCGGCGCTTCGACCTACAGGGCGGTCGTCGTGTCGCAACCGGACCCCTCGATCTGGCCGCTGGTCTTCGGCCCGAACTGCCCGGTCACGTCGTTCACGCCGGCGGACAACAGCGGCGTCCCGGTGCACACCTATCCGATCGCCAAGATCGCCCGCTTCCTGCAGGTCCACTACACGCAGGTCGCCATCGGCTCCCCGGACGAGCACCCGGCGGTCAGCGACCTCCTCGACGCCGGCTTCCGCGACATCAGCTTCGTCGGCCGCGAGGGCGCCGAGCGGTGGAACCACGCCAAGGCCGCGCTCGACGCCGCGCTGAGCAGTGCCGGCGCCGTCGACACGCGCGCGCCGTCCGCCGACACGTTCGACTTCGTGCAGCTGAAGGACTTCTTCGCTCCGGTCGACCTGTCCGACCCGGCAGACGCTGCGGCGTTCGACGAGCCGGTCAGGCTGCCTGAACTGGACTTCCACCGCGCGGTGCACGCCTGCAACCAGCATCCGCCGCTCCTGCGTCTGCTCGGCCTGGTGTTCGACCTCGACGTCGACACCCGTGGCAACCCTCCACCGGCCGGACCGACGTCGGTCGCTGTCGTGCCGCGCAGCGAGGCGCTCGCTCAGATCGCGGCCCGGACGCCGGTCACCCGAGCCGCGGTGGGCGCCGACTCCTTCCAGGCCGTTCCCCGCCCGGGAACCACACACCTCGCCGACGGCTTCCTGCGCCTGGACGACACCAGCCACTACCGCGTCCTGCAGGTCGAAGCGATCGGCGGAGCCCTGAAGGCCGTCGAGTTCGCCGGCAACCTGTCACGCTCGCAGCTCCATCCGACGAGCGACACCCCCACGAGGAGCGCGCTGCCGGCGTTGCGGGCGGACGGCTTCGCCGTGGTGCGTGTCGGCGCGGCGGTGTCGCTGCACGAGCGCCTGCTCCAGTTGGCCGCTTACGAGGCGGCGCTGGCCGCCGGCACGTTGGAGCTCTACGCCGAGGACCTCGTGCGCGCCCACCGCATCGACGTGTGGGACGGAGCGTCGCAGCAGTGGCACTCGGTGATGCAGCGCATCGGCACCTACGAGTTGGGTGGCGGGACCGTCGGACCGATCGGGGACGAGGGCTTCACGGCCACCGATGCCTCCCGTCACCCGGTCGGCGCCGACGACCTGTACCTCGGAGAGACGGTGTTCTGGTGGGACGGGTGGAGCCTGGTCGCCCCCCGTCCCGGGCGCACGCTCGGCCTCGACCCGCAGGCATCGGACCCGATGGTGGATCGGCCGTCGAACGAGCCGGGACCGGAGTTCCCGGCCCGCTTCCGCTTCGACGTGGCACCGGGCACGCTGCCGTCGCTGCGGTACGGCGTCGACTATGGGTTCCGGGTGCGCACCGTCGATCTGGCTGGCAACAGCCTGCCGGCCGAGAGCACGGACACGACCCATGCCAGCCCGCTGACCACCTTTGGACGCTTCGAGCCGCTGGCCGCCCCGACGGTGCTGCTGCGCGCGCCGCGCGGACCCGGCGAGTCGATGGAGACCATTGCGCTGCGCAGCAACTTCGACGCCCCACCGCAGCCGCCCACCGCCGAGCGGCATCTCGCCCCGTCCAAGGTCGGGCAGCTGACGGTCGAACGCCACGGCGTGCTCGACGTCGCCTCGCCGTCCGACCCCAACCTCGTCGTCCTCGACGGCTCACCCACGACCTACGCCGACCTGAGCCTGCGTGACGCTGCCAACCTCGCCAACCACCCCGACGGGCTCGTCGACCCGGACGACGTCCCGGACAACCGCTACTTCCCGGTCGACCAGCTGATCGCGACCTGGACCCCGGACCCCGCAGCCAGGGCGGTGGGGCTCCGCCTGCTCGATGGCCCGCACGCCGGCTTCGTCGGCACGTTCCCGTTGCTTCCCGCAGGGTCGTCGTGGCCGGCGATGCAGCCGATCCGCCTCGTGGTCGTCGAGGGCAGCGGGCCACCCTCCTTCGATGCCTCCGCCCGGCGCCTCGTGGTACCGCTGGGCAAGGCCGATGTGGTGCGCGCCCGTCTGTCGTCGGTGCTCGACCCGGCGGAGCTGACCGACTTCGGGCTGTGGCAGTGGATCGATGGCACGCTCGCGCCGGCCGATCCGAAGCGCAACGAGCTGACTCAGCGCGTGGGCGCCGGTGGTCACTGGATGTTCGAGCCGTTCCGTCCGCTCCGCCTGTTCCACGCCGTCCGCCAGCCGTTGGCCACGCCCGAGTTCCCGAGCCAGTTGACCGTCGCCCGTTCGCTCGGCGACACCTTCGCCGTCGTGTCGCGGCGGCTCTCGTTCAGCCGTAAGAGCACGGGGCACGTCGACATGTGGTCGAGCTGGTCGCTGCCCGTCGACGGTGGACCGGGCGCCGCGCCGCCAGACGTCGAGCAGCCGTTCAGCATCGCCGTCCAGGACCAGCCGTTCTCGCTGACGATCCGTCACGACGAAGACCTGGATCCTGGCATCGAGGTGTTCGCCGAACGCCACGAGCTGCGTGACACCAAGCACCGCATGGTGACCTACCGGGCCGTCGCGACGACTCGCTTCGCCGAGTTCTTCGCGTCGCGGCAGGCCGATCCCTACGGCGGGCCGAGCAGCGTCGTCGGGCTCGGCGACGGCGCGTCGTCGGCGGGGCTGGTCGCCGGATCCGTGAAGGTCGCCCTCGTCGACGGGGACGGGCAACGTCGCCCGCTCGTCGATGGGCGCGACTTCCTGACCGACGTCGGCGCTGGAACGGTGAGCTTCACCGCCGACGCTCCGCCCGGCGGGGGCACCGTCGAGATCTCCTTCCTCGTGCCACCGATCGCCCGTGAGACCGTGGCCCCACAGTTGATCTCCGTGCCGAGCTCGGCTCGTCCGGCGGCGCCGAAGGTGCTTTATGCAGTGCCCGCATTCCGGTGGACCGCAACGCCGGTCGTGCAAGGCGGGCCAGCAGGTCGGGATGGCCAGCGAACGCGTGGCAACGCACTGCGGATCTACCTCGACCGCCCGTGGTGGTCCTCCGGCGAGGGGGAGCTCCTCGGCGTGTTGACGTGGCCGGGTGCCGAGCCGCGGGCGCAAGGCGAGCTCGACGACGACGATCCGCTGCGCCCGTTCGTCACGCAGTGGGGCAGCGACCCGATCTACGCCTCCGCGGCGGCGCCGAGCAAGTATCCCCGACTCAACGCATTCACGAAGGCGGTGGCCACCAAGTCCGGTGCCCAGCTCGAGTCTGGCCGAGCTGGGCCCCGACGGTCCGAAGGTCAACGTCGCGGGCCACCCCGTCGGCTACGACGAGGCCCGAGAGCTGTGGTACTGCGACGTCGCGATCAACGCCGGCTCGACCTACCAACCGTTCGTGCGACTCGCCCTGGCGCGCTACCAACCGGCCTCGATCCCCAACACCCACCTCTCGCCGGTCGTCCTCGCCGACTACGTCCAGCTCGCCCCGTCGCGGGCGGCCACCGTCGTGCGCTCGACACGGACGTCGGTACAGGTGACCGTGGCGGGTCCCGTTGCCACGTCGACCGAAGCGGCATCCGGCGCCGCCGCTCGCCCGTGCCGAGTCACCGTCGAACAGCGCCAGCCGGCCATCGGTGACCCCGACCTCGGATGGAAGGCGGTCGCAACACCCGTCGCCCTCAGCGGCTCCGTCTCCGGTGGCGTGGCCACCTGGTCCGGTCCGGTCACGGTGCCTGCCGCCGCGGGCCAGGGCAACCTGCGCCTGGTGATCGAGCAGTTCGAGGTGCTCGGACTCGAGCAGAAGAACAACTCCGCGAACCCGTTCCTCCCCGGCAAAGCGGAGCGGCTCGTCTACAGCGACCTGCTGATCCTCTGAACTCGCGCAGCCCGCTCACCCCAACGTCGTGACGGTGAACCCGGTTGCCCGGACAGGACCCGCTGCGCTCGAATGCGTGCCGTGTCGTTCGACGCGATGTCCTTCGACCCTCGTTCGAGCTTCGGCCCGGAGGTCGCGGCTCGGTACGACGACGTTCCCCGCGGTGACGAGGAAGCGGCGGTGGCCAGGCTCGCCGCACTCGCCGGCGACGGGCCGGTGCTGGAGCTGGCCGTCGGCACGGGCCGACTCGCCCTGCCGCTCGCTGCCACCGGCGTGCGCGTCGACGGGGTCGAGCTGTCCGAGGCGATGATCGAGCAGCTCAGGGCGAAGCCGGGCGGCGCCGAGATGACCGTGGTGTCTGGCGACATGACGACGGTCGCGCTGCCCGACCGGTACTCGCTGGTCTTCATCGTGTTCAACTCGTTGATGAACGTGATGACGCAGGATGGGCAGGTGGACACGGTGGCGAACGCGGCGCGCCATCTGACCGACGACGGGGTCTTCGTGGTCGAGAACGTGGTCCCGGATGCGATGTACCGCCTGCACCTCGACCGCGATGGCGTCGACCAGTACGTGCTCACCGAAGAGATCAGCACCGATGGCGTGATGGTCGAGGTCGGTCGCTATGACCGGGTGTCCCAGCGGATCGACAAGTGCCACGTTCGGCTCACGAGCGCAGGCGTCGAGCTGGATCCCCTCGCGCTGCGCTACGTCTGGCCCAGCGAGCTCGATCTCATGGCCCGGCTGGCGGGGCTGAGCCTGCGCGCGCGGTGGGGCGGTTGGGCTGGTGAGCCGTTCGAAGCACGAAGCCTGCGCCACGTCTCGGTGTACGGCCGCTGACCCGTGGTGGGCTCGCGATGAGCTCGGCCCAGCCGGCGCGATGAGGTCGCCGGTCGGGCGCGATGAGGTCGCCGGTCGGGCGCGATGAGCGATGTGCGCCGCATCGCCACTCATCGCTCATCGTGGTAACCGCACACCCGCTCAGGTGTCGAGCGTCCTCACGGTGCGATGAACTCGTTGACGATCGTGGCGACCATCGCGGGATCGGTCCGGTGGGAGAAGTGCGCGTGTCCTTCGAGCACGTGGATCCGAGCGCCGGGGATCGCGGCTGCCGCCGAGCGCGTCGCCTCCTTCACGACGGGCACGCTGTCGGAACCGGCAAGCAGCAGCGTCGGTGCGGTGATCGCATTGAACTGCCCGGGCCCGTACACCCAGCCCGCTTCGACCCGGCACTCCCGCGGGACGGTGGGTGCTGCGGCGAGGCGCGTGGGCCACAGCGGGCTCGAGCGGAACACGTCGATCTCCTCGGCGGTCATCTCGAGGATGTCGACCAGGACGACGGCGATCGCCGCGTCGTTGTCGCCACTGGCGAGCGCCGCCTCGACCCGGTCGATCGAGCCAGACGGGTACGGGATGCCGAGGCTTGGTTCGTACAGGACGAGATGGTCGACGTTCGTCGTCAGCGCGGCAGCGCCCATCGCGCAGTTGGCACCGTAGGAGTGCCCCCAGAGCGCAACCGGCCCTCCTGTGCGGGCGGCGACGGCGTCGACGACGGCCGCCACGTCCTCGAAGTCCCGTTCGATGCTGTAGTCGGCCGTGTCGCCGCTTGCGCCGAAGCCCCGCCGATCCATGGCGAAGGTGGTCAGCCCCTCGCGAAGCACGGCGACGAACGGCTCGAACGTGGTGTGGTCGGCGATCGAGCCGTGGACCATCACCAACGCTGGACCGGCACCCTCGACCCAGACGGCGATCGACGTGCCGTCGGCTGAGCTCACGTCGAAGCGGCCAGTGTCGATGCGGATCCCCATGGACGCAGAACGTCGCACGGCGGCCTTAGATCCCGCTTAGACCGCCGGTGGGTGAGGATCGATCAGGCCTCGAGGAGCGACTGTCCGAGATAGCCGTTGCCGCTGGTCCCCGGCCCCGGCGGGACGACGAAGAACCCACCGCCGAGCGGGCGGATGTACTCCTCGAGTGCCTCGCCGTCGAGCCGCGTCTGCACGGTGATGAAGCCGGCCGCCAGGCTGCGCTGGTAGCACGTGAAGATCAGGCCCTGGTCGAGCTGCGAGTTCTCGTCGAGACCGCCGACGTAGCTGAACGGGCGTCGCAGGATCAAGTTGCGCTCGCTACCCGGCGTGCGCGGGTTGGCGCGGGCGATGTGCGACGTCAGATCGTGGTCGAACACCGGCGACGTCGGTCTCCCGTTCGGCGCCGAGCGGCGCACCGCTGTCCCGGTGCCGCCCGATCAGCGTCTCCTGCTCGTTGAGGCGGGTGCGGTCCCAGAACTCGACCATCATGCGGATGACCCGGACGGCTTGGAACGTGCCGCCGACCGCCCACCCCGGCTGGCCGTCCTCGGGCTGGATCCACACGTGGCGATCCATCACCGCGGCATCCGACGTGTCCGGATTCGCCGTCCCGTCTTTGAACCCCATGAGATTGCGCGCCGGTGCCGTGCCCCGCGGCGCCGCTCGGTCCAGGGTGTTGAACCCCTCGCGCAGCCAGCGCACGCTCAGGTCGCCGCGTGTCCGCCGCAGCACCTGGCGCAGCGGCGTGGTTCGCCGCATCCTGGGTGTCGGCCTGCACGACGAGCGAGAGGTCACCATGGCTGCGCTCGGGTCGTCGACGAGGTAGTCGTTGACGAAGCGGGGCATGACGACCAGCTCGTCCGGACGCAAGTCGCCGAGCCCGAAGCGGTCGTCGAACAGCGACGGCCCGAATCCGACGATGACCGACGTCCCCGTCGGTCCCGGAACCGGACCGAGGATGCCCGTGTCGAGCGGCGGGAAGCCCCCGGCGCGCCGCTCGTAGGCGCGGCCATCCATCACGATCTCGATCTCGGTGCTCACGACCTTCATCAGGTCGATGAGCGCGGCGCGATCGGCGACGCGGACGTCGAGCGCGGCAGCCACTCCGCCGGCGCTCGCGGCGGCGATCACGCCTGCCTGGCGGTCGGCGCGGAACGGCACGAGGTCCGCCGCTCGCGGCGGCTGTGCTGGCGCCGACGTGTCCGCGGGACCGCGACTGTCCGCGCCGTCGTCGTTGTCACTGCAACCGGCGGCCAGAACGCCGGCACCTGCGAGCGCGGTGCCAGCGAGGAACGATCGCCGGCTCGTGCCGCGGTTGCCGCCGTCCGTGGTCACTCCAAGCCGAGCGTACCGTTGAGCAGGGAGAGCGACTCGGCAAGGGCGCCGAGGTCGGCGGCCAACTGGTCCTTCTGCTCCTGCGTCACCTCGCTGTAGTGCACGAACCCGTCCTCGAAGCTGCCCAGCTCGGAGAGGTGGTCGTAGAGCGTGGCGAACTGCTCACGGATGGTGGCGAGCAGCTCCGGATCGGCCTCCTCCAGCGCCGGCGCGAGCAGCTCGACCAAAGCCTCCGAGCCCTCCACGTTGGCCTGGAAGTCGTAGAGGTCGGTGCCGGAGTAGCGGTCCTCCTCGCCGGACAGCTTCCCGTCGGGCGCGGCGACTTCTTCGATCAGCTCCTGGGCGCCGACGGTCAGCACGCCGGGCGGCAGGTCGAGGTCGGGGACGGCGTCGGCGAGGATCTGCAGGTCGGCGTCGAGTTGGTCGGCGAACGGACCAGCATCGGACACGTCGCCGGCCGTCCACAGCAGGTACTCGAGGCGGTGCCAACCCGTGAACGCCGGATCGATCCGGCCCCGTCGTAGTCGTCCTCGCGGGCGTCGACCGCAGCGTCGATGTCGGCGATCAGCCCGGCAATCGGCTCGATGCGCTCCCATGACCGACGCGACACCGGGTAGGCCGCCTTCGCTGCCTCGATGTCGCCGGCGCGAACGGCATCGGTGAACGCGGTCGTCTCGGCCTGCATCGTCCCGATCTGCTCGGTCACGTAGGCCCGGTAGCCCTCGACCGCCTCGGTGATCAACGGGTTGTCGGTCGACTGGGCAACGCTGCCCTCCGCGATGCCCGTCGCCGACCCAGACCCGGACCCAGACCCCGAACCCGAGCCCGACGCCGACCCGGATGCCGAGGCCGTTGCCGAGCCGGATCCAGAGCCCGAGCCCGAGCCAGAGCCAGAGCCCGAGCCGGATTCCGGTTCGGAGGATCCGAGGTCACGGACCTCGGCCCCGTCGTCGTTGCCGCACGCGGCGACGACGAGGAGCGCGGTCACCATGAGGGCCGCAGGTGCGGTGGACCTTCAACATCATTTCCTCCGGGGGTTGGGACTCATGCCGCGTTGAGCTCGCGGTAGACAGCGGGGACGACGTGGCGCAGGTAGCGGCCGAGCGTGACGAAGCTCCGTCCCGTCGTGCGGAACCGGTAGCTGATCGGCACCTCGGCGTAGCGGAAGCCCTTCGCCAGCAGGTCGAGCGTCAGGACCTGGGCGTAGTTGTAGTCGTGGATGACCTCCGCCGCTGCGGCGGCGGCAGGGGAGAACGCCCGGTAGCCGCTCTGACCATCAGAGATGCGGCGGCGGGCGACGAATGAGAGCCCGGCCGACAACACGACGTTGCCGGCGAAGCGCTCGGGGCGCATGTGGTCGATGCGTCCGAGAAACCGGCTACCGACGACGTAGTCCGCAGTGTCGGCGAGCATCGGAGCGACGAGGCGGTCGATCTCCTCGGGTGGGTACTCACCGTCGGCGTCGCAGAACACGACCGCCGCAGCCCCGCGTTGGACACCGAGTCGCAGTCCTGCTCGGACCGCCGCACCGAGGCCATGGTTGGCGCCGAGCGACATCACGTCGGCGCCCATGCCTCGAGCGATCGCCGCGGTCGCGTCGCCGAGAGCCATCGTCGACGACGACGAGCTCGAGGCGGCGGCCGGCCGCCGTTGCCGGCACCCGGCGCAGCAGATCGGCGATCGCCTCCTCCTCGTCGAAGGCGGGAAGGAACAGCAGCACCGGGGCGTCGGCCGCCACCGATTGAGCCACCGGAACCTGCGACGGCCGAGTGAGCCGGAGGCGCGCCGTCATGCCACGATCTCCGCCTCGCGTCCGAAGACCTCGGCTGCCTCGATCTGGTCGGCGATGCCGTCGGCGAGATCGACCACGGGAACCCAGCCGAGCAACTCCTCGGCGCGCCGACGATCGGCGGCGGTCCTGGCTGGATCACCGGCGGCCTCCCGCACGTTGGTGACGGGCACGGAGACGCCCGTCTGGCGGGCAACCTCGGCGATGACGGTGCGCAGCTCCACCGGGCGGCCGGATCCGACGTTGATGGCGGTGCCCGAAGCGATCCGCGGCATCGAGGGCAGCGATCGTGGCGTCGAACGACATCGTCGACGTGGGTCAGGTCCCGGCACTGCGACCCATCGCCGCGCAGCGAGAACGGCGTCCCGGTGGCAGCGGCGTCGACGATGCGGGCGACCGCCATGTCTGGTCGCTGGTGGCGCCCGTAGACGCTGAAGTAGCGCAGCACGACGGCGTCGATGCCGCGGGCGACGTACGTGTGCACGAGCATCTCCGCGGCGACCTTCGAGACGCCGTACGGGCTGAGCGGCCGCAGCGGCGCGTCCTCCGTCACCGCACCGTCGCGCGACCTCGCCGTACACCGAGCTGCTCGACGCAATGACGATCCGCCGCTCGCCGACGGCCTCGAGGAGGCGCTGCGTCACGACGGCGTTGTTGCGGAGGTATTGCTCGAAACCAGCTCCCCAGCTCGGTTGCACGCCTGGTCGGGCCGCCAGGTGGACGACCACGTCGACGCCCAGGAGCAGCTCGCGGAGCCCGGCGGTGGCGAGGTCGGTGGCGGTGACCTCGACGTCGGGGAGCGCCGTCACGGCCGCGCCGCTGACGAGCGCCCGGGAGCAAGTCGACGACGTGGACATGGTCGCCGCGGGCGACGAGCGCGGCGCACAGCGAACGTCCGATGAACCCTGCACCACCCGTCACCAGCACGGTGCGAGCGGGCCGAACCGTTCCCGATGTGACGCGCACGGATCACGACGTTAAGTTTGGCTAACGACATGCGTCAAGAAGGCTGGAGAGAATGAGCGGAACGCCTCGAACGTGGAGTCGGAGTGCCGGCGTCGCCGGCGCAGCGCTGCTGGCGGTCGCCGTTGCCGGCTGCGGCGGCGACGACGGCGAGACGCTGCGGGTGTACTCGGGCCGGCACTACGACGTCGAGCAGGCGTTCGCCCAGTTCTCGGAGGAGACCGGCATCGACGTCGAGTTCCTCACCGGCAACGACGCCGAGCTGCGCGAGCGGATCGCCGCCGAGGGCGAGGACACCGAGGCCGACGTCTACCTCACGGTCGACGCCGGGAACCTCGCCGCCGCCGCCGAGGAGGGCCTGTTCCAGCCGCTCGACTCGCCGATCCTCGACGAGGCCATCCCTGCCGAGTACCGCGACCCGGAGGACCGCTGGTTCGGCCTCGCCCTGCGCACGCGCACGATCGTCTACAACCCGGAGCTGATCTCCGCGGACGAGGTGCCGAAGACCTACGAGGAGCTCGCCGACCCGAAGTGGGAGGGTCGGCTGTGCCTGCGCAACTCCAACAACTCCTACCAGCAGTCGCTCGTCGCCAGCATGATCGCCGCCGACGGCGAGGAGGAGACGCTCCGGGTGCTCGAAGGGTGGGCGGACAACGCCGACATCTACGGCAACGACGTGGAGCTCTCGAGGCGATGGCCGCCGGTGCGTGCGAGGTCGGGGTCTCCAACCACTACTACCTCGCCCAGGATGCTCGAGGATGACCCCGACTTCCCGGTGCGCCTGGCGTGGGCCGAGCAGGACAGCCGCGGCGTCCACGTCAACATCTCGGGCGGTGGCGTCACGCGCTACGCCGACAACCCCGACCTCGCCCAGCAGTTCCTCGAGTGGCTGGCGACCGATGGACAGGGCGTCCTCGTGCACGGCAACCACGAGTACCCGGCGAACCCCGCCGTCGCCCCCGACGAGCTGATCGTCACTGCGTTCGGCACCGACTTCGTCCGCGATCCGGTCAACGCCGCGGAGTACGGGCTGCTCAACCCCGATGCGGTGCGCCTGATGGACGAAGCCGGCTTCGGCTGACGCCTGCGCTGTGGCTCTGCTTGGTGACCGTGTCGTGACGTTGTGCCAGCTCAGGATCACCAAGCGGAGGCCGACCGAGCGAGCGCCAGCGAGCCGGGCGGCGATAGGGCAGGCGCCGAAGGCGCCGAGGGGGCGCAGCCCCCAGCTAGTCGTCGGTACGACGCGGCATCCAGCATCCTGGTGAGCACGTCGACGACTGTCACCCCCCCTGCGGCGTCCACGCCGCCGACGACGCCGGCTCCATCGCGCCTGAGCCGGCGGGCGGGCGCCAGGCAAGCGGCGTGGACGGCGACCGCCATCGTCGCCGCCCTCCTCGTCATCATCCCCGTCGCGATGCTGGCGGTCAGCATCCTCGCGCCGAGCACCGATGTGTGGCGCCAGCAGTGGGAGACGCGGCTGCCCCAGGAGATCGTCTCGACGATCGTGCTCGTCGCCGGCGTGACGATCTGCTCGATCGTGCTCGGCACGTCGCTGGCCTGGCTCGTCGCCGCGCACCGCTTCCCGGGCCGGTCGGTTCTCGGCTGGGCGCTCGTCCTGCCGCTCGCCATGCCCGGCTACATCCTCGGTTTCGTCACGACCTCCGTGTTCGGCGTCGCCGGGCCCGTGCAGACGTGGTGGCGCGACCAGTTCGGCGCGGACGCCTGGTTCCCCGACATCCGGTCGATGCCGGGCGCCATCGTCACGCTGACCTTGACGCTGTACCCGTACGTGTACCTAATGGCTCGTGCCGCGCTGCGGGACCAGACCGCCGACGCCTACTTCGTGGCCGCGCACGCTCGGTGCCTCGCCTGCCGAGGCGACCCGACGTGTCGTGCTGCCGATGCTGCGGCCGGCGATCGCGGCCGGCGCGGCCATCGTGGTGATGGAGACGCTCACCGACTTCGCCACGGTGCAGTACTTCGGCGTCGACACGGTGTCGGTCGGGGTGTTCCGGATCTGGCGGGGAACGTACGACCGTGACGCTGCGGCCGAGCTGGCGACGCTGGTGCTGGTGTTCGCCGTGCTGGCGATCGGACTCGAGCGGATCCTGCGCGGCCGTGCCCGCTACGGACGGGCCGGTGGCCAGGACGCAGGCATCCCACCGCGGCGCCTGCGCGGCTGGCGCGCGATGGCGGCGACCGTCGGGTGCGCAGCCGTGGTCGTGCTCGGGTTCGGCGCCCCGACTGCCCAGCTGGCGGTCTGGGCGATCCGCGAGCAGACCGGGAACCGGGGCACGCCAGTCGTCGACCGATACCTCGACTTCCTCGGCAACAGCCTCGTGCTCACACTGACGACGGTCGTCATCTGCCTCGTCGTCGCCGTGCTCGTCACGAACGCCCGGCGCTTCGGCGCCGAGCGGATCGTGGCCCCGGCCAACCGGCTGACGGCGATCGGGTACGCCGTGCCCGGCCCGGTGGTGGCGATGGGTGTGGTCCTCGCGGTCGTCGCGCTCGACGACCTGCTCGACGGCGTCGGCCTCGGTCTGCCCGGCGCGGTCGCCACCGGGTCGTTCGTCGCCCTCGCCTACGCCTACGCGATCCGCTTCCTCGGTCCGGCCCTCGGCACCGTCGAGGCCGGGCTCGGGCAGGTGCCCGACGAGATCACGGCGTCGGCCCGGTCGCTCGGCGCCCCGCCGCGGGTGGTGCTCGGACGGATCCACCTCCCGCTGTCACGCGCCAGCATGATCACCGCGGCGGTGCTCGTCGGCGTCGATGCCCTCAAGGAGCTGCCGATCGCGCTGCTGCTGCGCCCGATCGGCTTCGACACGTTGCCGGTGTGGGTCTACAACCTGGCGTCCGAGACCCGGTTCGAGCAGGCCGCGCTGCCGGCGCTGACGATCATCGCCGTCGCGCTCGATCCCGGTGGCGATCCTCTGCCGTCAGCTCGACCATCGTCGCGGGGCCCCACCCGTCGATCCGGGAGCGGTGGTGTGAGCGAGCGCAGCGAGCGAACACCAGCCGACCGTGCGACCGCGAGGGAGCCGGGCGGCGATGGGGACGGGGGCGCAGCCCCCGGGATGTTCGTGGTGTGAGCGAGCGAAGCGAGCGAACACCGGGCGATCAGCGGGCGTTGCAGCTCGAAGGTGTCACCAAAGCGTTCGGGACGACCGTGGCCGTCGATGACGTCGACATGGACGTTGGCCGGCAACGAACTGCTCGCCCTCGTCGGCCCGAGCGGATGCGGCAAGTCGACGCTGCTCCGGCTCGTCGCCGGGCTTGTCGGCGTCGATCGCGGCACGATCCGCATCGGTGCGACCCTGGTCGACGACGGGACGCGTCGCGTCGATCCCGAGCGGAGGCACGTCGGCCTCGTGTTCCAGGAGCACGCCCTGTTCCCCCACCTCACCGTGGCCCAGAACATCGCGCTTCGGGCTGCGCAACGTGCCTCGCGCCGAACGCGACCGGCGCGTCGAGCGATGGCTCGATCTCGTCGGTCTGTCGGGCTACGGGCGCCGCTACCCGCACGAGCTGTCCGGTGGTGAGCGCCAGCGTGTCGCTCTGGCCAGGGCGATGGCGCCGGCACCGACCCTGATGCTGCTCGACGAGCCGTTCGCCAGCCTCGACCCGAACCTTCGCGCCCAGGTCCGCGGCGACGTCGTCGCGCTGCTGCGTTCGATCGGGACGCCGGCGGTGTTCGTCACCCACGACCAGACCGAGGCGATGGCGACCGGTGACCGGGTCGCGGTGATGCGCGGCCGGACGCATCGAGCAGCTCGGCACGCCCGACGACGGTGTTCCACGAGCCGGCGAGCCGGTTCGTCGCCGGGTTCATGGGCGAGGCCAGCTTCCTACCGATCGCCCGCGACGGTCGGCACGCCTCGAGCGAGCTCGGCGCTGTCACGCTCGGCGAGCTGAACGGCGCCGCGGGTGGAGACTTCGTCGCCGTCACCCGACCCGACGACGTGACGTTCGTCGAGGACCCAGCTGGCACCGCCGAGATCGTCGGCGCCGAGTTCCGAGGGTCGACCTGGCGCTACGACCTCCGCCTCGCCTCCGGCATCACCGTGCACTCGACGCAGTCCCACCTGGTGCGCGTCCCGGTCGGCACGGCGGTCCGAGCGACGCTCGTGCCGGGGCACCGCCTCGTGGCCGTCGCCGACCGCGAGTGATGTCGCGTCGACGTCCTCGTCGTCGGTGGCGGCCCATGCGGCCTCGCTGCCGCGCTCGGCGCCGCCCGCGCGCGGGCGCAGTGTCGAGTTGATCGAGGCGTCACCACGGCTCGGCGGGATGGCTGCCAGCATCACCGTGGGCGGACAGCGAGTCGACCATGGGCAGCCACCGCCTGCACCCGTCGGCGGAGCCGCGGGTGCGTGCCTTGCTCGACGAGCTCCTCGGCGCGGACCTGCAGGAGCGGCGTCGCAACGGGCGGCTGCACCTTGCTGGCCGCTGGGTGGCGTTCCCGCTACGCCCCGTCAACGTCGTGCGGACCGTCCCCCTCGGCGTCGGGGCACGCATTGCGACCGACGTCGTCACCGGCCCACTGCGGCGGCCGCGCGACGGCTCCTACGCAGAGTTCGTGCGGGCCGGGCTCGGCCCGACGGCGTTGGCGACGTTCCACGGCCCGATGGCAACCAAGCTGTGGGGCTGCGATCCGTCGGCGTTGTCGGCCGACCTGGCGCCGCCGGCGCATCGCCGTCAACGGCGGAGGCCGCCTGCTGCGTCGCGTCGCCCGCGGCGCCAGGCCGGCGGGACGCACGTTCCTCTACCCGCGCCTCGGCTACGGCGAGGTCGTCGACCGCCTCGCCGCATCAGCGGTCGAGGTGGGCGTGCGAATCGAGACCGGCCGTCGTGTGGAGGTGCTCGAGCCCGGTCGGCCGGTGCGCTGTCACGCTGGACGACGGGCGGCGGATCAACGCCGATCGCGTGCTGTGGACCGCACCGCTGGACGCGCTCGTCCGGGTGATCGCCGGTGCCCCGGACGTTGCTCCGCCAGGCCATCGCGGGGTCGTGCTCGTCTACCTCGTGCTCGACGAGGACTGCTACAGCGAGTTCGACGCCCACTACGTCCCGGATCCCGACGTCGCGTTCGCCCGCCTGTCGGAGCCGAAGAACTACCGCGACGGCCCGGATCCGGCCGGCCGCACCGTGCTGTGTGCCGAGGTGCCGGCGACCGTCGGCGACGCATGCTGGGCGGCGAGCGACGACGAGCTGGCACAGCTCGTGCTCGACGGCATGGATCGGCTCGGCCTGCGCCGGCCGGAGGTCGCCGGCGTCGAGGTCGTGCGGCTCGCACGCGTGCTACCCGGTGATCGGCTTCGACGACGATGCGCGGCACCGCGCGCTCGCGTGGGCGACGACCTCGACGGAATCTCCGTGCTCGGTCGCCAGGGCCTCGCCGTCGCCGACAACCTCCATCACGTCGTCGACATGGCGCTCGGCGCGGTCGAATGCCTCGGTCCGGACGGCTGGGACGAGGCGAGGTGGCGGGCGGAGCGCGCCCGCTTCGACACGTTCGTGGTGGACGACTGATGAGCGAGCGCAGCGAGGTCATGCCGGCCGAGCGAGCGCCAGTGAGCCGGACGGCGATGGGGTTCGGGGGCGCAGCCCCCGTGGTTCGATGAGCGAGCGCAGCGAGGTCATGCCGGCCGAGCGAGCGCCAGTGAGCCGGACGGCGATGGGGTTCGGGGGCGCAGCCCCCGTGGTTCGATGAGCGAGCGCAGCGAGCGCTGGGCGCCGTTGATCGTCGGTGTGCTCAGCGCGCTGGCCGCACTCGTCGGGATCGACGCTCGTGCGACGTACGGCGCCCGTGTGTCGGGGGACGAGCCGCAGTACCTGCTGACGGCGACCAGCATCGGCGAGGACGGCAACCTCGACATCGCCGACGAGATCGACGAGGCGCGGTACCGCACGTATCACGAGGTCGACCTGGACCCGCAGACGCTGGTTCTCGACGACACCGATCGGCAGATCTCACCCCACGATGCGCTGCTGCCGGCGCTGCTCGCCGTGCCGATGCGCGTGGGTGGCTGGGCGGCGGCGAAGGCGTTGCTGGTCGTGATCGCCGGCGTGTGTGCCGCGGTGACGACGTGGGTGGCGATTCGCCGGGTCGGGCTCCCGGCTCGCCCGGCGGCGATCGGGGTCACCGCGGCGTTCGTGGGTCTCCCGCTCGCCGCGTACGGCAGCCAGGTGTACCCGGAGATGCCGGCCGCCCTCGCCGTCGTCGCTGCCGTCGCGCTCCTGACGAGCCCGGCCCCGACGTGGTGGCACGACGTCGGTGTGCTCGTTGCCCTGATCGTCCTGCCGTGGCTGGCGGTCAAGTACGCGCCGGTCGTTGCCGTGCTCGGCATCGCTCTGCTGCTGCGTCACCGCCACGATACGCCGCGGATCGCCATCCTCGCCGGAGGGGCGGCGGTCGCCGCGCTCGTCTACGTGGTTGCGCATCGCGCCTGGTACGGCGGCTGGACCGTCTACGCCAGCGGCGACCACTTCGCCGAGACGGGCGAGCTCTCCGTCGTCGGAACGAAGGTCAACCTGCTCGGTCGATCGCGACGGCTCGCCGGGCTGCTCGTCGACCGTGACTTCGGCATCGCCGCGTGGTCTCCCGTGTGGCTGCTCGCGCCGTTCGGGCTGGGTCTGCTGACCGCTCGCCGCTGGCCTGGCCGGTGGCTCGTGCCGGCGGTGATCACGGCCGGGTGGCTGACGGCGACGTTCGTCGCCCTGACCATGCACGGCTTCTGGGTGCCGGGGCGCCAGATCGTCGTCGTCCTGCCGCTCGCCGCGCTCGGCTTGGCCGCCGTCGCCGCCCGCTCGGTGCGCTGGGCGACCGTCACTGGAGTACTCGGCGCCGTGGGGCTCTTCACGTGGTCCTGGTTGGCGGTCGAGTCCTCGACCGGGCGGCGAACGCTGATCTTCGACTTCGCGTCGACAGCAGCCTGGCCCTACCGGGCGATTCGACCCCTGCTGCCGTCTGGCCTGGATCCGACCGGCGCCGACCTGGCGCTGCTCGTCGCCTGGGGCGCCCTCGCCCTCGGCACGGCCTGGCTCGGGTGGTCCCGCGCATGGGTCAGGTCGAGGCGGGCGTAGGGAATCTGGGCGTGATTTCTGCCGTCGGTCGATCTGGGCGTGATCTCTGCCAGCAGTTGGCAGAGATGACGCCCAGACTTGCTCCATGCCCGTCTCGCTCCACCACGTCGTCGTCGATGCGCACGATCTTCCGGGACTCGCTCGGTTCTGGAGCCAGGTCCTGGACTGGCCGATCCTGTCCGAGCGTGAGCGGGAGGTCGTGATCGGGCCAGCGGACGATGCCCCCATCGGCATGTGCTTCATGCCGAGCCCCGACGACAAGGTGGTCAAGAACCGGGTTCACCTGGATCTGAACCCGGGCGCGGACGCGAGCGACAGCGGGCGCCAGGCCGAGATCGAGCGGATCATCGACCTCGGGGCACGCCGCGTCGACGTCGGTCAGCGAGGCGACGAGACGTGGACCGTGCTCGCCGACCCAGAGGGCAACGAGTTCTGTGTCCTCCGCCCGAAGCGCACACTCACGACCTGACTCACCACCGCCTCGGGCGCGGCGGGAGCCGAGTGCCTACGACTCGGCGTCAGGTGAAGACGCTCGCCGATACGTCAGGAACAGCGTGCCGGCCGGGCTGCGTGACATGTCGGTGAGCTGCAGCGATTGCTTGGTGTCATCGCCGTCGAACACTCTGCGCCCCTGGCCGGCGACCGCGGGCGCGACGGCGAGCTCGAGCACGTCGACGAGCCCGGCGCGCACCAGCGAGCTGGCGAGGGCAATGCTTCCGTGGATCCCGATGTCACCGCCGGGCTGGCGCTTGAGGTCGGCGACGTACTCGGCGGGCGACGTGCTCACCGCAGTCGTGTTCGCCCATGATCCGTTCAGTGGGCGCGACGTGAAGACGTGCTTGGGCGACTCGTTGATGAACGTGGCGAACGGCTCGACGTCAGAGCTCGGCCAGTAGTCCGCCCAGTAGTCGTACGTGACGCGCCCGAGCAGGACGTCCTCCTGCGACCCGATCACGCGACCGAGGTTGGCGAACATCTCGGGACCACCGTCGGTGAACCAGTCCGAGTCGTCATCGAGGGCAACTCCGTCGAGTGCCAGCAAGTGGTAGAGGACGACGTTTCGCATGGTGCTTCCTGTCTCTGTGATTCCCGGTTCCTGTTGCGTGGATCGACGCCAACCGGTCGATTCAGCTGACGTGAACCGCGGTGTCGGCGAAGACCTCGCGGAAGCGGGCGGCGAACGCCTCGGGCTCTCCAGTCTGACCGTACTCGCCACCGAGGAATCCGCCGTGGTGGCTCGGGAACGTCACAGCGGTCGTGCCCAGCAACGCGGCGACCTCCTCTCCAGCGCGATGAGCGAGCTCACCGTCCGACTCGACTCCCACAGCGAGCACGATGCGCGTCGGTGCGGCGCGCAGCGCCTCGATGTCGGGGCGGTGATGCGTCAAGGTCAGGAGGTTCGAGCCCAGCATCAGGTCGTCACGGGAACCGTCGTCCTCGGTGGGCATGCCGAACATCGCCGGGTCGGGTGGGGGCTGGGCGGCGAAGTCGTCAGGCACGGGACCGCGCAACGAGATGAGGGCGATGAACTGCGCCATCCCGGCGCCCCACCCATCTCGGTGGTACGTGTCGTGGACGGCGCGGGAGGCCGCGATCGCCGCTTCTGCGTCGGGCAGCACGGTCATCGCCGGCGGCTCGTGGGCAACGAGCGTCCGGACGAGCTCCGGGTTGGCGGCGACCAGGGCGAGCGCGTTGACGGCGCCGCCGCTGGACGCGAACAGGTCGACCGGACCTTCGCCGATCGCCTCGATGACGGCCCGTACGTCGGCGGCATGCACTTCGGGTGTCACGTCAAGGTCGGGATCCGTGCGCGCACTGCGTTCCACGCCGCGCGGGTCGTACGTCACGATCGTGCGGTCGGAGAAGTACGTCGCCAAGGTGCCGAACCCTGCGGCGCCCATCGGCGAGCCGATCAGCACGAGCACCGGCCCGCCCGCCGGCTCGCTGTCGCGGACGTCGTAGCGCAGCACGGCTCCAGGTACCTTCAGCTCGTGAGTGACGGGCTCAGTCATCAGCAACTCCTGATCTGGTCGACGGGATGCCCATGAGGACTGCAGTCGCCGGCCGGAGTCATCGCGCCGAGGTCCAGAACCTCATCGGTGGGGAACGAATCAGCGCCGCCGACGGTGCGACGTTCGAACGGTGCAACCCAGCGGACGCCCGTCAGATCGTCTCGGTTGCGCCGGAGTCGACGGCCGCCGACGTCACCGATGCGGTGTCGGCTGCCGTCGACGCGCTCGGGACGTGGCGAAGAACGTCGCCGACGGCCCGTGCCGACGTGTTGTCGGCGGCGGCCCGTCTGCTCGCCGCGCGAGCCGACGAGCTGGCGGCGGAGATGGTCGCCGAAGAAGGCAAGCCGCTCGCCGACGCCCGCAACGAGGCGAGCCGCACACCGAAGAACCTCGAGCTGTACGCCGGTGAGGCATACCGGCTGTTCGGCGCGACGTACCCGAGCGACGACACACCGCTCGTCTACTCCGTGCTCGATCCGGTCGGTGTCGTTGCCGTGATCACGCCGTGGAACTTCCCGCTGAACCTGGCGAGTCGCAAGATCGGACCGGCCCTCGCGGCGGGAAACGCCGTGGTGTTCAAGCCGTCGCCGATGACGCCGTTGATGGGTGCCCGCCTCGCCGATGCCTTCGTCGACGCCGGTCTGCCGCCGGGTGTCCTCAACGTCGTCCATGGCTTCGACGCCGGCGCCTACCTCGTCGCCGACCCGAGGGTGGACGCCGTCACGTTCACGGGTTCGACGGCGGTCGGTCGCAAGATCCACTCCACCTCCCGTTTGGGGCAGCGGCTGCAACTCGAGCTCGGCGGAAAGAACCCTGTCGTCGTGCTCGCCGACGCCGACGTCCAGGCCGCTGCCGACGTGGTGGCCCGCTCGTCGTTCTCCCTCACCGGGCAGGCCTGCACGGGTGCCGGCCGCGTCCTCGTCGAGTCGGCGGTGTACGACGAGGTGGTGGAGGCGGTCGCGACGCGGGCGGCGCGCTACGTCCTCGGGCCCGGCGATCGGCCCGACGTCACGATGGGTCCGCTCATCGACGACCGCGCGGTTGCTGCGATGGACGCCGCCATCTCGACCGCCGTGGATGACGGGGCGAAGCTCGTGTCGGGCGGAGCGCGGGTATCCGGCGACGGCCTCGACGACGGCTGGTTCTACCCGGCCACCGTGCTGGCGGATGCTCGTGCCGACATGGAGCTCTCGCGCCGGGAGGTGTTCGGTCCGGTCATCGGCTTCGAACGGGTCGACTCGATGGACGAGGCGATCGCCGCGGCCAATGACGTCGAGTACGGGCTCTCCGCTGCGATCTGCACGCGATCACTGGCGGCAGCCCAGCACTTCGCCGCGGAGATCCAGGCCGGCATGGTGCGCGTCAACCGGCCGACGGTCGGGGCCGCGTTCAACGCGCCGTTCGGTGGGATCAAGCAGTCCGGGACCGCCACTCACCGGGAGCAGCTCGGCCCGACGGTGATGGACTTCTACAGCGTGACCCGGACGATCTGGCTGGGCCACTGACGCCGGCTATCCCTCGCCGCACACATCGAGCGCCAGCAGCGCGAGGGTTCGCGCCGTGGTGACGACGTCGGCGATCGGCACGCGCTCGCGTGGACCGTGGGCGAGGCGGACGTCACCTGGCCCGTACTGCACCGTCGGGATGCCGCCGAGCCCGGTGAGCAACCGGAGGTCGCTGCCGTAGGGCGCGCCGTACGACGTCGCTGTGATCGTCCCGCGTCGCTCGAGCTGATCGCGTGCGCGGCGAGCACTCGGTCGATCAGGTCGCTGCCGGCCGGCAGCCGTCCGGGCGCGAACTGCCCGCCCCACCACTCGAGCTCGACGGGATGTTGGTGATGCCACGGGTCACGTTCGTTGAGCTCGGCGACGGTCTGCTCGAGGTCGGCGCGGGCGTGCTCGACGCCTTCGCCGAGAGCGACACCCAACCGTCCCTCGGCGACCAGCAGGTCCGGGACCGACGACGCCCAGTCTCCGGCCGTCACCGCGCCGATCGACAGCGGATGGGCGAGGGGCCAGCGTGTCATCAGCGGGTCGACGACTTGGTGGCGGCGCTGCTCGAGCTCGACCAGCGCCTGCCACACCGGCCAGAACTTCTCGATCGCACTGACACCCTCGGTGCGGCGGGCGGCGTGGGTCGCCTGGCCGGGCACGCGCAATCGGAACGTGAGCGAACCGGAGTTGGCCGGGATGACGTCGAGCTCGGTCGGTTCGGCGACGACGCAGGCGTCGGCGCGCCAGCCACGCTGCAGCAACGCGAACGTGCCCAGCCCGCCGTCCTCCTCGCCTTGGACCGACGCCAGGATGACGTCGCCGGCCAGGCGCACCCCGGACGCCCGCAGCGCATCCATCGCCTGGATCGATGCCACGAGGCCGGCCTTCATGTCGCACGCGCCGCGCCCGTAGAGGTCGCCCCCTCGTGTCTCACCGGCGAACGGCGGCGTCGACCCAGGCGTTGGGATCGCCGATCGGGACGACATCGATGTGTCCATTGAGCATCAGCGCTGGGCCGTCGCCCGTGCCGGGCAGCCGAGCGACGAGTCCCCAGGCTTCATGCCGATCGACTTCGACGCCAGGGAAGTCGGGGTGGCCGGACAACGCTTCGAGGTCGAGTTGCCAGTGGTCGACCTCGTAGCCGGACGTGCTGAGGCGACGGGCGAGCACGGCTTGGGCCTCGTTCTCGGCGTCACTGCCACTGACGCTCGGGATCCGGATCAGCGCCGACGTCTCGTCGACCATCGCGGCGGCGAGTGCGTCCACCGACTCGAGCACCTTGCTCGCCCGATCATCCACGTATGCATGCTCCCATCAATCGGGACTCCGCCCCGGCCGGTGCGGGACGGCGTTTGACGCGGAGTTGACGCCGCCCGCGTTCAGTGCCATCTCGGCGGGCACGCCACGAGCTGGGAGGGAGGCGAGAGCGTGACCGTCGGCCTACGTCCCCCGGACGCGCCGCGAGCGATGCCCGTGCAGTCGTTCCGGAAGTGGGTCCGCCCGACGCGCCACCCGCCCCACGTGCCCAGGATCCTGCTCCGGCGGGTTCTCGTCCTCGGAGGTGCGCTCGCGCTTGCGGCACTCGCCACGTACGAGGTCTTCCGGGTGCTCGCCTTCCGCGGGCTGACCGGCTTGGAGCTGGTGCTGGTCATCTTGTTCGCCACGCTGGTCCCGTGGATCGCCCTGTCGTTGACGAACGCGTTGGCCGGTGCGTGGGCGCAGTTGACGACGCGCAAGGGCAAGGTCGAGCCCGCACCGACGGGGCCAACGCCACCGCTGCGCGAACTGACGGCCCTACTGATCCCGACCCACAACGAGGAGCCGGCGCGCATCGTCGCCAACATCGAGGCGATCACGACGTCGCTGGCAACGACGGGCGAGTTGGTGCACTTCCACGTCATCGTGCTCAGTGACTCGACTGACGCCGATGCCTGGGTCGCAGAAGAGGAAGCGATCCTGCACCTGCGCGATCGCCTCGACGGCGCAGCATGGATCTTCTACCGACACCGCCCGAAGAACGTCGACCTCAAGGCGGGCAACGTCGCCGACTGGGTCCGCCGGTTCGGTGCGCCGTACGCCCATTTCGTGGTCCTCGACGCGGACAGCCTGATGGAGGGGGAGACGCTGGTTCGACTCGCCGCGGCCATGGAGCGGCAACCGAACGTCGGCGTGATCCAGACGATCCCGATCGTCGTCGGCGGGGTCACCCTGTTCGCCAGGCTGCAGCAGTTCGCCAATCGCGTGTACGGACCGCTGATCGCCAACGGGCTGGCATGGTGGAACGGAGCCGACGGGAACTACTGGGGGCACAACGCGATCGTCCGCACCACCGCCTTCGCCGAGGAGGCGGGACTGCCTCACCTGAAGGGCCCGAAGCCGTTCGGTGGTCACGTGCTGAGCCACGACTTCGTGGAAGCCGCGCTCGTGCGCCGGGGCGGCTGGGCCGTTCGCCTCGCGCCGGCGCTGCCTGGCAGCTACGAGGAGAGTCCCCCGTCGATCGTCGACCTCGCCACACGCGATCGGCGCTGGTGCCAGGGGAATCTGCAGCACCTGGCCGTCGTCACCGCCCGCGGCCTTCGACCGGTCAGCCGGCTGCACTTCGTCACGGGCGTCTTCGCCTATCTCGCATCACCGCTGTGGTTGGCCTTCCTCGTCGTCGGCATGCTCGTGTCACTGCAGGCCCGCTTCGTGACATCGGAGCAGGTGACCAGCGGGTTCCGTCTCCTCGGCATGCCCGCTCAGGACTTCCTGCGGGCGCGACGCCTGTTCCTCATCATGATGGCCGTGCTCCTGGCCCCGAAGTTCATCGCGCTCGCGCTGCTCCTCACGAAGCGCCACCTGAGGCGGGGATGTGGCGGGGCAGCGCGAGCGTCCGGCAGCGTGGCGCTCGAATCGCTCACGTCCGCGCTGATCGCGCCGATCATGATGCTCGTGCAGTCGCGGGCGGTGACGGCCGTCGCCCTCGGTCGCGACGTCGGATGGAAGGTCCAACGGCGGGGCGGTGTGATCTCCTCGCGGGAGATCGTCCGCCGCCACCTGTGGCACACGGTGTTCGGCGTCACGATGGCGGTCGCCGCGTGGCTCGTCTCACCGTCGTTGTTCATCTGGATGATCCCGATCGTCATCGGGCTCGTGCTGGCGATCCCGATCTCGGCGGTGACCGCCCAGCCCCGTGCAGGGCGTCTCGCCGCGGCGCGCCGGCTTCTTTCGCACGCCGGAAGAGACGACGCCGCCCCCGGTGCTCGCCACAGCGATGTCGGCCATGGCTGCGGTTCCCGAGGCCGAGGCAATCGCACGATTGGCTGAGGACCCACGGCTCTTTGCCGTTCACCGCGTCGATCTCCCGCCGCCCCGACACCCGGGTGAGCCCATCGACGCCGACCTGCTCGTGGCCCGCGTGAAGCTGGACGAGGCGGCGAGCATCGACGGTGCGCTGCAGAACCTCACCGTTCACCAGAAGGTCGTGGCGCTGAACGACCTCGCCGCACTCACTCGCGCCGTCGAGCTACGGCGCCGGTCGCTGCTCGGTCGTCATCGTCCAGGATCCGAAACCGCCGCCGCCCGGATTGGTGGGTGAGTCACGATCGACCGATGATCAAGCCCGTGCCGACCCACGCCCCGGCCCGGGCCCAACACCACCTCGGCCAGTTCATCGTCGTCGGGCTCCTCGCTGGCTTCCTGGCCGGGCTGTTCGGCGTCGGCGGAGGCATTCTGATCGTGCCGGGGCTGGTCCTCGTCGCGGGCATGGAGCAACGCCTCGCTCACGGCACGTCGCTGGCCGCCGTCGTGCCGATCGCCATCGCCTCGCTGCTCGCCTACGCGACCCAGGACAACGTGGACTGGGCGGCCACGCTGTGGTTGTCGATCGGGGCCGTGGGTGGGGTCGTGATCGGCACGAGGCTGCTCCACGTCCTGCCGCAGCGGACGCTGGCGCTGCTGTTCGCCGCCGTCCTCGTCGTGTCGGCCGTGCGCCTCTTCTTCGACACCGACGCCACGGGCCGGACCCCACTCACTGCCCTCGACGCCGTCATCCTCGTGGCCATCGGAGTTGCATCGGGCGTGCTCGCCGGCCTCCTCGGCGTCGGCGGCGGCCTCGTCATGGTGCCGGCGATGATCCTGCTCTTCGCCATCCCACCGGTCATCGCCAAGGGCACGTCGTCCGCCGTGATCGTTCCGACCGCCGTGATGGGCACCGTGCGCAACCGCTCGAGGGGCAACACCGATCTGCGGGCGGCCGTGGTCGTCGGAGTCGCCGGCATGGTCACCGCCGCGCTCGGCGGACTCGTGTCGGACCGGATGAGCGCCGACCTCTCCAACATCCTGTTCGCCTCGCTGCTCGTGCTCGTGGCGATCCACCTGACCGTGCAGGTGCTGCGCGCCCGGGCCGTGACCACCGGCGACTAGCGCACGGTGGTCGCACGCGGTGCGAGGACGTCCGCCGACACGCCGAGTGCGGTCAGATCGCTCGGCCACTCGAGCTCTCCGACCACTGCTGCCACGGCGGCGGCCATCGCCGGCGACGTCTTGATGCCTGCCCCGCCCTGGCCGACGAGCCAGCAGAACCCCGGTCGATCGGGGGCCCAGCCAACGACCGGGACGCGGTCCGGTGCGAACGTCCGCAGGCCGGCCCACGACCGCCGGACCGACCGCAGTGTCAGCGTCGTCGCTTCGTGCAGCATCTCGAGTCCCCACGCCACGTCTTCCATCTCCGCCGTGGCGTCGACCGGTTCGCTCGGGTGCTCGTCGGCGGGCGACACCAGCAGGCCTCCGCTCTCGGGTTCGAAGTAGCAGCGGCCGCCGGCATCCATGACGAGCGGCCAGGTCGCCACGTCCGGGGGAGCAGTGACGAGGCAGGCCGTCCGGCGCAGCGGTCGCAGTCCGAGCGGCTCCACACCCGCGCGCTGGGCCACGACGTCTCCCCACGCGCCGGCGGCGTTGACGACGACGTCGACGTCGACGACGTCGGAGGGTGTGCGGACGCGCCATCCGCTCCCCGTCGCCTCGATCTCGAGTGCCGGTGCGCCGCGACGGATGTCGGCGCCGCGCTCGGCGTGCACCCGCGGCGTACGCAGCGAGGAGCAGCGCGACGTCCAGCCCGCGGGCGTCCGGCTCCCACACGCCACCGGCCTCGATCGCTGCCGGCCGCAGCGCCGGCACGATGCGCTGCGCTTCGACGGCGTCGACGCGCCGGGCCGTGGGCGCGATCCCCGACGCAGCAACGGCGGCGACGTCGTCGAGCACCGGGCCGTCACCGTCGCGCCCGATCCACAGCAACCCACGTGGGTGGGACAGCGGGTAGTCGGCGAACCCGTCAGGCGGGTGCTCGATGAACGTGCGACTGGCGCGGGCGAGCGCGCACATGGTGACGTGCCCGACGGTCTCCGACAGCGTCGCCGCCGACCGCCCCGTGGCGTGGAAGCCGAGCTCGCGCTCGGACTCGAGGACGATCACGTCGTGGTGCTCGGCGAGCGCCCACGCCGCTGAGATCCCGGCGATGCCACCACCGACGACGGCGACGCGGCTGGTGGCCACGGCGGCGAGCGTACTGAGGGGAGTACCGTCGCCACGGTGCTCGTTCGGGGCCGACCGTGAAGGCGTGGGTCGTCCGGCGGCCCGGTCCGATCGAGGGCGGACCGCTCGAGCTCGTGGAACGACCGGACCCGGTCCCGGGTCCGGGCGAGCTGCGCATCCGAGTTGCGGTGTGCGGCGTGTGCCGGACGGACCTGCACATCGCCGAAGGTGATCTCCCGCCGCATCGGCACGACGTCGTTCCGGGCCACGAGATCGTCGGCGTCGTCGACGCGCTGGGCACTGAGGCATGTCGATTCTCGATCGGCGACCGCGTCGGCATCGCGTGGTTGCGCCACACGTGCGGCACCTGCCGGTTCTGCCGGCGCGACGAGGAGAACCTCTGCGACGGCCCGCAGTTCACCGGCTGGGACGCCGACGGTGGGTACGCGGAGTACGCCGTGGTGGACGAACGGTACGCCTACGCCCTTCCCACCGGATACCGGGACGATGAGCTGGCGGTGCTCCTGTGCGCGGGGATCGTCGGATTCCGTGCGCTCCGTCGTACCGCCCTGCCGCCAGCGGGACGCCTCGGCATCTACGGGTTCGGCGCATCTGCCCACTTGGTCGCTCAAGCGGCCATCGCCGACGGCGCGACCGTGCACGTGATGACGCGCTCTCCGGCGGCGCGCGACCTGGCACGGGCGCTTGGTGCGGCGACGGCAGGCGACACGTTCGACCGTCCACCGGAACCGCTCGACGCAGCCATCCTGTTCGCCCCGGTCGGCGAGATCGTGCCGGTTGCGCTCGAGGCGCTCGATCGAGGCGGCACGCTGGCCATCGCCGGCATCTACCTCACCGACGTTCCGCCGTTGCGGTACGAGGACCACCTGTTCCAGGAGCGTCAGGTGCGCAGCGTCACCGCCAACACGCGACGCGATGGCGAGGACTTCCTCGCGCTGGCTTCACGTGTGCGGCTGCAGGTCACCACGACTCCGTACGACTTCTCCCGAGCGCCCGAGGCACTGCGTGATCTCGCCGCTGACCGCGTGGTCGGTGCTGCCGTGATCGACGTCGACGGGGACGATCACCGCCTGCTCGGCACTGAGTAGGTTCGGGCTCGTGAGCGACAGCACTCCCGCGCCGGCGATGCAGTTGGCGGCGATCTCGTTCGACGACGAGCTCAAGGCCGCCGAGTTCATGACGGCGATGACGCGGCTGGCCCGCGACGGCCGGCTGACCCTGCGCGACGCCGTGTTCGTCGTCAAGTCGGCCGAGGGTCGGACCTACGTGCGTGAGACGACGGACCCGCAACCGGGCCGGACGGCGCTCGGGGCGGGGCTGTGGAGCGGTCTGTTCGGGCTCCTCCTCGGTGGTCCGGTCGGCATGCTCGTCGCCGGCGGCATCGGCGCCGGTGCTGGCGCGATCACGGCCAAGATCGTCGACGTCGGCGTGACCGACGACTTCGTCGATCAGCTGCGGGAGATGGTGAAGCCCGGAACCACGACCGTCGCACTGCTCGCCGAGAACATCGACCCAGCGCCGGTGCTCGCCGAGCTCGAGCGGTTCCAAGGTGGTCGGTACGTCACCGGCAACCTGTCGCTCGACGCGATCAAAGCGGTGCGCGAGGCACTCGGCGACCCGGCCGCGACGACCGGGACGGCGGCCTTTCCGCCACCGACGCCGGCCGAGCCCGAACGTTCAGTCCGCGATATCAGCTTCGGCGATCACCCGGCTGGGCCGTAGCCGCACGAGCAGCTCGCCGGGAACGCCGTTGCGTCGACCGAACTCCTCGGCTCGGTCTGCGCCCATGTACCTGCCTCCGATGCGCGCCGCCCACGACATGAGCTCGTCCGGGTCCTCGCTCACGATGACCGAACCGGTCAGCTTGACGAAGGCGAAGGGCGGCGTGTCGTCGTCGACGACGAGCGACACGCGGGGGTCGCGGGCCAACGCCCGGCCTTTCGACGTGCGGCCGCCCGTGTTGAAGACGACCTCCAGTTGATCGGCCGTGTCGTCGACGACGAACCAGATCGGCGCGACCTGTGGCTGGCCGTCGGCAGCGACCCACGCCAACTTGCCGGTCCGGGTACCGGTCGACAGGAATCGCCGGATCTCATCGTCGTCCATCGGGCGTGCCACAACGGAGGTCTAGCGGGCTTGGAGGCCTCGCGGAACCGCAGGAGCTCGGACGGCGAGGCGAGCAACTTGCTTGCGAGCCAAGCCCTTCGGGTCAGACGTCGCGCACGGCGTCGAAGTATTCGGCGACGCGCCGCAGGTGACCGTCGACGTCGGTCGGGCCGGCGTTGTGAGTGGCGACCGACAGGTGGGTGGCGCCGAGCTCGCGCCAGCGCGCGGCGTGCGTTCGCCACCGCTCGGGGTCGCCGCCGGCGTACTGGGCTTGAGCCTGGATGGCGAAGCCGTCCATCGAGCGGCCCTGTGCCTCGCGGTGGCTCGCGGATCGTGGCGATGCGCTGGCGGGACGAGTCGTTGGGCGTGCCGAGGGGCACCCATCCGTCGCCGAGCGTGGCGCACCGCTCGAGCAGTGCGGGCGCGGCCCCGCCGAACCAGACCGGGATCGGTACGGACGGGCGCGGGTTGATGCCGGCCAGCTCGATGCGGTGGAACTCGCCGTCGAAGTCGACGACGTCGTTCTCCCAGAGCAGGCGCATCACCTCGACCTGCTCGGCCTGGCGCCGCCCGCGATTGGTGAAGGGTTCGTCGAGCGCAACGAACTCGATGGCATTCCACCCCGTCCCGATGCCGAGACGGAGCCGGTTCCCCGACAGCACGGCGAGCTCGGCCGCCTGCTTGGCGACGAGCACGGTCTGGCGCTGGGGCAGGATCAGGATCGCCGTGACCAGCTCGAGGCGCCGTGTGACGGCGGCGATGAAGCTGAGCACCGTGAACGGCTCATGGAACGCGGTGTCCTTGTCGTAGGGGCCTTCGAAGCCGCCAGGCCGCTCTCGCTCGGCGCCGACGACGTGGTCGTAGACGAGCAGGTTGGCTGCGCCGAGCTCCTCCAGACCCTGCGCGTAGGCAGTGATGGCGCCTGGGTCGGTGCCGATCTCGCTGTGGGGGAGCACGGCGCCGAACTGCATCTGAAGATGACTAGCACGGGACACCCACCCCTGACCGACGCGGCCCGACGGGTGCCACCCCGTTAGGTTTCCGGGCGATGGCGGACGACCCAGACGTGCTGGTGATCGTGTTGGCCGGCGGGGAGGGCAAGCGCCTGCTCCCGCTGACGAACGATCGGGCCAAGCCGGCGGTGCCGTTCGGCGGTTGCTACCGGTTGATCGACTTCGCGCTCTCCAACTTCGCCAACGCCCGGTACCTGAAGATCGTCGTGCTGACGCAGTACAAGAGCCACAGCCTCGACCGGCACATCAGCCAGACGTGGCGCTTCTCGACCCTCCTCAACCAGTACGTGGCGGCCGTCCCGGCACAGATGCGGCGCGGGCCGTTCTGGTTCTCGGGTTCGGCCGACGCCATCTACCAGAACCTCAACCTCATCCACGACGAGCGGCCCGACCTCGTCTGCGTGTTCGGCGCCGACCACATCTACCGGATGGACCCCCGCCAGATGGTTGCTCGCCACCAGTCGGTCGGCGCTGGCGTGACCGTCGCCGCGATCCCGGTTGCGCGCGAGCTGGCGTCGGACTTCGGGGTCATCGAGGTCGACGCCGACGGCCGGATCCTCGACTTCCACGAGAAGAGCACCGACCCGCCGACGATGCCCGGCGACGACACGCGCTGCCTGGCCTCGATGGGCAACTACGTGTTCGACACGAAGACGCTGGTCGACATCGTCACGCCGCGGGACGACACGTACACCGACCTCGGTGGTGACGTGATCCCTGCGCTGACGCGTGAGGGCTTGGCCCACGTGTACGACTTCTCGACGAACGTCGTGCCGGGCCAGGACGAGCGTGAGCGCGGGTACTGGCGAGATGTCGGGACGATCGACGCCTACTACCACGCCAACATGGACCTCATCGCCCCGCACCCGGTGTTCAACCTGTACAACGACCGGTGGCCGGTGTACACGTACCGCGGCGCCGAGCCGCCCGCCAAGGTTTCACGGGGGCCGGGCGGTGAGCCGGCGCACGTATACGGCAGCTTGCTCTGCGAGGGCTCGATCATCTCCGGCGCGCACGTCGAGCGGTCGATCCTCGGGCCCGGCGTGTACGTCGATCACGACGCCCACGTGACGGACTCGATCCTGTTCCCGAACGTCCGCGTCGGACCGGGCGCACGCCTGCACCGCTGCATCGTCGACAAGAACGTCGAGATCCCGTCGGACTATCGCGTCGGCCTCGACAGCGGCGAGGACGCCGAACGCTTCACCATGAGCGACGAGGGCATCGCCGTCATCGAAAAGGACCGACAGCTCTGACCCATCCGAGTGTTTGACGCCATCCGAGTGCGGGGGCCCGGAAAAATCGAGGTCTGACACTCCGACTGGCTCAAACACTCGGATGGGATCGTCAGGTACCCGTGAGGCGGGCGACGACCGGCGCGAACGGCTCGACGTCGTCACCGCCGACGATCACGTAGCTGAACCCGAGCTGCTCGCGCCGGCGAACCAGCGTCTCGGTGATCTCGTCCACGTTGCCGACGAGGGCGAACGGTGACGCCGCGATCATCTCGTCCTCGACCTGCACGAAGTCGGCGATCTGCGACACCGTGCCCGCCCTGTCGTCGGTGATCCTGACGATGAAGGCCCGGATGTTGAACTCGATGTCCTGGACGCGCGGCCCGGCCACTTCGCGGACGAGGGTCAGCCGCTCGGCGACCGCCTCGTACGTCATCGTGGCGACCGCCTCGGGACCGATGACCCCGGCCGTCATCTGCCCGTTGATGCCGACGATGTCGGCCTCGCGGGCGGCGATCGACAGGACCCGGCGGCCCCCGCCGCCGATGAGGATCGGCGGGTGCGGCCGCTGCGCCGGCTTCGGCTGACCGTCGTAGTCCGTGATCGTGTAGTGCGTGCCCTCGAACGAGAACGAGCCGTCGCCCATCGCGCCCTTGATCACGGCGAGGGCTTCCTCCAGCCGGTCGACGCGCACGCCGGGGCGGTCATACGGAATGCCCGCGCTGCGGTAGTCGGTCTCCATCCAGCCGGCGCCGATGCCGATGTCGACCCGGCCGTCGCTCAGGACGTCCATCGTCGCCAGCTCCTTGGCCAGCACGACCGGGTGCTTGTAGTCGTTGTCGAAGACGAGCGCGCCGACGCGCAGCGAGGTCGTGGCGGCGGCCGCCGCGGCGAGCGCGGGCATCGGCGCCAGCTGATCCGTGAAGTGATCCGGCATCGTGACCGACGCGTACCCGAGGTCCTCGATCTTGCGGGCCTGCTCGACCCAGCCCTTGGCGTCCGGCGGCCCGGAGATCTGCACCCCGAAGCGGAACGGGCGGGTCGACGGGTCCGGCATCTCGCGCACGCTAGTGACGACCGAGCCGGCGGGCCGGAGACGACCCGACGCGGGTGCCACCACCGGTCAGAGGGTGGCAGATAGCGTGCTGCCGTTGTGCGCTCGTTGACGTGGATCGCCCGCCTCGGGCTCGTGGTCACGGCCGGTGCCCTGCTCGTGGTCGCCGTTGTCGTCGCCGTCGGCCCGCGCCTGTGGCAGATCGCCAACGCCCACGAGGAGCTGCCGGTCGTGCTGCCGGCGTTCCAGCCGCTGGCACAGCGGTCCTACGCCTACGACATGAACGGCAACGAAATCGCGGTGTTCGAGGCCGAGAACAGCCAGCCAGTTGCCCTCTCGCAGGTACCGCAGCACGTCATCACGGCGTTCCTCGCCGTGGAGGACAAGGAGTTCTACTCCCACCACGGCGTCAACCTCCGCAGCCTCGTGCGGGCCACGCTGTCCAACTTCTCGTCGGATTCCGCCCAGCAGGGCGCGTCGACGATCACCATGCAGGTCGTCAAGAACGACTTCCTCGCCGGCCTCGAGCGTGACGGTCGCTACAAGCTGCTCCAGGTGCACTACGCGCTGATGCTCGACCGGGCCAAGACGAAGGACGAGATCCTCGAGCGCTACCTCAACACCGTCTTCTTCGGCAACAACGCCTACGGCATCCAGGCGGCGTCCGAGACGTACTTCGGCAAGACCGTCGACCAACTGACGTTCATCGAGGCCGCCTTCCTCGCCGGCCTCGTGCGGTCGCCGTCGGGGTATGACCCGGTGCTCAACCCGGAGCGCAGCAAATCCCGCTTCGTCCAGGTGCTCGAGCGGCTCGTCGAAGACAGGTTCCTCAGCGAGGCCGAGGCGACACAGATCGGCAACGAGTTCGTCCTGCCGGACCGCGCCCGCACCACGCCGGACCGCATCAACCAGCGCACCTACTACACCGAGGCGCTGCGCGACTACCTGCTCAACCGCTCGAACCTGCTCGGCGACACGTACGACGAGCGCTACTCGGCGCTGTTCCGCGGCGGGCTGCGCGATCCACACCACGTTCGATCCGAACCTGCAAGCCCTGGCCGAGCAGGCCCGCAACGTGCTGCCCGACACCGAGCAGGGCTTCGATGCGGCGATGGTCACGCTGGACACCAGCACGGCAGCCATCCGCGCCATGGTCGGCGGTCGCGGCTTCGTCCCCAACGAGCGGGAGACGAACATGGCGCTCGCACCCCGCCAGACGGGATCGAGCATCAAGCTGTTCGTGCTCGCCGCGGCGCTGCAAGCCGGCGCCCAGCCGAACGACATCATCGACGGCGCCAACAACTGCTCGTTCGCGGTGCCGGACGACGAGCCGTTCGTCATCAAGAACGCCACGGAGCGGGGGCCCGACACGTTGGCCGAGATGACGTGGTCGTCGATCAACTGCGCGTACGTGCGGCTCTCTCAGATCGTCGGTCTCAACCGCGTCGTCGACACGACGTACCGCATGGCCCAATCGCCGTACCTGTATCCGGGCCAACCGGAACAGGATCGCGACGCGATCCAGCCGTTCATCAGCTACTCCACCGGGGCCAACGAGATGAGCCCGCTCGACATGGCGTCCGGTGGCCAGACCGTGGCCAACGCCGGACTCCACCACGAGCCGTACTACGTCGAGTACATCGACTCTGCCGACGGACGCCGCATCTACACCCACAGCAGCGCCGGGACCCAGGTGCTCGACCGGGGCGTCGCGTTGACGACCGTCGACACGTTGAAGGGCGTGCTCACCGAAGGCACGGGCCGCTCCTACCCGCTCGCCGATGGTCGGCCGGCAGCTGGCAAGACCGGGACGCAGCAGGACAACACGAACGCCTGGTTCGTCGGCTTCACGCCATACCTCACGACGGCGGTGTGGGTCGGTGATCCCAACGGCTACACGCCGATGGTCAACGTGCCCGAGTTCGGTGGACGCAACGCCTCGCGGGTGCAGGGCGGCCGGTACCCGACGCAGATCTGGAAGGCGTTCATGGATCCGGCCCACGCCAGCCTGCCGCTGACCGACTGGGACGCACCACCGGAGCCGGCCCGGGAGGCGGCCCGCCTGTACCTGCCGGGCAACGAGTGCCTGGCGCGGCGCGTGACGACGGGCGGAGACGTCGTCGGCACCGTCCCGCCGGCCGCACCGGCTGCGCCGGCGGGGCCTGCAGGGTTCGCCAACCCGGCCCAACCGCCACAGCCACCTGCGCCGCCGGAGCAACCGACACCGCCGGCATCGGCGAGCCCGACCGAGACCACCGCCCCGCCGTCGCCGGGCTCGCCGGTCACAGCGCCGCGTGTCAGCCGCCTCGAACGGATCGAGAGCGGGACGACGGTCGCCCCCGACAACCTCGATCCGAGGGCACCCGTGCCGTCGGCGCCGCTCGGGACCGCCGTCATTCCGTGCTGACCGACGACCTGCTGGCGCTGCAGGACACGGACAGTGCGATCGACCAGCTGACCAACCGTCGAGGCCGGCTGCCCGAGCGCGAATCGGCGGCGACGGCGGACACGGCGCTGACCGCAGCCGATCGTCGCCGCGCCGCGATCGTGGCCCGCGACGGCGAGCTCGATCAGTCGATCGCCAACCTCGAGGCGCGAGGGCGAGCGCCTGCGCACTCAACGCACGCGGCTCGAAGGGCAGCTGCGCACCGTGACGTCCACACGTCAGGCCGAGGCGCTGCAGCACGAGCTCGACGCGTTGGCCGGCCACCAGGACGAGCTGGACGACCAGGAGCTGGCTCACCTCGACGAGCAGGGCGCGCTGCAGGCCGAGCTGGCCGACATCGACGCCGGCCGGCCGGCCCTCGCCGCGGCGGCGGAGGAGGCGGCAGCGGTCCTCGCGGCCGCGGAGGGCGCCATCGACGCCGAGCTGGCCAACCTCGCCACGGCCCGGGAAGGTGTCGCCGGCCGCATCGAGGCGGGGGAGCTCGATCGCTACGAGCGCTTGCGGGTGCGCTTCGGCGGTGTCGCCGTGGCTCGGCTCGACGGCGCTCGCTGCACCGGCTGCCACCTCGACCTGTCGACGGCTGAGCTCGGCACCGCCCGGGCGACGCCGGCGGGTGAGTTCGCCGCCTGCCCGCACTGCGGGCGGCTGCTCGTGCCCTGAGGGGCGGCGATGTTCTTCTGGTTCATCGGGACGTCGATCGCCACCGTCCGCTTCGTCTTCCAGGACCCGCGGTTCGACCACCGTTTGCTCATCGTCGGTGCGGTCCTGCCCCTCGTCGACTTGCTCTTCGGGCGGATCGACCTCCTCCACACGCTCGTCTTCAGCCTGTTCCTGCTGGCCATCGTGATGCTGGCCACGCTGGGACGTCGGCCGGCCAGGGCGCTGCTGCTCGGGCTGCCGATCGGCACGCTGCTGCACCTGGTCTTCGACGGCGCATGGATGGACAACGACCTGTTCTGGTGGCCCGCCGGCGGGTGGAGCTTCGCCGGGCGTGGAGTTGCCCGAGGTCGAACGGGGGTGGTGGAACGTGCCGCTCGAGATCGTCGGCCTGGCGATCCTGGTCTGGGTGTGGCGCGGCTCCGGGCTGTCGAGCCCTGCGGAGCGGCACCGTTTCTGGACGACGGGGAGGCTCTTCGGGCGTCCTCGAGCGCTGTGAGACACTTGATGTCCAGGCTCGGCTCGCAAGCAAGTTGCGCGTCTCGCCTCCCGAGCTCGCCGCCTCCGCTGCACTCCGGCGTCTCACCTGCCTGCCAATCCGAGGGAGACTTGACGGTGTGCTGATCCTGGTTCGCCACGGCCGCACCGCGCTGAATGCCGCCGGCAAGCTCCAGGGTCGGCTCGACGAGCCGCTCGACGAGGTCGGGGAGGCGCAAGCGATCGCCGTCGCCAAGCTCGTCGGTCCCGTCGACGAGCTGATCTCCAGCCCGCTGTTGCGGGCGCAGCAGACGGCGCGAGCGTTCGACGCCCCGTTCGAGGTCGATGAGCGGTGGATCGAGCTGTCGTACGGCATCTACGAGGGCGTGCCGCACGCCGACGTGCCGTCGGAGGCGTGGGACCACTGGCGAGCCAACCCGGCCTGGGTCCCCGAAGGCGGTGAGTCGCTGGTGGAGCTGGATCAGCGCGTGCGCACGGCGTGCCTCGAGCTGATCGAGCGAGCCCGCGAGCAGACGGTGGCGGTGGTCAGCCACGTGTCGCCGATCAAGGCCGCGGTCGCGTGGACGCTCGGTTGCGGCGTCGAGATCTCGTGGCGATCCCACCTGTCGTACGCCTCGGTGTGCCGCATCGACAGCCGCGCCGGTGGGCCCGTGTTGCACACGTTCAACCAAGTCGCCACGTGACGTCGGCGCCGGGGTTCAGAGCGGGGTTTTGACTCCCGGTCAAGCTCGTTTTCGAGACCGGATCTTCCAGAGAACGAACGGGATGACGACGGTGAGTCGGCCTGTAAGCGGGATTCTGTGATCGCCTCCCGGCGACCGGTGGCCATCCATCTGTGCGGCCTACCCGGAGGCTGCCCGCACCTCGCGGTGCGGACGGACGGGCCGTCCGTGCCTCCTGCTCGGCCTTGCTCCGGGTGGGGTTTGCCGAGCCGCCCGGGTCGCCCCGGACGCTGGTGCGCTCTTACCGCACCGTTTCACCCTTGCCTGTGGCCGGTTGCCCGGCCCATCGGCGGTCTCTCTCTGTTGCACTGTCCGTCAGGTCGCCCCGACCTGGCTCTCGCCAGCACCCTGCCCTGTGGAGTCCCGACTTTCCTCGACGTGACGAGCACGCCGCGGCCACCCGGCCGACTCACCGTCGACGATGCAGTCTACGGACGGCGTGAACTGGGCGCGGAGGTTCTCGAATCCGAGAACGTGCGCGCCCAGATCGTCGAATGAGAACGTCCGCGCCCAGATGGCGGGTCAGGACGGGCAGGTCTGGCCGTCGTAGACGTACGAGTTCTCGGCCGGGGTCTCGAGGGCGAAGCTGGCCCGGGTGCCGGAGTCGTTCGGGGCGCCGATGACGATCTCCGTGGACGGCCAGCGAGCCGAACCGGGCCGGGATGGCGAACAGCTCGGCCCGGCCGCTCTCGTCCGGCGTCAGCTCCCCGCCGAGCACCACCGGGCTGACGTAACCGTCGGGCGCACCGGTCACGGCGATGGCGACGGCTGCCGAGTGGCGGGCCCGGCGGCGTCCCGAGCTGCCACCAGATCGACCCGCAGCGCCCGGCTCGGACACCTGCTCGATCATCTGCTGGTACATCGACGACGCCATCGTCTCGAACCCGTAGGCCATGCGCATCATGTCGCGTGCCGGGTCGTCGCTCGGCGGGACAGATCTGCCTCGTCGCCGACGGATGGCCGAGCGATCATGGGCGGCACGACGCGCTCCGTGTACCACGCGTTGGCGCACTCGTACGGCTCGCCGCCAGCCTCGTCGGTCAGCGTCGGCGGTCGTGTCGGCGGCCGCCTGGTGGTCGCGCGACCAACCGGTCGACGAGCGCCTGGTCACCCTGCGCCGAGCTCGCCGCTGTCGGTCGATCCATGGCGTAGACGTCCAGCATCGAGGTACTCGATCGACGTCGCCGTGCGCAGGTACACGATGTCGTTGATCTCGGCCGTCGGGAGGGGCGTCGACCGGCGGGGCGTAGCCGACCCGGCCCGGCTGCCTCGTCGCCGACTTCGCCGCAGGCCGCGAGGAGCGCACCGAGCGCCGCCGTCAGACCACCGGTCTCGAGCAGGCGGCGGCGGGCAGATCGGCCCGCCGGTCGGCCGCGACCGGTGCCGCTCATCCCTGAGCCTCCCGCGGCGAGGTCGAGCGGCTCGCCGAGCGTCGTCGAACAGCACCGAGTCCAGGTCGTCGCCGTTGCCGGCCAGTCGGCGAGCACCGTGCAGTGGCGGGCCTCGACCATCGCGATCGAGGCAACGGCGCGCGCGCCGTCGACGCCCTCCAGCTGGCCCGAGCAGCTCGGTGTGCGTGGCGACCGAGCGTCGACTCGAGGTCGTAGCCGGCCTGCGCCAGCTCGCTGCCCGCTCGACCTCGAACGATCCCGCCTGGTCCGTGAACAGCGCCTCGTTGCGCAGGCTGCCGGACGATCGACCGATGATGCCCGACAGGACGTCGGCGTAGCGCCGTGGTTGTCGCGGATGCCCACGTAGCACGTCGTCGTCGGCGCCGGCGTCGATCGCCGCCTGGTACAGGTCACGGGCCGCCAGCTCGACCTCCTGGGCGACCCGAGCAGCGCCGTGTCGGCCGCGTGGTGTACCCGATGCGGCGGCACGGAGGCCGGCCGCCCCGGTGGCGACGGCTCGCGAGCCGGCCAGCCCGCGACGGTGCCGGACAGCCGGCGGCGTGCTCACGGCGTCGGGCATGGGTCTGCCACGGACGACGTCCGGTCTCGCAGTCACGGACGACGGCGCTCTAGGTTCAGAAGTCGAGCGCGGACAGCTCGGGGATCCACGCCGGCGACCGCTCGACGGCGTCGCGCCCACGGTCCCGGTCGAGCGGCTGACGCCGGCTCGTGGACCCGCGGCCGGGCTCCACGACCCGGTCGGCGTCGCCGAGTCGTCCCACACGCCGACGGCGAGCCCGGCCAGGAACGCGGCGCCGAGCGTCGTCGCCTCGGCGACCGGCGACACCTCGACCGGGCGGCCGGTGGCGTCGGCCAGGGCCTGGACGAACGTCGGGTTGGCGCTCATCCCGCCGTCGATGCGGAGCGCGTCGATCGGTCAGCCCGGTGTCGGCGTCGGCCGCCTCGACCAGGTCGGCGCCGCGCTGGGCGACGCCCTCGAGGACGGCCCGCACGAGGTGGGCCTCGTCGTGCCCCGGGTGACGCCGAGCAGCGTGCCGCGGGCGCCGTAGTCCCACGCGGCGTGCCGAGGCCGAGCAGGGCGGGCACGAACACCGCGCCGTCGGCGCGTCGCCACCGGCGACGCGACGTCGTGGCTCTCGGCGCTCGTCGCGAGCAGCGCCGAGGTCGTCGCGAAGCCACTCGACGTTCGTGCCGGCGGACAGCATGATCGCCTCGACGCCCCACGTCAGCCGGCCGCCGTGCGACCAGGCGACGATCGGGAACGTGCCGTGCGCGTCCGCGCCGGGCGGAGGCCGGCGCGTCGTCGCCGCGGCACACGTCGAGCATCCCGCCGGTGCCGAACGTGATCTTCGCCCGACCCGGGGCGACGCAGCCCTGCCCGACGAGCGACGCCTGCTGGTCGCCGACCAGGGCGGCGATCGGTGGCGCACCCGGCAGGGCCGTCGCCGCGCCGACCACGCCGCACGAGTCGACGACCGTCGGCAGCACGGCGGCCGGGATGCCGAGGACGTCCAGCGCGTGCGTCGTTCCAGCGCCGAGGCGTCGGCGTCCAGCAAGCCCGGTGACGGCGGCGTTCGTGTGGTCGGTGACGTGCAGCTGGCCGCCGGTGAGCGTCCACGCCAGCCAGGTGTCGACGGTGCCGAAGCACAGGTCGCGCTCGGCGGCGCCCTCGACGTTGGTCGAGCAGCCACGCCACTTCGTCGCCGACTGGTTGGGTGCCAGCGCCAGGCCGTGCTCGGCCTTGGCCATGATGCACTCCATCGACGGTGCGCAGGTCCTGCCAGCCGAGGCCGGGCGCGATCGGCTCGCCGGTGGACCGGTCCCACACGACGGTGCTCGCCCGCTGGTTCGTGATGCCCACCGCGGTGACCGGCTCGGCCGACGACCGCGAGCACCTCGCTGGCACGCGTCGAGCGACGACGTCGGACATCGCGGCGGCGTCGAACTCGACGAGTCCGGGCGCCGGCGTCGACGGCGGAGACGACCGGTGGGCGATGGCCGACGATCCGCAGGCTGCTCGTCGACGACGGCGGCCCGGACGCTGGTCGTGCCGACGTCGATGACGAGGATCGCCGTCATCGGCGGCCTCCGCGAGCCGGGCAGGACGCCACGGGCACGCAGCCGCTGGCCGAGGAGTCCGCCGAGCAGCCCGGCGAACGTGACCACCGTGAGGTTGAACACGACGCCGAACCAGTGCACATCGAGCGCCGCGGACCAGCCGGACGACGACGAACACGGCCTGGGCGACGACGTAGGTGCCGGCGGCGGTCGACGATGCCGTGCGTGAGCGGCGTGTCCGACTCGCTGCACCCACGCCGCGCACCCGGCGCCGAGGACGAATCCGACGACGGCGCCGAGCACGAGCCACGCCGGCCAGACGCCGTCGTCGTCGTTGTCGGCGGCCCAGCGGGCGGCCGATCGAGAACGGCACGGCGAACACGAGCGCACACCAGCCCGCCGGCCCGAACGGCGTCCCAGTCGACGTCGCATGGTCACGGTCGCTCACGGCCAGGGCGGCGGGCCGAACGGCGAGCGCAGGCCGAGCTTGCCCGGGTTGAGGATGCCGTCGCGGGTCGAGCGCCTCCTTGACGGCGACGAGCACGTCGAACGCGGGCCCGAGGGCCTCGGCGGACGAAGCGGGCCCGGTTGAGCCCGACGCCGTGGTGGTGCGAGAGGTTGCCGCCGTGCGGCGAGCACGGCCCGCTGGCCGGCGTCCCACAGCGCGACGTACGTCGCCTCGATCTCGCTCGGGCGGCGGCGTGGCGGCGAACGTGAAGTAGAGGCAGGCGCCGTCGGGGTAGCTGTGCGAGAGGTGGCAGCTCGGCGACCGCTGGCGTGCGGCACGGCGAGCAGCGCCGCGGGCACGGCGTCGAACAGCTCGGGCAGGCGTGACCACGGCGCGGCGATCTCCATCGTGTCGACGACGAAGCCCTTGCGTGTCAGCGCCTGCAGCGCGCTCGTGTCGTTGCGGTGGGCCAGCCAGCCGTCGACGAGGCTCGATCGGCGCCGCGGCGCCGCTTGCGGCGCAGCACGCCTCGGTCGACGACGGCCATCGTCGCGTCGACGATGCGCGGGTCGCCCTCGTCGAGCACGAGCAGCGTGCACTGCGTGCCGTCACCGCCGTGGCTGCGCGCCGACTCGACGCCGTCGTAGAGGCGGAGCACGGCCGGCGTCGCCCCGTCGCGCAGCGTCGAGGCGGCAGGCCTCGATGCCGGCGGCGAAGGTCGGGAACGAGTAGGCCGCGCGCCGCTCGGTCGGCGGCACCGGGATGGGCGCGCAGCCAGACCCGGGTGACGATGCCGAGCGTGCCCTCGGAACCGAGGAAGAGCTGGGTGAGGTCGGGCCCGACGGCGGCCGCCGGTGCGCCGCCGGTGCGCACCACGGTGCCGTCGGCGAGCACGACCTCGAGGCCGACGACGAGTCCTCGATCTTGCCGTAGCGGGTCGAGTACTGGCCGGCACCGCGGCAGGCGACCCAGCCGCCGACGGTGGCCAGGTCGAAGCTCTGCGGGAAGTGGCCGACGCTCAGGCCGTGCTGCGACTGCGAGCTCGGCCTCGAGGTCGGGCCCGAACGTGCCGGCCAGCACCTCGACGACGCCGGACGTCGCGTCGACGTCGACGAGCCCGGCCAGGCCGGTCATGTCGAGGACGACCCCGCCGAACACCGGCACCGACGCGCCGCACACGCCGCTGCGCCCGCCGGCGGCGGTGAGCGGGATGCCGGCGGTCGTCGCACGCCCGCACGATCGGCGGCGACCTGTCGGTCGTCGTCGGGCGGCACGACCACCGCCGCCCGCGCTGGCACCTGACCGGCGAGCGCCCAGTGCAGCGCCAGCGGCCACCAGTCGCGGCTGGCGCTCGGCGACGCTGCTCGGCCTCGGTGAGCGACCGGAGCGATGCGCCGGCAGCTCGGCGACCAGGGCGTCGGCGTCGACGCCGACCGTGCCCGGCCACCGGGCGTCGCGTGCCGGTCAGCTCGATCGGCGGCGTGGGCTCGGTCATCACGCGGAGACGGAGGAGCGAACTCGTCATGGCGTCGGCTTGCTCCTCGGCGATCCACGAGCTCGCGGTAGGCGGCGACCTGGCGGGTGGTCTCGGCGTCGTCCCAGCCGAGCTCGGCTGCCAGCAGCGCGGCGACGCGCCGGCGCGGCCTGGAGCGTCGCCGGCCGGTCGAAGAGGTGGGCCCGGGTCCGGCGCACCAGCACGTCGTCGAGCGTGCGTCGCCATCTCGTGGCGGGCGGCGTAGACGGCCTCGGCCCGCAGGTAGGCAGGCCGGGGACGAGCGGCTCGCCGAGCGCGGGGTCGGCGGCGATCAGCGCCGTCGACGCTGGGCGGCGAGCGGTGCCGTAGCGGTCGGCGAGGTGCGGCGGTCGCGGCGATGCCGTCGGCGCGCTCGTGAAGCCCTCGGCGCCGAGCAGCTTGCAGCCGCTTCGTGCGGCCACGAGCCTTGCGGCCGAGGCGCCGTAGCACGGCGTCGACGGTGTCCTCGGCCATCTCGCGGTACGTCGTGAGCTTGCCGCCGGTGATGGCGATGACGCCGGCCGGTCCGGTGGTGACGCGGTGGCGGCGCGACAGGTCGGCCGTGCGGCCGCTGGTCGCCGACTTGACGAGCGGGCCGCAGGCCCGGCCCACACGCCCGTGACGTCCTCGGTGGTGATGCCGCGTCGTGATCGGCGTGCGTTGAGCGCGCCGAGCACGTAGGCGATGTCGTCGGCCGTGCACGGCGGGTCGTCGAGCGGGCCGTCGTAGTCGGTGTCGGTCGTTCCGACGTAGGTGTGCTCGAACGTGCCGTCCGGGCGTGCGCCCCACGGCACGACGAACAGGCTGCGCTTGTCGCCGCGGCACCGGGATGACCACGGCGATGTCGTTGCGCACCTTCTCCCACGGCACCGTGATGTGGATGCCCTTGGCGGGTCGGATCGAGTCGGCGTCGTGCCCGTCCTCCAGCGTGCGGAGCTCGTCGGCCCAGACGCCGGCGGCGTTCACGACGACCGTGGCCGACACGTCGATCCG
Organism: uncultured Acidimicrobiia bacterium; assembly: GCA_963774125.1. GTDB lineage: Bacteria > Actinomycetota > Acidimicrobiia > Acidimicrobiales > Ilumatobacteraceae > JALZMG01. Next base: position 70,658 of record CAVZDR010000003.1, read on the forward strand.
CCGGCCGTCGGCCTCGACGGTGGCTCCCGTGACCAGGCCGCTCGGAGTCCTTGACGAAGGCGACGACGCGGCAGCGGTTGGCGACGGCCGCGCCGTGCGAGCGGCCGCCGTGCGGGCGATCGTCAGCACGAGCCGGGCATCGTCGGTCGGTGGCGTCGTAGTAGAGGTAGCCGCCCGCCAGCCGCTCGCGCGGCATCGTCGGCAGGTGGGCGAAGGCGGCATCGGCCTTCAGCCGCTTGTGCAGGCTTGCCGATGCGGAAGCCGCCGGTGAGGTCGTACATCCACATCGCCGAGCCGAGCGCCCTGGCGACCCGGCGCGGGATCAGCCCGTCCTTGGTGAGGATCGGGATCATGAACGGCAGCAGGCTCACGAGGTGCGGGCGCGTTGCGGCGCAGCCGCTGCCGCTCGCGCAGCGCCTCGTAGACGAGCCGCACGTCGCCCTGCTGGAGGTAGCGCAGCCCGCCGTGGACGAGCTTCGAGCTCTTCGAGACGTCCCGCTGGCGAAGTCGTCGGCCTCGACCAGCGCGGCGCGAGGCCACGGCGTCGCGGCGTCGAGAGCGACGCCGACGCCGGTGATGCCGCCGCCGACGACGAGCACGTCGAAGCGCTCCGTGGCCAGGCGTTCGAGCATCAGTCGGCGCTCGAACGGTGGCATCGGGGGATTCCACCACGGGCCGATGTAGGAGGTCCGGAGCCGGTCCCCGGCGGCCGGCGGTCGCTCGGCGCCATCGACGGCCGATCTGAGGCTCCGGGATTGCCTCTGGCGTAGGAGGACGGGGGTTCTATCGTTCCTGACGCACATTTAGCTGGATTGGGGATCCATACGTGTCGCTTCACGACGTCGAATGGCGGAGGCTGGGTGCTTGCCGGGGGCTGGACGCGAGCATCTTCTATCCGGAGGACGACGAGGACGCAGCGGTGGCGAAGTCGGTGTGCGCGGGCTGCGGCGTCCGCGTCGCCTGTCTCGAGCACGCGCTGTCGTCACGTGAGAAGGCGGGCGTATGGGGCGGCGCCACCGAACGCGAGCGTCGTCGCATCATCCGCCAGACGGCGGCGCTCGGCGTAGTTCTCGGCTCCGCACCGCCTTCGCCAGTTGCCCCGGCGTGGCTGATTCCGACTGCCGACGCGCCCGACCTGCTTGCCGACCACGGCGGCTGGCCGGGCCTGCTGACGAGCTGCTCGACGGGCGCGACCTGACGCGCCGACCAGGCGCGCGCGGCGATGGCCACGATCCTCGGCGGGCGACGCCACCCCGGCCCAGCTGATCGGCGTTCGTCGTCGCCCTGCGGGCGAAGGGCGAGAGCGCCGAGGAGCTGTCGGGGCTGCTCGACGCCGTGCTCGGCGGCCGCCGAGCTCGTGCCGCTCGGCGAGGACCTGCGGGCTCGCGCCGTCGACATCGTCGGCACCGGCGGCGACCGCTCGCACTCGATCAACGTGTCGACGATGGCGGCGATCGTCGTCGCCGGCGCCGGCGTGCCGGTGTGCAAGCACGGCGCCCGAGGCGCCTCGTCGAAGTGCGGCACGGCGGACGTGCTCGAGGCCCTCGGTGTGGCGATCGAGCTGACGCCGAATGGTGTGCTGCAGTGCGTCGCAGGAGGCGGGCATCGGGTTCTGCTTCGCCCCTCGCTTCCATCCTGCCTTCCGCTTCGCCGCGCCGTCCCGCCGCGAGATCGGGATCCCGACCGTGTTCAATCTGCTCGGGCCGATGGCCAACCCGGGCCGCGTCCGGCGCCAGCTGATCGGCGTCGCCGATGCCCGCTTCGCCGAGCGCATGTTGGAGTCGCTGCGGGCACACGGCTCCACGGACGCGTGGGTCGTGCACGGCGGTGGGCTCGACGAGCTGACCACGACTGGCCCGTCGACGGTGCTCGCGCTCGATCATGAGGGAGGCGCTCGCACGTTCACCGTCGATCCGGAGACGCTCGGCCTCGCGCCGGCGACCCGACGAGCAGCTGGTCGGTGGCGAGCCGCGCAGAACGCCGACGTCGTGCGGCGGGTGCTGGGCGGGGAGCGCGGTCCCCACCGCGACATCGTCGTGCTCAACGCCGGGGCCGCGTTGGTGGTGGCCGGCACCTGTGACTCCCTCGAAGCGGGCGTGGCGACGGCCGAGGCGGCCGATCGATGCCGGCCGCGGCGTCCGCCACCCTCGATGCGTTCGTGGCGACCTCGCAGGCCGCCGTCAGCGACGTGATCGTCGCCCGGGTGCCGGCGTCGTCGGCCAACCTCGGGCCCGGTTTCGACGCGCTCGGCATGGCGCTCTCGATCGACGCCGAGATCGGCGTCGGCGAACCCCCGGATGACTCGGCGAAGCGCTGTCGACGAGCGCCACCCGGCGCAGGTCGCGTTCCGATACGGCGGAGGCGAGGGCGAGGTGTGGGTGCGCTCGCCGATCCCGGTCGGTCGGGGAGCTCGGCTTCAGCGCCGCGATGCGGGTGGGTGGCGCTGCTCGCGGCGGGCGCTCAGCGAGATCCCAACGCCATCGATCGGCGTCGCCGTGCTGGCCGCGGCCATCGACGCTCGAAGGCCACGCCGACAACGCCGCCGCCTCGCTCTTCGGCGGGCGTCGTCGCGACGGCCGCGGGAGCGGTGGTGCCCGTGCCGCTGGCCGTCGACCCGATCGGTCGTGCTGTGGATCCCCGAGATGTCGACGTCGACCGGCGATCGCGGGCGACGCTCCCGTCGACGGTGTCGTTCGGTGACGCCGCGTTCAACGTCGGCCGCACGGCGCTGCTCGTCGCTGCGCTGGCGGCCGGCGACGTCGCGGCCTTGCGCACGGCTACCGAGGACCGGCTGCACCAGGACGTGCGCTTCGCCGCGACCGTCCCGATCGCGGCTGGCGCTGGCCGCCGGGCTCGAGGCAGGGGCGTGGGCGGCTGGTTGTCGGGCAGCGGACCGACGGTCGCGCTCGATGTGCGCACCGACGGACGCCGAACGGCTCGCCGCCACGCTGCCCGACCGCGGGCAGGACGGCCGCGCCGTCGTCACGACGATCGACCACACCGGCGCCACGGTCGAGGACCGTCCCGTGGCCCCACGCCGCGATAGCGATGAGTGGTCATACAACGCACATTGCTCATCGCGCCGTCCGCGTCGTCACTGCGATGAGCGATGTGCGCCACCACGCCACTCATCGCTCATCGCGGAGATCCGGCGCATCGGCGGTGGCGGTGGCGGCCAGGCGGCGGGCGAGCACGAGGGCCTCGTCGGCGAGGAGGCGTGGCACGGGGCGGCCTGGTGCGGGCGGGTCCGGAGGTGATGCCGGGAGCGCCCCAGCGGTCGAGCCGGCGACCCGCACGTCGACGAGCCGGGCTCGGTCGATCACCCACGTGACCGCGCCCCGCGTCACCTCGAACCGCCCGCGCCGCACGAGGTCGTTCATCAGCGCCGATCGCTTGACCGCACCGTGCAGCGCCGACAGCCGGTCTCGCGTCGCCGCCGCCTCCTCGTAGCGCTGGGCGCCGGCCAGCGTCGTCATCCGGGCGTGCAGCCGCTCGGCCACGGCGCCCAGCCGCCCATCGAAGGCGTCGACGGCGGCACCGACGGCGAGGTCGTACTCGCGGCGGTCCGCCAAGCCGGCGCACGGGCACGGGGCGACGCCCAGCTGGCCCGGGCCGCACGGGCTCGCACCCGGCGCGGGGACGTGGCTGCGACCGAGGCGCACCGAGCACCGCCGCAGCGGCAGGGCCGACTGCAGCGCGTCGACGACGAGGCTGGCCATCGTGCGCGACGGCAGCGGCCCGAGGTGGACGCCGCTGCGCGCCGGCGTCCTTGACGATCGCCAGGCGGGGCCACGCCGACTCGACGTCGAGGCGCACGTAGCAGTAGCGGTCGGAGCGCGTGCCGGCGCGGTTGTAGCGGGGGAGCAGGCGCGAGATCAGCCGGGCCTCGACGACCTCGGCCGACAGCGGATCCGGCATGGGGTGGTGGCGGACCGCCTGCACCTCGCGCAGCATCGGTCCGATGCGCCGGCGGTCGTCGCGGCCGAAGTAGCTGCGCACGCGCTGGCGCAGGTTCGTCGCCTTGCCGACGTACAGCACCTCGTCGCGGTGGCCGCAGAACAGGTAGACGCCCGGCGTCCGCGGCAGGTCGGCGGTCAGCGTCAGCTTCGCGGCCTGCGGGTGGCCGGCCATCTTGGCGAGCGTCGTCAGGTCGTCGAGGCCGAGCACGCCGAGACCGGTGGCTCGTTCGATCAGGAGGTGCAGCAGATCGGTGGTGGCGAGGGCGTCGTCGAGCGCCCGATGCGTGGGCTGGTGGTCGAGCCGCAGACGCGACGGCGAGCGTGCCGAGCCGGCAGTCGGGCACCTCGTCGCGGACCAGCCGGCGGGCCAGGGCGGCGGTGTCGACCTCGGGCGACGCCAGCTCCGGTTGACCTGCCCGCCGGCACGCGGCGCGCAGGAACGCGAGGTCGAACCCCACGTTGTGGCCGACGAACACCGTCGCCCGGGCGAAGTCGAGCAGCGAGGCGAGCACGGTCTCGATGCGCGGCGCCGGGGCGACGACGGCATCGGTGAGGCCGGTGAGCAGCGTGATCCGGGGCGGGATCGCGCGGCCCGGGTTGACGAGCGTCTGGAACGTGCCGAGGCACTCGCCGCCGCGCACCTTGACCGCACCGATCTCGGTGATCATGTCGTCGTTGCGGTGCCCGCCCGTGGTCTCGAGATCGAGGACGCAGAACGTCGACGTCGGCGAGCGGCGTGCCGGATCGACGATCAGGTCGTCGAAGCTGCGCTGCTGCGGAGCATCCCATCAGTGCCGGCACGCTGCCATGACACCACGAACACACGTTCGCGTCAAGAACACGCGTACGATCGCAGGCCCGTCCGGGACCGGGTCCTGAACGTGGCAGCGGTACGCCACCCTCGGCCACGCCGGCGATCGAGCACCGCCGGCTGCGCTCGGCGCTCGAGTTCGCGGTGGCGATGGCCGAGGCGGGGCAGAAGATCGCCCGCCGCTCGAGTTCCCGGCCGAGCTGCAAGCCGTACTTCCAGCCAGCCGCGCTCCCGGCGCGGCGCTCGGGCGCTGCGGCGGGCGATCGAGGCCGACGACACGTTCCGCCGCCGGCTCGCCGCCGGTGCGCTTCCCGAGCTCGTCGATCCGATCGGCATCGAGTGGCTGCGCCGTGAGGACGGGTGGGAGCAGCGGTCGCGCGGCTCGTCGAGCGAGGCCGACGTCGACGCCAGCGAGCCGACGCCGAGCAGCGCGCTGCGGCGGGCCGAGAAGCGGCGCGAGGCGGCGGAGCAGGCAGCTGCTGCGCAGCCGCGCCGAGCTCGTCGCGTTGCGCTCCAGGATCGAGGAGCTGCTGCAGCAGCTCGACGAGCAGCGGGCGCGCCCGCGACGAGGCGATCGACCGTCGCCGGCAGACCGCGGAGCTGCTGGCGGCGGCGACGACTGCCGAACGCCACGCCAACGATCGGGCCGAGGCGGCACGGGCTCGCCTCGCTGCCGTGGAGGCGACGAGCGCGAGGCCGCCCTGGCACTGGCCAACGAGGCGACGAGTCAGCGCGACGCGTGCTCGCGGACCGAGCCGAGCGCGCCGGCGTGGGCCTCGCCGCAACGCGGTCGCCGAGTTGCGCACCTGGCGCAGTCGGCGCGAGCAGTCGCCGATCGGTTGAGCGACCTCGTCGACGTCGGCGGGCTCGACCGAGGCGCGCCAGCTCGCCGCTGCCCGGCGGCGTGGTCCGCGACTCGCTGACGGCGGCCGAGCACCTGCTGCGGCGTCGGGCGCGCTCGGTGGTCGTCGACGGGTACAACGTCGCCAAGCTCGGCGTGGCCCGACGGCGCGCTGGCTGGCCAGCGGGAGTCGTGCCCTCGACGTCGATCGAGAAGCTCGCCCGGCGCTTCGGGAGCGACATCACGGTGGTGTTCGACGGCGCCGATGTGGTCGGGCGCCCACGCCGTGCGCCGTCGGCTGGCCCGGGTCGTCTACTCGCCGGCCGGCGTGATCGCCGACGACGTCATCCGCGACGAGGTCGCCGCGACGCCTGCCGACGCGGCCCGTCGTCGTGGTCACCAACGATCAGGCCGTGCGGCGCTCCGTGCGCGGCGGGCGGCGCCAACATCATGTCGCAGCGACGCAGTTCCTGGCGCTTGGCCCGCCGCTGAAACGCCGAACTGTCCGTCGGGATCGCCTCACAACGAACGGTTGCTACGGACAGAACGGGGTTATGGCGTGACACCCCTTCGTCACAGTGGCGGCATGGTGATCTCGTGTGACGACTGCGTGATGCAGCACACCGCGCTTGCGCCGATGCGTCGTGACGCACGTGCTCGGGGGCCGACTCGCACGGCGTGGTGTTCGACCTCCGCTCCGAGCAGATCGTGCATCTGCTCGTCGAGGCCGGGATGGTCCCGGGCTCACGGCACTGCCGTGTGGTGTGAGCCCCACGTCACGAGCGGAGACGTGCGCTCGTACGCTGGAGGCGTGCGCCGGCCCGAGCCCCTCCCGACGTTGGACGAGCTCGGGCGCTGGCGGCCGAGCACGGCATCGACCACCTCGGCGTCGACATCGGCCGACGTGCTCGATCGGGCGCGCGCGCGAGATCGCACGACCGCAAGGCTGCCGGCCTCGCACGCCGGCATGGGCGTTCACCTATCGCAACCCCGAGCGCTCGACCGATCCGCAGCGCACCGTTGCCGGCGCCCGGTCGATCATCGTCGCCGCCCGGCCGTACTCGACGCGATGACGAGCCGGCGCGACCGGCCGGCCCGCACGGCCACGGGTCGCCCGGTACGCGTGGGTCGATCACTACGCCCCGCTGCGATGCCGGGCTGCAGGCGATCGTCGGTGCGGCTCCGGCCGCCGGTGAGCGGGCCGTCGCGGTTCGCCGACGACAACTCGATCGTCGACCGCGAGGTCGCCCACCGCGCCGGGCTCGGCTGGTTCGGCAAGAACGCCAACTTGCTGCTGCCTGGCGCCGGAAGCTGGTTCGTGCTCGGCTGCGTCATCACGACCGCCGAGTACCGCCGGCGGCGAACCGGTCGTGCCGACGGCTGCGGCTCGTGCCGGCGCTGCATCGACGCCTGCCCGACCGGGGCGATCGTCGCGCCCGGGCGTGATCGACGCCAACCGCTGCCTGGCGTGGGTAGTGCAACGCCGGGAACGATCCCGGCGGAGCTGCGCGCCGGCCGTCGGCGACCGGATCTACGGCTGCGACGACTGCCAGGAGGTCTGCCCGCCGACCGTCCGGCTCGGCCGGCGCCACCGCGTCGCCGTCGGCGCCGGCGAGCGCGCAGGCGTGGGTCGACGTGCTCGACCTGCTCGCCGCCGACGACGCGACGTTGCTCGAGCGCCACGGGCGCTGGTACATCGCCGGCCGCGACCCGCGCTGGCTGCGCCGCAACGCGCTCGTCGTGCTCGGCAACATCGGCGACCCGCACGACCCGGCGAGTCGCGGACACGCTGGCCCGCTACCGCCATGGCGACGACCCGATGCTCGCCGAGCACGCCGAGTGGGCCAGCGCTCGGCTCGGCCTGGTGACCGCCACCGGTCATGAAGCATCTGCTCGTCACGAACGACTTCCCGCCGAAGATCGGCGGGATCCAGTCGTTGCTGTGGGAGTGGTGGCGGCGCCTCCCGGCCGACCGCTTCGCCGTCCTCACCAGCCCGTACCGCGGTGCACGGCGGTTCGACGCCGCGCAGCCGTTCCGGGTCGAGCGAACGCCCGAGCCGGTGCTGCTGCCGCACCCGCTCATGGTCCGCCGCATCGACGACCTCTGCACGGAGTTCGGCGCCGAACTGGTCGTGCTCGATCCCGCCGTCCCGCTCGGGCTCGTCGGCCCCTCGTTGCGGCTGCCGTACGACGTCGTGCTGCACGGCGCCGAGGTGACCGTCCCGGGCCGCCTACCGGGCAGCCGCCAAGCGCTCGCCGACGTGCTGCGGCGGGCCCGCCACGTCGTGTCGGCGGGCGAGTACGCCGCACGCGAAGCCGAGCGGGCGGTGGGCAGGACGCTTCCGATGACGATCGTGCCGCCCGGGGTCGACGTCGACCGCTTCGTCCCGCTCGACGACGTCGAGCGCGCCGAACGGCACGGGAGCAGTTCGGGCTGCCGGTCGACGCGCAGGTCATCGTGTCGATCTCCCGGCTCGTTCCGCGCAAGGGTTTCGACGTCGCCATCGAGGCGGCGGCGGCTGCTGGCACCGACGCACCCGGACCTCGTCCTCGCCATCTCCGGCGCAGGGCCGGGACGAGCGCCGCTTGCGCCGCCTCGCCGAGGACTCCCGCGCGCCGGTGGTGTTCCTGGGACGCGTTGCCAATGCCAAGCTCCCGGCGCTCTACGGATGTGCTGACGTCTTCGCCATGGCGTGCCGGACGAGATGGGGTGGCCTCGAGCAGGAGGGCTTCGGCATCGTGTTCGTGGAGGCGGCCGCGTGCGGCGTACCGCAGATCGCCGGCGAGTCAGGTGGGGCCGCCGAGGCGGTCGTCGACGGCGTCACGGGCATCGTCGTGCGCCGCCCCGAGGACCCGGTCGCAGTGGCAGCTGCGTTCGAGACGTTGCTCGCTGACCCGTCGTTGCGCACGAAGATGGGCATGGCGTCGCGGGAGCGGGCGCTCACCGAGTTCTCCTACGACGTCCTCGCCCGACGGCTCGGCAAGGCGCTGGAGGTCGGCGATGGCTGAGCCTGTCGACGGTGGGAGCGAACGTCAACCGGCCCGAGTGAGCGAGCGCAAGCGAGCGAGCGGCCAGCCACGGCCTGCGTGGCCGGGGAACGCGGTTGACGTTGACCGAAACGCCGCGGGCGAAGTGGTGATCCTGGCCGACTACGTCGGCACCGTGCTGTTCGCGGTGACGGCCGCACTGGCGGCGATCATCTTCACGACCCCCTTCCAGTGGATCGCCGCCATCACGGCGCTGCTCCTGTTCGCCATCGGGGTCTTCTCGTTCCTGTGGGCCTACTACAACGCCGTCGTGCGCAGCCGCCGAGACGAGATCTCCGTGCTCGGGCTGTACCTGCTCGTCGGCCCACCTACACCGTCGCGAGTGCGGCGCAGGATGATCGGGGCGCTGCTGGCCCAGATCGCGATCGCCGCCATCACCACGTTCACCCGCCTCGAAGGCCCCGACGGTGAGCCGGGATCGTCGCTCGCCCTCGGGTTCATCGTGCCGATGTTCGGATTCGGGCTGAACGGGCTGTGGGCCGCCTACCACGGGGCATTCCCGCGCCGCCACAGTGATGCCGACGACGCCGTGACAGAATGACGTGATGGCGGAGACTGCCTCGGAGACGATCACGATCGCCGCCCCGCCGGAGCGGGTGTGGGAGATCGCCGCAGACGTCGAGCGCTACGTCGATTGGGTGCGCGACGTCAAGGACGTCGTCGTGCGCTCACGAGACGAGCTGCAACGGCCCTCGGAGGTCGAGTTCAGGGCGTCGGCGCTCGGACGGAGCACCCACTACACGCTGTCGTACGACTACTCCCGGGCTCCCGAGGTGCTGGCCTGGAAGATGGTCAAGGGCGACATCCAGCGCTCGATCGAGGGTGCCTACCACCTCATCCCGACTCCTGACGGGGGCACGCGAGGTGCGGTACGACCTGGCGATCGAGCTCGCCGCGCCGTTGCCCGGCTTCGTCAAGCGGCGCGCCGAGGTGCGCATCCTCAACTCGGTGCGCGAGCTGAAGACGCGCGCCGAGGGGTGAGCGTCGCCGCTGGCGTCGACGTCGGCGGCACCAAGTGCCTCGGTGTCGTGATCGACGACGCCGGAGAGGTGGCGGCAACGACGCGGCGCCTGACACCGCGAGGTGGTGGTGCGCTGATCGACGTGCTCGCTGAGATCGTCGACGAGCTCGGAGCGGGTCAGTCACTCGGGTCGATCGGCATCGGGCTGCCAGGCCTCATCACGCGCGGCGGGGTGTTGCGCGCCTCGCCCAACGTGCCGGACGTGTTCGAGCTCAACGTTGCCGGCCTCCTCGGCGACAGGCTCGGTCGGGTGGTCGCCGTCAGCAATGACGCCACCGCAGCGGCCTACGCCGAGTGGAAGGTCGGCGCCGGGCAGGGCGTCGAGGACATCGTGATGGTCACGCTGGGCACCGGTATCGGCGGGGGCGTGGTCGCCGGTGGGCGCTTGATCGTGGGGGAGAACGGGTTCGCCGGCGAGTTCGGCCACATGGTCGTCGATCCGGTCGGGCCACCGTGCCCGTGCGGCCGGCGCGGCTGCTGGGAGCGCTTCGCGTCGGGATCCGGCTTGGCCCAGCTGGCCCGAACGGCGGCCGTCGGCGGCCGGTTGGGACGCGTGCTCGAGGTCGCCGGCGGAGATCCGGCCCTCGTGCGTGGCGAGCACGTCCAGTCGGCGGCCCGTGAAGGCGACGCGGAGGCGCTGGCGGTGGTCGACGAGTTCGCCCGTTGGGTGGCACTCGGGCTCGTCAACCTCACGAACGCGCTCGATCCTGCGCGGTTCGTGCTCGGAGGCGGCTTGGCCGAAGGGGCCGATCTGTACTTCGGGCCGATCGAGCGCTGGTTCGACCGGTTGCTCTATGCCCCAGAGCTACGCCCGCACCCGGGCCTCGCCTTCGCTGCCCTTGGCGAGCGGGCCGGCGCGATCGGGGCGGCGATGCTCAGCCGCGATCAGGAGGGCGGAACGTAGGCCTTTCTCGATTCTTCGATCTCTCGCCAGGCATCCTCGTGATTGCCGATGCCCTCGGTGGACGAGTACTTGTTCGGCTCGAGCGCCTTGTAGATCTCGAAGAAGTGCTGGATCTCGGCCATCAGTTGCGGCGGGAGGTGGCTGATGTCGTGCACGTCGGCCCACCGCGGCTCGCCGGGCGGGACGCAGATCACCTTGGCATCCTCGCCGGCTTCGTCCTGCATGTAGAGCACGCCGGTCGGGCGAGCTTCGACGAGGACGCCGGGGTAGACGGGATCCTCGAGCAGGACCAGCGCGTCGAGCGGATCGCCGTCGCCACCGAGCGTCTCGGGGATGTAGCCATAGTCGGCCGGATACACGGTCGCCGTGAACAGACGGCGGTCGAGGTACACCCGCCCGTCGACATGATCGATCTCGTACTTGTTCCGGCTGCCGCGAGGAATCTCGATGACGACCCAGATGCACCCCGGCTTGTTCGGCTTCATACCGCCACCATGATGACAAACAGCGACCAGTAGGGTCGGCAAGATGGAGTTCAGGCGCATCAACAACCTCCCGCCGTACGTCTTCACGATCATCAACGGGCTGAAGGTCGAGGCGCGGCGGGCGGGGCGTGATGTGATCGACCTGGGCTTCGGGAACCCCGACATCCCGTCTCCGGACATCGCCGTGCGCAAGCTCGGCGAGGCGGCGAGGCTCCCGCGCAACCATCGCTACTCGATGTCGCGAGGGCTGCCCAAGCTGCGCGAGGCGATCGCCGGCTACTACGAGAAGACGTGGGGCGTCTCGCTCGACACCGAGCTCGAGATCACCAACGTCATCGGTTCGAAGGAGGGCTTCAGCCATCTGATGTGGGTGCTGCTCGACCGGGGCGACGCCGCCATCGTGCCGAGCCCGAGCTATCCGATCCACATCTACGGCCCGCTGTTCGCCGGCGCCGATCTGCGCCAGGTGCCGATGGGTGCGCTCGCCGACCCGGGCGAGCGCGACATCACCGAGGAGTTCTTCGATCGCCTGACGACCGCCTACGACATCGGCTGGCCGAAGCCCCGAGTGCTGGTGATCTCGTTCCCGCACAACCCGACCGGCGCCTGCGTCGACCTGCCGTTCATGCAGCGCGTCGTCGACTTCTGCCGCGAGCGGGACATGGTCGTCGTGCACGACTTCGCCTACGCCGACGTCGGCTTCGACGGCTATCAGCCGCCGAGCATCCTGCAGGCCGAGGGAGCCAAGGACGTCGCCGTCGAGCTGTACTCGATGACGAAGAGCTTCTCGATGGCCGGCTGGCGCTGTGCCTTCTTGCTCGGTCGAGCCGACGTCGTGCAGGCGCTCGTGAAGCTGAAGAGTTACCTCGACTACGGCATGTTCCAGCCGGTGCAGATCGCCGCGACGGTGACGATCAATGAGGCGTCGGACTTCCCGAAAGAGGTGTGCGCCACCTACGAGCGTCGCCGTGACGCGCTGATCGACGGGCTGGATCGGATCGGCTGGCACATCCCCAAGCCGATGGGCTCGATGTTCGTGTGGGCCCCGATCCCCGAGGCCTACGACGAGCTGGACTCCGTCGAGTTCTGCTCACTGGTCGTGCGGGACGCCGACGTCGCGCTCGTCGCCGGGCGTCGGGTTCGGTCCCGGCGGCGAGGGGTTCGTGCGGTTCGCGCTGATCGAGAACGAGCAGCGCATCGCCCAGGGCATCCGCAACCTCCGTCGCGGCCTTCCGAAATTGGGTTAGGAGTCAAGGGGGGAAGGAAACCTTCCCCCTTGAGATCCCCCCATCCCTGTGGGAGCTCCGGCGTGTCGAGCAAGTCGACCCGCCTACGCACCGAGATCCACGTTGGGCCGTGCCGGTGCCGGCACGGCCCTCTGCGACGACCCGCACTTCGCCGGAGTCGGCGTCGACGTCGATGAGGTCGCCGTCGCCGATCAGCGTCATCGCGCCGCGGCAGCCGATCACGGCCGGGATCTCCAACTCGCGCGCCATGACCGCGGCGTGGCAGAGCAGGCCGCCCTCCTGCACGACGACGGCGCCGGCGATCGCCAGTACGGCGTTGTAGGTCGGCGCCGTCCACGGGGCCACGAGCACGTCGCCGGGCTCCATCACGTCGAGCACGCGATCGGGATCGGTGGCGACACGCGCCACGCCGCGATGCACGCCCGAGCCGATCCCGAGACCGCGCAAGTCCTGCGCGGCGACGGTCGGGTCGACCTCGAGGTTGGACACGGCGGCGATGATGATGTTCATCACGCGGCGGATCGCCGGCGGGAACGCCGAGGTGTCGGGCGGGGGCAGCGGTGGACCGAGCACGGGCGGGGGAGCGGTCGCGGCTTGGCGCCGACGGCGCTCTGCTCGACGTGCCGCTTCGTCGGCGGTGCGGCTCGACGCGCCGCGCAAGGTCGTCGCGACCTCGGAGCTGTCGAGCTCGAAGACGTGATCGGCCTCGTGCAGCCGCCCCGATGCGGCGAGGCGCCCGCCGGCCTCGAGAAAGGCGCGGCGCAGCAGGCCCATCGGCCACTCCGCGGTCAACGGTCCGTTGTCGTCGCGCATGCCGTACGCACGGCGGGCGTCGTCGAGCAACTCGTCGAACAGCGCGCCGGTCCGACTCGGGAACCAGCGCCCTCACCGGCGCCGGATCAGCTGAAGCGCGGCACCGCGCCTTCGGAGGCGCAGGCTCGCACGAGGGCGCAGGTCGCGCTCGGCAGCTCGCCGATCGTCAGGCCCTCGATGTCGTAGCTGGTGACGACGCGCCAGCCGAACTGCTCGAGGTAGCCATCGAGCGCAGCGGACGCCTCCGGCACGGCTCGGATCTCAGCGATCGAGGTGACTGTCGTCGGGTCGACCCCGGCTGCGGCGAGTGCGTCGGCCATGCGTCGGCCATGCTGCTGGCCCTCGAGCGTGGCTGGGGAGGCCCCGCGCAGCAGCTCCATCACGGCGACTGGATCGAGGTCCCACTGCCTGCCGTGGGCGAGCAGGTCACCGATCGGCCCGAGGTCGCTGCCGTGCAGCTCGTGGTGACGCTCCCACCCCTGCACGAGGTGGTCGTCGAGGAGCTCGACATGACGGGCCAGCGCGGCGTCGTCGAGCGTCGCCGGATCGATCGCCTGGAGGGCGAGGTTGCGGTCGATCCACGCCTCACGCTCGCCGGCGTACCAGCCGGCGACCACGTCGATGTAGGGCCGCTCGGAGAGCGTCTTGCGGGCCAGCCGCTCGCGGCGACGGAACGCGGGGTGGAGGCGGGTGGCCAGCCACAGCACGGCGTTGGGCGGCGGCGGACCGCTGCGGTCGGCTCCGACGAGGGGCACGAGGCGGCGGTACATCTTGCCCTCGACGAAACGGACCTCCATCGTGTCGAGCGGAGCGCCCCAGCGTTCGAAGACAGCTCGATAGGTGGTGGTCATCGTCGTCGAGGCCACCCGCTGGAACAGCGGTGTCGCGGCGGGTGGGCAGTGGGAGAGGTCGTGTTCCCACGTGCCGGGTCCCGGCGGCTCGAACTTCACGATGGTGCCCGCGTCGGTCATCGTTCATCCCTTCTGTGCGCCGGCCGCCCGGCCGGACTCTGTTGCGATGATCGTCTCGAGCAGGTCGGCGACGAGATCGGCCGCCTGCTCGGGTTCGTACTGCATCCGGTCGACGAGCTCGAGGAACATCGACGACGAGGTGACGGCGACGAGGAGGTCCACCAGCTCGGCGCGCCGCCGTCCCGTGATCTCCGCCGGCAGCGCCCGCTCCACCTCGGCACGCGCCGCCGGCAGGCGCTCGACGCGCATCGCTCGGCCCTCAGGGGTGCTGTGCTGGACGCGCACGGCGGCGAGCTCCTTGGCGAAATCTCGCCACAGGTGGTGGAGGAACTGATGGACGTTCGACAGGTCGAGCTCGCGACCTGCCATGGCGACCCGCGACCCTCGCTCGAGCCAGCCCGAAGCGGTCCGCCGCAGGTCATCCCTGCTCGGGAAGTAGCGGTACAGCGTGCGCACCGAGATGCCGGCTCGCCGCGCCACCGCCGGCATCGAGACACCCTCGGGGCTCGAGGTCTCCAGCAGCTCGAGGAAGGCCTCGACGGAGCGGGTCGTGATGTCCGCCCGGTGGGTGGCCCACGCACCGGTCTGTTCGACGAGCGAATCAGACATGGCATGAACCATGACAGGATGACACGATCCGTGTCAAGAGGTTCACGGAGTCGTCACACGACGGGAACGAGCCGGCGGCACCGACTCGTTATGGTCGCCGCCGTGCCCGCCGACGAGACGTCCGCGCCCGCCCGCACGCTGGTCGTGCGCGTGTGGCTGCCGGACCGCCCCGGTGCGCTCGGCCAAGTGGCGAGCCGGATCGGCGCGGTGCATGCTGACGTCACCGCGATCGACATCCTCGAGCGTGGCGCCGGTCGCGTCATCGATGAGCTGGTGGTATCTGTGCCCGACACGACGTCGGTCGAGTTGCTGACCAAGGAGATCGCCGCCGTGGACGGCGTCTCCGTCGAACACGTACGTCCCACGGACGCTGACCGTCCCGATTCCGCGACGGCGTTCCTCGACCTGGCGGCTGACGTCGCGGCGGCGGCGCCGACCGATCGTTGTGAGGCCTTGTGCCGGGGCCTGCTCCGCGCGGCTGATGCGGATTGGACCGTCGCCATCCGGGGAGGCGAGGCCATCGTGCAGTTCGGAGATCCACCCGAGTTGCCGTGGATCCTTGCCTTCCTCGAGGGGAGCGAGCACCTCGACGCCGCTCGCCCGGCCAACGGCCCAGGCGACGTGATGTGGGCGCGCCTCCCGGCGGCCGAGATCGCCATCGCTGCCGGTCGCGCCACGCGTGCCGTCCACGAACGGGAGCGCACACGCCTCGCCAAGCTCGCAGAGGTCGCCGACGCCCTCCTCGGACCCAGCTAGCCACGGCCCGGATCGCGTCGTTCAGACCTGAACTCCCGGTTCGGCACGGCGGGCGCTCCAGCGCCTTCGCCGGCCGCGTCCAGTTAGGACCTGAGCGGATAGGTGGGTCACGCCGTGTTCCAGCGGTCGCGCCAGGCGATCAGTTTGCCGGCGATCAAGATGACGGTGGCGAGGCACAGCGCGGCGTGGCGGTGGCGGTTGCGGCGGTCGGTGTTGCGGCGCAGCTGGCCGTAGTTCGACCACCATGTGTTGGTGGCCTCGACGATCCAGCGCAACCCGAGCCGCACCGGCTGCTTGGCGCCCGGTGTCTTGGTGCCGCGCCGTTGGATCACGGCGTCGGTCAGGCCGTAGCCGGCGAGCCACTCGCGTACGGCGCCGGAGTCGTAGCCGCGATCGAGATGGATCGTGTCGATGTCAACGAGCAGCCCGGCGGCGGCGATGTCATCGAGGGTGGGCTCCAGCATGCGCACGTCGTTGCGGTTGGCGCCGTCGATCGTCGAGCCGATCGGGATGCCGTGACGGTCCACCGCGACCGACCACTTCCAGCCCAACTTCCCACGATCAGTGGGGTTCGGGCCGGTCCCCTCACCGCCGTAGGGCGCCTTGTGCAAGCTGCCATCGAGCGCGACCTCGGCCAGGTCGAGCCCAAACGATCCGGTCGAACGCGGCGAGCACCGCCTCGAGCGCGCGCATGATGTCGGGTGACCTCCCCGGTCGGATGTGCTTGGGTCGCACTCGACATCACAGCCGAGCCAACCCTCCGACCGGCGGATGGTCACCCCCTATCCGCGCGGGTCCTTACGCCGGCAGCCTGTCGGGGAAGAGCGCACGGAGTTCGCGGCGGGAGGTGAGCCCGAGCTTCGTGAACACGTTCCTCAGGTGCCATTCGACGGTTCGCTGGCTGAGATACAGCTGCGCGCCGATTTCGCGATTGGTGTGTCCGTCGGCGGCGAGGTGGGCGATGTGTCCCTCCTGCGCCGTCAGCTGATTGCGCGTGTCGGCGTGTCGGCGACCCATGGTCTCGCCCGTGGCCATGAGCTCGCGGCGAGCGCGTTCGGCGAACGCGCCGGCACCGATGGTCGAAAACAACTCATAGGCCTCGCGCAGGTGCGTACGGGATTCGACCCGACGGTTCTCGCGCCGCAACCACTCGCCGTACGCGAGGCGGGCTCGCCCCTGCGCGGGAAGCGCACAAGTGCGACCAAGGAGGTCGAGCGCCTCCCGATAGAGGTCCTCGGCTTGTTGTCCCTCATGCAGCAGCGCGCGCAGACGCGCCTCGACGCCGAGCGCCCAGTCCGTCCCACTGAGGCGGGTCCGCTCCGTGAGTTCCTCGAGCCCGGCTGCCGCTACCTGGTGGTTGCCGGCGTGACAAGCGGCCTCGATCAGCTCGATCAGTGCTCGCGCTGTGCCCCCGAACGCACTGTGGTCGAGGGCGATCTGGGCTGCGGCCATTGCTTCGTCGCTGCGACCAAGGGCGTTGCTGAGCAGCGCCCGTTCTCTCCCGAAGAGTACGATCATCCAGCCGGCGTTCCGGCGACGCGCATCTCGCAACTGAGCGTCGAGTCGCTCCGATGTCCCGGGGTCGTTGCGCCACGCAGCGAGCGTCCATGGCGTGTCGATGTCAGCGGAAGGAGTGATGCCCATTGCATCGACGATCGTCTGTGACTCGGCGACGAGGGCGGCGGCTGCGGAGAACTCGCCCGACTCGATGAGGAACTGAGCACGCGCGTTCAATGCTCGCGGCAGGGCGGCGAGAGCGCCCGCCTCGCGCGTCAACTGCAGGTAGCGCTGCCCGAAGGTGCGCCAGCTGCTTTCGTCCCAGAAAGCCTTGGCGACGCCGCACGCTAACCACAGGCCCTGGATCTCCACCGTCGTGGACAGCGGCTCGTGTTGGAAAGCGACGAGTGCTTGGCGGAGGATGTCGGTCCCTGCCGGGAAGCCATCGGCGTACAGGCGTGCCCACCCTGCTACGAGGAGTTCGGCTGGCCGAGGATGCTGCGCTGGCGGGGCGTCACTGATCGCCCGCGCCATGTCGCGCAGCACCGTCCGGTTGCCCGACATGAGTGCGGTGGTGAGCGCTTCTAGGTACGTCTGGTCGGCCAGCGAAGGGTCATGTGGTTCGAGTTGTCTGGCCGCGGCGAGCAGCAGGGACGGCGCCTCGAGGTCATGCTGGACCGACGCGATCAGCGCCTGCAGCCGTTCGGCCCGGGCGTGTTGCGGTCCATCGAGGGGACCGGCGACTGCGTCGCGGACCAGCTGCTCCGCTGCCGCGAACGCTCCCGCTTCCTGCTTGAACTCGGCCGCGGCCAGCGCTCGCCCGGCCCGGCGTGCGGGGTCGGGGGTCAGATCGGCTGACCGTTCGAGGAAGGCGGCGGCCGCACCCAGACCACCGCGCGCCCGGGCCCGATGGGCGGCGCGCTCGAGCTCAAGAGCCACGAGCTCATCGGGTGCGAGCGTCGCTTGAGCGAGGTGCCAAGCGAGCCGGTCCGGGTCCACTTCCGGATCAGTGGCGTCGGCAAGAGCCCGGTGGACGGTTCGTCGTGCTTCCGCGGAGGCGCCGCTGTAGATCGCCGAGCGCAGGAGCGGGTGGCGGAACGTCACCCGAGTACCGACTCTGATGAGGTCGGCTGCCGTTGCCGGCGCGAGGGCCTCGAGCGGGATGCCGAGCTCCTCAGCAGCTCGCCACAGCAGCGCTGTGTCGCCGAGTGGCTCTGCGGCACCGACCAGCAGCAACAGCTGTGTCGCCTCGGGCAGTTGCACGACCCGCTCGTGGAAGCTCGCCTCGACGTGGGCCGGCGGTGCCGAGCCGTCCGGCGCCCCGAAGGCGCCGGTGAGACTGGTCGACAGCAGGCCGCGTGGCAGCTCGAGCAAGGCGAGTGGGTTTCCACGGGCCTCGGCGATGATCCGGTCACGCACTCGCTCGTCGAGCTGCCCGAGTGTCGGCGCAGTCAGCAGCGCTCGCGCCTCGACATCTGGCAGCCCGTGGAGGCGCAGCTCCGGCAAACCCTGAAGCACCGCAGGCTGCTCCTGATCGCGCTCAGCGAACAGCAGAAGAACCGACTCGGCGTGGAGTCGCCGGGCGACGAACGACAGCGTCTGCGCCGATGACTGATCGAGCCACTGGGCGTCGTCGACCACGCCGATGAGCGGTGCACGCGAGGCGGCGTCGGCGAGCAGGCTCAGGACCGCCAGCCCGACCAGGAATCGGTCGGGCGGCGGTCCCGCGCTAGACCGAACGCGGTCGCCAACGCGTCACGCTGAGGTGCAGGCATTCTTTCGAGTCCGTCGATCAGCGGCGCGCACATCTGCTGCAGCGCTGCAAAGGCCAACTCCATCTCCGACTCGATCCCGACCGTGCGCACCACCTGACACCCCCGGCCACGCTCGATCGCGTCCTCGAGGAGTGCCGTCTTGCCGATGCCAGCCTCGCCCCGCAGTACCAGCGTGGCGCTGCGGCCGGCATGCACCGAGGCGATCAGAGACTCGAGCTCCGCGTTTTCGATTTCTCGGCCGCGCAACACCAGATCACCGATCCGTGGGACGACTGCCCGGCATTCTCGACGAGCATAAATCGTGCGCGCCGGGCGCCGTTTTGGCGGCCTCGTACTCTGATCGCACAGATTCCGACACGAGCAGGCGACCGCTGAGTTCGAGACGCGACGTGTGGCGGCGACTCATGGTTGCGCGCCGCCGCAGCTCGGCGTGCAGTCCCGGCAAGAAGGTCGCTTTCGTGGCTGCCCGATGTCGGTCCGTGAGTCGCAAGCCGCGTGACGCTTCATCCAATGGCGTCCACTGCGGTGAACTCCGCAAGAGATCCGTTGCGTCTGCAGTCCGTTAGACCGAAGACCGGTTGACCGACCGTCAGTCCGGTCGTCCCGTGGCCCCAGCTCGGTCACCACACCTGAGAGCGTGGCCGGGAACGCGCCGCTGCGCCGATTAAGGACCCGCGCGGATAGGGGGTGACCATCCGCCGGTCGGAGGGTTGGCTCGGCTGTGATGCCGAGTGCGACCCAAGCACATCCGACCGGGGAGGTCACCCGACATCATGCGCGCGCTCGAGGCGGCGCTCGCCGCGTTCGACCGGATCGTTGGGCTCGACCTGGCCGAGGTCGCGCTCGATGGCAGCTTGCACAAGGCGCCCTACGGCGGTGAGGGGACCGGCCCGAACCCCACTGATCGTGGGAAGTTGGGCTGGAAGTGGTCGGTCGCGGTGGACCGTCACGGCATCCCGATCGGCTGGACGATCGACGGCGCCAACCGCAACGACGTGCGCATGCTGGAGCCCACCCTCGATGACATCGCCGCCGCCGGGCTGCTCGTCGACATCGACACGATCCATCTCGATCGCGGCTACGACTCCGGCGCCGTACGCGAGCGGCTCGCCGGCTACGGCCTGACCGACGCCGTGATCCAACGGCGCGGCACCAAGACACCGGGCGCCAAGCAGCCGGTGCGGCTCGGGTTGCGCTGGATCGTCGAGGCCACCAACACATGGTGGTCGAACTACGGCCAGCTGCGCCGCAACACCGACCGCCGCAACCGCCACCGCCACGCCGCCCTGTGCCTCGCCACCGTCATCTTGATCGTCGGCAAACTGATCACCTGGCGCGACCGCTGGAACACGGCGTGACCCACCTATCCGCTCAGGTCCTTAGTCGGGCTTGATCCAATCCCGCGACCGCTGGACGGCGCGCAGCCACATGGCGTGAGCTGCGTCGGCGGCGGTGCGGTCGGCGGCAGGCTCGAAGGCCCGGTCGAGTCGCCACTGCGCACCGACGGCGTCCAGGTCTCGCCACACACCCTCGGCCAGGCCGGCGAGGTAGGCGGCACCGAGGGCCGTCGTCTCCTGATCGACTGGGCGCAGCACGGTGACGCCGAGCTGGTCGGCCTGCTGTTGCAGCAGGAGATCCATGACCGCCGCCCCTCCGTCCACGCGCAGCTCGCGCAGGGGCGTGCCACTGGCCCGCACCATCGCCTCGACGGCGTCACGGGTCTGCAACGACATCGCGTCGACGACCGCCCTGGCGAGGTGCGCCGACGTGGTGCCGCGGGTGATGCCGACCACAGTGCCCCTCGCGTACGGATCCCACCACGGCGACCCGAGACCCGTGAAAGCCGGCACGAGGAACACCCCCGCGCTGTCGTCGACGGTCGCCGCCAGCGGGCCGGTCTCAGCCGCGCTGGCGATCACTCCGAGCCCGTCGCGCAGCCACTGCACGGCCGAGCCCGTCGAGAAGATCGCGCCTTCGAGCGCGTACGCGACGGAGCCGTCGGCCAGCGTCCACGCCACCGTTGTCAGCATCCCCTCGGTCGGCTCCGGGCACGTCGACCCGACGTTGAGCAGCACGAAGCTGCCCGTGCCGTAGGTGTTCTTGGCCATGCCGGGACGCACGCAGGCCTGACCGAACAGGGCGGCCTGCTGATCGCCGGCGATGCCGCTGATCGGGATGCCGGCGCGCGCCCCACACCGATCCGAGGTCACGCCGACTCGCCCGCTCGACGCAACGACCGTCGGCAGAGCGTTCCGAGGCACGTGCAGCAGGTCGCACAGGTCGTCGTCCCACGCCAGATCGCGGATGTCGAACAGCATCGTGCGGCTGGCGTTGGTGGGATCCGTGGCGTGGACCTCGCCGCCCGTGAGGTTCCAGATCACCCAGGTGTCGACCGTGCCAAGGGCGAGGTCATCGCTCACGGGCACTCCGCCGTCGCGCAGCAGCCACTCCCACTTCGTCCCGCTGAAGTAGGGATCGAGGACGAGCCCCGTCCGCTGGCGCACGCGGTCGAGCACCCCCGGCGAGCTGGCCAGTTCGGCGCAGCGCCCAGCGGTCCGACGGTCCTGCCAGACAATGGCGTTGCCATACGGTTTCCCGGTCGAGCGATCCCAGGCGACGGCTGTCTCCCGCTGGTTCGTGATGCCGATTGCCGCCACTTCGGCGGCGCCGACGGCCTCCACGACTTCGTTCAGCGTCGCCCGCACGGCCTCCCAGATCTCGGCCGGATCGTGCTCGACCCACCCGGGACGGGGGAAGTGTTGGGTGAACTCGCGATACGCGGCGACAACCGGGCGATCGTCGTCGAACACGGCACGGCTGCGGATGCCGGTCGTGCCCGCATCGATGGCGATGACCGCCGTCATCGCCGCTTGCGGCCACTCGGCGGTCGCCGATTCGCCCCACCTGACGTCCGCCGCGTCGGCGCCGGTGGACGGCGAGCCTCGGGCTCCGAATCGACCGTCGTTGCCCGCGGCGTGCGCATCTCGGCCAAGGTCTTGCGCTGGTAGCCGAACTTGGCGAGGACGTACCCGAACGCCAGGTAGATCGGCCCGCTGATGATCAGGCCGGCCACGATGCTGAACGCGTTGCCTCGGAACACGAGGGCGAACACCACGGCCAGGATGGCCGAATAGATCAACCACTCCTTGAAGAGCCGGTTCCAGGGAACCGGCCGGCTGGCGTCCCATGCCACGATCGGGATTGTTGCACGGCGCCCCTACGCTCGCCGCCGTGCGAGTCGCCATGTTGACGGGCGGTGGAGACTGCCCCGGTCTCAACGCCGTGATCCGTGCCATCGTGCGCAAGGGCGAACGGGTCCACGGTGACGAGTTGGTCGGGTTCGTCGACGCGTGGGACGGCGTGCGCTCTCGCCACACGTTGCCGCTGACGATCGAGTTCATGCGCGGGACGCTGCCGAGAGGCGGGACCGTGCTCGGCACGAAGCGGGGCAGTCCCTTCGACACGCCGGGGGGCGCCGAGGAGGTGGCCGACACGCTGCGCGACCTTGGCATCGACGCACTGATCGTCATCGGTGGCAACGGCTCGCTCTCGATCGCCTGTCGGCTCCACGCCGAGTTGGGGCTACCAATCGTCGGCGTGCCCAAGACGATCGACAACGACATCGTCGGGACCGACACGACGTTCGGGTTCCACACCGCCGTGCAGATCGCCACGGAAGCGATCGATCGCCTCCACACGACGGCGGAGAGCCACGACCGGGTGATGGTCGTGGAGGTGATGGGCCGCCACAGCGGCTGGATCGCCGCCTACGCCGGCATCGCCGGTGGCGCAGCAGCAGTCGTGATCCCCGAGATCCCGTTCGACATCGACGAGCTCTGCGCACGGATCACGCGACGTCACGAGCGGGGCCGGTACGCCTCGATCATCGTCGTGGCCGAGGGTGCCGAGCCGGCGCCGGGGACGCTCGAAGTCGGCGAGAAGCTCTATGACAAGTTCGGCCACGTTCGCCTCGGCGGCGTGGCGGATCAGATCGCACGTGAGTTGGGTGAGCGCACGGGCTTCGAGACGCGTGTGGTGATGCTCGGACACATCCAGCGTGGTGGGACGCCGACGGCGTTCGATCGCGTGCTGTCCACACGATTCGGCGTTGCCGCGATCGACGTCGTGCACGAGGGCGGCTGGGGTCAGATGGTCGTGCTGCGGGGCTCGGAGATCGTGCCGGC
This sequence comes from uncultured Acidimicrobiia bacterium, assembly GCA_963774125.1. GTDB lineage: Bacteria > Actinomycetota > Acidimicrobiia > Acidimicrobiales > Ilumatobacteraceae > JALZMG01. The sequence continues at coordinate 93,579 of CAVZDR010000003.1, forward strand.
GCCGCTGAGCCTGACGGTCGGCCAGACCCGGCCCCTCGACATGACGCTGTTCCACGACGTCGCGGAGATCTTTTTCGCGTGAGTTTCGCTTCGCAAGCGGAGGTTGCGAGCGAGCGAGAGCTGGCCTGCGGCGGCGCCGAAGCATCGCAGTCGATCGGCCGGCTAGCCGGACCGATCGACTGCAGTCTCGGTGCCGGCCGAAGGCCTGGCCCGATGAGCTCCGAGCGAGAGGCTCGCCTTTCGCTCGAAATCCTCACGGCTGGTCGGATGGGATGGCGGGATAGGCGGGCTGGGCGGACTCGGCGAATCCGGCGAAGTCGTAGACCGTCAACGGGTCATCGATCAGCTCGCCGCGCCCAGCCGGCCACGCCTGGATCTCGCTGTCGACGCGCAAGCGCACGGAGCGGACACCGTCCAACTCGTCGGCGGTGTACACGATCTGGGCGACGGCGTAGCGCAGCGCCGAGCTCTGCAGCTCGAGGATCTCGGGGGAGAGGTCGACGTTGAGCGTGCCGGCGACGTTGCGCGCCGAGATCAGCTGCACCTGCGGTGGCAGCTGGGTCGACAGCCCTTCCTCGAGCTCCTTCGCGTTCGGCCCACTGAACAGCGCCTGCAGCACCTCAGTCGGTGTGGTCGGGACGTCACGCAGTACCGACCGCAGCAGCCGCTGCCCGTCCTCGCCGCCTTCCGTCAACATGAAGACGCGACTGGTGCCCGTCGACTCGCCGGCGTCGACATCAGTCTCCTCGATCTGGGCGCGCTGGTCGACGGGAATGTTGCGCGGTGCGCTGTCGGGCTCGATGCCGCAGGCCGTCAGCGCGACGCCGGCAACCACCATTGCGGCCGCGCTGGCACGGGCCGCACCCCGATGCCACCTCACTCCGTAACTTCCGATGCAGGAAGCTCGATGACGAACGACGCTCCGGGCTGTCCGTCTCGCCGGTCGTCGACCCAGACCCGACCTCCGTGGATCCGGACGTGTTCATCGACGAGGGCGAGGCCGAGCCCGGCTCCCTCGCTGCCGGCGCGCCTTCCTGCCGTCGCACCGCGAGCGAACCGCTCGAAGATCAGGGCCCGTTCTTCGATCGGGACGCCCGGGCCGTGATCCTCGACGGCGATCTGGACGTGCGTCAACAGCTCCTCCGGCAGGTCGGCATCCGTGATCGAGATCTCCGGGTCGCCTCCGCCGTAGGCACGGGCGTTGTCGATGAGGTTGGCGATCACACGGGCCAGCCTGCGACGGTCGGCGTGGATCACCGCCCGCTCCGCGCGGGGCGTGACCGTGACGGGCGTGAGCGGCGCGGCGCTGACCGCAACGGCGTTGCGGACGAACTGAGCTACCGGCAGGTCCTCGAGGTTGAGCCGGATCGCGCCGGCGTCGAACCGGCTGATCTCCAGCAGATCCTCGACGAGGCCCTGGAAGCGACTCACGTCGCTGGTCAACAGGTCGAGCGCCGCCTGGGCCCGCTCGGGCAGCTCTTGGCGCCTCGCCTCCATCACCTCGACGGATGCGGACAGCGTCATCAGCGGGCTGCGCAGCTCGTGGCTGACGTCGGAGGCGAAGCGAGCATCTCGTTCGATCCGCAGCTGCAGCGCACTGGCCATGTCGTTGAACGAGCTGGCCAGGACACCGAGATCGGGATCATTGCTCGGTGGCAGGCGTGTCTCCAGGTGTCCACCGGCGATGGCTTTGGCGGCTTGCGCCGCATCGGCGACCGGGCGGACCGCGCGGCGGGCGGCGAAGACGCCGAGCAGGACACCGAGCGCGGTGGTGATGACGCTGGCCAGCAACAGCGACAGGGCGACGTTGGACAGCGTCTGCTCGTCGTCGTCGATCGGGAAGAACTCGAAGTAGGCACCGAGGTCGGGCAGGGGGACACCGAACACGATCACGGGCTCATCGGCGACCTCCGTGATCATCCAGGCCGGTTCTCCGTCGTTGAGGACGGTGTCGCGCAACGAGGGGGGAGCCGCTCCGGGCCGTACTGGGCGACGCCCGAGGACCACTCGTCGTTGTAACGGATCAGCGGTGCTCGGACGCCGATGTTGACGAGTCGGTCCTTGGCCGGCTCGGCGCTCGCCGGGGAGCTGCTCAGCTCCGACTGGACGATCTGGGCGTGCGTGTACGCCAACTCTCGGCTGGCCGACTCGCGCTGCTCGATGAGGTTCGAGCGCACGAGGCCGTACGACGTGAACGCGAGGAACGCCGAGAGCCCGAGCGAACCGAGCGTGAAGACGAGGAGGATGCGCCGCCGCAGACCGAAGCTGCCGCGCCGGCGCCGGAACCGGGCTCCGCGGGCTCCTCGGCGGGCGGCCTCGACTCGCTCGTGGAGCGTGTCGTCACCCGCGGACGCACCGACAGATTCGGCGGGAGCGGCGACCGGCGGAGGGGACGTGTCGACGCCACCGGCGGTCGCGGTGTCGGCGGCGCTCACGGTGCTACTCCAGTCGATAGCCGAGGCCGCGGACGGTGACGACGTGGCGCGGGGCAGCAGGGTCGGCCTCGACCTTTGTACGCAGGCGGCGAATGTGCACATCGACGAGCCGTCCGTCGCCGAAGTAGTCGTAGCCCCAGACCTTGTCCAGCAGCTCCTCCCGGCTGAACACCTTGCCGCGGTTCTCGGCCAGCTCGCAGAGCAGCCTGAACTCCGTCTTCGTGAGGTGGGCTTCGGTGCCGCCGAGCAACACCTTGCCCTCCTCGGGGATCAACTCGAGGTCGCCGAAGACGAGCCGCTCGTGCCCCGGCGCGGCAGGCCTGACCCGCCGGAGGAGTGCTCGGATGCGGGCCGACAGCTCCTTCGGGGCGAACGGTTTCGTGAGGTAGTCGTCGGCGCCTGCCTCCAGCCCGGCCACGACGTCGTGGGTGTCGTTGCGGGCGGTGACCATCACGATCGGGACGTCGCTCGTGCGCCGCAGCGTGCGGCACAGCTCGAACCCGTCGATGCCGGGGAGCATGATGTCGACCAAGACGACGTCCGGCTGCTGGCGCCCGAACGCCTGGACGGCTTCCTCGCCGGAGCCGGCCTCCTCGACGGTCCAGCCCTCGTCCTCGAGGGCGAGCTTGACCGCCTCGCGGATGCGCTCGTCATCCTCGACCGCCAGGATTCGTGTCCCCACGTGCACCATGATGCCCGAATTCCGACCCGGAGGGACGTCTGTTCCCGTTCGGCTCGCTAGCGATCGCCCGACAACAACTTGGAGAGCCCGTCGAAGATCCCAGGTGTCGCCGCCAACACCTCATCGGGCACGGATGGTCCTCCCGCGAAGTTGCCGACGCGACAGCCGGCCTCGCGGGCGATCAGCTCGCCGGCCGCCATGTCCCACGCGTTGAGACCTGTCTCGAAGTACGCATCGAAGCGCCCCGCCGCGACGTAGCACAGGTCGAGCGCAGCCGACCCGAGGCGGCGGATGTCGCGCACGTCGCCGATCAGCTGCTCGACCACGCCGGCCTGTTCCCTGCGGCGCTCCGGTCGGTACGAGAATCCCGTTGCCACGAGTGCTCGGCTGAGGTCGGCAAGGCCGCTGCACGCGATCGGCTCGCCGTTCAGCGTGGCACCACCTTCTCGGGTCGCCGCGAACAGCTCGCCGATGGCAGGCACGTAGACAGCGCCGGCGAGCGCTCCGGTGGCGTCCGCCGCGGCGACCGAGGTCGACCACGCGGGCACGTCGTAGACGAAGTTCGTCGTCCCATCGATCGGATCGATGAACCACGACAAGCCCGACGTTCCTGTCCGGTCCGTTCCCTCCTCGCCGACGATTGCGTCATCAGGACGGGCGGCGCGGACCCCGTCCACGACATGGCGTTCGGCGGCGCGGTCGAGGTCGGTGACGAGGTCGGTCGCCGTCGATTTCGTCGCCGTCCCGAGCGCCGAGCTGTCCAACCGCCGCCGCCCGGCCAGCGCGAGGTCTCCTGCCTCCTTGGCCAGCCGGCAGGCGAGCTCGAGTAGTTCGTCGATCGGCGCAACCGACGACGTCACGACGACTGGCGGTCCTGCAGCTCGCGCCATTCCCCGAGCGCGCGCAGCACGAGCACGGCGACGATGCTCATCCCGGCGGCGGCGATGACGGCTCCGGCCAGGATGCCGAGCCCCAGCGGCAGCCCGCAGTTCCCGCTGCACTGCAGCTCGACGAGGCTGTAGCCGATCAGCCCGCCGGCCAGCCCACCGAGGCAGATCGCTGCGAAGGCGACCCCGCGAGCCAGCGGCGACGGCAGCGCGGACAGCGGCAGATCCGAGCGGGAGGGCACGAATGCGCAGGCTACGGCCACGCCTCGCCGTAGTGTCCACGGTCGTGCGCGTGGTCGCCGTCGTGCCGACGTATTGCGAGGTCGACAACCTCGAGCAGCTCGTCAAGGAGCTGCGCGTCGCCGTGCCGGGCATCGGCATCCTGGTCGTCGACGACAACAGCCCCGATGGCACCGCCGCGCTCGCCACGAAGTTGGCCGCCGAGCACGGGAGCATCGACCTCCTCGTGCGGCCCTCCAAGCAGGGGTTGGGTTCGGCCTACCGCGCCGGGTTCCGGCAGGCGATCGAGGCCGGCGCCGACGTCTGCGTGCAGATCGACGCCGACCTGTCGCACGACGCCGCCGACCTCCCGGCACTGCTCGCCAACATCGAGCACGGCGCCGACCTCGCCATCGGCAGCCGGTACGTCCCGGGCGGCGCCACCGAGCAGTGGCCGTGGCATCGACGGTGGCTGTCCCGCTGGGGCAACCGCTACGCCGCCGGTGCCCTCGGACTCGCTGTCAACGACGCCACGGCCGGCTATCGCGCCTACCGCGTCGGTGCGCTGCAGGCGATGGAGTACGACACGGTCACCGCTGAGGGCTACGGGTTCCAAATCGAGATGACGCATCGACTCGTGCGCGCGGGCGGCCGCATCGTCGAGTTCCCGATCGCCTTCCGCGAGCGCCGCGCCGGTGTGTCCAAACTCGACCAGGGCATCGTCGGCGAGGCCGTCGGGCTGGTGGGCCGCCTGTGGGTGGCCGATCGGCGTGGTCGACGCACGCGCCGCCGTCGATCCGGCTGAATGGGTTCCTCGACTCGCCCGCCTGCGTAGTGCGCCGCCTCTCAGCACCGCCAGACTGGAGGCCGTGGCGGCCCGCACGATCCTCCACGTCGACATGGATGCCTTCTATGTCGCCGTCGAGCTGCGTCGCCGGCCGGAGCTGCGAGGGCTCCCCGTGGTCGTCGGCGGCACGGGACGACGTGGCGTTGTCGCCGCGGCGTCCTACGAGGCCCGTCGCTACGGCGTGTACTCGGCAATTCCGTCGGCGACGGCGCGGCGACTGTGTCCTGACGCCGTGTTCCTGCCGGGCGATCACGCCGCCTACGCCGCGGCGAGTCGGGACGTGCGAGCCATTCTCGACGCTGTCAGCCCGCTCGTCGAGCCCTTGGCGCTCGACGAGGCGTTCCTCGACGTCACCGGCGCCCGGGCGCGGCTCGGCGACGGTGTCACCATCGCCCAAGGGCTGCGCCGGGACATCCACCAGCAGCTCGAACTGATGTGCTCGATCGGCGTGGCGACCAACAAGTTCCTGGCCAAGCTGGCGTCGGTCGACGCCAAGCCGCGGCCGACGCACGAAGGCGTGAAGCCCGGTCCTGGGGTGTTCGAGATCCGCCCCGGGGAGGAGCTGCGGTACCTCCACCCGCTGCCGGTGGCGCGCCTGTGGGGTGTCGGCCCAGCCACCCAGCGGCGTCTGGCTCGGATGGGTGTCCAGACGGTCGGCGATCTCGCCGAGCTCGACGAAGCCGTGGTGGTCGCCGCCCTCGGGCAAGCCCACGGGCGGCACCTCATCGACTTGGCGCACGGTCGCGACGAGCGGGCGGTGGAGCCGCACCGTGAACTGAAGTCGATCAGCCACGAGGAGACGTTCGCCTACGACCTCCACGACGCGGCTGACCTACGACGTGAGCTGGTTCGACTGGCCGACGCGGTCGCCGCCCGTTTGCGCCAGCACGGGCTCGGGGCGCGCACCTTCACGCTGAAGGTCCGCGACGGTGGCTTCACGACGATCAGTCGTGCGACCACGCTGGGCGGCGCCGTCGACACGGCCCAGGCCATCGTCGAGGCGACGGCACCGCTGCTCGAGGCCGTCGACCGCTCGGGTGGTGTCCGTCTGCTCGGGCTCGCCGCCTCCCGATTCGCCGCCCCGGCCGAGCAACTGAGCCTCGATCTGCTCGCCGGATCGACGGCGGCCTCGGCCGATGGCCGGTGGAGCGCCGCCAGCCGAGCCGTGGACGGCGTCAGGGACCGCTTCGGGGAGGACGCGATCGGCCCGGCCAGCAGCGTCGCCGAAGGGCCGGACGGTCGCCGGACCGTGCGACTGGTGCGAGCGGGCATGCAACAGTGGGGGCCGGACCACCGAGGTTCAGAAACGTCGGGCGGCGGGAAAGTACCGCGTGACCAGCCTCCCAGCGCGGATGCGCGTTGAGAGATCCCGTCGAACGTGTGATGATGGTGTCGATGCCGCTCTCCGAGCACGAACAGCGGATCCTCCGCCAGATCGAGCAACACCTCGAGCAGGACCCGACCTTCGCGACTCGCGGGTATCGGGTCGCCCGGCACCGCCTCGTGCTCCTGATCATCGGCCTCGTCGTCTCCATCGCGCTCACGGTCCTCGGCCTCTCGGTCAGCTTCTGGGTGGCGTTCGGCGGGTTCCTCGTCGTGCTGGCGATCGCTGTCGCCCTCGAGCGCGAGGTCCGGCTCCTCGCCCGGGAGCGCCTCGGCACCTTGCCGATCAGTGCCTGGCTCGGCGGCGCCCGTCGCCGCAAGAACCAGGACTCGTCCGACTAAGCCGGCTCGGCTCGCAAGCAAGCTATCCGGGGGCCTCTGGCTGTCGTCAGAACTCCTATTTCCAGATGGTGAAGTAGCGGCGCAGGCGGCCGCTGGCGGTCATCGAGTCGGAGGCGATCCGCTCGACCTGGCGGGCCCATCGGCGGGGGCCGGGCTCGCCCGGCTCCGTGTGCAGCGAGATCTCCTTGACCTGTTGGTCCGGAGCGAACGTGGCCTCGGTGGCGAGCGCCGCCAGCGACTTGAGCGGTCGGGCCGCCACCGGGAGGCGTGGCGCCGCAGCGCGCGCCTGTTCGCTCGGGGTCAGCGAGGGGTCGATGCGGAACCCCGTGGCCTCGACGGCGCCCAACGCTCGTTCCCACAGGTCACGCACCTGCTTGGAGACGTCCGGATCGGGACGCCGACGCCGCCACCGTCTCACCAGCTCGGGTGTCAGCACCGTCAGTCCGACCAACGCGACGACGATGAGGATCGCCGCGTACGCGAGCTGTGGGCCGTCGACCCGGACGGAGATCGGGGAGAACGACGGGGGCGCCGCCGGCGCCGCCGCCTGGTCGGGAACGAGGTCGGACGCTGGAATCGTCGGGGGCGGGAGCGTGGCTGGGACGGCGTCGGCCTCTGCACCGCCGTCAGCCTCTCCGGGCACCGGGACGGTCTCATCCTGCTGTGGCGCGACCCCGGTGTGTGACTCGGCGCCTGGTTCGCCGCGGCCCGGCGTGGGCTCGAAGTCGACCCAGCCGTACTGGTCGAACCACACCTCCGGCCAAGCGTGGGCGTTGCGCCCGAGCACCGAGTACGACCCGTCGGGCTGAACCAAGCCCTGCGTGTAGCCCACGGCGACGCGGGCCGGGATCCCGAGCGAGCGCATCATGGCGGCGAACGTTCCGGCGAACTGCTCGCAGTAGCCGACGCGCTGGCGCAGGAATGCCTCGATGGCCGAGTTGCCGTGGCCTTGGGGTACGTCGATGCTGTACTCGAACTCCGAGCGGAACCAGTTCTGCAGCGCGATCGCCGCGTCGTACGGCGTCGGGGCACCCGCGGTCAGCACGCTGGCTTGCTCGGCGACCGATGCGGGGAAGTCGTCGGGCAGCTCGAGGTAGATCGGATCGGGCGGTTGACCGGACGTCGCCGCCTGCAGTTCCGCCGCGGTGTAGACGGGCATCGCCGACACGATGTCGAAGCGGTCGCCGCTGGCCAGATCCTCGTCGACCTTGACCAGCGTCGATGTCTCGGCGTTCCACCGCAGCCGCTGGCCGGACGCGGCGACGGGCTCGGCGGCAGCTGGCACGAGCGGGCCCGTCAGTCCGCGGATGACGTACTCCTGCCGGTTCTCCGTCGATCCCGGACGCGCCGCCTGGAGGTTGCCATCGACGTCTTCGAGGGAGCGGTCGGGGAGCGCCCACGTCCGTCCGTCGAACTGAGGGAGCGCCGTCACTCGCCAGTAGGCCGGGACGGTCGCGTTGACGACGAACAGCTCGGTGGCCGATCGATTGACGAGCCGGGAACGGATGTCGACGAGTGGGCTGACCACCTCGGTGACGCCGCCGCGCTCGTTGCGCGTGTCGACGAGCGGCTCGGCGTCGGCGCCAGGCAGGCGCGGCCCGATGACCCAGGCCGCCAGCACGACCAGCCCGCCGGCGGCGAGCGCGGCAGGGATGAGCGTCGACAGCGGATGACGGGCCCGCCCGAGGATCGTTCGCGGCGGTGGCGCGGCGCGCGCCCGCAGGAGCACTGCGGCGAGGAACCCCGATGCGACGAGGGCGAGGGCGAAGGGGATCCGGCTGACCTCGGCACCGAGCGCGGCGACCACCACGAACAACACCGCTCCGGGCACGAGCGCTTCGCCGCGGGCGTTGGCCTTGAACGCGAACGTGTCACTCGTGAACACGACGAACGCGGTGCCGATCGAGGCGAGCAGCGCCCACCCACCGACGTACTCGACCGGTGCGACGGCTAAACGGAACTGCTCGCGCACCAGGGCGAGATCTGCCGAGGCGACGTCCCACGTCCCGGTCGTCGGGAACAGCGCGGTGTAGGTCTCCCCGTAGTGGAGGAAACCGACCGTCCACACGAGCGCCAGCAGGGTCACCGTGACGGCGACGAGGCCCGGGATGCGCAACCACCGCAGGACGAGCGATGAGCCGTGGCCGACGACGACGATGAGCAGCGCGTCACCGACGAACTCGTAGTCGCCGAAGACGCGGCCGAACCCGAGCGCAGCGACGAACGAGTACGTGGCGAGCGCGATCGTGGCGGCGAGATCGATGGCCAGCGCCGCCGAACGCGGGGCGACAGACTGCCGCTCCGGCCGGCCGACGCCGTCGGCCCCGGCGGGCCCGGGTGGCGTCGTCGACGGGCGAGTGAGCGTCGCCGTCACGAGCGGTCCCCGACGAGCGGCGCCTGGTCTCGGCGCAACGGATCGCGAGTGCGGGCATCGAGTCGTCCGACACCAGCCAAGAGCTCCCAGCCGTCGAGGAACGCCTCCTCCGTCCGGGCGTCGACGGCCAGCACGCCGCGACGCGGTGGGCGGCCCAACGTGAACACCCCGACGGCGGTCAACGTCGGATCCGTCACCCGGCCCAACGACGACCATGCCGCCGAGGACTCGTCTGGTGCGATGGTCACGACGAGCCCGAGTCCTTCGCCCGGGTCGCGCTCGACGGGCGTGGGAGGGACAGGACTCGTCCCGATGCGGGCCAGCAGGTGCAGCGTCTGGGCGGCCACGTCCGGCCCGCGCAGATCGGCGCCGTCGGTCGTCACGAACCGGGTCGTCAGGCCCGCGCGATCGGCGCTGTGGACGATGCTCGCGGCGGCCGTGACTGCTCGCTCGAACGCCTCGTCGCCTTCCGGACCCGCCGGCACGTGCTGGTCGAGCAGGACGAGGCAGCGACGGAGGCCCTCGACGCTGTGCTGGCGCACTTTGAGCTGCTCGGATCGTGCCGATGCCCGCCAGTGGATGGTGCGCGGCTCGTCACCCTCGAGGTAGTCACGCAGGCTGTGGAAGTCACCGGGGCCAAGGCGTTGGGCGAGCGCGAGGAGGTGTCGGCCGAGCACGCCTTGGCCGAGCGACGGCATGTCCAGCAGGTAGGCCCGCGGCGAGACGAGCACCTCCTCGACGCTGCCGACCTCGGTGGTCGAGCGGGCCACGCCGACGACGTCATGGCGGATCGCCGTCAACGGACCGAGTTTCAGCACGCCACGGCGATCCGTCGGGATCCGGTAGCCGGCGCTCACCTCGCTGTCCGGAGCGAGCGGGGCGACCGCCATCCGCGCCGTCCGGTCGACGCCGACAGGCTCGACCAGCTCGAAGGCCGGCGACCGCGTGCGGCCGATCTGTTGCACGAGGACCTCGACGCGACCGACGTCGCCCGCCGTCAACACCGACGGTCGGATCCATCGGTGGACCTCGACCTTCGGTCGGCGGATGAGGACGATGAAGAAGCCAAGCACGACAGCGGCAACGAGCGCCGCACCGATGATGTACAGCTCGATGATCGCGAACAGTCGACCGACGACGACGCACAGGACGGCGCCGACCAGCACTGTCCACCCTTGTCGGGTCAGGCGAACGGTCACGTCGACCTAGCGAGCCGTGGGGACGACGACGTCGGCGAGGATCTCGCCCACGGCATCCACGGGATCGAGTCGCCCGCCGCGGTCGGTGCGCAGCAGCAGGCGGTGGGCCAGAGCAGGCACGGCCACGGCCTTGATGTCGTCGGGTGTGGCGTAGCGCCGACCTCGTGCGGCGGCGTGGGCCTTGGCCGCCGAAGCCAACTGCAGCGTGGCCCGCGGAGACAGCCCCAACTCGACGGCCGGGTGGCGACGGCTGGCTTCGGCGATGTCGACGAGATACGCCTTCAACGCATCCGCCATGTACACGCTGCGCACGGCCTCGATCATCGTCATCACCTCGTCGGACGAGGCGACGGGCGAGATGCGGGTCAGCGACTCGATGGCGCCGCGTCCGTCGAGGATCGACATCTCGGCGGCGCGGCCCGGGTAGCCGAGGGAGATGCGCAGGAGGAAGCGATCGAGCTGGCTCTCGGGAAGCCGGTAGGTGCCTTCCTGATCGACCGGGTTCTGCGTGGCGATGACCATGAACGGCGGCGGCAGGAGGCGTGTCGCGCCGTCGACGGTGATCTGCCGTTCCTCCATCGCCTCGAGCAGTGCCGACTGCGTCTTCGGAGAGGCGCGGTTGATCTCGTCGGCGAGCACGACATTGGCGAACAGCGGGCCCGGCTGGAACCGGAACTGCTCGTTCGAGCGTTGGTAGATGCTGACACCGACGAGGTCGGCCGGCAGCAGGTCAGGTGTGAACTGCACGCGCTTCCAGGAGCAGTCGATGGAGGCCGCCAGCGCCTTGGCGAGGCTCGTCTTGCCCACGCCCGGCACGTCTTCGATGAGCAGGTGGCCTTCCGCCAGCATGCACATGACGGCCATCTCGATCGGTTCCATCTTGCCGTGGACGACCTGCGCCATGTTCGCCGTGATGGCTTCGAACAGCGACGCAAAGCGCGAGGAAGTTCCCTCGGCTGCGGGGATGTCGCTGCTGAAGGCGCGACTCGGCGAGACCGTCACGGGCGTGAAGGGTAGACGGGGTTCGCCCCGATTCCCTGTCGTTCGAGTTGATCCGAGTGTTCGAGGCCGTCGGAGTGCTCGACCTCGATTTTCCCGGGGTCCGAACAGCTCGAACGGCGTCGAACACTCGGAGGTACGGTCGCCGGTGTGGCGAGCTTCCTGGCGATCGACGTCGCCAACGACCGGCTGGCGGCCGGCATCGTCGACGACCTCGGCGAGGTCGTGGTCCGCGATCGCGTCACCACACCGCCGCGCGACGTCTGGCCGGCCCTGCATCGCCTCGTGCGACGTGTGGTCGCGGCGCGACCCGACGACGTCGATGAACCGGTCGCCTGCGGAGTCAGCTGCGAGGGTCCGATCGACCAGGACAAGGGAACCGTCACGCCGTTGCACCTCCCGATCTGGCAGGGGTTCGAGCTACGGGAGCGAGTCCGCGACCTGTCTGGGCTCCCGACGATCGTCGGCACGTCCGGCACAGCGCGCGTGCTCGCTGAGCGCTGGATCGGTCGAGCGCGTGACGTGGACGACGTCATGGCGCTCCTCGTGTCCGACGCCGTCGAGGGTGGCGTCTTCTGCAACGGGCGACTGCTCCGCGGCGGGCACGGCAACGCTGGGCAGATCGGCCACATCGTCGTGGAACCCGACGGGCGTCCCTGCCCGTGCGGCTCGTCCGGCTGCCTCACCGCGTATGCGTCGTCGTCGGCGATCGAGGCAGAGACGAATCGCCCGTTGCGGCGGACGCCGTCGTCGATCGTCGAACGCACCGGCGCGATGATTGGGCGGGCGATCGCGTCGGCGGCCGCGGTGTTCGACCTGCGCGTCGTCGTGCTCAGCGGTGCCGTCCCGGCCGCGTTCGGCACCCCGCTGCTCGACGCGGCGCGGCGCGAGCTCGACCAGCGCAGCCGGCTGGGGCACCTCGCGCGGCGGCGCCGACCGTTCGGAGCAGCTCGTTCACGTCGACGTGACGTCGCTGGGGAGCGAAGCGGCGCTCGTCGGTGCCGGCGGTGTGGCCCGCTGGGAGCTGGCCCGCAATGCGCCAGTAGCGTGACCACGTCATGGACCCGACGTACGGCGCTGAGGCCGAGGCCTACCGGGACAAGGTGCAGGCGTTCCTCGCCGAGAAGCTGCCGAGCGACTGGGCGGGCATCGGCACGCTCGACGGGACGAGCGCTCGGCGAGTTCGTCGACTGGTGGCGCACCGTGCTGTACGAGGCCGGCTACCTGGCACCCGGCTGGCCGGTCGAGTACGGCGGCGGCGGGCTGTCGCCGCTCGAGCAGGTGATCATCGCCGAGGAGTTCGCCCGGGCCGGCGTGCCGACCGGCGGCCACAACGACGTGTTCGGCATCCAGATGCTCGGCAACACGCTGCTCGATGTGGGGGACCGAGGAGCAGAAGGCGCACTACCTGCCGCGGATCCTCTCCGGCGAGGACCTGTGGTGCCAGGGCTACTCCGAGCCCAACGCCGGGTCGGACCTCGGCAAGCCTCGCGCTGCGGGCGACGCTCGACGGCGACCAGTGGGTGCTCAACGGGCAGAAGATCTGGACGTCGGCCGGCCACCTCGCCGACCACATCTTCATGCTGGCCCGCACCGATCCCGACGCGCCCAAGCACAAGGGCATCTCGTTCCTGCTCGTCGACATGCGCCAGCCGGGCATCGAGGTGCGGCCGATCCGGATGATCTCCGGCGAGAGCGAGTTCAACGAGGTCTTCTACACCGACGCCACGTGCCCGAAGGACAACGTCGTCGGCGGCGTCAACAACGGCTGGGCCGTGGCCATGACGCCTGCTCGGCTTCGAGCGCGGCGAGGCCGCGGCCACGATGCCGATCCGGTTCCAGGCCGAGCTCGACCGGCTGTTCGCAGCTGGCCGCGGAGCGCGGGCGTCGACCGAGGACCCGCTGATCCGCCAGCGCCTGGCGTGGTGCTACGGCAAGGTCGAGATCATGCGTTACCTCGGCATGCGCACGCTGACGCAGTTCCTCGCGGGCCACCATCCGGGGCCCGACGGGGCGATCACCAAGCTGTACTGGAGCGAGTACCACCGCAAGGTCACCGAGCTCGCCGTCGACATCCTCGGCGCGGACGCCATGACGCCCGTCGGGCCGCCATCCGTCGACGGCGTTCCAGACCGACGACGCCGGCGCGCCGAACTCGTCGGCGTCGTGGGTCGGACACGTTCCTCAACGCCCGGGCCGGCACGATCTACGCCGGCTCGTCGCAGATCCAGCGCAACATCATCGGCGAGATGGTGCTCGGCCTGCCGAAGGAGCCGCACTGAGGCCCGAGCGCGGTGATCGCCGTTACGTCGCGCGGCCGTGCGCAGCCGCCGGCCGTCGCTGTGGCCGAGTGGCGCTGCGCCAGTGGCGCCGGACTCGCGCCGACGGCGTGGTGGCGGCGGCGGCCGTTCCTGCCGCTGCCCGATCGCGGAGTACCTCGCGCTTCCGGCTGCTGACCCAGTACGGCGATTCGCGAGGCCCGCGTGTCACCCGCCGATGTGGTGAACTACCTGCGTGGTGCCGCGAGCTGGCCGTGAAGCGGAGACGCGGGAGGTAGGGGTGCGGAGCGCGCTCGTCCTCAACGCCAGCTACGAGCCGCTCAGCGTCGTGCCGGCGCGGCGGGCAGCGTGCCTGGTGCTCGCCGACAAGGCCGACGTCATCGAGGCCGACGGCACCGAGCTGCGCTCGCCGTCGCTCGTCCTGCCGAGCCCGCTCGTGATCCGGCTGCGCTACATGGTCAAGGTGCCGTACCACCGGCGCACCGCGCTGTCGCGGCGCGCCGTGTTCGCCCGCGACGACTACCGCTGCCAGTACTGCGGCGGCGTCGCCGACTCGATCGACCACGTCCTGCCGCGCTCGCGCGGCGGCGAGCACGTGTGGGAGAACGTCGCCGCGGCCTGCCGGCCGTGCAACCTGGCCAAGCGCGACCGCACGCCCGACGAGGCCGGGATGCGACTGGCCCGCCCGTGCCGCGCGCCGCGGTCGACGGCATGGGTCGTCGTCAGCGTGGCCCGCGTGCCCGAGGCGTGGAAGCCGTACCTCGCCATCGCCTCTTGATGGTCCACCCGTCCATCTGGGTGGCTGCGTCCATCCCGCCTTCGGGTGGCGTGGCTCGATTCGAGCCGTGACCGCCGATGCACGTCGCTGATCCGACGCGGATCGGCGACGGCGTTCCACGGGCGACGATCGGCGATGACCCGGCGCTCGAGGTCTGGGTGTTCGAGGTCGAGCAGCCGGCGCTCGTGCTCGGCTCGACGCAGCGGCCCGACGGTCGTCGACGCCGAGGCTGCGCCGGCGCCGGCGTCGAGGTCGTGCGGCGGCGCAGCGGCGGGGGCGCGGTGCTGCTCGAGCCGGGCGACGTCGTGTGGTTCGACGTCGTCGTGCCGGCGGCGCGGCTGCGCGCTGTGGGCGTCGGCGACGACGTCGCGGGCCTCGATGGTCTGGCTCGGCGACGCACGTCGCCGCGGCGCTGGCTGCGCTCGGCGTCGCGCGGCGTCGCGGTCCACGCGGGGTCTGATGGCCTGCTCGGCGTGGTGCCCGCTCGTGTGCTTCGCCGGGATCGGCCCCGGCGAGGTCCTCGCGCGACGGCGGCAAGCTGGTCGGCATCAGCCAGCGCCGCACCCGGGCGGGCGCCCGCTTCCAGTGCGCCGTGCACAGCGGCTGGTCGCCGGACGCGCTGACTCGCGCTGCTCGCCGGCGACCTGCCCAGCCGGCGACCCGCGGCCGGTGGCCACGCTGCCGACGGACGACTGCCGCAGCCCTCCCGGGCGCCGTCGCCGCCGCCCTCGCAGCCGACGCCGTCCCCATCGCGGTGAACGGCTGCGCGCGGCGCTCCCGCGCCTGGCACCGCGCCTGGCGAGGTCCACCCGGATCGGACCGACGGATGTGGGGCCGTGGGGCCGGTGCGGTGGGCGAGAAGTGGGGAGAAATGGTTGACAGTGGGGGGAATCGGGGGGCAGAGTGGGGACCGGTGGGGACGGCCCGGGTCCCCAACGAGGCAGCCGACCGGGGAGTTGAGCGAAAGAGGTGCGGTCCGTCGCGATGTTCGTCGGGGTCCACGAACGTCAACTCGACGACAAGGGCCGCCTCGCTCTCCCCTCGGCCTTCCGCGCCCTCCTCGGTGACGCCTGCTACCTCGTCTTCGGCGACGACCGCTGCGTCGACGTGTTCGCCCGCGAGCGACTTCGAGCGCATGGCCGCCGACGTCATGGAGCAGGTCCGCCGCGGCGAGATGACGCCGCGCCCGCCAGCGGGCCCTGGCCCACTCGGCGACGCTCGTCGACGCTCGACAAGCAGGGCCGCGTCACGCATCGACGACAAGCTGCGCACGTACGCCCGCCTCGAGCCGGGCTCAAGGTCGTCGTGTCCGGGAACCTCGACCGCGCCGAGGTGTGGTGCGAGGACGCTCTACGAGCGCGATCGCCGCCACGGGTCGCGGCGAGCTGGCTCGGGGGGCCAGGAGTGAGCGACGAGGAGCGAGCCGATTCGACGCACCGAACCGCGTGATGCGTCGACGAGATCGTCGACTGCGTTCGCGACCGGTCCCGGCCCGGCGTCGTCGTCGACGCCACGCTCGGCGGCGGCGGCCACAGCGAGGCGCTCCTCGACAGCCGCGGACGACCTCGCCGTGCTGGGCATCGACCGCGACGCGCGACGCTGCTCGCCGCGGCCACGGCTCGCCTGGCCGAGTTCGGCGACCGCTTCCACGCCGTGCCACGGCCGCTTCGACGACCTCGCCGACAGCGCTCGACGACCACCGCGTCGACGAGGTCAGCGGCGCGCTGTTCGACCTCGGCGTGTCCTCGCCGCAGCTCGACCGCGCCGAGCGCGGCTTCTCCTACCGCAACGACGGGCCGCTCGACATGCGCATGGACACCGACCGCACCCTGGTCGGCCGCCGACGTCGTCAACGGCTACGACGTCGACGAGCTCGACGCGCGTGCTGCGCGAGTACGGCGACGAGCGCTTCGCCAGCCGCATCGCCAGGGCGATCGTGGCCGCCCGACCGATCGAGTCGACGACCGAGCTGGCGACCGTCGTCACGGCGGCGATCCCGGCCGCCGCCCGCCGCACCGGCGGGCACCCGGCCAAGCGCACGTTCCAGGCCATCCGCATCGAGGTCAACGGCGAGCTCGAGGTGCTGCCGACGGCGATCGACGCCGCCATCGAGGCCACGCGTCCCGGGCGGCCGTGTCGCCGTGCTGTCGTACCACTCGGGCGAGGACCGCATCGTCAAGGAGCGCTTCCGTCGTGGCCACCGGCGGCTGCGAGTGCCCGCCCGGTCTGCCGTGCGTGTGCGGCGCGGTGCAGACCGTGCGCCTCGTCCGCGGCGACCCGCCGGCCGTCCGCCGCCGAAGCCGAGGCCAACCGCCGCGCCGCATCGGCCCGACTGCGCGTCGCCGAGCGGGTCGGCCGACGCCGAGCGGGGCGGACTGATGGCCGTTCCCATCCGCGCCCGCCGCCTGCCCATCGCCCGGACGAAGCACGCCAGTCGACCGGCGCTCGACCCGAGCGTTCGCTCGCACGCGGCACCAGACCGGCCGAACCGCCGACCGGACCTGCGTCTCGTCCCCCGCCCGCGGGTGGCCATCAACGCCGCCGTGCTGCTCGTCGGGTGGTCGTCGCGCTGATGCTCGGCGACCGTCGTGCTGCACACCCGCCTCGCCGAGCGGCAGCTGCAGATCGACCAGCTGGAGGACGTCCGTGACCGAGGCGCGCGAGCGCTTCGACGTCCTGCGCAGCCAGCGTGCCGAGCTGCGCTCGCCGAATCGACTCGAAGCCGCCGCCGCCGAGATCGGCATGCAGCAGGCGCCGCCGGCCGAGTTCCTCCCGGTTGATCCGTACACGTTGGCGGACGTGCTGGCGAGCGCCGGTACGTCGGGGATGGGCAGGCCGAGGACGAATCCACCGACGGCAGACCCGCTCGACCAGATCCGCCGTGTCAAACAAGCCTCGGACGGAACTCCGTGAAGCGGAACCGTCCGACCAATTCGCGTCGACTCGCCGAGCTGCCCCGGCCGGTCGACGCCACGGCGGGCCGTCGACCCGTTCCGCGCAGGTGTCGACGGCCCGCCGACGTTCGTCCCCCTCACGCCCTGCGTCGTCGGCGCCCGGCGTCACGCCGCTCAGTCGAGCGACCTCGGCTCGCAGCACCCCGAGCACGCCACGGCGCATGCCCGCCAAGCGGGTGCCCGCGAAGCGCGCGCCTGCCGAAGCGCGTACCCGTCGATCGGGGGCCCGAGAAGCGGGTGCCGAAGCGGGTGCCCGCCAAGCGGCGGCGGGCCGCCCCCGCCCGCCCTTCGATCGAGCCGCGCCGCCCGCGCACGATCACCGCCGCCCGGCGCGTGCGTCGCACCGTCCGGCCACATCGGATCCGCTGGGCCACGCTGTTCACCGCAGGCCAGCCCCGACGCCGCCTGATCACCGCGCTGGTCGTGCTCCTCCTCATCCTTGCCGCGGTCCTCGTTCGGGTCGCCTTGCTGCAGACCGTCGCAGCGCGACACGCTGCGCAGCGCGGCGTCCGATCAGTGGACGCGCGAACGCACGTTGCTGGCGCAGCGGGGCACGATCTTCGACCGCAACGGTGACGAGCTGGCCCTGTCCATTCCGGCCAGCACGATCGCCGTCAACCCCCGCCAGGTCGAGGACCCGGCCGGGACCGCCGAGCTGTTCGCTCAGACGCTCGGCCTCGGCGCCCGCCGCCAACTCGAGCTCGAGGCAGCGATGGCCGCCCAGGACCGCGGCTTCGTGTACGTCGCCCGCCAGGTCGACGAGGAGCAAGGCGGCGCAGCTGGCGGCGCTGCGACTCGCCGGCGTGACGATCTATCGGGAGGACCGTCGGGTGCTCCCCGGCGGCGCCACGGGCCGCAGCGTCATCGGGCGGACCGACATCGACGGCATCGGCACCGCCGGTCTCGAGCATGCAGTACGACCACGTCCTGCGCGGCGAGCCGCGGCGAGTCGCTCGATCGAAGTGGCCCCGGGCGGCCGCTCCATCGCCGGTAGCGAGCACGTGACGAGCGCACCGGTGCCCGGCAACGACATCATCTTGACCATCGATCGATCCGTGCAGTACTGCGGTCGAGCAGGCGCTGCTCGACCGCGTCGCACGAACAGGCGCCCGCGGCGGACAGGCCGTCGTGATGGAGCACCAAGACCGGCGATGTCCTCGCGATGGCATCGGTCCGCATCAACGACGACGGCGTGTACGAGGTCACGACCGGCAACTACGCCGCCGTCGACGCGTACGAGCCTGGTTCGGTGGGGAAGGTCATCACGGTCGCCGGCGCGCTCAACGAGGGAACCGTGACCCCCGAGAGCACGTTCCTCGTGCCGTGGCGCAAGCAGTACACGCAGGGCGGGGACTACCTCAGCGACGCTGCGCCGCACGACGACGGAGACGATGAGCGTCGAGGACATCCTCGTCGAGGTCGTCGAACATCGGCACGATCACGGTCTCCGAGACGATGGGCTTCGAGAAGCAGTACGACTACCTGCGTGCGTTCGGCTTCGGCGAGCGCACGGCTCTCGACTTCCCCGACGAGTCCAACGGCATCCTCCACCCCTGGCAGGAGTGGGAGGGCACCGAGAAGTTCACCGTCGCCTACGGGCAGAACGTCGCCAGCAGCCCGATCCAGCTGGCCGCCGCTGTCAACACGATCGCCAACGACGGCCGCTACATCGCGCCGCGGCTCGTCTCGGGGATCGTCGATGGCGACGGGCGACGTGACCGAGCTCCCACCGTCAGCGACACGCGAGGTCGTGCGGCCGGAGATCGCCGAGCAGATGCAGGCGATGATGAAGGAGGTCGTCTGCCGCGGCACCGCCAAGCAGGCACAGGTGCCTGGGCTGTCGATCGCCGGGAAGACGGGCACGGGCTTCATCGCCCAGCCCGGCGGCGGCTACGTCAAGGCGGACGGCACGAAGGACTACTACGCGAGCTTCGTCGGGTTCCTGCCCGCCGAGGATCCGCAGGTCACGATCCTCATCTCGATCGACGACCTGCCGCTCCGACGCCGACGGACCGCTTCGGTGGCACCGTCTCGGCCCCGGTGTTCCGGGAACTGGCGCCGACGATGGTCCACGAGCTCGGCATCCGCCCACCGGCCGGCTCGACAGGCTGCCCGGAGTGATCCCGACGATGGGCGCGCTACCTCGATCGATCTCGGCTCGTTGGCCGATGTCGTCGCGGGCCGGCTGGGTGGCCGCATCGTCGGTGACGCGTCGAGCGGTGGTGTCCGGCATGACGCACGACTCCCGCCTGGTCGCGCCGGGGATGCTGTTCGCCTGCGTGCGCGGCGCGCGACCACGACGGTCACGCGTTCGCCCCGGCGGCGGTCGCGGCGGGCGCAGCCTGCCTGCTCGTCGACCATGAGCTGCCGCTCGACGTGCCGCAGCTCGTCGTCGACGACACCCGGCGGGCGATGGGCCCGATCGCCGTCGGCGATCTACGGCCAGCCCAGCGAGGCGCTGACGATGGTCGGCATCACCGGCACGAACGGCAAGACGACCACGGCCCACCTCCTCGCCGCGATCCTCGCGCGCCGCCGGCCGACCGACCGGGTCGATCGGCACGCTGTCGGGACCGCACACGACGCCCGAGGCGCCCGAGCTGCAGGCCCGGCTGGCGCGCTTCCAGCGACGACGGCGACGCGGCCGTCGTGATGGAGGTCTCGTCGCACGCCCTGGCGCTGCACCGCGTCGACGGCACGCGGTTCGCCGCCGCGGTGTTCACCAACCTCGGCCCGACCACCTCGACCTGCACGGCTCCGCCGAGGAGTACTTCCGGGCCAAGGCGCGCCTGTTCACGCCGCGAGCTCGCCGACTCGGCGTGATCAACGTCGACGATGTGCACGGTCGTCTGCTCGTTCGACGCCGCGCCGATCGACGATGGTGCCGTACTCGATCGGCGACGTGACCGACGTCGATCGTGACGGCGCCGATCGCACGCGTTCACGTGGCGCGGCCGGCGCATCGACGTCGGCCTCGGCGGCCGGGTTCAACGTGGTGAACTCCGTCGCCGCGGCGACCACGGCTGCGACGCTCGGCATCGAGCTCGACGCGATCGCCGCCGGGCCTGGCCGACGTGCGACGCCGTGCCGGGCCGGTTCGAGCGCGTCGTCGGTCGACCGCGCGGACGTGCCGACCGTGGTCGTCGACTACGCCCACACGCCCGACGGGCTGGCAGAGGTCCTCGCCGCCGCCCGCCAGGTCGCCGACCGGCGCGGTGCTCGTCGTGTTCGGGTGCGGCGGCGACCGGGATCACGGCAAGCGGCCGCAGATGGGCGCGGTGGCCGCCGAGCTGGCCGACCGCGTGGTCGTCACGTCGGACAACCCGCGATCGGAGCGACCCGAGCGCGATCATCGACGACGTCGTCGCCGGCATCGGCGCCGCGGACCGCACGAAGCGTCGAGGTCGAGCCAGATCGAGCGGCGGCCATCGCCGCCGGCTCTCGAGCTGCGCGAGCCCGGGCGACGTCGTCGTCGTCGCCGGCAAGGGCCACGAGACGACCCAGACGATCGGCGAGCAGGTCGTGCCGTTCGACGACCGCGCCGTCGTCCGCCGGCTGCTGGAGCGGCCGACACGTGATCGCCGTCATGATCGCCGGCGTCGTCGCCGGCGTGCTCGTCGCTGATCGTCACGCGGGTGCTGATCACGCGCTTCCGGAACCCGCGGGCTAGGGCCAGCCGATCCTCGGCAAGGAGGACCACGGCCCCGAGCACCACATGGCACAAGCAGGGCACGCCGACGATGGGCGGCATCGCCATCGTCGTCGCCGCGTTCGTCGGCTGGGTCGTCGCCCACGTCCGCCGCGGCCTGCCGTTCTCCGACCAGGCGCTGATCGTCTGGGTCGGCGTCGCTGTCGATGGCGTTCATGGGGTTCCTCGACGACTTCATCAAGGTCCGCAAGCGCCACAACCGCGGCATCTTCTGGAAGCAGAAGAACTACATGACGATGCTGCTCAGCTTCGGCATCGCCTGGTGGCTCGTCGTCGGCACGGGCATCGCCGAGACGATCTCGTTCACCCGCGCCGACCTCCCGGGCTGGGAGCTGCCGACCGTCGTGTGGGTCATCTTCGCCGGCCTGATCATCTGGGCCACGACCAACGCCGTCAACGTCACCGACGGCCTCGACGGGCTGGCCGGCGGATCGGCGCTGATGGGCTTCGGAGCGTTCATGATCATCGCCTACTGGACGTTCCGCAACCCGGACATCTACGCCGCCGTCGTCAACCCGCTCGACATGGCGGTGCTGGCCGCCGCCTTCGCCGGAGCCTGCATGGGCTTCCTGTGGTGCAACGCCGCGCCGGCGCGCATCATCATGGGCGACGTCGGCGCGCTCGGGCATCGGCGCGGCGCTGGCGCTGCTGCGCGCTGACGCTGAACACGCCAGCTGCTGCTCCTGCTGATCTGCGGGATCAACGTGATGGAGGCCGGTTCGGTGGCCCTGCAGATGGGCGTGTTCAAGGCGTCGGGCCGCAAGAGGCGGCTCTTCCGCATGTCGCCGATCCACCACCACTTCGAGCTCGTCGGCTGGCCGGAGACGACGGTGATCATCCGCTTCTGGCTGATCTCGGCGATCTGCGTCGCCGCCGCCCTCGGCGCTGTTCATCGCCGACTTCACGCGGATCGAGCGGTCGCCGATGAGCGAGCGCTACCTGGTGTACGGGTTGGCGGTCGCGGGCGCGGCCGTCGTGCGCGCGCTGACCCGGCGCGGTATCGAGGTCGTCGCCGTCGACGACACTCGCGACGGAACGCCGGCGGGAGCTGGCCGAGGACGCTCGGCGTCGAGCTGGCCGATCGCCCCCGATACCGCCGAGCTCGAGCGCTGGTCGGTCGTGCGATCTCGTGTGCCCGGCGCCGGGCGTGCCCGAGACCCACGCCGGTGTTCGAGGTCGCCGCGCCGGCCGGCGTGCGCGTTGCGCAGCGAGATCGAACTGGCCTACCGCTGGGAGCAGGAGCGGTCCGGCGGGCCGCGGCCGATGCTCGCCGTCACCGGGACCGACGGGAAGACCACCACGACGCTGTGGCCGTCGAGATGCTGCGCGCCGGCGGCGTGCGCACGGTGGCCGCGGGGAACACCGACGTGCCGCTCGTCGACGCGATCGACCTCGACGTCGATGCGTTCGTCGTCGAGTGCACGAGCTTCCGGCTGGCGTGGACGACCGAGCGTTCCGCGCCGAGGCGGCGGCGTGGCTCAACCTCGCGCCCGACCACCTCAACTGGCACACTCGATGGCGTCGTACGAGGCGGCCAAGGCCCAGGATCTTCGCCCAGCAACGGGCCGACCGACACGGCGATCGGCGCGGCCGCCGATCCGGTCGTGATGGCCGCACCTCGCGTCGGCACCGGCCCGCGCACGGCACGTTCGGTCTGCACGACGCCGACTACCGCGTCGCCGGCGACGTGGCTCCACGGTCCGCCGGGCGCGTTGGCGCCGACTGACGCGCTGGCCGCGCAGCCTGCCCCACGACCTCACGAACGGTCTGGCGGCCGCGGCGCTGGTCCTCGAGACCGGGGCTGGTCGGGACCGACGCGGTCGCCACGGGCTTGGCCTCGTTCACCGGGCCGCCGCACCGCATCGAGCTGGTCGGCGAGGGCGACGGCGTCCGTTGGTACAACGACTCGAAGGCGACGACGCCGCACGCCGCGTCGGCGGCGATCCGGGCTTCGACAGCATCGTGCTGATCGCCGGCGGGCTGAACAAGGGACTCGACCTGTCGACCGATGGCCGGCGAGCGCGACGCGCGATCCGCGCCGTCGTCGCCATCGGCCGCGACGCCAAGGACATCGAGGCGGTCTTCGACGGGTCGACCGTCGCCGAGGCAACGTCGATGGCCGAGGCCGTCGAGCGCGCCGGCGAGCTGGCCGCGCCCTGGCGACGTCGTGCTGCTCTCGCCCGGATGCGCCAGCTTCGACTGGTACCCCGACGGCGGCTACCCGGCACGGGGCGACGACTTCCGCCGCCTCGTGGACGCACGACTGAGGGGAGCATCAGCGTGACCACCACGATCCGCCCGCAGCCTGCTCGGCAACGCGGGCCGCGCGATCGCCGCCGCAACGCCCTCGAGCGGCTGCACGGTGGCCCCGACAAGGTGCCGACGCGCCGGCCGCCGCCGAAGCAGCGACCCGCCGACGCCCGCCCGTCAGGGTTGTGGGAGTCGCACCGCGGGCCGGCGCCCGTCGGGTACTACGTGATCGCCGTCGTCGTCGTCGTCTTCGTGCTGCTCGGACTCGTCATGGTGCTGTCGGCTTCGGCCACGCGTCGAGGCGGCGAAGGGCAACAGCCCGTACAGCATCTTCAACCGCCAGCTGACGTGGGCGGTGATCGGCCTCGCCGGCCTCCTGGTCGGCGCGCGGTTGCGCCTGGCCTGGATCAGGAGGTTGGCCATCCCCGGCCTCATCGTCGGCCTGGTCGGCGATGGTGTTGCCGTTCGTGCCCGGCCTCGGGGTCACGCTCAACGACGCGAGGGCGTGGATCACGTTCGGCGACTTCAGCGTCCAGCCCTCGGAGTTCCTCAAGCTCGCCGTCGTCGTCTTCGCCGCCGACTTGCTGGTCCGCCGACGTGACGAGATGTCCGACGTGCGCCGCAGTCTGCGCCCGATCGCAGTTCTGTCCGTCGTGGGGGCCGGCGCCTGCCTCGCGCAGGGAGATCTCGGGTCGGCCGTCGTGATGTGTGCCATCGTGCTCGCCGTCGCCTTCGTCGGTGGCGTGCCGCTGTCGCCGATGCTGGCGACGGCGTGCTGGCCGGGATCGCCGCACTCGGGTTCGTCTTCTCGACCGCCTTCCGCTACGAGCGGTTCACGGCATTCCTCGACATCACCGGGCACCGGGACAAGCTCTCGTACCAGACCTACCAGGGCTTCCTCTCGATCGCCGACGGCGGCTTGACCGGTTCGGGCGTCGGTGCCGGCAACGGAAAGCTCGGCTACCTCCCGCTTGCCCACAGCGACTTCATCTTCGCCGTGATCGCCGACGAGCTCGGCTTCGTCGGGACCGTCGCCGTCGTCGGTGGCTTCATGCTGCTGGTGTGGTTCGGGATCCAGGCCGCGCTCGCTGCGCCAGATCGCTTCGGCATGCTGCTGGCGGGCGGCATCACGGCGTGGTTCGGCGTCCAGGCGGTGATCAACCTGGGTGGCGTCACCGGGCTGATGCCCGTGACCGGTCTGACGCTCCCGTTCTTCTCCGCCGGTGGGTCGTCGTTGTTCGTCTCGATGGCGGCCGCCGGCCTGCTGCTGAACGTCGCCCGCCGGCCGCGTTGAATGCGGCCGGCGAAGGCGCTGGAGCGCCCGCCGTGCCGTTCACGATGCGGCCGCCGAAGCGCCTGGAGGCGCCGGCGTGCCGAATCGGGACGCTGATGATGCGGCCGCCGAAGCGCCTGGAGGCGCCGGCGTGCCGAATCGGGCCATTCAGCTCCGAACGACGCGATCCACCGCGGAGCCTCGTCCGGGTGACCAGATGGGACCACCGACTCGCTCGTAGCCTGGGCACGTTGTGACGGTTATTGCGTTCCCCGGCCACGCAGGCCGCCGATGGCCACTCACTCGCTGGCGCTCGCTCGTTCGCATCGGTGAGATGGGTCAGTGACTGCGGTCCTCCCATCAGCTCCTCCCGTTCCCCCGATCGACCTGTCAGGGCGGCAGCGGCTCCACGTCATCGGCGTCGGGGGACCAGGGATGAGCGCCATCGCCATCGTGCTCGCCGAGATGGGCCACCACGTCTCCGGCAGCGACCTGCGGGAACAGACATCGCTCGATCGGGTGCGGGCGGCGGGCGTGGAGGTCCACGTCGGTCACGATCCGGCCCTCGTCGCGGGCTGTGACGCGGTGACCGTCTCGACGGCGATCCCGGCGTCGAACGTCGAGTGGCGCGAGGCGCAACGGCTCGGCGTCCCTGTCCTGCGGCGGGCCGGCATGCTGGCGGCGATCTGCGCACGCGCTCGGTCGCTCGGGGTGGCCGGCACGCACGGCAAGACGACGACGACGTCGATGCTCATGCTGATCCTCGCCGAGGCCGGACTGGCCCCGAGCTTCATCGTCGGCGGCGATGTCCACGACGCCGGCACCGGTGGGCAGTGGTCAGGCAGTGAGTGGCTGGTCGTCGAGGCCGACGAGAGCGACGCCACGCATGTCGAGCTGCCGCTCGCGGGCACGCTGGTGCTCAACGTGGAGATCGACTTCCTCGATCACTACGGCACATTCGAAGCGCTCGTCGACAGTTTCGACCGGTACCTGGCACAGGTCGCCGGCCCCAAGGTGTTGTGCGCTGACGACCCGATCTGCCGCCGATTGGCCGTGCGCCACGGCGCGACGACGTATGGCCGCGCCGACGACGCCGACGTACGCGCGGTGGAGCCTCGTTCGAGCGGGGGCTCGTTCCACTTCGCCGTCGAGCAACGCGATGCCGACGGCGGTTACAGCAGGCTGGGAGAGGTCGACTTGCCGTTGCGGGGCGTCCACAACGTGGTCAACGCCACGGGCGCCATCGCCATGGCGCTGGCCGTAGGCGTGTCGTTCGACGACGTGCGTCGACGCGCTCGCCCGATTCGGTGGTGTGGCCCGCCGCTTCGACATCCGGGGAGTCGATGGCGGCGCCACCTTCGTCGACGATTACGCCCATCTGCCTGCGGAGATCGCCGCCGTGATCGCCGCAGCCCGCGACAGCGGCGACGGCTGGCGGCGGGTCATCGCGGCGTTCCAACCGAACCGCTTCAATCGCATCGTCGACCTGTGGCAGAGCTACGCCGACGCCTTTGTCGGCGCCGATGTCGTCGTGATCACCGACGTGTACTCGTCCGGAACGACGCCGATCCCCGGCGTGACCGGTGAGCTGATCGTCGACGCCGTGCTCGACGCTCATCCCCTGTCCAGGGTGCTCTGGTTGCCCCGGCGCGAGGACGTGGTGTCGTTCCTGGCCGGCGAGGTCGGGCCAGGTGATGTGTGCATCTCCATGGGCTGCGGCGACATCGCCACGATGCCGGAGGAGATCATGGCCAGGCGCGCAACGTGGCGGTCACGATGACGGCGCGGGGCCTCGTCCGGTCGCGGGCCGTGGACGCGGCGAGCGCGCTGCTCGGCCCGATCGCCGTCCGCGACGCGCCGCTCGGGCCGCTGACGACGTATCGGGTCGGAGGTTCCGCGGCCCTGTTGGTCCGGCCACGGACCATCGACGAGCTGGCCGTTGTGGGTCGTGCGGTGGCGGCGGTCGGCTTGCCCCTGCTCATCGTTGGACGAGGCTCCAACCTGCTGATCGCGGACGCCGGGTTTCCGGGGATCGCCGTGACGCTGGCGGACCTGGCCACGGAGATCGTCCTGCCGGATGGCGATGGGGGAGAGCTGATCGCCGTCGCCGGCGGTGCCGTCGCACTGCCGACGCTGGCTCGTCGCACTGCCGCCGCGGGGCTGACCGGCTTCGAGTGGGCGGTCGGCGTCCCAGGGTCGGTCGGCGGGGCCGTGCGGATGAATGCAGGCGGGCACGGCTCGGACATGGCGTCATGTCTTGTCGACGTGGACGTGGTCGACCTCGGCACGGCCGAGCCGGAGCTGGTCGGCTGGCCCGTCGAGCGGATCGGACTGCGCTTCCGAGGTTCGGACGTGACCGCTACGCAAGTCGTCGTGCGCGCCCGCATCGCGCTTCGTCCGGGCGACCGCTCAGCCGCCGAGGCAGAGATCGCGGAGATCGTCCGCTGGCGGCGCGAGCACCAGCCCGGAGGGCAGAACGCCGGGTCCGTTTTCATCAACCCCGTCCCCGGCGAGGTGAGCGCCGGTCTGCTGATCGACGAGCTCGGGCTGCGCGGCTTGCGCATCGGCACGGCGTGGGTCTCGGAGAAGCACGCCAACTTCATCCAGGCCGCCGAAGGGGGAAGGGCCGAGGACGTTCGCGCCGTGATCGAGGTGGTCCGCCAGCGGGTCGCCGAGGAGCGGGGCATCACCCTGCGCAGCGAAGTCCGCCTCATCGGGTTCGAGGACGACGGGTCCGGCGGACCACGCGTCGACGGGGAGCAGAAGACGGCGTGACGGAACGCCGCACCGAACCGCTGCCCGGCCCGGAGGCGCCGTCGGCGGAGGTCCTCGACGAGCTGCTCCGGGCCTTCTCCGCCGACGTCACCGACAAGGCGAAGCTGGAGCAGATCGACCTCGCCAGTCCAGAGGTCGACGAGCTGATCTCCGGCACCCCGTCTCAGGTTGAGGCTCAACCTGAAGTTGAGAGTGAGACCCCCACCGTCCAGCTGTCACCTGAGGTGGAGCTTCCCGTCGAGCTTGAGGTGTCGCCCGAGGACGCGGAGCCTGGAGACGCGCCACCTGATGCAGAGGAAGCGCCGTTATCGCCGGACGATCGACAGGCCTCGACGACGATTGTCATCTCCGCCGAGGACGAGCTCCCGGACGCCGTCTACCTCGCCGCCGGGGACCCCCTGCTCCAGGCCAAGCCGATGGTCGCCGCACCAACGGTCACCGGCGGTGGCCAGCGGGTGTTCATCGACGACACGTCCGGCACCGAAGGCGACGTGCTGCCGATGGAGGCGGCCGCCACGGCGACGCGCATCGAGCCGCGGCTGCGCGAGCGCCGCATCGCCGTCAAGCGGGCCGCCACCCGGAAGCGCCTCAAGTGGGCGTTGATCGTGGTCGGTCTCATCGCCATCGTCGTCGCCACGCTCGCGGTGCTCGGCTCTGGCCTGTTCGCCATCGACGACGTGGAGGTCGAGGGCGCCGTCTACACGGATCCGGCGGCGTTGGAGGCAGTGGTCGAGGACCTCCGTGGCACGCCCGTCCTGCGCGCCGACACCGGCGAAGCGGAGCGCACGCTGGAGCGGATCCCATGGGTCGAGAACGCGCGGGTCACGACGTACTTCCCGGATCGAGCCCGTATCGAGATCCGCGAGCGCCGGCCGGTCGCCGTCTACCAGGCCGAGGACGGTTCGTTCCGGGTGATCGATCCCGACGGAAGGGTGCTGGACGTGCTGCCGGCGCAGCCGGTCGACTACCTGCCGGTCACGTCGGCCGAGCTCCCTGCGTTGAATCCCGGGGAGTTCGCGCCGGCCGGCTTCCGCTCTGCCGCGAGCCTGGTCGACTCCTTGACGCCGGGGATGCGGGCGATCGCCGCGTCGGTGCTCGTTGCGCCGGACGCCAGCGACTTGCGACTGCTCCTCACCGACGGCGTCGAGGTGCGCTTCGGTGCCGGCACTGACCTCGTGGCGAAGCTCGTGCGGCTCCAGACGTGGCTGGACATCGGTCGCGATGGCGCCGTCACTTCCGTCGACGTCTCCACGGACGAAGTCACCACCACGCCATGACCCGTTCGGCTCGCTGTCGGTGCGCGATGACAATGCGTCAATCTGGGCCTCCGACATGCGAGGATGTGGGAACGACCGTCCGCGAGATCACATGAACGCACACGCTCACAACCTTGGCTCCGGCAACGGATCCACCACAGGGAGGTCCCGCTGATGGCTGGCGCGCCCCAGAACTACCTCGCCGTGATCAAGGTCATCGGCATCGGCGGGGGAGGCGTCAACGCGGTCAACCGCATGATCGACGCCGGCCTGAAGGGTGTCGAGTTCATCGCCGTGAACACCGACGCGCAGGCGCTGCTGATGAGCGACGCCGACCTCAAGCTCGACATCGGGCGCGACCTCACGAGGGGCCTGGGTGCCGGTAGCGATCCCGAGGTCGGTCGCTCGGCGGCCGAGACCCACCACGAAGAGATCGAGGAGATGGTGAAGGGCGCCGACATGGTGTTCATCACCGCCGGAGAAGGCGGCGGAACCGGCACTGGTGGAGCGCCCGTGCTGGCGGAGATCTGCCGCAACCTCGGAGCGCTGACCATCGGCGTCGTCACCAGGCCGTTCTCGTTCGAAGGGCGCCGCCGGGCCGTGCAGGCCGACACCGGCGTGCAGCGGCTGAAGGAGAAGGTCGACACGCTGATCGTCATCCCCAACGACCGCCTGCTCACGGTCGCCAACGACAAGACGAGCGTGCTCAACGCGTTCAAGATGGCCGACGAGGTGCTCCTGCAGGGCGTCTCCGGCATCACCAACCTGATCACGACGCCGGGCCTCATCAACACCGACTTCGCCGACGTGAAGATGGTGCTGTCGCAGGCCGGCTCGGCGTTGATGGGTATCGGCCAAGCCAGCGGCGACGACCGCTCGGTCAATGCGGCCAAGGCGGCGATCTCGAGCCCGCTGCTCGAGGCGGCGATCGACGGTGCTCGCGGCGTCCTGTTGAACATCACAGGCCCGTCGAGCATGGGTCTGATGGAGATGACTGCCGCCGCCGAGGTGATCCACGGTGTCGCCCACCAGGACGCCAACATCATCTTCGGCACCGTGATCGACGACGAGATGGGTGACGAGGTCAAGGTCACGGTCATCGCCGCCGGCTTCGACCGGCTCGACACCCCGGGCGTCGACCGGACCCGCTCGCCGAGCACGATCTCCGAGCTGTTCGCCGAGGACGAGACCGACCCCCTCGACGCCGACGACGACGACGACTTCGACGTCCCGTCGTTCCTGCGCTGACGGACGCCGGCCTCGTCGCCCGTAACGTCGAGGCGGCTCGCCGTCGCATCGCCGCGGCCGGGGGAGGCGCCGACGTCACGCTGCTGGCGGTGACGAAGGGCTTCGGCGTCGACGCCGTCACGGCCGCTGCCGCCGCTGGGATTGCCAGCATCGGTGAGAACTACGCCCAAGAGCTGCTCAGCAAGCTCCAAGCAGCCCGTGCTGCCGGGCTGGATGTCCACTTCATCGGCCGGTTGCAGTCGAACAAGGTCCGTCAGCTGGCAGGCGCCGTGGCCGTGTGGGAGAGCATCGACCGCTCGGCGCTCGTCGCCGAGTTGGCCCGCCGAGCGCCGGGGGCGAGGGTGTTGGTCCAGGTCGCGGCGACGGATGATCCGGGCAAGGGAGGTTGCCCACTCGACGAGGTGCCGACGCTCGTCGAGCAGGCTGCGCGCTGCGGACCTACAGGTCGAGGGGCTGATGACGGTCGGCCCGACGGTCGGCGGCCCGGAGGCGGCGAGGCCCGGCTTCCGCCTCGTTCGCCGCCTGGTCGACGAGCTCGGCCTCGCGACGTGCTCGATGGGGATGACCGACGACCTGGAGGTCGCCGTCGAGGAGGGCTCGACGGAAGTGCGCCTGGGGACCGCCCTGTTCGGTCCAGCGTCGAGCGACGCGCGATGCCCGCCATCCCAGACGGCGTTCGACCTGATGGGATAGCTTGATCCTGCAGGAGGAAGCGGATGTCATTCTGGAAGAAGACCATGGACTACCTGGGTCTCGGTCCCGACGACGCGTACGACGATTACGACGACCAAGCCGAAGGTGAGGCGTCGGGCAATCGGAGTCGGTCCTCCCGTGACGCGGACGCCAAGGGTGGCCGCAGCGGTTCGGGCAAGACCTGGCCCACGGACTCGGAGGAGACGGCGATCCGCGCGGTGCCGCCGGCTCGACCGAGCTTCCCGTCCCGTGACTTCGAGTCGCCGAACCGTCGCACCAGCCAGCCCGACGACTCGGGATCCGTCTCTCGTCCGCAGCCCCGGCCGGCGTCGCGCCCTCCAGCACAGCCATCGAACACCGAGCCGGTCACGGTGCGACCGCGCAGCTTCAACCAGGCCCAGGAGCTGGCCGACAAGTTCAAGGAGAACCAGTCGGTCATCCTCAACCTCGAGGCGACCGAGCGCGACGTCGCCCGCCGCCTGATCGACTTCGCCAGCGGCGTGTGCTACTCCCTGGACGGCTCGATGGAGAAGGTGGCCACTGGGGTGTACCTCCTCAAGCCGGCACCGCAGCGCGTGCACCGATTCGACGACTACGAGAGTTGAGGCCCATGGCACTGAGCCCACAACGCATCCGCGACATCACCTTCAAGCCGGCCCGCAAGGGCTATGACCAGGGCGAGGTCGACGCATTCCTCGAAGAGGTGGCGTCCACGCTCGAGTCGGCGCAGAACGACGCGACGGCGATGGAGGCGCGGGCGCGAGCAGCCGTCGCGCGGCTGCAGGAACTGACGCAAGGCCAGGGCGCGGAGTCCACGGCCGCACCTGCCCCCGAGGAGGCGCGCGGCCACGTCGACGAGGCAGAGACGATCAGCCGCACCCTGCTCCTCGCCCAGCGCACGGCCGATCAGGCCGTCGCCGATGCGCAAGCGGAGGCAGATCGCCTCCTCTTGGCTGCTCGTGACGAGGCCACTTCACGCCTCGACGGTGCCCGGGACGAGGCTGCCCAGCTCGTCGAGGAGGGAAAGGTGGAGGCTCGCCGGGAGGGCGAGTCCGAACGCGTGCGCGTGGAGGGCGAGGTGCAGGCGCTGCTGGCCAGGCGGGACTTCCTGGAGTCCGACGTCGACCACCTCGAGCAGTACATCGTCGCCCAGCGGGAACGGATCACCGAAGCGGTTTCGGATCTCACCGCGCTGGTTGAGCGCATTCCCGGCGGTCTGGCCGACATGCGCCGACCCTTGCTGTCGGCCGCCGCGGAGCCTGCCGACGAAGACGAGACCGCGCTGCCGGACGTCGACGGCGACCGGGAGCAGTCGGAGATCAGCGAGATCACCCGCGTCGCCGAGGGCGTCAACGACGACGTCGAACTGCCGCCCGCTGAGTCCCAGGCCGACACCGGCAAGGTCGACGTGGTCCGGCCCTGGGAATCCGAGCGTACGTAGCCGTCCGGGGGCGCTTGAATGGCGCCCATGTCGGAGGTGAGCGGCGCCGAGCAGCCGTACCCGCAGGTTCCGTCGCAGCCCGACTTCCCGCGCCTCGAGGAGCGGATCCTCGAGCGATGGGCCAAGGAGCAGACGTTCTTCGAGTCGATCGCCCGCCGGGAGGCACAGGGCGCCGATGAGTTCGTGTTCTATGACGGCCCGCCGTTCGCCAACGGACTGCCGCATTACGGGCACCTGCTGACCGGCTTCGTCAAGGACGCCGTCCCTCGCTATCGCACGATGCGCGGGCAGGTCGTCTTCCGCCGGTTCGGATGGGACTGCCACGGCCTTCCAGCTGAGGTCGAGGCGGAGAAGGAGCTGGGCATCGCCGGCCATCCGGCGATCACCGCGTTCGGCATCGGGAACTTCAACGACGTTTGCCGGACCAGCGTGCTGCGCTACACGGACGAATGGCAGCGCTACGTCGAGCGTCAGGCCCGCTGGGTCGACTTCGGCCACGACTACAAGACCCTCGACCTCGACTACATGGAGAGCGTCATGTGGGCCTTCAAGTCGCTGTGGGACCGGGGTTTGATCTACGAGGGGTTCCGCGTGCTGGCGTACTGCTGGCGGTGCGAGACGCCGCTCAGCAACACCGAGACGCGCATGGACGACGTCTACCAGGATCGCCAGGACCCGGCCCTCACCGTCGAGTTCGAACTGCTCGACGACGCCGGCGGGCAGGGCGGCGGCGATCGGCTGCTGGCCTGGACGACGACGCCTTGGACGCTGCCGGCCAACCTGGCGCTCGCGGTGGCGCCAGAGGTCGACTACGTCGTCGTCGAACGCGACGGCCGGCGCTACGTGCTGGCGGAATCGCGCCTCGAGGCGTACGAGGCCGAGCTCGGCGCGGCCCGTCGCGTCGCCCGGCTGCGTGGCGCCGACCTCGTCGGCCGGCGCTACCGGCCCCTCTTCGACTTCTTCGCCGACCCGGCGGCGCACGGCACGGGCGAGGCCTTCCAGGTCCTCGGGGCCGAGTTCGTGTCGACGGAGGAGGGCACGGGCATCGTCCACCTCGCGCCCGGGTTCGGCGAGGACGACCAGATCGCGGCGAACGCTGTCGGCATCCCGACGATCGTGCCGATGGACGAGCACGGGCAGTACACCGCCGCCGTCACCCCGTGGGCGGGGGTGCACGTGTTCGACGCCAACCCTCACGTCATCCGTGAGCTCAAGGAGCGTGGCGTTGTCCTACGCCACGAGACCTACGACCACCCGTACCCGCACTGCTGGCGGTGCTCGCAGCCGCTCGTCTACCGCGCCATCTCGTCGTGGTTCGTCGAGGTCACGAAGTTCCGCGACCGCATGGTCGAGCTGAACGAGGAGATCACGTGGGTGCCCGACCACGTGAAGCACGGCAGCTTCGGCAAGTGGCTGGAGAACGCCAGGGACTGGTCGATCAGCCGCAACCGGTTCTGGGGATCGCCGATCCCGGTCTGGCGCAGCGACGACCCAGAGCACCCGCGGGTCGACGTGTACGGCTCGATCGCCGAGCTCGAGGCCGACTTCGGCGTCGCCGTGACCGATCTCCATCGCCCGATGGTCGACGAGCTCGTGCGGCCGAACCCCGATGACCCGACGGGTCGTTCGACGATGCGGCGCGTCCCGGAGGTGCTCGACTGCTGGTTCGAGTCCGGGTCGATGCCGTTCGCCCAGGTCCACTACCCGTTCGAGCATCGGGAGTGGTTCGAGGACCACTACCCGGGTGATTTCATCGTCGAGTACACCGGCCAGACGAGGGGTTGGTTCTACACGCTGCACGTCCTGGCCACCGCCCTGTTCGACCGTCCGGCGTTCCGGACGTGCGTGACGCACGGGATCGTCCTCGGCGAGGACGGGCTCAAGATGTCCAAGAGCCTGCGCAACTACCCGGACCCGATGGAGGTGTTCGACACCAATGGGGCCGACGCGATGCGCTGGTACCTCCTGTCGTCGCCGATCCTGCGTGGCAACGACTTCTCCGTCACGGCCACCGGGCTGCGCGACACCGCCCGGCAGGTGCTGCTGCCTCTCTGGAACGCCTGGTCCTTCCTCTCGCTGTACGCCAACGTGGCCGGGCACCGCGGCAAGTCCCGCCCGCCCGCTGAGGCGTCTGAGCACGTACTCGACCGCTACGTGCTCGCCAAATCGCACCGGCTCGTCGAGGACATGACGAAGGCGATGGACGCCTACGACCTGTTCGGGGCGTGCGCCAGCGTCCGCGCCTTCGTCGAGGTGCTCACGAACTGGTACATCCGCCGCAGCCGGAGCAGGTTCTGGGATGGTGATCCGGACGCCATCGACACGCTGCACACCGTGCTCGAGGTCGTCAGCCGGGTCTCCGCCCCGCTGCTGCCGTTCGTCGCCGAGGAGCTCTACACCGGCCTGCACCAGGGCGATCCGGAGCGGGTCAGCGTCCACCTCACGGATTGGCCGCACTCGGACGAGCTGCTCGCCGATGACGAGCTGCTGGCCACGATGGACCAGGTGCGCGACGTGTGCTCGGCGACCCTGTCGGTGCGCAAGGAACACGGGCGCCGGGTGCGCCAACCACTGGCCACGCTGACGGTCGCCACCCCGCACGCCGACGCGCTCCGGCCCTACGCCGAGATCATCGGCGACGAGGTCAACGTGCGCGACGTCGTGCTCACGGGCGATCTGTCAGCCGTGGCCGGGCAGCGCCTGGAGGTCGTCCCTGCGACGATCGGGCCACGCCTCGGGCGCCACACCCAGGAGGTCATCCGCGCGGTCAAGGCCGGCGACTGGCAACTCGACGGCGACGAGGTGGTCGCTGGCGGGCAACGCCTCCACCCAGGGGAGTTCACGCTGACGTGGGTCGCCGACGAGGACCGGGCCAGCACGACCGTCGCCGGAGGAACTGGCGTGATCGTGCTCGACGTCGACCTGACCCCCGAGCTCGAGCAAGAGGGAAGGGCCCGCGACGTGATCCGTCTCGTCCAGCAGGCCCGGCGCGACGCCGACCTCGCGGTGACGGACCGGATCACGCTGCGTGTCGTGGCGAACGCCGTCTGGGTCGACGCCGTGCGAGAGCACACCGACCTGATCGCCGAGGAGACGCTCGCCGTGGCGGTCGACACGGACGACAGCGGGACCGACAACCCTGTCGTCACCGTCACTCGGGCTGAAGAACCGCGCCCCCGCCGGTAGAGTCCGCCGTTCGATATCCACCGGGAGGTCCTGACGGGATGGCCGCGACGAAGAAGTCGGCGACGAAGCAGACCGCCAAGCAGGCCCCTGCGAAGCGCACAGCGACGAAGCGGGCCGCATCGAAATCCGCTCCGGCTCCGGCAAAGAAGGCACCGGCCCGCAAGGCGGCCGCGCCTGCGGCGAAGGCGACCGTGACGACGACCGCCAAGAAGACGGCGGCGAGCACGACACCGCAGGCGTCGCCGGTCGACGGCCACGGCATCCCGGCGCCGCGCGGTCGGACCAAGGACGGCATCGCCTACACGAAGGACTTCGACGTGAAGTTCCTCAAGAGCCAGCAGGACCTGCTCATCGCCGAGCGCAAGGCGCTGCTCGGGCAGGCCAACCGCCTGGAGGACGAGGCCAACTCGCTCATCGAGGAGGGCGAGATGGGCGACGTCCAGTTCGACGACGAGAGCGGCGAGGGCGACACGATGGTCGTCGAGCGGGAGCGCGACCTCGCCCTGTCTGCGCAGGCTCGCCAGACAATCGCCGACATCGATGCCGCGATGCGCCGGATGGCCGAGGGGACCTACGGGTACTCGGTCGTGTCGGGTCGACCGATCCCGCGCGAGCGGCTCGAGGCGATCCCGTGGGCGACGGTGCTCGTCGAAGAGAAGGTCGGAGGGATCGGGAGGCGATGAGCGAGCGCAGCGAGCTCATGCCGGCTCTGCGAGCGCAGCGAGCGAGACGGCGATGGGGTTCGGGGGCGCAGCCCCCGAGGTGTCGATCGAGCGGCCGCTCCCGTCCGCGGGCCACTGCTGATCGCCGCCGTGGTGGTGATCATCGACCAGCTGACGAAGCAGTGGGCGCTCAACGCGCTCGGTGACGGTGAGACGATCGACGTGATCGGTTCACTGCGCTTCAACCTGGCGTTCAACCGAGGGATGGCGTTCTCGCAGGGTGCCGGTTTCGGCCCCTTCATCGGGGTGGTCGCACTGCTCGTCGTCGTCGGTCTGCTGATCTCGATCGGCCGGTCCGGCAGCCGGATCTACCCGTGGGCGGTGGGTCTGATCATCGGCGGGGCCATCGGCAACCTGCTCGACCGGCTGTTCCGGGAGCCAGGGTGGCTGCGCGGCGGGGTCGTCGACTTCATCGACCTGCAGTGGTGGCCGATCTTCAACGTCGCCGACATCGCCATCACGGTCGGCGGGGCGCTGCTGTTGCTCTCCAGCCTGCGCCCGCCGCAGGAGGAACCTGCGCCGACGCCGGTCGGCGCTGGCAACGGCGAGCCGGTCGACACGAACGACCGGTGATCAGCGAACGCGTGCCGGCGGCGCTGGCTGGCGAGCGGGTCGATCGCGTTGTCGCGCTGCTGGCCGACGTCAGCCGGTCGGCGGCAGTCGCCGTGATCGACGCCGGCGGGGTCCGCGTCGACGGCACCGTGACCCGGTCAGGCAAGTCACGACTGGCCGAAGGTGCGTTGGTCGAGGTCGACCCGGCGACGATCCCCACGGTCGGCCCTCCCGGTCCCGAGCCCGACGTCGATGTGCCCGTCGTCCACGTCGACCCCGCGTTCATCGTCGTGGACAAGCCGCCTGGCCTGGTCGTCCATCCAGGCCCGGGCCACGCGTCGGGAACGCTCGTCAACGGGCTGCTGCATCGGTTCCCCGACCTGGCGGGCATCGGCGAAGCGTCGCGGCCAGGCATCGTGCACCGGCTCGATGCCGGCAGCTCTGGGTTGCTCGTCGTCGCCCGCACCGCCGACGCTGTTGAGTCGTTGACGAGGCAGTTCGCCGATCGCACGGCGGGGCGGCGCTACGACGCCGTCGTGTGGGGCCATCCCGAGGCACCGCACGGCATCGTCGACGCGCCCATCGGCCGCGACCCCGCGGACCCGCTGAAGATGGCGGTCGTCGTGGACGGCAAGCCTGCCCGAACCGAGTACGAGGTGGTCGAGCGCTACGACGCCCCGGCGACGCTGGCGCGACTGACGTGCCGGTTGGCGACCGGGCGGACGCACCAGATCCGCGTCCACCTCGCCGCCGTCGGTCACCCGCTGGTCGGTGACCCGACGTACGGCGACCGGCGCACCACGCTCGGGTTGACCCGGCCCTTCCTCCACGCCGCCGAGCTGTCGTTCGACCACCCCGTGACGGGGGAGCGGCTCACGTTCTCCAGCCCACTGCCGACCGACCTCGCCGAGTTCCTCGTCGCAGCGCGATAGGCGCTCAGACGCTTGCGGTGGCGGGCCACGCGGACTCGCCCTTGGCCATCCTGGCCACGTCGGCGAGCGTGTAGCTGTCGAGGTGATGGCGCATCACTTCGCCGGCCTCGTTCCACACGGCGATCAGCACGCACTGGCCCTCGTGGTCGCAGGCGCCGTCCTGGTGCGGCTCTCCGAAGTCGCCCAGCACGATCGGTCCGTCGACCGCCGAGACGATCTCCGACAGCCGCATCTCCTCGGGCGAGCGGGCCAGCACGTAGCCACCGCCGACGCCACGCTTCGAGCGGACCAGCCCGGCACCCTTGAGGGCGAGGAGGATCTGCTCCAGATACGGCTGGGGGAGGCCGGTGCGCTCGGCGATGTCGCGGACGGACGTCGGCCCATCCGTGTCGGCGTGCAGCGCCAACGACAGCAACGCCCGGCAGGCGTAGTCACCGCGGGTCGACACGCGCACAGGTGACATGGTACGGGGCGCTGGGGCCGTCGGTTGCGGCCATCCGGCTTGAGTGGACGCCGACAAGGTGGTGGACTCGCGCACCTGTGACGGACGCGCCGTGGTTCCAGCACCGCTGATCCCGGATTACACCGGGGCCAACGTGCGCGGCATCGTGCCGGCGCTCCTCGGCCCGGCACGGTGGTCCGAGTCCATTCCGAGCTGGTTCCCGCCCGGCGTGTCCGAGGCCGAGCAAGTGGTGCTCCTCGTGCTCGACGGCCTGGGATGGGAGCAACTGCAGGAGCACGCCGCGCTCATGCCCGTGCTGTCCTCGCTGGCAGGGAGTGCGATCACGACGGTCGCACCAACGACCACCGCGACGGCGCTCAGCTCCATCGCCACCGGCCTGGCCCCCTCCGAGCACGGGCTGCTCGGTTACCGGATCATGCTCGGTGGCGACGTGCTCAACGTGCTGCGTTGGACCGTCACCGGGGTCGATCGCCGCCGGGCGCTGCCGCCGAGCGAGGTGCAGCCGTTCGCCGCCTTCCTCGGGCACGCCGTTCCCGTGGTGTCGCCCACCGAGCTGCAGGGATCGGCGTTCACCGAAGCGCACCTGCGTGGCTCCAAGCCCGTCGGGTGGCGCGCCGCATCGGCGATCGCCGTCGAGGTCCGCCACGCACTGGCCGCCGGCGAGCGGTTCGTCTACGCCTACTACGGCGGCGTCGACAAGACGGCCCACGAGCGGGGCTTCGGCGACTTCTACGACGCCGAGCTGCGCTTCGCCGACCGTGTGGTCGCCTCCGTGCTCGAGGTCCTGCCGTCCGATGCGGTGCTGCTCGTGACGGCCGACCACGGACAGGTGCAGGTCGGCGACCGCATCGTGGTCCCCGATCCGGACCTGCTGGCGATGGTCGCCGTGCAGTCGGGGGAGGGACGGTTCCGCTGGTGGCACGCCACGCCCGGGGCCGCCGACGACCTGATCAAGGCGGCCACCGAGCGCTACGAGGACGTCGCCTGGGTGGTCAGCCGCGAGCAGACGATCGACGAGCACTGGTTCGGCCCGACGTTCGCCGCGCCGCTGGCGTCACGCCTCGGTGATGTCGCCCTCGTGCCGTTTGCCCCCATCACCTTCCATGACCCGACGGACTCCGGTCCGTACCCCCTCGTCTGCCGGCACGGGTCGCTCACACCGGCAGAGGTCTTCGTTCCGCTGCTCGCGGGGAACGCATGACGCCCTTGAAAGGAACACCATGACCGATGTCGGAACGCCTTCCCCTCAGCCGCCTTCCGAACAGCCCGACGAGATCGTCCTGCTGCAGGGCCCGGAGTCCGGGTCGGAGGAGGCCACCGAGACCGAGGCCATCACGTCGCCGGCCAAGGTGATGCGGATCGGTTCGATGGTGAAGTCGCTGCTCGAGGAGGTTCGGGCGGCGCCGCTCGACGAGCCGAGCAGAGAGCGGCTGGCGGAGATCTACGAGCGCTCGATCGCCGAGCTGTCCGACGCCCTGTCGCCTGACCTGCAGCAGGAGCTGAAGATGCTGGCCCTCCCGTTCAAGGACGGCGAGATCCCGACCGAACCCGAGATCCGCATCGCCAAGGCGCAGCTCGTCGGCTGGCTGGAGGGGCTGTTCCACGGGATCCAGGCGACGCTGTTCGCCCAGCAGCTGGCCGCTCGCCAGCAGCTCGAGCAGATGCGCCAGCTGCCGCCAGGCGCCGTCGGCCCCGGCATGATCCCCGGCGGGCCCGGGGGCCGGCAGCCCGGACAGCCCGGACAGGACCGCCCCGGCACGTACCTCTGACCCCGCACTGAGCCCTCCGCGCCGGCCAGCTGGGCCCCCGAACGGCCGTGCGATGAGCGATGAGTGGCGATACGGCGCACATCGCTCATCGCGGTGCTCATCGCGCTGGTTGACCGTGGCGTCGCGGCGATCGAGCGGGCTATGTTTGCGCAAATCACAGCGGCGTCATTCTCCCACCTCCATGTGCACACCGAGTTCTCGATGCTCGACGGAGCGGCCCGCCTGGACGAGCTGGTGGCGAAGGCCGTGGCCGACGGGCAGCCGGCCATGGGCATCACGGATCACGGCAACATGTACGGGACGCTCGAGTTCTACAAGGAGTGCCGTCGCCAGGGCATCAAGCCGATCATCGGCACCGAGGCCTACATGGCCCACGACCATCGCACCGAGCGTCCGACCCGCCGTGGCCGCATCGACGACTCAGGCGGCGACACCGAGGGCGGCCAGAAGCTCTATTACCACTTGACCCTTCTGGCCGAGAGCGACGTCGGCTACCGCAACCTCATCCAACTGTCGAGCCGAGCGTTCCTCGAGGGGTACTACTACAAGCCGCGGCTCGACTGGGAGCTGCTGGCAGAGCACCACGAGGGCCTCATCGCCACGACCGGCTGTCTCGGCGGGCACGTCCTGCAGTCGCTGCTCCGGGGCGACGAGGCGAAGGCCCGCCAGCAGGCCGGCCGCCTGCAGGACATCTTCGGGCGCGACAACCTGTTCGTCGAGCTGCAAGATCACGGCCTTCCGGCCCAGCGTGAGACGAACCCGAAGTTGATCGCGCTGGCCCGCGAGCTCGGCGCGCCAGTCCTTGCCACCAACGACTCGCACTACACCCACCGGGAGGACCACGAATCCCACGACGCCCTGCTGTGCGTCCAGACCGGTGCTGCGCTCTCCGACCCGAAGCGCTTCAAGTTCGAGGGCGCCGAGCACTACTTGAAGTCGTCCGAGGAGATGCGGCTGCTCTTCCGTGACCTCCCGGAGGCCTGCGACAACACGCTGTGGATCGCGGAGCGGGCTGCCGTCGACATCGAGTTCGGGGCGCCGCAGCTTCCGAACTTCCCGCTCCCGCCGGAGTTCACCGACGACTCCCAGTACCTCGCCGACCTGACGTGGCAGGGAGCGCGCGAACGCTGGGGCGACCACCTTGCCGAGAGCGTCAAGCAGCGCATCCAGTTCGAGCTCGACGTCATCTCCACGATGGGGTTCAGCTCCTACTTCCTCATCGTCTGGGACCTCATCCGGCACGCCCGGTCACGGGGCATCCGCGTCGGCCCCGGGCGCGGGTCCGCCGCCGGGTGTGCCGTCGCGTACTGCCTGCGCATCACGGACCTCGATCCCATCCACTACGACTTGCTGTTCGAGCGCTTCCTCAACCCGAGCCGGATCTCCATGCCAGACATCGACATGGACTTCGACTCGCGCTACCGGGACGAGATGATCCGCTACGCCGCCGAGCGCTACGGCCGCGACCACGTCGCCCAGATCATCACGTTCGGCACGA
Organism: uncultured Acidimicrobiia bacterium; assembly: GCA_963774125.1. GTDB lineage: Bacteria > Actinomycetota > Acidimicrobiia > Acidimicrobiales > Ilumatobacteraceae > JALZMG01. Next base: position 134,724 of record CAVZDR010000003.1, read on the forward strand.
TCAAGGCCCGCAACGCGGTGCGTGACGCGGCGCGTGTCCTCGGCTTCCCCTACGGCGCCGGCGACCGCATCGCCAAGGCCATGCCGCCGCTCGTGATGGGCCGCGACACGCCACTCAAGTTCTGCTTCGAGCAGGACCCGAAGCATGCCGACGGCTACAAGGCGGCCGCCGAGCTACGAGCGATGTACGACGCCGATCCAGACGTCAAGAAGATCGTCGACGTCGCCCGCGGTCTGGAGGGCCTGAAGCGTTCTGACGGCATCCACGCTGCGGCCGTCGTCATCACGAAGGAACCGCTGACCGAGTACCTGCCGGTGCAACGCAAGCCGGAGAGCGGCCAGGATCCTGCCGACGCTCCGGTTGTCACGCAGTACGAGATGCACGGCGTCGAGTCGCTCGGCCTGCTGAAGATGGACTTCCTCGGGCTGCGCAACCTCGACGTCATCACCGACACGCTCGAGATGGTGCGGGCCGGACGAGACCCTGGCTTCGACCTCGACGCGATCCCACTCGACGACGCGCCGACGCTCGAGCTGCTCCAGCGTGGTTCCGGCATCGGCGTGTTCCAGCTCGAAGGCGCGCCACTGCGGGCGCTGATGCGGGCGCTCAAGCCGAGCAGCTTCGCCGACGTGGCGGCGCTCGTCGCCCTGTACCGGCCGGGGCCGATGGCGGCCAACATGCACAACGACTACGCCGATCGGAAGAACGGCCGCCAGCCGATCAGCTACCTCCACCCCGACCTGGAGGAGATCCTCGCCGACACGTACGGACTGATGATCTACCAGGAGTCGATCATGCGGGTGGCCCAGAAGGTCGCCGGCTACTCGCTCGCCGACGCGGACAACCTGCGCAAAGCGTGCGGCAAGAAGAACCGCGAGCTGATCGCCGCCGAGCGCGCCAAGTTCGTCGAGAACTGCGACCGCACCGGCTACGGCGCCGAGCTCGGCACCCGCTTGTTCGACATCATCGAGCCGTTCGCCGACTACGCCTTCAACAAGAGCCACGCCTTCGGCTACGGGCGAGTCGCCTACGAGACGGCGTACCTGAAGGCGCACTACCCGGTCGAGTACCTGGCCTGCCTCTTGACGAGCGTCAAGAGCAACCTCGATCGAGCGGCCGTCTACATCAACGAGTGCCGGGCGATGGGCATCCGTGTGCTCCCGCCGGACATCAACCGCTCGGTCACCGACTTCGCCGCACTCGGCCCCGACGACGTGCCCGACGGGGTGACGCTGCCGCTCAACAGCCCCGGCGCGATCACGTTCGGGCTCTCGGCGGTCCGCAACGTCGGCGGTGGGCTCGTCGCCCTGTTGCTCACCGAGCGCGACGCCAACGGACCGTTCGTCAGCTTCCACGACTTCGCCGAACGCGTTCCTGAGCCCGTGCTCAACAAGCGAGCCATCGAGTCGCTGATCAAAGCCGGAGCGTTCGACAACCTCGGCCACCCCCGCAAGGGGTTGCTCGGGGTCTTCGAGCACATCATCGACACGACGCTGACCCGCCGTCGCGAACGGGACCAGGGCGTGATGAGCCTGTTCGGTGACTGGAGCGGTGACGACGGCGGATCCCAGCCGTCGGGGTTCGACGAGCGCATGCCGGTCCCCGACGTCGAGTTCGACAAGGTCGACAAGCTGCGCAACGAGAAGGAGATGCTCGGGCTGTACGTGTCCGACCATCCGCTGTTCGGGGTCGAGGCGGCACTGCGACGCAAGGTCGAGAACTCCGTCGCCGACCTCGCCGAGATGTCCGACGGCGCGGCCGTGCACATTGGCGGCCTCGTCACCGCGCTGTCGCGGAAGTTCACCCGCAAGGGCGACCAGATGGCCGTCTTCGTGCTCGAGGATCTCGAGGCCAGCGTCGAGGTGACGTTGTTCCCGCGCACGCTGCAGGAGCAGGGTTACAAGGTCGCCGACGACGTCGTCGTCGCCGTCAAGGGCCGCCTCGACCATCGCGACGAGTCGCGCCTGTCGGTGATCTGCCAGACCGTCGACGTGCTCCAAGTGCTCGATTCGGACGCTGCGCCGTTGCTCAAGCTGCGCATCCCTTCGACCTCGCTCGACGAGCTGCGCATCGCCCGCCTGAAGCGGATCCTGCGCGACCACCCCGGCGACTCGGTCGTCACGCTCGACCTCGGCACGCAGGTCCTGCGCCTGTCGGACGACTTCCGCGTCGACGTCGATCGCGCCGTCGGTGAGCTGCGCGTCGCCTTCGGACACGACGCCGTGAGTCTGTGATGATGGCCTCGCTCGCTCCGCAGACTCCGCTCGCTCGGCGTGCCGGCCTGTTCCTGGCTGCACGAACCCCGGCCTGACCATTCACGCTCACTGCGTCACCGGCCCAAGCGTCACGGGGGGCGCTCACGGCGACGGCCGCGCCGCCGCCCACTAGAATCAACGGTATGGCTGTCCAGGTCCACACGAACGATTCGGCGGCGCTGACCGACGCCGACCTCGACGAACTGGCGTCGATGGGTGGCGCGTTCGGCATCGGAGAGCTGTCGAAGGCCAAGGAGGACTGGGTCCTCGCCACGGTTGCTCGAATCGACGGGAAGCTGCACGGCTTCACGTTCTCGACGCTCGAGCGCATCGGCGGCACGCCGTGCGTGCTGATCGGGCTGATGAGCGTCAAGCGCACGTCTCGTCGAGAGCAGGTGCTGCGTGGGCTGATGGGCGAGTCCTATCACCGCGCGCTGATGGCCTTCCCCGACGAGGACGTCGTCGTTGGCGCACGGTTCGTCTCGCCTGGCGCCGTCGATGCGTTCAAGGAGCTCGATGACGTCACGCCGTCGCCCGGCGTACGGGCGGTCGGCGAGGAGCGGGCCTGGGGTCGGCGGCTGGCCAAGCGGTTCGACGTCGAGAGCAAGTACGACGAGAAGACCTTCACGGTGAAGGCCGATGGCCAGGACGGCTTCATCGATCACGACGTGCTGAAGCCGGAGGCCGTTGCCGCCGGCCGCCGAGAGTTGTTCCAGAACGTCCCGGTCGCCGCTGGCGGCTCGCTGATCGTCTACGGCTGGACGATGGCCGAAGATCTCGTCAAGCTCGGCGCGCGTACGTAAGGACGCGAACGTAGGGAGCGGGGCAACCGTGCCCGAGTTCGCCGACGTCGTCCGCGGTCGGCGCATGACCCGGGCCTTCGACGGACGACCTGTGCCCCCAGAGTTGGTGAACTCGATCGTCGAACTCGCGTCGCGTGCGCCGAGTGCCGGCAAGACGCAGGGGTGGCATCTGATCGTCCTCGAGGGTGCGGAGACGACGCGCTTCTGGGACATCACACTGCCGCCGATGCGGCGTGGCGCATTCCGCTGGAAGCGACTGCTCGACGCTCCGGTGATTGCCATCCCGCTCGCCGATCCACGGGCCTACACGGAGCGCTACTCCGAGCCAGACAAGCAGGCCACGGGGCTCGGCAGCGGCATGGACGCCTGGCCGGCGCCCTACTGGACGGTGGACGCCTCGATGTCGGTGATGACGTTGCTGCTGGCTGCCGAGTCGGTCGGGCTCGGTGCGTTGTTCTTCGGCGTGTTCAAGGGCGAGCGCCAGCTCCGGCGGGCGCTCGGCATCCCGGGTTTCATGCAGGTGCTCGGCGCGATCGCCCTCGGCTGGCCGGCGGACACCGGTTCGTCAGCCGGCGAGGACGAAACCGGACCAGGTGGTCCCGGTCAGTCCGTCGCGAGGCGCCGCCGACGTCCCGAGGAGATCATCCACCGGGGTGGCTGGCGGGTCGGCTGACCCCCTTCTGTCCTTCGGGATCGCCTCACAACGGACGATCGCGACGGACAGAACGGGTCTCAGGCCAGGAGTTCGCCGAGCGTGACGCCCGCCAGGCGCTTCACGTCGCGCGAAAGGTGTGCCTGATCGGAGTAGCCGGCCTCGGCGGCCACGTGGGCGAACGGCAGACCTGCCCGGGCCAGGCCGAGCGCCCGGCCGAACCGGAGGATCTGGCCCAGCAGCTTGGGGCCGTAGCCGAAGGCGACGAGCGACCGGCGATGCAACTGTCGCGAGCTCAAGCCGACGCCATCGGCGACGTCGTCGACGGTGCGTCCGTCGAGGAGCAAGGTCGCCGCCGTCGTCATCACGGTCGGCTCGTTCGCCGCGAACTGCGCCACGGCGTGTTCGAGCGTTCTCGCCGGATGTGCAGTCCCAGCCAGCTTCTCGTTGAGCCGCCGCACGTCGCCGGCGGGCCAGATCGCCTCCAGCGGCAGGCGCCGATCACGCAGCTCGGTCGCCGGCGTCCGGAACACGCTGGGGCCGACGCCCGGAGGAAACCGCACGGCGATGAGTCGTTCGGGTGCCGACAGTGTCGAGATGTGCGCGGTCGTGTCCGGGCCGGCGACGATCAGATCCTCGCCGGTCCAGATCAGGTCCGTGCAGCCGTCAGGCAGGATGCCGCGCTGGTCCACCGTCGGCGCGCTCCCACACGACGGCGCCGCGGACGACCGCCGACTGTCGCTCCGCGTACATGCCTCCAGCATGCCCCGCAAGAGGGTGACAATCACGTGTCCTAGCTGCGTACGAGTCGGATCCGCGACATCGTGACGGCCCGGTCGGCCTCGATGTCCATCCGGAGCAGCGCCCACGCGTCCTCGACGGAGGTCGCGGTGGCGGAGGCGACGACGAGCTCGCCGTCGTAGCGCTCGGCCTCCGCGGTCCACGTCGGCATCACCTCGAGCAGCCGACCGTCGCGTCCGCGCACGTGGTTCTCGCGATAGTCGAGCGTCGTGCGCCATCCGGCCCGCTCGAGCACTCGACGGTCCTCCGGTGCGAGGAACATCCCGTGCCGACGGGGGCGCGGGACCGAGCGGCGCAGGCTCGTGGACATGGATCGATCTTGGACCATCCGGGCTGTGGATCGTCAGTCCCCATTTCCTGTGAGTTGATTGGGGATGTCCGGCGCCGTCCTGTGGGCAATGGCGCGTCCGATTCGTGCAAGACGTACGACGCGCTCACTCGTACGGTGGCCGTCATGACATCGCGCTTCTCCGTCATCGGGATCGTCGTCGACGACATGGGCCGTGCCCTGGACTTCTATCGTCGCCTGGGGATCGCCGTCCCCGACGATGCCGCAAGCGAGGGTCACGTGGAAGTCCTCTTGCCTGGGGACCTCAAGCTGGCCTTCGACACCGTCGAGACGATCCACTCCTTCAATCCGTCGTGGAAGCCCTCCTCGGGCGACCCTCGCGTGACGGTGGCGTTCGCCTGCGACAGCCCCGCTGACGTCGATCGCACCGTCGCCGACCTCGAGGCGGCCGGGGCGTCCGTCCACCTCGCGCCCTTCGACGCCTTCTGGGGCATGCGCTACGCGACGGTCGGCGACCCGGACGGCAATCACATCGACCTCTTCGCGCCGCTGGACGGCGCCGCGTCGTAGGCGGACGACTAACGAAAGCGGGCTGCCCCCAGGTGGTGCTCGCTCTCCAACTTGTGGAGGCGCTCGTCGTAGCAGATCTGGCGGAACAGGTCGGCAATCGTCTCGTAACGCCCGAAGTCCTCCGTGAACCCACCCTCGTACGGCGTCGTCTCCCATTCCGGGTGCTCGGCCACGAGCAGCGCGTACTCGTGCTCGGCGTGGTCCTCGAAGTCGGCGTTCAGGCGATACGACCAGGCAGGGCGGATGCTGTACATGATCCATGACAGCTGGTAGTAGCCGAACGCGAGGACCTGCGGCAGCAGTCGCCCCTTGACCCACGGATGACGGGGTGCGTCGGCTGTCAGCTCTTCGAGGATCAGCAGGTGCCACTGCTCGTTGTCCTGCTCCCAGCGGCTGACCCGCACCCGGTCGAACACTCGGCGGGCGAACCCGGGCTGGCGGGCGGTGTGCGTGACCGCGACGTAGGCGACGTTCTCCCACGCCTGGTACGGCACTCTCGCCACGAGCTCGAGGACGCGGAACTTCTCCAGCGTGCGGGCCTCGCCGTACACCAGGTCCATGATCAAGAACAGGGCCTTCGCGCTGAGGCCCGGTCGCCGGCGTGGCGTGTCGAGCGTGGCCTGTTGCTCGGCGACGAGGCGGTCGTGGTCGAGTCGCTCCATCGGGCCGAACGGAGGCCGATCGACGACCCGTTGGGAGATCGGCCCGGTGGCGATGGGAGGTGCCGGATCCACGGCGCCCGTTCTATCCGACCGTTGACCGTCGGGCTGGCCGCCGACGCTGCGCCGCGGCGTCGAAGCAGGTGAGCGTGTACGTTGCCAGGTGCGCGTCGTGGTGCAGCGCGGCGCGCACCTTCACGGTCGACCTGCATCGCGCCGAGCTCCTTGGTGAGCGCGCGTTACGGGCTGACGGCGCATCCGGCCGCCACGTACACTCCGCGCCATGGGGCGGCCTGTCGGCACCGAGCCAGCCCGCCATACCTCGATCCCACGTGTGCTGCTTGCCGTCGTGGTCGTCACCGTTCTCGGGTCGTGGCTCGTCGGACACGCTTCCGACGACGGTGGCGAGCTGCGGACCGCTCCCGTCGATGAACAGTCAGCGCTTCGCTCGACGACCTCGACCAGCGCACCGGCGCAGCGCGCGGCGCAAGGTGGTACGCCCCGCCGTGGTGCGTCCGGCGCCGAGGCCCTCCCACTCGACGCCGTGCCGGCTGTCGCGCCGGCCTCGACGGCACCGCCGACGACCACGCCGCCGATCGTCCCCCGTCCCGTTCCACCGGAGCTGCCGGCCCAGGCACCGCCCACCGGCACTGGGCCGCCGTGGGCAGCCTCGACTCGGTTCACGCCGGCCGGATACGTCGCGACGGACGTCGGGTGTGCATCCGGCAACTCTGCCGGTGCGCTGGACGCGTTCTTCCGCGACCGCATCGGCCCGGTCCTCGGGCACGACTACCAGCACGTCTACGACCTCGGCGGTGATCGCCGGCTGTGGCTGTTCCAGGACACGTTCGTCGATCAGGGCGGCACGGCGACCCGTCTCGATCGGGCCGCCTTCGTCCACAACACGGCGATGCTGCAGGAAGGGTCGTGCTTCACGCTGCTGCACCGCGGAACGACTGCCGCGCCGACATCCTTCGAGCCGGGCACTGGTGAACGGCGCCTGTCGCGGTGGTTCTGGCCGCTCGGTGGCGAGACGATCGACGGTGAGCTGCACGTGTTCTGGGCCGAGATGTCCAAGACCGCTGATCCCCGAGTTCCCGACGGGCTGGGCTGGGTCCCGGTGCGTACCTGGTTGGCCACGTACAACACGAGCGATCTCGCCAGGATTGACTTCCGGCCGGCGCCGGATTCCGGCGTCACACCGATCTACGGCTACGCCGTCGCCAGCGACGACTCGCACAGCTACTTGTTCGGCAACTCGTTCGATCAGAACCTCGCCCGGCAGGGGGGCTACTGGGCCTGCCCGTGCTCGGCCAGCACGATGTGGCTGGCGCGGGTGCCGCGGGGACGGCTGGCGGCTGCGCCGGAGTACTGGACGGGCTCGGGCTGGAGCGGCGACGGAGCCGAGGCGCGGCCGATCAGCCAGCGCTTCCACGCCGAGAACCCGATGCAGCCGCGTTTCCTCGGCGGCCAGTGGGTCGCCACGACGAAGGTCGACGGGTACTGGGGCGACGAGCTCGCCATCGACGTCGCCGATGACCCGTGGGGTCCGTGGACCACGGTGATCCGGCGCCCCTTGGCGCCGCGCGGCGGCGACCCGCTGATGAACACCTACCACGCCCACTTGATGCCGTGGCTCGACGGTGGAGCGCTCGTCGTGAGCGTCTCGCAGAACGCCCGCGACATGGGTCGCCACGCCTTCCCGCATCCGGAGCGCTATCGCCTGCAGTTCTTCGCGGCGGATCTCGTCGAGGTTCCGCCACCGACGACCGAGCTGCCGACGACCACCGTGCCGGACGTGCCACCGACGACGGTGACCAGCGAGCCACCACCGACCGAACCCCCCACCACGCCGGCCACGCCGACCACGCCGGTCACCTCGACGCCCGACACCACGGCGCCGCCGACCACGCCCGCCCCGCCGTCGACACCGCCCACGACCGCCGCGCCAGCGACGACGAACAGCACGTGTCACACGACGTCGACGACGTCGACGACGATCGGCTCGACGACCACCACGACGACGACCATCGCCCCCTCGACGTCGTCGACCACGTCGACGTCAACGGTGCCGTGCGGGCCGTGATCGGCAGCTTCCGCCATCCGGCCCTTGCCGGGCTGCGGCCGATTCTCCGAGCGATGCGATGCCGTTCGTGAGGACCGTGATGAGCGTCCTGAAGGAACCGTCGATGTCGTGTGGCAGACCGAAGCCACCGCCGGCCTCCAGTGCGACGAACCCATGGATCGCGCTGCGAAAGCTGCGGATCGCGTCGGTCGTGCGTTCTTCAGGCACACCCATCGACGTGAAGAGGTGAGCGATCGCCCGTATGGGCGCCGAGAACGCGTCGTGGACCTCCGCATCTTCCTCGCGGGACGGAGTCGGGAGCAGCGTTGCGTAGACACCGGGATGGTCGCGGGCGAAGCGGCGATAGGCGTGTGCGAGATCGGTCAACGCCTGGGTGCCGGTGCCGTCGCCGATTGCTTCGTTGATCCGAAGGCCGAGCAGTCGGGCAGTCTCGAGTGACATCGCTCGACGCAGCCCGGCCATGCCGTCGACGTGGCTGTAGAGCGACGGTGATCGGACACCGAGCTCCGTCGCGACCCGCGCCAGCGTGACTGCGTCGAGTCCTTCCCGGTCGGCCAGCACCATCGCAGTGGCCACGACCTCGTCGCGCTGGAGCCCGCGCTTGCGTGCCATCACCCGACGGTGAGCGACACGCTCTCGGCCTCAACCTTCAGCGCGTCGTTCATCGCGATCAAGCCAGGCAAGGTGTGAGCGTCAAGACTGCGGGCCAGGAACGGGACGAGGATGCCGGTGAATACCTCACCGTGCACCAAGCGCGTACCGGACGCCGTCGGGTGCAGTTCGAATCGGTGGCGGCCATCGAACAGGTGCGGGACGGCGAGACGGCCCAGCCACTCGAGAACCTCACCGGGCACAGCCTGAGTGACGTGCGGCGTCAAGGTGATGGCCCGCCCGCCCGGTGGAGACATACGCAGCCGCAACGAGGCACCGACCGAGGCATCACCCTGTGCTCGAACGATGAACGGATTCCAGGTCGAATAGCCGTCGAAGTTCGCAAGGACGTCCCAGACCTGCGCCGGCGGTGCCTTGATGTTGACCTCAGTGACGAGCCGCTTCATGGTCCACTCCTTCTGTCTAAGCACATTAGGCAGTATGTCTAAGATCATTAGACATGTCAAGTGGTGGCGTTGGTCACCGAGAAGTCACGCCCGTCAGACGAGCTGTGCGAGCAGCCCCGCGGCCGTGGCCTGCGGCGCCTGACACGCGTAGTTTCGACAGACGTAGGCCAACCCCGCTTCACGACCCTCCCACAGCGGTGAGTCGTACGGCTCGCCCCAGGCGACGACGACGTCCGGCCGCCAGCGGGTGCTGACGACCTCGAGGAGGTCGGGCCGGTCGCCCACGACGGCGACCTCCGTGATGCCGCGGACGCGCAGGTCGGCGGCGGCGAGCGCATTGGAGAAGGCGGTTGGCGCCTGCTCGAGGATGCCGCCGAGGAGCTGCAGGATGCGGTCGGCGTGGTTGGCGTAGCGCACCTCGCCGGTCAGCGCGGCGAGGCGGTACAACGCGACGGCACCGAGGGAGTTGGCCGAGGGCGTGGCGTTGTCGAAGAGGTCCTTCTGCCGGGCCACGAGCTGCTCGCCGTCGTCGGGTGTGGTGAACAGCCCGCCGTGGTCGACGTCCCAGAAGTGGTCGAGCAGCACGTCGGCAGCCTGTGTCGCTTCGCTGATCCATCGCGCCTCGCCGGTTGCTTCGGCCAACCGAGTGAAGGCGTCGACCAACGCGGCGTGATCGGCGGCCAGTGCCTCGTGGCGAGCCCGAGGATCGCCGTCGGCGTGCCACGAGCGGAACCATCGCCCGTTGGGCCGGCGCAGTTCGAGGCGCAGGAAGTCTCCGGCCGCGACGGCTGCATCGATCCAGTCCGGTCGACCCAGCAGCATGCCGGCCTCCGCGAGCGCGGCGATCATCAAGCCGTTCCACTCGGTGAGCACCTTGTCGTCGAGCGCCGGGCGAGGTCGCTGCTGGCGTGCCTCGAAGAGTCGCTGGCGGACGTCCTCGATCGCCGCCGGCCGCGCCAAGTCGCCACGGGCATGGAGGCGGTTGGGGATGGATCGATCCTCGAAGTTCCCGGCGGGAGTGATGCCGTACCACTCGAGCGCGACGTCGGCATCGGCACCGAGCACGGCGCGGACCTCATCGACGGTCCACGTGTGGAAAAGACCTTCATGCCCGTGGCCGTCGGGTCCTGGCGAGTCGGCGTCCTCAGCCGAGGAGAACCCACCGGCGGGCTGTCGCAGATCGCGCAGTACGTACTCGACGGTCTCGGTGACGACCTGTCGCCAGCGGGGCTCATCGAGCGTCGTCGCGGCGTGGGTGTAGACCCGAACGAACAGCGCCTGGTCGTACAGCATCTTCTCGAAGTGCGGTACGAGCCACTCACGGTCGACGGAGTAGCGGGCGAAGCCGCCACCGATGTGGTCGTACATCCCCCCGGACGCCATCGCATCGAGCGAAGTGGTGACGATCTCGCGAGCACCGTCGTTGCCGGACGTCAACCATGAGGTGAGGACGAGGTCGAGGCTCATCGTTGACGGGAACTTCGGTGCCGCACCGAAACCGCCCCACTCTCGGTCGAAGCTCGCTGCCAACGCCTGGATGGCCCTGTCGAGCTGCGCCTCGCCCGGAAGCGTGACCGTCGGGCGCAGCTTGGCGGAGCGCGAAATCGCCTCGCGCAGGGCCGCGGTGTTCTTCTCCAGCTCCTCGCGCCGGTTGGCCCACGCGTCGGTGATCGCCTCCATGAGGCGCACGAAGTTGACCGCCGGGAAGTACGTGCCGCCGTAGAAGGGCTCGCCGGCCGGCGTGAGGAACACGGTCATCGGCCAGCCGCCGCGGCCGGTCATCGCCTGCACGGCGTCCATGTAGATGGCGTCGATGTCGGGCCGCTCTTCCCGGTCCACCTTGATGTTGATGAAGCGACGGTTCATCTCGGCGGCGACCGCCTCGTCCTCGAACGACTCGTGGGCCATCACGTGGCACCAGTGACACGCCGAGTAACCGACCGACAGCAGCACCGGGACGTTGCGGCGCCTCGCCTCCTCGAACGCCTCAGGCCCCCACGCCCACCAGTCGACCGGGTTGTCTCGATGCTGTCGCAGGTACGGCGACGTCTCCGCGCCGAGTCGGTTCATGGCATTTCGCTGCGCAACCAGAGGTTGCGCAGCGAGCTCGATGAGCCGGCCTGCGGCCGGCACTCAGCTGGCAGGCGATCGACCGGCCAAGCCGGATCGACCGCCGGGCGGGGGGCTCCGGCGGAGCCTCCGCCCCCCGCACCCCCCGCCCATGGATGCGGTCGCATGTTCACCATCATGCTCCGGTGGCGTGGAAGCCGCCGTCGACGTGGACGATCTCGCCGGTGGTGGCCGGGAACCAGTCCGAGAGGAGGGCGACGCAGGCCTTGGCCACCGCCGACGGATCGTCGATGGTCCAGCCGAGGGGAGCGCGGGCGTCCCAGATGTCCTCGAACCTGCTGAAGCTGGGGATGCTCTTGGCGGCAATCGTCTTGATCGGCCCGGCGGCGACGAGGTTCGAGCGGATCCCTCGTGGGCCGAGCTCCTTGGCGAGGTAGCGGTTGACGCTCTGCAGTGCCGATTTCGCGACCCCCATCCAGTTGTACGCCGGCCACGCCACGCGGTTGTCGAAGTCCAAGCCGACGAACGCACCACCAGACGACATCAGCGGCACGAATGCGTCGGCGAGCGCCTTGAGGGAGTACGTCGAGACATGGAGCGCGACGGACACGTCGTCCCACTGCGCCGCCATGAAGTCGTCGCCGAGGCACACCTCGGGGGCGAAGCCGATGGCGTGCAGGACGCCGTCGACGCGGCCCCACCTCCCCGTCAGCTCGTCGCGCACCTGCCCGAGGTGCTCCGGCACCGTCACGTCGAGCTCGAGCACCTCGACGTCGCCGGACAGCTTGCGGGCCGTGCGCTTGGTCAGGCTGAGGCCACGCCCGGCTCCGGTCAACACGATGGCAGCGCCCTCCCGCTGCGCCAGCTCAGCGACCGCGTAGGCGATCGAGGCATCCGTCAGCACGCCGGTGATCACGATGTTCTTGCCGTCGAGGAGACCCACGCGTGGCGACCGTAACGCTTATGACGCGGCCGGCGAAGGCGCTGGAGCGCCCGCCGTGCCGAATCGGGTCTTGCCTCTGAACGACGCGACTTGGCGCGAGCGCTCGCCGTGCCAAATCGGGTTCGCCTCTGATCGACGGGCTGGCCCGCACCTAGGCTTCGCCCCCATGCGCATCGGCATCCTGGGCGGGACCGGTCCTGCGGGCAGCGGGCTCGCCGCCCGGCTCGCCAGCATCGGATACGAAGTGGTCATCGGCTCGCGCTCCAAGTACCGGGCCATGGAGGCGCGTGACGGTCTCGTCGAGCGCTGGCCGGAGCTGGCCGACCTCTTGCAGTACGGCGACAACCCGGCAGCGGCCGGATGCGACCTGATCGTCATGGCGACGCCGTGGGACTCGGCGGCGACGACGGCGCAGGAGCACGAGGATGCGCTGCGCGGCAAGGTGGTCGTGAGCATGGCGAACGCGCTCGTGCGCGTCGGACACGAGTTCCAACCACTCGTCCCGCCGCGTGGCAGCGTCGCCGCCCATGTCCAAGCGGCCGTGCCGGACTGCCACGTTGTCGCTGCGTTCCACCATCTGCCGGCCAAGGAGCTCGGGAACCTCGGCGAACCGATCGACTCGGACGTGCTGATCTGCGGCGACGATGCTGCATCAGTGACCGCCGTGAGCGAGATCGTCGCCAAGATCCCTGGGTGCCGACCGCTCGACGCGGGTGAGCTGTCGAACGCCACCGCCATCGAGGCCTTCACGGCGGTTCTGCTGCAGCTGAACGTGCGCTACAAGACCCGGGTTGCCCCGAAGCTCACCGGGATCCGCCGCGATCCGCAGGCTGCCGCTGCCGAGTGACCGCCGACGTGGCGCCCCCACCCCCGATGCGCTTGCACGACACCGCCCGTCAGGCGGTCGTGCCGTTCGAGCCGCGACCCAACGTGCTGATGTACACGTGCGGGATCACGCCGTACGACGCAACCCACCTCGGGCATGCCGCGACGTACCTCGCCTACGACGTCCTGCAGCGTCGCCTCATCGATCGCGGCCACACGGTGACGTGCGTCCGCAACGTGACCGACGTCGACGACCCACTGTTCGCCAAGGCCCGCCAGCTCGGCATCCACTACCTCGACCTGGCGGCACAGGAGGAGACGCGCTTCGAAGCCGACATGGAGGCGCTCAACGCGCTGCCGGTGGCGTCCACGCCCCGTGCGTCGTCGGCGATACCAGACATCCGCGGCTTCATCGGCATGGTCCTCGACCGGGGCTACGCCTACCAGGCCGGCGGGGCGGTGTACTTCGACGTCAGCAAGTTCGACTCGTTCGGCTCGGTCAGCAACTACAGCACCGAGAAGATGCTGGCGCTGGCCCGCGAGCGCGGCGGCGACGTCGACAACCCGGCCAAGCGACACCCGCTCGACTTCGTGCTGTGGCAGCCGTCGGCACCGGACGAGCCGTCATGGGACACGTTGTGGGGACCGGGCCGACCGGGTTGGCACATCGAGTGCAGCGCCCTCGCCCTGCGCGAGCTCGGCACGACGATCGACCTGCACGGCGGCGGAGCCGACTTGATCTTCCCGCACCACGAGTCCGAGCGAGCGCAGTCCGAGGCGGCGACCGGCGAGCCGTTCGTCCGCCACTGGATGCACACCGCGCTGATCGGCAAGGACGGCGCCAAGATGTCCAAGAGCCTCGGCAACCTCGTCTTCGTCGACGACCTCCGCAAGGAGTGGGACCCGATGGTGATCCGGCTCGCCATCATCGAGCACCACTACCGGACGGAGTGGGAGTGGGACGACGAGCTGATGGCGCGCGTGGAGGCCCGTCTCGGCCGGTGGCGTCGCTCCATCAACGGGACCCCGTGCGCCGTCATCGAGCAGGTGCGGGTGTGCCTCGATGACGATCTCGACACGCCGGGAGCCTGCGCGGCGATCGACTCCGCTGCGGCCGAGGGGTGCGACGTCAGTGAGGCCGCCGAGCTGCTCGGCATCCTGCTCTGACGCGCCCCGTCGATCAGTGCGGAGCTTCTGTCCGTAAGAACCGTTCGTTGTGAGCCGATTCCTACGGACAGTTGGAGGTCATTCGAACGGTTGCTGGTCGAAGCTGCAGACGGCACCGACCTCGGGCAGCACCTGATCGACGAGGTACCGGGTCACCGCCTCGCTCACGCACGCGCTGGGCACGAACGACGCCGGGTGGGCGGCACCATCGACCGTGAGCAGACGCGAGCCCGGCAGCCGTTCCGACGTGGCGCGGGCCTGGTCGTAGTTGCTGGCCGCATCGAAGGTGGCGTTGACGAACAGGACCGGGTTGGCGGTCTCACTCGTGTACGGACCGTCGTAGCGGTCCTTGTCGCGCGCCGGCCACGTGGCGCAGGGCTGGGACTGCCATGCCCAGTCGGCGCCGAAGTGCGGGTTCCGGTCGGCGGCGCGATCGGCGATGTCGATCCAGTCCGCAGGGTCACGGGGATTGAACGTGTCCGAGCAAGCGACGGCGAGGAACGCGTCTCGTTGGTTGTCGTACGAGTCAGCCGTGACGGTGGCCGGCGCTTCGAGCGCGGCGACTCCTTCGCCGTCGGTGGCGGTGAACGCGGCATCAAGGAGCTGGGCGACGAAGGGCCAGATCGGTGGGAACTGGAGGCTGCCCCGCAGGCTGTCGACCACCACGGCACGTGTGACCGTCACCGACCCGTCAGGGGTCTCGATCGTGACGGGGGCGGCGTCGAGCCGGCGCAGCAGTTCGTCGAACTTGCCCGCAGTGTCGGCCTCGGCGTCGGAGTCGGAGTCGGCGAAAGCGCACCCTTGCGGACCGACCGCCTCGCAGCGGTCGAGGAAGAATGCAAGTGCACGCTCGGTCGCACTGGCGCTGTCGACGCGCGTCGTGACGGGCTCGCGCCTCGCCGCCGAGCCCTTGGCGCTGAACGCCGCCGGATCGGGCAGCCCGTCGAGGACCATCGCCCGTACGTCATCGGGGAAGAGGTTGGCGTACGTGATGCCGAGCATCCCGCCGTACGAGTAGCCGGCGTAGGTGAGCTGGCTGTCACCGACCGCTCGCCGCAGGAGATCCAGATCGCGTGCGACGTTGGCTGTCGAAAGGTGCTCCAAGAGCTCACCGTTGCGCTGAGCGCACCGCGCACCGAGCTCGATCGATCCAGCGGTGAACGCGTCGATCTCGTCGGGGGTGGTCGGGAACGGGACGCGTTCGGCGAAGAACTGCTGCTGCTCGGCGGCCGTGGCGAAGCACCGAACCGGAGTGCTTTCCCCAACGCCGCGCGGGTCAACACCGATGACGTCGAACTTCGACTGGACCTCTTCGGACAGCACCTGCGTCACGTCATTGCGCATGAACTCGATAACGGAATTTCCGGGCCCCCCGTTGTTGACGAACAGGGAGCCGACGCGCCGCGCCGGATCGGTGGCGGGTCGTCGAGCGAGCGCCAACGTGATCTGCGCGCCCGCCGGGCGGTCGTAATCGAGGGGGGTCGTGGCGGTGGCGCATTCGAGGCCATCACCGCAATCCGACCAGCTCAGCACGGGAACGGCGGGACCACCCTTGGCCGTGGCAGCGGTACTGGTCCCTGCCGCCGCGAGCGGGGAGCACACGGCAAGCGCGATCAGGAGGAGGTACTTGCGGGCAGGGGGTTTCATGATGCGACACCATGCGGAACCGCTGCCGGTGCGTCGTGAGTAGCGGATGCTCAATTGGTCCAATCCGTTACCGACTGCACCGGCCAAACGGATTGTTCATCGACTGATCACACGGGCGGGGCACCGTCGTCACATTGCCCCCGTAGCATGGCCTCCCGTGGTCGACGCACACGGCGCTGGAAAGGCACAGGAGCGATATCGCAAGATTGTTGCGCCGGTGGCCAGACGGCTGTGGTCGATCGAGACGGCGGGGTTCGATCGTTTGCCCGAAGGGGGCCCTGCGATCCTGTGCCCGAACCACATCTCCTTCCTCGATTCGGCGTTCCTCATGCTGAGCGTGCCGCGCAACATCAGCTTCGTCGGCAAGGCCGAGTACATGAACTCGTGGAAGACGAAGTACGTGTTCCCGATGCTGGGCATGATCCCCATCGATCGGTCGGGCGGCAGCAAGTCAAAGGCCGCGCTCGACGCCGCAGCGGCGGTCCTCGACCGGGGCGAGCTGTTCGGGATCTTCCCGGAAGGGACGCGCAGCCGCAACGGCGTCCTTCACAAGGGGCGCACCGGGGCCGCCCGACTGGCCCTCGACATCGGCTGCCCGATCTTCCCGGTCGGCATCACGGGCACCGCGGACATCCAGCCGCCGGACGCCAACCTGCCGAAGCTGTTCCGCTCGTGCCGCATCGAGATCGGCCGGCCGGTGCGCCCGGATCGCTACCGGGACCGGCCCGACAAGCACCTCGCCCTGCGGTCGATGACCGATGAGGTGATGTTCGAGATCCGCGAGATGACCGGCCAGCAGTACGTCGACCGCTACGCCGGCACCCCCGCCGACGTGACCGAGCCGGCCGTCGCCGCGCATCCCGCGAGCGTCACCGATCCGGTCGAGGCGCCGGCAGAGCGAGAGCTGGTCGGCGCGGCCTCCTAGTCGGCGGCGAGCTCCGGAGGCGAGACGAGCAACTTGCTTGCGAGTTGAGCCCTGACTGAATCGCCGCTCTGCCAAGCTGCGGTCATGGGGACGCACCGCACGTATCAGGTCGAGGGTGGCATCCGCCTGCACACCGTGGAGGAGGGCGAGGGACCGGTCGTCTTGCTCGTCCACGGCTTCCCCGAGTCGTGGTACTCGTACCGCTTCCAACTCCCCGCACTCGCCGCCGCCGGCTATCGGGCCGTCGCGATGGACGTGCGTGGGTACGGGCGCTCCTCCAAGCCGCCGGCGATCGAGGACTACCGGATGCTGTACCACGTCGCCGACAACGTCGCGCTCGTCGAGGCGCTCGGTGAGACGTCGGTCGTCATCGTCGGCCACGACTGGGGCGCGCCGATCGCGTGGAACTCGGCGTTGCTGCGCCCCGACATGTTCCGCGCCGTGGCCGGCCTGTCCGTCCCCTACTCCCCGCCGAGCGACACCCGCCCGATGGACGCCTTCCGGGCGATGGGTGGGGAGGAGGAGTTCTACATCGAGTACTTCCAGGAGCCCGGGCGGGCGGAGGCGGAGATCGAGGCGGACGTCCGGAACTGGCTCCTCGGCATGTACTACATGGCGTCAGGGGAAGGGGTGGTGGGAGTCGATGGGAAGACGGCCGCCACGATCCCGCGAGGTGCCCGCATGTCGGATCGCTTCCGGTATCCCGATCAGATGCCGGCGTGGCTCAGCGACGAAGACCTCGACTTCTACGTCGGTGAGTTCGAACGCACCGGGTTCACGGGCGGCCTCAACCGCTATCGCAACATCGATCGGGACTTCGACGAGCTGAGCGTCTACCGCCACCATCCGATCGACGTGCCGGCGCTGTTCGTCGGCGGGTCACTCGACGGCCCGACGATCTGGGGTCGGCCGGCGATCGATCGCTACTCGCTCACGCTGCCTCGCTTGCACAAGTCGATCATCCTGGACGGCTGCGGTCACTGGGTCCAGCAGGAGCGCCCCGACGAAGTGAACGCCGCACTGCTCGACTTCCTCGCTTCGCTGTAACGCGTTCGGAACGGCGGTGCGACAATGAGCGCATGCCGTATCAGTTCACGCCCGAGGGCGAAGCCAGGCTGGCAGACGTCGTCGCCTTCATGGACGATCACATCTATCCGAACGAGGCGGAGTTCGAGGAGCAGGCCCATGAGCTGGGCCACGATGGCGACCCGCCGCTGCTGGACAAGCTCAAGGCTGCTGCCCGCGAGCGCGGACTCTGGAACCTCTTCCTCCCGCACCTCGCTCCGGACTCGCCGGGCACGAAGCTCTCCAACCTCGATTACGCCCCGATCTCCGAGCAGCTCGGCAAGGTGACGTTCGCCTCCGAGGTCCTGAACTGCTCGGCGCCCGACACGGGCAACATGGAGATCCTCAACGCCTACGGGTCGGAGACCGTCAAGCGCGACTGGCTGGCCCCGTTGCTCGAGGGCGAGATGCGCTCGGCGTTCTCGATGACCGAGCCCGACGTGGCGTCATCGGACGCCACGAACATCGGGCTGCGCATCACCCGGGACGGGAACGACTACGTGCTCAACGGGACGAAGTGGTTCTCCTCGGGTGCGCTCCGGCCGAGGTGTCGTGTCCTCATCGTGATGGGAAAGACCGACCCCGACGCGCCGCGACATCTGCAGCAGTCGATGATCGTCGTGCCCAAGGACACGCCGGGCGTCAGGATCGGTCGCACGCCGCACGTCTTCGGCTACGACCACGCCGGTGGGCACCCGGAGATCTTCTTCGAGGACGCGCGGGTCGCCGCCGACAACCTGCTCGGCGAGGAGGGCGGCGGGTTCGCGATGTCGCAAGCCCGCCTGGGGCCGGGACGCATCCATCACTGCATGCGCTCGATCGGCGTCGCCGAGCGGGCCCTCGGGCTGATGATCGACCGCGCCCTGCAGCGCTCGACGTTCGGCTCGTCGGTCGCCCAGAAGGGTCTGATCCAGGACTGGATCGCCGAGGCGCGCATCGACATCGACATGTGCCGGGAGTACGTGCTGCACACCGCCCACCTGATGGACACCGTGGGCAACAAGGCGGCGGCGACCGAGATCTCCGGCATCAAGGTGGCCATCCCGAACATGGCGCTCAAGGTGATCGACCGGGCGATCCAGGTGCACGGTGCAGCGGGCGTCACGCAGTTCACGCCGCTCGCCAGCATGTATGCCGGCATGCGCACGCTGCGCCTCGCCGATGGTCCCGACGAGGTCCACAAGATGACGATCGCCCGCCGGGAGATCCTCCGC
This sequence comes from uncultured Acidimicrobiia bacterium, assembly GCA_963774125.1. Classification (GTDB taxonomy): domain Bacteria; phylum Actinomycetota; class Acidimicrobiia; order Acidimicrobiales; family Ilumatobacteraceae; genus JALZMG01. The sequence goes on from CAVZDR010000003.1 coordinate 153,753, forward strand.
CACGACCCCGACTTCCGCATGACGCCGCGCTGAAAGACCGTTCTGTCCGTCAGAACCGGCCGTTGTGATGCGGTTCTCAAGGACAGAACGGGTTGACCCTCCCGTCGCGGGAGGCCTCACGCTGGATCCATGGCCACCATTCGTCGTGACATCCCCGTGACCGCTGACCCGGCATCGGTGTGGGACGCCGTCCGCGACTTCGGTGCCGTCCACGAGCGGCTCGTGCCAGGTGTGCTGACCTCGACGGAGCTCGACGGTGATGCGCGCATCGTCACGTTCGCCGACGGCTTGCGCGTCCGCGAGGTCATCGTCGCCGTGGACGACGACCAGCGGCGGCTCGCGTACACCGTTGTCGGCGACTTGTTCGACCACCACAACGCATCGATGCAGGTCGATGACAATGGGTCCGGCGGCGCCCAGATCATCTGGGTCACCGATGTCCTGCCCGACACGTCAGCGCCGATGGTCGCCGCGCTCGTCGAGCAGGGTGCGGCTGCCATGCAGGCGACGTTGGCGGGTTGAGCGCGTGGACGTCCGGCTCACCATCGGTGAGTTCTCCAAGATGACGTACCTCAGCATCAAGGCGCTGCGCCACTACCACGACGTCGGCCTGCTCGAACCGGTCGCCGTCGATGACTCGAGCGGCTACCGCTTCTACTCACCGGCGCAAGTCGCGACGGCGCAGTCGATCCGCCGGTTCCGCGACCTCGACCTGCCGCTCGAGGAGATCCGCGCCGTCCTGCAGGCCCCATCGGCGGATGCACGCAACCAGGTGCTCATCGAGCACCTCGACCGGATGCGGCGGCAGCTGCACCGGACCGAGCTGACCGTCGCGTCGTTGCAGGCGATGCTGGCGACCGCCTCGCCGGCCGGACCCATGGAACTGCGCGTCCTGGAGGCCATGTCGGCGGTCAGCCTCGAGTCGAGCGTCGCCTTCGACGACGCCGTCGAGTTCTGCGCCACCGCGTTCGCCGCGCTGCACGACCTGTTGGCAGCGGCGGACATCGTGCCGACCGGTCCGGACACGGCGCTGTACTCCGATGCCTTCTTCGAGGAGGGCGTCGGTCCGGTCGTCGCGTCTGGTGCCCATCGACGAGTCGATCGACGCCGTCGCCGGCGATGCCCAGGTGCGGCACGTCGAAGCGGTGGATGTGGCGGTGATGATCCACGACGCACCCTTCAACGAGCTCGATCGGACCTATGGCGCCCTGGGCACCGAGGTCGCGACGCGCGGCATCGGGCGCGGCGGCCCGATCCGTGAGCGCTACCTGTCCGACCAGCTCGCCGAGGTGTGCTGGCCGATCACGCCCGGCACCCTGCGGCGGGAAGAACGCACCTGAGTCGGAGAGGGGGTCGCTCGTAGACTCGTCGCGCCATGAGCGACGCGATCTCGATCATCCTCCCCGACGGTTCGGCCCGCGACTACCCCGCCGGCACGACCGCCGCGGACGTCGCCTCATCGATCGGCAAGCGCCTCGCCAAGGCCGCTGTCGCCGCCGAGGTCACGCGCAACGGAGGCCCGGCCGAGGAGATCGACCTCGAGCGGCCGCTCTCCGACGGAGATCGCGTGTCGATCATCACCGACGACACGGACGCCGGGCGCCACGTGCTGCGCCACTCCACGGCCCACGTCATGGCGCAGGCCGTGACAGAGCTGTTCCCCGGCGCCAAGTTCTCGATCGGGCCGGCGATCGAGAACGGCTTCTACTACGACTTCGACCTGCCCGGCGGGCGGACGTTCCACGAGGACGATCTGGCGGCGATCGAAGCTCGGATGCGTGAGATCGTCGCCGCCGACCAGCCGTTCGTGCGCTCGGACCTGTCGACGGACGAGGCGCTGAAGGTGTTCGCCGACCAGCCCTACAAGCGCGAGATCATCGAGCGCGTGCGGGCCGCCGGCGGCGATGCCGCCACGGCCGACGCCCTCGACGTGGGTGAAGCGTCCGCCGGTGGCGCGGTGAGCATCTATCGCAACACGCCCGAGTTCGTCGACCTGTGCAAGGGTCCCCACGTCCCGTCGACGGGCCGCCTTGGTCACTTCAAGCTGCAGAAGGTCGCCGGCGCCTACTGGCGGGGCGACGAGAAGGGTCCGATGCTGCAGCGCATCTACGGCACCGCCTGGGAGTCCGAGGCGGCGCTGCGGGCCCACCTCGAGCAGCTGGCCGAGGCCGAGAAGCGCGACCACCGCCGGCTCGCCACCGAGCTCGATCTCCTCAGCTTCCCGAAGGAGCTGGGCGGCGGGCTCGCCGTATGGCATCCGAAGGGCGCCATCGTCCGCAAGCTGATGGAGGACTACAGCCGCCAGCGCCACGAGTCCGGCGGCTACGAGTTCGTGTACACGCCGCACCTCTCGCGCTCGGGGTTGTTCGAGACGAGCGGTCACCTCTCCTGGTACGCCGAGGGCATGTACCCGCCGATGGAGATGGACAACGGCACGTACTACATGAAGCCGATGAACTGCCCGATGCACTGCCTGATCTACCGGTCACGACCGCGTAGCTATCGGGAGCTGCCGCTGCGGCTGTTCGAGCTCGGCACGGTCTACCGCTACGAGCGGGCCGGGACGCTGCACGGCCTGATGCGCATCCGCGGCTTCACGATGGACGACAGCCACATCTTCTGCACGAGGGAGCAGGCGCCCGGCGAGATCGCCTCGTTGCTGGACTTCGTGCTGTCGGTGCTCCGGGCGTTCGGGTTCGAGGAGTTCACGTTCAACCTGTCGACCCGCGATCCCGACAAGCACGTCGGCACGGACGAGGGATGGGAGGAGGCCACCGAGGCGTTGCGCGCGGCGCTCGTCAAGCACGGCCTCGAGTACAAGATCAAGGAGCGCGACGCGGCCTTCTACGGCCCGAAGATCGACATCGACGCCCGGGATGCGATCGGTCGCAGCTGGCAGCTGTCGACGATCCAGTACGACTTCAACCTGCCCGAGCAGTTCGACCTCGAGTACGTCGGCGCCGACAACGCACGGCACCGCCCGATCATGTTGCACCGGGCGTTGTTCGGGTCGATGGAGCGGTTCTTCGGCGTCCTCTTGGAGCACTACGCCGGCGCCCTGCCGACGTGGCTGTCGCCGGTGCAGGTGCGCGTGCTCCCGGTCGCGACGGCGCACGAGGAGTACGCCGAGAAGGTCGTCGACCGCGTCAGGGCGGCTGGCGGGCGCGTCGATCTCGCCGGCGCCGCGGAGCCACTCGGCAAGCGGATCCGGACGGGCAAGCTGGAGAAGCTCCCGTACATCCTGGTCGTGGGCGACGACGACGTCGCCGCCGGGACCGTCGGGGTCAACCGGCGGGGGAGCGAGCGACCCGAGCGCGGCGTCGAGCTTGCCGAGTTCGTCGAGCGCTTCGCCGACGAGGTCGCGCTGGCCGAGGTCGAAGCCCTGCCGCGCCTGATGGCGCTCGAGCGACTCTGGAACGGCTGGCGCAACGCGTACGTCGTCAGCGGCGGAGCGGTGGGTGGCGTCGCCACCGACGATGTCGAGCAGGGCCGCGGCAGCGTTTTCACGCGCATCCTCGAGTCCGGCCTACCCGACGAGGAAACCCACATCGTCCACCGCGGCACCCGCGTGTTCGCCATCCTCAACGCGTTCCCGTACGCCGCCGGACACCTGCTCGTCCTGCCGTACCGCGAGGTCGCCGACCTCGAGGCCCTCGAGCCCGACGAGACGGCCGAGCTGTGGGCGTCCGTGACTGATGCCGTCGTCGCCGTGAAGCACGCCTATGCGCCCGAGGGCGTGAACGTCGGTGTCAACCTCGGCAGGCCGGCAGGCGGCAGCGTCAGCGATCACATCCACGTTCACGTCGTGCCGCGCTGGACGGGTGACTCCAACTTCATGACGGCACTCGCCAACACGCGCACCATCCCGGAGGCCCTTCCCGACAGCGCCGCCAAGCTGCGCACGGCCTGGCCCAGACGCCGCTCGACCGGACTCGTCGAGCGAGCGCGCCAGTCGTGACGGTCGACGTCGTCGTCGTTGGCGGCGGCCACAACGGTCTGGTGTGCGCCGCCTACCTCGCCAAGGCTGGGCTCGACGTCACCGTCGTGGAGCGCGGCGAGCGCCCAGGTGGCGCGTTGCTGTGGATCGACTGGAACGGGTTCCGGCTCGAGCGCGGCGCGCTCGAACACACGTCGATCCTCACCACCGGTGTGCTCGAGGAGCTGGACCTCGCCGCCCACGGCCTCAGGTACTGGTGTCGCACGACGAACGGCACGCACATGTTCGGCGATGGGACGCGAATCGTCATCGAGGAGACCGCCGAGGCGACGGCGGCGTCGATCGAGCAACTCTCGCCCGCCGACGCCGCAGCGTGGGTGGAGCTGGGCGAACGCAGCCAGCCGGTGCTCAAAGCCTTCGGCCTCGCCTCGGAGGGCTGGGTTCCGCCTCCAGCGGTCGCCAACGGTTTCGCCCGACTGGTCGCCGGGCGCCGCGCAGACCCACTGATCGAACTGACACAGCTGTCCGTCGCCGAGCTGGTGACGCGATGGTTCGAGAACCCGTACGTGCGGGCAATGGCGATGTTCCGCTCGGTGTTCTCCGGGCTGGCGCCGTGGACGCCTGGCTCCGCCGCGGCGTTCCTGTTGACGGTCGCCGGTCATGGCCGACGCGTCGGCCGCCCCGTCGGTGGCTCACAGGCGCTCATCGACGCGCTGTGCGCGGCGATCGGTGCGGCTGGGGCAACCGTGCGCTGTGGCTTCGACGTGGTGTCCGTGCGCCAGGCGGGCTCGACATGGACGGTCCGCTCTCGCGCCGGCGAGGAGGTGACGGCCCGGCGCGTCGTCTCGGCGATGCCGCCGCGACCGTTCCTGCTCGATGTGCTCGACGGCGACGTCCCGCCGCGAGTCAGACGATCGGCGACAGGTATCCAAGAGGTCGCCGACAACCTCAGCCAACTCACGCTCGCCGCAGCGATCGACGACGCCACCGTGTTGCCTGCGCTCGGTCGGGAGGATCTCGACACCGCCACCATGTGGTTGCTGCCGGATCCGACGGCCGCCACGCAGGTCGCCGCTGCCGCGCAGTTCGGCCAGGTCCCCAGATCGCCGGGCACGCTCGTCACGTTCCCCAGTCGTGCCGATGCCAGTGTCGCGCCGCAGGGGTCGGCCACGATGTGGGCCAACGCGTTCATGCCGCGCCGTCTCGCCGGCCGTTCTTGGGAAGACGCCGCAGCCGAGGCCGCCGACGCTGTGTGGCGCACGATCGATGCCTGCCTTCCGGGGATTCGGTCCCGTGTCGTGCACGAGGTGCTGACGAGTCCCGAAGAGCTGACGACGCTCACCGGGGCCGACAATGCCGGAAGCCATGTCGCACCCACGCTGCGCCAGACGCTCGGGCGGCGACCGGCGCCGGGCCTCGGCAACTACCGCACGCCCGTGGAGGGGATCTACCTCAGCGGTGCCGGGACGCACCCCGGGAGCAGTGTCAGTGGCGCGCCCGGCAGAGCCTGCGCCCGAGTGATCCTCGACGACGTCGGCCTTGCCGGCCGCCGTCTCGACCGCCCGCGAAGGGTGGCGGGACAGGTCGTCGCTGCCGTTCGGGCCGCTCGCGCCGTGCGCAACAGCGGTGTGTCCCTCGACTGAGGCAACCGCTCGCACGCAGGTCTGACCGCACGAGGCGGCGGGTAGCGACACGCCGACCCGCGGCACTTGGGAGGTACGACCTTGGAAGCACAGCGAGATATCAGTCGAACGATCGAAGCGCCGCCCGACGGGGCGGGTACCGAGAGCACACCTCGGCGCGTCGCTGACGCGGCGTCGTCGGCGGCCGGTGACGCTGCCTCGACGGCCGGTGACGAGGCCAAGCGCGTCGTCTCGGAGGCCAAGGATCAGGCACGCTCGGTGGTCGGCGAGGCGAAGGATCAGGTGAGCGGCCTGGTCCAGCAGGCACGCGATGAGTTGCGCACACAGGGCATCGACCGCAGCCGCCAGGCGGCGGGCGGGTTGCGCACGTTGTCGGACCAGCTGCAGGCGCTGACTGAGGGCCGCCCTGGCGATGCCGGGCCGCTGGCCGGCTATGTCACCGATGCCCGCGAACAGGTGGCCTCGTTCGCTTCGCGCTTGGAGGACCGGGGGATCGAAGGCGTCGTCGACGACGTCTCCCGGTTCGCCCGTCGCCGTCCCGGAGTGTTCCTGCTCGCTGCTGCTGGAGCCGGCTTCGTGGTCGGTCGCTTCGTGCGCTCGGGCGTGAGCGTGGCCGGCGACTCCTCGACGAACGGGGACAGCGACGGCGAGGCGACGTGGACGTCGACGACCACGACGCAGACGGCGCAGGCCGGAGGTGTTGCCGCCGCCGTCGTCGGTGGCGACTGGGATGCGGGTGCCGTGACCGTCGACCGCAGTGACGTCGACTTGGCGGTCGAACCTATGCGTCCTGATGCGTCGCTTGGGGAGCTGTTCTCGGAGATGACGCAGAGCTTGGGGACGTTGTTGCGTCAAGAGGTCGAACTGGCCAAGACGGAAGCCAAGGAGGAGGCGACGGCTGCTGGTAAGGCGGCGGCGATGTTCGTCGTCGGCGCGGTCGCTGCCGTGCTGGCGTTGGCGTTCCTGTCGGCCGGGTTGGCGTGGCTGCTCGACAACGTGATGGGTTCGGCGTTGGCCTTTGCCCTCGTCGGAGCGGTGTGGGTGGTCATCGCCGCGGTGCTGGTGGCCGTCGGGCGGCGCCGCCTGTCGGAGATCGAGACCCTGCCGGAGACCAAGCAGAGCATCAAGGAGGACGTGGAATGGGCCAAAGCGCAGAAGAGCTGAGGTATGAGATCGCTGACACTCGGGCCGAGCTCGGGCAGACGCTCGATGCGATCGGTGACCGGGTCAGCCCGGGCCGGATGATCGAGCGACGCAAGAACCGGTTCGTCGTCGGGATGCGGTCGGCCAAGGACCGCATCATGGGCACGGCGTCGGATGCCGGCAGCGCCGTGAGCGACCGTGTCCAAGGCGTCGGTGAGGGGATCGGCGACACGGCTGGGTCAGCGGTCGACACGGTGCGTGGCGCCCCGGAGGCGGCGCGTCAGCAGGCCCAGGGCAACCCGATGATGGCCGGTGCGGTGGCTTTTGGTGTTGGCTTGCTCGTCGCTGCGGCGTTCCCCCCGTCGCGGACCGAGGAGCAGCTCGCGGAGCAGGCGATGGACAAGGCCGAGCCCCTCAAGCAGCAGCTGATGGAGTCCGGCCAGGAGGTGGCTGAGCACCTCAAGGAGTCGGCGGCGGAGGCCGTCGAGCAGGTCAAGCAGACAGCGACAGAGGGTGCCGGACAGGTGGCCGACACCGCCAAAGAGGCGTCGCAGACGACCAAGGACGCCGTGCGCGACGCCGCCGAAACCACCCGCCAAGAGGTCACGAACCCCTGACTCGACCCCATCCGGCGGCGACGGCCGTCCGGTTCGGCTGTCGCTCAGCTGAGCCACTACCGTCCCCGCCGACATGGGGCGGACGGTGGAGGGGGGCGGACTTCCGGCGCGCGGCCAGCGCGCCCGTGTGGCGGTGGCTCGTGGCCATCCTCGGCTGGGTGCTGTTCGTCGCCGCATTGCTGGCTGCGCGCATGGTGCGAGACCAGCTGCCCTGGGTGCCGGTGTGGTACCTGGGCGCACTGCTGGCGATCGGGGTCGCGGTGTGGCGGCTTCTGCGGTGGCGACGCGGGCGAGCCCTCGTGCGCTGGCCGGTGCTGGGTCTCTCGCTGCTGATGCTCGTCGCGTTGTGCCCGGTGCCGTGGCTGACCGCCGACTTGGACGACCCGCCGGGAACTGCGTGGCGACTCGACGGTCGGTTGACGATCGAAGGCCGCCAGATCGATCCCCCTGGCGCCTGGTACTGGCTGACGGTCGGCCGCCCGCCACTCGTCGCCGAGGTCGTTGCCGGGTGGGTCACCGGTGGCGAAGAGCCCCACAACCTGGCCGTCGGATCGCGGGCCGCCCGCCCGGTGTTCAACGAACCGGCCGCCGCGGCGGTCGGTCTACGGCGGGCGGGCGTCGATCTCGAGCTCGAAGTGGTCGTGGAGGTGCGCGAGCCCGTGATCGACGGCCTGCCGGCGAGTGCGGCGCTGATCTCGCTGAACGGCGTGCGCATCACGAACCTGGAGAGCTGGCGCGACGCGCTGGCCACGCTGGGCGAGCACAACAACACGATCCTCGCCGCCGGCGGGGGAGTGCTGACGTTCGACGGTGCCGAGCTCCCGTATCGGTTCGTCGACGTCCTCGAGCGGCCCGTGGAGGAGCTCGATGTCGCCGTCGGTGGACGGTGGGCGCTGTCCGCGCCAGGCCGCTGGTTCCGGAACCTGGCCGTCGGGCGGTCGCATGGCCTGATGGTGGCGCTGATGACGTACGCCGATGCCTCCGGTCGCGATCTCGCCGGTGGGCTCACGGTCGCCGGGACCGGCGGCATCCGCAGCGACGGGTCGGTGAGCCGGATCGGCGGCCTCAGGGCGAAGGCGGAGGCGGCGCGCGAGGTGGGCGCCGACGTGTTGTTGTTCCCGGCGGAGCAGGCGGCGGTGCTGGCGGACTTCGACCCCGGGACGATGCATCTGCTCCCGGTGAGCACGCTCGACGAAGCGATCGCCGCGCTGGTGACGACCCGCGCGCAATCCCTCCGGCCGCCTCACTCGTAGTCGCCGGTGAGTCGGGCCCGTTGCCCGGCCGCGACAGGGAGGTCACCTATGGGGGGACATCGACGGCCATTGCTCGTCGCCGCGGGGGCGTTCAGCCTGGTCGGCATCGTGGCGATCGGCGGTATCGCCACAGCCCGCGATCGGACGCTGCGCGCCTCGCTCGATGGTGTACAGGAGGTCCCGGATGCTGATCCGGACGGCACTGGGAAGGCCAGGGTCACCGTGGACGAGGAAACCGGCGAGGTCTGCTTCACGGTCCGCTTCAACGGCGTGGGGACGCCCAACCGAGGACACATCCACACCGGCCTCGCCGGGGCCAACGGGGGCATCGTCGTGCCCTTCTTCGAGCTGATCGGGGTGCCGGCAGACCCCCGCAACGACGACTTGGAGGACGGCCACCTCGAGGGGTGCGTGACGCTCGACCCGGCGGTCCCAGCAAACGCGGATTTGCTCAAAGACATCGCCGAGAACCCGGAGGAGTACTACGTGAACCTCCACAACGCCCGCTTCCCAGGCGGCGCCGTGCGCGGTCAACTCGAATAGCTGCCGCGCGGTACGCCGATGGCAGGGCCATCCGAGTGTTTCGGTCCGTCCGAGTGTCAGGTGAGGGGCTTCCCCAGGGGTGACACTCGGATGGACGAAACACTCGGATGGGAGTCGTTTCGCTGACGTCGTGCTTGGATGACGTCATGTGCCGCAACATCACGACGCTGCGCGGGCTGCAGCCGGCCGCGACCCCTGAAGAGATCGAGGCCGCCGCCCGCCAGTACGTCCGCAAGGTCAGCGGCGTGCAGGCGACGTCGGCAGCATCCGAGGCGGCGTTCGAGCTTGCCGTCGCCCGGGTGACCGAGGCGACGACCGAGCTGCTGGACAGCCTGCCGCCGCGTCGCGTCCCGCCGAAGTCCGAGCCGCCGCTGCGCCGCCTCAAGCGTGCCGGCTAGGCGACCACCGTCGCCGTCAGCGATCCAGGTGGTCGGGCAGGCCGAACCTGGCGAAGAGGTCCTTGTCGAGGAAGCTCGTCAGCGACGTGATCAGTCCATCCCGGATCTCCAGCACCTGGATCGACCACGGCTCCAGCCGCCCGCCTGGTCCGCTCGGGCGGTACTGGGCGAACGCCGGTGACGCGTTGGCCATCACCGGCACGAGTGCTGAACCCTGGCAGCCGTGGCCGGGACCAAGAAACCACGCCCGCAGCTCTTCCGGACCGCGTAGCCACAGGTCGTACGGGGGCATCGACATGACCAGGTCCTCGTGCAGCAGCGCGACGAGGGAGTCGAGGTCGTAGCGCTCGAACGCATCGACGTAGCGGGCGAGCAGCGACTGCTGCTCGTCATCGGCCTCGTCGCGGATGTCGCCGATCTCGAGCTCCTGCGACGCCAGGGTCGCCCGGGCCCGCTGCAGCGCGCTGTTGACGGATTGCACGCTCGTGTCGAGCAGCGCCGCGACTTCCGTCGCCTGCCACCGCAGCACCTCGCGCAGGATCAGCACAGCCCGCTGGCGGGCCGGCAGGATCTGCAGCGCGGCGATGAAGGCGAGGCGGATCGACTCGCGCAGGACGGTCTCCTCCGCGGGGTCGTCCGTGGCGGGCAAGACCTCGACGTCCGGAGCCGGTTCGATCCACGTGGCCTCCGGGAGGGGAGTCAACACCGCGGCCGAAGCAGTCGCCGCCGGACCGAGATCCACCGGCCGGGCCCGCCGCTTGCGGCTCTTCAGCATGTCGAGGCACACGTTGGTGGCGATGCGGTACAGCCAGGAGCGCACGGCGGCGCGACCCTCGAAGCTGTCGGAGGCGCGCCACGCCCGCAGCAGCGTGTCCTGGACGGCGTCCTCGGCTTCGGCCACCGAACCGAGCATCCGGTAGCAGTACCCCGTGAGCTCGGACCGGTGCAGGGCCAGCGCAGCCTCGACCTCCGCACGGCGGCTGCCGTCCGGCGGCGCCTCCGTTCCAGCGATCACGTCCGTCATCTTCACCCCTTCGTCGATGGCGCGCGTCGTTGCGCTGCACGGGTCACCGTAGGCGGCGTGATTCCCCAAAGGGTCTGTTCTGTCCGTCACATCTGTGATGCGGCCGCCGAGGCGCCTGGAGGCGCCGGCGTGCCGACCCGGGTCTTCACCTCTGAACGCGGATCGGCGACCTCCGTCTCGATGCGGCCGGCGAAGGCGCCTGGAGGCGCCGGCGTGCCGACCCGGGTCTTCAGCTCTGAACGATCGCGACGTCTGATGCGGCCGCCGAGGCGCCTGGAGGCGCCGGCGTGCCGACCCGGGTCTTCACCTCTGAACGACGCGACCTGATGCGGCCGGCGAAGGCGCTGGAGCGCCCGCCGTGCCGACCCGGGTCTTCACCTCTGAACGACGCACCTGATGCGGCCGGCGAAGGCGCTGGAGCGCCCGCCGTGCCGAATCGGGTGTTCAGTTCTGAACGACGCACTTGATGCGGCCGGCGAAGGCGCTGGAGCGCCCGCCGTGTCGAATCGGGTGTTCAGTTCTGAACGACGCACTTGATGCGGCCGGCGAAGGCGCTGGAGCGCCCGCCGTGCCGAATCGGGTGTTCAGTTCTGAACGACGCGACCTGACGCGCGGATTCGTAGCCTGGCCATGATGACCGAGCCGGAGCATCACGACGTGCTGCCCGAGGACCTCGATGCGGCCGGCTATGTGGGGCCGTACCGGTTCCCGGACAACTCGAGACGTCGCATTCCCGGTGTCATCTACCTCGTCATCGCTGCCGTGTGCGTCGTCGTCTGGCTCCTCTGGCACGACTCGTCACCGATCGCCAACGTCGGGTGGCTGTGGGCTGCGGGGTTGCTCACCATCGCCGGGGTGATCTCGATCACGTCCGGCTGGCCGATGCACGTCGACGAGCGTGAGGCCTTGGTCGCGGCGCAACGCGCCGTCGGTTTCCCGGTCGGCCATGCTTCGGCGCAGCAGGTCTGGCGGGGATTGCGCAGCCGGCCGACGTGGCGAGTCCTGTGCTATTCGGTCGAAGATCCACCGGTCCGGCGCGGCCTCGTCCTCGTCGACGCCGTCGACGGACGCGTCGTCGAGCACCTCGTCGAGGACAATCCGGAGCGGTGGTCGGCCTCGCCGCCGGCGTCGGCCTCCGACGGGCGAGGCTGACGTGCGCATCGCCGTCGGCACCGATGAGGTGACGACCGTGACCGAGGCTGTCGAGCGTCACCTCACCGCCGCCGGGCACGAGGTCGTCGACATCGCCAACGGCAAGCTCTGGCCCGAAGTCGGCCGGGATGTCGCGGCGGCCATCGCCGATGGCGCGGCCGACCGCGGCTTGGTGTGGTGCTGGACCGGCACCGGCGTGTCGATGGCCGCCAACAAGGTGGCCGGCGTGCGCGCCGCGCTGTGCACCGACGCCGAGACGGCAGTCGGAGCCCGGCGCTGGAACGACGCCAACGTGCTGGCGCTCGGCATCCGACTCACGGGGCAAACGGACTCCGATCCGGCCGACGCGATCCAGATCGTCGACGCGTTCCTCGCCACGCAGCCCGAAGAATCCGAAGCGGACAACATCTCTCGGCTTCCCTGACACGAACTCTCACCGTCTCATCGAGACGCTGACGAGCCGGTCCCCTCGCCGGCCATCACGAGAAGGGTTCCACCACCATGCGTCGCAAGTTCATCCTGCCTGCCGTCGCGGCCGTTCTGGCCGTCGGCGCGTTCACGGCGGGCACCAACGCCAGCGCCCAGAGCGCGACTCAGCATCGAGTCAACGACTGCGCGGCCCGCAACAGCCGTGGTCGCGACCTCCAGGTCGTCGGCCTCGTCGCCGACGGTTCCCTGGTGTGCTTCCAGGACGACCGGCCATCCCGCGTCGATCCGATCGGGCAGGTCACCGGGCTCGTCCAGGACACGTCACTCGTCGGCATCGACTACCGCCCGGCCAACAACGTGCTCTACGGGGTCGGCAACGCCGGTGGTGTGTACACCATCGACGCCAACACCGCCGTTGCGACGCTGGTCAGCCGCATCAACCAGCCGCTCCAGGGCACGTCGTTCGGCGTCGACTTCAACCCGGCCGTCGACCGCCTGCGCACCATCTCCGACACCGGCCAGAACCTCCGCACCAACGTCGCCGACGGCTCGACCAACGTCGACGGCACGCTGAACATCCCCGGCACCCCGCCGGTCAGCCCGGCGCTCGGCGTGACCGCGGCGGCGTACACGAACAACGACGCCGACCCGAACACAGTGACGACGCTGTTCGACATCGACACGACGAACGACAACGTCGCCGTCCAGGCGCCGGCCAACGCCGGCTCGCTCAGCCCGACGGGCAAGCTCGGTGTGGATGCCGCCGGCCCGGTCGGCTTCGACATCTACAGCGACGTCCGCAACGGCACGACGGTCGGGCTGCGCGCGCTGGCGTCGATCACTGCTTCGGACGGCTCGTCGAGCCTCTACGGCGTCGACCTGCTGACGGGACGGGCTTCGGCCGTCGGCTCGTTCCGGGTCCCGGTCGTCGACATCGCCATCCCGACCGCCCAGAGCTGAGGTGGTGACCTCGACCGAGCCAAGGCTCGAGCGATGGTCCACGTCGTGAGCGGCCCGGCCCGGGCGACGCTGGAGGTCGATGAACTGCGCCTCCTCGTCCACCGGGCCGGGCAGCGCGATCCTGATGCATGGGACCAGCTGTATCGGCGGTCGTACCTGAACCTCTACCGCTTCGCCCGCCGCCGGCTGCTCGACGACCGGGCGGCCGAGGACGTCGTGAGCGAGACGATGGCCCGAGCGATCGACCACATCGACCAGTTCCGTTGGCAGGGCGCCGGCTTCGATGCCTGGTTGTACGGCATCGCCCGCAACGTCGTCCGCGAGCACGGCCGCACCGGCCGGCGGAGCGCTCCGCCCATCGAGGGCGACCACCCGAGCATCGAACGCGGCCCGGAGGACGACGCCCTTGCCGCCGTCGACACGCACGCGATGCGACGGGCGTTCAGTCGGTTGGATCCCCTCGAGCGGCAGTTGCTCGAGCTGCGGGTGCAGCAAGGCCTCGGCGCCGATGAGGTCGGGCGGTTGCTCGGCAAGCGAGCCGGCGCGGTGCGCATGGCGCAGGTCCGGGCGCTGCGCAAGCTGCGGAGCTTCTTCGTAGAGGCGCAGTCAGACGCCCGGCACGGACAGCCATGCCGTGCTGTCGGGCGGCAAGACGCCGGGCCGGTCGAGCGGCACGCTGGACAGCAGGATCTCCGCGTCGCGTAGGTCTCGCGAGAGCTCCGCCGGCTCGTCGGCGAAGTTGACGAGGCACACGAACCCCGGCTCGCGGCGGAAGGCGAGGACGCGAGGCGCCACGTCGATCCACGCCATCGTGCCGTCGCCGAGCGCCGGCAGCCTGGGGCGCAGCGCCAGCGCGCGCCGATACAGCTCGAGCATCGACTCGGGCTCACCATCCTCCGCGGCGACCGTGCGAGCCACCCATTCCGCCGGCTGCGGCAGCCACGCGGTTGGGCCCGGTCCGAAGTCGAACGGCGGCTCCGCTCCACCCCACGGAATCGGCACCCGGCAGCCGTCTCGACCCTTGCGGGTCCCGCCGCTGCGGAAGAACGTCGGGTCCTGACGGACCTCGTCGGGCAGATCCTCGACCTCCTCCAGGCCGAGCTCCTCGCCCTGGTACACGTAGGCGCCGCCCGGCAGCGCGAACATCATCAGGGCCGCCGCTCGCGCTCGCCGCCGTCCCTGCTCGCCGCCGCCGTAGCGCGTCACATGGCGAGTCACATCGTGGTTGGAGAGCACCCACGTCGGCGGCGCGCCGACCTCGATCAGGGCTCCCATGCTGCGATCGATCGCAGCGCGCATCGCGGTGGCATCCCACGGCGCCAGCAGGAAGTGGAAGTTGAACGCCGTGTGCAGCTCACCCGGCCGCACGTACCTGGCGACCTGTTCCGGCGTGTGCAGCCAGATCTCCCCGACGAAGATCCGCTCACCCGGATACGAGTCGCTGATCTCGCGCCACGCCCGGTACACGTCGTGGACCTCGTCCTGGTCCCAGTGTGGATGCCCGCTGGGCGCTGGACCTGGTCGGAACCTCCCTGCGAGGTCGGGCATGTCGGGGTCCTTGGCCAGCCCGTGGGCGACGTCGATGCGGAAACCGTCGACACCCCGATCGAACCAGAACCTGAGGATCGACTCGAACTCCGCGCGCACCTCGTCGTTCATCCAGTCGAGATCGGGTTGGCCGGCATCGAACAGGTGCAAGTACCACTGGCCGGGTCGTCCGTCCCGCTCGACCACTCTCGTCCATGCCGACCCGCCGAAGCTGCTCCGCCAGTCGTTCGGCGGCTCGTCACCGTCGGTCGCCGGACCGTCGCGGAACAGGTAGCGAGCGCGCTCCCGGCTGCCCGGCGCCACTGCCAGTGCTGCCTGGAACCACGCGTGCGCGCTGGACGTGTGGTTCGGCACGATGTCGACGATCACTCGGATGCCGAGGGCGTGGGCGTCGGCGATCAAGCCGTCGAAGTCGGCGAGGGTTCCGAAGCGCGGATCGACGTCGCGGTAGTCGGCCACGTCGTAGCCGGCGTCGGCCTGCGGTGACGGATAGAACGGCGTCAGCCAGACGGCGTCGATACCGAGCTGACGTAGGTAGGGGAGACGCGACCGGATGCCGGGCAGGTCGCCCATACCGTCGCCGTCGGCGTCGGCGAAGCTGCGGACGTAGATCTGGTAGATGACGGCGCTTCGCCACCATGGCGTTTCGGCTCGCTGGCGCTCGCCTTCCGGGCTCGCCGTCGCTGTCACGTCGGACTGGCTGGTCATCCTCGAGCACCGCGAGGCGACGGCTCGCCGAACCTCACGTGATCGGTTCGCCTGTCCACGCCTGTCACTGCTGCTGCGCGGCCTCGGCGGCCGCCGCGATGCGGCGCAGTACCGCGCCGGCATCCAACGCCTCGCGCCGCAGATCCTCGAGCGTGGCGTCGTCCCAGTCCTCGGCTCGCCGCCGCTCGATGGCGTTGGCCACCGCGGCCGCGTCAGCGGGCGCACCGATCGCCGCGGCTGCGGCGTCGACGTGACGCTGCAGCTCGCCCACGAGTCCGGAAACCGCCGAGGGGTTGGCGTCGCCGATCGCTTCTTGCGTGCGCCGGGCGAGCGAGCGGAACGTGATGGCAAGGTCAGCCGGCGTGGAGCCACTCATGCCTGCAGCCTGCCAGGCTCCAGCAGCTGCACCGACACCGCGGTAGCCTTCTCGCGGTGTTCGACGGCAAGTTCCGCAAGCCGATCGACCTGGCCGTCAAGCCCATCGGCGATGGCTTGCGTCGCACTCGGCTGACGCCGGACCACCTCACGATCCTCGGATTGCTCGTCGGTGTCGGGGCGGCGTTCGCCATCGGGCTCGGGTACCTGCAACTCGGCCTGTTCCTCGTCGTGCTCGCGGCGCTGCCGGATCTCCTCGACGGCGCGCTCGCCAAGGCGTCGGGCGCGGCCAGCCAGCGCGGCGCGTTCTTCGACTCCACCGTCGACCGGATCACCGACGCCGTGCTGTTCGGGGGCGTCACCTGGTACATCGCCGTCAACGAGGCGCCCGAACTGACGCTCCTGCCGTTCTCCATCATGGCGATCTCGTCATTGATCTCGTACCAGCGCGCCAAGGCCGAGTCGCTCGGCCTGGAGGCCAAGGGCGGGTTGATGGAACGGGCAGAACGCGTGGTGCTGCTGTGCATCGGCCTGCTCTTCGAGCCGCTGCTGATCCCCGTGCTCTGGGTGATGCTGGTCCTGACGGCGATCACCGCAGTGCAGCGCTTCGTCAAGGTGTGGCGGCAAGCCCAAGTCGCGCCCGTCACTGCGGCACGCATCGAGCTGCGGCGGTCGCGCCGCCAGAGCAGGCGCGTCGCCCGCACCGAGCGGCGCCGCACCCGCGTGCCGCGACGCCGCTCCTGACAGTGGCGGCTCCGCCGGGCGAAGCCGCCCGGGGTCGATTGCAGCGGCTGGCCGGTGCGGTGACCTACGGCGCCTACCGCACCGCATCGGGGTTCGCCCGCACACTGCCCAACTTCGCGGCGGACGGCTTTGCCGTGCCCGCCGGTCTCGGTGCCAACTTCACGCGCCCAGAGCGGCGGGCGATGATCGAGCGGCACCTCCGACGCGTCGACCCCACGTTGGAGGGTTGGCGTTTGCGACGCGCCGTTCAGGACGCCTTCGACTCGTACGCCCGCTACTGGATCGAGACGTTCCGGCTGCCGACGCTGCCAGCGAAGGTCGTCTCCGATGGGTTCACGGAGGAGGGCTATGCAGAGCACATCCAAGGCGGGCTGGCCGCGGGACGTGGCGTCATCCTCGCCTTGCCCCATCTCGGCGGTTGGGAATGGGCCGGGCGCTGGCTGACCGACCTTGGCCACCCGGTGACGGCCATCGTGGAGCAGCTCCATCCGCCCGAGCTGTTCGACTGGTTCGTCCGGCTGCGCCGCGACCTGGGCATGACCGTTGTCCCGCTCGGACCCGGCGCCGGTCGAGCAGTGCTCAAGGCGCTCGCCGACAACGAGGTCGTGTGCCTGCTCTGCGACCGCAACATCGGGGCGGGCGGGGTCGAGGTTGAGTTCTTCGGTGAACGCACGCTGTTGCCAGCCGGTCCGGCGACGATGGCCATTCGGGCCGGCGCCCCGCTCATACCCGTCGGTGCCTACTTCACGCCGCGCCCCAACGGCCACCACGCCGTCATTCGTCCGCCGGTGCCGACGGTCCGCGAGGGTCGCCTCCGTGACGACGTCGTGCGGGTCACGCAGGACCTGACGTACGCGCTGGAGCGCCTCATCCGCCGGGCGCCGTCGCAGTGGCACATGTTCCTGCCCAACTGGCCGAGCGATCCCGGCTACGAAGGCGACCCCGGGCGCGCCTGAGATTTTCGTGTGAGGTGCCGGTCGGCTGGGTAACCGGGCACCGTGTTCGCGGGCGCCGACGGTCACCTCTCGCGGATCGCCGTCGTACGCATGCTCCCGGGGCTCGGCGACCTGCTGTGTGCCGTACCGGCGCTGCAGGGCCTGCGGGCGGCACGACCGGACGCCAGCATCACCTTGATCGGGCGAGGCTCGAGCCGCTGGTTCGCTCATCGCTACTCGTCGCTGATCGACGATTGGCTCGGCTGTGACTGGTGTCCGGGCCTCGTCGAGAGCACCGACGACTCGGCCGCGCTCGACGCGTTCCTCGACACCGCCCACCAACGGTCGTTCGACCTCGCCATCCAGATGCACGACGATGGTCGCGCCACGAACGCCTTCACGGCATCGCTCGGTGCGCGCCGGTGGGGTGGGTTGTCGCGAGCGCCAGCACCAGGTGGCTCAACGGCGCTCATCGACGACGACGCGCACGAGGTCGACCGCTGCGTCGAGGCGGTGCGCGCTGCCCAGATCGACATCACGCCTGGACCAGGCGGTTTCCCCGTCGCACCAACGGACCGCCTACCGGTGGGCGTCGGCGAAGGGCCGTTCGCCGTGGTCCATGCCGGTGCCAGCCGCCCTGACCGTCGCTGGCCGGCCGAGTGGTTCTCCGCCGTCGCCGCGCTCCTGGCCGCTCGGATCGGCTGTGTCGCGCTGACGGGCAGCAGGTACGAGCGCTCGCTCACCGCGCTCGTCCGCGATGGTCTCGACGCCGGAGCACGCCGACGGGTCGTCGACCTCGCAGGGCAGACGCCGCTCGGCACGCTCGCCGCGCTGCTGGCCAGGTCGACCCTCGTCGTCGCCAACGACACGGGTGTTGCGCACCTCGCCGCTGCCGTCGGCGTACCGACGGTCACGATCTTCGGCGGCCCGCACCGCCGACGTTGGGAACCACGTGGCCCCTGGACGGTCGGCGTCGGCGTCGACGATGCCTGGCCCCCGGTCGACGACGTCCTCACCGCCGTCGACACGGTGCTCGGCGTGCCGTGTTGACGGCACGGCAGGCTCGGTGTCGTTGACTGATCCAGCAGCGAGGGCCGACTCGTTCAATCGGGAGGTGCCGTCGTTGGAAGAGCTTGGTTCGGCTCAGCTGCCGTTGACGTGGCGGACGAAGGTCGACGATGACGGCGGCGCCGTCACCCTGGAGTTGATGGGCGAGCTGGACCGGCTCACGGCACCTTCGCTGTCCCACCAGTTGGACCAGCTGCTCACCGCCGGCCGCAATCCGATCGTCCTCGACGTCAGCAACGTGCGGTTCATGGACCTCGGTGGCTACCGGATGCTCGTCGACGTCGGCGCGAGCTGCTCCCGTCGCGGCTGCTGGCTCGTCCTGCGACGGCCCGGTCTGGCCGTGCGCCGGCTCGTCGACATGATCGGCGTGCCAGACGGGGTTCTCATCAGCAGCTGGTGGCGCGCGGCCGCGCGGCCGGCATGAACTGAAGCCGGTCCGCGAACAATCTGCCCCCTATGTGAGGGTTTCTCGACGGGCCCCGTTCAAACCGCATGGAGCGGGGGCAGACCGCTCGGGATGTCTCGCACTGCAAGCCTGTCCGGATCGGCGCCGCCGGTCCAAGCCGTCACCCAAGAGACGGCCGAGGAGTTGATCCGGCGCTATCGCGAGACCGGCGACCGCACGTTCCGTAACCGAGTGGTGGAGCAGCACGAGTGGTTGGCGAAGTCCGTCGCCCGTCAACTCAAGCGCAGTGGCGAGGATTTCGACGACCTCGTACAGGTCGCGATGATCGGGGTCCTCAAGGCGATCGAGCGGTTCGATCCCGCCTTCGGTGCATCGTTTCGTACGTACGCATCCGTGACGGCACGTGGCGAGGTTCGTCGTCACTATCGCGACGCGGGATGGTCCGTCAGCGTTCCCCGTCGCCTCAAGGACCTTCGCTATGACGTGGCTGCGGCGACCGAGGTGCTCCGGGAGCAACTCCGCCGGGCGCCGACCACTGCGGAGGTCGCGGGGTATCTACGCATCTCGCGTGACGAAGTGGAGGAGTGCATCGCCGCCGGCAGCAACTTCCGCGCCCTCCCGATCGATCTACCGACGGGTGAAGAGCGCTCCGCCGCCAGCCTCCGCGACGCCGGCTGGGAGGAGCGCATCGTCGCCCACCTCGATGCCAGTAGCGAGTTGGCGGAACTCCTCGCGGAATTGCCAGTACGGCTCCGGAACGTGCTCGTGATGCGGTTCGTCGAGGAGCGCAAGCAGAGCGACATCGCCGGCGAGATCGGCGTCAGCCAGGTCCACGTCAGCCGGCTGATCAAGCAGGCGCTCGTGGCGCTCCGCGACCTCAGCGACCGAGACGTCGTCGGCTCCTGACCCGTTCTGTCCGTAGCAATCGTTCGTTGTGAGGCGATTTCGACGGACAGAAGGGTCCCGCGGCCGCTGAGAGATCTGCCTATCGTTGCGCCCTGTGGGCGCAGCCATAGCCATCGGTGGAGCGCTGCTGGCGCTGATCGTCATCGTGTGGTTCGTGGTGAACCGCAAGAACCCGGAGCAAGCGGCGTCCCACGGGGACTCGACCCAGAGGTCCTACGAGGAGCACCTCCGCGACGAGCCCACCGAGGGCCCCGCCGGTCCCGGTGCCGAGGACGAGCGGGTGGTCGAGCCCGGCGAGACCGCGCCCGGTCCGTCGGCCAACGAACCGGACTGAACGCGCGGGCTCGGCTCGCTTGCGGCGGTAGCGCAGCTAGCGCTGCATCGCCTGCAGCTGGGCCTCGAACCAGACAACGCCCTCGGCGTCGCCGAAGGCGGCCGTCGCGCAGGTCGAGGAGATGACGCGCCGGGCCAGCTCGAGGTCGGGGTCCGTCCATCGCACCGTCCCGTGGCTGGCGGCGCGCATCTCGAGACAGAGGGTGCCGTCGACCGGTCGGATCGAGAGCGTGACCGGTCCTTCGCTCAGTGCGGCGACGGCGTGGAACACCTCGTCCATCAGCAGCCGGAGATCGACGAGGTCATCGACGTCGAAGGACTCCAATGAAGCGCACGCGACGGCGACGGCTCGAGCGACGCGAGCGTTCCGTGCGTCGGGCGGCAGGATCAGGATCAGCGAGCCGTCATCGCTGGGATCCATCAGGGGAGCCGGCCCTGATCAGGCGGGCGACTCGTCGCGGCCGTAGCGCCGCTCCGTGTCGTTGCAGGGCGTGTCCCCGTGCTCGGCGGACGGCGCAGTCGGCTCAGCAGCGCGTTTCGCAGGCGGCTCGGGATCCTCGTTTCGTCGAGATACCGTCCCAGCCATCCTCCGTTCCTACCCCCGTCACGCCACGCCCAGACGACTGCTTGTCGCAGGCATCGTACTGCTCGCGGCTGCGTGCAGTGATGACGACGATGCGGCGCCGTCCGATGCAAGCGCGGCGACCACATCCGCCGAGACCACGGATGACAGCGCCAGCACGACTCCCACCCCAGCGACGGCGAGCGCCGAGTTCTGCGCGCCGATGGAGGAGCTGGCCAACTTCAACGCTGAGGCGCCACCGCTCGACCCGAGCCTTGACTGGGCGGCGGTGCAGGAGGAGCTCGTCAACCGCGGGAACGGAGCGATGGGGCTCTACGACGATGTCATCGCCGTCGCCCCGGACGAGGCCACGAGCCAGCTGGAGACACTTCGCGACTACAGCCAGGAGGTCATCGACACCGCCGCCGAGGCGACGTCGGCCGAGGACTTCTCGACGCAGCTCGGCACCCCGCCAGAGGATGTCCTGACGGCGGCGACCGAGCTCAACGACTACATCACAGAGGCCTGCGGGTTCGAGCTGACCAGCGGCGGCTGACGGTGGCGCTGGCGGGCGACGAGCACGCCGGCCCCGGCGATGCCGGCGAGTGCCAGCGGCGCGACGAGCCAGGTGGCGGCCGGAGGCGACCACCCGGTCGCGTCGATGTCGAGCACACCGAGGTCCTGCGGCCCGAACCAACCCTGGATCACGCTCCACTCGTACCGGCCGGACTCCGGGAACTCGATCGTCGCGCGGTATCGCCCGAGCGCTCCGGCAGATTCCGCCGGGAACCGGGTGATGTCACCGTCGGGTCCCTCGACGACGACCATCACGCCGTCGACGTCGACCGGCGTCTGCCCGTGCTGGAGGATCGTGAAGCCGATGTCAACGTCCTCGCCAGCGGCGGGCTCGTCGAACGGATCGACCTGCGTGACGGCCCACCCGCCCGCCGTGGCCGGTGACGGTGCAACCGACCAGAGTGCGAGCAACCCGATGAGCACTGCTGCGACTCGACGTCCCATGCCCGTTCCGACACCGCCGCCACCCAGCTAGGTTCCACCGGATTCGCGGGCTTCTACAGTTGACAGCCGGGCTAGCTCCCGAGCGTTCGTGCCGCAGCGAGCGTGAATGGTCAGTTCGGCCGTTGGGCCACCAGGCCCAGGCCGACACGCCGAGCGAGCGCAGCGAGCGAGGCCGTTGATGAGGATTGGCCTCGTCTGTCCGTACAGCCTGACGGTGCCGGGTGGCGTGCAGTCCCAGGTCCTCGGGTTGGCGAGGGAGCTGCGCCGGCAGGGTCACGAGGCCCGGGTGCTCGGACCGTGCGATGGCCCGCCACCCGAGGCGTTCGTCACGCCGCTCGGCAACAGCCTGCCGACCGCGGCCAACGGGTCGATCGCGCCACTGGCGCCGGATGCGTCCGCCGCACTGCGCACGATCAGGGCCCTGCGCGACGAGCAGTTCGACGTCGTCCATGTGCACGAGCCGATGGCCCCTGGTCCGTCGATGACGACGGTGACGATGCGACCGGCCCCGCTCGTCGCGACGTTCCACGCGGCAGGTCAGTCAGCCAGCTACAAGATCTTCCGCCCGGTCCTGCTGTGGCTGGCCGGCCGCATCGATCGTAAGGTCGTCGTCTCCAAGGATGCGCTCGAGCTGGCCCAGACGGCGCTGGGCGGCGAGTACGACATCCTCTTCAATGGCGTGGAGGAGGCGGCGATCGCGGCCACGCCACCGACGCCTACCGACGGCCCGACGATCTTCTTCTGCGGCCGCCACGAGGAGCGCAAGGGCCTGGCCGTGCTGCTCGAGGCGTTCACCACGCTGCCGCCCGATGCCCGCCTGTGGATCGCCAGCGATGGACCGGCGGGTCCGCCGTTGCGCGCTGCCTACGCCGGCGACAAGCGGATCTCGTGGTTGGGCCGGATCAGCGACCCGGAGAAGTTCGCCCGGCTGCGCGGCTCGTCGGTGTTCTGCGCGCCGTCGTTGCACGGTGAGTCGTTCGGCGTCGTGCTGATCGAGGCCATGGCGGCCGGAACGGCCGTCGTCGCCAGCGGGCTCGACGGCTACCGCAACGTGGCCACCGACGGCGTCGACGCGCTGCTCGTCGAACCGGGTGACGTCGCCGCACTGACGAAGGCCCTGACCACGCTGCTCGTCGATCGCCAGCTCGCCGAGTCGCTGCGCCAGGCCGGACTGCGCCGAGCGAAGGACTTCTCCATGGCCACCCTGGCCGCGGAGTACGTGCGGATCTACCGCCAGTTGCTCGAGGAGCAGCCAAGTGGTCCGACCCTCGGCCGACGGATCGGCAACCGCGTGATGCGAGGCCGCGCTTAGGCGGTTGCGTCGTCGCAGGCGGGCGAGTAGCCGCTGCGGAGCGGCGGGCGAGCTCGGCAGGTGAGTCGAGCAGCTTGTCTGCGGGACGAGCCCGAGTGTTGAGGGTGTGCGGATTGGTTAGGTGGGCGAGCCGTCGCTTCGTGGTGACGTCCGATGAGCCTGCAGTCGCCCGTGGCAGCGGCGGCGAGCTCGGCAGGTGAGTCGAGCAGCTTGTCTGCGGGACGAGCCCGAGTGTTGAAGGTGTGCGGATTGGTCAGGTGGGTGAGCCGTCGCTTCGTGGTGACGTCCGAATGAGCCCGCAGTCGCCCGTGGCAGCGGCGGCGAGCTCGGCAGGTGAGTCGAGCAGCTTGTCTGCGGGACGAGCCCGAGTGTTGAAGGTGTGCGGATTGGTCAGGTGGGTGAGCCGTCGCTTCGTGGTGACGTCCGATGAGCCCGCAGTCGCCCGTGGCAGCGGCGGCGAGCTCGGCAGGTGAGTCGAGCAGCTTGTCTGCGGGACGAGCCCGAGTGTTGAAGGTGTGCGGATTGGTCAGGTGGGTGAGCCGTCGCTTCGTGGTGACGTCCGATGAGCCTGCAGTCGCCCGTGGCAGCGGCGGCGAGCTCGGCAGGTGAGTCGAGCAGCTTGCTGCGAGACGAACCCGAGTGAAGGGTCGGCTCGTACACTCCCGGCCATGACTGTCGCCCTCATCATCATCATCGTGGTGGTGGCGCTCGTGGTGATCTACCTGATCGCCGCGTACAACGGGCTGATCCGTCGTCGCAACCAGATCGAGAACGCCTGGTCGCAGATCGACGTTCAGCTGAAGCGCCGCCTCGACCTCATCCCCAACCTCGTCGAGACCGTCAAGGGGTACGCCGCACACGAGCGCGAAACCCTCGACGCCGTGATCAAGGCTCGTAACTCCGCCATCTCCGCACCAGACACGCCGCATGCGCAGGCCGAGGCAGACACCCAGCTGTCCGGTGCGCTGCGCCAGGTCTTCGCGCTCGGGGAGGCCTATCCGGACCTCAAGGCGAACCAGAACTTCCTGGCCCTGCAGGAGGAGCTGACCGCCACGGAAGGCCGGGTCGCCTACGCGCGGCAGTTCTACAACGACAGCGTTCTCGAGTACAACAACAAGCTCCAGCAGTTCCCGACGAACTTCTACGCCGAGCGTCTGAAGTTCGAGAAGCGCGAGTACTTCGAGGCCGACGAGGCCGCACGTACCGTTCCGACGGTCGAGTTCTGACCGACCTCGCTCCGTGATCACGGTGTTCTTCGCGCGGCGTCCCATGTTCGAGCTGATCCGCTCCAACAAGCGGCGGTCCGTCCTCCTCGTCCTCGGCTTCGTCCTGGTCGTCGTCGCGGTCGGCGCTGCCGCCGGCTACCTCGTCGGGTTCGGCTGGGGCGGCATCGTCATCGCCCTCGTCCTCTCGGCGGCGCTGGCCTTCGGTTCGTACTGGAAGGCGGACGCCATCGCCCTGGCGATGAGCCGCGCCCGGCCCGCTGATCCGGAGCAGTACCGCCGGCTGCACAACCTCGTCGAAGGACTGTGCATCGCCAGCGGTCTGCCGAAGCCGCGCGTCTACGTGGTCGACGATCCCGCACCAAACGCGTTCGCCACGGGCCGCAACCCCAAGCACGCGGCGATCGCCGTGACCACGGGACTCCTGGAGAAGCTCAACCGAGTCGAGCTCGAAGGCGTCGTCGCCCACGAGCTCGCGCACATCCGCAACTACGACATCCTCGTCTCGACGCTGGCCGTGACGCTCGTTGGCGCCGTCGCCATCGTCACCGACATCGCCATCCGCATGATGTGGTGGAACGGCGGTCGGGAGCGCCGCGACGGCGACCACGGGGACCATGCCAATCCGTTGGCAATCCTCGGATTTGCGTTATTGATCCTCGCCCCGATCATCGCCAAAGCCATGCAGGCGACGATCTCCCGCAGGCGCGAAACGCTGGCCGACGTCAGCGCGTGCCAGCTCACGAGGTATCCACCAGGTTTGATCTCGGCTCTGGAAAAATTGAGGGACGACAAGACGGTGACGCACTCTGCGTCCACGGCTACGGCACACTTGTGGATCGAGCAGCCCATGAGCGGAGTGGGCGACCACGGGCGGCTGCGGTCGATCCACAAGCTGTTCGACACCCACCCTCCATTGGAAGAGCGAATCAGCCTGCTGAGAGAGCTATGAGCACAAGAACGAGACGGACCGCATTTGTTGCGCTGACGCTGGTCGGCGGCCTCGTGGCCGCGGCCTGCAACGGCAGCGGCCAAGCGGCCAACACGGAGGCTCCGCCGCCGACGACCGAGCGACCCTCGACCACCGCTGAGGCGCCGGCGACGACAGAAGCCAGCACGACCACCACAGAAGCACCGACAACGACGACGACCGCCGCGCCCACGACCACGACGGAGCTGGTCGTCGAGCGGATGCCGCTCACCGGGGTGCCCCTCGAATTCGGGCAGACGGTGCCTGATCGTCCCGCCCTCGTCGTCAAGATCGACAACAACCCGCGAGCGCGCCCCCAGAGCGGTCTCAACTCCGCCGACATCGTGTTCGAGGAGATCGTCGAGTACGGCACGCGCTTCGCCGCCGTCTTCCATAGCGGAGACGCCAACCCGGTCGGGCCGATCCGCTCCGGACGCACGCAGGACGTCGACCTGCTCGGCGGCCTGCAGCGGCCGCTGTTCGCCTGGAGCGGCGGCAACCCCGGCGTCACCCGGGCAATCGCCGAATCAGACTTCGTCGACCTCAACCCGAGCGGCGTGCCCGGGGGCACGTACGGGCGCCAAGGAAACAACGGCACCCCGCACAACTACTACTCGTACACCGACAAGCTGTTCGCGCTGGCCAACGAGGAAGCAGGTCGGCCGGTGCCGATGTTCTCGTACCTCGACCCGGGCGTGCTGCCGGCGGGCGGCCCCGGCGGTTTCGCGGAGATCCAGATGGACACCGATCGCGTGTCGTGGGAGTACGACCCCGGCAGCGGCGCCTACTGGCGCTCGACGAACGGGGACGTGCACGAGGACGGCAACTCAGGCGAGCAGGTCAATGCGGCGAACGTCGTGATCCTGGAGACGGGTTACCGACCGAGCTACGTCGATTCCAACAGCCCTGAGGCGGTCACGATCGGCGGTGGCGCGGCCTGGGTGCTGAGCGGCGGCACGTTGCGAGCCGGCAGCTGGCTGCGCAACTCTCGCGAGGAGGGCATCGGTCTGTTCGCCGAGGATGGCAGCGTCATCGAGCTCCTGCCCGGGCGCACCTGGGTCGAGCTCGCGGACCCGGTCGACGGCCCACCGGCCATCTCCTGACGCCCCGTCCCATCTGGGTGGTCACGGTCTCACCACGCCTTCTGGGTGGCCACCGTCTCGAATTCGAGACTGCCGCCACCCCGGTGAGGTCCTGCCGGGCAGTGCCACCACCTGCCGCGCCGTACCGACCGTCGGTACGATGGTCGCCATGAGCATTGAGTCGCGCGCTACCGGCACGTTCCCGGTCAAGCGCGGGCTGGCTGAGATGCTGAAGGGCGGCGTCATCATGGATGTCGTCACGCCCGAGCACGCCCGCATCGCTGAGGATGCCGGTGCGTGCGCCGTGATGGCGCTCGAACGGGTGCCCGCTGACATCCGGCGCGACGGTGGCGTGGCGC
Organism: uncultured Acidimicrobiia bacterium; assembly: GCA_963774125.1. Taxonomy (GTDB): domain Bacteria; phylum Actinomycetota; class Acidimicrobiia; order Acidimicrobiales; family Ilumatobacteraceae; genus JALZMG01. Next base: position 180,403 of record CAVZDR010000003.1, read on the forward strand.
GGATGAGCGATCCGCAGATGATCGAGGGCATCCAGGCCGCTGTGTCGATCCCCGTCATGGCGAAGGCGCGCATCGGCCACTTCGTCGAGGCGCAGATCCTCCAGGCCCTCGGCGTCGACTTCGTCGACGAGAGCGAGGTCCTCACGCCGGCCGACGAGGCACACCACATCGACAAGTGGGCGTTCGACGTGCCGTTCGTGTGCGGCGCCACCAACCTCGGCGAGGCGCTGCGGCGCACGTCGGAGGGGGCGGCGATGATCCGCTCCAAGGGCGAAGCCGGCACGGGCAACATCGTCGAGGCCGTGCGCCACCTGCGCTCGATCGTCGGCGACATGCGCAAGATCACCCAGGCCGACTCAGCCGAGCTGTTCGAGTGGGCGAAGCGCCTGCAGGCCCCGCTGCCGCTCGTGCAGGAGGTCGCCGAGACCGGCTGGCTCCCCGTGCCGCTGTTCTGCGCAGGTGGGATCGCCACGCCGGCTGATGCCGCGCTGGCGATGCAGCTCGGCGCCGAAGCCGTGTTCGTCGGGTCAGGCATCTTCAAGAGCGATGACCCGGCACCGCGGGCGAAGGCGATCGTCGAGGCAACGACGCACTTCCAGGACGCGGCCATCCTCGCCAAGGTCAGCACTGGCCTGGGCACGCCGATGACCGGTATCGGCATGGACGAGCTCGACGTCCGCCTGGCGGAGCGTGGATGGTGAAACCGGAGACGTGCTGTTGGCCTCGCTCATGGCTCGGCTCCGGCTCGTCGCGGCGCTTCCCTCGCCGGACCTGGCCCGATGAAACCGGAGCCTCCAGGTGGAACTGCGCGTCGGCGTGCTGGCATTGCAGGGCGCGTTCGGCGCCCACTCTGCCGCGCTTCGCTGAGCTCGGCGTCTCCACGCGGGAGGTCCGCCGCCCCCACGACCTCGATGTGGTCGACGCGCTCGTCATGCCCGGTGGCGAGAGCACGACGATGTCCAACCTGTTGACGTCGAGCGGCCTGTTCGACGAGATCAAGGCCAGAGCGTCCGACGGCATGCCGATCTTCGGCACGTGCGCCGGCATGATCCTCCTCGCCACGGAGGTGCTCGACGGCCGGCCGGATCAGCGCAGCTTCGGGCTCGTCGATCTCACCGTGCGCCGCAACGGCTACGGGCGCCAGCTCGACAGCTTCGAGACAGACCTCGAGGTGACGGGACTCGACGTGCCGTTTCACGGCGTGTTCATCCGTGCCCCGCGAGTCGAAGCCATCGGCCCGGCTGTCGAAGTGTTGGCCAGCCATGACGGTGACCCGGTGCTCGTGTGCCAGGGTCGCATGATGACCGCGTCGTTCCATCCGGAGCTGACGCCCGATACCCGCCTGCACGAGCGCTTCGTCCAACTCGTGCGCGACACAGGGGAGCGCTGACATGTCAGGACACTCCAAATGGGCCACGATCAAGCACAAGAAGGGCGCCACGGACCACGCTCGCGGCAAGCTGTTCAACAAGCTCGCCCGCCAGCTCGAGGTCGCGGCTCGCGCCGGCGGCGGTGATCCGGACGCCAACCCGACACTGCGCACCGCCGTCCAGAAGGCCAAGGCCGCGCAGATGACGAACGACGCCATCGACCGGGCGATCAAGCGGGGGACCGGCGAGGGTGACACCGGCACGTACGAGACGATCATGTACGAGGGCTATGCACCGGGTGGAGTGGCCCTGCTCATCGACGTGCTGACGGACAATCGCAACCGCACCGGTTCGGAGGTCCGCGGCGTGTTCACGCGGCTCGGCGGATCGCTGGCCGAGCCGGGTTCGGTCAGCTGGCAGTTCGGCCGGCGTGGCGTGATCATGATCGACGGCACGGCGACGGAGGACGACGTGATGCTCTCTGCGCTGGATGCCGGCGCCGATGACGTCACCGACGACAACGGCACGTGGCGGGTCACGACCGAGGCCTCGAAGGTCTACGACGTCCGCGACGCGTTGGCGGACGCCGGCTTCAGCGTGTTGTCGGCCGACGCACCGATGGTGTCCGACAACGTGGTGCCCATCACGTCCGTCGACGAGGCCAAGCGCGTGCTGCGCGTCGTCGAAGCGCTCGAGGACAACGACGACGTCCAGGACGTCTACGCCAACTTCGACATCGCCGAGGACGTGATGGACGACGTGATGGAAACCAGCTCGTGAGCCTTGGTGTCGGCGACAGGGCTCCGAACTTCACGTTGCCCGGCACGGGCGGTCGGGACTACTCACTGTCGGATTACGCCGGGAAGCCGGTCGTTCTCGTCTTCTACCCGGGCGACGACACGCCGGTGTGCACCAAGCAACTCAACACGTACAACGACGGCCTCGAGCAGTTCACCGAGCTCGGAGCGCAGGTGCTGGCCATCTCCGCCCAGGACGTGCGCAGCCACGAGCGCTTCGCCGGCAAGCACAGCCTGGCCTTCCCACTGCTCGCCGACACCGACAAGGCCGTCGCCGCGTCCTATGGCACGCTGGGACCCATCGGCTTCCCCCGGCGCAGCGTCTTCATCGTCGACGGTGACGGGGTCGTCCGGTACGCCCATCGCGCCATCGCAGGTCTGACCTACCGGCCGGTCAGCGAGCTCGTCCAGGCGCTCGAGAAGCTGCAAGCACCCTGACGCATGCGAACTGTCCGTAGCAACCCGGCCAGAACGGGCGATCGCTACGAACAGAACGAGGCGGCGGCGACGCCAGTGCCACCCCGGCTGCTGATCGCTGCGGGCGTCGGCGTCGCTGCCGTTCGCTGGTTGATCTCGCACGGTCGCACCGTGTTTCATCTCACGCCGGACGAGCCTGGGCAGCTGGCGATCGCTCGGTTCCTCGGTGGGGCCGCCCGCTGGAACATGCTCGACCGCAGCACGTGGCGTCCGGGCTTCGGCACCCTGCTCGCCCCCGTCTACTGGTTCACGTCCGACCCCGTCGCCGTGTACCACGTAGCGCTCGCCCTCAACGCCGTGCTCGGTGGGCTGTCCTGCATCGTGCTGTGCCTGCTGGCGCGCCGGCTGACCACGCTCTCGGGCAAAGCGTGCGTGGCGGTCGCCGTGCTGGTCGCGTTGACACCGGCCGTGCTGTTCACGACGAACTGGGCGTGGTCCGAGTCCCTCGTCGCGCTGACGTTCCTCCTCGCGCTCCTGGCGATGTTGCGCTTCGACGACCAGCCGTCGTTGCGCCGCGGTGCGTTGCTCGTCGCCGTGTGCGCTGCTGGGTTCGCCACACACAGCCGATTGCTTCCGCTGACCGCACTTGCCGCGGCAGTCGTCGTGTTCACCGCCGTCCGGCGGCGCATCACGGCGCGAGACGCCGTCTTGCTCGTCGTCCTGGCGGGCGTGCTGACCTGGCTCGTCCGGGCCTACTCCGCATGGCTGGTCGACAGGATCTGGGAGTCGCCGCGGGACACGAACACCGTCGGCGGCTTGCTGGACCGGCTCACCGACCCGGGTGGCGTCGCCATTTCCGCCGTCGGGCAGATCTGGTATCAGCTCGTCGCGACGGCCGGACTCGCCGGTATCGGCGTCGTCGTCCTCGTGCGGGCGGCGCGCCGTCGGCCCGACGGGACCGTCAGCCCGCGGCCGGCCCGGCTCGCCCTGCTCACCACGGGCACCCTCGTCGCCGTGTCGATGGTCTTCATGGCCGATCGGCTGCGCCCAGACCGCATCGTCTACGGCCGGTACAACGACGCCATCATCGGGCCGATCCTGGTCGCCGGCATCGGCGCGCTCGTCACGATGCGGTGGGCCACGCTGGCCCGCGTGTTCGCCGCCATGGCGGCGACGATGGTCACCGCCCTCACCGTGCTGCAGCTGTGGCGCGGCGACGAGCTGGGCGCCGACGGCACGACGCCGGCGATGATCCTCGGGATCCGTCCATATCTCGTCCGGGACCTGACCATCGACCCAGTCGCCGTCACGGTGGCAGCCCTTGTCGTGTTGGCGGTCGTCGCGCTTGCCGTGTTCGCGGCACGTCACGCGCGACGACCCTCGTTGGCCCTGCTGGCGCTCCTGCCACTCCTGCTCGTCGCTGGGCTACGGACCCGCGAGGACGTCGACCGCAACCTCAACTCGTGGGCGCTTCCGGATGCGGCGCGGCGCGAGCTGCACGAGGTCCTTCCGCCCGGTCAGCCGGTGCGCATGCGCATCGTGCCGACGAGCGACCGTCCGGCTGCCGCGTACACGGATCAGCGCCTGCGCTCGATGCTCTACCAGTTCTACCTCCCGGAGAACGCGCTGTCGGTCGACGGCACGGACGGCAACACGTCGAGCAGCCCGTTCGTGTTCGCGCCGCTCGGCGATGATGTGCTCGAGGCGGCGGGGGCAGTCGTCGTGTGGCGCGATCCCACCGTGCCGATCGGCCTCTGGCGTCAACCCGAGAGCTAGGCGAGCCGCTGGCTGAGGTGGATGTTCACGGTGTCGCCCTCGCGCTTGTCGATGAGCTGGCGCACGTCGGCCTTGATCGGCAGCTTGTGCGTGCCATCGCCGAGGGGCATGAACGAGCTGCGGAACGGCTGACCGTCAACGGTCCCGGCGACCTTGACGAGGCTGCGGGTGCCGAAGTACTCGGCACTCCAGTCGGTGACGACGTACGTCCAGCCGCCCTTGGCGTCGCTCTTCTGCAACGGCGCGGAGAACGTCTTGTCGAGTGGTCCGGTCTTGGTCACCACGACTCCTCCACCACGTAGAAACGGTTGCCGTCCGGATCGTCGAACGTGAACATCGGCGGCACGCCGTCCCACAAGAGCAGCTCGCCGACACGGATGCCACGATCGTGCATCGAGGCGTGCTCGGCGGCGGCGTCCGGGACGACGAAGCGGATCCCGGTGTCGGTTCCCGCCGTCTCGGGGTCGGCGCCGAGCAGCGCGATCGACGTCGCCGCGCCAGGTGCGGCGACGGTGATCCAGCGCATCGTTTCCGTGATCGGCGCGTCGAGCTGCTTCTCGAAGCCGAGCATGTCGACGTAGAAGCGCAGCGCGTCATCCTGGTCACTGACGTTCACGCTGATCGTGCGGACGTCGCTGATGGTGGTCGTTGGCATGGTGCTCCTTTGTTGATCGGGTTCGTCTCGCAGGCAAGCAGCTCGACTCACCTCCCGAGCTCGCCGCCGCCGCTGCGCAGCGGCGCTCGCCCACCTGCCAATGCGGCAACTTCTGGAAGTCAGGACTCGCCGTACATCAGCGAGCCGGGGGTGGTCAGCGTCTGGCCGGTCTCCAGCCACGTCTTCAGGCCCGAGAGGATCATCGGCCAGCCGCCGTACAGCTCGGGCGACGCGCCCTCACGCAGCTGGTCGTGGGTCACGGTCAGCCGACACGAGTCGCCGACGGGTTCGATCTCCCACGTCACCCGCGACGTGCCCTCGCGCTCGGCTTCCTCACTCCACGTCACGTACATCGTCTGCACGAGCAGTCGCGGCGGTTCGACGACGATGTTCTCGCCATCGGCGAGTGACCCGTCGACGCCCGAGTGGGCGAGGGTGTAGCGCGAGCCGGGCGTCCAGTCCGAGACGGCACCGACACCGAACTGGTACTTGGCGCGGATGGCCGGGTCGGTGATCGCCTCCCACAGCCGCTCCGGCGTCGTGCGGATGTAGATCTCGAACACCTTCTCCATGGGCGCCTCCAGTTCGTGCTTCAGCCCGGCCAGACCGGCGGCCCACGGTTCCGTGTACTTGCTCACCCACCGGTCATGGATGAGACGGATCGGAACGGTGTTCAAGAAGTGCAACTTCTCCCGGCCGCGGCGCCGGCTGACGACGAGCCCGGCCTCCTCGAGCAGGCGGAGGTGCTTGGCGACCGCGATGCGCGTCATGTCGTGGCGCGCCGTGAGTGCGACGAGTGTCTGGCCGTCGCGGTCGAAGAGCGCGTCGAGCAACGCCCGCCGTGTCGGATCGGCGAGGGCCCGGAACACCGTCTCCACGACAGCCGACAATAGGAAACCAATTGGTTTCCTGTCAAGAGGGAACCCGTTCTGTCCGTAGGAATCGCCTCACAACGAACGATTCCTACGGACAGAAGCGTCAGGTCACGGGTAGTTGCTGCGGGCGTAGGAGATCAGCGCGCTGAGCGCCGATCCGCCACCGAACTCGTTGTCGCCGCTCGTCGTCGGGCCCGGCGTCGAAGCCGCGGCGCTCTGCACACCGACGACACGGGGCCACGGCTCCTCGCTCCACCAGCCCCACGCCGGGCCGCCGGAGTGCCCGGGGCTCGTGTCGTTGAAGTGGCCCATGACGAGTCCGGTCTGGCCAGAGAGGCTCTCGTCGTCGGCGGTCGACACGATGGCGTCGCCGAAGAATGCCGGTCGCTGCGTGCCGGTCAGATCGCCCGGGTACCCCATGTGCTGCCAGAACGTGCCGCCATTCCAGTCGTCGTCGTACGTGCGGTAGCCCGGGTAGCCGACGTGGTCGCCGACACGATCGTTCATCACGAGCACGGCGTAGTCGAAGGCCGTCTCCAGGTTGCTGAGCCCGCCCTCGGCCCGGTTCCAGAAGATGACCCGTGTCGCGTAGTACTCGCCCCACGGCCCGTTGCCGTTGTAGTAGCCGGGCGAGAACTTGATCCATCCGGCGCCGCCGCCGTCCAGCCAGTTGACGACGTGGCTCGCGGTCAACACGAGGCGTGGCCCGATGCTGCATCCCGTTCCACTGCCGGCGGACGTCCACACGCGCCCGACGGTGCGCCACGGGAAGGACGTGTCCTCGTACACGTACCTGGTGTCCGGTGGGAAGACGTTCTCCGGGATGTCCTCGTCCCGTCGAACCACGGGTGGCTGGAGCTTCGTGGCCCGCGGGATGGCCCGCAGGTCGACGTACGCAGGGCGGAATCCGTCGAGCTCACGGATCTGACCGAACTGGTCGAACGTGGACCGGTTGAGCGGCTCGACCGGGATGCGGTCGAGCACCGGCGTGACGTGGGCGCCGTCGAGCTTGCTCGACACCATGACGTGATAGGCGTTCGCCCGCTCCTGGTCGCGCATCAGCTCGACGTCCTCGCCGTCCGCCAGCGAGAACGAATAGAGCGAGTAGCGGCCGCCGGGCGGATCTCCCTGCGCCTTCACCGTCCGCCGACGACGTAGGTCTTTCGTCGTCATCGGGGTCGTTGCGTCCCGTGTCTTCCGTGCCATCGTGACTCCCTCCTCGGGGTGGTTGGCGAACGGGAGCGTCCAGCGTGTGGCCAGATACGGATCCGCCGCCTCCCTCCGACGACTCGCTAGTGTCCGAACTCGTGTTCGCAGCGCGCGTGCTGGGCATCGACCCCGGCCTGACCCGTTGCGGCTATGCCGTGCTCGACGCCCGTGGCGCGACCGACGTGACGGCCGTCGCGCTCGGTGTGATCCGCACGTCGGCCAGCGACCCGCTGCCGCAGCGCCTGGCGACCCTGCGGGCAGAGCTGGCGACGCTCATCGCCCAGTTCGAGCCCGCCGCCGTGGCCGTCGAGCACGTGTTCTTCCAGGTCAACGTGCGCACGGCGATGAGCGTCGGCCAGGCCAGCGGCCTGGCGCTCGCCGAAGCCGCCGACGCCGGCTGCGAGGTCGCGCAGTACACGCCCAACCAGGTCAAAGGCGCTGTCGCCGGCTGGGGCGCGGCGTCGAAGGAGCAAGTGCAGAGGATGGTCCAGACTCGACTTCGGCTGAGCACCCCGCCACAGCCACCCGACGCCGCCGACGCCGCGGCGCTGGCGCTGTGTCACCTCGCCGTCGATCCGTTGCGGCGACGGGTCGCCGAGACGCTCGGGGGTCAACGGTGATCGGATCCCTGCGCGGCGAGGTGCTCGAGCGCAACGCTGACGGAACGGTGCTCCTGGAAGTCGGCGGCGTCGGCTACGTGGTCGCCGTGACGCCGCGCACCTTGGCCGAGCTCGAGCCGACGACGAGCGTCTTCCTCCATGTTCATCACCATGTGCGCGAGAGCGAGCAGACGCTCTTCGGTTTCGCCACCCGCGAGGAACGCACGACGTTCCAGACGCTGATCGCCACGCACGGCGTCGGGCCGGCGTTGGCCATGGCGATCCTCGCCACCCATCCGCCGCGAGCGCTCGTCGACATCGTCGCGGCGGGGGACGTGGGAGCGCTCACGATGGTGCCGGGCGTCGGGCGCAAGACCGCCGAGCGGCTGCTCGTCGAGCTGAAGAGCCGCCTGGCCGTCCCCGTGCTCGATCCGGTCGGCAGCGCCGGTGGTGGTGGGTCGGTGGTCGGCGACGTACGCGACGCGTTGGCCGGCCTCGGCTACGGCCCCGAGGAGATCCGAGACTCGCTGCGCGAGCTGCCGACCGATGTCGATGCGGCAACGCTGCTGCGCGACGCCCTCAAGGTGCTGGGAGCACGGCGTGCGGGATGAGTTCCTGGATCCGGGCATCGAGGGCGAGCACGAGGATGCCGTCGAGGTCGGCCTGCGCCCGCGAACGCTGCAGGACTTCGTCGGCCAGCGCGAGCTGAAGGAGCACCTCGGCATCGTCATCGAGGCGGCGCGGCGTCGCGGGCAGGCCGTCGACCACCTGCTGTTCGCCGGCCCGCCGGGGCTCGGCAAGACGACGCTGGCGGGCATCACCGCCGCCGAGCTCGGGGTCACGCTGCACATCACGTCCGGCCCCGCCCTGGAGCGGGCCGGAGACCTCGCCGCCATCCTCACCAAGCTGGATGAGCGCGACGTCCTCTTCGTCGACGAGATCCATCGACTCTCGCGGGCGGTCGAGGAGATCCTCTATCCGGCGATGGAGGACTTCCAGCTCGACATCGTCGTCGGCAAGGGCCCGGCGGCCTCCAGCATTCGCCTGCCGTTGCCGCCCTTCACGCTGGTCGGGGCGACCACGCGCACGGGCATGATCACCGGGCCGTTGCGGGATCGCTTCGGTCTCGTCGCCCGCCTCGACTACTACGACGTTCCCGAGCTCGAAGCGATCGTCGCGCGAACCGCCGGGATCCTCGACGTGCGTGTCGATGAGGAAGGGGCGTGGGAGATCGCCCGCCGGTCGCGGGGCACGCCGCGCATCGCCAACCGGCTGCTGCGCCGAGTGCGGGACTTCGCCGAGGTCCGTGGTGATGGTTCCGTCGATGCAGCGACGGCACGTGACGGACTCGCCGTCTTCGGCGTTGACGACCGCGGACTGGACAAGCTGGACCACGCGTTGCTCGGCGCGCTCTGCCAGCAGTTCGGGGGCGGACCGGTCGGGTTGTCGACGCTGTCGATCGCCGTCGGCGAGCAGCCCGAGACGGTGGAGGATGTCTACGAGCCGTTCCTGATCCAACAGGGGCTGGTGGCGCGCACGCCGCGTGGCCGCATTCCGCTGCCTGCGGCCTACGAGCATCTCGGGCTGACGCCTCCGCCCGAACGCCGGACGATGGGGCCGCCCGCCCTGTTCGAGTGACGCTTCAGGGCCGCGCGGTCACGTCGTGCAGGTGATGGATCGGGTCGTGCAGGAAGTAGCGGGCGAACGACGCAACGGTGAAGTTCACGCCATCGCTGCGCGTGCCGGTTCGTGTCCACTCGTCATCCCGCACCGCGGCGAACGAGGCGGCGATCCCGTTGCCCGCCGCCTCGAGCTCGGAGGCGACCACTGACGGATCCTGTGCGCCGTAGCGGTCGGCAACTGCCGTCTCATCCTGGTCCCAATTGGCGAACAGCGGATCGTCCTCGGTCAGCATCAGCGCCAAGCGCTGGTCGTACAACGAGAACACGTCGCGCACGTGGCAGGCGTATTCGAGTGGCGACCAGACGTGTGGGCGGGGTCGAACGGTCGCATCGGCGCGCTCGAGCACCTCGCGCCAGGCGCCGGCGTTGGCGCGAACGATCGTGGGCACGTCATCGAGGGGGACGGAAGCCGGTTCGAATCCACATTCCGGGCACGGCCGTTGCAGCACCCACGTCCAGTCCTTGAGGTCAGGCGGGACGGGGTCGCTCATCCGGTCACCGGCAGGTGCTCCGTGAGGTACGCCATCGTCTTGGACCACGCTGCTCGTGCCGCGGCCTCGTCGTGGAACATCTCCGCTTCGTGGTTGTCGAAGGCGTGCCCAGCCTCCTCGACGTTGAGCACGAGGTGGCGGCGCTCGCCGATCGCTTCCGCCACCGCCTCCACCCCTTCGAACGGGATGTAGGCGTCGGCGCGCCCGAAGTGGAACAGCGTCGGGCACTGCACCTCGTCGATCGCAGCGATCATCGACGGCACGCCTGAGCCGTAGTAGCTGACGCACACCGATGGGGAATCGGCGATCGCCACGGCGAACCCGAGCGTGCCGCCGAGGCAGAACCCGAGCACGCCGGGGCGTTGCGATGCATCGACCTCGGGAAGACCGGCGAGGTGGTCGATCGCCACGACGCAGTCCTGGATGGCCTGGTCGAAGTTGAGGTTGCCGACCTGGCCCATCGAGGCGGCCAGCCCCTCCTCGTCGTGTCCCGTCACCCAATTCGGTGCGAAGCGCCAGAACACGTCCGGTGCGCCAACGACGTAGCCGGCGTCGGCAAGTCGCTCGGCGACGGCCACGATGTACGGGCCGACGCCGAAGATCTCCTGGATGAGCAGGATCCCGGGACCGTGCCCGGCGTCGGGGACCCACACGGTCATCGTCATGCCGTCGCCGTCGATCGAGACCGCTTCGCTGCGCTTCGTTGTCACGGGCCGGAATGCTGGCACAAGCGCCTCGTCCGTAGCCTCGCCAGCGTGCGCCTGGAGGAGTTCGACTACGACCTCCCCGCCGAGCGCATCGCCCAGGTGCCGATCGAGCCACGTGACGCCGCCCGCCTGCTCGTCGACCGGGGGAGCGCGCCGCTCGAGCACGCCACGATTGCCGATCTGCCGTTGCTCCTGCAGGAAGGCGACCTCGTCGTGGTCAACGAGACCAAGGTGCTGCCGGCGCGGCTCCTGCTGCGACGGGCGACCGGCGGTGAGGCCGAGGTGCTGCTGCTCGAGCCCGTCGGCGACGACCGGCGGATCTGGGAAGCGCTCGTACGTCCGGCCCGCCGCCTGCGTACGGGCGAGGACCTGTTCGCCGCCGACGGCGGGCCAGTGCTCCGAGTCGGCGAGCGCACACCGGCCGGGGACACGTTTCACGTCGAGCTGATCGCCGACGGCGATCCGCTGATCATCATCGAGCGGCTCGGCCAGGTGCCCTTGCCGCCGTACCTCACCACGCCGCTCGAACGTCCCGAGCGCTACCAGACCGTCTACGCCCGCAAGCCGGGATCGGCGGCTGCCCCGACCGCCGGACTGCACCTGACCGCCGAACTGCTGGCGACGCTCACCGCCAAGGGCATCGCGATCGCGCCAGTCGATCTCGTCGTCGGCCTCGACACGTTCCAGCCGATCAGCGCCGCCGATCCCCTCGACCATCGGATGCACACCGAGCGCTATCGCGTGCCCGAGACCACGTGGCGAGCATGCGCCAGACGCGCGACGAGTCGTGGCCGTCGGGACGACCAGCGTGCGGGCGCTCGAGAGTGCCGCCCGCACGGGTCGCCTGGAAGGACGCACGGACCTCTTCCTCCACCGCGGTGACGAGTTCGGCGTCGTCGACGTCCTGCTGACCAACTTCCACCTGCCGCGCACGACGCTGCTCGTGCTCATCGACGCGTTCGTTGGCCCCCGCTGGCGGACGCTCTACGAGACAGCACTCGCTGAGGGCTACCGCTTCTTGAGCTTCGGCGACGCCATGCTCCTCGACCGTCACGCCGTCTGAGCGTTCTGTCCGTCGCGATCGATCGTTGTGAGGCGATCGCTACGGACAGAACGGTGGTGTCGGTAGCGTCGCCGCCTTGCACCCGGTCACGCTCGAGGTCGTCGCCCGTGACGGCGCCGCCCGCGCCGGAGTCGCCCACACCGCACGTGGCACGTATCGCACGCCCTGCTTCATGCCGGTCGGCACGCGTGGTGCGGTCAAGTACCTCAGCGCCGCCGACTACGACCGCCTCGGCGTGGAGATCGTGCTCGCCAACACGTATCACCTGATGCTGCGGCCAGGCGCCGAGGTCGTCGATCGCTTCGGCGGAGTCGGCAGGTTCGCCGGCTGGGACGGCCTGACCCTGACCGATTCCGGCGGGTTCCAGGTCTTCTCGCTGTCGCCGATCGTCGACGACAACGGCGTCACGTTCCGCAGCGTCTACGACGGCTCGACGCACCGGCTGACGCCCGAATCGGCGGTTGCCGTGCAAGAGCTGCTCGGGGCCGACATCCAGATGGTGCTCGACGTGTGCCCGGCGCTGCCGAGCCCGCCGGAGGTCATCGAGCTGGCCGCCGACCGCACACGGCAGTGGGCGGTGCGGGCCCGCGCCGCGCACCGGCGCGAGGGCCAGTCCCTGTTCGGCATCGTGCAAGGTGGGATCTCGCAGCCGCTGCGCGCCGCCAGCGCGAGGGCGACGGTCGACCTCGACTTCGACGGCTACGCCATCGGCGGTCTGTCGGTGGGGGAGACCCGCGCCGAGATGCTGCCTGCCCTCGCGGCGGCGCTCGAACACCTCCCGCTGGACCGCCCGCGCTACCTCATGGGTGTCGGCGATCCGGCGTCGATGCTCGAAGCCATCGCACTCGGGGTGGATCAGTTCGACTGCGTGCTGCAGACGCGCCTCGGGCGCCACGGCACCGCGCTGACGGCGGCCGGCAAGGTCCAGTTGAAGGCGGCCCGCCATGCGGACGAGGACATCGCTGTCGAACCCGGCTGCGGGTGCGAGGTCTGCACGAGGCACAGCCGCGGATACCTGCGACATCTGTTCGCCACCAAGGAGCCGACAGCGTCGCGCTTGCTCACGCTGCACAACGTGGCCTGGACGCTGCAGCTGCTCGACCGGGTCCGCACCGCCATCGCCGACGGGACGTTCACCCAGCTGCGGGCCGAGGTGCTGTCCGTCTGGGAGACGCCCTGAGTACAATCTTCGGCTGGCTCGGCGCCCGTCGGGCGTTGATTCGAAGACACGGAACCTGATGACCCTCAACCTCCACTGCGTTCCCCGGCCACGCAGGCCGCACTCGACCGCTCACTCGCTCGCGCTCGCTCGCTCGCACGCGAGGAGGGGTTCACGATGAACGTCCTGGCCAACTCCGGTGGCGGGGGCGGTGCTGCCATCGCCCAGCTCGGCATCCTCCTGCTCATCCCGCTGGCGATGTACTTCCTGATGATCCGGCCCCAACGCCGCAAGGCGCGGGACCAGCAGGCCCTGCAGTCCGCACTTCAGGTCGGTGACGAGGTCATGACGACCTCGGGCGTCTATGGCTTCATCACCGGCTTCGAGGAGAACGATCGAATCTGGCTGGAGATCGACGAGGACGTCCAGATCCGGGTCAACCGGGCGGCGATCCAGGGCAAGGTCGACACCAGCGGCTCGGGCACGGACGTACGGCCTGAGCCGCCGAAGTCCGCCGCGCCACCTGCCACCGACGACGACGACGACAGCTCGGCAGACGCTCCCACCCGCGACGCCGCGGGATGAATCGACGGCGACTCTGGACGTCGCTGCTCGTCATCGTGGGCGTGGCGGTCGTCGGCCTCGCCCTCAACCTTGGTTTCGGCAACACACCAGTCCTCGGACTCGACCTGCAGGGCGGTGTGTCCGTCGTGCTCACGCCGACAGAGGGTGCGACGGAAGACGACCTCGTCGTCATTCGTGACCTCGTGCGCTCCGAGCTCGAGAACCGCGGGATCGCCGAGCCGGATGTGCGCGTCGAGGGCTCCGACATCGTCGTGGACCTCCCCGGCGTCCGCGACCAGCGCGAGGCGTTGGACGCCGCGGACGTGGCCGGGATCGTGACGCTGCAGCCCGTGCTCCAGTGCCTCGCCGCCGAAGAGGGTGCCTCGACGACGTCGACGCCCAGCGACTCGACGACGCCGGGTGGGTCCGCGACCGCGACACCCGGCGATGGCTCGGCAACGACGACAGCAGCCTCGAGGTCGACCTCCACGACGGCGTCGACCCCCGCGACTCCCGCCGGCCTGCGCGCGCCGACGACACCGACGACGCAACCTGTGCCGCCGACAACCGACGGCTCGACGTCGGCCACCACCGACGCATCGACCCCGACGACGACACCAGCGGCGACGCCGCCGACGACCGTGCCCGCCGAGACGCCCCAGACCGAAGTCCTGCCGATGCTCAACGGCGGGTCGTGCCTCGTCGGGCCGCCGGGCGGGACCGGTGAGGTCTTCGCCCGCAACAGCGCCAACGTGGAGCTCGACCAGCAACGCGGCTGGTCGGTCGTCGTCAGCCTCAGCGGCGCCGGCGAAGGCGCGTGGAACCAGTTGGCGTCCGAGTGCTTCAACGGGCTCGGCTCGTGCCCCAGCCGCCAGCTGGCGATCGTGCTCGACGGCGTCATCCAGTCGGCCCCCGTCGTGCAAGAGGCGTTCTTCCCGGGTGAGGTGTCGATCAGCGGCAACTTCCGTGAGGAGGAGGCCCGGTCGCTCGCCCGCGTGCTCAATCGCGGCGCATTTCCCGTCGACGTCGAGGTGCGGCGCGTCGAGACCGTCTCGCCGACGCTCGGTCAGGACTCGATCCGCGCCGCCGTGTTCGCCGGCCTGGTGGGTGTCGCCGCCGTGCTGGCGCTGCTCGCCGTGTTCTACCGGCGGCTCACGCTGCTCGTCTTCCTCGGATTGTGCGTCTGGGGGATGCTCATCTACAGCGTCTCGGCGGTCATCTCTCAGACGACCAACTTCGCGCTCACGCTCGCGGGTGTCACCGGCATCGTCGTGTCGATCGGCATCACCGTCGACAGCTACGTCATCTATTTCGAGCGGCTGAAGGATGACGTCGTGCACGGCAGGACGTTGCGCAACTCTGCGGGGCGCAGCTTCCGGACCACCTGGCGCACGATCCTCGCCGCCAACCTCGTTGCCTTCATCGCCGCCGCCGTGCTGTTCGTCCTCAGCGTCGGCACGGTGCGCGGCTTCGCCCTGTACCTCGGCGTGACGACGATCTGCGACGTGATCGTCCTGTACTTCTTCACCCGCCCGGCGGTGATCCTGCTGGCCGATACCGGCCGCCTGGACCGCCGTGACACGTTCGGGTTGGGACTGGAGCCGACGACGTGAAGTTCACGGCGTTCCCCGGGCGCTCGCTCGCTCGCATCATCGACTGGGTCCACCGGTGACCACCACCGACCAAGAGACCGTCGCCGCCAGCCCTGCGCCGGCGCAACCGGCACGGCTGGTCGGTCGCACGCACTGGCGCCGCCTCATCCTCGGGCAGACCGCCGTCGACTTCTGGGGGCGGCGGCGCCTCTGGCTGGCGATCTCGCTCGTCGCGCTCGCCATCACGGCGGTATCGCTGGCGACACGCGAGCTCGTGCTCGGGATCGACTTCGCCGGCGGTGTCGCGTGGGACGTGCCCGCCGAGAACCTGACGACAGAGGAAGCCGAGGCGATCCTCGAGGAGAACGGTCTCAGCGCCAACAGCGCCAAGATCCAGGAGCGGGCATCTGACAGCGGCGACCTGATCAAGATCCAGGTCGAAGATCAGCCAACCGAGGTACGGGTCCGATTGCAGGAGGCCTTCGCCGAGGCCGCCGGGGTCGATCCGGCCGCCGTCAGCGTCGAGTCGGTGAGCGCCAGCTGGGGGGAGGACATCACCCGCAAGGCCCTCACCGCACTCATCGTGTTCCTCGCGCTGATCGCCCTGTACATCTCGGTGCGCTTCGAGTGGCGAATGGCCCTCACCGCGATCCTGGCCATGCTCCACGACGTCGCCATCAGCGTCGGGATCTACTCGGTGTTCGGGTTCGAGGTGACGCCGGCAACGGTCGTCGCCTTCCTCACGGTGCTCGGGTACTCGCTGTACGACAGCATCGTTGTGTTCGACCGCATCAGAGACAACGAGAAGCGCATCGCCTCCGCGGGTCTCACGTCAGGCGACCTGATCAACATCTCGACCAACCAGGTGCTGCTGCGATCGGTGAACACCACGATCGCCGCCGCGCTGCCCGTGCTCTCGCTCCTCGTCGTGGGCTCGTGGATCTTCGGCCAGGTCACGCTGCGTGAGTTCGCCATCGCTCTGCTGGTCGGCATGATCACGGGCGCGTACTCGTCGCTGTTCGTCGCTGCGCCGCTGCTCGGCTGGCTGAAGAAGAGAGAGCCGGAGTTCGCCAACGCAACCAAGGCGCAGCGCAAGCACCTCGTCGGCGAAGACCTGCGGGCGGTGATCATCGCCGGCCCGTCGGCGCGTCCCCTTGCCAGCCGGCGCCGCCGTTCGAGCACCCAGCCTGCGGCGGCCGCGGCCGGCACGACGCCTGGCGCTCCGGGCCCGCCAGGACCGGCCGCTGAGCCGACCGTCGAGGAGCCGGTGATCCACGCCGCACCGGCCGAGCAACTGCTCAGCCATCCGCCGCGCCCACGCAAGAAGAAGCGCCGCTAGCGCATACCCCCAGGTCCATGTGAGGCCGGCGGATATCCTTGGATCATGAGGGATGGGACGGTCGCCGATGCCGCATGGCTGCGGGCGCTCGTTCGTGACGTCCCGGATTGGCCGGAGCCGGGCGTCATGTTTCGGGACATCACGCCGTTGCTCGGCCACCCCGGGCAGTTCCGGCGGGCCATCGACGAGCTGAGCGACCGGTTCTCGGGCATCGAGGTCGACCGGGTCGTCGGGATCGAAGCGCGTGGCTTCATCGTTGCCGCGCCCGTTGCCTACCGCCTCGGGGCCTCGTTCGTGCCGGTGCGCAAGGCCGGCAAGCTGCCGTGGGCAGTGGTCCGCGAAGAGTTCCGCCTCGAGTACGGCACGGCCAAGCTCGAGCTGCACCGCGACGCCATCCACCCGGACGAGCGGATCCTGATCATCGACGACGTGCTCGCCACGGGCGGAACGGCGGCCGCGACGTCGCGCTTGGTCGAGACGCTGGGCGGCACGATTGTCGGCGTTGGGGTGCTGATCGAGTTGCTGCACCTCGGCGGCCGGGCCGCGCTCGGTGACCGGCGAGTCGAATCGCTCGCGGAGTATGAGTGATGGCGACGCGCGATCGGGTCCTTCCCTGGCGGCGCCACCACGAGGCGGCGACGCCAGCTGAGCTGACACCGCTGCTCGCCAGCTATCGCCGCCGTCACCCGAAGGCGCCGGTGGCCACGATCAACCGGGCCTACCAGGTGGCCGCCGAGGCGCATCGCAGCCAGCTGCGCAACAGCGGCGAGAGCTACATCAATCACCCGTTGGCGGTCGCCCGCATCGTCGCCGACATCGGGCTCGACGAGATCTCGGTCGCCGCCGCCCTTCTGCACGATGCCGTCGAAGACACGGAGATCACGATCGCCGAGGTCAACAACGACTTCGGTGCCGAGGTCGCAGCGATCGTCGACGGTGTCACCAAGCTCGAGCGGATCCGGTTCGACTCCCGCGAGGCCCAGCAGGCGGCGACGATGCGCAAGATGCTGGTGGCGATGGCCCGCGACCTGCGGGTGCTCGTCATCAAGCTGGCCGACCGCCTGCACAACATGCGGACGCTGGCCGGCATGCCGGCGGACAAGCAGCAGCGCATCGCCCAGGAGACGCTCGACATCTACGCCCCGTTGGCGCACCGCCTCGGCATGCAGGAGCTCAAGCAGCAGCTGGAGGACCTGTCCTTCGCCGCGCTGCACCCGAAGCGCTTCGCCGAGCTCGACCACCTCGTCAGCAGTCGCGCCCCGGAGCGCGACGTCTTCCTCATGGCGACCGTCGACGAGATCAACGCCCGGCTCGCCGAGCTGGGCATCGCCGCCGACGTGACGGGGCGCGGCAAGCACCTCTGGAGCATCTACGAGAAGATGGTCGTCAAGGGCCGAGAGTTCGACGACATCTTCGACCTCGTCGCCGTGCGGGTGATCGTCGACTCGATGAAGGACTGCTACGCCGCGCTCGGGTGCATCCACGGGCGGTGGCGGCCGGTGGTGGGCCGGTTCAAGGACTACATCGCGATGCCCAAGTTCAACCTCTACCAGAGCTTGCACACGACGGTGATCGGGCCGACCGGCAAGCCGATCGAGGTGCAGATCCGCACGAGGGAGATGCACCAGCGGGCGGAGTGGGGTGTCGCTGCGCACTGGGCCTACAAGGACGGCTCGCCGGGGAACGACATCGACTGGCTGAACCGGATCATCGACTGGCAGGCCGAGGTCAGCGATCCGGCCCAGTTCATGCAGAGTCTGAAGACCGACCTCGAGCAGGACGAGGTGTTCGTCTTCACGCCGAAGGGGCGCGTCATCACGCTGCCGCTCGGCTCGACGACCATCGACTTCGCCTACGCCGTGCACACCGAGGTGGGGCACGCCTGCATCGGCGCCAAGGTCAACGGCCGCCTCGTCTCCCTCGACCACCAGGTGGTCAGTGGAGACACGGTCGAGATCTTCACGTCGAAGGTCGAGACCGCCGGGCCGTCACAGGACTGGCTGCGCTTCGTCGCCTCGCCGCGGGCGCGCAACAAGATCCGCCAGTGGTTCAGCCGCGAGCGGCGCCTCGACATGATCGAGTCCGGTCGCGACGCGCTGGCCGAGGAGTTGCGGCGGGAGGGTCTGCCGGTGCAGCGGATGTGGGCCTCCGACCAGCTGAAGAAGGTGATCGAGGACTTCAGCTACGTCGATCTGGACGCGTTGCTGGCGGCGATCGGCGAGCACCACGTGTCACCACGAGGCGTCGCCCAGCGAGTCGCCCGCGGGTTCCGTGGCGGCGACGAGGCCGAGCAGCTGCCGGCGACCGTGCTGCGGCCGCGTCGTCACCGCACGGAGGCCGACAAGGTCGGCGTGCACGTCGAGGGGCTCGACGACCTGCTGGTGCGGCTGGCCAACTGCTGCACGCCGGTACCCGGCGACGACATCATCGGCTTCGTCACCCGCGGCCGCGGGGTCAGCGTGCACCGCGCCGACTGCGCGAACGCCGTGAAGCTGATGAGCGATCACGCGACGCGGCTGATCGAGGTCGACTGGGACGACGCCCGCCAGGGGACGGTGTTCCGTGCCGGCGTGGAGGTCGTGGCGCTCGATCGGTCGCGGTGCTGCGCGACGTCGCCAACGCGCTGGCGGACCACCACGTCAACATCGTCTCGTGCGACACGACGACGGGCAACGACCGTGTCGCCAAGATGCGTTTCGAGTTCGAGCTCGGCGACCCGAACCACCTGGCGGCGGTGCTGCGCACGATCAAGGCGATCGACTCGGTCTACGACGCCTACCGGCTGGTGCCGGGTGGGTCGAAGACCGCTGTCTAATGCGGCCGCCGAAGCGCCTGGAGGCGCCGGCGTGCCGAACCAGTCCTCACGTCGTGAATGACGCGGTCTTGCACCACGCTCGAACCCGCGTGGTCTGGGCGGCTCTGGTGCCACCAGGCCAGCACGTAGACACCGAGTGCGCCCACCAGCCCCACGATCACCCACAGCACGATCACGGCGTCGATCCACGATCCCGCGGGCGGCGACCCCGGTAGGAAGTTGCGCAGCGGCACGGTGGCGAACAGCATCGCCGCCATCCAGGAGAGCAGCGTCGGTTGCACGGCCCGACCACCCCAATAGGTCCAGCCCGCCACGAACCACGCCACCAGCGGCAGCGCGATGAGGACGAGGAGCATGATCCCGGCGAACGCCAGCGTGTCCCCGGAGCGCCGCACGTCGATGTCGAAGACGTGGAAGCCGAACCCGGTCAGGTCGGCGCTCGGCTCCACGGCGATGCGCCAGCCCTGGACCTCACCGTCCACGCTGACTGTCGAGTCGAGCACCGAACCGGTCTCGGGTGAACCGTCGTAGGCGCCCACGAGCAGGCGTATCCGGTAGCTGTCGAGCGGCCAGTTCCTGATGTCCCCGTCGAGCACGATCGGCACGCCATTGACCCCGGGGATCTGGCCCGCCGGGAACGTCACCTGCCGGGATCCGGCCGACGGGTCGATGACGACCGTCACCGAGCGGGCCAAGGTGAACGCACCCTCGTCAACCAGGGAGCTGTCGACCGAGAGATCGATGCCGACGGTCATGCGCTCTGCTGCGCCGTCGATGTCCTCGGGCTTGAGCTCGACCCGCACGCCGCCCGGCGGCGGGCCCTCGTCCGTGCCGATGCCTCGGGTGTGGCCGCTCACCGCGTACAGCACGAGGAGGCACGACGTCACGCGAGCGACGACCAGCGCGATGGCCACGACGAGGCGAACTGGCCGGGCACGCCGGGGGGAGGGCCGCTCAATCAGCGGACGCATCATCGCTCACGAGCCGCGTACCCGATGCGGCCGCGCGAAGGCGCTGGAGCGCCCGCCGTGCCGAACCGGGTCATTGCGCCTCTGAAGACGTGACCCGGCCCGATACCCTTGCCGCCCGTGCCCACGTTCACCACCAGCCCTGGCATGCGGGACCTGCTGTCGCCGGAGTCTGCCCGCCACCGCCGGCTGGTCGAGGTGTTCGCCGAGGTGGTCGAGGGCGCGGGCTACGAGCTGGTGGTGCCACCGCTCTTGGAGGACGTCGGCGTGTTCCGCCGTCTCGGCGAGGCCACGGAGGTCGTCTCCAAGGAGATGTACCAGTTCACCGATCTCGGCGGTCGTGACGTTGCGCTGCGCCCGGAGATGACCGCCGGCGTGTGCCGCGCCTTCGTCGAGCACCGTCCGCCGACACCGTGGAAGACCTGGTGCGCAGGGCCCAATTTCCGCTACGAGAAGCCGCAGCGTGGGCGCTATCGGCAGTTCGAGCAGGTCGATCTGGAGGCCCTCGGCGTGGAGGATCCATACCTCGACGTCGAGGTCATCGCCGTCGGCTGGCGGTTCTTCGAAGCCCTCGGGCTGCGCCAGGTCGAGCTGCGGCTGAACAGCCTGGGCGATCCGGCCGACCGCGCCCGCTACGTCGAGGCGCTGCGCGACCACTTCGAAGCCAACCTCGATTCGCTGAGCTCCGACAGCCGTGAGACGCTGAAGCGAAACCCGTTGCGGGTGCTCGACTCGAAGCGATCCGCCGACCAGGCCGTGATGGCCAGCTCGCCCGTCGGCTCGGACTTCCTGAGTGCAGAGGCGACCGCTCACTTCGCGACGGTGCGGGCCGGCCTCGACACGCTCGGCATCCCGTACACGCTCGACCCCCGTCTCGTGCGCGGGCTCGACTACTACCTGCGCACGACGTTCGAGTACGCCGGAGGCACGCTGAAGAGCGCGCAGAACGCGCTCGGTGGCGGCGGCCGATACGACGGCCTCGTCGAGGCGCTGGGCGGGCCACCGACGCCCGGCATCGGATTCGCCATCGGCGTGGACCGGACGCTGCTGGCTTGTGACGACGAGGGCGTCTTCCCTGCTCCGTCGTCGGCGGTCGATGTGTTCGTCGTCGACACGACCGGCGGCGCTGAAGCGCTCGTCATCACCGAGCAGCTGCGCCGGTCCGGTCGTTCGGCCGACCGAGCCTTCGACGGTCGCAGCATGAAGGCGCAGATGAAGGCCGCCGACCGCAGCAAGGCGACCTTGGCCGTCATCATCGGCGATGACGAGCGAGCTGGCGGTACCGCCGTCGTCCGTCCGTTGCGTGACAGCGGCGAGCAACGGGTCGTCGAGCGGGCCGACCTGGTCGAACACGTCCTCGCCGAGCTGGGAGACGCGAGATGAGCAGCGGTCATACCTTCATGCGCTCCGACCTGTGCGGCACGTTGCGCCGCTCCGACGTCGGGCGGACTGTTGAGCTGTGCGGTTGGGTCGCTCGCCGGCGGGAGCACGGCGAGCACCTCGCCTTCGTCGATCTGCGGGACTACAGCGGGCTCGTTCAATGTGTCGTCGACAACACGATCGACGTGCGCAGCGAGTACGTCGTGCGCATCAGCGGCGTCGTCAGGGAGCGGCCGGCCGGGACTGTCAACCCGAACCTGCCGACCGGTGAGGTCGAGGTGGGGGACTGCACCGTCGAGGTGCTGCGGGCAGCGACTCCGCCGCCCTTCCCGATCGATGCTCGAGCCGACGACGTCGACGAGGTGGTGCGTCTGCAGTACCGGTACCTCGACATCCGCCGGGAGCGGATGCAGCGCAACCTCCGCCTGCGGTCCGCCGTCAACTCAGCCGTAAGACGGGCGATGGAGGAGCAGGGCTTCGTCGAGGTCGAGACGCCGATGCTCGTGCCCTCCACGCCCGAAGGCGCTCGCGAGTTCCTCGTCCCGTCGCGCCAGCGAGCACGGTTCGTTCTACGCGCTGCCGCAGTCACCACAGTTGTTCAAGCAGCTGCTGATGGTGGCCGGCATCGACCGCTACTACCAGATCGCTCGCTGCCTGCGCGACGAGGACCTGCGGGCGGACCGCCAATACGAGTTCATGCAGCTCGACGCCGAGATGAGCTTCGTCGATCAGGACGACGTCCTCGAGGCGATCAGCGACGTCGGTGTTGGCCGCCGCGGAGGCCGCGACCGGTGAGCGGCCGCCGACGATCGAGCGCATGACGTGGCAGGAGGCGATGGACCGCTACGGGGTCGACAAGCCCGACCTGCGCTTCGGGCTGGAGCTCGTCGAGCTGACCGACGTCTTCGCCACGACCGAGTTCAAGGCATTCGCCGGCGCGTCGACGATCAAGGGCATCCGGGTGCCGGGAGTTGCCGAGCAGTACGGCCGTAACCAGCTCGACAAGCTGACGGATCGAGCCAAGTCGCTCGGTGCCAAGGGCCTCGTGTGGATGAAGGTCGGCGCCGACGGCTCGCTCGACTCACCGGTTGCCAAGTTCCTGTCGGACGACGAAGCGGGGTCGTTGTCCGCCCGGCTGGAGGCTGCCCCCGGTGACCTGCTGCTCATCGTCGCCGACGAGTGGACGACGGCCGTCGAGGTGCTCGGTCAGCTGCGCAACGACCTCGGCCGACCGCCCGTGCACGAGGGTCCGTACCGGTACGTGTGGATCGTCGACTTCCCGATGTTCGTCGGTGTCGACGAGAACGGGCGCCCGAAGCCTGCCCACCACCCGTTCACGACGCCGCACCCCGACGACGTGGACCTGTTGGAGACCGACCCGATGGCAGTGCGGTCGCGGGCGTACGACCTCGTGTTGAACGGTTGGGAGCTCGGCTCCGGCTCGATCCGGATCCACGACTCGGCGCTCCAGCGGCGGGTCTTCGCCGTGCTCGGGATCGGCGAGGAGGAGGCGGACCGCAAGTTCGGGTTCTTCCTCCAGCCGTTCGAGTACGGCGCGCCGCCGCACGGCGGGTTCGCCTTCGGGCTCGATCGGCTGGTTGCCATCCTGGCCGGCGAGGAGAACATCCGCGAGGTGATCGCCTTCCCGAAGACGCAATCGGGCACCGATCCCATGACCGGCTCGCCGTTGCCGGTCGACTCGTCGCAGCTGGCGGAGCTTGGCATCCGGGTCGTCCCGCCGCCAGCGTGAGCGCTCGCTCGCCGCGCCGTATCCAGCTCAGTCGCCGGCGGGGTTGGCGCAAGCCGCCCGGTGCGGTCGTCGTGTCTCGACCCTCGAAATGGGGGAACCCGTTCGTCATCGGCGAGTCGCGGACGCGTGCCGAAGCGATCCGGCTGTTCGAGCGTGCGCTCGCGGGCCGCGGTGCGGTGAAGCTGCGGTTCACACGTGACGACGTGCAGCGTGAGCTGGCGGGAAAGGATCTCGCCTGCTGGTGCCCGCTCGACGAGCGGTGCCATGGCGACGTCCTGCTCGCAATTGCCAATGAGGACCCATCAGCGCGCAAGCTGTCGGGATGAGCTCATCGGTTGATCTCCATCCCGCCGCCGAGCGGCTGGCTCGGCTCGTCGAGGCGGTTCCTGACGACGCGCTCGAGTGGCCGACGCCATGCGAGGCGTACACCGTGGCGGCCCTTCTGGACCACGTTGGCGGATCGGTTGCTGCGTTCCGGGCCGCGGCGATCAAGCAGCCGCTGCCCGGTGGGCCCTCCGGCGACGCGGCCAACCTCGATCCGCAGTGGCAGTCGCGATTGCCTGGTGACGCCAGGGCGCTGGCCGTGGCGTGGGACGACCCCGAGGCGTGGACCGGCATGACCGCCGCCGGTGGCGTCGACCTACCGGGCAACGTGGCGGCGATCGTCGCCCTCGACGAGCTGGTCATTCACGGCTGGGACCTGGCGAAGGCGATCGACCAGCCAGCGGGCTACGACGGCCCCGGCCTCGACGAGGTGCTGCAGATGACCACCCAGTTTCGCGGAGGCGGGGCCGAGGGGCTGTTCGGGCCCGAGGTCGCCGTACCGCCCGATGCGCCGACGTTCGACCGGATCCTCGGCGTCACCGGTCGCGATCCGAACTGGACGTCACCGCGATCGCCGACCTGAGCACCACGCCGTGAGGCGGTCTGCGTCAGCGTTCCGGCGGAACGGTGCGCCAGAACGCTGACCCAGACCGGCGCGGCCCCACTGCCGCGCCGCGTGCGAGCGTCGCCGACCCTCTGCCGGCTCGGACGTCAGCGGTACCTCGCCGAGATCCACGTACGGAAACCTCGTCGACGAGGCGTGTTCCACGACAGGAGGGCGCACCGTCCGCGGACGTAGCGCTGCAGCAGGTCGTCATGTCGTGCCACGACGTCGGGACGCTCCACGGCGGCGCCCCAGCGTGACATCCACAACATCAGCTCTCGCACCTCGGCGGTCATCCGGCGGCGGCACGTGGCAGAGCACCAGGCGTTCGACCGCAGCCACCGGTGGCCCGGCGAGAACTCGCGTTGGCAGTACGCACAACGCATCACCGACCACAGTACGACGATCCGTCCGCCAGTGGAATGGCCGTGGCGACATTGGGACTGGATCCGAGCCCGGGCGAGCGCATGCTCTCGACCGAGCTCCTCGATCCGTTCGGCAACCTGCTCAGGGTCTCGCGTTGCGGAGCACGACCAGCTCCGCCGGATGAGGAGAGCCTCATCGGCGGCTCATGGCGGTCTCACTGTGGACGCCCACCGTCTGCAGGGCGGTCCGAATGGCGGATCGCCCGAGAGGAGCAGTCATGAAGCGGTCCATCATCATCGCCGGTCTCGGCGCCGTCGCCGCTGGCACGTTCGCTGTCGCACCAACGGCCAATGCCGAGGAGCGTGTCTGCCGTGGCACGATCGGCGCACAAACGGTTGACAACCTGCGCGTGCCCTCCAATGCCAGTTGCACCCTGCGGGGCACTCGCGTGCAAGGCACGGTCAAGGTGGAGACCGGGGGACGGCTCGACGCCTCCGGGATCCGGGTGATCGGCAACGTGCAGGCCGAGGGCCATCGCGACGTCCGCCTCGTCTCGTCCACCGTTGGCGGGAGCGTGCAGATCAAGCAGGGTGGCACGGCGACTGTGCAGCGCAACGATGTCAGCGGCGATGTGCAGTCGTTCACCAACCGAGGTTCCCAGACGTTCCGGTCCAACGTGATCGGCGGCAACCTGCAGTGCAAGGACAACGTCCCGGCACCCACGGGCGGCGCCAACATCGTCGACGGCAACAAAGAGGACCAGTGCGCGCGGTTGTGACGTCGCCGCTGCTTGAGGTTCTCAGCCACGAGCTCGGATGACAGGTTTGACGGCCTCCGTCGCGTGCGGGCCACGGCGTGTACGTGACGGAGGCAGTCGTTCAGCGTCGCGGTGCAGATGCGGCCAGACGTGTCGGGGTCGGGTCCGGATCGGGCTGCGGCGTGACGAGCGTCGCTCCTTGCCCGCCCTTCAGCAGTTCGAACGGATCCTCGCACGAGGAGATCGGCGCCCCGTCCTCCTCGAAGTAGCACTCGTAGGCCAGCATGTCCTCGATCGACGTGCAGGTGCCGGTGTCATTGGAGCACGAAGGTGGCTCCGGCCAAGGCTCGTCGCTCGGTCCGGCGGACACCTGTCCGGGCATCGCAACGGCGGCTGCGACTGCTGCCACCGTGGCTGCGGAGAGGATGAGCCTCTGTGTCCGCGTCTTGAGAACGTTCATCGTGTCGGTCCTTTCGTTCGCTCAGGCCCGGAGGTCAACCTTCGGGCTGCGGTCAAGACAGACCGACCCGCGATTCCTTACAGAGACGTCGGGAGAAATCGGAGCAGGGCGCGTGCTGTTCGCCGGAGAGAATCAGGGCGTGCAGTTCAGCCCAGACCTCCGAGATCGCGTGGCCGACGGGGCGATCACGGTCTCTTACCGCCTCTGGTCGAGGCCGAAGGTCAAGGCCGGTGGCGTCTATCGGACCGCGTCCACATGGATCGAGGTCGACGAGATCGAACTCCTCCCGTTCTCCTCGGTGACCGACGAGGATCTCGCGCTCACCGGCGAGCCTGACGTCGAGAGCCTTCGCCGTCGTACCGCGGATGCGGGTCCGGTTCACGACGACACACCCGTCTATCGCGTCGAGTTCCATGTGGTGGGCGGACCCGACGCAGCCACCGACTGACGATGCGCAGGTGACTCGGTCGCGCACCCCGCGCGTACAGTGCCTGACACCGACATTCCCCTGCGATTGGGCCGGTCCTCGACCGGCATCGTGAAGGGAGCTCGACTCGTGAGCGAGCAGAATCTCGTGGTCCTGCGCGGCGTGCTGGCTGCCGAGGGCACGCAGCGCGACCTACCGGCCGGCGGAACGGTCCGCCAGTTCGACGTCACGACTCGTGACGACGACGGTGCCCAGACCGTCCCGGTGGCGTGGATCGACCCGCCACCCGACGGCCTGCCCGTCGCCCTGGGCGAAGGCATCGTCGTCGTCGGCAAGGTCGCCAGACGGTTCTTTCGCGCCGGCGGTGCGACGCAGAGCCGCACGGAGGTGGTGGCCGACGAGGTCATCGCCGCCACCAACCGACGACGTATCGGGCGTGTTCTCGGCAATGTCCGGCGACTCGTCGAGGGCACGGCGTCGACCGGCTGAGCGGGCGCCTCCGCTGCTCAGGCCCGTAGGTCGCGCACGACGAATCCCGTGCGCAGCTTGGGGGTGAAGAACGTGGATTTCGGCGGCATCAGGTGACCCTCGTGTGCCGTGCGTTCGATCTCCGCCAGGCTGACAGGACGGATTAGTACGGCCGCTGACCCGTCGCGCTCGACGGTGGCGAGCGTCTCGTCGAGCCCGTGCTGATACGTGACCGTGTCGGCGACGGGCGTCCCTGCGACGGCATGCTCGAGCCACGCGCCATCGATGGACCGCACCTCGTCGAACGCGCCGTCGCGCGGGATCAGCCACTCGGTCGACGAGCCCGGGCCAACGAGCACGAGGCGGCCTTGGGCGGTCATCTCGGTGAGCGTGGCGCGGGTCGGCCGCTCGGCCGGCGCGAACTCGAACGACGTGGCGAGGACGGCGCGCAGCTCGTCGTACGAGACGCCCACATAGACGCGATGGATCGCCTCGACGCTGAGCTGGTCGGCGACGAGCTCGCCGACGAAGGCAAGGGTCTCCTCGGCCGGCGTGTCGTGGCGGCCGGTGGCGGCGCGCACGTCGTCGCGATGGATCCGACTGATGCCGTAGCGGTGATGGCCGTCGGCGATGAGGACGTCATCGCTGGCGACCCGTGACCCGATGGCGGCGATTCGCTCAGGGTCGGTCACTCGCTCGACGACATGCTCGACACCGTCGACCTCGACCGACCCGACCGGGTCCGCGGGCTCTGCGAGCAGGGAGGTGAGACTCCCCGCCAGCGCCAGGCCCCAGATCGGCGACAGGTTGGCGTCCGTAGCGCGCGTCAGATCGAGCCGGTCCGTCGAGGCCTTGGGCGTCGTTCGCTCGTGGGGGAGCACGCCGCCGGCACCGTCGTCGACGACCTCCAGACCGCCGAGCACGCCGACGAGGTCTCGGCGGGCACCCGACTCGTCGGTGAAGCGCATCCGGTACAACGTGAACGTCGGGTGCTCATCCGTGACGAGCACGCCCTCGGCCAGCCATTGTCGGAACAGCTGGCCGGCGATGTCATAACGGTCGTCGCCACCGCGTGGGACGTCCACGTGGACGATGTTGTGCTCGTCTCGCGCCGCCAAGGCGTCCCGATCGGCGTCGGAGAGCACGTCGTAGGGCGGCGCGATCACCGCGTCGAGGTCGACCTGCGGGGCATAGCGGATGGCCCGGAACGGCACGAAGCGAGGCACCTGGACGTTTCTAGCGCGACCGGCGGACCTAGCCTTGCCCGCCCGTGACCCCGAGTGCCGTGCTGCTGGACCTCGACGGGGTGATCTGGCTGTCACACGTCCCGATTCCCGGGTCCGTCGACGCCGTGGCTCGCCTGCGCCGCAGCGGGCGGCGGGTCGTCTTCGTCACGAACAACTCCGGCGTGCGACTCGCCGACCAGGAAGCCGCGCTGGCCTCGATCGGCATCCCGGCCGAGGGCGACGTGATGACGTCGGCGATCGCCGCCGCGGCCTTGGTGAGTCGGGGCCAGCGTGTGCTCGTCTGCGGCGGCCCCGGGGTGGCCGAGGCCGTGGAGGCGGTCGGCGCGGTGCCCGTGGCCGGCGACGATCCCGCCGGCGTCCACGTCGACGTCGTGATGGTCGGTTTCCATCGCGAGTTCGACTACGAGCGGATGCGCATCGCGTCCACCGGGGCGCGCAACGGTGCCCGCCTGATCGGCACGAACGACGATGCGACGTACCCCACGCCCGACGGTCCGATCCCGGGAGGTGGAGCGATCCTCGCCGCGGTGAGCACCGCGGCGGGCGTCGCGCCGGTCATCGCTGGCAAGCCCTACGAGCCGATGGCGGCGGCGATCGGTCAGCTCCTCGACGGCGTGCGCCCCGACGAGATGCTCGTCGTCGGCGACCGGGCGAGCACCGACGGCGCTCTGGCCGTCGCGCTCGGCTGCCCGTTCGCGCTCGTGCGGTCCGGCGTCACGTTGCCCGGCATGGCCGTTGATGTTCCCGTTCACATCGACGCCCCGGACCTTGCCGCCGTGGTCGACGTCCTCGAATCCAGCGAGGACGGTCGCCGATAGCATGCGGCGATGCCCACGAACCCGCTGAAGCAGCTGCTCGACAACAGCATCCAGCTGACCGAGCTCTCGCGCAAGCAGCTCGAGGAAGCGGTCAACAGCCTGGTCAAGGCCGGCGCCGTGAACCGATCCGACTCGGACGCGACCGTGCAGTCGTTGCTCGAGCGTGGCCGGCAAGTGGCCACGCAGATCAGCGATGCGGTGCAGGCCGAGGTGTCGCGCCAGCTCGGTTGGCTGGCCAACCGGGTTGATGACATCGAGGACCAGCTCGAGAGCTTCGTCTCTCGCGTGAGTCCGGGCAGGGGAACAGCGACGTCGACGAGCGGCCAGTCGGCCGCGTCGACGACGGCCAAGAAGACCTCGGCCACCAAGGCCGGCGCCAAGAAGGCTCCTGCCAAGCGCAAGGCGGCGACAGCCAAGAAGGCTCCCGCCAAGGCTTCCGCCAAGAAGGCTCCGGCCAAGAAGTCGGCAGCGAAGAAGCGGGCGCCGGCGAAGAAGGCTGGGGCCAAGAAGGCCGCAGCATCCTCGTCCGCCCGCTGAGTGGTCGCCCGCCGCCGGCTCGACGCCGAGCTCGTGCGGCGTGGCCTTGCGGCCAGCAGAACTGACGCACAGGACCAGGTCGACGCCGGGCTCGTGCTCGTCAACGGTGCCGTGGCCAGCAAACCGGCTCGTCTCGTCGCCGCCGGCGATGCCGTCGTCGTCGCCGATCCGCCGGCGCGCTTCGTCGGGCGCGGTGGCGAGAAGCTCGACGCTGCGATCGAGCACTTCGGAATCGACGTCACCGGACGCCGCGCGCTCGACGTCGGCGCGTCCACGGGTGGTTTCACGGACTGCCTGCTGAGCCGTGGTGCAGCCCACGTGGTGGCCCTCGATGTCGGTCACGGCCAGCTGCACCCGCGCCTGCGCCACGACCCGCGGGTCACGGTTCTCGAGCGGACGAACATCCGCACGACGACGATCAAGATGATCGGCGGAGCTGTCGAGCTGGCCGTCGTGGACGTCGCGTTCATCTCCCTGACCGTCGTCATCCCGGTCCTCGTCGGGCTGTGCCAGCCTGGGTCGCCGATGGTGCTCCTCGTGAAGCCGCAGTTCGAGGCTGGGCGTGCCGAGGTCGGGCGCGGCAAAGGCATCGTGACCGACCCCGCCGTCCATGCCCGAGTGCGAGACGAGATCGAGCGAGCGCTGACCAGCGCCGGCTGCACGATCGGCGGCTGGATGGAATCGCCGATCCGTGGGGGCCACGGAAATCGGGAGTTCCTCGTGCACGCCATCACGTCGAGCGGTGCGTCGTGACGGCCGTCGCCGTCGTTGCCCACCACGAGCGGCTCGACGCGGCGCAGTGTGCACGGACCACGATCGAGTGGCTCGCCGATCACGGACACGAAGGGTGGGTCGTGCCCGACGATGCGCAGGTGCTCGGGCTCACCGAGATGCTGAGCGAGCGGCCGGTCGACTCTGCCGACCTCGTGGTCAGCCTGGGCGGCGACGGCACGATGCTGCGCTCCGTGCGACTGCTCGACGGCGCACCGGTGCCGTTGCTCGGCGTCAACCTCGGCGAGCTCGGCTACCTGACCGAGATCGACCCACCCGAACTGACCGATGCGCTCGAGCGCTTCATCGCCGGGCCCACTGCCGGCCGCTGGCAGCTCGACGAGCGCATGATGCTGGAGGTCGTCCGCGAGCGGTGGCGTCCAAGGCGTGTGGCGAGCGCTCAACGAGGTCGTCGTCGAGAAGCACGAGTCGGGGCACACCGTCCGGCTGCTGGCCAGCATCGCTGGCGAGCCGTTCACCAGCTTCGCCGCCGACGGTCTCATCGTGGCGACCCCGACGGGTTCGACCGCCTATTCCTTGTCGGCCCGTGGGCCGATCGTCTCACCGCGCCACCGCGCCCTGCTGCTGACGCCGGTGTCGCCGCACATGTTGTTCGACCGCACGCTCGTGCTGGATCCGTCGGAGACCGTCGCCATCGAGGTCGCCGGCCACCGGCAGGCCGGCCTCGCCGTCGACGGACAACTCGTCGCCACGCTTCGAGCAGGTGACGTCGCGACGTGCCGTCCGGCGGCGACGACGGCGCGATTCGTGCGGCTCGCGCCGCACCACTTCCATCAGATCCTCAAGGCCAAGTTCGGACTCGCTGACCGCTGACGTGCTGACCGAGCTGCACATCGAGAACCTCGGCGTGATCGAGCGGCTCGATCTGGTCGTCGGGCCTGGATTGACGGCGGTGACGGGGGAGACGGGAGCGGGCAAGACGATGCTCGTCGAGGCGCTCGAGCTGCTCGTCGGTGGTCGGGCGGACCCAACCGTCGTACGGGCGGGAGCGACGGACACCCGTGTCGACGGGCGCTTCGTCGTCGGTGACGAGGTCGTGCTCAGCCGCGTCGTGCCGGCCGAAGGCCGGTCGCGCGCCTACGTCGACGGTCGGCCGTCCACCGTCGCCGCACTCGGTGAGCTGGCTGCGGGGATGGTCGACCTGCACGGTCAACACGCCCACCAGAGCCTGCTCCGTCCCGGAACTCAACGCGACGCGCTCGATCGCTACGGGTCCATCGATCTGGCGCCACTGCGGGCGGCGAGGGCCCGCCTCACCGAGCTCGACGCCGAGCTGGCGGCCCTGGGCGGGGACGCAAGGGCGAGGGCGCGGAGATCGACCTGCTGAGCTTCCAGGTGCAGGAGCTCGTCGCCGCCGCCATCGACGATGTGGACGAGGACCGGGCGCTCGAGGTCGTCGAGGATGAGTTGGCTGATGCCGTCGGGCACCGCGAAGCGGGAGCGCAGGCGCATGCGGCGCTGGCCGACGACGGCCAGGGGCGTGACATGTTGGTCGCCGCACTGAACGCCCTCGGGTCACGGCCGCCGTACGCCGACGCGGCAGCGCGGGCGGCATCCCTGATCGCCGAGCTGGACGACCTGGTCGACGAGATCCGCAACATCGCCGACGGCATCGAGGAGGACCCCCAGCGATTGGCGGAGGTCCGCGGCCGGCGCCAGCTGCTGCGAGATCTGTGCCGCAAGTACGGGGACGATCTCCTGGCCGTACAGACCTATCGGGATGAGGCGGGGCGCCGCCTGCGCGAGCTGGAGCGGTTCGATCAGCGTGCCGCCGAGCTGGACGACGAGCGGGTGGCGGCCGTAGCGGCCGAACGGACCGCGGCGGAAGCGGTTGGCCGGGCCAGGCGCGCCGTCGCACCTCGACTGGCGGCCGCCGTCACGGAACGTCTCCGCGAGCTGGCGATGCCACATGCCGAGGTGGCGATCACCGTGGGGATGCACGACGATGACCACCCCGGTGACCAGGTGCAATTCCTGCTGTCGGCGAACCCTGGAGCGCCGCTACTGCCGTTGACGAAGGTCGCGTCCGGTGGCGAGCTGGCGCGCGCGATGCTCGCGCTGCGCCTCGTGCTGACCGATCTCGACGGCGACGCACCGCGCACCCTGGTCTTCGACGAGGTCGACGCGGGCATCGGCGGCACGGCAGCCGGCGCCGTCGGTCAGGCACTCGCCGCCATCGCGGAGACGCATCAGGTGCTCGTCGTGACGCACCTCGCCCAGGTCGCCGCCCAGGCGACGACCCAGGTCCTGGTGACGAAGCACGTCGCCGACGAACAGACGACGGCCACCGTCGAGGTGGTCAGCGGTGCCCGCCGCGTGGAGGAAGTCGCACGGATGCTGTCGGGCGCGAAGGGTGGTGAGGCAGCCCGGCGGCATGCCGTGGAGCTGCTGGGCCGGCGGTGATCCTCACGTGAGGTACAGCACGATCGGGATGATCATGGCGATCACCCCAATGGCGATGCCGACGCTCGCCAACGTGTCGCCGGGCTGGCCGGACAGGCGGACCCGGCGCTTGGCGAGGATGCCGAGGCCGATGGCGATCGGCCCGAGGATCAGACCGAACGCCAGCAGGCCTGCCGCGCCGAGCAGCACCGAGGCGACGGCGTTCCCGTCGCGTTCGAACACCCACCGCCCCAAGGCGCTCGGCCCGCGGCGCGGCTCTCCAACTCTCACGGTCCCAGTTTCCCCCGCCTGCCGTGCGGTACCCTGAGATCCCGACGTTGGTTCCGCCACGATCGGAGGATCACCCCCATGCCGAAGCACATCTTCGTGACCGGCGGGGTGGCCAGCTCCCTCGGCAAGGGTCTCACGGCGTCCTCGCTCGGACGCCTGCTCAAGCTGCGCGGGCTGCGCGTCACGCTGCAGAAGCTCGATCCGTACATCAACGTCGACCCAGGGACGATGAACCCGTTCGAGCACGGCGAGGTCTTCGTCACCGACGACGGCGGCGAGACCGACCTGGACCTCGGCCACTACGAGCGCTTCATCGACGAAAGCCTGTCGCGCAACTCCAACGCCACGACGGGCTCGATCTACCTCGCCGTGCTCGCCGCCGAGCGTAGGGGTGACTACCTCGGCAAGACCGTCCAGGTCATCCCGCACATCACTGACGAGATCAAGCGCCGGATCCGCAGCCTGGCCACGGACGACGTCGACGTGGTGATCACCGAAGTCGGCGGCACCGTCGGTGACATCGAGATCTTGCCGTTCCTCGAGGCGATTCGGCAGTTCCGCAACGAGACCGGGCGCGACAACGTGTGCTACGTGCACGTCACGCTCGTGCCGTTCATCGGGCCGTCCAGCGAGCAGAAGACGAAGCCCACCCAGCATTCCGTCACGGAGCTGCGCAGCCGGGGCATCCAGCCCGATCTCATCGTGTGCCGCAGCGCGGAACCCGTCTCCGACGACCTCAAGGTCAAGATCTCCAACCTGTGCGACGTCGAGGCCAGGGCCGTCATCAACGCCGCCGACGTCGCCAACATCTACGAGCTGCCGCTGATCTTCCACGCCGAGGGTCTCGACGAGATGGTGTGCGACGTGCTGCGCATGCCGGCCGATGAGGATGAGCTGGACCTCGCACCGTGGGAGCGCGTCGTCGACCTCGTCGAGGCGGCGACAGAGCCCGTACGGATCGGTCTCATCGGCAAGTACGTGCAGCTGCTCGACGCCTACCTGTCCGTCGTCGAGGCGCTGAAACACGCCGGGTTCCACCACGGGGCGAAGGTCGAGGTCGACTGGATCCAGGCCGAGGACGTCGAGGGCCTGCTGGCCGCCGGGCGCCTCGCCGAGCTCGACGGCATGGTCATCCCCGGCGGGTTCGGCGATCGGGGGTTCGAGGGCAAGATCGCCGCCGCTCGCTACTCCCACGAAGAGGGTGTCCCGTGCCTCGGCCTCTGCCTCGGGCTCCACGCCATGACCGTCGAGTTCGGCCGTCACGTGCTCGGGCTCACGGATGCCAACTCGACGGAGATGAACCCGATGACGCCCCACCCGGTCATCGATCTGATGCACGATCAGCGTGACGTCACCGACAAGGGCGGCACGATGCGCCTCGGTGCCTACTACGCCGTGCTCCGCCAGGGGACCAAGGTCGCCGAGGCCTACGGCGAGCCGGTCGTCAGCGAGCGTCACCGCCATCGCTGGGAGTTCAACCCCAACTACAGGGCCCGGTACGAGGCGGCGGGCCTGGTGTGCAGCGGCGTGTCACCGGACCACCGGCTCGTCGAGTTCATCGAACTGGCCGAGCACCCGTACTGGGTCGGCACCCAGGCCCATCCGGAGTTCAAGTCTCGACCGGACCGACCGCACCCCCTGTTCCGAGACCTCATCGGCGCCGCCCTCAAGATGCGCGCCGAACGCGGGGCCCATGCAGTGAACGACGAGTGACGTCGGGCAACGCGTCTTCGGGCGAGTTCCGTCACGTCGCCGACCGCCAGGTCCACCAGGGTCACGTCTGGCGAGTCGTCGTCGCTGACTTCGAGGCACCCGACGGGACGTTGTTCCAGCGCGACATCGTCCGCTCACCGGGCGCCGTCGCCGCCCTGCCGCTGATCTTCGATGCAGAGGGCAACGCATCGGTGGTCCTCGTCCGTCAGTACCGCCCACCGTACGAGCAGGAGATCGTCGAGATCCCCGCGGGCATGCGCGACGTCGAGGGTGAGCCGCCCGAGGAGACTGCCCGCCGGGAGCTCGCCGAGGAGGCCGGCCTCGTCCCGGGGCGTCTCGACCTGCTCCTCGAGATGGTGCCGTCGCCGGCGATGACCGACTCCGTGACGACGATCTATCTCGCCTCCGACTGCACCGCGACGGCGCGCAGTCCGCACGGCCCGGAGGAACAGCAGTCCGAGCTGCTGCACATCCCGCTCGACGACGCCGTGAGCATGGTTGAGCGCGGCGAGATCGTCGACGCCAAGACCGTGGCCGCCCTGCTCCTGACGGCGCGCCGCGTGCACGGCAGCGACCACGGGTGACATGGCACTGACCGGCTCCGACGTCGACCTCGAACTGCCCCTCGAGGTCGTGGAGTTCTTGGGCTGGCTGGCCACGGAGCGAGGTCGGGCGTCGAACACCATCACCGCTTACCGCCGCGACCTCGCGGCGTACGTCACCTGGCTGGACGAGCGTGAGCGGGACGTCTTCACCGTCGACCAGGCGACGCTCGTCGACTTCGTCGCGGAGCGCCAGGTCAGCGGCGCAGCGTCCTCGAGCGTCGCTCGCCAGCTGGCCGCCGTGCGCACCTTCCACCGGTACCTCGCGGCCGAGGACCTCCGGCCGGACGACCCAACGGTCGATGTCGAAGGCGTGCGTGTGCCCGCCGGCCTGCCCAAACCGCTCACGGAAGCGGAGGTCGTGTCGCTCCTCGACGTCGTCACCGGCTCGGATCCGGTGGCCCGCCGGGACCGTGCGCTGCTCGAGCTGCTGTACGCCACCGGCGCACGGATCTCCGAGGCCTGCGGCCTCTCGAGCGGCGACATCGACTTCGACGGCCGCCTCGTGCGCCTGTTCGGCAAGGGCTCGAAGGAGCGCATCGTGCCGTTCGGGCGGGCTGCTGCTGCGGCGCTCGACGAGTGGTTCGCGCCCGACGGCCGGATGGCGTTGGTGCCGGCGCAGTGGCGTCGGCGCAACGATGCCGAAGCGGTGTTCCTCAACGCCCGCGGCGGCCGTCTGTCGCGTCAAGCGGCGTGGGCGGTGGTGCGCCGTCACGGGCGGCGGGCGGGGACGACGCGATCTGTCCCCGCACGTCCTGCGGCACTCGTGCGCCACGCACCTGCTCGATCACGGCGCCGACCTGCGCGTCGTGCAGGAGCTGCTCGGTCACGCCACGATCTCGACGACGCAGGTGTACACGAAGGTCAGTCAGGAGCGGCTGTTCGATGTGTATCGCGCTGCGCATCCGCGCGCCATTGCGTCATGACGATTTCCCACCTGGCGCGCCGCTTCGCCACGTCGCTGTCCCGGCAACCACCGTCCGCGAACGATGAAGCGTGGGCCGAGACGTGGCTCCTGCCGAGCGAGATCGAGCTGTGGCGGCGCATGTCGAACGCCGACCGGCGCCACGCCGTCCTCGTGGCGCGACGGTTCCTCGACCGCCGACCGGCGGCCGACCGGGCGGAAGTTGCCGGCTCGGTGCTCCACGACGTCGGCAAGATCGAGGCCGGCCTCGGCACGTTCGGGCGCGTCGCCGCGACCATCGTCGGGCCGCGCACCGACCGCTTCCGGACGTATCACGACCACGAGGCGATCGGCGCCCGCCTCGCTGCGGCGGCCGGCTCCGACACCGTCACCGTGGCGCTGATCGAAGGCCGCGGCCGAGCCGCCGAGGACCTGCGGATGGCTGACGAGGTGTGACGGTCAGCAGGCGTCGCGCCCGGTGGTGGTTGACGATGGCGCGCAGGGCCATCCAGACGCCGAGCGCGGCCCAGATGCCTGCGATTCCGGCACCGGTGCGCAGCGCGAGCAGGCCGAGCGGTACGACGGCGATCAGGTAGCACACGGCGGCCAGCCCGAGGAAGCGGTAGTCGGCGGCACCGATCAGCACCCCGTCGTAGCCGAACGCGATGGCAGCCGGGATGAGCAGCACGGCCATCCACCACAGCGCTGCAGTGGCCCTGGCGACGACGGCGCCGTCGGCGGTGAAGGCGTGGGGGAGCAGTGGCGCAGCGACGGCGACGACGACGGCGAGCGCGACACCGGCAACCAACGACAGCCGCGCGACCCGCTCGGAGAGGCGGCGAGCTTCCTGGGTCGAGTCGCGACCCAGTTGCTCGGCGACCAGTGTCTGCGCCGGGATGGCCAGCGCGTCGAGGGTCAGCGCAAGGAGCAGCAGCAGGCTGGCGGCGATCTGGTGGGCGGCGAGCGTCGGCTCGTCGACGCGGGCGGCGATCGCGGTCGCTCCACCCAAGACGGCGAGGATCGAGCCGACTCGCAAGAGGAGGTGCCGGCCGGCCTTCAGCAGCGGCATCATCCCGCTCCAATGCGGGCGCCGGTCGTCACTGTCGACGAGCTGACGGCGCACCGCCACGGCGAACGCGATGCCGGCACCCACCTGGGCGATCACGGTCGACCACGCCGATCCCGGCACACCCCAGCCGAACCCGAACACGAACAGCACCTCGAGCACGGCGTTCACCAGGTTCGAGCAGAACAGGATGACGAGCGCGGTGTGGTAGTCGGCGGCGCCGCGCTGCACGCCCTGGGCGGCAAGCGCGAAGACGACGAACGGAACGCCGAGGGCGCCGATGCGCAGGTAGGTGACGGCGAAGTCGAGGACGTCACCCTCGCCGCCGAGCAGCCGGCCGACGAGCGGCGCGCCGATGGCGACGAGCGGTGCCAGGGCGACGCCGACGAGCACCGAGAGCCAGATCGCCTGCACGGAGACGTCTGCCGCCTCGACCGGACGGCCGGCGCCGAGGCGGCGGGCGACCCGCTCGGTGGTGCCGTACGTGAGGAAGTTGCAGCCGGCGACGACGAACGACAGGACGGTTGCGGAGAGCGCCAAGCCGCCGAGTTGCGCCGTGCCGAGCCGTCCAACGATGGCGGTGTCGACGAGCACGTACAGCGGCTCGACGGCGAGCGTGCCGAGCGCCGGGATGGCCAGGCGGAGGATCTGGCGGTCGGTGCTGTTCACGACAGACGTCGGTCAGGCTCGTGAAGCTTCGGCCCCTGCACCGTGAGCATGGAGGGTCAGGCCGAGCGTCGTGCCGCCAGGCACAGCTCGGCACGCCGAGCGAGCAGCGCGAGCGAGGCCATCATCTCTGTGCTGTTCAAGCCCTCACGAAGCCGATCGCGTCATAGGCCCGCTCGAGCGTGGCCGACGCGATCTTGCGTGCCTTGGCAGAGCCGGTGCGCAGCAGGGACTGCAGCTCCCCACGATCGTCGAGCAGCTCGCGGTAGCGAGCCTGGATCGGGGTCAGCAGTTCGATGACGGCGTCGCCGGCGTCGGCCTTGAGCGGCCCGTACTGCGTGTAGCCCTTGGCGACCTCAGCAGGTGACTGGCCGATGGCGGCACCGAGTATCTCCAGCAGGTTGCTGACGCCCGGCTTGTCGATCGGGTCGAAGACGACCTCGGTGCCCGAGTCGGTCACGGCGCGCTTGAACTTGCGAGCGATGATCTCCGGATCGTCGAGCAGGCCGATCAACCCGGCGTTGGAGTCGCTCGACTTCGACATCTTCGAGGTCGGATCCTGGAGGTCCATCACCCTGGCGCCGACGCGCGGCGTTACGGCTCGTGGCACGACGAACGTCTCCCCGAAGCGGTGGTTGAAGCGGATGGCGATGTCGCGGGTGATCTCGACGTGCTGGCGCTGGTCGTCGCCCACGGGCACTTCGTCGGCGTCGTACAGCAGGATGTCGGCCGCCTGCAAGGCCGGGTACGTGAACAACCCGGCCGAGACGAAGTCGCGCCGGTCCGCCTTGTCCTTGAACTGCGTCATCCGCGACAGCTCGCCAAAGGAGACCGTGCACTCCATCACCCAGGCGAGCTGGGAGTGCTCCGGAACGTGGCTCTGGACAAAGACGGTCGCGACGTCGGGATCGAGGCCGACGGCGAACATCACGGCGGCCAGTTCCACCGTGCGCTCGCCGATCACGCCGGGCTCCTCGGTGATGGTGAGTGCGTGAAGGTCGACGATCCCGTGGAGCGCGTCGTGTTCGTGCTGGTTCGTTACCCACGGCCGCAGCGCGCCGAGGTAGCTGCCGAGGTGGGCGTCCCCGGTCGGCTGGATGCACGAGAGCACACGCGTCACGGATCGCACGCTACCGAGGGCTCCGTTCTGTCCGTAGCAATCGCCTCACAACGATCGATTTCTACGGACAGTTGGTCTGCGGTCAGTCCTCCGTGTCGGTCTGCGTCGTGACGACGGCGAAGTTGCGATCCAGGTGGACCTCGATCTCGCTGCCATCGGCCTGTCGCACCTCGACCTCGTAGCCGCCGTCGTCGGACTCGACCTCGGTGACGGTCCCGCTGCCAACGCGCGCCAGCGCAGCCTCCTCGGCCTTGGCCCGTGCCGCCTCGTCGAGCGGTGCATCGTCATCCGCGTCGCCGTCGTCTTCCTCAACAGCGGTGGGCGGATCGGGATCCTGCTGGGTGGCCGCGGCCGCGATGGCGACACCGCCGCCGGAGACGACGGCGGTGATCCCAGCAGCGAAGATGAGCTTCCTCGTTCGTGTCATACCCCGATCGTGACGACGCCGACCTGACGGCAGGCTGACCAATCCGGCCGTGCTGTCAGCGGGTGTTCAGCTGCGACACTGCAGGCTGCAGTCGGAGGTGCTCGTGAAGGTGCTCGTCGTCGAGGACGACGCGAAGATCGCTGGCGCGGTCCGGCGAGGGCTCGAGGCCGAAGGCTTCACCGTCGAGCACGCCGCCGACGGGGACACGGGCTGGTGGATGGCCAGCGAAAGCTCGTACGACGTGATCGTGCTCGACATCATGCTGCCAGGCCGCAATGGCTTCGTCGTGTGCCGTGATCTGCGGGCGGCCGGCATGTGGACGCCGATCCTCATGCTGACCGCGAAGGACGGCGATCTCGACGAGGCAGAGGCGCTGGACACCGGCGCCGATGACTACCTCGTCAAGCCGTTCTCGTTCCCGGTGCTCGTGGCGCGCATCCGTGCGCTGCTGCGGCGCACGGCGGGTGCGGCCCGCCAGCCCGTGGCCGCCGTGGGCGCCCTGCAGCTCGACTCGACGGCCCGTCGGGTGTGGTCGTCGGGCACTGCCGTCGAGCTCAGTCGCCGCGAGTTCGACGTCCTCGAGTATCTCGTCCGGCGCGCCGGTGACGTCATCTCGAAGGCGCAACTCCTCGACGGGGTGTGGGAGCTCGACTTCGCCGGCGATCCGAACATCGTCGAGGTCTACATCCGCCGGCTGCGCCGCAAGATCGACGAACCATTCGACACCCACCACATCACCACGGTGCGCGGTGCCGGCTACCGGCTCGACGGTGATGGCGGCTGAGCGCCGCCGCTGGCTGGGCTCGGTGCGGGCCCGGATCACGCTCCTGGCGTCCGGCGTCGTGCTCCTCGTGCTCGTGCTGGCCGGCGTGCTGCTCGTCGTCACGCAGCGCGACGCTCTCGTCGAGCAGCTGGACGACCGCCTTGAGCTGGACGCCGAGCGCATCGCGCGCTCGGCCGATGAATCGGAGCCGGTGTCGGCAGGCGGCGACGACGACGATCAGGTCGCCCTGGTGCTCCTCGACGGCGAGCTCGTCGAGGTGGCGGGTGCCGACGCTGCCGACGCCGCGGCGTTCGCGTCAGCCGATGGCACGGTCTCCATCGACGGCGAGCGGTATCGGGTGGTCCGCGACGAGGAGGGCGACGTCGAGGTCGTCGTCGCCGCTCCACTGGACGATGTCGATGATTCCGTTGCCGGACTGGTGCGCAGCCTGGCGCTCATCGTTCCAGCGGCGACGGTCCTTCTCGCAGTCGCGGTTTGGGTGCTGGTGGGGAGGACGCTCCGACCCGTGGAGCGCATCCGCGCCCAGGTCGAATCGATCGGACTCGACGAGCTCGGGCGCCGGGTACCCGAGCCGGCCGGCTCCGACGAGATCGCCCGCCTGGCCCAGACGATGAACGCCATGCTCGAGCGTCTCGACGGAGCCCACCAGCGCCAGCAGCGGTTCGTCGCCGACGCCTCCCACGAGCTGCGTACGCCGTTGACTCGCATGCGAGCTGAGCTCGAGTTCGACGAGCGGAACCCGGTTGCGGCGGACCCAGCCGCGACCGGACGCAGCGTGCTCGAGGAGATCGCGATGTTGCAGCGTCTGATCGACGACCTGCTCGTGCTGGCGCGACGCGACGCCGGCGTCGAGGTGCCGCGGACGCCGGTTGACCTCGACGACGTCGTGCTCGACGAGGCCCGTGCGGCCGGCGGCGTCGACGTCTCAGGCGTGTCGGCAGCGCAAGTGCTCGGGGACGCCGTCGCGCTGCGCCGGGTGGTGCGCAACATCCTCGAAAACGCCCGCCGGCATGCTGTCGAGCGCGTCGCCGTGACGGTCGGCGAGGTCGACGAGAGCGCTGTGATGGTGGTCGACGACGACGGTCCCGGCATCCCGCCCGAGCGCCGGGCGGAGGTGTTCGAGCGCTTCGCTCGCCTGGATCACGCGCGCACGGCAGGGGAGGGCCGCTCAGGTCTGGGGCTGGCGATCGTGCAGGCCATCGTGACCGACCACGGAGGGGTCGTCGCCATCAGCGACAGCCCGCTCGGCGGGGCGCGCCTGCGCGTCACGCTCCCGCGGGCGTCGTGACGAAGGCGATGATCCGCCGTGTCACGTCGGCCTGCGCGGCGGCGAGGCCAGCCGCCGTGCCACCGAGCTCGATCGATCCCGTATGGGTGACGGTGGTCGGCCAGCAGCCGAGCCGGATGAGGTGACCGGCGTCGGGATAGGTCCGCAGCTGATCGTTGGCGGCGGAGCGGGTTCCCGCTTGCCGGCGGCGGTCGAGTAGCCGCCGGGCCATCTCGGCAGACGGCCACACCGTGTCGGCCTCGCCGGCGACGAGCAGCAATGGCACACCGATGCGCTCCGCCGAGATGGCGGCAGTCCCAGTCACCTCCGGGTCGTCGAGCTTCGGCGCGTAGGCGCGGGTGAGGTGCAGCAGGGCCGGGCCGAAGCGCGCCGCCCGGCCCCGGCGGTGGAGCGCCTGGCGGGCGATTTCGGAAAGCACCGCCCGGTCATCGGTCTGGACCGCCGGCAGGTCCTCGCCGCCCAGCGTCCAGGCCGGGATCCCGACGAGTGAGCCGTGCTCGCCGAGCCCGACCCACGTCGCCGACGACGGTGACACGGCGACGATCGACCGCAGCGGCAGATCGTTCACCCGCGCCGCCGTCGCGAGCAGGCCCTCTGATCCACGTGAGATGGCCATCGCCGAGACCCTCGCCGCGTCGACGCGCTCATCGGCGGCGAGCCAGCGGATGGCATCGGCGAAGCGCTCGAGCGGCACACGGTCCAGCTGGGAGGGCAGCCCGTCGAGCGGCGGGCCGTCGCCGACGAACGGGGCGGCGACCAGCGCCGCGCATCCGTGCGACGCGAGAAGCTCGGCGTTCGAGGTCTGCGAGTCGAGCCCGCCCTCCGAACCGGGGAACAGCACGACACCGGGCACCGGCTCGGTGGCCGATGGCATGAAGAGACGGCCGACGACTCCTGGTGCACGGACCTCCTGGGTGTCGAGATCCGGCGCAGCGGCGCGTCGGACGAGCGTGCCGTGGCCATGCTTGCCGGCTGCCTCGGCGAGGACGAT
Source organism: uncultured Acidimicrobiia bacterium (assembly GCA_963774125.1). GTDB lineage: Bacteria > Actinomycetota > Acidimicrobiia > Acidimicrobiales > Ilumatobacteraceae > JALZMG01. The sequence continues at coordinate 222,645 of CAVZDR010000003.1, forward strand.
CGTCGGTGCCGGCCCGAAGGGCGGGATGAAGAGGTCGGGGGTGGCGCCCGCCGATGCGAACTCCATCGACCACACGAGCTTGTCGGGATCGGCCAGCTGGAGCGCGCCCGACCCGTCGGCAGGTGCGGTGGTCGTCGATCTCCAGCGATGCCCGAAGGCGTCGACCGTCTCGGCGCTGACGGTCACCGTGGCGCCTGGCGGCACGCCGGTCACCTGTACGGTCGCCGTCTCGTTGGCGAGGACATCGGCCGGTTCCAGCTGCACGACCGGTGCCCCCTCGTCGTCCGTGATGACGGAGATCGCCTGAGGTGGTTCGAGCGAGCGCGGCGTCGGATCGTTGCCGTCGTCGCCGGACGCCTCGACGAACCAGTCGGGGTACTTCGAGGTGAAGACCATCGCCAATCCCAGGGCGGCGAACGGCAGGACCCAGTAGCAGACGACTGAGAGGGTGTCGTCGGCGTCTCGCACCGTGGCGTCGCCATCGACGATCGGCGGGATCAACGAGACGATCGTCATGAAGGCCATCGCTGCGGCCCACACCCAGGCCAGCAGCCAGCAGACGTACACGAAGCCCGGCTCGTCCCACAGCTCGCGCGGGGTCGACTTGCGGGCGTACTGCAGCGTGAACGGCTTGCCGATGAGGATCGAGATGAGGACGATCAGGAACAGTCCGGCGTTGCCGAGCGGCTGCAACCACCGCTCGAGGAAGTCGTCGGAGAGCGTCAGCGCCATGACCACGAACACGGCGAAGACGACCGCCGTGCCGGCCTCGAGGACCATGACTGGCTGGTGCCGGGCAAGCGCGATGCCGTTGATCAGCACCGACAACAGCAGCGGCACCAACACGGCCGTCAGGAACGGTGTGTTGCCGACGAGCACCCAGTACACGATCCAAGGGGCGAACCCCACGACGAACGCGGCTACCGATTGGATCGCCGCCGCTGCACCGCCTCTGCCTGTGTCGGCCATCTCATTCGAGTGTTTCGCGTGGGGTATCCCCACGGCAAGCACTCGAGTGCCCGCAAACACTCGGATGGATCCGCCCCTCGGCGCGGAGGCGCCAGTAGCGTCGCGGGACTGATGGCGATCGAGGTGGCCGCACAGCTCCCTGACAGGGTCTACGAGGGGCCGTTCGACCTGCTCCTGCACCTGATCCTGGCCGAGGAAGTCGACATCCACGAGGTCAATCTGGCGCGCATCGTCGAGGCCTACCTGGCCGAGATCGAGCGCATGCGCCAGCTCGACCTCGATGTCGCCACCGAGTTCCTGCTGATTGCCGCCACGCTCGTGGAGCTCAAGGCGCGCCGTCTCCTGCCCGGCCGCCAGGACATCGACCTCGACGATGAGCTGGCGCTCTGGGAGGAGCGTGACCTCCTGTTGGCGCGCCTCCTCGAGTGCAAGACGTTCAAGGACGTCTCGGGCGTGTTCGGGCGGATGGCCGACGACGCCGATCGCTGCGTGGCCAGGCGTGTCGGTCCCGACGAGCGGTTCGCCGAGTTGGCCCCCGATCTGCTGGCTGGCATCACGCCGCTGCAGCTGCGTGAGGCGGCGATCACCGCGCTCGACGCCGAAGCCCAAGCCATCGATCGACCTGTTCCACGTCGCGCCGATCCGAGTCAGCGTCGCCGATGCGCTCGTCGAGGTCGTCGACGAGGTGTCGCGCGCCGGTCGCCTCACGTTCGCCCGCCTGACGTCGGCACTCGATGACCGGCTGGAGATCATCGTCCGTTTCCTCGCCGTGCTCGAGCTCTACAAACAGGGCGTGGTCGAGCTGGAGCAGACGGATCGGTTCGGCGACATCACGATCGAATGGTGCGGCGATCCGGCACCGGACGTCGCAGCCATGACCGTCGACCTGTACGAGGGCTGAGTGATGAGCGATCGACTCTTCGACAACGACGACGACACGAAGCAGCTGCCGTCGCACGCCGAGCACCTGCGGGCCATCGAGGCCGTCGTGATGGTGTCGCACGAGCCGGTGCCGCCCGAGTTGCTGGCCCAGCTGCTCGAGCGGTCGGTGACGGACATCGAGCGCTGGTGCCACGAGCTGGCCACCGGCTATGAGCTGCAGGACCGCGGGTTCCAGCTCGTGCGCGTTGCAGGCGGCTACCGCTACCAGACCCACGCCGACCTGGCGCCGTACGTCGAGCGCTTCCTGCTCCACGATCAGCGGACCCGGCTGTCCGGCGCGGCGCTCGAGACGCTGGCCATCGTGGCGTACAAGCAGCCGATCTCACGTGCCCAGATCGCTTCGATCCGCGGCGTCGACCCGGACGGGGTGCTGCGCACGCTGCAGGGTCGGGGGGTGATCGACGTCGTGGCTCGCGACAGCGGCCCGGGCCAGGCAGTGCTGTACGGGACGACGGCGGCATTCCTCGAGAAGCTCGGACTGAACTCGGTGGACGAGCTGCCGCCGATCGCCGAGTTCATCCCCGGAGCCGACGTGGTCGAGGCCCTCGAGGCCGGGCTACGGGGCACCGACGCCAGTGGGTGAGCGGCCTCCACATGGAGTTGGGTGAGCGACTGCAGAAGGTCCTCGCCAGTCGGGGCTGGGGGAGCCGGCGGATCTGCGAGGAGCTGATCGCCGCCGGCCGGGTCACGGTCAACGGCGAGGTGGCGCAGCTCGGGCGCCGAGTCGACGGCGACGATCGCGTCGAGGTCGACGGTGCGCCCGTCGGGATCCGTCCGGAGCTCGTCCACTACCTCCTCAACAAGCCCGCGGGCGTCCTGTCGACGGCGTCTGACCCGCAGGGCCGGCGGACCGTCGTGCAGCTCGTGCCCGATGAGCCGCGGGTCTTCCCGGTCGGGCGTCTGGACGCCGACACCGAAGGCCTGCTGCTGCTGACGAACGACGGCGAGTTGGCCAACCGGCTCGCCCACCCGAGCCACGGTGTCGAGAAGGAGTACCTCGCCACCGTCGCGACGTCCGGCGGTCCGGTCAGCGCTGGAGCGATCCGCCGGCTGCGCGAGGGCGTCGAGTTGGACGACGGACCGACGGCCCCGGCGCGCGTCTCCCAGCCGAGCCCGGGCGTCCTGCGGATCACGATCCACGAGGGCCGCAACCGCCAGGTCCGGCGGATGTGCGAGGCGATCGGCCATCCGGTGACGAGACTGGTGCGCACGCGCATCGGACCGCTGCGGGATCGGCGCCTGCGGCCCGGAACGTGGCGACACCTCACGGCTGCGGAGGTACGGGACCTCGCCCGAGCAATCGCGACGCGCTAGATGCGGCCGGCGAGGGCGCTGGAGCGCCCGCCGTGCCGAACCGGGTCGTTACCTCTGAACGACGCGATCGGCCTGTCGTTACGCTTCCGACCCGTGGATGAGCCGCGGGTCGCCAACGTCATCGGCCTGGGGTTGATCGGCGGCTCCATCGCACTCGCCCTCCGTGAAGCGGGCTGGCGAGTCTCCGGCGACGACGTCGACCCGTCCCGGATCGAGGAGGCCCAACATCGGGGATGCGTCGACCGCGGCGGTGTCGATCCGGAGGCCGCGATCACGTTCGTTGCCGTCCCGGTGCTCGCCGTCACGGACCAGGTCAAGCGGGCGCTCGCTGAGACGAGCGGCGTGGTCACCGACGTCGGAGGGGTGAAGGGAGCGATCACCGCCGCCGTGACGGATCAGCGGTTCGTCGGCGGACATCCCATGGCGGGCAGCGAGCTCGACGGGCTCGACGGAGCCGACGGAGCGATGTTCAGCGGCGCGGTGTGGGTGCTCACCCCGACGTCGGCGACGTCCGACAGCACGTTCTCCGAGGTCGCCGCCGTAGTGGTGGAGCTCGGCGCCGAGGTCGTCGCGATGGCGCCCGACCGCCACGACGAGATGGTCGCCGTCGTCAGCCACGTGCCGCACCTCACGGCGGCGAGCCTGATGGGCGTGGCGGCCGAGCGGGCCGAAGAACACGCCGCGCTCCTGCGCCTGGCTGCCGGCGGCTTCCGGGACATGACCCGCGTGGCGAGCGGCCAGCCGGACATCTGGCTCGACATCTGCTCGGAGAACCGTCCGGCCATCGTGTCCGCCCTCGACGCGTTGATCGGAAGGCTCGGCGAGGTGAGAGAGCTCGTCAGCACCGACGCTCGCGCCGACCTGCACGACCGCCTGCAGCAGGCTCGTGAGGCACGGACCAACCTGCCGATCCATGCCACGCATCCCCAGGAGCTGGCGGAGGTACGGATCCCGATCCCCGACCGCACCGGTGCGGCAGCGGAAGTGTTCACGCTGGCCGCCGAGCTGGGCGTCAACATCGCCAGCTTCGAGGTCGTCCACCTGGCCGAGAGCAACGCCGGTGTGCTCGTCGTGCTCGTTGCCGCCAACGTCGCCGACCTCTATCGCGGCGGGCTGATGGCCAGAGGCTTCCGCCCCGCCGTCACCCGGCTGACCTGAATGCCGCGCCGGCCGGGCCCGTGAGCAGAACGCTGCCGACGGCGTGGCGCCCGCTCGACGCCGTCGTTTCCGTCCCGGGGTCGAAGAGCATCGCCAACCGGGCGCTGGTCTGTGCTGCGCTGGCCGACGGCCGAAGTCAGCTGTCGAACGTGCCGCCCGGCGAGGACACCGTGGCGATGCTCGACTGCCTCGCCGCACTCGGCGTGCGGTTGGGGGAGGACGACGCCGACGTCACAGTCGAGGGGAGCGGCGGCGCGCTCGGTGCCCCGGGGCCGTCTCGATGCGCGACTCGCCGGGACGACATCGCGGTTCGTCACGGCGCTGGCGGCCCTGTCGCCGAGTCCGGTGACCGTCGACGGCGCGCCCCCCTTGCGGCGCCGCCCGATGAAGCCGCTCCACGATGCGCTGGTCGCGCTGGGAGTCGATGTCCAACCCGGTGGCGAGCCCGGTCACCTTCCCGTCACCGTCACCGGTCCGCTCGCCCGCGGGGGCGAATTGACGCTGCCTGGCGACATGTCCAGCCAGTACCTCACGGCCCTGATGCTGATCGGGCCACTGCTTGAGGGCGGCCTGCGGGTGGCGCTCACCACGCCGCTGGTCTCCAGGCCGTACGTCGAGTTGACGGCGACGGTGATGGCGGCGTTCGACGTGCACGGCGTGCTCGTCGCTGACCGTGAGGTCGTCGTGCCCGAGGGGCGCTACGGCGCGGCGCGGTACGCCGTCGAGCCCGATGCGTCGACCGCCAGCTACCCGCTGGGCATGGCGGCGGTGGTCGGAGGGCGCGTCGAGGTGTCCGGACTGCGCTCGTCATCGGCGCAGGGAGACGTGCGGTTCGCCGACTTGCTGGGCCGGATGGGTTGCACCGTCGTCGACGGCCCGGCTGGGATCGGCGTCGACCGCGATCCGCGATCTGCCGCTGGGCGGCATCGACGTCGATCTGGCCGACGCGTCCGACCTGGTGCCGACGCTTGCGGCCGTTGCGGCGACCGCCTCGACAGTCACGACGATCACCGGCGTCGGGTTCATCCGCCGCAAGGAGAGCGACCGGCTGTCCGACCTCGCGACCGAGCTCAACAAGACCGGCGCGCGGGTGGAGGTGCTCGCCGACGGCCTGCGCATCTCGCCGTCGCCACGGCTCCACGGCGCCGTGCTCGAGTCGCACGACGACCACCGCCTGGCGATGGCTTTCGGCGTGCTGGGGTCCGTGGTGAGTGGGATCGAGGTCCGTGACCCTGGCGTCGTGGCGAAGAGCTGGCCGGACTTCTGGACGGCGCGGGACGCCATGTTGTCCATCACATGACAGGTCCCGGGTCCCGGGGGATCAACCTGCCACGATGGGCCTCCGTGCCTGCCGAGGGGCGACCTGTGGTGGCCGCGTTCGACGTCGACCGCACTGTCACGAGCGGTGACTGCGTGGTCCCGTTCATGATGCGCGTCGGCGGCCGGATTCGTGTCACGGCAAGCCTCGGAACAACGGGGCTCGTCCACCTCCCCGTCGTCCTGCGTCGGGATCGCGATCGCTTCAAGGCACTCTCCGCGCGCGCGGTGTTCGCCGGGCGTTCGATGGCCGACGTCGAGCGTCACGCCGACGAGTTCGCCGCCACGCTGACCGGCCCGCGCCTGCGCGACGACGTGCTCGCACGCATGCAGTCGCATCACGAGCAGGGACACGCCGTCGTGTGGGTGTCGGCGTCGTTCGCCGTGTACCTGCGGCCCTTGGCGGCGCGCCTTGGCATCGTCGATGCCGTGCTGGGCACGGAGCTGGCCGTCGCCGACGATGGTCGCTGCACCGGCGAGTTGGCTGGCGCCAACTGCCGGGGACCGGAGAAGGTCCGCCGGCTCCACACGTGGCTGGACGAGTGCTTTGGCGGTCGCGCCGCCGTCGAGCTGTGGGCCTACGGTGACTCCGCCGGCGACCGGGAGCTGCTCGCTGATGCCGACCACGCCGTGTGGGCCAAGGGTCCGCTGGCCCCGATGCCGGAGCCGGTGCCGTGAGCGTGGCCCGGGGCCTGCTCCGCACGGCGCGGCCCAAGCAGTGGATCAAGAACGTGCTCGTGTTCGCCGCGCCCGGTGCGGCGGGCGTGCTGGACGACTGGCCGGCGCTCGGGTACACCCTGCTGGCCTTCGTCTCGTTCTGCTTCGCCGCCAGCGGTGTCTACCTGTGGAACGACTCACTCGACGTGGAGGCCGACCGCCTCCATCCGACGAAGCGCTTCCGGCCCGTCGCCGCCGGCGTGGTCAGTGTGCGAACGGCGCAGGTGGCGGGCACGGTGGCGATCATCGTCTCGCTGGCGGTCGCTGCCGGGACGACCCGATGGAAGACCGTCGCAGTGGTCGCCGTCTACGTGGCGCTGACGATCACCTACAGCGCGTGGCTCAAGCACGTCGCCGTGCTCGACATCGTCGCCATCGCGTCCGGCTTCGTGCTGCGCGCCGCAGCGGGAGCCGTGGCCGTCGCCGTGCCGATGTCGCAGTGGTTCGTCCTCTGCACCGTCTTCGGCTCGCTGTTCATCGTCACCGGCAAGCGCTACGCCGAGCTGCGCGAGCTGGGCGGTGGCGCGGCGGCGGTCCGCACGACGCTCGCCGAGTACTCGGTCGGGTTCCTCCGCATCGTCCTGACGGTGTCGCTCGGCGCGGCGCTGGTCAGCTACTGCCAGTGGGCGTTCGAGACGTCGGAGACCTCGCACGACGACCTGCCGTTCTACGAGCTCTCGATCGTTCCGATGCTGACGGCGCTGCTGCGCTACGCCCTGGTGCTCGAGCAGGGTCGCGGCGCGGCGCCCGAAGAGGTCTTCGCCAGCGACCGCATCCTGCAGCTACTCGGGCTGGCGTGGGTCGTCATCTACGGACTGGGCGTGTACCTGAGATGAGCGAGCGTCGAGCAGGGGCCGGCGTCGACGCCGCGCTGGCGGCGACGGCGGACGTCGAGGGCTGGATGACCGAGGGCCAGGGGAGGAGGCTGTTCGCCGCGGCTGCTCGATGCCCCGAGGGTGGACGGATCGTGGAGATCGGCAGCTTCCGTGGGCGTTCGACGATCGTGCTGGCGCGAGCCGCACCGCCGGGCGCCGAGGTCGTGGCGATCGATCCGCACGCTGGCAACGACCGCGGGCCGCAGGAACTGCGCGGGTACTCCGCCGCAGCGGCCGACGACCGAGTTGCGTTCGAGGGGAACCTCGCCCGCGCCGGCGTCGCCGAACGGGTTCGCCACGTGGCGGCGTTCTCCACGGCAGCGCACGACGCGGTGGCGGGTCCGATCGACGTGCTGTACGTCGATGGTGCCCACCGCTACGGGCCGGCCCGGGAGGACTTGCGGAATTGGGGCCAGCGGGTCAGCGACGGAGGGACCCTGCTGATCCATGATGCCTTCTCCTCGATCGGCGTCACCCTGGCGATCGGGAGAGAGCTGGTGGCGGGACGCCGGTTCCGATACGTGGGCCGCACCCGTTCGCTCGCCGAGTACCGGGCCGACCTCACCAGCCAGCGGCGGGGGGCGAACGCGGCCCGACAGCTCGCCCAGCTGCCCTGGTTCGCCCGCAACATCGCGCTCAAGGTCTTCCTGACGGCGGGCGGCGGATGGATCCTCGAACGCTTCGGGCGCACGCCGCCCGAGTGGCCGTATTGACTTCACTCAATCCCCCCCATCTGTGTAAGCGAAATCGGGGTCCTGTCGCGGTTTTCGCTCACACAGAGACGAGGAGGCGATTGAGTCAGCCGCCGGGGCCGCGCACGGTGAGCTTCGTCCAGGCTCCCAGGTAGATGGCGTCGCGGTCGGCGAGCGGGCGAGGGATGCCGACCGGAATTGCCTCGACGTCGTGGCTCGGGACCTCGCCGGCGGGCACGACGTACGTGCCGTTCGACGAGCCGAGGTCGACGACGGTCCACGACCCGTCCGCAGCACACACGAGCTGGGCGTGGCGCCGGGACACGCCGGTGTCGCCGTCGAGGGCGATCTCGGGATGCAGCTGTTTGCTCTGGCTCGTCCGCCCGATGAGCGCCGTCGACGCCGTCAAGGCGATCGTCGACGACGACACTGGCGGGCACGGGTGATCGGCGAGCTGGCCCTTCAGCTCGTACCACGCAGGGTCGACCTCGACGACGACGACCCACCCTTGAGCGGCGGGAGCGGGCGGCGGCTCCGAGGCCTCGACGGCGCCAGTTGGCTCCGTCGTCGGCGGCGCCTGCCCGGTCGTGAAGTCGTAGCCGCAGCCCTCGCAGAACAGCGCCCCGGCCTCGTTCGGTGTGCCGCAATGCGGGCAGTCGATCGCCGGCGTCGCTGGCGTCGCAGGCCGGGCCGGCGCAGCGGACGAATCCGGTTGCTGGCTCGTGGGCACCGGAGCCGGCGCCGCGCCGAGGCGGGCGCCGCACGTGTCGCACCACTCCGGGTCCTGCGACTGGTGCCCGTTCGGGCACAGCGTCGTCTGGCTCACGGCGCCTGCTCCCGGCGGATCCGCGTCGTCTTCGTCGACCTCGCGTCCAGCGCCATCTCGTCGGTCTTGGCGACGTCCTTGCGCAGTCGCACCGTCCCCGCCTCGGCATCCACGACGTCGACGACCTTCTCGAGCAAGCGGGTCGTCGCCTCGTTGCCGGACTCGGCAGCCAACTTCGCCGCCTCGCCGAGCAGCCGAGTCGCTTCCTCCTCGTGCCCGCCCGCCCGCGCCGCCAACCCCTCCTGGATCACCTCGCCGAGACGCGTCTGACCGGTGTAGTGGGCGACGGCAGGATCGATCCTCGTGGTCAGATTGGCGTCGTCGGTCCAGACCGCGCGCACGAGCCCCTTCGCGACCACCTGGTCACCGACCACCACCTCCGCACGCGCCGCCAGCCGCTCGCTGCCCACGGGTGCGGTCGGGACCTTCACGGCGATGTGGAAGTCACGCGTCTCATCGCCCCACGCGCCGGTCGGCACCTCGATGATCAGGTCCGAAACCCGCGTCGCTGTCGACGTGAGGTCGCGCACCTCCGGGGCGACCTGGCGGACGAACTCCACCTCGCTGCCCTGCGGCGCCCACAGCCGGAGCGCAGCCTGCGCCACGCCCCGACCCATCGCCTCGTGCATCATCGCCTCGAAGTCGGCGGCGAGGTCCTCGGGCTGCGCCACGATGTCGACGGTCCCGAGCAGCGCGGTCGCGATCTCGCGCAGCTCGTCCACACGCCAGTCCGAGCCGACGCCTCGGCAGTCGCACTGGAACTGGCCGTGGGCCCATTGCAACGCGTTGCGGAGGACCGACGGCTCCTCGCCCTCGATCTTCCCGTCGGTGAGCAAGATGGCGTGGCGCTGTGTCGCCGGAGTCAGCTTGAACAGCTCGGTCGCGCTCATCAGCCACGTCCCCATGGCCGTTGCGCCACCGGGCCTGAGCTGATCGATCGCGTCCTTGGCGGCGGAGCGGTTGGCGGCATCCATTCGCACCATCCCCGTCGACGCCGGGAAGCACATCGTGGCCGTCGTGTTGCCCGACACGACGGCGAACCACGTTCCGTCGAGCACTTCGTCGACCGCGACCTTGGCGGCGTGCCGCGCTGACCTGATCTTGCTCGACGGGAGGTCCATCGATCCCGACGTGTCGATGATCAGCATGACGGCGGCCTCGCCGCCACTGCTGCCGGCCGAGCCGGCCCCGGTACACGTCACGGAGACGACGGCGTGAACGTCGGTCGTCCCGGCGGCCAGGTACTCGTTCTGGAACACGCTGGCGGTGAAATCGGCCATCGGTCACATGGTCCTTTCGTTCGCCGGATCGGCTGGAACGCTCGGATTCGCACCGCCGACGCGAGCCAGCACAGCGGTGATGTTGTCGTAGCCGCCGCCGTCATTGGCGCGGTCGACCAACGCGTCGGCGACGAACGTCGGCTCTTTGAGCCCTGACGCCTGGATGAACGACCGCAGCTCGTCCGCCGTGCTGAGGTGGTTCCACAGGCCGTCGCTGCACACCAACATCCAGCCCGGCCCAGCGAGCTCGACCGAGGCGGTCTCGGGCGCGGGGTTGGCGCTGTCGGCTCCGAGCCACCGCGTGATGGTGTGCGACATCGGCTCGGCCTCCGCCTCGTCACGGGTCCGCCCGATCCGCATCAGCTCGGTGCCCAACGAGTGGTCGATCGTCAGTTGCTGTGCCTCGCCGTCGTCCGGAAGCCAGTAGGCCCGCGAGTCTCCGCACCAGCCCACCGTGGCGAGCGTTGGTTCCACGACGGCGGCGACGAACGTGCACGACGGCGGCTCCGGCGGGTTGCCGAGCGTCCGGGCGACGCCGACGGCCTCGTGGTTCGCCGCCGCACACGCGCTGACGAGCTGCTCGCTCCAGTGGCCCACGGCTCCCGCAGTGCCCGGCGGGGCAGTCGGCGCGCTCGCCAGCACGTCTCTTGCGGCACGTGCGGCCGCCAGGCTGGCGCGGTCGCTGTCCGGTGCCGTCGTGACGCCGTCGCACACGACCAGGACGGCTCGCTCGCCGACGACGGCCATCGCCATCGCGTCCTCGTTGCGGTTGCGACCTACACCTTTGTCGCACACGCCGGCCACGAGGTCGGACGGTGATTCGGTGTAGTGGTCGCGCCACGACGGCTGCTTGGCGCCGCAGGTCGTGCAGAACCCGTCCTCGAACTGCGTGCCGCCGCACGACGTGCACACGATGGCGCCCGAGGGCGGCTCCTCGGTCTCCATCTCGACCGGCTGCGTGTCGTCCTGGTCGACGTCGTCGGGCGCCGATTCGACCGCGGCAGCCGGGTCGAGCTCTGCTCCGCACGACTCGCAGAACACGTCGCCGGCGGCGATCGCCTGGCCGCACGCAGGGCAGGCCTCGAGGGTGGACGTCGTCACGTCGCTCATGTGAGCACGCTCATGTGAGCGAGCGCGGACGCACGGTGTTCGCCCGGTCCACCAGCTCGATCCGCTCGTCCAGGTCGTCGCTGAGACGGGCCGCCGATCGGTAGGCCGACTCGAGCGCCCGGCGCACGTCCGGCTCCGTCATCGTCACGCCGACAACGCGCGTCGATGGTTGATCGCCATCGCGCACGGTCGTTGCCAATGCAGCTTCGAGGATCTCGACGTGGAGGGCGGTCCGCTCGCGTGGAGGCAGCCCCGCACGCTCGACCTCCAACGACGCCGCAGCGAGGTCGTCCGGCGTCGCCGCGCCGTCGCCCACGAGCAGCGACGCCCGCTGCCGGCGTGCTTCGCCGTACGCTCGGCTCACCGGCGGGATACGTCCCAGCGCAGCGAGGGCATCGGCGGTCCGGCCGTCGGCCTGGGCCAGCCGAGCCAGGCCGAACTGCGCGGCGGGCGAGATAGGCGCCGTCAGTACGCGAGCACACGGTGTACAGCCCGGTCGCCATCTCACGCTCGTCGGCCAGCTCGCACGCTCGCGCCAACGCCAGCTTCGGTGCCAGCTCGCCCGGCACCTGGCCGTACACGGCGTTGAACGCGGAGATGGCGCCGGGAACGTCGCCGGCGGCCATCGCCGCGACGCCGGTCATCCAAACCGCCCGCCAGTCCCACGGATCAACCTGCAGGAGCGCCTCGCTCTCGGACCGTGCCCGCGCGGCGTCACCGGCGCGCGAGCGCGGCATCGGCCCTGGCCAAGCGCACGGCGGCAGTCTGTTCGGGCGCCTCGTCGAGCAGCTCCAGCAGTCGCGCCGGGTCGTCGGACGTCACGCCGCCAACCACGAGGCCATCGGATCGGCGGTGTCGAGCACGCAGTGCCGGCAGCTCCGCCCAACCGAGCTCATCGCTCGCGATGGCCGGCGTCTCGAAGTACGTCGACGGCACCGAGCGGAAGTCCCCGTCGTCGCGCGACGTGACCTCGCGCAGCACGCCGAGCAGCTGCTCGCGCAGCTCGTCGGCGGACTGGAACCGGTCCTCGGCCGCCGTCGCCGTCGTGCGCAGCAGCAGCCGGTACAGCGAGTCGTGCTCGGCGAACAGCGGCACCTGTTCCGGCGTCGGCAGGGCGTCGACGTACTCGCTCGGTCGAACCGCTGGAACTCGAAGACCAGCACGGCGAGCGTGCGGCCCACCGTGTAGATGTCCGAGGCGATCGTCGTGCCGTCGCGCGGCGACCTCCGGCGCCTGGAAGCCGACCGTGCCGTAGATCGGGGACTCGTCGTCGCCGATGCGGCGCACACCGCCGAGGTCGATCAGCTTCACGCTCTCGCCGACCTGGATGACGTTGGCCGGCTTGAAGTCGCAGTACAGGAGCCCGCTCGTGTGCAGGTAGGAGAACGCCGGAAGCACCTCGATCATGTAGGCGATGGCCTGGTCGACCGGCAACGGCGAGTATGCGCCGCCCCGCTGGTTCGTGCGCTGCTTGACGAGGTCGTTGAGCGACGTGCCGCCGACGTACTCCATGACGATGTAGGAGGCGCCGTCGGGCGCGGTCACGAAGTTGTAGATCTCGACGATCAGCGGGTGCTCGACCTCGGCGAGGTACTGCTTCTCGGCGACGGCGGCGCGGAACGCGTCGGGGTCCCCGCTGTTGAGGAGGCCCTTGAGCACGACCCAACGTCCGTTCACGTTGCGGTCCCGGGCGAGGTAGATCCAACCCATGCCGCCGTGGGCGAGGCAGCCGGCGACCTCGTACTGGCCGCCGACCAGCATCCCCGGCTGCAACCGCGGGTCGAAGTCGAACGGCGTGCGGCACTTCGGGCAGAAGCCCTTCGTGCGGCCTGGCTGGTCGCCGCGGGCCCGCCCGACTGCCGACTGGCATTGGGCGCAGAAGCGCTTGTGCTCGGCGACGACGGCCGGGTCCATCAGCGCTGCCGACGGGTCGATGGTCGGCACCGGAGGCACCGACGTCGAGCCCGGCGCCGAGGCTGGTCGAGCCCGGACGGCGCCCGCCGAGGCGCTGCGTGCGCCGGCTGCCGGTCGCCCGCTGCGAGCCCGAGCGGCACGGTGCCGAGCCGGGAGCTCGTCACCCGGCCACTCGCCGTGCGCGCCGACATCGCAGCGCCAGCGCCGGCGGCCGCCGAGCCGACGGCGGATGCGCCGAACGACGGGGCCGTCGCAGCTGGCGGCTGCGGACGGCGGCCATCCCGCAGACGTCGCAGTAGCCGTCGAGGATCTGCCCGGTGCAACCGGGCTGCGTGCACGCGCTCATCAGTCAACCGACCCCGTGCATCATCGGTGTTGACCGTGCGGACGTAGTCGTCGACTTGGGACTCGGCCACGGCGAGGTCGCACGGCGCCGACCAGAGCGTGTCACGGGCCGCGGTGTACAGCGGATCGAGCGCCTCGTGCTCGGCGAGCCCGGCGCTGGCCGCCTTGTCGCGGAACGCCTGCAGCAGCCCGCGCAACTCGTCGCGGCGGGTCAGAGGTGCCTGGAAGCGGCGGGCCGCCTCGTCGAGCGCCGCCCCGGCTCGCTCGGTCTGCTGCAGCCACGCCCGCGACCGGTGCCTCCACTGCCGGCCACGGACGGTCGCGGACGCCGTCGGGCGGTGGCGCGATCGTGGCGATGGACGGTACGGCGAGCGGTGGAGCATTGGCGATCTTGCCCCGGCACGTCTCGGCCAGTGCCCGCACCGACGGCTTCCTTCGCGTCGAGGTCGGCCAGCAGCGACGACGCCGCATCCAGCTTGCCGAGCAGGCCATCGCGCTCTGCTTCGGCCGTGTCGAGGCGGACCCGGACGGCGGCAGCGCGGCTGGTCAGGTCGGCCGGCGGGTGAACGCTCGCGGATCTGGCGGCCGGCTTCGGCCTCCAGCTCGGCGACGTGGCGGACCTCTTGGCCGAGTCGAGCTGCTGCCTGGGCGGCGTCGTGGAGGTCGCCGTCGAGCGTCAGCCATGCCTCGGCGGTGGAGACGGCCTCCTGGCGCTGCGACTCGAGCTGCGTGCGCAGGCGCTCGACGAGCGCGGCGAGGAACGTCATCGCATCGGCGAGGTCGGGCGCCAGCACCTCGCCCGCGTCGGACGTGATCGGCGACCATGCCGAGGCCAGCACGGCGGCGCGCCCGCCTCCGTTCGCGTCGCCGACGCCGTCCCACTGCTCGGTGCGCTCGGACACGGCCCGCCAGAGCGTGAACGCGGCGGCGACGTCGTTGCGCTGCGCGTCCGACCCCGATGCCTGGGCGTCCTGTGTCGAGATCGAGGAGCTCCGACGCAACGGCGGCCACCCAGGCGTCGAGCTCGGCGGCGATCGCCGCCGCGGCGTTGCGGTCGAGTGGCGTGTCCTGGGCGGGATCGCGGCGTCATCTCGATCCGTCGCCGCGTGCGAGCGAGCGAGCGCCAGCGAGCGAGCGTTGTCGCGGCCTGCGTGGCCGGGGAACGCAGTGAACGGTCACTGTCGCGGCCGTAGACCGGGTCCGGCGGCGATGCGGGCGCGACCCCGGTTCGCCGATCCACTCCTGGTACAGCGCCTCCCAGCGGCCGTCCGCGCGCATCTCCTCCAGCACGCCGTTCACGAACTGCACGAGGTCGATGTTGTCCTGGTTGACGCCGATGCCGTACGGCTCCTCGGTGAGGGCCTCGCCGACCACCTCGAGGTTCGGGTCCTGGGCGGCCAGGCCGACCAGCAGGGTGTCGTCGCTGACCGACGCGTCGGCGTCGGCCCTGCTGCATGGCGACGAGGCAGTCGGTGGTCTCGGTCTCTCGGAACGAGCTGCACGCCGTCGTACTCTGGCTTGCTCATCTCGTCGAAGGCTGTGCTCCCCTCCGTCACGCACACCCTGGCGCCGTTGGCGACGAGGTCCTGAACGCCGGTGATGCCGGAGCCCTTCGGCACGAGCACCTTCTGACCGGCGTCGTAGTACGTGGACGAGAAGGCGATGCGCAACCACCGGTTGCAGTTGATCGTCATCGTGTGGGCGACGAGGTCGACGTCGTTGTTCTCCAGCGCTGGCAGTCGCTCGGCGAAGTTCATCACCCGATACTCGATCGGCAGGGGGTCGACATCGCCGAAGATGGCGCGGGCGACCTCCTCGAGGATGGCGATGTCGAAGCCTTCGAGCTCGCCGCTCTGCGGGTTGAGGAAGCCGAACTGCAGGGTGCCGGCCGAGACGCCGACGATCAGCCGGCCACGTTCGGCGATCTCCTGCCATGGTGGAGCCGGCCGGCATCTCGCCGGGTGGCGGCAGCGGGCCGTCCGGGGCGTACGAGCGGGTGGCGTCGAGGGCCGCCTCCTCGTCGGTGCACACGGGTGGGACCGTCGTCTCGGTGGCGGTTGTCGGCGGCGCGGTGACCTCGGGCGGCTCGGCGAGCTGCGGAGCGCCGCAGGCCGTGATGGTCGCCAGTAGGAGCAGCGCGGGGAGCGGCCGACGCGTCATCGGTACTCCCTGAGCCGTTGCCCGAAGCCGACGACGACTGTGGCTGCGGCGATCAGGCCTGCGACGAGGACGAACCACCGCAGGATGTCGAGCGGTCCCTTGGCGTCGTCGAGGGCCGCCACGGCCGCTCCCGCTTCGTCGGCCCGGGCGGCGCCAACCGCATCCGTGAAGACGCGGAACGTCTCGCCGACCGGTCCGGTCGCCAGTGCAACGGCGTCCTCGTACTGACCGCCATTGTCGAGGTCCCGGACCTGCTGGTGCTGCTCCTGGTAGGGGGTCCAGAGGTCGGCGAAGCAATCACCGGTCGCCCCGCACGCCTCGTCGAGCGCCGCCACGACCTCGGCGTTGGCGAGCTGCCAGTCCGCCTCATTGGCGGCGCCGTTGCCGCGGTTGATCAGCGTCAGCGACTCGGCGCTGCGGGCGTCGAAGGCGGAGGTCCGCGCCCGGGAGAGCGCGTCGGCACCGCGCAGCGACGTGTCGACCGTGTCGCGGACGTCGCTGCCGGTCGTCACTACGACCGCGACGGTCCACACGAGGGCAGCCCCGATGAGCACCGCGCCGATGGCGATTGGCACGTTGACGAGGCGGCGCGTCCGCCGCATCAGCAACAGCGCCGCGAGCAGCAGTGCGACGAGTGCAACGGCGAGGAGGATGACCGTGATGGCGCCGTTGCGTGTCGACTCGCTCAGCGAGTCGTTGAGGCGGTCCCGGCTCGCGCCCGCGACCTCATCGATCGCCGGAAGGAAGTCGCTGCGCAGCAGGTTCGAGGCCTGGCGCTGGTAGGAGGCGCCGACCGGGAACCCTTGGCGGTTGTTCGCCCTGGCCTGCTCGACGAGCCCGGCGTAGCGCACGAGGGTGTCGTTGGCGACGGCGAGAGCCGGCAGGTCGGCGGTCGTGGCGCGCTGGGCGACGTCCGCCAGGAGCCTCGTGGCATCACCGAGCCGCGCCTCGTAGGCCACTTGCTGGTTCGCCGACTCCTCACTCCCACTTAGGAACGATGATGCAGCGATGGCGTCCGCCTCGACCGCGGCCGTGCGGATCTCCTGGAGGTCGACGAGCTGTTGGGTCTCGTTGCCGGCGGCGTTCAGCGATCCGGAGCGAGCGACGATGGCGGCGGCGGCGACCACCGCGCACACCGCACAGATCGCCGTGACCACGGCGGCGGTGAGGCGGAAACTGCCAGGCGTCGAGCGCGGGGACAGGGCTGCTCGCAGCCGGTGCGGCGTGGAGGCGACGGGAGTGAAGGGGGTACTCGTTGGCGCCGCGTTCGTGCGTTGCACGGATCCTTCCTCTGCCTGGAAGGACGCAGCATACGAGCGACGAAGCCACACGGTACGGTCGCCACCGTGAGTGATGGCGGGCGGACTCTGCTGACGGGGTGGGGGCGGACGAGCCCTTCGTCGTCCGAGGTCATGACCGTCGCGGCGGGCGATCGGGAGGCGCTGGCGGCCGCCGTCAAGGCACTCCCCGCGCGCGGCGGCATTCCCCGCGGGCTCGGGCGCTCGTATGGCGACTCGGCACAGAACGGGGGCGGCGCAGCGATGCGATTGCTCGCATCGCCCCAGGACGTCGTCATCGACGCGTCTGCGGGCACCGCGACGGTCCCGGCCGGGCTCAGCATCGACGACCTCTTGCGACTGATCGTTCCCCGTGGCTGGTTCGTCCCGGTGTCACCGGGAACTCGGTTCGTGACCGTGGGAGGAGCGGTCGCCAGCGACATCCACGGCAAGAACCACCACCGCGAGGGTTCGTTCGGCAATCACGTGCACCGGTTGTCGCTGCTCCGTGCGGACGGCGAGGTCGTCGAGCTTTCGTCCGAGCAGCGATGCCGAGCTGTTCTGGGCGACGATCGGCGGCATGGGACTGACGGGCCTGATCCTCGACGTGACGATCGACCTCATCCCCATCGAGACGAGCCGCTGCGCCGTGGACACCGACCGCGCCCCCGACCTCGATGCGTTGCTCGGGCTGATGGAGGAGGGCGATCGGTACTACCGGTACTCCGTAGCGTGGATCGACCTGATGGCGCGGGGGCGTCGCCTCGGACGCAGCGTGCTGACCCGTGGACGAGCACGCCGAGGTTTCCCAGCTCCGGCCCAGGGATGCCGTCGATCCGCTCGCCTACGAGCCGCGCCAGCTGCTGTCCGTTCCGCCGGTCGTGCCCCCGCGTGGCGTCGTCAGTCACCTCACGATGGCGGCCTTCAACGAGGTGTGGTTCCGGGCGGCGCCGGTGCGTCGGGTGGCGCAGATCATGACGATCTCGCGGTACTTCCACCCGCTGGACTTCGTGGACTCGTGGAACCGCCTCTACGGCGGGCGGGGCTTCCTGCAGTACCAGTTCGTCGTGCCGTTCGGTGAAGAGGCGACGCTGCGGCGGGTCGTCGAGCGGCTGGCGGCGTCGGGTACGGCCAGCTTCCTGGCCGTGCTGAAGCGGTTCGGTCCGGCCAACCCGGCGCCGCTCAGCTTCCCGCGACCCGGCTGGGCGCTGGCGCTGGACATCCCTGCGTCGGCGTCAGCGCTGGCGCCGATGCTGCACGGGCTGGACGAGCTGGTGCTCGAGGCGGGCGGGCGCCACTACCTCGCGAAGGACGCCTGCACGACCCCCGCGGCGATCCGCCGGGGATATCCGCGGCTGGCCGAGTGGCGGGCGGTTCGGGATGCCGTCGATCCAGCCGGCGTGTGGGCCAGCGATCAGAGCCGCCGGCTCGGGCTCCTGGAGGGCTGAAGTGCAACCTGAACCCGTCTCCAATCACGAGCGAGCGAGCGCCAGGCAAGGGAGACTCTGCGAGCGACCGAGCGCAGGAGGGACGGCGTCCGCGGCCTGCGTGGCCGGAGGAACGCAGTCGCGCTGCGTGGCCGGGGAACGCAGTAATGCAGAACGCTCTGGGCGAGGCGCAGACCATCGTCCTGCTCGGCGGCGGCAGCGAGATCGGGCGGGCCATCGTCGAGGCGCTGGTGTCGCCGTCGACGCGTGTCGTCGTGCTGGCGGCGCGCCGGCCCGACGAACTGGCGGCGGGCTCCCTGCAACGCGACGGGCTGAGCATCGAGACCGCGCAATTCGATGCCGCCGATGTCGATACGCACGAGCCGTTCGTGCGTGACCTCGTCGCCCGCCACGGTGACCTGGACGTGGTGATCGTGGCGTTCGGTCAGCTGGGCGATCAGGTGGAGCTGGAGGACGACCCGGCGCGGGCGGCCGAGCTGGTAACCGTCAACTACACGGGCGCGGTCAGCGTGTCGCTCGCCGTCGCCGCACAGTTCCGTCGCCAAGGCCACGGCCGGCTCGTCGTGCTGTCCAGCGTGGCGGGGGAGCGGGTGCGCAAGGACAACTTCGTGTACGGCTCGTCGAAGGCCGGGCTCGACGGGTTTGCCCAAGGGCTCGGGGACTCGCTGGCCGGATCCGGCGCCAGCGTGCTCATCGTGCGGCCAGGTTTCGTCCACTCACAGATGACGGCGGGGATGAAGGCCCGGCCGTTGGCGACCACGCCGGCAGCCGTCGCCAAGGCGACCGTCGACGGCCTGCGCAAGGGCCGCCACACGGTCTGGGTGCCGTCGACACTGCGCCCGGCGTTCGTCGTCTTCCGGCATCTGCCACGCACGATCTGGCGCCGCATGCCCGAATAGAGCTGTTCTGTCCGTCGGGATCGATCGTTGTGAGGCCATCGTCACGGACAGTACGAGGGGTTTCGGGCGTAGAGGGTCGCCTGGCCGTCCTCCCACGTGCCGACGACGCAGAACTCGTCGCGCAGGACCTGGTTCGGCGCGTCGGAGCCGTACTCGACGGATGAGTTGGGCTCGGTCCAGCCGTCCCACAGGCCGGTCAACAACACCCAATCGGCGGAGGCGACGTCGCCGGCGAGGCTCGAACCCTCGGCGTTGGCCAGGCCGGGGTCCATCTCGATGTAGTACGTCGCCGGCTCGAGCTCGGGCAGCAGCCAATAGATGAACACGTCGCTGTACCAGGTGCGGCGCAGGTCGTTGGGGCCGACGAGCAGCCGATCACCGGGCTCGGCGAGGGCGTCGAGCTGATCGACCGCGGCCTGCACAGCGAGGTAGGCCTCGCGGTCACCCAGGTAGAAGTAGCGGTCGCCGCGCTCCACGCGGAACGGGCTCGCCACCTGCCCGAGCCCGATCCGGGTGTGCAGGAGGTAGTAGCGGAACGTGAACAGGGCCGTCACCGTGAACGTGAGGACGAGCGTGAAGGCTCCGCCGATGGCGACGGCGCGCCGGCGATCGAGGGTTGGCCAGAACCTGGCGACCAGTTCCGCGACGGTGGCGACGGAGAACGGGAAGGCCACGCACGTGACCCACAGGAGGTGCGCGGAGTCCGGTCGTTGCAGCGCCTGCGGAAGGATCCCGACGCTGACCAGCGAGACGGCGAGCAGCACGGTCGCCCGGCCGGTCGGCCCGGCGCGGCGCCGGTTCCAGATGGCGAAGGCCACCATGGCCGCCGTTCCGAGCAGCATGACGAAGAACCACACGAAGATCGTGTGCGACGCCGAGAGCGCGGGGAACTTCCACCACGGCGGGATCTCCTCGGCGACCGCCTGCAGCGCGCCGTCGAGGTGGTCCCATGGCGGCGGGCGGGGCAGCTCACGGCCGTCGCGTAGCCGGAACACCGGGTCGAGGACCATGCCTTCGAAGGCGCTGGCCGGGCCGGCCATGATCAGGTGGACCCAGATCGGCAGCGAGCCGATGACGGCGCCGAGGAGGGCTGGACGGCGGCCCGGACGGCTTCGCCACAGCAGCCAGCCGAACACGAGGCCGACGGCGATGACGAGGTCGGGGCGGAAGCTCAACGCCAGCCCGGCCAGGACACCGGCGGCGATCCACCAGTTCCGCCCACGGCCGACCGCACCGAGTTGGTTGGCCCGCAACGCGAACACCGCGCTCCAGAGCGTGAGAGCGAGTCCGCCGTTCCAGGCCATCGCGGTGAGCGCGACCGGCGTCAGCACGTAGAAGACGGCGAACGCGCCGACCGCGGTGGCGGCGGCCCGGCCCCACGCCCGCGCCAGGGCGAACAACCCGAAGATGATCCCGAGGTGCTGCAGCAGGCCGAACGTCCGCTCGGCTGGCAGGGAGTAGCCGAACAGCTCGTACCAGCCGGTCAGGACGTGCAGTGACCCAGGGCCGTAGAGGTGCAGGAAGTCGACGTTGGGCACGTCGCCGCGAGCGATGAGCTCGGGGAAGTAGAGCATGAAGCCCTCTTCCATGGTCCCGCCGGTGAAGCGGTAGAGCCCGCGCAGCGGGATCGCCACCAGCACCCCGATGATGGCGATGCCGACCCACGTCCCGAGGGCGCCCTGGGACCGGCGCCGCAGCCCGCCGGAACCACCGAGCACGAAGGCTGTCGGGTCGTCGACCCCGTGCTGATCGACGACCTCCGCGCGAGGGAGGGTCGCCGCGTCCACGAGAGGGGCAAACTACCCGGGTAGCTCGACGCGGCCGTGCTCCTCGGGGATCTCGGCGAAGCGGCGGGCTGCCCAGTCGGCCTTGGCGCGGTCGATCTGCTCCTGCGTCGAGGCGACGAAGTTCCACCAAATGAGCCGGCGCCCGAGGGGTGCCCCGCCGAACGTCATGATCCGCGACGGTTGCGACGCGGTCACGACGGCGTCGCCCGGGTCGACGACGGCGAGGTGACGCTCCGGCACGGGCTGGCCGTCGACCTCGACGGCCCCCTCGATCACGAGCACCGCCCGCTCCGCGTGCTCTGTCGGGAGGGCGAACCGGGCGTCGGTGTCGAGATGGACGTCGGCGTGGAAGAGGGGTGATGCACCCGCGACCGGCGACGCCGCTCCGAACCCGCTCCCGACGAGCAAGCGCACCCGAGCGCCGCCGTCCTCGGCAGTGGGCAGCGCGTCGGCGCCGGCGTGCTGGAAGTCGGGCGCGCTCTCTTCGCTCTCCACGGGCAGCGCCACCCACGTCTGCAGGCCAGCCAGGCGGCCGACGACAGGTCGCATCGCCGGTGGCGTGCGCTCGCTGTGGGCGACCCCGCGCCCGGCCGTCATCCAGTTCACGCCACCGGGCTCGATCTGCTGGACGGCGCCCGTCGAGTCGCGGTGCAGCAGCGCCCCTTCGAACAGGTACGTCACCGTCGCCAGCCCGATGTGCGGGTGGGGCGGCACGTCGGCGCCCTCGCCCGGCCCGAGTTCGTCGGGACCCATGAGGTCGGCGAAGATGAACGGCCCGACCATGCGCCGCTCCCGGTACGGGAGCAACCGGTCGACCTCGCCGGCGGCACCGGCGATGCGCCTCGCTCGTGGGGCGATGATCCGCTCGATCGTCACGTCAGGTCCTCCCTTCGGGTTCGTCTCGCAGGCAAGCTGCTCGGCTCACCTCCCGAGCTCGCCGCCGCCGCTGCGCAGCGGCGCTCACCCACCTGCCTATCCGCGGGGCGATTCATCTTGGCGGTTGACACGGTGGGGTCGGTCGGGTTCGATGCGGCGATGGCTGGCGTGGTCATCGGTCCCGATGATCCTCGCGCCAACGACGTCGTGAAGTTGCTCGAGCAGCACCACGAGTTCTCGTTGTCCTGCTCGCCGGCCGAGTTCGTCTTCGCGCTCGACGTCGAGGAGCTGGCGCAGCCGGGCGTGACGTTCTGCAGTGCACGTCGAGATGGCGAGCTGCTGGCGGTCGGCGCGCTGTTGGAGCTCGATGCCGAGCATGCCGAGATCAAGTCGATGCACACCTCGGGAGCGGCGCGAGGCGGCGGCATCGGGGCGGCGATGCTCGAGCACCTGCTGCAGCTCGCTCGTGAGCGGGGGTACCAGCGGGTCAGCCTGGAGACCGGTTCACAAGTCGAGTACGAGCCGGCGCGAGCGATGTACGCCACCGCCGGCTTCCAGGTGTGCGGCGCGTACGCCGGCTACCCCGACAGCGGCCACAGCGTCTTCATGACCCGCACGCTCTGAGGTCGCGCGCGGCGTGCGCGATGAGCGATGAGTGGCGATGGAGCGCAGATTGCTCATCGCTGTTGGGGGACCGGGGCACGCGATGAGCGATGTGCGCCGTATGACCACTCATCGCTCATCGCGAGGCGGGGCGCTCAGTCGAGGCGGGCGCTCAGGTCGGCGCACAGCGAGGCCTCGCCCGGGATCGAGCGCCATTCGGGAGCGGGGACCAGCGGGCCGACGGCCGGCTGGAGGAAGGCCTCCAGGACGAGCTCGCCGTCGACGCGCACGACCACCGTCGGGAGCACGGCGTCGGCGGCGACGTCGATGCGCAACGGTCCCTCGCTGGGCAGCGCGTCGCCGGTCACGGTGGTCGCTCCGACGTACTCGAGGCGCCGGTCCGTCCCATCGGTGACGAGGTCGATCTGCCAGCCGTCGCCGAGCACGACCGGGCCGGTCGCCGCCCCTTCGACGACGACCCGTTGCGCACCGCCGGGTCGTAGCTCGAGCAACCGCCACGTTGCGCCGTCGCTGCGGTAGACCGCGTCGCAGTCGCCGACGATGGCGATCGCCCCGTCCGGACCGACCTCGCCGACCCGTTCGACACGCTGCACGTCCGGGGCGCCGCTGCCCAGGACCTCGTGGACGGCGTATTGCAGTGCCACGAAGTCTCGCCGCGCATTCACGTCCGGCAGCAGGTACAAGTTGCGTGCCAGCACGGCCAGGCCCGCATTCGTCACCAGGCCGACGACGCCGAGGACGACTGCACCGGCCAGCACCCCGCCGGCTCGCCGCCTGCTCCGCGCCGCCCAGGCGGCGACGGCCGGCACACCGAGCGCCGCTCCGAAGACGAGCAGTGGCACGAAATCCGCCAGGTAGCGCTGCGCGATGAAGGCGATGGCCAGCATCGGGAGCACGGCGACCGCGGCGGCTCCCGTCGACACCGCCCACGCTGCTGCGACGCGGCGGCGAACCATCGCGACCACGCCGCACACCCAGGCGACGAGCCACACGGGGGCCACGACCGGCAAGGACGCCGACCGGTCCACGGTGTCGAACGTGACGTCACCGATGAGATCGGCCGGCGCGGCCCACGAGAGCCACGGCACCAGCGCCCGGGGCTCGATCGTGTCCGGCCGCAGGTACTGCACGAGGGCAGTTGGCATGAACTTCAGTCCGAACAACGTCCCGCCGTTGTCCGCCAGCGCCGCTCGTCGGTCGGCCGAGAACTCGTTCAGGACCTGGCGATCGAACGGAGTCGACAACGGCACGCCGAAGCGCACCAGGTTGACGCACGCGTAGAGCAGGAACGGCACGGCGGCGGCGCCGAGTGCCCACGCACCGAGGCGCCACTGCCGCTGTACGGCCAGGACGACCGCCAGCCCTCCCAGCGCCAACGCCGGGCCCATCCCCGAGGATGGTCGGGCAGACAGTGCCACCGCAGCGAGCGCCCCGGCGCCGAGGAGGTCGAGCCCTCGCCGCGTCGACCACCAGGCGACGACCCGGTCGAAGCCAGCCAGCGCAAGCGCCGCCCCCCACAGCTCGGCCTCGTGGTAGACGAGCGCCTCGGAAGACAGCCACAGCAACGGGCTGGAGACTCCGACTGCCAGAGCGAAGCCGCCCGTGACCCATGGCCACCAACGCAGCGGGGCGTCGAACCCGCACGCCGCCCTCCCGCGCTGCAACAGACGGGCGGCGGCGAGACAGGCGACGCCCAGCGCGACGACCTGGCTGAGCACCACCAAGCGCCCGTCGGCTGCCGACGTGATGGCGCTGATCGGGAGCCGGGCGACGGCCGGCACGATCCCGTAGTACAGGTGCGTCTCCCCGTCGACGACGAACCCCTCGACGCCGGCGACCTCGGCCGGCACGTCGACGTGGCCTCGGGACAGCGCACGCGGCCTGGGCGTCGTAGAAATCACTCGTGAACGGGCCGCGCTGGAAGGCGTCCCACGGCCGCCCGTTCGTGGCCAGCAGCACGAACACGACGATGGCGATGGCCGCCGCAACGCGTGCTGCCCGCCGGGCGCCCAGCCCACCCTCGCCCGCCCAGGCCGAACCGTTCGGGAGTGCCGTGCGAGCCGTCCACCCTGGAGCAACCCGCACGGCGGCATCCTGACACCCACCGCGACCGACCGGTACGCTCTCGCGTTCGTGATCGAGACGCCGGCGCAGGCGCACCTGTCCGCCGGCGAACCGGGATCGACCACCGTTCCCCCGGGGGACGACCGGCGCTGGGTCGATCGCCATCCCGCCTGGACCATCGTCATCGCCACGCTCGTCGTCGGCCTGCCACTCATCGCCGCCGTGATCGCACTGCGCGCCGAGCGGTGGTTCCCGGTGCTCGACCTGGCGATGACCGAGTTCCGGGTCCGCGACGTCTTCACCGCCGACAACCCGCTGATCGGGTTGCCCGGACGCATCGGCGAGTACCCCGACCAGGGCAGCCACCCCGGCCCGCTCAGCTTCTACCTGCTGGCGCCGACCTACCGCATCCTCGGCTCTTCGTCGTGGGCCCTCGAGGCGGCAACCGTCGTGATCCACCTGGCTGCCATCGCCACGGCGCTCTGGATCGGCCAACGCCGTCTCGGCTGGAAGGGCGTCGCCGTCGTCGCTGCCCTGCTCGCACTGGCCATCCGCGGCTACGGGCAGGTCCTCCTCACGCAACCGTGGAACCCGTACCTACCGCTGCTGGCGTGGCTGCTGGTGTTGCTCGCCACGTGGGCCGTGCTGTGCGGCGACCACCGCATGCTCATCCCTCTCGTCGTCGCGGCGACGCTGTGCGCCCAGACCCACGTGCCGTACCTGCCCCTCGGCGCCGGGATGACGGTCCTTGCGCTGGTCGCCACCCTCGTTGGCCTGCGCCGCAGCACCTCCGACGAGCTACCGGCCGTCCGCCGCAGCCTGGCGTGGAGCGTGGGCATCGGCGTGGTGCTCTGGATCCCACCACTGCTGGACCAGCTGACCAACGAGCCGGGGAACATCCGCGAGCTGGCCGACCACTTCGGCTCACCGCCCGAGGCGGCGATCGGCCTCGGCGACGGCCTGCGCATCATGGCTCGCCACCTCGACGCGGCGTACGGCTTGGGTGCCCAGGTGATCGGCCCCGAGCGCTTCATCGACGCGGCCTCCGAATGGCGTGGCGCCGTCACGTTCGTCATCTGGGTCGCCGCGGCGATCGCCGCCTTCCGGGTCGGCTCGCGCGCTCTGCGAGCCCTGCACGTCGTGATCGGCGTGGCCCTACTGCTCGGCACCGCGTCGACGGCACGGATCTTCGGACGCCCATGGTTCTACTTGACGCTCTGGGCGTGGGGAGTCACGACGTTGCTCGTCGGCTCCATCGTGTGGACCGCCGTTGCGCTGTACCGCCATCAGCGACCAGCCCGTGACGCCGCGACGCCCGTGGCCGTCACCGCCGCAGCCGCAGCGCTCGTCATTTCCGCCGCCACTGCGATCGCGTTCGCTGCCGATGCCGAGAACCCCGAACAGCGCTTGAGCACCGCAGTCGGCAGCCTCGCCGCGCCGACGTACGACGCGGTGGTCGACGGAGTCGGTGCAGCGACCGGAGAAGACGGGCGCTACGTCGTGCGCTGGAGCGATGCCGCCGACATCGGCAGCCCGGGCTTCGGACTGCTCGACGAGCTCGAGCGGCGCGGCCTCGACGTCGCCGCTGACGAGTACTTCCGGGTCCCCGCAACCGAGCACCGCACGCGGCCGCGCTCGGATGCCGACGCCCAGATCCACCTCGCCACCGGCGGTTACGTCGACATCTGGCGCGCCGTCCCCGACGCCGTCGAGGTTGCTTCGTACGACCCCCGCACCGACGCGCAGCGCGCCGAGTACGACACGGTGCGGGCGGGATTCATCGACCGCCTCGAGGAGGAGGGCCTCGCCGAGCTCGTCCCGCTCGTCGACACCAACCTGTTCGGCATGTCGATCGACACGCGGCTCTCGGCGGCAGACCAGCGCGACCTGGGCCGCCTGATCGAGCTCGGCCAGCCGATGGTCGTCTTCGTCGCCCCACCGCCGTCCGACGACGACCCGACGGCGCTGTGACGACGACGGCGGCTTCGACCGTGCAACCCGCCGCCTCGGCGACCCGTCGCGGCACTCCGCCGCCCTGGGTGATCGTCACGGCGCTCACGACCGCCGTCGTCTTGTTCTCCACGATCCGCGGGCTCGCCCGCGGCTTCCAGCCAATCGGCGACAACGCCTTGATCGAGCTGCGCGCGTGGGACGTCTTCACGGCTGACCGTCCGTTGCTCGGCACGTGGTCGTCGGCGTCGGTCGCCACCGGCCTGGACGTCAACCACCCAGGACCGCTGCTGTTCGACTACTTCGCGCTCCCGGTCCGCCTGCTCGGCGGTCGATTCGGCCTCGCCTTCGGCGCGGCGGTGCTCAACCTCGGTGCGTTGTGGGCCAGCGTCCTCGTGGCTCGGCGTGTCGGTGGTGCGGCAACCGCACTGGCCACCGCCGTCGCCGCGGCCGTCCTCACGTGGGCGATGGGCAGCGAGCTGCTCTTCGACACGTGGCAGCCGAACATCCTCGTGCTGCCGTTCTTCTGCTTCCTCGTCCTGATGTGGGCGGTCTGGTGCGGGCACGCCGGGACCTTGCCGTGGGCGGTGCTCGTCGGGTCGCTCTGCGTGCAGGCCCATCTCAGCTACCTCTTCCTCGTGCCGGCCCTGCTCATCGGTGCGGTGGTCGCGCTCATCCTCCGAGACGGCCGGCAGACGTGGTCCCAGCACCACCGATCGCTCATGCTCGCCATCGTGGTCGGCGTCCTTGCGTGGGCTCAGCCGCTGTGGGAGCAGTTCACGTCCTCCGGAGAGGGCAACCTCAGCCGGCTCCTCGACTCCTCCGGCACCGAGGGCGCGCGCAACGGCGTCGGTGCGTCGGTGCGGATGCTGTCAGCGGTGTTGGCGCTACCACCGTGGTTCGGTCGGCCCGGATACGACTCGGCGATCCCCGCCTCACCGTGGACGGACGTCGATGGCACGCGCCGGATCGACCTCGATGCGCTCCCTGCGCTGCCACTGGCCGTCCTCGGACTCGTCGTGCTCGTTGCCGTGCTGATCGCAGCGTTCGTGCTGACCCGGCGATCCGGCGACGAGATCACTCCGCCGGGCGTGGTGCTGATCGGTGTGGCGCTGCTCGTTGCGCTGTTCACCGCCGTGATCACGCCGGTCGACCCGGTCTTCGGCGTCGTGGCGCACAAGGTGCGCTGGCTGTGGGCGCTCGGCGCCTTCATCGCGGCGGTCCTCGTCGGCGCGCTGCTGCAGGCCGCGGCGCGCCGATCCACCGTCACCGCGACACGAGCATCGTGGGTCGCCGTCGCGGTCGGTGTCGTGGTGTCACTGCTCACGATCCCGACGTACCGGGTAGTGGCCGGCCCGGTCGACCAGCCGGAGGCGTGGGCAGGTGCCGAAGCACTCCGTGAGCAGCTCGGACCGCTCGAGGGCACCGGCACCGTGTTCGTCGACCTGGAGGGCATCGTCTTCGCCGAGCCGTACTCGTGGGCGTTGATGGCCGAGCTCGCTCGGCGGGACATCCCGTTCCTCGTGGCCGGCGACGGCGACGTGCGGCAGGTGGGCGACAACCGACGGTTCGACGGTCGTGCCGATGTCCGCCTCTTCTACCGGACCGGTCCCGAGGCCGCAGTGGTCCCGCCCGGCGCAACGCGCGTGGCCTACGTGGAGGCCTCCGAGGACGCCGACGCGATTGCCGTGTTCGTGGAGCCGTTCGCCGGTGGCTGAGTCAACCACGGTCGACATTGTCCTTCCGGTGCACAACGAGGAGCGGGTCGTCGCTGGGAGCGTCGAGCAGCTGCATGCGTACTTGGCGAACGGCTTCCCGTTCAGCTGGCGCATCGTGATCGCCGACAACGGATCGACCGACTCGACCCTGTCGATCGCTCGCGAGCTGGCGGATCGGCTTTCTTCGGTCGACGTAGTAGAGGTCGCTGACCCGGGTCGCGGCCGGGCTCTCAAGGCGGCGTGGGGCACATCGACCGCCGACGTGGTCGCTTACACCGACATCGACCTGTCGACGGGGTTGACCGGACTTCTGCCGCTCGTCGCGCCGCTCGTCTCGGGGCACTCTGACCTCGCCATCGGCTCGCGACTGAGCGCCGGCTCAGTAGTCGCTCGCGGGCCGAAGCGGGAGCTGGTCTCGCGGCTGTACAACCTCCTACTCCGCGTGGTCTTCGCTGTGCGGTTCCGCGATGCCCAGTGCGGCTTCAAGGCGATGCGTACGGATGTTGCCCGCTGCCTGCTACCAGCAGTGAGGGACGACGAGTGGTTTTTCGACACTGAGCTACTACTGCTCGCCGAGCACAACGGCTTGCGCGTCCACGAGGTGCCAGTGGACTGGGTCGACGATCCCGACAGCCGCGTCGACGTCGCAGCCACGGCGCGTGCCGATCTGCGTGGCGTGCGGCGTGTGCTGTGGACGTTCCTGCGCGGCGACGGCCAGGTCGAGCTCGGCTCGCTCGAACGAGTCCCGCCAGTCGACGACCTCGGTCGTCAGGCCGTGTCGTTTCTGGTCATCGGCACGGCGTCGACGTTGGTGTCACTCGTGTTGTTCCTGCTGCTGCCGCGATCCTCTGGGGCCGCTGTGGGCCAACGCGATAGGTCTCGCGGCGACGGCGCTGGTGAACAACTGGGCCAACCGGCGTTGGACCTTCCGGCGCCGCGGCGGTGTTGGTCCGTGGTGGCACGTCGCCGGAGCGACACTGGTGTTCGCCGTGACGCTGGTCGCCTCCACGATCGGACTCGTGCTGGTCGACGGCGTCGTGGCGGAGGTCGTGGTGCTGCTCGTGGTGTGGGGGCTGGCCGGCCTGTTCCGGTTCACGGTGCTTCGTCGCTGGGTGTATCCGCGGCGCGGCGCCGATCGTCGCCGCTGAACAGCACGATCAGCAGCGACACCGCGGCGAACAACCCGACGCCGTGCCACCGCTCGAAGCGCACCGGCCAGGCGGCGTTCGCCACTGGGTGCTCGCGAAGCACGATCACGATGACGACCGCCGCGATCGCGGCCAGCAGACCAACGGCAACGAACCCCGCAAGTCGCGGCCGCCCCGCGCGCACGATCAGGAGGCCCCCGGCGATCGCTGCGACGAGCGCCCAGCCGAACCCGACGAGCAGCGCCGCGGCGACGACCCACACGGCCGCGGCCACCCAGCGACGGCGGACCCCGATGCGATCGCCGCTCCACCCGAGGACGGCCGGTGGTGGCTCGGCGGCGATCGCCGACTTCCGGTCGAGCAACACGAGGGCGATGCACATGAGCACCGCCAGCCCGGTGAGCAGGAGGGCGATCGTCTGTGGTCGCTGCGCTGTCCAGTGCATCCTGACTTCGACGGGTCGCTCGGTCGGCGGAAGGCGCCACCCGTTGAAGCCGCCATCGACGAGCTGCGGCGGACCCAGGTCCTGGCCGGCGACCTCTGCCCGCCATCCGTCGTTGAATCCCTCGCCGAGCACCAGCCAACAGCCCTCGCGGCAACCCTCGACCGTCGCCGTCCGGCTGGTGCGGTCGACCGACGTCACCTCGATCGTCGGACCGCCGGCGGGCGCCGCGGTCGCCTGCGGGCCTGCCAACACGACTCGATCGACCTGCAGTCCGGTGCCCGCCGTCGTCTCCAGTTCGTGCGTGCCATCCTCCAGCGCGAGCTCCGGCTCGCAGAGCACCGCCTCGACCGGGCTCCCGGCAAGCAGGTCAGCGACGGGGGCACCGACCTGCACGGGCACGGGTGTGCCGTCGATGGCGAGGAGGTCGTCTCGGCAGCCGGTGTCGAGATCGGCGGGCAGAACGGTCCTCGTGCCGGCGGACAGCTCGCTGATCGCCGCTGGCAGGGTGACCGGGTCGCCGTAGCGGCGATCGGTCGTCGTGCGTGGGTCGACTGTCGTGATCTCGATCGCCAGCTCCGGTCCGGCGAGCGGTTCGGGCAGCGTGACCGTGCTGCGGCCATCGACACCGGCCGCTGGGACGGTCACGTCGACCGCCGTCTCGCCGGATGTGAGTCGCAGCCCGGTGATGGGGGAGAAATCACCTGCTGGCTGGGTGATCGTCAGCTCCCTGACCGGACCCGCCAGTGCTACATCGAGGCGAGCCCCCGCGGCCGCACCGAACGGTGTGATCCACGACGTGGCCGGGTTGTCGTCGGTAGCGGCCCAACCTCCAGCGGCGGCGACTCCGGTCAACCGTGACGACGCGCGCGCACCGTCGATGCCGAGCACCTCGGCGAGCACGGCGTCGTCGGCTCGCTGGTCGAGTCGAACCGTCACTGCGGGCGTGAACGTGCGGTCGCCGGGGACCGTGAACTCACGGCGCATCGTCGGCTCGGGGTCACTGCGCCAGCGGTCGGTCGGGCGGGTGCGGAGCCGCGTGAACACGTACGACAACGGGGTGTCAGGCGAGTCACGGAGGATGGAGACGGAATCGCTCGGCAGGCGCACCACCTCGAGCGTCGGAGCGAGCCCGGTATCGATCTCGGCGAACCCGACGGCGGCCAGCGGCTCGGTCGAACCGGGCGGCACGACGATCGATTCGATCGTGATGTCGACGGTGCTCGGCCCGTTTGTCGGCGTGATGTCGACGCGCTGCCCGGCGGCGCTGAGCGAGCTGTCGTCGAGCGTGACGTGTTGCGGCTCGCTCCCGTCGACCGTCACGGCAACGGTGCCGACGTGACGGCGGTCGGCGGCCCCGTCTGGCTGGCGCAGCGTCAGGTGGTCCACCGGTTCGTCGATCGTGAGCTCGATGCGTTCGCCAACCGGATCGGCATGGTCGCCGACGACCCACGCCGTGGCGGGGTTCCCGTCGACGACCATCGCTGGACGCTGATCCGGACGGAAGGCGAAGGGCTCGCCGTACGCCGTGGCCTGCGCCCGCACCGGCCCGTCCTGCACGGCCACCGTGGTCGCCGCCGCTGACGCGTCCTCGAAGACCGGCAGCCGCTGATCGGCCACGTCCCGGCGCAGGACGTCCGGCGAATCGGGGTCATCGTCCTCGGTCAGACCGACCACGTCCTGCGAGCTGCGCCAGTGGTGGGCACGGTCGCGGTTGGTGTCGGTGATGATCACCGCGGAGGCGTCGTCCACGGCACGCAGCAGCGCGGCGTCGCCGAGCGAGGCGCTGTAGCGAACGAGCTCCGATCCGTCGATCAGTCCGGCGGCTGCCGCGTCGACGAGCCCGTCACCGCTGCCGGCGACGAGCACCTCCCGATCCTTGACCCGGATGACGCCGATCGGATCGTCGACGGATGCGAGGACGACTGGTGGGATCGGCTGCCCGATGCGGCCGTCGGACGTGGATTGCTCGTCGACCACCGGGATGATCGGGACGTTGCTCACTGCGTCGCCGTACGCATCGGGCCGACCGAGGTCAGGCGCGCCGGTGAGGAGGTCGAGCACGAGCTCGGGGCGCGGCGTCCTGAAGCGCTCGAAGGCGGCGTCGCCGGTGACCCAGATCGTGTCGGCACCGAGCAGCCGGGAGACCGGGGCGAGCGCGGCCGGCTCGGCGACACCCGCCTGGAAGCGGTCGTCGAGTGCGTAGACGAGATCCATCGCCGCCGCGCTGCCCAGCGGCAGGAGGTCACGCGTGACGAGCGGCCGTTCGGTCAATCCGGGAAGCGGCGGATCGACGGTGTACCCCCAGCGAAACGCGCCGAACTCGGCACCGGGCAGTTGCAGCACGCGGTAGCCGGAGGGCGAGGCGTCGAGATCCGCGGCGGCCTCGAGCCACGCCGGTGGCGGGTCCTCGTCCCGTTCGAGCGCCGGGTCGACCAGCCGATGGTCGGTGAGCGACGGAAGGTTCACGATGGCGAGGAGGGCGAGTGCGACCGCGGCAAGTGGGCGCAGCCAGCGCCTCGCAGGGACGCGGGACGCGCCAAGGCCGTCGATCAGCGCGGCTCCGCCGAGCGCCAGGCCCAGGACGAGCATGGGGACGGCGCGTGTGCTCGATCGCAACGCCGAGCGCGAGGCCGCTCTCGCCATCGCCCGAGAGCACGTCCATCAGCGGGCTGGGATCGGTGAACGGATGGACCCCGACACCGAGCACGACGCCCGTCACGACGAGTGTCACGGCGAAGCGACGCTCGCGCCAGCGCACGATCGTCAGGCCGAGCAGGCCGATCACGACCACCGCGAAGCCTGCGGCGATCAGCCAGGCCGACTCGAGGTACTCGGCTCCCGCCGTGGTCGTCGCGGCATATGGGTCGCGGACGTACGTCAGCCAGTAGCCGAGCCCCCGCCACACCTCGGGCGAGGTCGACGTGTGGCTGACGGCCTCGAGGGATTCCGAGTAGGCGAGGACCTCCGCGCCACGCCTGCCCTGGATGACGACGGCGACGATCCACCACAGCGAGACGCCGATCGACAGCACGCCGACCTTGGCGGCGGTTGCGACCGCCCGCCCCCAGCCGATCCGGCGTTCCGCAGCGGCGACGAGCAGCCAGAGCACGGGCGCCGGAGCGATCATCAACAGCGCCGTCGCGTTGACGGCGCCGACGGTGGCGATGACCAGGGCGCAGAGTGCGGCGTGGCGCCATTTCGAGCGGGTGCCGGCCAGCGCGATGAGGCCGACGAGCCAGCCGAGTGCGGCCCACGGCAGCAGCATCGCCGACGTGCGGGCGACGTACGGCAGCAGGTAGGGCGACAGCTGGTACACGACCGCCGCGGCGAACGCGGCGAGCACGCCGAGGCCGAAGCGACGGCCGAGCCACAGCACGCCGGCGCCGGCGGCGAGGAACAGGCTGCCGATCCACAGCCGATGCGTGATCCAGTCGGGAAGTCCGGCGGCGTCGCCGAGCGAGTACCACGGGCCTTGCGGCCACAGGTAGGCGATCACCTGGTGCGGAACCCAGCCGGCGAACTGCCGGGGATCGAACGTCCAGGGCGCGTCGGTGATCAGCCGGTTGGGGTCGAGGTAGAGGTAGAGCTTGGTGTCCGCGGGCATCCGGCCGGGCGACGACAGCAGGGCAGGGACGTAGGCCAACAGCGCCAGCCCACCGGCGGCGAACCACACGGCGTGCTCGCGGATGACGCCCAGGGTTCGGCACGCGTCTGCCTTCACGGCAGGAGTTGGGTCAGGCGTTTGAGGGCGGCGAGAGCTCCGGCCTCCGCGCTGCGCCGGTGCAGTGAGGAGCCCACGCTGGACGTCGCACGATTGGCGACGAAGGCGTCGTAGCTCTCGGCGAACATCTCATCGGTCGACCACCGCGGGCTCCATCCGAGCGCGTCTCGAACGTGGTCGATGTCGAACCACATCGATCGGCCGTACATCAGCCAGTGATAGGGCGCGAAGGGCGTGAGGCGGAGCGCCGCGCTGGCGCGCATGGCCGCTGCCGTCGGGCCCGTGGGCAGGCTGCGCACGCGGGCACCGGTGCCGGCGTGTTGGCAGACGTGTTCGAGCGCCTCGCGCATCGTGCCGAAGCGGTCGGTGCCGATGTTGAACACGGCCGGCCCGGGTCTCGCGGCGGCGAGTTGGCAGGCGCTGGCCAGGTCGTCGGCGTGCACGAACTGGTAGCGGTTCGAACCGTCGCCGAGCACGAACGGGTCGGCGCCGTCGGCGATCCAGTCGAAGAGGATCCCGAAGATGCCGAGGCGACCGTGGCCCAGGATCGTGCGGGGCCGGACGATCGTGACGTCGACGCCGGCGGACGCCGCGCGCAGGCATGCCCACTCGGCCGCCAGCTTGGCGTGGCCGTACGGCTCGGCTGGCTGGGGGACCGTTGTGGACAGGACCGGGTTGCTCTCCGGGATCCCGAAGACGGCGCTCGACGAGGTGTGCACGACCTTCGCGACGCCGGCGTCCCGGCTGGCGGCGAGCACGTTCTCGGTGCCGTCGACGTTGACCGAGCGCAGCAGGTGGGGGTCCTTGGCGAGCGGCACCTGGGCGACGTTGTGGAACACCGCATCGGCGCCGTCGACTGCCCGCCGGACGGCGTCGGGATCACGGATGTCGCCTTCGATGATCTCGACGCCATTGGGCGAGGCATCGCTGACGTCGATGTCGAGCAATCGCACGTCGTCGCCCTGCTCCAGCAGTCGTTGCACGAGCACGCGTCCGAAGTAGCCGTTGCCGCCGGTGACGACGCTGGTCGTCACAGCTCGATGCCCTGATCGAGGCACCAGCGGACGCTGCGCCGCATTCCTTCCTCGAGCCCGATCTCGGGTCGGTAGCCAAGCTCGTCCCGAGCGACGGAGATGTCGCAGGCGATCGTCGTGCCGAGCTCACCGAGCACGTGGAGCGGTGCCACGTACCTGCCGGTGCGCTGGATCAGCTCGTCGGCGCTGACGGCCAGCCGGCTGACCGCGGCGGGGACGTGCACGCGGTTGGGCGTGACAGCGAGACCTTCCGCGCGGCAGCGCGCGGCCGACCGTCGCGACGATGTCGGCCAGCTCGTACGGCTCGGCGTCGGCGATCCACCACGCACGTCCGGGAGGCGTCGAAGTCAGCTCGGCGGCGACGACGCCCTGGACGAGGTTGTCGACGTAGACCATCGAACGCCGCTGGCGGCCGTCGCCGATGACGGGGAACCGACCGCGCCGGACCATCCGAAGGAACGCCGTCTGGCGGTCCGGCTGGAACGGACCGTAGAACCACGGGGGCCGAACGATGACGGCGTCGAGGCCGGCGGCGACGGCATCGGCGACGTGCAGTTCGGCCCGCATCTTCGACCGCCCGTAGCCACCTTGTGGGCTGTACGGCTCGTCGTCCCGGAACACGTCGAGGCGGTGGGAGTTGGCGCCGAACGGACTGTTGGAGGACACGTGCACCAGTCGCCGCACGCCCGCCGCTCGCGCCGCATCCAGGACGTTGGCGGTGCCGCGCGCGTTCACCTCTTCGAACTCGTCGACGCGGCGCGGGTGGATCACGCCGACGGCGTGGATGACGTCGACGGTGCTACTGAGGCCGTCGAACAGACGGGTCAGGCCGTCGGGGCGCCGCACGTCGCCGACGACGGGTTCCACTCGTCCGGGTCGGCGCAGCCCCTCGACGTCGGCGGCGTCGGTGACGAGGGCGCGGATGACGCCTCCGCGAGCCAGCGGGCCGTCGGCGGTGAGGTGGTGGAGGAGGGCGCGACCCAGCCAGCCGGTGGTGCCGGTGATGATCGTCGTGTCGGGCGCCCCCACCCGCTCCGGCTCGACGGTCACGGAGTCGCGGTCTCCAGGAAGTGGCGAGCGTTGCGCACGGCGATGGCCATCACCGATGCTTGCGGGTTGACGCCCGGTGCGTCGGGGAGCAGCGAGGCGTCGTTGACGCGAACGTTGCGTGTGCCACTCACGAGCCCGAAGCTGTCCGCCGGCGTCGTGCCGTCACGTCCCAAGGGCACGGTCGAGCACAGATGGACGGTCATCAGGCTGGCCCGCCGCGTGCTGAACGTCGCCTGCATCGTGGCCAGATCGGATGGGCGGCGAACGATCGGGGCGCCTCGGTACGAGGGGTACACGGCAGTCGCGCCGGCCTCGAGCATGAGCAGCGCGAGACGGGCCAGTCCCTGGCCGAGGACGGCGCGATCGCGCCGGGTGAGCCGGTATGTGACGATCGGGTCGCGCATTCGCGGGACGGCGCGCACCGTGCCCCGGCCTTCGCTCGTGATCGCCGCGTAGTAGATCGCGAAGTGGCGCCAGTCCCGCACGGCCGGAGCGAAGCGATCCCACGAGTCACTGAGGGCGAGCGCGACGAGGCCTGGGCTGGAGGCTGAGCCGCCGAATGACAGATCGGGCGCGAACTCCTTGACCTGGTGGACTGGTACGTCGTCGGCGACGTTGATGGCGTCAGGGAAACGGGCCGCCAGCTTGACGGTCGGATGGACGGCCAGCGAGCGCCCGACAGCGCCGCGCAGGCCGGAGCGCTGAAGGAGGGCAGGAGTCTGGATGGCGCCTCCGCACACGAAGACGTCTCGGAAGTGCACGGTGCGGCGCCCCGCGCCAGTGCTGACCTCGGCGCGCTTCGCCCGGCCGCCGTCGATGACCAGACGGTCGACGCGGTGATCCGTGAGCAGGCGGGCGCCAGCCGCTTCCGCGCGTGGGAGATAGGTCTCGGACATGCTGCGGCGCCGCCCCTGGCGGGAGTCGGGCCCGGCGGAGTAGTCCATCCAGCGCGGGCTCTCGTCATGACGCCACCCGAGCCGCTCGGCGCCACGGCGCAGCGCCTCACTGGCGGCCAGGTGGGCGCCCGGCACGGCCTGCACGGAGAGCTCCTTCTCCACCTCGTCGCACGTGGCGTACAGGTCGGCCGGGTCGAGGTCGTCGACGGTCTGGCGCCAGCGATCGAGCACGTTCTCCGGCGGGCGCCGGTACAGGCCGCTGTTGATCTCGGTCCCGCCTCCGGCGCAGCAGCCCTCGGTGTAGGCGATGGCCGCGGAGCCGAACGCCGCCGTGACCCCGCCGGCGCGGTACTGGCGATCCATCTGGTCGAGCGAGAACGGCACGGTCTCGCCCTGCCGGACGAGCGGACCCTCCTCGACCACGAGCACGTCGTGGCCGGCCTCGGCGAGCAAGGCGGCTGTCGGCGCGCCGCCGGCGCCGGAGCCGATCACGAGCACGTCAGTCTCGAGGTCGGCGAGGCGCGGACTCATGCGGAAGCGCCGTCCTGCTTCCGTCCATCCTCGCCGCGATGAGCGATGTGCGCCGTGTGACCACTCATCGCTCATCGCCGGCCGCCGGTCCTGCGCGTGATGAGCGATGTGCGCCGTATGGCCGCTCATCGCTCATCGCTTCCAGGCGTTTGGATGGGGGCGCGCCGTCCGGGGCGGTGTCCGGCCAGCGCTCCCAGACGTACGTGTAGGCGAGTGAGCGCACGAGTCGCACGTAGTCCCCGACCACGGGCAGCGGTCGGCGGGCGGCGAACGTGGCGACCCTGGTCGGCCCGACGACTCGCCCGACTCCGTCGAGGGCGACGGCGACGACCCCCACGCCCACGCGCATCGGAGACGGCATCCCGGCGATGCGGCGGCTGGTGAACGCGACGACCTCGCGGCGCCGCTCGTCGGGCAGCGCAGGCAGGTCGTGGGCGAGGAGCCGGTCCCCGAACGTGGCGATGGGGCCGGGCGGCGGGAACGTCGGCATTGGAACCAGCGATCGTAGTGGTGACCGGCGATCCGCCTGCGGCACGGGCCCCCGGCACCTGGGTCGCGCTCGGCGGGCGCTCCAGCGCCTTCGCCGGCCGCATTGAACTCGGTAGCTTCCTCGCCCATGTCCGGCGAGCAGGAGGCGATCGAGGAGCTCGTTGCGTCCGTGATGGCGCGCGGCATCCGGCGCGTCCACGTCCTCGCTTGGCGCGATCTCGACGACCCCGACGCCGGCGGGTCGGAGGTCCACGCCGACGAGTTCATGCGCCGCTGGGCCGCCGCAGGGCTGGAGATCGTCCACCGCACGTCGGCGGCGGCCGGTCTGCCGGCGGAGTCGGAGCGTCACGGCTATCGGGTCGTGCGGCGTGGCAGCCGCTACAGCGTCTTCCCTCGCACGATGGTGTCCGAGCTCGCGGGGCGGATGGGTCCGTCGGATGCGCTCGTCGAGATCTGGAATGGAGTGCCCTGGTTCTCTCCGGTCTGGTACCGCCGACCGCACCTGACGATCCTCCACCACGTCCATGGTCCGATGTGGGACCAGGTCATGCCCGGCCCGCTGGCCGGAGCCGGGCGTTTCCTCGAAGCTCGGCTGGCGCCGCCGTTCTACCGGGCGAGCGAGACCGTCACGCCGTCCGACGCGACGCGGGCGGAGCTCATCGAGCTCGGCTTCCGCCCGTCACGAGTGACCGCTGTGGACAATGGGGTCGAGCCGTTCTTCACCCCGGGCGGCGAGCGCACGCCGTCTCCATCGGTCATCGCCGTCGGCCGGCTGGCACCGGTCAAGCGCTTCGGGCTGTTGCTCGACGCGGCGTTCGAGGCCAAGCAGCAGGTCCCTGATCTGCGGCTGCGGATCGTCGGGGATGGGCCGACCCGGCCAGAGGTCATGCGGTGGATCGCCGAGCACGACGCCGGTGCTTGGGTCGAGCTCGCGGGGCGTCTGACACACGAGGCACTTCGCGACGAGTATCGCCGCGCCTGGATCGTGGCGAGTGCATCCCTGGCCGAGGGGTGGGGGCTGTCGTTGACCGAAGCGGCGGCCTGCGGCACGCCTGCCGTTGCGACGGACATCTCGGGACACCGGTGCTCCGTCATCGATGGCCGCACCGGCATGCTCGCGGCACCTGCCGAACTGGGCAAGGCGATGACCGCCCTGCTCACGGATCATGCCGAGCGGGAACGGTTGGCGGCCGGTGCGTTGGCCCGCGCCCGCCGCCTCACCTGGGAGGCCTCCGCCCTCGGCGTGCTGAGGGTGTTCCACCGCGTCGTGATGCGCGGCACCTAGCCTGCGCCGCATGCGCACGGTGGTGGTCCTGCCGACGTACAACGAGCGAGACAACGTGCGCGGCCTGTTGGGCGCCGTACGCGACACGGTTCCGGCTGCCGACGTGCTGGTGATCGACGACAACAGCCCGGATGGCACTGCGGAGCTGGTCGAGGCCACGGCGGCCGACCTCGGGCAGATCAAGCTCGTCGTCCGCCCCCGCAAGCGCGGGCTCGGTACGGCGTACCGAGAGGGCTTCACCGTCGCCCTCGACGAGGGCTACGACGTCATCGTCTCGATGGACGTCGACTGGTCGCACGATCCTTCCGTGCTGCCGGACCTGATCGCGCTCATCGAGGGTGGCGCCGACGTCGCCATCGGCAGCCGCTACGTACCCGGCGGGGCAACCGTGGACTGGCCGCTCCATCGGCGGCTGCTGTCGCGGTGGGGCAACCGATACACGTCGTTCGTCCTCAGGCTCGGCATCAACGACTGCACGTCGGGCTACCGGGCGTACCGGGCGACGGCGCTGCGCGCCATCCAGCCGGCGACGACGACGGCCGAGGGCTACGCCTTCCTCACGGAACTCGTGCGGCGTCACGAGCGCCACGGCCACACGATGGAAGAGACACCGATCGTCTTCGCCGACCGTAGGTACGGCACGTCCAAGATGTCGACCCGCATCGTCGTGGAGTCGATGCTGCTCGTCACGCGGTGGGGCGTGGCAGACCTTGCTACGGGATTGCGCCGTAGACGCCGTACAGCGCAGTGAGTCCGGCGAGGCCAGCGCCACTGAGCACGAGCATCATGTCCCAGGCCGTTCGATCGTTGCGGGGCCACCACGCGGCGACGCTGATGAACAGCGGGAAGGCCGTGAGGAGGAAGCGTGGCCGGGCGGTCACCGTCGCCGGGAGCAGCATCAGCGCGATGATCACGGCGCAGTAGGCGACCATCGGCCACGGCAGGCGCCGTTTCCAGAGGCACCACAGCCCGAACACCAGCGTCGCCATGCAGGCGAACGTCAGCGCATCGGCCGGCGAGTCCAACGGATGCTGGAAGAAGCTGAACGTGTTCCTGACCGCCGTGGTGCCGAAGCTCGTGCCCTCGCGCCAGGCCTCGCGCTGGACGCGCCACCAGGCCGACGATTCACCGGTGTGGGCTGCCAGGAACCACTGGAAGGCGATGAAGCCGACCGGCGCCAGCGCGACGGCGATCAGCGACCACCAGTCACGGCGGCGATAGATCGCGATGGCCGACGCGACGATGCAGGCTGCGACGAGGGCGATGCCGTTGGGTCTGGTCGCTGTCGCCAGCGCCGCGGCGACGCCGGCGAGGAGCCATCGTTCGTCGATCAGGAAGAGCAGGCAGGCTGCCGCGAAGACGATGAGCAGCGCCTCGGCGTAGGCGAACGAGAGAACGAACGATCCGGGGAAGACGGCGAACAGGACCATCGTCCGACCGGCGATCTCGGCGCCGTACAAGCGGCGGGCGAGCAACCCGACGAGCACGACGGCGGCGATCGCCGCGAACACGTTGAGCATGAGCGCGGCGAGCGTGTCGCCGGCCGGCGCGATCGCGTCGAACCAGCGAACGGCGAACGGATAGAGCGGGAAGAACGCCGCCCGCGCCTCGAGCTGGAAGTACGTGACGTCCGGGGGGATCGAGCGGGGGTATCCATTGCGGACGATCTCCAGGTACCAGTTCGAGTCCCATTGGGCGAACACCCTGGCCACGAGCGCCCACGGGCTGCCCGGCCGAGGCTGCAGGAGCCGGTCGGCGTCTACTGACTGCTGACTCGCCCGGACGCCGGCGCCGATCAGCATGCACACCCGCGACACGACCAGCGCCGACAGACCGACGAACAGGGAGCGCCGCCAGATCCGGCGCTCCGCCTCGGCAGCGCTCGGCTGGCCGGGGAGGGCGAGCGTCGAGGCGTCTTCCCCTGGCTCGTCGGGCCAGGAACCGGGGCGTGTCGTCGTCGAAGTGCTGGTCACGGTCGTGCTGCAGACGGACGGTTCCCGGGCAGGCACGATCCGCGGACATGGCCCGGCATTGCGGGCAACGTATCAGCCGATGTTGCGGAGGAGGGTGCTGGACGGCGCCTATGCGCCAGCGAGGACTGGAGGTAGATGCGTCTGACGAAATGGGGGGCGGTTGTTGTCGGCATGCTTGTTGCGGCACTCGGTCCGGCATTGGCGGATGGAAATGTCTCGGCGGCACGCTGCGCGAGCGGTGCCTCGTTCGACGCGCTCGGGGACTTCTTCGCCGCCGATGATGCCGCCGGGCTGGGCGGAGCGGACTACGCCCGCGCCATTGATCTCCCCGACGGGCGCGTGCTGTGGACCTTCCAGGACGCATTTCTGACGACCGGATCGTCGCTGGTCGGGTCCTCCTTCCACCACAACTTCGGGATGGTGCAGACCGGCGCCTGCTTCGAGCTGCTCGGCCCGGTTGCCGCTGATGGCGGGGCATGGATCGGCGGCGAGAGGGAGACGCTGCTGAAGCGCTGGTGGTGGCCGCTCGACGCTGAGGTCGGAGCGGACGGGTACGTCTGGATCTTCCTCGCCGAGATGTACAACCCGAACGGCACCGGAGTGACGAGCGGCATGCTGCCGGCGGGGACCTGGGTCGCCCGGCTGCGCCCCGACGATCTGACCGTCGCCACGTTCGAGCCAGCCCCCGAGCCATCCGCCGACATGTACGGATACTCGATCGTCTCGGACGACGCGTGGACGTACCTGTACGCCAACTGCTACCGCCAATTCGTTCCCGGTGCGCTGCTCGGCTTCGACCCGGTTTGTTCGCCGTTCGCCTATCTGGCGCGTGTGCCCAAGGGCCACTTCGACCAGCCCCTCGAGCACTGGACCGCCGACGGCTGGTCGTTCGATCGATCCGCTCGCGTGCCGGTCTTCCGTGGCGACACGACGGCTGGGCTGTCGGTGCAGCGCTACGGGGACACGTACGTCAACGTGAACGACGACGGTGAGTGGTTCGGTCCGACGATCGAGATCTGGACGGCGCGGCAGCCGCAGGGACCGTGGACGCTCGCGCTCGCCGCTGACGTGCCGACGAAGTGCGGCGACGATTGCTTCCACTACGGCGCCTTCCTGCTGCCGGATCGAGACTCCGGTCGCGTCGGCGTGCTCCTGTCACACAACTCCCGGATCGTGTCGGCCGGTGAGAACGAGAACGCCTGGCAATACCGGCAGTCCGTGTTGCAGTTCGACGTCCCCGGCATCGTGCTGGCGAGCGCGGTGATTACGCCGCCGGACGCGCCGCCGATCAACCGATACCGATCGTCCTCGCGGCGGCGGTTGCCGGGGTTGCCGCCTATGGCGGCTTCGCGGCGCACGCCGGGTCGGCGCTCGTCACCGTCCTCGAAGCTCACCAGCGATGCATCGGCAGGATGCGGCGTCGCGGGCCGAACGCCGGCGGATGGTGGCCGGCCAGCGTGAGGAGCCGGATGACCCTGCCGCGGTGGCCGCGGAACGGTTCGAGTAGCTCGAGCATCCGCGCGTCGTCGGCCCGGGCTTCGCCGGCGAGGTTCCACGAGACGATGTTCGGCAGGTGGTAGTCGCCGACCGGCACGGCGTCGTCGTCGCCGCACACCGGGCCGAGCACCGAGCCGACCGTCCAGGCGCCGACGCCCCGGAGCAGCCGCAGCTTGACCGCGAGCTCCGACGCAGGCAGCTGCACCCAATCCCACAGGCGATCGGCGATCCGCCCGATCTCGGCGATGGCGCGGGCCCGCTTGGCCTCGATGCCGAGGGGATGGAACCACCAGGCAGGGCGGCCAGCAAGCTGCGCCGGTGCCGGCGGG
This sequence comes from uncultured Acidimicrobiia bacterium, assembly GCA_963774125.1. Lineage (GTDB taxonomy): Bacteria > Actinomycetota > Acidimicrobiia > Acidimicrobiales > Ilumatobacteraceae > JALZMG01. Next base: position 265,305 of record CAVZDR010000003.1, read on the forward strand.
AGCAGCAGGTCAAGGGAGGGTTCGGGTGCCGGCTCGCCGAGCTGGCGGCACAACGACGTCCACTGGCGAACGGCCTCACCGGACGTGATGCGCTGGGCGAGGATCGTCGGGAGCAGGGCGTGGTAGAGGTCGCCGCTACGACCCGTCCGGACGCCCCGCAGCCTCCGTGCCGCGTCGGACACGACGGGGTGGCACTCGGCGACCTCGACCGGGAGCCGATCGACGGCGGCCATCTGGAGCGCGGCGCGGGCGGCGTGGTCGCGTCCCGGTCCCCACGCCTCGACCTCGAGCTCGGGTCCAGACCAATCGAGCGTGACGGTGGCCGGGCCGTCGGGTGTCCAGCAGGCGCGCGCCATGCTCGACGCGGTCAGCCGGGTGGTCGGATCGCCTCGGCCGTGCTGGTACCAGGACAGCGTCCGGCGCAGGTCGAGCAGCGGGGTGCGCCGATCGACGGGCTCGGCGATCGGCATCGAGCCGACCGTACCAGTCGCCTTGCCGGGCACGAGGGAACGCAGCCAACGCGACATCGCGCTGGCTGTCCCCCGGCCAGCGCACCAGCCGATCAGCGGGTTGTCGTGGTCATCCGCAGGCCTCGGGGCGTGCGAAGAATGTGGTCGGGGAGCCGCCGACAAACTTGTGGAAGTCGCGGATCAGGTGCGCTTGGTCGGCATACCCGCTGTCGGCTGCGATCGCATCCCAGCGTGCAGGTTGGCGGCTGGCGAGCCGGCGCCACACCGCGTCCAGGCGAGCCAGGCGGGCGGTGGTCTTGGGCGGCAGGCCGACCTGCTGCTTGAAGCGGGTGATGAGGTGCTTGTGGCTCCATCCGACCTCGCGAGCGAGCCGGCTGATCGGCAGTCTCCCGCCGGTGGAGTTGAGGCGACGCCATGCCCAGGCCACCTCGGGCGCAGGATCTGGACCGTTCCGAGCGCGGCGCATCAGGAACTCGTCCAGCAGGTCGCACCGCTGCCGCCAGGTCGGCGCCTCGCAGATCTGGTCGAGGAGGCGCCGGGTGTCCGGACCCAGGACGTCGATCAGGTCGAGCTGCCGACCGCTGAGAGTGTCCATCGGCATGCCCAGCAGCTGGTAGGCCCCAAGTGGCGCGAGCCAGATCTCCATGTAGGCGGGTGGGCAGGCCCCTTCCTCCAACGACCAGAACGCGTCGTCGCCACCGGCAAGCGCCGCAGGCAGAGTCCACGGTGGGCCCTGCAAGGTCAGCACGATGACGATCGAAGCTCTCGCTGGCAGCACGAAGCCGTGGTCGGGCGTGGACGCATCGGTGAAGCTCGCGTAGTCACGGGTGAGCAGTGGTTGGAGGTGCGGGTGCGGCGCGCTGCTCATCCTCGGCCGTCTGACCCGCTCGAGGACCGGCACGGTCCCGGTCTGGTGCATCGGTGGGTGACTTCCTGTGTGAGGGCCGTCGGCGTCCTTCGGCTCCCAGTGTAGAAGCTGGTCGGTCGTCAGAGGTCGGGTCGTCGCCACGCGGCAGGCGCCCGTAGCTCGAGGTCAATTTTCATCAATCCGTCTGCGTGCGTGACTCCTAGGTTGCTGTTCGGGACTCCTCAGTTGTGGAACGTCCTGTATCGATCCCGAGATCGCAAGGAGGATCCAACGCGATGCGTCATAGGAAGTGCCAGTGCCGTCCCGCCGCCTGCGACCACAGCAGGCATGCCGGATGGCAACTTCAGTCCACCCATGAGACATCTGGGGGCGCCGTTGGTTACGCCCGCTGCTTCTGCGGGGCCTGGCTGGTGCTGCTGAACGGCGAACTGCTTGCGGTGCCCACGCACGGATCGCGCCCGCGCTGGAGAACACCCGATGACGTCTGCGCTGACGTCCGCAAATCGCTTTGCGGAAGTGAAACCGGAACATCCTCTTTACCGAGACCTGCAGCTACGCGGGTACAACCGACGTTTTGTCGGCACACCGGACAGCGTGCTCGTTGTGGAGAACACGGACCAGGTGGTGAAAGCGGTAGATGCGGTCGTGGCATCCGGAAACAAGCTCGCGGTGCGCAGTGGCGGCCACTGCGTGGAAGGGCTCGTCGATGATCCCACCGTCCGCCGTCTGATTGACCTCAGCCGGATGGATTCGGTGTACTACGACCGCCGTCAGGGTGCAGTTGTTGTGGAAGCGGGGGCGACAATCGGTCGTGTGTACCAGGCGCTGGATATGAGCTGGGGAGTGACCTTGCCAGGAGGTAGCTGTACGGGTGTTGGCATGGGAGGCCACGTGACCGGCGGCGGTTTCGGCCCGTTGTCGCGGTTGCACGGCCTGATCTCCGATCACCTCTACGCGGTGGAAGCAGTCGTGGTCGACGAGAACGGCCAGGCGAACGCCCTGACCGCCACGCGAGAAGAGGGCGATCCGCATCGTGACCTGTGGTGGGCGCACAGCGGGGGAGGTGGTGGGAACTTCGGTGTGGCAACGAGATTCTGGTTCCGTAGCCGAGATGGGGAGGATGATGACCCGACGCTCTGCCTGCCGAAGCGGCCCACCGGCTACACGATGGCCTCCGTTGCGTGGCGTTGGGCGGACCTCGACGAAGAGAAATTCACCACGCTGGTCAACAACTTCATGCACTGGTGCGAACGAAACAGCTCGCCTGGGGGCCCAGCAGCATCCGTCTACGGCACGTTGGTGCTGTTCCGCAAGGAGTTCGGCGTGGTGACATTGAGCGGCCAGGTCGACCCCGGCCACAGTCGAGGTCGCGAAGCGCTGGACGCATACCTTGCCGAGGTGACAACCAACGTGCCGAACGGCACGAAAACGACACGGGAAGATGCGCCGTGGCAGTACAGCACGATCCATGCTCCGGACGTAGCCGATGTGTTGGAGATACCGGCTACGCACCTGCGCTCGAAGGCCAAGGGCGCCTTCTTGCGATCTGCATTGGACCCATCACAGGTCAGGACGCTGTTCGAACGCTTGAGCAGTGACGACTATGGATGGCGTGGCGCCATGGCTGTGTTCGTGACTTGGGGCGGCAGGATCAACGCGTTGAGTCCGCAGGACACTGCGGTCGCCGCGCGAGACTCCGTAGCGCTGTTTTCGGTGGGCAACTTCTGGGACAACCCAGAAGAGGATGAAAAACACCTGACGTGGAACCGAGCCTTTTACCGAGATGTGTTCGCATCCACTGGTGGCGTACCGGTACCCAACGATCGGAACGGCGGCTGCTTCATCAATTGGCCGGACCCGGATCTCCGAGAGGAGGAATGGAACCAATCAGGCGTTCCATGGTCGGAGCTGTACTACGGCGGGAACTACAAGAAGCTCCAGGAAGCGAAGCGCCGTTGGGATCCCCGCCACGTCTTCAGCCACGTGTTGTCGGTCGAGCCGGGCTGACCCGACGCGGCGGTAGATCGCCGCCGGCCACCGAAGCGGTCGGTGGGTTCAGATTCGTTCGAGTGCGTCGCCGTCGAAGAGCGGGGTGATGTCGAAGCGCTCCGCATCGGTGAGGAGCTCATCGTCGCTCGGCTGATCGAGTGGGCCGGCAGCCGCCTCGACGGTTGCCGGGAGCAACGTGGCGTCGCTGCTGCTGTTGAGGAACAGCTGCGGATCCGCGAGCACGAACCGCACCGCCCGCCCGATCGCTGCGTCGTCGCGCAACGGCTGGTACCAGCTGAAGTGCGGCTCGGTCGCGTCGTCGGGCCACCGTCGGCGGGCGATCGACTTGATCGTCTGCACGGCAACCTGCTGCTCGGCGCACCGCTCGAGCAGCATCCGGACGTCGGCCTCGTAACCCGGGTCGAGCAACGAGGAGTGGTTGTACGGCAGCAGCACGGAGTCGAACGGGAAACGGTCGAGCGAAGCGAGGTGCATGTGCGCGATCCGCGTTCCGTGGCCGGTGACGCCGATGAACCGGACGAGGCCCTCGTCCCTCGCTCGCACCAGCGCCTCGACGGCGCCACCCGGGCCGTGGGCGACCTCCCACTCGTCTTCCTCGACGAGGTTGTGGAGCTGGATGAGGTCGACGTGGTCGACGTCCATCCGTTGCAGGGAGCGTTCGAGCTCGGCGCGGGCGTGGTCACCGCGACGCTCGCCGGTCTTGGTGGCGAGGAAGACGCCGTCTCCGGTGGGTTGCCAGCCACGGGCGCAGGCGGTCCTCCGAGGCGCCGTAGGAGGCGGCCGTATCGATGTGGTTGATGCCGAACTCGGCGACTTGCTCGAGCGTGGCATCGGCCCGGCTCTGGCTCATGCCGCCGAGGGCGGCAGCCCCGAAGATGACCCGTGTCGACTCGTGCCCGGTACGCCCGAACGGACTCCGCGGCAGGGTGGAGCTCACGACGCGACCGTACCGCGGGAACTGTCCGTCGGGATCGGCCGGATCGGATCGATGGTGACGGACAGAACCGGGTCAGTTGGCCGACGGGTTGGTGCCGTTCGGCGCGACGTCGACGGGGACGGCGACGGGTGACTCGAACACCGGGTTGTGGCAGGCGACGAAGTGGCCCGGTCGCAGCTCTTCGAGCTGCGGCTCGGTCGTGGTGCACACCTCCGTGGCGCTGGGGCAGCGCGGGTGGAAGCGGCACCCCGCCGGAGGCAGGACCGGCGAGGGCGGCTCGCCGATGACGTCGATCTTCGAGGCTTCGGCCTCCGGGTCGGGGACCGGGATCGACGCCAGCAGCACGTTCGTGTACGGGTGCATCGGCGCGGCGTAGAGCTCGTCGCTCGGCGCCACCTCGCACAGCTTGCCGAGGTACATGACGGCGACGCGGTCGCTGATGTTCTTCACGACGGCGAGGTCGTGGGCGATGAAGATCAGCGTCAGCCCGTAGCGCGGCCTTCAGGTCCTCGAGGAGGTTGAGCACCTGCGCCTGCACGCTCACGTCGAGCGCCGACACCGGCTCGTCGCAGATGATCATCGTCGGGTCGAGCACGAGCGCCCGGGCGATCGAGATGCGCTGGCACTGCCCGCCGGAGAACTGGTGCGCCTGGCTCTCGGCCGCCCGCGTCGGATCGATGCCGACCTCCTCGAGCGTCTTGTCGACGAGCTGCGCCCGCTCAGTGGTCGTGCCCGCGCTTCCAGATCGTCAGCGGCTCCATCACGATGTCCCGGACCTTGCGCCGCGGGTTCAGCGACGAGATCGGATCCTGGAAGATCATCTGCATGTGCGTCCGGGCCTCCCGCATCTCGGCGGTCGGCATGCTCGTCAGCTCCTTGCCCTCGAACTGCACGACGCCCCGCGTCGGTCGGGGGAGCTGCATGATCGCCCGGCCCGTCGTGCTCTTGCCGCACCCCGATTCGCCGACCAGTCCGAGCGTCTCGCCTCGGCGGACGTCGAGGCTGATGCCCGACACGGCGTTGACGACCAACCCGGTCCGCCCGACGGGGAACTCGACGACGAGGTCCTCGACGCGCAGCAGGACGTCGTCGGTGTCGCGCAGGTGCGCCTTGCCGGTGCCGGCCATCAGGAGACGTCCTCGAACGAGGTCGGCTCGGTCACCGGCGCGCCCGCTCCGACCGGCGCACCGACCGGCGCGGCATCGAGCTCGCGACGCCGCTCGTGGTACTCCGGCGAGCCGACCGGATACCAGCAGGCGAAGACGTGGTCCGGCGTTTCGGCGGGCATCAGCGGCGGCCGCTCGGCATGGCAGCGGTCGCGGGCGTAGGCGCATCGCGGGGAGAACGGGCACCCCGTCGGCGGGTTGACCAGATCGGGCGGCCGGCCAGGGATCGTGGTCAGCCGCGAGTGCGACGGCTGCTCCAGCTTCGGGATGCTGGACATCAGCGCCTCGGTGTACGGCATCTTCATGTTGGCGAAGAGCGTCTTGGTCGGCGCCTTCTCGACGAGTCGCCCGCCGTACATCACGGCGATCTCGTCGGTGTGCCCGGCGACAACACCGAGATCGTGGGTCACGAGGATCAGCGACATGTTGCGCTCGCGCCGTTCGTCCTCGATCAGATCGAGGATCTGCGACTGCACCGTCACGTCGAGGGCCGTCGTCGGCTCGTCGGCGAAGAGCAGCGAGGGGCCGCAGGCCAGCGCGATGGCGATCATCACGCGCTGGCGCATGCCGCCCGACAGCTCGTGCGGGTACTGCTCCAGGCGTCGCGCCGCCTCAGGGATGCGGACCTCACGCAGGAGGCGCTCGGACGTCGCTCTCGCGTCCGCGCGGCTGGCGTCGAGGTGCGTGCGCAGCGGCTCGGCGATCTGCTTGCCGATCTTCATCAGCGGGTTCAGGGACGTCATCGGGTCCTGGAAGATCATCGACATCTCTTGTCCCCAGATGTGGCGCATCTGCTTGGGTGTGAGATGGATCATCTCCTGACCGGCGAAGCGAATCGACCCGGTGCGCTCCACGCTCTTGCCGCCGAGCAGTCCCATGATCGAGCGGGACAGCACCGTCTTGCCGGAGCCGGACTCGCCGACGATCCCGAGCGCCTTGCCGCGGTCGAGCGTGAACGACACCCCGTCGACCGCCTTGACCTTTCCCGCGAGGCGTGCTGAAGTAGGTCCGCAGGTCCTCGACCTCGAGCAGCAGCCCGCTCTCGGGCCGCCCGCTGGCCTGGGTCCGCCCGTCGGTCAAATCACGGCCTCTCGGATGTCGAAGCGGCGGGCGATCCGGTCACCGATCAGGTTCAGGGCCAGCACGGTGAGGAACAGCATGAGGCAGGGGAACAGCGTGGCCCACCAGGCCCGGCTCGATGAACTCCCGGTTCTCGGCGACCATCAGTCCCCACGATGCCTCCGGCGGGTCGACGCTGTAGCCGAGGAAGGCGAGGCCGGCCTCCGCGGACAGCACGATGGCGACGCCGGTGAACAGCACGGAGACGAGGGCCGGCACGATGTTGGGCAGGATCTCCCTGAACAGGATGCGCGGGGTCTTGGCGCCGAGGCTGCGGGCTGCCAGCACGTACTCGCGCTGGGACAGGCTGAGCGTCTGGGCCCGCACGATGCGCGACACCGGCGCGATCGTCAACACGGCGAACACGAACATGATCGCCCAGGTGTTGCTGACCCAGCCGAAACCGACGCCGAGGACCTCGATCTCGCTCTGGCGCAGCGCCCGGGCTCGTCCCACGATCATCGCCGCGAAGACGAGACCGGGGATGGCGAGGAGCGCGTCGACGAAGACCGACAGACTTCGGTCGGTCCACCCACGGCGGTACCCGCTGATCATCCCGACGGCGGTGCCCCAGATCAGCCCGACGACGATGCTGGACACGCTGATCAGCAACGTGATCCTGGCGCCGTAGATGCAGCGGGCGAAGACGTCTCTCCCGTTGCGGTCACTGCCGAACCAGAAGTCGGCGCCCGGGCCGTAGGCGTAGTTGCCGGCCCCGTCGATGCCGCGGTCCGGCAGCCGGATGAACGGGAGGTAGTCGGCGAACAGGGTCAGGAACAGCAGCAAGACCAGCCACGCCACGCCGAACGCCAGCCCGAAGGGGATCCTGCGGCGGCGCTTCGTCGGTTCGGCGACCCCGACGGGGGCCAGCGTTGCGGCAGCGGTAGCGGTCGGCGCGATCTCGGTCATGCGCCGCTCACCCCAACGACCTCGCAAGGCGGATGCGCGGATCGACGACCGAGTAGAGGAGGTCGACGACGAGGTTGGCGAGCACGACCGTGACGACGAGGATCGCCACGATCGCCTGGATCACGAGCAGATCGTTCTGCTGGATGGCGAACAGCAGGCGCTCGCCGATCCCCTTGGGGCCGAAGAACGCCTCGATGACGACGGTGCCGCCGATGAGCGCCGCCATCGACAACGCCACGCTCGTCATCAGCGTGAGGATCGACATGCGCAGCGCGTGCACCCAGAGCACACGGCGCGGCGAGATCCCCTTGGCTCTGGCCATGTTGATGGCGTCGCTCTGCAGCGCCAGGATCATGTCCGCCCGCAGCAAGCGGCTCCACGCCGCGCCGAGCCCGACTCCGAGGACGAGTGCCGGTATGAAGAAGTTCTTGAAGTGGTCGATCGGGCTGTCCCATGGCGCGACGTACCTCGAGCTGCCGAGTGTGGGGAAGAAGCTGAGTCGGTTCGTGATGAGGAACAGCGCGAGCACGGCGATGACGAGCGGCGGTGTCGACAGGACGGCGAACGACGCGAGGCTGCTCCCGCGGTCGAACGCTCTGTCTCTTCGGTAGGCCCCATAGACGCCGAGGGGCACGGCGATGATCAGGCCGATGATGATCGACCAGAACACGATGAACACCGTCGTCGGCATCCGCTGCTGGAACATCTCGAGGTTCGACTGGCTGGCGACGTACGAGAAGCCCCAGTCGCCGGTGAAGACGTCCTTGAGCCAGTAGACGTACTGCACCGGCAGCGGGTCGTCGAGGTACGGGTAGTCGTTCATCACCCGCTCGATCTGTTGCTCGCTGACGGCCCCGCCCGCGAGATCGCGGGCGGGGTCCCTCGAGCCGATCCTGGTCGCCACCATCACCAAGAAGGTGACGAGGATGAAGACCAGGACGAACTGGATCAGCCGCTGGCCGAGGTAGCGCATGCGATGAGTTGGCCTCCGATCACTCGTCGATCAACTGGGGGCCGTGCTCCCCTCGACGTCACTCCTCGACCCAGACCGACGTCAGCCAGACCTGGCCGGGGAAGCCGGCGCCGTCGAGCATGTAGCCGTCGCCGTCGACGAGCGGCGTGTAGCCGATGTTCTGGACCTTGGGATCCATGTGGATGCCCCACTCGACCTGGTACGCCGGCAGGATCCAGCACTCCTGGCGAACTGGCGGTTGATCTCCTGGGCCAGCTCCTTGCGGGCCGCCGGGTCGGTCTCCGAGCGGACCTGGTCGAGCAGGTCGTTGATCACGGGGTCGTTGAGGCGCCCGAAGTTCAGCGAGAGCGCGCCATCGGCGGTCTCTGCGCCGAAGGCGTCGGAGGCGAAGCCGTTCCACCAGAAGTTCTGGCTGTCGACGAAGATGCCGGCGTGGTTGCGCCATCCGAACGCCTCGAACTCCGGCGTGCCGAACAGGGCGTTGTTGATGAGCACGTGACTGCTCGATGACCGTCTGCGTCACGTCGACGCCGACCTCGCCCCACTTCTGCTGGAGGTAGTCGGCCGCCGCCTTGTTGGTGCCGGTCGGCGTCGTGGAGTAGTTGATGGTCAGCGGGCCGTTCTCGGCCTCCCACGCCTCGATCGCCGCCCGCGCTGCGTCCGGGTCGTACTCGGGAAGCCCGGTGTCCTCGAGGTAGCCGTCCTGGCCGGGCGTGAACGGGCCGTTCGACGGCTCCGGGTACCCGGCGTAGCACGACGTCGATGAGGTCCTGCTTGTCGATCGCCTGGGCCAGCGCGCAGCGCGACCTCCTTGCTCTGGAACTGCGGCTTGGTCAGGTGCAACATCGTGTAGGCCGTCTCGGTCAGCACGTTCTGCAGCAGGGTGACGAAGCTGTCGTTCTCCGACAGCGGCCCGACGACGGTCGGGTCCGACGGTGGCGATCAGGTCGACCTCGCCGGACTCGAGCGCCGCTTGGCGGGTCTGCGAGTCGACGATCACGCGGAACTCGATCTCGTCGAGGTACGGCAGCTGGTTGCCGGCCTCGTCCTGACGCCAGTAGTCGGGGTTCTTGACGACCGTCATGCGGTCGCCCGGCAGGTACTCCGTGACCATGAACGGGCCGGTGCCGACCGGCTGCGTGGCCAGGCTCGGGTCCTCGTCGACGGCGGCCAGCCACGTCGGTGACGCCATCATGCCGGTCTGCCCGGTCAGGAGGTATGGGCAACAGCGGCCACGAGACGGGCTCGGCCGGGTTGCCGTTCCTGACCGGTGGCGATGGTGAACGTGTAGTCGTCGAGCTTCTCCATCACGACGGTGTTGTCAGGGTTCTTGGCGATGTCCTTCAGTGCACCGGCCGGGATGATGCCGAAGAAGGTGCGGTTGATGTTGTCCATCGCCGCGTCGGCGTTGAACGGCGTGCCGTCAGTGAAGTTGATGCCCTCGCGCAGCTTGATCGTCCAGACCGTGTAGTCCTCGTTGGGCTCGATGCTCTCGGCGAGAAATCCGTGGACCTCGAGGTTCTGGTCCGTGACGGCCAACGGCTCGAAGAACGTGCGGATGCGCATCTGGCAGTACGAGTCGCAGGCGACGTTGGCCGGGGTCCACGGCTGACCGACCTCGGCCTCACCGGCCACGACGAGCCGCCCGCCCACGACCGGCTCGCCCTCGGGCTGCGGCAGCGTGTTGGGTGGGAACTCGAGCTCGCTGCCGCCTTCATCTCCACCTGCAGTCGTCTCGGTGGTGCCCTCTGACGGAGCGGACGTCGTCGCGCCCGACTCATCGGGCGCCGTCGTCTCCGCCGCGGTCTCGGCGGTCGTGGTCTCGGTCGCCGGCGCCGTCGTTCCGCCGCCGACAGACTCCTCGCCCTTCTTGTCCGAGCAGGCTGCGGCGATTAGCCCGAAGCTGATCGCCAGCGCGCCGAACGTGGCCCACTTCGATGATCGTGCTGAGCGCACCTATCCCCCTTGTCGTTTGTACTCGGTGCTGTTCTGCGCCGAGCTCCGCCAGGTGCGTACGTTACGTCCCCGGCTGCCGTGACGCCGGTCACGGCGGAAAGCGACCTTAGCGATCCCCATTCGTGTGACGGGAAGTCGGACCGCCCGGCGCCGCTACGTTCCGACCATGCCCGCATCGGATTCCGCAAGTCGTCGCTGCGATGCGAGTCAACGGCGCGCTCGACCTCGACGACCATCAGCCCGACGAGACCTTCGGGTGGCAGAAGGCGGCCGCCAAGAACCAACTCGGCGTCGACGTCGATGCCATCGCCGAGCTGCAGAAGCGGCTCTTCGCCGAACGCCGTCGAGCCGTGCTCGTCGTCCTGCAGGCGATGGACGCCGGCGGCAAGGACGGGGTGATCCGCTCCGTGCTGACCGGCATCAACCCGGCCGGGATCACGGTGCACAGCTTCGGTGTGCCGACCGAGGAGGAAGCGGAGCACGACTTCCTGTGGCGGCACCACGTCCGCTGCCCCCGCCGCGGGATGATCGGCGTGTTCAACCGCAGCCACTACGAGGCGGTGCTCGTCGAGCGGGTCAAGGAACTGGTGGGACCGGAGGTGTGGCGGCCTCGGTATGCGCACATCCGCGACTTCGAACACGCGCGTTGACGGATGCGGCACGACCGTCGTCAAACTGCACCTCAACGTCTCGTACGAAGAGCAGGGCCGCCGGCTGCAGGACCGCATCGACACACCGGAGGAGCAGTGGAAGTTCCGGCTCGGCGATCTCGACGACCGCAAGCTCTGGCCGGCGTACCGGCAGGCGTACACGGACGCGCTGCGTGAGACCTCGACAGCAGATGCTCCGTGGTACGTCGTGCCGGGCGACCGCAAGTGGGCGCGCAACCTCGCCGTGGCGAAGATCCTGCGCCAGACGCTCGAGCAACTCGACCCGCAGTACCCCGAGCCGGAGGCGGACCTCACCGGACTCAAAGTCACGTGACTTCCCATCCGAGTGTTTGAGGTCATCGGAGTGCTGGACCTCGGTTTTCCCGGGGTTTGACACTCCGACGGCGTCAAACACTCGGATCGGTCGGACCCGACAGCTTGACGGTTTGTAAAGTCGCGCCGATGGGCGTGCTGACTCCGACGTCGCTTGACGAGGCACTGGCGACGTTGTCGCAGCAGCCCGACGTGCTGCTGCTCGCCGGAGGCACGGACCTGATGGTCGAGATCAACGAAGGGCGCCATCACCTGCCCGACGACGCGTCCGTCGTCGCCGTCGGTCAGCTGCCCGAACTGCGCAGCTGGGTCCATGACCCGGTGGCTCGGACACTGCGGCTCGGTGCAGCCGTCACGTACGCCGAGCTCGAGCGGGAACCGTTGGCCGGGTTGGCGCCGGCGCTCGCCCAGGCGGCGCGGACGGTCGGGTCGCCGCAGATCCGCAACGCCGCGACGATCGGAGGCAACCTCGCCACGTGCTCGCCCGCCGGCGACGGCCTCCCGGTGCTCGCCGCGCTCGACGCGGTCGTCGAACTGCGCGGCCCTGACGGCACGCGGACCTTGCCCGTGGTCGAGTTCATGACCGGCGTCAAGCGCACGGCCCTGCTCCCGAGCGAGCTCATCGTCGCCGTGACGCTGCCGGTGCTCGACGGCTGGCAGGGCTACGCCAAGGTCGGCGTCCGCAACGCGATGGTCATCGCCATCGCCGGAGCCTGCCTTGCCGTCGATCGAGCGGGACGCACGGTGCGCCTCGCCCTCGGCTCAGTCGCCCCGACGATCGTCCGTGCCGCCGATGCGGAAGCTCACGCCGCGGCGACCGTCGACTGGGACACGGAGGCCGTCACCGACGAGGCCGCCAACCGCTTCGGCGAGTTGGCCGCGGCAGCGGCCAGTCCGATCGACGACCACCGTGCCAGCGCGGCGTATCGACGGCGCGCCGTCGAGGTGCTCGCACGACGCCTGCTGCGGCGGGCGTTCCCGAACGGATCGCTGTGAGCGCCAACTACAAGCTGCACGTCAACGGCCGAACGCACGACGTCGCCGACGCGTGGGTGGGAGAGAGCCTGCTCTACGTGCTGCGCGAGCGGCTCGGGCTGATGGGCGCGAAGGGCGCCTGCGAGCAGGGGGAGTGCGGGTCGTGCTCGGTGCTCGTCGACGGTCACCTCGTGTGCTCCTGCCTCGTGCTGGCGGCGAGCGCGGTCGACCGACCGATCGTCACCGTCGAGGGACTGGCCGAACCGGCCGCGCCGACAGATGTCCAGCGGGCCTTCGTCGACACCGGCGCCGTGCAGTGTGGGTTCTGCACGCCGGGACTCATCGTGGCTGCGCACGCGCTGCTGGAGCGCCGCCCAGACCCGACCGTCACCGAGATCCGCGAGGAGCTCTCCGGCAACATCTGCCGCTGCACCGGTTATGGCCGGATCATCGAGGCGGTGCGCAGGGTGGCCCATGAGCGTCAGGATCGGAACGGCGCGTCGTGACGGCCACCGACGTCCGCACGGGATCGCTCGTCACGTCCGGCAGGATCGGCGACTCGCCGACGCGCCCGGACGGGATCATCAAGACCCAGGGCGCGTTCGCGTTCTCGTCGGATCTCCCGATCGACGGCGCGATGTGGGGCGCCACGTTGCGTTCGCCGCACCCGTACGCCCGCATCGTCTCGATCGACGTGACCCGGCGTGGCAGGTGCCGGGCGTCGAGGCGGTGATCACGGCCGCCGACGTGCCGGGGAAGGAGACGTACGGGCTGATCGCCGCTGACCAACCCGTCTTCGCCAGCGACCACGTCCGCTACGTCGGGCAACCGGTCGCCGCCGTCGCCGCCGACCATCCGGAGACGTGCCGGCGTGCGCTGGCGGCGATCAACGTCACCTACGAGGTGTTGCAGCCGTTGCTCGACCCCGAGGCGGCGATCGCCGGCGATCACCCACCGATCCATCCCGACGGAAACATCCTGCGCCAGCAGCGGATCCGCTGTGGCGATGTCGACGCTGTCGGCGAGGTCGTCGTCGAGGGCACCTACGAGATCGGCATGCAGGACCAGGCGTTCCTCGGTCTCGAGGCCGCGGTCGCGGTCCCCGACGACGACGGTCTCGGCGTCGAGCTGCACATCGCCACGCAGTGGCTGCACGAGGACCGCAAGCAGATCGCCGCCTGCCTCGGGCTGCCGGAAGAGCGGGTGCGGCTCGTGCTGGGCGGCGTCGGCGGGGCGTTCGGAGCGCGGGAGGACATCAGCCTGCAGGTCCACTCGTGCCTGCTCGCCCTGCGGCTGCGCCGTCCGGTACGCATGGCTTACAGCCGGGCGGAGAGCTTCCTCGGCCACGTCCACCGCCACCCGGCGAAGATCTGGATGCGGCACCACGCCACTGCCGACGGTCGGCTGGTCAAGATCGAGGCCCGGTTCGTGCTCGACGGCGGTGCCTTCGCCTCGACGTCATCGGCCGTGCTGCTCAACGCGATCACGCACACACAGGGCCCGTACAAGTGTCCCAACGCCGTCGTCGAGGGGTACGCCGTGCGCACCAACCACCTGCCGTGTGGGGCGATGCGCGGGTTCGGAGTCGTCCAGGCGTGCTTCGCCCACGAGGGCCAGATGGACCTGCTCGCCGCGGCGTGCGGCCTGGACCCGGTCGAGATCCGTTTGCGCAACGCCATGGAGACCGGTGACCGGTTGATCACCGGGCAGGTCATGGAGAGCGTCGCGCCCGTCGCTCGCTGCATCCGTGAGACGGCCGCGTTGCCGATGCCGGAGGTGGGGATCGGACAGGTCGATTCGGGCGCCCAGGACGCGATGCGCCTGCCGGGCGGGGCCGGGCTGACGGCCGACGCCGGGCACGTCCGCCGCGGCGTCGGCTGGGGAGTGGCGATCAAGAACCTCATGTACTCGGAAGGCTTCGACGACTACTCGACCGCCCGGTGCCGCCTCGCCGATGGCGTGGCAACACTGAAGTTCGCGACGGCGGAGGTCGGCCAGGGATTCATCACGATCGCCCAGCAGATCGCCCGCACGGTGCTCGGCGTCGAGACCGTCGTCCTCGAGCCCATCGACACGTCGATCGGCTCATCGGGCTCGACGTCGGCGTCCCGCCAGACGTGGATGAGCGGCGGCGCCGTCGACGGTGCGTGCCGCGCCGTACGGGAGCGGTTGTTCGAGCACGTCGGCGCGATGCACGGGCTCGACCCCCTGCGCCTCGTCATCGACGGGCGGGAGGTCGTCGACTCGCTCGGCGATCTGCGCGTGCCCGTCGACGACGTCACCACCGGCGTGCGGTTCGAGGAGACGGTCGAGTTCCACCACCGCCCGACCGAGGAGCTGGACGCCGACGGCCAGGGCAACTGCCACACGGCGTTCGCCTTCGTCGCCCATCGAGCCGTCGTCGACGTCGACCCCGACCTGGGGTTGCTGAAGGTGATCCAGATCGCGACGGCCCAGGACGTCGGCCGGGCGCTCAACCCGCTGGCGGTGCTCGGCCAGATCGAGGGCGGCATCTCCCAGGGTCTCGGACTCGCCGTGATGGAGGAGATCGTCCAGATCGATGGCGTCGTGCGCAACGCCAGCTTCACCGACTACCTGTTGCCGACGTTCCTCGACATGCCCGACGTGGTGGCGGCGTTGGTCGAGGAGCCCGACCCGCAGGCACCGCTCGGGGCCAAGGGTGCGGGCGAACCACCGTGCATCTCGGTGACGCCGGCGATCGTCGCCGCCGTGCGCGACGCCCTGGCCCAGTTCGACGACGAGCAGGGCCGGACGGACCGCCCGTTCCTGGCACGAGTGCCGATCCGGCCGTCCGACGTCGCGCTCTAGAGGTCGAGCTCGGCTAGCCGGTTGCTCCGTGCAGCCAGGCCTCGATCTCGGGCGGGAAGGGGTAGCCGAGGGCTTCGGAGAGAGCGACGAAGATGCGTGTGGCTGGTGACGTGCACACGAGATCCGAGTTGTTGTCGGGCAGCGTCGGCAAGGCCTCAGGGCAGTCACCGGAGGCGATGTCGCTGTTGACCTGGACGATCACCGTCGTGTCGGTCGGCATGTGGTGGAAGAGGCTCGTGTTGTAGCCCGGGAGTTCACCGGTGTGGCCGACCCACTCGTCCACGCAGCCGAGCGCGAGGCCGTATCCGGACTCGCCGGGAAATGATGTCAAGCGCGCCGCTTGGGCTTCGTCATCGAGGATGCCGCGTCCGGTGGCGAGGGATCGGCCCCACAGCAGCAGGTCGTCCATCGTCGAGATCATTTCGCCGGCAGTCCACGCCCACTCGACGTTCCAGTGCGTGGTGTTGCTCGGGTTGTCCGGAGTCGCCAGCCCTTGCAGCGTGAAGCCCTGCGCGTACGGCTCGGGGATGTCCGTGGACGTACCCGGCCACGAGGTGCCGTCAAGGCCGAGCGGGTCGAAGATGCGTTCCTGGAGGACGTCCTGGACGGGCTGCCCGGTGAGCTGTTCGATCACCATCCCGATCAGGATCGTGTTGCTGTTCGAGTAGTAGAACTCGGCGCCTGGTTCGAAGAGCGGCGATGCATCAAGGCCGATCTGCAGCACCTCCTGCGGTGTCCAGATGGTCTCCGGCTTGGTGAAGAGGATCTCGACGAACTCCTGGGTGAGCGTGTAGCTCTGAACGCCGGACGTCATGTCGGCAAGCATCCGGAGCGTGATGCGGTCACCGTTGGGAACGCCGTCGACGTACTCGTCGATCGTGTCGTCGAGTGAGAGGGCGCCCTCCTCCTCGAGCTGCAGGAGCAGGGTGTTCACGAAGGTCTTCGTCACCGAACCGATGCGAGTGTGCATCCCGACCTCCATCGGAATGCCGGCATCGGGGTCAGCCAACCCATAGGCCGCCGTCCACGTTCCCTCCGGCGTCTGCACACCCACGATGGCGCCCGGCGTAGAGGCTTGCGGGAACGAGGCCTGGACGGCAGCATCGAGCGAGGCCACGAGATCCGCCGGGAGGGGCTGTAGCGAGGGCTCGGACGTCCCTCCGGCGATGGCGCCGTCGACGTCGGCGACACAGGTGGATTCGACGGGCTCGCCGGACGTCGTCGGAGTGTCGCTCGTCGGAGCGGCGGTCGTCGGCGCGGCGGTCGTCGGAGCACTCGTCGTGTCCGGGGCAGCTGAAGTGGGTTCACCGCCGGCGGTCGTCGTCGCCGTTGCGGAGTCGTTGTCGTCGTCCGACCCACATGCCACGACGCCGGTCACGAGGACAGCAGTGAGCGCGAGTGTGCCCACATGGTGGGTGTGGCGGCCCCTGTGACGAACGTGAACTTGGGGAGTGCGGGCGAACACGGCGCAAGTATCTCGCGAGCCGGCCCGGCAACCGCGCCTCGAACAATGGCGGATAAGTTCCGAGGCGTGCCCGAAGAGCGCGAGATCATGGCCTGGGACGACTTCGGTGTGGCGTCGCGTGACGTCGCCCAGATGGTTGCCGATGACGGCTACGAACCCGAGATGATCCTGGCCATCGCCCGCGGCGGTCTGCTCATCGGTGGAGCTCTCGGATACGCGCTGTCCGTCAAGAACGTCTACACGATGAACGTCGAGTTCTACACGGGAGTCGACGAGCGCCTCGAGGTGCCTCGGATCCTGCCGCCGGCCCCTGACTTCGTCGACCTCCACGACGCCCACATCCTCATCGCCGACGACGTCGCCGACACCGGCCACACGCTGCGCAGCGTGCAGCAGTTCTGCGAGGGCAAGGTCGCCGAGGTGCGCACGGCGGTCCTGTACGAGAAGCCGCACTCCGTGGTCCGCTGCGACTACGTGTGGAAGCGCACCGGGCTCTGGATCAACTTCCCGTGGAGCGACAAGGACCCCGTCGCCAAGCGGGCCTGGGCCGTCCGCGACGCGTGACGATGCGCCCGGCGACGCGCGTGGAGCCGGCGGTTGTTCGGCATCTGGGTGGCGAGGGTCTCGAATTCGAGACCACGGCCACCCAGATGGGGCGGTGAGACGGAGACCACCCAGATCGCCGGGAGCCGCGACGGGTGAACCGCGGTCAGCCCGGGGTGGCGGCGGGTTCGAGTTGGAGCTTGGCGCGTAGCGCCTTCGGGGGCACGACTCCGAGGAGTTGCCCACCTCGCCACACGGTGACGACTGGGTTCAGCGGGTTGAGCTTGGGCAGCACGGACGCCAGCTCGTCATCGGGGTCGGCTTGGGCCAGTCGGTTGAACGGGGTCATCAACGTCGTCAGCATCGTCCACGGGCGCTGCTCCGCCGGCACCGCCCAGAGGTGGTCCTCGAGCACCAGCCCGCCGAGCTCGCCGTCCTCGCCACGCACGGCGACTGCGCCGGCTCCGCCGAGCCGTGCACGCTGCCAGATCATCGAGTCGGCATCCATGTCGGTGCCGGTCTCGGCGACGCCGAACCAGGTGACGTCCTTGACCTTGATGCCGGCCAGGCGCTCGCTCACGCCGGCCATCGTGATCTCGGCACGCGCGTTGACGGCGATGAAGAACCCGGTGATGGCGATCCATATCCCGGACCGCCCGTTCAGCGTCAGCGACAGGCCGAGCGCGGCGAGCCCCCAGCCGATGATCCGGCCGGCCTGGGCCGCCTCGCGCATGGCGCGGTAGCGGTTGCCGTGACGGGCCCACCGGAAGGCCCGCACGACCCGTCCACCGTCGAGGGGCGCACCCGGGAGCATGTTGAAGATCGCCAGCACGCCGTTGATGATGCCGAGCCAACCGAGCACCGCGACGAGGTCCTGAGGTGCATCGATGCGGTGCAGCAACACGGCCGTGCCGTACGTGGCGAGGCCGATGACGAGGCTGCACAGCGGCCCGGCAGCGGCGATCCAGCCGTCGGCCCGTGGCGAGCTGGGCTCGCGATCGAGGCGGGCTACGCCGCCGAGCGCCCACAGGTCGATCGACGTGGTGCCGACGCCGTAGTGCCGGGCGACCACGGCATGCGACAGCTCGTGGGCGAGGATCGAAGCGAAGAAGCAGATCACGCCGACGATCACGGCGACCACGCCGAGACCACCGGCCTGCGCGAGACCGAGGCCGAGGATGACGCCGATCACGACCGCGCTCCAATGGATCCGCAGCGTCGCACCGGCCAGGCGGCCGACTGTGAGCGATCCGTTGAGCATCGTG
Source organism: uncultured Acidimicrobiia bacterium (assembly GCA_963774125.1). GTDB lineage: Bacteria > Actinomycetota > Acidimicrobiia > Acidimicrobiales > Ilumatobacteraceae > JALZMG01. The sequence continues at coordinate 283,773 of CAVZDR010000003.1, forward strand.
GTTCTGCTACGACGATACAGGCGGGGTGTCAGTACCTGGGTGAGAGCGCGGTGAGAGGGGATCGAGCATGGGAAGTCGATGGGATCAGCTGCGGGTCGACGGTGCGCGCCTGTGGAACCGCCTCGTCGAGCTCGGCGAGATCGGCGCCATCAAAGGGCCGAACGGCGAGCAAGGCTGTGCTCGCCTCGCCCTCACCGACGCCGACCGCGAGGGCCGCGACCTGGTGGTCGGCTGGATGCACGATCTCGGCCTCGCCGTCTCGATCGACGCCATCGGCAACGTCGTCGCCGTCCGTCCCGGGACCGACCCGACGGCTGCTCCGGTGATGACCGGCTCGCACATCGACACCGTCGCCACCGGCGGCCGCTTCGACGGCAACCTCGGCGTTCTGGCCGGCCTCGAAGTCGTCGAGACCCTCGAGCAGCACGGCGTCGCGACGACCCACCCGATCGCCGTTGCGTTCTTCACCGACGAGGAGGGCTCCCGGTTCCCGCCAGACATGCTCGGCAGCCTCGTGTTCGCCGGTGGCATGGCGCTCGAAGAGGCCCTCGACGCCGTCGCGGTCGATGACGGCTCACGGCTCGGTGACGAGTTGGCCCGGATCGGCTATGCCGGACCGGTCCCGTGCCCGACGGCGGGCGCACCGCACGCCTACGTCGAGCTGCACATCGAGCAGGGGCCGATCCTCGAGGCGGAGGACATCACGATCGGAGTTGTCGAGGGTGTGCAGGGCATCTCGTGGACCGAGCTGACAATCGCCGGTCGTTCTGCTCACGCCGGCACCACACCGATGCCGCTGCGGCGGGACGCCGGTTACGTGGCGGCCGAGATCGCGACGTTCGCCCGGCACCTGGCGCTCGAGATCGGGGGCGCCCAGGTCGCCACCGTCGGCCGTTTCGAGGTCAGGCCTGATCTCGTCAACGTCGTTCCGAGCGGCGCCACACTGACCGTCGACCTCCGGAACACCGACGACGAGGTGCTGCGGCAGGCGGAGGATGCGTTGCGCGCCGAGGTCGACCGACTGGCCGCCGCCGAGAACGTCACGGTGAGCACCCGATCACTGGCCCGCTTCGAACCGGTTGACTTCGATCCGGCGACCGTGGACCTCGTCGAGGCGACGGCGCAGCGTCTCGGCTACACCACGCGCCGCATGCCGAGCGGCGCCGGCCACGACGCCCAGATGCTGGCGAGGATCTGCCCATCGGCGATGATCTTCACGCCGAGCGTGAACGGCCTGTCGCACAACATCGCTGAGCACACGGAGCCCGACGACGTCGCGGCTGGCGCCGACGTGTTGTTGCAGACCCTCCTCGCACTAGCTCGATGACCGGAGCGCGTCGTTCCGAGGTGAACGCCCGGTTCGGCACGGCGGGCGCTCCAGCGCCTTCGCCGGCCGCATCAGGTCACGCGGCCGTGACGGATGACCAAGCGATCGGCGGGCGCGAAGGCGATGGCTTCGCGGATCGTCGAGGCTCGGACAGCTAGCAGATCCGCTGGCGCGCCGACCGCGAGGTCGGCGGATGCCACCCCGATGGCACGCCGGGCGCCGGTGCTGACGGTCTCCCAGGCTTCCTCCGGCAGGAGGTGCGTCGTCAGGATCATGAGTGCGGCAGTCTCGAACGGGCACCCGCGCCCAACCGGGTTGAACGGGTCCTGGAGGTTGTCGGCACCAGCAGCGACCACGGCGCCGGCCGCCCGCAACGCGTGGACCGCAGTCACTCCTCGGGGCATGGCCTCCTGATGCTGGCGGCCTTGGAGGTACAGGTTCGTCGCCGGCAGGGCGACCACGGAGATGCCGGCGGCAGCCACGAGCTCAGCGACTTCGCGCTGGCGGTCGGGTGGGCGCATGCCAAGGCTGACGCAGTGACTGGCGGTCACCGGGTACGCGAAGCGCGACGTCGTGATCAGCTCCGCCAGTTCCGAGAGCCCGTCGAACTGCAGGTCGAGCGTCTCGTCGGTGTGCAGATCGACGCCGACGCCGTGGTCGGTAGCGATCTGCAGCAACGCCTCCGTGGCGGCCCGCGAGCCGCCCGGGTCGAAGTGTGGTGCTCCGCCGACGAGCTCGGCGCCGGCGGAGAGTGCGTCGACGAGCAACGCACGTTGGCCCTCACCCTCGGCTCCGGCGATCGGCCATCCGCACAGCGCGACCACCTGGACGTCGATCACGTCGGCCACGCGGCGGCGCACTTCGGCGAGCGCCTCGATGCTGCGCAGCCCATGGTCCATGGTCGTGTCGGCGTGGCTGCGGACAGCGGCGAAGCCGTTGGCGGCGAGCAGACGGGCCGCCCGCTCGGCGCGCTCGATCGTGTCTTCGACGCCAACCTCGCCGCGGGCAGCGATCATCGCTTCCACCGCACCCAGCAGATCACCGGTGCGATTCGTCACGCGCTCGGCGAGGAACGCCTTGTCGAGGTGGGCGTGCGGCTCGACCGGCGCGGGTGAGAGCAGGTACCCGCACAGGTCGCGGGTCTCGTCCCCAGGCGTGGCGGCGAGCTGGCCGATGGCGTCGATGCAACCGTCACGCACACGAACGTCGGCGACGGTTCCGTCGAGCAGCGTGGCGCCCTGCAGGAGGAGGTCAGGCACGTTGGCGCCCTCGCTCCAGGCGCTGCCCGAGCGGATCGCCGAGCCACACGAGCACCAAGGCCCACAGTCCGATCGCCGGCACCGTCACGGCGATGGCGGTGGCCACGAGGAACATCACGCCCGTCATCAGCCCGCCCGCGAACCCGGGCCCTAGCCCGGACGGGTCCCTCCACGTCTCGGGGCTGCGCCGGATGAGCCAGTCCACGAACACGATCGAGGCGCTGCTCACGAACAGTGAACCGCAGTACACGAACCGCACGAACGCGTCGGTGACACCGTGCTCGCCGAGCATCTCCGTCGGCAACGGGATGAACACGATGCTGATCAGCCAGACGAAGTTGGCGACGAGGATCGGCTGGGTGTAGCTGACCACCTTCTCGAAGAGGCTGTGGTGGATGAGCCAGAACTTGGCGATGACGACGAAGCTCACGACGAAGGCGACGAGACGGCTGCCGTTCTCGGCGAAGAAGTCGACCCCCGTCTCGTCGCTGGTGTTCGTGACGGCATCGACGACCGGGAGGATCAACAGGGAGATGGCAATGGCGACGACGGCGTCACTGAAGTTGACGAGGCGGTCGAAGCCGCGCGCGCTGGTCACTTCGTTTGACACGTCGGGCACCAATACAGCTTGCGGGCGGCCAGGACCTGCATGGTGATCGGCGTGCCGTCGATCCGGCACGGCATCCCGGTGCGGCGATAGACGTAGTGGGCGTCCTCACCCCGCACTGGGCCGGTGCGTCGCGTCCGGTCGACCGGATCGGTGGTGATGATGCGCCCGCTGCGGAGTCCGGCGCGCATCAGCGTCACGACGTCGGACCAGATGCGCTCCCACGCCGCCGCATCGAGGGCCCTGCCGGGCAGGTACGGATCGAGCCGGTGACGGAACAGCACTTCGGATCGATAGACGTTGCCGACACCCGCGACGACGCGCTGGTCCATCAGCAGCCCGGCGAGCGGGGCACGGCTGCGACTGATCCGCTCGAAGGCGCGACCGCCATCGCTGCCGGCCCGCAGGGGGTCGGGCCCCAGCCGGGCGATGATCGCATCGACCTCCGACGGGCTGAGCACCTCGCACGCCGTCGGGCCGCGTAGATCGGCCCATCCGGACTCGGCGACCCACCGCATGCGGACGGCGCCCTTCGGCTCCGGCGGATCGCCGGAGCCCGCCGCGTACTTGCCGAACAGGCCGAGGTGGACGTGCACGATGCGGTCGCCGAACGAGCTGAAGAGGTGCTTGCCGTGGGCGGTGACGCTGTCGAGCACCCGCCCGTCGACCAGCGCGGCGTCGAACCGGCCCTGCGGGCTCGACACGGCGATCGGCAGCCCGACGAACTGGCGGCGCTGTGACCGGGCGAGGCGGTGCAGCGTGTGCCCCTCTGGCATGAGGTCAGGACCTCACTGCGTTCCCCGGCCACGCAGGCCGTCGGTTGCCGCTCGCTCGCTGGCGCTCGGCTCGCTCGCACGCTGTGTCGGCTTCAAGTCAGGTCCCCGCTGCGCTCGAGACGCGAGCCCGCGGGTCGGCGGCCGCAGCGAACACTCCGCGCTCGTCGACCGTGATCACGTTGGCGTGGCCGAAGCCGGAGTCGAACGGCGGCGCGACGCTCACATCGTGTCCCAACGCGAGTAACCCGTCGCGCCATGCCGCCGGAGCGTGGCCCTCGATGACCACCGCCGGTGGTTGCCCACTCGTCCACGTGTCGAAACCCGTCGTCGGACCGCGGAGCACCCAGCGTCCGGCACCGACCGCCGACGCCGGGCCCTCCCGTCCAGCGAACAGTCGGGCCATCAGCTGGAGGAGGATCTGCGGTTGCGCATCGCCACCCATCGTGCCGAAGACGGCGACGAGCTCGCCGCCGCGCGTTGCCATGACCGGGCACAGCGTGTGTGGCGGCCGCCGACCCGGCCGGAACTCGGCCGGATGACCGGCCTGCGCGCTGAATCCGAGGCCGCGGTTGTGGAGGTTGATCCCGGTCGTCGGTTCGACCAGCCACGATCCGAAACCCGATGCGTTGGACTGGATGAGGCTGACGGCCATACCCGAATCGTCGGCGGTGCAGAGGTAGGTGGTGTCACCCGGGACCGTGGCGGCCTGACGTCGGCTCGCTCGCTGACGGTCGACGAGCGCGGCTCGTCGTGGCGATCTGGTCGACGAGCGCGGCGCCGTCGGCCTCGTCGTGGAGCACGGCCGGTCGGTCCATCGCCGCCGCGGTGGAGACCTCGATGAGCAGGTGGGGCCAGGCTGGATCGGCGGGGTCGTCGGGCATGCCGAGCTCGTCCGCCAAGCGGGCCGCACCGAGCGCCAGGTAGGCCTGCGAGTTGGGTCCGATCGTCGCGAGCTGCACGCCGAAGGCATCCGTGAGCAGCGGCTCGACCCAGTCGGCCTGCACGCGTGCGAGGTCGTCCTCGGTGAACAGACCCTGCCCCAGGTCGATCAGGCCCTCGCCGAAGGCGCCGAGGTAGAACGCCGAGCGCCCACCCTTGACGATCGCTTGGAGTGCCAACGCGACGCCGGCGCGACGTACCGGCGCGCCAGGTCGGCGGGCCTGTTCGGCGAGCACCGCCAGGTTGTCGTGTGCGGCGTCATCGACGAGCTCGAGTGAGCCGACGAGCAGGGGACTGGCAGGGAATCCGCCAGCAGCGAGCCTGGTGGCCGGGCCGAGCACGGCCGCCAGGTCGAGGTGCCCGAACCGCTCGTGCAGTGCCATCCATCCGTCGACGCAGCCGGGGACGGTCACCGAGCGGATGTCGTGGCGGAACGGCATGTCATGGTGCCCGTCCTGGCGGAGGGCGGCGGCGTCGGCACCCGAACCTGCGCGGCCGCTGGCATTGAGCGCAACGATCTCGCCGCCCGGAGTCCGGACCACGGCCAGGAGGTCGCCACCCATCCCGCACAAATGGGGCGCGGTGACGGCGATCGCGGCATTGGCGGCGATAGCAGCGTCCACGGCGTTGCCACCCCACGCGAATGCGGCCATCGCCGCTTGTGTCGCCAGCTGATCGGCGGTCGCGGCCACGGCGCGCAGGGCACGCACAGCTCCGGTCGGGGAGTTGACCGTCATCGTTCCGACCATATGCCTCGGGCTCGGCTCGCAAGCAAGTTGCTCACCTCGCCTCCCGAGCTCGCCGCCGCCGCTGCACTCCGGCGCCTCACCCACCTTCGTTGCCACGAGGTCTCTAGCTTTGGGTCATCAAGCGCCGAGCTCTGACGGTGGTGGTCATGGCGGTCGGGGCAGCGGTCGTCGTCATCGGCACGCTGCTGCCGTGGGTGCGTACCGGCGGGCGGCGCCGGAACAGCTACGACGTGTTGGAGCTCGTCGAGCGCCTGGGCTTCGCATCGGACGGCGCAGCGGCGACGGCGCTGCGGTGGTGGCCCGTCGTCACGGTGCTCGTCGTGTTCGCCGTCGTGGCGACGTGGTGGGGATGGCCTCGGCTCGGTGGTGCGACGGGGCTCGTCGCCGCCGGCTACGCCGGCACCATGGCGGCGGTCGTGGCGTTCCGGGGCTCGGCGCTCGTCCGCGTGGAAGTCGGAACGACCGTGACGATCGTCGGCGCGGTCGTGCTCGCCGCCGGCTCCGTCGCCGCGCTGACGAACGGCGGAAATCCGTCACGACCCGAGACAACGAAGGTGGGTGAGACGCCGAAGCGGAGCGGAGGCGGCGAGCTCGGTAGGTGAGGCGAGCAACTTGATTGCGAGCCGAGCCCGAAACTCAGGTCGTGATATTCAGCGCGTTCTTGAGCGCGGCGAGATCGGCCGCTCCGAAGACGACTCGGTTGCGCGTGGCGACGTAGACGAGCTCGAGGTCGATCCCGGCGTCGGCAACGTCGCGAGCGAGATCGGCGAGGACTCCTGGCCGATCGTCGACCTCGACCACCACCACCTCCGCTCGCGGGTGACGGCCAGCTGGGCGGTCGAGAGCGCATGCTTCGCCGCATCGGCGTGGGGAACGAGGATGTGCAGTTCGGCTCGCTCCGCGGCGCCGGTGCACGTCGCCGCAGCGATGTTCACGCCGGCGTCGCTGATCGCCCGTGCGACCTGCGCCAGCGCGCCCGGCTTGTTGTCCACTTCGATCACCAGGTCCATCGCCACCCGAGCATCCTCACCGCAGCGGGCAGCCGTCCGCAAGGGCTCGATGCAGGCGGCCGTCAGCCCGGGCCTGATCTGGGATGATCGGGACATGGCCGAACCGCGCATGGTGTCCCTCGGCTTCGGCAAGTTCGCCCGCTCGGACCGGATCTTCGCCCTCGAGCCGCTGCGCGGTGACGAGCGCGGAGATGGTCGGCGGACCCGCGTGTGGGTCGAAGGCATCCCCGACCCGATCGTCGCCTCGCGGACAGAACGCACCATCCTCCAGGAGATGGGGGAGGAGGCGGCGGCCGTCACGCCGCTCGTCGACGACGCCCTCGACCTCGCCCAGCGACTCGTCAACGCCGCGGACGCCGGGCGCGTCGACCTCGGGGATCTCGGCCGGCGGGCCCGCCGCCTCCTGGCCTCGACGACCGAACCGCCGGATCGCCTACCGCTCTAGAACCACGCGCCGCGCTGCTGCAGAACGCCTTTCAGCACGCTCGGGCGGTCCGTCATGATCCCGTCGGCGCCGAGGTCGAGAAGGCGTTCCATCTCCGGCGCGTCGTCGATCGTCCACACGTGTACGGCCAACCGCCGGGCGTGGGCTCGGCGGACGAACCCCGGCGTGGCGAGGGGGATGCCGTAGCGGCGAATTGGGATCTGCGTGGCATTCGCCCCGGCGGGCGTCCAACCGGTGATGCGTAGCGCGGCCGACCTCCGCGATCCCCGCCACGGTGCAGGCCCGTGAGCCGAGGCGCCGACGCAGCCAACGGACGCGGCGATCGTCGAAGGCGGCGACGAGCGTGCGGTCGAGGGCATCGAACCGCTCGACCATCGCGGCCAACGGCTCGAGCGACCGGTCGTCCTTGCAGTCGACGTTGATGCGGGCGTCCGGCCACGTGCCGAACACGTCCTCCAGCAGCGCGATCGGCTCGGTGCCGTTCACGCGCATCGTCTGCAACTCTCGCCACGGCAACTCGGAGATCCGCTCCGGGCGTCCGCACGTCCGTTGGAGGTTCTCGTCGTGGAAGGCGATGGCGACGCCATCGGCCGTGATCCGCACGTCGGTCTCGAGGAACGTGTATCCGAGATCGACGGCGCGCTGGAACGCCGGCAAGGTGTTCTCAGGGGCCTCGCTGCCGCCGCCGCGATGGGCGAACGCGATCGGCCCGGGCCACTCGAGGAATGGATGGCGCGGCTGCGTCGGCTCCCCCATGACCGGCAGTATGGTCGACCCATGACGGTCCGTTCCCTGCCGATCGCCGGCGAGCGCTTCACCGGCTCCGAATCGAGCGCCGTGACGTCGCCCTACGACGGTCATGAGATCGGTCGCGTCCCCGTCTGCGGTCCCGACGAAGTGGACCGGGCGGTGCGCTCGGCGAAGGCCGCGCTCGCCGGCGGCCCGCTGCCGACGTGGCAGCGCGCCGAGGTGCTCGACAACGCGGCGCGCCTCCTGGCCGAGCGACGCGAGGACTTCGCCAAGCTCATCGCCGACGAATCCGCCAAGCCGATGAAGACGGCGCGCGTCGAAGCCGAGCGTGCCGTCGGGACCTTCCAGTTCTCCGCCGCCGAGGCCCGCACGATGGCCGGTGACGTCGTTCCGCTCGATGCGATCCCGAGCGGCGTCGGCAAGGTCGGTTTCACATTGCGCGTGCCGATCGGCGTCGTCGGTGCGATCAGCCCGTTCAACTTCCCGCTCAACCTCGTCGTGCACAAGGTCGCACCGGCGATCGCCGCCGGATGCCCGGTCGTCCTCAAGCCGGCGGGGCAGACGCCGTTCAGCGCGATCGCGCTGGCCGATCTGCTGATCGATGATTGCGGGCTCCCGGCCGAGTGGTTGCACGTCGTCACCGGCAGCGGATCGACCGTCGGCAACGCCATCGTCGACCACCCGGACATCGCGATGATCACGTTCACCGGTTCGCCGGAGGTCGGGTGGGGGATCCGGGGTCGCGCCGCCCGCAAGAAGGTCGGCCTCGAGCTCGGGAACAACGCGCCCGTGATCATCGAGGCCGACAGCGACTGGCCGTCGGCGGCCGCGAAGATCAAGATGGCGGGCTTCTCCCATGCCGGCCAGAGCTGCATCTCGACGCAACGGATCCTGGCCGAGGACGCCATCCACGACGAGTTCCTCGATCGCCTCGTCAAGGAGGTGTCGTCGTTGGCCGTCGGTGATCCGCTCGACGAAGGCACGGACGTGTCGGCGCTGATCTCCACGAAGGATCGGGACCGGGTCAAGGAATGGATCGACGAGGCCGTTGCCGCCGGCGCGACGCTCGTGCTCGGCGGGGAGGTCGACGACGCGGGTGTGCTGGCGCCGACGATCATCGATGGCGTCACGCCCGACATGAAGGTGTGGTCCGAGGAGGTCTTCGGACCCGTCGTCGCATGCGCCGCGTACGGCGACCTCGACGAAGCGCTGCGACTGGCCAACGACACGCGCTACGGCCTGCACGCGGCGATCTACACGAACAACGTCGGCAACGCCATCAAGGCGGTCCAGACGCTCGACTTCGGGGGTGTCCTCGTCAACGAGGTGCCCACGTGGCGGGCCGACCAGCAGCCCTACGGCGGCCTGCGCGACAGCGGCAACACGCGTGAAGGCCCGCACTACGCAGCGCGGGAGATGACCGAGCTGCGGATGGTCATCCTCTCCCCGTGACAGGACGTTAGGAGGCGCGCCGTGCGTTGGGGGGTGATCGGCCCCACGTCGCGCGTCCATCGCCTGCGCTTGCGGCCGGCGTTCGGACTCTCCGGGCAACGCATCGTCGTCGAGGCGTCACGGCGCGGTGCCGATCGCGACGACACGTCGCCGTACCTCGAGGTGTTGAACGACCCGTCGGTCGATGCGGTCTACGTCCCCCTGCCGAGCGCGCTCCACGTCGATTGGGTCAGGCGGGCGCTCGAGTGCGGCAAGCACGTCCTGTGCGAGAAGCCGTTGACGCTGTCCGGGCCTGACACCGAGCGCCTCTTCGCGATCGCCGAATCGTCCGGTCGCTGGCTGTCCGAGGCGTTCATGTGGCCGCACCACCCACGGGCGCAGCGTCTCCGCGAGTTGGTCGCGGGTGGGGAGATCGGTCACCTCGTGTCGCACGACGCGGCGTTCACGTTCGTCCTCGACCGGCCGGACGACCACCGGTTCAGCGCGCTGGGCGGAGGTGCCCTCTTCGACGCCGGCATCTACTGCCTCGGTCCGGCGCTCACGCTGTCCCGACAGGACGTTGGAACCGCAGTGGCGACGGCCGTCCGCAACGCCGCCGGAATCGACGTGTCGATGAGCGGGTGGGTCGAGCTCGGGGTCGGGACCGGAGCGTCGTTCGCCGTCTCGTTCGAGGCACCGATGCACCGCCGCCAGGTCCTTGTCGGCACGAACGGCGTGATCGAGATCGACCACCATGTTCCGGGTCCAGAGCGTCCGGGCGTGCTGACCATCCAGCGGCCCGACGGCACCCGGGACAACTTCCCGCACTCCGGCGCCAACGCCTACGAGCGGATGGTCACCAACTTCGTCGCCGAGGCCTCCGGCGACCTCGAACCCGCCTGGTCCCCGACCGACTCGATCCGCCTCGCCCACCTCCTCGATCGCCTCCACGCCGCGTCATAACTCGTTTTGAATCCCGGTCAACACCGTTTTTGACGGTGAAATCCCCAAAGAATCGCGAGCGCCGCCGCTACCTAGCCTTCGCAGATGGATTGGTGGCGTCGACCGCTCGGTGCATTGGTCAGCGGTCGGCGGGTGATCGTCGTGGGCGGACCGGCCGCGGCGTGGACGTCGCACGTCGCCGCGCTGCGTGACCTCGGCGCGTCCGACGTCCTGGTCGTGGCCACCGAGAGCCTGGGCGCCGGGCCGCAGCCCCAGGCGACCATCGCGGTCGTCGACGTGCCCGGAGACGACACCGACGCAATGGTCCGCCTGCATGCCGTCCTCGACATCCTCGCCGCGCCGCCGCCGGCGATCGTCGAGGCGGTCGAGGCGTTCGACCCCGACCGAACGGCGGTCGTGTTCGGCACGTTCCTCACGGAGACCCCCGAGCTCGTCGGCCGACCGCTCGTCGCCCACCGCCGGCCCGAGTGGGTGGCGCTCGAGGACAAGACGATCGTCGACGCCTTGCTCGATCGTGCCGGCGTGACGCGAGCGTCCTCGACCGTCGTACCTGTGGGCGAGGCCTTCGAGGCTTGGCGCGAGTTCGATCACGGCAAGGGCACCGTCTGGGCCGCCGACGCCCGTGACGGCTACCACGGCGGCGCCGCCCGCACGCGGTGGGTCACCGACGACGACGAGGCCGCGGGCGCGACGGTGGACCTCTCACCTTGGTGCGACACCGTGCGCGTCATGCCGTTCCTCGAGGGCATCGCCACGTCGGTGCACGGCATCGTGCTCCCCGACGGCGTCGTCGCGCTGCGGCCGGTCGAGCTCGTGACGCTGCGCCGCGGCCATGAACTGCGGTACTCCGGCTGCGCCACGTTCTGGGATCCACCGCCGACCGTGCGTGAGGAGATGCGCGATGCGGCGCGTCGCGTGGGCGCGCTGCTGCAGCGTGAATTCGACTACCGCGGCGCCTTCACGCTCGACGGCGTGGCCACGACCGATGGCTTCCGGCCCACAGAGCTGAACCCTCGCTTCGGTGCGGGCCTCGGCATCATCGGCAGCGGCCTCGACCGACTGCCGCTGCTCTTGGTGCTCGACCTCGTCGTCAGCGGCACCGAATTCGACCTCTCGGCCACAGAGCTGGAGGAGCTGCTGCTCACCGGGGCCGACGCCTCCCGCAGCGGCGGGACCTGGCAACTGCACGCGCAGACACCGGTCGAGGTGTCCGGTCGGGCCGCCCACTACGAGGACGGAACCTGGCGGTGGGCCGAGCCCGATGAGCGCAGCGACGGCGACGTCGTCGCCAAGGACGGCTACGCCCGCCTCTCGTTCGAGGCCGCCAGCACGCCCGTCGGACCGAGCGTCGGCGCGCGGTCCGTGGCGTTCTGGCGCTTCGCCGACGCCGAACTGGGCACCGCGATCGGAGCGTTGATGGCGCCGGTCGACGTGACGCAGTGAGGCGTTCTGTCCGTCACGATCGCCTCACAACGCAACGTTCTGAAGGACGGAACGGCTCAGATGCTGCGACCGGCCGCCGACCAGTACTCGTCGCTGAGCAGCCGCTTGTAGAGCTTGCCGGTCGGGTGGCGGGGGAGCTCGCTGCGGAAGTCGATCGAGCGAGGGCACTTCACGTCGGCGAGCTGCGATCGGCAGAACGCGATCAGCTCGCGCCGCGAGCGCGTCGGCCTCCTCGTCGTCGGCCGGCAGCTCGACGGGCTGGACGACGGCCTTGACCTCTTCGCCGAACTCGTCGTTGGGCACGCCGAACACGGCGACGTCGAGCACCTTCGGGATGCGTGATGAGCACGTTCTCGGCCTCCTGCGGGTAGATGTTCACGCCGCCCGAGATGATCATGTACGCCTTGCGGTCGGTGAGGTACAGGAAGCCGTCGGCGTCGACGTAGCCGACGTCGCCGAGCGTGCTCCAGCCCTTCGGGTGGCGCGACGACCGGCGTCTTGTCCGGGTCGTTGTGGTACTCGAACGCGCTGCCCGCCCTCGAAGTAGATCGTGCCGCGTCTCGCCCTGCGGCACGCTCCTCGCCGTCGTCGTCGCAGATGTGGATCGTGCAGCCGAGCGGCATGCCGACCGTGCCCGGGTGCGCCAGCCACTGCTCGCTGTTGCAGTACACGAAGCCGTTGCCCTCGGTGCCGGCGTAGTACTCGTGGATGATCGGGCCCCACCACTCGATCATCTGCTGCTTCACCGGGACCGGGCACGGCGCCGCGGCGTGGATCGACGCACTGCAGCGACGACACGTCGTAGCGCGCGCGCACCTCCGTCGGGCAGCTTGAGCATGCGCACGAACATCGTCGGCACGACCTGCGTGTGCGTCACGCGGTAGCGTCTCGATCAGCGCGCAGGAACTCCTCGGCGTCGAAGTGCTCCATCACGACGACCGTGCCGCCGAGCGCCGTGCGCCGCCATCGCAGAACCGCAGCGGCGCGGCGTGGTACAGCGGCGCCGGGGAGAGGTACACGACTGCGTCGTCCGTACGCCGAACAGCAGCTGCAGCAGCGCCGAGCACCGGACCGCCCGTCGTCTCCAGCGGCTCCGGCAGCGAACGCTCGGGCGACGCCCTTGGGCAGTCCGGTGGTCCCGGACGAGTAGAGCATGTCGGTGCCCGGCGACACGGTCCGTCAGCGGAGTCGGCCGTCTGGCGCGCCGACGGCCTCCTCGTACGAGGCGTAGCCGTCGATCGTGCCGTCGAGCATCAGCGCAGGTGGTGACACCGGGACGTGTCGCGAGCACCTCGGCACGGCCTGATCCGCCTTGTGCATCGAGGTGATGAACACCTTGGCTTCGCAGTCGTCGCAGGACGTAGCCGAGCTCGCCGCTCGTGAGGCGAGACGAGGCCGCGGTGTAGATCGGTGCCGGCGTAGTGGCAGCCCCAGGCGACCTCGAGGTATCGGGGATGGTTCTCCATGCAGAACGCCACGTGGTCGCCGGGCTCGACGCCGGCCGCACGCAGCAGCTCGCGCGAGGCGGTTGGCCGCAGCGTCGAGCTCGGCGAACGTCTGCACCGCTCCGGTGGCAGCCATGGTCACCGCCGGCTTGTCCGGCTGCGCTGTCACGTAGGCACCGGGGTACATGCCCGCGGAAGGTACCCGACGCTACGTTCCCACCGTGGATCCGGCCGGAGCCCTGGAGCGCTTCGGGCGCCTTGTCGACGGCGATCCAGCGCTCGTCCCGCTCGACCTCGCTGCGCTGGCCATCGAGGACGTCCTGCGCAGCGGCGTTGACGAGGCAGAGGCGCTGGATCTGCTCGACGACGCTGGCCGCCGGCTGCAGCGAGCGATCGTTCGAAGGCCTTCGTCACCACCTCTTCGACGAGGTTGGGTTCGCCGGCGACAGCCAACGCTACGACGAACCCGAGAACTCGTTCCTCCAGCTCGTCCTGACCCGCCGACGAGGGCTCCCGATCCTGCTCGCCACGGTGATGATCGAGGTCGGGCGACGCGCCGGCGTGCGCGGTGGTCGGCATCGGGATGCCGATGCACTTCCTGGTCGGTGACGCCACGGATCCGACGGCGCTGGTCGATCCGTTCACCGGCGCGACGTTGGATCCCGAGGGAGCGAGGGCGCTGTTCGAGTCGATGGCCCAAGGAACGCTGGCGTGGGACGATCGCCATCTCGAACCCGTGCCGGCCAGGGCGATCGTCGTGCGCATCCTGAGCAACCTGCGAGGCCAGCTACCGGCGGCGCCGTGACCCGGTCCGCGCCGCACTCGTCGCCGGCCTGCGCTGGAGGGTGCCCGAGCTGTCGGCAGAGCGTGCCGAAGCGGCCCGCAGCGTCGCCGTCTTCAACTGACGTACGAGGTCAACGAGCCGGTACCGTCGGCCCCATGACGTTGACCGAGAACCGTGCTTCGACGGATGAGCAACGGGTCGAGGCGCTGGTCGACGACCTGCTGACCCAGTTCCCGCCGCGCGACGACCGAGCCGCGGACGTTCCTCGGCGAGCAGTACGACCGGGGACTCGCGTGGGTCCACTTCGACGAGGGCTACGGCGGGCTTGGCCTCGTCGGCCAAGCTGCAGCGGATCGTCAACGAGCGTGTCGCGGCTGCTGGCGGCCCGAACGCGTACTACCGCAACCCCATCGGGTACGGCATGTGCGGCCCGACCGTCGCGGTGTGGGGAACCGACGAGCAGAAGCGGCGGTACCTCCGCCCGCTGTTCACGGGCGAGGAGATCTGGTGCCAGCTCTTCTCGGAGCCCGGCTCGGGGTCGGACTTCGCCGGTCTGTCCTCCCGCGGCATCAAGGACGGCGAGGAGTGGATCGTCAACGGTCAGAAGGTGTGGACGACGCTGGCGCACGTCTCCAAGTGGGGGCTGCTGGTGGTGCGCACCGATCCGGAGACGGTCAAGCACGCCGGGCTCACGGCATTCGTCGTCGACATGCAGGGCCCTGGCGTGGAGGTCAAGCCACTTCGCCAGATCACCGGCGAGGCCGAGTTCAACGAGGTGTTCTTCACCGACACGCGGATCCCCGACGCCAACCGGCTCGGTCAGCCCGGCGACGGCTGGCGGGTCTCGCTGACGACGCTGATGAACGAGCGGGTGTCGATCGGCGGAGCGGTGGCGCCGAAGGGCTCGGGTGCGATCGCTGCGCTGATCAAGGTCTGGGAGGAGCTCCCGCCCGAGCGCAAGAGTGCTGCGGCGCGCGACCACGTGACGCAGCTGTGGTCTCGCGCCGAGGTGCTGCGGCTGACCAACCTGCGGGCGAACGCGGCGCGCAAGCGCGGCGACCCGGGGCCGGAGGGGTCGATCGGCAAGGCCGCGTCGGCGGAGCTCAACAAGGACGTGTACGACGAGGTCGTCAACCTGCTCGGGGCGGACGGGATGCTGTACGGCAGCTACGACATGATCCGGCCCGAGCTCGTCGGCGGCACGGAGGTCAGCCTGCAGAAGGCGTTCCTCCGCTCTCGCGCCAACTCGATCGAGGGCGGCACGACCGAGGTGATGAGGAACATCCTCGGTGAGCGCGTGCTCGGGCTGCCCGGCGACGTCCGCGTCGACCGCGACGTCCCGTGGAGCCAGGTGCCCCGCAACTGAGGCGCGGCGATCAGGCGCCTCCGATCAGGCGCCGGCGAGGGCCGCGAGGACGTCGCTCGCGCTGAGCGCCCTGTCGTCCATCGGCGGGCGGCGGTCGAGTGAGCCGCCGAGCATGCTGGACGCGGCGACGCCGAGCGCCGACTGCAGCTCGCGCAGGTTGCGCGGCGGCGGGAAGTACTCGTCCTCGTCCGTGACGCTGACGAGCTCCACACCGTCGCGCGGATCGAGTCGGGCGATCACCTCTGCCACGACCTCGTCGGGTGCCGATGCGCCCGCAGTGACGCCGACGACCCGCGCCTGCGCGAGCACCTCGTCGGGGATCTCGTCGGCGGTGTTGATGCGGGCGACGCGCTCGCTCCTCGACTCCCGGGCCAGGCGTTCGAGCGCCATCGTGTTCGAGGAGTTGGCCGACCCGATGACGATCATGGCGTCGCAGCGATCAGCGACAGCGAGCAACGACGATTGCCGGTTCGTCGTGGCGAAGCAGAGATCGCTGCGTCCGGGCGTCCACACGTCGGGAAAGCGATCCCGCACGGCGACCGCCACCTCGGCCCAATCGCGGTGGGACAGCGTCGTCTGCGCCAGCAAGGCGACGGGCTCCTCGAAGGCCGGCAAGGCACCAACGTCGGCCACGCTCTCTACACGGCTGATCGAGTCCGGAGCCACCGCCATCGTCCCGACCGCTTCCTCGTGGCCGGCGTGACCGACGTACACGATGCGATAGCCCTTGCCCGCCCGAACGCGGACCTCGTGGTGCACCTTGGTGACGAGCGGGCACACCGCGTCGACGACGTAGCTGCCGCGCTCCCTGGCGGCGGCGACGACCTCCGGGGCCGACCCGTGTGCCGACAGCATGATCGGCCGTCCCTTCGGGACGTCGGCGATGTCGTCGACGAACACGACACCCTCACGCTCGAAGCGCTCCACGATCAGCTTGTTGTGGACGATCTCGTGGTAGCAGTAGACGGGCGGTTCGAAGCTGCGCACCATCCAGGCCAGGGCCTTGATCGCCATCTCGACCCCGGCGCAGAAGCCCCTCGGCTCGGCAAGGAGCACCCGTTCGATCGCCATCGCGGCTCACGCTATCTATGCGGCCGGCGAAGGCGCTGGAGCCCCTGTCGTCCCGCTAGGTGGCCCGTAGCCTGGACCGGCCATGCCCGCCAGCACCCTCGCACCACGCGTCGTGTCCGTCACGCCGGACTCGCCCGCGGCTTCCGTCGGTCTGCGCGCCGGCGACGCCATCGTGCGGATCAACGGCCGTGTCCCGCGCGACGTGATCGAGTGGAGGCTGTGGACCGACGAGGCCGACGTGACGCTCGACGTTCAGCGCAGCGGCCTCGACCTCGAGCTGGACGTGCGCAAGACGGCGGGTCAGCCGCTCGGGGCCGAGGTCTCGAGCGCCGTCTTCGATCGCGTTCGGACCTGCGACAACCACTGTGAGTTCTGCTTCATCTACCAGCTCCCCAAAGGCCTGCGCCGCAGCCTGTACCTGAAGGACGACGACTACCGGCTCAGCTTCCTGTACGGGAACTTCACGACGCTGACCCGCTTCACGGAGGCCGACCTCGAGCGTGTCGTGACCGAGCACCTGTCCCCACTGCACGTCAGCATCCACAGCACCGATCCAGTCCTGCGGGCACACATGCTGCGCAACGAGCGCGGCGCCACCAGCCTGCGCTGGTTGCGGGCGCTGCTCGATCACGGCATCGAGGTGCGTGGCCAAGTCGTGGTGTGTCCGGGAGTCAACGACGGCCGCGTGCTCGACGACACGCTGGCCGGCGTGCTCGACGAGTATCCGGAGCTCGCCGCGCTGGCGGTGGTCCCACTCGGTGTCTCGCGCTTCAACCCCGAGCAGTCGATGCGACCGCACACGACGACCGAGGCCGCCGCCGTCGTCGACGCCGTCGAGGACTGGCAGGAGGTCTACGCGGCTGCGCTCGGCCGCCGCCTCGTCCACGCCGCTGACGAGTACTACCTGCTCGCCGAGCGCCCGTTCCCCCCGGCCGACCGCTACGAGGGCTTCACGATGCACGAGGACGGCATCGGCATGGCCCGCACGTTCGAGCTCGAGTTCGAGGGCCGGTCGGCCGAGGTGACCGGACCGCAGCGCGGCTTCTTCGCCGCCGCCGACGGGGCATCGCTGCCACGCAATCCTGCCGCCTACACCGCCTTGCGATCGGCTGCCCCGACGGCGCCCGTCGTGCTGCGACCGAGCCGGCAGGCGCCGGTGGCGATCCTGACCGGCGACCTGGGCGCCAAGGTGGTGGCGCCGCTGGTTGATCGCCTGGCTCGCCCGGACGTCCGCATCGTTCCGGTCCGTAACGACTTCTTCGGCGGCAACACGGGAGTGACCGGGTTGATGACGGGCACCGACCTGGCACGCGTGCTTGCCGACGAGCCCGACCGGCCACCGCTACCTCTTGCCGGACGTCTGCCTGTCGGACGACGGTCGCTTCCTCGACGGCAGCTCCGTCGAGGACCTGCCGAGACCTGTCGAGGTGATCGCGACCGACGGCCACGCGTTGCGTGCGGCGCTGCTGTGCTCATGAGTGACACAGCGGTCACCCCGTTGCCGGTCGTCGTGATCGTCGGCCGGCCAAACGTCGGCAAGAGCACGCTGTTCAACCGCATCCTCGGTGAGCAGGCGGCGATCGTCGAGGACCGGCCCGGCATCACTCGCGACCGCAAGGAGCTCGAGGCCGAGTGGCTCGGCGTGCCGTTCCGGGTGATCGACACGGGCGGCTGGTCGCCGACCGGCAGCGATCTCGAAGTCAAGGTGAGCCGGCAGGTGGAGGCGGCCGTGCGCGCCGCCGATGTCGTGCTGCTCGTCGTCGACGCGTCCGTCGGGATGACCGACGAGGATGAGGCGATCGCCGGCTGGCTGCGCCGCGACGGGCGCGAGGTGATCGTCGTCGCCAACAAATCCGACAACGACCGCCGGGAGGATGAGCGCTGGGAGTTCCTTGCCCTCGGGCTCGGTGAGCCGTACCCGATCAGCGCCCTGCACGGGCGGCGCGCGGGCGATCTGCTGGACGTCGTCGTCGAGCGGCTGCCGGCGCCGCAAGCGGACGATGAACCGGACGGCGAGCCGCAGCGGGGCGACATCGCGCCGTGGACACCCGACGAGCCGCGTCCCCCGAGGGTGGCGATCGTCGGTCGGCCCAACGTCGGCAAGAGCACGCTGTTCAACCGCCTCGTCGGAGCGGACCGCTCGGTCGTCCACGACCTGCCGGGCACGACTCGCGATTCCATCGACACACTTGTCGAGACGGCCGATGGTCCGATCGTCTACGTCGACACGGCCGGCATGCGGCGGCGGTCGCGGATCGACGACGCGGCCGAGTACTACTCCCTCGTCCGGGCGCTGCGGGCGATCGACGATGCCGACATCGCGCTGCTGGTGATCGACGCGAGGGAGGGCGTGACAGGTCAGGACCAGCGGCTCGCCGAGCGCATCGACGCGGCCGGATGCCCGATCGTGGTGCTGCTCAACAAATGGGAGCTGATCACGGACCCCGACGACCAGCGGGGGGTGCTCAGTGAGCTGTCTCGCAAGCTGGCCTTCATCGGTGACGCTCCGGTGCTGAAGATCTCCGCGCTCACCGGAAAGGGCGTGCACCGGCTGCGTCCGGTCCTCCAGGAGGCGATCACGCAGTACCACCGGCGCGTGCCGACTCGCGACGTCAACCGCGTCATCGCCGAGGCGCAGCAGCGACATCCCGCCGGGGGAGGGGCCCGCGTGCTCTACGCCGTGCAAGGTGCCAGCGACCCACCTACGTTCACCCTGTTCGCCAACCGCGAACTGCCCCAGACGTACCTGCGCTACCTCGAGCGTTCGATCCGCGAGGCATTTGGCTTCGGCTCGACGCCCCTCAAGTTGCGCGTACGGCGGCGAACCGGCTGACGGGGATTCGAGGCCATGCCGTGGTGTGAGGACTGTTCGCGCTATTGGGCGCCGTCGGCGATGACGCCCGAAGGCAACTGTCCGACGTGTGGCCGGTCGCTCGAACCGCCCGACCAGGACACCGGCGAAGAGCAGGACACGCACACCGGCACGCCGTGGCACTTCAAGCTGCTCATCGTCGCCGCCGTCGCCTATCTCGTGTGGCGCTTCTACCAGCTGTTCTTCGGCTAACCGCCGCGTCCTTCGCCGCTCAGCGAGCGACCAGACGCTCCGACAGCTCCCACAGCGCATCGGCGCGGCTGAGGGTCCTGGGCATACGCACGCACGCCCGTTTCCAGCACGGCCTCGTCGGTGATCTCGGCGACACCGCAGTCCTCGAGGTAGTGGCCGCCGGAGCTGTCGAGCTCGGCGGCTGTCGCCGCCCACACCGACGTCGCCGCGCCCTGCGGGATCGTCTTCCACTGGAACTGACGGCCGTTCGACTCCAGGCGACGGCGCAGCGCACCGAGGGTCTCGTCCGTGAGGTGGCGCGCCAGCTCGGTGTGGATGCCGCCCGGGTGCACGGAGTAGGCGTGGACGCCGCTGGCCGGCGTGACGGCGATCGAAGGCGACGGCGAACAGGGCGTTGGCGGTCTTCGATCGCCCGTAGGCGACCCACGCGTCGTAGGGCGTGCGCTCGAACCCGCAGTCCTCGAGGTCGACGTCGGACACGGCGTGTCCCCGCGACGTCAGCGACACGAGTCGGGACGGAGCCCCGGCGACGAGCGCCGGCGTGAGCAACGTGCCGAGGAGGAAGTGCCCGAGGTGGTTCGTGCCGAACTGCAGCTCGAAGCCGTCCTTGGTCGTCCCGTGCGGGCAGGCCATCAGGCCCGCGTTGTTGATGAGGAGGTCGAGCCGGTCGCGCTCGGCGAGGAAGCGGTCGGCGAAGGCGCGCACGCTGTCGAGTGAGGCGAGATCGAGCTCGCGCACCTCGAGCTGGACGGGGTGGTCGACGGCTGCGCGGACGCGCTCGGCCGCCGTCTCTCCGCGCTCGACGTCGCGGACCGCCATGACGACCTCGGCGCCGTGGTCGGCGAGGGCACGCGGTCGTCTCCTCCCCGAGCCCGGTGGACGCGCCGGTGACGACGGCGAGCCGGCCCGTGAGGTCGACGCCGGCCAGGACGTCGTCGGTCGTGGAGGAGAACCCGAAGGTGGACATCGGGCCATTCTGTCCTCGTGGCGCGCCCCGTCGGTCCGCGGCGCTTCGTCAGCGATCTGGTGGAACGGTTCGCCAAAGCGCTGACCAAACGCAGCCGGCCCAGGTTCGACGACCCCCGCTAGCATCAGCCGGCGTCACACGGGCTGTGGCGCAGCTTGGTTAGCGCGCTTGACTGGGGGTCAAGAGGTCGGGAGTTCGAATCTCCCCAGCCCGACGCTGGTCCCCGTACTGTGCGCGTTCATGGCTGACGATGAGCACCTGAGGGCGGAGCTGCGCTACGCACGGCTGGAAGCCCAGCGTTCCAGGCGGCGATCTTTGCTCGTCGCGATCACGACGTCTGTCGTGATCGTGTTGGCACTCGTGGCCTACAACACACAGAACGCCCAGCGTGACTTGTGGTCCGATGTGATCGGCGGCCTCGTCGCTGGCGTGACCATCGCGTCGTTGCAGCTCGTGTCGCAAGAGCATGTGCGACGACGGGCAGAAGTACGTCGGCTGACGAGAGAGCTTGGGGAGCAACCATGACGGCCGTAACGGGAGGCTGCGGGTCGACGCTGTTCAGGATGCGGACCGGGCGTCCGCTCTCGCAGGGTTCGACGGCCGTGCAGGGCGGACGCTGCGGGCCGCGACGACGCCGGCTGTAACGGATCGCGTGCCGACGGCGCTACACCAGTTGGCCCGGAGTCTCGGGCGGGAGCCCATCTGCACTACGTGGGCTCGAGACTTCGGGCCACGCCTGCTGGGCATCACGAGGGCGGCAGCGCGAACCTCCCTCGCCCGACCGGCCAGTAGCCGCGCCGTTCGTAGGCCAGGGGCTCGTGCTGATGGCACCGGGAGCGTGTGCTGTGGCGTCGGTGGCCGCCACCACGCGTATGGGAGACGGCGCGACGGCTTGCATCGGCCGCACCGCGGGCAGCCGGCGGCGTCTTCTTCGTCGCCAGGCGATGATCGCGGCGACGGAGCAGGCCAGGGCGAGCGTCGCCGGGATGAGCGTGCGAATCCTCACGATCTCTAGACGACTTGGTGGGCTCGGCCGGCATAGGGGAGACCCCGTGTTCTCCGTCGGGCCGAGCTCAGCCCTTGCGTGTCGGGCGTTGTGAGCGGGCGCGATCGAGCACGAGGCGGGCCGCATCGCCGACCGTGTAGACGCCGTCGCCTGGGCGCCCGCGGATGAGGTCGGCAACGATGCCCGTCCATCCGGTCTGATGCGCCGCTCCGAGGCCGGCGCCGTTGTCGCCATGGAAGTACTCGTTGAACACGAGGTTGTCCTGCCATGCCGGGTCGCTCTGCAGCCGCTCGACCCCGCCGAAGCAGGGTCGCCGCCCGTCGGTGCCCGGCGAGGAACAGGCCGATCAGCCGCTGCGCGAAGGTCGTCGGCGACCTGCTCCAGCGTGTGCTGGTGCCCGCTGCCGGTCGGGTACTCGATCGTCAGGTCGTCCCCGAAGAAGCGGTGGTAGCGCTCGAGGGCGCTGATGACGAGGTAGTTGAGCGGGAACCAGATCGGCCCTCGCCAGTTCGAGTTGCCGCCGAACATGTCACGTCGTCGACTCGGCCGGCTCGTAGTCGATGCTGGCGGTGACGCCCTCGACGTCGAGCACGTAGGGATGCTCGCGGTGGTACGCCGAGACCGCCCGGAGTCCGTGGGGCGACAGGAACTCCTGCTCGTCGAACAGCTTCGTGAAGAGCCGCAGCAGGTGATCGATGCCGACCACGCCGAGGAGCAGCCGCGCGTCGCCGCCCTCGCCGTCGCCGGGCCGCAGTAGCCCTGCGCGATCAGCGCCGTCGCGGCCGCCGAGATCGGCGATCAACCTGGGCGAACCCTTGCCGACGGCCTGGGCGCGAGCCGACGACGTCCTCGTCGAGCGTGACGGCGGCGAGCAGCGGGATGATGCCGACCATCGAGCGGACCTTGATCGGGACGACGCCGCCGTGCGGCGTCGTCAGCTGGTCGTAGTAGAGGCCGTCGTCCTCGTCCCACATCCCGAGCGTGGCCAACGCCTCGCGGATGGACGTGAAGTGCTCGAGGAACTTCAGCACCAGGTCAGTGGCCGGGCGCTGACCCGAGCGCGTACAGGATCGCGGCGATCGACGCCCATGGCGAGCGCGTAGGAGGCCATCCATCCGGTGGCGTCGGACTGCTCGAGCACGCCGCCGACCGGGCAGGTGCGAGCGGTCGAGCGGCCCGATGTTGTCGAGGCCGAGGAATCCGCCTTCGAACAGGTTGGAACCGTCGGCGTCCTGCAGGTTCATCCACCACGTGAAGTTGACGAGCAGCTTGTCGAAGACCTGGCTGAGGAAGTCGATGTCGCGGCCGCCGTCGATGGCGAAGACCTCCAGCGCCGCCCATGCCTGAACCGGCGGGTTGACGTCACCGAAGTCCCACTCGTAGGCGGGGAGTGCACCGTTCGGGTGCTGGAACCACTCCCGGCACAGCAGCAGTAGCTGGTACTTGGCGAACTCCGGGTCGACGTGCGCCAGCGCGACGCAGTGGAACCCCATGTCCCACGCCGCGAACCACGGGTACTCCCACTTGTCCGGCATCGACATGATGTCGAAGGCGTCGAACGTGCTCCAGTGGGCGTTGCGTCCGCTCTGTCGGTCCGGTGGTGGCGGAGGCTGCGTCGGATCGCCCGCCAACCAGCGCTTCACGTCGTAGGCGTACAACTGCTTGCTCCACAGCATCCCAGCGAAGGCCTGACGCATGACCATCGGCTTCCTGCGCCGAGCCGTCGACCGTGCCCAGCTCGGCGTAGAACTCGTCCGCCTCGCGGCGTCTGCGCTCGTTGGCCTCTGTCGAAGTCTGCGCCCGAGCGCCTTCGCGGCCTGAGTCGGCTTCGAGCCGGTGGGCCGCAGGCGCAGCCGGAGCTCGATCGTCTCGCCGGGCTCGACCGACGTGCGATACCAGAACGCCGCCTTGGTGCCCTGCTCGTCCGGATCGATCGTCGGCGCGCCGCTGATGACGTGGTCGTTGATCCCGTCCTTCGGGTACGGGTGCGAACCCTTCGACGCCGAACAGTCGGCCCTCGTTGGTCTCGTTGTCGCAGAACAGGGCGGTCGGCTCGGTGCCGTCCGGCGCCGGCTCCGGCGAGCAGCTCGAGGTCGCCGAGGAACGGATGGTCGATGGCGATGGCACCGTCGCGCCGTCGCCACAGGCGAGGCCGGGCGCGCATCGATCATCCCAGCTCCACGTGTTGCGGAACCACGCGGTGGGCAGCACGTGGATGGTGTCGGCGTCGGGCCCGGCATTGGTCACTCGCACCGTCATCAAGAGGTCGTCCGGCTCGGCCTTGGCGTAGTCGACCTCGACGATCCAGTAGCGGTCCTCGTCGAACGCACCCGTGTCGAGCAGCTCGTACTCGGGTTCGAGCTTGCCCGCGGCGCCCGTTCTCGGCGATCAGGTCGTCGTACGGGAAGGCTGCCTGCGGGTAGTGGTAGCGCCAGCGGTTCCAGGCGTGGCTGGGAACGGCGTCGAGGTACCACCAGTACTCCTTGACGTCCTCGCCGTGGTTGCCCTGCGGCCCCGGTCAGGCCGAACATGCGTTCCTTGAGGATCGGGTCACGGCCGTTCCACAGCGCCAGCGCCAAGGCACAGCCGCTGCTCGACGTCGCAGAAGCCCGCCATCCCGTCCTCCCCCCAGCGGTAGGCCCGCGACCGGGCGTGGTCGTGGGGGAGGTAGGACCACGCGTCGCCGTCGGCGCTGTAGTCCTCGCGGACGGTGCCCCACTGCCGCTCGCTGACGTACGGGCCCCAGAGGTACCAATCACCCGCCTGGCGGAGGCCGTTCTCGAGCTGGCCGAAGCGCGCGACCCGGGCCCGTTCTGCGCCTGGCATGGTCAACCTCCCTCAAACGCTGTGACGAGCGCCATATCTGGCGGCCACGTCGCAGTACCGGCCCTTAGAATGCCAGGAATGGGTAGGGGGAACGGTGGTGAGTAGCGAAGCGGAGGCCCAGACGCCGCCACCTACTTCTGTCGCGCCGATGGTGCCACGGTGGCGACGTGGCCGGACGCTGAGCGACGGAACGGTCCTGCACTGGTGGAAGCAGATCATCGCCGTGCTCGCCGTGTACGCCGTCTACGAGCTGGTGCGCAGCCGGGCCGTCTCGGGCGCCGCCAAGGCCTTCGACAACGCCCTGTTGATCATCGACATCCAGAAGGTGCTCGGGATCAACCACGAGCTGGCCGTCCAGGAGTGGTCGCTGCACTTCCGGCCGCTGATCATCGCCGCCAACTACTTCTACGGGTCGGCGTACCTGATCGTGACGTTCGGGGTGATCGTGTGGCTCTACCTCCGCCGCTCCGACGCCTACCCCCTGTGGCGCAACACGCTGGCGTTCCTCACGACGCTCGGACTGCTCGGGTTCGCCCTGTTCCCGCTCATGCCGCCGCGGCTGCTCGACTCCATGGGAGACGGCCGGGTGTTCGGGTTCGTCGACACGCTCGTTCGAGTATCCGACGTTCTGGAACTTCGACTCCGAGGGCATGCGCACGGTCTCCAACCCGTTCGCGGCGATGCCGAGCCTGCACTGCGCCTGGGCCTTCTGGGGCGCCTGCGCCCTGTACCCGCGGTGCGCAGCAACTGGGCCAGGGGACTGGCGGTCGCCTACCCGGTCGTGACGGTGTACGTCGTCGTGGCGACGGGCAACCACTACATCCTCGACGCCGTCGGTGGCGCCATCGTCTTCGGTGTCGGCTACGGCCTGGCCGGCGTCGTCACCAGGGCGGGCGTGGACGGCCGCTGTCAGAGCGCGATGACGTGCACCACGACGAGATCGTCGATCAGTCCGAACGCATGCCGTACCGGGCGATCGCTGCCCGGTAAGCGGCGACGTTCAGCTCGACGACCCGCGGCCACTCGACGGGCACGGCCGTCTCCCGGTTGTGCTTGGCGATCAGCAGGCGGAGCTCGGGATCGCCGACGAGGCGCTGCAGCTGGTCGACCATGTCGCTGTCGCTGCGGGCGAGCAGCCCTCCCGACCGTGCTCGACGAACTCGCGGATCCCCGTGTGCGTCCTTGGCGACGACGGGGACACCGGCGCATCTCGCTTCGAGGGCGGCGATGCCGAACGATTCGAGGTTGGCCGGGCGCGACGAAGAGGTCGGCGCGGCCGTACACGCTCGCGGATCTCATCCCGGTCAGCGTCGCCCGACGAGCGAGACGACGTCGCCCAGGCCGTGGCGGCGCGAGGTAGCGCTCGAGCGAGGGACGCTCCGGGCCCTCGCCCGACGACGTCCAGCCTGAGGCGGATCGCCGGCGGGGTCCGGGCCAGCAGGCGCGTCGACCATCCGCAGCAGGTGCAAGCGGGCGCTTGCGCGGCGCCAGGCGCATCACGGTCACGAGGCGCACGTCGTCGGGATCGCGCTCGGCGGGTCGACGGCCCAGTCGTTCTGGTCGATGCCGTTCGGCAGTACGAGCACGTCGCGATCGGGTCCGGCGATCCGTTCGATCGGCTCGGCGGCCACGGCGCTGACGGCGGAGAACACCGCGTTCCAGCGACTCCAGTGCCCGATGCGGTCGAGGGCCCCGAAGATCGGCGTGACGTAGCTCCACATGCAGTGCGTGGTGATCACCGTCGGCAGGCCGGCGCTTCTGGGTCCGGTAGGCGGCGGCGTACGACAGCGGGGAGGCGATGCCTCCGTGGAAGTGGGCGACGTCGACCTGTTCGCGCAGCAGAACGTCGGCGGTCATCCGGAAGCTCTTCGGCGTGAACGGGATGTTGAACGGCAGCAGCGGTACGTCGAGGCGGTGGACGCGGCACGCCGTCGACGACGCTCGGCCCGGCGGTCGGTGTGACGACGACGACCTCGTGGCCGGCCGCGATCAGGCGCTGGGCCAGATCGTGGACCTGCATCTCGATGCCCCCGACCTGGGGGATGTAGCAGTCGCTGACCAGGCCGATGCGCAGCGGGAGTGGCGGCGGCCAGCACGACCGACGAGCGTACCGCCCCGCCCTCCGACCCTCCCGGATGCCCGCCCTCGGTTTCTGACGACACTTGGTTGCGCTCAGCGCAACCAAGTGTCGTCAGAATCAATGAAGGCGGACACGGTGAGCGGCAAGACTGGCGCCAGGTGACACGCACGCTGGTCTGCTTCCACGCTCACCCGGACGACGAGTCGATGCTCACCGCCGGCACGATGGCCAAGGTGGCCGCCGGCGGCGACCGAGTCGTCCTCGTCGTCGCTACCCGCGGCGAGCGGGGTGAAGCCGCGGGCTTCCGACGACCTCGGCGAGGCGCGCCTCGAAGAGCTCGAGCGTTCAGCCACTGCACTCGGTGTCGCCCGCATCGAGGTGCTCGGCTACGGCGATTCCGGATCGGGCCCGGAGCCGCCGCCAGCGGACTCCTTCGTCGCGGCTCCGATCGACGAGAGCGCAGCGCGGCTGGCGGCGATCCTTCGTGAGGAGGCGGCCGACGTCCTGACGATCTACGACCCGCTCGGTGGCTACGGCCACCCGGACCACGTACGGGTTCACGACGTCGGTCGGGCGGCGGCCGCAGCTCGCCGGCACGCCCGTCGTGCTGGAGGCAACGATCAGCCGTGATCTCCTGGCGCTGGCTGCCCAGGTCGTGCCGACGCTCGGCTTCGACCTGCCGGCCGACGTCGTGCCGCCCGACCTCTCGACGGTCTACACCTCGGCGGCTGACATCACGCACACGATCGACGTCAGCGCGCACCTCGCGGCGAAGCGGGCCTCAATGGAAGCGCACGTCAGCCAGACCACCGGTGGAACGACGGTGAGGACGCTCGCTGTCTTCCTCGCCCTTCCCGAGGACCTGTTCGTCGCCGCCTTCGGCACGGAGTGGTTCGTCGACCGCGCCTGTCCGCCAGGCACCGCCCGGAACGACGTGTTCGCCGACGCTCGGACACGCGTCGCGATGACGCAGCGGCCCGAACCGGACGACACCGACGTCGAGGGTCTCGACGCCCTGCGCGTCCCAGCCCACCTCGTCGAGCAGGAGCTGGCGTCGAAGTCACCACGCCGGCGGGTCATCGAGATCGTCGTCTCGCTGGCCGTCGTCGTGGTCCTGTTCGCCTTCGCCATCCCCTCGATCGTCGGCTCCGGCTACGCCGAGATCTTCGAGCACATGAAGCAGCTGACGGTCGTCGAGCTGATCGAGCTCACGTCGTTCTGGATCCTCGTGATGCTCACCTACAGCTTCGTGCTGACGAACTCCATGCCCGGCCTGACCCACCCCCAGGCGCTGGTGCTCAACTTCGCCGGCAGTGCCGTCTCCAACGTCGTGCCGTTCGGCGGCGCCGCCGGAGTCGCCGTGACGTACACGATGACGATGTCGTGGGGGATCTCTGCGCCCGCGAGTGACGCTCGGCGATCCTCGTCAGCGGCACCTGGAACGTGTTCACCAAGCTGGGTCTGCCGGTGCTGTCGCTCGTCATCCTCGTCGTCGCCGACCGCAGCACCGCTGGCCTTGTCGTGCCCACGTTCCTGGGGCTCGTCATGCTCGTCGGGGGCATCGTCGTGCTTCACGCTCGTCCTGCGCAGCGAGTCGCTGGCGGAGCGCATCGGCCGGTTCGCCGAACGGGTCGGCTCGGCCGCGATGCGACTCGTGCGGCGGCCGCCGGTCACGGGCTGGCGACGACGCCGTCATCGACTTCCGCCATCGCAGCCGGGCCCTGATCCGGGCGAAGTGGAAGTCGCTGACGTTCTGGATGCTCGCCTACAACCTCGGTCAGTACCTGTTGCTCCTGATGTGCGTGCGCATGCTCGGCACGACCAACGACGAGCTGGGCTGGATCGAGGTGCTCGCCGCCTTCTCCTTCGCCAACCTGCTGACGACGATCGCCATCACGCCGAGCGGGGTCGGGTTCGTCGAGGCGGGCACGGTTGCCGCGCTGATCGCGTTCGGTGGCAACGACGTGGGTTCGGCGGCGGCCGTGCTGCTGTTCCGTTGCTACACGTACGTGCTCGAGATTCCCGTCGGCGCGGCTGCGTGGGTTGTGTGGGCGACGCGCCACCGGTGGCGCAAGCCGCTGCCTCAGGTGTCGGTCGACGCCCGCCGGTAGCGTCGAACGTCCATGTGCGGTCGCTTCGTCTCCTCCAGCACGCCCGAGAAGATCGCCGAGTACTTCGGCGCCGCGTTCGAGGGCGAGACGCTCGGTGAGAACTACAACGTCGCGCCGACCAACGACATCTACGGCGTCGTCGTCGGGCCCGACGGCGAGGCGCGCCTCGAGGTGTTCCACTGGGGCCTCATCCCGGTGTGGGCCAAGGAGCGCAAGATCGGCCAGCGGATGATCAACGCCCGCTCCGAGACGATGGCATCGAAGCCGGCGTACAAGGGCGTGTTCACGAAGAACCGCTGCCTCATCCCGATGGACGGGTTCTACGAGTGGCAGGCCGGTCAGCCCGGTGGACCGGTGACCAAGGCAGGGAAGCCGGCCAAGCAGCCGATGTTCATCAGCCGCCTGGACGGCGAGCCGCTGGCCGTGGCCGGGCTGTGGTCGGCGTGGCGGGACCCGGACGAGCAGCGACCCCGACTGGCTGCACAGCGCCACGGTCATCACGACGTCGGCCAACGGGACGATGTCGCCGATCCATGACCGGATGCCGGTGATCCTGCCGCAGTCGGCGTGGGAAGCCTGGCTCGACCCGAACAACAACGACATCGAGTCGCTTCGAAGCTGCTCGATTCCCGCACCTGACACGCTGCTGCAGGTGCGCGCCGTCAGCACGGACGTCAACAACGTCCGCAACAAGGGCCCCCACCTGATCGACCCCTCTGATGGCCTCGCTCGCTGCGCTCACTCGGCGTGCCTCGCTGTGCCTGGCGGCACGACGCTCGGCCTGACCATCCACGCTCGCTGCGGCACGAACGCTCGGGAGCTCGCAGCTCAGGCGACGACCACCTCCGCACGACCCATCGCCGTCAGTTCGCCGCGGATCGCCGCTGCCGCCGCCTCGAGCTCGTCGCGCTCGACGGACTCGGCGGCGTTGGCGAACGCCACCTGAGCCATGGAATTCGTGGGGACCACGTGGACGTGCGTGTGCGGCACCTCGTAGCCGGCGATGATCACCCCGATCCGTTCGCATCGGAACGCTCGCTCCTGCGCCAGACCGATCACCCGCGTCACCTCGAAGAGGTGGGCGACGAGCTCCGGAGCGGCGTCGATCCAGTGGTCGACCTCCTCGATCGGCACCACGAGCACGTGCCCGTGAGCGAGTGGGTTGATGGAGAGAAAGGCGACGCAGCGGTCGTCGCGCCAGACGAACGTGCCGGGGATCTCACCGGCGATGACCCGGGTGAAGATTGTCGCCATGTCAGGGAGGGTAGGTTCCCCGCCGCCTGATCCAAGCACTCCCATCCAGCTGGGGACTGGAACGAACCGCCCAGAAGCGGGCCACGGTGCTTCGGTCAGGCGGACACCATCAGGGGACATCGAAGGCAGGGGAAAACGAACATCGTGTTGAACACTTCATCGAGTCGTCGCCGCGCGACTGGCGGGCATCGTCGCCGGCGCGGCTCTGGCCGGGTTGCTCATACCGACGACAGCCGAGGCCCGGCCGGGCCAGAACGCGTGCGAGCGACGCAACAACAACCAGTACTCGAAGTTGCTCGAGTGTGTCACGCTGACCGGCGTCAGGGACCACCAAGCGGCGTTCCAGGAGATCGCCGACGCCAACGATGACCCGTTCTATCCGGGGCTCGCGGGCTGCGGGCACCGAGGGCTATGCGAACAGCGTCGAGTACGTCAAGGGCGCACTCGAGGCCGCCGGCTGGGAGGTGACGCTCGACCCGGTGGAGATCATCTTCAACTTCCCAGCTGTCCTGCGCCAGCTCACACCCGTCCAGGCCGAGTACGAGACAGGTGTCTTCACCGGTAGCGGCTCGGGCACGGTCGAGGGACAGGTCATCGCGGTGGACATCAACCTCACGCCGCCACGGCCGAGCACCAGCGGATGCGAGGCCGCCGACTTTGCAGGTCTCGACTTCAGCGGCCCGGCCGACATCGCGCTGGTCCAGCGGGCACGTGCTTCTTCGGGACCAAGGCGTTCTACGCCGAGCAGGCGGGCGCAGAAGCGGTCATCATCTTCAACCAAGGCAACACGCCCGACCGGGAGGGTTTGATCGTCGCGGATGGACGTTGACCCGCCGATTCCTGGGCGCCGGTCCGGTCGCCCACGGCATCCCGGTGGTCGGGGCGAGCTTCGCTGATGGCGCCGCATTGGCCGCAGGCCGGCTCGACGGCGTTCGTCGAGGTGCTGGATCCGAGACGCGCACCGACTACAGCGTGATCGCCGAGAAGGAAGGCGTGCGCGACGACAACGTCGTCATGGCCGGCGCCCACCTCGACTCCGTCCAGGCCGGCCCGGGCATCAACGACAACGGCAGCGGCTCGGCCGCCCTCCTCGAGGTCGCCCAGAACCTCGCCAACCACCGGCCGCGGACACACTGCGGTTCGCGTGGTGGGCCGACGAGGAGACGGATTGGTCGGATCCGACCGATTACGTCGACGGGTCTGTCGCCGGCGGAGCTCGACCGCATCGCGCTGTACCTCAACTTCGACATGGTCGGGTCGCCGAACTACTTCTTCGAGCGTCTATGACGCCGACGAGTCGACGTTCGAGGCGCCCGTGGTGGTGCCACCTGGATCCGAGGCGCTCGAGGACGTCTTCGAGTCGTACTACACGCTGGTCACTGAGCCCTATGACGACACGGAGTTCAGCGGACGCAGTGACTACGAGGCCTTCATCCTGGCCGGCATCCCGTCAGGCGGACTGTTCACCGGCGCCGAGGTGGTGAAGACGCCACAGCAGGAGGAGATCTGGGGCGGTGAGGCCGGCGAGCAGTTCGACCCGTGCTACCACGAGGAGTGCGACACGTTCGACAACGTCAACGAGCACGCGCTCGAGGTCAATTCCGACGCGATCGCCTTCGCCGTGTTGACGTTCGCCTACTCGACGGAGTCGGTGAACGGCGTGCATGGTCAGCGGGTGCCCGGCAGTCAGGCGCTGCCGGCGCCGGCTGGACCCGAGGGCACCTGCCCAGTCACCGACGGCTGCGGCGCAGGAGGGCTGAGACATCACGGAGGCGGTGAATCCTGATCCGAAGCTGAGCGCGATGAGCGATGAGCGCCGTATGGCCACTCATCGCTCATCGCGTCGGCCTGATCCAACTCATCCCGTTCAGCTGGGGACTGGAACGAACCGCCCAGGAGTGGGCTACGGTGCTCAGCGGGTCAGGCGGACACCACCCAGGGGACAACATCTACACGTAGGGGGACGCGAACATCGTGTTCAACAGTGATCCATCCATTCGTCGCCGCAGGCTGGCCGGCCTCGTCGCCGGCGCTGCGCTCGCCGGGCTGCTCATACCCACGACAGCCGACGCCCAGCAGGGCCAGAACGCCTGCGAGCGGCGCAACAACAACCAGTACACAAGCTGCTCGAGTGCGTCACGGTCGGCGGGCGTCCGGGAGCACCAAGCGGCGTTCCAGGCGATCGCCGACGCCAACGGCGGCACCCGTGCCGACCAGACGCCCGGGTACGCCGCAGAGCGTCGACTACGTCGAGGCGACGATGGTGGCGGCCGGCTGGGACGTCGAGCGCGTGCCGTTCACGTACGAGGTCGGCGTCGCCGAGCTCGAGCAGCTCACACCCGTCGCAGGCCACGCTACGACAACGCGACGGGTTCACCGGCGCGGCGTTCGGCGACGTGACCGCCGACGTGGTCCCGGTCGACATCAACCTCGACGCCGCCGCGGGCCAACACGAGCGGCTGCGACGGCGCGTTCACCGAGGCCGCCGTCGGCGCGCCGCTCGTCGCCGACCCGAGCGGGTCCGGACGACTTCGCCGGCTTCCCTGCCGGTGCGATCGCCCTCGTCCAGCGGGGCGGGTGCAGCTTCGCCCTGAAGGCGTACAACGCGCAGGCGGCCGGCGCAAGCGCCGTGATCGTCTTCAACCAGGGCAACACGCCCGACCGCTCGGGTCCATTGATCGAACGTCACCGCTGCGGCCCCCGCAGGCTCGGCAGGTGGCACCTCTGACGGTCCCCGTCGTCGGGGCCTCGTTCGCCGAGCGGTGAGGCGCTCGCCGCGCCCGGGTCGACAGCCCGCATCTCCGTTCGGCTGGAGACCGGACGTCCGAGAACGTGATCGCCGAGAAGGAAGGCGTCAACGACGACAACGTCGTGATGGCCGGCGCCCACCTCGACTCGCGTGCTCGCCGGCCCGGGGATCAACGACAACGGCAGCGGCTCGGCCGCCCTGCTCGAGATCGCCCAGAACCTCGGCCAACCACCGGCCGCGCAACACGCTGCGCTTCGCTTGGTGGGGCCGGGAGGAAGCCGGTCTGGTCGGGTCGACGGCGTGGGTCAACCAGCAGGTCGAGGCGGGAACGCTGGACGAGGTCGCGCTGTACCTCAACTTCGACATGATCGGCTCGCCGAACTACTACATCGGCGTCTACGACGCCGATCAGTCGTCGTACAACGCCCCGGCCGGCGTGCCGATCCCCGACGGGCTCGGCCGCCATCGAGGACGTCTTCGAGTCGTTCTACACGCTCGTCGGTGAGCCCTACGACGACACGGAGTTCAGCGGCCGCAGCGACTACCAGGCGTTCATCAACAACGGCATCCCGTCGAGCGGGCTGTTCACCGGCGCCGAGGTACTGAAGACGGCGGAGCAGGCGGCGGTCTGGGGCGGCACCGTCGGCGCCCAGTTCGACCCGTGCTACCACACTCGCGTGCGACACGTTCGCCAACGTGGCCGACTGCATGCGCTCGACGTCAACACCGACGCCATCGCCTTCGCCGTGCTGACGTTCGCCTACTCGACCGAGTCGGTGAACGGCGTCCGCGGCCAGCGGGTGCCGGGCAGCCAGCCGATGCCGACGCCGGCCGGCCCGGCGGGCACGTGCCCCGGCCAGCCAGGTACGCCCTGCAAGCTGGCAGGTCCCTGACGCCAAACTTGGCGCGATGAGCGATGAGCGCCGCATAGCCACTCATC
Organism: uncultured Acidimicrobiia bacterium; assembly: GCA_963774125.1. Classification (GTDB taxonomy): domain Bacteria; phylum Actinomycetota; class Acidimicrobiia; order Acidimicrobiales; family Ilumatobacteraceae; genus JALZMG01. Next base: position 317,135 of record CAVZDR010000003.1, read on the forward strand.
GCTCATCGCGCCCCACAAGCTCCGACGGCGGGGGAGGTGGATCGGCTCCTGACGTTGCCGAACGTCATCACACTGATCCGCCTCCTCTGCCTGCCACTGTTCCTCTATCTCTTGTTCGGCCGCGACAACCGGGCCGCCGCGGCTTGGTTGCTCGGGGGGCTGTGCGCCACCGACTGGGTCGACGGCTACCTCGCCCGCAGGCTCGGGCAGGTCAGTGAGTTCGGCAAGAAGTTCGATCCCACCGTCGACCGCCTGGTGTTCATGATCGCCATCGTCGCGATGCTCGTCGACGGCGCCGGGCCGGCGTGGTTCCTGATCACCGTCCTCGCCCGCGAACTGATCGTCGGAGGCGCGGTCGCCATCGCCACGCTCTTCTACGGTCTGCCCCGCTTGGACGTCGCCTTCTTGGGCAAAGTGGCCACCGCCCTCCTGATGATGGCCATCCCGGGGTTCCTGCTCGGCGCCAGCGACATCGGCGCCCACGACTTCTTCTGGGTCGCCTCGTGGGTGATCGGAATTCCCGGGCTCGTCCTCAGTCTGATCACCGGCGCGGGCTACTTGGCCAAGATCCGCGTTGGTGTGGCCGCGGTACGGTTGCAAGCGTGAACATCCCCGAGCAGCTGCGGTACTCGTCGGACCACGAGTGGATCAGCCGGGACGGGGAGATCGTGCGGGTCGGCATCACCGACTACGCCCAAGATGCACTCGGGGACGTGGTGTTCGTGCAGGTTCCCCCGGTGGGCGCGAACGTCAACGCCGGTGAATCTTTCGGTGAGGTCGAGAGCACGAAGTCCGTCTCCGACGTCTACGCACCGGTGTCCGGTGTCGTGGTGCAGATCAACGACGGGCTGGTGGATTCCCCGCAGGCGCTCAACGAGGACCCGTACGGCGACGGCTGGATCTGCACCATCCAGATGAGCGATCCAACGCAGTACGAGAACCTGCTGGACGCCGCTGCCTACCGGCAGCTGATCGAGGGCTGAGGTGCCGTACACGTTCTGCAACAACTGCGGGCACCGAAATCCGCCTGAGAGTGGTTTCTGCTCGAGTTGCGGCGCGCCGCTCGACATCACCGCCGACCGCACCATCACGTTGGCGGCCGTCGATCCGCTGCAGGACGCTCCGGGAACCGAGGACGACGTGGTCGTGCCGATCGACGATCTGCCGACCGACGCCGCCGTGCTCATCGTGCGCTCCGGTGTGCAAGCCGGGGATCGCTTCACACTCAAGGGCAAGGTGACGAAGCTGGGTCGGCATCCCGACAGCGAGATCATGCTCGACGACATCACCGTGTCCCGGCGTCATGCCACGATCAAACGGACGCGACGAGGGCTATGTCGTGACCGATGCCGGCTCGCTGAACGGCACCTACGTCAATCAGGAGCGGATCGACCGGGCCGTGCTCCGGCACGGCGACGAGCTGCAGATCGGCAAGTTCCGCCTCGTGCTGTTCGAGCGCGCCGATGGCTGAGGCTGGTCCGGCCCACCTCTCGATCGGCGAGGTCCTCGGGTTGCTGCTCGAGGAGTTCCCCGACGTCACGATCTCCAAGATCCGCTTCCTCGAGAGCCAGGGGTTGATCGAGCCGGAGCGGACGCCGTCCGGGTACCGAAAGTTCTTCGACGACGACGTCGAACTGCTGCGGTTGATCCTCCGTGAGCAGCGTGAGAAGTTCCTGCCGTTGCGGGTGATCAAGGACCGGCTCGACTCTGGCGAGATCGAACCACCGGATCCGACGCCGTCGAAGGGCGCGGCGGAGCCGGAACGCCCGAGCCCAGCTGTCGTTGCCAAGCACCCGTCGACGGGACGCATCGTGCGGCCGGCAGAGCCAGCTGCCGCCGCCGAGCCGACCACCGAGTCGGTCGCGTCGGCACCGCCGGCCGCGCCGTCCGCCCCGCCACCGCAGCAGCAGACGAAGTCCGCCAATGCTGAGCCGGCGCGGCCGACGCCAGCGACACGCGTCCTGCCCGGCGTGCTCCTCAACCGAGCCGAGCTGTGCGCGATGGCATCGGTGACGCCGGACGAGTTGGCCCAACTCGAGGAGTACGGCGTCCTCGCGGCGCGAGGGAGCGAGCTCTACGGGGATGAGGCCGTAGAGATCGCCGCCGCGGCAGGACGCTTCCTGCGGGCGGGCGTCGACGCGCGGCACCTGCGGGCATGGAGGACCTCCGCCGAACGGGAGGCCGGACTGTACGAGCAGCTCATCCTGCCCGTGCTCCGCCAGCGCAACCCGCAAGCTCGCAGCGAAGCCGCGGCCCGCCTGGACGAGCTCGAGACGCTCGGCGGCAAGCTCCGCGCGGCGATGATGCGCTCGGTGCTGCGCCGGTACCTCGAGCTCTGAGTCCGGGCTCTTCACGCCGCCGTCGCGAGGTCCGGTGGGGGTACGATCGACGCGGTGGTGCCGCTGGAGCTGGTCGGGGTACGGGTCGAGATCCCTGCCAACACACCAATGGTGTTGTTGCGCGAACAGACGGGCCGCCAGCGTCTCCTGCCGATCTACATCGGAACGCCGGAGGCCACGTCGATCCACTACGCGCTGGAAGGGGTCACCCCGCCTCGACCGCTGACGCATGACCTGTTCATCCAGGTTCTGACGACCCTCGGCGTCGCCCTGGAGCAGATCGTTGTCACGGAGATGCGCGACCACACGTACTTCGCCGAGCTCCACCTGCGCCGTGATGGCGAGCTGACCGTGATGTCGAGCCGCCCGTCCGACGCCATCGCCCTTGCCGTGCGCTGCTCGGCCCCGCTCTTCGCCTCCGAGGAGCTCCTCGACGAGGTCGGCCAGGAGCCGACGCCGGAGCCCGAGGAAGAGGCCGAGGAGATCATCGACGAGTTCCGCGACTTCATCGAGCACGTCAACCCCGACGATTTTGGCTGAATGCTCGGGCTCGGCTCGCAAGCAAGTTGCTCGCCTCGCCTCCCGAGCTCGCCGCCTCCGCTGCGCTTCGGCGTCTCACCCACCTGCCTCTCCGCGGGGCTTCGAGAGCGTCAACCCTTGACGGATGCTTTGTCCGGCTCTAGCGTCGGTCTTTCTCACATCGACGTAACTACGCCGGTGTGGCGCGAGCAGGACACGGAGGTGTTGGGGCCGTGACGGAAACCGGATACAGCGGCACGCAGACCGCCAAGATCGTCGGCATCACGTATCGGCAGCTCGACTACTGGGCCCGCACGGACCTGCTGCGCCCGTCACTTGTCGAGGCATCAGGGAGCGGCAGCCGTCGCCGCTACTCGTACCGCGATCTGCTGGAGCTGCGCGTCATCAAGACCCTGCTCGATGCCGGGATCCGGCTCGAATCCGTCCGCGAGGTCTTCACGTACCTTCGTCGCCATGTCACGACGGACATCGCCTCCGCGCACATCGTGATCTCCGGCCATCAGGTCGTCCTGTGCGACGGCGACGAGCTGGTCGACGTGCTGCGCCGGGGTCAGGGTGTGCTCAACGTGCTACCGCTGGCGGGCGTGAAGGACGACATCGACGCTCAACTGGTCCCCTTCAATGACGACCACGCCCACGCTGGTCCGGTGACCGTGGCGACATGACGCTCGAGCGGTCGCCGCTCGACGCCGTGCACCGGGTACTCGGTGCCCGGATGGTGGAGTTCGGCGGCTGGGAGATGCCGCTGGAGTACCCGACCGGCACGATCGCGGAGCACCTCGCCTGCCGCCGCGACGCCGTCGTCTTCGACGTGTCCCATCTCGGCACGGTCCGCCTGGAGGAACCCGACGCCTTCGACCGGTTGCAGCAGACGCTCACCAACGACCTGCACAAGATCGCCGCCGGCCGGGCCCAGTACACCCACCTCCTCGACGACGACGGCTCGGTGCTCGACGACATCATCGTCTGGTGGCATCCGGCCGGCGACGTCTTCGACGTGATGCCGAACGCCTCCAACACGGACCGCGTCCGCGACGCCATCGGCGGCCGGGAGACGACCGCGCAGCGGGCCGTGCTGGCGATCCAGGGACCGAACGCTGTCGAGCGTCTGTCAACGGTGCTGCCCGGCGTGACCGCCGTCGGGCGCTTCCGAGTCGGCTCGGTCGAGTGGCAGAACACCACGTGCACCGTGGCGGGCACCGGCTACACCGGTGAGCGGGGTGTCGAGATCGCCGTGCCGGCAGATGCCGCAGCGACCCTCTGGCAGGCGGTCGTCGAGGCGGGCGTGACGCCTGCCGGACTCGGCGCGCGGGACACGCTGCGTCTCGAAGCTGGCCTCCCGCTACACGGCCACGAGCTCGGCCCTGGGATCACGCCGCTGCAGGCCGGCTTGGGCTGGGTGGTCGGATGGGACAAGCCGGCGTTCCGCGGCCGGGATGCACTCGAACGTGAGCGGACAGCGCGGCGTCGACCGCCACCTCGTCGGGATCGCCACGGAGGGGCGCCGCCCGCCACGGGCCGAGAGCTCGGTCCACTGCGGGGGCGAGATCGTCGGTCAGGTCACCAGCGGCAACTTCTCACCGGTGCTCGGCCACGGGATCGCCCTGGCCTTCGTGCCGCCCGATCTCGGCCCCGGCGTCCCCGTCGAGATCGACGTTCGAGGCACGATGCTCCCCGGCGAGATCGTCCCCACGCCGTTCGTCGGTCGTTGAGGACGCCTGCGTCACCTCGCCGCTGACTTGCGGGCGGCGGACTTCTTCGGTGCGGTCCTCTTCTTCGGTGAAGCCTTCTTCGCCGCTCGCTTCTTCGCTGGCGCCTTCTTCGCCGCCGGCGCCTTGTCGTGCGGTGGCGGGGGAGGCGCGGATGCGGGCGCTGGCGTCGCCGACCGAGGTGGCATCCCGGGGAAGCGCATCCCGAACAGTCCTCCGGCCTGCTCGAACACTTGCGCCAGCGGCGACATCCGACGCGACAGGTCGTTGATGATGTCGAGGAAGGCGCCAAGATCCGTCGGCAGCGCCATCAGCACCGGCGAGTTCAGGGTGTCGGCGAGGCGGGCCAAACCCGGGGCCACCTGATCGATCGGGCCGGACATGCGCGCCGACAGCTCGTCGGCCAGCTTCACGGTGCGCGTCAGCTGCGGGAGCATGGCCCTGATCGGTTCCTCGAAGTCGTTGAGGAGCCGGTTGACCCGTCCGGCCGTGTCGTTCAGGTTCTCCATCGTCGCGTTGAAGTTCTCGAGGCCCTTCATGAGCTCCTCGGCACCTCGACGCAGCTGATCGAACGACCGGATGACAGCAGCAATCGGGCCGGCGACGAGTGAGATGACGTCGCTGAACGGGTCCGGTCGGGGGGTGTCAGCCATGAGCGATCACGTGCGGCACGCTAGTCAGCGACGTCGCGTAGGTCTCCAAGGGCTCGCACGAGCAGACGAGGTTGCGATCTCCGCCGGCGGCGTCGATGCGTGACACCGGCGGGAAGTACTTGGCCGCCCGCAACTCCCGACGCGGGTACGCGGCCAACGCCCGGTCGTAGGGACGGTCCCACTCACCAAGCAGGTCCTCTGCGGTGTGCGGCGCCAGGCGCAACGGGCTGCGCTCGAGCGGCCACGTGCCGTCGCCGACCTGCTCGATCTCCTGGCGGATGGCGATCATCGCGTCGCAGAACCGATCGAGCTCGGCGAGTGTCTCGCTCTCGGTCGGTTCGATCATCAGGGTGCCGGCGACCGGGAAGCTCATCGTCGGCGCGTGGAACCCGTAGTCCATCAGCCGCTTGGAGACATCGTCGACCGTCACGCCGATCGCCCGCGTGATCCCGCGCAGGTCGACGATGCACTCGTGGCCGACGCGTCCGTGGGCGCCCCGGTACAGCACGGGATAGTGATCGGCGAGGCGAGTCGCCACGTAATTGGCCGAACAGATCGCCACCTCCGTGGCATGGGTCAAGCCGGCCGGTCCCATCAGCGCGATGTACGCCCACGAGATCGGCAGGATGCCCGCCGAACCGTACGGTGCTGCCGACACCGGTCCGACACGCTGTTCGGGTCCGCCGAGTGGAGTGCCGGGCAGGAACGGAGCCAGATGGGCACGCACGGCGACCGGTCCTACGCCCGGACCACCGCCACCGTGCGGGATGCAGAACGTCTTGTGGAGGTTGAGGTGGCTCACATCGGCACCGAACCGGCCGGGACGCGCCACGCCGACCAGCGCGTTGAGGTTGGCGCCATCGACGTAGACCTGCCCGCCGGCATCGTGCACCGCGGCACAGATCTCGCCGATCGCCTCCTCGAAGATGCCGTGCGTCGAGGGGTAGGTGACCATGATCGCCGCCACTCGGTCGCCACCTGCCTCGAGCTTGGCCTGCAGATCAGCGACGTCGATGTTCCCCTCGGCGTCGGTGGGGAGGACGACGACCTCGAGCCCCGCCATCACCGCGCTGGCGGCGTTCGTACCATGCGCGCTGGCCGGGATCAGGCAGATGGTGCGGTGCTCGTCGCCATTGGCGCGATGGAAGGCCCGGATGGCGAGGAGGCCGGCGAACTCGCCTTGACTTCCGGCGTTGGGTTGGACGCTCACCGCCTCGTAGCCGGTCATCTCGGCGAGCCAGGACTCCAACTCGCCGATCAGCTGGCGCAACCCGTTCGAGGTGTCATCCGGCGCAAACGGATGGAGGTCGGCGAACTCGGGCCACGTGATCGGCTCCATCTCCGTCGTGGCGTTGAGCTTCATCGTGCACGACCCGAGCGGGATCATCGTACGGTCGAGGGCGAGGTCCTTGTCGGCGAGGTGCCGCAGGTAGCGGAGCATCTCGTGCTCGGTGTGATAGCGCTGGAACACGGCTTGGCGCAGGTAGTCGTCGGTGCGCCGCGTGAGCAGGCCGTCAGGCGACTCGTCCGGCTGGTCAGGCAGATGCGCTCCGAACGCCGCCAGTGCTCGTTCGACGACTCCGAGGCTCGACGTCTCGTCGAAGGTGAGGCCGATGCTGCGGGCATCGACGCGACGGAGATCGATACCACGGGAGCGGGCTGCGGTGAGCACCGCGTCGGCGTCGACGTCCTCGACCGTGACCGTGTCGAACCACGTGTCGTGGCGCAGCCGGTGGCCCTCGGCGAGCAACCCCGCCGCGGTGATCGAGGCGTAGCGGTGGGTGCGCTCGGCGATCCGCCGCAGACCCTCGGGACCGTGCCACGCCGCGTACAGCCCGGCGATGTTGGCGAGCAGGACCTGGGCGGTGCAGATGTTGGAGGTTGCCCGCTCCCGTCGGATGTGCTGCTCGCGGGTCTGCAGCGCCAGGCGCAGCGCCGGCCGCCCAGCGGTGTCCGTACTGACACCGACGAGGCGTCCGGGCAAGGCGCGTGCGGCGTGCTGCTGCACGGAGATGAACGCGGCGTGTGGTCCGCCGAAGCCCATCGGGACACCGAATCGCTGCGCCGATCCGACGGCGATGTCAGCGCCGAGTTGACCGGGCGGGATCGTCAACGCGCAGGCCAGGAGATCCGTGGCGACGATGGCCAGGCCGCCGACGTCGTGGACGCGCTCGATGGCCGCCGACCAGTCCCGCACGCCGCCCGTTGACGTGGGAAGGCTGAACAGCGCCCCGAAGCAGCCGCCCTCGGTGTCGATCGCCTCGACATCGGCGACGACGAGCTCGATGCCGACCGGCTCGGCCCGCGTCGCCAGCACGGCGATCGTCTGCGGATGGGTGTCGTGGTGCACGACGAAGCGCTTGGAATCGACCGTCGTCAGCCGCCGTGCCATCGTCATCGCCTCCGCGGCCGCCGTGGCCTCGTCGAGCAGTGAGGCATTGGCAACCGGCAGACCAGTCAGGTCGGCGACCATCGTCTGGAAATCGAGCAACGCTTCGAGGCGGCCCTGGCTGATCTCGGCCTGGTACGGCGTGTAGGACGTGTACCAGGCGGGGTTCTCCAAGACGTTTCGCCGGATCACCGGCGGCGTGATGGTCCCCGCATAACCCATGCCGATCAAGCTCGTCCGCGGCGCGTTGTGACTCGCGAGATCGCGCAGCGCGGCGATCACTTCCGTCTCGGAGCGAGCCGCCGGAAGGTTCAGCTCGTCCCGGGCGCGGATCGACTCCGGCACGGTCTGGTCGAGCAGCTCGTCCAGCGACTTGGCGCCGATGACGTCGAGCATGTGCCCGAGCTCGGCTTCGTCGGGACCGACGTGGCGGTGGACGAACTCGTCCGAAAGGTGGGACAGCGGGACTGGCATGGTGGGCTCCGAACGTCGCGTGTTCCGATTGCCCCGCGCTGTCCTTGGACCTGAGAGCTTCGCCCGGCGCCGTTGCCCGGCTTTCCCCTTCGGTGAGCCCGTTCCCTGTGTTGTTGTCCTGCCTGTGTTCTGTTCTGGCCCGAGCTGCTTTCCAGCGTCGCCTCACCCGTCCGGTCTCACGGCCTGAGAGATTGCGGGGTTGCTTGCTCCTTCGGCGCCAGTGTCCTGGCTCTCCCGGATGGGTTCGTCGGCGATGACCACGCTACCCGGCTCCATCTCGCGTGCCGGGAATCCACCACGACGGTGGGCGGCCAGGAAAGACTGCGCTCGTGAACGCTGCGTACGACGCCGCACAGTGGACGGACTTCGCCGTCGCCACTGCCGGCTCCGCCGCGGCGCTGGCCGGCTTGCTCATCGTCGCCGTCTCGATCAACCTCAGGGAGATCATCGCGGGGCCGCGACTTCCCGGACGCGCTGCATCCGCGTTGATCGCCCTCCTCGCGCCGCTCTTCATGGCGCTGTTCCTCCTCATCCCCGCGCAGAGCGACGACTTGTTGGGGCTCGAGCTCGCGGTGCTCGGTCTGGTGCTCGGCCTCGCACAGGGCCTGCTCAACTGGCCCGCTCACCTCCCGCCGGAACGTACGTATCGCCAGTGGTTCTCCACCAGCGCGCTCCCGGTGATCCTCCTGGTCGGGCCGACGATCCTTGCTGGTGCCGGCCTCCTCATCGAGGGCTTGGGCGGCCTCTACTGGCTCCCCGTCGCCGTCATCGCTGCGATCATTGGCGGGGTCACCCAGGCTTGGATCCTGTTGATCGAGATCCTGCGTTAGCGAGGGAGGCTGCGACATGCCGGCACGGCGCGCGTTTCGACCGAGGGTGCGGATCCGCACGGAGCCGCGGCCGCCAGAGCGCGATCCAACACTTGGGATCCCTGTCGCCATCGACCGGACCGGCGAGCCGGCCAACCGTCTCGTGACGATCGGTGACTCGCTGACACACGGGTTCATGAGCGCAGCGATCTTCCGCACCGATCTGTCGTGGCCGGCCGTCGTCGGCTACGAGCTGGGACTGCGCATCGGGCCCGACTACCGGTACCCGACCTACGAGCCGCCGAGCGGTCCGGGTGGGCTGCCGCTCGACCTGGAGCGCCTGGTGCGCGGCCTGGAGGAGGTGGTCGGGGAGCGGATCGACTGGTACGAGGCGTTCCGGGCACTGCGCTATGTGCAGGCTCGCATGGACGACGTCGAGGACTACTGGGAGCGCGGCGACGGGCTCGTGCTGCCGGCGACGGCTGCGCCCTACCACAACCTTGGCGTGTACGGAGCCGACCTGCTCGACGTCGTGCACCTCGATGCCGACATCGTCGCCCGGCGGCTGCAGGATCCGGCGGAGGATGATCTGCTGGCACAGCTGGTCGAGCACGACAACGACCGGGCGTGGCGGACCGTCCTCGAGAGCTGCCGAGCAGCCGACGGTAAGGCCCGGACGGTCCTCGATGCGGCGCGGGCGATGGGCAGCGAAGGTCTCGCCGACGGTGGTGATGGGCCAGGGATCGAGACGCTCGTCGTGATGCTGGGCGGCAACAACGCCCTCGGGTCCGTCGTCCATCTCGACGTTCGCTGGACGCCGCCCGACTACCTCGACGCATCGCCCCGCCGGCGACTCGACACGAAGGGCGCCTACAACGTCTGGCAGCCCGCCCACTTCCAGGCGGAGTGGGCGCTGCTCGTGGAGCAGCTCGAGCGGATCGCCGCGCGTCACGTGATCCTGGCCACCGTCCCGCAGGTGACGATCGCGCCGATCGCCAAAGGGTGGCGGGGAAAGGTCGAGCGCGGGTCGCGGTACTTCCCGTACTACGTGCGGCCGTGGGTCGACGACGACGACTTCGATCCGGACCGCGACTCGCACCTCACCGCCGAGGAGGCCCGGGCCGTCGACTCGGCGATCGACGCCTACAACGTGACCATCATCGACACCGTGCGGCGAGCCCGCCGGGCCGGGCGCGACTGGTACCTCCTCGACTTGGCGGCGGTGCTCGACAGCCTTGCCACGAAGCGGTACATCGAGGACCCGGCGGCACGCCCTCCGTGGTGGCAGCCGTACGAGCTGCCGGCGGAGTTGGCGACGCTCCAGCCGGTGCCGAGCACACGGTTCTTCGAGTCCGGTCCGCGTGGACGGACCGAGGGTGGGTTGTTCTCGCTCGACGGCGTGCACCCGACGACGATCGGGTACGGGATCGTCGCCCGCGAGGTGATGCGGATCATGAGCCGCCGTGCCGGCGTGGTGTTCAAGACGCCGACGGGAGACGTGCGTCCGCCAGATGCCGTGGACGTCGACTTCGCGCGGGTGTTGGCGTCGGACAGCCTGATCAGTCGCCCGCCGCAGACGCTCTCGTCGATCCTGTCACTGCTCGGCTGGCTCGACGAGGCCGTCGACTGGGTCGACATGCTGCTCCCGTTCCGCTGACCGGCGGCAACGCGCGGGTCGAGGTTGGCGTAGCGTCGACGCGTGTCCGACCATCCGTCCGCGCATGGCAGGGGAGCCGCAGACTGGTGGCGGCAGATGTCGCGCTCGTGGACTCCGCCGCAATCCATCGTTGGGCCACTGTCGGCCGGCGTCACGCGGATGGCCGACCTCTTCGGCTTTTCGCCCGGAACACTGCTGCAGGAGCTCGTCGACACCATTGCCAACCATCTCGTCGGGCGAGAGGTGCAGATCAGCTTCGGCGATGCCAGCGTCCGACTGACCGTGACGCACGCGCACGTCACCCCCGCACCGGCCGGACTGATGCTTGGCCAGCTCGGCAGCGTCGAGCTCGAAGCGCGTGACGTGCAATGGGCAGATCGCCGTGTCGACGACCTGGCGATCGAGGCTCGCAACGTGCACGTGAGCGCCGGCAATCCGCACGCCCTCGTCGCCGCACCGATCCTCTTCACCGCCTCGTTGACGGAGCCGACGATTGCCGCGCTCGTCGCAGATGCGAATCCACGGGTGAGCGTGACGCTCGCCGGCGAGCGCGGCGCGTCCGTCAGGTTGCGCAGCCGCGAGACGTGGGGTCACATCGAGGTTGAGCCGCGGATCGACGGATCGACACTCGTCCTGCAGGTGACAGGTGTCGCCGTTCGGCGACGGCGCCCGATTCGGCGCTGGCTGACGCGCGTTCCAGCGATTCGCCGTCCGCTGCAACTACCACCTGGAGTCGTGCTCGACGACGTGGCCGTCGCTGACCGCCGCGTCGTCGTGCACGGTGCACTCCGTGAGTGGCGCGAGCCGGTGTCGGCTGCCCAGCTCGAGGAGCTGATCACGCGTGTCCGGTCGCTGACTGGAGGAGCGCTCGACATCCCACGCCACACATCGTTCAGCACAGCAACTCCGCCCACACCAGCTTCCCCGACGACGTCGGGATCCATCCCCACCGGTCGGTGACAGCGGCGACGAAGCGCAACCCCCACCCTCCGTAGCCGTCGAGCGTGCGCGTGCGCGGCGGCTGTCGGTCGTCGTCGTGAACCTCGATGCGCAGGCGACCGTCGTTGATCGAAGCCGTGATGATGGGCGCCGAGTCGGCATGCATGACCGCGTTGGTCGCCAGTTCGGACACCACGAGCTCCGCATCGGCGGCGACCCTGTCCGGGCAGGGCATGGTGGACAGCCACTCGGCGAGCGCGTGCCGGGCCAGGCCGGGGCCGGCCGAGGTCCGGCCGACCTGGAACGACATCGACGGGAGCTGTCCGATCGGATCCACCGTGATCCCCGTACCCGATGCGGCGGACGCTCAGTCGGACGGCGGTTGCGGTTCGATCCCGGCGATGGCGAGCCCATCACCCGCTGACGGCCCTTCCGTCATCTCCTGACGGCGTGCTTGAATCGGGCTGGGTGGCCCGTCATCGTCTGCGGCGCCTTGGGTGTGAGGAGGTCGACGATGACACGAGAGGCGGTCTTGGCTCGCGCGATGGTCGAGCTCGCCGACACCCTCGTCGACGATTTCGACGTCGTCGAGCTGCTGACCACGCTGTCTGACCGGTGTCTGGCCGTGCTCGATGTTGATGCTGCGGGCATCATGCTCGCCACACCCGACGGCGACCTGACCCTGATGACCTCCTCCAGCGAGGCGATGCAGTTGGTCGAACTGTTCGAGCTGCAATCCCACGAAGGGCCGTGCCAGGACTGTTTTCGCACCGGCCAACCCGTCGTCAATCAGGATCTCAGCAACAACGATCGGCGCTGGCCACGCTTTGCCCGCGTGGCGGTCCGCCAAGGGTTCTACGCCGCCGACGCCATCCCAATGCGACTGCGCACCCAGGTCATCGGTGTCGTCAACATGTTCCGCTCCAGCACCGGCTCACTGACCGATGACGACGTCGCCGCGGCTCAAGCCCTCGCCGACATCGCCACCATCGCCATCCTGCAGCACCGTGCCAGCCTCGACACCCAAGTCGGCAACCAACAGCTCAGCGAGGCGCTCGCCAGCCGCATCGTCATCGAGCAGGCCAAAGGGATGATCGCCGAACGACACGGCCTGCCCGTCGATGCCGCCTTCGCGGCGCTCCGCCATCACGCCCGCAGCCACAACCAGCGTCTCGCCGAGGTCGCCCGCAGCGTTGTCAGCGGAGCCATGGACGTCGACGTCCTCCCACCTGCATCACCCTGACCGGTACTCGTCTGGGCTGCTGGATCGAACCCTCGTCGCACTGTGCTCGGCCGTTAACGTCGATGCTGGCTCGCGTCTGCACGTTGAGGCGGTCCGCGACCGTCCGAGCCGTGAAAGGCTCGTGTGCGATCGAAGCGGTGGATCATCGGGCTTGGCACCCTCGCCGGGGCCGTCGTAGCCGTGATCGAGCTGCTCGAGCGTCGCGTGCTGGCGGGCATCGACGCCTCATCTGAGCAGCCTGGTCTCGACCCGGACGCGACCCGGTTCCGGGCTCGGCGCATCGTCACGTCCGATGCGGGGGAGCTGCACGTGGAAGAGCGCGGTGCCGGACGACCCATGTTGCTGCTCCACGGTCATGGCGCGACCGTTGGGACGTTCGCCAAACTGGCTCCGCAACTTGCGGCGAAGGGCTACCGAGTCGTGGCGCTCGACCAGCGTGGCTTCGGCCGATCATCGGCCGTGCCCGACGACTTCACGTTCCGCGGCCTGCTCGACGACGTCGTTACGGTGCTCGAGGAGCTCGACCTGCACGACGTGATCATCGTTGGCCACTCGATGGGGGGAGCGGTGGCACTCGGCGTGGCGGTCCACCATCCGGCGGTGACGGGGGATCGCGTTCGCGGACTGGTGCTGTTGAGCTCCACGGCGCGTGGGCCGGCCGACGATCGTCGTCACCGCGCCCTCGTCGCGGCAATGGATTGGCCGTACCTCGAGCGGCTGAGCCGCCACCCACGACATGGCGTCGTCCTCACTCGCGGGAACTTCGGTGCTCGTCCCCGCTTGAGCGACGTGGAGGCCGCACGATTGGTCGGCCTGGAGAGCCCGGTCGCGGCGCGTCGGGGGTTCGCCCGGCGCCTGCTCGGAACCGACCTGACCGACGACCTGTCGGGTGTGCAGCTTCCGGTCCTGGCGCTGGCCGGATCAGCAGACCGCGTCATCGGCGCTCACCACTCGGAGCTGCTGGCGAGCCTCCTTCCGAACGCTCGGGCCCGGATCTTCGACGGCGCCGGCCACATGCTTCCGCTGGAGTGCTTCGATACCGTCAGCGACCTGATCGTTGCCTTTGCCAAGGCGATCGACGACGAGCAGTCATGAAGCGCACGACGGCGCCGCGCGATGCGCCCTCACATTGCGTAGGCCTTCAAGCGGCCATTCGACGCGATCGCGGTGATGAGCCCTTCGGACCTGGCCGTACGCACCGATGCTGACACTGTCAGATAGAGGCCGGTCGAGGTCAGCAGCCAGGTGGCGACGGTCGTGGCGCCGACGAACGTCGTCGACGAGACCGTCCAGAGGAGCGCGAGGCTGACGGTTGCGAGCGCTGCGTTGACCGCTGCCCACTGATAGGTGAGGCGGCGGAACAACTGCTCGATCGCCGGGCGACGGCGGACCTCGGGATCGAGCGGGCAGAAGTCGTCGGCGAACCGAGCAATGATCGGCCGTCGGAGCCGTGCAGAGAGCGCGAAGGCGCCGGCGGTCAGCACCGTGCGCAGCACGGGCTGGGCGAAGTACACGAAGGCGTTCTGGCTCCAGAGGTAGATCCCGGTGCGGATCGAGATGCCGATGCAGCCCAGCACCAAGATGCCGGGAACGGCGCGACCGCCGAGGACGCGACCGCCGACACATCCGAACGTCCAGCCTGCTGCCGCCATGAACGCCCACAGGAGACCGAAGCGAGCGACGACCGCGTAGAACAGCAGGGTCGGGATCAGCGTCGCTTCGATGAGCGTCGGGATCAGCCGCCGTATGACCGCCACGACGACGGAGCCCTTCGTCGGGTGGAGCCGCCACGTCACGTCACCGGCGGTCTCGCCCGTTTGCTCTGCCATCAAGTTCCTGGTCGCGTCGTCTGAAGATGAAGCGCTACCAGGGGTCTCGAGCGACGCTCCCGGACCAGCTGAGGGCGGTCCGGCACGAACGGTTCGTCGTGCGCTTCGGACCCTACCCGTCGCGTCCCGCTCCCCAACCGCGCCTCGCTGATCGTCGCGTTCGGATCACGACTAGAGATCGCACCGTCCGGGTAGGGTGAGGCATCACGCCAAGCGACGTTGGCGTGACGGCATCGACTCCGGACCCTGGTCGGATCCGCCCTACCTCGCCGAGGCGGGACTACGTCGACGAGGAGCGCCGATGTCAACCACTCTTACCGCCCCCCTCGTCGCGGCCGACCCAGTGTCGGATGGGGATGCCGCTGCACCGGAAGGCATGACGAGTCGCGGCAGAGCAGGCGATCACCGCGTTCATCGTCGCCGTGCCCTTCCTCGCGTTGGCGTTCGGCATCGTGTGGTTCTGGGGTGAGGGCGTCCAGCTCCGAGACATCCTGATCG
Organism: uncultured Acidimicrobiia bacterium; assembly: GCA_963774125.1. Classification (GTDB taxonomy): domain Bacteria; phylum Actinomycetota; class Acidimicrobiia; order Acidimicrobiales; family Ilumatobacteraceae; genus JALZMG01. Next base: position 332,214 of record CAVZDR010000003.1, read on the forward strand.
CCGTCGTCATGTATTTCGTGGTCGGCCACGGCATCACCATTGGCTACCACCGCCTGCTCGCGCACCGCTCGTTCGCGCGCCTGTCGACCGCTCAAGCTGTTCCTGGTCGGAGCCGGCTCCATGGCGTTCGAAGGTGGCCCGATCGGATGGGTCGCCGACCATCGCCGGCACCATGTCTTCTCGGACCAGTCCGAGGATCCGCACTCACCGCACCGCTTCGGAACCGGTAGTGGTGCCCGCCTTCGCGGACTTGTGGCACGCGCACATCGGCTGGCTGCTGAAGCACGCTCGGACCTCCTGGTCGCGCCACGCTGGAGACCTCCTTGCCGACCGGGACCTCGTCGTCATGAACGCGCTCGTTCCCGATGTGGTGTGTGTTGTCGCTGGCCATCCCGTTCGGGCTCGGGTGGCTCCTCGGCGGAGGCCTGGCCGGCGCCCTGACGGCGCTGCTGTGGGCCGGCGGAGTCCGCATCCTGGTGCTCCATCATGTGACCTGGAGCATCAACTCGCTGTGCCACACGTTCGGCGACCGCCCGTTCAAGACCACTGATCGCAGCACGAACCTGCGTGGGCTGGCTCTCGTGTCGATGGGCGAGTCGTGGCACAACGGACACCACGCGTTCCCGCGTTCGGCTCGACACGGGATGCTGGCGGGAGAGGTCGACACCTCCGCCCGCCTCATCTCCTGGTTCCAGCGTCTCGGATGGGCCAGCGACGTCCACGAGCCGCTGTCCGGAGGCGATCGCCCGTCGCATGGTCACCGACTCGACGGTGACGTCGCCTCGCCCACGAAGTGCGTGACGTCAGCCGACGTCGAGTTGCGCCGTCAGCCGCTCTTTCCCCGCCTCGAAGTCGTCGAACGTCACGAGTCCTGCCTCGAACTGCTCGTGCAACTCAGTGAGCTCGGCAAGGACGTCGGCCTGCGGGCGCACCGGCGCGGCCGGACCGGCCTCGGGCGAATTGCCTCGTTGGGCGCGCTTGGCAAACTTGGCTGCCGCTCGCTCGCGGCGCGCCTTCTCGCGCTGCTGCTTCTGAAACCTGGCCTGGTTCACGGCAGCTCCTTCCGGTCAGGCTCGGAGGAGACGCCACGTCGCCGGCGTCGGATCCAAGGATCGTTCAGTGTACTGAGGGCGCGGTTCGCACCGACCGCCTGCGTCCCTCAGATGGAACGGACGTTCTTGGCTTCCTCGCTCTTGCGGCCGGGACCCAGGTCGAACTCGACGGCCTGGCCCTCGGCCAGCGCCGTACCGCCCGCCTGAATGTTCGAGACGTGTACGAACACGTCCTCGCCGCCCTCACGGGAGATGAACCCGAAGCCGCGGTCGTGATCGAAGAACTTCACTTTGCCTTGCACGAGGAACCAACCTGTCTGTCTCGGCCGACCCGACTGGTCGATCGAGACCCCGACGGTACGGGCTTCTGCCTCGGGATCCTCCCTACGGCTCAGCCGTTCACGGTCGTCTGGGCGATGTGCTCTGGCGTGACGTCGGTCAGGGCCAACAGCACGAAACGTTCGATCCCGCGAGCGGCCGCGGCGCGGCGCTCGGGATGGTCGGGGTCGAGCATGGCGTCGTCCCAGATCGTCCACGCGGTGAGCAGGAAGTCGCTGCGCTCGTCGGCCGCCGCTTCTGCCGCCGCGAGGAGCTCTTCACGGCGGGGGTGGTGCCACGGCACGTTGACGCCGCTGGCCTTGCGGCCGGCGATGGCAGCGAGCTCGGTACCACCCACGCCGACGATGACTGCGGGGCGCCGGCGGGGGAGCGGGAACGTCGCCAGCTTCGGGTCGCGGGTCGGCGCCCAGAGCCGCTCGAGCGTGTCGAGGACGTGCTCCACGGCGGCGTGCCGAGAGGCCGCGGTCGGCAGGATCGGTTGGTCGACGGCATGCATCTCGGTCGCCCAGCGAGAGTCGGGTGCGGCACCGGACCCGATGCCGAGGTGGAAGCGGCGGTCGGAGATGGCGTCCACGCTGGCAGCGGCCAACGCCAGCACGGCCGGCGTCCGGTTGTTGACGTTGGCGACCATCGTGCCGAGCTCGATGGTCGTCGTCGACGCAGCGAGCGCGCCGAGCAGGGTGAATGCCTCGAACATGTGATCGCCGCGAGTCGAGATGCCGGCGAGGTGGTCGAAGACCCAGACAGCGCCGAACCCAGCGGTCTCCGCCGCGTGGGCGCGCTCGGCGAGCGCTGGCCAGTCGAGGGCGCCCTGGTTGAGTTGGATGTCGACGATCAGGCGGGGGATTCTGCCATCCGCTCGGTCCGCGAATCGGCGTGCGGACGGCGCCGACCCGCGGACCAAGTCGGGTCAGCAGGCTCCGGATGCGCGAATGATGGGGTAGGGGTTGACCGCCGCACCGCCGCCGGGGTGCACCTCGAGGTGAAGGTGAGGCGTCCCCGCGTTGCCCGTCTGACCGACGTACCCGATGAGTTGCCCCGCCGACACGGCCGTTCCGGATGCGATCCCGGGAGCGAAGGCGGACAGGTGGGCGTAGAAGAAGTATGTCCCGTCGCCGCGAGCGACTCGCAGACCGTTGCCCGACAGGGACCCGGGGGCGTCGGTGTAGAGCTTCGTGATCGTCCCGCTCGCGACGGCATAGACCTCATTGCCTTCCGCGGCGATGATGTCGGTGCCCAGGTGGACCCGGCCATTGCTGCGGGCGGCGCTGAAGGTGTCCCGGTAGTCGCACGGACCCTGGACAGGCCTCGCTTCGAGTGAGACGGACACGCTCGGGGCTGGCCCGGGCTCGGGTGCCGCCGAGAGGCCGAGCGCGGCGGCCGTTGCCTCGTCGACCTTTCCGGAGACGGCGAGGCCGCGAGCCCGCTGGAACGACATGATCGCGCCGGCCGTCGCCGAACCGAAGACACCGTCGGCGCCGCCGGCGAAGCTGATCCCGGCTGCGATGAGTGCCTGTTGCAGGGCGACGACACGGGCACCGCGCTCGTCGTAGCGAGGGAAGCCGCTGGCCGTCGAGCCGCCGCCCGACGCACCGCTCGAGCCTCCGCTCGAACCGCTGTTCGCGGTGCTCCCCCCGCCTCCCCCGAGACCCATCGCGCTGGCCGTGCGGGCGTCGACGACGCCGGTGGCCGAGAGGCCGTTGGCACGCTGGAACTGGAGCACCCGGTTCTGGGTGGCCGCGCCGAAGACGCCATCGGCGCCGCCTCGCAGGGGCCATCCGAGGTCCATGATGCGCTGCTGCAGCGTGGCGACGGCAGGCCCGCGAGCGCCGAGCTGGAGCCCGACGACGGAGGTCGCGCCGGAGCTCGTCGCGGCCGGGGCGCTACCTCCGCCCCCGCCGCCGCCTCCGCCGCCGGCGACAGTCGCCCCCAGGAGGCCGAGCGCCTTGATCGTGGCCCGGTTCGTGCGGCCGGTGACCTGGTAGCCCTGGGCCCCCTGGAAGTCACGGATGGCGTCCTCGGTGGCGGCACCGAAGTACCCGTCTGCGCCGCCGCGGATCGGGAACCCGACATCGATGAGGCGCTGCTGCACCATTCGGACGGCTTCACCACGTGAACCGCGTCCGAGGCCCTCCAACGACCCCGCGGAGCCAGTCGAGGCGGGCGCCGCAGGGGCAGTACTCCCTCCGCCGCCGCTGGGCGCGGCGAGGTTCGTGAGGCCGAGCGCCTTGAGGGTCGCCGGATTGGTGCGGCCCGTCACCTTGTAGCCCTGCGCCTCCTGGAAGTCGCGAATGGCGTCCTCCGTCTCGGCTCCGAAGACGCCATCGGCGCCGCCGCGGATCGGGAAGCCGACATCGATCAGGCGTTGCTGGACTTGGCGGACCGCCTCACCGCTCGAGCCGCGTCCGTACGTCCCGTCGGACGCGCTTGCCGCTACGCCGCCGAACGACAAGCCGGCGACGACTGCCAATGTGGCGACGACTGCGCCGATCTTTCGGGTTCGAGCGCCTCGCGGACGCGCCGACGAGTTGGACATGAAGCCTCCTTGCCTCTGACGCAAGGACTTCGGCGCTTCCGGCCGGTGGGGCCAAGCGCGGTCCCTACGCCAGGCAGCGGCCGCCTCACCAGGCCCATCAAAGTGACATAACGGACATTATCGGCGGCTACGGTCAGCGTCGATCCTGGACGAACGGATGCGCTGCACTCCGTGTTGACGTCGTTCGGGCTCGCCGCCGCGATGAGCGATGAGTGGCCATGCGCCGCAGATTGCTCATCGCACTGCGGGAGGGCTCCCGGCGATGAGCGATGAGTGCCTCTACGCCACTCATCGCTCATCGTGTGCGGCGGGGCTGCCCACCCGCCTCGATGCGCTGGTATTACATCATGACGTAATGGGTCCTGGTGGCTGGGCTGCGGGGAGTTCCCGGTCACGGAGGGGTCTCGCCGCGGCGAGGAGCCAGTCCAGGATCCGACGCAGCTCGGCACCGTTCGGCGCCCCGCCGGCAGCCTCCAGATCACGCTCCGTGTCGTCCACCGCGCACGCCAGCGCGTACAGGTCATCGTGCAACTCGTCGAGCGCTACGCGAGCGATCACCAACTCGCCCTCGCTGAGTGCCAACTCGCCGGCCCGCTGGCGGCTGACCCAGTCCCATTGACGGCAGCGCTGCGAGCAGAACTCGCGTGGACGGCCACGCCCGGTGCGGTGCGGCAGTGCCCTCCTGCACCACCTGCAACGCCGCATTTCCGTCATGACGAAACAGTAGTCGACTCACGCTCTGTGTCACAGTGACCCCGTGCGACGTCCCTTCCTGCAAGTCGATGTGTTCACCGACCAGCCGTACCGCGGCAACCCCGTGGCTGTGGTGTTCGACGCCGACGATCTGGACACCGACACCATGCAGCACGTGGCGCGGTGGACGAACTTGTCGGAGACGACGTTCGTCCTTCCGCCGGCCACCGACGGTGCCGACTATCGCCTCCGCATCTTCACGCCGGTTACCGAGCTGCCGTTCGCCGGCCATCCGACGCTCGGAACGTGTCACGCGTGGCTGCAACGCCGCGGTGAATCAGGTGAGGGCGACGCGATCGTCCAGGAGTGCGCGGCGGGACTCATCTCCATCCGTCGAGCGGAGCGTCTCGCCTTCGCTGCTCCCCCACTCATCCGCTCAGGTCCCGCAGAGAACGAGATCGTCGACCAACTTGCCGCTGCGCTGCAGATCGATCGCGACGACATCGTGGCCGCCGAATGGGTCGACAACGGCCCCGGCTGGGTTGCCGTGCAGCTCGCCAGCGCCGAGGCCGTGCTGGCCGTCCGACCGGCCTACGCCGACTTGGACATCGGCCTGGTCGGCGCCTATCCGCCGGGTTCGCCCGAGGCGATCGAGGTCCGGGCCTTCTTCCCGAAGGACGGGGTGCTCGTCGAGGATCCCGTGACGGGCAGCCTCAACGCGTCGCTCGGCCAGTGGTTGACGCGGACCGGTCGGGTGACGGCGCCGTACGTCGCGGCGCAGGGAGCCGCGCTCGGCCGGGCGGGGCGCGTCCACGTCACCCTGGACGACAACGGGCAGGTGTGGATAGGCGGCGATGCGGTGACCTGCATCGAGGGTGACATCGAGCTCTGACCCGACGGACGGGCATCAACCCTGGAAGAGCTCTCCGCATGCGGCGAGGAGCTCCATGCCGAGACGCTCCGCCGTGGCGGGGTCGTCGCCGGCGGCGAGCACGTCGGCGCCGATCTCCGGTCCTCGCTCCTCGACCTCGGATGCCAAGCACGCCTCCGCCTCCGGCGTCAGCTCGAGGCCCCGCACGCATGCCGCGATCCTACGACCCGCCCGTCGCGGCTCCCGGCGCCGCGATGAGCGATGTGCGCCGTATGACCACTCATCGCTCATCGCGTGACGGAGGTCGCAGCGCCCACCGTTGACATATTCCTATATAGGCATATGATCGCGGCGTGGCTCGCACCCCGACGACGACCGACGCGTTCAACGCTGTCGCCGAGGCGAGCCGCCGTCAGCTCCTCGACGCCATCGGCGTCGGTGAGGTGACCGTCGGAGAGCTCGTCGAACGAACCGGCTTCAGCCAGCCCCAGGTGTCCAAGCACCTGGCCGTGCTGCGGGCGGTCGACCTCGTGCTCGTCCGCGTGGATGGGCGTCATCGCTGGTACCGGGTCAACGGTGCGGCGCTGCAGCCCATCCACGACTGGGTGCGCACGTTCGAGCGCACTTGGAACATCCGTCTCGACCGACTCGACGACCTGCTCGTCGAGCTGCAATCCCAGGAGGACCAATCATGACCACCACCAGCAACCGCCACGGCTCCGCCACCGTCTCGCTCCCGTCGGACACCGAGATCCTCATCACGCGCCAGTTCGACGCCCCTGCGTCACTGGTGTTCAAGGCCTTCACGACTCCAGAGCTCGTCAAGCGCTGGTGGGGCTTCGACTCCTCGCAGTGGCTCGTCTGCGACATCGACCTGCGTCCGGGCGGTACGTGGCGGTACCTCATCAAGGAGGGCGACATGGAGGTCGGCTTCCACGGTGAGTACCGGGAGATCGACGAGCCGACGCGCGTCGTGTCGACCGAGGCGTTCGAAGGGCTCGCCGCGATGGGCATCACCGACGATCCGGACTCCGTGGCGTCCGTCAACACCATGACGCTCGACGAGTCCGACGGGGTCACGACGATGACGACGCTGGTCAAGCACGTCACCAAGGAACACCGCGACGGCCACATCCAGTCGGGCATGGAGGGCGGCATGCAGATCTCCTACAACCGCCTCGAGGACGTCGTCGCCGAACTGGCCCAGGCCTGACACTCCGCACCACGCCGCGCTGTCGACTCCGCTAGACAGCGCGGCGTGAGCGCGTCCGACGACGAACGTCCGCTGGCGATCATCGACCTCGACGGCGTCGTCGCCGACGTGCGCCACCGCCTTCGCTACCTCGAACAGCGTCCCAAGAACTGGGCTGCGTTCTTCGCCGCCGCTCGGCACGACGCCGTGCACCCCGAGGGTGTGGCGGTCGTTGACACCCTCGCCACCGATCACGAGGTCGTGTTCCTGACCGGCCGCCCGCACCACCTTCATGACGACACCGTGCGCTGGCTCGACGAGCACGGGCTCGGGGGTCGACGCGTGGTGATGCGGCCGCAGGGCGATCGCCGACCGGCCGCCGTTCTCAAGCTCGAACTGCTCGAGGTCCTCGCCGATGGACGCACCGTCGGCATCGTCGTCGACGACGACCCGGTCGTCCTCGATGCCTTCCGCCGCGCCGGCTACCACACGTTCGCCGCCGACTGGGAGGCCCGTCCGGCCGATGCCGACCAGGCGATGCAGGAGGCCCAGGAGCACGACGGCCGCACGTGAGTGGCCCGAGGGCCGACGCTTCACCCGCTCTGGACCAGATCTCCACGCCGACTCCAAGGCTCGGCTGGCGGCAACGTTCACGCTGTCGAGATGCCGTCCGCGCTCCGTCCCTGCTCCACGCGTCGCCTCCTCCCTGTCGCGCTGACCGCCAGTGCGATCGTGGCCCTCGCCGTCCCGGTCGCGTCTGCCGCGCCGCCGGCAGCTGGGCCTCCGACGATCGAGTGGACCGACTGCGGGGATGGCTTCGAGTGCGCGGTCACCCAGGTCCCGCTCGATCACCGTCGGCCACGTCGCGCGACCATCGACGTCTCGCTGATCCGTCTCCCCGCAGCTGACCCGGAGCACCGCATCGGGACCTTGTTCATCGGACATCCACTCGGCACGGTCGACTTCCTCCGCCAGCTCCCTCCCCCGGCGCACGCACTCCTCGCCCAGTTCGACGTCGTCGCCTACGACGGGCGTGGCACGGACATCGACTGCGGGACCGACGAGTCGCTGGACGACGCCTTCGGTTCGTCGGCGATGCCGCCCGATCCAGCAGAGGTCGAGGCCATGGTGGCCGCCGCCGAGGAGTACGCACGCCGCTGCGTCGAGACATCTGGCGACCTCCTCCCCCACATGACCACGACCGCGATGGCACAGGACCTCGATCTGCTGCGGGCGGCCGTCGGCGATGAGCAGTTGACCTACGTCGGCGCCTCACAGGGAACCGCCATCGGAGCCCACTACGCCAGCATGTTCCCCGGCCGTGTTCGGGCGATGGTCCTGGACGCCGCATTCGATGTTGCGACCGCGCGGGATCGTCCCCTCGAGCTCTGGCGTGAGCAGAACGCCGCGTTCGAGCACGTGCTCGATCGGTTCTTCATCGCCTGCGCCGCCCACCAGGACGAGTGCGGCTTCGGTGGGACGGACCCGGAGACCGCGTTCGACACGCTCGTCGAGCGGCTCGACCGGGAGCCGCTCCCGGCGCCCGATCCGAGCGACCCCCGACCGGTGACCGGCGACGACGTCCGCTTGGCCATGAACGACGCCATGTACGACCCGTCCGGATGGCCGGCGCTGGCGAGCGCGCTGGCGCAGGCGGAGTCCGGCGACGGCTCGCTCATCCGCGAGTTGGCCAGCGTTGCGCTGAACGACCCCGTGAGCCCGACGATCAACCAGTTCATCGCCAACGTCGCCGTGGACGAGGACTTCCCCGACGATGTCGACACGCTCGTCCAGGAGGCGCGGCACCTCGACGCCGTGATCCCCCACTTCGCCGCCGAACAGAGCCACATCAACTTCCTTGCCGGCCTCTGGCCGGCGCGTGCCCGAGACGTGTTCGAGGGCGACTTCCAGCACGTCGACGACGGCCCGCCGATCCTCGTCATCGGCGGCACGAACGATCCGGCCACCCCCTTCGTGTGGTCCGAGCGGCTCGTCGCCGACCTCGGCAACGCTCGGCTCTTCACGTACCACTCCGACGGCCACGGCGCCATCAACGATCTCGACCCCTGCATCCTCGGGCCGGTGCTGGCGTACCTGACCGACCCATCCGTGCCGCTCCCGGACGACCTCGTCTGCGACCAGCAAACCGAGCCGTTCGAGTCCTGACGTCCGACTAGGCAGCGATCACCGCTGCCGTGAGGCGTTCGGCCGCGATCGACACGCCGACGACCACGGATCCTCAGCGCTCGGTCAGTGACGAACCCTGTGCCCACGCCGACTCGACGCGCTGCAGGCGCTCGGCAGCCGACGTGCGCAGGCGCTCGGCCGTCGTGGCCACGAGGAGGTCGAACAGCGCCAGCGTGCCGACGTGGCTGTCGAAGGGCGAGACCGATGCGGCGGAGATCGTGAACGAGTGTTGAGCGCTCATGGCGAGCGGTGACAGCACGCCGTCCGACAGGGCCACGAGGGTGTGCCCGGCCGTGCGGCCCTGCTCGAAGGCGTCGAGCAGCCACCGCTCGTACCGTCGGAGGTCGACGACGATCAGCGTGGAACCGCGGCGGCTCAGCGCGAGCTGACGCCGGACCGTGACGTCGCTGCCGTGGACGACGGTCACCCCGCCACGGAGGGCACCGAGATCGGCGGCGAACTGCTCGGCGACGCCACGCTCGGCATCACCGGCGAGCACCAACACGTCGCGCTCCAAGTCGGCGAGCAGCGTCACGACGGCATCGAGCGTCCCTGGGTCGACGGCGTCGAGCGTGGCCTGGACGTTGGACAGCTCGGCGGCGCGATGGCGGACGATCGGCTGATCGCCCTCCAGCTCACGGATCCGCTCGGCGGCAGGTCGGAGCTGGCGCGACAGGTCACCCTGGACGGACGCCTGCAGCGCGCTCGAAGCCATCGAACCCGAGCTTGGCGGCCAACCTGACGACGGTCGCCGCGCCGGCCCCAGCTGCTTCGGCGAGGTCGGCGACGGTTCCGAACCCGACGAGCTGCGGGCGTTCGAGGACGACCTGTGCCACGCGTCGCTCGGCCGCCGTGAGCTGGCTGCCCGCAGCACGCACGCGCTCCTCGACTTCCAGGTCCGACACGGGCAGGGACAGTAGCGGCGAGCCCGCAGACAGCCGGACCTCCATACTGTGGCCCCGTGGAGCTGCCACCCCCGCCAGCCAGGACCTTCGCCAGCGACAACGCCGCCGGCGCCCATCCAGCCGTGCTCGAAGCGATCGCCAGCGCCAACGAGGGCCACGCCATCGCCTACGGCGACGATCCGTGGACGCGTCGCGTCGAAGGGCTGTTCCGAGAGCTGTTCGGGGACGTCACGACGCTGCTCACGTTCAACGGCACCGGGGCCAACGTGCTGGCGCTGGCGACGTTGCTCGGTCCGACGGACGCCGTCGTCTGCACGCAGGAGTCGCACATCGCGGTGGACGAGGCCGGTGCGTCCGAGCGGCTGCTCGGGGCGAAGCTGATCGATCTGCCCAGCGTCGACGGCAAGTTGCATCCCGATCAGCTCGACGAGGTGGCACAGCTGATCGGCAACATCCACCACGTCCAGCCGAGCGTCGTGTCGCTGACACAGTGCACCGAGCTCGGCACGGTGTACACGCCCGACGAGGTGGCCGCCATCTGCGATCGCGCCCATCGCCATGGCATGACGGTCCACGTCGACGGAGCGCGCCTCGCCAACGCAACCGTGGCTCTCGGCGGCGACGCGGCAGCACTGCGATCCTTCACGGTCGACGCCGGCGTCGACGTACTCACGTTCGGCGGCACGAAGAACGGGATGCTCGGCGGCGAGGCGGTCGTACACCTGCGCCCTGAACTGGCCCGTCGGGCGCTGTACCTGCGCAAGCAGCTCACCCAGCTCCCCTCCAAGATGCGCTTCGTCGCCGCCCAGTTCATCGCGATGTTCAACGACGACCTCTGGCTACGGCTCGCCGGACACGCCAACGCGATGGCGCAGGAGCTGTACGCGGCGACGGCGGAGCTGCCAGCCGTGAAGCACCTCGATCAGCCCGCAGTGAACGGGCTGTTTCCCGTCCTCGTTCCCGAAGTGATCCAGCCACTGCGGGACTGGTCGTTCTTCTGGGACTGGGACCTCGCGCGTGATCAGGTGCGCTGGATGACGGCCTGGGACACGACAACAGAGGACATCGAGGCGTTCGCCGCGGGGGTCCGTGCGGCAGCGCCCACGTGAGTTGGTCGCGCGCTGTGGTGCGGTGGCGAGGGAAGCGCCAGCGACGAGCCACACGCCGAGGGAGCGAGTTTCGAGTGACCGAGGCCGAGGTTACGTGACGAGTGGCACACACGTGTCGGGTCTGCCTTATTGACCCGCCGGTCAGGTTGTTCCTAACCTGACACGGACGTCGCGTTTGCTGACGCAAGGTCCAGCGAGGGGGTACTCTGGATGGCAGCAGTCGAGTTCGTCGGCCTTGGGTCGGCCGATGACGTGTGGATGCGAGACGCTGCCTGCAAGGGTCTGACCCACCTGTTCTTCCCGTCCTCAGCGGAGCGTCCGCAGGCCCGCGAGCGCCGTGAGGCGATGGCTCGCCAGGTCTGCCGCAGCTGCGCAGTGCAGGCCCATTGCCAGGAGTTCGCCCGCAGCCACCACGAGTACGGGTTCTGGGGTGGCGAGAGCGAGGACGAGCGCCATGCTGCCGGATACCGGCTGATCGCACCGATCGGGGTGCGCGCCCGCGCCGGCTGAACCCTCCCGGTCTTCGACGCGTGCTCGACGTCTGCGTCGTCGGCAGCGCCAACCTCGATCTCGTCGCCAGCGCGGTACGCCTGCCTGCGGCGGGAGAGACCGTGCTCGGGTCCGGGTTCGCCGAGCACGTCGGCGGCAAGGGGGTCAACCAGGCCATCGCCGCGGCGCGAGCCGGCGCGTCGACGGCCTTCATCGGCGCCGTCGGTCGGGACGCCGCCGGTGACCGCCTCCGTGACGAGCTCGTGTCGGCCGGCGTGGATGTCGAGGCGCTGGCCAAGGTCGAGGCACCGACCGGACGGGCCCTGATCGTTGTCGACGGCGATGGTGAGAACTTGATCGTCGTCGTGCCCGGTGCCAACTCAACGGTCGTCGTCGATCGGTTGCCGCGGGCGCGCGTCGTGCTCGTCCAGCTCGAGATCCCGATTGCCGCCGCGGCCGCGAGTCTGCGCATCGCCAGGGCTCAGGGTGCGACGACCGTCCTCAACCCGGCGCCGGCATCCGGCTGGTCGGCCGCACTGGAGGCGGACATCGTCGTGCCGAACGAACACGAGGCGGCCGAGTTGGGTGGTGCACCCGCGATGCTCGCCCGAGGCGTGTCGGCCGTCGTGACCACCCTCGGCGCACGAGGCACTTCCGTCGCCGCCGCTGACGGCGAGTGGCACCAGCCGGCGTTCCGTGCCGACGTGGTCGACACGACCGGCGCCGGCGATGCGTTCTGTGGTGCGCTGGCGGCTCGACTGGCAACCGGCGACGAGTTGCGGCGCGCGGTTCGCTTCGCCGCTGCAGCGGGGGCGCTGGCCACGACTCGCCACGGCGCCGTGCCGGCGATGCCCTCGGCCGACGAGATCGCGGCGCTGCTCGCGACGTCCTAGGCAGCTCCTCGCAGCCGCGCCGCGTTGGCGAGCGCGGGTTCGAGGTGCTCGAACCACTTCCCGAGCGCCGCTTGCATGCGGGTGTCGCCGAGGTGCGCGCGCATGCCGCGTGTCGTGTTCAGCCGGGAGCGCCCCAGCCAGGCCGCCATGTCCGGCTCGGTCATCAGCTGACCGAGGACGCGGAAGCCGCTCTCGAACGAGCTGATCCAATCGATCGGTCGGCTCGCGTACGCGACCGGTGGGCAGAGGCGGTTCTTGTCAGCGTCGTCCTCTCGCGCAGCTTCGACGAATCCGATCAGCGCCGCGTTGAACGTGGTGAAGCCGCTCATGAGCGACTGCGGCGTGACTCGTCCGTTCTCGAAGATGGGTCGCGTCGGCGCCGCCCGTAGCCCGTAGGCCGTGCAGTCGACGTGGACGGTGCGGCGGTCCGTGGGGATCTCGCCGTCGTCGAGGACGATGCGGTCCGTGTCGATGCTACGCACGTGTCCTTGGCGAACGACCCGCTCGATCTGCTGGAGGCGTTCCTGCTCGGCCTCGCTGACGATGGCGCCGCGGTACATCGTCGGTTCCTGCGCCTCGTCAAGCCGCCGGAGCTGGTCGCACGCTTCGAGCCGGCGGAAGAGCTCGGGCGGGTTCTCCGCCTCGGCGAGGCACTGCAGCACCATCGAGAGCGCCTCGACCGTCCCGACGACGTGATCGAGCGGCTGGAAGGAAGCGCGATTGAGCAGCCACGCGTCGCGGGGTCGGACCCAACGGATCTTCTCTGGGTCGACGTTGCTCTCGAGCAGGAACGTGCAGGCATCCATCGCCGTCTTGCCCGCACCGAGCACGGTGAAGCCCGACGGTGGTTCGGTGACGTTGACGAGATCGCCGACCGGGATCAGCGTCGCACCGTCGTCGACCGTGAACGCAGGTCGATGCGTCGCCGGCACCGACGTCTCGAGGTACGTCGTGTCGACGGACTTCCGGCGGACCCGCACGGTCGTCGTCTCGCCAGTGAGCCGCGACGTGAAGGTGTGGTCCGTGCCATCCACGCCGTCGTAGTCGCACTGCCCGAAGAAGCGAACCTGCCCCGAGCCCACCAGCTGTTCGTCGAGCACGCGCCGGAAGTAGTCGCAGATCTCGACGCCCGTGGCGCGCTCGTAGAAGCCGGCGTTGGAGCCTGTCGTGTCGATCGTCTCCGTGCCGAGTGCCCGCGAGTTGACGCCGTAGGTCGCCGATGGTTGGTGGAGCCGGACGAACGAGTAGGCGTCGTTCCAGTGGCCGCCCGGACTGTGCCGGCGATCGACCATCACGACATCGACCTCGGCGCCGGCGATCAGCGCGTCCGTGAAGGCCAGTCCGGACGCGCCCGCGCCGATCACCAGGTAGTCCGTGTCGAGCTGCTTCATCCCCCTGTCCTAATGCCTGGCGAGGAGCGCCTCCCAGCCGTCGCGCGTCATCTCCTGCACCACCTGCAGGGGATCGAGCGCGCCACGAACGTGGTCATCGGCGCCCTCCAGGACTCCGCTCACGATCAGCGCGCCAGAGGGGGCGAGGACGCGGCGCAGGTCCTGCGCCAAGTCCACCACGACCGGCGCCAGGAGATTGGCCAGCACGATGTCGAACTGGTCGTCGATGGACGCCAACGGCCGGTCGCTGACCGTGATGGCGCCGGCCACGCCATTGCGCGCGGCGTTGGCGTTCGTGGCTTCGATCGCCGCCAGCGAGATGTCGATGGCCGCGACGTACGGCGCGCCGAGCCGGGCGGCGACGACCGACAGCACACCGCTGCCGCAGCCGACGTCGAGCACGGTGGCACCAGGCCAGATCGTGCGACGCAGCAGGCGCAACGAAAGGATGGTCGTCGGGTGGTCGCCGAGCCCGAACGCGGCACCGGGGTCGATGTCCACGCGGGTCACCCCAGCGTCGATCGTCACGTCCTTCCAGGCCGGGACGATCACCAGATCGCGCTCGATCCACGACGGGAGGGCGTGGGCGCGCCACGTGTCGATGACGGCCGGATCGACCTCCACCGTGTGCCACCTCCAGCGGGCCGGGAACGCCTCGGCGGCCTTCGTGATCGCGCCGACGTCCGTTCCGAGCGACGTCCACAGCTCGACGAAGTGGTCCTCGGTCAGCGTCTCGCGGCGACCGCTCCTCGATGGCCGCCACGCCGAGCGCCCACAGCGCGTCGCTGGCCAGCTCGAGCTCGTTGGCCGGCACCGTGAGCACGAAGGCGAGCATCGTCAGTCGATCCGGCGCAGGTCGTGTCGGTATCGGCCGGATCGGGCGACGTACACGGCGACGTTGTGGGCGATCTCGTCGGCGCGGGCGCGATCAGGCTTGATCGTCGCCGGCGTGCCGACGGCCAGCGCGCCGGGCGGGACGACGACATCGTTGAGCACGACGGCGTTGGCGGCGACGATGGCTCCGGTGCCGACCACGCTTCGGTGGAGCACCATGGCGGCGTTGGCGACCATCGCCCCGCTTTCGATGGTGCAGCCCTCGAGGTGGGCAAGGTGGCCGATGACGCAGTCGTCGCCGACGACGGTCGGGTGCTCCGCCGTCGTGTGCAGCACGGTGCCGTCCTGCATGCTCGTGCGCGCCCCGATGCGGATCGTTCCGTCGTCGCCGCGTAGGACTGCGGCGGGCCAGATCGAGCTCTCCGGCCCGATGCTCACGGAGCCGATGACCACGGCGTCGGGGTGGATGAACGCGCTCGCGTCGATCTGTGGCACCTGGTCACCGAGGGCATAGACACGGCGGCATGCGTCACGACCGTAACGCTGTACCGTGGCTGGACATGCCGGTGCGCATCGAGATCGAGCTGACCAGCTTGAACCCCGACGGCTCCTGGACGTGGCGCGCCGCCGGAGCTCGCGAGCCGCGTGGCGTGCTGGATGGATCGATCCTGCCCGGGTCCGCAGGCGTGGGCGACCAGCTGCGGGTGGAGACCGAGAAGGATGTCGACGGCATCCGCATCCTCTCGGTGGTGCCGAGCAAGGATCGGTCGAACCGGACGGACCTTCTCGAACTGCTCCCCGCGGAGGAGTCCTTCGAGCCCGTCGTGCAGCAGCGCGCGCCAGGAGGTGGGCGAAGCGACCGCGGCGGTCCACGTCGGCCGCGGCGTGATCGGCCGGATCGCGGTGACCGTGCGGGGCGGTCCGATCGCCCGGATGGTGAGCGCCGTGACGGTCGGCGGGATGATCGTCGCGAGCGGGGAGACCGGGACGGCCCTGGCGACCATCGGGATCGATCCGATCGGTCTCGGCGTGCCGATCGTGGCGACCGTCCCGATCGTCCCGATCGTCCAGACGACGAGCGCCGGCGGCACCGTCCGCACTTCACGCCCCCGCCCGAGGTGCCACAGCGTCCGAAGCCGAAGCGGCTCCGGCCGGGCAAGCAGCACCGCTCGGAGGTGCTGACCTCGCTGCCCGAGGAGCAGCGGCCGGTTGCCGAGCTCGCTGTGCAGGGCATGTCCGCGGTGCGCCAGCGGCTGCGCGAGGACAACGCGCGGTTGCGTGCCGAGGGCAAGCCGCCGATGCCCGAGGCCGGTGTCTTGAAGATGGCCGAGGAGCTGATCCCGCGGTTGCGCGTGGCCGACTGGCTGGACCGGGCGGAGGCGGCACAGCGCCAGCTGGCGCACCTCGACCTGCGCGACCTGCGCAGTGTCGTCGCGTCGGCTGATGACCCGCTCGTCGCCAGGGATGAGTCGACGCGAGGCTTGGCGGTGGAGCTCAAGCAGGCGCTGGTCACGAAGCAGGACGAGGAGCAGGCGCTGTGGTTGGCCGACGTGGAGGCTGCGCTCGACGTCGGGCGCATCGTGCGGGCGCTGCGGTTGTCGTCGGTGCCACCCAAGGCTGGCGTGCCGTTCCCGCCGTCGCTCGCCCATCGCCTCGGGGAGTCGACGACGGCGGCGTTGCAGCCGACGGACGCGCCGGATCGGTGGGCGGCGGTGCTGGAGGCGGCGGCGTTCTCGCCGGTGCGGGCGCTCGTCGTGCCGACGGCGCCGGCGGAGCAGCGCAGTGATGAGCTGACGGCAACGGTGCAACGGCTGGCGCCGCTGCTCCCCCAGGTTGCCGCGATCTACGGCATCGAGGTGCGACAAGGCGCACCGACGCCCAAGCCGCTGCGTCCCACGAACCGGCGCCCAGAGCCCAAGAAGGGTGCAGGCCGGCCGGAGCACCGCGACCGACCGGATCACCGCGACCGACCGGAGCAGGCGCCGACGCCACCGGCGGAGCCGGAGAAGGCAGCTGAGGCGGAGGTGTCGCAGCCGACACCCGAGCCCGAGCCCACCGAGACCGAGGTTGCGACGTCGTCCGCCGAATCCGAGCCGCCAGCCGAGACCCCCGATCCCGAGGCGTCACCCGAGACCGCTCAGCCCGGGGCAGAGGAAGCCGCTGAGGCCGCTGAGCCCGCTGAGCCCGAGCCGCCAGTCGAGGCGAGTGAGGTACCGGAAGCTGCTGAGGCCGCTGAGCCTGAGCCGCAGGCCGAGACCGCCGAGCCCGACGCTGTGGCGACATCCACTGAGCCTGAGCCGCCGGCCGAGGCGAATGAGGCACCGGAAGCTGCTGAGGCCGCTGAGCTCGAGCCGCAGGCCGAGACCGCCGAGCCCGATGCCGTGGTGACATCTGCTGAGCCTGAGCCTTCGGCCGAGGCGAGTGAGGCACCGGAAGCCGCTGACCAGCCTGAGCCGCAGTCAGGCGACGAGGCCCAGTCGAGCCGCTGAGCCCGAGCCGCCGGCCGAGGCGAGTGAGGCACCGGTAGCCGCTGAGCCCGAGCCGCCGGCCGAGGCGAGTGAGGCACCGGAAGCTGCTGAGGCCGCTGAGCCTGGCCGCAGGCCGAGACGCCGAGTCGATCCGTGGTACATCCGCGAGCCGAGCCTCGGCCGAGGCGAGTGAGTGCCGGAAGCTGCTGAGGCCGCTGAGCTCGAGCCGCAGGCCGAGACCGCCGAGCCCGACGCTGTGGTGACATCCGCTGAGCCTGAGCCTCGGTCGAGGCGAGTGAGGCACCGGAAGCCGCTGAGGCCATCGAGCCTGAGCCAGCGGTCGAGTACGAGACGCCGGACCCATCGCGCGAGTCAGCCGATGCGGTGAGCAGTGAGGGCGCATAGCGCCCCCATCTCTCACCGGGTCAACGTCAGTCCCACGCGATGTGAGCGATCGGGGCGCATGGCGCGCCGATCTCACCGTCAGCCTCACTCCACCGCGATGAGCGATCTGCGGCGTATGGCCACTCATCGCTCATCGCGTCGCCCCGTCACGAAGTGTCATGAGCAATGTGCGGCGTATGGCCACTCATCGCTCATCGCGCCACGTCTCGACCGCTCACCGCGCACCGCTGACCGCTCACCTGTCACCGCGTGGTGCCGACTCCCTACCATGAGGCGCCATGTCTGACGTCGTGCTCTATGAGGTCGACGGGCGGGTTGCCCTCATCACCCTGAACCGTCCGGAGGCCCGCAACGCCGTCAACGGTGACGTCGCCAAGGGGCTGGAGGCGGCGATCGACCGGCTCGAGGCCGACGACGAGGTCTGGGTCGGCATCCTCGCCGCCAACACCGAGGGCCAGGAGCGCCCGGTGTTCTCGCGCCGGCGCCGACCTCAAGGCGATCAACGCCGGCAACGCCGGCGCCCTGCGCACCAAGCGTGGCGGCTTCGCCGGCTTCGTCTACCGCGAGCGGCGCAAGCCGATCATCGTCGCCGTCGACGGCCTCGCCACGGCCGGCGGCTGCGAGATCGTCCTCGCCGCCGACCTCGTCGTCGCCACGACCCGCTCCTCGTTCGGGCTGGCCGAGGTCAAGCGCAACCTCGTCGCCGGCGCCGGCGGTCTGTTCCGCCTGCCCTGGGCGATCGGCCAGGCGGCGGCGATGGAGGCCATCCTCACCGGCGAGCCGATCCCCGCCGAGCGGGCCTACGACCTCGGCCTCGGTCTCGCGGCTCGTCGAGCCAGGCGAGGCCGAGATCGCCGAGGCCCGGCCGCTCGCCGACCAGATCACCCGTCGCGCACCGCTGGCGGTGTGGGAGAGCCGCGCCGTCGTGCGCGCCGCGGCGACCGAGGACGAGGAGAGCTGAAGTGGATGACCGACGGGCGATCGGGCGTCGATCATGGGGTCGGAGGACCTCAAGGAGGGCCTCACGGCCTTCATCGAGAAGCGGCCGCCGAACTGGAAGGGTCGCTGATCACGTCGGCGACACCGTGATCAGCCGGGCCGTGATCCCGGCCCGCTCGTAGAGGTTCTTCGTGTGGCGGTCACCCGGCAGGGCGTGGCCCTCCAGGATGGCGGCGCCCGCATCGGCCGCCGCGTGACCAGTCGCGGCCGCCAGCAGGGCATCGCCGAATCCGAGCTCGCGCGCCTCCGGCCTGACGTACACCTGGTCCACCGTGGCCACGGCACCGTCGACGTCGAGCACGAGGTAGCCGACGACGACCGGGACCGGCTCGTGCAGCTCGGCGACGAACACGTGGCGTCGATCGATGGCCGCCGACCCAGTCCGGAGCGATGCGAGGGTGCTCCTCCAGCCACCGCGCTCCCCCACGGGCGTCGACGAGCCCGGCGCGGGCCTCGTCCTCCAAGAGCGCCAGCTCCGGCCCGTCGTCGGCGCGCGGCCGGTCGGACGGTGGGGTCGATCATGCAGAGCCGAGCAGCTGGTCGATCTTGCCGAGCACGGTGCGCCGGCCGCGGTGGGCCGCCTCGAACTCCCGCACCTGCTCCAGCTCACTCGGCGACAGCGCTCGCAGGCGGGCGACGACATGGCTCGCGGCGAGGCTCTCGTACGTCCTCGATCGGCAGATCGTCCGCATCGCCGTTCTCCGCGATCGGTGCGGCCGCGAAGTCCGCGGGGGCGACCGCTGCCTCCGTCACGTCGATGACGCGGGCCGGCGCCTCGCTCACGTTCGTCGGCGCAGCAGCGCCGGCTACGAGGTCGATCAGCGAGCGCACCACCTGCATCGGGCGCTGCACGACACCGCGGGCCGAGTCGATGCGCCGACGCACGCACGCGTCGACCGTGCGCATCGCCGTCAACGGCAGCATCACCGTTGCTTCGGCCACCGCCCGCAGGCGCCGCTCGACCTCGGCGCGGATCGGGTCGTCGGATCGCTCACCCGGACAACCCGAACATCGCTCACCCGAAGATCGGGCAGTCGTCGTCGCCGACCGGGCACCCAGGGGCGGTCGCCCGCACGAGCAGGAAGCAGTTCGGGCACAGCTGCTCGTCGGCCCGCTTCGGCTGCAGGCGGTCGCCGCCTTCGCCGCGGTCGTCGGGCTCCTCGTCTTCCTCGTCCTCGTCGTCCTCGGCGGTGACGAGGCGGTCCTTGAGGATGCGGTCGAGATCGGCCTCGACGTCGTCGGGCGAGAGGAGCTCGTCGTCCTCGTCCTCCTCCTCGTCGCCGGTGCGCCGCTTGGTGCGAGTCGGTGCCCGCCTCCTCGGCGTCCTCCTCCTCGTCCTCCTCCTCGTCGGCGACCTCGTCGGTGTCTTCGTCCTCCGCCTCGTCCCCGACAAACAGATCGTCCTCGAGCTCCTCGGCGTCCGGCTCGATGTCGGCGTCCTCGGCCTCCTCGATCTCGTCCTCGTCGGGTCCTTCCGCGTCGGGGCCCTCCGGCGCGTCGTCGTCGTCGTCGGACACCGTGTCTCTCGTCGTCATCAGCGGCCATCGCGGGGCCGGAGCATAGGTCGGTCGTCCGCGATCGGCTCGCGGGCGGGTTCGTGACAACCGTCACACGCCCGAGCCGCGGCGCGATTCGGCGCGCCGCTCGGCTGCCAGTCGCTCCAGCTCCGGCGCCTCCGTCGTCAGGTGGGTCATCGCCTCGGCGACGGCGCGATGGCCGGCCTGCTCGGCGATCAGGCGATGCATCTCGAGCACGACTCGCCGGTAGGCCGGATGCCCCTGCGCCCCCGAACGCAACTCGAGGAGGTGGATCGCCTCCCGTGCGTTGAACTGCATGACGTACCGCAGGCGATACGCCATCGAGACCGCGTAGGGCGCCTGCTCCGGGAACTGCTCGGCCATCGCCTCGTACAGGCGGGCTGAGCGGTGCATCGCTTCGTCGAACGCCGTCGCCTGACCGGCGGCGTCGACCAGCTCGGGACGTACGTACCCATGGTAGGGCGTCAGGCGCTGCCACTCGATCGTCAGCAGGCGGTGCCGTTGCAGGTCGCGGAATGCGCCGTAGTCCGACAGCACGTCGAAGCGGTAGTCGACCCGCTCGAACGCCCGCCCAGGCTTGTGCCGACGGTTGTCCCGCTCCCCCACGTAGGCCCGCATGAGCGCCAGCCGCTCTGCCGCCCCGAGGCGGGCGACGCGGTCGAGCAATTGGTGCTCGGGCAGGTGCGAGTGCGGGTAGCAGATCGCGGCCAGCAGCTTGTCTTCGGCCTGCGGGTCGAAGTCGATCAGCGTGACCGTCGGCGACTGCTCGGCGGGCTGCTCGGCGAACAGCGAGTCGACCAGCTCGGCGGTCCGCTGGCGAGTCGTCGCCAGGTAGTGCGACCACCGCAGGCCGCGCTCGGGCATGTCGACCCGGCGCAGGAAGCTCGGAATGACCTTGCGGAGCTCGTGGAGCATCAGCTGGCCGTACTCGCGCGCTTCGGGCAGCGGATGGGTCTGCAGCCGCAGGAGCAGCGCCTCGAAGCCTTGCCCGCTGCCGTAGATCCCGACGTTGGACTGCGAGCCGGCAGGAAGGATCCCGCGGGCGGCGTCGAGGGCTTTGGCGCGTGTGGCCTGCCGGAACACGAAGTCACTGTCGGCCGGATCTTGCTCGACCGTGGCTCGGACGTGATCGGTGACCGTGGTCAGCACGTGGCTGTACGCGTCGAACATGCGGTCCATGTCACCGACATACCTGGTACCCAACCGGCTGGCGAGCACCGCAGGGTCGCGGTAGTACCGATAGCGCCCGCCGAGCCGGGCGTCGTAGGCGATGTAGCGGGTGCTCTGCTCGAGGTAGCTCATCAGGCGACCCCACTCGAGCACCTTCGTCAGCACGTTCGAGGACTGCTCGCAGGCGACGTGCACGCCGGCCAGCTGGGCAACGGAGTCGTCGCCGTACTCGACGAAGACCTTCTCGTAGAGGTCTTCGGCCCGCTTGAGGCCGACCGTGGCGTCGATCGTGTGATCACCCGAGATGTCGAGATCTCCGACGAACTCGTCGAGGAACAGCCGCCGGAGGCTCTTGGCGCTGCGGCTGTACCGGGAGAACAGCGCGCCCTTCACGACCTCCGGAAGATTGACCAAGGCGAACACCGGTCCGTCGAGGTTCGTGAAGTACCGCCGGAGCACGTCCCCTTCTTCCGGTGTGAACTCCTCGGGGACGTAGGCAGTCACAGGCGGCGAACATAATCGGCCGGACATCGGCCCCCCGGGGATGTCGATTTTGTCCGTAGGAATCGGTCGTTGTGAGGCGAAACCTACGGACAGAAGGCGATTCAGTGACGAAGCACGATCTTGCCGAGCTGCTCACCCGCTTCCAGACGGGCCAGCGCGGTCTCGTACTCCGACAGCGTCAACACCTGGTCGATGTGCACGTCGAGCCCGCCTGCGACGAGCGCCGTCACCTCGGCGAACTCCTGGTAGCTGCCCATCGACGAGCCGATGATCTCGTACTGCTTGAAGAACAGACGGGGCAGGTTGAGCTCCACCTTCGCGCCGGACGTGCCGCCACAAACGACCAGGCGCCCACCTGCCTTGAGGGCCCGCACGGAGCGTTCCCATGTCGCTGCGCCGACGCTCTCGACCACGACGTCGGCCTCGACCGACCAGCGCTCGTCGGCGGTGTCGATCACCCCGCGCGCACCCATGGCGAGCGCGGCCTCGCGCTTCGCCTCGCTGCGGCTCGTCGCCACGACGTCCGCACCGAGATGCCGTGCGATCGCCAGCGCGGCGCTCGACACGCCCGAGCCGATGCCGACGACGAGCACCGTCTGCCCGGCGCGCAGCCGAGCCCGGCGCAGCATGCGGTAGGCCGTCAGTGCCGCCAGTGGATACGCCGCGGACTCCTCCCAGGACCTTCCTGTCGGGCGTGGCACCACGTTGCGGGCAGGGGCGACGGCGTGCGTGGCGTGGCCTCCCCAGGTGTGCTCGCCGTAGATGGCGAAGCCGGGCCCCATCGGGCTGTCGTTGCCGAGGGCCACGATGTCGGCGACCGGAGACACGCCCGGATTGACGACGACTTCGTCACCGACGGCGATGCCGTCCACCGCTGACCCGACAGCGTCGACGACGCCGGCGACGTCGCAGCCGGGTACGTGTGGCAGCGGCGGCTTCGGAAGTCCGCGAGTGACCCAGAGATCCATGTGGTTGAGCGCGCTGGCGACGACCTCGATGCGCACGTCGTCGGGGCCGAGCTCGGGCAGTTCGATCGACCCCCAGCGATAGGTGCCGGGCGACTCGTCCAGGATCCAGGCGTCCAACAGGTCCTCCTCAGGTGTGAACGGTGGCGGCGCCGGGCTCGACGACGACCTCGAGGGAGCGTACGAACCCGCACTGTTCGCCGTCGACCCACAGCCGACGTGGCGCGTCGAACGTCCAGCTCACCGCACGAGCGCGGCGGGCCGTGATGTCCGGGTGCGGCACGTGCGTCCCCGTCGGGAGTCGCCGCCGGGCCTGCCAGCGATCGCGGACCGACATCTCGGCGCCGACCTCCATGACGTCGAGCAATCCGTCTCCCGGGTGGGCCCGCGGGGCGGCGTCCCAGTGTCCGAGTCGATCGACGTTGCAGGCGGCGGCGATCGGCCCGTGCCACCAGCTCCGGCCACGGGCGATGACGTGGGCGATCGCGACGTGCACGCCCACGTCGGACGTCACCCGCAGCAGATCGATGTGGAAGCGGGCGACCTGCGATCCCGTCGTCGGCCCACCGAGGCTCATCAGCAGATCGCCACCGGTCAAGCGCACCTGGTCCCTGTCCGCCAGGGTCGCCGCCTCCGCGTCGGACGCGACCTCGGTCAGCCCCGCGGGTGAGTCGACCAGCTCACCCCACGAATCACCACGCCGGATCACGCCTCGACCGGGGCGATCACGGCGTCGGCGACGACCCCGCGGAAGGCGCGCTCGGCCGCCTCTCCGGCCCGCTGGCGGGTCTCTGCATCAGGCGCGACCAACGCCACCTGTCGCGCGAGGTCGATGAGCTGCTTCATCGTGCGAACGAAGTCGCCGCCGGTCAGCTCCTCGGGTCCGACGACGTCGGCCAGGTCCTCGCCGGCGATCCAGGCGTGCGCGGCGGCCAGGAAGCCGGGATCGGGCGGCCGGTGCTCGGCCAGACCGACCGAGCGCTCGTCGGCGGCGAGGTCCTCGCTCGCTGCCTGGATCCCGGCCCAGCGCCGCCGCACGTCGGCTGAGGGGAACCACGGCGGGGGCGGCGGCTCGGGGCTGCGGTGCTCGTAGACGAACGTCGACAACAGCCCGCCCAGCTGCTCGGCGTTGAGCCCGTCGAGCAGTCCACCGTGCAGGCACTCGGCGACGAGGAGGTCCGACTCGTGGAAGAGCCGCGAGAGCACGCGGCCACGCCCGGTCAGCTCCCAGTCCTCGACGTCGACGTAGGAGCGTCGCTGCAGGACGTCCAGCACGCGATCGAACTCCCGGGCCAACGACTGGTTGTGTCCCTCGACGCGCCCACCGAGCTGGAGCAGCTCTCGCTCCAGACGTTCGGTCAAGCCCGCCGCCCGCATGCGCGTCGCCAGTTCCGGGTCCGCTTCCACCGGGTGGGTGCCATCGTGGTCATCGCGCCGCCGCCGACCGTTGCCGGCGCTGCGCAGCTTGGCGTTGCCGAGCGTGCGCGCCACCTCGCGGCGGTAGTCGGCTCGGTTGGGGTTGAACACCGTCGGAAGGCGGACCGTGCCGACCGGGCGCGGCACGTCGTCGAAGTCGTCGGCGGTGAGGAGCAACAGATCGCCCCGCTTGGTGATGGTGGTCAGGCGCATCCCGCCCTTGCGGTGTGCGCTGGCGATCACTGCCACTGGCCCGCGATAGCGGCCCTTCGAGGCATTGACGATCTCACCGGGACGGAGGCGGGCGAGCCCGACGGCAACGAGGTCGTCGCGCCCACGGCGCCGTGCTCGCACCTCGTCCAATGACCGGCGGTACGCCCAGATGTCGCCGTACGGGCTCTCGGCCTCCTGTCGTGCCTCGGCCAGCCGTTCGCCCACGCGCTCCACGCGTGCCTCGAGGCGGACGACGTCGCGGTCGGCCTGGTACTGGGCGAACGAGAGGTTGAGCAGGTGGTGGGCCTGCTCGTTGCTGTACGTGCCGACGAGATTGGCCGCCATGTTGTAGGTCGGCCGGAACGCCGAGCGCAGGTGGAACGTCCGGCTGGCAGCCAGCGCGGCCACCTGCTCGAACGGCACGTACGGGCTCCACAACACGACCGCCTGGCCGATGGCATCGATCCCCCGCCGTCCGGCACGGCCGGTCAGCTGCGTGTACTCCCCGGCCGTCAACGCCTCGTGGTGATCGCCGGTGAACTTCGTGAGCTTCTCGATGACGACGGTGCGCGCCGGCATGTTGATGCCGACCGCCAACGTCTCGGTGGCGAACACCACCTTCGTCAGCCCCTCGACGAAGCACGCCTCGACCGCTTCCTTGAACGCCGGAACCATCCCCGCGTGATGGGCGGCGATGCCGGCCTCGAGTTGGGCAAGGAACTGCTCGTAGCCGAGCACCGCCAGGTCATCCTCGTGGAGGCCCTCGAGGCGCGCCTCGACGATGGCACGGATGCGGGCTTGCTCGTCGCCTGTTGTCAGCCGAACTCCGGCGGCGAGGCACGAGCGGGCTGCCTCGTCGCACTGGTGGCGGCTGAAGATGAACACGATCGCCGGCAGGAACTCGCGCTGGGCCAGGAGGTCGACGATCTCGAGGCGGCCCGGCGTGAAGAGGACTCGTCGGCCGCTGCCTCGAGCCGGCCGCTGGCTGCGTCCCGCGCGGCGCACCGCAGATGCGTCGAGGCGGGCGGCCTCGGGGTTCGGGCGCCCACCGACGAACGTCGACAGGAAGTGAAGGCGGTCGTTCGTGCGGTCACCCACCAGGTAGTGGTCGTCGAGCCGGACTGGACGGCGGAGCTCGATGATCGGTGTCGTCGGGCCGCGCACGGTCTGGATCCACGCCGCAAGCTCGGCCGTGTTGCTCACGGTGGCCGACAGGCAGATCAGGCGGACGTGGGGCGGCAGGTGGACGATCACCTCCTCCCACACAGGGCCTCGGTAGGCATCCTGGAGGAAGTGCACCTCGTCGAGCACGACGAGGCCGAGGTCGTGGAGCGCTGAGGACCGGGCGTAGATCATGTTGCGCAGGACCTCGGTCGTCATCACGACGACCGGGGCGTCCCCGTCGATCGAGTTGTCGCCCGTGAGCAGGCCCACCTGGCCGGCGCCGTAGTAGTCACGGAGGTCGCGGAACTTCTGGTTCGACAGCGCCTTCAGTGGCGCCGTGTAGAAGGCCCGCCGGCCGTCGCGCCGTGTCGCCTCGATGCCGTACTCGGCGACGGCGGTCTTGCCACTGCCGGTCGGCGCCGCCACGACGACGTGGTGCCCGTCGTCGAGGGCGTCGAGGGCGTCGACCTGGAACTGGTCGAGCGGGAACGGGAAGCGCGCGACGAGCTCGGCGCGGTCAGGACGCACGGCGTCCAGTCTCTCAGGACGGTGCGAGCGCCCGTCGCTTGCGCCGTTGGAAGAGGTATCCCACCCCGATCGACAGGAAGTACAGGATGGACATCGGAACGGCGAGTGCGGCCAGTGAGATCGGATCGCCGGACGGCGTGATGACGGCGGCGACGACCACGACGACGAGGAGTGCGTAGCGCCAGTTGCGCAGCAGCTGCTGCGGTGTCACCACGCCGGCGAGCTGGAGGAACACGAGGAGCACCGGGAACTGGAAGCCGACCCCGAAGGCGCCGACCATCAGGCCGACGAGGCGCACGTAGCGGCTGACCTGGAAGACCTGCCCGACCCCTTCGCCACTCCACGAGATGAGGAACTCGAGGGCCGGCTCGAGCGTGATGTAGGCGAGGAAGCCGCCGAGCAGGAAGAGCACGACCGAGGAGATGATGAACGGGATGGCGTAGCGCTTCTCACGGGAGTGCAGGGCTGGGACGATGAACCGCCATACCTGCCAGAGGATGATGGGCATGGCCAGGATCACGCCGCCGTACATGGCGACCCGTAGGCGTGTCGTCAGACCTTCGAGCGGGTCCATGATGAACAACGTGTTGTCGGTGCCCGGCTCGAACCCGCAGAACTCCTGACCGCGGTCCTCGCACAACCGCACGTACGGCCCGGTGAGGAAGTCGAGGACCTGGTCGTAGAAGGCGACGATGGCGATCGCCGCGACGAAGATGGCGAGGGCGCAGCGGATGATCCTGACGCGCAGCTCCCCGAGGTGCTCGGTGAGCGTCATCGTGTCGTCGGGGGACTTCAGCGACGGCCGCTTCGACCGTCGCCGGAAGGAGGGGCTCATCAGCCGGCGCGATCGTCGTCGGGCGCGGCCTCGTCCGAGGTGCCGCTCAACGTGCGGTTGATGAGGTCCTCATCGGCAGTGGCGTTGGCGTCGGTCGCAACCTCGGCGTCACCGTCGGGCGCGGGTGATGACGGCGCTGCGGTGCTGGAGGACTCGCTGGGGCGTGGCGCGGCGGGACGGGCGGGCGCCGGCGTCGCCCGGCCGCCGGACCCCGGCTCGGAGGGCTCATGATCCTCGAGCTGCGTCGACTTCTGGAGGAGATCGGCGGTCTCGCGCATCTCCTTCATCGGCTCGTCCAGGACGCTGCGCATCTCGCTCTGGAAGTTGTTGCCCAGCTTCTTGAGCTCGGCATACGTCCGCCCGGCCCGGCGCAGGAAGTCGGGCAGCTTCTCGGGGCCGAGGACCACCAAGGCCAGCAGCAGGATGATCACGATCTCGCTGCCGGACAGGTTGAACATCGCCTGGATCCTATGGTTCAAGCGGCCGGCGAGGGCGGCGGAACGCACGCCGGCTGGCATGATCGGGCAGCGTGCAACAACGGCTCCCGTCGCTGCTCGAGCGCCCGATCGCGTTCGCCCACCGTGGCGCGAAGGCGCACGCCCGGGAGAACACGATCGAGGCCTTCGCTTTGGCGCTGCGGCTCGGTGCGACCGGCCTGGAGAGCGACGTCTGGCTGACGGCTGATGGGGTTCCAGTGCTCGACCACGACGGCGTCGTGCGCACGGGCTTCCGGCGGCGGAAGCTGTCGACGTTCGGGCGCGACAGCCTGCCCTCGCACATCCCGACGTTGGCTGATCTGATCGTCGCCTGCGGGTCGGACTTCGAGCTGTCGCTCGACCTCCAGCAGCGCGACGTCGGCCCGGTGGTGGTCGACACGATCAAGCAGCTCGCCCCCGAGCTGCTGCCGCGACTGTGGCTGTGCCACTGGGACCTGGACGTCCTCCGCTCGCTGCGCACGCTCGACGACACGGTGCGGCTCGTCAACTCCACGAAGCTGCGCCGGATGAGCGAGGGCCCAGAGCGCCGTGCCGCGACGTTGGCCGACGAGGGCATCGACGCCGTCAACCTCCATCACACGGAGTGGTCCGGCGGGCTGACGACCCTGTTCCACCGGTTCGAGCGCCTGGCCTTCGCCTGGGACCTGCAGTTCGAGCATGTGCTGCGCAACATCATCCGGATGGGCATCGACGGCGTGTTCAGCGACCACGTCGACGTGATGACCGACGCCATCCGCGCCGAGCTCGACCCGTCCTGACGCCGTCCATCTGGGCGCGGACGTTCTCAGCGAGCCATCTGGGCGCGCTCGTTCTCGAATTCGAGAAGCTCCGCGCCCAGATCGGAGTGCGACCCACATCGGGCGGGGTTCGGATCAGTTGCTGTGACGGATTCCAGCGCGCGCTACAGCCATTGCCAATGGCTCTGAGGCCAGAAGACGACGAAGGCTCTGCCGACGAGCTCGTCCTCCGGGATCGGGCCGAGGTCGCGGCTGTCCTGTGAGCCCGGGCGGTTGTCGCCCATGACGAACACGTGCTCCTCTGGAATCGCGACCGGGGCCAGGTCGCGACCGCAATTCCCCGGCTGCACCACCGCTGGGTCGAGATAGGGCTCCTCGAGCAGCCGCCCGTCGATCAGCACTTGGCAGCTGCGGATCTCGATCGTCTCACCCGGCAGCGCGATGACGCGCTTGATGAGGTCCCGCGACGCCGTGCCGTTCAGCTGGTGCAGGACGACGACGTCGCCACGGTTCGGGTCGTGCAAGCGGTACGACAACTTGTTGACGAAGACGCGGTCGTCGTCGGCCAGCGTGGTCGCCATCGAGGTGCCGTCGACGACGAAGTGGGCGAGCACGAACGTCCGCACGAGGAACGCCACCAGCAGCGCAACCGCGATGACGATCACCCAGTCGAGCAGTGCCCGCCGGCGCCGGCCCTCCTTGCGCGTGACGATCTCTTCGCCGTCCTTCTGTTCGGTCTGCTCCGCTGGATCCGTTTGATCGGCCTGATCGGCCTGATCGGTCATCGACGGCTCACAGCGACTCGATCAGCTTCTCGACCCGCTCGTCGCGGCTCTTGAACGGATCCTTGCACAGCACGGTCCGCTGAGCCTGGTCATTGAGCTTGAGGTGGACCCAATCGACGGTGTAGTCGCGCTTGCGCTCCTTGGCCCGCCGCACGAACTCGCCACGCAACCGTGCCCGCGTCGTCTGTGGTGGCACGTCGGTGGCCGTGTCGATGTCCTTGTCCGTGCACAGGCGCTCCACGAGCCCCCGATCCTGCAGCTTGTAGAACGGGCTGCGGGCGCGCGACACGTCGTGGTACTGCAGGTCGAGCAGCTGCACGCGGGGGTGCCCGAACGGCAGACCGTGGCGCTCGCGGAACGCCTCGAGCAGCTTGAACTTGATGACCCAGTCGACCTCACGATCGAGCTTCAGCGGGTCGTTCTCGATGGTCGACACACAGTGCTCCCACATCTCGAGCGCCCGCTGCTCGAGCGGTGGGAACCCCTTCGCCTCGGAGTAGCGCAGCGCACGGTCGAGGTACTCGCGCTGGATGTCGAGCGCGCTGACCTCGCGCCCGTTGCCGAGGCGGACGACGCGCCGGCACGTCGGGTCGTGGCTGATCTCCCTGATCGCCCGAATCGGGTTCTCGAGCGTCATGTCCCGCAACACGACGCTGCGGTCCTCCAGCATCCGCAGCATGCACGCCGCGGCACCGACCTTCACGAACGTCGAGTACTCGCTCATGTTGGAGTCGCCGACGATGACATGGAGGCGGCGGTAGCGCTCGGCGTCGGCGTGCGGCTCGTCCCGGGTGTTGATGATCGGGCGGCTGCGGGTGGTCGCCGAGCTGACGCCCTCCCAGATGTGCTCGGCCCGCTGGGCGATCGAGTACGTGGCGCCGCGGGCCGTGTGCAGGACCTTGCCGGCCCCTGCATAGATCTGGCGGCTGACGAGGAACGGGATCAGGACCTCGGCGTAGTGGCCGAGATCGTCATGGCGGCTGGTGCAGTAGTTCTCGTGGCACCCGTAGCTGTTGCCGGCGGAGTCGGTGTTGTTCTTGAAGAGGTAGATGGTGCCGCGGATCGACTCCTCGGCGAGGCGCTGCTCGGCCGATTCGACGAGGCTCTCGAGGATCCGCTCCCCCGCCTTGTCGTGCACGACGAGCTCGTAGAGCGAATCGCACTCGGGGGTCGCGTACTCCGGGTGGGACCCGACGTCGAGGTACAGCCGAGCACCGTTCTGTAGGAAGACGTTGGAGCTACGGCCCCAGCTGACCACGCGCCGGAACAGGTACCGGGCGACCTCGTCCGGGCTCAGCCGCCGCTGGCCCCGGAGCGTGCAGGTCACGCCGTACTCGTTCTCGAGGCCGTAGATCCGCCTCTCCATGGGTGCAACCTAGCGGTAGCCGGGACGCCCCGGGCCGCACTTACCTGCTCCTCAGCCCTCTTTCTCCTCGAGCTCCCGCTGGTGCTTGTCGACCATCTCCTGGACGGCCTGCAGGTTGCGCTCGGCGAGGGGTTCGCGAGTCGCTCGGGCCCGCTCCTTGGCGGCTCGGGTCTGGGCGGCGTGCCCCTGGAACTCCGGGAAGACCCGTTGGGCGATCAGCTCGTAGCTGCGCTTCGTCGCCTCCGGGTTGGCCCACTCGTGGGCCAACGTCAGGTAGCACCCGAATCCTCCCGACTGCTTCTGGAGGCGTTCGATCTGCTCGCAGGCCATGTCGACGGTGCCGATCGAACCGAGCCCCGAGCCGTTGACGAACTCGATGAGCTCGCCCACCGCCGTTGACGGCGACACGGCCATCTGGGGGAAGGCGGCCGTGTGCTGGAAGTAGTCGAACCACTCCCGGATGCCGTACTCCACGTCCTGCTCGGCTTGCGCCTTGGTCTCGGCGATGTGCATCAGTCCGACGAGCCGCCACTGGGAGCGGTCGGCGGCCGTGCCGAACGTTGCGGCGCGCTCCTCCATCACGTCCCAGTGCAGCCCCAGCACGTCGAAGCCGACCTCCTGGGTGGCCCCGATCGACAGCAGGCCGATGCCGTACCTGCCGGCAAGACGTGGACCAGACGGCGACACCATCGCGGCAGCCGCGAGGTCGAACCGCGGCTCTGAGTACGGCAGGAGGTGCAAGCGGGCATCCACGAGGTTCCACACGCTCGTCCTGCTCGAGACCGGCTCCTCGTTCTGCAGCAGCCGCACGATGACGTCGAGGCCTTCCTCGAGCAGCGGGCGCGTCTCGGTCGGGTCGAGCCCGAGCATCAGTGCGTCGGTCGGCAGCGAACCGGGTCCCACACCGAGCATGAACCTGCCCCTCGTGAGGTGGTCGAGGAGGACCGCGCGCTCGGCGATCATCAGCGGGTTGTGGTACGCCACGCTGATCACGCCCGTGCCGAGCTTGATGTGACGCGTCCGCTCGGCGGCGACGGCAACGAAGATCTCGGGGGAAGCGATGATCTCGGTCCCCGCCGAGTGGTGCTCGCCGATCCAGGCCTCATCCCAGCCGAGCCGGTCGAGGTGCTGGATCAGCTCGAGGTCGCGTTCGAACGCCAACGTCGGGTTCTCCCCCGCTTGGTGGAACGGCGCCATGAAGATCCCGAAGCGGAGATGGTCGGTCATGGGTGCAGCGTAGGAACGCTGAATCGCAGCGACGAACCGGGGCGACGCTGGGCGACGACGTGCACACACGCCGGATCCACCACCGCGATCACGGGGTATCCGCCCGTCGTCGGGTGGTCGGCGAGCATCACGACGGGGCGGCCGTCGGGCGGCACCTGGATGGCGCCGGTGACGAGTCCTTCGCTGGGCAGCTCGTCATCGACGACCCGCCGCAGCCCTGGTCCGTCGAGGCGGACGCCGACCCGGCTGACGTCGGCGGACACTGTCCAGTCCGTCGTCACGAGCTGCTGCATCGCGTCAGCCGCGAACCAGTCGAGGCGGGGGCCGGGCCACACGGTTGCCCGTCGCGTTCCGGCATCGACGACTGCTGCCTGGTCGACGATGACAGGTGTTCGGGGGTCGCGACCGATCGGCAGCCGTTGATCGGCCGCCAGCGACGGCGGTCCGAGGCCCGACAGCGTGTCGTGGCTTCTCGAACCGAGCACCGTGGGAACCTCGATGCCGCCGCGTACGGCGAGATAGCCCCACAGCTCGACGCGGGTCGGGTCGACCGGCACGATCTCGCCGTCGTTCACGGCTCGTGGCGCCAGCTCGGACGACAGGGCGATCGTGCACGGGCCGACGGCGCGAAGACGCAGCCTGCCCGCGGTCTCCAGGACCGCCGCGTCCGGCGGGTTGCCGACGAGGCGGTTGAGCAGGTCGCGGGTCGGACCGTCGAGGGCGCCGCTCGGTGGCACTCCGATCGAGGCGTGCCCGGAACGGCCGGCGTCCTGGATCGTCGTCGACCATCCGGCATCGACGATCTCGAGCGCGCTCACGTGGGCACGAAGCGAACGGTGGTCCCGGGAGCGATGAGGGCGGGCGGGTCGCGATCGGCGGCGAACAGCACGGCATCTGTGTGTCCGATGAGGTGCCAGCCCCCCGGCGATGTCGTCGGGTAGACGGCGCTGTAGCCGGCGGCGATGGCGACCGCGCCCGCCGGCACGCGCGTGCGTGGCGTCGCCCGGCGTGGTAGCTGGAGTGCGGGGTCGAGCCCCGTCAGGTAGGCGAACCCGGGTGCGAAGCCGCAGAACGCGGCGCGGTAGGTCGCGTCGCTGTGGCGGGAGACGACATCGGCCGTCGTGAGACCGCACGCCTCGGCGACGGCGTCCAGGTCTTCGCCGTCGTAGGTCACGGAGAGCTCGACGGCATCCGACGGATCATCGACGCGCGTTCCTTCGGCGACGGATGCCAGCTGCAGGAGCTGCCGGCCGATCTCGTCTCGATCGCCTCCGGGCGCCAGGTGCACGAGCACCGTGCGTGCCCCGGGCACGACCTCCCTGACCGCCTCGCTCCGTGCAACGACGGCGGCCGCCGCCAGCACGTCGTCGTCAGGGTCGGCTTCGAGCAGCCACGCCGCCGGACCGCACGGCAGGAGGCGGGCCGTCACGTGAAGGATTGAATGGTGATGCCGGCGGCTTCGAGCGCGTCGCGGACCGCACGTGCCAACTCGACCGCACCCGGGGTGTCGCCGTGAACGCAGAGTGACCGGGCGTCGACGGCGACGATCGAGCCGTCGACGGAGACGACCTCGTGCTCGACGGCCAGCCGCACCGCGCGGGCGGCCACTTCTGCCGGCTCGACGATCAGCGCGTCCGGTTCTGCCCGAGACACGAGACGACCGTCGCGCAGGTAGGCCCGGTCGGCGAACGCCTCGGGGATCGGTTCGAGGCCGGCCGCCTCGGCGGCTCGCAGCAGCTCCGAATCCGGGGCGCCCAGGACAGCGAGCGAGGCGTCGTAGTCGGCTGCCGCGGCGACGAGCGCCTCGGCCTGCGCGGCGTCGCGCACGGTGGCGTGGTAGAGCGCGCCGTGCGGCTTGACGTAGGCGACCTCGGTCCCAGCGACCTGGGCGAAGGCGTCGAGCGCGCCGAGCTGGTAGAGCACGGCGTCGCGCAGCTCGAGCGGGTCGATGTCGATGGCCCGCCGACCGAACCCGACGAGGTCGGGATAGCCGACCTGGGCGCCGACGGACACTCCGTTGGCGACGGCCGCGTTGCACACGGTGCGCAGCGTCGACGGGTCACCGGCATGGAAGCCGCAGGCCACGTTGGCGCTCGTGACGAGCTCCAGCATCGCTGCGTCGTCACCGAGCTTCCAGACCCCGAACGACTCCCCCAGATCACTGTTCAGGTCGATCGAGGCCATCGGCCGCACCGTACCCGAGCCAACTTCATCCGAGTGTTTGACGGCATCCGAG
The DNA here is from genome assembly GCA_963774125.1 of uncultured Acidimicrobiia bacterium. GTDB lineage: Bacteria > Actinomycetota > Acidimicrobiia > Acidimicrobiales > Ilumatobacteraceae > JALZMG01. The sequence continues at coordinate 365,758 of CAVZDR010000003.1, forward strand.
TGTCAGACGTGGGAAAAATCCATGTCCAGCACTCGGATGGACGCGAACACTCGGATGGATCAGGACTCGGTGGCGTCGTCGGGTGAGGTGAGGTAGCCGGCGACCTGCTCGTCGGTGAGGCGGCGGAAGCAACGCCGGGCGGCGCCGCGGGCGAGCAGCGCGACCTCGAGATCGGCCGCCGGCAGCTCACGGTCAGGTCCCGCAAGCGCCGCCGCTCCAGCGCGGATCGCGGCACCGGCATCCAGTCCGTCGGCGTACGACTCGCTGATGCGGGCCAGGATGGCGTCCGCGTCCCCGCCGAGCACCGTGTGGTCGCGGTGGTCGAACACCGTGCCGTCGTAGAGGACGTGGAACATCTGGTCGCCGGCCGGGACGTAGCCAACCTCGGCGACAAGGATCTCCACCTCCATCGGCTTCATCTCGTGGGTGAAGATCTGGCCGAGGATCTGGGCGTACTGGTTGGCGAGGCTGCGGGCATCCACGTCGTCGCGGCTGTACTGATAGCCCTTGATGTCGGCGGCTCTGACGCCGGCCACGCGCAGCTGGTCGAACTCGTTGTAGCGACCCACCCCTGCGAACGCGATCCGGTCGTAGAGCTCGCTGATCTTGCGCAGCGTCTCGGAGCTGTTCTCGGCGACGATGGCGATCCCGTCGGAGTAGCGCAGGGCGACGAGGGCGCGTCCTCGGGCGATGCCCTTCCGGGCGTAGTCCGCGCGGTCCTTCATCACCTGCTCTGGAGCGACGTAGAACGGCATTGTCATGACGTTCCAGCCTCCCGGGCTCGGACGTCGTCGGCGATCGCTTCGTAGCGCTGCCTCAGCTCGTCGTCGTCGAGCGCGACGAAACCGTCGGCGGTGATCGTGGCGACGATCGGGAAGATGTTGCGCAGCATGTCGGGCCCGCCCGTGGCGGAGTCGGCGTCGGCGGCTTCCCACAGCGCCCGGCACACGAGGTCCACTGCGTCCGAACGATCCATCGCCGCCCGGTAGCCGACCTTGATCACCGTGCCGGCATGGAGACTGCCGGAGCCCGTCGCCACATACTCCCGCTCCTCGTAACGCCCTCCGGTCACGTCGTAGCGAAGAGGCGCCCGACCTGGCGACGCAGGTCGTACCCACCGAAGATCGGCACGACGGCGAGACCCATCATCGCCGCCTGCAAGTTGCCGCGGATCATCATCGACAGCTGGTTGGCCTTGCCCTCCAGGCTGAGCGCCGTGCCCTCCACCTTCTCGTAGTGCTCGAGCTGCAGTTGGAAGAGGCGCACCATCTCCATCGCCGGACCCGCCGCGCCGGCGATGGCCACAGCGCTGTAGCGATCGGCCTCGATGACCTTGTCCATCGATCGGTGACTGATCAGGTTGCCGGCGGTCGCCCGGCGGTCGCCGGCCATGACGACCCCATCGGTGTAGCGCACCGCCACGCACGTCGTGGCATGGGGCAGCGCGCCGAGCGAGGCCGCGTCACCGTCGACGTCGGCACCGGAGGCGCCGATGCGCCGCAGGAGGTCAGCGAAGCTTGACCCCGGGTCCTCGCCCGGGGTGAACACCGGCATGCTCATGGAGCTTCTTACTGCCCGCCCTTCTGGACGTAGGACTTGACGAAGTCCTCGGCGTTGGTCTCCAGCACCTCGTCGATCTCGTCCAGCAGGTCGTCCAGTTCGGCCTTCAGCTTCTCGCCGCTCTCCGAGGTTGGGGGTGCTTCTTCGACGACCTCCGGCTCGGTGGTCCGTGTTGTCGTCTTCTGTTTGTGCGTGCGCTCGGCCATGTCGTTGCCGCCTCCTTCGCGGTCTCACCCTCGGGCGCTACGAACCGAGACGCTCGAGGAGTTCGACGGCGGTGTCGCTCTCATCGATCAACCTAGCCACGTGGTCCGCCGTTCCCCGTAATGGCTCCATCATCGGGACCCGCCGCAGCGGCTCCCGCCCGACATCGAACACGATCGAGTCCCAGTTGGCGGCGACGATCTCTTCCGGGTACTTGGCGAGGCATCGGCCCCGGAAGTAGGCCCGCGTGCTCGTCGGCGGCTCGGTCACCGCACGCAGGACGTCATCCTCTGGGACGAGGATCTCCAGCCCCGCTCGCGCCGCCAGCCCGCGGTCGGCTCGGAGGTCGTGGTACTGCAAGTCGATCGCCTTGAGGCGCACCGAGCCTGGCTCGAGACCGTGGCGTTCCGCATAGCCGTCGACGAGGCGCCGCTTGGCGACCCAGTCCACCCATGGTGCCACCGAGTTCGGGTCGTGCTCGAGGCCGGTGAGGACCTGCTCCCAACGGCGCAGGACGTCCAATCCGACCGTCTCGTCGACGCAGGCCAGCCCGTGCAACTGCTCGTACTTGCGAGCCCGCTCGAGCAGTCCCCACTGGATCTCCAGCGCCGTCGCCCGACGACCGTCGCGCAGCATGATCGTGCGCGTGAGCGTCGGGTCGTGGCTGATCTGGCGGATCGCCGACACGGGGTTGGCCAGCAGCCAGTCGTCGCCGAGCGCATCGTCTTCGATCATCGCCAGCACGATCGCCGTCGTACCGATCTTGAGGTACGTGGCCACCTCGCCATGTTGGCGTCGCCGACGATCACGTGCAGGCGGCGGTACTTCTGCGCATCGCAGTGCGGCTCGTCGCGTGTGTTGACGATCGGCCGCTTGAGCGTCGTCTCGAGCCCGACCTCCTCCTCGAAGAAGTCGGCCCGCTGCGTCAGTTGGTAGGGCACCTGGTCGAACGGCACGCCCGGCAGCTCGCAGCCAACCTTGCCCGCGCCGGTGAACACCTGGCGGGTGACGAAGTGCGGGGTCACCTGCGCGACGATCCGTCCGAACGGCGTCTCGCGGGCGAGGAGGTAGTTCTCGTGACAGCCGTAGCTGTTGCCCTTGCCGTCGGAGTTGTTCTTGTAGACCACGACCTCGGCCGGACCCGTCGCCGTCGTGGCGAGCTTGGCGGCGGCGTGGACCATGCTGCGGCGCACGATCTCCTCGGCCGCCCGGTCGAAGCACACCCCCTCGAGCGCGGTCGGCGACTTCAGGGGTGCGAGATCTCGGGATGGGCATGGTCGACGTAGTAGCGGGCGCCGTTGGTGAGCACCGCGTTGACGAGCGTCGTCTCGACCTCGGGTGCGATCGACTCGTCGAGTGAGAACCCGCGGGCGTCGTTGGCCGGTGACTCGTCATCGAAGTCCCAGCCGACCCGCCCCCGCTGCCGGCTCGTGGTCGCCGCGACGTAGGCGTTGATCAGCAGTGACGATGCCGAGACGGGATTGTTCTCGGCGCCGCGCACGGCGATGCCGTACTCGGTCTCGATGCCGCAGACCTTCGGCAGCGCCATGGGGGGACCCTAGCCACCAGCGAGGCGCACCCGTCGGCAGTTGTTGGCACCCGCCGGAGTTGCGCTAATTGGGCAGGTGGGCGAGCGCCGCTGCGGTGCGGCGGCGGCGAGCTCGGGAGGTGAGTCGAGCAGCTTGGCTGCGAGGCGAACCCGGTTAGAGATACTGGCCGGTGGCGACTCGTTCGATGGCTCGGCCGCCGAGCGGATCCTTGTCCTTGCCCTCGTTGACGAGCGTCCGGATGAAGACGATGCGCTCGCCCTTCTTGCCGGAGATCTTCGCCCAGTCGTCGGGGTTGGTCGTGTTCGGCAGGTCCTCGTGCTCCTTGTACTCCTGCTTGATCGAGGCCAAGAGGTCCTCTAGGCGCACGCCTCGATCGCCTCCGCCGATGACCCGCTTGATGGCCAGCTTCTTGGCCCGCCGCACGATGTTCTCGATCATCGCCCCGGACGCGAAGTCCTTGTAGTAGAGGATCTCCTTGTCGCCGTTGGCGTACGTCACTTCGAGGAACCGGTTCGCCTCGTCCTCCTGGTACATCTCGGCGACCGTGGCCTCGATCATCTCCGGCACCTTGTGGTCGGCGGCGATCGGGATCTCATCGGTGAGGTACTGGGAGAAGATCTGCCCGGCGGCTGCGGCGTTCGGGCGCTCGATCTTGATCTTCACGTCGAGCCGGCCGGGGCGCAGGATCGCCGGGTCGATGAGATCCTCACGGTTCGTTGCGCCGATCACGATGACGTTGCGCAGACCCTCGACGCCGTCGATCTCCGCGAGGAGCTGCGGCACGATCGTCGACTCCATGTCCGAGCTGATGCCCGAGCCGCGGGTGCGGAACATCGAGTCCATCTCGTCGAAGAAGACGATGACCGGCCAGCCTTCCTCGCTCTTCTCACGGGCGCGTTGGAAGACGAGGCGGATCTGGCGCTCGGTCTCGCCGACGTACTTGTTGAGCAGTTCGGGGCCCTTGATGTTGATGAAGTAGCTGCGCGCCTTCTGATCGCCCGTCGACGCGGCCACCTTCTTGGCGAGGCTGTTGGCGACGGCCTTGGCGATCAGGGTCTTGCCGCAGCCGGGCGGGCCGTAGAGGAGGATGCCCTTCGGCGCCGGCAGACGGTGCTCGGCGAAGAGGTCCTGGTGCAGGAACGGCAACTCGACGGCGTCGGCGATCTGCTCGATCTGGTCGTCGAGGCCACCGATGTCGGCGTAGGAGATGTCCGGAACCTCTTCGAGCAGCAGGTCCTCGACCTCGGGGCGGGGCAGCTTCTCGAGCAGCAGGTTGGAGCGGATGTCGAGGCGCATCGTGTCGCCCGCCCGAAGGTGGATGCCGCGCACGGCGTCGGCCAGCTCGCAGACCCGCTCCTCGTCGGCGCGACCGATGACGAGGGCTCGCACCCCGTCGTCCATCAGCTCCTTGACGGTGACGACTTCACCGGTCAGCTCGGGTCGCCGGGCGAGGATGACGTTGAAGCTCTCGTTGAGGACCACTTCGCTCCCGCGGTCGAGCTCCTCGAGGTCGATGTCGGGGTGGGTGGCGACCTTCATCTTGCGGCCGCTCGTGAGGATGTCGACGGTGCCGTCGTCGTTCTTGCCGACGACGACTCCGTAGGCCGACGGCGGCTGGGTCAGCTTGTCGACTTCGTCGCGCAGCGTGGCGATGTGCTCGCGCGCCTCCCGCAGGGTGTAGCTCAACTTCTCGTTCTGGGCGACGGCTTGGGCCAGTTGACCCTTGGTCTCGAGCAACCGCTCCTCCAGCGCGCGCACGCGCTTGGGTGCGTCGGCCAGGCGGGCTCGAAGGTGGGCGATCTCCTCGACCAGCGCGTCGACCTGGGCTCTGGTGGCCTCGGTGGACTCCTCGGGCACGCTGCCTCCTTCGATCGAACTACGGGCGACGCTACACCCGACGACCTGCGTGTTGTCGGTACGTTCGGAAGCGGCCGCCGAGGCGCCTGGAGGCGCCGGCGTGCCGAATCCGGTCTCCGCCTCAGAACGACGCGACTCGGAAACGAGTCACGTCTTTGTGCCCTTTCCACGCCGTCGGCCGTGTAAACTCGATCGCAGTTCGCCGGAGCGAAGGAGTTCCCATCACCATGAAGGTCTGGATCGACCAGGATCTCTGCACGGGCGACGGACTCTGTGAGGAGATCGCGCCCGACGTCTTCACGCTGCTCGACGACGGTCTCGCCTATGTCAAGGAAGGCGGCACGATCTACGCCGCAGCCAAGGGCAACGCGCAGGGCGCCGAAGGGCTGGCCGGCATCCCCGATGGACAGCTCGACGCCGTCATCGAGTCCGCCGAGGAGTGCCCCGGCGAGTGCATCTACATCGAGCCGTAGAGCTCGCCGCTTCGCCCCAGTTCGCCTAGCGGCCGAGGAATCGCGCCGCCGTCAAGAACCCCGTGTGCGCCACCATCCGGTGATCCGGCCGCACCGCTGCGCCATCGATGTGCCAGCTGCGGTGCAGCACCTCGATCGTGCGAGCCTCGATCCACGTTCCCCGTAGCGCCTCGCGAGTCTGCGTCGCTTGCACGATCGACGGCGTGTAGGCGACGAGGATCCCGCCCGCTTGCAGCACGCCCTCGGCATGCGGCACGACCTGCCACGGTTCCGGCAGGTCGAGCATCACGCGGTCGAACGGTCCGTCGCCTGCGTCGATTCCGAGATAGCTGTCGCGCAGCTCGATGCGGTACCGCGTGAGGGCGTCGTCGCCGAGGAAGCTCCGGACGTTGGATCGGGCGCGGTTGGCGAAGTCCTCGCGCAGCTCGTAGCCGACGATGTCGGCGCCGCCGCGCAGCATCGCCATCGACAGCGCGCCGGAGCCGACACCCGACTCGAACACCCGCACACCCGGCGCGATGTCGGCGAGCATGCACATCGGCGCGAGGTCCTTGGGATAGATGACCTGCGCGCCGCGCGGCATCTGCAGCACGAAGTCCTCCAGCGTCGGACGCAGCACCGTGTACTCGGCGCCGTGGGTCGATCGGACGACCGTGCCCTCGGGCACACCGACGAGGTCGCGATGGGGGACGAACCCGGCGTGGCTGTGGAACTCGCCGCGCTCGGTCAGCACGATGAGGTAGCGCCGCCGCTTGGCATCGAGCAGGAGCACGCGCTCCCCGAGGCGCAACAGCTCGCCGCGCTCGCTCATCGGTGCCGACGGGCAACGGTCTCCGCCGCCACCGGCTCGTGGGCAGCAGCGACGTTGACGAGCCGGCAGAAGGCACACACTTCCGTCGTCGTCGGCGAGCCGCAGCGGGTGCACGCCCGCAGTCCCTCGAGGTTCGCCGTCGAGTGGCCCTCGAGGAGTGGGGCCATCCGCTCGAGGAAGCCGAGATAGAACGCGGCCTTTGTTCCCGGTGAGGTCTCCTCGAGGCGGTTCAGCGTCGCCTTGTACTGGAGGTGCCGGTTACCGGCGGCCATCGGGCACTCCTCGACCTGGTAGTCGATGCCCCGGGTGATGCACCACGCCGCCGTCTCCCGCTCGGTCAACCGCACGAGCGGCTTGACCTTGCGCGGGAAGCCGTCCCCGGCTGGCAGGCACGGTGACTGGCGAGCGAGGAAGTCGACCTCCCACCGCAGCGCGTTGCCGAACAGCACGGCCGCCTCGTCGTCGAGGTTGTGACCGGTCGCGACGGCGTCGTAGCCGCCATCGCGCGCCGCTTCGTCGAAGAGGTGCCGCTTCGAGAGGCCGCATGCGGAGCACGGCACGCGATGCGTGGCGGACGCCGCGGTCGGCACGTCGTAGCCGTAGTCGCGGCGGAGGTCGATCGTGCGCAGGTGCAGCCCGCGGCGCTCCGCGAAGTCGCGGGCATAGGCGCCGCTGTCGTCGCTGTACTCGCCGATGCCCAGGCCGAGGTACAGGCCGTCGGCCTGGTAGCCGAGGTCGAGGAGTAGATCCCAGACTGCGAGCGAGTCCTTGCCGCCGCTCACTGCGACGAGCACACGATCGGTCGGCTCGAGCATGTGGTGGTCCTTGATCGCCTGCGCCACCTGACGCCGGCACAGCTGTTGCAGGTGCTCGGCGCAGAAGTTGGCGTTGTGCCGAGGCAGATCGATCACCGCCGGCCCTCGGCACACCCGGCACTTGGCCATCAACAACCCCCGGAGATGACGGGGCGGATCTCGATCGTGTCCGTCGCCTCGAGGCGTGTGTCGCCGGGTACGAGCTCGCCGTTGCGGATCACGAGGTGCGACTCGCGCGGCAGCTCCAGTTCAGCGAGGAGGCTGCGAACCGTGCGGGGGCCAGTGATCTCGATCTCCCGCCGCGGGTTACGCAGCAGCACCTTCACTTCTTCGACTGCAGCCCCGTGAGGATGACGGTCTCCCCCGGCCGGATCCGCTCGACGCCGACAACGATCGGGTCGCTACCCATGATCTTGCGGATGATGCGTCGAGTGACGAGCACGAAGGCGATGAACTGCCAGAACCGACTGTCCCCGAAGACGCCTTGCGTGAGCGCCTTGCGGCGCAGCATGAACGTCGGCGACAGGAGTGGGAACCGGCGGGAGAATCGCCCGTAGAGCGCCATGCGTCACACCCTCCGGATCTCGATGTAGGTGTTCTTGCGGCGTCCGGCGCGCCGCCCGAGCAGGAAGATGATCACGACGACGATCACCGCGCCGATGACGCCCATCGTGATCAGCTTGTTGCTCTGCTCATCGACCATCTCCCGCGCCTCGCCCTGGAGAGAGCGGAACTCTCGCTCGAGGTCGTCGCGTGAGATCTTGGCCGTCGGGTCGGCGGTCAAGCGCTTGGCCATCACTTGGACTCCTTATTTCAGGCTGTCTCGGTTGATGCGGCTGACGATCAGGATCAACAGCAAGAGGCAGGCCACGAGGACGATCATGTATGGCACCCAGGACCATCCGCCGGTAGCGACTGTCGTCCACTGCGTCTGGATCAATCGCAGCAGTCCGAGCAGCAGGATCACCAAGCCGAGGCCGAGCAGCAAGGCGCCGATGACGCCCATGGCGAGCCAGCGGCCGGCTCCTTTGAGGGGACCCAGCGTCTCCTGCTCGGCGTAGGTCCTGACGACCTGGACAACGTCGCCGAAGGACGATGGCTGGTCGCGGCGGGGCCGCGGGCGATCAGTCTGCGGGGCCGTCACCCCGTCGTTCTATCACGACGGCCCTTCGGCCAATCGGAAACGCAGCATCGCCTCCACGTCGTCGAGCGCCTCGCCGAGCAGGTCGAGGCGCTCGGCGGGTGATCGCGCGCTGAGCAGCCGGAAGCGGTCGGCGGGGCCGATCGGCGCCAGCCCGGCGAGGTGGTAGGACGCCAGCAGCGGATCGTCGCCAAGTGTCAGTTCGGGAACGGCGCGCAGGTCGCCCGCCCGCACCGCGAGTTCGAGCACTTCGCCGAGCCGGTCGCGGGTGGCGTCGACGCGAGCGGACAGACCATCGGCGTCAGGCTCCTCGTCCGGCCAGTCGTCCACGTCGGCCAGTGGGTACGGGTCGTCGGGGAGCCAGGCGAGCACGCGGATGCGGCGGGTGCCCACGGCGACCACGGCGTACCGGCCGTCCGGCAGCGCCTCGATCTGCACCATCCGCGCAACGACACCGACGTCGCTGCGGGTGTCGCCACCGCCAACCTCCCAACCGCGCTCGATCATCGTCACGCCGAACTCGGGGTCGCCGTCGTCGTCGGCGAGGCAGTCGATCACGAGCTGGCGGTAGCGCGGCTCGAACACGTGCAGCGGCAGGATCCCGCCAGGGAGCAGGACGGTGCCGAGCGGGAACATCGGGAGCACCGCCATCGCCGGTCACGGTACCGCCAGGCGGTTCTCTGGAAGATCTGCCGTCAGATCGTCCTTGACCGGGATTCAAAACCGGTTTCGGGGCGTCAGCGGGGGCCGAGCTCGGTGGGGGTGGGGCCCTGGGGGTAGGTGGACAGGGCGGTGGCGAGGGCGTTCCAGATCGGGAGGTAGACGGCTTCGTCGGTGAGCGCGCCGGCGGAGTTGAGCACCAGCGTGTACTCGATGGTGCCGTTGCCGTCGACCGGCAGGTACCCGGACAGGGACTTGACGCCGGGTGGGTCGGCGTCGAGCGGCGCGTTGCCCAGGGTGCCTGTCTTTCCCCGCAGCCGGCCAGCCGACCGGAGAGTCGACGAACAGGTCCGACAACGTCCCGCTCTGGCCGGCGACCGGCAATCCGATCCCGAACGCATCGTCGGGTTCGTGGCGGGCGAGGACAGCGAGCAGCGCGGCGCACGTCAGGCGGTTGTCGTTGCTCAGCCCCGATCCGTCCGCGAGCGCGACGCCGGTCATCGGGACGCCCCAGCCTGCGAGCGTCTGCTGGATCACCGCCAAGCCCGGCATCGCGAGTCCCGCCGCCACCGCCCGCGACCCCGAGCTCCTTGACGAACATCTCGGCCGTGTTGTCGTCGCTCGTGCCGAGCATCTCCGCCACGACATCGGAGACCGGTGCCGACGACACCGACGCGATCGTGGTCGCTTCGGGCGGGGCGATGCCGGCGGCCGGCGCACCGCCGACCGTCACGCCACGCTGGGCGAGCAGCGCGGCGAACTCGCGCGCCGCACCCTCGGCTGGGTCGCTCGCCCTGGATGGATCACCGGTGACGCGAGCGTCGTTGACGACGAGCGCGTCGTACGGGCCGGCCTCGATGCCACGGACGTCGTTGCTCCAGCTGGGCGCGAACCACTCGTCGTCGTAGCGCGTGCCGTCTCCGATGACCGAGCCGTCGACGCGCTGCACACCGGCGGCGACGACCGCGTCAGCGAGTTGGTCGAGCGACGTCGGCGTCGTCACCGGGTAGGCGTCGTCGCCGACCGGGTACTGGCTGCTCGTCAGCAGCGGGTCGCCGCCACCGACGAGGTAGAGGTCTCCGGTCACGACACCTGCCTGCGCCGGCACGGACCTGACCTCGGTCGTGTACGTCGTGTCCGGACCGAGGACCTCGAGCGCAACAGCGCCGACGAGCAGCTTCTGGTTGCTGGCGGGGATCACCGCGCGGTCGGCACCGGTCGACCCGACCGGGACACCGTCGAGGGCGACGGCGACGCACGACGTGGCATCGAGCGTGGCGCCGAAGTCGGCGACCGCTTGCTCGAACGCCGGCAGGCTGAGCTCGCGAGCGAGAGACGCAGGAGCCCGCCGGAACGACAGCAGCGGCGTCGTGAGTGCCGGCGCTGGCGGCGGCGGTGCGACGGCTGTCGCGTCGGGTGCCGACCCTTCATCGGCCCGCCCATCCGCCCACCACCACACTCCCGCCAACACCAGGGCGGGGACGAGCGCCACGAGCGACAGCGTGATGACCGGGTGCACCCGCGGTCGACCGCTCACGAGTTGGCTCGCCGCCGCCGGTGCTCGGCGTCCCGGTACAGGTGGCCGAGGGCGACGACCGCCCGGTTGCCGCTCGAGTAGCACAGCCGGCCCGTCGCCCGCACCGTCGCCGGACCGGCGTTGGCGGGATCGGCGACGGCCAGCTCGGTAGCCGTGAGGATGGGCTTGCCCGTGGCCTCGCTGAGCCCCGCCGCAGCCTCGGCGAAGCGGGCGTCCTGTCGCTCGTGGTACGGAACGATGCGGTCGAGCCCGGCGCCCGGGAAGAACGGACCGTCGCGCATCATCCGGGCCTGGTTCGACTGGATGCCGATGCCGAGGTACACGACGGCGTGCACGTCGGGATGTTCGGCGATCAGCCGCATCACCTCCGGGATCGTGTCCCGCGTCTCGCCGCCGGCGCAGTCGACGGGGTTGTTGCGGCTCCAGCGTGGAGGCAGCAACACGTCGATGGCCGAGCGCAGGTCTTCGGGCAACGGCAGCAACCGCAGCGAACCGTCGCGGGCGATCGCATCGGCGGTGACGACGCCCCAACCACCCGCTGTCGTCAGCACCACGACGTTGGGTCCACGCGGTGGTGGCTGCGTGGCGAACGTCGCCGCCGCTTCGAACGCCTCCTCGACCGTGCTCGCCGCGCGTGATGCCGGCGGCGCGGCAGGCTCCGTCGAAGACCTTGTCGTCAGCGGCCAATGCCCCGGTGTGGCTCGCCGCCGCCGCGCGCTCCACCTTCGGTTGCCCCACCCTTGAGGAGCACCAGTGGCTTGCGGGCAGCTGCGGCGGCGAGCCGTTCCATCAACGCCCGGCCGTCCGAGATGCCCTCGATGTACGCCAAGCCGACCGCCGTCGCCGGATCGTCGGCGTAGTGGTCGAGGTAGTCGGCGACCGACACCGCCGCCGCGTTGCCGGCCGAGACCGCTCTGCTGATGCCGACGCCGGTCGCTCGCGCGTAGTTGAGGAAGCTGGACACGAAGTTGCCGCTCTGGCTGGCCACGGCGATGCGGCCGGGCGGCGGGTACGGGGCGACGATCTGCGCGCACAGCGACACCGGCGTGCTGACGACGCCCTGGCCGTTGGGACCAGCGAGGAGGATGCCGAGCTCGTCGGCGAGGGCGACCAGCTCGGCCTCGGCGCGCCGGCCCTGCTCCCCCGCCTCGCCATAACCCGCCGTCGTCATGAAGGCGGCCCGCACCCCCTTCGCTGCGCAGGCCCGCAACAGCTCGTTGTTGGCGGCCGCAGGCGTGCACACGAAGACGAGATCGATCTCGCCGTCAGGCAGCTCGGCGACGTCGGCGACGGTGCGCACGCCGAGCACCTCGTCGCCCTGCAGGTTGGTGCCGAAGACCTTGCCCCGGTACCCGCTGGCCAGCAGGTTGTGGAGCGACACGAACCCGAACTTGCCCGGATGGGTGGATGCGCCCGCGACGAGCACGCCGCGCGGCTCGAAAAGGGCTCGGAACTGGTCGGCGGTGGGTGCCGGTCTGGCGCTGCGGCCGGCCGATCCGACGACCGGCTCGCTGGCGTGCTCGACGAGCGCGTCGACGGCGATCGGGTGGCCGGCCGGATCGACGATCAGCGGATTGACGTCGATGCTGGCGACTTCGGGCCGCCCCTCGGCGATCCGGCCGAGCGCGACCAGGATGCCGGCCAGCAGATCCCGGTCGACGGCCGCCTCACCCCGGAACGGCTCGAGCAGGCGCTGCGTGGCGAGCTGGTCGATCATCTCGTGGGCGGTGATCTCGTCGAGCGGCGCTGGTCGGAACACGACGTCGGCGACGGCCTCGGCGAGGATCCCGCCGACGCCGAGCATCACCGTGGGCCCGAACTGCTGGTCGCGCAGCATCCCGCCGATCAGCTCACGATTGCCCTGCACCATCGGCGCCACGAGCACGGCGACCTCACCGTCGTCAGGAGTCGCTGCGGCGAGCAGCTCGGTGGCGGACCGATGGACGGCGTCGCCGTCCGCGAGCCTCAAGCGAACCAGTCCACGCTCGGTCTTGTGGGCGATGCCCTCGCCGTTGAGCTTGGCGACGACGGGATAGCCGACCGCGTCGGCGGCCCGGACGGCCTCGTCGGCGGAGGCCACCAACCGCTCCTCGGCGACCGGGATGCCGTAGCTGGCGAGGAGGTGCTTGGAGTCGCGCTCGGAGAGCGTGCGGGCACCCATCGGCGCCGCAGGTTAGTGACGGGTCTGCTCGCAACGACCCCGCATGCTCAGCCGCCCAACGCGGTCGAGCGCGTTGCGCTCGTAGGCGCCGCGCTGGGAGCGCCACATCAGCCGGCTCGCCGTCGGGGCGTACGCGCCGAGCTGCATGCGGGTGGAATCGTCGACGTGGGAGTACAGCCAAGCGAGGGAGAAGCGGGCTGGACCAGTGGCGACGTGGCGCATCGCTTCGTGGCGGACGACCTCCCGCTCGTGGGGGGCGAACCAGCGGTCGACGAGCGGTGCCAACAGGCGCTGCTCGCGAGCGAGCTGGCCGGACAGAACATGGCTCATCGCCGCGGCGAGGTCGGATGCCTTGCCGATCCACCAGTTCGGGGCGCCGAGCCCGAAGGCCAGGACACCCAGCGCGTCGCCGAGATCGCTCAGCATCTGGTCGATCCAGGCGTGATCGGCGGCGATCGTGTCGAGCGAGCGCTGGTCGAGGGCGCCACGGGCGGCGAGCGCCGGGATCACCATCGTGTCGATCAGCTCGTGGTGCAGGCGCAGCTGGGCGGCGAAGCCGGCGAACCACCGGTCGAGAGCCCGCTGGCGACGCCGATCCGACGACGGCACCTCATCGAGCGACTTGGCCAGCTCAGCGGCGCTGGCTCGCAAGGCCCGGCGGACATGAGCGAGGACATCGGGAGCGCCGACGTCCTCCGCAGGATCGAAGCCCTCTCGGCTCATGGTCATGGCGGTGATCCGTTCTGTCACGACTACATCGTCTGCGCGTCCGCTTGACGCCCACATGACGAGCGCGTGAAGCGCCGGGAGATACGCGCGAACAGCTGTCAGACGGTCGGGGCAGGCCTGAACGAGCGGCCTTTACGGCACCAGTGCGGCGTAGAAGAAGGCCAGGATGTGGTCGAGGCGCTGCTCGAGCGCCCGCGGGTCGAGCGGGTGGATGTCGAGCAGGCCCTCCAGGAACGGCGCGTCGGAGAAGTAGCTGAGGAGGGCGCCATAGCCCGTGATCAGCAGCTGCTCGGGATCCTGCTGGCGGAACGTGCCGGCCGCCATCTCCCGTCGGAAGTACTCCTTGGCCAGGTCGAACATCGGCCGCATCACCGCGGCCAGGTCGATGCCGAGGTGCGTGCCGCCGTCAATGGCCTCCCGGCGCACGAGCCGCACGAAGGCCGGGTTGTCGACGAAGTATTGGAACCCCGCCCGGAGCACCTGCTCGACCTTGGCCCAGCCCCGCTCCTCGGAGGAGACAGCGGCGTCGAGGCGCTCGAACCAGTCCGAGAGCAGGTGCTCGAAGACCTCGCCGTACAACGCCTCCTTGGACGGGAAGTGGTGGAGCAGGCTGGGTCGGCGGATGCCCACGCCGGCGGCGATGTCGTTGAGCGAGGTGCCCTCGTAGCCGGTCATCGCGAAGCAGGCCAGAGCCTCCTCCAGTATGAGTTCGCGGGTCCGGCGGGTAGGGATGGCCGATACCTGAAGCTCGACGGGGAGGTCGTCGGCCATGAACGCAAGACTAAACCGCCAACCATCCCTACCGACCGGTCGGTAGACGTTGGTACCGTAGTGTCATGTTGCGGACCGCGCTCCTGGCGCTCGTGATCGGCCTCGGCGTCACGCTGCTGGCCAACGTCGCCACCACCGTTTACCTCCATCGCGCGCTGTCCCATCGGGCGCTCACGCTGCACCCCGTCACGAGCCAGGTGTTCCGCTTCCTGACCTGGATCACCACGGGCATCCGCCCGCGCCAGTGGGTCGCCGTGCACCGCAAGCACCACGCTTTCACCGACGTCGAGGGGGACCCGCACTCCCCCGTCATCCACGGCTGGTTCAAGGTGCAGCTGCTGAACGTGGCGATGTACCGCGCCGAGGCGCAGAACCCGCAGACGATCGCCAAGTACGCCAAGGACCTGCCGCCGACGCGGGCCGACCGGTGGTTCTACGACCGGGCGTTTCTCGGCCTCGCCCTCGGCATCGCCTTCCTCGTTGTCGTCTTCGGGTGGCAGGTCGGCCTGCTGGCTGCTTTCGTCCACGTCAACCTCTACCTCGGAGGGTCGGCGGCAGTGAACGCCATCGCCCACCACTTCGGACGCAAGCCCTACGACAACACCGCCGGGAACATCCAGTGGCTTGCCTTGCTCACGGCTGGCGAGGGCCTGCACAACAACCACCACGCCGCGCCGACGTCGGCGAAGCTGGCCCACCGGTGGTACGAGATCGACCCGGGTTGGTACGTGATCAAGGTGCTGACGTGGCTCCGCCTGGCCAAGACGCGCACCATGCAGCGCATCCGGCCCGAGGGCCGTCTCGGTCAGCGCGAGGCGTTGGCGGCGCTGCGGCGGGAGCGGCGTCCAGCCGCATCCGGCTGACTCAGGCCAACGCGCCCTCGACCAGCTTCCAGTTGATCAGGTGATCCAGGAAGGTGTCGACGTAGTCGGGCCGCTTGTTGCGGTAGTCGATGTAGTACGCGTGCTCCCAGACGTCGCACGTCAGCACGGCGGTCTGGCCGTGCTTCATCGGCAGATCGGCGTTCGACGTCGCCGAGATGGCCAGCTTCCCGCCGTCCAGCGTCAGCCACGTCCATCCTGACCCGAACTGGCCCGTCGCCGCGGTCTTGAACTCCTCACGGAACTTGTCGTAGCCGCCGAACGCCGCCTGCACGGCGTCGCCTGCGGCGCCTGAGGGCGCACCGCCACCTCCCGGCGCCATCGAGGTCCAGTAGAGGTTGTGGTTCCACACCTGGGCGGCGTTGTTGAACTTCTTGCCGGGCTCGGCGGCGAGGATGATCTCCTCCAAGGACTTCGACTCCTCGGGGGTCCCCTCGAGCATCGAGTTGAGCGTGTCGACATACGTCTTGTGGTGCTTGCCGTAGTGGTACTCGAACGTCTCGGCCGACAGATAGGGCTCGAGGGCGTTCATGTCGTAGGGCAGCGGGGGCAGTTCAACAGCCATGCGTCGCAGCCTGCCACACGACAACGCCCCACGAAACCGCACGGGCTCGGCTCGCAAGCAAGTTGCTCACCTCGCCTTCCGAGCTCGCCGCCGCCGCTTCGCTTCGGCGTCTCACCCACCTGCCTCTCGGCGGGCCGCCCAGTGACGTCGCTACCCTCGCCCCCATGCACATCGTCTCGGCGCTGTTCGTCGAGAACTTCGAGCTGCGTCAGGCCCCCGGCCCGGCCACCCGCATCGACCTCACCGGTGCGATGTTCTCGATGGCCGCGCCGTCTCCGGCACCCGTGACGATCGCCCCACACCTCGTCGGGTTGATCTACTGCCCGCCCTCGGACTCGGGCCAGGGGGTGTTCGAGGTGGTGTTCCGCAAGACCGAGGATCCCGATGCGCCGGCCTCCGACGATGACCAGGTGGCGCGCAACGTGAGCCCGTTCACGGTCGAGCCGGGCAAGTTCACGTACCGCCTCGTACGCGGCGAGCTCGAGTTCCCCGACTACGGCCAGATCTTCGCCCACTGCCGCATCGACCACGGCCCATGGCTCGTGGTCCCGTTCACCCTGTTACCACCGGCCTGATCCCATCCGAGTGTTTCAGCGCATCCGAGTGCCAGGGGCCGGAAGCCCCCTCGGGAAACACTCGGATGGACGAAACACTCCGATGAGCGGTGGGTAGGGTCGCCAGGGATGGACAACGCCTTGTCGGCCACGCTCCAGGACGACGCCATCAACCTGATCCGTGGCTTCGCGATGGATGCACCACTGCACGCCAAGAGCGGACACCAGGGCACGGCGATGGCGCTCGCTCCCCTCGCCCACGTGCTGTTCAGCCGCGTGATGAAGTTCGACCCTGCTGCACCGGAATGGCCCGACCGGGATCGCTTCGTGCTCTCCAACGGGCACGCTTCGATCCTCCAGTACTCGATGCTCTACCTCACCGGGCTCGGCCTCGAGCTCGACGACATCAAGGCATTCCGCTCGTGGGAGTCGAGGACGCCAGGCCATCCGGAGGCCGGGCACACGACGGGCGTCGAGGTGACGACCGGGCCGCTCGGGCAGGGGTTCGGCGACGCCGTCGGCATGGCCATCGCCGAGCGAGTGCTGCGCCAGCGGTTCGGCAGCAACCTCGTCGACCACCACACGTACGTGATCGCCGGCGACGGCTGCTTCATGGAGGGCATCAGCCACGAGGCCGCCTCGCTGGCCGGTCATCTCGGTCTCGGCCGGCTGATCTGCATCTACGACGACAACCACATCACGATCGACGGCCCGACCTCGCTCGCCTACTCCGACGACGTCGCACTGCGCTTCTCCGCCTATGGCTGGAACGTCCAGCGGCTGGGCGAGATCGCCAACGACGTCGACGCGCTCGAGGCGGCGCTGCTCGAGGCGCGGGCGGACGATACGCGTCCGACGCTGCTCATCCTGCGCTCCCACGTCGGCTACCCGTCGCCCGATCACACCGACGACTACCTCGCCCACGGCAACCCGTTCACGCCGGAGGACGTCACCCGCACCAAAGCGGTGATGGGCATCCCCGACGACCCGTTCTGGGCGCCGACCGAGGTCGTCGATGCGTACCGAGCGATGGCACGGGCACGGTGCCGTGAGCAACGGCAGCGCTGGGAGGAGACGCTCGACGAGCTGAGCACGGAGGAGCGGGCGGCCTGGGACGCGGCGTGGGCTGGCACCGGACTGAAGGGCTGGGAGGAGGCGCTTCCCGTCTTCGAGCAGGGCGAGGAGATGGCGACCCGGCAGGCGATGGTCAAGGTGCTGGCCGCCGTCATCGATCGATTCCCCGGGCTCGTCTCGGGCGCCGCTGACCTGACCGGCAACACCGGCGTGAAGTTGCCCGACGCCGTCGGCACGCAGACCGCCGAATCACACGGCGGCCGCCAGCTGCACTACGGCATCCGGGAGCACGCGATGGGTGCGGCACTCGTCGGGATGGCCCAGCATGGAGGCATCCTCCCGCTCGGCGGCACGTTCTTCGCCTTCCTCGACTACATGCGCGAGCCCGTGCGGCTCGCAGCCGTGTCACACGCCAAGGCCGTGTTCGTGTTCAGCCACGACTCGGTCGGTGTCGGGGAAGACGGCCCGACGCACCAGCCGGTCGAGCAGCTGGCATCGATCCGCTCGATGCCCCAGCTGCAGGTCATCCGCCCCGCCGACGGCAACGAGACGGCGACAGCATGGAGGGCCGCTGTCGACCATGACGGTCCGACGGTCCTCGTGCTGACCCGCCAGGGTGGTCCCGTGTGCACCGACGGCTCAGCGGTCGAGCGGGGCGCCGGAATCGTCCTCGAGTCCGACGGGCGCCCGGCCGTGGTCATCGTCGCCACGGGCAGCGAGGTCGCCGTCGCCATCCAAGCCGGTCGGCAGCTCAACGGGGATGGCGTGGCCACCAGGGTGGTCAGCCTGCCCAGCTGGGACCGCTTCGAGGCCCAGGGCGAGGACTATCGCCACGAGGTGCTGCCGCCCGGCGTCCCCGTGCTGTCGGTCGAGGCAGCCACCACGTTCGGCTGGTCGCGGTACGCCGATGACTCGATCGGCATCGACCGCTTCGGCGTCAGCGCACCGGGAGGCGAGGTCCTGGAGCGCCTCGGCATCAACGTGGACAACGTCATGCAACGCGCCCGCACACTGGTGGGCAGCTCGAGGGAGGAGAAGAGATGACGAACAACCAACTGGTCCGGCTCTACGAGGAGTTCGGGCAGAGCCCGTGGCTCGACAACTTGAAGCGGGGGTACCTGACGTCAGGCCAGCTGGCCCGTCTGCGTGACGAGGGCATCCGCGGGTTGACGTCGAACCCGACGATCTTCCAGAAGGCGATCTCGGGGTCCGCCGACTACGACGCCCAGTTCCGTGAGATCGCCACCGACGACGGCCCGATCGTCGACGACTACTGGACCCTCGTCATCGCTGACATCGAGGCGGCCTGCGAGGTGTTCGCACCGGTGTACGACTCGAGCCACGGTGGAGACGGGTTCGTCAGCGTGGAGGTCGCACCCGACCTCGCCGACGACTCGGCCGGCACCGAGACGGCGGCCCGTGCTCTGCACGAGCGCATCCACCGGCCGAACCTGATGGTGAAGATCCCCGGCACGCAGGCGGGGCTGGCACCGATCCGCCAGATGATCAGCGAGGCCCGGAACATCAACGTCACGTTGATCTTCAGCCTCGAGCGCCATCAAGAGGTGATGGACGCGTATCTCGAAGGAATCGAGCAGGTCGTCGAGCGGGGCGACGATCCGACGAGGGTCGCCAGCGTCGCCAGCTTCTTCATCTCGCGGGTCGACACCGAGGTGGACCGGCGCCTGGACGAGATCGGCACGCCCGAGGCGCTGGCGCTCCGTGGCAAGGCTGCGGTGGCACAGGGCAAGCTTGCCTACCGGCAGTTCCGGGAGACGTTCGCCGGCCCGCGCTGGGAGCGCCTCGCTGCCGTCGGCGCACGAGTGCAGCGGCCGCTGTGGGCCAGCACGTCGACCAAGAATCCGGCCTATCCCGACACGCTGTACGTCGACGAGCTGATCGGCCCCGACACTGTCAACACGCTGCCCGACGCGACGATCGAGGCGTTCGCCGACCACGGCACGTTGGCCCGCCGCATTGATGCCGACGTCGAGCAGGCCGAAGAGGTGTGGCACCAGCTCGAGGACGTCGGCATCGACCTCGCCGATGTCGCCGACCGTCTGGAGCGCGAAGGCGTGTCCAGCTTCTCGAAGAGCTTCGACGAGCTGCTCGAGCGCGCTCACTGCCAAGTCGGCCGAGCTGCGTGCCGACTGAGGCCTCGCTCGACGACGAACTGCCGCCCGTCCCCGACGACGTCGAGGCGCTGGCGCGACAGCTGGTCGCGCGGCTCGACCCACCTGGCGACCCACGCGTCGCCAGGGAGCTCGTCGAGAGCGCCCTCGGTCTGCTGACCGACGGACCCGATCCGCTCGACTTGAAGATCGCTGCCGCGGCGATGACGGAGATGCGCGAAGCGTTCGCTGTCTTTGCACCGTACGAGCAGATCCCCAAGGCGACCGTCTTCGGGTCCGCCCGCACCCGCACGGACGACCCGGTGTACGAGCAGGCTCGGCGCATCGCGAACGCGCTGGCCGAGCGGGGTTGGATCATCGTCACTGGAGCTGGTCCGGGGATCATGCAGGCGGCGATGGAAGGTGCCGGCCGTGAGCACAGCATCGGCGTGGCGATCCGCCTCCCGTTCGAGCAGGGTGCCAACCCCGTCATCGCCGGCGACGAGAAGTACGTCAGCATGAAGTACTTCTTCACCCGCAAGTTGATGCTCGTGAAGGAGAGCAGAGCCTTCGTCTGCCTGCCAGGAGGGTTCGGCACGCTCGATGAGACGTTCGAACTGCTGACGTTGACGCAGACCGGCAAGGGGCTGCCGGTGCCGATCGTGCTGCTCGATCCGCCCCACGACCCGTTCTGGGGGAAGATCGACCAGATGATCCACGAGCTGCTCGTCGACCGAGAGCTCGTGTCGGCGAGCGACACCGGTCTCTACTTCGTGACCGACTCGGTCGAGGAGGCGTGCGCCGAGATCGACCGCTTCTACGCCAACTACCACTCGATCCGCTACGTCGGGGACCAGGCCGTGATCCGCCTGCGCTACGAGGCCGACGACGACCTGCTGGGTGAGCTCAACGAGCGGTTCAGCGACCTCCTGGCGAGGGGTCGCTTCACGCGCAGCGCACCACTCGACATCGAGCGCCGCCACGACGACCACGTCGACCTTCCGCGCATTCGGTTCTCCTTCGCCCGGCACCGGGCCAGCGGGTTGCGGGCGTTGATCGACACGCTGAACCGTGACGTGCCATCAGTGCCCGGCGCAGGGAGCGGCAGCGACCCCACCGTCGAGGGTGCGGCGTCGGCCCAGTCCCCGCCGACCTGACCATCGCGCGCCGCGGCTAATCAGGCTGGGTGTCCACGTCCGGCGCCTACGATGACGCCTTCCTGCGCGGCAAGGGAGGGACGCCGGTGAAGCCGGACAAGTTCGAGACCGAATCGGGCGCGAAGTACGAACCAGCAGAACGCGGCCAGCAACAACAGCAACAGCAGCAACAGCAGCAGCAGCAGCAGCAACAGCAGCAACAACAGGAGCAACAACAACAACAACAACAGGAGCAGCAACAACAACAGGAGCAGCAACAGCAGCAGTGATCGTCCGTCCGTCGTGACGACGCATCCATCGCTCGAGCTGATCCAGAGTGAGTTGACGCGCGCCGAGTCCGACCTGACCGGCTTCCGGACGCGGGCGCTCACGGTGGTGACGACGTCGGCGGGGGTCGTCACGCTCCTCACGGGACTGGTCACGTTCGCTGCGTCGCGGGCCGAGGAGGACGATGGGATCAACGCTGCTTCGGTCGCCTTGATCGCCGTCGCACTCGCGGGGTTCGTCGTCGCCGCCGTGCTCGCGCTGGTCGCCAACCGGTCTCGCGAGATCCGCCGCCCCAAGGCCGACTCGTTGCGAGCGGCGGTGACTCCCGAGGGTTGGTACGACGACGAGGAGGACTCGGAGCATCAACGTGAGGTCGCGTCGGTGCTCGTCACCTACCTGATCTCGGTGCGCAAGGCCGCAGATTCGACGGCCCACACGCTCAATCGGGCAATCGCCTGCCAGATCTTCGGACTGCTGTTCGCGGCGTGCTCCGTGCTGTGGACCGTGGGGCAGCTCTGAGCACTCGGTAGCTTCCGCCGATGCTCATCGTCACCGGCAGCATCAAGGCGCAGCGCGAGCACCTGCCTCGAGTGCTCGAGCTGAGCCTCGAGCACGTCAACCGTTCGCGACGGGAGCCGGGCTGTCTCTTCCACTCCGTCCACCGCGACGTCGAAGACGAGCATCGACTCGTCTTCCTCGAGCACTGGGCCGACGCGGACGTTCTCCGAGCCCATTTCGCCGTGCCGGCATCGATCGCCTTCGTGCAGGAGGCCGCGTCGCTTGCCGAGGAGGCGCCGACCCTCGAGATCTACGAGGCGCAACGAACGTCCGTGTAGAGGCGCAATCCCGAGCAAGTTGGTCGGGATTGCGCATGCAGCACGGTACGGTGAGGGCGTGGCGTCGGTGCTGGGCTTCCCCGACATCGTCAACGAGAAGGCAGCCCGAGTGGTCGCCGGCGGCGTAGCGATCATCGCGGTCGTCACGCTGGTCACTGGCTGGCACTGGTTGCTCGTGCCGCTGGCGCTCGGCTTCCTCGCTCGCGTGCTCACGGGTCCGAAGCTCAGCCCGCTGGGGCAGCTGGCGACGAGAGTCGTGGCACCCCGACTCGGCCCCCCGAAGTTCGTGCCCGGTCCACCCAAGCGCTTCGCCCAATCGATCGGATTCGTCATCACCAGCGTCGCCGCCGTCTCCAGCCTGTGGCTGGACCAGCCCGGTCTCGCGTCGGCGCTCCTCGGCGTTCTCGTCGTGTTCGCCCTCCTCGAGTCGGTCGCCGGATTCTGCGCGGGTTGCTGGGTGTTTGCTCAGCTGATGCGGGTTGGGCTCATCCCCGAGCGCACCTGTGTCGCCTGCGCCGACATCTGGAACCGAGCCTGACGTCGCCGCACATTCGGCGGAGCGGTCACGAACACGGAAGTGCGCTCGACTCGCCGTCGATGAGTTGACGGAGCAAGTCGGCGTGGCCGGCGTGGCGGGAGGTTTCGGCGATCATGTGCACCAACACCCAGCGCAGCACCTTGGGATGGGTGCTGTCGTCTGATCGGGCAGCGACCTCGTCGAGCGTCGCCGCTGCGACGATCATGCGGCTGCGGCGGCACTCGGCGTGGTAGACGGCCAGGACACCGCGTGCCGTCTCGCCGCGCTCGACCCGCCAGTCGGCATCCGGATCGTCGTCCGTCCACGGGAACTCGACGTCGAGCCCGGCGAACGTGTAGGCGAACCACCAGCGTTCCAAGTGGGCAAGGTGCTTCACGATGCCGAGCAGGCTTCCGCCCGATGACACGAGCGGTTCCTTGAGCAGTGCGCTCGGCACGTTGGCGAGGTTCGCCACGACCGCTGCTCGGGCGTTGTCTAGGAACGTCATCAGCACGGCTCGCTCGGCTGCGACCGCACTCTCCATGCTCACCTCGCGCAAATGATCGACCGGCACCTGTGCGACCTCACGGTGCCAGCCGCGTGGACGCCCGTCCTTGAACCCGCATGCGCGATCGCGACGCCAACTGCGCAATCACCTTCAAGCCCGATCTCGACCGTCATGTGACGCTGATCGCTTGCCGGCGCCGTTCAGCGACGAGATCATTTCATGCAGCGACCGATGCAACCCCTGCTGAGCTCGACCGTGTCGACCGATTGGACGGCCGACGGCATCACCATCGAGACCCTGCGCGGCCGTTTTCAGCCCTACGGCTGGAGCAAGCCCACGCCGACGACGCACTGGGGAGTCGTGCTGGCCCGCCGAGGGGCGTACCGCCGGCGCGTCGAAGGTGTCGAGCACATGGTCGACGTCAACACGGGGTTCTTGCGCCGACCGGGTCAGGAAGCGAGCGTCTCCGTCTTCACGACGGCGTACGAGGAGCTCACGTTCCTCCAGTTCGAACCCGGCAAGCTCGGCGAACTTCCCGACTTGACCACGGCGATTGGACCGATCCGGGTCGATCCGAGATTGGGCCTCGCCCACCGGCTGTTGGTTGGAGCAGTCGGACACGACGACCTCGAGACGGAGGTCGGCGTGTACGCCCTCATCCACCACTGCCTCCCGCCTCCCGAACCCGGACGCCCGATCGGCCGCCGTCGCAGCACGGCGAGCGCGAGGCGTCGGTTGGTCGCCGACACCATGGAGCTCATGCACTCGTCGTTCCAGGAGCGGTTGGGGCTGCTCGAACTCGCCCGTCGAGTGGGCGCATCGCCGTACCACCTCTCGAGGGTGTTCCGGGAGGTCACGGGGATCACGATCTCCGAGTACCGGATGCGTCTGCGCCTGCACGCTGTCCTCGACCGGCTGGACGCCGGCGACGACGACTTGGCCGCCGTCGCCGCCGAGACCGGGTTCGCCGATCACGGCCACATGACCAGGACCGTCACGCGCTTCCTGGGTGCGGCGCCGTCGGCGGTGCGGACGCGCCTCAGGGCACCCGGTGCCGCACCGCTCCAGGAACTGCTGTCCCGGCCGGCGTGAGTGCGGCCCTGCTGATCACGCCGTAACGCGTCGTCGCCAGACGGCCAACGCGTAACCGGCGCCTCCGACCCACACGGCGAGTCCGGCGACGATCACCGCCGTCAGGAACGACGCGTCGAGCGGCGGTCGCCCGAGCAGCGCTTGTACCAGCGCAGCAGTGCAGGCCACGAGCCAACCAATGCCGACGGTATGGAGCATCCCCGTCCGCGGTGGCGGGGCAGCGGCGACGAGTGCGAGCGCGACGATCGGGAGTGCCTGGATGCCGTGCACTGCCAGGCCGTGAGACAGCAGGAGGTTGCCCTGCTCTCCCACATCCCGACCCGACCTGACACTCATGACCACGCCAACGGCGAACGAGATCGCGACGGCGACCACGCCGTAGCGGACCCCGAGTCGCAACACGGATTGATCAGCCAACACGTCGGCTCGGAAGAAGCGCACGCCGAGCACGACGAACAACACGACGTTCAGGGCCGCCGTGAGACCGAACACGATGCCGGCGACGACGTCCAGCCCGCTGCCAGTCTCGGTGAAGCGAGGATCGGTTCCTCGGAACGCCTGCAACGACTCGAGCACGAGTCCGTACACGATGAAGACCAAGAAGGCCCGCCGCCAACGCCGCCGTGCCGCCGGTGAGTACCCCGCCAGCGGCAGCAGCAGAGCGATCGTGACGGTGTACAGGCCCACGCCGAAGCAGAACGTCGCAGCGTCCAGCAGCTCGCCCTCGGGAGGAACAGTGGGACCCTTGATTGCCGCACCGATGAGGCAGCTCGCTCCGAGCACCAGCCCGCCGAGCCCGACCGCGACGAGGCCGGGTTCGCGGGCGATGGCTGCTCGACATTCAGGTTGGAGGCCGATCGCGCGATCGAACTGCACGGCGCACTCGCGCGCTTGAACTCCGGTGCGGCATCGTCGCCCGCATGCGCCGCTGAGCAACCGCGGTCAAGCGTCGGGCACTCCGGCACCGTCACAGTGCACAGGTGTTGCGACCCACAAGCGATGACACCTCGTTCCTCGAGGTCCATCGCGTCGAGATCAAGTGGTACTGCCAGCGGATGCTTGGTTGCGCCGTCGATGCCGACGACGCGGCACAGGAGACGATGGTCCGTGCGTGGCAGGCACTGCACCGCTTCGAGGGCAGGTCGTCGATCCGCTCGTGGCTGTACCGCATCGCCACGAACGTCTGTGTGGACGTCTACAAGCGGCGGCGTCGGCGCCCCGAGCTCCTGGATCTGTCGTCGGACGGCATCCCGGCTCCCGCCGCCGACGAGGTCGCAGGCGACCCCGCGGACGTATTGGTCAGGCGGGAGTCGGTGCAGCATGCGTTGGTCGTGGCGTTGGGCCTTCCGCCCCGCCAGCGAACGGTCTTGATCCTGCGCGAGGTGCACCGCTTGAGCGCCGCAGAGGTCGCCGAGGTGACGGGGATGAGCGTCGCCGCCGTGAACAGCTCGCTCCAGCGGGCCCGGGCATCGTCCAGCGGGCCCGGGCATCGCTCCAGCTGCGGCGATCCTGTCCGCTGGATCGAACGGAATCCGCTCGCTGGATGGACATGAACGGCGTTGACGTGAACGGCGTTCAGTCCTCGCTGGCCTGACGTAGGAGCTGCGCCGCCTTCTCCACGGCACGGCGGGCCTGGGTCAGCGTCTTGTCGGCGGCCGGACGCTGCGTGGCGCCTTGGGCGACGGCCTCCTGCAGCACGTCGAAGGACAGCTCGTCGAGCTCGGCGCCGATCGCCTCGAGTCGTTCGGCGAGTTCGTCGTATCGACTCACGGAAGGACCGCTTCGGCGACCAGGTCGACTGGGTGGCGCGCGTCGACACCGGCGGCGGCGAGATGCATCACGCAGCCGGGGTTGGCGGAGGCGACCACGGTGGCGCCGGATCGTTCGGTGGCTGCGGCGATCGCCCCCAGCTTGCGGTCTCTGATCGCGCTCGACAGTTCGGGTTGGAGCGCGGAGTAGGCCCCGCCGGCGCCGCAGCACAGGCCGTCGTCGTCGAGCTCTGCGACGACAGTGACGTGGCGAAGCACCGTTCGTACGGGTTCGTGCGCCCGTTGGACATGGCGCAGGTGGCACGGGTCCTGGACGATCACGGGCGGTACGGGCCGTCGCGGCGCCGGAAGACGGTCGAGGCGGACGGCGAGGTACTCGTGCACGTCGACCACCCGAGCGGCGAACTGGGCGCCCTCGTCGGTGCCCAGCAGGTGCCCGTAGTCCTTCATCGCCGCCCCGCAGCCCGCCGAATTGACCACGATCGGCGCCTCACCTGGCATGGATGCGATCACGCGGCGTGCCAGCTCGGACGCCTCCTCGATGAGGCCGGCGTGGGCATGCAGGGCGCCGCAGCAGGCGCCGCCGCTCCCCGGCACCGCATACGTGCTCCCGACGGCCCCGAGCAGCGCGGCGGTGGCTCGGTGCGTCGACCGCATCCAGGCATCCATCACGCAGCCCGTGAAGAGCCAGGTGTTGTCGCCCGTTGAGCGCACCGCCGGCCCCTGCCTGAGCGGGAGGCGTGGAAGCCCCAACCGTCTCGGCACCAGGTGCAGCCGTTGCGCGACCGCGAGCAACGTCGAGCCGACGCGCAGCAGACGATGCCGGCCGAGCACCGCCAGACCAGCCCGCAGGCGCCGCGGTGCCGTGCGGTGCTCCTCCGCGAGGGCGTGCCGCGTCCCCTCCATCAGGTGTCCGAACGGCACGCCGCTAGGGCACGCCGGTTCGCAGCCGCGGCACTGCACGCAGGTCTCCATGAACCGCACAAAGTCGTCGTCCACCTCGGCGCCCCGCCACTGCACGCCGCGCATCGCGTCGATCCGGCCGCGAGGTGAGAGACCCTCCTCCCCCGTCACCCGGAACGTCGGGCAGTGCGGCAGGCACAGCCCACAGGCAACGCAACTGGACAGCTCCTCGTCGTCGAGCCGGAGGTCGAGCGTCACCGCGGCCACGGTATGGGTTCAGACCGCGGTCCACACCGGGGCGTCTGGTTCGCCGCGCCAGTAGGCGAGGCGCAGCTGCGCCTCCGCCATCGCGCTCGGGTCAGACAAGCCGGCCCGCAGTCGCATCAGCGTTGCTGCCACGAGACGTAGATCGGCGAGCGCCTCCGCCGTCGACTCGCCGGCAAGTGAGTGGCGGTATCCGGCGGCGAACTCGTCGTACCAGCGAGGCGGCCAGCCCCACCGGTCCAGCCGCATCAGCATGGCGTGATCCCACGCCGGCGGACCTGCGCACAGCATGTCCCAGTCGAGCAGGGTCACCCCTTCGGACGTCATCATCACGTTGCCGGGGTGTACGTCGCCGTGGCACACGACGCGCTCGAGACCCTCGGTCCACCCCGCGTGTCGGTCGATGACCTCGGCGAGGCCCACTCGGGCGGCGGCATCGAGCGCGCCGTCGACTTCCGCCAGCCGCTCGTCGAAGTGCCACCACGGGAACGACTCGCACGGCGGCAGCGGCTGTCCCCTGGGCAGCGAACGTGGGTCGATGGAGTGGACCTCGGCGACCATTCGTCCGGCCTCCCGCCAGTCCGGCTCGCCATCGGTGGGCACGAGGCGATGCCACGCGGTCGCCGCAAACTCACCGTCGGCCACGACGTCGTCACGCGCCGGCAGCGGCACGCGGATCCCGCGCGCCGTCAGCAGTTCCGCCAGCTCCATCGACCGGCCCGCCGTGGTCACGCCGACTCGGCCCAGCCGCAACACCACGTCGCCGCACTCGTACAGCGCGCTCATGCCCGACCGCAGCAGCTGTGGCGCCGGGAGTTGCCAGTGCCGCGCCGCCGCTGCCGCCAGTTCCGGCGTGGCGTCATCCATCGAGCACGTCGACGCCAGGATTGAGCCGCCCGGTCGGATCGAACCGCTCCTTGAGGTGGTGGTGGAGATCACGGAGCACCGGATCGACGTCACGCCGGGGCGGCGGCTCCTCGTGATGCACGACGCCGACGCCGAGTTCCACGACGAACCGCCCGCGCAGTGTCCGGTAGTCGCCGGGCGCGATCGACCAACGCCCGCCGGCCGGAAGCTCCGGGGGCCCGTCGACGGCGGCCAGCCCCAACGGGGCGATCTGCTGGTCGACGTCCTCTGGGTCGCCTTCGAGCAGCACCCACACCGACGAGCCGTCCCACAGGGCGGCCGTCGGGCGGTACAGCCGTGCCAACATCTCGTCCGGATCGATCTCACCTCGGAACCACTGCTCGAAGCGGGCCCGCGGACGGGTGCGCAAGATGACGTCGCCGATGAACCCGAGCGTCCCGCGCGAGCCAACGAGCAGGCGACAGAGATCGAACCCGCTGACGTTCTTGACCGTCGGCCCACCTGCCTTGACGAGCTCGCCCGCGGCGGACACGTAGCGCGCCTGGAGCAGCGCATCGCGCACCGGTCCGTAGCCGAGGCGGCGCAGCCCGCTGCGTCCGACCGCCAGCGCGCCTCCGATCGACCCCGACGCCGGGATCGCCACGCACTGCCCGTACTCGCGCAGCGCGTCGTCGAGGTCGGCAACGGCCGTGCCGGCGCCGCACGATGCTGTCATCTCCGCAGGTTCGATCCACGTGATCCCTGCCGGCGCGGTGACCGTCCGCACGCCTGCCACCGCACCACCTCGAGTCCCCAGACCGGTGATGGAGACGGGATCTGAGACGCCGACCTCGGCGGCGAAAGTGCTCAGATCCACGCGCCTGCGGCGACGGCTCGCGCCACGCGCCCGCCGTCGAGAATGTCACCGCAGCGGGCCGGGCTCGGCAGCACCTTTCCGGGGTTGGAGACGCCGTCGGGATCGAACGCCGCACGGAGCGCCTCCTGTGCAGCCAGATCGACCGGCGAGAACATCAACGGCATCAGGTCTCGTTTCTCCAGACCGATCCCGTGCTCCCCGCTGAGGACCCCGCCGGCCTCGACGGACACGCGCACGATCTCCTCCCCCGCCGCGTGCACCCGATCCAGCACACCGGGCTCCCGCCCGTCGTACACGATCAGCGGATGAAGGTTGCCGTCACCGGCGTGGAACACGTTCAGGACGAGCAGGTCGTGGCGCCGCGTGATGTCGTACACGGCGTTCAGCACCTCCGGCAGCCGGGCTCGCGGCACCACGGTGTCGTGCAGGTAGTAGTTCGGCTTGATCCGGGCGATCGCGCCGAACGCCGACTTGCGACCCTTCCAGAGCAGTGCCCGCTCGGCATCGTCGGCGGCGATCCGCACGGTGCGCACGTCGTGGCTCGCGGCGATCTCGGTGATGGCGGCGGTGTCGGCGGCGACGCCGTTGGGCAGGCCCACGACCTCGATCAACAACGCCGCTGCAGCCTCGACCGGAAACCCGGCGTGCACGTATGCCTCCACGGCGCGGAGGCACAGCTGGTCCATCATCTCCATCGCCGAGGGGACGATCCCACCGGCGATCACAGCACTCACCGTCGAGGCCCCCGCCTCGACCGTGTCGAAGTCCATCAGCATCGTGCACACCGCCGGCGGGTTCGGCGTGAGGCGGACGAGCACCTTCGTCGCGATGCCGAGCATCCCCTCGCTGCCCACGAACACCCCGCGCAGGTCGTAGCCCAGCGGCTCGGCGTCGTCGCCGCCGAGGAGTGCCACGTTGCCGTCGGGCAGAACGACTTCGAGCGCCAGCACGTGAGCGTTGGTGACGCCCTCGGCGAGGCAGTGCGGACCGCCCGAGTTGTTGGCCACGTTGCCGCCGATCGAGCACGTCTGCTGGCTGCTCGGGTCAGGCGCGAAGTGCAGCCCGTGCGCGGCGACTGCACGGCTGAGGTCGAGGTTCAGCACGCCCGGCTCGACCCACGCCCGTCTCGACGCCACGTCGACCGACTCGATGTGGTTCATCTTCATTGTCGAGATGACGACCGCACCGTCCGGCGGGACCGCACCGCCGGCGAGCCCGGTGCCCGAACCGCGCGCGACGAACGGGACGCGGTGGCGACGGGCGACGCGCACGCACGACTGGACCTCGGCGGTGGTGACGGGGAAGCACACGGCGACCGCTGCTCCCTCCATCGCCGACGCGTCGTGGCGGTACAGCGCAAGCTCGGTCCGGCCGTCATGCACCCGATCGTCAGCGAGTGCTGCGCGGAGCTCGGCGACGAGGGTCACTCCGGTGGATCTGGCTGACGCAGGAGGATGACACGACCCGATTCGACCGGTTCGCCGTCCACGAGCACCTCGTCGCCTGGTGCGAGATGGTCGTGCAGCCGAACGAGCCGACCGTCGCGCTCGGCGCGGAGCTCGCGCTCGCGCTGGCGGGCCGCCGACCGTCCCTCACGCAACGCGTCGGCGACGCGGTTGCCCGAGCGACGCACGCCGTGCACGGCGCCCTTCGCGACGTTGCCCGGCGCGAGCCGCCGCGCCGTCGCCGTGACCTTGCGCCGGGCGTACCCCATGCCCGCGGCACCCGTGACGACCCCTCCGGCGAACCATGCCAGGCGCCGCATCATGCACCTCGCCGTAGCCGTCGCACGGCCCGTGACGTTCCGGTCGCCAGACCGGCCGCCTTGATCATGGGCTCCGACAGCGTCGTGCGCGTCGTCGTCCGCGAGGGGCCGGAGCCGATGGCCACGCGGGCGGTCGGGGCCTGGCGGACCTCCACCGCAGCGGCTCGTGCGTCGTCGATCGATGCGCGGAGCTCGTCGACCAGCGGGGTCACCGTGGCCATCTCCCGGCGCAGCGCCCGCAACGCGTCCGACACGCGCGCCAGCGTGACGACGAGCGCGGCGCACGCCAAGGCGCCGAGCACGCCGGCAACCACGAGCATGACCTCGCCGGCCGTCATCGCTCCTCCTCGCCTCCTCGTGTCTCCCTGGCCTTCATGCGCTCGGCCACCGTGCGCTCCTCGCCATGGTCCGTCGGTCGGTACCACGTGCGATCGACGAGTCCGTCGGGCAGGTACTGCTGGTCGACCCACCCGCCGAGCTCGTCGTGTTCGTGCTCATGAGGGTAGTCGTAGCCCACGCCGTGGCCCAGCCCCTTGGCGCCGCGATAGCCCGAGCTGCGCAGGTGGGGCGGCACTTCGCCCAGCGCCCCCTCCGCGACATCCTGGCGGGCCTGCCAGATCGCGACCGCGCTCGAGTTGCTCTTGGGCGACGTCGCGAGATGGATCGCCGACTGCGCCAGGTTGAGCTGGGCCTCGGGAAGTCCGACGAGCTCGAGCGCGTGGGCCGCCGATGTCGCCACGACGAGTGCTTGCGGGTCGGCCATTCCGATGTCCTCGCTGGCGAAGATGACCATCCGCCTGGCGATGAACCGCGGGTCCTCGCCGGCCTCCAACATGCGGGCGAGCCAATAGACCGCGGCGTCGGGATCTGACCCGCGCATCGACTTGATGAACGCGCTGATCACGTCGTAGTGGTCATCTCGGCCGTAGCGGACAGCGCTCGTGGAAAGGGCCGCCTCGGCGTGGGCGATGTCGATACCGCTCGGCAGGGCCAGGGCTGCGGCGACCTCCAGTGAGTTGAGCACCTGACGGCCGTCGCCGCCGCTGCGCTCGACCAACAACACGACGGCCTCGTCGGATGCGGTCGTCTGCAGCGCCTCGAGGCCACGAGCGACGAGGGTCCGCAGATCGTCGGACTCGAGCGGTTCCAGGCGGAACAGCGTCGAGCGGCTGCGCAACGGCGGGTTGACCTCGAAGAAGGGGTTCTCGGTGGTGGCCCCGATCAGGACCAGCGTGCCGTCCTCGACGGCGGGGAGCAGCGCGTCCTGCTGGGCCTTGTTGAAGCGGTGGATCTCGTCGAGGAACAGGATCGTCCCCTGGTCGTGCTCGCCGAGCCGCCGGCGGGCCCGCTCGATGACGTCACGCACGTCCTTCACGCCTGCGGTCACCGCCGACAGCTGCTCGAAGGCTCGCGCCGTCGTGCCGGCAATGGCGAGGGCGATCGTGGTCTTGCCCGTGCCGGGTGGTCCCCAGAACAGCACCGACGAAAGCTGATCGAGCTCGACCAGTCGGCGCAGCGGGCGCCCGGGTCCGAGCAGATCGCTCTGACCAACCACCTCGTCGATCGTGCGCGGCCGCAGCCGCGCGGCAAGCGGCGCGGTCGAGCGCAACCGCTCGTCGGCCGCCGCCGAGAAGAGATCACCGGCGTCCACGCGGGTCATTGGAAGATCCGGCGGTAGCCGGGCTGGCGGAACGGCACGACGTGGTTGACGAGCCAATCCGTCTCGGCCCACTGCCAGGCTCGGAACTCCCGCCCGTCCGGCTCGGGCTCGATCTCGTCAGAGCGCGGACGGAAGAAGAACCATCGTTGGACCTGTCCCAACCTTGCCCCCGCTCCGACGACGTCGGTCGGCCACTCGTAGAGGATCCAATCCGGGTGCTCGCCAACCAGCTCGACGTCCTCGGGCCCGAGGCCCGTCTCCTCTTTCAGTTCGCGCCAGGCCGCATCCAGCGGCGCTTCGGCCTTCTCGAGGCCGCCCTGGGGCAACTGCCAGCTCCCGGGGACGTCGGCTCGCTCGAACGCCAGCACCCGACCGTCGTCGCGACGCACGACGGTGACCACACCAGCTCGGAAGTGCCGACTCCCCACGTCCCGGCACGCTACCGACGGTGCTCCGGCGCAGAGGCAGAATGGTGGGCATGGCGGACGACGCGGCCGCGACGGCCGATCTGTTGGCTGCTCGCGCAGCGTCCGCCTGCCATGACTGGCAGCAGGCTCGTGCCGGATTCCTCGCGCTCCGCTCCCGCGGGCCACTCGCCGCGTCCGACATGGAAGCGCTCGCCGAAGCGGCGTGGTGGGAAGGGCGCGATCGACGAGAGCCTGTCGGCCTACGAGGAGGCCTATCGCTTGTACCTGCACGGCGATGTACCGGAGCGACGCCCGGCAGCGATGTTGGCGATGGACATCGGCTTCTCGTGGCTCCTACGCGGTGAGGAGGCGATGGGTTCGGGTTGGTTGAGTCGTGCCAACCGACTGCTCGACGGGCTCCCCGAGTGTGCCGAGCACGGCTACCTCCGATCGTTCGAGCTCGAAGCGGCGGCCGCCGAAGGCGACTTCGACACCGCCATCGCCGTCGCCCGATCGCTCGCCGCATTCGCCGAGCGTTTCGGCGACGAGACGCTGTGCGCCTATGCGCTGGTCAGCGAAGGCATCGCCCGTATCAAGCAAGGCGACGTCTCCCACGGGCTGGCGGTGCTCGACGAAGCGATGCTGCCGGTCGTGGCCGGGCGGGTCCGGCCGGCGTTCGTCGGCAACATCTATTGCCAGCTGATGGCCGTCTGCCACGAGCTCGCCGACGTCCGGCGGGCCCAACAGTGGACGGACGCCACGGCGCGCTGGTGCGCCGGGTTCAGCAACGCGGTCATGTTCCTCGGCATCTGTCGGGTCCACCGGGCGCAGCTGCTGCAGGTGCGCGGTCAATGGGCGCAAGCCGAGACCGAGATCGCGCTCGTCTGCTCCGAGCTGGCGGAGATGAACATCATCGCCGTGGGTCTCGCGTTCTACGAGCTCGGGGAGATCCGGCGGCTCCACGGTGATCTCGACGGCGCCGAGCAGGCATACGCCGATGCGCACCAACGAGGGCGCGACCCGCATCCGGGCCTCGCGCTTGCGCGGAGCGCTCGCGGACGCCACCGCGAGGCGCTCGACGCGTTGCTGGGTGCGGAGGAGGCGACCACGCAACGTCTTGCCAAGACGCCGCTGTGGCAGGCGATCGTTGACGTTCGCGGTGGAGACAGGTGATCTCCCGACCGCCCGCCGGGCATGCGACGAGCTCCAGACGGCTGCCGACGTGTACGGCAGCTCAGGTCTGCTCGCCGCGGCCGCGCTGGCTCAGGGGCAGGTGTGCGTCGCCGAGGGAAAGTTGGAGGAAGCCCTCCAGTCGCTCGTGTCGGCTCGCCACCGGTGGCAGCAGCTCGGCGCGCCGGTGCGCGTCGCCGAGGTCCGCAGGCAGCTCTCGAAGGCGCATCTCGCACTCGGCAACGAGCGGGCCGCGGCCCTCGAAGCTGCTGCAGCAGACAGGGAGCTCACGAATCTCGGCACCGTCGCTCGTCCATCAGCGGCCGCCGTGGCGCCGAGCGGCCTGACCCGTCGCGAGGCGGAGGTGCTCGAACTGGTTGCCCGCGGCCTGTCCAACCGCGGTGTCGCGGAGCAGCTCGTGGTCAGTGAGAAGCACCGTCGCCCGGCACCTCGCCAACGTGTACCTCAAGCTTGGGGTCAACTCACGCACGGCGGCCGCGGCGTACGCGCACACGCATGGGCTGGTCGGACACTCTGCATAGTTCGGGTTCGTCTCGCAGCCAAGCTGCTCGACTCACCTCCGAGCTCGCCGCCGCCGCTGCGCAGCGGCGCTCGCCCACCTGGCCCCTCTGCATAGTTCGACCCATTCGCAACGGCGCGAATTGCACGATTCTGCGGAAGTCGGCGGCGCCCACGATCCGTACGGTCGAGGACATGTCGATTACCACCACGCCCATCGACCCGGATTCGCTCGACGACGAGCGGGTCGCCGCGTTCGCCGAGCAGGTCTTCGGTTGGTACACCGGTGGCTTCCTCACGTTCATGGTCGATCTCGGACATCGGACCGGACTCTTCGACGCGGCGAGCATCGGGCCGGCGACCAGCGGTGAGCTTGCCAAACGGGCCGGCCTCGAGGAGCGCTACGTGCGTGAGTGGCTGGGCGCCCTCGTCACCGCCGGCGTGTTCGAGTTCGACGCCGTAGCGCGGACCTACACGCTGCCGGCGGAGCACGTCGCCTGCCTGACGGGTGACGACGAGCGCAACCTGGCGCCGATGAGCCAGCTGAGCGGGCACCTCGCGGGATTCATCGAGCCGGTCGCCCACTCTTTCCGACACGGCGGCGGTGTCCCCTACTCGGCATACCGACCGGGCTTCACCGACATCATGGATGGCCTCAGCCGCCCGATGTTCGACGGGATCCTCGTCGACGGCGTTGTGCCGCTGGTCGCCGGACTCGGCGAGCAGCTCGCCGCCGGCACCCGGGTCGCCGACATCGGCTGCGGGACCGGCCACACCACCAACCTGCTTGCGCGGGCCTTCCCGCGATCATCGTTCGTGGGCGCTGACCTCGCCGAAGACGCCATCGCCCGGGCCCGGATCGAGGCCAACGAGTGGGGCCTGAGGAACGCCACGTTCGAAGTCCTCGACGTGACGAAGCTGGCGACCGATCCACCGCTTGGTGCGGCGTTCGCCTTCGATGCGATCCACGATCAGGCCGACCCGGCGGGCGTGCTGGCTCGCGTGTTCGACGCTCTTGCGCCCGGCGGCGTGTTCGTCATGTTCGACGTCCGTGGATCCAGTCACCTCGAGCGCAACCTCGACCACCCGCTGGCACCGTTGCTGTACTCCGTGAGCACCCTGCACTGCATGCCCGTGTCGCTGGCCTGCGGTGGAGCGGGACTCGGCACGATGTGGGGTGAGGAGCTGGCCCTCGACATGCTTTCGGCCGCCGGCTTCGTCGACCTCGAGGTCCACGAGGTGCCCGGCGATCCGATGGACTCGGTGTACGTGGCCCGCAAGCCTGGCTAGCGCAGTGTCGCTAGCGATCGGCTGGCCGGTGAAGCCGCCGCGTATCGGCGTGATCGGATGCGGCGCCGGGGCTTTCGTGATCGCCATGGCGCGCGCGTCGCCGGCGGCGGTGCTCGCCGGGTTCGACAGTGATCCACAGGCCGTCGCCAGCGCCCGCCATGCGGCGGCACGCGCTGGCGTCGCCGATCGCGTCACGTTCGAGGTCGCCGCACCAGGAAACCTGCTCGGCGCCAGCTACGACATCATCTACCTGCTGCCCCGCGCGCTCCATCATCGACGGTCCAGGCCGGGTGGGCCAGCGGTCACGAGCGTGGGTACGAGCGTCCCTGACCCGTAACATCAAGTGCCAATGAGGCGGGAGGTCGGCCACTCGGATCAGACGCGTGTGCTCGACATTCGCTTGCTCGGGCCGATCACCGCCGAGCTCGACGGCGAGCCGGTTTCCCTCGGTGGTCCTCGCCAGCGGGCTGTCCTGGCGCGCCTGGCCCTGGTCGCCGGCCACGTCGTGACCGTCGACCGCTTGGTCGATGACGTGTGGCCCGGCGGACCGCCGACGACGGCCGTCAACACGCTGCAGAGCTACGTCTCGCTCCTGCGTCGAGCGCTCGGCGACGCCAACACGCTCCGGCGGGAAGGCCCTGGCTACCTGCTCGCCGTCGATCGCGAGGCGCTCGACGTCACACGGTTCGAAGATCGGGTCGCCGAAGGTCGTCGCCTCGGACCCGGCGAGGAGGGCCTGCGTCTCCTCGACGCCGCGCTGGCCGAGTGGCGGGGGCCGGTCATGGCCGACCTCGTCGACGAAGAATGGGCGCGCTCCGCCGCCGTGCGGTGGGAGGAGCTGCGGATGTCGGCGCTCGAGGCCCGCTACGACGCCCTTCTCACCCTCGGCCGCCACGGCGAAGCCGTCGTCGAGCTCGAGCGGACGACCGACGAGCACCCGCTACGGGAAGGCTTCGCCCGGCGGTTGATGATCGCCCTGTACCGATGCGACCGCCAAGCCGACGCGCTGCGCGTGTTCTCTCGTACACGCGCGGTGCTGGCCGAGGAGCTCGGCCTCGATCCGTCGCCGGCGCTGGTGGAGCTGCAGACGGCGATCCTCAACCACGACCCGAACCTCAAGCAGCGAGGGCCGTCGGCAGCACCCTCCCCGATGTCGGCGGCGGCGCCGGTCCAGGCCGAGCCCGAGCCGGTCGGCGCCTCGAGGGCACCGCCGGCATCACCCGTGCCGCTGCCGGGCCCGGTCGTGCGTGCGGCGAAGACGACGTTCGTGGGGCGTCAGGCCCATCTCGGCACGCTGCACCGCCTCTGGTCGGAGGCCGTGGGTGGCGACCGGCATCTCGCCTTGCTCACCGGCGAAGCCGGCGCCGGCAAGTCCCGGCTGGCCGCACGCTTCGCCTCCGACGTGCACGCCATGGGCGGCATCGTCCTCTGGGGGCGGGCGACCCAGGACGCCGTCGTGCCGTTCGAGCCGATGGTCGAGGCATTGCGGACCGCGCTGCGCACAGTGTCGTCCGAGGCGGCCGCCCGCATCGCCCAGGACCGCGGGATCCTCGTGCTGCTGCTGCCGGAGCTGGACCATCTGGTGCCGGGCGTGCGGCCCGAACGGCCCGACCCCAGCGTCGAGCGGTACCTCCTCTTCGAGACGGTGGCGGAACTGCTCCACGGCGAATCGCGGGAGCACCCGCTCCTCATCGTGCTCGACGACGTGCAATGGGCCGACGCGCCGTCGCTCAAGATGATCGAGCACGTCATCCGCCACGAGCTGACGTCGCGCACCATGGCGGTGATGACGGTGCGCTCGCCTGCCGACGATCCGACGCCCGAGCTCGACCGGGTCGCCGCCACGCTCGGCCGTGACGGCCTGCTGACACGTATCTCGGTCGACGCGCTCGGCACGGGCGAGGTCGGTACGTTGCTCGAGCTGCACGGTCATGAAGCGATCGGCGCCGCCGAGCTGCGCGCCGCCACCGGCGGCAACGCGTTCTTCCTGACCGAGCTGATCCGCAATGCCGACGGCGAGCCGGGCGCCGATCTTCCCGACTCGGTTCGCGACATGCTCGGTGTCCGCCTCGATCGGCTCGACCCCGTCGTCATGCAGGTCCTCAACCTGACCGCCGTCGCCGGGCAGGCAGCCACGCTGCCGGTGCTCGTTGCCGCCAGCGGGCTCGACGGGGATCGCCTGCTCGACGCGACCGACCACGCGGTGGCGGCGGGTCTGCTGGTGGAGGACGGCGCGGGCCGCCTGGCGATGCCGCACACGTTGATCGGTCAGGTGATCGACGAGCGGCTCGGGCGGACACGGCGGCTCGACCTCCACCGCCGGCTCGGCGAGGCGCTGGAGCAGGACAGCGAGCCCAACTCGTCGCCGGCCCGCCACGCCCACCACCTGATGGCAGCCGGCGGTCTGATCGACCGGCACCGGCGGATCGCCGCCGGCTTGGCCGCCGGGCAGCACTCGCTGTCGATCGCCGCCTACGAGGATGCCGCGATGTGGGTCCGCAGGGCGGGCGAGCTGGTGGTGGCGGAGACGGAGATCGGCGACCGCGTCGCCGTCAAGCTGCTCGAGTCGGAGGTTGCCCGGGCGATCGGTGACGGCGCCTCGGCGATGACGGCGGCGAAGGACGCGGCCGCACTGGCTCGCCTCGGCGAGGACGCCTCGCTCATCGCCCGCGCTGCCGAGACCTGGGTGATGTCGCTGTCGGGCGTCGGCTTCGACATCGGGCGTCCGGCCGATCCCGAGCTCGTCGAGCTGATGGAGCTGGCGATCGCCACCCTGCCGGAGAGCGATCGCCGCTATCAGGTGCGCATGCGCAGCATGCTGTCGTCGGTGCTCGTCGCCAGCCGCGACGCGGCGCGGCGCCAAGAACTGGCGACGGAGGCGCTCGCCATCGCCACCGCCGATGGCAGCCCCGAGCTCCTCGCCTCGGCCCACCTCGCCCAGCGTCTCGCCCTTTGGCAACTCGACCGCCTCGAGGATCGAGCAGACGTCGCGATGTCCGCCGTGCGCGAAGCAGACCGGACGAACAACGTGCAGCTCCAGCTGACTGCCAAGCTGTTCGCCCTCGTCGACCTGCTCGAGCTGGGGCGCATCGAGGAGCACCTGGCGATCCTGCAGGACTTCCGCCAGCAGGCCGGAGACGCGCACCTCGCGCTGTTCGAGGTGTACGGGATGTTCCTCGAGGTCTCCCGCCTCGTCTCGATCGGCCGTTACGACGACGCCCAGAAACTCGCCGACGAGGCCCGGGTGGCCGGGCTGCGCTCCCACGGGGAGAACGCCGAGGTCGCCTACGCCGGCTTCGCCTACCGCATCGCGCTCGATCGCGGGCGGCTGGCCGACCTGCTGCCTGACATCGAGCGGCTGGTGGCGGTGAGGCCACTGCGCACGTGGCAGATCTCGCGCCTGCGCATCCTCGTCGAACTGCCTGATCGGCGTTCCGATGCGGAGGAACTGCTCGCCGAGTTCGTCGACCCCGACGGGGTGCGGATCGGTCACAACCAGATGTTCCTTCCGGCGGTCGCCGCACTCGTCGACGTTGCTTACGCCCTCGAAGATGCGCCGCGAGCGCGTGCCCTGATGGAGGCGCTGACGCCCTACCTCGGGCGGGTCGCCGTCGCCGGGCTTGCCGGCTTCGCCGTCGGTCCAGTCAGCGGCTATCTGGGACTGGCTGCGCTGACGGCCGGTGACCACGATGCCGCCGTGCGGTTTCTGCGCCAAGCCATCGACGAGAGCTTCGCCCAGGGCACCCGTCCGTTCGAGGCCCGGGCGAGGCGCGACCTGGCGGCCGCGCTCCGTGCCCGGGGCGGACCGGGCGATGCCGGCGAGGCGGCGCGGCAGGCGGCCGAGGCGCGCGACATCGCCGCCGACATCGGTCTCACGCTGTAGGCGCGTCGACGACTGGCGGCGCAGCCGTCATTGGGTCCGCCGGGGCGATGGTCCGGGTTGGGTGGATCCGTCTGCCTAAGATCCTGCGCACGAGCCGCCCTCGTGCGTGACGTTGGGCCGGAGGGGAGGACGAGACGTGGCCTTGCTGGAGGTGCAGGACATCACGTTGCGCTTCGGTGGCATCGTCGCTCTCGATGGCCTGTCGTTCACGATCGACGACGGCCAGATCTGCGGTCTCATCGGTCCGAACGGCGCCGGCAAGACGACGATGTTCAACGTCGTCAGCCGCATCTATGAGCCGTCGGCCGGTCGGGTGACGTTCGGCGGCAAGGACCTGCTCGCCGCTCCGGCGCACGACATCGCCGGCTCGGCATTGCCCGCACGTTCCAGAACCTGGCCCTGTTCCCGACGATGACGTTGCTCGAGAACGTGATGGTCGGTGCGCACAGCCAGGGGCACGTCGGCTTCGCCCATCGGTCATCCGGATCGGTGTCGAACAAGGAGAACGCAAGATGCGGGACTTCGCCGGCGACCTGCTGACCAGTCTCGATCTCGGTCCCCTGATGTTCCGACCGGCGGCGGGCCTGCCCTTCGGCACGTTGAAGCGCCTCGAGATCGCCCGAGCCCTGGCCGCGCAGCCGCGGTTCCTGCTGATGGACGAGCCGGCGGCCGGTCTCACCCACGGCGAGGTCGACGAGCTCGGCGACACCATCCTCAAGATCCGCGACGAGTTCGAGCTCGCGGTCCTGCTCGTCGAGCACCACATGGCGATGGTGATGCGCGTCTCCGACAAGGTCGTGGCGATGGACTTCGGGCGCAAGATCGCCGAAGGCCTCCCGGCCGAGGTGCAGACGCGACCCGCAGGTGATCGAGGCCTACCTGGGAGCGGCCGCATGACGACGGTCGACGACGACGCCTATGTGAGCGAGCTGGGCCCGCAGGCGGTCGCCGCCGAGCCGGCGGCCGCGGCGACGCTCTTGCAGGTCGCCGACCTGCGCGCCGGCTACGGCCCGGTCGAGGTGCTGCACGACGTCAGACCTGTAGGTCGGCGAGGGCGAGGTCGTCGTCATGCTCGGCGCCAACGGCGCCGGCAAGACGACGACGATGCGGGCCATCTCGGGCATGATCCCCCGCGCAGGGCGCGATCGACCTTCGACCGGCAGGTCGATCCTCAAGGCCTCGCCCGACGCCATCGTGCGGGCCGGCATCGCCCAGGTGCCGCAGGGCCGCGGGACGTTCCCCGAGCTCACCGTCGAGGACAACCTGCGCATCGGCGCGTACACGCAGCGCGGAGGCGGGGTCGACGACGACATCGAGCAGCTGGTTCGACACGTTCCCTCGCCTGGCCGAGCGCAAGACGCAGAAGGCCGGCAGCCTGTCGGGCGGCGAGCAGCAGATGCTGGCCATCGCCAGGGCGCTGATGAGCCGGCCGAGGCTGCTGCTGTGCGACGAGCCGAGCCTGGGCCTGGCGCCGCTCATCACAAGGAGCTGTTCGCGATCATCGGCGAGCTGAGCCGTGACCAGGGCATCGCCGTGCTGCTCGTCGAGCAGAACGCCAACCTGGCGATGCACATCGCCGATCGCGTGCTACCTCCTGGAGACGGGGCACATCGTCGCTTCCGGCGACGCCGAGACCATCGCCGCCGACGACAGCATCCGCAAGGCCTACCTGGGGTACTGACGATGGATCGCTTCCTCGACGCCGTCTTCCTCGGCCTGTCGTCCGGCGCGATCTACGCGCTCGTCGCGCTCGGCCTCGTCGTCGTGTTCCGGGGCACCGGGCACCTCAACTTCGCCCAGGGCGAGATGGCGCACGCTGTCGGCCTTCATCGTGTGGGCGTTCTACGACGCCGGCGTGCCGTTGGTCATCGCCGTGCTGCTTGGGATGGCCTTCGGTGCGCTGCTCGGCGGCGCCACCGAGGTCGCCCTCGTGCGCCCGCTCGAGAAGAAGTCGCCCCTCGCCGTGTTCGTCGCGCTCGATCGCGCTGTTCCTCGGCATCAACGCGCTCGACGACGGGCATCTGGGGTGCACCGCCGGCCGAGGCGATCGGCAGCCTGTTCCCCAACGACCCGGAGGACTTCTGGCGCATCGGGGGCGGCGTCTGGCGCTACGCGACATCGGCGCCCTCGTCGTCACGCTCGTCATCACCGGGCTGCTCTTCCTCCTGTTCCAGCGCACCAGCTTCGGGCTGGCGATGCGCGGCGTCGCCAGCAACGCCGAGTCGGCGCGCCTCGTCGGCGTGCCGACGAGCCGTGTGCTGATCGGGTCCTGGGCGATCGCCGGCGCCATCGGCGCCCTCGCCGCCATGCTCGTCGCTGGCAACCAGGGCCAGGTCGACACCGATCATCATGGTCACCATCTTCGTCTATGGGTCGGCGGCGGCCACGCTCGGCGGGCTCGACAGCCCGGGCGGCGCGGTGATCGGCGGGCTCCTCATCGGGATCATCGAGAACCTCGCCGCCGAGTTCTCCCGGGACTGGGTCGGCCAGGAGATGAAGCTCGGCGTCGCGCTGCTCGTGATCTTCGTCGTGCTGCTGGTCAAGCCGTCCGGCCTGTTCGGCACGGCCAAGGTGGAGAGGGTCTGACGTGCTCAAGCGTCAACGAGGGCTCCCCCGCTCACTGGGTGATCCGGATCGTCTGGGTCGCGTGCCGTCGTCGCTCGCCCTCGCTCTACATCCCGACGAAGACCGACACCAGCACGATCGGCGACATGGCGACGGCCACTCAGCTGGCGATCGCCGCGATGTCGCTCAACCTCGCTGCTCGGCTACGGCGGCGTGATCTCGATCGGCCACTCGGCGTTCTTCGGCATCGGCGGCTACACGACCGCCATCCTCGTGAGCGAGTACGGCTGGAGCCAGGGGTGGACGATCTACGTCGCCGCCGCGATCGGCGTTCGTCGTCGGCTGCATCGTGTCACTGCCGGCGCTGCGGCTGAAGGGCGTCTACCTCGCCCTCGTCACGCTCGCGCTCGCCGTGCTGTTCCCGACGCTCGTGCGGTGGGGGAAGCTGGCCTGGCTGACGAACGGTGCCCAAGGCATCAGCGGGATCGGCTACAACAGACGCCCGCCTGGTACGACGAGCACTTCGCACGCTGGCAGTTCATCAACGAGAGCATCTCGCTCCCCGAGCTGCGCGGTCGCGAGGGCCGGGCCATCTTCCTCTACTGGGTCGGGATCATCGTGCTGGCGGTCTGCTACCTCGTCTGCCGAGGCATCGTCAAGAGCCGCGTCGGCCGGTCGCTGGTCGCCATCCGCGACAACGAGACGGCCGCCGCCGTGATGGGCATCAGCCGGGCGAAGACCAAGGCACTCGTGTTCGGCATCGTCGGCCGCGATGTGCGCCGTCGGCGGGTGTCTGTACGCCATCCAGAGCACGCTCGCCGAGCCGAACCTGCGCTTCTTCACGCTGCTCGGCAGCATCACGTTCCTGCTCATCATGGTGCTCGGCGGCGCGGCCACGCTGTGGGGCCCGATCGTCGGCGCCTTCGCCTACGTGATCCTCGACACCCGGACCCGCGAGGCCGGTGAGTCGGGCGAAGGCGTCATCGGCTGGCTGTTCGGATGGATGACCGGCTCGCCGGCCACGCTGATCCTCGCCATCGTGCTGCTGATCATCGTGTTCGTCGCCCCGTTCGGCATCGTCGGCCTGCTCAAGCGGATCGCCGCCAAGTTCATCGTCATCATCCCGCGCCCGGCGGGGACGGCGCCGCGCCTGTCGCCGCGCTCGAGGAGCCCGCGGTCGCCGGATCGCCAATTTGATGTATCTCTAGCCGCCCAACTCGACACCGAAGGGGAAGTCCATGACCCCACGACCTTCACGCCTCCTAGCGGCACTGGCCGCCACCTCGCTGCTCCTGGCCGCCTGCAGCCGCGGACCGGAGGAGGGTGAAGAGGTCGACACCACCGACGGGGCGACCGCGACCACGCCCGACGGACGCCGGCGGCGCTGCGCCCCGACGACGGCGGCGAAACGGAAACGACCGAGGCGCCGGAGGACACCGCCGCCGAGACGACGACCGCCGACACCGAGGGCGGAGAGACCACCGAGGGCGGTGGCGGCGGAGGCGCCGAGTGGACGGTGTCGACGGACGACTGCATCGATCCCGACCTCGCCAACTCGCCGATCGAAGGGACCGTCAGCATCGGCTCGTCGATGCCGCTGTCCGGCGGCGTCGCCGCAGCGGCGTTCGGACCGGTCGCCGAAGGGTTCAGGGCCTACATCGAGTACGCCAACGAGCAGGGGCTCCTGCCCGAGCACGAGGTCGAGCTGAACATCGGCGACGACCAGTACGACCCTGCGCAGACGCCGAACGTCGTCAACGGCCTGCTCGACGCGGGGGTGAACCTCTTCAGCGGGATCATCGGTTCGCCGAACAACGCCGCGGTGCGCGACGTGCTCAACGAGGAGTGCGTCCCGCAGATGCTCGCCCTCACCGGCTCGCCGGCGTGGGGCGAGGTCGCCGACTATCCGTGGACCACCGGCGGACTGATCCCGTACAACATCGAGGCGCAGGCGTACGCCGAGCACATCGCCGAGCAGTTCCCCGACGGCGCGACGGCCGCGCTGTTCACGGTGGCCAACGAGTTCGGCGAGGTGTACCGAACGGCGTTCGAGGCGGCGGCCGAGGAGGCCGGCATCGAGATCGTCGACGACGCAGACGATCGAGGCCGCCGACAGCGCTCCGCCTTCGGCGCAGCTCAACAGCATCGCCGGCAACCAGCCGGACGTCATCATGGCGGTGCCACTCGGCGCCCAGTGCCCGACGTTCATGTCCGAGCTGGCCAACGCCAAGGCAGTCCAGTCCGGGTGGGATCCGCAGGTGTACATCACGAACACGTGCGCCAGCCCGCTGATCCTGGCCGTCGCCGGCGAGGCGGCCAACGGCTTGATCACGTCGGCGTCCGCCGGGTTGCAGGACGTCACCAACCCGGAGGTCGCGAGCGGCCGATCCGGACGTCCAGGCGATACATCGACTACATGACGAACCGGGGCAACGCCGACATCGTCTCCACGGCGCCGCCGGCTGGAACATCGGCGAGGTGACGGTCGAGATCTTGCGCCAAGCCGCCGAGTCGCCCGACGGCCTGACCCAGGCATCGATCATCAACGCCAGCCGCAACTTCGACTATCACCCGTTGCTCACCCGCGAGGGCGTCGACTACAAGATGGCCGGTGAGGAGGATGCCTTCTACGCCGAGGACATCCAGATCGTGCAGTACGACGCAGCGACGGGCTTCTTCACCGACATCGGCGACCTCATCACCTCGTTCCGCAGCAGCTGACAGGAGACTCGATGCTGAAGAGACAGGACCAGAAGATCGACCGTCTGGCCCAGGTTCCGTTGTTCAGTGCGTGCACCCAGAAGGAGCTGCGCGAGCTCGCCAAGA
This sequence comes from uncultured Acidimicrobiia bacterium, assembly GCA_963774125.1. GTDB lineage: Bacteria > Actinomycetota > Acidimicrobiia > Acidimicrobiales > Ilumatobacteraceae > JALZMG01. The sequence continues at coordinate 410,333 of CAVZDR010000003.1, forward strand.
TCACGACGGGCGCATCAGTGAACGCCGGCCAGGTGCTCTGTAGCGAGAACGAGACGGGCAACGAGTGCTACATCGTCATCGATGGACAGGCCGCCGTCACCATCGGCGGCCAGCACGTCGCCACGATCGAGCCCGGTGGTTTCTTCGGCGAGATGGCATTGCTCGACGGCGGTCCCCGCATCGCCACGGTCACCGCGGCGAGCGACATGAACTTGCTCGTGCTGTCGCGGCGAGAGTTCCTCAAGCTGATCGACGAGGTGCCGAGCGTGACGCGCCGGCTGCTCGAGGGGCTCGGCGCGCGGCTGCGCGACGCCGACCTGCGGCTCCACCCGAACCGGCTCGGCGTCTGACCGGCAGTCCGGCGGAGTCGATCAACTCGCCGGGAGGAACCGGCTGAGGATCAGGAGATCGTGACGATTGCCGGCGGCGTCATCGATGTGATCGCGCAGCAAGCCCTCCTGCACGAAGCCGAACCGCTCGACGAACATGTCGGCGACGGGTCGCAGCTCAGCGGACACCTCGATCGTCAGCTTCGCAAGCGCCATGTCGTCCGCTTCGACGACCCCACGTTGGACGAGTTGGCTGAGCAGTCCCCTGCCGCGCGCATCGGGTGCAATCGAGCACGCGCAGCTCGCCGACACGGCTCATCCACCCGGCGCCGGGCGTCACGCTCATCACCGCCACCATCTGTTCGCCATCGAAAGCCCCGAACCGACGAGCCGGTGATCGCTGGGTCCACCCAGCGACGGCGACGTCCGACAGGAGGAAGCGGTCCAGGAAGGCGAGCTCACCGCTCGGGATGCGGTGACGGAACGCCTGGACGGCACTCCGGTCGCCGACCTGCAACAGGCGGATCTGCAGGGCGGGCTCGGTCATCGGGCCACAGTGCAAGCTCGATCCGATCGTGTCAAACGATCGGATCGTGGAAAGAGTACGGAGCAACCAAGCTTGGGGGTGCCGGCGTCCGGCCGCAGCCGGGCGGCAGATCGGAGGAGAGCGTGTCCGAGATGATCAACCGTGCCAGGACTCCCGTGCCGCGTGACCGGGAGAACGACTACTCGCCGGAAGCGGCACGCATGCGCCGGGAGTTCGTCCGCGACCAGACGGGCGTCGACCTGCAGCACGTCGGGAGCTTCTCGATCGATCCGTCCGTGCTGCCCGGGAACATCGAGAACTTCGCCGGCGTGGCCCAGGTACCGATCGGGATCGCCGGGCCGTTGCTCGTCAACGGCGAGCACGCCCAAGGCGAGTTCTACGTCCCGCTGGCGACCACGGAGGGAACGCTGGTGGCGAGCTACAACCGCGGGATGAGGCTGCTCAACGAATGTGGCGGCGTCAAGACCGCGGTGGTCGACGACCACATGCAGCGGGCCCCGGTGTTCATCCTCGAGGACGCGCTGGGCGGCCGGAAGTTCGGGGAATGGGTCGCCGAACACTTCACCGAGATCAAGGCGCAGGCGGAGACGACGACGCGGTCCGGGAAGCTGATGTCGATCAACCAGTACTCGGTCGGGCCGCTGCGCTACCTGCGCTTCAACTACACCACGGGCGATGCCGCCGGGCAGAACATGACCGGCAAGGCGACGCTCGCCGCCTGCGAGTGGATCCAGGCGACGTATCCCGGTCGACCGCAGTTCATCCTGTCCGGCGCCATCGACACCGACAAGAAGCACTCGCAGATCAACATGCTGCAGACGCGGGGCAAGCGCGTCGTCGCCGAGGCCGTCATCAAGAACGACGTGATCAAGGGCCTGATGGGCGTCGACACGAAGACGCTGTTCTGGGGTCGCCAGATCTCCTTGGCCGGCAGCTTCATGGCGGCGTCGGCGAACAACGGGGCGCACGCGGCCAACGGGCTGACGGCCATGTTCATCGCCTGCGGGCAGGACGTCGCCAACGTCTCGGAATCACACGCCGGCATCGTGTACAACCAGCTGCTCGACAACGGGGACTACTACTGGTCGATCACCCTCCCGGCGCTGATCGTCGCCACCTACGGGGGTGGGACCGGCCTCCCGACCCAGCGCGAGTGCCTCGAGATGCTCGACTGCTACGGCACGGGGAAGGTGATGAAGTTCGCCGAGATCTGCGCCGCCGTCGTGCTGGCCGGCGAGACGTCGCTCACGTCAGCCGTGCTCCATGGTGACTGGGTGACGAGCCACGACCAGCTCGGTCGCAATCGGCCCTGAGCATCGGGCTCGGCTCGCAAGCAAGTTGCTCGTCCACCTGACTACCGACCGAGGGCGCGGAGGCGGTCGCGCACGTCGACGAACTCGGGGTCGTGCTCGGCGACGCGCTCGAACCAGCGGGTCGCCTCGAGCGTGTTGCCTGCCCGGTCATGGAGGTCCGCCAGCACGTACCACTGGCGGAGATGATGGTCACGCACCCGTTTCGGGGCCTGCGCCGACCGGCCCATGGTGCGAATCGCCCCGGAGAGGTCGCCCTGGTCGGCCAGCGCCCCAGCCGCCACGATGCGGGCCTCGGCGAGCACCTCCTGGCTCGGTGAGGCGTCCCGCACCTCGGACCAGATGCGTTCGACGTCAGACCATCGCCTGAGGGCCCGGTACGCGTCGGCGAGCACGGGCAGCAGTTCCACCGACTGGTGCAGGCTCTGGGCCGCCGCGAGCTCGGACACCGCCTGCTTCCACCGCCCGGTGCGGTAGGCGGCCAGGCCGACCACCTCGTGCACGGCGGCGACGTTGGGCAACGGCCGCAGCAAGGCTGGATGCCAAGCGCCTGGCGTCGTCGAACCGCTCACGATCGAGGGCCTGCTGGGCCTGGCCGAGCCGGCTGGTCAGCTCGGCGGCACGCCGTGGATCGCGAAGGTCGGATTCGATCTCGCTGACGGTTTCCGGATCGATCCTGCGCCGGCGCGGGGCTGGTCGAGGCGACGTCGAGGCGCGACTCGCCGCACCTGCGGCCTCGTCACGCAGGGCGCCCTCGTCGATCCACGTGTCGAGCGTGCGGGACTCGATCTTGGTGCGCTCGGCATCCGGGTCTCGTTGGGGCCGAGGCGGGCGCTTGGCGTTGACCTCTGCTGCCCGCCGCTGCGCCGCCGTCTGGGGTCGTTGTTGGCGCACGGGTCGGTCGTTTCGTCGACGCGGAGGCGTGGCGCCGCGCTTCCGCCGCGTGGCCCGCCTGGCCCCGGCCCTCCTGGCGACGGCCCTCCTGGCTGCTGCCGCGACGGCGCGGCGGTGGACGGCCGGCGGGGGGCATTGCGCCATGCTACGGGGAACGCGAAAAGGCGCCCCTCCGGAGAAGGGCGCCCTTCGAGCGAAATCCGGCGGCGTCCTACTCTCCCAGGGGGTTACCCCCCAAGTACCATCGGCGCTGACAGGCTTAACTTCCGTGTTCGGGATGGGAACGGGTGTGACCCTGTCGCCATGGCCACCGAAATCAGTTGTCAACGGTGCGTCGCACACCGAGGACTCCAGAGCAAGCACGAGCGTTCAATCCAAGCCCTCGGCCGATTAGTACCGGTCGGCTGAACGTGTTGCCACGCTTACACCTCCGGCCTATCAACGTGATGGTCTTGTCACGGGCCTTACTGCGTTGACCGCATGGGAGTGCTCATCTTGGAACGGGTTTCCCACTTAGATGCTTTCAGCGGTTATCCCTTCCGCAGGTGGCCAATCTGCCGTGCCCTTGGCAGGACAACAGACACACCAGAGCTGCGTCCGTCCCGGTCCTCTCGTACTAGGGACAGCCTTCCTCAACACTCCTTCGGCTGCGGAGGATAGGGACCGAACTGTCTCACGACGTTCTGAACCCAGCTCGCGTACCGCTTTAATGGGCGAACAGCCCAACCCTTGGGACCTGCTTCAGCCCCAGGATGCGATGAGCCGACATCGAGGTGTCAAACCTTTCCGTCGATATGGACTCTTGGGAAAGATTAACCTGTTATCCCCGGGGTACCTTTTATCCGTTGAGCGACCACGCTTCCACACGCAATGGCCGGGTCACTATGCCCTGCTTTCGCACCTGCTTGACTTGTAGGTCTCGCAGTCAAGCTCCCTTGTGTCATTGCACTCGACGACTGATTGCCAACCAGCCTGAGGGAACCTTTGGGCGCCTCCGTTACATTTTAGGAGGCGACCGCCCCAGTCAAACTACCCGCCTGGCGCTGTCCCTGATCCGGATCACGGACCAAAGTTAGAGCCCCAACATACGCAGGGTGGTATTTCAACGATGACTCCACACTGGCTGGCGCCAATGCTTCCAAGTCTCCCACCTATCCTACACAACGCAGGTCAAGACTCAACACCAAGTTATAGTAAAGGTCCACGGGGTCTTTCCGTCCTTCCGCAGCAAACGAGCATCTTTACTCGTACTTCAATTTCGCCGGGTCTATGGTTGAGACAGTGGGGAAGTCGTTACGCCATTCGTGCAGGTCAGAACTTACCTGACAAGGAATTTCGCTACCTTAGGACGGTTATAGTTACCGCCGCCATTCACTGGGGCTTAGGTTCACAGCTTCGCCTTGCGGCTAACCGTTCCCCGTGACCTTCCAGCATTGGGCAGGCGTCACAGCGTATACAGCGCCTTGCGGCTTCGCACGCTGCTGTGTTTTTGATAAACAGTCGCTACCCCCTGGTCTGTGCCACCCTCGGCAGCTCGGATCGCAAGGATCGTCACCGCGGAGGGTCCTCCTTCTTCCGAAGTTACGGAGGTAATTTGCCGAGTTCCTTAACCATAGTTCTCCCGATCGCCTTGGTATTCTCTACCCGCCCACCTGTGTCGGTTTGGGGTACGGGCTCCGTGCCAGCTCACTGCTGGGCTTTTCTTGGCAGCATGGGATCAGTGACTTCGCCTGTTGCGGCTCGGCATCACGTCTCAGAGTTATGGCCCCAACTCTCATCGGGACCCTCCTACACGCTTACCCGGGGACAACCATCGCCCCGGTTCACCTACCCTCCTGCGTCCCCCGTCAGCTACCCGCCAGCAGCTCGGTGAGATCGCTCCCGAAGGAACAGCCCCCACGTTGCCACTCTTGGGCCTGGCGCGGGCACGGAGGTCACTGGAATATCAACCAGTTGTGCATCGACTACGCCTTTCGGCCTCGCCTTAGCTCCCGACTCACCCTGGGTGGATTAGCCTTCCCCAGGAACCCTTGGGCTTACGGCGGAGGGGTTTCTCACCCCTCTCTCGCTACTCATGCCTGCATTCTCACTCGATGGCGCTCCACCTCGGCTCACGCCGGGACTTCGCTGCACCATCGACGCTCCTCTACCGCTCCCGGCCGCCCGAAGGCGCCCGAAAGCCCATAGCTTCGGCTCAGGACTTGAGCCCCGTTACATTGTCCGCGCAGGATCACTCGACCAGTGAGCTATTACGCACTCTTTCAAGGGTGGCTGCTTCTAAGCCAACCTCCTGGCTGTCTGTGCAATCCCACATCGTTTTCCACTTAGTCCTGAATTAGGGGCCTTAGCTGATGATCTGGGCTGTTTCCCTTTCGACCAACGAAGCTCATCCCCCGTGGTCTCACTGCCATGTTCTGGAGCATCGGCATTCGGAGTTTGGCTGGGGTTGGTAAGCTTGTAGGCCCCCGTACCCATCCAGTGCTCTACCTCCGATGCTGAACACATGACGCTGCACCTAGATGCATTTCGAGGAGAACCAGCTATCGCCAAGTTTGATTAGCCTTTCACCCCTATCCACAGCTCATCCCCGCCGTTTTTAACCGACGTGGGTTCGGCCCTCCACGGAGTCTTACCTCCGCTTCAGCCTGGCCATGGATAGATCACTTGGCTTCGGGTCTACAGCATGCGACTCTACGCCCTATTCAGACTCGCTTTCGCTGCGGCTACCCCACTACGGGTTAACCTTGCCACATACCATAACTCGCAGGCTCATTCTTCAAAAGGCACGCCATCGCGGCCATGCCCGAAGGCATGACGACGCTCTGACTGCTTGTAAACCAACGGTTTCAGGTACTATTTCACTCCCCTCCCGGGGTACTTTTCACCTTTCCCTCACGGTACTGGTTCACTATCGGTCGCCAAGGAATACTTAGACTTACGGGGTGGTCCCCGCAGATTCACGCCAGTTTTCACGGTCCCGGCGCTACTTGGGATGACGAAGCAGAGGCTGCGTGCGTTTCGGATACGGGGCTGTTACCCCCTTTGGCCGGCCTTTCCAGAGCCGTTCTCCTACACAGCAGCTTGGTAACTCTGTGGCAGGTCTGGTGCCCTGCCTCTTCGATCCCACTACCCCTCAACAGCAACGCCACCAGGCTTGGCACTGTTGAAGTTTGGTCTCTACCCGTTTCGCTCGCCGCTACTCGGGGTGTCGCGGTTGCTTTCCTTTCCTCACGGTACTGAGATGTTTCAATTCCCGTGGTTCCCTCCACCGGCCCTATGTGTTCAGGCCGGGGTACTCACTCCATGACGAGTGGTGGGTTTCCCCATTCGGACATCTGCGGCTCGTAGCCCAGTAGACGGCTCCCCGCAGCTTTTCGCAGTCACTCACGTCCTTCATCGGTTCTTGGCGCCAAGGCATCCACCGTTGGCTCTTTGTAGCTTGGAAAGAACAAGATTTGTTCGTACGTGCGGGGCGAACCCCGCACAACAAGATGCTCGTGCTTGCTCTGCAGTTCTCAAGGTGCGGTTCGTGGCGCATCATCGGAGCACCGAGCGAAGGCTCGAGCTCGACGAGAGCGGCGCAGGCCGGCTCCCAACAGGGAGGCGGCTGCACAGAAGTGAGCCGTTTCCGACTCCTTCAAAACGGAAGAGAAGACAAGTGCGTCGTTTCGCACGAGCGGGTGAGGCCGAAACCTACGAACCTGCTCGAGCTGGGCGACGAACCCACCAGTGCACCAACTGGGTGTCCAGACACCAGGTGATCATTCGATCACCGATGGTGTGGAATGGACTCCTTAGAAAGGAGGTGATCCAGCCGCACCTTCCGGTACGGCTACCTTGTTACGACTTCACCCCAATCACCGACCCCACCTTCGACGGCTCCCCCCCTTGCGGGTTGGGCCACCGGCTTCGGGTGTTGCCGACTTTCGTGGTGTGACGGGCGGTGTGTACAAGGCCCGGGAACGTATTCACCCCGGCGTGCTGATCCGGGATTACTAGCAACTCCGGCTTCATGGAGTCGAGTTGCAGACTCCAATCCGAACTGAGACCGGCTTTGTGGGATTCGCTCACCCTCACGGGATCGCAGCCCTCTGTACCGGCCATTGTAGCGTGTTTGCAGCCCTGGGCATAAGGGGCATGATGACTTGACGTCGTCCCCACCTTCCTCCGAGTTGACCCCGGCAGTCTCCTGCGAGTCCCCGGCGTAATCCGCTGGCAACACAGGATAAGGGTTGCGCTCGTTGCGGGACTTAACCCAACATCTCACGACACGAGCTGACGACAGCCATGCACCACCTGTGTAGGGCCCGTTAGGACACCCTGTCTCCAGAGCTTTTCCCTACATGTCAAACCCAGGTAAGGTTCTTCGCGTAACATCGAATTAAGCAACACGCTCCGCTGCTTGTGCGGGCCCCCGTCAATTCCTTTGAGTTTTAGCCTTGCGGCCGTACTCCCCAGGCGGGGCACTTAATGCGTTAGCGACGGCGCGGATCTCGTTGGTTGAGACCCACACCTAGTGCCCAACGTTTACGGCGTGGACTACCAGGGTATCTAATCCTGTTTGCTACCCACGCTTTCGCTCCTCAGCGTCAGTCACGGCCCAGAGCGGCGCCTTCGCCACTGGTGTTCCTCCTGATATCTGCGCATTTCACCGCTACACCAGGAATTCCCCGCTCCCCTACCGCACTCGAGTCACAGCAGTATCGAGTGGCGGCTCTGGGTTGAGCCCAGAGTTTTCACACCCGACTTACCGAACCGCCTACGAGCTCTTTACGCCCAATAAATCCGGACAACGCTTGGTGCCTACGTGTCACCGCGGCTGCTGGCACGTAGTTGGCCGCACCTTCTTCTACAGGTACCGTCATTTTCTTCCCTGCTGAAAGCGGTTTACAACCCTAAGGCCTTCTTCCCGCACGCGGCGTTGCTGCATCAGGCTTTCGCCCATTGTGCAAGATTCCCCACTGCTGCCTCCCGTAGGAGTCTGGGCCGTGTCTCAGTCCCAGTGTGGCTGATCATCCTCTCAGACCAGCTACCCGTCGACGCCTTGGTGAGCCGTTACCTCACCAACAAGCTGATAGGCCGCGAGCCCCTCCCAATCCGGTAGCCCTTTCGTCAGTTCACCATGCGGTGAACCGACGGCATCCGGTATTAGCGAATGTTTCCACTCGTTATTCCAGAGACCGGGACAGGTTCCTCACGTGTTACGCACCCGTTCGCCACTTGGTCTTCTCCAGTCTTGCGACTGGATGGACCCCGTTCGACTTGCATGTGTTAAGCACGCCGCCAGCGTTCGTCCTGAGCCAGGATCAAACTCTCCATCAAGAACCGGCTCGTCCGGGCGGACCCGGCCGAAACGATTGGTGGTGAGCGTTCGGCACCCGAGCAGCAGCGCTCGTAGTGGGTGCCATGCTCCTGTCGGCCGGGTGATTGGCCCGGCCTCGTGAACTTCGCCGGCGAACCGGCGACGTCCGTGTCGTGACCGGCGGGAACCGGCCACGGAATCGACAGACAGCGTCGTCGAAGGCAAAGCCCACGACTCACTGCCCGCACTGGCGTTCGTCTTCTCTTCCGTTTTCAAGGAGCCGAAGCTCGGGCACGCACCGGAGCGCCCGAAGGCGGCATCGGCGTTGGTGCCTCACCCTGGGCCTGCCGGCAGAGCCGGCTCCCAGGGCGAATGACCACGATAACGGCGCAGGTGGGAGGCGTCAACCTGCGTTCGGGAAAACCTCGACGAGGTGGTACGACCGCTTGCCCCGGCGCAGCAGCAGCCAGCGGTCATGCAGCAGGGGCACCTGGCGGACGCCCTCGTCCAGCGTCACCGGAAGGCCGTTCGCCCGGATGCTCCCCTGCTGCAGCAGCCTCCTGGCCTCGCTGTTCGACGTCGCCACGCCGGCGCCGACGAGTAGTGCGATCACGTCGTCGCGCTGCCGGGTCTGCGACGACGGCACCTCGGCGGCCAGCGCTTCAAGTGCTTCGGGGGACGCCGCCAGCGGATCGCCGCCGAACAGGACGTCGGCGGCCTCCGCAGCCGCCCTGGCCGCGTCGTGGCCGTGCACGAGCGTCGTCATCTCGTCCGCCAGCGCCCGCTGGCCGTGCCGCCGCTCCGGAGCGGTGCGGTGCTCCGCCAGGATCGCCTCGATCTCGGGCAGTGGGCGCAGTGAGAACACCGGGAACTGTCGTTCGACCTCGGCGTCGTCGAGCTGCATCCAGTGCTGGTGGAAGCGATACGGCGACGTCTTGTCCGGATCGAGCCAGATCCGGGCCCCGGTCGTCTTGCCGATCTTGGACCCGTCGGCCGCCGTCAGCAGCGGCCAGGCCATCGCGTGCACCGCTGCCTGGCGAGCGCGGCGGATGAGGTCGACGCCGGACAGGATGTTGCCCCACTGGTCGGACCCGCCGATCTGCAGCTCGCAGCCCAGGTGATCGTGGAGCCAGAGGTAGTCGTTGGCCTGCAGCAGCATGTAGCTGAACTCGGTGTAGGAGATCCCGTGCTCGGACTCCATCCGGATCCGCACGCTCTCGCGAGCGACCATCTGGTTGACCGTGGCGTGGCGGCCGACGTCGCGGAGGAACTCGAGGAGCGTGATCGGCTGCGTCCACTCGCGGTTGTCCACGAGTCGGCCCCGGCCCTCGGAGAGGTCGACGATGCGGGCCAGCTGCGCCTTGATGGCGGCGAGGTTCCGATCGAGCGTCTCGTCATCGAGGAGGTTGCGCTCCTCGGATCGGCCACTCGGGTCCCCGATCATCCCGGTCGCCCCGCCGGCCAGCGCGATCGGCGAAGTGCCCGGCGTCCTGGAAGCGGCGCAGCATGATCAGGCCGATCAGGTTGCCGTGGTGGAGGCTGTCGGCCGACGGGTCGCAGCCGTAGTACAGCGTGATCGGCGGCTGCCCTGGCCCGAGTCGAGCCGCCAGCGCGCTCGCGATCGGTCGACTCCTGCAGGAGTCCGCGAGCCTCGAGGTCGGCGAGCAGGTCCATGGCGCCCGACATGTTGGCACCGGACTGTCCGTAAGAACCGCATCACAATGACCGGTTCCTACGGACAGAATGCCCCGGTGTCGGTCGACGCATGTGCCCTGATGTTCGCCGAGTTCGGGCGTACGGCAACGAAGCGGGCACCGCTGTACGCCCAGCTGTCGGCAGGGATCGCCGCCGACGACGAGCTGGCCAGCCTGCTGCTCACGGCTCCCGTCACGCAGCGCCAACCCGTTCTCCTGTTCGCCTGCGTGCATGCGCTGCTGCTCGATGGACACGACGATCCGCTGGCCCGTCACTACCCGAACCTCACCCCTGACCCTGACCGCAGCGATCCGCTGCCCGCCTTCCGGGCGTTCTGCCGCTCGAACCGAGGTCAGCTCGAGCACCTCCTACGGACGCGGAGCACGCAGACCAACGAGATCGGGCGGTGCGCGCTGTTGCTCCCGGCGTTCGGGCTCGTCGCTGCCGAGGTCGGCGCGCTGGCCCACCTCGACGTCGGCGCCAGCGCCGGGCTCAACCTGCTCCTCCCCCGGTACAGCTACCGCTACGAGCCGGAGGACACCGACGGCGAGGCCACGATCGTCGGCGAGGCGTCGCCGGTCGTTCTCGCCTGCGGTACCCGAGGCGACGTCCCGATCCCGGCCACGATGCCGAAGATCGTGCGCAGTCGGGGTCTCGACCGCACACCGATCGACGCGCACGACGAGGAGCAGGCTCGCTGGCTCGAGGCCTGCGTCTGGCCCGATCAGATCGACCGGTTCGAACGGCTGCGAGCTGCGCTCGATCTCGCGCGGACGACGGAGCTCGACGTCCGGACGGGCGACGCAGTGTCCGACGTCAGTGCGCACGTCGAAGAGCTCGCCATCGTCGGCCATCCCGTCGTGACGAACACGTGGGTACTCAACTACCTGACCGGCAGGCAGCGCACCGACTACGTCAGCACGCTCGACGCGCTGGGATCACGCCTCGATCTGTCGTGGATCTACGCCGAGAGCCCGTTCCTGACGCCCGAGCTGCCCGGCCCATCGGACGACGCCTTCGTCGAACGGACCGTGCTGATGCTCGTGCGTTGGCGCCGCGGGCGGCGGGTCGTCGCCCACCTGGCCGACACCCACCCGCACGGCTACTGGATGCACTGGCACTAGCGGTTCTCTGGAGGATCTGCTCTCGTTTTCGAGCTTGACCGGGATTCAAAACCGAATTCCGGCGATCAGGGCACGGTCGTCTCCAGTTCGATGGTGGTTGCGGCCCAACGGGCGGGGGCGTCCGTCGGGGGGTCGTTGGTGCCGATGTCGCGGGAGACGGCTTTGGCGAACATCCGCTCCACGGTCGACCGTGGCGGCCGGCCGGACCGGCTGGCGGCGATGGGCTCGTCCAACGCCGGCAGGTCGGCGCTCGTCGCATCGAAGTCCACGTCGCTGACGACGACCTTCAACCAGTCCCGAACGTTCGCTCCGGTCTCCACCGCGCGTCCCTCGGGGAGCTCGACCGGGATCGGTTGGCGATCCCACAGGGCCAGGGTGCGGCCGGCCAGGAGGAACGTCGTCGGCAGCACCGCGTGACACCGGAAGCGGTCCGTCAGGTCGAGCACGGCCACGTACAGGTCGTCGTCCGAGCGGTTCGTCACGTCGAGGTAGACGCGCGGCGGCGCCAACGCGCCATCGTCGCGGCGGTGGTACTCGAGGTGTTGACCACCGGCGGAGGCCCGTGGCTGGCGATCCGGTGGGCGTCGATCTTCGCCGTCGGGCACGTCGTACACGTCGAGGGTGACGGCGTCGTGCAGAGGTGACGGGTGCTCGCCGATGCCGCGCACCTGCTCCCAGCGCACCACGTGCTCCAAACGGCTGACGACCAACGCCGCGTCTCCAGCTGCGCCGATCGGCGTCGGCGGCCCGACCGCCGTGCCGTCGAGCCGGGCGATCTGCACCATTTCGGCCGAAGGCGACGTGAGCAGGAGGCGCAGCGCGCCAGCGCTGCCGGCGTCGGCCCCGACGACCCGCACGAACGGTGACGGCGCTCCATCTGGCCCGGCGGTGTACACGGCCGACCTGATCGCCGCCACCGCTTCCGTGGCAGTTCGTTCGAGCTCGCGGTCGACCACCACTTCGCCCGCCGGCAACGGGACCTCGGCGATGACCGCGCTGTAGGCGAGATCCTCAGGTGTCCATCCCACCGGCTCGACCACCGACGATCCGATGGCGACCTCGGTCACGCGCGCTCGTCCCGCCGCTTTGCCGTTCGGGCCCTCGCACGCCAACACGAAGGCTTCGTCGCCCACCGGCGCCCGCAGCCCGTGGACCAGCCCCGCATCCACGCTCCATCCGTCTGCCGTTCGTGTCATGCGGAACGTCGCCGGTGCCGGGGTCACCGTGCCGTCCAGGAACAGCGCGTCGCCTGGACCGTTCCGGTCGAGCGGGAAGAGCTCAGGGCGCTGGTCCGCTGTCGTGCGTTCGACCTTCGCCCGCACGTTGTCGAGCACGGTTCGATACGTGGCCCGCGACCCGAGCGCCTGGAGGGTCTCCAGGAGCGCGCTGGAGAACGCCCCGTGCGTCATGTCGCCGACCTGGTGCTCCTTCGCCAGCTCGGTCGACCGGCAGGCGGCGAGCGCGACGTGGTGCGGGGCGGGCGCGTGCCACTGCTCGAGTGCCCCTGCCACGTAGTCCTCGGCCGGCCGCGCCGTCCACAGCTCCGGGTCGAGATCACGGACGGACTCCGGCGACCAACCGCGCGCCGCCGTGCCCTCTCGCGTCGCTCCGCCGGAATGGCAGCAGTCGAGGATCACGGCGACGTGGGCGCCGCCGGCTGCCACGTTCGCGAGCAGGACGGCCAACTCCTTGTCGGCAAGGGCTCGGCGGAGCTGTCCGTCCACGCGGCGGTTGCAGTCGTGGAACATCAGCGTCTGGATCCGTCCGGTCGGTTCGAGGTCGGCGAGTTCGGTCGGCACCGGCTCCTCACTGCCGTGGCCGGCATAGGCGAAGAGCACAACGTCGCCGGGACCTGCCTGGGCGAGGTGGTCGCCAAACGCTGAGATGACGGCGTCGCGGGTCCCCTCGTTGTCGTAGAGCGTCCGCAGCGCGAGATCGACACCGGTGCGCGCTTGGAGGTAGTCGGCGAGCGACTCGATGTCGTTGCGGCACCCGCGCAGCGGCGGCACGGGGGACTGGTAGTCGTCGATGCCGACGAGCAGCGCGTAAAGCGTCATTCGTCCGGAGGGAGGTCGTCGACGACGCAGACCAACCCATGGACGGGGTCGGCCAGGCCGGCGCTGTCGCCCACCCCTTCCACGCGCAGGCGGTAGTCGCCGGGCGCGAGTGGAGGGACTTCACCATGGTGCACGTCGTCGGCGTCACGTTGCAGCGGTACGGCGGCGACTTGGCGGCCGGTGGCGGCATCGGTCACGGTCGCCTGCATCGTGAGGTTGGCCCGATCGGGCAGGGCACGGACGACGAGCGGTTCACCCACCGCGAGCAGTTCGTCGGCTTCGATCCGGACGCCCTGCACGGCGCGGAACCCTTCTCGTTTCCTCGCCGTCAGTACGCCGAGCAGTTGCGTCTGCACGGCCTCGGCGTTCTGCAGCGAGGCGTGGCGGTCGCCCGAGTACATCGGTTGATACGCGGGCTGCCAGTCATCGGTCTCGATGGGTGTGGCAGAGACACGGGGCACGGTCCCGTCGCCACCCATGTCCTCACCGCCGTGGCTGGACTCGATCGTCAGGCGCGCACCGTCCCAGCGCCCGGACTGCTTGGTCGACTGGGCGAGACCGACGACCGACTGGATCTCGTAGGCGTCCGGCCCGTGCGAGGCGACGCCGGCCTCGATGGCGCGATGGAACTCGGTGAGCGCGGCGCCGGCCCGATCTGGGTCGACGCCGGCCAGGTTCGCCTCGGCGACACGCTGGTACCCGGCACCGAGGTCGACGCACGGGTACACCGGCAGCAGCTGATACACGGACGTGAGTGACCGCAGCAGGTCCGTCAGGTCGACGACCTTCAGCGGTCCGAGGCGCTTCTCGAACCCGTTGACGAGGAAGTCCACCGCGTTGATCGAGCCGCGGTACGGCGTCCCGAACGTGACGAGGAGTCGGGTGTCGCGCCAGCCATCGAGGCACTCGAGGAAGTACCTCGCGACGAGCCCGCCCATGGAGTGGCCGACGAGGACCAGCTTGGCATCTGGATTGTGTTGTCGTTGCTGATGCAACGTTCTGTCGGCCACCTCGCGCAGGCGCCGAGCGGCGACCCTGTTGTCGCGTCGCCAGTCGTACGGGAACTCCACGTACGTCTGCCCGTCGACGACGTCGAAGTGGTCGTGGATCATGCGCGAGATGCCCGAGTACCCGTCGATGCCCCAGAGACCAGGGATCAGGTGCACGTCCGGCACCAGCCGGCTGGCGACGACGCCGTCTCCGAGCTCATCGCGCTCGGGCGGGTCGTCCTCGAGCTGCAGCGAGCGAATGCTCCGACCGAGCGACCACAGCGCCTTCCCCACCGCCCCCGGCGACGGCGCCCACACATCCTTGCCGTCGCGTGTCAGCACGCTGCCGAGGATCCCCGGCAGCAGGATCACGACGTCGCCCATCGGCTGTCGCTTCGTCACGGTTCCCCTTGTATCAGGCGGCGTCGTGGCCGATCATCTGTTCCGGGCATGGCGACGTACGTCTACGACGACTTCCGGGTGACGTTCACGGCACGCGACGACGGGTCCTTCGACGTCCTCGCAGCCGATGCCGACGGCGGAATCGCGGTGGGCGTCTTCTCGCTGCCGCTGTCGGAGGCGGAGCTCGAGCAAGCCGTGCTCGACGTGGCGACGGCTCGGGCCGCGGCGCGTCGAACGCGGAAGGCGACGCCAGTGGCGGAGGTCCCGGCGCCCACGACCGCCACGATCACGCGCGACGTCGGCGGCTCGGGGCCGCCGCCGGTCGACGTCGAGCGCCTTGGTCGGCTGATCGCCGAGGCGTTGTTCAACGGTGAGATCGGGACCGCGTACGAGAGCGCCCGGGGTCGCGCCGAGACCCGCAATCATGGCTTGCGCCTCAGCTTGGCGCTCGCCGCCGCGCCGGCGCTGCTGAGCGTCCCCTGGGAGTTCCTCTACCGCCCACCACGTTTCCTCGCCAGCCAGCGCCGCAGTCCGCTGGTGCGGGTGCTCGAAGCGTCACGAATGGCGTCTCCCCCGACGGTCGAGCGCTCCGTGCGCGTCCTCGGCGTCGTCGCCAGCCCGCGCGATCTGCCGCCGCTCGACGTCGGCGCCGAGCGGGAGCGCATGGTGCGGGCGCTCGAGCCGGTGCGGGCGCTCGGTCGTGTGGAGCTGGAATGGCTGGAGCCGGCCTCGCCGGGTGGGCTGCGTCGGGCACTGCGCGACGGCACGTACCACGTCGTGCACTACGTCGGCCACAGCGACTTCACGGAGCACGGTGACGGGATCCTGTATCTCGAGGGAGCCGACGGCAACTCGGTCGCGCGTCGACGAGACCCTCTTCGCCAACCTCCTGTCGGACCAGGCGACGCTGCGCCTCGTTGTGCTCAACTCCTGCGAGGGAGCGCGGACAACGCTGACCGATCCGTACGCCGGCGTGGCGACCACACTCGTGCGCCTCGGCGTGCCGGCCGTCGTCGCGATGCAGTTCGAGATCAGCGACGGCGCGGCGATCCTCTTCGCCGAGGAGCTGTACACGAACCTGATCGGCCGGCAGGACCCGATCGATGCGGCGATCGGCGAGGCGCGCAAGGCGATCTATGCCGAGATCGACAGCGTCGAGTGGGCGACCCCGGTGCTGTTCCTCAGCGACCCGGACGTCGAGCTGTTCCGCTTCGAGGTCGAAGCCGCGCCGCTGCCGCCACCGGATCCACCCGGCGACCCGGCTGCCGAGGCGCAACCCGATGCATCCGCGGTCTCCTGGTGGCGCCGCTGGGGGCGGTGGGCGGCGGCTGCGGCGGCGGTCGGGGTGGTCGCAGTGGTGGGGCTGTTGGTCTGGCGCGCCTTCGACGACGACTCCCCGACCGGTGCCCTTGCCACGACGACCACGTCCACGACGACGCAATCCGCCTTTCCTAGCGTCTCGGTCGGCAGTGAGGGAACGCTCGTGGAGGCGATCCAACGGCTGCTCACCCAGCGCGGCTTCCCGGTGGAGGCATCCGGCTTCTTCGACGACGTGACCGAGGACGCCGTCCGCCAGTTCGAGGACTCCGTCGGCATTCCGGCGGATGGTCTCGTCGCCCGGCTGACGTGGCAGCAGCTCGTCGTTCCGGTCAAGCGGGGCCAGGAGGGCGAAGCCATCCGCGCCCTGCAGCTCCTGCTCACTGAGAACGGCTTCCCGCATGAGCCGGACGGGCGCTTCACGCTCGACGTCCAGGAGGACGTCGTGGCGGTCCAGCGGGCCAACGGGCTGAACGTGGACGGCATCCCCGATGTCGATACGTGGAGGGTCCTCCTGGCGGGTGCGCAGGGATCCTGAGGGGGTCGACAGCAGCCCATCCGACGGAGAAGGATCGGCGGGATGTCAACCGAAGGTCCTCGGACCGGCTACGTGCCGGTCAACGGTCTCGAGATGTACTACGAGGTGCACGGCGACGGCCCGCCGTTGCTGTTGCTGCACGGCGCGTACATGACGGCCGACGGGATGGCCCCTCTCGTGCCCGGGCTCGCGGCGCGTCGGCGAGTGGTCGTACCCGAGCAGCAGGGCCACGGTCGCACGGCGGACGTCGATCGCCCGATCACCTACGAGCAGATGGCCGACGACTCGGCGGCGTTGCTCGAGCACCTCGGGATCGAGCAGGCCGACGTCGTCGGATACAGCATGGGCGCCGGGATCGCACTGCAGATCGCCATCCGCCACCCGGCGCGCGTGCGCCGGCTGGTGGCGGCGTCGGCGTCCTTCACCTACGACGGGATGCACGCCGCGGCGACCGAGATGTTCCCGACGATCACGCCAGAGCTCTTTGCTGGGTCGCCGATGGAAGTCGAGTATCTCGCGCGTCGCGCCCAACCCCGGCGACTTCCCCGTGCTCGTCAGGAAGCTCGTGCATCTCGACTCGACGCCGTTCGATTGGACGGATGAGGTTCGCGAGATCACCGCGCCCACACTGATCGTCGTCGGCGATTCGGATGTCGTGCGGCTGGAACACGCCGTCGAGTTGTTCGGTCGGCTCGGCGGCGGCGTGATGGGCGACCTCGCCGGCCTGCCGACGTCGCAGTTGGCGGTGCTGCCCGGCACGTCGCACTTCATGCCGCCGGGAAGTGGCGTGCTCGATCGCGCCGAATGGTTGCTGGCGATGATCCCGACGTTCCTCGACCCTGCGCCTGCCGAGGGCTGATCAGAGCATCCGGCGCAGGAGCCGGTCGCGGTCGATCAGCGTGTGCTTGAGGACGAGGCCCACGTGGACGGTCACGGCGACGAAGAACGCGATGTGACTCGCCACGTGGACGGGCAGCGCGTCGTCCGAGACGAGGACGAGCCAGAGCCCGGTGACGGGCATCACGAAGAGCAGGACGTAGAGGGCGCGCTCCGTCCAGTGCGCGAGCGTCCGTTCGGCGCTCGACAGGCCAGGCGCCCAGGGCGGCAGCGTCGAGTGGCGGCGCCAGAGGAAGCGCACGGTGGCCAGGACCAGGATCGTGATCCCGAGCAGCACGTGCGCGGTCAGTAACGGCTCGTCGCCGAAGACCTCGAGCTCGCCGCCTCGGCCACGACCGCGGCCCGATTCGCCGCCTCGCCCTCGGCCTCGCCCTCGACCACGGCCATCCGCGTCCATCGTGTAGCCGATCGTGAACTGCGTGACGAGCGCGACGACCGTCAGCCAGTGCAACGACTTCGTGACTCGCCCGTATCCGGACGGTGGACTGCCCGCCGACACGGCAGGAGAGTGTGCCCATCACCGCCACGCGTCACGCATTCCGCGTGAGCTCGCTGGGCTGCCTACAGTGTGAACGTCTCGAGGTCCTCAGGTGGGTTGAGTGACTGGCTCGTCCCGCTCGGCCTTGTCGTCGTCGTCGTCGTCGTCCGCACTTGTGAGGTTCACCATGCTGACCGCCCGAAGCACGCGAACCATTGGCCACCGGCTGCTGGCTGGTGCCGTCTCGACGGCGCTCATCGGTGGCTCGATGCTGGCGAGTTCGGCACCGGCTGCCGCCGCGCCCCTTCCGGCGGGCGGGTACGTGTTCGTGAGTGTGAGCGACGGCAGTCCCACTGGGTCGATCGCGGTAGTCGACAGCAACAGCGGAGAAGTGGTGACCTCGCTGCCGGTGAACGGGGTGCCGATCGACATGGTCACTGGCCCCGGGAACACCGCCGTGTACGCGATCACCAACGACGGTGTGACGGCGATCGACGCCCAGAACGTCGAGGTCCTGGGCTCGATGGCGGGACGCGTCGATCCGGGGTACCAGTCGCTCGCGCTCACCTCGGACGGATCGAGGCTCTTTGCCCTGGACGAGTTCGACAACCTCGTCGACGTGTTCGAGCCGACCAGCCGCACGCTGCTGGCCAGCATCCCGGTCGACGGCCAGAGTGAGAACCCAGCGGAGCTCGAGTTGTTGGACGACGATTCCAAGCTCTACGTCGGGAACAGCCTCGAATCCCAATCTGTGTCGGTGATCGACGTGGCAGAGACCGAGGTCACCGCCACCATCCCCATCCCCGGCCTCGTTCAGGGCATGACGTCTCACCCCGCAGGTACGCCGTTGTACGTCGCCAGCTTCGGCCGCGCCAACGTCGTGCACGTCATCAACACCTCGACCAACGAGATCGAGGCCAATTGGTCGGTGCCCAACGTGGTGTCCGACATGCTCCTCTCGCCGGACGGCAGCCGGTTGTACGTCATCAGCTCGAGCAACGGGATCGGTCGGCTGGAGGTGCTCGACACGAGCACGGGCGCGATCGTCGGAAGCAGTCCTGGGTTCGGCCCGGTGGGCGGGACCCTGGATCTCTCCGCTGACGGCGGCACGCTGTTCGTGCCGATCGGTACTCCGTCGCAGGTCGTGGCGATCGACACCACCGATCTCACCGTCCGAGAGCTGACGGCGCCGAGCCTGGCCGCCTCGGCGGTGACGGTGGTCGACATCACGAGTCCGGTGATCACCAGTCCCGACAGCGCTTCCCTCACCGCCGGGATGGCGGCGTCCGTGCCGATCGCCACGACAGGAATCCCGACGCCGAGCCTCTCTGTCACCGGGACGCTGCCCGGCGGTCTGAGCTTCACCGACCTCGAGGACGGCACCGGCACGATCGCCGGAATCCCGACCACTCCGGGGACGTACCCGGTCACGGTCACCGCCACCAACTTCAAAGGCATCGCTCAGCAGACGCTCACGATCACCGTCAACCTCGGCCCGCCCACGATCGTGGAGGCCACTGCCGGAGCCAACCAGACAGCGGCACCCGGCGGGCAGTTCCCGACCCAGCCCGTCGCCACGGTGTTCGACGGCGCCCGCAACCCGCTGGCCCACGTGCCCGTGACCTTCGCGGTCGATCCGGCTGGAGCGGCGACGTTCAGCGGCATCGACAGCCTCACGGTCAACACAGGCGCTGACGGCACCGCCCGTGCCCCGTTCGTGACCGCAGGCTCAACGCCGGGCGAGCTCACCGTCACGGCGTCCGTCGCCGGCCTGGCACCGGCCACCTTCCCGCTCACCATCGAGTTCACGCCGGGCCCGCATCCCGAGCCACCGACCGTCGTTGAGCGCCTCGCCGCGCTGGAAGAGGCGCTGGACGACGGCAGTTGGGCAGGGCGACGTCTCAGCCCACTTGTCGAGCGGGCCGGCGACATGGTTGACCGTGGCTCGTCGCGTGGTGCGTGCACGGTGCTGCGCTCCTTCATCATCAGGGTCGGGGTCTACGGCCGCATCGGCCAGCTCAGCGCCGCCCAGGTCGAGCAGTACACGACCGAGGCCACCGCCATCCGCGATCAGCTCGGCTGCAGGTAGCAGCCGACCGTCACGCCAGCCAGCGCCAGGGCTGCTCGGTGGCGACCCGGATGCCGATGCGCGGGGTGATCACGGGTGTGGCCGGGGGTGGTGTGCCGTCGTCGACGACCGCCAACTCGGGATCGGTGCAGAGGTCGACGCCGTCGTAGCGGCGGTCGATCCCGAGCGCCTGGCACAGCTTGCCGGGCCCGTCGGTGAGGAGGCGATCAGGCTTGCCGTCCCGACGCGCCCGCATGAGGTCGATCCCGCGCAGGGGCATGAGACTTCGCAGCAGGACGGCCTGGGCATCGCCGTCGGTGGCGGCGACGACATTGGCGCAGAAGTGCATGCCATACGTGAAGTAGACGTAGAGGTGTCCGGCCGGCCCGAACATCGTCGCGTTGCGAGCGGTTCGGCCGCGGAAGGAGTGGCTGGCGGGATCGTCGGAGCGGTACGCCTCGACCTCGACGATGCGCCCGGCGCACGGACCCGCGACGAGGATCTTGTTGAGGAGCGCCGGTGCCAGTTCGACGGAGCCGCGCTCGAAGAACTCTCGCCCGAGCCGCTGCTCCGTCACGCCAGGCGGGCCTGCAGATCCTCGAGCACCGAGGAGAAACGGGCCATCTGGTCGCCGAGAGGACCTGGCCCGGCGCCGCCCGGAGACGTGCGCCGCTCGACGCCGACGCCGATGTCGACGAGCGCCGCGGCCTCCGGACCGAGTCGTTGATCCCCGTGCGCCAGCTCGCGCAGGCTTCGTCCGGACTCGAGGTGCTGGCGGACGAGCTGACCGACGATGGCGTGCGCCTCGCGGAACGGCGTGCCGTTGCGCACGAGCCACTCGGCAAGATCCGTCGCCGCTGCGACCTCGACGTCGGCGGCAGCGGCCATGCGGTCGGTGTCGAACGTCGCCGTCTCGATCATCCCGGCCATCGCGACGAGCGCCAGTGAGACCTGGTCGACGGAGTCGAACAGCGGCTCCTTGTCCTCCTGCAGGTCACGGTTGTAGGCGAGCGGGAGCCCCTTCAACGTCGCCAGCAAGCCGGTCAGGTTGCCGATCAGGCGCCCCGCCTTGCCCCGCACCAACTCGGCGATGTCGGGGTTCTTCTTCTGAGGAAGCATCGACGACCCTGTCGCGTACGCGTCGTCGAGTCGGGCGAAGCCGAACTCCTCACTCGTCCACAGCACCCACTCCTCCCCGAGTCGGGCGAGGTGCAGGCCGAGGACACAGATGTCGAACAGCGCTTCCGCCACGAAGTCACGATCGCTGACCGCATCGAGTGAGTTGGCGAACACCTCCGCGAAGCCGAGCGCCTGTGCTGTCGCTGCGGGATCGATCGGCAGTGACGTCCCTGCGAGCGCGCCTGCACCGAGCGGCGACACATCGAGACGCTCGAGGGTCGCCACCAGCCGATCGACGTCCCGCGCCAGCGCCCAGCCGTGGGCGAGCAGGTGGTGGGCGAGCAAGACCGGCTGGGCTCGCTGCAGGTGCGTGTATCCAGGCAGATACGCACCGCCGGCCGCTTCGGCGCGCCCGAGCAAGACCCGTTGCAGGCCGATCACACGGCGCGCCACTTCCCGCAGCTCGCGCTTGCACCACAGGCGCAGATCCGTGGCGACCTGGTCGTTGCGGCTGCGCGCCGTGTGCAACTTCGCACCCGCCGGTCCCGCCAGCTCGGTGGTCCGCCGCTCGACCGCCGTGTGGATGTCCTCGTCCGTCGGGGCGAACTCGAAGGACCCGGTGGCCAGTTCGGTCTCGACCTGGTCGAGGGCGTGCTGAATGGCGTCTCGCTCTGTCCCGTCGAGGAGCCCGGCCCGTTGCAAGCCGTCGACGTGGGCGCGAGATCCGGCGATGTCCTCGCGCCACAGCCGGCGATCGAACGGGAGGCTGACGGTGAACGCCAGCAGCTCGTCGGCAGGCCCGCCGGCGAATCGCCCGTGCCAGAGTGTCGTCGGCTCGTCACGGCATCGTCACCGCCCAGGCCGGCGAGCGACCGCAGCCGGCCGGCGAGCTCCTCGCCGGTCGTGTCACTGGCGGCGACGCACAGCAGCGTGTCGTCACCGGCCACGGTGCCGAGCAACCCGTGCAGCGCACTGCGGTCGAGCGCCGACCCGACAACGTGGGCGCAGCCGGGCGGAGTGCGCAGGATCACGAGGTTGGCCGACGAGCTCACGTCACCCACCCACTCGCCGAGCACGCGGCGGAGCTGTTCGAATGGCACGAGCCGATCGCTCTCCAACTCGGGCAGGGCGTAGGCCGTCTGCCCGCCTGGCACGCGCACCTTGATCGCCCCGAGCTCGTCGAGATCGCGGGACACCGTGGCTTGCGTGGCCACGATCCCCTCCTTGGCGAGCAGCTCGAGGAGTTGCGGCTGGTTGGCGACCGCGCGCTGGCCGATCAGCCGGGCGATCGTCTGCTGGCGCCGCTGCTTCGTGCTCATTCAATGGCCTCGTTCGCTCGAAACTCGCTCACTCGAGCAGGAATGCCAAGGCAGCCCGCGCCGCGGGGAGGCGAAGGTGTCCCTGGCGGATCACGACGCTGTGCGGGCCGTCGATGACGTCTTCGGTCACCTCGAGGCCTCGATGCGCCGGCAGGCAGTGCATGAACAACGCCCCCGGCGCAGCCAAGGCCATCAGGTCCCGGTCAACCGTGAAGCCCTCGAACGCCTGCTTGCGTGCCGCCGCGTCGTCCTCCTGGCCCATGGACACCCACGTGTCGGCGTGCACGGCGTCGGCACCGGAGACCGCATCGGGCGGCCGGTGCGTCTGCGACACCGATGCCGCACCGAGCAGCGCCAGGCGCTCGAGCTCCTCGTCGTCGGCGTGGTACCCGAACGGGCAGGCGAAGCGCACCTCGGCGCCGAGTAGCGCGCACACCTCGCCGAGCGAGCGGGCGACGTTGTTGTAGTCGCCGACCCACGCCACGGACCGGCCATCGAGCGGACCGAGCGCCTCCTCCATGGTCATGGCGTCGGCGATCGCCTGCAGCGGATGGGCTCGATCGGACAGGAGGTTGACGATCGGAACGGTCGCCACGTCGACCATGCGCTGCAGGACGTCGTGGGAGAACACCCGTGCCGCGATCAGCGCGTGGTAGCCCTGCAGGATCCGCACGACGTCCTCGACGGACTCGCGCTCGTCCATGCCGATCTCGTCGCCCCGCGTGTAAATCGGGTGACCTCCGAGCTGGACCACGGCAAGCTCGGTGGAATGACGGGTCCGCGTCGATGCCTTCTCGAAGATGAGGGCTGCGCCTCGGCCAGCGAGAGGTCGCCCGAGCGACTCGACTGGCTGCCAGCCGAGCTGCAGCACACGTCGGACCTCTTCGGCCGTCAGATCGGCGACCTCGAGCAGATGCCGAGTCACGCCAGCACCTGACCCATGATCGCGACGGCCTCGTCGAGCTCGGCGTCGGTCACGGTGAGCGGCGGGGCCAGACGGAGCGCGGTCGGCGTCACGGCGTTCGTGACGAGGCCCGAAGCAAGCAGCTCCCGCTGCACCCGTGCCGCGTCGCCGCCCTCGAGCTCGGCAGCGAGCAACAGGCCCCGGCCGCGCATCGAGGCGACGCCGGGCAGCGCATCCACGGCGGCTGCCAGCTTGGCGCCCTGCGCCGCCGCCAGCGCCGGCGCATCGATGCGCCGCATCTCGGCCAGCACGGCCCGCACCGCAGCGGTGGCGATCGCGGTGCCGCTGTACGTGCTCCCGTGGTCACCCGGCTCGAAGACGGCGGCAACGTCACGCCGGGCCCAGCACGCACCGACGGGCATCCCGTTGCCCATCGCTTTGGCCAGGGTGACGACGTCCGGCACGACGCCGTCGTGCTGGAAGCCGAACCACTCCCCTGTCCGTCCGAACCCGGTTTGGATCTCGTCGACGATCAACAGCGCGCCCGTCGTCGTGCACACGTCGCGGATGCCGGCGAGGTAGCCAGGCGGAGGCGGGTTCACGCCGCCCTCGCCCTGGATCGGCTCGATGAGGACTGCCGCCACCGATGCGTCGACCGCGCGCTCGAGGGCGTCGAGGTCACCCCAAGCGACATGGTGGAAGCCCTCCGGCATGGGCTGGAACGGCTCGTGCTTGGTCGGCTGACCGGTCGCCGCCAGGGCTGCCAGCGTGCGCCCATGGAAGCTGCCGAGCGCGCTGACGACGACGTGCCGGCCGCGTCCACCGTGCTTGCGGGCCAGCTTGATCGCGCACTCCACGGACTCGGCGCCCGAGTTCGTGAAGAAGACCTGCCCGTCGAGGCCCGTCGTCTCGGCGAGGAGCGCATCGAGCTCGATCGCTGCCTGGACGGCCACCGGGTTGGCGAAGAAGTTGCTGACGTGCAACAGCTGGTGCGCCTCCGCGCTGATCGCCTCGGCGACCGCAGGGTTGGCATGGCCGAGGGACGTCACGGCGATCCCGCACAGGAAGTCCAGGTAGCGCTTGCCGTCGGCATCCCACAGTTCGGTCCCCCGCCCCCGCACGAACATCACCGACGGCGGGGCGAACACGGGCATCATCGGCCACGCCTCGGTGGTGGGGAACGCAGTCATCGGCTCGGCGGTCATCGTTCGTCCTCTCCTGCCTGCACCATCGTGCCGATGCCGGCGTCCGTGAAGATCTCGAGCAGCAGGACGTGGGCGATCCGACCGTCGAGGATGTGGGCTCGTTCCACCCCGTGACGCACGGCGTGGCCGCAGGCGCGCACTTTCGGGATCATGCCGCCGTCGATGGTCCCGTCGGCGACCAGCGCGTCGAGCTCGTTGGCCGTCGTCTGGCGGATCAGGCTGGCAGGGTCGTCGCGATCGCGCCGCAGGCCTTCGACGTCGGTGAGATACACGAGCTTCTCGGCACCGAGTGCTTCGGCGATGGCGCCGGCGACGACGTCGGCGTTGATGTTGTAGGGCTGGCCCTGCTGGTCGGTGCCGATGGTGGCGACGACCGGCACGTACTCGTCGGCCATCAAGCCCTGCAGGATCCCCGGGTTGATCGCCTCGACGTCGCCGACGAAGCCCAGGTCCGGGTCGTGGGCAGTGGCCCGGATGAGGCCGGCGTCCTCGCCGCTCACGCCGACTGCGTAGTTGCCGTGGAGGTTGATCGCCGTGACGAGCTGCGGGTTGACCTGACCGATGAGCACCATGCGGGCGATGTCGACGGTCTCGGCGTCGGTGACCCGCAGACCGCCGCGGAACTCGGTGGTCTTGCCGAGCCGCGTCATCAGCGCGCTGATCTGAGGCCCGCCGCCGTGGACGACGACCGGGCGCATCCCGACGAGGTGCATCAGCACGATGTCCTCGGCGAAGAGGGCCAGTGCGTCGTGATCCGACGTTCCGGCGAGCGCATTGCCCCCGTACTTCACGACGATGGTGCGTCCGGCGAAGCGTCGGATGTACGGCAGCGCCTCGACGAGCACGTGGGCGACCGTCGGCGCGTTCCATCCGAGTGTTTCCACCGGGGCATCCCCGCCCGCAACACTCCGATCGCCCCAAACACTCGGATGGCTCGTCATGGAGCGAGCCCGACGAGTGGTAACCCTGCGGTCTCCTCGAGGCCGAGGGCGACGTTGACCGATTGCAGGGCGCCGCCGGAGGCGCCCTTCGTCAGGTTGTCGAGGGCGCACAGCGCGAGGACGTAGCCGGTGCGCGGGTCGAAGCGGGCCGTGACGTGGGCACAGTTCGAGCCGAGCGTTGCCTTCGTCGACGGACTTCCCTCGGTGACGACGACGAACGGCTCACCTGCGTACGCCTCACGCAGCGACTCGATCAGCGATGCCGTCGTCGGGGTCTGATTCGCGGCGGGGCGGGCGTAACAGGTCGCGAGGATGCCTCGACTCATCGGTGCGAGATGCGGCGTGAACAGCACTTGCGCCTCGAGGTTCTGCTCGATCTCCGGGGTGTGGCGATGGTCGAGCAGCCCGTACGCGACGAAGTCCTCGTCGACGGTGCAGAACGCCGTCGTCGGCTTGGGCGGGCGACCGGCGCCGGAGACCCCGCTGGCTGCGTCCACGATGATCCCTGCCTGGTCCAGCAGTCCGGCGTCGAGCAACGGAGCCAGCGCCAGCGTCGCTGCCGTCACGTAGCAGCCCGGTGTGGCGATCAGGCGGGCGCCCTTCAGCTGGTCGCGATGCCGCTCTGGCAGCCCGTACACGGCCTCCGCCAGCAGGTCGGGCTGATCGTGGGCGAAGCCGTACCACTGCGGGTACGCGTCGGAGTCCTTCAAGCGGAACGCCGCCGACAGGTCGACGACGCACCCGACGTGGCCGACCAGCTGCGGCACGGTCGCCAGACTCGCCTCGTGCGGCAGACCGAGGAACACGACGTCGAGACCGTGGACGCGGGCCGGGTCGAACGGCTCGAGGATGAGGCCCGGGTACGCCGCGCCGAGCGACGGATAGAGCATCTCGATCGACGCGCCCGCCTGCGAGTCGCCAGTGGCCACGGCCACCTCGATGTGCGGGTGGGCAGCGAGCAACCGCAGCAGTTCGGCGCCGGTGTAGCCAGAGGCACCGACGACGGCAGCCCGGATCGTCATCGCATGATCATACGTTGCGCCGTATCTTCATACAACTACGGTTCGACACGGGCGCTCCGGGCAGAATGGTCCCATGGTCCCGGGCAGCCCACCGACCAAGGGTCGGCTGCTGCTCGCCACTCCACCGCTCGAGGATCCCAACTTCGACCGGACCGTGATCTACGTGCTCGAACACCATGATGAGGGCGCGCTCGGACTCGTGCTCAACCGCCCGAGCCCGGAACAGCTCGGTGAGCCCCTCGACGCCTGGATCGAGCTGCAGTCCGAGCCATCACAGGTGTTCTCAGGCGGCCCTGTTGAGCCTGACGCCCTGATCGCGCTGGCCCGCACGGCGGAACCGCTGGATGAGCCCGACGAGCACCTGGCCCCGCTGAGCGGGAACCTCGCCTCGGCGGACCTGGGAGCGGATCCGCTGTCGATGACCGGTTCGATCAGCGCGTTACGGGTGTTCCGTGGCTACTCCGGGTGGGGTCCCGGCCAGCTGGAGGGCGAGATCGAGGCCGGCGCCTGGCTGGTCCTCGACCCGGACCCGTCGGACGTGTTCACGCCTGAGCCCGACGATCTTTGGCGAACCGTCCTGCGCCGCCAACCAGGCCGCCTCTCCTGGCTGGCGACCGCACCGGACGACCTCGAAACGAACTAGGTCGGGCTGCCAACCTCCATCTGGGTGGCCGTGGTCTCATTCCACCTTCTGGGTGGTCACCGTCTCGAATCCGAGACTGTCGCCACCCAGCTCGGCGCCGCGATCTGGGCGCGGAGGTTCCAAACGGTCCACTCAAGGTAACCCGGCGGCTACCACATGATCTCGTAGATGTGGCCGTTGTTGCCTCGGTAGGCGGCGTGGGCGAGCCACGGCGTGTCGGTGGCGAACGCCGCAGGACCGTCGGCGGCGGGCGGCGCGCCGGCCAGTGACGTGAGATTGACCCAGGTCGGAGCCCCACCACCGGGCACCCACCACAGCTGGTGCATTCCGCCGTCAGCGGATCGGTAGATCACGTGCTTGACGTTGCTGGGGGCGTGGTAGAACGCGCTCGGGGTGCCGACGGCGGGCGGCGCGCCGGCGCTTGCCGTCAGGTTCCATCCGGCGACTGGTGCGACGTTCGGCCAATACAGCTCGTAGAGGTGGTTGTCGTTGCCGCGGTAGACGATCTGATGCGTGTCGTCGTGCGGCGTGTAGTACCCGACCGGATCGCCGGCGGCCCGCGGTGTACCTGCGGTTCCCGAGAGGTCGTCGAGCCCGCTCGGACCGTCGGCCCAGTAGACGCTGAGGATGCGACCGTCCACGCTGCGGTAGGCGACGATGTTGACGCCGGCCGCATTGATGAACCCGCTCGGATTGCCCGCAGCTTTCGGCGCGCCGATCGTGCCCGTGAGGTTGCCGCCATAGCCGACGGGCGCGACGCCGAACCAGTACAACTCGTGGAGGTGGTTGTCGGTGCCGCGGTACACGACGTGGAACGTGTCGCCCGGAGCGAAGTAGTACCCGACCGGATCGCCGGCCGCCCCTGGGGCTCCTGCCGTCCCGCTGAGGTCGTCGTGACCGACGGGACCGGTCGACCAGTACAAGCTGCGCACCTTGCCGTCGCCGCTGCGGAACAGCAGGATCTCGGTGTTGCGGGCGGTGTCGACGAGGGCGAACGGGTTGCCGGTCGCTGTGGGCGCACCAGCGAGCTGTGTGAGATTGGATGTCCCGGTCAGGCCTTGGGCGTCGCGCCACAGCTCGTGCAGCCGACCGGACGTGTCCCTGTAGGCGATGTTGTGTACCCCGAGACCCGGGATGACGCACGCCGTCGGTGCGCTGGCAGCCGCCGGCGTTCCGAACTCGGCGGTCCGATCGACGAGATGCTTGCCGGGATCGTCGATCTGCACCGACAACCCGCCTGGCACGGCGCCGAGCACGCTCACGACGACCCCCTCGTCGCTCGTGAACGACGCACCGGGCGCAAGCGCCGTCGTCGTCAGCAGGTCAACCGGAGCCGTGCCGTTCTGAGCGTGGCCCAACGGATCGGCCGTCTGCACGCGATAGACGATCGCTCCCTCGCTCGGGATGCCGGCGTCGAACTGGTCGACGCGCTGGCGCGCCTCGACCATCAGGTAGGGCACGCTCG
Organism: uncultured Acidimicrobiia bacterium; assembly: GCA_963774125.1. Classification (GTDB taxonomy): domain Bacteria; phylum Actinomycetota; class Acidimicrobiia; order Acidimicrobiales; family Ilumatobacteraceae; genus JALZMG01. The sequence continues at coordinate 438,898 of CAVZDR010000003.1, forward strand.
CACCGATCCGCACGGCCGCCGAGCGGCCTGACGGCGGCGGTTGGGTGAGGCCGACCGAGTGCAGCTCGTGCCGCGCCGAGCGGCCGTTCTGGGCGGCGATCGCGCTCCGATCGAGCCAGCCGATGGCCGCCTTCGTGTAGGCCGACGGGTGCGTGCCGCAGGAACAGGCCATCTCGTCGAAGCCGCCCATGTCGCCACCGAACGGGTAGAGGTCTCCGAAGCCGGTCAGACCATGGATCAACTCCATCGCCCACACGCCGACCCCTTCGGCCATCACGAAGCGCGACCAGAAACCGGCGTTCGTGCCGGCTCCGGGACCACCGAGCATGACGATCGCCGCGGCGTCGAAGCCCTGGTCGCGCAGGGTCGACCCGAGCTGCCCTTCGAGCGCGTTGGCGGGAACGTCCTGCGCATCGACGGTCTGCATCGACAGGACGACCGCATCGAGGTCGGCGACACCTGACGATGCAGCTCGGATGTACGCCCGCAGCGAGCGATCCCGCCCCGTCCGTGAGTCCGGATCGAAGAGCACGCGGCGCAGGATGTCGTTGTGCCAGTCGGCCGGGATCTGGTCCGGCGGAAGCGCGTGAGGTCGGTACACCGGCACGAACGCCACCTTTTTGCGCCCAATCCACGTCATGACGAGTCCTCCCTTGGAGACGACGGCGACGGCGGTCGCCACGGTGGAGGAGGCGTGACATGGATGTGACACCAGATGGAACGCAGCTGAATGCGGCCGGCGAAGGCGCTGGAGCGCCCGCCGTGCCGAACCGGGTCCTCAGTTCTGAACGACGCGATCGGCAAGCTGAATGCGGCCGGCGAAGGCGCTGGAGCGCCCGCCGTGCCGAACCGGGTCCTCAGTTCTGAACGACGCGATCGGCAAGCTGAATCCCGGCGAAGGCGCTGGAATGACCTCCTATCCCCCGCCGGCGGCATACCCCTCGAAGAACTCCGTGCTGTAGTCGACGTCGTCGACGACGGGGAGCCGCTGGCTGATCGCGTTGGCCACCGAGCTGACCAGCTCTGCCGCGCCGGCGTCCGAGAGCGCCTCGTCGATGCGAGTCTCCAGCGCTTGCAGGTCTCCCGCGGCGAGCATTTCGGCGATCTCGTCGAAGCCGGTCAGATCCTGCACGGAGAACGGCAGGATCGCCAGCGCCTGCTGCCGCGCGGTCGCGTCCGGGTCCATGGCCTGGATCGCGGCACGAGAGAGCTGCAAGCCAAACCTGATGTCGCCGGAGCGGTCGTCGGCTCCCCTGGCGCCGTCGACCTCGGTCGGCGAGAGTTGATTCTGCATCTCGCCAAGTGATCTGCCGAGCAGGCGAGCCTCGGCGTCCGGTAGCCGGTTGAACTCCTCGGCGAAGGCGAGATCGTCACCGCTCTCGGCGAACTCGTCGAACCCGACAACGGCCTCGCCGTATGCGCGACCGAGCTCATCGGCGATGGTCGACTCCGGTGGGACGGTGCCGAGCAGTTCCTGCGCGGCGGCCACGACAGCAGGCAACTGTTCCGCCGGACCCGAGATCTCGTCACCGTCGTCCTCAGTGCTGCTGCGAACGGCCACGGCGATGGCGCCGAAGATCAACGCCGACAGGACCATCGGTACGACGACCCACGGCCACGTGCGCCTTCCGGCGGCCCGCGCCAGCGTCAGCCCCGCAGCTCGGCGCCCAGCTTGGCGGCGGCCGCCGTGGCCCCCTCCCGCACCTTCGCGACGTCGGCGTCGGTGAGGTTGCGGTCCGCCGCCTGCAGGCGCAGGCGGTAGGCGAGGCTCCGTCGTCCGTCCGCTACGCCGGGACCCCGGTAGACGTCGAAGAGGTCCAGGTCGACGAGCAGGTTGCCTGCTCCCTGGCGGATCGCCTTGCCCAAGCGATCGGCTGGCACGTCGTCGGGGAGCGCGAACGCGAGGTCGAGGTCGCTCGACGGGTGCCGACTGGTCGGTCGCCAACGGGCGGCAGGAGACTCTGCCGCGAGCACCGACCGCAGGTCGAGCTCGAGCACTGCCACACGTTCGCTGATCCCGAACGCTTCGAGCACCTCCGGAGCAACCTCACCGACGGCGCCGATGACGTCTCGCCCCGCCACGAGGGTCGCCGCACGTGTCGGATGCAAGCCTGGGGGCACCCGGCGTTGGTCGAGCTGCGCGCCGAATCCCATCGCACTCGACACTTCCCGCCACACCGCGACTGACGCCGGCGCTTCCGCGGCTGCCAGCACGACGCCGAGCGCCTCGTACTCGTCGGGAAGCTCACCTGGTCCGGGCGGATAGACGTGGCCGATCTCGAACAGCGCGACGCCGGGCCGGCGGTGGGATTCGTTGAAGGCGACGGCGCGCAGCAGTCCCGGCCGCAGCGACGTCCGCAGGACGCTCTCGTCGGCGACGAGCGGGTTCATGATCCGTAGGGCCTCGCCGTCGAGGCCGGCCCGCTCGAGGACGTCTGGCGCGAGGAAGGGGCTCGGCATCACCTCCGTGATGCCGAGCCCGAGCAGCACGTCGCGGAGCCGGCGCCGCCGTTGCTGGGCGATCGTGAGATGGCCGTGGATCAGCGATGAGGGCATCCGCCTCCCGATGCGGTCATAGCCGTAGAGACGACCGACCTCTTCGATCACGTCGACCTCGATCGAGCTGTCTGGACGCCACGACGGGATGGAGACGTCTCGCACGTCCCCCTGACCCGACACGGTGAACCCGATCGGGTCGAGGAGCGGGGCAAGATCGGCGGACTGGAGCGAGGTACCGAGGATCCGGTTCACCTCGCTGATGCGCACGCGGCACGAACGTGCCTGCGGGGGCACGTCGTCGCTGCGCGCATCCACGGCGCCGTCATGCACGACGAGGTCCGGGCACGTCTCCCGCAGTAGCTCGACGAAGCGGGCGATCGACCGGTCGATCCCCACGCGTCGACGCCACGCTCGAAGCGGGCCGACGCCTCCGAGCGCAAGCCGAGCCGCCCCGCGCTCATACCGATCAGCTCGGGCGCGAACCACGCCATCTCCAGCGCCACCACGGTCGTCGAGTCACTGATCTCGGTGTCGGATCCACCCATGATCCCGGCCAGCCCGATCGGTCGATCTTCGGCGTCGCAGATCAGGAGGTCGTCGGTGGTGAGCCGTCGCTCGACGTCGTCGAGGGTCACCAACGTCTCGCCGTCCCGCGCCAGCCGGATCCGGAAGCCACGACCCGCCAAGGTGTCGAGGTCGTACGGATGGTTGGGCTGCCCACCCTCCAGCATCACGTAGTTGCTGACGTCGACCACGTTGTTGATCGGACGCATCCCGGCTGCGAGCAGGCGCTCGGCCATCCAGGCAGCGGACGGCCCGATGCGCACGCCCGACAGCACCGTCGAGGTGAAGCGCCCACACCGGTCGCCGTCGACGATCTCCACGGTGGTGCGCAGGTCGCCGCCGCCCGCCACGATCGGCGGAGGTCTCGGGATGCGCAGCTCGGTGCCCGACTTGGCTGCCAGGTCGCGGGCCACACCGATGTAGCACCAGGCGTCGGGTCGGTTGCGGGCGACGTCGAGGTCCAGCACGACGTCGTCACGCTGCCCGATGGCATCGCCGTACGGCACACCGATCGGAGCGTCGTGCGGCAGCACCAGGATCCCCGTGTGGTCGTCCCCGAGGTCCAGCTCGCGGGCTGAGCACAGCATCCCCTCCGAATCGATGCCGAGGATCGCCCGGCGGGCCAGCGTCCGGCCGTCGGGAAGCGTCGTGCCGACCGGGGCGAACGGGACGATGTCGTCAGCACCGAAGTTGAACGCGCCGCACCAGACGTGGTGCTCCGCTCCGTCGCCCGTGTCGATCCACACGCGCTGGACCTTGGCCGCATCCGGCGGCACTTCCGTCCGCAGCACGCGGGCCGTGACGACGCCTTCGACCCCGCCCGTCCGGATGACGGCCTCGACCGGGAGCCCGAGCATCGCCAGGGTGTCCTCGAGCGCGTCGAGATCGGAGCCCGTGTCGACGTACTCGTTGAGCCAGGAGAGAAGGATCTTCATCTAGAACTGCTCGCTGAAGCGGATGTCGCCGGTGAACATCTCGCGGAGGTCGCCGACCTCGTGACGCTCCTTGGCCATGCGGTCGATGCCGAACCCGAAGGCGAACCCGCTCCACTCCTCGGGGTCGACTCCGCCGGCCTGCAGCACGTTCGGATGGACCATGCCGCACCCACCCAGCTCGAGCCACTGGCCCGAGGGCGTGCGGATGTCGAACTCGCCGGAGGGCTCCGTGAAGGGGAAGTAGCTGGGACGCAGCCGTGACGTGAAGCCCTCGCCGAAGAACGCGATGGTGAAGGCCTCGATCGTCCCTGCGAGATCAGCGAGCGAGATGTCCCGGTCGATGACCAGGCCTTCCAGTTGGTGGAACACCGGCATGTGCGTCGCATCGGGCGTGTCGCGTCGGAAGACACGCCCCGGGGCGATGATGTAGATGGGCGGCTGCCCGGCCTGCATCGCCCTGATCTGCACCGGCGAGGTGTGCGTGCGCAGCACCGTGGTCCCCGCCGGAGCGCCGCGGTGATCGACGAACAACGTGTCGAAGTCGCTGCGGGCAGGATGGGTGGCGCCCATGTTGAGGGCCTCGAAGTTGTACCAATCGGTCTCGACCTCAGGGCCTTCGGCGATCTGGAAGCCCATGCCGACGAACACGTCCTCGAGGCGCTCCCACGCCTGGGTGACGATGTGCGCCCGGCCCCGCCTCGGTTTGCCGAGGAACTCCGTCAGGTCGAGGCGCTCGTCCTCGACCTGCGCGGCGCGAGCCTCGCCGGCGAGCTCACCTCGCTTGGCGGCGGCCGCGTCCGTGACGGCAGCGGTCGCCTCGTTCAGCTCACGACCAGCCTCCCGGCGCTCGTCCAGGCTGGCGAGCGCCCCGAGCTGGGTCTTCAGTCGGCCCAGCGTGCCCCGGCGGCCGAGCACATCGACGTCCACCGTCGCGAGCGCGTCGAGCGTCGCTGCGGACGCGATGTCGGCGAGCGCGGCCTCGCGAGCAGCACGGATGTCGTCGATCAAGGCGGGCACGATATTGGACGCGCTTTGCAGTTTGCGTCACGGTTCCCGCGATCGACCGCGGAAACGGTGACGCAAATCGCGATCAAGGGCGGGCTCGCGCCGCCTCGAAGCACAGCACGGTGACGGCCATCGCGACGTTGATGCTCTCCCCCCGCCCGTGGTGCTCGATGCGCACCCATTCGTCGACCGCGGCTGTTGGCTGGACGCCGTGGGCCTCGCTGCCGGCGACGATGGCGAGGCGCCCGTGCCAATCAACGTTGGTGTGCGCAGTTCCTCTGTGCGACGACGTGCCGAGGAGCCGCAGTCCGGCGGCCCGCGCCTCGGCCAGCTCCGCAACCACCACCGGGACGTGCAAGACGGAGCCGGCGGATGCCCGCACGGTCTTTGGGTTGTAGGGATCGACGGTTCCGGGCGTGATGACGACGACATCGAAGCCGGCCGCCTCGGCGGATCGCAGGATGGTGCCGAGGTTTCCCGGATCAGCGATCTGGTCGGCGATCACGACCAGCTCGGCGTTGGCCAGCACGTCGCCGGCGGCGTGCGGGATGTCGATGATCGCCAGTAGCCCGGTTGATGTCTGCGTGTCACTGACCCGCTCGGCAACACCCCGACCCAGATGGTGCACAGGGCCTGCGCCCTCGACGGGATTGACGCCTGGGCCGACGAATTGCCCTTGGAGCTGGCAGCCGGCGGCGACCGCCTCGGCGACCAAGAGCGGTCCCTCGACGACGAACGCGCCGTCCTCGTGCCGGGCACTGCGGCGACCGAGCAGGCGGCGCAGCCGTTGAACCTCTGGGCTGGTGAACGCCAGCTCTCGGGTCGGCGTTACAGGGCCGATCGGGCTGCCTCGACCAGGCGGCCGAAGGCCACCGGATCGGTGACTGCGAGGTCGGCCAGGATCTTGCGATCGACCTCGATCCCGGCCGCCGAGAGACCCGCGATGAACCGGCTGTAGGACAGGTCGTGCTGCCGGGTCGCCGCATTGATGCGCTGGATCCACAGCCGCCGGAACTCGCCCTTGCGGGCGCGACGGTCGCGGAAGGCGTACTGGCCGCTGTGCATCAGCTGCTCGTTGGCGGCGCGGAAGGAACGGCTCTTGTTGCCGTAGTAGCCCTTGGCCTGCTCGAGGACCTTCTTGTGGCGTCGCTTGGCGACGACCCCACGCTTCACCCTTGCCATCGTGAACTCACTCTCCTCAGCGCTCGCCCAGCAGCCGCTTGATCTTGGGCAGGTCGGCCGGATTGACGTCCGCGTCAGCGGCGAGCCGCCGCGTCCGCGTCGACGGCTTCTTCTCGAACAGGTGCTGGCGCATCGACTGCTGGCGCCGCAGGCGCCCCGTTCCGGTCGTCTTGAACCGCTTGGCCGCGGTCTTGGAGGTCTTCATCTTCGGCATGGTCTGGACCTTTCGCAGGAGTGAGGTCGAAGAGCTGTGTCAGGTGGCAGCTGTACCCGTCGCGGGCGCCGGTTCACCCGCCGGTTGGTCGACTGGTTCGTCGACCGATTGGTCAAGCGGTTCGTCGACCGGTTCGTCGGCCGGTTGGTCGGTGAGCGGGACGGCCACGTCGGCCTTGGCTGCCTCGTCCAACGCCTTCCTGTCGGGCGACAGGACCATCGACATGTTCCGGCCCTCCAGGCGAGCCTGGCTCTCGACCTTGACGATCGGCCCGACGACCCTGAGGACCTGGTCGAGGATCTTCTCACCGAGCTCCGGATGGGCCATCTCACGACCCCGGAACTGCAGCGTCACCTTGACCTTGTGACCCTCGCGGACGAACTCGTCGACCTTGCGCACCTTGACGTCGAAGTCACCCCGACCGATCTTCGGTCGGAACTTCACCTCCTTGATCGACACGTTGGACGATTTCCGGCGGGACTCCTTGGCCTTCTGCGCTTCTTCGTAGCGGAACTTCCCGTAGTCCATGATCCGACAGACCGGCGGGTTGGCCATGGGGGCCACCTCGACGAGGTCGAGGTCGAGGCCCCTCGCCAGCTTCAACGCCTCGGGGACGGGCTTGATGCCCAGCTGGTCCCCGTCCGGCCCGATCAGGCGGACTTCCCTGGCCCGGATGCGGTCGTTGATGCGATGTTGTTCGCGCTGGTCGCGTTGCGGCGCGGCTATGACTGCTCACTCCTGTGCAATGGGCGGTGTCTCCCTGTTCGTTGGTTGTTTCGGTAGCTCGACGCGAAGCCCGCGGAGCACACCGATCGTGCCGTTGGACCCGGACGCACCGCTGGTGGCCGGGTGGGGGTCGCCCCCGCTTCGCCTCAATTGCCCCAGGTAGGGTAGCGCAGGTGAGCGCCGACGACGCAGCTGATCCGCAGCCTGCCGATCCGCAGCCGGCTGACACGCAGCCTGACGGTGATCAGCAGCTTGACGGTGATCAGCTGGCGGACGCGCAGGCGGCGATCGAGGAAGCCCGCCGCCGCGTCGCCGAGGTTCCGGCCGAAGTGGTCGTCACGAACCACGTGATGGGGTTGTACGAGCTGGCCGCCATCCATCTCGCCCAAGGGCAGCCGAACCTTCCGTCGGCGGCGCTGGCCATCGACGCCGTCGCCTGCCTGGTGGAGGGGCTCGGCGATCGTCTCGGTCCGGAGGCGGTCACGATGCGCGATGCCCTCGGCAACATCCGCCTCGCCTTCGTCGAGGTGAAGTCCCGGGTCATGACCGCCGAAAGCGACCATGCGGCGCAGCCCTGACGCGCCCGTTCGCAACGACGACGCCCTCCGCACGTAGCAGGCCAGCCTGGTCAGCTGCCGGCTCCGTGACCAGGCGGCCGTCGCTGCGCACGACACGCCACCACGGCACGTCCACGGTCGCCTCGGCGAGCAGCGCGCCGACGGCGCGTGACCTTCCGGGGTACCCCGCGTCGTCGGCAACGTCGCCGTAGCTGACGACTTCCCCTTCCTCCAGCGCCACGAGGACCCGCACGACCCGTGCTTCGAACTCCCGGTTCACGCGGTCGGATCGCTCGCCGGTCGGAGGTTCGATGCCTCCGGCGTGCCGAGCTTGATCATCAGGTCGAAGCGCACCCTTGCCCCGACGTCGATCGTGCGTGTTCCGTCGGCGATCTCGACGCAGTGGAACAGGTAACGGGCGCCGTCGTCGGCGTCGACGTGCCCGAGCCCGACATGATCGTCGAAGTCGACGACGATGCCGGTGGGCATCAGTGGACGATCTTGGCGATCGGCACTTCGAGCAAGTCCGTCGCGCCGGCGTCCTTGAGCGCCGGGATCACGAGGTTGATCAGGCGCTTCTCGACGAGGCTCTCGACGGCGTATCCACCTCCAGCGAGCTCGGACACGGTCGGCGACTTGGCCGACGGGAGGACGTTGAGTACCGCCTCGTAGTCCTCGGCGGCGACGTTCAGCTTGAGGAGCACTTTCGTGCGGGCCTCGAGGGCTCCGTTGAGCAGGGTCATCAGCTGTCCCATGGCGTGGCGCTTGTCGGGATCGTCGTAAGAGCTGTGGTTGGCGACGACCTCGGTGAAGCTCGTGAGGATGGTGTCGATGATGCGCAGGCCGGCGGCGCGGAGCGCCCGGCCGGTCTCGGTGATGTCGACGACGCAGTCGGCGATGTCAGGGACCTTCGCCTCGCTGGCACCGTAGGACAGGCGGACGTCGGCGGCGATGCCGCGTGCAGCGAAGTAGCGGCGGGTCAGCTCGGGGTACTCCGACGATACGCGCACGCCCTGTGGGAGGTCCTCGACACGTTGGGCCGGGGAGTCGCCGGCGACGGCGACGACGATGCGGACAGGGTTGGCGGTTGCCTTGGAGTAGCGCAGCTCACCGAGGCTCACGACATCGCTGCCGGTCTCCTCGACCCAGTCCCGGCCGGTGATGCCGATGTCGAACAGGCCCTCGGCGACGTACGTCGGGATCTCCTGCGGGCGCAGGATGCGCACGTCCTCGACCCGTGGGTCGTCGATCACGGCGCGGTACTCGACGTCCGACGAGCGGTTGACCGGGAGGTCGGCGGCCTCGAACAGCTCCAGCGTCGCCCGCTCCAGCGAACCCTTCGGGAGCACGATCCGCAGCACGGCGGCGGACGCTATCGGCCCGTTCTGTCCTTCGAGATCGCCTCACAACGGGCGGTTGTGAAGGACGGAACGGTCAGTGCGACGTCGATTGCTCCTGAAGGAGGGCCAGCGTGTGGGGCAGGACGTCGATGATCGCGCCGAGCTGCTCGACGCAGCCCTTCGGTGAGCCCGGCGTGTTGCACACGATGCACTGGCCGCGCACGCCGGCAACGCCGCGGGAGAGCCGGCCGAACGGGCTGATCGCCCGCATCGCCTCGGCGAGGCCTGGCGCCTCGCGCTCGATCACCTGCAGCGTGCCCTCCGGGGTCTGATCGCGGGGGGCGAAGCCGGTGCCGCCCGTCGTCACGATCAGGCCGGCGAAGTCCGTCGGTGAGCTCGGTGAGCGCCGTGGCGACGGTGTCGCGACCGTCCTCGCACACCTGGTGATCGACGACTTCGAACCCGGCGGCCGTCAGTTGCTCGACGAGGGCGCGGCCACTGGCGTCGTCTCGGGATCCGTGGGCGACGCCGTCGCTGACCGTGAGCACCTTGGCGCGGAGTTGGGCGTCGGCCATGCGGGGGCAACCTACTGGCGGGCCCAGGTGGAGAGGTATGGTCCCGGTGTCATCCGTGGGGAGGTGGGCTAGTGCCGAGGACGGCATTGCGACTGTTGGTCGGTGTGCTCGCAATTGGAGGGTCGCTGGCGTCGCTTGCGGCGCCGGCAGCGTCGCAAACTGCAGCTGACTCCTGGACGCTCTACGTCGCCAATGCCGATTCAGGGGACGTCACACCCGTCGACGTCGGAACCCACATCGCCGGGCCGGCGATTGGTGCCGACCAGGGGCTCTCGGCCATAGCGATCACACCCGATGCGACGACCGCCTACGTCGTCAACACCGAGGACGGCAACGTCACGCCGATCGACGTGGCGACCAATGCTCCTGGTGACCCCATCGATGTCAGCGCTCGTCCGATGGCGGTCGCCATCAGTCCCGACGGGGCATTTGCATTCGTCGTCAACGGTTCGGACAGCGTGACGCTGATCGACGTCGCGACGAACGCCGTGGTCACCGAGATCGCAGTCGGCAGCGAGCCATCAGGCATCGCGATCACCCCGGACGGCGGAGCGGCGTTCGTCACGAACGGTGGTTCCAACGACGTCACACCGATCGACGTCGCGAATCGCACCGCCGGCACGCCGATCCCGGTGGGCGAAGGTCCCTCGGCGATCGCCATCACACCCGATGGCGCCGACGCGTACATCACCAACGCCATCGACGAGAGCGTCACACGGATCGATCTCGGTACGAGCACGGCCAGCGCGACCATCGAGCTGGACAGCGGTCCGCTGTCGATCGCCATCGCACCCGATGGCGCCAGGGCATACGTCACCAGCCCGATCGCTGACACCATTACGCCGATCGACATCGCCACCGATGCGCCGCTCACTCCGATCCCCGTGCCCGGCGCCGGCCCGTTCGGCATCGTGATCACCCCCGACGGGTCGACGGCCTACGTCGCCAACAACGGTTCGAACAACGTCGTTCCGATCAACCTGTCGGCGGGCACCGCCGGCAGCCCGATCGAGGTTGGCACGGGTCCCGTCGCCCTCGCGATCACGCCGGACCAGGCGCCGGTTGCGAAACTGACCGTGACCCCCGAGCGTCCCGGGAGCGCAACGTCGTTCGACGCGTCGGCGTCGACCGTCGCATTCGGAACGATCGCCACCTACGCCTGGAGCTTCGGTGACGGCGCCACGGTGACGACCACGACGCCAACCGTCACGCACGTGTATGCGGCAGCCGGCACCTACACGGCGACGGTGACCACCACCAGCTCGGGTGGCACCTCGACGGCGCGTGTGTACACCGGCCAGACGATGAGCCGCAGCGGCGGCCCCCAGGCCGTGGCCACCGCCAACGTCGTCGTCAGTGAGTCGCTGGGTGGTACGGCGACGACGTCCACGACGACTCCGCGGCGACCAGTGGGAACGTTGCCCGCCACCGGCGGCGGCGTCGGCACGGCGCTGATCCTCCCGGCGGTGTTGTTCCTCGCGCTCGGGATCTTCGCCGTCGCCCGCACCCGTCGCTCGCCCTGAACTGGGCGTCGATCCTGCCAGCCCCTGGCAGAGATCCCGCCCAGAAGCGGCGATGGCAGAGATCCCGCCCAGATACCCAGGTCACGGTGGAACCCGTTGACCGAGCTGTTCTCCTGGCTCGGGGCGCGACCCGTTGGCGAAGTCCGGCCACGCCATGGCCGACTTGCCCTCGGGCTGCACCTGCCGCAGCCGAAGTGATCCGGACCTGGTGCCGACCCGACCGTCGGTGGTCACGCTGCCTGGTGGCAGCGGGTCGGCGTCGTCATCGGCCGGCTCAGCGGCCAACACCTTGAGCCGCCGTCCGCGAAACGTCGTCCACGCACCCCCGACTCGTACCACGCGGTCGAGCTCGATTGCCGTCGTCGTCCAGTCGAGTTGCAGCTCTTCCGGCCGGATCTTCGCCGCCATCGTCACCTCGCCGGATTGCGGCACCGGCGTCGGCAACGGGCGGGACAGCGTCGACAGCAGCAGCTCGGTGCCGACGTCGACCAGCTCCTCGCGGAACTCGTCAAGCGTCGCCCGTGGCCCGATCGGCACCTCCCGGGTGGCGTACACCGCACCGCTATCCAGCTCGTTGGCGACGGCCATCACGGCGACGCCGGTGACCGCATCACCAGCCAGCAGCGCGCGCTCGACCGGCGCCGCGCCACGCCACCGAGGGAGCAGCGAGAAGTGAAGGTTGACCATCGGCAGCTCGTCCAGCACGTGCGGCGGGATGAGCCGGCCGAAGGCCACGACGACGCCGAGCTCGGCGCCGACGGTCAGCACGTCGTCCATGGAGTGGGAGACAGGAATGCCGAGTTCGAGCGCCGCCAACTTCACGGGGCTCGGTGACGTCGCACCGCCCCGCCCTCTGCGGCGGTCGACGCGAGTGACGACGAGCGAGACATCGTGCCCTGCTTCGACGAGCGCCCGCAGCGGTGGTACTGCCAGCTCGGGCGTGCCGAGATAGACCAGGCGCACGAGGCGTTCAGCGCAGGCGCAACCGCCGGCGCGAAGCCGGCTCGGGCGACGTCGCCTCCTGAAGGCGGCGGTACTCGACCAACGCCTCCTTGCGCTGCTCCGGCGTCATGCGGTCGAACATCAACACCCCGTTGAGGTGGTCGAGCTCGTGCTGGAACATCCGGGCCTCCACCTCGTCGGCCTCCCACTCCACCGGGTGGCCATCGCGATCGATCCCTCGCACGTGGACACGCTTCGGACGGACGATCTCCACGTACAGCCCGGGGATCGACAGGCAGCCTTCGTCGTAGACCCACTCGCCGTCGGACTCGACGATCTCGGGGTTGAAGACGACGAGCGGATCCTCGCCGAAGTCCCACACGACGACCTGCTTCTGCACCCCGATCTGGGGTGCGGCGAGTGCCAAGCCGTTGTCCGTGGCATAGAGCGCGTCGAACATCTTGGCAACCAGGCGGTTGGCCTTGCCGTCGACGTCGTCGACGGGCGCGGCCTTCGTCTTGAGGACGGGGTCGCCGAAGACGCGGATCTGTTCGGGCACGTCTTTCAGGCTACGGGCTGACCTGCGCGGCGACAGCCGGGGCTCGCTGCGGCTCCCACAACTCCTCGATCTCCTCGAGCGTCTTGCCCTTGGTCTCGGGGACGCGGAGTTTGATCCAGATGAACGCGAGGACGGAGAAGAAGGCGAACATCCAGAACGTGGCCGCTGTGCCGATGGCGTCGGTCAGCGACAGGAAGAACTGGCTGACGAGCCACGCACTCCCCCAGTTGGCGGCCGTGGCCACCGCAACACCGCGGCCGCGGATGCGGCTGGGGAAGATCTCGTTGATCACCGTCCACACCACCGGCCCCAGCGAGAAGGCGAACGAGGCGATGAACACGACGAGGCCGACCAGCGTGAAGATGCCCGCCATCGACTCGCCGGCGTTCGGCGCCGCGTCGTCGAGGCTCAGGAAGCAGAACCCGACGACGGTGAGGCTCACGGCCATCCCGACGAGTCCGGTGAGCAGGAGCGGCTTGCGGCCGAAGCGGTCGACGTACGCGACGGCGATGAACGTCGCCAGGACGTTGACGCCGCCGACGGCCCACGTGGTCGCCGCGGCCTGCTCCTGCGGGGTCTCGAAGCCGGCGGCGCCGAAGATCTCGTTGGCGTAGTAGATGATCGCGTTGATGCCCGTGATCTGCTGGAACACGGCGAGACCGACGCCGATCATCAACGGAGTGCGAATGGACTTGCTGAAGACCTCACGCCACGAGGCACTGTCTGCGTCCGCGGCGATGCACGCGGAGATCTCGTCCACCCGAGCATCCACGTCACAGTCGGGTTCGCAGCGGCACGATGACGTCGCGGGCCTCGTGCTCCCGCTGGCGCTGGATCAGCCAGCGAGGCGACTCGGGCATCGGCCAGATCGCCAGGACGAGCAGGAGACCGGGAATGGCCGACACGCCGAGCATCGCCCGCCACGTGTCGCTGTTGGTCAGCACTTGATCGACGGCGTAGGCGATGAAGATGCCGATCGTGATCGCCAGCTGGTACATCGAGACGAAGCGACCGCGGAGGTGCGCCGGCGCCAGCTCCGAGGCGTACAGCGGCGCCGCCACCGACGCCACACCGACACCGAACCCGACGGTCAGTCGCCCGACGACGAGTACTGGCGGTCCGGGGGCGAAGGCCTCGAGCGCCGCGCCGACGACGAACAGCGCGGCAGCGGTGACGATCGTGATGCGCCGGCCCAGCTTGTCGGCGAGCACCCCGGCGACGAGCGCACCGAACAGCGCGCCGAGCGTGACCCAACTCGTGATGACCTCGACGAGCGTGGTGCCGATGTCGAACTCGCTCTGGATGCCGTTCAGCGCACCGGCGATGACACCTTGGTCGTAGCCGAACAGCAAACCGGCAAGCATGATGACGATGCCGACGCCGATCAGCAATCGGCTGGTGCGGCGGCGCCGCGGCGCCGCTGGTGCTGCCGTCTCCGACGCGGCCGCCACCGCTGTCCAACGTGCCAGTCATGGGACCCCCTCCGTCACTGGGACAGGGACAGTACTGTGCCCGCCTGTTTGCAAGAGAGCACCGTCATAGCCTTGTAACGACATGTCGCAGTACTTCGACGAGTCACCGCGCGTCGCTTCGGCAGAGGCTGAAGTGGCGATCGACGTGGGGGGATCTGTGCTCACGCTGCGCACCGACCGCGGAGTGTTCAGCCACGGTCGAGTTGACCCCGGCACCGCTGTGCTGCTTGCGGAACGCGCCTCCTCCGCCGCTCGAGGGCACGTTGCTCGATCTCGGATCCGGCAGCGGCGTGCTGGCCCTGGCGCTCGCCCGACTCGCGTCGCGGGCGACGGTATGGGCCGTCGACGTCAACGAGCGGGCGCGTCAACTGACCGCAGCGAACGCTGCCATCAACGAATTGGCCAACGTGCTGGTCGCCGATCCCGAAGCAGTTCCAGCCGACGTGCGGTTCGATCTCATCTGGTCCAACCCGCCGATCCGCATCGGCAAATCGGCACTGCACGCCTTGCTGTCGACGTGGCTCCGGCGACTCTCGACCGAGGGCCGGGCGGTGCTCGTCGTCCAGAAGCACCTCGGTGCCGACTCGCTGCAACGCTGGCTGATCGACGAGGGCTGGCCGACCACACGCCTCGCCTCCTCACGCGGGTACCGCGTGCTGCAGGTGCGCGAGCGCACCTTGCGCTAGCGGCGCGGCGGATCGACCTCGACGCGGACGCGGCTGCCCTTCGGGCGCGGCGCGGCGATCAGCGCCCGGCCGAGCTCCTCCCACGTTGCAGCACGCACGAGGTCGACGGCGTCGACGTGTCCTGACGCGGCGCCGACCGAGACTCCGCCGACGGTGCGCAGCCACTCGGCGACGGAGTCGTGGCCGGGACCGCTCAGCGCGGCGAGCGCGGCGAACGGTGGCAGCGACAGAAGCTGCCGGCGCTCCGTCTCCGGACCGGTCAACCGCCCCGGATCGGCGAGCAACGCCGCCTGCACGACCTCGTGGCGCGGCAGGAACGTCTGCAGCAGCAGCCGACCGCCACGCAGTCGCGTCCCCGTCAACCGGGCGCCCCGCACCAGCAGCGCCATCGCTTGCTCGGCGGCCCGGTAGCGGGGCGCCAGCAGCTCGGCGTCGAGATCGAGGAACGCCACGACATCGGCGGCCCGGAGACGGTGGAGAACGGCCTCGGTGCCGACGTACACGCCCGCCGCAGACGGTGGGTCCGTGGCGGCGCCGGTGACGGCGACCACCGGACGCCCTGCCGCCGCCTCCAGCTCCTCGCGCAGGCGCGGTCACACCGGGGCGCAGGTTGGCGAAGCTCGTCGTCCCACACGCACGGCAGACGGCGGGGCGCTCGAGGCCGCAACGGCGGCAGGCCAGCAGACCCTCGTCGGTCAGACCGACGGCAGCTTCGCAACGCTCACACCGCGCCAACGTCCGGCATGAACGGCAGGCGAGGATGCGTGCCCGACCGAGCGTGTTCTGCACGCATACGACGGTCTGCTCGTCGTTGCGCAGGTGGGCGATCAACGCCGGCGTGACGAGCGATCGCTTCCACGGTTCCTCGCGCCCGCGGTCGACGACCTCGACGATGGGCCATCCGCTGCGCTCGTCGTCGATCGACGGCCGCCGCAGCCGGCCCCCCACAGCTTCCAGCCCGCTGACCGTCGGGCACGGTGAGACGAGCAGCACCGGGACACCTGCGCGGCGGCCCCGTTCGACAGCGACGTCGCGGGCGTGCCACGTCGGGCTGCGCTCCTCCTGCAGGGCCTCGTCGTGCTCGTCGACGACGACGACAGCGGCGAGGTCGCGGCACGGTGCCCACGCCGCGGCACGGGCGCCGATGACGACGTCGACCCCGGCCGCCGCCTGCGCCCACTCCTGCGGCACCAGCGCGACGGCAAGGCCGGCGCGCCGCAGTCGCGTGCGCGTCGATCCTGGCGCGGTCGACGGACGGCACGATCACGAGCACGGGCCCGAGTCGCGCCGCTGCCGCCAGCACGGGCAAGACGTCCTCGGTCGGTGGGAGCCGCAGCATGCCGCCACCAGCGACGAGCAGATCAGCCGCATCCCGGTGCGCCGGCTCGACGGCGACCTTGGTTCGCCGCTCGGGTGGCAGGGCACCGACATTGGCCGGCGGGCTGGCGGCGACGAGGAACGGACGCAGGCGCCCAGCCGCCCAGCGGACCGATGCCCAGCGCGCCAGTTCGATCAGCGTGGCGTCAGGACCGCGCGAGCTGAGCTTGGCGATCGGCCGCAGCTCGGCGGCCGGCGCGTCGCGCGGGTCCAACTCGATGACCCAGCCGCCCACGCGCCGCCCGTGCAGCGGGACTCGCAGCAGCGACCCCACCTGCACCGAGGGGGCCATCTCGTCAGGGACGAGGTAGTCGAACTCCTTGTCCAGCCCGGTCAGGTCGGGCAGGACACGTGCGACGGCCGGACGTGCGACGGTCAGTGCCCTTTGGCGGGGGGTGCGGGGGGCGGAGGCTCCTGCCGGAGCCCCCTGCCCGTCGATCGATCCGGCTTGCCCGGTCGGTCGACTGCGTTCTTCGTGCCAGCCGCAGGCTGGGTCCATGAGCTCGATGAGCAACCTCTGGTTGCGAAGCGAAACGTCACAGATTGACCGCGGACTTGAAGTCGTCGAGGCGGGTGGTGTGCTCCCAGCTCAGTCCCGGCAGCGCCCGTCCGAAGTGGCCGTACGCGGCGGTCTTCCGGTAGATCGGACGCTTCAGCTCGAGGTCGCGAACGATCGCCCCGGGACGCAGGTCGAACACCTCGCGGACGGCCTTCTCGATCAGGGCCGGGTCGACGGTGTTCGTGCCGAACGTGTCGACGAGGACGCTCATCGGGTGGGCCATGCCGATGGCGTAGGCCACCTGGACCTCGCACTTCGCGGCGGCGCCGCTCGCCACGACGTGCTTGGCGACCCACCTCGCGGCGTACGCGCCGGAGCGGTCGACCTTGCTCGGATCCTTGCCGCTGAACGCACCACCACCGTGGCGGCTCATGCCGCCGTACGTGTCGACGATGATCTTGCGCCCGGTCAGCCCGCAGTCGGCGTGCGGACCACCGAGCACGAACGTGCCGGTCGGGTTGATCCACACGTCGTAGTCATCCTCGCCGAACTGCTCGGGCACGATCGGGCGGATGACCTGCTCGATCAAGTCGGGCCGGATCACGGTGTCTCGGTCGACGCCCTCCTGGTGCTGCGTGCTGATCAGCACCGTGCGCAGCTTGACCGGCCGGCCGTCCTCGTAGTCGTAGGTGACCTGCGTCTTGCCGTCGGGACGCAGGTATGGCACCTCACCGGACTTGCGAACCTCGGCCAGGCGCTCGGCCAGCCGGTGGGCGGTCCAGATCGGCAGCGGCATGAGCTCGGGCGTCTCATCGCAGGCGAAGCCGAACATCATCCCCTGGTCGCCGGCGCCCTGGGCGTTGATCTGATCCTCGCCTGCCTTGCCGTGCCGGAGCTCCTCGCTCGTGTCGACGCCCTGGGCGATGTTCGGGCTCTGCTCGTCGATCGACACGATCACGCCGCACGTCGTGCCGTCGAAGCCGTAGTGCGGATTGTCGTAGCCGATCGAGCGGATCGTCTCCCGGGCGAGCTTGGGGATGTCGACGTAGGCCGACGTCGTGATCTCGCCAGCGACGACACACAACCCGGTCGTGAGCATCGTCTCGCAGGCCACGCGGCCGTTCGGATCCTCGCCGAGGATGGCATCCAACACGGCGTCACTGATCTGGTCGGCCATCTTGTCGGGATGGCCTTCGGTGACGCTTTCGGATGTGAACGTCCAGTTGGACACGGCGAACTCCTCAGGTGGTGGATCGGGCGCGGATCTCGACGACGGCGTCGATGACGGCGCGGGCGATGTCGCGCTTGTTGCGCTTGTCGATGCTGACCGGATCGAGACCTGGGCGCAGCAACAGGACGGCGTTGGTGTCATAACCGAAGCCCACGCCGGGCTTGCTGACGTCGTTGGCGACGACCAGGTCGAGTCGCTTGGCGGCCAGCTTGGACTGGGCGTTGGCCAGGAGGTCGCTCGTCTCGGCGGCGAACCCGACGAGCACCTGCCCCGGTTGCTTGGAGGCGCCGAGCCCGGCCAGGATGTCCGGCGTCTGCTCCAAGACGATCTCCGGCACGCCGTCGCGCTTCTTGAGCTTCCCGTCGGCGGCCTGCTTCGGACGGAAGTCGGCGACAGCGGCCGCCATGACGATGACCGCGGCGTCGCGGCCTTCCTCCTGGACCGCCGCCTGCAGCTCGGCGGCCGTTTCCACGCTGCGCACGCACGCGCCGACTGGTGGCGGGCGGTCGACGGTGCTGATGAGCACGACGTCGGCCCCGCGTGCGGCGGCCTCAGCGGCGATGGCGTAGCCCTGCTTGCCGGAGCTGCGGTTGGCGATGACCCGCACGGCGTCGATCGGCTCACGTGTCCCGCCGGCGGTGACGACGAAGCGCACCCCTGCGAGATCGGTGCCAGCCGGATCGAGGATGCGCGCCGCTGCCGCCACGATGTCGATTGGATCGGCCAGCCGTCCAGCCCCGGAGTCGCCGCCGGCCAGGCGGCCCACGGCCGGCCCTTCGATGTGGACGCCGCGCCGACGCAATGTTGCGATGTTCTCGACGACCGCCGGGTGCTCCCACATCTCGGTGTGCATGGCCGGGCAGACGAGCACCGGCGCCCGCGTGGCGAGCAGCGTGGCGACCAACAGGTCGTTGGACAGCCCGGCGGCGTAGGCGGCGATCACCCGGGCGGTGGCGGGAGCGACGATCACGAGGTCCGCCGACTGTCCGAGCCGCGTGTGCGGGATCGGATCAGCGGCGTTCCAGAGCTCGGTCTGCACGGGCTCGCTGGCCAGCGCACTCAGCGTCGTACGACCGAGGAAATGTTCGGCGCCTCTCGTCATGACGGGTACGACGTGCGCACCAGCGTCGATCAGACGGCGGCACACCTCGACCGCCTTGTAGGCGGCGATGCCCCCGGAGACCCCGAGGACGACGCGAGATCCGGCCAGCAAGTCGGTGCCCGCTGCTCAGCTGTCGCCGGCGTCCTCGGCGAGCTCTTCGTCGAGCGCCTCGGCCTCAGCCTCGGGCTCGGGCGCTTCGGTCCAGCGGATCTTGTCAGCGGCGATCTCCTCGAAACCGATGCTGAGCGGCTTCCGGGCGACGGAGCTGACCTGCGGCGGGATCATGTGACCGAGGCCTTCACCGAGCTGGTTGAAGTACGCGTTGATGTTGCGGGCACGCCGTGCGGCCAGCGTGACGAGGCCGAACTTGGAGTCGACGCGATCGAGGAGCTCCTCGATCGGCGGGTTCATCATCGTGTCGTGGGCGCGTTCCATGGTTCTCCGGGTCGGGATCCGCCCGCATCGCGGGTGGACAGCCGGTAAATGCTACCGGCGGTTTCGTGCTGCCCCGATGATGCGCAACATCTCGTCGATCGTGGTCTCGAGGTCGTCGTTGACCACGACGTGGTCGGCCAGCTTGAGTCCGACGGGCTCTTCGTCATCGGCTTTGCGCAGCCGGGAGATGACACGCTCGGCGTCGTCGCCGCGCGATCGCAGCCGTCGCTCCTGCTCCTCACGCGACGGCGGGAGGACGAAGATCAGCAAGGCGTCCGGGCGGATCGCCTTGACCTGGCTGGCGCCGTCGACCTCGATCTCGAGGACGACATCGGCGCCAGGCGGCGGATTCGGCAACGGGGTGCCGTAGAAGTTGCCGAGGAACTCGGTCCACTCCAGGAAACCGCCAGCGGCGATGCGCCGCTCGAACGTCTCCGGATCGGTGAACACGTAGGCCTCGGCCGGCTCCCCGGCCCGGCGGACACGCGTCGTCCAGCTCCGGCTCAGCCACAGCTGGGGATCGCGCGCGACAAGAGCGTCGACGATCGTGCCTTTGCCGACGCCGCCGGGACCAGAGACGACGATGGTGAGTGGTGGTGCTCCCGGGGGCTCCGGGTTCACCCGAGGGCGTCGAGCAGGGCTTGCCGCTGCTGCACGCCGAGACCCTGGACCCGGCGGTTGTCGGCGATGCCGACCTCCTCCATCACCCTGCGGGCCCTGACCTTGCCGATGCCCGGGAGCGCTTCAAGGAGTGAGTGGACCTTGAGCTTGCCCACGTTGGGGTCGTCAGAATCGAGGGCGTCGGACAGCGACAACGTGTTGTTCCTCAACTGGTCCTTGATCTTCGCGCGAGCCGCACGAGCCTCGGCGGCCTTCGCCAACGCTGCGGTGCGCTGCTCAGGGGTCAACTGCGGAGGTGTAGCCATGCAGGTCAAGGTACCCGAAACACCCAGGAAACAGGTGGATGGCCCCATCTCTCAAGGGTACGTCTGTTCGGCCGCCATCTGGGCCAGGACGCGGCAGCGGCGCTCGCGGATCGGCGAACGTCGCCGTCCCGACCTGCACTGCCGAGGCCCCGGCGAGCAGGAGTTCTTGGGCATCCCAGCCACTCGCCACGCCGCCCACGCCAACGATGGGGAGATCGGGCAGCGCGGCGTGGACGTCGTGGACGATGCGCACGGCGACCGGGTGGATCGCTGGCCCGGACAGTCCACCGCCGCCGGCGCCGAGGGCGGGACGCTTGGTCACCGGGTCGTAGACGAGCCCGAGCAGGGTGTTGATGCACGTCACGGCATCGGCGCCCGCGGCAGCCACGGCCTTCGCGATGTCCACGATGCGATCGGTGTTCGGGCTCAGCTTCGCCCAGCGCGGTCGGCCGCACGGCGCCGTGGCGGCGATCACCGCGGCCGACAGCTCGGGGTCGTGGGCGAAGATCGACTCCCGCCCTTCCAGGTTCGGGCAGGACAGGTTCACCTCGACAGCCACGACCTCGGCGGGCGCCTCGCCCAGCAGCTCAGCGGCTCTCGCATAGTCGTCGACGGTGCGACCCCAGACCGAGGCGACGACGGTCGCCCGCGCCCGTAGGAGATCCGGCAGCACGTGCTCGAGCCAGTACGTGATGCCGGGACCTTGCAATCCGACGGCGTTGAGCATCCCCTGCGGCGTCGGGTGCAGCCGCGGTGCGGGGTTGCCGGCCCACTCGTACGCAGCGAGCGACTTCACGACGATCGCCCCGAGCGCCGAAAGATCGAAGTACCGGGCCAGCTCCGTGCCGTAGCCCGCCGTCCCCGAGGCCGTCATGACGGGGTTGGCCAGCGTCACCGATCCGATCGAGACGCTCACCGAACCGCGACGATGTTGATCTGGGCGCGGAGATTCTCGAATTCGAGACCGTGCGCGCCCAGAAGCCCGACCACGCGTCTCATGTCTTGCCGTGGTGCTCTTGCAGTGAGCGGACCTCAATGGGGCGGTGGCGCTGCTCGGCGAGGCCGTGGACGGCTGCCAGCGCGGCGTCGACCGTGGTCACGCAGGCGACCCGGTGCAGCGTGCATGCCTTGCGGATCAGCTCGCCATCGCTGCGCCCGCCCCTGCCCTCGGGGGTGTTGACGACGAACACGACGGCGCCGTCACCGATCAAGTCGACGGCGGTCTTGCCTGCACCCTCGCTGACCTTGGCCACGACCTCGTCGACGGACTGGCCGAACCGGGCCAGGAAGTCCGCCGTGCCCTGTGTGGCGACGACGCCGAGCTCGAGCTCGCGCAGCCGTTTGGCGACGACCAAGCCGGCGGGCTTGTCACCGTCGGCCAAGGAGAGGAACACCGTTCCCGCCGTCGGCAGCACGGTGCCGGCGGCGAGCTCCGCCTTGTAGAAGGCGCGTCCGAACGTCGCGTCGATGCCCATCACCTCACCGGTCGAGCGCATCTCGGGCCCGAGTGCCGGGTCGACCTCCGGGAAGCGGGAGAACGGCAGGACGGCTTCCTTCACTGCGACGCTCCGTGTCGCGTCGGCGCCGTGCAGCACGGAGACTGGGAGCAGGCCCTCGACGCGCAGCTCGGCCAACGTCGCTCCGAGCATCACCCGCGTCGCCACCTTCGCCAGTGGCACGCCCGTTGCCTTGGCGACGAACGGCACCGTCCTGCTGGCTCGCGGGTTGGCCTCGATCACGTAGACCGTCGTGCCCGTCACCGCGTACTGCACGTTGATGCACCCACGCACCTCGAGGCGATCGGCGATCGCCGTGGTGTACGCCTCGATCACCTCGACGACCCAGGACGGCAATGTCTGGGGCGGGATCGCGCATGCCGAGTCGCCGGAGTGCACGCCGGCCTCCTCCACGTGCTCCATGACGCCGCCGATCAACACCTCGCCGGTGACGTCACGCACCGCGTCGACGTCAACCTCGACAGCGTCCTCGAGGAAGCGGTCGATGAGCACCGGGCGCTCCGCAGACAGCCCGCCCTCACGCGCCAAGCTGCCGAAGCCGGCGAGCTCGGCCATGGCGCTGGCCAGCTGGTTGACGTCGTGGACGATCTGCATCGCCCGGCCGCCGAGCACGTAGCTGGGGCGCACGAGCACCGGGAACCCGACGTGCTCGACGACCGCCAGCGCTTCTTCGAGGTCCGTGGCGATGCCGCCCGGCGGTTGCGGGATGCACAGCTCGTCGCACACGGCGTTCCACTTCTCGCGGTCCTCGGCGAGGTCGATCGACGCCGGTGGCGTGCCGGCGATCAGCGCCTCGGGCAGCTGCGACGCCAGCTTGAGCGGGGTCTGGCCGCCGAGGGAGACGATGACCTGCGGTGGCGTGCCCCCAGCGGCCACGGTCTCGGCGGCGATCACGTTGAGGACGTCCTCGGCGGTGAGCGGTTCGAAGTACAGGCGGTCGGACGTGTCGTAGTCGGTCGACACCGTCTCCGGGTTGCAGTTGATCATCACGGTCTCGAAGCCGGCGTCGCGCAGGGCGAAGCTGGCATGGACGCAGCAGTAGTCGAACTCGATGCCCTGGCCGATGCGGTTCGGCCCGGAGCCGAGGATCACCACCCGCGGCCGATCGGACGGGCGGACCTCGCTCTCGTCCTCCCACGTCGAATAGTGGTACGGCGTCTCGGCGGCGAACTCGGCGGCGCACGTGTCGACGGTCTTGAACGTCGGGTGGACACCGGCGCGCTCCCGTGTCGCTCGCACGTGGGCCTCGGTTGTCGCCCAGAGGTGAGCCAGCTGCGCGTCGCTGAAGCCCAGTCGCTTGGCCCGCCGCCACGCTCGCGCGTCGAGGGCTTCGGGGTCGTGGAAGGTCGCCAGTTCCTCGCGGTGTTCGACGATGGCCAGCAGCTGATCGAGGAACCACGGATCGATGCGGCAGGCCTCGTACAGCTCCTCGATCGTGCGACCGCGGCGGAGCAACTCGCCGATCTCGAAGATCCGGTTCGGCGTCGGCACGGCGATCGCCGCCAGCAGGTCGCCGTCACTGAGCGGCTCCAGCTCGGCTTCGGCAGGGTCGCAGTTCAGACCGGCGCGGCCGTGCTCGAGCGAGCGCAGCGCCTTCTGGATGCTCTCGGGGAACGTCCGGCCGATCGCCATCACCTCGCCGACGGACTGCATCTGCGTGCCGAGGACACCGGTCGTTCCGGGGAGCTTCTCGAAGGCCCAACGCGGCACCTTCGTGACGACGTAGTCGATGACCGGCTCGAAGCAGGCCGGCGTGGCGCGAGTGATGTCATTCGAGATCTCGTCGAGCGTGTAGCCGACGGCGAGTCGAGCGGCGATCTTGGCGATCGGGAACCCCGTCGCCTTCGACGCCAGCGCCGACGAGCGCGACACACGCGGGTTCATCTCGATGATGACCTGGCGCCCGGTCACCGGGTCGAGGGCGAACTGCACGTTGGAGCCGCCGGTCTCGACGCCGACGCGCCGGATGCAGGCGAACGCGGCGTCGCGCATCGCCTGGTACTCGACGTCGGTCAGCGTCTGCGCCGGAGCGACGGTGATCGAGTCGCCGGTGTGCACACCCATGGGATCGACGTTCTCGATCGAGCAGATGATCACGCAGTTATCGGCTGCGTCGCGCATGACCTCGAGCTCGAACTCCTTCCAGCCGGCGATCGACTCCTCGATGAGGATCTCGCCGATCGGGCTGGCCGCCAGGCCGACGCGGGCGATGTGCTCGAACTGCTCGGGCGTGTGGGCGATGCCGGTGCCGCGACCACCGAGGATGTAGGCCGGCCGGACGATCACCGGGAGCCCCACATCCGCCATCACGTAGCGCGCTTCGTCCAGCGTGTGGGCGATGCCGGAGGCAGGGACGTCGAGGCCGATCTCGAGCATCGCCCGCTTGAACCGCTCGCGATCCTCGGCCGTGGCGATTGCTTCGGCATCGGCCCCGATCATCTCCGGCGTGCCTGGCACCCCGATGAGATCCTGCCGGTACAGGTCCATCGCGAGGTTCAGTCCGGTCTGCCCGCCGAGCGTCGGAAGCACGGCGTCGGGCTGCTCGCGTTCGATGATCCGCGCCACCACTTCTGGCGTCAGCGGCTCGATGTAGGTGCGATCCGCGAAGTCCGGGTCCGTCATGATCGTCGCCGGGTTCGAGTTGACGAGGATCACGCGGTAGCCCTCGTCGCGCAGCACCCGGCAGGCCTGCGTGCCCGAGTAGTCGAACTCGCAGGCCTGGCCGATGACGATCGGGCCGGAGCCGATGACGAGGATCGAGGAGAGGTCGTTGCGCCGCGGCATCAAGCGACTCCGACGCCGAGGTCCGGGGCGGGCAGGCCGGTTGGGTCGTCGTCGAGGTCGCTGATCCGGCGGCCCCCCATCGCCGCGGAGAACCGGTCGAACAGGTACCAGCTGTCGTGCGGGCCCGGCCCCGCCTCTGGATGGTGCTGCACGGAGAAGGCGCGGGCGTCGGGCATGGCCAGCCCTTCACACACGCCGTCGTTGAGGTTGACGTGCGTCAACTCGACCCCGCCCGGGAGCGTGGATGCGTCGACGGCGAAGTTGTGGTTCTGGCTGGTGATCTCGATGGCGCCGGTCGAGAGGTCTTGCACCGGGTGGTTGGCACCGTGGTGCCCGAACGGCAACTTCACGGTCTCGGCGCCCAGGGCGCGGCCGAGCAACTGGTGGCCGAGGCAGATGCCGAAGATCGGCACCTCGCCGAGCAGCTCGCGGATCGCCTCGACGGCGTACGGCACCTCACTCGGGTCGCCCGGCCCGTTGGACAGGAAGACGCCAGCCGGCTCGCGGGCCAGGACGTCGGCCGCGGATGTCGATGCCGGAACGACCTCGACCTGGCCGAAGCCGGCGAGGTGGCGAAGGATCGTCCGCTTGATGCCGAAGTCGTAGGCGACGATCGTGAACGGGCCGTCGGTGCCGACCGTGTACGGCGCCGGCGTCGTGACGGTGGCGACGAGATCGATGCCCGCGGTCCCCGGTTCGGAAGCGGCCGCAGCGCGCACTGCTCCGAGGTCGTCGGCCGGGCCGAAGGCACCGGGCATCGCACCGGTGTCGCGGATCAGCCGGGTGAGGCGACGCGTGTCGATGCCACCGATCCCGGGGATGCCATAGCGCCGCAACATGTCGTTCAGTGGTGCCTGGGCTCGGCGGTTGCTCGGTCGCCGAGTGACGTCCCGAGCGATGACGCCGCGGCAGAACGGGCGCCGCGCCTCGAAGTCGGTCAGGTTGACGCCGTAGTTGCCGAGGTGAGGGTTGGTGAACGTGATGATCTGGCCGGCATAGCTCGGGTCGGTGAGCACCTCCTGGTAGCCGGTCAGCGTCGTGTTGAAAACGACCTCTCCTGATGCGGCGGTGAGCGGCGTGGCGCCAAACAACTCGCCCTCGAACATGGACCCGTCGGCTAATGCAAGCACCCCGTTCTGTCCTTCAGAACCGTTCATTGTGAAGCGATCCCGACAAACAGGATCGTGCCGACATGGATGTACATGCATTCCATCGTATAACCATTCATCTTTGAGGCACTCCGTCGACGACAACCGGCGCACCCCTGAAGACGGTGTGGCGAACCTTCCCCGGAGTGTTCGCCCGACGTACGGGGTGTTGCGGCTGCGGCTGGCGAGCGCTGCGGGCCGCACGCTCCAGGTGACCATCGGGTCGAACACGACGACGTTGGCGGGGCTGCCCTCCTGAATCGGTACGCCGTGGCGATCGCTGACGCCGGCGATCGCGGCCGGCTTCCACGACAGCGCGGCGACGACATCCTGCAGCGGCAAGTCGAGCTCGGCCAGTGCGACGCCGAGGGCGGTCTCCAACCCGAGCATGCCCGGCGGTGCGTTGTCGATCGGTCGCTCCTTGTCTTCTTGGGGATGCGGTGCGTGGTCCGTGGCGATCGCGTCGATGGTGCCGTCGGCGAGACCGGCCTTGATCGCCGCGACGTCGTCGGCGGTCCGCAGCGGCGGATTCACCTTGAAGACCGGGTCGTAGCCGCGCAGGTGCTCGTCGGTGAGCGTGAAGTGGTGAGGGGCAGCTTCTGCGGACACGGCGACACCCTCGGCCTTGGCCAGCCGGACCAGCTCGACGCTGCGCGCCGTCGACAGGTGGAGCAGGTGGATGCGGGCACCGGTGAGTCGTGACAGCTCGAGGTCGCGATGGACCATCAGCTCCTCGGCGAGCGCAGGCCATCCGGGTAACCCGAGCTCGCTGCAGCAGCGGCCCTCGTGCATGACGGCCCCTTGGGTGAGGCGGGCGACCTCGCAGTGCTGGCCGAGGACCATGTCCAGGCCGAGCGAGTACTCCATCGCACGACGCATGAGCAGCGGGTCCTGCACGCCGTTGCCGTCGTCGGTGAAGATGCGTACGCCGGCCGCGACGAGCTCGGCGTACGGTGCCAGCGCTTCGCCGGCCCGACCCATGGTGATGCAGCCGGCCGGAAGCACCTCGCAGAGGCCGGCCTGCTCGCCTTGGGCCCGGACGAACTCCACGACGCCCCGAGAGTCCTGCGGCGGGTCGGTGTTCGGCATGGCGACGACCGCCGTGAAGCCGCCGAGGGCAGCGGCTCTACTGCCGGTTTCGATCGTCTCGGCCTCCTCGCGACCGGGCTCGCGCAGGTGCACGTGGAGGTCGACGAATCCTGGCGCGACCACGCAGCCGCCGGCGTCGAGCACCTGGTCAGCAGCCACTTCTGCGCCGATGGCATCGCCAACCGCCGCCACGCGACTGCCGTCGATCAGCACGTCGGCCCGCCGCTCACCTTCCCGATCGACGACTGTCCCGCCCCGGATGAGCACGCTGCCCGTCACGCCGGCTCCTCGACGGGCACATCACGCCCTGCGCCCAACAGCTCGAAGAGCACCGCCATGCGGACGGCCACGCCGTTGGCGACCTGCTGGGTGATGACTGCCCCGGGCAGCTCGGCAGGGTCGACGAGGATCTCGACGCCGCGGTTCATCGGACCCGGGTGCATGACGAGCGCATGCTCGGGCAGGCGTCGAGCCCGCTCGGCAGTCAGCCCGAAGCGGGCGCTGTACTCGCGCAGGCTCGGCACGAGCGCCTCCTGCATGCGCTCTCGTTGCATCCGCAACAGGTACAGCACGTCGACCTTCTCGACCACCGCATCGAGATCGTCGGTCGTCGGCGCCGGAGGCACCGGCGGCAGCAGAGTGACCGGCGCGACGAGCGTGACGTCGGCACCGAGTGCCGTGAACACCTCGACAACACTGCGCGCCACCCGGCTGTGGCGGATGTCCCCGACGATCGCCACCCGCACGCCGTCGAGCCCGGACGACCGCCCCAGCGCCTGGCGCACGGTGTAGGCGTCCAGCAGCGCCTGCGTCGGATGGCCGTGCCAGCCGTCGCCGGCGTTGATGATGCTCGCCGTCGTCCAGCTGCTGACCTGCCACGGCACGCCGCTCGACCCGTGGCGGATCACGAATGCGTCGACGCCCATCGCGGCGACCGTCTCGATCGTGTCACGGAGGCTTTCGCCCTTGTTCACGCTCGATGTGCCGACCGAGAACGTCATCACGTCTGCCGACAGCCGCTTGGCCGCGGTCTCGAACGAGAGCCGGGTGCGCGTCGAGTCCTCGAAGAACAGGTTGCACACGGTCTTGCCGCGCAGAGCCGGTACCCGGGATTGGGCCGCTGGTTGATGTCGACCATGGTGTCGGTGAGCTCGAGCAGGCGCTGCACGCCGTCGACACCGATCTCGCTCGATCGACCGAAGGTGCTTCACCGCGCCACCTCCCGAATCTCGACGTTCACTGCGTTCCCCGGCCACGCAGGCCGTTGCTGGCCGCTCGCTCGCTGGCGCTCCCTCGCTCGTGCTGCGCCACGGGCTCGATCCGAACGCCCAGCTCCGTGACGATGACGTCTTCGCGCGCTCGTCGGCAGGTTCTTGCCGACGAAGTCCGGGCGGATCGGCAGCTCACGGTGACCCCGGTCGACGAGCACGGCCAACTGGACCGCCCGCGGGCGCCCGTACTCGCTGACCGCGTCGAGGGCAGCCCGCACCGTGCGCCCCGTGTACAGCACGTCGTCGACGAGCACCACGGTGGCGCCGCTCAGGTCGACCGGGATGTCGGTGCGCCCGCCGGGACGACCGGCCGCAGCCCGATGTCGTCGCGGTACATCGAGACGTCGAGGCTCCCGACCGGGACCGGCCCTTCGATGCGGGCGATCTCGATGCCGAGGCGCTCGGCCAGCCACACACCGCCGCGCTGCAGACCCAGCAGCACCAGCGCGTCGAGCGGCCGTCACGGGCGTTGCGTTCGAGGATCTCGTGCGCCATCCGGGTCACCGCCCGCCGCACGTCATCCTGGCTGAGCACCAGGCCCGGCGCTCGCGCCGGTTGCTCAGGTTCGTCGCGGACTCATCCTCCGTCCGGGCCTCACGGGACCCGCTTCACGGTCGGATGGCACCGTACCAGCCATCGCCACGACCTAGGTTGATCGGCGTGCGTGGCACGGTCGTGATGGGGACCTACAACGAGGCGGCGTCGATCGGACCGGTCCTGGCGGAGCTGGACGAGGCGGCGACGGTACTGCGCCGGGCCGGCATCGAGCTGAACGTGCTGCTCGTCGACGACGACTCGCCCGACGGGACTGCTGCCGATCGCGCGGGCGCGAGGCGGCAACGCTTCGGTCTGCCTCTCGAAGTGATCGCGGGCCCTGGTCGCATCCCCGGCGCGGCGCTCCTCGCCGGCTTCCGGCACGTCGTTGCTGCTGACGCGGCGCGGTTCATCGTCACCCTCGACCCCGACGGCCGCCACGACGCCCGCCAGATCACCGATCTGGTGCGCATGTTCCTGGCCCGCCGCAGCGGGCTGACCATCGGCTCCCGTTGGGTGCGTG
Organism: uncultured Acidimicrobiia bacterium; assembly: GCA_963774125.1. Classification (GTDB taxonomy): domain Bacteria; phylum Actinomycetota; class Acidimicrobiia; order Acidimicrobiales; family Ilumatobacteraceae; genus JALZMG01. The sequence goes on from CAVZDR010000003.1 coordinate 468,113, forward strand.
GCGGCTCATCGCCCGGCACGGCGGCACCGCGGGCGCTGGCCAGCCGTGCTGCCAGCGAGCTCGTTCGGCGCAGCACCGGCTTGCGGCGAGTGCGAGACGCGACGACGTCGTTCTGGGTCGTCGACGTCGACGTCGTGCGAACGGTGCTGGAAGACGGGATGCAGCTGACCGGGTACGGGTTCTACCCGGCCTTCGTCGCGCTCGCCCAGGCCTACGGGTTCAGCATCGACGAGGTGCCGATCGTGTATCGCCCGCGCTACTCCGACGTCGCGTCGCTGTCGCTGCGCGACGTCGTCGACTTCCAGCGCAGCCTCGCCCCGCTCCGCCAGCGCGTCCAGGAGGTGCGGGCGAAGATGCGCTCGGACCAGGCCACGTGGGCATCCCGGTCGGGACGGATGCGCGACCAGGAGGCCATGGTCGACTCGTCGTTCGGCGCCGATGTCGAGCTCGAGCGGCTGGCGAGCGCAGAACGGTTCATCGGCTGGATCGCCGACGAGATCGCGCCGCATCTCGGGCGACGCGTGCTCGAGGTCGGTGCCGGCATCGGCAGCGTGTCACTGGCGTTGGCCGAGCGCCGCCCCGACGTCGCTGTTGACCGTGCTGGAACCGGCGGCCAACCTCTTCGACGAGCTGCAAGAGCGCCTCGGTGGCCGTGCTGGGATCACCGCCCGCAAGGCGACGTCGACCGAGCTGCTGGACGACGACCCCGCCCCGACGTTCGACTCGGTCATCTACGTCAACGTCCTGGAGCACATCCTCGACGACGAGCGTGAGCTGCGCGACGCGCACCAGCTCCTCGTGGCAGGAGGCACGCTGGCCATCTTCGTGCCCGCACTCCCCCGCCTCTACGGCTCGCTCGACTACAAGTCCGGTCATCACCGCCGCTACGTGCGCGGCGACCTGGCGGCCACGGTCGAGGCGGCCGGGTTCGAGGTGGTCGAGCTGCGGTACCTGGACGTGCTCGGTGTTGCCCCGTACTACGCGATGTACCGGCTGATCGACGTCAAGTCGCTCGGCGCGGTGTCGTCCACCGGCTACGACCGCGTCATCGTGCCCGTCAGCCGCGCTCTGCAGCGGCTCGTGCCCCATCCCCCGCTCGGCAAGAACCTGCTCGCCATCGCCCGCAAGCGCTGAGGACTCACGGCATGGATCAAGTGGCGGGATCGACCCGACGTGCCACGACGACGTCCTCTTGGTCGAAGAGGACCTCGTACGGGTCGCCGTCGATCAGATCGGCGAGCAGCTGCTGCTCGGTCGTCCCGACTTGTTGCCGGTCGACGACGACGTACTCGATCGTTGCCGGGTCCGGCAGCCGGTAGTCGTCGTCGTTGCCCCAGTACGACATGACGAACGGGTTCGGCCAGTTGTAGATCTGCTCGCGGTGGGACAGGTGCGGGAGCAGCCCGTACGTTGCCGTGACGGAAGCGTCGTCAGGCACGCTCTCGACTGCCGCCTCGAGCGACGCTCGCCGCGGGTTCTCCCGCACCCACGCCAGGTCGTAGCCGGTACCGATCGGCGACGGCGACCACGCCACGTTCGTCACGTACGCCCACACCAGCAACCACGGGATGAGCGCCATGCGCACGACCCGGAACCGCCCCCACAACCACCGCGCTCCCTCGATCGCGGCGATCGTGATCGGCGCGACCATCACCGCCGTGTACTGGTAGCGGATCGACCTCGCGTACGGGCTGCTCCCGATGGCGCTGGCCAGCAGCTGCGGCAGTGCCATCAGCAGCTCGAGCGGAGCCGCCAACGGCAACCCGCCCCACGGCAAGAGGAGGTCGCGGTAGAACCGCAATCGGTCGGGCTGGGTGACGTCACGCACGAGCTGGTCGGGGTGGCGCGCCATCGTCTGGGCGATCTCGGGGAACGTGCCGCCGTAGCTGCCGTAGAAGTACTCGAGGTAGAACGCCTGCCGGCCGTCGTTGAAATACGGGATCACCAACTGCGTGCAGATCAGGTACCAGGCGAAGCCGATGAACATCGTGCCGAGCGCCGCATAGAGATCGCGTCGTGCGTCGCTGCGCCAGTACAGGACGGCCAGCACGAAGCCGAGCATGAACACGAGCAGGGCCACGTCCTCGCGAGTCGAGAGTGCGAGCGCCAGCGCGACGAAGTACCACCCCCACGAGCGGCGGCGGGCGAAGAACCAGGCGAACAGCAGGGGCGTGACGACGAGCGCCTCGGGATGGAAGTTGGCCGAGGTGATCCACTGGACCGGCGCGTACATCAGGTACGCCACGGCGAACGTCAAGCCGATCCACGGGCGCTCGAAGCGGTCCCGGGCGATCAGGTAGACGGGCAACGCGCCCAACCCGAGGATGAAGGCCTGGACCACGTAGAGGAACGACGGTCCTGCGCCGAGCCAGTAGAACGGCGCGAACAGCAGCGCGACGACGTTGACGTGGTGGCCCCAGAACTCGAGGCCGCGCACGGTGACGAACGACTGCCCGCCGCGGGACACGAGCCAGAAGCCCTGGTCGTAGATCCCCAGGTCGTAGGCCCACGATCCGAAGTTGTTGTGGTGGATGACGCCGAGGCGGCCGAAGACGACCGTGAAGACAATGATCCCGACGAGCGTCAGCCAGGCGGCGACGTGGACCCGGGCCAACCGCTCGGTGACCGCCCGCACCCGTGTGCGCGGCTCGTCCGTTACACCGCCGGTGGTGGTGGTTGCGGTCACCGCCATTCGCTGGCCAAGGCGGACAGGACGCCGTTGACGAAGCGTCCGCTGTCGTCGGTGGAGAAGCGCTTGGCCAGCTCGACGGCCTCGTCGATCACGACGGCGACCGGGACATCCGGCCGCTCCGCCAGCTCGAAGGCTCCCAGCCGCAGGACGTTGAGGTCGAGCACGGGCATGCGCGCGAGTGGCCACCCGGTTGCCTTGGCGGCGATCGCCTCGTCGAGGCGCTCCCGGTGTTCGGCCACTCCACGCACGAGGGTCACCGTCATGGTGTCGGGCTCGACGATCTGCACCTCGAGCGCATCGACCGGGGAGATCCCCTTGGCCTGCGCCTCGTAGAGGAGGTAGAGCGCCCGCTCCCTGGCGTCAGAACGCCGATCAGGTCGCTTCGGTCGACGCTCGCTCACATTCGACGATTCAGACTCGTGTGATGTACTCACCCGAGCGGGTGTCGACCTTCACGCGGTCGCCGACTTCGACGAACAGCGGCACCTGGACCGTCTTGCCGGTCTCGAGCACGGCCGGCTTGCGGGCGCCGGACACCCGGTCGCCCTGCACGCCGGGTTCGGTCTGCGCCACGCTGAGCTCGACCGACGCCGGGATCTCGACGCCGATGATCTGCCCCTGGTACTGCGCGATCTGGGCGACCGCGCCCTCCACGAGGTAGTCGGCCACCGCGCCGAGTGCCGCAGGCGCCACCTGCGTCTGGTCGTAGGTGGACGTGTTCATGAACACGTAGTCGTCCGCGTCGCGGTACAGGAACTGCATGTCCTGGCGGTCGACGATCGCCTGCTCGACGCGCACGCCGGCGTTGAACGTGCGCTCGAGGACGCTGCCAGTGCGCAGGTTGCGGAGCTTCGTGCGGACGAAGGCGCCGCCCTTGCCGGGCTTCACGTGCTGGAACTCGACGACCTGGAACAGCCCGTTGTCGAGCTGCAGCGTGATGCCGGTCCTCAGGTCGTTGGTCGTGATGGCAGGCATGGCGTGTCCTTGGACAGATGGGTGAGGATGCGGCAGCCCGTGTCGGTGACGGTGACGAGATCCTCGATGCGGACTCCGCCGAAGCCGTCACGATAGAGGCCGGGCTCGACGGTCACGACGTCACCGACGACGAGCTGTTCGGTCGACACCTTCGACGCGAACGGGTCTTCGTGGATGTCGAGGCCGACGCCGTGGCCGGTGCCATGGATGAACCAGTCACCCAACCCGGCGTCGTCGAAGACCCGTCGGCACGTGGCGTCGACCGCCGACGCGTCCACACCGGCACCGATCGCGGCGAGCCCGGCGAGCTGCGCCTCGAGGACGAGGCCGTACACGTCCTGCTGCTGCTGGTCCGGTTCGCCGACGACGAACGTGCGGGTCATGTCCGAGTGGTAGCCGTCAACCAGCGCACCGACGTCGATGATCACCGTGTCGCCCTCGACGATCATGCGCCGGCCGGTGTGATGGTGCGGTCGGGCGGCGTGCTGTGGTCCGCTGGCGACGATCGTGTCGTAGCTCGGTCCGTCCGCACCGAGGCGGCGCATCCGGTGCTCCAGCTCGTCGCGCACGTCGGCCTCGGTCGGCTGCTCGGCGAGCTGCGGAACGACGCCGGTGAGTGCGACGTCGGCGATCTCCGCAGCGCGGGCGATCCGGGCCAGCTCGCCGCGGTCCTTGACCCGACGCAGCCGGCGGATCGTGTGGCCGTCGGCTTCGAGCTCGAGGTCGGTGGCGAAGTCGAGCCAGGTCGCATGGGTGAGGTGGGTGGCGTCGGCCACCACCGGTCCGCCGCGAGCCGCAGCGACGACGTGGTCGCGGATCTCCGGACGGGTGGTACCGACCACGATGTCGGGTGCGATCCCCGCTGCCGCAACGTCGGCGGCGGCGCGGTCGGCATACCGGCCATCGGTGATCAGCACGAACGTCTCTGGTCCGATGACGGCCCATCCGAGCGATCCGCCGAAGGACGTCAGCCAGCGAAGGTCCGAGGGCGCCGAGACGATCAGCGTTCGTCCGTCCAGCGCCTCCCGCACGGCGTCGGGTCGTGTGGCGTAGCCGATCGGCGGCAGCTCGTTCATGCCCGCTCCGCCAGTCGGGCGGCAACTGCCCGCACGGCGAGTTCGTAGCCGAGCCCGCCGAAGCCGACGATCGACCCGCTGGCCACCGGCGCGACGACGCTCGTGTGCCTCCACGGCTCCCGGGCGTTCGGATTGGAAAGGTGCACTTCGACGATCGGTCCCTCGAAGGCGGCCAGCGCGTCGTGCAGGCTCCAGGCGTAGTGCGTGAACGCGCCGGGATTGATGATGATCGCGGCGCACCGGTTGCGAGCGTCGTGGATGGCGTCGACCAGCTCGCCTTCGTGGTTGCTCTGGATGGCCTCGATCGTCAACCCGAACTCGGCGGCCGCCTGTTCCGTGCGGGCGACGTGGTCACCGAGCGTTGCCGTGCCGTAGACGTCTGGCTCGCGGGTGCCCAGCAGGTTGAGGTTCGGACCGTGCAGGAGCAGCACGCAGGGAGGCGATGCGGCGTCCACGCCGCTCAACGGTACGCCGTGACGTTCGGGGTCAACGGTCACATCCGCGCCAGCGCCGCTCGCACGTCGCGCTGCGAGACGCGCTTCACGACCTCGATGCCGCGTGGCCCGTCGAGGACGAACGTCAGACCGTCGAGCGCCTTCTTGTCGCGAGCCATCAACGCCATCAACTCGTCGGCGTCGAGGTCGGTGGGCACGCTCGTCGGCAACCCGTACGTGCCGCCGACGACCTGACGATGCGCCTCGACCCGCTCGCCGTCGATCCGGTCGAGCTGCTGTGCGAGCTCGGCGGCGAACACCAGCCCGATCCCGACGGCCTCGCCGTGAGTCAGCGCATGACCCGTGGCGATCTCCAACGTGTGGGCCAACGTGTGCCCGTAGTTGAGCAGTGCCCGTTCGTCCCCCTCCCGCTCGTCAGCGGCAACGAGGGCCGCCTTGATCGAGACGCAGCGGGCGACGCGGGCCGTCAGGTCCATCGCCTCGAGATCTTCGCCGGTGAGGAAGTGGTACTTGGCCATCTCGCCCTCACCAGAGCGACGTTCGCGTGCCGGCAACGTCGCCAGCGCGTCGAGGTCGCAGATCACGCCGGATGGCTGCCAGAACGCGCCGACGAGGTTCTTGCCTTCGGGCAGGTTGACGGCGGTCTTTCCGCCGATCGCGCCGTCGACCATGCCGAGCAGCGTGGTGGCGACGTTGATCAGGGGTGTGCCCCGGTGCCACGTGGCGGCGGCGAGACCGGCGACGTCGGTCACCATGCCGCCTCCGACGCCGATCACGACGTCGTGACGGGTCAGGCCGATGCGGGCGAACGACCGGGCCAGCAGCTCGAGCGTCGTCAGCGACTTGTGTGCCTCGCCCACGCCGATCTCGATGCGTTCGACGGGCAGCGGCAGGTCGATCGAGCACGGCACGGTGGCCTGCGTCACGACGGCCGCCTGGCGCGCCGTCCCGGGCAGCAGACCGGCCAGCTCGGCGATCGCTCCGTGGCCGACGATGACGTCGTACGAGCGCTCGCCGAGAGGGACGACGACGCGCTGCAGCGGACTCACGACTGGTCGGCCTCCTCGACGACGGCCAGCACCTCGGCGAGCACATCGTCCGGCGAGGCCGCGTCGGTGTCGACGACGGCGTGCGCCACCTCCGCGTAGAAGTGCTCGCGTTCCGGCAGCAGGCGGCGCAAGGCGCCTTCGGGATCACCGTCGAGCAACGGTCGGTGCCCGTCGGTGGTGACCCGCTGCGACAGGGCGCCGGGATCGGCCCGCAACCACACGACGAGGGCGTGGGCGCGCTCGAGGGCGTCGCGGTTCTCCTGGCGCAGCACCGTGCCACCGGCGGCAGCGATGACGAGCGGCTCGGGTTCGGACAGCGCGTCGACGAGCGCGCTCGTCTCGAGCACTCGGAAGGCTGGCTCCCCGTCCTCCTCCCAGATCTCCCGCACCGTGCGGCCTGTCGCCGCCTCGATCAGCTGATCGGAGTCCACGAACGGTCGTTGCAGGCGTGCGGCCAGCGCCCGGCCGACCGTGGTCTTGCCGGCGCCCATCATCCCGACGAGCACGACGTGCCTCATCGGGCCCGTCGTCCAATGCGAGCGAGCGAGTGCCAGCGAGCGAGCGGCCAACAACGGCCTGCGTGGCCGGGGAACGCAGTCATAGGGTTTCGCGAAATGCCTCGGCGTTGCGCGTCAGCTCGGCCATCGAGTCACCGCCGAACTTGCGCTGGGCCTCAGCGGCGAGGACGAGCGCGACCATCGTCTCGGCGACGACCCCCATCGCCGGCACCGCGGTGACGTCCGTGCGCTCCTTGAACGACACCGTCGACTCCTTCGTGGCCGTATCGACGGTTTCGAGCACGGGCACGTTGAGGGTGGCCAGCGGCTTCATCGCCGCTCGCACGACGAGCAGGTCGCCGGTCGACATGCCGCCCTCGATGCCACCGGCCAGCGTCGTGTCGCGCCGGTAGGCGCCAGCGTCTGGGTCCCAGCGGATGGCGTCGTGGGCAGCGCTGCCCCGCCGGCCGGCGACCTCGAAACCGTCGCCGATCTCGACGCCCTTGACGGCCTGGATGCTGAGCACTGCCTGGGCCAGCAGGGCGTCCAGCTTGCGGTCCCAGTGGACGTGGCTGCCGAGCCCAACGGGGACGCCCTCGGCGATGATCTCGACGATGCCCCCGAGCGAGTCGCCGTCCTTGGCCGCCCCCTTCACCTCCAGGATCATCGCCTCGGCGGCCGCTGGATCGAAGCAGCGCACCGGCGATTCGTCGATCACCGGCAGATCGGTCGCCGTCGGGCGTGGCGCGTTGGAACGGGCCTGGCCGAGCTGGATGACGTGCGAGAGCACCTCGACGCCGAGCTGACGCAGCAGCAGCTTGGCCAGTGCGCCGGCAGCGACACGGGCGGCCGTCTCGCGCGCGCTGGCCCGCTCGAGGACGTCACGGGCGTCGGTGAAGCCGTACTTCTGCATGCCGGCGAGGTCGGCGTGGCCTGGGCGGACCTGGGTCAGGGGCGCCTTGGTCTCACCGGGCGCAGGCGACATCTCGGCGTGCCACTTGTCGCTGCGGAACCACTCGGTGTTCTTGATCTCGATGGCGACGGGCGCGCCGATCGTGCGGCCGTGGCGGACACCGCCGACGAGCGTCAGCTCGTCGACCTCGAAGCGCTGTCGCGGGCCCCGGCCGAAGCCCAGCCGGCGGCGGGCGAGCTCGGCCTGGACCTCCTCGACCGTCACCGCGAGGCCGGCTGGCAACCCCTCGACGATGACCACGAGCCCCTGCCCGTGGGACTCACCGGCAGTGAGGAAGCGCAGCACGCCGCAACGCTACTGGTGGCTCTCCGTCTGCGCGATGAGCGATGTGCGTCGTAGGGCCACTCATCGCTCATCGCGACGCTTCAGCTCGGCGATCCAGCTCGGCGAGGGCGGCGGCCCGCAGGAGCGGCGGGTAGGGGCGCAGCCCGGTCCACAGCTCCTGCTGCAGGACGGCCTGGTGGACCAGCATGCCGAGTCCGTCGACGGTCCGACATCCCGCACCCGCCGCAGCGCGCAGGAGCGCCGTCTCGAGCGGGTGGTACACGAGATCACTGACGACCTGGCCCGGACGCAGGAGGGCGGGATCGAACGGCACGTCGCTGGTGCCCATGCCGACGGTCGTGGCGTTGATGACGATGTCCGCCTGCCCGACGTCGTCGAGCCCGCCGACCCGGGCCGACGGCGCCAGTGCCGCGGCAGCCACAGCCCGCTCCCCGGTCCGATTGACGACCGCGATGTCAGCGGCGCCGGCGCGACCCAAGGCATCCACGAGGCTGCGGGCGGCGGCGCCTGCGCCGACGATCACCACTCGCCCGCCCTCGACGGCAGTGCCGGCGGCGGCCAACGCGGCGACGAATCCGTTGCCGTCGGTGCTGTGGCCGATCAGCGTGGCGCCGTCACGGACGACGGTGTTGACCGACTCCAACGCCGCCGCAGCAGGCGCCAACTCGTCGACGGCCGCTGCCACCTCTGCCTTCAGCGGCGTCGTCACGGACAGCCCGACCAGCCCGAACGTGCGCATCGCGTCGACGGCATCCGCACCGGATCCGGCCGGCACATCGAAGGCCACGTAGTCCCAGTCCAGCCCGGCCGCCGCGAACGCGGCCCGGTGGAGAGCCGGCGACAACGAGTGCGCGACCGGGGATCCCGATGACGGCGGCCACCGTCATGGGCCCGCCTCAATCCAACAAGCCGGCAGCCGCTGCCGCGGCGATGTTGGCCTCGTGCTGCTCGGCGGTCGCCGCGAAGGCGTGGTTCCCGTCCTCGTCGGCGATCACGTAGAAGAGGTAGATGCAGGGTGTGTCCTCGGGCAGGTCTTCGCAGATCGGGTCTCCGACGCTCGGGTTGGGGGCCGGGTTGAGCGCGGCCTGGATCGACGCCCGCCCGGGGTTGGCGATCGGCGTTGGTGGCAGGCCCTCGTGCATGTACGTGTTCCACGGCGTGTCCATGTTCCGCTGGTCGCTGAACGGCACCGTGTCCGGGTCGATTCCCGCCTGCAGCGTTCCGTAGCGCACGGCTGCGTCGATGGCCAACGGCATGCCGATGCCCAGCCGGTTGTAGATGACCCTGGCGATCTTCGCCCGGTCTGCGTCGGTCTTCGCCTCGCGCTCGATCATCGAGGCGATGGTGAGGATCCCGTAGGGGCTCTGGAAGAGGCGCTCGCCCTTGGTGACGATGTCCTCCTGACTACCGACGCGCTCCATCTGGGAGAGCATCCGGCTGATCACTTGACCCTCACTCTCCCCGTTGGAGACCTGATAGGTGTCGGGGAACAGCAGACCCTCCAGCGACGTGACGCCGAACGGGCGGAAGTTGGCGACGAGTGCCGGGTCCTGCATCGCCGCGTTGAACCCGTCGGCGGTCATCGGGACCACCTTCTCGTCGAGGCGCTGTGCCATCTGCGCCACGGTGAAGCCCTCCGGGAACGTCACCTTGTTGTAGGTCTGCGCGGGTGGCGTGCGCAGCGTCGCCAGCACGTTGCCCATGTGGTCGCTCGTCGTGATCTCGTAGTACCCCGGCGTGATCTCCAGACCACCGTGGCGCTCGACGTACCAGCGGAAGACGCCGGCGTCGACGATGAAGCCGTCCTGCTCGAGCCGGTCACTGAGCGAGTCGAGGGTGTCGGCGGCGTCGACCGTGAAGCTCGCCGGGTCACCCGTCTCACCCTCGGGGTTGAGCTGGTGGATGTACCACCAGCCGACCCCACCGGCGGCCAGGATCAGCGCCACGACGAGGACCATCGCCGCATAGGCGACCCACTTGATGGAGCGGGTCTGCCAGCGCAGCCGCTCGACAGTGCCGGCGACCTCGGCGTCGTCCCACGGGTCGCTGCTCCAATCGAGCGTCTCCAGGGCATCGAGCGAGTCGAGGTCATCGATGCCACGCGGGTCGCGGTCTTCGGCCGTCCGCTTGGCGGCGCGTTCGCGAGCGAGCTCCTCCGCGATCGTCACGAGCCCACCATTCCGATGCGAGCGACTGAGCGCCAGCGAGGGAGCGGCCAACAACGGCCTGCGTGGCCGGGGAACGCAGTGCTCGTCACGAGCGAGCTCCCGGGCGGTGGGCGTCGAGCCAGGACTGCAGGATGACCGCCGCAGCGACCTTGTCGACGACCTCGCGCTTCGCCGCGCCGCGCACACCGCCCTGCCGCAAGGCGCGCTCGGCGGTCACGGTCGTGAACCGCTCGTCCCAGGTCTCGACGGGCACCTCGACAACGCTAGCCAGCGCCTCGACTTCGGCCCGGGCACCCCGCGCTGCTGGGCCGTCGGCGCCGGACAGGCTGCGCGGCATCCCGACGACCACGAGCTCGACCTCTTCTTCACGGGCCAGGGCGGCGATGCGACGATGGTCCTCGCTGCGGTGGCGACCACGCCCGATCACCGTGAGGGGTGACGCGATGGTGCCGGACCGATCACTGACGGCGACGCCGATGCGCTTCGAGCCGAGATCCAGTCCCAGCGCGCGCACGGGTCAGGACGACGCGCGAGCGGCGTCGACGGCGTCCTTGGCGATGGCCAGAGGCATCGCCGATGCCGCTGGTGTCCTTGCCTCCCGCGGTCGCGACATCGCCCTTGCCGCCGCCGCCTCCGCCGACCGCCTTGGCGGCGTCTCGGATCAGCCCCGCAGCCTCGATGCCCAGCCCGGGCTTCACTGCCCCGGTGATGCTCACGCCGCCGGTGGTCGTCTCACCAGCAAGGACGACGATGTCGACGCCCGGCTCGTCGCGAACGGCGAGCGCCAGCTCACGCAGCTCGTTCGGTGCCAAGCCGTCGACACGCTCCACGACGGCGCCTTCGGTCGCCATGGCGGCAAGCTCGGAGGCGCGCCCGGTCGCCAGCTTCGCCCGCAGCACCTTGACCTCGTCGGCCAGCGCGCGCAGCTCGTCGAGCTTGCGTTGCACGCCTTCGACGGCCTGATCGGCGGGGGCGCCGACAAGCCGCCCGACGTCGCCCAGGGCACGCTCGTCGCGTTGGAGCAGCGCGACGCTCCCCTCGCCCGTGATCGCCTCGATACGGCGGAGGTTGGAGCCGATGGAACCCTCGCTCACGACCTTGACCGTGCCGATGTCCCCGGTCGCCCGCACGTGCGTCCCACCACACAGCTCGATCGAGGGGCCGGCCTCCAGCACCCGGACGACGTCGCCGTACTTGTCGCCGAAGAACGCGATCGCGCCGCGCTCCTCGGCGTCGGACTTCGTCGTCTCGAACGCGTGGACATCCGTGTTGGCCAGCGTGTTGGCGTTGGTGAGGCGCTCGATCTCCTCGATCTGCTCGGGAGTGACGGGCTCGTAGTGCGAGAAGTCGAAGCGCAGGCGGTCCGGGGCGACCAGCGAGCCGGCCTGCTTGACGTGGTCGCCGAGGACCTGGCGCAGCGCGTGATGAAGGAGGTGGGTGGCCGTGTGGTTGCGACGAATTGCATTGCGACGTTCGACGTCGATCGCAGCCGTCACGACCTGGCCCGGCGCGAGCTCGCCGTCGACGACTCGGGCGGTGTGGCGTCGCAGGTTGGGCAGGGCGAACGTCGTGTCGAGGACCTCGGCCGTGCCGGTCGGACCGGAGATCGTGCCCTGGTCACCGATCTGTCCGCCGCTCTCGGCGTAGAACGGCGTGCGGTCGAGGAACACCTCGACGAGCGCGTCGCCATCGCTATCGCCGCTTCGTGCGGCCGGAACGACAGCGAGGACGCGTGCCTCCGTGGAGTTGTCCGTGTACCCCACGAACTCTGTGATGCCGAACTGCTCGACCAGCTCGCGATAGGCGTCGAGGTTGACGTCGTCCTCGCCCTTGCGGCGGGCCGCCTTGGCTCGCTCGCGCTGCTCGGCCATCTCGGTCTCGAAGCCGGCGACGTCGACGGCGACGTCGCGCTCGCCGGCGATTTCTTGCGTCAGCTCGAGCGGGAAGCCGTACGTGTCATGGAGCAGGAAGGCTGTCGGGCCCGACAGCTCGGCGGCCCCGTCATCGAGCTCGTGCTCCAGGATGGACAGGCCGTTGCGCAGCGTCTGGCGGAAGCGCTCCTCCTCCTTGCCGAGCACACCCACAATGAAGTCGCGCTGGCGGGTGACTTCCGGATAGGCGGTACCCATCACGTCGATGGCCACCTCGGCGAGCCCGGGCATGACGAGCTGCTCGGTGCCGAGCAGGTAGGCGTAGCGCACGGCTCGTCGGATGATCCGGCGCAGCACGAAGCCGCGGGCCTCGTTGCTGGGGAACACGCCGTCGCCGACGAGCATCGCTGCCGAGCGCGCATGCTCGGCGAGCACCCGCACGGCGAAGCTGTCCCGGTCGTGGTAGTCGCCAGGGCGGTACGTGCGACCGGTGGCGCGGCACGCCTGATCGACGAGCGGTGCCAGCAGATCGGTCTCCCAGACGGCGTCGACGCCCTGCAGCAGGCAGAGGATCCGCTCGAGCCCGGCCCCGGTGTCGATCGAGGGGCGGGGCAGCGGCGTGCGGGTGCCATCCGGCGCCTGGTCGTACTGCATGAAGACCAGGTTCCAGAACTCCATGTACCGGTCCCCGTGCGGGTCGTGGAGCGGCCCGCCGTCGGGACCGAAGTCCGGACCGCGGTCGAGGTGCAGCTCGGAGCACGGACCACACGGGCCCGTCTCGCCCATCTGCCAGAAGTTGTCCTTGTCGCCGAGGCGCTGGATGCGCTCCATCGGCACGCCGACGACGTCGTGCCAGATCTCCTCGGCCTGGTCGTCGCTGGTGTGGACGGTGATCCAGATGCGGTCGCCGTCGAACCCCCAGTCCTCGGTGACGAGCTCCCAGCTGAGCGGGATGGCCAGCTCCTTGAAGTAGTCCCCGAAGCTGAAGTTGCCCATCATCTCGAAGAACACGAGATGGCGCTTGGTCCGGCCGACGTCGTCGAGGTCGTTGTGCTTGCCGCCGGCACGGACGCACTTCTGCGAGCTGACGGCCCGGCGGAACGGTGGCACCTCGTTGCCCACGAAGTACGGCTTGAACGGCACCATGCCGGCGACGTTGAACAGCACCGTCGGGTCGTGTGGGATGAGACTGGCCGATGGCACCGGCGTGTGCTCGCGGCGCGCGAAGAAGTCGAGGAAGGACTGGCGGAGCTGGTCCGCGTGACGAGGAGGTTGAGCGCCCATCTGCGCAGGTGAGCCTACCGGTGGGGTGTGAGGGGCTCTCGCTAGGTTGAGGGCGTGAACGTTTCTGATGCGGCCGGCGAAGGCGCTGGAGCGCCCGCCGTGCCGAACCGGGCCTTCACCTCGGACCGACGCGATCCGGGAACTGCCGTCGCTGTGCCGGATGATCTGCACGAGTGGATCAGCTTCGAGGATCCCGACGAGCACCGCACGTGGGTCTTCGACGCGACGTTCCTGCGCTCCAACTACCGGTGCATCTACGGGGACGGTTGCCTCGGGATCCTGGACGGTCCGGCGCCGGAGATGATGCAGGGCTGCTGCAGCTACGGCGCCCACTTCGTCGACGAGGACGACGTGGCGAACGTCGTGAAGGCCTTCGTCCGCCTGCGACCGGAGCAGATGCAGTTCCACGCCAAGGCTCGCCGCGGCGGCTTCCTGCGCCCGGGGTCCGAGGAGGACGGAGACGGCGATGTGACCGTCACCCGGCTTGTCGACGATGCGTGCATCTTCCTCAACCGGCCAGGGTTCGCCGGAGGTGTCGGATGTGCTCTGCACATCGGCGCGATGGCCGCCGGCGAGCGACCGCTCGACTGGAAGCCCAACGTGTGCTGGCAGGTGCCGCTGCGGCTCGAGCACTCGACCGACGAGAACGGGCACGTGACGTCCCGGCTGCGCGAGTGGAAGCGCCGCGACTGGGGCGAGGGCGGGGAGGACTTCCACTGGTGGTGCACGGAATCGCCCGAGGCGTTCATCGGTGAGGACCCGGTGTACCGGTCGTCGCGCGACGACATCGTGGCGCTCGTCGGCACGCCCATCTACGACCTGCTCGTGCAGCAGTTGGAACGCCCAGAGTGGGTACCGCTACCCCACCCGGTGTTCCGCAAGACCTCGTAACCGACACTTCGCGCCGCCTACGTTCTGGGCGCGGACGTTCTCGGATTCGAGAATCAGCGCGCCCAGTTCGGCGGTCAGCCGGAGGCGTCAGTCAGTCGTCTTGCTCAGCGTCGTCGTCGTCGAACTCGACGCCGTACTTCTGGGCCAGGGCGGCGTACTCGTCGTCCTCGTCCGGATCGTCCTGGGTGGTGGTGCCCTGCCGGCTGCGATCTCCGAGACCCAGATCGAACGCCGCGGGACCAGATTGCTTCAGCTTCCTCGCCTCTTCGAAGCGGCGATGACGACCCTTCTTCACCAGGGCTCCCCAGAACTAGCGCATTGACATTGAACGTGAGCCTACCTGGTCGACCCCTTCGAAGACGTGCACCTTCGTCATCAGGGATGTGCCAGAAGACCGCTGATCAATGCGGCCGGCGAAGGCGCTGGAGCGCCCGCCGTGCCGAACCGGGTCTCTACCTCTGAACGACGAGGTCCGATACCTGGATGCGGCCGGCGAAGGCGCTGGAGCGCCCGCCGTGCCGAACCGGGTCTCTACCTCTGAACGACGAGGTCCGACGCCTGGATGCGGCCGGCGAAGGCGCTGGAGCGCCCGCCGTGCCGAACCGGGTCTCTACCTCTGAACGACGAGGTCCGACGCCTGGATGCGGCCGGCGAAGGTCGCTGGAGCGCCGGCCGCATCAAGGCACGTCGACGAGGCGCAGTGCGCCCTTCCCGTCGAACGTCAGTGCGCTACGGCCGTCGAGCAGTCGGGCGATCCCGTCACCGAGCAGCTCAGCGTGCCAGCCGTGGGCCAGCTTGGCGTCCGGATCGTCGCGCAGCACGGCGACGAGATCGGCCCGCGTGGCGAGCAGCGCGGTGTCGATGCGGGCATCGCGGGCGACCTGGCTGACCCAGGCCGAGACGAGCGTGACGGCCGGCCGCATCGTCCGGTCGAGCTCGTCGACGCCGTTCGGGACGGCGGGAGGATCCGCGACCCGCGCCCTCGCCACGGTCTCCAGCAGCTCGCGCCCGGTCCGGCCGCGCCGGTGCCGTTCGTCGATCCCCCGAGCCTGTCCCAGCTCGTCCAGGTTGGTCGGCTGCCGTTGGGCGACGCCCAACACGGCGAGATCCGGCAGCACTTGGCGCACGGGAACGTCCGTGGCCGCCGCTTCCCGCTCCCGCCACGCCGCCACACCCTGCGCCACCGCCCGCGCCCGCGAGCGCAGCGACTTGGCGTCCTTCAGCTTCAGCCAGGCGAGATCCGGGGGCGTCGCGCCCGTGGGCCGCGTGCGCAGCTCCTCGCAGGCCTCCTCCACCCATGCCACTCTGTCGAGCTCAGCCAGCTCGGCCATCAGCCGATCCTGCAGCTGGAGCAGCCACACCACGTCGGACTCGGCGTACGCCTTCTGTGCCTCGGTCAACGGCCGGTGCAGCCAGTCCGTGAGCCGGTCACCCTTGGCCGGCGTGACGCCCAACTCTCCCTGCAGGAGCGCCGAGAGCGACGGCGTCCCGTAGCCCACGAACCCGGCCGCGACCTGCGTGTCGAACAGCCGCGCCGGGATCGCGCCCACGGCGTGCGTCAGGACGTCCAGGTCCTGCTGCGCGGCATGCGCCACGACGAGCGCCGGCGTCTCGAACAACCTGGCCAGCGCCCGCACGTCGACGACCAGCGGGTCGACGAGCGCCAGCTGAACGGGTGCATCGACGGACGGCGCTCCGCCCCAGGCGAACTGCACCAGCGCCAACCGCGGGTAGTAGGTGCGTTCCCGATGGAACTCCGTGTCCATCGCGTACCGCGGCTCGGCCGCCAGTTCATCGATCAATTGGTCGAGCTCGTCCTGACGCTCGACCCAACGATGGGTCACGAGGGCTGGTCTCCGGCGACGGTGTCCCGGCCGGACGCGACCCACGCCCCCGTGCCGCCCGCCACGTTGATCGCCTCGATGCCGTGATCGGCGACGAACTCAGCGGCGCGCCGGCTGCGGCCGCCGCCCTGGCAGATCACGTACACCGCATCGGGTCCGCGGAAGGCGTCGAGGTGATCCGGCACGGTCGCCAGCGGGATCGACACGGCGCCCGGGACATGGCCGGCCGTGTACTCGTCGGGTTCGCGGACGTCGATCAGGCGAGCGCCCGCTTGCAGCTGCTCTGCGAGCTCATTGACCTCGATGTCTGCCACGGCCACGGGCCGAGGCTACCCATCCGCCGAGGCTGCCGGCGGCCGCGCGGCTGGCAGATCGGCCGCCGTGTTCACGTTGTGGAGGGTCGCCGGGTCGACCTCGACGCGCACGGCGGTGAGCCGTCCGATCGCCTCGTGGATCGCCCGCACACCCTCCGCCCAGATGTCGGTCACTCGACCGAGCGCACGTCCGCTCCACCACGCCAGCGCCGGTTCGAGCCGTCCAGTGGTGGCGACGGCGACGTCGACTGGCGGCGCTGCGGCGACGCCAGCCCCGACGACGGCACGAACGGTGTCGACGTCGAGCCACGGCAGATCACACGCAACCACCACGACGCCATCGGACCCGACCGCCTCCAGGGCAGTGAGCACGCCACCGAGCGGACCCTCCCCCGGCCACCCATCGGCGATGGTCGGCCGCCCGAACCGCTCGAGGAGCGCCACGTCACCACCGACGAGCACCACCGGTCGGCATCCCGCCGCCTCCAACGTGCTCGCCACACGCTCGGCCATCGCCACGCCGTCGACCTCGACCACCGCCTTGTCCGTGCCCATCCTCCGGCTCTGTCCGCCGCACAGCACGGCGCCGGCCGTCATCGCGTCCGACGTCCCCCGTCGGGGTCGAGCTGCACGAGGAACGTGGCGACCCGCTCGGCCTCGTCCGCCTCGCCGATCGACTCGGCCATCGCGCCGAGCCCGGCCAACGAGCGGAGGAAACCACGGTTGGTCGGCTCACTCCAGCGCACGTAGCCGGATCCCCGCCAACCGTTGGCCCGCAGCGCGTCGAGCCCGCGGTGGTAGCCGACCCGGTAGTACGCGTAGCGCTCGATGTCGTCGCGGCCGGCGTCACCCAGCTCCGCCCATGCGTCGATGTAGCGGGGATACCGAGCGGCAACGGCGGCCAGCCCGTCTCGGCGCGCTGCCGGCTCGGCGGCGAGCGCATCAGCGAGGGCCTGCTGCGCGGCGGCGTCGGCTGGGGGCAGCACGGTGGACGGGAGGCCGTGTGACATGGCGATCGGTCGCTCGTCGGTCATGTGCTCGAGGGTAGGCGGGCGACCAGCTCGGCGATGACGGCAGCGACGGCGTTGGGATGGGTGTTCGGCCCGAAATGACGGGCTCCGTGGATCTCGACGAGGCTGCAGTCCGGCAGCGTCGCCGCCAGGTGGGCGGTCGAGCGGCGATGGTGGTCGGCGCCATGCTCCCCGCGCATCGCGACGACCGGCGTGGTCACGGCGGCCGGATCCCAGGGCGCGTGGTCGCGCAGATCGTGCAACTCACCGATCATCGCCGGACCCTCCGCGCGACGGGCACGGCGGGTCCGCTCGGGGAGCCGCCTCCACCGCTCGTCACCGACGAGCCGCCGCATGAATCGCTCCGCCGCCTCGGCCGGATCGGCGACGTGGCCGTCTCGTACGGTCAGCGCGTCGCCGCCGGCGGTCGTGGTCGGCCACCACGACAACCATGACAGTGGTGTCTCGTACACGGCGACGCCTCGCACCAGCTCCGGGCGTCGAGCGGCCAGAGCCAGTGCCACGTTGCCGCCGTAGCTGTGGCCGAACACGACGGCCGCCTGCCCCTCCAGCAATGCCGCCAGGTCATCGACCTGGGAGCCGATGTCGAACGGACCGTCGTGCGGGGTCGAGCGTCCGTATCCCCGGCGGTCGTAGCGCAGCACGAGGTGTTCGTCATCGAGGCGGCGGGACAACTTGAGCAGTCCCGCCGAGCGATCCATGGACCCGTGCACGAGCACGACGAGCGGCCCGTCGGGCGGGCCAGTCGTCTCCGACCAGATGCCGGCCACCGTCTCACTCAACTCGCACGATGCGCAGCACGTCGGCCGCCGCGGCGCTGTGGCGGTCCGGCGCGCCGGCCAGGACGAGCACGGTGTCGCCTTGCGTGATGAAGCCGTGCTCGAGCGCCGTCTGGACGGCGAACCAAACCATCTCGTCGCTCGTGTGGTACTCGTCGACGTGGACTGGTTCCACGCCCCAGGAAAGGGTCAGCGAGTCGACCGTGCGCGGATCTGGCGAGAGCCCGATCAGCCGGCAGGCAGGACGGAAGCGCGCCATCGCCCGCGCCGTGCGTCCTGTGCGGGTGCAGCACAGGATCGCCGACGCCTGTGCGTCGTGGGCGGCCATCCAAGCGGCATGGGTGACGGCGGCTGTGATGCGATCGAACGTGTCGTCATCCCACGTGCGTTGCTCACGTCCCAGCCGCTCCGCCCACTGCCGATAGCTGGCTTCCGCCTCCGCTCGAGCGGCGATCCGGCCCATCGTCGAGACGACCTGGCCGGGACGGAGCCCGATCGCCGTCTCACCCGACAGCATCACGGCGTCGGTGCCGTCGAAGACGGCGTTGGCGACGTCGCTGACCTCGGCACGGGTTGGCGACGGCGACTGGATCATCGACTCCAACATCTGCGTGGCGGTGATGACCGGCCGGCCGACCTCGACACAGTGGCGCACGATCCGCTTCTGCAGGTGCGGCACGTCCTCCAGCGGGCAGTCGATCCCGAGGTCGCCGCGGGCGACCATGAGCGCATCCGCCGCCTCGGCGATCGCCGGCAGTTCGGCGAGCGCGGAGCTCGTCTCGATCTTGGCGATGATCCCGGCCCGATCACCGACGACCTTGCGCAACTCGTGGACGTCGTCGGCGCGGCGGACGAACGACAGCGCGATGTAGTCGACTCCTGCGGCGGCGACGGCTTCGGCGAGCACGAGATCCTCAGCCGTCGGAGCTCGCATCTGCAGCCGCTCGCACGACAGGTGGACGCCCGGTCGACCCTGTGCCCTCCCGCCGCTCTCGATCTCCGCCTGGAGTTCGGTCGACGTCGCCGCGATGACCCTCATCGAGATGGCGCCGTCGCCGAGGACGACGCGGTCGCCGAGATCCACGTCCAGCAGGAGCGTGTCGTACTCGACGCAGATCTGCTGGGCGTCGCTCGGACCGGCGCCCGGCACCAAGGAGACGATCTCCCCTGGAGCCAGCTCGGCGCCGTCGTCCGGGAACCGGCCGGCGCGGATCTTCGGCCCTGGCAGGTCGGCCAGCACGCCGACGGGACGATCCATCATGGCGGCCACCTCGCGCACCATCGCGGCTCGATGCAGATGCTCCTCGATGGCGCCGTGGCTGAGGTTGATGCGGATCACGTCGGCGCCGGCCCGCAGGATGCTCTCGAGCTCCTTCGGATCGTCGACCGAGGGTCCGAGTGTGGCGACGATCTTCGTACGGCGGATCACACCTGCTTATCTAGTCCTTCGATGGAGTCGTTGCTGGCGTACTTGGATTCATCGCCGTCGCCGTGGCACGCCGTCGGCTCGTCGTGCCGCCACCTGCACGCCGCCGGATTCGTGGAGCTGGACGAGCGCGATCCGTGGGCGGACCTCCCGGCGGCCGGCTACGTCGTGCGTGGCGGAGCCTTGATCGCCTGGAGACGGCCGTCAACGGCCCGGCCACGGTCGATCCGCATCATCGGTGCGCACACGGACTCGCCGTGCCTGCGGGTCAAGCCGAACCCAGACATGTCTCGTGCGGGTTGGCGCCAACTCGGCGTCGAGGTGTACGGCGGTGTGCTGCTCAACAGCTGGCTGGACCGTGACCTCGGCCTGGCCGGGCGGGTGCTGACGACGGACGGCGACTCGACCCTCGTGCACGTCGACGCGGCGATCGCCCGCGTTCCGCAACTTGCGATCCACCTCGACCGTGAGGTCAATGAGCACGGACTCGTGCTCGACCGCCAGGCCCATCTCACACCCGTGTGGGCGACGGAGCTGTCGGTCGACTTCGAGAAGTGGTTGGGCACCGCGGCCGCGATCGACGGCACCTCGGCGTGGTGGGAGCTGTGCCTGTACGACGTGCAGCCGGCGCGTCTGCTCGGCGCCGATCGATCAATGCTGGCGAGCGGGCGTCTCGACAACCTCGTGTCGTGCTGGGCGGCGACGACTGCCCTCGCGGCTGCCGAGCCGTCGGCTGATCTCGCCGTGATCGCGCTGTTCGACCATGAGGAAGTCGGTTCGGCCAGCACGACCGGTGCGTCGGGGCCGTTCTTGTCGACGATCCTCGAGCGCCTGCACGGTGACGGATCGCGTGACGACTTCCACCGCCTCCTGGCCGCGTCGTCGTGCATCTCGGCGGACAACGCGCACGCCGTGCACCCGAACTACCCGGAGCGCCACGACCCCGAGCACGCCCCGATCGTCAACCACGGTCCGGCGATCAAGATCAACATGAATCAGCGCTATGCCACATCGGCCGACACGGCGCAGCTGTTCGCGACGGCGTGCGAGCAGGCGGGTGTGCCGGTCCAGACGTTCGTGTCGCGCAACAACATGCCGTGCGGGTCGACGATCGGGCCGCTCACCGCCACTCGCCTCGGCATCGCGACGGTCGACGTCGGCGTGCCGCAGCTGTCCATGCACTCGGCGCGTGAGCTGTGCGGCGTGCGTGATCCGCAGTGGCTGGCGGATGCGCTGGCCGCTTACTTCGCCGGCTGACGAAACGTCTGGGCTCGGCTCGCAAGCAAGTTGCTCGCCTCGCCTACGGAGCTCGCCGCCGCTGCCACGGGCGACTCCGGGCTCATCCGGCGTCACCGCGAAGCGACGGCTCGCCCCACCCTGACCGCTTACTTCGCCTGACGACGTCGGGCTCGGGGCTCATCCGGCGTCACCGCGAAGCGACGGCTCGCCCCACCTGCCTATCCGCCACCACCGTCGACCCGGCGCTGCGCCTCGTCGAACAGCACCTGGAGCTCGGAGTGCAGTTCGTCGGTCAGGGCCTCGATGGTGGCGCGAGGGATCCGCCCCGCCACCGATGGTCGCTTGATCGGCTCCCCCACGATGACGTGAACCTTGCTGGGCCGGATGAACTTGGCGCCCTTGGGCATCACGGCCTCCGAGCCGCCGATGCCGACGGGAACGATCGGTGTGTCGGTCTTGAGGGCGACGTAGGCCGGCCCGTCGAACAGCGGCTGGACGGTTGGCCCCGACTTCCGCTCGCCCTCTGGAAACAGCACGAGTGGTTCACCTGCCTGCAGCACGGCAATGCAGCGCTTCAGCGCCTCCCGGTCGGCGGTGCCCCGGGTGACGGGGAATCCGCCGAGTGCCGACAGGAACCACGCGGCCGGCCGCCGCTTCCACAGCGTGTCCTTCCCCATGAAGCGCAGGCGCCGACGGGTGACGCACGAAGCGAACGGCGTGTCCATGTTCGAGCGGTGCACCGGCGCAAGCACGAAGGCTCCGGTCGCCGGCACGTTCTCGCGGCCGTCCACCTCGATCCGCGTCCACAGGCGGCAGAACCCGTAGACGGCAACGCGGGCGATCCAGTAGGCGATGCGGCTGCCGAGGCCTTGGCCGGCGAGGTACGACTCCACCCTCGTCATCGGCACTCCTCGGGCAGCAGCTCGACGATGCGGTCGACGACCTCGTTGATCGTCAGCCCGCTGGTGTCGATCGTGACTGCACCGTCGGCTGCCCGCAGTGGGCCGTCGACTCGCGTCATGTCACGCCGGTCGCGTTCGGTGATCGAGGCCTCGACGTCCTCGAGGGCGCCGCCGATCTCACCGACGCGTCGCTCGGCCCGGACCCTCGGCGTCGCCGTGATGAACAGCTTCAAGGTCGCGCTCGGGAACACAACGGTTCCGATGTCACGACCTTCGATGACGCCGCCGCCTCGGTCCGCCGCCCACTGCCGCTGGCGGGCCCGCAGCTCCTCCCGCACCGGGGTGTTGGCGGCGATCGCACTGACGCCCTCGGTCACCTCGCGGGATCGGATGCCCGTTGTCGCGTCGACGCCGTCGACGACGACGGTGTGCTCGTCGACGGTCATGTCGAGCTGGCGGGCAAGCGCGGCAACGGCGTCCTCATCGGTGACCGGGATGCCACGCCGCAAGGCAGCGAACGTGACGGCACGGTACATCGCGCCAGTGTCGAGGTACTCGAGCCCGAGGCGCTTGGCCACTGCCTTGCCGACGGTGCTCTTGCCAGCGCCGGCGGGGCCGTCGATGGTGATGATGCGCGACGTCACCAGGAGGTGCCCTGAGGCAGGCCTTCCTGGTATCCGGCCGCACTCTGGACGCCGACGACGGCACGCTCGTGGAATTGCACCAGGTCGGCGGCGCCGGCGTACGTGCAGGCGGAGCGCAGGCCGGCGACGATCTGGTCGATGATGTCCTCGACGCCTGGCCGCTCGGGATCGAGGTACATGCGCGAAGTGCTGATGCCCTCCTCGAACAGCTCCTTGAGCGCTCGCTCGACGACGCCTTCGTCCTTCGTGCGGTGCTTCACGGCGCGGTTGGACGCCATCCCGAAGCTCTCCTTGTAGAGCCGGCCGTCCGGGTCGCGCAACGTGTCGGCCGCTGACTCGTACGTGCCAGCCAGCCACGAGCCGAACATGACGCTCGCCGCGCCTCCGGCCAGCGCGAGCGCGACGTCGCGTGGCCAGCGCACACCGCCGTCTGCCCAGATGTGTCGGCCGAGCCGCCGAGCTTCCTCCGCGCACTCGACGACCGCCGAGAACTGCGGGCGGCCGACGCCCGTCATCATCCGCGTCGTGCACATGGCGCCGGGACCGACACCGACCTTGACGACGTCGGCGCCGGCTTCGATGAGCTGTCGCGTTGCCTCGACGGTCACGACGTTGCCGGCGACGATCGGAACGTCACGGGTCACGGCCCGGACCGCTTCGATGGCGCGCAGCGTGCGGGTCTGGTGACCGTGAGCGGTGTCGATGACGAGGACGTCGACGCCGAGCTCGACGAGCGCCTTGGCCTTCGTCTCGGGGTCGGCGTTGATGCCGACGGCGACGGCGATCATCAGCCGCCCGTCGGCGTCGAGCGCGGGTCGATAGGTGATCGAGCGCAGCGCGCCGTTGCGTGTCATCAAGCCGACGAGGCGGCCGTCGCCGTCGACGACCGGCTCCATCGAGCGCCGGTTCGTCGACAGCAGCTCGAAGGCACTGCGGGCGTCGGTGCCGTCGGGCATCGTGACGAGCTCCCGCGACATCACGGCGTGCAGCTGGGTGAAGCGGTCGAAGCCCGCCGCGTCGGCCTCCGTGAACACGCCGAGCGGCCGGTTGCCGTCATCGACGATGACTACGGCGCCGTGTGCCCGCTTGTGGATCAGGCCGAGGGCGTCGACGATCGTGTCGTGGGGCGAGAGCGTGATCGGCGTCTCGTACAGCGGGTGGCTGCCCTTGACGTACTCGACCACGGAGCCGACGACGTCGAGGGGGATGTCCTGGGGCAGGACGGTGATGCCGCCGCGGCGAGCCACGGTCTCGGCCATGCGGCGGCCGGCGATGGCGGTCATGTTGGCGACGACGATCGGCAGCGTCGTGCCGATGCCGTCCGGCGTCGTCAGGTCGACGTCGAGGCGTGACGGCACCGACGACAGGCTCGGCACCATGAAGACGTCGCTGTAGGTGAGGTCGTGAGCAGGGGCAGGGTGCAGCAGGCGCATCGTTGTCCTCGAGCCGGGAGGGCCACTCAAGGTTACGGCCTGTCGGCGATGAGCGATGAGTGGCGATGCGGCGCACATCGCTCATCGCGAGCATCGTACGATCCGGCTCGATGAGTGACGGTCTGGCGCCAGTGCTGCTGGTCCACGGGTGGGGAGGATCGTTCGACGCGACGTGGCGACGCAGTGGCTTCACCGAGCTGCTCACCGACGCCGGCCGGACCGTGATCGGTGTCGACCTGCTCGGGCACGGCGACGCACCCAAGCCGCACGAACCGGAGGCCTACGCCGACCTCACGGCGCGGATCGTGGAGGCACTGCCGGAAGAGCCGGTCGACGCGGTGGGCTTCTCGCTCGGGGCGATCACGCTGCTACGGCTGGCCGGGCGCGGTCCTGAGCGGTTCGGGCGCATCGTCGTCGCCGGGATCGGTCGCAACGTGTTCGAGCGCGACCAGGAACATCGCGCCCGCATCCTGGCGGGTGTGGAAGGGACGGCTCCCGACGACGACAACGTGGCACGGCTCTTCGGGCAGTACGCCGCCCAGCCCGGGAACGACCGTCTCGCGCTCGCCGCGCTGCTGCGGCGGGACGACGAGGGACCATTCACCCCGGCCGAGCTTGCCTCGGTGAAGAACCCGGTGCTGGTCGTGATCGGCGACCGTGACTTCGCTGGTCCCGCCGACGAGCTCGTCGCCGCCCTGCCCGATGCCCGCCAGATCACGCTGCGCAACGTCGACCACTTCGCCACCCCCGAGTCGTTCGGGTTCATCGACGCCGCGCTCGGGTTCCTCGACGCCGTGTCGTGAGGTGCTGACCACCGACGTCGGCGTCGCCGCTCGAGCGCTGGTCGCCGGAGGACTGGTCGCCCTTCCGACCGAGACCGTGTACGGACTCGGAGCCGATGCCGACAACGAGGCGGCGGTGCGCCGGATCTTCGAGGTCAAGGCACGGCCCGCCGGTCACCCGCTGATCGTGCATGTCCGACTCGAGGACGTCGACGCGTGGGCCAGCGAGGTCCCGCCAGCGGCTCAGGTGCTGGCTGCCACCTGCTGGCCGGGGCCTTTGACCCTGCTGCTGCCCCGGGCCCAGCGTGTGCTGGACGTCGTGACCGGTGGCCGGGACACCATCGGCCTGCGCGTGCCCGCCCATCCCGTCGCGCAGGAACTGCTGGCCCGCTCCGCCTGCGGCGTCGCCGCACCGTCGGCGAACCGCTTCGGCCGTGTCAGCCCGACGACCGCCCGCCACGTGCTCGACGATCTCGGACCCCTCCTCGACGCTCGCCGCGACGTCATCCTTGACGGCGGAGCGAGCCCGATCGGTGTGGAGAGCACGATCGTCGACTGCACCGCCGACCCGCCGCAGCTGCTGCGCCCCGGCGGGATCCCCGCCGAGGACATCGAGCGGCTCCTCGACCAGGCGCTGGCGCCGACGACCGGACCGTCGCGGGCGGCGGGGATGCTGGCGGCGCACTACGCGCCGTCGGCGGAGGTCGTCCTGGTCGACACTTCGCAGGAAGGCGAGCAGCGGGCCGGTGCGTTGACGCGCGACGGTCGGCGGGTCGAGCTCCTCGATTTCTCGGCCGACCTCGTCCGCTCTGCCCACGAGCTGTACTCGCGTCTCCGTGACGCCGACGCCGCGGGCGTCGACGTCGTCGTCGCCGTGCTGCCACCCTCACGCGGGCTCGGCCACGCCATCCGTGACCGCCTCACGAAAGCCGCTGCGGAGCGGCCCTAGCCATCCGAGTGTTTGCGCCCATCGGAGTGCTGGAGGTCGAGAAAATCGAGGCTCGACACTCCGATGGCGTCAAACACTCGGATGAAGAGGGGTCAGCCTTGGCGGCGGGCGAGGACCCCGGCGACGAGCTGGGCGCGGCTCGACAGGCCGAGCTTCGTGTACACCCGGCCGAGGTGCGACTCGACGGTCCGTCGCGACACGTAGAGCCGCTCTGCGATCTCGGTGTTGGTCAGACCGTCGCCGACCAACCCGACGATCGTCTGCTCGGACGCCGTCAGGCTCGACCACCCGGCCTGTGGTCGCCGCGGTCCGCGGCGGGGCCGGATGTCCAGACCGACCTCGCGCAGATCCGAGCGCAGCTGGCGGCGCCACTGCTCGGCGCCGAGGGACTCGAACGATGCGAACGCCTCCTTGGCGAGCCGGCGTGAGCCCTCCAGGTCGCCGGTCCGCGCCAGCACCATCGCCGCGTCGC
This sequence comes from uncultured Acidimicrobiia bacterium, assembly GCA_963774125.1. Classification (GTDB taxonomy): domain Bacteria; phylum Actinomycetota; class Acidimicrobiia; order Acidimicrobiales; family Ilumatobacteraceae; genus JALZMG01. Next base: position 494,144 of record CAVZDR010000003.1, read on the forward strand.
GGCTGGCTCGTGCCGCCTCGGGCAGCCGGCCCGACGCGAGCAGGCTCGACGCCGCCGCTTCCAGGAGCACTCCATCGCCGCTGATCAGGCCCTCGACCCAGCTGCGCAATGCGGCGACGATCGGCGACCGTGTGCGCGACGCAACCGTGGCGATGCCCGTGGCGATCCGTTCGGCCAGGTCGGACCGGCCCGCCTGCAGACAGACGCGAGCCATGTCGGGCCCGCCGTTGATGAACGCACCAGGCGCCCCGACGGCCTCGATGCCGCCGACGGCAGGTTCCACGATGCCCGCCGCGCCGCCGATGTCGCCGTCGGCCTCCGCCACGCACACCCACGCGTAGGCCAGCCACTCGCGCCCGAGCGCCTGCGCCTGGCTGCGCGAGGCGCCCTCGTGCAGCAGCGCCCGAGCGGTGCTGACCTCACCCCTCGCGCAGGTCACGAGGGCAGCAACCGCATACGGCCAGAACGCCGCCATGTTGACGTCGATGTCGTCGGCGGCGCGGAGGCCGGCGTCGACTTCCGCCAGAGCGTCGTCCCAGTTGCCCCTCCGGTACAGCGCGACCGCGGCGAAGAACTGCAGCAGTGGAGGACCCCATCGAGGCAGCAGCAGCTCGGCGGCGCGACCCTGCGACGCGCGCAGCGCACCATCCGACTCGCCGAGGTGGTCGAGGCAGGCCGCGAGTGCGAGCGCTGGGACCACGACGCTGGCCCGGCCCGTGTCGTCACGTTCGGCCCAATCGACGCCCGACCGGGCGTGCACGACGCCGTCCTCGAACCGACCGGCGCTCGCCGCCAGCCAGGCATTGACCGTGCCGATCGTGGAAGCCCGGAATGCCGACGCAGGAGTCGGCGAGCGCTCCACCCAGTCGACGATCGCTGCCGCCTCCCGCAGGCGCGCCGTCGAGACGCGCAGCAACGCCAGCTCGGCGACGGCGTCGACGGACTCCGCGCTGCTCCCGTCGTACCGCTCGCTCAGACTGTGCGCGTCGATGTGCGCGGACCGCTCGACGACGCGGTCGAGTCGACCCGACAAGCTGGCGGCGATCCCTTGCAACCGCTGCACCTCGACGGGCGAACGGTCATCGGCGTCGGTCAGCATCTCCGCCAGCCGAGGCTCGACCTCGCTGGCGCGGCCGGCGGCGACCAGCGACCAGCCGAGCGCCAGCTGCACCTCCTGGCGCCGAGGGTCCGACTGGGCAAGGTCGGTGAGGGCCCGGTCGAGCAGGTCGGCGGCGGCACCCGGATGTGTCCGCTGGTACTCCAGCCCGGCCGCCACCAAGCGCTCGACGTCGCCTCCATCGTCGTGGTCGCTGCCAGCGAGCAGGCAGGCCGTCACCCGTTCCGGATCCGCTTGCCGCTGGCGCAGGACGTCAGCGGCGCGCCGTGACAACGTGCGGGCGATGGACGGTGGCGTCGCGTCGACCACCGACCGGCGAAGTAGCTCATGACGGAACGTCAACGCCGTGCCGGTGTCGACGAACAGGCCGAGCTCGACGGCGGTGAGGGCGGTGGCCAGCACCGCGCCGACCTCGAAGTCGACGATCGCCGCGAGCTCATCGACGGTCACGCCGCCCGGTACGACGGCGGCGGCGCGCAACACGACGTCACCGCCCGGTATGGCACCGAGCGTCCGAGTCGCGAGGCGCCGTCGCAGCCCGCCGGGGAGCTCCTCACCGGCGACGAGCTCGGCGATGCCGCCGGCGACCTCGACCTGGCCGTCCTCGAGCAGGCTGCGCAGCAGTTCGGTGGCGAGGAAGGGGTTTCCGGCCGTCATCGTCATCGTCGAGGCGAGCGCCGGCCCAGGTGGCGCGCCGACCTGCTGGTCGACGAGCGCGGCGAGCTGGTCGGGTCCCAGCGGACTCGGACGCAGGCAGCCGCCGTGATCATCGGCCAACTCGACGAGGCGCCGTACGCCCGACGGTGCCGGTTGCGGTCGAGTCGCGATGATCAAGAGCACACCGAGCGCCTCCGCCCGCCGCGCCGATCGCTCGCAGTGCTTCGAGGCTGGCGTCGTCGGCCCATTGGACGTCGTCGGCCACGAGCACCAGCCGCCCGGCGCCGACGCGTCGCTCCACCGTGGCGAGGCTGGCGTCGATCGGGTCATCGTGTGGCCGGACGTCCGGCAGCCCCGGGAGCAACCGCCGCATCAGCACGAGCGGCCGGTGTCGATCCGTCTCGACGGCAGCAGCGTTGCTCACGGCCGTCTTGGGTGACGCCAGGAGATCGGTCGCCGCCGCCAGCAGGGTGGTCTTGCCGATGCCCGCCTCTCCCTCGACGCACAGGAACCGCCCGACACCTTGGGCGAGGCGGCGCTGAGCATCGCGCACCGCCCCGAGCTCCACCGCCCGCCCCACGAGACGGGAAGACACGCCGTCCGACGGTAGTCGGAGTCGTCCAGTTCACTCGCCAGCGACGTCCGCTTGACAGCGGTGGGTGCGGACCGGTTTCGTCGCGCCATCTCGCGCGAACTCGGTGACCGGCCCCGGCTCATGGTGCTCGACGTGGACGGCACGCTGCTCACGTCCGAGGGCATGCTCACGACGCGCACGCGCCAGGCCCTCCGTGCGGCCGACCGGGCCGGCTGGCACGTCGCGCTCGGTGACGGGCCGGCCACTGCCGTACGTGCTCCCGCTCGTGCGCGAGCTGGCGGTCGGCGAGTTCGTCGTCGCCGCGAACGGAGCGACGGTCGCCGAGGTTGACACCGGGACCGTGCTGTACCAGGCGAGCCTGCCCGGGCAGCTCGTGCGGTCGGTGCTGACGGCGGCGCGCCAAGCCATCCCGGACCTGCGCCTGGCCATCACGACGGCCGACCGGTTCCACGTCGAACCGGGTTTCGACGTGCTCGCCCCGCTCACCAAGGCGGACGCCGTCGTCGTCCCTGACGCCAGACCTGAACCGGACGACATCGTGCACAGCTCCGTGCTCTTCGTGCTCGGCGCCGACACAGGCTGGCTGCTGCAGCGCATTGCCGCCGTCGTACCGCAGGATCTCCACGTCAGCCCGTCGGGTCTGCCCGGAAGTGTCGAGCTCACCCCACCCGGCGTGCACAAGGGCAGCGGCGTGGTCCACCTCTGCGAACGAGTCGGAGTGAAGCGCGATGACGTGGTGGCGTTCGGCGACGGCCTCAACGATCACGAGATGCTGGCCTGGGCTGGACTCGGCGTTGCGATGGGCAATGCCGACGCCGAGACGAAGCGGATCGCCGACGAGGTGACCGCCTCGAACGACGACGACGGCGTGGCGATCTTCGTGGAGCGTCTGCTGGCCGAAGCGTCGAACTGTCCGTAGGAACCGCATCACAACGATCGATTCCTACGGACAGTTGATCCGTTTGCGTGAACCTACGGATGTCCGCGCGCACGCGGAGGCGTAGCGATGTACGAATGACCGCGCGCGGTGCCGTCGTCGCCCGGCTCACGGTGACGGGCTGCACGGTTGCCGCGCCGAGCGGGCCGGGCACGTTGACCTGTTGGCCCGTGGTGTTCGGCGTCGCCCTGCCGCCGGCCGGCCTGGCGGCGAACCCACTCCGGGCGACGGAGCCGGTCGTCCGGTCCGGACGCCCGCTCGTCGGTGCGGCCAAGCCCGGTGAGTTGACGCCCCGCCAGCCCGGCTCGGGCACCGTCGTCCTGGACTCCGTCGGTGGCGTCGTCGCCGGCCTCGCTGGATGGTGCATCGGCGCGGCGGGGGTGCTCGTGCGACACGTCGGTCCAGCGACGATGCCGCTGCCGTCTCCCCAGGCACTCGACGACCTGTGCCAGCGGCTGATGCTGCTCCTCGTCGCCGACGTCGCCAACTTGGCCGGGGCGACCGCCGGCCCGGCGAAGCCAGCCCTCGTCGACCGACCACCCGTCGGCCGGCCGCCGCCACGCAGCGCGCTCGGGCGAGTGCTCGCTGGTCCGGCGCTGCGCGTGCTGCCCCAGGTGGTGCCGGACGAGGCTGTCCGGCTCGACGAGGCCCGCGAGGAGGCCCGCCGACTCCACCGCCCCGTTCTCGTGCCGACCATCCAAGGTCCAGCACCGTCGGTGTCCGCAGTGATCGTCGCAACGGCGATCGAGGCACGGCTGGGCGGCCCTGGCGCAGATGGAACGGCGTTCACGTTCGAGCGGCCGCTCGTCGACGCGAGCGGCAAGGCCGTCGCCGAGCTGGCCGGACGCTGTGAGGTGACGGTCCTGCACCCGGCGAGCAGCGCGGGCGCCTGATGTCCGACGTGCCGGCTCCCCGAGGCATCACGCTGCTCGACCTCGTCACCGCGCTGCCGCAGGGTGCCCACGAGCTGATCCCCGCCGGCCTCGCACGCCTGCTCGAGCTCCTGTCGGTGGTGGAGCAGTCCTCACGAGCCTCGGGCAACTACGACATCGTCGAGGGCACAGCCCGATCGGTGGTCGACGCGCTCGGCATCGACATCGGGGAGGGCTTCACGGCGGAGATCCCCGGTGTCACCAGCGGACTGCGGTTCACCTACGCCTCCAACCGTGTCGCGCCGACCGGCGGACAGAACCTCGAGCCCGAGCCGGTGACGTGGCAGGTCACGCTGTACGTCGACCGTCTGCTCATCCCGATGCCAGGGATCGCCGCTCAGCGGGCGCAGACCACGGACGGCTTCGTCGGCCCGCTCGTCTCCGATCCCGACCGCGAGCGCGTTCACCTCTGGGTGAGCGGCGCCGTGTTGATCGGGAACGCGAGCGGATCGGTCCAGCCCCGGTTCGTCGCCGATCCCGACCCGTTCCAGCCCGACGCCCCGTCGGGGCTGATCTCCCGCGCCGGCCTCGAGCCCCGCCACCTCCTGTTCGGACCGAGCGGCTTCGGTATGACCGTCGGCGAGATTGCGTGGGACCAGACGACGGCGATCACCCCACCGGAGATCGTCGCTCGCGGCCAGGACGCCGCGTGGCGCGGCTTGTCGATGTCGGACGCCACGCTCTACCTCCCTCGCGACCTGCCGTTCCTCGGCGACGTCACCGCCGGTGTCCGTGACCTCTTGATCGGCTTCAGCCCCGACAACGGGGTCCAGCTCGAAGCGTTCGTCCAGTTCGGCGAGACGTCGCGTCTCGACGTCCCCGACGGCGAGGCCCACAAGGTGGCACTGCACTTCTACCAGGACGTCGATGGCCAGCTGAGCGACCTGGTGACCCCCGCCGGACCGAGCGTGCAGCGGGAGGTCGAGGTCGTCTCGACACGCGCCGGCGACCCCGTGCGCATCCTCGCCCGCCTGTTCCCGCCGGAAGCGGAGGCGCGGTGGCGCCTGCCGGGGACCACCACGTGGACGACGAGCAACGACACCGGGTGGCTCGTCGTGCGGCCCGGCGATCCGCACGACACGCTCGGGTACCGCGACATCTTCACGCTCGAGGACGGGTCCTCCGCCGACGGTCCGCAGCTCACGTTCGCCTTCGTGCCCGACGCGGACGCCGAGGACGACGGGGGGTTCCCGCCGAAGATCCAGGTCACGTCCGAGCCGTTCGCCTGGAACGACGTCACGCACATCTCCGGGACGTCGGAGGACTTGGCCGGCATCTGGTTCGACGCCATCGACCCGCTGCCCGCCGACGCCGACGACCGCGATCGCATCACGTGGGAGCTGCGCCGGGGCTCCGTCACGCTGACCGGGACCGGTGAGCACTTCGAGCCACTCGGTGCGTGGCCGGCCGGTCGGCACGATGTCGTGCTCACCGATCACCTCGGTCGGCGCCGGCGCCTCGAGGTCGACGTCATCGAGACCGCGGATCGGATCGTCATCGGCTGCGCCGAGATCGACGGGGCTGGCCCGGCTGAGGAACGCCGCGGACCCCGCCTGCTCGTCGAGGAGCGCGACGAGCCAGCCGTGCCGACGGCGGTCGTCGGCTCGTATCACCTCCGCTCGTTCCATCAGGACGGGGCCTTCCGGCCGAGCGACGAGCCGGCGACGTTGCACCGTGGTCCCCCTCCCGAGCTGACGATCCCGGACGGCACGTTGGCCGAGCTGGCCCTCGCCGACGATGCCGATGCCGGCAGCCACGTGCTCTCGGCGATGCGTGTGCGGATGGCCTTCGACTCGACCGACCCGGTGCTGTACCGCGAGATCCACCCGGTCGAGTTCACGACCGAGGAGGCGGGTTTCGAGGGTAGCCACGTCGACCCGTGGGGCCCTGCTGACCCCTATCCGATCTGGGATCCCATCGATCCGACCGTCGGCGGGCCGGACCGGGCGTGGGGCTTCTCCGAGGGCACCGACCCACACGTCGCCGCCGCGGCGGTGCTGCGGCAGTGGGCGGCGCAGGTCGTGGCCGTCGACGCAGCGGCGCAGTTCGTCGTCATCGGGCGGACCTGCGACATCGGCGACGACGCGTACAACACGGGGCTCGGTGGGCGTCGTGCCGCGCAGGGCCGCGCGCTCCTCACCGATCCAAGCCTCGGGGTAGGCGCGCTCGACACGGCGGTCGTCTACTCGCGAGGCGAGAACCAGGCGACCGGTGACGCCGTCGGGACGATGCCGGACGACCCGACCATCCTCGACGAGCTCGCCGATCCCGAGCTCCACGCGCGCAGCCTCGACGAGCGCACCCGGCAGGAGATCCGCATCAAGGTCGACCATGCAGCGCGCCTGAGCGAGTGGGGAGACGACCGCGCGATCCCCGAACGTGAGGAGGCCCGAGGCTTCGACATCTACGCCGTCGTTCCCGATCCCCTGCTGCCCGGACTCGCCGACGGAGACGCCGTCGCCGCGGCCCGGCGGCGCACCTTGGTCCCCGGTGCCGATCAGTGGGCGCACATCACCGAGGCGCCGCGGGAGCGCGCCCTCGTCGCCGCCTTGCGCCTCCTCGCCCGCTGGGACAGCCCGTCCTGGGTCGACGCCCAAGACTCGGCGCCGACGCTGGTCGAGGTGGCATTCGAGTGGGAGAACGGCACGCTCGAGGTGCCCGTGCTCGGCGGCCAGATCGAGCCGGAGCCGACGGAGTTGCCGGAGCCCGGTGAGACAAAGGTCTGGCAGGTCGTGCTGCGCTTCAGCCACGATCCGCGGACGCGGCAGCTCGTTGTCTCCGGCGCGCTGGACACTCCTGGAAACGACGACGGCATCGCCCGCCTCGCCGACGACGGGAACGGCATCGCCGACCACCTGGCGTTGATGCTGGCGCTCGGCCCGGCGCTGGCCACCGGTGTCGACCCCGCCGACGCCCGAGAGTCGGTCGTACCGCTCGTCGCGCTCGGCGGCGTGCTGCTCGCCAGCGCCGCGCTCGACCTCGCCGCGAACGGCGTGACGACGCTGCACCGGCTGGAGTTCGGGTACGGCCGCGCCGCCGGCGGCGGCGACGCCACGGCGGCCTGCCGCATCTGGGTCTACGCCGACTACACGGCGGCGTTCGATGTGGCCCTTCCCTCCGGCGTCCTCAGCGGCACCGGTGTGGCGATCCGATACCGACGCGCCGGCGTCGAGCTCGGCTTCGACGTCACTTCGACGAACCTCGACAGCCTCGGACTCGTCTACGAGGAAGCGGCGGAGATCGTCAGCCCCGGGACGTGGGAGATGTCGACCGCCCTCGCCCGCCTTCTCGGCGTCGCCGCCGTGAGGATGGGGGCCGGCTCGATCTGGATCGAGGTCGATCTGGCCATGGCCATCGACCTCGGACCCGTCCGCCTCGACGAGGCGACGCTGCGGCTCACCATCGACGGCGCCGTCGTGTTCGAGCTGCGCGGCCTGACGATCTCCGTCGACATCCCCGGCGTGCTGCAGGGGCAGGGCCAGCTGGCGATCACCGAGGGCGAAGGCGGCTCAGTCGCCGTGTCAGCAGCGCTCGATCTGGCCATCGAACCGATCGGCCTCCAGATCAAGGCGGCGTTCCGCTACGAGGATCCGATGGCCCACCTCGAGGTGGCAGTGATCTTCGCCACTGCGATCCCCATCCTCGGCACAGGGCTCGGGCTGTTCGGGTTGCAAGGCCGATTCGTCTCCAACGGGACGCGCGACCTTCTGCCAGCGAGCGAGGAACCCGACCCGGTGCAGCGCGAGCTGGCCTGGTACGAGACTCCGCTCCTCGAGAAGTACCGGCCCGAGCAAGGCCAACTCGCCCTCGGTCTCGGCGCCATCGTCGGCACCCAACCCGACGGTGGGTTCACGTTCAACCTCAACGGCATGATCGTCGTCGAGCTCCCGGACCCGTCGGTCGTGCTGACCGTGGCGGGGGCGTTCATGAGCTTCCCCGGCGACGTCGAAGAGGACCCTGATGCCGGGACGGCCACGAGCGTCGGGCTGCTCGGCATCATCGCCATCAGCAGCGACGGCATCGCGGTCGGGATCCGTGGCACTTACGACATTCCCTCGCTGATCCACGTCCAGGTCCCGCTGGCGGCCTGGTTCCCGTTCACCGGAGACGACGGCGCCTACGTGCGCATCGGTTCGGATGGATACGCAGGACGGGCTGGTGATCCCGTGACGGTGACCGTGCTGCCGGGCACGCTCGACCTGCAGGCGTGGGCCTACCTGATGATCGAGGAGAAGGCGCTTCCCAACCTCGGTGGCAAGGGCGACGAGTGGGACTTCACCGGGTTCTCGATCGGCTTCGGCGCCGGCTACGACTTCGAGTGGGGCGGCAGGGCTGTGTACCTGCGGGCGGGATCCTCGATCGTCGTCGGGCTCGGGACAAAGCCGTTGCTCATCAAGGGTGAGCTGGAGACGGCCGGCGAGCTGCGGTTCGGCCCGGTGGGCGTGAGCATCGAAGGCAACGTCGAGCTGACGCTGACCAAGGATGATGCGCGGCTGGAGGGCGAGTTCTGTGGCGAGGTCGACCTGGCGCTGTTCAAGGCCAAGGGCTGCGTCCACATCACGCTCGGCGGCGCTGCGTCGCCGGACGTCGAAGCCGATCCGCTCGTCGCCGGCGTGAGCCTCAGCGACCGTCACGCCCGAGTGATCGCTACTGCTCGAGATCTGGCCAGCGGTGGCAGCACCGGCGCGCCGCACACCGCCTGGGTGGACTGCCGGCCGACGGTGCACTTCTCCAAGCGCGTGGTCATCGACCTCGAGGGCGATTCGTTCCGGCCCACGCCGGCCGGTGGGTGGGGCGCCGATTGGGGCGGCTCGGCGCGCACCAAGTTCCTCTACCGACTCCGAGCCGTGGAGCTGCTCGACGCCGCCGGCGCGGTTGTCGAGGGCTCGTCCGACTGGCCCAGCAACTGGTGGCTCCCTGCCGGCCGGCCGGCGCTCCCCGCCGAGGGCGACGCCCCGTCTTCCGAGCACGAAGCGTGGGACCTCGCCCTCCTGGCCTGGGACCTGGCGCCGTGGGCCAGGGCCCTCAGCGACGGCGGCGCAGCGACCGAAGGGGATCCCGCCACGGTGGTCGAGCGGCTGTGCGATCCGGTGCCCGACACGACCCGGCACTGCGTCTACGGCGCCGACGGCGAGCGACTCGAGCCGGACCAGGTGCGCTTCGCCGCTGCGCCGACCGGGGGTCTGCCGTGGCGGTCGGGCACTGCGCTCGTCGGCACGGAAACACTCGGGATGCCGCTCGATGCCGCGCTCACATGGGCCGGGTTGCTCGGCTTCCGCTACGAACCCGGCGCCGCTGCCCCGCTGCCGGCGCCATGGACGGCGCTGGATACGGGTCACGAGGTGACGCGTGTCTGGCGCCTGCCTCGGTACACCCACGACGAGCGCGAGCCGGTCACCGTCGGCCTCGACGGGACGTTCGAGGCCGACGTCGATGACCCGGAGCTCGTCGTCGCCCTCGCGCTGCCTCCGCCCATGACCGGCGAGGTCGAGCTGTGCACGGACTTCCTCGAGTTGGGCGACGGCGGCTCTCCCCTGCCGGACGTGCTCGAGTACTTCGCGTTCCGGATCACCGGCCACGTCGGCGTCGTCGCAGTCGGCTACTCGGTGTCATTCACCGGGACGCTCGTGATCGAGATCGGCGGCGAGTTCACCCCGTTCGCCTACGGCCCGGCAACGCGAGTCGTCGCGCGTGTCGTGTACACCGGCAGCGAGCCGATTCGCATGCGCGCACTCGACGCCGACGGCACGCTGCTGGGCGAAGCCGCGCTCCCGGCCAACGTCGCGCCCGAGGTGCCCTACAACCTCGTCATCAGGCGCCGCGGCATCGCCCGCGTCGAGCTGTGGGCCGAGCCGGTGCCGGGTGGGCAACTGCTACTGCTCGATCGGTTGTGCATCCAGCTGCTCATCGACGTCGACGACGCCATCTACCTCGAACGGGTCGTGGCGTGGCTCGAGGACGTCGGCGCCCTGCTCGCGCCCATCTGCACCGGACGGCGGACCACCGACGCCCGGCCGTGGTCTCCGGCGCTGCTCGAGGTCGTCTCGTCGGAGCGCAGCGCTGCGGCGATCGTCCGCTACCGACCCGACGCCGGCGACAACGGGCCATGGACCGGGGTGCAGCTCGCTCCGATGCCGACGCTCCAGGTCGGCATCGTCAGCAGCTGCTTCACCACGATGTCCGCGGTCGACGCTGCCGAAGCCGCGGAGGCAGCGCGCGACGACCTGCTCGACGGATGGAACTCGACGTGGGACGGCGCGCAGGAGGACCGCGTCGTGCTGCTCGACGCCGACGAGCGGTGGCAGGTCCGCATCCGGTACGACGTCGCCGAGTGGAACCAGGAGGGCGTCGGCGGTCCGCCGTCGGCGGTCAGCCTCGACTGGGACACCCCGCCGGACGAGGTGTCGGTCGACCGTGACGTCACGCAGAGGTTCGAGTTCCGCACCGCCGCGCTCGAGACCGTGGCGGACGAGGACCTGCTGCGATTCGACGTGCAGGATGTCTTCGATCCCCGGTCGCTGGCCCGGTACGTCATCGGCTTCGATCCGCAGCGCCCGACGCCGCGCCACTTCCTCGACGACGACCTGCTGGTGCACTTCGAGGTGGAGTGGGTCGAAGCATTGCTCGAGAAGTACCAGCACGAGCTCTCGCTCGACGTCGTGCGCACCGACCCGCCTCCCGGCACGTCGACCGGCATCGGCGACCGCCTCGTCGCTTCGACGGTGAGCTGGGGATCGAACACCTCGACCATGCAGAGCACCATGGCCGACGCCCGCATGGCCGTCGCCGCACTGCTGGCTCCATGCGTCGACGGTCCGCAGCCGCACGGCATCACCGCCTCGATCTCCGCCGACCTCGAGCCGCTGGCCGAGTACGACCTCGTCGTGCGCGCCGTCCCGGCGAGCCCGCCGACGGCATCCGGCGTCGTGATCGCCAGGACCCACTTCTCGACGTCGGCGTTCCGCGACGCCGACGAGCTGTTCGCTGCCCTCGGGTTCGACGCCGGCGGCGACCCCGACCCGATCTTCTGCCTCGAGCAGCTCGTCGTCGCACCGCGCCGGCCGACGTCCGGCTGAACGATGACGTCGCGCTGGACGAGTCCTTGGCCGCGCTGGGCATCGACCCGCTCCCGATCCCGGACGTTCCCACGGCGATGTTGCTGTGGGTCGACGACGGCGGGTGGCGCATTGCCGGGCTGTTGCTGGACAGCCTCGAGGCGATGGAGCGGCCGGCGCGTCTGGAGGACATCCTCGACGACAGCCCGCCTGGGCCGCCGACGATCAGCGCCGCGGCCGTGCTGACCGACGCGACGTTCGTCGCGGTGCAGGCCACGAGCACGGGTGAGGTCGTCGACTACGTCGAGCCGCCGCCCCGACTGGCCGTCGTCGGCGCCCGCATCGGCGCGAACGAGCTAACACCGCGACGCAGCAACGGTTCGGCGACCCGCATCCTCCTTGCCCCCGACGTACCGCTGCGGCCGCGTGCGGGCGACTCGACGATCGAGCTCGAGTGGTCCGACCGCGGCGGGGCCCGCCGCGCCGAGCGCGTCGTGTCCACGGTTCCCCGCCTCGTCTCCCAGGAGTTCGTCTCATGAGCGAGCGAAGCGAGCTCCATCGTTACGGTGCCTTCGTCGCCGCGCAGCGGCGAAGCGCTCACTGGTGCCCCGTGATGTCGATTCACTTCAGCGCGTCGCCTTACAGGAGGTTGCACCAGTGAGAGCGCTTCCTCCTCCATGGGCGCTCGGTGCGCTCGCCGTGCACGCCGAGGACGATCCGCACCTCGTCGACGGGGTCCACTACCGGCTGTTCTCCGACCCGCGCCTCGGGCTCCCGATGCGACCCGTTCATGTGTGGCGCACGAACCTCGGTCCCCACGCCCAACGCGCCACCGGCTGGCTGCCGGACTTCCCACCGCTGCGCCACGAGGTGACCTGGACCGATGCTCGGGGCCAAACGGTCGTGGCTCCCTTCACCGTCATGCCGGACAACCCGGTCACGGGGCTGCTCCCGACGAACGCGCTCAGTCAGGCCATCTGGCTGCGCGTCGAGACAGCACCGGATGCCGACGTGCGGGCGGACATCTTCCGCTCGACGGCGAGGGGCCCGCGGCTGCTCGGGGCTCGCGACGCCGAGCCGCTGTCGCTCGGCGGGAGCGCCATCGACGGCGTCATCGTCAGCGGCTCCGGTCTGGTCCGCGACCTCACGTGGCTCGACGTGTGGCGCCTCGCCCTGACGTGGGACGAGCTGAACGTCATGGCGCTGCCTCGCGACAAGCGCCCGCGATACGCCGACCCGAGGAACGTCGACAACCTGGTGCAGGCGAGCAACCGCGTGCGCCGAGGCGCTCCTCCGCATGTCGGGCTGCACGACGAGCCGACCGCCGCTGATGCGTTCTCGACGTCGGCATCAGACCGCGACGACGAGGCAGCCAAGCTGGCCGCGCTGGCGCCGACCGTGAGCGACGCCCTCGACGCCCTGCTCGACGACCTCTCCGCTCCGCAGCACCGACTCACGCGTGTCGAGGAGCTGACCGAGGGCGACTCCACGGAGTCTCCGGAAGCCACGTACCTGCCGATCGATCTCGTCCACACGGCGATGCTCGAGCCGACGCTCGCCCGCTGGCTGGGCTTCATGGATGTCGACGATTTCCAACCGAATCCGGACGACGTCGTGGTGTACCAGCTGTGGAGCTGGTGGGCGATCGACCGCGCCGCGCTGTCGCCGGCCGAGATCGTCTCGTTCCTCCCCGCCGTCATCGGCCTGGTCACCGACGTCAACGACGACAACGAACCTGACGGTCCGACGTTCGACGAATCGCCCGACGACCTCCCGATCTTCAACCTTTGGCTGCCGGCGGTGGCCGTCGGGCATGCCCCGCCGCTGCGGCCGGAGGCACCGGTCGTGGGCGCCGAGTTGGCGCCGACCTTCCCGGCCACCAGCGACGGGCTCGGACCGTGGTTGCCCGCCGTGCCGCCGGCGGCGAGGCGCCAGGCGATGGTCCCGCTCAGCGGCCTCGTGCCAGCGGCGGGGTTGGCGTTCGCCACAGAGCAGGGCGGCGGCCGCATCACGGGTGTCAACGAGCGGGTCCCTGTTCGCAGGAGCGCCTTCGACGATCGGGCCCTGCGCCTCGTGCCGGCCGTGCCGGCCAGGTCTCCGCAGCCGGACGTCGGGCGGCTCATGCATCGCGAGGTGCCAGCAGATGGGTTCACCGCGCGCGTTGCACAATGCGACGTCTTCGGCCGCTGGAGCGAGTGGTCCGAACGTGTGCTGGCGCCGAAGCTTCGACCTGCGCCCCCAGAGCCGGTGTTCGACGTGTGGTACACGATCGCCGACCCGGACACGGGCACCTTGACGCCGCTCTGGGGATCGCTCGAGGCGCGGGTGCAGGTCCCTCCCGTGGAGTCGCTGGCGCCGGCCTCACATCCGCTGGACCGGATCCGGTTGACCGGCACGGTTGGCGTCGCGACGTTCACGGTCGAAGCAGACGTGGCTGATGCGCAGGGTGGCGAGCTCGTGATCGAGATCCCTCGACCCGCGGCATCACTTCTCCCCCTGGGCGCGGTGGTCGAGGCCGTGACGACCGCTCGCTGGATCGACACGGCAGGCGTCGAGTCGGTCGAGTCGGCACCCCGGGTCACGGCGTGCGCCGACGCTCGTGGTCCACTGACGGTTGCCGAGCCGCCGCTGCTGGAGTGGACAGCCCGTCCCGACGCCACGGGCCGGGCGAGGGTGAAGCTGACGTGGGCGCCGACGGGCGCGCAGCGTCGCTTCCGTGTGTACGCGTCCGACGAGCAGCGCATCGTGCACCAGGCCACGGCGCTCGCCGGTGGCGATGCCTCGTTCGGCGCACTGCTGGCGGCGCTCGAGGCAGCGATCGACGCGCCGGGCCGCGCCCAGGCCCTGCGAGACCACCACGATCTGTTCGACCGGGAGTGGTTCCAGAACCTCACGGACGATCCGCTCGAGGCGAACGGTGCCCCGCTGTCCTACCAGCACGAGCTGAGTGGGTCGTTGAAGGCGTTGGCCGTCTACAAGGTCGTCGCCGAGACCGACGCCGGCGCGCAGGCCGACTTCGTGGCCACGGCTCCGTGGGTGTGGGCGGTGCCCGAGCGTTCGGGGCCGCCGCAGCCCCTGCTCGAGGTGCTCGCCACGAATGCCGGGCCCCCGATCACGGTGACGCTGCGGTTGCGACTGACCGGTCGCACCGACGCGGCGACCCGCTTCCGGCTGCGGCGCAGCGCCGTGCACTCGGACCCGCGACGCATGCCGGTGGCCCGTGAGGACGTCATCGTGTTGACCGCAGGCGAGAAGTACTGCGACATCGTCGACGACGGCGCCTACGTCCACGAGCCCGCGCATCGACTGCGCGCTGGACGGCTGTACACGTGGGTCGTCGAGGTGCAGTCCCCCGACCTGCCCGGCAGCACTCGACCTGGGGCGTGGAGCCGACCGAGCGCGGCAGTCAGCACGAAAGTGATCCCCACATGACGGTGCTCAACCCGGACCCCACCACGTTGCAGTTGCACTCACCCGCGCTCGGGCCCTGGTTCGACGACGACGACGTGACGCTTCCGTTGCCGGCGGCCGGCGTGCTCGACGTCGCGCTCACGCTGCAGAACGTGTCGTGGCTGCCGCCGGCGTCCGGCCTGCTGTCGTTCTTCATGGCCACGTCGCCGCGTCCAACGGGTCTGGCCGGGCTGCGCGGTCCCGACGGCACACCCGCCTTCAACAACGGCAGCTTCGTCGCCGTCTTCCGCCTGTTGCCGTGGGTCGAGCGGCGGCTCGACGCACTCCCCGTGCCGATCCCGTCGGCGGCGAACCCGGCGACGGCGAACGTTCCCACGCGACCCATCGTGCGGACGATCGCGATGGAGCTGCGGACGCCGCCGAGCGACGTCGATGCGCTGGTCGCCCTGCTGCCCGATGCCTTCGACTTCGCTTCCGGCGTGACGTCCGACGAGGAGCGGGCGGCGTATCTCGGACTGACGTGGGACGGGTCGACGTTCGGCAACGGACCGCAGCCGATGACCGACCTCCTGCAGCCCGGACAGCTCTTCCAGGGCTCGGGCACGGCGCAGGAGCTGCTGCAGTTCCCGACGAGCACGTCGGTCCGGATGTGGGCGTTCGACCATCGCGGCCGACCACTCGATCCAGGCGCGGTCGCGGCGTGGTGGAACCTGCAGGCCGGAACGACGTTCACCAACCTGTGGGCCGACGGCGTCGCGGAGCGCACCGTGCAGGTCGCGAATGGGCTCACCTTCCACCTCGTCAACGCGCACGAGGGGCCGCTCGACGCGCCGATGAACAGGTTGCAGCTCACCAACGCCACCGGGAGCGGCGTCGTCCAGCGGGCGAGCAACAACAACGGCGTCACCGTGGCGTTCACCAACGCGCCGAACCTCGACGACTTCCCGCAGCCGCTCGCCGCGGTCCTGCCCGACGGTCGCTACACCAACCAGGCCCAGGCCTGGCAGAACGGCGCATTGGCCAATCTGGCGCGGGACTTCGTGCGGATCGGCGTGCTGTCGGTCGAGCACGACCTCGTCGGGCAGCGACGAACCGCCGCGGCGGCGCGGCTGACGTGGTGCAGCGCCGAGCGGGCGACCAGAACCGGGCGTCGACCGGTGTGCGCCCGGCGCGCAGCACGCGCAACGCGCTGCTGGCGGGTGGCGAGGCAACGCTCGGCGCGCTGGCCACGCCGGCGGGCGGGACGATCGCGACCGTGCTCGTGGCCTCGCAGGTCGATCGGGATGCTGGCCAGATCCCGGTCCCGACGTTGGCCTCCGGTGCACCGCCGCAGACGGCGCCGAGCCTCACCGCCGTGGCGTTGGACGGTGGTGGCGTGGCCGACGGTTCGATCGCCCTTGGTCAGACCGTCCTCGTGACCGCGCAGTTCCCGACGAGCGCGTCGGGTGCGTGGGTGCGCATCTGGCCGCTCGGCTTCGACCCGGCGACCGGCCTGCACATCCGGCTCGACGGCGGTGCGGCACCTGTCGACCCGTCAGGCGTCGCTCGTATCGTGCTGCCATTGCCGGACGGCACGGTGGTGGACACATCCGACGGGGACGCCGCACCACGACTCGGTGTCGACCTGCTGATCGTGACGCAGGGCGGCCAGACGCTCTTCCCCGACCAGCGCATCGACCGGCCGTTCCCCGCGGCGACGACTACACGGATCGCACTCAATTCGGCAACTCCGCCGCTACTCATCTGCGCAACGGGCGCACAGCAATCGGGCGCTCTCTCGAACGGCAGCGTGCCCTCCGGTTCCGAAGTCGTCGGGCTCGGCGCGACACCGCCGCAGCTCGTTGATCGCTCGACGATCCCGGCCGCCGCCTTTGCTGCTGCCTCCGTGATCAACCTGCTCGGCAACGGCGACACGATTCAGCTCACCGCGGCACCGTTCCAGACCCAGGATGCCGACCCGCACGCGACTGGTGAGCCGGCTGCCGCGTTGCGCGAGAACGGAACGACCGTGACGCGGCAGGACCGGCGGCCGTTCAACCGGACCGAGCTGTGGATGGCCGGCTTCCCGCTGCCCGGCATGGACCGGCTCGAGATCGTGATGTCGCAACGCCCGGACAACCCCAGCAGCACGGCAGGGGCCGCGGTCGTGGGCTCGACGCCGCTGCTCGGCTCGTTCCACGAGCTGCCGTTGCACCAGCAAGGTCATCCCGGCGCGCCGGGCGCGCCCGACGTGCACGGCGACGGCGTGCTCGTCACGGGCGCCGCATCGGTCGCCATGGCGGAGTACGCGAGGGATCGGACGATCGTCAGGACGCTCGACCTCGTCACCGATGCCAACCAGAACCCGATCGACCAACCGGGTACGCCGACGGCGAACAGCCTGTGGATCGCAGGGCTGCGCACGGAGGCCGCCGGTGTGGCGTCCGAGCTGGCTTACGACCTCCTCAACACGGCCCTCGGCAATCCCTACCCGTTCGACGGAACGTGGGGCGAGGTCGTCGACTTCCTGTCCGGGGTGATCGGGTCGCTGCCGACGCCCACGGGCGCCGGACTGGTCAGCGCGCTGGCGGGCACTCGACAGCAGGATCCTCACCGCGTCCTACGGTGCGCGGCAGGGTGCGACGGCGATGCTCGCCGCGATCGGGCGGGCAGAGGACTTCATCTACATCGAGACGCCGGCCTTCGATCTCCTCGCCTTCGGTGACGCCGACGACGGCGACGAGGTGACGCTCTGGCAGGCGCTGATCGACCGGATGGACGCCACGCCGAGCCTGCACGTCGCGGTGTGCCTCCCGTTCCACCTCCTCCCCGGCACCCCTGCCCCGCTGCAGCGCGTCCGCGATGCGGGCGTCGCGGCGGCGCTCACCGCGATGGCCGGTGGTGAGCGGGCCGAGCGGTTCGTGGCGTTCTCCCCCGCCGCCGGTCCGGCGCGGTCGCTCCGTCTCGCCAACACGACGATAGTCGTGGACGACGCGATCGCCATCGTCGGAACGACGCACCTCTGGCGGCGCGGGCTGAGCTTCGACTCGTCGTACGCCGCGTCGGTGCTCGACGAGGGGCTGCTGCGCGGACGGTCGCAGGAGGTCGCGGTGTTCCGCGCGACGGCGATGGCGGCGCGCCTGGGGATCGCCGCCGCCGACCTACCGCTCGACCCGGTCGACAGCATCCGGGCGATCCGCGACCTGGTCGTGCGCGGCGGGTTCCAGCGGCTGGCGGCCGACGCGATTCGCCCGCCGGATCCGACGCTGACGACGACCGACCCCTCGACGGGCTTCACCGAGACCGACGTGTGGAACCCGGACGGGTCGTTCCCCGGCGGCACCGATCCGGTGAGCTGGCTGCTCGGCCTCCAGACCGCCGTCTACGACGACGAGTTCAACCCGCCGCCGTCCTGACCATCCGAGTGTTTGACCCCATCCGAGTGCTGGACCTCGATTTTCCCGGGGTCTGACACTCCGATGGGCTCAAACACTCGGATGGTCAGGGGTCGGGGTCGGGGCGGCCGAGCTGGTTGAGGTTGGCGACCCAGGCGTCGCGGACGGCGTCCAGGTCTGGGACGGGGCGGGCGTCATGGGCAGCCAGCGTGAGGGCAACGGTGCTCGCTCCGGCGTCGGGGACGAGATCGAGGCGGCACCAGCAGTCGAACGGCTCGGCGAGCGCGACGTCGAGCTGGTACGGCGGATCGTCGACGAGCACTTCGCCGAGCCACGTCGCGACCACCAGCAGCGCTTCGAACGCCTCCGCCGGCAACGCCTCGATCGTGAACGACGCCACGTCGTGGGCGAAGCGGCCCGGCGCCCGAGGGGGCGGCGCCGTCGCCTGGGGTGCCGATGTCGCCGGCGCCGCCGAACCATTCGGCGGAGGCACCACCACCGGCGGGTGCAGGTGCGCCAACGCCGCATCGAACGCGGCGTTGAGCTGCTCCATGCGCGCCGTGTCACCTCCCTCATGATCCGGGTGGACCTCCTTGGCGAGGCGCCGCCTGGCCGCCCGCAAGGTCGCCTCGTCGGCACCCGGGGCCACGCCGAGCACGGCAAACGGATCCTCCGTCACTCGCCGCGCTCCCCGAGCCACGTGGCGGATCGGTCCCACCGGCCATCGTGCACGAGCTGCGAGAGCGGCCTGCGGCGCAGCGGTCCGTGATGACCGGCCGGCACGCCGAGCGTGATGCACGCCGAGAGCCCGACGTGCTCAGGAAGGTCCAGCAGCTGGCGCAGCTCCGTCTCGACGGCGTGGTGCCAACCGGTCAGCGTCCCGCCGTACCCCAGTGCTCGTGCCGCCAGCAGCAGGTTCTGGCACGCCGGGTACACGGACGCTCCCTCGTAGGGGTTAGCTGCCCGATAGCGCTCGAGGCCGACGAGCACGATCACCGGAACCTCGTCCAAGTGGTCGACGTAGTGCTGCATCGTCGCCTGCATGCGCGCCCGGGGCGAGCCCTCGGCCGGAGGACCGGAGGCGTCGAGATCGGCGCGCTTGACCTGCCACGACTGGCGAAAGGCGCGTGCCAGCACGTCGCGGGCAGGTGTCGCCACGGGGTCCCCACGGCGCAGGGTGATGAACCGGAAGGGCTGGCGGTTCGTGCCGGACGGCGCCCGGGCGGCGTACCAGAGGATCTCCGCCAGGTCCGCCTCCGGGATCGGGTCAGCGGCGTAGCGGCGGATGGCGCGCGTCGTCGACAGCCCCTCGAGCAACGAGACGTCCGGCCGAGACATCATGCCTGAAGGTAGCCAGCGCTCCGCACCGGCGGTCGTTCGGAACGTGTGCACCCGCACTTGTCGCCGCAGCGGGTACGTTGTGGGCACCTCACCGACCGGGACAATCCCGTCCCGTTCACCCAGAGGGGGAGAAACACAACATGCAACGTACACGCGTACGAACACGTCGCGGCGTTGGCGATCGGCCTGTCGCTCGTGGCCGCGGCCTGCGGCGGCGACGACGATGACGCCGAGCCCGCTGGCACGGAAGCCGCTGGGAGCGAGGCTCCCGAAGGCACGGAGGCTCCCGAAGGCACGGAGGCTCCCGAGGGGACCGAAGCTCCCGACGAGACAACGGCCGACGAGGGGACCGAAGCTCCCGACGAGACAACGGCCGACGAGGGACAGAGCCAGCGGCAGAGGGAGCGGTCGAGGCCGCACCCAGCTGCAGCGGCGAGTCCGACGGCACGCTCAACTTCGCCACGGTGCTGCCCGAGACCGGCAACCTCGCCTTCCTCGGACCACCGGAGTTCGCTGGCGCCCAGCTGGCCGTCAACGACATCAACGCCGCTGGCGGTGTTCTCGGCCAGGACGTCACCCTCGACCAGGGCGACTCCGGCGACACCTCCACCGACATCGCCAACCAGACCGTCGACCGCCAGCTCGCTGCCGGTGCGGACGTGTTCGTCGGTGCCGCGTCGTCGGGCGTGTCGTTCACGTTCATCGACAAGCTCGTCGAGAACTGCAAGATCCACTTCTCGCCGGCGAACACGTCGCCTGACTTCACGACGTACGACGACGACGACCTCTATTTCCGCACCGCTCCGTCCGACGTGCTGCAGGGCCGCGTGCTCGCTGACCTCATGATCGAGGAAGGCGTCACCAACGCAACGTTCATCGCGCTGCAGGACCCGTACGGTGAGGGTCTGCTCCGCTACTCGAGCGAGCCGTTCGAGGAGCAGGGCGGCGAGATCGTCGACTCGTTCACGTACGACCCGAACGCCGACAACTTCGGTGCTGAGGTCGAGCGCATCGTCAGCGGCGACCCGGAGGCTCTGGTGCTGATCGGCTTCGAGGAGTCGGCCCAGATCCTGACGACCCTCTTCGAGTCGGGCTTCACGGCCGATCAGAAGCGGATCTATCTCGTCGACGGCAACGTCGGGAACGCGCTCGGTGAGCAGCTGCCCGCTGGTTCACTGGTCGGCGTCAAGGGCACCCTGCCCCAGGCCGAGCTCACAGAGGACTTCCGCGCCAAGCTGCTCGAGACCGATCCTGCGCTGATCGACTTCAGCTACGGCCCGGAGACCTACGACGCGATGATCATCGTCGCGCTTGCCGCCGAGATCGCCGGCTCGGATGACCCGGCGCAGATCGCCGCGCACATCAACGGCGTGACCCGTGACGGCACCAAGTGCACGACGTTCGAGGAGTGCATGGCCCTGATCGCCGACGGCGAGGACATCGACTACGACGGCCCGGCTGGTCCGATGACGTTCGGACCAGAGGGTGAGCCGACGGAGGCGAGCTTCGCCATCCTCAGCTACGACGACACCAACCAGGTTGCCGCCGGCGTCGCTACGGAGTACCGCTTCGCTCAGATCTGAGCAACGCACAGTCAGTTGAGTTGGGGCCGCCCCTGCGGGGCGGCCCCAGCCGCGTCCCGGAGGCGAACTGTCCGTACGAATCGGTCGTTGTGATGCGATTCCAACGGACAACGTGCCAGTTCGCCACCGCTGTCACGACTGAGAGCTCGTGTGAGCTGCGGCGGCGACCGGATGCGGGCGGCGCTCGCTCGTGATGCCACGGCAGCGGGCCGCTGTGCGCGTCCGCGACGCCGTGACCTGAGATGAAGACGGAGCATCGCCAGCGTCCTCGACGCCGCCGTCGCTACGAGCGCGTGCTGCAGCGCAGGGCGACGACGTCGAGTTCGATCACTTGAAGGCTGACGCGCTGGTCGGGTTGATCACCGGGGCCCGCACCACCGGGCACCGCATCCCGGATCTGACGTTGCTCACCGATTCCCGCACGATGCGTGAGGGTCCCCATGAGCACACGGTGTGTGAGACCGGTGACGGCCAACCATTCCCGGTCGAGACCGTCCGCCGCTTGGGGTGTGACGCCACCATCACCCCGATCGTCGTGGACGATGACGGGGTCCCGTTGAACCTGGGGCGGACCCGTCGTCTCGCCACACCCGAGCAGCGTCGGGCTCTGCGGGCGATGTACCGGGCCTGTGGGTTCCCCGGCTGTCAGGTGCGGTTCGAGGACTGCCGGATCCATCACGTCACGTGGTGGGAACACCTCGGCGCGACGAACCTGGACAATCTCTTGCCGCTGTGTGAGCGGCATCACCACCACGTCCACGAAGGCGGCTGGACCCTCACCATCAAACCCGACCGCACCATCACCCTCCGGCGACCCGACGGCACCCTCCACCACGAAGGCCCAACCACCACCCGGCCCACGACCACCGCCGGCGAACGCGGCGTGACCCGCGATCGTAGGTCGGTCAGCGCGCCTTGGCGAGCGTGCCGAGGTACAGCTCGATGACCTTGGGGTCGGTCATCAGCTCCTGCGCCCGTGCCGGTGTAGGCGTTGCGGCCCTGGTCGAGCACGTAGCCCCGGTCGCAGATCTGCAGGCAGCGGGCGGCGTTCTGCTCGACCATGATGATCGAGACGCCGGCGTCGTTGACCTGCTCGACCCGCTCGAAGACCTGGTCCTGGAGCATCGGCGACAGACCGGCCGACGGCTCGTCGAGGAGCAGCACCTTGGGCTCCATCATCAGCGCCCGACCCATCGCCAGCATCTGCCGCTCCCCACCCGAGAGCGAGCCCGCCCGCTGCCCGATGCGCTCCCCGAGCCGGGGGAACAGCGACACCACCCAGTCCAGGCGCTCCCGCAGCCCGCCCTTGCGCAGGTAGCCGCCCATCTCGAGGTTCTCGTTCACGGTCAGCGACGGGAACACGTTGTTGATCTGCGGGACGTAGCCGATGCCGCTGGGCGACGAGCGACGTTGGCCTTCCGACCGGTGACGTCGTCGCCGCGGTACGACACCGTGCCGCTGCGGATGGGGATCAGGCCGAACAGCGCTTTGAGCATCGTCGACTTGCCGGCACCGTTCGGCCCGATGATGCCGATCAGCTCACCACGGGCCAGCTCGAGGCTGCTGCCCCGGAGGATGTCGACCTCGGGGACGTAGCCGGCGACGACGTTGTCGACGTGGACCAGCAGGTCGCCGTTGGCGTCAGGCACCGTCGTGCTCCCCGCGCAACTCGTGCTCCTCGGGCAGTCCGTGCTCGTGGTGCAGCTCGTGGTCCGTGACCAGCTCGCCGCACCTCTTCCGCTTTCGGGACGACGCCGTGGATGATCTCCTCGGTCAGCGCGGCGTGCGACGAGCCGAGGTAGGCATCGATCGACGGCCTGGTTCGACCCGATCGCGTCCGGACGGCCCTTCGGCGATGATCGCGCCCTCGGCCATCACGACCACCCAGTCGCTGATGTCGCGCACGACGTCCATGTCGTGCTCGACGAACATCACGGTGATTCCTTCGGAACGCAGCCGCTTCACGTGGCCGAGCAGCGACTGTGTGAGGGCCGGGTTGACGCCGGCCATCGGCTCGTCGAGCATGATCAGCTTCGGGTCGGCCATCATCGACCGCGCCATCTCGAGCAGCTTGCGCTGACCACCGGACAGCGCGCCGGCGAACTCGTCCTTCATGTGCACCATGTTGAAGCGCTCGAGCACCTCGAGGGAGCGCTCCCGCACGCGCGCGCTCCTGGCCGGTCCACTTGCGCACGAGGCCACGGAACATCGACTCGCCCGGACTGTTCCTGGGCGGCCAGCATCATGTTGTCGAGCACGGACATCTTGGCCAGGACCTTCGTCAGCTGGAACGTCCGGACCATGCCCTTGCGACGCCAGCGTGTACGACGCCTCGCCGCTGGCCGTCTGCCCGTCGAACATGACGGCGCCGGTGTCGGGCTTGTCGAAGCCGGTGAGCAGGTTGAAGAACGTCGTCTTCCCGGCGCCGTTCGGGCCGATCAGCGCAGTGATCGCGTCCGCGCTGGACCTCGAGGTGGTCGACGGACACGGCCCGGATGCCGCCGAACGAGCGGGTGATGTCGTCGGCGACGAGGATCGGGTCGGGTTTGGCGACGCCGGGTGTCGGCTCGACGCCGTCGAACGCCGTGGCGGCCGGGTTGTCCCACGCCTCTTCACGCAGCGAGGCAGCGCCGCCGCCACCGGCCGTGCGGCCGAAGACGACCGTCAGCGTGTCACTGTGCGGACATCGATGGCGATCTCCCGCTTGTCGCCGAAGATGCCCTGCGGGCGGAACACCATCAGCGCGATGAGCAGCAGGCCGACCAGGATGAAGCGCACCTGGCCGATCTGCACGGCGTCCATGAGGCTGTCGGGGATGTAGTCCTCGCCGACCGCCTGGCGAAGGATGTTGTCGGTGAAGGCCAGGATCATCCAGAAGATCATCGAGCCGATCACCGGCCCGCCGACGCGGCCGAGCCCGCCCATGATGGCCGCCGTCAGGGCGAAGAACGTCACCGGCGTGGAGTAGTTGTCGGGCTGCACCGAGTTGTTGCGAGAGGGCGAAGAACATGCCGGCGATGGTGCCGAACGTGCCGCCGAGGATCAGCGACTGCATCTTGAAGCGGAACACGTTCTTGCCGAGCGCGCGGGCGGCATCCTCGTCCTCGCGGATCGACTTGCAGCACCCGGCCCCACGGGCTCGACACGAGCAGCCACATGATGAGCACGCAGAGTCCGACGAGGCTCCAGCCGACGATCATCTCCCACAGGTCGGCGCCGGTGAACTCGCAGGTTGAGCTTGCCGAAGAGCCGCCCGCCGTACTCGCTCGACGGGTCCAGAGGACGTTCCACGTCCTGGAACTCGTTGGCGAAGCCGTTGAGGCCGTTCGAGCCGCCGGTGACGTCGCGCAGCACCGCAGCTCGCACGATGATGCGGATGATCTCGCCGGCGGCGATGGTCACGATCGCCAGGTAGTCGGCGCGCAAGCGGAGCGTCGGCGCACCGAGCAGCACGCCGAGCAGCACGCCGGCTCCGAGTCCGGCGAGGATCCCGGCCCACAGCGGCCAGCCGTAGGTGTAGGTCGTGATGCCGAGGCCGTACGCGCCGGCGGCCATGAACCCGACCTGCCCGAAGTTGAGCAGGCCGGTGTAGCCGAAGTGCAGGTTGAGCCCGATCGCGGCGAGGGCGTAGATGATGGCGCTCGCGCTGATCCCGGCGCGCAGCGTGTTGGAGATGATGGCCCACCAGTCCATGGCGCTACCCGATCCGTTCCTTGCGTCCGAACAGGCCCTGTGGTCGCACCATCAGGATGAGGATCAGGATGACGAGGGCGCCGACGTTCTTGAGTTCCGGGGCGATCCACAGCGTCGACATGTAGATCAGGATCCCGACGAGGAGGCTGCCGATCATGGCGCCGAAGTCGGTGCCGAGCCCGCCGAGCGTCACGCCGGCGAAGATCAGCAGCAACAGCTGGTTGCCCATCAACCAGTTCACCTGTTCGGAGAGGGCCACGAAGACGCCGCCGAGCGTGACCAACACGCCGCCCATGAACCAGACGGTGGTGATGATGCGGTTGACGTCGATGCCGCTGGAGGCTGCGAGGTCCCCGCTGTCGGCGACCGCCCGCATCGCCTTGCCGAGTTTGGTGAGGCGCAGGGCCACGCCGACGGCGATGAGCACGAGCGTGCTGATGACGATGATCGCCACGTCCTTGGGGATCAGGTCCACCGGACCGATCTCGAGGAGTGCCTCGGACTGCACGGCATAGTCCTTGAAGGGCCGGGAGCGGTCGCCGAACTGGTACAGGATTCCGTAGCGCAAGACGATGGCGAGGCCGATGGAGATGATCATCATCGCCACCAGCCCGGAGCCGCGCCGGCGCAGCGGGCGCCAGATGCCGATGTCCATTCCGGCGCCGACGAACCCTCCGACGATCATCGCCAGCGGCACGGCGATCAACAGTTGGATGCCCAGGGTCACGTTGAAGAAGAAGGCGAAGACGGCGCCCAGCGTGATCATCTCGCCGTGGGCGAAGTTGACGAGGCCGGTCGTCCCGTAGATCAGCGAGAGGCCGATGGCGCACATCCCGATGATCAGGCCGTACTTGACACCCTCCACGAACAGGCGCGCCGCTCGATCGAAGAATGGGGCGCTCCCCCGGTCTCGCGCTGCTGCCGCCGCCTCGCCTTCGGCGAGGTTGAACAGGACGTTGCGCCGCTGGTTCTCACCGAGCCTGAGGGGCAGTTGGGCACGATCCTCGTCGACCAGCTCGACGCCGTCCGGGAGGGTGTCGACGACGACCTCGACGGCGTAGTCGCCGCCCGCCGGCACATCGATGGAGAACGTTCCGTCGGCCGCGGAGGTGCCCCCGGCGACCTCTTCCCCGACCGTGACGATCGACCGTCCATCGGGTGCGAGCTCGGCGGAGTACACGACGACCTCGGCGCCCTCGATGGGGATCCGGTCGGTCTCCTCGGGGTCGTCAGAGCGATACTGCAGGGTCCCCTGCACTCCCGTGCCCTCTCCGGTGCCCTGGGCGGCGGCGACGTCACCGAGGGCGATGGCGGCGAGGAGTCCCAGAAGGACGAAGCGCAGCCACCTGAAACGAAACCATCCAGAGTGAAGCCCCCCGTCCACGCCTCGGTACTGTACGCCGCCCGGCAGGTGTGCCAGGAAGCACACCGATTTCGCTTGTGTGACGAGCTCGTTCAGGGCCGGCGAACTTGTTTGCGAGCTGAACCTGAGTGTCAGTCGCGGAGAACGACGTAGGCAGGTGAGACGCCGTAGCGGAGCGGAGGCGGCGAGCTCGGGAGGTGAGGCGAGCAACTTGTTTGCGAGCCGAACCTGAATGTTCAGTCCAGCCGGAAGGGCTGGATCACGTGCGTGCAGTCCGGCTCGGAGAGGAACGCCTCCTGCAGCTCGCGCCGGTCGTACGTCGCGATCGTCGGCTCGACGACCGACAGGACCTTCTCGATGCTGTTGAAGAACTCCCCGACACGGCCGCGCGTGTCGGCGTCATCGACGGTCGGACCGGTCTCATCGAAGGCCTCGCGCTCGTCACTCACCTCATCGACGGCCTGCTGGGCGCCCTCGGCGACCTGCTGGCGCAGGCTGTCTCGCTCCGGAATGTCGGGCAGCTCGATCGAGTCGACGCTGTCAGCGAACGCGGTGGCCGCCGTGCTGGCCTCGACGAACCCGGTGTCGATGGATGCGAAGCGCTCCTGCGGCGACTTGCCCTCGATCCCGGCGACGGCGCGGTTGGCGATGCGGACCATCTCGTTGGTCTGGTTGCGCAACGCATTGCAGAGCGCTGTCGCCATCGCCGCATCCTGCTGTTGATCCGCTGACGGCTCCGAGTCCCCGCCGCAGCGACGCGAGCAGCGGCGACCCCCGCGAGGAGCGCAGCCCGCCACCGCATCACGCCGGCACGGCGATCGCCGATCGCGACGCGGTGACCGCAGCGACTGGTCCCCGGGTCGACAGCACGAGCCAGACGGTCATCGCCCACAGCGCTGTCGCTCCAGCGACGTGGATCCCGACGAGCAGAGCCGGCACCTCGTTGAAGTACTGCGTGTAACCAACGCCCGCTTGGAGCAGCCCGACGAACAACCACGAGGACAAGGGTGCCTGCAGGATCCGCCCATCCGACGTCCGTCTCGTCGTCGCGACGATGACCAACGCCAAGACGAGGGCGACGATCACCGTGACGCCGTGGACGCGAGCGGCGTCGGCGATGTCGATGGCGTAGCGCCTCGCCCGCTCATCGCCCGCGTGCGGTCCGGCGCCGGTGACGACGGTGCCCGTGACGATCGCCGCAGCCGTCATCGCGGCGAGAGCCCAGACGAGCCAGCTGGTGCGAGGGCTGACAAGGGCGTCGCGCCGCGCATCGTCTGGTTCTCCGGCCCGCCGCACGAGGGCGACCGCCGTCGCGACGAGCACCATCGAGAGCAGGAGGTGGCTCTGGACGGCGACCGGGTGCAGGTCCACCAGCACGGTGATGCCGCCGAGGACGATCTGGCCGAGGACGCCGGCGACGAGTCCGAGGGAGAGCAACGTCAGGTCGCGGCGCCTCGGCGTGCGCCACAGCGAGCCCAGCACGGCGGCGATCACCGCGACGGCGACCAGGCCCGTGAACAGACGGTTGATCTGCTCGATCGCGGCGTTGGTCGACGAGACGTCGATGAGCCGCTCGTCGCTGCAGTTGGGCCAGTCCTCGCAACCCAGACCCGAGCCGGTCAGCCGGACTGCGGCGCCGGTGATGACGATGGCGATGAGCAGGCCGAGGGCGATGACCGTGATCAGCCGGTACCGCTCGGGCGAGATCCGCACAGCCGCAGGATACGAGTCACTCGCTCCACGCCGCCGGACGCGGACCCCGCCTGAGCGGGTTGTTGATCAGGCCATGCGTCGACGTCGGCTGACGAGCCACATCGTGACGCCGGCAAGCAGTGTCGCCGCCGCGGCGATGACCAGCCCGGCAGACGTGGATCCGGTCGCCGGCAACGTCTGTGCCTGCGAGGATGCCGCCTGCGGTGCCGCCGGCGGTGCCGGGGGCGCCTCAGCTGGCGGTGCGGCCAGCGGCGCGACCGATGTCTCCGTCGTCGCTGGTGGTTCGGTCACCGGTGGCTCCGTCACGGCCGGTGGCTCGGTCACCGGTGGCTCCGTGGCCGGGGGCTCGGTCGATCGGCTCGACTCGCAGGCGTCAACGGTGTCGCTGAAGGACCTGTCGAACTCGTCGCTCCCAGCACCGTCGACGAACACCTCGTAGCTGTGGGGCTTCGTCGGATCGCCCAGGTCGTAGGTGAAAGTGCCCCCTCCGGTCACGGCGACGACCTCGCCGTCGATGATCACCGTCGTCGTGACACCTTCGTCGTACAGCGCCACGTCGACGTGGAGGCCTTCGCCGCACGCCGCCGACACGCTTGCCGTGTGCGCAGACGCCACTGCTGGGAGCACCAGCAGACCGCCCACCACCGCGACTCCAGCCGCGGCCGTCCGCCTGACGTTCATTTCATGTCCTTTCCGCCATCCGAGATCCGCGGACGCGCCGCGAAACGCCCCCCGCAGTCTCGGTTCTTTCCGCCGGTAACCGAGGGTAACTTTGGCGTCCGCCCTTGGCAACCAGGCGCGATGACTTCTGACCTGAGGACTTACCTCACGGTCGAGGGCCGCCCTTCACGGTCTCGGGTCCTGCGGCTACGGCCGGACTTCGTAGAACGCGTTGATGGCGTGGTCGACGGGCAGCCGGCGGAACCTGGTGAACCCAGCGGCGCGAGCCATCGACTCGGCCCGGCTGGCCGACAGCCCGAGGGTGCCGAGTCCAGCGCCACCAGACTCCGAGAGCGCCGACGACAGGCACGAGAGGACGCTGATCCCGTACATCAACGGCGCCATCGGGTTGCGCGTGGCGTTCTCCTCGAACGTGTCGCGGGCCTTGATGTCGACCAGCAGCCACGTGCCGTCGTCGGCAATGGCACCACGGATGAGCGTGCATCATCCCCTGCGGATCCGTCATGTCGTGCAAGCAGTCGAACGTCACCACGAAGTCGATGGAGTGATCGGCCGGCAACGGGTGCTCCCGCGGATCCCGGAACGCGACGTTGTCCAGGGCCGCCTCCCGCTGGCGGGTGGTGGCGCGTTCGAGCGCATGCCGGGAGATGTCGTAGCCGGTGATCTGACTGGTGGGGAACGCCTCGCCGAGCATCAGCACCGCTCCCCCGGCGCCGCACCCGATCTCGACGACTTGCGCTCCGGCTTCGAGCTTGGCGTGCACGCCCTCCAACTCTGGGAGCACCGTCGGCACCAGATGCGCCCGATTCCAAGGCTCGAAGCTGCGCTCCATTCCCACTGCCGCCTCCGGGCCGTGGGCGTCGTAGTCATACCCGAGACCTGTCCGGAAGCTCTCGGGCAGCCGCTCGAGTGCGAGGATCGTCTGCGGAAGGTCGTGGAACATGCCCAATGCCGTACGCCTCGTCGTCCGGCGCGGCGAGCACCGCCACGGCCTCTGGTGACATCGAGAAGCGTTCGTCCCCGTCCGCACCATCCACCTCGAGGACCTTTGCCGCGGCCTGGTTGTAGGCCCATTCGCGCACCCACCGCTCGACGAGCCCGGTGCGTTCGGCCAGTTCGCCGGCCGTGAGCGGGCCGTCGGCGGCGGCCAGCGCGGCGTACAGGCCGAGCCGGTCGCCGAGGTGGATCATCGCCGCGGTCATCGCGCCCTCCAGCTTGGAGAACACGAGGAACTGGAACGCCGTCAGGCGGTCCGGGTCGGCGGTCGGGCGAGCAGCGGTCACAGCGAAACGGTACGGAGCCGGGCCACGTCGTTCAGAACCGAGCACCCGGTTCGGCACGCCGGCGCCTCGAGGCGCTTCGGCGGCCGCTTCAAGCCGTGATCAGCGGGTGCGATCGGCGACCGGGATGTGCTCGACGTCGGAGAGCGCGGTCAGGCTGAACGTGTAGCCGTCACCCAGGGGGATCGCCTCGAGCCGGCTGACCGACGCGTGGCGCAGGACGAGGCGCTCCCACTCCCACGGCGTCGGCGGAAGTCCGAGCAGGTGGCAGATGACGATCGAGTTCGTCCCGTTGTGGGCGACCAGCCCGATGCGCCGGCCAGGCTCCTCGATCTGCCACACGGGCAGTTCGGACTCGACCTGCACGACGCCGCGCTCCTGCAGGAACTTCTCGGCGCCGAGGCGGATCCGCTGCACGAACTCGCGGATGTCCTCGCCACCCGGCAGGCCCCGCCAGCGGTCGAGCGATGGACGGCTGCGCAGCTCCTCGTACGCCTCGGCTGCGTGCTCGGCCGGGGTGCCGTGCCAGTTCGGGTCGCGGATCTCCTCGAGCCAGAGGTCGATGTCCTCGCTCCGCCCGAGGGATTCGAGTAGTGGCGCCGCGGTCTCGCGAGCCCGCACGAGCGGTGAGACGAGCACCTCGTCGAAGTGCTCGCTCGACAGGGCCTCGGCGAGCGCCGCGGCTTGACGGTGCCCCAGATCGGTGAGCGGTGGATCGATGACGTTGAGCCCCTCGCGCACCCATTCGGGCTGCCCGTGGCGGATGAGGACAAGCTCCACTCTCACAGGGTACGTCTAGGGTCGGCGCCGTGAGCGGGTGGTATCCCGACCCTGCCGGCCGCTACGAGCTGCGCTTCCACAACGGCGAGGTCTGGACCGCTGACGTGTCGACCGGCGGCCAGCGCTTCGTCGATCGACTGCCGATCGAGGCGCCCCGGCGCCAAGGCAACGGCGTGGCGGTCGCCGCCATGGTGTGCGGCATCGCCAGCGTGGTCACCGGCTGGGTCCCGTTCGTCGTGGTCATCGGGCTGGCCGCGGCGATCGTCGCCATCGTGCTCGGGATCGTTGGTCTGCGGCGCTCGCGCGCTCGCGGCGGCGCCGGATCCGGCTTCGCCGTCGCCGGGATCATCACCGGCTCAGTCGGCGTGCTGGCGGCCGTCGTGGGAGTCGTGCTCAGCGTTGTCGTGATCCGAGAGATCAACGCGTTCCTCGATCCCGGCCCGGTCGACGGCGAGTTGACCGAGTGCGTCGTCGACGAGGACGACGTGGTGGTGCGCGGTGTCGTGGAGAACCAGAGCAGCCGCGAGCGCAGCTACTCCGTGCTCGTCGATGTCAACGCCGGGTTGGACGAGTGGGACGAGCGCTTCGAGGTCAACGATGTGCCGGCCGGCGAACGGGCTGAGTTCTCCGGCCGGTTGAGGGCGACGGGCTTGGGCAACACCGATCCGTCGATCGACTGCTCGATCCGCTCGATCGACGGACCCGTGCCGTTCGGCCTCGAGAACTTCGACCCGGACTGACCGCTTCTGTCCGTAGGAATCGCCTCACAACGAACGGTTGTGACGGACAGAACGAGGATTTCCGTCAGAACGTCGCGGTCGCTGCCATCCACGCGTCGTAGAGCTCGGCGTAGGTGCCATGAGCATCGATGAGGCGATCGTGGTGGCCATCCTCGACGAGCATCCCGTCGCGCAGCACGAGCACGCGGTCGGCGCGTGCGGCCGTCGACATCCGGTGGGCGATGGCGATCGTCGTCCGTCCCTCGGCGAGGTGGGCCAGCGCCCTGGAGATGCGTACCTCCGTCAGCGCGTCGACCGACGACGTGGCTTCGTCCAGCACGAGCACGTCCGGGTCAGCGATGCCCGCGCGCAGCGAGCGCGACGAGCTGGCGCTCGCCGGCCGACAGTTGATCGCCCCGCTCACCGACGTCCGTCGTCAGCCCGTCGGGAAGGCTGTCGATCCACTCCTGGAGGTCCAGCCGAGCGACGATCTCGGCGACGTCGTCGATCGACGTACCCGGACGAGCGAAGCCGACGTTGGCGGCGATCGTGCCGTTGAAGAGGAAGGGCTCCTGCGAGACGACGACGAGCCGCGATCGAAGGTCCTCGTTCGAGACGTAGCGCAACGAGACCCCGCCGATGCAGACCTCGCCGATGGTCGGGTCGGCGAAGCGGGCGATCAACCGGCCCAGCGTGGTCTTGCCTGACCCGGTGGCGCCGACCAGGGCGACCTGCTGGCCGGCAGGGATGTACGCATTGACATGACGCAGCACGGCGTCGTCCGATGACGAGGCGAGTCCACGCGTCGGATACGAGAACGTGACGTCGCGAACGTCGATGTCGAGCCGTCCCTCCGGGAGCGGACGCGGATGTTCGGGCGGCGGCGGCCCGACCGGAAGGTCGAGGACGCCGAGCACACGGCGCAGGCCGGCGACCGCGGTCTGGGTCTGATCGAGCACCTCGGTGAACTCGGCGATCGGCTCGAGGAACCGGTACGTCAGGAAGATGAAGCCGATCATGGCCCCAGCCGTGAGCCCGCTGTCGGGTCCCCGGACCACCCCGACGACGATCACGGCGGCGACCGTCAGGACCGAGAACACCTCGCCGGAGGGGAAGAGGAACGCGCCGATCACGCCGGCTCGGATCTGGGAGCGAACGCGACCATCGATCACCTCGTCGGCATCGGCCTCCAATGCCGGCCCGGCGTCGTAGGCCCTGATCGTCTCCACGCCGGAGACGACCTCGGTGATCGTGGAGAGCATCTCGCCGTTTCGTTCGCGGGCCTGCTCGTAGGCCGCGACGAGGTGCCGCTGCACGGCGCGGAGCACGATCGCGAGCGGCGCGGCGACGGCGAACACGACGAGGGCGAGGATCCAGTCGTAGGCCAGCATGACGGCGGCAACCATCAGCATCAGCGGACCGTCGAGCAGCCACGCCAAGCCACCCCATTGGAAGAACTGGGCCAGCGTCTCGATGTCGCTGGTGACGCGGGCGACGAGCGCGCCGCGTCGCTCCTCGTTGTGGTCGGCGAGGCTGATGCGGTGGATGTGCGAGATGAGGCGCGTCCGCAGTTCGTAGAGCGCCTGCTCCGAGCGCTGCCCGAGCCGGACGACCGCCTGCCGCTGGGCGATGCCAGCGATCGCAAGGGCGACGCCGGCGATCGCAGCCAGCGTGGCGACGAGCGCGACGTTCACGCCGCCGGTGATGCCGCGGTCGATGGCCTGCTGCAGGAGGATGGGGACGACGACTCGCCCCGTCGCCCCGACTGCGGCGAGGCCCCAGGTGATCCACAGCCCATGGCGCAGCACCGGCGCTTCGTGCAGGCCGCGGCCGATCGTGTGCATCGCCCCGAACCGCCCGACTGGTTCGGTCACGATCCACCTCCGACCACAGCGTCGGCGGACTCGCGATCGGCCTCGAACGCCTCGACGAGCGCGCGGTAGCCGTCCTGGCGGGCGATCAGCTCGTCGTGTGGTCCATGGTCGACGACCCGACCGTTGGCGAGGTACACGACCTCGTCGGCGAGCCGGATCGTCGACGGGCGCGAGGCGACCATCAGCACGGTCGTGCCGACGAGTCCGTCGCGGAGGTTGGCGAGCACCGCGGCCTCCGTCGTCGGGTCCAGCGCCGACGTGGTGTCATCGAGCAGGAGCAGGCCCGGCCTGCGCACCAGTGCCCGCGCCAAGGCGACCCGCTGGCGCTGGCCGCCGCTGAGGCTGACGCCGCGCTCCCCGACCACCGTGTCGATGCCATTCGGCGTCGTCGGCGACGAAGTCCTCGGCACGGGCCAGGCGCAGCGCCTCCCAGAGGTCCGAGTCCGGGATCGCCTGCCCGAGCGCCAGGTTGTGACGGATCGTGCCGGAGAAGAGGAACGCCTCCTGGGTGACGACCGCCCGCGGCCCCGGCGCGAGCCGCACGACGCCGGATACCGGCGGCACCAGGCCAGCGACGATCTCGACGAGCGTCGTCTTCCCGGCACCGGTCGGACCGACGATCGCCACCATCCGGCCCTTCTCCACCGCCAGGTCGACGTCGTCGATCGCCGCTCGCAGCTCACCGGGGAACGTGAAGTGGATCGCATCGAGTTGCACGCCCAGCCCGTCGGGCGCCGGCGCGATCGCCGCCGCAGGATCGGGCTCGATCGGCTCGTCCAGCACCTCGCGCACCCGGCGCCATCCGGCCAGCGAGTGCGGCATCTCGGACAGCGCGTAGCCGATCAGCCGCAGCGGGAAGACGAGCAGCGTGAACAGGTAGATGAAGCTGGTCAGCTGGCCAACGGACATCGCTCCTGCGTCGACGCGCATCGAGCCGAGGAGCACGAGCCCGACGTTGACCATCGACGGCATGACATCGAGCAACGCTTCGAACGTCCCGCGGAGCGTCACCGCCTGCACGCGGGCGGTGCGCAGGTATCCGGCCAGCGTGGCCAACCGTTCGGTCTCGCGCTGCTCGGCGCCGTACGCCTTGACGAGTTGCACGGCGTCGAAGCTCTCGTGCACGCCGGCCGACAGATCGCCGAGGTGTGTCTGCGCCGCGTCGTAGAAGCTCTCGACGCGCTTCTGGTACACGATGTTCAGCCCGATCAGGACCGGGAACACGGCGACGGCGACGGCGCCGAGCACGAGATCCGTCCAGAGCAGCCAGATGGCCGAGACGAAGATCAACAGCACCGTGCCGGTGGCGAACGGCACGGGCGCCAGTACGGAGACCGCGGCATCGGTGTCGACGCCGGCGCGGGCAACGAGGTCGCCGTCGGGCCGGCGGGCGTGCCACGACATCGGCTGGCGCACGAGGCGATTGACGACGCCCTCGCTCAGTGACCCGGCGACGCGCCACTGCGTCTTGCCGGCCCACGTCCGTCGCACGACGACGCCCGCCGCCCGCAACAGGCCGATGCCGATGATCAAGCCGACACCGATCAGCACGGTTCCCACGGCCACCTGGCCTTCGTCGAAGCGCGGGACGATGACGTGGTCGGTGACCCACTGCACGGCGATGCTCGATCCGACGGTGCACAACGCGAACACCGCGGCGCCGGAGACGGCGATGGCGAACGGGCGAGGGTGCAGACGCAGCTCCCCGCGCAACATCTCCAGGCTCTCGCGGGCGCGGTGGAAGCGCCCCGTTCGTTCGGGTTGTACCAAGGGCCCCCGTTCTACCGCGTAACTCCGGCGGTACTCTGCCCAGGGATGGAGCCGATCGATCTGGCGTTGCTGGTCGTGCGGCTCATGTTCGGCGTCGGGCTCTCACTGCACGGCTACAACAAGATCTTCGGCGGTGGCGGCCTCGCGGGCACGGGCCGGTGGTTCGGGTCGTTGGGCATGCGCTGGCCGGCGGTGCAGGCACGCGTCGCGGCGACGACCGAGATCACGGCCGGCCTGCTGTTCGCCGCCGGGCTGCTCACGCCGTTCGCCGCCGCCGGGATGATCGGCGTGATGCTGGTCGCCGGATGGGCTGCCCACCGGCGCAATGGCTTCTTCATCTTCCGCAAGGGCGAAGGCTGGGAGTACGTCGCGTCGATCGCCGTCGTTGCCTGGGCAGTCGCCACCATCGGACCGGGTGAGCTGTCGCTCGATCACGCCCTCGACCTGACGTGGGACGCGTGGGATGGCTGGATCGGGTCAGCGATCGCCGGTGTGCTCGGTGTCGGCGGAGCGCTCCTCCAGCTCGCCGTGTGCTACCGGCCGGCCCGATGACGATCACCGAGCCGGCCCCAGCGGCGACGGATCCTCGATCGCGCTTCCCGTGGCGGATCCTGCTCGGGATCATCGTCGTGCCTGTTCGCGGCCTTCTGGGTGTGGGCGTTGTTCTTCGCCTCGAAGGAGGCGATCAACAAGATCGACGACCGGGGCTGGGCGGCGAGGGCGGAGGCGATCTGCGCCGACGCCAAGGTGCGTCGAGAGGCGCTCGCCGACTACCGCCGCGTCGACGAGAACGATGCGGCGATGATGGTCGAGCGCGGCAACCTGGTGGACGCCGCCACCGACGTGGTCGAGCAGATGCTCGACGACGTGGTCGCCGTTCCACCGACTGACGACAAGGGTGCGGCGATCGTCCCTGACTGGGAGGCCGACTACCGCACGTACCTCCAGAACCGCCGGGACTACGCCGACGTGCTGCGCACCGGCCGCAACGCGCCGTTCACGGAGGCCGCAGTCGACGGCATCCCGATCAGTGACAAGGTCGAGCGCTTCGCCGGCGACAACGAGATGCCGTCCTGCGCCCCGCCGAGCGACCTCAGCTAGCTGAGTCGACGCCGTTCTGTCCGTAGCGATCGCCTCACAACGATCGATTCCGACGGACAGTTCCTAGGGACGCAGCGTCTTGACGACACGCGCTGGGTTGCCGGCGGCGACGGTGAAGTCGGGGATCGAGCCGCGCACGACACTGTTCGCGCCGATCACCACGTGACGGCCGATCGTGGCGCCCGGCAGCACGACCGTCCCGTGACCCAGCCAGGACCCGGCGCCGATGCGTACCGGTTGCTCGGGCATCATCTGCTGCGAGATCGGGCGGTCGAGGTCCTCGTACCCATGGTTCTGGTCGGTGATGTACACGTGGTGGCCGGTCCACACGTCGTCGTCGATGTCGATGGACAGGTGGCCGACGATCCCGCTGCTCCGACCGATCAGGCAGCGCGCGCCGATGCGGACGACGGGATCGGACACGCACTCCTGACCGGGCACCATCCCGGCGGACAGAGAGACCTGCGGCCCGATCAGCGTGCCTGACCCGATGTGGATGTAGCGCTCGTTGACGATGGCCGCCGGCGGGAAGCAGATCACGCTGTTCGCGCCGAAGGCTCCGAACCGCCGAGCGCGTCGACTGCCCGTGTGGATCGCGCCGAGTTGGCACGCCGCTTCCCACGCCCTCTGCACGATCTCCCCGCCAGGCGGGCCGGCGCTCGTCCCGCCACGATCGGCGAAGCTACCGTCGACCGCGGTGGACTCGGCGCGGGTCGTCCAACTCACCGACACCCACTTCTCGGCCAGTGACGGTGTCCCGGCGCACTGGCCACCCACGCTCGATTGGCTGCGGCAGGATCCACCCGACCTCGTCGTGCACAGCGGAGACATCGTGTTCGAGGACCCCGATGACGAGGACGATCGAGCTTTCGCTCGCCAGCTCCTCGACGACGTGCCGGTCCGCCTGGTGTGCATCCCCGGCAATCACGACATCGGCAAGTACGGCGACGAGGCCGACCGGGCGCGTCGGCGTGAACACGTTCCGGGAGACCTGGGGCGATGATCGCTTCGTCCTCGACCTCGCGGGCTGGCGACTCGTCGGTGCCGACGCCTACCTCCTCGGCGACACCGAGCACGACGACTGGCTCCATGCCGTGACCCACACGGGCGCGCCGGTCCTCGTCTTCGTTCACCAGCCACTGTCCGGCGACCCGAACGACGGCTGGCAGATGCCGGAGGCCGCCCGCGCCGCGTTCGGCGCCGCCGTCGAGGGCAGCGACATGAGGATCGTCGCGTCGGGTCATCGCCACACGGCCGGTCGCTTCGGCCGAGCCGTCTGGGCGCCCTCGCTCACCGTCGAGGGAGACGACCTCGGCGGCACGGACCCGCGCTGCGGCGTCGTGGAGCACGTGCTCGGCGCGGGCGGCGGCTACGAGGTGAGCGTGGTGCGACCGTGGGCCGGCGAGCGCGCGCCGATCACGGATCGACGAGCAGGACGATCGCCAGCACGACCCCGTTGAAGAGGGCGTGGCCGATGATCGCCGGACCGAGGCGCCGTAACAGGTACGTGGCGCCGCCCAGCGCCACCCCCACGGCACCGAGCACGAGCGCCAGCCCGATGTTGCCGCTGCCGCGCACCGGATCGATGTGCGCCACGCCGAACAGCAGCGCTTGGACGGCGACCGCAGGGACGACCGCGATGCGACTCAGCAGGCCGCGCAGCATGAGCCCACGGAACACGAGCTCCTCGACGAACGGCGCGGCGACGACGGCGGTCAGCAGCAACGCGATGACGTAGGCCCGATCGGCGTCGACGTTGCCGATGCCTTCGGTGTTCCCGACGAGGGGGATGCCGGTCAGTTGAACGACGAGCAGCATGGCCAGCTCACAGCCGAACGCAGCGAGCCAGACGAGTGGCCCCCAACCTGTATCCGACCAGCGGAAGCGCAGTCCGACGTCGCGAGCCAGATGACCGCTGCCCCAGCGTCGGCTGGCGAACCAGCACCACCACACGGACGGGCCGTAGCCGACGAAGATGGCGATCGCAGCGAGGACGAGCAGCGGCCAGCCCCGTTCGGCCAACGCGTCGAGCAAGTACCTGCTGGCGATCAGCGAGGCGATGAGCACGACGACGGCGCCGACGGCGACTGCCAGCGGCAGCGTCGGGTGGGCCTCTGCATCCCGAGGTGGCGTGAGGATGCCGGTGGTGTGGTTGGTCCAGCGGCGGCCGTCGTAGTAGCGCAGCAGCGGGTAGCCGTACGGATCGCGGTACCAACCGGCAGGGACTCCGGTGGGTGGCGGCAGCGCGGCGGGCGGACGCAGCATCACGGCGAGCTGCCGGGTCCGCACGCGGCGGAGCGTACCGGTGCGTGACCGGCAGCGAGCCTGAGACGGCGTCAAGAACCGGCGAGGCCGGTCGACGACTGCCTCGTAGGGAGAGCATGGGCGACCGCCCGACCGTCCACGATGTGCGTGTTGCTGCCGATCTGCACGAGGACCGCACCGCCGTCGCCGACGGTCAGCGCTGTGGGCCGACCCGGAAGGAGGGCTCGGCCGAGCTCGTCGAGCGTGAGGCGATCCAGGACGATCAGGGCCGGCGCCGTGCAGGCGCTTCCCCGTCCAGCCACGAAGACGAGTCCGCTGCCGGCGTCGACCGCCACCAACCGCGGCTCGACGCCGTCACCGAGGGACAGGGTGCGGTCGACCGTGTGACGGCCGGTGGCATGTCGCTGGATGACGGTGAGCGCGTCGACCGACTGCCGCGAGGCACGGTGCGTCCGAGCGACGTAGACCCGTCGCAGCTCGCCGTCGACGGCGAGGCCACGCGGACCGACGAACGTCGCGTCGCCGATCAGCGCCATTGGATGGAGGTCGTGGGCCCGCAACACGTGGATGCGGCGGTGCAGTCCGTGGGACGCGTACACCAGCCCGGCCGCCTCGTCGAGCGCGGCATCGACGACGCCGGGCCCGAGCGGTCGACCGTCCACCCGCACCGCGCGTACCGCCGCCAGCAGGGTGCTCACGCCGGCACCCCGAGGCGAGGCTCGAGAACCAGCTGCGCGGCGTCCGGCGCGGGTCGTTGCACGAGATGGCTCACCGAGACGCGACGGCGGCGGCACCGCATCACTGCAGACCCGTCGAGCAGCGTGGCGGGCGGAAGGTCGCCGACGTAGAGATCCTGCAGGGCGCTGCCCGCCACCGGACTCGCCAGCTCGAAGCTTGCGGACACGCCCGGAGGCACGAGCAGCTCGACCAGATCAGAGCCCACGTCGTGATCGACCGACCACATCATCGCCAGTGACTTCGTCGCCGATGGCGGCGCGGATGGAGAGTCGCAGGTGGATCTTCGAGCCGACGCCGGCGAACGGGATGACGATCGGCTGCGAACGTCCAGCCAGCCCGATCAACGCCAGCCCGGCTGCTGCAGGGTCGGCAGCCGGGTCGACCTCGTGGCGGGAGGCCACCAGCGGGTCGAGCTCGGGCGGGACGATCGTCCACTCGGCATGAGGACCGATCGGGCGACCGTCATCGTCGCTGCGCACGACGACGTCGAGCACCTCGTCGGGCGCAGTCCCGACGACCGACGGTGCGTCGACAGCCGACCGGCGAAGGTATCGACCGGCCGACACGACCTGCTCGCTGCCGGCCATCACGTTGCCGGCCAGATCGACTGCCCGGACGCAGAAGCCGACATGATCGCCGTAGCGCGGAGCGGGACCCCCGGTTCCGTCCCACGTGACGACCGGACCTTCGCCGATTGGGTGAAGGGGGCCGCCGGCGAGCGCAACGTCGGCTCGGATGCCGCGTGTGACGTCCTCGGCGTGGAGCACGCCACCAGAGTCGTCGCCGGTGGCCCGCCGCATCACCAGCGTGAACGCTCCGTCGTCGAGGGGTGGGAGCTCGACTCGGCGCTCCGGACCGGCCGCCGCGAGCTCCTCAGCCAACGTGTCGACCACGTCGCTCAGCTCGGCGACCGCGATCCGCGTCAGCGTGACTTCCGGGCAATACCTCCGCCCGCCGTCACGGGGCACGACGCTCCACTCCGACGCACTGCAGCGCACCTTGATCCACGGCTGCTCGACCTGCACCGGACCATCGAGGACACGACCGTCGGCGCCGACCACCCGGACGGCGTGCTCGCCTTCGAACCGCGGCACGGTGGCATCGATGCGCAGACCGACCTGCTCGACCCCGCCGTCGTCCGCGACAGCGGAGCGCTGGGCCAGGCGGGTGATCGCGTCGGCCGGGACACGGCCCCGCTGGCGGGTGACCACCATGTCGCCCAGGACGGCCAGCGCGGCGCGCTCGCCAACGGTCGGCCAGGCAGTCGGGCTGAACCTCGCCATCGCGCGCTCCAGCTCATCGAGCTCGCCGGCGGCCTCGGCGATGTCGGCGGCCATCGTGTCGGTGGATGACGCGGCACGGCCGATCGGCATGAGGTCCGTGCTGTTGATCGTCAGCGGCAGGTCGATGCTGCCGTCGGCGGAGACCAGGCGGCGCGGCTGCAGGTCGGCGGCTACCGCCTGCCAGTCGACGAGCGCTGAACCCGCCGGCGCAACGACGATCGACAGGTTCAGCTCATCCCCGGCGAGGCCGTTGGGCAAGACGATCCAGCACACGCTCCAGGTCACGGTCCAAGAGTGCGCGATCAGGCGTTCCTTCGGCGTCGGTCGGAACCCTTCTTCGGCGTCTTACGGGGTCTTACGGGCGCCTCCTCCGTGGCGAACGCGCGACGAACGGCCCTGAGATCCGCCAGCATGGTGGGGTGCCGGTGCCGCCCGCCGCCCACGCACCGCTCGTTGGACGGGCGCGGGCCGTCACCGCACTTCAGGACGCCTTCGAGCGGGCCCGGCGAGGCCGCGGTGGTGCGCTCGCCATCGTCGGTGAGGCAGGCATCGGCAAGTCACGCCTGGTCCGTGACGTCACGTCGGGCGCCGGCCCGGTGCACGAGGGTCGCTGCATCGCCCTCGGCGGCGAGCCGCTTGCGCCACGCCGCGCTCGCTCGACCTGCTGCGCAACGCCGGCCCCCCTGAGGGCACGTTGGCCGGCGCGACGACCGAACAGCTGCTCGAACGAATGCTCGGGCTCGTCGACGTCGGCACCGAGGAGGCCCCGATCATCCTCGTCGTCGAAGACGTCCACTGGGCCGACCGAGCCACGTGCGAGGTGCTGATGGTCCTCGCCCGCCACGTCGCCAGCCGCCCGTCCACGCTGCTCATGACGTGCCGCGACGACGAGCTGCCGCTGGGTCACTACGTGCGACTGCTCCTCGCAGAGCTCGGTCAAGCCGAACTGGTGACCACGGTGCAGCTGCGCCGTTTGGGGGCCGCCGACGTGGCCCAGCTCATCGAACACCTGACGGGACCGGTCGACGACGTCACCGCGGCCGCCATCTTCCACCGCTCCGCGGGCAACCCGCTGCTCGTCCGGGAGCTGTGCGCCGGCGACTTCGGGCGCCGGGGCGCTGGCGCGCCGAACGACGTCCGGATGCTCGACGTCCCGATCCTGGACGTCCCGATGCTCGACGTCCTGCTGGCCCGGGCGGAGCGGCTGTCCCCGGCAGGACGGCAGGTCGCCGCGGCGCTGGCGACGGCGGGACGGCCTGTCGACGCCGCCGTGCTGGCCGAACACCTGTCGGAGGTCGGCGATGATGTCGTCGCCGCCGGCCTCCGCGAGGCGCTCGACCACCACCTCCTCGTGCGCCAGGGCGACGTGGTCGAGTTCCACCACGTGCTCGTGTCCGAGGCCGTCGCTCGCAAGCTGCTCCCGACGGAGCGGCGCGGCCTGCATCGCCGCTGGGCCGAAGTCCTGCGGACGAGAGCGCCGGCCGGCGTGCTGGCGCACCACTGGGCACAAGCCGGCGAGCCGCGGCGAGCACTCTCGGCGAGCATCACGGCCGGCGACCTGGCGGCCGCCGACCTTGCCGCCCACGACGCCTTCGGGCACTACCGGCGGGCCCTGCAGCTGTGGGACGAGGTCGAAGAGCCCGACCGGGCGGCCGGATGCTCGTTCGTCGAGCTCAGCCGCCGCACCGCTGAGGTCGCCAACCGCTCGGGGAACCGGGACGTCGCCGTCGAGGTCATCGATGCGGCGCGGCGGACGATCGACGCCGCCGACGATCCGACAACGGCGAGCGTGCTCGCGGAGCGCCGTGCGTGGTACCTGCTCCGACTGGGCCGCAGCGAGGAGGCCGACCACGCGTACACGGAGGCCGTCGAACTGCTGCCAGACGATGCGCCCCCGGCGGTGCGCGCCGCCGTGCTCGCCGGAACGGTGCGGGCGGCCG
Organism: uncultured Acidimicrobiia bacterium; assembly: GCA_963774125.1. GTDB lineage: Bacteria > Actinomycetota > Acidimicrobiia > Acidimicrobiales > Ilumatobacteraceae > JALZMG01. The sequence goes on from CAVZDR010000003.1 coordinate 536,346, forward strand.
AGCAGCGGCTCGACGCCGACGCCGCGCTGGCTCGGGCGCAGGCCGCGATGGACGCCGCCGTGACCGCTCCGCAGGTGCAGGTCCACGCCCACTACATGCTGGCGAGGGCGCTCCTCGTCGCCCATGACTGGGGAGGCGCGGAGCGTGAGTTCGTCGCTGCCGTCGCATCGGCGGAGGAGCACCTCGAGCCGGTCACCGGCGCCGTTGCGCTGGCCGATCTCTGCGAGCTGCTGGCACCACAGGGCCGACTGGCCGAGGCGCTCGCCGTAGCCATCGATTCCGCCGCCCGACTGCGTGCCGCCGGATGGGTCGACCCGAACGCCACGCTCGTCGATGGGGTGGCGGCGAGCATGGAGCTGCGGCGGGGCGACGTGCGCGCCGCGAGGACATTCGCTGAGGCGGTGATGACCGATGCCCGCGCCTCGGTCACGCTGGCGCTCGGGCACGTGCTCATGGGCTGGTGCGATCACGAGGAGGCGTCGTTCGTGGAGGCTCGCGAGCACGTGGAGATGGCCCGCTTCCTTGCTGCTCCCCTGCTCGACGGTCGCCTCGGCGGCACGCTCGCCGTGGTTCGAGCGGAGATCGCGATGGCTGAAGGTCACGGTGAGCGGGCCAGGGCGGCGATCGACGAAGGGGTGCGGATGGTCGGCACGACCGGAGACGACGAGGTGCTCGGTCAGCTGGGTCTGCTCGGCCTGCGCATCGTCCGCGAGCGGGACCAGCAGCTCGACCGACGCGGTTCCGCCGGCGCCAAGGTCCAGCTGGAGGACCTACGTGAGCGCTACGAACGGGTGGTGGAGGGCGCCATCGCCGGACGTCCCGGCCGCCGGGCGACCACGGCGCTGGTGACCGAGCTCGCGGCCGAACGCTCCCATCCCGACCCAGCGGCGTGGCTGGCGGCGGCGTCCGCCTGGGACGACGTCGTCTGGCCCCGCCTCGCACTGCGGGCGCGTCTCGCCGGCGCGGTCGCCTCGTTCGAGGTCGGTGACCGCGCCAGCGCCGCCGCCGGCTTGGAGGAGGTCGCGGCCACCGCCGCCCAGCTCGGCAACCGCGCGTTGGTGGAGGAGGCGGAGCGGATCGCCCGGCGCGCTGGACTGCGCGTCTCCGCATCGACAGCTGCTGCGCCCGCTGCGACCCCGAGCCCGGAGCGCCTGACGGCACGCGAGCTGGAGGTGCTCGATCTGCTGGCGGCTGGCGCCACGAATCGGCAGATCGCTCATTCCCTGTTCATCAGCGAGAAGACGGCCAGCGTCCACGTCTCGCGCATCCTGACCAAGCTCGGGGTCACGTCGCGGGCGGAGGCGGCGACCGTGGCGCGGCGACATCGGCAATGAGCTCGATCTCGATGAGCTCGACATCGATGAGTTCGAACTCAGCGATGTCGCTGTGGGAGCAGACGATGCCGGCCGACGCCCGCGTCGAAGGTTTGCCGTTGCCGGGCGATATCGAGGTCGACGTTGCCATCGTCGGCGCCGGGTTGACGGGGTTGTGGACCGCCTACTACCTCGCCGCCGCTGACCGGGGGATGCGGATCGCCGTGCTCGAGCGCGAGCGCGTCGGCTTCGGGGCGAGCGGCCGCAACGGCGGGTGGTGCTCTGGGCTGCTGGCTGCGGGCATCGGTCGCCTCGCCGGCCGCCACGGCCGCACCACCGCGATCGCCATGCAACGGCAGCTCTACGGCGCAGTCGACGAGGTCGGGCGAGTTGTGGAGGCGGAGCGACTCGACGCCCACTACGCGAAGGGCGGGACGATCACGGCCGCCCGAACCGCGGCGCAGCAGCAGCGGCTCGTCGAGGAGCTTGCCGAGGCCCGCTCGTTCGGGTTCGACAACGACGACCTGCGGTGGCTGGAGCCCGACGAGCTCCTGGAGCGCTGCCGGATGGCCGGCTCTCGAGCTGCCCTGTTCACGCCGCACTGCGCGGCGGTGCACCCGATGCGGCTCGTGCACGGCGTCGCGGCCGCGGTTCGCCGTCGTGGGGTCGTGCTACACGACCGCACGCCGGTCGTCGAGATCGCCCCCGGCGCGGTGGTCACCGAGCGCGGCAGGGTGCGAGCCGAGGTCGTCGTGGTCGCCACGGAGGCCTACACCGCGACGCTGCCGGGACGGCGCCGCGACCTCGTCCCGCTGTACTCCCTGATGGTGGGCACCGAACCACTCGACGCCGACCAGTGGGAGCAGGTCGGGCTGGCCGGGCGGGAGACGTTCCACGACGCCCGCCACCTCATCATCTACGGCCAGCGCACCGCCGATGGACGGCTGGCCTTCGGTGGGCGCGGCGCGCCGTACCACTTCGGGTCGCGCATCGAAGCCGGATTCGACACCGACGAGCGTGTCCGCTCGATGCTCGTCGCCGCGCTGCGCGAGCTCTTCCCGGTCGTCGGGGAGGTCGACGTGCCGTTCCACTGGGGTGGGCCGCTGGGTGTGCCACGGGACTGGGAGTGGTCGGCACGATTCGACCGCACGACCGGGCTGGCGTCGGCCGGAGGTTATGTCGGTGACGGCGTCTCGACCACGAACGTCGCCGGCCGCACGCTGGCCGACCTGATCAGTGGCGTGCGCAGCGAGCTGACGGAGCTGCCGTGGGCCGACCACCGGACCCCGCGATGGGAGCCCGAGCCGCTGCGCTGGGTGGGCATCAACTCGGCCGCCGCGCCGCCGCCGGTGCCGATCGCGCCGAGCACTCGAGCGGGCGCCTCTGCCGCAGCGAGATCCCAGGCGTGGTCACGATGTGCTCTCCGCCGTGACCGGTCGTTGATCGTTCGAGGCGGCCGATCACGGATAGCTGTCAGGAACGTCCTCGGCGAAGAGCCACGTGTCGAAGAAGGCGGTGAGGTCATGGCCGGCGACCTCGGCGGCGAGCGCCGTGAAGTCGGCGGTGCGCTTCGAGGTTCCGTCGTTCTCCGCGACCCAACGCTGCAACAACGTGAAGAAGGCTTCGTCGCCGATCTCTCGCCGCAGCGCGTGCAGCACGACTGCACCGCCGTCGTAGCGCTCGTAGCCGAACAGGTTCTCGACGGTCGGCTCGCCGGTCGACTCGTCGAAGTCCTGGCGGAACGTCGAGGTTGCTCTCCACCTGCGTCTGCAGCGGGAACAAACCGGCGTGGTCCAGCCACAGCCACTCGGCATAGGTGGCGAACGACTCGTTGAGCCACAGATCTGTCCAGTCGGCCAGTGTGACGGCATTGCCGAACCACTGGTGGGCGAGCTCGTGCGACAGCAGGAGCTCCTGCAGCACGCCGGGTTGCCCGCCTGGGAAGTCGTCGCGGGAGAAGAGCGACCGTCCCTGCGTCTCCATCGCCAGACCCGAGAAGCTCTCGGTGAATGCCAGCCCATATCGATCGAGCGGATACGGACCGAACAGGGGCTCGAAGAACGCCAGCTGGTCGTCGGTCAGGTCGAAGTACGGCTGCATCTGATCGACGTCGTCGGTCAGCGCGACGTCGACGATCGGGATGGTGCCGGCGACACCGTGGTCGAGGACCGCGTAGTCGCCGGTCAGCACCTGGATGAGGTACGTCGCCATCGGCTCGCGCTGTTCCCACACCCACGTGTCGCCTTCGGGGCTGGTCCGCTGCTCGAGCAGCTCACCGTTGGCGATCGCGGTGACGCCGCTCGGGACCATCAGCTCGAATCGCCAGGTCGCCTTGTCGGACGGGTGGTCGTTGCTCGGCAGCCAGGAGTGCGCGCCGTCGGGCTCGTTCAGGACGAATGAACCGGTCGGCGTGGCGAACCATCCGATGCCGAGACCGACGGGTGACGACGCTCCGCTGGCGCGATCGGAGTACGCAACGTCGACGGTGATGGGTTGCTGCACCGGAAGCAGCGTCGTTGGGCGGATGACGAGCTCATCGTCGCCGAGTGTGAACTCGGCTGGACTGCCGTCGACGCTGACTGCGTCGATGTCCATCTCGCCGGCGTCGAGGATGAGCCGATCGCGTCGCCCGTCGAAGAGCGCCGTGATCGTGACGGCGGCATCGATGACCTCCGTGGACGGGTCGTATCCGAGCCGGACGTCGTAGGACTGAACGTCGAGCTCGTCGGTGCCCAGTTCCGGGAACAGCGAGTCGCCGATCGACTCCACTCCCTGCGCCGGCGCCGACGCCGGCGGCGCGGCGGGCGGCGCGGTGGTGGCAGGTGCGTTCGGCTCGGCATCCGGCGGTTGATTCGGGTGTCGGCGTCGACGTGGTGGACGGCGTCGTCGTCGGCGATGTCGAGGCGGCCTGCTGCTCGACGGCAGAGTCGGTGTGCACGTCCACCTCCGCGCACCCGGCGGCGAACACCGCCAGTGCGAGGAGCACGCGCCGCATCAACGATGGAGGTCCGGATCGGCGATGCGCGCCCAGTGCCGAACCGTGAAGACGGAGCTCCCCGACAGCACGGCGCCACGCCCGAGCAGCCGGCCGCCCTGCCAGTTGGAGAGACCGAGCTCGGGGGTGCCCAACGCGTACTGGCCGTCGACCCAGCGGGTGAACCCGTCGCCGACGAACGGCGCCTCGATCATGGCGTAGAAGCGGCGATGCTCGTCCGGGTCCTCGCTGACGAGGGAGGCCGCCAGCCGCGGGCTGTAGGTGTTGAACGCATCGACGGCGTCGTCGACGGATGCCGTGACGACGAGCGACACCTCCGGTGCGTCCTCCCATTCCCACTCGGTCCCGAGGCCGTCGCAGTCGATCTCGCTCGTCACTCGCTCAGGCGGCAGCGCGTCGGCCGACCCCCGCTCGACGTGGAGAGTCGCCTTCGTGCCCCGGCGCGCGGCTGCCTCGTCGAGGGCGTCGAGGAACACGTCCACGAGGTCGGGACGGGCGGTTGGTAGGCAGCAGACGTTCAAGGTGTTGCACACCTTGCGGTCGAGCGAGTGCAACACGCTGGTCCGCAGGCGCGCCGGGTCGGCCGACTGCCCGGCGATCAGCCAGGCCCCGCCCGTGCCGTGCAGGCTCACCGGCGTGCCCGCTTGGCGGGCGACCGCGCCGAGTTGTCTGACGGCCTGGCCCGAGCCTCTGGCGACGGCAAGCGCGAGCCGGCGATCGTCGAACAGTGCCCAGCCCGCCGCCCTGTCCGGAGAGCGGACGAGGCTGACCGCACCCGGAGGCAGCGCCGCCGCAGCGAGCGCTGGCTCGAGCGCCTCGGCCGTGACGGCCTCGGCCGTGCGGAGCGCGTCGGAGCCGATGCGCATCACGACGGCGTTGCCCGTGCGCAGCACGCCGGCAGCGTCGGCGAACACGTTGGGCCGGCCCTCGAACACGAACCCGACGATCCCGAGCGGCGCGCGCCGGGCCTCCACGGACCACGCGTCGTGGTCGATGCGCTCAACCGGTTCGTCGCGGCGCAGCGGCGATGCGGCCCACGACCGCAGACCGGCCACCATGTCCGCCCGCATCTTGCCGGTCAGGACGAGACGCGTCGTCGAGCGCCCGGCGGCCTTCGCCGATGCGACGTCGCGCTCGTTGGCCTCGAGGATCGGCTCAGCCGTCGTGTCGTCGGCCAAGCGCTCGGCGAAGCGTTCGAAGAACTCCGTGATCTGCTCGTCGGTGCAGCGGCTGAGCGCGCCGAACGCCGCGGCGGCGGCCGTGACGGCGTCGACAGCAGCCGCCTGCGCCAACGCCGGGACGTGCAGGAGGTCGCCCGTCTCCTGGACGACGAGCAGGCGATCGCCGGGAACGAACGCCGCGGCGAGCGCTTCTGGCACCACCGTCACGCGATCGCCACCGAAGACGATCGGCTGGCCGGCCGTGAGGTGCTCGAGTCGCGCGCCCACGTGCGCAGCGTACGGGCCGCCGTCGATACCGTGACCGCATGTCGACGGACGACCGCCTGTACTTCCGCCAGCTGTTGTCGGGGCGGGACTTCGCCGTCGGTGACGCGCTCGGCAACGCAGATGGTCAACTTCGTGTACGCCGTCGGCGACCGGGCGACGGGTGAGTGCCTGCTCGTCGATCCTGCCTACGGCGTCGACGACCTGGTCGACGTGGTCGAAGCCGACGGCATGACCGTCGGCGGCGTACTGGCCACCCACTACCACCCGGACCACGTCGGTGGCTCGATGGCCGGTTACACGATCGAGGGCGTGGCCCGGCTCCTCGAGCGGGTCGAGTGCCCGATCCACGTGCAGCGCGCGGAGGCACCGTGGGTCAGCCGGACCACCGGCATCGCCGAGAGCGAGCTGGCGTTGCACGACCCAGGGGAACGCGTCGCTGTTGGTGCGGTCGAGATCGAGTTGGTGCACACGCCGGGCCACACCCCCGGTAGCCAATGCTTCCTGGTCGATGGCCGCCTCGTGTCCGGCGACACGCTGTTCCTGGACGGCTGCGGGCGCACGGATCTGCCGGGAAGTGACGCCGAGCAGATGTACGAGAGCCTGCAGCGACTCGCCACGCTTCCGGGCGACACGATCGTCTATCCCGGTCACCGCTACTCGATGCCGTCGAGCGCCAGCCTCGAGGCCATCCGAGAGCAGAACTACGTCTACCGGCCCACGAACAAGGAGCAGTGGCTGACGATGTTTGCGGGGGGATAGCGCCTTCGCAGGCCGCATCAAGCATTCGTGTCAGGCCGCGTCGTTCAGGGGTGAAGACCCGGTTCGGCACGGCGGGCGCTCCAGCGCCTTCGCCGGCCGCATCAAACAACGGCGGCGACTATTGCCGAGACCCCGGCGATCGTCAGCAGGACGAGGACGAGCCAGCGAAAGCGATGCGGGTCCATGTGACGTCGCAGCGAGACGCCGGCGAAGGCTCCGATGGCCAGGCCCGGTAGTGACACGGCGATTGCTCCGAGCACTTCGCCATCGAGGTCGCCAAGCGTGGCGAACACGACGATGCTCAAGATATCGAGCACCGCGAAGACCGTCGTGATCGTCGCTCGGAAGCGGGCCGGAGGGAATTGGCGCGCCTGCAGCACGAACACCAGTGGCGGGCCGTTGACACCGGCCGACATGGTCAGTGCGCCGGACAGCACCCCGGCGCCGACGTCGAGCCCCGGGCCGACGTGCCGCAGGTCGAGTCCAGCGGCGATGAGCACGACGGCGGCCAGCACCGCGACACCGATGACGATGCCCAGCACCTGGCTGTCGGCCAGACGGAAGACGAGCAGTCCGACTGGCAACCCGACGGCGGCCCCTGCCAGCAGTCGGGCGACCACCGGCCGGTCGGCATCGTGCCGACCACTCACCGCCTGGTACGTGTTCGTCAACGTCGCCAGGCCGAGCGCCACCACGACGGCATCGTGCGGATCGAGCACGATCGACATCAGGGGCACCGAGGCGAGGGCGAATCCGAAGCCGGCCAAGAGCTGCACGGTCGCCGCAACAGCGACCACCACCGCCACGCCGACATAGGCGGCGACGCTCACCAGGTGTCGATGTTCGGTCGCTTCTTGCCGGCTCGCGGCGCCGGCGGCGGGGCGGCGTCGAGGATCGTCGTGATCCAGCGCCGGCTGTCGGCCGGGTCGATCACGTCGTCGATCTCGAAGTAGGAGGCGACACTCAGGCCCTTGCCGACGTCGTACATCCGATCCACGAGCTCCTGGAACAGCTCCTCTCGCGCGTCGTCGTCCTCGACGGCATCGAGCTCACGCCGGTAACCGAGGCGCACCGCACCCTCCAGGCCCATGCCACCGAACTCGCCTGTGGGCCACGCCACGCACGCCAGCGGCGCCTTCGTCGACCCGCCCATCATCGCCTGCGCGCCGAGCCCGTAGGCCTTGCGCAGCACGATGGTCACCGTCGGGACCGTGACGTTGGCCCCGGTGACGAAGAGGCGGTTGCAGTGTCGCACGAGACCGGTCTCCTCGACGTCTGGCCCGACCATCATCCCCGGCGTGTCGCACAAGGTGACGATCGGGAGGTCGAAGGCGTCGCAGAGTTGCATGAACCGGGCGGCCTTGTCGGCGCCGGGAGTGTCGATGGCTCCGGCGAGATGCGCGGGGTTGTTGGCGATGACGCCGACGGGCCGTCCTTCGATCCGAGCCAGCGCGGTGATCATGCCCAGCCCGAAGTCGCGGCGCAGTTCGAGCACCGACCCGATGTCGAAGAGCAGGTCGACGGCGCGCCGTACGTCGTAGCTGCGCAGACGCTCCACGGGCACGACGTCACGCAGCGCCGCCTGGTCGGCGCAATCCCAGCGGGCGAGGCGCCCCTGGAAGTACGAGAGGTACTGCTTGGCCAGCGCCACGGCGTCTGCCTCGTCGTCGGCGACGAGGTCGACGACGCCGTTCTGGCGCTGCACGTCGATCGGGCCGATCGCGATCGGCTCGAAGACGCCGAGGCCGCCGCCCTCGATCATCGCCGGGCCGCCCATGCCGATGTTCGAGTCCACGGTGGCGATGACGACGTCGCAACAGCCGAGGATGGCGGCGTTGCCGGCGAAGCAGTAGCCCGCGTTGACACCGACGAGCGGCACGAGTCCGGAGAGCTCGGCCAGCCAGAGGAAGGCGAGGCAGTCGAGTCCCGACGGTCCGGTGCCGTCGGTGTCGCCGGGCCGCCCGCCCCCGCCTTCGGTGAAGAACACGATCGGCAGGCGCATCCGCTCCGCGAGCTCGAACAGGCGGTCCTTCTTGCGGTGGTTCTGCAGTCCTTGGGTGCCGGCGAGGACCGTGTAGTCGTACGACATGGCGATGCAGCGGGCGGCGTCGCCCTCGAAGATCGCACCGTTCACGGTCCCGATGCCGGCGACGAGCCCGTCGGCCGGCGTGTTGGCGACGAGGTCTTGCAGCTCGCGACGCCGTCGTTGGGCCGCGATGACGAGTGGTCCGTACTCGATGAAGGACCCGGCGTCGACGAGGTCGGCGATGTTCTCACGCGCCGTGCGACGGCCGACGGCGCGGCGTCGTGCGACCGCGTCGGGGCGGGACTCGTCGAGACCGATGCGGTGGCGGGCGATGCTCTCGGCGAGATCCGGACGTTCGCTGACCGCCGTGTCGTTCGTGGCCGCGATCGCTTCTGCGCCCTGAGCGGCGTCGACGGGCTCCAGGAAGGCCAGGAGATCTCCAGGCATCACGGCGGCGCCGAGCGTGGCCGTGACTTCGCCCACACGCCCTGTCTCCGGCGCAACGATGTCGTGGTGCATCTTCATCGACTCGATGAGCACGATCGCTTGGCCGGCCCGAACGAGGTCTCCACTCGCCACCTCGATCGACACGACGGTGCCCTGCAGTGGGCTGCGGATCTCCGTCATCGCCCGGCACTGTACGGGCGCCGTGAACCGCGCTACCCATGAGGGAAGGCCTTGACCGTCATCCGTTCTGCGTGAGCGAAAACGGTGTCCTGACCGCGTCTTCGCTCACCCAGAGCTGGGGATGTCGAGGATGCGCCTGAAGTACTCGGCCGTGCGTTCGAGACCGGTGCGCAGCGCGATCTCGGGTTCCCAGCCGAGCGCCGACCGGGCGAGCGTCAGGTCGGGCTGGCGCTGCGTCGGATCGTCCACTGGGAGCGGCTCGAAAATGAGCTCGGACTTGGATCCCGTGACGTCGAGGACCATCTCGGCGAGCTCGCGGATCGTGAACTCACCGGGGTTGCCGATGTTGACCGGACCGGTGATGTCGCCGTCGAGCAGGGCCAGGAACCCGCGGACCTCGTCGTCGACGTAGCAGAACGAGCGGGTCTGGCTGCCGTCCCCGAAGATGGTGATCGGATCACCACGTAGCGCCTGGACGAGGAAGTTGGAGGTTGCTCGCCCGTCGTCGGCTCTCATCTGAGGCCCGTACGTGTTGAAGATGCGCACGATTCGCACCTCGAGGCCGTGGTGGCGGTGGTACGCCATCGTCATCGCCTCCGCGAACCGTTTCGCCTCGTCGTAGACGCCACGCGGGCCGATCGGGTTGACGTGACCCCAGTACGTCTCGGGCTGGGGGTGCACCTGCGGGTCGCCGTAGACCTCGCTGGTCGAGGCGAGGAAGAACTTCGCGCCCTTGGCCTTGGCCAGCCCCAGGGTGTTGTGCGTGCCGAGACTGCCGACCTTGAGGATCTGGATCGGGATCCGCTCGAAGTCCGCTGGCGAGGCAGGACTGGCAAAGTGCATCACGGCGTCGACGGCGCCAGGAATCCAGACGTACTGGCTGACGTCGTGCTCGACGAACGTGAAGCCGCGCTCGCCGAACAGCTCCTCGATGTTGGAGACGGCCCCGGTGACCAGGTTGTCGACGGCGATGACCTGGTCGCCGCGCGCCAGCAGCGCGCGGCACAGGTGCGAGCCGAGGAACCCGGCGCCGCCGGTGACGACGATGCGCGCCATCAGTCCCGAAGCCCTAGCGACCGATGCCCTGGTAGTCGAACCCGGCCCGCCGCCACTCGCTGCGGTCGAGCAGGTTGCGGCCGTCGACCACTGCCCGGCCGGTCATCGCCGCGGCGGCCTTGCCGGCGTCGAGCCACCGGTAGTCGTCCCACTCGGTGAGCACAGCTAGGACGTCGGCACCTTCGCACGCCTCATACGGCTCGGAGAAGATCTCGATCGCATCCGGCAGACCGGCCTTCGGCCCTGACACGGTCGGATCGTGCCCACGCACCTTGGCGCCCTGCGCCAGCAACCGGTCGATGATCGCCAACGACGGAGACTCACGAAGGTCGTCGGTGCGGGCCTTGAACGTGAGCCCCCACACTGCGATCACCTTGCCGGCGACATCGCCGCCCACCGCTGTCTTGATCTTGTCCGTCACCCGGTCGAACTGCTCGTCGTTGACGGCCACGACGCCGTCGAGCAGACCGAACTCGTAGCCGGCGTCCTCGGCGATCTTCAGCAGGGCCCGCGTGTCTTTGGGGAAGCAGGTACCACCCCACCCCGGACCCGGGCGCAGGAACTCCTGACCGATGCGCTTGTCGTAGCCGAGGCCCAAGACGACGTCATTGACGTCCGCCCCGACTCCCTCGCAGATCGCGGCGACGGCGTTGACGAACGACAGCTTCGTCGCCAGGAACGCGTTGGCGGCGTACTTGATGCGTCTCGGCCGACGCCGGATCGGTCACGATCACCGGGGCCGCGACACCGAGGTACAGCGACGACACCTTGATCGCCGACGCCTGGTCCGTGCTGCCGACGACGATGCGGTCGGGCTTGAGGAAGTCCTGCACCGCCGAGCCTTCGCGCAGGAACTCGGGGTTCGAGACGACCTTCACATCCGGACGATCGAGCACCCGCTCGACAACCCGCGCCGAGCCAACCGGCACCGTGGACTTGTTGACGACGACGCTTTCGTACGGCAGCGCCTCGGAGATCTCCCGTGCCGCCTGCTCGATGTACGACAAATCGGCACTGCCGTCGTCACCCTGGGGCGTCGGGACGCAGAGGAACGCGATGTCGCAGTCGCGGACGGCGTTAGCGGCCCCGACGACGAAGCGCAGGCGCCCCGATCGCAGGCCCTCCTCGACGAGCCGGTCCAGGCCGTGCTCGACGATCGGGATCTCGCCACGTGACAGCCGCGCGACCTTCTCCGCGTCGACGTCGGCGCAGGTGACCTCGTGGCCGAGATGGGCGAAGCAGGCCCCGGTTGTCAACCCGACGTAGCCCGTGCCGACGATGGCGATGCGCGACATGGCCCACGACGCTACTGGCCGTCGACTCCACGACGTACGTGCCGACTGGACCCTGAGCCAACCGAGCCCGACGGAACGTGCTGACTACCGTGTCGCTGATGCCCGTGGGCGCGCCCATCGAACCCCTCGATCCAGGGCTCCTCGAGGCCTGCGGCGTCGATCCCGCCACCGTCTGCGAATGGGTGTGGGACCGCACGATGAACGAGACGCTGGCGAAGCTGGCCGACTGGTTCATCGGCATCCCACTCACGGTCGTCCTCATCCTCGCCGTCGCCTTCGTCGTCTCCGCGCATCGCCCGGCACTTCATTCGCAAGGCCGTCTACCGGGTGGTCGTCACCGACCGGGAGGCGGCGGGCCGGGCACTGCAGCGGATCAACTTCGCTGCCGAGCCATCAGAACCTGCGGTCGAGGACCCGCGCCGCCTGGCCCGGGCCAGGTCCATCTCGACAGTCGTGGCGTCGACCATCAGCGTGATCATCTGGGTGATGGCTCTGTTCGTCATCCTGGGCGAACTCGGCATCGACCTGGCGCCGCTGATCGCGGGCGCCGGCATCGCCGGCGTCGCCCTCGGGTTCGGCGCCCAGAGCCTCGTCAAGGACTGCCTCAGCGGCCTGTTCATGCTGATCGAGGACCAGTTCGGGATCGGCGACGTCGTCGATGTGGGTGAAGCGGCGGGCGTGGTGGAGCGGGTCTCCCTGCGCGCAACGGTGCTGCGCAGTCTCGACGGGACGGTCTGGCACGTACCGAACGGCGAGATCGTTCGGGTCGGCAACCGGTCGCAGCTGTGGTCGGTCGCGGTGATCGACGTCGTGGTGGGCTACGAGGCCGACGTGGAGCGCGCCGGCCGCATCCTCGAGGAGACGGCCAAGCGCGGTCGTCGAGCAGCAGGACCACGCCGGCCACGTGCTCGAGGCGCCCGTCCTCCTCGGCGTCGAATCGGCAGCGTCGGATGGGGTGCTCCTGCGCCTGACCGTCAAGACCACCCCTGGCGCCCAGTTCGAGCTGCAGCGGGCCCTGCTCCAGGCCGTCAAGCGCGCCTTCGACGAGGCAGGGATCCCGCGCCCGCCGCCGCAACCCCAGTGGACACGTCCGCCGCCCCCTTAGATGCCATGATGGACCTCGTGTCCGGTGGGCGGGGGGAGCAATGACGGCCTTCTTCACCGCACCCGACGGCGCGTCGTTGTGGTGGTCGATCATCCTGCTCGTGCTGACCGGCCTGCTGCTGCTTCGAGCGGGCGTCGCCACTCGACCGCCCCGGCTGACCGCAGCGACCACGTCCAACGAGCTCGGCAGCGAGTCCCCGGCCGTTGCCAGCCTGCTCACGAACGGGTTCGTCGTCACGCCGCCGGCGGCCAACGCAACCCTGCTCGACCTCGTCGCCCGTGGCTGGCTGCGCATCGAGCAGGCCGAGCACGAGGTGGTACTGCTCACCGACCGGCGCGGCCGTGCCGGCGACGTGCTCGCGCCCTACGAGCAGCAGGTCCTCAACCACGTTCATCGGCAGACGGCCGGCCTGCTGACCGGCGTTTCCGGCGCAGGCATCGAGATCGCCGGGCTGCGTCTCCCCGCGCAAGTGGTGGCGGCGGTTCACGAAGGCCGTCGTCGCTGACTCCCGCCGCCAGGGTCTCTCCAAGCGCCGCTGGGACGTGCTCGCCCTCGGACCTCCGGTCGTCACGTGCGCGCTGTCGGCGTTCATGTGGTGGCGCTCCGTCCGGACGGGTCCGGAGACGGCCGTCGTCGACTCCCTGCAGTCGCGTGGCGTCGCCCTTGCCGTCCTCATCGCCATCCTGCTCGTCATCCGCAGGCTGGTGAAGCGGATCAGGTCGCGAGCCCAGCGACCGACCGAGCTCGGCCTCGAACGGGCTGCCCACTGGCTCTCGGTGCGGGCGTGGATGGAACCACGGGGGTTCGAGGGGGCCTCGGCGACGGCTGCCAACAGCGCCAGCCGGGCGCTCGCCTACGCATCTGCCCTCGGCCTGGCTGAGCGGGCCGCCGACGAGCTGCCGGTCGTGCCAGAGGACGATCGGCTGGCGTGGAGCAACGCCACGGGTGAATGGCACGTCGTGCGCGTGCGGTACCCGTTCCGGCCCGGATACGGCCGGCATCCGGCGGCGATGCTGGTGGTCGGGCTGCTCGTCGGCGCCGGGTTGATCGCGCTGCAGCGCTTCCTGCTCGATGTCGCCCGCGGGGACGCGCTGCTGTCCGTGTTCGAGGAGTTCCCGGACCAGGCCGACCTGATCGAGACAGTGGCCCTCGTGCTGGCGGGCATCATCATCCTGCCGTTGCTGTGGATGGGGTGGCTCGTCATCGCCGGGTCGTTCGACCTCTTCTCGACGATCGAGCGCCAGGGCGTGGTCGTCCGCGCCCGTCGGCCGCAGCGCGTCGTGCCCTTCCCGCGGATCCTTCGACCCCTCGCCCGGCGGGACCGGTTCGCGCTGTTCATCGCCATCGACGACGGCCGCTCCGACCGCGTCAGCGCATGGCTCTCCAACGAGCGCACCGCCGTGCCGCAAGGCGCCCGGGCACGCGTGCTGGCCACGCCCGTCCTCGGCTACGTCCGGTCCTCCGAGCCCGTCGGCACCACGCGCTGAGCGCTTCTGTACGTCGTGATCGCCTGTTGTGAGGCGATTCGTACGGACAGAACGCGTGCCGTAGCGTCGCTCCATGCCCCGGCTGCTTTTGACGAACGATGACGGTGTTGACTCCATTGGGCTACACCGTCTGGCCCTGGCGATGCGCGAGCACGGCGACGTCGTGATCGCCGCGCCCGACAAGGAGTACTCCGGTGCCGGAGCCGCGCTCGGACCGCTCCACCTCATGCAACCGGAGGTATGCCGCGTCGGGGTCGATGGCATCGACGAGGCCTGGGCGGTGAACGGCGCGCCGGGGCTCTGCGTCATGTTCGCCCGCCTCGGTGCCTTCGGTCCGATCGACCTCGTCGTCTCCGGCATCAACCCCGGCGCCAACGTCGGCCGGGCCGTCTACCACTCGGGAACGGTCGGCGCCGCCCTCACCGCCCGCAACGGCAACGTCAGCAGCGTCGCCGTCAGCCAGGCCGTGGAGGGCTTCGGCATCGAAGGCCAGGGTTGGGACGAGATGATCGCCGATCAGCACTGGGACACGGCGGCGTACGTGGGGAGCATCGTCGTCGGCTCGGTGCTCTCGTCCGTTCCGGCAGACCCGGTCGTCGTCAACGTCAACGTGCCCAACCTGCCCATCGACCAGCTGCGCGGCTGGCGTCATGCGTCGATCGGGCTGCTGCCGCCACGGGCGGTCAGCAAAGCCCGCCTCGATCCCATCCAGGGCCGGGACGGCGCATTCGCCGTCCGTCTCGAATGGGGCGACACCATCGAGCTCCCTCCGGAGACGGACGGCGGTGCGATCGAGCGCGACGAGGTCACGATCTCGTACGTGAGCCGCATGGTGGCCGAGCGCAGGTCGGACCTCGACGCCGTCGATGCTGCCCTGGACGGATCACTCGCTCCGGCGGCCTCGTACGATGTGACGCCATGAGCACGGTGGATCGCACGGATGAGTGGGCAGAGCTGCGAGAGCGCTACATCGTGCCCCACGAGCGGAGGGAGCCGACGACCGCCCGAGGTGTCCACCACACCGCCCTCATCTCCTCTGACGTCGTGAGGACGATCGACTTCTACCAAGGGCTGCTCGGCTTCCCCCTGACGGAGCTCTTCGAGAACCGCGACTACCCGGGTTCGACGCACTTCTTCTTCGACATCGGCAACGGCAATGCGCTGGCGTTCTTCGACTTCCCGGGTCTGGACGTCGGGCCGTACCAGGAGGTGCTCGGCGGGCACCACCACCTGGCGATCAGCGTCGAGCCGGCGCAATGGGAGCAGCTGCGGCGACGCCTGGACGAGGCGGGCATCGAGCACCACGACGAGAGCGGTGTGTCGATGTACTTCCGGGGACCCGACGGCGAGCGCCTCGAACTGATCGCCGATCCGCTCGGCGAGATGTACGGCAGCTCGGTGCTGTGACAGATCCCCGGCTGGCCGAGTACCGGGCCAGCATCGACAACATCGACGCCGCCCTTGTCCACCTGCTGGCCGAGCGCTTCAAGATCACCCAGGCGGTCGGGCGCTACAAGGCGGAGGTCGGCCTGCCGCCGTCGGATCCCGAGCGCGAGGAGCAGCAGATCCGCCGGCTGCGCGCACTCGCCGAGGAGTCGGGACTGGATCCGGCCTTCAGCGAGAAGTTCCTGCGCTTCATCGTCGATGAAGTGATCCGCCACCACCAGCAGATCTCGGCGAACGCGTCGCGGGAGGGGTGAGCCGCAGTCACTCGCCGCTGGCGACGTCCCGGGCCAGCGAGCGCACGGCATCGGCGTGGACAGCCGCCTCGTCCTCCGTGAGCGACGCCCCGAGCTCGACGATGAAGGCGATCCCCTCCTCGATCGTGCGCCGCTGCCACGTTGCGGCGACGCCGGTGTAGGTCCCGCCGCTGATGTCGAGCACCGGCAGCCCGGTCAGCTCGGCGTAGCGCGCCCGCAGCTCGCCGTCGCGGCCCTGGCCGGGAGCGATGCGGAACAGGTCCTGGTGGTACCAGATGCCGAGGTCTGGCTGCAGCAGTGAGATGAGGCCGACCATCGCCTGCGTCTCGGGCTCGCTCGCCGGGCCGGTGCCGCCGTACTGCGATCCGCCCGGTTCCTCCAACGGAGCCCACCCGAACGGGAAGTTGCGGTTGAGATCGACGAGGTTGGCGTTCGTGCGCCGTCTCGCAGCTTGGCCGTCGGGGTTCATCGACTCGACGAGCCAGAGGTCGACGCCCTCGGGCACCGGTGCGGTCGCCAGCCGGTCGAGGATCGCCACCCCGGCGTCCTCGTCGCCGTGGATGACCCCGACGACGAGCACCACGACGCCGCCTGGCGTACCACGCTCGACAGCGACGAGCGGTCGGCCCTCGACGGAGCGGCCGAACTCGACGACCTGCAGGGCGTCGGAGACGAGATCGGCGACGTGTGGCGAAGTGGTCGAGACGGCGATCGGCGCCACTGTTGTCGTCGTCGAAGTCGTAGTGGCCGATCGGGTCGAAGTCGTCGAGGGCGTCGGCGCTGACGACGACGCCGGTGGCAACGTCGTCGGTGGAAACGTCGTCGTGTCAAGTGACGTGCTCGGCGTCGTGTTGCCGTCGGCCGAGCACGCCGCAAGCAGTACGGCGCCGATCAACCAACCCATGCGGCCCACCGCCGGACCGTACCGGTCTCCTCCTACTACACGGCGTCGGGGCCTCGCTCTCCCGTCCTGATCCGCACGAGGTCCTCGAGCGACGTGACCCAGATCTTGCCGTCGCCGATCTTCTCGGTGCGGGCCGTCTCGACAATGGCGTCGACGACCGCGTCGACCACGCCGTCCTCGACGATGATCTCCAGCTTGACCTTCGGCACGAAGTCGATCTGGTACTCGGTGCCTCGATACGTCTCCGTGTGCCCGCCCTGGCGGCCGAACCCTCGGACCTCGGTGACGGTGAGCCCGACGACGCCCGCAGCCTTCAGCGTGGCCTTCACGTCGTCGAGCTTGAACGGCTTGATGATGGCGGTGATCAGCTTCATGTCGACTCCTCGCTCAGGCCGCACCGTGGTAGGCGGTCTCGCCGTGCTCGGCGAGGTCGAGGCCGGTGACCTCTTCCTCCTCGCCCACACGGATTCCGATGGTGACTTGCAGCGCCTTCACGATGAGGAACGTCAGCACGAATGACCACACGATGGCGACGCCGTTGGCGAGGAGCTGCTCGCCGAGCAGGCTCAGCCCACCACCGTAGAACAGGCCTTCGCCGGAGAAGAACGTCTCACCGTCGGGCTTGATGAAGAAGTCCGGGTTGGCGAAGAACCCGATCAGCAGCGACCCGATGAGTCCGCCCACGAAGTGCACGCCGACGACGTCGAGTGCGTCGTCGTAGCCGGCCTTCGTCTTCAGCCGCACGGCGTAGCAGCAGATCGCGCCGGCCAGGGCGCCGATCACGAGCGGTGCGATGCCTGACACGTAGCCGGCGGCCGGCGTGATCGCCACGAGCCCGGCGACGATGCCGGAGGCCGCGCCGAGGTTGGTCGCGTGGCCGTCACGCAGCCATTCGACGAGGATCCAGACCAAGCCGGCCGCGGCAGCAGCGAGGAACGTGTTCATGAACGCCTGGGCCGCCTGTCCGTTGGCACCCAATGCCGAGCCGGCGTTGAAGCCGAACCATCCGAACCACAAGATGCCGGCACCGATCATCACCAGCGGCATCGAGTGCGGAGGTTCGTTCTCGTGCGGCCAGCCCCGACGCTTGCCGAGCACGAGCACGGCGGCCAGCGAGGCGATGCCGGCGTTGACGTGGATGGCCGTGCCGCCGGCGAAGTCGAGCGAGCCACGCTGCCCGAGCCAGCCACCGAACACCCACTTGAAGATCGGCACGTACACGAGGAACAGCCACAGCGGGACGAACAGTGCCCAGGCCGAGAACTTCATCCGGTCGGCGACGGCGCCCGAGATCAGCGCAGGCGTGATCACGGCGAACATGCCGAGGTACGCGACGATGGCGAGTGTTCCTCCGTCGCCGACCTCGGTGATGTCCCGCAGGAAGGCGGCGTCGAACGTGCCGATGAAGTCGTTCTCGAACGGGACCTGCGCCAGCGAGTACCCGGCGACCATCCACAGGATCGGGATGATGAGCAGGCAGTAGAAGTTCATCATCAGCATGTTCAGCACGTTGCGGCGCCGATCCATCCCGCCGTAGAAGAAGGCCAATCCCGGCGTCATGAAGAGCACGAGCGCCGCCGCGGTCAGCACCCAGGCGAGACTTCCGCTGTCCATCTGGAACCCTTTCCGGATCGCCAGGGTGTGCGATCCGGCGCGGAACGTACGGAAGAAGCGTTTCCTCAGTGTTTCCAGACCGTGCGCAGTCGGTTACGGCCGTCGACGTGGAACACTCGGATGGGTGAGCGCTGACGAGCTTCCCAGCCTGGCCGAAGTCACTGCCGCCCTGACCGCACCTGGTGCGATGTTCGAAATGGAGGACGTCGTCGTCGACGGCGTGGCCTTGCGAGCATGGAAGAACGCGCCGCCGACACTGCGCGAGCTGCTCGACCTCAGCCGGGTCCACGGCGAGGCCGAGTTCCTCGTCTACGACGCCGAGGCGCCAGGCGCCGTCCCCGGTCCGTTCGATCGCGTCACGTTCCTGGCTCACGCCGCGGCCTCCGCAACGTTCGCCCGACGCCTCATCGAGGACCACGGTGTCCGACCGGGCGACCGGGTGGCGATCGCCATGCGCAACTTCCCGGAGTGGAGCATCGCGTTCTGGGGCGCTGCCGCAGCCGGCGCTGTGGTCGTGCCACTCAACGCGTGGTGGACGGGTCCGGAGCTGGCGTACGGCCTCGCCGACTCGGGCAGCAAGGTGGCGATCGCCGACCTCGAGCGGGCCGAGCGCATCGGTGAGCACCGCGCCGAGCTCCCGGACCTGGAGGCGGTGATCGTCGCCCGCGCCGGCGGCGACACGATCCCCGGCACGATCGCGTTCGAGGACGTCATCGGCGACCGTCGAGTCCGACACCCCGCTGCCCGATGTCGTCCTCGGACCCGAGGACGACGCCACGATCTTCTACACGTCGGGCACGACGGGACAGCCCAAGGGCGCGCTGGGCACCCACCGCAACATCTGCACGAACCTCATCAGCCTCGGCTACTGCGCGGCCCGCGGAGCGATGCGTTCGACCGACGGCCGGGTCGTCCTCGCTCGGCGCCCGGCGAGCGGAACGTCTACCTGCTGTCGGTGCCGTTCTTCCACGCCACCGGCTGCCACTCGGTCCTCGTTGCCAACCTCGCCGTCGGCGGGGAGATCGTGATCATGCACAAGTGGGACGCCGAGCGGGCGCTGGAGCTGATCGAGCGCGAGCGGGTCACGATCTTCGGCGGCGTGCCGGCCATGGTGTGGCAGGTGCTCGAGCACCCGGACTTCGAGCGCTACGACCTGTCGTCGGTGAAGTCGATCGGCTACGGCGGCGCGCCCGCGGCGCCCGAGCTGGTCCGCCGTCTCGAGGCCATGTTCCCCGGCCGGACGCCGTCGCAACGGCTACGGGCTGACCGAGACGTCGTCGGTGACGACGATGAACTCCGGACGTCGACTACCAGCGCAAGCCCGACAGCGTCGGCGTGCCGGTCCCGGTGTGCGACGTGCAGGTCGTCGACCCCGACGGACGGCGTGCTGCCGACGGGCGAGGTCGGCGAGCTGTGGATCAAGGGGCCGAACGTCGTCAAGGGCTACTGGAACAAGCCGGAGGCGACGGCTGCTGCGTTCACCGACGGCTGGTTGCACTCAGGCGACGTCGCCCGCGTCGACGACGAGGGCTTCGTCTTCATCGTCGACCGCGCCAAGGACATGATCATCCGCGGTGGCGAGAACGTCTACTGCGTCGAGGTCGAAGCCGCCCTGTTCGAGCACCCGGCCGTGACCGACGCCGCGGTGATCGGCATCCCCCACCACGTGCTCGGCGAGGAGGTCGGCGCGGTCGTCCACCTGGCACCGGGCACGAGCGGCGACCGAGGACGAGCTGCGTGCGTTCGTCGGCGCCCGGATCGCCGCCTTCAAGGTGCCGGTGCGGATCTGGTTCAAGGAGGAACCGCTCCCCCGCAACCCGAACGGCAAGATCATGAAGCGCGACCTGAAGGCCGAGCTCCTGCCCCACTAGCCGATCGTAGAGTTCGACCGTGGAACTGACCGCCGCTGCGATCCAGATGGCGATGGCCGACGACCTCGACGCCAACGTCGCGACGGCCGAGCGGCTGGTCCGCGACGCCGCCGCCGAGGGCGCGCAGGTCGATCCTGATCCCCGAGCTGTTCGAGGGGCCGTACTTCTGCAAGGACATGCTGCCCGAGCACTTCGACCGAGCCCGCGCCGGTCGACGGCCACCCGACGGTCGAGCACTTCCGCGCCGTCGCCGCCGAGCTCGGCGTCGTGCTGCCGCTCAGCATCTACGAGCGGGCCGGCCAGGCGACGTTCAACACGGTCGTCGATCGTCGACGCCGACGGCTCGGTGCTCGGCACCTACCGCAAGAGCCACATCCCCGACGGCCCGGGCTACACCGAGAAGTACTACTTCAACCCGGGCGACACCGGCTTCCGGGTGTGGGACACGCCGGTACGGCACGGTCGGCGTCGGCATCTGCTGGGACCAGTGGTTCCCCGAGTCGGCCCGCTGCATGGCGCTGCTCGGCGCCGAGGTGCTGCTGCTACCCGACGGCGATCGGCAGCGAGCCGCCCGACCCGACGTGGGACTCGAGCGGGCACTGGCAGCGGGTGATGCAGGGCCACGCCGGCGCCAACCTGATGCCGCTCGTCGCCGCCAACCGGATCGGCCACGAGGTGGGCGACGACGACGGAGATCACGTTCTACGGGTCGTCGTTCATCGCCGACGCCACCGGCGCGAAGGTCGCCGAGGCCGGCCGCGACGGCGAGGCGGTGCTCACGGCCACGTTCGACCTCGACGCGCTGCGCCGCGATGCGCCACTCGTGGGGCCTGTTCCGCGACCGCCGCCCCGACCTGTACGGCCCGCTGCTGACGCTCGACGGCGTCACCACCGCACGCGATGAGCGATGGCGCCGATGCACTCATGCCATCGCCGTGGCATGCGCGCATGCCGGCGGAGTCGGCGCCGCACGAGCGGACGGTGATGTGCTGGCCGACGCGGCGCGAGCTCTACGGCGACGCTGCTCGCCGAGGCCGAGCGCGGCCCACGCCGAGGTGGCGGCGCACGATCGCCGGCTTCGAGCCGGTGACGATGATCGCCGACCGCCGACGGTGGCGCCGCGGGCCGCCGAGATGTGCGGCGGCGCGGTCGAGGTCGTCGAGCTCGCCGATCGACGACTCGTGGTTCCGCGACACCGGCCCGATCTACGTCGTCGACGGACGACGGCGCGCGGCGTGTCGCCGTCGACTGGATCTTCAACGCCTGGGGCGAGAAGTTCCTGCCCTGGGACGCGCGACGCGGCGCTGGCCCGGCGCGTGGGCCGAGCACGCCGGTCACGAGGTGCGCTCCGTCGCCGATGGTGCTCGAGGGCGGCTCGATCACCGTCGACGGCGAGGGCACGCTCGTCACCACGACGCAGTGCCTGATGCACCCGAACCGCAACCCGGACGCTGACCAAGCGCGAGATCGAGGCAGCGCCTGCGCGACGAGCTCGGCGTCGAGCGTCGTCGTGTGGCTGCCCTACGGGCTGGCCCTCGACGACGACACCGACGGCCACGTCGACAACGTCGCCGCCTTCGCCCGACCGGGCGTCCTCGTGCTGCAGGGCTGCGACGACGAGGCCGAGGACGACTGGCTGCGGCTGCAACGTCAACGTCCGCTGGGCCGCCGGCGCCGCTCGACGCCGCGCGGTCGAGCCGCTCGACGGTCGTCGAGATCCCGGTGCTGCCGTTCGTCGAGGTCGGCGGCGAGCGCGTCGTGCGTGCCGTACCTCAACTACTACGTCGGCAACGGGTTCGTCGTCGTGCCGGTGTGCGGCCACCCCGCCGATGCCGACATGGTGGCGATCATCGCCGACCAGTACCCCGGGCGCGAGACGGTCGGCGCTCGACGTCGGTGCCGATCCTCGCCGTACGGCGGCGGCGGCATCCACTGCATCACCCAGCAGGTACCCGCCGCTTCGTGACGAGTTCTACGCTCGCTGGCCGTGTCGCGCTCGGTCTATCTGACGGCGATGGGCCCGGCCAGCGGCAAGTCGATCGTCGCCCTCGGCGTCGTCGAGCACCTCTCGCGGCGGGTCAGCCGCCTCGGCTTCTTCCGACCGATCGTCCAGAGCGTGCCGGACAACGACACCGAGCTCATCCGTGTCCGGTACCAACTGGACGACGACCAGGTCGCTCACGCCTTCACGGCGGACGAGCTCCGCAGCCTCGTCAGCGGCACCCGCGAGATCGCCGACGCCGGCATCGCGCAGGCAATCGCCGAGTTCAAGGCGCTGGAGGCTCGCTGTGACGTCGTCGTCATCGAGGGCACCGACTTCACGGGGCCGTCATCGCCACTCGAGTTCGACTTCAACGCCCGTGTCGCCCGCCACCTCGGGGCGCCCGTCCTGGCGGTGATCAACGGGTACGACCATGAGGTCGAGCACATCGTGGAGAACGTGCGCGTCAGCGAGGAATCGCTCGACGGGCAAGGCGACGCCGTCCTCGCGCTGATCGTCAACCGGGTGTTCCCCGACTACCTGAAGGCCGTCAACGCGGCGTTCGCCGACCGCCCCGCCGGTTCGCCGCCGGTGTGGGCGCTGCCCGAGGACGACGGCCTCCACTACCCCACGCTCGCCGAATTGGGTCAGGCCCTCGACGCCGAGCTGCTGGCCGGCGACGGTGACGATCTCAACCGGGAGGTGCGCCACGTCAAGGTGGCCGCGATGTCGGTGCCCAACCTCCTCGATCACGTCGAGGAGGGCACCGTCTTCATCGCCCCAGGCGACCGTCCGGATGTGTTGGTCGCGGCGGCCCTGACCCGGCATTCGGGAGCCGTGCCAAGCGTGGCGGGCATCGTCCTCTCTGGTGGCCTCCGTCCCGACCAGCGAGTTGCCGACCTCATCGGCGGGCTCGGCGACGGCAGCAAGCCACTGCCACTGCTGGCCGTCGACGCGGATACCTTCGACACGGCGAATGCGGCGGCCGCCGTCGAGGGGGCGATCACGCCGGCCAACGAGCGCAAGATCGAGGCCGCCCTCGGACTCTTCGAGTCGCATGTCGACCTGGGGCAACTCGATCAGCGCCTCTCGGTCGCTCGTTCGACCGTCGTCACGCCGCTGATGTTCCAGTACGAGCTGATCGAGCGAGCCAAGGTGGCAGCTGCCCGCATCGTGCTCCCCGAGGGCACGGACGAGCGCATCCTCGAGGCCGCCGATCGTCTCGTCCGGCGGAAGGTCTGCGATCTGACGCTGCTCGGTCCCGAGGGCTCGGTGCGCCAGCGGATCTCGGAGCTCGGCCTGGATCTCGACGAGGTGTCGATCGTCGATCCTGCGGCTTCTCCGTGGCGCGAGGAGTTCGCCGAGGCGTATCGACAGCTGCGGGCGCACAAGGGCGTGACGACCGATCAGGCCCACGACGCGCTGGCCGACGAGAGCTTCTTCGGCACGATGATGGTCCAGCAGGGCATCGTGGACGGGATGGTGTCGGGCGCCGCGCACACCACGGCGCACACGATCCGCCCGGCGTTGGAGATCATTCGCACGAGCCCCGGCACCTCGATCGTCTCCAGCGTGTTCCTGATGCTGCTCGCCGATCGCGTGCTGGTCTACGGCGACTGCGCGATCAACCCCGACCCCAATGCCGCCCAGCTGGCCGACATCGCGATCTCGTCGGCGGCGACCGCCCAGCTGTTCGGCATCGTCCCCCGCGTGGCCATGCTCAGCTACTCGACCGGGGAATCGGGGGCCGGCGCCGACGTCGACAAGGTCGCGCGCGGCGACCGAACGCGTGCGTGCGCTGCGGCCGGACCTGATGGTCGAAGGACCGATCCAGTACGACGCTGCGGTCGACGCCAGCGTGGCGCGCACGAAGCTGCCCGACAGCGAGGTCGCCGGACAGGCGACCGTGTTCATCTTCCCGGACCTCAACACCGGCAACAACACCTACAAGGCCGTGCAACGCTCGGCCGGAGCCGTCGCCGTCGGTCCGGTCTTGCAGGGGCTGCGGCGGCCGGTCAACGACCTCTCGCGCGGTGCGACCGTGACCGACATCGTCAACACGGTGGCCATTACGGCGATCCAGGCAGCCGGTGACGCTGTCTGATGCGGGTGCTCGTTCTCAACACCGGCAGCTCATCGATCAAGTACCAGCTGATCGAGTCGGCCACTGGCGAGCGGCTGGCTGGCGGAGTGGCCGAGGAGGTCACCGACCACGAGGCGGCACTGCAGGATGTCGTGACCGAGCTCGGTGACGTCGTGCTCGACGCCGTCGGCCACCGCGTCGTGCACGGGGGCGAGCGGTTCACCGCGCCGACCGTCGTCGACGACGCCGTGCTCGATGCGCTGCGGGCGCTGGTGCCGCTCGCCCCGCTCCACAACCCGGCCAACATCAGGGGCATCGAGGTGGCCCGCCGGGTCTGGCCAGGCGTGCCGCAGGTGGCCGTGTTCGACACGGCGTTCCATCGGACCCTGCCCCCACACGCCTACCTGTACGCCGTCCCGATGGCCTGGTACGAGGCGCACGGCGTCCGCCGATACGGCTTCCACGGCAGCTCGCACGAGTTCGTGTCGGGCCGGACAGCGAAGCTGCTCGGGCGCGACCCGGCGGTGCTCCATCTGATCGTCGCCCATCTCGGCAACGGCGCGTCGATCTCGGCGATCGCCGGCGGGCGCAGTGTCGACACGTCGATGGGACTGTCGCCGTTGGAGGGGCTCGTGATGGGGTCGCGCTCCGGCGACATCGACCCAACGGTGATCACGCACGTCGCGGCCGCGACCGGTCGACCCTTCGAGGACGTCGCCGCGGAGCTCAACACGGCCAGCGGCTTGAAGGGGCTGACCGGTGTCTCCGACATGCGGGAGGTGACCACCCGAGCCGACTCGGGTGATGCCCCAGCGGCCTTGGCGCTGGCCGTGTTCTGCTACCGCGTGAAGAAGTACGTCGGGGCCTACCTCGCCGTGCTCGGCCGCTGCGACGCGCTGGTCTTCACCGGCGGCATCGGTGAACACAGCGCGCCGGTACGCCGTGGGGTCTGCGACGGCCTCGAGCCGTTCGGCTTCATGCTTGATCACCGGCGCAACGACGCCAACGAGCTCGTGGTGTCGCGTGCCGACAGCCCGATCTCGGTGCTGGTCGTCCCGACCGACGAGGAGCTGGCGATCGCCGAACACACCGCCATCACCGTGGCCGCCCACTGACAGGAGATGAGCATGGAGAAGGACCCCCGTCGCTGGCCGCTGATTGACCGAACTGTCCGTAGCGATCGATCCGTCCGTACCGGTTGCTACGGACAGTTCGGATCTGTGCCTCGTTCCGCCTCGGGGAGCACGCCCTCCACTCGTGGGACGTCGCCGGTGCGTTCGACCGCACCGCACGACTCCAACCGGACGCCACCGAGCTGCTCATCGATCTGCAGCGGAGCATCGTCGGTATGGCGAGTCAGTTCATTCCACGCGAGACCAGGCCGGCCGAGGAGAAGACGTTGCTGATCAAGACGACGGCGCCGGTTCGTACCTACGAGCTGGTGCTCGGCGAGGGTGCTGAGCTGCGGTCCGGCGAGCTCGATGGCCGAAGCGACGGCGAGTTGGCGATCCAAGCCGAAGCGCTGTTGCGACTGTTCGCCGGTCGTCTCAAGCCTGGCTCACCGTCAGCCGACGTCGAGCCGACCGCCGGGATGACGATGGACGAGTTGCGACGGGCCTTCCCCGGCTATTGACGTCCGGATCGGCTGGGTAGGAGCAGGCCATGGTGCTCTCCAAGCAGCAACGCGACCGGCTGCCGGCGACGTTGGCCCGGTCGCCCGCGAAGGCACAGGCGACCTACATCCACACGCTCGAGTCGGCGGAGAAGACGCACGGCGACGGGGAGGCCGCGCATCGGATCGCCTTCGACTCGCTCAAGCACTCGTTCGAGAAGGTCGGCGACCACTGGGAGGCCAAGCGCGAGAAGGGGCCGAGCGACGCCCAGGCGGCGCGTCGTGGCCCGGCAGCCCGCGAGGGTCGTCCTGCTCCGACGGCCGGCGGCGTCGACGCCTATGCCAGCAAGGCCCACCTCATGGACGTTGCGAAGCGACTCGACATCACTGGACGTTCGAGGATGACCAAGGCGGAGCTCGTCGAGGCGATCGACAAGGCCAACCGCACCGCCTCGGCCCGTTCGCTGCGAAAGGGACGCTGAGCAGCCGAACTGTCCGTAGAGATCGGTCGTTGTGAGCCGGTTGCTACGGACGGTTCGAGGAGCTTGCCGCCACGATCGCCTGCCCCAGCTCCGTCGGCTTCGTGAACTGCGGCCAGTGGCCCGTTGGTAGGTCGACGTACTCGACGTTGCGCATCGCAGCGAGCTCGGCGACGTAGGGATTCCCTTCGGCGATCCACTGACGTAGCTGCTCGCTCGGGAACTCGCACACGATGATCGTCGCCGGTACGTCGTAACGCCGCTCGTCGTTGAGCACTTGAGCGTCGTAGGCGACGGCCGTGGGTTCGGGAACGGCCCGGGCTCGGAACCTCGCCCGGAGGTCATCGTCGAGGTCGCGCAGGTCCGCTTCATCGAACATCGACCAGTCGGGCAGCGGGATCTCGCCGTCGACGACGGGAAGCCCGTCGTTGATCGCGTTCCCCGCGCCGAGCGGTCCGGCATCGACGTACACCACTCGTGCCACACGGTCAGGTCTCGCGTCGGCGGCGGCGTGCGCGATCGCGCCGCCGCCGGAGTGTCCGACCAGCACGACTGGACCTGCCGCCTCATCGATGGCGCCCACCACTGCGTTCACGTGGTCACGCAGGCCGATGCCACGGCGATCGGCAGCGGCCGACTCGAGCCCCGGCAACGTCAACGCGCGCGCCTCATGACCGGCGGCCTGCAGGACGGGCAGGACCTCGTCCCACGATGAGGCGTCGAGCCAGAAGCCGGGGATCAGGAGGATGGTGGTCGCTTGACTCGTCATTGAACGGGCTCTCTAGCATCTCGGCTCGTTATGCCGAGCACGGTGCAGCGGCTCAGCCGAGGTGACGCACGCCGGATCGCCGTCAAGGCGCAGTTGCTCGACGCGCGGCGACCGAAGGACCTGATCAGTCTCGTCGAGCACCTGACGTTCCTGCAGCTCGACCCCACCGCCGTGGTCGCGCCTGCGGCCGACCTCGTTGCGTGGAGCCGCCTCGGTGACGCCTACGACCCGGCCCAGCTGCAGCGGGCCCTCGAGCACGATCGCACGCTGTTCGAGCACCGCGGCCAGGACTCGGCCGCCGAGCCGATCCTCGTCATGGTGCGCCCGATGGCGGACCTCGGGCTGTACCTCGCCGAGATGGCGACGTGGCCAGCCAACTGGGGGCGCCGCGCCGCCGAATGGCTTGCCGCCAACGACGCGTTCCGCCAGCAGGTTCTCGATCAGCTCGCCGCGTCGGGTCCGCTGCTCTCTCGCGAGATCCCGGACACGTCGGCGGTCCCGTGGGCCTCGTCCGGCTGGACGAACGACCGCAACGTCACCCAGATGCTCGAGTTCCTCACGTCACGCGGCGAGGTCGCGGTCGCAGGGAGGCGCGGTCGGCATCGCGTGTGGGACCTGGCCGAGCGCGTCTACCCGGCGAAGACCCCGGTCGTCCCCGAGGACGAAGCTCGACGCGTCCGCGACGAGAAGCGGCTGCGCTCACTCGGTGTGGCCCGACCGCGGATCGTCGGCGCAGCGGGCGTGCCTGCCGAGATCGACGGAACGTCGGGCGAATGGCGGCTCGATCCGGAAGCGACCGCCAAGGGCTTCGCCGGCCGCACGGCGCTGCTGTCACCGTTCGACCGGCTCATCCACAACCGGGCCCGCGCGACCGAGCTCTTCGACTTCGAGTACGTGCTCGAGATGTACAAGCCGAAGGCCAAGCGACGCTGGGGCTACTTCGCGCTCCCGGTGCTCCACAACGACCTGCTCGTCGGCAAGGTCGACGCTGCGGCAGACCGCTCCGCGTCAGTCTTGCGAGTCCACGCCGTCCACGAGGACGTGAAGTTCACGCGAGCGATGCGGTCAGCCGTCGACAACGAACTTCACGCGCTGGCCGGCTGGCTCGGGCTGTCGGACGTCAGCGTGGACTGATCGGCACCACCATTCGGCTCGCGCACCGCCAGGTACAGGAGCGCGATCGCACCCCCGAAGGCGATCGGGAGCGACCGGTACACGAGCAGGGGGTGGATCTGGCTGTGGTTGTTCAGCGCCACGTACCACGCGACCGCGGGTGCGAGCGCGATCAGTGCACAGAGGACGAGTCCCCACCGGCCGTCCAGTGGCCTCCGCTTCGCCAACGCGACGAGCGCCAGCACACCGAGGGCAGCTGCGATGGCGACCACGACCCACGGCGTCAGGGGGCGGTCCCACCACATCTCGACGTTGGCGCTGAGGCCACCGAACCGGGAGTCGGACACGCCGCTGGTGCCGCTCGAGAGTCGGAACTCGATCTGGGAGCGGACCGAGTCGTCAACGGTGTCGATGCCGAGCACGGCCGCCGCGATCACCCACTTCCAGCCCCACATCCATGCCAGCCCCACGATCCAACCGACCACGGCGGCGGCGGCGATCCGCCAGGTCCGCAGTGATGGGCGACCGGCCACGCAGGCACCGAGCGTCGCCCCGACCGAGGTCAACGCCAACGCACCCGGCATCGTCGTCATCAGGTCGAGGTAGGCGCTGATCGCGCCGGCGACTGCGGCGACGAGCGCGGCGGTCGTCCAGCTGGGTCGGACGGTGACCGCCAGCATCGCCATCCATCCGCCGATCCACGCACACGCGCTACCGATCGCCGTGGATGCCGAGAGCCCGGAGACCACCATGTCGCTGGTCAGCAGGGCAGGACCGACGAGGAGCAGCGTGGCGACGACGCCGAACGATCGCTTGACCGCAGCGCACATCCCGAACACGGCCACGAGCGAGATGGCGAAAGCGATCCAGCGGGTGCCGGTCACGCCGAACAGCGCCAGTGCCGGACGGGTGATCACGGCGTACCCGTGCCAGTAGCGCAGGTACGGGAACCCGGCGCGCAGCGTGCCAGTCTCGGCGTACTCGTCGAGGGCGGCGTCGAGTCGCGTGCACCCGGTGTACGCCGGGCTGCGCATGGTGTTGGTCAAGACGTTGTCGCCAGGTCGGGAGCCGATGCCGAGCGACAAGGCGGTGCACTCGGTGTAGCGGGCCGCCGACGTGCCGAGCGGGGTCACGTTCTCATCGGACGGACCGATCTGCTCGGCGTCGCGTGCATCGAGCAGGTTGTCGGCGATCGGGTCGTTCGGCACCAGGTCGGCGGCAAGGACGCCGATC
Source organism: uncultured Acidimicrobiia bacterium (assembly GCA_963774125.1). GTDB lineage: Bacteria > Actinomycetota > Acidimicrobiia > Acidimicrobiales > Ilumatobacteraceae > JALZMG01. The sequence goes on from CAVZDR010000003.1 coordinate 565,816, forward strand.
AGCCCGAGCAAGGGCGCGCACAACAGCAGGATGATCAGGCGCCGGTCGATCGTGGCCAGCCGGCGCCAGCGCGACGGTGGAACTCGAGCGGCGACGGGCTCGCTGCGGAGCGCACGCACGGATCGAGTCTTGCCGCATCGTGCCCCCCGAAACAGGCGCAGCAGGCGCCAGTACCGTGTGCGTCGATGGCCGACGTTGGCGGAGATCCCGCGTGCTGGTTGGACGAGGTGTGTGACCGGTGCGGCGCGATGATCGAAGCCGGACAGCCGCATCGGTGCCGCGTGCCGGCCCGCGAAGCGTCGGTGGGCGGCGGCGAGCGAAGCGCCGGGCACGGCCGTTCATAGGCTGCCCGAGGTGGATCTGGAGTTCGAAGGGGAGATCATCCACTGGCGGGGCCCGTCACCGTTCCACTTCGTCACCGTGCCTGACGAGGAGAGTGCGGCGATCGAGGCAGTGTCGTCCCTCGTCACCTACGGCTGGGGAGCGATCCCGGTGAAGGCCCGCATCGGCCGGACCGATTTCAAGACGTCGCTGTTCCCGAAGGGTGAGCTCTACCTCGTGCCGGTGAAGGACGCGGTCCGGCGAGCCGAGGACCTCACGCTCGGCGACCAGGTGACGGTGCAGCTGCACCTCGCCACCTGACCCGTCATCCCCGGGTCGATACGCGCCGTGGTCACTGGTGGGAGATCGCCGGCCGTGAGGTCACTGGACGCTCGTCAGGAAGGGCGTGTGTGTGCTCGCCCGCATGATCCAGCAGGTCGTGGACCGCGGCGAGTGGCGTCAAACCGTTGTATGAGAGGTCCCGACCGACGGTCGAGATGACCCCCAGCAGCACGAGCTGACCATCGTGCTCGGCGAACAGGCCTCCTCCCGAAGCTCCTGGGATCAGACCGCAGCCGATCGTCAGCTGATCGACGGCGACGTCGACCGACGACACCCGATCGACGCAACCGGACGGCAGCGACTCGATCTCGACCACTCCCCCGGTCACGCCCTTCGGCGTTGGCCGCTCGCCGTAGCGCGTGCCTCGGAGCAACGTGCCATCGGTGTCCATGGGCTGGAAGCCGGCCAGGGTGACGAGGCCCTGCGTGGGCAGCGTGTCGCCGAGCATCGCTGCCGGACCTGGGATGGCGTGGTCCATGACCAGCACGGCCGCATCCAGGCGGGTGCTGTGTGCGTCGTGGTACCGAGTGTCCACGACGACGGCCCGCGCGGTGTGCTCCGTGCCGTCCCGCACGACGGTGACGGCCGTGACCTCTCCGGCGTCGTCGAGGACGCAGTGGGCGGCCGTGATGACGAGGGCCGTCTCGACGATCGGTGTGCCCGAACAGGCCGAGCTGCCATGGACGCGCACGACGATCTCGGCGACGTCACCATCGAGCACGTGCGGCCTGTTCAGGTCGTCATCGGCGTCAGCCACCGTCGGTGCCGGGATGGGCCCGAGGGCCGCCACGGCGGTGACGAGGATCGCCGGGAGGGTGATTCCGATGCAGTGACGCCCGATTGCACGCATGCACACGAACGTCTGCCGAGCCGCCCAACGAGCACCGAAGCATCGCTCAAGAACCGCTCAAGGCCGTCGTCGGGCCCGGGTTTCTGGGCGCCATTTCTGCCAAATGGACAACTGGGCGCCCGTTCTGCCAGGTGTTGTCAGGATTGGCGCCCAGAAGATGGATTTGTGGTGGGAATCCGCCGCTTGAGCCGTTCTTGAGCGACCTGCCGAATGATGCCTGCTGTGGAGAAATCGCAGGCGGCGACCTTGGAACATCAGTACGATCAGACTGTGGACTACCGGGTGCTCGGCCCATTCGAAGTCCTGGTCGACGGCGTGCCGCTCTCCCTCGGCGGCCCGAAACAGCGAGGTGTCGTCGCCGTGCTCATTGCCCATGCCGGGCGGCCGGTGTCTGTGGACAGTTTGCTGCAGGCGATTTATGGCGAGGATGCCGCACCGACCAGCCGAGCGACGTTGCAGACCTACGTGTCGAATCTGCGACACGTGCTCGGTGACGTGGTCGTCCGCCAGGGCGACGGTTATTTCGTCGACTGCAGCTCCTCGACAATCGACGCCGTGGCATTCGAGGACGCCTATCGCGCGGCGTCCGCATGGGCCGATCCCGATGAGGCCGCCTCACGGTTGCGGCAGGCCTTGGCGATGTGGCGGGGCCATCCCTACGCCGACATCGAGACCCATGGCCTCCTCGACGGCGAGATCACCCGTCTGACCGAGCTGCGGCTCGCCGCGCTCGAGAACCGGATCGACGCCGACATGAGGGCGGGACGGCACCGTGAGGTGATCGCCGAGCTCGACGCCCTGACCGTCGAGCATCCCTATCGCGAGAACCTGCGCGCCCTGCACATGCTGGCGCTCTACCGGTCGGGACGGCAGGCCGAAGCCCTGCGTGCGTACGGCCACACCCGCACCGCCCTCGTCGAGGACCTGGGGATCGATCCCTCGCCAGAGCTGAAGGACCTGCAGCGACGCATCCTGGAGCAGGACCGTGCGCTGCTCGCCGTCGCCGGACCCACCGTGCAGCGGCGGGCGGTCGTCGTCGCCGACCTCGACGACTCCGGCTGGCGCGATCCGGCCGAGCGCGAGATCGCGTTCGCTCGTCGGGAGTCGGAGCTGGCATCGGCTGCCGGCCAGTCCGACGGCGTCAAGCTGGCTCCTCGCGGCACTGCCGGCTATGCCATCTTCAGCCAACCGATCCACGCCGTGCAGGCCGCCCGGCAAGTGGTCAACGAGCGGACCCGCGTCGCCATCGACTTCGGAGACCTGGAGATGCGCGAGGACGAGCCTGTCGGGCCGCCGCTGGCCCGGGCGGCGCGCCTCGTGGCCGTCGCCCATCCCGGCCAGGTCCTGCTGTCTCCGACCGCCCATGAGGCGCTCACCGCCGCGCCTGGATCAGGCTGGGCGGCGGCGTCGCTCGGCAGCTATGACATCGTCGGACTCGACCCGGGATTGCACATCTACCAACTCGTGGGGAACGGGTTCGGCTCGGACTTCCCGGAGCTCCTCGTCGACCGGCTGCCGCCTGCGGTCCCCAGCGCGGTGGAGCGCTCCGTCCCCGGCTACGAGCTGCGCTCGGTCATCGGCATCGGCCAGCTCGGTGAGGTCCATCGCGCCTACCAGCCCTCCGTCGGACGTGAGGTCGCGCTGCGGATCTTCGGCCCGGGGATGGTGGGCCATCCGCAGTTCGTGCGACGGTTCGAGACGGCCTTGCAGCGCGTCACGCGGCGTTGAACACCCCCACGTCGTACAGCTGCTCGACTATTGGAGAGAACCCAACCGCGCCGTCATCGTGAGCCGGCTGATGACCGGTGGGGACCTCGGCCAGCGGATCCCGGCCGGCGGCTTGGCGACCTCCGAGGCGCTGGCCATCTTCGAGACCGTTGCCGCCGGCGTCGCCTCGGCGCACCGCTACGGGGTCGTGCACGGTCGGATCCGGCCTCACAACGTGCTGTTCGATGACGAGGGTTACGCCTACGTCGCCGACCTCGGCGTTGACGAGATCTGCACGGGGATCACCAGCTTCGCAACCGACGCCTACGACGCCCCCGAGCGGCTCGGCGGCTCCCTCGCCACGCCGGCGACGGACGTGTACTCGCTCGGCATCCTCTTCCACCATCTGCTCGGCGGCTCGCCACCACCACCGGACGGCACGTTGGCGCTCGGCGGGTCGCCGGTCGACACGGTCGTAGCCCGGGCGACCGACGCTGACCCACGGCGCCGCCAACCATCGGTCGGGCGACCTGGTGGCAGATCTGCGGGACGCGCTCATCGTCGGCGTCGACCCCACCGCTGCGTTCGTGCCGACCCGCAACCCGTACCGGGGACTCGCCCCATTCGAGCAGGCCGACGCCGACGACTTCCACGGGCGCGAGCACGCCGTCCAACAGATGGTCGAGGTCCTCGAGCACGAACGTCTGCTCGTCGTCGTCGGCCCGTCGGGCATCGGCAAGTCGTCGGTCGTGAAGGCCGGCCTGCTGCCCGCACTCGCCGGCGGCGTGTTGCCCGGCTCCGAGACGTGGTTGGTCACCGAGATGGTGCCCGGCCAGGCCCCGTTCGATGCGCTGGCGGCGGCGCTCGGACGCATCGCTACGGTCACGCCTCCCGACATCGCCGGCGAGCTGGCGACCTCGGACCGGTCGCTCGACGACATCGCCAGAGACATCGTTCCCGATGGCACCGGTGTGGTCGTCGTCGTCGACCAGTTCGAGGAGCTGTTCACCCAGACCATCGATGACCGCGAGCGGCGGGCGTTCTTGAGGATGATGGTGGACGCTGCCGCCGGCGGTTCGTCGGGCGTCGTCCGCGTCGTGGCGACGCTGCGCGCCGACTACTTCGACCGGCCTCTCGCCTACCCGGGCATCGGCGACGCCATCAAGGGCCGAACGGTGGCGATCGGAGCGATGAGCGACGCCGAGCTCGCCGAGGCCGTGCGGCTTCCGGCCGAGGGCGTCGGCATCGACGTCGAGCCGCAGCTGGTCGAGCGCATCACGGCCGACGCTGCCGTTCAGCCGGGCGCGCTGCCCGCTCGTGCAGCACACGATGGCCGAGCTCTTCGCCCGCCGGCAGAGCAACGTGATCACACTCGCCGCGTTCGAGGAATCCGGCGGCCTGGCGGGCGCGATCGGCCGGCGCGCCGAGGCGATCTACGTCGAGTTCGACGAGCAACGACGAGAGGCCACTCGCCGCACCTTCCTTCGCCTCGTCACCGTCAGCGAGGACCGCGGTGACACTCGCCGCCGCGTCCGTCGAACCGAGCTGGATCAGTTGGGCATTGCGGCCGATGATCTGCAGGCCGTGCTCGACGAGTACGGGCGCCACCGGCTGCTGACGTTCGATCGCGATCCGACGAGCCGGACACCCACCGTGGAAGTGGCGCACGAGTCGCTGATCGCGGAATGGGCGCGGTTCGCCGGGTGGGTCGACGACGCCCGCGAGGACTTACTCACTCGGCGCCGACTCGAGACGGCCGCCAGCGACTGGATGAGCTCGGGTTCCGACCCCAGCTTCCTGTACGGCGGTGGCCGGCTGGAGCTGACCGAGTCGTGGGTGGTCAGCTCAGGCTTCGAGCTCACCGACGACGAGCGCCGTTTCCTGGCCACGAGCCGCGAGAGAGTCGATCGGGACCGCGTCGTGCGCAGCCGCCGCCGTCGGATCATCGTCGGCGCGCTCGCCGCGGCCCTGGTCATCGCGCTCGTGGGCGCTGCGGTGGCCCTCGTGCAACGGAGCAACGCCGAAGATGCCGCGCACACTCGCCGAGGCCCGCCGTGTCAGCACGCAAGCGCTCTCTCAGGACGACTACGACCAGGCGCTCCTCTTGGCGCTGGAGGGCCGCCATCTGGACGACTCGCCGGAGAGCCGCGACAACCTGCTCGCCACGATCCAGCGCAGCCCCTACGCCACGTCCGTCATACGAAGCGACACGCAAGCGTTCCTCGACCTCGGGTTCACGACGGATGGCTCACCTGCTGGCGGGCGGAACGGGTGGGCCGTCCACTCTGAGCAAGTACGACGTCACCACCCGCGAGCCGACAGGCGCCGTTCCTACCGAGGAGGTCCGCCTGTCCAGCGCGGTCAGTCCCGACGGCCGCCTTGCCGCGATGTCGTCGACCGGTGAGGAGGGAATGCGCGTGATTACTCTCGTTGACACGGCGACGTGTCCGTCGTCGGTGCTCCCTTGCCAACGTTGGAGGACGTCTGGCCAGGACGCCTCTCGTTCAGCCCCGACGGGAGATACTCGCCGCGGTGACCGACCAAGAGTTCACTGGGGCTGGTCTCGCACCACCGGGCGCGTACGTGTGGGACGTGGCTGCAGGCGGAGCACCCCCCGTTGCTCGGTACCTGTTCTCCGCGAAGAACTTCCGACGCGACGTGGCGTTCACATCCGACTCGCAGCGGATCCTCGTGGCCGGCGCGGACGGCACGGCACTCGTGGACATCGCCTCCGGACAGCAGGTCGGCGAGATCGCTGGCGCCTACCCCCCGATCGCCGTCAGCCCGGACGGAATGACGCTCGCCGCAGCTACCGATGAGGAGCAGGGGCTCGCCATCGGACTGTTCGATCTGGCGAGCGGGGAGCGTCGCGCCACGCTGGCCGGGCATGGCGAGCGGATCAACCGCCTCCTCTTCAGCGCCGACGGATCAACGCTGGCATCCGGGGCGGACGACCAGCTGGTGATGGTGTGGGACGCCGCCAGCGGCCAGCGGCGCAACGTGTACCGGGGTCACGCCGCCGCCATCAACGCGCTTGCCTTCAGCCCCGACGGGACGACGCTGTGGTCCGGGGGCGATGACCGCGCCATCTTCGCGTGGGACCTCGAGCGGGCGGACACGCTCGTGCACCGGGCGTCGCCTGCTGTGCCCGCGGAGTCCACTCTGCCGTTCGACTCCGTGGACATGATCATCGCTCCAGGTGGTCGGTACGTGGCGTACCCATTTTCGCCGCCGGACACGGAGATGACTTCCTTCCAGGTTCGCGACCTCGCCACGGGCGCACTCGGCCCACCGGCCGCGGAGGAGGACGGGCTGTTCATGTCGTTCTCGCCCGACGGCGACCGCTACGTGACCATCAGCGGGGCAGGAACACTGCGCGTATGGGACACGGGGACGGGCGCACTCCTCGCCGACAGCGAGGACGGCGGGCGGCTGTTCTCGATGTTCCCCGCGGGCGCCAAGGCTGTGTTCACACCGGACGGGCGCCACGTCCTTGCGTTGGAGTTTCCCGCTGATGATCCCGACCTCGTCGGCCGGGTCCCCGAAACGCTCGTCGTGCTCGACGCGACGACCCTCGCACCGGTTGGCGAGCCCGTAGAGCTCGGCTATGCGGGTCGAATGATGTCCGTGACGCCCGACGGCACTCATGCCGTCGTCGTCGCCAACACCGTCGGGGAGGGAGTGACGCAGGTCCTCCTCGTGGATCTCGAGGCGCGTCGAGTTGTCCGCTCGACGCCGGTCCCTGAGTTCGACGAGCGCTCAGGACGCGCCTCGGAACAACACGGTGGCGCCGGACGGTCGAACCGTCGGCATCGGCGGAGTGCTGGGCCACCTCGCGGTCGTCGACGCCGTGACCGGCGATGTGGGCCCGGTCATCCACCCTCACGACGACACTGTCGAGAGCATCACGTTCGCGCCAGACGCGGCCACCTTCATCACAACGGGGCGTGACGGCTCGATGAAGCTGTGGGAGACCTCGACATCGCGACCTCCTCGACACTGCATGGCCGTTGGGGCCGAACCACCGCATCCGCGCCTCCTTCCTGGCTCCCGATCGTGTGATGATCGTCGACGACACCGGCGTGATCCTCGAGTGGGATCCGCGCCCCGACGCATGGGAGGCGCACGCGTGCAGGGTCGCCGGGCGCAACCTCACACAGGCGGAATGGGCCGAGCTGTTCCCCGACCAGGAGTATCGGGTGACGTGCCCCGAATTCCCCGCCGGTCCGTGAGAGCTGCCTTACGGTCCGTCGGCCCGGATGAGGGCGAGCGCCTCTCGCGCACTCAGCTCGGCACCGGCGGCGAAGGCGGCCTCGTACGAGGCTGCGTCACAGCCCTCCTCGACCGCCGCGACGAGCTGCCGTTCCCGGCGTCGAGTCAGCGGCCATGCCGTCCGCCCCGCCCGCTGGCGCAAGCCACGGGCGGCGCCGAGCGCGGTTGCCGCACGCTGTGAATCGCCCTCGGCCATCGCCAGCTGGGAGGCGGTGACCAGGGCGAACGTCAGCGTGAGCGAGCTCAGGTGGGCGGCATCTATGGCGTCAGCCGCCCGGTTGAGCACGGTGCGCGCCGTGTCGAGCTCTCCTGCGCTCGCGGCAAGCGACGCGAGCTGCGTCCGGGCGCTCGCTTCGAGCCAGTTGTTGCCGTACCGGGAACCGAACTCGTCGACACGTTCGAGGTGAGGCCGGGCGCTTTCCGGCCGTTCGAACGTCGCCTCGAGCATGCCGACGGTCAACTCGGCGAAGGCGACGAACGGATCGTTGCTCTGGCGGAAGCCGTCGAGCGCGGCGGATGCGGCCGTCAGCGCGCCATCGAAGTCGTCCCGGATCGGGAGCGTCCAGGAGACGGCCAGCTGCAGCTCACTCTCGAGGTGCGGATCGGCGACTGGCCGCTCCAACTGCTCGATGGCGTCGACTGCTTCGAGCGCAACGGCGTCGTCGCCGACCTCGACCGCCGTCACTGCCCACGTGAACAGGACCTGAGCCTGGGCATGCTCACCGAGTGCATCGGCGCGCGGGCGCAGTTCGTCGATCCACGCGCGGCCCTCGGTCATCCGGTCGCGCATCTGCCAGAACAGCCAGAGCACGCGGAACATCTGCGGGAGCGGCGTGATGTCGTTGGTGAAGAACCACCGGATCGCGACGCGCAGGTTCTCCTCTTCGACGCCCAGGCGGTCGGCCCATTCGACCTGTCGTTCCGCTGGCCAGCTCGTGTCCGTCACGAACTCGGCGAAGTACTCGGCGTGTCGCCGTGCGACCTCGGTTCCGGCGTCTCCGGCCGCCAGCCGTTCGGCGGCGAGCTCCCGGACGGTCACCAGCATGCGGAAGCGTGGTCCGTCGTCGTTGGCGACGACGCTGACAAGGCTGTGGCCGGCGAGCGCGTCGAGGAGGTCCAGCGTCTCGTCCTCCGTCAGTGCGGCGACGCGGGCTGGCGGCGTCGAGTGTCCATCCGTCGGCGAACACAGACAGCGCCTCCACGAGCTCCCGCTCGGAGTCGTTGAGCAGCCCGAAGCTCCACTCGACGGTCGCGCGCAGCGTGCGTTGGCGTTCCGGAAGGTCGACGGGTCCCGTGCCGAGCGCGTCGAGGACGTTCTCGAGTCGGGCCAACAGCGTGACCGGTGGGAGCAGGCGAGTGCGGGCCGCAGCGAGCTCGATCGCGAGGGGCAGCCCGTCGAGGCGGCGACAGATCTCCGCGATGGCGGCGGCGTTCGAGTCGTCCAACGTGAAGTCGTGGCGGACCGCCCGCGCCCGATCGACGAAGAGGCGCACCGCCGGCAGCGCCGCGAGCTCCTCGAGCGACGGGCTCCCGGCGAACGCCGGGACGGTGAGCGTCTCCACGGGGTACTCGCGCTCGGCGCTGAGGCGCAGCACGGTGCGGCTCGTGGCGAGGATCCGGACGTCCGGACATGCGACGAGGAGTTGATCGAGCTCGGTTGCCACGCCCGTCACCTGCTCGAGGTTGTCGAGAACCAGCAGCGTCGGGCGCTCTGCGAAGAACTCGATCAAGGTGTCGAGCGCCGAGCGCGTGCCTTCGATGGGCGCCCCGACGGCGGCGGCGACGCGTGGCAGCACCAGTGCAGGGTCGGTGATGGTCGCGAGCGGCACGAACTCCACGTGGCGCTTGTGCCCGTCGAGCGCCGCGCCGACGGCGATCGCCAGCCGCGTCTTGCCGATCCCGCCCGGGCCGGTCAACGTGACCAGCCGCACATCGGGAGACTCGAGCAGCGCGGACAGCTCCGCCACGTCGGCCTCGCGACCGATCAGCGACGTCGACGGCGTCGGAAGTGACTGGCGGGGCGGCGGCGTGACGGTCGCCGGCGGCGAGGCCGAGGGTGCGGCAGCGACGGCGGCGCTTGGTGTGGCGAACCGCTCGCTGAGGAGCAGCGCCAGGTCATCCCGCACGAGGCGGCCGAGCTCGCGCGGGGTGCGGAAGGATCGGTAGGAATCGACGCCCGTGGCCTGGAGGTCGGCGATCATCTCCGCCAGCCGGGGTTCCTGCTCCGGGGCCGGTGACTTCAGATAGAGCAGCCGGGGCATGCCGTCGGAGAGCCGGAACTCGTCCTCCAGGCCGGAGATGTCCATGTCAGGCCCGATCCATCCGTAGCGCTGCCAGTAGAGGCCGACGAAGACGTCGGACTGCGCCAGGTAGGCGCGGTAGAGCTCACGGGGCGGGTGCGGCCGGGCCCCGAGCTCGAACATCACCGGCGTCAGCCGGAGCGCCGAGATCGCCCTCGCCACCGCAGCCCGCTCAGGCGCCAGCTCGGCAAGCGTCGAGCTGACGAAGACGCGCAGTCGTTGATCGGGCGTCCGGATCGCCGGCGCCCCGTCGTGGTCAGTCGTCATCACCCCGTCCTCGTCAGACAACGCTCCCGTCTAGCACGCCCGCAGCGGCGAGGCTGACCCTGTGCGCACCGGTCGGACGGGTCAGACCGGTGTGATGGGCCTGCGCATCCGAACGATGGGGATCTGCGTGCCAGTCGATGCATCGGTCATGCGTTCCATCGGCACGAAGCCGTAGGCCGTGTAGAGGGGTTCGCCGGCGAGGGTGGCCATCAACTCGAGGCTCGTGAATCCTTCGGCCGCAGCAGCCGACTCGCACAGCGTGAGGATGAGGCGGCCGACGCCGCGGCGAGCGAAGCGCGGTGACGTGTACATCGCCCGCACGCGCGCTGGCTCGGTGGCCGGGTCGAGCAGGGCGTCATCGCGACCGCCGGTGTGGTCACCGCCGTACAGCGTGGCTCGACGGCTCCACCCGCCGCAGCCGGCGAGCTCGCGGCTGGTCTCGACGACGAAGTACGTGCCGTCGTCGATCAGCCGAGCGTCGATGCCCATGATCGCCCGGCTGGCGGCGATCTGGTCGGGACGCAAGTAGTCGCGCTGCAACACCTCGATCGCAGCCGCCGCAAGCGCATCGAGTGCCGGCCGATCGACCATCGTGGCGACACGGTGCGTGAACTCCGCATGCTCAGCCGGCTGACCGTGTTCCATTCGCTCGATCCTTCAGTTGAGGACGGAATTGCCGGCTGACGGATCAGCGCTCGGGCTGTTCGTTCGTCGTGCGAATGATGTCTGCGGCGGTGTGGGCCGGCTCGTAGAAGTCGGCGAACAGCTTGGCGACCAGCTCGCCGCGGCTGGTGACGCCGACCTTGGCGAAGATCGCCTTCACATGGTCGCGGACGGTGTGGCGGGACAGGATCAGCTCGTCGGAGATCTGAGGGGTGCCGGCGCCGCGTGCGATCAGGCTGATGATCTCTTGATCGCGTGGCGTGAGGTCGTAGGCCTCGACGACGATGGGCGCGATCGCAGAAGGTTGGGCTGGTTCGATCACCAGCACGGTGTCCCCGACGCCGCCGTCGGAGCGTCGCAAGCATGAGGCGTGACAGGCGAGCCAGCGACCTCCTCGTGTGCGTACCCGCGTGCGGGCGGTGCCGTCGCCGGCGCCGTGGCGCAGTGCGCTGGCGCGGAACATCGTGATCAGCATCCAGATCGGCAACTCGACGCCCAGGTCGGTGCGTTTGCCGGGTTCCGCTGGCAGCGTGGCCAGCCACTCGCGGGCCGCGTCGTTGACGGAGAGCAGCTCGCCGCTGGCGTCGAACAGCAGCAGCCCTGGCCGGTCGCTGGGCGTCGGTGTGCCGAGCTCGTCGCAGGGCCGAGCGTGGCGGCGCAGCGCCTCGGCGAGGGGTGCCGACAGCCCGGCCATGATCGCCGTCTCGGCGGTGGTGAACGGGGGGCTGCCGTCGCGTCGCCAGATGGTGACCGTGCGCCACGGGGTGTCGCCGACGCGCAGCACGGCCCGCAGCTCGTCGCTGAGGCCGAGCGGTTTCAAGAACCGTCGGTAGCGGCGGCTCCGTGTGGGCTCGTCGACGGTGGCGCGCAGCGCTGCCGCGGGGACGTCGGCACGACCGAGCCGGCGGAAGAGGTTCACGTCGTCGAGCAGGAGCTCCTCGCCGGCCTCGCCGCCCCTGCCGGCTTGGCGGATCAGCTCATCACGGTGACGGCGCACGTCGGCTGACGGGCGGGCCATGGCTCCATTCCATCGCCGGTTCCGAACGGTGCCAACCCCCCAACTGCGGGATGCCGCCCAGAGATCCCGGGCCCACGACGACCCGCACTTGGGGGATGGCCGTGGCCGACGTCCGAGGCGAGCGTGGACGCGCCCGATGACCACAGGAGGATTCGATGAACCGCGAGAACTCCGCCGGCGTGCGAGAGACACGGCTGGTGCCCGAGGTGCACCGCCGGGCCACGTCGCTGCTGGCCGAACTGCTCGCGCTCCCTCCCGTGCCGGCCGCGGCCGGCGCGCTGCGCGACTTCGTGGTCGAGATGCTCGAACACCACCACACCTGCCCCGATGAGCACGACGACCTCCAGGCTCGGCTCGACCGCCTGAAGGTCCAGGCGATCGACAGTCGCCGGCCGGACCGCTCGGCGGCCGTGCTGGCCGCCAGCGTGCGGGACTGGGTGCACGAACACCTCGCGCACGAGGAACCCGTGCTGTTCCCGGCGCTCGAGCGGCATGTGCCCGACGACGACTGGGACAGCGTCTCGATCCGCACCGTCGCGTCGGCACGCCAGACCGGCCTGCCGTTCCTGCTGGCGTTGATCCACGAGGTCGGACCACCCGCCGACGCCGAGCTCATCTTCCGGCACGTCCCGGACGAGGCACCATCGATGATCCCGGCCGGGCGCGCCGCCGGCGAGGACGCCATCGCTCAGCTTCGATCGTGCATCGGCAGCTACAGCGGAGGACCGAGATGACCCGCCAAGGGGTGCTCCACAGGGTCGCGACGCACGACCGCGAGACGCCGCCGGCCAGACACACGATGAACGATCAGACACCATGGAGGACAGATGCCGACCCGATTCTTCGAGCAGACCATCGCGCAGCTCGCCTCGGTCAGTGACACCGACGGCCTCCTCGGCGCCGTCGAAGTGACAAGTCCGCGAGGAGCCGTCCCCCCACTGCACGTGCATCACCACGAGGACGAAGCGTTCTACGTCCTCGAAGGCGACTACAGCGTCTTCGTCGGCGACGACGTGATCAAAGCATCCCCCGGCACGTGGGTCTGGGGCCACGCGACGTCCCGGACGGCTACCAGATCCACTCAGAGCGTGGCCGCCACCTGAGCCTCGTCATGCCCGGAGGCTTCGAAGCGTTCTTCGAGGAGGTCGCAGCAATCGCCAAGCCCTGCGGCGACCCCCGCAATGAGATGACCCGAATCACGGCCATCGCCGCCCGCTACGGCGTCGAGTTCCTCGGCCCACCTCCGGCGCCCCACATCGGCCCAAGTAGTGCGTGTCGGGGGCGGACTTGAACCCACCTTGACCTGTCACGTGCGTCATGGAAGGCCGCCAGCCTGGATTGGCAACGAGAGGAGGGGTGCCTCGTAGTGTGGCGAGTCCTGATGGCGGCCACTGTTACGTTCTCAACGTGAACCTAGGACGGGTGCCCGAGGTGATCGGCCGGAAGAGGCTGTGGAAGCTGATGTCCATGATCACGGCCATCCTGGGCGCCGATGATCGCTAAGAAGCTCATCAGGGCCGCCTTCCGGGTTGTGCGCCAAGGACAAGGCGCCCGCTGCGGTGTTCGACCCCACCAGTGCCGAGTTCTCGTGGCCCGACGTCGTGGCGTGGGCGGCTGCGGCCGGAGTCGGTCTCGGCGTCGCCAAGGTGGTGAGCGCCCGCGTTGCCGCCATCGGCTGGGAGGCCGCCACCGGCACCCTTCCCCCGGGGGTCGGAGGGGGGACTTGACGCCCAGACTACACGCGCCCTCCGTCGCGTCGAGACAACATCACCGTCACTGGAGCGGTGGTTCGTGGCCACATGATCAACAGTTCCTCGAGGCCGAGGAACCCCGGTCGGCGGGGGCATCCGATCATGCCGAACGACAGCGACATCGATCTGCCCGCGGCCATCGAGGACGTCTGCCATCCGGCGCTACGACCCGTCCGAGAGTGACAGCCGCCGACACAAGAGGTGTCCACAACCGCCGGACGCTCGCGGACCTAGACAAGCATCCCCGTACGCCGGCTGGTCGGGGCTGAGCATGCTGAACTGGCCACATGCCGAAGGCGTACGTCATCGTCGACATGGACATCACCGACCACGAGCGGTACGCCGCGTACCGCCAACTGGCCGCTCCCGCTGTCGCCGCCGGCGGCGGGCGATTCCTCGCCCGGGGCGGCGTCACCGAGGTTTTCGAGGGCGATCGCGAGCCCCATCGCACAATCATCCTCGAGTTCCCCGACATGGCTGCGGCAAGGGCCTGGTACGACTCGCCTGCCTATCGCGAGGCGCGAAACGTACACGACGGAGCAGCGATCGGATCCTTCATTGCCGTCGAAGGCGTATGACGTCGATGTGCTCGACGAGCGACCGTCGAGGTGACCGGCGACGTCAACGCCTTCCCTCCCGGCGGGGACGGGTGCGTTCGGAGCCACGAGCCGAGCTCAGGGCATCCGGCAAGACGAGGGACGCTGTGCTGGTCCTGGTGCCCTGAAACGCCGGTTGATGGTCCCACCGTCAGCGTCGCTCTGTTGCGCGGTCGGGCGCCTGCTCATCAGGCACGGATCGCCGACGAGGCCGCGATCGACTCGATGCCACGCTGCCTCGCTCACGGCGATGGTGCAGCGCCGGGTCGACCACGCGACCTCTTCCTCCCAGTTCCCGATCGGTCCCCATTCGTGGCCTCGAGCATGGCGTGAGCTGACCAGCGCATGAGGGCGGCGGCGTCTTCGCGGGAGAGGCCGGCGACGTCGGTCAGCCATGCCAACGCTTCGATCCCGGTCGCGCTGCGGATGGCGATGGCGAGTCGCTGCACCTCCGAGCGTGGCAACTGTGGCTGCAGTGGTGCGAGGGCCTCTTCAAGCCACTTGATCACGCGTCCTTGCCGGAGCGGCAGCTGCGATCGCTCCTCGGGGTCAGCTTCGAGTGAGAGTCGGAGCATGGTGCGCTGCTGCGACTCGTTCTCGAGGATGGTCCGCGTGTATGCCGCAACAACGATGTCGAGCCGTGCCGCGACGTCCTCCGGCGCGTCATCGGGCAGGAGCGATTCGACCGCGGTCTCGGGGTGGGCGGCCGCCAGCAGGGCGCGCTGGCTCGGGAAGTACCGGTAGGCGGTCGTCCGAGAGATCGATGCCGTCTCGGCCACCTCCTCGACCGTCGGCGTCCGTCCCTCGGCGACGATCGAACGCGCCGCGGCCACCAGCGCGTCCCGGGTCCGGCGCTTCTGATTTGTTCGCCCGTTCAGCTCGTAAGCCGTTGACATTGCGCAAATGGTACCGTACATTCGTCATGGGACACGAGTCCCACGAACTGCGGAAGGTGGTCTTGGGATGCAAGAGCTGGTCCCGATCGTGCGCAACGCCGGCGAAGGAGACAAGCAGCAGTTCTCGGGCGGCGGGCTCCACATCTGGAAACTGCTCGCCGAGGACACCGGCGGCGCCTTCTTCCTGTTTGAGGACACGATGGTGAAGGACAAGACGACGCCGCTGCATCTTCATCCCGAAGCGCACGAGATGACCTACGTCGTCGACGGCGAGATCGAAGTGCAGGCCGACGGCCAGCGCAGCCGGGTTCGCAGCGGAGGCATGTCCTTCGTTCCCAAAGGTGTCGCCCACGCCTTCATCGTCGTCTCCGCCGAGGCGCGCCTCATCGGCATCCAGTCCCCGGGAGCTCCCGGGCAAGCCTTCTATCGGGGCGCCAGTGATCCGGCCACCGACGACACCGCCGACCTGGTCGACCTCGCCCGCCTCCAAGCCACAGCGGCAGCCAACCCTCGCGGTATCACCATCCTTGGCCCGCCGCCCTTCGCGCCGACGGCCGCGCGATAGCCGTCCCGGCCCGACAAGCAGGACGTCACGCGCCGTCCTCACGCACAACCTGAAGTTCCTGACCGCGAACTCGAGGGCGATATCAACGGACATTCGTGCCCTGCGGTTGAGCGTCGTCCGTCCCGATGGCGCGCCCCATAACGCTCAGGCCCGCCGCCGGCCTGGGCTGCCCGCCAACGCCGGGTCGGGGTGACCGCGTCCGACGCCACCAACCGGCACTTGGGGGACGCCTCGCCGGCCGGGCCGCCGCACGTTCGAGGACGCGGATCGGACGCCGCGAACCCGGCCGCCAGGTGCGCCAGGAACGGCGCTTCGAGGGTGCCCTGACGGCTCTCGGCTGCGTGGTATCGGGCGCGCGTTCGCGGACACCACGCCGCGGGCGCACGAGCATCGGTGAACGGCGCTTCGGTCGCGCTTCCGACCACGCCAGCGTGGGCGTTTCCACGCGCGCGAATGGACGCGCCTGATCGGACGCCCTTACGGCACGCGCGGGCTAGTGGTCCCGTCGGCCGGTGATCACGAGCAGGCGGGAGCGTCGCCTTCCCCGGCGAACGGCTCCGAATCACGCGACGTGGAATCTTGGTCACACGGGCCGATCATCAGCTGGACGAGATCCAGTCGATCAGCGAATGCCGCCCTCCGCGCTAGAGCTTCTCGGGGATGAGGAACTCAAGCGTGAGCGCGGGGGATCTGATGCGCTGGGCACACGTGAGACTCAACCGGCTAGCCGCAGTCAAGAGTCTCATTAGAGTTGCTGCAACCGCTGGTGTCGACCCGGGGGCCGGGGCGGTCTGTGAACCGGAAGGGAGCCGACGATGGCTGGCGGTCACATTGAGAAAGACGTCGGGGGAATCACCCGTAGGCAGGCGATCGGGATGCTTGCCTCAGCCGGCGGCGGCGCGGCGCTTGTCCTCAGGAGCCCCGGCATGGCTTTCGCCGCCGTCGGCGACCAGGACCGGTTTCTCATCGGTCGAGTTGTTGCCTTTGGTATCCCGGGCGCGTCGGCAATCTCGCAGGTTGGTGTGTTCCTGGTCGGAAGCCCCATCCACGACAACCCGGTGTTGGCGGAACTGACGAAGCCTGGCCGCGTACTCGACCCGACTCGCCTCTTGGTTGGTAGCCGCTCGAACTTCGGCGCGCCGAGGGCACACGAAGACCAGTTCGAGGGTTCGTTCCTGTCGATCGACCCGGGCGCCGCGGATGTGGAGGTGCCAGCCCTCTTCGCCGGCACCGGTGACCAGGCCTCGATCCTGGGCGGCGCGGTCCAGATGTACAGCGCCCAGAGCCCGAACTTTCTCAATGGCATCTACCACCCGACCGCGGTGACCGCCGATCAGGCCGCGGTTGCAAACCCGCTGGGCATGTCGATCAACAACTCATTCGGGCGACCATGGCCCGCCAACGCGCCGTACGGTCTCGCCGGGCCCGGGTCGTCCTCGATCGTCGACCCGGACGGCCGCCCGCTCAAGGCCGCGCCGAGCGAGAGGATCGGCGGCGTCTACTTCGATGACCTGACCGGTCGAGTGCCGACCCAGGTGATCCCCGGCGCGCTGAAGACCGCCGCCGTCGGTACCGCGTTGCTCGGCCGCTCGCCCGACGGCACCGGTCGAGCAGTGTTCTGCGTCGTCGCGGCGGACGGAAGCATCGTGCAGGAGCACACCGAGAAGGCGCTCGACGGACTGGCCCCGGCCGGGACCGTGCAGCCGCTGGTCGGGCGGTCCTGGCACCGCTGCCGACGATGCCCGAGAACCCGATCGGGATGGTCGTCGCGGCAAGGAACGCGATCCGCTGCCCGTCTCGGGGTGATCGCCAACCCCGCCCCCACGCTGACCCTGTACGTGAGCCAACCCTTCGACGACTCCATCAAAGTGATCGACGTGGGCACCGGCGGACCAGCCGGCAACGAGGTTTTCATCCCGGGCGCGACACGGGTGCTCCGCTCCCGCGCTTTGGATCAACCGGTCGATCTCGCCCCGGTGTCGATCGAGACCGGCAACCCCAACCAGTCGAGTAATACGACCATGAAGCCAGGCACCGACTTCTACGTGTGCAACCGGGGGAACGACACGATCGTCCGAATGACCCAGTCCGGACAGGTCGTGGCAGTGCGCACAGTGCGAGCCGCCGGCCGGTCCCTTGGGTCTGCCCGCCTGAACGGGATCTCTTCCGCATCCGACGGATCGCGGCTCTGGGTCACCTACGTCGGCAAGCTGCCCGGCTCCGACGACCCGTTCGGGGGCGTGCTCGAGCTCCCCGCCTTCTAGGTCGCAGCTGCGGCGTCTCTGGTCGCTCCGCGACGCGTACCTGCCTCTGTCCTGCAGCGCGGCTGTCGGCCGTCGGCGCCTTGCGCTCCACCCGGGCCCGAGGGCGAGTAGGGCAATTGTGCACCAGGAAACTGAGGTCGGTTCGGCTCGCCGGTTGGTGCAGCGAGCGCCTCGCGTTGAGACTCGAGGGCGGTGAGGCGTAGGAGGTCGTAGACGGGCGGTGGTGATCTTGAACCAGGCCCGGTTGCGTTGGCGTCCTCGGTAGCGGAGTTGCCGTCCGCCGGCGATGGTCTTGATCCAACCGAAGGGTTCCTCGATACGTTTGCGGATGCGCATGCTCATGTCGTGACCGGGGTGGCGGTTGGTGCGCCCGTCGATCGCTGAGCATCTCGTGTTCTGTGCGACGTAAGGGGCGAACCCGAGTCCGCGGACGTCGGTGACGAAGCCCTTGGTGTCGTCGCCCTTGTCGCCAGCCACGGTCCGCCGCCGGGTGGACTTCGGGAGACGGGCGAGCATCTCGATCGCTGTCGAGCGTTCGGCGTAACCGTCGGCGGTGGTCAGTTCGGCGTCAACGATCAACGCGTCGGCGGTCGTTCCGGCAATGTCCGCGGCTCGGATTACGGGTTCGATGGTGGGCTCGTCAAGAACCTCCGACCCGCCGGAGCCCACTCGAACGCGCCTCACCAAAGGATCTCATCGACACGACGCCGAGTCCGCCACGGGATCCCTTCGTGGTGGCAGCTGCTCACCCACGACGGGAGCTCCTTCAGCGCAGCCGTGATCTCGCCGTCGGCGACAGGCGAAGTTGCCGGGGCGGCGCGACGAGTCCGTGCACGACGTCAACCGGCGCGGGCCAGTCGTCATCAACCACGCGTTGGACCCAGACGACCACGTGCTCGCCGGTGCGCACCGGGAGCGCCGGGAAGGTGTTCTCGCTCGGTTCTTCGACGAACGTCGCCAACGACGGCGACGCTGCGTCGGCGAGCGCAGGCAGCAGCGTTCGCGTCAGCGACTCGACGTTCGGTGGCGTGTCGAGCGAGCAGATGGTCACTGCGAACTTCGCCGCTCGAACGTCGCTCCCCGGTGCGGGGCGGGGCGGCTGCGGCTCGAACCCCGTCGACGGTGCCACGGTCTTCGGGGCACGGGCGACCTGAGAGGCTGAGCGCTGATGACGGAGTTCCGCACCGGCCGTGCCGGTTACCACTCGCTGACACCGCGCATCGTTGTCACTGACCTCACCGCCCAGGTCGAGTTCCTGCGCCGCACCTTCGACGCCAGCGGCGACGTGGTTGAGGGCCGGCCAGTCGAGCTACGAATCGGTGACTCGTTGCTGATGGTTGCAGAAGCCGGTGAGCGAGACGTGTTCCCCGCGTTCCTCTACGTGTATGTCGATGACGCCGAGGCCACGTACGAACGAGCCGTCGCCTCCGGGGCGTCGACGATCGAGACCCCCCGCGATACGCCCTACGGCGACCGTCGGGCGATGGTGCGTGACCCGTTCGGCAACGTGTTCCAGATCGCCCACCGACTCGACCGAGCGTGAGCGATCACTCGACGCGAGCTCGGGACGTCCGCCCGACCAAGCGCTTCTACGAGCGGCTCGGGTTCCTCGCCTCGCATCACGGCATGAAGCTCGCCTTACGTCCTGAACCTTCAGCCCAGCTCAGATTGATGAACTTGCTTCTGGATCGGCGCGGCCACGGGACCATGAAACCCGAATAGCTCACACCAGCCCTGCCGGCATGCCAAATCAGCCTGGCGATCGAGTGTCCCACAACGCCCGGAGTGCGCGCCGCTTGACAGCGACCTCCAGGTGAACCGTCGGTCGTCGTCGTGCGATGAGATTGGCTGCGCGCAACCGTCCAACTGATCGTGAGTGTCCGCTCGGGGCGCCGGGGCTGCAGCAGGAGGAGTGCACCATGAACTCGATGGCACGCCGGATGTTCGAGCTCGTCGAGCCGATCGGTGTCATCCCCTACTCAGCCGACGAACCCAACGAAGCGATGTTCGCCCTCGGGTTCACCAACTACTGGGACACCTACTTCGCCGGACGGGCGGCGCCCCTGGGCCTCGCCACAGCGGAGGTGGTGGACGCGCTCTTCTACAACTTCGCTCCCGGTGAGGTGGCCCGACACATTCCGAAGGTGTGGCGCACCACCACACCCGAAGCGGCGATCGCCGCTCGCCAGGCGGGCTGCGTGAAGGCGTTGCGGCGGATCCTCGGCGATCACGTCGACTCTCCCGGCTTCGCCCGCGCCGCTGAACTGTTGACCAAGGCCGCGACCAGCGCACCGTTCGAGGGCCGGCCGATGTACGCCGCGCTGCGCGCGATCCCGATCCCCGATGACGTGGTGGCCCGCCTCTTCCATGCCGCTTCCTTGCTGCGCGAGCACCGTGGCGACGGACACATCGCAGCCCTGATGATCGAGGGTGTCGGCGGCCTCGAGGCTCACGTCCTGTTCGCCCTCGACATGGGCATGCCCGCGGAGAAGTTCGGACGCATCCACCACCTCCCGGCAGCGCAGCTCGCCGCCGTCATCGACGGAATGCGCGATCGCGGCCTGATCGGCGATGACGGTTGGCTCAGCGAACAGGGTCGCGCTGTCAAACAGCGGGTCGAGGCGCTCACCGACGACCTCGCGGCGAAGCCCTACGAAAGCCTCGAGCCGGGCGAGCTCGACGAGCTCATGGCCACGCTCGAGCCGCTCGCCGCGCTGCTACTCGCCGCCCAGGACTGGTAGACGCAGCAGCGACAGTTCTGTTCGCGACATTGTCTAGAGGGCTCTCGCCCACGAGATGATCGTCCATGGGGCGACCGTCCCGAAACGCCGGCTGAGCAGCGGGCCGCCATGCATGGTTCAGCAATGCGGTAACGGGTGACATGCAGGCCGATGGTGCGGCCAGATCTACGCTTGCTGACGGCTCGAGGTGCTCGGGTCGAGACGGATCTGGACAAACATGACTGATGCCGAGCGTTCACTTGACGTGCTGAGCCTGCCGTCGTGGGAGGATCCACCGTCAGATGTGCCCGCCGCAGTTCGCACGATCAAGTCGGCGATCAGGGCACGCATCGAAGCGTCGGGGCGCAGCGTCGAGGAGGTTTTCGGGATTGTCGCCGACCTCGTCTCGGTGCGCGCCGGTGAGATCCGCGGCGCGAACGAAGCCGCTGGTACGGCCTGGCCCGTAATCGACTACGCGGACATCACCGCTGGCACCGTCTCGACGGAGTCGTACTCACTGCTGCGTCGACGCGGGTGCATGGTCGTTCGTGGACACTTCGATCGCGAACAAGCACTCGGCTGGGATCGTCAGATCGTCGACTACGTGGACTCGAACGGGTTCTTCGAGAAGTACCGAGGCCCGGGCGACGACTTCTTCGGCACCGTCGATTCGAAGCCCGAGATCTATCCGATCTACTGGTCGCACGCTCAGATGCAAGCCCGCCAGAGCGAACGGATGGCGAACGTCCAGAGGTTCCTCAACTCCCTCTGGCACAACACGTCCGGCGGAACCGAATGGTTCGAACCCGACCGCAACGTGCTGTATCCAGATCGCATCCGCCGCCGGCCCGAAGGCGCAAACTCCAAGGGTCTGGGCACCCACATCGACGCAGGCACGTTCGACCTGTGGATGAACGCTGAGTACCAACAGGCGTTCGGTCACGTGTTCGACGGGTCGATCGAACAGTTCGACCCTTGGAGCGCCGCTCATCGGACATCGGGATCTCAGTACCCGAGTACGACGATGACGTCGGTCTTCCGCACCTTCCAGGGTTGGACGGCGCTTTCGGACATGGATCATGACCAGGGCGTGCTGCAGGCCATCCCGATACCCGAAGCGATCGCGTATCTGTTGCTGCGCCCATTGCTCGGCGATGTCGCCGACGACGACATGTGCGGAATGACCGCCGGCCAGGTCTTCCCGGTCACGCAACGATGGCACGCACCATTACTCGAGGCGCTGAGCGGGATCCCCGACATTCGGGCGGGGGACTCGGTGTGGTGGCACGGTGACATGCCACACGCGGTCGCGCCCGTCATCGATCAACGTGGGTGGGGCAACGTGATGTACATCCCGGCCGCGCCCTGGTGCCCACGCAACGAGGCCTACTCTGCGTCCGCACTCGCAGCGCTCACCGCAGGTACCAGCCCGAGTGACTTTCCCGAAGAGGACTACGAGCAGACCTGGCCCAATCGTTTCCAGATCCACGAACTCAATCAGTACGGTCGACAATCGCTCGGCCTCAACTGAACCAGGAGGCGCCGTTCGCCGATGTCGGGGGCCCGGGCGGGCGACTCGGCGGGACGTTGCCTGCCAAGTGTCACGTAACGCCGGTTGACCGGCGCGGGATGGGCTCGGTCAGCCAGGTCGCCGCTGCTGAGGACGACACGGGGCGATGATCGAGGCAGCAGGCGAAGGGTTGTCGGTGAGGCCAAGGACTTGACAGCGTTGGAAGCCGTGTCTCAACCAAAGGAGCCCGGTCCACGCGCAGATGACGGCGTCGATGAGATCTTCGCGGTGCTTGTAGGCACGGGTGGCTAGTGGCGACGGTTCGTCGAGCAACCGCGCTGTGGTGTCGTGGCTGCGGAGGTGCAACGGCGGGTCGAGGCTCTCAAGGCCGGCGAGCGCGGTGATGAGCCGGTCGCAGGCAGCGGCGCGGAGCGGGTGCGATTGGGCGGTCGGCATGCCTTTCGGCTGGCGCTTGTAGCGCGGTCGTTCGATGTCGAAGCCGAGTTCGGCGACGCCGACAATCGCCGTGTAGGGGTAGCACTCCGACACGATGCGACCTCCGTGTGGCGGGCCGTCGCGACCGTCTCGTACCGCCAACCATCGGCTACCAGCGCTTGCAGAAGCGCGACGCCGGCAAGGTTCCGGGAGCCGAGGTTCGTCGTGTTCGCCGACACCTTCCAGGGCCAATAGCGCCGACCGACCTCGGTTTCGCAGAGACGCTGGCCGGCCGTGTTGTCGACAATGAGCGGCGCATCGACAAACAGCAGCGTGTCGTCCTCCGCACACTTGTCGATCCAGTCGACCGTGGCGGCGAGGCCGATCGTCCAGCCGGCATCGAGGACGTTGCCGTCGCGGTCGAGTGCGGCCACCCCGGTCTCGTTGGCGGCCTTCGTTGAGTTGCCCTCACCCCACGCGAGGTCGATGTCGAGGACTCGCACGACTCCAGGATTGCAGCGCTTCGCCGCGCGTGCACCCGAGGGGCGTCCGCACGGCTGAACTGCGCGACCACGGAGGTGGCACTACCGCGACGACAGCCACGCTGATGGAACGACTGCCCCCAAACGCCGGCTGAGCGCGCCCGCTTGGCTGGACCTCTCATGACGAGGAGGACCAGCTATGACCACCATCGACACGACAACGACGACAGTCGAGCCTCCAAGGGACGACCTGGTCATCGACGATGCGCAGCTCGCCGCCGTTGCGTTCCTGGCTCGCTACAGCGGCCGCACGTTGGACGCGTACCGGCACGACCTGCGCGGGTGCTTCCACTGGGCGGCGGACATGCAGCTCACCGTCTTGGCGGCCACCCGTCCGCACATCGAGTTGTTCCGCAGCTGGATGGAGGAGCGAGGCTTGGCGGCATCGACGATCGACGTCGCCGCTCGACTGTGTGCGGCTTCTACCGGTTCGCTCACATCGACGGGCGCATCGTGGCGAACCCGGCGCAATACGTGCGCCGACCCAAAGTCCGGCCGAGCGAGGGTCACGGCATGGACCGGGCCGAGTTGGGCACGTTCTTGTTCACCGCCGAGCGTTTCGATCGCGATCACGCCGCGCTGGCCGTGCTGCTCGGCCTCAACGGCTTGAGAGTCTCGGAGGCGTGCGGGACCAACATCGAGGACCTCGCGCTGCAACGCGGCCACCGGGGGCTGCGCATCCTTGGCAAGGGCAACCAGCCGGCCACGATCCCGCTCGTGCCTCGGACCGCGAGGACCATCGATCTGGTGGTTGGCGAGCGCCACGAAGGTCCGATCCTGCGCCGCAAAGACGGGCAACGCTTGGATCGTCGCACCGGCATCGCTGGGTCCGTTCGATCGGCAAGCGCGCGGGTCTCGGAGTGGTCCATCCACACATGCTCCGCGCCGGGTTCATCATGGCCGCGCTCGACGCCGGAGTGCCCCGACGCGATGTACAGATCGCCGCCCGCCACGCCGACCCGCCGCCTACGTCGTCGTCGCGTTCGTCGCCGGCGGGTGACGCCTCCCACTCCTCAAGCGGCACTTCTGGGGCAACGGTCTTCGTCGCTCGCCCTCGTGCGCTGGCGTTGTTCACGTACGCCATCGCGCGAACGCTGAACCTGCGACGAGCGACCGGCGGCCTTGCTCGTCGCTGCGATCACGGCGCACGATTGCGAGACCTCGAAGCCGTCGTCGTGTCGTTCGAGCAACCTGGGTTGACAACCTCGACAGTGTCAACGAGGAAGTGCTCGCCGGCGCGATGGTTGCCGTACCCGTGCGTCTGCCGTCGTCGAAAGCGTCCGAACCCGATGAGTTCGCTTCCCGCGGGGAGTCGCCACCTCCATGGACCACACGATCAGCCTGGCCACCGCCGACCGGCGCCGCTCGCTCCTCTTCTACCGCGACGGGCTCGGGCTCGAAGCCTTCGGCCCACTCGCCGACGACGGCGTTCCCGAGCCGCTCCAGCTCCGCCTCGCGTCGAGCGTGAGCCTGATGCTGATCCCGACCGGCGGGTTCGGCTGGGTCGCCGGCGAGGACCGCGTGGCCCGACCAGGCGCCAACGAATGCGTGCTGGCCGTCTACGCCCCTGACGAGGACGCCGTGCAGGCGCGCTACAAGGCCGCCCTCGCCGCCGGCGGAACCAGCGTCTACGAGCCCTCACAGCAGCAGTGGAACGCCTTCGCAGCCCAGGTCGCCGACCCTGACGGGCACCTGTGGATGATCCTGGTCCAACCGCCCGATTGGGCCGAGTGACGTCGACGCCGCCCGCCCTGAAGCCGGGCGATCGGCTTGCGTCCCCGAACGCTTCGCCTCCGTGGTGCTGATCTGTGCGGGTACTTCCGCACGGTCAGGTAGCGCATCACGGCAGTTCGGTGTCATGCAACCAGCATCGACGCTTACCATCGGAGGCTCGATCGACAGGGAGTGTGATGGCTGTGGTGATGGAGCGTGAGGAGAACGCGTACACGTTGGGTGTGCAGGCAGGGTTGTGGGGATACCCGCTCGCTCACCGGATCGACGCGTTCCCGAAGGCGCTGGCGGTGAAGGGGATCGGGTACAACTCGTTCCAGCGCTTCGAGCGGTTGAAGACCGCTGAGGACCGCTTCGTCGTCACGCCGAACAACCTGACGATCGACTCCTACGCCATCTTCGACGTGCGCCAAGGTCCCGTCGTGGTGCACGTCCCGAAGCTCGCCGAGCCCCGCTGGTTCATCGTGCAGTTGGGCAACGCCTTCGACGATGTGATCCTCAACGTCGGAGGCAGTCGTGAACCGGTGCCCGGGACCTACCTGTTGACCGGCCCCGATCACCACGGCCGGGTGCCGGGCGACATGATCGAGGTCAAGTCCCGCACCAACGTCGGCTTCGCTGCGGTACGGGTCGGTGTGCAGGGCGAGCGACCTGCCGGGTGCGCTCACGGCGCAGGGGGGCTTCCACATGGTCCCCTTGCACCGCTACCTCATCGACGGCGTTGCCAACGACCCCGTGAGCTACGGGCCGATGGATCTTCCGGCGCTGACGGCTCCGGATGATCTCGCCTTGTTCGATCTGCTCGGCGCTGCGCTGACGTGCATGCTCCCGGTCGATGCGGACGTGACCGACACGTTCGTGCAGGCGCTGGCCACGATCGGCCTCAGCGTCGGGCGGGGGTTCGAGTGGCAGTCGCTGGATGAGTCCGTCCTGGCCGGGCTGCGGCGTGCCGCGCCGATGGTGGAGAGGATTATCGATGAGCGGTGGTCCACGATGAGCGAGACGGTGAACGGATGGCGTGGCTCGCTGGCCAGCGGGCGATGCAGCTACGACTGGTCGCTCAACGCGGCCAACACCAAGAACCAGGTCGGCACCGAGCTGGCCGACCAGGTCGTGTACGTCAACACCCGGGTCGACGCCGACGATCAGCCGCTCACCGGTGCCAATGAGTACGTGTTGCACTTCGAGCCGGGTCAGACTCCGCCCGTGGCCGGGATGTGGAACATGGCCATGTACGACGACGGCATGCTCTTCGTCCCCAACGCGATCGACCGGTTCTCGATCGGCAGCCCGGCTAGTCGTCCGCCGCTTCGTCGACGACTGTCGTTAGGGGCTCGCGGCGTCGCGAAGTCTCGCCAGCCTCTCAAGTGCGCGGAACGGCATCGATGCTCCGCGACGGGCGGCCTCGGGCCTGGCGTTGTGTCTCTGGTTCCGCCGGCTGGGCGCGCGTGCAGGGAGACTCCGGCCTATGTCACGAGCGTCTGGCTTACGGGTGGTCGCCGTCTGTCGGGGCGGCAGCGAGCACACTGCGGAGCGTCTGCGCGGCCCCGAGCAGGCCGGCTGACTCGAACGGGACCACAGTCTTTGCGTTGGGACTGTCGGCGAATTTCGCCAGCGTGTCGAGTTGAAGGATCGCGACCAACGTCGGGTCGGGATCGCCTTTCTTGATGGCCGCGTACACGGTCTCGATCGCCTGAGCACGGCCCTCGGACTCGAGGATCGCGGCTTGCCGGTTGCCCTCGGCGCGCAAGATCGCGGCCTGCCGTTGCCCTTCGGCCTGGCGGACCGCGGCCTGCGCAGCACCCTCGGCCACGTTGATCGCCGACTGCTGGTGGCCCTCGGACTGCAGGATCGTCGCCCGCTTCTCCTGGTCCGCCTGCTTCTGCAGGGCCAGCGCCTCGAGGATCTTCGGCGGCGGGGCGATCTCGATGATCTCGATGCGGTTGATCCGGATGCCCCACTTGTCGGTGACGGCCTCCATCTGCTGCTGGACGTCGGTGTTGATGTTCTCGCGCTCCGATAGCGCCTGGTCGAGGGTCATCGTGCCGATCACCGACCGCAGCGCCGTCCGTGCCAGCGCGTCGATGCCGACATCGAAGTTAGCGATGCTGAACAGCGCCTGCTCGGCGACGACCACCTGCGTGAAAATCGTGGCATTGACCGTGACCACCACGTTGTCCTTGGTGATCACATCCTGCCGATCGCCCGGCCGCGGGATCTCGCGCATATCGACGCGCTGGAGAGAATCGACGAACGGCTTGATGATCACCAGCCCCGGCTCGTGCGTCTTGCGATACTCGCCGAGGTGCTTGACGACACCGACCTCGCCCTGTTGGACGATGTTGACCATTTGACGCAATGCCAAGATGAGTACCAACATCACCAGGACGGCGAGGGCGAGGCCAATCACCCCGCCAATGCTGATGCCAACGATCACGGCTGCTCCTGTTCTCCTTCGTCGACGAGCGGACCGTTGTCGCGGTCCGTCAGGTCCGCGAGCGGCAGGTACCCGTCCGTGGGCCAGACGACGAGCGTCGTGCCCTCCACGCCCAGGATCAGCACCCGTGTTCCAGGCGGGAGTGGGACATCGGCGCCACTCATCGCCGCGCCAGCGCTCGCCCGCGAGACTGACGTGCCCCACGGAGTCGACACCACCGACCCGATCGAGCGTGACGACCTCCTGGCCCACGAGGCCGCCGTGCACGCCCCGAGTGCGGTGCCCTCCGTGGCGAGCCGCTAGTGCGGCACCCACCCGGGGTCGCACGAGGACGATTCCCACCGCGGCCACGAGGACAGCGGCGATCACCTGAGCGGCGATGGCACCGGGTGCCACCACCCCCACGACCGCGCCCGCGAAGCAACCGACAGCCGCGAACAAGGCGTAGAAAGCAAAGTGGTGAAGCTCGACTGCGAGCAGCACGACGCCTGCAGCGATCCATGCGATGGCCACGCGAGCACCTTCTTCCTAACCCCGAACTCTACGGCGCGAGACGAAGAATCGTTCGCGAACATGGTGGTCACAACGTCGGGCTCTACGGAACCTGGACCCGGCGCCCGAGCGGCGCCATCACCGCGAGCACGAAACGACGGCACAGAACATCGGCGACAACGGCCGCGTCGCCGCGCCCGATCGGCACCCTCTCGCGAGCGACGAACCGGACGCCGAGCTGACCGACGGACTTGGCCGGCCGGCTGCCAGAGTCGACGCGCGATGGCGTCGCCGGCCGACCGCCCGGGTCGAAGGCGCGGCCGACCGCGCACCGAACACGGCGACCGAACAACCGCACCGAATCACGAGCGGACGCGTAATTGAGGCCGCGCCCGATCGGCATCTCGTTGCTCGTCCTGCGGCGACGCCGTCGAGCCGACGGCTGGAGTCGCGCTGGGGCCAGAGCGGGCACTATGCGCCACCCGCTGTCGGCGCGGGGCTGGTGACACTGGTTCCTCGCAGTCGAGCTACGGTCGCCGCGTCAGGGCCAAGTTCATCATCAATCCAAGGGGGCGGTATGCCGACGGTGATCGGGCACCATGACATCTCGAAGGGGAAGGATCACTGGCTCGCTTCACCGAAGCGTCAGGAGTTCTTTGGCCCCCTCGGTGTCACGAACATCAGAACCTTTGTCAATCCGGAGAACCCAACCCAAGTTGCCGTTCTCATGGACGTTGCCGACCTTGATGCCCTCATGGCCGCCATGCAGAGCGAGGCAGCGGCCGCGGCGATGGCTCATGACGGCGTCGTGCCAGAGTCCCTAGTGATCCTCATCGAAGAGTAGACCCTCCCCGCCCCTAGCTGCCGATCCGCACTCCTCGCGTCCTGCCCGGGATCGCGCTGATCGCGGCCGACTCGGCGTTCCGGCGAACCGATCGGTTCGTTCGCCCGTGTCGCCCCGTCGCGGCGAGCGCTCCTGTGCGTGAGCGGTGGCAGCACCGAACCGCAATACCGAACGAGCCCCTAATGACCCCGTTGGTGACGAACACGCCGCGCCATATCGGCATTCCCGTGTCGGACGGCGGGCCCGCCTCGGCGCGTCGACCCGAGGGAGCATGCCCGGCGTTCGGTGTTGGCGACGGCCGTAGTGGATCCAGCCGGCGCACGGTTCGAGGGTGCGCAGACGCTTCGTTGGTCGAACAGTCGAGTGGTATCTGGAATCTCCAGCGACGCCGGTGTGGAGGCACCCGACCGGGCAGTGTGCGCTGAAGCCCGAGGACGCACCGCCGGAGTGCCACCACCGTGGATGTTGCGCGTCGAGAGGACACTCGCGCCGATCGCTGTCCAAGCGGATCTGACTTGACGGATCGCCGTTGACGTTCCCGGGTACGGGATCATGGTGCCGTACAGCGAGGTTTCGCCGATGTCCTTTCAGGCGGGCTGGTCGGCGGCGGCACCGCGCATGGCACGTCAGACCATGCGGGACTGGCTGGCGGATGTCCCGTGCCCCGACGCGGTCGTCGAGGATGCACTGGTGGTGGTGTCGGAGTTGACCACCAACGCGCTCATCCACGCCGGTTCGGCAGCCACGATCGTGGCGTCGTTCGACGACGGCCGGCTCCGTATCGAGGTCCACGACGAGGACCGGGAGCCGCCACAGCTACGCGACCAGCCCGACGCCAGCGGCGGGTGGGGACTGCGGGTTGTGGCCGCTCTCGCCGACGGGTGGGGATGGGTTCCGACATCGTCAGGAAAGCAGGTGTGGACCGAGATGCTGTGCTGAACCCGGTCTCGCAGGGGCGCCGGCGACCTGTCAGCCGGACTCGGGTGCCAGCCGAAAGGTGTCGTGCAGACCGGACAGCTCCAAGAGACGCGTGGTCGCCCGCTCGGGCTCGGCCAGCAGCAGGCTCCGACCCACAGCGTCAAGCGCAGTATGGGCACGCAACAGCGTGCACAACGCGGTCGAGTCCAAGAAGGTGACACCGGCCATGTTCACCGTCACCTCACCGTCGAAGCCGCCGATCGCCCGCTCGAGCTGGACAGACAGTACGTCGGCAGTCAACAGGTCCAGCTCCCCGATTACGGCAAGCGTGACCCCGGAGCCGTCAGGATGGAACTCGACGGTGAAGCCATCAGCGATGTGGGTCATGCCGCTCTCCTACGACTAGCCGCGACGGACCGGAGAAATCGCCGTGCGTGCGGGCCTCGGAGCGGTCTCGATACCCTCGCCCGCCCGCCGACCAAACACGGGCGGATCGCGTCCCGTCTCGTGGTGTAGGTGACCACGTGCGTTCCCCGGTGGCTGTTGGTCAGTCTCGGGGTGCTGCGGGCAAGGCTAGTTCGGCGGTGTTGTCGGTGAGTTCGGCGAGGCCGGCGGCGGCGATGTAGCGGCGTTCGGCGGCGATCATCTCGTCGTTGATCTCGACTAACAGGGCGCCGACGAGCCGGATGACCGAGGCCTTGTCGGGGAAGATGCCCACGACGTCGGTGCGGCGCTTCAGTTCGCGGTTGAGTCGTTCGAAGCTCTCATGTCAAGGCGTGGGGTCGTCGGGTGTCGCGGAGCATGGTTCGGTAGATCGCGTCGGAGAGGTGGCGAGCGGGGTGACAGTGGATCGGGTGACGGGAATCGAACCCGCACCACCGCATTGGAACGCCCAGCCTGCACCATTGCTGGAGCACTCGAAGTGAGATCGGTCGGCTAAGCCCGCCACGTGATCGGAACACGGTCGGCGTCGGAATAGTTCCGGCCGCGGTACTGCGGGCCCGATCTCCACAGTCTTGATGACGCACGCGGCCGGCTTGTTCGGACGCAACTCTCGGACGGATCGAGGATCCCGACGGATGAGGTCGCCACGCATGGGTGACCCTGCGGGATGCGCATCCCAGGGCGAATGGACACGAAGAAGAACCGGGGCCGGAGGTGGGACGTAATGAGGTTACCGATCCCAAGGAGATCCTCATGAACCTGCTCAAAGCCCGGCATCGTCGTCCGGCAGTCCTGGCGGCGACATCGTTGCTCCTTGGAGCGATGGCCTTGATGCCCGACACGACATCGGCACAGGTCGGCGACCCGATCGACCCGGCGACCTGCTTCGGGGCATATCTCAACCTGCCGACCGTGATCCACGCCCAGCCGTGGCCAACCCTGACGTGGGGAACCGGCGGCGACGATGTCATCGTCGGCGGCGACGCCGGCGAACACATCTACGGCCTCGGTGGAAACGACCGCATCTGCAGCGGCGGCGGAGCCGACCGAGTCGAAGGGGGACTCCTGACGGGCGCGGGCATTAACGACGACGACCAGATCGACGGCGGCGCCGGAGCCGACGTCCTCCACGGCGGCATCGGCAACGACACGATCTACGGCGGAGTCAATCCACCCAACGCCAACCAGAGCCCCTTTTACCACGACTTCCTCTACGGCGAGGACGGCAACGATCGCCTCTACGGTGAAGGCGGCCCCGACATCATGGACTGCGGTCCCGGCACGTGGGAGTCCTCCGACGGTGGAACCGGCATGCTCGACGGTTCGCCCGAAGCCGACACCGACTTGGGAACCTGTCAGTTCCGCACCAACCTCCCGTGAGACACCGTCGAGCCATTTGGCGGCGGCGAATTGGCTACCGAAGCCGTTCACTGGCTCTCCGCGAACGTCACAGTGTTGCCCGACGGATCCTTCAGCTCGGCGAGCCGGGACTGGCCTGACGGCGCGGTGTACGGCTCCAGCATGATCTCGCGCTCGTACAACTCGGCTGCGTCGGCCTCGAGGTCGGAGACACCGACGGTCAGTATGCCGCCACCGGAGTTGGCGGCATCGGCGTACACCATGACCGCGCTGGAGTCGGTGAGCTGCCACTGCTACGCCGACAGTGCGAGCGACGGACGGTGATCGCCATCGCCCTCAACAGCAGCTGACTGTCCGGCGACGGCGAGGCCTCGCCCAGCACTCGGTCAGCGGATCAGCGTGCCTTAACCGGTCCGATGTTTCCGTACCAGCGCGGTGCTCGTCGGTAGATTGCGCGTCATGGTCACCAAGCGGGCAACGAAGTCGACGACGCGGCGGACGATGAGTGACGACCACAAGAGTGCGTTGGCTCAAGGGCGAGCCGAGGGACGGGTCGTGCGTGATTACCTTGACGCCTTGCGAGCCAACAAACCCAAGCGCGGACGCAAACGCACGCCCGACACGATCGAGAAGCGCCTGGCGGCGATCGAGGAGCAACTCGGCTCGGCCGACGGACTGAGCGAGCTGCGGCTGGTGCAGGAACGACTCGACCTCAGCAGGGAACTGCAGTCGATGGGCGACGGGACTGACCTCTCGGCCATCGAGGCGGCGTTCGTCGACGTCGCTAAGAGCTACAGCACGCGCCAAGGCATCTCCTACAGCGCCTGGAGAGAGGTCGGCGTCCAACCCGCAGTCCTCAAACGCGCCGGCATCTCCCGCGCCTCCTGACGACCAGCCCGGCAACACAGGCAGCCCGGGTGGCGGTTCGCTGGGCGGTGGGCTTCCCGAGGCTGTCAACGCCGGAACCATGCTTCGAGTGCCGGTTTGGTCGCGGTCGCGAAAGTGGGCCGAATGGCGCGGGGTCCTTGGACGGTTGGGATTTCGTCATGCCGGAACGGCGATCCTCGTACAGGGCTGTGCGCGCACGAACCGCAACGGAACCTAGAGGTCGGTTCTGATCTTGGGCTGGCCGGCTCCATTGGATTCGGCGCTCGTCGCGCTGGTCAGTTCGAGCTAGCGCATTGGGCAGCTGATCGTGATCCTGTGACGGAGCCGCCGCTGATCTGCAGTACGACCTCGAAGTCTCCGGTGAGTGAGTTCGGCATTCAGGCGCCCTTCGTGCGCTCCACTGCGGCGATGACCGTAGCGGTCCCGGCTGGGGCACGTTCCCGACGCCGGCGAGCCAACATCGTTCGCTCCCCCCAGCCCGCGTCGTCGACCTCGACGGCGACCAGCCCGGGCGGCGTCGAAGCCCTCCTCGCCGAGCGACCGATGCCAGACGAGGGCCGAGTCGTCGGTTACGAGCACGTCGGTCAGGCCGTCGCCTTCGCCCATGCGCGAGTGGTGGTCGTCAAGGTCGCGGTTCTGCAGTGCGGTGAAGTGCCGGAACGGCTGGCACACCTAGAGCCGCACGCCGCGGTGCAGGGTCGCGACACCTACGACGCGCCGACAATGGAGTACGTGCAGGGTGACGTGCTTACGGTTCGCGCCAGCGCGCAACTCGGATGTGCGACAACGGCGGCTGGACCGATACGTGGTTCGTGCGTTTGGGATCGACCTACGCCGCCGCGAGCGTCACGGTTGTGCCGACGGCGTTGGGAACGAAGGCGGCGGGCAGCTCCGCGGCCAGCCGGTGCTGGGCCCGCCAGCCGGTGCAGTGGGCCGGGACGAGGACGTCTGGGGCCAGGTCGCGAAGGGCGTCGACGGTCGGTTCGATGATCGGTTCGAAGGCCGGGCCACTGAGGTGGAATCCGCCGAGCAAACCAGCCAGGCGAGCGGTTCCGGTGAGCCGCAGGGCGTGCCGGCAGATGTTCACCGCGCCGGCGTGCCCGCACCCGGTCACGACGACCAGGCCGACGTCGCGCACGTCGACGACCAGCGCCTGATCGTCGAGGATCAGGGGATCTGGTTCCCACCCGTGCTCGCCGCGCGCCTCGTGGAACGGCATGCCGGTCTCGAAGTCCGTCGTCCGGTCGACCTCGCCGGTGACAAGGATGCTGCCGTCCATGAGCAGCGAGGGCTGCCGGCGTTCGATGACCTCGAAGCCCTCAGCCTCGAGTGAGGACCGACTCAGCACCGGCAGCTCCCACTCCGGCTGCCCCGGGGGCACGACGCGGCGCGACGTCCACACGAGCGGGTGGACCGTGATCGGAAGGCCCTGCCTGCGCCGCAGCTTCGCCAGACCAGGAAACCCGCCGGCGTGGTCGAAGTGTCCGTGGCTGAGCACGACCGCTTCGATGTCGCTCGCGTCCAGGTCGAGCCGTTCGAGGTTGTCGGCCAACCCGTTCGGCGACACGCCCGTGTCGAACAGCACGGTATGGGTGCGGTCGCCCCGGCGGATCGTCACGAGGGCGGCGAAGCCGTGCTCGGCGACCAGCCCCGGCGTGGTCTCACCCTGCTCGAACTGGGGCGAAGGGACACTCGGAAAGCGGTTGCGTCGGGCGCGCCGCACAGGCCCCGCGTCGGCGAGCAATGCGTCGTAGCTGTTGTCGACGAGGGTGGTGATCATCACCTCGTCCACGGGCTCGAGCCCGATCGCGTCCACCGCCTCCCCTTCGACCGGACGCGGCACGGACTGCACGACGTCCCCGGCGTGGTAGTCATGGTCGCCAGATCCGCACATCGAGTTCTCCTCTCAACCGATCGGCCCGTGCCGATCATCCTTTCGTAGTCTGGCCACGGCGTCGTTGCGGTCGCGGACGCGGGGCGGCTTCCCAGGGCTCTGACGCGCGACATCGGCCACCAGGTCGGCAGCGCCGAGCTCCCGCACTTCCCCGGTCGAGGCTCGATCGTGACGCTCGTGGGTGCGCCGGGGTGCGGGAAGAGCGCCGTGGGCCCGCTTGAGGGAGCAAGCGCCGTGCCGCCCGCCGCTCGGCGGCGCCGGCGAAGGAGTTGCGCCGAATGGCGGCTCGCGCTCACTCTGCCGGCTGTCGCGAGCGACACCGAGAGCAGCGCCATCGCCCCGCCCACCGGCGGGACGTGCACAGAACGCTCCCACCGGGGGTGTCCTCGAACAACGGGGAAATAGCGCGAGCCGCCGCGTCCTGGACCGCCGGAAGTCCGCCGCTACCGAACGTCACAGGAAATCGTTCTGTTCGCCGAGGAGCCTCGACAGCGTGCACCGATCGCGGCAGTCGGCGTTCGTTCGAATCGTGGCCGGGCTCAATGTTGGTGGTATGGCAGCGCTTGGCGATGGGTCAGCACAGCCCGCCGGCGCGGGCGATTACGTCGCCGCCACGGATGACGAGGGTGCGAGGTGGTTGGTCCATCACAGCGGCACAGACCGTGTCGGCGGCGACCACGACGAGGTCGGCGCGAGCACCGGGCGCCAGGCCGGTGAGGTCGTCGTCGGTGAGCGCCGCTCGCGACCAGGGCGTCGAGCCAACAATCGCTCGCCCGCCGCGCGACGCCACGTCGACGCACAGCTCGACGAGATCGTCGCGGCGGAACCCGTTGCGAAAGGCAAGCTGCCAGGAACGCTCCAACATGTCGCCGTTGCCGTACGGTGACCAGTAGTCCCGAATGCCGTCTTGGCCCAGCCCGACGCGGACTCCGGCATCCCGCAGCGCCAGCAGGGGTAGCGGCTCGCGGTTGCCTGGCGCCACCGTCGTCAACGCGATGTTCTCGGTGGCGAGCAGCTCGATCAGGGCCGCCTGACGGCTCGCGTCCACCGTGCCGAGCGCAAATGCGTGACTGATCGTCACCAGACCTTGCATCCCGAGCGCGGCCGTGCGTTCAGCGATCAGCTCGAACGTGAACGCGCCGAGCTCCCCGGTCTCGTGGAGGTGGATGTCGACGCCGACTCCGTGTCGTTCGGCGATGCCGAACACGACGTCGAGATGGGCGACCGGATCACGGTCGTAGCCGCACGGATCAAGCCCGCCGACGACGTCGGCGCCTGCCCGCATTGCAGCGTCGAGCAAGTCGGCAGTTCCCGGATCGCGAAGAATGCCGGACTGCGGGAACGCGACCACCTGCACGTCGGCCCGCCCGGCGTGCGCCTGCCGGGCGGCCAGTACGCCCTCCAGCCGCTCGAGCCCACAGTCGGTGTCGACTTGAACGTGGCTCCGGACCGTCATCGCGCCAGAAGCGATCGTCGCACCAAGCGTCCTCGTCGCCCGCTCGCTGACCGACCCCCCAGCGCGGCGCCAGTTCGCACGATCGTTGCTGATCAACGCCGCAAGGCCCACCCCGGCGGTGTGAGGGCGAAACGGCAACCCGAGGCGGGTCGAGTCGAGATGGGCGTGAGCATCGGCGAACGCCGGCAGCAGCACACCGCCCCCACCGTCGGCGACCGGCACACCCGCAGACGCCTCGCCAGCGGCGATCCGGCCATCTCGGATCAAGACGTCAACTGGGCGATCACCAGGCTCGCGTGGCCACGGCCGAACGTCCCGCAGCAACAACTCTCCCACCTCTCCAATCGTCCCGTCCCGAGACCTCTGACGCAAGGCGCCGCTGGCCAACACATCCGGGAAATCAGCGCGGCTGTCCGATATCTCCTCTCCCCGCGGGGAATAACCCGCCCTCGCCCTATCCGGGAACGCCGGCTCGGTGGCAGCTCCGACCGCCGTCGCACCACCCGGTGCGACGCTCCCGCCAGCGCTCCATACTTGGCGTTCCGCGTCGGCGTCGGCTCGTACGACACATCACGACATCTCCGACGGGCCCGCACTCGCCAGCATCGGCTGCGGTAACCGGACGCGATCGCCGACCTCCATCCCGGTTGAGGCTTCGGCTAGCGCGCCGCTAGCGGCGTCTCTTCAGCATCGGTTCGAACACCAACTCCGGTGTCGCAAACGGCTGACGGGGCTCGCTCGGTGTCCGACTTCCTCCGGGCCTCGGACCCATATGGTGCGCCCTTCATCGCTCAGGGAGATAGCCGCCGCTGCGAGTCACGGCACCTTGAGGACGCGGCCGGCGTCGATGATCCGCGCGGTATCTCCGCGCGGCGAATCGGACATCGTGCGACGAACGACGAGGAGCGGGAGGACCGGCACGTGGCGCGGTCCTCGCCGCAGCGAAGTCTGGGCGCGATCTCTGTCGCCGGCCGTCCAGAACGGGGCCCAGAGCGGGCCACGAGTGTCGCTTGGCGTCACACGCGCCGACCGGCGGAGCGCCGCAGATTCTGGTGGTCGAGGCTCAGCCTCACACGGCGACCATGGGGCTCGGTCGCTGGGTGTCGACGTGTGGGGCGGTGATCGTGGTGGCGCGCTCGGTGGAGCTCGCGCACGAGGTCCATGGCCGCGGCCCGCATCGCGTCGTCGGGCTTGAGGTCCGGCCAGCCGTCGACGCGCTGTTCGGTGAGGTCGGCCCACTCGATGACGGCGGCGGTGATGCGAAGGACGAGGTCGTGGACGAGCACGCTCTGGTGGATCCGGTGCGGGTACGGCGGCCCTTTCGTCAACACGAGCTCCAGTGCGGCGACGACTCGGGAGACGTCGGCGAGCGCCTCGTGACGCATCGACTCGATCGTGGCGAGGAGTTGCTGCTTCGTGCCGTTCTCGGCGAACAGCACCTTGAGCGCGCCCTCGGATTCGAAACGCACACCGGTACCCGGCTGGGCGACCCACTGCGAGAGAACGCGGCGACCCTGCGCGGTGATGGTGTAGCGCGTACGTCGGGGGTTCGTTGCGGTCGGTGGTCGCCTTGGCATGACCCGCCGCAACGAGCCGCTTTGGCTCGTCGTACACCTTGCTCTCGGCCCTGGGCCAGATGTGGTGGATCATGCTGAGCTTGAGATGACGGACCAGCTCGTATGGCGTCCAGCGATCGATGCCGAGAAGCGCGAGGACGACCATCGAACTCGAAGAGCGTGGCGCCATGGGTCTTGACACTACTCCCTGAGGGAGTTAGATGGAGGATACTCCCTCAGGGAGTTCGAGGCAGAAGGAGGGCACATGGACGTCAGGGAGCTCATCGATGCCTGCCGTGACGCGGCCGGAGGCGACGAGCCGACCCGCGACGTGTCCGAGCTGGTGGGGGCCTTCCTGCACCAGCCCAGCCTTCCGAGCCTGCTCGGCGATGCTGATCGCTCCACCTACGAGGCGCTCTACAGGGGTCAGGACATCCTCGTGCTCCACGGCGTCGTGCCCCCCACGCCCGCGCCGGTAGCGCCCCACGATCACCGGATGTGGGCCGTCATCGGCGTCTACCAGGGGCTCGAGCACAACGAGCTGTTCGTCCGGGCTGACGGCGGCGGCCTCGACACCGTGGATCGCTTCACCATCGGCGCAGGTCAGGTACGTACGCTCGATCCGTCGACCATCCACTCGGTGCAAGCTCGCGGTGATCGCTACCTCGGTGCAATCCACGTCTACGGCGGCGATCTCTTCGGCACCCCACGCAGCAGATGGATCGACGACGTCGAGCAACCGATGGACGAATCGGCACTACCGGCCTTCTTCGACAGGCTTCGCCGCCACGAGACCGAGCTCGGACGGGCGATGACGCCGGGAGAGGTAGCGGCCTTCCTCGCCGGGCCGAACGCAGCCGGTTGAGCGCAGGGTAGAGCCCGACTCGGGCCCGCTGAGCGCATCGACCGTTCGCATGCATCGAAGGCTCGGCCGGCGTGTCGCTGACCCGCGCCCATCAAGCGCATCGGCAGCTGACGAAGGGCGCGTCCGACGTGAAGGTGACGGACGTTCGCGATCGCGAGCGCTCAGACAGAACGGAACGTCGTGCGGTGGGGTGTCCTCGAACAACGTCCAGCAATCAGTCGCGGCCGCGTCCCCCATCGCCGGCTTGATGGCAGCCCCTCGCTCGTGAAGAAGCCCAAGGGAGCTGGCTGTTGATCTCACGGTGTTGGCGGTCGACGGGCGCGGGTGGCCACCACCCCGACCTCATGTGGTCGAGCCGCCGGCGGGTTGACGCGCCGGCCGCCGCCGCTCCTCTACGCTGCCCGCCGGAGTGGCCCGCAACGAAGCGCCACCGTGCCACGAGGAGACCTGCCATGGCTGACGAGACCGAGCCCACGACCAGCGCCGACGCACCCGCCGACGACACGACCGACGTCGCCGCTGCGGTCGTCACCGACGGCGCCTACGCGCTCGTCGTCGCCGATTTCTCGGACATCGACGCGGCGTGGGAGGCGTACGACGAGCTCGACCGGGCGGTCGACGCCGCCAGCCTGAAGATCGAGGGCGTGCTGGTCCTCAAGAAGGGCGGCGACGGCACCGTCGAGGTGCAGAAGCTCACCGACCACAGCGCGCGCCGGGGCCTGACGTGGGGCGTCGTGGGGGGCGTCGTACTCGGCGTGCTGTTCCCGCCGTCGATCATCGGCAGCGCCGCGGTGCTCGGCGCCGCCGGCGCGGGCATCGGGGGCCTCCAGAAGCGCCATCACCGCAAGGAGCTCGCCGAGGAGCTCACCGACGCCATCGACCCGGGCCACTCCGGGCTCGTGCTGCTGGTGTCCGACCCCGCCGCCGTCGAGCTGCAGAAGGCGCTGGCCAAGGCCGACCACATCGTCCAAAAGGCCGTCGACAAGGCTGCCGCCGAGGAGATCAAGGCCGAGGCCACGGCGGCCCAGGCGACGGCGGACGACTCAGCCAAGAGCTGACGAGCAGGCACCGACGAGGAGATCGAGGCGCTCCCGTTCGAGCTCGGCGCGGGTCGACGAGGTCGAGACCCATCGCGGCGCTCGACCAGGCGGCCGTTCCGTGACCCCCGCGACCTTGCTCGTGTGGGCAAACCCCGACGATGAGGCCTACCTCTCGGCCGGCCTCATAGCCCGGGCGCGCGACCGCCTGGTGGAGCACCGAGGCGTTCGCCGTTCTCACGGTCACGCCGGGAGCACGAGTCGGAGCTCGGCCGCCCGAGCCGGCCCGCGCGTGACGGTGGTCGGCCCGCTCGGCCCACGACGCGAGCTGGAGCTCCACGTCCGCGGCCGTCTCGCCCCCGACCAGGGCGCTGCTTCTCAGCCAACGGGCGGCGGCCCGAACGGTGACAGGGTCTCGGCGGCGAGCACGTCGGAGAGCAAGGGCCAGGCCTGACGCCAGGCCCCCGAACGATGTCCCAAGACACCGTGCACGGTGTGCCGAGACATCGCAGCGGTGTCGGAGGACCGACACTGCACCGGACTACACGCGCCGGACCCTCCCCTGCCCCGTTCGAACGCTGGTTCATCGCCGCATGAGCGCACGGGTGGTCGTCGCCGGCGTCAAGGTCGCCGGCCACCTGAGTTTCCAAGTCGGGGACGTCCGCCTCGTTGGCTGCAATGAAGCGGGAGAACATCCGCCCGGCATCGATTCGAGCGGCGGGCTACATCGGGGCGGAGACCGACCTCCGCCCGGTGCTGCCTTCAGTCGACGTCCCGACCCTCGTGTTGCACGGTGAGGCCGATGCCCGGTCGCCGTTGGCGAACGCCGAGGCGCTCCCTGCCGCGATCCCGACTCGCAGCTCGATGTGCTCCCCAAGCTCGGCCATGCGTGTGCGGTGGAGGACCCCGCGGCGTGTGCCGCGGAGATCCGCCGGTTCGTGAAGACCGAGG
The DNA here is from genome assembly GCA_963774125.1 of uncultured Acidimicrobiia bacterium. Taxonomy (GTDB): domain Bacteria; phylum Actinomycetota; class Acidimicrobiia; order Acidimicrobiales; family Ilumatobacteraceae; genus JALZMG01. The sequence continues at coordinate 605,707 of CAVZDR010000003.1, forward strand.
GCTGAACCTCAGCCCGCGGACCGACAAGTCGAACCTCCCGGCCACGGCGTAGTTGTCGGTGACGTCGTGCAAGCCGGCGATCGGGACGGTGGCGGCACCGGCCGGAACGTCGACCGCGGTCAGCGTCCAGGATCGGTCCGACCCGGCCAACCCGGGATGAGGATGACGATCCGCATGCCGACCTGTCCGACACGCCTCCGGTCTGATTCCACGCACCGCGTCATCCTGGCCGGGAGTGCGGAGAGCTTGCGTTGCTTCGACCGATCGACGTCAGGTTGGGCCGCGAGAGCCGGTGTGCGGGTCGGGTGGTTCGCTGTCTTGCCGTAGATTCCGGGGCGGGGCATGTATGGACGAAGGGATTTCGGCGATCGGCGAGGCCGCGGTGGTGCGGGGTCGTGGAGCGGCGGGGCGATGGGAGTGGGCGGAGGCGTACGCCGCGCTGTCGCAGGCGGACGCGTCGGCGGGGATGGGGCCGTCTGATCTGGAGCTGCTGGCCACGGCTGCTCATCTGATGGGCCACGTCCGCGACAGCATCGGTGCGTTGCAACGCGCCTACCAACTACGCATCGACGCCGGCGAGGTGCAACAGGGAGTGCGGTGTGCCTTCTGGCTGGGATACCACCTGATCAACAGCGGCGATTTCGGGCAGGCGGAGGGTTGGCTCGCCCGCGTTGGTCGGGTCGTGGACGACATCGGCGAGGAGACTGTGGCGCTCGCCTATGTGTTGCTCCCGCGTGCGTTCCAGCAGGCGGCCATCGTCGGTGATTACGCCGGCGGCAGGGCCACAGCCGCTCGAGCGGCCGAGGTGGGGCGCCGGTTCGGCGACCGGGATGTCGTGGCGCTGGCACTCAACATCGAGGGCCGGGCCTGGCTCGCCGAGGGTCGGGTGCGCGAGGGCCTGGCGGCACTGGATGAGGCCATGGTGGCGGTCGTGGCCGGCGAGGTGACGGCGCCGGCGGCCGGGACGGTGTACTGCTCGGTGATCGAGGCCTGCGAGGAGATCTCCGAGCTCGCGACGTGCCCACGAGTGGACGGCCGCGCTGACGGAGTGGTGCGATCGCCAACACGGGATGGTCACGTTCACCGGGCAGTGCCTGGTGCACCGGGCCACGATCAAGCAGGTGCACGGCGACTGGCCGGAGGCGCTCGATCGAGGCCCAGCAGGCCTGCGAGCGCCTCGCCGTCGCCGCCGATCGCAACGCCACGGGCGCGGCGATGTACCGCCTCGGTGAGCTGCACCGCTGCCGGGGAGACAGCGAAGCGGCGACGGAGGCCTACCGGCAGGCGGGCGAGTGGGGCTACGACCCGCAACCAGGCCTCGCTCTGTTGTGGTTGGCTGCGGGGCGTATCGCACCGGCGGTGGCGGCGATCACGCGCGCCGTGGACGAGACGACCGAACGGGCCCGACGGGGCAAGCTGCTGCCCGCCTTCGTCGAGGTCATGCTGGCCGCCGGCGACCGCGATGGCTGCCCGGCGAGGGGTCGACGAGCTCGCCGAGATCGCCGGCATCTACGGCACGCCCGCCCTGGCGGCCGAGGCGAGCCTGACGCGAGGCGCCGTGTTGTTGGCCGACGGGGACGCGCGGGCGGCCCTGGTGCCACTGCGTGAGTCCGTGAAGCTGTGGCGCGTGCTCGACGCACCCTTCGACGAGGCACGAGCGCGGGTGGTCGTCGCACAGGCGTGTCGAGCGGTGGGTGACGAGGACACCGCGGCGTCGGAGCTCGAAGCCGCCCGAGCGGTGTTCAGACGGCTCGGCGCGGCGCCCGCGCTCGCTCGCGTCGAGACGCTCCTGGCGACGAGATCGGCTGCCGGTTCGAGCGGCTTGAGCAGCCGCGAGCTGGAGGTGTTGCGGCTGCTGGCCACGGGCAAGACGAACCGGGCGATCGCCGACGAGTTGGTGTTGGCGGTGCGGACCGTCGACCGGCACGTCAGCAACGTCTTCACCAAGCTGGGCGTGTCCTCGCGGGCGGCCGCCACCGCCTACGCCTACGAGCACGACCTCGTGTAGCCGCCGCTGGGTAGAACTACCCACCGCCGGCGGCACCCGAATGGGCGATCTCGCCGAAGTCATGACCGGTGTCGCACTCGTACGTTGACCTCATCACCCCTCTCTGCGACGAGGAGCAGCGATGAGCAGATACGAGATCGAACGGGTCGACACGATCGTCGTGGGTGGCGGTCAGAGCGGGCTGGCGGTCGGCTACCACTTGGCTCGCCGGGGCCTGCCGTTCGTGATCCTCGATGCCCACCGGCGCGTCGGCGACGCCTGGCGCACCCGCTGGGACTCGCTGCGGCTGTTCACCCCGGCGGGCTACGACGGGCTGCCCGGGATGCGCTTCCCCGCCCCGCGGACCACGTATCCCACCAAGGATGAGATGGCCGACTACCTGGAGGCGTACGCGCAACGTTTCGAGCTGCCCGTGCGCACCGGGGTCAGGGTCGATGCCCTGGCGAGAACCGCCGCCGGCTTCGTCATTGCGGCGGACGACTTGCGGTTCGAGGCCGACAACGTGGTGGTGGCGATGTCATCGGAGCGGCGGCCGCGGATCCCGGCGTTCGTCGTCCCAGCTGGATCCTCGAGTGGTCCAGCTCCACTCCTTCGACTACCGCCACCCCGCCCAACTCCAAGACGGTGACGTGCTCATCGTCGGGGCCGGCAACTCGGGTGCCGACATCGCCATGGAGGTCGTGCAGGGTCACACGCACCGTGCTGTCGGGACGCGACGTCGGCCACATCCCGTTCCCCATCAACCGTTTCACCGCCGGCACCGCCTATCCGATGGTCCGGTTCGCCTTCCACCGTGTCCTGAAGGCGACCACGCGGCCGGCGCGCAAGATCAAGCGCGAGCTGGCCGCGGGCCACGGCCTGCCACTCGTGCGGGTCAAGCCCAAGCACCTCAACCGAGCCGGCGTCCAGCGAGTACCGAGGACCGTCGGCGTCCAGGACGGGCTGCCACTGCTCGAGGACGGCCGGGTGCTCGACGTGGCCAACGTCATCTGGTGCACCGGGTTCCGCCCCGACTTCTCGTGGATCGACCTGCCCATCTTCGATGACGACGGCGACCCGGTGCACACCCGCGGGGTCGTCGGCGATCGAGCCCGGCCTGTACTTCGTCGGCTTGGACTTCCTCTACGCCGCGTCGTCGGCCCAGATCAACGGCGTCGGCCGCGACGCACACCACGTGGTGAGCGACATCGCCTCCCGGGTCCCCCGCAGGCAAGCAACGACAACGATGGCGACGACCTGAGGAGGCGATGACCCATGAGAACAATCCCGAGCATCAGGTCATCTTCCGTCGAGGTCCAGGCGGCATACGAACGTGTGCTGGCTGACACCTCGGTTGGGAGCAACTTCGTCGAAGCCGGTGGCGGAAGCCGGATCCATCTCCTCGAGAAGGGCGACGGGCCGCCACTCGTGCTGCTCCACGGCACGACGGCCTCCGCCGGGTTCTTCGTCCAGCTTGGTCCGAGGTGCCGCGATGCCCAGCGCACCCACGACATACGCGCCCTGCCAGGAAAGGGTGTGCACCGTCATCCGTCAAGCTCGATGCCACCGGACGTGGCGGCGGTCATCACGGCGACCGGCTTTCGGTACAGCTCGCCGGTGCCGACGAGCCAGTCGAGCGCGTTCTTCAGCGCGCCGGCGACGCCCCCGGCGTACTCGGGCGGCGATCAGCACCGCGTCGGCGAGGCCGACACGATGCCGCCAGTCGATGACACCTGCACCAGGCGCCTCCACCAAGTCGACGTTGAACGCCGGGAGCTCCCCGAGAGCTCGGTAGTCATCGACAAGACTGCCTGCCGCACGGGCTCGCGCGTGCGCAACATCGAGCGCGGCGCGGTTCGCCGAACGGTGCCGCAAGCTGCCGCACACGGTCAGCAACCGCGCCGCGTGAGTGGGATCCGAACTCATGGACGACGACACCATGGGCGAAGGCCCCCATCTTCCCGATCGCTGCGCACAAGTGAGGCCTGGCCGGAGACCGCCAGCGTCGTTGGTGGCGGTCTCCGGCCGGGCGTTCATGTCGACCGCAGCGGCCCGGTGATGCCGGCCACGGCTCTCGGCAGTTCTCGGGTGCCCTGACAGGGGGCGGGGTCGGCGGACTGGTCGGCGCGGCGACGGCGGTGGCACGTGGGGGACGCCGGCCGGGATCGGGCGGCGGCGGTGGTGTGAGCAGCGTGGGTGAAGACGTCGTCCAGGATCGGATCGACCTCGGCGATGTGGTATTGGATGTAGAGGGTCGGGTGCCATGGTCATCTCGCAGGAGTGGCTGCTGCCGGCCAGCCGGTAGAAGGCGGGTGGCAACGGCTCGTCGTTTCCCGAGTCGAGGTCGAAGTTCCACTCCCTGCGACGACACCTCGGGGCCGTCGAAGTCGCCTTGGTGCACGACTCCTCGACGTGCCATTCGGTCTCGGTCTCGGGAAGGAGTCGCAGAACGTCAGCGGCGAGAAGAGCTGCTCGGATTGGGTGACGGCGTAGCGGGGAGTGATAAGGACAGTGCGGTCGACGGCGCCCGTGTTGGTGAGTGACCGTCATCGTCTTCGTGAACGCGGCTCCGTTGGACGGTGGCGTGTAGGTGTGGGACAAGACGAGGACCGATCCGCTCGGTGTCCCGTGCGTCCCGGGGCTCGAGGTGCCGTCGCCCCACGACACGAACACTGACAGCGGGTCGCCGTTGTAGGAGATCCGGGCGGTGGCAACGACCGAGTTGGAGGTGATCGTCACCCCGCCAACGGCGCCAGCGGTTGAGGTCGCGGGGGTCGCTGGCGCCGCCGCCGAGCGGAGGGCGCCGGGGTCAGCAGGGCGATGCCGGCGAGCAGCCCGATGACGGGGAGCACTCGTGATGTGGTGAACGTCATTGCGGATCTCACGCTCATGTCGGCAGGTCCTTGCCGAAGATGGGGACGCCGGGCGGGCACTGCCGCACGGCTGGGTTCCAGTCCTGGAAGATGCCGGTCGGGTTGTCCTTCCACAGCCAGGTGTGGAGGACCCACAGCGGCAGCGTCGGGTGTTGGTGGAAGTCCATCCCGAACAGCTGCGGCGGCGTGGGCTTGGTCCACGCGTCGATCGGCACGATGTACTCGTGGGCGACCAGCCCGGTGATGTCACCGTTGGCGTCGAGCTCGTAGACGAGCGCCTCGGGCTTGGTGATGTCGACCTGGTCGTCCATCAGGTCCTGGTCGATGTAGTGCAGGCCCATCCCGCCGAGCTCGGGGTCGGTGAAGCAGCCGAGGGTGTCGAGCGAGCTGGCGTAGCCGGCGGCCTCGGCCGTCGCGACGTCCTGGTAGCCGGCCGTCGCCAGCATCGCCGCGGCGCGGTCGGCCGGATCCATCTCGTGGTCGATTCCGTGGTCGGGCACGGTCGTGGCCGGTGGCGTGGTGGTCGCCGACGAGGCGTCGTCGTCGTCCGCGCATGCCGCCAGCAGGGCGGCGGCGGCGACGGCGAGCGCCACCAGCGCGTGTTGCCGCCTCATCCGTGCTCCTCGGCGGGAGCGTCGTTCGGTGATGGTCATGTGATGTCCTTTCGAACGTGAGAGGGGTTGCGGGTGACGACTGTCCGGCGGGATCAGCTGGCGCGTCGGTCGTTGTCGACGGTCGATCGAGCCATCCGTGCATGGGCGTGTCCGAGTAAGGGCAGGATCGCTGAACAGCCGGTGGCTGCCGGGCGCGCCAGCTGGCGCCGCCGCGCCGTCGACGCCTGTCAGCTCGTCGCCGACGGCGTGACGTTCTGGTTGAAGCGGAACAGGTTCGACGGGTCGTACCGGTTCTTGAGCTGCTGGAGGCGTCGGTACGTGTCGGGGGCATACGCCGCCCTGACGTTGTCGTCGCCGGCTTCCCCGGTGAAGTTCACGTAGGTGCGCCCGGCGCCGTAGCGGGCCATGGCTTCGCGTGCCGCCTGCGCCCACTCGCGGTGCGGTGGGAGGTCGGCGGCGTCAGGAGTCCGAGCGATGCAGTTGACGATGTACGGCGACGTGCGGTCGGTGAAGGCGGTGGCGTCCGGCGGGGACACGAGCCATCGCGCCGCCGAGGTGGTGCAGGTGGAGCTCGGCCTGCACCGGGAGGTCGGCGGAGCGGCGATGGAAGTCGGCGAAGGTGGCGACGGCGTCGTCGGGAACGCTGTCGATGAACGCAGACGTGAAGTAGTTCGCCGACCCCGGGGTCCACAGGCCGTCGAGCAGCTGTTGCAGCTCGACGTACGGCAGCGGCCCGATCAGGTCGGCGACCACCGTGCCGAGCGTGCGCAGCGGGCTTGACCACGTCCGCACCCTCCGCCGGATCGCCGGCCCAGCAGACGGCGATGGCGGCGACCTTCTTGAAGTGCCACTCGACAGGCAGGAACGGCGCCGGCGGCGCGGTGGTGAGGTTGACCAGCGAGCTCAGCTCGTCGGGCGCATCGGCGACGTGGTCGCGCCAGCCGGCGACCACCTCGGCGGCGTCCTCGCCGGCGAAGAACACGACCCCGCCGAGGACGGTGGGGCCGACGGGGTGGAGCGCCATCTCCAGCGACGTCACGACGCCGAAGTTGCCGCCGCCGCCCCGCAGCGCCCAGTAGAGCTCGGCGTCGTCGTCGGGGCTGGCCCGCACCACCGAGCCGTCGGCGGTCACCACCTCGGCGGCGAGCAGGTTGTCGCAGGCGAGGCCGTAGGCCCGAACGAGGTGGCCGATGCCGCCGCCCAGCGTGAACCCGCCCAGTCCCGTGGTCGAGACCAGCCCGCCGGTGGTGGCCAGGCCGTGGGCCTGCGTGGCGGCGTCGAACCCGGCCCACTTCGCCCCGCCGCCGGCCACCGCTCGGCGCGCGGAGGCGTCCACCTCGACGGTCGTCATCGCCGACAGGTCGACGACGATGCCGTCGTCGCAGGTGGAGAAGCCGGCGATGCTGTGGGCGCCGCCCCGCACGGCGATCGGCAAGCCCTCGCTCGCGGCGAAGCGAACGGTCCGCACGACGTCGTCGGTGCCGGCGGCACGCACGATCATCGCCGGGCGCTTGTCGATGGCGCCGTTCCAGATGTGACGAGCCTCCTCGTACTCACCGTCGCCGGGCCGCACGAGGGAACCGGCGAGTCCCCCCTCGAGCTCGTTGATGGTCGCGTCGCCGAGCACCTGTGTCATGTCGTCCTCTTTCGAAGTGGTGATCAGGACGGCATCGTGACGGCACCCGCTTTGCGCGCTCTTTGCAGGGCTCGCTGACCTCGCCGATCGCCGAGCGCCTGGAACCGCGCCGCCGCCTCGGCGGCGGCACGAGCCGATGCGTCGGCGTCGCCGACGGCGTGCGGAGATGGGCCACGAGCAGGTACTCCCAGCCGATGGCGTAGATCGGCGTGACCCCCCGGTCGGCCAGGAGCAGGGCCCGCTCCAGCGGTGGCAGGGCGGCGTCGACGGCGCCCAGCTCCAGCTCGATGAGCCCTTGGATGTTGAGGGTGTGGGCGACGCCGGCGATGTCGCCGGTCCGTTCCATCATCGACACCGCTTCGTGGACGTGGCGGCGGGCGATGGTCGCCTCCCCCAGCAGGGCGGCGACGTAGGAACGCCCGGCGACCGCCATGGCGATGGAGCGCAGATCGCGCAAGCGATCGGTGGACCTGCTCGGCGGCATCGAAGCAGGCGAGCGCCCCCGCCAGGTCGCCGGCCCACCGCAGCGTGTGTCCGCGCTGGCCGAGCGCGTAGCCGATGCCGAAGGTGTCGCCCAGCGCGGTGAACCGGGCGATGGCGTCGTCGAGCAGCGCGAGCGCGAGATCGGTCCGGCCGCCGAGGCGCTCGGCGAGGGCGGCGGCCACGGCCAGGTGCCCGCGCGCCTGGGCGGCGCCCGACGCGCCGGCCCAGCAGCATGGTGTCCTCGGCGACGGGGAGCGGCACGGCCCCGCGGTCGTCGACGATCCACGACACGCTCAAGGTGGTGAAGAACGGCGAGGACGCCTCGGGCACACGGTCGAGCGCGGCGCCCGCCTCGTGCAACAGAGCCCGGGCGTCGTCCACCTCGCCGAGCGCCAGCGCCAGGACGGCCGCGAAGTGACGCGCTGCCGACGACGATCGCCGGTGGCGACCCGGCCCGCGCGAGTGCCGTCGTCGAACGTCGCTTCGCGCTCGGCCAGTCGTGGGCCATCAAGATGAAGATCGACGCTTGATCGAGTGGCGATGGCCATCGCCTCGTCGCCCAAGCCCTGCGAGGCCTCGGTGATGGCGTCGGCCACGCCCGCCACCGGCTCGAGGTCGGCGCGACGGAGGTGCAGCACCCCCTTGGCGAACAGGGCGCGCGTCCGCAGCGCCGACACCTCCGGGCATCGCGTGGAGGGCACCGGTGAGCCAGCCCAGGGCTTCGGCCAGCTGTCCCCGCGAGAGCTGGGCTCGCCACGTGCTGGCGGCGAGCTGCAGGGCCAGGCACGGTTGCTCGTCGAACGCGCTGGCGAACGCGGCGCGCAGGTTGTCCATCTCGGCGTCGAACCACGGCGGAGGTTCGAGGACGACGGGCACACCGCGGTCGGGGTCGTGACGCGCCGCCTCCCGCGCGTACCAGGCCCGATGGCGCTCGACGCATGCCGGCAGCTCACCAGCATCACGGAGCTGCGCCTCGGCGTACTGCCGCACCACCTCGAGCATGCCGGAAGCGGGCGGCCTCGCCCGTCGTCTCGGCCGTCACCAGGGACTTGTCGACGAGACGACTGAGCACGTCGATGACGTCGCTGATCGCCGAGACGGTGGCGGCGGCATCGAGGTCGAAGCCGCCGGCGAACACGGCCAGACGACGGAACGCGACGCGCTCGTCGTCGAGCAGGAGGTCGTGGCTCCAGTCGAGGGTGGCGGCCAGGGTCTGCTGGCGGTCCGGATGGCCGCGCCCGCGACGGGAGAGGACGGCGAGCGCATCGCCCAAGCGGGCGGCGAGCTGGGCGACGGAGAGGTGGACGACACGCACGGCGGCCAGCTCGAGGGCGAGGGGGATGCCGTCGAGACGGCGACAGATCTCGGCGACCGGGGCGGCGGTGGCGGCATCGAGCACGAAGCTCGGCGACGCGTGCCGCGCTCGCTCGACGAACAGCTGGACGGATTCGAGACGAGCCAGACGGTCGGGCGCGTCGTCATCTCCCGGAAGCTCGAGCGAGGGCACCCGCCAGGCGATCTCGCCGGGGTGCCCGAGCGGCTCGCGGCTCGTGGCCACGATGACGAGATCGGGGCATCGCGCCAGGAGCTCGGTGGCCAAGGGGACGACGGCGTCGAGGACGTGCTCGCAGTTGTCGAGGATGAGCAGGATCGCCCGGCTCGAGAGCTGGTCGACGAGCGCCGGGATCCACGGCCGGTTGCCCTCGAGGGGGAGCTCGAGGGCACCACCGACCGCCGACGGGACGCCGTCACCGTGCGTCACGCCGGCCAGCTCCACGAGCCACACCCCGTCCGCCCAGCGGGAGCTCGCCACCTGACCATGCGCGAGCTCGACGGCCAAGCGGGTCTTGCCGGCGCCGCCGGGGCCGGTGAGCGTGAGCAGGCGCGTCCGTTCGAGCAGCCGGCCCAGCTCAGCCAGTTCCCGATGGCGACCGACGAAGCTCGTCGACAACGTGGGCAGGTTGTGCGGACACGTCCCCGGATCGGGGGCGCCACCGACGAAGAGCCGGCGGTAGACGGCGGTGGTCTCGGGCGCGGGGGCGACGCCGTACGACTCGGCGAGCCCGTCCCGGAGGCGCTCGAAGGCAGCCGCCGCGTCCCAGCGTCGCCCGGTTGCGGCCAGCGCGACCAGCAGCGACCGGTGCACGTCCTCGTCGAGCGGCCGCTCCACCGCCAGCGGCTCCAGCAGCGCGAGGGCTTCGGTCGGGCCGTCCGCCGGCCATCAGGCGCACGAGCGAGGTCGCCCACCAGCCGGGTTCGGACCGCGCTCAGCCGGTCGCGGTGCGGCGCCGCCCAGTCCTCGTAGAGGTCCTCGGGCAGGAGCTCGCCCGACCACAGGGCGAGCGCGTGGCGGATGTCCTCGGGCGCACCGGTCGACGGCAGCCCTCGCGGCCGCGGCGTCGAAGTCGTCGACGTCGACGGCCACGCCGCCCTCGCCACCGAGGACGACGATCTCGTCGTGGAGAACGAGGTTCTCGGCGCCCACCACCCTGCGGGCCGCATGCAGCGCCTGATGGAAGTTGTTGGCGCCGACCGCCGGGTCGGCCTCGGGCCACAGCTGCTCGATCAGGACATCACGATGAACCCGATGGCCCGCCGCGAGCGCCAGGAGCTTGACGATCGTCTTCGCCTTGCGCAGCCGCCACCGTGGCGGCGCGACGGCGCCCTCGACGCTCACCGTGAACCCGCCCAACAGGGCGATCCTCACGGGCCTGCGCGCGTCGCTCACTCGACGCATGCTCTCTGCTCGCCGCCACGTCGGCAACCGCAACCCGCCCGAAGCCCGGACGTGCAGGCCGCCGGACGCCGACCCGCTCCGCTGATCGCGGGTGTGGCAGCAGCATCGTCGAACGAGCGCGATCGACGGCACGCCCGGACGCACGTGCCTTGACGAGTCAGCAGTGTCGCAGTTCGGCGGCGCGCGATGATCCTGCACGTGGACGTCGGGATCCAACCCGCTTCGCCCAACGTGGCGGAAGCCGCCGCCGACTGGCGCAGCCTCGTCGCCGCGCAGCTGCGGCGGGTGCAGGTCGAGCTGCACGATTGCCTGAGCGGCGCCAAGTCCGACCCTCGCGACGTCGTTCACGGTGCAGGAGCGACTGGTCGGAGTACTGAACGAAGCGATGCAGCACCTCGGGCAGATCAGGCTGTCCCGCTGATCGCCGCCGCGCCTCGTCGCGCGACCACTGTGCGCTTCGATGTGCCACCTGTTGAGGAGTTCGTCGCACAGGCGGCCGATTGACAGGACGACTCGATCCAGGCATCTGAACGTCCGCCGGGGTCGCTCTCGTCCGCGCATCGATGGTCGCGACCGAACGACGGTCGGCGACCTCCAACCGCCGCGCGGTACCTGGCAGGTCGTCGCGGAACACGTCCGTGGTGGAGCGTGCAGGTGGGATGTCACGCGGCGGCGGGGATCTCGCCGACGTCGTGGTACACGGGCAGGCCGCGCTCGGTGGCCAGACGAACATCGTGGTCGGCGCCCGTCGACGCGCCCGGCAAGCGCAGCACCGCGTCGCAGTGGCGCAGCAGCCGGTCGGCCGTCGGGTACAGCACAGCGGCTGCCAGTTCGTCGGCGACCGACGTCGAACCCGCACCGCGAAGCACTGGCAGCGCCACCCACTCGCCGATCATCGGCAGGTGCCCCTTCTGGAAGATCGGCCACGCTGCAGCTTCGAGAGCGGCGAGGTTGCGGGCGAGCGCGGCAGGCTCATCGTTCGTGCCCGAGCGGTACGGACCGGCGATCAGGATCAGCATGGGACGGTTCATGACCGCAGAGTACGTGCATTTTCGTGCAATGTCACGTAGATTCGTGCACATGCTGACAACAGAACGCCGCGAGTGGCTGCTCGCCCGCCTGTCACGCGACGGGCGACTCGTGGCCACCGACATCGCCGCCGAGCTGGGCACGTCGGAGGACACGATCCGCCGCGACCTCCGCGATCTCGCCGCCGCCGGCCGCCTGCAACGTGTCCACGGAGGCGCCCTGCCGTCGTCACCAGCTGTCGCCAACTTCCTCACCCGCCAGTCGATCGCAACCGACGCCAAAGCTGCCGTCGCCCGCACCGCAGCGGCGTTGGTCGAAACCGGCCAGACGGTCATCGTCGACGGCGGCACGACGGCGTTGCAACTGGTGCAGTCATTCGACCCGACCCTGCGCGCGACCGTCGTCACCCACAGCCCCACGATCGCCGTCGCCCTCGTCGACCACGCCGGTATCGACGTGCTCATCCTCGGCGGGCAGCTGTTCAAGCACTCCGTCGTGGCCTGCGGTGCGCTCGCCGCCGAAGCCGCCGCCGGCGTCCACGCCGACACGGCGTTCATCGGCGTCACCGGCGTGCACCCCGACGCCGGGCTGACCACCGGCGACGCCGACGAGGCGGCGATGAAACGCACACTGGCCCGGCGCGCCGCCGAGACCTACATCCTCGCCTCATCGGAGAAGATCGGCACCGTCTCGCCGCACCGCGTCCTCGACTGGGCCGACATCACCGCCGTCCTCACCGATCACGACGCCGACGCACGCACCGTGGCCGCGCTCCGCGCCATCGGCGTCGACGTCCACGTCGCTCCCACCAGCCGGCGCGGCCGAAACTCCGAGCAGAAGCAGTCGGCACAACTCCCGACGACGCGTCAACCCTGACATCTCGCCAAACGACGCGACGAACACCGCTCCGATGCTGCTTCAGCCCCACCGACGAGGTCGTCGCGCCCCGGGTGGACAACACGACCCCGACGCTGGCGCCGGACACGTCGCCAGTCCCGGCGGTCAGCTGCTCGGCGATCTGCTGCGAGCCGGGATGCTCCCCGAAGCGTGGATCGCCCCACCGCAGGTGCGGGAGTGGCGCGAGCTGGTGCGCTATCGGGCCAAGCTGGTCGGGCTCCGCTCCGGGTTGAAAGCCCAAGCCCACGCCGTGCTGGCCAAGCTCGGCGTGCAGGTGCCGATGACGGACCTGTTCGGCGTCGGCGGCCGCCAGCTGCTGGCCCACCTGTGCGCCGACGATGTCCGGTTCCACTCGGCGTTCGGGCAACGCATCGAATCGACTCGTCGTGCTCGTCGACGCGTTCGACCACGAGATCAACGAGCTCTCCACGACGATCGCGCATCTCTTCCGGGATCATGCCGGCTATCAGGCGATCCAACGCATCGACGGGATCGGCCCGATCACCGCAGCGATCCTCGTCGCCGAGATCGGCGACGTCACCCGGTTCGCCTCGCCGGGCCATCTGGCGTCGTGGTGCGGGCTGACCCCACGGCATCGCGAGTCCGACACCACGATCAAGCGGGGACCGATCACCAAACAGGGCAGCCGGCTGGTGCGCTGGGCGGCGATCGAAGCCGCCCAACAACTGCGTCGCGACTCGCTGCTGCATCAACGCCGCGAGCAGCTCGCCGAACGGCGCAACAACCGCAAGATCGCCAAGGTGGCGATCGCCCGCCGCATCATCACGCTCACCTACTACGGGCTGCGCGACGGCCACATCCGCTGCCTCGAACCGGCCGCATGAACCCTCCAACGATCGCGGGCAGGCTGCGAACGCGGCTGTGTCATGACCCCCCGCCAGGGCGAGGTCGTCCGCTTGATTGCGTCCACCTGACCGCTTGCCGAAACACACCATGCCCCACACCCGACGGGGCGCAGAGATGACCGGCACCCCAGGGACACCCTGGCGAGGCCGCCAACAAGCCACACCTGGTGAGGCACACAACCCGCCGACCACCCCGGACCAGCACCACGCCGGTCTCGACCGCACGCGCCTCGAAATCGGACTCGCCTCCGGCGAGACCCCTCTTGACAAGCCCCACTCCTTCAGAGATGACACAAAGAGGACTCGTTCGGGGCGGCTCGAGACCGGCTAGGGACGGCGGCTGCTTGCAGCCGCGAGCGCGGCAGTTCGGCGCTTCGAGGACGCGCTCAGCGGAGCCGACTCGCGCATTATCAGCGTGGCGTTTCTGGACAGTGCGGCGGAAACGCCAGGCATCCTCCACCCGCACATTGAGGATGCTGCCGCCGCTCGCCGGCGTCGTGGTTATCGGACTGTCGGCGCACCGCGCGATCGCCGGGTGTGCGCGATCGCCACGACGCCGCGCCCGTCGTTATGTGGCGGGCCCCGAGCGTCGCACGATCGCAGACTCTGAGCGGAACCCTTCCGAGGCCGGTTTCGCTAGCTCGCGGAGCCCGACCTCGCGCTGGAGTCGGCCCGGGCCGATAGCCCGCCTGGGAAGGCGCTCAGGGAGATGGCGGTCAAGTCACGATTGCGCGTCGTGCACGAGAATCGCGATGTGCACCCGGTTCGTGACTGCGAGCTTGGTGAGAAGACGCGAGACGTGCGCTTTGACGGTGGCCTCGCTCATGAACAGAGATGCGGCAACCTCGGCGTTGGATGCGCCGGACCCCACCGCAGTCGCGACCTCCCGCTCCCGGTCTGTGAGCGACGTCAGGCGCTGGGCAGCGAAGCGACGGCGATCTGTCATTTCGTCGTTGCCGAGGTGAGAGAGAAGTGTGCGGGTGACCGACGGTGAGAGCATCGCTTCTCCTGCAGCCACGAGGCGCACTGCGTTGACGATCTCCGTGGGCGCTGTGTCCTTCAACAGGAACCCGTCGGCGCCGGCCCGAAGCGCGCTCATGACATGCTCGTCGGCCTGGAATGTGGTCAGGACGATCACGTGCGGCGGAGTCGCAAGACGGCGTAGGGCCGACGTGGCGGCAATGCCGTCCATCCCGGGCATCCGGATGTCCATCAGGACGACATCGGGTCGATGCGCCCGCGCGGCCGCGACGGCGTCGGCGCCGTCGGCAGCCTCGCCCACCACCTCCAGCTCCTCTGACGACGACAGGATCATCCGGAGACCGGCACGCACCAACGCGTCGTCGTCGACCAGAAGCACCCGGACCTTCACCACGGCAGGTCGGCCTCGACGACGAAGTCACCGGAAGCGTCCGGTCCGTGCACCAGGACGCCATTGGCCAGGGTCACCCGCTCCTGCAGACCAAGGAGGCCGGTGCCGGAACCCGGCAGAGCCGGACGGTCGTGGGCGCCCAGTGCGGTTGGGTTCCGAACGCTGACGTGCAGGCCGCGGTTCGGCGCTCCCGCCACGCGAACCTGGGCGAGGGTGCCGCGAGCGTGCTTGCCGATGTTGGTCAGCGCTTCCTGCACGATGCGATAGGCGTCACGACCCAAGGGGCCAGGTGCGGCAGCTGCATCGTCCACCCGCATCTCGAAGTCGACCTTTGCGCCGGAACGGCGAGTCTCCTCCACCAAGCGTGGAATGTCAGCCAACGTCGGTTGTGGCACCGTCGACGGCCGCTCCTGCCCCGGCTCCTCGCGCAGCACGCCGATCACGTCCCGCAGCTCCTCCAGCGCTTGGTGGGCCGTCAACCGCAACAGCGCTGCGCTCTCCCGCACCTGGGCGGGAGGCAGGTCGAGTGCGACCTCGAGCGCACCGGCGTGCAGCGCCACCAGGGAGATGCGGTGGGCGAGCACGTCGTGCATCTCCCGCGCGATGCGGGTTCGCTCAGCCAGACGGCGCACTTTCGGCGCGGACGAGCTGATCGGCCTCGGCACGTTGGGCACGGTCGCGCAGGGTGGAGAGGAGCTGACGCCGGGCGCGGACGAACATGCCCCATGCGGTTGCGGCGGCCGCAAGCGCCGTCGTCGGCAGCATCACCGACCAGGTATTGGTCCGCCCGAGCCAGATCGAGCACACCACTGCGGACGGAACGAACAGCGCGGCGACGAGCAGGGCGGGCCGGACAGGGCGGTGGACAGCCAGCGAGGACAGTGCGAGCAGACCGGCGACCGTGCCCGACGTCGAGAACGCGCCCAACAGGACGCAAACCAGGGCCACCCCGAACGGCCAGCGCCGCCGCCACCACAGGGAGAGACAGCAGAGGGCTCCGAACGCGGCGTCGGTGGCCACCTGCCCCGAGGTCATCCGATTGGCGGTGTCGTCCACCGTAACGCTCAGGATGAGGGCGCCGAGAGCGGCGGCGATGACGAACGCACTCGCGTCCACGTACCAGTCGCGCGCAGTCCTGGGCCCCTCGGTGTCGGGATGGGCCGGGTCGCTGGGTGCCAGATATCGCCGTGGGAGCGGTCTGGGCCCACCATCTGCGAAGCCAGGACATGACCCGAGCGTACGGCCCTGGGCGGCGCTGCAACATCGACGAAAGTCGACACTGCAACCAACGAAAGGCGAGACGTCGGAAGCGGCCGGCCGTCCCTTCGGACATCGGATCATGGCCGTCCGCCCGATGCGCCGGCGCACCGGGCGGTTCAGGCTGGCCACATGATCACGACAACCGCTCTCACCAAGAGCTACAAGAAGGTTCCGGTCGTCCGCGACGTCTCGTTGCGCTGCGAACCCGGGACCATCACCGGTTTCCTCGGGTCCAACGGCGCCGGGAAGTCCACCACGCTGAAGATGATCGTCGGGCTGGTGCGACCCGATCGCGGCACGGGGACCATCGACGGCCGACCGTTCGTCGAGTTGCCCAACCCGACGCGCGTGGTCGGGACGCTGCTCGACGCGTCTGCGATGCATCCCGGGCGCAGTGGCCGGGCGACGCTCACGATCGCAGCGCGGCTGGCAGGCGTTCACTCGAGGCGGGTCGAGCACCTGTTGGACCTCGTCGGGATCGCCGATGCCGCGGAGAAGCGGGTCGGGACCTACTCACTTGGCATGCGCCAGCGCCTCGGCGTCGCCCAAGCCCTCGTGGGTGAACCGGCTGCACTGATCCTCGATGAACCGGCGAACGGGCTCGATCCCGAGGGGATCGCCTGGATGCGAACGCTCTTCCGCGACTTCGCCGACCATGGCGGCACGGTGCTGCTGTCGAGCCACCTGCTCCACGAGGTGCAGGCCACCGCTGATCATCTCGTCGTCATCTCCAACGGTGCCGTGGTGGCCGCCGGTCGGCTGGACGATCTGCTGGCCAGCTCCACCATCCTCGTGCGCAGCCCCGACCCCGCTGCACTGGCCGCGGCGCTCAAAGCTGCGCGGATCGACTACATCGCCGGGCCGGATGGTGTGTTCACCGTGGACGTCTCCGGCGGTCGGGTCACGACCGAGGTGGTGGCGGGCGTCGCCCACGACCACCAGGTGCTGCTCACCGAGTTGCGTCGCTCCGATACGAACGGGCTGGAGCAGCTGTTCTTCTCTCTCACCGCGGCCAAGGCGGCTATGCCGCAGGAGGCGGCAGCATGACCATGTCCATCTCACCCCGAACCCACGGCATCGAGGCGGCACCGTCGTCGGCCCTCGGGCCTATCCCGTTCCCGCGGCTTGTCCGGGTGGAGTGGGCCAAGGCCACCGATACCCGCGCTGCCCGCTGGCTCCTCGCTCTCGTGGCGCTGTCAACCGCAGCGATGATGCTGGCGCCGGTCCTCGCCCCAACGAGCTTCGATCAGACTTACACGAGCTACCTCGGCGTCGCCGCCCTCGCGCTGTCGATCCTCCTGCCTGTGGTGGCGATCCTGATGCTCACCGGTGAATGGAGCCAACGCAGCGTCTTCACCACGTTCACCCAGGAACCGCGACGCATCCGAGTCGTCAACGCCAAGCTGGCGGCGTCGCTGGTGCTGGGTGGCGGCGCTGCGGTCTTCGGCGGGGTGGTCACCGCCGCCGGCCTCGGACTGGCGTCGGCCTCGGGCCGCGCCCTGGAGGCGAACCTGACCGTCGGCGCCATCACCGGCTATCTGCTCTTCGTGCTCCTCAACATCCTCGCCGGCGTCGCGCTCGGGGCGCTGCTGCAGAGCTCGGCGGCTGCCATCGCCGCCTCCTTCGCCCTCCCCGCCGCGTTCGCGGTGCTCGGCGCCGCATCGACGCTGGTGTCTGACTGGATCGACATGTCCACAACCTGGAATTGGGTGCTCGAGAACAAATGGGGCGGTCACGTGCCGCAGATCTCGGTCTCAGTCCTCTTCTGGGTGGCGGTCCCGCTAGCCGCCGGCGTCGTCCGGACGATACGTCGCGACGTCACGTAGTTGGCTCGACCGGGGCCTGGTTGATCGAGATGCGTCACGAGTTCGCAGACCCGAAGTCAACGCCATCCCGACTGGCATTCTGCCGCCACACGCAACGCGAGTTCCTCGACCGCAGGGACCAACGCCGGCAGGTCGACTACATCGTGGCGCACGACCTCACGTACCTCGATTCCCCACGCCGCCCCGACGAGCAGGCCACCAACGGTGACCACATCACTGCTGGCAGCCACCGGGCGCCGTAGTCGACGCGACTCTCGGTCGCCACCTCGATCTGCCCATGAGCCAGGGGCGAGCGCGGAGTTCGTTCAGCGGCGTGTGGTGACGGTGCCGCTTCCGAAGCAGTCCGCACGCACATCACGCGCGAGATCTACACCCACGTCACGCCGCCCATGCAGAGTGACGCCGCTGAGCGCGTGGCCAACGTCATCTTCGGTCCAACCTCGAGCTGAAACCTCAATGTCGAGGATCCCCTCGGCCCTGTACACCGGCATCGTCGAGGAAACGGGGTCTGGTTCTTCGGTGCGTGAGCATCCTGTCGCCTCGACGCCAGACCGGGCATTACGTGCTCGCGGCGAGGCCTCCACGAGACCGACTGTGCCAGCCAACGAACCGTCGATCTGTGCGAGGCCGACGAGCGTCGCGACTGAGGGTGGCTGCTCCCGAACGTGCAGTCGGTGCTCGTGATGAGCGCCCGCGTGGACTGAGCAGAGGTCCACGACGCGCCGGGTGCTTCGTCCGCGTCGCGCTCGCCTTCGGCCGGACGCGCTCATCAGAGGTCGGTTCGACCTCGCCGAGGAAGGCGTCCAGCTCTTCGGCGCACTCCGTTTGCGCTTGGCCTCGCCGTCCGGCGCGCTCACCAGCTACCTGCGCGGCATAGGTCTGGAGGGTTGTCGGCCGTAGCGCCGGACAATCGAGGGCAGCGGACGTGGTGACCGGGGTTCATCCCAGTTGTTCTTCGGCTACGCCCTCGCTCGGGGCGTCTCGTTCGGGGGCTCCTGCTCGAGGGTCGCGATTGTTCGGAGTGTGGGGATGGTCGATTCGATGAGGTGGAGGAGAGTGTGGGTGAGGAGGTGGTGGGTCTGGTGGCGGGTGGCGTACCCGGTGAGCCATTGCCGGCAGGCCGCTTGGTTGAAGCCGAAGTAGCTGCGTAGGGCGACGACTTCATGGTCGGCGCCGGTGAGGGTTTCGGGGTAGCTGGCCACCATGTGGTTGATGAAGCTGTCTCGGCCTTGTTCGACGACGGCGCGGATGTCGGGGTCGGCGATGTTGTCGCCGTGGCCGGCGGTCGCCAGCCACGTGCCGCGGTGTCGGTCGAGGAAGTCGAGCCAATGGTCGAGGTTGGCGGCGACGCGGTCACCGAGCGGCGTCTTGCGGGAGGCGCGGGGGATGGTGGACGCGGCCTCGGCGAACTCGTGCACGACGGCGCGGAACAGGCCGGATTTGTCGCCGAAGTAGTGGTGGACGAGGGCCCGCGTGACGCCGGCGTCGGTGGCGATCTCGGCGGTCGAGGTGGCCTCGTAGCCCCGTTCGGCGAAGTGGCGGGTGGCCACGGTGACGATCTCGGCTTGGCGTGCCGCGGGGTCGAGTCGTCGGCGGGCCGTCGGCGTCATGGTGATCAGGCTACACCACTATTTGACATCCGTCCAACAACTTGCTATGATGCGTTCTGGGATCGCCGCAGTGGCGTGCGAACGACCTGGCCGGGCCGTGCGGCGCCGGCATCACCCTTCTGATTGGAGACCGATGAGACGTTCGATGATGAGTTCAACGCGGCCCGAGTTCGCCCACCGCGTGACCAGGAACCTGGCCGCGGTGGCCGTTGCTGCTGGCGTGATCGCCGCCTCGGCCGGCCCGGCCGTCGCCGACGGCGGCAACGATGATCGCCGACCGGTCAGCGCCGAGCAGGCTCATGTGAGCGTCGCCGGTCAACCGGCGTCGGTGACGTCGACCTGTTTCTGGGGGATGCCGGGCGGGCCGCTGGATGGTCGCAACATCCTCGGTCCGGAGACCAACGTGTCGTACTGGTACGACCGGTTCCAGCTTCCCCCCGGTGCGCACATCGTGTTGCACGGCGAGTTCCCCCACGCCCGGTTCATGTCGCTCACCTCCTACGGCACCGTCGCCGGCCAACGCGGCACCGCGCTCGGCGGGCTCAGCGACGTCGACATCGAGCCCGATCCCGGCTCGCAGAACCCGTTCCGGCCCGACGGGTCACGGACTGCTCGTCGTCGCGCGTTCACCGTCACGTTGAGCGGTGACGTCGATCCGGGGCCTGGGAACCGGGCCCCGAACACGTTCTACGTTGGCCAGTCCGGCCAGACCGAGACGACCCAGACGATCGAACTGATCCTGCGCGTCTACCGGCCCGACCGCAACCTCGACATGGCCGGCGGTGTCGCCCTCCCGGACGCGACGCTGGTGCTCGCCGACGGCACCACCGCCAGCGGTCAGGCCGCGTGCGACGGCGTGCAGGCCCAGAGCGGCGTCGACAAGATCGACGTCAACGGCATGGGTGCGCCGCCGGCGACCTACCTTTCGCTGCTGGCGGCTGGCGCCGCCCCGACCCATCCCGCCGAGGAGCAGATGCGGTTCGAACGGTTCTTCAACACCCAGTACTCGCTGGCCCCCTTCTACCGGGGCACCGCGCTCGAGGGCCGCATCGCCAGCCTGCCGACCGACATCCGCCCGGGGCTCTACCCGACACCGGCCAACGCCTACATCGGCGGCTACGCCGATCGCAGCTTCGGGCCCGACCCCGACGGCCACAACATCCTCGTGCTGCGCGGCAAGCTGCCGACCCACCCCGACACGTTCCGACGCAACCCGCACAACGAGTCCGGCACCCAGGTGCGCTATTGGTCGCTGTGCAACTACGGCAGCAGCATCGCCAACCCGCCGCTCGCCCCCGTCAACACTGACTGCCTGTTCGACGAGCAGATCCCCACCGACGACGACGGCAACTACGAGATCGTCATCAGCCTCACCGAGGACCGGCCCGGCAACGCCATCGACCGCTGCGGCGTCGCCTGGATGGACTGGACCACCGCCGGCGACGGCGTCCCCGGTGGCCACGACCGCCTGATCCGGCTCACCATGCGCCAGCAGCTCGCCGACCCCAACTTCGCCGAAGCGATCGACAAGATCATCACCCCCGGCAGCGAGGAGCAGGTGATGGGCGACTACTACCCGCACGGCACCTACATGACCGCCGAGCAGTTCGAACAGCTCGGCTGCCGCAGGTAGCCACCGAGAACGCCGGGAGGTGGCGGGGCGACGACCAACGTCGACCCGCCACCGTCCGGTGTCTCACTGTGGGATGGTGGAAGCCTCCGCGACACAGCGCGGGACGAAGGAGACAGCAGCGTGGTCGAAGTGATGCAGTCGCCGAATCCCGGGGTGTCGGCGGAGGAGCTTGCGTCGCTCCGTTCGCCGGACACGCTGGACACGCCGTTCGGGACGATGAGGTTC
The DNA here is from genome assembly GCA_963774125.1 of uncultured Acidimicrobiia bacterium. Classification (GTDB taxonomy): domain Bacteria; phylum Actinomycetota; class Acidimicrobiia; order Acidimicrobiales; family Ilumatobacteraceae; genus JALZMG01. The sequence continues at coordinate 626,755 of CAVZDR010000003.1, forward strand.
TTCGATGGCGTGCCCCTCCCGGAGACGGTTGAGGTGAGCTACGACGCGCTCGATCTGCTGCGTGGCGTCGACGTGTTCTTGAACTGCATGCCTGGGGCGTCGATGCTGGCGATGCGCAACGGGTTGCGATCGGTCGGCGCCCGCTCGAACGTGATCGCCTGCACCGATCCGCGCAGCACGTCGGCGCCGGTGGTGTTGACCGCCAACACCGAGACGACCTACGGCACAACATTCCTCGATCTGAAGACGGACGGTCCGACGGTGATCGAGTGTCCTCCGAACTCGTTGAGCTTCGTCGACGATCTCTGGCAGCGGTATGTCGCCGACATGGGTAACGCCGGACCCGATCGCGGACACGGCGGCAGCTATCTGTTCCTGCCCCCCGGTCACGACGGTGACGTTCCCGACGGCTACTTCGTGTTCCAGTCGCCGACGTACTCGAACTGGGTCGTGATCCGCGCCCTCGACGGACTCGACGCCTTGCTCACCACGCGCATCTATCCGCTGGCCGCAGCCGGTGATCCGCCCGAGACTGGGTTCGTCGACTTCGCCGAGGCGTCGTTCAACGGTATCCACGCCAACGATTTCAGTTTCTTTGAGGAGGTCAATGAGATCGTCCAAGAAGAACCCGAAGGCTCTCTCGACCCGGAACGGGCCGGGCAGCTAGCCGCCATCGGCATCATCCGCGGCCGACCGTTCGAGCCCGACGCCCGCCGGCGCGACATCCTCGACCGGGCGGCCCGAGTCGGCGCCGGGATCGCCCGCACCCTGCTGTACAAGCCGCGTGACCCCGACGTCTACATCTTCGAGGGCGCGTCGTGGAAGACCGCCTTCGTCGGCGGCAGCTACGAGTTCCTGGCTAACGGAGCCCGGATGCTCGACTACCGCGCCCTCATGCACTACGTCGGCACCGGCATCACCCCGGCGATGACCCACGCCGCACCCGGCATCGGCTCGCAATACGCCTACACCGTCGACGACGCCAACGGCGACACCCTCGACGGCGCCAACAACTACACCCTCACCCTCCCGGCGCCGATCCCCGTCAAGACCTTCTGGGCCATCGACATCTACGACACCCAAACCCGCTCCCTGCTGCAGACCGACAACCCGTACCCGAGCATCAACGACCGCTTCAGCGACCTCAACAACGAAGCCAACGGCGACGTCGTCATCCACTTCGGACCCGAACCACCACCCGACACCGACGTCAACTGGCTACGAACCATCCCCGGCAAGAGCTGGTTTCCGATCCTGCGCCTCTACGGACCACTGGAAGCCTGGTTCGACCAAACTTGGCGACCCGGCGAAATCAAACCCGCCTAGCTGCAGCCCTCGCCCGGAACTGCCACTCGGCGCTCACCACCTGCCTGCCCGACGTCCGCACATCGCCAACCGACTCGGCGTTCTGCGCCGGTCGTGGCCGCACGCCCAGCGCGGCCGGGCGGAGTCAGGACCGCGCCAGATCTGCCGATCGGCGCACCCGGCACAACCCCAGTGCTGACCGAACTGCACTCGGCGACGTTCGGTGCCCTGCAGCGCGGACGCAATGCCGGTGGCAATGCCGACCGTCAAGCCTCCGGCGCGTCTGCCAACTGCTGACAAATCGCGGACAAATGACCTGCGGCGGTGCCGAGGGGCTGCGAAAACAAGCAATGACCAGGGCTTTTGCCCCGGTCGATCAGGTGTCGGAGGGGGTCTCTGAGTTCAGGACATCGTTCACAGTTGTCGCGAGACATCGTGCACACCTTCGATCAAGGGGTGAGCGATGGGGATGGCGCAGCTGGTTGTGGCGGCGGTGCTCGTTGAGGGCCGGGCGAAGAGTGAGGTCGCGCGGACCTATGGGTGTCGCGTCGCTGGGTGATCACGCTGGTGCAGCGCTATCTCGCCGATGGTGAAGCGGGACTGTCACCGCGGTCGCGTCGTCCACAGCGCTCCCCGAACCGCACACCCACCGAGGTGGAAGACGAGATTGTCGACATCCGCAAGGCGCTCGCCAAAGACGGCCACGAGGCCGGCGCGGCAACCATCGCCTTCCATCTCGAGCGACGCCACAAGACGACACCGGCCGTGTCCACGATCTGGCGGATCCTTGTCGCTCGCGGGTTCGTCACCCCGCAACCCCACAAACGACCCAAGAGCTCCTACGTCCGCTTCGCCGCCGAACAACCCAACGAACGCTGGCAGGCCGACATCACCCACTGGGCGCTCGCCGACGGCACCGACGTCGAGATCCTCAACCTCATCGATGACCACTCCAGACTGTGCATGAGCTGCACCGCCCGACGGATCTTCAAAGCCGCCGACGTCGACACCTCCTTCCGCCACACCGCACTCACCTGGGGTGATCCCGCCAGCGTCCTGTCCGACAACGGCGCCGTGTTCACCGGCCGCTACCGCGGTCACGGCCGCGTCGCCCTCGAAGCCACCCTCAACCAGCGAGGCATCGCCTTCACCCACTCCAGGCCCTACCACCCCCAAACCTGCGGCAAAGTCGAACGCTTCCACCAAACACTCAAACGCTGGCTAGCCACCCAACCACCAGCACCCACACCCGCCCGACTGCAACACCAACTCGACACCTTCGCCCGCTACTACAACACCCAACGCCCACACCGCGCCCTCGACCGGCGCACCCCCCTCGAGGCCTACCAAGCCCGCCCCAAAGCCATCCCCTCGGGCATCCGCCTCGACGACGCCGCCTGGCGCGTCCGCCACGACACCGTCGACAGCTTCGGCAAGCTCACCCTGCGCCACCACAGCCGACTCCACCACATCGGCATCGGCCGCCGCCACGCCGGCAAACACGTCCTCATCCTCATCAAAGACCGCCACGTCCGCATCACCACCACCAACGGCGAACCACTACGCGACTTCCAGCTCGACCCCACCCGCAACTACCAACCCCAACCGAAAACGTGAACGATGTCCCAAGACACCTGTGCACGGTGTCCCGAGACATCGCATCGGTGTCGGAGGGGGGACTTGAACCCCCACGAGGATTAGTACCTCACTAGCACCTCAAGCTAGCGCGTCTGCCATTCCGCCACTCCGACGTGGTGGGCCACCGACGATATCGCATCCCGCCGCCGACCCGACCCGCCGGATGTCTCGACGGCGCCGCCGTCGGCTGCGTCAGCAGGATGGTTGAACGGTGCGCCAAAACGCTGACGCAAGCGGCCCAACCCGCAGCGATGAGCGACGCGCTACGTCCGTTCCAGCAGGAAGCTGAGGGCGATCACCGAGAGGATCCACGTCAGGGCGAACGCGAACGTGATCCGGGTGAGGTTGCGCTCGGCCGCCGACGACCCGAGGGCGGCGCCACCGCCGCCGCCGAACATGTCCGACAGGCCGCCGCCACGCCCGCTGTGCATGAGGATGCCGGCGACCATGCCGACCATCGCGACGACGTTGATGACCAGCACCAGGTAGAGGATGACGTCACGCACGGCCGGTCAGCCTACCGACCCGTCGGCGAAGTCGACCGCCGCGCTGACCGACTCGGCGATCCGCTCCGGGTAGTGGCACGCCACCGGGTGACCGAACCCTCGGTCGATCAGCTCCGGCTCCTCGGCCGCGCAGCGCGGCTGGGCCTTCGGGCAGCGGGTCCGGAACCGGCACCCCGACGGCGGGTCGATCGGGCTCGGGATGTCGCCGACGAGCATGATCCGCTCGCGCGACTCGCTCGATCACGCGGGTCGGGCTCGGGGATCGCCGACAGCAGCGCCTGCGTGTACGGGTGGGCCGCCGCCGTGTACAGCTCCTCGGCCGGCCCGACCTCCATCAGCTTGCCGAGGTACATCACGGCGACCGTTGTCGGAGATGTGGCGCACGACGGACAGGTCGTGGGCGATGAACAGGTACGTCAGGTCGAGCTCGTCCTGGAGGTCCTGCAGCAGGTTGATGACGCCGGCCTGGATCGACACGTCGAGCGCCGACACCGGCTCGTCGAGCACGATGAACTTCGGGTCGAGGGCGAGCGCCCGGGCGATGCCGACGCGCTGGCGCTGACCGCCCGAGAACTCGTGCGGGTAGCGGACTGGCGTGGTCGGGCGACAGCCCGACGAGGTCGAGCAGCTCGCTTGATCCGCTTGCGGTGGTCGCCGGGGATCTTGTGGATCTGCAGCGGCTCGGCGATCGCGCTGCCGACGGTGAGGCGGGGATCGAGCGAGGCGTACGGGTCCTGGAAGACCATCTGCATCTCTCTGCGCAGCGGCCGCAGGTCCTCGCGCGTCATGCCGACGAGCTCGCGTCCCGTGGTACTTCACCGAGCCCGCCGTCGGCTCGATGAGCTGCAGCACGCAGCGCCCGAGCGTCGACTTGCCCGAGCCGCTCTCCCCCACCAGCCCGAGCGTCTCGCTGCTTGCCGATCGAGAACGACACGTCGGACACGGCCTGCACGAGGCGCTTCGTGACGCGGATGCCCTTGGCCCGGCGCACCGGGAACACCTTGACCAGGTCGTCGACCTCGATGACCGGGGCACCGGCGCCGTTGCCGTCTCGATGGTGCTCATCACGACGCTCCTCGCAGCCTCGGCACCGACGAGGCCAGCTCTTCGGCCCGGATGCACGCCGTCGGCGAGATCGCCGAACGGCGCGCAGCTCCGGCAGTCCCTCGGCGCAGGCCTCGATGGCGTACGGGCAGCGGGCGCGGAACGCGCAGCCCGACGGCGGGTCGCAGCATGTTCGGCGGCGAGCCCGGGATGGGCGAGAGCCGCTCGCGGCCGAGCGCCGGGAGGCTCGACAGCAGGCCGCGCGTGTACGGGTGGCTCGGGTGGTCGAAGATCGGGCCGACGTCGCCGCGCTCGGCGGCCCGACCGGCGTACATCACCTGCACACGATCGGCGACCCGGGCGACGACGCCGAGGTCGTGGGTGATCAGCACGATCGCCGTGTGCATCTCGCGTGCGGATCCGCTGCAGCACGTCGAGGATCTGCGCCTGCACCGTCACGTCGAGGGCCGTCGTCGGCTCGTCGGCGATCAGCACCTCGGGGTCGTTGGCGATCGCCATGGCGATCATCACCCGCTGGCGCATGCCGCCGGAGAACTCGTGCGGGTACTGCGCTGGCCCGGTCCCGCGGCTGCGGGATGCCGACGATGTCGAGCAGCTCGACCGAGCGCTCCCACGCCGCCTTCTTCGTCGACGTCCTGGTGCGACCGGATCATCTCGACGATCTGGTCGCCGATGCGGTGCACCGGGTTGAGCGCCGACAGCGGGTCCTGGAAGATCATCGCCACCCGCTGGCCGCGGACGCGGTTGATGCACCTTCGTCGACGCGCCGACCAGCTCGAGTGCCGCCGACCGTGGCCGAGCCCTCGATCCGGGCCGACTTCGGCAGCAGGCCCATCAGGCCGAGGAACGTCACCGACTTGCCCGAGCCCGACTCCCCGACGATGCCGAGCATCTCGCCGGCGCCGACGTCGAGGTCGATGCCGCGCACCGCCTGGACCTCGCCGAACATCGTCGGGAACGTGACACGGAAGTCGCGCAGCTGGAGGACCGGCGTCGTCCGCCGCCGGAGCCGCCACGCGTCCGGAGCCGCCGCGCGTCCGGCGCCGTCGGCGCCCGCCGTGTCGGTCACATCAGTCCGGCTGCAGCTTGGGGTCGGTGGCGTCGCGCAGGCCGTCGCCGAACGAGGTTGATCGTCAGCGCCACGAGCAGCAGCACGCCGCACGGGAACACGACCATCCACCAGTTGCCGGTGAGCACGTTCTCCTTCGACGTGCCGACCAGGATGCCGAGCGACGTCGTGCCCGGCGCCGGGCTGCGGGCCGAAGCCGAAGAAGCCGAGCGTCGACTCGGCGATGATGGCGGCGACGACCGAGAACGTCATGGCGACGAGGATCGGACCGATCGGAGTTCGGCAGCAGGTGGCGGACGATGATGCGCCGGTTGTCGACGACCCGAGCGCTCGGGATGCCTCGATGAACTCCCGTTCCTTCAGCGCCAGCACCTGGCCGCGCACGACGCGGGCCACGCGCATCCAGCCGAACAGGGCGAGCAGCAGGATGATGAAGCGGATCGACGTGCGCTCGCCGATGATCGGCGTCGAGCCACGCGATCTCGCCGAGCATGTTGCGCATGACGAGCAGGGCGACGAGGAACGGGAAGGCGAGGAAGATGTCGGTGACGCGCATCAGCACGTCGTCGAAGAACCCGCCCCGGATGCCGGCATAGGCGCCGACGGCGGTGCCGATGACGACGCCGATGATCGCCGCCGCCAGCCCGATGGCCAGCGACACCCGGGTGCCGTAGATCAGCCGGCTGTAGAGGTCGCGGCCGATCTCGTCGGTGCCGAACCACGCCTCGGATCGCGGCGACAGGTAGCGGTTGCTCCCCTGCTCGCCGCCGGTCTGGAAGATCGCCTCGTTGACGCCGTAGCGGGCGGTGATCGGCGCCAGCAGCACGAAGATGACCATCAGCATCAGCACGACCGTGGCGATCACCGCCGGCTTGTGGCTGCGGAAGCGCTCGCCACGCCATCTGCGCGCGGCGACGAGCGACTTGGCGGCGTCAGGCCCTCGGCGTCCCGTCGGCTCCGGCGGATGCAGCTCCGGCATCGGCGATCGGCTGCGCGACGGCGTCAGCAGGAGCGGCGACGGGTTGCATCGAGCTCAGTCACAGGCGGATCCTCGGGTCAAGGACGGCGTAGGACAGGTCGGCGAGCAGGTTGAAGAGGATCACCGCGAGGACGACGATCACCATCCACGGCATCAGCTCGGGGAAGTCGCCGTTGCTGTAGGCGGTGAGGAAGTACTTGCCCATCCCCGGGTACTCGAAGATGTTCTCGGTGATGATGAGGCCGCCGAACAGCGCGCCGAAGTCGATCGCGGCCAGCGTGACGATCGGCAGCATCGCGTTGCGCATGGCGTGGCTGGACGAGCACGCGTGCGCTCGCTGACGCCCTTGGCGCGGGCCGTGCGCAGGTAGTCGCTGTTCAGCACGTCGAGCAGCGAGGCCCGCATGTACCGGGTGTAGACGGCGATCGTCTGGATGGCCACGACGATCACCGGCAGCGTGAGGTGGCGCAGCATCTCGACGAGGTCGAAGCCCTGCTGGCCCGGCGGGTACACGCCCGACGTCGGGAAGTGCAGCCACTGCTGGCGTCCGGGAACCACTCCCGGGTGTAGACGGCGAACACCATCTGCAGGATGACGGCCGAGACGAACGGCGGGATCGAGAGCATCACGAGCGCCGTGGTGTTGACGCCGCCGTCGCGCAGCGAGCCCGGCTTGAGCGCGGCGAACACGCCGAACGTGCAGCCGACGATGATGCCGAGGATGGCGGCGATGCCGGCCAGGCGCAGCGAGTTGGCCATCGCGTCCTTGAGGTTGCGGCCACACCTCGCGGTTGCCCTTGATGCTGTTGGGCCAGTCGCCGGTGAGGAACCCGCCGAGCCACTTGAAGTAGCCCCTGACGTAGCCGCCGAACCCCTCGTAGAGGCCGTTGGCCTCGATGTACTCGTCGATCTTGCCTGGCTGGCCCGGGCGTTCGACCGCATGTAGCTGGCGACCGGATCGGTGCCGATGCGGATGGCGACGTACACGAGGAACGTCACGATCAGCAGCGTCGGAACGGCCCAGATGAGCCGCCGGACGACGAAGCGGAACACGATCGCCTCCTCCCTCCCCGGTCTCCGGCCGGTCGCCGGAGAACGACCGTGGGGCCGGCCGACGGCCGGCCCCACGGCCATCGAGGTTACGTGATCTGTGGACCGGTCGCTCAGCGCACTTCGACGACGGGCTCCTCCGTCACCAGGTTGGTGATCTCGAAGGTCTGGTCGTTCGGTCGGTGTCCCAGATCGCCGGAAGCAACGGGAACGCGCGGTCCAGACGTACCACGAGGAGTTGGCGCACTCGGTGACCGGGTTCAGGCAGGCCGGCCACTGCTCGGCGCCGATGACGATCTGTGCCGTCACCGTCGACGTCCTCCCACTGGTGGAAGTTGTCGAAGGCTCGGTAGTTCGCCGTGTCGCCGTCGAGCGGGCCGCCCACCTTGTCGGTGCGCCACGACGCCGGACTTCGGGTAGTTGACGAGCGGCAGCAGGACGTAGTCCGTCTCCATCGGCCGTCAGCGCCGACTTGATCGAGCTCCTCGCGAGCGGCCGGGTCAGGTTCGACGTCGGCGTCGTGCAGGTCCGCCGTGGCCTCCTCGTTGCACCACCCGTGCTGGTTCTGACCCTGGTAGTCGTTCTCCTCCGACGGGATCTGGTCGCAGGCGAAGGATCGGCGTGAGGTACGACGGGTCCGGCGGTGCCGTGGAGATGTACATCGCCAGGTCGTAGTCGAGGCCCGGCAGACGCTGCTGGAACACGCTACTCGGCCGTCGCAGTTGTCGGCGACGACGTTGAAGCCGGCCTGCGCGAGCAGCGGGATCAGGTACGCCTGCGTGTTCTCACGACGGGTGTTGCCGGCGTTGACCATCCAGCGGATCTCCGGTGCCGACGCCGTCCTTGGCCCAGAAGCCTGCGCCGTCCTTCTCCCAGCCGGCCTCGGTCAGCAGCTTCTCGGCGGCCGCCGGGTCGTAGGTGTTCTGGAAGATGCCCGTCGGGGCAGTACGGACCCTCGACGATCGGGCCGCAGTTCAGCAGCTCGCCCTCGGCACCGGCCGACTCGAAGATCGGGGCGTAGATCTGGTCGAACAGCGCCTGGCGGTCGATCGACATCGAGAACGCCTCGCGGAAGACGTCGTCGGCGAACGGGCCCTCGAGCTGCTGGAAGTACAGCGCCTCGTAGTCGCCGCCGCTCTGGATGTCGAGCTTGATGTTCGGGTCCTGCAGCGCGGTCGCCGAGCGTGTCGCCGAACTGCGGGTAGATGTAGTCGACCTGGCCGGACTTGATCGAGGCGATCTCGGTGTCGGTGTCGGTCTGCGGGACGAACACGACCTGCTCGGTGACAGCCTGTCGTCGCCCCAGTAGTTCTCGTTGGGGACGAGGATGCTCTGGCTCTCGCTCCACTCCTGGAGGATGTACTGACGGCCCGAGATCGGCACGTCCGTTGCGAAGTCGCCCGAGATGTCCATGCAGTCGGCGACGGCCGCCTTCTTGATGATCTTGGTTGAAGAGCGTCTTGTACGGGCCGTAGGGCTCGGAGAACTCGATGATCACTTCCTTCTCGTCCGCGCCTTGCGAGACCGAGCTGATCTTGTCGTAGCCCACCGTCTCGATCGAGCCGGGGGTGTTCAATTGACCCTGCCAGGTGCACTCGACGTCTTCCCAGGTGATCGGCGAGCCGTCCTCCCAGACCGCATCAGGGTTCAGGGCGACCGTGATGGTCATCGCCGCATCGCCGGCGGGTGCGGCACTTCCCTCGCCGCCTTCCCCTTCCTCGCCAGCGGCCGTCGTGTCCGACGCTGCTTCGGTAGTTGCGGGGGCGTCCGTCTCTGCGGTCGTCGTCTCCGTGCCCTCTTCGGCGGCGGTGGTCGCCGTCGTCGCGTCGTCGTCGTCGTCGCCGCCACAGGCCATGGCAACGAGCGACAGACCGACGCCGAGGGCCACGAGTCGCTTCGCGCGCCTCATGTTGCTCACGTGCTAGGTCCTCCTCATGGGATGGATGGGAGGCTGTTGAAGCCCACTGGGAACCACCCGGTCGCACGTCGCGTGCTCAGCTGCGTTGATCGTCGTTCCACCAGTGCTCGCGCCCTCATCGTCCTCCCCGATCGATGGGGTGCGCAGGACTGTAACAGTTCCGAACCGCGATCGCATCGGAAGGAGTGTTACAACTCGGGTGCTCCGGGCGGCGATCCCTCGGGGGACCGACGGTCCCACATCGAGGCATCGACCTCCCGCATCTTGACCGCCGATGGCGCGATCGGCGTCCTCGGAATCCGCGAGGAGCGCATCCCGGGCGGTGCGTCGCTCGCGCTGCTCGTCGGGGTCGGGGACCGGCACGGCGGCCAGCAGGCGCCTGGTGTAGAGCTTCTGCGGGTCGGTGAGGATCTCGCTCGCGCTCGCCGACCTCGACGAGCTTGCCCTTCTGCATGACGGCGATCCGCTGCGCGAGGATCTCGACCACGGCGAGGTCGTGGGAGATGAACAGGCAGGCGAAGCCGATCTCCCGCTGCAGCTCCTGGAACAGGTCGAGCACCTTCGCTTGCACGGACACGTCGAGGGCCGACGTCGGCTCGTCGGCGATCAGCAGCCGCGGGCCCGAGCGCCAGCGCTCGGGCGACGCCGACCCGCTGGCGCTGACCGCCCGAGAGCTCGTGCGGGTAGCGGTTGCGGAGGTCGCGGGCCAGGTGGACCTGGTCGAGCAGTGCCTCGACGCGCTGGCCGAGTGCGGCGCCCTTGGCGACCTTCTGCAACAGCAGCGGCTCGCCGATCGATTCGCCGACCGGCAGGCGTGGGTTGAGCGACGAGCCGGGATCCTGGAACACGAAGCTCACCTCGCGCCGGACCTGGCGCAGTTCCTGTTTGGAGATCCCGACCATGTCGGTGCCGAGCACGCGAGCCGACCCTTCGACGAACGGCAGGAGGCCGACGATGGCTCGGCCGATCGTCGTCTTGCCCGACCCGGACTCGCCGACGAGCCCGACCACCTCGCCGTGACCGACCGTCAAGCTGACGCCGTCGACGGCGCGGAACGCCGGCGCCCGGCCGCGCTTCGGGTACTCGATGGCGACGTCGCGCAGGTCGACCACGAGGTTGCTGACGTCAGTTGCCTCGGTGCGCTCGTGCGCCTCGGCATCGCCGTTCGGCCCCGCCGAAGCCAGCCGACCGCACCGAGGTGCGGCACCGCCTGCAGCAGCTCGCGCGTGTACGCGTCCTGCGGAGCGTGGAAGACCTTGACCGAGGTCCCGGACTCGACGATGCGCCCCCTCTGCATGACGAGCACGCGGTCGGAGAGGTCGGCGACGACGCCCATGTCGTGGGTGATCAGCAGGATGCCGGCGTCGATGCGGTCGCGCAGATCGCGGAACAGCTTGAGGATCTCGGCCTGCACGGTGACGTCGAGCGCGGTCGTCGGCTCGTCGGCGATCAGCAACTTCGGGTCGAGGGCCAGCGCCTGGGCGATCATCGCCCGCTGGCGCTGCCCGCCCGAGAGCTGGTGCGGGTAGGCGTCGACACGTCGCTCCGGATCAGGGATCTCGACCATCTCGAGCAGCTCGATTGCCCGCCGGCGCGCGGCCTTGGGCGCCATCGCCTGGTGGCTGCGCAGCATCTCGGCGATCTGGAAGCCGACCGTGTACACCGGGTTGAGCGCGGTCATCGGCTCCTGGAAGATGACCGAGACATCCCGACCGCGGATCATCCGCAGCGAGCGCTGGTCGATGCCGACCAGCTCTTGGTCGCCGAGCTTGATCGAGCCGGACACGTGTGCGTTCTTCGGCAGCAGGCCCATCATCGACATCGCGACCGTCGACTTGCCCGAACCCGACTCGCCGACGATCGCCAGCACCTCGCCTGCGTTCAGCTCGAACGAGGCGTCGATGACCGCCGGATACCAGATGCCGTCCACCCAGAACTCGACGCCGAGACCGTGGACGCGCAGCACGGGCGTGGTTTGGCCCATGTTCATGGGCAGGTCTCCAGTGGCAGCCTGGAGGTGTGCGCGAAGAGTTCCGGCCGTGGTTCGGTCCAGCCCTCTGCGTGGGCATCGGGATCATCTGCGTCGCGGCGGCCGTCGGGCTGCTGGTCCGTGACGGACTCGGTGCGCTGCCGGCGCTGCCGTTCCTGGCGCTCGTCGGCGGCGCGTGCTGGGCCGTGTTCTGGCGCCCCGTGGTGGCCGTCGACGACGGCGGGGTGCGGCTGGTCAACGTCTTGCGCACGATCGACCTGCCGTGGCCCTCGATCCTCGCCATCGACACGAAGTGGGCGCTGACGCTGATCACGTCGTACGGCCAGTTCACCGCTTGGGCCGCGCCTGCTCCCGGCATCCACGAAGCGATCCGGGCGACGAAGCGCGACGCCCAGGACCTCCCGGAGTCCACGTTCACGGTGGAGGGCATCCGACCTGGCGACCTGCCCTCGAGCTCGTCGGGCGGCGCAGCGATGGTGATCCGGCGGCGATTGGGAGGAACTGCGCGACGCCGGCTACCTCGAGAACCCGCGGCTGGAGCACGAGCGGGCACCGGTCACGTGGCACGTGGCGACGATCGTCGGCGGGGTCGTGCTGGCCGTGCTGGCCGCTGTCGGGGTCCTCGCGTGACGACGTCAGCCGGCCTGCCCGCCGATGGTGCGGCTGGCCCGAGAGAGCGCAGCATCGCCCTCCGCCGCTTTCTCGAGATCCTTGCGCTTGGGGATCCGCTTCTGCCGCGGGTCGAACGCGTCGCGCAGGCCGTCGCCGATGAACTGCAGGCACAGCACGATGACGACGATGAACACGCCGGGCCAGATGAACAGCCACGGCCGGCTGGAGAAGGCGCCTTGGTAGTCGCTGACGAGCGAACCGAGCGAGACGTCGGGAGGCTGGATGCCGAAGCCGAGGAAGCCCGAGCGCCGCCTCGGTGAGGATGCCGGCGCCCATCAGCAACGTCGTGCTGACGACGATCGTGCCGACGGTGTTGGGCAGGATGTGCTTGAAGATGATGCGACGATTGGAGGCGCCGGCGACGCGGGCGGCGTCGACGAACTCGCGCTCGCGAAGGGCAAGGAACTCGGCCCGCACGAGGCGGGCGAGGCCGGTCCACGGGAACAGCCCCAGAACGAGGGCGACGCTCCAGACGCCGGAGGCGCCGAGACCGTAGCCGGCGACCGCGGCGATGAGCAGGAGCGGGATCACGAGGATGACGTCCGTGAAGCGCATCAGCGCCGAGTCCATCCACCGCCCGTAGTACCCGGCGAGGGCTCCGATCACGACGCCGATCGTGACGGCGAGGGCGGCCAGCACGAAGATCACGACGAGCGTCTGCTGCACGCCGCGCATCGTCAGCGCGAACATGTCGCGGGCCTTCTCGTTGTCGAGGCCGAACGGGTGGTCGCCGACCGTGATGCCGGCACCGCCGAGCCACGTCGGCCGCAGCGACATCGTCGGGCCTGCTCCGGGTTCGGCGGCACGACGGTGTTGTAGTCGTACTTCCACCAGCCGGGGATCGGCCCCCAGCCGATGCTGGTCGCCGCCAAGCACGATGATCAGGATCAAGCACGATCAGCGAGAGCATCGCCCCCTTGTGGCGCAGGAACCGGCGGCGGACGATCTGGCCCTGGCTCAGGCCGGCGACCTCGCGTTGCTCGAGGCTGCTCTCGTCGCTCGGCGACCGGCGCTTCGCCCGGCAGGTGCGGTCGGGTCGTGCGGTTGCTGGATCAGCGTCATCGTGGGACCTCAGTTCCGATCCGGATGCGAGGGTCGAGCACCGCGTAGAGCAGGTCGGCCAGCAGGTTGGCGACGACGGCGAAGATGGCGATCGACCACGAAGAACGCCATCACCGGGTTCGGGTCGAGCGACGTGCAGCCCGTCGCTGAACATGCGGCCCATGGCGTTCCACTCGAACACCGTCTCGGTGATCACGGCGCCGCCGAGGATGCCGCCGATGTCGACGGCCACGACGGTGGCCAGCGGGATCATCGCGTTGCGGAACCCGTGGCGCACGATCACCGTGCGCTCCGTCAGACCTTTGGCCCGCGCCGTGCGGATGTAGTCCTGGTTGAGCACCTCGAGCATGCTCGCCCGCGAGTAGCGCGTGTAGGTCGCCAGCGAGATCAGCATCAGCGCCATCGTCGGCAGGACAGGTGGCTGAACGTGTCGTTGGTGATGACCCAGAAGCTGCCCTCGAGCCGAGGCTCGCGGTCGCCGATGGTCTTGATCGGCCGGTTGCGGATGACCGAGCTGGACGAGTACTCGGCCCACGACTGCATCGCGCGGTCGACGAAGATCACGACGGCGAGGCCGAAGCGCGGTGACGGCGGCGGTGCGCGTGCCGACAGCCCCTTGTCGTACCCGCCGAAGGCGTAGCCGACGCCGACGCCGACGAGGATCGCGACGACGCCGAGCCCGAAGCAGCCACCAGAGGTTCATGCCGTCGGCGTCGAACAGCGCCTGCAGCGGGAACCAGCAGCACGATGCCGATCGCCGCCGTGGTGAGCGCGCTGTTCAGCGCCTTGCGGTTGCGCGAGGCCGGCCATCACCGCCGTGACGCCGTAGGCGATGCCGACGGCGAGCAAGGCGACACGACCGGGCCGAACCCCGGGTCGAGCAGCCACTGTGTCGCCGACACGTAGACGAGGACGCACGGTCGACGAGGCGCCGCCGAGCGACGGCGGCGATCGGCCAGCCGGCGCATCGGGCGGCCGCCGGCGATGCTGTAGGCCAGTCCGGCCGCCGACGAGGCCGCCGAGGCACGATGAACCACGGCGGGAAGCTGGGCGCCGTCGCGCAGCCAGTCGTTGAAGTTGATGCCCGCCGACGCCCTTGAGGATCACGGCCACCCAGAACACCGGCAGCGAGAAGAAGACGAACGTGAAGAACGTCGTGAGGTAGTCGAAGCCCGAGTACTGGCGCAGCGCGGTGACGATGCCGACGGCCGTGCCGACGAGGACCGACAGGATCGTGGCCGCGGTGACGAGCTTGAGCGTCGTCAGCAGGCGCGCTGACGTCAGGTCGTCGATCACCGGCTGCTGCGTGCGGGCCGAGATCCCGAAGTCGCCGCGCAGCGACGTCGCCGAGCCACAGGAAGTAGCGGGCGACCGGGTTGACGTCGAGGTTCAGCGAGTCCGTCACCGAGCGCTCGAACGGCTGCCCGCGTCGGTCGGGTTGGCGATCTCGGCGGTGAACGCCAGCGGATCGCCGGCGTTGGCCATCAGCATGTAGACGATGAACGAGGCGCCGAGGACGATGAAGAACGCGGCGACCAGGCGGCGGACGATGAACGTGGTCACGTCGCCTCCCCACGGGTGACGAGTCCGCCGCTGCCGTGCTGCGAGCGGCCGGCACGGTCAGCGGTCAGACGAATGATGACGCCGAGCTCCTGACGTCAGGCCGCTTCCCACTCCCAGAAGTTCCAGAACACTGTCGGCGACAGCGGGATGGCCGACACGTTCGTGACGTACGTGCTGTTGTACGCCAGGATCCCGGGGAACTGGAAGAGCGTGACGCCGAACGCGTCGCGCCCACAGCTGCTGTCTCGATCTGCAGCAGCAGCTCCTGCTGCTCGTCGGCGTCGGTGCTCGACCTTGAGCTGCGTCGTACAGGCCGTCGACGACCTCGCTTGGAGTAGCCTGCCGTAGTTGTTCTGGCCACCGGTGCACGAAGTTGGCCTCGGTGTCGGCGACGGCGACGGCGGTCGACTGCCAGCCGAACAGCGAGGCGTCGTAGATGCGACGGTGTTCTGCGGTCCTGGCCCCACGTCGGGCTGCTTGCCGTCGATGACGTTGAAGCCGGCCTCCGCGGCCGAGTCGCCGAGATCAGGTCGTACTCGTTGGCGCGGCGCGGGTTGTTGGCGGCGAACAGGAACCGGACGTCGATCGGCGTCGTCGACGCCGGCCTCCTCGAGCAGCGCCTTGGCGCCCTCGATGTCGACCTCGGCGTACTCGGCCGAGCCGTTGTCGGCGACGATCGCGTCGTAGCTCGGCGCGCCGGGCACCGTCGTGAACGAGTTGCGCAGCTGTGGCCTCCGGGTTGAGCGGCACGATCAGCCGGTCGACGATGTCCTGGCGGGGGATCGTCTTGAGGAACGCCTGGCGCACCTTAGCGCCTTCTCCGCGTCACCGCCGTACGTCGCCGGGTCGAACGGGCCGCCGTTGTTGAACACCAGGTCGACGTGCTCGTAGGTGCCGCCGTTGCCGGTGCTCGACCTCGACGCCGCGGTCGGCGAGCGCCTCGACCTGGGTGCAGGATGTCGGCCGTCGACTGCGGCTGGATGATGTCGATCTCCTCGTTCTCCAGCGCCTGCACGGCGGCCGTCGGGTCGCCGATGATGCGGTAGACGATCGTCTGCCACCTTCGGCTTCGGGCCCCAGGTGTAGTCCGGGTTGGCCTCGAACGTCATCTGGCTGACCTCGTCGTACGACGGTGAGCAGGTACGGGCCGGCGCTGAGGTAGAGGTCCTCGTCGTCGGGCAGGCTGCGTGGCGTCGAACCCGGTGTTCCAGAAGTCGGCGATCGGCTTCAGCGCGGCCGCGTCGTTGTTCTGGAAGGCGTCGATGAGCGCCTGCTTGGCCTCGGTCGGGTCGTCGATGCCGAGCGCGTGCTTGGCGACGACGTGGGCCGGCACGCCGACGGCGAGCCGGCTTGGTCTGGTAGTCGACGTAGAAGCTGTCCCACGTGGCCGTGACGGCGAGGCCGTCCTCGGAGATCTCGGGGACCTGGGTGATCAGCTCGAGCGACTCGCTGGCCGCGTCGAACATGACGCCGGTCGACTCCTTGTAGGTGTAGCCCTCGAGCAGCTCCTCGGTCTCCGGGTCGTACGGCACGTCGGCGTCGGGCACCTCGGCGCCGCTCGGCGTCGACGACGATCGGGTTGCCCGTCGGCGTCGGCCTCGGCCGTCGTGCCGTCGGGTGCGATCACCGGGTCGGCGTCGTTGAACACCTCGCTCTGCGCGGCCCACGTCGAGCAGCATGTCGGCGGCATCGATCTGGCGTGCCGTCGGACCACGTGACGCCCTCGTTGATGCGGTACGTGACCGTCAGCGGGTCGAGCGACTCGACCGTGCACGTGCCGAACTGGTCGTTGTTGATGAAGTTGAGGTCGCTGCGTCGTAGTAGGTGAAGCCGCCGCCGTTGCCGAGGCCCATCAGGTACAGCGGGTTGTTGTTGGCGACTGGCGTTGCCGCGCGACGAGTTCGGCGTTGAACGACAGCAGCGGGTCGTTCCAGGCCACGCGGACCTCGCCGGCAGGCTCGCCCGGGTCCTCGTACGGGCCGTGGGGGATGCCGCAGCCGCTGCCGCCCCGACGCCGACGTCCTCGGCGCCGGCCGGCGCCTCGCCCTCGGGTTCGGTGCCCTCCGGCTCGGTGGATTCTGCCTGGGTGTCCTCCGGGGCGAGGTCGGTGGCCTCGGACTCCGTGCCGGCGGAAGTGCCTTCCGCCGACGTTCCTTCCGAGATCGCCCCGTCATCGTCGTCGCCGCTGCACGATGCAGCCACGATGAGCGATGCGCGGCGAGCACGGAGAGGAACTTGATGTTCCTGCGACGACTCACGTCATCGTCCTCCTGTCGTTGTGTCACGCTGTGTTGGTGTCCACCCGCTCGCCCGCGAGGCATGGAGTACCCCCCGGTCACGGCCCGCAATCCACGGTACCTGGCTCGGACGTCTGAAACAGGGTCGACGAAGAAGGTGCGCCGATTGGGCAGGTGGGTGAGCGGCGGCGGCGAGCTCGGGAGGTGAGTCGAGCAGCTTGGCTGCGAGACGAACCCCGGAGGAAGGTGCGCCGACTGGGAGGTGGGCGAGCCGTCGCTCGTGGTGACGTCGGATGCTCCCGGAGTCGCCCGTGACGGCGGCGGCGAGCTCGGAGGTGAGGCGAGCAGCTTGGCTGCGAGACGAACCCCGGAGGAAGGTGCGCCGACTGGGAGGTGGGCGAGCCGTCGCTTCGTGGTGACGTCGGATACTCCCGGAGTCGCCCGTGACGGCGGCGGCGAGCTCGGAGGTGAGGCGAGCAGCTTGGCTGCGAGACGAACCGGTTGAAATAGTACTGGACGATGCGCGCGAACTCGTCGGGGTCGAGGCTGGCCCCGCCGACGAGCGCGCCGTCGATGTCGGGCTGCGCCATCAGCTCCGTGATGTTCGCCGGCTTCACGGAGCCGCCGTATTGGATGCGCAGGGCGTCGGCCGTCGTCTCATCCGTCAGCTCGGCCACCATCGAGCGGATGCCGCCGCACATCACCTGGGCGTCCTCGGCCGTTGCGGTGCGGCCCGTGCCGATCGCCCAGATCGGTTCGTACGCGATGACCAGCGATGCGATCTGGCTCTTCGATCGTCCGCTCAAGGCCGACGTCACCTGTCCGAGCACCTTCGCCTCCGTCGACCCGGCTTCGCGCTCCTCCAGCGTCTCCCCGACGCACAGGATCGGGGTCATGCCGTGGCGCTGGACCGCCACCACCTTGGCGGCCACCATCTCGTCGGTCTCCCCGAACAGCTCGCGCCGCTCGCTGTGGCCGCAGATCACGTAGCGCACCTCGAGCTTGGCGAGGAACAGCGGAGAGACCTCGCCGGTGAACGCCCCCTGGTCCTCCCAGTGGCAGTGCTGGGCGCCGAGAATGAACGGCAGCCTGTCGGCGTCGATCAGCGTCTGCACGCTGCGCAGATCCGTGAACGGGGGGTGCACGCTGACGTCGACCTGCTCGGTGTGCTCCTTCGGCACGAGGTAGCTGAGCTTCTGCACGGCCTGGATCGCCTCGAAGTGGTTGAGGTGCATCTTCCAGTTGCCGGAGATCAGCGGCTTGCGGGGCTCAGGCACGGCGTCCCTCGCGCAAGGCGACGAGGCCCGGGAGATCCCCCAACTCGAGGAGCTCGAGGGATGCCCCACCTCCGGTCGACACATGGTCGACGTCGTCGTCGAGGCCGAACTCGGCAAGGGCCGCCGCCGAGTCTCCGCCGCCGACGACGGTGAACGCCTTCGTGTCGGCGACGGCTTGGGCGACCGCCCGCGTGCCGGCGGCGAAGCGCTCGTCCTCGAACATCCCCATCGGCCCGTTCCAGAACACCGTGCGCGCGTCCATCACGATGTCCCCGAACTCAGCCGCCGTGCCGGGACCGATGTCCAGACCCTTGGCGCCGTCGGGTAGGCGCGTGCCGAACGTGGCGACCTCGCCGCCGGCGGTCAGCCCGACGATGTCGGTCGGCAAGTGGATGCGCTGCTCTGCGATCGAGAGCAGCCGGCGGCACGTCTCGACCTGATCGGGCTCCCAGAGGGAGTCGCCGATCGGCAGGTCGCGCGAAGCGAAGAACGTGAAGCACATCGCGCCGCCGATGGCCAGTGCATCGACGGTGTCGAGCAGCGCCTCGATGACGCCGAGCTTGTCGGAGACCTTCGCCCCGCCGAGCACGGCGACGAACGGCCGCCGCGGCTTCATGCGCAGCTCGAGCAGGACTTCGACCTCCCGCTGCAGCAGACGTCCCATTGCCGACGGAACGGCCTGTGGCGGGCCGACGATCGAGGCGTGGGCGCGGTGCGAGGCGCCGAACGCGTCGTTCACGTAGCCGTCGACGCCCTCGACGAGAAGGGCGGCGTAGGCGGGGTCGTTGCCCTCCTCCCCGGCGTCGAAGCGGAGGTTCTCGATCAGCTCGACGCCCGGCGCCAGCTCAGCGAGCCGGACGCGGACCGGATCCATCGAGTACTTCGGGTCCGGCTTGCCCTTCGGGCGCCCGAGGTGGCTGGCTGCGACGACGCGTGCTCCGCGCTCCTGGAGCCACTGCAGCGTCGGCAGCGCGGCGCGGATCCGGAAGTCGTCCGTGATCCGCGGTGGATCGCCTTCCATCGGCACGTTGAAGTCGGTGCGGACGAGGATCCGCTTGCCCTCCAGCGATCCCAGTTGCTGCTCGAGGTCCTCGAGCGTCGTGATGTCCGTCATCACGCGATGGTTCGCTCGTCGAGCTCGCTCACCGCCGGCGACGGTTCGCGCGAGCTGACCTTCTTGCCCGCGTACTCCACGAAGTCGACCATCCGGTTGGAGTAGCCCCACTCGTTGTCGTACCAGCCGAGCACCTTGACGAGGTTGCCCATGCTCATCGTCAGCCCGGCGTCGAAGATGCACGAGTGCGGGTCCGAGACGATGTCACTGGACACGATGGGCTCTTCGGTGTAGCGGATGATGCCCTTCAGCGGTCCGGACTTGGCAGCCTTGGCAAAGGCGCCGTTGATCTCGGCGACGGTGGCCGGCTGAGCGAGGATGGCGTTGAAGTCGGTGATCGAGCCGGTCGCCACCGGCACCCGCATCGACGTGCCGTCGAGCTTGCCCTTCATCGCCTCGACCACGAGGGACGTCGCACGGGCCGCACCCGTGCTTGTCGGAACGATGTTGAGCGCCGCAGCACGGGCCCGTCGCAGGTCCTTGTGCGGCCCGTCGACCAGCATCTGGTCACCGGTGTAGGCGTGGATCGTGGTCATCAGGCCCTGCTCGATCCCGAACGCATCGTCGAGGACCTTGACCATCGGGACGAAGCAGTTGGTCGTGCAGCTGGCGTAGGACACGACCTCCTGTGACTTCGGGTCGAAGTCCTGGTGGTTGACGCCGACGACGAACGTGCCATCGGCTCCATCGGACGGCGCCGACACGACGACGAGGGGCGCCCCGGCGTCGAGATGGGCGGCGGCCTTGGCCCGTGACGTGAAGAGGCCGGTCGACTCGACCACCACGTCGACGTCGAGCTCCTTCCACGGCAGGTCCGCCGGGTTGCGCTCGCTGAGCACGCGCAGCTCGTCGTCGCCGACCTTGATGCCGTTCTTCGACGCCGTGATCTTCTGCGGGAGCGTCCCGAGGATCGAGTCGTACTTGAGGAGGTGGGCCATCGTGTCGAGCGACCCGAGGTCGTTGACGGCGACGAAATCGAGGTCGGCGCCGCGCTGCATTGCGGCCCGGAAGAGGTTGCGGCCGATGCGGCCGAAGCCGTTGATGCCTACGCGGACGGTCATGGGGTTGGACCCTACTCACGATCTTTCGAACTGTCCGTAGCAACCGGCTCCTACGAATCGATCGCTACGGACAGTTCCGGCACTTCCTCCTGCGGCGCTTGCGCTGCCACGATGGCCGGCGAGCGGGCGAGCATGACGACACCGACGATGGCGAGCGTGACGCCCGCGCCGTATGCCACCCACTGCACGCCCTCGGTGGTGAACGTCTCCTCGAAGATCGTGATGCCGAGGATCGTGCTCATCACCGGCGTTCCGACGGAGATCGCCGAGAGGCCGGCAGACAGGTGCCCCGACCGCAGCGCCAGCTGCTGGAGCACGATGGCGCCGAGGCCGCACACGACAAGGACGTACAGCTGCCACTCGCCGAACGTCGCGGCGAGCCCGTCGTCGGAGATGGTGGCGGTGACGTCCTTCATCAGCGCGGCCATGAAGCCGTACAGGATTCCGGCGGCCGCCCCGTACAACGCCGCCGCGAAGAGGTGCACCAGGCGGGCGATCAACGCAAGGGCCACGACGATGCCGGCGGTCACGGCGAGCGCCAGTGACCAGGCGCCGCCGTCGGGCTGATCGATCCCCTCGCGCACCTGGCCGAACACGATCGAGGCGACGAGCCCGGCGGCGACGAGCGCCGTCCCGACGAGCTCTCGGCGTTCGAGCGCCGCCTTGGCGGTCCACGCGCTGAACGGCAACATGAAGATGATCTGCGACGTCTGAGCGACCTGCACCTCGATCAACGAACCGAGGCCGAGCGCGACGAAGTGCAACCCGAAGCCGACGAGGCCGAGCAGCAACCCGAGCAGCCAGAGCGGCGTCGTCAGCAGCCGGAGGACGGTGGGTCCCTGCTTGTCCTCGGCGCGCAGGTTGCCGACCTGCTGGATGGCGATCGAGCCGGTGTAGATGAACGATGAGACGACGGCGATGACGATCGCCATGGCGTCTCCCCTACCTACTGACGTCGCGATGGGTGGTGCGGACGGCGGTGCCACGGGCGCGCAGGCGGGCGGCCAGCTCTTCGGCGATCGACACCGCCCGATGGCGGCCACCCGTGCAGCCGATCGCAACGGTGAGGTAGCTGCGCCCCTCGGCTTGGTACGCGGGAAGCAAGGCGCGCAACAGATCCTCCAGTCGGTCGAGGAACTCTATGGTCTCGGGCCGTTTGAGCACGTAGTCGCGGACCGCCGGGTCGTGGCCGGTCAGCGGCCGGAGCTCCTCCTCCCAGTGGGGGTTCGGGAGGAACCGGACATCCATCACGATGTCGGCATCGAGCGGGAGGCCGTGCTTGAAGCCGAAGCTCTCGACGGCCAGCTGGAGCTGCGCGCTCGGCGCGATCGTCGAACGCGGCGACGAGGCGGTGCTTGAGCTGGTGAACGTTGAGGGCAGAGGAGTCGATGACGAGGTCGGCGGCGTCACGCGTGCGGCCGAGGAGGGCCCGCTCCTGCTCGATCGACTCGAGCAAGCCCGGTGCCTCCGCGGCGAGCGGATGGCGCCGGCGGGTGGCGTCGTAGCGGCGCACCAGCTCGGACGTCGACGCGTCCAGGAACAACACCGTGACCCGGTGGCCCTCGCCGCGCAGCGCGGCGACGTTGTCGAGCACGGCGCCGTAGTCGCGGCCGGCGACGAGCGCCAAGCGGTCGATGCCACTGCCCGGCATCGAGGCGAGGTCGACGATCTTCTCGATGAGCGAGGTCGGGAGGTTGTCCACGACGTACCACCCGAGGTCCTCGAGCACGTCGGCGGTGGCTGACCGACCGGCACCGGACATGCCGGTGATGAGGACGATTTCCGCCACTGGGCGGAAAGGCTAGTTGACGTCGAGCTTGGCCGCCCGGACGTAGAGCAGGCGCGGAACGGTCGGCGTCTCGCCGTACTCGGGAGCGAGGGCGAGGAAGCCGGCTGGCGGCGCCGGCTCGACCATCCGCTCGATGTACAGACCGTTGGATGCCAGCGCGTTCACGTAGCGCGACAGCGGACGGTGCACGAATCGGACGTGGACACCGGGATCGATCTCCTCGATCGTCACCGCCTCCGGCAGGTAGGGGCCGATCCGCCAGTACTGCTCGGGCGGGTCGATCATCCGATCGTCGATCCAGCCGCTGTCGGGTGTCTGGGTGAACGGGTGGTTGAGGAACAAGCAGAAGCGACCACCGGGGGCGAGCACGCGGCTGACCTCAGCGATGGCGAGGTCCACATCGTCGATGTGCTCGAAGACGAGGCAGGCGACCACGGCGTCGAAGGCTGCGCCGGAGAACGGGAGGGCGCTGGCGACGGCGCGGGCGAACCCGCTCGTGCCGGCCCGCTTCGTCGCCATGACCAGCTGGTTCCACGTCGGGTCGATGCCGACGGCCACTGCAGCACCTGTCGTCGTCGCCAGGCGCGTGATCTGACCCTCCCCGCAACCGACATCCAGCACGCGCCGGCAGCCGGCCAGCTCCTGCGCAGCGAGCGGCATGATCTGTTCGGCGTACTCCGGGTCGGCCCCCTCGGTGAACAGCTCGATCCACCACTCCGCATGGTCCTCCCACGCCGGATCGTGACTCACGCTGACCCATCCGAGTGTTGAAGCCGATCGGAGTGTTGGGGCTTGGGATTTTCCAGGTTCAGCACTCGGACGGCCTCAAACACTCGGATGGAGTTTGGCGTGGACCGCCGAGCCGACGGTGTCTGGCAGCCACGGCAGCGCCCGGAGCTCCTCGAGCGAGGCGCGGCGCACCGCGTTCACGCCGCCGAGCTCCTTGACGAGCCGCTTGCGGCGGGTCTCCCCCAGGCCGGGGATGCCGTCGAGGACGCTTGCGGTCATCCGCTTGCTGCGCCGCTCACCGTGGAACGTGTTGGCGAAGCGGTGTGCCTCGTCACGGACGCGCTGGAGCATGAACAGCGCCTCGCTCCCGCGTGGGATCTCGACCGGGTCGGACCGCCCCGGCACGAACACCTCCTCGAACCGTTTGGCCAGGCCCGCCACGGGGATCTCGAGCTCGAGGCCGAGCTGCCGCACGACCCGCTGCGCCACGCCGAGCTGGCCCTTGCCGCCGTCGACGAGCAGCAGCTGCGGCGGGTACGAGAACTTCCCACCCCGCTCGGCCACGGGCTTGTTCTGATCGGCGAGATAGGCGGTCAGACGCCTCGTCAGGACCTCCTCCATCGCCGCGTAGTCGTCGTTGCCCGGCACGTGCACCTTGAACCGCCGGTACTCGCGCTTGTTCGGAAGGCCATCCTCGAGGACGACCATCGAGCCCACGTAGTCGGTGCCCTGCAGGTGGGCCATGTCGTAGGCCTCGATCCGCAGCGGCGCCTCGGGCAGCCCGAGATGCTCCTGCAGCTCGGTCAGCGCCCGGCTCCTGGTGTTGTGGTCGCTGGCGCGACGTAGGCGGTGCCGGGTGAACTCCTCCTCGGCGTTGCGGGTGACCGTCTCCAGCAGCGAGCGCTTGTCGCCGCGTTGCGGCACCCGGATCTGGACCCGCGAGCCGCGCTGCATGCACAACCACTCCTCGTACGTCGCCAGGTCGTCCGGCTCCACGGGCACGAGCACCTGCTTGGGCACGCCCTGCACCGGGTCCTCGCCGTACAGCTGCTCGAGGATGCGGTTCATCAGACCGCCGGGCGTCAACGCCTCGACCTTGTCCAACACGAATCCCTTGCGCCCGACGACGCGGCCCCGCCGGACGTAGAAGACCTGCACCGAGGCCTCCAGCTCGTCCTGCGCCCACCCGATGACGTCGAGGTCCTCGTGACGGTCGGCCACCATCCGCTGGCGCTCGACCGCCCGGCGCACCGTCAGCAGACGATCGCGGATCCGCGCCGCCTTCTCGAACTCGAGTTCCGACGCCGCCTCCCGCATCTCGGCATCGAGCCGCTTGAGGATCGGCTCCGTGTCGCCGTCGAGGAAGTCGCACAGCTCGACGACCAGCTGGCGGTAGGCCATCTCCTCGATCTCGCCGACGCATGGTCCCGTGCACTTCTCGATGTGGTACAGCAGGCAGGGGCGGCCGAGCCGCTCGTGCTGGCGGAACTTGGCCGGGCTGCACGTGCGGATCGGGAACGAGCGCAGCAGCTCGTCGAGCGTGTCCCGAATCGCATAGGCGTGGGCGTAGGGCCCGAAGTAGCGGGTGCCCTTGCGCTTGCGCCCGCGCATCACCAGCGCTCGCGGCCACTGCTCGTCGACCGTTACCGCCAGGAACGGGTAGCTCTTGTCGTCGCGGAGGCGGACGTTGAAGCGCGGGTCGTGCTCCTTGATGAGCGAGTACTCGAGCATCAGCGCCTCGACCTCGTTGCGGACCGTGGTCCACTCCACCGACTCGGCGGCGGCGACCATCTGGGCGGTGCGCGGGTGGAGGTATCGAGGGTCGCTGAAGTAGTTGGAGAGGCGCTGGCGCAGGCTCGATGCCTTGCCGACGTAGATCACCCGGCCCTGCGCGTCCTTGAACTGGTAGGAGCCCGGCGAATCCGGAATCGTGCCAGCCGGGGGACGCTTCACCATCGGTGTTCGAGGATACGGTTGGGTCCCATGGCCGGCCGCTTCTCGTTCTCGGTGCCGGAGCGCCGCAACGCGAGCGACCCGTGGTTCCGGATCGGCACGCTCGACGTCGGCACGACCGTTCTCGTCATCCTCTTGTCCGTCGCCAGCATGGTCCTGTGGGCGATCGGCGGCAACGAGATCGACTCCTTCTGGGGCCACCTCGTCCTCATTCCCGACGAGGTCACCAGCGGCCAGATCTGGAGGGTCGTCACCTGGCCGCTCGCCAACGAGCCGGGCATCTGGGAGGTCATCACCCTCGCCATCTTCTGGTACTTCGGCCGGGAGATCGAAGGGATGCTCGGACGCGCCCGCTTCGCCGTGCTGCTGCTGTTGCTGACGATCATCCCGGGCCTGGCCGCCGTGCTGCTGGACATCACGCTGTTCGGCCTGAATCCGGTCGAGCTGGCGGTGTTCCTGATCTTCATCGCCGAGTACCCGTTCGCGCGGTTCTTCTTCGGCATCCCGGCGTGGGCGATCGGCGCCGTGATCGTCGGGATCCAGGTCCTCCAGTACCTCGGCAACCGCCAGGAGGAGCTGATCCTGCTGCTCGCTGTCACGATCACCGTGGCCGCCCTGACTGCCCGCAGCATGGGCCTCGCCACGAGCCTGCCGTGGATCCCCAAGATCCCGCTCCCCGGTTCGGGTGGCAGCCGCAGCCGCCGCTCACGGACGCGCCGCTCGCGCGGCGGGGGCGAAGTGGTCAGCGGGCCGTGGGGCGCGCCGCCGAGCCGTACGCCGGCTCGCGGGTCCGCGCTGCCCCAGCCGCCGCGAGCCGCCGATGGCGACCAGGCCGAGCTCGACGACCTGCTCGACAAGATCTCCGCCCTCGGCATGGACGGGCTCACCAACGACGAGAAGCGCCGGCTCAACGAGCTCTCCAAGCGGATGCGCAAGCGCTAGCGAGCGACCTGTCCGTCGCAATCGTGCGTTGTGAGGCGGTACCGACGGACAGAAGGCGGTTCAGGCGAGCAGCTCACGTAGGTATCTACCCGTATGGCTGCCGTCGACCGTGGCGACGTGCTCCGGTGAGCCTTCGGCGACGATCCGGCCGCCGCCGCTGCCGCCCTCCGGGCCGAGGTCGATGATCCAGTCGGCCGTCTTGATGACGTCCAGGTTGTGTTCGATGACGAGCACGGTGTTGCCCTGGTCGACGAGCCGCGACAGCACCACCAGGAGCCGCCGCACGTCGTCGAAGTGGAGGCCGGTCGTCGGCTCATCGAGGAGATAGATCGTGTGCCCCGTCGAGCGCTTGGCCAGCTCGGTGGCCAGCTTGACGCGCTGGGCCTCTCCGCCCGACAGCGTCGGCGCCGGCTGACCGAGGCGCACGTAGCCCAGGCCGACGTCCATCAGCGTCTCCATGTAGCGCGAGATCGACGGTTGGTTGGCGAAGAACCCAACTGCCTCCGACACCGGCATGTCGAGCACGTCGGCGATGTTCTTGCCCTTGAACTCGATGTCCAGGGTGTCGCGGTTGTAGCGGGCCCCCTTGCACACCTCGCACGGCACGTAGACGTCCGGCAGGAAGTGCATCTCGATCTTGATCGTGCCGTCACCGGCGCACGCCTCGCAGCGTCCGCCCTTGACGTTGAAGCTGAACCGTCCGGGCAGGTAGCCGCGCACCTTGGCCTCGTTCGTCGAGGCGAACAGCTTGCGGATGCTGTCGAACACGCCGGTGTAGGTCGCCGGGTTGGACCGCGGCGTGCGGCCGATCGGCGACTGGTCCATGTCGATGACCTTGTCGAGCTGCTCGATGCCCGTGATCCGGCGGTGCTTCCCGGCTGGCATCTTCGACTTGTAGATGCGCTGCATCAGTACCGGCAGCAGGATGTCGCGCACCATCGTCGACTTGCCCGAACCCGAAACGCCCGTGATGGCCACGAAGTTGCCGAGCGGGATCTCGATGTCGATGTCGTTGAGGTTGTGCTCACGCGCCCCCTGGATGACCAGCTGGGCGAGCGGGTTGCGGGGGCGCCGCTGCGCCGGCACGGGAATGGAGCGCCGCCCGGAGAGGTACTGCCCAGTCAGCGACTCCTTGACCTTCAACACGCCGTTGACGGGTCCGCTGTACACGACGGCGCCGCCGTGCTCACCGGCGCCCGGGCCGATGTCGACGATCCAGTCGGACTCACGGATCGTCTCCTCGTCGTGCTCGACGACGATCACGGTGTTGCCGAGGTCGCGCAGGCGCGTCAGCGTGTCGATGAGACGCCGGTTGTCCCGCTGGTGCAGCCCGATCGACGGCTCGTCCAGCACGTACAGCGTGCCGACGAGGCCCGATCCGATCTGGCTCGCCAAGCGGATCCGCTGGGCCTCGCCGCCGGCCAGCGTGGCGGCCGAGCGCGACAGCGACAGGTAGTCGAGGCCGACATCGAGCAGGAAGCCGAGCCGGGCGTTGATCTCCTTCGTCACCCGCTCGGCGATCAACCGGTCCCGCTCGCTCAGCTCCAGCCCGGCCAGGAACTTCGCCGACTCCCCGATCGCCATCGCGCAGACCTCGGCGATGTTGAGGTCGTTCACCGTCACCGCCAGCGACTCGGGCTTCAGACGGGCACCGTCGCAGACGCGGCACGGGACCTCGCGCATGTAGCCCTCGTACTGCTCCCGCGACCAGTCGCTCTCGGAACCCTCGTGGCGCCGCTTCAGCCACGGGATGACGCCCTCGTACGCGGTCGTGTACTGGCGCGACCGGCCGTAGCGGTTCTTGTACTTGACCGTGAGGTTCCCCGACGTCCCCTGGAGGATCACCTTCTGCTGCTTGGCGGTCAGCGTCGACCACGGCGCGTCCATGTCGATGCCGTGGGTGTCGGCGACGGCGTCGAGCATCCGCGTGAAGTACTGGGTGTGGGCCGTCCGCCACGGCGCGATGGCGCCCGCGTTCAGCGACAGATCGGGATCCGGGATGACGAGCTCGGGGTCGATCTCGTGGGTCGTGCCCAGCCCGTCACACGTCGGGCAGGCGCCGTACGGCGAGTTGAACGAGAAGTTGCGCGGCGCCGGCTCCTCGAAGCTGCGCCCGTCGGTCGGGCACACGAGGTGCTGGCTGAACGTCAGGGTCTCGTTCTCGCCTTCGCCCTCCCGTGCCACCAGCTCGACCTCGGCCACGCCGTCGGCCAGCTTGAGCGCCGTCTCGAGGGAGTCGGTGAGCCGGCGCTCGATGCCCTCGCGCAGCACGAGACGGTCGACGATGACCTCGATCTTGTGCTGCTCGTAGCGGGCGAGGCGCTCGTCACGCTTCAGGAACTCATCGATGTCGACGACCTCGCCGTCGATGCGGGCCCGCACGTAGCCCTGCCCGGAGAGGTCCTCGAGCAGCGTGTCGTACTCCCCCTTGCGGCCGCGCACCACCGGGGCCAGCACCTGGAACCGGGTGCCCTCGGGCAGCAAGAGCACGCGGTCGACGATCTGCTGGGGTGTCTGGCGCTCGAGCCGTGTGCCGTGGTCCGGGCAGTGCTGGATGCCGATCCTGGCGTACAGCAGGCGCAGGTAGTCGTAGACCTCCGTGATCGTGCCGACGGTCGACCGTGGGTTGCGTCCGGCCGACTTCTGGTCGATCGAGATGGCCGGCGAGAGGCCCTCGATGACGTCGACGTCCGGCTTGTCCATCTGGCCGAGGAACTGCCGGGCGTAGGACGACAGCGATTCGACGTAGCGGCGCTGGCCCTCGGCGTAGATCGTGTCGAAGGCGAGGCTCGACTTCCCCGAGCCCGAGATGCCGGTGAAGACGATCAGGCGGTCCCGCGGCAGCTCGACGTTGACGTTCCTGAGGTTGTGCTCCCGCGCGCCACGCACCGAGATGACCGGCGAAGCGAGTGCAGCGGCACGTCGAGGCATCAATCTGCCAACCTAGCGAGAAACCACATCGATGGCATTCTCGAGCGACCTGTCTGTCAGAACGTCATCACAACGCACGGTTCTGACGGACAGAACGGCGCTCAGCTGGCGTCGCGGAGCTCTCGCCGCAGCTCGGCGACCTCGTCGCGGAGGCGGGCGGCGTACTCGAAGCGGAGGTCGCCGGAGGCCTCGTGCATCTCCTCCTCCAGGGTCTGGATGAGCCGTGCCAGCTCCTGCTGGGGCAGCGTCTTGAGATCGCGCTGCACCTTCTCCCGCTCCCGCTGGCGGCGCCGGTCGCGCCCGGGCACGGCGGGCAGGTCGTCCGGACGCAGCAGTGACAAGATGTCGCCGACAGCCTTGCGGATCGTCTGCGGGTTGATGCCGTGCTCGGCGTTGTAGGCCACCTGGGCCTGGCGCCGGGCGTTCGTCAGGTCGATCGCTCGGCGCATCGAGTCGGTCACCCGGTCGGCGTACATCACGACCTGCCCGTCGATGTTGCGGGCGGCCCGGCCGATCGTCTGGATCAGCGACGTCTCGGAGCGCAGGAAGCCCTCCTTGTCGGCGTCGAGGATCGACACCAGCGAGACCTCCGGGAGATCGAGGCCCTCCCGCAGCAGGTTGATGCCGACGAGGACGTCGAACTCCCCCAGGCGCAGGGCGCGGAGGATCTCGATGCGCTGGATCGTGTCGATGTTGGAGTGCAGGTAGCGCACCCGCAGTCCCTGCTCGAGGAGGTAGTCGGTGAGGTCCTCGGCCATCTTCTTGGTCAGCGTCGTGACGAGCACGCGGTCACCCTTCGTGACGCGCTCGTTGACGCTCTCGATGAGGTCGTCGATCTGCCCCTTCGTCGGCTTGACGATGACCTCCGGATCGACGAGCCCGGTCGGCCGCACGATCTGCTCGACCACCTGCGACGACACGCGCACCTCGTAGGCGCTCGGGGTGGCCGACATGAACACGCACTGGTTGATCCGCTCGAGCACCTCGTCGAACGTCAGCGGCCGGTTGTCCCGGGCCGACGGCAGGCGGAAGCCGTGGTCGACCAGCACGTCCTTGCGGCTGCGGTCGCCCTCGTACTGCCCGTGCAGCTGCGGCACAGCCTGGTGGCTCTCGTCGATGACGAGCAGGAAATCGTCCGGGAAGTAGTCGAGCAGCGTGAACGGCGGCTCCCCGTAGTCCCGGCCGTCGATGTGCATCGAGTAGTTCTCGATGCCGTTGCAGTAGCCGACCTCGCTCATCATCTCGAGGTCGTACTGCGTGCGCATGCGCAGCCGCTGTGCCTCCAGCAGCTTGCCCTCCGCCTCGAACCACGCCAGGCGCTCCTGCAGCTCCGCCTCGATCTTCGTCATCGCCTTGGCCATCCGCTCGGCGCCGGCCACGTAGTGGGTGGCCGGGAAGATCTGCGTCCGCTCCAACGTGCGCAGCGTCTCACCGGTGATCGGGTCGATCGTCGTCAGCCGGTCGATGGTGTCGCCGAACATCTCGATGCGCAGCACCGTCTCCTCGTACGAGGGGTGGACCTCGATCGTGTCGCCGCGCACCCGGAACCGTCCTCGCCCGAGCACGGCGTCGTTGCGGTCGAACTGGAGGTCGACGAGTCGGCGCAGGATGCTGCGCATGTCGTAGTCGACGCCGAGGTTGAGGTCGATCATGTTGCCCCGGTACTCCTCGGGGCTGCCCATGCCGTAGATGCAGCTGACCGAGGCGACCACGATGACGTCCCGCCGGGTCAGCAATGCGGCCGTCGCGGAGTGGCGCAGACGGTCGATCTCGTCGTTGATCGACGAGTCCTTCTCGATGTACGTGTCACTCGAGGGGATGTACGCCTCGGGCTGGTAGTAGTCGTAGTAGCTGACGAAGTACTCGACGCGGTTGTCGGGGAAGAACTCCCGCATCTCCTGCGCCAGCTGGGCGGCGAGGCTCTTGTTCGGGGCGAGGATCAACGTCGGTCGCTGGGTGTGCTCGATCGTCCAGGCGATCGTCGCCGACTTCCCCGAGCCGGTGATGCCGAGCAGCGTCTGGAACCGATCACCGCGCGTGACGCCCTCGCTGAGCCCGGCGATCGCCTGTGGTTGATCCCCCGCCGGCGCGAACGTCGAGACGACCCGGAACGGCTGCTCCTGCACCGCGCCAGTCTACCGCCGAACGGATGTTCTGTCAGCGTGACGTGCGGCTCCAGTGGAGCACCAGCCTCTCCGCGATGAGCGATGTGCGGTGCATGACCACTCATCGCTCATCGCGCTTCGGCCGCCCTCCAGCTGGGCAGCCCGCAGCGACCGGTCCGCCCGAACCGATCGCTGCGAACTGCGATGTGCATGGCGCCGCCGGTGTCCGCACCGCCGGCGACGCCATGACCCGCCGGTGACGCCGCCCGCGTCACCTTTGGCGAGCAAGGACCCACGGGCGCGCCGCCGACACGGCCCTGACGGCCGTGTCGATCGGCGCCCGCACGTCCAGAGAAGGAAGAGCAGGAAGAAGAGCGAGAGAGGGTTCCGGGCGCCCGGTCATCCCATCCGGACTCGACCGACGCCGCCGTCGCACGGCGGGCGGTGGTCACGAGGAAGGGGCCCTGGGCTCCGGGGATCCGCTGGGGGGAAGCAGGTGTGAGGGGAACGAGGATCTCGGAGGTGATGTCAGGAGCACCGCCTCCTGGTGGGCCACGCGCCGGCGCGGTCGTGAGGGACTCGCCGAGCAGGAACGGTTCGTCGACGGGGACGCGAGTCGAGTTCGACGGCGCGACGAGCCGGGCGGCGACGATGGCGTCTGTCACGGACGTCGGTTCGGCACACGACGAGCTGGTGCGGGCGGCAGCGGACGACGTGGCAACCAGCAGCGGGCCAGCGACACCGGCGAGGGCGAGCAGCGGGCCGAGGGTGTGGAACACGGCGAGCACGGCATCGCCGGCATCGACGAGAGATCGCCGCGTCGGGTTCGTGACGATTGATCCTGAGATGTGAGCAGCGCTCTCGGTCGAACCGGCGACCGTCACAGTGTCAACCGGGCTGTCCGTAGCGGAGCCCGTCGGTGCGGCGGCGATGCTTGTTGCCGACAGCGTCGGTCCCGGCGTCCCGACGCCTCGCTGCAACGCGGCTACGAGGGCGCTCACGTGATCGGCGGTTGGTCCAGTTCGGGGAATCGTCACGATCGTGCCGTCCGGAGCGGTGATGACGAGCGCCATGTCTGCGCCATCGCCGACCACCGTGACGACGAGGTCGACGTCGTCGAACGTGTAGCCGGCAATCGTGACCGTGACGCCGGTGCCGACGGCGGCGATGGACCGATCGTCGCTGTTGAGCACGACGTGGAACGTTCCGGCGAACGAGATGTCCGGGACCGTCGTCGTCAGTGAACCGTCCAGCGTGCCCGACAAGTTCGACGAGGTGAGCGTGAGCGTGGCGGCATCGTCTTCGAGTGTGAGGAACGCGTGCTGGGAGCCGCCGAAGTGGAGCTTGGCGTCGGCCAGGGCGAGGATCGCCGAGTCCGGGGTTCCGCTCACCGTCAGGTCGCCAGTCAGTTCGTTGTCGTGCAGCTGGATCGTGACCGGTGTGCCCGCCGTGAATGCGTTGCCCTTGCCCGAGAGGAACGTGAAG
Source organism: uncultured Acidimicrobiia bacterium (assembly GCA_963774125.1). Classification (GTDB taxonomy): domain Bacteria; phylum Actinomycetota; class Acidimicrobiia; order Acidimicrobiales; family Ilumatobacteraceae; genus JALZMG01. The sequence continues at coordinate 659,194 of CAVZDR010000003.1, forward strand.
AACTCGTCGGCGTCGGTGGAAGAGGGGAAGCGGATCGCGATCTCGTCCGGCAACTGGCCGGCCCTCAGCTCGTACCCGCCAGCGACGGTCGTCGGCCGCACGTAGGCGCCGCCGCCGAGATCGAGCCCGCGGAACGTGCTGAAGTCGCCATGCGCCGTTCCGAACGAGAGGAAGGGAACGGGCGCCGAGTCGAGCAGACCCGACGACGGACCGCCGGTCACCTCGAGCGTGCCGGCCAGGTCGGCGGACTCGACGGTGAGCAGATGGGCGGCAGCGCCGCCTGCGCCACCACCGAGATCGACGATGAGACGGTCCTCGGGACCCATGTCGAGCGATCGCAGATCCGCTGCCTGATCGGCGACGAATGTGTCGGGCCCTGGCCCGCCAACGAGGTCGTCCACGTTTGCGAACGACACCAGGAGCGCGCCAGATCGATCGAACACCTCGCCGGAGCGGCTGCCCGTCAGGCGGGCCGTGCCACCCGATGCGGGCATCACGAGCGCGTCGATGCCACCGCCGCCGTCGTACCTCACGAGCACGCCGATGCCGTCGCTGACCTCCAACGAGTCGTCGCCATCACTCCCGGTGACGACGATCTCCGAGACGTCGGCGGTGGCGCGCATCAGCTCGGTGCCGTCGCTGTCGAACCGGATCGAGATGGTGGCGCCGTTCGACCGCACCGAGGCCCGACCTTTCAACGTCACGTTCCACAGCTCGAGGTTCACCTCTCCTGGTGCAGTGACCACGGGGAGCGGATCGATCGGAGCCGCGGCCGGAGGCGGCGGGGCGGCAGGTGGCGGCGGCGCAGCGGATTCGTCGGCGGTGGGTGGCGCAGGCGGCGTGACTGGGTCGGGCGGCGTGCTGGAGAAATCGATCGGAGGCGTCGGCACCGCTGGCGTCGGCACCGAAGGGGGCTGCGGCGCCGCAGGCGCGTCGGGGGTGTCGCCTGAGTTCTCGGATCCTTCGTCAGCCCCTGGCTCGGCAGGCGGCGGCCCTGACTCGTCACCGCCGTCGGCCGGATCGCTCACCGCGGGAGGAGTGTCGACGTCACCGGTCGGGATGTCGCCCTCGTCGGACGTCGGCTGCACGACCGGCGGAGGCTCGGGGGTCTCATCCGTTTGCGCCGACGCCTGCTGCCCGAACAGCAGCAGCACGGCCCCTGCCGCGAGTGCGGCCAACAAGCCCTTGACCGCCGCGCCCGCGTGCCTGCCAAGGCCCCCGAGGGTGGCCGCGGCTTTGACAGACGTGCGACCACGGCGCCGTGGTGCAGCGGAGACCACGACGGCGACGACGGCCAGTGCCAGGACGATCGACATCACAGGCACCTGTGAGGCAGCCGATGCCGCCTCAACACGTGTCCGCCCCGCCTCCGCATCCGCTCGCGTTTAGCACATCGGAGGCCGCTGAGGAAAGCCGTGGGGCCCTCGTTCGATGGTGACCGTGGCGCACTGTCCCCCGAAGAGGGCTAGCGAGTCGAAAGCTGTTCGAGCCACGCCCACAGCGCGTCGACCTCGGCGTCGAGCGCGACTTCGTCGCCGCCGTTGTCGACGACGCGATCGGCGACGGCGATCCGCTCGTCGCGGGAGAGCTGTTTGGCGATGCGGGCCCTGACGTCGGCCTCGTCCATGCCGCGCTGTTGCACGAGTCGTTGCACCGCGATCTCGACCGGTACGTCCACGACGACGACCGCCGCGAAGTCGTGATCGCTGGCGACCGTCAGCAGTGGGGTGTCGAGCACGACCACGCGGTCCGTGCCGCGTTCCGCGTCGATGCGACGCGCGATCTCCGCACGGACCGCTGGATGCACGATCGCTTCGAGGTCTGCGAGGGCACGGTCGTCGTGAAAGGCGATCGCGGCGAGGCCGGCACGGTCGAGCGAGCCGTCAGCGCGGATGATGTGCTCGCCGAAGCGCTCGGCAAGGCGCTCGAGCAGCGGCGCGCCTGCCTGTTGCAGCTCGTGCACGATGGCGTCGGCATCGATGATGACCGCACCCAGGGCAGCAAGTCGCCTGGCAACTGCGGATTTTCCTGATCCGATGCCTCCGGTGAGGGCGACCAGCAGCACGGCCGCGCGGCGACCTCGTCAGGCGTTGTCTTGGTCGACTGCGGGTGGCGCCGCGTCGTCCGCGGGTGGCGCAGCGTCGACGGCGGGCTCGCTCGCTGCGTCGTCGGCGGGCTCGGTCGCCTCATCGCCGGCGGCGGGCTCGCTCGCTCGTCGTCGGAGGGCTCGGTCGCCTCATCGGCAGCGGCGGGCTCGGTCGCCTCGTCGCCGGCTGCGGGCTCGGTGCCCTCGTCGCCGTAGTACTCGGACCAGGCCGCCTCGCGCTCGGCGTCGGTGTCGCCGGCCGTCCAGTTGCCGTGCTCGTCGACTTCGAAGTGCTCGCGGTACTCCTCGGCGAGCTCACCGCCCTCGGCGGCCTGCTTGATCGAGAGGCTGATGCGGCGGCGGGCGAGGTCGAGATCGATGATCTTGACCCAGAGCTCCTCGCCCGGCGTGACGACTTGATCCGGCGAGTCGACGTGATGAGTGGACATCTCCGAGATGTGCACCAGGCCTTCGATCCCATCGCCGACCTGGACGAACGCGCCGAACTGCACCAGCTTGGTGACCCGGCCGTAGACGAGCTGGCCGACCTCGTGGGTCGAGGCGAACTCCTGCCACGGGTCCTGCTGCGTGGCCTTCAGCGACAGGCTGATGCGCTCGCGGCTCATGTCGACGTCGAGCACCTGGACATCGACCTCATCGCCGACCGCGACGACCGAACCCGGGTGGTCGACGTGCTTCCACGACAGCTCGCTGACGTGGATCAAGCCATCCATGCCGCCGAGATCGACGAACGCGCCGAAGCTGACGACCGAGGACACGGTGCCGTGGCGGACCTCGCCGACCTTGAGGTTGTTGAGGAACTGGTCGCGGGATTCCTTCTGGGTCTCCTCCAGGTGGGCCCTGCGGCTGAGCACGACGTTGTTGCGGTTCTTGTCGAGCTCGATGATCTTGGCGCTGATGCGCTGGCCGACGTACGGCTGCAGGTCGCGGACGCGACGCAGCTCGACGAGGGAGGCGGGGAGGAAGCCACGCAGACCGATGTCGACGATGAGACCGCCCTTGACGACCTCGATCACCGGACCCTCGACGACGCCGTCCTCCTCCTTGAGGCGCTCGATGTTGCCCCATGCCCGCTCGTACTGGGCCCGCTTCTTGGAGAGCAGGAGGCGGCCTTCCTTGTCCTCCTTCTGCAGGACGAGGGCCTCGACCTTCTCACCGAGGGAGACGATCTCGTGGGGGTCGACGTCGTTGCGGATGCTCAGCTCACGAGACGGGATGACGCCTTCGCTCTTGTAGCCGATGTCGAGCAGCACCTCGTCCTTGTCGATCTTGACGATCGTGCCGTTGACGATCTGGCCGTCCTCGACCTCCACCATCGTTCCGTCGATGGCGTCGGCGAAGGACATGCCGAGGTCGTCGACGGCGACCTCGCGAGGTGTGTAGTTGCCCTCCTCGTCGAAGCTGCCCATCCCACCCGTCGATGCGGGCGGTGCCGTCGCTGGGGTGGTGGCGGGCGTGGAGGAGGTGATGGTGTCGGACAAGGACGGGCTGCTTTCAAGGGTTGGCGGTGAACTGCGCTGTGCGGCAGGCGTGCTGACCGGCCACGACGCGGGTTACGAGGGTAGCAGTGACCCTCCGCGAATCGCTATGAGATCCCTCTCCTGGCGAGGATCAGGAACTCGGGTGACTCCGTGCTCGGCTCGTCGTCGCCGTAGCGGCCGGGCTCAACACTGGAGATGCGCCCGACCTCGAGACCGTGAGCTGCCAGTAGGAGGCGCAGTTCGCGAGGTGTGTAGCAGCCGGTCCACCCGTCGACCGTCTTGACGCGGCCTTCCGGATCACGGATCTCCATCAGCTCGTGGGCGATCCCGCGGTCGGCGTCGAAGTCCGCCTCGGTGAAGTGCTTGACGGCGAAGTACGAGTTGAACGCACTGAGTGCGACACCGCCTCCTGGCCGGACGGCGCGGGCGATCCCGGCGATGACCGCGTCGTCCTCACCGCTCGCCGTCGCCAATCCGAAGGCGCCCTGGCACAGGCAGATGGCGGCGTCGAACTCCGCGTCGAAAGGGAGGTGTCGGGCGTCGAGCCGCTCGAACGTCGCACCTGGCGGCGCGTCGGCGCGTGCGAGGTCGATGAACGTCTGCGAGATGTCGACGCCTTGGACGACGATGCCCCTGCGGGCCAACTCGTGAGCGTGCCGCCCGGGACCACACCCGACGTCGAGCACACGATCGCCGGTCGCGAGGCCGAGCGCGGACACCACGTGATCGACCTCCTGCACCGTCCCCTTGGTGAACGAGTAGCGCAGGTACGCACTGCCGAGATGGTCGGCAATCGGCTCGAACCAGTGATCCGGGACATTCTCTGGAAGATTCACCGTCAAATCTGACCTTGACCGGGATTCAAAACCGGATTTCTGCGGTCAGCTCTTGGCGTCGGCCCAGGTGTGACCCCAGGTGACGTTGACCTCGAGGGGGACGTCGAGGTCGGCGGCGTGACGCATCAGGTCGACGACCAGCGGGCCGACGGCGTCGCGCTCGGCCTCGGGGACCTCGACCAGCACCTCGTCGTGGACCTGCAGCACCAAGCGGCTGGCGAACCCCTCCCGCTCGAGCGCCTGGTCGACGCGCACCAGCGCGACCTTGAAGATGTCCGCGGCGAGACCCTGGATCCCGGCGTTCATCGCCTGGCGCTCCCCCGCTTGGCGGATCCTCCAGTTCCCGTTCAGGAGCTCCGGGATCGGCCGCCGGCGGCCGAACAGCGTCTCCGTGTATCCACGCTTGCGCGCCTCGATGACCGTACTGTCCATGTACGCCTTCACGTTGGGGAAGGCCACGAAGTAGGCGTCGAGGATCTCCGCCGCCTCCTCGGTCGGGATGTTGAGCCGCTGGCCAAGCCCGTAGGCCTCCATCCCGTAGGCCAACCCGTACGACACCATCTTCGCCTTCGACCGCTGGTCGAGCGTGACCTCCTTCGGTCCGACCCGGAAGATCCGCGATGCGGTCGCGTTGTGGATGTCCTGCTCGCTCGTGAAGGCTGCGATCAGCCCCGGATCTGCCGCGAGATGGGCGATGCAGCGCAGCTCGATCTGGTTGTAGTCGGCCACGAGCAGCACGGACCCGGGACCCGGGATGAACGCCCGGCGGAACATGCGGCCCTCGTCGCGGCGCACCGGGATGTTGTGCAGGTTCGGCCGGTCGGAGCTCAACCGCCCCGTGCGGGCGACCGTCTGGTTGAACGTGGCGTGGATCCGGCCGTCAGCTCCGACTTCACCGAGCAGCCCCTCGCCGTACGTTCCGCGGAGCTTCTCCATCTCGCGGTACTGCAGCAGCGGACCGATGAACTCCGGCCATTCGTCGCGCAACTTCTCCAGCGTCGCGGCGTCGGTCGACGGCCCGGTCTTGGTGCGCTTGATCGCGGTCAGGCCGCGGCCGGCCGGCGGCGGCGCGTACAGCAGCTCACGCAGCTGGATCGGCGAGTTGATGTTGAGGTCATCACGACCGACGACCACCTTGAGCTCGGCCTGCAGGCGCACGGCCTCGGCCGTCAGCCGCTCGTGGAGCCGCCGCAGCTCGGCGAGATCGACGGCGATGCCGGCGTGCTCCATGCGGGCCAGCACCCGCACCAACGGGTTCTCGATCGTGGCGTAGAGGTCGGCCATCCCGTCCGTGGCGAGCCGCGCTGTGATCGGCTCGACCAGGTGGTGGACGGCGAGCGCTTCACGCCCGGCAGCCGCCAGCGGGTCGGCCTCGATGCCGTCGAGGTTGAGCTGGCCCTTGGCGACCGGCTCGTCGACGGGCGCGGCGAACGCCGTATAGCGCTCGACGAGGTGGGCCAGCTCGTAGCGCGCCTCTGCGGGATCCAGCAGATAGGCGGCGATCGCGGTGTCGAGCTCGAGGCTCGTGAGATCGATCTCGCGGGTGAGGAGTGACCGCATCAGCGCCTTGACGTCGTGGCCACGCACGGGTGTCGCCTGGAGCGCGTCGACGACCGCAGGGTCACCGAGGTGGTCGGCCGGCACCCACGTCACCTCGGCGGAGTCGGCATCCGTCACGACGGCGAAGCCGCGCAGCGCGCCACGCCCAGCCTCTCCATCCCAGGAGCCGGCGACCTCGAGGGCGCCGAGAGAGCGCAGAACTGCGGCGCTGGCAGCGGGTGACTCGCTCTCGGTGATCTCGGCGACGAGATGCACGCGGTCCTCGTCGGCCAGCACTGCTGCCGCCGGCCCGAGCGCCTCGACGAGGCGCTCCGTGAACGTCCGGAACTCGAGGAAGTCGAACAGGCGTTGGACCTCGGCCATGTTCGGGTCCATCTTCAGCGACTCGGGGAGGTCGATCGGTGCGTCTCGGCGCAGGACCATCACCTCGTGGTTCTTGCGCACGCGCTCCTCGTGCTCGGTGAGCGACGCCCGCAGCTTCGGCGACTGATCGTCGACGTGGGCGAAGATGCCTTCGAGCCCGCCGTACGTGTTGATCAGCTTGGCCGCCGTCTTCTCCCCTACTCCCGGCACGCCCGGCAGGTTGTCGCTGGGATCACCGCGCAGTGCGGCGTACTCGGGGTACTGCGCCGGCGTCACCCCGGTGCGGTCGGCGATGCCGGCCTCGTCGTACAGGGCGTAGTCACTGACGCCGCGGCGGTTGTAGAGGACCTTCACGTGCGGATCCGACACCAATTGATACGTGTCGCGATCGCCGGTGACGATGACCACGTCGTCGCCCCGGGCGACGGCCTGGTCGACGGCGGTGGCGATCAGGTCGTCGGCCTCCCAGCCGGCGAGCTCGCACGTCGGGACCCCGAGGGCATCGAGCACCTCGCGCACCAGGCCCATCTGCTGTCGTAGCGGGTCCGGCGCGGCGTCCCGGTTGGCCTTGTAGGTCTCGTCGGCGATGTGGCGGAACGTGGGCTCGGGGCGGTCGAACGCGACCAGCACGTCGTCAGGGCGCTGCTCCTTCAACACGTTGATGAACATCGACGTGAAGCCGAAGACTGCATTGGTGATCTGACCGCTGGCCGTCGCCATGTCGGCCGGGAGCGCGAAGAAGGCGCGATAAGTCAGGGAGTTGCCGTCGAGGAGCAGCAGCTTGCTCACACGCTGAGGGTACGGCTCCAACTCGGCGATCCGAAACGCACAAGTTGCGGCCGTCCGCGCACGATGTGCAATGCTGGTGGCGGCTCTGTTGCGGACTTCAAGAGCCAGGAGGAAAAACTCATGGGTGTCTGGCGGCGCGTGCTCCTCGGCGCGGTCGTGCTCGGCGGGGCGACCATCGTGATCCCCGGAGGTGTCGCGTTCGCGCACTTCCTCAACCTCGTGCCGAGCGCCGTGTGCGTTGACGGCGGAGGGTGGCGGGCCTCGGCGGTGCTCACCCCGAGCGACCCCGGGCCGACGATCGTCGGAACGATGACGATCACGCCACCGGGCTCCAGCACGGGCTGGTCGCTGGCGCCGAGCGAGTCGGAGACGTTCAACTCCCCAGTCCTGTCGACGAGCGTCTCCTCGGTGACGTTCGCGACCGACGCCACATGGTCGGACGGCTTCACTGGGAACACGTCGGCAACTGCCACCCAGCCCGACGGCTGCACGACGACCACGACGACCACGACGTCGACGACGTCGACGACCTCGACCACGACGTCCACCACGTCATCGACGACCTCGTCGACGACGACGAGCACGACAGCGCCGCCGACGACCAGCACCACGACCACGACGGTGCCTGGCTCCACGACGACCACGTCGAGCCCGACGACCACCACCAGCACGACGGTGCCTGGCTCCACGACGACGAGCACGTCGACGACGCTCCCCAGCACGCTCACGATCACGGCCATCACGCCGCTGTGTCAGAGCGATGCGCCGTACATCGAAGTGACGTTCGGGAACCAGCCGGAATTCAACGGCCACACGGCAACGATCACGTTCATCGACGTCAACGGCGTGGTTGTCGCAACGCACACGGCCACCTACCAGGCGAACACGTCCGTGCGCTTCATCTATCCAGGCGCCAGCGTCGATGCCGCTGGGAACGCCACGGACTGGCCCGGCTGGCGCTTCGACGGCGATGAATGGGTCCTCGATCCCACTGACGCCTACCTGCGCGACGGCATGACGGTCCGCGTCGAGGTCAACCCGGTGGCGACCGGTCAGGTCGCCTACCCGCCGCCGGACTCGGGCTGCGCCAACCCGGTCAACCCACCAGGTGGTGGGGGCACCCCGGCGCTGCCGGTGACGGGTGGAGCGGCCGGACCGACGGCTGCCGTCGCGGCCGGAGCGATCGCGCTCGGCGGGCTCGCCTTCGTGCTGGCTCGGCGCCGGCCAGGGCGCGCCGCGTAGCGCCGCCCAACAACTCCAGAGCGAGGCACGGCGGGCGCTCCAGCGCCTCGCCGGCCGCGTTCAGGCGGGCGCCTGGGCCGCGTCGTTCAGAGCTGAAGACCCGGTTCGGCACGGCGGGCGCTCCAGCGCCTCGCCGGCCGCGTTCAGGCCGGCCGCGTTCAGGACGGCCGTAGGGAGCCGTCGATGATGCGCTCGGCGATGGTCCGCATCTTCGTGCGCTCGCTCATCGCCCGGCGCTGGATGAACGTGAAGGCGTCCTGCTCGCTCATCTTGACCTCGTCGATGAGGATGCCCTTGGCGCGCTCGATCGCCTTGCGCGCCTCGAGTTGCTCGCCGAGGGCGTCGATCTCGCCGGTCATCGCCCGCAACTCGCGGAACCTCCCGATCGCCACCTCGATGGCGGGCACCAGATCGCTCTTCTGGAACGGCTTGACCAGGTAGGCCAGTGCGCCGGCGTCGCGAGCCTCCTCGACCACTTCGCGCTGGCTGAACGCCGTCAGCACGAGCACGCCGCACAGCTTCTCGCGGTTGATGATGCGGGCCGCTTCGAGCCCGTCGATGCCCGGCATCTTGATGTCGAGGATGGCGAGGTCGGGGAGCAGCTCACGGACCAAGTCGACCGCCGTGTCTCCGCGTCCGGTCTCGCCGACGACCTCGTAGCCCTCCTCCTCGAGGGTCTCGCGCAGGTCCATGCGGATGATGGCTTCGTCTTCGGCGATCACGACGCGGATCGTCACGGGCAGGTCCTTTCCAGGGGCGAAACGCCATTCAAGCAGCACGGGGATCGCCGACGGTCAGCCAGTGAGCTGATCGAGCAGCTCGTCCTGGCGCAACTCGAGCTCGGCGATCTCCGCCATGACGTGCTGGCGGTGGCGGAGCATCGCGTCGACGTGCTTGCGGGCATCGCTCGACTCCACAGAGGCGGCCGGCGACTCGGCGACGAGTGCCCGCACCGCCAGGTCCTCGGCGTCGTCCCGGAGGTGGGCGAGTTGCTCCTCGACCACCGCCAACTCGTCGCGGAGCGTGCGCAGCCGGTTCGAGACGTGGGTCAAGCGCCGTCGCACGAGCCACGACCCCATCGCGTGTGAACACTACGTGTCGATGGCCGTGACCAAGGTCATGGTTGCTGCTGGTCCCGTAGGGTATGCTTGCAGAAGTTCCCACAGACCAACACAGGAGATAGCACCATGGCGAGCACGACGCTCACCACGACGTTCACAGAGCAGCTCGACCGGTTCGAGTCGAGCCTGCCGGATATTCCGGCGCGCATCGTGCGCCTGCAGCGCACGCTGGCCAGCGCTGCCTACGACCAGTACACCGCGATGTTCCAGGCCATGACGGACTCCACCAAGGCGTTCCTCGGGACTGCCCGCGTGTCCGGCAAGACGGTCACGGGTCAGGTCAAGGCCGCCGGCGAGCAGGTCGCCACGGCGACCCGCACGGGCGCCAAGACCGTTGCCGGCCAGACCGCAGCGCAGGGTCGCCGGGTCTCCAGATCCGCCACCGGCGAGGCAACCAAGCTCCTCGACGACGCCATCGACGCCGTTGACAGCAGCGACGCCGTCGAGCAGCCGGGGTCGGGCCGTCGCTACGAGCAGTGGACGAAGGCCGAGCTCATGGAGCGGGCACGCGAGCTCGACATCGAGGGCCGCACCGGCCTCAACAAGGCCGAGCTGATCAAGGCCCTCCGCAAGCACAGCTGACGGATCCGGGCCGACCGGGCGCGGATCCCGGCGCATCTGGGCGCGGACGTTCTCGATTTCGGGAACGTCCGCGCCCAGATCGCTTTTCAGCGGCTCCCCGCTCGGCGGCGCGTGCCCCGGGTGGGACTCGAACCCACACCGTACGGATTTTGAGGCCGTTGCCTCTGCCAATTGGGCTACCGGGGCGCTGGACGTCCCGAGGCTAGCGGTCCGGCTCTCCGCCCATCTGGGTGGTCACCGTCTCAACAACCCTTCTGGGTGGTCACGGTCTCGAATCCGGGACGGTGGCCACCCAGTTCGGTGAGGACGAAGGTTGCGCTGCCCTCAACGCGTCATTACCGCTCGGTAGCGATCTGTTCGCGAGGTCGAACGTCTACCGTGGCATTGATGCTCGCTTTCACGTTCCCCGGCCAGGGCTCGCAACGCCCCGGCATGGGCCGACCGTGGATCGATCACGAGAGTTGGGAGCTCGTGGAGGAGGCGAGTGAGCTGGCGGGGCGCGACATCGCCAAGCTGCTGCTCGACGCCGATGCCGAGCAGCTGCGTGACACCCGCAACGCGCAGCTCACGACGTTCGTATCGAGCCTCATGGTTCTCGACGCCGTGGAACGTCTCGGCATCGAGCCCAGCTTCTGCGCCGGGCACAGCCTCGGCGAGTACACCGCACTCACGGCCACCGGCGCACTCGGCTTCGACGAGGCCGTGCGCCTCGTCGCCGAACGCGCCGACGCCATGCACGAGGCCGGGCTGGCTCAGCCGGGCACGATGGCAGCCGTGCTCGGGCTCGACGACGAGCAGGTCGATGTGGCCTGCCGTCGCGCCGACGAGGAGGTCTGGGTCGCCAACTACAACGCGCCCGGACAGGTCGTCATCGCCGGCTCACCGCGCGGCGTCGAGCTGGCCTCCGGTCACGCCAAGGAGCTCGGCGCCAAGAAGGTCATGCCGCTGCAGGTCTCGGGTGCCTTCCACACGCCGTACATGATCCCGGCCCGCAACCGTCTGCGCACCGCGATCGCCGAGGCGGACCCCCGAGACACCGAAGTTCCCGTCGTCAGCAACGTCGACGCTCTCCCCCACCACGAGGGCAAGGAGTGGGCCAGCCTGCTGTCGGCACAGCTCTCCTCGCCGGTGCGGTGGAAGCAGTGTCTCCTCGAACTGGAGGACCTCGGCGTCACGGACTACGCCGAGCTCGGACCCGGCGGGGTCCTCACCGGTATGGCGAAGCGGACGACCACCGGCCGCACGATCTCGGTCGCCACGCTCGACGACCTCAACAACTTGATCGAGTGGCTGGGCGCCGATGGCGCGACGGCTCCGGTGCGGCTCGAGGGTGAGCATCTCTTCGCCGTCGAGCGCCTCGTCGTCAGCCCGGCGGCCGGCGTCTTCAAGCGTGCGCCAGACCTCGACGACGGGGCCCGCATCGACGTCGGCACCGTGCTCGGACACGTCGGCGCGCACGAGGTCCGTTCGCCGTTCGCCGGCGTGCTGCAGAGTTACATCGCCGTCGAAACGGAGCGTCTGACCGCCCGTCAACCCGTCGCTTGGCTGCGCACCAGCTGAAGGAAGGGACTGCCATGCCGAAGCACCCGCCGGTCCGCGGAGCCGTCATCACCGGTTGGGGCACGGCGTTGCCGCCCAAGACGTTGACCAACCGCGATCTCGAGGAGATGGGTCTCGACACCAGCGACGAGTGGATCGTCGAGCGGACCGGGATCCGTGAGCGACACGTCGGCGGCACGACGGCCGGGCTGTCCGCCGAGGCCGGCCGGCTGGCGCTCGGCATGTCCGGCCTCGAACCGGAGAGCATCGACGCCATCGTGCTGGCCACCACGACGCCCGATCGCACGGTGCCCGCCACCTCGGCGACGGTCGCTGCCGAGCTCGGGCTGCGGTGCGGGGCGTTCGACATCAATGCCGCCTGCTCGGGCTTCACGTACGCGTTGGTCGTGGCCCACGGGCTGATCGCAATCGGGGCCGAGCGCCTCCTCGTCATCGGCACGGACACGCTGGCCCGGATCGTCGACTGGGAGGACCGCAACACCGCCATCCTCTTCGCCGACGGCTCCGGTGCGGTCGTGCTGGAAGCCGTCGACGGCGCCGGGCAGCTGCTCGGCTGGGACCTCGACGCCGACGGCACGGCCGAGCGGTTCCTCTACGCGGAGGTCGGCGAGTACTTGCGAATGGACGGTAAAGAGGTCTTCCGACGGGCGGTGCGGATCATGGTCGAATCGGCTCGGCGGACGCTCGCCGACGCCGGCGTGTCGATCGATGACGTCGCCCTCGTCGTGCCGCATCAGGCCAACACGCGCATCATCCAGGCCGCCTGCGACCGCCTCGGCATCGGCATGGACCGGGCGGCCGTGGTCCTCGATCGGACCGGCAACACCTCCTCCGCCTCGATCCCGCTGGCCCTCGTCGACGCGATCGAGAACGACCGGGTGCACGAGGGTGACCTCGTGCTGCTCGTCGGCTTCGGCGCCGGGATGACGGCCGCCAGCGCGGTCATCCGCTGGGGTGGTTGAACACGGTGAAGCTGCATGCGAGCGAGGGAGCGCCAGCGAGCGAGCGGCCACATGCGGCCTGCGTGGCCGGGGCACGCAGTGGATAGCCGCATCGTCTTCATCACCGGTGGGTCTCGAGGCATCGGCCTCGCTGTCGCGCGACGCTTCGAGGCCGGCGGCGACCGCGTCGCCGTCACGTATCGCTCGTCCGACCCGCCCGAGGGACTGTTTGGCGTGAAGTGTGACGTCACGTCTGGCGCCGACGTCGACGCCGCCTTCGCCGCCGTCGAGGAATGCTTCGGCGGGCCCGTCGAGGTGCTCGTGTCGAACGCCGGCGTCACCAAGGACGGCTTGTTGCTCCGCATGCGGGAGGACGACTTCACGTCGGTGCTGGACGCCAACTTGACGGCCGCCTACCGGGTCACCAAGCGGGCCGCCCAGGGGATGCTGAGAGCCCGTCGCGGCCGGATCATCCTCATGTCGTCGGTTGTCGGGCTCCTCGGGTCGGCCGGTCAGGCGAACTACGCGGCGGCGAAGGCGGGTCTCGTCGGGTTTGCTCGATCGATGGCCCGTGAGTTGGGATCGCGCGGCATCACGGTCAACGTCGTCGCCCCAGGGCCCGTCGAAACCGAGATGACGGCGGTGCTCAGCGAGCAGCGCCTGGCCGAGTTGACGAGCGCCACACCGCTCGGGCGGATGGCCGCTCCCGAGGAGATCGCCGGTACGGTGTGGTTCCTCGCGTCGCCGGACGCCGCCTACATCACCGGCGCTGTCATCCCTGTTGACGGCGGCCTCGGCATGGGTCACTGACCTGCCCGGTGCGTCCCTCAACCGTCATGAGTCCAGCCAATGGCCGGTGTGCCATGCTTCCCAACACGTCCGCTGATCGCAAGGAGCCACTCGTGGACCAGGAACTCTTCGCCCGCTTCAAGAAGTGCGCCGTTGAGGTGCTCTCCGTGTCCGAAGACCAGGTCGTGCCCGAGGCCCGCTTCGGCGATGACCTCGACGCCGACAGCCTCGACCTCGTCGAGCTGGTAATGGCGCTGGAGGAAGAGTTCGACATCTCGGTGCCCGAGGAAGAGCTCGAGGGCATCGAGACCGTCGGCCAGGCCTACGACCTGGTCGCCGGCAAGCTCTGACGGGGGCCCCCTGATGGAGCCCCGTGGCCGCAGGGTCGTAGTCACCGGCCTCGGCGTCCTGGCTCCGTGCGGGATTGGTGCCGAGGCGTTCTGGGACGGGCTGCTCGGGCCGGGGGTGACGTCCGGACGCTCGACCGAGATCGAGGACTGGGACCCGACCCCGTGGTACGCCACGCCGAAGGAGGCGCGCCGCGCCGACCGAGTCGAGCAGTTCGCCGTCGCCGCCGCGACCGAGGCCTTCGCGCAGGCCGGCGGCTCCGTCGCCGAGATGGGCGTCGACCCCGGCCGTTTCGGCACGATCTTCGCCACCGGCGTCGGCGGGCTGCACACGCTCGAGGCGCAGGTCGAGGTGCGCATGGAGAAGGGCGAGCGCCGCGTTTCGCCGTTCCTCGTGCCGATGATGATGGCCAACGCTTCGGGCGCGGCGATCTCGATGCGATGGGGCCTGCAGGGGCCGAACGAGACGATCTGCACGGCGTGCGCAGCCGGGACGCACGCCATCGGCAACGCGGCACGGCTCATCGCGATGGGTCGGTGCGACGCCGTGGTGACCGGCGGCAGCGAGGCCGCCGCCACCGTGACGTCGCTCGCCGGGTTCGCCAACATGACGGCGCTCACAACGACCGGCGTGAGCCGGCCGTTCGACGTCGATCGCGACGGTTTCGTGATGGGCGAGGGAGCGGGGGTCCTGATCCTGGAGGAGCGGGAGCATGCCATCGGGCGCGGCGCCACCATCCTCGGCGAGGTCATCGGCGCGGCGAGCAATGCCGACGCCCACCACATCACGGCGCCGTCGCCGGGCGGGTCGGGCGCCATCGTGTGCATGCGCCTCGCGCTCGAGGATGCCGGCCTCGAGCCGGGTGACATCCGCCAGATCAACGCTCACGGGACGTCGACGCCGCTGAACGACGCGGCCGAGGCCGAAGCGGTGCGGGTGGTGTTCGGGGACCACGGCCCTCCGGTCACGTCGCTGAAGGGCGTGACGGGTCATGCGCTGGGCGCCGCGGGCGCGCTGGAGGCCGCGGCCGTGTTGCTCTCGTTCCGCAAGCGGGCGATCCCGCCGACGGCGAACACGAAGGTCGTCGACCTGGGCATCGACGTCGTCATCGGAGACGCTCGCGAGTGGGAACCGGGACCGACGATCTCGAACAACTTCGGGTTCGGCGGCCACAACGGGTCGGTGGTGCTCACCCCGGCCTGAGCACCCGTTCTGTCCGTCACAACCGATCGTTGTGAGGCGATTCCTACGGACAGTCAGGTGTCGACGACGACGAACAGCAGCTCACAGCTGCACGCGACCTCGCCGTGTAGCAGCGCCCGTCCGGATCCCTTGCCGGCCCGCGCCGACATGCGCCCGAGCGACACCTCCAGCGTGAGCTCGTCACCGGGGCCGACCTGGCGCCGGAACCGCGCACCGTCCAAACCGCCGAACAGCGGCAGCTTGCCGACGAAGCGCTCGTCGGTGAGGACCGCGATGGCACCGACCTGGGCGATCGCCTCGCACATCAGCACGCCGGGCAACGTCGGTCGGCCCGGGAAGTGTCCGGCGAAGAACCACTCCTCCCCCGTCAGCCGCCACCGCCCTTGCGCCGACTCGCCCGGCACGAGTGCCGTCACCTCGTCGACGAACAGGAACGGCGGCCGGTGCGGAAGGACGTCCGCCGGCGCCGGAAGGTCGCTCACCGTGCCATCTGTTCGCTCGCACACTCAGGCCCGAGTGTGAAGCACGGCCCCGGACGCTTGCTCACGCGGCCAGCGCGGCGAGCAGGTTCTTCGGCGTGTCGGCCGGGCTGACCTTGTACCAGGCCTGCTCGATCTTGCCCTTGGCGTCGATGAGGAAGGCCGACCTCTCGATGCCCATGTACTTGCGGCCGTACATCGACTTCTCCTTCCACACCCCGAACGCCTCGGCGACGCCGTGGTCGGGGTCGGACAGCAGCGGGAAGCCGAGCGAGTACTTCTCGGCGAACTTCAGCTGCTTCGAGGGCTTGTCGGGGCTGATCCCGATCACGGCCGTGTCACCGATGTCGCCGAGGACCTCGTTCAGCCCGCACGCCTGCGTCGTGCACCCCGGCGTGTCCGCCTTGGGATAGAAGTACACGAGGGCGCGACGACCACGGAGCGATTTCAGGGCGACCTGCTGATCGTGCTGGTCGGGCAGGGCGAAGTCGGGGGCCTTGTCACCTGGCTTGAGCGGCATGCGACGGAGGCTAGAGCGCGGACGTGGACGCTTCCCACGCCGCGTTGGCCTTGGCGAACTGCTCGCGGGCGCTGTCCATGTCGTACGGGTGCTCTTCGCGGGGACCGGGGCCCCACTGGCTACGTGGCTGATTGACGAAGTCGCCGCCGTAGACGTGGATCGCCGCGGTCAGCCGGTCGAGCGGGTTCGACACGCTGTGGATCACGTCGTCACCGAGCAGGATCGTGTCACTGAGCTTGAGCTCCTTGCCGCCTGACTCGGTGAGGAACCTGCTGCCAGGCTCGGCGCGCCGGTAGAACGCGTTGTCCTCCTGCCCGGCGTAGATCCCGATCACCGCCCACATGCGATGGTCGTGCGGGAACAGCTCCATACCCGGCGCCCACACGACGTGCAACACGGTGAGCTCGTCGCCGTTGTACAGAACATTCAGCCCGCCCTCGGTCGGGCGCATGGCGTCGCCAATGGCGGTTGGTGCGGCGACCGCCCGCTCGACGACGTGCCGGACCGCCTGCCTCGGCTCATCCTCCTGACGTGCCGCCCGGCAATCCTCGATGAACTCGTCGATGTCGAACATCACTCCATCGTCGCGCCGAACGGGGCCGTCCGGCACTCAATTCCGCTCCGTCAGCTCCCCTCGACGTCGCGCGTCGCCCGCATGGCGACGTACGCCGTTGCCGTCAAGAGGATGGCGGTGAGCGCGGCCAAGCCGATCTGGCCGCTCATCCGGTTCAAGAAGTCGTCCGGCGACGACGCCGACTCGATGTCGCCGAGGCGCTGGAAGGAGACGCCGGCCACGCTCTCGGCAATGAACAGACCCTGCCACCAGTTGATCCACGTCCTCCGCCGGTCCCGACGACTGGCGACGCGCCGCAGCTGCACGAACGGCACGACGAAGTTGCCGAACGGGATGTACCACCCGCCGCAGGCCAGACCTGGCGACACGTCCTGACCGCCATACGACCTGACGTGGCGGGCGGTCCGCAGCGACCAGATCGACAGCACGATCAGTGCGGCAATGGCGAGCCCGGCTTCCAGGAACTCGGCGGCGGCGAGGGCGTCATCGGCATCCTGGAAGTCGTTGACGAAGCCCTCGAGGTCATCTACGTCGTCGAACACTCGGCGGCGGTTGATGGCGGCGAGCAGGACCAGCCACGACGCACCGACCACGCACCAGAACAGCGTGATGGTGGCGGTGCGCAGCCCTCGCGTCGGGCTCGGCGGGATCACGCCGTGGATCAGCCGCGCGCGGGCTCCGGCGGCGCCGGCATCGATGGTGGCGGAGGAGGCGGCGGCAACGGCCGGTGCGCGTCGCTCGGCGGCTCGAACATGCCCGCAGCCTCACGCGCGACTAGCGGCGCCTACGCAGTCCGCCGACCGGAGGCCATCGCTGCGGCCGGGCGTGAGCGTGGTAGTGGTCGGCGATCGTGCGCAGGTCGTCGTCGATCCGGACCTCCTCGTCGAAGTGCTCGGCCACCACCGCAAGCAGCTTGGCGTGCAGTCGGTCCTTCACTTCGACGGGCGGCTCGCGGTCGTGCGTCCGCCAGACGACCATCGGCACGCCGCATGCCTCACACTCGGCGATCCAGCACTCCTCGTCCTCGTGGAACCACTCCGTGAGCCGAGCTGCCTCGCACAGCTCGCAACCGGAAGCGCTCACGTGTCGTCGATCGCAGCCCGCACCTCGGCCACGTAGGCGCCGACGGCATCCGGTCCGGACTCCATCAACCGGCGCACGACCGACGCACCCTGCACGACCCCGTCGGCAACCCGGCACGCCTCGCGGGCTTGCTCGGCGTTGGACACACCGACTCCGACGAGCACCGGCCGATCGGTGAGCTGCTTCAAGCGGGCTGCGAGCGCGGTCGCCGTGGCCGCCAGCGCGGCCCGCTCGCCCGTCACGCCGAGGAGCCCGACGGAGTAGACGAACCCTCGCGAGCGGGCGGCGATCCGGGGCAGGCGGTCATCCGGGGTCGTCGGGGCGGCCAGCATCACCGTCTCCACGCCAGCGTCATCGGCCGCTGCGCACCACGGGCCCGACTCCTCGAGCGGCAGGTCGGGAAGGATGCAGGCGTCGATGCCGGCGGCGACGAGCCGGCCGGCGAACCGCCGATGCCCGTCGTGGTGGACGAGGTTGTAGTACGTCATCACGGCCAGCGGGACGCCGACATCGAGCTTCGCCGCGGCATCGAGGATGGCGGGTGGCGTTGCCCCGCCCTCGAGTGCTGCCTGCGAGGCCTGCTGGATCACCGGTCCGTCCATCACCGGGTCGGAGAACGGGATGCCGATCTCGATGCCGTCGGCGCCGGCCGCCGCGGCGGCACGAATCGCTTCCTCCCAGCCGGGATAGCCGCCGGTCACGTACGGCACGAGGAGCTTGCGCCCGCCGGCCCGGGCGGCCCGGAACTGCTCCTCCATCAAGATGGCTCGAGGAGATCCATCGCCTGCGCGACGTCCTTGTCGCCACGCCCGGAGAGCGACAGGAGCACCGTGGCACCTTGGAGCGAGGAGGCCTCCCGCACGAGCCACGCCAGCGCGTGCGCCGGCTCGAAGGCGGCCAGGATGCCTTCCGTACGGGCCAGGAGGGTGAACGCCTCGAGCACCTCGGCGTCCGTCACCGCCGGGTACTCGGCGCGGCCGATCGCGGACAGGTACGCGTGCTCCGGGCCGACACCCGGGTAGTCCAGTCCGGCCGAGACCGAATGCGCTTCTTCGACCTGGCCGTACTCGTCCTGCATGAGGTAGCTGCGCATGCCGTGGACGACACCGGGAACGCCATGGCCGATGGCGGCTCCTCCGGCCGGCTCGACGCCGACGAGCCGGGCGGACGTGTCGACGAAGCCGGAGAAGATCCCAGCGGCGTTCGATCCCCCGCCGACGCAGGCGACGACCACGTCGGGATCGCCGCCGGTCAGCTCACGGACCTGCTGGCGCGCCTCGTCGCCGACGACTCGCTGCAGCTCACGCACCAGCCACGGGTATGGGTGCGGTCCCATCACCGAGCCGATGCAGTAGTGCGTGTCGGCCACGGTCGCCACCCAGTCGCGCAGCGCTTCGTTGACCGCGTCCTTCAGTGTCCGGCTCCCGCTCTCGACCGGCTCGACCTCCGCGCCGAGCAGGCGCATGCGGAACACGTTCAGCGCTTGGCGCTCGACGTCGACGGCTCCCATGTAGACCTTGCACTGCTGGCCGAGCAGCGCCGCCGCAGTCGCCGTGGCGACACCATGCTGCCCTGCTCCTGTCTCGGCGACGAGTCGCGTCTTGCCCATGCGCTTGGCCAGCAGCGCCTGGCCGAGGACGTTGTTGATCTTGTGCGAGCCGGTGTGGTTGAGGTCTTCACGTTTCAACAGCAGCCGTACGCCGAGCCGTCCGCCGAGGTTGTGGCACTCGGTGAGGATCGATGGGCGGCCGGCGTAGTCACGCAGCAGGCCGTCGAGCTCGGCGCGGAAGGCTGCATCGGCCCAGGCCTCACGGAAGGCCGCCTCCAGTTCCTCGCACGCCGGCACGAGCGTCTCGGGAACGAAGCGCCCGCCGAACTCGCCGAAGCGGCCGGTCGCGCTGGGCTCTCCCATGAGGGAGGCCTGCGCGATGGTCACTCGTCGTTCCAGTCGTATGGGAGCTCGTCGTCGCCGCGGTACGGCACGGGCGCCGCTTCCTTGGCCCGTTCGACGAACCGCTTGACGGCCAGAGCGTCCTTCTTGCCTGGCGACCGTTCGACTCCGCTCGACACGTCGACGCCCCACGGTTCGACGGCCTTGATTGCATCTGCAACGTTGTCGGGGTCGAGCCCTCCGGCGAGGATCAGCCGCATCCCTTCTGGCACCTCGCCGGCCAGCGTCCAGTCGAAGACCTGACCCGAGCCGGGCGTCGCGGCGTCGAGCAGCAGCAGGTCGGTCGCCAGCGAGGCCGCGTCGGCGACGTGCGGCGAGCCGGCCGGATAGGCCTTGATGACCCAGCGGATTGCAGCAGCAACCTCAGCAACGTCCTGCGCAGATTCGTTGCCGTGGAGCTGGGCCGCCTTCAACCCGGCGCGATTGGTGATCTCGACGACCCGCTTCGGGTGCTCGTCGCGGAACAACGCGACGGTGAGGATCTCCGGCGGAAGGCGCCGCGAGATGTCGTACGCCTGTTGCGGAGCGATCTGGCGCGGCGACGGCGCGAACACGAACCCGACGGCGTCGGCGCCCATGGCGACGGCCAGCAGCGCGTCGTCCTCGTTCGTGATCCCGCAGATCTTGACGAACATGACGTCCCGACGCTACCCGTGTCGGATGCGGCTCACGGGGTTCGTATCCAGGGATGTTCGCGCACGAACGTGGCCATCACGTCCCGCCGCGACACCGGACCGTACGTGCGGTTCGACCGGGCGAACCCCTCCGGCTCGGCGGGCTGGCAGGCACCAGCGGGCGGCTCGATGGCGAAGAGGGCGATGGCGTTCTGACCCAGGATCCGCCGCTTCACCTCCGGCGTCAGCGCTGGGTAACCGAACTGCTCCTGGAACGCTTCGCTGATCTCGAAGTTGCGGAACGCGGCGATCTGGTCCTGTGGCGACCCGTACCAGATGGAGTCGGTGCCCCACAGGATCCGCTCCGGCCCGAACGTGACGAGCAGCTTGCCGAGCACGTGGGCTGCCTCGTCGGGATTGCCCATGATCGTCCGCCAGGTCGAGCCCAGCTCGGCGTACACGTTGCCGCCGGGGCCGATCCCGGCTTCGGTCACGCTGCGCACGAGGCGGTCGACACCCTCACCGTCGGGCGAGTACGGACCCTCGGTCCAGTCGGTCTCGAAGCCGGAGTGGTAGACGAGGAACGAGAGGTCCGGATGGGCTGCCGCGGCGGGACCGATGTCGACCGGCGAGGCGTAGCGGTTGCCGCCGGAGAGGCCCTTGTGCACCGCGACGACCGGGACGCCCGTATCACGGGCGGCCTGCAGGAAGGCGTTGCCGATCTGCGGTGCGTCGGGGTCGTGGTCGTCGAGGTACCAGCCGCTCGGCGCGTGCGTGTAGGCCTTCCACGCGCAGAGCTCGTGGGCGGCGGCGACCTCCGCCATCGAGGCGAGAGCGGCGTCGAGCGGACCGACGTCGGGCACGGCGTGGCCCTGGATGAGCACACGGCCGTCGCCGCACAGCTCGGCGGCGAGCGCCTTGCCCCGCTCCATGGCATCGATCGACAGCGGGTCGGCGGCGCCAACCACCGGGATCGCCGAGATGACCGCCACGGCCGTGTCGCTGCCCATGAGCACGAGGTCTCGCCAGTACTCCGCCGAGAAGCAATCGATCGGCTCGGCCTCGCCGCAGCTGCCCTGTGGGAAGCCGGTGCCCCACTCACCGGATTCGAGGAAGTGGGTCTGCACGTCGACGACGACTTCGGCCGGCGGCGGTGGTGCCGTGGACGAGGTCGTGGACGCCGTGGTCGGAGCCGTCGCCGGCCCGTTGATCGTCGTCGTCGCCTCTTCGGGGTCCGTGGCCGCCGTCTCCGGGACAGAGAACGTCCCGCCGGGCTCCGTTCCCTGTGACCGCGACCGCTCGTTGCTGCAGGCCTGCAATGCGGCCAGGCCGGACGCCATGCCGGCCGACGAGAGGAGGAACCGCCGGCGCGACCAACCGTGGCGCCGGGCGTGATGGTCGGCGGCGGCGCGAGCCCGCCGCATCGCCTCGCGCGCGCAGCTCGTCGAGCGGCGGTGGCAGATACTCGCCGTTCGAGCAGGGCCACAGCTTCAGCGGCAGCCCGGGATCCGCGTCGTCCACGTCCCCAATGCTCGCGCTCGATGCCGTCAGCCGGCGCGCAGGGCGGTCAAGGCAGCCGCTGGATCGCCGGCCGTGACCAACGACTCGCCGACGAGGATGGCGTCGTAGCCGACGTCGGCCAGTCGTCGTGCGTCGTCACCGTCGCGGACGCCGGACTCGGCGACCTTGACGACCTCGGCCGGGATCGCCGTCGCCATCCGCGCCGCTCGGTCGTGGTCGACCTCGAACGTCACGAGATCCCGCTGGTTGACGCCGACGAGCGTCGAACCTGCCTCGATCGCCACGTCGAGCTCCGACTCATCGTGCACCTCGACGAGCGCGTCGAGGCCGATCTCGACGGCGAGGTGGTGCCACTCGATCAGCTCGTGCTTGTCGAGCGCCGCGGCGATCAACAGCACGCAGTCAGCCCCGATCAGCCGGGTGTCGACGACGTCGCTGGCGCTGACCGTGAAGTCCTTGCGCAGCACGGGCAGGGACGTCGCGGCCCGAGCCGATTGGAGATCGGCGACGGCGCCGCCGAAGAACTCGGCATCCGTCAGCACGGACAGGCAGGCGGCGCCACCGTGCGCGTAGGTCGTGGCGAGGTCCGCCGGATCCAGCCCGACGTTGAGGTCGCCCTTGGAAGGAGAGCGTCGTTTGATCTCGGCGATCACCGACAGTCCGGGTTGATCGGCGAGCGCCTGCCGAAATCCGCGAGTTGGCGCCATCGACTGCGCAGCCGTCACCAGCGCCTCGAGGGGCCGGTGGTCGGCGGCGGCGACCTCACGGTGCCGAGCGACGATGCGGTCGAGGTACGTGGCCAGCTCAGAACCCCTTGCCGCCGATGGGTGTCACGAACGTCAGCTCTGGTCGGCCAGCGAGGAACGGGCCGATCGCCGGACCGAGCTCGGCGAACCATGCGGCGCTGCGGTGCGCATCGAGGTGGTCCTGCCCCTCGTACAACTCGTACAGCCAGAGCAGGTCCTCATTGCTGTTGTCCTCGTGGAGGATGTAGTAGCGGGTGCCCGGCTCGTGCTCGACGTTGTCCAGTGCGAGCTGCAGTGCGGCGGCGAGGTCGGCCCGCTTGCCGGGCGCAGCGGAGACCTTGGCGATGCAGGCGACGGCGCTCATGCCGCGGCAACCTACTTCTGTGTGTCGGAATCGTGCGTTGTGAGGCGATCGCTACGGACAGTTCAGGGGTTCAGAACCCGAGGCGGTCGGCGATCTCGGCGACGACGTCGTCGACGGGCACCCGAACCTGCTCCGTACTGTCGCGATCGCGGATCGTCACTTGCTTGTCCTCGAGCGAGTCGAAGTCCACGGTGACCGCCAGGGGCGTGCCGATCTCGTCCTGGCGGCGGTACCGGCGGCCGATCGCCTGGGTCTCGTCGTAGTCGACCATGTACCGCTGGCTCAACGCCTTGCGGATCTCGTGGGCCAATGGCGTGAGGGTGTCCTTCTTCGACAGCGGCAGCACCGCGACCTGGTACGGCGCGACCCGGGGGTGCAGCCGCAGGACGGTGCGGTCCTCGCCGTTGATCACGTCCTCGTCATAGGCCGAGAGGAGGAAGGCGGCCATCGCTCGGGTGGCGCCGGCGGCGGGCTCGATCACGTAGGGGGTGTAGCGCTCATTGGTCTGCGGATCGAAGTAGTCGAGGCGCTCACCGGACGCCGCGGCGTGCGCCTTGAGGTCGTAGTCGGTGCGCTGGGCGATGCCCTCCAGCTCATCGAAACCCCAGGGGAACCGGAACTCGACGTCGGACGTGCCCGCCGAGTAGTGCGACAGCTCGTCGGCCTCGTGCGGCCGTAGCCGCAGCATGTCCGACGGGATGCCGTGTCGCACGTACCAGTCGAGACGCTCGTTGCACCAGTACTCGTACCACTGGGCGCTCTCGGCCGGGGGCACGAAGAACTCGAGCTCCATCTGCTCGAACTCGCGGGTGCGGAAGATCCAGTTCTGCGGCGTGATCTCGTTGCGGAACGACTTGCCGACCTGGGCAATGCCGAACGGCGGCTTCTTGCGCGTCGTCTGCAGCACGTTCGAGAAGTTGACGAACATGCCCTGCGCCGTCTCGGGACGCAGGTAGGCCACGGCGGCTGAGTCCTCGACCGGGCCAGCCTGGGTCTTGAACATGAGGTTGAACTGGCGGGCCTCGGTGAACGTGCCGTGCTTCCCGCAGCTCGGGCACGTGTTCGGGTCGTCGAGCTTGTCGAGGCGGAAGCGGTTCTTGCAGTTCGTGCAGTCGACCAGCGGGTCGGTGAAGTTCTTGAGGTGGCCGCTCGCCTCCCAGACCTGGGGCGGTCCGAGCACCGCGGCGTCGATCAGGACGACGTCATCGCGCTCTTGGACGGTGCTTCGGATCCAGGCTTCCTTGACGTTGCGCAGCATGAGCGCACCGAGCGGCCCGTAGTCATAGGCACTGCGGAACCCCCCGTAGATCTCCGCCGACGGATAGACGAACCCACGCCGCTTGCACAAGTTGACGATCTGCTCGAGCTCGGTCGCCGGCACGCCCGCCAAGGCTACGGCGACGATCCGCGGCCAGCCTCTTCAGGATTCTGACGACAGTTGGTTGCGCTGAGCGCAACCAAGTCTCCTCAGAATCTGTGTGTTCACTGCCGTTCGAACATGGCGACGGCCCGGAGGCGTCGTTCGAGGTGGTGTTCGAGGGCGCGGGTCGCCAGACCGGCGACCTCGTGCGTGGTCGGAGACTCCGGGAGGGCGAGCGCCTCGTTGAGCCGACCCCCGAGGATCGCCCGCATGCAGCTGCAGCGCAGCGGGCGAGATCGCCGCACCCGAACGACACGACCGGCACAGCACGCCGCCCTCGTCGAGGTCGAACGCCACCAGCGTCACCTCCGGCTCGACCCCGCCGCAGCGCACGCAGACGTCGAGCTCCGGCCGCAAGCCCTCGGCGGCGAGCAGCTTCCAGAAGAACGCCGGCACCACCAGTGGCGAGGGTTCCGGACCGGCGATCGTGCGCAGCACGCCCACGAGCATCCGGTACAGCGGCAGGGCTGGGCTCCCGCTCCAGCGCCAGCTGGTCGACCGCCTCCAGCGCGGCCATCGCCTGCGAGGCCCGGTCGAGATCGGCCAGCAGCGGTGCCAGCGACTCGACCGACTCCGCCTGGCTGACGATGTCGAGGTCACGTCCCCGGTACAGCAGGAGCCGCACGTGGCTCATCGGCTCCAGCCGAGCTCCGAACTTGGACGTCGTGCGGCGTACGCCCTTGGCGACGGCCCGCACCTTGCCGTGCTCCTCGGTCAGGATCACGACGATGCGGTCCGCCTCCCCGAGCTGATAGTGCCGTAGCACCACACCGGTGTCGCGGTACAGCCCGCTCATCCGTCCAAGCCCCCGAAGCGGCGGCGCCGGCCGTGGAACTCGTCGAGCGCCGCCTGCAGGTGGTCCCGCCGCAGCTCGCCGAATGGCACCGGCAGGAACACCAGCTCTCCGTACCCCAGCTCCCAGACCAGCGACGGTGGCAGCCGCGTCGACGGCCCGAGCACCAGCACCAGGTCGGGCTCGACGTCCGCCGGCTCGTAGAGCGCGGTGGCGACCGACTTCTCGTTGATCGGCGACGTCCCCG
The DNA here is from genome assembly GCA_963774125.1 of uncultured Acidimicrobiia bacterium. GTDB lineage: Bacteria > Actinomycetota > Acidimicrobiia > Acidimicrobiales > Ilumatobacteraceae > JALZMG01. The sequence goes on from CAVZDR010000003.1 coordinate 684,428, forward strand.
GCACGTGGCGCATCGCCTCGGCGAACCGCTCGCGCCCGTCACCGACGGGATCGATGATCACCGTGCACTGACCGTCCGCAGCGACCAGGTGCTGGCGGTCCGTCTCGAGGCGCTCGCCGGTCGGCACGCCGCCGTCCTCGTAGGCCCGCAGCGTGAGCCACGCGCACCCGACGGCGGCGACGACGGCACCCAGCTCGTCGGCCAGGGCCTGCCAGTCGGGGGCAGTCATGGCGGCCCACTCACGACGGGTGCCCGCGACGATCAAGACGTCCGCGAGCGAGGCGGCCACCTGTGGAGTCTCCCACGCGGCTGCCGAGACGACCCGTAACGTCTGGGGCTCGGCTCGCAAGCAAGTTGCTCGCCCTCGCCTGCCGAGCTCACCGCCGACGCTTCGCTTCGGCGTCTCACCCGCCTGCCTTTCTACATGGCCTCTAACGTGACGGACCGTGGCCACCGCTGAACAGCTCGCACCCGAGCCTCGTCATCGGCCGCTGCACGTCGCGTGCATCATGGACGGCAACGGCCGGTGGGCGGAGCGGCGCGGCCTGCCCCGCACGGAGGGCCACACGGAGGGCGAGGAGAACCTGGCCCGGATCGTGCGCGTCGCCGTCCGCCGCAACATCGGGTGGCTGACCGTCTTCGGCTTCTCGACGGAGAACTGGATCCGCCCGCGGGCAGAGGTCCGCCACATCCTTGGCCTGCACCACAAGCTGTTCGGTCGGGTCGAAGAGCTCAACGACTTGAACGTGCGCATCCAGTGGATCGGGCGGCCGTTCGACTCGGCCGAGGCGCGTACTCCGAAGTACGTCCAGCGGGCGATCCGCAGAGCGATCGCCGACACGGCGCGCAACACCGGCATGCTGCTCACGGTCGCCTTCGACTACGGCGCTCGCCAGGAGCTGATCGACGCTGTACGGCGGACCCGGACCGATGGCCAAGGCGTGACGACGGACGCCATCGCCCAGCACCTGTACCTCCCCGAGCTGCCGCCGGTCGACGTGCTGGTCCGCACGTCCGGCGAACTGCGGGTCTCCAACTTCCTGCTGTGGCAGAGCGCAGGGGCGGCGATCCACTTCACGGACAAGACGTGGCCGGAGTTCGACGACGCCGAGCTGGACGCCGCACTGGCCCTCGTGCCGTGAGCCCGTGAGCGACGTCGCGACGACGCTCGCCGACGTCACCGCCGCGCTTCCCGGCGCAGAGGCGCGTCCGGGGCAGACCCAGATGGCCGAGGCCGTCGCCGCGGCGATCGCCGCCGGCCGCCACCTCGTCGTGCAGGCCGGCACGGGGACCGGCAAGACGCTCGCCTACCTCGTTCCGGCCATCGAATCGGGGGTGCGCGTCGTCGTCGCGACGGCGACCAAGGCCCTCCAGGACCAGCTGGCGACGAAGGACCTCCCGTTCCTCGAGCGGACGATGGGGGCCGACTTCGAGTGGGCGGTCCTGAAGGGCCGCAGCAACTACGTCTGCCTGCAACGCCTGCGCGAGCTGGCCGGTGGTGGCGACAGCGCCCAGCTCGAGCTGGAGGGCATGGCGGCGACCACGCAAGCGGAGATCGCCAAGATCGCCGAGTGGGTCGGCCACACCTCGACCGGCGATGCCGCCGAGCTCGAGTGGGCTCCGAACGACGCCACGTGGCGGTCCGTCAGCGTCGGCAGCGACGAGTGCCCCGGCGCCGACCGCTGCCCACTCGGCGATCCGTGCTTCGCCGAGCAGGCCCGTCGGCGGGCCGCCGTCGCCGACGTGGTGGTCGTCAACACGCACCTGTACGGGCTCGACGTCGCCAGTTCCGGCATGATCCTGCCGGAGCACGACCTGACCGTCTTCGACGAGGCCCACGTACTGGAAGACGTCATGAGCGACACCGTCGGTGTCCAGCTGGCGCCTGGTCGCTTCGTCCGGCTGGCCAGCGTGGTGCGCCGGATCCTCGACGATCCGGCGACGATCGCACCTCTCCTCGAGCTCGCTGAGCAGCTGCGTGAGGCGTTGGGCCCACATGCCGGACTGCGCCTCCCCACCCCCTATCCAGATGCGGTGCACGAGGTGCTGCTCGAGGCCCGCAACCGCCTCGAGCGGGTCACCTCGACGCTGGCGGCGATCGAGACCCCGGTCGATGACGCCAAGCAACGCAAGCTGCGGGCCCAGATCATGACCGGACGGGCCATCGAGCACCTCGACCTGGCGCTCGGTGACCACGAGGGCTACGTGGACTTCGTGTCCGGCGCGCCGGAGACGCCACGCCTCGAGATCGCCCCGCTCGATGTCGGGCCGGCCCTGCGCGAGGGGGTGTGGACCCGGCGCACCGCGGTGCTCACGAGCGCCACGATCCCGACTTCATTGCCGGCTCGCGTCGGCTTGCCATCCGAGCGCACGGACACGCTCGATGTCGGCAGCCCGTTCGACTTCGAGTCGAACGCCTTGCTCTACTGCGCGCTCCACCTCCCCGACCCCCGGTCAGAGCAGTACCGCGACGCAGTCAACGACGAGCTGACCGCGCTGATCACCGCTGCCGGCGGGCGAACGCTGGCGCTGTTCACGAGCTGGAAGGCGATGGATCTGGCCGCGGCGGCCGTGCGAGAGCGGGTCACCGTGCCGATCCTGACCCAGCGGGACCTGCCCAAGCCGGCGCTCGTGCGCCGCTTCGCCGCCGACGAGGCGACCTGCGTGTTCGCCACCGCCGGCTTCTTCCAAGGCGTCGACGTGCCGGGGAGGACGTTGAGCCTCGTCGTCATCGACCGCTTGCCGTTCCCGCGGCCCGACGACCCGCTCCTGTCGGCTCGCCGGGAGCTGCTCGGCCCCGGCGCCTTCAGCCAGATCGACCTGCCGCGCGCGGCGATGCTGCTCGCCCAGGCGTCAGGGCGGCTGATCCGCACGGCCACGGACCGTGGCGTGGTCGCCGTGCTCGACCGTCGTCTCGGCACGGCTCGCTACCGCTGGGACATCATCCGTGCCCTCCCGCCGATGCGCCGCACCCGCGACCGCGCCGACGTCGAGGCCTTCCTCGCTGCGATCTGACTCACTACGGTCGGCGGCGTGCCGGACACGCACGCCGCCGACGAGCTCGTCCACCTCGACGTCGTCGACGCCGTCGCCACGATCACGCTCGACTCCCCCGCCAATCGGAACGCGCTGTCCACACGGCTGGTCCACGACCTCACCACCGCCCTCGACGGCGCCGAGGCGGGCGCCGTCGACGGCTCGATCCGGGCGATCGTGCTGACCCACGTCCCGCCGGCGTTCTGCGCCGGTGCCGACCTCAAGGAGCGACGCACCGGGCCACCCGACTCGCGCCCGTTCGTGTCCGTCCTGAAGCGGCTGATGGACGCCGAGGTGCCGACGATCGCCGTGCTGCGGGGCCCGGCCCGGGCCGGCGGCATCGGGCTGATGGCGGCGTGCGACCTCGTCGTCGTCGATCGAGACCTCACGTTCGCCCTGACCGAGGTGCGCATCGGCGTGGCCGCGGCGATCATCTCCGTGCCGATCCTGCGCCGGGCCAGCGGCTCACGGCTCACGGCGGCGTTCCTCACGGGCGAGCCCTTCGATGCCGCGTTCGCCCGCGAGGTCGGGCTCGTGACGCACGCTGTCGCCGGCGCCGAGCTGGATGCGACCGTCGCCGGCCTGTGTGCGGGCATCCGTGCCGGGGCACCGCGTGCCGTCGCCACGACGAAGCGCCTGCTGCGCGAGGTCCCGCTGATGGAGACCTTGGAGGCCTTCGAGCGGATGCGGGCACTGTCGGACGAGCTATTCGCCGGACCCGACGCCGCCGAGGGGATGGCCGCCTTCGCCGAGAAGCGCCCCCCGAACTGGACCTGATCCCATCCGAGTGTTCGCGCCCATCGGAGTGTCGAACCCTCGGAAAATCGAGGTCCAGCACTCCGATCGGCTCAAACACTCGGATGTCAGAACGAGCGGATTGCCTGCTCGATGTCGCTCTCGCTGACCAGGACGAGGTTGGCTGCCGCAGCGAGCGGGATGAAGGAGTCGACGGCGGCGACACGGCGCACCGGTCCCGTGAAGCCGTGCTCGGCGAGGCCGGCGAGGATCGCCTCGCCGACGCCACCCGTGCGACGGGTCTCGTCGACGACGACGACCCGGCCGACATCGGCGGCGTGACGGGCGATCTCCTCGACCGGCAGCGGCGCCAGCCAGCGCAGGTCGATGACCCGGCACTGGATGCCTTCGGCGGCCAACCGCGTCGGCGACCCGCATCGACAGGTAGAGGCCGTTGGCCCACGTCACGACGAGCACGTCGCTGCCCTCCCGGGCGACGGCCGGCGCACCGATCGGCACGTGGTCGTCCGCCCACGCCGCCGGCCCTGCATAGGGGGCCGTCCAGCCGTCGTCGCCGGCGTCGTGCAGATCACGCGTGTGGTACAGGGCGATCGGTTCGAGGAACACGGACACGGTTCCGTCGGTCGCCGCGGCAGCCGCGCACGTGCGGAGCATCGGACCGGCGTCGGCGGCGCGGGCCGGAGAGGCGATGACGAGGCCCGGGATGTCGCGCAGGACTCCGACCGCGTTGTCGTTGTGGAAGTGGCCGCCGAACCCCTTCTGGTATCCGTAGGCGGCGATCCGCACGACGAGTGGGTTGCGGAACCGGCCACTGGAGAAGAACGACAGGCTGGCCGCCTCGCCGCGCAGCTGGTCCTCGGCGTTGTGCAGGTAGGCGAGGTACTGGATCTCGGGGATCGGTACCAAGCCGGACACCCCGGCACCGAGCGCCAACCCGAGGATCGACTGCTCGTCGAGGAGCGTGTCGAAGACCCGCAGCACTCCCGCCTTGCGCTGCAGCCCGCGGGTCACGCCGTAGACACCGCCCTTCACGCCGACGTCCTCACCGAACACGAGCACCCGCTCATCGGCGAGGAGCAGGTCACCGAGGGTCCGATTGATCGTCTCTGCCAACGTCAGCCGACCCTCCGTCTCCGGCAACCGCCCGAAGAACGCTTCACGGTCCGCCGGCGCGACCGTTCGAGCCGCGGCCGTCGCGACCGCATCGGGTGTGCGCGGAGAGAGTGGCGCGACGATCGTCGCCGCTGAATCGAGCAGGCGGCGCTCCTCCAGCAGCGACGCCGCAAGCTCGCGCACAGCGGCGCGGCCGGCGAGGTACCGCTCGACCAACCCGTCCGGCGTCGCCGCGCCGGCCGCGACCAACGTGCGGGCCGTCGCCAGCAGCGGGTCCCGCAACACGTCCGCACGGATGCTCGCCGCGCTGCGGTACCCCGACTCGACGTCGGTGCCGGCGTGACCGCCGTAGCGCACGGTGAGGAGGTGCAGCAGGGCCGGCCGGCGACGGCCGCGCACCCAGTCGGCGAGGTCCTCGGCGACGTCGTGCACCGAGATCGGGTCGGTGCCGTCCACCCGCTCGTACCGCAGGTCCGGCCGGTGAGCGAGCGAAGCCTCGACCCAGCCGGCCGGAGTCGGAACGCTGATCCCCCAGCCGTTGTCCTCACACACGAAGAGCAGCGGCATCGCCATGCCCTGGTGGGCGGTGTACGACGCCGCGTTCAGCGCCCCTGCGCCGTCGAATGGTTCAGCGAGGCGTCACCGAAGCTGGTGACGGCGATGGCGTCGGCGGGCCATCGTGCCTCGACGCCGAGCCGGCGTGCCCGACCGATGGCGAACGCGACGCCCATCGCTCGCGGCAGGTGCGAGGCGATCGTCGAGGTCTGCGGCAGGACGGCGAGACCAGCATGGCCGAACACCTTGTGGCGTCCACCGGCGATCGGCTCGTCAGCGGACGCCAGCAATCCGAGCAGCACGTCGCGCACGCCATCGTGCCCGGGAACCTGGCGTGCCCGCGCCAGGTAGAAGCCGCCAGATCGATAGTGCAGGAGGGCCGGATCGGTCGGTCGCAGCGCGTTGGCGACAAGCGCGTTCGCCTCATGCCCGGCCGACCCGATCGTGTAGAAGCCGACGCCCTGGGCGCGCAGCCACCGGGCCGTGTGGTCGAGATGGCGGCTGTCGAGCTGGGCGTCGAACACGTCGGCCAGCTCCTTGGCCGTCAACGACGACCCCGGCGCGAGCGGGCCGGATGGCTCGCCAACCTCAACGCAGGGCAGGTCGGCGATCGCCCGCAGCAGTCCCTGCTCGAGTTCCTCCAGATCGTCGGGCCACCGCCTTTCGGAGCTCACGGAACAAACGTTACAATCGTCTGAGCCATCGGAACGGGAGGGATCATGAGCATCATCGAGGCTGTGGCTGACCTCACGCCAGACACTCTCGCGCCTGACCTGCGCACGGAGCTACCAGGACCGCTCGCCCGCGAGATCATCGCCCGCGACGAAGCAGTGACGAGCCCGTCACTGACTCGCGTCTATCCCCTCGTCGTGCGCAGGGGTCGGGGCTGCGTCATCGAGGACGTCGACGGCAACCGCTTCCTCGACTTCAACGCCGGCATCGCCGTCGTCGCCGCCGGTCACAGCCACCCGGTCGTGAACGCGGCGATCCACGCCCAGGTCGACGACGTCCTCCACTACTGCTCGAGCGACTTCTACCTGCCGGCCTATGCCGACGTGTGCGAACGCCTCGCCGCGCTGGCCCCGATGGACGATCCCAAGGTCTTCCTCGCCAACTCCGGCACCGAGGCCGTCGAGGCTGCGCTCAAGCTCGCTCGCCACCACACGGGGCGGCCGAACGCGATCGCCTTCCTGGGCGCCTTCCACGGCCGTTCCCTGGGCAGCCTGTCCCTGACGGCGAGCAAGTCGCGCCAGCGCGGCGGGTTCGGCATCGTCACTCCAGGCAGCTTCCACGCCCCGTTCGCCGACCCGTACGACGACGCCGCGTTGACGGGCGCCGACTACATCGAGCAAATCCTGTTCACCCGGCTGACACGTCCGGACGACGTCGCGGCGATCTTCGTCGAGCCGATCCAGGGTGAGGGCGGGTACATCGTTCCCCCACGCGGTTGGCTGGCCGACCTCCGCCGGCTGTGCGACGAGCACGGGATCTTGCTCGTCCTCGACGAGGTGCAGTCGGGCGTCGGTCGCACCGGGCGGATGTGGGCCGCCGAGCACGAGGGCGTCGAGGCTGACATCATGTGCATCGGCAAGGGCCTGGCCAGTGGGCTGCCGCTGGCCGGCATCGTCGCTCGAGCCGACGTGATGGATTGGGAGCCGGGCGGCCACGGCTCGACGTTCGGCGGCAACCCGGTCGCCTGCGCCGCCGCACTTGCCACCCTCGACCTCGTCGAGGACGGCCTTGCTGCCAACGCGGCCGACGTTGGCGCCCACCTGCTGGAAGGCATGCGGTCGGTGTCGTCGCCGCTGGTCGGTCAGGTACGGGGTCGTGGCCTGATGATCGGTTTCGACCTGCCGGACCACGAGACTGCCGCGGCCCTGGAGCGAGCGTGCTTCGAGCGAGGCCTGCTCGTGCTGACGTGCGGCGACCGTTCGATCCGGCTGGCCCCGCCGCTCGTCGTGACGAAGGCGCAAGCCGACGTCGCGCTGTCGATCATCGGCGATGCGCTGCAGGCGCTGGAGCGGCAGCCATGACGCTGCCCTCCACCAACGACCTGGCGAGCAGGACGACGTCCATCCTCACCGCGCTCGGTGCGCCACCGCCGAGTGGTGCATTCGAGGCGCGCACACCGATCACCGGCGGATCACTCGGTCCGGCGGGCGACGCCGCCGACGTCGATGCCGCCGTCGACCGTTCGGTCGCCGCGTTCGCCGAGTGGCGAGTGACGCCGGCCCCGGTCCGCGGCAACCTCGTGAGGCGGCTCGGCGAGCTGCTGCGTGAGCACAAGGCCGAGCTGGGCGAGCTGGTGTCGATCGAGGCCGGCAAGATCCGCTCAGAGGGTCTCGGCGAGGTCCAGGAGATGATCGACATCTGCGACTTCGCCGTCGGTCTGTCACGCCAGCTGCACGGCCTGACCATCGCCAGCGAGCGCCCGGGCCACCGGCTCATGGAGACGTGGCACCCGATGGGTCCGTGCGCCGTCATCACCGCCTTCAACTTCCCGGTCGCCGTGTGGTCGTGGAACGCCGCATTGGCGCTGGTCGCCGGCGATCCCGTGATCTGGAAGCCGTCGGACAAGACACCGCTGACCGCCCTCGCCTGCGACGCGCTGGCCCGCCGCGCGGCCGCCGAGGTCGGTGCGCCCGATGGCCTGACCCAGGTCGTGCAGGGCGGACCCGACGTCGGCGCCGCGCTGGCGGCGCACGAAGCGGTGGCCATCGTGTCGGCCACCGGATCGACCCGCATGGGCCGGGCCGTCGGACCGGTGGTCGCCGGCCGCTTCGGCCGCCTCATCCTCGAGCTCGGCGGCAACAACGCGGCGCTCGTCGCACCGAGCGCCGATCTCGAGCTGGCGGTGCGCGGCATCGCCTTCTCGGCCGTGGGCACGGCGGGCCAGCGCTGCACCAGTCTGCGCCGTCTCATCGTCCACCGGTCGATCCGCGACGAGCTCGTCGAGCGCCTGGGCAAGGCCTACGCCTCCGTGCCGATCGGCGACCCATTGGCCGATGGCACGCTCGTCGGTCCGCTGATCGACGGCCGGGCCTTCGACGGGATCGCGTCGGCAATCGATCAGGCGACAGGCGGATGGCGGCAAGGTGGTCGTCGGTGGCGAGCGCGTGCTGGCTGCGGAGGCGCCGGATGCGTGGTACGTGCAGCCGGCGCTGGTCACGATGCCCGAGCAGACCGAGATCGTGCGGACGGAGACGTTCGGGCCGCTGCTGTACGTGCTCGACTACGACGATCTGGACGAGGCGATCGCCTTGCACAACTCGGTGCCCCAAGGGTTGGCATCGAGCATCTTCACCAACGACGTGCGAGAGGCCGAGCGGTTCATGTCCGCCGACGGGTCGGACTGCGGGATCGCCAATGTCAACATCGGCCCGTCAGGCGCCGAGATCGGCGGGGCGTTCGGCGGCGAGAAGGAGACGGGCGGCGGTCGGGAGTCGGGCTCGGACGCGTGGAAGGGCTACATGCGCCGGGCCACCAACACCGTGAACTACTCGGCCGATCTGCCCCTCGCGCAGGGCGTGAAGTTCGACCTCTAGGTCTTCGTTCTGTCCGTCGGGATCGCCTCACAACGACCGATTGCCACAAACAGAACGGCTCGGCTTACGTTGATCAGCGGTGCCGGTCCTTCCTGACCACGTTGATGAGCGCGCGGAGGCGTACCAGGCGAACCGCAGCCATCTGCTCGAACTGCTCGCCGAACACGATCGCCAGCTGGCGCTCGTCAACGGCGGAGGTGGCGAGAAGTACGTCGCCCGACATCGCCAACGCGGAAAGCTGCTCGCCCGCGAGCGCGTCGAGCTGCTCGTCGATCGCGACGCTGCACTGCTGGAGCTGTCGCCGCTCGCCGCCTGGGGCACGGACTTCCCCGTGGGCGCCGGGCTGTTCACGGGCATCGGGGTCATCGAGGGCACCGAGTGCCTGATCACGGCGAACGACCCAACCGTGCGCGGCGGCACGAGCACCGTGGCGACGCTGCGCAAGAACCTGCGGGCGATGGAGATCGCCAAGGAGAACCATCTCCCCGTTGTGAACCTCGTCGAGTCCGGTGGCGCCGACCTGCCCCACCAGAGCGAGATCTTCATTCCCGGGGGCCGCGGGTTCTACGACCTGACCGACCTGTCGTCGCGCGGCATCCCGACGATCTCCATCGTGTTCGGCAACTCCACCGCCGGCGGTGCCTACGTGCCGGGGATGAGCGACTACGTCGTGATGATCGAGCAGCGCTCGAAGGTGTTCCTCGGTGGCCCTCCACTGGTCAAGATGGCGACCGGCGAGGAGAGCGACGACGAGAGCCTCGGCGGCGCCGACATGCACGCCCGCATCAGCGGACTCGCCGACTACTTCGCCGTCGACGAGCCGGACGCGTTGCGCATCGGCCGCCAAATCGTGCGCCGGCTCAACCGGGACAAGCGCGGGCCGGGTCGTCGCGGTCCCGGTCGGCCACCTCGCCACGACCCCGAGCAGCTGCTCGGCGTCGCGTCAGCGGACCTGCGCGTGCCGTTCGACCCGCGTGACGTGCTGGCCAGAGTCGTCGACGACAGCGAGTTCGACGAGTTCAAGCCGCGCTACGGCACATCGCTCGTGACCGGGTTCGCCGAGGTCCACGGATATCCGATCGGCGTGCTGGCCAACCACCGCGGGATCCTCTTCAGCGAGGAGTCCAACAAGGCGACGCAGTTCATCCAGCTGGCCAACCAGATCGACACGCCACTGCTGTTCCTCCAGAACACCACCGGCTACATGGTCGGCAGGGAGTACGAGCAGCGCGGCATGATCAAGGACGGCGCCAAGATGATCAACGCCGTCACCAACTCGTCCGTCCCTCACCTCACCATCAACATGGGCGCCAGCTACGGCGCCGGCAACTACGGGATGTGCGGACGGGCCTACGGGCCCCGCTTCCTGTTCACCTGGCCGGGCGCCAAGACGGCCGTGATGGGGCCGCAGCAGCTCGCCGGCGTGCTGTCGATCGTTGCCCGGCAGTCGGCGGCGTCGATGGGCCGACCGTTCGACGAAGAGGCCGACGCGGCGATGCGCGCGGCCGTCGAGGACCAGATCGAACGCGAGTCGCTGGCGCTGTTCATGACCGGACGGGTCTACGACGACGGCATCATCGACCCCCGCGACACGCGAACCGTTCTCGGCATCTGTCTCTCCGTGATCCACAACACCGAGATCAACGGCCAACACGGCTACGGAGTTTTTAGGATGTGATTGAACGAGTTCTCATCGCCAACCGGGGCGAGATCGCGCTGCGCATTGCCCGCACGTGCCGCCGGCTCGGGATCTCGACCGTCGCCGTGTTCAGCGACGCCGACGCCGACGCGCTGCACGTCGCCGCCTGCGACACCGCCGTGCGCCTCCCTGGCACGGCCGCCGCCGACACCTACCTGCGCGCCGACCTGCTGGTCGATGCGGCCCGCCGGAGCAGCGCCGACGCCGTCCACCCCGGCTACGGCTTCCTCGCCGAATCGGCCGCGTTCGCCCGGTCAGTGACCGATGCCGGCCTCACGTGGATCGGCCCACCCGCCGAAGCGATCGAGGCCATGGGCAACAAGGTCGAGGCGAAGGCGTTGATGCGCGCCGCCGGTGTGCCGATCCTGCTGGACAGCAGCACGGCCGACCACCGCGAGATCGGCGTGCCGCTGCTGGTCAAGGCGGCAGCGGGAGGCGGAGGACGCGGCATGCGCATCGTGCGCACGCTCGACGAGCTCGACGACGCCCGTGCCGCCGCCGAACGCGAGGCGGCGGCCGCCTTCGGTGACGGCACCGTGTTCTACGAGCGCTACGTCGAACGCGGCCGCCACGTCGAGATCCAAGTCCTCGCCGACGCACACGGGACGGTGACCTCGCTCCACGAACGTGAGTGCTCGATCCAGCGACGCCACCAGAAGATCATCGAAGAGGCGCCCTCCCCCGCCGTCGACGAAGAGCTGCGCTGGCGGATGGCCGACGCCGCGATCTCCGCGGCGAAAGCCGTGGGTTACGTCGGGGCGGGCACCGTCGAGTTCCTGCTCGAGCCGGACGGGCGCTTCTGGTTCCTCGAGATGAACACGCGGCTGCAGGTCGAGCACCCGGTCACGGAGCTCGTCACCGGGCTCGACCTCGTCGAGCTGCAGCTCTCCGTCGCTGACGGCGCACCGCTGCCCGCACAGGCACTCGATGCGCCGCTACACGGTCACGCCATCGAGGCGCGGCTGACCGCCGAGGACCCGGCCGCCAACTACCGTCCGTCAACGGGTCGGTTCACGACGTTCGAGATCGGCGGCGATGTGCGCATCGACACCGGCGTTGCAACGGGGTCGACCGTGTCGCCCTACTACGACTCAATGGTCGCCAAGGTCATCGCCTACGGCCCCGACGCGTGATGCGGCGATCCGGGCGCTGACGGCAGCCCTGTCATCGGCCCGGCTGCACGGCCCGACGACCAATCGCGACCAGCTCGTGCGCGTCCTGCGGCACGCCGCGTTCCGTGCCGGCGACCTGCACACCGGATTCCTCGACGAGCACCCCTGCACCGAGCCGATCACCGGGGATCGGCGCGTCGCCGCCGCGGCAGTTGCGCTGGCCGACCAGGCCGGCCGCCGCGCGTCGGCGAACGTCTGGCGCGGCATCCCGTCCGGCTGGCGGAACAACCCGGCGGCAGACCAGGCGGTCACACTGCTCAGCGGCGATGAGGCGATGCTCGTCTCGTACCGCCTCGGACGTGAGGCGTTCGTCGCGGTCGATGGAGATCGTCTCGATGTGACGATCATCGGCACCGAGGCCGAAGGCGTCGAGCTCGAGATCGACGGCGTCCGTCAACGCCTCGCGGTGACGCGGATGGCGCGCTGCGCCATGTCGACGCCCCGGGCGGGCACATCACCTTCACCGTCCTGCCCCGCCATCCCGAGCCTGACGCCTCGAGTGCTGCCGGCTCGCTCGTCGCGCCGATGCCGGGGGCAGTGATCAGGGTGCTCGTCGCCACCGGCGACTCCGTGCTCGGCGGCCAGCCGCTCGTCGTCGTGGAGGCGATGAAGATGGAGCACCAGATCCACGCTCCAGCCGACGGAACCGTGGCCGAGGTGCTGGTGAGTGCCGGGGAGCAGGTCGACACCGGGCAGGTCCTGTTGAGGCTGGAGGACGCTGAATGAACGCCGCACGCCCGATTCGCATCGCCAACTGCTCGGGGTTCTACGGCGATCGGCTGTCGGCCGCCCGGGAGATGGTGGAGGGCGGGCCGATCGACGTGCTGACCGGCGACTGGCTGGCCGAGCTGACGATGCTGATCCTCTGGAAGGCCCGCAACCGCAATGCCGACGGCGGCTACGCCACGACGTTCCTGACCCAGATGGAGCAGGTCCTCGGAACGTGCGCCGACCGAGGCATCAAGGTCGTCTCGAACGCCGGCGGGCTCAACCCGTCGGGGTGCGCCGAACGGGTGCGGGAGATCGCCGAGAAGCTCGGCGTGTCCGTGCGTGTCGCCCACATCGAAGGCGACGACCTGATGGCCCGCATCGACGGCCTGCGGCCGCAGCTCGACAACCTCGACACGGGCGCTCGACTGACCGCCGAGCCGGTCAGCGCCAACGCCTACCTGGGCGGGTTCGGGATCGCCGCCGCGCTGCGTGAGGGCGCCGACGTCGTCGTCTGCCCCCGGGTCACCGACGCCGCACTCGTCGTCGGACCTGCGGCGTGGTGGTGGGACTGGTCACCCACGGACTGGGACCGGCTCGCCGGCGCCGTCGCCGCCGGGCACGTCATCGAATGCGGCGCCCAGACGTGCGGCGGCAACTATGCGTTCTTCACCGAGCTCCCCGATCGGTCCCAGCCGCTGGGCTTCCCGATCGCCGAGGTCGACGCCGACGGGTCGGCGGTCATCACCAAGCACCCCGGGACGGGCGGTGCGCTGACGGTCGAGACGGTGACCGCCCAGTTGCTGTACGAGATCGGACCTCCGGCGTACGCCAATCCCGACGTGATCACTCGATTCGACACGCTGCGCCTGGAGCAGGTCGGCACCGATCGGGTCTTGATCAGCGGGACCAGGGGTGAGCCGGCGCCACCGACCACGAAGGTCGCCATCAACTACGACGGCGGCTTCCGCAACCGGATGACCATCGTGTTGACCGGGCTGGAGCAGGAGGCCAAGGCGCGCTGGGTGGCGGACGCCGTGCGCGACGCCATGGGCGGGGCCGAGCACCTCCAGGAGGCGGGCGTGACGCTCGAGACCCGGTTCGTGCCCGCGCCCAGTGATGGGCCGGACCAGGAGCAGTCGAGCGGACGGTTGCACTTGTTCGCCCGTGCCGACGACGAGCGATCGGTCGGGCGGGCGTTCTCGTCCGCGGCGATCGAGCTGGCGCTCGCCAACATCCCCGGCTTCTTCGCCACCTCGGCACCGGGTCCGGCGCAGTCGTACGGCGTCTACTGGCCGGCGCTCGTCCCTGCCGACGAGGTCGATCAGGTCGTCGTGACGGACGACGGCCGGCGGATCCGGATCCCTCCGCCGCCGACGGATGGGTCCGACAACGGGCCCGTCCTGGCGCCTGCCGCGCCCGAGGTGGCGCCGGCGGCGGTCGAGCCTGGGCGGCCGCTCGGGCACTGGTTCGGCGCCCGCTCCGGGGACAAGGGTGGCAACGCCAACGTCGGCATCTGGGCCCGCGACGATGCCGGCTACGCCTGGCTCGCCGTCAACCTCACGGCGCAGCGCCTGCAGGAGCTGCTGCCGGAGGCCCGCGCACTGGAGGTTCGCCGCTACGAGCTACCGAACCTGCGCGCCCTCAACTTCGTGCTCGTCGGCTACCTCGGCGAGGGCGTGGCCTCCTCCACGTCATTCGACCCCCAGGCCAAGGGCCTGGGCGAGTACCTACGCTCCCGCCCGGCCTCGACGCATCCGAGTGTTTGAGGCCATCCGAGTGTCAGCCCCCGGGAAAATCGACCTCCAGCACTCGGATGCGGTCAAACACTCGGATGAGTTCAGCCCAGCAGGCGGTAGCCCAGGCCGCGTACGGTGACGATGTGACGCGGTTCGTCGGGTTGGTCTTCGACCTTGACGCGCAGGCGGCGGACGTGGGCGTCGACGAGGCGGGAGTCGCCGAGGTACTCGTATCCCCACACCCGCTCGAGCAGCTGGTCGCGCGACAGGACGGCGCCGACGTGGTCGGCGAACTCGCAGAGCAACCGGAACTCCGTCTTCGTGAGGCTCAACTCACGGCCACCCTTGAGGACGATGCCCTGCTCGCGCCGCAGCTCGAGATCGCCGAATCGGGAGGTCCGGGGCGTCGACGTCTCCTGCAACTGGACCCGCCGCAGCAGCGCCCTGATCCGGGCGGCCAGCTCCTTGGGGATCACGGGTTTCGTGATGTAGTCGTCGGCGCCCGCCTCCAGCCCGGCCACCATGTCGTAGGTGTCCGTCTGCGCCGTGATCATGATGATCGGCACGATGCTGCGGGCCCGCAGCCTGCGGCACACGTCGAACCCGGACATGTCCGGCAGGCGCAGGTCGAGGAGGACGAGGTCAGCCTCCTGCTCCTCGAACGCGGCCAGGCCCGACGTCCCGTCGGCCGACTCCCGGACCTGGTAGCCCTCGTCCTCCAAGGCCATGCGCAGGGCCAGTCGGATCTGGTCGTCATCCTCGATGAACAGCAGCGAGTACACAGCGGGCGCCATTCTGGCCCCTCGGCTGCGCCGCTGCGGCCTCGAATCCGATTGAACTGTTACACAAATCGCGCATCGATGCCGTGGCCCCGTCACAGTCGGTGAGCACAGTGATGGCTGTTCACGCTGCCCCGGTGGGGTACCTTCCTCCCCCTGGTGCCTCACCGGCAGCGGCGTGCAGGGCCCTTCTGTCGGGGCCTTTTCCCGCGTCGGGCAGTTCGCTGGTCCCTGACACACTGGCAGCGTGGCCCGCCGTCCAATGCGTCTGCGCACCAAGGTCACGCTGTTCTTCGGGCTCATTGCCCTGCTCGCCACGGTCTCGCTGACGATCGCCACCTACGCCTTCGCCCGCTCCTCCCTGCTCGAGCAGCGCACCGAGGTCGCCCGCCAGCAGGCCGTCGTCAACGCCCTCCGGGTCAAGACCCAGCTGCAGAGCGGCAACGAGGGTTTCGGTGACTTCTTCCCGACGATCCAGACCGAGCGCGGCGGGTTCGCCTTCGTACGGCTGCGCAACGGCACACCGTTCGCGACGAACACGCGTTTCTCCGATGCGGACTTCCCGGAGGACCTGCGTGAGGCGTCATCGCTGGGGATCTCCGGCATCCAGCGCTTCACGCTGGACAGCAAGCCCTACATCGGCGTGGCGATCCCGATCGCCGAGGTCGAAGCCGACTACTACGAGGCGTTCGAGCTCGACTCGACAGCGGACACCCTCAGCTCGATCCTGCTGGCGCTCGTCATCGGATCGGCGATCACGGTGCTCCTGGCCACGGGCGTCGGGATCTGGACGAGCCGCCGCCTCGTCCAGCCACTCGGACGGATCACCGATGCGGCGGGCGAGATCGCCGCCGGCGACCTGAGCACCCGCGTCGCCCTCGAAGGCGACCCCGACCTCGACCGCCTGGTCAACTCGTTCAACGACATGGCCGACGCCGTCCAGGCCCGGATCGAGCGCGAAGCGCGCTTCGCCTCCGACGTGAGCCACGAGCTGCGCTCCCCCATCACCGCCCTGGCCGCCGCCGCCGAGGTCATCCACGGCCGGCGCGGCGAGCTCCCCGACCGCACGCAGCAGGCGCTCGACGTCGTCGTCGGCCAGGTCCGCCGCTTCGACGCCATGGTCATCGACCTCCTCGAGCTGTCCCGCATCGACGCCGGCGCGACCGAGCTGCACACGGAGGAGGTCGACATCGTCGCGCTGTGCCGGCGGATCATCGACCGCAACGGCTTCCGCGACCTCCCCCTCGATGTGCCCGACCACACCGGCAACGGCTCACCCCTCTCGGCGACCGTCGACAAGCTGCGCTTCGAGCGGATCCTCGCCAACCTGCTCGAGAACGCCAACCATCACGGCGGTGGCCCGACGCGGGTGTCCATCGAGCGCACGGATGGACCCTTCCTCCTCGTCGTCGTCGAGGACGCCGGCCCTGGCGTCGCTCGCGGCGAGCGCTTGCGCATCTTCGAGCGATTCGCTCGCGGTCAGCGCGGCCCGCCATCGCATCGGCACCGGCCTCGGCCTGGCGCTCGTGTCCGAGCACGCCACCGCGCAGGGCGGCGACGCGTGGGTCGAGGACCGTCCGAGCGGCGGTGCCCGCTTCGTCGTCCGCATCCCGTCGGACGCGATGCGATGAGGCGGCGAGCACTGGTGACCACCGTGGCGATCAGTTCGACGTTGGTCGCCGCCTGCGGCGTCAGCGGCGAGGGTGAGCTGCAGCGCATCGGGAGCGACAACCTCGCCGGCCTCGATCAGACCACGACGACCTCGTCGACGACGACCACCACCATTCCGCCGTCGACGACGATGGTCGTGGTCGTCAGCCCGACCGTGGACGAGACGACGACGACGATCGCCACGGAGCCCGTCCAGCTCTACTTCCTGGACGGGAACCGCCTGGTCGACATCTCGATCAACCTGGCCGGCGCGCCATCCGCGAGCCGGGTGATCGCCGCGCTCGAAGCAGGTCCGCCAACGGACGAGGTCGGCATCGGCCTGCAGACCTTGCTCACGCCTCGGCTGATCACGTCCGTTGCCGAGTCGGGTGCGGGGTTCGCCACCGTCGACCTCGCCTCGGGGCCGTTCGAAGGCATCCAACCGCGCGATCAGCGCCTGGCGATCGCCCAGATCGTGCTCACCCTCACGCGACGGCCCGGTATCGGCCAGGTGCAGTTCACCCTCGACGGCGAACCACTCGCCGTGCCTGGGCGGGACAACGTGCAGACGGTGCCCGGCGCACTGGTGTCACGCAACGACTACCAGTCGCTGCTGCTCGAACCGAACTCCGAGACGGAGACCACGTCCGAACCAACCTCGCCGACGACGCCGCCATCCTCGGAGCCGCCGAACACCTGACCGCATCAGACCGACTGCATCAATACAGCCGCTCGACCCGGTCAGGGCGGCGCTGCCAGTCCTTGTCGACCTTCACGCGCAGGTCGAGGTAGGTGCCCTCCGGCAGCTGCCGGCGCGCCGCCTCGCCGGCCCGCTTGAGGACCTGGCCACCCTTGCCGATCACCATGCCCTTCTGGCTCTCCCGCTCGACGATGATCTCGACGGTGATCCGTGAGCCCTCCCACTCCGAGACCCGAGTGGCGATCGAGTACGGCAGCTCGTCCCGCGTCACCGCCAGTAGCTGCTCACGGACCAGCTCGGCGACCCACTGCTCGTCCGGCACGTCGCGGACGGTGTCCTCTGGGAAGAGCTGCGGGCCCTCCGGCATCCGGCTCGCCAGGTAGTCGACGAGCACGTCGAGCCCCGCACCGGTCTTCGCCGACACCGGGAAGTAGGCCTCGGCATCGAGCTCCGCCGCTGCGCCGAGCTGGGCTGTGACCTGCTGCCGGCTGGCGCGATCGATCTTGTTCAGGACCACCACGCTGCGTGGCAGGTCGAGGTGGCCGGCGACCCAGCGGTCGCCGCTACCGAACGGAGCGGTGGCATCGAGGACGAGGGCAACGACGTCGACCGACGAATCGGACTCGCCGACGCTGTCGATCGCCGTGGCGTTGACCCTGCGTCCGAGCGCCGTCACCGGCTTGTGGAGACCGGGCGTGTCGACGAACACGAGCTGAGCGTCTGCTCGTGTCAGCACACCCCGAACGCGGTGACGTGTCGTCTGCGGCTTGTCGGAGACGATGCTCACCTTCTCGCCGCAGATGGCGTTCACCAGCGACGACTTGCCCACGTTGGGACGACCGACGAAGGTGACGAAGCCCGACCGCACCCCTCAGTTGTAGCGCCCGCCGGCGCTCATTGGCGGCGGCCGTGTCACCGTCTCCGAGATCGATCCACGAAGACGGCGACACGGACCACGGGGGAACCGCGTGGGATCAGGTCGGCACGGGCGTCCGCATCAGCCCGGCACGGCGGTGCCCTGGTCAGCGACGACGAGCCAGCGCCCGCCCTCGAACGTGTACGAGACGCCGGTCCTCGCCGCTTGCCGGTACCCGATGGAGGGGATCTCGTACACCGTGTCGTAGAGGATGTACGCCGTGCGACACCCGTTGACCGTGCGCAACCGCTCGGTCCAGGTGAAGATCGCCTCCTCGTCGTCGAAGTGACTCGCCAGCGCATCGACGATCGCATCCCTGCCCTGGACCACCGCGCCGCTCGGGAAGATCGACACGGCATCCTCGGTGTGCACGTTGCGCCAGGTCTCACGGTCGTAGTCACGGAACGACTCCATGTCCGTGCGCTGCGCTTCCTCGAACCGTCGTTCACATCCCCTGCTGCTGGGCACGGGGCTCATGGTGTCATCGGCCGCGACGGCGCCGGGCAAGGCGACGACGGCGGCGAGCGCCGCTGCGGCGACTCCGGCGCGGGGGGATAGGCGTGGACGACGCATCACCAACCTTTCGTGTCGACGAGCCGACGGTTCGAACCGTCGGGAGCACTCCGAGCGTAAGAACGACGGTCGGACCAGTGGAAGATCCGATCCGGGGGCGGACGACCAGGCCAATTACGATGGGCACGTGGATCTTCACGTCAGCCTCGTCGGCCGGCGCGACGTGACCGGGCAGATCTACGGTCAGCTCCGCCAGGCGATCGTCTCCGGCGTGCTGCGCCCAGGCGATCGGCTGCCTCCGACCCGCGAGCTGGCGACTCGGCTGGCGGTCTCGCGCACGACGGTCACTGTCGCCTACGACCGCCTGGCCGGCGAGGGCTTCCTGTCCTCTCGCGTGGGCGCTGGCACGTTCGTCAGCGACGACGTCCCGGCCGCCGGGCCCGAGCCTGGGCCTCCCGCCGGTGTGCTGCGACCACTTCCGATCTGGGAGCGCATCGCGATGCCGCGGCGGCCCGGCAGGAGCCCCCGCTACGACTTCCGTCTCGGGCGCCCCGACCCGACGCTGTTCCCGTTCGAGCAGTGGCGGTCGCTGGTGATGCGGCAGCTGACGCCGGCGGCGGCTGCCAGCTCCGGCTACGGCGAGCCCGCCGGACATGAAGGACTACGTGCCGCGATCGCCCACCACATCGGTACCTCACCGCGGTCCGGGCCACCGCCGCTGACGTCGTCATCACGAACGGCATCCAGCAGGCGGTCGATCTCATCGCCCGCACGCTGCTGTCGCCGGGCGACTCCGTCGCCGTTGAGGACCCGGGCTATCCGCCTCCCAGAGGTCAGCTCACCACGCTCGGCGCACAGCTCGTCGGCATCGCCGTCGACGATGAAGGAATCGTCGTCGATGCGATCCCACCGACCGTTCGCCTCGTCATCGTCACACCGTCGCATCAGTTCCCACTCGGGGTCGCCATGTCTTTGCGTCGCCGCGTGGCCCTCCTGCGCTGGGCCGAGGAACACGATGCAGCGATCATCGAGGACGACTACGACAGTGAGTTCCGCTTCGGCGGCCGCCCGATCGAGCCGCTGCAGAGCCTCGACACGACCGGGCGGGTGGTCTACACCGCGTCGTTCTCGAAGACGATGCTCCCCTCGATGCGGCTCGGGTTCCTGGTGACGCCCCCCTCGTTGCGCCGGGCCCTGGTCGCGGCGAAGTACGTGACCGACTGGGCGACGTCGACAGCTGAGCAAGCCGCGATGGCCGAGTTCATCGATCGCGGCTGGTTCGCTCGCCACCTCCGACGGATGCGCTCGACCTACCGTCGCCGCCACGAGATCGTGTCGGCCATCCTGGCCGAGGACTTCGCCGACCTGGTGAAGGTGGTGCCCTCGGCCGCTGGCCTGCACATCAGCGCGCACGTGCCGGGAAGGGCAGCCGAGGAAGTGACGGCAATCGTGCGGCGGGCGAGAGCGGACGGTGTGGACCTGTACGCCCTGGGCTCCTTCGGAGTGCGCCACCCGCGCCCGGCCGGGATCGTGCTCGGCTACGGGGCGATCAGCGCGGACGACATCCCCGAGGGATTGGGCTTGCTCCGCGCCTGCTTCGACTGAGCAATGCGGTTCGCCATCTCGCAACACTGAGCTCGGCTCGCAACGTGCGGGTGCGAACCGAAACTCACACGTTGGCCGTGCGGTCCGACCAGTAGGGGGCGCGCAGCTCGCGCTTGAGGATCTTGCCTGAACCGGTCTTCGGAAGCTCGTCGAGCCACGAGATCGACCTCGGCAGCTTGTAGTTGGCGAGGTGCGCCCGAGCGTGCTCGCGCACGGCGTCCTCGGTCATCGAAGCCCCGGGGCGCACCACCACCACGGCGTGCACGGCCTCGCCCCACTCCTCGCTCGGGATGCCGAACACCGCCGCCTCGTAGATGTCGGGATGCTGCTCGAGAGCGGCCTCGATCTCGGCCGGGTAGACGTTCATCCCGCCGGAGATGATCATGTCCTTCTTCCGGTCGCAGATGTACAAGAAGCCCTCTTCGTCGCGATATGCGACGTCACCCACGGTCTGGAAGCCGTCGCGGTGCTCCTCCTCGAACTTGTCGTGCTGCTTGTAGTAGTCGGCGAAGACCCACGGGCTGCGGACGTACAGCTCGCCGGTCGCCTCGGGCCCTGTGGCGGTGACCACGTTGCCGTCGTCGTCGTACAACCGGATCTCGATGTACGGCGCCTCCTTGCCACACGAGCCCGGCTTGCGCAGCTGGTCCTCTGGCCGCAGGATCGTGTTCACGCCGAGCTCCGTCGAGCCGTAGACCTCGAACAGTGACTCCGGCGGGAAGTCCGCCACGTACTGCTGCTTGAGGGCGTAGCTCCACGGTGCCGCGTTGGCGACCATGACGCGCATCGCCGAGCGGTCATAGCGCGCTTTCACGTCGGCAGGCAGGTTGCAGATCATGCGGATCGGCGTCGGCGCGGAGAACGTCGAGGTGACGCGATACGTCTCGACCATCCGCAGCCAGTCCTCTGGATCGAACTTGCGCTGCAGCACCACGGTCTGGCCGAGCGCCATCGCGATGCCCATGAAGCCGCCTGGCCCGCTGTGGTAGAGCGGGCCGGTCGTCAGGTACACGTCGTCGGGCGTGTACCCGAAGAACTGCAGCATCGCCGCGGCCACGACCGGATCGATGGCGTTGACCCGCAGCGCCCCCTTCGGCTTGCCGGTGGTGCCCGACGTGTAGATCATCGTCGCCGCAGCCTCCTCGGACTGCGACACCTCCGGCGGATCGTTGGGTGCGGCTGCCGTCAGGGCATCGACGTCGATCATCCCGTCCGGTGCCGGTCCATCGAAGACGAGGACGTCTCGGACCTTGGGGATGGCGCTGCGCACGCGCGCGAACAGCGGGGCGAACTCCGCATCCACGAAGATGAGTGACGCGTCGCTGTGGTCGGTGACGAACGCCGCCTCTTCCTCGGAGAACCGGTAATTGACGGGGACCGCGGTGGCACCGATCTTGCGGGCGGCAACGACCAGTGAGGCGACACCAGTCGAGTTCTGACCGCACCAGGCCACCTTCACGCCGGGTCCGGCCCCAGCGTCGATCAGCACGTGCGCAAGTCGGTTCGTCACGTCCTCGAACTCGGCGTGACTCAGCGTGCGGACGTCACTCCCGGTGCGCTCATCGATGATGGCCGGCTTGTCCGGGTGGGCGTGGGCGTACAGGGTCAGCAGGTCCGGCATAGCCCCGCATTCGTAGCACCGGGGGCGCCTGCCCGAAGGAGCGGGGCACGTGGGCCTTCACCCGCAGCGAGCGTGCGGAGTCAGGTGGCGAGGGAAGCGCCAGCGGCTACCTGCAGCCTGCGCAACAGCCGAGCGAGCGAGTTTCGAGTGAGCGAGGCCATCAAGAACGGAAGTTCGGGATCACCTCCGTGGCGAACAGCTCGAGCGTTTCGGTGTCCGGGTAGTCCGAGCACCACGGGATGAAGCCCTGGCAGCCCAGGTCGAGATACGTCTGGATCTTCTCGCTGACCTGTTCTGGTGTGCCGACGAGGTTGCCGGCCCGCCAGCGCTCGACCGGCTCGCCCCACAAGCTGCGGGTCCCGGCCGCTTCGATCTCGGCCTCGCTCTGGCGGATGAACACCTCGGGCGACCATGTCTTGCGGATCGTCGCTTCGTCCCGTCCGACATCTGCGCAATGGGCCTTGAGGACCTCCCGCTTGTGTGCCCACTGCTCCGGCGAGCCGCCGAAGTTCGAGCAGTCGGCGTGGCGGGCGACGACGCGCAGCGTCAACTGCTCGCCACCACCACCGATCCACACCGGCGGATGGGGGTCCTGGAGTGGCTTCGGATCGCAGTTCGCCCGGGACAGGTCGTAGTAGGTCCCGCGGTAGGTCGTCTCCGGCTGCATCCACATGCTCTTCACGATCTCGACCGTCTCCCGCAGCATCCCGATGCGGTCCTTCGGCTTGGGGAACTCGTAGCCGTACCCGCGGTACTCGTTCTCGTACCAGCCGGCGCCGATGCCCCAGTCGAGCCGCCCGCCGGACACGACATCGATCGTCGAGGTGATCTTCGCCAGCAGGCCGGGACTGCGGTAGCTGTTGCAGCCCACCATCTGACCGAGCCGGATCCGGCTCGTCAGCTGGCTGATCGCGGCGATCGTCGTCCAGCACTCGAACACCGCCTCGTGGGCCGGTCGAGGAACGTTGTGGAAGTGGTCGTAGACCCAGATCGAGTCGTAGCCCAGCTCTTCGGCTCGCTGGGCGATCTCGACCGCCTTGTTCCACTTCGCCGAAGGACCGTCGATGGATGACAACTCCATCTTCCAGCCCTGCGGCATGAAGGCCCCAAACAGGGTCGCGGTCGTGTCCATCCCGGGCAACGTACTGCCGCCTACCATCCGAACATGCGACGAGCGATCGTGTTGGCGGCCGCGCTCCTGTTCTCGGCGACAGCATGCAGCGACGACGGGCCGGGCAGCGCTGACGATCTGCCCGTGGCGACCTTCGAGGTGGCCGGTGAGGAGACGTACAAGATCGCGCTCGCCACGCCTGCGCTCGTCGAGCACGCCCGCCAGCTGATGGAGGGCTCGGAAGAGGGTCGCATCCCGGTCGGCCGGATCGTTCGCGACGACCCGAGCGTCAACGCGCCGTGGTCGTGGCACATCGACCCGGCCACGTTGGAGTTCGCCGACGTCACAACCGAGGTCTGCGACGGACTGCCCTCGTACGTCGAGGACGGCACGCTCACCTCCGACACGTACTGCCCCTGGTCCGCCGACGTCATCGCCATCGATGGCTGATCGGGCTGTGCGATTGGGCTCGGCCACCTGGCTAGGCCGAGGCGACCCGCCGTAGCCTCAGGGCGCGATGGCGGCGCCGACGAGTTGGAACCGGGACACGCTGCCGGAGGGCGACGAGAAGCGCACCGCCGTGCGCGAGATGTTCGACGCGATCGCGCCGCGCTACGACCTCGTCAACCGCATCATGACGTTCCGCCTCGACGTGCGCTGGCGGCGACGCGCCGTTCGAGAGCTTGGCCTGGCGGTGGGCAGCCGCGTCCTCGACCTGGCCAGCGGCACGGGCGACCTGTGCGTCGATCTCGCTCGGGCCGGACACCGTCCCGTCTCGATCGACCTCAGCCTGGGGATGCTGCGCGCCGACCACAGCGGTGCGCCGCGGGTCCAGGCCGACATCCTCCGCCTGCCGGTCCCGGAGGCTGTGGTCGATGGCGTGACGTGTGGATTCGCCCTGCGCAACCTCGTCGACCTCGACACGTTCTTCGTCGAGCTGGCGCGGGTCCTTCGCCCAGGTGGCCGGATCGCGCTGCTCGACGTGGGTACACCCCACAACGGGTTGGTGCGATGGGGCCACAGCTGGTACTTCGGGCACGTCGTCCCACGCATCGGTGGACTGTTGTCCGACGGCGCGGCGTACCGCTACCTGCCCCGCAGCGTCGCCTATCTCCCGCCACCCGGCGAGCTCATCGCCGCCCTCCAGCGGGCGGGGTTCCACACGGTCGAGCACCTCGAGCTGAGCGGCGGCATCACGCAGCTCCTCACCGGGACCCGCTGATGCGCGCCGTCACATCTCCCGTCGGCGAGCGCCCGATCGACCTCGACGACGTTGCCCGAGGAGACGGCTTCCTGTTCGTACGCGACGGCGTCGGGCTCGCCGGCCGCGGAGTCGCCGCACGTGCACCCGTCGACGAGATCCCGGAGCTGCTGGCTGCGATCGATCACGACGGCCCCAGCGAGCCGGGGCTCGGCCCGGTGGCGATCGGCTGGTTGCCGTTCGAACCGGGCCAACCCGGTGAGATGGTTGTGCCGTCGGTCGTCGTGCGCGTGACCGCGGATCGACGCACGTGGGTGACCGTGATCGACGACGCGGTCGAGGAGCTGACCCCGGTGCGCCCGCCCACCCCGAGCGCGTCCGGCTACACGATCGAGTCCGTCACGCCGATCAGCACCTACCTCGCCGCCGTCGAAGCGGTCCGCGGCGCGGTGCGCGATGGCCGGCTGACCAAGGCCGTGATCGCCCGTGAGATCGCCATCACCGCCGACCGACCGATCGATCGTCACGGTGTGCTGCAGCGGCTGCGCGGAGCGTTCGGCTCCAGCTACCGGTTCGCCGTGGACGGGCTGATCGGTGCTTCACCGGAGCTGCTCGTCGAGGTCGACGGCCGGGTCGTGAGGTCGCACCCGCTGGCCGGCACGGCGCCCCGCACCGGTGACGCCGACCTCGACGCCGAGATCGCCGAGCAGCTCGTCGCCAGCACGAAGAACCAGGTCGAGCACCGGGTCGTCATCGACGTCGTCCACGACACCCTGCTCGCATGGTGCAGCTTCCTCGACTGGGAGCCCGAGCCGTCCGTCGTCGCCGTCGCCAATGTGCAGCACCTCGGCACGGCCATCGAGGGACGCCTGTCGTCACCCCCGCCCAACGTGCTGTCGCTCGTGCGGGCGCTGTTGCCGACGCCGGCACTCGGCGGCCACCCCCGCGACGAGGCGCTGCGGACCATCGCCGAGGTGGAGCGTGTCCAGCGCGACCGCTACGGCGGTGCGGTTGGCTGGGTGGACGCCGCAGGCAACGGGACGTGGGCGGTGACGATTCGATGCGCCCAGCTGTCCACCGACCGCCGCCGAGCCAGGCTGCATGCCGGCGGTGGGGTCGTTGCCGACAGTGACCCGCTCGCCGAGCTGGCCGAGACGCAAGCCAAGTTCCAGGCGATGCTGTCCGCCCTCATCCGGCCCTAGCTCGGGACGTTCGCTGATCACGCGATGGCCGCGGCGACGGCCGCGTTCAGCTCCTTGTGCAGCTTGACGTTCTCCCAGCGGTCGGTGGCGATCCGTGTCACGGTCGGACCCGGGAGCGCCAGACGGTCCGCCAACTCCGCCGGCTTCGTGACGGTCGCCGCGTCGAGGTGATCGCGCGCGGGCGAGCGCGACGACGTCGGTGCCGTGCGGCGTTCCGAAGAGCTGCTCGAAGCGAGACTCGTCGAGCTCGCCAGCTTGCGGCAGGAACGAGAAGATCCCGCCGCCGTCGTTGTCGATGACGACGATGCGCAGGTCGGCGCGCCGCGCCTGGAGAGCGGTCAGCGCTCCGCCGTCGTGGACGAACGCGATGTCGCCGACGACGGCGATCGTGGGCTGGCCGCGCAGTGCGACGCCGAGTGCCGTCGAGACCACGCCATCGATGCCATTGGCGCCGCGGTTGGCGTGTGCCCTCGCCGGCCGGCCACCGAACCATTCGAGATCGCGCACCGGCATGGAGGACGCAACGACGAGCTGGGCATCAGGCGGGAGACTCCGGGCGACGGTTCGGGCCACGCCCGGCTCCGTGAGGACGGTCAGCTCGTCGAGCACCGCATCGATGGCGGTCTCTGCTCGCTCGTTGGCTGATGTCCACCCGTCCTGCCAGTCGGCGTCTGGTGCCCCGCGCACGTGTCCATCGGCCAGGGCACCGGGACCGACGTGCGCTGCTACGTGGTGGTCCGGATCGATGACGCCGGGACCACCGACTTGCACGAGCACGGCTCCGTCGGCAGCGCAATCGGCCACCCATTGCGCGAGCACCTTCGAGGCAGCCGGCCGGCCGATGCGCACGATCAGCTCCGGATGGTGTGCGTCGACGAATGGCTGGTGGCGGAGCAACGCATCGAAGGCCGTGATGGCGTGGTCGAGCTGGCGAGCCGTTGACGTCGGATCGGCGAGCACGGGCCACCGCGTGCGCTCAGCGAGCTTGGCGATCGCTGCTGCACCGACCTCCGAGCGCCCACCGGCGAGGATCACCCCTCGGCGTGCGTCGAGCGGCACCGCGGACGAGCCGTTGTCCGCAAGCCCGACGGTTTGCTGCGGCGGCCGACCCGGCGGCAGCGGCCCTGGTCGCCCGACGAGCGGGTCGCGGAACGGCAGATTGAGGTGGACCGGGCCAGTGGCCGCGAGGTCGAACACGCGGCGCGCCAGCGAGCGCCACGTGTGGGCGAGACGGGCATCGGCCACGCCCGGGTCGAAGAACCATCGCACGGATCGCCCGAACAGATGCGACTGGTCGATGGTCTGCGGGGCCCCGACGTCGCGCAGCTCGGGTGGACGGTCGCTCGTGACGACCAGCAGTGGGACGTCCGACAGTCCGGCCTCGACGACGGCCGGGTGGAAGTTGGCCGCCGCCGTGCCGCTCGTGGACAGCAGGACCGCAGGCATCCCGCCGAGGCCGAGACCGAGAGCGACGAAGCCGGCGGCCCGCTCGTCGTGCACGATGTGGACCGCCAGCTCGGGGCGCTCGGCGAGGGCCAGCGCCATCGGCGTGCTGCGCGAGCCCGGGGCGACCACGGCGGCGCGGACGCCTCGCCCGCACCACTCGTCGACGAGGGTGGCGCAGAACGTCGCCTGCGCGTCACCGTCCAGCTCAGTCACGTCCTCGGACGTTACGACCCACCGTCCCGAGTGAGGTCGATCAGGCAGTTGACACCGCCGAACTCGTTGGGGACGTACTCGTCGGCGCGGTCATCGTTGAACCACGTCCCGTTGGCGCCGCGGTACCTGAACTGGTACTGCCGGCCGCCGCTGACCGTGACGACCGCCTCGACGACCTCGGCGCGCTCCGCGAACAAGGTCGCCGTCCAATCCCACTCGTTGAAGTCGCCGGCGACCCCGACTGGTCGGGCCGGATGGTCGACCGAGAGGATGAAGTGCAGCTCCACGTCGCCGTCTCCGACCCCTACCTGCTCGATC
The DNA here is from genome assembly GCA_963774125.1 of uncultured Acidimicrobiia bacterium. GTDB lineage: Bacteria > Actinomycetota > Acidimicrobiia > Acidimicrobiales > Ilumatobacteraceae > JALZMG01. Next base: position 712,026 of record CAVZDR010000003.1, read on the forward strand.
ACGGGCGCTCTCCTACCCGGCACGAGCAGCGGTCCAGACGGCGCGCCGAAGTACCGTCGACGTCCCTGGACGCCGACTCCCTCCGCCAGCTCTTCGCCACACCCCCGCCCGAGTTCGTGGCCACGCGCAACGCGTTGGCGAAGCAGCTCCGCAAGGACGACCGTGAAGCGGCGGCGAGTGTGGCAGCCATGCGCCGTCCAGCCTGGACCGAATGGGCCCTCAATGTCACGTCGGCCGAGCACGGCGACGACGTCGCCACGTTTGCGGAGGCCGCCGAGGCCGTGCGAGAAGCCCAGGCAGCAGCGATCGAAGGGCGCGATGGCCCCGACGTGCGGGAGGCGCTGCAGGCGCTGCGCAGCTCCTCCACGACGCTCGTCGCACACGCGAATGCGCAGCTACGCGGCGTCGGGCGACCGGAGGAGACGCCGGAGCTGGTCGCCAAGTTGTCCGAGTTGGCGACGAGTGCCTCCGCCATCGAGCAGCTGCGTCGGGCGATGTTGGGCTCGGGCGACGCTGGCGACTCCGACGTCTTCGCCGGGCTCGAGCCGGCACCGGCCGGGGCTCGGCGAGCACGGCCAGCACCGGCGGCGCGAAAGACGGCGGCGAAGCCGAAGGCGAAGGGAGCCGAGCCCGAGGCGAAGGTCACGGCGATCGAGCAGCGCCGCCGGCAGCGCGAGCTCGACGTGGCGGAGCGCCAGTTCCAGAAGTCGCGCCGGCGGCTGCGCGAGGTGGAGGCGGAGGCCGCCAGCGCCCGCGACGCCGTCGCCGCCGCAGAGCGCACCCTCGCGTTGGCCCGCGGCCGACTCGAGAAGGCACAGGCCCAGGTGGAGCAGGCGGCCGCAGCGATGCACGACGACGAGGCAGCCCGCGACAAGGCGGCCGCCGCACTCGACGACGTCTGACCCGTTCTGTCCTTCAGGATCGCCTCACAACGATCGATTTCGACGGACAGTTCGGTCCGTAGGGTGGACGCGTGATCGTCGAAGTGTGGTCGGACGTCGTCTGCCCGTGGTGCTACATCGGCAAGCGGCGGTTCGAGCGGGCGCTCGACCAGCTCGCCGAGGATCCGACGTTCGACATCGACGTGGACGTGGTGTTCCGCCCGTTCCAACTCGACCCGAACGCGCCGCCGGGTACGTCGATGCCCGTCGCCGAGGTGTACGCCCGCAAGTTCGGCGGCCCGGACCGAGCCGCCGCGATCATCGAGAACATCACTTCGATCGCCGCCGCCGAGGGGCTCGACTTCCGCCTCGACCGGGCCCGCCGGGCCAACACGCGAGATGCCCACCGAGTTCTCGACTACGCCGCCGACGGCGGCGCACCGGGAGCCCAGGCGGCGCTCAAGGAGCGGCTGCTGACGGCGTACTTCACGAACGGCGAGGACGTCGGCGACCACGACTTGCTCGTCCGCGCCGCCACCGAGGTCGGCCTCGACGGCGACGAGGTGCGGGCGTTGCTCGACAGCGAGACCGGGCTCGCCGAGCTGCAGGCGGCCGCAGCGACCGCTGCCGAGGCGGGGATCACGGCCGTTCCGACGTATGTGATCGACGGGCGCTGGTCGATCCCAGGCGCACAGGATCCGGACGTCTTCGTGCAGGTGCTTCGGCGGCTGGCGGCACGTGCCAGCTGACCGGCTGGCGATCGAGCGACGGGGTGCCGGCGAACGGATCGTCCTGGTCCACGGGTTCACACAGACCGGCCGATCCTGGCGGCCGCTCGCGGACGAGCTGTGCGGCACGTACGAGGTCGTCACCGTCGATGCCCCCGGGCACGGCGATTCGGCCGGCATCACCGCCGACATCGGCGACGGCGCTGCGTTGCTCGGAGCGACGGGCGGACAGGCGATCTACCTCGGCTATTCCATGGGCGGGCGGCTGTGCCTGAGGCTGGCGCTCGAGCGACCGGATCTCGTCAACCGGCTCATCCTGCTGAGCACGACGGCCGGCATCGCGGACGAGACGGAGCGAGCGAACCGCCAGTCCGCCGACGAGACGTTGGCGGCGACGATCGAGCGCGACGGCGTCGACCGCTTCCTCGAGTCCTGGGTCGCGCAGCCGCTGTTCGCCACGCTCGACGAGCCGGACCTCGAAGATCGCCGGCGCAACACGGCGGCAGGGCTCGTGTCGAGCCTGCGGATGGCCGGCACCGGCGCCGAACCCGCCGTCTGGGATCGGCTCGGCGAGCTGTCGATGCCGGTGCTCGTGATCGCCGGTGCGCTGGACGCCAAGTTCGTTGCGCTGGCGGAGCAGTTGGCGGCCTCCATCCCGAATGCAACGCTGGCCGTCATCCCGGACGCCGGTCACGCCGTCCACCTCGAGCGACCGGCAGAGGTGCTTCGCGTGGTGACCTCGTGGTTGGAGGCCCGCGATGAGGCAGGTGGGTGAGGCGCCGAAGCGAAGCGGAGGCGGCGAGCTCGGGAGGTGAGGCGAGCAACTTGGTTGCGAGCCGAGCCCGAAGAGTTCGTCTTAGCGACTGAGCACGAGGCCGAGGGTGGCGAACGCGCCGTACGTCAGTTGCACGCGACCCGTGGCCCCCAAGACGGCGATGAGCTCCCGCCCGGCCGCTCCCCGCGTACGAGGTGGCCCGCGACTGCCGCCAGCGGCGCCGCTCCGAACGCCAGGAGCACCCACGGGCGCCAGCGAGCGGCGATCGCAACGCAGACGAATGCCGCGACGAGCAACCCGACGTAGAGCACCCGGGTCGACGCGTCGCCGATGCGCACCGCCAGCGTCCGCTTGCCGACGGCCGCGTCCGACGGTCGGTCGCGCAGGTTGTTGATCACCAGCAGGGCGCAGGCCAGGCATCCAGCGCCGGCGCCCATCACCGTGCTGAGCGACGTCAGACGCTCGATCAACGACATACGTCGTGCCGACCGTCGCGACCAACCCGAAGAAGACGAACACGAACAGCTCGCCGAGACCGGCGTACCCGTAGGGACGCGGCCCGCCGGTGTAGAACCAGGCCGCCAGGATGCTGGCTGCCCCGACGGCGAGCAGCCACCACGTGGTCGCCGCAGCGAGGATGAGGCCGGCGACAGCGGCGATGCCGAAGGCGATGAACGCGGCGCGCTTGACCGCACCGGGTGCGACAAGCCCGGAAGCGACGAGACGCAGCGGTCCGACACGGGCGTCGTCGGTGCCACGGACGCCGTCGCTGTAGTCGTTGGCGTAGTTCACGCCGACCTGCAGGGCGAGGCTCACGACGAGGGCGAGCGGCAGCCGCCACCAGACCGCACCGCCATCGCCCGCCGCCGCGCCGGCACCGAGCGCGACGGGAACGATCGCTGCCGGCAGCGTGCGCGGCCGCGCCCCGAGCACGAACGCTCGCGCCGTCCCCATCTGCGGACGCTGCACTTGGGCCACGCCAGCCGACGATACGGGGGCGGGGCGGCGCGATGAGCGATGTGCGCCGCATCGCCACTCATCGCTCATCGCGACGGTCGAGCAGCACCACCGCGGTCGCTAGCGTCCGCCGGCGTGAGCGAGCTGTGGCAGCTGAGTGCGTTGGAGTTGGCGGACCGCATCAGGCGCGGCGAGACCTCGAGCCGGGAGGTCCTGCACGCCCTGCTCGGTCGTGTGGATGCCGTCAATGGGGACCTCAACGCCATCGTTGCGGTCCTCGGCGACGAGGCCGAGAAGGCCGCCGACTTCGCCGACCAGGCAGTCGCCGACGGCGTGCCGCTCGGGCCGCTGCACGGCGTCCCGATCACGGTCAAGGAGAACATCGACGTCGCCGGCTGGCCGACCACACACGGTGTGCCTGCCTTCGCCGAGGCCGTCGTCCCGGTCGACGCACCCGTGGTGGAACGGATGCGTGCGGCTGGAGCCATCCCGTTCGCCCGCACCAACATGCCCGACTTCGGCCTGCGTGTGCACACCGACTCGACGCTGCGGGGCTTGACCCGCAACCCGTGGCGGCCCGACGTGACCGCCGGCGGATCGAGCGGCGGCGAGGCCAGCTCGCTGGCCAGCGGGATGTCACCGCTGGGCCTGGGCAACGACCTCGGCGGCTCGCTGCGCAACCCGGCCCATTGCTGCGGCATCGCCTCGATCAAGCCGACGACGGGCGTCGTCCCGCACGCTTCGTTCCTGCCACCGGAAGACCCGCTGATCATGTTCCAGCTGATGGCGGTCGAGGGCGTCATGGCGCGCCGCGTCGCCGATGTCCGCGCCGGTCTGCAGGTCCTCGCCGGAGAGCACCCACGCGACCCGCTGAGCCTGCCCGTCAACCTGCGCACGAGCGAGCCCGGCGCACGATTCCGCATCGCGGTGTGCACCGAGCCGCCCGGAGGGACGACCGATGCCGGGGTGGCGGCGGCGGTGCGTCGTGCGGCCGATGCGCTGGCCGACGCCGGACATGACGTCGCCGAGGCCGTGCCACCGACATACGAGCGGGCCATCGAGCTGTGGGTCGAGATGCTCCTTCCCGACGTCCGGTTCATGCGGCCGCTGCTCGAGGACGTGATGGGCGCCGATTCCAAGGCCTTCCTCGACTTCGCCGCCATCGAGTACCCGCCGATCGACATCTCGACCTGGGCGCTGCTCTTCGCCGAGCGGCATGGCGTCCTGCCGCGACTGGGGTGCCTTCTTCGACACGTGGGACGCGCTGTTGACACCGACCTGGACGCAGCCGCCATTCGCCCACGGTGCCGACATCGGCTCACTCGACGAAGCCCGCAGCACCCTGTCGTTGATGCGGCCGGTGCTCCCGGCGAACCTCCTCGGCCTGCCAGCGGCGGTCGTGCCGGCCGGTCTCGCCGCTGGACTTCCCGTTGGCGCGCAGCTCACCGGGCCACGCTTCGGTGACCTCGTAGTGCTGGACGTGGCCCAGACCGTGGAGGACCAGCTCGGCATCCTCACGCCGATCGATCCCGTCACCGGGTGACGAACCGCCTGGTCGCGCTGGACCTGCCGGGCGGTCCCGGCTTCGTCGACGCGCTGCAGCGGGTGTGGGACGACGGCGACGCCGCGCTTCCCGTCGACCCCCGCCTGCCACCGCCCGCCAGAGCATCGCTCGTGGCCGCCATGGCGCCGGGGCGGATCCTGGGACGACGACGGCGCGACCGACCTCCCCGCAGGTCGCGACGTCGAGCCCGGTGACGCGCTCGTCGTGCCGACGAGCGGATCAACGGGCGACTCGAAGGGCGTCGTCCTGACCCACAGCGCCCTCGACGCGTCCGCTCGTGCGACGAATGCCCGCCTCGGCGTACGCCACGACGATCACTGGCTGGCTTGCCTGCCGCTCGCCCACATCGGCGGACTCTCCGTCGTGGTCAGGGCCATGCGGTCGGGAACCGCGCTCACGGTCCATCCCGGCTTCGATCCAGCGGCGGTCATGGCCAGCGGCGCCACGCTGGTCTCACTCGTCGCGACCGCGCTGGCCCGCGTCGACCCCGCTGCCTTCCGCGTGATCCTGCTCGGCGGCGCCGCGCCGCCGCCCGACGTGCCGCCCAACGTCGTCACGACGTACGGGATGACGGAGACCGGCAGCGGCGTCGTCTACGACGGTGCGCCCCTCGACGGCGTCGAGCTGCGGATCGCCGCCGACGGTGAGATCCTGCTGCGTGGCCCGATGTTGCTGCGGGCGTACCGCGACGGCACTGACCCGTTTCGTGACGGGTGGTTCGCCACCGGCGACGTCGGGCGCTGGCTCGACGACGGTCGGCTGCATGTCGACGGGCGCCGTGGCGACCTCATCATCACCGGCGGTGAGAACGTGTGGCCGGACCCCGTCGAACGGGTGCTGCGCCGACTCCCCTCGATCGCCGACGTCGCCGTGGCTGGCATCCCCGATCCCGAGTGGGGCGAGGCGGTCACCGCGTACGTGGTCCCGGCAGACCGCCCACCGAGCCTCGACGAACTGCGTGGCGCCGTGAAGGCCGAGCTACCCGCCTACTGCGCTCCCCGCCGGCTGATCCTCGTCGACGCGATCCCCCGCACCTCGATCGGCAAGGTCGCCCGCCGCTACCTGAACCGCACACCTGCCCCGCCGTCGATGGCGTAGGTGTCGCCGGTGATCCAGCTCGCCTTGTCGCTGGCAAGGAAGACGGCCAGGTTGGCGATGTCCTCCGGCTCACCGAGTCGCTGCGTGGGCATCGTGGTCACGAGCGCCTCACCGAAGTTCTCGACGAGGTAGGACGAGAAGTCCGTCTTCACCAGTCCCGGAGCGATCCCGACGACCCTTGTCGGACCGAGCTCTCCAGCCAGCTGTCGGGTGAGGTGGATGAGCGCCGCCTTCGTGACGTTGTAGACACCAAGGCCGTACTCGACCCGGACGCCCCCCATCGAGGCGATGTTGAGGATCACCCCCGGTGACTCGCGGAACGAGCGCTCCCACGCCAGCTGCGACCAGAACAGCGGGGCCCGAAGGTTGACCTGGAACGTCTTGTCGTAGCGGGCCGGGTCGACCCCGAGCGTCGCACCGAAGTACGGGTTCGTGGCTGCGTTGTTGACGAGGATGTCGAGCCCGCCGAAGGTCTCGAGCGTGGCGTCGACGCAAGCGGCTGCGGCGTCGAGGTCTCCGGCGTTGGCGGCGAAGACGGCCGTTACGCCGTCGATCTCGGCGGCCGCCGCTTCCAGCTGATCCTGCTTGCGGCTGCTCAGCATCACCTTCGCACCGGAGGCCGCGAAGCCCGCCGCGATCGCTCTGCCGATCCCCTTCGACGCCCCCGTGACGAGCGCGACCTTTCCATCCAGTGAGATCTCCACGGCCGGGGAAGGTACATGTCGACCGAACTGTCCGTCGCAACCGGATCACAACGATCGATTGCGACGGACAGATCAGCCCATCGCGCGATCTGTCTCCTGACGCGCCCGCCGACCGCGCGCATCACCGTTCGCGCCTCGCTCGTCCGGCGCCAGTGGCGTGATGCGCACCAATCGGATCCGACGTCCGTCGATCTCCTCGGCGGCGAAGCGCCAGCCCCCATGCTCGACGGACTCTCCCGGCTCCGGCACGTGCTCCAGCGTTCCGAACACGAAGCCGCCGAGCGTGTCCCACTCGTCGTCGGGCAGATCGGCATCGAGCAACTCGTTGAGATCCTCGACCTGCACCCCGCCGTCGACGAGGTAGTCCCCGTTGGGCAATCGCTGCACGGCCAACGCCTCGATGTCGTACTCGTCGACGATCTCGCCGACCAGCTCCTCGAGGCAGTCCTCCAACGTGATCAGTCCGACGATGCCGCCGTACTCGTCGGCGACGATGGCGAGGTGGTACTTGCCGGCCTGCATCTCTCGCATCAGGCGGCTCACCGGCTTGTTCTCAGGGATGAACCGCACCGGCCGCACGAGGTCCAGGGCAGGCGTGTCGCCGCGCCCCTCGCGCTCGGCACGCATGAGGTCCTTGGCGTAGACGATGCCGACGACGTCCTCGTCGTCGTCGCCGTGCAGTGGCAGACGGCTGTATCCGTGCGCGATGGCGAGATCGAGCCCAGCCGTAACTGTCGCGTCGTGGGGCATGATGACCATGTCCGGTCGCGGCACCATCACCTCGCGAGCGACGGTGTCGCCGAACTCGATGATGCTCTCGATGAGCTCGCGCTCCTCGTGTTCGATGACCTCGTCCTCGGCGGCCGCCTCAACGATGCCGAGCAGCTCCTGCTCGCTGACGAACGGGCCCTCCTTCAGGCCCTTGCCGGGCAGTAGCACGTTCGTCAAGCCGATCAGCGCACGGCTGATGACGCGCAGCGGCGGGAACGACACGAGCCCTTGCACGAACCGCGATGTCGCCAGCCCGGCCCGCTCCGGGTGCAGCACGGCCCACGTCTTCGGCATCGACTCGGCGAGCACGAAGAACACGATCACGTTCAGTACGAACGCGAAGATGAGGCCGGTGGTGCCGAAGAGACGGTCGGCGAGGATCGACGTGAGGAACGCCTGACCGGTCTGCAGCACCGTCACCGTGACGAGGAGCGGGTTGATGAACCGCTCGGGGTGGCTCACCAGCCGGAACAGGGCGTGCGCGGGTTTCGTCCCGGTCGCCTCGGCGAGGGCCTGGGCCTTGACGCGCGAGATCCGGTTGAGCGCCGTCTCCGCGGCCGCCAGGACGACGAGCACCAGGAGCAGCACGATGATCGCGATCAGGATCAAGATGTCGGTGCCGTTCACTGGTGCCTCATCAAGGCTTCTGACATGGTCGGCTCGTTCGAGCGCACGGGGCACCAGTGACCGAAAAGACCGAAACGATGGTTCGTTCGCTCGAAGACTCGCTCACTCACTGGTAGTCCTGGTCCTGCCGGAAGCTCGAAGGAGCGGGACCATGCCAGTGGTGGCGCTCGAGGAGCTCCCGCTCGCGTGCCTGCATGCGCGCTCGCTCGGCATCCGTGGCGTGGTCGTGACCCAGCACGTGCAGCACGCCGTGGACAACGAGCAGCGCCAGCTCGTCTTCCAGCGTGCCGGCGTGCCCGATGGCTTGCGTTTCTGCGACGGCCGGGCAGATGACGACGTCGCCAAGGAGCACGGGAAGTCCACCGGCATCGTCGGTGTCGAGCGGGAACGACAGCACGTCGGTGGTTCCCTCGTGGCCGAGGTGCTCGGCGTTCAACTCGGCCATGTCGGTGCCGTCGATGAACGTCAGCGTCAGCTCGCCCCCGCGGCCCTCGTCGCGCAGCGCGGCCTCGGCGAGCGCGGTCCACCGCGCGACGTCGAGCGGCACGTCGTCTTGTTCGTCCGCACCCACCACGACGACGGCCGCCGCGGTGAGGGTGGGACTCGGAGGCTCGTTCATTGCGTTCGCCTTGCGGCCGCGCCGCTGTCGCGCTCGTAGGCGGCGACGATGTCCGCGACGATCCGATGGCGCACGACATCGGAAGCGGTCAGGTGAACGAAGGCCAGTCCGTCGATGCCTTGGAGCACGCGCTCGAGACCGACCAGCCCACTCCTGCCGTCGGGCACGTCGATCTGGGTCACGTCCCCGGTCACGACGACGCGCGAGCCGAACCCGATCCGCGTGAGGAACATCTTCATCTGCTCAGGTGTCGTGTTCTGCGCCTCGTCGAGGATGATGAAGCTGTTGTTCAGGGTGCGACCGCGCATGAACGCCAGCGGGGCCACTTCCACGGTCTGGCGTTCGAGCAGACGTTGCGCCGCCTCGAGCTCCACCATGTCGTACAGCGCGTCGTACAGCGGGCGCAGGTACGGGTCGATCTTCGCCATCAGGTCGCCCGGCAGGAACCCGAGCCGCTCCCCGGCTTCCACGGCTGGGCGGGTCAGGATGATCCGCTGCACTTCCTTGGCCTGCAGCGCGCGCACCGCCATCGCGACAGCGAGCCAGGACTTGCCCGTACCGGCAGGCCCGATGCCGAACGTGATCACGTTCTCGGCGATGGTGTCGATGTACCGCTTCTGTCCGGCCGACTTCGGACGGATCTGACGACCCCGCGCACCGCGCAGCACGTCCTGCGTGAGGATCTCGCTCGGCCGCTCGTCCTCGTCGACCATGCCGATGACGCGCCGCAGGCTCGGCTCGTCGAGCTCGTGACCGCGCTGGAGCAGACCGATCAGCTCCTCGAACAGCTGGGCGACGCGACCGGCCTGCTCGCCGCGCACGACGACCTCGTTGCCGCGCACGTGGATGTCCGTCGCCGGGAAGGCCGCCTCGATCTGACGCAGGTGCTGATCGCGAGGACCGACCAGCGACGCCATGAGGTGCGTACCGGGGACGACGACCGTGGTCGTGGTCTCGGTCGCTGTCATGCGGTCGTGCGGACGGGGCAGCCGTCTGCGGTCACCATCACGATGGTAGCGGCTGGTCCGGTGAGGGAGCTGAACAAAGCTCAGGAACGAGGTCCCAGTGCTCGATGACCTGGACCTCTCGTTCATGCCCCAGCACGGACAGGCTGGCCGCATGAAGTGTGAAGATCTGTCCGCCGCTGGGGGGTAGCCCGCACCACCGTGCGGCGAGGATCCGCAGGATGTGGGCGTGCGCGACCATCACGGTCAGGCCTGGCCGCTCGAGGGCGCGGGCGATCATCCGGTCGGCGCGCGCGCCGACTTGCTGCATCGTCTCGCCACCGATGATGGGATCCGTCCAGACTGACCAACCAGGGATCTTCTTGCGGATGTCGCTGGTCCGGCGGCCCTCGTAGATCCCGTAGTCCCACTCGAGCAGGTCGTCGCAGACGATGGCATTTCGGACCCGACGCCGGCCAGCTCGGCGGTGTCCCGGGCCCGACGCAGCGGGCTGACGTAGACGACGGCATCCTCGATCCCCGGTACGCGGGCGACGACCGGACGCAGCTCGACGGCCTTGCGGCGACCTGCCTCGTCGAGCGGGATGTTCGTCCGTCCCGTGTGGCGCCGTTGGAGGCTCCACTTCGTCTCGCCGTGTCGGATGAGGGCGATCCTGGTCGGCTCCGGTTCGCTCACGACACCACACTCGAATCGAGTCCAAGGTGCACCTTGATCGCCTCCTCAACCTGCTCGAGCAGACCGTCCGGAAGGTGGCCGAGGACGTCGCCCACGCGCCCGATCTCCACGGACTGGATCTGCTCCGCATGCGCCGTGGACGCCTGCGGCAGGCCGCACGACCCAGCGGGCAGCGGGACCTGGAACGGATACGTGCGGGCGCTCGGCTCCGTGATCGGCACCACGGTGACGGCGCCGTGCCCGAGCCGGCGCGCCGTTCGATTGGCGCCGTCGTTGCTCACGACGACGGCCGGCCGCCGCTCGTTCGTGGCGCTCGCCGCGGTCGCGGCCATGACGTTGGAGTCGATCGACACGACGTCACCCCGGCGCATCAGCCCGACGACACCGGGCCGACGCCGTGGATCGCGGTCCACTCGGCCCACGCCGCGGCGTAGTCAGCGTCGAGCTCGGCGGTGCTCACGACCGCCATGACCGGTGGCGGAGCGGGTGGCGGGTTCGGTTCGGACGGCTTGCCGGCGACGAGGTCGGTGATTCGCCCCGTGATCGGATCCCACCGGTCGTCATGCTTTGCAGCACGCTCGGTCGCCTTTGCGAGCTTGGCCGGGCGGTAGAAGCGCTTGGCCCAGCGGGACGTCGGACGGGCCAGGCGGATCGCGCCGATCCACGAGAACCCAGGGATGAACGTCCCGAACAACGCCATCGGGTACTTGCCCTTGAAGGCGCACACCAGGACCAGCGCCAGGTGTCCGGTGATGCCGACCGCGGTCAGGACGATCTTGGCGGAATCGCCGGCATCACCACTGAAGTCGAACGGGTTGACACCGACGAGCGCAAGACCCGTGGCTCCGATAGCCAACGTCACCATCTCGACCGACACCCGCCCTTCCTGCGCCCAGTACACGTCCTGGAGGTGGAGGATCAGCGCGAACTCGTCCAGTACGAGCGACGTGCCGATGCCGACGAGTACCGCCGCGACCTCGGCGAACGGCGACACGGATCCCGTGCCGACCGACATCACGGCGCCCACGACGAGGAGGATGATCCCAGGCACGGCGTGATGGATGTGCATGCCGCTGCCGGAAACGTTGTCCTTGAACGGACCTCGGCCGGCCCGGATCATGCGCGTGATGAGGCGGGTGGCGACAAACGTGACGATGAACGCTAGGAAGGTGAGGAAGAGAGCCAGCCGGTCGCTCTCGATGATCTCTTCTCGGAACCACGACGCCACCCGCGCACTGTAGAACGACGACCTCACCCATGACCGCGACGATCCTCGTGCTGTGCACCGGCAACGCGACGCGCTCGGTGATCGCGGGTGCCGCGCTGCGTGCCCACGTACCCGACGTCGAGGTCCTGACGGCCGGCACGATGTCGATCGACGGCCTGCCGATGAGCTGGCGCACGCGCGCCGGATTCGAGTCCGTCGGTCTCCCCACACCACCGCATCGCAGCCGACAGGTCGTGGCCGACGACCTCGACCGGGCGACGGTCGTGATCGCACTGGCACCTGAGCACGCAGAGTGGGTGCGACGTACGCACCCGGAAGCGGCGAGCAAGACCGTGACGCTGCGCCGGCTGGTGCGCGACCTCGCCGCCGACGAGCGTCCGCTGGCCGCACGCGTGGCGGCGCTGCGTCCGGCGGACGTCGAGTTGGCACCGTGGGAGGAGGTCGTCGACCCAGGCGGTGGTGAAGTCGAGGCCTTCACGGCCTGCGCGCAAGAGGTCGCCGACCTGGTGACGACGCTCGCTCCCCGCCTCCAGCCGCGTGAACCGTTCTGTCCGTAGAGATCGCATCACAACGAACGATTCGTACGGACAGAACGGGTGCCGGGCGCGTCGATAGCGTCGGAGGCATGACGCTGATCGACGAGTTGACGGGTCCGAGCACGGAGCTGTTGCAGCAGCTCATCCGCAACGCCTGCGTCAACGATGGCTCCCCCGACTCCGGCGGGGAGACCCGCAACGCCGACCTCTTGCAGACCTACCTCGAAGGTGCCGGCCTCGAAGTCGCCAGCTACGAGAGTCACCCGAGCCGGACCTCGATCGTCGCCAGGATCGAGGGCAGTGATCCGACGGCGCCGGCGCTGTGCCTGATGGGCCACACCGACGTGGTGCCCGTCAACCCCGACGGTTGGTCGGAGGACCCGTTCGGTGGTGAGGTCATCAACGGTGAGGTGTGGGGGCGCGGAGCCATCGACATGCTCAACATCACGGCGTCGATGGCCGTCGCGTTCCGCCGCCTGGCCACCGAGGGCTTCCGCCCGAAGGGGACGTTGATCTACTTCGGCGTCGCCGACGAGGAGGCCGGTGGGCACTGGGGCGCCGAGTACATGCTCGACAAGCACTGGGACGACGTCGGGGCCCAGTACGTGTTGACGGAGACCGGCGGCTGGTCGTCCACCAGCTCCGACGGCGCCCGCCACGTCACGGTGAACGTCGCCGAGAAGGGCCTTGCATGGCGGCGCCTGCGCGTCGCCGGCACGCCCGGTCACGGTTCGATGCCCTACGGCGCCGACAACGCGCTCGATCACCGCCGCCGAGGTCGTGCGCCGCCTCGTCGCGTTCCGTCCTCACCCCAACCTGGACGACCTGTGGCACGCCCGGCTGGCCTCGTTGGACCTTCCGGACGACCTACGCCGTGGCCTGTCGGATCCGGCGACCATCGACGACACCATCGCGTCGCTGCCAACGCCCTACGCCCGAGTCGCTCACGCCTGCTCGCACACCACGATCTCGCCGAACGTGATCCATGGCGGGCAGAAGACCAACACGATCCCCGACGTCATCGACATCGACGTCGACATCCGAACCGTTCCCGGCGACACCAAGGAGGTCGTCGACGGCTACCTCGCCGAGGCGCTCGGCGAGCTCGCCGAACGAGTGGAGATCTCGTCGCTGCAGGAGGGTGAGGCGACCCGCTCGCCGATCGACAACCCGCTGTGGGAGGCGCTGCGCACGCGCACACAGGTCGCCTACCCGGATGCGGACCTCGTGCCCGGGCTGATCACGGGCGGCACGGACGCCCGTTTCTACCGCCATCGTGGCGCAGTGGCGTACGGAGCCGCGCTGTTCTCGCCCACGGTCACCTTCGAGCAGTTCAGCAGCCGCTTCCACGGCAACGACGAGCGCATCGACGTCGAGTCGCTCGGTCTTTCAGCCGACTTCTGGTACCACGTCTCCAAGCACATGACCGGCTGAATGTCGGGCTCGGCTCGCAAGCAAGTCGCTCGCCTCACCTTCCGAGCTCGCCGCCTCCGCTGCGCTTCGGCGTCTCACCCACCTTCCTCTCCAGAGGAGATCTAGTGCGCATCGTCATCGAAGGCCACGACCTCCCTGGGGTCAACTTCGTCTCGGATGGCGAACCACTGCACAACGTGCACGTGGCGGTACAGGTCGGCAAAGAGCCCGTCGGCCTGGTCCGCGGCGACGCCGACGACGCGCGGTGGGACGTCGAGGTGCGCACCGTGGTCGAGGACGGCAGCGTCGATCTGCGCGGCCCGGCTGTTCACGGCAAGAAGGGCGAGCGGTTCCTGTACCTCACGTGGGGCAACGTGCGCGCCGACGGCTCGTTCGTCATGTTCCGCAGGGCCAAGCTGATGGTCGGCGACATCCCGGCCCGGATGTTGGCCGACGCCGTGCGGGACGAGGGCGTGCTGGTCGCCTCGCTCTCCCTCACCGACGAGTGCGGCGCGCCGCGCTGCGCTCGCGTGAAGCCGCCGGTGATCAGCTGGCGCGCCAGCTGAGCCCCGTCAGTCGGCGTAGCGGGCGAACTCTTCCGACGACGCCCACCTGCTGTACGTCGGTGACTGAGGCCACCCCTCGGGTGAGTCCTGCCACTCCTCCTGGCGCCCGTACGGCAGCAGATCGATCAGGGCGAAGCTGTGACCGAGCTGCTCGGTACCGCGGCCCTGGGTGTTGTAGGTCCGGTACACCTTCTCGCCGACGCGCAGGAAGACGTTGACCTGGTAGCCGCCGCCTGGCGGCGCACCCATGTCGGCACCGAACGAGCTGTTCACCGTCGAGTACCACGTCATCTTGTTCCCCACCCGCGCCTTGTAGGCGAGTGCGTCCTCGATCGGGCCCTGGGTGACGATCACGAAGCGGGCGTCGTGGTTGTCGAGGAACTCGAGCCGAGTGAACTGGCTGGTGAAGCCGGTACATCCCGGGCACTGCCACTCCTCGCCAGGGAACCACATGTGGTTGTAGACGATCAGCTGGTGCTTGCCTTCGAAGACGTCCACGAGCCGAACGGGTCCGTCGGCGCCTTCGAGGGTGTAGTCCGGCAGTTCCACCATCGGCAGACGCCGGCGGTCGGCGGCGATGGCATCGAGCTCTCGAGTCGCCGCCTTCTCCCGAGCGCGCAAGTCGGCGAGCGCGGCGTCCCACGTCTTCTGGTCGACGATCGGCGGCACGGCGACGGGCTGGCCGGCCTCCTGCGTTGCGGTCTGTGACATGCACCTGCTCCTCTCGACGAGTGCGGACCGCGGTCCGCTCACAGGTGCAGACCGTCGCCGAGCCGCAGACTCATCGGTCCCTGGACCAACGAGCTACGGCAGACCGCAACCGCCTGGAGCCCAGTTCGTCACCACGGTCATGGCGTTGCTCGGTGCGGAGGCATTGCCGGCCTTGTCCACGGCGACGATGGTGATCGTGTTCGGCCCGAGCACCTCGGTGTACGTGATGGTCTGCGTGCCCACCGGGACGACCTCGTTGATCACGCCGTTGACCCGGACCTCGTAGTCGATGCCGGACGCACCGGCGTTGTCGGTCGAGGCCGACCAGCGCAACCACAGCTCTTCAGGGCACGAGCCGTTGCCGCCATCGGACGCGCTGAGCAGTGTTGGGGTGGTCGGCGCGACCGCGTCCGTGCTGGCCTGCGTCGTCGCAGCGACGACGTTGCTCAGCTGCGACACGTTGCCGGACGGGTCGATCGCCCTGACGCTGAACTGGTACGTCCCCCCTGGGTCGAGCTGCCGGACCGTCGCCCCCTGGACAGCCGGTCGAGGGATCGTCCCCGCCGGCACGTTGGAAACGGCGTCGCCGGTCGGCACGCCGTTGACGAGGATCTCGTGCCGCACCGGCTGGAACGTGTCGATGCCGCTGTTCCACCTCAACTCGACCGTGGAAGCGGTGGCGCCGACCACGCTGAGGCCGCTCGGTGTCGACGGCGCGGTCGTGTCCGCCAGCGTGGTGACCGTGACGGGAGCACTCGCCACCGAGGCGTTGTACCGGGCGTCGAAGGCCGTCACCCGGAACGTCACGGTCTGTCCGGGCCGCAGCAGGTACGTCCACGTCGCGGTGGTGTTCGGATGGGTCGCCGAGACGACGCCGGACAGGCCCTCGCCCCACAGGGAGTACGTCGTGACGCCCACGTTGTCGGTGGACGGGTTCCACGCAAGCGTCACGCTGGTCTGGGTGACCGCGACGACGCGCAGGTTCGTCGGCTGGCTCGGCGGCGTGCGGTCGACCGTCGGCCGCGGCCTGCCCGTCACGGCTCCGGCCGCGGCCGGGACCGCCACTGCGGCAGAGAGCGCACCGGCCAGCAGCGCGCAAGCAGCGATGCGTGCAAGTCTTCGAACACCCATTGGTCGTCCTCCTCCTGCGTGTCCCCGACGGCTTCTACGTGCGGACGGGCGACTCGGGTTTTCGAATCTCGTGCGGGCCAGGATGATGACCGCTTTCGGCGGCCATGATGACGCCCCGTGACGACCCTCGACCGGCGTGCCCTCAACCGGGCGACGATGGCTCGCCAGCTGCTGCTCGATCGAGCCGATCTCGATCCCTTGGCAGCGATCACCCATCTCGTCGGCATGCAGGCGCAGGTGCCGCTCAACCCCTACCTCGGCCTGTGGTCGCGGCTGCGCGACTTCCGTCCCGAGGAGCTGGGCGCGGCGCTCGAAGGGCGCGCCGCAGTCCGCATCGTGGCGATGCGGGCCACCGTCCACCTCCTGACCGCCGACGACGCACTGCTGTTGCGCCCGCTGTGCCAACCGGTGCTCGACGGCGAGCTCGCCCGCCATCGCGATGTGGCGCCGGCACTGCGCGGCGTCGACCTGGCGCCGGTGCTGGCCTACGGCGCGCAGCTCCTCGCCGAACGACCGCGCTCGGGTGGGCAGCTGCGAGCAGCGCTCGCCGAGCGCTTCCCGGATGTCGATCCGGCGGCCATGGGCCTCGCCTGCCGCAACAAGCTCGCCCTCGTCCAGGTCCCGCCGCGAGGCGTGTGGGGCAAGACGTCCCAGGTCGTCACGACCACCGCCGAGGCGTGGCTCGGTCGGCCACTCGTCGCCAACCCGTCCATCGACGAGGTCGTGGTCCGCTACCTCGCCGCCTTCGGACCAGCGACACCGGCCGACGTCGCAGCGTGGTCGCGTCTGACGGGATTCCGCGAGGTGCTCGAGCGGCTGCGACCGCAGCTGCGCACGTTTCGCGACGAGCAGGGACGCGAGCTCTTCGACGTGCCGGACGCTCCGTTGCCCGATCCCGAGACGCCGGCACCGGCGCGTCTGCTGCCCGAGTACGACAACGCCGTGCTGTCACATGCCGACCGCAGCCGCTACTGGCCCGACACGCCGATCGTGGCCGACCCACCGATCCACGGATCGATCCTCCACGACGGCTTCCTCGCCGGCGTGTGGTCACTCGCGCGGTCGAAGGAGGCGACGGTCCTCACCGTTCGCCACCGCCCGCTGGCTCGGGCCGCGGTCGACGAGATCCAGACCGAGGCCGAGCGGGCGCTGACGTTCCTCGAGCCGTCGGCCGCCCGGCGCGAAGTCCGGGCGGCCGACGTCTAGGTCACGGTGCCGACGCGCCGACCAGTTCGAGCGCGTCGGCCACGAGCTCGGCTCGCGGCTTCCGGGCTCTCCAACTGCTCGATGCCGAAGCCGAGGAGCAGTGTGTCCTCCGTGGCGACAGCGGCCGTGATCGGGCCGAGCTCGTGGGCCCGCTCCCAATCGAGCGGGTTGCGGCCGGAGCCTTCGGGCGGCCCGAGCACCTGCCAGGCGCCGAGGTCCTCCTCGAAGCCCTCGGCCTCGACGACACCACCGGTCGTCGTCAGCCGGACGTCGTCGAAGGCCGCGCCGGCCTCGCCGGTGTTCGGATCGGTGACGTAGCTGACGACGATCTCGACCTGCTCGCCCGGCGTAGGCCGACAGGTCGAAGGCCACCGGCTGCCAGCCGTCGGACTCACCCGTGAAGGAGTTCCACGATCCGGGGAACGCCGGCGACGCACGGGTCGCCCGGCGTCAGGTACTCGCTCGAGGTTGGGGTGCAGGTCGATGAGGAAGCCCGCCTCGCATTCGGCGGGAACGGCGGTGCTGGTGTTGCCGTTGAGGTCGGGCAGCGTCGTCCAGTTGTCGTCTCCGACCACGTGCGCCTCGACGATGACGTGGTCGTAGCCCTCCTCGGTCGACCACAGCAGCTGCGCCTCCAACGTGGGAGCCTCTGCGGCGGTGATGCCGCTCAGGTCGAACGTCCGCCCGAGGCGCATGTAGCTCTCGTCGGCGTGGTTGGCGACGGCGGCGAACTCGCCCTCGACGGCGACGGGGTTGCCCACGACCTCGACGTAGTCGATCGCCGCCGAACGAGGCGAACTGCGGGAACTCGTCAGGTGGCAGCAGGTCGCTCGTCACCGTGAACGCGCCGACCTCGTCGATCGGGTTGTCGACCGTGGCCGGCCCGCCGAACGCCGCCTCGTCGCCGGCCATCGGACCGGCAGTGCCGACGACACCTGCGGCACCGTCGATGCGCGCTCGCGGTCGAACGCGCCCAGGTAGTACTGGGAGAAGTCGTCGGCGAGCAGCAGGCAGTCGCTGAACGGGTCGCGAGTCGACGACGCACTGCTGCTCGGGGAAGTCGTCGAGGCCGTAGTAGATGCCACCGATGACCCCGCCGACCAGGTCGTCGACAGAGCCCGTCGTACGCCGTCGTCTCACCGGCATAGAGGAGCTTGCCTCCGGCGTTGAGGTGGTCGCGGACCGCCAGCGTCAGGTACTGCTGGCGCTCGGCGACCGAGCTGTCGGGCAGGTTGAGCCCGAAGGCACGGCAACTCGGTGATGAGGTCCTCTGGGTCCTGGGTCAGCCGGTTGTCGCCGAGGTACCACAGCACGGCGGAGTAGTGGCTGAGGATGCCGAGGTCGTGTGGGTGCCGTGCGGATTGGCCGCCGTGCGCTGGGCGTCGACGTCCCACACGTCCGGCGTGATCCCGTTGGCCTCGAGCGCCGCGATGTGCTCGTCGAGGTACTTCGGCGGCGCCGCCGGTCGGCGTCGCGCGTCGGGTTGACGCCCGTGTAGTCCTCGTTGGCGATGATCAGGACGGGGCTGCCGCTGTCACTGGCGACGGTGTACGTGAAGTGCTCGCTCTCGACTTGGCCGCGCTCGTCCGGATCCCTCGCCACCGCGGTGAACCAGACCTCGACCTCGTCGCCAGCCGCGGCGCCGCGCACCTCACCGCGGAACTCGCCGTAGTAGTCGGTGTTCTCGAAGCCGTATCGCTCACCGCCGTCCCACTCGTGCGCTGATGCGTTGCGAGTGCGGCCGCCGTTGATGCGGTAGTTCATGCGCATTCCGGCGAGGTCCTGCTTCGCCGTGACGGCGACGGTCTGCGGGTCGCCATAGGAGATGTCGAACGAGTCGACGACGAAGTTCGGGGTGTCGATGCCGAGGACGGACACCGGGTCGTCGGGGTCGGCCGCCGACTCGGCGACGGCGAGGGCGAACGGGATGTTGTTCTCGAACTCCTCCTGGATCAGGCGCTCGTCGTCGGGGAAGTTGAAGCCGCTCTCGCAGTCCTCGGGCTCGAACTCGTCGTCGTCGTACTTCGCCGACGCCGATCTCGCACGTCGACATCTCCGGCGTGAACCCGAGCGTGCCGTACGCCTCCTGCATGTGGGAGTCGGTGTCGCCGTTCGTCGTGTACAGCTCGGCGGAGATGTCCGGGTCGTAGCCGGGGATCGCCGAGCCGATGACGTCGTTGCCGGCCATCGCCTCGTAGAGCACGTCGTCGGGTGACGGCGTGGAGACCTGCCAACCGAGGCCGTACAGCAGCAGCTCGGCAGCCGAGTGGTAGTTGATGAAGAACTCGGGCGTGATCTCGGGCGAACAGGGCGTCGAGCGCCTGGTCCTCTGGCTCGGACATCGGGCCAGGGCCGCGGTAGGTCTCGCTGCCGAAGTTCGGTGAGGAGCCCTCGTTGTCGTAGCCCCAGCGTGTCGGGAAGTTGCGGTTGAGGTCGACACCGTCGCCAGCGGTGATCTGGCCGTCGCCGTTGTTGTCGCGCAGGTTCTTGCGCCACAGCCGTTCGGCGTCGTGGGTGTAGTCGTACCCGTCGGGGTTGGCGACGGGGATGAACCACAGCTCGTTGTTGTCGATGATGGACGTGATCTGGGGGTCGCTGCCGTAGCCGGTCAGGTAGTAGTCCAGGAGCCGGCGGACCATCTCCGGGGTGATCCACTCCCTGGCGTGCTGGGCGGCGACGTACACCGTCGTCGGCCGGCGACCCAACCGCGTGCGGCCTGGGTTCCTGGTCACGCGCACGGCCGTGATGTCCTGGCCGTTCGTCGTCTGCCCGATGGTGCGCGACTCGGCGATCGCTGGGTATGCGGCGGCTTGCGCGATCAGCTCCTCCTGGATGCCGCCTTCGCCGCTGTAGCGCCGGAACACGCCTTCTTGCTGGATGGCGATCCGGCTGGAAGCGTCCTTGGCCGTCAGGTCGGCGCCGCTGGCGGCGAGCTCAGCCGCCTGGCCGTCGGACAGGATCACCTCGACGGAGAACTGCCCTTCAGCACCTTCGACGGGGGCGATCTCGAGCTCGTGTCGATCGACACCGAACCCGTTGATCCTCGACAGGGCTGCGCTGTCGACGACTCCGGTGTAGACGCTCAGACCGCCGTCGTCTCCGCCGCCCCCGGGTGGTGCCTCGGCGCGACCCGTCGACCACGACAGACCGGCGAGCACCAACGATCCGGCGAACGCAACCGCGAGACGACGACCCATACCGTTACCCCCAAAGTCGATGAGACCCCCATCGTGGCGGGCGTGACGGCTGTCGGTCAATGGTACGGATGTCCCCCCTTCGGGTGGACCGTGGAACGATTCGACCAGGGGGTGCCCGGCGGCGAAACTGTGAGCTGAGCGTGCGGAAATCGGCTCGCTCAGGTCACACTTCCCGGTCGTCGTTGCCGCTCGCGCTCCCCCGCCGCAGCGTGGCAATGCGCTCGGCGGCTGCGGCGCGCAGCAAGCCCACGTCGCTGCCCGGCGTGATCAGCCGGTAGCCCCACGACGCGCACTGCACCGCATGATCCAGGTTCTGGGCGAAGATCCCGGCCGGTACGCCGGCCGCGCCCGCTCGGGTGACGATGTGCACGAGCGCATCGGCGAGCTCGCTGTCGAGCGGGCCGACGCCGGGCACCTCCCACCCGTTTGACACGGCGAGGTCACTCGGTCCGACATACACAGCGTCGAGGCCGTCAACGGCGAGAATCGCGTCGAGGTGCTCGAGCGCCGATGCCGACTCGATCATCCCCAGCGCCAACACGGTGTCGTCGGCGCCAGCGACGTAGTCCGGTCCCCCGTAGAGGACGGCTCGTGTCGGGCCATAGCTGCGTCGTCCGCGAGGCGGATAGCGGCAGGCCGCGACGAAGCGGGCGGCATCGTCCGGCGTGTCGATCGACGGGCAGATGATGCCGTACGCGCCTGCGTCGAGGAGGTGCCCGATCTCGGCGAGGTCGTTCGATCGGCACCGCGCCAACGGCACCGCCGGCGTCGCCGACACCGCCTGCAGGCAGGCGATCGCCGCGTCCAGCCCGAACATGCCGTGCTGCAGGTCGACGGTCACCGCGTCGTAGCCGCTGTGGCCGAGCAGCTCGGCCACGAACGCATTGCCGGTCGAGACCCACGCCGTCAGCGCGAGTTCGTCGCGCTTCAACAACTCCTGGAGCCGATTGGCGCGCACGGCTCAGCGTTCGACCGTCTCGGCGTCGACGATGTCGTCGGTCGACTCGGCGGCAGTCACCGGCACGTCAGGCTCGAGGTAGATGCATTCGCCGGGACATCGCTCCACGGCGTCGAGAGCAGCCTGCTCGTACCGACGAGGGACCGAGACGCTCGCATGCGCCGCGTCGGTCACGATCTCGAGGCCGTCGTGGACGTATCCGATGCCGTCCTCGAGCACGACGAACAACTCGGGGCAGTGATCGACGCACAGCCCAGCGCCGGTGCAGCAGTCCTGGTCGATCCAGACCCTCATCGGACCTCCCTTGCCCGGAGTCAGGGTACCGATGGCACCGCTTCCGGTTCGAGTGAGATCGTCGGGGTGGACCTGCCGCGGATCCGCGTGACGCCGGCAGCCGCGACCAGGCAGCAGATGCCGGCGGCGACGAACGCCGGGCGGTACGAGCCCGTCACGTCACGGAGGTGGCCAGCACCCCACGCCGCAACTGCGGCACCCATCTGGTGCCCGGCGAACACCCATCCGTAGACGAGCGGCCCGCGCAGCGAGCCGAACTGTCCGATGCACAGCGCCACGGTCGGTGGCACCGTGGCCACCCAGTCCAGCCCGTAGAACACCATGAAGCCGAAGAGCCCGGCTCCGCCGGAGGCCAGAGCCGGGTCGATGACCATCAGGCTGAGGCCACGCAGCAGGTAGTACACGATCAGGAGACGGCGCGGGTCAGTGCGGTCGGTCAGCCATCCGGAGCCAACGGTGCCGATCACGTCGAAGATGCCGATCAACGCCAGGAACCCGGCGGCGGTCGCCGCTTCGATGTGATGGTCGTGGGCCGCCGATACGAAGTGGGTCTGGATCAACCCGTTGGTCGAGAGCCCGCAGATGAAGAAGCTCCCGAACAGCAACCAGAACGTCCCGCTGTGCCAGGCGTCGCCGAGCGCACTGAAGGCCGCCGAGACCGGTCGGATGCTGCGCTCGGCCTCGGCCGGCACCTCGGCCTCGGTTGCGCCGTACGGGAGGAGGCCGACGTCGGCCGGCCGGTCACGCAGGAACAGCAGGACCACCGGAACGACGGCGAGGGCACTGATGGCGATCGTCACGCCGACCCATCGCCACCCGACACCCTCCGCGAGCCGGGAGAGGACCGGTAGGAACACGAGCTGGCCGCTTGCCGTGGCAGCCGTGAGGGCGCCGGTGACGAGGCCGCGCCGAGCGACGAACCACCGGCTCGCCACCGTCGACGCGAAGACCGTGGCCATGCAGCCTGACCCGACGCCGACGACGACACCCCAGAGCAGGAACAGCTGCCACGGCTCGGTCATGCGGGTCGTGCCGAGCGCGCCGAGCGCGATGACGATCAGGGCGATGACCGTCACCTTGCGCAGGCCGTAGCGAGCCTGCAGCGCTGCGGCGAAGGGACCGATGAAGCCGAACAGGAGGAGGTTGATGCTGACGGCCGTGCCGACCGTCGCCCGGTCCCAGCCGAACTCGTCGCGCAGCGGGTCGATCAGGATGCCCGGCGTCGATCGGAAGCCCGCCGCGCCGAGCAGCGTCACAAAAGAGGCCGCGAAGACGACCCACGCGTAGTGAATCCGTCTCACCCGCGGCACGCCCCAGACCGTACCGGTCGGACCTTTGGCGACGCCCGCTCGGCCTTACACTGCCGCTCGATGCCTGCCGATGCCGAGGACCACCGCGAGCCCGTCGCTGTTGCGTCGTATGCCACAACGGGTGAGGCGGAGGTCGCGCAGGCGAAGCTGCGAGCGTTCGGCATCGAGGCCGCGCTCATCGACCAGGTCGAAGGTGGAGTCGTCCTCACGGAGGGCGAGCCCGGTGTGCTCGTCGAGGTGCCGGCGGCGGATGCGCAAGACGCTCAGCGCATCCTCTCCGAGGACGATGTCGCCGACGAGGGTGTCGCCGACGAGAGCATCGCCGAGCCGTAGCCGTTCGTCGGGTCGATGGCGCGACGCAGCGATCTGGTACCCGCCGCGCTGGTCGCTGGGCTCCTCAGCGGCGCGCCGTCGACGCTTCACGCCTTGGTCACCCGGCGACCGTTGCGCGCCACGGTGGCGTCGGCCGGCGAGCTGCTCGGGCGGCCGGGCGTCGTGCGTGGCGTCGTCGCCCACACAGTCGTGACGATCGGCTGGACGAGCGTGCTCCTCGTGGTGCTGCCGCGGAGGGCCACCGCCGCATGGGGGGCCGTCGCCGGCGCGGTGATCGGTGTCGTCGACCTCGCCATCGCTGACCGGCAGTTCCCCGCGATCGCCGCGCTCCCCCGCCTGCCACAGCTGGCCGACCACGTCGCCTTCGGCACCCTGGTCGGTGCGGTTGTCACCGTACGGTCAGGCGGTGTTCACGCGGCCGGCTGACCTCACCGACGACGGCGTCGCGGCGATCGTCGGTGCGGCGTGGGACGCCAGCGTGGGATCGATCCGTCGCATCGAGTACGCACCCGTCGGGTTCGGCAGCTACCACTGGCACGCCTGGGCCGAGGGGCGATGGTTCGTCACCGTCGACGACCTGGTTGCCGGACGCAGCCAGTTCGGCGACTCGCGGAGTGCCGTGGCCAGCCGCCTGACGGCGGCACTCGGCAGCGCCCGGGCGTTCCGCGACGCCGGGCTGGAGTTCGTGATCGCACCCGTCCCGACGATCGACGGCGAGGTCGTGCACGTTGCGCATGACCGATGGGCCGTCGCCGTCTACCCGTTCGTCGAGGGACGCACGCGCCACTGGGGCGACGTCGAGACGGCCCCCGAGCGTCGTGCCGTGGTCGACCTCTTGGCGACGTTGCACGGGCGGTCGGAACCGGCGATCGACCTCGCCCGGCGTGACGACTTCGTCATCCCCTCACGGACCGAGCTGCAGACTGCTCTCCTCGATCGAGCGGCGTGGGTCGCCGGGCCGTACGGAGAACCGGCTCGCGACGTCCTCGGCCGCCACGTCGACCTCATCGAGGGTCGCCTCGACCGGTACGACCACCTCGCGGCGAGTGCCGCCGCGCAGCCCGAGCGGATGGTGCTCACGCATGGTGAGCCACATGCCGCCAACACGATCGAGACGACCATCGGCATGGTCCTCATCGACTGGGACACCGCGTTGATCGCCCCGCCCGAGCGTGACCTCTGGTGGTTCGCCGGTGAACCCGCCTGCCTCGCGCGGTACGAGGACTCCACGGGTGAGATGCTGCGAGTCGACGTCCTCGAGCTGTACCGCTTGCGCTGGAACCTGACCGACATCTCGCTCTTCGTGGCGATGTTCCGCGCACCGCACCAGGACACCGCCGACACCCAGGTGGCGTGGGAGGCGCTGTGCCACTCCCTGGATGCACTCAGAGGTCCACCGTGACGAGCGAAGCCGTGGCGGCAAACGTCATCGCGACCTCCGCGTGCTCAGCGGCGTGGGTCAGGTGCGGAACGTGTCCTGCGCCCGCGAACGTGTGGCGAGCGGTGTGGCGGTAGGTCGTCGCGGCCAGCTCGCGAGTGATCGCCGGCAGCCACGCTGGGCTGAGCTCACCGTCGGTGAGCAGCGTCGGCACGACCGTCGGCGCTGGCACGACCGCCCAATCCGGGTCGTCGAACTGGGGAATCAGGGTGGCGGCGTTCGTGACCATGGTCTGACGGATCTCCTCGGTGAGGATGGGCCAGGAGCCGGGGCCCAGGGCGATTTCTTCGACGAAGCGCTGCGCGGCGTGCTCGCGCTCGCCGATCCGGACGAGGTCGACGAGTTCACGCAGCGTCGCCAGGACCGGGTCGGTCAGTGCCGCCAGCTGGCTGCCGGCGGTTGCGACGCCGACCAGCGGAGGCTCATGGGCGACGACGCTGCGCACGAGGTCGGGCCGCCGCCCGGCGACGGCGAGCACGATCGCCGCGCCGAACGAGTTGCCGACGAGGTGGGCAGGTGCGAGGTCGAGCGCCTCCAGGAGGGCGATCAGGTCGTCCTCGTCGTGGCGGCGGGACCCAGCGTTTGGCCGCCGGCTCCTCGAGTGGCCCCGCCGGTCGTACGCCAGCACCTGATAGTGCTCCGCGAACGCCGGGGCGACGAGCTCCCAGGTCATGGCGTCGATCCAGCCCCCGTGCACGAGCACGAGCGGTGCGCCCTCGCCCGACAGCTCGTAGTAGAGCTCCGCGCCGTTGCACGTCTTCATGGGCATTGTCCGCTCCTTCGTCCTCATCGCCGAGGTGGCGACCGTTGACCAGGAGGCGTGAGGGCGCCCATCACATCGTGCGAGGTAGAAGTCTGATGCGGCCGGCCAGGCGCTGGAGCGCCGCCTGCCGAACCGGGCCATCCGGCTCTGAACGACGACCCGCCACTAGTTTCGGCTCGTGGCGAAGAGGACGGAGCTCCAGCAGTTCATGCGAGACGTGCCGTTGTTCGGCGGGCTCTTGCCCTCCGAGCTGGACCGCGTCGCACTGGTGATGAATCCCGCGGAGGTCCCCGCCGGAGACGTCATCTGCACCGAGGGTGAGATCGGACGCGACTTCTACCTGCTCGCCGCCGGTGAGGCGACCGTGGAACGCGACGGTGAGACCGTCGCCAAGCTCAGCAAGGGTGACCACTTCGGTGAGCTGGCCGTGCTCGATCGGGGGCCACGGTCAGCGACGGTCCGCGCCATCAGCGACTGCCGGGTCTACGTGCTCCACGACGAGAGCTTCGCGGCGGTGCTCAACGAGGTGCCGGCGCTGGCTCAGAAGCTGCTCGCCGCGCTCGCCCGCCGACTGCGCGAGGCGGAGCGGGCCGACGGTCGCCACTCCCTGGACTGAGTCCACGGCTCACGCTGCGTCGGATCGAACGCGGGCGACCACCGCGGTCATGTCATCGATCTTGGCTCGAGCGTGACTGGCCTGATGACTGCGGGCGAACGCCGCGTCGACCAACGCCCGCGCCGCCCGAGCTGAGTTGTCGCGACTCGCCCGCGTCATCTCGGCCAACTCCGAGAACGTGAGGTTGTCCGTCACGCCGTCGGTCACTGCGAGCAGCACGTCGTCATCGTCCAGCACGACGTTCCACAGGTTCGGCGCGTGGAGACCTTCACCGAGCACACGGTCGATCACATGGCGCTGCTGGAGATAGACGGACTCGAGCAAGTCGGTCGGGACGACGACCTCACCGAGGCGGAGCTGGAGGTCCCAGTCGGTGCCGAACATCGAGTCGTCGAGCGTGCACTGCCGGAGCTCACCCGACGCCCTCAGCCGGTAGACGCGGCTGTCGCCGATGTTGCAGATCAAGGCCGTGGCGCCTCCGTCAGGTCGGACGCAGAGCTTGACCACCGATGCCGTCGTCAATCCGTCCTCGAGCGTCGCCGACAGAAGTGCGCCCGCACCCTGGACGGCCATTGTGAGGAACGCCGTCTCGGACTCGATGTCGTCGAATGGGCCGTGACGCTCGTAGGCGGCGTGGATCGCCCCAGCGGCGAGCTTGGCGGCGAACACGCCCTGCCTGCTTCCGCCGAGCCCATCGAACACCACGAACAGCCGGCGCGGCGCATCGACCAGGTACGCATCCTCGTTCACCGGACCCTTGGCGCGGCTCGCCGCCCCGAGCTCCAGCATCACGCCCGCCAGCCTCCCACCCGTTGCCCTGGGAGAATCACCGCGTGGAGCCTCGAGCCGACCACGAGCTTGCGTCGCTGGCCCGGCGAGTTCTCGACGAGAACCGCTACATGGTCCTCGGAACGGCTGACCGGAGTGGGCGCCCGTGGGTGTCGCCGGTGTTCTACGACCTCGACGGGTATCGCGACTTCTACTGGGTCTCGTCGCCGGACGTCACCCATTCGTGCAACCTCGCCGAACGCCCGCAGCTCAGCATCGTGGTGTTCGATTCGCGAGCCGCGGTGGGCGCGGGGGATGAGACCGCCGTGTACATGGACGGCACCGCGTTCGAGGTGCCGCCGGCCGACCTCGAGCACACGCTCGCTGCGTTCCCGGGTTTCGTCGGTCGCGGCGGACGAGCGTTCCGTGCCGCGGACCTGCGATCACCGGCGCCCTACCGCCTCTACCGCGCAGCCGTTACGGCCCACTTCATGCTGTGCCCCCGCGCCGCCGGTGAGCCATGCGAGCGCCATGGCCTCCGGTACGACCACCGGACACCGCTCCATGCCTTGTAGCGGACGTGCGGTTACACCCGTTCCGTTCTCGTTCCGCCTTCTTCACTCCGCAGCAGCTGGGCGACGACGCGCATCTGCATGACCGAGGTGACGGCGACCCCGAACAACCCGAGGACCTGCAGTGTCTGCTGAATCCCCTCCTGATCTGAGTCGACCAAACCGGAGGCGATCAGCAGCGCCGACGAGCTGAGCAAGCCGATCGTTCCAATCGCGGCGAAGACCACGCGGTCGATCCATCTGCTGACGACCGCACGATCGTCACCGGCATAGCGCTGGAGCCGCACGCTCAATCGCCCGCGCCGCAGCTGTGCGGCGATCCCCTCGACGTGGCCGGGCAACGTGCGCAGCGCCGGAAGGGCACGCACGAGCTCCTTCTCGAGCTGCTGCTGCATCGCCTCGCTCTTCCGCTCGGCGAGCGCCGGGAGCACCGCGTTCACCTCAGTGGCGACGTCGAACGAGGAATCGATCGTGCGCAGCGTTCCCTCCAGCGTGAGCAGGGACCGAGACAGGATGGTCATCGTGGACGGCACGGTCAGGCCGTGCCGTCCCATGATGTCGAGGATCATCGTCATCGCGGTCGGGTCGAACCCGCCGCTGCCGAGTCCCTCCGACAGCGCCATGCCGATGTCTGCCTCGAGCGCGCGGGAGTCGCCGGTGTCGTCGCTGCCGGCCATGCGCTGAGTTGCGCGAGCAAGGACGACGGGGTCGCGGAGCTGGAACCCGATGGCCATCTCTTGCATTGCCTCGAGGATCCCCGGGTCGAGCCGGCCGACGGCGCCGAAGTCGAGGAACCACAGCGTGCCCTGGCGGTCCACGAAGATGTTCCCCGGGTGCGGGTCGCCGTGGTAGAGCCCGTCGCGCAAGACCTGCTCGAGGAACGAGCGCAGCAGGCGGGAGGCCAGGACCCTCGCAGGGACCGGAGAGGCCGCGATCGCCTCGGTGTCCGCGACGGTCTTCCCGTCGATCTCTTCCATCACGAGCACCCGGCGCGTGGAGAGCGCCTGGTAGACGACCGGAGCGGTGATGCCATCCTCGTTCGCCAGGTTCTCCAGGAAGGCGGCGGCGCTGACCGCTTCGGTCGTGTAGTTGAGCTCCTTGACCAGTGACGAGATGAGCTCGTCGGCGAGTCGCTTCACGCCGATCTGCCGGGCACCCTCGACCCGTCGTTCGATCTGTCCGGCGATCAGGCGCAGCACAGCCGCGTCGCGATGCACGATCTCCTCGATGCCAGGTCGCTGAACCTTGACGACGACGCGTTCGCCGCTCTTCAGGACGGCTCGGTGGGTCTGCCCGATCGACGCCGCGGCCAGGGGCTCGAAGTCGAACGACGCGAACTCCTCCTCGATGGTGGCGCGGAGCTCGCTCTCGACCATGACACGCACCTCGTCTCCGGAGACCGGACGGACGGAGGATTGCAGCTCGGCCAACTCGGTGGTCAGCACCTCGGGAAGCAGATCCGTGCGGGTCGACGCGATCTGGCCGAACTTCACGAACATGCCTCCGCAGTCCTCGAGCATCAGGCGCAGACGCCGGGCGAAGTCCGGTGTGCCCATCCTCGCCGGGGACATGCTGCGCAGGTTCGTCAGTCCCCGACGACGGGCGTAACCGACGATCTGGCGGGACCGCCCGAGCGGAGCGAACTTGCGCTTCAGCGTCGCGATCGGGTGGAGGAACGGACCGAACCGCCGCCGCGATCTCTGCTCCCTCGGGCGCAGGATGATGTCGAAGACGAGGCTGACGAACATCGACACGAGCGCGCCGAAGAACACGGCCAGGAAGAAGACCTCACGCAGGTCGGCGGTGGTGCGAACGTCTCGATCGAGGATCAGCGCGGCGATGATCACGCCGACGACCCAGCCGATGAAGCCCGAGATGAACGCTCTCACCCAGCCACGACGGACGCCCAACATGCGTCCGCTCAGCCAGCCGACGATGATGGCGAACGGGATCCCGTACAGGAAGAAACCGGCCCCACTGATCTCGACGATTACCCCAACCAACATCCCTCGCTCCTCGGCTCTCGGAATCCACCGTGCAGTGATCCGCCGATGGCATCGTCGCGCGACGGGGCATCGCCTACCGGGAATGTCAGCGTCGGCGGGCAACGTCGGCGTTCGTTCGGTCGGCGCGCGGTTGGCTGTGGACTAGACCATCAACTCTTCGCCGAGGGGGTTGGGATGAACACAGCGACTGAAGCAGTGTCGGGCTGGCTGAGCGCGTTTGGTGCAGCGTTGGAGCGCGGCGACGTGGACGCCGCGGCTGGGATGTTCGCCGACGAGGCCTATTGGCGCGATCTGGTGTCGTTCACCTGGAACATCACCACGCTGGAGGGGCGTGCGGAGATCACCGAGATGCTGCGGGCCCAGCTCGACGACGTGCGCCCGACAGGGTTCGCACTCGCCGGTGAGGCCACCGAGACCGAAGGCGTGACGGAGGGTTGGTTCGACTTCGACACGGCGGTTGCACGTGGTCACGGTCACGTCCGCCTGACAGGAACGGAGTGCTGGACACTGCTCACGACGATGGTCGAGCTGAAGGGACACGAGGAACCACAGTTCGGTTCCCGGCCGAGAGGGATCGAGCACGGCGTCGTCAAGGGCCGCCAGACGTGGCTCGAACGCAAGCAGGCCCTCGAGGCGGCGCTCGGCTACGAGGAGCAGCCGTACTGCGTCATCGTCGGCGGTGGACAAGGCGGCATCGCGCTCGGCGCCCGCCTCCGACAGCTCGGCGTGCCGACGATCATCGTCGAGAGGAATGAGCGCCCCGGTGACTCGTGGCGCCGGCGCTACAAGTCCCTGTGCCTTCACGATCCGGTCTGGTACGACCACCTGCCGTACATCAAGTTCCCGGAGAACTGGCCCGTCTTCTCACCCAAGGACAAGGTCGCCGACTGGCTGGAGTCCTACGCGACGGTCATGGAGCTGAACTACTGGGGCTCCAGCGAGGTGACCAACGCGGCGTACGACGAGAGCGCCGGCGAATGGACCGTCGACGTCGTGCGCCGCCGCCCGGACGGGTCCGAGGAACAGGTCGTCCTCCGCCCGAAGCAGCTGGTGATGGCGACGGGGATGTCGGGTGTCCCCCACGTGCCGCAGATCCCGGGCGCCGAGACGTTCGCCGGTGAACTCCACCACTCCAGCGCGCACAAGGACAGCGCGGCGTACAGCGGTCGCAGGTGCATCGTGCTCGGGTCGAACAACTCGGCCCACGACATCTGTGCGGCATTGTGGGAGCACGGCGCGGACGTCACGATGATCCAGCGGTCGTCGACACACATCGTCCGCTCGGACACGTTGATGGACCTCGGTCTCGGTGACCTGTACTCCGAGCGGGCACTGAACAGCGGGCTGACCACCGAGCTCGCCGACTTGACCTTTGCGTCCATCCCCTACCGGATCTTGGCCTCGTTCCAGATACCGGTGTACGAGGAGATGGCGCGTCGCGACGCCGACTTCTACCAGCGGCTGGACAAGGCCGGATTCATGCTCGACTGGGGCGACGACGGCTCAGGATTGTTCATGAAATACCTGCGCCGCGGCTCCGGCTACTACATCGATGTCGGTGCGTCGGAGCTGGTCGCCAACGGGGAGATCAACCTGCGCAGCGGTGTCAACATCGCCGAGATCCGCCCCCACTCCGTGGTCCTCACCGACGGCACCGAGCTCGAGGCTGACCTGATCGTCCTCGCCACCGGATACGGCTCGATGAACGGCTGGGCAGCGCAGCTGATCTCCCAGGAGGTCGCGGACAGGGTCGGCAAGGTCTGGGGGCTGGGCTCCGGGACGACCAAGGATCCAGGGCCCTGGGAGGGCGAGCTGCGCAACATGTGGAAGCCCACCCAGCAGGAGGGTCTGTGGTTCCACGGCGGGAACCTCCATCAGTCCCGCCACTACAGCCAGTTCCTCGCGCTGCAGATCAAGGCGCGCATGGAGGGCGTTCCAACACCCGTCTACGCGCTCGCCGAGGTGCACCACGCGAGTTGACGGGTGATGTGCCCGCCGGTGTGGCCGGGCGCCGCCCAGCACCCGGCCACACTCGCCGTCCCCGCCGTGTGATGCGAGGACTCGGTCGCTCGCCCCGCCGAGCGCGAGCGCGAGGAACCAAGCCGACGAACCGTCGGCTCCCTCCGGTGAATATCAGACCTCGCTGGCACCGTATGCCGCCGCAATTCCGCTCGAAAGAGGTCCGGGTGTTGATCTTTCTCGACGCGTGACGCGTTGGCCCATGCGCTCTTGAGGCGCTCGTTCCATCGACTGCCCCAGCTCGTCGCGGTCGCGAACGCCGAACTTGTGCACGAGCGCGAACACATGTGTGCGCACGGTGCCGTTCGAGACGACGAGGCGCCGGGCGATCTCGGCGGTGCTGCGGGCCTGACGTAGCAGAACGAGCACTTCCCACTCACGATTCGTCAACGCGATGTCGTGTCCGTTCCACCTGCTCACGACGATGCCTCGTCCACCCGACCGAAGGTGCTGGACGAGCGGCACCGAGATGGCATGCGGCAGCACTGCTTCGCCGGCCACCAGCCCCGTGACGGCATCGGCAATCGCCGACGGAGTGCTGCCAGACGGCAAGTAGCCGAATGCCCCCGATGCCAACGCGACCAGGACGTCCATGTTGGGCTGGAGCGGGCCGACGATGAGCACGGAGACTTCGGGGCGGGCATCCGTCAGATCGGCAATGGAGCGCAGCACCTCCGCCGGTGGATACCCGTCAACAACGATCACCGAGGTGTCGGGCGAGCACCCGGCGGTCAGCGCCTGGTCCAGTGGCCACCGCACGGTGACCGCATGAGCACCTCTCGCCATGACGGCCCGCGTCAGCGTTGCCGCTCGAGCGGTGTCGCCGCATCCGATCACGACGGTGTGTGTGTCCACCCACCACAGACAGCGACGGGATCGACCCCGTTGTTACCCGCGCCGTCGCGCGAAGTGTCGGCCGGCGAGCGATGATGGGTGGCGGATGGGCGGTTGGGCAAGTAGCGCGGCGTTCGAGCGCACGATCCGCGCGGCGCAGCGCGGGGACGACGTGGCGTTCGCGGCCCTGTGGCGCTGGCTGCAGCCGCCGTTGCTGCGCTGGCTCGCAGTCGTCGCGCCGGGAGGCGTCGAGGACGTCGCATCGGAAGTGTGGCTGACGGTGACGCGCAGCCTCACCGCGTTCGAGGGCGACGAGCGCGACTTCCGCGCCTGGGTGTTCACGGTTGCCCGCCGGCGGGCCATCGACTGGGCGCGCCGTCGCAAGCGTGAGCCGCAGTGCGCGCCGCTCGACGGGTTCGACGTGGGAGACCCGACTGCCACGAGCTCATCGCTCGTTGATGCAGACGGAGCACTCGAGGCGGCACTGACACTGCTGCGGGATCTCACCCCGGACCAACGTGAAGTCGTGGCCCTCCGAGTCATCGCCGGCCTGACCGTCGGCGAGACCGCAGCGATCGTCCACAAGTCCGACGGCGCAGTCCGGGTCCTCAGTCACCGGGCATTGCGGAGCTTGGCGAAACAAGTCGACGCTGATCAGTCGACGCGAGGCGTAACGATATGAGCGATCGATTCGCTGATGAGAGCGACATGGCTCGCGGCCGTCACCACCCCGGCGTCGACGACGATCCCTTCGGCCTCACCGACGTACTCGTCGATCAGCTCATGGACGCCGACGACGATGCCGCGCTTCCTGCCACGTACCAGCCTTTGCTCGAGGTGCTGGCGGCCACTCGACGGCCGGCCACCGAGGCTGAGCTCGCCGGTGAGGCGGAAGCGATCGTACGCTTCCGGACGCACTTCGCGATCGACGACTCGTCGGTGTTCACGGGCCTGGATCGCCGTCGCCGCCGCCGTGTTCCGGTGTTCATCGCTGCCGGTGCTCTCGGTGTCGTCACCGCCACGGGTGTCGCAGCGGCCAGCGGCAACCTTCCCGACCCCGTCCAGAGCGTGGCAGCCGAAGTGCTGTCGAAGCTCGGGATCACGGTGCCTGACGGCAGTCACCCCACCCCGGAGCAGCCAACTGATCAACCGCCTGCCGACGTGCACGTCCTGATCCCCGCCGAGGCCATGATCCGCGATGAAGCCGTCGCGGGCGAAGCGACTGCGAACGACGTCACCGCCGTGGAACCCAGCGTCGAGCGCGACTCCAGGTGTGACAACGGCAGGTGCGGACGGTCTCGATCCCGGCAGCGACGCCGCAAGCGCTGTGGCCCCGCTCGCCGATCCGCAGGTCTCGGAAGGTTCGCCGCCGGTCGATCCAGCGACCTCCCCAACCGAGCCGAGCACCGCACCTTCCAACTCACCGCCGTCCAGCGCGCCAGGTGCGCCCCCGAACCAGGAGTCCGGGCAACCGGTGGAGGACCCGGACGGACCACCACCGGACAACCAGGGTGGACCCCCGGTGGACGATCAGGGCGCGCCCGCAGCCGACAGCCAGGGTGGACCACGGGAGAACACCCACGGCGGACCGCCACCGGATGTCCAGCCGAGGACCACCGCCGGACGTCCAGCGCGGCCCACCACCGCGGGTTGATCCCGGACCACCGCCGGATGTGCAGACCGGTCCCCCTGCGGACAAGCCCGGGCGGCCTCCGGACGTGCAAACCGGCCCACCTCCGGACGTGCAAACCGGACCGCCACCGGGCGTTCAGACCGGACCACCGGCCGATCATCCCGCAGGTCCTCCCGGCGCGTGAGCCCGCAACATCGACCGCTCTACGTCGAGACATCCGGCGACGGACCGACGACGATGCTGTTGTTGCACGGCATGGGCGCAACCGGAGCGGTGTGGCGTCGCGTCGTCGAAGTGTTGCGCCCACGCTGGAGCGGACGACTGGTGGTGTGCGACTTGCCGGGCCACGGCGCGTCGGGTGCGCTCGAGGACTACTCACCGCCGGTGGTCGCCGCCGACGTCGCCCGTGCCGTGCCGGCGGACGGCCCGGTGGTGATCGTTGGTCACTCCTTCGGTGGCTACCTCGCGGTCCTGCTCGCATCGGATCAACACGAGCTCGATGTGAAAGCGGTCGTGGCCACGGGCGTCAAGGTGAGCTGGACGGCCGACGAGCTCGACCGGGCGGCGTCGTTCGCCTCGCGACCGCCGACCTGGTTCGACTCCTTCGGTGAAGCCGAGGCCAGGTATCGCAGGGTGGCGGGGCTCACCGAGGACGTCACGCACGACAGCGCGGACCTCGCCCGCGGCGTCGTCGAGGTCGAGGGGCGCTTCCGCCTCAGCCACGACCCACGGAGCGCCGCCGTCAGTGCTCCGGACATGGCGACCGCCCTCGAGGAGGCGTCGGCCCCGACGCTGCTCAGCCGTGGAGAGACCGATCCGATGGTCTCACGAGGCGAGCTGCTCACGTACTCGTCCGACGTAGTTGACATCCCAGGCGGCGGGCACAACATCCACGTCGAACAACCGCAGGCGTTCGTCGATCACGTGCTCGCCTTCGCGCAAAGGAGCGGCGTTCAGGCCAACAAGATCTCTTGATCGGTCACGAGGACCTGCCGGCTCACACGATCCATGAACCGTTCTTCGTCCGCGAGCAAGGCTGCCGCGCTGTCGCTCTCGAACCACTCGCCGCGGCTCCGGGCGACGCGGAGCGATGCTTCGTAGAGCTCGCCGATGCCGTCCCATGCGCTGTGCTGATCGGCTCGCGCGTAGTTGTGGACGTACGCGACGGGATTGAGTTCGAGTGGCACCAAGCTGTCAGCGAGCGGCCTGTGCCGATTCCACCAGTACTGGCCGAACTCTTCACGTGACAGGTGAGCGGTGCGCCGAATCAGGCCGATCAGCAGCGGGCACTGCTCAGCGCGTCTGGCACCCCAGCGGGCAGCCAGCCAGTCAGCGCCGCGGGCGACCCGCTCTTCGACGACGATCGTCTCCCCCGCACCAAGTTCTTCGTGCACGTTGGCGAGATCGGCGTACCACGACAGCTCGACCGCAACGATCTCGCCCGGGTTGCGCACGCGACACAGGGCGAGGCGCAAGGGCTGCGTGCGCCCACTGCGATCCGCGTGCGCACCGATGCTGTCGGCTTCGTCGCGCAAGAGGGTGATGCACTTGATCACGTCAGGTCTCCGGGCGGCGCGTGACGAAGATGTACTCGTTGCTGTGCTCGTCGAACGGGGTTCGATCGAAGTCGCCGTACAGCGCTTCGACCTCGAGGCCAGCGACGTCGATGAGGCCGAGCCACTCGTTCTTCGTGGCCCACCACAACGAGCTCGTGGCTCCCGAATCCAAGACGATGTCCACCCGATTGTCGCCAACGAAGAAGTGGTCGGTGTGGGCCAACGTGCCGTCCACGACGCGGACGCCATCGACACGGGCGGCGAACTGATGGTCGAACGCGAACGCGTTCCACGCGAACCGGCCGCCAGGACGCAAGCACGCGGCGACCCGCTCGAACAGGCGACGCCGGCCGGCCCACGTCGGGACATGGAGCAGCGCCCGGAATGGGCAGATGACCAGCGCTGCTGGCTCGTCCACCTCGAGGTCGGCCATGTCGCCGAGGCGCAGGACGAGTTCAACGCCTGCGTCGTCCGCACGGCGGCGAGCCGCCTCGAGCATCGCCGGGGACGTGTCCACGCCGATCACCGGGCGCCCCGTCGCAACTGCGATGGGCACGGCGACGCGCCCGCTGCCGACGGCGAGCTCGACGATCGGGCCGTTCGCCTCGCCGGCGAGCTCGACGTAGAAGGCGATGTCCGCCGTCACGCCGGCCGTCCACTCGTCGTAGCGGTCTGCGAACTCCTCTGGCCAGGTCATCGAGCGCTCAACAGCTCGGGCGAGCAGCGTCAGGAGGAGGCGTCACGCCACGCCCGTTCGAAGGGCAGCCGCCACGCGTGCGGCGCGATCAGCTGGTGGATCGCGTTGGGTCCCCACGACCCGACCGGGTACGACCGCACCGGCGGCGGCGCCTCGAGCAGCGGGGTCGACAGCTCCCAGAGCCGTTCGATGCCGTCGGCGGTCGTGAACAGCGTGTGGTCGCCGTTCATGGCGTCGATGATCAGTCGCTCGTAGGCCTCGAGCACGTCGCCGACCATGCCGGTCTCGTGGAGTGCGAACTGCAGGCTGAGCTTGTTCAGCTTCATCCCCGGTCCCGGCCGCTTGCCGTAGAACGACAGCGACAGCTTGGACGCGTCGGCGAGGTCGAACGTCAGATGGTCCGGTCCCTGCGCGCCGACGCCCGAGTTGGGCGGGAACATGCTCTTGGGCGGCTCGCGGAACGCGATGGAGATGATGCGTGCTGCCTCCGCCATCCGCTTCCCGGTGCGTAGGAAGAACGGCACGCCCGCCCATCGCCAGTTGTCGATGCGACAGCGCAGGGCGATGAACGTCTCGGTGTCGGAGAACGGGTTCACGCCCGGCTCATCGCGGTAGCCGGCGTACTGGCCGCGCACGACGTCGCCCGGCTCGATCGGCATCATCGAGCGGAAGACCTTGTTCTTCTCCTCGGTGATCGGCATGGGGGCCAGCGCCGTCGGCGGCTCCATCGCCATGAACGCCAGCACCTGCATGAGGTGGGTGACGACCATGTCGCGGAACGCGCCGGTCTGCTCGTAGAACCCGATGCGGTTCTCGAGCGCCAGCGTCTCTGGCACGTCGATCTGCACGTGGGCGATGTGATCGCGGTTCCAGATCGGCTCGAACAGTCCGTTGGCGAACCGGAACGCCAGGATGTTCTGGGCCGCCTCCTTGCCGAGGAAGTGATCGATGCGGAAGATCTGACTGTCCTCGAACGTGTCGTGGAGGCGAGCGTTCAACGACTGAGCGCTCGGCAGGTCGGTTCCGAACGGCTTCTCCATGATGATGCGCGATCGGCTGACCAGATCGGCTTCGGCGAGCAACTGGACGACCGAGAGCGCCGAGCCGGGCGGCACGCTCAGGTAGTGGAGGCGGCGGACGCGCGTACCCAGCTCCTGCTCCGCCCGCTCAACGGTCGTCTGAAGCCCAATGGCGCCGTCTGTCGATGGAACGAACCGAAGGATCGCCGCGAACGCCTCCCACTGCTCGCGAGTCACGGTGCGGCTGGCGTGCTCGACGCAGGCCTTCTCGGCGAGGTTCCGGAACGACTCGTCGTCGAGGTCGTCGAGCGACGTGCCGACGATCCGGCAGGCCGGCAGCAAGCCGGCACGGTGCAGGTGCAGCAGCCCCGGCAAGAGCTTGCGCTGGGCCAGGTCGCCGGACGCACCGAACAGCACGACCACGTGCGGATCGAGCGGCGCCATGAGGCTGGTCGTGACATCGCTGGGTTCGGTCACGGCCGCACGTTATGACGGATCAGACGCGGCACGCTCGGGACCGGTGCGGCTGTGGCGGACCCGGTCAGCCGAGCGGTTCGAGGGGCGCCGCCAACGGCTGCGTCCACGTGACGAGAGCGTCTGGCCGATCGAGATGCCCCACGAACTGGAGCTCGTAGGCGACGGTTGCGCCCGGCGGAATGTCGACGAACTGCGAGTAGACGTTCCAGTCCCCCGCGTGCCCCGGTGACGTCTGCGTGGCGGAACCGTCGCGGGTTGCCGCGTCGAGCGGCAATGAGCTGTAGAACGACACGTAGAGCCGGCTCGTGCCCTCCGGCAGCCCGACGGCGTTGCCGATCACGTACGAGGGCAGCCCCGCATCCATGGGCACGGCATTCGTCAGCTCGACACGCAGCGTGCCGACGGTCTCACCCGTGTCGGCGTTCGTCGTCGACGAGTACGAGGCTCGACGCTCGAGGTACGCGTCGAGCTTGTTACCGCCGGCATTGTTGATCGCCAACGACCATCCGTCGGCGCCGGCGAGCCCGGGAATGCGCACCGAGGAGGTCCAGACGTTGGAGCAGCTCACGCTCCTCCGGATCCTCCGCCCAGACGAGCAACCGACGCTCTTCGACGAGCGGTCCCAGATCCCGACCGAGCGATGCCGGGTCGGGGATCCGGCCAGCGAGCAGCGCGTCGAACGTCTTGCGCGCCGCCTCCTCGAGGGCGTCGATGCGCTCGGTGTTGTCCTGGACGATGGCGTACTGGTCGCGGAGCAGGAAGTCGACGGCGTTGTCGGCGGAGAGTTGTGTCGAGACGGTCGTGAGATCGATGCCACCGGTGTATGACAGCAGGGTCTGCAGCACGAAGGGGTCGAGCAAGATGACTCCGTCGACTTCCTTGCCGGTCACTTGGGAGTAGAGCTGCTGGGCGATGTCCCCCACGGCGGGGAAGTCCGGACTCATCGTGAGGTTGCGGAACGAGGCCACGCCGACGAGGCCGGCGCCGTCCTTGTTGAACCCGAACTGCCCGTACGCGGCGAGGAAGTCGGCTGGTCCGCCGACCCGCGCGCCAACGTCTTGCGCCGACCGCTCGAGGTCGCTGACGCGGCCGAAGTCGGTGATCGAGAACCGGCCCTGATCCACCGTCAGCTCGGCGTAGTTGCCAGGCATCCCTCCCAGCCCGCGAGCCTCCGCTGGCGTGGTGAACAGGACGAGATACCGGCGCGGACCGGACCCCCCGAGCATGTCCGGCGCCAGAGCCGCGGCGTCGCGTGCGTTCTCCACACGGGGCAGTTGCTCCATCAGGCGATCGTGGAGGTCGTCGACCTCGTCGCGAGCGGCGGACACGAGCCACGGGGAGCGTGTCTCTTGGACCACTGCGGCGAGACGATCCATCGCCCGCTCGACTTGAGCGAAGGGCACGTCGAGTGCTCGCACTGCAGCAAGGTCGATCGCGCCC
This sequence comes from uncultured Acidimicrobiia bacterium, assembly GCA_963774125.1. Taxonomy (GTDB): domain Bacteria; phylum Actinomycetota; class Acidimicrobiia; order Acidimicrobiales; family Ilumatobacteraceae; genus JALZMG01. The sequence goes on from CAVZDR010000003.1 coordinate 751,111, forward strand.
GCCTCGATGGCGAGTTCGTCGGGATGGACTTGACGCAGTGCCGCGGCGATCTCGGACGCCGCTTCGATCCGGCATCGCTGACGTCGAGCACGAGTGAGCGGTGCTGCGACGCCACAGGTACGACTGATGCCGGCGCGACCCAAACGCTGCTCAACCGGTCGTGCGCTCGACGGAGCGACCCGGCGGCAAGGTCGAATTGGTCGGCGGCGGCGGCGAAGTCGCCGTCGTCCAACAGATCCATGGCCGCCTGGACCTGGTCGTCCCCAGCCTCGAGGTCCTGCCGGGCGCTTCGCGCGGTGAGCCCGAATCCGGCGATTGCAAGGGCAGCGAAAACAGTCAGTGCCGCCGCGCCGATCCAGGCAGCCCGCCGGACTCGGCGGGGGCGGCGGCGCATCCCCACCACGAAGACGAGCACGCCGACGGCGATGCCGACGATGGCAGTCAGGCCGAAGAAACCTCCGAACTGCGCCCACGCCAGCACGTTCATCGAGATGGCAATCGAAACGGCTCGCCACTCCGGCGCGTTGCGCCGGCGAACGCCGACCCAGAGCCCAATGGCGAGCGCCACGACGGCGAGCGCCACGAGCACGAGATCGACGGACATCGCGATCGCCGCACCAGCTGCGACGACCGTCGCCCACCACGGCGCCGATGCGCCGGCGTACGTCACCACGGTGACCGACGCACCAACGAGGATCGCATCGACGACAGGACGGCCCGTCGGAGCCGGCGGCGACAGCGCCGCGGCAGCGCCGGCGAAGAGCGCGACAGCACCTGCAAGGTCCTCCGCGACGCGATTGCCGCGTCGACGGGACTGGCCCGCGGCGGACGCACCCTCTCAGTATGCGGATCCGGCGGTGATCGGACGTCGATGGACAGCGCGATTACCTCAGTGGCAGCCGCGCCGACGCAACACGCAGGGGATGGTCCTCGCCAGAATCATGAAGTCACGGCCGAGCGACCAATCACGTAGGTATTCCTCGTCAATCAGGGCTCGTTCGGGATATCGGACGTCGTTGCGACCGTCACATCTGCCACCGACCGGTGATGCCAGGCTTCACGCTGAGATAGGCGAAGCGCGCTAGATCCATGAGCACGAAGTTCGTCGGCGATGATTGGACGCGGACCGACGAGACTCATCTGCCCGCGCAGCACGTTGAAGAGCTGGGGAAGCTCGTCCAGCGAGGCGCAGCGCAGGAACCGGCCGCACGGCACGATGCGTGGGTCCTCGCGGCGGCCAACTTGAAGTCATTCCGGATGTACTGGTCCCTCAATTCGTTGTCCAGATTCAAGCGGTCGGCGGCATCGACGGACATCGTCCGGAACTTGAGCATCGTGAAGCGTGTGCCGTAGCGGCCGATGCGCTCCTGGCGGTACAGGATCGGACCCCGACTGCCCACCTTCACGACGACCGCGATGACGAGCATGAGCGGGAGCACGACCGGCAGCGCGAGCACGACCAGACCAAGGTCGACGGCCCGCTTGAGATGTCGCCGCCACGTGAAGTACGCCAGCGTGTCCGCAACCTGCGGAACCTCGTGGAGCCGCAGCGCTGGCGTGAGCGCGCTCGGCGCGACGGACTCTCGCTCGATCGCGCTCACCGCCAGCGCCGACCTGTTCGTGGCCCAGTGATGGCGACCGCACAGAGCGCTTCAGAGGCGTGCAGAGTGAACGTGACGAGGGCGTGCACCAGGGTGTTTTGCCTTTCCGAGCGCACGCCGTGCTCAACGGCTACGGACGGGATGGGTCAGCGACGCGGATCAGGCAGCTGCGACTGCGACGGCGTCGCCATGCGACGGCAGTCAGTCCGAGACCGGCTGCCAAGGTGCCGCCCGCGATCCAAAGGGCCTCGTTGCTGTCGGAGCCCGTCCCCGGCAGCTGCCCGGTAGTGGCGCCGCCGGTGGCCGCAACCACCGTGAGAATTGCTGTCGCCGATTGATCCCCAGCGGTGGCGGTCACCGTGTACCTACCCGGCGTGCTCGGCGCGGTGATCCGCACCGTCGTCGAGCCGGTCGCACCGGGCGTGGTGATGCTTCGTGCGGTGCCGCCCCCCGTGCCTTCACACGTCGATGTGATCGAGACACTCCCGACCGAGATGTTGACGGGCTCACCGAGGAAGCAGCCAGTCACCGTGATCGTGACGCCCTCGCCCACGGTGACCGTCGTGTCACCGAGGACGATCGTCAGCCCGTCATCGGGGACGGGGTACGAGGGGGCGTCGCCAGCAGCGGGGGCTGCGCCGAGCGTGATCGCTGCGACAGCGAGAAGAAGACCTGCGAGCATCCGCTTCAATTTGGCCACCTCCGAACGGCGTGCCCGCATTCGGTCGTCATCAAGCTAACACACGTCGACGCTCGTGTAACCCCCGATCGACGATGAATGGACGGTTGACGTTCGAGTCGGCCTCGGTTCTCGTGAATTGGTCGTATACGAAGCGAGCGAATGCGTCAGATGCGCCCAGCATCGGCGTCACTGCGGCTGCCACGGACCACGAGCGCAGGAGCTCATCCGTCAGCCACGCGAGCTGGGAGACCATCGAGTCGTGCTCGAGGCGCGGTGCACCGTACGGGTCTGCCAAGTCGTCGATGGGGTCAGGCTTCATGAGATCACCTGCTCGTCGCCCCTGCGCCACGCGAGCCAGCCACGAGGCGACGTCCTCGTCGGCGTCCGCCGGTGGAATGGCCTGGGCTCGGCGCACGAGCTCCTTGAACGTGAACGTCCGTGGCCACCAAGACGGTCGAGGCCAACGACAGCGCGCAGCTGCTCCCGGGTCATCACCATCGTGAGGTCGGCGCCATCCTCGGCAAGGATCTGCCGATCCAGAACCCGGGGCACGTGATCGTCGAGGTGGAGGCCGGCGGCCGCCGCCGCGGCCGCGGTGTTCGGATCGGCGAGGCGCACGAACGTGCGAGGTTCCTGCCGAGCGGACGATCCATCGGTCACCACGAGGGTGGATGACCGCGATCGAAGCGGTGCTGGAGCATCCGTTCAGCGGTCGGCGACCGGCACAGGTTCGCCGTGCACACGACGAGCACATGGCGGTCCACTACGGGATCCCCCGCTGCCGTCGCCACCAGATCCGTGCCGACGAGCAGCCACACATCGGCCGGCGACCCGCTCTCGTCGACCGGAGCCTCGGGGTGGGGCTGCACCTGGCCCGAGCCCGACCTCCATCGTCGCCGCCAGTTGCCGGGCTTCGCCTTCGAACCCGGCACGTAGAGCACGGTCGACTGCTGGAGGCGTTCGTTGGCCGTCGTGACGGTGACCGTGCTGTAGCCCTGGGCGCGCACAATCTCGGCGATCCTCGCTGCCAGCAGGTCTGCCGGCCCAGCATTGGCCACGACGACCCGAAGCTGATCGGCCGGGAACAGCGTCGTCGTGGTCTGCAGCGCGGTCGTCGTCTGGGCTGGGGACGTCGTGGCTGGGCTGCCGTCGTCGAAGACGACGGCAGCCTCGTGGTGGTGGACGTCGTCGGCTCGCGTCGTTGCGTCGTCGTGGTGGTGGTTGCGACGATGGTCGGACGCTCCTGCCGACGGACGCTGCTCGTCGAGGCGATCGCCGAGCCCACGACATCGTTCGGCACGTCGTCAGGTAGGCCGGCTACCGCAACCCCGGCGGCGAGCGCAAGGAGCGCGATGAGCCCGACGACGATGACCCTCTGCACTCGATCGCGAGGTTAGAACCCTCGCCAATCCGCCGTGCGTCTTCAGGGTTGGGCGAGCGGCTCTGTCTCCGGTCGGGGCGGCGCGAATGTCGTTGCCGTGCTGGCGTCGCGATAGGCGTAGCCATAGCCGTAGCCGTACGACCCGCCCTCACGGTTTGTCCGCTTCGCCCGGTTCAGGACGATCCCGAACACGGGAGCCCCGATTCGCTCCAGCCGGGCGAGCGTCTCCGTCACGTCCCGGCGAGACACCCGGTCGGCTTGTGCCACCACGAGGACGCCGTCCACGTGACGAGCCAGCGCCACCGCATCGGACACGGGTAACACCGGCGCGGCGTCGAGGACCACGTACTCGTAGCGATCGGAGAGACTGCGCAGCAGCTCGCCGACCCTGGGGTTGGACATGATCTCGCTCGGATTGGGCGGCACCTGGCCGGCGGCGATCACGTGCAGGCCCTTGTCCACCTGGTGCAGCACCATGTCCACCGGTTCGCCGAGCAACACCTCCGTGAGACCTGGCACCGGCGGCACTGCGAACACGTCGTGGAGACGCGGCCGTCGCAGGTCGGCGTCGATGAGGGCGACCTCGTGGCCCGCCTGGGCCAACACGACTGCCAGGTTGGCCGCTGTCGTGGTCTTGCCCTCCCCCGGCAGCGAGCTCGTCACCTGGATCACGCGCATGGGCGCATCGAGACCGAGGAACTGGATGTTGGTCCGAAGGCCCCGGTAGATCTCGACGGCGAACTCGTGCGGCTCGCTCAGCGCGATGGGACGGTTGTCCGGAGGCGGTTCGACCGGCACCACTCCCAGCACCGGCCTCTCCGTGATCGCCTCCAGGTCGTCAGTCGTGCGAACCGAGTCGTCCACGTAGTCGACGAGAAATGCCGCGGCGAGGCCGAACAGCAACCCGATCACCGCAGCGAGACCGGCGCTGCGCAGGACCTGAGGCTCTACCGGATCGCTCGGCAGCTCGGCCGCCTTGACGACCGACGCACCGCCAGTCGTCAGCGCGGCGTCGATCTGGAGTTGGTCCAGACGCTCCCTGAACGTCGACTGCTGCGCAATCAGCGCCGCCTCTTGTGCTGGATCCGCGCCGTCGATCTGGTCCTGGAGCTCGTCGATCTTCGCTTGCAGCTCAGTGCCAGCCGCGGTCAGCCCGTCGATCGCCTGATCGCGGCGGGTGGCCGTGTACGCGCTCACGTAGGCATCGGCGAGACGCTGAGCGGTCTCGGGATCCTTGCTGCGAACCCGCACCGAGACGACGTCAGTGGAGCCGATCGGACTTCCGTCGACCTCGGGCGGCAGCTGCCGCGAGCCCGAGGTCCTCCTGGACGCGAGTCCGAACCCGTTGACCCTCGAGCACCCGGATCTCGGTCTGGATGGCCCGGTCCAGGTTCTGCACGTTGAGCGTTGGATCCTCCTGGAACACCGCCGCGCCCGACCGGGGTTCGACGAGCATCTGAGCTTCGGCCTCGTAGATCGGGTCCTGGAGCAACGACATGAGCAGTGACCCGACCACCGCCAGGACCACCGCGCCGATGACGATCCACCTTCGCCGGACGACGACCCGCCAATAGTCGCGCAGCGTCAAGTCGCGGATCGCGAGATGACATCGTGCACCGGACGTTAGTGCGGCATCCGTCTCACCGCTGCCCCACCGCGTCGCGCAGAACCGACTTCGCAGCACGCATCGCATCAAGGAAGTATCATCACCACCGAGCGGCGATTGCGGACGTCCGCTCCGGCTTTGCGGGCGCGCAAGTCCAGGAGAGATGCTCGCAACCCCCTCACCCTGTCGCATCCGCGCCGGCCATCAGCGTGTCGCCAGCTGCGCTGGTGTGGCGGCGGCATGGGCCTACGACTCGTTCGAGCGGGTGGAGTTTCCGTGTTGAGGCCGTCCCGCCAACCGGTGATGACCAAGGGAATGCGAATCGTGGTCGTGGACTTCGCCGGCCATCCATTTCAGTATGACCTGGCAAGTCGCCTCGCCGCCCGGGGGCACGAGGTAGCCCACACGTACTGCGCAACGCTCGACACTCCTCAGGTCACCGCTGTCTCAGCGCCCCACCTCACCGTGTTCCCGGTCCGGCTCGGGCGACCCTTCGAGAAGTACCACGCGATCCGACGAATCATCGACGAACTGCGCTACGGACTCAAGACGTTGGTGGTGGCTGCGCATCACCGCCCGACCCACATGCTGGTGAGCAACGTCCCGGTCGTCTCGCTGACCCTGCTCTGGATCTGGAGCGGGCTGCGCCGCATCCCCGTGGTGCTCTGGCTGCAGGACATTCAGGCCGGCCTCGCCGGCATGGTTGTCGGACGACAACGACTCTCAACCCGGAGCCTCGCCTCACTCGAGCGGTTCCTCATTCGCCGGGCTGCCCGAGTGATTGCGATCTCACCCGAGTTCCGTGAGGCAATCGCTGCGTGCCATGTTCCCGCTACACGGGTTGACCTCGTCGAGAACTGGGCGCCCTTGGACTGCTTCCGGAACGAGCGAAAGCGAACGAATGGGCGCTCGAGCACGGGTTGTCCGACAAGTTCGTGTTCCTGTACAGCGGCACATTGGGCAGGAAGCATTCACCTCACCTCCTGCTCGCCCTCGCGGACGAGTTCCGTGATGACCCCGACGTGACGATCGCGGTCGTAGCCGCTGGCGTTGGCGCGCAATGGCTCGTGTCCGAGCAGCAGCGAGCTTGCCGACGGAATCTCGTGCAGCTGCCGCTCCAACCGATGTGCCAACTGCCCAACGTCCATGGCGCAGCCGATGTCCTGGTGACGCTTCTCGCAGGTGAGGCTGGTGGATTCAGCGTCCCCTCGAAGACGATGAGCTACCTGTGTGCCGGTCGACCGATCCTCGCTGCGGTGCCTCCCCAGAACGCCGCGGCCCGTCTCGTCGCACGGCAGGCACGCGCGTGGACTGACTGTCACAGCGAACGACGTCCATGGCTTCTGTGCTGCCGCGCGCCGACTTCGCGATGACAGCACCGCACGCGCGGAGTATGGCCATGCCGCCCGCGCCTTCGCTGAGCGTCATTTCGACGCCGACTCGATTGCATCACGCTTCGAGCACATCCTCCAACGGGCGGCCGAAGACAAGGGGAACGCCACGTGACATCCAAGGCCTTGGTCGCGGGCGGTGGTGGTTTCATCGGTGGACACCTCGTGAAGGCGTTGTTGGCGGACGGCCTCGCAGTTCGTGCCGTCGACACCAAACCGCGCGACCAGTGGTATCAACTCCATCCCGAGGCTGAGAACCTGCACTGTCGACCTCTCATCGCTGGACCGATGTCGATCAGCAGTAGATGGCGTCGACATCGTCTACGACCTCGCGGCCGACATGGGCGGCATGGGCTTCATCGAGAACAACAAGGCGTTGTGCATGCTCAGCGTGCTGTGCGGTGCCAACCTGCTTCTCGCCGCTCGTGAGGAAGGTGCGACCGATTCTTCTTCGCATCAAGTGCGTGCGTGTATGCCGCAGATCACCAGGCCGACGCCGACGTCGTGCCCCTTCGTGAAGAAGATGCCTACCCGGCGATGCCCGAGGACGGGTATGGATGGGAGAAGCTCTTCATGGAGCGCATGTGCCATCACTTCACCGAGGACTTCGGCCTCGAGACGGCGTGGCCCGCTATCACAACATCTACGGGCCGCACGGCACCTGGAATGGGGGACGTGAGAAGGCGCCCGCGGCGATCTGCCGCAAGGTTGCGATCGCCGCACTCACGTCTGAGCCCGAGATCGAAGTCTGGGGTGACGGCCGACAGACCAGGAGTTTTACGTACATCGATGACTGCATCACTGGAACGCTGAGGCTCACGAACTCAGACTTCAATGGTCCGGTAAACGTCGGGTCAGCTCCGAGCTCGTGACCATCAATCAGCTCGTGGACCTCGTCGCCGACATCGCCGGCATCCAGTTAGCCGCCGCCATGTGCTCAACGCGCCACAAGGAGTGCGTGGCCGCAACAGTGACAATTCCTACATCAGGACCCGCCTCGGATGGGCGCCCTCGATCTCGCTGCGCTACGGGCTCGAGCGGACCTTCGAGTGGATCGACGCGCAGATCGCCGCCACCGGCATGCCGAACACGGCGTTGCTCGCCCAGCTGGCGGGCTGACACCGCTTGCTCGAATGTCCGACCACGTCGCGCTCGTCTACGGGTTTTGGGGACAGAACATCGGCAACGCATTCTTCAACCTGGGAGGTCGGAGAGTCCTTGAGGAAGCGCTCGGCGCTACCCGCCTTAAGCTGATCCAGGATCAGCCGGCCTATTGGACGTTCCACGACGAGCGCAAAGGCAACTACCCGAACACGCTCCCGCTGTTGGCAGAGCTGGAAGTTGAGACTGTCGTTGTCCAAGGGCCCGTGCTCACCCCAAGACTGGGGGAGATCTGGCGGCCCACGTTGACGTCACTGCGCAAGCACGGCATGGCGTGGGGGGGAATCGGCATCGGGCTGCGGAAGTACAGCCCGAGCGAGCGATCCTCCGTCGCCGAGGTGCTCCGCGAGGTCCCGCCACGTTTCTTGTCCACACCGCGACAGCGACACGTTCGACTACCTCAGATCGCTCGGCCTGCGAGGTTGCGAGCTGCGCAGCGGAATCGACTCGGCGTTCTTTTGCCCGTTGGCCTATGAGCCTCCGGCCTCACGCGGTCTCGAGCAGTCGATCGCGATCTGTTTCGACCATTTTCCAGAGCCGCGGCTTGACCCGGATCCGGATGGTGTGATCACGATCGCCGGCGGACGCTATTCCGCCGTGTCGTCCGTGTGGCGCAGCTTCGCCGCGGAACACGGCAAGGCGGTAGCCATCGCAACACGGTTGAAGCGCCAGAACGCTCCGACCCACGTCGGCGCAATGAGAATCGTGCGTCCTCGCCATCGCACCAACCCCCACCTCCCCTTGCTCCTCTACGGGGAGGCCAATTGTGTCGCCAGCGACGAGCCCTACACGTACTTGACCGTGTACGCCAACACGGCTCTCACATTGTCGGACCGCGTGCACGCCTGTGTCGCCTCGATGGCTTACGGCAACGAGGCCATGCTCTTCAATCCAAGGACGAAGCGCGCAAGCCTCTTCGACGCCGTGGGCGCAGCATCGATTGGGACACGTCCCATCCCCGCGTGCCATTCGATCGAATCGAGGAAGAGTTCACCGGCCTGACCCGCTTCCTGCAGCGGTCGATGTGAGCGCCGACACGACGATCCCACCACCCGGGCTCATGGCCGTGGTGCGCTCGAAGGCGAGTGCGCTGACCCGCTTTGGACCAGCGGCCGTCGATCAGCTGGTTTACAGCGGTTCCAACCTGGTCCTCACCGTGTCGCTGGCCCGAGTCTGCGGACTGTCGGTGCTCGGCAGGCGATAACGATCGTGCTTGTTCCCATCCAGATCTGCAGCAGCTCGCCCGGACTGTCGTCGGCGAGCCGACGGTCGTGCTGAGCGCTAGCCGATCCACGGTGTGGCGTGATTACCGGCGAATCACGCGGCTCATCGCCCTGGCCACGGGCGCGATCGGCGCAGCCGCCGCGGCCATCGTTCTCCGATCCTCTCTTCCAGGCCTTAATCCGGTCGCCGTCGGCACAGCGTTCTTCGTACTTGGCTACGTCGCGGTGTGGCAGGACGCAGCACGGCTAGCGTTGTCTACCAACCGGGCGCGATCCGCACTCGTCGGCGACACGGTCTGGCTGGCCGTGATGGTGGGTGGGGCCGCGTTACTCATTCGGACGTCGGACAGCGACGGCGACGGCCCAAGCATCTTTCTCGTAGGATGGTGATGGGCGGCGTCATCTCCCTCTCGGTCATCACCTGGAGCTTGGCCTCGCCGAAAATAGCGGCCGGCGGCGACGAACGGCTGACAACCTACCTCGCACCGAGATGGCGGGCCCTACTTCGTTGAGGCCCTCGGATCAAACCTTCTCACGCTCCTCGCCGCGCTTGCCATCTTGGTGCTGTCGTCGTCGGCCCAACTCGGCGAAGCTGGTACCGCCGTGCTCGAGTCGGTCTTCGGTGTCATCCCTGTCGTCCTGCTCGCAGTCCGTTGCCGCAGGCCCTCCGCGAGCTGGCCAATCAGACTTGTCCAGCCAGGCTTTGAGCCGAGCGGGTTGGCGTGGCCGACACGGCTGGCGGCGATGGGATCGATCGCCGCGACGTCGCTGGCCATCGGGTTGACCGTTGGTCTCGACCGGGTGGTCGGACTGCAAGCGCTGGCCGTCGGCACGCTTCTATGGTGCGTCGTCGACCGGGTCGGCATGTAAGCGCTGATCGGGATCCAGATCGAAGCTCGCGAGGCGCGGGCACGCCCATCCGCTCGCGGGCTTTCACGTGCTGTCGTTCGCGATCTCCACCGCGCTGCTATTCCCGCTCGTCGCCCGTTGGGGCGTCGCCGGAGCGTACAGCGGGACTCGCCGGATCTCGGTGGGTACTGTTGGCCGGCTACCTGCTCGTACGACGGGCCGGCGAATCAGCACGCAGAACTGTCGTGGACCTTGAGCACCCGTAGATCAAACCTCTGTTCGCGGTCCCCGGTCCGGTGGTGAGCAGCCAGACGAGGCCGCTCATCGCACGGTCCTGCTATTCGGGTACGCCGGTGGCGGCAACTTCGGCGACGACGCGATGTTCGATGCGATGATCAGCTCGCTCCGCCACGAGCGGATCCTCGTGGTGGCCCGAGATCCGGCACGATTCGAGAGCCGAGATCCACGCGTGCAGGTGCTGCAACCACGTGCGCGCAACGTCGCTGCGGCACTTCGGCATGCCGAGTCGGTGGTCCGAGTCGGCGGCACGATCTTCCATGACGAGTACGTGGGCCCGGTCAGATTGACGGTGCTATGGCGCTATCTCAGGCTGGTAGCCATCGCCGTCGCCGCACGCCTGGCCGGATGTCGAGTGGTCGCCGTGGGCGTCGGCCTCGGTGAGGTCAGGCATCGAACCACCGCGATACTCCTGCGACTCTTCCTCGCATCCTGCCAGACGGTGGTGCTCCGAGACGTTGCGTCGTACCGTCGTACGTCGACGTGGAAGCGGACCGGTGTGGTCCTCGGCGCCGACCTGACTGCCGTTGACGATCGCGTCGCCGTCACCCGCAACGACATCACCGGGGTTTCCGTCGTCGATCTCGCACCGTACTTTCCGCAGGCGGGAGGTGAGCTGTTCTGGCGGCGGTTGCTCATCGATTCACCGCTCCTCGCTCCGGGCAGCCGAGTACGAGTCTTCACGCTGAAGCACAACGAGGCGGAGTCCGACCTCCCGACGGCCCGTGCGGTTGCCCGGATGCTCGGCGACGCAGGCCACAGGGCAGAGATCCACGTCCACGCTGGGTGTGCCGCGACGACGAGAGAGCGCATCAGCGAATGCCGTCAGCTCGTGGCGACGCGATTCCACTGCGCCATGACCGGTCTTCTCGGCAACGTCGAGAACTTGGTGGTCGTCACGTACAACACGAAGCTCAGTACCCTGGCCGCTGAAGCGCGGCTACCGGCGGCCGCCACTGTCCGTCCGGCAGACGCCAGCGATCTCGCACCAGAGTGGGCGAGCGGCCCATTCGACGACAGCACGAGCGGTATGCGAGAACGGGCGCGAGAAACCATGCGCTGGGTGAGTGAGCTGTGACCGTCGACGAAGACCGTCGAACGCTGGCGCCGTTCGTGGCTGGAATCGGGCTCGGCCTTCCGGTGTACATCCAGATCACCGATCGTGGACTGGGCTGGGCGCAAGGCCACATCGAAGCGAGGCAGTTCGGGTTCTACCTGCCGCTACTGAGCCCGCTGGTCGTTGCCTGGCTTTATGCGACGACGAGCCGCTCATTCGACATGGAACGTCGATCGTGGACTCTCCGTCACCTCATCATTGCGTTGGTTGCTGTGCTGATCGCCGCTTACGTGTACGGGCTCACAACGACGGAACGGGCAACAGCGCTTCGCGGCCTGCCATTCCTTGCGCAGATGACGTTACCGATCGTCGTTCTGCTGGCGCTCTTGCCACGTTTCTGCGACTCCCGCTTCTTGACGCGCATGCTCCACGGGTTCGAGGCAGCCACACTCGGCACCGCAACGTTGGCAATGGTGGTTCGTCCGTTCGCAGTCTTCGAGCCGTCCGTCGGGTATCCGGATGATTTCGGGGCCCTCGGCATCCCGACTTCGCTGCGGTTTTTCCCGACGCTCGTCTCCGTCGCAGTCGTTGCGCTCGTCGCCGAGGTCATCACGGGGAGGTCATCCAGCCTCTACCGAGTGGATCCACTCGCGCGGACCGCCCGCTTCATTGGGCTCTCGGGCGGGATCGGGTTGATCCTTGTGGCGCACAGCCGAACGGCAATGCTCGGCGTCGTCGTCGGAGGAGCGCTGTTCTGCGTGCTCATCGCCCGCCGCAGCACACTCGTCGTCGGGGCCTTGCTCCTCGTCGCAGTCGGCGCCATCGCCGTCGGTCCGACCACCTCAGCGTCCACCAGCCTGTCACGACTCGTGACCGGTGCAGGAGAGGCCGACGAGAACCGGTTCGACCGAGTGAAAGAGTCGTTCGCGGCAACGTTCAGCGGCCCGTTCGGCTTGGCGTTCGTCCCCTCGGAGGAGGTGGCGACACGCGAAGGTGTGCGCATCGAGCGCGTCGTCACCGCCGAGAACCAGCTCGGTACGTTCGGGGCATCGGCGGGGGTCATTGCACTCGCGCTCGCTGTCGTCATCCTGTGGCAGCTCGCGCGAATCTCATGGCGCTGCTCGATGCTGCGGCAATCCCTGCCGCTCGCGATGGCCGTGTTCATCCTCTGCGTCTCCTGCCTGTGGCAGATCACCATGACCAACCTTCACCTCGGATTGGTCTTCGCCGTGTTCGCCTGGTCCCTCGTTGCGAGCGAGGCGGCAGCGACGACGGACCAGCAGACAAGCCGAGACATCAGCGCCACACTCCCCATTGGACCAGCGCCGTGACGGCGGCGTGCACTTCGGCGACCACCAACTCATGAGCTCGACGATGACGCAGAGTCAGCGCCAGCCGTCTCAACTGAGGAGCAGCGATGCCGGCAGGGCAACGATCACCGAGTTGTACGGAAACGTGATCACGGTGTTCACGTTGACGACCCAACGCATTTGCGGCCGGGTGATGCCCACGTCGGTGGAGCCGAACGTCGTGCAGACGGCGATCGAGGTGGCAGCAAGTATCGATTCCCACGGGCTGGCTACTTCTTACTGGGTCACCGGGAGTCGACGCCGAAGCGCTCGCCACGGCAAACCAGGCGCCGGCGCAAACGGCCCGTCGACGCACGGTAACGATGGTCCAGCGAGCACGAGTCGGTGCCGACGCTCGTGTGTTAGAACCGTTGTGCCGAGACGTCATTGCGGCGTCGAATCGTTCGGATGAGGGAGTGACGGAGATGTTGGTGGTGAGATCTGCCCGGCGCGCGTTGACCGCTGCAACGACCGTCGTGGCAATGCTCGGGGTTTCGTCCGGGCTTCGTGCACGCCGACGAAGAACCTCCGACATTCGTGCTAGTGGACGTTTCACCCGCGACCTTGCCGTCGGAGGGAGGAACAGTGACGATCTCGGCGGAGGTGATCGACGCCGACGGAGTCGCTGGGGTGTCGGCGTCGGTCTACTCGCCCGAGGGTGCGTCCGGCGGCGTCGATCTCGTGCCGACCGGCCCGACGACCTTTGGCGCCACGTACGACATCGGGCCGAACTTCAACGATTTCTCGGTCAACTGGTCGATCGAGATCTGGGCGACCGACACGCTAGGTCAGCAGGCGTCCACCTTCACTGGCGGCGTCGAGGTTGCGGCCCAGCCACAGTTCGATGAGCCGCCCATCGTGTGGGATGCGACGCTCACTCCCGACGAGCTGCCGGCCGAAGGCGGTTCGGTGACGATCGGCGTCAACGCTTGGGACCTTCGCGGCATCACGGGCACCAACGCCTGGGTTGCCGGTTCGGATGGAACGTCGAGCTCCGTCGGGCTTGAGCCTGTCGGCGGTGACCGATTCGAGGGCACGTTCACAGCACCGCCAAACACGTCACCAACCGCGCTCACATATCGCGGTGACCGTCGGCGCGCAGGACGACATCGGCCAGGAGACAATCATCGATGCAGGCTCCTTCTCCGTCGCTGGCCAGCCCAACCCGGGACGTCTCACCGTCTCGAACTGCGCCATGGGCGTCGTCCGCGTGGGCGAGTCGGTGCAACGCAGCGTCGTCATCCGCAACACTGGCGGGCCAGGAACCACCCCTGTTGAGGCAACGATCTCGCTCTACGGGTCAGCGTTCAGCCTCGCCAGCGACGCAACGGTCGTCCTCAGCGCCGGGCAACGCACGATCGTCACCGTGACGTTCTCCCCACTCCGCTCCGGGCTTGCGATCGGTGTCCTCGCTGTTTCACGTGCCGACGGCAAACAGGACACCCTGGGCTGCCTTCTTGTCGGCGTCGGCCGCCGGTAACGGCGCCGCTCCACGCCAGCCCCGCAGCCGTCGGTCCGAATCTCACCGCCGCCCTACCGGCCCGGGATGCGCTGATCGCGGGCCGAGCGAGGGCCCCCAGGACAGAAGATAGGGCACAGAACGGCGGTCAACTTCGGTCATCAGCGGTCACTGGTCGTCCAACGAAACAGGCCGCTGTGCAGGTAGTTCATCCACTCAGCGGCTGGAGGCGACGCCGGGAATCGAACCCGGGTAGAGGGCTTTGCAGGCCCTTGCCTGAACCACTCGGCCACGTCGCCTTGGCGGTCCACGACGATACCGGGCCGGTCAACGTCTGGCGGGGTGCGATCTGGGCGGGGAGCCTGACAGGGGCTGGCGGAGATCCCGCCCAGACGGGGGTTTGGCGGAGATCCCGCCCAGATTCCAGCTGCCAGACTCGAGAGATGGCGTACAACTCGACGGGGTTGGTCGTGCACGATGCCGACGCCCACATCATGGAGCCGCCGGAGTGGTTGCGGGACCACGCCGACCCGGCGCTGCGGGACCGCATCGAGCCGCTGCGGTACTCGAGCGGCAACGAGCTGCGCCAGACCGGCGACCCGAACGAGCAGCTGCGCGACCTCGGCGACGCGTTCACCCGCCTCCGCGCCCGCCACGCCAGCGAGGACTACCGCCACGACGAGGCGGCCGAGATCATGAACCGCAAGAACTTTGCCGCCACCGGCGCGTTCGTGGCGGAGGATCGCAGCCGGGCCCTGGACCTGCTCGGCTTCGCCAGCCAGCTCGTCTTCAACACGTTCCACAACCGGCGGCTTCGTGATTGGGAGCACAGCGGCGACGTGGAGCTGGCCATCGGAGCCGCCCGCGCCCACAACCGCGGAATGATCGAGTTCTGCTCCGTCGATCCTCGCCTCCTGCCGACCTGCTACGTCCCGCTCGTCGACCTCGACCGGGCTGGCGCCCTCGCCGAGGATGCGATCGAGCTCGGCGCAGCCGCGTTGCTCGTTGCGTCGGGCTGCCCGCCGACGCACTCCCCCAGCCACGTCGCGCTCGACGCGGTGTGGGCGGCCGCCAGCGAGGCTCGGCTGCCGATCGTGTTCCACGTCGGCGGCACCGGCGACCTCATCGACTCGAACTACTTCCGCAACGGCCTGCCGATCCCGCCGGACTTCCACGGCGGTGAGGAGAACTTCCGCTCGGTCGACTACATGGGGATCCCCGGCCCGCCGGCTCAAACGCTCGCCACGATGATCTTCGACGGCGTGCTCGATCGCTTCCCCAACCTTCGCATCGGCGTCATCGAGCAGGGCGCGGTCTGGATCCCGTCCTGGATGCGCCAGATGGAGTCCGCCTTCGACGCTTTCGCCCGCCACGAGGAGCGGCTCCAAGCGCTCCAGCTACGCCCGAGTGAGTACGTCCGGCGCCAGATCCGGGCCACGCCGTACCCCACGGAGGACGTCGGCTGGATCATCGAGCAGACCGGTCCTGAGATCTGCCTCTTCTCGTCCGACTACCCGCACGTCGAAGGTGGCCGCCGGCCGATCGAACGGTTCGAGGCCTCCCTGGGCGCCGCCGCGACCACCGACGCCGAGCGCCACGCCTTCTATTGCGACAACTTCGTCGACCTGATGGGCGCCGGGCTCAAGCCGCGAGACGCAAGGGGGGTGAGCCACCGAAGCAAGGCGGAGGTGGCGAGCTCGGCAGGCGAGGCGAGCAACTTGGTTGCGAGCCGAGCCCGGACTTAATCGACAAGCGACCCGCGCAGCACGACCTGGCCGGATGACTCAGGACCGGCACCCTCTTCCTGCAGCGTCACCGTGATGATCGGGTGGGTGTCGACGTCGACCGCGGACCACAGCGTGACCGTCGAATCGCCGCCCCGCATGTGGAACGTCCCGATGGCGGTGAGATCCGGAGCATCGTCGTTCGCCGTCCGCATCCACGCTTCGTAGAAGAACCCCTCGGGCGCCGGTGGCAGCCCGCTGATGTCGAGCACGATCTCGAGACCGCTGTCCGTGTCGTCGAAGTGGCCCGTCGCACTGGCCCCGCTCGCCAGGTCGGTACCCGCCATCGCGAACTCCTCACCACCACCGCCGCTGTTGCGTGTCGCGATGATCCCGACGGCGGCGACGACGGCGATGACGGCAGCTGCTGCGGCGAGCCACCAGGTCTGGCGGGGCCGCCGCTGACGACGCCCCCTGGCCGGGGCAGCTGGGGCGGCCGGCGCGGCGACCACAGGCGCTGCCTCGGCACGCTCGTCGGCGATCGCCGCCACGATGGAATCGGCCAACCACGGAGGCGGCTCAGCCCACACGTCCGGATCCCGAAGCGCAGCCGGCAGCTGAGCGACGAGTGCCTCGAAGGCGTCGTCATCCACCGGCTCGTCGATGTCTTCGTATTTGTCGCTCATTCGGATTCGTCTCCGGTCCCGCTCTGACCGTCCCCACCCACTACGTCGGACGCCGAGGATCGGTTCTCGGGTGCGACGTGGGCGAGCAGCGTTGCCAAACGGCGATGGGCGCGGTGCATCCTCGACTTGACCGTACCCACCGGGATGCCGAGACGTTCGGCGACCTCCGGGTGGCTCAGCCCGTCGAACCAGCCCAGCCGGACGATCTCCCGCTCATCCGCCGGCAGCTTGTCCAGGGCGAGTCGGACCTCCCACGCCTCCCACGTCCGCTCGAGGGACGGCGGGAGCTCGACGACATCCAGTGAGTCGGAGTCCGTGACCTCGACCCGGCGGGTCTTTCGGTAGGCGTCGATGGCCTGGCGACGGGCGATCGAGTACAGCCACGGTCCGAGGTCTCGATCTGGCGTGAACCGGGAGGCAGCCCGCCAGGCATTGAGGAACGTCGCCTGGACGACGTCGGCGGCAGCCGACTGGTCGTGGAGAACGGAGACCGCGATCGTGTGCACGGCGCGCCCGTAGCGCTCGTAAACGGCGCGAACCACCTGCTCGTCGCCACTCGGGAAGCGGCGCGCCAGCTCACGGTCGTCCATCAACACCGTCGCGCATCCTCGCATGTGACGCAGGCCGAACCCGGAAGTTTCGAGATCTGGTGAACCGATCGGGCCCGTCGCTCGTAATGCTGATCGTGAACACCACGCACGCGCACTCCGCCGCTGGCCGCCGGCCGGCGCGCATCCTCCTTGCCCTCGGCGTGACGGCGATCGTCGCGCTCGCTGCCTGCGGTGAGGACGGAGATTCATCCAGCACGGCGACCGAAGCGGCCGCCGCCGCTACGTCCGCAGCGGGGGCGGAGGCTCCGGCCACGACGGCTGCCCCGGCGACCACGGCGGCTTCCGCCGACGGCGGCTACAGCTACGACATGGCGGCCCCGACCCAGGCGGCGCCTGCCGCCGGCGCGGCGACCGTCGCCACGGCCGACACGGACCTCGGCACCATCCTCGTCGACGCCAACGGAATGACGCTCTACGGCTTCACGGACGACAGCTCCGGCGAGCCCACGTGCGTCGAGGGCTGCGCCGATGCCTGGCCGCCCGCGCTCGTCGAAGGTGACCCGCAGGTCGGTGACCTGGATGCCAGCGTCTTCACGGTCGTCGACCATCCGCTCGGTAGCCAGCTCAAGGCCGGCGACTGGCCGCTCTACACGTTCTCGGGCGACGCCGCTGCCGGCGAGACGAACGGCCAGGGCTCCGGGGGCAAGTGGTTCGTCGTCGCCGTCGACGGCACGCTCATCGAGTCGTAGCAACCAAGAACATCAAGCTCTCGGGGACCTCCACCCCCGGGAATCCCAATGGGCGGGACCGACGACGGCCTCGGTGCAACGGCGCACCGGGGCCGTCGGCGCGTCCGATGAGCATTCGGGGCGGTATGCGCGCTCACCGCTCACCGCGGCGTTACGACGGCAGCATCCCATAGGCCCGGGTCGGGCGGAACCTCACGACGAGGCGCTGGTCGTCGACCATCGCTTGCCGGTACTCGTCCCAGTTCGGATGCTCACCGGCGATTCCCCGGTAGTACGCGACCAGCTCATCGGCGGTGGGATCGTCGGGCGACGTGACGACCGGAGCCAGCTCGGCCTCCCCCTCCAGCACGACGTAGGCATAGAAGTCGTCGCGCGTCACATGCAGCGACACCCGGTCGTCACGGCGGATGTTGGCGGTCTTCGCCCGTCCGTTGGTGATCGAGACCCGCACGACCCCGTCGTCGCCCAGGTTGTAAGCGATGTTCGACAGTTGTGGTCGACCATCGCGCTTCAGCGTGATGAGCACGCCCTGGTGTCGTGAACGGACGAAGTCGAGAGCGGAGTCGAGTTCCATGTGGCAGTGAACCGGTCGAGCGTGTCCGTCATTCCGCTGCGTGATCGCGCAGCACGGCGCTGGCCGACTCGTGGCCGGCCGCCACGGCTGCTTGCCGACTCGCTCCGGCAATCGTCGCCGCCAGGAATCCGCCAGCGAAGGCGTCGCCGGCGCCGGTCGTGTCGGCCACGCCCGGCACTACGCCGACGGGTACCAGCTCGCGCTGGTCCCGATTCACGACGAGCTCGACCGGCTCGGGTCCCCGCTTGACGACGAGCAGAGGCGCGGCGACGCCGGCCACGAGCGGAGCCTCGTCGCCATTGGCGAACAGGACCTCGGGCGCCAGCGACGACACCAGCTCGCAAAAGGCGTCCTGCCCGAACGCGCGCACGATCGATGCCGATGACACGTCGACGCTGATCCTGCCCCACGACCCGCGCACGTGCTGGGCGGCGGCGATCGTCGAGGTACCGATCGGCTCGTCACAGAGCGAGTAGGCCGGCACGTGGAGCCACGTGACCCCTTCCAGCCACGACCGGTCGATGGAGCCGAGCTCGACCGCGGCGGCGCGGTCGGGC
The DNA here is from genome assembly GCA_963774125.1 of uncultured Acidimicrobiia bacterium. Classification (GTDB taxonomy): domain Bacteria; phylum Actinomycetota; class Acidimicrobiia; order Acidimicrobiales; family Ilumatobacteraceae; genus JALZMG01. The sequence goes on from CAVZDR010000003.1 coordinate 770,008, forward strand.
AACATCGTCCGCTCCCCGCCCGGCTCGACGAGGACGACGACGGCCCCAGTTCGGCCCGGGCCGCGTTGGACGCGCACGTCGACCCCTTCGTCTTCGAGGTCGTCGACGAGTTGTTGACCCACCTGGTCGTCCGCGATGCGCCCGATGAATCGCGTCGGGCAGCCGGCCCGCGAGGCGGCGACGGCGACGTTGGCCGCGCTGCCACCTCGCCGCCGCACGATGCGCGCCGGCGTGTCCGTCGCCCGCTCTGGGGGCGCCTGGAGGTGCACCACCACGTCCTCCACCACGTCACCGATGACGCACAGCACGGGACTTGTGTACACGGTGGGCGGCGACGCCGCCTCTTCACCCGCTTCAATTGAGCCGTGGCCGAGGAGTCGAGCGCCGTCGTCGCTCGGGCGGCTCGGCTGCTCGAGTCGGCCGAACGACAGACGACCGGTCGGGAACGGCGGCGCAGCCGCCGCCTCGGCGGTCTGCTCGCCGACCGCGACGGCCGCGAGCTGCTGTTCCGCCTCACCGACGAGGTGCTCCGGACGCCGACGGCCACCCGCTCGATGCAGCAGTTGCGAGAGCTCGTCGACGCGGGGCTCCCCGCGCGCTGCCGGCGGTCGACCGCGCCGCGTTGCGACTCGCCGCGATCGGCGCCCGCGTCGCACCCGGACCGGTCGCGGCGGTGGTCCGCAGGCGGATCCGGGGGAAACACGCGGGGTCATCATCCCGGCGGCCGACCCGGCGTTCGCCCGACATGTCGCAGCCCGGCGAGACGCCGGTTTCGCCGTGAACATCAACCTCCTCGGTGAGGCGATCCTCGGAGACGCCGAAGCGAACCGTCGACTCGACGCCCTGTGCGACCGGATGCGACGAGCCGACGTCGGCTACGTCTCGGTGAAGATCTCGGCGTTGTGCGCCAACCTCGACGTCCTGGCGTTCGAGGACGAGGTCGAACGGATCGCCGATCAGCTCCGCACGGTCTATGCGGTGGCGTTGGAGCGCGACCCACCCGTCTTCGTCAACCTCGACATGGAGGAGTACCGCGACCTCGACCTGACGGTCGAGGCGTTCTGCCGGGTGCTCGACGAACCGGCATTCACCCGCCTCCCCGCGGGTCTCGTGCTGCAGGCCTACCTTCCGGACGCCCACGCCGTGCTCGATCAACTCGTCAAGTGGGCGGCGGCACGCCGCCAGCAGGGTGGCGGCTACGTGAAGGTCCGCCTGGTCAAGGGTGCGAACCTGGCGATGGAGCACGTCGACGCCGAGCTCGGAGGATGGACGCCCGCTCCGTACGACTCCAAGGGCGAGGTCGACGCCAGCTACAAAGCGCTGCTCTGGCGGGCGATGGACGCGGCGGCGAGCGGGGACCTCGTCGTCGGCGTCGGGAGCCACAACCTCTTCGACGTCGCGCTGGCCCTGCAGGAGCGGGAGCGCCGCCAGCTCGTGGACGTCGTCGGCATCGAGATGCTGGAAGGGATGGCGCCGCCCCAATCACGCGCGGTGCTCGAGGACGCCGACGGCGTGCTCTTGTACACGCCGGTCGTCAGCGAGACGGACTTCGCGTCGAGCATCGCCTACCTGTCGCGGCGGCTCGACGAGAACGCCGGACCGGAGAACTTCCTACGGTCCCTGTTCACCATCCGTGTCGGCACTCCGCTGTGGGAGCGTGAGCGGGAGCGTTTCCAGCACGCCGTGGAGCAGGCGCCGGAGGTCTCCACGGCCCCGCGCCGCAACCAGGATCGACGAACCGAGCAACGCCGATTCGATGCCGATGCACCGTTCACGAACGAGCCGGACACGGACTTCACGCGACCCGGCAACCGGGAATGGATCGCCGCGCACCTACAGGGTGACCGCCGGCAACAGCTGCCGCCGCTCGTGACGACGACAGCCGGCATCGACGAACTGGTGGCACGGGCGCGAGACGGTGCACTGCGCTGGCGGGCGATGACCACCGCCGATCGTCGGGCTGTGCTGAACCGGGTCGCCGAGGTGATGGCCGCCGACCGCGGCCGGACGATCGCCGTGATGGCGCAGGAGACCGGCAAGACCGTACGCGAAGGCGACAGCGAGGTGTCCGAGGCGATCGACTTCGCCCGCTGGTCCGCGGCGTGCACGCGCACCCTCGACGACCTGACGACGCGGGGTGTGCACGCCGACCCGCTCGGCGTGGTCCTCGTTGCGGGTCCATGGAACTTCCCGATCGCCATTCCGACGAACGGGGTGGTCGCCGCACTGGCGGCCGGCAACGCCGTGCTGCTCAAGCCCGCTCCCGAGGCGATGGCATGCGGCGCCGAGATCGTGCGCCACGTGCAGGCGGCCGGCGTGCCCGACGACGTCGTGCAGCTCGTGCACTGCCCCGACGACGATGTCGGCCGCCATCTGGTCACCCACCCCGGCGTCGACGGGGTCGTGCTCACCGGCGCCTACGACACGGCCCGGCTGTTCCTGTCGTGGCAGCCCTCACTGCACCTGCTCGCCGAGACGAGCGGCAAGAACTCGCTCATCATCAGCCAGACGGCCGACATCGACCTGGCGCTTCGCGACCTCGTCCGCTCGGCGTTCGGGCACGCCGGCCAGAAGTGCTCGGCGGCCAGCCTTGCCATCGTCGAGGCGCCGCTCTACGACGACGCCGCGTTCATCGCCCGGCTGGCTGATGCGGTGCGCAGCCTGCGCGTCGGACCGGCGAGCGACCTGGCCTCGATGGTCGGCCCGGTGATCACCAAGCCGGCCGGCAAGCTGCGTCGTGGGCTGACCGAGCTCGACCAGGGAGAGTCGTGGCTCGTGCGGCCACATGCGCTCGATGACGGCGAGCAGCTCTGGTCACCGGGCGTGCGCCTCGGCGTGCAGCCCGGGTCCTGGTTCCATCAGACCGAGTGCTTCGGGCCGATCCTGGGGGTGATGCGGGCCGACGACCTGGATCACGCGCTCGAGCTGCAGAACGCCGTCCCGTACGGGCTGACGGGTGGCCTGCACAGCCTTGACGACGCAGAGATCGATCGCTGGCTGGCTCGCGTCGAGGTCGGCAACGCGTACGTCAACCGGCACACGACGGGTGCCATCGTCCGCAGGCAGCCCTTCGGCGGATGGAAGCGCTCATCCGTCGGGCGCGGGGCGAAGACGGGAGGCCCGGACGACATCCTGCGGTTCGTCACGTTCCGCCGGGCCGGTCCGGCGCCGTCGATGGACGCCGTGGTGGCGTCCTACCGCCACTGGTGGTCCGAGCAGTTCGGTAGGTCGATCGACCGCAGTGGGCTGCGCGCCGAGTCCAACCTGCTCCGCTACCGCCCCGTGGAGCGAGTGCTGGCACGGGTCGATCGATCCACGTCGGCGTTCGACGTCACCTCGTTGCGCGCCGCCGCAGAGGTGGCAGGTGTCGAGGTCGAAGTGTCAGGCCCGGGCGGCGCGGACGCGCAGGTCGACGTGATCGAGGACGATGCGGCCCTCGCCGCCCGACTGGTGAGCGGCGGATACGAGCGGCTGCGGTTGCTGGGACCGTGCGACGACGTGGTGCGGCGCACCGCTCATGAGCAGAACATCGCCGTCGACGAGACGGCGGTGACCCACGACGGAAGGGTCGAGCTGGCGTGCTGGGTGCGCGAGCAGGCGATCTCGCGGACCGTGCATCGCCACGGGCGCGTCCCGTCCTGATCGCGTCGCCATCGGAGGGCTCACGGCGAGCCGAGCCCACCGTTCGGTCCGATCACGTTTGCAACGGACCGGAGCGGCAATGATTCGGACCGTGGAGACCGCGGCTCCGCCTACGGCCCGCGGCCGGAGGACCAGGGCACAGTTCGTCGACGCTGCGTCGGAGGTGTTCGCCGAGCAGGGCTACGTCGACACGAACGTCTCCGACATCGTGCGCCGTGCGGGCACCGGGCACGGGACCTTCTACCGCTACTTCGGATCCAAGGAGGACGTGTTCCGGGAAGTCGCGCTGGCGTTGCAGCAGACGATGTTGAGCGCCACGTACGACGACGCACCACGCGTTGGCGACGAGACGGCGAGCTCTGCCTCGGTCGAGGAGGAGATGCTCTGTCGCATCACCCGGGCGACCCGCCGGTACCTCGACGCCTACCGCCAGAACGCCGCCCTGATCGCCGTCATCGAGCAGGTGGCGACGTTCAACGACACGCTGCGGGACATCCGCCGGGAGATCCGCTGCGCGTTCGTCGACCGTGCACGGGCATCGATCGAGCGGATGCAGGCGGCGGGGATCGCGTTGCCGGACGTCGACGCCCGCTACGCGGCGAACGCGCTGGGCTCGATGATCGACCGCTTCGCGTTCGTCTGGCTCGTGCTCGACGAGCCGTTCGAGCTGGAGGAGGCGTCGCGCACCCTGGCGTTGCTGTGGACGCGTGCCCTCGGCATCGTTGTGCCGAGCCGCGACCTGCCCTAGAGGCAACGCCCTAGACGATCAGGATCAGGGCGAGTACTTGCAGCACGAGCAGGGCGGCGGCGACGGTCACCGTGGTCAGGGCCGCGGGAGCATCGCGGTGCTGGGCCGTGAGCGCGCGAGACCGGCGCAACGCCACGGTGAGGAGGACGGCAAGCGCAGCTCCTGCCGTACATCCCATGGCGACGGTCTCGACGGGTCCGGCCGCACCGCGCACGATCAGCCCAGCGGCGACCACCGCCGCCAAGGCGGTGCGCCACCACGCCAGGGCCGTCCGCTCGTTGGCCAGACCTTCGTCGCGCTCGACGTCAGTTGTCATTCGGTGCCTTCCTGGGGGCTGCGCCCCCAGACCCCATCACCGTGCGGCGAGCTGGCGCTCACTCGCCCGGCCGGCGCTCGCTCACTTCGCTCGCTCACTCCGTGGCCACCAAGACGAAGGCCGTCACGGCGATGACGACCAAGGCCAACGCGCTGAGCGGCACGAGCGGTGCCGCCGGCAGCGGATCCCCGCGCCGCACGGCGCGCTGCACCGCGACCCAGCGCAGGTAGCCGCCTGCGGCGAGCACGACGCTGGCGCCGATCGCCAGGAGGGCGAGTGCGGTGCGCGCGCCGGTCACCCCGAACGGATCGACGAGCTGGCGCACTGCCACGCCGCCGGCCAGCAGGCCGAGGGCGGTCCGGATCCATGCCAGGAACGTCCGCTCGTTGGCCAGCGTGAACCGGTAGTCCGGCTCGGTGCCCTCGGCCGGATCGTCTCGCCACCAGCGTGATCCCGGCACGACCGGCGACGGTAGTGCCAGCGGCCTGCTCCCGACAGACTTCCTACTGTGGCGGAACTCGGAGGCCTCTCGACCTGGAGGCACGGCGCGGTGTTGGCGGCGGTAGCCGGCTCCACGGCCCTGGTCGCCGTCGGGTTGATCGGCTCCCCCGCAACGCGACGAGCGCTTCGAGTCCAAGCAGGTCGTCGTGACCCCGGCCGGCGGCGACGGGCTGCGCATCAGCGAAGTCGTCGATATCGACTTCGGCAGCGAGGAACGCCGCGGCTACCAGCGCCTGATCCCGAACGACTTCGGTGCGCCAATCGATGTCGTCGCCTCGTCGCCGGACGCGCCCGACGACGTCTCGGTCGTGCCAGAGGGCAACTTCACGCGCGTCCGCGTGGGCGACCCGGCAGTGACGAACACCGGGCAGCACCGCTACGTCCTCACCTACACGCTCCCGGAGGCGCAGGTCTCCACGGGCGAGTTGGCGCTCGACATCATCGGCACCGACGAGACGCTGGCCACGGAGCAGTTCGAGATCGTCGTCGCCGGACTCGACCTCGAGGACCCGCTGTGCAACGTCGGCTCGTTCGGGCAATCCGGCGGATGCGACCTGCTGCTGACACCTGATGGCACGTACCGCGCCGAGATCGAGGACCTCGAGCCCGGGCAAGGGATCACGATCGGTGGGCGCATCACGGGCATGAGGACACCACCGGTCGTCGCGGCGCCGCCGCTCCCGCGCCGCATCTCCGACAATCGAATCCCGCTCGCCGTCGCGATGGTGCCGCTGGGGCTGGCGTCCGGCGGTGCCGTGTTCCTCTGGTCGAGACGTCGAGGGCGCAACGAGGTGTTCGCCGGCGGTGCTGCCGACGCCGCGTACGGACCAGGATCCGCGTCGCCAGCGTCGCCAGTGTCGCCCGGGTCGCCGCTGCCACCGCCGCAGGCCCCAGCTGAACGCAGCACGGACCAGGTGCGACTCGTCGCCGACGACGAGCTCGCCGACCTGGCCACGATCGAGTTCGTCCCACCGAAGGGCGTCGACCCGTGGCAGGGCGCCGTGCTGCTGCGCGAGCGGATCGACGACGGGACCGTCGGTGCGTGGTTCTCGGGGCTCGCGGCCAGAGACGTCCTGGCCATCGAGCGCGACGGCGACGACACGGCGGTCCTGCGGCGCGGGCGCGCAGCTCGAACGCGCCCGCCCCGAGGAATCCGCCGTGCTGTCGGAGCTGTTCGCCGACGGTGAGGAGATCTCACTCGGTCGTTACGACAAGGACTTCGCCAAGGCGTGGAACCGCGTGCGCGCCGATCAGGAGCGGTCGATCGCCGCCTCCGGCTTCTGGAAGCGAGACGCTCCGGCGCGACGAGGACGCGGTTCTCGTGGACCGTCCTCGTGGTGCTGTTCGTCTGGGTGATCATCGGCGCGGGATCGATCCTCTCGGCCGTGTTCGGGGTGTTCTCGAGTCCGCTCGGCGCGATCGTGTTCGGAGTCGTCGTCCCGGGCATCGTCGCCCTGGTCGCCTACCGCACGCTCCTGCCGGTCCGCTCGGCGACCGGGTCGGCACTGGCGCTGCGCACGGAGTCGTTCCGTCGCTTCCTCGCCGCCAGTGAGGGCCGCCACGTCGAGTGGGCGTGGAAGCAAGGGCTGCTGCGCGAGTACTCCGCATGGGCGGTGGCGCTCGGCGCGGCAACGGCCTGGGAGCGGGCGCTGGCTGCCTCGAGCGTCCCACCCGTCGAGTACACGACGGGACCGCTGCTCGTCTACACGATGGGACCGTCGTTCGCCAGCGGGCACACCGCACCGTCGAGCTCAGGTGGGTCAGGTGGAGGTTTCTCCGGCGGCGGCTTCTCCGGCGGCAGCGTCGGTGGCGGCGGCGGCGGCGGGAGCTCCGGGAGCTGGTGAGGCATGTCGCTTCGGTTCGCAACCAGAGGTTGCGAACCGAGGGCAACCCTGTCCCCTGAACGAGAAGGTTGCGAGGCCACGTCGCGATCCTCTACCTTCGCGCCGGAATCAAGGGGGGCGTAGCTCAGCTGGGAGAGCACGGCTTGCCGAGACAGAGGTTCAAATCCTCTCCCCTCCACCACGATCGACCCAGGGCCGGGCAGCTGCGCGCTGGACCGTGATCACCAGGAGGGAGCCCCGATGGCCTGGACCGTGGAGCAGATCGCACAACGCTTCCTCGACTTCATGGTCGAGCGCGGACATGTCGTGATCGAGGGCCACTCGGTGCGGTCGCCGACCGACGACGTGCTGTTCACGACGGCCGGGATGCATCCACTCACCCCGTACCTGCTCGGTCAGCCGCACCCCGCCGGGCACCGGCTCTGCGACGTGCAGCGCTGCGTGCGCACCACCGACATCGACGAGGTCGGCGACAACCGCCACCTCACCGTGTTCGAGATGCTCGGCAACTGGAGCCTCGGCGACTACTTCAAGGAGACGTCGATCCCCCAGTCGTTCGAGCTGCTGACCGAGGACTTCGGCATCGATCCGCGCAGCCTGTACGTGACCGTGTTCGGCGGCAGCGATCAGGTCCCGGCCGACGCGGAGTCGCCGGAGATCTGGCGCCAGGTGTTCAGCGACGCGGGCGTCGATCCGACCGGGCGCATCAACCCGCTCGGCGAGGACGACAACTGGTGGTCGAACGGGCCGACCGGTCCGTGCGGTCCCGACACCGAGATGTTCCTGTGGGTGGGCGAGGGCGAGCCCCAGCCGTTCGCCGACATCCCCGAGTACATCGAGATCTGGAACAACGTCTTCATGAGCTACAACCGGGACGAGAGCGGTGAGCTCACGCAGCTCGAGCAGCGCAACGTCGACACCGGCATGGGCCTCGAGCGCATCGCCGTGTTCCTCAACGGGCACTCCTCCGTCTGGCAGACCGACGAGCTGGCCACGGCTGCTCGAGGTCGTCGCCGAGCCGCTCAACGTGAAGCCGAGCGAGCTCGACGAGTCCGCCGCACATTCGTTGCGCATCGTGACCGACCATCTGCGGGCGGCGCTGGCGATTGCGGCCGCGGGGATCCGCCCGGCCGCGACCCGGCAGGGCTACATCCTGCGCAAGCTCGTCCGGCGCGCCGTCCGCCACTCCGAGCTGCTGCTCGGCACCGACCGCGGCCTCGGCGCGGCGATCGGCAAGGCGACGGCCAACGTGTCCGACGTGATGGGGGCGCGCTGGCCCGACATCGGCGCCACCGAGTCGGGCGATCTGGCCCGGGAGACGATCAGCAAGGAAGCGGACAAGTTCGCCAAGACGCTGGCCCGCGGCGTCGAGAACCTCCACGAGGTCGCCGCCGAGACGAACGTCTTCGACGGCGACCTGGCGTTCCGGCTCGCCGACGAGCGCGGGCTTCCCGCCGAGCTGTCACTCGAGGAGGCGACCCGGATGGGCCTCACGGTCGCACCGGATTGGGAAGCTCGCTACTGGGAGTTGCGCGAGCAGCAGCGAGAACGCTCTCGCCAGTGACCCAACCACTGGCGCGCGCCGACGAGATCCTCCCGGCGCGGGGCCTCTCGTCGGCCGAGGTGGCCGAGCGCGTCGCCAACGGCCAGAGCAACAAGGTCGTCGCCAGCGCCGGCCGCACGACGGGCCAGATCGTCTTCGCCAACGTCTTCACGCTGTTCAACCTGATCGTCGTCTCGCTGTTCGTGCTGATGGTGATCGTCGGGCCGCTGCAGGACGCCGTGTTCGGGCTCGTCGCCATCGCCAACACGCTGATCGGCACGATCCAGGAGCTGCGGGCCAAGCGCTCGCTGGAGCGGCTCGCGCTGATCGGGCGGCCAACGGTGCGGGCGTGGCGCGACGGCGACGTCGTCGACCTGCAGCCGGAGGACGTCGTGATCGACGACGTGCGTGCGAGCTCTCCAGCGGCACGCAGGCGGTCGTCGACGGCACGGTCGTCGAGGCCGACGCGCTGGAGATCGACGAGTCGCTGCTGACGGGTGAGTCGGACCCGGTCGTCAAGCACGCCAGGCGACCAGGTGATGTCGGGCAGCTTCGCCGTCGCCGGCAGCGGGCTCGATGCGCGTGACGGCCGTCGGCGAGGACGCCTACGCCGCCAAGCTCGTCGCCGAGGCCAGCCGCTTCGAGCTGGTCCACAGCCAGATCATGACGGACATCAACCAGGTGCTGAAGCTCATCACCTGGGTGATCATCCCGATCTCGGTCCTGCTGGCGGTCAGCCAGCTGCGCGACAGCGAGAGCTTCGCCGAGCGCGGTCAGCGGCACGGTCGCCGGCATCATCACCATGATCCCCGAGGGGCTGGTCCTCCTGACGAGCATCGCGTTCGCCGTCGGGCGTGATCCGTCTCGGCCGCAAGGGCTGCCTCGTACAGGAGCTGGCTGCCGTCGAGGGGCTCGCCCGCGTCGACGTCGTCTGTGCCGACAAGACAGGCACGTTGACCGAGGATCACATGGAGGTCGTCGAGCTGCTGACGCTCGACGGCGCCAGCGAGCAGGACGCCCGCACGGCGCTCGCCGCGCCTGGCCTCGTCCGACGACCAACCGAACGCCTCGATGCAGGCCATCGCCGCGGCGAACCCCGGCAACCCTGGGTGGACGGTCACCGCGGCGGGCGGCGTTCTCGTCGGCCCGCAAGTGGAGCGGCGCGTCGTTCGGCGATCACGGCAACTGGGTCATCGGTGCGCCGGAGATGCTGCTGCCGTCTGGCGCCGACGCAGTGACCAAGGCGGGTGAGCGGGCCGAGCAGGGGCTGCGCGTTCTTCTCCTCGGGCGCTCCAGCGAACCCGTCGATGCTGCCGATGCACCGGCAACGGTGGAGCCGGTGGCCCTCGTCGTGGTGGCCCAGGCGGTCCGGCCCGACAGCGCCTCGACGCTGGCGTACTTCCGTGAGCAGGGCGTCGGGGTCAAGGTGATCTCCGGTGACGATCCGCGCACCGTCGGCGCCATCGCCAGTCGGCTGGGTCTGGACATGGCCGATCGGCCGGTCGACGCGCGCAGCCTGGCCGACGATTCGGCGATCGCCGATGCGGTCGCCAACGGCTCGGTGTTCGGCCGGGTCACGCCGCACCAGAAGCGGGCGATGGTCAGCGCCCTGCAGTCCGAGGGCCACACCGTGGCGATGACCGGCGACGGCGTCAACGACGTCCTGGCCCTCAAGGACGCCGACGTCGGCGTGGCGATGGGATCAGGGTCGGCGGCCACCCGCTCGGTGGCTCAGCTCGTGCTGCTCGACAACCGCTTCGCCGTCCTGCCGGACGTGGTCGCCGAGGGCCGCAAGGTGATCGGCAACATCGAGCGGGTCGCCAAGCTGTTCCTCACCAAGACGGCCTATGGGGCCCTGATGGCCATCACGACCGGGATCATCGGCTTGCCGTTCCCGTTCCTGCCGCGGCACCTCACGATCGTGACGGCGTTGACGATCGGCATCCCGTCGTTCGTGCTGGCGTTCACGCCGAACCGCGATCCGGTTGCGCCCGGCATGGTGTCCAGGGTGCTGCGCTTCAGCATCCCCGCCGGGGCGATCGCCACGGCCTGCTCCTTCGGCAGCTACTGGGTGGCCCAGACGTTCGTCGAGTCGACGCTGGAGGAGGATCGAACGACGGCGACGATCTCGCTGTTCATCGTCGGCCTCGCCGTGCTCACCGCCGTCGCCCGGCCGCTCGTCCCGTGGAAGGTCGGTCTGATCGCGTCGATGGCCGGGCTCTTCGTGCTGTGCCTGATCTTGCCGTTCATGCAGGACTTCCTGGCCCTCGAGCCGGGCGAGATCCAGGACTGGTTCTTCATGTTGCTGGTCTCGGCGGCCGGCGCGATCGCCGTGATCATCATCGGCGAGCACACGATCCCGAGACGCACGCAATGACCGTTCTGTCCTGCGCAACCGATCGTTGTGAGGCGATTCCGACAAACAGTTTGCGTGCTACGACGTGATCAGCACGTCCACGATGGCTGTGCCCACGTCCGCCAGCTGGTCCGCGTCCAGTGATGCGAGGGAGACCCTGACCTCCCAGCTGGCGGCGCCGAACAGCACGCCGGGCAGCACGACGACGCCGCGCTCGGAGGCCAGCCGCATCGCAACATCCTCCGGCCGCGTCTTCTCCTTGAGCTGCTGGGCGAAGTCGGGCCCGCGCTTTGCCTCGGCGACCTCGAGCAGGTCGATCAGGGCGTAGTAGAAGCTGTCCTGCCCGCCTTCTGCGGGGATGCCGAGCGGACCGATGAGCGCGTCGAGACGGCTGGCCAGCTCCGCCCGCGTCGCCTCGATGTAGGCCCGCCCTCGCGGCAGCAGGTAGTCCAACGCGAACAGCGCCATCTGCACCTGCCCTGGCGTGGCCAGACCGGCGATGTTGTGCAGCGCCACCTCGCGGCTGTCCGCGACGAGGCGGTCGATGAACCGCAACTTCGTCACGTCGGACGTCATCGACCCGTAGCGCAGCTGCTGCGCGGCGCGAGTCGCCTCATCCTGCGCCGCCAGCAGCTCGTCGAGCACGTTGTCCTGGTGGACGGCGATGAACCCGACACGGGTCCCGGTGGCACCGAAGTTCTTCGAGAAGGAGTGCAGCGTGATGACGTTGCGCGGTAGCTCGGTCATCGTCCCACGGAAGCCCTCGACGAACGTCGCGTAGACGGTGTCGGCGACGATGATCAGATCAGGGCGGTCGTTGGTGACCAACTCGCGCAGCTGCGCCAACCGGGTTGGCGGCAGCGCTCTGCTGTCGGGATTGCCCGGGTTGATGATGAAGAAGGCCTTGATCGACGGATCGCGCAGCCCTTCGAAGATCTCCTCCCCGAATCGGTGCGCACCACCCTCTGCGGCAAGCTCGACGACGTCGAAGCCGAACCCTTCCAGCACCGGGATCTGTAGATACGGCGTGAACACGGGCGTCGCCATGGCGATCTTGTCGCCGGGCCCGAGCAGCGAGTTCTCGCGCAGCGAGCGGAACAGGTAGGCCATGCCGGCCGCACCGCCCTCGGTGCCGAAGATGTGGTACGACCCGGCCGGCGCGTGCGGGCTGCCGATGACGGTCAGCAGGTAGCGCTGCATGATGCGTTCGACGTGCGTCATCATCCGCGGTGGCGCGGGATACCCGACACCGAGCACGCCGCGCAGCAGCTCGTGGACGAGCGCGTCGGGGTCGTAGTCGAACTCCCGCACGCAGTACTCGATCGCCTCGGCCAACAGCGCGCTGCCCTGCTGCCCGGCGACCGAGTCGACCAGCCGTTTGGCGATGCCGACCTGATCGGGCAACGTGCCCCACTCGGGCGATGGGCTGGCCTCGAGCGCCTCGACGGCGGCGAAGTGCCCCAACGTGAACAGGGCCGCCCGCGGCTCGAGGGCGATCCAGTTGGGCTGGCCTCGGCCGGCGTCGAGGACCGGCCGACCTGAGTCGCGCGCCGCGGCGACGATGCCCGATTGGAGCTCGAACGTGGAGATGGGCTCACTCATGCCGTTGCTGCCTCGGGCGTCGCAGCCGCGGTCGGGGCGGGCGGGGGGAGCTCCTTGTGCGGGCGCAGCATCTCAGCGGTCATCGACACCCAATCCTTCAACGTGGCATCCGGCATGTAAGCCCTGGCGACAGCGATACCGATCTCCGCCAGAGCTGTCTCATCGGGGTATACCAGGTACATCGGCAGCAGCTGTGGCTGGAACTTGCGCTTGAACGCGAACAGCGACTGGAACCCGTAGTACGGCTCGAGCGCGTCGCCCAGGAAGTCGAGCAGCTTCTGCAGCACCTTCTGGTCGCTGTTGCCCGAGAGTGAGTCGGGCGCCTTGGCCAACGGCGCTGCGGAGAGGCTGATGAAGCGGTAGCCCTCGTCCTTCAGCTGCATCGCCGAGGCGCCGATCATGAACTCCATCACCGGGCGGAACCCCTGGTCGCGCCGGCGCATCAGGTCGAGCGTCCAGCCCACGACCTGTTCGTTCTCGCTGACGGGCATCCACGAGGTGAATCCCTCGATCGTCTCGTCGGCATCCACGGCCAAGTGGAGCCGGACCGCCGGGTCGTCGGCCTCCTCCAGGCCACCGAGCGTGAAGCCCATCTCCGGCAACGACTTGTCGGCGACCCATGCCCCGCTGATCACCGTCAGCTGGTCGGTCACCACGGGCTTGGCGTCGGCCCACTTGGTGACGACGAGGCGGACGTCCTGCTTGCCGGCCTTGTTGATGGCGGTGCGGATGTCCTGCCACTGCTTGCCCTTGAACTCCAGGTGCTCGAGGTTGACGACGCCATCCTCCGCGACCTGCACGGCCTTCCAGCCGAGGTCGGGTGCTGCCTCCGCCGTTGCCGCGCCGGCGGCGAACAGGCACGGCAGCCACCCGTGCCGGAAGCAGTAGTCATCGAACTCCTGCAAGGCGGCGGCGCGGGTCTCGAGAGGGCCGACGGGATCGCCCAGACACAGCGCGACCGAACCGACGATGCGATAGCCGATCGCCGTCTCGCCGTCGGTGGAGAACCAGATGGTGTTGCCCTTCCACGTCAGCATCCACTCGATCGATGACGACGGGTACTTCGACAGCAGCGCCCGCAGGCGGGTGTCCTCGTCGGGGATGGGCCGCGGGCGCCGGCTCTGATAGATCAACCCGACCGCGGTGATGATGATCGTGACGATCCACACCGCGCCGATCGACGTGACGAACCAGTCGGCCGCCCGTGTCTGGGGCTCGATGTTGCCGCTCGGCTGGAACACGAGCCGGCTGAAGAACTCGCCGATCATGTCGGCTGGCGTCGCCTCCGGGACGAACTCCTCCTTGAGCGCCCAGAATCCCAACGCCGTGTAGGCGAACAGGCACACCGCGACGATGAAGAGACGGCGGGCGACGAGCCGCAACGACTTGCGTCGTGAGCGCGCCGTGAACGCGCGGTACGTGACGAGCAGCAGCAACAGCTGACCGCCGACGATGAAGAAGTGGGCGGTCCGTTCAGCGCTCGGCTCGACGAAGAACAAGCCGATGAACGACACGCCGAAGAGAGCGGTCACGAACACCCACGCCACGCGGCGCCCGCGGCGCAACCCGTCCGCCGCGATGAGGCGCAGGATGGCCGAGACGATGATCACGAGCGTCACCGAAGTCGGGTGCTCGCGGTCGATGTCTCCGGTGTGGAACGGGCCGCCGTTGCCGGGGAAGGCGGCGTCGATCAGCGAGGCGACCGCCGACACGGCGATGATCAGCGCCACGAGTGCTCGCTGCGTGCGCGGTCCGAAGTCGAGCCGCGGAAGTTGGGGTCGCCGGCCGACGAGGAACGGGCCGGCGATCAGCCCGATCGTCCACGACGCGAGGTGCTCGACGTCCCAGAGCAGCCCGGACTCGAAGACCATGACGACGAGGAAGGCGCTCAATCCGACGCGCACGCGGCGCCGCCAGACCGGCTGCATGACGGCGGTCAGCGCGGCGATGACGGCGTACCCGCCGGCGGAGATGCCGAGGTCCGTCTCCCGACCGAGCTCGACGGCCCACGTCCAGCCGGATTCGGTGAAGATGCGAAGGAACCCGGCGGTGACCAGCACGCCGAGGGCCTGCCCGCCGATCACCACGAGCAGGGTGCGCCAGTGCCCGACCCGGCGCTCGTACGTACCGGCAGCGAGGATCAACAGCAGCAGGACCGGGATGTAGATCACCAGGCGCGGTGTGAAGAAGGCCCCCGTGAAGATCGTGGACCATCGCCCTTCCAGAAGCGCTGGGAGGCCGTAGGCGACCTGGTCGTGGAGCCGGCTCCCCTTCTCGATCGGGCGCCACAGCGCACCGGTGGCCAGGCCGGCGATCAGGACGCCGGCGACGAGGAGCGTTGTGGCCCAGTAACGCCGCAGCAGCGTGACGACGCGCCCGCTTCGCGCCGGCTTGACCTCGGGCGTTGGTGGCGGGAGTGCCGAACCGGGCTCGAGGTGCTCGACGTGGTCGACGTGAGCCGTCACCGCGGGAGGTGCGGTGAGGTCACTCGACATGGCGGTCCCAACTCGCGCCCATCGCTCGCATCATCGCGCGCCGCCGTCGCGAAGCGCGTGGACGGTGCCACCAGTCGGGCGCAGCCCGTAAGGTGCCCGCGCGATGGACAGCCGGCTGGCGGCAGTGCTCGTCTTCGTCGCCTCCGGCTCGGTGCTCGTGCTCGAGATCTTCGCCGGCCGGCTGTTGGCGCCATACGTCGGCGTGTCGCTGGAGACGTTCACGGCGATCATCGGCGTGGTCCTCGCCGGAATCGCCATCGGCACGTGGCTCGGCGGGTGGTTGGCGGATCGGCGCAACCCGAGGGTTTTGCTGCCAGTCGCGTTGACGCTCGGTGGTGCCGGGGCGATCGCCTCGGTCCCGATCATTCGTGCCCTCGGGCCATCGGCCGACGGGTCACGACCGTCGATGATCATCGTGCTGGCGGCGCTCGCGTTCTTCCTTCCGTCGGCCTTGCTCAGCGCCGTCACACCGCTGATCGTCAAGCTGCAGCTGCGCACGGTCGACCACACGGGCCGCGTGGTCGGTCGGCTGTCGGCGCTCGGGACCGTCGGCGCGCTGGTCGGAGTCTTCGGCACCGGGTTCATCCTCGTCTCCCAGTTCCCGACGACTCCGGTGGTGCTCGGGCTGGGTGGCGCGCTCGTCCTGACCGGCGTCGTCTTGTGGTGGGCGACGGCAGGCGGGCGCGCCTTCGGCTCGACGGTCGCCGCCGGTGCGATCGTCGCCGTGCTCGCCGCCGGCGCAACCGTCCTGGCCAGCACGCCGTGCGAGGTGGAGACGGCGTACTTCTGCGCCAGCGTGCGCACCGATCCGCAGCGGGCTTCAGGTCGGGTGCTCGTGCTCGACGATCTCCGCCACGCCTACGTCGATCTCGATGACCCGACGTACCTCGACTTCGCCTACATCCAGCTGCTCGGCGACGTCGTCAACGCCCTCGACGAACCCGGCCAAGGGATCGACGCCGTGCACGTCGGTGGAGGTGGGTTCACGATGCCGCGCTACGTGGAGGCGACGCGGCCGGGCTCCGACAACGTCGTGTTCGAGCTCGATCCCGGTGTCGTGGAGCTCGCCGAGGACGAGCTCGGCCTGCGGCTCGGCCCGCAGCTGCGCGTGCGCACTGGTGACGCCAGGCGCCACGTGTCGGCGCTGCCGGCGGAGTCGGCGGATCTCGTGATCGGTGACGCGTTCGGGGGCCGGGCTGTTCCGTGGCACCTCGCGACACGCGAGTTCGTCGGCGAGATCTCGCGCGTGCTGCGTGACGGCGGAGTCTTCGCCCAGAACGTGATCGACCAGCCGCCGCTGCGCTTCCTCGGCGCCGTCGTGGCGACGTTGCAGAACGTGTTCGAGCGCGTCGCCGTCATCGGGCCGCCGGAGCGGTTCGACGGAACGGCGGGGGGCAACTCGATCGTGATCGCCAGCGACGCTCCCCTGCCCCTCGATCGCATCCGCGCCGAGATCGCGGTGCGAGGTGACGACGACATCGTCGTGAGCGACGACCCCGCGCTCGCCACCCTGATCGGCGACAGCCCGGTCCTACGCGACGACTACGCCCCCGTCGACCAGCTGCTCACGTGACCGAAAAGATGCCGTTCTGTCCGTCGGAATCGATCGTTGTGATGAGGTTGTGACGGACAGAACGGGGTCAGGCGTCGCCGACGGCGTAGAAGTACCCGTCACGCGTGCCGACGTAGAGCCGCCCCTTCCACAGCGCCGGCGTCGACTCGATGTTCGCCGGCAGCTGGACCGTCCACAGCGGGGTCGGCGTGCCCGGCGCGGTGAGGTCCCAGGCGTGGACGACGCCCTGGGCGTCGGCCTGCATCAGCACGTCGTCGACGACGACCGGCGAGCTCATCACCGCCCACGGGAGCTCGAGCGTCCAGCGCACCGCCCCGGTCGCCCGGTCGATGCCGTACACCAGCCCGAGGTACGTCGGCCAGATGATCAGGTCGCGATACAACGCCGGGGTCGACCACGTCCCCGCTTGTGACGCACCTTGGTCGGCGATCGACCACACGATCGGATTGTCGGGATTGCGCGGATCGAGCTTGAGCAGCTGGCCGACCTCGCGCCCTCGATCGTTGCGCCGGTCCCACTCTTGACCGACGTACAGGAAACCCTCCTCGTCGGCGACGATCGTGGCGTCGGTGTCGTCGCCCGTCCAGAAACGGAACGTGCGGGTGATCTCGCCCTGGCCCGTGCGCAGGCTGCTCAGGTCCCAACCCTGCACGAGCCCGCCCGATGTCGTGAAGTAGGCCGTGTCGCCGACCAACGTGACGGCGTTCTCCACCGAGACGCGGTCATCGGGGAGGTTGGCCAGCAGCTCGTCGTCCCACGCCGGCGCCGTGAAGACCAGCTCGGGCGCCACCTGCACCAGCCCGTCGGCGCCGTACGAGCGGTTCAAGCGCACGACGTGGAAGCGACTGTTCTCACCGCCCGTCACGAGGTAGTCGCCCACGATCAGCGGTGCGGCGTCCCAGTCGCTGTTCCACAGCCGCGGCTGCAACGCCGGATCCATCGAGTCGAGCGCCCACAGCTCGACCGCTTCCGGACGATCGATCGCCAGCACGCGCAGCTTGTTGTCCCGTGATCCGCCGTACACCAACGGGAACCCATCCGGGTCGACCGTCACCGTGCCCTTGGCGATGTCGCCGGTCGGGAACGGCGGCAGGATCGGCGTGCCCGTGGCGGCGTCGAGGAAGTGGAACTGGTAGTCGTAGGCGCCGAAGACCACCCACGTCCGGCCGCCCCGCTCGAACACCGCCGGCTGGCCGACCCACCCCGTACCGCACCACGTCCGCGTGTCGCCGTACTCGCTCGACAGCCCGCACATCCCGGAGTCGGGGTAGCGCCAGAGCACCGAAGGCTGCGCAGGGACGGGCCCGGCGCCGTGATACGTGCGGCTGGGGTTGCCCCGGAACGTCAGCAGGCCGGCGACCGCCGACCCCCAGGGACGCCCGACGTCGGATCCGTAGGTCAGCGCCGGCGGCTGGGTCGTCGTCGGTGCGGGCACGGTCGTCGTCGGCGTCACGGTCGTTGGCGTCGGTGTCCCCGCGGGCGCCGACGGCGCGCCTGCAGCTGCCGGCGCGCTGGCCGATGGCGGCACCGCTGACCCCGCGGGCAACGACCCGACGATGGGCTCGATGGTGACCACGGTCTGATCGCTGCCAGCGGCGCCTTCGTCGGCGGACGATTGGCACGCCAGCAGCACCGCAGCCATGAGGACGAGCAGGCAACGCCGCACGAATGCGACGGTAGCGACACCGTGTCTCGCGATTCAGGCATCCCCCGCCGTCGAGCGCGAGCGCCGGTACGGTGTGCCGTCGTGCGGCGGCTCCCCCTTCTCGTCGCAGCATCGGCAGTGTTGCTGGCCTGCACCGACACGACACCGCCGAGCGCCGTCGAGCAGAGCGATGGGCCCGCACCGACGGGTTACGTGACCCTTTCTCCTCCATCTCCCCCGCCGCCGACGACCGCCGATGACGCGCCGGCTCAGGAGTCGGAGACCGCGCCACCGACCGTCTCGAACGACACGGCTCCCAACGAGACGGGTCCGAGCGACACGGCAGCGCCGCCGACCACCGCGCCACCGCCGATCGCCGTCGTGGCGCCGATGGCACCGGCCCCACCTCCATCGACGCCATCCGGCGCGCGGTCCTTCAGCGTGGTCGTCGCCGGCGACCTGCTGTCGCACATCCCGGTGGTCGACCAGGCGCTCGAGTACGGAGGCGGCGCCACCTACGACTTCAGCCCGATGTTCCACGCTGTAGCGCCCCTGATCAGCTCCGCCGATCTCGCCATCTGCCACCTCGAGACACCGGTGGCCCCGCCGGGCACACCTCCCGACCCGACCCCACCGGACTACGGCGTGCCCGCGCAGGTCGTCGCCGGGATCGCCGCTGCCGGCTTCGACCGGTGCTCGTTGGCCTCGAACCACGTCATGGACAAGGGAGCGGCCGGCATCGATGCGACCTTGGCGGCCTTCGATGCGGCCGGCCTCGGTCACGCCGGCATGGCCCGCACGCCGGAGGAGGCCGGTCCACAGCTCTTCGACGTCAACGGCATCACGGTCGCCCACCTGTCCTACACGTTCAGCTACAACGGGAGGCCCGTTGCCAACGGGGAGCCGTGGCGCTCGAACTTGATCGATCCCGATCGCATCGTGGCGGAAGCTCGCGACGCGCGACAACGCGGCGCGCGGTTCGTGATCCTCTCGGTCCACTGGGGTGCCGAAGGCATCGACCGAGGTGACCGCCGACCAGCGGCGCTGGGCCGAGCAGATCACGGCCAGCGGAGCTATCGACGTCATCGTCGGCCACCATGCCCACGTCGTGCAGCCCATCGAGCAGGTCAACGGGCGGTGGGTCATCTTCGGGCTCGGCAACTTCCTCAGCGCGATGAGCGCGTCGACCGAGTGCTGCGGGATTCGCGGCCAGGACGGCCTGCTGGTCCGTCTGACGGTCACCGAGCAGCCGGATGGCACCTTCGCCGTCGCCACGCCGCAGGCCATTCCGACGTACGTCGACCGCAATGACTACGTCGTGCTCCCCGTGCAAACCGCTCTGGCCGACCCCGTGCTGGCTGCCGGTGTCGGCGTGTCCGCCTTGGACGAGTCGATGGCCCGCACGTCAGGTGTCGTCGGCGCCTACGTCACGGGCTGAACGCTCGCTCAACGAGAAAGCCTGCTACCCCCCGTCGGTGACGCAGTTGTAACCGTTGTTGGCCGCGACGTCCGACGGCACGAAGCCGAGGTCGAGCAGCGTGCCGGGGTCACCGAGCGCCTGCGACAGCTGAGCGGCGGCCGCATCGATCTCCTGCTGTGACGCCGTCTCGGCAATCGCGTCCAACAGCTCTACTTGGACCGTCGCCCCGTCGGTTGGCGGTGATCCGGACAACGAGTCGGCGGCCTGCGTCGCCAATGCAGCGACGTCTCGATCGTCGAGACCCAATTGCGTCAGCGCCTGCATCGCCTGTTCGGCGCGCTGGCGCAGGGGATCGGCCCGTTCGTACAGCTCGATCGGCGCCGCCTCGAGGTACGGCGTCAGCGCCCGCACCAGGTACGGCGCGAATGCCAGGTCGGACCGTCCCGTCTCTGACGCGGGTTCGGTCAGCACCGCCTCGGCGTAACCCGTGACGGAAGCCACCACATCATTGATCGTCGGGCAGAACCGTCCTGGATCGCCGCCCGTCAACGTCGTCACGATCTGGCCCTCCTCGACGCTCGGCAGCGTGCTCGGTGTCGTGGTGCTGGCCGGCGCGGTGGTCGATGGAGCAGCGGTCGTCGACGGCGGCTCAGTCGTCGACGCAGAGGCCGGCTCCGCGTCGTCGGGAACCTGGTCGAGCAGCTCGAGGTTGAGCTCGGCGAGTTGCTCGACGAGGTCAGAGGTCTGGGCATAGTCGATGGCGACGATGTTCGGCAGCTTGCCCCGCTCGTCGATGCAACGCTCGAGCCGGCGCCGCACGATGTCATCGGCATTGGCCTGGCGCGCCGTGCTCGGGCTCGGCCCCGACGTGGTCACCCAGTGGTTGATGAGGAACAGCTCGCCATCGGTCCCGCCTCGGTTCGGACCGCAGGCGAACGCGTTGACGGCGTCCCACTTGAACGGCGTTTCCTGGACCCATCCCTGATACGCCGGTTGGTACCAGGCGGGTGCCCCACCGCCACCGCCGTCCTCGGCGAACACGATCACCGTGGTGCCGGCGTCGATCAGTTCCTGCAGCGTCGGCAGCGGCTCGCCCGGCTTCAGCGTGGCGATGTGCTCCTCCAACCCGGCGTCGATGAACGCCTGCGCCGTGTCGGCCGGGGTCGTGGCGTCCTGGATGTCGATGATGATGACGTCGTCGGGATGCGTCTCGACGAAGTCCTTGATCTCCTGCAGCACGCTGGGGAACGACACGGCCCCCAGCTCGCAGTAGTTGTGACACAGGTACAAGCCGCTCCTGGCGTCCACCGCCTTGGGCGCACGAGCCGCCAGGGTGTTCGCCCGATCGACGACGCCGGGGTCGGCCTGTTCGAACGACGGGTGGGCGAGCTCGCGTGCTCGATCCGTCAACACGATCGGGTTCTGCGAGCCGGGCATGCGAGCGCGCGACGGGATCCCGTAGTGCGTGTCGAAGAGCAGGGCGCGGATGCCGCTGTTCAGCTGGTCACCGATCGGACCGATCTGCTCGCCGAACAGCCAACCGGGGTACAGCGGCGACGACATGGAGTTGTGCGTTGCGGCGAACATCACCTCGTCGAGCCGGAGGTCGCAGAGGTCCTCGGACCCGTTGCAGCCTGACGGCGCCGAGTCGGATGCATCGGCCGCCGACCGGGACGTCGTGATGATGAGCCCTGCTGTCAGGCCGGCGAGCACGAGCAGCACCACACCCACGGCGACGACCGGCCGCCACCACGAGCGCCGAGCCTGCTCCGAAGTGGCGACGTGCCGGATCAGCCGGAGCAGCTCGGCGGTTCCGAGGTACGTCAACCACAGACCCGCCACGACCGCCAGCACGACCGACGCGACGGCGAGGTTCTGGATGATCAGCAGGCCGAGCAGCAACCCGAGGAGACCGACGAGCAGCGTGCCTCGGGTGGTCTGGCGGCGGTCGTCCAGCCACCGTCCGATGCGGCGGGCGACGACCGCGGGCGTGTACAGCCGGTCGGCGGCGGCCGCCGCGCCGGCGATGACGACGCCGTACGCGATCGTCCACAGGGCGAGGGTGCGCAGGTCGACGGTCATGTCGCTGATGCCGCCGGACACCGCGGCGGACAGCTCGGCGTCGGAGAACCGCGTGCCGATGTACCACTGGACGACCCACAGCAGGGCAGCCGCGAACACACCGACGGCGACGAACACCCAGCCGAGCCACCAGACCACCCGTCTTCGGTCGTCGGCCAGCGCGATGGCGGCCGCCGCGGCGAGGACGGCGCCGGCGAGGCAGGCGTAGCCGGCGATCTCGACGGTCGACTCGAGGCTCCACACGCCGAGCGACGCCAGCTGCTCGGTCGTGTCGGCGAACGTGGTGGCGAAGCCGCCCTCCTGGATCGGCTGCCCGCGGGCGTCGGACGGCAGCTGCAGCGTGCTCGTGATCACCGAGATCGAGTCCGAGAGATTGATGCCCGAGCTCCCCGAGCCGCCGCGTAGCACGTCGGCGTGCACGGTGCGGATGGCGTTGCGGAAGATGCTGCGGACCGTGTCGGTGTCGAGTGCCGCCTCGATGGCTGCCTCGAAGGCAGGTCGGAAGCTGATCGCCTGCTGGTTGCCGGCACGCACCAGCTCGGTGGTCAGCCGCTCGGCGACCTCCTTGCGCACCGCCTGGGAGTCGAGGATCGAGGTCGCCCGCCGGGCGAACGTCGAGCTGCTGTAGATCGTGCTGTGCGCCCACAGCCCCAGCCCGCCGACGAAAAGGAGCACGCCGGTGAGGACGAGCAGCACGGGCACGAGCACACGTCGCATGTCACCACCCGCCCGGCGTCGGACGGGGACGAGCCCTCCCCCTCAACACCAGGCTCATCCTGGCACAGCTTCACGGTGGATCAGGGTCATGCACATCCACCATTCGCGGCGGGCTCGTCACTACTGTCGTAGCGCTTTTCCCCCAGGAAAGGAGCAGGTCATGACGACCGTCAACACTCCAGCCATCCGCCCCGCCACCGTCACCATCGTGCAGTGGTTGGCTTACATCCAGGGTGCACTGTCGATCCTGGCCGGCGTCTTCTTCTTCGTCTACCGGAACGACGCGTACATCGGCCCGGTCTATACGTCGAGTGAGGCGTCGATCGCTGGCATCATCGCCATCGCCATCGGGTTGATCACGTGGTGGGTCGCCACGAGCTACGCCGGCGGGTCACGCCTCGCCATGTACCTGATCGGTGCCGTCGCGCTGCTCAACCTCGGATCGTCGATCGGATACCTGTTCCTCCACCCCGTGCACATCATCGCCGGCATCGTGAACATCGTGATCTCAGCCTTCATCTTCTACTGGGCGATCATCGCTGCCTCGACGCGCGACTACTTCGAGCGCTACGGCCACTGACTCCTCAACTGGGTGGCGACAGCCTCGGATTCGAGACTCTGACCACCCAGAAGCCGGAATGAGACCACGGCCACCCAGATGGAGGCGACCGCGGATCAACAGCCAGCAGCGCGCACCCAGGGATACGGGTTGACGGCCGCGCCTCCACCGGGATGGACCTCGAAGTGGAGGTGCGGCACGCCGGCGTTGCCGGTCATGCCGACATAGCCGATCACCTCACCCTGGGACACGCTCCGGCTCGAGCCCTCATCGCGCGACAGGTCCGCGTAGTAGTACTTGTTGCCGTCGACGCCGGTGAGCCACACGGCGTTGCCCCCGAGCGAGTTCTGGGAGAACCGCACGCTGCCGGAGACCACGGCGACGAGCGGCGTGCCAGTGCGGGCGATCAGGTCGACGCCTTGATGACGGCGGCCACCTGAGCGCGGCGAGCCCCAGGTGTCGGAGTACGACATCGATCCCCGGACCGGGCAGATGATGCCCCCGGAGCCTCCGTTGTCGCTCGGCGGCGGCTCCGGCTCGGGTTCCGGCGCTGGCGGGGGCTCGGGCGCCGGCGGCGGTGGTGGTGGCTCGGGTGCCGGCGGCGGTGCAGGTTGCGGCGGTGCCGGGGCAGGCGGTGTCGTGGCCGCCGGCTCGACAGCCACCGGTGCCGGGGCGGCCGGGAGCGGGGCGGCCACTTCCTGCGTCGTGGCAGCCGGAGCGGCCGTGACCGCCGTTGCCTGCGCCGCGACTTGGGCGTCAGCCGCAGCTTGCGCATCCGTCGCGGCCTGACGCTCCGCCGCGGCCGCAGCCTCCTGCGCCGCTGCCTCTGCGGCGACGCGAGCAGCTGCTTCGGCCTCGCGCTGCTGGCGCAGCTCCTCCGCACGCCGCACGGCCATGACCTCCAGGCGCACCCGTTCATCCTCGAGCCGGCGGCCCTCGACCTCCTCGAGCTGGGCGACCTCCGCTTCGGCGGCCTGCCGTGCCTCCTCGTACTCCTCTTGCTTGCGGGCCAGCGCCTCCTGGTTCTCGGCCACCGCCGTCTGGTTCTCCGCCAGAGCCTGTTCGGCGGCTTCGTACTGGTCCATCACGTCCGCCGACGTCTGCGTCGCGATGTTGACCAGCGCACGCGCCTGCAGCTGGTCGCTCGGGGTCCGGTAGCTCGTGAGCAGCGGGATCGCGGTACCGCCACTCGACACGAAGCGGTCGACGGCGATCTCGGTGGCCTTGGCCCGCAGCGTGCCGAGCTCGGCCGTCAGCTGCTCGGCCTGGGCGGCGAGCTCGGCGGCCTGATCACCGAGCACCTCGTACTCCGACTGCGCCTCGAAGTACGCCGCCGCGGCAGCGTCGGCACGCTCTCGCGTCTCCGCGATCTCCTCGGCAGCAGCAGCGGCAGCTTCCTCGTCCGGGCCGGGAATCGCGGCCGCCCGCCCGGCGGCCGGAACCACGGTCGCGACGATGACGGACGCCAAGATGACCGCCCGACCGCGTCGCACCGCCGCATCGTAATCCAGATTGCGTTTGCGTAACAGTCCGAGGAACTGCCCGTTCAGGCTCGAGGCAAGTCGAGAACCACACGAACGCCGAGGAGGCGGACGGCACGGTCTGGCTCGAAGCGGTCGAACAGCTCGAGGGCGGTGCGGGCGACGACCAAGGCGTCGATCGTCGGTTCCGGGAGCTTGTGGATCTTCGTTCGCGTGAAGAACGACGGCCGGCGGACCTTCACCGCCACGTGCGTCACCCTGCGCCCCTCGGCGACGACCGACTCGGTGACCTCCGTGGCCAGATGGACGATGTGTGCCTCGATCTCGGCGCGGGCGGTGAGGTCGCGCTCGAACGTGACCTCCTTGCCGCGTGACCGGGCGACGTACGGCGTCCCGTCGATCGGCGATTCGTCCCCGCCGAGGCCGAGGATCTTGAGGCTGGGCCCGATGGTCGGTCCGAACGCCCGGGCCAGCACGTCGGGGTCCGCCCACGCCAGGGATTCGACGGTGACGATGCCCAACTCGGCCAACCGCTCGGCAGTACGAGACCCGATGCCCCACAGCGCCGACACGGGTTTGGCGCCCATCGTCTCGATCCACGCCGCTCGAGTCAGTCGCGCGATGCCCGCCGGCTTGGCGAACCCGGTGGCGGTCTTCGCCTGCAGCCGTGTCTCACCGATCCCGATGGCGCACGACAAGTGCGTCACCTCACGCAGGCGGGCCTGCATGTCCGCCGCCAACGCTTCGGGATCGGCGGTGTGGGCTCCGATGAAGGCTTCGTCCCAGCCCCAGACCTCGACCACCACCGGGAACGTCCGCAACGTCGCCATGACGCGGACCGAGGCCGCCTCGTAGGCCGGCTTGTCGGACGGAAGGAACACCGCGTCGGGACACTTGCGCGCGGCGAGTCCGAGTGGCATCCCGGATCTGATGCCGAACGCGCGAGCTTCGTACGACGCCGTCGCGACGACCTGCCGGGGCCGTCGCGGGTTGCCGTCGCCGCCGACCACGACGGGTCGACCCGCCAGCTCCGGGTGGCGCAGGACTTCCACCGCGGCCAGGAACTGGTCGAGGTCGACGTGGAGGACCCAGTCGCGAGCGGCTTCGACTTCCGGCCGGCTCAGCTCCACGTGACTCGCTGGTTGGCCCGCCAGTGCTCGAGCAGCTCCGGGCGCCCGGTCACCTCGACCTCGTCGCCGCGGTTCCACAGCGCGAGGTACAGCGCCGGCGCCGATCCCGAGATCGTGGCTGCCGCACCGTCATCCGTCACCGGCGGATCGCCGGGCTCGACGGTCAGTCGCTCGGCGACGCGGACGATCCATCGGCGATCGGCATCCGTGGGCACGACGGCCATCGTGAAGGCCTCGCCGTCGTACAGCTTCGACTTCCCCCTGGTGTAGAAGCCACGCAGGATCTCGTCGATGCCGTCGACGGCGAGGGCGGCATCGACAGCGGCCTCATCCGTCGTTGGCAGGCGAGCCTCCGCAGCAGCGAGCGCGTCCACCATGTGGATCGTCGTCTCGTGGCACTGCCGGCGCGCCCAGAAACGGCGCGGCGACGGGGCGTCCTTCAGGAACGTCATCGCCTCGAGGTCATCGGGCGCAGCCCGCAGTGCCTCGAGCAGCCCACGCAGCCCGTCCCGGTAGTACGCCGGCAGGTCCGTCACCGTGTCTCGAACCTCGGTCTGGTTCGGCACCGACTCGGGGTCGTCACCGCGCACGTGGGCGGTCGCCCAGCGGTGGACCATCGCCTGGTGGGCGACCAGTTCATCCACCTTCCACGCGGGACACGTCGGCACTCGCGCCTGCAGACCGGCCGCGAGCGCCAGCTCGATCAGTCGATGCCCGGCCGTCTCGAGGCCGGCGAGGTGCTCGTCGATCGATAGGGACGTGGGCACGCAGGCGACCGCCCTCGTCAGCCCACGCTGCCGTCTGGATCGTCGATCGCCCGGCCGAACAGTGATTCCCGCTCCGGGTCGTCGAGCAGCGCACCTGCTTCCTCGAGCTCCTCGACGTCGACGTCGCCTTCGCCGTCCTGCTCGACGCCCGAGTACTCGAGGCGGGTCCTGTCGAACGGCGTCTCGTCGCCCTCGGCCACGAGGTCGGCGATCTCCTCGGCATCGGACACGTCAGCCTCGTCGGTCAGCTCGGAGACCAGCGCCTCCTCGTCCTCGTCGCGTTCCTCGTAGTCGTCGAGCTCATCGGTCACGATCCGATCCTCGCATGGCGCGATGGGAATCGCTACCGGGCCGAACGCGAGGATTGGGCGGTGACCGTTCTGCCCGCCGTGTTCTTTGGTCACGGCTCGCCGATGAACGCCCTCGACGACAACCGATACACCAGCGCGTGGCGATCGTTCGGGGCGTCCATCCCGCGGCCGAGAGCGATCCTCGTCGTGTCCGCCCACTGGTACATCAACGCCACGGCGGTGACGGCGATGGCGGCACCACGCACGATCCACGACTTCTATGGCTTCCCCAGCGAGCTGTTCGCCGTCGAGTACCCGGCGCCTGGCGACCCCGGGCTGGCCGAGGAGGTGACCGAGCTCGTCAAGCCCACGTGGGTCGGCCTCGACCACGACAGCTGGGGCATCGACCACGGGACGTGGTCCGTGCTCGTGCACGTCATGCCGGCCGCCGACGTGCCGGTCGTGCAGCTGTCGATCAACGCGCTGCAGCCGCTCGAGTACCACCTCGACCTCGGCGCCAAGCTCGCCCCCCTGCGCGAACGCGGCGTGCTGATCGTCGGCAGTGGGAACGTCGTGCACAACCTGCGGTTGATCGACTGGAGCCAGCCCGACGGCGGCTTCGACTGGGCCCGCAGGTTCGACGAGGAGGCCCGCCGACTTCTCGGAGAGACGCCGGGCGACCTGGGCAGCCTGGAACGTCACCGTGACTGGGCACTGGCGGTGCCGACTCCGGACCACTTCATCCCGTTGGCCTACGTGGCCGGCCTGGCGTCGGCGGCCGGCGAGCCCGCCGAGGTCCTCGTGGACGGGTGTTCGATGGGATCCCTCTCGATGACGAGCTACACGGTCGGCGCCGACGTCCACCCGACGACCAGCTCCGCTCCTCCTCCCCCACTCCCTCCGGTCCCGCCGGACGAGACGAACGTCTGACTGCGCCCAAGGCGACCGTCAACCGATCATCTGGGCGCGGACGTTCTCGATCGGGCATCTGGGTGCGGACATTCTCGAAATCGAGAACCTCCGCGCCCAGATCACCCCGGATGCCTCTGAACGCCCGCTCCAGCCCGCGTCGGACGTACGCCTCCACGACGTCCTGAGGCGTCGAGCGCGCCGTCGACGAAGCTGGTCGACGACGTCCCAGCGCCCGTAGCGGGCGGCGCCAGCGGCGCAGATCGCCGTGTCATGTGGCCAGACGGAGCCGTTGTGGTAGCTGAGCGGGTCGTAGGCGCCCATCGACCTGGCCAGCGTGCGCAGTCCCCAGCCGGACCACAGCTCCTGCTCGAGGAGGCGATCGAGGTATTGATCGGCGAGGCCGGGGTCGGCGATGCCGCACCACAGCGCGTGTCCGGGATTGGTGGTGAGCGCATCGATCGGCCGCCCGGATCCGTCCAACCCGAGCACGAACCAGCCGCGAGGGATCCCAGAACTGTTCGTTGAACCGATCGCGTAGCGTCGCCGCGCGCTGGCGCAAGTCGTCGGCGTACAGCGCGGCACCGGGTAGCTCGGCGGCGAGGTCGGCGGCGGCGAGCAGGGCTGCGTAGGCGTATCCCTGGACTTCGACGAGCGCGATCGGCGGGTCCGGCAACGCGCCGCTGGCGAACGTGATGCCGTCCCACGAGTCCTTCCAACCCTGGTTGGCGAGACCGTGCTCGTTCTGGCGGG
Source organism: uncultured Acidimicrobiia bacterium (assembly GCA_963774125.1). GTDB lineage: Bacteria > Actinomycetota > Acidimicrobiia > Acidimicrobiales > Ilumatobacteraceae > JALZMG01. The sequence goes on from CAVZDR010000003.1 coordinate 798,381, forward strand.
AATAGCCGACGAAGCGCTCGAGGGACGCCCTGCGCTTCGATCCAGGCAACTGCAGCAGCGACAGCGCGGTGCAAGCTGTTCGAGCGTGGCGCCGTCGACGGCGCCCCAGCGCCAAGCGTCGGCGACCACCATCAACCACAGCGGCGTCGCGTCCACGCTGCCGAAGTACCTCGTCCGTTGCGTGAATGGCTCGCCGCCGGCGCCGTGGCGCACCTCGTGGAGGATCTTGCCCGGCTCCTCTTCGGCGACCGGGTCGTACTGACGACCTCGGAGCTCGGCCAAGCGTGAGCAGGACACCCGGGTGCGAGCGAGGCGTCGAACGGAAGCGACATCCACGCCGTGAGCAGTGAATCTCGCCCGAACAACGTCATGAACCACGGCGCCCCGGCGGCGATAGAGCACCGCTCGGGATGGGCGACGTCACGGATCTGGAGGGCGGCGAGGTCGATCAGCGCCTGCTCGACGCCGACAACGAGGCGGGCATCCGTTGACGTGACGCTGGGGCGGCCGTGCCACCAGCCCCCGACGTCGCGAATCGCCACTGCACCCGTGACCGGGTCGCCGCCATCCGTCGAGAGGGTCGGCACCCCATCGACGACCGGAATGGCGGTGACGACGAGCGACGAACGTGAGTGCGCCGAGGCGTCAGCTCCCACGTGGACTGAATCCCCGTCGATGCGGCTCGGCGGCCGATCCCAGCGCACTTGCGTCGCCCACTCCCCGGTGGTAGGCGACGAGATCGAAGCCGCCGTCGACGGCGCCGATCGGCGCAGAGGCACCCGCTGCCCCCGCCTTGACGTCGAAGATGTGGGCGAAGTCGGCCGAGATGCTCAGCGTGACCTCAGCCGTGATCGGGCTGGAGCTCGTGGCCCAGAGCTGGATGTCGTTCGCGCAGTGCGCCACCGACGGTGCGCCGCCGGCTGAGGATCGGCCGGCGCCTCGTGGCCGTCGCCGTTGCTCAGCCGGTGCGACGACGAGCGCCTCGAACGGAGTGGGGGTGCTGCTGGCGATGGGAGTCAGCGAGGCCGCCGTCGACCGTGATCACGAAGCGCGAGAGGTGCCGCCGGTCGGTAGTGCACGAAGCCGTGGACGCCGCCTCGGTATGTCGCCGCCGCGATCGCTGATGGCGAAGCGCGCGGCCCTCGACCACCGTCAGGACGGCCGGGCCACCTACCGCCGGCACGGAATCGGCATGGGCGTCGAGCGGAGCCACGAATGTCGCCAGTCTGGCCGCCGCCGGGGACCGGTTGGGGGACCAGAAGCCCCTGAATTGGGGCGACTGGCCAGACACGTGTCCGGGTAGGGAGCCCCCATGGAGACCTCTTCGCCCGCCGATCTCTGTGCCAACTTCGATCTTCGCCGTTCGGTGCCCGGGCTGTGCGAGCCGACCTTGGTGCCCCTGGCGTCGTCCACGTACTCCTGTGCCCAGTGCGGGTTGCGGTATCGAGCCAGCCTCGGCTATCTGGCTCCACTGGAGACGAACGGCGAACGACGCCTCCTGATGCGCATCGCTCAGCTGGCCCCGCTCTACGAAGACGTGCCGCCCACCGCGTACGGAGGTACGGAGCGGGTCATCGCCAACCTCTGTGACGGGCTCACCGCCGCCGGCCACGATGTCACCCTGTTCGCCACCGCGACGTCTTGCACGCTGGCGTCCCTGGAGCCCGTGGTCACCGCGCCGCTGCGCGATGAGCATGACGGCCGCCGAGATGGCCGACGTCGGACCACACCTCCACCTGCGGATGTTGGCCGACGTGTACGAGCGGGCGGCCGACTTCGATGTCATTCACTCTCACGTCGACCTGTGGACGCTTCCGTTCGCTGGGTCGGTCGCCACGCCAACGGTGCTCACACTGCACGGCCGGCTCGACATGCCATCGACGCGGCGGCTGCTGCCGATGTATCCCGAGGATCTCGCTGGTGTCGATCAGCGATCACCAGCGACTCGCACTCGACGGGCTCGGCGTGCGCTGGGCCGCAACCCGAGTATGTTGAGTCCGTGACCACATTGGAGGCCCCGCCTCCGCGTGCTGAGCGGTGGACGGCGCAGTGGAAGGAGTTGTACGCCGAGGTCATCACGACGGGGTTGTGTACGGGGTGTGCGGGGTGTGTGGTGACGTGTCCGCATGACGTGATCGGCTATGAGCATGCCGAGGGCAAGTACGTGCCGTTCCATCTCGAGGACGAGCTGGGTCTGGCGGACTGCATCCATGGGGTGAAGGGCTGCACGACGTGTACGCGGGCCTGTCCCCGGTTCCGGGCGTGGGAACCAGCGGCCGACCTGCACCTGTTCGGGCGGGTCCGCGAGCCTGACGAGTTGTCGGGGATCTGGCGGCAGTTGTTGTTGACCCGGGCCGCTGATGACGTCCAGCATGAGCGGGGCCAGGACGGCGGGTTCGTGTCGGCGATGTTGTGCTGGTTGTTGGACCACGACTACGTCGAGGCCGCCTTGGTCTCAGGCGTCGAGCCCGACGACGCCTGGAAGGCGAAACCGGTGTTGGTCCGCACCCGTGACGAAGTGCTGGCCACGGCCGGCAGTCGCTACACGTACTGCGCCAACCCGCTGGCCCTGCCGCGAGGCCAAAGCGCAGGGCCTGTCACGCCTGGCGTTGGTCGGGATGGGCTGCCAAACGTCGCTCGCCGCCGGTGATGTGGGACCGCAAGGCCGGCAAGGTGTCCAAACCGTTCCTGTTCAACATCGGGCTGCTGTGTTCCAAGACGTTCGACGACTCGATCTTCCCGGAACTGTTCGAAGCCAAATACGGCCTGGCCAAGGCCGACATGGTGAAGATGAACATCAAAGGCGTCTTCCAGATCTGGATGCGCGACGGCAGCTACCACGAGATCGACCTCAAGGAATGCCACGCCTGGACCCGCACCGGCTGCAAGAACTGCCCCGACTTCGCCGCCGAACACGCCGACATCTCCACCGGCGGCATCGGCGAAGACAACGACTGGACCCTCACCATCGTGCGCACCGAACTCGGCGAAGAAGTGATCACCCGCATGATCACCGACGGCACCATCATCGCCCGCCCCGCCCAAGAAGACGACAAAGCGATGAAACTCCTGCGCACCCTCTCCATCGTCTCCCGCCGCCGCTGGCCCACCACCGCCGACCCCGCCCCCACCATCGGCGTCCCCCCACCCAAAAAGAAAGCCGCCGCCCCAGCACCGGCTCCGGTCGGGTGAGCCGTGGAACTGCTGTTCATCCGGCATGCCTTGCCGCTCCGTGTCGAGGGTTTCGAGGGTCCAGCTGATCCCGACCTGGCGGAGGCCGGTCACCACCAGGCGCGGTACCTCGCCGAGTACCTGGCCTTCGAACGGATCCACGCCATCTACGCCAGCCCACTGCGGCGGGCGGTCCAGACGGCCGAGCCGGTCGCCGCCAAGCAGTCGATCGAGGTCACCATCTCCGAGGGCATCGCCGAGTACGACCGCGAAGCGTCGGAGTACATCCCGATCGAGCAACTCAAGGCCGAGGGCCTCCCGGGCTGGCAGGACGTCCTGAAAGGTCAGGCCCAGAGCGCCGTCGGCGTTGATCCCACCGAGTTCCGGGCCGGTGTCGTCGAGGCCGTGGAGCAGATCATCAACAGCCCATCCCGGCGAGAAGGTGGCGGCGGTGTGCCACGGCGGCGTGATCAACGCCTACATGACGCACATCCTCGGCATCGCCGGATCCGAGCGGGTTCTTCTATCCCAACTACACCTCGATCCACCGTGTCGCCGCGGCGCGCAGCGGTGAGCGCAGCGTGCTGTCGCTCAACGAGACCTGCCACCTGCGGGGCACCGGACTGCCCGTCGGACTGTTCGGCGGCTCCTGAGCGGGAACGTGATGGCGGACTCCGGCGACGCCAACGTCGAGTACGGGCGCGTCGTGCAGATCGCGTACGCCGTGGCCGACATCCGAGCCGCGGCACGATCGTTCGCCGAGCGGGTGGGAGCGGGACCGTTCTTCGTGCGCCACCACGCCCTGCCGCGCCACGTCGATCACCGCGGTCAGGCCGGCGAGTTCGACCACTCGTCGGCGTATGGCCAGTGGGGCAAGGTGCAGGTCGAGCTCGTCGAGATCCACCACGCTGCACCGGCGAGCCTCGCCGAGATCGTGCAACGGACCAGCGGCATCCACCACGTGGCGACGTTCGTCGAGTCCATCGACGACGAGCAGCGCCGCCTCACCGACATCGGCTGGCCGGCGGTGATGACCGCTGAGACCGCGAAGTGGGATGCGCTACGCCTTCCACGACGCCCGACCCCAGCTCGGCCACCTGCTGGAGGTGTACGAGCCCTCTGCCGGGGTACGTGCGCTCTACGCCATGGTGGCCGAGGCGGCCTCTGGCTGGGACGGCGAGCGATCCCGTTCGGGAATGGTAGTTTCGATAGTCAGCGTCAATAAAGGGTCGGCACGAGGAGCAACCACATGAGCGTCACATCCGAGACGAAGGAGACCCTCGACCGCGGCCTGCTGCTGCAGATCTACGAGACCGTCGCCCGGATCCGCGCCTTCGACGACAAGGCGCAGGCGCTGATCAGCAAGGCCGAGGCGTTCTTCACCCACTACCCGGTCCGCGGCCACGAGATCATCTCGGCTGCGGTCGCCGCCGCGCTCGAGCCCGACGACTACATGACCGCCACCTACCGCGGCACCGCCGACGAGATCGCCAAGGGCGTTCCCCTGCGCGAGATGTGGGCCGAGGTGCTCGGCAAGCAGACCGGGACGTCGAAGGGGCGAGGCGGGCCGATGCACATCGCCGACCCCGCGCACGGCCTCATGCTGTGCACCGGCATCGTCGGCGCCGGCATGCCGATCGCCGTCGGGCTCGGCCTGTCGTCGCAGCTCAAGGGCGACGGCAAGGTCACGATCACCAACTTCGGCGACGGGGCGACCAACATCGGCGCGTTCCACGAGTCGCTCAACCTGGCGTCGGTGTGGTCGCTGCCGGTCGTGTTCGTCTGCCAGAACAACCAGTACGGCGAGCACACCCGCTACTCCGACACGGCCAAGAACGCCTCGGTCGTCGACCGCGCCGCGGCCTACGCCATGAAGGGCATCAAGGTCGACGGCATGGACCCCGTCGCCACGTACCTCGCCGCCAAGGAGGCCGTCGACCACGCCCGCAGCGGCGACGGGCCGGTGCTGCTCGAGTGCGTCACGTTCCGCACGCTCGGCCACGTGCTGAGCGACAAGAACGAGTACATGGACCCGGACAGCTGGCCGAGCAGATCGCCAACGACCCGGTGCCTCGCTTCCGGGCGTGGATGCTGTCGACGAGGGCGTCGCCGACGAGGACGCCCTGGCGAGGATCGACGCCGCAGGTCGCGCGGCGAGGTCGACGCCGCCTACGAGCAGGCGGTCGCCGATCCGCGACGCCGATCCGGCGACGGTGATCGAGGACAACTACGGCACGGCGCACGGTCGCCGACGAGCCCGGCGAGGACGCCGAGCCGAACGAGCGGCTCGACGTTCCGCAACGCCATCAACCAGGCGATGGACCAGGCGCTGGCTCGTCGACGACCGGGTGTTCGTGCTCGGCGAGGACGTCGCCGACTCCGCGGGCGGCGGCGTGTTCCACGTGACCGACGGGCTGTCGGCCAAGCACGGCGAGGACCGCGTCCGCAACACGCCGATCTCCGAGGAGGCGATCATGGGCGCCAGCATCGGCGCCGCGATCGCCGGGATGCGACCGGTTCCCGAGATCATGTTCATGGACTTCCTCGGCGTCGCCTTCGACCAGCTGGCCAACCACGCCGCCAAGCTCCGCTACATGTCGGGCGGCCGCACGCCAGTGCCGATGACCGTGCGCGTCAACATGGTCGGCGGCACGCCGATCGGCGCCCAGCACAGCCAGTCGCTGGAGGCGATGCTGATGCACACCCCCGGCCTGAAGGTCGTGTTCCCGTCGACGCCGTACGACGCCAAGGGTCTGCTGCTGGCGTGCATCGAGGACGAGGACCCGTGCGTGTTCATCGAGAGCACGGCGCTGTTCATGAAGCGCGGCATGGTGCCCACCGAGCCGTACACGATCCCGATCGGGCAGGCCGCCATCCGGCGCGCAGGCGACGACGTCACGATCATCAGCTACGGACGGCTGATGTACGACGCGCAGAAGGCTGCCGAGCAGCTGGACGGTGAAGGGATCTCGGCCGAGGTGATCGACCTCCGCTCGCTCGCCCCGCTCGACATGGACACGCTCGCTCGCCTCGGTGGCCAAGACCAAGCGGGCGGTCGTCGTCCACGAGGCGGTGCGCACGTGCGGAGCGGGTGCCGAGATCGCCGCCCGCCTCCACGAGGAGCTGCACGACCAGCTCGCCGGCACCGGTCCGCCGTCTCACCGCTCCGGACTCCTCGGTGCCCGCCCCGGCGGGGCTGGTCGCCGTGTTCTACCCCAACGCCGACGCCATCGTCGCCGCCTGCCGGGCGATGAAGTGAACGAGGAGTTCGTGCCATGACGGTCGACCGACGAGCAAGGGCACGGCCCGCTCCCCCGGCCTCAGCTACCAGCAGCTGCTCGACGCCGACACCCACGAGGTGCCCGAAGATCCTGCGTGAGGAGTCGCCGCGCTTCCTCGGCGACGAGGACCTGCCGATCGAGCGCTACATCTCCCGCGAGTGGCACGAGCTGGAGAAGGCAGCGGCTGTGGACGCGGGTGTGGCAGTTCGCCTGCCGCGAGGAGCACATCCCCCGCGTCGGCGACTACATGGTCTACGACATCGCCGGGCGCTCGTTCGTCGTCATGCGCGTCGCGCCCCGGACACGATCAAGGCCTACCCCAACGCCTGCCTGCACCGCGGCCGCCAGCTGAAGCAGTACGACGGCAACTGCTCGGAGATCCGCTGCCCGTTCCACGGCTTCGCCTGGAACCTCGACGGCAGCCTGCAAGGACGTCCCCGCGGCAGTGGGACTTCCCGCACGTCACCGACGAGCGCTTCCACCTTCCCGAGGTCAAGGTCGGCACGTGGGACGGGTTCGTGTTCATCAACCCCGACCCCGACGCCGAGCCGCTCGAGGACTTCGTCGGGGAGCTGGCCGCCCACTTCGACCGCTGGAACCTCGCGCGACCGCTACGTCCAGGCCCACGTCGCGCAAGGTCATCCGGGCCAACTGGAAGATCGCCCAGGAGGCGTTCTGCGAGGCGTTCCACGTCAACGCCACGCACCCGCAGATCCTCCCGTACATCGGCGACACCAACAGCCAGGTCGACATCTGGGACAACTGCAGCCGGGTGATCACGCCGGCGGCGACGCCGAGCCCGCTGCTCGACTGGGCGCCCGACGACGAGACGATCCTGCGCTACGCGCTCGACGTGCGCCTCGACGAGGAGCTGTTCCTCACCGTCAAGGAAGGCGAGACCGCCCGCTCGGCGATGGCCGACGCCACCCGCGACAGGTGGCGGCCCGATCGTCGGCGAGCTCATCGACGAGTGGTGCGACGCCGAGATGGTCGACAACCTCGACTACACGCTGTTCCCCAACTTCCACCCGTGGGGCGCGTTCAACCGCATCGTCTACCGCTTCCGCCCGAACGGCGACGACCACCGGTCGTCGATCATGGAGGTCCTGTTCCTCGCCCCGTTCAAGGGCGAGCGGCCGCCGCCGTGCGCCGGTGCACCACCTCGGCGTCCGACGAGCCGTGGACCGACGCCCCCGAGCTCGGCGTGCTCGGCAAGGTGTTCGAGCAGGACACGTTCAACATGGCCCGCGTGCAGCTGGGCCTGGAGACGCACGCACAAGCCGGGCGTCACGCTGGCCAACTACCAGGAGAGCAAGGTGCGCTGGCTCCACGTGAAGCTGGAGCAGTGGCTGAATGGGGGTGACTGACGATGTACGGCGTGATGCATCCGTTCAGCAAGGCGGTCTACGAGGTCGACGAGACCGGCGCCGTCGTGATCACGACGAAGGACGGGCGCGTCGGCCGCTACCGCCGCGACGGCTCCTGGCTCGACGGCGAGGTGTTCGACGTCGATCCGCAGCTGTGCAACTGGGTCGGTGGCGTGCGCGCCCAGCACCGCCTGCAGAGCGAACCGAAGGTGAGTTGAGATGACGCATCCACGCACCGTTCCGTTTCGGCGCGAAGGCCGTGAAGGCCGGGTCGGCCAAGGAGTGGACCGACATCGTCCGCCAGGTCGAGGACCTCGGCTACGAGAGCTTCCACATGGACGACCACTTCGGCAACCAGCTGGCGATCGTGCCGGCGCTGATGGCGGCGGCGAACGCGACGACCTCGATCCTCGTCGGACCACACGTCGCCGGCGTCGACTTCCGCAATCCGGTGCTGTTCGCCAAGGAGTGCGCGACGATCGACCTGCTCAGCGAAGGTCGCTTCACCCTCGGCATCGGCGCCGGGTGGTCGGAGAAGGACTACGCCATCGCCGGGATCCAGCAGGACAACGCGATGACCCGCATCGAGCGGCTGCGCGAGGCCGTGCAGATCATGAAGGGACTGTGGGGCGAAGGCGCCGTTCTCGTTCGACGGGCAGCACTACCGCGTCGCCGAGGTCGATGCCGTGCCCAAGCCGTACTCGCCGATCCCGATCATGATCGGCGGCGGCGGCCCGAAGATCCTCGCCCTGGCTGCCGAGGAAGCCGACATCGTCGGCATCAACCCGAAGATCGTCGGCCGCAAGATCAACCCTGAGTCGATGGCCACGACGGCCGCCGACGCGATGGACGAGAAGGTCGATGTCGTGCGGGCCGCGGCCGGCGACAAGTTCGACGACCTCGAGCTGCAGGTGCAGATCTTCAAGACCGTGGTCACGGACCAACCCGCAGGAGGCCGCCGAGCAGCTCGGCGCCGGCGTTCGGGCTGCCCGCCCGACGTCGTGCTGAACGCGCCGTTCTTCCAGATCGGCACCGTCGAGCAGATCACCGAGAACCTGCAGTCGATGCGGGAGCGCTGGGGGATCAGCTACATCCTGTTCCAGAGCCGACGGCATCGCCCCGATGGGCCCCGTCGTGGAGCGTCTCGCCGGGAACCTGACGGGCGGACATCGGCGGCGCGTGGCGGGCGATCAGTCCAGCGCCGCCGCCAGCTCGTCCCGGTGAGCGGCGAACCAGGCGCGGCGGCGGTCGAACTTGGCCATGCCGCCGGTGGATTCGACCATCTCCCGGAACGCCTGATTGCCCTCGTCCAACCGGCGCTGCAGGAACTGGCCGCCACGCTCGACCCCACCGGCGAGGACGTCGAGGAACGCCGCGCGGTCGCGCGGGAGGCCGTATGCGTCGGCGACGATGCGGAGACGACCCGGTGCGTCGAAGGGTCCTGCCCGTCCGAGCAGGCGGGCGTCGTTGTCGGTGTCGATCGGCACGTTCATCCGGGCGAAGACCGCCAGATCGTGCAGTCGCCGGCCTGGTGCCGCGAAGTCGAAGTCGAGCAACCCGACGGCGACCTGGTTGCGGTAGACGACGTTCTCCAGGCACACGTCGTTGTGGCAGATCACGACGTCGTCGTCGGGTGCGTCCGCAGCCTGGGGATCGGCCATCTCCGTGCTCCAGGTCGCGCCTGGCGGCGGCACGTACCGGGCACTGACATCGTGCAGTCGGCGGATCAGCGCGGCGGCCGTGGCCAGGGCCATGTCGGTCTCGGCCCAAGCCGGATATGGCGGCACTGCGACGTCACCCGGGATGAACTCGAGGCGCTCGCGGCCGTCCGGATCGACGCCGATCGGCCTGCTCGCGGCCTCGAAGCCCTCCGCGTGGAGGAACTGTAGGAAGTGGTGAATCGTCTCGGTGTGTGCGCTCGACGGGCGGAGCACGTGCTCGCCGTCGCGCACGACGAGCCCGGCATTGGCCACTCCCCCATGCAGGACCTCCGGGCTGACCACGCCGTCAGGCTACGGAGACCCCGGTTCTGTCCGTAGGAACCGCCCGTTGTGAGGCGATTCCTACGGACAGTTCGGATCTTCCGGCGCCGAGAGGGACTTGTGGTACACGACGAAGTCGCTCGGGCCGGCCAGCAGCGGACTGAGGTGCGGGTAGCTCTCCTCGATGCGGCCGGTGCGCGCCGGCCGGTAGCCGAGGCGCGTGTACCAGGCGTCGAGGACTTCCTTCTCGGGATGCGTCCAGTCGCGGGGCTGTAAGAGCTCGAGCTGCATGATCGTCGACCCCCGACTCCGGGCGACGTCCTCGGCGAAATCGATCAGCTGGCGCCCGACGCCGCCCCCGCGACGGCTGGGATCCGTCACGAGCATCCCGAACTCGCCGATGCCGCCCTCGAGTTGCTGAATGCGCACGCACCCGACGACCTCGCCGGAGTCCCAGGCCACGGCGATCTCCTCGGCGGCGATCATCTGCCGCATCTCGTCGGTAGTCGTGCGCGTCGCGCCATCGATCCACAGTCCCACCTCGGCCGTGGTGTACACGACGTTGACGAGCTCGGTGAGGTTGTCCACGAGGCGGTCATCGGAGGCCCTTGTCGCCGGAAGCAGCTCGATGCTGGGCATGCCCGCACCATGGCGGGGCCGGGACGGGTTCCGCAACGACAAATGCCTTGACCAGGCCCGGGGGTCGCCTGCGATTGACTTGCACCGTGGCCTTCGCACCACCGCCCACTGACGTCTGGCTCCATCCCGGCGTGTCGGTCGGCGACTCGTCGATCGCCGGGCGCGGCCTCATTGCCACTACACCGTTGCCAGCAGGCGAGGTCGTGGTCCGCTTCGGCGGCCGCCTCGTCTCGCTGGGGGAGCTGCACGCCCTCTTCGACGTCGCCGCGGCTGACGGCGCCTACGTGGACACGATTGCCATCGACCACGACGTCCACCTCGTGCTGCCGGCCGGGACAGCGGCTCACTTCGCCAACCACTCGTGCGACCCGACGCTGTGGCGCAGTGGCACGTACGAGCTGGCGACGCGTCGGGCGGTCGCGGCCGGTGACGAGTTGACGGTCGACTATGCGACGCTCTCGGACGATCCGGACTTCACGATGACGTGCACGTGCGGAGCCGCGACCTGTCGAGGGGAGATCACCGCCGCTGACACGCCGCGATGAGCGTTGTGCGGCGTATGACCACTCATCGCTCATCGCGCACCCAAATGCGCCCGTCAACGTGCCATCGCATCGGTACCGTGAGGTGCGATGGGCCTTCTGGGCGGCTCCACGGGCCTGCTGGCACCTTCGCTCGTCGAGCGCGACGACGTGCTCGACCAGCTCCGAGTCATCGTCGCCGACGCGGCCACCGGCCCTGGTCGGGTCGTGCTGCTGAGCGGCGAGGCGGGAGTCGGCAAGACGGCGCTCGCCGAGCGCGTCGGTCACGAGGCCACCGACCTGCGGATCTGGACCGGCGGCTGCGAGCAGCTCTTCGCCGCCCGCCCGCTCGGGCCGCTCGTGGACATCGCGTCCGGCGCCGGCGGCCACCTCGCAGACGTCGTCGCCCTCGGTGAGCGACCGCACGAAGTCCTTCCCGTCTTGCTCGACGAGCTGCGGGCGATCCCGACGTTGATGCTGATCGAGGACGCCCAGTGGGCCGATGAGGCAACCCTCGATCTCCTCGCACTGGTCGGGCGGCGGATCTCCGCCACGCGCAGCCTGCTGCTGATCACCTTCCGTGATGACGAGCTGGGGATCGATCATCCGCTTCGCCAGCTCCTCGGCAGCCTCGTCACGGCACCAGGTGTCAACCGGATCCGCCTGGACCCGTTGACGATCGACGGGGTGCGCCGGCTCGCAGGCGAGCGGCGGATCGACGCCGACGAGCTGCATCGGCGCACCGGCGGCAACCCCTTCTTCCTCACCGAGGTCCTGGCCGACGAGGTCGCCGAGGTCCCGGCATCGGTCCGCGACGCCGTGCTGGCACGGGCCGCTCGCCTCGACCCCGAGGCCCGACGGCTGCTCGAGGCGATCTCCATCGTGCCGGGATCCGTCTCGCTGCGACTGCTGACGGCGCTCGCCGGCGCGCATGCCGACCACCTCGAGCCGTGCCTGACGTCCGGGATGCTCGTCGCCCAGCCGGGCGGGGTCGCCTTTCGGCACGAGCTCGCTCGCGTCGCTGTCGCCGGGACGATCGACCCTCGGCGGATGACCATCCTGCATCGAGTCGCCTTGGACACGCTGCGCGCCGATGACGCCGATGTGGCGCGGCTGGCCCACCACGCCGAGGCCGCAGGAGACGCCGCCGCCGTCGAGGACCTCGGCATGGCGGCTGCCGAGGCCGCGCTCAGGGTCGGCGCCCATCGTGAAGCGGCCGCCCAGTTCGGCCGCGTCCTGCGCGCTGGTGCGCTCGGTCCGCAGCGACGTGCCGAGGTGCTGCAGCGGTGCGGCCACGAGAACTACCTCATCGATCACTTCGAGGACGCTGTCGGGCACACCGCCGAGGCCGCCGACCTGCACCGCGCCTCGGGCGATCTCGACGCGCTCGGGCGGACGTTGGTCGCGCTCGCCGGTGTCCAGCTCTGCGTCGGGCAGCACGCGGACGCCGAGCTCAGCGCGCTCGAGGCGGTTCGCCTGATGCACCACAGCGAGCCGGGAGGCGGCCGTGAGATCGCCGGCGCGTACGCCACGCTGGCGGCGATCACCAAGGATGGCGGCGACGTCGCGGGCGGCCTCGACCTTGCCCAGCGTGCACTGGCCATCGCCGACGACTCCGGACAGTCCGACGTCGTCGTGCACGCCGCGACGACCGTGGGCACGATCGCGCTGCTGAGCGACGACGACAGCGGGCTGGAACTCGTCGAGCACGCCTTGACGGTCGGTCACGCCGCCGGAGTCGACGAACAGGTTGGCCGTGTCTACCTCTGCGTGCTCGATGTTGCTCAACGCAACCGCCGCTGGGACCTCGTCGACCGCTATCTCGGGCCGGGCGTCGAGTTCTGCCGCGAACGCGGACTCGGGCTGTGGGAGCGCTACTTGCACATCTTCCACGCACGGACGCTGCTCGATCGCGGCCGGTGGTCCGACGCAACGTGCGCGATCCCAGAGAACGTCGACCGGTCGAGCAGTCCGCTGCCCAGGATCACCGCGTTGACCATCGTCGGGCTCGTACGTGCCCGCCGCGGTGATCCGGGTCAGTGGGCCGCGCTCGACGAGGCAGCCGAGCTGGCATTCGACAGCGGCGAGCTGCAATGGACGGCACCCGTCAGCGCGGCGCGCGCCGAGGCGATGTGGCTGAGCGGCCGGTCGAGCGCGATCGACACGGAGGCGCTCGGCACCCAGCTGGCGGCATGTGTCGCCAGCGGCTTCTCCTGGTGGTCAGGCGACCTCGCGTGGTGGCGCCGCGTCGCCGGCGTCGTCGAGGAAGTGCCAGCAAGCCTCCCCGAGCCCTGGGACCGCCAGCTCACTGGCCGTGCCGCGGCGGCCGCCGCGTCCTGGCGGAAGGTCGGATGTCCCTACGAGGAAGCATTGGCACTCGCCGCGTGCGAGGCACCGTCGGATCGCCTCCGCGGGCTCGAGCTGCTCGAGGCGCTCGGCGCCCGCCCAGCTGCGGCGATCGTGGCACGCGACCTCCGGGCTGGTGGCGTCCGTCGCATTCCGCGCGGCGCACGCCGGTCGACGCGCGAGAACCCGGCTGGCCTGACGGCCCGAGAGGTCGAGGTCGCGCAACTGCTGGTCGACGGGCTGCGCAACGCCGAGATCGCCGAGCGCCTCGTGGTCTCGGTGAAGACCGTCGACCACCACGTGGCGTCCGTGCTGGCCAAGCTCGGGGTCTCGAACCGCGCCGCAGCGGCACGCGAGGCCCGACGCCTCGGCATCCAAGATGGGTAACCGAGCCGTCCAAGACGGGGCGTCCTCCCGATGTCCACCTGGAGGCCGATCGCCACAGTGACCCGTGAGGCTGGGCGGTCCGGCCGGAACGGAGATGACATCGATGAGCCGGTATGTCGTGGAACGCGACTTCCCGCACGGCCTGCACGTGCCACTCGACGCCGCTGGCGCGATCACCGAGGTCCGGGTGCTCGATCCGTACTTCTACCTGGGTCTGAATGGCGGCCGCCATGATTCGTAGGTACGTCGCTGCGGCCATCGTCGCCGTCGGTGCAGCGATCGTGGCGCCTGGGGCTGTCGGCGCGGACGATCACGGCGGTGGCGGCAGGCACGCCGATCAGCACGAGTTGAAGGTTGTCCGCGACGCCACGGTGCAGTTCCGCGACGTCGGCGTCGCTCGAGAGGCCGGTTACGAGCTGTTCCCAGATGCCGCCGGCATCACGTGCATCGACATGCCCGGCACGGGTGCCATGGGCACGCACTACGTGTCGTCGACGCTCGTCGGCGATGGGGAGATCGTTGCATCCGAGCCGGAGGCGATGGTCTACGAACACCGCAACGGAAAGCCCTTCCTCGTCGCCGTGGAGTACGTCGTCCTGCAGGCGGCGTGGGACAGCTCGCACTCGGCGCCACCGTCGCTCTTCGGGCAGCCGTTCGACCTCACCCCCGATGGGAACCGCTACGGCATCCCGGCCTTCTACTCGTTGCACGCCTGGGTCTGGAAGCACAACCCGGCCGGGGACCTCGCGATGTGGAACCCGGTGGTGCGGTGCCCGTCTCGCATCGGTGGTCCGAGGTAGGTCACCAGATCGGTGGTGCAACCGGGCGCGCGTCGGTGCCGATCCCGGCAGCCCGATCCCGGATCACCTCCCGGTAGTCGTCATGCGTGAGGATCCAGAAGCGATTGGCTCGGATCGCATCAACGACCCGACCGGCGACCTCGTCAGCATCCATCGTCGGCGTCACTCCGGCCGTCGTGCGAGCGACCGGCGGCGCCGACGACGTGTCACCGAGCTGTGTCGGCCGGTTGCGTGCGCTCTCGGTGATCCGCGTGGGGATGAAACCCGGGCACAGCACGGACACACCGATCTGCGCCCCCTCGGCATCGAGGTCGAGCTGCAACGCCTCTGACAGCGCGACGACGCCCGACTTGGCAACGCTGTAGGCAGCGAGGTTGGGGATCGGCAGCAGCCCGGCCATCGAAGCTGTGTTCACGAGGTGGCCGGGCTCCCCGAGCGCCAGCATCCGAGGGACGAACGCCCGCACAGCGTGGACCACGCTCCACAGGTCGACGCCGAGCACCCACCGCCAGTCATCCTCGTCAGCGCCCACGACCGCGCCCGCTTGACCACACCGGCGTTGTTGCACAGCACGTGCACGGCGCCGAAGCGCTCGAAGGCGACCGTTGCCAAGCGATCGATGTCCTCGGCACGCGAAACATCGACGACATCGGCGACGACGTCGGAACCACGGTCCGCCAGCTCCTGCTCCAGCGCGCGGAGCGGCTCCGGCTCGATGTCGGCCAGCGCCAGCCGCATCCCTTCGCGCAGCGAAGCGCTCGGCCATCGCCCGGCCGAGGCCGCTGGCCGCTCCGGTGACCACGGCCACGCGGCCGGCGAGCTCTTCCATCAGGCGACCGTGCAGGCAGTCAGCCCTCGATCTCTCCGATCGACTGACCGACCTGATACGTCTCGCCTTCCTCGCCGCTGAGCCGCACCGTGCCCGAGGCCGTCGCCTCCACCTCGTTCTCGACCTTGTCGGTCTCGATGACGTACAGCGCCTGGCCCTCCGAGACCTGGTCACCGTCGGCGACGAGCCACTCGACGAGCGTGCCCTCGGTCATCGACACGCCCAGCTTCGGGATGTTGATCGGAACGGCCACGAATCCTCCTCGTCCAGTTACTCGCAGCAAATCTAGTTACGGCGACGACGTCGCGTGGTCGCCCATCTCCTTGACGAACCGCTCGAGTGCGGCGATGTGCTCGTCGGGGCCTGACAGCTCGGCGGCCGGAACGCCCAGGAACGCCGTGCCCGTCGTCATCGAGCGCATCGACAGCAGCGAACCCCCGAACTCCTCCCAGCGCTGCGCCCTGTCGTGCCACACGTCTGGGCCTTCGGCGTAGTCCACGAACATGTCGGTGCCGAAGGTCTCTCGGTCGCGGCCCAGCTCGGCGAGGATCTCGAACAGCCGTGACGCGGAAGCGAAGTGGCGATCGGTGTTCCCGGCGAAGATGTGGCCGTCCCCGAGTCGGGCAGCGCGCTGCGAGTGAGGCCTCTGCGGAGCCGCCCAGCCAGATCGGAATCGATCGCGCCGGCCGCGGCAGCACACCGGCCCGCGCGATCTGGTGGAAGTCGCTCTCGTGCTCGACGAGGTCCTGTTCCCACAACGCCCGCAGCACGGCGATCTGATCGTCGAGGCGCCGGGCCCGGTCGCGGAACGTCGTGCCGAGGGCGGCGTACTCGACGTGGTTCCAGCCGGTCCCGACGCCGAGCACCATGCGCCCGCCCGACAGCACATCCACCTCGGCCGCCTGCTTGGCAACGAGCGCCGTCTGCCGCTGCGGCAGCACGAGGACGCCGGTGGCGAGCTCGATCCGGGTTGTGTGAGCGGCGAGGAAGCCGAACAACACGAACGGCTCATGGAACGGGTCGTGTTGGGTGTACGGACCACGCAGCGCAGGTTCGCGGTCGGCGTGATCGACGCCCAGCACGTGGTCGTACGTCGTCGAGCCGGACGCAGCCGAGCGCCTCGGCCGCCTGTGCGTAGTCGCGCATGCCGATGGGGTCGCTGCCGATCTCGGTCGTCGGGAACACGGCGCCCAAGCGCATCAGCGGGCTGCCAACGAGGGACGACTAACTTGGCACGCGTTCAAGCAAGCAGCGGAACGACAAGACGACGAGCTCATGTGCCGGAGAGGCGAGCGACGACCGGCGCGAACTCTTCCATGTTGCGCTGGGCGATGGTCACGTACGAGAACCCGAACCGCTCGCGCCGCTCCTGCAGGGTGTCGCAGATCGAGTCGACGCTGCCGAGCAGCGCGTGCGGGTGGGACGCGAAGTCCTCCTCGCTCACGCCGAAGCGCGACGCCATCGACGCGATCGACGGGACCGGGCTCATCGTTCGACGGCGACGAAGTACGCGCCGATCTCGAGCTCGATGTCGTCGAACCGGTCGCCGGCGCCGGCACGCACCCACGCCAACTTCTGCGCGGTCTCGCCCGCGCCGGAGCTGGCGACGCTCGACGACCCCGAGACGGCCGGCGGAGTTGTCGAAGTTGATGCTGACGATGTCGGCCAGCCGCCCGGCCAGCGTGAGGATGCGCTCGCGACCGCCGCCGATGAAGATCGGGGGATGCGGCTGCTGCACCGGCAGCGGCAGTCCAGCGAAGCCGTGGGCATGGACGTACTTGCCGTCAATCGCCAGTTCGTCGCCGCTCCAGTGGGCCTTCAGCAGTTCGACGACCTCACCCAGACGCTCGATGCGGACGCCGGCACGATCCATCGGGACGCCGAGGCCTTCGTACTCGGCGGCCACCCAGCCGGCGCCGAGCCCGACCTCGAGACGGCCCTCGGTCAGGAGGTCGAGGGTCGCCATCTCCTTGGCCAGGACCACAGGTTGATGAAGGTCGACGTTGAACACGCGGCACCCGACGCGTAGGTCGGTGGTCACCGCCGCAGCGGCCGTCATTGCGGCGATCGGCGCGACGTCGACCGGCACGGTGACCCGAGGACTCGGAGATCGAGCCGGGCCCGAAGTAGTGATCCGTGGTGAACAGCGTGCTGTAGCCGAGGGCCTCGGCTTGGCGAGCGATCTCCGTCCACTCCTTTGCCGACGTGGCCTCGAAGGCTTGGGCGGCGAAGCGGAATCGGCGCGGTGATGCGGTCGCCATGGGACCCCCTGGAGGCTGCCAGCGTCGGTTTCGACGACGGAACTTACTCTACTACGGTTGCAGTAACCAACGAGGGGGCACAGGATGGACGATGACGCGATCCGCCGGTGGACGATCGACGAGTTCGAGAACGCCCACTTCGAGGACGAGCACATCGACCCCTACGTCACACTCCGTCGCATCAGCTCCGATCCGGCCGTTCGCCAAGTCACGTTCCCGCCCAACGCCACGCTCGGTCTGCACTCTCACCCGTGCGACACGCTGTACGTGATCCAGTCAGGAGAGTTCATCGTCGACGGCGAGGGCTCGTACCGACCGGGTGAACTGCGATGGGTGCAAGCCGGCGTGGCATACGGCCCGGAGCGGGCCGGCCCCGATGGCACCGTCGCTGCTGATCATCTCGACGAACGGCCCATTCGGGCTGCGCTGGGAGCACGAGGCGAGCTGATGGTGCTCGTCGCGTCCGACCTGAAGACGAAGCGGCCCGACCAGGTGGCGCTGCGCGACGACACCGTCACGCTCGGATGGGCGACAGGTCAACGACACGCTGAACCGCGTCGTCAACGGCCTCGCCGAGCTCGACCTCGGGCCCGGACCGGCGCGTTGCAGTGCTCGCCGAGAACAGCGTGGAGACCGTGCTCGCCCACCTCGGAGGCTTGCTCGCCGGCGCCTCGACGGTGCCGGTCAACTTCCACCTCAACGTCGACGAGGTCGACCTACATCCTCGAAGATTCGGGCGCCCGCGTCCTGTTCGTCGGTCCGGAGACGGCGACGACCGGCGTCGAAGCGGCGCGACGCGCCGGCGTGCCGGTCGTCATCGGGTGGCGGACGGCGAGATCAGCCGGGCGTCACGCCGTGGGAGGACTGGCTGGCGGCGGCGTCGACCGACGAGCCACCGACCGACGTGCAGCCGCGTCCGAACCTGATGTACACGTCGGGCACGACGGGCCGGCCAAAGGGCGTCGAGCTCCCGCCGACGATGTTCGCCGGCGGCGGCACGATGGCCGAGCACGTCGCGGCGCTGGGGCAGAGCGCGTTCGCCGCCTTCGGCACGCACCTCGTCGTCGGGCCCGATGTACCACACCGGTCCGCTGTCGGGCGTGCGGCTGCTGGCCGCCGGCGTGCCCGTCGTCGTGCTCGGCCGCTTCGACGCCGAGGGCGTGCTGCGGGCGATCGACACCCATCGCGTCGAGACGACGGTGATGGTGCCGACGCACTTCGTCCGACTGCTCGCGCTGCCCGAGGACGTCCGGGCCCGCTACGACGTCAGCTCGCTGCGACTCGTCGCCCACACCGGCGCTTCGTGCCCGATCGACGTGAAGCGGCGGATGATCGAGTGGTTCGGGCCGGTGCTGCAGGACTCCTACGGCGCCACCGAGGTCGGCACGACGTGCACGATCTCGAGCGAGCGAGTGGCTGGAGCACCCGGGCTCGGTCGGCCGGGCCGTGCCGCCGTTCCGCGCCATCGTGATCGACGACGACGACAACGAGGTGCCGCCGGGAACCGAGGGGCGCCTGTACTTCGAGGACGCCACCGGGCGGGGGATCATCTATCCCGGGCGATCCCGAGAAGACGCGCGCAGGCCCACCTCCGACCCGGCGTGTTCACGCTCGGCGAGATCGGCTACATCACCGACGACGGCTTCGTCTACATCACCGACCGCTTCACGCGACATGATCGTGTCGGGCGGCGTCAACATCTACCCGGCCGAGTCGGAGCAGGTGCTGGTCGAGCACCCGGACGTCGCCGACGTCGCCGTGATCGGCGTGCCCAATCGTGACATGGGCGAAGAGGTCAAGGCGCTCGTCGTTCCCGCCGATCCGGCGCAGCCGCCATCGAGCGCGGACGCTGATCGCCTGGTGCCGGGAGCGACTGGCGAGCTACAAGTGCCCGCGCTCGGTGGACATCGTCGAGACGGTCGGCCGCACCGCGATGGGCAAGGTCAACAAGCGCGAGCTGCGCAAGCCGTACTGGGAGACCGCCGGCACGGATCGGCGGTGACGATGTCCAGACGGCTTCTCTCGCTGGCCGCCGGCACCGTGCTCGACGTCGACCCGCCCGGGACCGTCGACGTCGCCGCCCGCAGTGGCTTCGACGCGGTCGGCATCTGGTTCGACCCGGAGACCTGGACGGCGGCGACGACCGGCGCCGTTGCGCAGCGCCTGCAAGCCAGCGGCATCACGCCGCTCGACATGGAGCCCGTCATCCTCGGGCGCGACGTCGACCCAGGAGACGCCCTCGTCGACACGGCGGCCGAGCTCGGCGTGCGGCACGTGCTCGTGGCCAGCGGACCTGCCGAGCGTGCCGGCCGTCGTCGACCGGCTCGGCGAGCTGTGCCGGCGGGTCGAGGGCACGGGCGTCACGCTGGTGCTGGAGTTCCTGCCGATCTTCACGGTCGGGACACTCGCCGGTGCCGTGTCCATCGTCGAGGAGGTCGGCCACCCGCAGGCGGCCGTGCTCGTCGACACGCTGCACCTGTCGCGCTCGGGCGGCACGCCCTCCGACTTGGCGGCCGTGGCGCCCCAGCTGCTCCCCTACCTGCAGCTCGCCGACGCCCCCGCCGAGCCGCCGGCCACCGACCGGGACTCGCTGCGTGACGAGGCGCTGCACGGGCGGCTGCTGCCGGGCGACGGCGCATTGCCGCTCGGCGAGGTCCTTGCGGCGGTCCCGAATGTCCCGGTGTCGGTCGAACTGCGCTCGGCCGCCCTGATGACGACGTACCCGGATCCGAACGAGCGGGCGGCGGCCGTTCTCGCCGCCACCCAGCGCGTCGTCTCGTCATGACAGAGCCGACCTACGACGTGGTCGTCCTCGGGACCGGTGCGGCGGGACTGGTCGCCGCACTCGCCGCGCACGAGCACGGCGCCTCGGTCGCGCTGTTCGAGAAGGGTGACGTCGTCGGCGGCACCACGGCGTTGTCGGGCGGCATCGTGTGGATCCCGAACAACCCGCACGCCGCGGCGGCTGGCCTGGCCGACAGCCGTGAGGATGCGCTCGTCTACCTCGACTCGCTGTCGCTGGGGATGATCGACCCCGAAATGGCAGAGACGCTGGTCGACACCGGCCCCGACGTCTTGCAGTGGCTCGAGGCGACGACTCCCCTGCGGTTCGAGGTCGTCACGGGCTTCCCCGACTACCACCCCGAGCGCCCGGGCGGCAAGCCGGCCGGTGGCCGATCCCTCGATCCAGGCCTCTTCAACTACGTCGAGCTCGGGGACTGGGCAGACCGTGTTGCGCGGACACCGCGCGTCCCCCGCCTGAACCTGCTCGAGAGCCCGCTCGGCGGCGGCTCCGGCACGATCGACCCCGCGGCGCTGGAGGAACGTGACCGTCACGACGCCCGCGGTCGCGGCCACGCCCTCGTCGGTGCACTGCTGGCAGCATGCCTCGAGCGGGGCATCGAACCGGTCACCGGTGCTCGCGCCACGCGAGCTCATCCGTGACGACGGTCGCGTCACCGGCGTCCGCTTCGAACCGGGCGCACCGCTGCCCGAGGTCCACGCCAGCCGCGCCGTGATCCTCGCGACGGGCGGGTTCGAGTGGAACGCCGAACTCGTCAAGACGTTCCTGCGCGGCCCGATGACGAGCCCGACGACGATCCCCACGAACACCGGCGATGGCTTGCGCATGGCGCTTGCTGCCGGGGCAGCCCTCGGCATGATGAGCGAGGCCTGGTGGGTGCCGACGGCCGAGATCCCTGGCGAGGAGCTCTACGGCCGGCCGCGGGCCCGGCTGATCCTGCGCGAGCGCACGCTGCCCGGCTCGATCATGGTCAACCGCGAGGGCCGGCGCTTCGCCAACGAGGCGGCCAACTACAACGCCTTCGGCGGTGCGCTGCACCAGCTCGACCCCGCGCGCTTCGACTACGCCAACCTCCCCTGCTGGCTGATCTTCGACAGTGAGCACCTCCGGCGGTACGGCTTCGTCGACACCGCACCGGGCGCGCCCGCACCGTCGTGGGTCTCGGTGGCGCCGACGCTCGACGAACTGGCCGAAACGGTCGGCATCGACGCCGCTGGACTCGTCGCCACGGTCGATCGCTGGAATGACCTCGTCGACAAGGGTCACGACGACGACTTCGGTCGGGGAGACAGCG
Source organism: uncultured Acidimicrobiia bacterium (assembly GCA_963774125.1). Taxonomy (GTDB): domain Bacteria; phylum Actinomycetota; class Acidimicrobiia; order Acidimicrobiales; family Ilumatobacteraceae; genus JALZMG01. Next base: position 820,062 of record CAVZDR010000003.1, read on the forward strand.
CCTACGACGGATGGCCCGGCGACCAGCGCTACCTCGGCTCGCCGCAGGCGACGATCGGACCACTGCGCGAGCCCCCGTTCCACGCTGTCGAGATCCACAGCGGAACGCTCGGGACCAAGGGCGGAGCACGGACGAACGGCGACGCCCAGGTGCTCGACTTCGACGGCAGGCCGATCGCCGGCCTCTACGCCGCCGGGAACGCGATGGCCGCGCCGACGGGGATGGTCTACGGCGGCGGCGGCGGAACGATCGGACCGGCGATCGTCTTCGGCTACCGGGCCGGCCGGCACGCCGCGACTGCGGGTTGAGTGACAAGGAGCCACGATGAGCACGACGGACCCGTTCGCGACGACGATGGAGACGTCCGCCCGCTGGCGCGAGGCCCCTGCGCCGGAGGTGATTGCCCAGCTGCAGAACCTCATCCAGGTCTACGCGGTGATGACCGACACCGGCCGGGCCGAGGAGCTCGAGTCACTGTTCACGAGCGATGCCTCGTGGAACGGCGAGGAGCTGGGTTACGGATCGGCGAACGGCCCGGCGGAGATCGCCGCCACCGTGCTGGCGCACTTCAACCCGGCCCGACCGATGATGCACGTCCCCGGGCCGGCGCTGCTCGTCTCCGTCGATGACCGCGAGGTGCACGGCGTGAGCTGGTGCCTGGCGAGCCGCGCATCGGACAAGGGCGCGGGTCCCCTCATCTGGTTCATGTACGACGACATCTTCCGGCTGGACGACGGTGAGTGGCGGTTCGCCGCCCGCACCCTGCACCTGCGCTTCCGCACCGGCGGCTGAGGCGGTTGGAGGACGAACGCGTCATCGTCGTCGGGGCAGGGCTGTCAGGCCTCGCCACTGCCCTCGGGAGTGCGCTCGGCGGCCGGCCGGTCACCGTCTTCGAGTCGGCGGACCTCATCGGAGGTGCGGCGGCGTACTCCGGCGGACAGGTGTGGGTCGGCGCCAACCACGTGGCAGCGAGCGAAGGCATCGACGACGACGTCGAGCGAACGGAGCGCTACGTGCGGGCGATCGCCGGTGCGCACCCCGAACTGCTGGACGAGCGGGCGATGCAGCGCTGGTTGCACACCGCGCCACTGGCCATGCGGCAGTGGGAGACCGTTGGTGCGGTGACGTGGACGCTGATCATGGGATTGGCGGACTACCACACGGAAGCCGAGGGCGCGCTCAGCTGCGGTCGATATCTCACCGCTCTGCCGGTGCCGGCGAGCACGCTCGGCAGCTGGCGCAGCCGGCTGCGGGTGAGCCCGTACTTCCGGATGGGTTCGACCTACGGCGACATCATGGCGGAGGGCCGCCGCCAGCTCGCCAGCGCGGCGGCCGACTCCACCGACGGCGAGCTGCTGACGATGGGTACCGGGCTGGTGGCTGGGTTCCTGGCGCGCACCGTTGAGCAGCAGTCCGTCGAGCTGCGTGTCTCGACGCCCGTGCGGGAGCTGCTGCACGACGATGACGGCTCCGTGGTGGGCGTTCGCGCCGATGGACCGGATGGCGTCGTCGAGCGTCACGGGCCAGTGGTCCTGGCCACGAGCACCTACGACTGGGATCCCGAGCTGGCGTACGAGTTCCTCGGGCTGCACGAGGACGACTTCGGGAGCATGGCCCCGGACAGCATCCGTGGCGACGGCATCAAGCTGGCGCGGAGCGTCGGCGCAGCGACCCAACGGATTCCCGCCACGTGCGTACCGATGGTTCCGGGGTGGCGCGTCGCCGACGGGTTCGCCAACGGACCCGAGTACGCCATGCCACACGCGATGATCGTCGACCTCGCCGGTCGGCGCTTCTGCAACGACTCCTACTGGGTCGACATCGTTCCCAAGGCGCTGGATCCTGCCGACCCGCACCTCCCGTTCTTCCTCATCTGGGATGAACAGCACCATCGCAAGTACGGCCTCGGCGCCACGCCGCCCGGAGGCACGTACCCGCCCGGGCTCGTGACATCGGCCGCAACCTTGCGCACCCTCGGAGTGGCGCTCGGTATCGATGGGGAGCAGCTCGAGGCCACAGCCGCCGCGTTCAGCGAACGGGCCGCAGCTGGGCATGATCCCGACTTCGGACGCGGCACGGTCGAGTTCGTCAATCGCTTCTCGGGTGATCCGAGTCACGTGCCGAGCCCGGTCCTCGGCCCGATCACCGAGCCGCCATTCCATGGAATGCGGCTGCTGTTGCTCGGCACCGCCATCGGATCGAGCGGCGTGCTCGCCGACGGCGACGGACGCGTGCTCGGCGAGGGCGGGGAGATCATCCCGGGCCTCTACGCAATCGGATCGTGCGCCGCCACCACGACGTTCGGCAGTGGGTACAACAGCGGCATGGCGCTGAGCCGTGGGCTGACGAGTGCCTATCTCGTCGCGCGGCAGCTGGCGACGGCACGTGGCGGCGGACCTCGGTGAGTGCGAACTCGCTCGACGTCCTCGTCGTCACCGGCGGTCACCGCGTCGATTTCGACGCGCTGTTCGACGATGGCGGCGGCGATCTGCGAGCCGCAGGGATGGCGATGGATGCACGCCGTGCAGCCGTCCGCCCAGCGCTGGTTGGACCCTTCGATGGCCGGACGGTGGGACGCCATCCTGATGCACGACATCCCCGGGTTGCGCCTGCGACGCGGCACGCCGCCGACGCCCGAGGGTCCATCGACGGCGGTCCGCGGAGCACTCGTGGAGCTCCTGCAGACACGGCCAGGGGCTCGTCGTGACGCATCACTCGCTGGCCGGATGGCCCGGGTGGGAGGGCTGGGCGGATGCGCTCGGTGGACGGTTCCACTACGCGCCCGGGCGTCTCCGCGGGCGTGAGTGGCCAGTCGTCGGGCACGCGGATCACCGACTACACCGCCCGCGTCGTCGCCCCCGACCACCCCGTCTGCACCGGCATCGCCGACTTCCCGCTCACGGACGAGCTCTACATCTGCCCGATCTTCGAGGAGGAGGTCGTTCCGCTGCTGCGCACGGACGCACCAATGGACGGGCGGCTCTTCACCTCGTCCTACGAGCATGTCCTCGTCGGTGAGGCAGAGGCACCCGATAGTCGCGATCATCCGCCGGCAAGCGACCTCATCGCGTGGGCGACGGTCGCCGAGCGAAGCCCTGTCGTGTACGTGCAGCCGGGCGACTCGGCCGCCACGTTCGCCAACGAGAGCTATCGACGGCTGGTGACGAACGCGATGGCGTGGGTGGCCTCACCCGGCGCCCGTGAGTGGGCCGCCGCCAACCCCAGACCGCTCTCGGTCTGACGATCGGTCACTGCTCGCCGCGGGATGCCCGCGGGTACATGTGGCGCAGGTACATCGGCGCCACGAACGGTGTCCAGGTTCCGAGCGGCTGGTTGAGCCGGTCGGTGATCGCATAGAGGGCGCCGACGTTGCAACCGAGCCCGTTGTGGGTGCCGACGACGGCGATGTTCTCGCGGAGTGCACCGATCGGTTCGATGCATGCCTGCCACCGCACGATCCCGTCGGTCGGCGAGTAGATCGACGTCGCCGGTACCTTCAGCGGTGACCGCTTCTCCTCGGGCACGAGCCGGCCGGGATACGGCTCGCTCTGCGGAGCCACCGCCTCGTACAGCTCCGACGTGTGCCCGCGATCACCCAGCCGGAAGCGATACGGACTGCCCAACGTGACGACGAATCGCACGAGCTCCGGATGGTTGTGCGCCAGCTCACGGGCGTAGATCCCACCCAGGCTCCAGCCGACCAGGCTGACCTTCGCCCCGTAGCGCTCGAACAGCTCGGCGAGGCGCCGCTCCATCCCGTCGAGCACGTGCGGATGCGGGCCGACGTTGGCGCCGAGACCCCAGCCGTGGACGCTGTAGCCCTTGCGCCGGAGCACGCCGCGCAGCATCCGAGTCGACTGGTCCGAAGCCGTGAAGCCAGGCAGCACCAGCACCGGGTTGCGCTCGTTGGCGCATCGTGGCACCACGCGCTCGGCGGTGAGCGTGAACATGCCCCGCTCCACGAGGCCGAGCGACTCCATGCCGAGCAGCAGCCGCGATGGCGGCGTGTACTTACCTCGCGCCATGCGGCCATCACGGACGCCGCTCCGCCACGGAGGTGGCGTCCTTGGCCCACGACGATCCCCCGCCGCAGGATCTCGAGAACTCCGGCACGACCCAGGAGCCGCGATCGACCGTCGGCCAGCGGGCGCCGTTGTGCGGCGGATCGACCATGTCCCAGTGGCTGCGGCAGTGGCCGAGCGTGCAATAGACGACCTCACCGTTGCCGAGCGGCCGCCGGTACAGCACGAGCCGCGGGTCGTCGTCGGGCCACTCGGCCTCGGCGAAGCCGCGGGTGGTTCCGGTCCAGCGCGTCTCGAGCAGCGGGACGACGTCGCCGTGGTGCTCCATCAGATAGAGCTCCTCGTCGTCGCCGGTGTCGAACGGTTCGATGCCGGCGACGAGCGGGTCGTCGTCGGCACCAGGTGATCGGCGCACGGGGTAGGCGTGCAGCGGCGGATGGGAGATGAACTGGCTTCCCAAGCGTCTCCGCCCACATTGGGAAGACCCGCGGCGTGCTGTAGACCCCGCCCTCGTCCCCGCTCGGCGGCTCGAGCGCGCAGTTCGTGCCGTGCAGCGCCAACCAGCGACCACCGTGCTCGACCCACGCGCGGATGGCCTGCTGCTGCTCGATCTGACGGACGCAGATCGCACGTGTACGTGACGAGGAAGTCCGACCCGGCGATCGCCTCGACGTCGGCGAAGTCCTCCGCCACCTGGACCCTGATGTGGTCGTCCTCGGCAAGCAGCTTGAGCAGCTCGAGCCGGGCGAAGTCGAAGTCGTGGTACTTGCCGGCGCACACCAGGTAGGCGTCGATCCGGCGTTCCACGGCCGTGTCAACCGCCATCCGGTGCACCAATCGGGCGGAAGGCGAACGTCACCAACGGATCCTCCGTCGCGCTCGACGCGAACGGGATGATGGTCAACTCCATGTCCATGCCGATGCGCAGATCCTCCGGGGCGACGTCGACGAGGAGCGTCTCGACCTTCAGCTCGCCGGGCAGATCGACGTAGCCCACGGGATACGGCTCGAACTCGACCGGACCCTCGTACGGCGGCGACTTGGGCCGGAACCCCTGGACCGTCCACGTCCACAGCGTGCCGGTGCGGCTGAGGAGGTGCCGGACGACGTCGGTGCTCGTGCACCGGGGGCACGAGTCCTGCTGCGGGAAGCTCACCGCGCCGCACGCCTGGCACCGGCTCCCGATCAGCTGTGGTGCCTCGTCGGGCCAGGTGAACAGGCCTTCGCCGACCGGTCGAGCGACGGGTCCATCGGTCGCCATCACGGACAAGGTACTCGACACGTTCTCAAGTTAGTGAGTTGGCGCGAACGAGCCGAGCTCAGCGCGGAATCTTCGTCCAGGGGACGTCCTTGTCGACCCGCGGCTCGGGCGGGAGACCGAGCACGTGCTCACCGATGATGTTGCGCTGGATCTCGTCGGAGCCTCCGGCGATCTGGTAGCCGGGCGCTCCGAGGACGTGCTCACCCCAGCCGTAGGTGCCCCAGGCACCTGTGTCGGCGACGAGCGCGGCGCCGACGATCTGCGACACGACGTCGGAGTAGAGGGTCATCCCGTTGGTCCACAACAACTTGCCGAGGGAGCCCTCCGGTCCGGGCGTTGCGCCCGCCCGGACGCCATCGGCCAGGCGCCGGTTGACCAAGGTCTCGATGCGCTGGTGGGTGTACGCCGCAGCCAGCCGTTGACGGATGATCGGGTCCTCGCTGACACCCATCGCCCTGGCAGTGGCGAGCAGCTGAGGCCAGCTGCCGCCGACACGTCCGGTTTGCGCCTCCCCGGAGCGGTCGCGCTCGAATCCGAGCGTCGTCGAACGCGACGCGCCATCCCTCGCCGATGCCTCCCAGTCGCATCGAGTCGGCGACCCGGACGTCGTTGAAGAACACCTCGTTGAACGAGGCGCCGCCGCTCATCTGGCTGGATCGGCCGGATCTCGATGCCCGGCAGGTCCATCGGGATGATGAACGCGGTGAGGCCCTTGTGCTTGGGGACATCGGGATCCGATCGGGCGATCAGCTCACCCCACTCCGAGAACCGTGCTCCCGAGCTCCAGACCTTCTGCCCGTTGATCACCCATTCGTCGCCGTCGCGGGTGGCCCGGCAGGCGAGGCCTCCCAGATCGCTGCCGGCTCCAGGTTCGGAGAAGAGCTGGCAGCACAGCTCCTCGGCTGCCAGGAAGCGAGCGACGAACCGCTCCCGCTGCGCCTCGTCGCCGAACTCCATGATCGTCGGCGCGATCAGCCGAGTCGTCACGCTGTGGGTCTCGTGGCTGGACGGGAGCACGTAGTTGGACTCGATCTCGGCGAACGCTTGGGCGTAGTCGACGGGTAGGTCGAGCCCTCCGTACTGCTGCGGTGCCGAGATGGCGTGATACCCGCGTTGTGCCTTGAGCTGCGTCCAGCCTTTGACGCGATCGAGCAGCGCCCGCTCGTCGTCGTCGGACAGCGCGTGGAACACGGCGACGCTGAAGTCGCCCTTGTTCCAGACGAACTCCTCGGCGTCTTCGTCCGCCAGTCGCTCGGCATGGTCGTCGAGCCATCGCGTGGCATCGGCGACGAAGGTGTCCAGCCGCACCTCGGCCCGATTCATCCCGACATTCTACGTGGGACGGTCTGCACCGAAGGCACTTTCTTGACACGCGTTATGGTGCCAGACTTGGCGGCTGTGACCGAACTGCTGCCTCTCACGCCCGACGAGCTGCTCACGACCACCCGGGCCGTGCGCAAGCGCCTCGATCTCTCTCGCCCGGTGAGTCGAGAGATCATCGAGGAGTGCATCACGATCGGTCTGCAGGCACCGTCGGGTTCGAACCGTCAGGCGTGGCAGTGGGTACCCGTCGACGATGCTGCCACGAAGGTGCGCATGGCCGAGCTGTACCGAGAGGTGTTCGACTCGTACCAGCCGCGCAGTTCGGGCTACACCGACGGTGACACTCGCGCCGAGCGCCGAGATGCCGTCACGTCGTCGTCGGTCCACCTCCGCGACCACCTCCACGAGGTGCCCGTCCTGCTCGTCGTGTACCAGGAGGCTCGGATCGAGGAGCTCGCCTGCGGGTTCGCACCCGGGCTTCTGGGGCTCCGTGGTGCCGGCCATCTGGAGCTTCATGCTCGCGCTGCGCGCCCGTGGCCTGGGATCGGTCTGGACGACGATGACGTGCCGCAAGGAGCCGGAGATGGCCGAGCTGCTCGGCGTGCAACACGACAAGTACACCCAGATCGGGCTGTTCCCCGTCGCCTACACGCTGGGCACGGACTTCAAGCCCGCACCGCGCCTCGACCCGTCGAGCGTGATCCACTGGAACAAGTGGTGACCCCCGTTCTGTCCGTAGAGATCGTGCGTTGTGATGCGGTTCCTACGGACAGATGGTTGCTCTATCGGGCGAGGTAGCCGCCGTCGACGGCGAGGGCGTGGCCGACGGTGAACGACGACGCGTCGGAGCACAGCCACAGCGCGGCCTTGGCGATCTCGCTCGGGTCGCCGAAACGGCCGAGCAGGCTGAGCCGGTCGGCGACCTCCTGGGGATCGCGGCCGCGCCGCTCGATCGCCGCCCGCAGCATCGGCGTGTCGATCGCACCGGGGCAGATGGCGTTGATCCGGATCCCGTCCGGCGGCGTAGTCGATCGCCGCGTTGCGGGTCATGCCGAGCACGCCGTGCTTGCTCGCCGTGTACGCCGACTGGTGTGGCTGCGGCCGGAACGAGTTCGTCGACGCGATGTTGACGATCGCCCCGCCCGCCGCCCTGCTGCAGCATCTGGCGGATCTCGTACTTCATGCACAGGAAGATCGATCGCAGGTTGACGGCGATGATCCGGTCGAACGTCTCCTCTTCGACGTCGGCCAGCGGCACCCGCTCGAGCTCGATGGCTGCGCCGTTGACGGCGCAGTGCAGGCCGCCGAACGCCTCGACCGTGCCGCCGACGAGGTCCTCGACGGAGCGCGCGTCGGCGACGTCGGTGGCGAGGAATTGGGCCTCGCCGCCGGCATCGTCGATCATCTCGCACGGTCTCGTTGCCGCCCTCCTCGGCGAGGTCGGCGACCGTCGACCTTGGCTCCGGCTGCGGCGAACGCCGAGGGCGGTCGCCCGGCCCATGCCGCCGGCCGCGCCGGTCACCAGCGCCACCTTGCCGGCGAAGCATCCTGGTCGCTCATCGCAACCCCTCGTTTCTTGATCGCGTCGCTACAGCTCACGATTCTGTGACGCCGAAAGTGACTCGCGGAGCACCCGTGCTCATCGGCCTCGACGAACATCCGCTGCACCAGATCACCCACTCCTTCGCCGGCGTCGCCGGGAGCGACTCCGCAGTGGAACGACGGCCACTACGTCTGCCTGTGCGACGTCGACGGCAACGTCTGCCTGACCTCCAACGTGCGGCTGTACCAGAACAACGACGTCCTCGACGGCTTCGTCTGCCTCCGCCACCAGGGCCGGCAGCACAACATCCGGCTGTCCCGCCGGCTGCGCCCCGACATGGACGCACTACGGCGTCGGCCCGCTGCGCATCGAGATCGTCGAGCCGATGCGCACGCTGCGCTTCGTCCTCGAGGACAACGACTACGGCATCGCCTGCGACGTGCTGTGCCACAGCACGGTGCTGCCCTACGAGGACCCGGTGGAGATCACCCGCGTCGACGGCCGGCTGCTCAGCGAGCGGGCCACGTACGAGCTCGTCGGCGTGTGCGAGGGCTGGGTCGAGGTGGCCGGGCAGCGCTACGAGCTGACGCCGAGCGACCTCGTCGTTCTTCCGCAACCACTCGTGGGGCAACCAGGCCGGCCGCGGCGGACCCCGCTACGGCGCGCCGCGCCCGCCGCGGCGAGTGCCCGGCGTGCGCCAGTGGGTGCTGTTCCGCGCCGACGAGCCACGGCGGCTTCTACTTCTCGACCCGAGCGGCCGCGCCGCATCGGGCAAGGGCGCGATCCTGTTCCCCGACCGCGCGGTGCCGGTCGTCGACGTCGAGCACGACCTCGAGTTCTACGACGGCGGCCGGCGGGTGCAGGAGCGGCACGTTCCGGCTGACCGACGCCGAGGGCACGAGCGCGGGCGTACTCGTTCACCGACCTCGGCTGGGTGTACTGCCAGGGCGGCGGCTACTTCGGCGGCTTCGACGACGGGCTCGGCCAGGGCGTCTACCGCGGCGACGACCACGTCGAGGGCGAGGTGTGGGACGTCACGCCATCCGACGCCGATCGTCGACGAGGCCGGCAACGCGTTCGAGTTCGACCACGACTGGGCGGAGAGCTTCGTGCGCCTGCGCTGCGGCGACGAGGACGGCCTCGCCCACTTCGAGTGCGTGGTCATCCGGAACCAAGAGGACGGGCAAGCAATGACCGGACGACTCGATGACGCCAGGTCGCCGTCGTCACGGGCGCGGCAAGCGGGATCGGCGCGGCGATCGCGCAGCGGTTCGTGGAGGAAGGCGCCCGCTGCGTCATCGTCGACATCCAGGACGAAGCCGGTCAGGCCATGGCCGACCAGCTCGACGACGCGCGCCGTGTACGTCCACGGCGACGTCTCCGTCGAGGACGACGTCGCCGGCGCGATCGACACCGCCGTCGAGCGTTACGGCCGCCTCGACTGCGTCGTCAACAACGCCGGCATCCTCGGTGCGGTCGGGCCGATCGCCGAGATCGACGGCGCCGCCTGGCGGCGGACGCTGGCCGTCCTGCTGGACAGCGTGTTCTACGGCACCAAGCACGCGGCGCGTGTGATGATCGAACGTGGCGACGGCGGCTCGATCATCAACATCGCCAGCACGGCCGGCGTCCGCGCCGGTCTCGGCCCGCACGTGTACACCGCGGCGAAGCAGGGCGTGGTCGGCCTCACGCAGTCGGTGGCTCCAGAGCTCGGCCGCCACGGCATCCGCGTCGAACGCCATCGCGCCGGGCGGCACCGTCACGAGCCTGACGGCGTACGTGGCCACGGGCGACGCCACGGCCCTCGACGAAGCCCATCAGCTGCATCGGTCAGGGGCGCGACCATCGGGCGCCCTGCCGTCCCGCTCGACATCGCGAACGCCGCGCTGTTCCTCGCCTCCGCAGAAGCCGGCTACGTCGAGCGGCGCGGTGCTCGTCGTGGACGCCGCCGGCGAGGTGATCGGCGACAAGAACATGCGCTTCGTCGAGATGGGCTCGAACATCGTCCAGGAGGCGGGCCGCAGCGGTCTCTGAGGCCCCTGGTCATCTGATCGACTTACTTGATCTAGTATTCGGCTCCAGCAGATCGACGAAGGGGGCACCGTCGATGGAGCTGGAAGGGAAGGTCGCGGCCGTCACCGGCGGCACCAGGGGCATCGGGCGGGCCATCGCCGAAGCGTTCGTGCGCGAGGGCGCCAAGGTCGTCATCAACGGCCGCAACGAGGAGAAGGGCCAGCAGGCCGCTCGAAGGAGATGGACGCCGGCGACGCCGTCGTGTTCGTCGCCGGCGACGCCAAGGTCCGCGAGGACTGCGAGCGCGTCGTCGACACGGCCGTCGAGCACTTCGGCCGCATCGACATCATGGTCAACAACGCCGGCGGGGCGAGCAACCACGCCCCCGTCGTCGACCTGACCGACGAGGCGCTCGACGACGCGCTGCGCTGGAACCTGTGGTCGACGTTCTGGTGCACCCGCCGCTCGCTGCAAGCACATGATCCCGCAGCAGTGGGGCCGGATCATCAACATCAGCTCGCTCGAGGGCAAGTGCGGCAAGCCCGGCGTGTCGATCTACGTCACCGCCAAGCACGCCATCAACGGGCTGACCAAGTCGTGCGCCCACGAGGTCGGCACGCTCGGCATCACCGTCAACGCGCTGTGCCCCGGCGGCATCGAGACCGACATCATGGCCGACGAGGGCGCCAAGGCCGCCGAGATCGATGGGCATGACCTACCAGGAGCTGCTCGACTGGTTCGCCAAGGAGTCGGCGACCAAGCGGCTGTGCGAGGTGGAGGACGTCGCCGCAGTCGCCGTGCTCCTGGCCTCGGACGCCGGGGCCGGCATCACCGGCTCGATGATCTCGATCGACGGCGGCACGGCGCCGTACTGAGGAGGAGCAAGCAATGGGCAAGCTCGACGGCAAGGTCGCCGCCATCACCGGCGGCACGCGCAGCATCGGCCGCGGCATCGCCGACGCGTTCGTGCGGGAGGGCGCATCGGTCGTCGTCAACGGGCGCGACGAGGCCAAGGGCCAGGCGTGCCTCGACGAGATGGGCGCCGGCGATCGGGCCGCCTTCTTCGCCGGCGACGCCATCGAAGCAGGAGGCGGTCGAGGGCCTCGTCGACTTCGCCATCGACCGCTACGGCCAGCTCGACATCATGGTGCTCAACTCGGGCGGCGTGAAGCAGACCGCGCCGGTGGCCCAGATGACCGACGAGGAGTGGCAGCTCGAGGTCGACTGGAACCTCAACCACGTGTTCTGGGGCATGCGCCGGGCGCTGCAGCACATGATCCCCCGGCAGTCCGGGCGGATCATCGTCACGTCGTCGGTCGAGGGCAAGCTCGGCAAGCCGGGCATCCCCGGCTACGTCGCCTGCAAGCACGCCGTCAACGGGCTCGTCAAGGCCGCCGCCCACGAGGTCGGCACGCTCGGGCATCACCGTCAACGCGCTGCTGCCCGGCATCATCGAGACCGACATCGTGCGCGCGACCGGACCCGACTCGGCCGTCGCGATGGGTGTCGGCACCTACGACAAGATGATCGAGATGTTCACCGCAGGAGTCGGCGATCAAGCGGCCGAACACGGTCGAGGAGGTGGCCGCCGCCGCCGTGCTGCTGGCGTCCGACGCCGCCCGCAACATCACCGGGTGCCTGTTCCCGGTCGACGGCGGGACGATGCCGTACTGATGGAGCGACATCATCGTCATCGCCGGCTGGATCGACGTCGACCCAGCAGTCGCGCGACGAGTTGGTCGCGGCGAGCGTCCGACTGCAGCGGTCGACCCGCGACGACGAGCCGGGCTGCCTCGCCTACGTGTTCGCCGCCGACCCGGTCGTGCACGGGCGCATCCACATCTACGAGCAGTGGGCCACCGCCGCCGACCTCGACGCCCACTTCCAGCACCCCAACTTCCGGGCCATCGGCGAGCTGCTGCGCAGCCAGCCGCGCCGGGGCGGCGGGAACCTCAAGATGCAGCGTCGACCGGACCGGCCCCGTCCGCGATCCGGACGGACAGGCGTCGGCCACGTACTGGCCAGACGGATGAGCACCGATTACTCGCACGTCGAGTCGGCCCATGCTTTCGAGCCGTTCGAGGGCTATGCCGAGCTCCGCGAGCGAGTGCCCGCTGCACGCCGAGCCCGAGCACGATCCGCCGTTCTACGTGCTCAGCCGCTTCCAGGACGTCGTCGACGTGCTCAAGAAGCCGACGCTGTGGAACAACGGCGACGGTCCCGGCGTCTTCTACCAGGAGACCGGCGTGCTGGGCTCGGCCGACGACCCCGATCACGCCCGCCACCGCCGCATCCTGCGCTCGGCGTTCCTGCCGTCGGCGATCGCTCGACTGGAGCCGCGGGTGGCGGCGATCGCCGACGAGCTCTTCGACGAGATCGTGCCGAGGGGCGAGGGCGACTTCGTCGAGCTGTACGCCGTTCCCGTTCCCGGCGATCGCCATCAGCGAGCTGCTCGGCGTCCCAGCCGGAGGAACGCGACGACTTCCGTCACTGGAGCCTGAACGCCGTGAGCGCCCTGACCGGCGGAGACATCGCGGCCTACGAGGAGGCCAAGAACGCCATCGCCGACTGCGTCGAGGTGCCAGGTCAACGCACGCGAGAGCAGTTGCTCGCCGCCGCCGGTGCTCCCGCCCGGCACCGGCACGGTCGGAACCGTCGTGCCCGACGACGTCAGCAGCCTGCTGGCCATCGCCCACCGCGACGGTGTGCTCACCCGCGAGCGAGCTGCGCCACCTCGGCTACCAGCTGCTCGTGGCCGGCCACGAGACGACGACCAGCCTGATCGGCCTCATGCTCTACCGGCTGCTCGAGCGGCCGGAGCTGATGGCTCGGCTGCGCGCCGATCCGTCGCTCCTCCCGCACGCCATCGAGGAGGCGCTGCGCTTCGACTCCCCCGTGCAGGGACTGTTCCGGACGAACGCCTCCGAGTGCACGCTGGCCGGCGAGACACTTCCCGCCGCGGACCAAGGTGCAGCTGCTGTTCGGATCGGCCAACCGTGACCCGGAGCAGTTCGAGCGATCCCGACGAGTTCCGCCTCGACCGCGATGCCAAGGAGCTTGCCCGCCACGTCGCCTTCGGTTGGGGGATCCACTTCTGCATCGGCGCGCCGCTGGCCCGCCTCGAGACGCGGCTCACGTTCGAGCGCATCCTGGCCCGAATGGACGACATCGAGCTCGCCGGCGAGCCGCAGCGCAACGAGTCGTTCGTCCTGCGTGGTCTGACCAGCCTGCCGCTGCGCTGGACGCCTCGACGCTGACCGGCACCGTGGACCTCGACGCCACGATCGCGCGACCCACGGGCCAAGCTGCTCGAGCTCGGTCGGGCGGTGGCCCGCGCCGCGACGATCGACGACATGATCCGCGTCGTCAGCCGACGTCGCCGGGCCCGCTGGTGAAGGCCGCCAACGCGACGGCGCTGCTGCTGGACGAGACGCACTGCGAAGCTCGTCGTCTACCACGGACCTGCGGCGCGCACCGAGGCCGTGCGGGTCGTCGATCTCTCCGATCCCACGCCGGCCGCCGAGGTGGTCCGCACCGGGCCAACCGGTCTTCGTCGCCAGCCTCGAGGAGCTGTGCGCGCGCTATCCCCGCTTCGTCCAGCAGCTGGAGCAGGCTCGACTGGGCCGCGCTGGCCGTGCTGCCGATGCTCGAGGGCGGCGAGCTCTTCGGCGTCGTCGTCTACCGATGGATGGAGTCCGGTCGAGTTCACGCCGGAACGCCGGGAGCTGATCGAGACGATCTCCGAGCTCGTCGGTCATGCCTTGGCACGGGCGCGCAACCACGACCACCTGGTCGCCTACACACGTCGGCTGCGCGAGTCCAACCGCGATCTCGACAGCTTCGCCGCCGCCGTCGCCCACGATCTCCGCCAGCCGCTGCGCCAGCTCAGCTCGTACATCGACGTGCTGTTCGACCACCTCCGCGCCGACCAGTTCGACGACGAGGCGACCCACTACGCCGAGCGGATCCGTACTCGCCGTCGGCCGGGCCGACCGCCTGATCGTCGCGCTGCTCGACTACGGCCGCGCCGGCGGCAAGCCAATGGCGGACGAGGAGGTGGCGCTCGGCGCCGTGGCCCGCGACGTGGTGGAGGCGCTGCGCGCTCGGCTCGACGAGGTCGAAGCCGACGGTGCGCGTCGAGGAGCTCCCGACCGTGCAGGGTGATCCGGCCCTCCTCCACCAGGTGCTGCAGAACCTCATCGACAACGCGGCGAAGTACCGGCGAGCCGGACCGGCCGGCGGAGATCGTCGTGTCGGCCGAGCGGCAGGAGCGGCGCTGGGGACGACGACACGCCGTGGTGGCGGATCTCGGTCGCGCGACAACGGCATCGGCATCGCGCCCGAGCACATCGTCGAAGGTGTTCGACGTGTTCACCCAAGGCCAGCAGGGCGCTCAGCTGAGCGGCACCGGCATCGGGCTGGCGACGGCGAAGCGCGTCGTCGAGCGACACGGCGGCACGATCGGTGTGGACTCCACGCCCGGCGCTGGCTCGACGTTCTGGTTCACGCTGCCCGGCGTCGCCGGCCGACATCGCTACTAGGCAAGGGGGCAAGGAGACCTTCCCCCCTTTGGAACCCCCATCTGAGGCGCTACGGCCGACCGGACAAGCCGGATCGGCCTCCGCACGCAGAAATGTTCGCCGAACCAGTTCTGGTTCGGCGCTCCAGCCGCTCGCGTCACCGCGAGACGTCGGAGAGCAGGCCTTCCAGCAGGTCGCGGTAGAGCGGGAACGACGCCTCCTTCGTGACGTATGCGTGGGCGCCCAGGGCGTGCGCTCGCTCGCGGTCCTCCATCCGGCTCGATGTGGTCAGCACGACGACGGCGAGCTTCTCGAGGTCGTGCTCGGCGCGCAGACGCTCGAGCAGCTCGAACCCGTCGAGGACGGGCATCTTCAGGTCGACCAGCACGAGATCGACGCCCGCGGACCCGCCGCCGCCGCGCAGCCATTCGATCGCCTGAGCACCGTCGCCGACCGTGTCGAGCGTGCTCGGCGTCGCGCATCGCGACAGCGCCAGGCTCGTCAACTCGGCGTCGCCCTCGTCGTCCTCGACGAGGAGGACCCGGACCGGCGCCACTCCCGGCGGCCGGGACACCGGGGAACTGCAGCTCCGCCAGGCGGGCTTCCTCTGCGGCGTCCGGCTCCTCGCCGGCGACCTCCTCGACCGGCAGCTTCGTCACCCGCTGGAGGCGGTGGGCCGAGGTCCATGCGCAGCCACCGCGAGGCCCCCGCTGGCAGCGTGGCGAGGATGATCTCGTCGAACGCCCGGGTCGCCAGCAGATTGCGCACGGCCGCGATCGGGTCGGCGTCTCCGACCGCCCCGTCGACGTCGTACTGCAGGTCGCGCAGCACCGCCAGCTCGAGGTCGAGGATCCGCTGCGGCGCCTGACGCCGTCGGTGCGCTCTGGCACCAGGACGAACACCTCGACCTCCGGGTCGGTCGACTTCTTGAGAGCCAGCCGTTCACGTAGCTCGGCCCCTCCGAGCAGGCGGTCGGCGACGATCAAGATCCTGCGCATCCATGTCCCTGTCCTGGCCGGCGCGGACCTCGTACTGATGTCACATTCTACTAACATGGCGGAGCGATCGCCCGATGCCGACTACGCCGACAGCTACGAGGATGTCTCGATGTTCAAGCTCTCGAATGAGCGTGAACGAGCCCTACTCGATGCGCAGACCGAGTGCTGCTTCATGTGGACCACCAAGAGCTGGCGACCCGGTCGGCGTCATCATGAACTACGTCGACCCTGAACGACCGCTTCTGGGTCACGTGCACGACGCGCCGCAAGCGCGTCGCGGCGGTCGCCGCCCGGCCACGTGTCGCGCTCTCGATCTCCAGTCGGGGCACCCAGATCGGCGTCAGCCAGGCGCTGACGTACAAGGGTCAGGCCGATGATCCACGACGACGACGAGACCAAGGCGTGGTTCTACCCAGCCCTGGCGGCTCGGGTCCGCCCCGAGAGCGAGGATCGACAGCGCTCCTTCGTCGAGCACCTCTCGACGCCCGGGCGGGTCGTGATCGAGATCGTTCCGGACGGCCGCATCGGCTTCGACGCCGAGGAGATGTTCCGCGACTCCCCCGCCGGCCCCAGCCGCACCGAAGTCTGACTTGTTTCGACTGCTCAACCGGAGGTTGAGCAGCGAAGAGACGTCACGTCGTTTCGATCGCCTCTTCCGGCAGCACCGTGTCGCCGAGGTAGCTCGCTTCCAGCAGGTCGCGCCGGCCGGCCAGCTCCTTGCCCGTCCCCTCGAGCACGATCTCGCCGTGGTTCATGACGTACGCCCGGTCGGACACCGTCAATGCCATGTGGATGTGCTGTTCGACGAGCAGCACGCCGATCCCGGTCTCGTCGGCGACGTTGCGCATGATCGGCAGCAACCGCTCCACGATGATCGGCGCTAGTCCCAGGCTCATCTCGTCGACCATGAGGACCTTCGGCGCGGCGACGATCGCTCTCGCCACCGCGAGCATCTGCTGCTCGCCGCCGGACAGCAGGCCGGCTCGCCGATCCATGAGCGGCCGCAGGGCAGGCAGCAGCGTCAGCGCCCGCTCCATCCCGCTGCGCTGGTCCTCACGCGCACCACGCAACCCGAGCTTGAGGTTCTCGGCGACGGTCAAGCCGAAGAACAGCGACCGGTCCTCCGGCACGTGACCCATGCCCCGGCGGGCCATCTTGTGCGGGGAGCCGAAAATCACCGGCTGCCCGAGCACGTTCGCCGCACCGTCGAGGACCTTGACGATTCCGGAGATCGTCAGCAGCGTCGTCGTCTTGCCAGCACCGTTCGGACCGAGCAGCGCGACGACCTCGCCGGGACCGACGTGCAGGTTGAGCTCGCGCACCACCGGCACACCGCCGTAGCCGGAGGACATGCCGTCGAGCTCGATGAGGGCGTCGGCAGTCATGGCTCGACCACCGGGGTGCCGGTTGCTTCGGCGGCGACCGCCTGCGCCTCCCCGGCCGACTCGCCGAGGTAGGCGAGGATGACCTCGGGGTCCTGACGGATCTGCGCCGGCGTCCCCTCGGCGATGATGCGCCCGAAGTCGAGCACATAGATGTAGTCGCACACGCTGAGCACGAGCCCCATGTCGTGGTCGATCATGAACACCGAGATCCCCTCGCCGAGGAGGCTTCGCAGGTGGACACCGAGGATCTGGCTCTCGGCGGTGTCGAGCCCCGCCGCAGGCTCATCGAGCAGCACGAGCTTCGGCCGGGCCGTCAAGGCTCGGGCGACGCCGATCAACTTGCGCTGCCCGTGGGGCAGGTCCGTCGGCAGCCGGTCGCGGTAGTGCGGCAGGCCGACGGTGTTCAGGGCCCAGTCGATGCGGTCCCGCGTCTCGGCCGTCATCCGGTGCAGGTGCAGCGCATCGAGCAGCGGCGTGTACCAGCGCGTCGGTTGGGCCGGGATGAGGAGGTTGTCCTCCACGGTCAGGTCTTCGAACAGCTCGAGTGACTGGAAAGTGCGCACGAGACCCTTCGCGGCGCGCTGGTGAGCAGCGAGCCGGCCGATGTCCTCGCCGTCGAAGACCACCGCGCCGGTCGACGGTACGTAGCCCGTGATCGCGTCGATGAACGTCGTCTTGCCAGCGCCGTTGGGCCCGATCAGTCCGACGAACGAGCCCGGTTCGATGACGATGCGTACCGAGTCGTTGGCCCGGAGGCCACCGAACGTGACGGTCAGGTCGGCAGTCTCGAGCAGCGCCATCAGTGACCACCTCCTGCCGCGACCGGCCCGACGGCGGGCGCGGGCTCGGCGACGGGCGCGGCTCTGCCGCCGCGTATCTTGCGCCACAGCCCCTTGCCGAGCTCGGCGTTGGCAAGCGCGATGCCCTCCGGGTTGAGGATGGCGGTCAGGATCAGACCGATCGCGCCGATCATCGGCACGTACTGCTCGAACCCGCCGTCGGTGCGCTCGTCGATGAACTGGGCGACGATGCCGCCGGCGACCAACAAACCGCCGACCACCGAGCCGTAGAGGCTCGTGATGCCGCCCAGGTAGACGAACGCGAATGTGGCGAGCGAAGCGAAGAGGCCGTAGTTCTCCGGCTGGATCGATCCGAGGCGGTAGCTCTGCACCACTCCGGCGAGCCCGGCGATGGCTGCGGCAATCGCGAAGCCGAGCAGCTTCGTGCGGGCGACGTTGATGCCGGCTGCCGCGGCAGCGCGCTCGTTGGCCCGTACGGCGAGGAAGCGCCGCCCCGTCGCCCCGCGGCGCAACCCGGCGACGCCGAGAGCGATGATGATGGTCACGATGATGGCGAAGATCGTGAAGCGCCAGTAGTCGGTGCTGGCCGTGTCGGGGTCGGTGGCGCCGATGTACGACCCGAACCAGAACGGTCGCGGCACGGGGTAGTTGGACACCGCCGCCTCGCCGAACAGAAACTCGTTCTTCAACAGCAGCAGGCCGATCGGCCCGGCCGCAGCCGCCGTGACGACGGCGAGCTGAACACCGCGGATGCGCACCGCCGGTAGACCGATGATGAGACCGAGCCCGACCGCGGCGAGGATGCCGAACAATGCGGCCAGCGGATCAGGCAGGTTCGGACCGTTGATCGACAGCAGGTCGAACTCGCTGACCTTGTCGAAGTTGGCGGCCAGCTTGGCCGCGACGAACGCGGCGAGTCCAGCCAGGCTGACCTGGACGAGCGAGATCTGCCCGAGATACCCCGTGATGACGATCCACGACAGCATGAGGAGCGTCGCCAGGATGCTCGTCGTCAGCGCGACCTCCCAGTTGCTGGTGAAGATCATCGACAGCACGACGGCAAGGGCCGCAGGGATGGCGGCGCCGATCAGCACATGGCGGGGCTCGGGAGCTCGTGGAAGCCGGCGTTGCACGACGGTGCCACGGATAGGAAGCCGATTGCCGCGCAGGTACAGGTACCCGACGATGACGACGAGCGGCACGAGCTCGCGGACCCCGGCGGGGGGTAGCCACTCAGGCCACCAGCTGCGTTCCGTCAGCTCGACCATGCCGGCCTGGAACATGCCGAGGGCGAGACCGCCGATCGTCGCCAGCGGGATCGAGGTCAGGCCGCCGAGCAGTGCTGCGCCGAGAGCGGGGATGATGAGCTGGGTGTACCCGGTGGTGTCCAGCGAGCCGCTCCCGACGAACAGGAGACCGACGATGCCCGCCAGCACCGCCGAGAGCACCCAGTTCAACCCGGCGAGCCGCTGCGGCGAGTAGCCGAGCAACGACGCACCCTTCTCGTTCTCGTCGGCGGCCCGTGTGGCGAGACCGAAGCGGCTGAAGCGCAGCAGCGCCCACACCGCGACGCCCATGATGACGGCCGCACCAGCGAGGTAGAGGTTGAGGCGCGGCATGTTCTCGCCGAGCCCGAGGAAGTTGAAGATCGGCTCCTTGGGCACGAAGCCCTCGGGCGCCCTGCCGGCGCTCCCGTAGTTGATCAGCGCGACGGCCTGCAGATAGAGCATCAGGCCGAGCGAGCCGATCACCTTGCCGAGAGCCGGCGCGTTGCGCAGCGGCCGGAACACCAGCAGGTGTGCCAGCAGCCCGATCGCAGCCGCCATCAGCAAACCGATCACGACGGCAAGCCACTCGCTGGTCCCGCCTTCCTGGATCGTGATGAAGACCGGCAGGTTGAGTCCACCCGGCAGGAAGTCCACCCAGGGCAAGGCGAGCCGACCGTTGGACAGCAGCTCGTCGTACACGAAGGCCGCGTACATGGCGAACGCGCCATGGGCGAAGTTGATGACCCCCGAGCCCTTGTAGGCAGTCACGATGCCGGTGCCCAGCATGGCGTACACGCCACCACCACCGAGCCCCAGCAGCGCCGCGAAGAGCAATTCTTTCATCGCACCCCCTACGCCTTCTGCCTCACCAAGGTACGCGACCCCCAGACCGGGTTGGTCGTGTGGGCGGAGATCCGCCCACACGACCTACCACTGCGATCATCCGCCCCGCGGAAATTCCTGTTCGACCGCCTCCATCAGCTCCCTGACGTCGATCACCCCGTCCGGGATGGCTTCGTCGATGGTGAACGTGCTGCCATCCCACGCGGCGAATGTGGCGGTGTGGGCGCACACCGACTCGTACTCGGACGGGTTGTCGACGCACGAGATGGGCCGGTACCCGACCACGTGGTAGTCGTCCACCGACATGAACGCCTCGCGCAGCGCCTCACGGTCATCGATGTCGCCGCCGTCGGCGAGCAGCTGGTTGGCGACCTGGTAGATGAACACGACGCCCGAGAAGGCCTGGCGGGTGTAGCTCGTCAGCGGCGTCTGCGGACCGAACTCGTCGATCGCCGCCTCGCGCGCCGCCAGCTCGGCGTTCACGAAGTCGCTGTTCAGCTCCGGCTGGTCGAGCAGGTAGCCCTGCAGCTCGAAGATCACGCCGTCGCTCTCGGGCAGGCCCTTGACCGCGTCGCTCGTGCAGGAGTCGGCGATGTAGATCTGGGCGTCGACGCCGGCGCCGGCGAGGCCCGTGATGTACTGCGCGCACTCAGCCGCCGAGATGCCGAAGTACACGGCCGGGTTCTCCGCTCCGTCGAGGTAGTCGGAGACCTGCTGGACGACCGCGGCTGGCCGGCCGTCTCACCGGGCGTCGTACGGGAAGCCCTGGAACTCGAAGTTCTCCATCGTGTCGGCGTAGTACTGGTAGAAGCGCTCCTGGGTGTCGCTGCCAGCACTCCTCGCCCGGTGCGTTCTGGTCCCAGATCACGGCCAGCCGGTCGTGCTCCTTGATCTCGGCGATCATCTGGGCGCTCGACGGGAAGGCCGTCGGGCAGCCGCCGAACGGCGAGACCACACCGGGCTGGTCGAAGTCGGCGATGAAGATCGGCAACGTCTCGATCACCGGGAAGTTGGCGAAGAGTGGGTACATCAGCGGCGTGAAGAAGTCGACGCCGACCATCACGACGTTCGGGTTGGCGTCGGCGACCTCGTTGGCGCACGCCTGCGCTTCGTTCTGGTCGATGACGTGCGGGCAGTAGACCAGCTCGACCGGACGCCCTGGCGTGCCGGCCTCCAGGTCGGCGCCGATGCCGCCGAGCTTCTCGTTGATGAACTTGACCGCGGCCTGGGCGCCCTCGCCGACGTCGGGGAACGTGCCGCCGGCGTCGCCCTCGAGGTTCGGCAGACCGATGACGAACGGCTCGAGGCTGTCGTCGGCGGCCAGCGGGGACGACTCGGCCGCCTCCAGCGCAGCCGCCCACTCCTCGGCGCCCTGGCCGTCCTCACCCACCGGAGGGCCGCCGCCGCCGCCGGCCGTCTCGTCGGGTGCTTCGGTGTCCCCGGTCTCGGCTTCGGTCGCCTCGGTTCTCGGTCGCTTCGGTCTCGGCCTCGGTCGCTTCGGTCTCGGCCTCCGTTGCCTCGGTGCCCGCGTCGGTCGCCTCGGTCTCCGCTTCGGTTCCCGCGGCGCCGGTCCCTCCGTCGTCGTCGTCGCCACACGACGCCGCGATGCAGCGCGGCGCAACACACGACGCTCAACAACCCGATCCGGCGATGTCGCCTCATACACGTAACCCCTTCGTCACGGCCGCTCGTGGCGGTCCATCCGCTCCCCCCTTGGGACGGTGCGGGAAGTGTAGGCGCGTGACCGCCCCAAGGTCGAACCTCGTCAAGTCACGGGATAAAGAAAGTACGCGTCCGGTTCAGTGCGAGCCGGAGCGATTGCCGTTGGCGACGATCTTGTCGATCCAACGATGGAGGTTCTGGTTGCCGCCCTCGTTGCGACCGAAGCGGAAGTGGCCGTCCGGCGATGGCGCCGAGGCCGCGGTTGATCTTGAACCCGGTGGCGAAGTCCTCGTCGCCCGTCACCTGCGCGTAGAGCTTGCGGCGGGTCTCGGCCATCGCCGTCGCCTCCTCACCCTCCACCGGCTGGCGGTAGTAGTGGTACTGCTGGCGTGCGCGAGCGGTCGGGAGTCGGGCCCGGGAGCAGCCGGCTGACCATCAGCGGCCGGTCCGGCTGGCCGGAGATCGACATGTTCGGGAAGACGTAGTGGACCATGCTCATCACCTCGAACATCGGCGGCCACTCCTCCTCGGGGCGGTCACGGATCTCGGTGATCGGCTTGTTGGCGAAGCCGATGCGCACGTGCGGTCCGAAGAAGTCGTACGTGTTGCGGTTCGTGATCGACTTCTCGCCGATCGTCGCGCTGTGCAGGTAGCCGATGTGGTAGCCGTCGACGTACCCGTCGGCGGTGAGCTTCCAGTTGGGGCTGTCGAGCAGCGTCTGCACCGGGTAGCGGTGCAGCTCGTCGAGGCGCAGCATCTCCAGCGCGTCCTCCATCCCGGCCAGCCACTCGGCCGGGTCGAAGTCGAGATCGGGGGTGAGCACGGCGAGCACGACGCCGGCCGATCTCGTGGGTCGGCAGCTCGACGAGGCCGCTCGACGTCGAGCTCGCCGAACGTGTTGCTGCCAGGGACGCCGACGAGCGTGCCCCTGGTGTCGTACACCCACGAGTGGTACGGGCAGGTGAAGCGGCGGCTGTGCCCGCAGCCCGTCGGCGACCTGGGCGCCGCGGTGGCGGCACACGTTGAGGAACGTGCCCGCGCCACCCCGTCGTCTCCGCGGACGACGAGCACAGGGCGATCGGCGATCTCCAGGGTGTCGTAGTCCCCGGGCTGGCGCAGGTCGCAGGACAGGGCGACCACGAGCGGCGACCGACGGAAGATCTGCTCCATCTCGGCCTCCCACCGCTGGGGGTCGCGGTAGGCGGAGATCGGAAGCTTCATCTGGCTCTCGGTCTGATCGCTCGTGCCGGCGTCGACGTTGGCCAGCAGCCGCCGGGCGACGTCGGCGTGGGTTGTCGCGGTCATGTGCAGCCTCCCCTCGATGTCGCGCGATGCTAATCCGACGCCCGGAGTCGGATTCGCACAAACTTGATGTCGTGTGCGGTCAGGCTCCGTACTTGGACAAGAATCGCGACGTGACGCCAGAGCCTCCGGCCTCCCGGTACCCACTGTCGTCTCAGCCCGATCTCGGTCGGGACGATGGAGCTCGACCGGCGCCTCGTCGTCTCGCCACACTCCGGCGGCGGCGGCGCACTGCTCGGGTCGGAGGCGCTCTTCGAGCGCCACTGCGCGTACTGGGTCGTCGCGGATCGCCGGCGGCGTTCGGTGGGTCGGTGGAGGTCCGACGTTCGTCCGCAACCCGCTGGTCCCCGGGTTCGAGCCGACGGGCATCGGCGCCAACGGTCCCGGCCTGTTCCGCGACGCCGAACTTCGTCGAGCGGCTCGGCCGGTTCATGGCCCGCCTGCACGCCGCCGGCGGCTTCGGCAGCGTGCAGTTCGTCCAGCAGGGCGGCATGCCGTCGGCGCCGTCGAGCACGCTGTCGGGCTACGCCGACCACCGCGTCCCGCACGCGCTCGACGTCGACGAGGTGCAGTGGCTCGTGCGCGAGTACGGCGAGTCGGCCGCGCTCGCTGCCGAGGGCGGTGCCGACGCCCTCGAGCTCCACGCCAACCACGACGACGTCCTGCAGTGGTTCCTCTCGCCGCTGCACGAACCGCGCGCACCGACGGCTACGGCGGCAGCTTCGAGAACCGGCGGCGGCTGCTGCGCGAGGTCGTCGAGTCGATGCGCGAACACGTGACCCGCCCGATCACGATCGGGCTGCGGCTGTGCATGGACGAGATGATCGATGGCGGTCAGACCGTCGACGACTGCCGATCCGCTCGTCGAAGCGTTCACCGCCGACGGCACGGTCGACTACTTCAGCCTCGACATCGGCGACAACTGGGGCCGGGTCAGCTACATCCAGCCCGGCTTCTACGACGAAGGTGAGTGGGCGCCACTGGCCGGGCAGCGTGCGCACCGCCACGAACCTGCCCGTGGTGTACGTCGGGCGGCGTGACGAGCGTCGACGACCGCCGAGCGGATCCTCGCCGACGGGCACGCCGACCTCGTCGGGTTCGCCAGGGCGGCGATCGCCGATCCGGAGCTCGTCGTCAAGTCGTTGGACGGCCCGGGAGCAGGAGGTCCGGCCGTGCATCGGCCTCCAGGAGTGCATCGACCGCCGCGTGGTCGAGAACTTGCCGTTCGCCTGCGGGGTGAACCCGCACGCCGGTCGCGAGGACGAGCGGACGTCCGGCGCGAGCCGCCGACCCACGCTCGGTGCTCGTCATCGGTGGCGGCCCGGCGGGCACCGAGTTCGCCGGGCAGATGGCTGAGCGGGGCCACCGCGTCGCAGCTGTGGGAGCGCGACGAGTCGCTGGGTGGCCAGCTCGCGGTCGCGGCCCGGCTGAAGATGAACGCCAGCTTACGGCCGGTGGGTCCGTTGGCAGGAGGGGCGCTTGCAGCGGGCCGGCGTCGACGTCGTGCTCGGTCGCGAGGCGACGGCCGACGACATCGGCCAGTCCGGGTCGGACGTCGTGGCGATCGCCACGGGTGCCGTGTCTCGCCGCATCGACGTGCCCGGCGTCGATTCCCCGTTCGTGCTGCTCCGCAACCGAGGCCGTGACCGATCCAGAGCGTGTGGGCAGGCGGGCCGTCGTGATCTCCGAGGACGACCGCATGGCGCCACTGGCCATCGCCGATCACCTCGCCACCGAGGGCCAGAGGTCACGCTGGTGTACCAGACGCTCGCCCCGTCCCCGCTCGTCGGCAAGTACACGATCGGTGCAGTGATGGCCCGCCTCGACGAGGCCGGCGTGACGATGGTCCCGATGACCCGGCTCGTCGCCGTCGAGCCTGGCACGTTGACGGTGGCCCACTGCTTCAGCGGGCGGACGTTGGACGATCGACGGCGTCGACTCGGTCGTGCTGGCCTGCGGATCCGTCCCCGTCGATGACCTCTACCACGAGCTGCGTGCCGCCCACCCCGCCGTGCACCTGCTCGGCGACGCCTTCGCCCCCCGCCGCATGGTCTTCGCCACCCGCCAGGCCTACGAGCTCGCCCGCATGTTCGATTGATACCCATCCGAGTGTTTGAGCCCGTCCGAGTGTCAGAAGTCGGAAAAATCGAGGTCCGGCACTCGGATGCGGTCAAACACTCGGATGAATCAGTCGAGGTCCGGGAAGAACGTGCCGGAGAGATCCGGGAGGCCCTGGTAGAGGCGGCCGAGCGTGCGGCTGGCGTAGCGCCACCCCTCGGCGGATCGCCGGTACGTGTCGTCGTAGTAGGCGGCGAGGACGCGTCGATCACCGTCGACGGGCACGTTGAGCTCGACGAAGTAGGCCCGCCCCTGCGCTTCGTCACCGTCGATGGTCGCCGTGCTGCTGAGGTACAGCTGCACGACCCGGCGGTAGGTGGCGACGGACCCTCGCCAGTGCTCGACGATCGCGGCCCGCCCGTCAATGACCCGATCCGGCCCGAGGTCCCACCTCGCGTCTTCGGTCCACAGCGAACCCCACCACGCCTCGTCGCTGGCGAGCACGGCATCGGCGTAGGCGTGCTGCAGACGCGTGATGGCGTCGGCGTCGCGTTGGCTCATGGCGCGGCGGAGCGTAGCTGGGCCGTCATAGTCTCCGGCCCGTGGCTGTTCCCGACGTCAGCAACCGCACGCTTTCCGAGCTGATCTCGCTGGCCGGGCGGCGAGCCGTCGTCACGGGCGCGGCGCGCGGTCTGGGCGCGCAGATCGTGTGGCGCCTCGCCGAGGCAGGGGCCAGCGTGATTGCGGGCGATCTGGACGGCGAAGCCGCCGACACGTTGGCCCGTGACGTGAACATGATGGGCGGCGAGGTCCTCGGCTGCCAGTTGGATGTCGCCGACACCGACTCGCTCGCCGCTGCCGCCGATCGGGCGGTCGCCGAGCTCGGCGGCCTCGAGATCTGGGTCAACAACGCCGCCATCTTCCCGACCACCGGACCGGCCATCGATGCCGACGACGCGTTCCTCGACCGCATGTTGCAGGTGAACGTCAGGGGTACCTACGCCGGCGCGCGCGAAGCCGCCCGGCGCATGAGCAACGGCGGAGTCATCGTCAACATCTCCTCCACCGCCGGCTTCAAGGCGAGCACGGGGATCAGTGCCTACGTCGCCTCGAAGCACGCCGTCGTCGGCATCACCAAGGCGCTCGCCCTCGAGTTCGGACCCCGCGACATCCGGGTGCTCGGCGTCGCTCCGACGATCATCGACACGCCCGGCGTACGCGACCAGATGGCTCCGCTGGCCGCGTCTGGAGTCGACGTCGAGGCGCGGGTCGCCGCCAACCCGCTCGGCCGGATGGGCGTGCCCGATGACGTAGCGCGCGTCGTGCTGTTCTGCTGCAGCGACCTGGCGGCCTTCATGACCGGCTCCACGGTGGCTGTCGACGCCGGCAGCCTGGCCTGAGGACGCCCTAGTCGAGCAGGCGCTGGCGCAGCAGTTCGACCGTCGCGTCCGACAGGCCGATCGCGCTCGGCCACGCCGCGAGCGAGCCGTGCAGCTCGGCCACCCGGTCGGTGAAGAGTGCCATCGCCTCGGCCGGCGCGGTCCACAGCAGCTCCGGTGATCGGTGGACCGGCGGGTCGTCGGACAGCGGCGCCGAGATCATCGCCTTGCGGCGTCGCTGCGTCGGTTCGTCGGACAGCGCGTACTCGGCGATGATCGATTCGCGGGGCACCCCGATCGCGGCCTGGACGAGCGCCACGACAAGGCCGGTCCGGTCCTTCCCCGCAACGCAATGCACCAGCACCGGGCCGTCGGCGATGTACTCGGCGACAGTGTCGACCGCCCGCACGATCTGGGGACCGCCGCGCACGACCATGTCCTCGTACAGCCCGACGATGTCGGCCGTCTCCTCGAAGCGCGGTGGGTTCTCCACGTCGATGACGCGGTCGACCGTCGGGATGTGGTGCGTGATGTCCACGTCATCGAAGAAGTAGCCGCGGTCGTACTGCGCCTTCTGGCGCAGATCGATGACCGCCCGCAGGCCGAGCTCGGCGATCCGCCGGCGCCCCTCCTCCGTGAGGCGCACCGGGTCGTCGGCCCGATACAGCATGCCGGTGCGCATCCGGCGCCCGTCCTCCGTCGGCCACCCTCCGGCATCCCGGACGTTGAAGCACCCGTCGATGTCCAGATGGCCGGACCGATCTTGCTCGCTCACGCCGGCACCGGGAGACTGACGGCATGGACCCTGATCTGCAACACCTGCTCGACGAGCGGGCCATCGAGCGGCGGCTGGTCGACTACTGCCGGGGAGTCGACCGCCTCGACGCCGCCTTGGTGGCGTCCGTCTACCACCCCGACGGCACCGACGACCACGGCTCGTTCAAGGGCCTCGGCGTGGACTTCGCGGACCACGTCACTCGACGGCTGGCCGAGCGCTACGAGGCGACCATGCACACCATCAGCAACGTCGCGATCGACTTCACCGGTCCGGACCGCGCACGCGTCGAGAGCCACGTCTGTGCTCGCCATCGCGGGAGCGACGACCAGGGACCGACGCTGATGTCGTTCGGTGGCCGCTACGTCGATCGGTTCGAGCGTCGCGACGGCGAGTGGAAGATCGCGCACCGGGCGGTCGTCCACGAGTGGGACACGGTCGAGCACATCGAGCCGGCCTACCCGCCCGGCCGGTTCACCGAGGGGGTGCGCAGCGCCGCCGACGTCTCGTACCAAGACGGGTGACATCAGGTCTCAGCGCCCGGCCGTCGCCAGGACCGCCCGCATGGCATCGGCGGCCTTTGTGGCCGCCTCGGTGGCGGGAGCCGCCCACAGCTCCGTCGAGCACACCTCGAGGGAGATCGGGGCGCGCACGCCGATCTCCTGCAGAAGTCTGACGAACTGCACGCAGTCGAACTCGCCCTCGCCCGGGGGGACGCGGTTGGCGAGGCAGTCCTGCTTGTAGTCGGGCAGCTGGGGCTCTTGCGACCCGTCGTCCATCTGCACCGCGTAGACCCGGTCGCCGGGCAGCGCTCGGAGCATGGAGTCGTCGTTCGCGCCGCGCCGGTGGTGCCAGATGTCGGCGCAGTACCCACCGTTGGGCCGGTCGGCCCCCTCGACGATCGCCTGCGCGTCCGCCGCCGTCGCGATGTTGGTGTACGGCAACCACTCCACGCCGACGAGAAGGCCGTGCGCGGCGGCCCGATCGCACAGCGCTCCGAAGGCGTCTGCGGCCTCGGCGACCGAGCCCTCGTACGAGCCGATCGCCTGGAAGTAGCGGCAGCCCGCGCCGTCGGCCAGCTCGTAGGCAAGGTCCTCGCGCCGGCGGCACTCCGCAGCATCGGCCCCGCCCGACGACGACCATCCGTGCACCGTCTCGATCTCGGCCAGCACGAGTCCGTTGTCTTCCAGCTGCCGCCCAATGTCCTTCGCGGATCGGCCCTCCTCGTCACGCAAGCGCTCGTACTCGAGCGCGAAGAGGCCGAGGCCGGCGAATCCGGCGGCGGCGGCGGCCGCCACCCGCTCGTCGAACTGCCCGAAGCGTGGACGGCTGAAGTGCGACCACACGAGATCGGGCCACTGCAGGTCCTGAGGAGACGTCACGCCATAGAAACTATCATCGGACTTCAGTTACTCCGAAGGGAGGGAGGACCAGGTCAGATGCCGCAGTTCGCCTTCACCGCCGCACAGTCCAATTGCACCTGGGCCGAGCTGGCCGAGCTCTGGGACGTTGGTGACGAGCTCGACGTCTTCGAGATCGGCTGGGTCTACGACCACTTCTACCCACTGCGCACCGGACCGGAGGAGCCGACGCTCGAGGGTTGGAGCACCCTCGCGATGTTGCTGGCGCGCTCGTGCCGCTTGCGCGGCGGCGTGCTCGTCACCGGCATCCCATTCCGCCATCCGGCGGTGCTGGCGAAGACCGCGGTGACCGTCGACATCGCGTCCGGCGGGCGGCTCGAGCTCGGGCTGGGGGCCGGATGGTTCGAGCCGGAGTGCGCCGCCTACGGCATCGAACTCGGTTCGGTGCCCGAGCGCTTCGACCGCTTCGAGGAGGCGCTGACGATCATCCGCTCGCTCCTGACGCAGCCGACGACCACGTTCGAGGGCCGCTACTACCGGCTCGAGAACGCGTGGTGTGAGCCGAAGGCCGCTCAGCAGCCGCACCCTCCGATCGTGCTGGGTGGAAAGGGTGAGCGCCGGTTGCTCCCACTGGTCGCCAGGTACGCCGACCGCTGGAACTACTCCGGCGACGATGTCACGGAGTTCGCCCGCCTGCGCGATCGCCTCGGCGAGCGATGCGAGGAGGAGGGTCGCCGTCTCGAGGACGTGACGCTGTCGGCCAACGTGCGGCCGTCGCCCGACAACCCGCAGGGCATCACCGACCAGGTCGCCGCCTACGTCGACGCCGGCGCCCAGCTGGTGTGCGTCCTGCTCCCCCGCCCGTACGACCCCCGCCTCCTCGAGCAGCTGGCCCCCACGCTCACCGAACTGCGGTAGCAGTCTCCCGCATCACCACGATGCGCTGCCGCCGTCGACGTTCAACAGGGCGCCGGTGATGCCGGCGCCTGCGTCGGAGGCGAGCAGCAGCGCCATCCCGGCCACTTCTTCGACCGTGTTCAGCCGCTTGATCATCGACTCGTTGGCGTAGTTCTCGAGGAACTGCTCGTACGTGATGCCGGCGGCCGCCGCCGCGTCCGGCCCGGACTCGCGCATGATGTCGGTCTCGATCGCACCGGGGCAGATCGCGTTGCACGTGATCCCCATCGGGCCGTACTCGAACGCCGTCGCCTTGGTCAGCCCGTTCAGCGCGTGCTTCGTCGTGATGTAGTTGCTCACTGCGGGCTTGTTCGCCTGCTTGCCCTCGACGGAGGAGATGTTGATGATCCGGTCCGCATCCCTGCGGCACCATGTACTTCAACGCCCGCCTGGTCGCGTAGAAGGCGGCGTTGAGGTTCCACTCGATCGTCCCCAACCACGCCCAGTCGTCCATGTCGGCGATCATCCCGTGGCCGGTGATCCCGCCGGCGTTGTTGACCAGGACGTCGACACCGCCATAGCGCTCGTGAGCGCCGTCGACGATGGCCTCGACATCGTCCTTCTTCATCACGTCGCCCTGGATGAAGCGGACGTTCTCGCCGCCTCCCATCTCCTTGATCGCTTGCTCGCCCTTCTCCGCCGAGCGACCGTTGACCACGACATTGGCGCCGTGCTCGAGGAAGATCTCGGCGATCCCACGACCGATACCCCTGGTCCCTCCGGTGACCACCGCGGTCCGGCCATCGAGTCTCATGTCGCTCACGCTTGTTCTCCCTTGATGAGGTCGGCCATCTGACGCATGAAGGTCTGCTGGAGAACGGTGCCGATGAGCGCCATGTTGGGGGCGGGATTGGCGGTGGCGAACGCCTTGAGGCACGAACGGTTGGCGCAGGCCCCCTTGAAGAAATTGAACGCCTGCCAGTAGCGCATGTGCTCGGGCCGGACCTCGATGCCGACCTCGTCGCGGATGAGGGTCATCCACTCCTCCCGCGACATCGTGCGCGAGCCGCGCATCGAGAGCAGGAACGACCAGTCCTCGGTGGGGTCACCGAGGTGGGTGAACTCCCAATCCGTGAACGCCAGCACCTGGCTGCCGTCGTGGACGAAGTTGCCCGGCCCTGGGTCGCCGTGGACGACGCCCACCCGCTCCAGTGCCGGCGCGTGATGGTGCAGCCAGGCCGCGCCCTCCTCGAGCAGGGGGATCAGCACCGCAGACGTCGAGCGGTAGACGTCCGCCCATCGCTCGATCTGGACGTGGGTCGCCTCCTCTGGTGAGGGACCCTCCAACTCCTGCTCCCAGTGGAGCCGGTGCAGCTCATCGAGGCGGCGCACGAAATCGACGGCCAGCTCGGGGGCCAGGGTGCGGTCCTCCCGATCCGTCTCCACTCCTCCCTCGACGAAGTCCATCACGAAGAACGGCTGGCCGAGGACGCTTCCCGTCGGCTCCAGCCAGCGCACCGCGGCGACCGGGAACCCGAGCCGACCGACGGCCTGCATGAACTCGAACTCGTCGACTCCCGCCGTGCCGAACACGCCGCCCTGTTCGACTCGAACCACGTAACGCGACCCGTCCCCGAGCTCGAGGAACCAGTTGCCGCGCGAGTGCCCTGTCGTGATCCTCCGCAGCTCAGCGACCTCGACGGGCGCCCCCCGCTGCTCGCCGATCCAGTGCTCCAGCTGATCACGCATCAGGCAACTGCCCCCGGAAGTACGGCATCAGCATTCCCGTCACTTCCAAGTCCTCGTCGAGGTGACGACTGACGATGGGGCGCACTCTCGCCCGCACCTCGTCGCCGGCGGGGTCGTCTCGCGCCACGGCGTCCCCGAGCACGGCGCTCACTGCCCGCAGCACGTCGGCGGCATCGTCCGACGGCGCCGGCCACCGCCCCGCGACGATCGGGTTGTCGGCCAGCTCATCCAACTCGGCGCTCAACTCGGCTACCCGATCGGGCACCGGATCGGCGGGCCGTGTCGCGGCGTACCGCGCCATGCCGACGAGCTGGACGGCGATCACCCGCGCCCAGTCGTCGGCGAGCGACGGCAGCAACGTGTCGCGCACGGTCGCTTCCACCGATCGCCACATGTCGGTATCGGCGGGCTCACGCACCACGCACCTGCTTCGCCACCGCCGCTTCGGCGTCGAAGTCCCACGACG
The DNA here is from genome assembly GCA_963774125.1 of uncultured Acidimicrobiia bacterium. Classification (GTDB taxonomy): domain Bacteria; phylum Actinomycetota; class Acidimicrobiia; order Acidimicrobiales; family Ilumatobacteraceae; genus JALZMG01. The sequence goes on from CAVZDR010000003.1 coordinate 851,687, forward strand.
CCCGCCACATCGGATCGACCATCGGCCCCTCGACGTCGGCATACCCCTTGCCGCGGAACCACTCGTACGCGTCCTCATGCCCAGACCGCAGGTCGTAGCGATTGGCGAACCCCAGCAGGCGCTGAGCCTTCTCGATGCTCAACATCGCATGGTGACGGACGCCGAACAGGTGGCCGAACACGGTGCCCGGCAGGTCGCCGAGCATCTCATCAGGCAGGTACACGACGTCGGGCTCCTCACCGACCACCTCGGACAGCACCTCGATGTAGCGGTTCACCGTCACCGAGTCGCCGGAGATGTTGAAGACCTCCCCCATCGCCGCCTCGTTACCTACCAAGCCGACCATCGCTTCACACAGATCGTCGACATGCCCGAACGAACCGACGATGAGCCCACCGTGCGGGACGATGATCGGGCGATGTTCGAGCAGCCGAAGGAACAGCGGCAGCTCCATGTCGAAGATGTTGTTGTCCGGCCCGTAGATCGCCGCCGGCCGCACCACGGTGCCCGGGAACCCGCTCTCGGCGTGACGAGCCAGCATCGCGGTCTCCGCCAACGCCTTGAACCCCCCATAGCTCGCCGCGCCGTCCTGGCTCGTCGGCAGATCTTCCGTCCAGGGGAACACGCCGACCAGCGACTGGTCGTAGGCCATGATCGAGCTGACGTAGACGTAGTGCCCGACGTGACCCTCCAGCAGCCCGAGCAGGCCCTCGATGTCAGAGCCTCCGGCCGCCATCACGAACCCCGACACGTCGAACACCGCATCCCAGTCCCGACCCTCGAGCACCTGGCGCATCTGGTCGAGGTCGGTGCGGTCGGCGACCAACCGTTCCACCTCGTCGGGTAGGTCCGTCGGAGTGCGACCTCGATTGAGGACGGCAACCTCGTGCCCACCGGCCAGCAACGCCTCGACGGTGTGCTTGCCGACGAAGACCGATCCACCAAGCACGAGCGACTTCATGAGCGCAGAGTTTGTACCAACCGCGAGCGGGTCAGGACCACGGTGGCCGGTTGCGCCCGATCACTTTCTTCTGTGAGAGTTCGGCCAGACCGGATTGACGTCGCTGGAAGGGGGCACGCGCCATGGGACTCGACGGCAGGGTTGCGCTGATCACCGGTGGGACGCGAGGGATTGGTCGCGGCATTGCCGAGGCCTTCCTCGCCAACGGCGCCAGCGTGATGATGAACGGCCGCAGCGCCGACAAGGGGAAGCAGGCGCTCGAGGAGATCAACGTCGGTGATCGCGCTGACTTCGTGGCCGGCAACGTGATGGTCCAGTCAGAGGTCGAGGGCGCCGTCGACGCGACCGTCGACCGCTTCGGTCAGATCGACATCCTGGTCAACAACGCCGGTGGATCGACCGGATTCGGGATGGTGCACGAGCTCGCCGACGAGGCGTGGCTGGGCACGGCGGACTGGATCCTCAACTCCACGTTCTGGGCGACCCGCAAGGCGCTCCAGTACATGGTCGCGGCCGGACACGGCGGCCGCATCATCAACATCTCCTCCGTCGAGGGCAAGCAGGCGAACAAGGCGGCGGTCAGCCCCTACATCGTGTTCAAGCACGCCCTCAACGGCTTCACCAAGGCGGTCGCGTTCGAGTACGGACCGATGGGCATCACGAGCAACGCGATCCTCCCGGGCGCCATCGAGACCGACCTGATGAGGGAGGCCGGACCCGAGGCCGCCAAGACGATGGGCATCAGCTACGAGCAGTTCCTCGACAACTACGCCCAGGAGTCGATGATCAAGCGGCTGAACACCGTCGAGGAGGTCGCTGCCATCGCCGTCGTGCTGGCGGGCCCGGAAGGCGCCGGCATCACGAGCGGACTGATCAACGTGGACGGTGGCACCGCCGCCTGGTAACTGCCGTCAAGACCTCGGGTCGACGAGCACCTTGATGTCGTCCGATGGCCCGGCGGACAGATCGCGCAACGCCGCTTCGAGGTCGTCGAGCGGGACCGTGCGCGTGTGCAACGGGCCTGCCTTGACCCGACCGTCGGCGAGGAACGTCATGCTTCGGCGGAAGTCGTCGTGGGTGAACGCGTTCGAGGCGACGACGGTGAGCTCCTTGGCCAGCCAGCGCGCCGCATTGATGGTCGCCGGCTGAGCCAGGAAACTCAGCAGGGATACGACGCCGCCCGACCGGGCGAAGTCCGCCGCCGTCTGCAGCAGGCTCGGAACGCCGGCGCACTCGAAGACGACGTCGGCGCCGATGCCTCGCGTCACTGACTGGATCGCATCACTGGCCTCGTCGGGAGCCACCGCCATCGACGCGCCGAGCTCGATGCCGACGCGACGGCGCAACTCCGACGGCTCGACGAGCAGCACATGCCCGGCCCCGGCAACCTTTGCGAACTGCATCGCGAAGAGACCGATCGGCCCCGCTCCTTGCACGACGACGGTGTCGCCCGGCGTGATGCGCGACCGTCGCACACCGTGGAAGGCGACGGTCGCAGGTTCGACCTGGGCTGCCTCGACGTCGGTCAGGTCCGGATGCGCGTGGAGGACGCGCCCAGCATCGACGATCACGCTGCGGGCGAACGCCGCCGTGCGGCGGCGCATGCGGGTCCCGACCCCTTGCAACCGCCGAGACCGTCCGGCAGTGCTCAGTGAGGCCACTCAGGCACTCCGGGCAGTCTCCACACGGTGGGGGGACTGCGACCACGACGCGCTCGCCGGCCTCGAGGCCCTCCACGGTCGGGCCCACGGCGCCGATGGTGCCGACCCATTCGTGTCCACAGACCGCCGGGCTGTGGAGGTGACCGTTCCGAAACGACGCGATCTCGGTTCCGCAGACACCGCACAGGGTGATGTCGACCGAGACGCAGCCCGGCGCTGGCGGTTCCTCGGCGAATCGGAGGAACTCCACAGTGCCCTGTCCCGTGATCATTCCAGCGGTGACGTCAACCATGACGGATTCCTTCCTTCGGTGCTTCGGCGTCGGCGACCAACGCGCGCACTCGCTCCCCGGCTAGCCGGGCCGCTTCTCCCGCTGGCATTCCCGCGGTCTCCGGCGAGATGACCTCCGGTCCCACGAACCGGAGTCCGCCGATGCGGCTCAGGGTCCGCAGCACCCGCGGAAGGTCGAACGAGCCATCGCCAGGCAGCAGACGCTGCTGCGTGTCATCCCACAGGCTGCCGGTCACCTCGGCGTGGGCGTCGTCGACCTGCACGGCGAGGATCCGCTCTCCGGGTACGGCCTCGAGCGCGTCGAAGTCAGGCGAACCGCGGAAGAAATGCCACGTGTCGAACAGGATCCCGCCGTTCGGCCGATCGGCGTCGCGCACGATCGTCCACGCGGTCGCGACGTCGGCGATCGGGGTCATCGGGATGAACTCCAGGTGGACCAGCGCCCCGATGTCCGCCGCCCGATCACACAGCGCGCCGAATTGCTCACTCAGCTCCTCGGTGGACGCCGCGCTCGTCGACGAGGCAATGGCGGTCATCGAGACCACACCCAGCGCTCCCGCCATCTCCAACGCCTCGTCCACGCTGAACCGGGCGAAGCGCGATCGAGATGGCTCGATCGCCGGGTGCCAGTTCATCACCGGGTCCATGATCAGCCCCAGCCCGTGCGCCTCGGCCAGGCTCCTGATCTCCGATGCCGGCAGTCCCTGTTCCGCCGACCGGGCCACGTCGAGCGGGCTCAGCGACAGGTAGTCGTACCCGTTCTCAGCGGCTGCGGTGAATCGGCCCTCGAGCGGGCTTTCCAGCCCCAATGTCCCCGACCACAGCACCCACTGCACGTCGTCTCCTGCGACGCTCACGTGCCGTGTTCCGACCCGGGTATCGAGGGCGTCCTTCGTCGCAGACGCACGTACTCGAGATGAGCAGCCGCAGTGTCGAGGTCGAGCTTCATGGTCAGGACCGACAAGTGGGTACCCCCGGCCGCTTGCCAGCGCTCCGCGGTCTCCCCGATCTCACCTGTACTCCTGGCCCGCGTCGCGATCAACTCGAGTCCGAACCCCTCGTCTGAACGACCTGCCTCGGACAGGTGGTGGCGGACTCGTGCCATGCCTTGCAACGCTGCATCGACGTCGCCGGCGAACGTGAAGCCGTCACCGAGTCGACCGCCGCGGCGGTATGCCGGCTCGGCGAAGCCTCCGATCCAGATCGGGATCTGCCGGCGCGGCCGAGGGTTGATGCAGGCCCGGTCGAAGCGATCGAACTGCCCATCGAACGTGACGAGCGGTTCGGCCCACAGCCGTCGCAGCAACTCGATCTGCTCGTCGAGACGAGCACCGCGGGTCTTGAACTCCTGACCCAAAGCGTCGTACTCGACGTAGTTCCATCCCGTCCCGACGCCGAGTCGGAGTCGCTCGCGCGACAAGAGGTCGGCGTCCGTCGGCCTGCTGGGCGACGAGTGACCGTCTGGCGTTGCGGCAGGATCATGACGCCGGTCGCCAGCTCGATGCGCGAGGTCACCGCAGCGAGGTAACCGAACATCACGAGCGGCTCGTGGAACGGGTCCCGCTCCGTGTACGGCCCCCACAGCGGGGGCTCCCGATCGGCATGCTCGGCGCCCGACCACGTGGTCGTAGACGAGCAGGTGGTCGAACCCCATCTCCTCGACTCCGACGCCGATGTCGTGCACCGCCTGGGGATCGCCGCGCAGCTCGATCTGCGGGTAGACGACACCCAGCTTCATCCCTTCGCCCTCCTCGGGTTCGGGAACGCCGCCCTTCGCGGCGCGGTTCGATCCCCGCCTCGAGCACTCGGCGTTCCTTGATCCGCCAACGGTCGTCGAGCTTGACCCACTGATCGTGGTACTCACCCCACAGCACCATGTCGGGCTGATCGTGGTCACGCGGCCGGTGCCAGGCCCGCACGTAGCTCACCGCCTTCGCCGCGTCCGGTCCGGTGAACTCGATCGAGATGTTCCCGATCAGGTGCTGCGTCGCCTCGAACCGGGCCAGCGCAGTGCTCATCCACTCCACGACGGCCTCGGCTCCGGCGATGTCACCACTGTGCGGCGAGGCGAACACGCACTCGTCGGCGAACACCTCGCGGTGCTGGTCGGTCTCGAGCCAGTCGGTCGCGCGCGGCGTAGCGGAACATCTGATCGGCGATCGCCGCGCGATCTTCCAATCGGTCAAACGTCATCGATGCCTCCAGTCGCGCCTCAACGCACGATCACTTCGGGATTGCCACTCCGCCAGCTGTAGTCCTGGACTCGCTCGAAGATCGCCCAGCCGTCCGCGTCGCGACGAAGGCGGTCGCGGTACGTGCCGGCGATCACGTACAGGTCCCCGCCCGTCGCACCGGCCCGGACGTGCTGCGCGTGGAAGTACGACGTCGCCTGGGCGTTGTCTCCTTCGACCGTCACAAGGATGCTGGCCAGGAGATGCTGGCTGGCGTCCAGGGGATCGAGCGCCGCTTGCGCCCGGCCGACGATGCTGTCCCGACCTTCGACACGGCCGGCTGGATGGATGAACGCGGCGTCCGATGCGAAGCACTTCGCGACCGTCTCCCAGTCCCGTCGGTCCAACGCCAGCACGTAGCCGACGAGCAGGTCGCTGACCGCCTGCCGGTCGATCACGCTTCGTACATCGTCATCGGCCATTCGTGGACTCCCCGAATGTTGTCGGCGGCCAGCGTTCCATGACAGTTGTTGTACAACAGATGTTCTATTAAGTCAATGCCCCAACGCCGCCCGGCAGCAACGTGCCGAGCTCGTTGGCCAGCACCCGGCGCTGCTGCGTCGACGACCAGTGCTCTGGGTCGAGCGCGCACTGCGCACCGAGCCCGTGGACGATCGTCACGAGGCGTCTCGAGACGACGTCGAGCTCGACCTCGACCACGTCGGGGTGCTCACGACGCAGCAAGGCCTTGATCCGCTCCTGGGCCGAGCGGACGTGCCCGGCATCCTCGGCGGCGAACTCCGGATCGCTGATGGCGACGCCCCAGAAGCACGTCAACAGGCGCCACTCCGTGCGACGTCCGGCATCCAACGGGAGCAGCGCCTCCAAGCAGGCGCGCAGCCCACCGCCACGCCGGTCTGCTTCCTCGAAGCGTGCGCCGAGTCGATCGGCGACCTCGCGGAACGTCGAGAGCAGCAGGTCACGCTTGTCGGCGAAGTAGTGCGTGACGACGGTCGTGCTGTACCCGGCGGCGTCGGCGACATTGCGGAACGTCAACGCATCAAGCCCATGCGTCCCCACCAGCTCGGCGGCTGTGGCCGCAACGTGACGGCGGCGAGCAGCATGATCGACGTGTCGTGGCATCGACGGACACCGTACGCGCGGATCTCGAACGATTGTCATACAACACATGTTGCAGAATAGATTCACGGCTTGTAGCGTCCGCTCACTGAGCGCGACCGAAGGAGATCCCATGGCTTTCGACTACCAGCAGGCGCTGTTCCACGTCGGTGTGCGGGTGCCTGACCTCGAGGCCGCCATGGAAGAGCTCACGGCAGGCCTCGGCTTCACCTGGGCGCAGGTCGTCGAGCGGGACCAGGCGCTGTGGACGCCGGAGCACGGTGAGCACACCGTCCGGCTTCGCTTCACCTACTCGTGCGAAGGCCCGCAACACGTCGAGCTGTTGCAGGGTGAGAAGGGGTCGATGTGGGATAGCGGCGACGTGCCGGGCGTGCACCACCAGGGGGTGTGGGTCGACGATGTCGCGGCCGAGATCGAGCGTCTCGTTGCTGCGGGGTGGACGCTCGAGGCGGCGGGACGGTCGCCGGAGAATGGCTACGGCCCGATGGCTTACGTCCGCGCACCCGGTGGGGTTCTCCTCGAACCCGTCGCGACGGCGGTGCGTCCGAGGTTCGACCGGTGGTGGGCCGGCGGCTCGTTCGACTGAGCTGACTCGGGTTGCCGAACCCTCAGCGCAGGCTGCGCCACCAGTCCGCGGTGATGTCACCGAAGCGCTCGTGGTAGCGCGCCGCGACCGGTGATGCATCATCCGGGAGCGGCTGGTGATCCGTCGGCACCAGCGGGGAAGCCTGCTGGATGGGGTCGATCCACTCCAAGCGAGTGCTCTCGCTGACCTCACCGAGCCCCGGCACGGCCGCCTCGTGGTGATCGCTCGACTGGTGCTCGAGGAAGCCGTGGTAGTCGTCGAACGACAGCAGGGCGTAGTAGGTGCCGGGGTCGGCGCCACGGAAGTACTCGTAGCGGCGCACCGCCCGCTCGTTGGCGTGCGTCGCCTGGAACAGCTCCGCCGCCAGCTGCTCGAAGCGGGCCTCCATTCCCGGACGAACTCGGATGTGGGCCAGCAGGGTCGCCATCGTTACCTCCTTGTCAGGACATCTGGCGCTGGAACGCGGCCAGGTCGAAGTAGTCACGCCACAGTGAGATCACTCCATCGTGGACTTCCCACACACCCGTGACAGCGATCTCGATCCAGCGTCCGTCGATCAGGAACCGGTCGAGACGCTCGTTGAACACCACGCCGTCCGTCTCGGCTTCGCGGTGGACGATCCACTCGACCTGGGAGCACCGGTCGAGAAACGGTTGGAGTGTCGCCCGCACGCCGTCCGGCCCGTGGACTGCCTTCATCGGGACGTTGTCGTACACGATGTCCTGGTCCACGTAGGCGAGCGCGTAGTCGAGGTCCCTGGCCTCGATCGACGCCATGAACATGCGGACGGTATCGAGAGGAGACATGGCGTCAGCGCCCGACCGGGCTCCACCCGCACATGATCTCCTGCTCCTTCTCGACGCGCCGGGCGAGCAACGACGCCCCCTGCCCGGTGCGCTCGCCGTCGCCGGCAGCGACCGCCTTCTCGAGCGCCGCGGAGAACGCCTCGCTGGCAGTGCGGTAACGCTCGACGACGTCGTCGAGGTGGAGGCTGGCGCCGGTGGTCGGCGACGCGATCGCCGGAGTCGGCATACGCCTCGAGCTCGGCGATCTCCTCGGTCATCCAGGCGATCTCGTGCGCGGCGCGCACCGCGGCGTTGCGCAGCACGAGGTCCATCATGTAGATCGCCGACCTGGACCGTCTCGTCAGTGACGGCTGGCAGCACCACCTCCATCAGCTCGCGGCTGCAGTCGTTGAGGATCTGCTCCGTCGTCGGCTTGGCGATCATCCGTCTTTCCTTCCTGCTCGCCACTCGTCAGCGCGAGCAGATGTCGAGGTACCGCTCCTGGAAGTAGCACAGGCTGTTGACGAGGAACGTGTTCATGATCCCCTTCGCTCGCCCACGGGAGAGCTCATCCGCGCCCTGCATCATCTGCACGAACAGCTCGGCCATCCCGAGGATGAAGAAGTACTCCATGACCTGCGGGTTGACCTGCTCCTCGGTGAAGCCGGTCAGCTGCCGGTAATCGGCCAGGAACGCCTCCGGATCAGCCGTGTACATGCTGTTCGGAAGTGGACTTCCGCTGTAGTAGCCGACGTCCTCCCGAGGATCGCCGATGCGGGTGAACTCCCAGTCGATGACGATCGGCGGGTGGTCGTCGGCGACGAGGATGTTGCCCGGCTGGAAGTCCCCGTGGACCACCGACAGCGGCAACCGGCGGCGGCTTGTTGGCCCGCAGCCACGCCGAGACGTAGCGGATGATCGGGCTGCGAGTCCGTCAGCTCCTGCTCGGCCTTTGCGTAGATGTCGATGGCGCTGTCGATGTAGCTGTCCCAGTCCGCTGGTTGCTCCATCACCTGCGGCATCGCGTCGGGCGGAGTGCGCCGCAACGCGTCGGCCACGTCGAGGAAGATCTTCCTTGCCGCCGCGAAGTCGGACTCCGGACCGAGCGTGAGCTGCAGCGGCGTGCCGGAGACGTGGTCCATGACGATCGTCTTCGAGCCCATCACGTCGCCGGTCGCGTCGTACCACCGCGGTCGCGGGATCTCGATCGTCTGCACGTTCCACAGCGCCTGCAGCAGCTCCCACTCGCGATCCCGTTCGCTCTGGAACACACCTTCGCCGCCCGGCGGATCCGACCGCACGATGAGCTTCTGCTCGCTGCCGTCGGCCGTCCGCACGTCGGCCACCGCGGTGACCCGGCTGTAGCCGCCGCTGATCGGCCGATACGACACCACGGTCGCCTTCAGGTCCGGTTCCACCTCGGCGAGGAACCGCTCGAGGCGCTGGGGCATCGGGGTCTCATCGGCCATCGGTGCTCCTCATGAATTGATCGGATCGAAGCTGACGTGCAACTCCTTGAGCGCTCGCAGCCAGTAGCCAGGAAGGTGGCTGAAGTCGTTGCGGTCCGGGGTGAAGCGCAGGTTGCCCATCCGCCGCAAGAACAGCTCCACGGCGATGCGCTGCTCGAGCTTCGACAGGCCCTCCCCCGGACATCGGTGCTCGCCGGCCCCGAAGGCGACGTGCCGACCCGCGTTGCGGCGCGCGACGTCGAGGTCGTCGGGCTGGGCGAACCGCTCCGGATCCCGGTTGGCGGCGCCGTAGCGGATGTGCACGGTCGACGCCCTTCGGGATCGTCACGCCACCGATCTCGACGTCGTGGGCGACGCCGCGCCACAGGCCCTGCGTGGGCGACTCCAGACGTAGCACCTCGTCGACGAACGTCGGGATCAGCTCAGGCTCGGCACGGAGGCGGCGCTCCACGTCCGGGTGGCTGATCAGGAGCCACAGGCCCGAGGTGATGGCGAACGTCGTCGTCTCGTTGCCGCCGATGTAGAGGTGGTCGATGAGGTTGACGATCTCGTCGTCGGTCAGCGGCCGATCGCCGTCCTGCTCGAGGTCGTGGAACGTGACGTGGGCGAGGTGGGACAGCACATCGTCGCCGGGGCTGCGGCGCTTCTCCTGGAGGTGCGCGTAGATGTACTGCTGGAACTCCACGCCCTGTTCGGCGACGTACATCTCCTGGTCCGGCGTGAGCCCCCGTGAGAACGGCATCACCCATGCCTCGGACCATCGCTTGAGCTGCTCGATGTCACTGAGCGGGAACCCGAGCACGGTGGTGATCACCATGACCGGCAGCGGCATGGCGAACTGCCGCACGATCTCCACCTCGCCGTCGTCGATCCACACGTCCATCAGCGACGTCGCGAGCTGCTCGATCACCGCCCGCTGGTGCTCGGCGCCGGCGGCCGTTGAACCACGGGTCGACGAGCACTCGGTACTCCCGATGGACCGGCGGATCGATCCCGAGCGTCTGCTTGCGCCGCCACCCGTGCTCCTCGTAGTAGCGCATCGCCGCCTCGGTCTCGAGCAGCCGGAACTCGCTGCTCGTCGACGTGTGCGGGAACAGCTCCGGGTGGCGCAGCACGTAGGTGACGTCGTCGTAGCGGCTCAGGAAGTACTCACCCGTCGCCGGCACCCGCCACACGGGTGCTTCCTCGCGGAGCCGTCGGTAGTGCGGGAACCAGTCCTCCTGGACGGCCGGATCCATGAGGTCGATCTCATCGACATGGGTCTGGCTCATGGTCGGATCTCCTCAGGGCACGATGACGCAGCGCACGTTGACTCAGGGCACGATGACGGCACGCCCCTCCAGCGTTCCCTGTTCGAGCGCCTTGAACGCCTCCGGGATCTGGTCGAACCGGTACGTGGTCACCTTCGGCTCGATCAGTCCCGTGCGGGCGAGGGCGATCACGTCGCGGAGATCGCTGATGCTCCCCCAGCTCGACGTCGACAGCTCGACCTCGAACTTCGTCGCCCAGAACGAGTACGGGATCGCGCCGCCGGCCGCGCCGACGAGCATGATCCGCCCGCCAGCGCGGGCGATGGCGAACGCCAGCGCCAACGTGGCCTCATTGCCGACGAGGTCGAAGGAGGCGTCCACATCGCGTCCCTTCGTCAGCTCCGTGATCGTCGATGCCGCGTCGGCGCCTGCCTCGACGGTGTGATGGGCCCCGAGTGACTCGGCGAACTTGAGCGCCTCCGGCTTGGCATCCACCGCGATGACGGTCGCTGGGGTGAGCGCACGCAGGATCTGCACCGCCAGGTGACCGAGACCGCCGATCCCGATGACGGTGGCCACCGAGCCAGGACCGAGACGGTCGAGCGACCGCCTGATCGCCCGGTACGGCGTGACCGCGGCGTCGGTCAACGGCGCGGCGAGGACCGGATCGAGGTCACCGAGCGGCGCCAGCTGGCGCACGCTGTCGACGACCATGTACGCCGCCATCCCGCCGTCGACGCCGAGGCCCCATCCGGCGCCCGGCAGCTCGGCGATGCGATCGCAGAGGTTCTCGTCGCCGGTCTGGCAGTGGGCGCAGCTCCCGCAGCCCAGCGGGCCGTAGACGGCGACCGCCTCGCCGACCTCGATCCCGGACGCCCCGGGCCCGAGCGCTTCAACCCATCCGGCCGACTCGTGACCGAGCGTGAACGGCAGCTCGGCGTTGAAGACGCCGGCGTCGAACTCGTGGATCACGTGAAGATCGGAGTGGCAGAGGCCCGCCGCTCCCACGCGGACGAGCACCTGTCCGGGGCCTGGTTCTGGCTGCGCAACCTCCTGGTATTCGGGGGCCGTCTTCCACGCCACCATGCGGTACGCCTGCATGCGCCGGAGCGTAACTTGACACTGACCACTGCTTGGACGGGGGGCCATGGACGCCAGCGACGTCATCAAGATCCACCAATTGCTCGGACTCTACGGCCACATCGTCGACGCCGCGGCGTGGGATCGCTTCGAGGAGCTGTTCGTCGACGACGCCGTGCTCGACTTCACGGGCGTGCGGGCGCCGCGCGTGTTCGAGGGGATCGAGGAGATCCGCGAATACTTCCGCGAGGCCAATCACCCGTCGGCACACCACGTCACGAACATCGTCGTGTTCGAAGACGCCGGGGCGGTGCGCGTGAAGAGCAAGTTCTTCGCGCCGTACACGCGCGAGACGCACGATCCCCTGCGCTGGTACGGCGGTGACTACGACGATGTCGTCGTCAACACGCCGGACGGGTGGCGGTTCCGGCGCAGGGCTTGCACCCGACGCTGGCAGTTCACGCCCGGCCCCCAGGAAGACCTGCCCGAGCACCGCCGCACGTTCTGACGGCGACCCCGCATCTGGGTGGCGACCGTCTCACGACGCCATCTGGGTGGGCACGGTCCCGAATTCGAGACTGCCGCCACCCAGATGCACTCGCTACGCGATGCCGATCCTGCCGTGGGGGCTGCGCCCCCACACCCCATCGCCAGCCGGCTCGCCTGCGCTCGCTCGGCTGGCCGGCATCGCTACGCGATGCCGAGGCTCTTCGCCCGCGAGCCCTTGTCGTGGAAGTCGGCCTCGAAGCAGATCCGGTCGCCCTCGAACCGGAGGAAGGACATCACCTCGACCGACCACTTCTTGCCGACGTGCTCGGCGCCGTAGGTCGACGGATCCTTGACGGTGGCGCTCATGACGTAGTGCAGCGCCAAGCCGTCGTCGTTGCTCCAGAACTCGTCCGGCACGAGCTGCAGGTCGTCCCACCTTGGCGAGCCCGCTGGCGAAGAACTCCCGGATCGCCGGCCATCCCTTGAACGTCCCGCTGGCGATGTCGTGGAGGACGGCGTCCGGGGTCATGAGGTCCTTGGGCGCATCCGGGTCGCCGGAGCTCCATCCCGCGAACAGTCGCTTGGCGATCTCGATGCGCTCGTCGCTCATGGTCGCGACCATAGATCGGTACGCTCCGCGCGTGGACGAGTCGATCGGCAGGCTGCTCTCACTCGACGGCAAGGTTGCCCTGGTGACGGGCGCGGCGACGGGGATCGGCGAGGCGATCGCCGGTGTGCTGGCCGCCGCCGGCGCACACGTGCATGCTGGCGGACGTCGACGACGATGGCGCGACGCGCGAGGCCGACGAGCTGCGCAAGCAGGGGCGCCGTGCCGACCCGGTGCACCTCGACGTCACCGACGAGGCTCTCCGCCCGCAACGGCATCGAGGCGGCCGTGCGGGCGGGCGGGGCGCTCGACGTGCTCGTCAACAACGCCGGCTCGTACCACGAGGCGGGCAGCATCGTCGATCAGAGCTACGAGTCGTGGAGGCGGGCGATCGCCGTCAACTACGAGGGCGTGTTCCTGTGCTGCAAGCCGGCGGCCGAGCACATGGTCGAGCGTGGCGAAGGTGGCGCCATCGTCAACATCTCATCCGTGGACGGGATCCTGCCGTGCCTCGGCACCGGCTACGACTCCGCCAAGGGCGCGCAGTTCCAGTTCACCCGGAGCCTGGCGGTGGACCTCGCACCGTACGGGGTCCGCGTGAACTGCGTCGCGCCCGGCAGCGTGCCGGTGGAGACGATCCGGCGCATGAAGTCCGGTGAGCTCCCCGCCCTCTGGGACGATCCGTCGGTGCCGACGGGCCTGATGGGACCGCTGTCGCGGATGCGGTCGTCGAACATCCCGCTCGGCCGCCGCGGCGAGCCCGAGGAGATCGCCCACGCCGTCTTGTTCCTGTCATCCTCTGCCGCGTCGTACATCACCGGCCAGACGCTCGTCGTCGACGGCGGCTGGACGCTGATCTAGGAGATCGCGCCGTGCGACGGGCGTCAGCTGCTCTTCAGCAACGCGCTCAGCGCACCAGCCTGACGTCCATCGACGTACTCCTCGAGCCGGCTGATCCGACCGTGCTCCACGGTGCCGATGAAGCAGCCGACGACGCGCAGCGGCTCGCCGTCCGGCAGCGTGCCCATCAAGACGTGCTGCTCGAGGAACCCGCCGGGGATCCCGCGCCGCCGGACGTCCTCCATCCGCAGGTCCGGCACCTTGGATCGGAGCGCGGCGAACCCGCGGAGCGAGTCCTCCAAGGCGCGATCCTGCTCGGTGAGGTTGATCCACAGGATCGAGCCGGGTGCGCAGGCGGCTTGCAGCCCCGCAAGGTCTCCAGCCAGCAACCCGTCGAAGAACCGGTTGGCGGCGGCGAGACCCGCTTCGCCCGCCGCGTTGTCGTCGTTCATGAACCTGCCTCCCGGGGTCCGATACTAAGTTGAGACGGTGTCCAGTGACGAGCAGGCCATCATCGACGTCGCGATCGCCTACACATGGGCGCTCGACACCAAGCAGTTCGAGGATCTGCGGTCGGTCTTCGCGCCGGACGCCACCGCCGACCTTCGCGGCGTGCACTGCGACGGCCAGGACGCCATCATCGCCCGCATCTCGGGCGGCCGTGGGCCGGCTCGACGCCACGCAGCACCTCGTGGCGAACCATCAGGTGCGCGTCGACGGGGACACGGCCACGCACCGCTGCCACCTCCAGAGCCAGCACGTCAAGCGGGGGACGCCGGGGGGCGACAACTTCCTCATCGGCGGCATCTACGACGACCGGCTGGCCCGCACGCCGGACGGATGGCGGATCACGTACCGCACGCTGACCGAGGTGTGGACCGACGGCAACCCTGCGGTGATCGCCAGATGACCGCCGCAGTACTGTAGAGCCATACCAGTTACCCATGGCCTTGGGGGCCGACGAGCAAGGGGGGCGAATGGCCGACACGACCGATCCACGGGCGCGTCTGGAGGCGTTCTTCCAGAAGCGCAGCGACGATCCCGACAGCGTGCAGGTCGTCGACTACCAGCTGATCACCGGCGGCTACAGCCGGCAGATGTCGCGTGTCTGGGTCGAGGAAGGCGGCCGAGCGGCGCGGCTACATCGTCCGCCAGGACCCGCCACCCGGACAGGCGATCATCGACACCGACCGGGCCACCGAGTGGGAGGTGCTGTCGACCCTGCACGAGACCGGCAAGGATCCCGATGCCGGCGCCGCTGTGGTTCGATCCGACCGGCGAAGAGCTCGGCAGCCCAGGCATCGTCATCGAGATGTTCGACGGCGAGGCGCTCATCAGCGCCGGTCGCAAGTGCGACCCGAGCGAGCTGCCCAAGTTCGCGCCGCGACTGGCCGAGGTGGGCGGCGCGCTGGCGGCGTTCCCGATCGAGGAGGCCCCGGCGTGCCTCGAGGTGCCGGCGTCGTGGGACGACTACATCGACGCCCGCATCCAGTACTGGGTCGACGCCGAGAAGGCGGCACGTCGATCGTGACCCGTTCATGCGGCTGATCGCCAGTTACCTGCGCACGCACCGACCGCCGCCCGTCCCCCTCGGGCTCGTCCACGGCGACTTCCAGGTCGCCAACGTGCTGCTCGGCCACGACGGCAGCGACGTGATCGTCGACTGGGAGCTGGCGCACATCGGCGACCCGCGAGAGGACCTCGGCTGGTGCATGATGGCCAGCGTCACGCAGCCGCCCGACGTCGTCGGCGCCGACGAGGAGGCGTTCTACTCCCGCTACCGCGAGCTCAGCGGGCTCAACGAGGAGCAGGTCAACCCGACCACGACCGACTACTTCCTGCTGCTCGCGTCGGCGACGGTGTTCGTCAGCGTCATCGAGCAGCTCGCGGCGCTGGACAGTGGCGAGACCACCGGCATCCCGCTGGCGTACATGTCGCCAGCCGTCTCCGGCATGCACGACGTCTTCTATGCGAGCGTTGAAGCGCCACCAGGCGGCGACCGGAGGTGGTCACGAAGTGATCTCGCGACCGACGACCCAGCAACTGATCGACGCCATCTGCCATCGAGCTCGAACAGCAAGGTCGCGCCGGCGATCACCGATCCGACGGTCCAGGTCCAGCTCGAGATGGCGATCGCCGTGCTGCAAGACGACGGCCGTGCGCAGCGCCAACGAGCTGGCCTGGATGCAGGAGGAGCGCGACGCCATCGAGGAGACGGCCCGTCAGCTGCTCGACGCGCTGCCCGACGCCAAGCCGCTCGCAGGAGGCGCTGCAGACCTACACCGACGGTCTCACGAACAGCCTCTATGTCGAGGATGCCCAGGCGGACTACGCGCGGGCCAGCGAGGTGCTGTCGTGCGCCATCGAGGCGGCCTACGACTCCGGCGAGGCCGAGCACATCGCGGCCGTCGGCCAGCTCATGGACCAGCGCCACGCCAACCAGCAGGCCGTCACCGGCCAGTTCATGGCGGCCGGCCGGACCTGACGCTCACCAACGGCCACATCATCACTGCCCGCTGACTCGTCAGGGAACGGGTGGACGATCAGCTGCGCAGCTGCTCGAGCACTCCCATGTCGTCTCGGCAGGCCCAGTGCTCGACGATCTTGCCGTCGGCGACTCGCCAGACGTGAATGAACGTCCACGTCACGGGACGTCCTGACACGGGCGTGTCAGTGAGCAACGGCATCGTGGATGCCCGGTGGATGCCGTGCAGCGTGAGGTGCTGTGCGACGAAATCATCTTCGCCGAGGAGGTGGTGCTGCTCCGCGGTGACCGGCCCGAAGTCGTTCTCGATGGTGCGCAGGATGAGCTTGAGACCGTCGCGGCCCTGCGGCCCTGCCGCGTGGTTCACCATGTCGTCGGCGACGAGATCGTCGAGGACGGTGTCGTCGCCGTCCTGTTGCCGTCGGAACATCTCCTCGACGACATCTTTCGCACTTCGCTCGCTCATCAGGACAGCATGGTTCAAGGTGCTGGCTTGACGTTCCGCGCCAAGCTGCCGTCGAGACCAACCGGTGAGAGGACGCACGGGTGTCCCGCCCACAGCTCGACGCTGTCCCCGGTACGACCACTCGGGCCTTCGGCGACCAGGTCCACCAACACGGCCGCAATCTGCTCGGGCTCCATCATGGTCGGTGGCGGCGCCTTGTCGCCGAGGTGCGACCGATACATCGGCGTGTTCGTTGGACCGACGCCAATCGAGTTCACGCGGATGCCGTGCGATGACAGCGCCCGTGACCACACGAGCGTCAATCCCTTCACGCCCCACTTGGAAGCGTCGTAGACGTCGAAGCCCGGCCCACCGATCGGCGGCCGACGAACCGTCGCCCACTCACACGCCCCGGAATCGGCATGGTCGACGTCGATCGGGTAGCCGCACGTGTGGATGTGGTCCGTCGTGATGTTCACGATGTCGCCGCCGTTCTTGATGAGATGCGGGATGGCGGCCCGGCCCACGAGGTACGTTCCGCCCAGGTTGACGTCCACCATGAAATGGAAGTCGTCGACCGCCTGCTCCCAGGAATCAGTGGCTGGCGCCGTGAGTCGGATGACGCCCGCATTGTTGACCACGAGATCGAGCCCGGCGAGCTGCTCGGCGGCGCGCTCGACGAACGCCACGACGTCGTCCGGCTTGGCGACGTCGGCGACCTGCGCCAGCGCTCGAACACCATGGCCTTCCAGCTCGCGCCGGAGCTCCTCGACCGCCGGATCGACGTCGCACACGGCAACGTCGGCACCAGCTTCGGCGAGGCCGATGGCGAAGGCGCGACCGAGGCCCCTCGCCGCTCCAGTGATGATCGCTCGCCGCTGGACGAGCGGACGGCCGCTCATCGCAGCGACACCGGAAGGTTCCAGCACGTGTACGTGTCTCCGTGCTGCAGTGACCGCAGCACCGGCTCCGCGCCGCTCGCCAGCCGGATCCTCGGTGCGGCGTCGAGCAGCATGGTCGACACGAGGACGACGGTGTCACGGGTCAGCGCATACCTCGAGCGGGGGCGGTCCTCGGGGACCGCCGGGTGCACCGACGGCTTGCCGAGCCCGAAGGCGATGCCGGAACACAACCCGTCGGCCCGGTACTGCCCGTGTGGCTCCCGCTGGCAGAGGTCCTTGCGTTGCACGAGGAACTCGTCCGGGTCGGCGAACGCCCGCGGATCGCGGTTGGCGGCGGCGGCCGAGCACATGATCAGCGCGCCGGTCGGCAACAGGCGCCCGAACCGCTCCACTTCGTGGCGGGCGAAGCGCGGCGCCGACAGGATCGGCGTGGAGTGACGCAGCGCCTCGAGGTAGGCCGACTTGACGAGGCGCCGTTCAGCGACCACTTCCTCGAGCTGATCCGGGTGGGTCAGCAGCAGGAACCACAGGTTGGCCAGCGCGCCGGGCAACGTGTCGTGGTCGGTCTCGAGCATGGTCGCCACGACGTCCTCCGCGCTGCCCGGTGAGCCGTCGACTTCGATGCTGGCAATCGCCGACAACAGGTCCGGCCCCGGATCGGCTCGACGCGCCTCGACGAGCGGGCGGAAGTACTCGACCAGCTCGCCGATCGCCCGTCGGCCGGCATCCTCGGCGACGGGATCGGCGTGCGTCCCCCGCTGCATCGCCTCACAGCGAGCGGCGAACCACTCGACGTCATCCGCGGGAAGGTCGAGGATGCGGGCCAGCAGCTCGTTCGGGAACCGCGTCGCGAGCTCTGTGCTCAGCTCCGCGTCGCCGCGCGCCGTCATCCGACCGATCAGTTCTTCGGCCAGCCCGGGCGCGTGCGCGTCGATCCCACCTGCATGGGCGACGAGCACGGGCAGCGACTCGCCCAGATCCCGGCCGAGATCGGGGATGCCGTACCACCAGCGCTTCGAGCGGGTCTCGTAGTTGGCGTCGTCCTGGAACACCGATGTGACGTCGTCGTAGCGGGTGATCCAGTACACGTTGCCGGACCAGTCCCGGTAGCACGGGTAGCTCTCCCGGAGGATGCCGAGCAACCGGTACGGATCGCTGAGGTATTCGGGGCTCCGCAGTTCGCCGGGCCTGACCAGCGGCGTCGCCTCACCGGGCCGCTCGCGCTGGTGGACCTCGTAGCTCCGGAGGCCGGATTGCTCCTCGCTCATGGCCGATCAGCCCCGGGTCGTCAGACCCGGTCGAACTCGATCCACAGCTCGTTGATCGCCCCGAAGCCGATCGGGGCGAGACCGACGCCGTCGATGTCCTTCGGCATCCGGTCGACGGCGATGGCCGGGTCCTTGAGATGGCGGCCGACGATCTGCGAGCCGAGCACGGACTCCTGCGTCGAGATCCACGCTCCTGGGCACAGATGCGTGCCGACGCCGAACGCGAGGTGGCTGTGGACGCCTTCCTTGTGGTGGCCACTGCGCAGGATCTTCCCGGTGTAGAGGTCGTCTCGGAAGATGTCGAACCGCTCCGGGTCGTGGAACACCCGCTCGTCGTGGTTGCCCGAGTACTCGACCATCTTGAGCAGCGATCCGGCCGGGATCGTCTCGCCGTGCAGCTCGACGTCGAAGGAGTTGTGCCGTGGCTGGATCCCGGCGATCGGCATCGCACAGCGCAACGCCTCCTGGAACGCCGGGCCCCACAGCTCCTCGTCTGCCATCACGGCCTGCAGCTGATCGGGATGCTGCAGGAGCAGGTACCACATGTTGAGCAGCGCGCCACGAGTCGTCTCGCCGCCACCGCCGACGATCAGCGCGATGAACGACGTGATCTCCTCCGTCGACATCACATCGCCGTCGATCACCGAGTGGCACAGCTCGGAGATGATGTCCATCGCCACCTGGTTGCCCTCGGCGTCGAACAAATAGCTCGGCTGCTCTCGTCGGGCGGCCACCAGTCCCACGACGTACTCCTCGAGCTCCCGGCGGGCGACGAGCCCTCGCTCGTGACCTTCGGTGCCACCGAGGCCGTTCATCATCGAGTGGTACCAGTAGAAGAACTGGCCACGCGCGTCGTCGGGGAAGCCGAGCACCTGGCACACGACGCGGATCGGGAACTCGTCGGCGAAGGCCCGCCCGAACTCCATCGTGTAACGACCCGTCGCCGGGTCGAGCTCGGCGGCACCGCCTGGTTCGAACCACGACTGGATCATCTCCTCCCCGAGGCGCTGCAAAGCGGGGATTCGTTTCGTCAATGCGGCGCCGACGAGGTGGCGGCCGTAGATGTTGCGGCGGCGCCGGTGCTCGACGCCGCTGAGCTCGAGCTGGGTGTTGCCCAGAACGCCGCTGGAGGATCCCTTGGGGATCGTGTTGAATCCCGCCTCGTCCATGTAGCAGGCCTCGATGTCCTCGTACCGCGTGACCCAGTAGCAGTTGTGCAGCTTGTCGCGGTACACCGGGTAGTGGTCGCGGAGGATCCGGTAGTACGGGTACGGGTTGCGCTTGTACTCAGCCGAGTCGAAGAGCACCGGGTCGATCAACGGCGTCCCGTCGGCGGCGTGCCCCATGTCGAATGCCTGCCCCACCGGCATCAGCGCGACCTCACGCACTTTCGAGTCGCTCATGGTCCGACCACCCGCGCCGCCGCCGAGGCCCCGGCGACTCGGCCGAAGACGAGGCAGTTGGCGTAGTTGTTGCCGCTGCCGACGTACTGCTGGCCGACCACGCCGCCCGTGCACTCGCCGGCGGCGAAGAGACCTGGAATGCCCAGACCGTCGTTGCTGCGCACGTTGGCGGAGGGGTCGATGCGCAGGCCGCAGGCCGTCGACGCCACGGTCGCCGGACGCAGCTCGGCACCGTAGAACGGGGCCGTCGTGACCGGCTCCAGGAACTTGGCGTCCTTGAGGTAGTCGGGGTCGGTGCCCTGCTCGACGCCGGCGTTGTACCACGCGACGGTTCCTTCGAGGTTCGTCGACGGCACGCCGAGCGCGATCGCCAGTTCGGAGATCGTCGGTGCCGAGGTCATCCGATCCTCGGCCACCATCTGCTCCACGATGTCGAGGTTCCAGTGCGGGCTCTGGCGCTTCGTCGAGCCCGGGATCGAGTGCTTGTACCTCGCCACGCCAGCGGCTGTCGCCGCATCGAGCGTGGCCCGATCGAAGATGGCGTAGACCACGTCGCCTTGCTCCCTCGCCTGGGAGTCGAGGATCCCGTACGACGTCGACTCGTCGACGAAGCGCTGGCCATCGCGATTGACCAGCACGATCCAGCCGGGCAGGTACGCCTCGTAGATGAGGTCAAACCCAGCGTGCAGCAACCGCAGGCCATGATCGTGCCCGGTCACCTGGGCGCCGACCTGCTGCCCGAGATCGAACGCATCGCCGCGGGAGCCGTCGGCACCGATGTACCACGCCGACCCGGTGTGCGCCGCCGATGGGAAGTACGCGTCCAGCTTGTCCGGGCTGTTGCCGAAGCCACCCGTGGCGATGACCACCGCGCCGGCGGTGATCGCGTCATCACCGACAGCAACACCGACGACCGCCCCCGCCTCCGTGAGCAGCCGGTCCACGCGCTGGCCGAGCGCGACGTCGACCTCGGCCTCTCGGCAGTGCCGGGCCAGGACGTCGACGACTGCCTGGCCGCGGCCGATCGGGACGTGGACTCGCGGCACCCGTTCCTCGCCGCCGAAGACCATCGTGTCGTAGAACTCGACGCCCAGATCGCCCACCCATTCGACCGTCGGGCCGGCCAGCTCGCAGAACCGACGCACGACGCCGGCATCGACGTTCCAGCGGTTCAGCTGCAGGTAGTCGTGGAACATCGCATCGGCGTCGTCCTCGATCCCGAGCGCCTTCTGATACCTCGTCCCGGCGCCCATCATGAGGCCACCGGACAGGCGCGAGGAACCGCCGACGACACCCTCGCTCTCGGCGACGAGGACGCTTGCCGCGCCGCGTTCCCGCGCCATCAGGGCGGCGGCCAGTCCGGCCACACCCGAGCCGACGACGATCACCTCGACGTCACGTGTTTCGTCCATCACGCTCCTTCCGTCAGCGGGTGATCAAGCCACCATCGACGACGATCTCCGCACCGTTCACGTAGCTGGACTCGTCGCTGAGCAGGAACATCACTGCCGCCGCGACCTCCTCGGCGCGACCGGGCCGGCCGAGCGGCACACCCGTCGTCCACCGCTCGACGGTGTCCTCACCGCCGCCCGAGCAGCATGTCGGTGGCGATCGCTCCCGGGTGCACGGAGTTCACGCGTACTCCGTACCGACCCAGCTCGTGGGCGGCCGACTTCGTCATCCCGCGCACCGCCCACTTGCTGCCGACGTAAGCGATGGAGCCATGACCGCGCATGCCCGAGACCGACGAGATGTTGACGATGCTGCCCGCTCCCTGATCGCGGATGATCGGGGCAACCGCCGACATGCCGAAGATGACGCCGTACTGGTTGACCTCGGTGATCAGCCGGATCGTCGCCTCGTCGACCTCGAGGATGCCACCCTCCCGGTGCACGCCGGCGTTGTTGACGAGCCCGTCGATCCGGCCGTGCTCGGTGCGGGTCTTCTCCAGCACCGCACGCCACTCCGGTGGCGACGTCACGTCGAGGCGGTGGTACGTGCCGCCGACCTCGGCGGCCACCGTGGCGCCTGCCTCATCGGCCACGTCGGCGACGACGACGTGAGCACCTTCCGCGGCGGCCTGTCGCGCCTCGGCTGCTCCCATGCCGCGAGCAGCACCGGTGATGATGACGACCTTGTCGGTGAGGCGTCCCACCGCTACTCGAACTCAGGAAGGAGCGCCAGCAGGTCCAGATCGTCGATCGCCGCAACCGCCCGTTCCACCATGTGCGTCATCCACTCCCGACCCCGTTCGTTGGAGGGATCGAGCGTGCCGGCGATCACGACGACGATCGTCCACACGTAGAGGATCGCCCGCCGGTAGTCCTCCCACGCCTGCTCGCCCGAGTAGTCCGACACACCGCCGTGGACGAGGGTTTCGTGCCACTTGGCGATGAGGTCCCGCTCGTGGACGCGGCGTTGCTCGATCGGGACGCTGCCGCTCAGGAAGTAGGCGAGGTCGGCGACCGCCTTCTCGCGGAGGACACCTTGCCAGTCCAATGCGGCCACCGGGAGCGTCGACCGGCGCTCATCCCGAAGAACAGGTTGTCCATCCGGAAGTCACCGTGGGCGACCGTCAGGGGCGGGCTCGTCATCCACTGCTGCATGCGGGGGATGGCGGCGAGGTAGCGGTCCTTGATCGCCCGGACATGGTCGGGAACGACGGCTCCGAACACCGCCAACATCGGATCCCACCCGATCCCCGCACCCTGTTGCAGCGCATCGGCGTGGTGCGACGGGTAGAGGTACGGCATGAACTCCAGTGCGGGTCGGTCGACGTCGTTCCAGAAGCTGGCGTGCAGCTCACCGAGCTCGACCATGCAGAGCTCTGCGTCGGCGACTCCCGCAGCCCTCGATCTGGTCGCCCAGCCGGTAGTGCGACATGTCCTCGAGGAGGAGGATGAAGTTCTCCTTCCCTTCGATCTCGGCGAAGTAGACCTCCGGCGTGGCGGCCGGGGTCAATGCCGCCACGTCGCGGTAGAACAGCACTTCGCGCCGATAGATGTCGAACGCCAATGCCACGGCCCGGTTGGCCTCGTTGGTTGCCGGGAACTTGAGCACCATCGAGCGGGGTCCGTCACCACGCGCGTAGGTGAGCTCGAGCATCTCCAGCCCGCTCATCATCCCGACGCCTTCGCCGAGCGAGCGATGTTGCACGCTCTCGACGACGACGTCCCGACCCTGCGACTGCAGCGCTGTGCTCAGCCACTCGGCCGTGACGTCCTCGGCGCGCCTCGGAAGCGGTCCGTAGGCAGGCCGCCCGTCGACGTTGCTTGTAGATCCTGATGCTGTTGAGCTCACGTGGTCCCCTTCACGAGGTCATTGCCGCGGCAATGCTTCTTCGACGGCGAGGAGCAGGTCCGTCACGTCGATGTAGCCGTCGGTGATGTCGGTGTCGGGCGTGTACGACTCTCCGTCCCACACCGCGTAGTTGGTCTTGCGCTGGCAGATCGACTCGTACTCGCTGACGTTCCCGGCGCACGACACCGGCTGGTAGCCGAGCAGGTAGAAGTCCTCGACCGTGGCGATCGCCTCGCGGAACGCCTCCCGGTCGTCGATGTCGACGCCGTCCTCCAGTGCCGCGTTCGCCACCTGGTACACGAAGAGGACCGCCGAGAACATCGACCGCATGAACGAGCCACGCGGCGACTGCGGACCGTAGGCATCGAGGGCGGCTTCCCGCTCCGCCAGCATGAACTGCGTGAACTCGCTGTACAGCTCGGGTTGCTCGACGATGAAGCCCGGAGTCTCGAAGAACGTGCCGGCGGACTCGGGCAGCCCCCGCACTGACTCGTCGTCACAGGAGTTCGACGTGTACATCCGCGGACTCCTCTCCGGCGGACCGCAGGCCCTGGATGAACGAGGCGCAGTCCGGGGCCGCGATGCCCATGAAGATGGCGGGGTTCTCGGATCCCTGGAGGTAGTCGGACACCTGCTGGATCACGGCCGGATAACCGGCCTGCTCGCCGGGCGTGTACGGGAACCCAGTGAACTCGAACCCGTCGAGCGTGTCGGCGTAGTACTGGTAGAAGCGCTCCTGCGTGTCCTGCCAGCACTCCGTGCCGGGCGCGTTCTCGGCCCAGATGATGGCCAGGCGATCATGCCCCTTGATCTCGGCGATCATCTGCGCGCTCGACGGGAACGCGGACGCGCAGCCTCCGAACGGCGAGTACACCCCGGGCTGGTCGAAGTCGGCAATGAAGATCGGCTGCATCTCGACGACCGGGAACGACGGCGAAGATCGGGTACATCAACGGGGTGAAGAAGTCGATCCCGGGGACGATGACGTTGGGGTTGGCGGCGGCGAGCTCGTTGGCGCAGGCCTGAGCCTCGTTCTGGTCGGCAGCCGTGACGGCACACGACCAGCTCGACGGGCCGCCCCGGCGTCCCAGCCTCCACATCCGCACCGATCCCGCCGAGTCGCTCGTTGATCAACTGCGCGGCTGCCTCGGCTCCCTCGGTGACCTCGGGGAAGGATCCCGCAGGATCACCCTCGATGTTGACCACGCCGACGACGAACGGGTCGAGGCTGTCGTCGGCGGCCAGTGGCTCGTCCGCCGTCGCCTCGAGAGCGGCGCGCAGCTCCTCGGCGCCTCGAGCGCTCTCGCCCTCGTCGCCACCTGCCGCTCCACCGCCAGGCTCGGCCTCCGACCCTTCCGGCGTCGTCGCTTCAGCGTCAGTCGCTTCCGGCTCCTCCTCCTCACCAGCGGTGGTCTCCGCACCAGCGGTGGTCTCCGACCCGGCGGTCGTCTCGGTTTCACCTCCCGCAGTCGTCTCGGCGGGCTCGGCCGTCCCGCCGTCGTCGTCGTCCCCGCACGCGGCGACCAGCAGTCCGGCGCACACCAGCACACCCATCAGCGTTGTCTGTCGACGTCTACCCATGACTCCGTCCCCCTGTCTGACCGAGATCGAGTAACTATAGACAGTCTCCTGAAGGAGACGATCGTCCATGACCCACCGCAAGACCGACTACACCGATGTCAGCGACGTCGGTCTCGACGAGCACAAGCGTCAGCTCCTGTACGCCGCGCAGACCGAGTGCTGCGTGCTGTGGACGAACCGGGACGGCTGGCCGCTGGGAGTGATGCAACGCTTCGTGTGGCACGAAGGGCGCTTCTGGGTCACGTGCACCGCAGAGCGCAAGCGCGTCGTCGCCCTGCGCGCTCGCCCGCAGAGCGCAGTGGTCGTGTCGAGCGAGGGAACGTGGCTGGGCGGCGACATCACGACCACGGCCAAGACGATGGCCAGCGTGCACACGGACGCGTCGACGAAGGCGTGGTTCTATCCAGCGTTGGCGGAGCGTCAGCGGCACGATGTGGGGTCAGGTGCTGATCAGGCCAGGGCGGAGTTCGTCCGTCGACTGGACACACCCACGAGAGTGGTCATCGAGCTGGCGCCCGTGGACTGGATCACCTACGACGGGAACCGACTCGAGGCCGCGCTGCGTGGTGTGCCGTACGACCCGCTCGCGATCAAGCCGTCGCGGAACGTCACCGAACCGCCGGCCGGTGTCTCCACGCGGCGCTGGCGTGATGTCGGCTCAACCGACTGAACCGCTCGTGCTGCGCGAACACGACGACTACTTGCGACAGCACCGCTGGGCGCTGCTGTCGACGACGCGCGCCGGCGGATCGCCACAGGTGTCGATGGTCGCCTACGACTTCGACGGGAACGACCTCGTCGTGTCCTGTCGTCGAGCAAGCGCGAAGTTCATCAACGCAGCGAGGGATCCGCGCGTCGTCCTGACGATTGCCGACGATCGCCGCTACCTCGCCGTCGCCGGGACGGCCGAGGTGGTGACGGAGGGCCCGCGCCTCCACGAGCTCACGCTACGGCTTCAGGCGTCACTCCCGCCGGACGATGCGGCAGCCCTACAAGGGGAGATCGACCGCGGGCTCGAGCACGTCGGCCGAGCGATCCTGCGGGTCGTGCCCGATCGCGTCGTCGGAAGGATCTGACCCGCGATCCCGAGCGCAAGTTCTGCGGCCGCCGTTCAGGCGGCGGTAGCCGGTGGCGGTCGTGGCTCGGGCTTGGTGACGTGCAGTTGTGGTGGGGCCTTCGTGGTGCAGGGCGCCGTCGGGTCGGCGCAGGGTGATGGTGCGGTCGGGTTTGATGCTCAACGTCCAGCCGCCTTCGTGGACGTGGTGGTGGTGCCGCTCGCACATCGGCAGCAGATTGTCGAGGTTCGTGGCGCCGAGGTGTTCCCACCACGTGACGTGATGGATCCGGCAGTCCTCGAAACGGACCTGACACCCGGGAAACCCGCACGACCGGTACATCGCCCGCAACGCCCGGCGCTGCTCGACGGTGGCGAGCCGACGAGTCCGCCCCATGTTCAACGGCACCCCGTCTTGGTCGAGGGTGATCGGGGTGATGGTGGCGTCACAACCCAGGCGGCGGACGGTCTCCACCGGGAGCGGTTGGCCGTCACCGGTCTCACACACCGTGTGCTCATGGGGACCCTCACGCAGCGTGCGGGAATCGGTGAGCAACGTCAGATCGGGGGTGCGGTGCCCGGTGGTGCGGGCCCCGGTGATCAACCCGACCAGACGCGTCCGCCTTGAGATGATCGAACTCGACGTCGTCGCCCTGGGCTGCAGCACGCGCCGAGGCCACGGCGGCGTCGAGGACACTGGCGATGCGGGCATCGGTCTCCGGATCCACTTGCAGATGCGTGTGACACATCCCCGACACCCGATCCACCCAGCGCCGCACACAACGCTGCTGACGCAACCGGGCCATCCGGGACACCCCGTCATCACGCGACAGGGCCCGACCCAACTTGCTCATCTCCCGCTCGAACGCCTCCACCGGCATCACAATCGCCGATTGCACGACCGCCGACTGCAAGTCCTTCAGCTCGGCCCGGGCGGCGTCATCCAACTCACCAGCCAGGCGGGCCACGGCGTCGACATGACCCGCCGACACCCGCCCCGCCGCCAACGCGTCATGCACCTCCGGCAGCTCGGCACAGACCGAGGCCCGGCGGGCCGCCGCTTCGGCGTCACGAGCCGAGCGGCGGCCTCCGCCGGTCAACAGGCTCGAGGCCGGCTCACAGGATCCTTCGGCGGCGAGCCGAGCCGCGTGCACTGCGACGTGCACGTCGAAGGCGTCCAACCAGGCCCGCACCCGCTGCGAACGCTCCACCAGCGCAGCGAGTCCGGTGCGATCGCAGGTCGGCCGGGTCAGCGTCGGCCAACTCGCCGACCAACGCCACGACCCCCGGCTCGTACATACGTTCAGTCATACGTACATGCGTTCTAGAAGTCAAGTGTGAAATGCTGTGTTCTGTCCGGCAGAATCGCCTCACAACGAACGATTGCTACGGACAGTTCGCCAACGACCTGCTAGGCGTCGAGCACGCCTCCCGGCTGTGGAGCGCTACGGATGTTCGACCCAGTCGTCGAGCAGGTCCGGCACACGCAGATGTTCCGGGATGCGTTCGGCACCGATGACCTTGTCGATCCACGCCTGGACGTGCCAGATCCGCCGTTCCTGGTAGTTGATCACCTGCCCGCCGTGGGCAGCAGTCTCCATCGACCGCTGGATCGGCTCGAGGTTCTCGTAGTCCTCGTCCATCACCACGTCGAAGCGAGTCAGGCGAGCCTCCCAGATCTCGCGTTGCTCGTCCGGCATCTCACCGTCTCCCCAGTCGGCGGCGAACCACGTGATGTCGAAGCGTGTCCGGTCGATCGAGAGCGGCCAGAAGCCGAAGGATCGGGAACCCCTGGCGTCCAGCGGCGTGATCACGTTCGGGAAGATCCCGTAGGCCGGCTGGATGTCGCTCGTGAAGATCTCCGTGACGCCCTCGAACATCGGCAGCAGCTCGCGCCGGTCGCCGCGCGCGTTCCCCGGTTGACCGGCGACAGCATGTTCTGGTGCCCGCGCTCGAACAGCGAGATCACCGTCCCTCGCGTGTCGAGCGACGGCCCGACCGTCTTCGGATGGATCGTGCGTGCGTGGTACACCTCGAGGAACGCCTCGGCGAGGATCTTCCAGTTGCAGCCGAGCGGAACGCTCTTGTCGTCGATCACGCGCAGCGGCGCCGCTGCCACCTCCGGCAGCAGGCGCGGGAGCGGGTCGAGCCATTGCTCGAGCGCCATCGCCGTCGTCGTCGAAGTTGACGAAGTGCCACCCACCCCACCGCTCGCAACGCACGGTCGGGAGGCATCGTTCGCTGACCTGCAGCCCGACGAAGTCGCGTTCGTCAGGCACCCGCACGAGCTGGCCACGCAGGTCGTAGCTCCAGGAGTGGAACTGGCAGACGAGCAACCGTGCCGTGCCGCTGTCACCACGCACGACCGGGGCACCACGGTGGCGACAGGCGTTGCGGAACGCCCGGACCTGGCCGTCGTCGCCGCGAACGAAGAGGATCGGCGCACCGGCGATGTCGCGCAGGCGGTAGCTACCCGGCGTCGCCAGCTCGCTGTCGTGAGCGCCGTAGAGCCAGACCCGCTGGAAGAGGTGCTCGTGCTCCAAGGCCTGGAAGCCGGGTCGGTGTACCGACCGAGCGGCAAGTCGGGAAGCTTGGGAAACCCGTCGGGCGGTCCGTCGCGGCCCGGTCTCGTAGGCCGATCGCTCGCGGAAGCGAGCGAGGAACTCCGTCGTCCATCGGACCTCCTCAGATCGCCGTCTCGCCGCCGTCGACGACGAGCAGCGTGCCGGTGATGAAGCTCGCGCCGTCGGAGAGCAGGAAGCAGATCGGCGCGGCGAGCTCGTCCGGATCGGCCACCCGCTGCTGCATGTTGGCCATGCCCGAACTGCTTGGCGCCCTCTTCCGCCGTCGCGCCACGCCGCGCGAACAACGGCTCGGTCATCCCCGTGCGCACACGCCCGGGGGCGACGGTGTTGACGCGGACCGTCGGGCGCGCCCTCCCGGGCGAGCTGCCGCGAGAACGCGATGATCGCCGCCCTTCGCCGCGCCGTAGGGCGCGTTGTTGTTGTTGGCCGTGAGCGCCGCCGTCGAGGCGATGTTGACGATCGAGCCCCGACCCTGCTCGCGCATCATCGGCAGCACGTGCTTGCAGACGAGGAACGTGCCGCCGGCGTGGACCGCCATCATCCGGTTCCAGTCCTCGAGCGTCCACTCCTCGATCGGAGCCGAACGCGGCGTGGCCGGCGGCGTTGAGGACGCCGTCGATGCTGCCCGAACTGCTCGCGCGTGGCCTCGACGGCGCGACGGACCGACGACTCGTCGGCGACATCGCAGCCGAGGCCGATCGCCCCGTCGATGCCGGCGGCGACCTCCTTCGCCCGCGTCGCGTCGAGGTCGACGACGGCGACACGCCCGCCGCCGGCGGCGAACCGCCGCGCCGTGGCCGCAGCGATCCCGGATCCGCCGCCGGTGGCGAACAGCACCTTGCCTTCGAACTCCATGTCGACTCCTTCACTCGGCTCGCGGTTGGTACTGGTAGCTGCGCTCGGTCCGACCGCCGGCGACGAGCAGGTGCTGCCCGGTCAGCCAGCCCGCCGCCGGCGAGGCCATGAAGACGCACGGCCGCGGCGATGTCGTCGGGCGTGCCGAGGCGGCCGAGCGGGATCGTCGCCTGCAGCTCGTCGAGCCGGTCGGAGACGCCGAGCACCTCGCGGAAGGCCTCGGTGGCCACCGGCCCGGGCGACACCGCGTTGACCCGGATGCCCCGCGGCGCCAGCTCGAGCGCCAGCGTCTGGGTGAGGTTGAGCATGCCGGCCTTGGCGGCGGCGTACGGTCCGGTGCGCGGCGAGCCGCGGGTGCCGGCGCCGGACGAGATGTTGATGATCACGCCGCCGGCGGTCATGCGGTGACCGCCGCCTTGGCACCCTGGAACGCCGACGGTGAGGTTGAGCTCGAGCTGCGACCGCCAGACTCGTCGGGAGTGTCGACCAGCTCGCGGACGGTCTTCTCGTCGGAGCCGCCGACGTTGTTGACCCACACGTCGAGACGGCCGAACTCGGCCACGGTCCGCTCCGCCAGCTCCTCGGAGAAGTCGCGGATGTCGCCGTCGGCGATCAGCGCTCGCCGCCCTCGCTCGACGACGCCGGCGGCGGTCACCTCGAGGTCGGTCCTCCGACGGGCGTTGACGACGACATCGCAGCCGGCGTCGGCGAGCCCCCAGGCGATGGCCCGGCCGATGCCCTGGCCGGAGCCCGTGACGACGGCGACCTGCCCGTCCATGCGGAACTGGTCGAGCAAGCTCATGCGAGTCCAATCTGTTGAGCCGACACGCTGCCCAGGCGCCGCTCGAACACCGCGGGATCACCGGGGCGGTGGCCGGCGTGCGCGTCCCGCCAGCTGGCGAAGGTCTCGATGATGATCGGCGGGTCACTGTGGATCTCGGTGAACCCGCCCGTCACGGTGCGGGTGTCGAAGTAGGCGGCGTCGACCTCACCGGTTTACAGCTGGCAGGCCAGCTCGAAGCCCTGATCGAGGAAGTACTGCCGAGCCGCTGCGAAGTCGTGGACGAGCGTGGCGACGTGGTGGAAGCCCTCCTCACCGGGGCCGTACATCTCGCGATAGATCGACGGGGTGTCGTCGTGCTGCTCGATGAACTGGATCATCATGTCGCCGAGGTACCCAAAGGCGTAGGAGACGTCAGCCTCCTGGGCGGTGCCCCGGTACTCGAAGCGCGGGGCGCGGTGATGCTGGCGGATGGCGAACGGGCCGGCACCGAGCAGACGACTCCATTCGCCGGCCGCATGTTCGAGGTCGTTGACCACGTAGGCCTGCTGGAAGAGCGGGAACGTGGCCACGATCAGCCGCAGCTACCGGCTGAGCACGGTGCAGGCCGAGATGCCGGGTGCGCCGTAGACGTGGGTGAACGCCGTAGCCGGCTCGTCGGGCACCTGGCGCTCCCCCGCCGTCCCGCGCAGCTGCACGACCGACTCGTAGACCTGGCGCAGGCCGGAGGCGCCGATCGGCTCACCGTTGGCGAGGCACCCGCCGTCGGTGTTGACCGGCAGCCGCCCGTCGAGCTCCGTCGCGCCGGACCGGATCAGGTCCTCCTGCTCGCCGTCGGCGCAGAAGCCGCACTCGGCGAGGTGCATCACCTCGGCGCCAGCCTCGGTGTCCTGGACCTGGGCGACGTCGATCTCGTCCGGGCCGATGCCGGCCATCTCGAAGGCCTTGCGCGCCGCGGCCACCGTCGGCGAGCTCCCCCGCTCGTCGGCCAGCGCCGGGCTGAACACCTCGAACGACCCGAACGGGCGAGACGTCAGCACCGCCGCCCGCAGGTACACGGGCCGGCGAGGCGTACTCGCTGGCGACGTCGGACGAGGCGAGCACGAGCGCCACGGCGCCCTCAGCCGGCGAGCAGAACATGTACTGCGTCAGCGGGTCGGCGATCATCGGCGCTTCGAGGATCTGATCCTCCGACAGGGGCGTGCGCCGCCAGGCGTTGGGGTTCTTGGCACCGTTGCGGAACGCCTTCGCCGCCACCTTGGCCAGCACCTCGCGCGAGATGCCGTGCTCGTGCATGTAGCGCTGGATCTTCATGCCGAAGAACTGCGTCGTCAGCATCAAGCCGGTCTGGCCGTACCAGTCGCCGATGCCGTACCGCGCCGGGTCCGGGTCGAAGGCTCCCCGAGGGTGCTTGTCGAAGCCGACCGCGAGCACGACGTCGGCAGCGCCGGCGTGGATCGCGTTGTAGGCGCTGATCAGCGCGCTGCCGCCGGTGGCGCACCCGTTGGCGACGTTGATGAACGGCACGCCGGTGAGGCCGAGCTGGGAGACGAGCGTGTCGGCATCGCCGGCTGCCGCCGACCCGCCGAACGCGTACTCGACGCTGCGACCACTCGACGCCGGCATCGGCCAGCGCCAGCCTCGCCGCGTGCGCTCCCTGCTCGAGGCCGGACACGGGGTGGCGGCCGAACGGGTGCATCCCGGCACCGACGATGAGCACGTCTCGGCCTTCGACCACCTGGGCCACTATAGTCAGACGATGTAAAGTTACTGACGGCCGAAGCGCTTCGGGTGAGGTGAGGTGGGATGACAAAGCGACGTCACGCTTTGAGCGGAGCCCTCTACGAGGTGGGTTCAGACGGCAACGTCTACGTCGAGAAGGACGGCCGACGGGGTGTCTTCACCGCCGCACGGCCAGTACATCTCCGGCGACCTGTACTCGGCCGATCCGCAGCATGTGCCTGTGGCTGGCCGGTCCGCAGGTGCCCGGCGGAGCGAACATGAAGGACATGCCCGTGCCGGCGGGCTTCGACGGATGACGAGAGCGACCGATGACCAGCATCGATGCACGTCCACGCGCCCCGGGCGTGAGCTACCAGCAGCTGCTCGACGCCGACAGCCGACACGGTGCCCGAGATCCTCCGCCGCGAGAGCCCGTTCGACGACGGTCCGATCGTTCGTTCCCGTCGAGCGCTACATCTCGCCGGAGTTCTTCCAGCTCGAGCGGACGAAGGTGTGGGACCGCACGTGGCAGATGGCGTGCCGCGAGGAGCACCTCCCCAACGTCGGCGACTACATCGTCTACGACGTCGCCGGACGCTCGTACCTCGTCGTGCGCAGCGGCCCGAGCACGATCCAGGCGTTCCACAACGTGTGCCTGCACCGCGGTCGGCTGCTGCGCACCGAGGGCGGCTGCCAGGCGACGGAGTTCCGCTGCCCGTTCCACGGCTTCGGCTGGAAGATCGACGGCTCGTTGCTGAACATCCCGTGCGCCTGGGACTTCCCGCAGGTCGACGACCCGGCCGACTGGAGCCTGCGCGACGTGCAGGTCGGCGACGTGGGGCGGCTTCGTGTTCATCAACCCCGACCCGACGCGCGCCGTCGCTGGACGTCGTACGTCGGCGAGCTCGACCGACCACTTCGCCCGCGTGGCCGCTCGAGGACCGCTTCGTCCAGGTCCACGTGGCCAAGATCCTGCGCTGCAACTGGAAGGTCGCCCAGGAGGCGTTCATGGAGGCGATGCACGTCGTCGCCACCCATCCGCAGATCCTGCCGAGCATCGGTGACGCCAACTCGCAGTACGACGTGTTCGGCAACTTCAGCCGGGCGATCACCGCCAACGGCACGCCGAGCCCGCACCTGAGGTGGCAGCCGACCGAGCAGGAGATGCTCGACTCGATGTACGACCGCAACCTCGACGAGCCGCCGGTGCTCACCGTCCCCGAGGGGCAGCACCGCCCGCCAGGTCGCCGCCGAGAGCCGCCGCAACCAGCTGCGCCCGGTGCTCGGCGCCGCCGCCGAGACGCTGTCGGACGCCGAGGTCAACGACAGCTTCTACTTCACGCTGTTCCCCAACTTCCATCCGTGGGGTGCGTTCAACCGCATCGTCTACCGGTTCCGTCCGCAACGGCATGAGCGTCGACGAGGCGATCATGGAGTGCATGTTCCTGTCGCCGTTCCCGCCGGGCGAGCGCCCGCCGCCGGCGCCGATCCACTGGCTCGACGCCGACAGCGACTGGACGAAGGCGCCGCAGCTCGGATCGCTGGCCCGGGTCTTCAACCAGGACTCGTTCAACCTCCCGAACGTGCACCTCGGCCTGCAAGGCGTCGCCCGTTGGAGCACGTCACGTTCGCCCGCTACGAGGAGTCGAAGATCCGCCACTGGCACATGCTCCTCGAGGAGCACCTCGCCCGGCCGTGACCACTTGGCGGGGGTTCGGGGGGCGGAGGCCCTTGCGCCGGAGCCCCCCGTCCGGAAAGGCTTCGCCCTTCCGCTCGAGTTCTTAGAGCGCCTCGAAGGCCCGAATCTCTGCCATCCGTTGCGCCAGCTGCCCGGACTCGTCGATGAAGCGCCGTCGGCCCAAACCGAGGAACACGGCGTCCTGGGTGAGCCACGAGCTCGCCGCGCTCTCGATCAGCGAGACCATCCCGATCGCTGCCACTTCGGGCTCGATGTTCGACCGAGCAATGCCGGAGTGGGTGCGGATCGGCCGGCTCAAGATCATGACCTGCGCGATGCGCGTCTCTCGTCGCAGGGCCTCGATGGCCGCATCGACGCCCGCTGAATGCGCGAAGTAGACCGTGGCAGGCGTTCGCTCGACCTCGAGCCACTCGAGCAGGTCCGTCGTGAAGCGCGCCGCCCACGAGTTGTCGCCGTCGGTGCGGACGAGATCGCGCATCGCGCCGAGGTAGCGCTCGGTGAAGTCCTGCAGACCCTCGAGAAGCACGTGCTCCTTGGACGGGAAGTGGTAGTAGACGGCTGCCGCGGTCATGTCCGCGGCAGCGGCGATGTCTGCAACCGTCACGTGCTCGGGTGGGTGCAACGCGAACAATCCCATCGCCGCATCGATGACCGTTGATCGTCTGGAAGGTCGGTGGGGGGGCCGCTTCAACCGGTCTCCTCAGAGTGCCCTGCGATAGCCTTCGACGATTCCCCCGTTGCACACTGCGTCACATCGACCTTCGCGTCGCGGAGTCATCGTGGACGCGGCGATCAAAGTCTTCTCCAGTCAGGGGTTTAGCGACGCCAGCATCCACGATATCGCGAAGGAGGCTGGCGTTGCCCCTACGGCGGTCTACTACCACTTCTCCGGCAAGCCGGATT
Source organism: uncultured Acidimicrobiia bacterium (assembly GCA_963774125.1). Lineage (GTDB taxonomy): Bacteria > Actinomycetota > Acidimicrobiia > Acidimicrobiales > Ilumatobacteraceae > JALZMG01. The sequence continues at coordinate 886,000 of CAVZDR010000003.1, forward strand.
TGTTCGAAGCGGCGCTCCGACGCGTGACCGGATCGATCACCAACGTGGTGGTCACGACACGCTCCGACGAAGACCCAGGAAGTCCCGAAGCGCTCGCCGCCGTGATCTCAGCGGTGTGGAAGTGGCTCGATGAGAACCCGGAGGCGTGCGAGCTGCTGTACCACCACCTGCCGGGCATGACCACGCGCGCCGTCACGCTGCAGCGTGAGTTCGAGGAGATCCACCTGCGGCGGGCGTTCGACTACATCCCGCAGCGTCCGCCGACGACGCGCCGCTCAGCGATCAGCCGGCACGCCGCGGACACGTTGGCGGCGCGCACGTTGATCGCCCTGTGCCTGCTCATCCATTCGATGCGCGGACAGGATGGCCCGCTCTCGGGTCACCCCAATCGCCGGGTGCGCGAGTCGTTGATCAACGTCGCCCAGCGTCTGCTCGCCAGCTAGCCCTCACGCGTCCCCGCCGAGCACGTCGACGATCGTCGCCGGCCCGAGTCGTTGGAGCGCCACTTCCGCCGCCTCGTCGAGATGGCGGCGCCAGTGGGCGACCGCCGCATCGGCGTCACCCGCCTCGATGAGATCGATCAGCTGGCCGTGGAACTCACTGGCGCCGCGGGCGACCTCGATGGCGTCCTCCGTGCGCGCCATGGTCGCCCGGTTGTGGCTCTCCACGATCGTCAGCAGGAGGCGGCCGAGCACGGCCAGGGTCTTGTTCCCCGCCAGCTCGATCAGCTGCTCGTGGAACCGGGCGGCGTGCACGGCGTACGCCGGCACGTCATCGATCAGCTGTAGCTCTTCTTCGTGGCGCTGACGGAGGACGGCGACCGCTTCGGGCGAATGCTGCTCGGCGAGGCGCCGCACTGCGTTGGGCTCGAGCGTGGCCCGCGCCTCGAAGAGGTCCGCCAGCGTCGTCCCCTCGAGCTGCAGCAGCAGGGCCGCGTGCCTCGCCGCCACCTCGACATCGGGACGCCTGACGCGTGCCCCACCACCCGCTCCGCGCTTGACCGAGATCAGCGTCTCGCTCTCGAGGATCCGCAGCGCCTCGCGGACCACCGGCCGCGAGACGTCGTACAGCTCCATCAGCTCGGTCTCGTTGGGGAGCGGGTCACCGGGCTGCAGCTCGCCGCGAACGATCCGGCGCCGCAGCGAGCCAGCGATGACCACCGCTGCCTTCGGGATGCGCACCGGAGAGGGATCGATCAGTGGCATCGCCAAGCCTCCACGAATTGTCCGTAGCGATCGACCGGATCCGGCCGATCGCTACGGACAGAAGCTTGTTACTCGCTCTTGCCCCAGAGCTCGGTGAAGTGCTCGACGATGTCGGGCACGAGTGGGAAGAACTCGGTCGAGCTCGGCAGGTTGTCGGCGGTCAGGATCCAGTTCGGCGGTGGGAAGCCGGGGATCACCTCGACGCCGGCCTTCTCACGGGCGATGGCGTCGACGGCGCCGAACATGATCTCGTAGAAGGCGAACGCCATCGTGCCGGCCTGGGCGCCGCTGGCGATGTTGGCCAGGTTGGCCGTGGACGGACCTTCGCCGAAGATCTTCACGTCGGTCAGGCCAGCGGCAGCGAGGGCGGCCGGGAGGCCGGGGAACACGCTGTCGGTGGACGTGATGACGTACTTGAGGTCCGTGTTGGCGCGCAACGCCGAGACGATGTTGGCGTCGGCGTTCTGCAGGTCGGCGAGCCCGATGTCGAGCTTCTCGAACGTGCAGTCCGGACACAGCTCGCCGAGGTTCTCCTCGAAGGCGGTCGCCAGCGAGGACAGGATCGGGAAGTCCGGCAGGTCGGCGTACAGGACGCCCGGGGCATCGTTGCCGCCCTCCGCCGCATCGTTGACGACCCACGCCGCCATCGGCAGCGCGAGGTCACCGAGCTGGTCAGGAGTCGATGTCGTCCACAGGATCCCGTCTGTCGGCTCGTCGGTGATGCAGCACGCCGCGATCGCCGTGCCGTTGGCCGAAGCCTGGGTGATGTACTGCTCGATCTGCGAGCGGGGCGTTGCGGTGTAGATCACGCCATCCGGCGCCTCCCGCACGACCTGCTCCCAGGCGTTCTGGGTCTGCTGCGGGCTGCCGTCCGTGATGATCGGGACGAACTCCCACTCGAGGATCTCCGCAGCCTGCTGAACGATGTCAGCTTCGGCGGCGCACGCCTCGGCACCACAGCTGATGAAGTACAGCGTGAGCCCGGTCGGGATCTCTGCGCCAACGGGCGTGTCGAGCTCGATGCTCTCAGGTCGTTGCAGGTTCTCTTCGACGATCGCCGCGGCATCGCCGCCGGCCTCGCCGCCAGCCTCGGTTCCCTCCGGCGCCTCAGTGCCCTCGGGTGCCTCGGTCTCCTCCGTTGCTTCGGTGCCTTCTGTCGGCTCCGTCGCCTCGGTTCCCTCCGTGGCTTCGGTGCCCTCCGTTGCTTCGGTGCCCTCGGTTGCTTCGGTGCCTTCAGGCGCCGCGCCGCCGTCGTCGTCATCGCCGCCACAACTGGCCGCCAGCAAGCTGCCGACCGCCACCAGCGCGGAAATGACAACCCATCTGCGACGCGGATGAGCGTGGGTGTGCATCAGTGGTATCCCCCTTTCGTCCAGCTCATGCTGGAGTCGATCTATGGTAAGTCGCGACGCTGCCGTCGAGACCGCAGGTCTGCATCGTAAGGGAATCGACCGAATCCGTCAACGAAATATGTGAAATCGTTGTCAAGTATCAAAGGCCTTGACGGCTGACGTCGCCGCTAGAGCAGGGGAACGAAGGGGGCACAGGACTTCGATGGCTGATCAACACGTGGCGGAACGTCCGTTACCCAGCGGGACACCAGCCGATGGCGTGATCCTCAAACTGGAGAACCTCTCCAAGACGTTCCCTGGCACGAAGGCTTTGGCGAACGTCGACCTCGACATCCGCGCCGGCGAGGTGCACGCGCTCCTCGGTCACAACGGATCGGGCAAGTCGACGCTGATCAAGGTGCTGTCGGGCTACCACTCCCCCGACGCCGGCGCGAGCATCTGGCTCAACGGCGAGCCGGTGCACTTCTCCACGCTCTCCCACGGCGGGCACGGGCAGGCGGCGCAGGTCAGCTTCGTCCACCAGAACCTCGGTCTGGTGATGGAGCTGAACGCGGTCGACAACCTCGCTCTGCACGGCGGCTTCACCCGCACCGGGTACGGCAGGGTGCGCTGGCGCGAGCAGGTCCGGACGACGCGCCGGCTCATGGCTCCGTTCGCCGTCGACTTCGACATCACGCAACCACTGTCGAAGGCGACACCGGTCGAGCGCACCATCGTCGCCATCGCAGCTGCCCTGCAGGGCTGGGACACCGGCGGCGGGGGCGTGCTCGTGCTCGACGAGCCCACGGCCGTTCTGCCGCCAGGCGAGGTGCAGCGGCTGTTCACCATCGTGCGCAACCTCCGCGCGGAGGGTGCGGGCATCCTGTACGTCTCGCACCGTCTCGACGAGATCTTCGAGATCGCCGATCGCGTGACCGTCTTGCGCGACGGTGAACGGGTCATCACCCGCGATGTGAAGGGCCTGAGCAAGGGCGAGCTGGTGCACTTGATGCTCGGCGTCGAAATGGAGCCCGACTACCGTGCCACGGTCCCAGAGGAGGTGCACTCGCAGCCGCTGCTGGAGGTGCGCGGGTTGGCCGGCACCTATCTCCGCAACACGACGTTCACGCTGCACGAAGGCGAAGTGCTCGGTATCGCCGGCCTCCCGGACTCCGGCCGAGACGAGCTGCCGCGAATCCTGACGGACCAGATCGGCCACGCCACAGCCGGCAGCATCCGCCTCACGTCGGTGTCACCCGAATGGATGGACATCGGGGCGTGGCGAGCGAGGAACGTGGCACTGCTACCGCCGGATCGGGGCAAGGAGGGCATCGTCGGCCCGATGTCGGTCGGTGAGAACCTCTCGCTGTCGGTGCTCCAGCAGATGGTCTCGAGGCTGCGTCTCGACCGCGGACGCGAGCGCCGGTTCTGTCACAGCTGGATCAAGAAGCTCGATGTCAAGACGTCCGGTGTGGACGTCCCGGTGCAGACCTTGAGCGGCGGCAACCAGCAGAAGGTCCTGTTCGGCCGCACGCTGGCGCCGCGAACCGCACGTCGTGATCCTCTGCGAGCCGACCGCCGGCGTCGACATCGGAGCTCGGCATGCGATCTACGACCTGATCGCCGCGCAGGTTCAGCAGGGGCTGAGCGTGCTCGTCACGTCATCGGACGTCGGTGACCTGCTGGCCCTGTGCACACGCATCCTCGTGCTGCACAACGGGGTCGTCGCCCGCGAGCTACTGGCCGAGGGCCTCACCGAGCACCAGCTCGTGCAAGCAATGGAAGGCGTCGAGAGCGAGGAAGCGGCATGAGGCTCATTGCGTTCCCCGGCCACGCAGGCCGTGCAGTACCGCTCCCTCGCTGGCGCTCGATCGCTCGCATCGTTGAAGGGGTCCACCAATGACGACGACTACGCCTGACCAGTTGGCAGCGCCCGACTACGACGATCGCCTGCCGCTCGGCACTCGACTGGCCGGCGCGCTGTCACCCGCCAAGATCAGCGGCGTCTACGTCCTGATCGTGATGATCGTCGTGTTCTCGATCTGGGTGCCGGACACGTTCCCGGAGGCCGACACGGCCCGCCAGATCCTCAACACGAACGCCATCACGGCGATGGCCGCCCTGACGTTCGTCATCCCACTCTCGGCGGGCGTGTTCGACATCTCGATCCCGACCACCATGTCCCTCGCCGGGGTCATGGCGACGTACGCGATCGTCAACTCGGACACGTCGGTGTTCGTCGGGATCCTCATCGCCTTGGTCGTCAGCCTGATGGTCGGGATTCTCAACGGCATCGTGATCGTGTTCTTGCAGATCGAGTCGCTGATCGGCACGTTGGCGACCAGCTTCCTCATCCAATCCGTCATCGTGTGGCGCACCGGCAGCCGCAACATCAGCGGCCCGGAGCTGTCCGAGGGGTTCCAGGACATCGCCCAGACGTCGTGGCTGTTCGACCTGACGCTGCCTGTGTACTACGCGCTCGATCCTGGCATTCGCGTTGTGGTACGTGCTCGAGCACACGGCCACGGGACGGCGGATCTACGCCACCGGTTTCAACCTCGATGCGACACGGCTGGCATCAGTGCGCACCGAACGCATCCGATTCGGATCCCTCATCGCGTCGGCGATGCTGGCCGGGATCACCGGCATCGTGTTGGCGTCGAACATCGGCTCTGGGTCGTCGACGGCCGGCCAGCAGTACCTGCTGCCGGCGATCGCCGCCGTCTTCCTGGGAGCGACGCAGCTGAAGGCCGGGCGCTTCAACGCCTGGGGGACGATCATCGCCGTCATCCTCCTCGGCACGCTCGTCACCGGACTCGGGCTGGCCAGGGTGGGTCAGTGGGTGCAGCAGTTCGCGATCGGCGTCGTGCTCATCGCCGCACTGGCGTTGACCGGGTTCCAGGTGCGCCGAGCCGGAGCGGCGGCGCGACGAGCCCGCGCCGGCGCAACCTGCGACGCCGACGGAACCCGCCGCAGAACCCACGTGACGACAAGCTGTCCGTAGGGATCGCCTCACAACGATCGATCCCTACGTACAGAACGTCAGTCTTGGATCATCTTCCCCATGAGCTCGTGGTAATGGGCGATCTTGAACTCGCGTGACGAGAGGATGTTCCGCTTGTACTGGCTCGAGCGCTTCGTGCGGGCGAGCAGGTTGTAGACGTCGATGTCCTCGCCGACGACGACCTTGAGGTGCTCCCAGTGCTCGAGCATTCGTGCCCTGTACGCCGCGTACTCGGGGTCCGCATCATCGCCCGGATACACCAGCTCCCAGCAGAGGAAGCGGGTCCGGTCGACGTCGATCGGGATCGGGTTGAAGACCTGGACGTGCTCCGGGTTGCAGTTGAAGACCGTGTTGGGGAACACGACGTAGTGGCAGATCGCGAACCGCTGGTGGTCCCACTCCTCGGCGAGCTCGTCGCGGTACTGCTTGCGCGGGACGAAGCACATGTAGTTGTGATCGTTGACGACATGGAAGGTGGCGTCCTTCGCCGACCTCGTCCACTCCGGACCGACGTTGTGCAACGAGGTGGCGTGATAGATCTCGTTGAACCCGTCGACGATCGCCTTGTAGCTGACGGGCACGTCCCACTCGAGCACCTCATGCAGGACCATGTCCTCCATCCGGTAGCGACCGAGGTCGTCCATGATGTCGCCGCCGATCCAGTCGCGCAGCGACGTCTTCGCTTCGGGTCCCTCGAGGTTGGCCCAGATCCAGCCACCCCACTCATCGACGGCGATGGACGGGGCACGCAGGTCGCGCAGTTGCTCGGCGTCGAAGTCGACCTTCTCGGGCACGCCGATGACCTTGCCGGTCGTGTCGTACATCCAGCCGTGGTACGGGCACGTGAACCGCTTGGCGCCGCAGCCCTTCCACTCGGTGACGAACGTCGGACCGCGGTGCTGGCAGACGTTGTGGAAGCCGGCCAACGATCCGTCCGGCTGCCGGGTGATCACGGTGGTCTCGCCGTGGCTCTCGAAGCTGAGCCAATCGCCGGTGTTCGGGACCTCCGATGAGCGCCCGGCGAGGAGCCACGTCGTGTTGAGCACCCGCTCGCGTTCGAGCTCGAACTGAACGGGATCGAGGTACGGCCGAGAGCTGACTGCGCTCGGCCCGTAGCCCGGCGTGATGGGGATTCCCGGCCCCAGCCGTACCGGAACGTCACCACGAGTTGGGACGTGAACCACTAGGTCCTCCTCAAGCGAAAGATGTAACAATGGTTATATAACAGATGTGATACCATGCGTCAATGCCCAAGGTAGTCGACATCCAGGAGCGGCGAGCCGAGCTGGCGGCAGCGGCGGCGCAGCTGATCGCCCGTGCCGGCGTCGGGGCCGCGACGATGCGTGAGGTGGCCGCCGAGGCAGGCTGGACGACCGGTGCGTTGACCCACTACTTCTCCGACAAGCGTGAGTTGCTGTTGTTCACGTTCCGATCTTCCCTCGCCCAGCGCCATGCCAATCGCAACGCTCGCGCGACGCTCGACCCGCGGTCGGCACTGCTGCAGTCGCTCGAGGGCGCGCTCCCCCGCGACGAGGATGGTCGGCGGCACTGGATGGTGACGATCGCGTTCTGCGCCCAGGCTGCTGGCGACGAGGAGCTGTCGGCTGCACAGCGTGATGCCTATCGCGAGTTCAGGGCGCGAGTCGCCGGGCTGGCGGTGCAGAGCGGAGTGGCGACCGACGAAGCATCGCTCTCGGTCGCCGAGCAGCTGATCGCCGTCGCCAACGGGATCGCTGTGCAGGCGTTGTTCGATCCGTCGAGCTGGCCCGCCGACCGCCAACTCGCCACGCTGCACGCGACGATCGAGCCGCTGCTGTCTTGACGGTTCTGACGAAGTTTCATGTCCGTCCACGGACATGAAACCAGCACGGAATCGAGCCATCAGATTCTGTGCTGATTTCGTATCCGTCAGCGGGTACAAATCTTCGTCAGAACCTCAACCGGCCGCCGCCGCTCAACCGGCTGCCGTCGGTCAAGCCGGTGCGGGTGCGGGCGTGGTGGAGGGAGGCGCTGGTTCCGGAGCGGGCTCCGCTTTCGGCGGGCGGTGCGGGGCGATCATGTCCCACGTCATCTTCGTCCAGTCCCACAGTCCGGCGTCGGGCATGTAGGCACGGGCGACGGCGATGCCGATCTCGGCGAGTGCCGTCGTGTCCGGGAACACGAGGTACATCGGATGGTGCTCGGGACGGAACTTCTGCTTGAAGGCGAACAGCGACTGGAAGCCGTAGTACGGCTCCAGCGTCTTGCCGAGGAAGTCGAGGAGCTTCTGCAGCACTTGCTGGTCGCTGCTCGTCCCGAGCTCGTCGGGCGCCTTGGCGAGCGGCGCCGCGGAGAGGCTGACGAACTGGTAGCCCTCCTCCTTCAACTGCATCGCCGATGCACCGATCATGAACTCCATCACGGGACGGAAGCCTTGATCGCGGCGGCGCATCAGGTCGAGCGTCCAGCCGACGACCTGCTCCTCCTCGTACACCGGCATCCACGACGTGAAGCCTTCGACGGTCTGATCGGCGTCGACGGCGAGGTGCAGACGGACCTCGGGATCCTCGGCCTCGCGCAGCGTGCCGAGCGTGAAACCCATCTCGGGCAACGCCTTGTCGGAGACCCACCCGCCGCTGATCGCCCGCAACTGGTCCGTCACGACCGGCTTGGAGTCCGCCCATGACGTGACGACGAGCTCGACGTTCTGCTTGCCTGCCTTGTTGATGGCGGTGCGCACGTCCTGGAACGCCTTGCCCTTGAACTCGAGTTGCTCGAGCCGCATCACACTGTCCTCTGCGATCTCGACCGCCGTCCAGTTCATTCCTGATGCGAGATCCGCGGTCTGCTGACCCGCCGCGAACAGACACGGGATCCATCCCCGCCGGAAGCAGTAGTCGTCGAACTCGCGCAGCGCCGCCTCGCGCTTCTCGAGCGGGCCGACCGGGTCGGCGAGGCACAGGGCGACGGAGCCGACGACCTTGTAGCCGATCGTCGTCTCCCCGTCCGCGGTGAACCACGCCGTGATGTCCTTCCACGTGAGCATCCACCCGATGTTCGAGGAGTGGTGCTGGTGGAGCAGGGAGCGCAGGCGCGGTTCGGCTTCGGGGAACGGCCGGGCGCGGCGACTCGAGTAGATCAACCCGACGAGCGTGATCAGGATGGCGGTCAGCCACACCACACCGATGGAGTTGACGAACCACTCGGCCGTCGAGGTGACCGGCTCGATGTTGCCGCTCGTGGTGAACACCAGCCGGCTGAAGAACTCCGACAGCATGTCGATCGGTCTGGCGGTGGGCACGAACTCGTCTTGGAGGACGAAGAAGCCGACTGCCGTGTACAGGAGGAGACCGAACGCGACCCAGAACAGGCGGCGTCCGGCACGGCGGAAGGACTTGCGGCCCGAGCGAGCGGTGAACGCCTGGAACGTGACCAGCATGAGCAGCAGCAGCCCGCCGTTGAGCACGAAGTCCGCCGTGCGTTCGGCGCTCGCGTCGTCGCTGAACAGGGCGAACAACGAGAGCGCGAGCACGACGACGATGAGCGTCCAAGCCAGGCGGCGCCCGCGGCGCAGCCCGTCGGCGGCGGCCAGCTGTATGACCGCGCCGATGATCAGCGCCAACGAGGTTCCGGTCGACTGCTCGACGATGGTGGATGGGCCCTGGAACGGCCCGCCGTTGCCGGGGAAGACACCCTCGACGAGAGAGGAGATGGCGAACACGGCGACGATCAGCGCCACGAGGGCCCGTTGGGTGCGCCGGGTGAACCGCACCTGTGGCATCACCGGCGCGCGGCCGGCGAGGAACGGTCCAGCGAACACGCCGAGGACGAAGGCGATCCAGTGCTCGATGTCCCACAGCAGGCCCGAGTTGAGCATCACGGCGAAGAGGTAGGCGCCGACGCCGACACGCACGCGGTTGCGCCAGATCGGTTGCATCACGGCGCTGAGCGCGCCCATGAGGGCGAAGCCGCCCGCTGAGATGCCGAGGTCAAGCTCGTCCCCGAGCTCGCGAGCCCACGTCCAGCCGCTTTCGTGGAAGATCCACAAGAACAGCGCCGTCAGGAGGCCGGCCAGGAACTGCCCTCCGATCGCCACCACGATCGTGCGCACGTGGCCGACCCGGCGTTCGTACGTGCTGGCGACGAGCACGAGCAGCAGCAGGATCGGCACGTACAAGATGAGCGCTGGGGCGAAGAACATCCCCGTCAGGAACGTCCACCAGCGCCCCTCCTGCAGCGCCGGAAGTCCGTATGCGACGTCGTCGAACAGCGGGCTTCCGTCGGCGACCTCCCGCCACAGTGCCCCCGTCACGAGCCCTGCGATGAGCACGCAGGCGACAAGGAACGCCGTGGCCCAGTAGCGCCGGAGCAGGTCGCCGATGTCGGCGAAGACGGCACGGGCGCGTCCCCGCTCGGGCTCGGCAGCGGGCACGACGGCCGCATCGGGGGCCGCCGCGGAAGGGGCGGACTCGGTGGTCGTCACGCGTCACCACGACGCATCAGGGGCGTCACCTCCTCGCGGCCCGGTCGGGCGATGAGCATATTTCCACGGAGCCGCTGAGATCCCGACAAGACTCGATCCGTTCGCGCTAAAGATCCGTGAACGGGGCGGTGGACACTTGCCGCTCGTGCTTCGCTTGTTCCATGCGGAGCGACTCCGATGCTCGCCAGTCCGCCTTGGACCCGAGGGGATTCACGATCGGCGTCGCCGTCGGTGTTCCGGCGGCGGTGGCTGTCGCCGCCGTGATGGCGGTGTTCCGAGAGCTGTTCGACACGACGAACGCGGCCCTGGTGCTCATGATCGTTGTCGTCGCAGTCGCCGCGTTGGGCGGCCGTACGGCTGGCGTGATCACGGCGCTAGCGGCCGTGGTGTCGTTCGACTTTTTCCACACCGAACCGTACCTCTCGTTGGCGATCGACTCCCGCGACGACATCGAGACGACCATCCTGCTGCTGATCGCCGGACTGATCGTCGGCACGCTTGCCGCATCTGGCCGCACGGCACGCCATCGGGCCACTGAAGCCGGCTCGGAGATCCGTCGAATCCACCGCGTTGCCGAAGCGGTGGCCTCGGGAGGAAAGCCGGCCGATGTCATTGCTGTGGCCCAGGATGAGCTGCGCGAGCTGCTCACGTTGACGGTCAGCCGCTTCGAGTCACAGCCGTACTCGGATGAAACCATTCGGCCGCGCTTGGGCCGTACTGGGGCGATCGCTCCTCAACCGGTGCTGCGCTACAGCCGGCGAGACGACAGTGCCGGATTCGAGTTGCCTCCCGACGGCGTCGACGTGCCGGTCCTGGTGCGCGGTGAGGAGATCGGTCGGTTCGTGCTCATCCCCACACCAGGGACCCCCACCACCCTGGAGTCGCGGATGGTCGCCGTCGCGATCACCGACCAGGTCGGCAACGTGTGGATGTCGACTCCGCCGCCGCCTCGATCCTGATGCGACGTGCCGACGTCACGTCGAGCCGGTCCTGGCGGCACGGCGGTTGGCATCGCGCAACTGGTAGCCCTGGCGACGGGCGCGTGACACCGACAGGCTGAGGGGCCGCAGCCGGGACCGCAGCTGGGTCATCTCGTGGCGGAGGGAGGCGCTCTGTGCGGTGAGCTGTTCGGCAAGCTCACTGTCGGGCACAACGGCTCCGAAGTGTCCTGCGAGCACGTCGGCGAGTCGAGCCTGGTCGTCGTCGAGCACGATCGAGTCGCCCCGATAGTGGAGCAGTCCGTGCTCGTCCACGCGAGGCGGTGCGTAGTGGGCGACCGCTCGACGTTCGAGTGCGGCGACTCGGGCGCTGACGTCGCGGTCGTCGCCAGGGAGGCGAACCCAATCCTCGAGGCAGGTCGTCGGCGTCGGCGGATCGGCGTCGCCATCGACGAGGTACAACACCGCGACGCCGGCATCGGCGAGCCGAGCCCCGTCCTCCGCGTCCTCGGGCCAGCGCACGAGCATCACCTCAGCCATCGCGGCCTCCGTCTGTCTGTTGCTGGAACCGGAAGCCGATGCCGGGCTCCGTGATGAAGTAGCACGGAGAGACGCCTCATCGAGGATCAGCCCATCAGAGCTCGTCGAGCGCCAGGTTGAGCTCGAGCACGTTGACGCCAGGTTCGCCCAGGAAGCCGAGCGCCCGGCCCTCGGTGTGGTCGTCGACGAGCTCCAGCACGACAGCGACTTCGAGATCGCGGGCCTGCGCCACGCGGGCAGCCTGGATGCGGGCATTCGCCGTCGAGATGTGCGGGTCGAGGCTGCTGCCCGATCCGGTCACGGCGTCGACGGGCACCTCGGCGTCGTCGGCCAGTCCGTTCTCTTCGCGGTACGCCTGCACGCGGTCGTCGACGCCGGTCGACGTCGATTCGTCCTCGCGGAGTCTCCGGGTCGTCCTCCCCGAACAGGAATCGGTCACTGAGCGGGCCCTCGTTCGAGCCGAACGCGTACCCGGGTCCTGGCGCGTAGTCCGTGGCGGACGGTCGCGGATGGAAGTACTCGGCCGGCGAACGGCTGGCCGATCAAGCTCGAGCCGACGACCTGCCCGTCCCGTTCGATGAGCGAGCCGTCGGCCTTGTCCTTGAACACGCCTTGGGCGATGCCGGTGACCACCAACGGGTAGACGAGCCCGGTGAGGACGGTGAAGACGATGACCATCCCGAGGGCTGGAAGCAGTTGGCGACGCATCACGACACTCCCAGTGCGGTGATGAGCAGGTCGATGAGCTTGATGCCGACGAACGGGGCGACGATCCCGCCGAGCCCGTAGATCAGCAGGTTGCGGCGCAGCATCGTGACGGCGCTCTGCGCCGGAACCGCACGCCCCGCAGCGCCAGCGGGATCAGGCCGATGATGATCAGCGCGTTGAAGATGACCGCCGACAGGATCGCCGAGCGGGGCGTGTCGAGGCCCATGACGTTGAGCTGGTCGAGCGCCGGCAGCACGCCCGAGAACATCGCGGGGATGATGGCGAAGTACTTCGCCACGTCGTTGGCGATCGAGAACGTGGTCAGCGCGCCGCGGGTGATGAGCAGCTGCTTGCCGATCTCGACGACTCGATGAGCTTGGTCGGGTTGGAGTCGAGGTCGACCATGTTCCCGGCCTCTTTCGCCGCCTGCGTGCCGGTGTTCATGGCCACGCCGACGTCGGCCTGGGCCAGCGCGGGAGCGTCGTTGGTGCCGTCGCCGGTCATCGCGACGAGGCGGCCGCCGGCCTGCTCCCGGCGGATCAGGTCCATCTTGTCCTCGGGCGTGGCCTCGGCGAGGAAGTCGTCGACGCCGGCCTCGGTGGCGATGGCCTGCGCGGTGAGCGGGTTGTCGCCGGTGATCATCACCGTGCGGATGCCCATCGGCCGCAGCTGGTCGAAGCGCTGGCGCATGCCGTCCTTGACGATGTCCTTGAGGTGGATGACGCCGAGCACGTCGGGGCCGTCGGCGACGACCAGCGGCGTGCCGCCGGCGATCGCGATGCCGTTCGACGATCGCGTCGAGCCCGTCGGGCACGGTCCCGCCCTGCTCGACGACCCAGCGCTTCACCGAGTCGGCCGCGCCCTTGCGGCACCTGGATCCGTCGCCGTCGCAGGTCGAGGCCGCTCATGCGGGTCTGCGCGGTGAACGGCACGAGCGTGGCGTGGCCGACGTCGCGTTCGCGGAGGTTGAACCGCTCCTTGGCCAGGACGACGATCGAGCGGCCTTCGGGCGTCTCGTCGGCGAGGCTCGCCAGCTGCGCCGCCGCGGCCAGCTCGGTGCTCCGGAACCCCGGCGAGCGGGATGAACTCGGCGGCCTGGCGGTTGCCGAGCGTGATCGTGCCGGTCTTGTCGAGCAGCAGCGTCGAGCAGTCGCCCGCCGCCTCGACGGCGCGGCCCGACATGGCGAGCACGTTGTGCTGGACGAGCCGGTCCATGCCGGCGATGCCGATGGCCGACAGCAGCGCGCCGATCGTCGTCGGGATCAGGCACACGAGCAGCGCGACGAGCACGATGACGTTCTGCTCGGCGTCGGCGTAGATGGCGAACGGCTGCAGCGTGACCGTCGCCAGCAGGAAGATGATCGTCAGCACGGCGAGCAGGGTGTTGAGGGCGATCTCGTTCGGCGTCTTCTGCCGGTCGGCGCCCTCGACGAGCGCGATCATCCGGTCGAGGAACGTCTCGCCGGGTCGCGCCGTGATGCGCACGACGATCTGATCGGAGAGCACCCGGGTGCCGCCGGTGACCGCCGAGCGGTCGCCGCCGGCTTCGCGGATGACGGGTGCCGACTCGCCGGTGATCGCCGACTCGTCGACCGAGGCGATGCCCTCGACGATCTCGCCGTCGGACGGGATCATCTCGCCCGGCCGACGACGACGACGATGTCGTCGACGCGCAGCTGCGACGACGGCACCTGCTCGATCGCGCCGTCGGCCGAGGCGCCGGTTGGCCATCGTCTCCGCCCGGGTCTTGCGCAGCGTCGCCGCCTGCGCCTTGCCGCGGCCTTCGGCCATCGCCTCGGCGAAGTTGGCGAACAGCACGGTGAACCACAGCCACGCGGCGACGAGCCCGGCGAAGACGTTCTCCTCCGCGGTCGAGTCGCCGAGGTCGCGGAAGAACAGGATCGTCGTGAGGACGCTGCCGACGAGCACGACGAACATCACCGGGTTGCGGGCCTGCACCGCGGGTCGAGCTTGCGGAAGCTGTCGACGAGCGCCCGGCGCACGATCGCCGGCTCGAACAGCGGCTCGCTTGCGGGTCCGGTCGCGGCCGCTCGGCGAGCGGGAGTGAGGATCTGGGTCTGCATCGCGATGCTCCTAGAGCGACAGGTGCTCGACGATGGGGCCGAGCGCCAGCGCGGGAAGAAGGTGAGGCCGCCGACGATCACGACGACGCCGATGACCAGGCCGACGAACAGCGGCGTGTGGGTCGGGAACGTGCCCGGCGGTCGCCGGCATCGGCCGCTTGCTGGGCGAGCGAGCCGGCGATGCGCGAGCACCGGGATGATCAGGAAGAAGCGGCCGATCGAGCATGGCGATGCCGAGCGTCGTGTCCATCCACTGCGTGGCGGCGGTGATGCCGGCGAAGGCCGAGCCGTTGTTGTTGCCGGCCGACGTGAAGGCGTAGAGGATCTCGCTGAAGCCCGTGCGGCCCGGTGTTCCACATCGTCGTGTCGATCACCGAGCCGACGAACATCGACGCGGCGGTGAAGCCGAGCACGACGGTCGGCATGGCGAGGACGTAGAGCGCGACCATCTTCATCTCGGCCGCCTGGATCTTCTTGCCCAGGTACTCCGGTGTGCGCCCGACCATCAGCCCGGCGATGAACACCGAGAGGATCGCCATGATCAGCAGGCCGTTGAGGCCGACGCCGACGCCGCCGGGGCTGACCTCGCCCAGCATCATGTGGCTGAGCGCGACGCCGCCGCCGAGCGGCGTGAAGCTGTCGTGCATCGAGTTGACCGAGCCGTTCGACGTGCCGGTCGTCGACGCCGCCCACAGGCCCGACGCGCGGGCCCGAAGCGGACCTCCTTGCCCTCCATGTTCCCGCCGGACTGGTGCGGCGGTGACCGCCTGGTCGGCGCCGAGGTCGTCGAGCCGCGGGTTGCCGTTGCCCTCGAGGGCCATGGCGCGCGACCGACATGCGCGACCCAGATGACGAACATGATGGCGAACACGGCGCGGCCTTGGCGGCGGTCCTTGACCATGCGCCCGAACGTGAAGGCGAAGCGCGAACGGGATGACGCAGGATCGCCCACATCTCGACGAAGTTGTTGAACGGCGTCGAGTTCTCGAACGGGTGGGCCGAGTTCACGTTGAAGAACCCGCCGCCGTTGGTGCCGAGCTGCTTGATGGCGACCTGGCTGGCGACCGGGCCGCCCGGGATGAGCTGCTCGGTGCCCCCTCGACCGTGTGCGCTGACGTGAAGCCGTGGAAGTTCTGGATGACGCCCTGGCTGACGAGCACGAGCGCGACCACGAACGACAGCGGCAGCAGGATGCGCGACGATGCGTGCGGGTCAGGTCGACCCAGAAGTTGCCGATCGTCGAGGCCCGCCGGCGGACCAGGCCGCGGATCAGCGCGGCGACGATGGCCATGCCGGCGGCGGCGGACACGAAGTTCTGCACCGTCAGCCCGACCATCTGGGTGAGGTGGCTCATCGTCGCCTCGCCGCCGTAGGACTGCCAGTTCGTGTTGGTCATGAAGCTGACCGCGGTGTTGAACGACAGGTGCGGGACGACGCTGCCGACGTCGGTCGGGTTGAGCGGCAGCGACCCTGGAGCCGCTGCAAGCAGGTAGACGGCGAGGAACGAGACAGATGCTGAAGCCGAGCAGCGAGTAGGCGTACGTCGGTCCAGCGCTGCTCGCGCTTCGGGTCGACGCGGCAGATCCGGTAGATGACCCGCTCGATCGGCCCGAAGACCCGGTCGCCCGGGCGCCTTCTCGTCGTCGCCGTAGACCCGTGGCCATGTAGCGACCGAGCGGGACGCGCGGTGACGAGGATGCACCGCGATGAGCGACGACGAACTGCAGCCAGCTGGCGGCGGACATCAGAACTTCTCCGGGAACAGCAGCGCGGCGACCAGGTAGCCGAGCGAGCAGCACGGCGATGACGAGGCCGATCGACGTTGTCGGCGGTCACGACCGCCACCTCGGTGGCGGCCTCGGCCTCCTCGGAGCTCCGCACCAGCCGGTCGAGGCCGCGGACGTACGCGACGCAGATCGCGAAGAACGCCAGCGTCACCGCGATGAACACGATGTCTGCCATGACTCCATCTCCTTCTCTGGCGGCAGTACGGTCGTGCCGCCGCATTGTGGCCATCGTGGGCGTCGCGAAGGCGGAGCGGAACGAACTTGCGACGGTCTTAACGGGTCAGCGCCGCGAATTAGCAGGTCCTTAACGAGGGACGTCGCTCACGCGCGGCGACCGACCGCCAGCAGGATGGCGGTGGCGCCTGGAAGCTCCTGCACGGCCGCGCTGATCGCGATGGCCGTCGAGTCGTGCAGCAGCCGTCGTCGCAGCGCGCGCGCATCGTGAGCTGACCGACGAGCACGACAACGTCGCTCGCTCCCGTTGCGCGACACTCGTTCACCATCGCGACCACCGAGCACGCGATGCCGCCGGTATCAGGGACGATGTCGAGCGGCAACGCCGCCGGCGGGTCGTAGATCCATTCGAGGTATAACTCCTCACCGGCACGCGGATCGACCGCCACGTGCACGGCCCGCCTTTCGGCGGCAGGGATCAGCGGGGCGTAGCGAGCAGCGAGCACTGCACGTCGATCACGTGCGCCGACGGGCACGACCACGATGCGAGATCCGCTGGCGCCACCGTCCGGGCGCGGCAGAACATCGATCACCGACGGAATCGCTGCCTCATCGCCCGCGACCCAACCAACCGACACCGTGCACTCCCTAGGGCAGGGCGGTCGCGCCGGTCGAGCGCCTTAACTGGAATTCAACGGCTCCCGACCGACTCTTAGCGTTCTGCGAACACCTCCAAGGGTGCTACTCGGCCGGATGATCGCCGACGAGCACCGGGACCGAGGTCGACCACGGTGTTCGGCCGGTACAGCAGCCGCGCCTTGATCGCCAACGCCGACTGGTTGTGCAACCACTGCTGCGACCACGGCGTCACGAACTCCGGGATGACGACCGTGATCACGTCGTCCGGGCTCTCCGCATCGAGCTCGTCGAGGTACTCGAGGAACGGTTGCGTGAGCTCCCGATACGGCGACCCGATGGTGTGCAGCGGCACTGGGAGGTCGTACTCGGCCCACTCCCTGACGAGCTGGTCGTGCTCTTCTTGGTCCGTGACGATCGAGACGGCGATGAGCCGCTCGGGGCGAGCGAGCGGGCGTATTGCACGGCGTCGATGACACCCTTGTGGATCGAGCCGACGAGCACGACGATCAGGTGCGTGCGGCGAGGCGGCCGGTAGTCCGTGCTCACCGCAACGGAAGCGCGCACCCTGCGGTAGTGGCGGGCGATGAGCCGGAAGAAGAAGACCAGCGCGGGGATCAGCACTGCCGGGATCCACGCACCCTCGGTGAACTTGGAGACCACGACGACGACGGCCACGGTCCCAGTGGCGATGCACCCAACGCCGTTCACCACGGCCGACGACCGCCATCGCGGCTCGCGCAACCGCACGTGGTGCACGACCATCCCCGCTTGGCTCAGCGTGAACCCGGTGAACACGCCGAATGCGTAGAGCGGGATGAGTGCCGAGATGCTGCCGTTGAACACGACGATGAGCAGACCGGCCAACACGGCGAGGAAGATGATCCCGTTCGAGAACACCAGCCGGTCACCCCGGTTTGCCAGCTGACGTGGCAGGTAGCCATCTCGAGCGATGATCGACGACAGGCGAGGAAAGTCGGCGTAGGCGGTGTTGGCGGCCAGGATGAGCACGGCGAACGTGGCCAGCTGGGTGACCCAGAACAGGATGTTCTTGCCGCCATAGATGTACTCCGCCATCAACGCGATGCCCGTTGGATCCTCGTCACCCCGGTACGGGTGCAGGTGGGAAGCCAGAACGGAGACCCCGAGGAAGCACGTGCCGAGGATGACGCCCATGAGCGCGATCGTTCTCGAGGCGTTGCGGCTCTCCGGCTTGCGGAACGCCGGCACGCCGTTGGACACCGCCTCCACACCGGACAGGGCGACAGCGCCCGACGAGAACGCCCGCAACAGCAGCAAGAGGCTCAGTGCGCTGGTGCCAGCGGCAAGCTCCTGGGCTTCGGGCGAGAGGCTCTCCAGCGGAATGGGCGGAATGTCCTGGACGAAGATGCGATAGAAGCCGACCGTGATCAGCAGCATCAGCATCACGACGTAGAGGTAGGTCGGCGGCGCGAACAACGCACCGGACTCCTTGAGCCCGCGCAGGTTGGCGACCGTCATCGCGGCGATCAGGACCAGACACAGCGGTACCCGATAACGGGTGTCGAAGTCGAACGCCGACTGGATGGCCAAGACGCCACCGGCCACGGACACCGCCACCGTCAGGATGTAGTCCGTCAGCAAGGAGGCGCCAGCCACCAACGACGGTGTCTCGCCGAGGTTCTCCCGGGACACGACGTACGACCCACCGCCCGACGGATAGGCGTAGATCGTCTGGCGGTACGACACCACGACGATCACGAGCAAGATCGCCACGATGATCGCCAACGGGACCAGATACCCCCACGCCGCGGCCCCAACCCCGGCCTGCGCCAACAGCACGAGGACGATCTCGTCGGTCGCGTACGCCGTCGACGAGATGGCGTCCGAGGCGAACACCGGGAGCGCGATGACCTTGCCCAGCCGGTGATGCCCCTCCTCCGACGTCGCAATCGGCCGACCGATCAAGACCCGCTTCACCAACGACGGCACGAACGCGATCCAACCGCACCGTCCGGGTTGGGATCGGGGGTCTTAACAGGTCTTTAACGCCATGGGCGGCGATCTTGTCGAGGCCTTCACTGCGGCGATGCCCTACTCCACCGTGTGCTCGTCGACTGGTTCGAGCCGGAGCAGATGCCAGCGCCACGGTCCGAGCTCGACGTACAAGCCATCGCGGACGTCGTCGCCCGAGCGCTCGAACGCCACGTCCTGCATCGGGTCGAAGAGGCGCCACGACTTGCCGCGCAGGTCCTCCCAGGGTGCCTGCACGTGACCCACCGCGCTCCCCGCGCTGAGGTTGACGATGACGAGCCATCGCGAGGCTCCGTCCCAGCACCACGCGACGAGGTGCTCGAAGCTGTCGTTGCCGGGCCAGCCCGACCGCTCGCACAGCTGCCAGGTACCGGTGTGGAACGTGTCGTCGCGTAGCGCCGCCAGGAGGGCGTCGTAGAACGCGACCAGGTCGGTGTTGGTCGCCTCCATTGGGAATCGCCGGAGGAACACCGGCAGCCGCACCTTCCGACCTTCGAGCTGGCCGTCGTGGACCAGCCGCGCGCCCGACTGCGTCAGCGTCGTGACCGCGATGACCTGTTCGCGCGCCGGGTCCAGCACGCCAGCAGCGCGTGGCTCGTCATGGTTCTCGAGGAATCGGACCAGGCGGTCCTGGTAGGCGTCGTCGGCGAGCAGGTGCTGCCGGACCTGCTCGGCACCTTCGTGCAGCAGGCGGTCGTAGAGCCGCTTGTCGTAGCAGAAGTCGAAGCCCTGCTGCTGCAGCGCCCACTCGAGGTCCCAGTAGGCCTCGGCGATGAAGCGGAAGTCGGGATGGGTCTGGCGGATCGCCGGGATCACCGTCGGCCAGTAGTCATCGGCGGGCAGCTCCCCCGCCCGGGAACCCCAGGTCCGAGCGAACGTCTCGTTCATGACGAGCATCGCCATGTCGCAGCGCACGCCGTCGCACTGCTCGGCGATCTCCTGCACCGTGTCGATGACCGCT
This sequence comes from uncultured Acidimicrobiia bacterium, assembly GCA_963774125.1. GTDB lineage: Bacteria > Actinomycetota > Acidimicrobiia > Acidimicrobiales > Ilumatobacteraceae > JALZMG01. Next base: position 905,843 of record CAVZDR010000003.1, read on the forward strand.
GCCCGCAGCGTCGGCGAGAACGCGTTGAGCTGCGCGACGTCCGGCCACGCCGGGAAGTACGGGTCGCGCCCGTTGGCGAGCACCCGCCCTTCCACCTCGAAGAACGACGCGGTGTCTCGGAGGTCATCTGATGTGCCGAGGATGAACCGGTCGGGATGGCTGGTCGTCCACGGGTGGTCCGGCGCCACGTGGTTCGGCACGAAGTCGAGGATCAGGCCCAGTCCCCGCGCGGCGAGGGCGGCGCGTGCGGCGGCGAGCCCATCCGGCCCACCAAGGGCTGGATCGACGACGTAGTCGCGGATGCAATACGGCGAGCCGACGACGTCGTCGGGCTCGAAGTCGGTGAGCGCGTCACGGAAGCTGCTGACGAGCTCCGGGTTGGCCATCGCGATGCGCACACCGGCCGGGCTGCGCTCCCAGACACCCATCAGCCACACCGCGTCGAAGCCACGCTCTGCGATGGCATCCCAGTACTCGTCCGGAACGCGGCCGAGATCGGTGTCCCGACCGACAGTGGCGCTCAAGCCGCGCAGCCACGGCCAGGTGTTGATCTCGTACAGGGAGGGATGCGTCGAGGTGTGCCAGCGAGTCATGCGTTCTGAGGAGGATCGGCGGTCAGATGTGACACGAAATCTTCCACAGAGCCGCAGACGCGGGCGTCAAGCCACGTTGGTGACGCTGGCGCAGGCGGCGGCCGTGAGCTCGATGAGCGGCTGGTTGAGACGGCTGAGCTCGCGTTCGGGTCGTGATTGACAGTGCCGGAGCAGGTCGTTGACGAACGTCGCCGTCTCCGAGTAACAGGGAACGAGCCTGACTCCGCCGGACCTGATCCCGACACCTTCGACGGTGATCGTGCTGGACGGATCGAGCGGGCGAATCGCCTGGGTGCCGAAGACGGTCATGAGCAACTTGGCGGTCGACTCGACGACACCCATGACGGCGAAGTCGTCCCCACAGCGACTGGCTTCACAGCCCGTTGCCAGCAGCAGCCGAAGGATGGCCGTGCGGTCTCGGTTGAGGCTCGACTTGGCCAGGCCGGAGACCTCGAAGAGCACCGATCCGGTCGGGAACGGAAGCTGGCTGGACCCAAGGGGTCCGCGCTGGGCGAGCAGTTTGCGCACGGTTGGAAGCGTGGTCATGTCGCCCCGGGTGGGGCGAATCATCCGAAGGCACGCCGTGACGAGACCCTCGTCGTCCACGACACCGAGGTAGTCGGATCGGGCGATGACGTCACTCGGGTCGATGTCATCGATGATGAAGCCGTCGAAGTCGATGGCCTCGTCCGTGCAGTGGCCGTGTTGGAGGTACTCCGCAGCGTGGAGCCGTCGCGCTTGGTCGATCAGATCGGCGGATTCCAGTCGATGGACCCCGAGCTCGGGCGGACCCGCTGAAGGCAGGCGCCTGCTCGTGGCCCTTCGGCGGCGGGCGGCGCGTCCCCGGCCGATGGCGCTGGCCGCCGTCGCCAACGCCGCCGTCATGTCGAGCTCCACGGTCGTGGCAACCACCGCTGGGAACGTGATCGGCGCGTCGGGGTCTTGGTCGGCGTAGCGGACAATCGCGGAGAACATCGCCGCGAGCTCGTCGGCATCGTCATCGAGATCGAGGGCTTCCAGGCGCTCGACGACGGGTGCCATCGTTTGGGTCATCGTCGCCAAGGCGTCCCTCAGCGGTTCGGTCCTTGTCGCGCGGCCGTCCTTGACGGTGTAGTCGCCGGGCTGCAGCCCCGTCGCGGTCAAGTGGCGGGGCAGGTCGAGCGGCAGCTGACGACCGCAGTAGGGGTCGAAGCCAAACCCGGTCAGCACCCCCAGCAGCCGCTGCTTCCACAGCTCGACGACCTCGGGGCCGGCTGCGCTGGCCCAGTCGTAGTCGATGACCACCAAGCGGGCACCGCAGCGGCTCACGCGCAGCATCTCTTCGACGGCGCGGCGGCGGCCCGTCGGGTCCAACCACGCGAGCACGAACCACGCGTGGACCGCATCCACGCTGGCGTCGTCGATGGGGAGGTCGGTCGCCGACCCCACGCGACCGTCCCAACCCCGTGCCCGATGGGCGCTGACGGCTGACGATCGCATGTCGATCGGCAGGTACGTCGCCGATGGGTTCCGCGCCGCCAGCGCCGCTCCCAACGACGTGGAGTCACCAGCGCCGACATCGGCGACAACGACGCCGTCACGGTCGACGAGGCGGCCGAGCGCCGTGAGTGACACCAGGTCAGCGGCGGCGGCCATCGTCGCGAGGCGGGCAGCCTCCACCGAGCTCGCTGGCCCACCGGAGTCGTAGAAGTGTCTGGCCATGGCTCGATCCCCTCCCACCCTCTTCGTGCGACCGCTCGTCGCTCGTACACCAATGCCACGGTGTGTCAGACCGCCCCGAACCGCTACGTCGGATGACACACGACGGCTGGGATGGTGGTCACATCGATCCGATCCGCCGGCATGAACTGGGCGCGGACCTTCTCAACGACCGTTCTGGGCGCGGAGGTTCTCGATTTCGAGAACGTCCGCGCCCAGATCGTGACCGGCGGGACGTCCCTCACCGGCCGTCGGCGGCTCGGAGGACCTCGATCAGCGTGTGCTCGCCTGCCTTGCCGGGGAGGCAGCACGTGAACGATCGCCCGGTAACGACCGCATCGCCGAGATCGGCGAGCGCCGCCTCGGAGATCAGGAAGCGAGTACCGCACTCCTTGTTGGCCTGCTCGATCCGGCTCGCCACGTTCACGTTGTCACCCAAGGCCGTCAGCGGCGCGTGCTCGCCCCACAGCGTGCCGACGATCACCGGACCGCTGTGCACGCCGACGTTCATGTCGAACGATCGACCGTAGAGCTCTTCGAGCGCCGGCCGCGCCCTGTCGGTTGCCGCCAGCATCTGCAGGCCGGCTCGTAGGGCGCGCAGCGTCGCCGGTGCTCGATGTCGTCCCGGGAGGAACAGCGCCATCACCCCATCGCCCATGTAGCTCGTCACGACACCGCTGTGACGTTCGACGGCCTGGGTGACCTGGGAGGCATGGCGTTGCAGGACGTGGATCACGTCATACGGGAGCAGCGCCTCGGAGAACCCCGTGAAGCCACGGATGTCGGCGAAGAGGACCGCTGCGTGCACCTCCACGCCGATCGGCCGCGGCTGGCCACGCCGCGGGATGAGGTCGCCCAGCGCCCATCGCAGCGGACCTCGCGCCCTGCGCCGGAAACGAGGGCGGAGGTCGGCATGTTCGATGTCCTCGTCGTCGAGGACAAGGCGCCGCAGCGTGACGTCGCCGCTGATCGTCGTCTGGCAGGCGAGCCGGAACTCCGGTGGGAAACCAAGCCGCTCGGCGATCCCCAGTTCCTTGGGTGTCCGTTCGCCGCAGGCGTTCCAGCCCTCGACGACGACCACACGGCACGTCGAACAGGACGCGTGCCCGCCGCAGGCGTGGGCGAACGGCACGCCGGCGCGCAGCGCCGCCGACAGGATCGTCTCGGTCGCGCCGCACTCGGTCAGCTTCTGGTCCGGGAGGATGTACGCGTTCGCCACAGCTGGTCACTCTCCTGGCCAAGGATGGCACCGATACGTCAGGATCGATGGTGGTGAACCGCCCAGCCGTTCCGCTGGCGAGGCACCTGCTCAGGGTGCGTGATCTGATCGACCGCGCGTACGCCGAGCCGCTCGACGTCGCGGCACTCGCCCGCAGCGCCGCCGTGTCGCCGGCCTACTTCAGCCGCAGCTTCAAGGCGGCATTCGGGGAGACGCCACACCAGTACCTGATGAGCCGCCGCATGGAGCGGGCCAAGGCGTTGCTCCGCGCCGACGACCTGTCAGTGACCGACGTCTGCTTCGCCGTGGGCTTCAGCAGCCTCGGCTCGTTCAGCACGCAGTTCAAACGCCTCGTCGGTGACACGCCGACCGGATATCGAGAGCGTGACGGGCACGAGGAGCTGGCTCGGTTGCCGAGCTGCTACGTCCGGATGTGGACGCGCCCGCGCGCCTGAACCCGTGACTGCGCCGCCGCCGCATCAAACAGGGCAGTTTTCGAGAAGCCGAACCGAAGCCGCGTTCGTATGGTCGTCGGTCATGGAGAAGGTCACTTCAGCAGACGGCACGACGATCGCCTTCGATCAACTCGGTGCTGGTCCGCCACTGATCCTCGTGTCGGGTGCTTCGGTTGACCGTTCGATCGACACCGCCCTCGCCTCTGCGCTCGCCGCGCACTTCACGGTGCTCAACTACGACCGCCGAGGCCGCGGCGATAGCAGCGACACCCTGCCGTTCGCGCTGGAACGTGAGGTCGAGGACCTCGACGTGCTGCTCGCCGCGGCCGGCGGCTCGGCCACGGTGGTCGGGCTCTCGTCAGGCGCCGCACTCGCTGCTGAAGCGGCGCTGCGCGGGGTGCCGATCGACAGCCTCGTCATGTGGGAGCCGCCATTCAGCGTCGATGCCGACGGCCAACGGCGGTTCGAGGAGTACGCCGAACGGCTGCGGGCGGCGCTCGCCGACGGCCGGAAGGCGGACGCCCTGGCCCACTTCATGCGCTTCGTGGGTCTCCCGGACGACATGATCGACGGGATGCGCCAATCGCCGTACTGGGAACTGGGCGAGCGTCTGGCTCCGACCTTGGCGTACGACGCCGCGGCGCTGGGCGACTCGACGGTCCCCACGGCGCGGTACGGCCGGATTGGCGTTCCCACGCTGGTCCTTGCCGGATCGGAGAGTCCCGAGTTCCTCCGCACCGCGGCCGCCCAGGTCGCGGCCGCGATCCCCGGGGCGCGCCACGAGGTCCTGCCCGGCCAGGACCACAACGTCGCCGGCGAAGCGCTCGCTCCGGCCGTCGTCCAGTTCAAGGAGAGAGGACGCCGCTCATGATCAGAGGAGTTGGCTTGGTGTGCGTCTGGGTCCTCGACCTCGACGAGGCTCGCGACTTCTACGTCGACACGCTCGGCCTCGACGTCAACCTCGACATGGTTCAGGACGGGTTCCGCTGGCTGGTCGTCAACGCACCCGCTCAGCCGGAGGTGCCGATCATGCTCGTCGTGCCGGGGCCGCCGGCGGTGGAGGAAGGCATCGCCGAGCAGCTTCGCTCGCTGGTCGCCACCGGCTACCTCGGGCCTGGCGCCTTGGCAACTGACGATTGCTGGGCGACCTACCGTGAGCTCGAGGCCAAGGGCGTGGAGTTCATCGAGAAGCCCGAGGAGCGCTTCTACGGCATCGACGCCGCGTTCCGCGACCCGTTCGGTAACCACTGGCGGCTGACACAGCCCAAGCCGCTCGAGGTCGACGGCCGGAGTTGAGGAGCGGCACGGCCCTTACGCTCCACGCCGTGACTTCCGGCGAGGACGTCGAACGAGTGCTGACCGTCGACCAAGACGTCGTGGACGACCCGTACCCGACGTGGCAGGCGTTGCGCGGCACGTGCCCGGTGTTCCGCGAGCCGCGGTTCAACGTCGTGGTGGTCACGCGCTACGACGACCTCGTCGACGTCGCCCGACGCCCGAAGGACTTCTCGTCGATCCTCGCCGCGTACGGTCCGAAGGGCACAGACCGGGGACCGGTTCCGGCTGCGCTGTGTGACATCGCACGACGGACCGGTACTCCCGACGCCGAGCGTCCCGGGCGCGTGCTCGAGCTCCTGGACGCCTACGTTCCCGACGTCCAGGACCAACTGCAGCACGTCGACCCGCCGCTCCACACCCGTCATCGCAGCATCGTCAGCCGATGGTTCACGCCGAACGCCGTCGAGCAACGCGCCGACACGATCTGCGGCATCGCCACCTCGCTCATCGACCGCTTCGCCGGCGGCGGACGTGTCGAGATCCTCGACGCGCTGGCCGGACCGCTGCCGGCCACGGTCGTCGCCGACATCATCGGCATTCCCGAGGAGCGCCGTGACGTCTTCCTCGACTGGAAGGAGGAGGTGATCGGCAACCCGGAGGTGGAGTTCACGAGCGCGACGTCCGAGCGGTATCAGCGCATCCGCGAGCTGTTCCTCACGTTCATCGCGGCCCGCCGAGCGCAACCCGCCGATGACATGATCTCGACGCTCGTGACCGCCCGCACCCGCGACGGCGACGTGCTCGACGATCAGGCCGTGCTCGGCCTCCTCCTGTTGTTCCTCGGCGGAGGCCAGGAGACGACCGGCAAAGCGATCACCAGCGGCGTGCGCGTCCTGGCGACACGACCCGAGCTGCAGTCGGAGCTGCGGGCACGGCCGGACCAAATTCCCGCCTTCATCGAGGAGCTGCTGCGCATCGAGTCGCCCGTCAAGGGCATCTTTCGTATCGCCACCCGCGACACGCAGATCGGCGGGGTGGCCGTGCCGGAAGGCTCGTTCGTCCAGCTGATGTGGGGATCGGGCAACCGCGACGAAGCGGCGTTCGACGAGCCAGACGTGTTCGATGCGGACCGGTTCGGCGAGGGCCGCCGTCCTGCTCGGCCCATCCTGTCGTTTGGCCACGGAATCCATCTGTGCCCCGGCGCGCCGCTCGCCCGGCTGCAGACGAGGATCGTGTTCGAGGAGCTCTTGCGGCGCTTCCGCTCGATCACGCTGGCCCCGGGGAACGACTTCCGCTACTTCCGCAGCCAGATCCTGCGCGGGCTGGCCGGACTGTGGGTCGATCTGGAGCCTGCCGCCTGAACGATGAGTGCTAGGACGGCGCCATGTTCAAGAACACGTTCCAGATCGCATACGTGACCAACGATCTCCGGCGCGCCGTCGAGCTCTTCCAGTCCCAGCAAGGGGTCAAGGAGATCGCCATCTTCGACGACTTCACGCTGGAGGTCGCCGGCGGCCGTCAAGCTGTGATCAACGTCGGGTTGGCCTACGTGGGTGAGACACAGCTGGAGATCATCGAGCCGGTCTCCGGCGAAGTCGACTTGTACCGCACCTGGCTGCCGGAGGAATTCGCCGTGCGTCACCACCACTTCTGCCATCGCCTCGACTCGATTGCCGAGTTGGAGTCCGTGAGGTCACGGTACGAGGAAGGCGACTACCCGATCGCCTTGGATGCCAGCTTGGGCGAGACCCGGCTCTTCTACGCCGACACGACGCAGCTGCTCGATCACTACCAGGAGTATGCGTGGATCGACCCTGAGGCGGAGAAGTTCATGGCGACGCTGCCGCGGAACTAGCGGGCGCTGAGCACACGAGTCAGACCGCCGGGATCACCTCATCGTGGATCAGCTGGAGCTGCGTGTTCACATCGGCCACGCCCTCGATGTCCATGCCCGGTGAACGCCTTGACGAGGCTGCGGTCGGTGATCGCCAGGACCATGTGGTTGACGCCGGACGGCGCGATCTCGTCGCGGATCTTCGCCGCGCACTCGGCCGGCGAGCCCGACACCGACAAGCGGTCGGCCAGCTCGGGAGACGTCAGCTCGATGCCCTTGGCGAGGTCGCCGGCGCCGATGGCGTCGATGATCGGCTTGAGCTCCACGGGATCGACCCCGTTGCGCTCCAGTTGCTCGGCGGGCATGGACGAGGCATAGATCCCGACCATCGCTCGGGCGGCGTCCTTCGCTTTCGCCGAGTCCGCGCCGGTGGCGAAGACGACCCACGCTGCGATGTCGAGCGAGTCGGCGTCCTTTCCGGCCTTCTCCGCGCCGATGCGGATGTTCTCGACGGCAAAGTCGTAGGCCTCACGCGTGTAGCTGAGCGCGTGGTGGCACCCGTCGGACAGCTCACCCGCCGCCTGGAACGACTTCGGGCCACGCATCGCGCCGATCAGCACCGGGACATGCTCCTGCACCGGCCGGGCGAACGTGAACAGGCCGCTGTACTTGAAGAACTCGCCGTCGAACGTGATCGCCCCGTCGTCGAGCAGCGTACGCACGACGTGGTGGGCCTCTTTCACCCGTGACAGCGGCTTGGTCGTCGTCCAGTCGATGTTGTACTGGGCGAGCAGGCCGAAGTTTCCGCAGGAGAGCACGGCCTCGGCGCGACCGCCGGTCAGCTCGTCGAGCGTGGCCAGGGACTGGGCGATCAAGGTCGGCTCGCGCAGCACGACCGACGAGAGGCTCGGCCCGAACCGGATGTTGCTCGTCTCGGCGGCGGCTGCGGCGAAGAGCAGCCAGAGGTCCTTGTGCCACGTCTCGTCGGCCGCGTAGCACCCGTAGAACCCGAGCTGGTCGGCGAGCTTGATCGCGGCCAGCGACTCGCTGAGCGGGTAGTCGGGCAACATGACGTAGCTGTATTTCATGGTTCGTCTCCCTCTCGGTGAGCGGATGGATCGTCGAGTTCGGCAAGGATCTCGGCAGCCCGGAACGACCCGCTCGGCGAAGTGGCGGTGCATCCACGCCAGGTGGTCGTGCCGGCTGTGCATGATCCGCAACGTGTCCCAGTTGGGGAACGTCTGCTGGAGCACCCACCGCTCCATCAGCCGCGGATCGACCTCGTAGACGTGCTCGAAGCGGGTGATCGCCACGTCGCTCGCCTGCTTCGGCTGGCGGCGGCGTCATCTGCTCGTCGTAGCGGTAGCCGATCCCGTCAGGCCCGTTGTCGGCCATCACGACCGTCCCTCGTAGGCCCGGTCGAGCCCGTACTTGCCGGGGTTCATGATGTTGTTCGGGTCGAGGGCCCGCTTGATGTCCAGCATCACGTCGTAGCCGCGCCCCAGCTCCTGGGGAACGAGGTCGACCTCGCCTTCGCGGCACGAGCCGTGGCAGGCACTGATCGAGCCGTTGTACTTGAGGGCGACGGCGGCGATGTCGCGCTTGGCCTGCACGAACAGGCTCCACGCCTCGTCGCCGAGTTGCTGCTCCCAGATCCCGACGTCGATCTCGGTGAGGTAGTCGACGCCGGTTGACGTGTTCGTGTAGGCGAACATCCCCCAGTCGTCGAACACGTCGGTCTTGCGGCGCAATTCGGCGACGATGGCGTGCCACTCGCGCGTGACCGCTGGGAGGTTCGTGTAGTTGATCGAGGCGTCCTCGCAGTGCCAGCTCATCGGCACGACCTGTCCGGCCTTGGTGCGGCCATGCAGCGGCGTGGCGTAGCGGTCGTGGCGTGCTGCCCAGTCCCCCTCGGAGATCTCGTCGCCGAGGTACCGGCCACCGTGGTCGCGAGCGATCCGCATCAACCGACGGCCGCCGGCGCGAACTTCGTCCTCCCACCCGTAGAGCGCGGTGCAGACGAGTGCCTTCACGTCGCCGGGCTGGGGGATGTACGCCTCGTCGTCTCGCCGCAGGTAGGCGACCTTCCACTCGTCGAACAGCACCGCCCCGGCGAACGTCGCCACGCCGGCCCGCGCCAATGCGCCGCAGCAGCGGTACGCGCTGTCGTAGTCGGGGAAAGCGAAGAACGGCGAGAGCTCGGCTTCCGGCTTGGGGAACAGCTTCAGCGTGGCGCGCGTCGCGATGCCGAGGGTGCCCTGGTGGCCCATGAACAGGTGCTTGAGCTGGTAGCCGCTGGAGCTCTTGGAGACCTTGTGGCCGATGCCGTCACCGACGTGCATGATCTCGCCGGTGGGGAGCACGTGGTCGAAGCTGAGCACGAGGTCGCGGCTGTGTCCGTACCGCGACCCGATCAGCGACCAGCCGCTCGTGCCGATGCGTCCGCCGACCAGCGAGCACGGGTACGACGCCGGGTTGTCGGGGTAGATCAGGCCGTGCTCGCCGAGCACCTCGTTGAGCTTCAGCATGTTGATCCCGGTCCCGACCGTGCACGTGCGGTTGTCCAAGTCGAGCTCGTGGATCTGGTTCATCCGCTTGACGTCGACGAGGATCCCGTGGTGCAGCGGCACCGCGCCGTCGGTCAGGCCGGTGCCGCCGTCCCGCGGCACGATCGGCACTCGTAGCTCATTGGCGATGCGGACGATGGCGGCGACGTCCTCGGTGCTCTCGGGCAGCGTCACGACGTCCGGCACGCGCTCGGCCCACCGGTGGATCGGGAACGGTGCCGGCACGCGGGCGCGGTTGAACCGATCGGTCTTGGACGTCAACACCTGATCGGGACGGAGCACGCCGTGCAGCGCGGCGAACAACTCGTCGAGGCGCTCTCCTGTGATGGTCACGGCTGGAACCTGCCAACGATGCGAGCGAGCGAGCGCAAGCGAGCGAGTGACCAGAAGCGGCCTGCGTGGCCGGGGAACGCAATGATGGTCACGGGTGAACCCCTCGTGAACCTCCGACGTCGATGCCGAGCGATTCAGCCAGCAGCTCGTGCAAGTCGACGACGTCGATGTCGCGGGCGTCGCCCGCCGCGCTCAGCGGCCGCTCCGACCAGGGGCAGGCACTGACGAGCGTGTCGACGCCGAGGCCGGCGGCGAGGTCCAGGCGCCGGGCGCTGATCTGTGCTGTGAGCTCGGGCTTCTCGATCGGCAGTCCGCCGCCGCCGCCCGAGCAGTAGGACCACTGCGTCACACGATCGACGTCGGTGAACGTCAGCCCGGGAATCGCCCGCAGGATCTCTCGCGGCTGTGCCCAGATGCCCTTGCGCTTGTTCAGCCGGCACGGGTCGTGGTACGTGATCGAGCGCTCGATCGCCACACTCGGTGTGAGCCGGCCCTCGCTGATCATCTCGGCGAACAATTCGACGACGAGCACGACCTCGATGTCGAAGTCGTCACCGAAGTACTTCGGATAGTCCTCGGTGAAGCTGATGTAGTCGTGCGGATCGAGCACGAGGACCCGCTTGGCGCCGACGGCGCGCCAGTCGGCCAGGTTGTGCTCGGCGAAGCGCCGGGCTTGGTCGACGTAGCCCATCTCAGAGGCCGGACCGCCGCAGCACCGCTGCTCGGCCATCAGTCCGAACTCGTAACCGGCGAGCTGGAGGATCTGGGCGACGGCGCGAGGGACCGACGTTCGGTAGAACGCTGCCTCACAGTCGACGAAGAGGATCGACTCACCACCGATCGGGATCCCGAGGCCGTCTGCCCAGTCGCGGACATGGGCCTGGTCGACGGGCGTCTCACCCAGGACCGGCTCGTGCAGCCGCTCGTCGGTCAGCGCGTTCCAGCGCTGCCACTCCGGCTGGTGGATGCCGCTGTCGACAGCGAGGGCGCGGACCGCCTTCACGACATCGACGGTGCGGGTGCGGAAACGGTAGAAGTCGCCGGTGAACAGTGTGTTCGGGCAGCGCAGCTCGCACGCCCCGCACTGCGTGCAGTTCACGTAGTCGGCGGCGATGTCCTCGACGTCGAGCTGGCCGCGCTCCATGGCGACCACGTTGGCGTGGAACGCCGTCGGACTCCAGGTCTCGTTGCGGCTGACCTGCACGACCGGGCACACCTCACGACAGAACTTGTGCCCGGAGGAGAAGCAGTTGTACGACGCGTTGCGCCACTGCTCGAGGAATTGCGTCAGCCGGACGTCGCGCCCCGGGACCGAGGGCGCGGCGACGGCGACCTCGTCGGGCACCGACTCCCAGTCGAATCCGTTGCCCATCCCGGGCGTGAACGGTTGCGCCAAGGCCTGACCGAGGTCGCCACTCGGCATATCCGTCATCAGCTGCTGACCCCCAAAGCAACGCGCGCCGTCTCGCCCGCGGCTCCGCACGCTAGTCGGGGGCACGCGGCCCGAGGTGAGGTGAGGTGAGGTGAGGTGAGGTGACGTCGCCGCTACCGCGCCGGATCAACGAGAGCGGCATGCACGAGCTGCTTCAGCTGGCTGCGCAGCGGATGGGTGTCGCTCGGCAAGAGCTGGGTCATGAAGACCACGGTCATGTCGAGGACAGGATCGACCCAGAACGTCGTGCTCGCCGCGCCTCCCCAGCCGAAGTCGCCGATGTTGCCGGGGACCTTGGCCTGCACTGGGTCCACCGTGACGCTGACACCGAGGCCGAAGCCGACGCCCTCGAACGTCGTCTCGGCGAAGAGCGGACGCCCGAACTCGGTCAGCGTGGCGTTTCCCGGAAGGTGGTTGCTGGCCATGTAGTCGACGGTCCTCGGCGCCAACACGCGAGTGCCGTCGAGCTCGCCGCGCCCGCGCAGCATCGCGGCGAACCGCACGTAGTCACCCAGCGTGCTGCACAACCCGCCACCACCGAGCGTGGCCGTCGGCTCGTGTCGCGCCCCGGCGCCCATCGCGTCGTTGCGCGTCGCCTTGCGCGTTCGCGGCACCGGCGTGTACAGCGCGGCCAATCGATCCGCGCTGTCGTCTCCTACGCACCAGGTCGTCTGATCCATCCCCAGCGGGCCGAGCACGCGGCTGCTCATGACGGCAGCGAACGGCTCGCCGGTCACTGCTTGCACGACCATGCCGAGGACGTCCGTGCTCATCCCGTAGTTCCACTCCGTGCCCGGCTGAAACAGCAGTGGCAAGCGGGTCAGCTCGTCGCACACGGCTGCGAGGTCGAGCCCAGCGGGCACGCCCCATTCGAACCCGGCGGCCCGATACAGCGCGTCAACGGGGTGAGCATGGAGGAAGCCGTACGTCAGCCCGCTCGTGTGCGTGAAGAGGTGCCAGATGCGCAGCTCCTCCGAGACAGGGTCGGTGACGGGGCGCACGGCCGACCCGCCGCGCCACACGCGGACGTCGGCGAAAGCCGGCAGGTACCAGCGCACCGGATCGTTGAGCTCGAACCCGCCCTCCTCCCACACCGACAGGGCCGTGACGGCAGTCAGCGGCTTGGTCATCGAGTAGACGCGAAAGATGGTGTCGGTCTCCACCGGTAGCCCGGCCTCCATATCACGGTGACCGCACGCCCGCACGTGAGCCAGGTGTCCGTGACGCGACACGGCGACCGCCCAGCCCGGCAATCGCCCGTCCTCGACGTACTGGCCCAGCCGGCAATCCATCGCGTCCAGGCGGGCACGATCGAAGCCGACTTCGGCAGGGTCGATGTCTGGTTTGAGCAGCGTCACGCCGCCATGTCATACCCGAGGCTTGCGGCCGAGCGCCACGCGGCGCTCGGCGATGACCGGGCTATTGGGAGCCGGTGCCCGGAGGCGGAGCCCCGGGCAGGCCCCCCGCAGGTGGTGGCGGCGTCTCCGGAGCAGATGGCGGCGGTGTCTCCGGAGGTGGTGGCGTTGCACCGGCAGCGGGGGGTGGCGGCGCACCTGGCGGAGGCGGCGCCGACGGGAAGGGCGGCGGCGGCGCGCCCGGAGCACCGGCAGCCGCGGGCAGCGGCTGGGCACGTGGCGTCCGAGTCGAGAGGACAGCACCCACGATGCCGCCGGCGAGCAGCAGCAGGCCCACGATGATGAAGCCGATGGCGACCGGAAGCAGCCACTCGAGCTTGATTCCCACCCGCACCTCGGCATCGATGCCACGGCTGCCGTCAGCGTTCATGACGACGATGGTCCAGTCGCCGCTCTCGACGTCCCACTGCAGCTGGGCGGGCTGCGCCGTCGAGACCTGCGCTACCCAAAACGTCTGGTCACCGGGCGGCGCTGCTTCCGCCTCGCCTTCCTCGCGGACGAACACGGGCACGTACCTGTCATCGTCGAAGTCATCGACACGATCGCGGGCGACAGAGCGAAGGTACGTCTCCACGTCGGCGGTCGGTCCGATCCCGGCGAACAAGTCCTCGCCGGGGGCGACCGACTGGATGTCCAATGACACCGTGGCGAAGTCGCCCCGATCGGTGAGCCAGGAGGCGTCGCCGGGAGTGCCGCCGAAATCCAGGTTCTCGGATGTGATGGCCGCCGAATCGGTGGCGAGGTGGATCTCGTCGGTCCGGAAGAACCCGTCGTCGTCGCGAGCGACGCCGACGGCGACGGCGGCGACGATGCCGCCGATGAGCATCAAGAGCCCGATCACTCCGAAGATGCAGCTAAAGACGAGGGCGACGATGCGGCCGGCCTTCATGGCGTCGGCGTCCTGATCACGCCCAGCACACCTTGACACCGAGTCCGCCGATCAATCAGCACAATGGCCATCTCACCTCCAGTGGACATGCGGGCAGCGTCCACACCCCCAAGTGTGGCCGCGCAGGAAGCGGTGCCGAGTGGATACCGTTGCCACGTGGCTCGCAAGCAGCGGTGGAGTGAGATGTCGATGGGCCAGAAGGGGTCGATCCTCGGCCTCATCGCGGTGCAGGCGGTGCTCGTCGCCGCGGCACAGCGCGACCTGTCGGCGCGTTCACACAACCAGCTCCGCGGCCCGCGGATCCTGTGGCGGGTGCTGACCATGAACACGATCGGCACACTCGCCTACTTCACGGTCGGCCGTCGCTGACGGCTGGGCGATCAGCTCGGCAGCACCGCCAACGCGTCGTTGTCCTCCATCGCCTGGACGGCTCGATCACCGATCCCCAGCACGAGCTCCCGCTGACGTTCGTTGGCCATCTCGATCTGCCCGGCCGTCACCACGGCGTAGATGAAGCAGTAGGCGACGGTGCGCCGGTAGTCCTCGAGGAACTGGGCCTCGTCGTAGATCGCACCGCGCTGGGCCAGTCCCTCGAGGTACCGGTTGCGCAGCATCTGCTCGCACTCGCGGCGCTGCGAGGTGTCGATGCTCTGGCTGATGAAGTAGGCGAGGTCGTAGGCAGGCCGACCGCGGAAGCAGATCTGCCAGTCGACGGCGGCGACGGGGGCGTGCTCGGTCAGCGTCCCGAAGAACAGGTTGTCGAGGCGAAAGTCGCCGTGGCAGAACGACTGCGGGCCACCAGCCAGGTTGTCGAGGAACCAGGGGACGAGTTCGGCGAAGCGCTCTCCGAACTCCAAGTACTCGGCTGCGAAATGTCCTTCGAAGATCTCCAGCGCGCGCGGCCAGGACTGCTTGTACATCCCGGCGATCACCTGTGGGTACGGCGGGTCGGAGTACGTCGGCAACCACTCGGGGAAGTCCCCGCGGTTCCACCAGTGCGAGTGCAGGTCGACGAGCGCATCCACCGCCGTCGTTGCGTCCACGCTCGCGCACCCGACGATCTGATCCTCCATTCGCCTGTCGCCGAGGTCCTCCAGCAGCAGCGTGAAGTCGCCGGTCGCCGCATCGTGCTCGGCGAAGAAGGCCTTCGGGGTCGCGATCGGGACGTCCGCCGACAGCTCGCGGTAGAAGCGAACCTCCTTCTCGTAGAAGCGGAGTGGCTCGGCGACGTACATCCGTGCGCCGGCATCCAACGTCGGCACCTTGGCAACGACGGTTGGCGGGCCGCCGTCGGAGGTCAGTGTGAGCCGGAAGAGCCGGCCGAGCAACCCGACCCCGATGCCGATCTGCTCGATCTCGAACGCCGAAACGCTGGCTCCGAGCTCATGGCTGAGCCACTCCGGCGTGAAGTTCTCAGGGGACGACGGAAATCGCATGGAGGGCGGGGAGAGTACTTCTGACCGATTGGGTGGCGCGGCTCCCCCGTCTTGATAGGAACCTCACGTGAAGACGCGCGAGGACCTGCGCAACGTCGCCATCGTCGCCCACGTCGACCACGGCAAGACGACGCTGGTCGACCAGATGCTGTGGCAGTCCGGCGCGTTCCGGGCCAACCAGGGCGTGGCCGAACGGGTGATGGACTCGATGGACCTCGAGCGGGAGAAGGGCATCACCATCCTCGCCAAGAACACGGCCGTCAGGTACGGCACCGGCGCCGCCGCGGTGACGATCAACATCGTCGACACCCCAGGGCACGCCGATTTCGGCGGTGAGGTCGAACGGGCGCTGTCGATGGTCGACGGAGTGCTGCTGCTCGTCGACGCCTCCGAGGGCCCGTTGCCACAGACCCGTTTCGTGCTGCGCAAGACGCTCGAGGCCCGGCTGCCGGTGATCCTCGTCATCAACAAGGTCGACCGACCCGATGCGCGCATCGCCCAGGTCGTCCATGACGTCGAGGAGCTGTTTCTCGACCTCGATGCAGACCTCGAGCAGCTCGACTTCCCCATCGTCTACTGCGAGTCGCGCGAGGGGCGGGCGGACATGGAGCGGCCGGCGGACGGAGCGGGACTTCCAGTGGGCTCCACGCTCCAACCCCTGTTCGACCTGCTCCTCGCCCACATCCCGGCGCCCACGTTTGATCCCAGCGCACCACTGCAGGCACTCGTCACGAACCTCGACGCGTCCCCGTACGTTGGCCGACTCGCGCTGTGCCGCGTCCGCGCCGGCTCGTTGCGCCGCGGCAGCACCGTCGCCTGGTGTCGCACCGACGGCACGATCGAGCGGGCCCGCATCGCCGAGCTGTACGTCACCGACGCGCTGGACCGTGTCCCTGCCGACGAGGCCGGTCCCGGGGAGATCGTGGCAGTCGCCGGCATCCCGGACATCACGATCGGTGAGACGCTCGCCGACCCGGACGATCCCCGCCCGCTGCCGGTCATCCACATCGATGACCCGAGCCTGGCCATGACGATCGGCATCAACACCTCGCCGCTGGCCGGGCTGGACGGCACGGCGATGACCGCCCGGCTGGTCAAGAACCGCCTCGACGCCGAGGTTGTCGGAAACGTCAGCATCCGGGTGATGCCCACCGAGCGCCCCGACACCTGGGAGGTGCAGGGGCGCGGCGAGCTGCAGCTCGCCGTGCTCGTCGAGATGATGCGTCGGGAGGGCTTCGAGCTGACGGTCGGCAAGCCGCAGGTGCTGACACGGGAAATCGACGGTGTGGTGCACGAGCCGGTGGATCGCGTCACCGTCGACCTGCCCGAGGAGTTCATGGGGGTGCTGACCCAACTGCTCGCCCTTCGCAAGGGCCGGATGGAGCAGATCGTCAACCACGGGACCGGCTGGGTGCGCCTCGACTACCTCGTCCCTGCCCGGGGGCTGATCGGGTTCCGCACCGAACTGCTCACCGAGACGCGTGGGACGGCGCTGCTCCACCACGTGTTCGAGCGGTTCGAGCCGTGGGCCGGGACGATCCGCGCCCGCAGCCGAGGCTCGCTGGTCGCCGATCGTCACGGTCCGACGACCGGCTACTCGCTGCTCACGCTCCAGGAGCGCGGCCAGCTGTTCGTGGGACCAGGCGTCGAGGTGTACGAGGGCATGGTCGTGGGCGAGAACGCACGTGCCGATGACATGGACGTCAACCCGACGAGGGAGAAGAAGCTCACCAACATCCGCTCGTCGACCG
The DNA here is from genome assembly GCA_963774125.1 of uncultured Acidimicrobiia bacterium. Taxonomy (GTDB): domain Bacteria; phylum Actinomycetota; class Acidimicrobiia; order Acidimicrobiales; family Ilumatobacteraceae; genus JALZMG01. The sequence goes on from CAVZDR010000003.1 coordinate 922,743, forward strand.
CCGAGAGCTTCGAGAAACTGATTCCACCTCGCACGATGTCACTCGAGCAGGCGCTGGAGTTCATCGCCGACGACGAATGCGTCGAGGTGACGCCGCGCTCGGTGCGCATGCGCAAGGTCATCCTCGACCAGACCGAGCGCGGTCGGCTCGCCAAACGAGCCAAGACCGGCGCCGCGCCCTGACCGCCAGCGCGGTGATTTCAGGCGGCGCGGCCGAACAGCTCGTCGACGATGCCGGCGGCCTCCTGTGGGGCGCACACCTCCAACGCGAGACCTCGGTGGTCGACCGTCAGCGCGAACGAGAAGAAGGCGCAGCACCGCTGTTCTGCCGCCACCAGCGAGGCCAGGCGTCCGATGTCGGCGGCCTCGTCGAACTCGATTCGTAGACCGCCGTCGGCCGTGCTGACCCGGCTTCGCACGTGGTCGAGGACGGTTCTCCACTCGGCCAGCCGGCCGCCGAGCGCGCCAGGTTCGAGCGTGCAGGCGATCGGGACATCGACCGGCTGCGGACTGAACAGCACCGGTGACGTCATCGCCGCCGCAGCGGGCGTTGCAGTCAGACATGCGCAGTCGTCACCACACGGGCCATCGACCGCCTCGCCGCTGAGCTGTTCCGCCGCCACCTCGAGCTGGGCGGCGAAGGCCGTCAGTTCGATGACTTGGCGCTTCGCGGTGCGGAGCTTCTGGGTGATCAGCTCATGGAAGCGCCGCTGGACCGGGCCGCAGCGCGCACCGTCCCAGATCGCCATCAGGTCCGCGATCTCTTCGAGCGAGCAGCCGAGCTGTTTGGCCCGTGCGATGAACGCCAGCTGAGCGAGTGTGTGGTCGTCGTAGAGCCGGTACCCGGCATCGGAACGGCTCGCCGGCGCGAGCAGCCCGATGCCCTCGTAGTAGCGCAACGACGAGGCGCTGAACCCGGTGCGGTCGGCCACCTCGCCGATCGTGTACGTGCTCACCCTTTCACGGTAAGGGTTCAACCCACGTTGAAGGTCAACCCCGGGTGCGAAGCTGGCGAGTCCCAGCGGAGGGAGAGGAGACACGGATGCATCGACATCGCAGCGAATACCCCGTCGAAGGCGAGATGCCCGGGTTCGAAGGAGCGACGGCCTGGCTCAACTCCGCACCACTGACGCCGGCAGACGTGCAGGGCCGAGTCGTCCTCGTCTGCTTCGGCACGTACACGTGCATCAACTGGCTCCGGTCCCTCCCGTACGTCAAGGCCTGGGCGGAGAAGTACGCCGGTGACGGACTGGCCGCCGTCGGCGTGCAGACGCCCGAGTTCGAGTTCGAGGGGGATCTCGACAACGTCCGCCGCGGCATCGAGGAGCTCGATGTCCGGTACCCGGTCGCCGTCGACAACGACTACGCCGTGTGGCAGGCCTTCGACAACCACTATTGGCCGGCGCTCTACTTCGTCGATGCACAAGGTCGGATCCGCCACCACCACTTCGGCGAAGGTGAGTACGAGGGATCCGAGATGGTCCTCCAGATGCTCTTGCGGGAGGCCGGCCGAGATGTCGACCAAGGCCTCGTGCGCATCGAGCCGGACGGTGTCGAGGCGCCGGCCGACTGGGCCACTCTGGGATCGCCGGAGACCTACCTCGGCTACGGGCGAGCCGTTGGTTTCGCCTCACCCGGCGACTTCGTGCCGGACGAGGCTCACGGCTACGCGGCGCCGGCGGCACTGCGCCGCAACGAATGGGCGTTGTCCGGCCAATGGCGAGTCGGTCACGTCCCGGCGATTCTGGGCGAGGCCGGCGGCACGGTCTCGTTCCAGTTCCACGCCCGTGATCTGCACCTCGTGATGGGCCCGCGCCGCGGGCAGCCACCGGTTCGATTCCAGGTCCGCCTCGACGGCCGCCAACCCGGACCGGCCCACGGCATCGACGTCGACCAGGACGGCAACGGCACGGCCGAGTACCAGCGGATGTACCAGTTGATCCGCCAGCCACCACCGATCGGCGATCGGCGGTGCGATGTGGAGTTCCTCGACGCCGGCGTCGAGGCCTTCGTCTTCACGTTCGGCTAGCCGGCGGATGCGGCGCCGAGGGCGCACCTGTCCCCCAGCCGAGGTACGTTGCCGGGGTTGGGAGGAGCGCGATGATCACTGCGGTCGAGGCCGATCTGCTCGCGCAGCGAGCGCACGGCGACGACCGCAACAAGGCGGGCCTGCCGTTCATCGATCATGTCCGGCGCGTCGCTGCGCAGATGCGGGAAGACCCGGACGCCTACGCAGTACCTGCGGCGCTGCTCCACGACAGTGTGGAACAGGGCTCGATCACGTGGGCCGACCTTCGCCACGCCGGGGCTGACGACCGACTCATCGAGCTGATCGACGCGCTGACCGAACGGACCGACGAGCAGGAGGCCGACTACTTCGCCCGCTGCGCCGCCGATCCGCTTGCGCTGCGGATCAAGCGCGCCGACATCTGCGACAAGTTCGACGTGCTCCATGAAGCCGGCCTCCCTGACCATCGCCGAGATGAGCTGTGGAGTCGGGCAGCCCGTCGGCTCTCGATGCTGGAGTCGCTCGTCACGAGGAGCTGAGCCATGCTCAAATCTCTGACTACGATCAGAGATATCGTCAAGCTCAGCTGCAGATCGTCCGGTCGTTCAATCGGGCCGTCACGCAGCGCGTCGGAGCGCTGAGTGATCACTACCTGTCGCGAGACCGCTCGCTCGGTGAAGCGCGGCTGCTGTGGGAGATCGGCGAAGACGGCTGCGAGTTGCGCGAGCTGCGCACCCGGTTGGGGCTCGACTCGGGCTACCTGAGCCGGCTCCTGCGATCGTTGGAGAACGACGGCCTCGTCACCGTCGGCGCTGCCGACCGTGATCGGCGGGTCCGCACCGCCCGCCTGACGGCCAAGGGCCGCGCCGAACGACACCTTCTGGACCACCGCAGCGACGAGCTCGCCCGCTCGATGCTCGAGCCGCTCAGCGACACGCAGCGAGCTCGGCTCGTCGACGCGATGGCTGAGGTCGAACGGTTGCTCACCGCATCGCTTGTCGAGATCATCGTCGTCGACCCCGACGACGACGTCGCCCGGCTGTGCCTGCGCCGCTACTTCGCCGAGCTCGACGGCCGTTTCGAGACCGGATTCGATCCCGCTGGCAGCCTGCCTGCCGACCCAGTCGAGATGCGCCTGCCGGTGGGCCTGTTCCTCGTCGCCACGCTGCGCGGTGAGCCGATGGGCTGCGGAGCCCTGAAGTTCCACGGACGCCGACCTGCGGAGCTGAAGCGCATGTGGGTCGCCCCCACGACACGTGGACTCGGCGTCGGGCGACGGTTGCTGACGGAGCTCGAGCGGCACGCCGCCGAACACGGCGCCCGCACCGTCCAGCTCGAGACGAACAGAACGCTCGTCGAAGCGATCGCGCTATACCGGTCAGCTGGCTACCGCGAGGTCGAACCGTTCAACGACGAGCCCTACGCCGACCACTGGTTCGAGAAGCAACTCAGGCGGCGCGGGTCTCCACGTGCTGAGGCTCGGTGATCGGGCGCATCGCTCGGCCGGCCCGACGGCGCGATGAGCGATGTGCGGCCGATGACCGCTCACCGCTCATCGCGGTGAGCCGGGCGCCGTAGGCGATGGCCGCCAGCGTGATCACGAATCCTGTCAGCTGAATCGGTGCCAGCGACTGGCCGAGCACCACCCAGCCGAGGATCGCGCCGGTGATCGGGTGCGGCGAGGCCGAGCAGCGGGGGCGCTGCCGTCGGGAGTCGGCGGATGCCGCTGAACCAGACGACGAACGCCAGCGCGGTGCCCACCAAGCTGAGATAGGCGAAGCCGGCGACGTTGCGTCCGGACATCGACGGAGGCGCACCCTCGAGGATCAGCGTCAGCGGGACGAGCATCGCGCCGCCGAGCAGCAGCTGCCAACCGGTCGCGGCCAGCCGGCTGACCGGTGTCGGGAACCGCTTGGTGAGCACGACACCCGTCGCGAACGACACGTTGGCGCCGACGGCGGCGAGCAGTCCGACGGCATCGAATCCGGCGCCGGGACGGATCACGACCAGCGCCACCCCCAGCGCGGCGACGGATCCGACCGCCAGCTCGAGCGGTCGCGGCCGGCGCCTGGCGACCATCCACGAGATCGCCGCGACGAGGAGCGGCTGCAGCCCGCCGGCGGCGGCGGCGACGCCACCTGGCAGCCGGTACACGGCGACCGCCAGCAGCGGGAAGAACAAGCCGAAGTTGAACACGGCGAGGAGCGCAGTGCGCCCCCACTCGGCTCCTCGCGGCCTCCACCGGAGCCCGAACACGCTGGCGATGATCAGGACCACACCGGCGGGCAGGACCCGCATCGCGCTGACTAGCAACGGTCGTCCGTCGGGCAGCAGCTGGGTCACGGTGAGGTACGTCGTGCCCCACGTGATGGGAGCCAGCAACGTCGCCACCGCCGTGCCCACACCTACGCCGCTCGAACCCTCCACGTTGATTATCTTAATATTGAGATACTGAACGGTCAACCTCTTCGGCTACGGTTCGTGGCGTGGCAGGACGACGCCAGGACGCAGTCGACCGCATCGTTGGCCAGTGGAACGCGGTACGCCCGGACATCGACAGTTCTCCGATCGGTGTGATCGGGCGTGTGTCCCGGCTTGTCGCGACTGATCGACCGGCGCCTCGCCGAGAACTTCGCCCGGTTCGGCATCGAAGCGTGGATGTACGACGTCCTCGCCACGCTGCGCAGGAACGGCGCGCCCTACGAGCTCACCGCCGGCGAGCTCGTCGGGCAGTCGATGGTGACGACGGGCGCCATCACGAACCGGATCGATCGGCTGGAAGCAGCGCGGGCTCGTCGAGCGCACGCGGACCGATGACCGCCGCAAGGTCGTCGTGCGCCTCACCCCGCGGGGTCTCGATCTCGTCGACGAGGTGGTCGGCGGGCACCTGCTGACCGAACGCGAGATCCTGTCGTCGCTGACATCGCGCCAGCAGGCCGAGCTCGCCGAGCTGCTGCGAGCCATGCTCCTCGGGCTCGGCGACGACGCCGACCCTGCCCCTTCGTCCTGAGCCTGGCCCGGGCGCTGGTCGGGACACCGGCCCGTTCCCTCAGGGATGCCCGCACGCCCATCGTGGAGGCGTGGTGCCAGGTGCGCTGAAGGCTGGGGGTGAGCGACGTGCGGCGGAGCGGATCGACCCTCGTCCACGACGGGACGCCGATGTCGGCATGCTGGCGCCATCGCTGTTCCCGGCCGCCGTCGCGGGTGGGCTGGCGATCCTCGCCGTCGCTGTGGGTTGGCGCGGCTCCGACCTCCCTGCCCACCTCCTGCGGATGCACCTCGTCGAGCGCGACGGGTTCGAGGTGTGGAACAACTTCTGGTACGGCGGTCACCACACGGCGGCGTACGGCTTTGCGTTCGCGGTGCTCAGCGCGCTCGTCGGGATCTGGACGGTGGCAGTGGCCAGCGCCGCCCTCTCGGCGTTTGTCCTCGACCGCCTGATCGTCATCGCGACCGGCCGGCGCAACGTGTGGGCATCGCTGTGGTTCGCCGCTGGGACGCTGACGAACGTCGCCATCGGCCGTCTGCCATTCGCGCTCGGCATGACGTTCGGTCTGCTCGCCGTCCTCGCCGCCCTTGTCCGGCGGCGACTCTCGGCGGGTGCCGCTGCGATCGCGACCGGACTGGCGAGCCCGGTTGCGAGCACATTCCTCGCCGTCATCTTCACGGCGTGGGCGATCGTCGAGCCGCGCCGTCGGCGATCGTGCGGTGGTGCTGGCGGCTGCGTCGCTCGCTCCCGTGGTCATCGTCGCATTCCTGTATCCGCAGGGCGGGACGTTCGGCTTCGAGTGGCCGCCGTTCCTGTGGACGGTGGCGGTGTGCGCCACCGTCGTCGCGCTCGTGCCGCCGCAGCACAAGGTCGTGCGGGCGAGCGCCATCGTGTACGCCGTGGCCGCGGCAATGACGTTCGCCGTCCCGAACCCGCTCGGGTCGAACATCGTCCGGCTCGGGATGTACGCCGCCGGCCCAGTGCTGCTGACCCTCGTTCCGGCCCGGCGCCTCGTCCTGGTCGCGCTCGTTCCGCCACTGCTGTGGTGGCAGTGGTCACCGGCGATCGACGCTCTGACGCCCGCGCCGGCGCCGACCCGTCGACGACCGAGCAGTACTACGCGCCGCTGCGCCGGTACCTGCACTCCGTCGATGCCGATACCGAACGGATCGAGATCGTTCCCACGTTCCGCCACTGGGAGGCGGCCTACGTCGCCGCCGACCTACCGCTCGCTCGCGGATGGGAACGCCAACTCGATCGGCGATTCAACCCCGTGTTGTACGAGCCGGCGCTCACAGCTGACGACTACCGCGCCTGGCTGCTCCAGTCTGGAGTGCGCTACGTCGCGCTGCCCGACGCGCAGCTCGACTACTCCGGCGAGGCGGAAGCTGCGTTGCTCGAGCGCGACCAGCCCTTCCTGATCCCGGTGTTCCACAGCACCAACTGGCAGGTGTGGGAGGTCGTCGACTCCCCTGGCCTCGTCGACGGCCCGGCCGAACTGATCCACGTGGGAACCGAGGTGCTGCGGGTGCGCGTGCTCGATGAGGGCGACGTGGTCGTCCGTGTGCACACGTCGGCGTACTGGGCGTCGGAGCCGGCGCTGTGCATCGAGGGGACACCCGACGACTGGATCGTCTTGCGCGACGCCAAGCCGGGTGTCGTCGAGCTGTTCCTGGACGAGACCGACGTCTTCCAGCTCGACGATCCCTGCGAGCCACGCTGATCGGGGCGGATCTGGGCGCCGTTCCTGACAGGTGCTGGCAGGAATGACGCCCAGAAACGCCGCTGGCAGAGATGGCGCCCAGATACCCATGACAGGCTGCGACCATGACGACCCGACTGTCCGGCACGGGAATCTGGAGCAGCATGCTCCGCTACGGCGATGCCGCCGAGGCGGCGACCTTGGCCGCGGAGCTGGAGTCGCTGGGCTATTCGGCGCTGTGGGTGCCCGACGTCGGCGGCGACCTCTTCGCACCTCTCGAGAATCTGTTGGGGGCGACCACGACGGCGACGGTCGCCACCGGCATCCTCAACGTCTGGATGCACACGGCGCAGGAGACGGCCGCCGAGCACGCTCGGCTGACGGCCGAGCACGGGCCCCGCCTGCTGTTCGGCCTGGGTGTCAGCCATCAGCGGCTGATCGACCACGTCAACGAGCCGGGGACCTACCAGCGACCCGTCGACGTGATGGCCGGCTACCTCGACGGTCTCGACGCCGCTCCGACACCGCTCGCGGAGACCGATCGGGTGATCGCTGCCCTCGGACCGAGGATGCTCGAGCTCGCCCGCGCGCGCACGGGCGGCACGCATCCGTACCTGGTCACACCTGACCTGACACGCAACGCTCGTGCCGGCGTGGGCCCAGATCGCCTCGTCGCCTGCGAGCAGGGCGTCGTCTTGGAGACCGACGCGAGCACAGGCGCGTGAGATCGCCCGACTGCACCTGAAGACGTACCTCGAGCTCCCCAACTACTCGAACAACTGGAAGCGTCAGGGCTTCACCGACGATGACCTCACCGACGGCGGAAGCGACCGGCTCGTCGACAGCCTGGTCGTCTGGGGGGACGACACGACCATCGCTGCTCGACTCCAGGAACATCGCGACGCGGGCGCGGATCACGTCTGCATCCAGGTGCTCACCGACAACCCACGCGGCTTGCCCGTCGATCAGTGGCGGAGCCTCGCGCCCGCAGTCGTCTAGTGCCGGCGGAGACGCCGCCGGTCTTCTGGGTGGGCACGGTCTCGAATCTGAGACTGTCGCCACCCAGATGTGGCGTGCGTTCGCAGTCCGGCTCTCAGCGGCGGTGTCGATGGCGGTCGTCGACGAGCACGGAGAGAACCAGCATGCCGACGCCGATCGCCCATGGGATCCATCGGTGCGTGGCAAGGCCCACCGTCAGCAGCACGGCTCCGGCAGCGAGCAGGACGAACACCGCGATGAAGTTGATGGAGTCGTTGCGTCGGACGACCTGGACCCGACGGGCGAAGTCGGGATCATCGGCCACCAGAGCTCGCTCGATGTCCTCGATCGCCGCATTGACCTGCTCGTCGTTCATCCGCGACCTCCCTCGACCGGGCGGTTCGATTCCAACTCTCTCTTACCATTACTTTACTGAACCGTACAGTAAGTCCCTCAGGGGCGGTATGGTGCGAGCCGTGAGCCCTCGGGGGACCGACCGACGGCGCCAGCTCGGGCGGCCCCGCGCCACTGCCAACGACGCGGCGATCCTCGATGCGACCGAGCAGCTGCTGGGACGCCGTGGCTACGAGGCCATGACCATTGAGCAGGTCGCCTCCGCCGCTGGTGTCTCCAAGCCGACCATCTACCTGCGCTACCGCTCCAAGCGTGAGCTCGTGGCGGCGATGATCGATCGACTCCGGCCGCCGCTACCCGAATCGTCGTCGTCGTCAGTGGTCCGGGACCTCGTCGCACTGATCGAGATGCAACGACAGTGGGTCGACCAACACGGACTGCGGATCGTCGCCGCCGTGCTCCTCGAACAAGAGGACCATCCCGAGTTGATGGAGCGCTTCCAGCAGCGCGTGGTCCAGCCGTCGCGCGTCGCCTTCGCCGCCGTGCTCAAGGGTGGTATCGATCGCGGTGAGCTGCCCACCGGCGCGGACAGCCCCGAGGTCATCGACGCGCTGATCGGTGCCTACTGGGCTCGCGCCTGGTCCACCGAGGGGTTCACGGTGGACTGGTCGGCCCGACTCGTCGAATCCGTGCTCAAGCTCGTCGCCGGTCCGACGCCCGAACGCAGGACGCCGACAGCGAGGAAACGCCGTCAGTGATCAATTCGAGCGCTCTTCGACCGTGGCGAGCAGCACGGGGTCTGGCAGGCCGTCCCACGCGGCCGTCAGGGCAATGGGTGGCCGGGGTCCGGGGACTGGGCGCCGGAAGACGGTGAGCTCGAACCGATCGTTGTGAAGCACGGATCGGGTGACGTCGTCGGTGTCCAGCTCGAAGCGATCGACCGGGACTCGTTCCTGCGTCCATCCCCCACCTTCGATGCGCACGTTGCTGGGCGCGATGTACCACCGCCCGTCGTAGACGGCCAGGCCCAGCGCTTCGCCCTGCCCGGTCATCGTGACGGCGGCGAGCATGATCACGAACCGGGGATCGCCCAGCCCGTCATAGACCCAGCGCGTGCCGAGCACGGAGTGCTGCATCTCCATGATGAAGGCGTCGTCGGCGTCGTCGAGTGGTTCGTCGCGATACGTGAGCGGGACATGCAACAACAGGTCCCCGGCGGTGACGAGGTGGGTCTCCATGCCGACTCGACCGTCGGGATCGTCGAAGCGATAGGAGCCGATCACCTGGATCGGAGCATCGATCGGCGGACCCCACGACTGGGTCGGCGCCCAGTCGGCAATCAGCTCAGACTTCGTCGGCGAGACCGTTGCGAGATGAAAGAGCGCCATCGCGGCGCGACCGTACGACGTCCGATGTGAGCGGCCTCGACTGGTCAGCGCAGGGCGGCGGCGAACTGCTCGTGGTGGTCGGCCCACCAGCGGCGCCGGCGGTCGAACCGCTCACTGCCACCGGTCCGATTCCACAACGCCACGGCGTTCGGATCACCGGCGTCGACGGCTCGTCGGACAGCTGCTTGGATGCGGGCGATGGCATCGTCGATCGCAGTGAGCAACGTGGCGCGACCGTCCCGATCGAGTCCGTAGGCGTCGGCGACGAGGCGTAGCCGTGCTGGCCGGTCTGCGGGCCGCCAGCCGAGCCGGGCCTGGTCGAAGTCGTCGTCGATCGGAACGCACAGACGAGCGAGCTGGGCCAGGTCGTACACGGGACGTCCAGGCGCGGCGAACTCGAAATCGATCAGTGCAACAGCGACGCCGTCGCGGAACACGACGTTCGAAGGTTCCACGTCGTTGTGGCAGACGAGCGTCCCACCGGCTGGATCGGCGAGGCGATCGTCCCAAGTGAGCCCCTCAGGATCGAACCCACGGGCGGCATCGTGCAAACCGCGTAGCAGCCTGGCGATCGATGACAGCGCCCCGTCCGTTTGGGCCCAGTCCGGATATGGCGATGTGGGGACCTCGCCGTCGATGAACACGAGGCGCTCCCGCCCATCCTCGTCGATGCCGACTGGCGAAGGCGCGCCCTCGAATCCAGTTCGTCGCACCGCCCGCAGAAAGGCGTGAACCGAAGCCGAATGCGCACTCGAGGGGCGCAGCACATGCGGACCGACGCGGACGACTTGGCCCGCGTTGGCAATGCCGCCCTCGAGCCGCTGCTCAACCACGCCGCATCCCGATTCGTTTCAGCGACCGGTTGGCAACGTGACCTGTTCGGGGAAGAGCTCCCCGAGCAGCGCGTTGAAGATGTCGATCGAGGCGTTGTCGAAGTTGCTCCCCGAGTTGACCAACACGACGAACGTTGCGTCCTCCGCCGGATAGCGCATCGCGATGACGCCGAAGCCGACGATGCCGCCGTCGTGCCCGTACATGTCCTTCATTTTCATCACGCCGAGGCCGTAGCCGTAGTCGACGTCCACCCCGGTGAACTGCGGCCGGCGCCGCCACGCCAGGTTCGTCGTCAGCGGGGAAGTCGGTCTCAGTCAACCCGAGCGGCTCGAGAACCCGCTCCTCGATGACCTCCCTGATAGGTCGTCCTGTGACCTCCTCGAGGATCCTGCCGAGCAGCACGTAGTTGGAATCGCTGTAGGCGACCTCGGCTCCAGGCGCGAAGTCGGCATCGTGTTCGCGAAGGAGATCAATCGTGTCGTCGACCGTCCATGGGAGCATCGGGTCGGCATCGAACCTGGCGATGCGAAACTTCCGATCCGGCGTCATCGGCTCCTGCGAGGAGATGTCGGCGACACCGAGGCTGCTGACCCACCCCTCGTCACCCACCTCGACCAGCGCGACGGCCCCCGGCGTCTGCGTGCCGGCGATCTCCGTGGCGAAGCTCTGCTCGAAGCCACGCTGCAGGCGCGCTCGTGTCGCCTCGTCCAAGCCGACTGTCGACGTCGGCACCGTCGACGTCGGCCCTGTTGGCCGCGCTGTGCCGCCGTCGCCGCTTCCGCATGCCGCGAGCGCGAGGGCAGCGGTGGCGAGCAGCGCCGGTGTGCGGACCCGTCCTCCTCGCACCGCGGCCCATGATCGCGCAGACGGAATGCGCATTGTCGCCCCGACGCGGCCCGTTCAGGTCGGTCGCGCCGATCCCTCGTACATGTAGCTGGGCGGCTTCGGGCCGGGGAGGTAGAAGTTGGTCAGCTCGACGAGCTCGAAGCCGGCTGCCTCGATGATGTCGCCAATCGGCCGGTCGAAGTGGCAACCGCCGAAGACGCGCTTCTGGAGCGGCGTGAGTCGGTGTTGCCAAACGGAGACCTGGTGATCGGGTGACAAGCCGTGCTCGACGAAGCGCAGTTCGCCGCCGGCGCGCAGGACTCGAGCGACCTCGCGTAGCACGCCGACAACGTCAGGGATCGAGCAGAGCGTGAACGTCGTCACCGCGACATCCACACAGTTGTCGGGCAGCACCAATCGCTCATCGTCGAGTTCGATGAACTCGACCCGAATGGAGCCGGCGGCGATGCGCTCGGCGGCCAGGCGACGCGCCAGCATCGACGGCTCGACCGCCATGACCCGTTCGACACCGGCGGGATAGAGGCCGACGTTGTGGCCCGACCCGAACCCGATGTCCAGCACGTCGCCATGGACGCCCGAGAGCACCCGGCGGCGCAACTCGATCAGGTCGGTGCGAGCACACGCCTTGTTGAGGATGCGGGGTGCGACGTGGCTGGCCCAGATGCCCATCAGGCGCTCCGCAGGTTCGTGACGATCACGTGCTCAAGACTGCCGTCGACCGCAACGCTCTAGCGAACGAGGCCATCATGATCACTGTGCGGCGCGCAGGGATCGGTGTGGTCGTCGCGGCGGCGTTGGTGGCGTGCGCCGGCGACGACGACGGGCAGGCCGGCGAGGACGGTCCAGTGCCCACCACGGTGGCGCCGCAGACCGTGTCGAGCGCGGAGGGACGTGCCGTTGGCACCACTGTGCTGCCGACGGAGTCGACGATCCTCGACCCGGAGTTGCGCCGTGAACTGCTCGAGATGATGGCCGAGGACCAAGCGGAACAGACCGGCCAGGTGTCGACGAACAACTACACGGCGCGCACCGAACGACTCGCCGAGATCCTCGACGAGCACGGTTGGCCGTCACACGACCTCGTCGGCGAGGACGGATCGACGGCCGCGTGGGTGATCGCACAACATGCCGACCTCGACCTCGAGCTGCAGCAACGGGCCCTCGAGCTGCTGCGCGTCGCTGCCGAGAGCGGGCAAGCGAGCGCAGGAGACTTGGCGTACCTCGAGGACCGCGTTGCGGTCGCGACCGGTCAGCCCCAGCTGTACGGAACACAGGTGGGCTGTGGCGAGGACCGCACACCGGTCACGGCGGCACCGCTCGCCGATGCGGCGACGGTCGACGAGCGCCGCGCCGAAGCCGGTCTTCCTCCGCTGGCGGAGTACTTCGCGGAGATGACCGCGGTGTGTGCCGACGCCGGCTAGGTGGCAGTTGGTACTGGCGTCGACTCATGCGGTCCGATACGGGTGGACGTGGACGTTGACGTCGTCGACGTGGGCGACCTGGCCCCTCAGCCGCCGGTGCGTGGCCGTGGCGACTCCGTGCCCTTGCTCGACGGTGTTGGTCGGATCGACGTCGATCGTGATGTCGGCGACGAGGCGGTGACCGAGCCACCGCACCTTCGTGGCGGACACTGCTCGAACCCCGGGTGTGCGCGCGGCTTCGTAGCGAATGCTGTCGACGATCGAAGGATCGACGGCGTCCATCAGCCGGTAGTAGATCTGCCGGCCGGCGCCGAGCAGGACGGCGAAGATGGCGATCGAGATGGCGAACCCGATGATCGGGTCGGCTCGCTCGAAACCGGCCCACACGCCGACGGCGCCGAGCGCGACGGCGAGTGAGGTGAACCCATCGGTGCGGGCGTGATGGCCGTCGGCGACGAGCGCGGCGGATCCGATGGCGCGACCCTCGCGGATCCGGTAGAGGGCGACGAGCTCGTTGCCGATGAAGCCGACCAGTCCGGCGGCGCACAGCACAGCGAGATGCTCGAGCGGGCGGGGGTGGATCAGCCGGTTGATGGCTTGCCAGCCAGCGACGACGGCGGAGGTTGCGATCATCGCCAGCACGAAGAGTCCGGCGAGGTCCTCAGCCCGGCGGTACCCGTAGGTGTAGCGCCGGTTGGCGTCGCGGCGGCCGAGACGGAACGCGATGAACAAGGGGATCGCGGTCAGCGCATCCGAGAAGTTGTGGATCGTGTCAGCGAGCAGTGCGACTGAACCAGTGACCACGACGATCATCAGTTGCGCGACCGCGGTCACCATCAACGCGGCGAACGAGAGCTTGACCGCACGAATCCCACGTCGATCGCTCTCCAGCGCCACGTCGATCGAATCAGCAGCGTCGTGACCGTGCGGGCGGAGGATCTCACCCAGCACGCTCCGCAACCCCGCAGGATGAGCGTGCACATCGCCCCCGTGCTGGTGACGGTGTGGCGCGTGAGGTAGGCCGTGGTCGGCGTCGTGGCCGGTCATGCGGTCTTGGCGTCAGTCCGGTGGTGACGCCCACCGGTGACGAGATGGTCGGCTTGCAGCAGCGCTTCGGTGGCGAGGTGCTCGATGTGTTCGTTGCGGGCGGCGTAGTAGATCCGATTCCCGTCGCGCCGCGTTCTGACGAGGTCGGCGGCGCGCAGTTTGGCGAGATGTTGGGAAACGGCAGGCGGGCGAGCGCCGACGTGGTCGGCGAGCTCGTTGACGGAGTGCTCACCATGGAGCAGCGCCCACACGATCTTGAGCCGTGTCGCATCGGCGAGGAGCTTCAGCACTCCAGCAGCGACCTGGAACTCGACTCCTGCCGGCTCCTCGACATCGCTTCCTATTTGCGCAATCACGCAGGTACTCTATCCGGCTGCAGACACGGGCATCCAGAACATCCCTGAGGGGCTGATCACCTGCGGTGATTCCGGAAAGGTCCGAATCGCGCTCCCCGCCGCTTCCCGCCACCCTCAACGTACCGCGCGGTGGGGGGCTTGAAGCAAGGACCTTCCGCGTGCTTTGGATGGTGCGCCGAGCGGCCTACCGGAGGTGTTGCGATGACCGAGCGCTACGTGCTGGAGCTCCAAGAGGTCGACGCAACGCAGATCGCGCTGGTTGGCGGCAAGGCCGCGAACCTGGGAGAGCTGGCGCGGATCGAGGGCGTTCGGGTGCCCGCTGGGTTCTGCCTGACGACGGACGCCTTCCAACGGGTGCTGGCGGACGCGCCGTCGATCGGCGATCGGCTCGATCAGCTGTCGCGCGTGAACGCGGATGACCATGAGGCGATCCGCACGCTCAGCGCCGAGGCTCGCCGGACCGTCGAACGGATCGTCCTCCCTGATGATCTTGCGGATGCGATCAAGCGTGCCCTTGTCGCGCTCGGCGAGCACTCGGCCTACGCCGTCCGGTCGAGCGCGACGGCGGAGGATTTGCCCACCGCGTCGTTCGCCGGCCAGCAGGACACCTACCTGAACGTCAACGGGCCGAAGGGGATCCTCGAGCACGTGAGCCGGTGCTGGGCCTCGCTGTACAGCGAGCGCGCCGTCACCTATCGCCTGCGCAACGGCGTCGACCACCGCAAGGTCCGCATGGCCGTGATCGTGCAGCAGATGGTCTTCCCCGATGCGGCCGGCGTGATGTTCACGGCCGATCCCGTCACGTCGAACCGAAAGATCGTCGTCGTGGAGGCGACCTTCGGCCTCGGCGAGGCACTCGTCTCCGGTCGCGTGAATGCGGACGTCTTCAGGGTGCGCGAGGGCGCGATCGTCGCCAAGGAGATCGCCGCCAAGCAGCTCGCGGTCCACGCCTCACCGACGGGCGGGACGCACGAGCAGGCGATCGAGCAGGGGCATCAGGAGCAGCCGACCCTGACGGACGGCCAAGTCGTGCGGCTCGCGCAGCTCGGCCGGCGGATCGAGGCCCACTACGACCACCCCCAGGACATCGAATGGTGCCTGGTCGACGATGGCTTCCAGATCGTCCAGACCCGGCCGATCACCACGCTGTTTCCCATTCCCGACGTCGACGACGGACAGAACCACGTCTACATCTCCGTCGGTCATCAGCAGATGATGACCGACCCCCTGAAGCCCTTGGGGCTCTCCATGTGGCAGTTGACGGTGGCCGCGCCGATGTACATCGCGGGCGGGCGGCTGTTCGTCGACGTCACCAGCCGGCTGGCTTCCTCAGCAAGCCGCGTCCCGCTCATGGAGATGATCGGAAGATCCGATCCGTTGATCGGGGACGCCCTGCAAACCATCGTCGAGCGGGGCGACTTCCTCCCGGCGCTTCCTGATGACGGTCCAGGTCCGCCGCCGATCGGTGGCCCACCAGTTCCGATCGAGACGGATCCGGCGATCGTCGCCGACCTCATCGAGCGCAACGAGACCTCCATCGCCGCGTTGAGGCGCGACATCCAGACCAAGTCCGGATCGATGGTGTTCGACTTCATCCTCGCCGACCTCGACGAGCTGAAGCGCGTGCTCTTCGATCCGCCAACCTTCCCGGTCATCATGGCCGGGATGGAGGCCACCTGGTGGCTGAACGATCACCTGCAGGCGTGGCTGGGCGAGACGAACGCCGCCGACACGCTGACCCAGTCCGCCCCCAACAACGTCACGTCGGAGATGGGCCTGGCGCTGCTCGACGTGGCGGACGCGATCCGCCCACACCCAGACGTGGTGGCCTTCCTCCAGCACGTCGAGAACGACGACTTCCTGGAGGAGATGACCAAGATTCCGGGCGGGCGCGAGGCCCGAGACGCCATCGAGGCCTGGCTCGATACCTACGGCATGCGGTGCGTCGGCGAGATCGACATCACCAGACCGCGCTGGAGTGAACGTCCCTCCATGCTCGTGCCGGTGCTCCTCGGGAACATCAAGAACTTCACAGCAGGCGCCGCCGGGCGGCGCTTCGAGCTGGGCCGACAAGAAGCGTCACAGAAGGAACGGGAGGTCCTGGAGCGCCTGCGATCTCTGCCGGAGGGAGACCAGAAGGCCGACGAGACCAAGCGGATGATCCACCGTGTGCGGACCTTCATCGGCTACCGGGAGTATCCGAAGTACGGCATGATCAGCCGATACTTCGTCTACAAGGTGGCGTTGCTCCGTGAGGCCGAGCGCCTGGTCGAGGCCGCCGTGCTGCGGGACGCGGAAGACAGCTTCTACCTGACATTCCAGGAGTTCCACGACGTCGTGCGCACGAAGCAGGTCGATGACGACCTCATTCGCCAGCGCAAAGAAGCGTTCAGGTCGTATCAGGCGCTCACGCCACCCCGGGTGCTCACATCGGACGGCGAGGTCATCAACGGCGCGTACCGGCGCGACAACGTGCCGACCGGCGCGCTCGTCGGTCTGCCGGTTTCCGCTGGCATCGTCGAAGGGCGCGCCCGCGTGATCCTGCAGATGGGTCAGGCAGAGCTCGAACCGGGCGACATCCTTGTCACGGCGTTCACGGACCCCAGCTGGTCACCCCTCTTCGTCACCGTCAGCGGCCTGGTGACCGAGGTCGGGGGCCTGATGACCCACGGCGCGGTGATCGCCCGGGAGTACGGCTTGCCAGCGGTCGTCGGTGTGCAAGATGCGACGCGGCTGATCAAGGACGGCCAGCGCATCCGCGTGCACGGAGCAGAGGGTTACGTCGAGGTCCTCACGACGTAACCCGTGAGCAATGAGCTCAGCTCAGCGCCTCGTTCCACGTGGCGCTGTCGACGATCTGCTCGAACCGACTGACCTTGCCATCACGGATCGTCCAGACATGGGCGAAGCGAGCGCGGGCGACCTTCCCGGTCGCCTTGTAGCGGCCCTCGTACCAGCCCACGCCCACCACCGAGTCGCCCTCGCCGACGAACGCCTCAGGCTTCACCGTGAACCCCTCGTAGTCCTGCACGAGCGGCATGAAGACGCCCTGAACGACCGCGTCGTGTCCTCGATACGTGCCCGACGTCGGAAATCCGTCCGACTCGACCCACTCAACGTCCTCGGCAAGCACGCCCAGAACTGCCGGCACGTCGCCAACCTCGAACGCCGCATACGCGCCGCGCACTACGTCGGTGTTGCCCATTCCTGACCTCCCTCTCGGTACCTCGAAGCGAACACATTTGCACGTCGCCTCCCCAGGAGACATGGTCGATGGCTCACAGCAATGCCAGGCTCGTGACCATGGCTGACACCGTCACCTACGAGCTCGATGCGCACGTTGCCACCATCACCTACAACCGCGCCGAGGCGCTCAACGCGATCAACGCCGAACTGCGGCAGGACTTGAACGCCGCGTTCGCGCGGTTCCGCGACGAACAGGATGCATGGGTGGCGATCGTCACCGGCCAGGGCCGGGCGTTCTGCGTCGGTGCGGACCTCAAGGATGGTGCCGGCGCGACCGGCCAGTTCGCCGGCACGTTCTGGGAGAAGCCCACCCTGAACTCGTTCGAGAGCGGCTGGGAGATCTTCAAACCCGTCATCGCGGCGGTCAACGGCTACTGCTTGGGCTACGGACTGACCTTGGTCATGTGGTGTGACTTCGTCATCGCCAGCGAGCGCGCAGAGTTCGGCTATCCGGAGGTGCGTCTCGGTGTCCCAGCTGCGGTGGGCGCGCTACGCCTGCCGGATCGAATCGGCTGGCAGTACGCGATGGAGCTCTTGCTCACCGGTGACCGCATCGACGCACACCGGGCTCGGGACATCGGCCTGGCCGGTTGGGTCGTGCCCCACGACGAGCTGATGGCAGAGGCACGCCGACTTGCGGCCCGGCTGACCGCGGGCGCCCCGCTCGCGCAGCGAGCCATGAAGGAGATCGCCACACGGTCCCGGCGCCTCCCTCCGTTGGAGTCGGTGCGGTTTGCGGAGACGATGCGCAAGGTCGCCGCCGACACCGACGACGCTACCGAGGGAGCACGTGCCGCAGCCGAACAGCGAGCGCCGCTCTGGCGAGGTCGTTGAGGCCGGCGGTCAGGCGGCCAGCGCGTTCGTCCTCGTCCTGCACGCGTGCGGACTTCACGGCATGGATCCAACGAAGCTCAGCGAGTCGCCGCTCCCATGCCAGCTGCTGATGCAGCCAGTGGAGTGCTTCCTGTCGGTTCATCTGGTCCGTCCTCCTTGAACACCAACATTGGTGCAACTCCAAGATTAGTGGCCCTCTAGCCAGAACCATGGAGTTCCTCTATGATTCCGGTCACGTTCTGGGGGTCGGATGGGTTTACGCGACGAGAAGAAGGCGGCGATGCGCGCCGCGATCATCGAGACGACGGTGGCGCTGTTCCGTACGCTCGGGTTCAACCGGGCGCGCGTGCAGGACGTCATACGGCAGCTGCGCATCAGTGAGGCGACCTTCTTCAACTACTTCCCGACGAAGCAGGCCGTACTCGATGCGGCTGCCCAGGAGCTCATCGAACGATCCCTCGACGTGCTTCGTGCTGAGCTCGACGACACCGACCGCACAGTCCGGGAGCGCGCCGATCTCGTCGCCCAGGAGTTCGCCAGCAAGTTCAACGGTGACCGCGAGCTCGCCGCGCTCGTGGCAACCCACACCCGGATGTCACTCGCCGGCGGCGAAGGCGACAGTGAGGGCCGCCAACTCCTCGCTCAGCTGTTCGCCTCGGGTCAGACGAAGGGCGATGTGCGGTCCGACGTGTCACCGCGGCGCCTCACCGAGCACTACCTCGCCTGCATCCTCACCGCCCTCTGCGGATGGATCGCCGATCAAGACGCAAGCACATCACTCGACGAGCAGCTGAGAACGAGCCTCGCCCTGTTCTGGTCCGGAGCGGAGACGGAACGGACGACCACTCGTCGTCGCCGGCCCACGGCGAAGCGTCGAGCGGCACCGAAGAAGAGCTGACGATGGCGTCAGATCACCAGAGCGACGGATTGGCTGGAGGCACATCGTCCAAGAAATCGGTGATCATCGGCTCGAGGACCTGCACGGCTGCCGAGCATCGCGATGTGAGAGGTCGCCGGAAGGACGACGAGTCTGGCCTGGGGAACCTCGGAGATCGCTCCCGTCGCCGCAGCCTCCTCGTCGCCCCCACCCCGTAGCTTGAACATCGCCACGGCGTGCTCGAGCGTCACCCCGTCCGCATCCCCAACGATGACCATCGTCTTGGCTTGGATCGACCGCATCTGCGCGTCGCTGATGTTCTGGTCCTCGAAGTTCAGCACCCTCATCTTCTCGATGTAGGCATCGAACGCTTGGGGATCGGCCGTGTGCTGGCGGAACGCCTCGCCGACCGGCGTGTCCGCGAAGGAGTCGGCAGAGATTCCCTCGAGCCCTTGCAAGACCGACGGATACCAGCCGTCCTGACGGAAGGTCGACGGACAAGGTGACGAGCTTGCTGACGAGCTGCGGGTGACGCAGCGCCAGCTGCAACGCGACTCCGCCGCCCTGCGAGTAGCCCATCACGTCGGCACGCTCGACCTCCAGGGCGTGCAGCAACGCCGCGGCATCGTCGCCGAACTGCTCGTACGACATCGCCCGCGACGTATCCGCCGTGCGACCGTGTCCCTGTTGATCGAAGACGATGACCGGGCGCCGAGCGACGAAGGCCGCCACCCACTGCTTCATCGAATCGGTGGACAGGAAGGCCCCGGGGATGAGCAGCAACGGCACCGCCTCGGAGGCGCCCAGCTCGCCATGCACTTCGTAGTAGAGCTGGAGGCCGTTGATGGGCAGATGACCGCTGCGTGACGGCTCCATGCGGCGAGGGTACCGACCGTCGTTCTGCCGTGAGACGATCCGAGCGTGCGAGTGGGACTGCACGCGCTCGGCATTGGCGCAGGTGCCGACCGCGCCGTGATCGACGCGGCACCGCCAGCTGACGCCGGTGCGGTCCCGGAATGGGTGGCCCGCCTGGTGCAGCGTTGGCAGGTGTCGACTTGACGATGCGAGCTGCGCAGGGCGTGTACTGACCGGCTGGTTCAACGGCACTTCTTGTTGAGAACGCCCGCCCGCGGTGCAGCACTCAGTGGGCGATGAACTCGCCGGCACGCCGTTGGACGTTCGGGTCGGCGCTGGCGTCGAGGGCCGCCGTGAGGCTGCCACGGACCTGGTCGTCGTCGGCGAACTCGGCGAGGTGCTCATGGGCGAGATCGGCGGCTCGGTGCAGTTGTTGCGCAGCGAGCAGGCGGAGGATCTCAGCTTGCTGGCGTTGACGGCGGGGGTGGGTCGCCACTGATGCGTCGTCGTCGGAGGGCTGCGGGTGCACGAGCTGATGGTGGTCGGATGCGCTTTCGGTTCGCTGTCGATCGACTCGCGCGCGACCGACTGAGCCGACAGCGCATCGCAAGGAAACCGAAATCGAGTCACGAGACCATCGCCGTGTTCGATCTTCCGTCGAGCCTGCGATGCCCGCTTCACCAGGTGTTTCCCGGTGACGACGGCATCGCTGACGTTACTGACCTGAGGAGGGTTTTCATGGCGATCAAGAACCGGGTCTCAGACCCGAGCGTGGAGAGGGGAACGTGGTGAACGGCGAGGCATGGACACTCGCAGCGATCTGCTTCTGCTCGGGGCTCGCAGCGGGCCTCTTGGGGATGCTCTGCACGATCATGCGCCCGATGCTCAAGGCGATGAACGGCCGGGACTTCCGGAACTTCATGGAGGCGTTCCTCCGGTACGCGGGCAACGGGTTGGGAAAGGCGTTCAACTATGCTGTGGTCGATCGGGATGTTCCTCGGGCCGATCGTCGCCCTCGTGCTGCTCTGGGACGATCCCGGCTCCATCTCGTTCGTGCTCACCGCGATCGGCCTGGCCATCGTGACCGTCGGCGTGATCATCGTCTCGAACGCCGTGGAAGACGCCGCACTACAAGGTGATGCTGGCCTGGGACCCCGACGCACATGCCGGCGGACTGGGAGGCGGGACGGCAGCGCTACTTCAACATCAACTGGCTCCAAATGGTGACGACCTGGTCGGCGCTCAGCCTCTTCCTGGTGGCGCTGGGTTGCCTGTAGGCGAGCCCCGCCGATCGGATCCGGATCGGAACGGCCGTGCACCCACTCGCGCCTTCGAACAAGCGGCGTCCCGGTTGACCGTGGGTCAGCTGGGACGCCCTTGGCGTTTCGGTGAGCGGGAGAACGTCATCCGACGGAGCGCTCCGCGGCCTTCCAATAGCCCGCTCGGAGCTGCTTCTTGTCTGGCTTGCCGACTGGCGTGAGCGGGATCTCGCTCGCGTAGTCGATCGTCTTCGGTGACTGAGTCGCACCCTTCGCCGTCTTCACCAACGCCTTCAGCTCCGCCGTCAGGTCGTTGCTCGGCTCGTAGCCGGGGCGAAGCACCACGACGGCCTTCACGGCTTCGCCCCACTTCTCATCGGGCACGCCGATGACCATCGCCACGGAGACGGCGGGGTGCGCGCTCAACACGTCCTCCACCTCCCGAGGGAACACGTTGAATCCGCCGCTGATGATCATGTCCTTCGTGCGATCCACGATGTACAGGAATCCGTCCTCGTCGAATCGGCCGACATCACCGGTGTGCAGCCAGTCCCCCATCAACGCCGACTCGGTCTCGTCGGGAAGGTCCTTGTAGCCCGCCATCACCAACGGTCCGCGTATGCAGATCTCACCGACCTGCCCGTGCGCTACCGAGTGACCCTGCTCATCGAGGAGCGCCAGCTTGATCCACGGTGTCGGACGGCCGCACGATGCCAGTCGCCACGGTCGCGAGACATCGTGCTCGGCCTTCTTGAGGTGTGCCGCCACCATCGGTGCCTCGGTCTGGCCGTAGAACTGGAAGAACAGGGCGCCCCACCGGGTGATCGCAGCTTCGAGCTTGGCCGGACTCATCGGCGACGCGCCGTAGAAGACGGTTTGAAGGCTCGAGACGTCAGCCGTCTCGTACGAACTGCACGCCTGGATCGCGTACAGCATGACGGGCACGATCATCGTCGCGGTGATCTCCTCGCGCTCGACGATCCCGAGGAACTCGTCCGGATCGAACGCCTCCATGACCGTGAAGGACCCACCCTTGACGACGACGGGCGCGAGCAGCGACATCGCAGCATGCGACAGCGGTGTCGCGATCAGCATTCGGAGCGGGTCGGGAAACTCCCACTCGGCGATCTGGATCATCGTCATGCACGCCCACACACGGTGGGGCATCACCACACCCTTGGGCTTGCCGGTCGTCCCGCCCGTGTACACGACCGTGGCGAGGTCGTCCGGAGCCACGTCGACCGGCTCGAGAGGCTCTGGCTCGAATTCCGCGCAGAGCGCGAGATAGTCGGTGCCGACGTCGGCGGCACCGAAGGAGAGCAACCGAAGTTCCGGGAGCTGCGCCTGTAGCGCCGCGGCCCGCTCGGCGAAATTCCGACCGTCGAAGATGAGACAGTCACTCTCGGAATCACGCGAGCGCGTACGCGTGGTCGTCGAGCGACCCCAGAGGATGCAGCGGCGTGAGCACGCCTCCGTTGAGGAACGTGGCGGCGATGTTGGACAGCACCTCGGGGCGATTCTTCGAGAGCACCGCGATCCGGCTCCCACGGCCGAGGCCGAGATGACGCTGCGCCTGGATCATGCAGCTCGTCTGCTGGCGGACGTCGGCGTAGGACGCCGTTGTGCCGCCGAGGTTGATGCATGGCTCGTCCTCGAGGCGATGGAGCGCTTCGGCGATCAGCTGCGGCAACAGTGGTGGATCGTGCAGGCTCCCCATGAACTCACGCTCCCGGACCGATGAGACCGATCGTGTCAGACATCCGATGTCTAGCAGGGCACCGATCGGGCTCGCTGATCGTGCGAACCGTCTCGTGACCGACCCGTCAGCAGCCAACATCGACGATGCCTTGTTGCTCGAGACCATGTCGACGTGTCGCGCGATGCGGCGCCTCAGGACCGACGATGTCCCCGACGGAATGCTCCGACGTCTCGTCGAGTGCGCGAGCTACGCCCCGTCGGGACGGAACCTCCAACGCGGTCGATGGATCGTGGTCCGCGATCGGACGCTGCGCCTCCGCATCGGCGACCTGCACCGGCGAGCGAGCGAAGACATGGCGCGAAACGCGAGCGAGCATGCGTTGGCTTTGCCCCACCATGACGCAGATCGGCAGCGCCGCATGTGGAGCGCCGTCCTGTGGCAGTCGGAGCACCTGCACGAAGTGCCGGTGCTGATGGTGGCGTGCGGAATCCTCGACGACCCCGATCAGGATCCGAACAGGTATGCGAGCTCGATCTGGCCGGGCATCCAGAACCTCCTCCTGGCGGCAAGAGCAATGGGACTCGGGGCGACGCCGACCACGTTCGTGATGCAGTTCCGAGCCGAGTTCGAGGCGCTTCTCGAGCTGCCTCCTCGAGTGGCCGCGTACGCGCTGATCCCGGTCGGGTTTCCGGTCGGGCGCTTCGGACCGCTCAGCCGACCGCCGGTCGAGCAACTGCTGCACTTCGACCGGTGGACCGGGCCGGGACCCGAGTTCGCGGAGTGAGCACACGCCGACCGGTCAGATCGACAGCCCCCCGTCGACCGGAAGGACAACGCCGGTGATGTATCCGGCCTGCTCGCTGGCGAGGAACCCGATGGCGGGCCCGACCTCGGCCGGATCCGAGAACCGTCCCATGGGAATCGCGGAGCGCAGCTGCTCGGCGCGGTCCGGCGGGATGGACGCGACCATGTCGGTCTCGGCATTGGGTGAGATTGCGTTCACGGTGATGCCGAAGCTCGCGACCTCTTTCGCCGTGGTGAGCGTGAAGCCGATGATGCCGGCCTTCGCGGCGGCGTAGTTCGACTGACCGACGTTGCCGTGCAGTCCCGTGTACGACGTGACATTGATGATCCGTCCGTAGTTCTGCTGGCGCATCACGGGGATGGCACACCGCGTGGTGTTGAACGTGCCGGTGAGGTGGACACCGATCACCGCGTGCCAGTCGCTGTCGGTCAGCTTCCAGACGACTCGATCGCGAAGGATGCCGGCGTTGTTGACCACGACGTCGAGCCGTCCGGTGTCCGTGACGAGCTGCTGGATCGCGTGGTCGACGTCCGTCGGGTTCGACACGTCGACGGCGAACGGCAGCACATCGTGTTCGTGTCCGACCTCGGCGAGCGCTCGCTCGTCGACGTCGATCACGGCGGTCGTTGCACCGGCCTCGGCGAAGAACCGCACGAGGGCGCGACCGATGCCGCGTCCGCCGCCAGTGATGAGCACCGTGCGGCCCGAGAAGTCGAACACGCCGGAGGCTCATGCTCGCTCGAGAATCCGAACGACGCCCTGGGACCCGTCGACCTCGACCAGGTCTCCGGTCCGGATCGCCGACGTTGCGCCGACAGCACCGACGACGGCGGGGATTCCGAGGTCCCGCGACACGATCATCGTGTGGCTGAGCTCGCCTCCCATCTCGGCGACGACCGCCACCGCGCCGATGAAGAGGTGCATCCAGCCGGGGTCGGTGATCGGAGCAACGAGCACCTCGCCGGGTTCGGTCGGCTCGTCCTCGTACGCGTTGCGGATGATGCGAGCCCGTCCGGTCACCCGTCCCGGGCTCCCTGCGGCGCCGGCGATCTCCTCGACGACGTCGGCCGGGCCGGTCTCGCCCCCCTTCAACGGCCACTCGGCGACAGGAACGGTCTCGCCGGCGATGACGAACAGCGGTTCCTGGTGACGCTCGAGCTCTGCCTGAGCGGCGCGGCGATCGCCGATCAACTCGCGAGAGACCGAGCCGGACTCGACTGCCAGGGTGAGGTCATCGAGCGTCATGAAGTACACGTCCTGCGGTGCGCTGAGCAGGCCATCAGCGACGAGGCGACGTCCGATCTCGTAGGCGTCCAGGCGCTGCTCGTTGATCGTGAGGACGCAGGTGGCCTTCGTTCGCTCCCTCACCCCCATCCAGACCTTGCAGCACTCGAACCACAGGTCGAAGTCGGCGAACTTGTCGCCCGCCTTGTCCGCTTCGAGACCGCGCCAACGCATTGGCTCGAATCGCTTCCGGGTCGCGTTCGGCACCACCGGTGCGGACAGCGTCGACGGCACGACGCAGGACCTCCGGGCGCATCTCCCACGACGGCGACGCGATCTCCCACTCGTTCACGCCACGGAACCCGTAGCGTTCGAGCACGTCGTTCAGGCGCTCGTCGAACTCGTCCCCCTCCAGACCGGCGAGCGCGGCGACCGCCTTGCCGGCGTCGGCGGACTCGATGCCTCCGATGCCGGTCACGACCTGGCGCCCGAGCTCAAAGCCCTCCGGCCCATAGATCTCGACCAGTCCTGCCTGGAGGGATCCGAGCACCACCGGGCTCACCGATGAGCCGATGAAGAGGCTCACGAAGTCGGATTCGTTCCACGGGATCAGCGACACGATCCGCTCCAGCAGCTCGCCGCTCGATCGCTGCTGCCGGTTGGCACGGCCCTCCGCTCGACGGGCCTGGGCTGCAGCGTGATCCGACGCGAAGCGATCGAGCGGCGGCCGCTCCAGGAACGACGTGGTTGCCTGGGCGATCCGTTCACCCCGAGCCTCGTAGTCGGGCTCGTCCGGCGGTTCGTACGGATCGAGCTTGATCCCACCGGCCGCGAACAGCGTTCGGTCGATGTCGTCAGGGCTCGTGCCGGGTGTCAGGTCGGCGAGCCGGCGAAACGCCGAGATGTTGATGTAGAAGCGACCACCGACGATCGGCGCGAACGTCGTCGGACACTCCGGCCACGGCATGACGTCCCAGGTCTCGGTGAAGGACCGTCGCCAACCTCGTTCGAGTGGCGGGAAGAAGACCGTCGCCGACATCGGCGAAACGATGTCGGGCATGATCTCCCCGGCGTTCCCGCGGGTGAGCACGGGATAGTTCGGATCGAGCGGTGTGTCGAACTCGTACGTGTGCATGAATCCCCCAAGGACTGATCGAGGCTGGATGGCCGATGTGTCACCGACGGAGCGTGATCGAGCCCGAGCCGGTCTCGACATGTACGAATGAGGCCCGCGACATCGCCAGCAGCTTGTCGACCAGCGGACCCTCGACGTGGCCGTTGCCGAAGTGGTACGAGAGCCGTGGAGGACCAGCAGCCCGCGTGGCCTCGACGTCGGGAAGCGGGACGAGATACCGACGGATCAGTTCCTCGTCGCTCATCCGCCGATCGCCGTACTCGACTTTGAGCTCGGCGATCGACGGTTGCGGTGGAGTCCACGCTTGGATCTCGCGGCCACGGTCGGTCGACAGCATCCGATCGAGCACGTTGGTATCGATCGGGGCCGGCGGTTCACCGAGATGACCGAGCACGTAGACGAGCACCTCGTCTGGCACCGTGCCGTAGCGCTCGCCGGTGACGACGTTCAGGACGGCCTGGATCCCCATCAGCTGCGAGAACGGGGTCGCCGAGATCGGGTGGCCGAGATCGTCGCGTACCCGGACGACCTCTTCGAGCACCTCCTCGAAGCGATCACTCATCTCGTACTGCGCCAGCTGCGCCTTGAGCGTCCCCGTCATCCCCCCGGGAAGCTGGTGGTGATACGGAAACACGGTGTATTCGTTGGGAATGCCGAGTGGATGCCCTTCCTGCTCGGCGACGCGGCGCATGTGGTCGCTGATCCGGCGAACTCGATCGAGATCGACACGCGTCGTGTAGCCCGACCATCGCAGGTTCTCGCAGGTCTGCTCGGTGGAAGGCACCGACGGCCCGTTCGCCATCGGGCCGGGTGCCGTGTGGAGCACACGGACGCCGGCCTCGACCCCGATCAGGTAGTTGTAGCCCGCAACCCCCGTCGTGTTGTGGCACTGCATCTCGATCGGTACGTCACCCGCGGCCGCCACGAGTGCGGGGATCAGCGTCTTGGCGCGCTCCGGGGTCAAGATGCCAGCGGCGTCCTCGAAGTAGATGGTGTCCGTGATCCCCCAGCGCACGAACTCCTGGATGCGGGCGGCGAACCACTCGTCGGTGTGCACCTCGCTGATGCCGAACATGATCGCTGCGGCGACCTCGCACCCGGCGTCATGGACGACTCGGCAGAGCCACTCCATCTGCTTCATGTTGTAGAGGCAGTCGTAGATCCAGAAGCTGTTGATGCCGTGCTTGGCGAGCGTGCGAATCCAGAGCTCCATCAGAGAGTCGGGCGTGAGACCGAACTTGGCGATGCAGTTCGACGCGAACCAGCCCGCAGCCGAGAGGTCGGCAGCCACGAGCGCCAGACGTCGAGCCCCGTCCACGGGTCCTCCCGGTTGTACCGCATCATGCACTCGAAGATGGAGCTTCCGGTCGTGTCGACGACCCTGAAGCCGGCGTGTTCGATGTCGTCGGCGATTCCTGCCAGGTGGGCGACCTTCATCCGCATTCCCCACAGGCTCTGTTGCCCGTCGCGGAGGGTCTGATCGATGATCTCGATCTGGGTCATGTCACCTGCTTCCAGACATTGCTCGCTCGAACCCGGGCAGGAACGCCCGCTCCAACCATCGGGTGTCCAACCGGTCGGCGACGAAGTCAGGGTGGCCGATCACCGCTCGATGCATGTCCACATTGGTGTCGATCCCCGACACCTCGAGCTGGTCGAGCGCGGCACCGAGCGCGTCGGTTGCCACCGCTCGTTCGGACCCGTGCACGATGAGCTTGGCGAGCAACGAGTCATACTCCGGCGGCACGACGTAGCCCTCGAACACATGCGTGTCGACGCGGACGTTCGCGCCAAGTGGCCAGGCGAGCCGATCGATCCGCCCGGGCGACGGCCGGAAGCCATCGGCGGGATCCTCTGCAGTGATCCGGCACTCGATCGCGTGCCCATCGATGACGACATCTTCTTGGGAGACGTGGAGCGGGTTGCCCGCAGCGAGTCGGAGTTGGGCGCGAACGATGTCGACGCCCGTCACCACCTCCGTGACCGGGTGCTCGACTTGGACTCGCGTGTTGATCTCGAGGAACGAGAACTCCTCACGCTCGAGGTCGACGAGGAACTCGACGGTGCCAGCGTTCACGTAACCGAGCGCACGGCCGAGCGCAACCGCGGCGGCCGTGATCCGCTCGCGGAGCGCAGGCGTGAGCACGCGCGCGGGTGCCTCCTCGATGAGCTTCTGATATCGGCGCTGGAGCGAGCAGTCACGCTCACCGAGGTGGACAATCGAGCCGTGCTCATCGGCGAGCAGTTGGACCTCGACGTGCCGGGCCCGCTCCACGAACCGTTCGACGTACAAGCGGCCGTCTCCGAACCCGGCCTCGGCCTCCGCCGACGCGACCTCGAACCGCTCGTCGAGCTGACGTTCGTCGCCGACGAGCACCATCCCGCGCCCCCCACCCCCAGCGGCCGCCTTGAGCAGTACGGGGTACCCGATCGCGTCGGCTGCCTCCGCCGCGGCGTTGAGCGTGCGAACCGCGCCGGAACCCACTCCGATCGGCACACCCGCTGCGTCCGCCGCCGCTCGGGCCTGCACCTTGTCACCCCCGCGCCGGATGACGTGCGGCGGCGGACCGACGAACACGAGCTCGTGATCGACACACGCTTCGGCGAGCGCTGGGCGCTCGGCGAGGAAGCCGTAGCCCGGATGGACGGCGTCGCAGCCTGCGAGGAGCGCCGCAGCGATGATCTGCTCGACTCGCAGGTAGCTCGCCGATGGACTGGCCGGGCCGATCTCGACCATGCCGTCAGCAAGCGAGGCAGCCAGCGAATCGCGGTCGGCATCGCTGACCGCCACGATCGCCTCGCACCCCTCGTCATGACAGGCCCGCACGATGCGAACGGCGATCTCACCACGATTGGCGACGAGGACGCGTCGTAGTGCAGCTGCCATCACCTGTCCTCAGCGGCGCGTGTGATGATCGGCCCGGATCGCGAAGAGCGGCTCATCCTTGGACACCTGAGCGCCGTTCGCCACCAACGCAGCGACGACGGTTCCACCCATGCCCGCCTTCACGTGATTCATCAGCTTCATCACCTCGATGATGCAGACCGTGTCGGACTGCTCGACGCTTTGACCGACCTCTGCGAACGGCGGGGCGCCGGGCATCGGCGAGCGCCACAAGATGCCCGGCGACGGGGACGTGACGAGGCGTGCTCCCGCGGGCACGCTTCGCGCCGCCGATTCGCCGTCGTGGTCGTCGGCGGGTGGATCGGCCGCAGTCACCCGCTCGGCAGCCTCCGCGTCGCCCGGCTCAGCGTCGGTCGACGGTGCGATTGCATCGTTGTGGGACTGCCCGGCCGCCAGGTGCACCCGCGTCGAACCGAACCGCACGTCGATCTCCGACCACTGCGATCGTTCGAATGCAGAGATCAGCCGCTCGATCGCCTCCGACTCGTCCGTCACGGCCTGTGTCCCCTTCACCACTTGACGAGGCAATCATCCTACGTCTCGGGTGGTGATCGGCAGTCCCGATCACCTAGCCTCAGAAGCCTGGTCGAGTGGTCTGAACGCTTCAGCCACGGACACCGCAGCCCGATCCGAATCGCCGCATCAAATCGCCCGTCGTTGGCTCTGGACCGGTTACCCACAGTCCTCCACGCGAGCACAAACATTGGAGGTTTCTGGGGATGAGTGTCACCCGACAAGCGCTGGAGCACATCCAGCGGATGATCATCGAGGGCGACCTGGAACCAGGTGACCGCCTCCCTCCGGAGCACGAGCTGGCCGACCAGTTGGGGGTCTCGCGTGGCTCATTGCGTGAGGCCGTGGGTGCGCTCTCGCACGCCAACATTCTCGACGTCCGGCGGGGGGACGGCACCTACGTGACGTCATTGGAACCCGACGAGCTGATGTCCGGCGTCGTCTTCGCGTTGGAGCTCGTCCAGGCCCGCGACATGGACGAGGTGCTCGAGGTCCGCAGGCTCCTGTTTCCGCAGGCGGCTGCGCTCGCCGCCCAGCGTGTGACTCGAGGCCAACTCGATGACATGCACGCCATCGTCGAAGAGCTCGAGACGGCGACCTCGCCGACGGTCATCGGCGACCTGCACCGCCGTTTCGGCGAGCTGATCGCCGAAGCGACGGGCAATGCCTGGCTCGCATCGATTCTCCGGGCGCTGCACGTTCAGAGCGATCACGTCCGACGCGCGTGGTTGAACTCGGACCCCACGTTTCGTGCGGTTGCGCTCGCCCACCAGCGCGTGTTCGTCGAAGCCTTCGAACGCGGCGACGCCGACACCGCACGCTCGATCGCGCTGCTGCAGATCGAAGCCCGGAGGCGCTGGATCGACGGCCTCCGCAACCGTCCAGAAGGCGGCCCCGATGGCATGGACGAAGGCAGTGCGCCATCGATCGACGTCGAGCCTTTCGGCGCCTACCCGGCGAGCCCGATGGCCAAGCTGACCACCCCCGAGGTCGAGAGCGCGACCCAACGCGTGCTGTGAACCGCGCCGCCGACGGCAGGGAAGCCGGGATCGACGGAGTACCCAACTTCCGAGATCTGGGAGGGCTGCCGACTGCAGACGGCCGCCGCACCCGCTTCGGCGTGCTCTACCGCAGCGGCGGCTTCGAAGACATCACCGACCGTGGCATCGACACCGCCCGCAAGCTTGGCGTGCGCACGGTGATCGATCTTCGCTCGACCGAAGACTTCGACCCGCGCAATCGACTCCAGGACGCCGGGGTGACCGTCGTCAACATTCCGATCGTGCGGGACGGTTCACCAACGGACCCGCATCGACCGATGAGACCGGACGGGACCGCCGACATGGCGCGCGTCTATCGCATGCTCGTCGACAAGTCGGCAGCCGCCGTCGGTCGACTCTTCGACCTCGTCGTCGACGACCGGACGACACCTGCAGTCATCCATTCCGCGTCCGGAAAGGACCGGACCGGCGTCATCGCCGCACTTCTGCTCGGGGCGGTCGGGGTGGCGCGAGCGCCGATCGTGGAGGACTTCGTGCGGAGTGCGCCGGCACGCGACGAACTGGTTGCGTACCTCGGCCGGCGTCCTGCCTACGCCCAGGTCGTGCACCAGTTCCCCCCGGGCACGCTCGACGCCGAGCCGTGGTTCATCGAGGACTTCCTCGACGACCTCGCGCAGGACAGCGGTGGGATCATCGGCTGGCTCACCGGTCCTGGCGGCGTGTCGCGGACCACGATGTCGAAGCTCCAGCGCCTGTTCCTCGCTCCCGCTCCCGCCTGACCGTCCACATCATCCCGGTTCTCTGGAGGATTTCCCGTCAGATCTGACGTTGACCGGGATTCAAAACCTGGTTCATGCCTTGGACCAGAAGGCGACCAGCCCATCGGCGGCGAGCGCTGGACGCTCCCACATCCACCAGTGGCCCATCCCCTCGAGGGTCAAGACGTCCGCGCCGACTGCCGCTGCGACGTCGTGGGCCATCGCCGACGGAACGTATGGGTCAGCCGTCGCGTCGATGATGAGGCCGGGTCTGCGCTCGGCGGATGCCAGCGCCTCGCCCAGCTCGCGCATCGTCGGCTGCACGGCCGAGCGGTACACCGTCAGGATCGCTTGACCCATCCGCTCGTCGAGATGCGCAGCCATCGTCGGCGCCAGCGCTTCCGGAACCCGGACGCCGGAGACGAGCACGGCAGCGTCGAGCGCGATGAGCCGCGCGACTGCGTCCTCGCCGGCGCCGGGCGTCTGCCAGACCGCTGCTGCCCGGTGCCACTCGTAGTCGGGGTGAAGGAGACCCGCGCAGTCGGCGGCCCACGACCGCAGCAGATCCGGGCGGGCGGCGGCGACTGCATACGTGTGGCCAGCACCCCAGTCGTGTCCCACGAGGTCGACCGGCTCGCCCAGCCGTTCGAGCTCACCGATCAGCCAGTCACGGTGATCGAGGCGAGTGCCACCGAAGCCGGCAGGCACCGAAGCTCCGAATCCGGGCGGTGAGAGCAGCACGCAATCGTCGACGCCGCGCTGGGCCAGCTCTGGGATCAACGGGTCCCAAACGGCCGTGGTCTCGGGGTTGCCGTGTACGAACACCTTCGGCACGACGAGCGTCCTCCTTCAGACCGCCTGCGACGCGGCTCGACTCACCGCAAGCGCGGCGGGTGCGGTGAGTCGAGCCAGAAGGTGAGGAATCAGCCGGGAGGGAGCGCCAGGTCGCCGACGTCCTCGAACTCCGTCGTCAGCGGGACGACCTTGCCGTCCTCGAGCTGGCTGTACACGACGCTCCGGTTGAACAGACGCTGATAGCCCTCGAGGCCATCGGTCCACTCCTGCGTGAAGTCGAGCACCGGCACCATGCCGTTGAGGTCGAGTTCGGATGTGTTGTTGGCCGCCTCGTAGAAGGACTCGGCCGTGATGTCGCCCTCGATCGTCTCGGCGATCTGCGTGAATGCGACGTAGGCAGCCCACGTGCCCATGCCGCCGAGCGAGTTGTAGTCGTTCTCGGTCAGGTCGAGCCCGGCCTCGTCGAGGGCAGTCCGGTACTCCGTCCACGGATCGGTCGAGATGTCCGGGTACATGCCGACGATGATGTTGCCGTTGGTCGCCTCTTCGTTGCCGGACGCGGAGATCTCGTTGAGGTTGCCTTGCGGGCCGTACTGCTGGGCGTCAGTGCCCGACTGGGCCCACGCCGTGTTCCAGGTGATGAACGGCGTCTCGGAGATGATGCTGATCACACAGTCGGCGCCGCTCGTCGCCTGCGCGACCTCGGCCGAGTAGTCCTGGGCCGTGGGCGGCAGGATGACCACGTCGCCGAAGGTCTTTCCGAGGTTCGCCATCGCGTTCTCCATCGGTGGGATGAAGATCTGGGCTCCGTCGATGATGACAGCGTTGATGTTCTCGCAACCGTCGTCGACGGCCTTCTTCACTGCGCCGACGGCGTACATCGGTTGGTTGCCGATGTTGAACGAGTAGGGACTCGTCAACTCGGACGGCGTGATCGGGCAGCACGCCCCGAACCACGTGATGCTGGACTCGGCGATCACGGGCACGATCGACTCGGCGAAGAACGTGAACGAGCCGACGATCGACACCATCCCTTCGTCGACCGCCTGCCGGGCACACGTGGTCGCCACAGCGGGGTCGAACTGCTCGTCGCACACGGTCACTTCGAGCGGTCGGCCGCCGATGCCGCCGCGCGCGTTGATGTAGTCGGCATACGCGTTGGCGGTGTTGGCGATGTTCTCGTACGTCGGACCGGCGGCGTTCAGCGTGGTGACCGTCATCACCTTGATCGGATCGCCGCTCGGCGCCTCGCCCGACCCTTCGGTCGCCGTGTCGGCGGGTTCCTCGGTCGTCGCAGCATCGGACGTGTCAGCAGGTGCCTCGGTGGTCGCGGCGTCGGACGTGTCGGCGGGTGCCTCCGTGGTCGCGGCGTCGCCCGTCTCGGCGGTGTCGGCGGTGTCGGCGGTGTCGGCGTCGTCATCATCGCCACCGCATGCGGCGACGGTCAGACCGGCGACGGCGAGGAGCGCCAGCGCGCGCCGCCGCGAGCGACGGCGTGGCGTCGAACGCGGATCGTTCCAAGTGGACATCTGTTCCCCCATTCCCCCTTGCAGATATCACGGACGCAGGCGCGCCGCTCAGCGACGTATACCACAACACGTCGGACGTTCGCTACCTGAGGTCAGCCGTCGCGACGGTCGCCTCGGTGACCTGTCGTTGCTCGGATCTGGCGGATGACCTGGGTGAACTCTGCCTTGGGGCGACCAGTGGCAGGCCGCGATCGCGACGCGATACGATCCGGCGCACGTTGACCGCTCTGATGTTTCACGACACGGAGTGAGGCGTTGGCGCCGGGGGAACGATGAACGAGGTCATCAGATTCGCGCTGCTGGGTCTGGGCGTCGGGGCGCTGTACGCCTTCGCTTCACAGGGCCTCATCGTGATCTACCGCGGCACCGGCGTGCTGAACTTCTCGCTGGGCGCGACCGCCATCGCCGGTGTCTTCATGCAATGGGAGTTGCAGAACGAGCACGGCTGGCCGTTCCTGGCATCGGCGATCGCCGGCATCGCGTGGTCGGCGTTCCTCGGGGCGCTGACGCACTGGGTGATCATGAGACCGCTGCGACGGTCGAGCTCGCTGGTCCGAGTGATCGCCACGCTCGGTGTGCTCATCACGATCCAGGCGGCAGTTGTACTCCGGTACGGCTCCAACCCTCGTCAGGTCGAGAGCTGGTTGCCGACGGACCGCCTCACGCTGTGGGGCGACGTCGGGATCACGCTCGATCGCCTCATCCTGCTGGGCATCGGCAGCGTCTCGGCCCTGTGCTTGTGGCTGCTCTATCGCTCGAGCCAGTTCGGTCTCGGCACCGAGGCCGTCTCCGAGAGCGAGCGTTCGGCGTCGGCGATCGGCTTGTCGCCGAATCGGATCGCGTTGCTCAACTGGGCACTCGGATCAGGGATCGCCGCACTCGCGGGAATCCTCGTCGTGCCCATCATCACCTTGCAGGTGACCGCCATGACGGCGCTCATCCTGGCTGCGCTCGCAGCTGCGCTGGTCGGTGATTTCCGGTCCTTCCCCATTGCCACGGCAGCGGGATTCGCGATCGGAGTCGGTCAAGCACTGGTCGGACGGTTTGCCGATCAGGAGGGCCTCGGACCGTCGCTCCCGTTCCTGGTGATCATCGTGGTCCTGGTGCTCCGGGGCCGGTCGCTCCCACTGCGTGACCACTACCTGCAGAAGCTGCCAATGCTCGGCAACGGTCGAATCCCGTGGGCCTGGGCGCTGTTTGGCTGTGGTGCCGTCATCTTCGTGATGGTGACGAAGGAGGCGAAGTGGGTCGATGCGATCACCGTCTCGTTGGGGGTCGCCATCGTGTTGCTGTCGATCGTGGTGCTGACGGGGTACGCCGGTCAGCTCTCGCTGGCGCAGTACTCGATTGCCGGCTTTGGCGCGTTCGTCGCAGGTCGGCTCGTCGCCGTGTACGACATCCCGTTCCTGCTCGCGCTGCTGGCCGGCATCGCCGCCACCGTGCCGCTCGGCTTGATCTTCGGACTTCCGGCGGTGCGCACCCGGGGCATCAACCTGGCGATCGTCACGCTCGGCCTCGGAACCACCATCGAACTGGTGCTGTTCAACAACCGCAGCTACACCGGCGGCGTGCAGGGCACACAGGTCGGGAACCCTGACCTGTTCGGCTACGACATCGGCTCGATCAATCACCCCGCGCGATACGGGATCTTCGTGCTGGTGATGACGATGCTGGCAGTGGTCGTCGTCGCCAACGTGCGACGTGGTCGCAGCGGACGTCGACTGATCGCTGTGCGCACCAACGAACGGGCGGCGGCGGCGCTCGGGATCAATGTCATGGTCGCCAAGCTCTTCGCCTTCTCGTTGGCGTCCGCCATCGCCGCGTTGGGTGGG
Source organism: uncultured Acidimicrobiia bacterium (assembly GCA_963774125.1). Classification (GTDB taxonomy): domain Bacteria; phylum Actinomycetota; class Acidimicrobiia; order Acidimicrobiales; family Ilumatobacteraceae; genus JALZMG01. The sequence goes on from CAVZDR010000003.1 coordinate 957,932, forward strand.
ATCGTCCTGGCGTTTCGCCTCAGTTCGATCAGCTACGAGTCCTACAGCAACTTCACCTCGATCACCTATGTCGGCTTGGCACTGCTCGGTGGAGTGGGCCAACTGCTCGGTGCGTTCGTCGGCTCCACGCTGGCCACGGCGGGAGTCACCCAGGAGATCTTCGAGACGCATTGGGAGGGAGTCGGCAGGTGGATCCAGCTGATCAGTGGCATCGGGATCCTCCTCACGCTGGTGATCTACAAGGACGGCGTGGCTGCCGAGTGGGTGAAGATGTCCCGCGCGATCAAGAAGGTGCGCAAGTGGAGCCGTCCGTACACGATCGAACTCGCCGATGTCGCCGAGGTCCAAGTCAACGTCGACCACGAGGCCCGAGTCCCGGCACGAACGCTGACCGTCGAGGACCTCACGGTGCGCTACGGCTCGGTGATCGCCGTCGACGAGGTGAGCTTCCGACTCGAACCCGGCACCGTCACCGGTCTGATCGGGCCGAACGGCGCGGGCAAGACGTCGCTCGTCGACGCCATCAGCGGATTCACCTCGGCGCAGGGCCAGGTGAGGCTCGATGATCTCGACCTGTCGAAGCAACCGGCGGTGAAGCGCGCCCGGGCCGGGCTCGCACGGTCGTTCCAGTCGCTCGAGTTGTTCGAGGACTCGACGGTCTTCGAGAACCTCAGCGTCGCCGCCGACCCCCAGGACGTCCGCTCGTACGTGCTCGACCTGATCTGGCCCATCAACCCGCTCCTCCCACCCGAGGTGACCAGGGCCGTCACGGAGTTCGATCTCGACGAGGACCTCCATCGCGACGTGCAGGACCTGTCCTACGGCAAGCGACGGCTCCTCGCCATTGCCCGGGCCGTGGCGATGCATCCGAGCGTGCTGCTGCTCGACGAACCTGTTGCCGGGCTCAGCTCGAGCGAGAGCAGGGAGCTGGCTCGCGTCGTGCGACGCCTGGCCGACGACTGGGGGATGGCCATCCTCGTCGTCGAGCACGACATGACCTTCGTGATGGGGGTCTGCGACGAGGTGATCGTCCTCGACTTCGGGAGGCGCATCGCGTCCGGCTCCCCCGAGGCCGTGCGCTCCGATCCAGCAGTGATCGCTGCCTATCTCGGTGACGCCAGCGACGAAGAGCCAGAGGCCGAACGGATGGGCGAGCGTCCGTCGGCGCCGGCTCCGGCCGCGGCGTCGGCGTCGGTCGCGGGTGGCGCGTCATGAAGGCGCCACTGCTGGAGACACGGAACCTCAAAGCCGGGTACCTCGGTCGGGAGGTGGTGCGCGCCGTCAACCTCACGGTTCGGAGCGGCGAAGTCGTCTGCCTGCTCGGCCCGAACGGAGCCGGCAAGTCGACGACCCTGCTGACGATCGCCGGTGAGCTGTCGCCCGTCGACGGGATCGTGATGTTCAGCAACGTGCCGACCTTCACGCCGATGGATCAACGGGTCCGGAACGTCGGCATCGGCCTGATCACCGAAGAGCGACTGGTGTTCACGAAGATGTCCGCCCGCGACAACCTTCGCATCGGGGGCGGCTCGGTCGAAGCAGCGCTGGCGTTCTTCCCCGAGCTCGAGCCGCGACTGTCAGTGCGCGGCGGGATGTTGTCGGGCGGCGAGCAGCAGATGTTGGCCCTCGCTCGAGCGCTGAGTCGCAACCCATCGATCCTGCTCGCCGACGAGCTGTCCCTCGGCCTCGCCCCGAAGGTCGTCGACCGGCTGCTCGGCGCGGTCCGGACGGCGGCGGACGAACGCGGCACCGGGGCGTTGATCGTCGAGCAGCATGCTCACAAGGCGTTGAAGTACGCCGATCGGATGTACCTGATGGCGCGCGGGCAGATCCTGCTCGAGCTCTCCGCGGCGGAGGCGCTCCAACGCCTCGACGAGATCGAAGACGCCTACTTGCGAGGGACCTCGGAGACCGAAGAGGACCACCTCGAGCGGCTTCGCCGCAAGAACAAGAAGAAGCAGTGGAAGCGCCAGCGGGTCCGAGAACGGGAGCTCACACGGCTGACCGGGAACATCGTGTCCACGAGGAGGGCAGAGGACGATGACTACTACCTCGACACGGAACGCCAGCTGCGCGCCTGGGCAAAGCGCGTGAGGAGGTAGCGACCATGGGTTACAGAACCTCCGAGCTCCCCCCGGTCGAACTCGACGAGTTCGCCAAGATCCCGTTCCTTCAACGGATGAAGCTCCTGCAACTCCATTGGGTGCAGTACGGGTTCGGCACGCCGAAGCAGACGATCAACTTCTACGTGTGGAAGATCTTCTTCTACGCCCTCTTCGGGTTGATCTTCGCCGGTGCGTTCACCGCCGGCCTGGAGTTCGACAACATCGCCGGATGGTGGGACGAACCGATCCTCTACCAGAAGCTCATGATCTGGACGATCCTGCTGGAGGTCCTCGGGCTCGCCGCAACGTGCGGGCCGTTGGCGTTCCACTTCGATCCGCCGATCGGAGGAGTCCTGTACTGGTGGCAGAACGACACCATCAGGATCCCGCCCTACCCGAACCACATGCCGTTCACGAAGGGGAACCGTCGGACTCCTTGGGACACGGGCATCTACAAGCTCATCGTGTTCTGGCTCGTCATGATGATGTTCCTGTCCGGCGACCAGGTCGAAGGACTCCCCGAGGGATCGGCCGGTGTCATGCCGCAGTGGGCGCTGGTGACGTACTGCTGCCTCATCATCCTGATGGGCTTCCGGGACAAGATCGTGTTCCTGTCGGCCCGGTCCGAGCAGTACGTGCCGACCCTGCTCGCCTTCGGGCTGTTCACCAACTTCGTCGACATGATCGTCGCCGCCAAGATCTTCATGGTGGTGATCTGGATGGGCGCCGGCTTCTCGAAGCTGCAGCACGGCTTCCCGGCGACGGTGTCGATCATGGTCCAGAACACACCCTGGAACGTGTTCCCACGATTCCGCAAGGCCACGGTCAAGCACTATCCGGACGACATCCGGCCATCGAAGATCACCCACTTGATGGCCCACGTCGGCGGCACGACGTGCGAGCTGGTGATGCCGCTCGTGCTGCTCTTCTCCCCGTGGCCGTGGCTGACCTGGATCGCCATCATCTCGCTCTGGATGATGCACACGTTCATCATCTCCACCATTCCGCTGGCCGTACCGTTGGAGTGGAACGTGTTCTTCATGTTCGCTGTCTGGTTCCTGTTCTTCAACTTCCCGGCCGGTGAGGGCTACGGAGTTGGAGACATGAACCCGGTGCTGCTGGTGATCGTCGTGTGCGTCGCCCTCGCACCGATCATCCTCGGAGCGCTCAGGCCGCAGTACGTCTCGTTCCTGGTCGGGATGAAGCAGTACGCCGGCAACTGGGCGTCGGGCACGTTCTCGTTCCGCAACAAGTCGATGGAGGATCGGATCAACGAGCGGATCGTCAAGGCCGCCGACAACCAGATCGACCAGCTCAACCCGCTGTTCGGAAACGAGATCTCGGAGATCTTCATCCAGAAGGCGGTGGCGTTCCGGATGATGCACCCGATGGGACGCATGCACATCTCCGCGCTGTTGCGCCACACCGACAGCCTCGACAACAGGATCCAACGAGAGGGCGAGTTCGTGAGCAACGTGCTCACCGGCTGGAACTTCGGGGACGGACACTGCCTCGACGAGCGCCTGATCGAGGCGCTGCAAGAGCGATGCCAGTACGAGCCGGGCGACGTGATCGTCGCCTGGACCGAGTCGCAGCCCGCCTTCAGCAAGAAGGTGCAGTACCGGGTCATCGACGCTGCACTCGGCACGGTCGAAAAGGGTTGGTACCACAACGACGACGCCGCCAACGAGCAGCCATGGCTCCCCCACGGCCCGATCCCCCACACCGTGACCTGGACCCGTCCCGGATACGTGGCGCCGGGAGACGCCTGTCCCGATGCCGCCACCGAGCGTGTGACCGCGGACGCGATCAGCGGGTGACCTCGTGACGTCGGCGATCGTCGTCGGCAGCGGACCCAACGGGCTCGCCGCCGCGGCGGTGCTGGCCCGCGCCGGTCTCGAGGTGACCGTGCTCGAGGCCAGCGATGAGATCGGCGGAGGAACGCGCAGCTCGGAGCTGATCGTGCCCGGTCTGGTGCACGACGACTGCTCGGCCTTTCATCCCATCGCCGCCGCGTCACCGTGCTTCGCCGACCTGCACCTGGTGGCCGAGAGCCGGCTCACGTGGCTCCAGCCAACGGTGGACTGCGTCCATCCGCTCGACGACGGTTCGGCAGGCGCGCTGTACCGATCGATCGAGCAGACCGCAGCGGCCTTCGGAACCGATGGCCCGCGTTGGCGTCGATTGTTCGAGCCGCTGGCCTCGCGCTTCGAGGACTTGCTCGCCGACGCCACGCAGCCGATCTTGCGACTGCCGCGTCATCCAGTGACGTTGGCGCGCTTCGGCGCCCGCTCGCTGCTGCCGGCGACGACTCTGGGTCAGATGTGGCGGACCGAGCAGGCCAAGGCGCTCTGGGCCGGCGTCGCTGCGCACGCGTTCGCGCGGCTCAACCGGCCCATGACCAGCGCCGTCGGATTGATGCTGATCGCGTCCGCACACGCCAAGGGTTGGGTGGTGGCCAAAGGTGGCTCGCAGGCCATCGCCACGGCATTGGCAGCCGACATCGAACGTCACGGTGGCCGGATCGAGACCGGTGTGCGCGTGACGGCAGCCGACGACCTGCCACCGAGCGACGTGGTGATGCTGGACGTGGCGCCGTCGATCGCCGCCGACATCCTGGGCGATCGGCTGCCTGGTCGCATCTCACGGTCCTACCGTCGGTTCCGCCACGGGCCGGGAGCTTTCAAGGTCGACTTCGCCATCGAGGGTGACGTCCCATGGACGGCTCCGGCGGCCCGCCACGCCGGCACCGTCCACCTCGGTGGCAGCGCCGGCGAGGTCGTTGCCGGTGAGTCCGCCGTTGCCGATGGGACGATGCCCGAGCGGCCGTTCGTGCTCGTCGGTCAGCAGTACCTCTCCGATCCGACCAGATCGGCCGGCAACATCAACCCGCTGTGGACGTACGCGCACGTGCCACACGCCTATACGGGCGACGCCACCAAGGCCATCATCGACCAGATCGAACGCTTCGCCCCGGGCTTCCGCGATCGCATCATCGGCACGGCCATACGGTCCACCACGGAGATGTCGAGGTACAACCCGAACTACGTCGGGGGCGACGTCATCGGCGGCGCCTCATCATTCACCCAGCTCCTGTTCCGGCCTCGATTCGCCGTCGATCCGTACTTCACCGGTGTTCCTGGCACGTACCTCTGCTCGGCGTCGACGCCGCCCGGGGCAGGTGCGCACGGGATGTGCGGCGCGAACGCCGCCGCACGAGCGCTCGCCCGACTGGGCCTCGATTCCACGACTGAGCGCACCGAACAACTGGCCGACAATCGACGTGACCATCCGTGACCAAGGAGGCCCCACCGATGGGCGAACATCCTGAGCACGCCGTCCGAGATCGCACGAGGCGAGACGGTCTTGCGGCGATCGCCATTGGGCTTCTCGCCTTCGCGCTCATCGCCGTCGTCATCAGCCAACTCGTCTAGCGAGGTCGTTCGGAATCAGTAGTCCTCGTATTCGGTGCCCTTACGGACATCTGGGCGTGATCTCTGCCAGCTGTTGTCAGAGAAGCCGCCCGGTCTGATCACGAGCGCCTTGTGCGCAACGTCAGCGCGGCCCCGACGAGCACCGAGCCGGGCACCAGTCGTCGCCGCACGCCGGCCGGATGTCAGCGGATCTCCACTTGTTCTCCAAGCCGTCGGGCGGCGCGAGGCGTAGTGCTGTGGACGCGGTGTGTGATCACCGCTGTCCGCGCTGGAGGGAGCAATCGATGGGCGACTGTCCGGAGAATCCGTTGGGTCGGCCGTGGCGAACCTCCGTCCACACCGTCGCCGACGGTCAGCCGGGGCCGCGGTGCGTCGATGTCAGGAGTGAGCATGGTGCACGAACGCACGTTGCTGTGGATCGGGTGTAGCGGCTGTTCGGGCGAGACCCAGGCGCTGCTCGGCGTCGAGGGACAGGCCTTGGATCTCGTCGACCTGATCGACGTCGACGGGTTGCGGTTGCTGTGGCATCCGTCGCTTGCGGAACAGGATCTGGGGCCCGTCTACGACGACCTCATGGCCGGTCGAGAGCAGTTGACGGTGCTCTGCGTCGAAGGATCGATCGCACTCGCCGAGGACGGGATGTTCGACATCGCCGGGGACGTCGGGAAGTTCAACCTCGTGCGGTCGCTCTGCGATCTCGCCGACTACGTCGTGGCGATGGGAGCGTGTGCGGCCTACGGGGGTTGGCAGGCGCAGCCGCCCAACCCGAGCGGGGCGGTGGGGCTGCAGTACACCCTCGACGCCGCCGGCGGGCTGCTGCCCGCGGAGTGGCGTTCCCGGGCCGGACTGCCCGTCATCACGCTGGCGGGATGCCCGGTGCCGGCCGACACGCAGGTCTCCGCGCTGCGCTGGGCGTTGAGCGGGGCTCCTGGCGGCCCCGGCCGCTACGGCACCGCGCCAATGGTTCAGCCCTGCCTGCCCAGCACCGAGTACCGGGGCTGCGGGACACCGAAGCAGATCGGGATGCGTTGCACGGGCTGCACGGGCCCGAAGTTCCCCAACTTCGCCTCGGACCGTGCTCTGGTGCGGTGGGCCTCGTGAGCCGGGTCGACGTCCACGAGGAGATCCCGCGCAGCGAGGGTGACCTGCGCATCTACTGGGACGAGCGGGACGGACGGATCGACGAGGCATGGTGCCAAGGCACCATGTATCGGGGCTACGAGATGATCCTCATCGGCCGCCACCCCGAGGACGCGCTGGCCACCACGGCCCGGCTGTGCGGGATCTGCTCCACGAGCCACGTCGTCGCCGCCACCGACGCTCTCGAGAACGCTTGGAACATCGTGCCGCCGGCCCAGGCGGTCCGACTCCGCAACCTGTTCCTCGCCGCCGAGTCGCTGATGTCCGACGCCCGCCAGGGCGCCCTGTTCTTCGGACCCGGCCTCTGTCATCCGTCCTTCGCTGGACATGCCCTGTACGGCGAGATCGTGGAGGCCTTCCAAGCTCCGTTCGTCGGGTGGCTACCCCGGCAGGTGATCGCCTTCTCCAAGCGGATCCTCGGCGTCATCACCGCGTTCACGCAGCAATGGCCCCACTCGATTCCGTTCCGGCCGGGGGGCACGACCTGCCCAGTCGGAAGGTCGGAGATCCAGCAGGCACGAGCCGCACTGGACGACTACACGAACTGGTATGCCCCAACCATCCTCGGCGGCACCCTCGACGAGTGGGCTCACGTCACCACCGCCGAACAGTTCCGGGAGTGGGTTGACCAGCGCCCGCACAGTGTCATCGGCCTCTACACCCGATTCGCCACTGAGGCTGCGGGGCTGCACCGCGTCGGTCGCGGCAGCGACAACCTGCTCAGCGGCGGGCTCTACCGGGACCCCACCTCCCCGGACCAGCCACTCATCCCCGGCGGGGTCATGGTCGGCGGCCGCCGCACCGCTTTCGACCAGGCGCAGGTCCGAGAGCACAGCCGATTCTCCTGGTTCGCCGACGAAGGCCCGCGCCATCCCGCACAGGTCGTCGTCACCCCCGACCGCAGTCGATCCGAGTCGTACAGCTGGGCCACCGCAACCCGCTACGGACCCGACGACCTGGTCATGCAACTCGGCCCGCTGGCCGAGCTCCTGATCGCCGCAGACCCGCTGACCACTGACCTCGCTGCGAAGCACGGCATCAGCGCCTACCTGCGCCAGCTCGTGCGCTGGACACGAGGCGCGTCTGCGCTGACCCTGATGCGCGGCTGGTTCGACGACCTCGAACGTGCACTCGGAGATCCCCTCCTCGAGCCCCCGAAGCCGACAGACATCGATCACGACTCCGACGGTTTCGGCGTCACGAACGCCACTCGCGGCACCTTGATGCACTGGGTCACCCTGCGCGCCGGACGGATCAGCACCTACCAGGTGATCACCCCAACCACGTGGAACGCGAGCCCTCGCGACTCCAACGCCGTCCCCGGCCACTTCGAACAGAGCCTGGTCGGTCTCCCGGCCGACGAATCCGGCCGTGCGGTGCGCGCCCTCGTCCTCGGCAGCCACGACCCCTGCCTGGTCTGCACCACGCAATAGCCAGACCGACGTTGGTCCCTGCTGACGAGCGGTCAGGCGCGGATGCGCTCGCCGGGTGGGTCCCACACCGGGTCACGCACCACCTCAGCCTGGATCCGCTCGCCGAGGAGCTCCACCGAGACCGCCCGGCCGGGCTCCGTCGCGTCTGCCGGCAGGTAGGCGAACGCCAGAGAGCGCTCGGACCGAAAGCCGTAGCCGCCGCTCGTCACCCGCCCGCAGACCTCCTCGCCGACACGAACCGGCTCCGAGCCAACGACGACGGCCCTTGGGTCGACCAACGCGAGACAGCACAGGCGTCGTCGCACACCTTCCACCTTCTGCCGTCGGAGTGCTGCCTGGCCGGTGAAGGACACCGGCTTGTCGAGGCGCACGGCGAACCCCAACCCCGCTTCGAGCGGTGTGTCGTCCGGGGTGATGTCACTCGACCACACTCGATAGCCCTTCTCGACCCGCAGCGCGTCGATCGCTCGATAGCCGCCGGCGAGCATCCCGTGGGCTGCACCCGCATCCCAGAGCAGGTCCCACAAGGTGGCGCCGTACTCGGTGGGGCAGTACAGCTCCCATCCCAGTTCGCCCACATACGTGACGCGGAGCGCAACCACTGGAATCGAGCCGATGGAGAGGCGCTGTGCCGTGAGGTACGGAAACGCTTCGTTCCCCAGCGGGCTTCGGGTGAGCGGCTGAAGGATCGCCCGGGCGGCAGGTCCCCAAAGTCCGTAGCAGGTGTACATGCTCGTCACATCGACGAGCTCGACGTCGGTGACGTCGTCGACCGCGTCCACCAGCGCATCTCGTTGCTGTTGCAACCAACCCAGGTCGTGCGCACCAAAGGCCGTGCCGGTCACCACGAAGTACCGGTCGCCGTCCAGCCGAGTGGCGGTGAGATCACACTCGATCCCTCCGCGCTCGTTGCACAACTGCGTGTACGTCACCGCGCCGACCGGCCGGTCCATCGCGTTGGCGCACACACGCTCCAGGAACGCCGAGGCCCCTCGACCCCGGACCTCCAGCTTCGAGAAGCTGGTTTCGTCGAAGAGCACCGCGCTGTCTCGACAAGCGAGCGCCTCGACGCCGATCGCGGGACTCCAGTGCTCCCCCGCCCAGCCAGTGGGCCGAAGCCGAGCCACCGCCTCTGCCTCGCCCAGGCAGGCATTGGGTTCAAACCAGTTCGGACGCTCCCAGAGGCTCTTCTCGCCGAATGCGCAGCCCAACGCGGCGAGGCGCTCGTACGCCGGAGAGCGCCGCAGGGGGCGTCCGGACTGACGCTCCTCGGCTGGGTAGTGGATGTCGTAATAGGTCGAGTACACCTCGACGGCACGGGCGACGGCCAGGTCGCGGCTCGCGTAGTGAGGACCGAAGCGGCGGATGTCCATGCGCCACACGTCCAGTCCGGGTCGCCCGTCCAGGACCCACTCGGCCATCACTTGGCCGACACCGCCGGCGCCTGCGATGCCGTGGGCGCAGAAACCGGCGGCCACGAACAGGCCCCTGAGCGCCGTTTCGCCGAGGATGAACTCGTTGTCCGGTGTGAAGCCTTCCGGGCCGTTCACCAGGTGGCGGATCCCGACCCCCTCCACGGCGGGCACCCGGGAACACGCGTTGGCCATGAGTGGCGCGAACCGATCCCAGTCCTCGGGCAGCAGCCGTCCGTTGAAGTCGTCGGGCACCCCCTCGACGGCCCACGGGGCAGGTTGGCGCTCGTAGCCGCCCAAACACAGTCCAGCGCCCTCGCGACGGAAGTAGATCAAGTTGTCCGGATCACGCAGCTGAGGGAGCGCGTCGCTGACGCCGTCGATCGGCTCGGTGATCACGTACTGATGGGCCATCGGCACGATGGGGACGTTGACCCCGGCACGGAGAGCGAGCTGTGGCGTGTACATGCCGCAGGCGAGGACGACCGCTTCGGTCTCGACCGGACCGTGGTTGGTGAGGACGCCTGTGCAGCGCCCGCGAGCGATGGCGAAGCCTTCGACGCGTACGCCCTGCGCGACCTCAACCCCCTGGTCCCGGGCCGCGCCGACGAGTGCGAGGGTCAGTCCGCTCGGGTCGAGGTGACCGTCCGTCGGGAGGTACACGCCACCCAGCACGCCGTCGGGAACCATCGGTGGGAACAGCGCCTTGCACTCCGTCGGGCCGAGCAGCTCCAGTGGCAAGCCGAACGTCGTCGCCCACCCGTGCTGGCGCCTCAGCTCCTCCATGCGGGCTGGAGTGCTGGCGATGCGCAGTGATCCGACCTCGCGCCAGCCGGGACTGCGTCCCGTGGTGGCCGCATCAGCCTCGAGCCGGCGGTACAGCTCGACGCTGTGCATCATCATGCGGGTCACGGGAAGGGTGGATCGGAGCTGCCCCACCAGTCCGGCGGAGTGGAACGTGCTGCCGCTCGTCAGCTCGGCCCGCTCGATCAGGAGCACGTCACGCTCGCCGCGGTCGGCGAGGTGGTAGGCGATGCTCGCGCCGCCGACCCCACCGCCGACGATCACCACCCGGGCGCGGTCACGCACCCGGTGGCTCCTCTGGCACAGCAGCATCCGCCAGCTGACGATCGAGCGTCGGCCGGCCGGCGTTCGCCAACAGGCGGTCGAAATGCTTGTCGGCGTAAGACGCGTAGTCGAAGTCGAGCGTGCTGATCCCTCGCTGAACGACGGCCCACATCGCCTCGCGGAAGTCACTCATCACTCTCATCAACGCCAGCCGGGCGCGCCGCCGCGGAGTCACCGTGCCGAAGTACGCCTCCAGCAATGCATCGGTGGCTTCGTCGTCGAGCTCGTTGTTCACGGCAAGGTTGCCGAGATCGAAGTAGCGGTCGTTGGTGCCCGCGTACTCCCAGTCGAGCAACCACAGCCGGTCATCAGGCCCGAGCAGCAGGTTGGCGGGAAGCAGGTCGTTGTGGCACGGGCACCGGCGGTCGGGAGCGGCGGCGAAGGCGGCTTCGATCGTGCTGGCGATTCCCGCCGCCCGCTCGAAGCCGCTGGGGGTCGCGATGCCCCTTGCTTCGGCGGCGGCGCGATGCTCGTGCGGCACACGGAACGCATCGAACGCGTGGGTCAGCGGCGCGGTGGCGTGGAACGATTGGAGAACAGCCGCGATCCGGGCGAGGATGTCGATCCGGCGGACCTGAGCTGCTTCGAGCGGCTGCCCAGCCACGAATTCCGTCACCAGGTACCTTTCGGGTTCCAGGTAGGCGATCACCTTCGGGCCGAAGCCCAACCCGGCGGCGCGTGAGGCGGCGATCCGCTCAGCGTCACGGTCGATGCCGAGCAGTTCGGTGTCCTTGCCCGATAGTCGCAGCACGGCACGCTGCCCGCCGACGTCGACGAGCACGTTCCGGTTCGTGATGCCACCCTCGAGCATCCCCACCACGTGGGCCCGACCTGCCCAACCGGGCACACGGCCGAACAACTCCGACACGTCGGTGGCCGCCAACGAGGCGTCGGTCACTGCGACGACACGCTCAGGGTCCCCCGTCCATCGGCGGGCGACCTTAACGGGCGTCCCAGATCGCGCGTAGCGGGCCCGTCGACGACCTCGACGGTAGGTTCTGTCGCTGTGAGCGACGCTGAGATCACGCGCCGGATCGTCGTCGGCGTCGATGGCTCAGAGCTGAGCCGCAGTGCCCTGCAGCGCGCCGCGGTTGAGGCCACCGCACACGATGCGGTGCTCGACGTCGTGCACGCCTGGAACTACTTGGATCAGCCGGGGCCGCACTTTGATCCGGAGTACGGCGAGACGAAGGCACGGATGCGCATCGACGCCTTCATCAGTGACGCCCTGGGCGTCGACCGGCCTGCCGACACGACCGTGACGCTCATCAACGACCACCCGTCCGCGGCGCTGGTGAGCGCTGCAGACGGTGCCTTCATGGTCATCGTCGGGGCGCGCGGCCTCGGAGGCTTCAAGGGGCTGCTCGTGGGCTCGGTCAGCCAGCACGTGATGCACCACGCGAGTTGCCCGGTGCTCATCGTCCGCTGACGGCGGCCGGAGGGCGCTGCCTGTCGAAGACGCTGTAGACGTCGGAGACGAAGCTGCACACCACCCTCACGCCAGCGACGTCGCGGACGTGGTGACGGATGGCTCCCGACGGACAGGGCGCAGCCACGGCGTCGCGCCTTGGCGATGATGCTGGCCCTCGTGGTCAGACCCCGAGGTGCTCGGGGTCAGTTCAGCCGGCCGAGAACACCTCGCATCCCTTCCCGGTCGTAGGCCCGCATCGTCATGGTGCGGATGGCGCCGCGCGAACAGACGTCGAGCAGGTAGGAGTGGATCGACTCGTCGTCGTCGGCCTCGGCGATGAACACCATGTCGAAGGTTCCGACCGTCCAATACATCGACGTCGGCCTGACGCCGTACTTCGAAGCCAGTTCGAGGCCGGCGTCGAGCCGGTCGACGGTGGCCTTCACGTCCTTCAACCCTTGGTCGGTCCAGTTCACCAATGAGATGTACGTCCCCATGGCGCCATTCTGGTCGCATCGGCAATGACGCGAGTTGCGGCGACTGGCCGCGGTGCGGCGTGATGGCCGCGACGCCCCGGCAGGCGATCAGGGCGTCAGTGTGCTCGGATCGACCAGGCCAACCTGGACGTAGGGATCGAGCCAGTTGACGTACGCGGTCGACTCGGCGATCTTGCCTTCAGCGATTCGATACACGACGCACTCGTACGTCGAGAAGGGCCGATCGGCGCTGCGCAGGTACTGGTTGCCGGGGAACCGGTCAGCCGTCATCTTCCCCACGACGCAGACGTGTTCATCGTCGCCGAACTGCTGCTTGATCTCGAACCCACCTCCGCCGGTGGCTCGGCTGACGAGGTCGACGATTGCCTCCCGACCGGTGGTCACGCCACCCATCCCAGCCGGCACACCGGCCATACGCCACACGGCGTCTTCCGCCAAGAGCTCGCCGTACCGGTCGAAATCACGGTCCCGCGTCGCCTGCTGTAGCTGCTCGACGAGGTCGAGATTCTCCTTCGCTCCCATCGCGCCCTCCTTCCCTCGAGACCGATTGTCCACAGCCTGACGGCCGGCGTCAACGCCAATGGGCGCCGAGCAACGACACGTTCGGAAGCGATCCGCCGAAGTTGATCGTCATGAGGTGCCACGGCCCAATCGCTCCGCTCACTGCCGTCGAGTGCCGGCTGCCGCCTCCAGGTCACCGCGCAGATCAACCGCCTTCCGGCGAGGTGACGGGCGGGTCCTCGTTGAGGTTCTCGACCACCTCGAGCAAATCGCCCTCCGTGACGAAGTTGACGGCCACGATGTTGGGCATCAGCCGGCGCGCTTGGGCGCATTGGCGCGCCCTCGCGTCGAGCACGTCGTAGGCGTTGACCTGGCGAGCTGTGTCGATCGATGGTGGCGCGGTGGTGGTGATGAAGTGGTTCAGCTCGAACAGCGGTGCGTCGGCTGGTCCGCGGTTGGGCTGGCAGTTGAAGTCGGCCGGGGAGGTGAAGGTGAACGGTGTCTCCTGGAAGATGCCGTAGCCCTGCGTGTACCACGACGGTGTGCCACCGGAGTGCTCGGAGAGCACGAGCAAGGTCTGGCGGGCGTCGATCATCTGGCGCAGTGTCGGCGGCGGCGCGGCCGTGTCGTAGGTCCAGACGCGGTCGGTGAGGCCGGCATGGGCGAACGCCTCGGCCGTGTCCTCGGGCGACACGTAGTCGCCGATGAACAGCAGGATCACCTCATGCGGGTTGCGGTCCATGAAGCTCTTGAGCTGGGCGAGCACGTCGGAAAACGGAATCGCGCCAAGGCTGCAGTACACGTGACAGAGGTAGATCGTCCGCTCGGCGGCTTGGACCGGGACGGTTTGCTCGAGCTGCTGGGCACGGGCGACGGCTTCCGCCGAGAGCTCCGAGACCTCGTCGGAGCGGTCGACGGCGGACTCCGCGGCGACGTTGGTGACGACGATCTCGGCACCGCCCACCTCGACGCCTGTCGGCGTCCCGTAGTGGCTCTTGACGAGCAGCGCCCGCACCCCGTACTCGAGCTGCGCAGGGATGCCGGTGAGCTGCTCGGGGAACAGCCAGCCGGGGTTCGTCGCCGCCGACATGGCGTTGTGGGCGCCGGCCAGTGCGACCTGGTCCAGGCGCCGGTCGCACACGTCGGCGGAGCCATTGCACTCCAGCTGCCTGCTGGCCCTCGCACCTGACCGAGCGGCGCCGACGGTGAGCACCGCCCCGACGGCCACGACCGCCAACAGGACCACCGCCGCAGCAACGCCGACGGCTCGCCTCGACACAGCGTGTGCCGCCGGGCGATTCGCCGGCGACGCACCAAAGGCGGCCGTGATGCACAGCACCGCTCCGACATAGGCGAGGGCGATCCCGGCGGAGACGAGAGCCAGCGCGACAACGGCTTCGCGAGCGACGATCAGGAGTGCCGCACCGAGCAACAGCACGATCCCCCCGACGGCCTGACGGCGGGGCGAGGACTCCACCCAACGCCACGCGGCACCGGCTCGCTCGGTCACGTGCGGGCGCGGGACACCGGCCGCCTCTGCCGCGGCCGCGAGCAGCACACCAACGACCATCACCCACAGCCCGAGGGTCAGCAGATCGGCGATGAACCGGCTGACGGCGCCCGAGACGGCAGCCGCAAGGGTGGGGTCGTCGATCTCGCGGGCCGCGAGGCTCGGCGCCAGCAGGGTCACGACGACGACGACCAACCCGGCGACGACGGCGCCGATACCGATGCGTCGCAGCGAACGGCGGCGGTCGCCATCGAGCAGAACGGCGGCGGCGAAGGCGAAGACGGTGAGGACACCTGCCACCTCGTCCAGCCAACGCACCCGTTCAGAGAGGCGGTACAGGTCGAGCCGGGCCAGGACAGGACCAGCGTCGATCAGCAGCGAGCCGGCGCGCCGCTCGAGTGTCTGGGCCAAACCGGGGTTGCCTGCGGCCGCCGCCGAGCTGGCGAAGATCTCGATCGTCTCGCCGAGCTCGAGAACCGCGGTGCCGGCATGCTGACTCACCGCCGCCCGATGGGCCGTCTCGACAGCGCGGCGGAAGATCGCCTCGAAGCCGGGCGTGCCGACGACGTCGACGATGATCGGAAGCAGCTCCGAGCGGTACGCGACGACGTCGGACACGCCCGAGGCCTCCAGCTGATCGGCGATCGTCTCGCCGAGCTCCTGGCGCACGCGGCCATCGCGCAGCACGACAACGGCCCGGTCGGCGAACTCGCGGCTGTCGAACAGCGTCCGGTCAGCCCACCCGGCGAGCACCGCAACGACGAGCAGCAACGAGCCGATCACGACGCACGCCGCGCTCCAGCCGCCTCGCCTCACGATCGACCAATCCTGACCATCATCGACATTCCCACCAGCGATGAGTCTGCACCGGATCGGTCATCTGATCGTTGGACCACGCCCGAGAGCCTCTCGCTCGCGACCGGCCGACCAGGCTCGGGACCCGTCCGGACGGCCGTGGACATACTGGTCGAATGGTCAGCGACGATGATCAGTGTTTCCTTCACGCGGCCCGGAGCTTCTGGCACCCGATCGCCCGCACCGTCGACGTGCTCGCCGGCCAGGTCGTCCCGGTGACGCTGCTGGGCGAGGACCTCGTGCTGTGGCGGGCCCCGGAAGGAACGCTCTCACTGCTCGATGATCTGTGCGCGCACCGCGGCGTCCGGCTCTCCCTCGGTGCCGTCACCGAGACTGGATGCGTCCGCTGCCCATATCACTCCTGGGAATACGCGACCGACGGTCGCTGCACACGAATCCCGCAACTCGCCGACGGGCGGGTCCCGGCCCGCGCTGCCGTGGCCACCCACCGCGTCGAGGAGCATTCAGGGTTGATCTGGGCCTGCCTGGTCCCGGCAGGTGAGGAGCGACGGCCGGCCCCCCGCTTCGTCGAGGTCGACTCGGGCGGTACCCACTGGCTCCACGTCGGTGAACCGATGACGTGGGCCTGCCAGGCGAGCCGCCAGATCGAGAACTTCTGCGACGTCGCCCACTTCTCGGTGCTGCACACCGACACGTTCGGGAACCCGGCTGCGCTGGTCACCGAGTCCTACGACGTGCGCACCAGCGACGACCGGTGGTCGATCGCGTTCGACTTCCCATACGTGTCCGCCTACGGGGAGGGCACCGCCAACGACGTTGGCTCCACCTATCCAATGGTGTTCCGGTACCAGATCGAGCTGCCCTTCGCAGTCCGCCTGGCCGACGCCGCAGGTCCCGGCTCGATCATGTTCATTGCCACGGCACCGACGACCGCCCGCACGTCCCGGATCTTCTGGTGCACCGGCTTCCCGCACGGGGCAGAAGTCGACATCCCGGCCTTCGAAGCCGTCGAGGACGCCGTTTGGCGACCCGACCGCCGCATCGTCGAGAGCCAACGACCCGAGGCCCTCCCCCTCGACCTCCTCGACGAGCTGCACCTGCCGTTCGACCGGTTCGCCGTGGCCTACCGGCGAGCCCTGACCGAACTCGGCTTTCCACGCGCCACGCCGGAGCCCGTGATCGTCTCCTGACGCGGCACGGTCGCCGCGGGATCAGGCGGCGAGGCCCATGTTCGCGGTCTCCTTGATGAGCGCCACGAGCGCCTTCTCGACGAGGTCGGCACGTTCCACGAGCGCGCGCAACAATGCGTCGGTGCTTGACCATCCACGGCGGAAGCGGATCCGCGGGTACGTCCTGACGCCGGAGGCGAGCTGGTGTCGGTGAGGGTCACGTTGGCGGAGCTCGAGGTCGACCCGCACCCCACGCTCGCCCGGTTGCTGACCGACGAGCCGGTGTGCCACATCCCGTCGATGGACCTGTGGTTCGTGACGCGTTGGGACGACGTGGTGTTCGTGTGCGAACACCCCGAATTGTTCACGGCGGCGACCGAGCCGAGCTGGCTGCGTGCGGTGCTCGGGGAGACCATGCTGACGTTGGACGGATCCGCACACGACCGTCAGTACCGAGCCATGCGGCCGCCGTTCGCTGCTGGGATCGCCGGTGCGACGGTACGCGACGACCTCCCGAGGCTGTTCGACGGCCTGATCGACGGCTTCGTCGCCGCCGGGGAGGCCGAGCTCGTGGAGCAGTACGCCGAACCGCTGGCAAACATGTCGCTCGCCGCCGCGCTGGGCTTGCGACACGTCGGCTGGGAGGAGCTCGCGCGGTGGTGCCGCGGGCTGTGCACGGCGGTGTCCAACTTCGAGAACGACCCGGCCAAGTCGGCCATCGGCGCCCAGGCGCAGGCCGAGCTCGGCGCCGCGCTGCAGCTCGAACTCACGGAGCCGCGAGGCGGCTTGGCCCACTTCGTCGCGGCAGGCCTGACTCATGACGAGATCGTCAACAACGTCCGACTCATGATCTCCGGCGGCATCAACGAGCCGCGCGACGGGGTGGCCCTCGTGGCGTTGGAGTTGCTGAACCGTCCGGAACTGCTCGCCGCCGTGCGCAGCGACGCCGCGCTGCTCCGACGGGTGATCGACGAGACGTTCAGGTTCCACACACCGGTCGGCACGGCGACACGCCAGGCGACGCGAGACGTCACGGTTTCAGGCGTCACGATCCCGAAGGATCAGATGGTTGCCGCAGTGCTCACTGCGGCAAATCGCGATCCTCGTCGCTGGCCGAACCCCGACCGCTTCGATCCCAACCGTCGCGACGGCACGCACCTCGCGTTCGCCGTCGGCGAGCACCGCTGCCTCGGAGAATGGCTCGGCCGCCAGCAGGTGCGCATCGGCGTCGAGCGGTTGCTGGCTCGCCTCCCCGGGCTAGGCCTGGCTGGCGACGTCGTCGTGCGTGGGTTCGAGTTCCGCGGCCCAGCGACCCTGCCGGTGCGCTGGGATCCAACCTGACCGGCAGGCCGGGGCGCCATCTCCAACAGCAGTTGGCAGAGACGGCAACCAGATCGGCAGCTGGCGCTACGTCGTTGCGCGGACGCGATTCCTGGCGGTCAGTCAACCGATCTCGGCGCCGTACACGTTGTCGACCGCCATCCTCATCAGCACCCGACGGTCCGACACCATGACCGACCGATACTCGCGCCAGTCCGGGTGCTCGCCGGCGGCGAGGCGGTAGTAGTCCACCAATGCTTGGACTTCCGGACCGTTGGGGTCGGTGCCCGGCCCGGTGAGTGTTGCTGTCCCCTCAGCGGTGGCCCAGGCCCGACCGTCTGATCTCGTCACCTCCAGCGTCGCTCGAGCGTCTCGACGCAGGTTCGCCGTCTTGGCACTCCCAGCGCTCATCGACACGTAAATGACAGCGGCCTGCTGGTCGTAGAACGGCATGACGGGCGACAACTGGGGGCGACCATCGGACTTGATCGTGGCGAGGACACCGAGGGTGGTGTCGGCGAGCAGGGAATGCGGGTCGAACGATGTGGCGCTCATGTCACGGGCCAACTCAGGACCAGATGCTCGGTATTCCGCCGGGAGGTCTACGAGGCGAACTGTGTCACCTCGATGCCCGCGACCAAGACTTGCCCCGCGGTTGATGGCCAGGGCATCCAATCCCAGCCGCCGACTACACCGAAGGCCGCGGGCTCCCCTGCCTCGCGCTCGCGACTGCACGCCGCTGCGACCAGCGCCTAGGTCCGAACCGCTCGATGATCTCGTCGGCCAGTAGTCGGAACTCGAAGAGCGGGGCGATGGGGCGCGCTCACGAAGATCGCCGTGATCACCGCACGGTTCGCCGCCGCGGTGAAGATCCCGTCCTCAGACCACTGCTGCCGCCGCCGCCGCCGCCGCCGCCCCCACCCCCACCGCGGCACCCACCGACCCGACGAACAAGTCGTGATCGGAGACGCCAGCGGCGAGGGCGTCGAGCTGCTCGGTGGTCAGCTGGTCGCCGTAGCGGTCGATCGCGGCGTCACGCACGTCGTTCTCGGTCACGTCGAACCCTTCGCTCTTGAGGAGCTCGATGCTGGCTTCGGGCCCACCGGCGTCCTTCACTCGCTGGGCGAAGGCCTCGTCGGATTCGATGCGGTCCAAGGCGGCGGCCGCCGCTGAGTTGGTCATGGGCCGAGGCTGCCACGCCGACCCCTCAGCGCGGCAAACGCGCAGCAGCAGCCCGCAATGCCGCCGTCGACATCAGGGGCCCCGCGTCGTCGGCTGAGCTCACCGCGACGGAGCGCAGAAGTACCGCGTTCTCAGACCGCCGCGGCCATCGCTGCGGCGGTGGCGGCGATCGCGACACCAGCCACGACCGCGGGTCCGATGGGCTCGGACCCGCCGGCGAGAGCGTCGAGCTGCTCGGTGGTCAGCTGATCGCCGTAGCGGTCGAGCGCTGCGTCGCGCAACTCCGCGCGCGTGACGTCGAAACCCTCGCTCTTGAGGAGCTCGATGCTGGCTTCGGGCCCACCGGCGTCTTTCACTCGCTGGGCGAAGGCCTCGTCGGATTCGATGCGGTCCAAGGCGGCGGCCGCCGCTGAGTTCGTCATGGGCCGAGGCTGCCACGCCGACCCTTCGGCGCGCGAACGCGCGGCAGCCGCTCCGCCGCGTCGCCCGTGGGGCGGATCATCACTCGGCGAGTCGTGCCAGTGAAACGGGTGGGGGCGGGGCCTACCCTGTCGCGGTGATCGGGACCGACGCGCCTACATCTCGGCCCCACTCCGGTGTCGTCGTCTTCCTGGGCCCGTCGCTCGACGTGACCACGGCCGAAACCATCCTGCCGGGGGCGACCTTTCTCCCCCCGATCTGCCAGGGCCAACTCCTCTCGGCGGTCGACCGCCACCAGCCCGGAGTCGTCGGGATCGTCGACGGTGAGTTCGGCCAGAGCCTCTCGGTCTGGCACAAGGAGATCCTCCACGTGCTCGGCCGTGGAGTGCGGGTGTTCGGCGCCTCGTCGATGGGGGCCCTCCGGGCAGCCGAGTGTGACGTCTACGGCATGGAGGGCGTCGGCGCGGATCTACGAGTGGTTCCGTGACGGTGTCCTCAACGCCGACGACGAGGTCGCCCTCCTCCACGCGTCGGCCGACGACGGGTGGAGGAGCCTGTCGTGGCCGATGGTGAACGTGCGGGCGACGGTCGAACGGCTACGTGCCAACCGCATGATCGACGACGTGGCGTCGACCGCGGTGCTCGAGGTCGCCAAGTCGCTCTACTTCGGGAGCCGAACCGAGCGTGCGCTCGCCTCGGAGCTCACGGCGTCGGGACGGCGCGACGGCGCCGCTCTGGCGGCTCTGGTCGCCGCCCACTACGTCGATCAGAAGCGCCTCGACGCCACGGAGCTGCTGGCCCGGCTGGCGGGCGACCTGGACCCGGCGCCCGGTGAGCAGCGTTCGCCGCGCCAGCGGCTCAGCTGGCTGGGCGAGACGATGCGCACGTGCGACACGGAAGTACAGCGACCGACCGGTGCGATCTTGCGATACCGCCTCGTCCAGGATGCGGCGCTGCACGAGAAAGACTTCGAGGAGCTCCAAGAGCGAGCCCTGAATCGCATGATCGTGTCCCGCTACGCGGAGGAATTCGGCTGCCACCCCACCGAGGATGAGGCCGCCGCCGAGCGGGCGATCTTCTTGAAGCGCCGGCACCTGGATGAGGACACGTTGGCGGAGTGGCTCGCTGCGAACGATCTCGACGAGGAGCAACTCGCGGAGCTGCTGCTCGACGAGGCGCGCGTCCGGCGCATGCAACGTTGGTACCTCGTCACCCTCGGATATGAGCGCAACTGCGGGCCGGTCACCGATCAGCTGCGGCTCGAGGGCCGCTACCCCGAGGTGGCCGACCGCGCCGCCCGTCGCGCCGCGCTGGCCGACGCGTCGCACGTCGGCCTCTCCACCGATGACGAGGTCGGCAGACGCCTCGTCGTCGAACAGATGGCGGCGGCGGGGTGGCGACCATCGACGCCGCTGCCCGACTGGCTCGTCGACCACGGCTTCGCGGGAGGCGCCGAGCTCCTGCTCGCGCTCGGCGACGCCTCCGCCGCCCGCCACGAAGGCGCCCGGCGTCGCGCGCGCAGCGAGCAGGCGATTGCGGCGATCATCGGAGACGAGCGGTGACGCCGGCTCCGACCGTGACCGACACCGATCCCGGGGCAGCCACCGATGCCGGGGCCGCCACCGACACCACGTCCTTTCGCGAGCGTGCGCTGGGCGGCGGTGGCAACCCGCTCGAGCAGCTCGACCGTCTGTTCCGGGTCACGTCGCGGCGGACCTGGGCGGCAGTCGGGGCGCTGGCCATCCTTGTCGGCGCCGTCGTGGCCTGGGGGTTCATCGCCGAACGCGAGGTGACGGTCACCGCACCCGGGCTGCTCGTGCCGCAGAACGGGTTCATCGAGGTGGGCCGGCTCGAATCGGGTGTCGTCGACCAGGTGCTGGTGAGTGAGGATGACTTCGTCCAGCGTGGCGACCTGCTGGCGACCTACACCGCCCCCGGCGACGTACCCGCCGAGATTCTCGCGCCCGTCGCTGGAAGCGTCGAAGAGATCGAGATCGCCCCCGGTTCGACGCTCGTTCCGGGTCTCCCGGCGTTCACCATGCTTCCGGGCGACTCGCCGACCCTTGCGGTGGCGTTCGCCACCCCGTCCACGCGCGCCGAGCTCGACATCGGCGACGAGGTGACGGTCGAGGTCGCATCGGCGCCGCCGGCGCAGTACGGCTCGATCTACGGCGAGATCATCGACATCTCGAGGATCCCGACCACGCTCGCCCGCATCGACCGACTCACGGGTGGCAACCAAGAGCTGGCCCAGGTCGTTTCTCGCCGCCGGCCCCGTGTACTCCATCGAGGTGGCGCTGCAGCTCGACCCGAGTACCGACAGCGGCTTTCGGTGGACGACCAATGACGGGCCTGACTTCGCCGTCTCGCCCGGCTCGATCGTGCAGGTGACGGCGCAGGTTGGGACGTCGACGATCGCCTCCGAACTGCTCAAGTGACCGACGTCCAGGAAAAGGTCGGCGAGGCCACGTCGGCCAAGCGGATCAAGACGCCGACCATCCTGCAGATGCAGGTCACGGAGTGCGGCGCTGCCGCGCTCGGGATGGTGCTCGCGCACTACGGGCGTTGGGTCGCGCTCAACGAGCTGCGCACCGTGTGCGGCGCGTCCCGCGACGGCACGACCGGGAGCGACCTGGTGCGGGCGGCCGAGCAGTACGGCTGCACCGCCGTCGGCTACGGCCGTTCGCCGGCTCGCCTCGAAGAGCTGGGCTGGCCGCTCATCGCGTTCTGGGAGGGCAACCACTTCGTCGTCCTCGAAGGACGCGACCGGGACGGCGGATACTGGCTGAACGACCCCGCCAATGGCCACCGTCACGTCACCGCGGAGAAGTTCGACCGCTCGTACGACCGGGTCGTGCTCGTCGGTCCGTCCCGGGCCCGACTTCAAGCCCAGCGGAAAACCGCCGAAGCCATCGTCCGCCCTCTTCAGCCGGCTGCGGCCGCTGGTGGCAGCCGTACTCGCCGTGTTCACGATCGCCGCGCTCCTCGTCGTCCCGGGGGTGGCGCTGGCGTTGCTGGCGAAGATCTTCGTCGACGAGGTACTCGTCGCCGGCGACCAGTCAGCCGCGCCCGAGCTGATCATCGGCTTGTTGGCCGTGATCGCGGTCCAGGCCGCGCTCACCTGGTACCAGACGCGCACGCTCGTCGCGTTGCGCACCTTGTTGCTCGGCCGCACCGCGTCAGAGTTCGTCCGCCACGCGCTCCGGCTTCCCGAGCGTTACTTCGTGGCCCGATCGGTGCCCGACCTCACGATGCGCGTCGGTCTCAACGAGCAGGTCGCATCGATACTGACCGGACGGCTGGCCGTCATCGTGGCGGCGGGTGTCGTGGTCGTCGTCTACGGGGTCCTGATGCTCGTGCTGCAGCCGCTGCTCGGCATCGTCGGTATCGCCCTCTCGCTGATCAACCTGGTCGCCGCGCAGTACGGGCTGGGTCGCCGCGAGGACGCCGCCCAGCGTCTGTCGATCGAACAGGCGAAGTGGCAGGCCGTCACGCTGCACGGCGTCGCGACGCTCGAGTCGGTGAAGGCGGGTGGACTCGAGGCCGACGCGTTCGCGCGCTGGGCGGGGATCGGCACCAACGTCGCGCTGGAGCGCCAGGACCTCGCGCTGCGCACCCAGCGCCTCGGGGCGGTGCCAATCTTCGTCCGCTCGCTCACCGCAGCGTTCATCCTCGGCCTGGGCGCGTATCTCGTGATCGAGGGCCAGCTCTCGCTCGGCACGCTGGTGGCGTTCCAGGCGCTCCTGGCGTCGTTCCAAGGCCCCATCGCCGACTTCCTGGGGTTCGCCGGCCAGGTGCAGCAGACCCGCCAGAGCCTCGTTCGTCTCGACGACGTCCTGAACGACGACATCGACCCGGTCTGCGACCCGGCCCGCCAGCGTCAGGATCTCGATGACGAGGCACCGAGGCTGGAGGGCGCCCTCACCCTGCGCGGCGTGACGTTCGGCTTCAAGCCGCTGGCGCCGCCGCTCATCGAGGACTTCGACCTCGATGTCGAACCCGGTCAGCGGGTCGCGATCGTGGGCTCGAGTGGAAGTGGGAAGTCGACCCTCGTGCGCCTCATCGCTGGGCTCCACGAGCCGTGGCGGGGCGAGATCAAGTTCGACGGGCGGGCCCGCCCGGAGGTGCCGCGCGCCGTCCTCGTCTCGTCGATCGGCATGGTCGACCAGACCATCGCCCTGTTCGGGGGCACCATCCGCGACAACCTCGCGCTCTGGGATCCCACTGTCAGCCACGAGGCGCTGGTGCGGGCGGCGAAAGACGCCCAGATCCACGACGACATCGTCAGCCGTGCGGGCGCGTACCGCTCGCGAGTCACCGAGGGTGGGCTGAACTGGAGCGGTGGTCAGCGCCAGCGGCTCGAGATTGCGCGGGCCCTGGTCCGCGATCCTCGCGTGCTGCTCCTCGACGAGGCGACGAGCGCGCTCGACGCCGAGACAGAGGCAGAGGTCGAGGACGCCCTCAGACGTCGGGGCTGCACCTGTGTGATCGTCGCCCATCGCCTCTCGACGGTCCGCGACGCGGACCACATCGTCGTGCTCGACAAGGGCAAGGTCGTGCAGCGAGGCACCCACGACGAGCTGATGGCCATCGATGGCCCGTACGCGCGGCTGGTGTCGGAGTGAGCGAGCGAGTCTTCGAGCGAGCGAACCATCGACACGGTCTTCCGCTCATTGGTGCGCTCGTGGTGGCGAGACGGTCGACGTTGTCGCATGCGGTGATGGTGCACCAATGAGTGCGGGCGCGCTGCAACTCGGCACTGCGGCCGGCTGGCAGGTCGAGCGCGGCCACCTCTTCGTCTTTGCCGCCCGCAAGGTGAACGGCGGCGGAACGGGCCCGCGTGCGTTCGTGACCGCGCTGCCCGAAGGCGCGACACTCGTGACGGACGCCTCCGATGCCGCCCACAGTGACGGGCTCGTGCTCCTCGGCGTGCCGAGCACTTCGGCGTACGTCGTTCCGCTCGACGGCGATGCGGTGCGCGAACGCCTCGGCGGGGCTGATGGACCGGCGGCGGCGGCCCACACAGCCCGCGCGCTGTGGTCGGACACCGACGGCACCGAGGTCCGCGGCGCCGGCGTCGTGCCGCTCGAGCCTGGGCGTGGTCGAGTTGAAAGGAGACGCAGTCGCCGAGAGCCACGGCGACGTCGTCTGGGTGCAGGCGCGCACCGGCACGGTGCTGCTGCCCGACGGCCCGCTTCCTCCCGACGGGACGCTCCTCGCGCCCCGGGTGCGCGTCGCCCGAGTCGGAGACGACGCCGCGAGCCTGGAGGTGACCTCGCTCGAGGAGGCGATCGGGCGCGGCGTCGTGCCCGCGACCCTCACCGCGCTGCTCGCCCGGGCCGTCGTCCGAGCCGAGCGTCGGGCCGTGGCCGACGAAGCACGCGTGCTCGCCGCCGAGCACCAACGAACAGAACACGACGCCGCCGTCGAACGTGCCGGCATCGCGCGCCTCGCCGAGGTCGTCACCGGCCCGCCCGCTCTGCCGCCCACGCCGGCGATCAGCGACCCGTTCCTGGCATGCGCGGCGATGGTTGGCGCGCACGCCGGCTTCGCGCTCGAAGCCGAGCCAACGGCCCTCGAGGGAAGGGAAGGAGACGAGGCGGTCCGAGCGCTCGCCCGCGCGTCCGGTGTCCACTGGCGGCGAGTCGAGCTCACCGGCGACTGGTGGCGCGTCGGCCAAGATCCTCTGCTCGGATATCGCCCCGACGGCACGCCGGTCGCGCTCCTGCCACTGCGGGGCCGTTACCAATGCGTCGAGAGCGACGGCACCGCCAACGAGCTGAACGTGAGCCGCGCCGCCGAGCTCCTCGACGTCGCGTTCGTTTTCTCGCCACCGCTCCCGGACCGACCAATCGAGCCCAATGAGCTCGCACGCTTCACCTTTCGGGACGCATCCAGGGACCTCATCGCGCTCGCCCTGCTCGGCCTGGTGGCCGGCGTCGTCGGTCTCGCCGTGCCGCTCGCCACCGGCGTGGTGTTCGACGAGATCATTCCCGCGGAGAGACGAACCGCCTCTGGTGGCTCGTCGGCGCGCTCATCGCGGCCGCGATCGCCCTCGGACTGCTCCAGTACGCGCAGGCGGCTCGCCAGACCCGGCTCGAGGCACGCGGGGCGCGCCGCATCGGCGAGGTCACGTGGAGCCGCGTGCTCAGCCTCCCGACGTCGGCGGCGAGTCGCTTCGGCATCGGTGAGCTGGCGGGCCGGGTGGTCGGCCTCGACACCATGCGCGAGATCGTCGCCGGAGCCGGGCTGGCGAGCGTGGCGACCATGCTGGCATCGCTCCTCGTCGTGGTCGTTCTCTTCGTGTACGACGTGTCGCTCGCGCTCCTCGCGCTGGCCGGAGGCATCATCGCCCTGCTCGTGACGCTCACCCTGGCGACGCAAGTCGGGCGCCAATCGGAGCAGTTCCAGGAACGCACGGCGACGGTGAACGGGTTCCTGCGCGAGGTGCTGCGCGGGCTGCCCAAGCTACGGGTGGCGGGCGGCGAGGCCCGCGCGTTCGACGCCTGGGCGGACCGCTTCGCGCCCGCCATGGGCATCGAGATGGCGCGATCGCAAGCGCGGCTCCAGCTCGTGGTCGGACTGCTCACTCCGCTGGGCACGCTGCTGCTCTTCAGCGCAGTCGCGGCGCGCGGCGGCGCGGCGGCGATCGGCGTCGGCACGTTCCTCGCCTTCCAAGTCACGTACTCGCAGTACCTGGGCACCATCGGTCAGCTCGCCAACACGGTCGGCACCGTCTGGCAGGCCCGTCCGCTGGCGCGCCGGGCGGGCGAGCTGCTCGCCGAAGCCCCCGAGACCGGGCGGGGACGATCCGACCCCGGCCTGCTGCAAGGCGCGGTCGAGCTACGCGACGTCGTCTTCCGCTACCAGGCCGACTCGGCGCCGGTGCTCGACGGGCTCAGCATCTACGCCTCGCCGGGCGAGTTCCTCGCCCTTGTCGGTAAGTCCGGCTGCGGGAAGTCGACAGTGATGCGCCTCCTCCTCGGCTTCGAGGCTCCCGAAGCCGGTTCCGTGCTCATCGACGATCGCGACCTCGGATCGCTCGACGTGGCCGCCGTGCGCCGCCAGTTCGGGGTCGTCCTCCAGGACAGCCAGCTCACGCCCGGCAGCGTCTTCGACAACATCGCCGCCGGGATCGGGCTGACCGAGGACGAAGTCTGGGCGTACGCCGAGCTGGCGGCGTTCGCCGACGACCTGCGCGGCATGCCGATGGGCATGCAAACCATGATCACGCCCGGCGCGGGTGCCTTCTCCGGCGGTCAGCGCCAGCGGCTCCTCCTGGCTCGTGCGCTCGCCCGCCGGCCGGCCGTGCTCCTGCTCGACGAGGCGACCAGTGCGCTCGACAACGTGACGCAAGGCGTCGTCGCCCGCAACGTCGCGCACCTGGGCATCACCCGCATCGTCGTCGCGCACCGGCTCAGCACGATCGAGTCCGCCGACCGCATCGCAGTCATCGACGCCGGTCGCGTCGTCGAGCAGGGCACCCACGCCGCGTTGATGGCCGGCGGCGGCGCCTACGCCAACCTCGTCGCCCGCCAAGTCATCTGAGATGAGGAGCGATTCGTGACCACCATCGTTCGCGATGACGCGCCACCGATCAACTACTACGGCGAACAGCACACAGCGACGAAGGAGTTCCTGCTCGGAACGCAGCGGGCGATGCCGCCCGAAGAGACGTTGGCGCGAATCCGTCCGCACTTCTCGACGGTCGGCATCACGCGTCTGGCCGACATCACCGGCCTCGACCGGCTCGGCGTGCCGATCTGGTGCTCGATCCGACCGGACTCGTCGACACTTGCCGTCGACTCCGGGAAGGGGGCGACGCCGGTGGCGGCGGCGACGTCGGCGGCGATGGAGGCGCTGGAGCGATCAGTCGCCGAGGTCTTCGACGAGGTCGCGACGCGCGCCACCTACGAGCAGATCGCCCCGGAGGCTGCCTTCGGGCCCGACGAGCATCCCCGCCTGAAGTACTCACTGTGGGCGCCCGACACGGTGCACGCCTGGACGTCGGCGTGGGAGCTGGGCGCGGCGCGCGAGGTGCTCGTGCCGACACCGCTGGTGGGACTCCCAGCACACAAGACGTTGTTCCGTGAGTCATGGTGGGCGCAGACATCGAACGGACTGGCCTCGGGCAACCACCTCCCGGAGGCGCTGTGCGCTGGCCTCTACGAGGTCATCGAACGCGACGCGACCTGCTGTTGGCAGGCGGCGATGGAACGCGGTCATCAGCCGCTGCGCATCGACCTCTCCACCGTCGCCCAACCGGTCATCCGGGGGCTCCTTGAGCAGCTCGACTCGGCGGGCATCGCCACGGACCTCCTGTGGTGCCCCACCGAGTTCGGCGTGCCGGTCTTCATCGGCCTGGTTCGTGACATCGAAGTGCCGGGCGTCGGCACCTACATGGGCTACGGATGCCATCTCGATCCCGAGATCGCGATGATCCGCGCCGTCACCGAGGCAGTCCAGGCCCGCACGTTGATCATCGCCGGCGCACGCGACGACATCTTCCGCGCTCAGTTCCGTGTGCTGCGCACGTCCAGCGCCGTCGCGACCGACCAGTTCTCCAGCCTGTCGTCGGTCGGCGCACCGGACGTCCCCGACGCGTCCTCACCGACGTTCCATGGCGACGTCGCGCTGCTCATCGCCCGCCTGGCGGAACGCGGAATTCGATCGCGTCGTCGTCCGCGAGCTGCCCGCCGATCGCCTCGAGGTGTCGGTCGTGCGCGTCTTCGTTCCCGGCCTGGAGGGCTACCGCTTCGCCTGGATCGACACCGGATCGCGCGCCAACGACTTCGACCCGACGCCCTGGCTCGAATGATCTACCACGGCCCGCCACGCCTCGACCTCGTCGTGAACGGCGGTGCCCCGGAACGGCCCGAGACCGGAACCGGCCAACGCCCGCAGTGGGTCGTCGAACGTCACCGCTCGTAGCTGCTCGGGGGTGAGCAGACCCCGCTCCACCTGCTCCCACGCCTCGGTGAGGAACTGCGTTGCGTCCGGCGCATCCCAGTGCCCGAGGTCGCTCCCGAGCAGAACACCGATGTGCGCACCGGCGGCGAGGCGGTCGTCGAAGGCCAGAAAGATCAGGGGGTCATCGGCCTCGCAGCTGGCGAAGAACTGGTCGCGGAAGACCCGGTGGATCGCATCGGGGCCGTCGAGCGCGGATTCGGCGAACTCGTCGATCACATCATGGTCGGCGACCGGGAGACCGAGGGGCGTCAGCACCTCTTCGATGCGGTCGGCACGGGCTCGGATCGCGTCGGTCCCGTACTCGTGGACGAGGTCGGCGACGAGGCGCCGGTCGATCCGGCTGGGGTCGTAGCGATCGATCGCGAGCCCGGCGCGCTTCTCCCAGTGGCTGACGATGTCGCTGCGGAGGCTCACTGCCCAGGCGACGCCGCCCTCCATGAAGCCGAAACGCAGGCGGGGGAAGCGCACGGGGACACCGCCGAACAGCAACGAGCGGGCCGCTCCCTCTGCACCAGCGGCGAACCCGCCAACGTGGTTGAACATGTAGTTCGCGCCTGACGCCCGCGTGCCGTAACTGAACGCCGGCGTATGGAAGGTCGGGGTGACATCGAGCCGCTCGCACGCCTGCCAGACCGGGTCGTAGTCGTGGGCCGCGCCGTGTCCGAGCCCGTCATAGGCGATGGGCCGCTCGGCGCCCTTCGCGATCCGGGGCACGAGGCCCGTCATCACGACCGCCTTCAGGCCGAGCTCCTCCACCGCGTGCGCGAGCGCGGCCAGGGCTTCGCCGGGGGTGTACGCCGGCACGACGGCGACCGGCTCCACCCGGTCGCGCACGTCAGCGAAGACCTCGACCGCGTAGCGGTTGAACGCCCGCGCCGAGGCGGCGCGGGTCTCGGCGTCGGTGACGTGGAGCGCAAGCATGCCGTGGGTCGGGTAGAGGAACGCGAAGTCGACGCCGACTTCGTCGAGCCGCGACCGGAGCAGTCGCGGGAGCATCGCCGTCGCACGGTCGAGGGATCTGGCCGCCAGGGCCCACCACGGCGGCCGCATCGCACCGAGCGGCCGGCGGGCGGCCGGCGGCAGACGCCCGACCGTCGCCGTTCCCTGAATGGCGGCGTCGAGCCCCCGAGCCGCCTCCTCGCCGCTCTCCTCCACGACGAAGTCGCGCACGAGCGGCAGATATTCGATGACATGCGCGTCGCAGTCGATGACGGGGTGACCGAGACGCTCGCGGATCTCCGCCGCACTTGCTGCCATGACGAGATTGTGCCGAACTTGCGACCGATGCCACCTCTGCCAGGACTCATCAACGTTGCAAGGCCGTCCGCCCTGCGAGGGCGGTCCTCCGGTGATTGGTCGGGTCGACGCGGGCCAGCGGTGGGGTGACACTTGGTGATGGCGCGGATTTCGGTGGCGGGCACGGACCGAATGACCGGTTCACGCTGTCCATGAGGGGCAACATGGGCGAGGTGTCTCCACACGTGATGCCCGCGTTGACGGGAACGTCGATCGGCGACGCCATGGCCCGTAGGGCTTGTTCGCCAACGTGCCCCGCGCTGTGACCGCGACCACCGAATCACCGCCTCGTCGAGGAGCGATCGCCGTGGCCGTGCGTGACGAGCGCTGGCTCCGGCGGCTCGCGTTCGCCTTCCTCGGCCTCGCCCTGGCCCCGATCGTCGTCACGGTCGGTCGGGCCGTCACCTCGGGGTGGGTCCCAACGTTCGACGGCGGCTATTTCACGGTGCGCTCTCGAGATGTCCTCACCTCCCACCACCCGTTGCTCGGCGCCTGGTCATCGGGATCCGCCTCGGTCGACGCGACGATCCACAACCTCGGCCCGTTGCAGTTCGACCTCCTCGCGCCGTTCACCAAGGTCGATCCGTACTGGGGCACGGCAGTGGGCGTCGGCGTCGTCGCCGTTGCGTCCGTGGTCGCCGTGTGGTGGGCGGCCCACCGTGTGTTGGGGCCGGTCGGCGCCGTCGCGGCGATGCTGGCGACGCTGGCCCTGGAGGCGACGATCGGGACGCAACCCTTCATCGACCCCCGGCAGCACATCTATCTGCTGATGCCCTACTGGGCGCTGCTGTGGCTGACCTGGGCGACGGCCACCGGACTGGGACCTGCGATCCCACCGCTCGTGCTCGCCGCCTCCCTCATCACCCAGACCCACTTCACGTACCTCCTTCAGACCACCGTGCTGGTGCTCGTCGGGCTCGGTCTGTACATCGCCGTCACATTTCGGGGGCCGCGCCCGAGAACGCCATCGACGGCCGGCTCGACACGCTGGCTGCTCGTCGGGCTCGCCGTAGCCGTCGTGTGCTGGGCGCAGCCGCTGTGGGACCAGGTCGCCGGGGACGGCAACCTCGGTGAAGTGCTCGCCAACCGAGGGGCCGGTGAGGGCGTCGGGTGGAACGAGGGGGCTCAGTTCGTCGCCAGCACCGTGCTCACGCCGCCGAACTTCTGGCGTCCCGGGACGATGGGCCAACTCCACCTCCTCGGTGGCGTGTCACAACCTGCCGCGTGGGGCGCGATCGTCCTGTGGTTCGGCGCTCTCGCCGGCGCCTCGGTCGTCACGTGGACTCGCGGCTACCGGGCGCTGGCGATGATCCCGGTCGTCGGGACGGTCGCCTTGGTCGCCGCGGTCGTGGCGGGGGCGGCGATCCCGTTGACGGTCTTCGGCCACGCACCGCAGAACTACTTCTGGATGTGGCCGACCGGCGTCTTCCTCACGGTGGGGGTGCTCACGGGCGTGCTGTCCGGTCTGCCGGCGCTTCGCCGCGGGCTCGTCTCGGTGCCCGGGGTCCTCGGTCTTGTCATCGTCGGCCTCGTGGTCGCAGTCGTCGCGTTGCGCCCAGTCGATCGGTTCTCCTTCGTCCCGAGTGCCCGGACGGCGGGCGAACGTGTCGCCCGCCCTGTCGTCGACGCGCTGGCCGACGCGCTGCGCCGCCACGACATCACCGGGCCGCTCCTCATCGACACGTCACGCGTGACGTTCGGCAGCCACGTTCCGTACACGATGCTCGCCGAGCTTCAGCGGGCGGGGATCGAGTTCACGTTTCCGGCCGATCACGCGAGCGTGAGCCGCTTCGGGCAGGACCGGTGCGAGCACGGACAGGCGGCGGGCCAACTCGTGCTGGCCGATGCCGGCGGCGACCCGGTCGCTCGCCCAGGCGAGACCGTTCTCGTCCACGTCGACGCGTTCAGCGACGCCGACGCGGCGGAGCTCGAGCAGCTCGATCGCGACTTCGGCGGGTGGCTCCGCGAGGGAACGGTGATCCTCGACGGCGATGCCTACGCGTTTCTGTTCGATGCTCCGCCGCCCGGCTATGCCGAGGTCATGACGACCTCGGACCGGCCGGCGACCGGGCTGGCGCCGAGCTTCGCCACCGCTCAGCTCTTTGGCCTGGTGGAGATGCCTGGACACCTGGACGACGACGCCGAACGGTGGGTGGATCTGCAGACCCGGGCCGCTGTCGACGACGTGACGATCCTGCTCGCTCCGCCGCCGCTCGCGGAGGACCCGGGGCAGGCCGGCGTCCAGACCGTGGCCTGTCTGGACTGACTTCGCCGATCACGCCGCGGCCGACGAGGCCGAGTACGGCTCGACGTTGACCGCCACCTCAGCCAGGCCCGACCAATGCCCGATCAACCCCCTGACATCGCGAATCGCATTGACGACGAGCTGGCCGATGATCGTCCGCAGCTGCTGCGACGTGCGATGGTGCAGAACGCGGCCGGGAGGTCTGCGAGCGGCTCAGGAGTCCCAGATCGGACCGAAGGCGGGAATGCCCCGTTGCTCGAGGCCATGAACGATCGCCCAGGTGAGCGTGCGGTTGGAGATGCAGATCACGGCTTCGGCGCCGACGTCGGTGTACACGTGGTGGGCCAGCGTGAGCACGTCGGGTTTACCGCGGCAGTCGGTGTCCCAGATCAGCGCGTCGGGTTGCGCGGCGCGGACTTCGTCGAGGAACTCGTCGCCGTAGGTGCGGCATGGATCGCGAGTGATCCACAAGAGCTTGGTGGGCAACTCATCGGCGAGGAGGTGACTGAGCGCCGGACCAATGCCGCTGCCGGTGACCACGAAGACCACCTTGTTGAACAGGCGACGGACGTTGGCGACCCCGGTGGCGGGGATGCCGCGGACCCACACGTGGGCTGGCGGGTCGTCGATGAAGCTGCCGGTCCAGTCTCCAGCACGTGACACCAGCATGCGATAGCCGGGGCTTCCGCTGGTGGGCGGGACGACGGCGAAATGGTGCCAGCCGACCAGCGGCCGTCGGCTGATGGCGCGAGTCGTGCCGATGGTCGTCGTGATGCGGTGATCGAGACGGACGATGGCGGCGTGGGTGGAGGGCCGCTGGACGCTGATCGGGATCTTGCGCAGCAGCATCCACGGCCACATGGCGAGACAGGTGGTAGTGACGAGAAGCCAGATCACTGGCGTGGTGGCCAGTGCGCCCGCCACGGGCTCGTCAGGCTGGCGGTGGATCGCGGTGAGCGCAGTGTTGGCCCACACCAGGCCCAGCGCCAACCAAGCTCCGAGACGATGGACCGTCTCAAAGCGATCGTGGTCACGGGCCCGGCGGCTGGGCAGGGCCGTAACGATCATCGCGACGAAGACCGCAGCGACGGCAGCACCGAGGGCGACCCCGGCTGCCGTGACGTCCGGTGCCCCCTCCACGAGACCGCTGATCGATGAGCCGAGGTAGACGACGTACCAGACGGTGCCGGCGACAGCGCAGCCGACGTGGATCCCGCCCAGGTGGTAGTACTTCCCGAGGGTCCAGCGCACCCGCCGTGGCCAGGTGGAGTCGGGGCGGGTGGCGAGCCAGCCGACCAGGTTGATCACATAGTGCTGTCGGGGGAGGACGGCGAGCAGGAAGTTGATCTGTGCGACGGCGGCGATGGCCGGGAGATCGACCGTCGAGCGGGACCACCAGCCTGCGCGGACTCCGCACCATGCGACGATCACGTTGGCCACGACGGCTGCGGCGATCAACCGGTTGTAGTGCATCAGCCGGGGATGGCGATGGAGTCGACGGAGCGGTCGCCCGGGTGGCGGCAGCGACGGCACGCCGCAGCCCTCAACCCCCACCTCGGCTGGCTGTAATGAGACCGTCATATAGATGACGCACCGTAGACGAGCCAGGCCCGAGCCGCTCAGGGTCGCGTCGCTGGCAGACCGGTGGCCGTGGCTTGCGAAAGTGCCGTCGGGGGAGGCACCGGCTGGAACCGGCAGCGACGCTCAGGGTATGAGAACAAGCCGGCGGCCGCCCGAGTCGCGACGTTGCCACGCCTGCTCCACGTCGGCGAGGGGTACCGGCTCGATATCAATGTGGAGTGTGCCGTTGGTGGCCAGCTCCCACAGCGACGGGAACGTCTCGAAGATCGCTGCCGGCGGGATGCTGCCGCCGCCACTGCCCATGATCTCCAAGCCCGAACTGCGTAGGGCCGCGGCGGGGAGCCTGACCATCGGTCCCGCCGCCTCGCCGATCTGGACCAGGCGCGTCATCGTGGGCTCGGCCGTCACGTCGTGGCGTGTGAGGGCGGCAACCAGTGCCTCAGTCGGGCGGCCCCAGAGGTAGTCAAGGACGACGTCGTACGCGCCGTTGGCTGCCTCGTGGGCGAACGCGTCCTCCAGCTCCGCGTCCGAACCCTCGAGACAGATCGTGGCGTCAGCGCCGAGGTCTGCCAGTTCCGCCAATGCAACCGCGTTGCGGCCTGCGCCGACGACGCGTCCGGCCCCCAGATGCCGAGCGACTTGGGCCGCCAGTCTCCCCGCGATCCCGGTCGCGCCGAGGATCAGCACCGTCTCGCCGGGCTCCAGCTTCGCTTTCCACTGCAACGGGAGCCACGACGACAACGCAGGGTTCGGCAAGGCCGCGGCGGTCAGAGAATCCACCGCATCCGGCACCGGCACGCAGAAGGCCCTCGGCACGACGGTCTTGTCCGCCATCGTCCCGTACGGCGCCCGAGGGCCGCCGCAGTACACGCGGCTGCCATCCTCCAGCACACCCACGCCGTCGAGGCCGACCACGGCGGGTAGCTGGCCGATGCTGTCGTAGTGAGACCCCTCGGCCATCATCTTTTCGATGTTCTTCAGTGAGGCGGCCAGCACGACCACGAACGCCTCGTCCTTGGCGGGCACGGGTTCGTCGAAGTCCTCATAACGGGGTGTTTCGCCCATGGAGTGCAGCACGGCGGCCTTCATCATCCACCTTCTCTCGCTTCAGCCGAAGGCATCTGACCAACGATCGCGCGACGGCAATGGCGTTGCATTGCAGCCACCGGCGATCTCGCCGTTCGACGGCCCGGAACCCCGTGTCCCGGGCCGAAACCGGTCGGGGCGTACCGCCGCGAGCCCGCGCCGTTCGAGGGCGGCGCACGTGCTGTCGAACTCGTCGTCTGCGGTGATCACCCGTCCGGCACGATCGAGGTCCTGCGTGCGCACCACGTCCGTGCACGAAGGGTGTCTTCGGTGTGGTTCATCCGAGGCGAGTTGAGCCGTCCGCGGATCGTACGGGAGAGCTGCGGAGCCCGTCCGGGGCATTCAACTCGTGTCGCTTGCCCCGATGTAGCGTCGACCCATCGCCCGGTTCCGCTTGCTTCCAACCGATGACAAGTTCTTCGACCTCTTCAATGATGCCGCGATCAATGTGCTCGATTGTGGCCGTCGACTCCGCGAGCTGCTCGAGCAGCCGGGGCCCGGAGGCGCGGCCACGATCGAGGATGT
This sequence comes from uncultured Acidimicrobiia bacterium, assembly GCA_963774125.1. Taxonomy (GTDB): domain Bacteria; phylum Actinomycetota; class Acidimicrobiia; order Acidimicrobiales; family Ilumatobacteraceae; genus JALZMG01. Next base: position 993,113 of record CAVZDR010000003.1, read on the forward strand.
CATCGCTTGCGAGCAACGTGGCGACGAGCTCACTCGCGACATCATGCGCCGTCTGAACACCTCGTTCGTCACGCCGTTCGACCGAGAGGACATCCACGCCCTCGCCGAGGAACTCGACGACGTCGTCGACGACATGCTGGAGGTCGCCTATCGCCTCGAGCTCGGCGACCGTGACGTGGCTGCCATGCCCGAGCTCAAACAACAGGCCGACGTCCTCGTCCTGATGGCCGAAGCGGTCGTCGCGATGGTCGCTGGCCTGCGCGGCATGCAGGGCCTCCCTGAGCATCTCGACGCCGTCGACCGGCTCGAGTCAGAAGGCGACACGATCTACCGTCACGCCCTCCGACGCCTCTACTCCGACGAGTTCAAGGCACGCGCCACGCTGTACTGGAAAGACGTCATCGAGGCGATGGAACGGGCGCTCGACACCATGGAGGACATCTCCGACGTGGTCGAAGCGATCGCCTTGAAGCACGCCTGACTCGCCGCAATCGTGGAGCTCGTCGGCCTCGTCATCGTCATCGGCATGGCGCTCGCATTCGACTTCGTGAACGGGTTCCACGACGCCGCCAATTCCATCGCCACGGTCGTGTCGACAAGAGTGCTCTCCCCACGACTCGCGGTGATCTGGGCGGCGTTCTTCAACTTCGTCGCCTTCGTCGTGTTTGGCACGGTCGTCGCCGCCACGATCGCCACGGGTGTCGTTGACCCCGAGGTGTTGTCGATCGGAGTGGTCTTTGCAGGACTGGTTGGAGCGATCGTTTGGAACCTGATCACCTTCTATCTCGGACTGCCGACGAGCTCCTCGCACGCGCTCGTCGGCGGCATCGCCGGCGCGGCGGTCGCCAAGGGCGGATTCGACGTCCTCATCCCCAGCGGCCTGCAGAAGATCGGCGTCTTCATCATCCTGTCCCCACTCCTCGGCCTCGGCCTCGCTGTGACGCTCATGGTCGGGATCATGTGGGCCGTACACCGATATCCACATGTCGATCGCCTCAATCGCGGCTTCCGGCACGGCCAGCTGGTCTCAGCGGCCGCGTTCAGCCTCGGCCACGGCGGCAACGACGCCCAGAAGACCATGGGCGTCATCCTGGCCGTCCTCATTGGCAGCAACCACCTCCCAGTCGGCTCCGGCGTGCCGATCTGGGTGGTGCTGTCCGCACACATCGCCATCGCGCTCGGCACCCTGACCGGCGGCTGGCGGATCGTCAAGACGATGGGCTCACGCATCACCCGGCTCCAACCAGTTGGCGGGGTCGCCGCCGAATCGGCAGCCGCTGCCACCTTGTTCTTCACCTCACACGCCGGCATCCCAGTGTCCACCACACACACCATCACCGGCGCCATCGTCGGCGTTGGCGCCACTCGTCGGCTGTCCGCAGTGCGCTGGGGCATCGCCGGCCGAGTCGTGTGGGCCTGGATCGTGACGATCCCCGGCGCCTGGCTCATCGCCACGATCGCTTACCTGCTCGTCGCCGCGGTGAACTGATGGACCGCCGAGCAATGTTCTTCCTCGGCGCCGCCGTCGTGTGCGCACTCCTGATTCCCGTCACCGAACAGCAGCAGCGCTGGGTACCAATCGTCCTTGCCATTCTCTATGCCCTCCTCTCGATCGCGTCCTGGGCAGACCGGAGAAGCAGGGCAGGCCGCCGGTCCTGACCGCCCGGCGAACTCGCCGGCGGCTACGACGAGCAGTTGCATCCGTGGCGGGCCGTGGAGGCCAAGGGGACTGGAGGGCTAGGGTGGCGCCGTCGCGCCGTCAGGGGTGCGACGCGCGGGGAGCCTTGGGAGGCACTTGGTATGAAGCGCGGGAAGCTGGCTGCAATCGCAACCCTCGGAGTGGCGTGCGTGACCGCCCTGGCCTCGGTGGCAGGGGCTACGCCGCGGCCACCGCGACCAGATGATCCGCGGGCACGCAACACCGAGGTCCAGGTGCTGGCCCTGAACGACTTCCACGGTCAGCTCCGGCCGCCCGACGCGGTGAGCTCCGGCGGCCGCATCGGCGCCACGCCAGCGGGCGGTGCCGAATACCTGGCGAGCTACGTACGCGACCTGCGAGCCACGAACCCGAACACGATGTTCGTGTCCGCCGGTGACCTCATCGGTGCCACTCCCCTGATCTCGGCCATCTTCCACGACGAGCCGTCGATCGAGGCGATGAACCTGATGGGCCTCGACTACAACGGCGTCGGCAACCACGAGTTCGACGAAGGCCCCGACGAGCTGACACGCATGCAAGAGGGCGGCTGCCACCCCGTCGAGGGGTGCTTCGCCGGCGATGGGTTCGAGGGCGCCGATTTCCAGTTCCTCGCTGCCAACGTCACGTACAAGGACACCGGGGACACGATCTTCCCGCCATACGCGATCCAGCACTTCCCCGGGATCAAAGTCGCCGTCGTCGGCATGACGCTGGAGGGCACCCCCTCCGTCGTCACTGCCGAGGCGACAGCCAATCTCGACTTCCACGACGAGGCGGACTCGGTCAACGCGCTGGTGCCGCTCCTCCAGCGGAAAGGCATCGAGACGATCATCGTCCTGCTCCACGAGGGCGGCTCGGCCGGTCAAGCGCTGAACGAGACGACCATCAACTCGTGCGGGAACCCGTCGGGCCCGATCGTTGATGTGGTCCAGCGCTTCGACCGCGAGATCGACCTCGTCGTCACGGGCCACACCAACTGGGCGCTCAACTGCTCGAACTTCGCCGGCACGGGGATCATGGTCACCGGTGCGGCGTCCGTCGGCCGGCTGGTCACCGACGTCGACCTGTCGATCGACCGGCGGACCAAGGACGTCGTCGGAGCAACCATCAACAACGTCATCGTCCGGCGGGACGCGAAGCCCGCGGCGGCCGACGTCACTGCGCTGATCAACAAGTACGGCGAGATCGCCGCGCCGATCGAGAACCGCGTGCTCGGTACTGCGTCTGCGGCGCTGACCCAGCGCGCAGAACGCGGCCGGAGAGTCATCGCTCGGCGACATCATCGCCGACGCCCAGCTCTGGGCCACCTCCGGGGCGGACTGGGATCCAGCAAACGGCGCGCCGGCCGTGGTCTCGTTCATGAACTCCGGTGGCATCCGCGCCGACATCAACGCCGGCCCCATCACGTACGGCGAGACCTTCAGCGTTCAGCCCTTCGCCAACGTGCTGGTGACGATGGACATGACGGGCGCTCAGATCGACGCGCTGTTGGAGCAGCAGTTCCAGGGGGGCAACGGGGTGCTCCAGATCCCCGCCTCGCTCACCTACACCCGCAAGGACAGCGCAGCTCCGGGCAGCATGGTCTCCGACATCCGGATCAACGGGATCGCCGTCGATCCGGCGGCGACCTATCGCGTCACGGTCAACAACTTCCTCGCCGACGGTGGCGACAACTACAGCACGTTCACGCAGGGCACGAACCGGCACGTCGGCGAGATCGACCTCGACGCGTTCGCCAGGTATGTCGAGTTCCTCGGCACGGTGAACCCGGGCCCCCAGAACCGAATCACACGGGTCCCGTAGTCACTGCCTCAGAGTGCGCGCCGCCGAGCGAAAGAGGCGGGCGCAGGGTGGTCAGCGCGGCACGAACGCGATGGGCAGGGACGAGACGGCGCGGAACCCGCCGCGGAACGTCGGCCACGTCGCGTTGAGCATCCGCGGTTCGCCCATCACCTCGAGCAGGCGGCGGGAGCCGACCACGCTTTCAGTGCGAGCCAGCTCGTAGCCGAGGCAGAAATGCTTACCAATTCCGAAGCCGAGGTGGCCCGTGCGCCCGTCGGCACTGTGGGTGCCGGAGCGGTGCTCGAGGTGCAGCCACAAGTCGGGCCGATCGATATCGAAGCGGCGGGGGTCGGCGAACACGGATTCGTCGCTATTGGCCGACGCCACGCACACCCGGACCCGTGCGCCGGCCGGAACGGTGGTGCCGTACCATTCGACCTCGGTCGTCGTGAAGCGGTCCTCGAACTGAACTGGCCCGTCTTTGCGCATCGACTCGCTGAAGGCGTCGTCAAGGCGGTTCGGCTCGGCGGCGACGGCGGCCAGGGCGTCAGAGTGCGAGAGCAGGTTCCACCACAGATTGGCAATCGCCTTGTCGGTGGTCTCACCGCCGGCGACGAGCATCAGCGACACAAAGCTCTCGATCTCGGCCGTCGTGAGGCACTGACCGTCGGCCTCCCCATGAACGATCTTGGACAGCAGGTCGGTGCCCGGGCAGGCTCGCCGATCGACAAGGTGAGGGTGGACGTAGGCGCAGACCTCGGCATGGGCGGCGCGACCGGCCGCTCGCTGTCCCGTGCGTCCGAGACCATTCATCATCGCCGTGTACCAGTCGTGGAACCGGTGGTGATCCGACTTGGGCAGCGCCAGCATGTCCACGATCACGTTGATTGGCAGCCGCGTCGTGAACGCATCGACCAGATCGACCTGCCCGTCCGCGCACCACGGCTCGATGAGCTCGCGCGCGTTGCGGTCGATCACGTCGGCGAACTCCTGCAGCCGCCGGCCGACGAACTCCGGCGCAACGATCGAGCGCCGGACGACGTGATCGAGGCCGTCCATCTCCAGCAACGTGCGGCCAAACACCTCACCGGTGTTCGACGAATAGGTCGCGTTCGAGTAGCGCTCGTGGTCCTTGAACACCGCCTCGACGTCGGCGTAGCGAGTCAGGATCCACGAATCCCACACCGTGTCATGGAAGATCGGCTGATCGGCACGCAGGCGCGCCCAGAACGGGTGGGGATCCCGAAAGTAGGCCTCGCTGTAGAAATCGTCGGGCACCACGAGCCGGTTCAGCACCTCGCTCACCTGAACCCCCGTTCGAACCGCATGCGCTGACGTTACGCCGCACGTGGCCAGCCTGCCTTCGTCGCTATGGCCCAGCCCGCATCTGTTGCGCATGAGTTGACGCGTCGACTGCCGTCCTCGCCCGACACTGGACGACGAGAGCAAGGCGAACCCCACGCGAGGAACCCGCCGCCGACGTGGAGCGGGCCGTGTGGGCCGAGACGCAATGACTGACCGGCGCTTCAATGCTGTCGCCGAAGTAGTACTGCGGCGTGACTCGTCGCTCTGGGTCAGTCCGATGGCCGTTGCGTTGCGTCGTCGTCGAGGAGGGCCTCGGCCCCGGACACGGAGAGGAGTCGGTGCGCGGCAACCGAAGGGTTGCGAAGTTTGAGCGAGCCGCCATCGGCTGTGAGGGCGCCTCGTGCTTGCACGAGGATTGGAAGTGAGGATGAGTCCATGAACTCGACGCCAGAGAGGTCGAGGATGATGGTCTGCTGGGGTCCCATGTTGGGCTCGATCGCGTCGCGCAGTCGTTCACAGGAGGCGACGTCGATCTCACCGCTGACGTAGATCACGATGGCGTCGTCCTCCTGCGCCACCCTGGTGTCGAACTTGGATGACATGCTCCCGACGTTTACCAGAACGGCGTTGCGCTAGACATCGACACGGAGCCGGCCGTCGTCGAACAACGCCACGATCGTGGCTGCCGAGCCGGCGTAAATGAGCGCGTTGGTCGTCAACTCCGAACCACCAGCAGCGCGTCCTCGGCGAGCGCATCGGGGCACGGAACGTCCGTCAGCCACTCCCGCATCGCCTGACGTGCCAGGCGCGGCGCCGTCGCCGACCAGCCAGCCTGAAACGACATCGACGAGACGTCCCCACACGGCACCATGACCCCGTACCCGGAAACGTGACCGGCGACCCTCAGATCTACGTGGCCAGCCGAACGCCACGGTTGTCCCTGGGCCATGGACTCCGGCGCGCGCAGTGTTCGGCGGTCCAGCTCGCTTGGAACCCGGAACGGTGGAGGGCGTCGGTGGCGGCACGGCGGCCGTACCGCAGCACGTCGAGGACGTCGTCACCAGCATTCAGTCGGTAGGCCCATTGCACCATGGCGGTGAGGAGCCGCGGCGGGACGAACGGCAACTCGATGATTGGTTTGCCAGCCAATCGTGCCGCTCGTCGCCAACGGATGAGCCGATGCGAAGCGACGTTGTAGACACCCGCCAGCTCGTGGTCCGCGGCGTGCTCGAGAGCGGCGACTGCATCGTCGACGTGGAGTAGCTGCACGGCGGGGTCAAAGCCCCAGATGGCTGGCACGACCCGACCGGACAGCAGCCGGCCCAGCGTGTCGGTGGTGTCGGGTCCGGCGAGATCGGCGAGCCGCAGGATTGAGACGCTGAGGTTCGGATTGGTGGTGGCGAGGTCGCGCACGAAGCCCTCGGCTTCCAGTACCGACGCGGCCAGGGTTCCCTCTTCGGCGTGCAGCTCTTCCGACTCAGGATGCAGCAGTGGCGCCCGGCTCGATGCTGGATACACCGAAGTGGAGGAAACCATGACGACACGACGCACGGTGGCCGCGTCGTGGGCGGCCGCGGCGGCGAGTTGCATGGTGGCGATCACGTGCTGACTACGGCCGTCCCCGCCGAGATCGGAGTGCATCCATCGCCGATCGGCATGGATGATCGTGTCGACGGCGCGGTTCAGCAAGAGGTCGGCGAGCTCGGTGTATTCGCGGGGCAGACGTATCACCTCGACGCCCTCGATGGCTGACCTGGCAGAATCCGCCGCGCCGATCACGATCTGGAGATCGGCTCGGGTCGCCATACGTTGGGCGAGCGTTCGCCCGAGTGGCTCGTCGACGCCGGTGATGAGCACGTTTTCGGCGCTCATTGACGGCTCCCCCCGGGTCGCGGCCGTACGTCGTCGAGGGTGGCCTGAATTCGATCGCGGACCATGTCGGCAACGGCGGCGACACGGTAGGTGGGATAGCGCTCGAGACCCGGCGGCTCATCGAGCTCGACCGGGTCAAGCACGCGAGCCGTGATCGTGGCTGGGAAGTGAACGCCAGCAGCGAGCGGGCCGAACATGAGCGAGTTCAACGTCACCGGCCAGCCACCGGGGAGCCGGACCATGATCGGCATCGTTTCTTCTGTGCCGACGATTGCGATCGGCACGATCGGAACCCCCGCCCGCATCGCCGTGTCGACGAAACCGCCCCGTCCGAACCGTGCGAGGCGGTATCGATCGCCGTACGGCTTGTTGGTGCCTTTGGCACCTTCAGGAAACACGAGCAGCAACTGGCCGTCGTCGCGCAGCAACCGTAGGGCGTTGTCTGGGTGGGCAACGACTCCACCGGCCCGTGCGAGGAGCGTCCCGAGCGCCGGCACCGCCGCCAGTCCGTGGTGGTGCAGCGCGTACACCGGCCGGTCCAGTTCGCGCTCGATGCCGTGCATCACCAAGGCAGCATCGATCGGGACCACCCCGGCGTGGTTGGCGACCAACAGTGCACCGCCCGCGGTCGGGATCCGCGCCAGATCCTCGAAGCTGAACCGGAACCAGTACCGGTACGCCGGCCCAAGAAGCATCCTCGCCACCTGCCTCGCTCGCGCCGATCGGCCCCACGCGTCGATGCCATCGCGGTCGGGATCGATGTCGGTTCTCTCGGCCTCGACCTGCACGAGCGGCGTGGATCGAGAAGACCGTGGACGGAGGTGCGGCTCCGGAACCTCACGCCCATCCACGTCCCCGATCCTCAACGCGATCGAGCGCTCACCTTCGCTCGGCGCCCAAGCGTTGACTACACGCCCATCCAGTCGGCCGTCATCATCAAGGGCCTCGAGCTTTCCGGTGACGATCACGTTCCAGGCGCGATGGTCCTCGTTGCGGATCTGGTCGAACTCGAACGACGCAGCGAGCGCCTTGGAAGCGGCCGCCGACAACGCAGGGTCGGCGGTCCGCATGACGATGCACCCGTCCTGCAGCGCGAAGTTGACGGGGCGCATCGTCGGCGCGGGCCGGCCAGGGACAGCGATCCGTCCCACGCCGCCGCGCTCGAGCAGGCGCATGCAATCCTGGCGGGTGAGGACCGTGAAGCCCCGCGACGTTCGGAATTCGGCGGCCGGCACGATGGAATCCCTCCGACATCGGGAGGCGTCGAGCCGTAAAGGGCCCCAACCACAACGGTCCGGCCCAAACCAGGCGTCTCTTGAGTTGCCTAGCCTACCGGCGCTCCGCGATGCCGGCCCTGGCGTGATACGGGCAGCAACCCGCGCCACTGGTAGCTCGGGGTCGTTTTCACTCGTTCTGGGTACTACCTTGGCAACGGCCAATGGCAGCCGTGCTGGAGCGGTACCCCGGACCCCGGTAGCGCGTCGTTGAAGACTGACGACCCGCTGGAGGGGCGATGGCTGAGGGAAGAGCGTCCGGTTCACCTGTCAACGCCGGGCGCCTGAACGACCGTGAGCTGCTGGTAGAGCTGGGGCCAGCGGCGAGCGCGCTGCTCGATTCGCACCTCACGCTGACCAGGGAATGGTTTCCCCATGAGCTGATTCCCTTTGACCGAGGTCGTGTGGTCGGCACGGGCGAACGGTGGTCTCCGGCGGACGCACGGTTGAGCGACACGACCATCGACGACGCAGTGCGGAGCGCGCTGGTGGTCAACCTGCTGACCGAAGACAACCTGCCCTACTACTACGAGACGATCTCCCAGCTATTTGGTGCTGGTGATGTGTGGGCGACGTGGGCACGGCGTTGGACGGCCGAGGAGGCCCGTCACTCGATGGTGATCTACGGCTACCTGATGGTCACTCAAGCCGTCGACCCGGTCGAGCTGGAGCGGGCCCGCATGGTGCAGGTTTCGAGCGGTCTCGTGCCGCAGCTCCGCAGCGTTGCCGACGGGCTCGTGTACGTTGCGCTGCAGGAACTGGCGACTCGGGTGGCGCACCGCAACACTGGGCGGCGCCTGGACGCAGCAGGTGACAACATCATGAAGCGTGTCGCCGCCGACGAGAACCTTCACCACCTCTTCTACCGCGACCTGGTGAGCGTTGCGATCGAGCTCGACCCGTCAACGATGATCGAGGCGATCGAGCGGCAGGTCACCAACTTCGAGATGCCAGGCGCCGGTATCCCCCAGTTCCGGCGTCACGCCGCGGCGATCGCGTCCGCTGGCATCTACGACTTGGCGATCCACCACCACCACGTACTGGAACCCGTCGTTGAGCGCCGCTGGTCCGTCGCCCACGTCGAGGGTCTCGACACCAACGCCGCGCAAGCTCGCGATCGACTGTTGTCTCGGATGGCCAAGAGTGAGCGCGTTGCGCTGCGCCTGGACGAGCGACGGGATGAACGCCGCCTCGCTTCGTCCGCCGCGCCGTGAGTCGCAGCCCGAGCCGCAGTCAGTTGCGGCTTGGGCGGTGCTTGATGAGCCAGCCGATCACGACAGCGATCGGACCCGCAGCGGTGATGAGGGTGGTGATCGCACTGTGGTCGTCGATGTCGATGTCGTGCAGTCGGCCGATTTCGCGGCCTTGATCGGTCAACACTCGCCCGCCGAGCGTCCTCGACTCGGCGACGTCGTCGACGCAGCCAATCGTCGTCGCGGTCGACAGGTCCAGGACCTCGTGGCCGAGGATGTCACCGACGTTCAGGTGAACGGTTCATGTGCGGGGCCTCGCAGCTCGTTCCGGTAGCGATCAACGGCTCCGGCGAACCCGGTGAGATCGCCGACGAGATCGTCGACAGCAGTCACCGGCACGACCAGCACTCCGCCGGATACGGCCGCCGTGACGGGCAATGGAAGGTAAGACCGGCGGCGCTTGCCGCCGCCAGACTCGGCGACGGGACACACCTCGTAGCCGACGACCTTGCCGGTACCCATGTCGATGACCACGTCGGTGACCGTGCCGACCTGCACCCCGGTGTCAGTCATCACGCGCGATGCCAGCACATTGGCGCGACATCCCGATGATGTCGTGTCATCGTCAATGGTGAGCACGATGTCGGCAGCGACCATGAGGGCATCACTCCCGACGGCGTGGATCTGGTCGGCCCGCAAGGTCTCTTCGAGACGGCGTCCGAGGAAGCGGCGGCCCCGCTTGTTCAACGTGAACCCGACCACTTGGGCAGTGTCACCGTCGAACATCACGTCACGGACCTCGGCGATGTCCTCACCGGCGAGGGTCACGACCGGCAAGGCGACAAGGTCGGCACGCCGGACGACGTCCTTCATCTTCCGGGACATGTCAGCCCCGGCCGGCTGGAGCCGGCCGGGACCAACGTCACTTGTCTTTGCCAGTGAGCGTGTCCTTGACAGAGTCGACGGCGTCTTTGACCTTGCCGCCGATCTCGTCGGCCTTGCCCTCGCGCTTCATGTCCTTGTCGTCGGTCAGATCGCCGACCGCTTGCTTCACGCGGCCCTTGGCCTTGTCACTGTCAGCACTCATGATGCTTCCTCTCTCGTGGCGCGACTGCGCCGGGGGGTGTCGGTGTCGGTAGTCATGTCCGCGCGCCCGGGAAGGGTCTGCGAAGAAGGAGGTCGCCGGCGTCAGCGCGTCACGCAGTGCGACGGCGGAACAGGCTGTAGCCGCCGGGACCGACGAGACAGCCGAGAACGATCAGGGCGACGCCCAAGATGATCTGGCCTTGGAAGAGCAGAACGACCCCGACGACCACCAAGATCGCCGCGATGATCCACAGCACGGTTGCATTCATGAGCGTGTCAGCTCGCTTTCTTTCACCAAGCCGGGCCGAACACCCGACAAGACGTTAAGTCGAAGAAGCCCGTAGCGAGCCGCCAGGGGCTGGAGCGACACGACGAAGTGGTAGCGGTGTACCCCATTCGACGCCCTGGCAACCCTTGGTCGCCCAACCACGTGGCTGGCGACAAGCAACACGTCATCGCCCGACGCGTTGACGACCCGACCGCTGACCGTTCCGACGACGTCGCTCGCACCAGCGGATGGCCAGGTCGGATCCCCGTAGGGTGATCCCAGGATGATGGACCAGCCGCTCGACATGGCCGACGAGCGCGAGAAGCGGGCTGGAGCGCCGAACTCATCGAGGCGAGATGTCGAGCGGGAGTTGCTCGCCGAGCTGATTGGCGGCGCGATCGACGCCGCACCCCGAGACGTTCCGGAGGAGCTCGCCGACCTCACAACGGCTGCACAACGGGCAGTGTGGAGATTGGCCGGGGATGCGCCTGGTGCAGACCTCTGCCATCCCAGTGTCCGCAAGGCGTTGCACGACATCGTCGTGTCGGAAGCGCTGGCCGAGCGGCTCGTCCGGCGTCTTGGCCGAGCGCCGGACAGCGACGATGTCGGACGCGTCGTCGCCCAGACGATCGAGTACCTCTTGGTCCTCGCAGCGACCAAGCACGAGGGCAAAGCCGTCACTCACGGCGTGGTCATCGCCACCGACCCGTGCGGATTGATCCCCATTTCCCCACCGGTCGACTATCCGGGACACTTGGCGCTCCGGACCCGCACACCGCTGCTCTTCGACGGCAGCCACGCCGTGCTGGTGATCTCCCCGGCCGGGACCGTACTGCGCGGCGTCGGTCGCTCAACGCTCCCCAACGCCTCGATCCCGCCGGCGGGCCTCGACGTCTTCGACGAGCTCACTGGGCTCGACGGCGCACTGACGGCGGCGGCGTCCGCTACCTTCCGCGGCGTCGGCGCCTACGTGGGAGCGGACCAGAGCATCTGGATCTTTGACTCCGGAACGCCGCTGTTCGTCCGACGGACCACCCAGTGGAAGCCGGTCGCCATCGAATCCTTCGGGCGCAGTGTGGCCGAGCTCGGTGCCACGACGCGCGACGTGGCCGAACGTGTCGCCCGCGCCGCCTTGCACTGCTCGTTGCACGGAAGCGGCGCTCTCTTGGCGATCGCCCCGCACCGTGACTCGCTGCGCGGCCAGGTGCCTGCCAAGGACCACTATCCCGAGCTGTGGTCGTCGAACACCTCGGAGGTCGACGACCTACACCGTCTGATCACACCTGCCGACCTCGCCTCTCATGGAGCGCTGGCCAGATTGGCGAGACTCGACGGTGCGACGATCGTCGACACGGAGGGCGCGGTGCTCGCGTACGGCGCCATCGTCCGCAGCAGCGACAGCCGCGGTGAGGGCGCCAGGACGGCTGCAGCCCGTGCGCTGTCCGCTCATGTCAACGTCGCGATCGCCGTGTCACAGGACGGTCCGATCACGGTGTTCCACGAGGGCGAAGCCGTGCTCCGCCTCCTGTGACGGCGACCCGGAGGGCTGCCGACCGAGGGTGATGTGAAGGGCAGGCAGTCGGAACGCGGATGCCGTGGCACCTCTTCGAAGCGAGATTGCTGCGGCGCCACTCGCACGACTGGGAATGAGGACAGGTGGGGCCGGGTACGCATGCGGACGCGCGTCTGCGCACCCCCGACTTTCGATCCTTTGAGGAGACCCATGGCTGCGAAGCGCCCTGCGAAGAAGCCCGCGACCCCGTCCACACCCAGTGCGACGAAGCGGGGCACGTCGAGGCCGGCGACCCGTCGTCGTGCCGCCCGTCCAGCTGTTGACGCCGCTTCGGACCAGCTACCAGCGGCCGGCCTGATCGACGAGGTCCGAGCGGGTGGTGAGACCCACCAGACCGCGGGGAACGGGCAGCCTCGGTTGACCACCCAGCAGGGCGTGCCCGTTGCCGACGACCAGAACACGCTGAAGGTTGGTTCGCGGGGTCCATCACTGCTGGAGGACTTCCACTTCCGCGAGAAGATCTTCCACTTCGACCACGAGCGGATCCCGGAACGGGTCGTGCACGCCCGTGGCTTCGGGGTCCATGGGTACTTCGAGCCGTACGAGTCGTTGGCAGACATCACGCGGGCCGACTTGTTCCAGCGCCCTGGTGAGCGCACTCCTGTGTTCGTGCGGTTCTCCACGGTCGCCGGGAACAAGGGCTCGTTCGATCTCGCCCGAGATGTTCGCGGCTTCGCCGTGAAGTTCTACACGCAGGAAGGGAACTGGGATCTCGTCGGCAACAACATCCCGGTGTTCTTCATCCAGGACGCCATCAAGTTCCCCGACGTCGTTCACTCGGTGAAGCAGGCGCCTGATCGCGGGTTCCCGCAGGCGCAGTCGGCCCACGACAACTTCTGGGACTTCATCTCCTTGATGCCCGAGGCGACGCACATGGTGATGTGGACCATGTCGGACCGCGCGATTCCGCGTTCCTTCCGGTTCATGGAGGGCTTCGGCGTGCACTCGTTCCGCTTCGTCAACGACGCGGGTGAGTCGACGTTCGTCAAGTTCCATTGGAAGCCCAAGCTCGGCCTGCAATCGGTCCTGTGGAACGAGGCAGTGAAGATCAACGGGGCCGACCCCGACTTCCACCGCCGCGACCTGTGGGACGCCATCAACGGCGGCGACTTCCCGGAATGGGAGCTCGGCGTGCAGCTCTTCGACGACAGGTTCGCCGATGAGTTCGACTTCGACGTGCTCGACGCCACGAAGATCATCCCTGAGGAACTCGTCCCGGTGCGCCGGGTGGGGCGTCTCGTACTCGACCGAACTGTCGACAACTTCTTCGCCGAGACAGAGCAAGTCGCGTTCTGCACCCAGAACGTCGTCCCAGGCATCGACTTCACCAACGATCCGCTGCTGCAGGGCCGCAACTTCTCCTATCTCGACACCCAACTGAAGCGCCTGGGCGGACCCAACTTCACCCACCTGCCAGTCAACGCGCCGAAGTGTCCAGTGGCCCACTTCCAGCAGGACGGCCATATGGCGTCGGTCAACCCCGTCGGCCGCGTCAACTACGAGCCGAACTCGTGGTCAGGCGAGGCCGGAGGTCCACGGGAAGATCCGGTGGGTGGGTACCGCACGTACGCCGAGGACCTGCGGGGCACGAAGCAACGCGAGCGTTCCGATCGGTTCGCCGACCACTACAGCCAGGCTCGCCAGTTCTTCATCAGCCAGACCCCGATCGAGCAGGACCACATCGTGGACGCCTTCGTCTTCGAACTGAGCAAGTGCGAGCAGCCCGGGGTCCGAGCTCGGATGGTGGCCAACCTCCGCAACGTCGACGAGAGCTTCGCCCGGCGCGTCGCCGAGGCACTTCGACTCGATCCGTATCCCGAGGCAGCGACGCCGGCCCGTCCGCCGATCACGGACCTGCCGCCGTCGCCCGCGCTGAGCATCGTGGCCAACGGACCCGAGACCTTCGCCGGCCGCAAGTTCGGTGTGCTCATGACCGATGGCATCGACGCCGCGCTGCTGGAAACGCTGCGCAAGGTCGCGACCAGCGAGGGGGCGCTCGTCGAGTTGATCGCGCCATGGATTGGAGGCGTCCTGACCAGCGACGGCTCGCTCATCCCGGCCCACCAGCATGTCGCTGGTGGGCCGTCGGTGCTGTATGACGCCGTGGCGATCCTGGCGTCGGCCGAAGGCGCCATCGCGCTGGCTTCGGACCCAGCCGCCAAGGACTTCGTCACCGACGCCCACGCCCATGGCAAGTTCATCGCGTACGACCCGGCCGCCATGCCCCTCCTGGAGGCCGCGGGTGTCGCCGGTGAGCTCGACGAGGGCTACGTCGCACTCGAAGGACGTCGCGCCGTCACCGACTTCATCGAGAGATGCCGATCGGTTCGCTACTGGGAACGGAGCATGCGCACCGCCAACGAGCCGACCGTCGGTGCGGTTGCCGACTAGACGCGAAGCCGAGCCGCACCCCCCACCTTGCCACGGTGAGGGGTCGCGGCTCGGGGCACGCCGTCGCGAGTTGGTACGCTTTCCGGAGGATTCAAACGCGATGCTCCAGACCCTGGCAGCGCCTCATCCCAATGGAGGCCGCCGTGACAGAGCTTGTCGGAGTCGAGCTGGAGTCGATCCGCCTGGGAGTGTTCGCGGAGGATCAGCTTCCGGCTCGGGTTGAGAAGGGTTTGCGGTCTGTCGCCGACGATCGCCGGTTGTCACTGGTCGAACCGGTGGCGACCCCGGCGACAACGAGCCACCCGCTGGGGATGCTGGCGACGGGTCCTGTCATATGGCTGTCGTTCGATTTGTTTCGGCTCCCCCTGAAAGTGCTGAGTGGGCTCAAAGGCTCGATCATCCACTTCCGAGCTCACCTGGACGGTGTCAGCGGCCCAGTCGCCGATCCCGTACAGCGGGCTCGTTGAGGGGCGGGAGAGGGGGTTCGTCATGAGCGCCGTCGAGACCGACATCGGAATCCGTCCCTTCCACGTCGACGTTCCGGACGAGGAGCTCACCGACCTTCGCCGGCGAATCGCGGCCACGCGGTGGCCCGAGAAGGAGACCGTCACCGATCAGTCGCAAGGCGTACCGCTGGCGATGACACAGGAGCTGGCGCACTACTGGGCCACCGAGTACGACTGGCGCCGGTGCGAGGAACAGCTGAACTCCGTGCCGCAGTTCATGACCGAGATCGACGGACTCGACATTCACTTCATCCACGTTCGCTCGGCGCACGAGGATGCCTTGCCGCTCATCGTCAACCACGGGTGGCCTGGCTCGATCATCGAGCAGCTGAAGATCATCGATCGGCTGGCCGATCCCACGGCACACGGCGGGAGCCCCGCGGACGCCTTCCACGTGGTGATTCCGTCGATGCCGGGCTACGGGTTCTCGGGCAAGCCGACGGGCACCGGCTGGGGCCCCGAGCGCATGGGCCGAGCCTGGGCGGAACTGATGACCCGCCTCGGCTACACCCACTACGTCGCCCAAGGCGGCGACTGGGGTGCGTTCGTGGTCGACCAGATGGGCTTGCAGGAACCCGCCGGGTTGCTCGCCATCCACACCAACATGCCCGCCACCGTGCCCGCTGACGTGGACAAGGCTTCCCGAGCCGGCGACCCTCCGCCACCGGGGCTCTCAGCTCAGGAACGCCGGGCCTACGACCAGCTGATCAGAACGTTCGCGCAGGTCGACTACGCCAAGTTCATGGCATCGCGCCCGCAGACCTTGTACGGCATCGCCGACTCACCTGTCGGGCTCGCGGCATGGCTGCTCGACCACAACGATGCTGACGGCCAGCCAGCCGCGGCAGTCGTCGCCGCTCTGCGCCGGACGACGACCGCCACCGGCGAACTGACACGCGACGAGGTCCTCGACAACATCACGCTCTACTGGCTGACGAACACCGGTGTCTCTGCGTCGCGTCTCTACTGGGAATACCGAGGCGGCTTCTTCAACGCCAAAGGAGTCTCCATTCCGGTTGCTGTCAGCGTGTTCCCCGGCGAGCAATATCAGGCACCACGGAGTTGGGCAGACCAGGCGTATCCCAACCTCATCTACTACAACGAGGTCGACAAGGGCGGTCACTTCGCCGCCTGGGAGCAGCCGCAGCTCTTCACCGAAGAGCTGCGCGCCGCGTTCCGGTCGGTTCGGTGAGTCCCAGTTCGCCACCTCCTCTCGTTCGCCGGCTCAAGGTCAGCGAAGTGGCGGCATATCAGCCAATTCTCGGACCTTGAGCGCTGGCACACACTCCCCTCGATTTGCTCGACGCGTCATCGTCGGAGCAGGGGGTCGATGACGCGTCCGAGGACGTCCGCCCGTTCGGCGGGGGTGGCGAGGGACTCGATGCCGAAGCCGAGCAGTGCCGTGTCCTCCGTGGCGACCGAGGAGGCGACGGCGATCAGCTCGGTCGAGAAGACGAAGTTGCCGTGGATGCCCGGGGGGCTCCCGGCGGGAGGGCGCTTCGACGGCCCAGGCACCGTCGTCGGCCTCGAACCCGTCGGCCTCGACGGCCGTGCCATCGACGGTCAGCCGGGTGTCGTCGACGAACACGCCGATCCCTCCGCCGACCCCGGCGTCGACGGCGTCGGTGACGTAGCTGACCTTGACGTCGACCGACTGGCCGGCGTAGGGCGACAGGTCGAAGGCGGCGTCGACCCATCCGCCCGACTCGCCGGTGAACGCGTTCCAGGAACCGCGTGGTGCCGGTCGGGCCGCACGGGGCGGCCCGGCGTCAGGTAGTGGCTCAGGAACGGGTGGAGCGCCAGGAGGAAGCCTTCGGCGCAGCCGCTGGGCGGGCCGACGAGGTGCGCCCGTTGAGGTCGCGCAGCGTCGTCCACTCGTCGGTGCCGGACGGTGCCGCTTCCACGATCACGTGGTGGAACGTCAGCAGGGTGCTGTACGACAGCTTCATCTGCAGGGTCGGCGCGGCGGTGGCCGGCACGCCGGTGAG
The DNA here is from genome assembly GCA_963774125.1 of uncultured Acidimicrobiia bacterium. Lineage (GTDB taxonomy): Bacteria > Actinomycetota > Acidimicrobiia > Acidimicrobiales > Ilumatobacteraceae > JALZMG01. The sequence goes on from CAVZDR010000003.1 coordinate 1,010,050, forward strand.
GTCGACCGTGCGGCCGATGCGCTGGTACGACACCGGCGCCTTGCAGCGCGCCGGCGTAGCGCGACCCTTCGACCGGGCCGAACGGGTTGACGCTGGCTGCCCCGCGGTAGGTGCTGGTCGCCTCGCCGGCGAACTGCGGGTAGTCCTCGGCCGGCAGCTCGTCGCTGGTCAGTGAGAACGCCCCGGCCTCGTTGAGCGGGTTGTCGGCCACGGCCGGCCCGCCGAGCTCGGCCGACACGCCGTCGAGCGGGCCGCGGCCGTCGATGCCGGTCGGGCGGGCGAACGTGGCACGGTGCTGCGCACCGAGGTAGTACTGGGCGAAGTCGTCGGACAGCAGCAGGCAGTCGCGACAGGAAGTCGCTGGTGATGACGCAGTCCTGGTCGGGCGCTCCGGCGAGCCCGTAGAAGATCCCGCCGAGCGACCGGCCGAGCAGGCCGAAGTACTGCGTGTTCTCTCCGGCCTGGACGAGCTTGCCGCCCTCGTTGAGGTAGTCGCGCAGCGCGATCGTCAGGTACTGCTGTCGCTCGGCGACGGCGATGTCGGGGACGGGTCCGAACAGGAACGTGTCGGTGAGGGCGTCCTCGGGGTCCTGCACCAGCCGGTCGTCACCGGTCTCCCACACCACGGCGTCGAAGTGGCTCGAGCACGCCGAGCGGATGCGGGACACCCTGGGCGTCGACGTCCCAGGTGGCGTGGCTGATGCCGTTGGCGTCGAGGGCGGCGGCGTACTCGTCGGCGTACTTCGGCGCCGCCGTGCCGGCGGGGTACGTGGGGTTGACGCCGGTGTAGTCCTCGCTGGCCAGGATCAGCGCGTCGGCCCCGGTGTCGGAGGCCACGGTGTAGGTGAAGTGCTCGCTCTCGACGTGGCGACCGTCGCGGCGAGCGGTGAACCACACCTCCACCGAGTCGCCCGGCCGGGTGCCCGTCACCTCGCCCCGGAGCTCGGCGTAGTAGCGGTCGCGCTCGTCGCCGTAGCGCTCACCGCCCTTCCACTCGCCGACGCGGGCCCGCTGGGTGCGGCCGCCGTTCACCCGGTACTCGAGGCGCTGGTTGTGCTGGTCGCGTCGGGCGGTCACGGCGACCGTCTGCGGGTCGCCGTAGGACACGTCGAAGCTGTCGACCACGAACTCGGGCGCCTGCCGTCCGGTCACGGTCACCGGGTCGGCCGGGTCGGCCGCCGACCGGGCGATGGCCAGGGCGAACGGCACGTTCTTGCGGAACTCGGCCTCGATGAGCGCCTCGTCGTCGGGGAACGAGGAAGGCATTGGTGCAGCCGGCGGGCTCCCAGGCGTCGGCTGGGATCGGCCGCCGGCGGCCGTCTGGCACGTGCTCATCTCGACGAGTCATGCCGAGCGTGCCGTAGGCCGAGGTGGGCGTGCTCGTCGAGTGATGCCGTTGCCGGTGTACAGGTCCGCCGACAGACCCTGGCCGTAGCCGGGAACCGCGGGCGTGGCGGCGTCGCCCACGATCGCCTCGTAGAGGGCGTCGTCGGGCGTGGGCGTGGCGACCTGCCAGCCGGTGCCGTACAGCACCGCCTCGGAGGCGGAGTGGTAGTTGACGAGGAACTCGAAGCCGACCCGCGCCATCAGCCGGTCGAGGGCCCGGGTCTCGGGCTCGGAGGCGGGACCGGATCCCCGATAGGCCTGTCGCTGCCTCCGTTCGGGCGACGAGCCCTCGTCGTCGTAGCCCCACTTGGTCGGGAAGTTGCGGTTGAGGTCGACGCCGTCGTTGGCGGTGATCCGGCCGTCGCCGTCGTTGTCGCGCAGGTTCTTGCGCCACAGCCGGTTGCCGGGTGTGAACGTGTAGTCGTAGCCGTCGGGGTTGGCGACCGGGACGAACCACAGCTCGGTCGTGTCGACCAGCTCGGTGAGCGTCGGGATCGATGCGGTAGCCGTCGACGACATGGTGGGCGAGGCGGCGCACCATCTCCGGCGTGATCCACTCCCGGCCGTGCTGGCGCCGACGAAGAGCGTCGCCGGTCGGCGGCCGTCACGGAGGCGGCCGGCATGCCGGGACACCTTGAGGGCGACGATGTCCTCGCCCTGCACCGTCTGGCCGATCGTGACCAGCTTGGTGATGTCCGGATGCTCGGCGGCGAGTTGCTCGAACTCGTCCTTCAGGCCGCCCGGCGCACCGTAGGGCCGGAACACGCCGTCGCCGACCGCGGACGCGACCGTCCCGGCCTCCGACGCCGTGCCGAGGCCAGCCATCAGCAGGCTCACGCCGACCATCGCCCACATCCACTTCATCGCCTCTCCTCCCGATCGTCCTGCCCCGAGCGGGGCGGCGACCAGCTTCGACATCGGGCTCTTGTTCGACGCCGGTGTGGACGAGCGGATCACTCTTGGCTCATCTGAAGAGAGAAGGGAGCGGGGCCGTAGGTTGAGCCGGTGCTTCTGCCTGGGCCGGCCGTCCTCGGGCGGGGGGTCGTCGTCAACGTGGGAGGTGTCGTCCCATCGCAGTGGGCAGCCTCCGATGTGATCGTCATCGACGAGTCTGTGCTCGCTGATCCGGCCGGCACGGTTGAGCGGTTGCACGTCGCGTGGGCTCGACGCCAGCCGGTCGTCGTCGAGCTGCGGGTGGACGCGGCCCGCTTCCGCCAGCCCCAGTCGATCGGCGGCGAGCCCTGGATGCTCGCCGCCGACGCCGAACCGTGGCACGACCGCCTCCACTTCCTGACCTGGGCGAACACCTACGACGCCCGTGGGGGCGAACCGATCTGGTGGTGGGGGGTGAAGGCGGCGCGCATCGGATCGACGCGGCGGCCGCGACGCCCGCTGGACCGGCTGACGTCACCCTTGGCGACGGAACTGCGATCTGGGTAGACGGTGGCCCGCGGCAGCCCTGGGAACCCAGCGACGTGGGCGGGTTCGCCGTCGTCCACAGCGAGTCTGTCGACAGCGGCCGCCTCGTGACGGCTCCCGTGCCGGTCGATCCGTGCGCCGACCTGGCCGCCGATCAGCTCGTCGCAGTCGCCCACCGGTCCGGGGCGGCGCGGGTGATCGCGCCCGCTGGCTCCGGCAAGACACGGGTGCTCACCGAGCGGCTGCGCCACCTGCACCGCGACCGGGGCGTCGAGCCGAGCACGATCGTCGCCGTCGCCTACAACAAGCAGGCTCAGCTGGAGATGGAGGCGCGCACCACGGACTTCCGCCCCCACGTCCGCACGCTCAACTCACTCGGCCTGTGGGTGGTGGCGGAGCACCGAGGGTCGTCACCGCCAGTCGTCGATGAGCGCGAGGTGCGCCGCATGGTCGAGGCGCTGGTGCCCGGCCGGCGCCCGCGCCGTGCGAACACCGATCCGATCGGCCCCTACGTCGAGGGGCTCGCGTCGATCCGTCTCGCGCTGCGCGATCCGGAGGAGGTCGAGTCGTCGCGCGACGATGTCCCGGGCCTCGCCGAGCTGTTCCCGGCGTTCCGTCTCCAGCTCGCCGAGCGCGGCGTGTTGGACTTCGACGAGCAGATCTACGGCGCCGTCGAGGCCCTCCTGCGCGACGGCGAGTTCCGGCGATCGATGCAACGGTCCTGCCGCCACGTTCTCGTCGACGAATTCCAGGACCTCACGCCGTCGCACGTCCTGCTGATCCGCCTCCTCGCCCTGCCCGCGCTCGACGTGTTCGGAGTGGGTGACGACGATCAGTGCATCTACGGTCACGCCGGCGCCGACCCCGGATTCCTCATCGACTACGGGCATCTGTTCCCGGTAGCGGCGGAGCACGCCCTGAACGTGAACTACCGCTGCCCGGTCGAGGTCATCGCCGGCGCCCGGGCGCTGCTCGGCTACAACGACCGCCGCGTCACCAAGCAGATCGAAGCCGGTCCGGCCAGCGATCCCGCGAGAGGCGCACTACGCGTGGAGGGCCACGCTGCCGACGACGGCGCGGTAGCGCTCGTCGCCGTCGTGCGGGGATGGCTCGACGAACCGGGCGTCGATCCGTCGACGATCGCCGTGCTCACGCGCGTCAACTCGCTGCTGTTGGCGCCGCACGTCGCGCTCCACGAGGCAGGAATCGCGATCGCTTCCGTGCTGCGACCGGACGTGCTCGAACGCACCGGCATCCGCGCCGCTCTCGCCTACCTCCGCCTCGCCGCCGCCACCGGCGGGCTCCACCGAGATGACATCGTCGAGATCCTGCGCCGGCCAACGCGCGGCCTACCTCCCTGGTTCTCCGAGCGATTGGCGCGGCGGGACCGGTGGACGCTGGATCAGCTCCACGCGATCGGCGGCCGCCTCTCGGACAAGGACGGCGTCAAGGTCGAGCGGCTCGTCGACGATCTCCGTCTGGTCGTCGATGCCGGGCGCGACGGCACCACCCGCGACGTCCTGGAGACGGTTCGCGACGACGTCGGCCTGGGCACGGCGATGAACCTGCTCGATCGCACCGGCGGCGGCCAGGGCTCGAGCCACCTCGACGACCTCGAGGGTCTCCTCGGCGTCGCCGACCTCCACCCGGACCCGGCCGGATTCGAAGCGTGGCTACGCACCGCATTCCAGCGCGAAGCCGACCCAGCAGGCGTGACGCTCTCGACAATCCACCGGGTGAAGGGACGTGAGTGGGACCGCGTCGCCGTGTTCGGTGTCACCGACGGCCTCGTGCCGCATCGCCTCGCCGAAGACGTCGAGGAGGAGCGTCGCGTGCTGCACGTGGCCATCACACGTGGCCGACACCGAGTCGCCGTCCTCACCGACCACACCCGCCCATCGGGCTTCCTCGACGAGCTCGCCGGCACGGCGCCGAGGCGGCCTGCGCGCCCGGCTCGAGTCACAGCGCCTGCGCCGGTCTCGAGGACGACGTCGACTCCGGATGGCATCGGCGCCGAGCGTGGCCTCGTCGTCAGGGTCGCCGGTGGCTACGACGGCACCGTCGAGGAGGTCGACGGGCGGGCGGCGATGGTCCGGCTGCCGTCGGGCGCCACCCTGCGGGTCCGGTTCGGTGAACGCGTCGAGCACGACGGCAAGCGAGCCGCGCTCGCGCCACCCTCCCGGCTCTGGGGTGGCGCGGCCGAGGCCGAGGCGTCGTTGCGGGCATGGCGAACCTCCCGCGCCACCGCCGACGGTGTCCCCGCCTACGTGGTCGTCAACGACAAACACCTGCGCGGCATCGCCATGGCGCGGCCGGCGACACCCGCCGAGCTGGCGACGTGCGACGGCATCGGTCCGACGAAGCTCGAGCGCTACGGCGACGAGCTGCTCGCCTTGCTCGAACCCTTCCTGCGCAGCTGAGCCAGACCGTCGCCGCCGAATCCCCCGCCGGGCTCCGCCGGCGGGGAAGGCACCGCCGACGGGAACCCACCTGGCCCGCGCCGCGGGTTCGGTGCACACGAGCGCCCGAGTTTCACGGCACGAACAGCTCGCAGTCGGCCTGCGGCGGGCTCGGATCGAGGAAGTCGGCGCCCGGTCCGCCATAGGCGACGTCATTGTCCACGCCGGTGCTGCCGCAGGCAAGCCCGTCATCGCCATCTTCTCCGCGCAGCGTGTCGTTGTCCCCTCCGCCGTCGAGGACGTCGTTCTCGGCACCTCCACGCAGGACATCTGCGCCCACGTCGCCGTAGATCTGGTCGCCATCGGTGCCGCCGTCAATGAAGTCGCCGCCACCGCCACCGTGGATCGTGTCGATGCCATCGTCGGCGTTCGGATCGAGCCCCACGAGTCCGGAGGTGCGCTCGCTCTCCGGTTGACAGATGCGGTCGATGCCGCCTTCGCCGTAGATGGTGTCGTCGTCGCCGGTGCCCATGATCACGTTGTCGTTGTTGTCGCCGTAGAAGGTGCCTCCGCCGGGGAGCACCCACATGTCAACGGGCTGGCCGAAGCACGTGGCGAAGGGGTATTCGATCTGGTCACTCGGGTCTGCCGGGAGGGGGTCCTCGGTGGCCAGTGCCGGGGAAACGAAGGCGGTTCCAGACAGCGCCAACAGGCCGCCGCTCAGCCACAGCGCGTTACGGAGATGACGACGCCGAGGCGTCGGATGGATACGGGGAGTGGACACGGTGAAGCTCCTTGTGCAGGTCGGATGCACCCGTCGGGGTGCCGTCCGCACAATGACGTTGGGCTGCTAGCGAGGCGCTAGCGGAGCGAGAGGTGACCCGGGGCCAGGGTCGACCACGACCTGCGGCGCGGTCGTCGACAGCGCCGCCGAGGACAACCATGATGAGCGGATGCGTCTCCTGTACGAGGCCAGCCGGCTGCCGACGAGGCGAACCTCGAATGCACGGAAGCGACTTGATTCCTTGTGAGCGGTCAAGATCAGCCCCTCGACGGTGCCGATGTCCAGCGGCTGCTGACGATCATGACGACCGAGCACTACACGCTGCAGATGGCTCGCAGCGCAACGATCGCCGAGGCCAGCAACCGCACCGGCCAGTACCTCACCGCACTGTCCGCGATCCTCGTCGCCCTCAGCCTCGTCGCTCAAGTGTTCACCACCCGGACACTCCTCGCCTTGGCGACGACCTTGTTCACTGCGCTGTACCTCATCGGACTGCTCACGTTCCTGCGAACCAACGAGTCCAGCGTCGAAGACATCCGCTGCGGCTACGGCATCAACCGCATCCGTCACCTCTACACCGAGCTCGATCCACGCGTCGGGGAGCGTTTGATCACGTCAACCCACGACGACATCGACAGCGTCGAGCGCGACGCCGGGCGACAAGATCGGCCGCAGATCCTGGGCGGCGCCCTCTCCACGGCAGGGTTCGTCAACGTCGTCAACAGCCTCGTCGCAGGCGCCGCGGTCGCGTCCTGTACCGCTCTCGTCGAGTGGGCTACTTGGATTGTCGTTGTCGCAGGCCTTGCGGCCGCATGCACCTCCTTCATCCTGCTCAACACGGTGCACCGGCACCTCTGGCGACGCGCCATCGACCAGCTCGACAGCCTCCACCCGGCAACCCGGCTTTGACTCGACCGCTGCAGGTCCAGACGGGGTGGGCGCGTCCTCGAGAAGTCCTCGTCGGCGCACGGACTTGTCTGTCTTCAGCCCACGGTCTTGGCGGCCTGTTCGATGACGGTGGAGACCTTGTGTGGCTGGGACATCATCACGAGGTGTGAGGCGCGCACTTCGACGACGGTGGCTTCGGCTCGCTGTGCCATGAACCGCTGTGTTGCCGGCGGGATCGTGTGGTCCTGCGCCGCGACGACGTACCACGACGGGATCGTCTCCCAGGCAGGCAGGCCCGACGGTTGGAACAGTGTGGCGAAGTCGGCGGGTCGCTGACTGGCCGCCATCACGTCGGTCACCCGGCGCGAATGGTCGGCCGCGAAGACTTCGCGGAAGCTGGCCGGGTTGATGTAACCGTCGGCCCCGCTGGGGTGGGGTCGTACCACGAGGTTCGCCGGGTCGGCGAGACCGCTGCCGGCGTTGAGACCGGTGAGCTGCTCGACGGTCTCACCGGCCGCTGGCGCGAAGCCGCGCGAACGGGTCGGAGTGTGTTCGGCAGGTGTGGCGTCGGTCAACCTTGAATGAAGGCGAGCAGGTCCTGGTTGATGACGTCGGCGTGGGTCGTGCACATCCCGTGCGGGTAGCCGGGGTACACCTTGAGGGTGCCGTGCTTCAGCAGCGTGATCGACAGCTCGGCGGAGTCGGCGATCGGTACCACCTGGTCGTCGTCTCCGTGCATGACGAGCGTCGGGACGTCGATCATCTCGAGGTCCTCGGTGAAGTCGGTCTCCGAGAACGCCTTGATCCCTTCGTAGTGGGCCTTGGCCCCGCCCGTCATGCCCTGTCGCCACCAGTTCCGGATCACTCCCTCGGAGACCACCGCCCCGGGACGGTTGAAGCCGTAGAAGGGTCCCGACGCCACGTCGAGGAAGAACTGCGCCCGGTTGAACGCCGTGCCCTCGCGGAAGCTGTCGAACACCTCGATCGGGAGCCCACCCGGGTTGGCATCCGTCTTGAGCATCAGCGGCGGCACCGCACCGATCAGCACCGCCTTCGCCACCCGACCGCCGCCGTGACGGGCGACGTAGCGAGTCACTTCCCCACCGCCCGTCGAATGCCCCACGTGCACGGCATCTCGCAGGTCGAGGTGCTCGACGACGGCTGCCGCGTCCGCGGCGTAGTGGTCCATGTCGTGCCCATCCGACGTCTGCGTCGAGCGACCATGACCACGACGGTCGTGAGCCACGACCCGGAAGCCACGCAGCACGAAGAACATCAGCTGCGCGTCCCAGTCATCCGAACTCAGCGGCCATCCATGGTGGAACATGATCGGCCGACCGCTGCCCCAGTCCTTGTAGAAGATCTCCGTGCCATCCTCAGTCGTCACAAACGGCATCGCGGTAACTCCCTCTCGCTTCTACGACGGCGCAGCGCCGTCGATCACGATCGTCCCACATCGCCGTGCTGCTCGCCGCCGACGCTGAGCGCGTCGCTCACCGTCGTGAGCGGCGGAGATCCGCGGCGACCCTCAACGCGGCGGGCTAGGCCGAGGCCGGCTGTTCACCAGCTGGCGTGACCACGTGTCCGTTCGGTGAAGCGTCGAGTTCGGCAAGCAGCTCCTCGAGGACGTGGATGGCACCGTCGATCTGCAGGAGTGTTTGGCGCAGGTCGAGAGTCTTCGCCTCGAGGTCGCGGGAGTCGATCGGCGCGCCGGATCAGAGCTGCTGGCGGGAGATGAGGTCGGCGAAGGGGCCGGGGGTCTCGGCCAGCTCCGAGTACGGCCCGTCCTGCACGACGCGGCCGCCGGCGATCACCACCACGCGGTCGGCAGACGCGATCGTCGAGAGCCGGTGGGCGATGACGATGCGCGTCACGTCCAGCTCCTCGATGGTGCGGGTCACGACCGACTGGGTGAGGTTGTCGAGGGCCGAGGTCGCCTCGTCGAGCAGCAGGGCGCGGGGCCGGCCGGCGAGGGCTCGGGCGATCTGGAGGCGCTGGCGCTGGCCCCCCGAGAGGATGCCGACACCGTCGCCGATGTTGGTCGCCATGCCGTTGGGCAGGCGCTCGATGTCGCGATCGAACCCGGCGCGGCGTGCCGCATCCCAGGCGTCGTCCTCCGTGATGGGGACGCTGCCGGCGATGTTCTCGAAGACCGAGCCGGGCAGCAGCGCGGTCTGTTGCAGCACCACCCCGATCTGGCGCCGCACCGCGTCCATGTCGAGGCTGGTGACGTCGACGCCGTCGATCGTGACCGTGCCGCCGTCGATCTCCTCGAATCCGAGCACCAGGCGCAGCAGGGTCGACTTGCCCGAACCCGACGGGCCCACGACGGCGACGAACTCCCCCGGCTCGATCGAGACCGACAGGCCGTCGAAGATCGGACGGGTCGTCCCGGGATACGTGAAGGTCACCTCGCGCAGCGCGAAGCCACCGTCGACGCGTCCAGGGTGCTCCTTGGCCGTGTCGGACTCGGCCGCCTCCTCGAGAATGGGGCTCGCCTGGTCCAGGACGGGCCGGACCTCGAGGAGGGTGACCGTCGAGCGTGCCACGTTGACGACGGCGGTCTGCAGCTGCCCGAGGGCGACGTAGAAGCCCATGAAGGCGGCGGTCGGCACCGCCTCCCGCCCGATCAGCACGACGGTCGCGAACAGGATCAGCACCATCGCCGTCGGAAACGCGCCCTCGAAGACGACGCGCACGTCGTCGATGCGGAACGCCTCGTACGAGCGTCTGGTGTCTCCTGCGTACCGTACGGCCCACCGCGCGAAGATGCGGCGCTCGGCGCTGGCGGTGCGCACCTTCACGATGCCGTTCAGCAGCTCGTGCACCGTCGCCGTCATCTCCCGGCGGTCGCGCGAGCACGGCCCTCAGGGGGCCCCGGTAGGCCCGCGAGATCCCGAAGAGCACGGCGGCGCCGGCGGCGGTGACCAGCAGGCCGACAACAGCCAGTCGCACGTCGATCGCGATCATGACCACCAGGTTGAAGAGGCCGAAGATCCCCGCGAGCAACGTGGTGATGACGCTGTCGGTTACGGACTCGCGGATGCTGTCGACCGCCATCGACCGTTCGGTGAGATCGCCCACCTGGTAGCGCCGGAAGAACGGCGCGGGGAGGCGCAGCAACCGGTCCCACAGCCCGAGCTGCAGCGCGTGGTCCATCGTTGTCCGGGCGCGCAGCAGGGCCACGCCCCGGGCGAGCTGGAGGAAGAACGAGCCGATCGCCAACCCGACCAGCGCCGCTGCGAGCGCGGCGAGGCGCTCGGTCTGGTGCTGGGGGACGATCTGGCCGAACACGAGGCTCGTCGCCAACGGCGGGACGAGCGCGATCAACCCGATCACGAGCGCGGCCAGAACCAGCCGCACGACGTCGCGGCCGGTGCCGCGACCGGCGAAACGGACCAGGGCGCGAATCGTGAGCGGGCCCTCGGGAAGGGGCCGCACGAGCTCGATGCCGTCGTCACGGAGATCTCGGGCGACCGCTGCGTCGATGCGAACCAACTCGCCGCTGGTGGTGTCGATGAGGTCGAAGCCCCGTGGCCGAGCCAGCACCGCGACCGGCCGGCCATCGGCGCGGTACCCGACGAACGAATCGCCCGGCTGCGTCCACCATTCATCGGGGAGCCGCACCGGTCGAGAGCGGATTTTGGACGAGAGGGCGATGGCCTCGACCGGCGAAGCCCGGAGCAGATCTTCGGGATGCGCGGCGTGGACGGTGACCCCGATCGATCGACCGACCTCCCGGCACACGGCGAGCAGCTCGTCATGGCCCACCGCTCCGACCCGCCGCGTCGTACGCCGCTCGAGCACGCTGCCGAGGTGGTCGAGGGCGAATTCGCTCTCGAGCTCCACGGCGCGGGCCGAGGCATCGACCAGCTCGGCCTCCGCCGTGAGCTGCTCGTCGAGCGCCCGCACCTCGGCCTCGGCGAGCGCGATCCGGGTGCCGTCGAGGCGGCGCGCAAGGTCGGCCGCCGTGCTCCCCTCGACAGGATCGGCCCGCTCGGGACCGTCGATCGCCTCACCGCCGGCGGCGCCGGCGGCGTCGAGCCACTCGCCGACGAGAGCCACGAGCGACGGCGCCCCGTCGGCTGACCGGCCGTCGAGGGCGCCGAGCGGGACCTCGGCGACGATGCAGCGGGCGAGGCTGACGAGGATCCAGTGGCGGCCGACTGAGGAGCCATCCACGGCGGCTGCGACCGAGCCGGTGATCAGACGGGTGACCAGGTTCCGCGGCCGCGATGGTGAGGTCCCGAGTGCGTCGGTCGCGAATACCAGCCCTTCACCCTCGAGCACGACCCACACGACGCTGGCGTCGTCGAGCCCGATCTCCTGGTTGCCGGTCAGGTCGACCACCGCGGTCGCGTGCTGTCGCGCGAAGGCGGCGACCGCGTCCCGATCGATGACCCCCCGCGTGCTCACTGGTGCACTCTCAAGTCGTGCGAGGAGTTTGCGGTTGGCGACGTCGCCGAGCACCAGTGAGCGCATCGCCGCTGTGCGGCGATGAAGACCGCAATGATGATTCGCTCGCTTCGCTCGCTCATGCCACGCCCCCGTGGGGGCTGCGCCCCCACACCCCATCGCCGTGCGGCTCACTGGCGTTCGCTCGCCCGGCCGGCCTTCGCTCGCTTCGCTCGCTCATGCCAGCTCACCCACGAGACGGGCGTAGGCGCCGCCTGCGGCCAGCAGCCCGTCGTGGGTGCCGCGTTCCACGACGCGGCCCTGGTCGAGAACGATGATCTCGTCGCTGTCGCGGATCGTCGACAGGCGGTGGGCGATGATCAGGCACGCGCAGCCTCGCCGGCGGAGGTTGGCGTCGACCTCTGCTTCGGTCACGGCGTCGAGCGCGCTCGTCGCCTCGTCGAGCACGACCAGTCGCGGGTTCGTGGCCAGGGCGCGCGCCAGCTCCAGGCGCTGCCGTTGGCCGCCGGACAGGTTGCGACCGCCCTCGCTCACGACGGCCTCGAGGCCGCCGGGCGCGGCCATCACGTCGGACAGGATCGACGCGTCCCGTGCGGCTCGCTCGATCGCCGCCGCCGGGACCGTGGGGTCCCACATGGTGACGTTGTCGCTCACCGTGCCCGCGAACAGCAGGATCTCCTGCTGCACGTACGCGACCGAGTGGGCGAGGACGTTGGCCGGTACGCGGTGCCGAGGGACGCCGTCGAGCAGGACCTGCCCGCCCCACGGGTCGAGCTGGCCGGTCACGAGGCGGGCCACGGTCGACTTGCCGCTGCCGCTGCCGCCGACGAGCGCGACCCGGCGGCCGGGTTCGACGGTGAACGAGAGGTCGTCGATCAGCGGATCGTCGTCGCCATAGCCGAAGCGCAGGTTGCGGACCTCGAGCCGCCCCGACAGCCGCTTGGCCATCGCTCGGTCGTCGAGTCCCGCATCCCGAGCGGCGACTTCGGACGCGATCGGTTCGCGCAGCAGCTGATCGAGCTGGTGGCATCGGCCGACGAGGCTCTGGAACGCGCCGGCGGTGCGAACCAGGCGCAGCACCGAGCCCAGGAACCCGAAGAGGAGCGCCTGGAAGGCGACGAGCGACCCGAGCGTGAGCCGGCCGGCCAGCACCTGCACCGCGCCGAGGGAGATGACCGCGGCGACGATGAGCGCGTTGAACAGGTCCGGCAACGCCGAGGCGATCAGGCCCTTCCTCGTTCGCCGCTGGTCGATCGTCAGCACTGACTCGTACCGGGCGATGAACCGGCGGAAGAGGTCGTTCTCGGCGCCGTTGGCCTTGAGCGACTCGATGGCGCTGATGCCCGACGCCGCGGTGCCGGAGGTGGCGGCCTGGGCTTCGACCATCTCGCGGTTCAGCGGACGAAGGCGCTTGGACGACCACCGGACGGTGATGATGCTGGCGACCGTCAACGTGAGCGTCACCGCGGTCAGCAGGACGTCGTACCGCAGGAGGAACGCGCCATAGACGATGGCGATGACGCCGCCCATCGCCGCGTACGAGAGCTGCCCGCCGAGCTGCCAGGAGATGCGGTCGTTCAGCGCGATGGCGTAGGCCGTGTCGCCTGCGGGCCGCGACACGAAGTAGCGGATGGGCAGTCTCATGGTGTGCCACATCGACTCCGCCATCATGTGGATCGCCATCTTGCGGGACAGGCGGTTGAGGGTCAGGTTCTGCACGCCACCCAGCACCACCTGCACGACGAGCGCGGCCGCGAGCCCGAGGAACACCACTGGGAGCCAGTCGTCGCTCCCGCCGATGAGGTACCGGTCGACGAAAGTGCGCGCCAGCCCCGCGACGACGAGTCCGGGAACGGTGAGCGCGGCACCGGCGAGGATCGAGAGCACGTAGCCCGAGCGCACGACTCGCAACCGGCGGCCGAGCGTGCCGCGAGTCCCGAGCTCCTCCTCGTCGGCCAGGAACGACGCGCTCGGCGAGAGGAGCAGGCGGTGCCCGTCGACGTCGACGGTCGTGCTGCGGTCAGTCGCGTCGCCGCCGTCTGCCACGACGAGGCCGAGCCCCGCTGCTACCGATCGGACCCGATCGACGGACGAGTCGCCGTCGTAGGCGGCGAGCGAACGCCGCACCTCGTCGGTCGAGACCGTGCGGTCGAGTCGGGCGAGGGCGTCGACCAGCGCGCCGGCGAGTTCGTCATCGCCGCTGCCGTTCGCGTCGCGCCTCGGTGCCGTGGCGAGCTCGTTGGGCGTCATGGTCCGGGCGTCAACCGAAGATCTGCGACGCCGGGCTTCCTTCGGCGACCACGATCGCCGCGGTTCCGAGGGTGGCGGTCGCGATGGTGAACGGCGGTCCCGACCCCGAGCTCCACCGGTACCCGCTGGGCGTCGACGGGTCGAGCTCGAGCGCGACCGCGATCTCCAGCACCGGTTCGCCGCCGGTCAGGAAGTCGACGAGGTCGCTGTTGTCGCCGAGGTTGAGCCGGATGCGCGCGGGTGATGCCGGCAGCGTGGAGACGCTGCCCACGATGCCCAATATCGACCCGTACTGCGCCGCCGGGGCCGTGGACGGCGACACGAAGACCCGCATGCCGTTGCGGACGACCTTGCCTTCCTGCGCCGGCACGTACACGACCGCGATCAGCTCGTCGCCCTCGGCGACGAGCGTGATCACCGGCGTGCCGACTGCGTTGTACGTGCCCGGCTTGACCAGGATCGTCGCCACGTCCCCGGTCACGGGCGCCTCGATGTCCACGATCTGGCCGTCGCGCTCGCGCAGCCGGGCAAGCGCCTGACCCTCCTCGACGTGGTCACCGCTCTCCACCAACAGGTCGGTGACGAATCCCTCGGTCTCGACCCCGACCTCGTAGAGGCCGTGCGGCGGCAGGAGCATGCTCTGCCCCTTCACCTCTGTCGGTGCGGTCCCGAAGAGGGCCCACACCAGCGCAGCGGCCAGGAGCACGATGACCCCGACGAAGACCATCCACGTCTTGGTCGTCGTGACGCGCAACCGCCGGTCGAGCACCACGACCGGCGAGGGCGGGACCTCGGTCGAGGGGTCATCGTGAACCGCCCTCATCGGCGGCGAGGTTAGTGGGGCAACTGTGGGGGCCAGGATGGCGCGGCCAGCAGACAGCTCGCTCAGGCGATCAACCGCCACGAGAACATGACGTACATGCCGATTTGGCGCGACGCCATCGTCGGCGGTGCAAACGCAGTGCGATCCGTCGGCACGTCGACCGACTCCTGGCGGCCGGCGAGGCGTTGTGGGCGGCCGCCATCGAAGGAAGTCTGCTGGTTCCCGGCGCGGCGGCGACTTCGAGCTGCACCTCGGTCGGGATCTCTCGATCGGCTACCCGTCCCACGATCAGCTGACGAGTTGCTGTCCGCCGTCGATGTCGTACGTGGCTCCAGTCACCGCCGTGTTCGTCATGAGGTGAACGGCGAGCTCAGCAACGTCGGCCGGCCCGACGACGCGTCGAATTGGCAGCGTGGACCGCAACTCGTCGCGGCGGACGTCGAGGCGATCGCCCAACAACGACGCCGACAACGACGTGTCGACGAAGCCGGCCGCGATCAGGTTGACGCGGACGGGCGCGATCTCGAGTGCGAGGTTCTTCACCAAGGCTGGGCCTGCGGCAGTGAGTGCCGAGATGAGTGACAGTCCGACCGCCGGTCGGCGGGCGCCGGTACCACCGATGAAGACGAGTGAGCCACCAGGGCGAACCCTGGTGGCGGCGATCTGGGCGACTCTCATCGGGAGCCAGAGATGGGCGTCGACTTCGGTGCGGGCTGCGTCGAAGTCGAAGTCGGCCAGCGGTGCGTAGTAAGGCCCCGGGCCGGTCACCATGACATGGTCGATCGGCGACGGTAACTCGTCGAAGAACTGTCGAAGGCGGCTGAAATCGAGGGCGTCGAACGCCACAGTGCGTGCACCCAACTCGACGCCGACCGCTTCGAGCCGCTCGGCGTTGCGTGCTGCGAGTACGAGAGCAGCGCCATGGGCGCGGGCAAGACGCGCCGTTTCGAGCCCGATACCGGCGCTGCCGCCGATCACGATCACCCACTGCCCTGCCAGCACCTGGTCGCTCATGAGGCCCCCCTGGACGGACGTCTACTGACTCGTTTCGATTGGGCACGGCGACGGTACCTTCGGCAGTGATGGTGGTGGACCGCCGCTCGTCGACATTCGATACCGCGTCCCAATCAGGCGACTCGTCGTTCGCTACGTCGTCACGGCGATCGCCTCCCTCGTCGCCCCGCGAGCGGTGCGGCCGGCGCGTCGGCGAGGAGGGCAAGGTGCGGCCAGCTCAGGTCCCCAAGACCCGCACCTGAGTCAGCACCACCAATGGCGCCCCTTGGGGAATCTGCTCGGAGCTGAGGCAGAGACCGCTGCTGGTCCTCAGGATTGCCGGCCTGCCACTGACCATGACGTGTGTGGCGGACGCGAGCCACTCCACCTCCACGCACGGCTGCGGCGTGGTCGGTGACACGGTGAACGCGCAGCCTGCCACCAGATAGGTGTCACCGATCGTCGCCACGGGCTGGCCGCCGACCCTGACGCGGGGGCTGCTCGAGATCGTGCTGACCTGGCCGCCATGAGGGCAGATCGCCTGGGCGCCGACGTGGAACAGGGGGTCGCCCAGTCAGATCACCTCCAGAGCGCCGTTGTTCACCGACACGCTGACGGGGGTGAGCTTGATGCTCGACGCGCCATTGGAGAGCTCGATGCCCGACGAGGACATGACGAGCTTGAGCGGCGTCGCGACCACGGGCGGCCGTACCTCAATCGTGACCCCGCCGACGCCGGGCAGGTCGCTCAGCTCAATGGTCACCGCCTCGGTCTTGAAAACCTTCTTGTCCGCCACCGCAGGTTTCGCCGGCACCTCGCCCTTGCCCCAGAAGCATCCGGTCCAGATCGGATGATCCGGATCGCCCGCCTCGAACTCGACCCACACGTTGGCCCCCACCGGTGGCACCGTGAACAGGCCGACCTGCGGCCCGGCGTACGGCGCGCACGGCATCGCCCAGCTGAGCCGGCCGTCGCCCAGCACGGCGGGGACCAAGACCTGCACCCGACCCTGCTGGAGTGGGTCGACGTTGTTCTCCACGGTGCCGCGGTACTTGCCGTAGAACTCGCTCATACCGGCACAATCGCGCGGTACGCACGATCCGGCGAGGCTTGTTGCCGGCGATGTCGCTTGCGACGTGACTCGCACGCTGGGCTGCTTGGGTCTCGGCCGGACGAGGCATGTCATCGGTAGCTGCTCCGGCGCGCCGACTTGATGAGCGCTGCGCTACCCATTTGACGTGGCGAGCGGTTCCGGGTCGACGTCGGGCGATGCTGACGATCGGCCATCCGGTGGGCAGGCTCCGGCCGAACACCGTCGGTAATGCTCCGGCTGGCCGCGGACCTCGAAGACGGCCGTTGGCTCGAGGAGCCGAGGACGCGGGATCGCCGTCCGCGTGCCCAAGGTTCTGGCCGACGGCCAGACGAAGTTCGATCGAGCTTCGAGTTGGGCGGCCGACGATTCCGGCCTGAACCAGAGCCGCCACCTCTGCGCCTGTGCCGACAGGATGAGGGAGGATCCCGCCACCGTGACGTGTCGCTTGGTACCGTCCGCGCCCGTCACAGACAGGAGTCGACCATGGACATGACGGTAAGCCGGCGGCCGTTCGGCGTCAGCCTGCTCAGCATCCTCGTCATCATCGCTGGTGCGCTCGACGTGCTGGCGGGGATCCTCAGCGTCTCGGTGCGGGGAGACGGCGACCTCCTCGTGGAGCTGAAAGGGTCGCAGGGCGAGATCACCGCTTTCGGGACGGGTCTGATCATCCTTGGGGTGATCGCCATCGTGGTCGGCTTCATGCTCTGGCGGGGCAGCGACTTCGCCCGCATCCTGATCGGCATCATCGCCCTCGTTCGGGTGATCGGCACGATCTGGGCGTTTGCCTCGTTCGACCGGGCGCACTGGTACGAGGGCATTGGCTCGGTCGTCATCTACGCCCTCGTGGCCGGGTACCTGCTCTTCGGGACCACAGCCCGGGACTACACGGCCTCAACCTGACCCTGTCCTGAGATGGCGCCGGCCTGGAACGGGCGAGCGGTGCGCGCATCAACGGGCTCCACCTGCGCGGAGATGCCGATCGGTGCGGGTCGCGACGGGTCGGTCGGCGTCGAGTTCACCGAGGCCACTCGGGCGGAGCCAGGAAACCTCTGGTTCGAGTGGTCGCGCAGCCTGGACGATCCGATGGAGTACGTGCTCGTCGAAGCGTTCCGGGACGGCGACGCAGGGGCCGCGCACGTGCGTGTGGGCGGCGGTCGTCGTTGACGGATCGGCGAACCCGCGGAGCCATCGAGCCGGCGGTCTCGAGTACGACGCCGGGATTGTTCCCACCGTTGTCGACTGCCGCTGGGCCGACGTGCGACGCTGGGGACGTGTCCGGCGAGGAATCCGGCCACGACGACGGCGAAGAGAACACCTTTCATATGGACAAGTAGCCGGCCGACGGGGCACTAGCTTGCGGCCGTGGCATCTGACGCGAAGATGATGCCCACGTCGGCCGACGTCGATGCCTTTCTGGCTGCAGTACCCGACGAGAAGCGAAGGGCCGACGCATACGCCATGCTCGAGCTCATGCGCTCGGTTACCGGTCAGCCACCGCTGATGTGGGGCCCGAGCATCGTTGGGTTCGGCTCGTACCACTATCGCTACGAGAGCGGCCGCACGGGCGACGCTCCGCTCGCCGCCTTCTCACCCCGCAAGGCCAACCTCGTCGTCTACCTCGTCGGCGGGTTCGAGGACCGGTACCCCAAGCTCCTCGAACAGCTCGGTCCGCACAAGACCGGCAAGGCGTGCCTCTATCTGAAGCGGCTCACCGACGTCGACCTCGACGTGCTCCGTCAGCTCATCGAGCGATCGATGCGGATCGGCCGGGGCGTCGACAAGGCCAGTCGCAGCTAGAGCCGGCGGTCGTGGAGCATTCCCGCCTGTGAGGTGCACACGCTCGGCCGTACGCATCCCGGTTCAGCGCCCGCCCCTGCTCGACTCTCATGTGGTGTCGGTGGCGGTCGCTGCCATGTGAGCGAGGCGGGGTTCTCACCAGCCGGCGGCTTCGTCGACAGCGCCGGCGCGGACCGCGGCGACGAGTTGGGCGTGATCGTGTCCGTTCTGGCTGGCGTAGGCGCGAGCGAAGCGGGTCATGGACTCCTCGAACGTGTCGCTGCGCCCGAGGTAGGCGTCGATCGCTGCGGCATCTCCGGTAGTGGCGTGGGCGCGGGCCAGGACCCGACCGCACTTGCGGGCGAACTGGCGCAGCCATGGTGCGATGCGTTCGCCGGAGGGGATGACCTTCATGTCGCGAAACTGGCGGACGTAGAAGTCAATGCCACCCAGGCTGGTCCAGCCAACGAGGATGTCGGTCGAGCTTTGGATGAAACGTCGACCCACGGTGACGCGTTGGCCGTGGTTGGGATACCGGCTCGGTTCGAGGTGTTGCTCGTAGACCGATGCTTCGGCCTGCTTGACCTGCAACAACAGCACGTCGTCGGGGTGCGAGCCCTGCATCAGGAGCAGGTAGACGCGCATGCCGACACTGCCCACGCCGACGACCTGGCGGAGGCCGTCCACGAGCGAATAGCGGTCGAGGAGGTAGCGGCGTTCCTCTGAGAGCGACGAACGGTAGGCGGTGAAGGCTTGCTCGACGAGGGCCCGGTCGGCACCGTCGTGACGGGTGCGGAACGGTGGCACCTCGACGAGGCGGCGTTGACCGTTCGTGACTTCGGTGAACTTCCTGGCGGCGGCGAGGTTCGACCGCTTCCGCACCCGTTTGGCGAGGCGCGTCGCGACGTCGGCGCGCTCTTCTTCGACGAGGAGGTCGAGCAGATCGTCGGCCGTGAACTGGTGGTACCAGATGTCCAGGAACGGGGTGTCGGCATAGCGGGCGATGAACGTCCGGTACTCGACCAACGCGGCCCGCACGGCCTGGTCGGCCTCGACGATCGAGTCGTTCCCCTGTGATGTGGCCAGCACGTGCAGGCTGGCGATCATCCGCATCAGGTCCCACTCGAAAGGGCCAGGAAGGGTCTCGTCGAAGTCTCTGAGGTCGAATGAGAGCTGCCGCTCCGGCGACGCCCACAGACCGAAGTTGAGTACGTGGGCGTCACCGCACATCTGGACCAGCAGGCCGGTGTGTGGGAGCGACGCAAGGTCGGCGGCCATCACCGCGGCCGCCCCGCGGTAGTAGGTCCACGGAGACGCCGCCATGCGGCCGTGGCGGATCGGAACCAACTCCGGTACTCGGGTGGCGTTCTGGGCGAGCAGGATCGACAGCGCGTCGTGGCCGCGCCCGTCGCGGTCCCACTGGCCGGCGTGACTACGCGGCAGCAGTCGGCGAGCCCCGCGACCAACCTCCCGGCGCTCCGCCAGCGACAAATGTGACGGGCCTCCGATCCGCTCCACCGGAGCCATTGTCACAGAGGCAAAGGTCGACCACCGGATCCCTGCGCTCGCGATACGGATCACCCGACGGGGTTACTGGGGCGCGGCGGTCGCAGCTCGAGTGGCGCGCGGTGCTGGTCCAGACGCGGTGGCAACGGGGTGGGACGGATGCGGCACTGGGTCATGGCGGTGAGTTTGATGATCTCGGCGGCGGCATGTTCATCGGACCCGCCGAGCCCTGCGGGCAGTTCGCCGCCCCTGACGGCCCGAGACCGCTGGGACCGGTGTGGTGGTCTCGTCCGCGACACCTGACTTGGGCGCATCGGCTGGTCCGGTCGACGTTGGCGGTCGTGAGATCTTCCTCACATGCGCAGGACCGACCGCGCCGGGGGTGCCGACGGTCGTCTTGGTCTCGGGCTATCGCGACTCGGCCGACGTGTGGACCGAATCAGCGTTGTTGAGCCTGCTGCCGGGCGCGGTCGGACCGCCCGTCTTCGAGGCGCTCGCCCGCTCGACGCGGGTCTGCGCCTACGACCGTCCCGGCACGGTCCGCTACATCGACCAGGGGCCGTTGACCGACCGGACTTCGCCGGTCGAACAGCCTCGGACCGCCGGTGATCTGGTCGTCGAGCGCCGCGATCGCTACTCCAGCCGTCGGCCGCCAAGGCGCAACGGCAGCCTCATCGCTCGATGGGCAACGAGCTGCCGTTATGCGTCGAGGTGCCCATCCGCGACGCCGTCGTTCGGTCGCGTCGTTCGGTAGTCGGCCGAGCGTGCGGCAACTTGGTTGGCTATTGACCCTGCTGTGCTAGCGGGCGCAAGAGCCACCCGGTCTGAGTGGGTTCCACGAGCGCCGGATGGCCGGCGTTCTCGGCGATGCACCGCCGCGATGTTCGGCGTTGTCTGCAGATACCCGCGGGTCTCGGCGGGTCGTTGCGTAGCCAACATTGACGAGCGTCCGGAGCGCAACGCGGCTCCGTCGATCGGGGCCGTGTCCGGCTTCGTCTAGGTGAGTCGACGTCGCGCGACGACCGAGAGCGAGATCACTGCGGCGTCCTCGGTGTATTGCCCGGAGCCGTTGCAGTCGGGACGTTGCGGCGGAGCGCGATGGCCGCCGCTTCGACGCGATTGGACACGCCGAGCTTTCTCAAGATGCTGGACACGTGCACGCTGGCGGTCTTGGTGCTGATGAACAGCTCGGCGGCGATCTCGCCGTTGGTGCGTCCGTCGGCCAGCAACGCCAGCACGTCGAGCTCACGCCTGGTGAGCTCGAGGTCGTCAGCAGATTCGCCGGCACCTTTCGTCGCGTCGGCGCCGCTGGTCCTCTCGAGCGGGATCCGAGCCCGCCGGGCGAGGTCCTCGATCCTGATCCGCAGCGGCGGCGCTGGAAGGCGCGAGGCGATCGAATGCGCGAGTGCTAGTTCAACGCCCGCCGCCGAGCGAGCCGCTGCCGATCGTCCCTCGATGCCGGAGAGCGTGGCCTCGGCGAGGCGAAAGCGCGCTTCCGCCTCCTCGTACGGGAGCCCGAGGCTGGCCCACCCAGCCACTACCGCCGACCATCGGGGGAGGTCGCGTCGACCGCACAGCCGGGAGTACTCAGCCCGAGCCAGATCTCGCCGAACCGTCGTCTCGGCGTTGGGTGGTGGTCCTGTGCGGCCGAGATGCTCGACGTAGTCCAGCCAACGGCCAGCTGTCACCGTCGCCTCGGATGCTCGTTCAGTGTGAGGTCCACCTGTCACCCCAGCGACGTGATCGGCGAGGATGGCGATCCCAGCGGCGACGATCGTCGGCGGGCCAAACATGAACCCAGGCGTGCCCTGGAGCTGTCGGTCGATGCGGGTGACCACGTCGTCCACTCGACCCTCGGCGGCGTCGAACATCACGATCGGCACGAGGGCGAAATCGAGGTCCTCGGCCCAAGACGTTTGCTCCCACCTCGCCCGGGCCTCCTCGATCAATGGTCGCGCTTCGACGAGGCGTCCCTGGCGAATCAAGGTCGTCCCCAGAATGACGGGGAAACCCGGGTCCCACAACTCGTCGGACAGCTCGACGGCAAGACGTTCGGCCTCCGCCCACCGGCCCAAACGGGTCAGGCTCTGCAGCCAAAACGCGGCCATCCAAGACGACGCGTGGCCCACCGAGGCCCGTGGCGCGGGAGAGCTCGACGCCTCGCTGGACGAGCGGAATGGTCTCGGCCTCTCGTCCCATCGCGCCGAGTGAATGCCGAAGTGAGGTCAGGGCCAGCAGCGTCATGTCGGTTGGGGTTGCGGCTCCACAGCGGGCAACGTTGACCTGGGCGATGTCCAGAGCTCGTTGGTGCTGGCCGCCCCCGGACGCCGTCTGCCACAGCGCATAGTGGGCCCGGATCAGCGCATCGGGCTCGTCGACGACCTCGGCTGCCGCCACCGCTCGATCGGCGTGCGCGGTCGCTTCGGCGAGGCGTCCGGCGGTAAGTGAGGCAGCTGTCGCATCGGACAGGGCCTCGACGAGGATGGCGCTCGGCGGCGTCTCGGGGATCAGCTCGAGGGCGCGCCGGACGGCGGCCGCGCACTCATCGAACCGGTCGCCATATCGATACAGGTCGCGCAGGCGCAGCCAGATCCGCGCTTCACGGCGCGCGTCGACGCCGGCGAGCTCATCGACGGCGCTGCGATCGAGGGCGATGGCCCGCTCGACGTGGCGGGCGTGCTGCGCCGCAACGGCGGTCTCGAGCAGCAACGCCACGTGATCGGTACCGGTCAAGGTGGCCGCTTCGTCGACTGAGCTCCACAGCTCGAGCGCTCGCTCGAAGTGTCCTGCAGCTTCTGCCGCGGCACCGATACCCAGGGCTTGTCGGCCGGCGGCGATCGATGCCGCGAGGGCGCGCGGCGGATCGTGGGCGGCCGACCAGTGACGGGCGATCGCCCCAACACGATCGGGACGCCGACGCTCGATGCTGGCGGCAAGCTCGGCGTGAACCCGGGCGCGCTCACCTGGCAGGAGCCCGTCATCGAACACCTCGCGAGCCAGCTCATGACGGAACCGCACCTCCTCGCCGTCGACGACGAGCAGCGCCCGCTCGAACAGCCCGTCGAGCACGTCGCGCAGGGCGTCGAGGTCAAGCCGGCAGACGTCGGCCAGCACACCGGGTGTCGTCGACCCGGCGGCTGCGATCACGCCGAGCACCTGTTGTGTGGTGTCGTCGAGCATCGCTGTGCGGGCGAGGATTGTGTCGCGCAGTGTCGGCGGCAGCCCGGCGAGACGTAGGTCTCCCGCGGCGACAAGCTCCTCGATGTAGAACGGGTTTCCTCCGCTGCGCCGATGGACCTCCGCCACTGCTGTGCGATCGCCGGCTCCGGGCCTGATGGCCGAGACGAGCGCGGACGTTTCGGCGAGATCGAGCGGATCCGCCTGGATCCGTTCGCACGCGACATGTCGTTCGAGCTCGGCGAGCATGATCCGGAGGGGGTGGCGGCGGTGGAGGTCGTCGTGGCGAAATGTCCCGACGAGCAATGACCGTTGAACGCGGCCGACGCCGGCGAGCACGGAGAAGAGCTGGCGCGTGGTGTCGTCCGCCCAGTGCAAGTCCTCGATCACCAGCAGCAGCGGACGCCGGCGGGCGAGACGCCTGAAAACACCAACGGCGAGCTGGCAAAGCTGCTCGCTGGCCAAGGGTGGGCCAGCGAGGGGTCGCTCCTCCAATCCCTGTACGAGACCCGCAAGCGCCGGGCGGACGCTTCCGAGCACCTCGTCGAGGCTGGCTGTGTCGAAGTCATCGACGAGTCCGGCGAAGATCTCTCGCAGTGGCGCCATTGGCCAGATCAGCTCGCCGTAATCCACACACCGCCCGAGGCACACGTGGAACCCTCGCGCTCTCGCCCGTTCCGTCAGCTCACCGACCAGTCGGGTCTTGCCCACGCCGGCTTCACCGGCGAGGAGGACGACGCCTGACTCGACCGAGGCGTCATCAAGGTTTCGGCCGAGGACGGCCATCTCCGCCTCACGGCCAACCAGCGTCGGGCTCATCGCCCGCCTTGCCATCGGTTCCATCATCGCACCAGTAGCGAGATGCTTCTGTTGCCGGTCGCTCGCCGGGCGCAGGGGAGTGGGCTGGCGGAGTCAGCCAAACGATCAGCACCGGGTCCTTCCGGCGTGGAGGTCGCAGCGGTAGTCGGTCAACACTGGATCGGCCGCCTGTGCCACGACGGTGGGCGGCGGCGCCACGGCGTCATCGTCCACGGCGATGACCAGCGCCGTCACCGAGACGGCGACGGCGGCACCGGCGGCGAGCAGGTTGACGGCGGTCAGCCACCAGCGAGGCGTTCGCGGCGAGCGAACAACGGTTGCGGTCATGATGAATCCCTTCCAGCTGTGGCCCGGACCGATCATCCGGACAGGGTCGATCGTCGCTCGATGACGCGTCGGCCACATCGGGCAGGCG
Organism: uncultured Acidimicrobiia bacterium; assembly: GCA_963774125.1. Taxonomy (GTDB): domain Bacteria; phylum Actinomycetota; class Acidimicrobiia; order Acidimicrobiales; family Ilumatobacteraceae; genus JALZMG01. The sequence goes on from CAVZDR010000003.1 coordinate 1,034,194, forward strand.
GTGCACGGGCTACCTCAGATCGGTGCGGTAATGCCGTGTCGAGTCGGATCTGAGGTAGCGAATCGGAAGATCGACTAATGCGGGATCACGGCGGTGAGCGGTCCTATGGGTGAGACCCGTGCGGGACGGAGGAGCTGACATGAAGAGAAAGACCTCGAAGACAGCGTGGTTGATGGCACCTGTGGTGCTCACGGTGGCCGTGATGGGGCTCGGCGAGTCCGTCGAGGGGGGGCCGCGCAGCGACGGGCCACCTGACACCTACGTCGCAGCGTGGGATGTCATCGGCGTTCAGGCTTTCACTGCCGCAGCCCTGTCGCCGGCCGAGGGGCACACGATCTTCGCCTACGTGGCGATCGCCGTGTACGACTCGGTGATGGCCGTGGAGGGCGGGTACGAGCCGTTCGCCGTCGACACCGACGCACCCGACGGCGCCTCCCCGGAAGCCGCGGTCGCGGCTGCCGCTCGTCGGATCCTCGTCCACTACCTGCCCGCTCAGGCGGCCTCGATCATCGAGCCGGCATACCAATCGTCATTGGCCACCATTCCGGACGGCCCAGCCGAGACGGGCGGAGCCGCCATCGGTGACGCCGTCGCCGGGCAATTGATCGACCTGCGGGCCGATGATGGCTTCCGGGCAGCGGCGACCTACACGCCGCCGAACCCACCGCTCCCCGGGGTTTGGCTTCCGACTGCACCGACCCCACCCATCGGGCCCTATCTCGGCCCCATGGACCCCTTCAGCCTCCGCTCCGCCGATCAGTACCGACCGGGCGGGCCGCCGCAACTGAACAGTCGGCGGTGGGCACGCGACTACAACGAGGTCAAGGAGATCGGCTCCAGCACGAGCACGAGCCGTACCGCCGAGCAAACCCTCGCCGCACGGTTCTGGGGCGAACCACCCGTTCAGCAGGCCCGTGGCGCGTTCCGCACGTTCCTGCTCGACCACACGCTCGACATCGTCGACGCAGCACGGTTCATGGCGATGATCTCGGTCACCTACGCCGACGCCCTCATCGCCTGCTTCGATGCAAAGTACGTGTACACGTTCTGGCGGCCGATCACGGCCATCCGAGCCGGCGACACCGACGGCAACGCCAACACGATCGCCGACCCGGGATGGGCGACCCTGCTCCCAGCGACACCCAACCACCCCGAGTACCCGAGCGCGCACTCGTGCATCACCCCGGCCGGCGGACGAGTCATCGCCAGGTTCCTCGGCACCGATCGATCGACTTCACCATCCCCAGCCTGACCGGCCTCGGCGATCGTCACTACGTCACGTCCGCGATCTCGAGTACGAGGTCGAGCAACGCTCGCATCTGGGGCGGAATCCACTTCCGCTCAGCCGTCGACGACGGCGTCACGATCGGCACAGCGGGTCACCAACTGGGTGCTCGCCCACCACTTCCACCGATCACACGACTAATACCGAGGCGTGAGTGGCGGCCTCCTCAACGTTGCGCAACGGCACACCGGCGCCCAAGGGGCAGTGGATGAAGCGTGCCGCAGAATGTGCCGCCCGACCCGCTGGCAATCTGCTCGGCGGGCGATCCGTCGCACGATCCGACCGCGACATGACGTTCCAGTCAACCTCCGCCGGCGTCGACGAAGATCGGTCGCTGGACCCGTTCACCGATCGCAGATCAAGTGGCCCGCCACGCGTGGCGCCAACGGCATCGAGGCAACTTTGCCACCCTTGCGCACGACATTCAGTGTGTGCGATGACCGCGTTCCGAACCCGCCCGGCCAGAGCGTGCATCGATGCCGTTCGGAGCTCATCACCAGCAGTCTGCGGACGAGGTTCGGTGCGCGCGCTCGGGCGCGTGGTTGTATGGCAGGAACTCCGTGTGCGTCATGGTCGGTGCCCCCGCACGGCGAGCCACGGCTTGTCCCCGTGTGCACCGACCTCGTCCACGACCCATCCAGCAGCAGAGAACTGGGAACGCAGGTCAGGCTCCCGCCACAGCGTGTCGGTGTAGCGCCGGGGCGCATCGGGGGTGCCGTAGGTGGACCGATCCTCGCCGTCGCCCTCTTTGAACGAGGCGTGGATTCGACCACCGGACCTGGTCGCCTCGGCGAGCCGACCGAGCACGATGACGAGGTCTTCGCGAGCGACATGGAACAGACAGGCACACGACCAGACACCGTCGTAGGGCGTGTCTGGATGTTGCGGGTCCGCGAGATCGTCGGTGAGCGGGTCCAGCCGATCTGCCTCGAACCCGTCTGCGCGCAGCAGATCCACGAAGCCCTGGGCGACATCTGTGCACCGCACGCTCAGCCCTCGACGCTCGAGAACACGCGCGTCTCGCCCGCCCCCGCTGCCGATCTCCAGGATCCGACCCGTTCCACCGAGCGCGTCCACGAACGCTTCGATCTCGCCGGCGACCCACTCGGGCATCGACGCTGCCTCGGCGGCGTACTCAGCCGCAGACGCCTCGTAGGACTTGACGGTGTCCTCGTTGGTGCCCATGCCGTCGCTCCCGTCGAATTCGAGTGACGCGACCTCGAGACTACGACGGCCACCAGCGGGCGAGCCGACCGGTGTAACGAGATGCCGAGATCGTCGAGGGTTGTCGCGCGCGGCACAGCGGGCGTGACGATCTGGAGATCATGCCGTTGACCAGGAGGTTGACCGCTCGCGTCACGGTGGTGTCACGGTCACGGCACGGCGGCGTCACGCGCTTGTCGATGACAACACCAGCGGACGCGACCGATCCAGGCAGCGACAACGCCGATCAGCCGCGCCGCACTCTCAAAGGACCAATGCGATGTTCAAATCCCCTGATGGAAGGCGACGCCCGCAGCGCGTCATTCCTGCGACCAGCGCGATCGTGGCCGTCGGCGTGGCGGTGACCCTCTCTGCCGCGGCATCCGCCGCGCCGTCTCCGAGCCAGACGGCGCCGACGTGCTTCGGCGTCGTCCCGACGATCTTCGTGCCACCTGGCGGTCAGCCGGTCGCCGGCACCGACGGCGACGACGTCATCCTCGGCTCGACCGGCGCTGACCGCGTCGATGGACGAGGTGGCCACGATCTGATCTGCGGCCGCAGCGGTGACGACGTGCTGCGCGGCGGCAGCGCGTTCGACCTGATGACCGGCGACGAAGGGAACGACCGGGTGTTCGGCGACGCCGGCGATGACGTGCTCTTCGGCGACATCGGCGACGACCGGGTCGACGGCGGGGACGGCGACGACGACGCCGATGGCAACGAGGGCACCGACTTCGTCAACGGCCAGTCCGGCGACGACACTCTCCGCGGTGGTGACGGCGACGACGAGATCTTCAGCGGACCCGGCGCCGACGGCCTCAACGGCGACAACCTCTTCCCGACCGTCAACAGCGGCGATGACGTGCTCGTCGGCAACGGCGCCGGCCGCAAGGTCATGATCGGCGGCCCCGGAGACGACCGGCTGACCGGTGGACCAGACGGTGACTCGCTGCGGGACTTCGCCGGCAACGACGACCTCCGGGGCCTGGCAGGCGACGACACGTTCCTCGGGTGCGGGGTGGGACGAGACTTCGTCGACGGAGGTGACGGCGTCGACAGCCTCGGCGTCGATCCCCAGTGCGAGACGGTCGTCAACGTCCCCTGACAACGATCCGCTGGCGTCACCGAAGCCGACGGCGATCCCGGCATCGGTGACGCAGCGGCGCAAAGCGCCGCCGCCGTTCGGTGTGGCATGCGGTACTCAGCCCACGCGTGAGCGGCCTCGCTGGACCTCCTGAGAAGCAGGTGTGGGCCGGGTTCACGAAAAGTGCAAGAGGTCAGGAGCCGGTGGCTCTCGTCTGGCGTCGCCCGACCCGAGGGAGGTCCACATGTCCACATCGCTTCGCACGCTTCGCCGCCCGAACTGTGGTGGTCGGCTCGATCTCGTTCGCCGGCGCAGCCGAGCGCGGCAGGGGTCATCTCGGCCGCCGGCCCGAAGGACGAAGGCCCGGACGAGTGGGCTTCCGTGACCACGACGACTGAACCGGCCGAGCTGGACATCGTCCATGAGCTTCCGTGCGAGGGGCTCGACCACGCCCTGCTCACCACGTACGTGTCGGCGTCGAACGAGATCACATTCGTCTACGAGGACGATGGCGTCATCACGTGCGACGAGGTGATGGTCGTGAAGAGCTACGCCTCGCAGGGGCCGGTGATCGACAACCACTACGACCCTCTCGTCGACGAAATCGTGTTCCAGGTCTCCGAGCTCGAAGCCGCAGGGGCCGAGGGCATCACGGTCGCTCCGGAGCTGGACGAGTGCTGGGCCGGGGTCGAGGTCCACCGCGATGGCGACACGCTGGCATGGGATCACGTCTTCGGCGACGGGTGCGAGCTCGAGGTCGCGTCGTCGTTCGGCGGCAGCCCCTTCGCCACCGAGCTGCACGTCGTTCAGCAGTCCGGCAGCATCCAGCCGCCGCACATCTTCGAGCACAACTCGGACGACACCACTGTGCTCAGCGGCCTGCCAAACGGCACGTGGTACGTCAAGGTCTACGAGGGTGCGCTGGCCGGCACGACAATGGCCGTCGACGGCGGCACGCCGCTGCTCACAGACATCGTCGAGGGCGTCCCCGACGGCGCCACCGTGCACATCGCCCACCCAGATCCCGGCCGGCGGCTCGGACCCGCCCGATCCTTGACGACTCGACGCTGACGGTGCACCGACGCGAGTGTCCGCCGGAGGCGACGGATTGTGCCGATCGACCAACGTACGGACGGGCAACCGACTGACGTTCCCGACGCAAGTTGCGGACGACCTGATGGACGGCGGTCGTGTGCGGTGGTTAGGGGCAGCCGATGACGAGATCACTCGTGTCGGCCGTGCACATGTCGGTGCCGAACCCGCCGGAGACGGTGTCGTTACCGGCGACCCCGTCGGCGCCCAACAGCGTGTCGTTGCCGAACTCGCCGTACAGTCTGTCGGCGCCTGCGCCGCCGGTGATCCGGTCATTGCCAAAGCCGCCCGCGGCCACGTCGTTGCCGATGCCGCCGTCGAGGGTGTCGTCGCCCGGGCCGCCCAACAACCTGTCGTTACCGGAGCCGCCGAGGACCGCGTCGATACCAGCACCGCCGTCGACGGTGTCGTTCCCCGAGCCGCCGTCGACGGTGTCCGCGCCGGGGTCGCCGTACAAGGTGTCGTCGCCGGCGCTGCCACGGATGACGTCGTTACCAGGGCCGCCGATCAAGAAGTCGTCCCCCGAACCTCCGTCCACGATGTCGTCGCCCGGCCCGCCATACACGGTGTCCTTGCCCCCGAGCCCGCAGATCACGTCGTTGCCACGGCCGCCGATCAAGAAGTCGTTACCGGGGGTGCCGACGATCGTGCAGCCAGCCGGGACCGGTTCGGAGACGGTGATCGTCACGGTGGCCTGATCGGAGGCACCGGCTGGGTCGCTACTCCAGTAGGTGAACGAGTCGGTGCCGAGGAAGCCAGCGTTCGGGGTGTAGGTGAACGAGCCGTCCGGGTTCAACATGACCATCCCGCTAGCCGGGGCACCCGCCAACGTCGCGGTGAGCGGATCGCCGTCGGGGTCGCTGTCGTTGCCCAACAGGCCGGGGGCGGGCACTGTCAGCACGTTGTCCGCACTCGTGGTGTAGGCGTCGGGGACGGCAGTCGGTGTGTCGTTGACCGCAGTCACGGTGAGCTCCACCGTCACCGGCGCCGAGGCCGTCTGGCCGTCGCTGGCGGTGTAGGTGAAGGAGTCGGGACCGTGATAGTCAGCGGCGGGCGTGTAACTGAACGAGCCGTCTGGGTTGAGCGTGAACGCGGCGGCATGCCCAGGCGCGGTTCCCACCACAGCGGTCAACGCGTCGCCGTCAGGATCGCTGTCGTTGCCAAGTACCCCCGGGGCCGTCACCGTCAGCGTCGTGTCCTCCGCGGTGCTGTACGCGTCGGCGACGGCAGTCGGTGTGTCGTTGACCGCAGTCACGGTGAGCTCCACCGTCACCGGCGCCGAGGCCGTCTGGCCGTCGCTGGCGGTGTAGGTGAAGGAGTCGGGACCGTGATAGTCAGCGGCGGGCGTGTAACTGAACGAGCCGTCTGGGTTGAGCGTGAACGCGGCGGCATGCCCAGGCGCGGTTCCCACCACAGCGGTCAACGCGTCGCCGTCAGGATCGCTGTCGTTGCCAAGTACCCCCGGGGCCGTCACCGTCAGCGTCGTGTCCTCCGCGGTGCTGTACGCGTCGGCGACGGCAGTCGGTGTGTCGTTGACCGCAGTCACGGTGAGCTCCACCGTCACCGGCGCCGAGGCCGTCTGGCCGTCGCTGGCGGTGTAGGTGAAGGAGTCGGGACCGTGATAGTCAGCGGCGGGCGTGTAACTGAACGAGCCGTCTGGGTTGAGCGTGAACGCGGCGGCATGCCCAGGCGCGGTTCCCACCACAGCGGTCAACGCGTCGCCGTCAGGATCGCTGTCGTTGCCAAGTACCCCCGGGGCCGTCACCGTCAGCGTCGTGTCCTCCGCGGTGCTGTACGCGTCGGCGACGGCAGTCGGTGTGTCGTTGACCGCAGTCACGGTGAGCTCCACCGTCACCGGCGCCGAGGCCGTCTGGCCGTCGCTGGCGGTGTAGGTGAAGGAGTCGGGACCGTGATAGTCAGCGGCGGGCGTGTAACTGAACGAGCCGTCTGGGTTGAGCGTGAACGCGGCGGCATGCCCAGGCGCGGTTCCCACCACAGCGGTCAACGCGTCGCCGTCAGGATCGCTGTCGTTGCCAAGTACCCCCGGGGCCGTCACCGTCAGCGTCGTGTCCTCCGCGGTGCTGTACGCGTCGGCGACGGCAGTCGGTGGGGATGGCGGGCGAGCTCGGTTGTAGACCGTGCACGTGACCGGTCTCGATCCAGCACCCAGCCGGTTGATCGTGAAGCCATTGGCACCGACGTTGGCGACCGCGACCGGGACCACGTCGCCCACCACTCGGCAGGTCGCGTTCAGTCCGTTGACCTGCTGCAACGTGAATCCGGGCTGCAGCGTCTCCTCGATGGTCACCGGTTCAAGGATTCTGAGGTCCGCGAAGTTCACTGCCCCAGTGTCGACCCCTGTGGTCGCAGACGGTGGATTGACCTCGCCACCTGGGATCGTTGCCGCGAACTCCCACCCTCCGGCGGGCGCGGCGCCGACCACGGTCCCGGGCGGCGAGGTGCTGGGCACGACCTGCTTGACCACCGATACGGTGCCGCGGCACGGAGCCTGCGCCCACTGCCGGAGCGCCTCGGCAAGAGCGCCGTAGTCCGCCAACTGGAAGTAGTCGCTTTCGGCCACGGGACCGGAGACCGCCTGCAGGCTGGCGGGGGGCTCGGCCGTCGGCCCCGTCGGTACCTGCATTGCGACGATGTGTGTCCCTTCCGCCTTGACGGCGTTGGCGGAGAGGATCGCTGCCTCCATCTCGAAGAACCGAGTCAAGCCACCAGGGGCCGGGCCCAGATCCGACGCCGTCGGCGGTCGATCGGTGATCAGGATCGCCTCATCGAAGACCCCGGGGTGTTGAGCAGCTTGGAGCAGCCCTGCATCCCAGTTCGTCCCCGCCGAGACGGGAAATTCAGAGAACCCGCGGATCCAGCCGGTGACAACGTCCGCGCTGGTGGGGGTCGATACAGGCGTCAACGGTCGGTTCACGCTGCCCGGCCCCAGGCGGGCCGGCGACGTGTCGGCCAACGTGACCAGCGCGACCCGAGACGGCGTCCCCTCCAGGGCCTCGACGAAGCCAATCACGGCGTCTCTCAACGGGGCGAAGTCGTCGGTGCTCGGGAGCGCGTCGGTCGGGATGCTCAGATCCAGGATGAGGGCGATGTCGCGGCCGCAATCGAGTGAGGCAGGCGGGTTGTCCCGGCTGGTCTGCCAGATCCCACTCGAATCCCGCGGATCCCTGAGGTCGCCGCTGGAATCCATGAACTCGTCGCCGGAGGAGAAGGTGTCCCCCGCCGTCATTCCGGGCGTGCGGAACCGATACGGGACCGGAGCACGCGGATCGCCGCCAATCATCAGGGCGTCAAGGCCGAACCAGCCGGCCGGGGTGCCCGTCCGCACCACCCAGAAGCGCCGGTTGAAGTTCGGCCCGCCGGCTTGGGTGCCCGGGACGACGAAGAAGCACGAACCGGTCTCGTCCGACACGCAGGTAGCCCAGGGCTCCGTGACCGATGTCGTCGGCCCTTGACTCTCCGCCGTCATGGAGCTGCAGGGTGACGCCGGCCAGGCCCGTCACGTTGTCGTCGGACTCGCGGTCGGCTCCGACGAAGACCTCGATGACCGACGTGGTGTCCGTCGGTAGGGGCGGCACAGCGCGGACGGGTGCCGCCACGCCGGCGAGGGAGATGGCGCTGACAATGAGTGCAGCCGAGATCATGTGGACTGCCGACCGCCCCGCGACGAACCCGTCCGCCATGCCATTGCTCCCCTGCTCGCTCGCGCTGTAGTGGCCGCGCCGAGCATGACCCGCCCCACGCGGCAAGTCAACCGCGGCCGGTTTGTCGGGACCGCACGTGGCCGACGCATCTGGACGGCACGGCTTGGCCCCGAACGGTCAGACGAACGTTGCGGTGTGGAGGTCGCGTGGCCGACCGTCTCGGTCGCAGGTCCCCTTCGGACTTCTCTGGGTGGGTCGTCCGTTCGTGGGAGAGTGAGCCGGTGGAGGGGGTTCCGGAGGTCCGTTATGCCAGACGCGATGGGGTGAGCATTGCGTACTCGCGCTGGGGCCACGGCTCGCACGTCGTCGTCTATGCGCCGCCTTTGGCGAGCAACGTGGAGATCGTTTGGGAAGCCGATGAGTGGGCTCGCGTTTGTCGGTACGGAGGCGAGCACCACCAGCTCGTGATGCTCGACAAGCGTGGTGTCGGTCTCTCCGACCGGGTTGCGGATCCGCCGACGCTCAATGATGGTTCGCTTGACACGCTGGCGGTGTTGGACGCCGAGGGCCTCGACCGAGTTGACCTCGTCGGGCAAAGTGAGGGCGGCCCGGTCGCGATTGCGATTGCGGCCCAGCATCCGGAGCGGGTCCAGTCTCTGGTGCTCATGGGCGCTCCGGCGCTCGGGGCTGAGCAGCGAGAGCTGGCCGCGTTGGCCGATGACGACAACCCGTTTCCGAGTTTGGAGGAACTCGACGACCTGTTTCGGAACCTGGTTCGACATTGGGGATCTCCGCAGTCGATCAACTTGGACGTGTTCGCGCCGACCGTGGCGAGCGACCCTCGTATTCGCCGCTGGTACCAGCGGTTCGAACGGCAGTCAGCGACGGCGGGCGCGCTTCTCGGGATCCTCCGCAGCATCGCGACCTATGACGTTCGACCGCTTCTGGCGAAGGTGCGGGCGCCGACCCTCGTCATGCAGGCTCGCCGAGACCGCATCGTTCACGTCGCCAATGGTCGCTACCTCGGCACCGCCATTCGTGGCGCCCGCTACATCGAGTACGAGATCGACGACCATCTCTGGATGTTCTCACCACAGTGGCGTCAAATGCTTGACGACGGGATCGAGTTCATCACCGGCGCAAGACCCGTCGCACCGCGAACCACGATGTTCGCCACCGTTCTCTTCACCGACATCGTTGACTCCACCCAACAAGAAGCGGCCGTCGGCAACGCACGCTGGAGCGGCTTGCTCGACGGCCATGACCGCCTCGCCGCTACCACCATTGACAACTGTGGCGGGCGCGTTGTGAAGTACACAGGCGACGGTCTGCTCGCTCTCTTCCCTGATCCTGCCGCCGCCGTTGAAGCCGGCCTCGCCCTGACCCAACATCTCGGCGACATCGGACTCGCGATCCGGGCCGGTCTCCACACCGGGCTCGTCGAGCTACGAGGCGACGGTGATATCACCGGCGTCGCCGTCAACATCGCCGCTCGTGTGCAGACGACCGCCCGTCCCGGCGAGGTCCTCGTTTCGGACACCGTCCGAGATCTGATGCTTGGCTCGAACTACAACTTTGACGACCGCGGCATCCACGAACTGAAAGGGATCACGGGCCAACGCCACCTCTACAGCGTCAGAACATCCGCCACCTACGGCGCGTGTGGCGTGCTGCGGCATGGGGCCGCGCAACCGCCGGGCGTCGGGTATCGATTGAATGTCGATCTGCGGTGATGACAGGTCGTCGACGGGAGCGAGGGATCGAGCGCGCCAGCCTGATCGCCAGGGCGTCGTCCACAGGAACGGTGTTCGGGTCGCGTACGAGGTGTTCGGTCACGGGTCGCCTGCGGTGTTGCTGGTTCCCCCATCACCGATCGTGCACGCCAGGGCCTGGAAGGCGCTCGTGCCGACGCTGGCCCGTCGCTTCACTGTGGTCACGACGGACGGGGTGGGGACGGGTCGATCCGATCGTCCGCATGCGAGTGAGCGTTACGCCCCCGCGCAGGTCGTCGCCGACTTGACGGCGGTGCTGGATGCGGCCAAGACGGAGCGGGCCGTGGTCGTCGCTCATTGCCACGCAGTCGCTTGGGCACTGCAGCTCGCCGCCGACTATCCCGACCGTGTCGCTGGGGTGGTCGCGATCGAGCCGGGGATCGCGGTCGCTCCCGGCCACCAACATTGGGCCGCTTCGGCCCAGCGAGGGTCCGTCTCGCTCGACGCGCCGATTGGCTGGGCGATGGGCGACCGCGAATTCTGGCGGGCTCCCAGCGGCTATCGCCGCTGGGTCGAGTTCTTCTTCGACCAGCAACTGCCCGAACCGCACTCGACCAAGCAGTTCGAGGACGCCGTCGGCTGGGCGCTCGATACCGAACCCGAGGAGATGATCGCCGGCGACGAGGGCGAAGACGCCCTGCCGACTGGCGATGACGCCGAGAACCTGTGTGCCCGAGTGGGCTGCTCGGTGCTGGTCATCCACGGCGACGATGATCGCTGTCAGCCGCTGGCCCGCGGCCAGCGTCTGGCGGAGTTGACGAACGGCGAACTCGTTGTCCTTCGCGGCGCGGGTCACCTGCCGCACGCCCGCCACCCAGTGCTCGTACTCCGGCTGATCATCGCTTTTGTCGAAACGGTCACCGAGTACCGATGGGCACCACGACATGAACGACGCGAGCGAGCTCGGACTGAGCCCGTTCGAGGTGATCGGCCGACAAGTACATGCCGTTCGGCGCTCGTCGCCAGCTCCGGGTCGGCGAGGTGCGGTGCGCGTGTTCGGGGCGGACGGGTCGGCGCGCTGGTCGATGGGTGTGACCGCGGCCGATTCACAACGACTCGCGCGCGGCTCACTAGGATTACGTCGCCTTGTCCCGGGCCGTGGAGAGAAGATGACCCGCCCCTTTCGAGTGCCTCTGCTCCTCGTCGGGCTGCTCGGCGTGGCCTCGCTGCTGCCTGCGTCGGGCGCGTCGGCCGCCGTGGTTCAGTGCGGCCAGTTCATCACCGTGGACACCACGCTCGAGAACGACCTGCTCAACTGCCCAGGCGATGGCATCTTGATCGACGGGAACAACGTCACGCTCAACCTGGGCGGGCACACCGTCGATGGCACCGGTTCCGGCGACGGCATCTCGATCGTGGGCACCGCGGACGTCAACGTCGAGAACGGGGTCGTCCGTGACTTCGCGAACGGCGTGCAGATCTCTCAGACGCTGAGGACGACGGTCGAGGACGTCACGGTCGTGGCCAGCCGAGGAGGCGCGATCGGCGTCGTGGCGTCGGAGAACACCGTGATCGAGGACAATACGATCCGCAGTGGCCTGACCGGCATCTCGGTCCTCAACAGCGTGACCACGCAGATCGAGGACAACTACGTCGCCTCGGCGACGGCGGGAATCGGAGTCACCACGATCAGCTCGCCTGGTGAAGGCGTTCCCCCCAACAGCTCCGGCGTCACGATCGAGGGCAACCGCGTCATTCGCTCGACGTCCGACGGCATCCGCATCGGCCCCGCAGTGGAGGAGGCGACGGTCGCGGACAACGTGGCCGTGCGCAACGGTGACGACGGGATCGAGGTGCTCTCCGACGGAGTGACGATCGAGGGCAACCGGGCGAATAGCAACGGCGACCTCGGCATCGAGGCCTCCGCCGCAAGCGTCGACGGCGGCGGCAACAGGGCGCGCGGCAACGGCGACGGGCGTCAGTGCGTCGGTGTCCACTGCAACTGAGGCCGCGCCCCAGCGCCCGACGGTCTGCATCCCGTCGGCGTGGTAGCGCTCGCCCGAACTGGCGATTCACGTGAGGCGAGGCGCTCGACTCGGAAGCAAGGCGTGAGGCTTGCAGTCTGACGCCCGCCACCGCGTGCGGTGGACGCAGCACTCGAAGTGTGGATCGGCTCGAGTCCGTCCACGCCGCCGCGACGTCCGTCTACGACATGGCTGACATCGCCGCGGACGAACGGTGCGGGCGCGGCCGGTCGTGCCCTCGACGCCGACGGCAACACCATCCGTGACGAGCTCACGGTCGATTGAGAGGGCCCAGATGAACCAACGGGCGAAGGACCGGACGCTCGGTCAACGATTCGTCGACTGGCGGTGGGGGAAGCACACGAAGTTGCCCGCGCCGAGGACCGACTACACGACGACCTACGACGTCCGGGTCCCGATGCGCGATGGCGTCGAGCTGCTCGCGAACCTCTTGGAGCCGAAGGGAAAGGCGTCGGGGACGGTGCTCGTCACCTCCCCGTACGGCATCAACATGGTCGGACAGGCCATGACCGGCGGGTTCATGGCCCGGCGCGGCTACCGGGTCCTGCTGGTCAAGTGTCGCGGCACCTTCGGGTCAGGCGGAACCTTCGTGCCGTTCGCGCAGGAGGCCGACGACGCTGCTGACATCGTCGCCTGGATGCGCGAGCGGCCGTGGTTCGACGGTCGCTTCGCCACCCAGGGGTACTCGTACCTCGGGTTCGTGCAATGGGCGCTCCTGATGGATCCGCCGCCAGAGCTGAAAGCTGCGGTGATTGCTTGCGGACCCTATGACTTCTCCGCGTTCGCTCATGGCACTGGGGCCTTCCACCTGAGCACGTTGTTCGAGTGGTCGTTCGTCATCACACACCAGGAGGACCCGATCCTGCGTCGCATGACGGCGATCCTCTTCTCCCGGAAGCAGATCAGGCAGGCAATGGACCGCTTGCCGCTGACTGCGGCAGACGACGAGCTGCTGCACGGCGCAGCGCCCTGGTACCGCGAGTGGATCAGCCGGCGCGACTTGGGCGACCCGCTCTGGAAGAACGCCAACTTCACGCCGGCGCTGGAGCAGGTGAAGATCCCGGTACTCCTCCAAGGCGGTTGGCAAGACGGCTTCCTCCGCCAGACCGTCGCGGCGTACGCACGGCTCGCCGATCGGGGCGCCGACGTCGCCCTCACCATGGGTCCATGGACACACGCCGAGGGAGGCGCCAAGGGCGGCCAGGTCCTCCTCCCCGAGGCCATCGAGTGGTTGGACGCGCATCTGGCCGGATCGGGCGGCTCGCATCGCACCACGCCGGTCAACGTGTTCGTGAACGGACCGGGCGGAGGATGGCGGGAGCTGCCGGCGTGGCCGCCTGCGACGACTGAGCACGCTTTCTATCCGGGCGCCGGCAACGTCCTCGGCGCGCAGCCAGCCGATGCGGGAAGCATTGCCGAGTTCACCTATGACCCGGCCGACCCGACCCCGACGTACGGCGGGGCCTACGTCAGCATGGCCAACACCTTCGCTGCGGGCTGGAAGGACGACACGGACCTGGCCAAGCGATCGGATCTGGTGACCTTCACGTCCGAGCCGTTGACCGCCGAGCTCGAGGTTGCCGGCACCCCTGTCGCGGAGGTGGGTCATCGCTCCGACAACCCGTTCGCCGACCTGTTCGTCCGGCTCTCGGAGGTCGACGCCAAAGGTCGCTCGCGGAACATCGCCGACGGGATGCTGCGGCTCGACCCGTCGTCGCCCACCGATCTGGTCCGGTTGGAGCTCGACCCGATCGCGCACCGGTTCGCTCGGGGAAGCCAGATCCGGCTGACCGTCGCAGGGGGCTCGCATCCTCGTTGGGAGCGCAACCTGGGAACCGGTGACGATCCGGCCATGTCGACGCGGATGCTGCCGTCGCACCGGACGATCGACCTGTCGGACTCTCGGGTGGTCCTTCCGGTCGTCACCTCACCGGCTTGACCGGCAGCCGAACCGACACCCAGACAGCTTCGACCGGCTACGGCCGACGCCAGGGCGTCCGCGGCGTCTCACCGACGAAGAGATGCCGTTCTCTGCGCGGCTGAGCGGAATGCGACGGCGTCGTTCGGGCGCGACATTCGAGTTGCGCGCGGGTCAGAGTTTTGGTGCGGCGGGTCATCTGGAAGTGTGTCTCGCCCGGTGATCGATGGCGAGGGTGTAGATCTGTTCGAACTTGTTGACGCGGCTGGACCATGACAGGTGTGTTCGGGCGTGGGCGAGGGCGGCGTCTCCTCGTCGTCTGATTTCTTGTGGTTGGTCGGTGGCGTCGATCAGCGCCTCGGCGAGGGCGGCTTCGTCGTCTGCGGGTACGAGCCAGCCTGTTGGATGGGTGGGGTCGAGGTTGATCATCAGCGGGAACCCGCCGCTCTTGGTGGCGATCACCGGGAGGCCTACTGCCATCGCCTCCAGGGGTGCCTGCGGATATGAGTCGTTGACGGATGCCATGACCAGCGCGTCGCAGGCGGCTAGCGCGTGGGGGAGGTCATCGTGGCCCCGCCACCCGGCGAAGAACACCCCGTCGGAACCGGCTTGCCGGGCCACCGTGACGGGGTGTTCGTCCTCCCACTCGCCGGGATGGCCTCCCCACACCACCAGCGATGTCGGTCGCCGGAACCGTGGGCGGGCGCGGGCGAACGCCCGCATCAGCAACGGGACCCGCTTGGCCGAAGTGAAGCGCCCGACGTAGATCAGCACGATGGCGTCGCCGTCGGGGCCCAAGAGACGGTCGAGGTCGGCCTCGCGATAGGCGATCGTGCCGGCCACGGCGGTCTCGTCCCACCCGCGGGCATCCTGCACGAGCCATCGCCTGAACAACGTGCGGCGCTCCAGTCGGGTCATCGGTCGTGGACGGAACTTGCTCACGTCGACCCCGTTGGGCACCTGCGACACCCGCTTGGCATCCACCCCCAAGATCTCGATCGCAGCTGTTCGGTCAGCAGGTGACACGGCAACCAGATGATCAGCCGCAGCAGCCTGGCGGCACAGCCGATCGCGCCACGCCTCGCCATGCACCCACTGCGCCCAACGAGTGGAACCCAACAGCTCACGGTTCGCACCCTCGAGCTGGGAACGCCTCCGTGGGTTGGCCCGAACCCAGTCGGGCATGCCGGCCAGCGTCGTACCTACCGACTTGGCGAGGTCGACGCGTGCATTGACGGCCTCCAGGAACTTGATCTCAGTGCCGTGGAGGTGGGCGACGACGGCACCCTCAGGCCACCACCGGCGCACCGCCTCGTGCTGAGGCGTCAAGTGATGAAGATGGAAGACGTCGGCCCGCTCGGCCCCAGCGGCACGGAACGGTCCCTCCCAAACCGACGACAGACGCCCAGCGAGCTCGACGGGCACCGCCGCCAACACCACATCCGCAGCACCCTCGCGATCCTCGAACGACGGATGCATTGGCACCGCAGCACCGACTGCGCTACCACCTCCGGCGAACACCCGCATCGCCTCGGAGTAATCGAGGTAGTGCACCCCGACGCCCGCGAAGAACGTCGGCGCATGCGTGTCGTCCCCCGACTCGCCGAGTGATCCAGTCACCAGCTCCACCGACCAGCCAGCAGCAACCAACGCCGTCGACAGGTACCGCGTCCCCTGCGCCGACCCACCACGCGGGAAAGAACAGCAACCCCATGACGACGTGTCCTCGCACCACGCCCGAGAAACTACGGCCGACGACGTAACGCACACCTCCCGACCCCGAAGCACCCAGGCTCCTGCCACTCCCGACGCCGCGGAGATGCCTGCTCGATGATCATTGCGCAGCCTGCCGACGCCGATCCGGCGTTGGCCATGGCACATGAAACGTGAGCAGCCCGATGTCGATCCCGTATGGTCCCGTTCGTCGGTGGGCGAACCGCAACGAACGCATGGAGCCGATCATGAACGACCAAGCACGCAGCCCGGCCCTCCCGCAGGTGGTGGACAGAAAGACCTGGCAGGAGGCGCGGGAAGCACTGCTCGCACGGGAGAAGGCGCACACCCGCGAAGGGGACGCGATCGCCGCGGCGAGGCGGCGGCTGCCGATGGTGGAGCTCGACGCCACCATCGAGGTGATCGGTCCCAACGGACCGATCACGATCCTCGACGTCTTCGAAGGCCGCAAGCAGCTCATCGCGTACTTTCACGCCTGGTGGCCCAGCCAACCCGCCGCCGAGCAATGCGAGGGCTGCACGTTCTTCAACAGCCAGGTCCGCGAGCTGTCCTACATCCACTCCCGCGACGCCACGTACGCCACGCTCTGCAAGGGCCCGTACGAGGAGAGCGTCCGCTACCGGGACTTCCTGGGCTTGGACATGCCGTGGTACTCGGTCGAGAAGACGGCGGCGCAACTCCTTGAGGGTCGTGACTGGCAGCGCCATCACCTCGTCTGCTACGTCCGCGACGGCGAGCGGGTGTTCGAGACGTACTACACCGGCGGTCGTGGCGTCGAGATCATGGCCCCCACCCACGGGCTCCTAGACATGACCGTCTACGGACGCCAGGAGACGTGGGAGGACTCCCCCGACGGCTGGCCCCAGCCCTGGGGTGACGCCAAGAACCCCGAGGTGTGGCGT
Source organism: uncultured Acidimicrobiia bacterium (assembly GCA_963774125.1). GTDB lineage: Bacteria > Actinomycetota > Acidimicrobiia > Acidimicrobiales > Ilumatobacteraceae > JALZMG01. Next base: position 1,050,831 of record CAVZDR010000003.1, read on the forward strand.
ATGAACGGGCGCCCCATCGCCCAGTGGTCCCGCATCGAATCCGGCCGCTCCGACGAGCTGACCTCGGCTTAGCTGCGCCGTCGTGCTCACCGGAGGCCGCCCGTGCCCCCACGGGAGCGGGCGCCACGGCCAGGACGACGCCGAACGTCGAATCGTCGTGCGCGCAAATCTGGGCGCGGACATTCCCAACTGACCAACTGGGCGCGGACGTTCTCGTATTCGAGAAGCTCCGCGCCCAGAACGACGTTTGGGAACCTTCGGCGACGGTGGCGCGAGCCTTGCCGCGGTCTTCGAGGTCGCGGGCGAAGCACTCGATGTCGACGCGGTGGACGTTGAACAGCTGGTGGTCGCGTTGCCAGCACCAGGTGGTGAACTGGCGCAGGTCCAAGGCGTAGGCGTCGCGGGTGAAGCCGCGGTAGCCGGCCAGGAACCCGAGCATCGTCATCCGCTCAACGTCGGGGCGCTGAGAAGTAGCCGTCGAGCGAGGCCTGGCGTCGCGCCACGAAGATCGCCCTGTGATCTTCGAACCTGGGCTGATCCGCCGCATCGAGTCGTCGTCGGCTCGCCTCACCATGGCGACGGCGGCCGCATTCGCCAACCGCGCTACCGGGACCCCAGCTCGCGCTGTCGCCTTCGCCGGCGGCACACTCGCCGCGTTCGGTCCCGGCCGCTACGTCAACCGCGCTGTCGGCGTATCGCTCGACGACCTCGACAACGATCAGCTCGACGAACTCGAAGCCTTCTTCCGCGCCGCCGGGATGCCGCCCTCACTCGAAGTCGCATCGTGGACACCGGCCACCCTCCTGGCCCGACTGGCAACACGGCGCTACACGATCTCATCGTTCCGCAACGTCTACGTGGCAGCACTCGACGACCAGCTGCCGCCCCACCATCCGGCGATGACCGTCGACGAGGTCACCGACGACACCCTCGAAGAGTGGCTGACCGTGCTGCGCATCGGCAACGAACTGACAACACCCGACGCGGCCGCCATCAGCGACGAATGGGCCCGCGCCTCGCGGGAGGTCACCGGCACCACGGACTACCTCGCCCACCTCGACGGAGTCGCCGCAGGCTGCGGATCAATCACCCCCGAGTCCGGCCTCGGTTGGATCGGCGGCGCCACAACCGTGCCCGCCTACCGGCGCCGCGGGGTCCAGGGCGCACTCATCCGCCGCCGCATGACGGCAGCCTACGAATCGGGATGCGACCTCGCCGTCATCACCGCAGTCCCCTCCGGCGACTCGGCCCGCAACGTCGCCAGACTCGGCTTCACACTCGCCTACTGCCAGGCGATCCTCACCAAGCTGGCCACGTAACAGCATCACCCGATGAACGGGTCCGGGCATCTCATGTTCGGCTGGCGCGGGTGGCCGCGTCGTTCGCAGCAAGATTCGGGCATGGGATGGATCGATGCTCGGACGGTCCGTTCGCTCGCCGATTCGCTGCTCCTTCCGAGGCGGCGAGGTGAGGCGGCTGGCGGCCACATCGCTCGCTGTGCGGGCCGCACCCGGCAACAACGTCTCGGAGGTCGACAATGAGGCGTGTACGCACATCGACGATGGCGGTCGTGATGGCCGCGTCGCTCGCGGCGGCCTCGGTGTCCTGCGGTGGTGAAGGTTCGACACCGGTGGCACCCCGCTCCCCGCCCCAGAGGACACGGGCGCCGATGTCGCCGGACTGGTCGAGGTCAGTGGCCGTGAGCTGCATCTGGAGTGCACCGGCACGGGAAGCCCGACCGTGGTCCTGCAGTCCGGGTTCGGCAACGCCGGTGACGTCTGGAGCTTCGCCGAGGCGGACCCACCAGCGGTCCAACCCGGGCTCGCCACGTCCAATCGGGTCTGCTCCTACGACCGGCCGGGATCGATGATCACCACCACGACCGCGGCGAACGGAGCCGTCACGTTGGCGGACGCGCTGACGCCCGGGCGCAGCGAACCCGCCCCGATGCCTCGCGATCCGGCCGAAGTGGTGACCGAGCTGCACGACCTACTCGCCGCCGCCGACGTTCCGGGCCCGTATGTGCTCGTCGGGCACTCCCTCGGCGGCGCGCTCAACGTCCTGTACGCGCGCACTTACCCCGACGAGGTCAGCGCCCTCGTCATCGTCGACTCCCCGCTGCCGCCGTTGAGGGGTCTGGCCACCCCGCAGCAGTGGGAGAAGTTGGCGATCCTGGCGATCCCGCCAGATGCGATACCCGGCTACGAACTCGAGTCGTACGACGTCGGCACGCTGTTCGACGAGATCGAAGCGGCTCCACCGCTCGCCGACATCCCGGTCATCGTGATCACCCGCGGTGAGATCAGGATGAACGAGGATCCGGTCCCTGACGGCCCGACGGCGGCAGAGGTGGAAGCGCTCAACGAGGCGCAACGAGAAGCCCAAGCAGCGTTCGCCGCCAGTGTGCCCGGTGCCGAGCAGATCACAGTGCCCGGCACCACCCACTACGTCCAGACCCAACGACCCGACGCCGTCATCGAGGCGATCCGCGACGTCATCGGCCGCATCTGATCGCGGCGCCCGGAATGGCCACCGGGTCAGGTCAGTGGCGGTGTGCGCTGCTGGTCACTGGTAGACGTGGTCGGGGGAGATCACCTCGGTGATGGCCTTGCCGAGTGTGGTGCTGGCGGTTGCTGGTTTGTCGCTGTTCGTGAACACCACCAGGCTGGTCTGCTGCTCGGGGAGGTGGAAGACGAGGGTCTGGTACGCACGAAGCTGAGAACACCCAGACGACGCGTCGGACATACAAGACGCTGCGGGTCGCGGCGTTCGGCGCTCAGGCCGGCCCGCATGAACTGCTGCTGCAATGGGTGCGGACCTCCGGGCAGTGGACACCCTCGCCCCACGCCCGCCGCCGCCGTCTTAGGCGTCGCGCCACATCGAACCCAGCGACATGGCGCGCCAGCTCACCGCCGGCGAACCGGGCTTGGCGACGGCTCCTCACCGCACGCTGGTCAGTCGCCGTTGAGCAACCGGCGAGTGCAGGCTCCCCCGATCGGTGGACAGCACGTTCGTCCGGTCGATCCGCTGGTCGGTCGATACCGCCTCGTGGCGCGCGCCGTCATGCTCGTGGTGGCTTCGGGCCGCAGGTGCCCGAAGAAACCACGAAAGGACATCAACAACATGATCATCACCTACTACCTCGGGCGCTCGGCGTCAGAATGGCGCGCCGTGCTGCCGCAGCGTGACTCGGAGCGTCACGATCATCGAGCTACGCCACGGCGCGGGCGAGGACGGCGAGACGCGGCTCGCACGCCGTGACAGGCGCTCACCGAACGATCAACACCCAGAGGATGCTCCGGCGTAACAGGTTGGTGACGGGCCACCGCCTGATCGCCAGCGGCAACGACCGAACGTGAGCCAAGCTGCCCGGCGCCAGCCGACTGACCCAAGGTCGTGACCGTTGGCTGTCGACCAGCTCCGGCTCCTCCACACATCGCCGACGGCCGCGGGATCGACTGGTATCTCCACTGCAGCACTGAGCGAGAGCCGACACGGCCGCCCAACTCAACACCCTGTCGTGAGATCGGTCCCACTGTTCGGTGGGCACACGGCGTCGGTGCAACCGACATCGTGGAGGGCCGCGGCGGTGTGATCGCGAGTGGGGGTTATGTCCGCCAGAAGCAGCAGCCTCTCCGCGGCCGTTCGGTCTCCAAGACGGTCCGTCTGCCGAGCCTGCGGGTCATGCGGGCGACGTTGGGGACGGCGCGAGGTTGTCACCGGATCGCGTCGAGGTAGCGCTCTAGTGATGTTCCTACGGCGTGGCTGGCGCCGCCGATGATGTTGAGGCCCCACGTGAAGCCGTAGAGGTCGTCGAACTCGACGTCGGCGAGGCGGTGTCGGAGTTCGACGATCGTGTCGGCCCCGACGGGGATGTAGTTCGGCACGCTGTGCATCACGGTGACGTGGCGGCGGTCGGCAGCGACGTGGAGCGAGTCACCGGCGAGCAATGCGGTGTGCCCATCGCCCTGCCAGAGCAGGCCGGTGCTGCCGGGGAAGTGTCCGGGCAGGTGCAGGAGCGACACGCCGGAGGCGAGCTCACATCGGTCGCCGGACCAGAGCTGCACGGCTGGCGACGGCCGCGCGATCCAGTCACGATCGGCGGCGTGCAGCAGGATCGGTATCCCGCCCAGGGCCTCGCTCCACTCCACCATCGACGAGTAGAAGTGCGGGTGGGAGATGGCGATGGCGTCGATCTCGCCGAGCTGTTCCACTGCCTGCGGCGTCACGACGCTCACGCAATCCCAGAGCACCGTTACACCGCCCTCGCGGACGACAAGGGCACGCTGGGGGATGGCAAACGGTTCGGCGATCCCGATGCCGAGCAGGCCGTCGTCGTCTTCGATGCGCAGGTGCAGCGTCGCGGCGAGCTCCGCGTGTGTGTTCCAACGCTGTCCGTCACGGCCGACGTACTGCCGGTCGTCGAGGCAGACCGCGCACGCGGCGGGCGGCTGGTCCGACTTGGCGTATTGGGTACCGCACGTGACACAGATCCAGCACGCCGCCGGGAGGTGGTCGAGCTCTTCCGCGTTCATGAAGCCACCGTACGGTGAGTGCTGGTCTGAGTAATGATCCAATTTGTGGAAGAGTTGCCGTACCAATGAGCGTGGAGTTGTTTCTCGACGCAGTGCCGCCGCGCCGCCGCGCCGCCGCGGTGTACGACCAGCTCCGCGACGCTGTCACGTCGGGCCGGCTGGTGGGCGGTGACCGGCTGCCAACCAGCCGTGACCTCGCCGCCGACCTCGGACTGTCCCGCTCCACGATCGCGACTGTCTACGCCCGGCTGGTCGCCGAGGGCTATGCCACCGGCCGGACCGGAGACGGCACGTTCGTAGCCGAGCGCCCACACGCAACGAGACCGCCAGGATCGTCGCCGGGTTCGGGCGAGCGTGCCGCCATCCGACAATGGAGGGCCGACCTCCGCACGGGCCGGCCTGACCCCCGCCTGTTCCCCGTCGTCGCGTGGCGCCGCAGCGCGCTGACGGCGCTGCAGGCGGCGCCGCCGGGTTACGGCGACCCGGCCGGACTGCCGTCGCTGCCGCGTCGCGTTGGCCGCGTGGGTCGGTCGGTCGCGCGGCGTCGTCGCACGCCCTGAGCACGTCGTCGTGACCGCCGGAGCGCAGGGTGCGTTCGACGTCCTGGCCCGGACCACCTGTGTCCCGAAGGCGACCGTCGCCGTCGAGAATCCCGGTTATCCGCCGGCCTGGCGCGCGTTCCGCCACGCCGGCGCCCGGTTGCTCCCGGTGCCCGTCGACCCGGACGGGATGGTCGTCGACGAGCTCCCGTCGAAGGTCCGCGCCGTCTACACGACACCATCACACCAGGCTCCGACCGGGGCGATCCTGTCGACCGCCCGCCGGCATCAGCTGCTCGACGTCGCCCGGCGCAACGATTTCGTCGTGATCGAGGACGACTACGACACCGAGTACCGCTACGTCGACCGGCCCATGGAGCCGTTGCAGCGACTCGATCCAGAGCGTGTCGTTTACGTCGGGAGCTTTTCCAAGACCATCTCGCCGTCGTTGCGCCTTGGGTTTCTCGTCGCCCCACCGGACCTCGCGGACGCCGTCGTTGCCGCCCGAGCGGATGTCGACACCCAGCCGCCATACCTCACCCAGGCCGCCCTTGCCGCCTTCACGACATCGGGTGACCTCGACCGTCACCTTCGGCGCACCCGTCGCACTTACAGAGCTCGGCGCTCCCACCTCCTCGGTCTCCTGTCCGAGCTTGCCGCGCAAGGAGTCATCGTCGGCCACGATCCGTGCCTGGCCGGATTGCACATCACCATCCGCCTTCCCGACGACGTCGCCATCCCGGTGCTGATCGAACGGCTCAACCTCCGCGGCGTCGCCGTGAACGTGACCCGCACGCGCCTGGCTCGGCAAGGCCGGCCCGCTGCTCGAGCTCGGATTCGGCCTCGCCGACGAGTCCGAACTCGACACGGGACTGTATGAACTCGCCGGCACCCTGCGCCCACAAGGGCCGGATCTCCAAAAGCGTCCGACGCAGCTGAGGGCAGTCCGAACGGCCTCGGCTGGCAGGTACTGACTCCACCGCGCGGGAGACTCGGCGCGCACAGAGCCGTATACCCGCCGCCGTTCACCCCTCGCGGCATACGCCACCGCCGTCGTCGTCGAGACCCACGACGAATGGGCCGTCGCGGCCCTAGCCATCACCGCCTCACAGGCCGGCTGCGAGTTCGACGTGCCCGACGTGCGCCGGGCTCGACGGCCGAGAGATCAACTCTGTGCGGCCACCGAAGCCGCCGCGGGTTCGAGAGCACCCGACCGCTAACCGGGCCGTCGTGACGGAGACCAACCGAGTCGTCGCCGAGGTGACCAACCCGGCGCTCGCCGAGTTGGACGCCGACCGACTGGTACGCCTGCTCGTCACCGGCGACGTCGGGTCGCCTCCTGAGGACGGCCCGGCTCGCCGACAGCCGGCCTAGCAGCTGTCCGTGGCCCCGCCACCCGTCGCGAGCGCGGTGCAGTTGGGCGAGCTGGCGGTGGCGGTGTTGTTGTCGCCGATATCGGCGGTGGCGGAGCTGTTGTCGCCACTGGCGATGGCGATGTTGTTGTTGCCGGTGACGGCGAGGGCGGAGCTGTTTTCGCCGGTGGCGGTGGCGATGTTGTTGTTGCCGCCGTTGGCGTTGGCGAAGCTGTTGTCGCCGGCGGCGGTGGCGGTGCTGTTCTGGCCGAACCGGGCGACGGCGCTGCCATTGTCGCCGCTGGCGATGGCGGTCTGGTTGGTGCCCTTCCGCGGTGGCGCCGCTGTCGGTGCCACTGGCGGTGGCGGTATTGCCGTTGCCGAGGGCGGCGCTGGCGAAGCTGCCGTCGCCGGTGGCGTTGGCGGTGTTACCACTACCTATGCCGGTGAAGGCGACGCTGTTGTCTCCGCTCGCCCGGGCCCGGTTGTGCTGATCACCGTCGGAGAAGCCCGCGGTGGCGGAGCTGCTCGTGCCCCGGGCGATGGCCACGTTGCCGCGCCCGGCCACCGACGAGCAGGTGGCGGTGCCCATCTGTACCCGCACCGTGCCGTTGGTGGACACGCACAGGTCCTGTGCCGCCGAGGCCAGGCCCGGCGTCAGGGCGATGAGTAGGCCCGTGCCGGCGAGCGCGACGGCGCCGCGGCAGGCCGCCCGCAGGAGGGTTCGGTTCATGCTGAGGGCCTCCCTAGTCGCGCGTGATCACCCGTGATCACGCGTGGGTGATCACGCGTCGTGGTGGTGCTGCGTCGCTCCGCCCGGTCGGGTGCCGGACGGCGGCTGGTGCCGCCGCTGATTCAACACGGTCCGATGATATGGAGTCAACTGGTCTGCCCCGGCCACTCCGCGGTCGGTCTACCTGAATCTCGGGCACTGATGATGAGGAGGTCATCGTGCCGAGGAGGTATCCAGTCGCGTTCCGTCGCAAGGTGCTCGATCTGATCGAGGCTGGCAATCCGGTCGCGGAGATCGCCGCACAGCTCGCCGTGTCGAACCAGAAGATCTACAAGTGGAGGAACCAGGACCAGATCGACCGTGGCCCTAGCCATCACCGCCTGACAAGATCGATCACCAGCGACATCGACCAGGTCGAGCTCACCCCGAGCTAACACCACTCCGCGGGACTCCAACCGGCAAACACACAGGCAACGTGTCATCGCAACGCTGGATGGCGGAGCTCGAGGACGCGGCTTGGTAACTCCGGCTCCATGGGTAGGTTCACATACTGATGGCGGGGGTCATCGATGTCGCGGTTGTGGGCGGTGGATCGGCGGGATGCGTTCTCGCCGCTCGCCTGAGCGAGGACGAGGAAACGACCGTGCTGCTGGTCGAGGCGGGCCCGGACGGCACCGACGTCGCCGACTTGCCGTTTGATGTGATTGACGCCTCGGAACCGACGGTCGGTCACGACTGGGGGTACGTGTCGGAGCCCGACGCCTCGGGCCGATCTGTCGCCCTTCCGCGAGCACGTTTGATGGGCGGCTGTTCGGCGACCAACGCGTGTTTCGCCTTGCGAGGTGCGCCGGCGGACTATGACGGGTGGGCCCGCTTGGGTCTGACGGAGTGGAGCTTCGAGGAGGTGCTGCCCTTCTTCCGCCGCCTCGAGGCCGACGCCGACTTCCACGACCCGTGGCACGGAGCCGATGGCCCGATCCCGATTCGGCGCCATCGCCCCGAGGAGCTCAATCCCAACCAGCGGGCGTTCATTGAGGCGGCGATGACGTCGGGCGTGCCGTACGTCGAGGATCACAACCGTCCCGGCGCGGTCGGTGTCGGGCCCACTCCGAGGAACGCCAGCGACGGCATGCGAATGAGCACCGCAGTCACCTACCTGGCGGCCGCCCGTAGCCGGGCGAACCTGACGGTCCGCCCCGACGCAACGGTTGACCGGCTCGAGGTGAAACACGGCCACGTGAGCGGCGTTCGCCTCATCGGAGGCGAGCTGATCGCTGCCGGCGCGGTCGTCCTGGCCGCCGGCGCCTACGCCAGTCCGGCGATCCTCGCCCGGTCTGGGATCGGCCCCGCCGATCGCCTGGCCGCGTTCGGCATCGACGTGATCGTTGACCTGCCAGGCGTCGGCGAGAACTTGATCGACCACCCTCTGATCGCCGTCGACCTGCCCACACGTCCCGGCATGGGCGGGCCACGCTTCCAAGCGATGGCGACCCTCCGCTCGCCTCCCGCCGCTGCCGACGGCGCCCCCGATCTGCACCTGTTCGTCGCCGGTCCCTTTGACGTGACCACCGACGTCAGCCCGAGCGGCGCCATCTTCGCCATCGTCGCCGGCTTGATCGGGCCACGCTCTCGCGGCTCGCTGCAGCTGCGCTCCGCCGACCCCACCGAGCCACCACGGATCGACGGCGGGCACCTTCGCCACCGCGACGACGTGTCCCGCCTTGTCGACGCCGTCGTCATGGCCCGACAAATCAGCCGCACCGAACCCCTCGCCGCGCTCGTCACCGGCGACGAACTCGCCCCCGGCCCAGCAACCGCCGATCGCGACCGCGGGACTCTCGGTCACTGGATCAGCTCACATGTCCAGTCCTATCACCATCCGGTCGGCACCTGCCGCCTCGGCAACGACCCCGACCACGGCGCAGTCGTCGACCCCCGCGGGCGAGTCCACGGCCTCGAGCAGCTCTACGTCGCCGACGCCTCGGTGATGCCGACGATCCCCTCCGCCGGGACGAACCTGCCAACGATCATGGTCGCTGAACGCATCGCCGACTGGCTACGCCACGGATGACCATCGGCGCATCCACACCGTTTGCCGCCACACCAACACTGTGGACGAGAACCCGCTACGAACATGCCGTTATGGCGCGTTCGTCGTGCGGTTCACTCCGGTCTTCGGTGCTTTCGTTCGGTACTCGACTCTGTCGGCACATTGAGGACGCGCTGCACCGTCGAGGCTGAGCGATACCGAGTGCCGCTCTTCGCCACGCAGTGCCTGGTCTCGGAGCGTGCGCGACCGGCACCTAGTCGAGTTGGCAGGTGGACGATCTACACGACGTCATCAGCGGCTCTCCAGGACTACTCGCAGACGGATGCAGCACGATCGCTGTATCTGCATCGCCGAAAGGAGCCGCCGTGTCGTCGACCGTTTCACTCAGCGTTCTCGCTAACGAGGTCGAGGCAACCCGAGCCCGTCTGGCCTCGATGGAGGCAAAGCTCGACCAGCTCTTGGTGGCCCTCACCAACCACGACGAGCGGATGGGAGAGATGCATAAAGTCCGCGTTCCGAGTGGCCACGGCTTCTCGATGAGCAATCAGCTTGACGGGATCCGCGGCATCCTCGAGCGCGAGTTCAACGGAGGACATGCACCTTGGGGGTGAGCGAGGAGCCTTTCGGCGTGCAATCGCGATCGTCGAGATCGACACAACGCCACGTCTGCGTACGCACCGAATTTGGCCGCCTTCGCCCTGTCGAGCAGCACTCCACGCCGCTGCAGGGTTGGCGCGTCCCGAGATCACCGGGAACGTGGCGAGCCGGCATGAGACGCTGCCGTGACGTTGTCGCTCTGGTGGCGCCAGTTCGGGCCGCAGCGACGGAGGCTCGCTTCGACCCCTGCGGACATCTACACGTGGTCATCAGAGCCTCTTCAGGACTCCGGCGCCCCAATGGCGTCACGCTGGGAGGGCACGCTCAAGGAGGTGGATGGTGACCGACGTCCGTTTGGATGAAGCAGCTGTCGTGGTCGAAGGTGACCTGCCGCGTGGAGACGGGCACCATCAGGACGAGGGCGATCGCGGCCTTGTCCGCCGTCTCGGGTACCGAGGTGAAGGCGCAGGTGCTGATCGTGAACGGTGCCCTGCGTGCGACGAGCGTGTTCGCCGCCCGCGACAGTGCGAGCGTGCCCGTCGAAGCGGCGGCGATCGCTCTTGACCACCCCGCCGCCCCGCGGTTCAAGAAGCGCCCGCCGGTCGTGACGATGATCGGGCGCGATGCAGCGGCCTCGTCGGCGGCCTTGCGGGAACCGGTAGAGCCCTCGCCGGGCCCGACCGGCGAGCCGATGGATCCGATCCCCCGGCGCCTGGCGCTGACGCACGTGTTTGGTGGGGGCACTGACCGGCTCGTTCTCAATTCTCAACGCCGGTACGCGCAGGGCGTGCACGTCGACGGGGACCTCGTGGTCGGCGGAGCGGTCTCCCAGGCGTCGTCAGCGACGCTGAAGCGCGACGTGGAGACGCTGGACGTCGACGAGGCTGCGCGGGCGATCGGAGCGCTGCGGCCGGTCAGATTCCGCTACCGAGCCGATGACGCTGGCCGACGCCACGCTGGCTTCATCGCCGAAGAGGTGGCCCAGGTGATCTCCGACGCCGATGACGCCCACGTCCGACCGTTGGATCTCATCGCAATGCTGACCGTCGTCGTGCAAGACCAGCAACGGGCCATCGCCGAGCTGACCGCCGAGGTCGCCGCGCTGACGAACCGAGCGCCACAGTGAGCGCCCAGCCGTCGATGCGCGAGCTGGCGACGGAGGTGGCCACCGTTTCGCAGGCGCTCAACGAGATCGGGGCGAAGCTGGACGAGCTCAAGCAGGACCTCCTCTTCGTCAGCCGGATCGGCACGACCTCCGACGGAATGTCACTGACAGACAACATCACCAAGATCAAGCGCATCCTCGTGGAACAGTTCGGCGCCTAACCGGCCAGAACCGCGAGCCGAGGCCATCCGAGCCTCGACCCCTCGCGGATCAGCGGGTCGATGCACCGGTGGACACACGGAAGTGCTCTTCACCACGGGACGCTCATTGCCGCCGCCTGCAGCGCAGTCGCGGGCGGAATTGCTCGACGGCGGTCCTGTCTGCACGGTCGGCGGCCGGCGCGCTTCGAGATGCCGTTAGAGCGCGGCGTCGTTGAGCGCGGCGTCGTTGACGCGGCGTCGTCATTCGGTGCCGGTGTTCGGGCGCGCCGTTCTGTGTGCCCAGTGGCTCCGCCTACGGGTGGGCGTTGGAACAGGACCCACCCGAGTCCGATCCGAACCGAAGTACGGAGCACCAATCGGCATCCGATCACGCGATGTTGGAGAGGCAGTTGGGCTGCGCCGAGCGGCAGTCTGCCGCGCCACTGAATGTCGATGTCGCCGCGTATGCGCCGCAGCGCGCACGCTGAACTGCGATTCCTCAGCGCTCGCGCCGGCAAGCGTTCACGGACGGCCCGGTTGCGTGTAGGTGCACTCATCGACCCAGCGTTCGCAGACGCGTTCGTCAGTGGACTCGGAGTGTCGCTGTCGGAATAGCCGTGGTCGGCGGGCGACGAACTATCCGACATGATGCGACGCCAATTGAGGTGAACGGATGCCGTTCGCCGGCTGCCGCGCCTCCGGACCTCCACCCCCTCCCGGGCTGGCAGGCAGATGACTCCATCGGATGCCTCCGGGCTCGCTTCGGCAGGGCTGCGTCAACGGTTGCACGGTCCGCAGTTGCGCTCGCGCCCGGATGAGGGGTCACGCCATCGAATACCAGTCACTGTCGTCGGGGTCGGGACCTGTCCACTGGCGCGTTGCATCAGCCGGGCCACGCGTGCGACGGTCGATCGCCGGATGGCCCCGTGGTAGACAGGCGTGACGGCGGGCGCGAGTGGTGTCGCGCCGAGACGGTGGCGGCGACGAGTGCATTGGGGGCAACGATGAGCGGTCCGGTGGACGTCTATCGGCAGGTGGCGGCGAAGTGGAGCGACCTGACGAGCGGGATCGCGTCCGACCAATGGGACAACCCGACCCCGTGCGCCGAATGGAATGTTCGCCAGCTTGTCGACCACGTGAACGCCTGGCAAACGCAGGGCGGCAATCTGCTCGGCATCGACATCCCGGCCGGCGCCGCGTGGCCCGACATCCAGGCCGCCTTCGACGCCACGCTGTCGGACCCGTCGCAGTTGACCGGCAATGTCCCCGAGTTCGGCGGGATCCCGAAGCACGACCTGGCCGGCTTCCTCATCGGCGATCTGCTCATCCACTCCTGGGACCTCGCCCGCTCCATCGGCGCCGACGACACGTTGCCGTCCGCCGCTGTCGAGGCGACCACGATGGGGCTTCACCACGCGCCCGAACCCCTGCTGCGGGGCACGAACCCCCTCGGGACGCCGATGATGGCCGCGGCGGTCGAGGTCTCGCACGACGCCAGCGCTCAGGACAAGATGATCGCCTATACCGGGCGGCGCCCGTAGCTCGCGGACACGGCCGCCGGCACGCCGTGGCGTTCATCCGATGGGAACATCGGGCTCGTTCCGGTCGATGTGGCCGAGACTCCTGACAACTTTGAAGGTGCCACCTTGCGACTGGGCGATCTCCGATCATCCGTAGATGGTGTTGGCCGGGCACCATCCCGGCCGGCCCACCGGCTCGCTACGGATTCCGACCAGCCCACAAATACGGCGATCGCCGGCTGTCGGAAGCACTGGTCGGCGGTCGATCGTCGGCGACTCGTTGATCGCGGGGGTGGGGCGTCCGGGCCTGGTCGTAGGATTTTCGGGTGGAGCTTCGGCTGCTGGGACCGCTCGAGGTTCTGGACGACGAAGGGCGGGTTGTCGAGGTTCGGGGATCGAAGCCGAAGGGTTTGCTGGCCCTGCTCGGGCTACGGGCTGGCGCGGTCGTGTCGGCCGGTCGGATCGTCGAGCAGTTATGGGGGGACCGGGAGATCCGTGACCCGTTGAACGCAGTCCAGGTGCTGGTGAGCAAGCTGCGTCGAGCGCTGGCCGCAGCGTCCGGTCAGGGGTATCAGCTGATCGCGACGACTGGGTCGGGCTATCGCCTCGATGTCGCCCCGGAGGTCGTTGACGCGGTCCGCTTCGACCAGCTCACGAGTGAGGGCCGGCGACTGCTGGGCGACGGGCTGGCAGAGGCGGCAGCGGTGACCTTGCGGGAGGCACTGGGCTTGTGGCGGGGGCCGGCGTTGGAGGACTTCGGCGACGACTTCGCGCATGGTGACCGGACTCGGCTGGAGGAGCTGCGCGCCACGGCGGTGGAGTTGCGGATCGACGCCGATTTGGCGCTGGGTCGACATGAGCAGGCCGCGGCGGAGCTGGCGACGCTGACGTCGGAGTATCCGTTGCGGGAGCGGCTGCGCAGCCAGCAGATGCTGGCTCTGTACCGGGCTGGTCGCCAGGGCGAGGCGCTGCGCGCGTACCGGGCGGCACGGACGGTGCTCGGCGAGGAGCTGGGTCTGGACCCGGGACCCGAGCTGCAACGTCTCGAGGCGGCGATCCTGGCTCGTGATCCAGCCCTCGATCTGGCCGCCGCAGCTGTCCGCGACCCTGCGCCGAGCGGGCGGGTGGGCCCGGCCGGGAACTTGCCGGTGGCGATCAGTTCATTCGTCGGCCGGGTCGAGGAGATCGACACGGTGGCGGATCTGCTGCGGGGGCGTCGGCTGGTGACGCTGGTCGGTCCGGGAGGGGTCGGCAAGACCCGCCTCGCGTTGGAGGTGGCGACTGTGTCGGGCGGGGAGCACCCTGGCGGGGTCTGGCTGATCGAGCTGGCGTCGTTGCGTGACCCGCGTGATGTGGTGGCGGCGGTGGCGACGGCGCTCGGCTTGGACGACGCCGCCCGGCTGGAACCGTTCCTCGCCGACAAGGACGTGCTGCTCGTGGTCGACAACTGCGAGCACGTGATCGATGAGGCGGCACGCGTCGTTGAGCGCCTGCTGCGGGCGGGCGCCGGTGTGCGAGTGCTGGCGACCAGCCGCGAGGGTCTCGGGCGTGGGCGGTGAGGTCCGCTGGATGGTGCCGCCGCTCGGGCCGGACGAGTCGTGGGCCCTGTTCCGCGAGCGGGCCGAGGCGGGCGGCCTCGAGACTGAGACAACCGATGATGCGGCGTTGATCGAGCGGATCTGTGACCGCCTCGATGGTCTGCCGCTGGCGCGTGGAGCTGGCGGCGGCGCGTACCCGGTCGCTGTCGCTGGGCGACATCGTCGTACGGCTCGACGACCGGTTCCGTCTGCTGGCGACCGGTGGTCGCACCGTCGAGCCCCGTCAGCAGACGCTGCGCCACGTCGTCGATTGGAGCTACGACCTGCTGTTCGCCGACGAGCAGCGGGTGTTCAGGCGGCTGTCGGTGTTCGCCGGCGGGTTCGACCTCGCCGCCGCCGAGGCGGTCTGCGCCGGCGACGATGTGGCGGTCGGCGACATCGTCGACATCCTCGGTCATCTCGTCGACAAGTCGCTGGTGTCGGTGGTGGGCCGCGAGGACGGCACCCGATACCGGTTGCTGCAGACCCTCGTCGACTACGGCCGGGAACGCCTCGTCGAGTCCGGCGAGGCCGACGCCACCCGGGACCGGCATCTGCGGTGGATGGTGGAGTTCGCGGCGACGGCCGAGCCCGGCCTGCGCGGACCCGACCAGCCCCGCTGGATCCGCCGGCTCGGCTCCGAGTTGGACAACGCCCGCGCCGCATTGGACTGGGCTGGGCAGCGGGGCAACGCTGCCGACGCGGTAGCGATGGCGGCCGGTCTGGCCTACGGCTGGTACATCACCGGCACGGTGGCCGACGGCCGGGCGTTCATCGCCCGAGCCCTCGCGATCGACGGCGAGTCCTCGCCGGAGCAGCGGGCGGTGGCCGGGGCGTGGGGAGCATGGTTGACCCAGATCGGCTCCGGGGCAGCGAGCAGCGACGCAGGTGATCGCGCCGAGCAGGCCCTCGCGACCGCCCGCGGCGCTTCGGTCCGAGGGTTCGCCACGGCGGCCGTGGTGGCGTCGTTGCTGCGCGCCTACCGGGGTCACACGGTGGAAGCGAACGAGCTGATCGAGGAGGCGGCGGTCCACCTCGGCGACGATCCGGACCGCTGGCTCCAGGCGTTCGTGGACTGGGTGCGCTCCGGTCTGGCCCTGAAGATGGGTGACGCCGATCGGGCCGAGGAGCTGCTGCGTGGGAGTGTCGCCGGGTTCGCCGCAGAGGGCGACCGTTACGGCCAGGCCATCGCCTCGATCCGCCTCGGTGAGCTGGCCGAGCTGCGCGGCGACTACGACGAGGCGGTGGCGTTGACGACGTTCGCCTACGAGGGGACGATGAGCACCGGCCCGGGCGCCAACGCCTCGATCCTGGCCACCCGGTTGGGCAACCTGGCGGCGATCCGGGGGCACGTTCGATGACGCGGCGACGTGGCACGCGACGGCGCTGTCGCGGGCACGGGAGTTGGGCTTTCCGGGCCCGGCCGCGCAGGCGCTGAGCGGGATGGCGGTGGCCGCCGCCATGCGAGGCCGGCTCGACGAGGCTGAGCGGCTCCACCGTGAGGCGTTGGCCGCCTACGAGGCGGTCGGCTCGGTGGAGGGCGTCGCGTTCACCCACGCCTGTCTGGGGTTTCTCGCCACGCAACGAGGCGACGTGGAGGATGCCCGCGAGCTGCATCGGCGCAGCCTGGCTCGAGGCGGCGTTGGGCAGCGACCGGCGGGCGATGGCCCTCGCGGTGGAGGGGCTGGCCGGCGCCCAGGCGGCCTCCGGGGACGGCGCGGACGCGGCGCGGTTGCTCGGTGTCGCAGCCGAGCTGCGGGGGGAGCGGATCGTGTCTCCGCCGTGGCTGCAGGCGGAGCGGGCCCGGGTGGAGGCTGCGAGCAGGGCCGTTATCGGCGACGAGCGCTACCTGGCGGTCCACACCTCCGGCCGCCGGCTGGCCGAGACCATCCTCACCCGCCTCGTCGCCGATGCTCAACTCGTCGTGGGCTGAGCCATTGCTGGCCTGCCGCCATCGGCGCAACGAGGTCAAGTGCTGACGATGTGGGCGATGAGGGCATCGGCGGGGAACTCGCGCAGGTGCTCCGATCCGAGCCCGTTGGCGCGTTCACGGTCGCCTCGCAACGCGGTCAGGACGATCTCGATGTGCTGTCGTTCCCGCCGCGTGACTGACGACGATGCCGCCACGCTGCGCGCCAGCGCATCGAGGGCCGCCGCGGCGGCGCCGTCCTGCTCGCTGCTGGCCCAGGCCAGGGCGGCGAGGCCGACGCCGAACGCGGGATCCGCACCGACCGCGGCCTGCAGCATCGCGATCGCGTCGGGCGATGAGCCGACGAGCAGCTCGACGCCGCCGGCGTAGCGGACCGCCGCCACCGCAGAGCTCGTGGTGATGACCAGACCCATGTGGTCGGTGTAACAGGGCATCAGCGTCCTCCCGGGTGTGCGCTCGTTCGAGCGTGACGCACAGCCCTTTCCCGGCACTGAAGAACTCGACGACCAGCTTTCAGCCCGTCTTCAGTGTCCGGTCACCGGCGGCAGTCACCATCCTGACGTGACCCGCGTGGGTCACCGCCACCCGACACACCGACCAAGGAGGCCTCATGCAGATCGCACTCGCCCTCTACCCGAACTTCACGATGCTCGACATCATCGGCCCGTTCCAGGTCCTCGCCGACGTGCCCGGTCACGAGGTGGTGTTCGTCGCCGCCGAGGCGGGCCCGGTGGTGGACCACACCGGTCGCGCCACGCTCATGGCGACGACGTCGTTTGCCGAGTCGCCGACCCGACATCGTCGTCGTGCCCGGTGGGCTCGGTGACACCGAGCTCCAACCCGAGCTCGTCGAGTGGCTCCGCGCCGTGCACCCGACGACGACGTGGACGACGAGCGTCTGCACCGGCGCCATCTACCTCGCCGTCGCCGGGATCCTCGACGGCCTCGACGCAACGACGCACTGGGTCCGCAAGCCGGCGCTCGAGCAGCTCGGCGCGCACTACATCGACCGAGCGCGTCGTCGAACGCGGCAAGGTCATCACCGCGGCCGGCGTCTCGAGCGGCATCGACATGGCCCTCGTCCTGCTCGATCGCATGTACGGGCCCGAGATCGCCCAGATGATCCAGCTCGCCATCGAGTACGACCCGCAACCGCCGTTCGACGCCGGCTCGCCTGCCAAGGCGCCCGCCGCGCTCGTCGATCTCGTCCAACAGCGGATCGGCGAGGGACCTGCGCTCCCCGCCACCATCACTGGAGGTGCCCGATGAACAGCCCAGGCCCTCACTACCGACAGCCGCACCCGGTTGCGTGCCGCCTGGGCCGTCGAGCTCGACGCCGCCCGCGCCGCCCGTTCGAGCGGCGACACGAGCGCCGAATGGACGCACCTCGAACGCGCCCACATCCTCAGCCAGCCGATGGCCGGCGCGCACGTGCGCACCCACGTCGCGATGCTCGCGGCGGCGCTACGCCGTCGCGACCGCCACGAACTCGTCGGCCAGCTGTTCCGGATCATCGTCGCCGCACCCGGCTCGATCACCGGCAAGTACCCGGTCGGCAACACCGGCGGCGCCGACGTCAGCGCCTTCGCGCCCATGCCCATCCCCGATGACCTGCGGCCTCTGCTGCCGGACACCGTGGAGGCATCGTGAACCACACCTCCCACGACGCCATGAACGACACGACGGCCACCTTCTCCACCGACATCACCGCTCTCTCCGACGCCACCCGACCCGCAGTTGTCGCACTCGACAACGGCGACAGCTACGAACTGCGCATCGCGCCAGTCGCCAAGACACTCGGCGACGACCGCGTCCGGATGCTGTCCTACAACGGCTCGATCCCCGGCCCGACGCTGCGCGTGCGGCAGGGATCGGAAGTCCTCGTGCACGTCCGCAACAACGGCGACACCGAAGCAACCGTTCACTGGCACGGCCTGCGCCTCGACAACGCCTACGACGGTGTGCCGTTCGAGACCCAGCCGCCGATCGAGATCGGCGACGAGTTCACCTACCGGCTCCGCTTCCCCGACGCCGGCCTCTACTGGTACCACCCACACATCCGCGAGGACTACGGCCTCGACATGGGCCTCTACGGCAACATCGTCGTCGAGCCCGCCGACGCCGATTACTGGCCGAACGTTGACCGTGAAGTCGTCGTCACGCTCGACGACGTCCTCGTCGAAGACGGCCGCATCGCCGCCTTCCACGAGGCGGGCCCGACGCACGTCGCGATGGGCCGCTTCGGCAACGTCATGCTCACCGCCGGTGAGACAGGCCTCGCGCTACGAAGCCCAAGTCGGTGAGGTCGTTCGTTTCTACTTCACGAACACGGCGAACACGCGGCTGTTCAACGTCGCGCTCCCTGGTGCGCGCATGAAGCTCGTCGGCAGCGACAGCGGCCGCTACGAACACGAGACGTTCGTCGACGAAGTACTCCTCGCACCCTCCGAACGCGCCGTCGTCGACGTTCGCTTCGACAAGCCCGGAACCACACCGCTCGAACACCGGACCCCGGAACGCACCTACACGCTCGGCACCGTCGAAGTAACCGACGCCGCCACGACCTCGTCGTGTACGCAGACGTTCGAGCAGCTGCGTACCAGCGACGAGCTGACGAGCTGGCGCGCACGTCTCGACGACCATGTCGCCCGCCGACCGGACAAGACACTCGCGTTCAAGTCACACATGCCGCTCCTCTACGGCGACACCGACACGACCGCCGCCACCTACACCTGCCCGATGCACCCCGACTTCGTCTCCACCGAGCCGGGGACCTGCCCACATTGCGGAATGAAACTCATCCCCGCGCCGACCACGTACGTGTGCCCAATGCACCCCGAGGTCACCGCGGAGACCGCAGGCACGTGCCCGAAGTGTGGGATGCGACTCGTCCCGGCAACCAATGCAAACGCCGAACCCGCCCACGAGCACCACCGCCCTGAAAGGCCCCCGCAGACGCACGCCCACGACATGCCTGACGGACTGGAGTGGGAGGACCTGATGCCGGAGATCAACGCCGCGTCGAACGCGCACAACATGATCTGGCAACTCGTCGACGTCGACACCGGCAAGCAGAACTGGGAGATCGACTGGGCGTTCCGCGTCGGTGACCTCGTCAAGATCCGGCTGCTCAACGACATGGACCAAGACCACCCGATGCACCACCCGTTCCACATCCACGGCGCCGGCCGGTTCCTCATCCTCGCCCGAGACGACGTCGTCGAGTCGAACCTCGCCTGGAAGGACACCGTGCTCGTTCGCTCCGGCGAGACCGTCGACATCCTTCTCGAGGTCACGAACCCTGGCCTCTGGATGGCGCACTGCCACATCGCGGAGCACAACCAGGCGGGGATGATGTTCTCGTTCCCAGTCCGCGAGTCCTGACTCGGAGCACACGATGCATCACGAGGAGGAACCGACACAGCATCCACGGATCGTCGCTGTAGATCGTTCCGCGCAGACACGTGCGCTCCTGGCCGAGGACCTTTTACTCGCCGCCACACCATGCCTTCATCCCCACGCCAGGCGCTTCTTGTTGATCGGCTGAAACGAACAGCGCTCGGCGCGCGAGGTGATCGTCGAGGTACTCACGCACGGTGACGCCGACTACTACGTCGAACGATCGATCGGAGGGCCGACGAGAGGTTCCACCGAGCGATCAGCGAGTTCCTCGACGACGGGTGGCGGCGTCGTGGTCGACCGTTCGAAACCGTCCGTGTCATCGGCGACGAACACGCCCTACGGGCCTGAGATCTGCGGCCTGCAGACCTGGCCACCTTCGCGAGGCAGTACCTGGGGGCTGGATGGCTTGTTAGCCTCGTCCGAGCTTCGACATGGAGTGGGGACGGGGAGTCGGATGGCGCAGTACTTGTGGATCCAGAAGTTCGGTGCTCGCGAGGACGCTGAGGCGACACGAGCGAGCTTTCAGGCCACCCTCGACTACTTCGTGACGTGGAAGCCGCCAGAGGGTGTTGAGATGGTCCACCTTTGGGTGGCGCTCGACCTCGGCCGATCATTTAGCCTCTGGGAGGCTGATGACCCTCTGAAGATGGCGACTGCAGTCGCAAATTTCCTCCCATTCGGGGAGATTGAAACGATCCCGATCGGCGAGGGTGAGCCCATGATCGCCGCCATGGTCGCCGGTGGACTCATGCAGTTCCCGAATCCCGTCTGATCCCCTTCGCAGTTCCGCCGGCGTGCGCACGGCAAGCCTCGACGGAAGGCCTCTCCCGGCGAGTCCGGTCAATGGGCCGGAGCGTTGAGAGTGCTCCGATCGGCAGTTCTGGTGCAGGTTCTCACACTGCCCGACCGGCGCGGGCGTGCGGCCAGCCGCGCCCGATCGACAGATCCTTCGCGCGTCCAGCGCACGTCCGCTCCGACGGCTGACCGCCCCGAATGCCTCGCGATACCGCCCACGCAACGGGGCCGTTGCCGGCACAGCTCAGGTCGTGGGGCGGATGCTGGGCAGCGTCCCACCGTGCACTGCGGTGAGAGCGGCGGTGAGACGAGCCCGCGTCTGGCGTAGGGCTACGTCGCCGATGACATCGGCCCACACAGCCTCGAGCTCGGCGTAGATCTCCTCCACCGCTCCCAGGAGCTGGACGCCGCGCGAGGTCAATCGCAGCTGGCGAGCACGGTGGTCGAACTCGTCGCTCTCGCGTGCGAGCAGTCCGTCGACGACCATCGCGTCGGCGAGCTTCGATGCCGCCTGCTTCGAGACGTCGAGCACGGCGGCAAGCGCGGTCGGGGTCAGCGGTCTGTCGCGCACGGCGAGCAGCACGAAGCCGTACGCCGACCGGATGCCCTCCCAACCACGCGCCCGCAGGCGGACGTGGAGCTCGTCGATCATCCAGCGGTAGCCCATGGCGAGCAGTCGGGCGATCGGGATGCCGTCCGCAGGTCGGATGGGGGCGTTCACTCCGCCCACGGCGGCGTGAACGTCGCCATCGACGTGATCGCCTGGCCGCCGACGGGCAAGCAGCAGACCAGCTGCAACTCGTCGGACCCGGCGTTGGAGAGGGAGAAGTCGGTGTCCGGCGGGACGACGATGGCATCACCGGCCGCAGCCGGGGACTCGACACCGTCGAGCGACACAGTGGCGCGTCCGGCGAGGACGATGAAGACCTCCTCGCGGGTCAGGCGATGTGGTGTCGCCCCGGTGCCGGGCGCGATCTCGACTCGCCAGACCGACGTCTCGACGGTGCCTCGGCTCGGGGTCGCCAGGGAGGTGAAGCGTGTCCCGCCGAGGTCGTGCGTCGGCTGTCGAGGTGCGGTGATGACGGGCATGGTCGTTCCTTTCGTCAACGTTGTTGACGAACCTAAACTCGACGCCCGTAATTGTCAACCAGGTTGACGATCATCTCAGCCGTCTCATTTGGGCGTGTGGTGACGGTCGCGCCGAGCACGAGCCCTCCCAGTCGGGTGTCCGAATGGGATGGGAGCAATCCCGGGACGCCGCATCCGACATCGCCGGCCCGCGGACGCGTCCCGACAGGCGACGGGATGCCGTTCGGCATCGTCGCTCCGGGCCAGAATGCCGTTACTCGGTGTGCGCGTTCGGTGCCTCGGGCGTGTCGATGCTGATTGCGGCGGAGGTCCAGCGCGCGGCGACGAGAAACCGCCAAGCGTGGAGCTCAGCCGAATGCGAGCTCATGCCCCACTGACGATCACCATTTCGTTGCCTTCGGGATCGGCGACCCGCCAGCGATCCTCCGACTCGTCAAGGAGCCGGCCACCGGCTGCGACGGTGGTGGCGAGGCGCGTCTGCGCGAGGTCCGACGGCACCGCGAGCTCGAAGTGGATGCGGTTGCGCTGCCGGCGCCGCTCCGTCTCCGAAGCATCGAGCTCTTGGAACACCAGCACCGGGTTCAGCCGCCGCGGATCGTGGATGTCGACGACCCCGGCTCGCCGGTCGTGGGTGTATCCGAGTGCGGCGACCCAGAACGCGCGGACTGCGGCGACGTCGGCGGCGTCGAGGAAGAGCTGAGCGAAGCGCGGCAGTCCCGGATCCGCAGTGGCCCCGAGTTCGCGGGCAGCGGTCTGGAGGTTTCCGGCGAGGTCGGTGAAGTCGAGCTCGAGGCCGTGGGCGTCGTCTTCCCACTGGTCCTTACCGCTGTCGATGATCACGAGCCCGGGGCGCAGGTCGACCAGCAGCGGGAAGCCCGTGTCGGCGGCCAGCGCCGCTGCTGCGGCGGCCAGGTCACGCTGCTGCGTCGGCGAGGTGGTGCGGTAGCACGCCATCGCGCTGAACACCGCCTGCCAGTCGGCTGTCCCGATCCTCTCGCCGAGCGCCTCGCCCGGCACCAGGTCGACCTCGTTGCCGTCGGGGTCGGTGTGGCAGACCCCGAACGGTCCGGATGCCTCACCAAGACCCGCCTGCTCGACCGCCGCGGCCGGCCGCACCACGTCGAGGTGGATGCGGTTTCGAAGCGGCCGCGACTCCGTCGACTGCCGGATCCGTATCGCGGGGTCGCGCCGCAACGGATCCGCCAAACCGCCGTCCTCCCCAGGCGCGTAGTCGAGCACACGCTGCCAGAACCGCCTCACCACAGTCGGGTTCGCGGATTCGAGCACGACGCTCAGGTGCTGCAGCACGGCAGGGTTCGCGGCCAGCCCGAGATCCCGCGCAGCCACCGACACCGCCTCGGCGTGCTCGTCTGAGTCGAGGCGCACCTGCATGCCTGTCGCGCGCAGGTCGACCACGATCTCGGCCGACAGCTCCACGATGCGCCCGGCCAGCGCAGCCCCCTCGATCAGCGACGGCGCGTCGAACCATGCCGTCGCAACGCCATCGACCACCCACCAATCCGATCCGATCTCCGTCATGCCCGGCACCGTAGAGTCCATTCCGGACGTGCCATCGACTCCGCTCAGCGACCGGTGCAGAGTGCTCGTTGGCAGTTCGTCCGTCGACGAGGAACCCCTGCAGCTGTCGCCTCCGATCCGGTAGGCGCTCGTCACATGAGGCACCAGGGCGCAGGACACGTCGATGCCGATCGGTGGTCCCTGGTTGCTAGGTGCGCTTTGTGCATGTTGTTAGGCGCGCCTACATTCCCGCCTCGTGAACCTGAGCAACCACGTAATGGCGAGCCGCTGGACGGCGGTGACGCTGGTGACATGTTCGGCGCTGCTCGTCGCCTGCAGCGACGACGACCAAGCCGACGATGCCGCCGTCGAGACCACAGCGCCGGCCCGTACGGCGGGAGCCTCGACGTCGGGGTCCGCAGGCGCCCCCGGCGCCGGCCAGGTCGATGGCGAGTTCCCGGTGAGCGTGCCTCACGAGCATGGTGCGACTGAGGTGGTGAGCGCGCCCGAACGGGTCGTCACCCTGGGCTACAGCGATCAGGACTACGTCTTGGCGTTCGGTGTCGCACCCATCGCCGTGACGGACTGGTACGGCGACGTCGAGTTCGCGACGTGGGACTGGGCTCGGGATGAGCTCGGTGATGCCGAACCCGTGGTGCTCAACGAGGGCGCGTTCACTGGAACCGCTGCGTACAACTACGAGCAGATCGCCACGCTCGATCCCGACCTCATCATCGCGCTCTACACCGATATGGATGCGCAGCAGTACGAGACGTTGTCAGCGATCGCGCCGACGATCGCCCCGAGCGGTGAGTACCCGGAGTTCGGGATGCCGTGGCAGGAGACGACTCGAACTGTCGGCCTAGCGCTGGGCCAGCCGCAACGAGCCGAGGAGCTCATCGCCGAGGTGGACGCCATGATCGCCGACGCTCGCGCTGCGCACCCCGAGTTCGAGGGCTTGGAGATGGTCGTCGCCGAGCTGTTCGAGCCAGGCTCGTCGTTTGCGCGCAGCCCCAACGATCCGCGGACCAAGCTGATGACCTCGCTCGGCTTCGTCCTCCCCGACGAGATCGCCGAGCTGGCCGGCGACCTCGACGGCGCCGAGATCAGTGATGAGCGGATGGACCTGCTCGACCGCGACCTCCTGGTCTGGAACGTCGGGCACGACCCAGAGCTGCGGGCCCAGATCGAGGCCAAGCCGTTGTACTCCCAGCTCGACGTGGTCCAGGCCGGTCACTCGATGTTCATCGAGGATCCACTCGTGTCCGGCGCCCTTACCTGGGGCACCGTGCTCAGCTTGCCCTACGCCGTCGACGAGCTGGTCCCGCTGGTCGCCGAGACGCTCGCGACCTGATCAGCTCAGCGGCCAGCTCGTGTTGCTCCATGCGCCGGCGAGCTGAGGGACTCGTTCGCCGGACCATGAAGCCTGCGCCGACCCCGCCGCACTCAACGTGGAGCTCTTGTCCCATCAAGAGCAGCCGTCGGAGACGGTGCTTGAACGGGCCGAGTTGGTCATCGGCACGCACTCGAGGACCGCTTTGCCGTCGAGCTCGACATGGGGCTGACGGATCGACCGCCGCCGGCGCTGGCGGCGGTCGATTGCTTCGCGGCCTCGCGCCGCGCCCTGCCCGTCGCCGCCCGTGCCATCCCGCCTGTCTCGCGACGCCAGGCCACTACCGTCGAACCTCGCCAGGGATTTCAGCAGCCGAGGAGCACGTGCGATGGCGATGAAGCGCAAGGCAAGTTCGACCCGCAAGCCGCCGGAGCCGTCGGAGAGCCACGCCGAGATCGATGACTGGATGCGGCGCGTGATGCCGGATCTCAACCCGATCGTGACGCGCCTCGACGAGCTGATCCGAGAGAGGCATTCGGACCTGCAGTTCGCCGTCAAGTGGAAGAAGGCGTACTACGGGCTGCCCGACGTCGGGTGGATGATGGAGATGGTCGCCTACGACGTCTCCGTGAACGTTGTGTTCTTCGGCGGCGCCGACTTCAACCCGCCACCGCCGCTCGGCGATGCCGATCGGTCGCGCTACATCAAGCTGAAGACGATGGACGAGGTCGAGCAACCCGAGCTGATGTCGTGGATCGAGCAGGCTGGCCGCGTCCCGGGGTGGAAGGAATAGCGCTCAGCGCACGGCGATGCTGACGTCGGCCCCGCGCGGTAAGCGCCCAGTGGTGGAAGCTCCTCGCCATTGGTGGCGCCATCCTCGTAACCCGTTGCGGATCGCGTTGCTCGACGTCCGCTTTCGCCGTCGTGCCGCCGTCGACGTCAGAGCTGGACGCCCTTGGTCAGCGCACCGTCGACGACGAGGTTGGCCCCTGTGATGAAGCTGGCCCGTGGGCTGGCGATGAAGGCGACGGCGTTGGCCATCTCCTGGGGCGTGCCCATCCGCCCCGTCGGGTTCAGACCGAGAGCCGACGAGAAGAGTTCCGGGTCGCCCGTCTCGATCTGGGCCCACACGCCGCCGTCGAAGTAGGTGTTGCCCGGCGAGACGGTGTTGGCCCGGATTCCTTTCGCCGCGAGGTGGTAGGCGAGTCCTTGCGTGTAGTGAACGAGGGCGGCCTTGAACGCGCCGTAGGCACCCGACGCGAAGTCGATTTCGCGGCCCGAAACGCTGGAGATCGTGACGATGCACGGAGCGTCCGATCGCTCCAGGCTCGGCATCGCAGCGTCCACGAGCCGAACTGCGCCCATCATGTCGGTCTCGAAGCTGCTCTGCCAGTGCGCCTCGTCGCCGCCGATGGCGAGCGCGGAGACGTTGGACACGACGATGTCGATGCCGCCGAGCTCGGTGGCCACGTCGCGCACCCACTCCTGCAGCGCCGGGCCGTCGCCCACGTCGAGCGCCCGACCGGTGGCCCGGACGCCCCTTGCTTCCAGAGCGGCCACGACGACTCCGACATCGTCAGCGTGGCGGGCGCAGATGGCGACGTCGGCCCCCTCGTCGGCCAGGGTCTCGGCGATCGCCCGGCCGATGCCCCTCGTGCCTCCCGTGATGACGGCCTTCAGGCCACCCAGCCCGAGGTCCATGCTCAAACTCCTTCGAGGTAGGTCTTGCGTATCGCCGCGCCGACGGTGTACTTGGGGTCGACGAAGTTGCCGAGCCGGACGTGTCCGCACTGGCTGAGCATCATGTAGGCGTCCCAGCGGTCGAAGCTGTAGTCGCGCTCCATCCAGTAGATGAGCTCGCGATAGGCGATGCGGGCGGCGTCCTCGAGGGGACGGGCCGACCCGATGGCCATGATCAAGTCCTCGTTCTCCAATCGGGGCCACTCGATCGTCCAGCCCTTTATCAGCTCGACGTGAATGGTCGTCAGGCTGGCGTACTCGACGGCGGTGCCGCAGACCTCGCCGTCGCCCTGGCAGGCGTGGGCGTCACCGATGAAGAGGCGGGCGCCCTGGGTGCGAACGGGGAGGTAGGTGATGCTCCCCGGCCCCATGTCCGGCAGGTCCATGTTGCCGCCGTGGTTGTCTGGCGTGAGCGAGTTGATCGAGTCCAACTCTGGCGACGTGCTCAGCGTGCCGATGTGCGGGCGGTAGGGCAGCGTGACCCGGTCGCTCCAGTAAACGTGCTCGGCGTCGAGGGGGACCTTGCGCACCCGCTCGGGCAACGGTTGGTTCAGCGTTGCGGTCAGCGAGGTGCCGGTGAGAGCGCCGAACTCGGGGATCATGGCGCACGTGCCGCGCGGGTTGTCGCCGCGGGGCGCCATCGACTCGATGTGCACCGCCAGGGCATCGCCCTTCTCCGCGCCTGCCACCATGATCGGCCCATTTTGCGGGTTGACGAACGGCATCGTCAGCGTCGCGCTCGGGAGGTCGGACTCGGTGTGGATCACACCGCCAAACGCGTCTCTCGTCTCGACCGTCACGCGGTCACCCGGTTGGATCTCCAGAACGGGGGTCGAGTAGGGGCCCATGGTGAAGTGGAACGTGCCTTGGCGCTCCTCGGTGAGAGCGTGAGTGGTGCCCACCTGGCCGCCGGCGAGACCTCGCCGAGCCATGATCGAATTGTCGGGCCACCCCACCCGGCCGAGCGTAGATGACTGTGTTTTGTCCACGCCGCCGCCGACGGCAACCACCTCACCGACGTTCTCCGCGATGCGGCCGCCGTGGGATTTGGTGCCTGTCTCAGCCACCGGCGCGCCTCGGCGAGCGCATTCCCTCCAAGGGCAGATGGCCAGCCTCTCGACCGTGGTCAAAGTTCCGATCGGCATCACCCACGCGCTCGGTAAGGCGGTCTCGGACACTCACCCAGCGAGAGCACAGCCTCCGCCAGGGGCCGCCAAGCCGCGATGCGGGCGGCATCCCGTGCGAGAAACGTGACCGTGACCGACAGCGGCCTCGCCACCCGGGGTGGACTGGCGACGCGCCCGCTGTACGGCGCGGCGCTGCGTCCGCCCGGGCGCGCAGACCGAACTCGAAGCACCAAGCGACGAGTCGTCGTCGCCTCTGTGTCTGCACTGAAAGTCGGCCCGGGGTGGTATCCGACAATTCCTGTCAGCAACACCGGATCGCCGAGTCCGGTATCGCCGGGTGCGCTGATTACCTCATGAAGCAAGGACATGCCGTTCTGGCGCGGCCTCGCAGGCCGTTGACGTGTGATTCGGTACCGACATTCGTTACGGCCCTTAAGCGCGCGCGTTTACACGGCGGGGACCGATACATGCTCGAGCTGAATTAGGAGCTCTGGCGCAGCAAGAAGTCGAGCGTCGCGCGGTTGAAGGCCTCGGGATCCTCGTGCAAACCGGCGTGCGACAGGTGGTCGAAGACAACCAGCTCGCTGCCGGCGATCCCGGCCTGCAGTCGTCCGGCGAAGCGCCTTGAGCAGACGAGGTCGCGCGCTCCAACGGTGATCAACGTCGGACCACGGATCTCAGCCAGCACCGTGCGGGCGTCGTGCGCGACGACGGCGTCGAGCTGCGCCAGGAACCCGTCGGCCGGCTGCGCCGGGCGACCTCGGACGAAATCCACCAGGGCGTCGACGAAGTCCGGCCGCTCGGCGTACATCTCGGGCGTGAAGCACCACGGGAAGATTCCCTGGATGACAACGTCGGCGATGGTCGGAAGCGAGGAAGCGAGGGTGCGCCACTGCTCGACGACAGCCTTCAGATAGGCATCGCTGGCGTCCCAGCCACTGTGCAACGAGAGCGAGCGCACGCGCTCCGGATGGCGCGCCCCCAGGTGCATCGCGACAGCGGCTCCGAGCGACATGCCCGCGACGTGAGCCCGCTCGATTCCGATCGCCCCGAGGAAGGAGGCCACCTGGTCGGCGTAGCCCTCCGTCGAGTACGGCCCGGGTGGCGTGTCGCTCTCACCGGAGCCGGGCAGATCGATCGCGACGCAGCTGAAGTGCTCCGTGTACGCCGGGAGTTGGAACGCGTAGCAGGCGTGATCAGCCGACGTGTAAGGGATCAACAGCAGCGTCTCCCCATCCCCTTGGACGTCATAGTTGATCGTCAGTCCGTCGACGTCGACCTGCGGCATGGTCGCCCCCCTTCACCCCGACGAGCGGTGCCAATGATACGTCGACGTCCGGCCCTATGTGCGAAGAGCAAGCCGAGCGTTACCTGGAATGCCCACGCGCGCGCAGCTCGCGACCCGTCCGCTCGCATCGGGGGTTGACACAGCCAGTCGAGGTCGTCGAACAGGTCCGTCTGCGCGGCGCGTCGAGCCCGCCGCGTTGCACTTCTCGTTGTTCCGCCCAGCTGACCCGCCTAAGCAGGCGGACGGATCTACATCTCAGTCGTTGCCGTAGGGGTCGGCGCACGTCGGATCCTTCACCGCCGTCAGCGAGATTGACAGCGACTCCTCGGCATAGGCGACGTGTCTGGCTTCTGTGCGGGTGTACAGCAACCCCCCACGGGCCAGGTGGAGCGTGGCGACACCAAGCAAGAGCAGCGCTCCGGCCACAAGGAGGCACTCCGTCGCTGCTCCCGGTGACGACAGGTCGAACCGGGCGCCGTCGACGCCGCGCCAGCATGAGCGAGGCCAGACCTGTGAGCGCGAGGAAGAGGCCGACGCGATAGAGCACCTTGATGCGGTCGCTGTAGTAAATGAAGGCTGCGAAGTCGTGCAGCTGACGGTGCCGAAGCGGCGTGAGGATTCTCTTATCTTTCTTGCCCTCGGGGAACCAGTCGAGCCGTTCCTCCGGTGTCACGCTCACGGCGCTGGCGTCGACGGCGGCGAGGAGGAGATCGAACAGCACGAAGGCGGCGGCGGAGAAGAGGAGGGCTGCGGCGGCGTCGAGGAACTCCACATGGTCACGAGCGAGCACGGCAACGACCCCGGCGATGGAGAAGGCGGCGACGATCGCCGCCGGGCCGGCGGTCACGGCGGTGAGCGACTTGAAGTTTCCCAGCGGCTCGGTCGACCACCACGTCGTGACGTAGCCGTCCGGCAAACGCTTGTGATCCTCGGCCGACATGCGGACCTCAGAACATCGGCGCGACAGCGCGCGCGACACACGGACTCGTGCTGCACGTGCCGATCGTGCACCCATGCGGGCATTTCCGGGCGACGATCCAGACGGCACCAGTGAGGAAGATCTCGCGAGCGGCATCCATCGCGCCGGTGTGCCGGAGTGACACCAGCCCCTCGAAGCTCCCGCCCAACCACTGCGTAGCGCGATCCCGGTCGCGAGCGGCGAAGGCCCCTCCGGGCTCGGCCTCGACGCGCGTCGCGACGCTCGACACCGCCTCGTCCAGCGCGGAGCGCAGGTCTCCCGCGCGCTCGTCGTCGACGGCGACTACAGCGAAGCCGGCCATCCCTACCCCGGGCGCCGGCTCCACGACGAGGTCGACCCGTTGGGCCTCGTCGACCTCCCGCACCTGCTCCAAAAGCGGTCGGTCCTCTCGGCCCGGGGTCCAGACGGGTGCATCCGCTCTCGGATCCTCG
Source organism: uncultured Acidimicrobiia bacterium (assembly GCA_963774125.1). Taxonomy (GTDB): domain Bacteria; phylum Actinomycetota; class Acidimicrobiia; order Acidimicrobiales; family Ilumatobacteraceae; genus JALZMG01. Next base: position 1,080,671 of record CAVZDR010000003.1, read on the forward strand.
TTGGACGTGGTCACCGCAGCGGCATACGCGCCCATCTCGTGAATAGCAACGATGATCAGCATCCGCACTCGCCTCCCCGCCGGGTGTCGGAGAGATTACGTCCGGCCGGCTCCACGTCGCTACACCCTCGGAGCGAACCGGCCTGTCGCGCGAGCAGGTCATAGTCCGCAACGGCGACCTCGTCGAGCGGGCGCACAGTTCACGCTTCACCGGGAGCTGCCAACAGGACGGCCTCGCCGTCGTGTTCGGCAACTCGCACGCCCTCCCGATCAAACGTCCCGGCGAGGCTGCCCAGCTGGTCGTCGACTTCGTCGCGGCCACCGGCCCGCCCGACATCCTCATGCCGATCGACCGCGCCCCCTCTGATCGTGGCGGTGCCATTGCGGCACGGATGAGTCTCTGACCTGATGCTACGGTCGCCGTCATCCGCGGGACGGGAGGTTCGTTGAGCGTCGTCGACGCCGGCTTGTGCCCGCTGTGAGGGAGCGAATCATGACCGCTATGCCCACGCCACGTTGGACGCGTGTCGTCCGATCCCTCACTGCGGCAGCGGGCATCGGTGCGGTGATCGTCGTAGCGGGCATCGCCGACAACGTTTCCGCCGGCATCGACGCGCAGATGAGCGCTGGCTGCATCGCTGTCAACGATCCGTCTCTCGACGACGTGTATGTCTTCATGGAGGTCGGCCCGGACCAGTTCGCTACCGGCGAGACGATCACTGTCAGCGCCGGTCGGCCGACTCCGGGGAGAACGCCGGCAGTGACCAGTCTGACGGTCGATGACGAGTTGGTGGCGTCGGGCGGGTTCCCGGCCGGCCTCCAGTACACAATGCCCGCCGACGGAATCCATCACGTCGCGTGGCGGGTGAACGCGTTCGGTGCAACCTGGGACGTGTCGTGTCGACCGGCCTGCACGATCATGGGAACCCCTAACGGCGACATCCTGGTCGGCACTGCAGGTGCTGACGTGATCTGCGGCCTTGCTGGCGGAGATGTGATTGACGGCCGCGGAGGCAATGACTTGATCTTCGGTGGCGACGGCGGCGACGCGATTCGCGGAGGCGGCGGCCAAGACCAATTGTTCGGCGAGGCCGGCGGCGACGTGATCAACGGCCGTGACGGCTCCCCCGGCGACGTCGTCACAGGCGGCGCCGGCGGCGACTCTCTCGCGGGCGACCCAGGCGACACTCTCACGCAGTAGTCGAACTCACGTAGCGACCGCGCGCGAGAGAGCGCCGCTGAGGAAGTCCGGCGCTGAGGTGGCGGGCTTCGACAGCGGCTCCTGGCTACCCGGTTGGTTGTGCGCGATACTGCTCGCCACCACCGGTGCCGCAGGCTTCGTTCGTCGGCGGGGCAGACGCCGATAGACCTCTCCAGCACCTGACTGCCGGGCGGTACAGGACGCGAAACCGCGCAATTCGACGACGTCGTTTCCGGGGCGCACCTGTTTGAATCGCGCGGCCGTGGTGGAGGCCCGCCTGTGCGATACCGCCGGTGGGGGACGCGTCCGGTGCGATCAGGTCAGCTGCGGGCCGTGATGAACGCCTGTGTGGTGTCCTCGTGGGCACGCTCCGGTTCTCGTTCGATGACATCAACGAGATGGAGCCCCGACCGTTCGAGGCTGGCCGCAACGGACTGAACGTCGTGCCGAAACAGCGTGAGGTCGACGTCCGTACCAAACGCGTTAGGTCGCTCGATGGCCGAGCCGTCGCCCGATTGGAACGCAACCAGAGCGATCCCGTTCTCACCAAGGATCCGAACAAGCTCTGCAAACACCGTGGCGAGGAATGCGGGTGGCGTCGTGATGATCGAGTACCAGTACACCGTCGCGATGAATCGGGTGGAGGCGAACGGGAGCTGGGCGAGCTCACCGACCGCGAACCTCAGATCGGGGTGCTCGCGGCGGGCGATCTCGACCATCCCTTCGGCAACGTCGACGCCGACGGCCTCAAGACCGTGGTCGGCAAGGAGCCGGGCCACGCGGCCGGTCCCGCATCCTGCATCGAGTACACGACCGCCGGCCGCCTTCGCCATTCCGGCGAACCTGGCGAGGAGTTCGAGGTCGGCGGCCGTCTCGATCTGGTCCGACAGTGTGCTACCAACAAGGGCGAGGTATCGATCTGCGGACGCGCTATAGGCGTTTCGCGAGCGACGCACGTCGTCCATCGATCCACTCTGTCATCACGAATGGAGTCCAACGCCCAAGGTTCGGCAACCGTCGAGGCTCGCGGCCTGACGCCTAAGGGATCGTGCACCTCGCATGCGCCGCATCCCAGCGTTGCACGTCGTTCGGTGCTGCTCTCATGTGCTGCCGTTCGGGAGCGCTCACGGCCTGCGCCTGGTCCCGAGCGGCTCCATCAGCTGCCGCCGGCGCACCTCGATGCGAGCGGCCGCCCACGCAGTCCGTCGGCCGGCCCGGTGTCCGCGTGGGCGCTCGCGAGGGGGCACGAGGTCGGGGCGTTGTTCACCAGGACGTCGATCCGTCTGAACCGGGCGACGGCTTCCTGAACCGCTGCGTCGACGGAGGCGGGATCGGTGATATCGAGCTGCACCGCCAGCAGCTCGTCGTGACGGCCGAGCGCGGCGGTGACGGCATCAGCGTTGCGGGCGGTCGCGACCACGGCGTGGCCGGCGCCGAGCGCGGCGTTGGCGATGTTGACACCCATTTCGCGAGCGGCACCGGTCACGAGCCAGATCTTCTTGTCGGTCAGCACCCGGTCCGCCCGGGCATGCAACGCCTCCTCGACGCCATGACCGCCGCCCCGACACTCGTGCGCAACGGACGCCTCGACGTCATCGCCACCAACCCGCTCGGTCGCGCCCTGTTCTCGCCCGCATTTGCCGACCCGTCGACACCGACGAACCTCGCCCGATTCACGTTCATCGACCCCCAGGGCCGCGTGTTCTTCGTCGACTGGGCCGACGTCGCCAACGCCACCGTCGCCATCCTGCGCACCGAAGCCGGACGCAACCCCAGCGACCGCAACCTCACCGGATCTCGTCGGTGAGCTCGCCACCCGCAGCGACGAGTTCCGCAACCGCTGGGCCGCCCACAACGTCCGCCTCCACGACCACGGCACCAAACGCTTCCACCACCCCGTCGTCGGCGACGTCGCCCTCACGTTCGAGGAACTGCCACTCCCGGCCGACCCTGGCCTGACAATGACCGCCTACACCGCAGAACCCGGCTCGGCCTCGCACGACGCACTCGCCCTCCTCGCCAGCTGGACCGCCGCACCCGACCACGGGGCCCACACCGAGCGGGCTTACGACCACGACCTACATCATCAGTACGTACGGACACACCGCACCCTGACTCGCGCAGCGGCCGTGGAACCTCGGATCACGCCGCGTACACAGATCTTCGGACAGTCCGTCAGCACGCGCTGGCCGGCGTCTCGAGCGAACGCACCTTGACCGATTTCGGCAACGTCCCTCCGCGTCGCACGGGCATCGACCGCCGAGGTGACGGATCGGCGCTGCAATCGCGTGGCCGAGGGCGCGAGAACGCCGGCTCACGCTCACCTGTCAGGTGTCTCGTCGACTGTTGAGCCAGCTGACCATCGCCGGGTCGCGGTGATCGAAGAAGTTGGACGCCCCGGTGTCCATGGTGGCGATGCGTGTCATCTCATCTTCGGTGAGGGTGAAGTTGAAGACGTCGAGGTTCTGTTCCATGCGCTCGCGGCGAACCGACTTCGGGATGGTCACGATGCCGCGCTGGATGAGCCACCGAAGCACGACCTGGGCGACGGACTTCCCGTGGGCGTTGCCGATGGCGGTGAGCGTCGGGTCGGTGAACAGGTTGTTGCGGCCCTCGGCGAACCCGCCCCAGGACTCGAGTTGCACGCCGTTGGAGCGCAGGATCTCCTGGTCGGCGTGGCGTTGGAAGAACGGGTTGGTTTCGATCTGGTCGACTGCCGGGGTCACGTCGTTGTGGTCGATGAGGTCGACAAGCCGGTCGGGGTAGAAGTTGGCGACACCGATCGCTCGCGCCAGGCCGTCGGCGTGGAGCTGCTCCATCGCTCGCCAGAAGCTGTAATAGTCGCCGAGCGGCTGGTGGATGAGGTAGAGGTCGACGCGCTCCAGACCGAGGCGCTCGAGCGACCCCTCGAAGGCGGCCTTGGCGTTCGCCTCGCCGGGGTTCTGGATCCACAACTTCGTGGTGACGAACAACTCGTCACGCGGGATGCCGCTGCTGCGGATGGCCCGGCCGACGGCCTCCTCGTTGCCGTAGGAGGCTGCGGTGTCGATGAGCCGGTACCCAACCTCGAGCGCAGTGGCGACGATCTGCTCGGTGTCCTCCGGGGGGATCTGGTAGACGCCAAAACCGAGGATCGGCATCTCGACGCCGTTGTTCAGCGTGACGTTCGGGACGTTCGTGGCCACTGGGATACTCCTTGGTCGCTCGCTCGAGTTCGCAGGTAAGCACGAACCGATGTAGCGAGCAGCGAGTCGACACCGCGCGGAACGACCGGGCCGACAGCTGGATCACCGTCGATGGCGCCCAGATCGCCCGCTTGGAGTGAGTTGCGGAACCCGCCGGGATGCACCGCACGCTCGAAGCATGACGTCCGATGGCGCGTCCTGTAATCCGTCGCGAGGTGTCCGCAGTCGCCGCTTGTCGGACATATCCCGAGATGCAACGAGACGCCGTTCGGCATCCTCAACCGACTGGCGCAACGCGTCGTTCGGTGCCGCAGTACGGTGCTTCCGTTCTGTCTGTCGGCCTCGGCCGTCGGTACTCGCACAGGACGTGGCCTCACCCGTTCACATATCGCCGGCTTGCTGCGATCGCAGCGTGTCACGTTGGCCGATGGCGCACGCGTTACGTGGGTTCGGATGGCGCGGTGTGCGGTTCAAGAACGCCACCACCCGCGACGTGTGCATCACGTGCCTCATCCAGGCTCGGCCGTCCGTTCGGCCCGCCGCGTACCACGCCCCGTCATGATTGTCCTGACCGTCGTCCTTCCAACCGCACTCCTCGCAGATGTCGTATCCCCCACGCTCGGCCATCGTGAGATGACCGCAACACGGAGGGCGACGAGTCCTCAGGTCGCTCGAAGCCCGTTCGATCAGGTCTCGATCGGCTCCAAGTCACTCGACATCGCCCCGGGGCTACGCACGTCGGCCAGCGCAGAGCGGCAGCTAGGTGCGTTCGGCCAGGCGGTTCATCGCCTCGTCTAGGTCCAGGATTTCCTCCAGCGCGAAGTACTCCCGATCGAGTGCACCGAAGACTTCCTCGCCTCCGACGCGAGACAACGAGTCCTGCCGGGCTGCCCTGCCCTGCTGATAGCCGCCGTCAAGCGCGGCCGAGCACATCGACCAGCGGTTGCGTCCCCACGAGCGCCGCAGCCTCCAAGGCTGTCTCCGCATGGTCGCCGCCGGTGTTGAAGAAGTACTGGTCAAACCCGCCGTTGTTGACCTCCGTCCGAAGCTCGGCGATTGCGACGACGCGACGTTCGCCTGGCGAGAGCGTGTGCCAGTCGCGGGCAACAAGCCGCTCGTACGCGCTCCAGGCACTGTCGGACACCTATGCAGAATGGCCGGTGGGGAGCGACGATCGGGACTCGAACCGTCAGCCCGACGGCGCAGCCCCGACAGCACGCCTCGATGGCAACGAGATGAAGCGCCTCTTGATGTCAAGCGGCGAAGTCGTTGGTTGTCGTGTTGTTGGTGATGTCGCGGATGAGGGGGAAGAGCTCTCGAGCGACGTAGCGCTTGAGGCAACGCATGATGTCGGGTTTGGAGAGGCCGTCGGCGGTGCGCCGGTTGACGTAGGCGATGGTTGGTTGATGGGTGGCCATGCGTGTCCGCACGATGGTCCACAGCGCCGAGTTGGCTTGTCGATCGCCGCCGCGGTTGAGCCGATGACGCCGCGTCTTGCCCGACGAGGCTGCGACGGGTGTCGATCCGCACAGCGCAGCGAAGGACTTCTCGTGGTCGAGCCGATCGGGATTGTCACCGGCGGTGACGAGGAGTTGCCCGGCGGTGTGATCGCCGACGCCGTGCACGGCGAGCAGGCCAGGGGCAATCTCGTTGAGGATCGTGCGGATGTCGGATCGGAGTGTTCGAGCTTCGTCGTCGAGGCTGCGCCAGCGGCGAGCGACACTGCGCAGGGCGCGCCGCGCCGACGCTTCGACGGTCATGTCGTCGCCGGGTCGCCACCGTTCAGCGATGGCCACGATGCGCTTCAGCGGAAGGCCGACGAGCTGGGAACGCACGACATCGGGGGCGGTGTCGCACAAGCTGTGCAACTGGTTGGCGGCGGCGGTGCGGGCCTTCATCGCCCCAGCTCGTGCGACCCGCAACTGGCGAACCGCCTCGACCGGCCCGGTCTGAGCCTTCGGGGTCACGCTGGCGTCACCGGCCAGCACCGCACGGGCCGCTGCTTCGGCATCGATCACGTCAGACTTGCCGCGGCGACGGCGGTTCTGACGGTTCGGGCGATTGACCTCGACGACTCGGACACCGGCTGCGCTGAGGTGTCGAGCCAGGCCCGCACCCCACGAACCGCACCCCTCCACACCGACCGCGACGAGCTCGCCGTGGCTGCGCATCCATGCCAGCAGCTGCCGATAGCCACTGCTGGTCGTGGTGAACTCGGCCGTGGCCAAGAGCCGACCGACTGAGTCGATCACCGCCGCCACGTGGACCACCTTGTGCGTGTCCACTCCACCCGTCACCCGGCCTACGCCGTCGTGTGTCAACGTTGTCATGCCGCCTCTCCTGTTCTCGGTTGCAGGTGGCACGCATCGTCCGGGAGGACGGACAGGACAGTGATGGGGCCTCTCGCACAGGCGCCTCTTCGGTCACGAAGCCCGAACGGAACGTGCACAGGACGAGGGCTCGCTCAACCGATCGACGGGTCATTTCCAAGGCACCACCGTCGGGCCTGCCGTTCGGCGGGTCAGACCGCAAGAGCGAGCCCCCGCCCACTCTCTAGCCGGGCCAAGCCGGCACTCAGATCATCACTGCCGTTCGGGCGCGGCTTCGCAGCCGTCGGACCGTGATTCGGTACTGACATTCGGTAGGCGCTTGGACCGGTAAGCGCGCTCATGGTGTGCGAGCACTCTGCCGGCGCCCTCCTGCCGCCTCGAGCTCCTTCGCGTTGGTGTCGGCGTCATCGATGCGGACGTCGATCAGCAGGCCAGGTTTGGCCGTCTTCGGTTCGAACGCGTTGCAGGTTCACTGGAGTGCACTGGATCGTCGGCGGCACCAGCCCGTAGTGGTCTCGGGTCCCGCCTTTCCGTCGCCGGGGTGCCAGCCCGGCGGTAGAACGTCCCGTCCTCGAGGGTGGCAGTCGATGACGATGTCGACGTTGGGTTCCGTCGTCAGGGCTCCTCCGGCGGATACGTCTCGCGCTCGTCGATGATCCACGGGCTGGCGACGACATCGCGTCCGAGCAGCTGGCGGCCGGCGAGCTCGAAGTGCAACTCCTGGGTGCAGATGTGTTGCACCGCGGTGCGGGCGTCGCGCAGGCAACGATCCAGCGGCGAGCTGGCGTAGACGCTGCTCGCCCCGCCGGCGGTGTACAACAGCTCGATCGCCTCCAAGGCGCTGTGGGCGGTGTGGGTTGCGGCCAGCCACAACGGGCCTCGTTCGGCCATCGTCGGCGGGTGACCTGCCCGCACCTTCACCCAGAGGTCGTTGAGCGTCTCGGTCAGGTAGCGGCGACTGGCGGTGACGAGTGCCTGGGCGCGTCCGAGCCGCTCCTGCGCCGCCGGTTTGTCGGCCAACACGGTGGCCGACAGCGTTGGCGTCTTGGCGTCGGCCAGGCTCACGAATTCCTCGATGGCGTGGCGGGCGATCCCAAGGGGCACGGCGGCGATGAAGGTGGCGAACATGGCGACCGGCGGCATGTGGTACAGGGGCCGGTCGATGGTGGGCGGCTCCTGGAACCACATCGTGTGGGAGGCGGGGACGAACACGTCGGAGATGGCGTAGTCGTGACTGGCCGTGCCTCGCAGGCCGGTGGAGTCCCAAGTGTCGATGATCTCGGTGGCCGAGGCGGGAAAGAACAGCTCACGCATCAATGGCGCACCGGTTGGACCGATGACCGGCTCGCCGTTCCCCACGACGACGCAGCCTCCGACATACCAGTTGGCGTGACTCGACCCGCTGGCCAACGGCCACCGGCCAGTGATGCGAAAGCCGCCGTCGACCTCGACGGCCATGCCATCGGGACGGAACGCACCCGCCGAGATGGTGGCAGGGTCGCCGTAGATGCTGCTTGCGCCTTCAAGAGGGAGGAGCCCGCCGAAGGTGGCGTAGCAGCCGCCGATCATGACGCACCACCCGACCGAACCGTCGGCGTGCGACGCTGCCTCGACGACGTTGAGGAACGTCACCGGGTCCACCTCGCTCCCGCCGAGCTCCACCGGCGCCATCAGCCGGAAGACGCCCGCGTCCTGCAACCCACCGATGACCGGCGTCGGCACCTTGCGGGTCGTGTCCATGTCGGCGCAGTCGGCCCGAATCAGCTCGGCCAGCGACCCGACGGCGCTGACGGGATCGTTGGGGGTGCTCGCCGTCGCGTTCATCTCACGTGCTCGTCCAGTCGTCGTTTCCGCTCCTCGGCGAGGCGAAGGACGACATCCGACCTTGGTGAACCTCCATCAACTGTCACGGTATGGAAAGGCCGCCGTCGGCGCATCGGGCAAACGAGCCATCTGGGCTCGAACCAGCGATGGTTCATTCTGTGTAGGGCCCGGACGAGGCCATGCTCGTAGGCGCAGGCGATCGCCCCGGGGTGACAACGCCGAGGCCGGGTCGTTCCGGCGGACCGATACGCCATCTGGTACCCACGGCGCTCACCCTCACCCTCACCCTCACCACGCCAACAGCCAGGCGCCCACCCCGGCGAACCAACTCGCCGCAGCACATCGATGCCGATATTGCGCACTGCAGCGATCGAGTCGGCGTGGTTCGGTGTTCGCGTTCGGTACTGCGGTTCGGTGCGGCCACCGCTCACGCACAAGAGCGCTCGCGGCGTGCCGAACACCGAATCGTCGTGCGCGCAAATCTGGGCGCGGACATTCCCGACTGACCAACTGGGCGCGGACGTTCTCGTATTCGAGAAGCTCCGCGCCCAGAACGACGTTTGGGAACCTTCGCGCCCAGATGCACGCGCCGCGCCCGATCGACGGATCGGGCGCGGCCACCTACCAGCACGAGCCCGAGTTGGCTCGAGGCGGCCGATGACAACTACATGCCGTTCTGCGCTCGCCGCACTGGTCGAGTCGGCGTGGTTCGGTGTTCGCGTTCGGTACCGCTAATGGCGCTGAGATGACGCGGGTCGGCGATGTCTCGGCGGGGGTATCCGATGACGTTCCCGGACGGGTCCTCTCCGGGCCACTCGAACGGATGCGGCGACTCGGGCGCGCCACGCAGCGTCAGAGTTCTCGGTGCGTCGTCGGACACGGCGACGATGTTCGTTTGATCAGCCGCAGCGCGCGCTGCGGCAGACCACGTGCGCGCCTGCGACCGGCAGTTGGCCGAGCTGCTGGCGAGGGCCGGTGGTGTGCGACAGCCAAGGCGTGCGGTTCATTGGCCAGCCGGCAGGCCATCTGCGCGCTCAGCAGGTGGTGCTGCCCTTCGTCGAGCTTCCAGTCTCGCGCCTCAGCGCTGGACGGGGACCTGGAACTCCTACGACTCGCTCAGTTGCATCTCGGCGATGCGGCTGGTTCCGTCGAAGCGGGGTGTCCAGTCGAGGTTCTCGGCCGCGCCGTAGACGTCCTGGAAGGTGAGGAGGCTCAGGATGGCGGCGTCGTCGCAGATGGTTTTGTACGCGTCGTGGTAGAGCTGCTCTCTTACCTCGGGGTCGCCTTCGACGCGGGCGCGGGCGAGCATGTCGACGACCTCGGGTGCGTCATAGGACGATGCGGCGCCTTCCGTGCCGACGAATCCGGAGATGCGGTCGCCGTCTTGCAGTTCGTTGCCAAAGGAGGACAGCATGGCGTCGGGCTGCCCTTCCCCGAACGGCACGAGGAGTTCCTCGAGCCAGAGGTCGAACGGTACGACCTGCATGTCGACGTTGAGACCAACGGCGTTGAGATCGGCGGCGATGGCTTCTGCCAGCTCTTCGAACTTGAGCCATCGGCCGCTGGGGGCGACGACGCGGATCGAGCTGCCGTCGTAGCTGGATTCCTCCAGCAGGCGGGCTGCCTCCTCCGGATCGTAGGGGTAGGGGGTGAGGTCGGGGTTGTAGCCGAAGACGCCATCGCCGTTCGGTTGGCAGTTCGCGAGCGACGCGCTGCCTTGGTAGATGGTGTCGATGTACTCCTGCACGTTGAGGGCCAGTGACGCGGCCTTGCGCACTTGAGCGTCGGCGAAGGGCCCGTCATAGTTCTTCATCCGCAGGTACGGGTATTCGAGACCGTCGCGGCGGATCACCTGCGGGACGTCAGCGGTGGATTCGGCTGCGATACCCATCGCCAGGTCAACCTCACCGGCCTGCAGCGCAGCGACGCGACTCTGGTTCTCGGCCTGGAACCTGAACTCCGCGGTCTCGATCGGCGGGGCGTCGCCCCAGTAGTCGTCGTTGCGACGCAAGGAAATGTGCGAACCGCCCTCCCATTCCTCGAAGGTGTAGGGGCCGGTGCCGATCGGTTCACGGTCGAAAGCCTCGGTCTGTGAGTGCTCGGGTGGCACCATGAGGATCATGTAGAGCCGGGCCGGCAGGGCGGGATCGGGGCCAGTGGTCGTGATCCGCAGCGTGAGGTCGTCGACGGCCTCGGCATTGGCGATCGTGCTCACCTGGTCGAAGAGGTCGGAGTCGAATTCTGGATCGATCATCCGGTTGATGGCCGCCGCCGCTGCGGCCGCATCGAACGGCTCCCCGTTCGTGAACTCGACGCCGTCCCTGATCTTCACTTCCCATGTCGTGTCGTCGATGCGCTCCGGGAGCTCGGCAGCGAGGCGGGGGACCAGCTCGGCCGGGTCGTTCAGGTCGCGGTCGATCAGACGCTCGTAGATGTTCTCGGCGACACGCCGGGTCTGGCCGTCGAACGTCTTCTGCGGGTCGAGGGAACTGGGCTCAGCCTCGAGGGCGATGGCGATGGAGTCGGTCGACCCGGCCGAGCCGTCATCGTCACCGCCACACGCACCCAGCAGCGCCAGGAAGACTCCAGGGATCAACACAGAGCGACGCATTCCGGGTCATCCTCCCCACCTGTCGAGGCCGCGTCGGACTAGCGCGAGCACTGACGGTTGTCGGAAGTATACAACATTCTGCATCCCGAGTCAGACGGCCGATGGATGCTGCTGCACCGTGCGCGACGGGGTCCGCGCGTCGTCGAAGTCTGCGGCGGAGACGACGCTGCGGTGGACACTGCGCGCGGCGCATGCGTCAGTCGGTGGTTGCGTGGATCGATTCCCATCCGAGGTGATGTCCGTGCGCCATCGACTCGCTGACCGGTTCCTCGATCAGGTGGTAGCCGGGGAAGCGGTTGACCATCTCACGCAGGACGATGGCCATCTCGAGCCTCGCCAACGGTGCTCCGAGGCATTTGTGAATGCCGTGGCCGAAGGCGAGGTGGGCGACCGATGCCCGGCGCGGATCGAAGGTTTCGGGTTGTGCGTAGACGGAGTCGTCGTGGTTGGCCGAGGCGTAGAGGAGGGCGACCTGGTCGCCGGCGGGAATTCTTGTCTCACCGACCACCACCGGCACGACCGCCGTGCGTCCCTCGAGGTGAATTGGCGGATCGATGCGCAGCGCCTCCTCAACGACTCGGTCGGCGATATCAGGACCCGTCAAGGTTGTGCGCTCGCTCTCGTGGCGAGCGACGCGGTAGACGAGGGACGTGAGCGCGTGGATCGTCGTGGCGTAGCCGGCCGTTGCGAGACCGGCAGCGATGTGCGCGACCTCGGCCGGCGTGAGCCGCTGGTCGTTGATGTCGGCGCGCAAGAGCGCGCTGATGAAGCCCGAGTCAGACGACCGGATGCATGACTCGACGACCTCGTCCCGGAAGAACTCGTAGTACTGGCGCTGAGCAGCCTCGAACAGCGTTATGGGCGCGTGAATTCGGGCAAGAGCGAGTCTGCTGAACTCGGTCTGCTGATCCTTCTTGATCCCCAAGATGAACGAGATGGCTTGTCGCGGGATCGGCTCGGCGAGATCGCTCACCACGTCGAACTTGCCGAGGTCGGCGATGCGATCGAGCGTGGCGCTCACCGTCTCATGAATGATGTCCTGCAACTCGCGCAGGGAGCTCGCAAGGAACGGCGCCTGAAGTGCCGCGCGATACGCACGGTGATCCGGACGGTCCACTTCCAACGGGATCGAAGCCACGTCGCGCTGCTTCCCGATCAGCACACCCCGCGCTGCCGAGGAGAACGTCTTGTGGTCTGCGGCGAACTTGCGAACCTCGGCGTAGGCCGTGAGGCACCAGAATCCCCCGAGCGCGTCGCTGTAGACCACCGGACCCGCCTGCCGCATCGCTCGGTACATGTCCCACACGTTGTCGTGCGTGATTCGGGGATCCCACGGATCGAACGAGGTGACGGCCCAGTTGGACTCCACGGTGCTGGTTGTCACGGCTCGCTTCCTTCCGACTTCAGGTTTTGACTGATCCTCGAGACCCGACCACCGGTGACACCCCGCCCGACAGCCATGCGGCTGGCGGCGGCGCTATTGGAACTCCGCTCCACCGTCGACGACGAGGTTCTGTCCGGTGATGAAGTCGCTGGCGGGAGAACAGAAGAACACCACCGCACCGATGAGATCATCCGGTGTCTGAACGCGCCGAATCGACCGGGCACTGACCTTCGACTGCAAGTACTCCGGCGTGCTGAGGATCGATCCGCTGTCCGTAGCGCCCGGTGAGATCGCATTGACGGTGATGCCGGAGTCTCCGTACTCGCGGGCGAGCGCACGAGTCATGCCGACGACTGCCGCCTTCGCGGCCACGTAGTGAGCCAGCCCGTTCTTCGCAGAGAAGATGGATGCGGACGAGATGTTCACGACCTTGCCGTACCCGCGATCGACCATGCCTGGCATGGCAGCACGACAACAGAAGAACACGCCGTTCAGGTTCACTTGCACGACACGAATCCACTCATCCGGCAGAATCTCAAGCGCACGCTTGCGCTGGAGTGTCGAAAAGAGCGATGCGTTGTTCACGAGGACGTCGATCGGACCGAGTGACGCCTCGGTCTCGCGCACCATGGCATCCACGCTCGCTGGGTCTGCTTGATCGAACGCGATGCCGATCGCGTCGGCACCCGCGTGCGCGAGGTCATCGGCGGCCTCCTTCGCTTCGACACCCTGCACGTCGGCGATGGCCACGCGGGCGCCTGCCGCCGCCAACGCTCCAGCGAAGGCACGACCCAACCCTGTCGCGGCCCCGGTGACGACCGCCGTGCGACCATCCAGAACACCCATCGCTGCTGTCTCCCGTTCGTCGTCGAAGCCGTTGTTCGGGCCTGATTCATCTTCTGGTTGCGGCCCGTCCCGCCGACGACCGCAGTCTTGGTGTCGCCCAGCCGCCCGCCGCGACGACGGATCCAACTCGGTGACAGGTCTTTCGACCGAGCGTAGTCCTGTTAATGACCTGAGGTCAATACATGGTCTCCACCAGTGCTTGCCGCGGCGGGGTCTACGCTGACCTCAGGTCATCGTGACGTGATCGAGGTCCGTGCCGTGGCGAGTGGTGATGTTGTGACGAAGGATTCCACTCGCGTCCGGCGCCGCTTGGCGCCAGGCGACCGGCGCACGGAGCTCGTCGAGGCGGCGTTGCGGCTGTTACGGCGTGGGGCGGATGAAGGGAACTGGGTCGCGGACGTGGCGGCAGAGTCGGGTGCCGCGAAGGGCACCTTCTACGTCTACTTCCACTCCTGGGACGACATGCTGGCCACCGTCCGGGACCGGCTGATCGACGGGTACAACGCCCCCGTGGTCGACGCGTTGGCGACCAGCGACGACCTCGACTGGTGGGGCGTGCTGGAGTCGCAGTGCGAGCGATTCATCGACCTCACCGCGGAGTTCCGTCGCCACCATGCGCTGATCTTCCATTCCCCACTGGCTTGTTGGCCGACCGATCACACGCGGACGGCCGCGGACGTTCTGGCCGCGCTGATCGAGCACGGCGTCGCCAGCGGCGCCTTCGCGCCAGTCGACGGCCGGATCGCGGCGACACTGCTGTTCGCCGCAATCCACGCGACCGCCGACGCAGTGCTCGATGGAGCCGACCGATCCGAATGGGCGGCCGGCTGGATGGCATTGGCTCGGGACCACCTCACCCCCACGGCCCCGGCCCGGAGGTTGACCGCTGAGGCCGTCATGAGGACCACGTCCGCCGGCGACCAGCGAATCCCACGGCGGCGCAGCCAGAACTCCACACGAACCCGGCCACGCACGGATTGACGAACGCAACGCTCGCCAGGCCGACAGAAGTACCGCTTCCGCAGCCCCGAAGTGGTCGTTGGTGCCCGGAGCCGAAACAAGCAGACAACGTCCGCCCCGGCATGCTGCCGGGCCCTCCGAACCTGTTCGATCGGACGACTGTTCATGCATCTGCCCGAACCGAGCGGCCCAGCTCGTCGATGTGGCCGCCTCCCGCGTCCAGCAGCCCACACCGCCTCGGGTCAGTGGCAGCAGTCGATGTTCCCGAGGGGCTGCATGGGGTGGATGATGGCGACCGGTGTCCCGTTCGAAGCGGCTGTTGAGACCAGGGCGATGGAACCAATCGCGATGGTCGCGGCAATGACCCGACGTAGGGTCCGGGCGCCCGGAGCATCGTTGTCATGGGTGGGTCGCATGGGGATCTCCTTTGAGCCAAGCAACGTTCCGTTGCCGAGCTGACGAAACCACACGGCCGCTAGCGGTGCGCTAGCGACGAGGTTTCGCCACCACGCCTTGGAGTCGCCGGCACAGCTTGATCACGGTCGACTCGCCACTCGCCCGCCTCGGAGGCGGGGCTTCGGTCCTGGGCAAGAGAGCGAGGGCGCCTTCGGGGACGCTGACGGGCCGCCACGCCGGCGGGGACGGAACCATCGATCGCCTCTCGGATCAGGTCGACGTGTCCGCTGTGACGTGATTTGTCGATCACGTGAAGCATGATCGAGCGCAGTGAGAACCTTCCGCCCGTTTGAGGATGAGCCCCGGCCGACAACGTGTCGAGATCACCCTCGACCCGACTTGAGGCGAAAGGTGTGCCCGTTCAGTCGCAGCTCCAGTGTCCCGGGTCCGGCGACATCCTCTGCCGATCGATCGACCTACCCGCCATTGACGGCCGCTCGGCCCTATCGCTGACAGACGCAGATCGCAGGTTGTTGCAACCGGGGTCCACGCGTTGAGCGGCTACGACCGAAGGTCCGTAAGCCGGATTGTATTCACTTCCGGGTAGGGCTGGCCGTCGGCCCATCTGTCGCAGCCATCTGTAGTGGGCGCTGATTGCCGCCCAAAAACTTGGATGACGGACATAGTTGATCCCGTTTGCCCGGCAGAACTCTTCGATTCTGGGGGCCAGATCAGGGTAGATGGTATGCGGATAACGCGAGAAGAGGTGATGCTCGATCTGGTGGTCGAGGCCTCCTACATACCAGGAAAGCCAGCGAGGTAGGCGGACGTTTCGCGTAGCTTCGACCTGGACCCGCAGCCACGTTTCGGGTAGACGTTCTTGGATATGCGGAACCGACAGGAACATAACGCCTTCCACGCAATGTGCCCATTGAAGCACCGTTGCCAATATGAGCCCTCCGAGACCTGCGAAGGCGAGGTAGGCGAGCGCCACGACCCACAAAGGATGGAAGAAGGAGGGCAGGACGAAGGCCCAGCCCAAGAACACTAGTTTGCCGGCAAACAGCACCCAATACTGGCTGCGTTCTCTGATCGGCGCCGAACCCTTCGCCGCCTGCCCACCGAAAACCTTACGGACATCTAGATAGAATTGCCATCTCTCAATAAGAAAGACGTACAGGAACCAAATGTAGTAGTGTTGGAAGCGGTGCCATCGTCGCCATGGCTTGCTCGGCGCGATACGGGCCAGAAATCCATAGTCGATGTCTCCATCGAACGGGTCGACGTTGGGAGCACTGTGATGCTTCCTGTTGTGGTCCTCCACCCAGAATAGAGAACTGACACCGAATAGATCCAACGTCAACCCGGCGAGACGGTTCGTGCGCGCGTTGCGCGAGAAGGCTTGATGATTGCCGTCGTGCATGAGATTGAAGGTCACCGCTGCAGCCGCCAGCGCGAAGGAGAGCAGACAGACCGGCCACCACCGCGGCGTCACAACGACCAGCATCCAATAGGACACAAGTGCCCACAGCAGTACGGCCACAGCTTTGGCGTGCAGACGCCGGTAAGCGCGATCCAACAGTCGTCCACTCGCCACTTCTCTAGCAACGCACTCACGGAGCCGTTCAGCGCGCGGATCTTTGCTAAAGCGGGGCTGCATCGAAATCACCGGCAACCGGACACTCCGCGCTCCCCATCAACGGCAGGTGCCGTAGGCGCCTCCCCGAAGGCTCGATGGCCACGCTTCACCCCGAGCGCGATACTGGCTCGATCGCCGAGCTCAACCCCGGCGACTAGCACCGAGCATCACCTCGAAGCCCACCGCTCGGTGGTGAGCCGCCGCTCTGCGGCGGCTCGGAAGCGGACCATTGAGGCTTTGACCGCTCTAAGCGCTCTGAGGGGAAGCCGAGCCAAGTCGAACGACAGCAATGCGACAGGACCCGTCGCCAACATCCCCAGCCGGTGGCCGGGGAGCGCTTTCGCCGGGGTCGCAGCCGTTTCGAGCAGCGACGACCTGCGATCGTGGCGGACCGTCGGCAACGCCTTCTCAACCCGAGCCCGAAGGTCGTCCTCCGGGGAACACTCCCAGACTGATCGACTCCAGCTCGACTCCGACAACATCTGGCATGGCGGCCTCCAGTGGGATGAGGCGCTGCCAGGGTCTGGAGCATCGCGTTCGATTCCATCGGGCATCGTACCAACTTGCCAGGCCTCGGCCAGGTATGCGCCCTGAGCAGGTCATTCGACTGGAGCAGACGACGGGACTCGAACCCGCGACCCTCACCTTGGCAAGGTGATGGGAGCAGTCCGTCGCTCCGTGCGCTCCGTCTACTCCGTGCGTTCTTCCGTCCGCTCCGCACGTTCCGTAGAGACCGCTGCGCTCCGCCCGCCATTGTTGAACGCGTTGAGAAGATGCTGGACTCTGCAAGCCGGACGTCGATCGAGCGGCTCGCCGCCCAGCTCGGGGCGGTAACTGGTCACCCAGGTCCAGCGCACGTGCCACAGCAGTTCGGTGAGGACGCCACGCGACAGCTCCTGACCGTCCAGAAGCGGTGAGCTTCGCCACCTGAGTCGCTCCGGGCGCTGTAACGCGCCTGTCCCTCAAGCGGACTAGTCCCCAACCGACAACGAGGAGAAAAGCCCATGGCATTCGTCCAGATCATCGAGATGCGCACCAAGAACTACGAGCAGCTCCAGGCGCTCGGCGACGAGTTCTTCGCCGCCACCGAGGGCAAGCGCACGCTGCGGCGCTCCCTCGTGACCCGCGACCGCAATGACCCCGACCGCTACCTGATCCTCGCGTTCTTCGACTCCCACGAGTCTGCGATGGAAAACTCCAACCTCCCCGAGACCGCCGCGATCGCCGAGAAGCAGATGCCGCTGCTGGATGCGCCCCCGACCTTTTCCGACCTCGACATCATCGAAGACCGAGCCTGAGGAGCATCAAATGGCCGAGAGCTATGACGCGATCGTGATCGGGGCCCGCTGCGGCGGCTCACCGACGGCCATGCTGCTCGCCCGGAAGGGCTACCGGGTCCTGCTGGTGGACCGGGCGACGTTCCCGAGTGACACGGTGTCAACGCACTTCATCCACGCACCGGGCATGGCCGCGCTGGAACGGTGGGGCCTCCGCGACAGGCTGGCGGCGTCGGGCTGTCCCCTCGTCCGGACCTACAGCTTCGACTTCGGACCGTTCACCATTGCGGGATCGCCCCGGCCCAGCGACGGCATCGATGAGGCCTACTGCCCGCGCCGGTCAGTGCTCGACACGATGCTCGTGCATGCGGCGGCAGACGCCGGCGTTGAGGTGCGCGAGGGGTTCACCGTCGATGAGGTCCTCATCGACGACGGCACCGTGATCGGTGTGCGGGGCAAGGCCGCCCGCGATGCCACGGTGACCGAACACGCGACGGTCGTGATCGGCGCCGACGGGCGCAATTCCTCGGTCGCCAAGGCAGTGAACCCGGAGCAGTACAACGAGAAGCCCGCAGTGGGCCCCGCGTTCTACTCGTACTGGAGTGGCGTCGGCAGCTCCGGTTTCGAGGTCTCGATCAGGGAAGCCTGCGGGATGGCCGCCTTCCCGACCCATGACGACCTCACCGTGGTCATCGTCGGTCTGGCCGAGGATGAGTTCAACGCGGCCCGCAGCGATGTCGAGGGCGCGTTCCTCCGCACGGTCGACCTTGCCCCCGCACTCGGTGAGCGCGTGAGATCAGGCAATCGGGAGGAGCGGTTCCACGCCGCCAGCGACCTCGCGGGCTACTTCCGCAAGCCCTACGGACCGGGCTGGGCCCTCGTCGGCGACGCCGGGTACCACCTCCACCCCATCACGGCCCAAGGCATCACCGACGCGTTCCTCGACGCCGAACGTCTCACCGACGCACTCGACGCCGCGTTCACCGAGCGGAGCACCTACGACGACGCGATGTCTGCGTATCAACGGGCGCGGGACGAAGCCGCGATGCCGATGTACGAGATGACCTTCGACTTCGCCCAGGTGGATCAGCCCCCGCCACCCGAAACGCAACAGCTGCTCGGTGCGGTCGCCCGCAGCCAGCAGGCCACGGACGACTTCGTCAGCGTCCAGGCGGGGACCATGCCGATCCCGGAGTTCTTCAGCCCCGAGAACATCGGGCGCATCATGGCCGCCCAGGAACAGTCCGGATGACACTCAACACGATGCAGTAGCAGCTGTGCGAACTGCACGCGTGGGACTTCGGCGAGGTGTTCTTGGACAGCTCGTCGAGGCTCACAAACATCGCCCGCGCCCTGTGCCCCAACGGTCGCTTCATCGTGCTCGTGTGGCAGACGTTCGAGCGAAACCACTGGGTCCGGGACTTCTGATCGGAGCACAGCGTCCTACGCTCCCGGTCGTGGCCGATGCGGACGCCGCGCTGCTCGACGCCCTGCGGGCTGGCGATGAGGCGGCGTTCGCGACACTGGTCACTCGGTATCACATGCGGTTGCTTCGCTTCGCTGAGTCGTTGGTGCCGAGCCGGGCCGTGGCCGAGGAGGCCGTCCAAGACACCTGGCTCGGGGTGGTACGTGGCGTTCACCGCTTCGAGGGTCGGTCGTCGGTGAAGACGTGGCTGTTCCGCATCCTGATCAACCGGGCCCGATCGGCAGGCGGACACGAGCCGCGCACCGTGCCGCTCGACAACGATGCACTGGAAGGACGCTTCGGAGCATCGGGAGCGTGGAGTGAGCCACCGGCACCGTGGGCCGACGCGGTCGACGATCGCATCGTCGCCGGCAAGCTGGCGGGACGCGTCCGCGAGTGTCTCCCCCGCTTGCCCGAGGCTCAACGCCAGGTCCTCGTCCTGCGCGACCTCGAAGGCGTCGACGGCGCGGAGGTCTGCAACCTGCTCAGCGTGTCACCGGCGAATCAACGAGTCCTGTTGCACCGGGCCCGCACACGCCTGCGGTCCCTCTTGGCGGCGGAGATGGGAGGAGGCTGATCTGATGTTCTTCCGTCGTCGTCGTCGCGCTCTCGTGTGCCGCGATGCGGTCGCCTTGATGACCGATTACCTCGACGGCGCGCTCGCACCGTCGGATCGTGACCGTCTGGAAGCCCACCTGGCGACCTGCCCGCACTGCAGCGAGTACCTCGCCCAGATCCGCATGACGATCGTCGCCGCCGGCCGGGTCGAGCCCGACGACCTGTCTGAGGAGGCTCTCGACGACCTCGTCACCCTGTACCGCCGCTGGCGCGAGACCTGAGCGCCAGCGCCAAGACCGGTTCGCGTGACACCGTCCGCTTCATTGAGGGAACGCCGAGCTTCCGGGAGTCGACCGACGTGAGCACCATGTTCGGGGGCGGCTCGGATGACGCTGGGTTCGTGCAGGTGATGGAGGGAACGGTCAAGGACCGGGGGAAGGCCGAAGCGTGGGAGACACCCGAACTCCTCGCCGGGTTGCAGGCCGCCAGGCCGGACCTGCTGGGCGCTGTCCGGGTCTGGTTTCCCGACGGCTCGACGTGGAGGCGGGCAACCCGCAGCTGACCTGACCGCCGTCCCTTCGGCCTCAAATGTCTGGTTGTCAGACGGGCGTGGCGCTGGCGACGGGTACGGCGAACGTCTGGCACCAGATGAGCACCGTCCAGTCGCCGTTCGCAACGTCGATGTCCGCCGGTACTTCGTAGTACTGGGTGCCCTGGTTGCCGCGGAGGTCGTCGAGCCGAGCGCCGCCGTCGTGATCGATCCGGTCGGCTCCCGGCACGACGTAGACGTCGTAATCCGGGCCTGGTTGGATGTCGAACGCTTCCAACCCGATGACGTGGCGGCCGTCGGGCACACGGTAGATGGCGACGGTGCCTGAGGCGCGATGGTCGATGCCCATGAACGGCCCTGTGCGGAGCAGCATTGGTTCCGTCTGCGCGGTGGTCGTCGTCGTCGGTTCGGAGGAGGTTGAAGGGGCGGTCGTGCTGGGAGCCATGTCCTGATCACCGGCGGGAACGGAGGAAAGCGCCGGCGAAGTTGTGGGAGTAGTCGGCGACGACGACGGCGCTGGCACGATCGTGTCGACGTCGTCGGGCGCCAGGCTGACGGGAAACGCCTCGACGACGGTCTCGTTGCGGTAGGCGGGGACGACGACGATGGCCAGCGTTGCCATGGCGGCCAACCCGAAGAGTGCCGTACGAGCCAGTCGAGCGTGAAGGAACCTGGCGAGGACGATCCGGCCGACGATCCACAGCACGGCGGCTGCGGCCATCAGTCCGATGGCGCGGGTGCTCTTGAAGGCGCTCGTTGCCGCGTCGGTCTCGTCGATGAGGAAGAGGAGCAGTCCGGTGGCGAGTGTCAGCTCGGGTAGGAGCTCGTACCACCTCGGCCGACCCAACGGCGTCTGGCCGTGCGGGTCCAACTTGGAGCTCATGCTCAGTTGTCTCTGCGACGGGTGAGGCTGTTACAGCGCGTCGGCCGGAGCCGGTCGGCGTTCTGTGGCTCGTTCGGTGCGCGGTCGCAGTGCGCCGATCGCCGAGTGAGGGCGTCATCGCGCGAGCCAACGGGCCGCTCGCGCAACCGAACGCCGAGCTGCGAGGCAGGCTCAGACGCGGCGGCGCAGGGCGCGAACCGACAGCGGGGCGAAGACGGCTGCGATGGCGATGGCCCAGAGCAGGGAGAGGAGCATCGGACGAGCGACTGGTCCGTCCACCATCAGACCGCGGGCTGCATCGCTGAGGATGGTGACCGGATTGGCCTTGACCACAGGCTGCAACCAGCCCGGCATCGTGTCGATCGGGACGAAGACCGCGCTGAGGAAGGTCACCGGGAACAACACGGTAAAGCCGAACAACTGCACCTTCTCGGGGTCCGGGGCGAGGACGCCCACCAGGACCGTGACCCACGAGAAGCAGAGCGCGAAGAACATGATCAGCAGGAAGGCTGCAGCGAGACCAGCAACCGAGGTGCCGAGCCGGAACCCGAGGATGAATCCGACGACCAGCAGCAAGACGATCGACCACGCCTGCTTGACCATGTCGGCGAGGATGCGCCCGCTCAGCGGCGCCCAACGCGCGATCGGCAATGACCGAAGCCGGTCGAAGACGCCCTTCGTGATGTCGGTGTTCAAGCCCTGACCGACGTACATCGTCACGAAGAACATGTTCATGACGATGATGCCGGGCAACGCGTACTGCAGGTATTCGGTCGGGGAGTCGGCGATCGCACCGCCGAACACGTACGTGAACAGCAGCACGAAGATGATCGGCTGGATGCTGAAGTCGCCCAGCTCCCAGGGGTTGTGCCGGATCTGGATGAGGGTCCGCCAGGCCAGCGTCAGCGTCTGTCGGAGGCCTTCGACCGTGGTCACGCGCGGCTTGACGTCCTGTGGCTGGACCGGCGCCGGCCGGGTGCTGCTGGTGCGCGGCGAGATGTCGGCGGTGGTCATGCCGGCACCGCTTCCGTGTCGCGCTCGTCGTCGGGTTCTTCGGCACGGTGGCCGGTCAGGGTCAGGAAGACCTCGTCGAGGCTCGCGCCCCGCAGGGTCAGCTCGTCGAGGATGACACCCTGGTCGTCGAGCCGCCGGACGACGGCAGGGACCAGCGCCGGGTCGCTCACGGCCGCGGTGACCCGCTCGCCCTGCACTTCCGGGTCGACTTTCGTCAGCTCCCGCACCACCGACATCACGACCTCGAGGTGCTCGGCGCGTGCCGGTCGCACGACCAGCGACTGCGCACCGACCTGCGACTTGAGCTGATCCGGGGAGCCGGTCGCGATCACCTTGCCGTGGTCGATCACCACGAGGTCGTCGGCGAGCTCGTCGGCCTCGTCGAGGTACTGCGTGGTGAGCAGCACGGTCACGCCGTCGGCCACCAGGAGCCGGACCAGGTCCCACATGTCCAGGCGCGCCACTGGGTCGAGACCGGTCGTGGGCTCGTCCAGGAACAGGATCCGCGGATTGCCGACGAGGCTGGCGGCGAGGTCGAGCCGGCGCCGCATGCCGCCCGAGTAGGTCTTCGCCGCCCGGTCGGCGGCGTCGTCGAGGCGGAACTCCCGGAGCAGGTCTCGGGCGCGGGCCTTCGCCTGGTCGCGCGGGATCCCGAGCAGGCGGGCGATCAGCACGAGGTTCTCGGTGCCGGTCAGCGTCTCGTCGACCGACGCGTACTGGCCGGTCAGCCCGATCAGCTGCCGGACCTGGTGGGCCTGCTCGACGACGTCGTAGCCGCCGACGGTCGCCCGCCCCTCGTCCGGGCTCAGCAGGGTGGCCAGGACCCGCACGGCCGTGGTCTTGCCGGCGCCGTTCGGACCGAGCAGCCCGAGCACCGTGCCCGTCGGGACCGTCAGGTCGATGCCGGCGAGAGCCGTCGTCTCACCGAAGCGCTTGACCAGGCCTTCGGCCTGGATCGCGTGCGTCATGTTTCCTCCGTCGTCAACGACTCTCGACGCTACGACCTCAACCAAGGTTGAGGGCAAGGTCATTGCTCACAAGACTCGTCGGGCGCCCCAAACTCATCGGTCCAAGCTGCACCAGGCGTTCGACAGTCCTCGATCACGGCGCCGTTGGCGAACTGCAGATTTACATGGGCGCGTGACGGTCGGGCACCTCGGCCGCCCGGCCCTCGACAGCGGACTGCGACCCTGGCTGCCGGCTCTCCGATGGTCAACAGCTCGGCTACCACTCAAGCAGTATCTGGCGAAACGACACGGCGATCGCGATCGACGGCTTGGCGGCGACGGGCGCGGCGGCGTCGCCGCCGACCTGGCCGCTGGGCACTTGCTGGCGACCCGTCACTTCGGCGATCTCGCTGTCGCTCGCCCGAGTGGTAACGGCGCCTATCTGCTGCCCCCGGGACCAACCGCCTGTCGAGATCAATAATCCGCCGATCACCCGGTCGCGAGCCACCGGCTCCGCTCCACTGCCCGCAGGCCCGCTACTCCGCCTCCTCCGACGTCCGACGACGTCTCCGATGGGGGCCGCACTCGCAGCATCGGGTGCGGTGACTCGGTCGTGATCGGCCGACCTCCACCCCGGTTGTCGCTTCGGTTAGCGCGTCGCTAGCGGCGTCTCTTCAGCATCGGTTCGAACACCAACTCCGGTGTCACATCAATACGGAGATGATCATGAAATCCATCTACACCCGAGCGGCTCTGTCGTTCGTCGGCGTCACAGCCAGCGTCGTGTTCCTGGCAGGGGCGGCGATCGCCGTCGGCCCTGCGGATCACGTCGACGACCCGGCCGTGTGGGGTCCCGGCCTCCAGGCATATTGCGAAGACCCG
Organism: uncultured Acidimicrobiia bacterium; assembly: GCA_963774125.1. Taxonomy (GTDB): domain Bacteria; phylum Actinomycetota; class Acidimicrobiia; order Acidimicrobiales; family Ilumatobacteraceae; genus JALZMG01. Next base: position 1,104,622 of record CAVZDR010000003.1, read on the forward strand.
GTGCAGGCGGCCCTTGATGGCTACAACGTCATCGAGGACCCGATCCTCCCTCAAGCAGCCGGCGGGCTCCTCCTCGGGACGAACGATGCCGACCTCATCCTCGCCAACAACGGCAATGACGACGTCTACGCCGGAGACGGCAACGACATCGTCTGCGGCGGCTCTGGCGAGGACACTCTGCCGCGGCGAACGTGGCAACGACGCCCTCTTCGCTGACGGGCACAATGACACCCTCAGAGGCGGCAACCACGACGACTACCTGGATGGCGGACCAATCTTCGACCAATGCGACGGAGGCAACGGATTCGATGCCACCGCCAACTGCGAGATGGTCAATCCGTGAGTCGAAGGAATGGACCTGCTGCGAGAAGAGCGGCTCGTAGCAGGTCCACTCCCGTCCGGTTTGGGTGACCGATCTTCATCGACGACGGGCGTCGACTAGACCGCCATGCAGCGGGTCGGATTGTTGGTCGCGTTGCGTCGCCGAGCCTGGATCACCAACCGGGTCCGGCCACACACGCTTCCTCACGCTTCGTCCCGCCTCATCACCGCCGCCGTGGAGCAACAGGTCAGCGCCAAGGTCGTCGGCTTCGAGGACCCCGCGTTCTTGGGCTACTGCGACGGCGTTGTCGAATGCAGCACCGCGCTGCGCCGCGACCTCACGCGTGAGATCCGCCGTTACCGGCCCGACACGACGGACTCGAACCCACGACCCTCACCTTGGCAAGGTGATGGGAACCGTCCGCACGCTCCGTGCGCTTCGTCCAGTCCGTGCGTTCTTCCGTCCGCTCCGTGAGTTCCGTAGAGTCCGCGCCGCTCCGCCCGTCATTGTCGAACGCGTTAACAGAGCGCGAACTCTGCGAACGGGACACGGCGATCTCACAGGCCGACATCCCGCCGGGCGTCGAACCTGACCAGTCCCTCCGAGCCGATCGTGACGACCGACGCACCACCCTCACCGTCAGCGTGTCTCGCCTGTCACGCCGACCTGATCGAGCAGCCCGGGCTCGTCATTGTGGCTGTGCGTGAAGCCCAGCGCACGCTCGGTCGCGATCGTCTCAGTCGCTCGACAGGCGACGATGTAAGCCCTGCGCAAGCCTGAAGTGGTGTTGCCACCCGAGCCGTGCATCACCCGCTCGTTGTGCACCGTGCAGTCGCCCCGCCTGATCGGCACGACGACCACCTCGTCATCGGGCTGCAGCTCAGTGCCCAGCGCGTGGGACTCGCCACGACCACCGAAAACCGGCCCGTGGTGCCGTAGCGGGTCCTCGCGGTTGGTCGCCGGAACGAATCGCATGCACCCGTTGTCGACGGTCGACTCATCGATCGCGCACCACACGGTCGCCGTTCGAGTGTCGGGAGTGTCGGGCCAGTAGGCCATGTCCTGATGCCAGGCGAACACAGCGTCATCCTTGAACGGCTGCTTGGCGAGCAGCTGGTCGTAGTCGATCTGCATTCCGTCACCATGCAGCTGGGCGGCGACCGAGAGCGCCCGCTGCTCGAGGACGTTGCCCTGCCACGGCGGGTAGTAGCGGCGCGGGAGCATCACATTGACGATCGAGTAGTCCGCCCGCTCACGGCCATAGTCGCCCGCCATGTCGCAGTAGTCCTTGCCCGGGACCTCGATCTCACCGCGCAGGAACCTGTCGTAGACGACCTCCAGCTCCGCGACTTCGTCCTCGCTCAACAACCGTGGAAGGTGAACAAAACCGTCGCGATGGAACGCCTCGACCTCATCCCGCGTCACCGTGTAGCTGCCGTCCGTGTTCAGCGTGCCCATGGGTTGACTCCCTGCCCGTTCTCTGACACGACACACCACCGCAGCGCCACTCGTCAATCCCGTGAGCACGGACGCCATGCGCCAGGTCGATACAGCGCCGATGCTGGCACGTCACAGCCGCGATGCCGCACTGGCTCCGGCGCGGACAGACGGGACCGATTCCCAAGCGGCAGCCGATGGCGAAGCCCACGCCGGGCCGCCCCGCGCCGGCTTCTGTCAAAGATCTCTCGGTCGGGCGCGGCTGCTCTGCATCTGGGCGCGAAGGTTCCCAAACGTCGTTCTGGGCGCGGAGCTTCTCGAATACGAGAACGTCCGCGCCCAGTTGGTCAGTTGGGAATGTCCGCGCCCAGATTTGCGCGACGACGATTCGGCGTTCTGCGCCGGTCGTGGCCGCACGCCGCGCCGGTCGGGCAGCGTGAGAAGCCGGCGCGGCAACAGCACCCGAATGTGGACCCTCTCGGCCAGGGGAACGCGCGACCACCGACGCCTACCATGCCGGAGTGGGCCATTTCGTGGGCACGGTCCGGGTCGAGCCGCTGGACGTGACGTTTGGGGCTGTCGTCCGCGATGTCTTCCTTGCGGGTGCGAGCGATGCGACCATCGCCGAGCTGACTGAGTTGTGGCTCGAGTACGCGCTGCTCGTGTTCCCCGGCCAGCACATGACCCAGCACGAGCAGGACGAGTTCGCCCGTCGCTTCGGCGACCTCGAGTTCACCGCGACCCCGCTGACGAACATCCAACGCGACGGCACGCTCCGTCCGACTGAGCACGACCTCTCGAAGTCCCTGCGCGGCAACGAGCGATGGCACCACGACAGCACCTACATGCCCGTCCAGGCGACGGGCGCGGTGGTCACCGCGGAGATCGTCCCGGAGGAGGGCGGCGACACCGGCTTCGCCGACATGCGCGCTGCCTACGACGCGCTCGACGACGCCACGCGGGACCGGATCGACAGCCTCGCCGCGTATCACTCCCGTCGCTACAGCATGGATCGCGCCGACCTGCATGTGAGCGAGGAGAACGCCGACCGGTACCAGCTGTACGGCTACGGCATCGACATCAAGCCGCCGCTGCGCCCGTTGGTCAAGATTCACCCGGCCACCGGCCGGCCCAACCTCCTGATCGGACAGCACGCCCACTCGATTCCCGGGCTCACGGCCGACGAGTCCGAGGCACTGCTCGACCGGCTCAACGACGAGGCCTGCGCGGCTCCGCGCACCTACTACCACACCTGGACGGAGGGGGATGCGGTGCTGTGGGACAACCGGTGCCTCATGCACCGGGCGACCCCCCACGATCCTGGACAGGCCCGACGGATGTGGCACACCCGGATCGCCGGAGACCTGGCGACCGAAGCCGGTCTCGACGACTGACCGTTGGCCCGCCACAGGCGACGTTCGTCGACGTCGATCGGTCTGTCGGGGAGGCGTTCGGCATGGAGGCGCCAGACTTCCCGGCATCGTTGAGCTGCCCGACCTCCCGATCCTCGAGATCCTCGGCGACCTCCTGAAGGCGCTGGACGGGCCCGGCCGGGCGGTCGTCAGCGCGCCGCCTGGCGCCGGCAAGACGACCGTCGTGCCGCTCGCGCTGCTCGACGCGGCGTGGCGCGGCGACGGAAGGGTCATCGTGCTCGAGCCACGTCGATTGGCCACGCGGGCGGCGGCGAGGCGGATGGCGCAGCTGACCGGCAGCGCGCCCGGTGATCTCGTCGGATACCAGACCCGCGACGAGCGAGCCATCGGGCCAAAGACCCGCATCGAAGTGCTCACCGAGGGCGTACTGACGAGGCGCCTACAGCACGACCCCGAACTGCCGGGCGTCGCGGCAGTGCTGTTCGACGAGGTCCACGAACGCAATCTCACGACCGACCTCGGACTGGCGCTGACCCTCGATGTGGGGGCGACGCTGAGGCCCGACCTCCGGATCGTCGCGATGTCGGCCACCGCCGATACGGCAACGTTCGCCCGGCTCCTCGCGACCGACACCGGTCCGGCACCAGTCGTCGTCAGCGAGGGCCGCACCCATCCGATCGACCTCCACTGGCTCCCGAGGCAGCGCAACGATCGAGTCGAAGCGGCCGTCGCGTCGGTTGTCGAGCGGGCGCTCGATGACGAACTTGGCGACTTGCTCGTGTTCCTGCCAGGCATCGGCGAGATCACGCGAGTCCGGGAACGCCTCGTTGCGTCGCTGCCCGCTCACGTCGACGTTCGGCCGCTCGCCGGCGCGCTGTCGCTCGAGGACCAGGACCTCGCGTTGGCACCGTCGCCGCCTGGACGGCGTCGGGTCGTGCTCGCCACCGACATCGCCGAAACGTCGCTCACCGTCGAGGGCGTCAGCATCGTCGTCGACAGCGGACTCGCGCGGTCGCCACGACTCGACACCGGCACCGGGATGACGCGGCTGACGACGGTGTCGATCAGCCGCGACTCGGCGGACCAGCGCGCCGGTCGCGCCGGTCGCACCGAGCCGGGCGTCGCCTACCGCCTGTGGTCGAAGATCGAGCACGGCAGCCGCCTGGCCCACCGACGGGCCGAGATCGAGTCCGTCGACCTCGCCGGACTCGCCCTGGAACTGGCCGCCTGGGGCACCACGCCGGACCGGCTGTCGTTCGCCGATCCGCCCCCGGCCCGGGCGTGGCGCCTGGGCCTCGAGCTGCTGGCGATGCTCGGAGCGATCGACTCGGATGGCCGGCTGACCAACGTCGGTCAGATGATGGTGAACCTCCCCCTACATCCCCGGCTGGCCCGCATCGTCGCCGGTGCACCTGTGTCCGCGGCCTGCGTTGTTGCGGCGGTCGTCGACGAGCGGGACGTGATGCGCGGCCACGCCGACCAGCTTCCGGCTGACCTCGCCCTACGGGTTGCGGTCGTCTGCGGGCACAGCACGGATGACCGGGCGGACCGGGGCGGTGTCCGCCGGGTGCGGGACCGGGCGGCCGACCTGGCGCGCCGCATCGGCATCCGGTTCGACCCCGACTCGGTCGATCCCGACCGCGCCGGGCTACTGCTCATGGCCGGCTTTCCCGACCGACTGGCGGCCCGCCGACGGCCGGGCCAGTTCCAGATGCGCACCGGCTCCGGGGCGTGGGTCGCAGAGAGCGATCCGCTCGCGCGCGCCGACTTCCTCGTCGCCGCCGACGTCGACGGGAAGCGTTCAGGCGCCCGCATCCGCCTCGGCGCAGCGGTCGAGGCGTTCGAGATCGCGGGCGTGCTCGACGACGTGGTGGAGCACCGACGGCTCGTGTGGGACGCTGATCGCGACGACCTCGTGGTGCGGATCGAGCGGCGCCTCGACACGCTCCGGCTCGGCGAGGAGGTTCGGCATCCCGAGCCCGGCGACGACACCGTCGACGCGCTCGTTGTACGCATCGCCAACACCAAGCTCGGTGTGCTGTCGTGGCCGGTGCACGCGGTGCAGCTACGCGCACGTGTCGCACTGCTCCGCGACACGTTGGGTGACGACTGGCCGGACTGGTCCGACAAGGCGCTGGCGGCCACGCTCGACGAATGGTTGCGGCCCCACCTCACCGGCGCGACCGGCCGGGCCGACCTCGACCGCGTCGACGTCGCGACACTGCTTCATCACCAGCTCCCATGGTCGCTCGGAGCCGAACTCGATGAGTTGGCCCCGCCGGCGTGGACGCTGCCCGGCGGCCGCACCGTTGCGATCGACTACACCGGCGCACGTCCGACCGCGTCGGTGCGGGTGCAGGACGTGTTCGGCGTGAAGGAACACCCGACGATTGCCCGAGGCCGGGTGCCGATCACGCTCGCGCTGCTCTCCCCTGCCGACCGCCCGATCCAGGTGACCGCCGACCTGCCCGGCTTCTGGAGCGGGTCATGGGCGGCGGTGCGCAACGATCTCGCTGGCCGCTACCCAAAGCACCGCTGGCCGGACGACCCGGCCAACGAACCCCCCGGCCGCCTCAAAGCCCGCTGATCTCGGATCCGGTCGTCGACAGTCCTACGAACCGGGACCATCGACAACCAGACCGCCCGTGGGACTGTCGGCAGCCAGGACCGGGCAAACCCACTCCGACTCCCGAGGCTACGGCCGGATCGTCGTCCACAGCGTCGGCCACATCTGACTTCGGCCAGGGGCCGCGAGGTAACCCCGAGCCAACGACGTATCCAAGAACGGCATCCGGTCATCGCGTGGCCTCGTGTCCTCGACCGCCGGCCGTCCACGCTCCCGAACGCCGACGGCGAGCGTCCGGGCGGCCCCTCGTGACGTAGCCGGTCGGCGGCGCGTCGGACGGCTCATCGACGTCAAGGTCGAGCGCGCGCCCGGAACGCCGAATCGGCGGCGGCTACACGGACTGTTGCGTCGCGCTCTTGAAGGTTGCTGCACCGGAACAGACTCTGATGCGCGCAGCCCTCGCGCTCTGCTGGGGTTCACTGTCAGCCGCCGCGAGTCATGGCGGTCGGCCCGACGATCTGTCGAGACGAGCGATCGTCAGCTAGGTGCGGCCGTCGCCTCTACGGCCTGCAGGATGAGTTGGGTCGCGGCCTCGGGCTGGGACACGAACGAGACGTGCGAAGCCGGGACCTCCACGATCGTCGCGTTCGCCCGTTCGGCCATGAACCGCTGCAGCGCCGGCGGGATCGCCTTGTCCTCGGTACCGAGCAAATACCACGACGGCAGTGTCTTCCACGCTGGCGGGGCCGACGGCGTGGCTGCGAACGCCGCGGCGGCGTAGGGCCGCTGTGTTGCGGCCATCACGGCGGCCGTCTCAGGATCGACGTCGGCGGCGAAGGCCTCGTGGAACGCCTCGGGGGCCAGGTAGAGGTCGATGCCCTCGCTCCCGTCGGGGTTGGTGAACGGAACCGGCCTGATCGACGGCCCCACGAGGCTGCCTTCGAACTTCTCGAGCAGCTGCTGCTGGCTCTCGCCCACGTCGCACATCCAGCCGTTCAAGTAGACGAGCGCCTGGACCTGCTCGTTGCCGATCGCGGCGACGGAGATCACATTGCCGCCGTAGGAGTGGCCGACGAGCACGATCGGCCCGCTCAGGGTCCGCAGCAACTCGGCGAGGTACGCGGCGTCGCCAGCGAGGTCGCGCAGTGGATTGCCGAACCCGATGACGGAGTACCCGCCGTCTCGGAGGGCACGGATCTCGGCGTCGAAGCCAGTCGCGTCGGCCCACGCACCGTGGACCAAGACGATCGTCGGGGTCTCAGCAGCCACTCTCGACTCCTCCTACGTTGACCAGTTGCCGACAGCCGGACTGTAGCCCTACGGGCGTCCCAGCCAAGCCGAGCGAAACGTATTGATATGCCGTGATATGGCGTTGCTGCTGTCGTGAGGTGTCGAGCCGAGATCCACCGCGTCCGGGCGACTACTGAGTAGCTGTTCTCGAGGGCAGTGGTTGCTGGTTCGCGGCAGGGGCCAAACCGAACATCAGCCAAGCCTGGTTGCTGACCCAGTCGGGGTACAGCTCGGTCATGGCGTCATAGAGCTCACGGTCGCTGGTCGTGGATTCCTGGAGTCGACCGAAGTCGTGGAGGTAGCGCTTGGTGGCCTCGATGGCCGCCGGTGTGTCCGGGGCGCCCGGCTTCTTGTGACCGGCGACGGCGATCTTCGGGTTCAACGCCGCCAGACGGTCGAGCGCGGCGATCCAGTTCTGGCGGCTCTCGGGAGTGGTGGCGCCGACGAACATGTGGCACTGGTTGTAGACGACGTCGCCGGCGACGACGAGGTCGATCGACGGAATGTGCAGGGAGGTGCTGTCGGGGGCGTCGGTCTGGCCTTGCTCGATGATGCGCAGCTCGTGGCCTTCCAGGGTGAAAGTGTTGTCGTCGTAGGGCTCGGGCAGCCTGATCGCGGGTGGCAGCTGCCCGGGGAAGAGCTTGCGGTACAACGGCAGCCGTGGGAGCTGCGTGCGCGCCAGCTCGACCGATCTGGGTGTGGCGATGGCGCGGGCGTCGGGGAACCGCTGCAGGAGCAGGCTGAGTCCGGCGAAGTGGTCGATGTGGCCGTGGGTGATGTAGATCGTGGTGAGGTTGCGGTGGTGCAGGCTGACCCAGTCGGCCAGCGCCTCAGCTTCGGCGATGGTGGTGAGCGTGTCGACGAGGACGCCGTCGTTCTCACCGAAGATCAGGGTCGATGTCGTTGGATCCCACGCCATGGGTGGCCCGAACGGCCGGGGCCGCTCACCGATCACCGCCTTCTCCGGTGCGGTGAACACGTTGACGCTCAGCGGAGGGGACATGTCGTTCGGCTCCGCGCATGACCGGGGACTCGCATCGGTGCTTGCACGCCGACAGTCGCGTGACCTTGTGTCAGCTGGCCGTGGACCGCGCGCATGCGATCGTGTGAGTTCGCCTGCGCGAACTGGCGTTGCGTCTCGTCAATCCGTTGCGGCAGGGCCTTCGGCTCGATCGACGCAGCGATCCCGCCCACTCCGTACGTTCGCCCGCCCATTGGCGGATCACTGACTCTTCTTGGCCGTCTTCTTCGCTGCCGTCTTCTTCGCCGCCGTCTTCTTCGCCGCCGTCTTCTTCGCCGCCGTCTTCTTCGCCGCCGGCTTCTTCGCCGCCGTCTTCTTCGCCGCGGGCTTCTTCGCCGCCAGGCCTTCTTCGCTTCGCGGGCTTCTTCGCCGCCGACTTCGTGGCCACCGGTGGCGGCGCCGGGGCGAGCACGGTCAGCGTTCCCGGTGCGGGGATGACCGTCGTCTCGTCCTCCGTCTGCCATCGAACCCGCAGCATCGATCCCGTCACCGCCGTGATGACGCCTTCACGGTCCGGGCCCTTGCGCGACCTCAGGCGGATTCGGTAACCGATCTTGAGCATGAACCGACTCCTCCGCACTCGACCGCGCCGAATCTACCGGAGTCGACGAGCCCGAGATCGGGACCAGCCGACAGTTCGGCCTGTGGTTCTGCGCTGATGGCGCGGCAGATGGTGGCCAGCCATCGCAGTTGGCGTGTCATGGCACAATTGCCGGATCAGAGGTCGACCGACGAATGACCATCTGGCGCGATGCTTCAACCTGAACCACTCCAGCCCGCCCGGCGGCCGCGAGGCGCCGGTCATGAGGGTGTGCCCCGCCCGCTGCGACGTGGTCATGCGACATTCCTTTGGGACGTGAGCCGTGGCGTGCACGATCGCACCACCACGTCATGACCAGGCGGGTGGTGACTGGCGTCGATGAGTACGGACGGTCGCGCGTCGTCTCGGACGATGCGGTACGACCAATCGTGTTGAGTTCGTCGCCGACCGCTGCGCTGTTCGACATCTGGGGAGTCGACGGCCGGGCGCACGCGCCAAACGATGGAGCTCGTCCGGCGGCCACGAGCTGGTTCCCGCCGACGGTCGGGTTCCGATGCATCGTGGCCACTTTTCCGCCCGACTCGACGCCGACACCGGCCGATCTCCATGGGGACGACTTGGCCCGTGAAATGGAGGCCAAGGTGCCAGGAGCAGCCAGCCACTACGATCCGGACCGGCCGGGCATGCACGCCACCCAATCCGTTGACATCGGTGTCGTACTCGATGGTCAACTCGTGCTCGAACTCGACGACGGCGAGGTGGTGCTCGGCCCCGGCGATGTCATCGTGCAGAACGGAACCCCCCACGCCTGGCGCAACCGCAGCGATCGCAACTGCACGATGGCGTTCGTGATGATCGGCGCCGACGTCTCGCCCTGACCCGCGCGGCGGCGCTCATCGGCACGAACTTCTAGTGTCGAGGACGTGACGGGCCGGAGATCGGAGTGGCAGCACGAACCGACATCGACCGCGTCGCAGCCAGACGTTGTGCCTTCCAAGACGCTTCCGCCGCTGAGCTCCATGGACCGCATGGCCAATGACGAGCGCCTTGGCCAGTGCCCGACCTGCGGCGGGCACCAATGGTGGGACAACCGATCGCGCAAGGCCACGGGAGAGATGACCCGTACGCAGCCTGACTACGTGTGCACACAGTGCAGGCACGGCCGGTGGAACGACGGCCGTCAACAGGCCGGGCGGCCGACGACACGCCGCACACCCTCGGCGAGAGTGACTGTGGTGCCGGCGATCAATCCGCCCTCGGGTGGCGGCCAGCGAATGAGGACGTGCGCGGCGCTCAAGCGCGACGGGACGCCGTGCCGCAACGGCGCGATGGCGGGTTCACCGTTTTGTGGGCCCCATGACACCGGTGGGGGTGGTGCGGCCAAGCCGGCATCCAATCAATGCCGCGGCACGACCAAGGCCGGCAAGCCGTGCCGGGCTGGTGCTGTGCGAGGGTCCGAGTACTGCCCGCAACACGTGCCTGTCTGATAGCTGGCGCGTAGTCCCCGGGGTCACCGAGGCTCGCTAGCACCAGAACGCCGCGACCGCGTCACACGGACAAGATGTCGTTCGGGCGCAGGGGAAGTCGACTCCGACGGTCGCGCGGTGCTGTCACGACGGCCTCTCAACCCGTCTGGCGAGCCGCACGGGCGCTGGATGCAAGAGGAGTCGGTCAACAGCTCGGCCAGCTCGAGCCAGTCGGTGTCGCCGTCGAGAACGATCCCGACGACGTTGACGCCCCAACCCGCCTTGAGGTACGGCTGACCGAGATGCTGGAACGCCATCACCTCGGCGGCCTCGGCCCAGAAGGTGATCCGGAAGATTCCGTCCTCGCCGCCGAAGGCGTGGGCGATCGTCGCCTGACCTACCCGCCACCGCACGCCGACCCAGGCACGCTCCTCGATGCACTCGGGAAAGCGGTCGACGAGCAGAGCCCGCAGTCGCCGCACCCACCGCTCAGGCGGTCGTCGGCATCTTCGAAGGCCGCGGCGTCCCGCGTGAGTCAGCCGGCCGGTGCCGTGGTGGTCGTGTCCGTCGTCGAGGTCGTCGGGATCGGTGACATGGCGTAGATCTGGTCCAGCGCCTTGAGCATCATGTCGGCGGCCGTCCACGTGTTGTCGAGCGACTTGGTCAGGTTGGCCCAGATGACGAGCGTCATGTCGTTGGCCGGGTCGTGGGCCGCCTCCGAGTTGAAGCCGGGGATCTGACCGCCGTGGATGTCGAGGATGTTGGGCCCCCACCGCAGCTGGTCGATGCCGTAGCCGTACCAGTTGTAGGTGTTGTTTGGGTCTTTGAGCTGGCCGCTGTCCTGCCAGATCTGCTGGTACTCGGGATCGAGCACTTCGCCGCCCGCCAGCGCCTTGATCCAGGTGGCCAGATCGGCGGCGGTCGAGATCACGCCCCCGGCGGCCCAACCGAAGGAGGGGTTGGCGTCGGTGAAGTCGGTCGGTTGGAGGGTCCCGGCCTTCGCCTCCGCGGCCTCCTCGGGGGTGTACGGGGTCTCCATCATCACGTGCGAAGCGCCGCCGTACAGATAGCCGTGGGAGTATGGATCTGGGATCGCGCTCGACTCCGCCGCGGGGAGCGTCGTGTTCGTCATGCCGAGCGGCTCCCACAGCCGCTGTTCGTAGGACTCGGCCAAGGGCCGGCCGTCGAGTTCCTCGATGATCAGACCGAGCAGCACGTAGTTGGTGTTGCTGTAGTAGTAGTCGGCGCCGGGCGCGAACATCGCCGGCTGGGCGAAGGCGATGTCCAGCAATTCCTGCGGTGTCCACACCTTGCCCGGGTCGTTGTCCATGGCCTCCGAGATCGCCGGGGCATCGATGTAGCTGTAGAGGCCGCTGCGCATCTCCAGCAGCTGGGCGATGGTGATGTTGTCGCCGTTGGGGACCTCGGGCACGTACTTCGACACCGGATCGTCGAGTGCCAGCTTGCCCTCCTCGGCCAGCAGCAGGATCACGGCGGATGTCATCGTCTTGGTGATCGAGGCGATCCGGAAGTGGGTGTCGGCATCGGGCGGCGTCTCCGCACCGAGCTCCGTCGTGCCGTAGGAGGCGACGACGTCACCTTGCGGTGTGCGCAGCAGCGCCACGGCACCCGGGACGAGCATGTCCTCCATGGTCCTGTCGACAAGGGCCTGGAAGGCGGCCGGGTCGATCTCCTTGAGCCCCGCCGGTCCCGTCGTCGGCGCGATGACCGCGGGCGCATTGGACGCCGGAGGCGTCGTGGTCGTCGCCGACGAATCGTCGGAGCCGTCGTCGCCGCACGCCGCGGCGACCAACGCCAGCACCCCGGTTGCACCGATGGCCGATGAACTGAGAGACGCGCGCATCGCGCAATCGTCCCGCGACTCGCTGAAGCGGTGCTGAAACGGCTGCTCGGCTGCCGGCAGCGCCCGGACAGACTCCGGGGCGTGACGCCCGCCGATGACGACGTCGCCTCGCTGTCGCACGACGAGCTCGTGCAGGAGGTGATCCGCCTCCGCGACGGGATCGGCTGATGGCTCCGACGGCGCACAGAACGTGCGGCCGGCAGGACCCGACATCCGCGCCCGTCACGAGCGCGCCGCTGTGTCCGCTACCGCCGAGTCGCCTGCATCGAGCATCGGCCAGCCCGTTCGGTTACCGGCGCATGACGGAGCTGGGCAAGTACCGACAGTTCGGCGGGCTTCCACGTCAACCAGAACATGCTGGAGCTGGCGGCGTGCGACACCTTGGGCGCCTGTTGGGGAGGGGCCGGGCCATGGAGGTGATCCTCGGCTGACGTCGGACGCGTCCACAGCGTCGTTCGGTTCGCCGCATTGACTAATCCCACGCGACCGGCAGGGAGCTTCGGCCCCACAGGAACGGGGCCGACAGCCGCTCCGGCGGGCCAGCCAGGCGCAGACTCGGCAGCCGCTCGATCAGCAGACGCAGTGCGGTGCGACCGGTCATGCGCGCCAGATGCGCGCCGAGGCAGAAATGGGCTCCCCACCCGAACGTGTAGTGCTTGCGGTTCTCAAGCAGCGGACGATCGAGGCGGAACTCGTTCGGGCTCTCCGTGGGATCACCGTCGCGATTGGCCGAGCTGAGCAGATGCATGACCTTTGAGTTGGCGGCGATCTCGACGCCGTGAATGGTGACGGGCTCGTTGTTGGTGCGGCAGTCCCCGAGCACGGGGGGATCGAAGCGCAGGCTCTCTTCGATGGCGTTCGGTACAAGCGCAGGCTCGGCCACAAGCCGCTCCCAGCGGCGGCGATCTTCGAGCAGGCGCCACACGGCGTTGGTGATCAGTGACGTAGTGGTCTCGTGGCCCGCCACCAGCATCATCGCCACCAGCCCGGTGACCTCTTCGTCAGTGGCAAAGCTGCCGTCATCCAGCCGATGAGACGTGAGGTGCGAGAGCAGGCCCTCGGGCACCACCGTGCCGACCGGGTCTTCGTCAGGACCGAGGTCCGCGGCGGCGACCGCATCGCGGCGCTCACGCACCTTCTGCATGGTGTAGGTGCGTAGGTTCGTCCAGTCATCCGTGGCGCGATCGGGATACGTCATTCCGAGGGTCAGCTGCTCGGCCCAGTGCTTGAACTGCGGACGGTCCTCGAGGGGCAGCCCGAGTAGACGCGTGAACGCCGTGACGGGCAGAGGTGACGCGTAGTCGTCGTGGAGCTCGGCGCGCCCGCGCCCCTCGAACCCGTCAATCAGCGACGAGGCCAAGTCGGCGACGGCGGGCTCGTTGCGCTCGACGGACTTGGGCAGGAAGGGCTCGCGGAGAAACCGGCGGCGGCGCGTGTGCTCGGGTGGGTCGTAGCGCTGCAGGCTGCCGGGATTCTGCTCACTGTAGGAGATCCCCGGTCCGAATCGGTTGGACCACAGATCCGTGTCAAGAAGCATGGCGTGCACGTCGTCACGGCGCGACAACGTGTAAAGCGGGTGCTCGAGGCCGTCGAAGCGGTGCACCGGACAACGGGCCCGCAGCTCCCCGTAGACCGGTAAGGGATCGGCGAGCACCTCCGGGGACGTCGGGTCGTAGTCAACCGTGTCTACGGCCGGGGATTCAGCCACGATGCTTCCTCAGTCTTCGAGTTCCTCGAGCCGAATGGCCTGCTTGGGACAGTTCGCCACGGCCTGTTCCACCGCGCTGCGGCGATCCTCGCCCACGATGTCGGGAACGACGCGCACCGGTGGGGCGTCATCGTCCAGCACGAACACGTCGGGCGCGAACCCGAGGCAGAAGGCATTGCTCTCGCACGTGTCGGGCTCAACAATCACCCGGAACATGACCACCCTCTTGCCATGGCCGCGGCCAACGTAGCAGCGCCCGGCCCCGCCATACCCGACGGCGGTCATGGTGCCCGCTCGCGAGTTCGGTTCAGGGGTATCCATCTGAATGCGCGACCCAGAAACGCGGCCTGAGCAGGACATTCGACTGGAGCGGACGACGGGACTCGAACCCGCGATCCTCACCTTTGGCAAGGTGATGGGAACCGTCCACACGCTCCGTGCGCTCCGTCCACTCCGTGCGTTCTTCCGTCCGCTCCGTGCATTCCGTAGAGTCCGCTCGGCTCCGCACGCCATTGCTGAACGCGTCAAACAATCGACGAACTCTGCGAGTCGCGTATTGATCGAGCGGCTCGCCGGGCAGCCGGCGGGTGACACGACCACGCTTGACCGCCCGCCGACGAGCTACACGTGCTGCGCGGACGGGCGGCGGCGTCAGGCCTTGGCGTAGGTCGCGGCGCCTTGGAATTCGACGACGACGACGGGCTCGTCGCCGATGACCCAGCCGTCGTGGCCGGGGGCGATGTGGTAAACGCAGCCGGGATTGACCTCCCCGGTCGTGCCGTCGTCGGTCGAGATGCCCATCTTCCCTGACACGAGGTAGCCGACGTGGTTGGTCTGACACGAGTCCCCGCCGACCACCGGCTTGATGTGCTCGGACCACCTCCATCCTGGCTGGAAGGTGTAACGGCCGATCTCACCACCCGCGATGTTCACGACCTCGACCGTGGCATGCGGATCGGGCCGGCGGACCTCGTCGGGTGCGGAGAAGTTGTTGATCTCGAGTGCTGCCATGACTGTGTGCTCCTTGTTGGTTGTCTCGGCCCTAGGGACGGGCCTCGAAGATTCGGTTGAACGGGGTCTCGGTGGCGCGCCGGAACCGGGTGAAACCTGCGTCGGCCGCCATCGCTGCCCAGGTCGCGTCCGGCACCTGTGCGCCCAGCGCGTACCCGCCGAGCTGTGACTGCGCGCCCGGAGTGCAGATGAACGTCGACGCCGAGTAGAAGATGCGGCCGACGGGGTTCACGTTGTCCTCGAGGCTGTCGCCTGCCATCGGTTCGACGATCAGCCACGTCCCGTCAGGGGCGAGCGCATCGTGGATGTGCCGTGCGGCGCCGGCTGGGTCGCCCATGTCGTGCAACGCGTCGAAGATGCACACGAGGTCGTACGCCGTCCCCGGGAAGTCTTGGGCGGAGGCCACTTCGAATCGCACGCGATCGGCGACACCGGCCTCGGCGGCTCGCTTGCGGGCGATGTCGATCGAGGCCTGGTGGTAGTCGAAGCCCGTGATCGTCGACTTCGGGTATGCCTCCGCGAGCAGGATCGTGGAGGCGCCGTGGCCGCAGCCGAGGTCGGCGACCGCGCCACCGTGGGCGAGGACCTGCGGGACGTCGTCGAGTGCGGGGATCCACTGCGAAACGAGGTTCGCGGCGTAGCCCGGCTTGAACAGCCGCTCGGTGCCGTGGAACAAGTCGTGGTGGTGCTCGTGCCAACCGAGGCCCTTGCCCGTCTCGAAGGCCTCGCGGATCTTCTCTTCGTCCTTGGCTGTCGACGCGGCCAGCGTCATCGCCCCGACCATGAAGACGGGGCTGCCCGAATCGGCGAGGACCGCTGCCTGTTCAGGGCTCAGCCAGTACACCGCCGTCTGCGAGCTGTGCTGGCAGTACCCCGAGACGTACTGGGCGTTGAGCCACTCCTGGACCAGCCGTTCATCCAAACCGGTCTTCGTCCCGAGCGTGGCGGCATCGGTTGGCCCGAGCTCCGCCATCGCCCGGTACAGCCCGAGCTTGTCTCCGATGACGACCGTCGAGGCGTGCAGCGCCGCGCCGAGGTCGCCGGCAAACGCGTTCATGAACTCCTCGAGGCGGGCTTCGTCCAGCGCCATCTGGCAACCTCCACGACCGTTGCGGCGCCCGGCGCGCCGCATTCATTGGAGATGGCGCGACATTCGATGTCGCGTCGCGACGCGTCAGGTCTGCCAGTCGGCCGGCTCTGCTGGGCGGTAGGCGCACCAGGTGCCGGTATCGATCGATCGTTCGAGGTGGCGGCCCAGTTCGGGGTGCGCTCGCCCGATCATCGCGATGGTGCGGCGGATGCGTGTGGAGACGGTCTTTCGGGCCCGCTCGACGGGGTCGCCGACGCGGCGAGGCCGCCCGCCGAGCCCGTAGTCACGCGATACCACTTCCGCAAGGGCCTGACGTTGCTCGCGGGCGATCGCAGCTCGCTCGCTATCGCCGGCAGCCTCGGCCGCGGCTTCGTCGTCGTCCAGCTGGCGCAGCCGGTCCCGGATCTCGCGCCTTGCTCGCTCGTCGAGAGCCGGCGCGCCGCGCCCCGCCGAGCCCGCATCGTTGGAGAGCTCGAGCACGGAGACGGCCTCGCCCTGCCGCGGCAAGGAGGAATGCAAGGTCGTGCATGCCGCGTGAGTCCGGGATCTGGGTGTGACGACCGGCGAACGTCACCTGCCACACAGTGCCCTCGCGGTGGAACGTGGCAGGCGCTGTTTGCGCAGCGGAGCCGTCTTCCGGCGATCCGTTCGCGGCGACTGTTGCCAGGCCGATCTCACGGGCCGCTGCCTGTGCCAGGCCGTCGAGCCGCTCGGCTTCCGCGCGAGCTCCGGGCTCATGCCGCTCGAACAGCAGGCGCGCGTGGTCAGCGCGAGCCTGAGCGAGCCAGGAGCGTGCACCGATGCGCGCGTTGACGTCCTCCGCCAGCCGGTAGTGACGATCGGCGCCATTCACATCGCCGATCGTGTGCAGCAGCCAGGCAGTCGCGAGATCGGCGGCTCCGAGGCACACCGTGGCGAGCGAGACCTGGATGCACTGCTCGGTCGGGCGGCGACGTGGTTCGAGCAACGTCGCCGCCATCTGCGCGTCGGCGAGAATCGTGGCGGCCCGGGCGAGCTGGAACCACGACGTCGGCCAGTTCCGGTCGTGGAGTCGCTGCAGTGCCTGTTCGTCGAACGTCCCGAGGGTGGCGCGGGCTTCGTCGTCGACGCCCCAGCTCAGCGAGCAGGAAGGTGAGTGCGACGCGGAGCGCCGGGATGTCGGCGCGCGATGCCGCGTATTCGCGAGTGGCTTGCTCCATCTCGTGGAGCCGTCCCTGCTCGCGGCGGAGAAAGAAGAGCTGGAAGGACAGGTTGAAAAAGGACAGCGACGGGAACGTCCTCTTGCCGGTTTCGAAGGCGGCCAGCGCCCGCTCCTCGGCGACGTCGTGGCGGCCTTCGAGCAGCGCCCGCATTGCCGACCAGAGGGCCGGCCACCATAGGTAGCCCGGTGTGCGAAGCGGCTCGGCGAGCCGAAGGAAGGCGAGGATCTCGGCGTCCATGCCGGCGATGTCGCCGGCGGCGAGGAGGTCGAAGACTCGAGCGCGATGAGCGGTCAACAGGGTGGCAACCGATCCTGTGGCTTGCGCCCAGCCGAGCAGGCGGGCCGACTCGGCGAGCTGAGTCTCGAGATCGACCTGGCCGACGACGAAGGCGTCGTGGATCAGTGCGGTGGCTGTGGCGAGGGCGCCGGGGTCATCGAGTCGTCGAGCTCGGTCGAGCGCTGAGGTTGCCAACTGTTGGGCGCGCGACGGCTCGTCGGAGAAGTACAACACGGCGCCCAATCTGGCTTCGAGCTGGACGGTCACCGTCGAGTCCTGAGTCGCTTGTGCGGCGATGGCGCGTTCGAGAAGCGGTGCCGTGACCGGATCGTCGGTGCGGTACGCGATGCCGAGATCGGCGCCCGGATCTGCGTAGCCGAGCGCTGCCCGTGCGAGCATTGCTGGCTCATCGGTCAGCTGAGCGGCATCGACGAACGCCCGGCGGGCGCGGTTCGATGTCGCCCATGTTGCGGTGCGCCTCGCCAACGAGCAGTGACAGCTCCGCTCGCCAGCGCGGCGAGGTGTCGCCGGGCGCCGCCTCCAATGCCCGGGTGAACCACACGACCGCTTCTTCGTAGGCGTACTGAGCCATCGCGGCCTCGCCGGCGCGTGCCGCCAGCGCGACGGCGCGGTCGGCATCGAAGAGGGGCAGCGCGGCCAGCGCGTGGTGGGCGATCGCAGCAGGCGGTCGCGATGGGTCGGCGGCGAGCGCCTCGAGTACGAGCGCGTGTCGGTGGACGCGGTCGCTGGCGGTCATGCTGGCGTAGACCGCGTCGCGGATGAGCTGGTGACGGAACTGCCACCGCCCCGGAGGGGCCGCGTCGAGCAGATGTGCCGCACGTGCCTGGTCGACGATGTCGAGCGTCGGCTCGACCGCAAGTCGATGCGCTGCGGCGAGCGTCGCGATGTCTCCCGTGATTCCCAAGACCGCCGCCGTCGCAAGTGCGTCGGAGACAGCGGGCGGCAGGCGCCCCAGGCGGTGCAGCACGAGGTCGGTGACCCGCTCCGGAACGTTGGCCGCCGCCATTGCCAGACGCTCCTGGGCCGAGCCCGACGACGACATCGCGCGAAGCAGCTCGGTCACCAAGAGTGGGTTCCCGCCCGTGCGTGTCCGGATGAGGGCGACGAACTGCCTGTCAGCTTCCATGCCGGCGGCGCGGATCAGCGTGGCGAGGTCGGATTCATCGAGGGCAAGCAGGTTCCGCGCCTCGCAGATGCGGCGCACGGATTCGATCGCCTCCTCGAGCTGGGTGGCTCGCGGTTCGCCGGTTCGCAGTGTTGCCACGACGAGCAGCGGCGTTTCGGCGATCGTCGCCCCGACGTGAGCGAGGAGCAGCACCGACGCCACATCGGCCCACTGAAGGTCCTCGATGATGTGGAGCCGGGGCCGATCGAGGACCGCCTCGTTGACTTGATCACGGAGCGCGGTGAGCTGCTCGTAGCGCGCCGCCCCAATCGCCTGGTCTCCGTCATGCGACATGCTGGGTGCCTCAAGCGTGACCAGCGCCTGCCAAGGCCAGAACGGAGGCGCGCCGTGGTCTGGTATCGACGTGCCCCACGAGACGGTCAGCCGATCTCGCACAGCCTTGCTCAGGACACGTGCCACGGTGGTCTTGCCGATGCCCGCCTCACCCGTCAGCAGAACGACCGAGCCCTCCGCCTGTGCCGCAGCGTCGGCCGCGTCGACGAGGTCTTGAACGAGATCGTCTCGGCCAACCAACGGTGCGTCGGACCATCGGGCAATTCGCGCACCGCCACCAGCCACTCCCACCGCCTCATTCTGACCGCAGGGATGCGAAGCGTTTGCCCGCTGTTCGAGACACTGACCGTCGGAGAATTTCGTGAGGGGCATCCCCGGCGAACACTCCGGCGGGGCTCAACTCTCGGATGGGTCAGGCTGCTAGTGGCGCTGCGCCGAAGGCGCTGTCGAAGCGGTCGCACCAGATGACGAGGCTGCTATAGCGGGAGAGGTCGACGTCGGCCGCGGCCGTCGGGATCCTGCAGCAGCGGCAACGATCCGGACGTGCCGTGGTCGAGCGAGACGAACATGGTCGCGAGCGGTACGGGCGGCGTGGTGGTCGGGGGCACCGTGGTTGGTGCCGGGATCGTGGTGTCGGCCATTGACACGGTCGTCTCGGCCAACGGTTCGGCAGGTGCGGTCATCTCGGCCACTGGTTCAGTCGTCTCCGTAAGGGGCGCGGCTGGCTCTTCCATGGGTGTGGCTTGCTCTTCGGTGGCGGCGATCGGCGTGGCACCGAGCGGCGCCGCATCGTCGACTGTCTTGTCAAGGAACAGCTTCCACGGCTGGAAGATCGCCAACCCGATGGCAATGACGATCACGAGCGGCGTGCCGATCGCCACGACCCATTTCCAGCGGCGGCGTGAGCCGTCGGGGCGCGCGAGATCAAGGCGCTCCGTCATCGAGGTTCCTTTCGATCAGCCGGCGGCGGGGAGCTCGAAGGCCACTCGACCACCGGGCGGTTGTTCGATCCAGATCCGGCCACCGTGGGCTTCCACGAGGCCGTGGGCGATCGCCAGCCCGAGACCGGCGCCCCCGGTGGCGCGACTGCGGCTCGGGTCGGCGCGGGCGAAGCGTTCGAAGGCGTGCGGTGAGAAATCGGGCGGGAAGCCGGGCCCGTCGTCGAGGACTCGAACGCTCGGGCGGCCAGAGTCGTCGTCGACGGCGATGCGGACCGTCGACCCGACCGGGGCGTGATGGATGGCGTTGTCCAGAAGGTTCCGGATGACCCGCCCGATGGCGGTGGCATTGCCGACGACAGGAGCACGCCCTGCAGTCCCGAGAACGATCGTGACGTTTCGCGCCTGAGCGGCCGGCTGCAGCGCCTCGACGGCCTCGTCGGCCAGCTCCGCGAGATCGAGAGGCTCACGCCGCAGGTCCAGCCGGCCGCTCTCGATGCGCGCCAGCAGGAACAGGTCGTCGACGAGAGCCGACAGCGCCTCCACGTCGCGCCGCATCGCGCGCAGGTAGCGCTCAGGCTCCGGTGCCACACCGTCGGCCAGGGCCTCGACGGCGGCCCGCAGCGCGGCCAGCGGCGTCCGCAGATCGTGGCCGATGTTGGAGAACATCGCCCGCCGGGCGTCGTCGAGCTGAGCTCGCTCCCTCTCGAGGGCGTCCAGACGCTCGGTCAGCTCATCGAGCGCCCGCCCGACGTGTCCCAGCTCGTCGGCCCGCTGCAGCCCCGTCCGCACTGACCGGTCCCCGGACTCGATGCCGCGCACCGTCTCCTCGAGCCGCCGTGCATCCCTGGCCAGCGGCGCCGACGTCACCAGGACGAGGACGGTGGCGAACACCGCGGTCAGCGCCAGCACGCCGACCGCAGCGCGCACGCCGCCGGCGTCGAGCAGCATGAGGCGAGCGAGCACGACGGCAGCGATCGCGCCGATGACGAGCGAACCGAACGTGACGACGAGCAGAAGGTTGCGCAGCGACCGGGTGCGCCGGGTCACGCCACGCAGCACGTAGCCGCCGCCCACCGCCGCGGCCGTCAGCGCCAGCACGCCGAGCACCGTCGAGACAACTTCCATCACGGCTCGAACCGGTAACCGACGCCGCGCGCTGTCGTGATCCAGCGCGGCTCCTCCGGATCGACCTCCAGCTTCTGGCGCAGGCGGCCCACGTGCACCGTGACCGTCGCCGGATCCTGGTACTCGGGCGCCGAGTCCCACACCCGGCCGAGCAGCTGACGCCGCGAGAAAACCTGCCGCGGCGACTGCGCCAAGGCATAGAGCAGGTCGAACTCCTTCGGCGTCAGCGTGACCAGCTGCCCGTCGAGATGGACCTCACGGGTGCGCGGGTCGATGCGCAGTCTGTCGAACTCGAGGGCGTGGTCAACGACGATCGGCTGCGCGGCCCGACGCAAGACGGTGCGCACGCGGGCAGCCAGCTCGCGTGGCGAGAACGGCTTGACGACGTAATCGTCGGCACCCAGCTCCAGTCCGAGCACGCGATCCAGCTCCTCGGTCCGAGCGGTCAGGAGGATCACAGGGATGTCGCCGGCGGAGCGGATCCGGCGCAGCACGCTGAGCCCATCCGTGCCCGGCAGCATGATGTCGAGCACGACGAGGTCAGGGCGGTGGTCCCGCAGCCAGTCGAGCGCACCCGATCCGTCACCGAGCTCGTGCACGCGCAGCCCATCGCGCCGTAAGTATTCGGCAACCACCTCGCGGACCATCGGCTCGTCGTCGACGACGAGCACGAGGGCAGGCAGCGCGGCCATGGTGAGGACAGTACGACCGGACCGGACCGGCTGTTAGCCGATGCGCGGCGAGTTTCGCGAGCGTTTCGCGTCTCGTTCGACCAATGCGAGCGAGGTGGCCGTACCGTCGTTGACGTGGCCGAGATCACGCCGCAGGTGACACCGCCGGCGTCCGTCCGGCCGTCCGTGGATCGGTGGGCTGCCACGCTGAGTGGCGTCGTGGCGGCAGGCGTGGCGCTGGGTGTCGGGCAGTTCGTGTCGGGTCTTGCCGGCTCCGGGCCGACGCTGGTGAATGCTGTCGGCACCCAGTTCATCGACCGTTTCGCGGCGTCGTTGAAGGATCTCGCGATCGCCCTGTTCGGCACGAACGACAAGACCGCGCTGGTTGTCGGGATCGTGGTCGTGTCGTTGCTCCTCGGCGCCGTATTCGGACGTGCCTCGGCGCGCCGGCCGTGGGTGGGTGTCGTGGGATTCGTCGCCTTCGGTCTCGTTGGGATGTACTCGCTCGCCAAGGACCCGCAGGGCGAGGTGTCGACGGCGATCGTCGCCTCGGTGCTGCGCGGTCATCGCCGGTGTGGCGACGTTGGTTGCGCTGCTGCGTCTGGCGCGGCGGGCCGCAGTGGTGACGCAGTCGGCGCCACGGGCTGGGTCAACCCGCCGCACGTTCGTCGTCACTGCTGGGGTGCTGGCGGTCGGCGCCGTCGGCGCCGCGGTGCTCGGCCGGCGGGTCGGGACCACCGACGTGGTGGACGCGGCACGGCGCCGCACTGTTCTGCCGCGGGCGGCGACGGCGACGAGGGTGCCCGCCTCGACCGGGGTGCCCACGGTCGCCGGCTTGTCGCCGTACATCACCCCGACGGCCGACTTCTACCGCATCGACACGGCGTTGTCGACGCCGCAGGTCGACGTCGGTTCGTGGCAGCTCGAGATCAAGGGGATGGTCGATCGGCCCTACACGCTCACCTATCACGAGTTGCTCGCGTTGGAGAGCGTCGAGGACGTCGTGACGCTGCAGTGCGTGTCCAACGAGGTCGGTGGAAACCTCGTCGGCAACGCGGTGTGGCACGGCGTGCCGCTGGCCGCCGTGGTCGAGCGGGCCGGCGTGCAAGCGGGTGCCACGCAGATCGTCGGGCGATCCGTTGATGGGTTCACGGCCGGCTTCCCGACCGAGGTGGGCCTGGATGGGCGCACCGCCCTCGTCGTGTACGCGATGAACGGCGAGCCGTTGCCGGCTCGCCACGGCTTCCCCGCCCGGCTGCTCATCGCCGGGCTCTATGGCTACGTGTCGGCGACGAAGTGGCTCAGCGAGATCGAGCTGACGACGTGGGAGGACTTCGACGGCTACTGGGTGCCGCGCGGGTGGTCCAAGGAGGGGCCGATCAAGCCGCAGTCGCGCATCGACGTGCCGCGTGGTGGTGCCGACCTGGCGGCCGGCCCACAGCCGATCGCCGGCGTGGCGTGGGCACCGATCGACGGTGTCTCGCGTGTCGAGGTGCAAGTCGACGACGGGCCTTGGCTCGAGGCCACGCTCGGTGACACCGCGAGCGGCAACACGTGGGTGCAGTGGTGGGTCGACTGGGACGCCACACCCGGCCAGCATCGCCTGCAGGTACGTGCCACGACGGCGACGGGTGAGATACAGACACAGGAGCGTCAGCCACCGGCCCCGGACGGGGCGACCGGATGGCACAACCGCACCGTGCGCGTGTCATGACGAGCGCGGCCGGCGAACGCGCTGGAGCGCCCCCCGTGCCGAACCGGGACTTCGCCTCCGAACGACATGACCGGCCCGTGATCGACGCCCTTGCTGTTCTGGCGTGGGGCGTGCCGGCGGGGCAGACCACGCCGAATCGTCTTCTGCGTGGAGGCCGCCGGCATTGGTCGTAGATCTCGTCAGAGATGAATCACGGCGCAGCCGTCGTGTCCATCATCGTGTCCTCCGACATCATCGTGTCCTCCGACATCATCGTGTCCTCCGACATCATCGTGTCGTCGGTCATCTCGGTGCCGGCGGGTTCCGTGGCCGGCGCCGGCTCCTCGTCGTTGCCGCACGCAGCAAGCACGAGCGCCCCGCCGACGATGGCGATGGCAAAGATCCGGCGGTTGTGGGCGGAAATGGTTCGTCACCCGAACACTGTGCGCCCGCAAGCTCTCACACGGCTCGAACGCAATCCGAACAACTCGCGAAACTCCGTGCTCAGGATTGCGCCGTGCGAGGTTCGGCGCGCCAACGACGGTGTGGAAGGTCTGCTCAGGGCGCGTTGACCGTTGCCGCCATGACAACGCGCCGGGTCAATCGTTTGGCGGCCGCCCGTGTTGGCCATGTGCCCCGCGCCGCCGAGTTGCTGCCTCAGAGGTCGAGTGCCGGGGCGGCACTCGGTTGTCAGGAGCTGGTGACCGCACAAGGACAATCGCTCGCAAGTGAGGTTCCTGGATAGGTGCACCCGGACCCGAGCCGGTTGGCGGGAGTTCTCGAGGTCGAACCGACAGTTGACGTCGGGCAAGGAGTCAGATTGCCGTGCTTGGCCACCGTGGTCCAGCTCGGCCGCGACTTGCGTGCGGGTCTTCGTCGCGAGCTCGGCGTGAATCCAGTCCTCGTCGTAGAGCTCGGGGAACGACGGGTGTGATCCGTTGCGGCGCACGGGCGGAAGCCCGGCGGCGTGTACGGCGGCGGCGACACGATCCGGGCCCACGCCGAGTTCGTTGGCGAGCACGCGGATGGTGGCTCCTTCGGCGCGGCGCCGGGCCAGCCAGTCGTTTGCCCTCGGGGATGACATTGCCATCGTCACTGAGCACGACAGGACACGGCCGTGCTCATGTCGCAGCGGTCTCAGCGCGGAGCTTTGCTTCGCCGACGGGCTGCCTCGACGCTCCTTCCAGCCCAGGTTGCACATGACGACATTCGTTCAGGGCAGCAGGTGGTAGAAGCGGAACAGGTCGTGTTCGATCGGGGCGATCTCGACCCCGCTGAAGCCCGCGCCGGTGGCGTAGGCGGTGAAGGTGGCGGGCCGCATGACGGTTCCGGTGGCCGCGGAGGGCGTCTCGGTCCGGCCGACGGGCAGGCAGTGCAGGACGCTCGCGGCGTACATGAGCCGCTCGACGGGGTTGTCGGTGGGCGCTTCGAAGGTCTCGGCGACCTTCTCGTCCATCACCAGGTGCACTGCGTCGGGCTTGCCGAGGCGGCGCATCGTGGTCAGTGCTTCGATGGGGCGGGCCAGGTCGTGGATCATCTCGAGGGCCATGACAAGGTCGTAGGAGCCGGCGGTGACGCTCGGGGAGGTCGCGGGTGACGTCGATGACTTCGAACTTGGCCCGAGTCGCTCACCCCGGCCTCGGCGGCGTACTTGCGGGCGGCCGCGATGGATGCCTCGTCGTTGTCGAAGCCGTCGACTCGGAGGTCGGGGAACGCCCGGGCCAAGGAGATCGCGGCCCAGCCTTCGCCGCAACCGATCTCCGCGGCGCGTGCGCCCGGTCGCTGGAGGCGGTCGACCAGGCCGGGGAGCTGCGTCAGCCAGTCGCGAAGCAAGGAGATTCACGTAGGCGGGCCGGTTGAAGTCGCCCTGGGCGTCGTGGAGCGCGTAGTCCGCGTACGGGATGCCGCCGCCGCTGCGGTAGGCGTGGACGAGCGCGGCCGGATAGACGCGGTTGATCGCAGGGAGCAGGTCGAACAGCGGGCCCGACCGAGGCGAGGCTCTCGGGGCGGAGCAGGCATTCCTGGGCGGCGGCGGAGAGCCCGAAGCGTCGCTGGTCGGCGACGGCTGCGGGTGCGGTCACGTCGATGAGTCCGGCGGCGGCTTGCTGTTCGAGCCACTCCTGCGCGTATCGGGCGTCGATGCCGGCGCGCTGGGACAGCTCGCCGGCGTTGACGCCGCCGTCGGTCGCCAGGTGCTCGTAGAGGCCGAGTTCGCGGCCGAGGCTCGATGGTGACGGCCTCGAGCGCGGCGAGGCCGGTCTCGAAGAGGCGGTCGGCGTAGGCGCCGATCTGTGCCTCGAGGTCTACTTCGGTGGTGTCGGTGACGGTCACGGTGTGCTCCTCAGGTGGGTGGTGTCACCCTGGAGGCGCTACATCGGTATCGCGATGCCACATCGGGCGTCGCTACACGGTCCACAGCATCGGGGTCTCGGGCCGGTAGGAGCAGGTGGTGCCGGTCCGCACCGAGTTGGCGAGGTGGCGCCCGAGGTCGGCGTGCTCCCGTTCGATGCGGCCGATGGTCAGCCGGATGCGGGCGGTCACGGCCTTGCGGGCCCGCTCGGCAGGGTCACCGGCGCGGCGGGGTCGGCCGTCGAGGCCGAGGGCGGCGGCCAGTTCGGCCGCGATGAAGTCCCGCTCCGCGCCGGCTCTGCTCGGCTCGGGCGAGGTCGTTGCATCGTTCGGCATCGGCCACCTCGTCCTCGAGCTCGGCGAGGCGGCGCCGGTACTCGGCCCGCGCCCGCGCGTCGAGCAGCTCTCCCAGGTCGCCCACACCGGTGACGCGTCGGGCCGGTGGGATCGGAGCGGGCCCCGGCCAGGTCGAGCACATGGACCTCCCGGCCGGGCTCGCTGATCAGCCATGCCAGGTCGTGCAACCCCTTGGCGTCCTTCATCCGTACGGTCCGACCCCGGAACGACAGCGTCCAGAACTGGCCGTCGCGTCGGAACACCGTGGCCGCCTCGGCCGTGGCGCGGCCGACTGTCGTCGGGCTCGGCGGGCTCGTCGCATTGCCGCACGAGGGCGGTCGCCTCGTCGAGCGAACAGCCGGGCTCCGACCCGCTCGGCGCTGTCCCGGGCCTGGTTGAGGTGGGCTCGGGCCTCGCGAGGTCGGCCGAGCGCGAGCGCGAGCCGGCCGAGCTCGAGGTCGACTGGCCCCAGGTGCACGCAGCGATCCCGTCGACGGCCCACAACCCGGCGTGCGGCGACAACAGGTCGTAGACCGTCGGCGGCGGCCGGTTCGTCGAGGGCCGACGGCCACACGTCCGAACATGACGAGCGTCGTGAGCTGCTCGCCGTCCTCGCCGAGGTGGACGAAGTCGTTGTCGGCATGCAGCTTCAAGAGCTCCCGGGCGCGGTCCGGTTCGCCGCCATGCAGCTTCATCATCGCCAAGCCGGCGGCGTAGCTCGCCCACTCGGCCGGATCGATGTCGAAGAGATCGTCGAACGCTTCCGGATCGGTAGGGCGACCCCGCGCCACGTCGATGGCGAGCCGCAGGGTGGCGGCGAGCATCTCGGCGTTGTGGCTGCCGGTTGCCTCCGCGGCAGCGGCGACCGCGCGCTCGGTGGCGGTCGGCGGTGTCGAGCGTCTCCCGCCAACAGGGACCGCATCCCCTGGAAGAGCGGCACGTACCAGCTGATCAACGGCTGGCGGAGCTGCTCGGCGAGTCGGGTGAACGCGGCGATGCTTCGGTCGACGGCGGCCACATCGCCGACCTCGAGGTCGGCCACGATCCGGAAGCGGTAGCCGAGCAACTCCAGGACACGGTCACCGCACTCAACCGCGAGCTCGACGATCGTGTCGGCGTTGTCACGCCGGGTCATCGTGTGCGCCGGCCCGGCGAAGGCGTCATTGACCGCGGCCAGGGCCTGCGCGATCAGCGCCGGGTCGCCGACCTGTTGCGCGAGGTCGAGGGCGTCGGTCGCCCGCTGCCGCGCCGTCGCCATCGTCTCAGGCGTGGCGGCCGTGACCGACAGGCGCGCCAGCAGCATCGACCGCAGCTCGGCGGCGCCGACGGGCAGGAGCTCGAGTGCGTCGGCGACGAGCGCGGCGTGTTCGTTACTCGCGATCGGGACCTCCCAGGCCACCGGTCCCGCTCCCATGCCCAGCACCGCTCGGGCCATGGTTTCCGGCGCGTCGATGCGCCGCGCCAGCTTCGCGCCTCCAAGAACCGCGCCCGCGCCGCCTCGAGGTCGCCGGCGAGCAGCAGGCACTCGCCCTCCTCGACCAACAGCGCCGCCCGCCGCATCGGGTCAGAGCCCGCACCGCGTCCGGCGTGGCGCGAGGCACCTCGCGGCCTCGTCGAAGGCGAGCACCCGCCGGGCCCCGTGCGCGGCCTGCTCCCAGTGCGCCGCCGCGGCCTCCGCGTGCCCGAGCCCGGCCAGCTCCAGATGGTCGGCGACGACCGCGTGCAAGCGACGGGATCGACCGCGAGACGTTCCTCGAACACCGCCGCGGCCCGCAGGTGCAGCTCCGCCCGACGCGCCGAATCGATGCCACTCGAGGACGACGTCGCGGACCAGGTCGTGAGCTGAAGCTGAGGTCAGCTCCGTGATCGACGCGAGCCACCAAGCCCACGCCGACCGCCGCCTCCAGGCCGTCGGCGGCCTCCGCGACCGTCATTCCGCCGATCCGGGCGACGGTCTCGACCGAGAACGGGTTCCCCGCGATCGCTCCCGCCCGCAGGGTCGCCACCGCCGCTTCCGAGAGCCGTGCCAGTCGACGCTCGATCACCGCGGCGACGGCGTCCGGCACGGCCGCGGGCGCGACGTCGACTCGCCCCGACTGCGCCATGAGCTGGCCGAACTCCCACACGAACAGCGGGTTGCCGGCGCTGCGCTCGATGACCGTCCGGTCGCGGCGGCGGACACATGGTCGCCCGGCCGCCGACCGCAACAACTCCGCACGCCGCCTCGTCCGAGAGGCGAGGAACGGCCAGCGTCACGCCGACGCGCGCCAGCTCGGCGACATGCTCGCGGCCAGCTCCTCGGGGCGGTACGTGCCGACCAGCAGACAGCCCGCGTCCGCGAACGGCCGACGCGACGAAGCACAGGACCCGGATCGACGCCGAGTCGGCCCATTGGAGGTCGTCGAGCACCACGACGAGCGGGCCGTCGAGGCCACGCCCCGGACGACCGCAGCAGATCGCCTCGGACTGTGCGAAGCACGCCGCCGGTGACGCCGCCGGTGACTCGGCGACGAACTGGCTCAGCATCTCCTCCGAACCGGCCAGCTGGCGAAGGATCTGCACCCACGGCCACAACGGCGGCGCCCCCTCCCCCTGCCAGCCGTCGCCCACGCGGTCCGGTACCCCCGCTCACGGGCGAGAGCGACGACCTCCTCGGCCAGCCGGGTCTTACCGATCCCGGGCTCGCCCGTCAGCAGCAGCGTCGCGCCCCGAGAGGCATCCAGGTCGGCCAGTCGAGCCGTCGCCACCGCCAGCTGAGACTCGCGCCCGAGCAATCGTGCGGACACCGCGGAACGAACCAGGCGCCATCACCATCACGGTAGAGCCCGCCGAATGGGGCAGGTCGTCGAGCCTCCACGCCGATCCCGACAACGAACGTGACGGGGCCCGACGGCGACAGAAAGGCCGAGCTCGGCCGCCATCAGCCAGGCTTGGCGCAATTGGCCGTGCCTGGAACTCGACGAAGACCGCAGGCTTGTCGCTGACCACCAGGCGGTGAAGTCCGGCACGTCGTCCGGCCTGACCTCCCCTTCGCTACCGCCCGCGTCGGTAACGCGGAGGCGTCCGGCGACGACGTAGCTGACGTGCTCGGTCGTGTAGTCGAATTCGCTTCCGCACGTGTGGGTCAAGGTGCTGCAGAGTTCTGCCAGGTCCACCCCCTTCATGCGCGGGGAGATCGGCGCGCCGTGAGCGCCGCCGTGCTGGCTCAGCGGAGCGGCCGACGTGCGGGTACTGGAGCTTGCAGGGTCAACCGACCGACGGACCCGAGGCCCAGCGACTGCGGCGTGCTGGCGTCGGGAGAGGGCTGCGGGATGCCCTCGTCCAGGGATCCGAACTCCGTCATGAGCGCAGCGCTGCCGCCCCATGGGGTCTTCTCCTCGGCGACCAGGGAGTTGGTCGTGAGCAGCAGGCCGGCGACCGACGCACCGTTTTGCAGCGCCGCCCGGCCACGCGAGCGGGTCGATGATGCCCATGTCGATCATGTTCCCGAAGCGGCCCTCGAGCGCGTCGAAGCCCTCGTCGACCCCGAGCTGGGTGGTCCGGCTCGACGACCTCCTGCTCCGGAGTAGCCCGGCGTTGGTGGCGATCAGGAACGCGGGCTCTGTCAGCGAGCGGCGACGATCCCACGCCCGACGGCATAGTCGTCCTTGACGTCAAGATCGGCCAATGCCGGCTCGGCGTGGAGGAGGGCGGCTCCACCCCCAGCCACGATGCCCTCCGCCATGGCGGCGCGTGGCGGACAGGGCGTCCTCCACCCGGTGCTGCAGCTCGGCAAGCTCGGCGTTGGTCGGGGCGCCGACGCTGATCACGGCGACCTTGCCCGACAGCGACCCGATCCGCTCGTTGAGGACGTCCTCGTCGACCCCGTAGGTCGCGCGTCGCGCTCGGCGCGCATCTGTGTGAGCCGGAACTCGATGGCCTCCGTCGAGCCCGCCCCGCCGATGATCGCCGTGCGTTCGGCGTTGACCCGCACCTGGGATGCCCGGCCGAGCTGGCTGGCCTGCATCGTCTCCAGCGTGAAGCCGGAGTGCTTGCTGTACACCTCGCCACCGGTCATCGTGGCGATGTCCTCGAGCTTGCGCAGCCGACGGTCGCCGAAGCCAGGGGCCCGCACCGCCACGCAGCAGAAGATGCCGTTCACGTGGTTGTGCACCAGCATGCTCAACGCCGTGCCCTCGACGTTCTCGGCCACGATGACCAGTGGTCGTGGGTTGCGCATGACCTGGTCGATCAGCGGCATGAGCTGTTGCACCTTGGTGATCTTCTCGCTGCAGAGCAGGATGTAGGGGTCGTTGACAATCGCCTCGAGGCTGGCCGGGTTGGTCACCATGTACGGCGAGACATAGCCGTTGTCCCACTGGAAGCCCTCGACGAAGTCGACGTCCATCCCGTGCAGCGCGGACTCCGTCACGGTGACGATGCCGGCATCGCCGACGGTGTGCAGCGCCCGGGCGATCACCGCTCCCACGGCGTCGTCGTCGTTGGCGGAGATCGCCGCCACCCGGGCGAAGTCGTGCTCGGTCACCACCGGGTGCGCGACGTTCTGCAGGTGCTCGACCACGCGGGCGACAGCGATGTCGATGCCGCGCTTGATCAGGACGGGGTTGCCACCGGTCGCGATGGCCTTCATGCCCTCACGGATGATGGCCTCGGCCAGCACGGTGGCGGTCGTGGTCCCGTCGCCGACGATGTCGTTGGTCTTGATCGCCGCTTCCTTGACGAGCTGGGCGCCCATGTTCTCGAACTGGTCTTTGAGATGGATCTCCCGCGCGATCGTCACACCGTCGTTCGTGACCACCGGCGACCCGGTGATCTTCTCCAAGATGACGTTGCGGCCCTTGGGCCCGAGCGTGGACTTCACCACTTCCGCGAGCTGGTTGACCCCGGCCAGGAGCAAGGCGCGGGCCTCCTCGCCAAATCGCAGTTCCTTCGCCATCGTGTACTCCCCCTCGGTTCGTGGGTGGTCTGAGAATGATTACGGGACGAGGATCGCCCGCCCCCGGACCCGTCCGTTGTCGAGATCGTCCAGGGCCTCGACCACCGAGTCCAAGGGGTAGGTCTTGGTGTGCAGCTTGACCTTGCCCGCCTGGGCGAGCACCATCAGCTCGGCGAGGTCGCTGTACGTGCCGACGATGTTGCCGATGATGTTCTTCTCGCCGGCCACGAAGTCCAACGTTGGCGCAGCAAACTCGCCACCGTAGCCGATGACGAACTGCGAGCCGTCCGGCCCGGTCATCGCCCAGGCGTCGTGCTCCGCACCTCCTTCGGCGACGAAGTCGAACACGACCCGCGCGCCCTCGCCGCCGGTGAGGTCCTTGACCGCCTCGATCTGGTTGCCGTCGGCGACGACGGTCTCGTCGGCTCCGATCTCCTTGGCCAGCGCGAGCGCCTCGGGATTCCTGTCGACCACGATGATCCTCGTGGCCGTCAGGGCGGCCAGGCACTGGATTCCGATGTGGCCAAGGCCGCCCGCGCCTTGTACGACGGCCGCGGTGCCGGGGTAGAGCAGGGGGATCGCCTTGCGCACGGCGTGGTACGCCGTGATGCCCGCGTCGGCGAGCGCCGCGACGTCCTGCGGCCTGGTGTCGGGGTTGAGCTTGACGCAGGACCTGACGCTGGTGCGCAGGTACTCCGCCATGCCCCCGTCGTTGTTCGACAGGCCGGGGAAGTACGCGTCGACGCATTGCATGTCCTTGCCGCGGCGGCAGGGCAGGCACTGGCCGCACGTGGCCAGCGGATGCAGGATCACGGTGTCCCCGACCGCGACGTGCGTCACACCCGCGCCGACCTCCTGCACCCATCCGGCGTTCTCGTGGCCGATGGTGTACGGCAGGTCAGGGGTCATCGCGTCCGCCCACTGGCCCTCGATGATGTGCAGGTCGGTACGACAGACGCCGGCTCCGCCGATCTTCACGATGACGTCGAGCGGTCCGGAGATGGTCGGCTCCGCGACCTCGTCGACCAGGGGTGGCTTGTGGTAGCTGTGCAAGCGGACTGCCTTCATGGCGTGCTCCTTTGCGGTCGATACTTGTGCCCGCCTGTGCGTCGGTGGCCGTGCCCTCCCCGTACCGGGTCGCGGGCAGGCTCAGACATGGCGTTGACTCGCGCTGCAAGTGCAGGGCAGCCCGTCCGGGGCTACCGCCGCGCCGCCGGCGTCTGTCCGACCATGGACCTCGAACCGCCGGCCCGCAGATCGCAGGCCGGCAGTCCGACGGAAGAGCTCAGTGCGAGCGCTACGTCGTCGCCTTCAGGTCGAAGTCGATGAACTCGGCCGCGTCCTCCGGGTTGGCGAACATGATGGTCCGGTCGTCCTCGTGGATCATGCGCCCGTAGTGGGTCGACATGTTCTCCTCGAACTCGGCCGCGCTGAACCAGCCCTCCTCCTCCCCGGCGGCGTCGTCCAGCTCCGAGTAGACGACGTCCATTCGATTCACGGCGTCCACCCTGATCATCGACGGGAGGGGCATGACGGTGACGTTGTCCTTGGTCCCCATCACCTGTGCGATGAGCGCCCCGACCTGGTTGTTCATCAGTGTGAAACCGCACATGTTCGAGGCGGTGTTGTCGGACTTGAACGGACTCTCGGCGGTCTTGAAGGTGGTCACTGGGCAAGCTCCTGGGGTATCTGCAAACCAAGCTCGGACACGATCCCGCTGAAGCGGTTCTTGGCCCGGTCGAGACCGTCCTCGAACCTCGGCGGCTTGAAGTCGGGCTGGGACCACAGCGGTTGCATCCCGCGCACGGCTTCGAGGGCCTGCGGGACCCACTTCGAGAGCCAGCCCTGCATGACCTCCTTGTTGTGCGCGGCGAACTCCTTGTCGCTGGCCCGTGGCTCGAACATCGCGATGGTCATGCGCAGGTCGCGCAGACCGTAGTCATACTCCCCGCCACCGATGACCGTCGGTGTCACGAAGTCGCCGTTGCCGGCCGCCGCCTGTTGCACGAGGTTGCTGCGGAACATCTCGCCGACCAGCGGTTCGAACACGACGTTGGCCGCGAACATCGTCTCGCCCCAGTCGTCCTCGATGGCGGTCAGCGCCTCGACCAGCTTGCGGACGCCCTGCCACGCCGGGTCGGAATTCCACGTCTCCACGTGCGCCGTGCCGTCGAAGGCCTCGATCTCCTCACTGAGCGTGAGGTTGTACAACGCGAGGTCCTGGGCGAAGCGGATCTTGTGCATGCCGTTGACGACGATCGCCGTGTTGTGCATGTTGGTCGGGCCGGAGCGATTGGCGTGGCTGAACACGTAGAGCCCGAGGATGTGCTCGATGTGCATCCAGGCGCCGACGTGGTGCTCGACGAATCTGACCCAGTTCGGGCTCCACTGATCAAAGGCCTTGGCCTGGCGGGCCACATCGATGTTGGCGTTGACCTGCCGCACGACGTTGGCACCGTAGCGGTACAGCGTCATCTCCCACTCTTCGTTCGGGTCGCGGAACTCGTGCCAGCCGTGTGCAGGCCAGGAGAAGTCCTTGGGCAAGCCGCCTGATCCAGGGCCGCGCTCGGGCTCGGGCTTGTCCTGACCCCAGGCCTTGAGCTTGGTCCACGTCAGCGGATAGCCCACCTCGCCGTTGGCGAATCCGTAGATCCATCCCTGGCTGAGGTAGTGCCGGGGATCCGGCTGGACCTCGACCGTGACGTCTTCGTAGTGGGTCTGCTTACGCTTGGCCGGTTCGAAGTAGTTGAACCGTCGTGCGTTGGAATCTGGGAACTCCTTGGCGCCCGCCTCCGCGTCGGTGAACTGCACCTTCGGCACGCTGCGTTGTGTGACATCAGACATTCAGTGTTGCCCCTTCCGTCGCCTTTGGGTCAGGCCGCTGTTCGCGGCAGGTCACGGCCCGGCCTCGCCGGTCGTCGTGAACTTGTCGTAGTAGATGCGCTGCTCGGGTACCCCGAGGCGGGTGAGTGCGGCAATCGCCGCATCCACCATCGGGGGCGGGCCGCAGACGTAGCCGTCGGCTCTGCTCAAGTCGGACTCGTGCCGTGCGACGACGTCGGTGATCAGCCCGACCTCGCCGTCCCAGTCGTCGTCGTCGTCGGGCTCCGACAGCGCGGGGATATAGCGGAAGTTTGACAACGAGCCCTCCAGCGCCCGCAGTTCCTCCTCGAAGCACAGGTCGCGGCGGCGGCGGGCACCGTAGTAGTACGTCGCTCGCCTGGTGATCCCGCGCTCTGCCATCGAGCGCAAGAGGGACAAGATGGGGGCCATGCCGGCGCCGCCGCCGATGAACATCAGATCGCTGTCCTGACTTTCGCGGAGGGTGAACACCCCGTACGGGCCGTTGACCTCCAAGCGGTCGCCTTGATTGACCTGCGTGTCCAGGAAGTGGGAGAACAGTCCGTCGGGATAGATCTTGATGACGAACTCGAGCCGGCCGTCCCGGCTGGAGGTGTTGGCCATCGAGAACGACCGGCTCTCGTCGGTGTCGGGAATCGCGAAGTCCAGGTACTGCCCTGGGAAGAACTTGATCTCTTGCGGCTCGATCAAGCGGATGACGAGATGACGCATGTCGTGGGTGACACGTTCGTTGGAAACCACTTCCGCGACGGCCGACTGAATCGGCAACCCGGATCGGATCAGCTCCTCGTCGTAGTGCAGCAGCTCGATCGTCAGATCCTCGAAGGCATGGGCCCGGCAGAGCAGCGTGAAGCCTTCCTCCTTCTCGAAGTCCGGCAGCGCGAAGGTCGAGTACTTGTCGAGCTCGATGTCTTCGCCCTCGAGCACGAAGGACTTGCAGGAGGCGCACTGCCCCTCCTTGCAGCCGTGAGGCAGCAGAACGCCCTGCTCGAACGCGGCACGCAGAATCGTCTGGTCTTCGTCGACCTCGATTTTGATGCCGACCGGCTCGAACCGGACGACGTGCTTGCCGTCAGCCATAACCCTCTCGCAGGCGCTTCGCGGTGAATGCGAGGGCCGGCTCGCGACCGAGCCGGCCCCCACTGATCAGGCTGATCAGGCCTCGGCTGGTGCCGGGCGCCCGGCAGGCCCTTGGCGGACGTAGTCGGCGGCGAAGGCCTTGCGCTCGTCGTCGGACATCTCGTTGAGCAGCACGTTGGGGCTTTGCAGGTTGCCCATCCGCCGCATGTGGTCCAGGGTCCACATCTTCTTGGGATCGAGGTTGAGATGCGGCTGCGCCGTCATGGTCTTGCCGTCGTCGCGGACGAAGCCCATGTCGGAGACCACATCTGCCCAGTTCCAGCCGTGGTACAGCGTCTCCCATTCGCGCCTGCCCGTGAGCTGGCCCATGTTCGGCGTCTCGCGCCCCATGAAGGTCGGGCGGAACGCGGTCTTGTCGGTCCAGGCGCAGACCTCGTGGCAATACGTGCGCCACTGGCCGTCGACCTTGTCCATGACCATGTCCTCACGGACCAGGCAGGGCACCATGCAGACCCAGCAGCGGTGCGGATAGACGTAGTCGACGTTCTCGGCGACGATCGGGTTGTGCCCATTGGGCATTGACAGGCGGTTGTAGTTCTCCCACCACTTGCCGTACTTGTCGTACCAGCCCGGGTACTTGAACTCGAACCACTCGAAGTCCTCGTCGGTCATCCCGTCGATCCGCCAGTAGTTGGCAAGCCAGCCGGTGGCGAAGAACTGGGCGACCTCGTGGACGTAGCCCTTGTTCCAGATCTGGTTCCACGACTCCTCGATGAGGTCGTGCGGGATGACGAGGCCGTACTTCTCGAGCGGCACCAGGTAGCTGCGGTAGTAGTCGTCGTAGATCCAGCGGCGCCACATCTCGGCGTAGCTCTCGCGCTCCTTGCGGCGGTCCTTGGTGCCGTACTCGATGAACGTGCCGATGGCGGCGTCCACGACCCGGTGGTTGTTCCACCACGCGTAGCGCAGGTCACGCTCGAGCAACTGGTGGTTGCCCTCGTCGGAGAGCGCCATGAGCAGGGTGGCGTACCCGTTGCTGATGTGGCGCGACTCGTCGGACTGCACCGAATGGAAGACCGTGGGCAGCAGGTAGTCGCCATTGGCTGCCGCCTCCGCCGGCATGGCCACGAACAGCGTGTTGGTGAAGGCGGTCTCGGCCACGATCGTGAGGTAGATGCTGGCGGCCGTGATCGCGTCGCCGGTGATGAAGCCCTCGGCGAACTGCCGGCCGATCGTGCCGCAGTAGTCGTTGTGGAAGTTGCGCAGCGAGTTGTTGAAGCCCGCAGGGTCGATGTAGTTGTTCATGTACAGGCGCTTGAGGTTCTGCTGGATCGTGGAGTGGCGAACCTCGTCGATCATCTGGATCGCCTGACCGTTGTGCAGCTCAGGGTTGGGCACCGTGTGGAACAGCATCGGCATCGACCGGGCCGCAGAGATCTCCGGCAGCGGGATGATCGAGAGGAACAGCTTTTGCCACTCCAGCCAGCGCTCCTGCACCTGGCGGAACATGTTGCCGCGGATCGCACCGTCCGATGCGCCGTAGACGCGGTGGTCCTTCTCCTCCTGCATGGGGAAGTAGGAACGCAGGACCTGCTTGAGCGGATCCCGCTTCTGCGCCTTCTGGAAGGTGTAGTCAGTGCCGTACTTCTGGTAAGGCGTGTGATACATCGGTTCCCAGGACAGCTCCTGGATCTTCTGATGTGCCCTTGCGACACTCTGGCGACTCATTGCTCACCGTCCTTTGTTGATGGGTCCAAGGACCGTTTGGGGTTCTGTGTTGCGGGGTTCTGTGTTGCATCGTCTGGCGCCTCGCCGATCCCGAGGTCAGCGCCGGCGTCGTCTGGCGGTCGGTCGCCGAGCATCGTGACTCGCAGCTCGGCCAGTTGCTCGCTGACATCAATGTGCGTATGGGCGGGCCGCTCGGGGCCCGGCTCCACGCCCAATGCGCGCAAGAGGTCGGTAGCTGGGCCCGAGGGATCACCGGTCTCGCCGAGGACCGGGTGTAGCCCGTTGGCGACCAGGTGATCAAAGACCAAGTTCACGACGCTCCATGGGTTGAACGTCTCCCCCCCATTGGACGTCTCGGCGGATCCTCGGGCAAGCACTGGGAGCGGGCTAATCGCAGCTGTTCGGATCGACGATGAGGTAGCTGTCGCCGAACGTGGCGTACATGCGTGTTGTCCCCCGATCTCCACGTGGACTTGTTACAGAACCCCTGACGCGAGGATGGCAGGTCCGGCTGACGATCGATAGGGGGTCGCTGTCTCAATGTGAGACGGGGTGCGTCTCAATATGAGCATCGTCCTGGCTGCACCAGCGTGCCCCTCGACTTCGCGGTCAAGCGTGCCTGAGACTGGAGCCAAACTGCCTGGTCAAGGCGGTGCTGCGTGCCTGACCCGGCGGCCCGGCGCGCCCGACGCCGGGCGGCGTCTACGTCGGCAGCTTCGGGTTCACCCCGTGGAGTCCGTCGGGGCCGATGCCGGATCAGAGGGCGTTGCGTCGACCAGCCGAAGCCGCCCGTGCCAGGCGCCGGAGAACAGGCGGCTCGGCCGGTACTCGAGGCGCCGTTGGTCGCCGTCGGCGACCTCCACCCGGGCCCGTGCACCCGTGCAGAGCCGAGCGAGTGGCGACGGCGCGTCGGCGAGCACGAGGTAGGCGATCACCTCATGGGGGCCGGAATCGACCGTGAGCTCAACGGTCATCCCCCACGGGATCGACCACAGCCGGTGATCGACTTCGACCACGACGCGACCGAGCCTGCGGTTGATCGGCCCAGCACGAGCGCTGACGACGATCACTGGCGACGTCATCGCGTCATACCGTGATCAGGAGTCCGGTGAGGTACATCGCCAGGAATCCCGCGCCGACGCCGGCCGCGACGACACGGTCACTGGTGCCACGCACCATCGGGCGGCCGATCATCCAGAGCACCTGGAGGATCGCTCCGGTCGCGACGCCGAAGGCGATCGCGGCGATGGTCGGGTCGAAGGCGAATCCGCCCGAGCCAAACCCCGGGGACGGCGGGCGCACCCGCGACCACGGCCAGGACCACCAGGCGAAGGATCGGGAGCCGCGGCGGTCCGTCCTGGGCGAGCGGCGCGGCGATGGCGATCCCCTCGGTCACATTGTGGACGGCGAAGCCAACGATCAGGGCCAGCCCGAGATCGGTGCGCCCTGTCGCCAGGGCCGCGCCGACGGCGATCCCCTCGCCAAAGTTGTGGATCCCGATTGCTACGGCGACGGGCAAGGCGGCATGGCGCGTGCTCGCCGACGTCCCCCTCGCCGACACCATTGTCAGCAGGATTGCCGTGACGACGGCAGCGAGGATGAAGACCTCCTGTCCCTGGAAGGGCTCGCGGGCCGCGGTCGCCAGGTCCCATCCCTCGAGCACGGTGTCGACGAGCAGGAACGCGAGCAGTCCAAGCGCGAGGGCGAGAGCGAAATCGAGCACGCGCCTGCGGGCACTGGTGAGGAGCGGGAACGCGCAGAGCCCCGCCGCGACGGGGACGAGCCCGACGAACAACCCGACCCACGCATAGGTCGCCCACGTGTCGCGGTCCGGGGTGGGGGTGAGCGACGCCGGGCCGAGGTCGAGGCGCACGACGTCTCCGTTGGACGTCACCAGTCCGAGCTCGACCGGCACCCCCTCCTCCCACGGATACGGGATCTCCAGGTCCGTCGACTCGAACCTGCTGAGCTGGCGATCGCCGATCGAATGCTGCCAGTAGCCGTCATTGACGATGATCTGGCTCACCGTCAGCGGCTGGGTGCCGGCGTTGCGCACGCTCAGCCGTATCGCCGGAGGTGCCTCGTCGAAGACGACCCGCTCCGCCGTCGCCGCCGCTCGGGGTGGCGCCGATCGAAAACCGTCCAGCGGGTCGCTGGCCAGGAAAACGGCGAACATGACGATCAGCGCAGCGAGCGGGAGCGCGGCGAGTGCCAACCGCCGGCCCAGGCTCGGCGCACCTGGAACCGGCTCGACGTCGGGGGAGGTCACCTCCACGACTTCGGCGGTCCGCCCCATCTCAGCTCACCTCGAACATCGACATCCAGCCGAGCTCGACGAACTCGCTCTGGTGAGCGTGGAACATGAACCGGCCAGGCTCGTCGTACGTGAACTCGATCATGTGCCGCTCGGCCTGGCCCATCGTGACGATGTCGGTCAGCTCGTGTGGCTCGAGCCCGGTTCCCGTGCGGTAGAGCTGGAAGAAGTTGGCGTGCAGGTGGAACGAGTTGACCGGGTCGAACTCGGTGATGTTGACGACGTGGGCCCGCTGCAGCTCCCCGGCGGCGATCGGGATCGGCTCGTCGAAGTAAGCGAAGGCGACGGTGTTGGCTGCGTACACCTCGTTCTCGCCGTCGAAGTCGGTGTCGAACGCGTTCAGGACGAACACCATCTCGCGCGCCGGCGGCCGGCCACCCGGCGGGTCGACGATGAATGCGCCGTACAGCCCGCGGTGGATGTGGTTGGCCAGCGGGAGCGAGTGGCAGTGGTACAGGTGGGTGCCGAATGGACCGGCAACGAAGTCGTAGGTGAACGTCTCACCCGGCGCCGCCTCGCCCGCGCCGGGCACGCCGTCCATCGCGGCCGGATGGAAT
The DNA here is from genome assembly GCA_963774125.1 of uncultured Acidimicrobiia bacterium. Lineage (GTDB taxonomy): Bacteria > Actinomycetota > Acidimicrobiia > Acidimicrobiales > Ilumatobacteraceae > JALZMG01. Next base: position 1,143,861 of record CAVZDR010000003.1, read on the forward strand.
CCGTGGAAGTGGATCGTGTGCGGGTGCGGGGAGCCGTTGACGCAGCTCGACCCGGATGCGGTCGCCTTGGGTTGCCCGGATCGTCGGCCCGGGAACTCGCCCGTTGTAGCACCACGCTTCGAAGAAGATCCCGGGGGCGACCTCGATCTCCTTCACCGCGGCGACGAACTGGTATTCGCGGACCGTCCGACCGCTCAGCGTCGCGAGACACCCCACCACCGTCGAAGTCGGTGAGGACCTCGTGCGGGTGGAAGCCGTTGCGGGCGTGGTCGACGGTGCCGACCGTGCCCAGGCTGCCGTGGGCGTGGACGGGACCACCGTGTCCGTTGTGCTCGTCAGACCCGTCGGACCCGTCGGACCCGGCCCGGGCCGCGAGCGCCCCGAACCCGGACGCGCCGCCGAGCACGCCGACTCCACCGATCAGCGCACGCCGACTGAACGTTCCGTCGATCATCGAGACCCGGAGGAGACGCGGCAGCGGACCGAGTGCAGCAGCTGGTCGCCGAGGGCGTGGCGGGCGCCATCGACCTCGACCCACGTCGGGCCGCCGAAGGCGGCCCTCTCGACGACCTCCACCTCCGCACCGGGGCGCAGGCCCAGCTGCACCAAATGGGCGAGCGCTGGCGTGTCATGATCAGAAACCCACGCCACGCTGGCGCGCACACCGACGTCGACAGCGCTCAAGTCGACCAAGTCGGGCTCGACGTATCGCTCTGCGCCGGGGGCGGGGATCGGATGGCCGTGCGGGTCAACCTCCGGATGCCCGAGCATCTCGTCGATGCGGTCGACGAGGCGATCGCTGACCACGTGTTCCATCCGCTCTGCCTCGTCGTGGACCTCCCACAGCTCGAGGCCGACCACCTGGTGGAGGAACGTCTCCACGAGCCGGTGCCGGCGCACGATGTCGAGGGCCGTGCGCCACCCGTCGTCGGTGAGCTCGATGTGACCGCCGGGCTCCCAGTCGACCAGTCCAGCGTCGCGGAGGCGACGGATCATGCTCGACGCCGACGCCGGCGAGACTTCGAGTGCACTGGCGATCGCCGAGGTGCTCACGCCTCCTGCGACGGCAAGCGAGAACACTCCTTTCAGGTAGTCCTCGACGGCAGTGGTTGCCCGCACAGGTCCTATGTTAGAGGAGCCTAAATACTGATACAAGAGGCGTCTGGCACGTGGCATTAGCTTCATCGAACATCGTCATAAGACCGATGAGAACAGGAAATCTCACTGTCTCAGACCGTGAACAGGAACGAGCTTGGGCAGCGCGATACAACCGGGCCTCCGCCGCCACATTTCTTCCTGCATCGCCGACGATCGCGAGACCGTTTAGATCACCGATGCCGAGGTTGTCAGCTCGAGTCGACTGCCAGTTCGCCGAGCAACGACCACTCCGTCCCTGGCACGACCGCATTGACGATTCGCGGGGTCTCGGCGAGGTGCGGCGGAAGGTCCCGTTGCGCGTCGCGGAAGTGTGCGGACATGACGTGCGCAGTGCCCGCATCCTCGTGGGCGAACGCTTCGACGAGGACGTACTCGTCGGGGTCCTCGACGCTGCGCGACCACTCGAACCAGAGGCATCCCGGTTCGGCTCGGGTCGCCTCGGTGAACGGACGCACGATCTCCGGCCAGGCGTCGGCGTCGGCTGGCCGGACGCGGAACTTGGCGGCGATGAAGATCAACTCGTGGCCCCCCGTGCGTCGACGCTGCCGCGCGCGACCTCGACGTCCGCCTCGGCGGTCCCGGGAGCGGACTTGAACAGCCGTCCGATGAGGCCGGCCAGTTTGACGGACGCGATCCCGAGGACGCAGCCGCAGAGCAAGGTGACCGTGATGTTGAACCACACCCATGCGTAGGGCGTCGACAGGACACCACCGAAGGCGCCGGTACCGGCGGTGGCCGGATCGGCGAGAGCTTCCAAGCTGTTGCCGACGCCGCCTCCGTTCTCGAGCCAGTAGTCGAGACCGGTGGCGATCCACCAGAAGAACACCGCGGCGAACGCCCCGAACGTCGCTGGTACGTAGTGCCAGTCTCCCGTCGCGCTGAGCAGGACGAGCACGAGAGCGAAGACACCGACCCAGAGAGCGATCCCCCAGAAGTCCGGGAAGTCTGCCGTCAGCGACGACAGCGCCATCGTTGCGAGCGCGGCGAGCCCACCGGTGATGGAGGCGACCACGACCTTGACCAGCGCGGCGTTGTCGGCGCCGGCGGCGAAGAAGAAGCCCCACGACACGAACGCGGCCGGCAGGATGAGATGGAAGCTGTTCGGCAGCGCGAGACCGTTGCCGAGGTCGCCCACGGTGAACCAGTGGAACGTGAAGTTGAGCGAGAACTCCGTCCACGCGAAGGCGAGAACGCCGATCGCTATGGCCAGCGGCAGTGTTGCCTTGATCCGTGCGGTCATATCAGGTACCCCTCTTGATGGCTCCAAATCGATGAATGGTTCATGGCACGAGGTGAGCCTTCGGAGCCGTCACGCCGGTTCGCGCTCGAAGACTCGCTCGGTCATTGCTGATCCTCGGTCTCGCCGACGCCGGCGGTCGCGTAGCGCTCGCGCAGCATCCCTCGACAGATTCCGCCGTTGGCCTCCAGGCTGATCCGGGTCAGCCTGGCTCGTCCGAGGTGCGGTGACAGCGCATCGGCATCGATCCGGTCACCGGTGACCGGATCCACGAGCAGCGGGTCGTCGTCGCCGGCCGGCAGGCCGAGCTCGGCGCGGCGCGCCCGCAGCCGCTCGCGGTCGAACGTGTCCGGCGCGTCGCCGAGGCGGAGGGCGACGAGCTGCTCGGGCGTGCGACCGCGCGCCAGCGGCCGGCACACCCGGTCGGTGCCGGCGAGCACCGCCTTGCGCAGGAACTCCTGGCGCAGATCGTCGAGCTCGCCGGCCGCCAACGCCCCGAACGTGTCACGGAAACCTGCGCGCGCAGCCACGCCGGCGTTGATCTGCTCGGCCGCGAAGTGGTCGTCGAGGAGTACCTCAGTGCGGCGGACGCCGGGCACGACACTCACCGCGTCGTAGGCGTCGGCGACCATCAGGAAGGCGAAGTTGGCCGCACAGAAGTACGTCGGGAGCCGGAGCCTGACCGTCACGCCCCCCGCAGCATCGACCTCGCACGCCGACACGAAGCCCAGCTCGGTGAGCGGTTCGTCGAGCTCGGGGTCGCGCACGGTCGCCAGCGCAGCGAGCACGTCGTCGTACAGCATGGCGAGTCATCTGCCTTGCGTCGACCGGTTAGGCGTGGACCTCGCCCTTTGACTCCGGGACCAACACTGCGTCGTCGCGCTCGGCCGGCTCGTCGGAGCCGGATACCTGCAGCTCGGCCGGGACCTCGATGCCGTACAGCGCCGCCGCATTGAGTCCGAGGATCTTCTTCTTCCCGTCGACGCCGAGGCGGGGGTAGTCGCCGTACTCGTCGCCATCCGGATAGTCCCAGTCGACGAAGCCCTCGACCTGCCACTTCGGTTCCCAGATCGCATAGTCGCTGCCGAAGGTCATCTTGTCCTCGCCGACCCAGAACAGCAGCTCACCCATCACCTTGGCGAAGAACCGCGGCCGAGCGTGCATCAACCCACCGATGACGACGGCGAGACCGGCGTACACGTTGGGCTCCTGCGTGGCCATGAAGCAGAAGTCCTCGATGCGCGGCAGACCGACATGCTCGACGATGAAGTTGAGATTCGGGAAGTCCGTCGCCGCGTGGTCGACGTCGGACACGTCGAAGGCGTCCTTGTCGAGCGGCCAGATGGTCGGTCCCTTGTGCACGTGGATGTTCGTGATCCCGAGCTCCTCGGACTTGGCGAGGTATCGGTAGGCCTCCGGATCGGTGAGCTTCCACCCGCGAGTCGCCCATCCACTCCGCGGTGTAGAGCTTGACGCCCTTTGGGTGCCAGCGCTCGACGCGCTCTTCCAGAGCTTCGAGCCCAGCGTCCCCGTCGCGCGGGTCCCAGTTCGAGTTGAGGAGCAACTTGCCCGGGTGCTTCTCGGCCAGGGCGCCGTCGCGCTCGGTCGTGTTGAATCCGTCGGTGTACCACTGCCGCAGGCTGGTGGGTTGGAAGATGCCGACGTCGACGTAGCCGTTCTCGAACAGGTCCACCATCAGGTCGTCCTCGGAGTACTTCTGGAACTTCTCGAGCGGCCAGTGCGTCTCGGCCGGCGCCAGACCCATGTAGGCGTGGAAGCACTCGATCCAGCCCTTGGCGTACTGCTCCTGACCCGGCACCCAGTTGGCGGGGCTGGCGTCCCAGTAGTGGATGTGCGAGTCGACGACGAAGTAGCTCTCGCCGTCCTTGGTGTACATACGTGTGACCCCCCGATGTCCACCGTGACTGTCACGGACTTCTCAGCGAGAACGATGACACGTCCTGCCGACCGCAGATAGAGGGTCGGTGTCTCAATGTGAGACGGAGGACGTCTCACACCTCGGGCCCCGGACCCCGGGGCGCGCCGGCCACTATGCTCCGAAGCGGTCGGCGCGCAACGAAGGGGGTTGGGGCCGTGGCCGAGCGAGGGCTGTCTGCACGCACGCAGCTGCACCCTGCGTTGCGAGCACACCGCCCGTTCGGCAGCGAGGTCGCGCCCATCGAACGGCTCCCCGAACGCCTGCTGTCGTCGTGGCACCGGAGCGAGGAGTACGGCGTCTCGGTGGAGGAGATCGAACCGGTCTTCTCCGGCACGTTCGATCAGGACTCCCTGTTCTTCGAATGCGGCCAGGAGGTGCTGACGGGACTCCACCGGACCCTGGCCGCCGAGCCGATCAGCTTGATGCTCACCGACGCCGACGGCGTCGTCCTCAGCCGGATGTGCGACGAGCGGACCTTGCTGCGCCAGCTCGATGACGTGCACCTTGCCCCAGGCTTCTCGTACTCCGAGCGCCAGGCAGGCACGAATGGCCTGGGGCTGGCGCTGGCCGACCGGGCCCCCACGCTGGTACGAGCCGAGGAGCACTACGTGCTCAGCCTCTGTGTCTACACCTGCGCCGCCGCACCTGTACTCGACCCATTCACCGGACGCCTCGAAGGGAGCATCAACCTGACCACATGGTCACGGGCGTCCAGCGACCTCTTGGTCGCCCTCGCCCAATCGGCCGCCGGCAACACCGCCGCTCTGATGCTGGCCCGGTCGCTCGGGCGCCAGCCCCGCCCGACCGGGCACGGCGCCGTCTTCAGCGTCGAGAATCCCCGGCTCGAGCCCGGCTGCGGCACGGTCGAGTCGTTGTCGGCGGCGTGGACGGGCCCGCTGTCGCGCGCCGCGGAGGAGCTGACCGCCGGACACGTCGTCGCGGCCGTCGGCGAGCCGGGCTCGGGACGATCGACCTTGGTGGCGCAGGCTGCCCGCCGCACCTCGGCACTGACGCGCATCGTGGCCGCGCTGCCCCCGCGGCGCGGGATGTCGAGGCGTGGCTGTCGTTGTGCGACTCCGAGTTGCAGAGGCCGTGCACGACGTTCGTCGTGGGCGACGTCGACGCCCTCCCGGCATGGGTCGCCGAGCAGGTGCGCGACCTCATCGTCCGAGCTCGCGCCGACCCCGCCATGGAGACCCGGGTCGCGGTGACCGCCGAACGGTTCGAGGACATCCCTGCTCCGCTGGCGCCACTCATCGACGCCATCGTCGGCGTGCCGCCGCTGCGCGACCGCCCCGAGGACGTGCTGTCGATCGCCAGGCACGCGGCGAACTGCGGGCGTGGCCGCAACGTCGAGCTTCAGCAGGGCCGCCGAGCACGCGCTGCGCGACTTCGGCTGGCCCGGCAACGTCGAACAGCTGGTGCGCGTGGTCAAGGACGCGGCGCGGCGAACCGACTTCGTCGACGTCCATGACCTGCCACCCGAGGTACTCGTCGACTTGTCACATCGATTGACACGGCTGCAGACGCTGGAGCGCGACGAGATCGTGCGCACCCTGGCCCGGCCGGAGATCACGATCAGGGACGCCGCCGACCGGCTCGGCATGAGCCGGGCCACCCTCTACCGCAGGGTCGCCCAGTACGGCGTCCACGTCCCGCGAGCGAAGGGCCTGACCGGAAAATCTCCTGTGGATGGGTGACGTCGTCGCGCGTGAGGTCGGGGGTGCGGGGCGTGAGCCCCGACGGTGGTGGACTTCAGGCGGCGTGGCCGAGGGCTTCGAGTTGGCGGAGGTCCCGGGTCTTGCGGTCGGGATCGAGGCACTCCTGACGGCGGCCGCCACTGGGCGCCGCGTGAATTGACGCGACTGCCGATCGTCAGGAGACGAAGCGACGTCACCTTCACCACCGTGATGGCGAGCAGCCAGGCACCCGACCATGCAAACACGGGTGGTCGGATGCATCGGTGGCGGATCGAGCTCACGAGCAGGGTCCCGAGCACGAGGTCGTTCAGCCCGATCACCCGCGCCGAACGGATCGTGCGTCCGCCGGTCGACGCCCTATCGCGGCGTGTCGCCACGGCACGGGACGCCGGCGGCGCCGATTGCTGGCCGAGATCGGCCGGCGTTCTTTACCCTCGCGAGGTGTTCCCCGCGCGCTCGACCGGCCGGAGTGACGAGCCGATGGTCGCCCGCTGGGGCTCCGCCCATCCCGCGGTGCCGCTGGTCGTGCTGCTGCACGGGAATGGCACGAGCGAGCACTCGATGATCGAGATCGCGCCGTGGCTGCCGCACGGCCCGGTCGCGTACGTGGCCGTCCGGGCGCCGCTGCCCGCCGAGCGGGGGTTCCGCTGGTTCGCCGAGATCGACGGCCGGCCGGACCCGGACGAGCTCGCGGGGGCCACCCGGTTCGTGCTTCGCTGGCTGGACGGCGAGGGCGACCGGCCAGTCCTGCTGCTCGCCTTCCGCGGTGGCGTCACCCTGGCCGGGTCGCTGCTGCTGGCCGCGCCGGAAAGGTTCTCCGGCGCCGTGCTACTGCACGGGGCGCTGCCCCTCGATCCGCTGCCGCCGCGCGGGGCACTGCGCGGGATGCCCGTGTTGCTCGCCTACGCCGAAGACGACCCACGTACCCCGCAACCCTTGCTGGCCGCCACCCGAGACTGGCTACGCCGCTGGTCGGGCGCACCGATTCGGCTCGAGCAGGCGCCGGGCGGGCGGCTCGCCGGATCGGTGGTCGACGCGGCCGGGAGCTGGCTCGCTGCCCGGCTGGACCACCTGCACCAGCACGGCGAGAGCCCGCTACCCGACGGTCCAGAGCCGGACTGGCCGGGCCTCGGCCGGCTTCCGAAACGGGCCGGCGAGCCGCCCGACACCACCGTTGGGCTCCCTCAGCTGCCGCTCTCGTCCAGCCCGGACCCGGGCCTCTGGGACCGGATCGTCGGCCTCGGTACCCCCGCGGACGCGATCATCGGCCCGCCCGGCACCCGTTCCCTGCTGCTCCCCGGCGCCGCGGGTCCGCCGGGAGCGTTCCTGCATGGGAGCGAGTTCGCCCACCTGCACTCCGACGGCAGCCTGCACCTCTGCCTGCCCCCGGATCTGGCCTACGACGCTCTGGTCAAGGGCTGGGCGCTCGCCCACCCGCTGGCCGGCGTCCGGCTGAGTGCGGGCCTGGTCCTGGTACCGGCCCCGCGTAACGGAGCGGAGCGTGAGACCGTCGCGGCCATGGTGGCCGCCGCTCGGCGTTACGCGGCGGGGGAACCGGCCGAGATCAACTGAAGACACCGGGAGAAGCGGGCGCGCGATGGAGCGTCACAAGCATCCGCAAGCCCTGCCCTCGCCGAACCCGTACCGCGGCGATTGGCCAACCATTTCAACCCGCCAAAGTGGTCAGTGGCAGCAGTCGATGTTTCCGATGGGCTGCATGGGGTGGATGATGGCGACCACCGGTGTCCCGTCCGAAGCGGCCGTTGAGACCAGCGCGATGGAATCGATCGCGATGGTCGCGGCGATGACGCGACGCAGAGTCCGGGCGCGATGCGGTAACGCCGGCTGGATGGCGTTACCGAACGACAAGTGACCCTGCCTCGGTGGGCAGCCTGCCTGGGTTGGGCAAGGCAGCGAAGAACGGCACCGATGTGGGAAACGAGCAGGCATGGCCGTGCTGGTCTGCAACTTCCAGTCGCCACGTTGGCTCGCTCACTTCTACTCGAGGGGCCACCGGATGATGCAGAACTCGTTGCCAAAGGGGTCCTGCATCACGGCCCACTCGAGGACAGCCTGACCGTCGGGCGCATACAGCCCCGGCGGCCTGATCATCACCCCTCCGATCCCCTCGATCTGTTCGGCTGCACCGGCCACATCCTCCACGCGGAAGTCGAGGTGGGTGCCTGCGTTCACGCTGAGCTGACCGGTGGGCACGAGCTGCAGCAGGATCCAGCCATCGCCGTCCGCCGCATCTTCGGCGTCCAAGACGGAAAACTGACCGTGCCTCCCCGTTGGCGACAGTCCCGACACCGCCGACCAGAACGCCTCCCCGGCGTCGAGATCCGTAACGTTGATGACCGGCTTCCACAGCCTTGCGATCCCGGCTCGCGCCACGGCCCGTCCTCTCTCGACAAGGTGGGTTCCTGCGACGAACCCGATCGATGGCCGTGATCGTTCCACACCGGCGTCGCCGTTGCCGCTGCCGGTGACTGGCCCGCACCTCATGCCCGATCAGTCGTCGCGCCAGTGTCCGAGTACGGCTTTCGGATGTTTCGCCGCCCCGCGTCGGGCCCGCCGGCACGATCTCCACGAGGCTCGCGGACGAGGCCAGCGAGACAGCCTCACGTGTGTCCGTACAGTGGTGGTGGTGCCAACCGTGCACGTCGGTACGGACGGTCGAACGCATCGAGTGGGCGACGACGGGCAAGCCTTGTGTAACACGCCGCTGGACCACTCGAAGCCGCCGCAACAGCGATGGATCTCGGGCTGCACGGTGTGCGATCGGGTCGTCGTCGGCTTGCCCCGTCCTCGAACAGCACGGTCTCCCGTGGGCTGGCTTCTGCCCGCGGCAGCTGGCCTCGTCGTGGCACTGCTGCTCTGGAGGCTGCTCGGCTGACGGATCGTCGGCTCCGGGTGTCGGAGGCCAGGTCTGAATGACGACGTCACTCCGGCTGCTGGCGGGTGTCCGTTCTCGCCGTCCGGTCATGCGTTGTCCGGCGTCGCCGACGGCCGGCTGGCGTTGGACACCTGACCAGGGAAGGAAGGTCATGGACAAGCCATGGCCCAACCATGGCCAACACGTGGATCGCAGACACCGAAAACGGCCGCTGACCTGGAGCGGACGACGGGACTCGAACCCGCGACCCTCACCTTGGCAAGGTGATGGGAACCGTTCGTACGTCCCGTGCGCTCCGCCCAGTCCGTGCGTTCTTCCGTCCGCTCCGTGCATTCCGTAGAGTCCGCTCCGCTCCGACCGCGTTATCGATGCAGGTGTCATCGGGGAGGGCGTAAGGACCGAGACCGACCGGGCCGGCAGAGACGACGGGAGGGACTATTGAGCGTCGATATGACGCGACGCGGCGCGGCGCCGGTCGCGTCGACGTCCGCCGATCGGCAGTTCTGCGCTCCGATCGAGGGTGGCCATCAATCGGCTATGGGCCAGGCCGGGGAAACGAGATCGAGGCCTGACGCACAGCGGCGCGAGGCTCTCGTCGTGCTCCGCCTCGGGACGGTCGTGTTGGGTGCCGATGATGTGGATCGTGCAGCCTCCTTCTGGGCGGAGGTGTTGGGCTACGAGGTCGTTAGGTTCCCGGGTTCCAGCGACGGTTTCACCATCCTCGTTCCGCCCGACCGCGTCGGAACACGGATCGCTGTGCATCGATCGGTCACGCCGGTCCAGGAGCGGCCGCGGGTCCATCTCGATCTCGTGGTCGACAGCGCTCCCGAGCAGTCGTCCGAGATCGACAGGCTTGTGGCGGTTGGTGCGACGCGCGTGGTCTGGGACTACTCCAGCGATGTTGACTTCGTGGTATTGGCTGACACAGAAGGCAACCGCTTCTGCGTCGTTGACACCAGTCACGGCTGACGTCTGGTGCGACGGATCGGCAGGTATGGCGCGACAACCGCCCATGTGGGCCGCCGGCGCCGCACCCGTCCAAGTCAGCGCGGAACGCCGAGTCAGGGTGTGACGGGTGCTCACGAAAGCAAGCAGTCGGGCGGTCGCCGATCGGTCGGCGGCGCCACCGAGCCAGAGTTGGTGACGCGGTGGCCGGGTGTTGTCGCCGGAATCTCCCGACTATTGGCGGAGTAGTGCGTGGGTTGCTGTGCCGGCGGCGTGGTGGTCGTCGTGGTCGGGGTGGAGGTCGGGTTGGCTGTCGAATTCGACGCGGATGATCTTGCCCGTGAAGTGTGCGATGGGGCCGTACTCCTCGGAGACGGGTGAGCCTTTGTCCCAGCCGATGTCGAAGGTCTCGTCCATGGAGTAGCCGACGGTGGCGGTGCGTTCGATTTGGCCTTGGGCGACTCGTGCTCCCTCGACGGTGAGGGTGCCGGTGCCGCCTGCGCCGAGGGGTTCGGGTCCGGTCTTGTCGAACGTGAACCCGATCTCGTGACGACCCGGTGTGAGGACGTCGGTGCCGCGGATGTAGGTGTAGACGGGGCCGGGAAAGTTGTAACAGAACGTCGGTACACCGTCGTTGAGGTACAAGCTCCAGCCAGATGAGTCGCCGCCGATCGCGGCGATCGGCCCGGTAGCGCCGCCGTCAGGGACTTCGATGAGGGCGTTCATCGACCATGAGCGGCTGAGTGTGAGCGGAGCTTCGAACGGTTGGACGCGCACCGCGCCTTCGTACCAGGTGGTCCTGGGATTGAGGGCGTAGAGCGCTTCCCGATCGAGGGCGCGGGCCTGGAACCGGTCGTCGAGTGGGAGCACCTGGTACTTGCCGGCCTCGGCCCACCACATGGTGACCAGCTCGATGCACTTTTTGACCATCGGATCGTCGAGGTTCGCTGTGTCGTGGCCGTCCATGAGGTCGTGGGCCTCGGCCGGGTCCTCGGCGACGTGGTACAGCTCCCACTGATCGTCCTCAAACCCCCACGCAGCTGCGTTCTCCCATGGCTTGCGCCCGTGGTAGGTAACGACCTTCCAACCGTCGTGGTAGAGGCCGCGGTTGCCGAGCATCTCGAAATACTGCAACGTGTGCGTCGACGGCCCGTCGGGTTCGGCGACGAACGAGTACAACATCGAGTCGCCCTCAATCGGTGACTGCTGCACGGTGTTGACGAACGTCGGTGCTTCGACGCCGATCGCCTCGAGGATGGTCGGGACGATGTCGGTGACGTGGTGGTACTGGTGGCGAAGCTCGCCCTTGGCCTGGATCCCGTTGGGCCAGTGCACCACGAGGGGATTGCGGGTGCCGCCCCAGTGGGTGTACTGCTTGCACAGCTTGAACGGTGTGTTCCCGGCGAGCGCCCAGCCGACCGGGTAGTGGTTGTAGGAACCCGGCAAGCCGAGCTGATCGATCCGGGCAAGGTTCTTTTCCACCGTCTCGGGTGGTTCGCCGAAGATGGTGACGCTCTGCTCGTTGAACAGCCCGTTCAGCGTGCCTTCACCGGATGAGCCGTTGTCGCCGACGAACACGAACAGCAGCGTGTTGTCGAGCTGGCCCGTCTCCTCGAGGAAGTCGATGACCCTGCCGATCTGCGCGTCGGTGTGCTCCATGTAGCCGGCATAGACCTCGGCCATGCGGGCGAACAGCCGCTGCTCATCAGCCGACAGGGTGTCCCACGCCTGGACGCCTTCGAGCATCGGTGACAGCTCGGCTGCGTCGGGCACGATCCCCAGCTCCTTCTGCCGGGCCAGCGTCTGCTCCCGGTACGCGTCCCAGCCCATGTCGAACTGGCCCTTGTATCGATCCGCCCACTCGGGCCAGATGTGATGCGGCGCGTGCATCGCCCCGAACGCCAGATACGCCAGCCACGGCTTGCGCGGCGCCAGCGACTTGTGTTGTGCGATCCAGCTCATCGTCCTTTCGGCGAGATCTTCGGACAGGTGGTAGCCCTCGTCGGGCAGCCTCGGCTGATCGATCGCCTCCCGGTCGATGAACAGCTTCGGATACCACTGGTCCGAATCGCCACCCAAGAACCCGTAGAAGCGATCGAACCCGAACACCGGCCCCGTCGGCCACCGGTCATACGGGCCGGAGATCCCGGTCTCCTCAGACGGCGTGTTGTGCCACTTGCCCACACAGAAGCTCGTGTAGCCGTAGCCGTGCAGCATCGCCCCGATGCCCGCCTTGTTCTGCGGCTGACGGGCGTTGTACCCAGGGAACCCGGAAGCGAGCTCAGGGATGTTGGCCATTCCCACCGAGTGGTGGTTTCGACCCGTCACGAGGCACGACCTCGTCGGTGAGCACAACGCGGTGGTCGTGAAGTTCGTGTACCGCAGACCGCCCTCGGCAAGCCGGGCAATGTTCGGCGTGCGGATCATCCCGCCGAACGGCTCGATCCACCCGAACCCGATGTCATCGATCACGATGTACATCACGTTCGGCGCCCCCTCAGGCGCCTCCGGCGGCATCGGGAACGCCGCCTCCGAATCGGCGATCGTGCGACCGACACGACCCGGGAACCGGTCACCCTCGAGATACGTCTTCACCGGAACCCTCCAACATCGATGCCAACGCCGGGCGACGGTAGTGCCTTCGAGACCAGGACGGCCGACCTCGAGATGGCCCAAGGACGCGTCCGGGAACGTCTCGCAACACCGCTCACGTCACCCACGCCAAACGCCTGGGCAGATGCTGCGCGTCTCGCGCGACTTGCTCGCGATCGCGAGCATCATGTCCACGCCGTCGTCGAGTGCGTCAACGCCGAACGACGGATCCGGCCCGTCACGGCGCCGCCCGGCCAAGCGAGGCTTCACGCGACCGATGCCCGCTCTTGGCACGGCCGAATGACAACGGACGAGTACAGACCGTGCGCATCGGACTGTCCGAGTAAGACGGGGATAACGCGCGCGTCGACCGTCCGGAACCGCCGGTTCGAGAGTCACCGAGTGTGGCGCCGCCTGGGAGTGACGGGGCCTCCAAGCGAACCGCGACTAGTAGATCGATCACCATGATGACGTGCCGTCGCTCCGACGTAGGCACCGAACCACGACACGCCCGTCTGCGCGATCACGAACATCTCGCCGGCGATCCAGACTGACGCACCGTCGTCCGGGTCATGCCAGAGGGTGCCGAGCAGGGCCTGTGCGCGCATCACATTGGTCACATGGGCGCACGCTCGCCGCCGGTACGGTCGGCGGCGTGCAGGTGGATCTGCTGTTCGATCCGTTTGGGGGCCGGTGGGAGGATCTCCGCGACGCCGCCATGCGCGCTGAGGAGGCCGGTTTCGACGGCGTGTGGCTCTACGACCACCTCGCTGGCTCGGCGCACCGCGCCTCGCACGTCCTCGAGTGCTGGACCGTCCTCAGCGCGTTGGCGGCGGCCGTGCCGCAGCTGGCGGTCGGGTCGCTCGTGCTCAACGTCGCTAACCGGGACGCCGGCACGCTCGCCGTGATGGCGGCGACCCTCCAGGAGGTCAGCGGCGGCCGGCTGCTGCTCGGAATCGGCGCCGGGGGCGGCGCAGGGACGCCCTACGCCGAAGAGCAGCAGGCGTTTGGGCGGCCGGTCCTCGGCGACGTCGCAAGGCGGGCGGCGGTCGAGTCGACGATCACCACGTTGCGCCAGGTGTGGTCGGGCAAGGCAGGCGGGGTCGACGGTTTCCTGCGACCCTCGCCTCCCCCGCCGGTGATCGTCGGCGGGTTCGGGCCGAAGATGGCCGAGCTCGCCGGCCGCCTCGGCGACGGCATCAACGCGCCGTCGGGCCCGTCGCTGCCCCGTCTGCTCGATGTCGCCCGGGACGCCCACGCCGCGGCGGGTCGCGACCCCGACACGTTCCTCGTCACGACGTCAGGGTCCCCGACCGACGACCGCCTCACTCGTCTGGGGGTGGACCGTGTGATCACAATGGTCCGCCCGCCCTACAGCGATGCCGTCGGCCACCTCGCCCGCGCCATCGGCCAGCGCTGAGCGGGCGCCGTCAGGCCGCGCCCACGCGACGGGACGTCGAGCACGCCCGAGCGTCGTGGGACGACCCCGAACAGCAGCGAGTGATCCCGTCACGCCGTGCAGAGGCCGACGGGCACGCTATGGCCGTCGATGGCGAGCGAGCTTCATCCCGAGCACCTGGCCGCTGCCCGATTCATCCGTGATGGCCGCCGCCCGAGTAGGCCGACAGTCCGGCAGTATCGAACGACCGGCGCACAGCGTTCGGTGCGCGACCTACCCAACGTTGACGCGCCCGAGCCGGTCGCCGGCGACGAGTACCAACCTCTCGACGACGGGATGACCGCCACGCCGAACGACGGGTAGGGCGCTGCCGTGTCGGCGTTGGTCGTGCACGCGAGGACGACCGTCGCGGCGGGCGCCGGAGGGTTCGCCGCCGTCGTCCGACGGCACCGAACGCCTTCGCCGAGCTGTCCGGATAATCGCGGCGAGTGACGCGCGCTACGCCTGTCGTCGATCGCCGGTTGCAAGTCGACTGTTCGGGCCGGTCAAGCGTTCTGTCGGGTCACGTAGCCCAGGCGGCGATGTGCTTGGCGGTATCGACGTAGTGGCGCAAACCCTTGACCTTGCCGGTCGAGTCGAAGGACCAAAGGTGGATCTCCTCGTCGCGATAGTGCCCGCCGCCCGCCAGGTCGGTTTCGATCACGACGGTGGCTGCGACCTGATCGCCACCTTCCATCAGGTTGAGCACCTGGAACGCTGTGATCGCCATCGTTGCCGCAACGGCGAAGAACTCGCTCACTCCAGCCTTGCCGTTGCGGGCTTGCAGTGAGGGGACGCCCGCCGTTTGAGCGTGGTTGTCCTCCCAGTGCTCCCATTCGACGTCCTCGGCCATCTGGTCGATGATGGCCGGCACATCACCGTTGCCGAACGCCTGGTAGATCGCCTGGACGGTCGCCAAATTTCCCATCCCGCCTCCTTCCGCCGGGCTCGAACCTAGCTCGCCACGGCCCTGCTCAGGTCGGACCTCGGCGCTGGTCGTCGGGGTCGCAACCGGCAAGGTGGCATCCCCTTGTGCGCAACCGTTCGGAGCATCCGAGTATCCCGCCGCATAACACCGACCGCCGCGTCCGGGATCGCCGGACCTTGGACACCTGATGGCGTTCGGGATTCTGCAGCGTTCGAGGTGGTCGGGCCGGCACTGTTCTCAGCCCGTCGTCGGCGGGTCGACGCCGAGTTGGGCCCACATGGTGTTGATGTCGCCGATGCCGCGGTGTTCGATGATGCGTCCGTCGCGCACCCGGTCGATGTGCATGACTGTGAAGTCGACGCGCTTGCCGGTCGGGGCCACGCCCATGAGCTTGCCGTCGTGGCAGCCCCGGTAGTGACCGATCGTGGCGACGGTGTCGCCGTCGGCGACGACAAAGTCGAACTCGTGCCGGCCGTCGGAGAAGGCGTCGACAAACGACTGGCCGAAGTCGACGAAGCCTGGCCAGTCGAGCTTCGTCGTGCCGAAGACGGTCGCCTCGAAGTCGTGATCGATGGCGTCGAACCTGCCGAGCTGGCCGTTGTCGAAGTCGTCGTAGAGCTTGGCGACGACGAGCTTGACGGTGGGTGGTGTTCCGTCCATGCGGTTCCTCCTAAGACTATGGTACAATTATAAGATCAGAGTTTCATAACCGAGTCAAGGGTGAACCGGAGGATCGAGCATGGCGAGGAAGGGGCATCCGCAGCGGCCCGAGCCGCTCGCCACGGTGCGCACGAAGGCGACCGAGGCGGGGAGGATCAACCAGAAGCTGCGCACGCGTGACGCGTTGATCGAGGCCGCGACCGAGCTCGTGGCGACGGGCGCCAGCCCTGCGCTGGCCGAGGTGGCCGAGCGGGCGCGGGTGTCGAAGGCGACGGCGTACCGGTACTTCGCCTCCGCCGAAGCGCTCATCGCGGAGGTGTTCTTCGACCGTGAGTTCCCGACAACGGCGGGCGCCCTCGATTCGGTCGACGAGCCCGACGCACGCGTGCTGGCCGTGGAGGAAGCCGTCAACGGCACGTTGCTCGCGCACGAGGGCGCGATGCGCATGATTGTGCGCAACGCGCTTGACCGGACGATCGCATCCACGGACGACGCCCCGCAGCGACTGGGCCGTCGCCGCGGGTTGATCGACGCCGCGCTCGAGCCGTTCGAGCCGGAACTCGACGCCGACGTGCTCGGCATTCTGCGCGAAGCCCTGGCGCTTGTCATCGGGCCGGAGGCGATCATCGCCGCCCGCGACGTGTGCCGACTCAGCCCCGATCGCACCCGCGAGGTGACTAGGTGGGCGACCGAGGCGTTGATCGCGCGCGCCCGCTACCTGTCCGACGCCGACGAGTCCCGCGGACGTTGACCCCATGTGGCTCGGTCGACGGCTGCGAGGGGAACCGCTGGCCGTTGCACGGTGTCGGAAGCGGCATGAGGGTGCGCCGACTGTGGCGCGGCACGGCGGGTGGTGTGCCAGCAGCTGGCCGCTACCTCTCTCTGGTCGCCATCGGTGTGATCGGCGCAGCCGCCTCGGCGTCCTGCGATGCCGATGACTCCTCGTCAGCGACGTCGATGAGCGGCTCATCGGCGGTCTCGGTCGATCCGACCCCAGCGTTGACCCCCGCCTCGTCGCGTGGGTCTTCGATCCCCCCGGGGGAAGGCGCCGCGTCGCCGAGGTCGACCGCACCAACGCCGGTCCGAGTCGAAGGACGCGGTCACACGCCGGTCTCCGTTGGAGAGCCGATCGGCGTCGCCGACCTCAGTGGACGCATTGTGTTCGACGACTTCGAGAACATCTTCACGATGCGTCCCGACGGCACCGATGTCGTCACGCTCACCTCGCAAGCGGGCGCAGAGTTCGATGGAGCATGGTCCCCGGACGGCCAGTACGTCGTGTACCGCGACTCGCGCCGCGGCATCAACGACGACGACGAGATCTACATCGCGCGCGCCGACGGCACCGGCGCCCACAACCTGACCAGCGATCCGGCCAACGATTGGGGACCGGACTGGTCAAGGGACGGTGAGTGGATCGTCTTCAACTCCGACCGCGACGGGGGCGCGCCCGGTGGCTACCTCGTGCGCCCAGACGGCAGCGACCTGATCCGGGTGCCGATTGACGGATGGGTCGAGTACGCGTCGTTCTCGCCGGACGACTCGCGGCTCGCCTTCATGAGCCATGTCGGCAGCAACTACGACATCTTCGTCGCCGACGTAGCTACCGGAGAAACGACCCGACTCACCGACGCCAACGGATCGGACGGCTGGCCATCATGGTCGCCGGACGGCACGACGATCGCCTTCGCCACTGAACGCGACGACTGCATGCGGGCGCCTGATGACCAGGACTGCTGGCACGATGACGAGCCCGGCGAGCATCACGACATCTGGATCATGGATGCAGACGGCCGAAATCAGCGCCGTGTGACGCCAGAGTCCGGCCAGTTCGTGACCTGGTCACCGGACGGCCACTACCTCCTCATTTCAGGGCGGACGTTGTACGTCGTGCGCCCCGACGGCACTGGTCGTCTTGAGCTCCGTGCCGACGGGTTCCCACTCGCCCTTGGAGGCATCCCGGACTGGACCGGATGACTCGCCAAGCAACCGGGCCAGCGTCCACGAACTCAGCCGACGGGTCCGACCTTGGGACGCCTCCACGATGATCGGGCAGTCGATGCTCGTCAGTTGGATGTGCAACTCGTCTCGCCTGATGATGCTTGGCAACGGGCTTGCCTGACGTGCGGTGCGCCCACACCCCACGCAATCGCACGGTGCTGTCCCGCACGCCCGCATGGCTGGGCCTGTGTCACGGCCAGCAGTACCGTGGAGGGTCGGTGGAGTTCGGCATCCCCGCCAAATCCGTCCTCATCGTCAACCCGCGTTCGGGCGGAGGGAAAGCGGCCCACTTCGACCTGGTCGCCCAGTGCCGGGCGCGAGGCATCGATCCGATGCTGTTCGAACCCGGCGACGATCTCACGACCCTGGCGACGGCCGCCGTGCGAGCCGGCGCCAACGCCCTCGGCATGGCGGGCGGGGACGGGTCACAAGCCGCTGTCGCCGCGGTCGCGGCCGAGCACGATCTCCCGTACGTGTGCGTTCCCGCCGGCACCCGTAACCACTTCGCAGCTCGATCTCGGCATCGACCGCAACGACGTCGCAGGCGCGCTCGACGCCTTCAGCGACGGGCATGAACGGCGCATCGATCTCGGCCGCGTCAACGGCCGCGCATTCGTGAACAACGTGGCCATGGGGGTGTACGGCGCGGTCGTGCAGTCGTCGGCGTACCGGGAACACAAGGTGCGCACGATGATCGACATGATGCCGGCGTTGATCGGACCGGACGCCGAACCGTTCGACCTCCGCTTCATCGGACAGGACGGCCGGGCGCACGACACCGCCGCGCTGGTGTTGGTCGCCAACAACCCGTATGTGATCGACCCGCGGCCACAACACGGCACGAGGGGGGACATCGACGGAGGCGTGCTCGGGATCATCGCCGTCACGGGGCCGCCGCCAGGCGGCTTGTCGGAGTGGACGACCCCGACGTTTCGCGTCGACTCGGCGACGGCCGTCGCGCTCGGGATCGACGGTGAGAGCGTGGCGATGGAGCCGCCGCTCGTGTTCGAGTCGGATCCACGGAAGCTGAGGGTGCTTGTCCCGGCCTGGCGCCGGCTCCGACGTCCCGCGGCTCTCCGCCGCGACCGGCGAAGGGACGCGCGGTGAGACCGGGCGATCAGCCGTAATGGTGTCCATGGAGGCGGCCGCAGAGGCGGTGTCACGCCCCACCGAGCGACTGAACCGTCGACATCTCTTCGGTTGCCATTGTTTGGCTCGCGCAGGGCCGACATCGCGTGGTCGTGTGTTCGTCGATGCTGACACAATGAGTGCCGATCGGGGCGCTATTACTCGGCTGGCATTCGGAGCGAGACCCGGCGGCGTGGCAGGCGATCGAGGGTGGGACGAGCCGCGCTCTGGCCTCTGTCATGCTGCCCGGGCGGCGCCCGGTCCGGGTCGATCGCTGTGTGGACTGGGACGGCTGCGAGGCGTCTCAGCGATCACGCCCGCTTGGGCGTTCGCCTCTTGGGCATGGGCGCGGGCTGCCAGTCGGGCTTTGACCTCCGACACGATAATCGTGGCGGCGGCCGGGCAGCCCCGGACGAATCCGAAGAACGGCCCGAAGTCGCGCGCCGCGATGAACCCGGTGAAGAACAGGCCTGGGACGCTCGACTGGAAGCTTGCGTCCAGGACGGGACAGCCGTCGACCGTCTCGAGATCGCCAGCCAGATGGGTGCGAGCGAGGTAGGGCACGGCAGGGGCTCGCACGCGATACCCCGTGGCCAGGACGACGTGATCCACGCTGAGTCGCTGCTCATTCGACAGTGCGGCGACGATCTCTCCTGTTGATTCCTGACGGTATTCCACGACGTGCGTCAGGGGCCAATCGGTGATGTTGCTCCGGTCGATGCGCCCCGCCAGCCACGGCTCAAGCTTGAGCCGGCCCTCGGACCAAAAACGCTTGGAGACCGCGTCACGCTCTTCAGCTGGCAGTTGGCGAAACCACCCGCGTGTTGAGCGTTTCCTCGATCAGCCCGTCCACGAACGACCAGTCGGATTCGGCAAACGTAGGTGTCTCGTGGTCGTGGACGATGTGAATCTCTACCGGGACACGCTCGCTAATCAGCGCTGCCCACTCGTACGCGCTCTGGCGACCGCCGATGATCAGCACCCGACGTCCGCTCAGCGCCTCAAAACTGGTCAGCGTGCACGTGTGCGCGTACCGTTCCGGGTCAAGCGAACGCTCGACCTCCTCCGGAACGTTGGCGAACTGCGCCACACCCGGGGCGGCGACCACGTTGTCGGCGACGATGACCTCGCCATCGGTCAGCCTGGCTTCGAGGCAATTCCCGCGCGACTGGAGCTCGTCGACGAGGGTCGGCCGGACGTCGAGCCCAGTACGCGTTCATGAACCACTCGCCGTAGTCGATGAACAGGCTCACCGGGATTGGCTCCACGTCAGGCGCGGACAAACCGCGTTCCTGGAGATAGGCCCGAAGAGTGTGAACCTCGAACGGGTCGAGCTGCCAGTCGATCGCCGACCGCAGCAGCATGCCTTCCGGCATGTTGTGCTTCCAGAAACCCATCGGCTCGCCGAGCACGATGGGTTCGATCCCCATCTGCTTCGCGCAGGCAGCGGTTGACAGGCCATACGGGCCGGCCCCGATGATCAGCAGTGGCACGGAGTTCACGCGAAGTCATCCTTGTGCTACTAGCCCATACCCGCAAGCCACGACGGGTCACCCGATCCTGGCTTCTCGCGGTATCAATCAATGCGTGACCCAGTCCTCCCGCCACCGGCCCTCCGGTTTCGTTGTGAGTCGGCCAACTTCTCAATGGTAAGCGGGCGCGCGCTGACGCCTGGTAGCGCCCGGGTCGTCGCACGGGCCGGGTGTCGGGCGGCGTTCTTACACAAGGCGCCAAGGAGGGATGACGAAAAGGCCGCTCGTGGTCGACGCAGTCGAGCTCGTTGCCCACCGAATGACGGTCCTCGACGGCGTCCCCGAGGTTTCCGACGCGCACAGAGCCGGCGTTCGGAGCCTGCAGGCTTCGCTTGGAACCAGGGACTTCGCTGGCAATCGAAACCCGCCCCGATGGCATCGGTCGGACGGGCCGCGGTCATCCAGTTGCTTGCATGATCTGCCACAGGGTGGCGGCTGCTTGAGCGTCGCCGCCGGGGACAGCGTGGGCGTACTGTCGAGCGTGGTGGAGACCCGGCGGTGGTCGAGGCGGCGGGAGACGATGACGAGCGGGACGCCGGCGTGGAGCATCTCGGTGGCCATGAAGTGGCGGAGGTCGTGGAGCCGGAACGGGCGCAGCCCGGCGGCGCGGCGATGGCGCAGGAACGCCTTGGTGACCCGGTTCGGCTTCCAGGCGGTGGCGCCGCCGTCGTCGCTGAACACGAACCCGTCCGGTCGAGCGTCAGTCCGCGAGCGTCGGCGTGGACCTCGACGAGCACGTCGATCGTCGCTGGGTCGAGGTCGACGACGTGGCGGCGTTTCGTCTTCGTCGCGGCGAGCACTGGTCCGTCGGGTCCTTCGACCCAGCCGGCGCTGAACGACACCCGCTTGGTGTCGAGGTGGACGTTGTGCCAGCGCAGGCCGAGCAGCTGCGCGCGGCGGGCGCCGGTGAACGCGGCCAAGCACCAGCAAGGCGTGCAGCTGCGGGTCGCGTTCGGCGACGTGGTCGAGCAGGGTGCGCAGCTCGGCGGGTGTCGGCGGACGAAGCTCGGCGTTGCGTGGCGACGATGCGATGGGCCGTTCGGCCGGGTTGTCCCAGATCCATCCCCACCGCATCGCCTGCGCGAACGCGGCGCGCAGCACACGTGGACCCGGGCGAGCGTTCCCGGCCGACAGCGGCCGTCCATCGGCTCCGCCACAGCGGCGCAGCGGGCGTAGATGGCGTCGATCATCGCCGCGGTGACGTCGCCGACAGCGAGACCTGCCGAGGTGCGGGTGGAGGTAGCGGTCGAGCACCGAGCGGGTCTGGCGGATGGTGGTCGGCGCCCACCCGGTCGAGGCGACGGCGAACCAGGCTTCGAGCAGCTCGCTCACCGTCGAGCGCACGCCGACGGCGCGGACGGCTCGCGCGGCGGCGACCATCTCGGCGAGTTCACGTTCGGCGTCGGCCCGGTTGCCGCGGACGGTGGTGGTGCGGTCGAAGCGGCGACCAGTGGCGGGGTCGGTTCCGATGTACACGCGCAGCTCCCACGAGCCGGCGCTTCGTTGACGTAGTGATCCGTTCATCGGATGAGCGTCATCGCGCCGCTCCGGCTGTGGGCAATGCCGTGGGCAAACGTGGGCAACCGACCCGCCTCAACAGCCTCACAAAGGGCCGCTGACCTGGAGCGGACGACGGGACTCGAACCCGCGACCCTCACCTTGGCAAGGCGGGATTGGCTTCTATGCCCGACGGTCGAACTTCACCGTTTGTCTCGGACAGGACCGGATCGCCCTGCCTGATCAGCGAGTATACGGTAAACCGAATGCTCCGGTGTACAGGAAATCGGCGCGTTGGGCTGACTGAGTCCGACCCTCACCCAACGGGCGTGCGCCTCGAGCGGTCGACGCGCCGCCGTGGCGGTGCCTCCATGCGCTCACCGCGTATCGGGCGTGTCGGCGGTGCCGGGACGCGGGCCGCGTCTTCCAAGGTCCTTGCGCATCGGATCCGTGGACCCGCTCGCGCAATAGCTGCTTGCGTTCCTCCACCTCGATCGGGGAAGCGGCGACGATCACGTCGTGCAGCAGCCTGCAGGCGAGGACGTGCGCCCGGTTCACACTGCGGATGACGTTGGCGACATCGCTCGTGCCGGCTGCTGCGGCGATCAGCCCGAGGTCGTGACGCATCTGGATCAGTTGCGCCAGTTCGTCGGCCTGCGCGTTTGGGAGCACGAAGCCGTGGATGCCGCCGCATCGCGCGGTGGAGAGCGCGGCTCCGATCTGGGCGAGCGACGGTGCCGGCCGCCCGGGTGAGTCTCACCCCGTCGGGGTGAGCGCCACCGGACGGGCGCGAATCACGACCGGACGGCACCGCTGCGCCGACTGCCTGTCTTCCGATCCCCTAACAATGCGAACGGACGCCACAATCCGCTGCCGCATCGCCACCGCACCAGAGATCAGTCGTGGTGCTCGGTGATCGACAGCCGCGTGAGGCCGGGGTCATCAATGCCGGGCCCCGTCAGAATTGCGATGTAGTGGTCCGCTTTGTCCGGGCGCGAGAAGTAGCACTGCGGCGGGTAGTCGCTGCCCGTCATTGGACGCGAGTTGTCGAGGTCGAGCGTCCAGCCGTTTGCTCGCATGTAGTCGACATAGAACGCCATCAGCGCCTCGGGCGGCTGCGACACGAGTGGTGAGGAAGTCGCCGTCGAGCACGGCGTCGTCGGGCAGCGGCAAGCCACGGAGGCCGATCCCGGTCATCCGATCGGCGATGTCCGGAGGCGGTGGGATCGCCGCCAGCGTGGCGGCGCGTCGCTCCGCGGCCCGTTCCCGTCGGCGACGGCGGTTTCCGCGTTCAGGGCTCGCAGATCGTCGGTCAGGGTTCGATAGAACGCCGCGAGCCGCTCCGTCTCCGGGGAGGTGTCGCCCGCTTCGTGATGCACGAACGGGTCATGCAGCATCGGCGAGAGGTACTTTGCGATCCGCAGTGCGTCGCTTGGGCCGGAGTAGAGGGCGACGAACTCGTCGGCCGTCGCCATGTTCCCGGCGGCGACGTCGGCGATGATCGCCTCTGCTGCGTGGCGTGCTTCGTCGTCGCTCTCGATTGCCACACTCGGACGCTACGACCTCCCACCATTCGATGGTGAGGGCTAAGGCGAGGTCAGCCAGGCCGACTACGCAGCCGCACAGTCGTACGTCGAACGTCTCCGGCAACTAATGCCACGTCAGAGGAACGTTCGCCGCGTTCGGACCGGCGACCGATCGGCAGTTATTCCGGTGATCCGTCAAGTGGAAGTCGGGTTATTCCGGTGATCGGTGCTCAGCCGGTGTCACGTTCGAGGCCGTCGGCGAGCTGCGTGTAGATCGCAGCTCGTTCGGGTTGGTGGTTGCGGCCGGCGTGGTCTGCTTGGGCTCGCAGGGTGGGCAGGAACTCGATGGTGGTCTCGTAGTAGCCGCAGCCTTCGCAGATCGTCTCGTAGACGCAGTCGGTGTCGATGGGTCGGTTGCACCAGCCGTTGGCGAGCATCCGGCGGTGCTCGGAGGCGAGTTGTTTGAGCCGGTTCTCGGGGTCGGTGGAGGTGTAGAGCGCGTCGATCTTGGCTGAGGCGGTGGCGTACTCGTCGGCGACGGTCTTGTTCGCGATCCGGGCGTAGGTGAGCGTCATTCGCAGGCTGCGATGGCCGAGCATCGTGGCGATCGCCTCGAGGCGCATCCCACGGTTGATCGCCTGGGTCGCGAGGGTGTGGCGCAGCTGGTGCGGGTGGACGTGGCCGAGCCCGGCGCGTCGACCGATCTTGCGCACGATCCGCGACGACCTGGTGCCGGTTGAGGTGCTGCCCGCCGCGGTGCAGCAGCCTCCCGTCGAGCGGCGGATGTCCGGCGGTCCAGTCGGTGAGCAGACGCGCGGCGTTGGGATGGAGCGGGACGTAGCGGTCGTTGTGGAGCTTGCCGACCGGGACCCGCAACCAGGGGGTGCCGTTGAGCACGACGACCGCGTCACCGGCGAGGGTGCACAGCTCCCCGACGCGCATCCCGGTCCGTGACAGCAGCTCGATCACGAGCCGTTCGAACGGGACCGCGACCGCGGCGGTGGCGGCGAAGCGGGCGGCTTGGGCGTCGTCGAGGAACCGGGGCAGCGGGTCATCGGCGATCGGGACATCGACCGCGAAGATCGGCATCCGCATCGGTGCGTCGGGCCAGTCCCACTCGATGATCCGATCGAAGAAGCAGCGCAACATCCCGAGCCGCTGACGGATCGTGTTGCGTGCCGGCGGGACACCCTTGACGGTGAGATGGGCGGCGAAGAACAGCTTGAACCCTTCGACATGGGTCCGGCGGACGTCGACGAACCCGACGATCTCGGGGTGGGTTCGACGAGGAACCCGGCGAAGCAGCGCAGCGTGTTGTCGGCGACATCGACGGTCGCGGGACGCATCGACACGGCCAGCTGATCGACATACGCCCAGGCAGTGACCGCCAACCGTGGTGAATGGGCGACGACGTGTTCCCAGTCCCGATGGCGCACGATCTCGATCGGCGCACCGTCGAGGGCGGCGACGGCGCTCACTTGAGGATCCCGGCGGTGGCGTCGATCAGCTCGGCCACGCGCCGGTACTCATCGGCGAGCCAGTCATCGGCGAGATGGAGATAGACGCGTGTCGACTCGATCGAACGGTGACCGGCCTGGGCCTGGATCGCTTCCAACGCCATCCCCGCTTCGCGCAGCCTGGTGAGGCAGGTGTGGCGCAGCTGGTGACACGTCGCCTGCCGTCAACCCGGCGCTCGTCTTGGCGGCGCGGACGATCTGCTCGAGCCCGTCGATCGACAGTGCCTCACCGCGACGGGCGCCCTTCAACGACACGAACAACCGGTCGCTCACTGCGTCCGATGGACGTTCGGCGGACAGGTAGTTCGACACGCTGGCGAAGAACTGTGCCGACAACGGCACCACCCGTTGATGGCCGCCCTTGCCCTCGGCGATGAACACCCGCCGTTGCGTCGGCTGGAGATCCTCGAGGCGCAGACCGATCACCTCGCAACAACGCAGCCCGCCGAGCACCATCGCTTCGACCATCGCCCGGTCCCGCCACCGCCGGACCGCACCCAACAATGCGATCACGTCGCCCGGATCGAGCACGCGTGGCAACGTCCGTGGGGTGCGGATCAACGGTGAGCTCGTCGCCTTCCCACCCGCACCAGTGCGCCGGTTCACCATCCCACGCGGCACCGGGTTCGACGACCGCTCACCGCACAACACGAGATAGTTGAACAACCCCGACACGCTCGCCAACCGACGCCTGATCGTCCTCGCCGCAAGACCTCCCTCGCCGTCGGACAGCCTCACCACCTGACCGCCGTCGGGACCGCGACGCTGCGCAGCGATGAACTCGAACACGTCCGCCGGCGTCACATCGACTGGATGCTTGTCGATCACCGCGAAGAAGATCCGCAGATCCGACCCCGTCGCGATCACCGTGTTCGGCCGGCACCTCCCCGCCACGAACTCGACATAACGCGCGATGACTTCGTCTCTCGTCGGCACCGCCGACACGACCTCAACAACAGACACTTCAGTGTTCTCCGATCAGCCAGCAACACCTCCTCCACGAGAAGGGCCGCCAGCCTCATCGATCACCGGAATATCTACAGTTATGAGCGGGTTCAGAGCCCGGCTCGGGTGATGTCGCAGACGGGGATGGAGTGTGCGTCTCTGCGTGCTTTTTCGGTTGCGGTATCGAGTTCGCCGAGTTGGGTGTAGCTGGTGCGGGCGGAGTCGACGCCCAACGTGACCGCGTCCTCGCGGTTGAGGCGTTCGATGAGTGCTTTGGAAGCGAGAGTTCGGCCGCCGGTCGCACACGCTTCGATCCTCGCGGCTTCGTTCATCTCGTCTCCCAGCGCCGTGACCTCACTGCGACCGGCAGACACGACCCGACCCATGTACAGGGTCGCGCCCCAGTGCAGCCCAAAACGCAGCGACAGGTCGGGCACGTTGACATCGCTACGCGCTGCGCTCTCCATGAGCGCTCTGCGCAGGGCGGCCGCCGCGGTGATACAAGCCCGCGCGGCAGCCGATTCGGAGCCGGCCGTGTCGGCAAGGAAATAGGCGACGATGCCGTCACCGGCATGGCGACCGACAATGCCCCCGGCATCGATGATGCATTGGTCGGCCGCGCGGACAAGGCGACGCGTGAACGCAAAGAACTCCGCGGTCGAAAGTCGTCGGGCGAGTGGAGATGACGCTTCGAGGTCGGCCATCGAGTATCGCGACTTGGCGGCGATCGGGATGCTCGACGGTCCGCATCCGTTCGAGGTGCGCCAAGTCTGCGGTCGCGGCGGCGGCGGCGAGCTGCGACATCCCGACCGCAGGCTTGGAGAGATTGCAGATGCCGGCGAGACGGC
Organism: uncultured Acidimicrobiia bacterium; assembly: GCA_963774125.1. GTDB lineage: Bacteria > Actinomycetota > Acidimicrobiia > Acidimicrobiales > Ilumatobacteraceae > JALZMG01. The sequence goes on from CAVZDR010000003.1 coordinate 1,170,348, forward strand.
CATCACTATCGTCGATTCGAAAAAGCACCGCCGAGGTGCCGACCTCGGTACCCGCGTACGTCATCGCCCCGCGCGATGTGCAACGCCAAGGGCAGGTCTTGAGGTTGTAGCTCGTCGACCAGACTTGCGAACTCGGGGGCAACGATTCGACGAAGCTCATCGTGACCTCCCGGCGTGTTCGCCAGTATGTAGGGACCGAGCGCCCGGAATGCCTTTCGAGGGCCCTCCGGCGAACCGCCGATGTACGCCGTGCGAAACCGCACTGCCTCGGTACTGAAATGATGCAACCCGATCGGAACGATGGTGGAGTCACCGGTATGTCGGTAGCCCCAGCGATTTTCGTCGGTCACGAATACCCAGCGCCACTGAGAATCCATCAGAGTCGCGAAAAGCCCGCGTCGTTGAGAGCCGACGCCCACGCCGCCAACCTCGGATCGTCAGGTAGCGGCAGCGGCTTCATAGACCCCGCCATGCGCACAGATTGCCCTGATGGAGGATGTGAGGCAACGACGGTGCGGTGTTCCGTAGCGTCGGGGGTCTGGCCGGGTGTGTCTCGTGAATGCCCTGCCACCGTGAGGTTGGCTTCTGAGCGAAGCGACCGCCCGGCCAGATCCTGTCGCGGTGTGGCTCGTAAGAGGAACGGCATTCGACCACGTATCAGGTGTGCCCGCCGCGGCGAACCCAACCACGACGGACACGGGAGCACACCATGTTCATGATCGGGATCGACCCGCACAAGGGGTCCCACACCGCGGCCGCGGTCGACCGCTCCGAGACGGTGATCGACACGATGCGTGTCGACGCTGATCGGCATCAACGAGACCGGTCTGTTGGAGTGGGCGGCACGGTTCGAGCCGCGCACGTGGGCGGTCGAGGGGGCGACGGGGATGGGCGCGATGCTCGCCCAGCAGCTCGTCGCGCGCCGGCGAGCACGTCGTCGATGTGCCACCGAAGTTGTCGGCGCGGGTGCGGCTGCTCGAGCGCGGCCGGATCGACAAGACCGACCCGAACGACGCCCGCTCGGCGGCGATCGTGGCGTGGCGCAACCCGGCGTTGAACGTCGTCGTCGGCGAGTCGACGAGCACCGGGTCGTGCTGCGCCTGCTGGCCGATCGCGACCATCAGATCACCGCCCAGCGGACCCGCACGATCTGCCGGCTGCACGCCTTGCTGTGTCTGCTGATCGAGGGTGGCACCGGCCGGTCGTTGACCGTCGACCGAGCCGAGAAACTCCTGGCCAGCGTGCACGTCGACGGGCCGATCACGACCGAGCGGATCGCCGCCGCACGGCAGCTGCTCGACGAGATCCGCGCCCTCGACGCCGCCCGCGAGGAGGTCCGCCGACGCCACGTCGCGGCGCGTCGAGGCGTCGAAGACGACCGTCACCGAGGTGTACGGGATCGGACCGTTGATGGCCGCGATCATCATCGGCCGCGTCGGTGACATCCGCCGGTTCCCGACCGCCGGGCACTTCGCCCGACACAACGGCACCGCACCGATCGAAGCGTCGTCGGGACCGAACAAGCGGCACCGGTTGAACCCGCGCGGGGACCGCCAGCTGAACCACGCGATGCACATGGCCGCCGTCACCCAGGTCGGCCACGACACCCCCGGACGCGTCTACTACCTCCGCAAGCAAGCCGAGGGCAAGACCCGCAAAGAAGCGATGCGCGCCCTCAAGCGACAGCATCAGCGACGCCGTCTACCAACGCCTCATCGCCGACACCCGACCGCTGACCGACCGACGCTCGAGCTCGCAGCCGACGCAGCACCAGGTGGGCTCGGGAGGACAACGCGAGGACGTCACTCGAATCCAGCGTGACCGGCATCGCACCTCACATGACCCGGCTCTTCGGAACAGTCACTCCCGAACCCGACACCACGCTAACCCTCGACCACCGACGGGCCGCCCGCCGGCTCGCCCTGCCGCGCCCCGAAGCCCGACGAAGAACCCCCTTGACACAAAGAGGATTCGTTCAGGAGTCGCTGCCGCCAGCGCACGCCGAGCACCCGCCAACCCCTCGAAGCTTGGCTGACGCAGCACCAAGCTCCCGGTAGCACCCCACCCCCACAGGGCGAGTGCTCGCAGGTGAGACACTTGCCGCTGGACATGACCCGCGTCATCGCCTCATGGCCCGGAGCTTCCGCCACGCCACGTCGGGCGGGTCGGCACCCTGCCGCCAACCGTGCTCGCTGAACCATTCGCTGTACGCGTGACGCCATTGCTGGTCGTGAAGGTCAACCCACCGCCGACTCAGCTTGCGGGCGACCCGCCTGTCCATCCGTGCGAAGAACCGGGCCAGCACGCCTCGTAGGCGTGGCGCCCACAACGCCGGGGACGGCGGCGGCAGGTCGGGGGTCAGTTCGTCGTGCGCCATGACCATCAGCCGAACAGCTTGCGCGCCTCAAGCAGCATCAGCTCCTGCCGGGCGTTCCGCGTGTACCGCTGGATCATCGCCGCGTTGGACCAGCCGCACGCCGCCAACAGTCCGGTCTCGCTGCCACCGCGGCTCAGCCACGCCGTCGCGAAGGCGCGCCGATGGTCATGCGACCCGTAGGCGATCGACGCTCGGGTCGCCGCTCTGCGCAGCGCCGTCTTCAATCCGTGAGGGGTGAGAGGTGCGCCGGTCGGTGTCGTCCACAGCGCGTCGCTCGGTGACTGCCGCTCAGCCAACCACTCGGCGAGGGACGCCCGGGCCTCCGCGCTGAGCGGTCCGAGCGCGGCTTGCCCGTCTTCGACCGGGCGATGCTGATCGTCCCCGCCGCGAGGTCGACGTCATCGACGCACAATGCGGCGACCTCACCTCGACGGGCACCTGAACCGGCGAGCACGGCGACGATGGCACGGTCGCGGGTCGTGCGGCACGCCGCCAGCAGCGCCGCGGTCACCTCGTCGCTGGCGACCCGCACTCGTCTTCGGGTGCCTTGATCGGCGGCAGTCCGGCGGCCGGGTTCTCGGCGATCAGTTCTGCCGTCAGCGCCCACGAGTAGAAGCTGCGGAAGGCACGCCGGACAATCTGCAGCGTCGACGCTGACCACCGGTCGCTGCGGTCGATCATGTATCGCCGCAGCCCGAACGTCGTGGCTGACAGCAGCGGTCCGACATCTCGGGAGTACTCCCGGAGGTACCGCAAGTACTCCCGTTGGATCGGGCCGCTGACGCGGCCGGCGCTGTCGAACTGCCACGCCGCGAGTAGGTCGCTGTCTTCGTCTTGCACAGCGTCTCCATCACCTTCTGAGTCCAGTCTGTGAGGTCTGGGTCTCGGTCTAGGGTGAGGTTCAGCCGTGCTGACCTACGGATGAGCGGGCGTATAACGCCTGCTCAGAGCGGACGACGGGATTCGAACCCGCGACCCTCACCTTGGCAAGGTGATGCTCTACCAACTGAGCCACGTCCGCGTGGGGCGCGTCAGGCTAGCAGCGGCGCGCTCGTGCGTAGCGGACAGCCTCGGTCGGCTCTCGGGCGGGCGCAGGTCGATGCGCAGCACCAGGACGCCGTCCTCGATGGCGCCTGGGCGTCGCCGATGATGGCGAAGTCCTGGTAGTCGACCTGCGCCTGGGCGATGAACTGCTGGCGCTCCTCGCCGGCGACCGGCGGCAGCGGGCGGCTGCTTGACCGCCGCGGCCCGGTCGCGGAAGCGGCCGAGCATCTGCGTCGACGTCGAGCGTGGGCCATGCGCTCGACAGTACCTATCCGGGGCCTACGGAGCCTCGGGCGGGTGCTCCGTCGTCGAGGTGTGAGCTGTCGATGCGGACTCCGGCTCGCTGGACTCACCGTTCTCGGCGGCGGGAGGCTCGGCGGGAGGATCGCCATCCGGCTCGACCATCGTCGGCACGGGCTCCGGGTCGTCGTCGAGTGGGACGATCGGAGCGGGGTCGGGCGCGCCAGGCGGGCGGGATGCGGCGAGGCGCGTCGCTTGCCGATCGGTCGACGCCCGCCGGAAGCTGCGATCCCCCATCGTCTCCAGCGGCCCGAGCGCGGGGTGGTCAGACCGCGTCGACCGCACGAGCCACACGGCGACGGCGATCATCACGACCCCCAGCACGATCAACAGCGCCACGAGCACCGCCACGGTCGTGCCGGTCGACGCGACGATCGTCGCTCGCGGTTGACCGGTGACCTCCAGCACGGCCGCTGATCATCGCAGGTCCGGCGTTGCCGACCATGCCGAGGGCCCACCGGTGAGGCACACTGGCGATCGGGATGACCAATCTCCTGTGGACGCTCGGTGCGATCGCCGTATGCGCAGGCATGTTCTTCATCGCCGCCCGCATGGAGCCGCACTGGGTCGCCAAGGACGGCTCGCGCTTCATCACGACGTCTCAACTCATCGACCGCTTCGGAGAGACGATCGGTCGCCGGCGCGAGGTGCGGGCGGCCATCCTGCCCGACGGCGGCCTGTTGGTGTCGCGACGTTCGATCATCAAGACGACGAGCGGCGTGTGGCGGATCCAGGCCAAGTCGCCGAACCCGCCGAAGGGCCGCCACATCTACCTACTCAGGGAGATCCCACCCGATCCGGACGGCGAGCTGCTTGCCCTGCGAGTTCCGGCCTCGTCGAAGATCGTCCCAGCTCTCGACGCGATCACGCCCGACATCGATCCGAGCGATCCGCGGGTCGTCAGCGTTCCGACACCTCATCCAGGAACTCGGCGATGGGCTCGGCGAGCTGATCCACATTGATCAGGAACGCATCGTGGCCATGCGGTGAGTCGATCTCTACGTAGCGGCTCGAGACCCCTTCGGACCGCAGGATCTCGTCGAGGTGGCGCTGTTGGTAGTTCGGGTACAGCAGGTCTGACGAGATCCCGATCGTCAGGCACGGCGCCGCGATGCGACCCATCGCCCCGGCCAGGCTGCCGCGTCCGCGGACGACGTCGTGGAGGTCCATCGCCTTGCCGATGAGGAGGTAGCTGTTGGCGTCGAAGCGCCGCCCGAGCTTCGCGCCGTGGTGGTCGAGGTACGTCTCGACCTCGAACTGCTGCCACAGGCCGAACTTGTCGCCGTCACCCGTCCAGTCGATGAGGTCGCGACCGAACCGGTCGGTGAAGACGTTGTCGCTGCGGAACGTGACCTGGGCGACCATCCGAGCCACAGCCAAGCCGTCGGCCGGACCCTCATCTGCGTCGTAGTAATCGCCGCCCCGCCACCGCGGGTCCAGCATGATGGCCCGGCGGCCGATGCTGCCCCACGCGATCTGCTGCGCCGTCGCCCGCATGCACGTGGCGATGGGCACGATCGAGCGGACCCGGTGCGGGTACATGATCGCCCACTCGAGGACCTGCATCCCGCCCATCGACCCGCCCACGATGGCGTGCCAGACATCGACGCCGAGCGCGTCGGCGAGTCGAGCCTGCGCGCGCACCATGTCGCGGATCGTCACGACCGGGAAGCGTGAACCGTACGGCCGGCCGTCGACGGGATGCGGCGAGGCAGGACCGGTGGACCCCTGGCAGCCGCCCAGCACGTTGGCGCACACCACGAACCACCGGTTCGTGTCGATCGGGCGACCCGGTCCGACCATCGCCTCCCACCAGCCTGGTGTGGCGTGCCCTCTTCCCGCCGGCCCGGTGACGTGGCTGTCGCCCGTCCACGCGTGGCAGACGAGGACGGCGTTCGTCGCCCGATCGTCCAGCGTTCCCCACGTCTCGTACGCCACCGTCACCTCGGAGAGCGCGCTGCCGCCGTCGAGAGCGAGCAACCGATCCGGCGCGAACCGGAAGAACTCGCGATGCCCGGGCGGATCACCCGGCATCCACGCTCCCGTGCTCGCACCCATCACGCTCCAGTCTCGTGCCAACGAGCAGTCAACCCATCCGAGTGTTGCAGGCCATCCGAGTGCCAGACCTGGAGGAAATCGAGCCGCAGCACTCCGATGGGCGCAAACACTCGGATGTCAGGGGATGGTGCCGATGACGGGCTGGGCGAACCGGAGGCGGTGTTCGAAGCCCGGTTCGTAGGGCAGGAAGCCGTTGCGGTCGGGGTAGACCAGCTGGACGAGCTCGAACGGCTGGCCGCGGTACCACGCGTGCGCGGTGGCGAACCATTCGCCCCAGAGGTCGAGATCGACGCGTGCGAACCGGCAGCGCAGTTCGTTGTCGAGTACGCCGACCAGCTCGGCATCGAGCGGGATCTCGGTGCCGCCGCGCCGCAGGTCGGCGACGAGCCCGAGCAGCCCGCGGGCGGCGACTGGCGTCAGCCCGAACACCACGACGTCGGGGAAGTCGGCGTGGGCAGGGAACCCGATCGTGTACGTGTAGCCGGGCTGCGGCGGATCGGTCGTCTCATCAGGCGGGACCGGCTCGACAGCGAACCCCTCGGTCTCCACCATCCACTCGATCTTCTCGCTGTGCGGGAGGTGGAAATCCGGCAGCTCCACGGCGACCGACCGTACCGGCGATGGCCGGGATACCGTCGGCGGCGGCGATGTACCGCTTCCTCTTCCGCCCCCGCTGGATCCTCTTCCACCTGCTGTGCATCGGGGCGGTCGTCCTGATGATCAACCTCGGGTTCTGGCAGCTGCGCCGGCTCGAGGAGCGGCGCGAGTTCAACGACCGAGTCGAGAGCCGCATCGATGAGCCGCCGATGCCGATCGGTGACGTGACCGCTAACGACGTCGACGAGCTGGAGTGGCGTTCCGTGGCGGCGTCGGGCGAGTACCTCCCTGCCGAGCAGCTGCTCGTCGTCAACCGCTCAGTGCAAGGATCCGCTGGCGACATCCTCGTCACACCGCTGCAGCTCGCTGACGGACGCGTCCTCCTCGTCGAGCGCGGCTTTGTGCCGCTCGGGATCGATCTCGCGGAGGTAGCCCCAGCGCCAGCCGGACAGGTCGACGTAGTCGGCCGCCTGCGCCCACCGGAGGTGCGTCGTCGCGGCCAGCTCAGCGACCCTCCGACCGGCGAGCTGGACGAGGCCCAACGCCTCGACATCGAACGCCTCGCGCCGCAGCTGCCCGGACCGGTGGTTCCGGCCTACATCGAGCTCGTCTCCTCTGAGCCGGCGCAGGCTGGCCCGTTCCCCCAACTGCTCGCCGAGCCCGAACTGTCCGAGGGACCGCACCTGTCATACGCCGGGCAGTGGTTCCTCTTCGCTGCTGCCGTGGTCGTCGGGTGGGTGCTCGCCGTGCGCCACTCGATCAACGCCCGTCGCGCAGGCGCCTCGAAGCCCACGGTGGCGTCGCCAGCACCCGTCGACGAACCGGCCGAGGGAGTCGGCGCAGCACCGCCCACATCGCCCGGCTGACATCTCCCGCTGAGGCGTCGACACGTAGGTACGCCGACCACAGTGGCTCCGGCAGCTCGAAGAACGCGTCGAAGAACGCACGGAGCTCGTTCGGGGACAGGCGCAGCAGGACCTCGAGCCCATGGTCGTGCAGGGCGCGAGTGCGGCGGGCGGCCGGGGGCCACACCGCCTGCCAAACGGCGCGAGTGTCGAGCCCGCCGCGACTGACGGACGCGACGATGGCATCGGCGACACGCGGTGCGGCGCGCAACGACGCTGCCACCGAGTAGCCCGTGGCGGGGTGCGTGTACCCGGCGGCCGCGCCGAACGCGATCACCGGATCACGCCGGTTGGGCAGCGGTCCGCCCAGCGGGATCACCACCGTCTCGACCCGCCGGGCCGACGAGACCACCTCCGAACCGACGCGGGCGGCGAGGCGATCGCGCAGCGAAAGGGGATCGACTTCCGGCCGAGCCGCCATCACGGTCTCCTCGATGAGCCAGCCGTCGCCGACTGGCACCACGTAACAGAACGTGGGGTGATCGCCGACGCCGCCAACCGAACGCAGGTCGATCAATGTGACGACGTCCTGATCGAAGCGTGGCGGTGGCTCGTCGACGACGATCCCGTACGCCGTCTGCCACGCCGCGGGACGCCCGGCCGATCCGCTGGCGCGAGCAACGAGCCGAGCGTCGACCTGCCCGCCACCCAGCAGGACCCTGCTCCCCCACGTGAAGTGCTGGATGCCCGTCGCTCGCCCCACGGCACGGTTCAGGCCGCCGCCGAGATGCGCCCGCAGCGCAGTCGTGTCGACCACCCCGTACGCCCGGTCGAGCACGTGGCGCGTACGGCCGTGGACGACGACATTCGGTGAAACAAAGCCGAAGCAGCCGCCGGGCAGGTCGGGGACGTCGTCGACCCACATGCCGTACGTCGCCGTCCATGAACGGTCTTCTCCGACGACGACGACCCTGAGCGCTCGCGACTCGCAGGCCGCCGCCAGGGCCAAACCCGCTGGACCGTCGCCGATCACGGCGACGTCGACGTCGGGACCCGTCACATCCCTCGTTCGAGCGCGGCCATCCGCCGAAACTGCTCGACGATGTCCGGAGACTGGTGCTGGGGGTCGTGGCTGCGATAGACGGTCTCGACGTTGACGGCAATGCGCCCGGCCTCGGTCCAGGGAGCGAACTCCCCGTGCGTGCCGAGCAGCGATGCGATCTCCCGCGCCGCCTCCCAGGCGTCAACGCCAGCGGCCTGCCGGTCGGCCGCCTCGCGCTCGACGAGCTCGAGGTAGTCGCGCACGGCGACGACGCCCGACTTGTCCGTCACCGGACCATGCCCGGGCACCACGACCTCCACGTCCATTCCGAGCATCAGGTCGCAGGCGGCGATCCAGTTCGTCAGTGGGCCGGCCCAGACGATCGGTTGTCCCCCGATGAACAGGATGTCCCCGGTGAACACCGTGCGGCTGTCGGGCACGACGACGATCACGTCCCCTCGCGTGTGGGCGGGGCCGACCTCGATCAGCTCGACCTCTCGCCCTCCGACATCGAGCGACAGGCGGCCGTCGAACGTCCGCGTCGGCAATGTCGTCTCGATGCCATCGAAGTCGAACGCGCCGAAGAAGCTGCGGAACAGGTCACCGACGTCACCCGGTGCGGCGGTCAGCCCGCCCAGCAGTGCAGCCGGAACCTCCTCCATCTCGGCGGCGGCCGCGGTGGACGAAACGATCTCGGCGTCGGCGACGAGTTGGTTGCCGTAGCAATGGTCCCCGTTGGCGTGCGTGTTCACGACGGTCGCGATCGGCGCGGCGCCGGTGTGCGGCGCGAAGGTCGCCAGCATCGCCGCCGTCAGCCGGAGATCGAACAGCGTGTCGACGAGTAGGGAGACGCCGTCGCCGATGACCAAGCCGGCGTTGCTCCATCCCCACGAGCCGTCGCGCTGGACGTAGGCGAGGCACCCTTCGCCGGCTCGGTGCAGGGTGCCATCGACTTCTCCCGACATGCCATCCATGCCTACCACGGCTCTCTCCGCGCAACCCTAAGATCACCCGATGAAGCAGCTCTCCGGGGTTGACGTCAGTTTCCTCAACATGGAGACGCCGGCCGTCTACGGGCACGTCGCTTCGATGACCATCTACGACCCAGAGGGTGCGCCGGGCGGAGCCGGCGTCGAGGCGACGAAGCAGGTCATCCTCGAGCGCATCGACGAGCTGGCACCGTTCCGTCGCCGACTCGTGCAGGTGCCGCTGGGCCTCGATCTGCCGTACTGGATCGAGGACCCGGACTTCGACATCGACTACCACGTGCGTCACCACGCCGTGCCAGCTCCGGGATCACCAAAGCAGCTGGCCGAGGTGGTCAGCCGGATCCATGCCCGGCCGCTCGACCGCAGCCGGCCGCTGTGGGAGCTCTACGTCATCGAGGGCGTGGATGGCGGAACTCGCATCGCTCAGGTCACCAAGGTGCACCACGCCACGATCGATGGCGCGTCCGGCGCGCTGATGCTGGCGGCGATCCTCGACACCGAGCCCGACGCTCGTCACGAGGGTGAGGCCGCGGTGTGGACGCCCGACCGCGTGCCGACAGACCTCGAGCTGCTCCAGCGCACGTTCGTGCAGTACGCCCGCAGCCCCGAGAAGTTCATCCGGCTGTCGGTGAAGACGCTGCGCGACCTCAGCAGCTCGACGGGCCGACCGGGCCTACGCGCGTTGGCCGACGTCATCGCCCAGCCATTGCCCGGGCCGCTCGGCAACGTGATGCGCCGGCGCCTCCGAGGCTCGTCCAACGAGGTCGACGACCCGCCGGCACTGCCGCCGACGCCGGCGCCGCGCACGCCGTGGAACGCGACGGTCACCCCGCACCGGCGCTTCTCGTACACGACGATCCCGCTCGAGGACGCCAAGAAGATCCGCCGCGCCGTCGGGTGCACGTTCAACGACGTCGTGATGGCGCTGTGCTCCGGGGCGCTGCGCGCAGTACCTCATCGAGCACGACTGCCTGCCGCCGGAGAGCCTCATCGCGGCCGTTCCGGTCAGCGTCCGCTCGGGCACCGAGGACGACATGTACCAGAACCGCGTGTCGATGTTGCTGGCCGATCTGGCGACGAACGAACCGGATCCGCAGGCCCGGCTGCAGCGGATCCGCCAGAGCATGACGGCCGCGAAGACACAGTTCGCGGCGATCCCCGCCGAATCCCTGATGGACTTCACGCAGTTCGCTCCGCCGGCGATCGCGGCGCGGGCGATGCGGATGTACAGCAGGATGCGCATCGCCGACCGCACGGCGCCGCCGTTCAACCTGATCATCTCCAACGTGCCGGGACCAGCCATGCCGCTGTACTCCGCCGGAGCCCGGCTGGAGCACTTCTATCCGATCTCGGCGGTGGCTGACGGCCAGGGCCTCAACATGACGGTGCAGAGCTACAACGGCAATCTCGACTTCGGCTTCGTTGCCTGCCGGGAGCTCGTTCCCGACGTGTGGCGGCTCACCGACCTGCTCCAGGACTCGATGGAGGAGCTGCTCGCCGCCGTCTGAGGACCCGCGGCGCGAGCCGCTCGGCAAGCATCAGCGTCGGGAGGTAGGTGTTCGACGTCGGGAGCTCTGGGAAGACGGAGGCGTCCACGACGAAGAGGTGGTCGAGGCCGACAACGGCGCCGTCCTCGTCGACCACGTCGCCCATCCGGCACGTCGACGTCGGGTGGTAGACGCCGGCCGGAGCCTCGCCGACCGACGCGTCCTCGACGATGGCGGCGAACGTCGGCGCCGCGAGCAGCTGCCACACGAGCTCCACCCCTGCTGCCAACCGAGCTCGATCGTGCTCGCTGAGCACAAAGTCCACGGCCGGGCCGGGTTGGACCGACCCTTCACCCGTCGCCGACATCACGACGACGAGGAACCCTGCGCCATGCGGGATATCGGGACCGAGGTGGTTGACCGAGAGCAGCTGCAGATCGTCGCGACGCAGGAACGACGCGGCAACCAGCCCGTGCGGGTTCCACGGCACGTGCGGTCGTAGCCGCAGGTCAACCGGCTGGGCGGCGTGGTTGCGGAGGTGCCTCCCGACGTGCAGTCCACCGATTCCGGACGCCTGCAGCAGGAGCGACGAGCCGATCGCGCCTGCCGAGACGACGACGGCGTCGGCGTCGATCGTCGTGCCGTCAGCGAGCTCGACGCCGGTGGCTCGCCCCGTGTCGACAGTGATTCGGACGACCTCCACGTCAGCTTGCACCTCAACGGTCGAGACATCGGCCAGGTACGCGTCGTAGGACGTGACTCGGCGACCGTCTCGGCAGGTCAGCACCGCTCGCTCGGCGTCGGACGCCGTGGCCAGGAGCGCCCGGTCGATCGGCCCGAGCTCACTCGACGCGGGCTGCTCGAGGGGCACGCGCACTCGGGCGAACGCGTCATCGGTGTCGGACCAACCCCAGGCGCGGTACTGCGCGTCGTCGCCCGGCGTGGCGATCATTCCATTGACGGCACTCGAACCGCCGACGCCGCGGCCCGCGCGTGAACGGTTCGGCGAACGTCAGGCCAGGGGTGGCGGCGGCGTCGAAGAAGCTGGGGCTGCGGCTGGCGGTGTTGGTCGTGCCCGCACCGGCCTCGACGACGACGACGTCCTCACTGGCCTCGGCGAGCCGGGCCGCCACGACGCACCCGGCACTGCCCGCCCCGACGACGACCCATCGCACCTGCGAAGTGTGACCGCTGCGAGGTCACCTCTCCGCGCTGGCGTCAGACTTCGTCGCGAGGAGATTCCCTCGGCAGGCCGGCGAGGTGCGCGGCGTCGTTGTAGCGCAGCAGGCGCCAGCGGCCCGGGCGGATCAGCATCAGCTCGGTGATCGAGGCGTTCGTCGTGAACAGCTCGAAGTCGCCGACGGCGGGCGTCTTGAGCGCCAGGCGCAGCACAGCGTTGATGACCCCACCGTGGCAGCACACGATGACGGTCCCCCCAGTGTGGCGAGCCATCACGTCGTGCAGCCCGAGGGCCACGCGGTGGTGCAGCTCGGCGATCGTCTCGCCACCCGGGAACGTGACGGCGTACGGATCGGCCTCCCAGTCCGGCATGCCGTGGCGGTCGATGAACTCGGCGAACGTGAGCCCGTCGCAGTCAGGGCCCGGGTCGTGCTCGCCGAAGCGGTCCTCGACATGGATCTCCGCGCCGCCGAGGGCAGGTGCGATCGCCTCGGCCGTCTCGATTGCCCGCTGGAAGTGGCTGGCGTACAGAGCAGCGCCCGCGAGCTCCCCGGTCTCCGCCAGCCGCGCCGCCAAACGCTCGCACTGGCGGCGCCCGAGGTCCGACATCCCGCTGCACGTCCGCGCGCCGCCGATCGACCGCGCCACGCTGACTCGGGATTCGCCGTGGCGCACCAAGGCCAGGCGCGTCGGTGCCCCGGTTCGGACTTCCTCCGCCATGCGGAGAACGGTACCTACCTGCGCCCGCTAGTCCCTTGCCATCGCCGCCGCGAGATGGGCCTCGACATCGACGTACGCGTCGTCGGCGATGTCGAACACGACCTTGACGATGTCGCCGTTGGCGAACGGGAAGCCCGAGGGGTACAGCGAGCTGACCGGATCGGCGCTGTCGTAGCCGATGCACAGGCCTTCGCCGCACAACGAGAAATGCCCGAGCACCGTGCGGATCTCGTCCTCGGCGACGACCTGGTCGTCCACATACAGCTTTGCGGGCCCGACGCCTTCGCGATATTCGCCCATGCCCTCCTTGATGAATTCGACACCGACGATGTGGCGCCCCGTCGCCGAGAGCGGGGAGGACAGTCGCTTCTCGGGCGGGATGCCGAGGAAGTTGTAGACGTAGTGCAGCGTGCCGTCCTTGATGAACAGAGCGTGCCCGCCGAAGCGCGAGCCGTGAGCGAAGATCACGCCCTCGCTCTGCGGCGTCAGCTCGACCTCGGCCAGAACCTTGTAGGAGACGCCGTGAGTGTTCGCGGCTGAACGCTCGGGGATCTCGCTCGTGTCGGGGTAATACGTGTACTGGCCACTCGGCGGGACCGGGACGTTGAACTCCATCTTGATGAACGTCTCGAAGTCCTTGGGGTTACCGATGATCTGCAGATCGTTGAGCGGCAGCACGTTGTTGGCCTCCGCCTCCTGCATCCACAGCGCCTTCAGCTCTTCGAGCTTCTCGGGGTGCTGGTCGGCGACGTCGTGGGCCTCCGAGCGGTCCTCGTCGGTGTGGAACAGCTGCCAGCGGTCGTTCTCGAAGTTGCTGATGCCGCTCACCGGTCCGTGCTCGGTCACGGCCTTCCAGCCGTCGTGCCAGATCCCCCGGTTGCCGAACATCTCGTAGTACTGGGTGTGTTTCTGCGTCGGCGCGTCGGCGGCATCGAAGCTGTAGCGCATCGACACACCTGACAGCGGGTTCTGGGCGACGCCGTTGTAGATGTCGGGCATCTCGACGCCACAGACCTCGAGGATCGTCGGGACGATGTCGGTCGAGTGGTGGTACTGGTGGCGTATCTCGTCCTTGGCCTTGATTCCGGCCGGCCAGTGGATCACGAGCGGGTCGCACACGCCGCCCTGGTACACGTAGCGCTTGAACATGCGGTACGGGGCGGAGAACGCGGTGGCCCAACCGGACGGGTAGTGGTTGTAGGTGTCCGGGCTGCCGATCTGGTCGATCATCGACAGGTTCTGCTGCAGGTCGTCCGGGTACCCACCGAAGATCTTCCCCTCGTTCACCGATCCGTTCGGGGATCCCTCACCGGACGCGCCGTTGTCGGCGCAGTAGAGGATGATCGTGTTGTCGAGCTGGCCGGACTCCTCGAGGTAGTCGACGATCCGGCCGACCTGCGCGTCCGTGTACTCGGAGAACCCGGCGTAGGCCTCGGCAAACCGGCAGAACAGCGCCTTCTCCTCGTCGCTCAGCTCGTCCCATGGGCGGACGGAATCCGTCGGTGTGAACGTGCCCTCCGGCATCGGGTTGATCGGCGTCAGCTCCGTGCCCTCGGGGACGATGCCGCGCTCGATCATCCGCTGGAGCACCCACTCGCGATACGCCTCGTAGCCCTCGTCGAAGGCGCCCTTGTAGCGATCGATGTACTCCTGCGGGGCGTGGTGCGGAGCGTGGTTGGCACCGGGGCAGAACCACAGGTACCACGGCTTGTCCGGCTCGGTCTGCTTCGTGTCGCGCAGCATCCGCAGGGCCTGGTCGGCGAGATCCTTCGACAGGTGGTAGCCCTCGTCAGGCGTGTACGGCTGGGCGATGTAGTGGTTGTCCTCGGCCAGGCTCGGATACCAGTTGTTCGTCTCGCCGCCGACGAATCCGTAGAAGCGGTCGTAGCCCTGCGCGAGCGGCCAGTTCTTCTTCGAGGCGCCGGCCGTCCATTCGTCGATCGGCACGTTGTGGTTCTTGCCGACCCAGAACGTCGACCAGCCGGCGTCGCGCAGGAGGTGCGCCATCGTGACGTTCTCCGCCGGGATGTGGGAGTTGTAGCCGGGGAAGCCGGTCGACGACTCGGAGATCGACGCGAAGCCGTTGAGGTGATGGTTGCGCCCGGTCAGGAACGTCGACCGGGTCGGCGAGCACAGCGCCGTCGTGTGCCACTGCGAGTACGTCAGCCCGTTGGCGGCCAGCCGATCCATCGTCGGCATGTTGATGCGCCCGCCGTACGTCGACCAGGCCGCGCACCCGGTGTCGTCGTAGAGCACCACGAGCACGTTCGGTGCACCCTCCGGCGCTCTGTTGGCGAGGAAGGCCGGCCAGTCCGCAGTGGACTGGCGGACGTCGAGCTTGATATCACCTTGGAACTGCCTGGGCACGGCGAACTCCTTCGGTCGAGGGGGTGGGACCAACGGCACCGTACAGCGGGACCGGCGGAGCGGCTTCCGCGAACAGGAGCCGCTATGACAGGAACCGCGTGATGGCGCGATAGCTCAATTCCGGCTGGTCAAGGAACGGGAAGTGGCCACAATCCGCGAACAACTCCAGCCGAGCGCCGGGGATCGCGTCGGCCACCTGACGCGCCAGCTCGACCGGGATGAAGTCGGCGTCGCCATGGAGCAGCAGGGTCGGAACGTGCAGCTCGTGAAGCCGCTCCAGCAGGTCGTAGTCGTCCGCCCGCCACGTCTCGTCGTACAGCCGCTGCTCGATCGCCCGGGCCGCCACGATGCCCTCCGCGCTGGATCCGCGTCGCAGCCGGGCGACGAGGTCATCCAACAGCTCCGGCCGTTGCAGCGCCGGCTTGAAGTGGATGCGGTACCAGGCGGCGTCGGCCTCGAGGTCTCCCGCCTGGTACGCCGGGTCGGCCTCCAACCCCGCCATCGTCGCCGACTCGTCGGCGGTCCGGGCGGCCCGCAGGCTTCGGGCGAGCATGCGGGCGGCCTCGCCCGATGCCGGCGCGGTCCCGAGCAGGATCATGTGCGACACCCGTTCCGGGAACCGAAGGGCGTACTCCATCGCCACGAGGCAGCCCCACGAGTGTGCGAGCACCGCCGCCGCCTCCAACCCGAGCGAGCGTCGCACGCAATCGAGGTCATCGACCTCGCGCGCCATCGTGACGTCGTCCGGCGCGTCGCCGGCGTACGAGCGGCCTCGCCCACGCTGGTCGTAGTAGACGAGGCGGCAGGCGTCGGCGAGCAGGTCGAGCTCGGGCAACAGGTAGTCGTGCCCGAAGTCGGGACCGCCGTGCACGACCACGACGGCTCGGCCCTCGCCGACTTCGCGCAAGTACAGCCGGGCCGTTCCACACAGCACCGACGACACGCCCGCCGCCGTCACGTCAGCCATCGCGACAAGCTAGGAGCGGCCGATTGCGACGCCGGCATACAGTCAGACGCGTGGCGTTTGACGTGCCCGCCGAATCGTACGACCGGTTCATGGGTCGTTACTCGGGGCAGCTCGTGCCGCAGATGATCGAGCTGGCGGGTGTGCAGGCCGGCCAGTCGGCGCTCGACGTCGGCTGCGGTCCCGGGGCGCTCACGACCGGACTGGTCCAGGTCCTCGGAGCTGACCAGGTCGCCGCCGTCGATCCGTCGGCGCCGTTCGTCGCCGCCAACCGCCAACGCAACCCCGGTGTCGAGGTGGAGCAGGCGAGTGCCGAAGAGCTCCCGTTCGACACCGGCCGGTTCGATGTCGCGCTGGCCCAACTCGTCGTCCACTTCATGGCCGACCCGGTGGTCGGGCTGCGCGAGATGGAAAGGGTCGTGCGCCCGGGTGGCGTCGTCGCCGCCTGTGTCTGGGACCACGCTGGTGGGCGCTCGCCAGTCGCCCCGCTGTGGCAGGTCGCCCACTCCCTCGATCCTGACGTGCTCGACGAGTCCGACTTCAACGGCGCGCGGGAAGGTCATCTCGCGGAGCTCCTCGCCGCCGCGGGCCTGGACAACATCCAGGACACCGCGCTGACGGCGACGTGGGAGTACGACGACTTCGAGTCGTGGTGGGAGCCGTTCACGTTCGGTGTCGGTCCCGCCGGCGCGTACCTCCGTCGCGCGACGAGAGCGGACGAGCGGCGTTGCACGACGGGTGCCGGGAGCTCTTGGGGCCGCCGCCGTTCACGATCTCGGCCAAGGCCTGGGCGGCACGGGGCGTCAGCGGCCCCTGAATCAGGCTCGGCTCGCAAGCAAGTTGCTCGCCTCGCCTCCGAGTGAGACGCCGCAGCTTCGCTTCGGCGTCTCACCTGCCTGCGTATGCGAGGCACGCTTACATTTCGTTCAGAAGCTACGTGGCGCCGGGCGACCGTGCCTAGGGTCGGGGCAGTGACGGCAGCGGGGTCCGGGCCGGGTCCGATGCACCGGTTCACCGTGCGCTCTCTCGACGCCGACCCCCGGGCCAGTGCCGTCGTTGCCGGCGCAGCGACGCTCGGGCTGACCATCGATGGACCGGTCGGAGTCGCCGACGTCGTGTTCGTCGACGGCGAGCTGTCCGACGCCGACCTGCGTCAGCTCGAAGGGATCCTCGCCGACCCGCTGTTGCAGACCGGGACCTGGGACGAACCGGATCAGCCCGGCGTCGAGATCACGTTCCATGCCGGCGTCACCGACACCACGGCGGACGCCGTCGTCCACGCCGCCCACCAGCTCGCGCTCCCGGTGCGTGCGGCAGCCACCGGACGGCGCCTCGAGGTACGCGCCGGCACCGACGCCGAGACCATCGAACGACTGCTGCGCAGGCTCGTCGCCAATCCGGTCATCGAGGAGTGGACCTCGGGACTCGCCGACCCCGACCTCCACCCGGGCACGCCGGACCGGCCCCTCGTCGAGACGATCCCGCTGCGCTACCTGTCGCGAGACAGCCTCGCCGAGCTCAGCGTGCGGCGAGGTCTCGCCCTCGACGCCGCTGAGCTGGACGCCGTGCAAGCACACTTCCGTCGGGAAGGCCGAGACCCGACCGACGTCGAGCTGGAGACACTCGCCCAGACCTGGAGCGAGCACTGTGCCCACAAGACGTTCCGAGCCGCCATCACCACCAACGAGGGCGAGTCCCGCCCAGCGCTGCTCGACCGGCTGCGTACGGCGACCGACGCCGTCGGTGCGCCGTTCGTCCGGTCGGCGTTCGTGGGCAACGCCGGCGTCGTGTCATTCGTTCCCGGCACGACGCTCGCCCTGAAGGCCGAGACGCACAACCATCCGTCGGCCGTTGAGCCGTTCGGCGGCGCCAACACCGGTGTCGGCGGCGTCATCCGCGATGTGCTCGGCGCGGCGCATCGACCGGTCGCCGTGACCGACGTGTTGTGCTTCGGGCCGATCGACCTTCCCGTCGACGACCTCCCCGACGGTGCACTGCATCCACGCCGGATCAGGGACGGCGTGATCGACGGCGTCGCCGACTATGGCAACAAGATCGGCCTGCCGACGGTCGCCGGAGCCGTCCTCTACGACCGTGGCTTCACCACCAACCCGCTCGTCTTCTGCGGGTGCATCGGCGTGTCGCCGGATGCCGAGCCGTCGACCGGCCCGCATCCCGGCGACCACGTCGTCGTGCTGGGCGGTCGCACCGGCCGAGACGGCATTCGCGGCGCCACGTTCTCGAGCCTGACGATGGACGCCACGACCGGCCACGTTGCCGGCGCCAGCGTGCAGATCGGCGACCCGGTCACCGAGAAACGGCTGATCGACGTGCTCGCCGGAGCCGACGGCGCTCCCGTGCTCTGGACGACGATCACCGACTGCGGAGCCGGCGGGCTGTCGTCGGCCGTCGGCGAGATGGCCGAGGACGTGGGCGCGGACGTGGAGCTCGATATGGTTCCGCTCAAGTACCCCGGACTCCAGCCCTGGGAGATCTGGCTGTCCGAGGCGCAGGAGCGGATGGTGGTCGCCGTCCCACCCGGCCAGCTGGCCGCGCTGCGCGCCCGGTGCGACCGCCACGGAGTGGAGCTCGCCGACCTCGGCACGTTCACCGGCGACGGGCGCCTCGTCGTGCGCCATCGCGGTGACGTCGTGCTCGACCTGGACACCGCGTTCCTCCACGATGGCAGGCCCCAGCGAGCGCTCGTCGCTGAGATCCCGCAGCCGGCACGTCAACCCATCGGGCGGCGCGTCGACGACCCGGCCGCCACCGTGCTGGCGCTGCTGGCACACCCGAACATCGCCTCGAAGGCAGCCACGATCCACCGCTACGACCACGAGATCGGCGGGGGGACCGTGGTGCGTCCGCTCGTCGGTCGCCACGGCGACGGGCCGGGCGATGGGGTCGTCCTGGCCGACCCCCGCGACACCCATGGGTTCGCCGTCGGCGTGGGCGTCAACCCGTGGTACGGCGTGCACGACCCCGAGGCGATGGCCCACGCGGTGGTCGACGAGGCGATCCGCAATGTCGTCGCCGTAGGCGCCGACCCCAGCAAGGTCGCGCTGCTCGACAACTTCTCATGGGGTGATCCCCGCCGCCCGTCCGCGCTTGGTCAGCTCGTCGCAGCTGTCGACGGGTGCCACGACGCGGCGGCTGCCCACGCAGCACCGTTCGTCTCCGGCAAGGACTCCTTGAACAACGAGTACACGGGCGCCGACGGCGCCCGCCACGCCGTGCCGCCGACGCTGGTCATCACGGCCGTCGCCCACGTGCCGGACGTCGGGCGCACCGTGACGCCGAGCTGTCCGAGGCCGGGAACATCGTCCTGCTCCTCGGGCGGACGGCGCCGGAGTTCGCCGGGAGCCATCTCGACCTGCTGCGCGAGGACCCGCTCGAGTGGGCTCGTTCCACAGCCGGACGTCGACGCGCCGGCTCGGTACCGACGCCTCCACGCCGCGATGCGGGCGGAGCTGGTGCAGTCGTGTCACGACGTGAGTGAGGGTGGGCTCGCCGTGGCGCTGGCCGAGCTGTGCATCGCCGGCCGCCTCGGCATCACCGTCGACCGCCTGCCCGATGACGACCTCCCCACGTCGCTGTTCTCCGAATCGACGGGGCGCCATGTGGTCGAGGTCCGTCCGAACGATCTGACCGCCTTCGTGGCATGGTCGGCACGGTCGATCGCCTCGGCACCGTGACCGAAGAACCTGTGCTGAGCCTGCCCGGCGTCGCTCCACTGCTCGTCGATGACCTCGTCGCCGCATTCGCAGGGGACGATCGATGAGCCGGCCGCAGGCGGTCGTCGTGGCCGGACCGGGAACCAACCGTGACACGGACGCCGTCCTGGCGCTCGATCTGGCCGGTGCCGAACCAGCCGTCGTGTTGGCGGCCGAGCTGATCGCCGCACCCGGCCGGCTCGACGATGCTCGGATCCTTGTCATCGCCGGCGGATTCAGCTACGGCGACGCCCTCGGTGCCGGCCGCATGCTGGCCCTCGACCTCACGGCCGGGGACGGCGGACGGCTCGGCGATCACCTGCGCACGTTCGTCGACAGTGGACGGCCAGTGCTCGGGATCTGCAACGGCTTCCAGGTGCTGACTCGAGCCGGGCTGCTGCCCGGAGCGCTCGGTCACAACGACCACGGTCGCTTCGACTGCAGGTGGGTCACCCTCGCCGCCGAGGAGAGTGCGTGCATCTGGACGTCCGGCCTGGACGATCCGATCCACTGCCCGATCGCCCACGGCGAGGGTCGCTACGTGCACCCCGACCCGGACGGGCTCGCCGCGGCCGGGCAGGTCGCGCTGCGCTACGTCGGACCGAACCCCAACGGCTCGGTCGGCGCCATCGCCGGAGTGTGCGACGAGAGCGGCGTCGTGCTCGGCCTGATGCCCCATCCGGAGAACCACGTCCTGCCACGCCAGCACCCTCGTCACCATCGCGACCAGGGGACGACCCGGTTCCTCGGCCTGCGCCTCTTCGAAGCGGCGGTCCGCCATGCCAAGTAGCCAGACCCTCGACGCCGTTCACGAGCGTCGACCTGCCGCTGCCCGATCGGCGCGACGGCAAGGTTCGCACGTCGTATGCGCTCGGAGCCGACCAAGCGGTTGCTCGTCACGACCGACCGGCTGTCCGCGTTCGACCGGATCATCGCCGGCGTGCCCTACAAGGGTCAGGTGCTCAACCAGCTGTCGGCGTGGTGGTTCCAGCGGACGGCCGACCTGGTTGCCAACCACGTCGTCGCGGTGCCTGATCCGAACCTGCTGGTGGCTCGCGCCGCCGCTGACGCTGCCGGTGGAGGTGGTGGTGCGCGGCTACATCACCGGTGTCACGTCGACATCGCTGTGGAAGCCGTATGCCGCCGGCGCGCGGAGCTGTACGGCTACCGCTTCCCGGACGGCCTGCGCAAGAACACGCCGCTCCCCGACCCGATCGTCACGCCGACGACGAAGCCGCCGACCGGCTCGACGGTCCACGACGAGCCGCTCTCAGTGTCGGAGGTCGTCGAGCGAGGGCTGGTCGACGCCGGACGTTGGGAGCACATCACGTCGGTCGCCCTCGGGCTGTTCCGGCGAGGGCAGGACGTGGCGGCGAACGCCGGGCTGATCCTCGTCGACACGAAGTACGAGTTCGGTGTCACCGCCGACGGCGAGGTGCTGTTGATCGACGAGTTGCACACGCCCGACTCGTCGCGCTGGTGGGTCGCTGCCAGCTACGAGGAACGGTTGACCGCCGGTGCGGAGCCGGAGAGCCTCGACAAGGAGCTGGTTCGCCAGGCACTGGCGGCGGCCGGGTTCAGTGGGGACGGCGAGATCCCCGAGCTCGCGCCCGACGTCTGGTCGGCCACGACGGCGCGGTACATCGACGCCTACGAGCGGCTGACCGGGCAGGCGTTCGAGCCCGGTGCCTACCCGGTGCGAGGAACGGATCGGCATGGTCCTCGACGCGGTCAGGAAGGAACACGATGGCTGAGCTACGCAGAGGAATGCGGCGTGATCGGCATCTCGACCCCTCACGGCGAGGGCGTGGCCCAGCTGACGTTCTTCGGCCTGTTCGCGCTGCAGCACCGCGGCCAGGAGGCGGCCGGCATCGCCGTCAGCGACGGCCACCGCGCCCGCGTGCACAAGCAGCCCGGGCTGGTGTCCAACGTGTTCACGAACGAGACCGCTGAAGCCGCTGTCGGGCTACCACGCCATCGGCCACACCCGCTATTCCACGACGGGGGCGAGCAACGAACGCAACATCCAGCCGTTCCTCGTCGAGACGATGCACG
This sequence comes from uncultured Acidimicrobiia bacterium, assembly GCA_963774125.1. Taxonomy (GTDB): domain Bacteria; phylum Actinomycetota; class Acidimicrobiia; order Acidimicrobiales; family Ilumatobacteraceae; genus JALZMG01. The sequence goes on from CAVZDR010000003.1 coordinate 1,192,085, forward strand.
GCCCGCTGGCGCTCGCCCACAACGGCAACATCGTCAACACGTCGGAGCTGCGCGACGAGCTGCTGTCGAAGGGCTTCGGGCTGACGGCGACCAGTGACTCGGAGGTGATGACGCTGATGCTGGCGGCGGCGGGCGGCAGGACGTGGGAGGAGCGGATCGAGCGCACGCTGCCCGCCTGGAAGGGCGCCTTCTCGCTCGTCCTGCTGGCGGCCGACCGGGTGGTCGCGGTGCGCGACCCGTGGGGCTTCCGGCCACTGTCGGTCGGTCGGCTGCCGCACGGCGGTTACGCCGTCGCCAGCGAGACGTGCGCGCTGTCGACGCTCGGGTGCGTCGAGATCAGCGAGGTGGAGCCCGGCGAGATCGTGACGCTGCAGGGCGCCGAGATGCAGCGCCGCCAGGCGCTCGCACCGGCGCCATCGGCGGCTCGCTGCACGTTCGAGTTCGTCTACTTCTCGCGGCCCGACTCGGTGTGGGACGGCCGCAACGTGCACCAGGTGCGCGAGCGGCTCGGCGTCGAGCTGGCCGTCGAGTCGCCCGTGGACGGCCGACGTCGTGATCCCGGTGCCGGACTCTTCGATCCCCGCCGCGATCGGGTACTCGCGCGCGAGCGGGGTGCCGTTCAACGACGGCCTGATCAAGAACCGCTACATCGGCCGCACGTTCATCGAGCCGACGCAGGAGATCCGCGACCGCGGCGTGGCGCTGAAGTTCAACGCCCTCGCCGAGAACCTCGCCGGCCGGCGGGTGATCATGATCGACGACTCGCTGGTGCGCGGGACGACCGCCGGACCGCTCGTCAAGCTCGTGCGCGACGCGGGCGCGACGCGAGGTGCACGTCCGCATCACCTGCCCGCCGATCGTGCATCCGTGCCACTTCGGCGTCGACATGGGCCACGACGGCGACCTGATGGCGGCGCGGTTGACGGTCGAGGAGATCCGCGAGCGGGCGGCGCCGACAGCCTCTCGTTCCTCTCGCTCGAGGGGATGATGCGGGCCGTCGGTCACGCCGACGGGTCGGGTGAGGGCTACTGCAACGCCTGCTTCACCGGGCGCTATCCGATCGAGGTCGACGACGCACAGGCCAAGCTGTCCTTCGAGGGCGTGCTGGCGTGAACGTCCTGGTCCTCGGCGGTGGCGGGCGCGAGCAGGCGATCGCCTGGGCCTGCCGGCGCCACGGGCACTCGGTCGTCATCGCCGGATCGCTGGATCAGGTCGAACTCGGCGACGTGTCCTGGTGATTCCCGGGCCTGAGGCGCTGCTCGTCGACGGCGTCGCCGACTCGTGCGCCAAGCTGGGCGTGCCGTGCTTCGGGCCGACCGCCGAGCTCGCCCGGCTCGAGTCGTCGAAGGGCTACGCCCGGGAGCTGGCCGCGTCGCTGGGGATCCCCGGGCCGGCATTCGCCCGATTCGACGCCCGCGACCACAAGGAGGCCGCGGAGTGGTTCGACCCGCCTCGGCCGACCTGTCGTCGTCAAGCTCGACGGACTGGCCGCCGGCAAGGGCGTGACGGTCCCGGCGTCGGACGCCGAGACGTACGCCGCGATCGGCGTCACCGCCGCCCCGTTCGTGCTCGAGGAGCGGATGAGCGGTCCGGAGTGCTCGCTGATCGCGCTGTGCGACGGGCGCGTGGCCGAGGCGCTGCCACTCGCCCAGGACCACAAGCGCATCGGCGAGGGCGACACCGGGCCGAACACCGGCGGCATGGGTGCCTACGCCCCAGCGCCGGTCCCCTACTCCGCCGACGAGCTCGTGGCGACGTTCGTGCAGCCGGTGCTCGACCACTTCGCCGCGGCCGGCACGCCGTACGTCGGCTTCCTCTACGCCGGGCTGATGCTCACCGCCGACGGCCCGCGCCTCGTCGAGTACAACGTCCGCTTCGGCGACCCCGAGGCGCAGGCCATGCTGCCGCTCCTCGACGCCGACCTCGCCGAGCTGGCCCTGGCGTGCACCCGCGGTGACCTGGCGTCGGTGCTCGTTCGACGATCGACCCCGGCGCCGCCTGCACCGTCGTCGCCGCCGCCCCCGGCTACCCGACCGCCCCGGTGCTCGGCGGACGATTCGTGACGACAGTTGGTTACGCTGAGCGCAACCGAGTGTCGTCAGAATCGCGAGCGCTCGTGTTCCCCGCCGGGCTGGCGGACGGCGTCGCCACCGGCGGGCGGGTGCTCGCGGTCACCGGGCTCGGTGACGATCTCGGCGCGGCGCAGGGCAGCCGCCTACGCGGCGATGTCACACGTCCAGCTTCGACGGCATGCAGGTGCGCCGCGACATCGGCTGGCGCGCGCCCGGCGCCGACGCTCGACGTCCTACGCCGCCGCGGGCGTCGACATCGCCGAGGGCAACCGGGCCGTCGAGCAGATGAAGCGACGCCGTCGAGCGCACCCACGGCGCCGAGGTGCGTGCGCGGCGTCGGCAGCTTCGGCGGCGTCGTTCTCGGCCAAGGCGATCGCCGCGATGGACGACCCGATCCTGGTCGCGTCCACGGACGGCGTCGGCACGAAGGTCGAGCTCGCGGCGCCGAGCTGGGCCGTGTGCGCTCGCTCGGCCACGACATCGTCAACCACTGCGTCGGCGACGTCCTCGTGCAGTCGGCGCGACCGCTGTTCTTCCTCGACTACATCGCGGCGAGCACGCTCGACGCCGACCTCGTCGCCGACATCGTGACCGGCATGGCCGAGGCGTGCGAAGCGGCCGGCTGCACGCTGCTCGGCGGCGAGACGGCCGAGATGCCGGGCGTCTACACGCCCGGCTCCTTCGACATCGCCGGCACGCTCGTCGGCGTCGCCGAGCGGGCGGCGCTGCTCCCCCGCGCCGACGTCGCCGCCGGCGACGTGCTCGTCGGCGTGGCGTCGAGCGGCCCGCACACGAACGGCTACTCGCTGCTGCGCAAGCTGTTCCAGTGGATCGCCGATGGACGTCACCCCGGCCGGCTTCGACCGCCCGCTCGGCGACGGCCCTGCTCGAGCCGCACCGCAACTACCTCGCCGTGCTCGAGCGGCGCCCTGGCGACCGGCGCGCGTCAAGGCGCTGGCCCACATCACCGGCGGCGGCCTGCCGGAGAACGTCCCGCGGGTGCTGCCCGCCGACGTCGACGCCGACGATCGACCTCGGCTCGTGGCCGGTGCCGCCGCTGTTCCAGCTCGTCGCCGAGCTGGCGACCGGCCTCGACGCCCACGAGCTGCACCGCACGCTGAACATGGGCATCGGCATGGTCGTCGTCTGCGCCGCCCGAGCGACGCCGAGCGCGTGCAGGCCGCGATCGACGAGGCGACCTGGGTGATCGGCGAGCTCGTCGCCGCGGCCGGCGGCAGCCGGCCGGCATCCGCTGAGCGGCACGCGATGCAGGCAGACGGACGTCGACGCCGCGGAGGCGGCGAGCTCGGTAGGCGAGGCGAGCACTGCTGCGAGCCACGCCTGAGGTTCAGTCGAGCTCGAAGCGGATGCGGCGGTTGCGCTTGCCCTTGTTCTCGACCTTCGTGATGCGGAACGGGCCCGACTGCGCCGGTGTTCGACAGGTGGGTGCCCGCCGCAGGCCTGGCGGTCGACGCCGTCGATCTCGATGACCCGCAGCGTGCCGTCGGGCGTCGGCGGCGGGGCGACCGAGAGGCTGCGCACGAGGCCGGCGACGGCGTCGGCCTCGGCGGCGTCGACGTAGACGCTGCGCACGTCGACGCCGCGGCCGATCACGTCGTTGATCTCGGCGTCGAGGCCGCGCAGCACGTCGTTGTCGACCTCGGACAGGTCGAAGTCCATCCGCCCCGTGCCGTCGGCGTTGATCTGCGCGCCGGTGACGAGCGTGCCCGGGAAGCGCTCGTAGACGAGCGCGTTGAGGATGTGCGAGTCGGTGTGCAGCTGCGCGACCCGCGACCGCCGCTCGGCGTCGACGCGCACGCACGACCGGGCCGGACGAGCTCGATCGCGTCGTCGCCGAGCACGTGCCAGACGACGCCGTCGACGGTCTCGACGCCGCGTCGACGATCGGGACGACGCCGCCGGCGTGACTCGAGCCAGCCGGTGTCGCTGACCTGGCCACCGCCGCCGGGGTGGAACGCCGATCGGTCGAGCACGACGCGCCCGGGCGCCGCATCGACGACCCGCGCCTCGTGCTCGTACAGATCGGGGAACTCGTGGCAGAGGTAGACGGCCATGCCGCTGAACGCTAACGGCCGGTGACTGTTCGACAATGCGTCCGCGAACGCTCCAGTTCGTGCCGGTGCGCAGCGTCGTAGCTTCGAGGCGATCGAGCTTCGATCCGGCTGATCATCCGGATCCCGTCCGGTCGCGTGCTGGCCTCCGGGATCGGGCACGCAACCTGCAGGCGATCCTCGACGCCTGCGCCGGCGGCGCGCTGCCGGCCGAGGTCGTCGCGGTCGTGTCCGACCGCGCCGACGCCGGCGCGCTCGAGCGGGCCAGCGGCGCCGGCGTCCCCGCCGTCCACATCGCGCCGCCACGACGGTGAGGCGCGCGCCGACTACGACGCCCGCCTCGCCGACGTCGGTCGCCGGCTTCGGCCCCGACCTCGTCGTGCTCGCCGGCTGGATGCGCATCCTGACGATGAGCTTCCTCGGCCGGTTCCCCGATCGCGTCGTCAACCTCCACCCGGCGCTGCCCGGCGAGCTGCCCGGCACCCACTCCATCGAGCGAGCGTGGCACGAGGTTCGCGCCGGCGAGCGGACGCAGCACCGGCGTGATGGTCCACCTCGTCCCCGACGAAGGCGTCGACGACGGGCCCGTGCTCGCCACGGCCGACGTGCCGATCCGCGACGACGACACGCTCGACACGCTCACCGCGCGCGTCCACGCCACCGAGCACGAGCTGCTCGTCGCACACCCGTTGTCCACGACCTGCTGCCAGCGAGGAGCAGCGTGCTCCGATGACATGCCGCAACGACGAGCTGTTCGACCGCTTCGAGGCGCTGACGTTCGACGACGTCGTCGTCGTGCCCGGGCTACTCCGAGACGCTCCCCGACGCCGTCGACACGACGGCGACGTTCGCCGCCGGCATCACGCTGGCGATCCCGCTCGTCTCCGCGGCGATGGACAAGGTCACCGAGGCGCCGCATGGCCATCGCGATGGCCCGCCACGGCGGCATCGGCGTGATCCACCGCAACCTGGCGATCGACGATCAGGCCGCCGAGGTGCAGAAGGTGAAGCGCAGCCAGAGCGGGATGATCACCGATCCGGTCACGCTGCCGCCGACGGCGCCGCTGCACGAGGCCGAGGCGCTGATGCACCGGTTCAAGTTCTCCGGCGTGCCGATCACCGACGACGACGGCCGCCTCGTCGGCATCCTCACCAACCGCGACATCCGCTTCTGCGAGGGCGCCGACTTCGAGCGCCCGGTCTCGGAGTTCATGACGGCGGAACGCCTCGTCACCGCCGCCGTCGGCACGACGCTCGACGAGGCCAAGGCGATCCTGCAGCGGCACCGCATCGAGAAGCTGCCGCTCGTCGACGACGCCGGGCGGCTGGCCGGGCTGATCACCGTGAAGGACATCCAGAAGCGCCAGGAGTTCCCGAACGCCAGCCGCGACGACGCCGGCCGACTGCGCTGCGCGGCCGCCGTCGGGGTCGGCGACGACCTCGAGGCGCGCGTCGAGGCCCTCGTCGCGATGGGCGTCGACGCCGTCGCCATCGACACCGCCCACGGCCACTCGGCCGGCGTGATCAAGGCGATCGAGCGGATCAAGGGCGGCTGGCCCGACCTGCCCGTGGTCGCCGGCAACGTCGTCACCGAGGAGGGCGTCGACGCGCTCGCCGACGGCCGGTGCCGACGCGGTCAAGGTCGGCGTCGGCGCCGGCTCGATCTGCACGACTCGCGTGATCAGCGGTGCCGGCATGCCGCAGCTGTCGGCGATCTGGCACACGACGCGGCGGGCCCGCCGGCTCGGTCTGCCGGTCATCGCCGACGGCGGCATCACGTACTCCGGCGACATCGTCAAGGCGATCGCCGCCGGCGCGGAGACCGTGATGCTCGGGTCGCTGCTGGCCGGCACCGAGGAGAGCCCGGGCGAGATGGAGCTGTTCGAGGGCCGCCGCTACAAGAGCTACCGCGGCATGGGCTCGATGGGGGCGATGCAGGGCGTCGGCGCCGACCGCTACGCCAGCGCGCAGTCGTCCGGCGGCGCGCAGCACGTCGCGCAAGCTCGTGCCCGAGGGCATCGAGGGCCGGGTGCCGTACGCCGGCCGCGCTCGGCGAGGTCGTGTACCAGCTCGTCGGCGGCCTGCGCAGCGGCATGGGCTACGCCGGCGCGGCGACCCTCGAGTCACTGCGCACGGGATCCCGCTTCATGCGGGTCACTGCCGCCGGGCGCGAGGAGAGCCACCCCCACGACGTCACGATCACCAACGAGGCGCCGAACTACCAGCGCGGCTGAGCATCCGAGTGTTTGCGCCCATCGGAGTGCCAGACGCTCGATTTTCTGGGTGTTCAGCACTCGGATGGGCTTCAGCACTCGGATGGCCTGGGCGGACCTCGTAGCTGCACGAAGACGCCCCAGCCATCATGTGCGTGACCCGCTCGATGTCCGCCTCCGGCAGCGCGGCCCGCAGGAACTCGATCTCCGTCGAGCACGACGTCGGGTGCTCGCGGGCGACGGCGAAGATGGCGCAGTTGCGCTCGATGATCCGGGCGACACCTTCGGCGTCCCGCTCGACCGATGCCATGTAGCCATCCTCGTCGAGGATGCGGGTCAGCTCGTCGACCTTGGCATCGAAATCGTGCTGCCGATCCAGTCGCGCACGGGCATTGGCGACGCGCTGGTCGCGCCGGCGCTCGAACGCGATGACCACGGCATCCGACGGGAGATAGCCGAGCAGCTCGTTCGTCAGCTCGCCATAGGCCCGCGGGAACAGCGTCTCCGCCGCCGGCGCGATGCAGTACACCCGCTCGCTCCGCCCCTGCTGCCCCACCGCCCGTGTCGCATCGCCGACCTCGAGCAGCCCGCGTCGACCAGCCCGTTGAGGTGCTGGCGAGCGCCGCTGATGGTCATGTCGAGGCGGCTCGCCACGTCGGCGACCGTCGCCTCGCCGCGACGACGCACGGCGTACAGCACGCTGCGCTGCGCCGCCGACACCGGCGGCGGCACACGGACAGCAGGGACGTCAGTGCTCATCGGTGGGAACTCATCGTTCAGGAAGGATCAGGTGGACATCGCCGAACTCGTGCCAGTGATAGCCGGTGGCGAGCGCCTCGGCGTACGCCTTGCGCAGCGCCTGCCGACCGGCGACCGCTTCGAGCAGTCGCAGGTGGCTGGCCTCCGGCTCGTGCCACCCGGTCAGCAACCCGTCGACGACTCGCACGCCGCGCTCGGGCGTGACGACGAGCTCCGTCCAGCCGGAGCCCGGATGCACGGTCCCGGCCTCGTCGGCGACGGTCTCGAGCGCTCGCACGACGGTCGTACCGACGGCGACGACAACACCACCGGTGGCGTGCGTCATGTTGACGAGGCGGGCCGTGGCGGCCGGCACGTGATAGCGCTCCGGGTAGGGCGTCTCGTGCGCCTCGAGGGAGGCGACGCCGGTGTGCAGGACGATCGGCGCCACGACGATCGCCATGCGCCACGAGGTCGGTGACGACCTCGGCCGTCAGCGCCCGCCCGGCCGACGGCATCTCCGCCGAGCCCGGCTCGAGGGCGAAGGAGTTGATGTAGGCATCGATCGGCCACGACTCGGGCACGTACCGGTACCGGATCGGCCGGCCGTAGCGGTTGAGATGCTCGAGCAGCGGCATCTCGCAGCTCGAGGGTTGCGACGAACAGCCGGATCGACCCGGGCATCCGACCGAGCACGTGGATGTGGCCGCCGCCGGCCAAGGTGCAACGAGCGTCCGCTGAAGTCCTGCGGATCGGGCCAGGTCGTGCCGTCGTGCCCCGGGTGACGGACCTCGACGAGGTGGAGGCCCGTCGGGAGCTCCGTGGAGACGTGGACGACGACGGCCTGCCCGTCGTCGGTCGTGGCGTCGAGCGCAGCGGGCACCGTCGCCGACGTGTTGACGACGACCAGATCACCCGGGCGCAGCCACGTCCCAAGATCCCGGGCAGTCGTGTGGCGCGGCGCCTGGTTGCCGATCGAGACCAGCATGCGCACCGCGTCGCGCCGGCCGAGGCGGACCTCCGGCGGCTCCGAGGCCTCGAGCTCGGGGGGCAGCTCGAAGCGTTCGAGGAGCGCACTCATGACGTCACCTCGACCGGCACGACGCGGTGGCGACCCGTTCGCTCGTCTCCTTCGATGAGCGCCACGAGACCCGGCACCGCCGCCTCGGGCAGCGGCCGGTCCGAGATGTCCTCGCCGGGGAAGGCGTTCTGGTGCATCTGGGTCCTCATGTCGCCCGGATCAACGGTCAGCACCCTGAGCTCCGGCTGTTCGACGGCGAGGACCCGCCCGACGTGATCGAGCGCCGCCTTCGTCGCGCCGTATCCGCCCCAACCCTCGTAGGCCTCGACGGACGCATCTGACGTGATGTTGACGACCACGCCACCGCGGGCGACCACGCTCGGCAACGCCGCCTGGATCAGACCGAGCGGCGCCACGACGTTGACGACGAACAGGTCGGCCAATTCGTCGAGCGGGTAATCGGCGAGGCCCGGCAATGGCGACGGGCCGAGGCCACCGGCGTTGTTGACGAGCAGGTCGATCCCGCCTCCGACTTCGAGGGCGGTGTCCACGAGGCGGCGACGGTGCTGCGGGTCCGTGACGTCGCCGGGTACAGCGACGACACGTTCGAGCGAACCGACGGCCTCATCCAGTGCCGCAGGATCGCGCCCATCGGTGACGACGTGCCAGCCCTGATCGGCGAGGGTTCGAACGAGAGCTCGTCCGAGGCCTCGCGATCCTCCGGTGACGATGGCGGTGCGGTGGCTGTGCTCCACGGCGGCTCCTCTCGGTGCGGTGAGTGTACCTCCAGAAACAGCAATACCTGTTTCTGAATTCCACCCATGACGACTGCCGTGGCTCAGGTCACCGCGCCGATGTCAGCGCGTCTTGGCCGCGCTCTCGAGGTCCGCTGTCGTGAACGGCCCGATGGCGTGTTCCTCGGCGACGTAGCGGTACAGCGCGACGCCGAACACACCCCTCGTCGCACCGGCGAAGACCGCCGACGCGATGCCGATGACGAACGCGAGGACGAGCAGCACCGCGCCGAACACGTCGGCCGCAGCATTGCCAGCGGCCAGCAAGAAGACGCCGCCGACGCCGATGAGGATCGCCACCAGCAACACGAGCCCGGCGATCCCACCGATCGCCACGTTGCCGGTGACCTGCTGCCCCCAGCGTTGGCGGAACAGGTGCGCCGACCGCTTGATCGCAGCAATTGGGCCAATGCCCTCGAAGGCGAGCACCGGCACGACCATGAACGTGACGAGGCCCCAGATGGCGCCGCCGATGCCGGCGATCAGGCCACCCGCCGCGCCGGCGCGGTCACGGATCAGCGCGAGGAGTGCCGACACGACGACCGACACGAGGGCCCATCCGGCGATCTGGACGATCCGGCTACGGGCCACCGCTCTCGCCGCTCGAGTGTCCGGCTCGGCGCCGCGGAGCGCCTGGTCGGCAGCGGCGGCCAGCGCGACGTTGAAGTAGATGATGAAGAACGACGCCAGGTACGCGCCGACGGCGACAAGGATGATGCCGACGATGCTCTGCACGGTCGTCGGATCGTCGCGGGACATCAAGTAGGCGCCCGGAGCGCCGAAGAGCAGACCGAAGACCAGCGCCAGCAGGCCGCCGATGATCGGGAGGTGCACGAGCTTCGGGTGCGAACGGATGACACCCCACGCCTTCTTCGTCAACTCCCACCCGCGGCGGATGCGCTCCATCATGTGGGAAAGGGTACTGAGCGGCGGTGCGCCGATTCGGCCATCAGGACCGCAGCTTGTCCGGCGGCCAGCCGGCTCCTTGCGGGTCGAACCAGGCCAGCGGCCGGCGTCCCGGCCGGCCCGTGACGAGCACGGCGACGGTGCGGGCGAGGATCGCCGCGTCGGTCCGCAACCCGATGCGCTGCACGTATTCCTCGTCCAGCGCGACCTGCCGGTGCTTGTCGAGATATCCGTGCTCCAGCAGCTCGAGCTGGGCGAAGCACGTGAACCCCGGACGGACCGTCGCACGCCGCCCGGGCGCGATCTCGGCGACGTGGGCGGGCGCCAGCGGTCGTGGTCCCACGAGCGACATGTCACCGGTGAGCACGTGGACGAGCTGCGGCAGCTCGTCGACGTGGAGACGACGCAGGACCGACCCCAGCGGCGTGATGCGGTCTCGCTCGGCGTAGGCGCGTCCGGATCCGGGCTCCCCGCCGGTCGGGCGCATCGTCCGCAGCTTGATCAGCGAGAACTGCTCTCCCCATCGTCCGACCCGGCCCTGCCGGAACAGCACCGGCGGCCCGTCGATGACGACGGAAGCGACGCAGGCGACAGCCAGCACGGGGACGACGAGCGGCAGCAGCGCGACGGCGGCGAACAGGTCAACGAACCGCTTGGCCGGCGGGTACCAACCGGTCGACGGCGGCATCGAACTCCTCTCCGCGGGCGTACTTGTCGACGAACAAGGTCCCCGTCCCGCACCCGGGCGAGAACACGACGGCGACGTCCGGAATGGCCATCGCCAGCTCGACGGCGTGGTGGACGCTGTCGGCTCGACAGAAGTTCCTGTGCCCAGCGGCGACGAGCGCCGCCTCGATCGGAGCGGCCATCGGCCCGGTGGTGATGACGCCGGCGGTCATGCAGTTGGCCGCCAGCGCGCCAGCCAGGTCGTCGAACTCTCCCGGGCGGTACCGCTGCCGATCGCCGCCGCAGATCAGGACGAACGGTTCGCTGAGCGTGGCGACCAGCTCCGCCGTCCCGGCTGGGACGCACGCCGCAGCGTCGTTGATGAGGGTGCGGCCTTCTCGCTGCTCGCGCGCTTGTCGATAGCGCGGTCGTGTGGCCGCCAACTCCATGGAACGTCGTCGGACGTCGTCCGCATTGGCGCCGCTGAGCAGCGCAGCCGCAGCCGCAGCCAGTGCATTGACGTGGTTGAGCGGATCGAGCTCCCTGATGCCTGGCAGTTCGCATCCGCTGCCGAGTGGGCCGGAAACGACGTCGCCCGACAACGACCACGCCCCAGTCGCCCCGTACGACGAACCCGTGGCGGTCAGCGCGCCGGCGTCGTCGAAGCGCTGCGGGATCGAGGCGTGGTAGAGCAACCGCGCGCAGCGCCTGGCCATCGAGTACTTCGTGGCGCGGTACTGCTCGAAGGAGCCGTGGTCCGGCTCGTGGTTGAGCGAGATGCCGGTGACCACGCCGACGTCCACGACGCGGCGAAACCCATTGGCGAGGTGACGGTTCGACGTCTCGAAGACCAGGCACTCTTCAGCCGCCGCGCCAGCGAGGGCATCGAGATCGAACGTGAACTCCCGGTCGTTGCCGCAGAGGTGCCCGTCGGCGAGCGTGGCGGCGAATCGGCTGGTGGTCGTCTTCCCGTACGTCCCCGTGACGGCGATGATCCGGCCGGCGAACAGGTCGAAGCAGGCGTCGGTGTAGAGCACGAACCGATCGTGCAATGGCGCCAGCCGATCGCGGTGGGCGTGCAGGAACCACGACACCGGAACGACGATCGCCGTTGCCTCCTCGATCCCTTCGAGATAGCGCGGACCGGATCGCATGTCGAGGCACTTGCGCATTGCCTGCCGAGAGCGCTCGACCTGGGCGAACGGCTGGAAGCGATGCGTCGCGTCGAATGCCGGGTCGACCTCGTCGGCGACGTCGTGGAGCACGATGTCGCAGCTGCCGTGCTCCACGAGGTAGCGCACCATCGTGGCGGACTCCAGGCCGGCGACGCCCACGGCGTGCACGCCGCTGGCCGGGAGCTGATCGATGCGCATCGCCGAGGGTCAGGCGTCGGCGACGAGCCCGGCCAGCCAGCGCTCGTCGAGCGCGCAGGTGAGGATGCGGCGCACGTCCTTGCGACGGGCACCAACGACGAGACCGGCGCGCTCCATGAACTCGTCGAACCGCTCGACGAAGCGCAGCACGGGTGGCGGCACGAGGCCGAGGTCGATGAGCTTGGCGTGCAGCGGGTAGCGACGAGCCAGCTCTTCGCGGAACCCGTCCGGCTCGACGCCCTCGATGACGATGCTCAGATCGTTGCAGGGGCTGAACACGTACCAGCGGGCGCCGGGCAGCGCGCCGCCGATCAGATCAGCGAGCTCGTACACCGAGAACAGCTCGCCGTAGTTGACGACGTCGTCGCACCGCCCGACGACGCGCTGGAAGCTGAATCGCTCCGACGTCCCACACACGGTGCGCCGCAGCCCGGCGAGGACGTCGTAGGTGAGGAAGCGCACGATCGGCACACTGGTCCGCTTCAGTGAGCTGATGGCCAGGATGTCGTGCCCGGCACCGGGCGGACGAACGTCTGGCGGCAGCCGCGCCGGCAGCACCGCTTCGGGATAGAGCCCATCGAGGAAGTGGTAGTCGCTGCAGCGCGGGCAGCTGAACGCCAGGGTGCCGACCTCGGTCGAGCCGTACGTATCCATCACGGCGTCGGCGACGAGCCCGAAGAACCGTTGGAACCTGGCGCGGATCGCCGGGTACAGCACCTCGCCGTTGGTGATGACCCGCCGCACCGACGTCGGGCGCTGCCCGGTGCGATCCATGGCGTCGACGATGCCGATCAGGATCGACGGCGAGCAGTACAGGACGTCCGGCTCGAACGACAGCACTGCTTCGCACTGCTCCGTGACGTCGGAGAGCCCGGCGTCGTGGACATCGAGCCCGAGGTGTTCGAACACGAGATGGGCCGACCCGGCGTTGTGGCCGACGGCCAGCGAGATGAAGCCACGGCGGCAGCCCTCCAGCCATGGACCGAACAGCTCCTGCTTCTGCCCGACGTACCAGACATCTTCCGACGGCAGCCACGGGATTCGTTTCGGTTCGCCCGACGTCCCGCTCGACGAGAAGTAGCGGGCCTCGTCGACCGGTCGTCCGAACCAGGGTCGGGCCGTCTCGTGGTCGAGCACCGGCAACGCATCGAAGCCAGTCGCGGCACCCACGAGGTCCGGGAACCAGCGGCGGGCGTGGCCGTAGACCAGCGCCTTCTCATGTGGTGTGAGGGAGTCCGTGTCGGCCCGCCGCTCGTCCACGGCGCTCGTCATCACCGGACGCACCGTAATGGCACCGCAACCTCTCCTGAAACGGCTCGGCTCGCAAGCAAGTTGCTCGCCTCACCTGCCGAGCTCGCGTCGCCGAGCTACGCGAGCTTTTCGACGAAGGCCTCCAGCTGACGGAGGTTGCGGCACTCGAAGACGCCATCGGTGTGCGTCGCGTAGTCGCCGACGATCGAGTCGCCCGTGTTCCAGTACGAGCGCGGCTCGGGGTTCAGCCAGTACACGTGGCGCGCCTTGTGGCGCATCTCCTTGACGACCCATGACTGGCTGGCGTGGTAGTTGTTCCGGGCGTCGCCGAGCAGCAGGACCGTCGTCTTCGGCCCGACGTCCTTGCCCCAGCGCTCCCAGAACACCTCGAAGGCATGCCCGTAGTCGGAGTGCCCGTCGACCCAGACGACGTCGGCTTCGGTGTTGACGCGGTGGATCGCCTCGCCGATGTCCTCGGTGGCCTTGAAGAAGTCCGTGACCTCGTCGATGCCGTCGATGAAGACGAACGACCGCACCTTCGAGAACTGGTTCTGGATGGCGTACACCAGCATCAGCGTGAAGCGGGCGAAGGCGGCGACCGAACCTGAGATGTCGGCGACCACCATCAACTCCGGCTTGGCCGGGCGGGGGTACTTGAACTTCGGCTCGGCCGGCACACCGCCGTACGACAGCGAATGGCGAACGGTGTTGCGGAAGTCCAGCGGGCCCTTGCGGCCGTGGCGACGCTTGCGGGTCAGCCGCGCCGCCAGCTTCCGGGTCAGTGGGTACAGCGCCTTGCGCAGGGACTGCATCTCGTCGCGCGAGGCGTGCATGAACTCGACGTCCTCGGGGAGCGGCTTGCGCAGTGTCTTCGCCATCGCCTCGGCACCTCGATCGGCGACGAGTCGGCGCCGGATCTCCGCCTCGATCTCCCGCTTCAGCTCCTCGATGCGGTGCTCGTACTCCTCCCGCTCGAGGCGCTCCTCGAGCGCCGTGAGCTCACCGCCGACCTGCTGGCGCGTGGCGTCCATCAGCTGCTCGAGCATCTTGTCGAGGTCGAGGTTGCGCAGCGTCCGGTACAGGTAGTACGTCCCGCCGACCGGTCGTCCCGGCTCCATGCCGGCGAAACGCTGGACGGCTTGGCGGGCCATCGCCCGCATCATCGCCTGGTCGCCGTTCAGCAACGCCTGCATCAGCAGGTGGGCGATCTCCTCGGGCGTCAACGACTCGAGGCCGCCGCCGGCGGCGCCGCGACCCTCGCCCTGCTGCTCCTGCATCTCGCGCCACAAGTCGTCGAACGCCGACTCCTCGCCGTCTCCGATGCGGTACTCCGGCCCGCGCAGGCTGAAGTAGACCTCGAAGATCGTCTCGAATGCCCGCCAGTGAGCGTTGTTCTTGATCAGCGTGGCGCCGAGCGCGTACTTGAACGCATCCCGATCGTCGATCGGAATGTGCTGAACGGCCTCCAGGGCGTCAAGGTTCTCCGTCAGGCTGACCGGCAGACCGGCGTTGCGCAGTTCGACAACGAACCCGTTGAGGAGGTCGAGCATCCCCGAGGTGGGCAGGGCCGGCGCGGTGTCGGTCACGCGATCACGGTAATGGCCCGGAATTTCGGATCCTTGTTCGAAGGCGATTCCTAAGCTGCCGCCGGATGCTCCGGTACAAGGTGACGCCGCCGCGGCTACCGAGCTGCGTCGAGCGACCACGCCTGCTGGAGCGCGCCGCTTCGAGCTCGGTCCTCGCGCTCGGCGGCGCCCTCCGGCCATGGGAAGACCTGCCTGGCGATGCAGGTCGCCGAGGCGACGGGTGGGCCGGTCGCCTGGTTCCTGGCCGACGAACTGGACCGCGATCGATCGACCGTCGTCGGGCAGCTGTTCGCCGCGCTCGGATCGGCATGGCCGGAGGTCGCCGATCTCGTGCCGCCGACGATCGAGGACGACGCGGCGGTGCCGCTGCTCGGCGCGGCTCTGGAGCAGCTGGCCGGGCCCGGCTGCCTCGTCATGGACGACGTGCACCTCCTGCCCGAGAACGTGCTCGACGCCGTCGTGCGGACCGCGGTCGCCGCACTTCCGGCGACGTTCAACTTCGTGATCTGCACGCGCGGAGGTATCCCGGCAGCCGTCGTCAAGGCGGAGGCGGCCGGACAGGCGACCGTCGTGGGCACCGCCGACCTGTTGTTCGACGTGGACGAGTGCCGTCTCGTCTGCGGGTCGATCGCCGACGAAGTGCTCGCCCAGACCGGAGGGTGGCCACTTGCCGTCGCCCTCGCGACAGCGCGTGAGGCTCACCCCGCGATTCCCTTGCCTCGACTCGCCCACCTCGTCGACGTCGCGCTTGCCGACCTCCCCGGCCACGGGCGCGTACTGCTCACCGTCCTCGCCCGCCTTCCTCGCTTCCCCACCCGGCTGTTGCGACGGCTCGAGGACGGAGCGATCGAGCTCGAGACGTTCGGCCGGCGCAACCCCGGCCTCCTCCCCGATGAGGACGGATGGTGGGCACCGCGTGAATGGCTGCGCCAAGTGCTCACGCTGACGGTCGCCGATGCACTGACGACGACGGCCGTCGCTGACGCGCTCCGTGGCCTCGGTGAAGACGAGCTCGCAGCCCAGCTGTTGCTCGCCGAGGCGCGCTATGAGGAGGCCACGCCGGTCCTCGAACGGCTGGCGACGGACGCGATGCAGGGTGGCCGCGCCGCACATGTCCATGCCTTGCTCGCCTCTGTCCCCGCGTCGGCTCGCACGTTCGCGCTCGACATGCTGGCTGCGACCGCCGCCCAGGCACTGAACCTGTCCGATCCCGCCGGCTCCGAGCGCACGCTGCGCGAACTGGTCGACCGGTCCGCGGCGGAGGGCCCCGGCGCCCAGCTGCAGGCACGGGCGATGCTGGCGAGCCACTACCGCATGGAAGCCGACGTTCGGCTGCTCGGTGTGTGCGAGGAGGCGCTGGGCGATGCCCTGTACGTCGAATCGCCGGCGCGGAACCTGCGCGATCGTTGGCGGCGCGAGGACGCTCCCGCCGCCGCCGAGCTGCTGCGCCTCTACGGGTACGCGCTGCTGTTCTCCGGCGACGCCACGACCGTGCAGCGCGGACGCCAGCTGGTTGCCGCCGCACTCGAACTGCTCGATGCGTCGGACCGATCGACGACATCGCAGCGTGGCTGGTTGACCTACTTCGAGGTGCTGCTCTTCCTTCGATCGGCCGACGAGGCCGTGCGGTCGGTGCGCGCCGTCGCGCACCGCATGGCAGAGCTCGACCACTCCGAGGGTGCGCTGCGCCTCGCCGAGCTGGCCACCGTCGAGTACCTCGCTGGCGACCAAGCCGCACGCCGCACGATCGAGATGGCCCACGACTGCGCGGCACGAACCGGGAACGTCATCGGGCTCACCCCGCTCGCGTCGATCGAGGTTGCCCTCGATGTGCAGGACCACGGGTACCTGCCCGAGCACGGCCGCCGGTTCGATGACATCGCGGCAGCGCTCGACTCCCACCCACGGTTGTCACCGTTCACGGCGTTGATCGCCGCGGAGTTCGGCCTGGTGCTCCTGCGCCACGAACAACTCGAGCTCGCTCGGCGCTACTTGAGGGTCGCCGAGCGAGCGACCGGCGAGACGATCTTCGCCCACACGAACTCGTTCCGCTGCCGGCGGCTCGAAGGTCTCCTGCTCGTCTCCGAGGGCCGCTCGACCGAGGGTCGCGCCGTGCTCGAGGCGCTCGAACGCGACGCAACCGCAGAAGGCAGGCACACGCTCGTCGAGCTGACAACGGGTGACCTGGCAGCTCCCGCCCGTCACCTCGCGGCGGTGCAAGCGATCCAGCACCGGGCTCCCCCACCGATCGTCGTCCACGTGTTGGCGCCGGAGCTGCGCGTGACGATGGACGGGGAGCCAATGCCCGCGCCGCGTGGGCTTCCCGGCGAAGCTGCTGGCACTACTGGTCGCATCGTGTGGCTCGATGACCGTTGACGCCGCGATCGAGGGGTTGTGGCCGGACGCCGATCCGCAGCTGGGACGCAACCGCCTGCACGGGGTGCTCCTCCGACTGCGGCGCAGCCTCGGCCTGCCGGCGGGAGGCCCGATCAGCTGCAACGAAGGGATCGTTCGCCTCGGACCGTCGCCAGACGTCCAAGTCGACGCCTGGGTGTACGCAGATCTCGCCAGCCGGGCAGCTGCCAACCCGGATCTGCGGACTACTGCCCTGGCCGCGTACGCCGGCGACATGCTGTCGGTGCAGTTCGCCTACGACGACACATTGACCGAATATCGCCTCGAGCTGCAGCGCTCGTTCCTGCGCCTCGCCACCTCGATGCTGGCCGATCCCCCGGCTCGCATCGATGCCGATGACCTCGCCGCGCTGGCCCAGCGCGTCTCGCGCCGCGCCCGATGACGAGAACGCCTGCCTGGTCTCGATCGGCACGCTCGTCCGCGTCGGCCATCGGACCGAGGCCCGGAACGTGCTGGAGGTCACGTCCCGCGCCTTGCTCGAACTCGGCGTGCGCGACGAGAAGCTCCGAAGGCGTGCCGCCGAGCTGCTCGACCAAGCGGTCGACCGGTCAGCCTGACTCAGGCTCGCGCCGCTCGCGCAGCTCCCTGCCGGCGAGCACCTCGAGATCCTTGACGAAGTCGTCGGCATAGAGCCCGAAGCCCTCCTGCATCCCCAACAGGTGACGGAGCTCCTGCTCCAGGACGGGATGGGCGAGGCCCGCGACGGTCGCTCGCCCGTAGAACGTGTTCCACAGCCGCTTGAACTCTGGCGTCAACCGGTTGGTGATGAACCACTCGTCGTAGGCGTTGTGCCAGTACGCCTGCGCTGCAGCTCGCGCCGGGTTGCGGTCGGGCTCGAAGTCGAGGTGCTGATAGAGCTCGATGAACCGACCGCGCAACTCGAGATGCGTCTCGACGAGTGCGACTCGCTCGGCGCGACGCTGGCTCTGCAGCGACGCGAACAACGACGCGAGCCGCGACTATCACCGACGAAACGGCGATGACCGTTGTCGACATGGAACACCTCCAGCTCTGCGGGACCAACCGGCCCCGCGATCATGTCGCGGCGAGTTCGCCGCGGCAGGTGTTCGTCAGGCGGTCTCGACCGAGAGTTCCTTCGCCGCCTTGATGATGTCGGTCTGGTACTTGAGCAGGATGTGCAGCGTGTCCTTGGCGGTCTGCTCGTCGATCGAGTCGAGGTTGAGCAGCAGCAGGGTCCGCGCCCAGTCCAGTGTTTCGGACACGCTCGGCGCCTTCTTCAAGTCGAGCTGGCGGATCGACCGCACGACTCTGGCGATCTGATCGGCCAGGTTCTCGGTGACCTCGGGCACCTTGGCGAGGACGATCTCCTTCTCACGGGCCAGCGTCGGGTAGTCGACGTGCAGGTAGAGGCAGCGGCGCTTGAGCGCCTCGGAGAGCTCCCGCGTGTTGTTCGAGGTGAGGAACACGAGCGGGATCTGCGTCGCTTCGATCGTGCCGAGCTCCGGGATCGAGACCTGGTAGTCGGACAGGATCTCCAGCAGCAGCGCCTCGGTCTCCACCTCGACGCGGTCGACCTCGTCGATCAGCAGCACGACCGGCTCGGGGGCGCGGATCGCCTCCAGCAGCGGCCGGGTCAGTAGGAACTCGTTGGTGAAGATGTCGTCGTGGACTTCGCTCCACGTGTCCGAGTGGCGGTCGGCCTGGATGCGCAGCAGCTGCTTCTTGTAGTTCCACTCGTAGAGCGCCTTCGACTCGTCGAGGCCCTCGTAGCACTGCAGGCGGATGAGCCGGCTGCCGGTCATCTCGGCGACCGACTTGGCGAGCTGGGTCTTGCCCGTGCCAGCCGGACCTTCGATCAGCACCGGCTTGCCGAGGCGGTCGGCGAGGAACACGACGCCAGCGATGCCCTCATCGGCGAGATAGGCGACATCACGCAGGCCGTCGCGCACCGCGGCGACGCTGTCGAAGCGGTGGACGTCGGTTGTGGGGGTCGTCACGGCCGCCACGCTACTGGGGCACTTGACCTGCGGGTCGACCGGAAACGCGAACGATACGGGCGGCGCAGCGCTGGAACGCCGCCGGCCGGACCGGGTGCTCGGCTCTGAACGACGCGACCGTGCATCGCCTACCGTCCTCGTGTGGGTGGAGTGCTCGCCAAGTACGTCGACGAGTTCGTCGACGACGTGAGCGCCGACCTTCACGAGCTCTCCGCCCGTGACCACCGGGCGGAGGTGACGATCGAGGCCGGCGACCTGATCGCCGCAGTCATCGACAGCGACGACCGCCTCACCGCCGACGAGCTGGAGGCGTGGCTCGACGACGTCGGACCCCGCCTCGATCCCCCGGTGCTCGTGTCATCGACCCGCCTGCGCGAGGGCGGGATGCTCGAGGGCAAGCGACACTGGCTCGAACAGCCGAGCACGCTGTTCGACTTGGTGCTTCGCGCCGATGCGAGCAGGGGAGGTCGGCGAGCGGTGCGCTACTACGAGACCGGCATCCGCCTGGCTCACGCCGCCGCCGCCGTCGACCTGGTGCCCTCACCAGACGAGATCGCGGCCATCGACCGTTTCCGCAACGTGCTCCTCAGCGCGTTCGACGAGGCCGGCGTCGCCCGGCCGGGGGTGCCCGACAACAGCGCAGGGCGCCGACCGGCGAAGGGCAGTGCAGGTTCGGAGGCAGCGGCGCCGCCGCCCGAGCCGCCACCGGCCCGACCGTTGGAGGAGCTGCTGGCCGAGCTCGACGGCCTGGTCGGGCTCGCCGACGTGAAGGCCGACGTGCGGCGCCTGACCAGCCTGCTGCGGATCCAGCGCCTGCGTGCCGAGCGTGGCCTGCCGACGATCGAGACGAGCCATCACCTCGTGTTCACCGGCAACCCCGGCACGGGCAAGACCACGGTCGCCCGCCTGCTGAGCCAGATCCTGCGGGCCCTGGGCATCGTGTCCAAGGGTCATCTCGTCGAGACCGACCGTTCGCACCTCGTCGCCGGATTCGTCGGCCAGACCGCGGAGCGCACGCGCAGCGTCATGGAGTCGGCGCTCGGCGGGACCCTGCTCATCGACGAGGCGTACGCCTTGGCGCGTGGCGGCGAGCAGGACTTCGGGCGCGAGGCGATCGACACGATCGTCAAGTTCATGGAGGACCACCGTGATGATCTCGCCGTGATCGCCGCCGGGTACCCCGAGGAGATGGAGCACCTGATCCAGGCCAACCCCGGCCTCGAGAGCCGCTTCGCCCGCACGATCCACTTCCCGGACTACACCACCGAGGAGCTCGTCGCCATCTTCGAGTCGATGAGCGGGCAGCACGAGTACCACCTCGACGAAACCGGCGCCTTGCAGTTGGCGGCCGTGATCCACGCCGAGCCGCGGGGTCGAGGTTTCGGCAACGCCAGGTTCGTGCGCAACGTGTTCGAGGCGGCGGTCGGTCGCCAGGCCGAGCGGCTGGCGTCGACCGACACGCCGACCGACGAGCAGCTCACCACGCTCACGTCAGAGGACATCGTCGCGCCATGATCCCGAGGACATGCCGGACTGGACGACGCGATGAGCGATGAGTGGCCATGCAGCGCACATCGCTCATCGCCATGGGTCGTGACGTGATCCCGACGCCCGACGACATCGAACGGGCGTGGGAGCGCATCCGCGACCACGTGCGCGTCACGCCGGTGCTCTCGCTCGAGGCCGGCGAGCTCGGCCTTCCCGGACCCGCCGTGCTCAAGCTGGAGCTGCTCCAGCACACCGGATCGTTCAAGCCGCGTGGGGCGTTCCATTCCGTGCTGACGGAGGCTGAGTCGCGTTCTTCAGAGGCGGACGTCCCGGTTCGGCACGGCGAGCGCTCCAGCGCCCTCGCCGGCCGCATCACGAACGGGCTCGTGGCAGCGTCGGGTGGCAACCACGGAGCCGCCGTCGCCTACGTGGCGCAGCGACTCGGCCTGCATGCCGAGGTCTTCGTCCCCTCGACCAGCCCACCGCTGAAGCGCGACAGGATCGCCGCGCTCGGTGCCGACGTCCGCGTCATCGAGGGCCTCTACGACGACGCGAGCTCGCCGCCGACGCGCGGGCGCTGGAGACCGGAGCCTTCAAGGTCCACCCCTACGACTCGCCCGCCGTCGTCGCCGGCCAGGGGACGATGTCCCGCGAGTTGGAGCGCCAGGTCGACGCCATCGACACCCTGCTCGTCGCGACCGGCGGCGGCGGGTTCATCGCCGGGCAGGCGGCATGGTTCGCCGGCCGCACACGCGTGGTCAGCGTCGAGCCGGCGACCAGCGAGTGCCTGCGTGCTGCGCTGGCGGCCGGCGAGCCCACACCGGTCGAGGTTCGCGGGATCGCCGCCGACTCGCTGGGCGCGGCACAGATCGGCAGCGCACCCTGGGATGTCGTGAGCCGGTACGTCCATGACGCCGTCGTCGTGCAGGACGAGGACATCCGCGCAGCTCAGCGGGCGATCTGGGACGTCCTGCGGCTCGTCGCCGAGCCAGGCGGGGCTGCTGCGCTGGCCGCCCTGCGGACCGGCGCCTACCGACCCGAGCCCGGCGAGCGCGTCGTCGTGGTGGTGTGTGGCGCCAACTGCGACCCCTCAACTGTCCTCTGACCGCGCCAGTACCCTTCCGGCCGATGACGTTCCGGGACCGGTTCTTCACGTCGAAGACGGGACGGGCCATCCTGTCGTGGCGGATCCTCCTCGGGGCGGCGGGCGGAGTCGCCGCGGCGTTGCTCGGCGTGCCCATCGTCGCGTCCATCGCAGTTGGCATCGGCGTCTATCTCGTGTCGGTCGCGCTGGCCATGCCGCGGGCACCCAAGATGCCGGCGATCGATCCGTTCACCGTCAGCGAGCCGTGGCGGCACTTCGTGAAGGATGCGCAGCGGTCCCGCCAGCAGCTGCTCACGACGGTCCGCAGCACGCCGAGTGGACCGTTGCGCGACCGCCTGCAGAGCATCGCCGACCGGCTCGACACCGGGCTCGGCCAGGGGTGGCAGATCGCCAAGCGTGGTGACGAGATCGACGCCGCCGTGAAGCGGCTCGATCCGGTGCGGCTGCGTTCCAAGCGGGAAGCGCTCGCAGCCCAGGCCTCAACGGATCCGACCGCCGGCGTCAGCGAGGCGCTGGCCTCCGTGGAGAGCCAGCTCGCCACCGCCGACCGACTCAAGGAGCTGTCGGCCAGCACGGCAGACCGGCTGCGCTCGAGCCAGGCCAAGCTGGACGAGCTCGTCGCCAGGGCCGCCGAGGTCGGGGTCGGTTCGAGCGACACCGAGCACTTCGCCGACGACGTCGACGACCTCGTCCTCGAGCTCGAGGGTCTCCGCCAGGCGATGCAAGAGCTGCGGTGACCGCGACCACGTGAGCGACACCGCGGCCGACGCGACCGAGACGACGACACCCGCCCGCGAGGGCTCGTCGTCGTTGCTGCGATCGAACATCGTCGTCGCGACGGGCACGGCGCTGTCGCGCATCACCGGGCTGGCGCGCGTCGCCGCCTTCGGCTACGTGATCGGTCAGACCGCTTTGGCCGACGCCTATCGCATTGGCAACGAGACGCCGAACATCGTGTACGAGGTGCTGCTCGGTGGCGTCGTGTCGGCGACGTTCGTGCCGCTGTTCACCGATTTCAAGGAACGCGACGACGAAGAGTCCACGAACGTCGTCGTCACGTTGGCGATGGTGGGTCTGTTCGCAGCGACGGTGATCGCGTTGTTCGCCGCACCGCTGATCTTCGGCGTCTACACGCTGAACCCGAACGAAACCGTCGACGAGGAACTGTTCCGCGAGGTCGGCGTCTCGTTGACGCGGATCTTCCTGATCCAGATCTTCTTCTACGGCGCCACCGGTGTCGCCAACGCCCTGCTCCAGTCGCGCAAGCACTTCTTCGCCGCAGCGTGGAGCCCGATCGTCGCCAACATCGTGATCATCGTCAGCCTGCTGTCGATCCCGCAGGCCGGCGAGCAGGAGTACGGGCTCGAGGACGTGCTCACGAACGATCGACTGCGCTGGACGCTCGGCCTCGGCGCCACCCTCGGCATCGTGGCGATGGCGGCGGTGCTGGTGCCAGCGATCCGCGGGGCCGGCATCCGGCTGCGCTGGCGGTTCAACCTCCGCCACCCCGTCGTGCGCCGCGTCCTCGTGCTGTCGGGCTGGACGCTCGGCTACGTGGCGGCCAACCAGATCTCGGTGATCGTCGTCCGCAACCTCGCCGACCCCGGGTCCGGCGACGCCACCGCCTACTTCGACGCGTTCACGTTCTTCATCTTCCCGTACGGGCTGCTGGGCGTCTCGATCGCCACGACGTTCGTTCCCGACCTCGCACGATCCGTGGTCCGTCGCGACAGGCCGTCGTTCATGCGCCAGTCGTCGCTCGGCCTGCGAATGACGGCGCTGCTGACGCTGCCGGCCGGCGTCTTGCTGCTCGTCCTTCGGCGGCCGATCATCGGCGCGTTCCTCCAGCACGGTCAGTACGAACCGTCGGACGCGCTCAACACGTCCAACGCTCTCGGCGGTTTCGCCCTCGGTCTCGTCGGGCTGTCGGTCTACGTGTTCGCGCTGCGCGGCTTCTACGCCCACCAGGACACGCGCACGCCGTTCGTCATCAACCTCTTCGAGAACCTGCTCAACGTGGTGCTGGCGCTCGTGCTGGTGGGCCGGTGGGGAGTGCTCGGGTTGGGCCTGGCGTTCGCGCTGGCGTACCTGATCTCGTCGGTCTGGGCGATCCAGGTCCTCTCGTACAAGGTTCCGGGCTTTCCGATCCGCGAGGTGTTCGGCAGCTTCTGGCGGATGATCGTGGCCGGCGCGCTGGCCGGCGAGGTCGCCTATCTGGCCGGGCAGCTCGTCGGCGGCGAGATCGGGACGGCGGCGTTGGTCAGGGTGACCGTCGGATCACTCGTCGGCATCGTGGTGTATGTCGTGGTGCTGCTGGCGTTGCGCGCGCCGGAGGTCGACGTGGTGCGAAGGCGGTTCCGGCGGCGTCCGCCGACGGGCGCCGTGCCCGTTGCGCCGTAGGGCCGGCCGCGTCGTTCAGGGGGAAGACCCGGTTCGGCACGGCGGGCGCTCCAGCGCCTTCGCCGGCCGCTTCGCCGTAGGGCCGGCCGCGTCGTTCAGGGGGAAGACCCGGTTCGGCACGGCGGGCGCTCCAGCGCCTTCGCCGGCCGCTTCGCCCGTAGGGCCGGCCGCGTCGTTCAGGGGGAAGACCCGGTTCGGCACGGCGGGCGCACCAGCGCCTTCGCCGGCCGCTTCGCCGTAGGCTGCGCCGCATGTTCAAGGCCATCAAGAAGTGGTGGAAGTACCTCGGCGCCAAGCTGTCGGGGTCGTTCGAGGAGCGCGCCGATCCCAAGGTGCAGCTCGAGCAGGCGATCTCGGAGGCGAAGAACCAGCACCGCCGGCTGAAGGAGCAGGCGGCCAACGTCATCGCCAACCAGAAGCAGAGCGAGCTGCGGCTCAACCAGAAGATGACCGAGCTGGAGAAGCTCAACGCCAACGCCCGCCAGGCGCTGATCATGGCCGGCGACGCCGAGAAGTCGGGCGACGCCGCCAAGACGCCAGCAGTACACGTCGGCCGCCGAGACGATCGCCAACCAGCTGATCCAGGTCGAGAAGGACGTCGAGAGCCTGAAGACGATGGTCTATGAGTCGACCCAGGCGTCCGACCAGGCCAAGGCGGCGGTGCAGCAGAACAGCCGCCTGCTGCAGCAGAAGATCGCCGAGCGCTCCAAGCTGCTGTCCCAGCTCGACCAGGCGAAGATGCAGGAGGAGATGAACTCGGCGATGGCCCAGCTCAACGAGAGCGTCGGCGACGACGTGCCGACCCTGGCCGAGGTGCAGGAGAAGATCCAGGCCCGCTACGCCAAGGCCAAGGCGTCAGCCGAGCTGTCCGAGACGTCCGTCGAGTCAAGGGTGCTCGAGATCGAGCAGGCGACCGCCAACGTCGAGGCCCAGAGCCGCCTCAGCGAGCTGCGTGCCGAGCTCGGCCTGAGCTCCCCCCATGCCGCGCCCGGCGGTCGGCCAGGGTGCACCGGCGGCCCCGGCGGCCCCGGCGGCGCCAGCCGCCGAGGAACAAACCGCGTCACCACCCCCAGGCTGATTCCATCCGAGTGTTGAAGGCCATCGGAGTGTTGGCCCCCGGGAAAATCGAGGTCCGGCACTCCGATCGGCTCTAACACTCGGATGATCCACTCACCTCTCCGGTAGCAGCACGAGGTCGTCGCGGTGGATGACCTCGTGGACCATGCCCGGCGGCAGGTCGCTGGTGTGGCGCCCGGCGACCTTGCGCAGCTGCCCGGCCTCGACGAACACCATGCCGCGGGCGAAGGCGACGCCGTCCGTGCCGACGACGTCGACGGTGTCGCCCTCGTCGAAGCGTCCACTGACGTCGACCACGCCGGCCGGGAGCAGGCTGGTCTGGCGCTCCAGCACGGCCCGGCGGGCACCGTCGTCGACCATGACCGTCCCGGCGACGCGTGACGGCGAAGGCGATCCACAGCTTGCGGGCGCCGAGCTCGGCGGCGGTGCGCCTCGAACGTGGTACCCGACCGGCTCGTCGGCGACCGCGCCGGCCAGCACGCCGGGCCGCGCGGCGTCGGCGATCACGGTGCGCACGCCCGACCACGACGCGATGCGGGCCGCCTCCAGCTTGGTCGCCATGCCCCCGCTGCCCCGCCCGCTGCCGCCGCCGGCCCGGCGCGGATCGCCAGCAGCGGGTCGTCGGCCGGCACCCGCTCGACGAGCGTGGCCGCCGGGTCGCTCCGCGGGTCGGCGGTGTAGAGCCCGTCGAGGTCGGTGAGCAGCACCAGCACGGCGGCGCCGACGTTGTGCGGCGACGAGCGCGGCGATGCGGTCGTTGTCGCCCATAGCGGATCTCGTCGCTGGCGATGGCGTCGTTCTCGTTGACGATCGGCACGGCGCCCAGCTCGAGCAGGCGGCTCAGCGTCCGGCGGGCGTGCAGGTACTGGCGGCGGTCGACGAAGTCGTGCGGCACGAGCAGCGCCTGCGCCGGCACGAGGCCGTGGGCGCCGAGGGCCACGTCCCAGCTGCGCATCAGCCGGGGCTGGCCGGCGGCGGCGAGCGCCTGCAGCGTCGGCATGTCGGTCGGGCCGGCTGGGCAGCCCGAGGGCGGCCACGCCGGCGGCGACCGCGCCCGACGACACCACGACGATCTCGTGCCCGTCGGCGCGCAGCGCCGCGATCTCGGCGGCCAGCTTGGCGATCGCGCCGTCGTCGATCGCCCCCGCTCGTCGGTGAGCGACGAGCGTGCCGATCTTGACGACCGACCCGCACGATCACGCGTCGCTCGATAGTCGAAGCTGAAGTCGCCGATCCACACGACGTCGCCGTCGCGTCGCGCCGGCCCGCGCGAGCAGCCTGGCGACGCCGAGGCGCTCGAGGCGGTGGCTGATGTAGGCGCGCGGCGTCGGGGGTGGTGACGTCGTTGAGCGCGACGACCCGCTCGACGTCGCGGCCGGTGACCCGGAACTCGTTCTCGCCGATCCGCTCGACGGCGGCGCCCGTCGGCTCCGGACGGAGGAGCACGACGCCTTCCTGCCGCGGCGTCGCCGCCCGCGCCTCGTGGACGAGCCGGGCCATCGCCCCGACGAGCGGCCGCAGCCCGTCGCCGGTGACCGCCGAGATGACGAAGCGGTGCTCGCCGTCCGGGGTGAACCGAGCTCGGCCGGATCGGTGGTGCCGGTGACGTCGGCCTTGGTGCCGACGACGAGCCGGGGCCGCTCGAGCAGCTCGGGCCGGTAGTCGCCGCAGCTCGTCGAGCAGGATCCGCTCCTGCTCGGCCGGGCTGACGTGCCGTCGAGGGCGGCGAGGTCGACGAGCAGGCACAGCACCCGGGCCCGCTCGACGTGGCGCAGGAACTGGTGGCCGAGGCCCTTGCCCTCGCTGGCGCCCTCGATCAGGCCGGGGATGTCGGCGACGACGAACTCGGTGTCGTCGTCGAGGCGGACGACGCCGAGGTTCGGCTCGAGCGTCGTGAACGGGTAGTCGGCGATCTTCGGCTTGGCCGCGGAGATCACGCTGATCAGCGTGCTCTTGCCGACGTTGGGGAAGCCGACGAGGGCGACGTCGGCCATCAGCTTCAGCTCGAGCTTGAGCCAGCGCTCCTCGCCGTGCTCGCCCTGCTCGGCGAAGGTCGGCGCCCGCCGCTGGTTGGTCAGGAACTTGGCGTTGCCCCGGCCGCCCCGGCCGCCGGCCGCGGCCAGCCAGCGGTCGCCGTGGTGCAGCAGCTCGGCGAGCAGCTCGCCGGTGTACAGGTCGCGTGACGACGGTGCCCTCCGGCACGGCGACCTCGAGGTCCTCGCCCCGCCGGCCGTGCAGGTCCTTGCCCTTGCCGTGGACGCCGTTGCGCGGCGCGGCGGTGCGGGTGGTCGCGGAACGCCAGCAGCGAGGCGACGTTGTGGTCGGCGACGAGCCAGACGTCGCCGCCCTTGCCGCCGTCGCCGCCGTTCGGGCCGCCGAAGGCGACCGGGACCCTCCCGGCGGAACGCCACGCAGCCGGCGCCGCCGTCGCCGCCGCGCACGTTGAGCTGGGCCTCGTCGACGAACTGCGGACATCGGCTCGTCGAGGCTACCGGCCATCCGAGGCTCCGTGCGTGACACCCGCTGTCTCGTATGACGGCCTCGGTGTGACACCGTCGACCGGGTGAGCGACGTCGATGCAGGAGCGGGCCGAGCGCTGGGCGTCGACGATGGCCGGGCGCGACCGGCGCGGCGGCGTGCGGCTCGCCCACGCCGACTCGCGCGGCCGCGCGTCGAGCCAGCCCGGCTCGACCGGCGTGGCCCGCCAGGAGCACGAGCACGAGGCGCTGGCGACGACGGCCACGCGGGCCGTCGGCGCCGGCGACCGGGCCGCGGCCCGAGGAGCCCGATGCGTGGCGCACCTGCTTCGAGCGCGACCGCGACCGCATCCTCCACGCCACCGCGTTCCGCCGGCTGGCCGGCAAGACGCAGGTGTTCGTGTTCCCCGACGACCACCAGCGCACCCGGCTCACCCACGCCCTCGAGGTGGCCCAGGTCGCCACGTCGGTCGCCCGGGCGCTCGGGCTCAACGTCGCCCTCACCGAGGCCATCGCCCTCGGCCACGACTGCGGCCACGGCCCCGGCGGCCACGCCAGCGAGGACGCGCTCGACGCCGTACGTCGACGGCGGCTACGACCACGCCGTGTGGGGCGCCGACGTCACGCTGGCCCCGCTCAACCTGTGCGCCGAGACGCTCGACGGCATCCGCAACCACTCGTGGAGCCGCCCGGCGCCGGCCACGCCGGAGGGCGAGGTCGTGTCGTGGGCCGACCGCATCGCCTACGTCTGCCACGACTTCGAGGACGCCGTCGCCGCCGGCATCGTCGCCGCCGACGATGCTGCCGGCCGTCGTCGCCGAGCGGTGCGGCACCACGCCGCTCCCGCCAGCTCGGCACGTTCATCCGGGCGATGGTCGACGCCGCGGCCGAGACCGGCCGCGTCGGGATGACCGAGCCGGCGGCCGAGGCGCTGGCCGAGTTCCGCCGGTTCAACTACGAGCACGTCTACCTGCGCCCGGCCAGCCGGGCCCAGGCCGACGGCCGTCATCGAGCTGCTGCGGGCGCTGGTCGAGCACTACGCCGACCGGCCCGACCTGCTGCCCGACCCGCCACGTGCCGCTGGCGGCAGCGACGAGGCCGTCGCGGGCGGCCGTCGCCTACGTCGCCGGCATGACCGACCGCTTCGCCTGCCGGCAGGCCGTCGCCCTGCTCGGCTGGGACCCGGCGAAGCTGCCCGTCGGCGTCACCTGACCCGGAAGCCGACTCAAGCCCTCGGCGGCTCCTCGACGACGTCGACGCCGGTCACCACGGCCGCGCGGCGGGCCGATCCGGCACCACGCCACGACCTGGGCGACGCGCCGACTCCGGACCCTCGAACACGGCCTCACGCGTGCCATCGCCACGGTTGCGGACCCAGCCGGCGACGTCGCGCTCGTCGCGCCTCGCGCGGCACGACTCCGGAACCACGACCCCCTGCACGTGACTGGCCGATCGCACACGACTGGCACCATCGACCACCCGGAGACGTCGACGGCCACCGATGGCGGCGAGCGTTCGTCAGTCGGCGGCGATGCCGCGGGATGACGTCGACGACCTTGCGGCCCTTGCGCTCGCCGAACTTGACGCTGCCGTCGACGAGGGCGAACAGCGTGTCGTCGCCGCCGATGCCGACGTTCTTGCCGGGGTGGAACTTGGTGCCGCGCTGGCGGACGATGATCGTGCCGGCGTGTGATCTGCGTGCCGTCGAACACCTTCACGCCGAGGCGCTGGGCGTTGGAGTCACGGCCGTTGCGGGTGGAGCCGCCACCTTTGGTCTTCGACATGGCGAGCCTCCTCAGCTCGTGCCGCGATCTTGGTGATCTCGACGACGGTGTAGTGCTGGCGGTGCCCGTAGCGGCGACGCTGGTTGGTGCGCCTCTTGTAGGTGAAGCCGTTGATCTTCGGGCCCTTGGCCGTGCCGACGACCCGGCCGGTGACGGTGACGCCCGCCAGCTGGTCGGGCGTGGCGAGCACGGTGTCGCCGTCGACGAGCAGCTCGGGGTCAGCGTGACCTCGTCGCCCTCCTCGGCGTCGAGCAGGTCGACCTCGACTGCTGGCCTTCGGCCACCCGCTGCTGCTTGCCACCGGCGGCGATCACTGCGTACATAGCGACGTGCAGACTGCTACCGCCGACCAGGCCGAGCCCGGCTACTCGGTCCAAGCGGCGCCATCAGCTGCGAGTCGAGCAGGCGTGGTCGACGATCACGCCGCGGCCCTCGCAGTTGGGGCAGATCTCGGAGAACTCGGTGAGCAGGCCCTCGCCGATGCGCTTGCGGGTCATCTCGACCAGGCCGAGCTCGGAGATGTCGAACACCTGCGTGCGGGTCTTGTCGCGGGCCAGCGCGTCGCGGAACGCCTCGACGACCTTGTCGCGGTTGTCCCGGATCTCCATGTCGATGAAGTCGATGACGATGATGCCGCCGATGTCGCGCAGCCGCAGCTGCTTGGCGATCTCCTCGGCCGCCTCCAGGTTGTTGTGGAAGACCGTCTCCTCGAGGCTCGACGTGCCGACGTTCTTGCCGGTGTTGACGTCGATGACGGTCAGCGCCTCGGTGTGCTCGATGATCAGCGAGCCGCCCGACGGCAGCCACACCTTGCGGTCGAGCGCCTTGTGGACCTGCTCGTGGACGTGGTAGTGCTCGAACAGGCTGAGGCCCTCGGCCTCGGCGTCGTAGTACTCGACGCGGTCGGCCAGCTCGGGGTTGAACGCGCCGATGTACGTCGCGCACCTCCTCGTAGAGCCGGCCGGTCGTCGATGACGACGCCGCGGTAGTCGGCGTTGAACTCCTCGCGGATCACCCGCACGGCCAGCTCCGGCTCGCGGTACAGCAGCGTCGGCTGCTTGGCCGTCGCGGCCTTGGCCGCGATCTGCTCCCACTGGTCGAGCAGCAGCGTCATGTCGGCGCGCAGCTCGTCCTCGGTGGCGTGCTCGGCGGCGGTGCGCACGATCAGGCCGTGCTCGGCCGGCTTGACCCGGTCGAGGATCGCCCGCAGCCGCTTGCGCACGTCGTCGGGCAGGCGCTTGGAGATGCCGTACGTCTTCGAGTTGGGGATCAGCACGACGAACCGGCCGGGCAGCGAGACCTCCTGGGTGAGCCGCGCGCCCTTGGCGCCGATCGGGTTCTTCGTGACCTGGCAGACGATCAGCTGGCGGGCCCGCAGGATGTCCTCGATGCGTGCTGCGTCGGCGCGCTCCTCGATGTCCTCGGCGTCGTACTGCACGTCGCCGCGGTAGAGCACGGCGTTCTTCGGCGTGGCGATGTCGACGAACGCCGCCTCCATGCCGGGCAGCACGTTCTGCACCCGGCCGACGTAGATGTTGCCGTGGATCTGGCTGATGTCGTCGGCCGGCCGGCTGACGTAGTGCTCGATCAGGTTGCGACCCTCGAGGACGGCGACCTGGGCCATGTTCTCGCGCACCTGCACGCACATCAGGTAGCGCCCGACGGGCCGACCGTTGCGCTCGCGGCCTCGGCGCAGGTCGGCGTCCGCCGTCGGCAGTGCTCAGCCGTACGGGCCTGACGACCGCGCGTCGGCCGCCGCCGCTTCGGCGTCGGCCGCTGTCGCTCTTCGCGTCTCCGGCGCCACTCCGCCTTGCCGCCGCCGCCGCCGCCCCGTTCCGCACCGGAGCGTCGCCTCGCCGACTCGGTCGACTTCGGGGCGGGACGGGTGTCGCCGATCTGGGGCTTGCGCACGAGCGCCCGCTCGGCGGCCTCGACGGACGCCCGGCCCTCGCGCATCGGCTCGGGGAGCTCGCGCTCGGCTCAGGCATCGTCCGACGTCGAGCGGCGGCTCGACCGCCGTCGCTCGGTCGGCTTGCGTCGCCCTTGCCCGCCGCGTGACCCCGCGGCGCCGCTTCGCGCGCTGGCGGCGGCGCCGGCGGCGATCGCACGCGGCGGATCGTCCGTCTCCCGTGTCGTTGTCGTCCATGGTTGTCCCTTCTCGCGTGCCCACTGCGGGGCACGGGGACGACGATCGGCGCTGCCAACACCATCGGCCGATGGCCGTCGTCCTCGATCTGATGTCGAACCGGCCGGCCGTCGGGGAACGGCTGGCACCGAGGGGTTCGAGCCCGTCGCTGCCGCTGGATGACGTGCGGTTCGATCCGCGCCCAGCAGTGCGGTCATGGCGCAGCAAATCTTAGCGGCGAACCCGGCCCGCTTGAGCGGACGGTGGTCGACCGCGTCGTTCAGAGACGAGGACCGGGTTCGGCACGGCGGGCGCTCCAGCGCCTTCGCCGGCCGCATCAGCGCGTCCTCAGCGCATGCGGCGCATGTGGACGCTCTGCACGAGCCCGAGCAGCGCGAACCACGTGATCAGGCCGGAACCGCCGTAGGAGATGAAGGGCATCGGCAGCCCGGTGACCGGCATGATCTTCAGCGTCATGCCGATGTTCTGGAACACCTGCCACAGCAGCATCGTGAAGACGCCGGCGCACAGGTACGTGCCGAGCAGGTCGCGCGAGAGGTGGGCGATGCGCCAGATGCGCATGAGGACGATGGCGAACAGGAACAGCAGGACGCCGCAGCCGACCATCCCGAACTGCTCGCCGACGGCGGCGAACGGGAAGTCGGCCCAGAGCACCGGGATGTCGCTGCTGTTGGTCAGCGGGCCTTCCAGCCAGCCCTTGCCGAACAGCCCGCCCGTGCCGACGGCTCGCAGGGCGTTGTTGACCTGGAACGTCAGGTCAGAGAGCGCCGGGTTGTCCTCGTCGAAGAACACCCGCACCCGGTCGAGCTGGTACTCGTTGACGAGGTTGCTGATGAACGCCGCACCGACCGTCGCCAGCGACAGCAGGCTGACGGTGAGGATGTAGCGCACCTTGGCTCCGGCGACGAGGAGCACGCCCATCGCCATGGCGATGATCACCGACGCCGTGCCGAGGTCGGGCTGGGCGATGATCAGGACGGCCGGGATGCCGACGATGATCAGTGAGCCGAGGAAGCGCGGGATAGCTGACCGTGTCGGTGCGCTCCTCGCTGAGGTACGCGCAGAGCGCCAGGAGGACCGTGAACTTGGCGAACTCGGCCGGCTGCAGCTGGATCGGACCGAGCTCGATGGCGAGCACGGTCTGGCCGCCGCCGACCTGGTTCACCACGGCGAGCCCGGCGAGCACGATGACCGTCAGGATGTAGAGCGCGCGGGCGCGGTTCTTCAGCCACTCGTAGTCGATGGCCATCACGATGACCATCGCCAACGCGGCGGCGATGGCGAAGATGACCTGGCGGGTGACGTACTCGTACGGATCGGTCGTGCGGCCCCGGGTGGCCGAGAACACGATGAAGCAGCCGACGACCGTGAGCACGCCCTGCCCGAGCAGCAGGACCCAGTCGATGTTGCGGGTCGGAGCGGCAGGGCTCGAGCGGATGTTGCCGAGCCCGGAGTCGGGCTTGCGCTGCAGCATCGACAGGGCCATCAGTCGCCGCCCGAGGGGATGAACGTGCCGGTGTCGCTGCTGGCCATGCAGGAGTTGTCGACATCCGGGCAGCGGTCGTGCCACCTCGTCGCTCGTGAGATCGAGTGGTTCGGAGATGGCGACCGGGTCGAGCGGGATCAGGCCGCTCAGGGCGAGGTACATGCACTTGACGACGGGTGCCGCACCGGTCGATCCGAAGCCGGCCTTCTCGAGGTACGACACGATCGTGTACGGCTGCGCCGGATCGACGCTGACGGCGGCGAACGCCGACGAGTCGTTCCACGGGTAGTTGCCCTGGCCCTGCGCCGTGCCGGTCTTCCCGCCAATGGCGATCGCCTCGGGCGGATAGTTCACCGCGAACAGCTCTTCGGCCGTGGTCGACCGACCGTTCGCGCCGGGACCCGTCACGTTGCGCCGGATGCCCCTCGAGGATCGGATCGCGCAGCGGCGGCTGGCATCGGGATCTGTCGGCCTTCGGGCGTCGTGGCCGCGCACGACGCGTGGCTTGGCTCAGATCGGCGAACCCGGGCTCGCCGTCGGGCACCTCGGGCTCGAGGATGGCCTGGACGACCTTCGGCACGAGGACCATGCCGCCGTTGGCGATGGCGCTGTAGCCGACGGCCATCTGGAGCGGTGACGCGGCCATCAGGCCCTGGCCGATCGCCATCTGCAGCAGGTCGCCGGGCGTCAGCGTCGGGATCTCCGAGGGATCGAGCACTTCTTCGGCAACGAGCTGCGCCTTCAGCTCGTTCGTCGGGATTCGACCGTCGAACTCGAACGGCAGGTCGATGCCCGTGTCGGCGCCGAAACCGAACTGGCGGACGTAGTCCTGCAGCGGCGTGCCCGGTGTGAGGTAGAAGTCCTCGCCGAGCTTGTAGTAGAAGGCGTCGCTCGACACGGCCAGCGACGTGGCCAC
The DNA here is from genome assembly GCA_963774125.1 of uncultured Acidimicrobiia bacterium. GTDB lineage: Bacteria > Actinomycetota > Acidimicrobiia > Acidimicrobiales > Ilumatobacteraceae > JALZMG01. The sequence goes on from CAVZDR010000003.1 coordinate 1,226,029, forward strand.
GTCGATGCTGCCGTACTCACAGGGCCTGTTGTTGTGCGGGCAGGTCGAGTTGCGGTACACGCACCGCACGCCCTGGGCACACAGCTCGGGTGCGATCGAGCGCATCGTGTACGTGCCCTCGTCGAAGTAGGTGGATTCCGGACTGAGCAGCCCCGTGGCCAGCGCGGCATACGCGACGAAGACCTTGAAGGCCGAGCCCATGTTGTATTGGCCCTGGATGGCGCGGTTGGTCAGGCTGGAGAGGTCCGGGTCGACCTCCGGGCCGCCTTCGACCTGCCGAGGGAACAGCTCGTCGAACTTGGCGCTGTCCACCCCCGAGTTGAACCAGCGGTTGTCGAACGTCGGGTAGCTCGCCATCGCCAGGATCTGGCCGGTCTGGTAGTTCATGACCGTCACCGAGCCGGCCGGAGCCTTGTAGGGCACGGCGGCCCCGGGTGGACGCGACGGATCGAGCGGGACGGTCTCCTCCGAGCCGTCAGCCATGACCCGCGTGACCATCGGGTTGTTGGCGGTGAACTGGCGGCGCTGGCGGAGCTGGGTCTGCAGCAGCCGCTCGGCGTACTGCTGGACATCGAGGTCGATCGACAGCTGCACGTCCATCCCGTTCACGGGCTCGCTGCCGGCTGATCTCGCGGACGACGCGGTTGCGACTGTCGACCTCAACCCTGCGTTCACCCCACTCGCCGTGCAGGACCGACTCCATGCTCAGTTCGACGCCGCTGCGGCCGACGGACTCGCCGCCCTTGCTGATGTCGTAGCCGAGCTCCTCGTAGTGCTCGGCGTCGTCGGCGGTGATCGAGCCCATGTAGCCGACCACGTGGCTGGCCAGCGGGGCATACGGATAGATCCGCTTCCAGGTCTGCTCGATCGTCACGCCGGGGAAGTCCTCGCGACGCTCCTCGATGGCGATGGCGACGTTCTCGTCGACACCTTCCTTCAGCGGCATGGGGCGGTAGCGGCTGTACAGGCGGCTGTCGTAGCGCGCCTCCATCTCGTCGACCGGCATCTGCAGCCACCCCGACAGCCGGGTGAACAGCTCGGCCCGGTCGGTGTCCTCGCGGATCACCTCCCAGTCGACGCTCACCCGCAACAGGCGATCGTTGTCGGCGACGATCCGGCCGTACACGTCGAGGATGCGGCCCCGCTCGGGCACGAGCGGGATCGTGCGGATCTTGTTCTGGTCGACCGTCTGCTGCAGCGAGTCGGCCTGGACGGTCTGGAGGAACCAGAGGCGTGTGCCGACGGCGCCGAACAGCAGGACGGCGACGAGGGCCAGGATGCCGAGGCGCGCGGCGCGCTTGTCAGCAGCCATCGGCCCAGTCTGGTCCGTGAGGTCCGACGTTTGGAGTCGTGCGACCAGCGGCCATCAGACAGGTTCCTTCGGGGCGCGCCACTCCGGGCGCTTGATGCGCATGCACCAGCGTCCGACCGGCACGAGCACGGGGCTGAGCACCATCGCTCCGACGGCGACGACGGCCACGACGACGCCGAAATGCGGACCGACGTTCTGCTCCTGGCCGATGAAGACCCGAACGATGGGAACGGCGGCTTCGCCGACGGCGGCGCCGAGGCCGGTGAACAGTGCGGCCAGCCACCAGTGCGGCTCGATGGTGATCGACTGGACGTAGCCGGCGACGTACCCGCCGAGGCCCATCGTCAGCGACGATGAACCGAGCGGTGTGCCGGACCCGAGGTCGTACATGAGGCCGAGCACGAACCCGGCGAGGGCGCCCTTCTGCGGTCCGCCCGCCGCGCCGGCTGCTGCGGCAAGGGCGAGCATGACCTGCAGGGCGACACCGCCGGGACGGAGGTCGGCGAACAGCGTGCGCTGCAGGCCCAGCACGACGAAGCCGACCGCGGCGAGCCGTAGGAGCGGGCCTTGGACGAGTGAGGCGAGCATCAGCCGCCGGCCTGCGTGTCGGGCGACGGCTCCTCGAACTCGGAGCTCGGTTTGTAGAGCACGACCTTGACGAAGCGCAGCTCGTTCAGGTCGGCAAGCGGGGAGACCTCGAGCAGCGGACCCTCGGCGGTCGAACGCTGGATCACGTTCTCGACGAGGCCGACGGGGATGTCGGCGGGCGCCAGTCCGGTGCTCCCGCCGGCGGTCAGCACGATGTCGCCCGGGACGATCCGCCCGAACACGGGCGTGTCCTGGAGGAAGTCGACCTGTGGCAGGGCGTCGCCGCCCTGGCCCGAGAGGCGGCCGGTGTCGCGCTCGGGGATCGATGGTCGTCGTCGGCGCCGGGACCGTCGTGGACGGGGGCAGCGTCGTGGCGGCCGGGTCCTCTGGCGGCAAGGTCGTGGCGGCCGGATCCGGCGGCGGCAACGTGGTCGGCGGAGCTGGCGTGGTCGGCGGCTCGGGAGGTGGCGGCGGGGCGACGATCTTGACCTGCACGACGTACTGCGGGTCCGTGATCAGCATGACGTAGGCGCGGTCCGGCAGCACCGGGGCGGTCACCTTGCCGATCAGGCCGGCGGAGCTGATGACCGCCATGCCGACCTCGATGTTGTCGTTGCGGCCCTTGTTGATCTCGATGACCTGGTCGAGGTTGCCGGGACTCTGGCCTTCGACGGCGGCCGTCACGGTGGCGTAGTCGCTGAGCGCCGGGAGCTCGTTGAGGGCGAGGAGGTCCTGGTAGGCCTGGATGAAGGCACGACCGGCGATCTGATCGGACACTTGGGCGTCGATCTGCTCGCGCAGTTCCTGGTTCTCCTGCGCCAGGTCGTCGTAGTCCATGATGCCGTGCCAGGCGTTGCGGATCGGCTTGGTGACGACGTCGGCGGCAGTCTCGAATGGCTCGAGCGCGCGACGGAACCCGGCCCGTGCCGAGTCGAAGATCGCCGCGCCGCGCAGGTCCAGCGTCAGCAAGAGCGCCGACGTGAGCAGCAGCAGGACGATCGCCCGGCGGCGGCCAGGGGTGTACAGGGGCATGCGTCAGCGCGTGAGGTGGGCGAGCGCCGCTGCGCAGCGGCGGCGGCGAGCTTGGAGGTGAGGCGAGCAGCTTGGCTGCGAGGCGAACCCGGACATTTCAGTCGTCTCCACCGAGCGACATCAGGCCACGCATGGCGTCGATGTTCTCGAGGGCTCGGCCGGAGCCGATGACAACGGCGTACAGCGGCTCGGGGCTGACGCGGATCGGCATGCCGGTCTCATGGGCCAGCCGCTCGTCGAACCCGCCGAGCAGGGCGCCGCCGCCGGTGAGCATGATGCCGTCCTCCATGATGTCGGCGGCCAGCTCCGGCGGCGTCTTGTCGAGGGTGGTCTTGACGGCGTCGACGATGGCGGCGACGGGCTCGGCCAGCGCCTCACGCACGTGCTCGGTGGTCAGTTGGATCGAGCGCGGGAGCCCGCTGATCAGATCACGGCCGCGGATGTCGGCCGTGAGCTCCTCCTCCATCGGCCACGCCGAGCCCATCTGGATCTTGATCTCCTCGGCCGTGCGGTCACCGATGGCCAGGGAGTACTCCTTCTTCACGTACTGCATCACGGCCTCATCGAGTTCGTCGCCGGCGACGCGGACGGACTGCGCGGTGACGATCCCCCCGAGGGAGATCACCGCGACCTCCGTCGTGCCGCCGCCGATGTCCACGATCATGTTGCCAGAGGGCTCGTGGACGGGGAGGTCGGCCCCGATCGCCGCTGCCATCGGCTCCTCGATGATGTGCACGGGCTTGCGTGCGCCGGCGTACTCGGCGGCGTCCTGGACGGCCCGCTGCTCGACGCCGGTGATGCCCGACGGCACGCAGATCACCATGCGCGGCTTGCTCCAGCGGCTGGCGTGGACGCGCTGGATGAAGTAGCGCAGCATCTTCTCGCACACCTCGAAGTCGGCGATGACGCCGTCTTTGAGGGGCCGGATGGCCTTGATGTGGTTCGGGGTGCGGCCCATCATCCGCTTGGCCTCGAGGCCGACGGCGACCGGCTTGCCGTCGTTGATGTTGATGGCCACGACGGATGGCTCATCGAGGACGATTCCCTGGCCGCGCACGTAGATGAGGGTGTTCGCAGTGCCCAAGTCGATCGCGAGATCCCGACTCAGGCTGAGCGGATTGTTGCGAGCCATTCCGGCGCTCCTTCGGGGGCCGTGAGGGACACGCCCCCGGGCTGCTCGTGAACCGGAAATCCTACCGATCCGGGAAGAAGATCGAGATCTCGCGGGCGGCCGAGTCGGCGGAGTCGCTGCCGTGGACCAGGTTCTCCGTGACCTCGATGCCGAGATCGCCACGGATCGTGCCTGGTGCGGCTTTGCGCGGGTTGGTCGCACCCACGAGGTCACGGACGACTTGCCACGTGTCCTCCGGGCCCTCCACGACCATGGCGACGATCGGACCGCGGCTCATGAACGTGACGAGGTCGTCGTAGAACGGCTTGTCGATGTGCTCGGCGTAGTGCGTGCCGAGCAGCTCCTTGTCCAGCGTGCGGTGCTCCAGCGCCACGATGGTCAGGCCCTTGGCCTCGAACCGGGACACGATGGCGCCGACGAGCCCACGCTCGACGGCGTCCGGCTTGAGCAGCACCAACGTCCGATCAGACACGGCCGGCCACCCTACCGGCCGGGAATCTGGGCGGGATCTCTGCCAGATGATCTTCTGGGCGGGATTCCTGTCAGGCGCTGGCGGGGATCCCGCCCAGAAGGTGGGGCGCCCACCGCCTGACGTTGCGACGGATGCGTTCTGCTTCCTTCGCCGGTCGTTTGACGATGCTGCGATACGTGAAGCGCAGGACGATGTACCCCAACGCGGCGAGGTCGGCGTCGCGGGTGCGATCCTTCTCGAACTGGCTCTTGTTGAGGCCGTGTGTGGACCATCCGTCGCACTCAAGGACGATCGGGCTGTCGACGATCCAGAAGTCGACCTCGTAGCCACCGATGACGGCGTGGAACTCTGCGGACGGCAGTTCGTGCCGAGCGAGCAGCCGTCTCATCGCTGGCTCGAGGATGCTGTCCACCGGCTTGCCGTCGAGAAGCCACTCTGAAAGTGCCATCCGTAGCGCTGGGACTCCGGGCCGTCCACGCCGGCTGTGTCGGGCGATCGCCGCCCAGAGCGCGGCAGGCGACGCCATCCCGGTGCTCACGACGTGGCCGACCGCCGCTGGTACTGATCTCGGGTCGAGCGCTCCGAGATCACACAGGGTTCGCAGGATGTTCGTCGTCGGGATGTTGGTGCGCCGAACCGGTGTGAGATCGATGAGGTCTCGCGGTCGGTGGATCGCCGCACCAGCAATAGCCGCCTCTCGACTCCTTCGAGGTAGGAGCACGTCGACGGGATCCGTCGGTTGCGCCGGGATGCCCCACAACCATGCCGCTGAGCGGTGCGAAGCGATGGCCCCCGGACCCGCCGCCAGCACCGCCGCGCACACCGTCTGAGCAGGCGTCGGCTCGGAGCCGAACATGCGAGCGACGCCGGGATGCACGAGCTCCAGCTGACCGTTCTCGATGGCGCGGTACCACGTTCGCTCCGACATCCCGAGGCGCACAGCGGCGCGACGGGTGACCAGACCGTGGTGGTCGCGAGCGAACAGATCCAATGGCGCAAGTTCCATGCCCTCATGGGTGCTGCGAGAGCGCCGAAAGGGAACGAGCGAGCAACCTGGGCGGGATCGCTGACAGGTGTCGGCAGGATTCCCGCCCAGATGGGCAGCTGGCAGGAATCCCGCCCAAATTCCTTCGCGCTAGGGCGAGAGGCGGACGAGCTCCGCTCGGGCGGCGCCGGCGACGTACAGCGAGCCGGCGGCGAGGACGGCGGCGTCGGCGTCGGCGATGGCGAGTGCCCGCTTGCAGGCCTCCTCGACGCTGTCGGTCACATACACCTCGTCGCACCCCAAGGTCAGCGCCGCCTTGCCGACGTCCGTGCCGGAGACCCCGCGTGGCGACGGCGCCGTGCAGGCCACGACCACATCGAACTCGTCGGCCCGCAAGGCCTCGAGCATCGCCGTCGGCTCGCGTAGCGTGCCGACGACGAGGATCCGCCGCCCCTCCGGCGCGAAGTCCTCGAAGAACACATGGGCACACGAATCCGCCCCTGCCGGGTTGTGGGCGCCGTCGACGATGATCAGCGGCTGGTACCCGAGCACCTCGAAGCGGCCCGGCATCACGACGGCGGCGAACCCCTCGGTCACCACGTCCAGCGCCAGCGGCGAGGCGAAGAACGCCTCTGCCGCCGTGAGCGCGATCGAGGCGTTGTCCCCCTGATGCGCCCCGTTCAGCGGCACGAACACCTCGGGATAGATCGTCGTCGGCGTCCGGATGTCGACGAACCGCCCTCCGACCGCGAGTTGGTTGCCGGCGGTCTCGAAGTCGATGTCGCGCACCAGTCGCGCGGCCGCCGGCTCGGCCGACAGCACGGCGACCAGTTCCGGCTCCGTCTCGCCGATCACCGCCGCCGAGTTCGGCTTGATGATCCCCGCCTTCTCCCTCGCGACGTCCTCGAGTGTCGGCCCGGCGAACTCGTTGTGGTCCATGCCGATGTTCGTGATCACGGCGACCTGCGCGTCGACGACGTTGGTGGCGTCCCACCGCCCCAGCAGCCCGACCTCGACGACGGCGACGTCGACGGCGATGTCGGCGAACCAGCGGAAAGCGGCGGCCGTGCAGGCCTCGAAGTACGACGGCCGGATGCCGGTCAACCCCTCCAGATCGGCGATCGCGGCGATCTGCTCGGAGAACTCCTCGTCACTGATCGGTTCGCCGTTGCGGGCCAGCCGCTCGTTCACGCGCTCGAGGTGCGGCGACGTGTACGTGCCGACGGACAGCCCCTGGGCGGCGAGCAGGCGAGTGATCATCTGGGCCGTCGAGCCCTTGCCGTTCGTTCCCGTGATGTGGATCACGGGATAGGCCAGCTGCGGCTCTCCCATCGCCTCGACGAGCCGCGTGATCGGCTCCAACGTCGGCGACGTGACGCGGCCCGTCTTCTCGTACGACGCATGGTCGTCCAGGTAGGCCAGCGCGTCCGCGTAGTGCACGCCGGGAGGCTAACGAGGCGATCGAGCGAGGCTCGATCGAGCGAGGCTCAGCTGGCGGCTCGGCGCGGCCGCGACGTGCGCCCGGTCTCCCGCGGCACCAACGTCGGGTTGACCTTCTCCAGCACGGTCTCCGTGTCGATGAGGACCTTGCCGACGTCGGTGCGGCCCGGCAGGTCGTACATCGTGTTCAGCAGCACCTCTTCGAGGATCGCCCGCAGACCCCGGGCGCCGGTCCCCCGCAACAGCGCCTGGTCGGCGACCGCCTCGAGCCCGTCCTCGGTGAACTCCAGCTCGACGTCCTCGAACTCGAACACCTTCTGGTACTGCCGCACCAGAGCGTTCTTCGGCTCCGTGAGGATGCGCACCAGCGAGTCCCGGTCGAGCGACCGCACCGCCCCCATCGTCGGCAGGCGACCGATGAACTCGGGGATCATCCCGTACTTCACGAGGTCCTCGGGCAGCACCTTGACGAAGAGCTCGCCGGGATCGCGCTGGGTCTTCGACTTCACGGTGCCGTGGAAGCCGACGCCCTTGTGGCCGATCCGGCTCTCGATGATCTGCTCGAGCCCGGCGAACGCGCCACCGAGGATGAACAACACGTTCGTCGTGTCGATCTGGATGAACTCCTGGTGGGGATGCTTGCGCCCGCCCTGTGGCGGCACCGATGCCTGTGTCCCTTCGAGGATCTTCAACAGCGCCTGCTGCACGCCCTCGCCGGAGACGTCACGTGTGATCGACGGGTTCTCGCTCTTGCGGGCGATCTTGTCGATCTCGTCGATGTAGATGATCCCCGTCTCGGCCCGCTTGACGTCGAAGTCGGCGGCCTGGATCAGCTTGAGGAGGATGTTCTCGACGTCCTCGCCGACGTAGCCGGCCTCCGTCAGCGCGGTGGCATCGGCCACGGCGAATGGGACGTTCAGCAACCGAGCCAATGTCTGGGCGAGGTGGGTCTTGCCGCATCCCGTCGGCCCCAGCAGGAGGATGTTCGATTTCGCCAGCTCGACCTCGTCGCGCCGGCCGACGCCCATCGACTGCTGGTACTGGATGCGCCGGTAGTGGTTGTAGACGGCGACCGAAAGGATCTTCTTGGCGCTCTCCTGGCCGACGACGTAGTCGTCGAGGAAGGCGCGGATCTCCCGGGGGTTGGGGAGGTGGTCGAAGCTGAGCTCGGTGGTCTCGGTGAGCTCCTCCTCGATGATCTCGTTGCAGAGGTCGATGCACTCGTCGCAGATGTAGACGCCCGGGCCTGCGATCAGCTTGCGTACCTGCTTCTGGGACTTGCCGCAGAACGAGCACTTGAGCAACTCGCCGGTGTCACCGAATTTGGCCACTCGTCGCCCCCTGCCGGTCGGTCATCACGTCAGTCTTGTCGATCAGCGGATCGCGCCCGTGCGGTCCGCCATCTCGCGAGACTCGATCACGGCGTCGATGATGCCATACGCGAGGGCCTCGTTCGCTTCCATCACGAAGTCCCGGTCGGTGTCGGCGTGGACCCGCTCCAGCGGCTGGCCCGTGTGCGTGGCCAACAGCTCCTCGAGCAGGTCACGCATGCGCAGGATCTCCCTGGCCGCGATCTCGAGATCGGTGACCTGGCCGTAGCCCACCTGCCCGTACGGCTGGTGGAGGAGGATCCGCGAGTGGGGCAGGGCGAGCCGCTTGCCCTTGGTCCCGGCCGCCAGCAGAACCGCCGCCGCCGACGCCGCCTGCCCGAGGCAGATCGTGGCGATGTCGTTGCGGATGAACTGCATCGTGTCGTAGATGGCGAACAGGGACGTGATGTCGCCACCGGGACTGTTGATGTAGATGTTGATGTCCTTGTCGGGGTTCTCCGACTCGAGGTGGATCAGCTGCGCGCAGATCAGGCTGGCGATCTGGTCATCGATCGGCGTCTGCAGGAAGATGATGTTTTCCTTCAGCAGCCGGCTGTAGAGGTCGTAGGCGCGCTCGCCGCGGCTGGTCTGCTCGACGACGTTGGGGACGAGGTAGTTCTGGGGGTTCACGTGAGGACTGTCTCTGTGTCTTCTGTGGCTTCGGTGTCGGAGGGGTCTTCGATGTCGGAGGGGTCTTCGATGTCGGAGGGGTCGATGGTCTCGTCCGTTTCGTCGTCGTGCGAGTGGCCGAGGATGAGCTCGCGGTCCAGCGCGTTGCCGGCCGGGTCGACGAGCTCGACGTGGTGGAGCAGCCAGTCGAGCGCCTTCTGCTTGCGGATCTGTGCCGCCAGCTCCGGGACGAGGTCGTTGCGCTCGTAGGCCTTGCGGATCTGGTTGGCCTTCTGCCCGGACTGCATCGCCATCCCGTCGTACTCGGCGGCGAGATCGCCTTCGTCGGCCTCGATGGTCTCAGCCGCGGCAACGGCGCGCGAGTGCGAGGTCGACTTTGACGGCCTGCTCGGAAGCACCCTTCATCGCCGTGATGAAGCTGGCCTCGTCCTGGCCGGTGACGGCCATCCACTGCTCCACGCTGATGCCCTGCGACTGCAGCTGGCGAACGGTCGCCTCGACCCGGCGCCGCAGGTCGCTCTGCACGAGTGACTCGGGAGCCTCGATGTCGGTCAGCCCCGTCAACGCGTCGGTGACCTTGCCGATCAGCTGCTGGCGGACGTCGTTGAGCTTCATCGCCTGTAGGCGCTCGCGGGTCGCCGTACGCCAGGCGTCGACGCTGTCGAACTCGGCCAGGTTCTCCTCGACCCATTGGTCGGTTGGCTCCGGCAGCACGAGCTCTTGCGCCTTGGTCACCGAGATCTGGAAGTCGGCCGGATCCTCCGTGCCCCTCGGTGTGGCGCTGAACGTCAGCGTGTCGCCGGCCGCGGCGCCGATCAGCTGCTCGTCGAACTCGTCGGCGATCCAGCCCTGCCCGACCTCGTACGACCAGTCCTCGGTGTTGAGCGCCGGGACCTCTTCGCCGTCTCGCGTGGTCACCAGGTCCAGCGTCAAGTAGTCGCCGCGAGCCACGGGTCGCTCGATGTCGGTCAGCGAACCATGCCGCTTCAGCTGCTCGCTGAGTGCATTCGAGAGTTCCTCCTCGGTCGGCTCGGGGTTCGGCAGCTCCACGCGGAGCCCGCCGTACCCGGGCACGGACACCTCGGGACGCACCTCGCAGGTGGCGTCGAAATCGACCGGCCCTGACTCGGCGCCGCCGGTGATCTCGACCTCCGGCGTGGCGATCAGGTCGACGTCGTGCTCCCGGACGGCGCGGGCAAGGTACGTCGGGATGGAATCACGCAGGGCCTGCTCGCGAGCGGGGGCGAGGCCGATGCGGGCCTCGAGGACCCGTCGGGGCGCCTTGCCGGCGCGGAACCCGGGCAGCCGCACCTCCCGGGCGATCTTGCGAAACGCCTGGTCGATGTCGCGGTCGAACTCGTCCTCGTCGATGTTGACGGAGAGCTTGACCTTGTTGCCCTCCAGGGGCTCCAGCGAACTCCTCACAGGACGTTCAGGCTATAGGTGCCGAGCGACCGGCCCGGCGGCCATTGAGCGAGCGGCAGGAGCCCGAGGGTGGATCAGTAACGTGCTCGACGTGGAGAAGAAGCTGCGGGCTCGGTTCAACGCCTCGGTCGCCGAGCTCGAGCAGACGCGCCTCCAGGACCGCTTCCGCGGCCTCGGCCTGACGCCACTCGGCGAGCTGCCGCTGCGCGTGCCGGTGCGGGTGGCCGGCGAGGTCACCCGGGTCGTGCTCACGCCGCGGGCGGGCGTGCCCAACCTCGAGGTGATGATCGCCGACGGCACCGGCAAGATCACCGCGATCTTCACCGGCCGGCGGCGCATTGCGGGGCTGGACCACGGTCGGGCGACGATCTTCGAAGGCGTCGCCATGCGCGACCGCGACCGGACGATCGTCTACAACCCCGCATACACGCTTGTCGCGAGCTGAACGCCCGATTCTGACGACACTTGGTTGCGCTCAGCGCAACTAACTCTCCGAAGAACCGGAATTGCCGATCAGGACCGCGCGCACGTCCTCTTCTGACTCCTCCGTCACCAACACGAGCACCTCGTCGCCCACCCGCAGCACCGTGTCGCCGCGCGGCACGATCAACCGCTCGGCGCGCAGCACGGCGACCACGGTCGCGTCACGCGGGAACCCGAGCTCGACGATGGAGCGTCCGTCGGCCGGTGACGCTTCGGCCAGCGTCACCTCCGCCAGCTTCGCCTTGCCACCCTCGAACGACAGCAGCCTGATGAACGTGCCGACGCTCACGGCCTCCTCGACGAGGCCGGTGATGAGGTGGGGGGTCGAGACGCTGACGTCGACTCCCCACTGATCGTTGAACATCCACTCGTTCTTCGGGTTGTTCACGCGCGCGACAACCCGCGGCACGCCGAACTCCTGCTTGGCCAGCAGCGAGATGACGAGGTTGTCCTCATCGTCCCCAGTGACCGCGGCGACGACGTCTGCCTCGTTGACCCCGGCACCGTCGAGCGCGCCGACCTCGCATGCGTCGGCCTCCAGCCAGGCCACGCCGACCGGGTCGTTCGACCGGACGTGGTGCTTGACGACCTTCGGGTCGTTGTCGACGATCAGCACGTCGTGCTTGGCGGCATGCAGCTGCTCGGCGATGAACCGTCCAACGCTGCCGCCACCGGCGATCACCACGCGCATGACATCAACCTCAATGCCGTCCGGCTGGCGACGTGGCCAGCGTCTTGTCCAGCGCCGCCAGGTTGTCCGTGGTGACCGCCACGTACAGCAGGTCGCCTTGTTGCGCCACTGTGGCGGGCGTCGGCACGAGTGCCTTGCCGAGGCGCCCGACGGCCACGACCTTGCCGGTGATGTGCTCCTCGAGGTCTCCCAGTGGGTGGCCCGCCCACTGCTGCGGTACGGCCCGCTCGACGAGCGACACGCTGGCCGACGGATCGGTCCACTCGGCGGGCGTCTCGGTCGGGAGGAGGCGGCGCAGGACCTGGTCGGTCGTCCAGGCCACGGTGGCAACCGTCGTCATGCCAAGGCGCTGGTAGATCGCCGCACGCCGCGGGTCGTAGATCCTGGCGACCACGTGCTCGATGCCGAACGTCTCGCGGGCCACCCGGGCCACGAAGATGTTGGAGTTGTCGCCGTTGGTCACGGCCGCCAGCGCCACGGCCTGCTCGATGCCGGCTTCGATCAGCCGATCCCGGTCGAAGCCGATGCCTTCGACGGTCTGACCGGAAAAGTTCGGACCGAGCCTGAGAAAGGCCTCGGGACGGCGGTCGACGATGGCGACGGAGTGCCCACCGTCGACGAGGGCGTGGCCCAGCGCCGCCCCGACCCGTCCGCATCCGACGATGACGACGTGCACCGCGGGAGCATACGTCGGGCCTCAGCGCAGCCCTAGATTGCGCCTCCGTATGGTCTCGCTGGCCAAACGGATCCTGCTCGGCAAGCCGATCGCGACGTCCGAGGAGGGGCATCAGCGACTGAAGAAGCGCGTCGCGTTGCCGATCTTTGCCTCCGACGCCATCTCCTCGACGGCCTACGCCACGGACGAGATCATCCTCGTGCTCGTCGCCCAGGCGGGCATCGGCCTCGCCGCGTTCAACGACCTCGTGCCGATCTCGATCATCGTCGCCGTGCTCTTGACGATCGTGGTGGCTTCCTATCGCCAGACGATCTACGCCTATCCATCGGGAGGCGGCGCGTACGTCGTCTCGCGGGAGAACCTCGGCGAGACGCCGTCACTGATTGCCGGCGCGTCATTGATGACGGACTACATCTTGACGGTCGCCGTCTCCGTCGCCGGTGGTGTGCTGGCCATCCAGTCGGCGTTCGAGTTCGACGAGCAGTGGCGCGTCCCCCTGTGCCTGATCTTGATCGCCATCATGACCGTCGCCAACCTGCGCGGCCTGCGCGAGTCGGGATCACTGTTCGCCCCGCCGACGTACCTCTACATCGTCATGCTGGTCCTGCTGATCGGCGTCGGCCTCTACAAGGTGGCCTTCGAGAACCTCGGCGCCATCCCACTCAGCGAGCTCTCCCCTGAGGCACAGGAGCTGGCCCAAGGGTCGCAACCGCTCGCCTTCCTCATGCTGCTGCGCGCGTTCTCCTCGGGTGCTGTGGCGCTGTCCGGCGTCGAGGCGGTCTCCAACGGCGTGCCATCGTTCGAGAAGCCGTCCCCACGGAACGCGGCACGGACGCTGGCGATGATGGCGGGCATCCTCGGTGTCTGCTTCATCGGGATCTCCGTGCTCGCCTCCAAGCTCCAGCCGATCCGCGCAGAGGGTGATCCGACGGGCATCTCGCTCATGGCCGAGCAGGTCTACGGCGGCAAGAACGTCTTGTTCTGGGTCACCCAGCTGGCGACGTTCGCCATCCTCATCCTCGCCGCCAACACGGCCTACAACGGGTTCCCCGGCCTTTCGTCGATCGTGGCCCGCGACGGGTACCTCCCCCGGCAGCTCGCCAACCGCGGCGACAAGCTCGTGTTCTCGAACGGCATCATCTTCCTCGCTGTTGCCGCCGGCATCTTGATCGTCGTCTTCGACGGCAACATCTCGGCCCTCATCCCGCTGTACGCGTTCGGAGTGTTCACTGGCTTCACGCTGAGCCAGGCCGGGATGGTGATCCACCACCGACGCCACCGCGAGGGGCGGTGGAGAGCGTCGCTCGCGATCAACGCGACCGGGTGCGTCGCCACGGCGACCGTCGCACTCGTCGTCGTCGTCTCGAAGTTCACCGAGGGAGCGTGGATCCCTGCCGTGCTGATCCCCGCCATGGTGATGGCGTTCCGATTGATCCATCGCCACTATGTGCGGGTACGGGCGGCGGTGCAGATCGACGACCCCTACAGACCGTCGCGGCGGACCCATCTCGTCATCGTCCTCGTCGGCACGGTCAACAAGGGCGTGATCCAGGCCGTGCAGTACGCCCGGTCACTGGCGCCGGAGCGCCTGATCGCCGTCTCCGTGGTCACTGATGCCGAGGAGCAGGAGCAGTTGGCCAAGGCGTGGGCCGACAACGACATGCCGATCGAGTTGCACACGATCGCTTCGCCGTACCGCGACCTGACCGGGCCCGTGCTCGATTACCTCGACGAGCTCGATGCCGAGAGCCCGGACGACATCATGACGGTGATCATCCCTGAGTTCGTGACGCAGTGGAAGACGCAGTGGCTGCACAACCAGTCGGCCTTCGCCCTCAAGGCGCGGCTCCTGTACCGGCCGAACACGGTGGTGACGTCCGTGCCGGTGCTCATCGACCAGCGCGTCGGAATAGGCGCCGGGCGGTTCGGCACGGGGCAGAATGGCGGCGATGCAGACCTGGAAGCCGCATTCGCTGGCCAATCCGCACGACGACCAGCTCGACCTGCGGATCGGCGACAAGGTGCGCACGATCGTGGACCTGCCCGGCGTGGCGGAGGGCACCGAGGGCCAGGTGATCCTCGCCAACGGCTTCAACTGGCAGCGCTACCGCGTCCGTTTCGAGGTCGCCGGCCGTGACACCGCAGTCGAGCTCGGCGACCTCGACCAGCGCCACCTCGAACCGATCGGCCGCGCCGCCCGTCGCCTGGCGAAGGCAGCCAAGCGCGCCGCCCGCATGGCCGGGTGAGGTGCCCCGAGATCCGGTTTTGAATCCCGGTCAAGCTCGTTTTCGAGGGTGAATCCTCCAGAGAATCCGGCGCCGGCCCGCACGTAGACTGAGCGGCCTCACGGGGAGTAGCGCAGCCTGGTAGCGCTCCTGCTTTGGGAGCAGGAGGTCGCGGGTTCGAATCCCGCCTCCCCGACTACAAAACCCCAGCGTACGAGTTACTTCCCAACGTTGGTGGGGCTGTTGAAATGAGCGATGGGGGAACGGTGGGGGAACTGGACTGACATGGCCTGACGCGAGGGTGCTGCGGGGCCTCGAGCGGGCCGACACCGTCGACGACGGAGCGTTGCAATCCGTATGGCGCGGCGAGCTCTCATCTGAACCGAGTGGAGCAGTCCCGTCTGCCGACTCTTAATCCATTGGTTCAGGGTTGGATTCCCTGGGGGCGCACCAGCTCAGAGGCCGTTCTCACCTACGGATCGAGTTCGAGGTGACCAACCGGCGATGACAGTTGCTGGAAACCGCAGAGTAAGGCGTGGAGAGTTGGATGGGTCGAGCCAGGTGGGTGGATTGCGCCTCGACCCGTCTCCCCGGTCCCCGGATCTGGACCGTGTGCCGCAACGGCCGGCGTGCCTCGAACCACTCCGAACGAGCTGCGCCACACATGTGCGACCCTGCTCAACGACTAGGGTGTTCAGCTCGGACTCATCGCCGACATGCTGGGCCACACCACGGTAGTGGCGCTGCAGCGCCACTACCGACGTCGGATCCGGCCTTCAGCGAACGCAGCGGTCGGCACCGATGGACCAGCTGTTCGGCCAAGCGTGACGATCATCCGCTCTCGGCTTCTTCGCGGGTGCGGATGAAATCGGCCAGCGCGTCGGCTGACACGAGCCGACGTGTGCCCAATCGGAACGACCTCAGTTCGCCGGAGTTCAAGAAGCGGTAGATGGTCGGGCGAGTGACCCCCAAGCGCCTGAGGACTTCAGCGACGTCATAGGCGACCACCCCATCGTCGGGTCGCCGTTCCGACCCCACCGCGCGTCTGCGCGCCTGGCGCAGCCTCGGCGCGACCACTGACTCGTGTCCACCTCGGACGGCCCGGAGCTCGTCACGGTGCTGCTCGGCGTGATCACGCCTGCGTTGGACCATCAGAGCCTCCCAACATGGTCGGACCGAGCGCCTCGGCACGACCTCACCCTCTATAGGGGTACTGAACGCAGAGTGGGTCACACTGGAACCCCGAGGATCGTGCGTACGCGGTGGTGCACCAGCGGGGCGGTCCGCTACCTGCGGCTGTCAGCGAGTTAGCTCGCCGCGCCACGACTCGTCAGTCACCGACATGCCGATGCCCTTTGGGAGACCTACTCGCCGTCAACGGCACTCGACGGGTCGGCGAGCTCGAATGTCAGACCCGATCAATCGCCGTCGACGTCGGCCTCGCTCGGCTCATCGCTCGTGCGTTGCGGTACGCCCGTGTGCGGCGTGCTGCTGACGGTTCCGCGTCGATGTGCGGCTGAGGCGCAGGAGGAACTGATCGGCGGCGCCGCCCTTGCGCCAGTTGACCGACGACGCCGCGCTGTTGATCACTCGTCGTCGGCTGTCGTTGTTGGGGAGCCGTACGAGGACGTCGAGGATCTCGTGGTGACGGCCGGCGATGGCGGCGCGCATTGCGGGTGGGAGCCCACGTTGGCGTGCCGTCCACCAGTCGGTGACGTGGAGTCGTTTGCGGTCGGCGGCTCGTGCCGTGGTGCGATCGACTGCTCCGGTCTGCCAACGCTGCTGGACGCTGTGTGCCGACAGCTGCCCAGCAGGATCGCGGTGCGTGGCCGCCGCGAAGGCTTGTTCGGCGGTGAGGTCTCCGAGCTCGAACTCGGTGTGGTCGTGGCTGTCGCACACGACGTAAGCGTGGTTGCAATCACGGCCGCGGGACATGCCCACATACAGCGATGCAGACGATGTGCGTGGTGTGACGACGACGTGGCCGCGATCGACGGTGCGGCCTTGTGCACCGGCGATGGTGGTGGCGTAGCCGAGCACGACGTCGGTAGCGACGTAATCAGCCGGCAGCATGGCTGACGCGCCCCGGCGGTCGTGCTTGACGTGGAGTGAGCCGTCGTCGGCGACGTCGGTGACGGTCCAGACGTCGCGATTGAGGACGCGTTGGCGGTCGGTGGTGGGGATCTCGCGAGTGTTGCGGCGGGTCTGGATGACGTCACCGATGTGGATGCGGCAGCCGTCGGCGGCGTCGGCGACGTGCTCGCCGAGCCGCCCGGCGACCACCAGGTGGTGCTGGCAGCGGGTGCTCACGTCTGCGGCATCGCTGGCGGTGTCGACCACGATGAGCGACCGGTGACCGGCAGCGGTGTCGGCCCACCACGCCGCGGCGGCGTCGTCGAACACGGTGTCGGTGCTCGACTCGACGATCCGACCTTGCTGCCGGTAGGTGGCGGCGATGTCGGGTTGACGGGCCCGCAGTTGCAGCGAGGCGTCGGCTTCCCACGGCTGACGGAAGCGGCGCACAGCGGTCAGCTCGACCGCCGCCGGCAACGCGGCGAGATCCCTGAGGAGCCCGCCGGCTTCGGGTGCGCCCATCTGCGCGAAGTCACCGATCAGCGTGATCTTCGAGCCGTACACACCGGCGACCCGGACCATCTCATCGAGCACCAGGGTGGGCACCATCGACGCCTCGTCGACGATCACGACCCCGCCGCGAGGCATGTCCACGGCACCGACGCGCCACCCGGCGATCGTGTGCGCCGCCAAGCCGGTTTCGTCGGTCACGACACGGGCGGCGGCGGCCGACAACGTCAACACGATCACGTCGCGACCAGCCTCTTGGTAGGTGGCGGCGACGGAGCGCAGCACCGTCGTCTTTCCGGCCCCGGCGGGTCCGACGATCGTCGCCACCCGGCCGCCACCGCCGGCGATCTCATCGACCGCCGCGACCTGGTCATCACCGAGCGCCGGGTCGCGGACCGTGGCGACGGCGAACGTGGCCCGGTCTTCGGAGGCGGACGACAGGACTCGTTCCTCGGCCGTCTGGATCGTGGTCGACGTGTACTTGGCGGCGCCCCAGTCGGCGTACTCGGCGTCATCGTCGACCTCGAGCGACACACACATGGCGATGATCCGCTCGGTCTCGACCTCGATCGCCTCCAGTGTAGGGATCGGCGATCAGTCGGGCCACTTCACCGGTGACGTGGGCTCGGGTCCACCACGCCCGCTGCTCGTGCAGCTCGGTGAACACCCGCTCCGCCAATTGCGGCGACCCTGCCGGGAGCCGGCCGCCGTCGCTGATGTCGACGCCACGGGCGGTGACGTCGCCGAGCGCGGCGAGCTCCGGGTCGGTCACACCAGCCCGCCATTGCTCGTTCAGGTCGACGTCGCCGCGGGCCTTGCGGTAGCGGCTGCGGGTGGTGGCCTCGTCCATCATCCCGGCCTTCTCGGCGTGCGTCGGGGTCCGTCCGTGGATCGCCCACCACTCGCCCTCCAAGCGCTGATACGTCGCCAGCACCGCCGCCCGGCGGGTCGAGAACCGCTCGATCAGACCGTCTGGGACACCGGCGATCTCGCGCATCGGCACCCGCCGCTGCGGTGTCACCCACGACACCCCGAGCCGCTCGGACAGCTCCCGCTCCAGCATCGCGCCGTACACGGCGCCGGCGGCGTGGGCGTGCCGGTAGATGGCGCGCGAGTCGAGCGTGCGCCACGTCCCGTCGACCCCGCGGATGCGGTTCAAGATCGCGCAGTGCGAGTGCAGCTGCGGGTCACCGACCCGTGGCTCCGGGTCCGTCGAGCGCGACGAACGATGCCGGAACTGGGCGATCACGAACCCGTCGCCGGCGATCTTGCGGACCCCGCCGTCACCGGCGCGGGTGTGCCCAGCCGTCTCATCGAGATAGGCCAGCCCGGCAGCGACCGCTGCCTCGTGCGCCTCGACGACGATCCGGCGCACCTTCTCGTCGCCGGTCAGGCCCCACAGCAGCGACACGCTCTTGGACGGCGAGAACGTCACGTCGAACGCCGCGATCGGCTCCGCCACCGACCCGTCGGCACGCGTCTTGGCGACCACCTTGCGCCCCAGCACCTGCTCGGGCTGCCACCGCCCCGACGGCAACCGGA
This sequence comes from uncultured Acidimicrobiia bacterium, assembly GCA_963774125.1. Classification (GTDB taxonomy): domain Bacteria; phylum Actinomycetota; class Acidimicrobiia; order Acidimicrobiales; family Ilumatobacteraceae; genus JALZMG01. Next base: position 1,244,615 of record CAVZDR010000003.1, read on the forward strand.
CCCCGCCCGCCGTCGACGGGACAACGAACCGGCCGTACAGGACAGCCATGTCATCGGCCGCCACCTCCCCGGCGAGGCCGATCAGCGCAGCGCCCCGGCCGCTCCACACACCGGGAGCTTCGCCCCTACCGGTGTAGTAGTCATGCTTCGATGTGGCGACCTCGCGGGTCAGGTAGTCGTACCCGCGCCCAGCGGTGATCCGCCCCACCGAAGCCACCATCTGCTCGACGACCTCCCCTCGGGGTGTGGGGGATGCGCCATGCATCCCCACACCCCATAGAGGGGTCGTGAGCCGCTCGCCGGTCACAAGTTTCGGACCGGGCAGACCGACATCAGCATGAGTCATGCCAGGGTGTGACCTGAGATCAGCGCTGCCAGGCACCAACCTGCAGCACCGGGAAGCGCGTAGGTAAAGAACGCGGCCGAGAGGTGCCAGCGCTGATCGACGAGGTGGGCCCCGAGGTCACACCTCGGTGCACGGGTGTGGAGTGTCGCGGGCTGCCCAGGGTGAAGGATCGTTCGGTCACACGGTCGTCACGACGCGTTGGCAGGGGTTTCGGGGCTGGTGCTCGAGGGGCCGTACTGCGTCGTGGTCGGCGAGTCGGCGTAGGGGGCGCACGTGGGGCCGGTTGGTCGGGTCCGAGATTTTCCGCCCGTTTGGGCTCGGCGGGGGTCGATGTTCGGTGTGTGCGATCCCTCGACGTGTGGAGGTCCTGATGCCACGCCGACGTGAGTCCCCCGAGCTGACCGCCGCCCGTGAGCAGTTGCGGGCCCGCTACGACGAGCAACAGGCCGCCGCGGCCGCGTTCTTTGACGGCGCTGTCCGCCTGGCCGAGTTCCGCGAGGAGGTCGAGGGGGTCGAGGCGGAGCTGCGCCGTCATGCCGCGGCGCTGGCGGAGGCACTCGGCGTCGATACCGCGGCGCAGCTGACCGGATGGTCGCGGGGCCGGCTCGCCGAGGCCCAGCGGGCGGCCCGGCCGTCGAGATCATCTGGCGCTGACCAGGACGCCGTGGTGGTGGCGGCGGTGTCGTGAACGGGGCCGAGTGGTGGAGCAGGCGTGCCGGGAGCGGAGCCAGCTCGCTGACCGAGCGTGTCCGCCGGCATGTCCTCGTCGGCGGTCGTCGATTCAGCGTGGTCCGGGAGCGCCGCGGGACTGATGCGGTCGTCGGTGCTTCAGCGCAGCATCCGGCTCGGTCGGTGGGTTCGGGGTCGGGTGATGCAGCTTCCGTATGTCAACTTCACGAACGTCGACGCCGGCTTCGGCCGTCCCTACGAGCCGGGTGACCGGCTGGTGCGCGGCCATCGCGGCGCCCTCGGGTGTTGCTCGAGGACGGAGCCGCCGTTGGAAGGTTCACTACGGCGTGTCGAGGCCGTGATTGACCTGCTCGAGCGCGGCGCGAGGCTCTGCTCACGTGCGGCGTGAAAGCGACCTACGAGGCCCCGATCGCCCGCATGAGCTGAGGGCCAGGCGACGTGTAGCTGCCGCTGCCAGTACGGCCATGTGTGCGTCCCAGGTCCGTAGAAGTCCACGGTCACGTCGATATCGAGTTCGTTCGCTCGCGCGACGAATTCCTGGTTATGCCGGAGCAGAGCTGCCTCCAGGAGCGCCAGAAGGCCGGAAGGATCCGTACCGGGCGGATCGAGCGGGCCGAGCTGGCCGTTGCCGCAGGACACGTACAAGCTGATACCGCGCATGTGCTCGACGAGGTCGGCAGGATTGTGCGCAGCCCAGATGTCCGCTTGGGTCATCGGGTCCCCGAACAAGGCCAGTGGGTCGTATCCGAGGGGCTGAAGGAACGTCTGCATCAGCCAGGTCGGGTAGGGCCCGGCGAAGATGGGCGCCGCGGTCGGGTGGGTGGTGTCGAGGATGCCACTAAACGAGGCGGCCGCGCGGAACAACTCGGGATGCCGGCCCGCGTACGACATCGCACCGAAGCCGCCCATCGACAGGCCTGCGATCGCCCGCTCGTCTCCGGCGCCGAGACCGCGCTCGAGGATCTGGCGGAGCTCGGTCAGGTGGAACGTTTCCCAACCCGGCTTGTTGCCGGCGCCGTGGTTCCACCAGTCGGCGTAGAAGCCGAGACGTCCTGCGTCGGGCATCACGACGAGCACATCCATAGGTCGCGTCAGTCGCTCGACGTCGCTCGACTCCGTCCAATCCACATAGCTCCCGAGCCCACCGTGAAGCAGGTAGAGCACAGGCCAGGCGTCCTGCGATCGTGAGGTGAATCGGCGCGGCAGAAGAACTCGCGCCGCGGCGGTCTGACCGAGGGCGGCGGAGTCGATCGTGATGTCCACAGTGCGAGAGTCGAGGGCGTGCTGAGCTATGACTCGTGAGCCATCATCGGCCTCAACCCCAATCACGTCCGGTCGGCGGCGCCCGGCGGTAATCCGCGAACGCTTGGCCTGGGAGCGTTGCGCCGGCCGCAAGGGCGACACCAGTGGCCGACGCCGCTCGCAGAAAATGGCGGCGGTCGAGATGGGTCCTCGTTGCCTCCTCGCGTGGCGATGCGTCCATGCGCCGTCCCCTTCCTACGGTTCTCGACCCGCCCCTCCCGAGGAGCTTGAGATCACATATTCCTTCCGAGATTGCAGCACTCCCTTTACACGTGCTGGAACGATTTGTCAACAATGCTCATGAGCAATCGGGCTGGGCGCTGTTCCGGAACCGCGCCCAGTCCCGGCCTCCTCCGGGCAGCCCAACCGCCACCGCCTCAAACATGGCGGAGATCGTCAACTCAACTGGGCCATCCAACTGATCTGCGTTGGCCGGATCGCTCGAGACCGGCGCACCCAGGTCTACCTCGCTCGTCGCCGTGCCGAGGGCAAGACCACCAAGGAGATCCAACGCTGCATCAAGCGCTACATCGCTCGCGAGCTCTACCGCGCCCTCGAATCCGGGCTTGACACCCCATAGCGACTTTGCCCGAGGGGACGCCTACCCGAAAGACGTGAGTGGGTGGACCGACACGGCGCGGTCCCGCGTGTTCCGGTCCGCGATGTCTTGCAGGAGGTGATCTGTGATGTGTGTGCGACTCGCTGACGGCCCGAGTCAGGGTCCGGGGGCGGCCTCCTGGCTGCTTACGCTGAGGTCGCTGCGCAGCACGCGGCGGAGCAGCTTGCCGGTCTCGTTGTACGGCATCTCGTCGCAGAACCGATCAGCTGCGGCGTCTTCGTCGAGCGCAGGCGTGCCGCGCACCCACTCCTGCAGCTCGGCCTCGGTGGCCTGCTCGCCTTCGGCGAGGACGACGGCGGCGGCGACCGCCTCGCCCCATTCCGGGTCGGGCACGCCGACCACCGCGGCCTCGGCCACGGCCGGGTGTGGCCAGCAGCGTCTCTTCGATCTCGCCCGGCGAGAGGTTCTCGGCGCCGCGCACGATGACGTCGTCGAGGCGGCCCTCGAGGTAGAGGAACCCGTGCGTCGTCGAGGTAGCCGGCGTCGTTGGTCGGGAACCAGCCGTCGTCGGTGAGGACGCTGCGGCCGAGGTACTCGCCGGCGACCTGCTCGCCGCGCACGTAGATCTCGCCCCGCTCGCCCGCCGGCAGCACGTCGCCGTCGGGACCGCGGATCTCCAGCTCGATCGACGGCAGCGGCCGGCCGACCGACCCGAGCCGGCGGCGCACGGCCGGGTCGTCGCTGGCCGCCGCCTCGCGGTGGTCGTCGGGCGTCAGCACGGCGATCGTCGAGCTGGTCTCGGTCAGGCCGTAGGCGTTGACGTAGTTGACGTCCGGCAGCGTCGCCATCGCCCGCTCGATCAGCTCGACCGGCATCCGCCCGCCGCCGTAGGAGAGGTGGCGCAGCGACGGCAGCGACGCGCCCGTCGGCGCTCCATCTCGTCGAGCACGCGGCCGAGCATCGTCGGCACCACCATCGCCTGGGTGATCTGCTCGTCCTCGACCGTGCGCGACCCACTCCTCCGGCTCGAACGCCGGCAGGTAGCACGATGCGGCGGCCGCCGTACAGCGAGCTCAGGACGGCCGAGATGCCGGCGACGTGGTAGCTCGGCACGCTGACCAGCTGGGCGTCGTCCTCGTCCGGCACCGAGGAACTCGACGGTGGCTGATGATGTACGAGGCCAGGTGGCGGTGGCGCAGCACCGCCGCCTTCGGCTCGCCGGTCGTGCCGCTCGTGAACAGCAGGATGGCGATGTCGTCCGGATCGACGAACGGCAGGTCGTCGGTCGACCGGCGACGACGCGTCGCGAGCGGTCGCCAGGAGCTCGTCGGTCGGTGATGACCTCGATCCCGTCGATGCGGCTCGAGGCGCGCCACGATGTCGGCGCCGGCGATCGACGAGGCCCGGCGCGAGGCGGGCGACGATGCTCGTGCAGCTTGTCGTCGGTCGAGCCGGTAGTTGATCGGCGCGAACGGCAGCCCGGCGAGCGCCGCGCCGAACAGCGCGATCGGCACGGCCTCGGAGTTGAGGTCGACCATCCCGACGTGCGTCGACGCCGCGCGACGCGGAACAGCGTCGCCGCCGCGGCGGGCCGCGGCGTGCAGCTCCGTCGCGCCGTCAGGCCGTCGCGGCGCGAGCCGACGACCAGCCGGTCACCGGCCGCGTCGGCGACCATCTCCAGCAGCATCCCGACGTTCACAACGAACCAGTCAGTCCGAGCTGGGCAGCGACTTGGCCCCCTTACGGGGCAGCGGGTCGTCACCGACGACGAGCGTGCCGGCGCCTGCCTTGGTGCACAGCACCTCGACGCCGGCCTGTCTCGTCGGCGTAGCGCTTGCCGACTGCTGTCCCAGTGTCGAGCCCGGCCTCGATCGCCGCCTGGCCAGCGTCGCCGAGCGTCACCATTGGAGGACCCGCCGCATCGCAGATCGACGTCGTCCGAGCCCGCCCGCGCGACGACGCACCGGTCGAGTCCGTCCTGCTTCGGAGCCGAGCAAGCGTTTTGGGCGGCCGTGGCGAGCAACGCATCGTGGCGGCGGGTGTGCGCTCGAACGGGAGGAAGGCGACGCGAGCATCCGGTGAGGTCTCCCACGCGAGCAGCGAGCCGAGAGCATCACGATCAGTCTTTGTCGCATGTTCAGCTAGGCCCGCAGGCTCGGGTGGCGGCTCTGCTCGTGGGATCGTTGTGATGTTGGCCATTCGCTACCTCGTCTGTCATAATACTCATGAGGAATTTGTTGATTCAAGGACGAACGTGATGATCAGCAGCACGCCGCTCGCCGGCCGGCGGGCGATGGTGACCGGCGGTGGCAGTGGGATCGGTCGTGCGGTCGCCCACCGCCTGGCGATGGAGGGCGCCGCCGTCGGCGTGATCGACTTGCGCCAGGACGCCGCGGACGCCGTGAGCGCAGCCATCGTGGCCGCAGGCGGCAAGGCCTTCAGTCGGCTCGCCGACGTCGGCAGCGAACAGGCCATCGAGGCTGCGACCACCGAGCTGGCCGCCTCGCTGGGAGGACTCGACACGGTGGTCGCCTGCGCCGGACTGGCCTTTCCGGGCGCCACGCACAGCACCCCCCTCGAAGCGTGGGAAGCGATGCTGCGGGTCAACCTCACGGGCGTGTTCCTCACCGTCAAGCACGCGCTCCCCCACTTGCTCGACGCCGGCGGGCGGATCGATCGTCACGATCGGGTCGGTCGCCTCGCTCGTGGCGGCCGGCCAGAGCAGTGCCTACGACGCTTCGAAGGGCGGCGTGCTGCAGTTCACCCGGGCGGTCGCCGTCGAGTACGTCGACGCACGGGCATTCGGGCCAACTGCGTGTGCCCGGGCAAGGTGCGCACCGGAGCTCGCGGCGAACAGTCGGATCGTGACCGACCAGGCCGACGTGTCCGGCCGGATTCGCTCGGCCGCCGACCGGGTTGACGTTCCGATGTCCCGCTGGGCGGACCCCGCCGAGATCGCCGCGGCGGTGGCGTTCCTGTGCTCTGACGATGCGTCCTTCATCACCGGTGCAGCGCTCCCGGTCGACGGCGGCTTCACCGCGATCTGAACCACGCCGATGACTCGCCGGACGACGACCACCGACACCGAGCCATTGGGTGACCCCGTGCCGCCGATTCTCGCCGCCTACTACGACGCCATGGACGACGACCGGTTCGAGGACGCTGCGGCCACGTTCGCGGCACAGGAGGCCGTCTACGCCGTCGCCGCCACCCGAGGCGCCGAGACCGCGCCGCGTGTCCAGACGATCGGGCCCGGACGATCTGCTCGAGCCGCTTACGGCGCGGGGACCGAAGCCGTGGCGCCACGTAGTTGCGACTGTGCGTCGCCGACAGGAGCCGACTGCCTTGCTCGAAGGGGTGCTCGCCGACGACCGAAAGCGGCGTTGCCATCGCGACCTTCGTCGCCAGCGCCGCAGCAGTACCGACGGCCTGCTCGATCGCTACCTCGCGTTCGCCTGCGCCGGTGCCCGCGACCCGATCCCGACCGATCTGCGACCCAGCGGCGACACCGGCCGACGCGCGCCAAGTGGTGCACGATTACTTCCGGCGACCTCGACGAGGGCCGCTTCGCCGAGGCGGCCGCCCACTTCAGCGACGACGTCCTGTACTCCCATCCGCCGTACCAGCACACGGGCATCGACGACCCCGACCGCATCGAGTTCCGAGGCCGCGACGGCGTTGCACGCCGCGTTCGACGCGCGGGGCAAGGCGAGCTTCGACCACACCGTGCTGACGTCCATCCAACGCGGCCCGCATTGCCTCTTCGAGGGTGCGGTGGACGACCTTCCCGATGGCGGCACCGGCAGCTTCATCTCGAGCCTGTCGCTGGCCGCCGACGGCACGATCCGCCGCTACGTCAGCTTCTACTGCGAGCCGGCGGTCCCGATGAGCGATCGCGAGCAGATCCTCGACGTGATCGCCACGTACGCCCGCACCGTCGACGATCGGGACATCGACGGGATCGTCGGCTGCTTCACCGCAGATGGGCGCATCGACTTCGAAGGCGGCCAGACCTCCGGCGAGGGTGCAGGCCGGCATCCGCAAGGCGTTCGAAGACGCGTTCACCGCAGCCGACTCTCGCCGCGCCCGCTACGTCGACCCACCTGATGGCGAACACACTCGTCACGATCGACGGTGACGAAGCCCACGCGGAGACCCAGGCCGTCGCCTTTCTGGCCAGCGGCTCGCTCGGCACCGTCACGACACGAGGTCTGCGCTACAGCGACGACCTTCGCAAGGCCGCCGACGGCTGGCGTATCACCCATCGCATCCACCGCAGCATCTGGCAGACGGAATCCCGAGGCGAGCTCCGCTGACTGCCGCGCCGCCGATGGTCGGTCAGCGCAGGTGCTCGCCGCCGTCGACGATCAGGTTGGTGCCGGTGACGAACGTCGACGCCGGCTGGCACAGGAACAGCGGCGGCGTCGCCCATGTCCTCGGGCTGGCCCGGCCGACCCATCGGGACGTCGGCGGTTCGTTCGGCGAGGATGTCCGGGTTGGCCTTGCATCGTCGGCGCGACGAGCGGCGTGACCGTGATGCCCGGCGACAGGGCGTTGACCCGGATCCCGAGCGGCGCCAGCTCATAGGCGACCATGCGCACCAGCTGGTTGACGGCCGCCTTGGTCGCTGGCGTAGGCGGCGAGGCCCGGCCGGACGCCGAGGCCCCGGATCGACGACACGACCACCATCGACCGGTTCGCGTCCTCCGGCATGCTCGACCATGATCCGGCGCCGCCTCCTGCATGCACAGGAACGTGCCCGGTGAGGTTGAGCGCGACGCGTCGGCGTCCCACGTGTCGAGGACGAGGTCGAGGAACGGGACGAGCGCTCCGCTGCCGGCGTTGGCGACGAGGATGTTGAGCCCGGGAAGCTCGTCGCGGACCCAGGCGAACAGCTCGGCGATGGCAGCTCGGTCGGCGGTGTCGGCGGAGCGGACGAGCGACCTGCTGCTCCGGCGCCGGCGTACGTTCTCGAGGCGTGCGGCGCGCCTCGCTCGAGGTCGTCGACGTTGCGGGCGACGAGCACGACGTTGGCGCCGTCGCCGACGAACCGTCTCGGCGATGCCGTAGCCGATGCCCTTGCTGGCGCCGGTCACCAGTGCCCATTGGCCCGGCGTCAGCGACGTCGGGATCGAGCTCACGGCGCCGTCCCGTCGAGGATCGGCGGCGGCCCGGCGCACCTGGCCGGCGACCATCGGGCCTCGCTCGGCCATCCGCGGGTCGGTCGACTCGCCGCGGACCCAGCGGGCGTAGAGCTGCTGGAGGATCGACGGCTGTCTTCCACGCGGCGAACGCCTCGTACCAACGGACGCCGTCGACGTCGAAGCCGGTGCGGGCGGCGTAGCGCTCGATCACCTCGGACCGCGGCTCGGCAGCCCGAGCGACTCCATCCCCGGGTTGACGATCGGCTCGAGCCCGGGCACGTCGGCCGGGATCGGGCCAGTAGTTCAGCAGTGATGCCGACGTCGACGAAGCGGGTCGCCGAGCGTGGCCTGGTCCCAGTCGAACACCGACTTCACCCGGTCCGGGTCCGCCGGGTCGAACTGGCAGTTGTCGAGCTTGTAGTCGTTGTGCAGGATCGACACGTAGCGCGACGCTCGGCATCGTCGCCGCCAGTCGGCTCGCCGACGTCGCTGCATCTCGGCGGGCGAGTCGGGCAGTGCGGCCAGGTCCCAGCGCTTCTTCCAGCCAGCGTACCTGCCGGTCGACGAACCCGTCGGGGCGGCCGAGGTCGCCGAGGCCGACGGCGTCAGGGTCGACGCGGTGGAGGTCGGCGAGAGCGTCGACCACGGCGAGTGCCGAGCCGCCGGCCGACGTCGGCATGCGCCGGCCATCGACGGCGGGACGACGCCCCAGATCGACAACGCCGGGCCGGTAGTCGATGACGAGGAAGTCGGAGCCGATCACCGAGTGGTCGTCGCAGAACGCGAAGGCCCGCGGCGCCGGGGCGATAGGCCTGCCACAGCCGAGACAGCGTGCGGTACTCCCGCTTCATGTCGTGCGCCCCCGGCGCGATCTGGCCGAACGGCGGCCGGCGGACGACGAGACGACGGTCGCCGAAGCGGACGAGATACGTCAGGTTGGCCGAGCCGTTCGGGAACTGCAGCACCTCCATCTCACCGTGGAGGCCGTCGATCTGCGACGTTGAGGTAGCGCTCGAGCGACGGCCAGTCGAGCTCCTCGCCGGCGCGGACGGGCGCCAGCTCGGGACGGTTTTCGAGATCGCTCATATCTTCAGCACCGTGCCGGCGCGGACTCCGGGTGCGTCGCAGACCCTCTCGGAAGGCCACGTGAAGGCCTCCGCCCGGTCTCGACGTCCGCCTGCTACAGAAGCATGAACGGACCGCACTTGTCAAGTTTCCTCATGATGATATTATTCGTCTCGTGCACGTGGATGTACGATCATCTGGAGGCTTCGACGGGAGGACCGGGAGAACGGCGTGCTAACAGGCGGCGGGAAGGCACGTGCAGCAGCGCTGCGATCGAGCATGACGGTCAGTGAGCTGACCCTGCGGGAGCCGCGCTCGCGGACGGTGAAGGCCTCGGAGCGGGTCGCCTTGGACATCGTGCGGGACATCGTGCTGCGCGGCGTTGAAGACGGGTGATCGCCTGCCTCTCGAGGCGGCGATGGTCAACGAGTACGGGGTCAGCCGACGTCGTTGCGGGAGGCGCTGCGTCTCCTCGAGGTGCAAGGGCTGATCTCGCTGAAGCCGGGACCAGGCGGAGGTCCTGTGGTCGGCACGGTCGATCCGGCGCACTTCGCTCGCACCGCCGCCCTGTACTTCCACCTCGGCGCCGCCACCTACGCCGACGCCATGCGCACCCAGGTGCTGATGGAGTCTTCCTGCGCCCGCCTCGCCGCGATGAACCCGGACCGGGCTGCGGTGATGCAGCCGTGGCTCGAGCAGGAACTGGTCACCGACTTGGCCGACGTTCCGTGACATCACCGTCGGGTTCCACGGCGCCGTCTACCGGCTGGCCGACAACCCAGTGCTCAGCCTGCTGACGCAGGTCATCACGCACATCGTCACCCAACACGTCCTGCTCACGATGGATCCGGTCGAGTTGCGCGGCGAGATCGTCGACGAGCACGCCGAGCTCGGCGAGGATCATCGCCAGCGGCGACGCCCAGGGCGCCGAGCGCGAGATGGCGTGCCACTTCCAGCGCCAGCACGATTACTTCAGCGCACGGTTGCCGGCCCGGCTGCAGGACAGCATCGAGTGGCGATGAGCTCCGCCGCTCACGACGTCCCGTCGCTCGATGGCAGAGTCGCGCTCGTCACCGGCGGCAGCCGTGGGCTCGGCCGCGAGATGGTGTTGGCGATGGCGCGCGGCCGGCGCCGACGTGGTGATCACCAGTCGGAAGGTCGAGAGCTGCCGGGCGGTCGCCGCCGAAGTGCGAGGCGACCACGGGTCGGCGGGCGTTTCCGTACGGCTGCCACGTCGGCCATTGGGACGAGGTTGGGAAGCTCGTTGACGCCACGTACGCCGAGTTCGATCGGGTCGACGTGGTCGTGAACAACGCCGGGATGTCGCCGCTCTACCCCGACCTGGTGAGCGTCTCCGAGGAGCTCTTCGACAAGGTCGATCGGCGTCAACCTGAAGGGCCCGTTCCGGCTAGCCGCGCTCGTCGGCGCACGGATGGCCGAGCGGCGACGGTGGGTCGATCATCAACGTGAGCAGCGTGGCAGCGATCCGACCGACGTCGACCGAGTTGCCATACGCTGCCGCCAAGGCCGGGCTCGACGTGCTGACGATCGGCTTCGCGCAGGCGTACGGACCGAAGGTGCGGGTGAACTCGATCATGTGCGGACCGTTCTTCACGGACATCTCCGCCGCATGGGACCTGGACCAGGCCAAGGCGGAGTTCGCCTCCTACCCACTCGGGCGGGGCGGCGAGGCTCATGAGGTGGTCGGCGCGGCGCTGTACCTGGCGACCGACGCCTCCAGTTTCACCACCGGCACCGTGCTGCGAGTCGATGGCGGACAAGCCGTCGCGCACTGAGTATCGCGTGGCAGCCTCGTAGCCTGGACCTATCGGTGAGATTCTTTCAATGAACTCTGAAGCTGGGCTGTGCGTGTGCGGCCGCTGCCGAAACGATGAGCCAGTAGGTGCCGTCCCGGATTTCTCGACGGTGACGTCCCAATCCAGAGGGAGATGCCATGGGTCAACTCGGTGACGAGGTCGCCGTCATCCGCGTCGGAGCCCAGCCGTCGAATCCGTGCTACGCGATCGGATCATCCCGCGGATTCGTGCGTCGCGAGGTGCGTGCCGTGGTCGACTGGACGTTCCCGCGACGTGACCTGCCGACGAGTGTCGGTACAAGGAGGGTGAGGAGGTCGGAAGGGTGGTAATCGTGCCGTGACGCAACTGCAGGCAGCATCGCCACGTCGCGGCGTGACGGGTCGGTCGTCGTCGTCGCTGCAGCGAGTTCTTCTCCGAGGGCGTACCAGATGCTCGGTCGCTTGGGTGCCAACCTGCTGCCGATGAAGGCTGTCAAGCACGTTCCGAGCGCGGACTGACCGGGCTCAACGGAGAGTCGTTCCAGAGGAGGATGGTTCACGGTGTCATCCACTGATCAATCGCACCAGATCGTCGACCGGTTGTTCGGGGCCGTCGCGGCGGGCGACGCGGCGGCTGCCGCCGACCTCTACGCCGACGGTGCCGTATTCCGGATGGCCGGTGTCCCTCGTCATCTCGGAGGCGTGGTCGAAGGGCGAGAAGCCATCGCCACCGACATCGAACAGCGGCCGCCGTCGCGCTTGGAGGTCCGCCAGGTTTTCGGTGACGGAGAGAGCGTCTGTGCCGTCGTCAAGCGCACGGGGCCCGTCACTCGGACCCAGACGTTCCGCGGGACGGAGCGAGAGTTCAGCACGTATGAATGCGTCGTCTTCAAGCTCGAAGCCGGGCGCATCAAGGAGCAGACGACGTACGTCAACTGGTTGGACGCGTACGTGCAGACCGGCCTCATCGACCTGGCTGAAGTGCTCGATTAGCGCGGCCGCTCACTCGGCCCAGATGAGGCACTCGGACAGACGTGCCGCATCCCGAGCAGCCACGTCTGCGCCACTGCATGTACAGACGTGGCACCCGTCCGACCGGCGAGCCAGCCGTCCTGGAACCCGTTGACGTGATCACCGCCACGGCTCGATCTGTTCACCAAGTCCAGCCGGCACCCTCGGGGACGCGACGACGCGGATGCCATGCTGGCGTCGTGCCGGCCGTGACTTGAGCCTGATCGACCGCGGCCGCGCTCAACAGGACCGACCCCAGGCGGTGGCATGCCTGCAGCGCCAACTCCAAGCGACGCGGTCGTCGTTGAGCGAGCAGCCACGTAGCTCTTGGGGCCTTACCGATGCGGTAGTGAACGGTGTTCTTGTGCAGGTGGAGGCGACTCGCAGTTGTGGTGTAGCTGCCCTTGGCCTCCAGGAACACCAAGACCGTTTCGCGTAGGCGGGCGGCCGCCTCATCGTTGCGTGCCAGACCTCCGAGCACGGGTCACGACGAGATCGGAGACGAGAAACGAGATGAGGCCCCAGGCTGCGTATGTCGTCAATCCACGCCTCCACCCCGTCTGTGTCACCCGACAGGTCAATCGTCAACGTGCGCCGCGGCATGAACAACGTGTCAACACGCGGGGGCGCACGACCGACAGAACGAGCGGATTCAACGGCGGTCGGCACCACCATCGCCAATGCCGTCCGATTGTGCTGCGAGCGGCGACGCCCGCGCCATGGCATCGGCTCAACGCCAGTCGATGAACTCGTGGAGCTGGGCGCCGAGGTGGTCCTTGAACACCTCGATCATCGTTTCAATGTGCTCCTCCATGGCCTGCGCCGCCTTCCGTGGCGCACCAGCAACGACCGCTTTGGCGATGGCAAGGTGATCGGCTTCGATCGTCTCTCGGTCGTGGCGCGGGTCGGCGTGACCGAGCACGTGGTGGGTCACGATCAGGCCGATCGTCGGCAGCATCACCTCCAACACCCGGTTGTCGGCGAGCGACGCCAACACCGAGTGAAAATGGGTGTGATCCAGCACAAACTCTTCGATGCCTTCGCCATGCTCCTCCGATGTGGCGAGGTACGGCTCCATCGCCGCGCGCACGGCCGCCCGGTCAGGATTGCGGGCGGCCCGTTCAGCGAGGATCGCCTCCGTCACAACCCACGACTCGAGGAGCTCGGCATACGTGCCACCGGCCAGGTGGTAGAAGAGCGTCGACGTGCGACCGAGGCTGCCGGGGTCGAGGTGACCGACGATCGGTCCGCCTCCCGGCCCTCGGCGCAGCGAGATCAGGCCCTGCACTTCAAGTAGGCGCAGCCCTTCGCGCAGGCTCTCTCGTGACACCCCAAACTGCTCGAGCATTGCCGCTTCCGAGGGCAGCTTGTCGCCGGTGCGCAGTCCCTCGTTGACGATCTCACGCACGAGGTCCCGGGCGAACGCCTCGGCCGTCTTCAACGGACGGAAGACGGCGTCGCCAGTGGAGATGGCCAAGGCGCGACCTTCGACCGGCGCCGACACGGCCACCATGCCCCTGCGGCTGTTGCCGCGGAAATCACTCAATGCCACCCAAGAAACAGTACCGGCGGACTGCGTCACGGTGCTGAAAGGCGCGTCGTGTCCTCTCGGATCTCGCCGGACGTCGGAACGACGCTGTAGGACGTCGCGGTGAGGCCGCCGTCGACGGGTACGTCGATGCCGGTGACGAAGGCGCTGGCGTCCGAAGCGAGCCAGGCCACGGTTTCGCCGACGTCGACGGGCCGGCCCATCCGGCCCAACGGCAACTGGGCGACGTACGAGGACCAGTCGAACTCGTCGAACTGCGGATTCCCGACGGACATGGCGGTCTCGATTGGACCGGGGCAGACGGCGTTGACGCGGATGCCGAGCGGCCCGAGCTCGACGGCGGCCGATTTCGTGAGGCCGCGCACGGCGAACTTGCTGGCGCTGTAGGTCACGGTGCGCGCCCCACCGATCAGCCCGCGCACAGAGGAGATGTTGACGATCGACCCCGCTCGGTCCGTGCCGGTGCGGAGATGAAGGTCGAGAAACGTCTTCATTCCGAGAAACGTGCCACCGACGTTGACGTCGAGTGAACGCCGAAGGTCGTCGTAGCTGCTGTCCTGCAGCGATGCCGACCGGACGATCCCGGCATTGTTGACGAGGGCATCTGGCCGCCCGACGCTGCGGACGAGAGCGTCACCGAGCGTCGACCACGACGCGGGGTCGGCCACGTCCAAGCGGTGCGCGGTCGCCATCTCACCGAGCGCTGCGGCGGTGGTCGCCAGCTCGTCATCGAGCACGTCCGTGACGATGACGTGCGCGCCGTGGCCGACGCACGAGGTCGCGATCGCCGCGCCGAGGCCGCGCGCCGCACCGGTGACGACCACCACCTTGCCGGCCAGCAGGGCGTCCGCCATAGGTCACTGTCGCTTCGACGGGCCGCCGTGGCGGGCCAACGCCTCGGCGTACTTCTGCTCGGCGGCCGCCCGCAGGCGCGGCAGATGGGTCGTCGGGAAGAGGTCGTCGGTGCCCTTGTGCTGCTTGAGGATCTGGCGGGCCAGGGTGATCTGGTGCACCTCGGTCGCGCCATCGGCCAGGCCCATGTGGAACGACTCGAGCACCATCGAGGCGAGCGGCATCTCGTCGGAGACGCCGAGCGAGCCGTGGATCTGCACCGCCCGTGACGCCACGTCGTGGAGCACCTTCGGCATCGCCGCCTTCACGGCCGAGATGTCGGCGCGCACCCGCTGGTAGTCGTTGTACTTGTCGATCCTCCAGGCCGTCTGCAGCACGAGCAGGCGGAACTGCTCGATCTGGATCCACGAGTCGGCGATCATCGCCTGCACGAGCTGCTTGCGGGCGAGCAGCTCGCCTTGCGTGGTCCGCGACAGCGCCCGCTCGCACATCATGTCGAGGGCCCGCTTGACGAGGCCGACGGTGCGCATGGCGTGGTGGATGCGCCCGCCGCCCAAGCGGGTCTGGGCGACGATGAACCCTTGGCCACGCCCGCCGAGCAGGTGGTCGGCGGGGATCGCGCACGTTCGTCGTAGCGGATGTAGGAGTGGGTGCCGCCGTCGGTGTGGCCGTACACCGGCACGTTGCGCAGGATGTCGACGCCCGGGCGTGTCGGCCGGCACGACGAACATCGACATGCGGTCGTACCTGGTGGCGTCTGGGTCGGTGACGGCGAGCACGATCAGGAACGAGGCGAAGTTGGCGTGCGAGGAGAACCACTTCTCGCCGTTGATCACCCACTCGTCGCCGTCGAGCTCGGCTCGGACGATGAACTGCGTGGGGTCGGAGCCGCCCTGCGGCTCGGTCATCGAGAACGCCGAGACGATCTCGTTGCGCAGCAGCGGCTGCAGGTAGCGCTCCTTGAGCTCCGGCGTGCCGTAGTGGGCGAGGATCTCGGCGTTGCCGGAGTCGGGCGCCTGGCAGCCGAACACGATCGGACCGCTGTGCGTGCGGCCGAGGATCTCGTTGAGCAGCGCCAGCTTGACCTGCCCGTAACCGGGCCCGCCGAGCTCGGGGCCGAGGTGCGTCGCCCACAGGCCACGCGCTCGGACCTGGTCCTGCAGCGGCGGGATCAGCTCCATGCGCAGCGGGTCGCTGCAGATCCCAGGCGTGGTTGATCACCTGGTCGAGCGGCTCGACCTCCTCGCGCACGAAGGCGTCGGCCCAGTCGAGCACCTCCTGGAACTCGGGGTCGACGTCGAAGTCCATTCAGGTCACTCCTTCAGTCGGGCGTCAAGGGCGCGGGCCGCCACTGCGGCAGCACGACGTCGTCCGACAGCGGCTCGAACCAGACCTCCATGGGCTGACCGGCGACCAGCTCGGGCCGCCCGGGCAGCTGGCCGACGAGCCGGGCCTCAGGGTGGTCGTCGAGCTCGACGAGCACCACCGTGTACGGCACCGGGAAGGCCGGGTGCACCTGGTGGGCGACCACGGTCCACGAGTACAGACGCGCCGGTGCCGGCGACGGCCTGCCAGCGGCTGTCCCAGCTGCCGCAGCGGTGGCAGTAGGCGACGCGGCACGTGCAGCACGGCGTCGCAGCCGTTGCACATCCGGATGCGCCAGCTCGCCGCGGGCCGCGGCCTCGAAGAAGCCGCCGGTGTCGACGGTCGTCGGTGACCGGCAGCGGACGAGCGGTGCGGGCGCGGCGCTCATCACGCCGCCCGCAGGATCAGCGCGCTGCCGGGCGGCAGCGGCGTGCAGGTCACGAGGCAGACCTCGGCGCCGGGCACCTGGTTCGTCGAGGTGCCCCGGATCTGGCGCACGCCCTCGACGATGTGGTTCATGCCGTGGATGTAGCCCTCCGACAGGTGGCCGCCGCCGGTGTTGATCGGGATCGTCCCGCCGAGGTCGATCTCGCCGCTCGGCGACGAACGGCCCGCCCTCGCCCTTCTTGCAGAAGCCCCAGTCCTCGAGCTGCAGCAGCACCGTGATCGTGAAGCAGTCGTAGAGCTGGGCGACGTCGATGTCGCTCGGGTCCGAGACCGGCCCGCCGGTACAGCGTGTCCGCGACCGACCGCGGCCGGCAGCGTCGGTGATCGACTCGCGCATCAGCACCGGGAACTGGATGCCCGGCTGCGGGTCCGGGATGCGAGCCCTGGGCGACCGCACGGATCAGCGCCGGCGGCTGCGCGCAGGTCCGGCCGCCCGCTCGGCGCTGGTGACGACGACGGCGCAGGCGCCGTCGGTCTCGAGGCAGAAGTCGAACAGCCGCAGCGGCTCGGCGATCATCCGGGCCGCGAGGTAGTCGTCCATCGTCAGCGGCCGGTCGTGCATCTGCGCCGGCGGGTTGGCGTTGGCCCGCGCCCGGCAGGCCAGGGCGATGCCGCCGAGCTGCTCGGCCGTCGTGCCGTACTCGATCATGTGCCGCTGGGCCATCAGGGCGAAGATCTGGCCCGGCGTCAGCAGGCCGTACGGGGCGAAGAACTCGTCGTAGCGTGCCGGCGCCGCCGACCCGCGCGCCCTCGACCGGCGACTGGCCGAAGCGCACGCCGGAGCGGCCGTTGAGGCTGCGGAACACGAGCACGGTCGTGGCCTGGCCCGGACAGGATGGCGCCGACCGCCTGGCCGACCATCGCGCACGGCGCCGACGCCGCCCGGGCCGTTCTCGCCGAGGTAGGTCAGGTCGCGGATGCCGAGGACTGTGGGCGAGGTCGTTGCCGCGCACGTTGTCCATGTCGCAGCGGACGATGCCGTCGACGTCGGCGGCGTCGAGCCCGGCGTCGGCGAGCGCCGCCAGCGACGCCTGGGTGGCCAGGGTCAGCTCGCTGCGCCCCGAGTCCCGGGAGAAGTCGGTGGCGCCGATGCCGACGATGGCGCAGCGGTCGCGGTGGCGTGTGGTCCTCGACGGTCATGAAGCCTCCTCAGCAGCTTGTCGAGGGCGTCGGAGCCCCCGAGGATGATGGCGACAGCGACGCCGACGGCGGTGACCACGGTCATGACCAGGGCGATGGCGGCCACCAGCGGGTACGAGCCGTTGACGTAGTAGTCGAACAGCACCGTGCCCATCACCTGGGTCGTCGGCGACCGCACCAGCAGCGAGGCCGCGAACTCGTGGGTGAGCAGCACGAACATCAGCGCCGCCGGCGCCGCCGATCGTCGCCCGCATCAGCGGCAGGACGATCTTGAGGTTGGTCCGCAGCGCACCGGCCCCGCTCGTCCGCGACGCCTCGAGGTACGTGTCGCCGAGCGCCACCATGCCCGCCAGCTGCATCCGGGTGGTGAACGGCAGCATCAGCGTGACGTAGACGAGGATGATCACCCACCGGGTGCCGTAGAGGATGAACGGCTCCTGGGTGTAGGTGAGCAGGAAGCCGACGCCGAAGACCACCGCCGGGATGCCGAGCGGCATGGTGACGATGAAGTCGACGATCGGCCGCATGATCTGGTACTTGCGCCCCTTGAGCAGCAGCGAGGCGGCGAAGAACCCGACCGGCAGGGCGATCAGCGACGGCGGCGAGCGACGACGATGAGGCTGGTCGTGATGGCGCCGGTGATGCCCGACGTCGTCGAAGACCTCGCGGAAGTTGTCGAGCGTGAACCCGGCCGACGTCGATGTCGGCGCTCCAGAAGCTCCGACAGCGACGACGATCACGAGGGCGCTCGACCGGCAGGATCGTGGCCAGGAAGCTGTAGGCGATGATCGACGCCGACGGCGAGCTTCGACGGCCTGGCGTCGGACCGGAACGCCTTGCCGCCGTGGGTGACGAAGCGGGTCTGGTCGCCGAGGATGAACTTCTGGACGATCACGACGACGACGCCGAACAGCAGCAGCGGCGAGCCGATCGCGGCGGCCGCGCCGTAGTCGATCGGCGACTGCGACGGTGAAGAAGTACATGTCGCGTGGTGAGCACCGTGATGCCGGCGTTGCGGCCGAGCAGCAGCGGGCCGGTGAACTGGCCGAGCCCGAGCAGCAGCGCGACGCCGCCGCCGTAGACGAGCACCGGCCGCAGCAGCGGCAGGGTGATCCGGAAGAACACGCCGAGGCCGCGGGAGCCGCTGACCTGGGCCGCCTCGAGCAGCTCGGAGTTGATGTTGGCGAAGCCGGCGCTGACGAACAGGTAGACGAACGCGGTCAGCCCGAAGCCGGTGATGATGATGATCCACGGCAGCGTGTAGACGTCGACCGGTCCCTCCTCGAGGTGGTTCCACCACGGGCAGGTTGCGCAGCAGGGCGTTGAGGTAGCCGGGGCGGGGCGAGAGCAGGAACGACCAGCCGATCACCGACGCCACCGCCGGCACGACGATCGGCAGGATCGGCAGCACCCGCAGCAGCTGCATGCCGCGGCGGCAGCCGGGTGGCCGCCCAGGCCAGCAGCGTGCCGAGCACCAGCGCGATGGCCAGCGAGCCGAGGGCCAGCCCGATCGGTCGCCTTGATCGTGTCGCCGACGCCGGGCGCGGTTGAAGGCCGCGCTCGTAGCCGGCCGGCGCCGTCCTCGAAGGCGAGCTGCTGCAGGCGGAACAGCGGCGACGAGCACGAGGTAGCCGATGCCGCACGAGGAAGGCGAGCACGCCGAGCGCGCGGGAGCGAGCCGGCTCGAGCCAGCGGCGGGGTGGCCAGGTGCGAGCGTGCGGGCGCTTGGCGTCGATGGCGATGGCCATGGCGTCACACTCCGAGCCGCGGCGCGGTGGCCTCGAGCCGGTCGACGTGGCCGGCGATCCGCTGGCCGTCGTCGTCGTAGTAGACGGCGCTCGCTGGGTCGAAGCCGAGCGATGACGGCCTGGCCGACCTCCAGCTTGCGGGCCCAGCCGCCGAACGCGCCGCTCGGCACCTGCGCGTGCAGGCGGTCTCGCCGCACGCTGACGACGACGTCCATGTGCCGGCCGCCGAACTGCGGAGTCGACGACCTTGGCCGGGAACGCACACGCTGCCGCCGGGCACGTCGGCGGCCGCCGGCGTCAGCGACAGGTCGTCCGGGCGGATGCGGACGACGACCGTCGCGTCGGTCCGCCTCGGCACGCGGAGGTCGCCGACGACGGCTCTGCCCGGCGAACATCCAGCCGTGCCGTCGTGCGATCGAGCGGCAAGCGGTTGGACATGCCGATGAAGCCGGCGACGTACTCGGTGGCGGGCTCCTCGAAGACGTGCTCCGGGCGTGCCGACCTGCTCGATCCTGCCCGGCCCGCATGATCGCCAGGCGGTCGCCGAGCGCGAGCGCCTCGCTCTGGTCGTGGGTGACGAACACGGCGGTGAACCGCAGCCGCGCGTGGAGCTCGTGGAGCTGGGCCCGCACCTGGTCGCGCAGCCGGGCGTCGAGGTTGCTCAGCGGCTCGTCGAACAGCACCAGGTCGGGCCGGGCGACGAGGCCGCGGGCCAGCGCGACGCGCTGCTGCTGGCCGCCGCTGAGCTGCGCCGGGATAGCGGTCGAGCAGCTGCCGAGCAGTCGACCAGCGCGGCGGTCTCCTCGACCCAGTCCTGCGTCGCCGGGCCGCTTGAGCTTGCGGGCCTTCGAGCGGGTAGCCGATGTTCTTGCGCACGGTCATGTGCGGCCACAGCGCGTAGGACTGGAACACCATGCCGATGTTGCGCTTGTCCGGGCGCAGGTTCACGCTTGGTCGACGAGTCGAACACGTCGCGGTCGCCGAACGTGATGCGGCCCTCGTCCGGCGTCTCGAGGCCGGCGAGGCAGCGCAGCGTCGTCGTCTTGCCGCAGCCGCTGGGCCCGAGCAGGACGAGGAACTCGCCCTCCTCGATGTCGAGGCTGAGGTCGTCATGGCGCGTCGTCGGCGGCTTGCCGGCGAACCGCTTGGTCAGCCCTTCGATGCGCACGTGGGTCACGATGGTACCTCACGATCCCCCTCCGGGTCTCTCGCATGGCGAGTGAGCACTGAGACAACGCATAATTGATCATGATGATAACAGAGAATACGGATGTGTCAAGGGGCACGCGGCACGGTGCGACGAGGGCCCCGCCGAGCGGGGCCCTCCGTTGCGTCGGGTCCCGATGCGTACCGGTCAAGCATCAGCGGAACAGGGCGTTCCACTTCTCGTCGTAGGCGGCGGCCGGCTCCGGCGCGTCGCTTCGAGGTCCTGCACACGCACCCGGTCGTTGGTGATCAGGGTGCCCGGGATGTCTGGCAGCACGGATCCGCTGGCGCCCTGGACGAGCTCCTGGCCCTTCGGCCGTCACCATGAAGTCGGCGAACAGCTCGGCCGCGTTCGGGCTGTCGGACGACTGTCGGGATGCACGCCGAAGTAGCGGGCACCCCACGCACCGGCTCGGCGGAGATCCCGAAGTCGACCGGCGCCCGCTCTGCCGGCCGGCACGAGCTGCACCGGCGCGGCGTAGGCGGCGGCGGAGATCTCGCCGGACTGCAGGGCCTCGCCGATGGGCAGCGAGCTCGGGTAGATCCGCGGCTCCTGGGCGGCCAGATCCGTCGACGTAGTCCTCGCCGAAGCGTCTCCTCCAGCCAGAGGTAGAAGTCGACGATCGACGGGCCGATGGCCGGCTCGATGCACGCCGATCTTGCCGCCGGCCAGCGCCGGGTCGAGCAGGTCCGGGTAGTCGGTGAGCCCCTCGGGAACAGGTCGGTGTTCCAGGCGAAGGTGAGCACGGCGGCGCCGACCTCGAAGAAGTTGCCCT
>CAVZDR010000004.1:0-440122 GCA_963774125.1 uncultured Acidimicrobiia bacterium
GGTGAGACGCCGAAGCGGAGCGGAGGCGGCGAAGCCTCGGCAGTCGAGGCGAGCAACTTGCTTGCGAGCCGAGCCCGGCATTCAGCGACCTAGCTGTACCCGGCCGTCAGGTTGGTGACAGGCGGCTGATGGGTGGGAGGCCTCCGAGGGCGCTGTGGCGTCGTCGGTGGTTGTAGTAGTCGAGCCATGGTGCCAGGGCTGCGGAGCGTTCGGCGTTGCTGGTGAACACCTGCCGGTAGGCCCACTCGGTCTGCAGGGTGCGGTTGAGTCGCTCGACCTTGCCGTTCTGCCAAGGGCAGTGCGGCTTGATGAACTTGTGGCGGGCGCCGAGCGTCGGCGATGACAGCGGCGAGGGCTTTGCCGTGGCGGTAGCTCCAGGCGTTGTCGGTCATGACCCGTTCGATGTGGTCGATGCCGTGGGCGGCGAAGTAGTCGACGGCGCGGGCGAAGAACGCGGCGCAGGTGTCGGCCTTCTCGTCGTCGTGGATCTCGGAGTAGGCGAGGCGGCTGTGGTCATCGACGAGGGAGTGGACGTAGTCGTAGCCGAGCCCGTGGTGTTGCGGCCGTTGTGGTTGCCGATGCCGCGCGGCCGTGGGCTCGCCAGCCGCCGCCGTCGGGGATGCGCCCGATCTTCTTGACGTCCATGTGGACCAGCTCGCCGGGCCGGGCCCGCTCGTAGCGAACGGCGGTGGTCTTCGAGGCCCGGATCACCGTGCCGGTCAGCGGATCGAGCTCGCACAGGCGTGGCATGTCGTGGCGGCGCAGGATCCGCTCGACGGTGCGCGCCGCCACGCCGAGCTCGGGGCCGAGCCAGTCCTGCCCGCGGCGATGCTCGATCCGAGCGGCGAGCACCTCGCTTCGACCTCTGGCGACGTGCGTGGTCGGCATCGAATGCGGCCGCGAGCTGCGGTCGTGCAGCGCCGTCGACGCCGCCGGCCTCGAAGCGTCGCACCCAGCGATGACCGCACTGGCGCGACACCCCCATCGCCTTGGCGACGTGCGCCACGGCGTGGCCCTCCACGACCACACGCTCGACGAGCAGTCGCCGGCCATGGAACGTGAGACGAGCGTTACGGTGAGCCACGAAGACCTCCGGTTTGTGAAGACGGCTATCTCCACAATGCCCGGAGGTCTTCTCACGTCAGCGGACCGACACCAACGTCATGGCCGGGTACACCTAGCGCCGACGGTGCCCAGACGATCGGCGACCAGCGCAGGATGTCGGCGGGATCTGCGTGCTCGGAGACCTTCGCACCGATGACCTCGAAGCGCAGCAACCGCCCACGTCCAGCGGGCGCCTCCTCCAGCAGCGTGTGACGGAACTCCAGGAGGTCGCCTTCATACGCCGGACCGACGTGATCGCAGCCGTCCCACGCGGGGATCAGCGCCAGACCCGGCAACATGCGGGTCAGCGACGCCTCGGCCAGGCCCTGTACGTGGCCACCGAACACGAGCCGCTGTTGCCATCCGACTGCAACGCGATCACGGTGGACCGCGGCCTGGTTGAACGTCAGGCGGGCAAGCGGCGCAGCGAGGTCAATGTGGTCGCGCAGCGGGTCCGTGCGAGATTCGCCCTGCGGCCAGTCAGTGCGCGGCAGCGTTGAGAGGTCCCAGGTGGGCAACGCGCTCGAGCAGCTCGTCGAACGGCGTCGCTCCAGACGGCCCGGGGATCTCGTCGGCGTGACCCATGGCGCTCGTCCCACGGGCGCGCACCAGGGCGCAGCGCTCGTAGCTGACGACCGGGTCGCCGTCGCTGCTGGTCGTGATGCCGAGCCACACCTTGCCGCGGTGCTGATCGCCCTTGGGCGACGAGTCGGAGAGGCCGAGCACGGTGGTGACCGTGGCCAGCGTCTCACCCACCTCGACGGGGCGCAGCACGCGGACCTGCCGGTAGTAGAGGTTGGCGATGGCCTGGCGCGTCGCCATCGTCGACTGGCCGATCGACACCTGCATCACGAGCGCCGGGTTGACCAGCGCTGACGACCCTCCGATCGCGCGGTACGCCGCGGTGTCGGCGGCCAGGGCGTGCTGATCGCCCGTCACCGCCCGGTAGAAGGAGTTGTCGGCCTCGGTGAGCGTCAGCGCCGGCAGCGGTGGCAACGTCGCGCCGACGGAGAAGTCCTCGTACATCGGGCCGGGTCGTGACGTGTCGAACACCCTCGGAACGGTAGTTTCCGATCGCGTATGGCGACCCAGGTGCTGCGCGAGCTGCTTCACGGCCATCTCGGCGAGCTGCGCTACCAACCGACGCCGAAACGGATCCGCGCCGTGATCGGCGACGAGGTCGTCGTCGACTCGCAGCAGGCCGTGCTCGTGTGGGAGCCGGACCGCCCGGTCCCGTCGTACGCCGTGCCGGTGGAGGACGTGTCCGCGGAGCTGACGCCCGTCGACAGCGAGCCGCCACCCGACACGGATCGCCCTCGTCGGCTGCATCCCGGCATCCCGTTCGCCGTCCATTCAACGCCAGGGCAAGCGGTCACGCTCACGACGGGACGAGGCGAGCGGCGAGAAGGCGCCGCGTTCCGGGCTGCTGACGAGGACCTCGCGAACTACGTCGTGTTGGACTTCAGGGCGTTCGATCGGTGGCTCGAGGAGGACGACGAGATCATCGGGCACCCACGCGATCCGTTTCACCGGATCGACATCCGCCGCAGCTCGCGGAACATCCGCATCGAGCTCGACGGACAGACGCTGGCGGAATCCATGCGCCCCGTTCTCGTGTTCGAGACCTCGCTGCCGACCCGTTACTACCTGCCTCGCGAGGACGTGCGCACGGAGGTGTTGCGGCCGTCGGACACGTCGACCACGTGCGCCTACAAGGGCCACGCTTCGTATTGGAGCGTCCATGTGGGCGACGAACCGGTTGAGGACCTGGTGTGGACGTACGAGCAGCCACTCGCCGACGCCCATGAGCTGACCGGGCTCGTGGCATTCTTCGACGAGCGGGTCGACGTCTTCGTCGACGGGCAGCGGCTCGAGCGTCCAGACACGCCGTGGCGAACTCGGACCGACGCGTAGCCGACGACGACGTCACGCCGCCGCCGGAGATCGGACTCCGCCCGCGCTTTCGCCTGTTGCTCTTCACGCTGGCGGCGGTGTCGGGCTGGCTGGATGGCGTTGCCTTCATCGTGCTGGGCAGCGTGTTCGTCTCCGTCGTCACCGGCAACTTCGTCATCCTGGGCGTTGCGGTGTCGGAGCAGAACTGGGCGCTGCTCGGGCGAGTGGTGGTCGTCGTCGTCACGAACGCCGCAGGAGTCGTCGCCGGAGCGGTGATCGTCCGGGCGCGGGGCATCGAGGCGTGGCACGCGGGACCACGCCCAGTGCTGACCGCAGAGCTCGTCGTCCTTGCTGGTACTGCGTTGGCATGGACGCTCGCCGGTGAGCCGGGGGGCGGCACCGCCCCCGTCCTCGCCTACCTCGCGCCGATCACGTTCGCCATGGGCATGCAGGCGGCGCTCGTGTCGCACCTCGACGTGCCCGCCGTGCAGGTGAACTACGTGTCCGGCCTGTTCACGAACATGGCGTCGCTGTTCGCTGCCCGATTGACCCACCGCGCCGCACCGCGGATCGGCGTGCCCGCGTGGGTCTTCGCCACCATCATCGCCAGCTATGTCGTGGCGGCGATGGCCCTCGGCTTCCTCCACACGCGAGGCGCCGTGCTGCTGTGGATCCCGGTCGCACTTGTCGCGGCCGCGCTGCTCGTCACCTGGCGCACCGATGACGACTGATTCGAAGACGGAGTGTCAGATGCGCACGTCGAGCCAGACGAGACGGTGGTCCGAGGACGGGAACGGGAACACGCCCGTCAGCTCTGAACCAGGCTCGCCCTGCGGCGGCCAGAAGACACCGCTGCCAAGGGTGCGCAGGTGCTTCGATGGCAGCACGTAGTCGGCACGCAGGTTCCCGGGTGCCGTGTCGGCGAAGTCGGCGGTGTCGAACTGCGGATCGCTCCGATGAGTGAGGTTGGCTCCGCGCTGGAGGATGGTGGCCTCGACCGCGCCCTCGCTCGAGGGGGTGTCGCGGTCGTTGATCCGTGGGTGGTCGAGCAACTGCTGGATGGCGCCGGGGATCGAGTCACCGTCGAGCGGGTCGGAGTTCTGGTCGCCAGCGATGACGAACCGCGCTCCGGCACCAAGGCCGCCCATGGTTCCCCCGTCGTCGTAGATGTAGCTCGACCGAGCCCCTGGCCAGACGTAGTCCGCCCAGAAGCCGATCTCGTCGAAGTTGCGGGTGCCGTTGCGGTCCTCGGCACCATCGAACACCGGTGGCGTCGGATGGCTCACGAGGAAGTGGACCGTCTCGCCGCCGACGTCGATGGGCACGTCCCAATGGCTCTTCGACGACAGCGGCAGGACGGCGAGTTCCTCAGGCGTGTACCACGACGCGCCGGTGGTCGGGTCGACCGGCAGCAGTGCGCCGGGCATGTCCTTCCACAGGAAGTGTTGGAACGTGCGGGCACCGTCGGCGTCGATCGGGAACTTCGAGAACACCGCCAGGCCGAACTGGCCGGGGAAGGCCCCGAAGCCCAGCGCATCGTCCCCACCGCCGATCGTGCCGTTGTTGTTGAGGTCGAACCCGGAGGGGATGCCGGTGTTCGACGGCGCGGTGAAGAAGTAGGGGTACTCGGCGAGCTCAGCGAACATGGCGACGGTCGCGGCATCTCCGTCAGTGCCGGTGTCGAACTCGTTGATCAGCAGCACGTCGGGGTCGTTGATCGCCACGATGTCGAGCACTGCGCGCAGCTGAGCGCTGTCGTTGGTGGGATCGGCGTCGAGGGCGCGTTGCAGATCGGCCGTCAGCTGGCCGGGTGCGGCGCGGTTCAAGCTGGCGTTGAAGGTGGCGAAGCGAATCGGTTCGCGACCGCGTTGTTGAGCCTGAGCCGGCTGGCCGGCGGACACGGAGGTCAGTGCGGCGACGGCGGCAAGCAAGCTGAGTGTTCGGAGCATGCCGTGAAAGGTAGAACAGCTGGATGAACACATGGTGAAGCCGGGGGATCGGGGTGATATCGACGTCGACGCTGCGGTGATCGGCGGCGGGCACAATGGGCTGACGTGCGCGGCCTACCTCGCTGAGGCGGGGCGGTCGGTGGTGGTCCTCGAGCGCAGAGACTCAGTGGGCGGCGCGGCGCGATCGGAGCGCATCTTCCCCGAGCACGACGCCAAGCTGTCGCGGTACGCGTACCTCGTCAGCCTGATGCCGCAGCAGATCATCGATGAGCTCGGGCTCGACGTGACGCTGCTCCAGCGACCGAGCAACGGCATCGACGAGCTCGGGGAGATGACGGCGCAGCTGGCGGAGCGCGTCTTTCCGACGATGACGGCGCCGCTGCTCGGCATCGATGCGTTCCGGCGTGTCGTCGGTGACGACGACACGTGGAAGGACCTGTTCGAGCGACCGCTCGGCGAACTGCTCGAGCGCCGCATCGCCGATGACGAGGTGCGTGGCGCCGTGCTGACGGACGGCCTGATCGGATCGTTCACGCACGCCCACGACCTTCAGGCCAACCGCTGCTTCGTGCATCACGTCGTCGGGCGCGGGACGGGTGACTGGCTGCTGCCCGTTGGGGGAATGGGCACCGTCACGTCCGAGCTCGCTGCTGCGGCAACCAGGCGCGGCGCCGAACTACGCACCGGTGCGTCGGTGGTCGGGTTGTCGACCGACGGTCGCCGGGCGGATGTGCGCCTCGCCGACGGCACGACCGTCAACGCGCGCGACGTCTTCGCGAACGTCGCGCCGGCGGTGCTGGCAGGGCTGCTCGGGTCGCCACTCGACGGCCCGCCGCCGGAGGGCGCGCACGTCAAGGTCAACCTCCTGTTGTCGCGCCTGCCGAGGTTGCGTTCCGGCGAGCGTCCGGAGGACGTCTTCGCCGGGACGTTCCACATCAATGAGGAGTACAACCAGCTCGAGCAGGCGTATCGGCAGGCACTCGCCGGTCGCATCCCGGACGCCGTGCCGTGCGAGGTCTACTGCCACTCGTTGCTCGATCCGTCGATCCTGTCGCCGGCGTTAGAGGCTGCCGGCGCGCAGACCCTGACGGTGTTCGCGCTGCACCTGCCGGCGCGGCTGTTCCGGGACGACCGCGCCGGTCGACTGCGTGCCGCCGGCCAGGCGGTGCTCGCGTCGTTGGACTCGGTGCTGGCGGAGCCGATCCGGGACTGTCTGCTGGCGCCGGAGTGCGTTGAGGTGATGGGCCCACTGGAGCTCGAGGAGCGCCTCGGACTTCCGGGTGGGCACATCTATCACGGTGAGCTGCAGTGGCCCTTCGCCGAGATCGCCTCGGACGAGGGCCGGTGGGGCGTCGAGACCGCGCACGACAACGTGTTCGTGTGCGGCGCCGGGGCTCGTCGGGGCGGCGGGGTGTCGGGGATTCCCGGTCGCAACGCGGCGATGGCCGCGCTGGAGCGCTGAGCCGGTCTAGGTCTCGAGGGGGAGCAGCGCCTCAGCGGCCTCGCCGAGGTGCGTTCGCCAGGCGTCGACGCCGTCGGGCTCGGTCACGGGAAGCACGACGAACTTCGTCGTCCCGACATCGATGAAGCGCTTGATCAGGTCGCGAAGGGCGTCCCAGCCGACGGGGATCAGCTCGGCAGGATCGTCGAGGTCGGGGCGGCGGCGGGCCAGCTGTGCGACCAAGAAGTCGGGCACTGACCCGAAGGCGTACGCGATCAGCACCCCGTAGTGGTCACCCTCGATCGAGCGATCGTGCTCAGCGGCGATCTGTTCGACGACGACCCGGCCGGCCGCGGCGTCGGCGGGAGTGACGAACGACGGCAGCCAGCCGTCGGCGAGGCGACCGACGCGACGCAACTCGGAGGGCGCGATGCCGCCCAGCCATACGTCGAGTCGCTTGGGCTTGGGCTGGACACGAAGGCCCTCGTAGTGGAAGCGCTCGCCGTGGTGGTCGACGACGTCGTCGCGCCAGCAGGCCCGCATCACGGTGAGCGCCTCGTCGAACCAGCGGGCGCGCTCTTCGCGGCGGACGCCGAACGCCTGGTGCTCGGCACCGTCGGCGACGCCGAGGCCGAAGGCTGGCAGGAGCCGGCCGCCCGACATGACGCTGAGCGTGGCCAGCTCCTTCGCCAGGACGACCGGGTTGCGCCCGGGGAGGACGAGGACACTCATGCCGAACTTGAGGCGGGTGGTTCGTCCCGCCGCGTAGGACATGCCGACGATCGGGTCGGGGGCCTCGGTCGAGATGCGTTCGGACAGCCACAGGCTGTCGAAGTCGAGACGCTCGATCTCGTCGACGACCGGCCCGAAGTCAGGGCCGTGGAGGCGCGGTGCGGACGCCGAGCCCGATGCCGATGCGGACCTTCTGGTCCACCTGCGTCATACAGCGAATCTAGGGCTCGCGGTCCTCCAGCGCCTGGCCCGTGGCGTGCCAGCTGAGGGCAAAGCCGATCACGACCACGGGGACCAGGATGACCACGGCCGGGACGTCGACCAGGGCACGGATCGCCACTGCGGCGATCGCCGCGACGACGCTGACGATCAAGCCGAGCCGGAAGATCGACGTCCGGGCCGATGCGGACGGCGGCCTGGCGCGCTCGATGTGCATCGTCGTCTTCATCTCGGTTCCGATCCTCCCCAACAGGTCGTCAGTGGTTCATCGGCACGTTCAGGGTGGATCACCAGTCCCAATCTGCGGGATCTGTTCGGGGCCTATCGTCCGGCGGATGTCTGCCGTCGCTTCAGCAACGCTCGATCCACTCGCCGCTTTCCGCCTCGACGGGAAGGTCGCCGTCGTCACGGGGGCGTCGTCCGGTCTGGGGGAGCGGTTCGCTCGCGTGCTCGACGCCGTCGGGGCTCGGGTCGTCGTCGCGGCGCGGCGTCGGATGCGGCTCGAGGCGTTGGCGGGGTCGTTGACGGACGCCGTCGTGGTCGAGTGCGACCTCTCGGATCCCGCCGACCGGGAGCGCCTGGTGGTATCGACGCTCGAGACGGCCGGGCGGCTGGACGTGCTGGTCAACAACGCCGGGATCGGGGTGAACGTGGCGTTGGAGGACGAGGGCCTGGACTGGTTCCGGGACGTGATGGAGCTCAATGTCACGGCGGCGTGGCACCTGGCGAAGCTGGCTGCGCCGGCCCTCATCGATGGTGGTGGGGTGATCGTGAACGTGGCGTCGATGCTCGGGCACGTCGGGGCGACGCCGGTGAAGCAGGCGAGCTACTGCGCCAGCAAGGGCGCGATGGTGAACCTGACGCGGGAGCTGGCGCTGCAGTTCGCCCGCAAGGGGGTGCGGGTCAACGCACTGTGTCCGGGGTGGTTCCCGTCGGAGATGACGGCGGGGATGGAGAGCGACGAGGGATCGCAGCGGTTCATCGCCACGAACACCCCAATGCAACGCATGGGCGCCGAGACCGAGCTCGACGGCGCGCTGCTCCTGTTGGCCACGGACGCCGGCTCGTTCGTCACCGGCCAGAGCCTGATCGTCGACGGAGGCTGGACCGCCCGCTGACCCGCTCGTTGATCCGGTCCGCGCAACGCCGCGATGAGCGATGAGTGGTCATGCGGCGCACATCGCTCATCGCGCTGCTCGGAAGCGCGCTGACACCCCCTTCGTAACGTTCGCGACGGGCAGACTTCGGCCGCGCAGGCCCGACACGTCACGACGGATCGGAGTCCTTCCATGTCCACCCTCGACCAGCGGTCCTTGTCCTGGATGCGCGCCCATCACGCCACGATTCCAGTGAGCGAGCTCGCTCACGAGAGCACCTTCGACGAGCGTCGTGCCATGGTGTCCGCCGGGCTGCTCGAGCGAGTTGTCGACGGGGCCTACGGGTTCGGCGGCATCGCCGCTGACGAGCTCGCCCGCTGCGCCGCGCTCTGTGGCAGCCGACCCCACCTGGTCGTCGCCGGGCCGACTGCCGGCCGTCTGTGGGAGCTCAGGCGTAGTCCTCGCGATGGCCTGGTACACGTCATCGCCCCGCCGGCCAGCAACCCCTGCCGCGAACAATGGGTGCGGGCGTATCGGACTGCGCTCGTGTTCGATGACGAGGTCGTTCGCCGATCCGACGGCATCCGGTTGACCAGCCCACCGAGAACGGTGGTGGATCTCACGCGGTACATCGACTCGTGGTCGCTGGCGTCGATGATCGAGCACGCCCTGAGTCGCCGGCTCTGCACCGTCGGCACGCTGCATCGCACGGCGCTGCGGCTGGCCACGCCCGGGTCGGCCATGGGCCAAGCGATTCCTAGCCGTGCTCGGGCAGCGCGCCCCAGATGCGCCGGCCGAATCACACGCGGAGCTGCGCGTGTTCGAAGCCCTGCGCTCCCGGGGCGTGAGTGGGCTGCGGCGCCAGGTGCGTCTCGCGCTGCCCTCGTACGGCGCTGCGTACTTCGACGTCGCCGTCCCAGCGCTGCAGTGGGCCGTCGAAGTGGACCTCCACCCGGAGCACCTCACCATCGAGGGTCGAGCCAGCGACAACGAACGTGACCACAGCGCAGATTCAGTTGGCTGGGTCGTGCGGCGCGTCAGCGAGCTGGAGCTGACGACGGATCGATTCGAGTCAACGATCGACGCGCTCGTGCTCTCGTTGCACCGTCGCGCGCGCTGACGTCGAGGCGCTCCGTGCGGCGGGGCGCTGGCCGGCGCGATGAGCAATCTGCGGGCCAGCACCACTCATCGCTCATCGCGTCGGTTGCCCGACGAGCGCGATGAGCAATCTGCGGCCTAGCGCCACTCATCGCTCATCGCAGCCGCCCCTCAGCGGAGTCCGTGACGTGCGCGAGGTCAGTCCGGGGGATGGCGGTCGGCCCAGGGGTGGGCGGCCTCGAGTTGGGAGGCGACGCGCAGCAGCACGTCCTCGCGCCCGTAGGCGGCGACCAGTTGCACGCCGACGGGGATGCCGTCGTCGGTCCAGTGCAGCGGCAGGCTGATCGCCGGCTGCCCGCTCATGTTGAACGCCGGCGTGTACGGCACGAACTGCCCCGCCCTGCGCATCGGCGCCGCCGGGTCGTCGGTGTTGCTGGCGAACTCCTCGAGCGGCGGCGGCGGCTCCGCCAGCGTTGGCGTCACCAACAGGTCCCACCCGTCGGCCCACCACTGCTGCACCTGCCGGCGGAACGCGTGCATCGCCGCTTGCGCCACGGCCAGGTCAACGGCGCTG
This sequence comes from uncultured Acidimicrobiia bacterium, assembly GCA_963774125.1. Taxonomy (GTDB): domain Bacteria; phylum Actinomycetota; class Acidimicrobiia; order Acidimicrobiales; family Ilumatobacteraceae; genus JALZMG01. Next base: position 10,108 of record CAVZDR010000004.1, read on the forward strand.
AACTTCCGTGCGTACTCGACCTGGATCCAGTTGACCGGCTCCAGGTCCTCGGCCGTGACCTCACGCCCGATCGCCTCGCTCACGGCGCGCGCCGCCATCGCCATGTTCGTCGCCCACATCGTCATGAACTTGTGCGGCAACGTCTCGTCGGCCAGCACTGCCGGCCACGCCGCCTCGACTGAGTGACCCAACCCCTCGAGCATCCGCCCGGCCGACCGTGCCACATCAACGCACGCGGGGTCGAGCAACTCACCCCGCGGGTGCACGTCCATGACGCCGATCCGCAGCCGCCCCGGCGAGGTGCCGACCTCCTCGGCGTACGGCCGTGCCGTCCCGGGCGCGATGACCGAATCGCCGACTCCCGGCCCACACACCGCATCGAGGAGCACGGCGGTGTCGCGCACCGATCGGCTGACGCAGTGCTCGACCCCGAGCGCGACTTCTGCACGCACCGGCCCCACCGTCGTGCGGCCCTGGCTCGGCTTCAGCCCGACCAGCCCGCAGCACGACGCCGGGATGCGGATGCTCCCGCCGCCGTCGGAGGCATTCGCGATCGGGACCATTCCTGCAGCCACCGCCGCCGCCGCGCCGCCGCTCGATCCACCCGGCGTCCGCTCGAGCGCCCACGGATTGTGCGTCGGTCCCCACGCCAGCGGTTGCGTCGTCGGCAGGCTGCCGAACTCGGGGCTGTTCGTACGGCCAGCGATGACGAGTCCGGCTGCCCGGTACCGCGATACGAGCGTCGTGTCGGCGGTGTCGACGATCGCCGCCTCCTTGAGCGCACGATTGCCGTTCGACACCGTCTGCCCGGCGAACGAGGTGTACAGGTCCTTGAGGAGGAACGGCACTCCCCGCAGCGGCCCATCCGGCAACGGATTCCCAGCAGCGGCCCGGGCATCGGCGAACCACTCGATGACCACGGCGTTCAACGGCGGATTGAGCCGTTCGATGCGCTCGATCGCCGCGTCGAGCAGCTCGCCAGGTGTCACCTCGCCCTTGTCGATCAGCGCCGCCTGATCGACGGCGTCCATCCAACGTGTCTCGTCCGCGAGTGAGCTCATCGTGGCCGGTTGTACCACGGTCACTACCGTCGCCGGCTGGTGGAGCATGTCGAGCCCGTCGTCGCCGGACCACCGATCGCGCCGACGGGACGTCAGCTCATCGCCGACCGCTCGATCGTCCGGTTCCTCATCACCGGCATCGCCTCGTCGGTCGGGATGTTCCTTCAGGCGGCCGCACTCGGCAAGCAGCTCTTCGACATCACCGACAGCGAGCTCGCCCTCGGCCTGCTCGGCCTCGTCGAGTTCCTGCCGGGACTCATCCTCCTGCCGCTGACCGGCTCGGCGGCCGATCGTTTCGACCGCCGCCGGATTGCCGCCATCGGTCTCGCCGTCGAGGCAGTCACCGCAGTGGTGTTCTTCCTCTACGCGAGCTCCCATCCCACGTCGGCGCTTCCGCTGTTCGCCGTCGCCGCCCTCTTCGGGACCGCCGCGCGTTCGTCTCACCCGCCTTCCGCTCCCTGCCGCCGCTGCTCGCCCCACCAGGCGGGCTGCCGCGACTGATGGCCCTTTCGGCGGCGACCTGGCAGTTCGGTTTGATCGCCGGGCCCGCTTCCAGCGGGTTCCTGTACGACATCGATCCGGCCGTGCCCTATGCCGCGACTGCCGCATGCTTCGGCCTCGCCGGCCTGATGTGCCTCACCCTCACCACTCGCCGACCGCAACATCGCACGCCGGCCGATGAGCGCCCGTCACTGCACCACGCCCTCGAAGGTCTGCGCTTCATCCGTCACCGTCCAGTCCTGTTCGGCGCCATCAGCCTGGACCTGTTCGCCGTCCTGTTCGGCGGCGCCATCGCGCTCCTGCCGGCGATCGCCGAAGACCGCCTCGGCGTGGGCAGTGTGGGATATGGCTGGCTCCGGGCTGCGCCGGGCATCGGCGCGGTCCTGCTCACGGCGCTGCTGGCGATCCGGCCACTCAGCCGGCGCATCGGCCGGACCCTGTACGTGGTGGTTGCCGTGTTCGGCGCGGCCACGATCGTCTTCGGCGCGACGACCAGCTACGCCGTCGCTTTCGTCGCGCTGATCGTGCTCTCCGGCGCCGACGCGATCAGCATCTTCATTCGCAACACGATCGTTCCCCTCGCCTCGCCCGACCACATGCGCGGTCGGGTGATCGCGGTCGAAAATGTCTTCCTCGGTGCCTCCAACGAGCTCGGCGCGTTCGAGTCGGGCGTCGCCAGCACGTTGCTAGGTCTCGGACCTGCGGTCGTCCTCGGGGGCGTCTTGACCCTCGGCGTGGTCGGTATCTGGTGGTTCGCGTTCCCGGCCCTGCGTGACATCGACCGGTTCGAAGACGTCGCTCTGGAGTAGCCCTGTGCTTGACTCGTGCGCCATGAAGAGCTTCGTCCGCGAGTTCCGGGACTTCATCAACAAGGGCGACGTGGTCACCATCGCCGTCGGCTTGATCATGGCCCTGTACTTCACGAAGATCGTCGACGCCGTGCTGAACGGCGTGATCAACCCGATCATCGCCGCCATCTTCAGCCAACCGAACTTCACGGAGATCGGTTTCGACATCGGCGATGCCCGCATCTCGATCGGGCTGGTCCTCGACGCCGCGATCAGCTTCATCGTCGTGGCGTTCATCCTGTTCCTGATCATCAAGGCGTACAACCGCTACAAGGGTCCGGCGGAGACGAAGGAGACGGAGGTCAACCTCCTGGCCGAGATCCGCGACGAACTGCGTGCCCAGCGCCAGTCCTGACGTGTCGCCACGCGGCTGAGCCGCTTCAATGTGCCGGGTGCGCCGGCGAACCCCCTTTCTGGTGCTGGCCGCCCTCATCCTGACGGCGTGCGGCTCCGGCGGCGCGGCAGCACCACCGGCGACCCGCTCGACCGTGGACGGCGTCGGCGACCTGCCAGCCGAGCTCGCCGTGCCGGAGACGACGGAGATGACGACCACGGACGCCACGAACGCCACCGACGCCACGCCCTCGACCGACCCCTCGACGTCCATCGACGCGTCGACGACCACCACGACGGCCCGCCGGTCGGGGCGCACCACAACGACTACGACCGTGCACCCACGCTCCAACTCCGGCTCCATTGGTCGGATCGCCGAGGGCAACCAGGTCCTCGTCATCGGCGACTCGATCCTCGCCGGCACCGCCGAGCGCTACAGCGGCCTCATGTGCTGGACGCTGGTGCCGATGGGCTGGGCCGTCGAGGTCGATGCCGAGACCGGCCAGCCGATCGACTTCGGCCTGGAGGTCCTCACCCGCCGCGGCAGGGCAGGGTGGGACGCCGCCGTCATCCAGCTCGGCACGAACTACAACGGCGACGCCGCGGGCTATGAAGCGAAGCTGCGCCAGATCCTCGACCAGCTGGAAGAGATCCCGGTCATGCTCCTCACCGTCACGCCCTACGAGGAACGACTGAACGAGGTCAACTACATCATCCGTGTGCTCGCCGAGGAGTACGACAACGTTCGCGTCGTCGACTGGGGCGGGCGGACGGAGGACGACGACAGCCTCCTGCGCGGCGACGGCATCCATCCGAGCGACGAGGGCCAGGAGGCGCTCGTCCAGATGGTCGCTCGAGGGCTCGGTCGCGCGCCGAGCGGCGCTGATGCAGATGCCGACCCCGAATGCCTCCCGACGCGTTTCACGGACGACTCAGTGAACTGATTCGTTCGGGCTCCGCAACATGAGCTCCCTAGCCTGGTCCGGTGCTGCAGGCGCAGGGACTCTCGGTGGAGGTAGGAGGTCGGCTCATCGTCGAGTCGGTCGACTTCACCGTCATGCCGCGCGCCAAGGTCGGACTCGTCGGCCGCAACGGCGCCGGCAAGACGAGCCTCGTCCGCGTCCTCGGCGGAGAGTCGGAGCCGGCCGCAGGCCGTGTCATTCGCAAGGGCGGCTTCGGCTACCTGCCGCAGGACCCGCGCATCGCCGGTGTGTTCGACGGCCGCAGCGCCGTGGCCCACGTGCTGTCCGGTCGTGGCATCGACGAGCAGCTCGATCGTCTCGAGAAGCTGCGCATCGCCATGGAGGAGCGACCCGACGAGCGCAACGTCGCCCGCTACACGCGGGCCGAGGAGCACTTCCGCACGACCGGCGGGTACGCCGCCGACAGCGAGGCGCGGGCCCTGGCTGCCGGTCTCGGGATCGGCCCACGACGCATCGACGCGCCGATCGGCGTGCTGTCGGGAGGTGAACGCCGGCGAGTCGAGCTCGCCCGCATCCTCTTCGCGGGGAGCGATGTGCTGTGCCTCGACGAGCCGACCAACCACCTCGATGTCGACGCCAAGGAGTGGCTGATGGGCTTCCTGCGGACCTATCGCGGCGCCCTGCTGGTCATCAGCCACGACCTGGATCTGCTCGACGAAGCGATCACCCGCGTCCTGCACCTCGACCGGCCGGCCGAGGACGCCGTCGGTCACCTCATCGAGTACAAGGGGACGTACTCCCAATACCGCGCTGCCAGGGTCGCCGACGAGGAGCGGTTGACGAAGCTCGCCGCCCGCCAGGAGAAGGAGCTGGCGCGGATGCAGCGCTTCGTCGACCGGTTCGGCGCGAAGGCGACCAAGGCGGCAGCGGCCCACAGCATGGAGAAGCGAATCGCCAGGCTGGAGTCCGTCAAGGTGGACGGCCCGCGGGGGGACAAGGTCCTGCGCGTGAAGTTCCCGCCGCCTCCGACCCCTGGTCGCACCGTGATCGAGGTCGACGGACTCACCAAGTCGTATGGCGGGCCGGCGGTGTTCCGCGACGTCTCCTTCGACCTCGGGCGCGGTGAGCGTCTGCTGGTGCTCGGGCTGAACGGCGCCGGCAAGACCAGCCTCCTGCGCATCCTCGCCGACGAGATCGCCGCTGATCGCGGAACCGTCTCGTTCGGCCACAACGTGGCCATCGGCTACTACGCCCAGGAGCACGACAACCTGCTCATCGGTGAGACGCTGCTCGAGAACATCCGCCGCGAGGTGCCGGTCGAGATCCAGCTCACCGAGACGGAGCTGCGCGGCCTGCTCGGGATGTTCGGGCTCTCCGGCGAGAAGGTGTTCCAGGAGGCTGGGACGCTGTCAGGCGGGGAGAAGACGAAGCTGGCACTCGCGATGTTGATGGTCGGGCCGCAACAACCTGCTGCTGCTCGATGAGCCGACCAACAACCTCGACCCCGGCAGCCGCCAGGCCGTCGCCGACGCGCTCACGGCGTGGCCGGGCGCCATCGTCTTCGTCAGCCACGACACCGAGTTCGTCGAGCAGCTGGCGCCGACCAAGGTGCTGCTGATGCCCGACGGCGAGGTCGACTACTTCGGTCCGACGTGGCTGGACCTGGTCGCCCTCGCCTGACCCATGCGGCCGGCGAAGGCGCTGGAGCGCCCGCCGTGCCGAACCGGGTCTTCACCTCTGAACGACGCGACCGCCTAGTGAACTACCTTCCGGCCATGCGCATGGGGGTGTTCGGGGGACGGATCAACGACGGCACCATCGATGATGTCGTCGAACAGGCTCGGCTGGCCGAGGCCGACGGCTTCGCGTCGTACTGGGCGCCGCAGATCTTCGGCCACGACGCGCTGACTGCCCTCGCCGTCGTCGCCGGGAGGTGCCACGGATCGAGCTCGGGACCTCTGTGGTGCCACGTTCCCTCGCCATCCGATGGTGTTGGCCCAGCAGGCGCTCACGGTCAACGCCGTGTCGGGAGGACGGCTGTCCCTCGGCATCGGACTGAGCCACCAGGTCGTCATCGAGTCGATGATGGGACTGAGCTTCGACAAGCCGGTGCTCCACCTGCGCGAGTACCTCGAGGTGCTCGGACCGCTGTCGCGTGGAGAGCCCGTGGCACTCGACGGCAAGGTGTACAAGGTGCACGCCGGCCTGACCGTGCCAGGCGCGACACCATTCGCCATCCTCGTCGCCGCACTCGGGCTCGCAGCTGTTGAAGGTCGCCGGCACGCTGGCCGACGGGACCATCACCTGGTGCACCGGGCCGCAGACCCTCGCTTCACACGTGATCCCCACGATCACTGCCGCAGCCGACGAGGCCGGCCGCCCGACGCCGCGATCGCCGCTGCGCTCCCGGTCTGCGTGACCGCCGACGTCGAACAGCGCTCGGGCGCGCGCTGCAAAGGTGTTCGCCGTGTACGGCCAGCTGCCGAGCTATCGCGCCATGCTCGACCGAGAAGGTGCGGCCGGCCCTGCCGACGTGGCCATCGTCGGCTCGGCCGACGAGGTGGCTGCTCGCATCGGCGAGCTCGCCGACCTCGGCGTGACGGACTTCGCGGCCGTCGAGTTCGCCTCCGATCCCGACGAGGCGGCGGCGACCCGCGAGGCGTTGAAGCGAGTGATCAGGCCAGTGTGACGGGCACACCGACGGCCTCGCGGCGGACGTGCTCGAAGAAGTCGTTGCCCTTGTCGTCGACCACGATGAACGCAGGGAAGTCGACGACGTCGATCTTCCAGACCGCTTCCATCCCGAGCTCCGGGTACTCGTGCACGTCGACACGCTTGATGTGATCGAGCGCCAGTCGGGCGGCCGGGCCGCCAATCGAGCCGAGGTAGAAGCCCCCGTGCTTGGCACACGCCTCGGTCACCTGGCGTGAGCGGTTGCCCTTGGCGAGCATGACCATGCGATCCGCCGGCGGCCTGGAACTGATCGACGTAGCTGTCCATCCGGCCGGCGGTCGTCGGCCCGAACGATCCGGATGCGTGTCCTTCGGGCGTCTTGGCCGGTCCGGCGTAGTAGATGCAATGGTCGCGGAAGTACTGGGGCATCGGCTCGCCGGCGTCGAGGAGCTCCTTGATCTTGGCGTGGGCGATGTCCCGGGCGACGATCATCGGCCCGGTCAGCAGCACCCGTGTGCGCACCGGATGCTGCGACAGCTCGGCGAGGATCTCCGGCATCGGCCGGTTGAGATCGATGTGCACAGATCGGCGTGTCGTCGAGCTGGTCCGTCACCTCGGGCAGGAAGCGAGCTGGGTCCGTCTCCAGCTGCTCGAGGAAGACGCCGTCACGGGTGATCTTGCCCTTGGCCTGGCGGTCGGCGGAGCACGACACGGCGATCGCCACGGGACAGCTGGCGCCGTGGCGGGGCAGCCGAACGATGCGCACGTCGTGGCAGAAGTACTTGCCGCCGAACTGGGCGCCGATGCCGGTGCGTGCGGGCGAGCTCGAGCACCTTGGCCTCGAGCTCGACGTCGCGGAACCCGTGCCCGGACAGCGAGCCGCTCGTCGGCAACGTGTCCAGGTAGTGGGTGCTCGCCAGCTTGGCGGTCTCGACGGCGAACTCGGCGGAGGTCCCGCCGATGACGACGGCGAGGTGGTACGGCGGGCAGGCCGCGGTGCCGAGGTTCTGCAGCTTCTCGAAGATCCACGGCAGCAGCGTGGCCTCGTTGAGCAGCGCCTTGGTCTCCTGGAACAGGTACGACTTGTTGGCGCTCCCGCCGCCCTTGGCGATGAACAGGAACGAGTAGCTGTCGCCGTCGACGGCAGAGATCTTGATCTCGGCCGGCAGGTTGGTGCCGGTGTTGCTGCTCCTCGTACATCGACAGCGGCGCCAGCTGGCTGTAGCGCAGGTGGCTGGTCAAGTACGTCTGCTGGATGCCTTCGGCGATCGCCGCCTCGTCGCCGCCGCCGGTGAACACGAACTGGCCCTTCTTTGCCTTGACGATCGCGGTGCCGGTGTCCTGGCACATCGGCAGCACGCCGCCGGCGGCGATCGCGGCGTTCTTCAGGAGGTCGAGGGCGACGAAGCGGTCGTTGTCGCTGGCCTCCGGATCATCGAGCACGGTGCGCAGCTGGGCGAGGTGATCGGGGCGCAGGAAGTGGGCGATGTCGCGCATCGCCTCCGCCGTCAGCCTCGTGATCGCCGACGGCTCGACGCGCAAGAACGACCCTGCAGGCGTGTCGAACGTCGACACCCCTTCGGTCGTGACCAGTCGGTACGGCGTCTCGTCCGGACCGAGGGGCAGCAGTTCGGTGTACTCGAACACGGCGTCAGCCACACCGCCACGGTATCTAGACGTGCTTCCCCGGCCGCATCAAGGAATGGCGGCAGACCCACGGAACGGACCGGGGTCACCGAGCAGCGGGATGTCCGGCGTGCGCCACGCCGTGGCTTCGGCGACCGTCTCGGCGACGGCTCGCCATGCTGGGGCGCTCCAGCCCTCCGCCGCCGCGGGGACGGTGCCGTCGACCCGGATGAACACGAAGGCTGGCAGCTGCTCCAGCCCGAGCGCCTTGACGACGAGCCGGTCGGGATCGAGGAACACGAGGAAGCTCTGCGCGAGGGGACCGAGGAACGCCTTGGCATCTGTCTCGTCGGCGGTCACGATGAAGTTGACCCGGCCGTCCGAACCGCGCAGGCCTTCGAGGATGCGAGTCGCTGTTGGCAGGATCCACGAGCTCTCGTTGGTGTATGGGTCGAGCACGACCGACACGAGGTGGAACGTGGTCAGCCACTCCTCGAGCGGCCGCGCCTCGGCGCCGATCGGCGCCAGCGTCAGGCCCGCCGGAGGGTTCGTCGCCACGGGCCAGGACGGTAGCAATCGCCGCCGATCGGCCCCCAACATCTGTGGGTACCCTCACCATCGTGCACCCCATCGAGCGCCTCCGATACGTGGCCCGGGCCCGTGGCGCCGATGCCGAGTCGCTCGTGCGGGAGACGGCAGGTGCCCTCCGCGGTCTGGGGCTCGATCCCGCCGGTCTCGTGGTGGCCTGCCGACGGATCGTCGAACGCCATCCGACCTGCGGGCCGCTGTGGTGGCTGTGTGCTCGGTTGTTGACCAACGCCGACCCGATGGCGGCGGCACGTGCAGCGGTGGACCAGATCGCCGACGACCCGACAGTCGACGCGCTGACGGCAGCGCTGCCGGACGGGGTGACGGTGGCGACCGTGGGCTGGCCACCGATGGCCGCCCAGGCGCTCGTGCGGCGCGGAGACCTCCGCGTGCTCGCCGTCGACGCCGGGCACCAAGGGTCCTCGTTCGTCCAGCGGTTGGAGCGCTACGAGGTCGAGAGCGAGCTTGTGCCAATGGAGGCAGCGGCCATTGCGACGGCTGCGTCGGACATCGTGCTGGTCGAGGCGGAGGCGCTCGACGCGACCCGTGTCATCGCCGCCACGGGGACGACGGCCTTGGCTGCGGTCGCCAACCTGGCCAACACGCCGGTCTGGGCGGTTGCCGGCCGCGGCCGACGCCTGCCGGCAGCGATGGTCGACGCCATCGTCGATCGGCTCGACCAGTCGCTCGATCCGTGGTCGCGGGAGTGTGAGGTCACGCCGGCGACCTTGCTGACGTCGATCGTCGGGCCCGACGGGCGCCTGCCACCGTCGTCGATCCGCCCAGAGTGCGAGATGGCACCGGAGCTGCTGCGCACCGGGGTGATGTAGCGATGGCAGGGCGCCGCGACCTGATCAAGATGACGGAGGGGGAGGTCGCTGCGTACCTCGCCGAGCAGCGCGTGCTCAACGTCGCCACGATCGGCCCGACGGGCCATCCTCACGTCGTCGCCATGTGGTTCGCCGTGGTCGACGGCAAGCCGGCGTTCTGGACGTTCGCCAAGAGCCAGAAGGTCCTCAACCTGCGCCGGGACCCGCGGATCACCGCGCTCGTCGAGAGCGGCGAGACGTACGCCGAGTTGCGCGGCGTCGAGCTCGTCGGCACGGGGCGACTGGTCGAGGACTTCGATGAGGTGCTCGCCGTCGGTCGAGCGGTCGGGCTCAAGTACCAGGGTGATGTCGTGCTGACCGATGACGCCTCGGCCGTCCTGTTGGCTCAGGCGCGCAAGCGGCTGGCCGTCGTGATCGACGTCGAACGGGTGGTCAGCTGGGACCACACGAAGCTCGAGGGTGGGTACTAACCGTTCGGGCTCGGCTCGCAAGCAAGTTGCTCGCCTCGCCTCCCGAGCTCGCCGCCGCCGCTACGCAGCGGCGCTCGCCCCACCTGGCACCGGTCAACTCGCGTCCGGGACTGCGGCCCGGGTGCGTTCGACGCAGCCTTCGAGCTCGGCGCGCAGCGCCGGGTCCTGGAGGGCGGGGTCCTGCAGAGCTGCCACGCCGGCGTGGATGACCCGCGAGCGCTGCTCGTTGCAGAGCACGACGGACGACCACGTCGTGGTCCAGACGCCCGGCGACGTCTCGATGAAGCGCAGGACGGCGCCGAGGCCATCGCGGGTCCGCGGATCGGTGTAGCGGTCGGACGCACCCGGACGGGCCATGCCGGAGAGCAGGTTGCCGACGCTCCACCACACGGGGGTGCCGTTGACGACTTCGACGCCCTGCACGACGTGCGGGCCGTGGTGGATGACGGCATCGACGTCCGCCTGCGCGGTGATCGCCTCCGCGAAGGCGCGGTTCTCGGCGATCGGCTCGCTGGTCAGCTCCTTGAAGACGTGGATGCTGACGATCACCACGTCGGCCCCGCCGGCCCTCGCGGTGGCGACGTCGTGGGCGATCGCCGCGGGTTCGTCGGTGTAGGCGAGGCGCCAGGGCTCGGCAGGCCACGGGGTGTTCGACCGTCGCGTGTAGGAGAGATGGGCAACCTTGACGTTGCCGACATCGAAGACCGCCGGCGGCAGTTCCTCCGGCCGGCGCGCCGTGCCCGACCATGAGATGCCGACGCCCTCGAAGGCATCGATCGTCGAGTCGATGCCAGCATCACCGACGTCGTAGCTGTGGTTCGACGCCGTCGTGCACCGATCGAATCCAGCGGCGGCCAGGGCAGGAGCGATCTCGTACGGCGCCAGGAGGCGGTTGCCGCCGAAGGGGGAGCGGCCCTTGGCGCCCGGTTCCTCGCCGGGCCGACCGACGGGGAGCTCCATCTGGCAGATGGCGAGGTCGACGGACTGCACGAGCGGCGCGATTGGCGCAAACAGCGGCATGAAGTCGTAACGGTTGGCAGTTCCCGCGGCGGCTGCCTCTGCCGTCTCGAGCACGGGCCGCTCGGTCAGGATGTCGCCCGTCAGCAGCACGCTCAAGGACCGCGGCGCCGGGAGCGTGGTGGTCGTGCTGGTGCTGGTGCTCGTCGTGCTGGAAGCCGGCAGTGCTGGAATCGTGCGCTCCGCGCCGGTCGCCACCTGCTCGGGCCGGGGGAAGGATCCGCATGCCGCGGCGACCACTGCGGCCGCGACGGCGACTCCGAGCACCATCACCCGCCGCACGCCCGGAGCCACGGCCGCAAAGTTACGAACGCGATGAGAGGTGAGGGCGGATACCGCCCTCACCTCTCACATCGGTGATCGCCCGGAGGCGCTTGGTGCTGTTGCTGTCAGGTCAGCTGACGGTGACGGCGATCAGCGCTTCGACACCAGGGGCGACGTCGACGCTGTCGTTGCCCCCGAGCGTGTTGATCAGCAGCTTGTCGGCTGCCTCGCTGCCGGTCAGATCGATGCTCGGCTTCAGGCCGTCGACGGCAACCCTGGCGCCATCAGTGGTGACGTCGATCCGGTCGGTCCGGTCGGTGGCGTTGACCGTGACTTCATCGACCGCTCCGTCGGGACCACCCGTCGTCGCGGAGAGGTCGACGTCGGCCTGCTTGAAGTCGGTACCGCTCATGTCGTCGAAGCGCAACTTGTCGACACCGCCCAGCGCGGTCAGGTCCAGGCGCTCGACGTTGTCCATGTCCATGCGGATGTTCCCCTGCACACGCAGGAACAGTGAGCGGCCGCCGTTGGGCAAGAGGCTCATCTCTTCGTCGACGTTGGCGCCGTTGAAGTCGAGCGTGTCGGTACCGGAGTCGCCCTCGACGACGTCACTGCCATCGCCCGGGTCCCAACGGAAGATGTCGCTACCGGAGCCCATGACGCCCGTGTCGTTGCCGCGGTTGCCGTCGGCGAAGTCGTTGCCGCTGCCGCCGAAGAACACCTCGACGTTGTCGCCGCCGTTCATGATGTCGTTGCCGCTGTCGCCGTCGACGACGAGGGCCTCGTCGGCGAACGTGCCGTTTACCTGATCGACGCGGAACTCGTCGTTGCCGCTGCCCAGGGAGACCTCGATGCGGCTGAACGTGGCGCGATCGAAGCTCTCCTCGGCCGAGCCGTCGTCATCGAGATCGACTTCCAGCGTGCCGGGAGCGCCGGCCGCCAGGCGCAGGGCGACCTGGTCGTTGCCGCTGCCGGCCTCGACGACGAGCGTGTCGTTGGCAACCGTCGCCGTCGACGCCGCTGAAGCAGTCACCGAGCCGACGACGCCGGATGCGGCAAGCGCCGCTCCAGTGAAGGCCAGGCCGAGCATGCGGGTGCGAGCGCGGGCGCGGGAGTTGAGGTTGATGGTCATCATCGCCTTCCGTGTGACGCGTGGCCGACCGAGTGGTCGGCGGGATGTAGCTCCCTCTACGGCCGGGCGTCGCGTTCGGTTCTCGGAAGGTTCCAGCCGAGCCACTCGAGGACCGTTGCGGCGAGAACGCTGATCGGGCCCACGTTGCGAACGGTCAAGTCGGCCAGGTCGGCTCCGGCTGCGGCATCGAGCCACTCACTTGCCGCGCGCAGGTCGTCACGGCGTTCGGTCGTCGCGTCGGCCGACAGTCGACGCTCGATCTCGTCGAGCGAGACCTCCAGGCGCACGACGTGCATGGGAACGTCCACCGCGGCGGCGAGTCCCTCGAGCTCGGCCCGATCGCGGATCGCGATGGCCAACACGAAGAAGCGCACGCCGGCGTCCAGGTAGTTGCCCATGACGGCGCGGACGTTCTGCCAGAACACCTCGGCGACGGCGGCCTCGTCGAGACCGGCGTCGAACCACAACAACCAGTCGAGATCGATCGCCGCGTACGGCGCGCCGCGCTGCTCCAGCTCGTAGGCCAGCTCAGCGGCGAGCGAGGACTTGCCGGTGCCGAACACGCCGGTGATCAGCACCGCTGCAGCGTCGGGCCGCGCCACGTGCTCAGCGGTGGTGGACAGCGCGACGTGGTGAACGAGCCGCAGCGGCGAGGTCGGCGGCGACGTTCTCGACGTGGTCGTCCGAGCCGGTGATCAATCCGACCGTCACGCGGATGTGGTCGCCGTCGCGCCGCACGAGGAACGGCTCGCCGGGCGCCACGCCGATGCTGCGCGCGGCGAGGGCGAGTGTCGCCGAGCGTTCCTCGGCGACGTCGACCCAGAGGTTGATGCCGTCGTTGCCTGTCGTCACGATCCCGTTGGCGGCGAGCACGTTGCTGACCAGTGCTCGGCGGCGGGAGTACGTCGCACGAGCCCGGGCCATCACCTCCGGTGTGGCGGGATCACGCAGCAGCTCGACGAGCGTGGCTTGCAGGATCCGGCTCGACCAGCCTGGCCCGAGCAGCCGTCGGTTGGCGACCGCCGTGACAGCATCGCCGGCTCCGCCGACCGCGGCGAGCCGGAGGTCGGGGCCGTGGCTCTTCGAATAGGAACGGACGTGGACCGTCCGCTCGGGCAGCCAGCGCCCGAGGCTGACGAGCGCGGCGTTCGAGATGTCGTTGGCGTGGTCGTCCTCGATGATCATCGTCGGGGAGCCGGCGAGCGCGTCGGCGAGCGCACCCGCCCGATCTGCGGTGAGCGCCACCCCGGCGGGGTTCTGGGCGCGCGGGCTGCAGGAAGAGGGCACTCGGGCGTGTGGCCATCGCCGCGCGCAGACCGTCGGCCTGCATGCCCTGGGTGTCAACGTCGACGCCGATGACGTCGCATCCGAGTCGCTCGAGCAGGTCGAGGAGTGGAGGGAAGGTGGGGTGCTCGACGACGACGCGATCACCGAGCCGGAGGATGTGCTGGGCGACGCGGTCGAGGGCGTCCATCGCGCCGTCCACGACGGTGACGGCCTCCGGCGGGAACGGCCAGGACGCCACGAGCTCGTCCTCGAGGGCGGGCAGCACCGGATGGTCGAGGTAGCTCGACGTGAGTGACTGCTTGCCGACACGGGAGACGACGGGGCCGAGGTCGGGGAGCAGCGCGGGGTCGGGCACACCCGACGAGAGGTCGAGTGCGAAGTGGCCGGGACCTTCGGTGATGCGCCGGTAGCGGCGGGGGCCCCCGGGACCCATCGGCACGCGGACGTACGTGCCGTTGCGGCCGCGAGCCTCGATGGCGCCGACGTCGGCGAGGCTGCGCCACGCCTCGCTGACGGTGGTTGGGGACACGCCGAGCTGGCGAGAGAGCTCCCGCACGGTGGGGAGACGGGAGTCGACGGGCAGCTGGCCGGCGGTGATCAGCCGCCCGATCACGGCGGCGATGTGGCGGGCGGTGCGGTCGCCGTCGCCGATCTCGGCCGCGATGTCGCCTGCCACATCCATTGCGGCCACGAAACGTACGGTGACAAAGCGGCCATTGTCCACCCGCAGCGGGAACGAAGCGGAGATGCCGTGAACCGCGATACGGCCTCGGCGCGTACGGATGCGCATGGGGGCAGCGGCATTCGCCGAAGGGGCAGCGATCGCAGCCACGGTCGTGGCGGTGGTGGGCGCGTGGCCACAGGTTCGGCGCACGTTGACGAGCGGCGACGCGCGCGGGGTGTCGGTGACCTCGCCGTCGCTCGGCGTCGCGACGGAGCTCGCCTGGGTCGCCTACGCCGTTCACGAGGGTCTGTGGTCGGCACTGCCGGAGGCAGCGTTGATGGTGGCGGCGAACGTGGTGCTGGCCGTCGTGCTGTGGCGAGCGGGATCGGCGATGCGGGTCGCTGCACTGGCGGCGCTGGGGTGGATGGCGGTGCTCGGCACCACCGCCGTGCTGGGTGGCCCGGCGGCGATTGCGGCGCTGCTGGGATTCGCCTATGCCGTGCAGGTGACGCCGGCGGTCTGGTGCGCCTACCGCACGCGCACACCAGTGGGCGTGGCGAGAGCGACCTGGCTCCTCCTCGCCCTCGAGTCCGCCCTGTGGTCCATCTACGGCGCCGCCCACTCCGACCCCGCCATGCTCACCTTCGCCGCAGTCGGCCTCGCCGCCTCCGCGGCAGTCCTCCTCCGCACCCGCGGAGCTCCCACTCCGATTCTGACGACACTTGGTTGCGCTCAGCGCAACCAAGTCTCCGAAGAATCGGTGATTTCCGTTTCGCGCTGATCACGACACCCATTCGGGATGTGATGAACCATCCCGACGTCGTAGCCCTGTTGACTCGCCAGCACTTCGTCGCGAGCTGCGCACAGCTCGTCGACGTCGGCGTGACCAAGTTCGCCCTCCACCACGCGCGTGAGCGGGGGCTCGTCCTTGACGTTTCTCGTGGCGTGGTCGCGCTGTCCGGTGTCGACCTGTCCTTCGAGGGGCGGGTGCTCGCACTGCAGTTGACCGCCGGCCCGACTGCCTTCGTCAGCGGACCGTCGGCCGGCGTGCTCTACGGCCTGCGGTCGATGCCGAGGGAACGCCTCGAGGTGACGATCAAGGAGAGCCGTCGGGCGACGATCCCGGCGCCGCACCGACTCGTCCGCACGAGCTGGATCAAAGAACCACGCGACGTGCACCTGCGACCGGACGGCATCCGCATCGCCACACCGTTGCGCATGTTGTTCGGCCTCGCCGAGCAGTTCAACCAGCACCGCTTCGAGCGCGCCGCAGAGGACGTGTGGCACAAGGGACTCGTCTCACCCGAGGAGGCCGCCGACTATCTGGCTGCGATCCGGCGCTCTGGGCGATCCGGGGTCTTGACCTACGAGGCGTGGCTCGAACGCCTCTCGTTCCGGACACGCCCAGCACAAAGTGGCCTCGAAGTGCGACTGCTCCAACTGATCGAGCGCGTTGGGCTCCCGATGCCCGAGCGCCAGTTCCCGCTCTTGCTGGCGAACGGTGAGCTCATCCATCTCGACATCGCCTGGCCGGCCGCCCGACTCGCCGTCGAGCCCGGGCATTCCTGGTGGCACGGCGGCGATCTCGGCCAGCGGCGCGACCAGGCCCGCGACCGTGCGTGCGCCGTCGTCGGTTGGCACGTCGTGCGCTACGACGAGACGGCGGCGGACGATCGAATGACCACGGCTCGCGAGTTGCTGGCGCTCTACCGACGACGAGCGGCCGACATCGCCGGTTCTTCGGAGACTTGGTTGCGCTGAGCGCAACCAAGTGTCGTCAGAATCGGTTCCCGGGCCATTTGTACGGGGACAATAGACATATTGTCCGCATACTGGGGTGACATTAGATTCGGGGACATGACGCGAACCGTGCGAGCGGCCTTGTTGCAGACCGATTGGGCCGGCACCAAGGAAGCCATGATCGACAAGCACGAGGAGGCCGCCCGCGAGGCCGCCGCCGAAGGTGCCCAGGTCGTCTGCTTCCAAGAGCTGTTCTACGGCCCGTACTTCTGCCAGGTGCAGGAGACGAAGTACTACGACTTCACCGAGGCGATTCCCGACGGTCCGACGACGCAGCGCTTCCAAGCCCTCGCCAAGGAGCTCGGTGTCGTCATGGTGCTGCCGATGTACGAGATCGAGCAGCCCGGCATCTACTACAACACCGCCGCCGTCATCGACGCCGACGGGACCTACCTCGGCAAGTACCGCAAGCAGCACATCCCGCAGGTCAAGGGGTTCTGGGAGAAGTTCTACTTCCGCCCCGGCAACGGCGGGTACCCGGTCTTCGAGACCGCCGTCGGCAAGGTCGGCGTCTACATCTGCTACGACCGCCATTTCCCCGAGGGGTGGCGGGCGCTCGGCCTCAACGGCGCCGAGATCGTCTTCAACCCCTCGGCCACCCACCGCGGCCTCAGCGAGTACATCTGGCGCGTCGAGCAGCCGGCCTCGGCCGTCGCCAACATGTACTACGTCGGCGCCATCAACCGCGTCGGCATCGAGGCCGACATCGGCGACAACGACTTCTACGGTCAGAGCTACTTCGTCGACCCCGAGGGCAAGTTCGTCGGCGACGTCGGCGACGCCTACAAGCCCGAGCTGATCGTCCGCGATCTCGATCTCGACAAGATCAAGGAAGTCCGCGACCGCTGGGCCTTCTACCGGGACCGCCGTCCCGACGCCTACGACGAGCTCGTCGAGCGCTGAGATGAGCACGACGCTCATCAAGGGCGGCACCGTCGTCAGCGCCTCTGGCCGCAGTGCCGCCGACGTCCTGATCGACGGCGAGACGATCGTCGGCCTGCTGGCCCCCGGCCAGGCCGAGGCGATCGGCATCGCGCCCGTGCGCACCATTGATGCCACCGGCAAGTACGTCGTGCCGGGCGGCGTCGACGTCCACACCCACATGGAGCTCCCCTTCGGCGGCACCAACGCCTCCGACACGTTCGAGACCGGCACGCGAGCGGCCGCATGGGGCGGTGTCACGACCATCGTCGATTTCGCCGTGCAGCGCGCCGGCGAATCGGTGCTCGACGGGCTCGCCGAGTGGCACCGCAAGGCCGACGGCAACTGCGCCATCGACTACGGCTTCCACCAGATCATCGGCGGCGTCGACGAGGAGTCGCTCAAGGCGATGACCTACCTCGTCGAGCACGAAGGCGTCACGAGCTTCAAGCTGTTCATGGCGTACCCCGGCGTCTTCTACTCCGACGACGGCCAGATCCTGCGGGCGATGCAGAACGCCGGCGAATCCGGTGCCGTGATGATGATGCATGCCGAGAACGGCATCGCCATCGACGTCCTCATCGCCCAGGCCCTCGCCCGCGGCGAAACCGACCCGAAGTTCCATTCCTTCACGCGACCTGCCGAGTTGGAGGGGGAAGCGACCAACCGCGCCATCCAGCTGGCCAAGGTCGCCGGCAACGTCCCGCTGTACATCGTGCACATGTCCGCCTCGGAGGCGCTGCGGGAGCTTGCCGAGGCGCGGCACCGTGGGCAGAACGTCTTCGGCGAGACGTGCCCGCAGTACCTGTACCTGTCCATCGAGGACCACCTCGCCCAGCCCGGGTTCGAGGGCGCCAAGTGGGTCTGTTCGACGCCGCTGCGCTCCAAGCACGAGCACCACCAGGACGACCTCTGGAAGGGTCTGCGGATGGACGAGCTGGCCGTCGTCTCGACCGACCACTGCCCGTTCTGCATGAAGGAGCAGAAGGAGCTCGGCCTCGGTGACTTCTCCAAGATCCCCAACGGCATCGGCAGCATCGAGCACCGCATGGAGCTGATCTACCAAGGCGTCGTCGACGGGAAGATCTCGCTCGAGCGCTGGGTCGAGACGTGCTGCACGACGCCGGCCCGGATGTTCGGCCTCTACCCGAGCAAGGGCGTGATCGCCCCGGGCGCGGACGCCGACATCCTGATCTGGGACCCCAACGGGCACACGTCGATCGGCTTCGAGAAGAAGCACCACATGAACATGGACCACTCGGCGTGGGAGGGCTTCGAGATCGATGGCAAGGTCGACACGGTCCTCAGCCGTGGCCGCGTCGTCATCGAGAACGATCAGTACACCGGCGCCAAGGGCCACGGCCGGTTCATCAAGCGCGGGCTCTCGCAATTTCTCGTCTGAGGAGACACCCCCATGAACAGAATCTCCCACTGGATCGACGGAGCGATCGTCGAAGGATCGTCCGGACGCTCCGGCACGGTGTTCAACCCGGCAACGGGGGAGCAAGCGGCAAGTGTCGACTTCGCCAACGAAGCCGAAGTCGACGCTGCCGTTGCCGCTGCGCCCGCGCCCTACCGGGCTGGCGGGCGACCTCGCTCGGCCGCCGCGCCGAGGTCATGTTCCACCTCCGCGAGCTCGTCGACGCCAACCGCAAGGAGATCGCCTCGCTGCTCACCGCCGAGCACGGCAAAGTGCTCGCCGACGCGCTCGGTGAGGTGGCCCGCGGCCTCGAGAACATCGAGTTCGCCTGTGGCATCCCGCACCTCCTGAAAGGTGGCTACAGCGAGCAGGCGGCGACCGGCGTGGACGTGTACTCGATCCGCCAGCCGCTCGGCGTCGTCGCCGGCATCACGCCGTTCAACTTCCCGGCGATGGTGCCGATGTGGATGTTCGCCAACGCCCTCGCCTGTGGCAACACGTTCATCCTCAAGCCCAGTGAGAAAGATCCGTCAGCGTCGCTGCTGATGGCTGAGCTGCTGGCCACGGCCGGTTTGCCGCCCGGCTGCTTCAACGTCGTCCAGGGTGACAAGGTGGCCGTCGACCGGATCCTCGAGCATCCCGACATCGCGGCGATCAGCTTCGTGGGATCGACGCCGATCGCCCGCTACATCTACGAGACGGGAACGAAGAACGGCAAGCGCGTGCAGGCGCTCGGCGGGGCGAAGAACCACATGCTCGTGCTGCCCGATGCCGACCTCGACATGGCCGCCGATGCCGCCGTGTCGGCCGGTTACGGATCAGCCGGGGAGCGCTGCATGGCGATCAGCGTCGTCCTCGCCGTCGACACGATCGCCGACGACTTGGTCGACAAGATCGCCCAGCGCATCCCGTCGCTCAAGGTCGGCCCCGGCATGGAACCCGACAACGAGATGGGGCCGTTGATCACCGGCGAGCACCGTGATCGCGTCGCCGGCTACGTGGATGGCGCGAGCGGAGAGGGTGCGACCATCGTCGTCGATGGGCGCCAAGGCGCTCCGTCCGACGGCTTCTTCCTCAACCCGTCGCTGCTCGACAACGTGCGCCCGGGCACCAAGGCCTACGACGACGAGATCTTCGGGCCGGTGCTCTCCGTGACACGTGTGAACTCGTACGACGAGGGCGTCGAGTTGATCAACTCCAACCCGTACGGCAACGGCACGGCGATCTTCACCCGTGACGGTGGCGCCGCCCGGCAGTTCCAGTTCGACGTGAACGTCGGCATGGTCGGGCTCAACGTGCCGATCCCGGTGCCGGTCAGTTACTACAGCTTCGGCGGCTGGAAGGCCAGCCTCTTCGGCGACACCCACATGTACGGGCCCGAGGGGATCAACTTCTACACCCGGGGCAAGGTCATCACTTCGCGCTGGCCCGACCCCCACACGTCGAAGGTCGACCTGGGCTTCCCCCAGAACAGGTAGCGCATGGACCTCGGGATCGTTCTGCAGACCACCCCGCCGGCGGCACGGGTGGTGGATCTGGCCAGGCGGGCGGAAACGTACGGCTTCTCTCACGTGTGGACGTTCGACAGCCACATCCTGTGGGAGGAGCCGTACGTCATCTACAGCCAGATCCTGGCGGAGACCCGCAACATCGTCGTTGGGCCGATGGTCACCAACCCGGCGACCCGCGACTGGACCGTCACGGCCAGCGTCTTCGCCACGCTCAACGAGATGTACGGCAACCGCACGGTCTGTGGGATCGGCCGCGGCGACTCGGCGGTGCGAGTGACGAACGGCAAGCCGACGACGATCGCCACGCTGCGTGAGGCGACGCACGTCATCCGCGAGCTGGCCAATGGACGCAGCGTCGACTACAACGGTTCGACGATCAGGTTCCCATGGGCCGGTAGGTCGGAGCTCGAGTTGTGGATCGCCGGCTACGGCCCCCGCGCTGGCGCTGGCCGGTGAGATCGGTGATGGGTTCATCCTCCAGCTGGCCGACCCGCAGATCGCGGCGTGGACGATCAAGGCGGTGCGCACCGCCGCCGAGCAGGCCGGCCGCAACCCCGACGACGTCACGATCTGCGTCGCCGCGCCGGCCTACGTCGGCGACGATCTCGCCCACATCCGCGACCAGTGTCGCTGGTTCGGTGGCATGGTCGGCAATCACGTCGCCGACATCGTGGGCCGGTACGGCGAGGCGTCGGACGTGCCGAGCGCCCTGACCGACTACATCAAAGGTCGCCAGGGCTACGACTACAACGAGCACGGTCAGGCGGGCAACGTGCACGCCGACTTCGTCCCGGACGAGATCGTCGACCGCTTCTGCCTGCTCGGTCCCGTAGACGTCCAGCTGGAGCGCCTGGCCGAGCTGCGCGAGCTCGGCGTGCACCAGTTCTCGATCTACCTCCAGCACGATGCGAAGGACGCCACGCTCCAGGCCTACGGCGAGCACGTGCTGCCCGCCTTGGCCGACCACAGGTTGGCCAAGGCTTGATCCGCAAGTTCCTGCTGTTTCTGCTCGCGCTGGTCCTCGTGGCCTGCGCGTGGGAGCTCTACAAGCTGGTTGGGCCGGACAACGGCGGTGAGATCCTCGGCTGGAACATCATTCCGAGGACGAACGACATCGCCATGCCCCACGTCTGGGACATGGGCGGCCGACTGTTCGAGGACGAGAGCCGGACGTCGGACCGACCGATCTGGCTGGTCGTGCTCGAGGCCGCGTGGTACTCGTTCCGGCTGGCCGCCGTCGGCTTCGCCCTCGGCAGCATCGTCGGCATCGCCCTTGCGACGGTCATGGCCCGCTTCAACGTCGTGCGCCGCGGACTGCTCCCGTATCTCGTGGTCTCGCAGACCGTGCCATTGATCGCCCTCGCCCCGCTCGTGGTGAGCTGGGGTGGCAGGGTGTCGATCGGCGGCTGGTCATGGCCGCGATGGCTGTCGGTGGCGGTGCTCGGTGCGTTCCTGGCGTTCTTCCCGGTCGCCGTCGGCACGTTGCGGGGACTCGAATCTGCATCCCCGACGGCGCTCGAGCTGATGCGCAGCTTCGCAGCATCCCGGACGCAGACGCTGCGCGTGCTGCAGTTCCCCGCTGCCGTGCCGCGCATGCTGCCGGCGCTGCGGCTGGCGGCGACAGCCTCAGTGATCGGAGTGGTCGTTGCCGAGATCTCGACCGGCCTGCGCGGTGGCATCGGGCGGCTGATCATCGAGTATGCGAGGCAGAGCACCAGCGATGCGGCCAAGATGTACCCCGCGCTCCTCGGCGCGGCCATCCTCGGGCTGGCGTTGGTAGGTGTTGTCGGAGCGTTCGAGTACGGAGTCAACCGGCAGCGTCCACCGGTACAGAGCGAATGATGGCGTGATGGAGGCGACGGAGCGGGCGGTCGACGTCAGTGGCGTCAGCAAGGTGTTCAACCCCGGCACGCCTCGGCAGGTCGACGCCCTGGTGGACGTGGACCTCGACCTCGGGCCTGGCGAGTTCGTCAGCCTGATCGGACCGTCCGGGTGCGGGAAATCGACACTGCTGCGGCTGATCGCCAACCTCATCGAGCCGACGACGGGCACGATCACCGTCGCCGGCAAGCCGGCGGGGCAGGCCCGCCTCGACCAGGAGTACGGCATGGCGTTCCAGCAGGCCGGCCTCTTCGACTGGCGCACCGTGATCAAGAACGTCGAGCTGCCACTCGAGCTCAAGGGGTGGGACAAGTCGAAGCGCCGGGCGCGGGCGATGGAGATGCTCTCCATGGTCAAGCTGGCGGACTTCGCCGAGCACCGGCCGTGGCAGCTGTCGGGCGGCATGCAGCAGCGCGTCGCCATCGCGAGGGCACTCGCCGCCCATCCTCCGCTGCTGCTGATGGACGAGCCGTTCGGCGCGTTGGACGAGATGACCCGCGAGCACATGCAGGCCGAGCTGCTGCGGATCTGTGGGGAGACCGGAACCAGCGTCGTGTTCGTGACGCACTCGATTCCCGAGGCCGTCTACCTGTCCCGCCGCATCATCGTGATGTCGCCACGCCCCGGGCGGATCATCCATGTTGTCGATGTCGACCTCGGTGCTCACCGCGACCTCGACACCCGGGAGGACGCCGGCTTCTTCAAGAAGATCACCGAAGTGCGGGAGGCGTTGCGCGGGCACGAGGTCGACGAGAGCCTGATGGAGACCGGAGTGGAGGACCGGTGAGGACGACCCGGTTGGGACGGGTGGTGCGGGCCCTGTGGCCGCCGCTCGTGTTCGGCATCCTCTTCCTCGCGCTCTGGGAGGCGGCCGTGAACGTCTTCGACTGGAAGCCGTATTTCCTGCCCAAGCCGTCGAGCATCTGGACGCAGTTCACGGAGAACCTCAGCTCGATCCGTCAGGCGGTGGCGGTCTCCGGCGCGAACGCGCTGGTCGGCCTGCTGTGCGGCACCATCCTCGGCGTCGCCATGAGCTTCCTGCTGATGCGGTTCCGCCTGCTCAACGACATGCTCTCGCCACTCGCCGTGGCCCTCAACGCGATCCCGATCTTCGTGCTCGTTGCGGTGTTCAACAACATGTTCGCCATCACGTCGGAGATCCCGCGCCGGCTGATGGTGACGCTGGTCGTCTACTTCATCGTGCTCATCAACGTCGCCAGGGGGCTGCGCCAGGTCGAGTCCACCCACGTCGAGTTGCTGCGCTCGTACGCCGCCAGCCCGACGCAGGTGCTCGTCAAGGCGCGGATCCCGAATGCCGTGCCGTACCTGTTCACGGCGCTCACGATCGCCGCGCCGCTCGCTGTGATCACGGCGTTCGTGTCGGAGTACTTCGGCGGGACACAGAACGGGCTCGGCAGCCGCATCACATCGAACATGACCGCCAACACCGCAGCAGCTTGGGCGTACGTGCTCGGCGCGTGCCTGCTCGGGCTGGCGTTCTACCTTGTCGCAATTCTCTTGGAACGACTGATCACACAACACAGGGGCGGGAGCCCCGGGGGAGGAACCACATGAGGAAGCGTTCATGGAGCGCCGCGATCGCGGTGCTTGCGCTCGTCGTCGCCGCGTGCGGCGGCGACGATGACGACGACGGCGGCGGGGCCGCAGAGGGCACCGATCAGGCGCCCGCGACGACCGCCGCCGACTCGGGCGCAGCCACGACCGCGGCGTCCGAGGGGAGCACCGAGACCACGGCCGCCGAACCTGGCGGTGCTGCTCCGACGACGGCAGCCGGCGGTGACGCCGCCGAGTGCGAGACCGTCGACGATGTGTCGTTGCAACTGCAATGGTTCATCCAGGCGCAGTTCGCCGGGTACCTGGCGGCGATCGACCAGGGGTACTACGACAAGTACTGCCTGAACGTCGAGATCCTGGAGGGCGGCGTCGACATCGTGCCGCAGCAGGTGCTGGCGGACGGCCAGGCCGACTTCGCCATCGCCTGGGTGCCCAAGGCGTTGCAAACGAGGGAGCAGGGCGCCGACATCACGAACATCGCCCAGATCTTCCAGCGCTCGGGCACGCTGCAGGTGTCCTTCAAGGACGACAACATCATCGACCCGGCCGACTTCGCCGGGAAGAACATCGGCAACTGGGGCTTCGGCAACGAGTACGAGATCTTCGCCGCGCTGAATCAGGCCGGCCTCGATCCGGCCGCCGACGTCAACCTCGTGCAGCAGCAGTTCGACATGCTCGGCCTGCTGTCAGGCGACATCGACGCGGCAGAAGCGATGACGTACAACGAGTACGCGCAGGTGCTCGAGGCCGAGAACCCGGAGACGGGGGAGCTGTACCAGCCGGATGACCTCAACGTCGTGTCGTACGAGGAGGTGGGCGTCGGCATGTTGCAGGACGCCATCTGGGCCGACGCCGCCCGATTGGACTCCGACGAGGCGTACCGCGACGCCGCAGTGCGGTTCCTCGCTGCGTCGATCGAGGGCTGGATCTACTGCCGTGACAACCCGGAGTCGTGCCGCGACATCGTTGTTGCCGCGGGATCGCAGCTCGGTGACAGCCACCAGCTCTGGCAGATGAACGAGATCAACAAGCTGATCTGGCCGTCCAGGGACGGCATCGGCACGCTCGACCCCAGCGCATGGCAGCGCACAGTTCAGCTCGCGCAGAACACGCCGAACCTCGAGGGCGCGACGGTCCTGACCGCCGCACCGACCGACGGGGCGTTCCGCAACGAACTGATCACCGAGGCGCAGTCGCTGGTCGGCGAGAACCAGGACATCGCCGGGATGGAGTTCGCGCCCGATCGAGGTCACCCTCGAACCGGGTGGGTCGTAGACCCGGCACGGCGCGTCAGCCACAGCGGCACGGCGCACAGGAATCCGATGCCGAGGATCATCCCGGCCAGGTAGGCCGTGAACTGGCCGGTGCCTGACAGCTGCGCTGGCGGGAACAGGTTGATCACGATCACGGCGACGCAGGCGACAGCGCCGACGCCGGCGATCAACACGACACCAACGAGGCCGCCCGGGATCTTGAACGCCCGGGCGACCTCCGGGTGGCGGCGCCGCAGCCGGATCGCCGTCGCATACATCAGGATGTACATCACGAGCAGCAGCTGTGTCTGCAGCGCCGTGAAGATCCAGAAGACGCTGTTCACCGACGGCAGGAGCAGGAACAGGGTGGCCAGCACCGTGCCAACGACGGCCTGGAAGAGCAGGAGGCGGTTGGGCATCCCGGCGCGATTCGTCGTGCACAGCCAGCGGGGGAGTGCGCCGCGCTGTCCCGCGAGGAGCACGCCGCGGACCGGTCCGGCCAGCAGCACCTGCACCTGGATCAGCAGGCCGCCGACGATGAGCAAGGCCATCAGCCTGACCATCCACTGGAGGCCGTAGACGCCCAGCATGCTGGCGAACGCCTGGCTCAGCCCGCCGATCAGGCTGAGCTCCTTCGACGGCACGACGATGGCGATGGCCAGCGTGGCCGGGACGATCAGCAACAGCACGACCCCCGTGGCGAGCAGGATCGCCCGCGGGTAGTCCCGGCCCGGCCGGGCGACGTCGCCGGCATGGGCCGCCGACTGCTCGGCGCCGGCGAAGACGAGGAAGGCGCTGCTGGCGAGGACGAGCGTCTGGATGTTGCCCAGGTCGGGGACCAGCTCGCTGCTCTCGAACGTGATCTGGCTCGGCTTGCCCTGCAGGAAGTAGACGAGCCCGACGATGCCGAGCGTGAGGCCGGGGATGACGATCCCCATCACGACGCCGGCGTTGGTCACCGACGCTGACTCGCGTACGCCGAGCATGGCGACCGCGGTCATCAACCAGATCGCGACGACGATCACTCCGAAGAGGAAGGCGGGGTTGGACGAGAGCGCCGGGTTGAAGATGTACGACGCGTTCGCGCTGATCACCGACATGATCGCCGGCAGGGCGATGACCCCGGCCATCCACTGCAGCCACACCGTCGTGAAGCCGCCACGCTCGCCGAAGGCCACGCTGGCCCACGCGTACACGCCGCCGGTGCGGGGCCAGCCCGTCGCCAGCTCCGCCGCGACCAGTGCCGTCGGGATGAGGAGCAGCACGATCGCCAGGGCGTAGAAGAACAGCGACGTGTAGCCGTACTCGGCGAGCGCCGGCGTGCCGCTGAGACTGGCGATGTAGGCGACACTGAGCATCGCCAGCGGGAACACCCCGAGCGCCCGCCCGTGTGTGGCCCCCGCCGGTCGCGGCACCGGCTCCACACGAGGCACCGTACTTGTGGGAGACCGCGCAACTACGCTCACTGTGTGCGTGCCGCGGTGGCGTTCGTGCTGCTCACGGCCCTCGCGTGCTCACCATCGGACTCCGAGCTGCGCAGTCGGGACGACGTGATCGCCGCGCTCGAGGGCGTCGGTCTGCGCGTGTGCACCACGGACGAATCGCCGACGGACCTCGACGGTGTCGAGCAGATCGCTCGCGTCGACGTGGCGGTCGGCAGCTGCGATTCGGACGTCACGGGTCAGGTGGTGATCGCCACGCACGCCAGTGAGGACGACCGGGATCGCCTCGTGTCACCGCTCCTCGCAGTCACCCGCCCACGCTTCGCCGATGCGGTGTGGAGGCTGGGCACGACGACCGTGCTGCTCTCAGGCGTCCCCGACGACGAGGTCGTCGACCTCGTTGGGCAGGCGATGAACGACCTCGGCGCGACCTGAGTCAGTTCGGGGTGGTTGCCTCGGCGATGCGAGTCCGGACGCGTGCCGCCGGATCCTGGCCGTAGAACGTCCGCAGCACGTCGTACAGCTCCGGCTTGAGGGACTCGACGTCGCGCGGTTGCGTGAAGAAGGTCTCACTGGCGACGGCGAAGAACTCCGCAGCGTTGGTGCCGGCATACGGCCGCAGCACCGAGTTCCCGGCCCGCACGTTCTCGTACTCGGTGGTGCACACCTCGATCCACCGTTCGCGCAGCGCCTCATCCTCGATCAACGGAGTGCCGTCGCTCACGCCGTCGCGCATGTCGAGCTTGTGGGCGAACTCGTGGAGCACGACATCACGACCGAGCCGTGGATTGGCAGCCTCCCGCCGCGCCGACGACCACGTCACCATGACGGGCCCGTCGCCGTGGTGCGCCTCGCCGTCGACCGCGCCGACGTCCCCGACGACGACCCCGGCGACCGGGCCGGCCATCGGCGCCACCCGCCGCATCGCGCCAGCGCGGACGACGATGGTCCCGACCCCGTCGTACGACGCCGGGTCGAGCTCGAGGACGAGCAACGCGGCGTGGCCGGCGATCACCGTGCGGACCTCGTCGGTCAGCTCGAACCCGCGCGCCGCTTCCCAGCGCTTCGTCGCCAGCAGGTCCTCAGCGAGGACGCCGAGACGGGCCTGCTCATCGGCGTCCAGCAGCGCCCACAGCCGAGAGCGAGCGGTGAGGATGTCCTGCCAGTTGGCCGGGAGGCCGGGCCGGTCGTGGTGGAACAACCGGCGCATCGGACCGATTCAACCGACGTTCGGGCTCGGCTCGCAACCAAGTTGCTCGCCTCGCCTGCCGAGCTCGCCGCTTCGCGGCTCACCCGCCTGCATCTTCGGCATTCAACCGGTGGTGTGGCGGTCGGCCACCTCCAGCGCCTCGTCGATGATCGCCAGGCCGCTGCGCATGTCGTCGTCGCTGATCGTGATCGGCGGTACGACGTGCAGCCGGTTGAAGTGGGTGAACGGCCACAGGCCGCGCTCCTTGCACGCCGCTGCCAGGTCGGTCATCGGCTTGGCGTCCGGCCCAGCGGCGTTGAACGGCACGAGGGGCTCTCGTGTCTGGCGGTCGCGGACGAGCTCGATCGCCCAGAACACGCCGAGCCCGCGCACCTCCCCGACCGACGGGTGGCGCGCCGCCATCTTCTCGAGCGCCGGTCCGACGACGTCTTCGCCGAGGTGGCGGGCGTGCTCGATGATGCCCTCCTCCTTGAAGATGCCGATGCTGGCGACCGCAGAGGCGCATGCCAGCGGATGGCCGGAGTAGGTCAGGCCGCCGGGGTACGGCCGGTTGGCGAACGTGTCGGCGATGCGGCGGCTGATGACGACGCCACCGAGCGGGATGTAGCCGGAGTTGACGCCCTTGGCGAAGCAGATCAGATCCGGGGCGACACCCCAGTGGTCGACGGCGAACCACTCGCCGCAGCGGCCGAAGCCGGCCATGACCTCATCGGCGATGAGCACGATGCCGTGGCGATCGCACAGCTCGCGGACGCCCTGCAGGTAGCCGTCGGGTGGGACGAGGATGCCGTTCGTGCCGACCACCGTCTCGAGGATGATGGCGGCGACGTTCTGGGCGCCCTCGACCATGATCACGTCGGCGAGGTGCTCGAGGGCGCGCTCGCACTCCTGCGGCGTCGTCCTCGGCGTGGAACGCCGAGCGATACGTGTACGGGCCCCAGTACCTGACGATGCCTGGGATGCCGGGCTCGCTACCCCAGCGGCGAGGGTCGCCCGTCATCGTGAGCGACCCGGCCGTTGCGCCGTGATAGCTGCGGTACGCCGCAAGCACCTTGTGCCGACCCGTGTGCAGCCGCGCCATCCGGATCGCGTTCTCGGTGGCCTCGGCGCCACCGTTCGTGAAGAACACCATCTCGAGGTCACCCGGCGCCAGCTCGGCGATCAGCCGCGCCGCTTCGCTCGTTGCGGCGTTGGCATGGATCGGCGCCACCGTGCACAGCAGCTCGGCCTGCTCCTTGATCGCCGCGACGAGCTTGGGGTGCTGGTGACCGATGTTGACGTTGACCAGCTGGCTCGAGAAGTCGAGGTAGCTGTTGCCGTCCTCGTCCCAGAAGCGGGCGCCTTCGGCGCCGGCCACGACGACGGGGGAGAGCGCCGCCTGTGCCGACCAGGAGTGGAACACGTGCGCCCGGTCATCGAGGTAGGCCGCGCGAGCGAGCGGTCGAGGTTGCCGTCATGGAAGCGGAGCGTAATTGGCACTGCTCAGCCCGAACAATGGAGCCATTGTGCCCGTACAGAGCTCGCGACGAGCGGCGGTCCTAACGTGAGCGTCATGGGTGCGATGGTCAGCTTCCCGAGCAACGGCAGCACGTGTGACGGCTACCTCGCCGACGGGGGCGGGCCCGGGGTGATCGTGATCCAGGAGTGGTGGGGCCTCGTACCGCACATCATCGACGTGACGGACCGCTTCGGCGACGCCGGGTATACGGCCCTGGCGCCGGATCTCTACCACGGCAAGACGGCCGGCGAGCCCGACGGGGCGGGCAAGTTGATGATGGCGATGAACATGGCGCAGGCCGCCAAGGACATGTCCGGCGCGGTGGACTTCGTCGTCGAGCGCTCCGGCAGCGATCGAGTCGGCGTTGTCGGGTACTGCCTGGGTGGCGGACTGGCATTGGTGCTGGCGACGCAGCGACCCGACCGTGTCCGGGCCGTCGCGCCGTACTACGGCGTGATCCCGCCGGCGGCGGCGCAGCCGGACTGGGACCAGCTCGACGCCGTCGTGGTCGGCGAGTACGCCGGCGAGGACGGGTACCTCACGCCCGAGATGGTGTTCGAGTTGGAGGCGCAGCTGCAGGGCCTCGGCAAGGACGCCACGATGCACGTGCACGAGGGCGCGGACCACGCGTTCTTCAACGACTCGCGGCCGGACGTGTACCACGCCGAACACGCGCTCGAGGCGTGGGAGCGGACGAACGAGCTGTTCCGCGAGGTCCTGATGGCGCCCCAGGAGCCGACTGACTGACCAGTTGCGCTCTCGCGCCGATACGTTGTCCCGCCGTGCGACGCGCGTTGATCTTGGCCATTCCCGCTGTGCTGGTGCTCGGAGCGTGCAGCAGCGGCGACGACGACGACGAGCCGGAGGTGACGCTCCCCGACGTCACGCTGCCGGACGTGACGCTCCCTGACGTGACCCTGCCGGACATCACGTTGCCGGACATCACGCTCCCCGACATCACGTTGCCGGACCTCACGTTGCCGGACATCACGATCCCGGACCTCACGATCCCGGACTTCTCCATCCCCGAGAACGCTGAAGAAGCGGCGCGGGACATGCTCGACGGCCTCGGCCTCGATGACGAGCAGATCGACTGCCTCGTCGATCGCATCGAAGAAGTCGGCGGGAACGCCAACGAGCTCAACGACATCATGGGCTTGCTCGGCGACTGCGACATCTCGATCAGCGATCTCCAGCCCGGCGGCTGAGAGGTCCCGCTGATTGGCAGGGTGGGTGATTTCGACGCCGTCTGGCTCGATGCCGGTGGCGTCCTCGTGCTGCCTGACCCCCACGGTGCTCGGCCCGTTGCTCGCCTACTACGGAGGCGATGCGTCCGTCGACCGCCACCGGCGCGCCCACTACGCGGCGATGGGGGTCAAGTCGGCCCAGGGCGCCGAGGAGCGGGACTGGATCGAGTACGACCGCGCCTACGTCAGGTCGATCGGCGTCGCCGAGGTCGACGTCGAGGAGGCGGCGCAAGCGCTCGGCCACACGCGGCAGCGCGCTCCTGTGGCGCTGGGTGATTCCCGAGCATCTCACGGCGCTCCGTGCGCTGGAACGGGCGGGCGTGCCACTCGGCGTGGTGTCGAACGCCAGCGGGCAGATCGAGATGGTGCTTCGCCGCAGCGGCGCCTGTCAG
This sequence comes from uncultured Acidimicrobiia bacterium, assembly GCA_963774125.1. GTDB lineage: Bacteria > Actinomycetota > Acidimicrobiia > Acidimicrobiales > Ilumatobacteraceae > JALZMG01. The sequence goes on from CAVZDR010000004.1 coordinate 40,475, forward strand.
GTCGGCCCCGGCGCTGGCGTGGAGGTCCGCTGCGTCGTCGACAGCCACGTCGTCGGCGTCGCCAAGCCAGATCCGGCGATCTTCGAGCACGCCGCCGTGCACTTCCCGGACGTCGAGCGGTCACGTGTCGCCTACGTCGGCGACTCCGTGACGATGGACGTCGGCGGCGCCAGGGCGGCCGGACTCCATCCGCTGCTCGTGGACCCCTACGACGACCACCCCGACGGAGACTTCGACCGCATCAAGTCGCTCGCCGACCTCCTGCCCTGACCCATCCGAGTGTTTGACGCCATCCGAGTGTCAGGCCCCGGGAAAATCGAGCTCCAGCACTCGGATGGACTCAAACACTCGGATGGATCAGGCCGCGGTCAGGCGGCGGGCGATCACCTTGAGGCACAGGGTCTCGTCAGCGCCTTCGAAGATGGACAGCACGCGGGCGTCGACGAACAGGCGGCTGACGGAGTACTCCTCGGCGTACCCGAAGCCGCCGTGGATCTGCATCGCCTCGCGGGTGACCCACTCGGCGGCCTTGCAGACGTACGCCTTGACCATGCTGGCCTCGGTGGCGCCCTGCCCCTTGGCCATCAGCGTGGCGACGTGATAGGCGAACTGCCGGCCCGCCTGGATGAGCACGGCCATCCGGCCGAGCTTGGCCCTGGTCAGCTGGTAGTCGACGACGCTCGAGCCGAAGACCGTGCGGTTGCGGGCGTAGTCGAGGGCCGACTCGTAGGCGGCCTGCATCACGCCGATGGCGCGGGCGGCGGTCTGCAGTCGCCCGTTCTCGAATCCCTCCATCTGGTAGTAGAAGCCGCGCCCGAGGCCCTCCTCGCCGCCGATCAGGTGATCGGCCGGCACCCACCAGTCCTCCAGCGCGATCTCGTAGCTGTGCATGCCGCGGTAGCCGAGCGTGTCGATCGGGCGGCCCTCCATCTTTCCCGTCCGCTCAGCCGCTCCGTCCTCCTGTGTGAGCTCGAAGCCATGGCCGTCCGACCGCGGCTTGGGCACGACGAAGAGGCTCAGCCCGCGATGCGCCTTGGAGCGGTCCGGGTCGGTGCGGGCGAGCAGCATCAGGACGTCGGCGCGAGCCCCGAACGTGCACCACGTCTTCACGCCGTTGATCACGTACCCCGGCCGGCCGTCGGTGCCCTCGGCCGGGGTCGCCGTCACCTTCAGCCCGGCGACGTCGCTGCCGTAGTCGGGCTCGGTGACGGCAACGGCGACCATCGCCTCGGCCGTCGCCAGCTTCGGCAGCCACGTCAGCTTCTGCTCCTCGGTCCCGCCCCTCACCAGCGCTCTCGTCAAGATCTCCGGACGCGTGATGAGCGATCCGCCGATGCCCAGGCTCGCTCGGCTCAGCTCCTCCGTGGCGATGACCATGGCGAGGTACTCGCTGTCGCCGCCCTCGTTGTATCCGCCATAGTCCGCTGGCACCGACAGCCCGAAGGCGCCGATCTCGGCGAGGCCGGCGATGATCTCCTCGGGCACGTCGGCGTTCGTGCGATGGACGTGCTCGGCCTGGGGGGCGACGACGTTCGCGGCGAACGAGCGGAACGTGTCCTGCACCAGCTCCATGTCGGCATCGAGGTGGCGGGGGCCCGCCGTCTCGGCGAGGGTGGCGACGAACTCCGGGTCTCGGAAGCGCTCGAGGAACGGGTGCGCCTCGCGCAGCGGTGCCGTCTCGACGCCCCACAACCGCTCCCGGCCGGCGAGACGCGTGATCAGGTCGTGCACGACGTCGGCCGTGAACGCGCAGGCGATGCGCGCTTCGTCGTCGCCCTTGGCGCCATAGTCGAGCAGCGCCCGCGCCGTCGCCGCTGCCGACGCGGCGTGGGCGAGGTCGTAGGCGACGACCTGCTGAGCGTCGGGACCACCCGTCTGCGCAACGTGGCGGGCAGTGGCGGCGACGACGCCGTCCACGAGGGCGAGGGCTTCGGCCGCTGCTGACAGGTCGTTCTCGGCCACGGTCATGCCCCGGAATGTACAGAGCGCCCGCGAGGCTCGGTCAGGGCGCGTGTGCAGCGCGGCGTTCAGGCCGCCCCACTTCCCCGCCCGCTGGCGGGCTTCGATGGCGCCGGTCTGGCTGTGGCGGATGAACATCATCCCGCTGATCCCCGAGACGTCCTTGCCCTTGACGACCTCGCCGTCGGGGAGCCGCACCAGCGTGCCGGCCGTGACGTAGAGGCCGGCCTCGACGACGCAGTCGTCGCCGAGGCTGATGCCGATCCCGCCGTTGGCTCCGATGCAGGCAGCGCTCGCCGATCGTGACCTGCTCGGTCCCGCCACCCGACAGCGTGCCCATGATCGACGAGCCGCCGCCGATGTCGGAGCCCTCGCCGACGATCACACCTTGCGAGATCCGGCCCTCGACCATCGACGTGCCGAGCGTGCCGGCGTTGAAGTTGCAGAAGCCCTCGTGCATCACGACCGTGCCCTCGGCGAGGTGGGCGCCGAGGCGGACCCGCGCCGCATCGCCGATGCGCACGCCCGACGGGATCACGTAGTCGGTCATCGGCGGGAACTTGTCGAGGCCGCGCACCAGCAGCGCGTGCCCCTCGGATCGCAACGCCAGGCGGACATCGTCGACATCGCCTGGGGCCACGGGGCCGAGGTCGGTCCATGCCACCGTCGCCAGCTGGCCGAACACGCCGTCGAGGTTGAGGCTGCGTGGCGCGGCGAGGCGGTGCGACAGCAGGTGCAGGCGCAGGTACACGTCGGCCGCCGACGTCGGCGGCTCGTCGACGTCGATCGTCAGACGGATCGGTCGCACGACGACCTGACGAACGGGATCCTGGCGCTCGCCCGCCGGCCAGCGCGAGCTCGACGTCGTCCGGCGACTATTCGCCGTACTCGCCCCACCCCAGCCACCGGAACCACGCGTCGAGCGTCGTGCCGTCGGCCGGCCTCCGTCGTGAAGCCGGCGCCCCAGGCAGTGCGTGTCATGGGCGGTGTACCTCCGGTCGCAGCGCCGGGAACAGGATCACATCGCGGATCGTCTCCACGCCGGCGAGCAACATGATCAGTCGGTCCATGCCGACCCCGAGCCCTCCCGTCGGCGGCATCCCGTACTCCAGCGCCCGCAGGTAGTCCTCGTCGATCGTTCCGGCTTCGAGATCGCCGGCCGCCCGCGCCCGCTCCTCGTCCTCGAAGCGGGCCCGCTGCTCGACGGGGTCGTTGAGCTCGCTGTAGCCGTTGGCGATCTCGCGGGCGTCGATGAACAGTTCGAAGCGCTCCGTCAGGAACGGATCGGCGCGATCGACCCGCGCCAGCGGCGAGATCTCCACCGGGTGACCGGTGACGAACAGCGGGCGCGACGATGCCGTGTTCGACCGTCGCCCCGAAGAGCTCTTCGATCAGCTTGCCGGGACCCCAGCGTGGCTCCCACGTGCACGCCGTGTTCGTCGGCCAGGGCCCGCAGTCCGTTCGAGCGGGCTGCGACGGGTGCACTTCGGTGCCGATGGCGTCGCTGACGAGGTCGACCATCCGCCGGCCGTGGCCACGGCTCGGCGAGGTCGACCGGCTCGCCCGCGGACCGTGATCGACGTCGTGCCGAGCGGCGTCTCGAGCGGCGGTCACGATCAACGCCTCGGTGAGCTCCATCACGTCCTCGACGTCGGCGTACGCCTCGTAGGACTCCATCATCGTGAACTCGGTGTTGTGGCGTGGCGAAAGACCCTCGTTGCGGAACACCCGGCCGATCTCGAACACCCTGTCCATGCCGCCGACGATCAGCCGCTTGAGGTGCAGCTCGAGCGCGATCCGGAGGTACATCGGCATGTCGAGCGTGTTGTAGTGGGTGACGAACGGACGGGCGTGCGCGCCTCCGGCCTCAGGATGCAGGACCGGCGTCTCGACCTCCACGAAGCCCCGGGCCTGCAGCGTGCGACGGAAGCTGGAGATCACGGCGTGGCGGACGTCGAAGGCCCGACGTGCCTCGGCGTTGACGACGAGGTCGGCGTAGCGCTGGCGGAATCGCGTGTCGGGGTCGGCGAGCCCGTGCCACTTGTCCGGCAGCGGGCGGATCGACTTGGCGAGCAGTTCGAGCGTGTCGACCTTGACCGACAGCTCGCCGGCTCTGGTCGTCATCACCGTGCCGTGGACGCCGACCCAGTCGCCGCGGTCGAGCGCCTTGACGTCGGCGAAGCCGTCGTCGCCGATCACGGCCCGGGAGATGAACAGCTGCAGCTCGACGCCTCGATCGGTGATGGTGGCGAACACGAGCTTGCCGGCGTCGCGCTTGAGCAGCACGCGGCCGGCGACCGTCACCTCGGCGTCGGTCTCCGTGCCGGGCGCGAGGTCGCGCCCACTGGGCCCGGACGCTCCGCCGCGGTGTGGGTGCGATCGAACCGGTACGGGTACGGCTGGCGGCCGGCGGCCCGCCAACTCGTCGACCTGGGCCTGGCGGCGCGCCCGCTCGGCGGCGAGCCCGCTGCCCGACGGCGGCGCTCGGTTCAGTGGGCTCGCTGGTCACGAGGGCTCACGGTACTGGGGCAGGCGCCAGCACGTCACGGGCGTACGACTCGGTGATCGCCGCCTGACCGGCGAGCGCGGTCCGTGAGCTCGCGGCCAGGCGCGGCGGGAACGTCGGGCCGGGTGCCTCGACGGCGGCGTAGCGCGCCAAGGTCGCCGGCGCCTCCTCCAGGAACACACCGACGTCGATGTCGTCGGCGATCACCCCGCCGACGCCCTTGGCGCGGCACATCGCGAACGCCAGGCGGGCCTCGCTGACCGTGCCCACGCAGTCGGTCGGCTTGTAGCCCTCCAGTCCGAGCATCTTGCGCAGCATCGTGCGGTTCTCGGGATGGTCGAACAGGTTCGCCGTGAAGCACCGGGCGACGGTCTCTGCCGGCAGCCACGCCACGTAGTTCATCCACACGTAGATGCACTTGGCGCACCGCCCGCACCACGGCTTCTGCTTGGCGCAGGAGTGGGTGCTCGGCACGGCGTCGAGTCGGCGTCGCAGCGGCGAGAAGACGTCGAGGTCGTAGATCGGGCGGAGCAGGTGGAACATCCGCAGAGTCGGTGAACGAGGTTGGTGCGGACGTAGTCGTGCAGCAGCTGCTCGGCCGCGCTGCTCATGCCCCACAGGTAGTTGATGCGCTCGCCGGTCAGCGTCCCAGACGAGGTTGTGCTCGTCGGTGCTGCGCGTGACGCCGAGGGCGACTTCGGTCGAAGCCGTGCTGCAGGGCGACGGGCAACGCAGTCCAGTAGGAGCTGACGGTCTCGGCGGCGACGATGCGCGCGATGCCGAGCTCGGGATACGCCGCGGCGAGCGGGGCGTCCATCGGCGTCGTCGAGGACCCAGCCGCGGTGGCGGTCCTGCGGCGTGCGCCGATCGACGAGCTCGTCGATGAGCGTCGTGCTGGAGGTCGGCGGGCCCGTAGACCGAGTGGAGTAGACGAACGTGTCGTACGGGATGCCGGCGCGTTCGAGCAGCTGCATGCTGGCCAGGCTGTCCTTGCCGCCGCCACACAGCACGAGCCGATCGGCCGCACCGACGCGATCGCTCGATCGGTGGCGGGACGATGCGTGACCGGCACTGCTTGGCCGCGTGGTTCAGGGCGAGCTCCCGTCGCACGGCGTGCGTCCAGCGCGTCGCCGGCCGCAGGAGGGCCGGCAGGCGGTACTCGGCGTCGTTCTCGTACCGCCAGACGCCCCACACGTGGTGGAACATCGTCTCCCACAGCTCCCAGAACGCCTCCGTGACCAAATCGCCGTACGGGCCGGGGTCGATCGCCGTCGGTGCCAGGCTGGCCGCCTTGTTGGCCTCGAAGGCCAGCAGGTGGAACTCGACGGCCGCAGGAAGGCCTCGCCGTAGCGCTGCTCGAGCCATCGAAGTCGACGTCGTCGTACCAGTACGTCGTCGTGAAGCGCAGGTCGTCGACGCCGTAGCGCAGCACGACGTGGCGGCGCCCGCGCCCGACGGGCTCGAACCACAGCGTGCTCATCGCCGTCCAGCCTGGCACGAGGTCGACGGCCGACCGCGTCGTGCAGAAGCGAGGACCCGGTTCGGCACGGCGGGCGCTCCAGCGCCTTCGCCGGCCGGCATGCACTCGAGCGCGTCGGCGAGCCGCGTCGACACGCTGCCAGTACCCGTCGGAGTACTGCGTCGAACGTCGCCGGCGGCAGAAGCGAGGACGGTTCGGCCGGCGGCGTCCAGCGCCTTCGCCGGCCGCATCGAGGTCGACGGCCGACCGCGTCGGCACGAAGGCGAGGACCCGGTTCGGCACGGCGGGCGCTCCAGCGCCTTCGCCGGCCGCATCACGAGGTCGACGGCCGACCGCGTCGTGCAGAAGCGAGGACCCGGTGCGGCACGGCGGGCAGCTCGCAGCGCCTGTCGCCGGCCGCATCATGACGTGTCCCCTAACCTGATAGGGCGATTCGGTTCGTGATCATCGGCGGCGGCCCGGCCGGCAACACGGCGGCCACGTACGCCGCCCGGCTCGGCGCCGAGGTCACGCTGGTCGAGCGCGACGTCGTCGGCGGCGCGGCGCACCTGTGGGACTGCATCCCGTCGAAGACGATGATCGCCACCGGCGGGGCGATGCGCTTCACCCGCCGCTCGACCGGGATGGGCTCGAGCAGGCGGTCGCCGAGGTCGACATCGAAGCGCTGTCGGGCCGCATCGAGGGGATCAAGGACCACCTCCGCCAGGGCACGACGCGAGCTGCTCGACGAGCCAGGGCGTGCGGATGGTCGCGCGGCGTCGCTCGGTTCGTCGGCCCGCAACGAGGTCGAGGTCACCGGCGTCGACGGCGTCGAGCGCGTTGGCGTTCGACGACGCATCCTGATCTCCACCGGCTCGCGGCCGCGCATCCCCGACTGGTGCACGCCCGACGGCGACCGCATCCTCGACGACCCGCGACTGCTACCCGCCGCAAGATGTTCCCGAGCGCGATCACGGTCATCGGCTCCGGGCGTCACCGGCGTCGAGTTCGTCCACATGTTCTCCTCGTTCGGCGCCGAGGTGACGCTCGTCGTCAGCCGCCAGCAGGTGCTGCCGAGCAAGGACCCCGAGGTCGCGGCGGTGCTCGAGGACGACTTCCTGCAGCCGGGGCGTCAAGCTGCTGAAGGGGGCGCGGGCGACGGCGATCGACCGCGACGGCGACGACGGCGTGGTCGTGCGCTGCGACGACGGGCGGGTCGTGCGCATCGTCCACGCCGTGCTGGCGATCGGCTCGGTGCCGAACAGCGACGGGCTCGGCCTCGAAGCTGCCGGCGTGTCGATCGACGACGGCGGCTACGTCACGATCAACCGCCACTGCCAGAGCAACGTCGCGCACATCTACGCCGCGGGCGACGTCAGCGGCAAGCTGCCGCTGTCGTCGGTCGCCTCGATGCAGGGCCGCAAGGTCGCCGAGCACGTGATGGGCCTGCACAAGCGTCGCGCACCGCCACCTCGACTACGACAAGGCGGCCTCGGCGATCTTCACCGAGCCGGAGATCGCCGACGTCGGGCTGGCCGAGGCCGAGGCGTTCGCCGTCGGGCGCAAGATCCGGGTCACCAAGGTGCCGTTCAGCGCCACGCCCAAGGCGCTGATCAACAACGACCCGCGTGGCTTCGTGAAGATCATCTCCGACCCGGCGACCGGCGTCGTGCTCGGCGGCTCGATCGTCGGCCGTCACGCCGCCGAGCTGATCAGCGTCATCGCCCTCGCCGTCACCGCCAACCTGAAGGTGAGCGACATCGTCGAGAGCCTGCTCGTCCACCCCGCGCTCGCGCGAGGCGCTGGCCGAAGCCGCCGAGTGAACTGGTCCGTAGCGAATCGATCGCTGTGACGGCGATCGTTACGGACAGACACGGCAGTCACTCGATGACGCGACGACGTCGCCGGCGCCGACGGTGTCGCCGGCTGCGACCTTGATCTCCTTGACCGTGCCGGCCTTCTCGGCGGCGATCTGGTTCTCCATCTTCATCGCCTCGAGCACGACGATGGCCTGACCGGCCTCGACCTGCCTGGCCGACCTCGACGAGCACCTTGACGATCGTGCCCTGCATCGGCACCTCGACGTTGCCGCTCCCGGCGGCACCGCCGCCGCCGCTGCCGCCGGCGCGCCGCGGCTTCGCGGCCTTGCGCCGCGCCGCCGGCGCCGGCGGCGACGCGGCGCCGACTCGGGCACCCACATCTTGACGTCGAAGCGCTTGCCGTTGACCTCGACCGTCGTCGTGCGCTCGACGAGCGGCTCGGCTTCGCTCGTCGTCGGCCGGCGGGGGCGACGCGGCGCCGGGGCGTCGATCCCGCTGAGGTCGAGCGTCTCCTCGACCCACTTCGTGCGAGTGCTGCATCGGCGGCGAAGTCGGGGTGGCGGAGGATCGCGAGGTCGGCGGGGATCGTGGTCGCGACGCCCTCGACGACCATCTCCTCGAGCGCGCGGATCGTGCGGGCGATCGCCGTCGGGCGGTCCTTGCCCCACACGATCAGCTTGCCGACGAGGTTGTCGTAGTACTGGCTGATCGTCGTCGCCGGACTCGTAGCCGCCGTCGAAGCGCACGCCGAAGCCGTCGGGCGGCGACGAGCTTGGTGATCGCGCCCGGGCGACGGCAGGAACTTGCCGCCGGCCGGGTTCTCGGCGTTGATCCGGATCTCGATGCCGTGGCCCCGCTGCAGGGCCGCGACCTCCTCCTGCGTCATCGGCAGCGGCTCGCCCGACGGCGACGCGGATCTGCCACTCGACGAGGTCGATGCCGGTGATCACCTCGGTGACCGGGTGCTCGACCTGCAGGCGGGTGTTCATCTCGAGGAAGAAGAACTCGCCGTCCTGGTAGATGAACTCGACCGTGCCGGCGTTGTAGTAGCCGACGGCCTTGGCCGCCTTGACCGCGGCCTCGCCCATCGCGTCCTCGACGCCGCGGCGGAGGCCCGGCGCGGGCGCCTCCTCGATCAGCTTCTGGTGGCGGCGCTGGGCCGAGCAGTCGCGCGTGCAGACCCACACGACGTTGCCGTGCTGGTCGCCGACGATCTGCACCTCGACGTGGCGCGGCCAGGTGAGGTAGCGCTCGACGTAGATCTCGTCGCGGCCGAAGAACGCCTTCGCCTCGCGCTGGGCGCTGTCCATCGCGTCGTCGACCTCGGCCGCCGACTGCACGACCTTCATGCCCCGGCCGCCGCCGCCGAACGCCGCCTTGATGGCGATCGGCCAGCCGTACTCCTCGCCGAAGGCGCGGATCTCGTCGGCCGACTTGGCGAACTCGGTCGTGCCCGGCACGATCGGCGCGCCGCCGCGCAGTCGCCGCCTTGCGGCTCGACTGACCTTGTCGCCCATCTCGTCGATCGCCGCCGGCGGCGGGCCGATGAACGCGACGCCCATGCTCGGTGATCGCCCGGGCGAAGTCGGCGTTCTCGCTGAAGAACCCGTAGCCGGGGTGCACGCCGTCGGCGCCGCTGCGTCGGATGGCGTCGAGGATCGCCTCGGTGTTGAGGTAGCTCTCGGCCGCGGTCTGCCCGCCGAGCGCGTAGGCCTCGTCGGCGAGGCGGACGTGGAGCGCGTTCGCGATCGAGCTCGGAGTACACGGCGACGGTGGCGATGCCCGAGCTCGCGGGCGGCGCGGATGACCCGGACGGCGATCTCGCCGCGGTTGGCGATCAGGATCTTCTGCAGCACGGGTGACAATGTAGGTGGCCGTGATGCGGCGCCACGGCCACGCGCTGGCCGGCACGGCTGGACCGTCGAGCACGTCGCGCGAGACGGGCAGCACGAACGACGATCTGCTCGCCGACGGCCGACCGGCGCGCCCGACCGCACCGTGCTCGTCGCCGACCACCAGACGCGCCGGGCGCGGCCGGCTCGACCGGCGCTGGGACGCGCCGCCGGGCGCGAACCTGCTCGTGTCGCTGCTGTTCCGCGACGTGCCCGACGCACCCGCACGAGCTGACCCAGCGGGTCGGCGCTGGCGGCGCGTCGAAGCCGTGCGACGAACGGCGGGCGTGCGAGCCGGCGCTGAAGTGGCCGAACGACCTGCTGGTCGACGACGGCGCAAGCTCGCCGGGATCCTCGCCGCAGCGTCGAGCGCGAGCCGGCCCGGTCGTCGTCGGGCTCGGCCTGAACGTCGGCTGGGCGCCGGACGGCGCGGCCCGCCTCGGCGACGGCGATCGACCCGCTCGACGTGCTCGCCGCGCTGCTGACCGCGTACGACGCGCTGCCGGCCGACATCGTCGCCGCCGTACCGCGCCGCGTCTGGCGACGCTCGGCCAGCGACGTGCGCGTCGAGCTGCCGGCGAGCGTGTCATCGAGGGCCGCGCCGTGGACGTCGACGCCGACGGCGGCTGGTCGTTGCTCGACGAGTGCGGGCATGCATCCACCGCCTCGACACCGGCGACGTCGTCCACCTGCGCACCGCACGAGTGATGACCGGACTCGGCGAGCGGATCCGGCCAGTTAGCCTGGCCTCGCCGTGTCCGCGCAGCCGGTTGCGTCGCCCGCCCGGCAGCGATCGCGCTCGGCGTTCGCCGTGCTCGTCGGCGCAGTCGGCAGCGCCGGCGTGCTCGTCGCGGCCCGCGACCGCTCCGACGACGTCGAGCGGGTCCCGGACGTGGCGCAGGTGCTGCGAGGAGCCGAGCAACGATGCGCCGGCGGAGAACTACCTGCTCGTCGGCTCCGACACCCGAGAGAGCGCCGATCCCAACGACCCGAACGCCGGCGGCATCGGCGACGACGACGACGTCGTCGGGCCAGCGCAGCGACACGATCATGATCCTGCGCCGCGAGACGGCAACGGCGGCGCCTGTTGCTGAGCCTGCCGCGCGACCTGTGGGTGCCGATCGCCGGACGCGAGCGAGTCGAACCGCATCAACTCGGCCTACAACGACGGCGCCGACGTGCTCGCCGCGACGATCACCGAGGCGTTCGGCATCCCGATCAACCACTACGTCGAGGTCGACTTCGCGGGCTTCAAGCGCCTCGTCGACGCCATCGGCGGCGTCGAGATCTGCTTCGAGTACGCCACCCAGGACAAGCAACACCGGGCTCGACGCTCAACCCGGCTGCCAGATCCTCGACGGCTCGCAGGCGCTCGGCGTACGCCCGCAGCCGCCACTACGAGGAGTTCCGCGACGGCGACTGGCAGGAGGACCCGCCGCGCCGACCTCGGCCGCATCGAGCGCCAGCAGGACTTCATCCGCGCCGCCGTCGCCAAGCTGCTGCGAGCAGGTCCAGTCCGATCCGTTCGTCGCTCACGGCCTGCTCGACGCGGCCACCGAGTCGCTGTCGCATCGACTGAGGCCTCGACCCGCTCCAGGCCGCCGGCGCCCTGCGCAAGGCGGCGACCGAGCAGGCGGCCTGCAGACCTACTTGCTGCCGGTCGTCGGCGTCGAGATCGACGGCAAGCCGTGCTCGAGCTCGGCGACGGCGCCGAGCCGTCCTCGACTACTTCCGGGGCGTCGGCGCCACCGCCGACCGCGGCGCGGGTCGACCGGCGACGACTGCGCCAGCGCTGATCGCGCCATGAAGGCACTGATCCTCGCCGGCGGCGCCGGCACCCGGCTGCGGCCGATCACCCACACACGGCGCCAAGCAGCTCGTGCCGGTGGCCAACACGCCGATCCTGTTCTACGGGATCGAGGCGATGGCCGAGGCCGGCATCACCGAGCATCGGCGTCATCGTCGGCGACACCGGTGACGAGGTGCGCGACGGCGCTCGGCGACGGATCGCAGTTCGGGGCGTCGATCACCTACATCCCCCAGGACGCGCCGCTCGGGCTCGCCCACTGCGTGCTGATCGCCGGGACTTCCTCGGCGACGACGACTTCGTGATGTACCTCGGCGACAACCTGCTCGAGCAGGACCTCGCCGCCTTCGTCGACGCCTTCGAGCGCGGCCCGTGCGACGGCGACGACCCGCCGGCGGCCCAGATCCTGCTCAAGCAGGTGCCCGACCCCCACCGCTTCGGCATCGCCACCCTCGACGACGCACGGCCACGTCGTGCGCGCTGGTCGAGAAGCCGGCCGACCCGCCGTCGGACCTCGCGCTCGTCGGCGTCTACCTGTTCGACCCCACGATCCACGACGGCGGTCCGGGCGATCGAGCCGTCGGCCCGCGGCGAGCTCGAGATCACCGACGCCATCCAGTGGCTGATCGACCAGGGCCACCGGGTGCGCACCGAGATGCTGACCGGGTGGTGGATCGACACGGGCAAGCTGACCCCGCTGCTCGAGGCCAACCGGCTGCTGCTCGAGAAGCTCGAGCACCGCGTCGACGGCGACGGTCGACGAGGCGTCGAGCATCGACGGTCGAGTCGTCGTCGAGGCCGGAGCGGAGGTCGTCAACTCCACGATCCGCGGCCCGGTCGCCATCGGGCGCGGGACCCGCGATCGTCGACAGCTTCATCGGGCCGTTCACGGCGATCGGCTCGGGCTGCGAGATCGTCCACAGCGAGATCGAGCACTCGGTGGTGATGGACAACTCGGAGGTCATCGACATCCCGCGGCTCGAGGACAGCCTGATCGGCCGCGAGGCGGTCGTCACACGGTCCCTGCGCCGGCCGCGGGCGCTGCGCTTGATGGTCGGCGACCACTGCCAGATCGACGTCGAATAGGCCCGTGAAGCTGTTCGTCACCGGCGCGGCCGGGTTCATCGGGTCGAACTACGTCCGCCACGTGCTCGCCAACGACCGACGACACCGTGACGATCTTCGACGCCCTCACGTACGCCGGGAACCGCGCGAACGTCGCGCGACCTCGTCGACGACCGGCGGTGCCGGTTCGTCCACGCCGACATCTGCGACCAGGACGACGTCGTCACTCACCTCGCCGGGCACGACGCCGTCGTGCACTTCGCGGCCGAGTCGCACGTCGACCGCTCGATCAAGGATCCGTACGCCTTCGTCTCGCACGAACTGCCACGGCACCAACGTGCTGTGCGACGTCGCCCGCGAGGTCGGCGTCGGAGCGCTTCCTGCACGTCTCGACCGACGAGGTCTACGGATCGATCGCCGAGGGGTCGTTCACCGAGACCGACGTCTTGACCCCGCGCTCGCCGTACTCGGCGGCCAAGGCCGGATCGGACCTGATCGCCCTGTCGTACTGGACGACGTACGGGCTGCCCGGTCGTCGTCACCCGGTCGAGCAACCAGTTCGGCCCGTACCAGTTCCCGGAGAAGGTCATCCCGCTGTTCGTCACGAACCTGCTCGACGGCTACAAGGTCCCGCTGTACGGCGACGGCATGAACGTGCGCGACTGGCTGTACGTCGACGACAACGTGCGCGGCGATCGACCTCGTGCTGCGGCCGGGGACGGACGGGCGAGATCTACAACATCGGCGCTCACAACGAGCTGCCGAACATCGAGCTGACTCGCAAGCTGCTCGCACTCTGCGACCGCGACGAGAGCTGCGATCCAGCCCGTCGAGGACCGCCTCGGCCACGACCGGCGCTACTCGATCACGACCGACAAGATCGAAGGCCTCGGCTGGCGGACGGAGCACGACCTCGACGAGGCACTCGCCGACACCGTGCAGTGGTATCGCACCAATCGTCAGTGGTGGGAGCCGCTGAAGGCCCGCGCGGTGTTCTGACCCGATGAGACTCCTCGTCACGGGTGCCAGCGGCCAGCTCGGTCACGACGTCGTCCGCTGCGCGACGGCCGCCGGCGACGATGTCATCGCTGCCGACTACCACCGGCTGGACATCACCGACCGCGACGCGGTGCTCGGCGCACTGACGTCACTTCGCCCCGACGCCGTCATCCACACCGCGGCGTGGACGGCTGTCGACGCCTGCGAGAGCGACCCAGCGACGGCGTTCGCCACCAACGCCGCGGCGGTGCGGTGGGTCGCCGAAGGGTGCCACCGAGTCGGCGCCCACCTCGTGCACCTGTCGACGGACTACGTGTTCGACGGCACGCTCGAACGGCCGTATCACGAGTGGGATCTCCCAGCGCCACGGTCCGTGTACGGCGCGTCGAAGCTCGGCGGCGAGCACGAGGCGCTCGAGCTCGGCGCCGACGCTGCCGTCGTGCGCACCTCATGGATGTGCGGGGCGGCTGGCTCGAACATGGTGACCATGGTGCGACAGCTGGCCGCCGAACGGGCCGGGCACGTCGGAGGCCTGGCGTTCGTCGACGATCAACGCGGCTGCCCGTCGTTCGCCGCCGACCTGGCGCCGGTGCTGCGCCGCATCGCGCTCGATCGGCGGTCGGGGATCATCCACGTGACGAACCAGGGCGCGGTCACCTGGTACGAGTTCGTCGTCGAGATCCTCCGCGCCGCTCGGCCACGACCCGGCGCTCGTGCGACCGATCTCGACTGCTGAGCTCGATCCGCCGCGGGCGGCGCCCCGCCCGGCCAACAGCGTCCTGGACAACGCCGTGCTGCGCGCCGCCGGCGTGCCGCTCCTGCGGGACTTCCGAGATGGACCGCTCCAGGAGCTCGTCGACGCCCTCGATCGGCAGGCCCACTCGTAGCCTGCCGGCCCGTGGGCTTCACCCGAGCCGAGCTGGAGTCCTTTCGCGACGCGACGGTCCCGGATCTCGTCGGTCCAGGCCTGCGCCTGCTCTTCGTCGGGATCAACCCTGGGCTGTGGACGGCGGCGACGCAGACCCACTTCGCCCATCCCGGGAACCGCTTCTATCCGGCGCTGCGCCGGGCGGGGATCATCGACCGCGACATCGACCGCCATGCGGGCTTCACGGACGACGACCGCCGATACCTCGTCGGCCGGGGAATCGGCATCACCAACCTCGTGGCGAGGGCGACGCCACGGGCCGCCGAGCTGTCTGCCGGCGAATTGGCCGACGGCGGCGTCCGCCTACGGGAGTTCGTCCGCCAACATCGTCCGCGGGTCGTCGCCGTCGCGGGCGTCAGTGCCTATCGCCACGCGTTCGGGCTGCCGCGTGCCGCCCTCGGCCGCCAGCCGGAGTCGTTGGAGGAAGCCGAGCTGTGGGTCGTCCCGAACCCCAGCGGGCTCAACGCCCATCAGACGATCGATTCGTTGGCCGCCGCCTACCGGGCACCTGCCGTCGCCGCCGGCATCGTCACCGACGACTGATCATCCGAGTGTTTCGGCCCGTTCGAGTGCTGGACCTCGATTTTCCCGGGCTTCCGTACTCGGATGGACGCAAACACTCGGATGGGTCAGGCTGGAGCGCGTTCGGCTTCCTCGCGATTGGCCAGGTACCACTCGATCGTGGCTCGCAGGCCGTCCTCGAACGGCGTGCGGGCCCGCCAGCCGAGCACCTGCTCGGCCCTCGACGCGTCGACGCGGCGGCGCGGCTGGCCATCGGGCTTCGTCGGATCCCAGCGGAGCTCTCCGTCGATACGCGACGAGGCGGGCGATCGTCTCGACGGTCTCGCGGATGGTCACCTCGCGATCGGTGCCGAGGTTCATCGGCTCAACGGTGCCCGGCGTGGCGTCGTCGAGCTCGGCGGCGAGCACGATCGCCTCGGCGGCGTCGTCGACGTACAAGTACTCGCGACTGGCGCGGCCCGTGCCCCACACATCGACCTTCGTCTCGCCGCGCTCGCCCGCTTCGACGCACTTCTTGATCAGCGCCGGGATGACGTGCGACACGGCCGGATGGAACTTGTCGCCGGGCCCGAACAGGTTGGTTGGGATGAGGTAGGCGAAGCGCTGCCCGTACTGCGCGGCATTGACCTGGGCATGCACGAGATGCGCCTTCTTGGCCAAGCCGTACGGCGCGTTGGTCTCCTCCGGGTAGCCGTCCCACAGGCTGTCCTCACGGAACGGCACCGGTGTGAACTTGGGGTACGAGCACACGGTCCCGAGCAGCACCGTCCGCTCCACGAACGCAGCGTGGCGAGCTGCCTCGATGACGTGCGTGCCCATCAACAGGTTGGCGAGGTAGAGAGGCGCCGGCTCGGCCTGGTTGTAGCCGATGCCTCCAACGCGAGCCGCCAAGTGGATCACGGTCGACGGCTGGTGGTCGTCGAGCAGCTGTTCGGCGGCGCCCGGCTGCGTCAGGTCGTACTCCGCGCTGCGCGCCACCACGACGTCGACGCCGCGCTCGGCGAGGCGAGCGACGACGCGCCGACCGAGGAAACCGGCGCCGCCAGTCACCACGACGCGCTGATCGACCAATGGGCTGACGGGCATGCTCGGCGATGCTAGGAGCGCTCTTGCCATCATGGGTGACATGCGCGTCGCCTACACGCTGGAGCAGTGCTGGCATGACGTGCCCGGCGGGACCGCTGTCGCCGCACTGGAGGTCGCCCGGCGGTTGGCGCCTCGCCCCGATGTGACGCTGGTCGGGGTCGCCGGCCGGCACCGCCGCCCGCCCGAGCCGCCCTGGCGGGCACCCATCCCGATCGCCCAGCTTCCTCTCGGCCGGGTGCTGCTGTACGAGGCGTGGCTGCGCCTTCGTCGCCCCCGCGTCGAGTCCGTCACCGGTCCCGTCGACGTCGCTCACGCCACCGGGATCGTGCCTTGCGCGACGGCCGCCCCATTGGTGGTGACCTTCGCCGATGTGGCGTTCCTCCACGAGCCCGATCACTTCAGCCGTCAAGGGCTCCGGGTCCTCCGCCGCAGTCTCGATGTGACGCGAGATGCGGCGCGGCTGGTGCTCACTCCGAGTGACGCCAGCCGCCGCGAGCTCCAGGACGCCGGGATCGACAGCGAACGCATCCGTGTCGTTCCGTGGGGTGTCGACGTGAGCCCGGCGACTCAGGAGGCGATCACGAACGTGCGCCTGCACTACCGCCTGCCGGAGCGCTTCGTGCTCTACGTCGGGACCCTCGAACCGCGCAAGAACCTGCGGCGCCTCGCTGACGCCTCTCGCCGCGCGTCCGACCCGCTGCCGTTGGTGGTCGTCGGTCCGGACGGCTGGGGGGACGCCGTCCGGGACGTCACCGGTGACGTGCGGTTCCTCGGGTTCGTTCCTGCCGACGACCTGGCTGCGTTGTACGCCGCTGCTTCCGTGTTCGCCTACCCGAGCGAGCGGGAGGGCTTCGGGCTCCCCGTCGTGGAGGCGATGGCCCAGGGCACACCTGTCGTGACAAGCGCCGGGACGGCCACGGAGGAGGCCGCAGGTGGAGCCGCGATCCTCGTCGACCCGCTCGACGTGGACGACATCGCGGCGGGCCTCGACACCGCCCACGATCAGGCCGCCGCGTTGTCCGCGGCGGGACGCCAGCGGGTCAGCGCACTGACGTGGGAGGCGGCTGCGGACGCCACGCTGGCGGCGTATCACGAAGCGCTCGGCGCGTGACTCGCGTGGGCGTCGCTCGCGGTGACGACTCCTGGGAGGAGCTCGCCCGGGAGAACCCGTTGTGGGGCGTTCTCAGCCACGACGCGTACCTCGACGCTTCTGCCTCGTCGATCCCCCAGGACTTCTGGCGCAGCGGGGAGCTGCACGTCGCGCGCGTGCTGGACACGATCCGGCGGCAGTTCGATCCGGCGTTCTCGCCGCGTGCCGTCCTCGACTTCGGGTGCGGCGTCGGACGCCTCCTTCGACCGTTCGCTGGCGAAGCGGACGAGGTCGTGGGTGTCGATGTCTCGAGCACGATGCGGTCGCTGGCCATGGCCACCTTGCGCGAGCAGGGCGTCGAGCACGGCCGAGTCGTCGCCACAACCGGAGAGCTGGTGGAGCAACGGTGCTCGTTCGACCTGGTCCACTCGGTCCTCGTGTTCCAGCATCTGCGGCGCAACGTCGGCGAGGAGGAGTTCGCGCGGCTGGTCTCGATGCTCGCGCCCGGCGGATACGGCGCGCTGCACTTCTACCTCGGCCGCGACGTGGCCTGGCTCCGGCGGGTCGTCGGCACGGCCCGCACCCGATATCGCATCGTCAACGTGCTCGTGAGCACCGTCCGTGGTTCTCCGACGACGAAAGCCCTGCCGTACGAGATGAACGCCTACGACCTGCGATCGCTCGTGGCGCGTCTGCTCGAGGCAGGGATCTCCCACGTGTGGGTCGAGGCCTGGAACGACGGCGAGGGAACCGATGTGATGCTGTTCTTCAGACGAGACACCGCTCCCTGAGACCCCGTTGCGTCTAGGGTCAAGCCCTCGATGGCGACCGGCGACGAAGCGGCCGACGCCCTGCCGGCGCCCACGGCAGACCCGCCCACAACGCCGGAAAAGGGACGTGAGCTCGTGGTCGGCGTCAACCTGCTGTGGTGCCTACCGGGCGAGGTGGGCGGATCCGAGGAGTACCTCGTGCGCCAGCTCACGGGCCTTCACGAGGGCGGACCGGACATCCGCGCCATGTTGTTCGTCCTGCCCGGCTTCGTCGCCGCGCACCGCGACCTGACCTCCCAGCACGAGGTCGTGGTCGCCTCGCTCGACGCCCGGCGACGCAGCCGCCGGGTGCTGTCGGAGGCCACCTGGCTGCCGCGCCGCCTCCACGGGGTCGACGTCGTCCATCACGCCGGCGGCACGGTTCCGCCGCGCTCACCGGGGCCGATCGTGCTGACGATCCATGACCTCCAGTACCGCACCTATCCCGGCTACCTCACACCGACCAAGCGGCGCTACCTGCAGGCCAGCGTGCCCCGCTCGATCCACCGTGCACGCGTCGTCGCCGTGCCGACCCGATACGTGCGCGACACGGTCGTCGAGGCGTTCGGCACCGACCCCGAGTTGGTCGTCGTCGTGCCGCACGGCGTCGATCCGCCCGTGGCGTGGACCGACGAGGCATCCCTGCGCCGCCGACACCACCTCGGGCAGCGGCGACTCCTCGTCTATCCAGCCATCACCCACCCTCACAAGAACCACAAGCTGCTGTTCGACCTCCTGTCAGGACCGTGGGCCGACCCGGACCTGCTGCTGGTGATGTTGGGCACGACCGGATTGGCCGAGCAGGAGGTCGCGTCGACGATCGAGCGCCTCCGCCTCGGCGCCCGCGTCATCCGCCCCGGTCGAGTGACCGACGCCGACCGGGACGGGTTCATCGCCGCCGCCGAAGCACTCGTGTTCCCGTCGGAGTACGAGGGGTTCGGCGCGCCGGTGCTCGAGGCGATGTCGCTCGGCACGCCGGTGGTCTGCAGCGATCAGGCCGCACTTCCCGAGGTCGCTGGCGACGCCGCGCTGGTGCGGCCGCTGACCGTCGAGGCGTGGGCGACGGCGCTCGACGAGGTGGCGGCACGCCGCGATGAGCTGGTGGCGGCCGGCCGGCGGCGGGCGGCGTGGTTCACGACGAAGGGCTCCGGCGCCCGCCTGGCCGAGGCCTATCGGCTGGCTGCATCGGCGCGATGAGCGATGAGCGCCGCATGACCACTCATCGCTCATCGCGCCGGCTTCGCATCGTCGTGCTCGGCCCGCACTTCGAGCCCGACACGGCGCCGACGGGAAGGGTGCTCACGCGGCTCGTGCACGAGCTCGCCGCCCGTGGGCACGAGCTGCACGTCGTCGCCGCGCTGCCGTGGTACCGGCAGCACGCCGTCGAGCCGGGGTGGACGGGCCGGCTGGTGCGTCGGGAGCGGGTGCCCTGGGGGTCGATCCGCCGCGTCCACCCGTTCCCCGGCCACGACCGTCGCAACCTCCTGCGCCGAGCCGTCGGCTTCGGAGGGTTCTCGCTGCTCGCCGGGTGCAGCGGACTCATCGCCGGCGGGTGGTTCCGCCGGCACGACGCGGTGATCGCGATGTCACCGCCGCTGACGATGGGCATCACCGGGCGCCTCGTGGCGTGGAGCCACCGAGCAGCACTCGTGTTCAACGTGCAGGACATCTTCCCCGACGCCGCCGTCGAGACCGGTGCCATCTCGAATCGCCAGGTCATCGCTGCCGCCTCGTGGCTCGAGCGGCTGAGCTATCGCAGCGCCGATGCCATCACCGTCTTGTCGGATGACCTCGCAGCGAACGTCGTCGGCAAGCTCCCGGCGGCGCGGAGCCACCGCGTTCGCACCATTCCCAACTTCGTCGACACCGACGCGCTGCGGCCCGCCGATCGACTGACGAACTACCGCCGGGAGCTCGGCATCGGCGACGAACCCGTGCTCCTCTACGCCGGCAACGTCGGATACTCACAATCGCTCGAGCTGCTCGTCGAGACCGCCCGCCGTCGGCCCGACGTCACCGTCCTGATCAACGGCGACGGCTCGGCTCGCCCCGAGCTGGAACGTGTTGCAGCACGACTCGCCAACGTTCGCTTCGCCGGCTACGTCCCGGAGGATCGCCTCGGCGAGGTGCTCGCAACCGGGGACATCCACGCCGTGCCCCTGCGCCGTGGCTTGGCTCGCGTCAGCGTGCCGTCGAAGATCTACTCGATCCTCGCTGCCGGACGCCCAGTCGTGGCAGCCATCGACGAGGGCACCGAGGTGCCGCGGATCCTCACTGAGTCCGGCGCGGGGATCAGCGTCCCACCGGATGATCCGGACCACTTCGTGGCGGCCGTCGAGAAGCTCGTCGACGACCCCGACCGGGCGATCGAGATGGGTCGGCGCGGGCGCCGGTGGGTCGAGGCCGCGGCGTCGCCGGCCGCCGTCGCCGAGGCCTATGAGAAGTTGGTGGTGGAGTTGAGGAGGGGGTAAGACGCGGATCACGCGACGGCTGTCCGCAGTGGCCCGCCGGTAGCCTCGCGGGTTCGTGGTCTCCTCATCGTCGACCAAGCGGGCAGCCCGACTCGCCAAGAAAGGCAAGGGCAAGCGCGTCCGCTTCCAGGGCGGGACCCTGTTCCCGATCATCATCCTCGCCATCGCCGTGATCGGGCTCGGCACCATCGTGTACGCCCGCCAGAGTCAGCCCGAGGCCGACGCCTCACCGCCCACGATCGAGGACCACTGGCACGCCGCGTACGGCTTCAGCCTGTGCGATGAGGAGGGCTTCACGCAGCTCGCCGGCGCCAAGGAGGAGACCGACGCCAACGGCCAGCTGATCAGCTCCGAGTTCCTTCGTACGGGCGTGCACTCGCACGACGACGGTGTCATCCACTGGCACCCCTACACGGCGGCGGCGGTCGGCAATCGGGCCACGCTCGGCGTGTTCCTCGACGTCTACGGCGTCGAGCTGACGGACGACTCGCTCAAGTTCCCCGACGAGCAGGGCGGCAAGGAGTACATCGAGGGCGAGACGCAATGCGACGGCGAAGACGGTGAGCTGAAGGTCATCGTCTGGGACGACTACGACGACCCCGGGGCTGGCACGACCTACGTGTCGAACTTCAACGACATCCGTGTCGACAGCAACAGCATGGTGTTCTCCATCTCGTTCCAGCCGCAGGGGACCGAGGTCGGAAAGCCCGACTGGGCGGCGCAGCTGCCCGAGCTGGGAGCCGTCGACGACAGCTCGCCGGTGCCGACGTCGATCTCCGGATCGGTGCCTCCTGGGGACACGTTGCCGCCCGGGGCGACGATCGCACCGAGCCAGACGGTGCCGCCTGGCGGCAGCCTCAACCCGACACAGAACACCACGGAGGCGCCGAGCGGGACAACCGTCGCGCCGAGCTCGAACTCGCCGCCGACGACCGGCTGATGCAAGCCGTCGTCCTCGTCGGCGGGTTCGGCACCCGCCTACGACCGTTGACCAACGTCGTCCCGAAGTCGATGCTTCCGATCGCCCACGTGCCGCTCATCGCCCGGCTGGTCCGTCGCCTCGAGCTCGGTGGCGTCGATCGGGCGACCCTGGCCCTCGGGTTCCTGCCGGAGCCGTTCGTCGAGGCATTTCCGGACGGTCGATGCGGAGGTGTCGCACTCGAGTACGCGATCGAGCCCGAGCCGCTCGACACGGCCGGAGCGATCCGCTTCGCCGCTGACCACAGCGGGATCGACGACACGTTCGTCGTCGCCAACGGCGACGTGCTGACCGATCTTTCCGTGGCCGACCTCGTCAGCATTCACCGCGCAGTGGATGCCGAGGCGACGATCCATCTGATCGGCGTCGACGACCCGTCGGCCTTCGGTGTCGTCGAACGAGCTGCCGACGGTCGGGTCGTGCGCTTCGTCGAGAAGCCGCCGCCCGGCACGGAGCCGAGCAACCTGATCAACGCCGGCACGTACGTGTTCGAGCCGGAGGTGCTGTCGCGCATCCCGGCGGGGAGGCCGGTCTCGGTCGAACGCGAAACGTTTCCCCTGGTGGCGGCCGGGGGTCGGCTCCATGCGCTGGTGACGGAGGACTACTGGATCGACGCCGGCCGGCCGGACACCTACCTGCGAGCCAACCTCGACCTCATCTCCGGGGCGCGGCCGGAACGGGCTCTTGCGGTCGCACCGGGCTCCGCCGTGGCAGCGTCGGCGTCGATCGTCGACGCCGTCGTCGATGCTGGCGCGGCCGTCGGCGAGGGTGCGACCGTGTGCCGCTCGGTGCTGCTGCGGGGAGCCGATGTCGGCGCCGGAGCGTTCGTCGAGGACTCCATCGTGGCCGGCGTGATCGGCCAGGAGGCCCGCCTCAGTCGCACCGTGGTCGGCTCCGACGCCAAGATTGCCGATCGTGAGCAGCTCCACGACGCCCGAGTCCCTTCCTCTTGACCCGGGCGTGACGCTGGGGCCGGTCGACGAGCCGCAGCCGGAGCAGTCGCAGCAGGAAGGGCGCGGTGTCCTCGTCATCGGTGGAGCCGGGTTCATCGGGTCGCACCTCGTCGACCGCCTGATCGCCGAGGGTGAGGCGGTCGACGTCGTCGACGACCTGTCGACCGGATCCTTGGCCCACCTCGCCGACGCTCGCGCCGCCGTCGCCACCGGCGTGTCGAGCGAACTGCGCATCAGCACGATGGACGCCGGCGGTGACAGCCTGACCGAGCTCATCGCCCTCCGGCGGCCCCGTGAGATCTACCACTTGGCGCTGTTGCCCGGGCAGGACGGCCCGCCGGTCGTCCAGGGCCGCGCCTTCAACCACGTTCTGCGCATGCTCGAGGCGGCCCGTCGCCACCATGTCGAGAAGTTGATCGTCGTCCTTCCGGCCAATGCGCTCTACGGCCATCCCGCAGGGCGCGACCTGCCCGTCAAGGAGGGGTCGTTCATGCCGCGGGGCGTGCGCGGCGTGGTCGCCAAAGCGATCATCGACCTCCTGCACGCCTATCGCGAGCAGTACGACATCGAGTTCACCGCGCTCGCTACGACGACGGTGTACGGCCCGCGCCAGCGACCGGACGGCGGGGTCGTGGCGTCGATGCTGGCTGCGGCGCGCCGGGGTCAGGCTCCGCGGGTGACGGGCGATGGCCGACAGACCCGGGATTTCGTGTTCATCGACGACGTCGTCGACGCGCTGGTCCGCTCCGGGCGCAGAGGTGGCGGGCTGGTCGTGAACGTCGGGACCGGGGTGCAGACGTCGCTTCGCGATCTGTGGACGGCGATCGCCCCCGACGGTCCGGCGCCGACGTTTGTGGCAGCCCGCTCCGACGAGTTGTTGCGCTTCGCCGCATCTCCTGTCCGGGCGCGCATCCACCTGGCCTGGTCACCGTGGACGGCACTGGACGAAGGGCTGAGCGCGCTGCGCTGAGTTCCGGGGCGTCGCGTCAGGCCAGCGTGTCGTCGAGCCAGTCGTAGACGACCTCGTTGCGCACCTGCGCGGCCATCGGGGCATCGTGCAGCTGGGCGCCGTCGGCGGCCGTGAACTGGTGCTGCTCCTTCGGACTCCGCAGCAGGTCGAAGACCTGCTGGTCCTGGCCGGGCAGCAGCGTGTCCTGCTCGTAGCCCGTCACGAGGACCGGGCACGTCACGTCGGCGACGTACTCGGTGATGTCGAACTGCATGAGCGTTTGACCCAGCGTCCAGAAGTCGGTCAGCACGTCGCCGCGGCGGGCGTCTTCGAGGAACTGCGTGCCGAAGATCTCTGAGCGCTTCTTGATGTCGAACTGCTGCTCTGGCGGAATGCCCGGCACGATTCCCGCCCAGGCCTGGTTGACCTGCTCCTGTGTGGCGCTGTTGTCGAAGAGCGCGCGCAGGAACTCGGGCCACGCCAGCCACGGCGAGTAGGCGCCCGGATCGGCGATGACGGCGGCGAGGCGCTGCTCGAATGCGGCTGCCCGGACGACCAGACTGCCCGACAGGCGCAGCCGCTCAGCGCGACGCGCGCCGGGTCGACGTCCGGGCGCGCCGTGAGGAAGTCGACGACGGGCGTGATCACGTTCTCCCAGTCGGGACGGAACGGAACCTTGCGGATGAACAGCTCCCCACCCTGGCCCGGCCCGTCGAAGAACAGCGCGTGGTATCCGGGCTCGATGGCCGCGGCGCCGCCGAACGACCACACGTCGACGTTCTGCGCGTCGCTGCCGTTCTGGACGATGACGGTCGGTCGCGGACCGGTGACACCTCGTGCCTGGAGGAAGTAGCCGTTCAGCGCCCCGCCTCGTACGGGATCTGCACCCGTTCGAACGGCGGCGTCTCGAGTTGAGACGCCGCATCCCACTGCGCCTGCATCGTCTCGTAGACGCTCTGCTCACGATCCGGCGTGCTCGTGCCGAGCTCGAAGAACAGCGCCTGGTTGTAGTACTGGGCGGCTCGCCGGTGCGCCGCTCGCGCCGTGACGACGTGCCCGTCTGCTTCGGCTGCGGCAGCCCGCTCGGCGAGGCGTCCGCCGGCCGCCATGAACTCGTCGAAGAACGTCTGATAGGACGCGCCGGCGGCGTTGATCCGCTCGACGGTCGCATTGACCTCGCCGACTTCGCCCGCGCCGTAGGGCGTCCCGCCCAAGGCGAACAGCGCCTGGAAGTTGAGATCGGACTGGGCGAAGAGCGTCAGCGGTTCGCTCGTCGGCGAGATCGGTGTGGTCGTCGTGGTCGTCGTGCCGGCCGACGTCGACGGACCAGGCTGACGCTCGGGCGGACCCGGTTCGTCGGAGACGGCGCTCTTGGCGCTGCAGGCGGCGAGGAACGCCGCGGTCGCAGCGGACGAGACGCCCAACATGGCGCGGCGGCTGACCGTGTCACCAGCGGCACGAGGATCAGGGGGTTGCATGACTCCTCCCGTTCTGGCCCGCCAGCCGGCCGAAGGTAGCAACCGAGTTGGCGGCGATGAGGGATGGTCGCGGCGCAGTCTCAGCGGGCGGCGTCGAGCGTTGCCCTCGCCAGCTCGGCGGCGACGTGCGGATCGGTCATCACCGAGGGCACGACCAGTGGGCGCATCCCCGCCGCCGCTACCGCTGGTCCGAGGTGCTCGTCGACCGGGTCGATGACGAGCGTGCCGGCGATCGGCGCGTACAGGCCCGCCACACCGACGACCGAACGCTCATGGCCGAGCTCGGCGAGCAGTCGGTCGGCGGGACCCTTCAACGCCGCACCGCCGACGATGGGTGACACGGCGACCACCGATTCTCGCCTCGCTGCCAGAAGCTCATCGATGCCGGCGAGGGAGCGGATCGGACCGACGGACACGATCGGGTTGGACGGTGCAACGACGACGACACCCGCCGAGGTCAGCGCGCCGAGGACTTCGCTCGTCGGATGCGCTCCGGCGGGCTCCACCCGGACGGCCTCGACGGCAACGGAGTGGTGCAAGCGCACGAAGTACTCCTGGAAGGGGATCGGCTCTCCGCCGGCCAGGACGATCGTGGTGCCGACTCGCTCGTCTGTCATCGGCAGCAGGCGGACGTCGACACCCCAGGCGTGCCGGATCTCGTCGGCGACCGCCGTCGGACGGCCGCCCTCGGCGAGGCGAGCGGTGCGGTACAGGTGGGTGGCGAGGTCGCGATCGCCGAGGTTGAACCACGTCGGTGCAGCCGCAGACGACGGTGGGCGCACCGCGGCGTAGCGCTCGAGCGCCTCCATCGCGGCCCACGTCTCGCCGGCGAGACCCCAGCCGCGGTCGGGGTCGATGGCGCCAGCGAGCGTGTACGTGATGGTGTCCAGATCGGGCGAGATGGACAGGCCGTGGAGGACCGTGTCGTCAGCCGTGTTGACCACGGCGGCGACCTGCTGCGGGTCGACGACCTGGACGACGCCGCGCAGGAAGCGAGCTGCCCCGACGCCACCGGAGAGGACGGCGACGTCCGTCATCGTGCGGCCGCCAGCCGGCGGTACAGGCGAACGAGCGTGTCGGCCGTGGCCGCCCACGAGAACCGTTCGAGGTTCTTGGTGCCGGCAGCAACGAGCTCACGCCGGCGGGCATCGTCGTTGATCGCACGGGTGAGCCCGGCGGCGAGGGCATCCAGGTCCTGAGGTGGCACGAGCTCGACGCCGCCGCCGCCCACCTCGGGGATCGATCCGACGGCGGTCGCGACGACGGGCAGCCCGACGGACTGCGCCTCCAGGATCGGGAACCCGAAGCCCTCGTCGAGCGACGGGTAGGCGAGGACGGCGGCATGGTGCAGCAGCCATCCCTTCGTGCGGTCGTCGATCGGTCCGAGGCGACGCACGCGGCGCTGCACCGAAGCGGGCTGGGCGGTCACGGCCTCTTCCAACGCGGTCGCGTCGTCACCGTCGGCACCGGCGAGCACGAGCTGGGCGTCGCCGAGCTCCGCCCGTGCGAATGCCGCCACGAGCTGTGGCACGTTCTTGCGGCGCTCCAGCGTGCCGAGGGCGAGGATGAAGGGCGTTCCACGCAGACCGAGGCCGGTCGTCGCCCAACCGTGCTCGTTGCCGGGTCGGGTGGCACGGGCAACGGTGCCAGGTGGATCACCTCGACACGTTCGGTGCCGAGCAACGTCCGGACGCTGTCGGCGGTCGCCGCGGCTGGAGGTGTGGACGACGGCCCCCGCGGGATGCTCCGTCGCAGCACTTCGCCCGCACGGCGCACCGTCGCCGTGGCGCGGTCGGGATTGGCCAGGAACCACGTGTCGTAGACCGACACGACACGCGGATGCCGGCTCGGCGGCACGACGTAGTTCGTGCCGTGGATCACCTGGGTCGCGCGGAGCCAACGGTCCATCGGCGGCCAGTTGGCGCGCGACCACAAACGCTGGGCGAGGGCGGCCGGCAGCGGCAGGCGGCGGACGGGCGGTCGCGGTCGCGTGCGGAAGCTGAGGAGGTAGGGCACGACGTCGACGCCGGAGTGATCGTCGAGCGCTTCGGCCAGCGCTGCCACGGCTGCTCCGACGCCCGTCCGGTGACCGTGCAGCGGGCCGACGTCCAGAGCGAGTCGAACCGGATCCATGGCGCGGCAGGAGCGTAACGGCACGTTCACGGCTGCGGCCGGCGAAGGCGCTGGAGCGCCCGCCGTGCCGAACCGGGACATCCACCTCCGAAACGACGCGGCCCGGGACGTTTTCTGCTGCGGCCGGCGAAGGCGCTGGAGCGCCCGCCGTGCCGAACCGGGACATCCACCTCCGAAACGACGCGGCCCGGGACGTTTTCGGCTGCGGCCGGCGAAGGCGCTGGAGCGCCCGCCGTGCCGAACCGGGACATCCACCTCCGAAACGACGCGGCCCGGGACGTTTTCGCTGCGGCCGGCGAAGGCGCTGGAGCGCCCGCCGTGCCGAACCGGCTGGCCGACATCCAGGAGCCCCTGAACGACGTGTCCGGCGCCGCTAGGATCCGGAACCCATGCCGCCGCGCGTTCATCACGGGCATCACCGGCCAGGACGGTCAGCACCTTGCTGAGTTCCTGCACGAGCAGGGCTACGACGTGTACGGAATGGTCAAGGGTCAGAACAACCCCAAGGCTGCGGCGGTCGTCGAGGAGATGCCGTTCGTCGAGCTGGTCGCTGGCGATCTCGCCGATCTGCCGTCGCTCGTGGCGGCGTTGGAGGTGGCGCAGCCCGACGAGGTCTACAACCTGGGGGCGATCAGGTTCGTCGCGCTGTCGCTTCTCGCAGGCCGAGCTGACGGCGAACACCACGGGGCTCGGCGTGCTGCGGATGCTCGAGGCGATCCGCATGGTGGGCGGGACGCAGAACAACCCGATTCGCTTCTACCAGGCGTCGTCGTCGGAGATGTTCGGCAAGGTGCGGGAGACCCCGCAGAACGAGCTGACGCCGTTCCATCCACGCTCGCCGTACGGCTGCGCCAAGGTGTTCGGTCACGACATCACGGTCAACTACCGCGAGTCGTACGGGCTGTACGCCTGCTCGGGGATCCTGTTCAACCACGAAGGGCCGCGCCGGGGCATCGAGTTCGTCACCCGCAAGGTCTCGAACGCCGTGGCTCGCATCAAGCTCGGCCTGCAGCACGAGCTGGTGATGGGCACGCTCGACACCAAGCGTGACTGGGGCTTTGCCGGTGACTACGTGCGGGCGATGTGGTTGATGTTGCAGCAGCCCGAGCCGCACGACTACGTCGTGGCGACGGGGGAGACCCACTCCGTCGCAGGAGTTCGTCGAGCGGGCGTTCGCCGAGGTCGGCATCGAGGACTGGTCGCGCTACGTCCGCCAGGATCCGAAGTTCTACCGGCCTGCCGAGGTCGACCTGCTGATCGGCGACGCCACGAAGGCCCGCACCGAGCTCGGCTGGCGTCCGGAGATCGACTTCGCGTCCCTCGTCAAGATGATGGTGGCGAACGACCTGCGTCACGAAGCGAAGAAGGCCGGCATCACGCTCGAGTAGCCAACTGTCCGTAGGAATCGATCGTTGTGAGGCGATTCCGACAGCGACGAGAAACAGGGGTTGGTCAGCTCTCCAGCGGCATGTCGGTCATCGCCTCGAGCATCGAGCCCTCGTCCGGGCGAGCGCCGACGGCCAGACGGTGGCGCAGCGACAGCCCGAACGCCGTCACCGATATCAGGGAGGCGAGGAGCAGACCGATCTCGACACGGCGGAACAAGTCGTCGCTCGACAGCCACGTGCCGAGGAGGAAGGCGATGAGACCCGCAAACCATCCGACGGCGACCAAGGAGTGTCCCTTCAGAGCGATCACTGCCTGGGCCAACGCCAGCGCCGCCATGTACAGGGCGCTGCCGAGCGCCAGCATGGCCAGCGTGCGGCCCGACAGCTCGGCGTCGTAGACCAGCTCGACCGCCCACGGACCGAGCACGTAGGCACCGATCGTGCCGACGATGCCAACCACGCCGACGATGATCATCAGCCGCCGTAGCCCGGCCAGGAATTCGTCCAGCTCGCCCCGGGCCGCCAGCCGGCTGAGGCGCGGGAGCAGGGCTGCCTGCACGGCTTGGAACATGAACAGTGGGATACGTGCCAGCAGCACGCCATAGGCGAATTGGGTGACCGCGGCTTCCTGTCCGGGCTCGGCAAGCAGCGTCGTGGCGATCGGTCCCGCATTGAGCAGCGCCGCGGCGAACACCGAACCCAGCAGCAGCCATCCGAGGTTCGGCGTGACCTCGCTCCAGGTCGACTCCGGGCCAACCTCGGTCCGCAGACCACCGCTGAAGAAAACGATCCCGACGCCGATGAGCGGCGCCAGCGCAACGGCGAACCCGTACGGCGCGACGGCGGTGACACCGACGACAGCCAGCAGGACGCAGAGGACGATGCGCACCACGCCATCGGTGCCCATGACGACGGCGTACTTGTGGAAGCGGCCGGAACCCGAGCAGATCCCGCGGGCGAGGTGGGCCGGCGCGTACGCCGCGAATGCGGCGACGAGCGCGACCACCATCAACCAGTTGCCGTCGAAGTAGTCGGTGGCAAGCCACGGGCCGACCGCCAGGATGGCCATGACGACGATGGCGGCGAGCAGCGATCCGAGGCGGACGACCTTGTCGACGACCGGTCGGCCACCCTCGCCGGTCGCTCGGCGATGGGCGAGCGCCCGTGCGAGCTCCTGTTCGAGGGGCAGGAAGAACCCCGGCGCCAGCGCGAACGTGGCGAACCACAGCGACGCGATCGGCGTGAACTGATCAGCGCCGCCTACGGCCCACGTGCCGACCTTGAAGAAGGCATAGGTCGCGACGCCCCCGATGAGCAGGGCCGCAGCAACCGGAACTGTGCCCTCAGGAAGAGGCGTGCGAGTGGTCGCCGTCGAGGCCACGAGAAGGCGAGGCTACCTGGCACCTCTGCCAGCGGCCCATCACCTGCCGGAACGCGACACAGCCGCCGTCAGTGACGGCGGCTGCATCGTTGGGGGGCTTGATCCCGCGCCGAGCCTGGGGGTCAGGCTGCGTCGCGGACCCGCTCCACCTGGTCCTTGACGAACTCGACGACCTGGTCCTGCAGTGCCTGGACCCGCTCGACGGTCATCGCGGCGAGGCCAATGCCGACGTACGCGGCGTCACGGGCGTAGGCAGTCACCTGGTCGAGGGTGGGGACTTCGACGTCCTCGAGCTTCGGCAGGTCGAACTTGGGCAGGTCCCACTTCGGCAGCTCGAAGTCCGGCAGCTCGAACTTGGGCAGGTCGAACTTGGGCAGCTCGAACTTGGGCCAATCGATGTTGCGCAGGTCGAAGGGGTTGCTGGTGGTGGCCATGGTGGTCTCCTCGGTGGGGGGTGATCCGTTCTCTGCGTTACACCATATCGCAGAGCGCTAACTATTGCAAGCACCTACCGCAAATCGGGTGCCGGTTTCCCCACAGGCCGCACCGATAGCCTCGCACCTCCGTGGAAACCGACGCTCCGCTCGCGCCCTCGGTGGTCGCCGTCGTCGTTGTCCACAGCCCGGGACCCTGGTTCGACGAGGTGCTCGCCTCGCTCGCCGCCCAGGACTACCCCAACCTCAACACGCTCTTCCTGGTGACCACGGGCGTCGGGCCGGACACCGGCGCCGCCGACGTCCGCCGGCGCATCTTCGATCGGCTGCCCGAGGCGTTCGTCCGCGAGCTCGGCGCCAATCCCGGCTTCGGAGCGGCCGCCAACGAAGTGCTGCGCTTCGTCGAAGGTGAGAGCGGGTTCTTCTGCTTCTGCCACGACGACGTGGTGCTCGACCACGACGCGATCCGGCTGCTCGTCGAGGAGCTGTACCGCTCGAACGCCGGCGCGGTGGGTCCCAAGCTCGTCACCTGGGACGACACCGGCGTCCTCCAGCACGTCGGCCTGGGTCTCGACCGTTTCGGCGAGGTCGATCCGATCACCGAGCCCGGCGAGTACGACCAGGAGCAGCACGACGCCGTCCGCGACGTCTTCGCCCTGCCATCGGCCTGCCTGCTCGTGCGCGCCGACCTCTTCCGGGCGCTCGGCGGGTTCGACCCGTCGATCTCGTTCCACGGTGACGACATCGACCTGTGCTGGCGGATCCACCTGCTCGGTGCGCGCACCGTGGTCGTGCCGCAGGCACGCGTCCGCCACCGTGAGGAGCTGGAGGTACGTCGACCGGACCTCCACCACGACCTGCTGCGTTCCCGCCACCGCATGCGGACCGTCGTCACGCTGACCGGCGGCGGCCGGCTCCCGATGCGCTCGATCGAGATGGTGCTGCTGACCGCCGCCGAGCTCGTGATCGGCGCGTTCACGGGTCGCCTCTCGGAAGCGTGGGCGTCCGTGCGCGGCCTGCTGGGTCTGATCCCACGGACCCCTGCGCTGCTCGCTCGCCGCGGCTCGATCGCCAAGACGCGCCGTGTCGGCGATGACGAGATCCTCGAGCTGCAGAACCGCGGCAGCGCCAGGCTCACGTCGTTCCGTAGGGGACGCGACACCGAGACGTACATCGGCGCCGACACCAACGTCCGGCGGTGGCGGGAGAGCTCGCTGGCGGTGACCGCGACGTGGATCCTTCTGCTCATCGGCATCCTCATCGCCAGCCGCACCCTGATCGACCGACGAGTGCCAACTGTCGGCGAGTTCCTGCCGCTGCCGTCGAGTGCACGTGAGCTCCTCAACGACTACGCGTCGGCGTGGAATCCCGGGGGCCTGGGCAACACGGTCGCCAATCCGACCGGCTGGGCCGTCGTGTCGGTGGCCAGCGTCCTGTGGCTGTTCCGCATGGGGCTCGGGCTGACGATGCTCGTCGTCGGGCTGATCATCGTCGGCGTGTGGGGCACGTGGCGGCTGGCCACCGTCCATCCGACCAACCGCGCCCGCATCACGGCGACCGTCGTCTACGCCGCCGTGCCGCTCGTCCCGGGCGTGATGTCAACAGGGAACCTGTCGGGCCTCGTCGCCTACGCCACGGTGCCGTGGTTCGTCCACCTCCTGCGAGTGGCCGTCGGCATCGGCACGCCCGATCCGGCGGCTGCCGAGCTCGACCTCGTGGAAGGCGTGATCCCACTCGGCGGGAGAGAGCGCGTGCGTCGTACGGCACTGCTGCTGATCGTGACGGCCCTTGCCATCGCCATGGCGCCGGCCATCGCCATCATCTTCGCCGTCATCGTGGTCGTGCTCGGCGTGACGACGCTGATCGTCGGGGGAGGGGTCCGCATCGCCGGCTGGATGACGGGTCTCGGGGCGTTGGCCGTCGTCGGTGGCTTGATCCTCAACTTGCCGTGGGCGATGACGTGGTCGTGGGCCGATCTCACCGCGCCGTCGCTCGCAGGGCCGGGCGGGCGAGGACTCGTCGACACGGCGGCCATGGCGATCGGCGACGCGCAGTTCGAGTGGCTGGCGATCGCGCTGTACCTCCCGGTCATCGTTGCGCTCGCCGTGTCGCGAGCCTGGCGACTGACGTGGGCGGCGCGAGGCGCTGGCCTCGTCGTGGTGTTCCTCGCGCTGGCGGTCCTGCAGGATCGCGACGCGTTGCCGTTCACGGTGCCCAACGTCGGGCTGCTCCTGGTGCCGGTGGCGCTGGGGTTGGCGCTGTCTGCGGCGTCGGCGGTGGCAGCGTTCTCGGCCGACGTCACCGGGCGCACGTTCGGCTGGCGGCAACCTCTCGGGCTGCTGTCGATCGCGGCGGTCGTCGTCGGGCTGGCACCAGCCGTCTTCACGGTGCTGGACGGTTCGTGGTATCTGCCGCGCATCGGTGCGGTCGAGCTGGTCGAGGGTGAGCTGCCAGACGCCAGTGAGGTCGGCGACTTCCGGGTGCTGTACCTCGGCGATCCTCGGCTGATCCCGTTCCCGTCGACCGACCTCGGAGACGGGGTTGCGATGGCCTTGGTCGATGACGGTCGGGCCGACCTCCGCGATCGGTGGGCGCTCGCCGACCAGACCGCCGACGAAGAGCTGCGCGCAGTGATCGACGACATCGCCGGCGCGACGACGCAGCGTGCCGGCCGCATGCTGGCGCCGTTCGGGGTGCGGTTCATCGTGGTACCGCTCGTCGATGGCGTTGCGTCGACGGCCGCCGATCCACTCCCCGTGCCAGGCGGGTTGCTCGAGTCTCTGGGCAGCCAGCTCGATCTCGTTCGTTCGATCACTGCGGCCTCGTTCGCCCGCTTCGAGAACCAGGCCGTGATCCCCACGACGGCTCAGCTCGAAGGCCCGCTTGCTGAGGCGGCGGCGAACGACTCGGTCGATCAACTGGTTGCCGTCGAGACGAGCGGCGCCACTCCGGTGCTCGTCGGAGCCGAGGCAACCGGCGCCGCATCGGGTGACGTGGCGGGCGGGGTCGTGCACTTCGGTACCCCACTGGATGAGGCATGGCGGCTACGCGTGGGCGGCGAGGACGTTGCTGGGCGGCTCGGGTTCGGCGTGACGACGGCGTACGACGTCGCTGCGCCAGGCGCCGCGACGCTGGACTACGAGAGCCCGTCGTCGCGGACGTGGTGGCTCGTGCTGCAGGCAGTCCTGTGGGTGCTCGCGTTGGTCGCCGCCAGCCGGCTGTCGGTGCCCGGGCGGTTCCGCATCGCTCGCGGGCGGGACGAGACGCTGATCGACCTCGACGCCGAGCCCGGTGCCGACCTGCCGCCGTCGAGCGACAGGACCGGCTTCGGCGGCACCTATGGGACCGGCGAGGAGTTGGTCGAGCCACCGGTGCCCGAGTCGACGGGACAGGGCCCTCGAGGTCCGGCGCCGTGATCCTCCGGCGGCTCCCCATCCTTGCGCTGACGGTGGTCGGCCTCGGCGCGCTCGTCATCGTCGGGCGGGACAGCGAAGAGCCGGTCGAGGCCACGTTCGCGCCGGTCCCCGGACGGTGGATGCCCGCTGCGTCGCCCGCCGGCGTGCTGACGCGCACGTGGTTCTGCCCAGGCGTGCCGTCCGGCGGTGAGGCCGACGTAGCGGGAAGTTTCGTCGTGGCCAACGACGGCGCGTCGGAGATGACGGCGCGGGTGACGTTGATGGGCGGCCCCGATCAGGCCGTCGAGCAGGACATCACGGTGCCGCCGTACGAAACGCTCGCCGTCGACGCGGCCGTGGTGGCGGCGCCATACGTCAGCGCAATGGTCGAGATCGACGGTGGCGGGGGAGTGGTCGAGCAGCGGGCGCAGCGCCCCTCCGGGGACTCGGTCGGGGTCTCGGTTGCGCCGTGCACCACGCAGACGTCCGACGCGTGGTACTTGGCCGAGGGGTTCACCGCCGGCGGCGCCGTCGAGCAGCTGATCCTGACCAACCCGTACGACGACGTGGCGATCGTCGACATCGGCTTCGCCACCGTCGCCGGGTCGCGCCAGCCGGCACAGCTGCAGGGCAAGCCGGTGCAGCCCCATTCCGTCGAGGTGATCGACCTGGCGACGATCGCCGCACGGGACGAGGCCGAGGTGGCGGTCAAGGTCGAGGCGACGTTTGGCGAGTTGGTGGTCGGTCGCGCGCAGGTGTACCAGGGCGAAGGTCGGCTCGGATACGGCGTCGGCCTCGCCGCGCCGGCGCTGCGCTCGCAGTGGTGGTTCGCCAACGGCGACAAGGGTGAAGGCATCACCGAGCGCTACAGCCTGTACAACCCGACCGAGGAGGACGTCGAGGTGCAGCCGACGTTCCTCGGCATCCCGCAGGGGACCGATCTGATCGACCCGATCGTCGTGCCGGCCCGGCAGCTCGTCACGTACAGCTCCGACGACGTCGCGGGCTTGCCGGACGGTCGCCACGCCGTGGTGTTCGCCACGACGGACGTCTCGCAGTCGATCGTCGCGGAACGCGTCATCACCCGGACGATCGACGAGATCCCGACGACGTCGGTCGTGCTCGGCGCCGTGTCGCGCCCGGAGGACGGGTTCGTCGCCAACACGTGGACGACGGTGCTCGGGCCCAGCGAGGCGACCGAGGACGCCCTCGTCGTCTACAACATCGAGGCGGCCGACGCTGTGGTGACGGTGCAGGCGGTGACCCCGGCTGGGATCGTGACGGTGCCGTCCCTGGAGGCGCTGCCGCTGCCGGCCGGTGGGCTGCTCGCCGTTCCGCTCACCGAGGCGGACGTGCTCGACAACCAGCTCATCATCCGCTCGACGTCGCAGGTGTTCATCGAACGGTCGCTGCCCAGGGAGCCGGGGGCGCAGGGACGCGTCGGATCCTGGGCCATCCCCGTCGTCCCCGGCTGAGCGAGCGACGCGAGCGAAGACGTGCAGCGGTTGCTGATCGCCGCGGCGATCGTCGTGGTCGTGGTCGGCGTGGCGCTGATCGTGCGGCGCCGGCGGCGCCCTGACGCGCCGACCCAGGGGCGGGGGACGGTGCCGGTGCAGCTCGACCGTGACGACTTCGCCCGGCCGGAGGCGGCGTGGCTGGTGGTCGTGTTCACGTCGGCGACGTGTCACACGTGTGCCGACGTCGTGGCCAAGGCGGGCGTGCTGGCCACCGACGACGTGGCGGTCGACGTGCTCGAGTTCCCGGACGCGCGGCGGGTCCACGAGCGCTACCACATCGACGCCGTGCCGACGCTCGTCGTCGCCGATGGCGAGGGTGTCGTGCGGGCCAGCGTGCTGGGTCCTGTCAGCGCCACGGACCTCTGGGCACTCGTGGCGAGCGCCCGCTCCACCGCCGGCGAAGTCTGACCTCAGGCTGCGGAGATCCGCTGCGAGAGCTCACACTTCCGAGCCCGGACGACTACTTCGACCCGGTGGAGCACGTCAGCAGGCTGCTGCGTCACGAGGACGCCCGGCACGACCTCCTCGAGCCAGCCGGCTCGCTTGGCGGTCGCGATGCGGCAGCCTCGGATCTGTGACGTCAGAGAGCAGAAAACCGCTGCCTGGTGTCACAGTTCGGCAAACACTCGGATGAACGCGGGCCGGTGGCCGCGCCGGTCAGGTCTCGCGCTGGTGATGCGCGCCGGTGGCGGCTTCGGCGTCGGACTCGGGGTCCAGGACGTTGGCCTCGAACACCGACATGTCGCCGGACTCGGTCAGCCCCTGCTGGATGTAGTTGGCCACCTCGCGTCCGTCGATGGTCTCCCGCTCGAGCAGTGCCTCGGCAACCAGCTCGAGCCCGCGGCGGTGCTTGAGGAGCAACTCGGTCGCCCGCTGCTCCTGCTCGGTGAGGATGCGCGCCACCTCCTCGTCGAGGAGCTTGGCGGTGTCGTCGCTGTACTCGCGGCCGCTGGTCATCAGGTCCTCGCCGAGGAACACCTGCTGCTGGCTGCTCCACGCCATCGGGCCGACCCGATCGCTCATGCCCCACTCGCGCACCATCCGCCGGGCGATGCTCGTGGACTGCTCGAGGTCGTTGGCCGCTCCGCTGTTGACGTGGTTGAAGACGATCTTCTCGGCGACCCGACCACCCATCGCCTTGCAGATGGTGTCCTCGAAGAACTCCAACGAGTACGTGTGGCGCTCCTGCGGAAGGCTCCACGTGACGCCGAGGGCCATGCCCCGGGGCAGGATCGTCACCTTGTGCAGCGGATCGCCGTGGGGCAGAACGGTGGCCAGCACGGCGTGGCCGCCCTCGTGGAACGCCGTCGCCCGCTTCTCCTCGGCAGACAGGATCAGGCTCTCCCGCTGGGCGCCGAGCACGACCCGGTCACGAGCGTTCTCGAAGTCGATCCGCTCGATCTCCTTCGAGCCCCTCCGGACGGCGACCAGCGCCGCCTCGTTGACGAGGTTGGCGAGATCGGCGCCCGACATGCCGGGCGTCGCCTTGGCCATGATGCCGAGGTCGACCTCGGGGCTCATCCGCTTGTCTCGGGCGTGGACCTCGAGGATCGCCCTGCGCTCCTCGGACTCCGGCAGCGGGACGACGATCGAGCGGTCGAATCGCCCGGGGCGCAACAACGCCGGATCGAGGATGTCCGGCCGGTTCGTGGCGGCCATGATGACGATCCCCTCGGCCGTCTCGAAGCCGTCCATCTCCGACAGCATCTGGTTGAGCGTCTGCTCACGCTCGTCGTGTCCGCCGCCGAGTCCAGCGCCTCGCTTGCGGCCGATCGAGTCGATCTCGTCGATGAAGATGATCGCCCGGCCCATGCGCCGCGCCTGCTGGAAGAGGTCGCGCACCCGGCTGGCGCCGACTCCGACGAACATCTCCATGAAGTCCGACCCGGTGACGGACAGGAAGCCGACGCCGGCCTCACCGGCAACGGCCCGGGCGAACAGCGTCTTTCCGGTCCCGGGCGGGCCGACGAGCAGCATCCCCTTGGGCACACGCGCGCCGATCTCACGGAAGCGGTCGGGCATGCGCAGGAAGTCGACGACCTCGGTGATCTCCTGCTTGACGCCTTCGTAACCGGCGATGTCGGCGAACGTCGTGGACGGCTTGTCAGCCGTGTACGCCTTCGCCCGGCTGCGGCCGATCGACATCACGTTGCCCATCTGGCCAGCGGCCCGGCGCTGCATCCAGACGAAGAAGCCGATGATCAGCAGCACGGGCAGGAGCAGGCCGGCGATGTTGACCAGCCAGTTCGTGCCTTCCGTCTTGAACGAGTACTCGACGCCCTGCTCCTTGAGGAGCGCCTCGTCCTCGGCCGACACGCCACGATCCCCGCCACCGGTGGTCGTGAACTCGGTTCCGTTCTCGAACGTGCCGGTGATCGTGTTGGAGTCGTTGTTGATGACGACCGACTCGACGTTGCCTTCCTGGACCTGGTCGATGAACTGGGTGTAGGTCAGCTTCTCGCCCGAGTCGCTCGGCCAGAACGAGGGCAGGATCAGCGCCAGCGCGACGACGCCGAGCAGCACCCACATCGTCCAGCGCGGCCAGCTGCCGGGGCGTTTCGTCCCGTCGCCGGGGGCGCCGTTGCCCGGCTGGTTGGGGCGCTGATCGCCGGAGGGACGCTGCGGGCCGCGCCCGCGGCCCGGAGGCGGCGGAGGGGGTGGCGGCGGCAGGTTGCTCATTGGAGACATGCTACGGCTCCGTAGCGCAGCTAGCTCGTCGGATACAACGGCTGTGCCTGGTCTTACACAGCTATTACGTACGCCAGCGCCGGGTCGCCGCGGCGGTCACTGACGTGCCAGCCCTGCGGCACCGACAGGCCGGCGGCGTGGCGTTCGCAGAGGTCGTAGCCGTGCGGATCGCGCTGCTCGCTCAACGGGTCCAACCAGACCCGCGCCCGTCGGTAGTCGTACGTCAGCGTGACCGCAGCCGGCTCGGCGCACGCCGGTCGCGAGCACTGGCGGAGTGGCCCGTCCGGAGACACGGCTGGTCACCGTAGGAGACGTCCAGACCGCGGTGGTGGACCTGACGATGCGGCCGCCGAAGCGCCTGGAGGCGCCGGCGTGCCGAACCGGGGTTTCGCCTCAAAACGACGCGACCTGGCGGTGACTCACGCGCTGAGCCCACTGCCTATGGTGGCTCCGTGCGGGTCGATCTGACGCGAACGCCCTTGCGAGACGCGGGGCGGCCGATCGACGTCCGCGTCGCCGTGCTCACCTGGGTCGCCACGTTCGTCGTCGGGCAGTTCGCCTCCCTGGTCATCCTCGCCGCCTCGGGTGAAGACGACATCGATGCCGTGCCCATCCCCACGCTGTTCGCGGCCGTCGCCGCCACGTGGGTGGCCTACCTCGTCGGGATGTGGTACGCCTCCCGTCGCGCCGGGACCGGCGACTTCGTCGAGGACTACCGGGTGCGCTTCAGGCTCGTCGACCTCGTCGGCGTCCCGATCGGCGTGCTCACCCAGCTCGTCGTCGTACCGCTCGTCTACCTCCCGCTCTCGAAGATCTGGCCGTCGACCTTCTCCGAGGACCAGCTCTCCGAGAACGCCGAGAACCTCGTCGACCGAGCCAGCGGGGCCACGATGGTCCTGCTCGTCCTCATGGTCTGCGTCGGTGCGCCGATCGTCGAGGAGCTGGTCTATCGCGGGCTCCTGCAGGGCTCCTTCGCCGCTCGTTTCGACAACATCGTTGCCTGGCTCGTCGCCAGCGCCTGGTTCGCGATCATCCACTTCCGCGCCGTCGAGTATCCCGGTCTGTTCACCTTCGGTCTCGTCGCCGGAGGATGCCTGCTCGTCACAGGTCGCCTCGGCACGCCGATCCTCGCCCACGTCGCCTTCAACGTGACCGGCCTGGTGATGGCGCTGCAGTGACTGCGAAAAGCGCCTCGCTGCTGGCATGATCGTGCGTCGCGATGGATGTGAGCCGTGCGAGTCCCGGAGCGAGCGAACGATCTGACTCGGAGCAGGGAGGTTCGACCTCGCTCGAGGAGCGGTCCGTGGCCGTGATCGAGGCGCCGACGACCGAGCCAGCCGACGTACCGGTCGTCGACGATGAGGATGAGGCCGTACCGGCCCGTGGCATCCGCGGCGACACGATGGCCGCCCGCTTCGTGCGGCGCATCTTCCGTCGTCCGGTTCGCTGGGCGCAGCGCCCGTGGCCGACCGATCGAATCGTGCGGTTCGTCGTCACCGCGCTCTCGCTCGTCATCACGACCGTCGTGATGATGAACGTCGTCCACTTCAACCCGATCAACATGAGCGCCGATCTGATCTTCGATCAGACGACGCCGACCGGCGGCGACATGGGCGCTCACGTCTGGGGGCCGGCGTTCCTCCGTGACCACCTGCTGCCGAACTTCCAGCTCTCGGGCTGGAGCATGGACTGGTACGCCGGGATGCCCGTGTACCAGTTCTACATGGTGGTGCCGGCGCTGGCGATCGTCGCTCTCGACACCGTCTTCGCCTACGGCGTGGCGTTCAAGCTCGTGGCGATCTCCGGCTTGGTCAGCCTTCCGTTCTGCTGTTGGGCGTTCGGCCGCCTCGCTCGCTTCCGCTACCCGATGCCGGAGCTCTTCGCCTTCGCCGGCATGCTCTTCGCCCTCGACGAGAGCTTCAGCATCTACGGCGGGAACCTGAAGTCGACGATGGCCGGCGAGTTCTCGTTCTCGATCGCCCTCAGCCTGATGATCCTCGGCTTCGGCCTGCTCGCCCACGGCATGCAGACGGGGCGGTTCCGCAGCTGGGCGGCCATCGTGCTCGCCCTCGCCGTCGTGTGCCACGGGATCGTCGCCATCTACACGGCGATTGGGGCGCTGGTCATCGTCCTCGTCAACACGGACGGATGGAAGCGCTTCTGGTTCGGCATCTCGGTCGGCTTGGGCGTCGTCCTGCTGTCGGCGTTCTGGATCGGGCCGTTCCTCTCCAACCACGACTACATGACCGACATGAAGTACGGCGCCCGGCCCGAAGGGCCCGACGACTCGTTCTACGACATGTTCTTCCCGCTGACCGCGCCGCTCGACTTCCTCGTCACGACGCTTGCCATCATCGGGTTCGTCGCCTGCGTGGCGCGGCGGCACGTCAACGGCGCGGCGCTCGGCATCCTCGGGCTGCTGACCGTCGCCGGCGTCTACGCCACCCAGGAGAGCCTGCCGATCATCGGCCTGCTGTGGAACCCACGGCTGCTGCCGCTGCTGTACTTCCTGCGCTATCTGCTGATGATGGTCGGCATCGTCGAGATCGCCGGCCTGATCGTCAATGCGTGGCGCGACCGGCAGGTCCGTGAGCCGATCGGCTGGCTCGCCGGGTCCGTCACCGCCGGCACGGTCGGCCTCTCCGTGCTCGTCGTCCTGGGCTTCATGTTCGAAGTCCTGCCAGGAGATGGCCGCACGACGTTCCACGACAAGAACGTGTACTCGTGGGGTCCGTTCCTGAAAGGTCCCGATGGCGCCGACGCGCAGGGCGATGGCTGGTCCCGGTACAACTTCACGGGCTACGAGGGTCGCAACCAGTACCCCGAGTACTACGACGTCGTGCAGACCATGTCGAGGCTCGGGACAACGAACGGCTGCGGCCGGGCGATGTGGGAGAACAACGAGGACAACGGCCAGTACGGCACGACGATGGCCCTGATGCTGCTGCCGCATTGGACCGACGGGTGCATCGCCTCGATGGAGGGCCTGTTCTTCGAGGCGTCGGGCACCACGCCCTACCACTTCCTGACCACCGCAGCCCTCTCCAAGCAGAGCTCCAACCCGGTGCGCGAGCTGCGGTACGAGAACAACGACGGGTCGGTGGCGGTGGACCACCTGCAGGCGCTGGGCGTCAAGTACGCGATGGTGCGCACCGACGAGGCGAAACGGGAGGCGGAACTGCAGCCCGAGCTGCAGCTCGTCGCCGAAAGTGGGCCGTGGCAGATCTACGAGGTCGCGGACTCGGACATCGTCGTACCGCTCGACGTCCAGCCCGTCGTCGTCAACCACCGCGATGGTGACCAGCGCGAGCGCAACCTCGAGCTCGGCACGAGCTGGTTCCAGAATCCCGAGGACTGGGCGGCGATCCCCGCCGACGACGGTCCGGAGGAGTGGCAGCGCATCGACGCCGTCATCGACCAGAACCGCCTCGTGCCGGACCCCAACCCGCCGGCCGACGAACCCGACACACGTGGCAAGCAGGTCGACATCGTCGTGCCAGGCCAACCGATCGATCCGGTCGCGCTGCCAGAGATCGAGGTCAGCGACGTGGAGATGGGCGAACAGGACGTCTCGTTCCGCGTCGACCAGACCGGCGTTCCGGTCGTCGTGAGGGTCAGCTACTTCCCGAACTGGGAGGTCGACGGGGCTGACGGGCCGTACCGGATCGCCCCCAACCTGATGGTCGTCGTGCCGACCGAGCAGGAGGTACACCTGCACTACGGCCGCAGCACGTCGGACCTGCTCTTCTACGTACTCACGCTCGTGGGCATCGGGTTGCTGATCTTCTGGCGGGTCCGTGGAGACGTCCGCTTCGACGAACCGGCGACCGTCCCGGCAGGGCCCCCGGACGACGACGTCCACTTCCAGCCGCCTCCGCCTCCTCCTGACCCAACCCGGCCGCCGGGCGACGGCGCCGTCTTCGTCGAGCGACCGCCGCCTGTCACAACAACCACCCCGGACGACCGAGACCACGACCAGTAGCCTCTGGCCGCGCATGCTCGACGACATCGTCAAGGCCTACGACCTACGTGGCGTCGTCCCCGATCAACTCGACTCGGGCGTCGCCCATGCCGTCGGGGTCGCGTTCGCCCGCTTCGCCGCGGCCGATCGGGTGCTCGTGGCCCGCGACATGCGGCCGTCGGGCATTGACCTCGTCGCCGCGTTCACGGACGGCGTGCTGGAGCAAGGCGTCGACGTCATCGACCTCGGCCTGGGCTCGTCCGATCTCCTGTACTTCGCCGCCGGGTCGCTCGACTGCCCGGGCGCGATGTTCACGGCCTCGCACAACCCGGCTGAGTACAACGGCATCAAGCTGTGCCTGTCCGGCGCCCGTCCGGTCGGTATCGACAGCGGCTTCCGGGAGATCAAGGTCGTCGCCGAGTCCGTGCTCGCAGGCGGGGGCCCTCGATCTGCCGCCGCCCGCGGCCGGCGGACCGAACGAGATCTCCTGCCGGCGTTCGTCGACCACGTCGTGTCGTTCGTCGACGTCGATCAGCTTCGCCCGCTGCGCGTGGTCGCCGACACGGCGAACGGCATGGGCGGACTCGTCGTGCCGGCGGTGTTCGATCGCCTGCCCTCCATCGAACTGGAGGTGATGTACGGCGAGCTCGACGGCACGTTCCCCAATCACCCGGCCGACCCGCTGCAGCCCGCCAACCAGCGTGACGTCCGGGCCCGCGTCGTCACCGGTGGCTTCGACGTCGGCTTGGCGTTCGACGGAGATGCCGATCGGGTCTTCGTGGTCGACGAGACCGGAGCCGGTGTCTCGGGCTCGACGACGACGGCGATGTTGGCCGTCAGCATGCTCCGCGAGCATCCGGGGGCGAAGATCCTCTACAACCTGATCTGCTCACGGGCCGTGCCCGAGGTGATCGGCGAGCACGGCGGCGTCGCGGTGCGCACGCGGGTCGGGCACTCGTACATCAAGCAGCTGATGCTCGAAACCGGCGCCGTGTTCGGCGGCGAGCACTCAGCCCACTACTACTTCGCCCGCAACTATCGAGCCGACAGCGGACTGATCGCGTC
Source organism: uncultured Acidimicrobiia bacterium (assembly GCA_963774125.1). Lineage (GTDB taxonomy): Bacteria > Actinomycetota > Acidimicrobiia > Acidimicrobiales > Ilumatobacteraceae > JALZMG01. The sequence goes on from CAVZDR010000004.1 coordinate 83,209, forward strand.
GGTGCTCGCGCTGGCTGAGCTGTCTCGGGCCGATCAGCCGCTCTCGGTGGTCCGCAAGCCGTTCGAGCGGTACGTCCAGAGCGGTGAGATCAACATGCAGGTCGACGACACTTCTGCGGTGCTCGCCTTCGTCGCGGAGCGGTTCGCCGACTCGGCCCAGGACCACCTGGACGGCCTCACCGTCGACGCCGGCTCGTGGTGGTTCAACCTGCGGCCTTCGAACACCGAGCCGCTGCTGCGCCTCAACCTGGAGGCCGAGACCCGCGAGGAGTGCGACGCCCGTGTCGCCGACGTGCTGCTCCTCGTCGCCAGCACCTGAGACGCCTACGAAGGAGCATCCATGGCCCTCGATCCTGTTCTGCTGGAGATCCTCGCCTGTCCCGAGGACAAAGGCCCGCTGTACTACCTCGAGGACGAGGCGCTGCTCGTCAACCCTCGACTGCGCCGCGCCTACGAGATCCGTGACGACATCCCGGTGATGCTCATCGACGAGGCCCGCACGCTCGACGACGAGGAGCTCGCCCGTCTCCAGTCGCGCATCGACAACGAGGGCATCCGACCAACGTTCGAGGAGAAACAGTGATGACCACGTCCACTTCCCCGCTCGCGGCCCGCCGCGATTTCCGCGTGGCCGACCTGTCGCTGGCCCCGTTCGGCCGCAAGGAGATCCTCCTTGCCGAGCACGAGATGCCGGGATTGCGTGCGCTGCGCGCCGAGTTCGGCCCGTCCAAGCCGCTGGCCGGCGCCCGCATCTCCGGGTCCTTGCACATGACGGTGCAGACCGCGGTGCTCATCGAGACGCTGGTCGAGCTCGGTGCCGAGGTGCGCTGGGCGAGCTGCAACATCTTCTCGACGCAGGATCACGCCGCGGCGGCGGTGGTGGTCGGACGGGAAGGCACCGCGGAGGACCCGCAGGGCGTGCCGGTGTTCGCCTGGAAGGGTGAGACGCTCGAGGAGTACTGGTGGTGCACCGACCAGATGATGACCTGGCCGGACGCCGACACCGCCGGTGGTCCGAACATGATCCTCGACGACGGCGGAGACGCAACGCTGCTGATGCACAAGGGCGTCGAGTACGAGAAGGCCGGCGAGGTCCCTGATCCGACGGGCGCCTCCAACGCCGAGTTGGCGATCGTCCTCGGGCTGCTGCAGCGCTCGTTGCGCACTGACCCCACGAAGTGGACGCGGATGGCCGCGGGCATCAAGGGGGTCACGGAGGAAACGACCACCGGCGTCAAGCGGCTGTACAAGATGCACGCCGACGGTGAGCTCCTGTTCCCGGCGATCAATGTCAACGACTCAGTCACGAAGTCGAAGTTCGACAACCTCTACGGCTGTCGCCACTCTTTGGTCGACGCGCTGAACCGAGCCACCGACGTGATGCTCGGCGGCAAGGTCGCCGTCGTGTGCGGCTACGGGGACGTTGGCAAGGGCTGCACCCAGAGCCTGCGCGGGCAGGGTGCGCGAGTGATCGTGACGGAGATCGACCCGATCAACGCGCTCCAGGCGGCGATGGAGGGGTACGAGGTCACGACGCTCGAGGATGTCGTCGCGACGGCTGACATCTTCGTCAGCGCCACCGGCAACGCCGACATCATCACCACGGAGCACATGGCGGCGATGAAGAACAACGCCATCGTCTGCAACATCGGCCACTTCGACAACGAGATCGACATGGCCGGCCTCGCCCGGTCGGGCGCCACCCGCGATGAGCTCAAGCCGGGCACGGACGTCTGGCGGTTCCCCGACGGGCACCAGGTCATCGTGCTGGCGGAGGGGCGCTTGGTGAACCTCGGCTGCGCGACGGGTCACCCGAGCTTCGTGATGAGCTGCTCGTTCTCCAACCAGGTGATCGCCCAGATGGAGCTCTTCGCCAACACCGAGCGGTACCCGACGGGCGTCTACGTGCTGCCCAAGCAACTCGACGAGAAGGTCGCCGAGCTCCACCTCGGCGCGCTCGGCGTGAAGCTCACCATGCTCAGCGATGAACAGGCCAGCTACCTCGGCGTCAACCCGAGCGGTCCCTTCAAGCCGGAGCACTACCGGTACTGAGCTCTCCGCGTGAGCGAAAACGTGGTCCTGACCGCGTGTTCGCTCACTCAGACATGGGTAAGGCGGGTCCATGACGCAGTTCGGCATGACCCTCTCCAGCGAGGAGCACGCCCCTCGCCGCCTCGTCGACATCGCCGCCCTGGCCGAATCCCACGGGTTCGACTTCGTCTCGATCTCCGACCACTACCACCCGTGGGTCGACGAGCAGGGCCACTCGCCGTTCGTGTGGTCGACCCTTGGGGCGATCGCCGAGCGGACCGAAAGGTTGGGGGTCGGCATCGGGGTCACCTGCCCCACGTTCCGCATCCACCCGGCGATCCTCGCCCAGGCGGCAGCGACGTGCGCCCACCTGCTCGACGGTCGGTTCACGTGGGGCGTCGGGTCCGGCGAGGCACTCAATGAGCACATCCTCGGCGAGCGGTGGCCACCGGCCGATCTCCGCCTGTCCCGTTTGGAGGAGGCCGTCGAGATCGTGCGCAAGCTGTGGACGGGTGAGGAGATCACCCACCGGGGCGAGCACTACGTCGTCGAGAACGCCCGGATCTACGACCCGCCGCCTCAAGCGGTGCCGATCGTCGTCTCCGCCTTCGGCCCGGTGGCGGCCGAACTCGCGGCGAGGATCGGCGACGGGCTGTGGGTCACGGGTCCCAACAAGGACACCATCGATCGGTTCCGAGAGAAGGGCGGCACTGGGCCGGTCTGGGCGCAGACGAACCTGTGCTGGGCAGACGATCGCGAGAAGGCGATCAGGACGGCCCATCGCATCTGGCCCAACACGGGCGTGCCCGGCCAGCTCAGCCAGGACCTGTCGACGCCGGCGCTCTTCGAGCAGGCGGCGCAGAACGTCACGCCGGAGATGGTCGCCGAGTCCGTTCCGTGCGGTCCGGATGCCGGCCCGGTCCTGGAGAACGTCCAGAAGATGATCGACGCTGGCATCGACCACATCTACTTCCACCAGATCGGCCCGGACCAAGAGGGGTTCTGCGCGTTCTGGGAGGAGGAGCTGCAACCCAAGCTGTGCTGATGCGGGCGCTCCAGCGCCTTCGCCGGCCGCATCAGTGACCTTGCGGATCGCGTCGTTCAGAGGCCAAGACCCGGTTCGGCACGGCGGGCGCATCCAGCGACCTTGCCGGCCGCATCAGTGACGTTGCCCGGTTCGCGTCGCTCCGAGGCCCAGACCCGGTTCGGCCGGCCGCATCAGTTCGGTGGCACGGCCACGAGCAGCGCTCGCCGGCGTTTCGTGACGTCGAAGGACGTGCCGCCGTCGATCGTCTCGCCGTCGACTGCCAGCCGCAGCGGTCCGCTCATCGACCGCACGTCGAGCGTCTCGACGAGCTGCTCCCGGTACACGGGGCAGCGCTGGAGGCGTCCGGTCAGCACGTCGACGACGAACCGCACGCGAGCGAACCGGCGGCCCCCGAGCACGAGCCGCACGTCGAGCCGCCCGTCGTCCAGGCGCTCGCGCCACGACGGTCCGAAGCCGTCCGGCGCGTACGCGCAGTTCCCGATCCACCCCAGCCACACCTCGGTGCGACGGCCATCGAGGTCGAGCTCGAGCGGTTCCATCCGGGGCAGCTCCCGCACGAGTGACACGAGCAGTGCCAGCCACTTGCCGAGCCTCGGCTGCAGTCGCTCCCGGGCGTCGACGACTTGCGTGTAGCCGCCGAAGGTCAACGTGTTGACGAACGTGCGCGTCGCACCTCCGGCGATGTCGACGACACCGAGATCCATGTGGATCGCCGTGCCTGCCCGTACAGCGGCGATGGCGTCCGAGACGTCATCGAGACCGAGGTCGCGAGCGAGGTGGTTGAAGGTTCCAGACGGCACGGCGACGAGCACGACGTCGCGCGCCACCGCAACCTCCGCCGCCGCGCTCAGCGTTCCGTCGCCACCTGCCGCCCCTACGGCAACCGGGTCTCCCTCGCCGAGGACGTCGGTGATGTCGTCATCGCCGTCGAGCAGCCGGATCTGCGCTCCCGGCAGGCCGTCGCGTAGCTCGTCGGTCGGGTCCGAAGACCACACCGGCCCCGAGCCGCGGTTGACCGCGATGGTGACGCCGGTTCCGTCCGGAGACGGTCGCCGCTCGGGATCGGGCACACGATGCGGCCGCGCCGTCCCGGCGTCGTCGGGACGGGCCGGAAGCACGACCCGCCGTACCCACGCTGCGCCCATCACCGCAGCCGTTGCGGCACCAGCCGCAGCGAGGACGGCTCGACGGCTCATCCTCGGAACGCCTCGATGACCGGTGCGAACGCATCGAGCTGGTCGGTCGTCCCGTCGAGTCGAAGGGCGACGATCGCCTCCTGCACTCCGGCCTCGGCGAACGCCCGATAGCGCCCGATGTGCTCCTCGACGGTCGCCACCACCGCACCGTCGCGGTGCGCCGCGTCAGCCGACGCCCCGAGCACCGCAGCTTCCGACAGGTTCGTGATCGTCACCTCATCGGGATCACGTCCTCCACGCTCGCAGTGCGTCCGCAGCACACCCACCTTGTGGCGCACGGCTGCCGCGTCGCCGAAGAGGTTGCACATGTCTGCAGAGCGGGCGACGAGCCGAAGAGTCCGCTGCTCGCCCGATCCGCCGACGAGGATCGGCACGTGGTCCTGCAGCGGCCGGGGGTAGCAGGTGGCCGCCGGCACCGTGATGGTGCGCCCGTCGAAGCGAGGCGTGCCCTTGCCCCACATCAGTGGCAGCAGCTGGAGCGCATCGTCCAAGCGGTCGTAGCGCTCGGCGGTCGACGGGAAGTCCCATCCGTAGAGCTCGTGCTCGCGCCGGTACCAGGCCGTCCCGAGCCCGCAGAACGCGCGCCCGCCGGACAGCACGTCCAGGGTGGCGACGATCTTGGCGACGTGGGCGATGTTGCGGTAGGTGATGCCCGTGACCAGCGTCCCGAGCCGGCGAGGTGGTTGTCGACGCAGCCAGGTAGCCGAGGGCAGCCGTGCTCTCGAGCATGTCCTCCCACTCGCGGCCAACGCTCGGGATCTGCACGAAGTGGTCCATCACGGAGATCGAGCTGAAGCCGACCTCCTCGGCGCGCGTTGCGATTGCCCCGAAGCGGCTTGCCATCTCGGCCGATCCGCCCGGCCACGTGAAGCGCCCGATCTGCAATCCGAAGCGCAACGGCATGGGATCCTCCGACTGTTGCTTGGCGGCGAGTGGGGTGGCGTAGAGCTCAGTGGGGACCATGACGACGGCATCGTCCGACGCTCGGTGCACGGCATCGAATGCCTCGTCCTCGATCGCGGCGATCGTGGCGGTCATCGCCCGGAGCTGGGTCGTGATCAGCGACGACGGGACCGCTTCCGGTCGAGCCCGGTTGCGGGCCCGGCATTCTCGCTCCGGAGTCTCGACGAGCACGGCATGGCACGCCACCCCGGCGCGTCCAGCGAGCGCCCGCATCCGAGTGCGGAACGAAGACTCGAGCGCTGTCGAATCGACCACCGTCAACAGCCGCCGGGCCAGCCGCTTCGACACGATCAGCTCGAGAACCTCGAGGGCGTCAGCGCTGGCCCGCAGGTCATGGCGGTGCTGACCGACGACGGCCCGCAAGTCGTCCCAGGACACGATCGCCGAACGATCGAACCAGCTCGCCGCCCACGTGGACTTGCCCGACCCCGCCGGGCCGACCATGACCACGAGGCACGGGTCCGGCAGTCGGATCGTCACGTCGCCCACGCCCGCTGTAACACCCCTTCATCATGATCGAGGCATGCTCCTGACGACCCGCTGTGCCGGCTGTGACGAGCCCGGCTCGCCCATCTGCCGAACCTGTCGCTTCGCCCTCGTCGCCCGATTCCACCCGTCCGCACCAGCCGGAGTGCTCGCGGCCGTGCCGTTCTCCGGTCGAGCTCGGGACGTCATGCTCGGCTTCAAGTACCGCAACCGCAGGGCCGTCGCCGGGCACTTGGCGGGGCTCCTGGTCAATCGCATCGCCGGTTGCGGACGCCGCGTCGATCTGGTCACCTGGGCGCCGACCGGACGCCCCCGTCGGGCAGGTCGCGGCTACGACCAGGCCGAGCTCGTGGCCCGCCAGGTCGCCCGGCAGCTCGGCGTGCCGTGCCGACGCCTGCTCGTGCGGGAGTCGACGTCAGGCCCACAAACCGGATCGGACCGGTTCAGCCGGCTGCGCGGGCCATCGTTCCGGGCCCGTCCGAGCGTGCCGGCCCTGCGGATCCTCGTCATCGACGACGTCGTCACGACCGGCGCCACGCTCGAGGCGGCGACACGCGTGCTCCTGGGGGCCGGAGCGCGCGATGTGGTGGCTGCCGCCGTCGCCGCCACACCGCCGCCTGCGGTCGCGACACGCCAGGTGGCCTGAACCTCCCGTTGATCCGCGTCGCGGCTCTACGGTGCCGCCATGTCCGAATCGCTCCCGCCGCCTCCACCGCCTCCGGGGGTCACGGGGCCGCCACCTCCGCCTGGATGGACGCCGCCCCCAACACCGCCGTCGCCGGACGGCGGCTCGAAGACCGGACTCATCATCGGGATCGTCGTCGCCGCGCTCGCTGCGCTCGGCGTCGGCGCCTTCTTCCTGTTCCGCGACGACAGCAGCGACGCCGCGCCGGAGGACACGGACCCTGAGCTCACGATCGCAGACGTCACGATCCCCGAGATCACGATTCCCGACGTCACGATCCCGGACATCACGATCCCGGACATCACGATCCCGGACATCACCGTTCCCGATCTGACGCTCCCGGACTTCACGCTGCCCGCGGACGATCCGGCACCGGGAGACCTCCCGCCTGCGACGCAGGAGCCGGACGGCCTGGGCGACGACCCGCAGCTCGACGCGCTCGCCCAGGACTGCTACGACGGCGAAATGGAGGCCTGCGACGACCTCTACCAGGACGCGCCGGTTGGTTCCGACTATCAGACCTACGGCGATACGTGCGCTGGGCGCCAACCCGCCCTCACGCAGCGCTTCTGCATCAACACGTTCCCCAACTGAGTCTCGGGCTCGGCTCGCAAGCAAGTTGCTCGCCTCGCCTATCGAGTTCGCCGCCTCCGCTGCGCTTCGGCGCCTCACCCACCTGCCTCGCGCCATTGCCTCTTGCGGCACCGCGTCGCAGGAGAGCCCCGGGACCCAGCCGGTAAGCTGGCTCGCCGCATGGGCATCTTGGACCGCATCCTCCGCGCCGGAGAGGGCAAGAAGCTGAAGGCCCTCCAGGCCATGGTGCCGGACATCGCCTCGCTCGAGCCGGAGCTGCAGCGGCTGTCCGACGAGCAACTACGCGCCAAGACGGATGATTTCCGCCAGCGCATCGCCAACGGCGCCGATCTCGACGATCTCGCCATCGAGGCGTTCGCCGTCGTACGTGAGGGCGCTTGGCGTGTCATCGGTCAACGCCACTTCGACGTGCAGATGATGGGCGGCGCCGCACTGCATTTCGGCTGGGTCGCCGAGATGAAGACCGGCGAGGGCAAGACCCTCGTCTCGACGCTCCCCGCGTACCTCAACGCGCTTGGCGGCAAGGGCGTTCACCTCGTCACGGTCAACGACTACCTGGCTCGTCGCGACGCCGAGTGGATGGGCAGCATCCACCGCTTCCTCGGCCTCGAGGTCGGCCTGATCATCCCTGGCTTCAAGACGTCGCCTGCGGAGAAGCGGGCGCAATACGCCGCCGACATCACGTACGGCACGAACAACGAGATGGGCTTCGACTACCTGCGCGACAACATGGCGGGCAAGCTCATCGACAAGACCCAGCGCGGCCACAACTACGCGATCGTCGACGAGGTCGACTCGATCCTCATCGACGAGGCCAGAACGCCTCTGATCATCTCCGGCCGCGTGGCCGACGCCGCCAAGCTGTACTACCGCTTCGCGTCCATCGTCCGATCCCTCAGGCGTGACGAGGACTACGAGGTCGAGGAGGACAAGCGCGTCGTCGTTCCGCTGGAGGCCGGCATCGACAAGGTCGAAGCCGCGCTCGGCGTCGAGAACATCTACGACGAGGTCCAGCAGAACCTCGTCCACCAGATGTCGGTCGCGCTCAAGGCGAAGGAGCTCTACAAGCGGGACAAGGACTACATCATCCAGAACGGTGAGGTGAAGATCGTCGACGAGTTCACCGGCCGCATCCTGGAAGGCCGGCGCTGGAGTGAGGGCATCCACCAAGCCGTCGAGGCCAAGGAGGGGGTGAAGATCAAAGAGGAGAACCAGACCCTCGCCACGATCACCCTCCAGAACTACTTCCGCATGTACGACAAGCTCGCCGGCATGACCGGCACGGCGGCCACGGAGGCGGCCGAGCTGATGAGCACGTACGAGCTCGGGGTCGTTCCCATCCCGACGAACGTCCCGGTCGTGCGCGCCGACCAGGCAGACCTGATCTACAAGGGTGAGATCGGCAAGTTCGACGCCGTCGTCGAAGACATCGCCGAGCGCAACGCGAATGGGCAGCCCGTGCTGATCGGCACGGTGAGCGTCGAGAAGAGCGAGTACCTGTCCCGTCAGCTGCAGCAGCGGGGCATCGCCCACGAGGTCCTCAACGCCAAGCAGCACACGCGTGAGGCACTCATCGTCGCCCAGGCCGGTCGCCTGCACGCCGTCACCGTCGCCACGAACATGGCGGGGCGCGGCGTCGACATCGTCCTCGGTGGCAACCCGGAGCTGCTGGCCCGCCACGAGGTGCTGAAGGAGGGCCACGCGCCCGAGTCGATGGTCGACGCCTTCGAGTTCCCGGTTCCGCTCGAGGAGATGCCCGAGGACTTCCGCGAGGCGCGGGCCAAGGCGATGGCCCGGTACGAGGAGCTCGTCGAGTTGTTCAAGCAGGAGTGCGGCGAGGAGGGCGACAAGGTGCGCCAGGTCGGCGGCCTCTACGTGATCGGCTCCGAACGGCACGAGTCGAGGCGCATCGACAACCAGCTGCGTGGCCGCTCAGGCCGCCAGGGCGATCCAGGCGAGAGCCGCTTCTACCTCAGCCTCGACGACGAGCTGATGCGCCTCTTCGCCACCGGCGCGCTGTCGTACGTGATGAACAAGGCGCTGCCCGACGACGAGGCCATCGAGGCGAAGATGGTCACCAAGGCCATCGAGCGGGCCCAGACCACCGTCGAGACGCGCAACGCCGAGATCCGCAAGAACGTCCTCAAGTACGACGAGGTCATGAACGAGCAGCGCAAGGTCATCTATGCGCGCCGTGACCAGATCCTCGAGGGCGTCGACCTCAAGTCCGCGGCCATGGACTACCTCTCGGAGGCGGTCAACGCGCTGCTCGAGACGCACTGCGCCAGCGCCGCCGACGACGAATGGGACCTCGACGGTCTGGCCAAGGAGCTGAAGACGTTCTGGCCGAACTCGATCGATGAGGACCACCTCGCGGAGTGCCGCAACACGGACCAGATGTACGACGTCGTCATGGCGGATGCCATGAAGTACTACGAGCAGCGCGAGGCAGAGCTGACCGAGAAGGTGATGCGCGAGGTCGAGCGCCAGGTGATGTTGCGCATCATCGACCAGCGCTGGCGTGAGCACCTCGAGGAGATGGACTACCTCAAGGAGGGCATCAACCTCCGGGCCATGGGGCAGAAGGACCCGCTGACCGAGTGGCAGCGCGAGGGCTACGAGATGTTCGGGGCGATGATGAAGGGGATCGCCCAGGACTTCGTGCGCTACGTGATGCACGTCCAGGTCGTTCGCAACGAGCCGGCGCCGGCTGCACCCGTGCAGAATGTCACCGAGACGTCGGCCGAGGACGAGCCCACCGGCTTCCAGCGTGCTGCCACGACCGTGGCAGAGCCGACCGCCGAGCCTGTTGCGCCGGTGCCCGCTGCACCGACGGCCGTCCGGCAGGCGCCAGCGCGGGCGACGGCCCAGACCGCGACACGTGCGCCCGGCCGGCAGGCGACCACCGGCGGGTCTGCTCGTCCCGCCAAGCAGGAGACGGTCGTGAAGGACGAGTGGTCGAAACCCCCCGCAACGCGCCGTGCCCGTGCGGGTCGGGCAAGAAGTTCAAGATGTGTCACGGCGCTTCCTGAGCGTCGATGCGCGACTTCACCGACGATCTGCGCGAACTGCGGCGCCGCCTCGACGAGGCTGAGACGTACCTGCGAGTCGGCGAGCTACGCAGCCGACTGAGCGAGCTCGAGGTCGAGGTCGCGCAGCCCGACCTGTGGGACGACGCCGACCGGGCCAAGACGCTCACCGCCGAGTACGCCAACGCCCGCGACGACCTGGCGAACTACGAATCGTTGGCGTCGGCGCTCGAGTACGTCGAGGTCCTCCACGAGCTGGCCCGTGAGGAGGGCGACGAATCCCAGGAGGACGAGATCGCGGCAGGGCTCGAAGACGTCGGTCGGCGCCTCGACCAGCTCGACCTCCGCAGCCTCTTCACCGGCGACCACGACGGGGCCGACGCCATCGTGCAGATCAACGCCAAGGACGGCGGCGTCGATGCCCAGGACTGGAGCGAGATGCTTTTGCGCATGTACGAGCGCTGGGCGGAGCGGCGCGGCTTCAAGTTCGGAGTCGACGCGGTCTCGGAGGGGACCGAGGCGGGGATCCTGTCGGCTGAGTTCACGCTCAGTGGCCGCTACGCCTACGGCCTGATGACCAGCGAACGGGGCACGCACCGACTCGTGCGGATCAGTCCGTTCGACAACCAGGGGCGCCGCCAGACCAGCTTCGCGGCCGTGCAGGTCTGGCCGGTGATGGTCGCCCCGGACGTCGAGCTCAATGACGCCGACATCCGCATGGAGGTCTTCCGCGCGTCCGGCGCTGGGGGCCAGCACGTCAACAAGACGTCGTCGGCGGTGCGCCTGATCCACGAGCCCTCCGGCCTGGTCGCCAGCTCCCAGGAGGAGCGCAGCCAGCTGCAGAACCGGGAGAAGGCGATGACCCGCCTGAAGGCGATGGTGGCGGCCAAGGCCGAGGAAGAGCGGGCTGCCGAGCTGGATGCCATCGCCGGCAAGCAGGCGCAGGTCGGCTGGGGCAGCCAAATCCGCTCGTACGTGCTGCAGCCGTACCAGATGGTCAAGGACCTGCGCACGGAGATCGAGTCCGGCAACGTCGCCGCCGTGCTCGACGGCGACCTCGACGGCTTCATGGAGGGCTTCCTCCGGTGGCGCCGCGCCGGCCCGGACTCCTGACATCCGAGTGTTTCCCGCCATCGGAGTGCTTCGACAGGGGCATCCCCTCGCCAAACACTCGGATGCCTGCAGACACTCCGATGGGATCAGCCGGTAACCTTCACGAGCTTTCGTCACGCAACTGACACAATGATCCGGCTCGAGAACGTCACCAAGAACTACCAGAACGACGTCGTCGCGCTGCGCGACGCGAGCTTCGACGTGGCGAAGGGTGAGTTCGTCTTCCTCGTCGGCCCGTCGGGTTCCGGCAAGAGCACCTTGCTGCGACTGCTCAATCGCCAGGACCGACCGGAGCAAGGTGCCGTCTGGGTCGCCGGGCGCAACATCATCGACATGCCGTCGAGTCGCGTGCCGCAGTTGCGGCGCAACATCGGCAACGTCTTCCAGGACTTCAAGCTCCTGCTGAACAAGACGGTGTTCGAGAACATCGCGCTTCGCCCAGGAGGTCATCGGCAAGCCGAAGCACGTGATCGCCCAGCAGGTTCCCGCTGTGCTCGATCTGGTCGGCTTGGCGGGCAAGGAAGCGCGGTTCCCGCACCAGCTCTCGGGCGGCGAGCAGCAGCGCGTGTCGATCGCCAGAGCGTTCGTGAACCGGCCGCTGATCATGCTCGCCGACGAGCCGACCGGGAACCTCGACCCGGCGACCGGCGAGGGCATCATGCGCCTGCTGGGGCGCATCAACCAGACGGGCACGACGGTGCTCATGGCGACCCACGACCAGCGCATCGTGAACATCATGCGCAAGCGGGTCATCCAGCTCGACCGCGGCGTCATCGTGCGCGACCAGGCGCGCGGGGTCTACGAGTGAACGAAGTGCACTCGTGCCGGCCGAGTGAGCGCCAGCGAACCGGACGGCGATGGGGTTCGGGGGCGCAGCCCCCGGAGGTTTACGAGTAGTGCTGTCCCGCCTCACGTACACGTTCCGCGAGACGTGGGCCAGCTTCCGTCGCAACACGACGCTGACGGTCGCCGCAGTGATCACGTCCGCCGTGTCGCTGCTGATCTTCGGGCTGACGCTGCTGATGCAGCGCGGCTTCGACAACCTCCTCGTGGCCTGGGAGGGCGACGTGGAGATGATCGTCTACCTCAACTCGGGCGCCACCGAGGAGCAGCGCGGCGTCATCCAGAACGCCCTCGACTCCCAGACGCAGCTGATCGACGACTTCTCCTACTGCGACACCAGCTGCTCACTCGCCGAGGCACAGCGCCTGTTGGCTGGCGATCCCGGCACGCTGGAGCTGCTCGACGAGACGAACATCCCCACGCAGTACAAGGTGGTCCCGACCGACGCCACCGACGTCGACGCGTTGCGCCAGCTGCGCGAAGGATTACGTGAGTTACCCAACGTTCAGCGCATCGTCCTCGCCGACGAGCAGCTGGACGTGATCTCCGAGCTGAAGGGCTTCGTCGGCCTCTACACGCTCATCCTGTCGGTCGTGTTGCTGTTCGCCGCGATCTTGCTGATCTGGAACACGATCCGAACGGCGATGTTCGCCCGAAGACGTGAGATCGAGGTGATGAAGCTCGTCGGCGCGACCGACTGGTTCATCCGGATCCCGTTCATGCTCGAGGGGCTCGTACAAGGGTTCATCGGTGGACTTGCCGCGTGCGGCGGCCTGTGGTTGATCAACAACCGATGGACCGCCGGGGTGGGCGAGTTCCCGCCCGACAGCGGCTTCGCCGCGCTCGTCGTCACCGACGGGTTCGAGTGGCAGGTGATGCTGCTGATCGTGGGCATCGGGATGGTTGCCGGCGCCATCGGCTCCGGCATAGCCGCCTCCCGCTTCCTTGACGTCTAGCTAGTCGTCGTCGCTGTCATCGCTCGGCTCGCCGCACGTGCGGCCGCTGCTTGCGTCAGTCGTCGCCGCTGTGTCGTCGTCGTTGTCGCGCCATCGTCGTCACCGCCGGCCCCGGCCGCGCCCGCCGTGATCGTCCCCGTCGTCATCGTCGTCGTGGCCGTGATCGTCGATCGTCGTCACCGTCACGCCCGGCGCCGTCACCCCGGTCATCTCGGGAGCAGTCACCGTCGTCGCCTCGGGCGTCGTGGAGACCGTGACCTCAGGTGCCGTCACGGCGGTGCTCGTCGATGGTGCCGAGCTGGACGTCGCGATCGTCGTCACCGTGGTCGGCGTGGAGGTCAGGCTCGTCGAGGTGGCGCTCGTCGAGGGCCCACCCACCGTGACGACGGTGGCGCGGGCGGCGGTCCCCGCCGTCGGCAGCGCCGGCAGCGTGGACGTCGACGCGTCGTCACCGCCGCTGGCCACCGTCAACCCGGCCGCCACGAATGCGCCGGAGGCGGCGAGGAGTGCGAGCGGGATGGCATGGCGACGGAGCTTGGTCAGGAGAGGACGCATGCACCCGACACGACGCAGCGCGCCGCCAGGTTGGGTCACTCCTCGTCGATCTGCGGGACCAGCGCCCCGTCGACCAGCTCGACAGTGATGCGGCTGCGGCGCTCTCCGCTCTCGAACCGCACGCGCACCCGCTCTGGACCGTCATCTTCGACCTCGACGGAGTAGCCGGCCGCCGGCTGTGGCTCACCGAGCAGGTGGACCGAGTCGTCGACGTGCTCCACCGTGATCGAGCCGCCCACGCTTTCGTAGCCGGCCTGGCCCGGACTCCTCGTCACGCTGCCGACGGACGTCGGCGTCGCGGTCCCGGGCACGGTTGTCGTCGAGACGGTGACCGTCGGCGGCACGGTCTCGGTCGTCGGAGCCGGCGGGGACGTGGTGACGACCGGCGTTTCCGTCGCAGGCGTGCGGACGACGTCTTGCCCGCCATCGATGCTCCTGACCGCGACGACGCCGGCCGCACCGAGGACGGCGACCGAGAGCACTGTGGCGCCGATGCGCACCCTCCGCTGCCGTCCTGCTCGACGTCGCACGATCGTCGCCGCTGCGTCGAGGTCGCCGACATCGAGGGCGTCGGCGCGACGCCGGAGCGCAGCCGCGAGCTGGCGGTCGTCCCAGGGGTCGTCCATCATCCACTCTCCGGATCCATGACGGCCCGCAGCTTGCGGCGCGCGTCGAACAGGTGCGACTTGACGGTGCCCTCGGCGATCTGCATCGCGTCGGCTACCTCGCTGACGTCGAGGCCCTCGACGTAGTACAGGGCAACGGCGGTGCGTTGCTGGCTCGGCAGCTGGCGCAACAACACGTCCAGCTGGTCCGGCTCGCTCGGAGGCGCGACCTGTGCGTCCGATCGCCGGCCGAGGCGTTCGATGGCCCGCCGTTTGCGGCCGGAGCGGCGGCGCTCGTCACGCAGCAGGTTGACGGCGACGCGCCGGATCCAGCCCACCGGGTCGTCGTAGTGGCGGATGCGCCGCCAGCGCACGTGGGCCCGTACGAACGCCTCCTGGACGGCATCTGCGGCCAGTTCCACATCGCCGCAGGCGAGCCCAAGGGCGCGCACGAGCCGCCCATAGTGGGCCCGGAACAGACCGTCGAGGTCGGTCGTGGTTTCGAGGGGCGCTTGTCGCTCCGTCAAGACGATCGTGTCCCAGACACGTCGGAAGCGATCCGACGGTTGGGTGGGTTCAGCGCTTGCGGATCAGCGTCAGCCCGTCGGACACCGGCAAGATGACGGCGTCGACACGGTCGTCGGCGGCGACCTTGTCGTTGAACGCACGGATGGCGACGGTGTCGGGGTCGTCGGCGTCCTGGTCGACGACTCGTCCGGACCACAGGGTGTTGTCGACGAGGATCATGCCTCCTGGTCGCGTGCGGGGGAGCAACTCGTCGTAGTACGCGGCGTAGTTGGTCTTGTCGGCGTCGATGAACGCAAGGTCGAGGTGCGGTGTCGCCGGCAGCGCGCGCACGGTGTCGAGCGCAGGTCCGATGCGCAGCTCGATGCGGTCGCTGAGGCCGGCTCGTTCCCACGTGTCCTTGGCGAGGGCGGTGTACTCCTCGCTGACGTCGCAGCACAGGAGGTGGCCATCCTCGGCCATGCCCGCGGGCGATGCAGGTCGAGGAGTAACCCGTGAACGTGCCGAGCTCGATCGCCTGGCGAGCGCCGACCAGTCGCGTCAGCAGCGTGAGCAGGGCACCTTCCTCCGGTGACACCTGCATGCGGGATGCCGGACCGAGCTCGACGGTGCGCCCTTGCAGGTCGCGCAAGACGTCATCGGGCGACGCAGCATGAGCGGCGATGTACGCCGAGATCTCGAACGGCAGGATGGTAGAGCGGCTGGCCACGGCCCGGACGGTACCGTGACCGCCGGTGAGCGAGGGCGCGAACATGTACGAACGCGTCGGCGGCAGTGAGTTCTTCCACGCGCCTCGTCGACGCGTTCTACGAGGGCGTGGCGGACGACCCGCTGCTCGTGCGCTTGTACCCGGAGGCGCCCGATCTGCGCGGCGCACGCCAACGTTTGACGCTCTTCCTGATCCAGTACTGGGGCGGTCCGATGACGTACTCCGAGGAGCGCGGCCATCCCAGGTTGCGGATGCGCCATCTGCCGTTCCGGATCGGGCGGGAGGAGCGCGACGCCTGGCTGGCCCACATGAGCGCCGCCATCGACGTTGCCACGGCCGAGCTGGCGCCGGCTGACCGCGCCGCGGTGGGTGAGGAGTTGCTGGCGTACTTCACGCCCGCCGCCGAGCAGATGCGCAACGACACGGGGCTTCCCATCTCTTCGGCGCGTCGATAGCTTCGACCGGGCAATGGCGGCGATCACGGTCCGCGACCTGCAGAAGCACTACGGCGACGTCCGGGCGGTGGACGGCGTGTCGTTCGAAGTGGGCGAGGGTGAGGTCTACGCCCTGCTCGGGCACAACGGCGCCGGAAAGTCGACGACCGTGGAGATCCTCGAAGGTCATCGCAGCCGGACGGGCGGCGAGGTCACGGTGCTCGGCCACGACCCCGGACGGGCGGGCCGGGAGTTCCGCGACCGCATCGGCATCGTCCTGCAGACCGCCGGCGTCGAGGACGAGCTGCGGGTCGCCGAGGCCGTCGAGGTGTACGGCTCGTGCTACCGCCGGCGGCGCCCGGCCGGCGAGGTCATCGATCTGGTCGGTCTCGGTCCGCAGGCCGACCGCCGGGTCGGGGCGCTGTCCGGCGGGCAGCGCCGGCGGCTCGACCTCGCGCTGGGGATCGTCGGCAACCCCGACCTCCTGTTCCTCGACGAGCCGACGACGGGCTTCGATCCGGCGGCGCGCCGGAACGCCTGGGCGCTGATCCGCCAGCTGTGCTCCGGCGGCACGACGGTCCTGCTGACGACGCACTACCTCGACGAGGCCGAGCACCTGGCCGATCGAGTCGGCGTCCTCGTCGCCGGCAAGCTGGTCGCTGAGGGCAGCCCGCAGTCACTGATGGGTGGAGGCGGCACTCGAGTGGGTTTCGACTTGCCGCCCGGTGTGTCGCTCGTCGACCTGGCGGGTGTCGTACCGGCCGACGCGGCGATGGTCGGCGACCGCGTGGAGTTCACGACCACCACCCCGACGGTCGACGTCAACGCGCTCACCGGCTGGGCCCTCGGGCGCGGCGTGGAACTCGAAGGATTCGCCGTCGAGCGACCGTCGCTGGAGGACGTGTTCCTCTCGCTCGGTGACAGCGTCGGGGGTGGCGCAGTGAGCGAGGGCTTCCCGAGCGCGCCGGCGATGATCCTCCGCCAGGTGCGCTACCAGCTGCTCACGTTCATGCGCACGCCCGTCGCGCTCTTCTTCACGGTGCTGCTGCCGGTGATCATGCTGGTGCTGTTCAACGCGCTCTTCGGCGACGCTGATCTGGAGACCGAGGCAGGAACGTGGACGTTCGGGCAGTTCTACGTCGCCGGTCTCGCCGCGTTCACCGCCGTCTCGGCGACGTTCACGAACCTCGCCAACGTGGTGCCGATCCGTCGCGACGAGGGTGTCCTCAAGCGGTGGCGGGGGACACCACTGCAGACGTGGGTGTACCTCGCCGGAACCATGTGCACGACGTTCGTCGTTGCCGCCGCCGGCGTGGTGATCATGTTCGGCCTCGGCGTCGTCGCGTACGGCGTGGAGCTGGAGGCGGCCAAGATCCCGGCGCTGCTCGTGACGTTCGTGGTCGGAGTCGTCAGCTTCGCGGCCATGGGCATGGCGGTGGCCGGGCTCTGCCAGACGGCAGCCAGCGCATCGGCCGTGGCCAACGTGATCATCCTGCCGATGGCCTTCATCTCCGACGTGTTCGTCGCGTTGCAGGAACCGCCGCCGTGGCTGGACACGCTCGGCGACATCCTGCCGTTGAAGCCGTTCGCGCAGGCCTTCCAGGACACGCTCAACCCGGCCGTCGAGCCGCCCGCCTTCGATCCCGGCCGACTGGCCATCGTTGCGGCGTGGGGTGTGCTCGGCGCGCTCGTTGCGCGGCGCTGGTTCAAGTGGGAACCTTCGCGGGCAGGCCCGACACGCCGCCGGCGGCGAGCCCGGCCGGTGCTCGAGGGGACGTGAGATGCATCCTGAGCTGACCGAGGAACACGAAGCGTTGCGCAAGGTGGTGCGCGAGTTCGTCGCCGCCGAGATCGAGCCGCACGCCGAGGAGTGGGATCGCGACCACACGTTCCCCGTCGACGTCGTGCTGGCGATGGGGGAGCTCGGGCTGTTCGGCATCCCGTTCCCGGCGCCATACGGGGGCGGTGGTGACCTCACCGGGCTGTGCGTGGCCATCGAGGAACTGGCGCGGGCCGACCAATCGGTGGCGATCACGCTGGAGGCCGGTGTCGGTCTCGGCGCCAACCCGATCCACAAGTTCGGTACGCCCGAGCAGCAGGAGCGTTGGTTGCCCGATCTTTGCGCCGGCCGCGCGCTCGGGGGGTTCGGGCTCACCGAGCCGGACGCCGGGAGTGACGCCGGCGGGACACGAACCCGGGCCGAGCTCGACGAGTCGACGGGCGAGTGGGTGATCGACGGCGAGAAGTCGTTCATCACGAACTCGGGGACGCCGATCACGTCGATCATCACCGTGACGGCGCTGACTGGACCGGGGGAGATCTCGACGATCGTGGTCCCGGCCGGGACGCCAGGCATGGAAGTCCAGCCGCCGTACCGCAAGATGGGCTGGCACGCCTCGGACACGCACGGGCTGACGTTCGTCGAGTGCCGGGTTCCGGAGGACCACCTGCTCGGCCCGCGGGGCGGGGCTTCGCCCAGTTCCTGGAGATCCTGGACGAGGGCCGCGTGGCCATCGCCGCCCTGGCCGTCGGCGTCATCCAGCGGTGCCTCGACGACTCCGTCGCGTACGCCAACGAACGCCAGACGTTCGGGCGGCCGATCGGGTCCAACCAGGGGGTGGCGTTCCGCTGCGCCGACATGGACGTGGCGCTCGCTGCGTCGCGCGAGCTCGTGTACCACGCGGCCTGGTTGCGGGACACCGGGCGCCCGTTCAAGCGGGAGGCCGCCGTTGCCAAGCTGTTCGCCACGGAAGCGGCGATCGCTGCGACCCGCTCGGCGACGCAGGTGTTCGGTGGCTACGGCTTCATGGATGAGACACCCGTGTCCCGCCACTATCGCGACGCCAAGATCCTCGAGATCGGTGAGGGCACGAGCGAGGTGCAGCGCCTCGTGATCAGTCGGGCCTTGGGCCTTCGCGTCTGACGCAACGCCCTCCCGGGGCGCTCGCGTCAGCTTTCTGGTGGACCGTTCAGCCAAGTCGCTGACGAAGCCGGTCTGTCGGATCAAGTCAGAACACGACCGTTTTGCGGCCGTAGACGAGGATGCGGTGGTCGAGGTGGGCGCGGACCGCTCTCGCCAGCACCCGTGTCTCGAGGTCTCGCCCGGCTCTCGTCATCTGCTCCACGTCGTCACGGTGGCTGACCCGGGTCGTCTCCTGGTCGATGATCGGCCCTTCGTCCAGCTCGTCGGTGGCGTAGTGAGCGGTCGCCCCGATCAGCTTGACGCCACGGTCGTGGGCCTGCCGGTACGGGTTGGCACCAGCGAACGCCGGCAGGAACGAGTGGTGGATGTTGATGATCCGGTTCGGGTACGCGCCGATCGCCCGCGGCGACAGGATCCGCATGTACCGCGCCAGCACGACCAGCTCGACGCCGTGTCCATCCAGCGCCTCGAGCACCCGCGCCTCCTGCTCGCCGTCGTCGGTCACCGGCAGGTGCAGGTACGGCACGCCGACCGCCGCACACAACACCGCATGGTCGGGATGGTTGGAGATCACCACGCGCAGATCGCACGGCAACCCCTCCGACGCCCACCGCACGAGCAGGTCGGCGAGGCAGTGCGGCTGGCGGGAGGCGAGGATCGCCGTCGGGACCAACTGGTCCGTGAAGCGCACATCGACGCGCATCCCGAATCGTGCGGCGACCGGCGCGAACGCCGGCTCGATCTCATCGCGCGGCCAGCCCGAAGCCATCGAGCTCGAACTCGACGCGTTGGAAGAACACCGCCTGGCCACCGGTGACATCGAGGTGCTGATCGGCGTCGACGATGTTCCCATCGTGCTCCACGACGAAGTTCGCAACAGCCGCCACCAACCCGTGCTGGTCGGGGCACGAGAGCAGCATCACGGCCGTCGCTCTGGGCTCAGCCATGTCAGAAGTGGTACGGCACGCCGGACCAGTCCGGCGGCCGCTTCTCGAGGAACGCATCCCGGCCCTCGGCCGCCTCGGCGGTCCCGTAGGCGAGCCGGGTCGCCTCACCGGCGAACAGCTGCTGCCCGACGAGTCCGTCGTCGACGAGGTTGAAGGCGTACTTCAGCATCCGCTGCGCGGTCGGGCTCTTGGCATTGATCTCCGCCGCCCACTCCAGCGCCGTCACCTCGAGCTCGGCGTGCGGCACGACGGCGTTGACGGCACCCATCCGGTGATAGTCGGCGGCGGAGTACTCGCGCCCGAGGAAGAAGATCTCACGGGCGAACTTCTGCCCGATCTGGCGGGCCAGGTAGGCCGACCCGTACCCACCGTCGAACGACGCCACCGTCGGCATCCGTCTGCTTGAAGCGGGCGTGCTCGGCGCTCGCCAGTGTGAGATCGCACACGACGTGCAGGCTGTGGCCGCCTCCGGCCGCCCAGCCGGGCACGACGCAGATCACGACCTTCGGCATGAAGCGAATCAGCCGCTGCACCTCGAGGATGTGCAGGCGCCCGGCCCGTCCGGGCTCGATCGACTCGGCACCCTCGGCGACCGCGTACTTGTAGCCGTCTGTGCCTCGGATGCGCTGGTCGCCTCCCGAGCAGAACGCCCACCCGCCGTCGCGCGGCGACGGTCCGTTGCCCGTCAAGAGCACGCAGCCGACGTCCGTCGACATTCGGGCGTGATCGAGGGCGGTGTACAGTTCGTCGACCGTGTGCGGTCGAAACGCGTTGCGCACCTCGGGCCGGTTGAAGGCGACGCGCACCGTCCCCTGGTCCACGGCTCGGTGGTACGTGATGTCGGTGAATTCGAACTCGTCGACGGATCGCCACGCCGATGGATCGAACAGCTCGCTGACCATGACGGCCATGTTGGCCGACTGATCTACTGTGCGCCGCATGCCGTACGCCGAGGTCAACGGTCAGCGGATCTACTACCGGGACAGCGGCGGTGACGGCCCTCCCGTCATCCTGGCCCACGGCTTCCTGATGGACCAGACGATGTTCGACGCGCAGGTCGAAGCGCTCTCCGAGGACCATCGCGTCATCACCTGGGACGAGCGCGGCTACGGGCAGACGGAGTTCGACTCGCAGCCGTTCACGTACTGGGACTCGGCACAAGACCTGCTCGGTCTGATGGACCACCTGGACATCGACCGGGCCGTCGTCGGCGGCATGAGCCAGGGCGGGTTCCTCTCGCTGCGCGCCACGCTGCTCGCTCCCGAGCGCGTCCGAGCGCTGATCCTTCTCGACACGTCGTCGACGACCGAGGATCCCGAGAAGCTCGAGCAGTACCAGCAGATGGCCGACATCTGGCTCGACGTCGGTCCGGTCGACGACCTCGTCAATGCCGTCGCCGACATCATCATCGCCCACCCGGAAGAGAACCAGCGGTGGATCGCCAAGTGGCAGGCTCGGCCGAAGGAGCTGATGCGCGAACCGACAGCGTGCCTGTTCGGACGCGACGACGTGACCGATCGCCTCGCCGAGATCACCTGCCCGGCGATCGTGGTGCACGGCACCGACGACACGTCAATCTCGATGGAGGATGCCGAGCAGCTCGCCGACGGCCTCTCAGGAGCGGGGCCCGTCGTGAAGGTGCCGGGCGCGCATGCCGCCAACCTCACGCACCCCGAGCCGGTCAACGAGGCACTGCGATCCTTCCTCGTCAGCCTTCCGCCGTGATCCAGATCGTCGGCGTCGAAGGCTTGCCCGAGATCGAGGCCGGCGCCGACCTCGGTGCGCTGATCAGCGATGCCACGGAGCTCGCCGACGACGACGTCGTCGTGGTGACCTCGAAGATCGTCTCCAAGGTCGAGGGCAGGACGGTCGAGCTGGCCGACGTCACGCCGTCCGAATTCGCCGTCGAGTGGGCGGCGCGATGGGACAAGGACGCGCGGGTCGTCGAGCTCGTGCTTGCCGAGTCGAGACGCATCGTGCGGATGGTCGGGCCGGTGCTGATCACCGAGACCCGACACGGGTTCGTGTGCGCCAACAGCGGCGTCGACGAGAGCTCGAGCGGCGCGGCGGGCCGGGCGGTGCTGCTGCCACTGGACCCGGACGCCTCGGCCCGCCGGCTCCGCCAGCGCTTCCGTGACCTCGGCGCCGACGTGGGCGTGGTCATCAGCGACACGTTCGGCCGGCCGTGGAGGGAAGGGCAGACCGACGTCGCGATCGGCATCGCCGGCATCGCTCCACTGCGCTCCTACATCGGCGAGACCGACCCCCACGGTCACGAGTTCCGCGTGCAGGAGCTGTGTGTCGTCGATGAGCTGGCCGCGGCAGCCGAGTTGATCAAGGGCAACACGAGTCGCATCCCGGTCGCCGTCGTGCGTGGCTACCCGTGGCAGCGGGACGAATCCGCATCGATGGCGAGCGTCGTGCGGGACGCCGAGAAGGACCTGTTTCGCTAATTGCGTTCCCCGGCCACGCAGGCCGCAGCTGGCCGCTCGCTCGCTGGCGCTCGCTCACTCGCACGTGGCGAGGTGTTGACCCCCAGGGCTGGCTACTCGAGGCGCCTCAGCTGACCGGGGTCCACTCGCGCCGGCGCCACGGCGATCGTCGCATCGGTCACCCACGCCCGGTCGGCCGACACCACGATCGGGTTGAGATCCGCGAACACCACCTCGGGATGATCGGACACGAGCTGGGCGAGGCGCAGCAGCGTGTCGACAACGGCGTCGGTCGGCAGCGCGGCGGCCTCCAGCGCCGGCCCGGCCCGCGAGCCGGCGAGAAGGGCCGCCGCCGCCGGCCGGCGACAGCGGCGCCAACCGTGACGACTCATCGATCAGCAGGTCGGCGGTCGCGCCACCGAGTCCGACGGCGACCAGCGGGCCGACCCGCTCGTCGACCGTGCTGCGCATGCGTAGGTCGAGCCCAGGCGGGATCATCGCCTGCACGACGACCTCGTCGGCGTCAGCGCCGAGCGCGGCATGCATCACGGCAACGGAGTCGAAGACGTCGTCACCGTCGGAGAGGTCGAGGGCGACGCCAGCCAGCACAGATCGTCCGAGGTGCCG
Source organism: uncultured Acidimicrobiia bacterium (assembly GCA_963774125.1). Lineage (GTDB taxonomy): Bacteria > Actinomycetota > Acidimicrobiia > Acidimicrobiales > Ilumatobacteraceae > JALZMG01. The sequence continues at coordinate 105,910 of CAVZDR010000004.1, forward strand.
GCGGGCGGCCTTGACGGCGACGGGGTAGCCGACGTCGTCTGCAGCCTTCACCGCCTCGGCGACGACGGCCCCACGCGACGGCGGCACGGCGATGCCATACGCACCGAGCACGTCGGCTGCCTCGGCGATACCGAGCGTGGAGAGGAGCTGTCCGTCCTCGGTCACTTCACAACGGGTGAGGGCGGCGGCGATCACGTCCGCCGCCCGCGGTCGATCGATATCGGCGACATCGAACGGCGGGGCCGCCGCCTCCATCTGCAGCCATCGTCCATAGGCCCACACACGACCGAGCGCAGCTGCGGCTGGTTCAGGGAAGGCGAACGCCGGAACCGTCGACCCCGATCGGAGCGGCCCGTTGCGACCGCCCATCAGGACAGCGACGACGGGCTTGGTCGCGCCGCCGGTTGCCGCCTCGATCTCGTCGACGGGTGGCTCGAACACGTCGGCCAACGGGGGAGCGTGCACAACGATGATGCCGTCGACCTCGGGTGCATCGACGGCCGCCCGCAAGGCTGCATCGAAGTCCGCGCTCGTCGCGCGCCAGTCCAGTGCGACGGGAGGGTCGACCGGCTCGAGGCCCGCCGTCGTCAGTGCGGCTCGCGTGAGCCTCTCGGGACTGCGCGCGTTGGACAGCACGGCCACCCGCGGGCCGTACAGCACCGGCTGCGTCGACAGGATGCGCGCCGTATCGAGGAGCGCAGCCACGGTCGGTACCTCGATCAAGCCCGCCTGCTGGTACAGAGCGCCACCGGTCGGCCCGACGGCGGCCGCGCCGGTACGCACCGCGACGATGGGACGCTGCCGTGACACCCGGCGGGCGATGCGGGCGAACTTGCGCGGGTTGCCGAACGTCTCGGTGTACATGGCGATGACCCGAGTCGTCTCGTCGTCCTCCCAGAACTGCAGCAGGTCGTTGCCCGAGACGTCGCCCTTGTCCCCCAGCGACACGAACCACGACAGCCCGATCCCGAGCTCCTCGGCCAGCCGCAACACCGAGGCGCCCAGCGAACCCGATTGCATCGAGATCGCCACTGGACCGGGCGGCAGGACGGTGGGCACGAGCGAGCCCTGCAGACCGATCGACGGGCGCGATGCCGCCACTCCCATGCTGCCGGGCCCGATGATGCGCATGCCGTAGCGCCGGGATCGGTCGATCAGCGACGGAAGGTCGACCTCGGTGTCGTCGACTGCGGTGATGACGACCGCGCCACGCACCCGCGATTCGATGCAGTCGTCGATCACCGACTCGAGCACGGCGGCAGGCACGGCGACCACCGCCAGCGAGACGTCGGCGGGGATCGACCGCACCGAGGGCCACGACCGCTGGTCGCCGATGCGTTGGTGGTTCGGGTTGACGGCGTAGATCGGACCGGTCGCGCTCGTCGAGACGTGTCGCCAGAGCGCCTCACCGACCGAACCAGCGCGGTCAGTCGCACCGACGACGGCGATCGATCGGGGCAGCAGGAGGCGGGCCATCGCTCGTGAATCCGCCCGCTGGTCGCGGCGGTCCATCGAGTCGAGGTACTCCTCGGTCTGGACGAGCGGGAAGTCGAGGTCGATCACACCGCTCTCGAAGTGCCGCTCGACGGGCCAACCGGCGCGGCTGAACACCGCCAGCATGGGTCGGTTGTCGGCCAGCACCTCGGCGGTGAAGCGATGGATGCCGTTGCTGCGGGCGATCGCCGCGAGATGCTCGAGGAGCAGGGTGGCGATGCCCTTGCCCTGGTGATGGTCGTCGACCATGAAGGCGGCCTCGGCGTCGTCGCGGCCGCTCCAGCGCTCGTAGCTGGCCCAGGCGATCAGCTCGTCGTAGCGCTCGACGACGAGTGCGGCACGCCCGACGAGATCGACGTTGGTGAACCGTTCGAGCTCGGCCGGGGAGAGGTCTGGCTTCGGTGTGAAGTAACGGCGATAGATGCTCTCGGCCGATTGGCGGTGGTGGAACGCCGCGAGTGCGGATGCGTCGTCAGGACGGATCGGGCGGATGTGGACCGTCTCGCCATCGCCCAGCACGACGTTGCTGGCCCACACGGAGTCTGATGTGGACGCGCCCACTGCAGGGATGATGCCATGGACCAGCGGGCCGGCCTTGCGGGTGGTCACGTGTCACGCCGACGGTCGTGGCCTCTACCTTCGACGTGGCTTGTGCTGTTCCAGTTCGACTTCGATCATGGACGGCGGTGGTGCGGTCGAACGGCGCTCTCGCGTCGGCTGCTGCGGGTCGGCCTTGCGTGGTGGGGCCCCCGTGAGGTGCAGCTCCTCTCGGATCTCCCGCACGAGCGAAGGCCCTCCGATGGCCTTGGCGACCACGAACGCAGCGTCGAAGGCGCTCGACAGCCCCGAGCAGGTGACGTAGGGCTCGTCGACTTCCAGCCGGGCCTTGGAGACCGTGACGCCGTGGAGCTCGAGCAGTGGGCCGGCCAGCCAATGTGTCACGGCGGTACGGCCCTTCAGGAGCCCTGAGGCAGCGAGTAGTGCCGAACCAGTCGAGCTGGCGAGCACGAAGCGCGGCTTGATGCGCCGCAGCCACACCGCGATCTCAGGATGCCGATGGGCACCGAGACCGCCCGGCACGACGACGACCTCGGCGCGATCGAGCTCGTCGAAGGTGGCCTCCACCTCCTGGGCGCCGCCGGGCCCGGCGACGATCCCGCGCTCGGCCCCGGCGATCACGACACGCGCTCCAGGCAGCAACTGGAGGACATCGCGAAAGGCGTCGGTCTCGTCCGCCAGCACGCCCTGATACGCCACGATGGCGATCAGCAGTCGTGGTTGGTCGCCATCGCCCCAGTTCGTCGTCATCGCCCCGACCTCCGCACGCAGTCTCGCAGCCGTGTGTCGCCAGGCCGTGGTCGGGCACACTTGGCGTCATGGTCGCCCCGAAGGTCGCTGTCATCCTGGGCGCTGGCGGCAACGTTGGTCACGCCTTCCACGCCGGCGTGCTGGCGGCGATCTCCGACGAGCTGAACTGGGATGCCCGCCGCGCCGACGTCATCGTCGGCACGTCGGCCGGTTCGATCGTGGCGTCGATGCTGCGAGCTGGCATGCCCGCCGTCGATCTCTTTCGCCGCGCCGTTCGCGAACCGCTGTCGCCGGCGGGAGCGGAGGTGGTGCGTCGAGGGGGGTTGCCCGCCGGACCACGGCCTCGTGTCAAGGGGCGCAGTGGTCCTCCCGGCACGATGGCGTCGCCTGCCCGGTTGCGCCAGGCGATGCGGGAGCCGTGGGCGACGCGCCTCGGCTCGCTCGCCGCCGCCGTCATGCCGGCTGGGCAGGAGCCCACCGACCACATCGCCGTGCCGCTGCAGGCGCTGTTCGGCGATCGGTGGCCGGCCGACCCGCTCTGGATCGTCGCCGTGCAACTCGATACGGGGCGGCGCGTCGTGTTCGGCCGCGAGGGTGAACCATCGGCGACCGTGGCCGAAGCGACGCAAGCCTCGTGCGCCATCCCGGCGTACTTCGAGCCGCCGACGATCGGTGGCATGCGATACGTCGACGGCGGCGTGCACTCCACGACGAACGCCGACGTCGTGATCCCGGAGCGCCCGGACCTCGTGCTGATCAGCGTCCCGATGTCAGCGGCGCGCGGCGCCGTGCGGATCGGTCCGAGCATGCCGATGCGCCAGATCGTGCGGCTCTCCCTGGCCCGTGAGGTGGCCAGCCTGCGGCGCCGGGAGATCCCGGTCATCGCCTTCCAGCCGTCGGCAGCGGACATCGCTGCGATGGGTACCGACTCCCTCGACCCGTCCGTGATGCCCGACGTCGCCCGCCAGGTCCACGCCACCACCAAGGCCCGCCTCGCCCGCACGGACGTACGCGATCGCCTCACCGCGCTGACCCAGCCCTGACGCATCCGAGTGTTTGATGTCATCCGAGTGTTTCGACGGGGGCTTCCCCTCACAAAGACACTCCGATGCCGTCGATCGATGACCTGACCGCAGACCCGCATCCGCACCTGGCGCGGCTGCGCGCATCGGCGCCGGTCGCCTTCGTGCCGGCGCTGAACGGATGGATGGTGACCAGCCGCGCCGCCGCCGTCGCCGTGCTGCAGGATCCGGACGCGTTCACGGTCGATGACCCACGGTTCTCCACGGCGCAGGTCGTCGGGCGCAGCATGCTGTCGACGGACGGCGACGAACACAGCCGACATCGGGCGCCGTTCGTCGCTGCCTACCGGCGACGTCGGGTCGAGGCGGACCTCGGGCCGACGATCCATGTCGCGACCGACGGGTTGCTCGAGCGCATCGAGGGGGAGCCAGGGCGAGCGGAGCTGCGCGCCGAGCTGGCCGGTCCACTCGCGGCTGCGGCGATGGCCGCCGCGCTCGGCCTCGACGAGCAAGACGACGAGCTGATCCGGCGTCTGCTCGGCTGGTACCGCGACATCGTCGACTCGGTCGCTGGCGTCGCCGCCGGCCGCGCGGTCACCGACCGCGGCGCGACGGCCATGGCCGCGCTGCGGGTGGAGCTCACGCCGTTGCTGCCCGACTCGGCGGCGATCTCCAACGCGGCGGTACTGCTGTTCGGCGGGATCGAGACGACCGAGGGGCTGATCCTCAACGCCGTGCGCCATGTCCTGATCGACGCCGCCGTCCGTGACGAGGTGATCGCCGATCCAGCCCTTGCTGGTCTGGCCGTCGAGGAGTCGCTGCGCCTGGAGCCGGCGGCGGCGGTGGTGGACCGCTACGCGACTCGTGACGTCGAGCTGGCCGGTGGACGCATCCGTGCCGGCGACCTGGTCGTCGTCTCGCTCGCCGGGGCCAACCGTGACCCGGCGGAGTTCCCGGATCCGGACCGCTTCGACCTGCGCCGCCCGAACCTGCGCCGGCAGCTGGCGTTCGCCACGGGTCCCCACGTCTGTCTCGGCATGGATCTCGCCCGGCTCGAGGCGACGGTCGCGCTGGGCGCCGTGCTCACTCGCTTGCCGGGCGTGCAGCTGGACGACGGCGCACCGCCGCCAACCGGCCTCGTGTTCCGCAAGCCCGATCGACTGCCCGTGCGCTGGTAGAGCGGGCGCCTCAGGCGGCTCGCAACGCAGCTGGCCACGTTGCGCTGACATCGACGACGAGCTGGCGCAGGACAGTGCGCCCGATCGCCGCCCCTCGCGCGTCCACGGTCAGCCACACCGACGTGTGCCCGTTGCGACGGAACACGCCGTGATAGGCGACCGGCACGTCAACGGTCCGGCGCACGCCATCACGTGACGCCGTGCCAGCGAAGAGCCAGTTCCCGAGGTCATCGGCTCGTGCCACGCAGGCGTCGATCAGTGTCGTGTTCTCCATCGTGTCGATGGAAAGGAGGAGGCGCACGTCCTCGGCGCGTACGCCAACGGAGAGCGAGCCTGCGACCCGGCACTCCGTGCGCGCCGCACGACTACCGGTGCGGTGGGGCAGGATCGCCCACTCGCCCTGTGCCGGTAGCTCGATGCCGTCGACGGTGCGGATCAGTTCCATCGTCAGGCTCTACGCCCGAAGGGGCTCGGCGGTTCGCGGCGTCCAGCGGGCTGCTGAGTGCACGACGCCATCGACCACCAGCCACGCATCGCTGCCGCCAGTGACGTGGAGCTGCACGTCACCACCACGGTCAACGGGTCGGAGAAACTCGAGCTCACCAACGCCGGTGCGGTCGGCGAGATCGACCACCAGCTCCTCGACGATCGGCCACTGGCTGGCGTTGTTGACATGACCCAGCACGTCGAGATCGACGGCCCGCACCTGCCAGGGGCAGGCGATCGCCGTCGCCGGTGGTCCGTTCAGCTGCAACCGAGTCGACACCTGGCGGCCGCCGGCGGCCGATCCGTAGATCTCGTGGAACGCGCTGGTCAGTGCAGCGGGTCGACCGGTCGTCGCGTTGACGTAGATCCACAGGCTCACCGCCTCGACGTGGCCACCTGAAGCTCCGGCGATCGACGTGCGCCGCTCGGCCCACGCCCGCCCGGTCGCCGAACAGAACGTCGTCAGCGTGAGTCGCTCGCCGAGGACCGGTGCCTGCAGCACGTCGATGAGCGCGCGCCTGACGACCCATGCGGTGGCGGCGCCGTCGAGCCCGCTGTCGGCGACGTCGTCGGCGGCGACGTTCTGGAGGAACCGGGCAACCGCATCGAGCCGGACGCGGCCCATCGGGTCGACGTCGCCCAGGTGGACGCTGGAGGTGGTCACGAAGCGTCGTCCCGCTTGCGGCACAGGGACCAGCTCGACCGCGGGCGCATCCTTCGCATTCATCAACTGGGCGCCAATCCTGCCAGCACCTGGCAGAAATGGCGCCCAGATCGGCATCTGGCAGAGATCCCGCCCAGCTCCCCATCTCCCGGGCCGGACGGCGTCCTACGGCTCGGTGATACGCGAGCATCGGCGCATGGACGAGAGCACGCTCACCTTCACCGCCGCGGACGGGACGGATATCCATGCCTACCGCTGGTCGCCAGACGGACCGGCCAAGGCGATCGTGCAGATCGCCCATGGCATGGGCGAGCACGCGGGCCGCTATCGGCGACTCGGCGAGGCACTGACGGAGGCCGGCTACGTCGTGTACGCCAACGACCACCGCGGCCACGGCCTCACGGCCGGCTCACCCGACAACTACGGCAACCTCGGCTCCGGTGGCTGGAGCGGACTGGTCAGCGACCTCGGCGCGCTCAGCGAGGTCGCACGTCGAGAGCACCCTGGCCTGCCGCTCGTGGTCCTCGGCCACAGCATGGGGTCCTTTGCCCTGCAGCAGTACCTCCTCGAGCACGGCGCTGACCTCGACGGAGCCGTCCTTTCGGGCACCACTGCGGTCGACGTGGTGGCGCCGAGTTTCGAGGCCACCCAGGATGTCGACCTCGAGCGCGCTGAACGCCGCGTTCGAGCCGGCGCGCACGGAGTTCGATTGGCTCAGTCGCGACCCGGACGAGGTGGACAAGTACGTCGCCGATGCGGCCTGCGGCTTCGGGCTCGACCCGGATGGGACGCGCGGCATGCTCGCCGTCCTGGCGACCTTCGACTCAGCCGCACTGGCGAAGATCCCGTCGAGCCTGCCGATCTACCTCGTGTCGGGTGACGACGATCCGCTGGCCGGAGGCGGGCCACTCGTCGACCTCGTCGGCGATCGCTACCGGGAAGCCGGGGTCCTCGATGTCACCGTCATCAGGTACCCGGGTGCGCGGCACGAGGTGTTCAACGAGACGAACCGGGACGAGATCACCGCGGCATTGATCGAGTGGCTCGATCGCGTCGTTCAGAGGTGAAGCCCCGGTTCGGCACGGCGGGCGCTCCAGCGCCTTCGCCGGCCGCATCAAGCATGGCTCGATCGCGTCGTTCAGAGGTGAAGCCCCGGTTCGGCACGGCGGGCGTTCCAGCGCCTTCGCCGGCCGCATCAAGCATGGCTCGATCGCGTCGTTCAGAGGTGAAGCCCCGGTTCGGCACGGCGGGCGCTCCAGCGCTTTCGCCGGCCGCATCAAGCATGGCTCGATCGCGTCGTTCAGAGGTGAAGCCCCGGTTCGGCACGGCGGGCGCTCCAGCGCTTCGCCGGCCGCATCAAGCATGGCTCGACCGCGTCGTTCAGGGTGAAGCCCCTGGGCCGGCGGGCGCTCACTCCGCCGCGACGATGCGTTCGATGACCACCATGTTGCCGATCGCGTCCGTCGGCGGGAGGGGACTGCCGTCCCTCGCGCACCGCGGTCGAGAACGCGTCACCCTGCACCCCGTACTGATCGGCTGTCGGCACCTCGATCACCTGCAGGTCCGGCGCCACGGGCGGATCGCCGCCGGCGGCGCGGATGATGCGTGTCGGCCGATCGGGCGGGATGTTGAACGGGATCTCGACCACGCAGCCGCCCGGCCGTGCCGACGAGGTGGACCCGCTGGTCGTCCTCGCCCTGCGTCGAGCACGTGAACGTGGCGTGCCGCCCGCCGAAGTCCATGATCGCCGACGTCAGGACGTCCGTGCCGAACTGGTCGTCGCGGCGCACGGTCGCGACGACACGGTCCGGCTCGCCGTCGAACATCCAGCGTGAGACGTTGATCGGGTAGCAGCCGATGTCCATCAGCGCACCTCCGCCGTAGGCGGCGATGTTGCGGATGTTGTCCGGATCGACGTTGTGGTACGAGAAGAACGTCTGGATCGTCCGCAGCTCACCGATGTCCTGCGCGTCGATCAGGCTCCGGACCCGCTGCCACAGCGGGTGCAGCCGGTACATGAACGCCTCCATCAGCAGCACGCCGGCGGCAGCACAGCCCTGGACCATCTCGGCCGCCTCCGCAGCGCTCATCGCCGAGCGGCTTCTCGCACAGCACGTGCTTGCCAGCGGCGGCGGCGCGCAGCGTCCACTCGGCGTGGAGGTGGTTGGGCAGCGGGATGTACACCGCCTCGACGTCGTCGTCGGCGAGCAGCGCGTCGTACGACCCGTAGGCGCGAGGGATGCCGAGCTGTCGTGCCGTTGCCGTCGCCAGCTCGACATCTCTCGACGCGATGGCGACGACGTCGCAGCGTTCCGAACGCTGCATCGCCGGGATCACCTTGTGGGTTGCGATCGACGCGCACCCGAGCACCCCCCAGCGCACGCGCACGAAGTCGTTCACGATCCCTCGCGGACGATCGCGTAGGCGCCACGGACGTCGGCGGCCGCCGCCGATCCCGGTCCGGGCTCGATGACGTCGCCGTCGCCGAGCTTCCAGCGATCGGCGACGTCGGCAGGTTCAACGCCGGAAGCCACGGCTGCGGCCTGCACGCAGGCGCCGGTGGCGACCTGTTCCTCGCCGTGTGGCACCAGCACGGCCCGCCCGCTGAGGTCGGCGAGCACTTGGCGATAGGCACGGGAACGAGCGCCGCCGCCGACGAGGATCAGCCGACCATCGGCCGGCGCGAAGGCGCTGAGCGCATCGAGACCGTCGAGGAGTCCGCAGACGACGCCCTCCACGGCGGCGCGGGCGAGTTGCTCCCGTCCCACGTTGCTGCGGATTCCGGTGAGCACGCCAGTGGCCTCCGGCCGGTCCGGCGTGCGCTCGCCGTCGAGGTAGGGGAGCAGAGTCAGCCCGCCGGCACCTGGGGCGGCAGCTCAGCGCGAGCTGGTCGAAGGCATCGTGATCGACGCCCAGCAACCGGCCCGCGGCGTCGGTGACCTTCGTGGCGTTGAGCGTGCACACGAGCGGGAGATGGCGACCGGTGGCATCGGCGAAGCCGGCGACCATGCCGGACGGGTCGGCGCTCGGCTCGTCGCACACCGAGTACACGGTGCCCGACGTCCCGATCGAGATCACGACGTCGCCGGAGCGCAGGCCGACACCGAGCGCACCGGCCATGTTGTCGCCCGTGCCCGGACCGACGACTGCGCCCTGCCACTCGCCGGCGACATCGCCCGGCCCGAGCACGGTGGGCAAGACCGGCGACCAGTCCCGCTCGGCATCGACGATGGCGAGCAGGTCGTGCCGATAGCTGGCCGACGCCGCCGACCAGTAGCCGGTCCCCGAAGCGTCACCTCGATCCGTGACGAGTCGACCGGTGAGCTTGAACGTCATCCAGTCGTGCGGCAAGACGACCGCCGCCAGCCGCCGCCATGCCTCCGGCTCACTGCGATGCAGCCACGACAGCTTGGTGATGGTGAAGCTGGCCACCGGCACGGACCCGCAGGCCTCCGCCCACGCCTGCCGCCCACCCGGTAGCTGCTTGATCAGCCACGCCGCATCGGGCGCCGACTCGGTGTCGTTCCACAGCTTGGCCGGGCGGATGACCTCGTGGCGGTCGTCGAGAGCGACCATGCCGTGTTGCTGGCCGGCCACGCTGATCGCGTCGACGTGTGGCGCGCCGGTTTGCTCCCACGCCGACTCGAACGCCGCCCACCACGCCGCCGGTTCCTGTTCCGAGCGGGGCGGCTGCGTCGGCGGATGTGGCGACGACCCTCGCCCGATGACACGGCCGCTGTCGAGCTCGCGCACCTCGACCTTCGTCGCGCTCGTCGACGAATCGACGCCCGCTACGAGCTGCCACTAGCGGACCCGGGCGACGTGGCGGGCGACGAGGTTCTCCAGCCGCTCCTGCCCGCCCGAGACCCGCCGCGGCTCGCCACGGTCGAGGGCCCGCTCGTGCAGGGACGACAGCGTGCTCGTCCCGTCGAGGATCGACCGTCCCAGCTCGCTGTCCCAGCCGGCGTAGCGAGCGTCGCGGTTGGCGTCGAGCTCCTGCCGGACCGACGCCGCGACCAGCAGCGCACGCGCCATCGTGTCCATGCCGCCGATGTGGCCGTGGAACAGATCGGTCCTGTCGATCGACTGCCGGCGCAGCTTGGCGTCGAAGTTCAACCCGCCCGTCGTGAACCCGCCGCCACGCAGGATCTCCAGCATCCCGAGCGACATCTGCTCGACCGACACCGGGAAGCGGTCGACGTCCCAGCCCAGTCGGTCGTCGCCGGCGTTGGCGTCGATCGATCCGAGGATCCCAGCATTGACGGCCGTGGCGACCTCGTGGGCGAAGTCATGGCCCGACAGCGTGGCGTGGTTGACCTCGATGTTGACCTTGATCTCGTCGGCGAGGTCGTAGCGCTGCAGGAACGCGTAGACGGCGGCGACGTCGAAGTCGTACTGGTGCTTGGTCGGCTCGAACGGCTTGGGCTCCAGGAGGATCGCCCCGTTGAAGCCGATCCGCTGCTTGTGCTCGACGACCATCGACAGGAACCGGGCCAGCTGATCGAGCTCGCGGCGCAGGTCCGTGTTGAGGAGCGTGTCGTAGCCCTCGCGCCCTCCCCACAGCACGTAGTTGTGGCCGCCGAGGCGATGGGTCGTCTCGAGGCAGTGGGCGACCTGTGCCGCGGCGACGGCGAAGACCTCGGGGTCGGGGTTGGTCGCTGCACCGGCCTGGAACCGCGGGTTGGAGAACAGGTTCGCCGTGCCCCACAGCAGCTGGACGCCGGTGCGCTCCTGGTGCGCGGCGGCTCGGTCGGCCATCTCGTCGAGCAGCGCGGCCGACTCCTTGAACGAGCTGCCCTCCGGCGCGATGTCGCGGTCGTGGAAGCAGTAGAACGGGACGCCGAGCTTGGTGAAGAACTCGAACGCGGCGTCCATCTTCTGTGTCGCCGCGGCGATCGGGTCGGCGGCCGGGGCGAACGTCGGATGCCACGGTCGGTCGAGCGTCCCGGTGCCGAAGATGTCGAAGCCGTCCCAGTTGAACGAGTGCCAGTAGCAGACGGCGAAGCGCAGATGGTCCTCCATCCGCTTCCCCGCGACGACGCGGTCGGCGTCGTACCAGTGGAACGCCAGCGGGTTGTCGCTGTCCGGACCCTCGAAGGGGATCCGCTCGCTCACGTCGGTGAAGAACTCGGTCATGAGAACCTCCGTCAGCCGTGCAATTCCTCGAGGTCGCGGTCGGACACTTCCTCGGGCTGCTTGCCCATGATGATCATCGCCAGGACCTGGTCCTTGGTGACGTTGGTCTTGTCGACCGTGCCGACCAGCCGGCCGGTGAGCATGACGCTGATGCGGTCCGACAGGTCGAAGACGTCGTGGATGTCGTGGCTGATGAGGAAGACGCCGATGCCCTCCGTCTTCAACTGGGCGACGAGCTCGTGGACCTGCCCCGTCTCGGCAGGACCGAGCGCCGCGGTGGGTTCGTCCATGATCAGGACCTTGGCGTTGAAATGGATCGCCCTGGCGATCGCCACTGCCTGGCGTTGTCCACCCGACAGCCACCCGACCGCCGTCTTGAGGTTCGTGAACCTCGGGTTCAGGCGCCGCATCACTTCGCGCGTGGCCGACGCCATGGCCGAGTCGTCGAGGGCGCCGGTTCGGGTGCGCATCTCCCGGCCGAGGAACACGTTGCCGGCGGCGTCGATGTTGTCGGCCAGCGCCAGCTTCTGATAGATGGTCTCGACCCCGTGCCGCTGCGCGTCGCGTGGGGCGTGGATCGTGACCGGTTCACCGTTGATGAGGATCTGACCAGAGTCCGCAGGGTGGGCGCCTGACAGCGTGTGCATCAGCGTCGACTTGCCGGCCCCGTTGCCTCCGACAAGGGCCATCACCTCGCCCGGGTAGAGGTCGACGCTGACGCCGTCCACGGCGTGCACGCCGCCGAAGGCCACGCGGATGTCCCGCATGTCCACGAGCGGGACGTTCCCCCGCTGCGACGGTGGCACCTCGCTCATTGGTGCACCCTCCTGGGTCACGGCTGACCGGTCTGGATCACGATGGCGGCCACGATCAACCCCGCCACCAGTGCGCCCGCCGCAGCGCGCCGGCGACCGCTGCGGAGGGCGGCGTCGACGGCGACGGCCGCCACCAGCACGACACCGACCACGACATCCTGCGACGGCGAGTCGATCCGGAGGAGCACCATGCCCGAGCGCAGCGACTGCATGATGATGGCCCCCAGCACGGCCCCGGGCACGGTGCCGATGCCGCCGGAGAAGGACGTGCCGCCGATGACGGCCGCGGCGATGACGTCCAGCTCGTTCTGCACGCCGAGGTTGGTGACCGCCGAGTTGAGCCGAGCGGTTTGGATGGCGGCGCTGGCGGCGACCAGGACGCCCATCAGGACGAACGTCAGCATCACCGTGCGGCGGGTGTTGATGCCGCTCAGCTCGGCGGCCTCAGGGTTCCCGCCGTACGCGTAGACGTAGCGCCCGAAGCGGCGCCGCCGAGCGAGGTACGTCATGAGGAGGGTGACGCCGATCAGGATCACCACCGGGTAGGCGACGCCGGTGGCCTCGCCGGTGATGGGGGACAGGTATTTGTTGGCGACGAGTGCGACGCCGGCGATCACGACTGCGCAGCCGACCACACCGAGCCCGACGTCCAGCCACAGCGGCCGCACGGCGAGGCGGTAGCGCTGGCGACGCCGCCGCGCCAGGAGGATGCTCGCCGCGATGCCGGCACAGGCCAGGATGGCGAGCAACCAGCTGCCCCACCCGCCCAGCGCTCCTCGCGCTCCGCCGCCGATGCGCTGGAACGTCTCGTTCAGGGGGGCCAGCGTCTGCCCCTGCTTGTCGCCGGTGCGGAAGATCGCGCCCCGCCAGACGAGGAACCCGCCGAGGGTGACGATGAACGAGGGAACGCCGCCGTAGGCGACGATGTAGCCGGTCAGGCCGCCGATCAGCGCGCCGAGGACGGCGCCGACGGCAAGGGCGACGATCCAGGAGTACGAGCTGCCCCGCAGGCCTGGGATCGTCACGTCGAGACCGAAGAAGCCGATGATGCCGTCCGTCTGGACGAGCGCCATCGTGTAGCCGAGGAAGCCGAGGAGCGACCCGACCGAGAGGTCGATGTTGCGCGACACGATGATCAGGACCATGCCCGTCGCCATGACGGCGATGGACGTGCTCTGAACCGAGAGGTTCCACAGGTTCCGGGCGGTCAGGAAGTCGCCCCCCGAGCGGAGGTTGAAGGCGATCCAGATGGCCACCAAGCGCGATCACCATGCCCGAGCAGCCGGGTGTCGAGCTCCGTGCTGGCCAGCACCGAACGCCACGAGCGTGACGACGGGGGCGCCGCCGTCGGAGGGCTCGGCGTCCCCGTGGTCGCGGGCTGGTCCGGCGATTGAACCTCAGTCATGCATCACGCCTTACCGTGCGCGGACGCGCCCCACCCGTCTCGACGGAGCGGGGCGCGTCCGAACTACGTTCTCCGGGATCAGCCGCAGGCAGGCACCGAGCCGGCTTCGACGCCCTGGCAGAGCGTCGCCTCGTCGATCCATCCGGCATCGAGCACGACGTCGAGGTTGTCCTGGGTGATCGGGATGCGGCTCGAGCAGGATCGAGGAGACCTCGATACCTCCCGGCGTGGTGAACGGCGCGGTGTCGGAGACCGCGGCGACGTCGGGGTTCGCGCAGAGCTGCGGCCGCCGCCTCACCGGCCGTCTTGCCGAGCAGGCGGGCGTCCTTCCAGACGTCGACCGTCTGCGTGCCGAGGGCGACCCGGTTGAGCGCCGCCTGATCGCCGTCCTGGCCAGAGACCGGAACCTGGCCGGCGAGACCCTGGGCCTCGAGGGCGGCGATGACGCCGCCGGCCATCCCGTCGTTCTCCGACAGGACGGCATCGACCTCGTTGTTGTTCGCCGTGAGGAACTGCTCCATCTCGGTCTGGGCGAGGGCAGGGTCCCAGTTGTCGGTGTAGGTCTCGCCGACGATCGTGATCGTGTCGCTGCTCGCGCCTTCCTCCGGGATGCCGGCGTTGACGTAGCCCTGCGCGGAGGAAGTCCGCGTTGGCGTCGGCGGAGTTGCCCTTGATGATCACGAAGTTGCCCTCGGACACGACGTCGAGGACGGCCTCCGCCTCCATCTCGCCGATCCTGACGTTGTCGAACGTCACGTACAGCGCGCCGGGATCCTCGATCAGCCGGTCGTAGGCGACGACCGGGACGCCGGCCTCTGTCGCGCTGGCCACCGACGGCTTGATGGCCGTGCCGTCCTGGGCGAGGATGATGAGCACGTTGGCGCCCTGGGAGATGAGGTTCTCGACGTTGCTCGCCTGCGTCTCGGCCGACGACTTGGCGTCGTTCGAGATGTAGCTGCCGCCGACGGCCTCGACGGCCTCCTTGATTGCCGGCTCGTCCCACTTGGCCCAGCGCTCCTCCTGGTAGTTGTTCCAGGACACGCCGACGACGCAGTCGCCGCCTCCGCCACCTCCGGCGGCCGTCGTTGCGGCACCTCCGGCTTCGGTGGTCGCGCCACCTTCGCCGCCGGCGGCCGTCGTTGCAGGCGCCTCGGCTCGGTGCGTCGCGCCACCGCATCGTCGTCGTCGTCGCCACCACAGGCGACCAGTACCAAGGCAGCGCTCATGACGAGTGCTGCCGATCGGCGAACATGCATGTGGGTCTCCTCCCCCAATCGGCGCGGCCTCCCCCTGTGGAGCCGCGAGCTCCTGATCATGTTAGTTGCACCCCCTGTTGTCGGTGAGCTTGTCGCGCTTCCGGCGCGATCACGCCGCTCGGCCTGCAGCCAGTTGGCTGGATCGGCGAGGATCGGTTCGAACGCCAGCTCGGCGGCTCCGAGCAGCGGGGCGTCCACGCCGAGCTTCGCCGGGACGATCTCGACGAGCGAACGCGGCGCGGCAAGGGCGCGACGATCCAGCTCGCCCTCGACGGTCGCCGCGACGAAGGGATGGAGCACCGCCAGGCGTCCGCCGAGGACGATGCGCGCCGGACTCAGCGTGTTGACGAGACCGGCCAGGCCGATCCCGAGCCACTGGCCCGTCGCGTCGAGTGCGTCCAGCGCGCCGGCATCACCTGCGTCGGCATCGGCGAGCACCGCCTCGACCGCCGCGGTCCCGCCGTCAGCGGGGCGGCCGGCACGCACGAGGAGTGCCTCCTCGCCGACCTCGGTCTCCCAGCAACCGACCGAGCCGCACCGGCAGGTCGCGCCGGCCAGCGGATTGACGGGCAGGTGGCCGACCTCGCCGCCGTAGCCGGCGACGCCCGTGAGCGGCCGGCCGCCGACGATCAGCTCCGCCGCCGAGGCCGACTTCGCCCGAGAGGAAGATCACGTCGTCCGTGCCGGACGCGGCGCCGCGGCGGTGCTCGGCGAGTGCTCCGAGGTCGGCCTCATTGGCGATCACGATCGGCGCCGGCGAGCACAGTGCGCTGGCGAGGACCTCGCCCAACGGCACGTCTCGCCACCCGAGGTTCGGGGCAGTCGAGACGAATCCGTCGTGCCGACGCACGACGCCGACGACCGCCACACCGATTCCGACGAGCGCATGGGATCGCCATGTGACGGCCGTGCCGTTGGCGAGGGCAGCAAGGTCGCCGGCGATGTCTTCAATGCTGGATCGCTGGCGCGACCGGTCGACGCGCACGAGCTCGAGGACCTGTCCGCCCATTCCGACCACGGCCATGGCGAGGGAGTCGACGGCGATCTCGAGCGCCAGAACGACGGCGCGTTCGGGTTCGAGCCGCACGACGGGGGACGGGCGGCCCGGCAACCCCAACGACTCCCCGCGCTCCTCGGCGACGAGTCCAGCGGCGACCAGATCCCCCACGAGCCGGCGGATCCCGCTGCGGGTCAGCCCGGTTCGCTCGCCGAGCTCGGAGCGCGACAGCGGCCCTTCGGCGTGGAGCACCTGGACGAGCGCGCTGAGGTTGGCGCGCCGGATGCTCTCGCTGCGCTTCCCACTGTCTCCCCAACCCGTCACGAAGATTGTGCCCCTCGGGTTCAAACGTTTGTAACGAGCTTCTACAAATTCCCGCGCAGTGTCAACCCGCCCACTGCGTTCCCCGGCCACGCAGGCCGTCGCTGGCCGCTCGCTCGCTGGCGCTCGCTCGCTCGCAACCGGTGACGGGTTCATGGTCCGATTGCTGTGGTTCAATCCGCTCGTGCGGGGGCTGGGGCGCAGGGCGCTGGCAAGTCGGGCTGGCGAGCAGCGTGACGTTCGGCGCGGTCACGGCGTGTGGCGGAAGCTCGGGAGGACCGAACGCCGCGGATGCGCCACACTTCGTGGCTGACAGCGGCGGCATCGATCATCGTTACGAGGGGGACTTCCAGTACTTCGTGGGTGGTGGGGTCGCCGCGTTCGACTGCGACGACGACGGGCGCAGCGAGCTGTTCTTCGCCGGCGGAAGCGCGCCGGCGGCGCTCTACCGCAACGAGAGCCCGACCGGCGGGGCGTTCCAATTCACCCCAATGCCGTCTCCCGTCACCGACCTCATCGGCGTCACGGGCGCCTATCCGCTCGACGTCGATGGCGATGGGCACACCGATCTCGCCGTCTTGCGCGTCGGCGAGGACGCCATCCTCCGCGGCCTCGGCGACTGCGAGTTCGAGCAAGCCAACGATGCCCTCGGCATCGACGGCGGGAACTCCTGGACCGTCGCCTTCAGCGCAACGTGGGAAGGCGCCAACGAACTGCCGACGCTGGCGTTCGGCGACTACCTGGCCCCGGATCGCGAGTCATGCGAGGACAGCCGCCTGCTCCGACCCGAGCCCGCGGGCGGGCGGTACGCCGCGCCGATCGCCCTGACGCCCGGCTACTGCACGCTGTCGATGCTGTTCAGCGATTGGAGCGGCTCGGGCCGCCGCGATCTCCGGCTGACCAACGACCGGCACTACTACCGGGACGGCAGCGATCAGCTGTGGCGCGTTGCCCCGGGCGAGAAGCCGCAGCTGTACACGGAGGCCGACGGCTGGCGTCCGCTGCAGATCTGGGGGATGGGGATCGCCAGTGAGGACCTGACCGGTGACGGCCATCCCGAGGTGTTCCTGACGAGTCAGGGGGACAACAAGCTGCAGACCCTTGCCGACGGGCCGACCAGTCCGGCCTTCGAGGACATCGCCCTGTCGCGCGGGGCCACGGTGCACCGCCCGTTCGCCGGAGGTGACGTGCTGCCGTCGACGGCATGGCATGCCCAGTTCGCCGACGTCAACAACGACGGGTTCAGCGACCTGTTCGTCGCCAAGGGCAACGTCGAGGCCGAGGAGGGGTACGCCACCCGTGATCCGAGCAACCTGCTGATCGGCCAAGCTGACGGCACGTTCGTCGAGGGAGCCGAAGCTGCCGGGATCCTCAGCTATGAGCGGGCGCGCGGCGGCGCGCTCGTCGACCTCAACCTCGATGGGCTGCTCGACCTCGTCGTTGTCAACCGGGTCGAGCCGGTCAAGCTGTGGCGCAACGTTGGCAGCGGCGAGGCCGGGCAGGCGGAGCCGATGGGTGGGTGGATCGCGGTTCGGCTGCATCAACCGGGACCGAACGTCGATGCCATTGGTGCGTGGGTGGAGACGCGGGTCGGCGAGCACACGAGGACTCGCGAGGTGACCGTCGGCGGTGGCCATGCGAGTGGGCAGCTCGGCTGGATCCACATCGGGCTCGGCGACGCCGATGCGGCCGAAGTCCGGGTCACGTGGCCCGACGGTGAGACCGGCCC
Source organism: uncultured Acidimicrobiia bacterium (assembly GCA_963774125.1). Classification (GTDB taxonomy): domain Bacteria; phylum Actinomycetota; class Acidimicrobiia; order Acidimicrobiales; family Ilumatobacteraceae; genus JALZMG01. The sequence goes on from CAVZDR010000004.1 coordinate 123,721, forward strand.
GTGGATGACGATCCCCGCTGGTGAGTTCGCGACGATCGAACGGGGGCGATCCGAGCCGACCGCATGGGAGCCGGAGGAGCAGTGATGACGATCACGACAACGCGTCGGGCCCGACTCATCGACGTCGAGCTGCCCGACTTCGGCATGCCGGAAGCGGAGCCGCTCCTGCCGCCGTCGATCTACGCGGATCGGCTGGAGCGACTTCGTGAACGGATGGATGCTCGCGGCTACGACCGGCTGGTCATCTGGGCCGACCGCGAGCACAGCGCCAACCTCGCCTACCTGACCGGCTTCGATCCCCGGTTCGAGGAGGCGATGTTGATCGTCGGGCTGGCGGGGGAGCCGGCGCTCTTCGCCGGCAACGAGTGCTACGGCACCGCCGAAGCCGCTCCATTGCCCGTTCGCGCCGTGCGCTACCAGGATCTGAGCTTGCCGAACCAGCCGCGTGACGCGTCGGCGCCACTGGCCGAGCTCCTCGGTGCGGAAGGGATCACGGCGGGCCGCCGGATCGGCGTCGTCGGCTGGAAGACCTACGCCGCCCGCTCGACCATCGAGGTGCCGGCCTTCCTCGTCGATGAGCTGCGCCGGGCCACTGGACCAACCGGCGTCGTCGAGAACGCCACGGACCTGTTCATCGACGCCACGGACGGGCTGCGCGTCGTCAACGAAGTCGAGCAGCTGGCCGCGTTCGAGTGGGCGGCGTGCCAGACGTCGCATGGCGTCCACAATCTGCTCGCCGAGCTGCGACCGGGGATGACCGAGCGGGAGGCCGTGCGACTGCTGGAGTGGAACGGCACACCGCTGTCGTGTCATCTCATGCTCACGGCCGGGCCACGAGCGAGGTTCGGGCTGCTCAGCCCCGGCGACCGAGCAATCGAGCTCGGCGATCCGCTGACAGTCGCGTTCGGGATCTGGGGCGCGCTCAACTGCCGGGCCGGCTTCGTTGCCGAAGATGCATCAGGGCTGCCGGACGGGATCGCCGACTATGTCGAGCGGCTCGTCGCGCCGTACTTCGAAGCGGTCGCCGAGTGGTACGGAGCGCTCCACGTCGGGCAGGTCGGCGGGGCGCTGCAGGAGATCGTCGATCGCCACCTCGGCGACCCGTTCTTCGGGATCTTCCTCAACCCCGGACACCAGCTGCACCTCGATGAGTGGGTGAGCTCACCGGTCTTCGCCGGCTCGACGATCGAGCTGCGCTCCGGCATGGCACTGCAGTGCGACATCATCCCGGCCACGGGCACGCCGTACTTCACGACCAACATCGAGGATGGCCTGGCGTTGGCCGACGAGTCGCTGCGGGCGGCGTTCGCCGCCGGCTTCCCGGACGCCTGGGGGAGGATTCAGGCGCGCCGCACATTCATGCAGCAGACTCTCGGGATCGAGCTGCACTCGGACGTGCTGCCGTTCTCCAACCTTGCCGCCGTCCTCCCGCCGTTCCTCCTGCGGCCCGACCGGGCGATGGCGATCAGGCACTGAGGATGGTGTGAGCACCAGCCGCACGCTCACGCTCGGCCGGAGCACGTACCCCGTGATCCTGCCGAACACGCGTGATCCGCGACTGCACGTGGCCGCCGTGATCATCACGATCCACGTGCTCGGGCAGTTCGGGCTCAACTTCTACGTGACCGTCCCGCAGATCCTCTCCGCGATCCTCACGTGCGCGGTCATCGAGGTGGCGATCACCTTCCGGGCGCGGCGGGCGTTCGTGTGGCCGGCCAGCGCGATGCTGACCGGTAGCGGCGTCGCACTGATCCTCCGTGTGCCCGGCACGCCGGACGACACGTGGAGCACGCACGCCTGGTACGTGTTCGCAGGCGTCGCCGCGTTCTCCCTGCTCACGAAGTACGCCATCCGCTACCGCGGCTCCCATCTGTTCAACCCGTCGAACATCGGCCTGGTCATCGCGTTCGTCGTGCTCGGGAGCGAGCGGATCGAGCCGCTCGACTTCTGGTGGGCGCCGCTCAACGTCTGGACGGTGACGGCGTACGCAGTCATCCTGACCGGCGGCCTGCTGATCACGACGCGTCTGGGGCTGCTCGGGATGGCGGTGACGTTCTGGCTCGCCCTCGCCGCGGGGGTCGGTGTGATCGCCGCAGCAGGTCACTGCATGACGGCACGGTGGGCGTTCGCGCCTGTGTGCGGGTTCGACTACTGGCGGGTGATCGTGACCTCACCGGAGGTCCTGATCTTCCTGTTCTTCATGATCACGGACCCGAAGACCGTGCCGGCAGGTCGGGTCGGACGGGTCGCGTTCGGTGTCTTCGTGGCGATGGCCAGCACCCTGCTGATGGCGCCGCAGACGGACGAGTTCGGGACCAAGGTCGCGCTGCTTGCCGGTCTCGTCGTCGTGTGTGCGCTGCGGCCCGTGCTGGAGCGCTTCGTGCCAGAACCGCGTTCGGCGACGGACAAGGTCGGCAGGTTCGCCGTCGGGCTCGCGAGCGGGGGAGCGCTCCGTGCGGCGGCTCGGATCGGTCTCGCGGTCGCCGTCGTCGTCGGCGTGGGCTTCGGGCTCGTCGCCGCCGGCACGCCTGCGGGCGGCACGGTCGCCGTCCCGGCCGATGACGTGCTCGGACGCCTGCGCGGCGAGGTCGATCCGGCGACGTTCCCGACGATCACTGTTGAGCAGGACGTGTCGGACTGGAACCACGAGATCGCCGGACCAGTCGCCCAGCAGATCGTGCTGGACCTCGTCGAGAACCTCGAACTGGAGAACCAGGCGCTCCTCGAGACGGACGAGTCGATCCTGCCGGCCATCAACCACGGCGACCGGCTCGATGAGATGCGCGCTCGCCTCGAGGCTGCCGAGTCGACGGGAGTGACCGAGATCGAGCGCTACCAGATCGACGACGTGACGGTGACCCTGCTCGTCCCGTTCGGCAAGCAGGAGGGCCTCAGCCTCGGGCTCCAGTCACGGGGCACCGTGACCGAGGAGACGTACGACGCGGCTGGGGACCTCGAGTCGAGCACGACGTCGCCGTTCGCCCAGACGTTCGCCGTCCGCCAGGTGACCGGAGCCCGCTGGCTCAACGTCGGCGTACTCCCGCTCGACGAGCCCTCCTAATCCACGAACAGCTCGGTCACGGTCGCGGGGAGCCGCGGCGCTCCGCTCACGTACACCGCCGAGCCGGTGTTGAGCGCACCGGGCATGTCGTTCAGCCCCAGCTCGGCACGGACGTCACGCGTCGCCGCCAGCGTCCCGCCGTCGAGGACGATGCCGGTCGCGTCGGCGACTCGCGTGAGCCCGTTGAACGCCCCAACCGTGAGGCACGCCTCGACGAGACCTGCCGAGCCGACCGCGGCGAGCACGCTGTGGCGACAGGCCTCGAGGTCGGGCGCGTCGAGGTGCGCCGCCGTGGCGAACTCCAGGAGCACATCACCCGACGGGATCCCTGCGCCGTGCTCGAGCGCTTGGGGCAGATCGATGGTGGTCCCGAGTGCTGAGCCGCTCGCACGGAGCAGCGCCGTGTGGCTCGACGTTCAATAGAAGCACTGCTGGAGCCTCGAGACCTGTGCCGCGACGAGCTCGATCTGGGGCCTGGTGAGCGCCCGATCCCAGGTCAGCTCCAGCATCTGCGGGCCACGGCTGTAGGACTCGGTCACCAGCGTGCGCCAGGTCGCGTTCGTGCGCGGCACCAGCGAGAGGGCGCGCGACACGTTCGCCAGGAGCTTCGTCTCCGTCATCGGGACGAACGCTCCGACGTCGCCGACGTCGTCGGGGCGCTCCGCGGCGGGTGGCCCGTCGATCGGCGGGAGCAGCTCGTGCTGGCGCTCGCCGATCGACCGCGTGTAGACGTCGATCGCCACGATGATCGCGGTGACCGCGACGAGCTCTGCGTAGAGACAGGCGCCGACCGCGTCGTTCAGAGGTGGAGACCCGGTTCGGCACGGCGGGCGCTCCAGCGCCTTCGCCGGCCGCATGAAGGCGTCACCGAGTGCGTCGATCTGGATCTCGGCCCAGGCTCGCGTCAGGTTTCCGGAGTCGTTGACGACGCGGTGGATGACCTCGACCGCCGACGCCGAGATCGCGTCGGTCGGCCCGTGCGGTTGACCTTCACCGCACCGCTCACACTGCCGCGCTCGCCGTGACTCCTCCATGATCGCTCGCCGCGACGCACCGTCCCACCAGTCGCCCGCGCCGGCGAGCTCCGCGAGCAGGCGATCGTGCAGCAGCGCAACCGAGTGTCGGTCAACCACGGACCCGTTCGCCATCTGACGCATCATCGGCAACGACGACGGGGGACGCAAGGGGTTCCGCGGAGTCGGCAACGTCTCCGAAGCGCGGAGCGCCTGGTTCGAGATCGATGCGAGCGGCCCGAGCGACGTAGCTGATCGCGTGGTACCAGCCGGCGAGGAGCAGCAGGTCGAGGAGTTGGCGCTGGTCGAAGTGGTCGGTCAGGCGCCGCCATGTGTCGTCGTCGATGTCGTTGTGATCGTGCAGTGCGTCGACCATCGCGATCAGAGAGCGGTCGCGCTCGTCGGTCCAACATGGATCGTCGGGACCGCCACACGCGAGCGAGGCGATCTGCCGCGTCGGTGAGGTCGACACGGACGGCGAAGTAGGCGACGTGGACGCCCCATTCGTACTCGCAGCCACAGCGCGCGCAGACCCGGTCGATCACGATCTCGCGATCGCGCATCGACACCGAGAGGCGTCGGCTCAGCTCGTACCGTCCCCAGCCCGTCATCGCGTCGGTCATGTCGAAGTTGTGCACGAACGTGCGGAAGAGGGCGATCGGCGCCGTCTGTGGTGGCGTCATCGCCTCCAGCTGCGCCGCGACAGCCGGGGCGTACGGTGGGTCGATGGGGGCGATCCTCGGTGTCACAGCTCCTCCAATGCGATTCGAAATCAGAATCAGACCGATTCTGATTTAGAATCATCACGATGTCAATCGGAAGTGAGACGTGACGCCGCGACCTGGTGTGCCGGTGCGCGGTTCGGCGACGGGTCGTCCGATCATGGCTGCGCTGGACCTGCTCGGGCGGCGGTGGTCCTTGCGGGTCCTGTGGGAGCTTCGCGCCGAACCGCTCGGGTTCCGCACCCTTCGCCAACGGTGTGACGCGATGTCGAGCAGCGTGCTCCGCCAGCGCCTCGTCGAGCTCGGCGACGCAGGTCTGGTGGAGCAGGACGGCGAGCAGCGCTATCGGCTCACCGAGGTCGGGGTCGACCTTGGCGTCGCGCTCCGCCCGCTCCTCCAGTGGTCGGAGAAATGGGCAGTTGTCGCCGATACGCCCTGACGCGCGCCGTCAGGCTGCCGCAGCGATCACGTTCCCTCCGGCACCGGCCGGCGGGACGGATGCTGGAACGGTCTCCATCTCTCCCTGGTGCTTGCTCGCGAACGGGCGCATCAGGAGCTGCTCCGCGGTGGCCAGGAGCACGACCAGGTCGAGCGACAGCGACCAGTTCTTGACGTAGTGCAGGTCGAGGCGCTGATACGCATCGAACGCGGGGTTGTCGCGCGCCTCGATCTGCCAGAGGCCGGTGATGCCGGGACGGACCGCATGCCGCTCGTGCAGCTCGGCAGGGAAGGCATGGACCTCACGGCGCAGCGCGGGGCGAGGTCCGACGAGGCTCATGTCGCCCTTGATGACGTTGAGCAGCTGGGGGAGTTCGTCCAGGCTGGTGCGACGCAGCACGTGGCCGATCTTCGTGACCCGCGGGTCGCGGGCCATCTTGAACAGCGGGCCCGAGCGCTGGTTGTCCGTGTGCATCGCGGCCAGTCGGTCCTCGGCGTCGACGCACATCGTGCGGAACTTGAACATGCTGAACTCGGCGTCGCCCCGACCGACTCGCTGCTGGCGGAAGAAGACCGGGCCGCCGTCCTCCTTCTTGATGAGCACCGCGATGACGGCCATCACTGGGGCGGCGATGACCAGGACGGCACCGGCGACGATGATGTCGAACCCCCGCTTGACGGCCCTGGAGAAGGCTGACGGAGCGCTCGGCCGAACGCTCAGAAGCGTCTCGTTCGACGTCGCCGACACGCGGATGCGAGCTGCATCGATGCCGGACAGGCCGGCGTGGATGGCGACCTCCGGGCCGCCATGGTGCGCGCCACGGATCAGTGCATTGAGCACCGGCGGCGTGACGTCACGGTCGCTGACGACAACACGGTCCGGGGCGACCTCGTGAACGAGACGCTCGACGTCGTCCACCTCACCGAGCCACAGGTCGTTGCGGCCCGCCGCGACGGCCTCGTTCCGGCAGCCGACGATGCCGACGACGCGCATGCCGCCCTCCGGATGCACCTCGGCGATTCGCACCAGCTCCATCGCCCGGTCGTCGGTGCCCACCACGATCGTCGACTGGATGAACCGGCCCCGACGACGGCTGATCGTCACGTACGACCGCATTGTCGAGCGCCACAGGACCAGCAGCCCGAAGGCCAGGCCAGCGGCAGCGGCGAACGACCCCCGGACCATGGTCGAACCGAGCAGCCGGTCGATGCCGGCGACGCCGCACAGCATGACGACGCTCGTCCACAGGAGGCCCGTCAGCTCGCGCCGCCGGGCGGCGATCGTGTCCGCGTTCCACAGGCGCTGGACGCGGAGGCTCAGCAGGCCGATGGCCGCGGCGGCGACTGCGTAGAGCAGGGCCCAGGTCGAGGCGGCGCCGAAGGCGACCAGCACGCCAATGACCAGGGCAAACGCGCCGAGGATGACCGCAACATCTCCGGCCGCCAGGATGTGCTGCTGGCGGCGACGCACCATGGACGCCTGGACACCTGGTTGGTCCGGCTCACCTGGTCCGAGCTTGTCGGTCATCGTCGCGTCCTCCACACGGGCGCCGGGGAGCGCCCATCAGTTGTGAAAGAGACGCGCTGCTCACCTCGATCGGCATACGGGATACCCCGTGAGCTGCCGACGGGGGTCAGAAGCGGAGGAGCGGCCGGTGCTCCGGCTCAGTCCTCGGCGTCGGCATCGGCGGCGTCCAGCTCGGCCTCGAGCTCGGCCTCCTCGCCGGCGAGCAGTCCGAAGGCGACGAGATCCTCCGGGGTGAACGAACGGTGCGCGACGACGATGCCGCCGGCGTCCCGCACAGCGTCTCGCAGTGGCACGGCCCACAGGTGTTCGATCGCCAGCACGAGCGCCGAGCTGTCGTCTGGGAGGTCCTCGAGCAGGCCCGCCGCCACGATCTCGGCCGCGGTCGGCGCATCAGCGTCGATTGATGCGCCGAGCAGCCCACCGGCGACCGCACCCTCGCCGCCCCCTACGCCCAGTCCGACTCAGCGCGCCGACCGCGGCGCGCAGCTCGGCCCGCTGTTCGTCGTCGAGATCCGACACGCTCAGCAGGGAGACGTCGTCGCCTTCGCGCATCACGAACACCGCATCGATGATCCTGATCTGACCGACGTCGCTCAGGCGTGCCAGCTCCTCAGCGATGCGACCTTCGAACAGGTCGTTGCTGGGAAAACCGATCACGAGAGCCTGCACGGGACCGATGGTCATCTCCGCTGTTCCTCCTCATGAGTGCGCGCCGCAGGAGCACGGCACGTGCTCATTGTGATCGCTCCGCTTGCTCATCCGCATCATCCGGATCGGGCGACGCGCTCGTTGACGTCAACGAGGGTGCGCAGCCGGATCAGCCCCTGCCGGACCCGCGTCTTGATCGTGCCGAGCGCGACGTCGAGTCGTTCTGCGGCTTCGACATGCGTCAGCCCGTCGAAGTACACGAGCTCGAGCGCCTGTCGCTGCACGTCGCTCAGCTCGGACAACGCCTGACGCGCTCGATCACGATCGAACGCGTCGAGCACGGCGTCCGCTGGACTGTCGGGGGCGCTCGGCGGGAGCGCCCAGTCGCCCTGTTGGCGGTCGCGCAACGACTGCTCCGAACGCACCCGGTCGACCGCACGTCGATGGGCGATCGTGACGGCCCAGCTGCGCACCCGTCCTCGACTCGAGTCGAAGCGGTCTGCCTTGCGCCAAAGCTCGACGAAGATCTCTTGTGTGACCTCCTCGGAGTGGGCCGGGTCGCGGACGACGCGCCGCACGATGCCGTAGACCGTGGGCGCCAGCTGGTCGTAGAGCACGGCGAACGCCGACTCGTCGCCCCTTGCGACCCGAGCCATCAGCGTCTCGGCACTCACGTCAGCCCCCACCACCGTGTCGAACATGTGGGTCCTGTTCGAAGCCGGTGCGAGGGGCGGATCAGTGCTCGGCGTTGTTGGCCGCCGCAGCCGCGGTCAGAGCACGGCGAGGGCGGGGAGGGCGTCGACGACGTCGCGGGCCAGCTGCTCGTCGCCGACGACGTCGTAGGGCAGCTCGCGGGGGTCGACGCCGGGCGCTGATGCCGCGGCAGATCGCGGCCGCCTCGGCGACGATCTCGGCGTCGACCGCGTCGTCGCCCGCCGGACGAACCCCGCCGACCGCTCCGAGGTCGACGTCCCAGGCGGCGCCGCCGAGGTCGGTGAAGCGGAAGCGGACGAGGCGGCCCGGATGGTGGGCACCGCGGACGGCGAGCATCGATCGGCACGAAGCCGCACGCCGACGTGGGCCATCGTGAGCAGCGACGCCGGCGGTGGGGCCACCATCGCCTGCTCCGATGGCACGGCGGATGTCGTCGGCGTGGGTCCACGTCTCGAAGGCCCGCACCAGCAGCGCGACCCGGGTCGGTCGCACGGCCACCCCACCAGTCGATCGGCTCGTCGAGGCGGGCCTCACCGCGGGCGCGAGCTCCGTGTCGGTCGCCTCCGCCGCAGCCTCCAACTCGGCGACCGCGTGCGCCGGCGGGCGACCGGCGTGGCGGGCGCGGGCCTGCGCGGTGCGGCCCTCGTTGTCGGTGGCGGTCTCGGGGATGCCGGGCACCGGCACGCCGAGCTGGTCGGCCAGCAGCGACTCGTTGGCCGACGAGGTGGACGACGACGTCGTGGACGGTCCAGCCGGCGAGCTCGGGCGGGTCGACCGGGCGGGCCCAGTCGTCGACCGTCAGGTCGCGCAGCAGCAGGATCGCCCGCGCCACCTCGACGCGGTGGACATCGATCGGCGAGGAGCCGGCGACCACCGCGGCCGGGCTGCGGCGGCGGCGCGCCTCGGCGAGCACGCGGGACCGCAGCTCGGGGGCTGGCGTGACGTCGCTGACGACCGCGGCGGCGAACTCGCCGGCCGCGGACCGCAGGTCCTGCTCCCGGCGGGCGGCGTCGGGACTGGCGTCGAGGTGGGCGGCGATGTCGGCGGCGTCGTCGGCGTCGTGGGCGTCGAGGGCGTAGGCGGCCAGATCGTCCGGTGAGACCGGAGCCGTCGGGGGTTCGTCGTTCATGCCCATCGTTCGCTCTGCTCGCTCATCTCGGAACCGAGGTTCTCGGCGATGCGCGCCAACGCCAGGCGCAGCCGCGACTTCGCCGTGCCCTCCGGGATGCCCAACACGTCGGCGACCTGCCGGTACGTGTATCCGTGGAAGTAGGCGAGCTCCAGCGCCCGCCGCTGCGCGTCGGGCAGCACCTCGAGGGCCGTGCGGACCTTGCCGGAGGTGTCCGACCGGAGCACCGCCTCGGCGACGTCGGGCACATCGCCCGCTGCTCGCGCCACCCGCGCCTCGCGGCGCCGGCGCGCCTCCTCGCTGGCGGACCGCGTCGACCGCACGGCGGTGGGTGAGCGTGCCCGAGGAAGCCGCGCAGGGTGCCCCGGCCCGAATCGATGCGCTCCGGGTGCTCCCACAGCGACACGAACACCTCCTGGGTGACGTCCTCGGCGGCCTGCGGATCGACGAGCGTCCGCACCGCGAGCCCGTAGACGAAGCCGGCGTAGCGGTCGTACAGGTCGACGAGGGCCGTCTCGTCACCCGACGAGCCAGGCGCTCGACCAGAACCCGCTCCGCCCACGGCGCCTGCGTGCCGTTCGTCCATGAGGCAAGTCCTCTCCACGGCCACCGTTCGAAGCCGACGGCCGGGGCGGATCACAACTTATTTTCCCCAGCAACGTCGAGCCGCACGAGATCCGTATGTTGCCTTGGATGGGTAACTGGATCGACCATCTCGTTCTCGCCGCGCCGTTGCTCGACGTCGGTCGCGCCGCCGTGGCGGACCTGCTCGGCGTCGAACCGGTGCTCGGCGGGGCGCATCCTGGAGCGGGGACCCACAACGCGCTCGCTCTCGCTCGGTGCGCCGACGTATCTGGAGGTGATCGCCCGCGATCCGGCGCAGGCCGATGCACCATCCAGTCCGCTCATCCCGCACGATCTCGGCGACGAAACGCGACTGATCGCCTTCGCCGTCGGGTGCGACGACCTCGATGCCACCGTCGCGGACCTCCGCGCCGCTGGTCTCACTGGCGTCGGCGATCCGTACGGCATGTCGCGCCAGCGACCTGACGGAGTGCTGCTGTCGTGGCGCCTGACGTTCATCGGCGGGAGGGCCGGCGGCGCCACACCGTTCCTCCTCTCGTGGGACAGCGGTGGGAGCCCGGCCTACGACGCCCCGGCAGGCGGACGGCTCGTCGAGCTGCGGGCGGGCGACGCCGACCCGTCGGCGGCGAGCCTGGTGATCAACGTCCTCGGCGTCGACGTCTCGATCGAGTCGTCGGCGACGCCTGGCCTCGAGGCGACGATCATGACTCCGCGCGGCGCCGAGGTCATCCTCACCTGACGTCACTCGGCATGGCTCAAAGTCCGCGAAATGGCTGATATACAGCCAATTCTCTGACCTTGAGGGCGAACGGCGATCGTCGGCGGCGGCCGCTGACCTACGTGGCGTCGACCTTGGGCATGATCTCTTCCCTCAGCCGCTTCATGTCGTCGAGCGTCTTCGCCACCGGCACGTCCGAGAACGGCGGCCAGAGGAGCGGCATCGTCAACCCCGCCTCCTTGTAGCGCTTCAGGGTGTCGGTGATCTGGGCGGCGGTTCCCGCCAACAGGTTGGTGCCCTTGCCCTGTGGCGTCTGATCGGTCTCCTCGTCCGTGATGACGAACCAGATCATGCTGCAGATCTCGAGGTCGTCGACCGAGTGGGAGCCCTCCAGCTCGTCGAGCTCGTGCTGGATGGCGCCGCGCCATTGCTTCAGTTCGTCGGGCGTGTCCTGGATCCCGATCCAACCCGCCAAGCCGTACTTCGCGATGCGGTTCGCCGAGCGCTTCGGGTCCCGGAGCCCGCTGAAGAAGATCGGCGGGTGGGGCTGCTGCACGGGCTTCGATCCGAACCCGCAGCGGTCGAAATCAGCGAACTCGCCGTGGTACTCGAAGAGGTCGTTCGTCCAGATGCCCTGCATGATCTCGATCGTCTCGCGCACGTGCGCGTGCCGCCTGGGGAAGATGTGCGAGGCGCTCGCGGCGGCGAACTCCTCGGGCATCCAGCCGGCCCCCACGCCCACGTTGACCCTGCCGTTCGAGAGGTGGTCCACGGTGGCGATCTCTGCAGCGAGGACGCCCGGCGCCCGGTATGGCGTGTCGGTGATGCTCATGCCGATGCGCACGTTCGTCGTCTTCGCGGCGAGCCAGGGGATCAGCGGCCAGCCCTGGAACCACTGGCCTCGGGAGGGCACCGGCAGCGCCTTCGGGAACTCGGTCATCATGCCGAACGAGTGCTGGAGCTCCACGCGATCGGAGGCTTCCGGGACGACGATCCGGTCGAGCGTCCAGACGGAGTCGAAGTCGAGCTGCTCGGCGAGGTTCGTGAGGTCTTCGAGCTCCTGGACGGTCACCTTGTCGCGGAAGTTCGGCAAGTACAGAGCGAGCTTCATCAGCGATGCCTCCTCACCGGCGCGAGTCCCCCGACCCGCCTACCCGGGACGACGCTAACAGGGCTCCGGAGAGCGGCCCTTCGCGCCCACCTCGCCCCTGAGCTGGTCGCGCAGCTCCCGCTTGACGACCTTGCCGTAGTTGTTCGTCGGCAGCGCGTCGACGAACCGGTAGTCCTTGGGTCGCTTGTACCGGGCGATGTGTTCAAGGCACGTCCGGTCGAGGTCCTCGGTCGGCGGCGGCGCGCCGCCATCGACGGCGACCACGAAGGCCACCACCGCCTCGCCCCACTCGGTGTCGGGCCGGCCGACGACCGCGGCTGCCCGGACGCCGGGGTGACGGAGCAGCGCCTCCTCGACCTCCCGTGGGTAGATGTTCATCCCCCCGCTGATGATCAGGTCCTTGGACCGGTCCCGCAGCGTGAGGAACCCGTCGGCGTCGAAGCTGCCGACATCGCCGGTGTGCAGCCAGCCTCCCCGCAGCGCCTCGGCGGTGGCATCGGGCTGCTTCCAGTAGCCAGCCATGACCACATCACCCCGAACGACCACCTCGCCGATCTCGTCGGCGGGGAGCTCACCGTCGTCATCGTCGACGACGCGGACCTCGACATCCGTGCGGGGCACGCCGACGCTCTGCACGCGGTCCCGCCAGCTGGGATGGTCTCGGTCGGCGTGGTCCTGCTTGGACAGGGCGGTGATCGTCATCGGCGACTCACCCTGCCCGTAGATCTGGGCCAAGCGGGGGCCGAACACAGCGAGCGCGTCCTCCAGGTCGGCCAGGTACATCGGTGCGCCGCCGTAGATGATCGTCTTCAGGTGGGACAGGTCGGCGGTGGCGATGGCCCGGTCGCCGGTCAACCGCTTCACCATCGTGGGCGCGGCGAAGAACGACATCCCCGGCCAGCGTTGCAGGAGGGCGGCGATCTCGTCGCCGTCGACGCCGCCCGAGTGCGGCACGACGCTCGCTGCGCCACGGGCCATGTGGGGAAGCCCGTAGAGACCCGAACCGTGCGACAACGGTGCGGCGTGGAGGATGCAGTCCTGCGGCATGACCGGATCGATGTCGGCGAAGTAGCTCAGTGTCGCCATCAGCAGGTTGCGGTGCGTGAGCGTGGCTCCCTTCGGCCGGCCCGTCGTGCCGCTCGTGTAGAACAGCCAGGCGGGGTCCTCCGGCTGCCGGTCGACGAGCGGCGCTGGGGAGGACGCGGTGAGCCGGTCCCACCGGTCACCCGGCGTCACCACCGCGGTGTGCAGCGACGCAACCGTGCCGACGAGCGACTCGACGTCGCCGGCATGTTCGTCGTCGGTGACCACGACGGCCGCCTCGCTGTGGTCGAGGATGTAGGCGATCTCGTCGCGGTGGAGGCGCGCGTTGACTGGCACGGCCACCAGACCGGCGTGCCAGATGGCGAACAGCGCCTCGAGGTACTCGGGCCGGTTGCGCATGACGATGGCGACACGGTCACCGGGCGACAGGCTGAGGCCTTCACGCAGACCGCCGGCCGCGCCGGCCGTGCGAGCCGCGAAAGCCCTCCAAGTGGCATGGACGTGCTCGCCGTCTGCCACCGCCGGCTCGTCTGCCCGGCGGCGGCCGTGCCGCTCGATCCAGACGGCAACATTCATCGCACCAACGTAAGCCAATCGGCCGTTCAACGATCCCGAGAGATCTCGGCTGGCGATGTCGAGAATGCAGAGTCCGCTGCGTCCAAGGGGTGAAGGCGGCCAGCGGGCCGCCCCCACACAAGGAGAACACCATGGCGAAATACCTGCTGCTCAAGCACTACCGAGGCGCACCGGCGCCCGTCAACGATGTCCCGATGGACCAGTGGACGCCCGATGAGATCGAGGCACACATCCAGTTCATGAGCGACTTCGCCGCCCGCCTCGAGAGCACGGGCGAGTTCATCGACGGGCAGGCAGTCTCACCTGACGGCGTGTGGGTCCGCTCCGATGGCGAGGGGCGCCCGCCGGTGACCGATGGCCCGTTCGCCGAGACGAAGGACTTGATCGCCGGATGGATGGTCATCGACGTCGACAGCTACGAGCGGGCGCTGCAGCTCGCTGGCGAGCTGTCGGCAGCGCCAGGGGCCGGCGGCAAGCCGATCCACGAGTGGTTGGAGCTTCGACCGTTCATGGCCGCGCCGCCCACCGTCGCTGAGTGATCGTGGACGAGGTCGAGCTGCGCGAGCTCGTCCCGCGGGTCTTGAGCGTCCTCGTCCGTCGCGGTGCCGACTTCGCGACGGCCGAGGACGCCGTGCAGGAGGCGCTCATCCGGGCCTTGTCGACGTGGGAGGGAGGGCGGCCCTCCGACCCGACGGCATGGCTCATCACGGTCGCGTGGCGGGCTTTCCTCGACATGACGCGCTCGGACACGGCGCGCCGCGCCCGAGAGGTCCGCGTCGACACGGAAGCGCCGGCCGGCGCCGTAGCAAGTGCCGACGACACGCTGCGCCTCTACTTCCTGTGCGCCCACCCTGATCTGACGCCGTCGTCGGCGGTCGCGTTGACCCTACGGGCGGTGGGTGGCCTCACCACACGGCAGATCGCCCAGGCCTACCTCGTGCCCGAGAGCACCATGGCGCAACGCATCAGCCGGGCCAAGCGCACCGTCAGCCGAGCCGGGGTCGATCGTCCTGGCGACGTGCGCACGGTGATGCGGGTGTTGTACCTCGTCTTCAACGAGGGCTACTCGGGCGATGTCGACCTCGCCGCCGAGGCGATCCGACTGACCCGGCAGCTCGCGGCGCTCGTGGACGACCCCGAGGTCGACGGGTTGCTCGCCCTGATGCTGGTGCACCACGCTCGCCGACGCAGCCGAACCCGACCCGACGGCGGGCTCGTGCCGCTCGCCGAGCAGGACCGCACCCAGTGGGACACCGAGTTGATCGCCGAGGGAGTTGCCATCCTCCAGGCCGCCCTCGCACGTGATCAGCTCGGCGAGTACCAGGCGCAGGCCGCGATCGCCGCCCTCCATGCCGACGCACAGCACTTCGACGAGACCGACTGGGTGCAGATCGTCGGCTGGTACGACGAGCTGCTGCGGTTCGCCGACACTCCGATCGTGCGACTCAACCGTGCCGTCGCGGTCGGCGAGGCAGACGGCGCGCCAGCGGGGTTGGCAGCACTCGCCGAGGTCGAGGACCACGTCCTACGACGTGATGCAGTCGCCGCCTACCTTCACGAGAAGAACGGTGAGCTCGAGCTCGCCGTCCGCCTCTACGCCGACGCAGCGCGCAACGCACCGAACCTCGCCGAGCGCGACCACCAGACGCGTCAGGCGGCGCGAGTCAACCAGCTGCTTCGCCACGAGCGGTGAGTGCTTGCAGTGCGCTCGTGTGATCGCTCGGGACCACGCACCTACACGACGAGGTCAGACAGGTGCTGCAGCGAGTTGTCGAGGTGGTCTTGCCCGAACGGCGGGAAGTGGAGGTATTCGCGCACCCGGGACGGGACCGCTGACCAGTCGTAGGTCAGTGTCACCGTCGTTCGCGACGGCCCGGCCGCCTCGAGGTCGTAGCGCCAGATCCAGCCGCCGAAGCTGAGCTCCCCGGTCTCGGGCGATTCCTGGCCGGGCTGCCACGCGATGGCCCGCGGCTCGTCGAACACCTCGACCCGGTTGGCGATCTTGTAGTCCTTGTCCGGGTGGTTCGGGTGGTACATCGCCATCCGGAACACCTGGCCGGCGGCGGTGATGCGATCGCCGTCGATGGACGCCTGCACCCAGCCGGTGCCGTCGATGTCGGCGTGGGCCGACGGGTCGGCGAGCACCGCGAACACCGCCTCGGGCGCAGCCTCGATCGTCGTGGACGCGGTCACACGCTCGGGTTCCATACCAGTGAGACGGCTCGCCGGGTCCGAACTCATCGCCGCCCGAGGGAGTGAGCTCGATCATGAAATTTCGCCTGGCGTGTCGAGAACGGCCCCGCGGCGTCGTCCCAGATGTGAACAAGGCCAAAGCGCCGTATCCCACCAAGGAGACGAGTCTGACCATGCAACCGAACCAGATCGCCCAGATCCTGAGCCGACCGATCAGCCAGGAGCTGTTGGCCCGCGACATCACCCGGCTCGCCTACGTCGCCAAGGACGGCACACCCCGCAACATCCCGATCGGCTTCACATGGAACGGCTCCGAGATCGTCATGTGCACCCCGAAGAACGCGGCGAAGCTCGAGGCGTTGCGCGCCAACCCGATCGTGGCCCTGACCATCGACACCGAAGTGCACCCGCCCAAGATCCTGTTCATCCGCGGTCGAGCCGAGTTGGACGTCGTCGACGGCATCCCCGACGAGTACCTCGAGATGAACACCAGCTACCAGATGACGGCCGAACAACGGGTCGAGTGGGAGGCCGAGGTCCGCTCGCTCTACGACGGCATGGTCCGCATCGTCGTGACCCCGACGTGGGCCAAGCTGATCGACTTCGACACGACGCTGCCGAGCGCGGTCGAGGAGCTGATCCGCGAGCGTGAGGCGCGTCAGACGCGGCTGAGCACCCTCGACGTGGCAACCGCAGTCGGTCACGTCGCCACCAACGGCAGTCAACGTCATCGCCGAAGCCTAGGTGGGCAGGCTGCGACCGATTCGGATGTGGTTGCCGCTGGGATCGGTGACGGTGAACTCGTGCATGTTCCACGGCATGTCCTCGATCGCCGTGACCGCCAGTCCGGCTTCGACGAACCGGGCATGCCAGTCGTCGGTCTCTTCGGTGATGATGTAGCAGCCAGCGTGGTTCGTTGCCGGGTCCAGATCGGCGACCCGGTCGAGGTCGAACACGCTCCGGTCGCCGAAATGCACGAAGGCGAAGTCGTCGCTGTAGTGCTCGACGTCGAACCCCGCGGCCTCACAGAAGCGGGTCGCCTCGTTCATGTCGCGGACCGGCAACGTTGGCGTCACATCGACGCCGCCCGCCCTCGTCATCAACCAGCCGAGGCAGATGCGACACAAGCTGATCTCGTCGTGACACAGCAGGGAGGCGGTCATCGAAGCCTCGCGGTGCTCGCCACAGCAGTAGCACTGGACCACCGGCCCGAGCGTAGACCCAGGCGTTCCGACCGGCGATCGGCGCCGCTGATGACGATCAGATGGTGGCTACTGGGCTGCCTGGATGGGGGCGCGGCGGCGATAGATGCGCAGCGAGAGCACGTAGAAGACGGCGAGGATGCCGGCGGACCAGGCGAGGGCGGCCCAGAGGTCGGGGCCTGGGGTGCCGTCGGTGAGCAGGGAGCGCATGGTCTCGATGATGGGGGTCATCGGCTGGTGCTCGGCGAAGCTGCGCAGCGCTGGCGTCATCGAGTCGGTCGGGACGAATGAGGGGCTGATGAAGATCAGCAGCAGCAGGATGTAGCTGAAGGCCCCGGCACCCTCGAGGGTCTTGGCGAGCAGCCCGAAGAACACGGCCAGCCAGGTCGTGGCCAGGGTGAAGAGGACGAGGAGGGCGCCGAACGTGAACCAGGCGGCGACGTCGGCGTCGGGGCGGAACCCGATGAGGACGGCGACCGCGATCACGAGGGCGCAGGAGAACAGGTTGGACAGCGTCGATGACACGGCTTGTCCGCTGAGCACGGATGAGGGTGCGACGGGCATGGTCCGGAAGCGGCTGATGATGCCTTTCTGGAGATCGGTGCTGAGACGCAACGCGGCGTAGGCGATGCCGCTGGCGACGGTCATGATGACGACGCCGGGGGTGATGTAGTCGATGTAGTCGATCGCGCCGGTCTGGGTGCCGAGGGCGCCGCCGAAGACGTAGTTGAACAACAGCAGGATGCCGATCGGCATCAGCACGACCGTGATGATCGTGTCGACGCTGCGCGTCGTGTGACGGAGGCTGCGCTTGGTCATGGTCCAGGTGTCAGTGAGCGTGTGCATGTCGCTGCTCCTTGTGGTCGTCGAGGATCTTGAAGAACACGTCGTCCAACGTCGGCTCCTGCCTGGCGAACCCGGTCGGTTCGATTCCGCGGTCGTTGAGCCGGATGAAGATGTCGGCCATGTCGGCGACTGAGCCGCTGGTGGCGATGACGAGCTTGGTGTCGGCCTGGCTGACCTCGTGCTGCGGGCCGAGGGCGTGCCGCGCCGCGGCGAGGTCGCCTTCGTCGCTGAACTCGAGCTCGACGAGCCCGGTGGGCAGCCGCGGCCTTGAGCTCGTGGGGTGTCCCACGGGCCACGATCCGGCCGTCGTGGAGGATGGCGATCTGGTCGGCGAGCTCGTCGGCCTCCTCGAGGTACTGGGTGGTCAGGAAGACGGTGGTGCCGTTGTCGACCAGTTGGCGGATGGTCTGCCACATGTCGGCGCGGCTCTGGGGGTCGAGCCCGGTCGTCGGCTCGTCGAAGAAGACGATGGGTGCGCCGCCGACGAGGCTCATGGCGATGTCGAGCCGGCGTCGCATCCCGCCCGAGAAGGTCCCGAGGCGACGGTCGGCGGCCTCACTGAGGCGGAACGTGTCGAGGAGGTCGGCGGCGGTCTGTCGAGGATCGGCGACATGGCGCAACGCGCCGATCAGCTCGAGGTTCTCGCGGGCCGTGAGCACGTCGTCGACGGCGGCGAACTGTCCGGTCAGGCTGATGTGCTCGCGGACCTTGGCGGCTTGCTCGGCGACGTCGAACCCGGCGACGCTCGCCGTGCCGCCGTCGGCGTCGATCAACGTGGTCAGGATGTTGATGGTTGTCGTCTTGCCCGAGCCGTTCGCTCCGAGCAGGGCGAATACCGTGCCCCGTTCGACGCTGAACGACACGTCATGGAGCACCGGGACGTCCTTGTATGCCTTCACGAGGTTCGTCACCTCGATGGCGGTGTTGGTTCCGTTCAAGTTCGTCAGGTTGGTCATGATCGATGCTCCTCAGAGGCTGCGGGCGACGATGTTGCCCAGGTCGGTGGTCGCGTGGATGTGCAGGTCGGCCGCGGCGCCTTCGGTGTTCTTCGACCGCGTTGTGAATCCGGCCGACGCGGGTGCCGGCGTCCAGGGAGGCAGAAGCTCCGTGGCTGGCGCCGACCGTCACGTCGCCCATCTGGGTGCGCAGCACGACCGTGTCGGAGGTGGCCTCGGCGACGCGGATGTTTCCCTTTTGGGTGCTGATCTCCGCGGGGCCGGTGAGGCGGCCGACGGTGACGTCGCCGACGTGGGCGGCCACGTGCACGCTCGCGGCCTCGTCGATCTTGACTGCGCCGTACGCCTCGACGGCGACGTCGCCGAGACGTCCGACGCCCCGGAAGTCGGCGAAGGACGCCTTCGCCTCGATGCTCGAGCCGGCGGGCAGCTCGATGGTTACCTCGACGGACCCGGAGGGGCCGAAGTACTGCTTCCTGGCCGCCGGGGCGTCGATCCGCAAGACACCGTCGACGTACCCGACGGTGGCCTGCTCCGCCACCTTCGCATCGCGGCCCTTCGACGCGTTGACGGGCCGGACCTCGACCGTGGTGTCGGCGCGGTCGGCGGCGATGAATCGGATGTGCCCGGCGGGGATGTCGAGGACGGCGGTGATCGGAGCGGGGGTGTCGAACTTCTGCATGGTTCTCCTCCTGGGTCTGTTTCCTATATTTAGAAACGCTACGTTGCATTCAGCAATAGATCAACCCCTTAGTTGCGTAGAACAGCCATTCATCCAAGTGAAAGCCGACACATCGTTGCAATGGTATGAGGTGTAATGCAACGATCGTCCTAGCGAGTCGTTGCAATGATCTGAGAATGAACGCTATGCTGGAGGCAGCACGAAGCACGAAGCACGAAGGAGATCGCGATGCCGGGAGGCAGGCTCACCCAGCCCGAACGCCAGCAGATCGCGCAGGGGCTCGCCGATGGCCTCGCCTACGCGGAGATCGCCAGACGTGTCGACCGCCCCACCTCGACGATCACGCGTGAGGTGATGCGGAACGGCGGCCCGACCACCTACCGCGCCGACCTGGCCCACCGCGCCACGCAACGCCGCACCCACCGGCGCAGGCACGCCGCGGCCCAGGGGCCGGAGGCGCCCCCGCAGGCCCACGGACGCGACGCCGAGGCCGTGGGCGAGTACGAGGAGATGTTCACCACCATCCTCATGCAATCGGGCCTGCCCAAGATGATGTCCCGGGTGCTGGTCTGCCTCTACACCACCGACTCCGGCAGTCTCACTGCGTCCGAACTCGTCCAGCGGCTCCAGGTCAGCCCGGCGTCCATCTCCAAAGCGATCACCTTCCTCGAGCGCCTGGACCTCGTCCGCCGGGAACGCGACGAACGCCGCCGCGAGCGCTACGTCGTCGACGACGACCTCTGGTACCAGTCGATGATGCGCAGCGCCCGGGACAACGCCCAGCTCGCCGAAACCGCACGGCAGGGCGTCGGCATCCTCGGCCCCGAAACCCCGGCCGCCGCCCGCCTCGACAGGATCGCCAGCTACCTCGACTTCGTCGCCGAGAGCATCACCCGCGCCGCGGAGCAGGCCCGCGAGGTTCTCTACACGAAAGCCGAAGCGACCTCAGGCGGCACCGCCCCAGGGCGCAACCGTTCGAACACCCCCGCCGCGTTCCACTCGTCGCGCCGGGCCCGCAGCGTCGTGTCGGACACTCGATGATCGAGGCCCGTTTCTAGGTCGAGTCACGACGACCCAGTCGTCGAACGGATCAGCAACGCCCACCATGGTCGCCGACGGGTCCGCGCTCGGTGCTGAAGCTGACGAGCCCGATCACGCATCGAGTCGCCGCGATCGACCAGTGCAGCGCAGAGTGCTGTCACATGCGGCTGATCAACCTGAGCGCGCACGCGATGCTGCGATCGTCTGTCAGTCGAGGAGAAGGCGGAGTAGGACGTCGGTGAGCCAGTCCTGATAGCGCTCGGTCGTCCATCCGGCGTCGCGGACGAGTCGGAGGTAGGCGTCGGCTGCGAGCATGCAGAGGGTGTCGGTGATGGTGCTCTCGTCGTAGCGCACGCGGGTTGTCTTGCCGGTCAGGGCGACGGCGAACTCGTTGACGCCGTCGTGGCGTTGCTGTTGAAAGCGCCCCCAGAGTTCGGCGGCCTCCGGGTCGACGGCTGCGGCGGTCTCGAGCGCACGTAGTACCGGTGCGGCGCGTTGGTTGATCAGGCTCATGTTGCGGGCGTGCAGTCGGATCGAACGCACTGGGTCGACCTCGTCGATGGCCTCGCGCCACCAAGGTCGCTCAGCGATCGGGACCGGTGCGTCGTCGCCGGCGAGGGCGTGATCGACGACGAGGCGCAGGATGGTCGCCTTGGGCCCGACGGCAGTGAAGATCGTCGGTCGGGCGACGCCGGCCGCGGCGGCGATGTCGTCGATCGATGTCGCCAGGTAGCCCTTGTCGGAGAACAGACGGTAGGCCGCGGCGCAGATCAACACGGGTGCGTCCCCACGTCGGATCGTGGTCCGGTACGAGCGCCGCTTGACATTGGCCATCGCCCCGATCATACTGCAGATCTATTCTATTAGACTTAACATCTAATACACACTGAGGTGCGCGATGAATCAGACCGAGGCCTTCCTCGCCGCGACGCTGCCGCGGCTGCGCGAGGCGGAAACAGCACTGCACAACGGCGTCGCCGGCCTACGGATGGCGATGTGGTCCCACGACGAACCTGTGACGTTGTTCGGCGGGATCATGGGCGGGTCCGGTTGGGACGAGATCGAACCCATCTTCCAGCGGCTCGGCGCATCGTTCGCCGATTGCACCTCCTACGAAATCGAGGTCGTCGCGGCCGGTGCCAGCGAAGACCTCGCCTACACGGTCGGTTACGAGCGCACCACCGCCGCCGTCAACGGCGGCCCACCCTCGGCGTACGCGCTGCGTGTCACCACCGTGTTCCGCCGAGAGGACGGCGAGTGGAAAGTCGTGCACCGTCACGCCGATCCGTCGGGATCACCAACCGCCGGCGACGTCCTTCAGCAACTTGCGCCCGAATCCCACCCCCCGCCGGCATTCGCGGCAACAGGTATCACCCCAACCAGAGTGCGCCGGGCCGCCGTCGAGCCGTCGCCAGCCGACACATCAGCGCCAGTCACGCCAGCGCGCGCCTGAGCCAGCAGGTAGACGAGTGGACACATCCTGCCAGCCGATCGACCTGCTGACTCGAGCAAGCGAGCTGTTCACGCTGCGCCTCGCCCTCGTCCAGCCCCACCAGTGGATCTCACCCACCCCTTGCACGGCATGGGACGTGCGGGCTCTCGTGAACCACGTCGTGGGCGCGAACCGGCGCTACACGATGCTCCTGCACGGCGCCTCGGCGGACGAGGTCAACGCCACCCGCACTGCCGATCACCTGGGCGACGACCCAGCTTCAGCCTTCGTCGCGACTGCGGCTGAACTGCACGCAGCCTTCCGCGAGCCCGACGTGATGGATCGCAAGGCCCACCATCCTGCCGGCGAGCGCACCGGCGCGCAGCTACTCGAGACGCGAGTGCTGGACATCACCGTGCACACTTGGGACGTCGCCCGCTCCATCGGCGCCGACGAGTCACTCGACGCCGACGCGGTCGCCTTCGCGCTCACGGCACGAGTCACCGTCGAGGCAGGCCGTGCACGCGGGTCCTTCGCCCCACCGCCCACCGAGACGCCGGCGAACTTCTCGCCCCAAGCCCGCCTCCTCCACCTGACGGGACGCCAGCCCAGCGCCGTCGTGCCATGCAACACGACGATGACACGGTGCTCATAGCGACCCGAGGAGCAGCTCCGCTCAGCAAGTCAGGAGAGAGACCCAGCATGCGCGTTCGACATCGGTTCGTGGCCCTCGTGCTACCGGCTCTCGTGGTGCTGGCCGCGTGCAGCAACGACGACAATGCCGCGCCGGCCGCACCGATCACGGCCACCACCGGCGCAGCAGTTGCAGCGCCGGGCGTGGCAACCACAACGACATCGATCGACACCGACGAGCCGCCGGTCACGACAGCGCCCCCGGACTCGGCCGTCCTGTTCGAAGGCAACGACTTCTACGCTGTTCCGGAGCCGCTGCCGGCAGGTCAAGCAGGAACGCTCCTGCGCTACCAGCGGATCGACGTGTTCGGCGGGTGGTCCAGCGTCGGGGACACAGCCGACGCGTTCGGCCTCCAAGCGTCGGGGACGATCAGCGGTGAGGTCGTTTGGTGGCGGGACCCCATCGCGGTGCGACGCGAACGCGTCGATCGCCCCGTACCCGACGAGACGGTCGGGCGGTCGGCCCAGGAACTGGTCACCTGGCTGGCTGACCACCCCGACCTCGACGCGCGCAACCCGAACCCGGTCGCGGTGGGCGGTCTGAACGGGTTCGAGGTGGACATCGCCATCGCGCCGCACTCGACGAACGCACCGGCCTTGTGCCCAACGGGGGAGGTGTGCGTGGACCTGTTCGCGCCACCGCACCTCGGGTTCGCGCTGGCGGCTGGTCACCCACGGCGACCGGGCGCGGATGATTCTGCTGACTACTGCCGACGGCGCCGGCACGGTGCTCATCGCCGTCGACCCCTACGACCATCTCGGCACCGACCTGGACACGTTCGACACCCTGGCCGAGCCGCTGCTGGACAGCCTCGACTTCACCGCCGCCCAGCTCGAACCGGCCAGCGTCGAGTGTGGGCGCGGGCTCGGATCCTGCCGTGGCCCGTTGCCACCGGGTCGGTACGCGTCCACCGAGTTCCAGCCGTCCTTCAGTTACACGGTCCCACCGCGCGCCGCAGACGGGCCCGCGGCCTGGCGGATGATGTACCTGTCCGAGTCGATCGACGGCGCGCCGATCGCGGTCACGGGCACGGCCGTCGTGCCGTCGGCCGCGGCGCCACACGGCGGCGCGCCCAATCCTCAGCATCGCCCACGGCACGACCGGCATCGCCGACCAGTGCGCACCTTCTCGCGATCCCTCCGCTGACCTGGCCGCGCAGGCTCGCTTCATCGACGCGGGCTACCTCGTGGCAGTCACCGACTACGAAGGACTGGGCACGCCCGGGCGTCATCCTTACCTCGTTGGTGAGAGCGAAGGTCGCAGCGTGCTCGACGCAGCGAAGGCGGCCCGCCAACTCCCCGGCGCCCAGGCCGGCCACGAGTTGGCAATCTGGGGCCACTCCCAAGGCGGCCATGCAGCGCTGTGGGCGGCGCAACTTGCCGCCCGATGGGCGCCCGAACTGGAACTCATCGGCACCGTCGCCGCTGGCGTCCCCGCCGATCTGACCGCGACCGGCGAGACCGTCGAATCAGGCCCAGCGAAGGGATACATCCTCATGACGATCGCCGGCTACACCGCCGCCTACCCCGAACTGCCGTCGTCGTCAGTGCTCACGCCGGCCGGTCAGGCCGCGCTCGGCATCGTCGATGAGCAGTGCGCCGAGGAGGTGCTCTCCCAGTTCGCCGAGAGCGACCCCGCCGAGCTCTTGCAGCCAATCGGGTCGGTCGACGCGTGGAGCACCATTCTCAACGAGAACAACCCCGGCCACGTCCGCGTCGACGCGCCAATCCTGATCGTCCACGGCACCAACGACTTCCTCCCCATCGAAGCCGTCGAGCAGATGCACGAGCGGATGTGCGGCCTCGGGCAAGAGGTCGAACTACGAACCATCGACGGTGGTGATCACGACGCCTCCTGGCTGATCGCCAACACCGACGGCTTCGAGTGGATCCAGCAACGACTCGCCAGCGATCAGCCCGCCTCCACCTGCCCATCTCAGTAGGCGGAGCCGCGGCTCCTCCCGAGCGAGCTGACCGACACCCGCGCCTGCCAACAGACTGGCCCGTCCGTTCTGCGCGGTGGAGCTGGGGGGAATCGAACCCCCGTCCATCGGCCGGACACCGGACCTGCTACGACCATTCCCGGCTTCGGGACTGACGCTGTCCCACCGGCGGGTCGGTCGGCCACGTCACCTCACGGCTCGGTGGCCCTCGCACGGTCTTTCCCGAGCGTCAGCCGTCTTTCCGGCTGCCAGTGGTCTTTCCCACCGCCATCGCCTGCTTCTGTTGCCGGGCTGCAGGTGACCGGCCCCGTGTGGCATTGCTGCTCACGATGACTCTGCACTCACCTGAAGATCAGGCGGCGAGAGTGAACTGCTCAGTCTTGGCAATTCTTGTTGGTGCCCCGTTTAACGAGTCTGAGCAACTCGGGTCGCATGCTCGGCCTCCGTCACCGACGTCGAAACCTGTCAGCCCCGTTGGCGTTTGCGGCTGCTCAGTGTACCGGGAGGTGCCAGGGGCAGAGCGTGAGATTCGACGACGCGGTCGAGGCCCGTGGCGATGACGGTCCGCTCGCGCTCGCTGAGGTGGCGGTTGAAGTGCTCGTCGATGCTGGCGAGGTAGATGGGAGCGGCGATCCGAAAGGCCTGCTCGCCGTCGGCCGTGACGGCGGCAATGGTGCACCGCCCATCATTCGGATCCGGCTGGCGCTCCACCAACCCTGCCGCCTCGAGCTCGTCGACGAGCCGGCTGACCCGGGTGCGTGAGAGCACGACGCGGGCGCCGAGGTCCTGCATGCGCAGGCCGTCCGGCTCGGCGCGCAGCTCGAGCAACACGTCGTACCAGTTCAGGGGGATGACGCCGGCGCGAGTGAGATCTGCCTCGATGGCGCCGACGGCGCGGTGGTGGGCGAGGAGCAGCGCCCGCCACGCCGCCAGATCTGTCTGGTCCGCTCCTTGCCCCACGGATCTCAACGATAGCTCTTGCGTGCGCACGCACACGATGTTAATGTGTGCGCACGCACATAACTATGGAAGGTGTACGTGATGAGCGATCTCATTCAGTTGGAAGGCAGCGAGGCTCCGGCCGTCGGCACGTGGAAGATCGATCCGGGCCACGCCGACGTCGGCTTCGTTGGCCGGCACTTCGGATTGACGAAGATCCGAGGCAGGTTCACCGGTGTCAGCGGTGTCGTGAACATCGCCGAGAACCTGCGTGCCTCGTCGGTCGTCGTCGAGATCGACATGGCATCGGTCAGCTCCGGTGACCGGACGCGTGACGACCACCTTCGCTCCAGCGACTTGTTCGACGTGGAGCTCCACCCGACGGCGACGTTCCGCTCGACCGGGATCGCCGCAAACGGCCGCCGGGGCAGCATGTCCGGTGAGCTGACGATCAAGGGCGTCACCCGAGTGATCGTCCTGGACGTCGCGTTCCTCGGCTCGGCCCGCGACCCGTGGGACAACGAGCGCGCCGTGTTCAGCGCAGCCGCCAAGATCAACCGGGAGGACTGGGGCTTGA
Source organism: uncultured Acidimicrobiia bacterium (assembly GCA_963774125.1). Classification (GTDB taxonomy): domain Bacteria; phylum Actinomycetota; class Acidimicrobiia; order Acidimicrobiales; family Ilumatobacteraceae; genus JALZMG01. Next base: position 149,512 of record CAVZDR010000004.1, read on the forward strand.
CCTGGAACATGGTGCTCGAGGCAGGCGGCCTGCTCGTGTCCAAGGAGATCCGCCTCGAGATCGACGTCGAGCTGATCAGGGAGCGGTGAGCGGTGAGCGCACATGGCGCCCCGATTGCTCACCGCGGGCTGAACGAGGCGTCAATGCGCAAGAGCGGATAAGCAGGAGGCCGTGACGAGCAGCCTGCCGCAGCGCAGTGGCGACGGATTCGTGCAAGGAACCGATGGGCACGTGCGGTGGGGACTCTTCGGCGCGGCCGGCGTGGTGTTCGTCGTCGCCGACGGCGACGGCAGTCCGGAGGTGCTGATGCAGCTGCGGTCGGGGTGGTCGCACGAAGGCGGGACGTGGTCGTGCCCCGGAGGCGCGCTCGACGAGGGTGAGCAGCCGCTCGACGGGGCATTACGCGAAGCTGCCGAGGAGGTCGGTGTGGCGCCCACGCCGAGGCGGGTACTCGGCCAGCACGTGTTCGCGCCGGCGGCCAACTGGTCCTACACGACCGTCGTCGTGCAGGTGCCCGAGCGCTTCGGACGGCCGCTCAACTTCGAGACCGAGGCCGTCGAATGGGTGCCCGTCGACGAGGTGGCACAGCGAGTGATGCACCGCGGCTTCGCCAGCGCCTGGCCGCACCTCCATCCGATCGCGACGAGCGCCACGCCGCTTGCCCCGTAGCGTTCCACGGCCGTGCGCATCTGCTTCGTCTGCCTCGGCAACATCTGCCGGTCACCGGCCGCGGCGGCGGTGTTCGCCCAGCTCGCCGCCGATGCGCGGCTGGACGTGACCGTCGAATCGGCCGGCACCGGCAACTACCACGTCGGCGAGCCAGCGCACGAGCACACGCTGGCCGAGGCGCGGCGGCGGGGGATCACGATCGAGCATCGTGCTCGGCAGTTCACGGCTGCCGACTTCGATCGGTTCGACCTCGTGGTGGCGATGGACCAGGCCAACCTGCGCGACCTCCGCCGCCTCGCACGCAATGACGAGGATCGCCAGAAGGTCGTGCTCTTCGGTGCGTTCGCCGGCGACGAGGCGTCCGAGGTACCGGACCCGTGGGGCCGGCCGGAACGGGCCTACGTCGAGATGTTCGATCTCCTGGAACGTGCCGGGCAGGGGCTCGTCGTGCACGTGGCGGCGAGTGCGCGCTCGACGCCGACGCCCTGCCTCCTGAGCTCATCGACGGGCTCGGCGTCACGGCAGTGCGTCCGGTGAGCGGCGGCGACATCGCCGAGGCATTCCGGCTCGAGACGCCCGACGGGCCGCTGTTCCTCAAGACCCGTCGCGACCCGATCGGCGGGCTGTTCGAGCGCGAGGCGGCCGGCCTGCGGGCGTTGCGCGCCGCCGGTGCCGTCGCCGTGCCGGAGGTGATCAGAGCGGCGTCGTCCGGACTGCTGCTGGAGTGGATCGACGTCGGCCGGCGCACTCCAACGAGCGACGCCGCGCTCGGGCACGAGCTGGCGGCGCTGCACCGAGTCACCGGACCGCACTTCGGTGGACTCGACGACGTGCCGACCGGCTACCTCGGCTCGCAGCCCGTCGATCTGACGCCGACGGCGAGCTGGCCGGAGTTCTTCATCGCCCGGCGAGTGCGCCCACTGGCGCGGCGAGCCATCGAGCTCGGTCGTCTCGATCCGTCCGCCGCGACGTACGTCGAGCGGGCCGCTGGCCGGGCCGACGAGCTCTGCGGGCCGCCCGAGCCTCCGGCGCTGCTGCACGGCGACCTGTGGGCCGGCAACCGACTCGTCGACGCGACGGGGCGCAACGTGCTGATCGACCCGGCCGTGTACTGGGGACATCGTGAGGTCGACCTCGCGATGATGCGGCTGTTCGGTGGCTTTGGGCCTGACGCGTTCACCACGTACGACGAGGTGTTCCCGCTGGACGAGGGATGGGCCCAGCGCGTCGAGTGGTACCAACTGCCGCCGCTACTCGTGCACGCGATCCTCTTCGCCGGCTCTTACGGCGACGCCGCACTCGCCGTCCTGCGGCGGGTCTAACTGGGCAGGCTGGGCGAGCCCGATTAGGCCCGGTTGACGGCGATCACCGAGACGATGAGGGAGATCACGATCACGGCAACCGGCGCCACGTAGGTCGCCCACGGCGGCACCTTCCGATGCGGCGGCGACAGGATCACCCATCCGGCGATGGCGCCACCGATGATGCCACCGATGTGCCCGCCGATCGAGATGCCCGGGATCGTGAACGTGAGGAGCAAGTTGATGAGCAGCGTCGTGCCGAGCCCGGTCGAGAACGGGTTGACACCTCGGTTGCGCATCGCCACGAAGGCTGCGCCCATCAGTCCAAACACTGCGCCTGATGCGCCGCCGTGGAGCTCGTTGGGCTGCAGCAGCAACGCGCCGGCGGACCCGCCGAGCAGCGCCGCGATGTAGAGCAGGAGGAAGCGGATCCGTCCGATCGCCGGTTCGAGCAGCTGACCCAGCTGGAACAGCAGCAGCATGTTGAAGGCGAGGTGGATGATCCCGAAGTGCAGGAACCCAGCCGTGATGAGCCGGTACCACTCTCCCTGCTCGAGGAGGGGAGCAGCGAGGCCGAGGTCGAACTGGCCCTGGGTGACCGAGCGCTGGCCGGTGACGCTCGACGCGTCGGCCAGCGCCAGCCAGATGAACACGCCGATGTTGACGGCCATCAGTGCATAGGTGACGAGCGTCGGTTGGCGGGCGTTCCAGTAACGGGCCCTCGTCTTCACGTCGGGTCGGGAGGCGCGTGCGCATTCGACGCATTGGCTGCCGATGGCAGCCTGGACGAGACATTCGCTGCAGGCTGGCCGGCCGCAGCGCGTGCAGCGCCGACCGGCCTCACGACCGGGGTGACGGAAACAGGTGGCGGTTTGCGGGACCGGGGGTTGTGGCAGGGCCATGGCCGAACCAAGGCTAGGGCGCGCGGGTGAGAGCCTGGTGAGCGGCCGCGCGGGTGAGACGCCCGCCACCCGGGTCGAACCAGGCGCGAGGGGTGGGGGCGCCGTAGCCTGACTCGAGTGTCTGATCCGTCTGAGCTGTCGTCGACGTCGTCACCGGGCCGACTCACGCTGCTCTCAGTCCACGCTCATCCGGACGACGAGGCCTCCAAGGGCGCCCCGACCATCGCCCGGTACCACGCCGAGGGGGTCCACACGGTGCTGGTGTGCTGCACCGGCGGGGAGGAGGGCGACCTCCAGAATCCGTCGCTGCGTGAGCCGGGTCAGCCCTTCCACGGGCTGACGCCCGAGGAGGAGAAGGCGAAGGTCGTTGCCATGCGCCCGAGCGAGCTGGACGCGTCGGCGAAGGCCATCGGCTTCGACGAAGTCGTCATGCTCGGCTACCGGGACTCAGGGATGCCCGACTCGCCGGCCAACGAGCACCCGGACTCCTTCCACCAGGCCGACCTCGACGAGGCCGTCGGGCGGTTGGTCGAGGTGGTGCGGCGCGTGAAGCCGCAAGTCATCCTCACCTACGGGGACGACCAGCGCATCTACCCGCATCCCGACCACCTGCGCGTGCACGACATCTCGATCCTTGCGTTCGAGCGGGCGGGCGATCCCGACTGGTATCCCGAGCTCGGGGACCCGTTCCAGCCCTCCAAGCTGTATTACTCGGCCTGGTCCCGCGGGCGGATGCTCGCCATGCACGAGGCGCTGCTCGCCCGCGACGGCAACTCACCGTTCGACGAGAAGTGGTTCGAACGCCCCGACATGGACCACCGGATCACAACCCGCGTCGAGGTCGGCGACTACCAGTGGGCCCGGTCGGAGGCGCTGCGCGCGCATGCCACGCAGGTCGACCCGAACGAGAAGTTCTGGTTCGCGCTGGCCGACGACGAGCTCGCCGTCGTCTATCCGTGGGAGGACTGGATCCTCGCCCGTTCGCTGGCCGGGCCGATCCCCGCCGGCGACTCAGAGCGTGACCTCTTCGCCGGGGTTCGCGCCCCCGTGGAGAGCGAGCGGCGGGCGTGAGCACGGTCCAGTACCGCATCATCGTCGGGAGGAAGGACGAGCGGGTCGAGGGGCCTGACGAGGCCGATGTCGTGATCACCGTCCCGCTGGCGGACGTGACCGCGGACGGCTTCGACCCAGCGGTCGCCTACATGCAGGGCAAGCTCAAGTCGACGGGTTCCACCGGTGAGCTGTTCCGGTTGCTGCGGTCGGGGGAGCGAGCGAGGCGCTCAGCGCGCTCGCATCACGTCCCTGAGCTCGGCGTAGCCGATCAGCACCGCTCCGGCCTCAGCCAGGAGCATCGGCAGCTTCGGGTCCTCGGTGACGAGGGCGAGATCGTCGATCCACCCCGCCGAGGCGGGGGAGAGCGCGCGCACCTCCGGCGTGTCGATCGCCGGTTGGACGTGGATCTCGGTCACACCTGGCTCGAGGTCGCGGATGGCCGCGTAGACACGGTCGCGACTACCTGCTCGCCAGTCGTGGTCGAAGTGATCGGGAAAGACGACGCCCTCGTCGGCTGCCAGCCGGCGGAACGGGAACCCGGCGCGCTCAGCCGTGATCGTGCTCGGCAAGCGAACCGGCAACCTGAACTCGACTGCCAGCTCGAGGTAGACGTCGAAGAACTCCGGGCGCAAGGTGATCGCCGTCAGGTGCGGCGCCAGGTGCGTCACGTCGATGCCCCACGCCAGGGCCCGCTCGATCTGCGCTTGGCACTCCCGCCGGACTTCGTCGGGGTCGGCGTGCTCCCAGAGATCGTCGATCGAGCGCGGGAACCCGCCGTCACCGTCGAGGAGCGACGGCGCATGCGTGATCGGACCCCAGCGGTAGTTGGCGTGCTCGGCGTTCAACGTGATGTGCACACCGATGTCGTCGCCGGCCTCGTACGTCGCCGCGGCGTGGCGAGCCCATGGCGCCGGCATCATGATCGAGGCGCACGTCGCCGCCCCGTCGCGCATCGCTCGGTGCACGCCGACGTTGGCGGCGTGGCACAGCCCGAGATCGTCGCAGGAGATGATCACGAGCTTGGCGTCGGCGTCGTATCCGAGACGCTCAGCCAATGAGGCGTGATTGCCATCGGCTGGTCCGGCCACGAGGCGACGCTATCCGGCGCATGCCGCCCAGAGACCGAGCCCTTCGGCCTCGGCACGTCGAGCCACCTCCACGAAGCGCGCCGCGAACGCTCCGTTCGGCTCGATGTGCAATGGCTGCGCCATGCCTTGTCGAACGAGCGCCTCGTTGACGAAGACGCCATCGTCGACGGTGTACACGTAGGCCAACAGCCGCCCGAAGTGATCGCGCCCGACGACGTCGCGCTCGAGCCGCACTTCGGTGCCCTCCGGCAGCAGGTCTGCCGTGAAGGAGCTCGCCTCAGGGCCGAAGCACTCGGGCGCTGCACCCTCGGCGACGTGGACCTCCGGCGTGTCGATGCCCAGCAGCCGCACTCGCTCGTCCCGCCCATTGATCGAGACGTCGATGGTGTCGCCATCGACGACGCCAGTCACGACGGCCGTGTCGCGTGCTCCAGCTTCAGTGCACCCGGCGAGGAGGCCGCTCGCAACGAGGACGGCGCCAACCTTCAGCACGCACCGGAGTCAAGCGGCCTCCTCGCCGCCGCACCGTCTTGTCCGTAGGAACCGCCTCACAATGGGCGGTTGTGACGGACAGAAGGGGGTCAGAGGCGTTCGATGATCGTGCCGGTGCCGAGCCCTCCGCCGCAGCACATCGTGATCAGGCCGTAGCGCCCGTCCGTGCGCTCCAGCTCGTTGAGGGCCTTCGTCATGAGGAACGCGCCCGTTGCGCCGAGCGGATGCCCGAGCGCGATCGCGCCACCGTTCGGGTTCGTCTTCTCGAGGTCGGCGCCCGTCTCCTTGGCCCAGGCCAGGACGACCGAGGCGAACGCCTCGTTGACCTCGAACACGTCGATGTCGTCGATCGTCAGTCCCGTGCGCTTCAGCAGCCGCTCCGTTGCATCGATCGGTCCGGTCAGCATCAGCACGGGATCGACGCCGACGAGGCAGGTGTCGACGACTCGGGCCCGCGGCCGCAGACCGAGCGCGTTGGCCCGCTCCTCGGTAGCCAGCAGCACGGCAGCCGCGCCGTCGGAGATCTGCGATGAGCTCCCGGCCGTGTGGACGCCGTCTTCACGGGCGACGGGCTTGAGCGCGGCGAGCTTCTCCAGCGAGGTCTCGCGCAACCCCTCGTCGCGCTCGACAACGTGCGACGACCCGGTCGGCTGACCGTCCTCATCGAGATCCGGCGCCTCGACGGGCACCCACTGCCCGTCGTAGCGGCCCTCCGCCCAGGCCCGCGCCGCGCGCTGCTGTGAGGCGAGACCGAAACGGTCGGTGTCCCCGCGCGTGATCGCCCACTTCTCGGCGATGCGCTCCGCACCCTCGAACTGCGAGGTCATCTCGTACTTGGCGAAGTACGTCTTGGGGATCGGTATGCCGAGGCCGAGCTTCTTCGACGAGTTGCTGCCGATCGGGATGCGGCTCATCGACTCGACTCCGCACCCCAAGGCCACGTCGACCACGCCGGCGGCGACGAGGGTTGCCGCGAGGTTGGTCGCTTGCTGGCTCGAACCACATTGCGCGTCGACCGTCGTTGCCGGCGTGGATTGGGGCAGCCCGGCGGCGAGCCATGCCGTACGGGTGACGTTGAAGCTCTGCTCGCCGACCTGGCTCACGCAACCGCCGACGACCTGGCCGATCTCGGCGGGATCGATCCCCGTGCGCTCCACGATCGCCGACTGCACGACGCCCAACAGCTCGGCGGGATGGACGCCGGCGAGGCCGCCGCCTCGGCGGCCGATCGGCGTGCGGACGGCGTCAACGATGTACACGCCTGGTGAGAGGTACGTCGGCATGCGGAAAGCCTAAGTACTGGTGCTCGGCTCGCAAGCAAGTGGCTCGCCTCACCTACCGAGCTCGCCGCCGCCGCTGCGCAGCGGCGCTCGCCCAAACTCAAGCTGTTCAGCGGCGCGTCTGCACCCACGCCCGGTAGCCGCCGACGAGGTCGGTGGCGTTGACCAGCCCGAGATCCTGCAGTGTCACCGCGGCGAGGCTGGAAGCCCAGCCGTCGTTGCAGAACAGGATGATCCGACGGTCGTCCGCTGCCTCCGGCAAGTGATGCCCACTCGTCGGATCGAGGCGCCACTCCAGCACGTTGCGGTCGATCACCACGGCACCCGGCAGCGTGCCTTCCTCCAGCCGGTTGACGTCGGGGCGGATGTCCACGACGAGTGCGCCTGCGGCGAGCTCGGCGGCGAGGTCCTCGACCTCGACCCGCAGCAGCCGTCCCCGCGCCGCTTCCACCATCTGGTCGATCCGTGAGCCGCCCACGGCGCCATGATGCCAGAGCGGTTCTGCTACGAACCGAAGTGATGGATGATCCGGACGTTCCATGGCTGCCGAGCACCGTGGTGCCCGACGACATCACGGCCGCCTGCTTCGTCCACGTCGTCGGGACGTCCGTTTGGGTGGCCGACGCGCCGGCGGACGAGTCCTGGCGCCGCCATGTCGTCGGGGTCCTGGAGGGGACCGCGTGGCACGCCGTCGACGTGCCGCCCGACGTCGATCCGAGCGATGGTGCGGCACTCGATCTCTTCGCCTACCACGGGCGAGCGGGGGAGTCGGCCTGGCTCGCCGCCGGCCGCGCCGTGCAGCTCGTCGAGTGGGGCCGTACCCACCGCTTCTGCGGCCGCTGCGGCACGCCGACGGAGCCGGCGGCCGGCGAGCGCGCCATGCGCTGCCCGGCGTGCGGGCTGCTGGCCTTCCCCCGCCTCGCGCCGGCGATGATCACGCTCGTCACGAGGGGTGAGGACGGTCCGGATCAGGAGGCGCTGCTCGCCCGCGGCGTGCAGTTCCGGCTCCCGATGTACTCGTGCCTTGCCGGCTTCGTCGAGCCGGGCGAATCACTGGAGGGGGCCGTCGCGCGTGAGGTCAGGGAAGAAGTCGGAGTCGCCGTCGGCGACGTTCGCTATCGGAGCAGCCAGCCGTGGCCGTTCCCGCACAGCCTGATGATCGGCTTCCGCGCCCGCCACGTCGCCGGTGAACTGACGCCCGACCCGCGAGAGATCGTTGATGCCGGCTGGTACCGGCGGGACGCGCTGCCGCCGATCCCACCCGGGATCTCCATCGCCCGCAAGCTCATCGACGAGTGGGTTGGAGAGGTCTAACGCGTTCGATGCGGCCGCCGAAGCGCCTGGAGGCGCCGGCGTGCCGAGCCGTGGCTTCGCCTCGGAATGACGCGATTCTCTTACACCTCGTCGGCTGGCAGGCCGAGGGCAACCCGTCCAGCGTGGACCAGCGTCTGCTCGGGCCCGAGCGGGTGGAACTTGGCGCCGCGGATGTCGCGGTAGCAGCGCTCGATCGTCGACCCACGGAAGAACGCCGCGCCGCCGCCCACCTCCATCGCCACATCGCAAACCTCGATGCCGCCGATGGCGATCTCCCGCTTGGCAGCCATGACGTCCACCACCGTGGACATCGCCGGCTGGGGGTCGTCGCCGACGGTGCGCAGCGCACCCTCGAGCGCCCACGACATGACCCGGAGCCGATCCTCCATCAGGCCCACCTGACGCTGGACGGACGGATCCTCGGCGCGAGGTGTGCCGGCGACCGCGGCGACTGCGGCATCGCGAGCGGCCTCGGCGACGCCGAGGTAGACGGCCATGATCACGGAGAACCCGATGCTGGCGATGACCTGGAGCGGCGGGTCGACGACGCCCCACGGACGACGCGCCAGCACCTTGTCCTCGGGAACGAAGACGTCCTCGATCTCGACGTCATGGCTCGCCGTGCCGCGCATGCCGAGGGTGTCCCAGTTGTCGAGAACGGTGACGCCTTCGGCGCGCACCGGTACCGCCATGTTGAGCACGACCGGCGTGCCGTCGTCGTCGAGCACGAACATCGTCGAGAACACGTCGCCTGCCGGCACCTGGCTGCAGAAGGACTTGCGCCCCGAGACACGGAACCCGCCGTCGACCGCCACGGCCCGCCCTCGCGGACGGGTGAAGTCGGCGCCGCCGGTCGAGACCAGGACGATGCCCTCCTCGGCGATACGGCGCAGCGTCGCCTCGGCGCCGGGCAGCCCGCGCCGGTAGCGCCAGGCCGTGAACAACGTCACGTGCAGGTGCATCGAGGATGCGAGCGCAGTCGAGCCGCACCACCGGGCGAGGTGGCGCTGCGCCATCGCCGTCTCCCGGATCGACGCCCCGCGCCCGCCGAGCTCTTCGGGGACCGGGAGCGCCAGGTAACCGGACGAACGCAGGAGCTCGAAGGCTTCACTGACGAACGTGCCGTCGCGGTCGTGCGCCTCGGCGTACGGCCGGATCGCTTCACCGAGCTCGTCGGCCCATTGGTTGAACTGCGCTTCGCGGTCGGTGGAGGATGGTGGTGCGTCAGGGCTCGCCGTCATGGCCGGTCATGGTGGTGGTTGCGCAGCAGGCTGTCCAGCCGATAGAAATCCGACAATGTTGATCGGATTTGTCCGGATCAGGCGCGCCGTCGCCGCCACCGCCGTCGTCGCCCTCGCCATCGCGGCGTGTGGCGGGGACGACGACGATGCCGCTCCGGAAGCCAGCTCAGCGCCTGACGGGACGCCGGCCGTCGCCGAATCCACCGCTGCCGCTGCGGACGAATCGGCGCCCGCTGCCGACGGCGAGGCGGTCACCCTCCGCCTCGGGTACTTCCCGAACGTCACTCATGCACCGGCGGTCCTCGGCGTCGAGACCGGCCTCTTCGAGGAGGCGCTCGGCGACGGCGTCGACCTCGAACTGCAGACGTTCAACTCCGGGACCGAGGTGATCGAGGCGATCTTCTCCGACGCCCTCGATGCCTCGTTCATCGGGCCCAACCCGGCGATCAACGGGTACGCCCGCTCGGGCGGCGAAGCCCTGCGCATCGTGTCCGGGACGACCTCCGGTGGTGCGTCGCTGGTCGTGCGGGAGGGCATCAAGGCCCCGGCGGACCTCGCTGGTACCACGCTGGCGACCCCGTCGCTCGGCAACACCCAGGACGTCGCCCTCCGCGCTTGGCTCAAGGAGGAGGGCTTCACAACGGACACGAGCGGCGGTGGTGACGTGTCGATCACGCCGCAAGAGAACGCCGACACGTTGGCGGCCTTCCAGTCAGGGGCGCTCGACGGTGCCTGGGTGCCCGAGCCGTGGGCCACTCGCCTGGTCGAAGAGGGCGGTGGCCACGTGCTGGTCAACGAAGCCGATCTGTGGCCGGACGGGCGCTTCGTGACCACGCACCTCATCGTGGCGAAGGGGTTCCTCGACGATCACCCCGACGTCGTTCGTGACCTGATCACCGGGTTGGGGCAGGCGATCGACGAGACGAACGCCGATCCCGCCGCCGCTCAGAAGGTCGTCAACGACGGCATCGAGAAGGTGACGACGAGCCGTCTCTCCGACGCGACGATCGAGGGTGCCTGGACCAATCTCGAGTTCACGCTCGATCCGATCGCCTCGTCGCTGCAGGGTTCCGCCGACGACGCGATCGCCGTCGAGTTGCTCGAGCCGGTCGATCTCGCTGACCCCGGCATCTACGACCTGACGCTCCTCAACGAGGTGCTCGCCGAGCGCGGCGACTCGGAGGTGAGCCCGTTGTGACTGCGATCGCCTTGCGCGGCGTGTCGAAGACGTTCGGGTCCCGCAGTAGCGAGGTGGTCGCGCTGCGCGACGTCGACTTCGAGGTCGCGCAAGGTGAGCTCGTCTGCCTCGTCGGTGCGTCGGGTTGCGGCAAGTCGACGATCCTCAACCTGGTCGCCGGGCTCGACACACCGAGCGCCGGCACCGTCGAAGTCGACGGCCGCACGGCCCTGATGTTCCAAGAGGCTGCGCTGTTTCCTTGGTTGACCGTGCGAGCCAACGTCGAGCTGCCGATGCGTCTTGGCGGGGTGCCGAAGGCGTCCCGACGTGCCCGCTCCGAGCAGCTGTTGAGCGTGGTGCACCTCGACGGCTTCGCCGCCAAGCGGCCGCACCAGCTGTCGGGTGGCATGCGCCAGCGGGTCGCCCTCGCCCGGGCGTTCGCCCAGGACGCCGACCTGTTGCTCATGGACGAGCCGTTCGGGGCGCTCGACGCCATGACGCGAGACGCGCTGCACGAGGAGCTCGACACACTCGTGCAGGCCAGGGGACTGACCGTGCTCTTCGTCACCCACAACGTTCGTGAGGCAGCGCGACTCGGCGACCGGATCATCGTCATGTCGCCACGACCCGGCCGCGTGACAGCGAGCTACGAGGTCGCCATCGAACGTCCTCGCCGCATCGACTCACTCGAGGTCAGCGCGCTCGCCGCATCCGTGACCGACCAGCTTCGTGAGGAGGCGCTCGCTCATGCTCGTCGTTGACCGCCCCGGCGAGTCCCCGGCCATCGATGCCGCGATCGCCCTCAGCGACGATGCGGTGGCCCCCGACATCGTCCGCCCGCAAGGTCGTCAGCTCGGCCGCCGGATCTGGTCGGCGACGTGGCCCAAGCTGGCGGCCATCGGTCTCGCCCTCGCCATTTGGCAGATCGTCGTGTGGACCGGTTGGCGGCCCGAGTACGCGCTTCCGGCGCCGGCCACGGTGTTCGAACGACTCTTCGAGCTGATCGCCGACGGCACGGTGCTCGATGCGCTGGTCGTCACGGGCCGCCGCGCGGCGGCAGGGTTCGCCCTCGCCCTCGTGATCGGTGTCGCCGTCGGTGCCGTCGTGGCCTCGTCCAAGATCGCCCGATCGGCCGTCGGGTCGATGATCACGGGGCTGCAGACGATGCCGTCGATCGCCTGGTTCCCGCTGGCGATCCTGCTGTTCAAGCTGTCCGAGGGTGCCATCCTCTTCGTCGTCGTGCTCGGCGCTGCGCCGTCGATCGCCAACGGGCTGATCTCCGGCATCGATCACGTCCCGCCGGTCCTCCTTCGGGCCGGAACGACGATGGGTGCCAGGGGGTGGCAACGGTTCCGCCACGTCGTGCTGCCGGCGTCGTTGCCATCCTTCGTCGGCGGCCTGAAGCAGGGATGGGCGTTCGCCTGGCGCAGCCTCATGGCTGGTGAGCTGCTCGTGACGTTGGGCGTCTTCTCCGTCGGCTTCCTGCTGCAGCAGTACCGGAACCTCAACGATGCGGCCGGACTGATCGCGATCATGATCGTGATCCTCGCCGTCGGGATCCTCGTCGACGCGGTGATCTTCGGCAGCCTCGACCGTTGGGTCCGCCGCCGCCATGGCCTGATGGAGGTGGATCAATGAGCGAGACGCAGACGCTCCTCGAACCCCGCGTCGCCGAAGCGATGCACCCGGTCGAGGTCGTGCGTTGGGCGCAGCAGCAGTTCGGCGACGGACTCGTCGTGACGTGCAGCTTCGCCGACGCCGTGCTGCCCCACGTCATCAGCCAAGGTGCGCCTGGCGCCGCGGTCGTGCTGCTCGACACGCAGTACCTGTTCGCCGAGACGATCTGGTTCGCTCGCGCTCTCACTCGGGACCTCGGCCTCAACCTGCAGGTGATGGAACCGCTCGTCGACATGGACGACCGCTGGCAGTACGACGTCGAGTCGTGCTGCCACGTGCGCAAGGTCGAGCCGCTGGAGCGGGCGCTGGCGGGACGTGCGGCTTGGGTGACCGGGGTGCGGCGGGTCGACGCACCGACCCGTGCGAACACGCCGGTGGTCAGCCACGACCTGCTGCGCGACATCGTCAAGATCAACCCACTGGCGACGTGGACGGACGACGACATGGCGACCTACATCGAGGGGGAGGGGCTGCCCGAGCACCCACTGACCTCGAAGGGCTACCCGTCGATCGGTTGCTGGCCGTGCACGCAACCCGTCGCCGCGGGGGCTGATCCGCGCTCCGGCCGCTGGGCCGGCCTCGGCAAGACCGAATGTGGGTTGCATCGATGATCGGCGTTCTGGCCGATGAGCTCGTTGATGAGGCGATCACGATCGTCCGCGAGGTGACCGCCGAGTGCGAGCAGCCGGTCCTGTTGTTCTCCGGCGGCAAGGACTCCGCGGTGCTCCTGCACGTCGCCGTCGCCGCGTTCGCGCCCGCCCGGCTCCCGTTCCCGGTCATGCACGTGGACACCGGCCACAACTTCCAGGATGTCCTGGACTTCCGCGACCGCCTCGTCGCCTCCGTCGGCGCCGAGCTGCTCGTGGCCAGCGTCCAGGACTCGATCGACCGCGGGCGCGTGGTGGAAGAGCCAGGGCCGCGAGCAAGCCGCAACCGCCTGCAGTCCGTCACGCTGCTCGACGCCATCGCCGAGCACGGCTTCGACGCGGCGTTCGGCGGGGGCCGTCGCGACGAGGACAAGGCGCGGGCGAAGGAACGCATCCTGTCGTTCCGTGACCGCAGCGGCGGCTGGGACCCGCGGCGCCAGCGCCCTGAGCCTTGGAATGTCCTCAACGCACGAGTCCACCGCGGTCAGCACCTCCGCGCGTTCCCGCTGTCGAACTGGACCGAGCTCGACGTCTGGCAGTACGTGGCGGCCGAAGGGCTCGAGCTGCCGTCGATCTACTACGCCCACGAGCGGTCGGTGGTCGAGCGCGACGGCATGCTGCTCGCCGTCGGCGGTCCCGTCTCTCCTGAGGCGGGTGAGACCGTGTCCGTGGAGACGGTGCGGTACCGCACCGTCGGGGACATGAGCTGCACCGGCGCCGTCCGCTCGACCGCGACGACCGTCGAGGAGGTCATCGCCGAGGTGGCGGCCGCACGCATCACTGAACGTGGCGCCACCCGCGCCGACGACGCCTTCAGCGACGCCGCGATGGAGGACCGCAAGCGGGAGGGGTACTTCTGATGGGCGAGCTGCCCACGCTGCGCATCGCGACTGCGGGCTCGGTCGACGACGGGAAGTCGACCCTGATCGGACGCCTGCTGCACGACACGAGCGCCGTGCTCGACGATCAGCTGCGGGCCGTCGAACGGGCGAGCCGGCGGTGGGGTGACGGGGAGTTGAACCTGGCACTGCTCACCGACGGCTTGCGGGCCGAGCGCGAGCAGGGGATCACCATCGATGTCGCCCACCGCTACTTCTCGACTCCCCGCCGAAGCTTCGTCGTGGCCGATTCACCTGGTCACGCGCAGTACACCCGCAACATGGTGACGGCGGCCTCGACGGCGGACGTGGCGGTGGTCCTCGTCGACGCACGCCGCGGCGTGGTCGAGCAGACCCGACGCCACGCCTTCGTCGCCGCGCTCGTCGGTGTGGGACGCATCATCCTGGCCGTCAACAAGATGGACCTGATCGGCTGGGACGACGCCGACTGCCGCGCCATCGCCAAGGGCCTGACGGAGTACGTCGACGCCCTTCCTTCGCCGCCGCCCGTCGAAGTCGTGCCGATCTCCGCGCTGCATGGCGACAACGTCGTCACGCCGTCGGAGCGCAGCCCGTGGTACGACGGTCCACCACTGCTGGAGCTGCTCGAGGTCGCCCCTCGGCGGCCTGTGCCGACGGTCGGTGCCCGTCTCGACGTGCAGTGGTGCATCCGCCACGGCGCGTCGGACTATCGCGGCGTCGCCGGCCGGCTGTCGGGTGGACCGCTCCGCGTCGGCGATCGCGTGTCGATCGCGCCGGGCGGACTGTCGACGACGGTGGCCGGCATCGATCGAGCGGGCCGGTCGCTCGACGCAGCGGAGCCGGGCCAGGCGATCACGATCGTGCTGGCCGACGACGTCGACGTGGCGCGAGGCGACGTGGTGCTCGGTGATGCCGACGTGGGCAGCCCGGTCGCCACGATGGCCGTGCGTGCAGACGTGTGTTGGATGACCGAGACGCCGCTCGTCACGGGCAACCGGCTGCTGTTCAAGCACGGCACACGCTCGGGGACGGCGACGGTGACGCGAATCGACCATCGCGTCGACGTCGGCACGCTGGAGCGGTCACCGGCGGACCGGCTCGAGCTCAACGACCTTGGACGCGTCACGTTGTCGCTGTCGACGCCGATCGTCGCCTCGCCGTACCGCGAGCATGCGGAGGGCGGCCGTCTCGTCCTCATCGACGCCGCCGACCACGCCACGGCGGCGGCGGCGATGATCGACCAGCTCGAGCCTGCCTCCTGAGCCGCGATCAGACGGTCAGCGGGCGGCGCAGCCGCTTCGCATAGACGCCGGCGACGGCAGCCGCAATCTCGGCGCCGTGCTGGCGCCGGATGGCGAGGCCTTGCTCGATCTGCAGGCCGCCGCGCCCGCCGGCGGTCAGCCGGTTGACGATGTTGCACGGGTTGTCGCCGCCGTAGCGCTCGTCGGCGCGGGCGATGCGGACGACGATCCCTTGGACGGCGTCTGCGATCGAGTCGCGCACGCGCCGCTTCAATGCCGGAGACGATGACCCGCCGATGAGGACCTCGTCGTCCCGGAACCCGTGGAAGGACACGGCGTTGCGGAACCCCTGTTCCATCAGCGAGTCCAAGAGCGGGAAGCTCGCCGGGTCGATGTCGGTGGACGTGATGTGCCAGCGATCGAAGGCATCGCCCCACCCCTTGCAGCGCCAGAGCGTCACGTCGGCCGCTGAGAGGCGATCGGCGACCAGTTCGGCCTGCTCGTCGGTGTGCGGCTCGATGTCGCCGCCGTGCGGGGCGATGACGACGAGGCCGCGGTGCATGCTGTCGCCGCAGAGGCGCTCGATCAGCTCGCCACGAGCGATGGCCTGCCCTTCGCACAGGTTGGGATCGGCGGCCGGGGTGCTGGCGACACCGTCGGAAGGCTCGTCGGCGCCGAGGCGGCGCCGGCCGGTGAGCCCGGCCCGCACGATCCCGGGACGGTCCTCGTCGCGGACCTCGCTGACGGTGAACAGGGCGTCCCGGCCACCGGTGCGCCGTAGGCGCAGCTGGCTGCCCAGGCGAGCTCCCAGCGCCGCCAGCAGGCGGGGATCGGCCGAGCAGTGCTCGGAGTGCTCCCGCAGGTCCTCCTGCGAGGGCAAGGTCAACTCGATGCGTGCGTCGTGGATCATGGCGCCACCTCCACGAAGGAAGCGTGACACCGCCGTTCCACCCGCTGGAACATTTGGCTGGTAGGAAGCGGGTGTGCTCATCCTGCTGCCGGCGTCGGAGTCGAAGCACGAGGTCAGCCGTGGCCAGCCGCTCGACCTCGACCGCCTGTCGTTCCCGCCGCTCGCGCCGACTCGTGACGCCGTGCTCGACGCGTTGATCGAGGTCAGCGCCGAGCCGGATGCGACCGATCGCGTGTGCGTGCCGGCCAGCATGCGTGACGTCGTGCGCCGCAACCTGGTACTACGCGACGCACCGACGGCAGCCGTGGAGTCGGTGTACTCCGGCGTGCTGTACGACGCGCTCGGTCTCGACGAGCTCGACATCGGAGCTCGGCGCAGGGCGCGGTCATGGATCGTCATCATCTCGGCGCTGTGGGGTGCCGTGCGGCCGGGGGACCGCATCCCGCCCTACCGGCTCAACATGTGCGGGCGGCTCCCGGGACTCGCCCACCTCCCTCAGGTCTGGCGCGAGCCGCTCGGTGACGTCCTTCCCGCTTCGGCGAACCAAGGCGTGATCGTCGACTGCCGTCAGGCCGAGTTCGCCACCGCCTGGCGGCCGGCGGGGACCCTGGCCGAGCGAACCGTCACGGTGAAGGTGCTCCGCAACCTGGACACCAAGCGCGGGTCCGGGGCGCACAGCGCGAAGCACACGCAGGGGCTCGTCGTGCGCCGCATCGTCACCGACAGCATCGACCCGGATCGGCCCGAGGAGCTGGCCGATGCGCTGTCGGGCCACTTCGAGGTGGAGCTCGTCGAGCCGGATCGCCCGGGCCACGCGTCGCGACTCGACGTCGTCGAATCACTCGATTGATCCCGCCGAGCCGTGAGGGCGTGGGCGTGCGACGCTAGGAGCATCCTCGTCATCGACGGCAACAACGTGATTGGCGCGGTCGCCGATGGGTGGTGGCGCGACCGGCCTGCTGCCGTGAGGCGCTTGCTGCGTCGACTGCAGTGCCTCGGCGAGCCGGCCACCCTCGTGCTGGACGTGCCGCAGCGGGACCTGCCGGAGGGCGATCACGACGGCATCGCCGTCCGTTACGCAACCCGGCGTGGCCGGGACGCCGCGGATGACCTCATCCGCGAGCTCGTAGCGGAGGCACCAGAGGTGACGGTGGTGACGTCCGACCGCGCACTTCGGAACGATGTCCAGGCCGCCGGCGCGGCGGTCATCGGTGCGGGGACGTTCCTCGGCCAGCTCGACGCCGCCGGCTGCTGACGCCTGCGCTAGCGACCCTCGAAGCGGGCGGGGCGCTTGTCGAGGAAGGCCTGGCGGCCCTCGATGGCGTCGGTGCTGCGCCATGCCGCAAGTCGCGCGCCGGCAACGTCATCGTCGGGTCGGGGTGCTGGTGCAGACCGCTCCAGTGCCAGCTTGTGCGCGGCGATGGTCAGCGGCGCGAGCGCAGCGATCTCACGTGCCCATGCCAGAGCGTCCTGCAGGTCACCGAGCCGATGGATCCCGCCCGCCGCGTGCAACGCCGTGGCGTCGTAGGTCTCGGCGGCAAGCAACATCGCTCTGGCCACCGGCCAGCTCAACTCACGGGCCAATCGCTCGATGGTCCAGTGGTCGACGACGAGACCGAGTCGGGCGGCGGGGATGCCGAACCGACTGCCCGGTGTGGCGACCCGCAGGTCGCACGCCACGGCGAGCTGCGTACCGGCACCCAGGGCGGGACCATCGACCGCCGCCATGGTGATGATCGGGAGATCGGTGAACCCCCGCAACACGGTCGACAACGTTTCGGCGAAGCGACCTTCTTCGACCCCGGTGAGGTCGGCGCCGGCGCTGAACGCCGGCGGCGCGCCCGTCAGGACCAGCACTCGGGCATCGACCGCCTGGCGCTGGGCGTCCAGCAACCCGAGGAGAGTGGCGTGGTCGACGGCGTTGCGCCGTTCCGGCCGGTCGAGCGTGACGACGACCACGTCACCGTCTCGGGCCACACGAACCACGCAGCGACTCTACGGCTGGCCATCCCGCGGGTGCGGCCCTCGCGGTTGTGTCGCGGCGCCGGTGGTGGCAAGGTGCGCAGCGGACATGTCGGACATCTCGCCGTTGCAGCTCCACGTGCCCGAGCCGCCGGCGCGCCCGGGTGAACAGCCGGACTTCTCCTACGTCGTGGTGCCAGACGCCGGGGCCGTGCGACGCCCGGACATCCACGTCGATCCGGCGGAGATCCGCGACCTCGCCTACGACCTCATCCGCGTGCTCGACGACGACGGCCGCGCTCTGGGCCCGTGGGCACCGGAGATCGACGGCGACTCGCAGCGCCGCGCCCTGCGGGCGATGGTGAAGACCCGCGCCTACGACGATCGGATGCTGCGGGCGCAGCGCCAGGGCAAGACGTCGTTCTACATGCGCTGCACGGGGGAGGAGGCCTTCGCTGTCGGCCAGGCGCTCGAACTGGGACCCCGCGACATGTTCTTCCCGACGTACCGCCAGCAGGGCTGGCTGGTCGCCAGGGACTGGCCGCTCGTCGAGATGATGTGCCAGATCTTCTCGAACGAGAAGGATCGGCTGCACGGTCGCCAGATGCCGGTCATGTACTCGGTCGCGCGAGGTCGGCTTCTTCTCGATCTCGGGCAACCTCGGAACCCAGTACATCCAGGCCGTCGGCTGGGCGATGGGAGCCGCCATCAAGGGCGACACGTGCATCGCTTCGGCCGTTGTCGGCGAAGGCACGACCGCCGAGCCCGACTTCCATCACGCCATGACGTTCGCCGCCACGTATCGCGCGCCCGTGATCCTCAACGTCGTGAACAACCAGTGGGCCATCTCGTCCTTCCAAGGCCTCGCTGGTGGCGAGTCCACGACGTTCGCCTCCCGGGCGCTCGGCTACGGAATCCCTGCGCTCCGGGTGGACGGCAACGACTACCTCGCCGTGGTCGCGGCGACTCGATGGGCCGCCGAACGGGCCCGCACCAACGGCGGCCCGACGCTCATCGAGTGGGTGACCTATCGGGCCAGTGCGCACTCGACCTCCGATGATCCATCGAAGTACCGCCCAGCGGACGAGTGGGTCGCCTGGCCGTTCGGCGATCCGATCGCCCGACTCAAGCAGCACCTGATCGTCGACGGCGGGTGGTCGGAGGAGCAACACGCACAGCTCGAAGCCGACGTCGAGACCGAGGTGCGGACTGCGGCGAAGGAAGCGGAGAGCTACGGCACGCTCCTCGACGGTCGACTGGCCAGCTCGAAGAGCATCTTCGACGACGTCTTCAAGGAGCTGCCGCCCCACCTCGAGCGGCAGCGGCGACAGCTGGAAGGCTGAGCCGTGCCGACGATGCCGATGAACGCCGCCATCCGGTCGGCGCTCGACGTGATGCTCGGTCGAGACGACGACGTCGTCGTCTTCGGTGAGGACGTCGGGTACTTCGGCGGGGTCTTCCGCTGTACCGACGGCTTGCAGGCGACGTACGGCACGAACCGCGTGTTCGACACGCCGATCGCCGAGGGCGGGATCATCGGCATCGCCATCGGGATGGGCGCGTACGGGCTGCGGCCCGTCGCCGAGATCCAGTTCGCCGACTACGTGTACCCCGGCCTGGACCAGCTGATCTCCGAGGCGGCGAGGTTGCGCTACCGCTCGGGAGGTGAGTTCACCGCTCCGATCACGGTGCGCATGCCGGGCGGTGGCGGGATCCACGGGGGCCAGACGCACAGCCAGAGTCCGGAGAGCCTGTTCACGCATGTCTGCGGGTTGAAGACGGTCATCCCGTCGACGCCCTATGACGCCAAGGGGTTGCTCATCGCCGCCATCGAGGACGACGATCCCGTGATCTTCATCGAGCCGAAGCGGCTGTACAACGGTCCGTTCGATGGCCACCCCGAACGGCCCATCGTGCCGTGGTCGGCCCACCCGCTCGGTGAGGTGCCCGATGGACATTTCACCGTCCCACTCGGCAGTGCCGCCGTCCGCCGCTCCGGTGAGGACGTCACGGTCCTCGCCTACGGGACGATGGTGTACGTGGCCGAGGCGGCCGCGGACGAGACGGGCGTGGACGCCGAGATCATCGACCTGCGTTCGCTGCTTCCCCTCGACACCGACATGATCGAGCAGTCGGTGACGAAGACCGGCCGCTGCGTGATCGTCCACGAAGCGACGCGTACCAGCGGCTTCGGGGCCGAGTTGGCAGCGACGGTCCAGGAGCTGTGCTTCTTCCAGCTCGAGGCGCCGATCGAGCGGGTCACCGGGTGGGACACCCCGTACCCACACGCGCAGGAGTGGGACTACTTCCCGGGCCCGGCCCGCGTGGGCCAGGCGCTGCGACGGGTCGTGGACTCGTGAGCGAGTACGTGATCAAGATGCCGGACGTCGGCGAGGGTGTCGCCGAGGCCGAGGTCGTGGAGTGGCACGTGCGCGTCGGAGACACGATCCACGAGGACGACGTCATCGCCGATGTGATGACGGACAAGGCAACGGTCGAGCTGCCCTCACCTGTCGATGGTGTGATTCGGTGGCTCGGCGCGGAGGTCGGCGACACCGTCGCCGTCGGCACGGATCTCGTTCGCATCGACACCAATGGCGCACCGGCTGCTGTCGTCGAGCCGGACGCATCGACGGGGGCAGCGAACGAGGTGCCGGGCGGGCCACAGGTTGAAGCGCCGCCCGAAGCGTCGCCACCGACGGCGCCGGTCGCCCCTTCCGCTCCCGACGTCGATGAGCGCGCGTCCCCGACGACCCGGCCGACGGCGGCGCCCGCGGTACGGGCACGCGCCCACCGCCTCGGCATCGACCTGGCCGATGTCGACGGCAGCGGCCCCGATGGCCGCGTCGTCCACGAAGACCTCGACGCGTTGCTCGTCGAGCGACCGCGTTCGGCACCGCTGAGCGAACGCGACGACGACACCCGCCCCGAGATCGAGCACGTCAAGGTGATCGGACTGCGGCGCAACATCGCCGAACGGATGCAGGCGTCGAAACGGCGCATTCCCCACTTCACGTACGTCGAGGAGGTCGACGTCACGGCTCTCGAGGAACTGCGCGCCGAGCTCAACGCCACACGCTCGCCAGGTCAGCCGAAGCTCACGGTCCTGCCGTTCATCATGCTCGCCGTCGTGCACGCGGTCCCGGACCACCCGGAGATGAACGCCCGCTTCGACGACGAAGCCGGCGTCGTCGACCGTCACCGCGCCGTGCACCTCGGCATCGCCGTCCAGACGCGCCGCGGGCTGATGGTGCCCGTCATCAAGGACGCCGATCGCCGCGATATCTGGTCGTGCGCCGCCGAGGTCGCCCGGCTGTCCGAAGCGGCGCGGGCAGCAACCGTGACGCTCCAGGACCTCTCTGGCTCGACGATCACGATCACCAGCCTCGGCGCGCTCGGCGGTGTGGTCACCACGCCCGTCATCAATGCGCCGGAGGTCGCCATCATCGGCGTCAACAAGATCATGACTCGACCCGTGTTCGTCGATGGCTCGCTGGCGGCGCGGCAGTGCATGAACCTCTCGTCGTCGTTCGACCATCGTGTGGTCGATGGCCTCGATGCCGCCGAGTTCATCCAGGGGATCAAGCGGCTCCTCGAGACGCCGGCGCTGCTGTTCATGCACTGAGCGGCCGCCCCGGTGGCCGATTCCTTCAAGACCGGGGCACGGCGGTGCCGCAGGATGGAGGGATGACGCCGGATCTGACTGCCGCGGCCGCGTTCATGGCCACGCACGCCCGCCTCCTCGATCGGCGACGACTCGAGCTGGTCTGCAGGCGTGGCGAGCCAACCGAGGTGCTCGCCGCACTGGAGGGGTACCGCAATTCCGACGAGGGATACGGGTGGGGGCTCGAGCCGGACCTCCGCTCACCCGAAAGCCAACCGGCCGGCGCGCTGCATGCCCTCGAGGTGTTCGCCGAGGTCGGGCCGGTCAGTTCGGACCGTGCCGTCGCGGTGTGCGACTGGCTGACCACCGCGACACTCGATGACGGCGGCCTGCCGTTCGCGCTGCCCGTGACCGACCCGGCCGGGTGCGCTCCGTTCTGGGCCAACGCCGATGCGACGTCGTCGTCGTTGCACATCACGTCCGCGGTGTGCTCGATGGCCCACCGGGTCGCTCGTCAGGACCCCGCCGTCGCCGCCCACCCATGGCTGGCAACCGCAACGCAGTTCTGCCTGGATGCGATCGACCGTTTGTCCGAGCCGCCCCACGCCATCGAGCTCATGTACATCCTCCACTTCCTCGACGCGGTCGTCGACACGCGTGCCGAGGCCGACGAGCTGTTGCGGCGGACGGTGACCGCGTACCTCCCGGCCGACGGATCGATGGGCGTCACGGGCGGAGTCGAGGACGAGCAGCTGCGCCCGCTCGACTTCTCACCGATGCCGGAGCGACCGCTGCGCGCGCTGTTGCCGGCTGATGCCGTCGCCGCCGATCTGGAACGTTGGCGTAGCGCGCAGCAGGATGACGGTGGTTGGCGCGTCGACTTCGCCAGCTCGTCGCCGATGGCCGAGCTCGAGTGGCGTGGCTACGCCACCGTGCACGCCGTGTCGTTGCTGCGCGCCAACTCCGCTGAGCCGGACGGCTGACGGCACGTCCGATGCTGTTTGTGTCACCGCATAGGTCAAGCGTCGACGTGTGCGGTGACACAAACCGGGGCGCGTTGATGACGTCGCGGTGTCAGACGGGCTGGGGGTGGCGGTTCCAGGTGGGGATCGCGGAAGGGTCTGCGGATCGAGGTAGTACTTCGCCCAGGCCCACAGCACGAAGCTCGGATCGGTGTGCTCGGTGGTGACGGCCAGCCAGCGCTCGCCCCAGATCTCCAGCGCGTCGATCACTCCGGCAAGGTCGGCGCCCGCCGCAGTGAGCTCGTAGGACCCGCTGCTCGTCTTGACGACGACTCCACAGCGCTCGAGCTCCTTGAGACGCTTGATGAGCAGCGATCTCGACATGGCAGGCACGCCGCGCGCGATGTCGCTGAACGTGTGGCAGCCGTACAGCAGGTTGCGGATCACCAGCGGCGTCCAGCGCTCGGCCACGATCTCGGACGCTCGGGCGATGGGGCAGTACTCCCGGTACGACCGCACACCGGCAGTGTCTCATCCCGGCGATCTCCTCGGTACAGATTGCGCGCTGGAGCCGGGATCGCTCGAGACGCACGATGGTCGGAGCACCCAGGAGGTCATCATGAGTGACACTGACCGCGGACAGGTTTCCGCCGCCGCAGCCGAGGTCTACGACTCGTTCTTCGTGCCCGCCCTGTTCGAGCAGTGGACCGACGTCGTGCTCGATGCCGCCGACGTGCAGCTGGGGCACCGAGTGCTCGACGTCGGGTGTGGCACGGGCGTGCTGGCTCGCACCGCGCGCGCCCGCGTCGGCGAGGACGGCCACGTGGCTGGACTCGATCCGAAGTTCGCCCTGATGTTCTTCGCCGATCCGGACGCCGCGCTCAGCGAGATGAGTCGGGTGACGAGGCCGGCCGGCCGTGTGGCGATCGCGGTGTGGGATGAGCTGTCCAACAACAGCGGCTACGCCCGTTTGGCGACCCTCGTCGGCGAGCTCTTTGGATCCGCTGCTGCAGATGCCATCCGCGCCCCGTTCCGACTGGGCGATCGTGACCTGCTCGTCGGGCTCGCCGATGCGGCGTTCTCCGACGCGATCGTGACGCGCCATGCCGGCGTCGCCCGATTCGAGTCGGTCCCCGTGTGGCTCCACACCGAGATCCGCGGCTGGACGCTCGCCGACACCATCGACGATGACGGGTTCGTCACGCTGCTCGACGCTGCACAACGAGACCTGGCCGACCTCGTCACGGACGGGACGGTTGCCTTCGACGTGTCCGCGCTCGTCGTCACGCCGCCAGCAGCGGCGCGTCGGTGAACTGGGTGTGGCTGAGGTCGGCGTAGAGACCGCCGGCGGCGACGAGCTCGTCATGGGTGCCGCGTTCGACCACGCGCCCCCCGTCGATGACGGCGATCTCGTCGGCGGCCCGCACGGTGGCGAGGCGGTGGGCGATGACGATCGACGTGCGGTCGGCGAGGGCCGTGGCCAAGGCGGCCTGGACGGCGGCTTCCGACGAGGCGTCGAGGTGTGCCGTGGCCTCGTCGAGGATCACGACGCCTGGGTTCTTCAGCAGGAGCCGAGCGATCGCGATGCGCTGCTTCTCGCCGCCTGACATGCGGTGACCGCGGTCTCCGACGACGGTGTCGAGGCCGTCGGGCATCCGGGCCACGACGTCCCAGACCTCGGCTGCCCGTAGGGCAGACTCGAGCTCGTCGTCGCTGGCGTGCGGGCGGGCGTACGTCAGGTTGACCCGCAGGGTGTCGTGGAACAGGTGGACGTCCTGGGCGACGACGCCGACGGTGTCGCGCACGTCGGCGAGCGCCGTGTCGCGAAGGTCGACGCCGCCGACGCGCACCGCGCCATCGCTCGGATCGTAGAGCCGGGACACCAGGCCGGCGATCGTCGACTTGCCGGCGCCCGACGGCCCGACGAGGGCGAGTGTGCGGCCGGGCTCGACGCGCAGTGAGACCCCGTGCAGGACCTCGGCGGGGGTGGCATCCTCGAGTCGGGCGACGCCTTCGAGGGAGGCCAGCGACACCTCGGCGGCCGTCGGGTAGCGGAACCGAACGTCGTCGAGCTCGACGGCGACCGGCCCCACCGGGAGCGGCATCGGTGCCGGTGGGTCGATGATCGCCGGCTCGAGGTCGAGCACCTCGAGCACCCGCTCGAAGCTGACGAGCGTCGTCATGACGTCGACTTGGACGTTCGACAGTGACGTGAGGGGGCCGTACAGCCGGCCGAGGTAGGCGGTCAGGGCGACCAGCGTGCCGATACCGAGCGAGCCGGAGATCGCCAGCACCCCGCCGACGCCGTACACGAGCGCCGTGGCGAGCGAGGCCAGCAGACCGAGCGACGACATCACGAGGCGGGAGTACATGGCCGAGGTGACGCCGATGTCGCGGACCCGGTCGGCGCGCGCGGCGAATGCATCGGACTCGGTCTCCGGGCGGCCGAACAGCTTGACGAGCAGAGCACCCGACACGTTGAACCGCTCGGTCATCATCTGGCCCATCTCGCCGTTGAGGCGGTACTGCTCGCGGGTGATGGCGGCGAGGCGGCGGCCGGTCCAACGGGCTGGAAGGACGAACAGCGGCAGCAGGGCGAGGGCCAGCAGCGTGATCTGCCACGACAGGACGAGCATCGCGGCGAGCGTCGTGACGACAGCGAGGACGTTGCCGACGACGCTGGACAGCGTGGACGTGAACGCTTGCTGCGCGCCCTGTACGTCACCGTTGAGGCGGGACACGAGGGCGCCCGTCTGGGCCCGGCTGAAGAACCCGATCGGCATCCGCTGGACGTGGTCGAAGACCTGCGTGCGGAGATCGCGGATGAGACCTTCGCCGATGCGCGAGGAGAACCAGCGCTGGCCGAGGCCGTTGATGGCCGACAGCACGGCCAGACCGGCGATGAGGCCGGCGAGCCCGATGACGAGACCGGTGCGGCCCTGCTGGATGCCCTGGTCGATGATCGCCTTGAGGATCAGCGGGGTCGCTGCGCCGGCGAAGGTGTCGATGACGATGAGGAGCAGGAACAGCGCGATGGCGCCGCGGTAGGGACGGGCGAATTCGGCGACGCGTCGCAGCGTGTCGCCGCGAAGGCGGTGGTCAACGACGGTGCGGTCCTGGGAGAACGAGCGGATCTGATGGGGCATGTGGTGGCCTCTCGACGGTGACGGAGTTCAGTGAGTTCATCTCATGATGAGTTAAACTCATTACATGCCCTTCGCATTCCCGGACGCGCCGTGAACCGGGCTGACACCAGCGCCGAGATCGCCGATCTGATGGCTGCGGTGTCCCGCCGGATCCGCATCGACGCCAATCGCGACCTCGGCCCGCTCGGTGTGACGTGGGCCCAGGTACGGGCTCTGCGAACGCTCGCTAGGGCGGCCGAGCCGGTGCGCATGAGCGACCTCGCCGCCCGCCTCGAGATCGCCCGCCGCTCCGCGACGTCGGTCGTCGACGAGCTGGTCGAACGCGGGCTCGTCGAGCGGCGCGACGACCCTGCCGATCGGCGCGCCGTCGAGGTCGTGGTCACCCAACACGGCGTTCGGCTGCTCGAGCAGCTGCGCGCCCGACGCCGTGCCGCCGCGTCGGCGCTGACCGCGGGATTGTCCAGCTCAGAGCTGACGACGCTGCACGACCTCCTCGCCCGCCTGGCGAGCTGACGTTGGTAGAACGCTTCCTGCAGCAACCCGATCGGAGGCAGCATGCCGGAGGAGTTCGAGGGCGATCTCGCGGGATCCGTGTTCTGGGGCGCGGACTTGAGCGGTTCGCTGTTCCGCGACGTCAACCTCACCAACGTGCGGGTCACTCACGCCTGGCTCGTCAATGTCGACATCGACGCGATGGTCGACACCGTCGTCATCAACGGCGTCGACGTCACGGCGTACGTGAACGAGCGTGACCCGTGGTACCCGCTACGCGGGATGCTGCGCGCGTCGACCCCGGAGGACATGCGCGAGGCCTGGGCGGCACTCGAGGTCGAGTGGGCGACGACCCTGGCTCGAGCGCGAGGTCTCGCCGAGGACAGGGTCCACGAGTCGGTCAACGGGGAGTGGTCCTTCGTTCAGACGATTCGTCACCTCGTGCTCGCGATGGACAAGTGGTTCACGGTCCCGATCCTCGGTGGGACGTTCGACCCCATCGGGCTGCCGAACACGGGCTCGGTTGATTTCCCATGGCCCGGCCTCGACGACAACCTGACGCCGTCGCTCACCGAAGCACTCGAGGTACGGGCGGATCGCGCCACGCGATTCCGTGACTACCTCGCCACGGTTACGCCGGCCGACCTCGACCGAGAAGTCGACGTGCTCGAGAACGGCCCGCACCCGGTGCGCGAGTGCATCTACACCGTCTTCGAGGAGGAGTTCTGGCACAACCGCTACGCACGGCGGGACCTCGCTCAGCTCGAGGCGGCCACCTGACGCTCAGCGGCCGGCACGCGACTTCCGGCGTGGTTGCAGCTGCTCCGTGAACCAGTCGAGGACGATCTCGGTGCGCATGCGGCGGTGCACGGGTGAGCCCGACCGCGACAGCTCGTGTCCCTCTCCCGGGAACCGGTAGAACGTGACGTCCTTGCCGAGCAGGCGCAGCGCGATGAACAGTTCCTCGGCCTGCATGATCGGGCAGCGCAGGTCGTCCTCGGAGTGGATGAGCAGCATCGGCACGTCGACGTCGCGGACGTGTGCGATCGGCGACAACCGCATGTACTCGTCGGGATCGTCGAGGTGCGACGGGCCGTGCTCGATGCGGAACGACGTCGCGAAGTCACTGCTCCACTCCTCCGACAGCATGTTGTTGACGGCCCGCTCGCTGCAGATCGCCCGGAAGCGTCCATCGTGTCGAGCCGCCAGCAGGGTCGCCATGTAGCCGCCGTAGCTGCCGCCGAGCATGCCGACGCGGTCGCGATCGCAGAAGCGGTAGCGATCCAGCGTGGCGTCGATCACGGCGAGAACGTCGTCGACGTCGACGGAGCCCCAGCCGGTGCCGGGCACGGTCGGGTGCTTGGGGCCGAGGATCGCCTGGCCCCACGCCGTATCTCGGCCGCTGCCGCCCCGGGGGTTGCTCATCACCACGACGAACCCGGCGGCGGCCTGCACTTGAGCCTCGTCGAAGAACGTCTCGCCGTACTGCGTGAACGGCCCGCCGTGCACGTTGAGCAGCACCGGGTACTTGCGTCGGGATTCGAAGCCCTCGGGCCGCATGATCCAGGCGTCGATCTCGTCGGTCCCGTCGGTGGTGGGCACGCTGAAGCGCTCCCAGCCGAGGAAGCTGCGCGTCACCGAGGTGACCGGACCGTCCAGCGTGACGATCTCGGCCGGGTGCTCGACCGTCGCCTGGGCCATCGCGATACGGCCGCCCGCAGCATCGAACGAGTGGATCGTGTGTGGGCCACTGGTGATCCGTTCCGGAGGTGACGAGACGTCGGCGGCGAGGCGGTAGAGGTGCGTCTCACCACGATCCTCGGCGGTCGCCAGCAGCGTGTCGTCGTCGAGCCACACGGGAGGTCGCACGCCCGCCGTCGGGGTGAACGTGCGATCGAGCGCAACGGAGATCCAGCGGTGGTCACCGCCCTCGATCGGCACCACACCGACCTTGGCGTTCTGCGGATACGTCGTCGTGTCGTCGAGGCCGATGAAGGCGACGGAGCTTCCGTCGGGCGAGACCGACGGCGCGAGGTACTGCCCGGTCTGCTTCGTCAACGCCCGCACCTCGCCCTCCAGCGGCACGACGTACAGGTCGGCGCACAGGTCGCGGTCCCACGTGTCATGGCGCTGCGCCGACGTCACGACCGCCGACGAATCGGGGAGCCAGCTCACGCCGTCGTGCTGGAAGGGGCCGGGCGTCAGGTTGCGGACGGCGCCGGTGCCGTCGGCGGCGACGACGTAGACGTGCTCGGGGCGGTCGACGATCCAGCCTTCGTCGTCGAGGCGGCTGAAGAACCGCTCGATCTTGCGTGGCGCCTGCGAGCGCTCGTCCTTGGCCTCGTAGCGGGGGTCACGGGTGCGACTTGTGAAAGCGAGCCAGCGTCCGTCGGGGGACCACGCGACGTTGCCGACGCCGTCCGGGAGCGTGGCGACGGTGCGCACCTCGCCGGGGCCATCGACGGGGAGCACGTGGACCGTCGTCTCGTGCTCCTTCTCGCCGCGGCGGGACGTGAAGGCCAGCCAGCGGCCATCGGGCGACCAGGCGGGGCCGCCGTCGTGGGGGCCGTTGGTGACCGGGGCCGCTGGTCCGGCCGCGCTCGTCAACCACACCCGGGATGCTGCGGTGTTCTTCTCCAACTCGATGGTCGACACCACGAACGCGATGCGCCCGCCGTCGGGACTGACCGTGGGTGCTCCGGCGGCCGTGCGTCCGTCGAACAGGCGGACGGCGACATCGCGATGCGGCGAGGGCGGTTCGTCGGTCATTGTGCGACCGTACCGCTTGACCCTGGAGGGCCGGGCCGCGTGTGTCAGATCACACCGAAGCGAGCCTGCAGCTTGCGCATGCCGGCCAGCCAGCGCTCGGGATCGTCGGCCTTGCGCCGCATGAAGTCGTGGACCTCGGGGTGCGGAAGGATGAGGAACCGCTCCTCCCGGATGGCCGCAGCGACGATGTCGGCGACCTGTTCAGGTTCGAGCACCACGCCGGCGGCGCGCACGACCTCGGTGCCGAGGCCCAGTCCGTCGCCGCTGCGGAGCATCTCGGTGTTCACGCCCTGCGGGCACAGGCAGCTCACCCGCAGGCCTCGCCCGCCGTACGTGACGGCGAGCCATTCGGCGAAGGCGACGGCGGCCCGCTTCGTCAGCGTGTACGGCGCGGAGCCGATCTGCAGGAGGAGTCCGGCAGCTGATGCCGTCGAGCAGAAGTACCCCTCGCCGCGGGCCAGCCACGCCGTCGAGCAGGTGCTTGACGGCCCAACGGTGGGCGTTGACGTTCACGTCGAAGGCGAGCTGCCAGTCGGCCTCGGTCGTGCTGAGGTCGGTCCCGCCACCGATGCCGGCGTTGGCGAAGAACAGGTCGATCGGCCCGAACTCCGCCTCGGCCTGCCGGATCAGCGCGACGTTGCCGGCCTCGGTCGAGATGTCGGCCTGCACACCGAGACCCTGTGGGAGCTCGCTGGCGACCGGTTCGACGTCACCGACGTCGGCCACGACGACGCGCGCCCCGTCGGCGGCGAAGCGCTGGGCCAGGGCGGCGCCGATGCCTCTCGCCGCACCGGTGACGACGACGTGGCGGTCGGCAAGGTCCATCTCCCGGACCTTACGGTGGAGCGCGGCGCGCATTCCCGTTCGTGGCGTGACTTAGGCCGCAGAACGGTGCCTGCCAGCGACGGCCCGTACCCGATACCGTGGCGGGTGATGAACGACCAGCTCGAGGCCCCCGCGCCGACCGATGCCGTGATCGCTGAGGCGCTCGCGGTGATCGACCAGGCGCTGCGCCAGATGGTGAGCCGCGAGTTGGTGTCCTCCGACGAGGTCGCCGACCTCCTGCTCGACGTCCGCACCGCCCTCACGGCGACGCCGGCCGAGCACTCCTGATCCAGTTTTGAATCCCGGTCAACCTCGTTTTCGAGGGTGAATCTGCCAGAGAATCGCGTTCAGGCCTTCTGGAGATCCTTGAAGGATTGATCGACGAGCCGGGCCAGGCGGGTCGGGTCGGCGACGGCGGCAGCGTCGGTGTTGAGGCCCATGTCGAGGTTGCCCTTGTAGGACAGCAGCGTGAGGTTGAAGGCGACGCCGGCCAGCGGGCCCATGGCGTAGTTGTGCAGCAGCTGGGCGCCGGCGATGAACACCGGCACCGGTGAGCCACGGACGTTGGACGTCGCGAAGTCGACCGTCTGCGCCTGCTGCCGGGCGAGCCGGGTCACGAGTGACGTCGGCAGGGCGGCAGCGACGGTGGCCAGTGTCGACAGCGACGCCATCCCTGTGCCAACTCGCGGCTTCCTCCGAGATCTCCTGGATCGCCTTGAACCGATCGGCGATCGGCATGTCGCCGGTGGGGACCAGCATCCGAGCCAGCGTGAAGGCGTTGGCCCCCGAGTCGTCCGTGCGCACGCTGACCGCCATCGACGCTCGCAGGTACTCGACGGGCTCACCGAGCTCCCGGTGGTAGCGCGACGCAGCCTCGGCGGCGGCGGTGAGGAACGCCGTGTTCAATGTGCCGCCGAGCCGCCTGGCGGCGTCCTTCGTTGGCCGGAACGAGGCATGCGCGGTCTCGAACCGCCGCCTCAAGCTGCGCTCGGTCCACAGCGGCGAACGCGCCGCCTCGGTGTCGGACAATTGCGACATGACGCGCGCGCATCGCATCGACCGCCGCTGAACTGGCGGTGGGAATGGCCAGCGGGTCGATGAGCAGTTCCCGCACCTGCTTGGCGACGCTGAGCGGCAGCCGGAACCCGCCGACGAACAGGTCGCGCAGCGCCTCGGCGCTCGACGGCGACGGCGGCTCCCCAACGAGGCCATTGGGTCTGGGCTCGAGGGGCGGCAGCTCGGGCGCATCGCGCTCGAAGTCGAGGTACTGGAGCGACATCTGCACGCCGCCCTCGCCGTCGGTGATCGTGTGGTGCATCTTCTGGATCAGCGCCGCCTTGCCGCCGCGCAGCCCTTCGACGACGATGAACTGCCAGAGCGGCCGCGTGCGGTCGAACGGGTCGACCACCAGGAGCGTGGCGAGGTCGAGCAGCTGGCGCATCGTCCCGGGCTTGGGCAGGGCGATCCGCCGCACGTGCTGGTCGATCTCGAAGTCAGGGTCGTCGACCCACAGCGGCGCCGAGAGGTTGACCGGTGCCGGCTGGACCCGCCAACCGAGGCGCGGCACCGCCGCAACGGCCCGCTCCATCCGGGCCCGCAGGTGCTCGAAATCAGGTGGTCGATCGAGCAACGAGACGGTGCCGAACGTCGACGTGAGGTACGGATCCTTCTCGAGGCGCCACATCAGGCCCTCGGCGTCGCTCATCCTCCGTTCGTCGATCGGCCCCTCGGTCACGCGGCTCAGCGGGGGATCGACGTGTGCTTGAACTCGTTCAGCATCGGCCATTCGATCTGATCGAGGATGCGGTTCACCGTGGAGATGGCCAGTTCGCCGTCACCGTCGGGCAGCGACATCAGGCGGACGAACACGGCGCGGTCGCCGACGATGAACGTCGGCACGCCCCACACGTTGTGGGACTCGACGTACGACGTGTGCTCTTTCTCGGCGGTGGCCAGCGGCCGGCCGCTGTCGACCTCGGCCCACACCTTCTCGACGTCGGCACCGGCATCGGCGAGGACGGTGGACAGCTCGTCGCGATCGACGCAGTTCACCCGCCCGGCCGTGGCGGTGCTCGAACAGGCCATGGTGGACGGCGAGGAACTTGGTCGGGCTGGGTGTCACGCACCGCCAGCGAGACCTGCAGCGCGAGCAGCCCGCTGTCCTCGTCTGGACGGGCCCACACGGGCGTCTGGCCCTCCTCGACGTGGGCCTGCGCCAATGAGAACGGAATGAACGTCACGTCCCACTCGGCGCCGGCGCGCAGGCCCTCCAAGACGTGCTCGTGGACGATGCGGGCCCACGGGCAGCGATAGTCGAAGGACACGGAGAACGTTCTGGTCATGCCTGCGTCAACGGCGGTCATGGTCAACTGATTCCCACCCGTCGGAGCACTCGAACCGCGGTCATGCCGAGCACAGTACCGACGGCCATGCCGGCGACGACATCCGAAGCGTGGTGGATGCGCACGTATGCCCGGCTCGTCGCCACCGTGCCGGCGATGGTCCACCACAGCGGCGCCGAGCGGCGGCCATCCCAGGCCGTCAGGATCGTCGCCGTGAACGCGGCGGCGCTGGCGTGCCCGGACGGAAACGCCGACGTGAGCGGCTTGCGCACCGGGAGCCGCGGATCACCGTGGACCGTCGGGCGCTGGCGCCGGAACAGCCGCTTGAGGCCCTGGTTGACGACGAGGCTCTCGATGCCGAGGGCGGCGGCGAGCGCTGGCACCTGCCCGGCCCGTCGATCACTCGTCAGCCCGCGCGTGGCGTTGACGAGGTGCCAGATCAGGCTGAAGTCCCCGAGTCGCGACGCGGCGAGGAAGATGGCATCCGGGACGGCGTGCCCGCGTAGGTGCTCGAGTCCCTGATCGGCCCACCGGTCGAAACGGGCGACCGTCGGGCCGAGCATGCGGCGCCCAGGCGGGCTGGGCGGCAACGGCGCAGCGTCAGCTGGCGCCGGCTCGAGCGACTCGGAGGAGGTCACGCGCCGGCGGTCGCGAGGAGCTGGCGTTCCATCGCCAGCGGCGCCTCGACCGCGGCGAGTGCAGGGTCACCGCCGAAGCTCGGGCACCAATGCTGGAAGCTGCAGAAGTCGCAGCGCGCACCCGGCCGCGGCTTGAAGTCGCCCGTGCCGCAGGCCCGCTCGACCGCCTGCCACACGGCGGTGGTGCGCGTGGTGATGAACCGCACGGACTGCTCGGACGGCGTGGCCTCGATCGTCTCGCCGCTGCGCAAGTACATCAGCCGGATGACGGCCGGGCGGCGACCGAAGACCTGCTCGCACAGGAACGAGTAGAAGTGCACGCCGGCCATGCTGCGCTGCTCCCAATTGGGTGACGGCGCCCGGCCGGTCTTGTAGTCGGTGACCACCAGCTCGCCGTCGCGCAGCTCGAGGCGATCGATGATGCCCCGCAACGAGAGCGCCCCGACGTCGGCGGACAGCCGCAGCTCCAGGCCGATCGGATGGATCTGGCGGGGGTCCTCCATCGTGAGGTACGTCTCCATGAGTGCCTTGCACTCTTCGTCGAACGCGGCTGCCGCGTCGTCATCGAGGTGGAGGCCGACGAGGTCCGGAAGTTGGAGGTACTCCTCTCGGGCCTGTTCGAGGCATTCCCGGAAGAGCTCGGGCACCCGTTTCGGCGCAGGGTGCGTGTAGGCGAGCTCGAGCGCCCGGTGGACCAGCGAGCCCCGCGTCGCGTGGATCGACGGAGCCTCCGGCAATTTCTCGATGTTGGCGAAGCGGAACGCCAGCGGACAGGAGGTGAACGACTCGACCCGGCTGGGCGACAAGCTGGTCGGCACCTCGAACACGGCATCATCGTACGACGGGGGTGTCACGGTCACCGGGAACCACCGCCCTTGACGAGCGCGGCGACACGGGCGGGATGCGTGAACGGCCCGAAGTGGTCCAGGTCGTCGACCAGCACGAACCGCCCGTGCGGCAGCCGGTCGGCAACCGCTTCGGCGAACGACGAGGGCTGCAGCTCGGCCACCTTCCCCGAGATCACGTCGACGGGGACCTGGACCGACGACAGCGCATCCCAGGTGTGCTGGATGCGGCCGAGCTCGAACGTCCTGGCCTCGACCTCCGGATCGCACTTGATGCGGATGCCGTCCGTGTCCTGGGTGAACCCGTGGCGCACGTAGGCGTCGAGTGCGGCGGGGTCGAACGCGTTGAGCGGCGGCTTCGATGCGAAGTTGGCGATCGCCTCGTCGAAGGACGCAAACGTGCGACGGCGCCGGCGGGCTCCAGCAATCAGCGACGCCGGGCCCTCACCCGGCGCCAGCGTCTCGGGCGGGTGGGCGATGGGCTCGAACACGACAAGCCGCCGGAATGCCTCAGGGCGCCGGGCCGCTGCAACGAGCAGCGAGGCACCGCCCATCGAATGGCCGAATCCGACGACGCCGTCCTCGCCGCCGGGCAGCGTGTGGAGGTGCTCGACGACGGCTGTGGCGTCGTCGTAGTACCGGTTCCAGTCGACGTCGATACCGGCCGGTTGCGGCGTGTCGCCATGACCGCGGAAGTCCATTCCCAATACGTGGAACGGTGGCGCGAGTTGCTCGGCCAGCGGCAGGTAGGCGCAGCCGTGGAACCCGGTGGCATGGGCCACGAGCAGGAGTGGCGACCCCGCCGCGCCAGCGAGGTCGTGCACCACGACGTCGAGGTCGTCAGAGGAGCGAACCTGCAGCATCGAGCGGTGGGCGGATCAGCGTTCGTCGCGGCGGCGCCTGGAACGACGCCACCACACGGTGACCAGCCGATCGAAGATGACGCCGAGCACGATGCCGATGCCAATGGCCACCCAGACGGGCGTCTGGCGCTCGAAGAACAAGAACTCGACCGACGCCCTGTTGCTGTTCTGCAGGATGAAGATGATCAGCACGATGGCGATGACGCCAGCGGCGACCAGGGCCGGGGACAGACCGCTCCGAGCCCGCCCCACGCCGTCGTCGCGGTCGGACCGGTCCGGACCTTCGTACATCGAGGTCAGCTTGACAGATCAGGCGCTGCGGCCTGAGTCTTCAGCGCCAGGTAGTCGAGCTTGCCGTTGGCGGCACGCCCGACGGTCTCCACGAGCAGCACCCGCTTCGGCGCCTTGTACCCGGCGAGGTGCTCCTTGACATGGGCGATCAGCAGCGCCTCGTCGACCACCTCCCCGGCGTGCGGCTCGACGAGCGCGGTGACGGCCTCGCCGAAGCGCTCGTCGGGGACACCGACGACCGCCGCATCGGCGACGGTCGGGTGCAGCTTGAGCACCTCCTCGACCTCCTCCGGGTACACCTTCTCGCCGCCGGTGTTGATGCACTGGCTGCCGCGGCCGAGCAGCCGCACGGTGCCGTCGGCGTCGACGGTCGCGAAGTCGCCCGGGATCGAGTAGCGCACGCCGTCGATGATGCGGAACGTCATCGCCGACTTCTCCGGGTCCTTGTAGTAGCCGATCGGCGTGTAGCCGCGCATGGCCACGAGCCCCAGCTCGCCCGACCCCGGGACGACGTCGCGGCCGTCCTCGGTGACGACGCGAGCGTCGGGGCCGAGCTGGAAGGAGGCGGTCGGCGCTGACCCGTCTGCCGTGACCGTGCTGGAAGCCATGCCGATGGCCTCGCTCGAGCCCAGCGAGTCGACCATGATCAGACGCTCGTTGTGGCGCAGCAGACCGGCCTTCGTCTCCGCCGACCACATGACCCCGCTCGACACGATCACCCGCAGCGACGAGATGTCCCACCGATCGGGCTGGGCATCGAGCGCCCGCAGGATCGGCTTGGCGAAGGCGTCGCCGACGATCGACATCGAGTTGATGCGCTCGGATTCGACGGTGTCGAGCAGCTCGACGGGATCGAACCGCCGGCCCTCCATCGTGACCACGCTGCCGCCGATCATCAGGTTGCTCAGGGCGTTGAACAAGCCGGTGCCGTGCATCAGCGGGGCAGCTGGGAGGTTGCGCGGCCCGGGCTTCGTCGACGCGCTCAGCGGCGGCGACGAGGTCCTGTTCCGGCGGCAGGCGCTTGCGGTTGGCGGCGTCGAGCGCGCCGAAGAGGTCGTCCTGGCGCCACATCACGCCCTTCGGCCGGCCCGTCGTCCCGCCCGTGTACAGCAACAGCAGGTGGTCGCCGTCCCGGCCCCACGGCGCGGCGATCCGCTGCGCCGGGGAGGCCGTCGCGACGGCCTCGTAGTCGAACGCCCACTCGGGGCACGGTCCGCTGCCGTCGTCGACCCACAGCCAGGTGCGGACGCGCGGCAGTCGCGACCGCAGCTCGTCGATCCGCTCGGTGAACGCACCGTGGAAGACGACGGCGACCACGTCGGCGTTGTCCCACAGGTAGACGAGCTCGTCGGCGGTGTAGCGGTAGTTCGTGTTGACGGTGGCCAGCCCGGCCTTGAAGGCGCCGAGCACGGACTCCAGGTAGGCGGGCGAGTTGTACAGGTACTGCGCAACCTTGTCCTGCTCGCCCGCGCCGGCGGCGAGCAGCGTTGCCGCCAGACCGTCGGCGCGCCGGTCGAACTCGCGCCCACGTCGTCGACCGTCCGCCCTGGCGCTGGGCAAGTGCGTCGGGCTGCCGATCAGCCACTGCCTCGAACACGTCGGCGAAGTTCCAGCCGCGCGACTCGGCATGCAGCGACATCCGCGGCGAACCTATCTGGGAGGACCCTCGCGCAAGCGGTCCTCGGCGGCGAGCACTGGCTGGCTCTCGTTCATGGCCCCCCACATCGACTCGATCCACCACGTTGCACCGGCTTCTGCCCATGCCGCCGGGGAGTGCTGCGATCCCTCGCCCTCGATCACGATGTCGTACGGCCGGTCACCGAGCTCGGCGCGGACCTTCTCGATCTGCTCGAGCGTGACCGGATCGCCGCCGACGACCTGTGGAAGGAGGCCGTCCCAGCGCAGCGCGCGCTGCATCGACCTCGCCCGGTCGATGGCTGCGACGCACCAGATCGGCACCCGCGGCTGCTGCACGGTGGAGCCGATGGTCGGGAACGAGGTCGGCTCGATCCGGTAGTGGCGGCCGCTGTAGGAGAAGGGCTGGCCGGCCCACAGGCCGGTGACCACGTCGAGGCACTCGTCGACGAGCTCGGCGCGGGTGCGGCGATCCGTCTCTTCGCCGAACGCCTCGAACCCGCTGTCGGGCGCCCCGAGACCAACCGAGAGGATGACCCTGCCCTTCGACAGCCGGTCGACGGTCGCGACCTGGCTGGCCAGCTCGGCCGGCCGGCGGCGCGATGGTGGCGTGAGCATCGTGCCGAGCCGGAGGCGAGACGTGCGCACGGCGGCAAGGCCCAGCGAGATCCACGCGTCGACACCCCACACCGGCTCCCACACGAACAGTCCGTCCCAGCCGGCTTCCTCGGCGACAGCTGCCAGATCAGCCACCTCACCGGCGTCGGCCCACGGCACGACGAATCCGTACCGCATGCGACCGACCCTACGCCGGCGTGCCGAGCCGGATGCCGGCGGATCGGCTCGACGCGCCAGCTCGCTGATCGCCGTCCGCGGCCGTGCCGCTGGAGCGGTCGACCAACTATCGTCAGAATCGATGGATGGACTTCGAGTTGCCGCCGGCTGACGATCCGCGGCGGGTCGCGGTGCGCGAGTGGGTCGCGGAGCACCCGGAGCCGAGCGGCGAGGAGCTGGCGCGAGCCGGCTACGTGGCGCCGCAGTGGCCGCGGCCGTGGGGTGTCGATGCCGATCCGATCCATCAGGTGCTGATCGACGACGAGCTCCAGCGCGCCGGCGTGCAACGGCCGGTCAACCCGATCGGCATCGGCTGGGGTGGTCCGACGATCCTCTATGCCGGGACGAAGGAGCAGAAGGATCGGTACCTGTGGCCGATCCTCTCGGGCGAGGAGTTCTGGTGCCAGCTGTTCTCGGAGCCCGGCAGCGGGAGCGACCTCGCCAACCTCGGGACGCGGGCGGTGCGCGACGGCGACGAGTTCGTGGTCAACGGTCAGAAGATCTGGACCAGCGGGGCGCAGTACGCCAAGTTCGGCATCCTGCTCGCCCGCACCGATCCGGAGCTGCCCAAGCACAAGGGCATCTCGTACTTCGTCTGCCCGATGGACGCAGCAGGGATCGAGATCCGGCCGATCACCGAGATGACCGGCGGTCACACGTTCAACGAGGTGTTCTTCACCGACGTCCGCATCCCCGCCGCCAACCTGGTCGGCGACCTCAACGACGGCTGGCGGCTGGCCAAGGTCACCCTCGGCAACGAGCGCATCTCGCTGTCGTCGGGTGGGGTGCTGTGGGGCAACGGCCCGACCGCGCTCGACCTGGTCGAGGCCGTCAAGCGCCGCGGTCCGCTGACCGACCCCACGCTGCGCCAGCGGGTCGCCCAGGTCTACGTCGAGCACACCGTGCTGGAGCTGATCCGTGTGCGCACGCTGTCGGCCCGGCTCAAAGGTGAGCAGCCGGGACCCGAGGCGAGCATCCGCAAGCTGCTCGGTGATGAGCACGGTCAGCACGTCATGGCGCTGGCCCGTGATCTCATCGGTGCCGCCGGACTCCTCGCTGGCGGCGGAGCGCCAGGCACCGAGTCGAAGGACCTCGCGCCAGGGCGACCGCCGGCCGAACTCGATCACCCGGCCTGGTACGACGGGTACCTGTTCTCGCAGGCGTTGACGATCGGCGGCGGCACGGGCGAGGTGCAGCGCAACATCGTCGCCGAGCGGGTCCTCGGCCTCCCGCATGACGTTGATGTTCAGCAGGGTTTGAGCTGGGCGGAGGCAACTCGTGGCTGATCTCGTCGCCGCCGCCGAGGCGCTCGCCCCGTTGCTCGCCGCCCGGGCGGATGACGCAGAACAGGCCCGCCGGCTGCCGTCCGAGACCGTCGACGCGCTCGTCGCCGCCGACCTCATGCGGATGGGGCTTGCCGCGGCGTACGACGGTCCCGAGGCCGATCCCCTGACGATGCTGACGGCGATCGAGATCCTGTCCAGCGCGGATGGCGCCGCTGGGTGGTGCTCGATGATCGCGTCGACGACGTCGACGCAGTCGTTGTTCTTGCAACCATCGGCCGCCCGTGAGGTCTATGGGGAGCCGACGACGGTCACTGGAGGTGCGTTCGCGCCGACCGGTCGCGGCGTCGTGGAGGGTGACAACGTGATCGTCACCGGGCGGTGGCAGTGGGGGAGCGGCACCCAGCACTGCCAGTGGATCCTCGGCGGCACGATGTGCGACGACGACACGTTCCGGCTGTGCTGGTTCCCGGCCGACGAGGTGACGTTCCACGACACGTGGTACAGCGCTGGCCTGCGCGGCACGGGGTCCCTCGACTTCTCGGTTGACGGCGTCCTGGTGCCGGCGCATCGCACCCACGAGCCGTTGAAGGCCTCATCGGTGCTCGATGCGCCGCTCGGCTCGTTCCCAAACTTCACGTTGCTGGCGGCGTGCATCTCCGCGGTCAGCCTCGGCATCGCCCGTCGGGCCGTCGACGAACTCGTGGCGATGGCCGAGGGCAAGCGGCCCCTGTTCTCGTCGAAGTCGCTCGCCCAGAGCGGCGTTCGCGCAGGTCGAGCTGTCGAGAGCCGAGGCGGCGAGGCGCGCCGCGCGGGCGTTCCTCCACGACGAGGTCGGGCGGTGTTGGGAGCGCGTGCTCACCGGCGACCGGGTGGGCATTGCGGAGCGAGTGGGCATCCGCCTCGCCGCCACGAACGCCGCGTCGACGGCCGCCGAGGTCGCCGACCGGATGTTCACGCTCGCCGGCGGCTCGAGCGTCTACACGTCGAACGTCCTGCAGCGCTGCATGCGCGACGCCCACATCCCGACCCAGCACCTGCAAGTGGCGCCCAAGCTGCACGAGACGCTGGGGCGCATCCTCCTCGGCCAGGACGCCGACACGCGCATGCTGTGACCCGTTCTGTCCGTCAGAACCGCCTCACAACGATCGATTCCTACGGACAGGTCGGGTTTACGGCGCAAGGACCTCCAGGGTCCGCCTGCCGGACGGTAGGTCGAGGGGCGGGACGACCAGGCCGATCTCGCGAATCCCCGCCGCCTCGTACTCCTCGATGCGCCGGCGCACCTCGGCCTCCGTCCCGACCACGCCGACCGCGTCGATGAGCTCGCCGGGGAGCCGGCGGGCGAGCTCTTTCGGGTGTGGTCGGGTCCGGGCGAACGCCACGAGGTCGCCGAATCCGGCCTCTTCGAACATCTCGGCGTATCCGGAGGCGCCGAGGTAGGCGACGTAGCCGAGCGAGATCCAGGCTCGCTCCTCGGGCGTCGGATCGACGGCGGCGGCCAACCAGACCGCGGTGTTCGGGTGGTGCGGGGCGAGGCGCCCGGCCGCAGCCACCGTCACCATGTTGAGGACCATGCGGTCCGCGGACGCGGCGATCTCGACGGCCTGTGGCCCGAAGGCGGCCACCGTCACGGTCGACCCGTGCGGCGGCTGCCGGAGACGGAAGCCGTCGACGCGGTCCCCTCCGAGCAGCGCCCGAACCTCTGCCAGCGCTGTCGCCAATGCGGCGGTGGCGCCGACGCGTGGGCGATGGTGCCATCGCGCGACGGCGGCGCTCGACGTACCGAGCGCAACGTGCGTCCTGCGCCCTGTCGACGCGACCGTCGCCGTGGCAAGGGCGATCTGGGCCGGGGAGCGGACGGTCACGGGGAGCGGACCGAGGCAGGGCTCGATGCGCTCGGTCGCCGAGACCACCATCGCCGCTGCGGCGGGTGCATCGCACTTCGCCATCTCACCGATCCACACCTCGCCGTAACCCAGCCGGTCGGCGGCCATGGCAACTGCGAGATCGGCTTCGATCGGGCGGTCGAGCCACTCCCCGAGGACGACGCTGAGCCGCACCGCGGTCGACGGTACTGCCGGCGCCGCGCACCAGCAGTACGGTCGCCGCGCGTGCAGACGATCCGTCTCGAGCACCACGACGACGGCCGCGTGCTCGTCGCGACGATCGCTCACCCGACCTCGCCGGTCAATGCCGTCGACGGCGATCTGCACCACGACCTCAGTGAGCTGTTCAAGACACTTCGCACCGAGCGACAAGCGCGCGCCGTCGTCCTGACCGGTGCCGGGCGGGCGTTCTCGGCGGGCGGCGACATGGAGTGGTTCCCGACGCTGCGCACCATCGAGCGGATGAACACGCTGCGCCGTGAGGCGAAGCAGATGATCTGGGACCTTCTCGACATCGACGTGCCGATCGTGTGCGGGCTGAACGGCGCCGCCGCCGGCCTCGGTGCGTCGGTGGCGCTCCTCTGCGACATCGTCGTGATGGCCGAGAACGCGGTGATCGTCGATCCCCACGTCAAGGTCGGACTCGTCGCTGGTGACGGTGGTGCCGCGATCTGGCCGTTGCTCCTCGGCCCCCTGGCGGCGAAGCGCCACCTCCTCCTCGGCGACCCGCTGCGCGCCGACGACGCCCTGCGCCTCGGGGTCGCCGCCGAGGTGTGCCCCGCTTCGGAGGTTGCGGATCGGTCGATGGCGTGGGCGCGCCGGCTGGCCGACGGTGC
Organism: uncultured Acidimicrobiia bacterium; assembly: GCA_963774125.1. Classification (GTDB taxonomy): domain Bacteria; phylum Actinomycetota; class Acidimicrobiia; order Acidimicrobiales; family Ilumatobacteraceae; genus JALZMG01. The sequence goes on from CAVZDR010000004.1 coordinate 190,580, forward strand.
GCCGATGGCGCTGCAGGGCACGAAGCAGGCGGTCAACGCGCAGATCAAGCAGGCGCTGCTCACCAGCTTCGATCTCTCGATGGCGCTCGAGATGCCGTGCCTGCTGTCGAAGGACCACGCCGAGGCCGTCGACGCGTACGTCAACGGCCGCCAACCGACGTTCGAAGGACGCTGAATGGGATCGCCAGAGTCGAACCCGACGATCGAATCGCTGATGACGACACGCGCCATTCGCCGCTTCACGTCCGACCCCGTCAGCGACGACGAGCTTCGACAGTGCCTGCGCGCCGCCCAGCAGGCCCCGAGCGGTGGCAACGTCCAACCGCAGCAGTACCTCGTCGTGACGGATCCGCATCGCAGGGCGGTGGTCGCCCGCTGGTATCGCGCCGCCTTCGACCGCTACGAGGCGACACTGCCGGAGCCGACGGAGTTCCGTGACGAAGCCCAGGCCGCCTCCTGGCGCCGCACACGTGACGCCAGCCGGTACCTGGCGGACCACCTCGACGACGCGCCGGCGCTCGTGCTGTTCCTCCAGCCACTGATCCCATGGACGCCGCGTGACGACGACGGTGAGATGGACATCGGTCGCCTCGACGCCAGCGTCTATCCCGCGGTGCAGAACTTCTGCGTGGCCGCCCGCTCACTGGGTCTCGGCACGGCTCTGACGACCGTCATCCGCATCCACACGGCCGAGGTGCTGGCAGAGCTCGGCGTTCCGGAGGGGCGGTTCGAGATCGCCGCACTGGTCCCGGTCGGCCGCCCGGCCGGCCGCTTCGGCGTGGCGCCGCGCAAGCCGGCCGACGCCGTGACGCACTGGGACATCTGGGGTGACCGGCGCTACCACACGCGGTGACGAGCGTCGCTACACGCGAGTGACGGCTGAGAAGCCCCGCTCGCCGAGCAGCCGCTTGATGCCGGCCGGTCCGGAGGACCGCTCGCAGGTTGCCGCAAGCGCTCGCTGCGCATCGACATCGCCACCGAACGCCTTGATCGACAGGGCCGGCTCGACGTTGGCGACGGCGAGGATCGCACCCGCCGCGCCGAGTGGTCCTGCCGCCGACAGCAGCCACGGGGAGCCGACGTAGAGGGCGCCGTCGAAGTGCTCGAGCGTGCGAACCAGACGTGACGGATCGCCGGACGAGTCCTTGAGTCCCACGACTCCGAGCTCGCCGAGTCGGGGGAGCAGTTCGACCGGGATGCCCGGCGCCGACATTCCCGGAAAGTGGTAGCCGTAGACCGGCGCGCCATCGGCGGCCGCGACGACCTCGCCGTAGTACCGCTCCAGGTCGGCCGAGCCTGGCGGCGACAGCGCGAGCACGCCGTCGGCGCCGGCTTCGAGCGCGGCGGCGGTCAGTCGGGCGGCCTGGCGGGCCGACGGTGCACCCGTGCCGGCCAGCACCGGCACGCCAGCCGGTACTGCAGCGCGCACGGCGGTCACCAGTTCCACCCGCTCGGCGGGATCGAGCGTCGCTGCCTCACCGGTCGAGCCGGCGACGAGGATCGCTCGCATGCCCTCGTCCGCCAGCGATGCTGCCAGCTCAGCGCTCCTCGCCGCGTCGAGTCCGCCTCCGTCGTCGAACAGCGTGGCCAGTGCAACGCCAACACCCTGGAAGATCACAACATGACGTTATGTGGGGTTCGTCTCGCAGCCAAGCTGCTCGACTCACCTCCGAGCTCGCCGCCGCCGCTTCGCAGCGGCGCTCACCCGCCTGGCTGGGAGTGTGACGGGCGGCACTACATTCCCCGCATGACGATCAGCACCCTCGGGGACATTGTCCGGACGCACGCCGCTGAGCGCGGCGACAGCGTCGCGCTGGTGCTCGGCGACCGTGCCGTGACGTGGGCCGAGCTGGACGAGCGCGCCAGCCGCGTCGCCGCCGGGCTCGCCGCCGCCGGCGTCGGCAGCCAGGACCGCATCGCCTTCCTCGACAAGAACGGGATCGAGCACTTCGAGGTGTTCTACGGTGCGGCCCTCCTCAACGCCGTGTGCGTCGACGTCAACTGGCGGTTGGCCCCGCCCGAGATCGAGTTCATCGTCAACGATGCCGAGGCGAAGGTGTTCGTCGTCGGTCCGGACTTCGTGCCGGTCCTCGACGCCATCGCCGACCGGTTGACCACCGCCTCGACGATCCTCGTCATCGGCGGGCACGAGAAGTTCGAGGGCTACGCGGAATGGGTCGCCCGCCACGAGCCGAATGATCCGCACACGGCGAGCAGCGCCGACGACGTGGCGTTCCAGCTGTATTCCAGCGGCACGACTGGGCGGCCGAAGGGCGTGATGCTGTCGAACAGCAACTTCTTCGCCCTGCTCCCGCTGGCGATGGACATGTGGGAGTTCTCGCCCGACAGCGTGAGCCTCGTCGCCATGCCGCTGTTCCACATCGGCGGCGGCGGGTGGGCCACCGCCGGCCAGTACGTCGGCATGAAGAGCGTGATCATGCGCGACCTCGACCCGGCGGCGCTGATCCACCTCATCCCGGACCACGGGATCACGCACGCCTTCGCCGTGCCCGCCGTGCTGCAGTTCATGCTGATGGTGCCCGGTGCCGACGAGGCGGACTTCAGCACGCTGAAGGTCATCGTGTACGGCGCATCGCCGATCAGCGAGGACGTGCTGGCACGCAGCGTGGCGCTGCTCGGTTGCAAGTTCTGGCAGGCCTACGGGCTGACGGAGACGACCGGTGCCATCGTCAACCTGGCGCCCGAGGACCACGCCCTCGACGGTCCGCACCGTCATCGGCTCCGCTCGTGCGGGAAGGCGGGTCCCGGCATCGAGCTGCGCATCGTCGAGCCCGACACCGGCGCCGACGTGCCGACGGGCGAAGTCGGCGAGATCTGGATCCGCGGCGCCCAGGTGATGAAGGGGTACTGGCACAACGACGAGGCGACGCGAGAGGCGATCGACGAGGACGGCTGGTTCCGCTCCGGCGACATCGGTTACCTCGATGAGGACGGCTACCTCTACATCCACGACCGGGTGAAGGACATGATCGTCTCCGGCGGCGAGAACGTGTATCCGGCCGAGGTCGAGAACGCGCTGATGGCCCACCCAGGCATCGCCGACGTCGCGGTGATCGGCGTGCCGCACGAGAAGTGGGGCGAGACCGCCAAGGCAGTCGTCGTGCGCGCCGAGGGAACGGACCCCTCTCCCGAGGAGATCATCGCCTTCGCCCGCGAGCGGCTCGCCAAGTTCAAGTGCCCGACGAGCGTCGATTTCGTGGACGCGCTGCCGCGCAACCCGAGCGGCAAGGTCCTGAAGAAGGACCTGCGCGAGCCCTACTGGGCGGGCCACGACCGACGCGTGTCGTAGCCGTCCGCGTCACGGGGTATCCCCGATGTAACCGCGGGTAGCACCATGTCACACTGATGATCGTCCGGTGTGCGGTGCCTCCGAACGTGCCGGATTCCCTCATTCGGCGGCGACATGGCAAAGCGGGACGGCGGAACCTGCGATCGACCCCAGCGATTCGGGCGCGCCTGCGGACGGCGCCCGGACGCCGGGGCGGCCTCAACGCCGCGGCGGCACCGGCCGCCTCTGACTAGGGTTCGCGTCCGTGCGGGCGAGCGGAATGTTGGCGCGCCTCAGCCCACGGGACCGGGACGATCTGATCGCCCTCGGCCGCCCGCGTCGCTACCCGCCGGGGCGCGTGCTGTTCGCCCAAGGTGATCGCTCCAACCACGTCGTGCTGATCACGAGCGGAACCGTCAAGGTCTTCTGCACGACCGAGGACGGCCGGGAGCCGTTGCTCGGCATGCGCCACGAGGGCGACCTCGTGGGCGAGCTGGCGGCCATCGACGACACCGGCGAGGTGCGCGGGGCGACGGTCGTCGCGAGGGGTCAGGTGACGGCCCACGAGATCGGGGCCGCCGAGTTCCGGTCGTATCTCGAGACGCATCCAGCCGCAGCGATGGAGCTGCTGCGCATGGTGGTCGCGCGCCTCCGCACGTCCGATCGTCGCCGTGTCGAGTTCGGCGGTTTCGAGACGACGGCACGGCTCGCCCATCTCCTCGCCGAGCTGGCCGACGACCAGGGCGCCGCCGCCGGGGGCGACGTCGAGATCCCGTTCTCACAGGAGGAGCTGGGATCGATGGTCGGCGCATCGCGTGAGTCGGTGGCGCGGGCGATCGTGCGCCTGCGCGCCGAAGGACTGCTCGAGACACGCCGTCGCGGCGTCGCTCTGCTCGACGTCGAAGCGTTGCGCCATCACGGCCGCATGTCGTGAGCTGGTGAGACGGACGACACAGATCGTCGCAGTCGTTTGACACGGCGCTGAGACCCTCCGCGTACGCACCGTTGCGTTACCGCTCATCCCGGGCGCGACCCGCAGGAGGTCCACATGTTCCACAAGTACCGTTACGTCGCGACGGCTGCTCTTGCGGTCGTCCTCGCGGCCGGCGCCGCCGCTTGCGGCACCGACAGCGAGCCACAGCTGCGAAGCGAGGGTGCCAGCGTTCAGCAGAACGCCCAGTACCTCGAGCAGGCCGGCGGCGACGCCGCCTGGGCTGCCCGCATCGCGCAAGCCGACAACCCGGAGGCCGTCGAGGCCGCCGCTCGGGCTGCCCGCGTCGCGCGGGTCGCCGGATCGGACCGTCACCTCGACATGGCCGCCGCCGAGGCTGCTCGGACGGCCCGCGTCGCGCAGGCCGCTGGATCGGACCGTCACCTCGACAGCCTCGCCTCCGAGGCGGCGCAGATCGAGGCACGCGTGGCACACGCCGCCGGTTCCGACCGCCACCTCCAGAACCTCGCCAACGAGCTCGAGGGTGCGGCTTCCGTGATCCGCATGCCGATCTTCCGCTCGTAATTGGGCGTCGATTCTGCCAACTGCCGTACTGGGCGGGTTCTCTGACAGGGGGTGTCAGAGAACCCGCCCAGTTGCGCGCCAGGGCCCGGGTCGCCGGTGAGACGGACGGCACACCGCCTGGCCGTCAGGTGACACAGCCCGGTTACCCGCACCGAGCGCACGATGCCGATGACGCTTCACCCCAGGCGAGACCCCGTAGGAGGTCACCATGTCCAGCACCCCTCTCGAGCACCGTCGCCAGGGGCCACGCGCCCCGCGTGCGGCCTCCGTCGCCGTGACGTGGTCCGGCGTCGTCGGGAGCCTCGACACCACTGCGGATCGTGGGTGACGAGATGCACGAGTACTTCGCACGAACCGTCATCGCCGATCGGCGCGACCGCTACGTCGCCGAGGCCGAGGCCCATCGAATCGGTCGCCACGACGTCTCCAAGTACCGCCGCCCGTCCTTCGTGCTCCGGCTGGTCCGCCGCATGTCTCGCGCTCGCCGGGCTGCTCCGGCCACGGCCGCATCCATCGCGTCCACTGCGGCGCCCAAGATCACTGCGCCGACGATCTGACGTTCGCCGGGAGGGCACGGACCACGGGTCGGCAGCTCGCCACCAGGAGCCGCCGACCCGTGGGCCGCGGCGCGTCTGGCCTCCATCTGCCAAGATCCGCCACCATCACGATCCCATCCGCCGATCCCCTCTCGCCGGCGACATCGCCCGCCGCAGGCGTCGAGAGCGTCATGGCGGGCAAGGGCTTCTACAGCGCTCACTCCCAGAGCCAGCACGTGGCGGCGGCGGTCGCCTTCCCGTACCTGGCAGCAGCCGCCGAAGCCGTGCCGCTCCCTGGCGCCGGCGCACCCGTGACGATCGGTGACCTCGGATGCGCCGGCGGGGCCAACGAGATGGCGCCGATGGCCCTGGCGATCGACACGCTTCGGAAGCGGACCTCCGCACCGGTCGAGATCGTTCACACCGATCTCCCGCAGAACGATTTCGGGTCGCTGTTCGCGCTCTTGGCCAGTCCCTCGGGCTACCCGGTCGGACGGCAGGAGATCTACCCGTCGGCGATCGGACGCACGCTGTACGGACCGTTGCTGCCGGAGCGTCAACTGCTGATCGGATGGTCCGGCATCACGCTCCACTGGCTGAGCACCGTGCCCGTGCCCGTTCTCGATCAGATCTACCCGAACCTGGTCACCGGCGCGGCCCGGGATCGCCTGCGCCAGCAGTCGGCGGACGACTGGAACCTTTTCCTGACCGAGCGTGCGCGCGAGCTCGTCGACGGCGGCGAGCTGGTCCTCGTCGGCGGGAGCGTCACAGCCCAACGGCCTGTCGGGAGCCGAAGCATTGATGCAGCTGATCGGTGACGTGCTGCAGGCGATGGTCGACGACGGCGTCCTGCGCGACGGTGAGCGGGAGCAGATGTTCTACCCGACCTGGAACCGGACTCCGGAGGAGTGGTTGGCGCCGTTCGGTGGACCGTTCGCCGACACGTTCGAGGTGATCGACCAGCGGTTCGACGCGGCCGACGACTCGGTGGCCTACCCGCAGTTCCGCGACGATGGGGACGCCGAGGCCTTCGCCCAGCAGTACGTGGGCTTCGTGCACGCCATCACCGAGGTGCCGTTCTTCCGCTGGCTCGACGCCGATCGAGACGATGCGGCAAGGCACGCGGTCACCGAGGATTTCTACGGGCGGCTCGAGCCGGCACTGCGCGCGAATCCCACCGCGGCGGCCGTCTGGCACACGATGTCCTTGCGGATCCGCCGTCGCCGGCGCGGCGACAGACCGACCGCTTAGGAGCCTCGCCGCAGGGTCCGCGATGCTGGCCGCGTGGATCACGCGCTGCCGCCCGACCTCGTCGCCTATCTCGGTGTGCTCGACGACTTCATCGAACGCGAGATCAAGCCGCTCGAGAACGAGAACGACAACATCCGTTTCTTCGACCACCGGCGAGAGGACTCGCGCACCGACTGGGACCGCGGCGGTCTGCCCAACGAGGAGTGGGAGGCGCTGCTCGCTGAGGCCCGCCGGCGAGCCGACGCCGCCGGGCACTACCGCTACCCGTTCCCCAAGGAGTACGGCGGCCAGGACGGCACGAACCTCGGCATGGCGGTGATCCGCGAGCACCTCGCCGCCAAGGGTTTGGGGCTGCACAACGACTTGCAGAACGAGCACTCCATCGTCGGCAACAACGTCGGGCTGTTGCTGATGCTGGAGTACGGCACCGATGAGCAGAAGGCGCAGTGGATCGACGATCTGGCCGAGGGGCGTCGAGGCTTCGCCTTCGGGATCACCGAGCCCGACCACGGTTCCGATGCCACCCACATGGAGACGACCGCCGCGCGCGATGGCGCCGACTGGATCATCAACGGTGAGAAGACGTGGAACACCGGGATCCACAAGGCGCAGTACGACCTGATCTTCGCCCGCACGAGCGGCCAGGCTGGCGACGCACGGGGGATCACGGCCTTCCTCACTCCGACCGACTCACCGGGCTTCAAGGTCGAGGAGTTCCTGTGGACGTTCAACATGCCGACGGATCACGCCCACATCTCGCTGACCGACGTCCGGGTGCCGAACTCGGCGATCTTCGGCGGCGAGGGCCGTGGTCTTGCCGTCGTCCAGCACTTCTTCAACGAGAACCGCATCCGACAGGCCGCAGCCAGTCTCGGCGCGGCCCAGTTCTGCATCGATGAGTCGGTGGCCTATGCGAGGGAGCGCAAACCGTTCGGCAAGCCGCTGGCGACGAACCAGGCCATCCAGTTCCCGCTCGTCGAGCTGCACACGCAGTGCGAGATGTTGCGGGCGCTCGTCCACAAGACGGCGTGGCTGATGGACACCGAGGGCGCCTTCTCGCAGTCGGACAAGGTGTCGATGTGCAACTACTGGTCGAATCGCTTGTGTTGTGAGGCCGCTGACCGGGCGATGCAGGTGCACGGTGGGCTCGGGTACTCGCGCCACAAGCCGTTCGAGCACATCTACCGGCACCACCGCCGATACCGGATCACCGAGGGGGCCGAGGAGATCCAGATGCGGCGCGTCGCCGGGTACATGTTCGGGTTCATGTCGCAGCAGGCGCCGAAGGGTGTCGACAGCGTGACCGGCCAGGCCGCCGCTGCAGCCGGCGCCTGATCGGATCGTGCAGTTCCCCCCGGATTCCGCCGACCTGCTGGCGGCGATCGCCCGGCTGCTGGACGAGCAGGTGCTCGCTGCCGTGCCAGCTCACCTCCAGCACCCGGTGCGCGTTGCCGCCCACCTGAGCCACCTCGTCGAGCGCGAGCTGCGACTGGTGCCGCAGCAGGCGGCACGAGAGCGGGCGCTGTTGACGGGGCTGCTGGCTGCCGAGGTCGATGATCCGGCCGCGACGTTGGCGGAGCGGCTCCGCGCCGGCGACGACCCCGACCTCGAAGCACGGGCGTGGCCCGTCCTGGTGGAGATCGCCAGGCAGGACGTCGCCGTCGCCAAGCCCGGCCACGACTCGTGGGAAGGGGAATGACGGTTGAGCTGGCCGCGGGCCTCGCCGCCTATCTGAGCGAGGCCTGGGGTCGTGAGGTCGTCGTCGGTGAGCTGTCGACGACCACGGCGGGCGCGCGGCGACAGAACGTGCTGTTCGAGGCGACCGCCGACGGTGAGACCCGCCGGCTCGTCGCGACGATCGTTCCGCCCGGCGAGACGATCCTCAACGAGATCGACGCCGAGGCGGCGGTGCGGTCTGTGGCGGAGCAGGGCGGCGTGGTGGTGCCTCACGTCCACCTCTGCCGGACCGATGGCGAGCTGGTCGGCGGGCCGTTCATGGTGTCGGACTTCGTTGCCGGCGAGACGGTGCCACGGCGCGTGCTGCGGCTCGTCGCCGACCAAGGGATCGGCGACGTGGTCGCCGAACAGCTCGGCGAATCGCTCGGCCGGCTGCACGCCATCGATCCGGCCGAGGTGTCCGTTCCGTTGCGCGAGCTCGACGCCGACGATCCGACCGGCGCCGCACTGCGCGTCTTGACGGAAGCACTCGATCAACTCCCGCAGCCCCGCCCGGCACTCGAGCTCGGGCTGCGCTGGCTCGAGCGCCACCTGCCGCACCCGCCGGACCGGGTGTCGATCGTGCACACCGACGTGCGCAACGGCAACCTGATCGTCGGTCCGGATGGGCTGCGTGCGGTCCTGGACTGGGAAGGTGCGCTGGCTCGTGGCGATCCGATGCAGGACGTCGCGTGGCCGGCGCTGCGGATGTGGCGCTTCCGGGAGGACCACCTCGAGATCGGCGGGTTCGCTGGTCGCGCCCCGTACATGGCCGGCTACGAGCGGGCTGGTGGCCGCTTCGACGAGGAGCGCTTCCGGTGGTGGAAGGTCGAGGGGACGCTGCGCTGGGCCGTCGGCCTCGCCAGCCAGACTGCCGCCTACCTCGAGGGTCGCGTGCCGAGCATCGTGATGGCCGCCAGCGGGCGCCGAGTCCCCGAGCTGGAATGGGACCTCCTGATGCTCGTCCGCCCCCGCTGAGCCCGTTCTGTCCGTCAGAACATCATCACAACGACGGATTGCGACGGACAGAACGGTGTCGAGCGGGTTCTGAGGGTTTCTAGCGTTTTCGCTAGAATCATGCAGAACTGGATAGGATCGGAGCATCGATCCGATCGCCAACCCGTATGCGCCAGGCGCCGGCACACCGCCGCCGCTGCTCGCCGGTCGAGACGGGCTGATCGAAGCCTGGGACGTCCTGATCGGCCGCGCCGCAGCCGGGAACTCGTTCCAGCCGATCGTGCTGTCGGGCCTCCGTGGCGTCGGCAAGACCGTGCTGCTGCTGACGTTCCGGGCCCATGCCAACGAAGCGGGCTGGCCGGTCGAGCTGTTCGAGGCCCGCCCGGGCGGCGATCTGCGGACGCAGGTCGGCGAGGCGCTGCCGCCGATGGTCCGCACGGTCAATCGGCAGTGGCGCAACAAGGAGCGGGCAAGGCGCATCGGCCGGATCGCGGCGAGCTTTGCCCGAGCGGTCGCGGCGACGCTCTCGCGCAGCGGGTTCCGCCTCGAGATCGAACCGGAGCCGGGCGTCGCCGATTCGGGAGACCTCGAGACCGACCTGACCGAGCTGCTCGTGGCGCTCGGCGAGGGCGCCCAGGACGAGGGCGTTGGGGCGGCGCTGCTGATCGACGAGCTCCACGAGGTGCCGCCGCTGCAGCTCAGCGCGCTGGTCGGCGCCGCCCACCGCGTCAATCAGGACGGCCTGCCGGTTGTGCTCGCCGGCGCGGGGCTGCCGCCTGTCGGCCGAGTGCTGTCGGAGGCTCGCTCGTATGCCGAGCGACTCTTCAGCATCCGGCCGGTCGAGGCGTTGGCTCCCGAGGACACCCGGCTCGCCTTCGAGCAGCCCGCGGCCGAGCTCGGCGTGACGTTCGAGTCCTCTGCCCTCGACGAGCTCGTCCGGCTGTCCGGCGGGTACCCGTTCTTCATCCAGAGCTATGGCAAGCACGTCTGGGACGTCGCCGACGACTCGCCGATCGCGCCCGACGACGTGGACCTGTCGGCGCCGCGCGCCTACCGAGAGCTCGTCGACTCGTTCTTCCGCCCTCGATACGACCGGGCCACACCGGCCGAGCGGCGCTACATGCACGCGATGGCCGAGCTCGGCGATGGCGCGGTGTCGTCCACGGACGTCGCCGCCCGGCTCGGACACGACCAACCGAGCCGCGTCTCGCCCCAGCGCGACGGGCTCATCACGAAGGGACTCATCTACGCCCCGGACCGCGGCGTCCTCATGTTCACGGTCCCCCACATGGCCGACTACCTCCGCAAGCTCCCGTACTGAACGGGCTCGACTCGCAAGCAAGTTGCTCGCCTCGCCTGCCGAGCTCGCCGCCTTCGCTTCGCTCCGGCGTCTCACCCACCTCGCGTAAACAGCCTCGCCGTGACACACTCGAGCCAGTGATCGCCGTCGACGCCAAGCTGCAGTCGCTCCAAGCGGAGCTGCTCGCGCTGGACCGCGTCGTCGTCGCTTTCAGCGGCGGCGCCGACTCGGCGTTCGTCGCCGCCGTCGCCAACCAGACGCTCGGGCGCGACCGTGTGCACGCCGTCACCGCCGTCTCGCCGTCGCTCGCCGGCGCCGAGCACGACGACTGTGCGGCGCTTGCCCACGAGTGGGACCTGCGGTGGAGCGCCGTGGAGACCGACGAGATGGCTCGTGCTGCCTACCGCGTCAACGACACCGATCGCTGCTTCCACTGCAAGGCCGAGTTGATGGACGTCCTCGCGCCGATCGCCACAGCGGAGGCGGCCACGGTGGTGCTGGGCGTCAACGTCGACGACCTCGGCGACCACCGTCCGGGCCAGCGGGCCGCCGAGCTGGCCGGTGCCGTGTTCCCGCTCGTCGCCGCGGGCTTCACGAAGGCCGACGTCCGCGCGGTGTCCAGGGACCTCGGGTTGCGCACGTGGGACAAGCCGGCCGCGGCGTGCCTCGCCAGCCGGGTGCCGTACGGAACGGAGGTGACGGTCGCCGTGCTGTCGCGAGTCGAGCGGGCCGAGGCGGTGCTGCGCGAGCTCGGGTTCACCCAGGTGCGCGTGCGGCACTACGGCGACACGGCGCGCATCGAGGTCGACGTGGAGGATCTGGCGCGCGTCGTCGCTGCCCGTGAGGCGATCGTCGCCGGCGTGCGCGCCGCCGGCTACCGCTACGTCACGCTCGATCTCGAGGGCTTCCGGTCAGGCAATCTGAACGGCTGAAGCAGTACGTTCGCTGGCCATGAAGCTGGCGACGATGATCAACTACTCGGGCGACTTCCACGCCGACGTGACGCGGGTGCAGGAGCTCGAGCAGGCCGGCCTCGACATGGTGTGGGTACCCGAGGCGTACTCGTTCGACGCCATCAGCCAGGTCGGGTACCTCGCCGCCAAGACCGAGCGGTTGGAGATCGGCACCGGGATCATCAACGTCTTCTCGCGCACGGCGACGGCGATCGCCCAGACGGCGGCCGGCTGCGATCACGTCAGCGACGGCCGCTTCGTGCTCGGACTCGGCGCCTCGGGCCCGCAGGTCATCGAGGGCTTCCACGGCGTGCCCTACGACCATCCGATGCCGCGCATCCGCGACTACATCGCGGTGTGCCGGATGACGTGGCGTCGCGAGCCCGTCGTGTACGACGGAGTGGCAGTCCACATTCCACTGCCGGAGGGGCAGGGCACCGGTCTCGGCAAGCCGCTCAAGCTCATCAACCACCCGAAGCGGGCCGACATCCCGATCTTCTGGGCCAGCCTGATGGGCAAGAGCGTGGCCAGCACGGCGCGCCTCGCCAACGGCTGGCTGCCGGTGTTCTTCGACCCGGAGAAGTTCCGTGACGTCTGGGGCGACGAGCTGCAAGCCGGGCTCGCCGATCGTGATCCGTCCCTCGGCGAGCTGCAGATCTCGGCCGGCGGGATGGTCGCCATCGGCGACGAGTACGCCGGCGACGGCGCCGACCGGATCCTCGACATGGCGAGGCCGATGGCCGCGCTGTACCTCGGCGGGATGGGCGCGCGAGACAAGAACTTCTACAACACGATCGCCAAGCGCTACGGCTACGTCGACGAGGCCACCCAGATCCAGGATCTCTACCTGTCGGGCCGCAAGGAAGAAGCGGCGGCACGCGTGCCGCGAGAGCTGCTGGCGTCGACCCACCTCATCGGCCCGGAGTCATTCGTCGCCGAGCGCATCGCCGCATATCGCGAGGCAGGAGTGACGCACCTCTCGATCAACCCGGTCGGGCCGGATCCGGTCAAGACGGTCGAGACCCTCCGGTCGATGCTCGACTGAGCGTCAGACCATCCCGCGGAGCCACCAGAGGGCGAGGGCCCAGGCGAGCGCCAGCACAGCGAGCGCGAGTGCGGCCCAGCGCCACGTCAGCTCGGTGGTCATCTCGATCTCCTCGCCGAGCGTGTCGCCGAGGCTGTCCTGGATTCGCTCGTAGGCGTCCGCCAGCTCGGTTCCGGTCGCCGCCTCGTATGCCGCACCGCCCGTCTCCTCGGCGACACCCTCGAGCGGCTCCGGCTGCACGGGGACTGGGATCGTGTCCCCGCTCTGGGGCTCGACGATCGTGCCCTCCGCCGTGCCGAAGGCGATCGTGAACACGGGCACCCCCGCCTCTGCGGCGACCCGGCCGCCCTCGTCGGTCGGCCGACCAACGGTCGTCTCCCCGTCGGTGAGCAGCACCATCGCACCCGGTGCCAGCTCATCGTCCTGCGTCGACGACCCGTCGGCGTTCGAGTCATCGGCCAGCTGCGACAGCAGGTTGGCGCCGGTGGCGAGGGCGTCTCCGATCGCCGTCGACTCCGCCAGCTCGAGGTTCTCGATGCCGCGATCGAGCTGATCCCGGTCGAGTGTCGGCGGCACCTCGATGCCGACCGTCCCGCTGAACGAGATGAGCCCGACCTCGATGTCCGGAGCGACCTGATCGACGAAGTCACGAGCCGCCTGCTTCGCCGCCTCCAGCCGGTCCGGCTCGACGTCGGTGGCCATCATCGACAGCGACACGTCGAACAGCAGCACGATGCGGCCCTCGCTCTCGGTGCGCTCGGTCGTCGTCTCGATCGGTCGTGCGATCGCCACGACACCGGCGGCAAGGCCGGCGAGCTGCAGGCCGGCGACGACGTGGCGGCGCCAGCCGGGCCGGGACGGCAGCGACGCGGTCGAGCAGGTCGACCTGCGTGAAGCGGACCCTCGCCTGCTTCCGCCAGCGCAGCACGAGCACGTAGGCGACACCCAGGGCTGCGACGGCGAGCAGCCACCACAGCCGCCCGGGGTTCAGGAAGTCGTCGCCGATCACGGCTGCGCTCCGCTCCGCTTGCTCACGGGCGCCTCAACACTTGAGCGTTCACTGCCTGCACGCGCTTGCGGCGGACGTGCTGGACGATCGTCGCCAGCCAATCGGCATCGGTCGCCAGCTCGATGAGCTCGGCGCCCGCCCGCCGGATTCCGTATCGACGGGCCTCGACCTGCTGCTCGGCCGCTTCGGCGAAGCGCCGTTGCACGGCCGGCGTCACCCGCACCTCCCGCTGCCGGCCGGTCGCCGGGTCGACCACCTCGATCATCCCGACCGGCGGCACGTCGAGCTCGCGCGGGTCGTGCACGGTGATTGCCAGCAGGTCGTGGCGCAGGCCCAACCGGGCGAGGGGATCGACCCAGTCCTCGCCGGCGAAGTCGGAGATCACCGCGACGAACCCGCGCCGCCTGCTGAAGACTGCGACTCGATCGATCGCTGCCACGAGGTCGGCTCGCCCGAGGCCCTCCGTTGGGGGAGGGGAGGCCACCGCAGTGAGCACGGCGCGCACCTGGTCGCGTCCGATGCGGGGCGGCATCACCTTGAGCCGCGGCCCAGCGACGAGCACCGCCCCGAGGCGGTTCTGGTTGCGGGCGGTGAGGAAGCCGACGCCGGCTGAGGCGGCCAACGCGATCTGTGACTTCTCGGAGACGGTCGTTCCGAAGCGCATCGACGCCGACGTGTCGACGATCAGCCATGCCTCGAGGTCGCGGTCGGCGATCTGCTCCCGGACGTGCGTCTCCATCGTCCGCGCTGTCACGTTCCAGTCGATCCGCCGCACGTCGTCACCTGGCTGATACAGCCGTGCCTCACCCGGCTCGCTTCCGTGCCCTGGCGTGATGCCCTGGTGGTTGCCGTGCAGGAAGCCGTCGAGCCGCCGGTTGATCGTCAGCTCCAACGAGCGCACCAGTTCGGCGACGTGCTCGGTTGGCGGTCCCGCCGGCCAGTCGGTTGTCGCAGTCGGCGGACTAGCCATCGACGCTTCGGCCCCCGACCGCAGTGAGCATGGAGGGTGAGGTCGAGCGTCGGCCTGCAAGGGCCAGCGAGACACGCCGAGTGAGCGCGGCGAACGAGGCCATCGTTGCGTCTCAGCCCAAGACTTCGTTGGGCTTCGGCGAGACCCAGGTCGCCGGCACTGTCTCGAGGATGCGATTGACGATGTGGTCGGGCGTGATGTCACGCGCCAGCGCGTCGTAGGTCAGCAGGAGGCGGTGGCGCATGACCTCCGGCGCGACGTCGAACACGTCCTGCGGTGTGGCGTACGTGCGGCCTCGGATCAGCGACGAGCGCGCGTGCCCCGCGCACGAGGTTGAGGCTGGCCCGGGGGCTCCCTCCGAGCGCGATCGACGGGGTCAGCTCACCGAGGCCGAACCAGTCCGGGTTGCGCGTCGCCTGCACGAGGTCGACGGCGTACTGAGAGACGCTGCGGTCGACGAACACGGCATCAGTGCGCCGCTGCAGCGCGATCAGCTCGTGGAGGTCGATCACCTGCGAGGCCACGGGCGGGTTGACCGCCATGCGATCGATGATCGTCAGCTCCTCGGCCGCCGAGGGGTGACCCATGACGACCTTCATCATGAATCGGTCACGCTGCGCGTCGGGCAGCTGGTACACGCCCTCGCTCTCGATCGGGTTCTGTGTGGCGACGACGAAGAACGGGTTCGGCACGGGGTGCGTGATGCCGCCGATCGTCACCTGGTGCTCCTGCATCACCTCGAGCAGCGCTGACTGCACCTTGGCCGGCGCACGGTTGATCTCGTCGGTGAGGAGGAAGTTGACGAACACCGGGCCGAGCTCGACGTCGAACTTCTCGGTGCTGCCGCGATAGATGCGCGTGCCGACGATGTCCGACGGCAACAGGTCCGGTGTGAACTGGATCCTGGCGAACGTGCCGCCGACGACGTTGGCGAGCGTCTCGGCAGCCAGTGTCTTGGCCAGCCCCGGCACGGACTCGAGCAGGCAGTGCCCGCGGGCGAGCAGACCGACGAGCAGCCGCTCGAGCAGCCGGCTCTGGCCGACGATCACCTTGCGCAGCTCGAAGAAGATGCGCTCCACCTGCTCCGCAGTGCGGGCGTCGTCCATCGGCGTCACGGTGGGCGGCGGTGCCGGCGCCGTGCTACCGGCCGTGGAGGGTGGCATGGCGGTCATCGAACTCCCGTCATCGAGGCTGCGTCATCGGGTCCAGCAGGCGTGAGACGGTACCAACGCGTCCGTAAGTTCCTGGTGAGGACCAGGTAGGTGGTCCCAGCTGTCCCGGCAGCACGGTTCAGCTCATCTGAGTGTTTGAGGCGTCCGAGTGTTTCCCGCAGGGATGCCCCGGGCCAAACACTCGGATGCGGCAAGGATGTGCGCCCGTGGTCTCGCGGGTCCGCCCATACGTGCCGGGACTCGTGCTGGTCGCTGTCGCGGTGGTCCTCGCGTTTCGACTCGGCGACGTCGTCGACATCTCGCCGCTCGTCGGCGGTGTCGTGCTCGGCGTCATCGTCGCCAACCTCGGGCTGCTGCGGCCGGCGTTCGCTCCGGGGCTGACGTTCGCCACGAAGCGCCTCCTGCGCGCCGGCGTTGTCCTGCTCGGCCTCCGCCTGTCCGTCGATCAGATCCGCGACCTCGGTGTCATCGGCGCGCTGGCCGTCGTCGTCGTGGTCGTGGCGTCGTTCTTCGGGATCCAGGCACTCGCTCGGCTGATGGGCATCCGGCCCGGCTTGGGACTGCTGGTCGCCACCGGATACTCGATCTGTGGCGCCTCTGCCGTGGCTGCGATGGAGCCGCTGGCCGACGCCGACGAGGAGGAGGTCGCCTACGCGATCGGTCTCGTCACCCTGTGCGGCAGCCTCTCGATCATCGTCCTGCCGGCGATCGGGCATGCGCTCGGCCTGTCCGCCGAGCAGTTCGGGACGTGGGCCGGTGCCGGTGTGCACGATGTCGGCCAGGTCACCGCCACCGCGTCCGCGTATGCCGAGGCGTCGTTGGCCCCGGCGTTGTTGGTCAAGCTCACACGCGTCGTGCTGCTGGCGCCGATGGTGGCTGGCGTCGGCGTGTGGCGCCGCCGTCAGCACGCGGCGGTCGCCGGTGAAGGGCGACGTCCCCCGGTCGTCCCGCTGTTCGTCGTCGGGTTCCTCGCCGCGATCGCGCTGCGGGCCACCGGATGGCTCTCCGCCGACGCGCTCGACACGGCCAAGAACCTCGAGCAGGCGCTGCTCACGGCCGGCATGTTCGGCCTCGGCTGTGGCGTCGCGTTCGGACGGCTGCGTCGCCTCGGCGGCCGACCGCTGGCCCTCGGGCTCGCCTCGTGGGTGGTCATCGCCGTCGTCGCGCTCGGCGCCTCGTACGTCGTATCGTGACGGGATGACGGACCCGCTGTCCGCCGACCAGCAGGACGCCACCGCCGACCCCGACGACTCCGCCGAATCGGCTGATTCCTACGCCGACGCCGATCGTGCCCGCGTCCTGGCCGCCAACCAGCTGGCCCGCGACCGCAGCTCGATCGACCACGGTCGGCGCATCGGCGGTGCCGCGGGTGCCGCACTGGCCGGGGCGATGATCGCCATCCGCGACATCTACGAGGGCAGGCCGAAGCGTGATGACGGCCAGGTCGTCGTCGATGCGCCGTCCGAGCCGCACGACGTCGACCGCGACGGCGTGACGCTGCCGGCGGAAGAGGTCGGCGGGCTCGACGACGTCGCCGTGCCGGCACAGCCCCGGCGCCCTCCCGTCGTGAGCGCCCGGCGCCGCAGCCGGCGACGCTAGTCAGACCGGCACAGCGATCAGACCGGGACGGCGGTCCGGTCGTCGACCGCCGGCTCGGCGACTGCCAGCTCATCGGTCGGCTCCCCGCGCAACGGCAGCACCGATGCGGCGACGGCGTACAGCGCGAGGCCCACGAGGATCGTTCGATCGAAGCCGAGCGCCATCGACAGCACGGTCGTCAACGTCGCTCCGAGCACCGAGAAGAAGCCGTTCACGGCCCAGCACCATGCGACGAGACGTCCCTCGTCGACGCCCTCCCGAACGAGCCCCACGACTGCCGTCATGCCCGTCGGCAGGAACACACCGAGCAGCAGGCCGATCGGTGCCAGCAGCACCACGGCGACGATGATCCGTCCCCACTGCGGCCACGCCAGGGCGGTCGCCGTCAGCGGATCGACGATGTAGAGGTAGGCGATGGCGATCACGGCGAGCACGAGGACCACCGTCGGCAGACCGGTCCGTGGCCAGCGGAGCACGATCGCCGAGTAGCGGGCGCCGATCGCCGTCGTGATCAGCAACGTGAACAGCGACACCGACAGCGACAGCGTGGGGAAGCCGAGCAGCAGCGCGAACCGCTGGATCATCGAGACCTCGACGAGCATGAAGGCGAGGCCGATCGCTGCGAAGTAGACGAACACTCGCCACCGCCCGGCCACTCGGCTCCCCCCGGAGCGCCGTCGAGTGACGGCGAACGGCAGCCACAAGAGCACGGCGGCCACGACGGCTGCCATCGCCAGAAGCATCAACAGCAGTCGCTCGCCGATGGCGATCTCGGCGTCCTGGAAATCGCGCTGCGGGTTGCGCAGGACGGTCGCGAAGTCGGTGAAGTGCCAGAAGAAGGGCCGGTCATCGGTGATCGCCGAGATGTCGAGCGGGTACGCGTCGACGATCCGCGCCAACTCGTCGTCGGGCGCGTCGATCACGTCAGAGGTCAGTCCGTCGGTGCGTGGCCCGCCTGGGAGGTACAGGGTCTGCGAATCGGGCACGTTGCGGGCGCTCTCCTGCACGCGCTGTGCCGTCGCCGCGTCGACCGGGTCCTTGAACAGCATGATCGTGCTGACCGTGTCGATCTGCCCGCCGCCACCGCCCTCGTACATCAGCGCAACATGGTCGGCGAAGTCGTCCTCGCCGATGTCATCGGCGAGGGCCGCCCTGGCGGTGACGAGGTAGCGCGCCGTGCGCATCGGGCGAGCGGCGAAATCCAGATCTCCGAACTGGGCGACCATCACGCCGCCGGGGGAGAGGTGGTCGAACGCCTCCTCGATCATCTCTCGCGTGTACAGGTAGCTCTCCGACATGACGAACGCGCCAGCGGTAGCGGCGTTCGACGCGGCGTAGCTGTCGGGCGCGACGAACCACACGATGTCGTAGGTCTCGTCGCTGCGGGCCAGGTAGGTGCGACCTTCGCCCTGCACGTAGTTGACGTCGGGGTGCTCGGTGATGTTGCCGGCGTAGTCGGCGAACGTGTCGCGCAGAAGCGAAACGGTCACGGGATTGAGCTCCACCGCATCGATCTGCCCGGCGCCATACGTCAGCGACGCTTGGATCTCGTGTCCGCCCGCCGCCCCGATGATGAGCACGTGCGGCTGCTCGTTGGCCGCTGCGGCGAACGGGACCTGCCGGTTGTCCGTGGCGAAGCGGTCAGTGGTTGCCGGCGTGCCGTCGTAGCGCCAGATGGCCGAGCCCCACAGGCCGTCGTGGTGCAGGACGTAGTTGTCGCCGAACCCCTTCGTGGCGTCGACCCTGAAGACGGCCCCCCAGTCACCCGCCTCGACGTCAGCATCGCCGCGCAGCGTCTTCGTCTCGTCGGCGCGCACCTCGAGCCCTCCGGTCACGACGGCACCGATCACCACGGCGACCGCGCCGAGTGCCGTCCACGCCACCCCGGCCCGACGAGTCCGTCGGTCGCTGGTCCCGGAGGCGGCGACGACGCCGAGCACGGCGAGCAACCCAGTCGAGCCGACGATCATCGCCGGTGGCCCGATCGTCGCCTGCAACGGCACGGCCAACAGGCAGGCGAGCGCGGCGCCGGTGAGATCCCAGAAGTACAGCCGCCGAACGTCATGGGCCTCGGCGACGATGAGCTTTGCCAGCAGCACACCAACGACGAAGAACACCGCCGTGAGCGACAGCGACATCGCCAGCAGGCGAGCGACCTGGCGCACGGCGACGCCGGACGATCCCAGCCAGATCAGGTGGGTGTTCGTGGTGAGCCTCGCGACGACGGCGTACCCGAGCAGACCGATCGCGCCCGCCGTGGGAGCGAGCCACATGATCAGCCGTGTCGTGTCGATGCCGCGCAGCCGGCGCGACAGGGCGACGACGGCACTCCCGGTCCCGAGACCGAGCAGCGCGAGTCCGATGACGAAGTACGTGTAGTAGTAGAAGAGCTTGAACGAGATCACCCGGGTGTAGGCGATCTCCAGCGTGAGGCTGACGAAGCCGAGCACGAAGGCCGCGAGGAGACGCAGCCGCGCCGCCCGGTCGGTGACGGTCACAGGATCTGGCTCAAGAACAACTTCGTGCGGTCTTCACGCGGGTCGGTGAAGAAGTGCTCCGGCGTGCCGACCTCGACGATCTGGGCGTCGGCCATGAACACGACACGGTCGGCGACTTCTCGCGCGAACCCCATCTCGTGCGTCACGACGATCATCGTCATTCCCTCGCGGGCCAGGTCCTTCATCGTGTCGAGGACCTCAGTGATCATCTCCGGGTCGAGCGCCGACGTCGGCTCGTCGAACAGCATCACCTTCGGCTTCATCGCCAGCGCTCTGGCGATCGCGACCCGCTGCTGCTGACCGCCCGACAGCTGCCCCGGATACTTCTTCGCCTGTTCGGGGATGCGCACGTGCGTGAGCAGCTCCATCCCGAGCGCCTCGGCCTTCGCCTTCGACATGTGGCGCACCTGCCGGGGGGCCAGCGTGACGTTGTCGAGCACCGTCATGTGTGGGAACAGGTTGAACTGCTGGAAGACCATGCCGGTCTCTCGCCGGATCGCGGCGATGTTGCGGATGTCGTTCGTCAGCTCGGTGCCGTCGACGACGATGCGTCCGGCGTCGTGCTCCTCGAGCCGGTTGATGCACCGGATCATCGTCGACTTCCCCGCCCCCGACGGCCCGATGACGACGACCACCTCCTGTTGCCCGACGCGCAGGTTGATGTCCTTGAGCGCCTGGAACGAGCCGAAGAACTTGCTCACGCCGTCGAGCTCGATGATCGCATCGCGGGTGCCGACGACC
Source organism: uncultured Acidimicrobiia bacterium (assembly GCA_963774125.1). Lineage (GTDB taxonomy): Bacteria > Actinomycetota > Acidimicrobiia > Acidimicrobiales > Ilumatobacteraceae > JALZMG01. The sequence goes on from CAVZDR010000004.1 coordinate 211,132, forward strand.
TGAGTGGCGTCGGCGAAGACGTTCGGGTCCGATTCGGTGGCGTCGCTCATCTCATCGCTCCGCTCGCTCATCTGGTGCCCACTCCCAGCCTCCGTTCGAGCCGCTGGCTCTCACGGCTCATCGTGTACGACACGGTCCAGAACATGAGGGCGGCGAAAGCGATCGTCTCGCCGATCAGGCCCTGGCCGCGGAACTCACCCTGCTGCGTGATCACCGTCGACACCTCGATCAACTCGAACAGACCCATCGCCGCGCCGGCGAGGCTCGTGTCCTTGAACAGGCTGATGAGCTGGCCGATCTGGGCCGGGATGACGTTACGCAGCGCCTGCGGCAGCACGATCAGTGCGGTCTGGCGGGTCGGTGAGAGCCCGAGCGCCTTGGCCGCCTCGTACTGCCCCCTGGGCACCGACTGCAGGCCGCCCCGCACGATCTCGGCCATGTATGCCGCGGTGAATATCGTGAAGACAGCGATGGCCCGAGTCGCCGTCGATGGCGCCCGGTCGGCGGGGATGAAGAACTGCAGGGCGACGTTGGCGAGCAGCAGCAGGACGAACAGCGGCGCGCCGCGGACGATCTCGATGTACGTCGTCGACAGCCCGCGGATGATCGGCAGGCTCGAGCGCCGCCCGAGGGCGAGCAGTACGCCGAGCGGGAAGCACAGCACGATCGAGCAGAGGGCGAGGAAGAGGTTGAGCATGAACCCCTCCCAGTCGTCGTAGCCGATGGCGTCGACGAGGTAGAAGAAGAGCGCGATCGGCACGGCCCCGAGCGCGAGGGCGACGGCGAGCCCGCCGATGCCGCCGAGGCGGACACGTCCGAGCAGGCCGCCGATGAGCCGACCGACGACCGCACCGATCACCACGCCACCAGCCGTCAGCCACGGCCCGACGGTCGTCGTCATCGCCAGCAGCAGCAGGCACACTGCGCTCGGGATCCAGAGGCGCACGAGCAGGTCGATTGCCCGGGTCTTGAAGCCGATCGGGCACAGGTCGTCCCGTTCGCACCTGCCTGCTGCGGACCAGGCCGGCAAGCACGCCCGCCCACGCGGCCAGCACGATCAGGGTGACCGAGATGCGCGGGAGGTGCTGGGTCGGGAACCGCCCGACCATGAGCAGGCGGAGGTTGACCTCGACGATGTCCCAGCGCCCGGTGACGAACAGGAAGCGCAGGGCGCGGTAGCAGCGACGTAGAGCGCCACGCGCGCCGAACACGAGCGTCGACGGCGAGCGGAACAGGTGGCGTCGGACCAGTCGGCCCGGTGGGCGGAAGAGGTGGCGGCGAGCCCAGGCGATCATCGCTCCCTCAGCGCCAGTCGGCGGTTGGCCACGTTCACGAGCAACGATGTGACGAGCGAGATGCCGATGTAGATCGTCAGCGTGATCGCGAACGCCGGCACCGCCGGCGCGCCGTTTCCGACGGCGGTCTGGGTGACGAGGGTGAGGTCGTAGTAGCCGATCGCTGCGCCCAGCGACGAGTTCTTGATCAGGTTGAGGTACTGGTTGCCGACGGGCGGGAGGGCGATGCGGAACGCCTGCGGGAGCACGACGTACCAGCAGCCGCTGGAATCCACTGAGGGCCAGGGCGTCAGCGGCCTCGCCCTGCCCGCGCGGCACGGCCTGGATGGAGCCCCTGACGATCTCCGCGATGTGACTGGCCGTGTACACGACCAGGGCGAACAGGAGGGCGAAGTACGACGGGTCGATCGGATGCCGCCCGTCGTGGCGCGGCCGTCGAGGTCGGGCACGGTCCCCGCGAAGCCGCCAGCGAGCCAGCCGGCGACGAGGATCACGACGAACACCGGGATCGCCCACAGCCCCGTCCGCGCCGGCGCGCCGGTGCGGCCGAGCACGCGCCGGCGCCAGATGGCGACGAGCACGGCGCACACTGCGGCGGCCAGGCCGATGCCCGACAGCAGCAGGCCGGAGCCCTCGAACCACGGGACCGAGATGCCGCGGTTCGAGATCACCGCCATCGCCCCAGGGGTCGCCACGCCTCGGTGATGTTCGGGAACACGCCGAGCACGATGGCGAGGAAGCCGACGAGCAGGAACAGCAGCAGCGGGATGTTGCGGACGACCTCGACGTAGACGGCCGACAGCTTGGCGACGATCCAGTTGTGGCTCAGCCGGCCGATGCCGATGATCGTGCCGAGCACGGTGGCCAGCACGATTCCGGCCACGGAGACGCGCAGCGTGTTCTCGAGCCCCACAACGAGGGCGTCGCGCACCGGCGCGTCTGCGACAGGGAGTTGCCGGTGATCTGGAACGTCGCCGGGTTGTCCAGGAAGGTGAGCGACGTCGGGATGTTCTGGCGATCGGCGTTGCGCGTGTAGTTGCCCCACAGCCACCAGACGATCGCCAGCACGACGGCGAGGACGACGAGCTGGACCACCCACTTCAGGACGCGTACATCTCGGTACAGCGGTGGTCGTGCGGACGCCGTGGGTGCGGTCATCGGCGGTCATCGCCGGCACGGCAGGAGGGTCAGGTGGGCAGGGGAGGCGCAGTTGCCTGGTCCCTGCCCACCGGATGAGCTCGATCAGCGATAGGGCGGGGCGTACAACAGCCCGCCGTCGGTCCACAGCGCGTTGACGCCGCGCTCCAGGCCCAACGGGGTCAGGTTGGCGTCGAAGATCTCGCCGTAGTTGCCGACCTGGGTCACGACCTGCACGGCGTAGTCCGTGGGCAGACCCAACCCGGGATCGAGCACGGCTGCCCCGTCCTCGGTTTCGGACTCGAGTCCGAGGAAGCGTTGGAGGTTCGGGTCGGTGCCGGCGTCAAAGCCGGCGATGTTGTCCGACGTGATGCCGAACTCCTCGGCCTGGATCGTGGCGAAGATCGCCCATTCGACGGCCTGCGCCCATCTCGAGTCGCCGTCGACGACGGCCGGTGCCAGCGGTTCCTTGGAGAACACCTCGGGCAGGATCGTCAGCGCCTCGGGGCCGGCCGGGTACGTCGAGCGGAGGCCCGTCAGCTGGCTCGTATCGCTCGACCACCCGTCGCACTGCCCTGCCTCGAACGCCGCTTGGATCGCCGCAGGGTCGGCGAACGGCCGGACCTCCCACGTCAGGCCGAGGCGCGCCGCTTCGGCCGCTGCGTTGCCTTCCGTCGTCGTGCCCTGCGTGACGCACACGATCACGTTGTCCATGTCGGAGATGGACGCGAACCCGCTGTCGGCGGCGACCATCATCCCCTGACCGTCGTAGAAGTTCGGCTGGAGGAACGTTGCCGACTCGCCGCCGTCACGGGTGGCTGTCCACGTGGTGTTGCGCACGAGGACGTCGATCTCGCCGGACTGCAGCGCGGTGAAGCGGTCGGCGGCGGCGAGGTCGAGGAACTCGACCTTGGTCGCGTCGCCGAGCACGGCGGCAGCGATGACCCGGCAGAAGTCGGCATCGAAGCCGACGTGCTCACCCGCCGCGTCGACGACCCCGAACCCCGGGACGGCGTTGTTGCTGCCGCAGCGGACGACGTCGTTGGCGATGACCGTGTCGAGGATCGACTCGCCGGTCTGCACCTCCTCGGCGCTGTCGGGAGTCGTGCCCTCGGTGTCACCGGTCGTCGTCTCGGCAGCCGTGTCGTCAGCTGCGATCGCATCGTCCGACGTGCCCTCCGGTGCTTCTGTCGCACCCGGCAGCGACGGCTCGGCGGCACCGTCGTCGTCGTCGGATGTGCACACGCTGAGCGCCAGCGCGACCACGGCGGCTGGAACAAGGAAATGGAGGAAACGAACGGCGCATGGAACCTCCCCACGGATATGCCCGCTGACGGGACCTTAGCCGGGGCATTCCTCCGGAGCCGCTTGGGCGGTGACCGGACGGTCCTCGATGAGGGCCTCCAGCTCGCTGGCCGTGACCGCGTAGGCGATGTCGTCGGCCGGCTCGGAGAGCACGACGATGCCCAGCACACGGTTGTCGTCGTCGACGAGCGGCGCGCCGCTGGTGCCGCTCGCGACGGCCGGGGAGATGCGGTGCACCTGGCGCTCGTGGCGCAGGCCGGCAGTGGTGTCGTGCACGACGAGGGGCCCCGTCGAGACGAGCTCGACAGGTAGCTGGCCCTCTGGTGTGAGCACCGTTGCTTCCCCGACCTGTCCGTCGGACAGCTCGGCGGGTTCGGTGCCGACATCCGGCGCTGCGAGCAGGGCGAGGTCGGTGCGCGCGTCGACGGTGACGAGCGTCGCCGGACGGCCGTCGACTCGAAGATCCCGCAGCGGTTCCTCGACGGTGTGGGCGGCCGTCGCGACCAGGCCCTCGGCCACGACGACGCCCCAGCCGAGTGACCGGTTGGGAATGCTGCACGGCTGCGCGCTGACGGCAACGACCTCGGGAGGCGCGGCGGTGCTGCCGCCGGCGCAGGCGGTGAGCGCGATCAGCGCGGCGAGGCGACGTGGGCGCCGAGGAGCAGGGCGATGCATTCGGTCACCCGGCGAGCCATCGGCAGGTGGAGGAACTCGTCGGGGCCGTGGGCGTTGCTTCCCGGGACGAGAGCTCCGGTCACGACGAACTGCGCCGCCGGGAAGCGGTCCCCGAGCATGCCCATGAACGGAATCGATCCGCCTTCGCCGAAGAAGCCGGCCGGTGCGCCGAACGTCGCGGTTGACGCCTCGTCGAGCGCATCTGCGAGCCACGGCGCGAGTGACGGTGCGTTCCACCCACCTGCGCTGTCTCCGCCCGTGAAGGTCACGGAGGCTTGGCTGGGCGGGTCAGTGAGGAGTACCCGCTCGACGGCGGCAAGCGCGGCGGCGGCGTCACACGTCGGTGGGAGCCGGAAGCTCAACGCCAGCGTCGTCGACGGTCGCAGCACGTTGCCCGACCGTCCCGTCGGCGGCAGCCCGTCGGCACCGATGTAGCTGAGCGTCGGGCGCCAGCTCTGGGCGACGAACTGCTCGATCGAGTCATCGCTCATCGCTCGTGTCGCGCCGGCGAAGCGGAACTCGACGTCGGGGCCGTGGCCGAGCTCGCCAGCGGTGCGGGCGATCTGCTCGAGGCGGTCGGCGGGGATCTCGACGTGCAGCTCGGGGAGCAGGATCTCGCCAGACGCGCTGTCCTCGACGCGATCGAGCAGCTCGCGCGTGATGCGGAAGCTGGACGGCACGATGCCGCTCGCCGAACCCGAGTGCGCACCCTGCTCGAGCACCTCGACCGTCAGGCGGCCGACGACCATCCCCCGCAGCGAGGTCGTCAACCACAGGCGGTCCGTGTCGAGACACCCTGAGTCGAGGCACACGACGAGCTCGGGCGTGCCGAGTCGATCTCCGAGGTGATCGACGTGCGCAGGCAGGTCCGGACTGCCGCTCTCCTCACTGGCCTCGATGAGCACGATGCAGCGGGCGTGCGGGATGCCCTCGGCCTCCGCCGCCTCGATCGCCAGCAGGGCGGCGAAGGCGGCATAGCCGTCGTCCGCCCCACCCCTCCCGTAGAGACGGTCGTCCTCGACCACCGGCTTCCATGGGCCGAGGTCCTCGCGCCAGCCCGTCATCTCCGGCTGCTTGTCGAGGTGGCCGTAGAGCAGCACGGTGCGGTCGGCGGCGGCCGGGTCCGTCGCTGGGCACTCGCAGACGATGAGCGGTGTGCGCTCGGGGAGGCGCTGGACGTCGACGGTGAGCCCGACGATGGCGCGCTTGGAGCACCAGGTCCTGATCAGCTCGACGGCCTCGTCCATGTAGCCGTGCTCGGCCCAGTCCGCGTCGAAGTTCGGCGACACGTTCGGGATGGCGATGTACTCGCAGAGCGTCGGCACGATGTCCTCGGCCCAGACGGCGTCGATCCGTTGCCGGAGCCCAGGTGCAGCGATCGTCACGGCATCAGCTTCTCAGACGTCTGCACCCTCGCTTGAGCGCTTCTTGACAGTGGTCGTTCATCGTGGAGCGCGATGGAGGTTCCCGCCGCCGCCTCCTGGGAACAGGAGTACGGTCGACCCATGGACTATCGGGTCCTCGGCCCGATGGAGGTCCGCGTCGACGGGGTCGCGCTTCCGCTCGGGGGTCCCAAGCAGCGGGTCGTCGTCGCCATCCTCGTCGCCGCGGCCGGACGTCCGGTGCCGGTCGACGTGCTGCTCGAGGCGATCTACGGCGAGGACGTGGCGGACGGTGGACGTCGCACCTTGCAGACCTACGTGTCGAACCTGCGCCAGGCGCTCGGCGACGTCATCGTCCGGCAGGGCGACGCGTATTCGTTGACCTGCACGGAGCTCGTCGATCGACAGCGTGACGTTCGAGGACGCCGTACCGCGACGGCGACGGCGATGGCTGACGCCGGACGGTGCGGCGACCGTGCTTGCGCGGCGCGTTGGCGATGTGGCGTGGGCACCCGTACGCCGACGTCGAGGCTCACGGCGCCCTCGACGCATGAGTTCACGCGCCTCAGCGAGCTCCGTCTGGCCGCCCTCGAGGCGCGCGATCGAGGCGGACCTGAACGCCGGCCGTCATCGCGAGGTCGTCGCCGAGCTGGACGCGTTGACCGTCGAGCATCCGTGGCGCGAGAGCCTGCGCGCCATGCACATGCTGGCGCTGTACCGGTCGGGACGCCAGACCGAGGCGTTGCGGGCGTTCGGGCGCACGCGGGTGGCGTTGGCCGAAGGTCTCGGGATCGATCCGTCGCCGGAGCTGAGGGAGTCTCGAGCGGCGGATCCTCGAGCAGGATCGCAGCCTGCTGCGTCGCCGGCGGCCCGTCGGTCCAGCGGCGGGCGGTGCTCGTCGCCGACCTCGACGATCCGCGGCTGGTCGGACCCATGGCGAGCGCGAGAGCGCCTTCGCCCGCCGCGAGCGGGAGCTGGCCGCCGCTGCCGACCGCGAGGGAGGTCGCAAGCTGGCGCCCAAGGGCTCGGCCGGGTACGCGTTGTTCGCCGAGCCGATCGACGCCGTTCGCGTCGCCCGTGCGCTCGGTCGACGGGCGCACTACGGGTGGCGGTCGACTTCGGCGACCTCGAGGTCGGCGACGACGAGCCGGTCGGTCCGCCGCTCGCTCGGGCGGCGCGCCTCGTCGCTGTCGCCCACCCCGGCCAGGTGTTGCTGTCGGCCGAGGCTCACGACGCGCTGACGAGCGCAGGGTTGTCCGGCTGGGCGGCGGAGTCGCTGGGGCGCTTCGACATCGTCGGTCTCGACCCGGGTCGCTCATCTACCAACTCGTCGGCCAGGGCTTCGCGTCGGAGTTCCCGGCGCTCCGGCTCGACCGTCTGCCGCCGTCGATGCCGCGGTGCGACAGCCGGGTCGGTGCCGGGGTACGAGCTGCGGGCGCTGATCGGCGCGGGCGAGCTCGGTGAGGTCCACGCGCCTATCAGCCGGCGGTCGGGCGCGAGGTGGCGGTGCGGATCTTCGGGCCGTGGATGGTCGGCCATCCCCAGTTCGTGCGGCGGTTCGAGACGCGGATCGCAGCGCATCGCCCGCGTCGACCATCCTCACGTGCTTCCGCTGCTCGACTACTGGCGGGAGCCGAGCCGGGCCGTCATGGTGAGCCGGCTGGTCCGAGGCGGGCATCTGCGGCGAGCGCATCCCGACCGACGGGATGGACCCGACGCAGGCGCTGGCAGTGTTCGAGAAGGTGGCAGTCCGGCATTGCCGTCGCCCACCGGCTCGGCGTCGTGCACGGGCGGCTTCGTCCGGAGAACATCCTGTTCGACGACGCCGGCAACCCGTACGTCGCCGATCTCGGGATCGACGAGATCTGCACCGGCATCGTCTCGTTCGCGACCCACGCCTATGACGCCCCCGAGCGGCTCGGCGGTGCGCTGGCGACGCCGGCGTCGGACATCTACTCCCTCGGCATGCTCGTCCACGAACTGCTCGGTGGCTCGCCGCCGCCACCGGACGGAGCCGTTGCCGTCGGCGCGGCGACGCCGTCGACGCCGTCGTGGCCCGGGCGACCGATCCCGACCCGCGCCGCCGCCACGGCTCGGTCGACGAGCTCGTCGACGACCTGCGCAGACGCGCTGGCCGTCCCGCTCACGCCGTCGTCGGCGTTCCTGCCGACCCGCAACCCGTACCGCGGTCTCGAACCGTTCGAGGAGGCCGACGCCGCGCGACTTCCACGGTCGCGACACGGCGATCGCGCGAGATGGTCGACGTGCTCCGGCGGGAACGTCTGTTGGTCGTCTTCGGTCCATCGGGCATCGGCAAGTCGTCAGTGGTCAAGGCCGGGCTCGTGCCCGCGCTTGCGACGCGGGGCGATCGTCGGCTCGGAGTCGTGGCTCGTCACCGAGATGACCCCGGGCAGCGATCCGTTCGAGCAGCTCCGCACGGCGCTGGCCCGTGTCGCCGTCGCCGCGCTTGCCGGACGTCGTCGGCGAGCTGAGCTGGTCCGCACCGCTCGCTCGACGAGCTCGTTCGGCGCGTCGTGCCGCGAGGCACGAACGTCGTCGTCGTCATCGACCAGTTCGAGGAGCTGTTCACCCAGACCGTCGACGAGGCGGCACGCCGGGCGTTCGTGCGGATGCTCGTCGACGCCGCCGACGCAACGCCGATGCCGTCGTGCGGATCGTCGTCACGGTGCGCGCCGACTTCTTCGATCGACCGCTCGGCTACGCCGGGTTCGCGGACGCCATCAAGGGGCGGACGATCGCCCTCGGCGCGATGTCGGCGGCCGAGATGGCCGAGGCGATCCGCCGGCCGGCGGCCGAGCGTCGGCGTCGACGTCGAACCGGCGCTCGTCGATCGGATCACCGCCGAGGCCGAACTCGCCCCGGGAGCGCTGCCGCTCGTCCAGCATCAGCATGGCCGAGCTGTTCGCCGAGCGGCACGACCAACGCGATCACGCTCGCCGCCTATCGACGAGTCGGGCGGGCTGGCCGGCGCCATCGGGCGGCGCGCCGAGGCGATCTACGTCGAGTTCGACGAACGACACCCGGTCGGCCGCACGCGAGGTGTTCCTCCGGCTCGTCAGCGTGGACGAGGAGCACGAGGACACCCGCCGCCGGGTGCGGCGCACCGAACTGGAGCATCCGGGGTCGCCGCCGACGAGCTCGACGTCGTGCTGCGCGAGTACGGCCGATACCGGCTGCTCACGTTCGACCGCGATCCGGCCACCAGGACGCCGACGGTGGAGGTCGCCCACGAAGCGCTCCTCCGCGAATGGCCCCGCCTCAAGGGCTGGATCGACGAGGCACGCGAGGACCTGCTCACCCGCCGGCGGATCGAATCGGCCACACACGACTGGCTCGCCGCCGGATCCGATGCCAGCTTCCTGTTCACCGGCGGCCGGCTCGAGCTGGCCGAAGCGTGGGCGGCGGACACCGCTTCGGGCTCACGGGACGACGAGCAGCGGTTCCTTGGCGCCGAGCCGCACACGAGTCGATCGCGACGCCGCCGCTCGAGCCCGCCGGCGCCGGCGGATCACGCAGGCCCTCGTCGGCATCGTCGTCGTGACGGCGGCGGTGGCCGCCTACGCGCTCGTGCAGCGCTCGGCGGCCGACCGGGAGGCCCGCGAGACACGCGCCCGCGAGCTCGCCGGGCAGGCCCAGCTGGCCATCGCGGAGGACCCGGAGCGGGCGATCATGCTCGCGCTCGCGCGCGAGCGAGATGACCGACGAGCCGCTGCCGGAGTCGGTGTCGGCGCTGCAGGCGGCGACGCAAGCGATGCGGCTCGTCGCGACAAGGTCGACGGCGTTGGCGTTCGTCAATCGTCGACGTACGCCCCGGACGGCTCGATGGTCGCCGTCGACTCGAGGGTAGGAGCCAGCCGGTGTCGTGCCTCATCGATCCGGCGAACGGCGACGTGCTGGCCGACGTGCGAGCCGCACCGTATCGGGATCGAGGGGTCTGGCGTTCGATCCCGGCGGCGACGAGCTGGCCGTGGCCTACGCGCGACTCGCGCGACGGTGCGCTGCGATCGGGCGTTTCGAGGTGCCGAGCGGCCGCGTCGCTCGGCGCACGTTCTCGGGACCGGCCGGCTCCTACGGGCAGCTCTCGTACCATCCCGGACGGACGGTGGCTGGGGGCGGTGCGTGCGCGACGGCGGGCTCGAGCGCGAGATCGTCGTGTGGGCCGTCGACGTCCCCGGACGTCCCGATCTCGCTCGGGCCCGGGACCGCGTTCGGGTTCCTCCCCGGCACCGACGTCGGTGGTGATCGCAAGCAGCGACGACCAACGGTCACTCCGCGTCGTGGACATCGAGACCGGTGACGTGGTCCGTATCGATCGAGGCCCCCGACGTCGACAGTCACGCGGGATCGCCGTCGATCCGACCGGCCATCGCCTGGCGCTGCTGGCGGTCACAGCGGGAACGGGTCGTGGTCCTCGATCTCGACGGCGGCGAGCAGGTCGACGTCCTCGATCGTCACCGGCTCCAGTCGGCCGAGTTCAGCCCCGACGGACGGTGGCTGGCGATCGGTGGCTGCGACAACCTCGTCCACCTGTTCGACACCGAGACACTTCGTCGAGACATCGCTCCTGGCGGGATCGCCGAGCCGGGTCACACAGAGCTGGCCTTCGCCCCCGACGGCTCCCGGCTGGCGTCGATCAGCTCGACGGTCAACTTCGATTCTGGGAGCTGCGCGCCGCAGGGGCATCCCGCGTTGGGCAACATCGCACGCGTCCGGCGCCGTGGCAGGAGCTCGTCGTCGACGAAGGCGAGTCGGCGGCGGTCGCACCATGTTCCGCCCGACGGAGTCGGTGACCGTCGAACGGATCGACCTGGCGACCGGTGCGGCCGTCGAAGTCGCCGACGGGCTCCACTACCAACCGAACAACATGGGCCCGCTGCTCTCCGCCGATCTCCGCGTCGTCGCCGGGCTCGACGACGAACTGCGCAGCCACGTCATCGACCTCGCCACCGGTGCCGACGTGGAGCTCGAACCGTGCGAGGTCGTGCGCGCCATCGACCACAGCGGACGCCTGGCACTCATCGACGGGCAGATCCTGTGCGCGGAGGCAATCCGATCAGCGGCGCTGCCGGGACCCGCGTGTCACAGCCGCGTGCTCGACGTGCGCACCGGCCGCACGGTCCTCGACCTCGGCGCCCGCGCGATGTGGTCTGGCGTGTTCGGCCCGCTCGGGCGCCGACGGCCTGCCCGGGCTCGTCGCCCGCCTCGGCAGCCCCGGCGAGGTCGAGGTCTACCGTCTGCCGGCCGGAGACCTGCTCGGCACCTACGTCAGCACTGACGGCTTCCCGCTGGCCGCCGCGTTCACCGCCGACGGCCGTCGCCTGGCCGTGACCAAGGACACCGGCCAGCTCGTCGTGATCGACCTCGGCCGGCTGGACGGTCGACCCCACGGACGCCGTCGTGTGGACGGCGTCCGCCCACACCGGCAGCGTGATCGACTCGCCACCTCGGCCAACGGACTGATCGCCACGGGGGCCTTCAGCCGGCAACGTGCGGGTGTGGTCATCAGACGGCGCGCTGATCGCCGACCTCCCGTTCCAACTCGAGGGCGGGCCCGCGGTGGCGTTTGCCGCCGGCACCGACACGCTGTACTACGAGGACGGCGGCGGTGTGATCCGGCGCTTCATCCCCGACACCGACCGAGCTCACCGCGCTGGCCCTGTCGATGCTGACCCGGGGGTTCACCCCCGACGAATGCGCCCGGTACTTCCCCGGCGAGACGTGCCCGACGTTCGCCGAGTGAGTCTCACGGGTTCGCCGCGCGGGACGCCCGCGCGATCGCCTGCTCGGCTTCCGCCACCATCTGCCGGACGAGCTCGCCGGCCGGGACGAGCTCGTGGATCGCGCCGACGCCCTGCCCGGCAGGGAAGAACTCGCGGGCAACGTCGACGGCGGTGCCGTCGGGCGCGCCGAGGTGGTTGGCGCCGGCGGCACTGGCCGCCATCGCCTGGGCGGGGAACGGCTGCAGCTCGTCGGGGTGCTCCTCGAAGTGCTGGGTCCAGTCGTTGCGGACGACGCGGCAGGTCTTGCCGGTGTAGGCGCGGCTGATCACGGTGCCGTCCTCGGCCGTGGCCAGCAGCGTCTCCTTGTAGCCGTCGACGGAGCGGGCCTCGGGCGTGGCGATGAAGCGGGTGCCGATCCACACACCGTCGGCGCCGAGGGTGAGGGCGGCCGCCAGGCCGCGGCCGTCGTACAGACCGCCGGCGGCGACGACGGGCACCTGTTCGCCGACGGCGTCGACGACCTGTGGGACGAGCGCCATCGTGGCGACGGTGCCCGGTGTGGCCGCCGGCCTCCGTGCCCTGGGCGACGACGAAGTCGCAGCCGCTGGCGACGGCGCCGACGGCGTGGCGGACCTTGCCGCACATCGACCCGACGAGGACGTTGGCGTCGTGCAGCGCGTCGACGACGTCGCGGGGCACGCCCAGGCCGGCGACGAAGATGCGGGCGCCACCGGCGATGACGTCGGGGATGCCGCGCTCGACCTGGCCCGGCATGGCGGTGAGGAGGTCGACGCCGAACGGCTTGGCGGTGAGCTCGCGGACCTTCGCCATCTCCTCGGGCAGCTCGTCCGGTGCCATCGTCGAAGCGCCGAGCGTGCCGATGCCGCCGGCCTCGCTGACCGCTGCCACGAGGCGGTGGTACGACACGCCGCCCATGCCGGCGAGCATGATCGGGTGCTCGATGTCGAGCAGTTCGGTCAGTCGAGTGCGCATGCGCGGACGGTACGTGAGTCCGCCCGGATGGGTGAACCTGGGCCGGGAGTCCACGTGTGACGCGGCAGGATGCCCACATGGCGCACATCGTCGACCTCAGCCACGTCATCGCCAACGGCACGATCACGTACCCGGGCCTGCCGGGACCCGTGATCTCCGACCACCTCAGCCGGGAGGACTCTCGCGCCCGTTACGCGGACGGGTACGAGTTCCAGATCGGGCGCATCGACATGGTGTCCAACACCGGGACGTACCTGGACACGCCGTTCCATCGCTACCCGGACGGACACGACCTCGCCGGGCTCGACCTCGGCCGCGTCGTCGACGTCCCCGGCCTGCTGATCGATGCGACCGGAGGGCAGGAAGCAGGCGTGCACCTCCTCGACGGCCACGACGTCACCGGCGTGGCCGTGCTGTTCCACACCGGCTGGGACGAGCACTGGGGCACGGACCGCTACGGCGACCAGAGCCACCCGTTCGTGTCGGTGCGGTCGGCCGAGCGGCTGGTCGAGGCCGGCGCCGCGGTCGTGGGCATCGACTCCGTGAACATCGACGACACCCGGACCGGCGAGCGACCGATCCACTCCCTCCTGCTCGCCGCCGGTATTCCGATCGTCGAGCACCTCTGTCAGCTCGATCAGCTCGCCGGCCAGTCGTTCACGTTCACCGCCGTGCCCCCAGCAGTGTCAAGGATGGGAACCTTCCCGGTGCGCGCCCTTGCCGTCGTCGAATGAGGCGCCCGGACGGGAGAGCACGCCGCGGTGCCAGCGGCGCGGTGTGAGCAGCAGCGCCCGCGGCTCGTCCTCGAACATCCAGCGGGCGAAGTTGCGTCGTCCCCAGTCGCCGGACCGATCGAGGATCTTGATCGCGCCACGCGCCCCCCGCTCGTGGGCGAGCACACGCCCCAGGGCGACGGACATCTTGTGGTCGGCGACGAGGTGGTGGCTGACCTCACGCTCGTAGCGGGCTCGCGCCATCGCCGGCCTCAGCGCTCCGGCTTCCAGCACGGCCTCCGCCGCGACGCGCCCGCTGAGCAAGGCCTGCCCGATGCCCTCCCCGGTCATCACGTCGCTTGCCGCAGCGGCGTCGCCGGTGAACAGCACCCGACCTGCCGCCAGAGGAACCCGGTCGACCCGCGCCGGGATCGGCCACGCCAGGTGTCGACCGTCCAGCTCGGCACCGGGCCCGAGTGCCTCTCGAATGTGTCGCCGATCGAGCAACCCGGACCACAGCTGCTTCATCTCCTGGATGCGGCGCGTGCCATCACGCATCACTCCGAAGCCGACGTTCGCCCGGCCGTCGGGCAATGGGAACGACCAGGCGTACCCGGGCAGGAAGTCGGCCTCGAACCACACGTACAGGTGGTCCGCGGCCGGACCGGTGACGTCGCGGACGTAGGCCCGGAAGGCGTGCCACTCGCCGAGGTAACCAGGCGTGGCCAGACCGGCCGCCTTGCGCACCGGGCTCCACATCCCATCGGCGGCGATCACGTAGCGGGCAGCGATGGAACGATGGTCGGTCACCCCGACGGTCACCTGATCGGAGTCGCTGGTCGAGGTGGCCGTCGAAGCCGTGCCCCTCGAGCACGTCCACGCCGTTCTTCGTCGCCAGCGAGACGAGCGCGGCATCGAGTTGGCGTCGTGGGGAGACCGCGGCGAACGTTCCAGCATCGGACCGGCAGCGGGACGCGGACCTCTCGGCCCGACGGCGAGCGCAACACCGCTCCGTCCACGACCTTCCAGTCGTCCACCGCTGACGGGTCGAAGCCGAGCATCTCGAGCTCACGCAGCGCCAGGGTCGTCAGGCCATCGCCGCAGCATTTGTCGCGCGGGAACTCCGCCTTGTCGAGCAGCACGACGTCGCGTCCGCCGCGGGCCAGCGTGATCGCGGCGGCGACACCGGCCGGGCCGGCCCCGACGACGACGACGTCCGCCACCCTGTTCACCGCGTCAGGCTAAAGGGAGGGCATTCGTGACCGCTTCGGCCGGTACCGCAGTGAGCGTGCATGGTCAGGCCGAGCGTCGTGCCGCCAGGCACAGCGAGGCACGCGAGCGAGCTGCAAGCGAGCGAGCCATTCACGCGGTTGGCGACGGGACCTGGAGGGCTGCCTAGTCTCGCAGCCGCCGATCGCGACGATCACAGCATTGGAACGGAGCTTGCGCATGGCGAGATTGGTCGAGGGCCGGGTGGCCATCGTCACGGGGGCCGGGGGCGGGATCGGGCGGGAGCATGCGCTGAGCCTCGCCCGTCACGGGGCCAAGGTCGTCGTCAACGACCTCGGCGGCGACCGGCACGGTGTCGGCGCCGACGTGTCGAAGGCGCAGCAGGTCGTCGACGAGATCGTCGCCGCGGGTGGCGAGGCGATCGCCAACGGCGACAGCGTCGCCGACTGGGAAGGTGCGCAGCGCCTCATCCGCACGGCCGTCGACACGTTCGGGGACCTGCACGTGCTGGTCAACAACGCCGGCATCCTCCGCGACCGAGTGCTCGCGAACATGACCGAGGAGGAGTGGGACGCCGTCATCAACGTCCATCTGAAGGGGACCTTCGCCCCGTCGCGCTGGGCCGTCGCCCACTGGCGTGAGCAGGCGAAGGCCGGTCAGCCGGTGAGCGGCCGGATCATCAACACGACGTCGATCTCGGGCATCTACGGCAACCCGGGCCAGTCCAACTACGGCGCCGCCAAGGCAGGCATCGCGGCGTTCACGAACATCGTCGCCCTCGAGGTGGGGCGGTACGGCGTGACCGTCAACGCCGTTGCCCCGGTCGCGCTCACTCGCATGACCGAGGAC
Source organism: uncultured Acidimicrobiia bacterium (assembly GCA_963774125.1). Classification (GTDB taxonomy): domain Bacteria; phylum Actinomycetota; class Acidimicrobiia; order Acidimicrobiales; family Ilumatobacteraceae; genus JALZMG01. Next base: position 226,452 of record CAVZDR010000004.1, read on the forward strand.
CTCGGGCCGGCGCCCGAGACCGACGAGGAGCGAGAGGCGCGCTCCCCGCACTGGATCGCGCCGATCGTCACGTGGCTCGCCTCCGAGCAGTCAGCCGGCGGTGACCGGTCGCGTCTTCGAGGCATCGGGCCAGGTCCTCGCCGATCGCCGAAGGATGGGTCCGTGGTCCGACGACGGACCCGATCGACGACCCGACACAGCTCGGCGACGTGGTCGCCAAGCTGCTCGCGGACGCCCGATTGAACTCTGGGATGGATGGCCGGCCCGGCACGTGGCCGCAAACGCAACCGACGTGACGCACGAGAGAGACGGAGCACTGACATGCCGCTGAACCCGGACGCCGTCGGCGCGCAGGCGGATCCCGCCGACGCAAGCTGGACGAGCAAGGACGCCTTGCTGTACGCCGTCGGCATCGGGGCCGGCCACGACGAGCTGGCCTTCACGACCGAGAACACCAACGGCGTGCAGCAGCAGGTGTTCCCGACCTTTCCGGTGGTGATCGGGTGGGGCAAGGCCTCGCCGATGGGCAAGATCGGGACGTTCAACCCGGCGCTCCTCGTGCACGGGCAGCAGGCGTTGACGTTGCATCAGCCGATCCCCGTCGAGGGCACGCGTGACGCTCGGCGGTCGCATCGCCGCGATGTACGACAAGCAGAAGGCTGCGGTCGTCGTCACCGAGATCGAGGCGACGATGGACGGCCGGCCGCTGTACACGAACCGCGCGTCCGTCTTCATCCGCGGCGAAGGCGGCTGGGGCGGCGAGCGTGGCCCATCCGGGCCACAGAACGTGCCTCCCGAGCGGGCCCCCGATCATGAGGTGACGTACGAGACGTCGCCCGACCAGGCGTTCGTCTACCGGTTGTCGGGAGACCGCAACCCGCTGCACACCGACCCGAGCTTCGCCGCGATGGGCGGCTTCGACCGCCCGATCCTGCACGGCCTGTGCAGCTACGGGTTCACCGGGCGGGCACTGCTGCACTCGCTGTGCGGCTCGGATCCGGCCCGCTTCCACCACGTCGAGGGACGCTTCGCCGCGCCGGTCCTGCCGGGCGAGGCGCTCACGGTGCGGGCGTGGGAGACCGGTGACGGTGAGGCCGTGTTCACGACCTCGGTCGGCGACCGCGTCGTCATCGACCAGGGCCTCGTCAAGTTCTCCTGAGCGGAACTGTGGACCGCGTGCGGCGCGCCGTTCCGGCGCCGGTCATCTTCACCCGACGGGCCTTCCTGCAGCGCACCGCGGCAGCCGGTGCGTTCATCGCCGCAGGTGGCCTGCTCGGAGCGTGCACCGACGATGGGCCAGCCGACCCGGTGGCTGCCGGATCGCCGGGTCCGCCCCTCGGTGAGCCGCCCGACACGGCTCGAATCACGCGTGTCGCCGTTCACCCGGCGGTGGGCATCGCCCGCGTGGGCAACAGCGCCGACAGCTTCTTCTTCGGCCCTGAGATCCCGCTCACGCTGCCGATCGCGCCCGACGGGTTCAAGGACGGGGCCGGGGCGATGGCTCGCCAAGCCGCTCGCTTCCGTGTCTACGGCTACGACGACCAAGGCGAGGTGGTCAGGGAGCTGACCGCGGCGGACGGCACGATCGCGTGGACGGTCAGCGTCGCCAACAAGAAGGCCGCCTGGTACGACTTCAACACGGCGATGGACATCCCCGCTGCCGGGCCGGTCAGCCGACGCAACGCGGACGTCACCGGTGCTGGCCGGGATCGCCTGGTCGTCGCTTCGGGGCCGCGCACGATCACGGGGGTCGGTGCCCCGCCGGTGCCGCTCGACGCCGGGCTGTTCCAGGACGTGCCGGTGCCGCTGGGGGAGCTGCTCACGGACGAGGCGGGGCGGTTGGTGTTCATGCCGGCTTCAGGGCAGGGCTACTCGCCCGGACAGGCTCCCCTGACGACGTTCTCCGACAACGACGGTTGGGTCGACGACGCGTGCGACGGACCGGTGCTCGCCACCGTGACGTTGAACGATCGGGCGCGCGCTCGACGCCGACCCCGGCTGGGTCGTCGTCACGCCGCCCAACTACGGCCCGGGTCTCGTCGCCGGTCTCGTCACCGCGTACGACTCGGCGCGGCTCGGGTGGGACACGTTCGACGCCAGTGCGCTGACCGCCGAGGACGTCAGCTTCCGCGACGACGTCTTTCCGATCTTGAACCGCATCGTCGACATGCAGTGGGTCAATGCCGGCTTCTTCGGCTCGAACGGTTGGGGCAGCGAGGAGTACTTCCTCGATCCCGAGCTGCTCGACCGCCTGGCCGACCCGTCGGACGCCAGCGCCGGTCTGCGCCAGAGCGTCTTCGAGCAGTTCCGCGACCCTGACTACGAGACCGAGCAACCTGACGCCGACCCGCAGATGTACGGCGACGGTGTGGCGATCCCGGCCACGTCGGCGTACCAGTGGCTGACCGTCACCTCGATCCAGTACGCCCAGCTCCAGGCCTGGGCGGCTGGCACGTTCACCGACGATCGAGATCAGCCGGCGCCGGCGACGTTCGAGGAGATGGCGCCTCGTGAGCAGACGAGGAGCCTCGACCGGGCGGGCCTCGACTCCTGTCTCGGTGGCGCGTACCACCCCGGCATCGAGGTGCCGTGGACGTTGCGGGTCCCGTCGATGTGGTCCGCGCCGTTGCGGCTGCGGGTGCGTTCGATGACGGTCCAGAACATCGATTACGGCGACCAGCTGACGCCCGAGGCGACGATGGCCGCGGACGGCCCGCTCGACGGCAGCGGCCCCGGCGACCTGACCCGTTGGCAGGGCACGCCGTGGCAGAGCGACGCAGCGAGCTGCCGGTCGGGGTACCAACCCACCATCTCGCCCGTGCTCCCGACGTTCTGGCCGGCCCGCATCCCCAACCACGTGCTGCGTCAGGAGGACTACCTGATCGTCGTCGACACCGAGGCGCCGATGGTCGACCGCCAAGCGGCGTTCGAGCGGCGCTACGACTGGGAGCGCTTCGTCACCGGGCCCAACCGGTCCGACACGCTGCAGACGATGGTGGCCAGCTGGGGGCAGCTCGGCATCGTCACCGAGCAGCCAGGGCCGAGCGACGGCGCCTTTCCGGCCGTGATGAAAGTCGAGACCAACGTCGGCTTCACGTCCGAACCGACGGTCAACTGGAACGCTGCGGGCCAGGAATCGAATCCCCTGGTGTGGGACGGCGAGCCCGTCACGACGTCGTCGTGATCGGTGGCGGTCCGGCCGGAGCGGCCGCCGCCACGACGCTCGCCCGCACGGGCCGCACCGTGCTGCTGCTCGACGATTCGGTTGCTGGGTCGACATGGCGCGTCGGCGAGGGCGCGCCGCCCGGCCTCGACCGCGCCGTCGACGACGTGTTCGGGCCCGGCACGTTCGTCGCCGCTGACCACTCGCCCAGCTACGCCAACCGGTCGGCGTGGGGATCCGACCGGACCGTCGACACCGAGTTCATGTTCAACCCGTTCGGCGCCGGCTGGCACCTCGACCGCGTCGCCTTCGATGCCCGGTTGCTCGAGATCGCCTCGGCCGCCGGGGTCGACGGTGCGGCACTCGGCATACGACCCGGATCGGATGGCGGCGGCCCCGTTCGTCGTCGATGCCAGTGGACGGCGTGCCGTGTTCGCCCGTCGCCACGGCGCCCGCCTCGTCACCGAAGATCGCCTGGTGGCGGCCGTGGCCGTCTTTGCGCAGTGCGCCGGGGACCAAGACACCACCACGATCGTCGAGGCGGTCGAAGCCGGCTGGTGGTACACGTCGGCGATCCCCGGGTCGCGGCGGGTGGTCGCCCTGCTGACCGATGGCGATCTCCTCCCAATCGGCATCCGCCGCGCCGAGCGCTTCACCGAGCTCGTGGCGACGACGCATCACGTCGCATCGCTCGTCGACGGGCAGCCCGAGCCGCCTCGACTGGTTGCTGCCGGAAGCGGCTACCTCGACCGGCCGGCTGGGGACGGGTGGCTTGCCGTCGGCGATGCCGCGGCGTGCTTCGACCCACTCTCGTCGCAGGGAATCCTCACCGCCGTGCTGATGGGCGGCGTCGTCGTCGAGGGGATCGCCGAGCCGGACGGCTACGTCGCTCGCTACCGCGCCATCGTCGACCACTACCGCGCCGAGCGGCTGGCCGTCTATGCCCTCGAGCAGCGCTGGCCCGACTCCCAGTTCTGGTCGCGCCGCCACGCCCCCGAGCATCCGAGTGTTTGAGCCCATCCGAGTGCTGGAGCCCAGGAAAATCGAGGTCTGGCACTCCGATGGCTCAGGACTTGCAAATCGCGACGAGTTCGTCGCTCGCGCGGGCCAATTCGACGTCGCGGCGGTCGCCGCTGCGGCGGTCCTTGACCTCGATCAGGCCGTCGGTGATCCCGCGGCCGACGACGACGATGGTCGGGACGCCGATCAGGTCGGCGTCCTTGAACTTCACGCCGGGGGAGACCGAGTCGCGGTCGTCGAGCAGCACCCGCAGCCCGGCCGCCTCCAGCTCGCCGGCCAGCGCCTCGGCTGCCGGCCACTGCTCGGCGCCCGGCTTCCCGGCGATCACGAGGTGCACGTCCGCCGGCGCCACCTGCCGTGGCCAACACAGCCCGAGGTCGTCGAGCGTCGTCTCGGCGATCGCCGCCACCGCCCGTGACACGCCGATCCCGTACGACCCCATCGTCACCGTGACGAGCTGCCCATCGGGCCCGATCACGCGCAGCCCGAGCGCCTCGGCGTACAGCCGCCCGAGCTGGAAGATGTGGCCCATCTCGACGCCTCGGGCGATCTCGATCGGCGATCCGCAGGCAGGGCAGGCATCGCCTGGCCGCACGTCGGCGACGTCGAGTACGCCGTCTGGCACGAAGTCGCGCCCGGCGACGACGTTCGAGGCGTGGTGGCCTGGGGCGTTCGCCCCGGTCACCCATCGTGTCCCGGTGACGATCCGGGGATCGACGACGAAGCGGATGCCCGACGGCGAGCCCGTGCCGAGCGCATCAGGGCCGATGTAGCCCTTCACCAACTCGGGGCGGGCGGCGAAGTCGGCATCCGTGAACGCCTCCACCTCGGCAGGAAGGACCTGTGCCTCGAGGCGCTTCTCGTCGATCTCACGGTCGCCCGGCACGCCGATCGCCAGCGGCTGCCGTGATCCGTCCGGCTCGCGCAGCCACACGATGACGTTCTTCAACGTGTCGCTGGCCGCCCACTCCCGGTCCGGCCGTCGGAGGTCCTGGCGGGCGTTGAGCAGATCGACGAGGGTGGCGATCGTCGGAGTCTCCGGCGTGTCGAGGACCGCTGCTGCCGGCACGTCGTCGAACGGTTGGTCCGGCGGGATCGGCACCCGCACCGCCTCGACGTTCGCCGCGTAGTCGCACTGCGAGCACCGCACGTACGTGTCCTCGCCGGCTTCGATCGGCGCGAGGAACTCCTCGCTGGCCGACCCACCCATCGCCCCGGACATCGCCGACACGATGACGAAGGGCAGCCCCAGCCGGGTGAAGGTCGAGATGTAGGCGTCACGGTGGCGCTGGTACGACTTCTCCAGGCCCGCCTCGTCGATGTCGAAGCTGTAGGAGTCCTTCATCACGAACTCCCGGCCCCGCAGCAGCCCGGCTCGCGGGCGCGCCTCATCCCGGAACTTCGTCTGGATCTGGTAGATGACGAGCGGCAGGTCCTTGTACGACGAGTAGAGGTCCTTCACGAGCAGCGTGAACATCTCCTCGTGGGTCGGCGCCAGGATGAAGTCGTTGCCACGGCGGTCCTTGACACGGAAAACGGAATCGCCGTAGTCCGTCCAGCGACCCGACAGCTCGTAGGGCTCACGGGGCAGCAGCGCCGGGAAGTGGACCTCTTGGAAGCCGGCCCCGTCCATCTCCTCCCTGACGATCCGCTCGACGTTCTGGTAGACGATCCAGCCGAGCGGCAGCCAGGTGAACCCGCCGGGGGCGGCGCGCCGGATGTACCCCGCCCGCACCAGCAGCCGGTGGCTGGCGACATCGGCGTCGGCGGGATCCTCGCGCAGCGTGCGGAGGAACAGCGTCGACATTCGCAACACGACCGCCACGATATGCTGGTCATCCGTTCTGTTGGCTGTGTACGCAACCGAGAGGCGTGGGCTTTCGCCCACGCCTTGTTTCGTGAAAGGAGGTCGATGTGGTCACCGAAGCCGAAAGCCCAGTTCTGGCGCGTGTCCGCGCGCTCGTCGCACCCATCGCCTCCGATCTCGGGCTCGATCTCTACGACGTCGAGCAGCGTGGCGGCACGTTGCGGGTCACGCTCGACACGCCGGCAGGTGCCGACGCGGGGGTGACCCTGGACGAGCTGTCCCTCGCCAGCCGCCTCGTCTCACGCGAACTGGATGACGCCGATCCGATCCCTGGCCGGTACACGCTCGAGGTCACCAGCCCGGGCGTCGAGCGGGCGTTGCGGACGCCTGCCCACTTCCAGCGCGAGCTCGGCAAGGTCGTGGCGATCCGGCTGCGCGACGTCGGTAACGAGGAGCGCCGGCTGACGGGAACGCTCGTCGCCGCCGATGACGCGACGGCCACCGTCGACATCGACGGCACGCCGCGCACCGTGGCCTTCGACGACATCGACCGGGCGAAGACGGTTTTCAGCTGGGGAGCGGGACCGAAGCCAGGGGCGGGCAAGAAGCGAAAGGAGGTCTCGTCTTGACCAACCTCGACATGACCGAAGCGATCCGCCTGCTCGCTCAGGAGAAGGGTCTGTCGGAGGACTCGTTGCTGCACGTGCTCGTCGATGCTCTGGCCTCTGCCTACAAGCGGCGGCCCGGCGCCGCCGACGAGGTCGTCGTCGAGGTCGATCCGCAGACGATGGAGTTCACGTTCATCGCCTACGACCTGGACGAGGACGGCAACTGGATCAACGAGCGCGACGACACCCCCAGGCGCGACGAACTCGGGCGCATTGCCGCACAGACGTTCCGCCAGGTGATGAGCCAGCGGATCCGCGAGGTCGAGCGGGACCGCAAGTTCGAGGAGTACGCCAACCGCGAGGGCGACATCGTCACCGGGATCATCCAGCAGACCGATACCCGCTACACGCTGCTCGACCTCGGGCGCGTCGAGGCGTTGCTGCCACAGGCCGAGCAGGTCCCGTTCGAGCGTCCGCAGCCCGGGGATCGGTGCAAGGCGTACATCGTCGAGGTTCGGCGGACCGCCAAAGGCCCGCAGATCGTCGTCAGCCGCACGCATCCGGGGCTGATCAAGCGGCTGTTCGAGCTCGAGGTGCCGGAGATCGCCGACGGAATCGTCGAGATCAAGGCCTGCGCCCGCGAGCCCGGCCACCGCACGAAGATCGCGGTGTGGTCGAACGACCACAACGTCGACCCCGTCGGTGCCTGCGTGGGCGCTCGCGGTGGTCGAGTGCGCATGGTCGTCAACGAGCTGCGCGGCGAGAAGATCGACATCGTCCCCTTCAGCGAGGACTTCCAGGATTTCGTGGCCAAGGCCCTCTCGCCGGCCAAGGTCAGCCAGGTCATCGTCAGTGACGACGGGACGCAGTCTGACGTCATCGTGCCCGACCACCAGCTCAGCCTGGCCATCGGTCGGGAGGGTCAGAACGCCCGGCTGGCCGCCCGGCTGACCGGCGTACGCATCGACATCCGCTCCGAGACACAGCTGGCCGAAGGTGTTCCGGCCCGCCGCGACGAGCTGGACGAGGGTGTCGAGTACGCCGAGGGCCAGTGGGTGACGAACTCGGCGACCGGCGAGCTCGAATGGCACGCCGCCGACGGCACGATCATCAGCGAGTCCGAGTGGAACGCCCAGCAAGCAGGCGGCGAGGTGGCCAGCGAGGACACGCCGGCCAGCGAGGACACGGCGCGGCCGAGAGCACCAGCGACGAGCCGACTTCCGACTCGGCAACAGGCGGCGAGGCAAGCGCCAGCGACGAGCCGCAGCCGAGCGAGCCGGAGGCGAGCGAGGCACCGAGCACGTCGAGCACGTCGAGCGAGGTCGAAAGCACCAGCGACGAGCCAGCTGCCGACTCGGGAACAAGCGCCGAGGGAAGCGCTAGCGACGAGGCGCAGCCGAGCGAGCCGCCCGCCAGTGAGGACACGCCGGCCGGCGACGACACGCCGGCGAGTGACGACACGCTGGCGAGCGCGCGCGCAGCGAGGACGAGGCGGGAACCGGCGAGGGAAGCGCCAGCGACGAGCCGGACGCGAGCGAGCCGCAGGCGAGCGAGCCATCAAGCACGGGTGATGCGTCCTGAGCGCACGTGCGTGGGATGTCGGCGGCGACGACCGCAGAACGAGCTCGTGCGCTGCGCGCTGCTCGCCGATGGTCAGGCGGTCGTCAGCCGGACAGCGGCCGGCCGTGGAGCGTGGCTGTGCCCTCCACCGGGGGACTGCTTCGAGCAGGCGGCTGCGCCGCAAGGCCTTCGCTAGGGCGTGGCGGCGACCGGTCGAACCCGTCGCGTTGGCCGCGCTCGGCGCGAGCTGGAACGCAGTCGAGGTGGCAGGACCTAACGAGAAAGGTTGAATGACGGCGTGGCGAAGAACCTACGAGTGCACGAGCTGGCCAAAGAGCTCGGAATGACCAACCAGGAGGTCGTCGACCTCTGTGGTCGGCTCGGCGTGCCCGTCAAGAGCCACTCGTCGTCGCTCAACGAGGCCTACGCCGACATGGTCCGCCGTCGCGCCCACCGCGACGGCTTGACTCGCGACGAGCAGCCCGAGGAGCCCAAGCCCGAGAAGAAGGCGCCGGCCAAGAAGGCCGCGGCGGCCAAGAAGTCGGCTGCCGACGAGGCACCGGCCGAGGTCCCGCCTGCGGAGCCCGCCGAGCAGCCGGCGGCGGAACAGCCCCCGGAGCCGACGGTCGCGCCGGCGCCCGAGCCCGAGCCCGAGCCAGTGGCGCCCGTCGCCGAGCCGGCACCCGCCGTGGCCGCGCCGGCCGCGCCGATCGCGCCGGTCGAGGAGCCGCGGCCAGAGCCGGTGGCGCCCGTCGCCCAGCCGGCACCTGCGCCGGCACCCGAACACGTTCCGGAGCCCATGGGCGCGCCTGCGGCTCGCCCCGCCGCCGCCGAGCGACCGGAGCGCGTCGTGACTGGCGAGCGGGTGCGGTCGGCGGGGCGCCCTGCACCTGGCGAGCACCGACCGGTCGACGTGCCCGCGGCGCGCACCGAGGCGCCCGTACGCACCGCGCCGCGTCCCGCACCGGTCCCAGCCAGCGCACCGGCGGGCGCGCCTGCCGGCGCGCCTGCCCGCCCGACATCGCCCTCCGGTCGGCCGATCCCTCCGCCGCCCGGTCGCCCGCTCTCGCCCTCCGGTCGGCCGATCCCTCCGCCGCCCGGCAGCGCCCGCCCAGCAGCTGCTCGTACCGGAGGCCCCTCGAGCGGGCCGCGCGGTGGTGGAGGCGGAACTGGCGTCCGCACCGGCGGCCCCCGCCCCGGTGGCTACGCCGGCAGCCCAGGACCTCGCCCCGGTGGTGGCCCGGGCACGGGCCGTCCCGGCGGCGGCCCAGGTGGACCTCCAGGCGGCGGCCCAGGCCGTCCGTCCGGCCAGCGTCGACCACCACGGCGTGGGCGCAGTCGCCGTCGTCGTCGCGACCGCGAGGAGCTGCAGCCGCAGTACACCAACTACACGCGTAGCGATGCGCCAGTTCCCGACGGGACGGTCGTCATCGAGCGCGGTGTGTCGGCCCAGGAGTTCGGGCCGAAGCTGAACCGCACGTCGGCCGACGTCATCCGGTTCCTCCTCAACAACGGCGAGATGATCACGGCGACGATGGATCTCTCGGACGAGCAGATGGAGCTGTTCGCCCTGGAGATCGGTGCCGACATCATGCTGGTCGAGCCCGGCCAGCAGGAGGAGATCGGTCTCCAGGCGCTGTTCGACGACAGCGACGACGAGGAGAACCAGCAGCCTCGACCGCCCGTGATCACGATCATGGGTCACGTCGACCACGGCAAGACGACGCTGCTCGACAAGATCCGCTCCACGAACGTGGTGGCCGGAGAAGCCGGCGGCATCACGCAGCACATCGGCGCCTACCAGGTCGAGCAGCGTGGGCAGAAGATCACGTTCCTGGACACGCCAGGCCACGCCGCGTTCACGCAGATGCGGGCTCGTGGCGCCGACGCCACCGACATCGTCGTGCTCGTCGTCGCCGCCGACGACGGTGTGATGCCCCAGACGATCGAGGCGATCAACCACGCCAGGGCCGCCGAGGTGCCCATCATCGTGGCCGTCAACAAGATCGACAAGGACAACGCCGATCCGCAGCGCGTGCTCAGCCAGCTCGCGGAGCACGGCTTGGTGCCCGAGGCCTGGGGTGGCGACACGATCGTCGTCGAGATGTCGGCGACCCAGGACCTGGGCATCGACGACCTGCTCGACCAGCTGCTCGTCGTTGCCGAGCTCGAGGAGCTCACGGCCAATCCCATTGGGCGCGCCAAGGGCGTCGTGCTCGAGGCCAAGCTCGACGTCGGGCGGGGCCCGGTCGCCACCGTGCTCGTCGACAAGGGCACGCTCAACGTGGGCGATCCGATCGTGGCGGGCGCGGCGTGGGGCCGCGTGCGGGCGATGATCGACGACAAGGGCGAGCAGGCGAAGGAGGCCGGGCCGTCGACGCCTGTTCAGGTGCTCGGCCTGTCGTCCGTGCCGGAAGCCGGCGACGAGTTCCGGGCGGCTCCGGACGAGAAGACCGCCCGTGTGGTCGGTGAGGCCCGCGACTATCGCCTGCGGATGCGCCACCAGCGCGGTGACGCCCGCGTCAAGACGGGCACCAAGCTCGAGGACATCTTCGCCCAGATCCAGTCGGGCGAGACGGCGACGCTCAACATCGTGTTGAAGGCAGACGTCCATGGGTCGCTCGAGGCCGTCACCGAGAGCCTCCGCAAGCTGGACCGACCGGAGGTCGAGCTGACGTTCGTGCACCGCGCCGTCGGCGGGATCACCGAGAACGACATCTCGCTGGCCGCCACGACGAACGCCACGATCATCGGCTTCAACGTCCGCCCGGACCGCAAGGCTCGCGAGCTCGCCGACGCCGAGGACGTGGAGATCCGCACCTACGAGGTCATCTACAAGCTGCTCGAGGACATCGAGCAGGCGATGGTCGGCATGCTGGCGCCGGAGTACGAAGAGGTCGTCACGGGCGACGCCGAGGTCCGCGAGATCTTCCGGGTCCCGCGCATCGGCGCCATCGCCGGGTGCTACGTCCAGAACGGCGTCATCACCCGTGGGTCGAAGGTCCGCTTCCTGCGCGACGGCACGATCATCTGGAAGGGCACGATCACGTCGCTCAAGCGCTTCAAGGACGACGCCACCGAGGTGCGCGCCGGCTTCGAGTGCGGCATCGGGCTGTCGGACTTCCAGGACCTCAAGTCCGGCGACGTCATCGAGACCTACGAAGAGCAGGAGATCGCCCGGAGTTGACCCGTCCGAGTGTTTGACGCCATTCGAGTGCTGGACCTCGATTTTCCTGCCCTCTGACACTCGGATGCACCTGCCGTTAGCGTCTGACCGGTGAAGGCGCGACGCAATACCAGCGGGCATCGCTACCCACGCAGCGCCCGCGTCGGCCAGACGCTGCGCGAGGTCATCGCCGACGAGCTGGTCAAGATCGACGACGAGCGCCTGCACCTCGTCACGATCACCGCCGTCGACGTCGACAACGAGCTGAACCGGGCGATCGTCTACTTCGATTCGCTCTCGGGCGAGGACGCCGACGCCGCTCTGCTCGACGCCCTCGAGAGCCACCGTCGCCGGATCCAGGCGTCGATCAATCGGCAGATCAAGGCCAAGAAGACGCCGATCCTGTACTTCCGCCCGGACGACGTGATCCGCACCGCTGAGCGCATCGACCACCTCCTGCGCACCGACCGGGCGGCGGACCGGACGGGTGAAACCGGCGGCTGAGCCGTGGCACGGCGCCGGCCGGCCACCGTGCACGGCGTCGCGGTGGTCGACAAGCCGGCGGGTCTGACGAGTCACGACGTCGTCGGCCTGCTGCGCCGCCGATTCGGCGAGCGGCGCATCGGACATGCCGGCACGCTCGACCCCGGCGCGACCGGGGTGCTGGTCGTCGGCGTGGGCAACGTCACCCGCCTCCTTCGCTTCGTCGGCGATGGCCGCAAGCGCTACCTCGGCGAGGTCGTGTTGGGCGTCGAGACGGACACGCTCGACGCCGATGGAACCGTCACGGCTCGCCACGACATGGCCGGTGTGACGGTCGAGGCCGCCCAGGCGGCGGCCGCTGAGCACTTGACTGGCGACATCCAGCAGGTGCCGCCGATGGTCTCGGCGCTCCATGTGGGTGGCCGCAGGTTGCACGAGCTCGCCCGGGAGGGCGTGGAGGTCGAGCGTGAGGCCAGGACCGTCACGGTCGACCGCTTCGACGTGACCGGCACGGCCGAGTGCGACGTCTTGGCCATCGACGTCGAGTGCTCGAGCGGCACCTACGTGCGTGTGCTGGCGGCCGACCTCGGGCGCCTGCTGGGCGGCGGTGCGCACCTCCGGCGGCTGCGGCGCGTCGCCGTCGGCCCGTTCACCATTGAGGAGGCGGCCGGCCCTGACGAGTGTGAGCTGCTGGCGCCGACCGAGGCGGTGCGGGGCATGGATCGCATGACGGTCGACGCACCCGGCGCCGCGCTCGTTGCCAATGGGAGGGTGCTGCCGGCGCCGCCTGGTGCCGGTCCGTGGGCGATCGTCGACGAGGGCGGCGATCTGCTCGCCGTGTACGAGTCGTTCGGCACCGGGCAGGCCAAGCCGGCCGTCGTCCTGCCCCGATCGACCGTCCCCGAGTAGCGTCGCTTCTGATGCAGGTCATCACGGAGGTCGACGGCCCGCTGTGGCCGGGTGAACGGACCGTCCTCACGATCGGCGCCTACGACGGAGTGCACCTCGGTCACCAGGCGGTCATCGCCGCCGTCAAGGAACGCGCCGCGGACGAGGGCGCCCGTTCCGTCGTGCTGACCTTCGATCGTCACCCTGCCACGATCGTGCGTCCGGAGTCGGCACCTCAGCTGTTGACGTCGTTGGACCAACGACTGGAGCTGCTCGCCGTCACCGGCCTCGACGGCACGGTGGTGCTGCGCTTCGACGAGGCGCAGTCCAAGGAGGCCCCCGAGTCGTTCATCGAGCGGGTGCTGATCAGCGCGCTCGCCGTGAAGGTGGTCGTCGTCGGAAGTGACTTCCACTTCGGCAGCCATCGCGAGGGCAACGTGCGGCTGCTCGAGGAGTACGGGCTCGCCCACGACTTCGTCGTCGAGCCGGTCGGCCTCGTCGAGCGTGCCGACGGCATCGAGGAGCCGATCAGCAGCACGGCGATCCGGCGGGCCCTGGCGGGCGGGGACGTCGAGGTGGCGGCCAGCATGCTCGGGCGCCCGCACGAGGTTCGCGGCAGGGTCGTGATGGGGGATCAGCGTGGCCGGCTGCTCGGCTTCCCGACAGCCAACGTCGAAGTGCCGAACTCCGTCTGCATGCCGGCGGACGGGGTGTACGCCGGCTGGTACGAGCGGCCCGATGGCAAGGTCAACCCGTGCGCGATCAACCTCGGCCGCCGGCCGACGTTCTACGAGCACGCCGACCACTCCCTCCTCGAGGCGCACCTCCTCGACTTCGACGGCGATCTCTACGGCGAGGAGGCCAAGGTCCGCTTCGGCCACTTCATGCGCAGCGAGCGCAAGTTCGACGGCATCGATGCGCTACGCGCTCAGCTCGAGCACGACATCGAGCACGCGAAGACGTTGTTGCGCTAGTTCCCGAGCGAGGCACGGCGGGCGCTCCAGCGCCTCGCCGGCCGCATCTAGCTGGGGCCAGGTCGTCGTTCAGAGGCGAAGGCCCGATTCGGCACGGCGGGCGCTCCAGCGCCTTCGCCGGCCGCATCTAGCTGGGGCCGGGTCGTTCAGAGGCGAGGTTCGGCAGGCGGGCGCTCCAGCGCCTTCGCCGGCCGCATCTAGCTGGGGCCAGGTCGCGTCGTTCAAGGCGAAGGCCCGTTCGGCACGGCGGGCGCTCCAGCGCCTTCGCCGGCCGCATCTAGCTCGGCCAGATGACCTGCCCAGCGTCGTCGTAGACGGCGCTGATCAAGTCGACGTTCACTGCCGTCAGGAGGTCCGGCGCGGGGCCCTCGCCGAACAGTCCGACGTCGGCGTAGGTGGCGACCTCGGTCTGCAGCTCGTCGAGCTCAGGAACTCCCATCGGCGCACCGCCCTGCGCCGCGAGCAGCGCGGCATCGGTGTTCCAGCGGAACGTCTCGCCCTCGGCGGACAGGAAGCTCGGGTTGCCTCCAGCCTCGACGAGCGCGATCGCCGTCTCCGCCGCGCCGGTTGGGTCCGCCACGGCATCGGCGAGACCACGCATCGACGCCCGGAGGAAGTCCTGGACAGCAGTGGGGTGCTCGTCGATGAACTGCTGTGTCGTGTAGAGCACGCCGAAGGAACCGGGGACGTCGTAATCCGTCGGATCGAACAGGTCGAACGCGATGCCCGCCCGTTCGAGCTGCCCCGGCTCGTTGCTCTTGTACCCCGGGAACCCCACGATGCCGTCGAGGGCCCAGTGGGCGAGCGGGTCGAAGCCGTCGAGAAGCACCGTCTCGTAGTCGACACCCTCCTCCAGGCCCGCCGAGGCGAGCATCGCCTTGACGCTCGACGGCAGCGCGCCCTTCACGCCGATCGTCGAGCCGGCGAGGTCCTCGAGCTCGGCTGCCGTACCGGGATGCAGGATCAGCCCGTCGATCGCGCTGCGTCCTTCGACCGCGACGGCGACGAGATCGGCGTCGTTCGCTGCTGCGTAGTTGAGCACCTCGCTGAAGGATCCACCGGAGGCGAACTGCGCCTCGCCGCTGGCGACGATTGGGTAGTTGGCGGTGGAGAAGCTGGGCTGCAACTCCACGTCGAGGCACAGCTCGTCGAAGTAGCCGGCCTGCTCGGCGATCACGACCTCGACGATCGAGGCCGTCGCCGCGAAGTCGAAGCCCGACAGGTACGTGATGGTGCCGGCGTCGCGGTTGGCCTCGCACCGCGCCTGGGGGAACGGTTCTCCGGCGGCGACCGTGAGGTCCTCGGCGGCGGCCGTGGTCGCGGCGGTCGGCGCTGGTGGCGTCGTCGGTGTCTCGGTGGTCGCGTCGGCCGTGTCGTCGTCGCTGCCGCACGCCGGCAGGACGAGGGCGAGCAGCCCGAGAAGGGGAAGGAGGGTACGCTGGCGCATCTGTCGTCCTTGCAGTGAAGCGGTTGGATTGCCAGCGCATGGCGGCCGGGGCGGTTTGCGAGAGTAGGCCCTCCCCGGGCCGTGAAGTCCGTGCGGTGACGATCGTACCGGCCGTCAGCGCATCCGCGACGAGCGTGCTCGTTGTGACACGTGCCAGCGCAACAGGAGCCGCTCGAGCAGGGTGATCAATGCCAGCCCGGCAACGCCGAGGAGCACGGTCGCCAGCACGGTCGCCCAGAGCACCTGCGCGTTCTGGCCGTTGGCGGCCCTGCGCCCGATCGCTCCGAGGCCCTCGTTCGACAGGTTGCCGCCCTCGCCGTAGTACGCCGCGGCGAGCGCCAGCGCCGTGACGTACCGCGCCGTCGCGAGCAGGGATGGCACGGCGGCGGGCAGGCGCAGCCTCCACAAGACCTCGACCCGGCTGGCGTCGACCGAGGCCAGCAACTCCCGAGCCGCAGGGTCGGCCGAGCGCAGGCCGGCGACCGCGGCGAACACGAAGACGGGCATGCACACGAACGCAACCAAGAAGATGACGGGCGGGTCGCCGCGTCCGAGCCAGACGAGGATCGAGGAGAAGTAGGCGACCCAGGGCGCGACGAGGATGAGAACGAGGACGGGCTGAGCGGCCTGCTCGAGGAACCGCCACGCAGCGAGCAGCGATCCGATGACGAGCGCGACCGCCAGCGAGATGAGCAACCCCGACGCGGCTTGATAACCGGTGACGGCGGCGGCCTCGGCGTAGAACCTCGGTCGCTCGAAGAGCTCGGCGACGATCTCGGAGGGCGGTAGGAGGATGAACGGCTCGACGTCGAAGAGACGGACGAAGAGCTCCCAGGCGAGGCCGAACACGACGACACCGGTGACCGCGGCGAGCAGGACGGCGGCGCGCGACTCACCTTCCAGCACCCTTGACGAGGAGTGCCCGCACGCGCGTCTCGAGCGTGAAGAACGACGGCTGGTCCTCGATCTCCGGTTGGCGCGGCCGGGCGAGATCGATGGTCTCGATCCCGACGATGCGCCCCGGGCGGGCCGAGAGCACCGCCACTCGATCGGAGATGAACACCGACTCGGCGATCGAATGGGTCACGAAGAGGACGGTGGTCGCGAGCGGTTCGCACAGACGGGCCAGGAGGTGGCGCATATCGGCGCGGGTGATCTCATCGAGGGCGGCGAACGGCTCGTCCATCAGGAGCAGCGGCGCGCCGAGCGCGAACAGCGCGCACGAGGGCGACGCGTTGCTGCATGCCGCCCGACAGCTCGTGCGGGTAGGCGCCGGCGAAGTCCGAGAGGCCGACGTGGGCGAGCAGCTCCGAGGGCGTTGGGCCGTCGCGGCGGTGCGCACGACGGCGGTTGACGTCGAGGAGCAGGCGGGCGTTTGCCTCGACGGTGCGCCACGGGAGCAGGGCAGGGGACTGGGGCACGAAGCCGATGCGCTTCTCGGATCGCGCGACGTGCGGACTGGATCCGTCGACCGACACGCGGCCGGCCGTCGGTTCGACGAGCCCACCGACGACGCGGAGGAGTGTCGTCTTGCCGCTGCCGGATGGGCCGAGCACCGTCACGATCTCACCCGACTCGATGGTGAGGTCGATCGGACCGAGCGCCTCGAGGGGGCCGAACCGCTGCGCGACGCCCGCGAGCTCGATGGCGGCCGTCACGGGCGCCGAGCGTACGGCCGACCAGCGAGGGAGCGGTGAGGCGTGAGCCGCCGATAGCCTTGCCGGGTCCGTCGCAGCTCACCGGGTCTCCCGCGGCTTCGGCGCGATGCTCGCCGCCCATCGGCGCCGAGCGTGGCCACAGACGAGAGTTGGTCCGATGTCCAAGCAGGACACCATTTCCGAGTACCGCACGCACGAGTCCGATACGGGTTCCCCCGAGGTGCAGATCGCACTGCTCAGTCAGCGCATCAGCCACCTCACCGACCACCTGCGGACGCACCCCAAGGATCACCACAGCCGCCGCGGGCTGCTGATGCTGGTCGGCCGGCGCCGCCGCATGCTCGACTACGTGCGCTCGATCGACGTCGCTCGCTACCGCGAGATCGTCGCCCGCCTCGGCCTCCGCCGTTGATCAACGCGGCCGCCGAAGCGCCTGCCGGCGAGGGAAGCGCCAGCGACGAGCCGGAGCCGAGCGATGAGCGAGGCGGACATCACGGCGCCGGCGTGCCGAACCGGGTCTTCACCCCTGAACAACGCGGCCGGCGAAGGCGCTGGAGCGCCCGCCGTGCCGAACCGGGTCCTCACCCCTGAACGTCGCGGCCGGCGAAGGCGCTGGAGCGAACGCCGTGCCGAATCGGGTCTCCCACACCCCTGACGAAGGCCACGATGCGGTCGCCTCCCAGTCAGCAAACGTCGCTATCCTGGTGAAAACCGAGCGGCCGAGGTTCGGTTGCCGGTCGCCCCTTCCGTGGCCTGACCCCGAGCGGGTCGGTCGACGGGATCGCCGACTGGGAACCGGCCGGCCGCTCCACATCATCCGGCTTCGCCGGACGAAAGGAGCCCTCGTGGCTGATCCCATCCGCGTGAGCGGTCCCATTTCGGGGACCGAGCGCACCCTGTCTTTCGAGACCGGTCATTTGGCGCCGCAAAGCCAAGGCGCGGTCGTTGCGTCCATCGGTACGACGACCGTGCTGACGACCGCCAACGCCGCCCACGACGTACGCCCGGGCGTCGACTTCTTCCCCCTCACCGTCGACGTCGAGGAGCGGGCCTATGCGGCGGGCAAGATCCCCGGCTCGTTCTTCCGCCGAGAAGGTCGCCCCACCGAGGACGCAGTCCTCACGTGCCGCCTCACCGACCGTCCGCTGCGCCCGTCGTTCCCGAAGGGCTTCCGCAATGAGACGCAGGTCGTGACGACGGTGATCGGAGCCGACCAGGAGAACCCACACGACGTCCTGTCGATCAACGCGGCATCAGCGGCGCTGATGATCAGCGGCATCCCGTTCGAGGGGCCGATCGGCGCAGTCCGCATCGCCTACTCGACCGACGGCGAATGGCTGCCGCACCCGACGTACCAGGAGAGCGACGCCAGCGTCTTCGAGCTCGTCGTCGCCGGCCGCCAGCTCGACGACGGCGATGTGGCGATCATGATGGTCGAAGCCGGCGGCACCCCGAAGAGCTTCGAGTTCTATGCGGCGGGCGCCACGAAGGTCGACGAGGCAGTCCTCGCCGACGGTCTCGAAGCGTCGAAGCAGTGGATCAAGGAGTCTGTCGGGCTGCAGCGCCAGCTCGTCGCCAGCGTGATCTCCACACACGGACCGATCACTCCGCTCGCGTTCACCCCGGTCCACGACTACGGCGACGACGTCTTCGCTGCCGTGGAGGGCGCGGCGAGCGAAGGACTGTCGAAGGCGGTCACGATCGCCCGCAAGGCCGAGCGCAACGTGGCGACCGATGAGGTCACCGACCGCACCATCGCCGAGCTCGCCGGCACCACTGACGAGCCGGGCTCGTTCGCCGGCCGGGAGCGGGAGATCCGCGAGGCCGTGCGCTCACTCACGAAGAAGCTCGTCCGCAAGCGCATCGTCGAGGAAGGCGTGCGCATCGACGGACGCGGATTGTCAGATCTTCGACCGGTGTCAGCAGAGGTCGGCGTCTTGCCGACCGCTCACGGCTCCGGTCTCTTCCAGCGTGGCGAGACGCAGGTCCTCGACGTGTGCACGTTGGCCATGCCGCGCATGAACCAGCTGCTCGACACACTCAGCCCGGAGACGACCAAGCGCTTCCTCCACCACTACAACATGCCGCCCTGGGCCAACGGTGAGACCGGCCGAGTCGGCTCTCCCAAGCGCCGGGAGATCGGCCACGGCGCACTGGCTGCACGGGCCGTGCTTCCGGTCGTGCCGAGCCAGGAGGAGTTCGCCTACACGCTGCGTCTCGTCTCCGAGGTGCTCAGCTCGAACGGCTCGACCTCGATGGGGTCGGTCTGCGCGTCGAGCCTGTCGCTGATGGACGCCGGTGTCCCGATCAAGGCGCCGGTCGCCGGCATCGCGATGGGCCTCGTCTACGACGGCGATCGCTACATCACCCTCACGGACATCCTCGGCGCCGAGGACGCGTTCGGCGACATGGACTTCAAGGTCGCCGGGACTGCCGACGCCGTGACTGCCCTGCAGCTCGACACGAAGATCGACGGCATCCCGGCCGACGTGCTGACGGCGGCCCTGCAACAGGCCAAGGTCGCCCGCCTCGAGATCCTCGACGTGATGAACGCAGCGATCTCGGCACCTCGCACGGAGGTCGCGGCGACCGCGCCGAAGATCACCACGCTGATCATCCCGATCGACAAGGTCGGTGAGGTGATCGGTCCCAAGGGCAAGGTCATCAACACGATCCAGTCCGAGACCGGCGCCGACATCAGCGTCGACGACGACGGTGCGCAGGGCATCGTGACGATCGGTGCTGTCGAGAGCTGGCGCATGGAGGAGGCAAAGGCCGCCATCCTGGCGATCGTCGATCCGCCCAAGGCCGAGCTGAACGCCGTCTACAAGGGACGGGTCGTCAACATCACGAAGTTCGGCGCCTTCGTCAACATCCTTCCCGGACGGGACGGCTTGGTCCACATCTCCAAGCTCGGTCGCGGTAAGCGGATCAACGCCGTCGAGGACGTGCTCTCCCTCGGGCAGGAGCTGGAAGTGCGCGTCGACGAGATCGACGACAAGGGCAAGGTCAGCCTCACTCCCGTCGGCGACGAGCCCGAGCAGGACGGGGCAATCGGCGGTGACAGTTCAGCCGCGGCCGACGGCAACGGGAGCGCTGTCGTCAGCGTGTCGTTCGAGGACACGTTCGACGCCGAGCTGAGCCAGGAGGTCGGCGACCTCGGCCCCAACCCGGAGCGCGAGCGGGCCGGTGATGGCGGCCGCAGTCGTGACGCAGGCAGCCGCGACCGCGGCCGGCGCCGCCATCGCTAGTCATGCGGCCGGCGAAGCCTCTCCGTGACTGAGCGCATCTCTCAGCTGCCCAACGGTCTCACAGTCGCCACCGATTTCGTCCCTGCGGCGAGGTCGGTGGCGATGGGGGTCTGGGTCGCCGTCGGTTCGCGCGACGAGCCGGCCGAGCTGTCGGGCGTCAGCCACTTCCTCGAGCACCTGCTGTTCAAGGGGACCGAGACGCGCACCGCGACCGACATCTCGCGCGCCGTCGACCGTGTCGGCGGAGACATCAACGCCTTCACGTCGAAGGAGTACACGGCCTACTACTGCCGGATGCCGCGCCGTCACGGAGCGACGGGTGTCGAACTGCTCGGCGATGTCCTGACGCACTCGTTGCTCGAGGACGAGGACGTCGAGAGTGAGCGCCAGGTGATCCTCGAAGAGCTGGCCATGGACGACGATGCGCCCGACGACGTGGCGTTGCGCACGCTGACTCGTCAGGTGTTCGGCGACCACGGGCTCGGCCGCGACACCGCCGGCGGACGGTCGACCGTGCGCTCGATCCGGGCCTCCAACGTCCGGGACTTCTTCGCCGAGCACTACCGCACCGGCGCCACCACGGTCACCGTGGCAGGCGACGTCGATCACGACGAGTTCGTGGCGGCGGTCGACGCGGCGTTCGCCGACATGCCGGCGGGCGATGGGCGAGTCGCCCGGCACGCTGCCGGGTGATCCCGACGCCGACGTGTCGATCGACGATGACTCGGAGCAGGTTCACCTGGCGATCGGTGGACGCTCGGTCGCCCGCGAGGATCCCGACCGCGAG
Organism: uncultured Acidimicrobiia bacterium; assembly: GCA_963774125.1. Lineage (GTDB taxonomy): Bacteria > Actinomycetota > Acidimicrobiia > Acidimicrobiales > Ilumatobacteraceae > JALZMG01. Next base: position 247,264 of record CAVZDR010000004.1, read on the forward strand.
GCGCTCGACGTCGTCAACCACGTCTTTGGAGGCGGGCTGTCGAGCCGCCTGTTCGACGAGATCCGCGAGCGACGTGGCTTGGCGTACAGCGTCTACTCCGCCACCTCGGCCTACGCCGACGCCGGCGCGTGGTCCGTGTATGCCGGGGCGATGCCCGAGCACGCCAGCGACGTGAGCCGGCTCGTCGACCAAGAACTGACCCGCCTCATCGAGAACGGTGTCACGGACGAGGAGCTGACGGTGGCGATCGGCTACCTCACCGGGGCCTACGAGATGGGGCTCGAGGACACCGGCGCCCGCATGTCGCGACTCGGGGGCATGCTCGCGACGATGGGCCGCGTGATCCCGGTCGACGAGCAGCTCGAGCGCTGGGAGAAGGTGAGCCACGCCGACGTTCGGCGCGTCATCGACCGGGTCTACGGCGCAGGTCGACCGGTCACCGTGCTCGTCGGCCCGTCGTACACACGCTGACGACGCCGACCGGCGCGTACATTCGTCGGATGGTTCGTGTAGGAGTGAGCGGTGCCGGCGGACGGATGGGATCGGCCGTGTGCGCGGCAGTTGCGCTCGACCCAGAGCTCGAGCTGGTCGCGGCCGTCGATCCGTACGCCGCTGGGCAGATCGTCGAGGGGATGGCGGTCTCCGGCGAGCCGAAGGCGTTCGTGGACGCCGGCGCCGAGGTGGTCGTCGACTTCTCGGTCGCCGACGCGGCACGGCGCACCGTGCTGTGGCTGGCGATGCACGGCATCCACACCGTGGTCGGCACGACTGGCCTGACGGACGAGGACCTCGAGACCTTCGCCCACGAGTTCGGTGACGACGACGCACCGAACTGCGCGGTGGTGCCGAACTTCTCGATCTCGGCGGTGCTGATGATGCGCTGCGCCGAGCTGGCCGCGCCGTTCTTCGAGACGGTCGAGATCATCGAGTTGCACCACGACGCCAAGGCCGATGCACCGTCCGGGACCGCGGTGACCACCGCGGAGCGGATCGCCGCCGCCTCCAATGAGTGGGCGGCTGACCCGACGAGGCAGGAGGTGCTCGCTGGGTCGCGAGGCGGTGTCGGACCTGGTGGCATCCGGCTCCACGCCGTGCGGATGCGAGGCATGGTCGCCCACCAGGAGGTCATCTTCGGTGCCCTCGGGCAGACGTTGACGATCCGCCAGGACAGCTACGACCGCTCGAGCTTCATGCCCGGCGTGGTCCTCGCCATCAAGCACATCGCCGAACACAAGGGCCTGACGGTCGGACTGGACCGCTTCTTGAACCTCTGACGCTCACGCCCGCCCGGCGCGGTGAGCAATGTGCGCTGTATGAGCGCTCATCGCTCATCGTGTGGTGGGCTGGGTGGGGTGGTTGCGGCGGGTCGGGCGGTGCGGTGAGCGTTGTGCGCTGTATGGGCGCTCATAGCTCACCGCTCATCGCTCACCGCCGCAAGCGCTCACCGCCGCAAGCGTTCGGCGGGGGCCGCGCCCGAGTCGATGTCGTCGTAGGTCCAGTCCGGCTGCTTGCCTGCCTCCGCCTCGTCGATCTCGGCGGCGTCGCCACGCAGCACCGTGAGCGGGGCGATCAGCACCGGCGTCACGGGATCGGCCCGCTCCGGTGCCGTCTCCAGGTGCTTGGCGAGCGCCTCCGGGAACAGCGCGAGAAGGCTGTTCACCACGCGCTGCTGCTGGTGGGCGAGGAAGCAGCGAGCCTCGTCGGTGACGGTCTCCACCCGGCTCGCCAGCTCATCCACGTCGTGGTCGGTCGCGTCGGAGCGGCAGAACCGGGCGAGCAGTTCTGCGATGGCGAGGCCGTCCTGCTTGCACGGCGTGCACTGGCCACACGACTCCACGGCGAGGAAGCGGGACACGCCCTGGGCCACGGCGACGAGATCGTCCGCGTCGTCGAACACGATGAACCCGGTGGCACCGAGGCCGCTGCCCGCCGCTTCCATGGCCTCGTACGACAGGGGCGTGTCGAGCGCCCATGCCGGCAGGAACGGATGGGAGACGCCGGAGAGCACGGCTTGGACACCGGCACCGGGACGCAGTCCCGCCCCCGATCTCCTGGATCACCGTCCGCAGCGGCGTGCCGAGGGGCACCTCGCCGACACCGGCGCGCAGCGTCGAGCCCGACACGGTGCAGACGGCCGTTCCAGGTGACGCCGCCGTTCCGAACTCGCGGAACCACGTCGCGCCGTTCGCCAGGATCAGCGCGACGTTGGCCAGCGTCTCGACGTTGTTGGCCAACGTCGGCGGAGGCTCCGTCGCGTCGTCGATGGAGTCATCGTCGACGCCGCGGACATAGGGCGCTGCGACGCGCGTGGAAACGGCGGACGCCCATCCGTGACCTCGAGGAGCGCCGTCTCCTCGCCGAAGAGGTACTCGCTCGGGCCAGCGACGATCTCGAGCTCGATGCCGTCCGCCCAGCCACGCTCTCGAACATCGTCGATGGCGGGGCGCAGGCGGGCGATCTGCTCGGCGAACGAGCGCTTGACCGCGACGACGATGCGGTCCGCGCCGACGGTGCGGGCGGCGATCAGGGCGCCCTCCAGCACTCGGTACGGGTTGCGCACCAGCAGCGTGCGATCCTTGAAGCTGCCGGGCTCACCCTCTGCGCCGTTGACGATGACGGTCGCCGCGAGGTCGGCGACCGTCCGCCACTTGGTGCCGGTCGGGAACCCCGCCCCGCCGCGCCCACGCAGTCCCGCCGCGTCGAGCTCGTCGATCGTGCCGACCGGCCCGAGCTTCAGGGCCGCATCGAGCCCAGCGCCCCCGCCGGCAGCGACGTAGTCATTCAGCGACTCCACGGGTCGTGGGTCGAGGACGCGCGAGACCAGCACGGACATGGCGGGAGCGTTCCCCGAGAGGCGCCTCGCGCAACCTCAGGAGACGGCTGCGAGCGCGGCGTCGTAGTCCGGTTCCTGGGTGATCTCCGGTACCTGCTCCGTGTAGGCGACGACGCCGTCGGCGTCGATGACGACCACCGCCCGCGACATCAGCCCGGCCATCGGACCGTCGGCGATCCTCACGCCGTACATCTCGCCGAAGTCGCTGCGCAACGTCGAGGCCGACGTCACGTTCTCGATCCCCTCGGCCGTGCAGAAGCGGCCCTGCGCGAAGGGCAGATCGGCTGAGACATTCAGTACGGCGAAGCGTTCCTGCCCCGCCGCCCGCTCGTTGAACGTGCGCACACTTGCTGCGCACACGCCGGTGTCGAGGCTGGCGAAGATGTTCAGGACCAATGCCTTGCCGGCGAAGTCGCCGGCGGTGACGTCGCCGAGATCCCTGCCCGTCAGCGTGAACGGTGGCGCCGGAGCACCGATTGCGGGAAGGTCGCCGACGGTGTGGATGGGGTTGCCGCGGAGGGTGATCTCAGCCATGGCCGGAGTCTGCCAGGGGGTTACGACTGTGCGCCACGACGGAAGTTGCGCAGGTTGATGAGCAGCACCATGGCCACGGAGATGCCGAGCGCCCACCACTGGTAGCGCTGCAGGAAGTCGAGGATGTCGAGCAGCGGCTCCTCGAACGTCTTGGCCAGCCACCACATCAGCGCCAGCCGCCCGGCGATGCCGAGACCGAGGAGAACGGCGAGCCGCACGGGTGGGGTGCGGTGGATTCCGGTCAGGACGGCGACGATGTTGCTGCCGGCGAAGAACGGGATCAGCCCGATCTCGGCCTTGGAGAAGTTGCGGTTGTAGACGTCGAGGGCCTCCGGCGTGAAGCCCAGGTAGCGGGTGAACCACGACAGCGCGGTGTCGCGGTAGGCCCGGCCGATCAGGTGGCAGACGATGAAGGCGGCGGCGATGCGGATCGTGCCGATCACGACGTACGTGAACGGTGAGATCCCGCCGGCGACCACGAGGACGAGGTACCGCTGGCGCGACGACAGCAGCAACAGCGCTTCCGGGCGGTTGTTCACCCAGCTCGCCCACACGCCGTTGGCGACGTTCGTGCAGACGATCAGCGCGACGAAGGCGACCAGGGTCAGCGGCGCCCACCACGGTGGGGTGTGCGGGGCCGGCGCTTCGGTAGCCGCCACCTCGTCGGTGGCCGCCGCCTCGGTAGCCGCCGCCTCGGTAGCCGCCGCCTCATCAGCGCTGACCGGAGGCGCGGCTCCGTCGTCGCTGGGGGTCGCCGCCACGGCACGAAGCTACCTGCGAGGGGGCCGGTACTCTCGCCGGCATGAAGGGCACGATGCAGGACGTCCCGCTCACGATCCCGCACATCTTCGACCGGGCCGAGCAGTACTTCCCGCACAAGACGGTGACGACGGCGACGGGGGCCGGGCGCGAGCGGGTCACCTACGGCGAGTGGGCCGAGCGCAACGCGCCGGCTGGGCGGCGTGCTCGACGATCTTGGGATCTCCTCCGAGGGTCGTGTGGCGACGTTCGCCTGGAACACCGCCCGCCACCTCGAGCTGTACTTCGCCGCGCCGTGTACCGGGCGGGTGCTGCACACGCTGAACATCCGCCTCTTCCCGGAGCAGCTGACGTACATCGTCAACCACGCCGATGACGAGGTGATCTTCGTCGACCGCTCGCTGCTGGCGCTGTTGGCGCCGCAGCTCAAGACGTTCGAGCGGCTGCGCCACCTCATCGTGATGGACGACGGGAAAGGCGACGTCCCCGAGGACCTGGCAGGCCACACGCTCGTCCGCTACGAGGAGCTGTTGGCGGCGGCGTCACCGGTCGAGTTCCGCGTGGACGACGAGCACCAAGCGGCGAGCATGTGCTACACGAGCGGCACGACCGGCAACCCCAAGGGTGTCGTCTACAGCCACCGCAGCACGTTCCTGCACACGATGGCGGCGATGATGGCGGACTCCCTCGGCGCCCGCGAGTCGGACCGCATCCTCCCGGTCGTGCCGATGTTCCACGCCAACGCGTGGGGGCTCGCCCACGCCGGCGTGGCCAGTGGCGCCGACCTCGTCATGCCTGGACCCGACCTGTCGGGACCGGCCATCGCTGACCTCGTCGTCGAGGAGCGGGTGACCGTCGCCGCCGGCGTCCCGACGATCTGGATGCAGGTGCTGCCGCACCTCAAGGGCCGCGACACGTCTGCGCTGCGAGCGATCCCCTGCGGCGGATCGGCCGTCCCGAAAGCGCTGTCGGAGGCGTATCGCGAGCAGCTCGGGCTGCCGATCCTGCAGGCGTGGGGAATGACGGAGACGAGTCCCGTGGCGTCCGTGTGCCACCTCGATGTCGACGAGCGCGAGCTGCCCGAGGCGGAGCAGGCGGACCTGCGCACCAGCGTGGGGCGCATCACCTTCGGCGTCGAGTGCCGGGTCGTCGAGCCGGGGACGACGACACCGGTACCGCGCGACGGCGAGTCGAGCGGAGAGCTGCAATGTCGCGGGTCCTGGATCGCGTCGACCTACTACAACGACCCTCGGGCCGACGACAGCTTCACCGACGACGGCTGGTTGCGCACAGGGGACGTTGCCACGATGGACGAGCGCGGACGGATTCGCCTCGTCGATCGGACGAAGGACCTCATCAAGTCGGGTGGGGAGTGGATCTCGTCGGTCGAGCTGGAGAACGAGCTGATGGGCCACCCCGAGATCCGTGAGGCGGCGGTGATCGGCATCGCCGACGAAAGGTGGGGCGAGCGGCCGCTGGCCTGTGTCGTGCTCGAGGAAGGCTCCTCGCTGTCCAAGGAGGAGATCCTCGACCACCTGGCGCCGAAGGTCGCCAAGTGGCAGCTGCCCGACCACGTCGTGTTCATCGACGAGGTCCCCAAGACGAGCGTTGGGAAGTTCTCCAAGAAGACCCTGCGCGAGCGCTTCGCCTCCGGCGTGCCGACGTCCTAGGGATCGCGATACCGCCTCACTCGTCGACGTACGCGATCGCTTCGATCTCGACGAGCATCTCGGGTTCGGCGAGCGCGGCCTGCACGGTGGTGCGGGCCGGCGGGTCCTCGGGGAAGAACTCGGCGAACACAGCGTTCATCGCCTCGAAGTAACGGATGTCGGCGAGATAGACGTTGCACTTCAGCACATCGGCGAGCGTGGCGCCGCCGGCGCGCAGGATGGATTGGACGTTGGACAGCACCTGCCGGGTCTGCGCAGTCGGATCACCGAGGCCGACGAGCTCGGCTCGTTCGTTCCAGGCGACCTGGCCGGCCGTGTAGACGAGGCGTCCGCCGCGTGTTCCCGGTGAGTACGGGTACTCGGGTCGCGGCTGGAAGCTCAGGTTGTCGGGGCGCAGGGTCTGCTTGGGCACGAGTCCTCCTTAGCAGGGAGGCTGCCCGCCGATCGTCACGTCGATGCTGGGATGGCCCGCGGGCGCCGGGCCGTAGGCGAACGTGAAGCCTTGGTCGTGCTCGATCGTCGCCTCGGCGGGGACGCCGTTGACGGTGACCTCGAGGTCCTCCGCGTGGTACGGCACGACCACTTCGAACCCGGACGGTGAGTTCGGACCTCCCGTTGGGTTGGCCACGGGACAATCGACCTTCCCAGGCGGTGAGCAGTCGCCGCTGCCGCCCCACGATGCATCGATGCTCAGGCATTCGGTGCCGTGGAGCGTCGAGTACTCGTAGGCGACCCAGCGCCCGCGTTCGATCTCGCCGTACGTCTTCCGAGCGTTGGCCGGGATGCCGTGGGTGACCTCCGGGTTGCCGATGGTGACGTCGCCGGCACGAACGACCGCCAGCGAATCGACCACGGACGTCAAGTCCGTGCCGGGCAGCCCAACGACCGTCGCAACGGCGTCCGTGTCGACGGCGACGATGGCGGTGGGATGTCCGCCGAACGTCGTGGTGGCCCACGCGTCCTGTTGACCAGCGAGCGGTGTGAGCGGCCCGTCACGGCCCGGCGCCAGCAACGCCGCCGCGGCGACGTCGAGGACCTCGCCCGGGCCAACGGTCGAGTAGGCGATCGTCAGCTGCGTGTCCTCGTAGCGCACCGATCCCTGCTCGGTCGGGACGGCGAACTCCTCGAAGCCTGCCGGCACGGCGGCATCCGCCAGGTTTCCGCTCGACGCCGTTGAGGCGGCGGCGATCGCCTCTTCGGCACTGACGTCACCGGCACCGGTGACGACGCGCATCCCATGCTCACTCAGCCACGCCACCTGTGCACCCTCGGAGGTGACGACGACTCGAGCGTCGACTCCGGGGATCCCTGCGGCAGCCGCGTCGACGAACGTCGTCTCCCAATCGATCGCGGTCGAATCGGAGATCGAGATGCCCCCGGACAGGGCGCCGTCGGAAGAGCGCCGGACGAACCATCGCTGGGCCGCCGTCGACCGCGTCCCGTGGATCCAGTCCAAGACGGGATCGGACCGGATTGGGGCGTCGCCTGGTTGGGGATCGAGGACGGCGAGCCGGTCGGGCGTCGGGATCACGGGTGCGCGCGACGGCGCGACGGACGGTGCGACCGGTGGATCGGTCTGCGCCGCCGGCGATTCCGGCGGTGAATCAGACGGCCCGGCGACGGCCCACAGGGCGCCGACGCCGACGACCGCGACCGAGGCCGCGGCGAGCGTCACCCAGACCTCGGGCCGTAGCCGCCGGCGACGTCGCGGGACCATCGCGCCGGCTCGCGACGCGAGTCGCGATCGTGCTGCCGCGACGTCCGGTTCGTGACAGTCAGCCAGCACGTACATCGCTCGTTCGACGCGGTCCTCGACGTCGGTCATGTCCAGATCGGTCATGTCAGCGTCTCCTTCATCCTGGCCAGCCCCCGGTGGATCAACGATTTGACGGTGCCCACTGGGCAGCCCATTGCTTCGGCGATCTCGCGATCGACGTGTCCGAGGAAATACCGCAGCACCAGCGCCTCGCGTTGCCTGGCCGGCAGGTCCCACAGGGCGTCGCGCACGGCGATGGCGTCGGAGTCATGTTCGATCGGTCCAGAGGTCGCAGGCGCGGGCCGACGCCGCTCTCTGCGTCCCCACGAGCGGGCACCACTCACGAGTGCTTTGGACAGGTAGGCGTGCGGATTGCGGATCTCACCCCAGCGCCGGAAGATCTGCAGGAACGCATCCTGGGCGATCTCCTCGGCGACCTGATCGGAGCCCGTGAGCAAGAAGGCGAAGCGGGTTGCCGAGCGGTACCGGTCGGAGAAGAACTCCTCGAACCCGACCGTCGCGACTACTGCCTGCTCGATCATCTGGGAGATAGGCGCACGGGACCCGTCAATGGTTGCACCCGGCTTGGCTTACATCGAGCGGTTCACATGCGCCCGGCGTCGATCACGCGCTGGAGGAAGCGGCGGGTGCGTTCCTCACTCGGGGTGTCGAAGATCAATTCGGGAGGACCTTGTTCGACGATGCGGCCGGCGTCGATGAAGCAGATGCGGTCGCTGATCTCGCGAGCGAACGACATCTCGTGGGTCGCCAACACCATCGTCATGCCCGCCGACCGCAGGTCCCGGACGACGTCCAGCACCTCACCGACGAGCTCGGGGTCGAGCGCCGACGTCACCTCGTCGAGCAGCATCACCTCGGGCCCCATCGCCAGCGACCGGGCGATCGCCACTCGCTGCTGCTGCCCGCCCGACAGGCGATCCGGGTACGTGCCGGCCTTGTCGGTGAGGCCGAGCCGGGCGAGCAGCTCGAGCGCTTGCGCGTTCGCTGCCGCCTTGTCGAGTCGGCGCAGCTTGCGCGGAGCCAGCGCGATGTTCTCCGCCACGGTGAGGTGGGGGAACAGGTTGTAGCTCTGGAAGACCATCCCGATGCGTCGCCGTATCGGGTCCGGATTCCGGCCCGGCTCGCTGATGTCGTCACCATCCAGCAGGATCCGCCCGTCGTCGATCTGCTCCAGCAGGTTGATGCAGCGCAGCAGGGTGCTCTTGCCCGAGCCGGATGCACCGATCAGCGCGACGACCTCGCTGGTCTCGACGGCAAGGTCGATGCCGTCGAGCACGCGCAGCTCGCCGAACTCCTTGACGACGCCCTCCAGCGCCAGCTTCACGTCGCCAGCTTCATGTGACGACGGTTCCCGTCATCTCTCGCCGCTCCCGCTGCAGCAGGTGGTCGGTGAGCCGGGTGAGTGGGATCGACACGCACAGGAACAGCAGGGCGGCCGCCACGTAGGGCGTGAAGTTGAAGGTCCTGGCGACTTCGATGCTGGCCTTCCGCATCGCCTCGACCGGACCCAGCACGCTGATCAGCGCGACGTCCTTCTGCAGGCTGACGAAGTCGTTCATCAACGGCGGCACGACGCGGCGGACGGCTTGGGGCAAGACGACCGAGCGCATCGTCTGACTCGACGACAGGCCGAGTGATCGGGCGGCGGCCCGCTGCGACTCGTGCACGCCCTCGATCCCGGATCGGAACACCTCGGCGACGTACGCGGAGTAGGTCATCACGAGCGCTACCGAGCCCCAGATGATGAACTTCCCGTACCAATCGCGGGTCTGCAGCAGCGCTGGTACGCCGAAGCCGAGCAGCGTGATCCACAGGATCACCGGCACACCGCGGACGATGTCGATGTACAGGGTGCAGAACAGCCGCACCGGGTACAGCGCCGGCGCCCTCACATTGCGGCCAACTGCGATCAGGAGCCCCACGACAACGATGCACGGCGCGCACCACAGGAAGATCTGGACGTCGTACCAGAACGGTCCGAGCAGCTCCGGAAAGACGTCACGGAAGACCTCGGCGTTGAAGAACGACTCCTGGACGTTCTGCCACCCCGAAGTCTTGGGCAGCAGCCACACCAGCAGCCCGACGACGACCGCCGTACTGGCGATCGCCATTCCGATGCTGCGGCGCCGCCGAGTCTGGTCGTAGCGCTGCCGACGGAAGCGCGTCGAGCTCGACGCGCGATCCCCCCCTCCGATCACTCCAGACTGATCTCGGGCACGCCGGAGCCGGCGGTCATCCACCGCTCGGTGATCTGGTCGAGCGTCCCGTCGTCCTTGAGCGAGGCGAGCGCCAGGTTGACGCACTCGACGAGTGGGTTGTCCTTGGCGAAGAGCATTCCCCAGGGCTCACCCTCGGACCCTTCGACGGCGGGGAACTGGCCGAACACCGTGGTGCCCTCGATCTCGACGGCGGAGATGTACAGCGCGGTGGGGAGATCGGCGACGATGGCGTCGATCTGCTGCGTGTCGAGGGCCTGTTTGGCCGCCGCGTTGTCGTTGAACACGAACGGCTCGGTCGTGGGCATCAGCACGTCCGTGACGAAGTTGAGGCTGGTCGTGCCGGCGGCGACGCCGATCTTGAGGTCCTGGAAGTCGGTGATCGTCTCCGCGCTCGCGGCGGGCGAGTCGTCGTAGCCGAGGATCGCCTGGTTACCGGCGTAGTACGACTGACTGAAGCTGACGACCTCTTCGCGTTCCGGGCTGATCGAGTACTGCTGGATGTTGAAGTCGAAGTCCTTCGGACCCGGCTGGATCGCCGCTTCGAACGGGGTGCGGATCCACGTCACGGCGGCCGGACCGATGCCCATGGCTCCCGCCACCGCATAGGCGACGGCCGATTCGAACCCCTGGCCGTTGGCGGGATCGTCGTCGATCACGTATGGCGGGAATGCCGGCTCACCGGTGGCGACGGTCAGTTCGAGCGGGTCGAGCGTCTTGTCCTGGGCGCAAGCCGCCGCCTCCTCGTTCGGCCGCACGCGTGGCGGCCCCTGCTGCAGCGTCGAGCCTGGCGCCGTCGTGCCGCCCGCCTCGGTGCCGGCCGGCGCTGTTCCGGCCGCATCGGTGCCGGCCGGCGCATCGGTCGTCGTGGCCGGTGCGAGGTCCACAGCATCGTCGTCATCGTCTCCGCCGCAGGCCACCAGCGCCATTGCAGTCGCCATCAACACGGCGGTCGTCACGACATGACGTCGCATCGCGGGTCCTCCCGTTGTTCGATGTCCGCCGGGTCACAGTACCGCCGAGTACTTCGCCGCACGGGGATGACGCCGGGTGAGAAGTGCTCGAGAATCTGCCGCCCCAAGTTGACGATGAGACGTTTAGTGTCTTAGTGTCTCACCATGTCGATCGGCGGGCAGAGCACGACGACGTCGACGACTTCGACCATGGACCGCGTGCTCGACGCCGCCAAGCGGGGTTGCGAGCGGTGGGGTTTCGACCGCGTCACGATCGACGACATCGCCGCCGAGGCCGGCATCTCCCGGGCGACGCTCTATCGCATGTTCCCGGGCGGCAAGGACGTGCTGTTCGAGGCGCTGCGGGTACGTGAGCTGGAGGAGTTCTTCACGATTCTGCGCGACCGGGTCGAGGGGGCAACGTCGATCGAGGACCTCCTGGTTCGCGCCGCCGTCGTGGCCACGCAGGAGCTGCGTGCCGACGAGCACCTGGCCGTGATGTTGGCCAGCGAGCCGGGCACGACACTCGGCCAGCTGACGGTGGAGGGCGTGCCCCGCATCAACCGCTTCGCCACGACGTTCCTCGCTCCGCTCGCCGAGCCGTTCCTCGACCGCCGGCAGGCGCGACGGATCATCGACATCCTCGCCCGCCTCACGATCTCGTACTTCCTGGCGCCGAGCGACACCGTCGATCTCGGCGACGAAGAGTCCGCCCGGGCGTTCCTCACGCCGATCATCCGTTCAACACTCATTGAAGGAGCCATCACATGACCGTCGTCCACCGCGACAACGACGAGATCCTCGGTCGGGCCGAGCTGGATGACATCGAGGCCATCCTCTCGATCAGCAACCAGGACCTCGACGAGGTGGAGCACGCCGTCAAGGACAACGCCGACGCGATGTTCACCTGGGACTACTCGCTGGCGCGGCCGCAGCTGCGCAAGCTGTACGAGAAGGCGAAGACGGGGCAGTGGAACGCCTCTACCGACCTTCCGTGGGACACCGAGGTCGACCTCGAGGAGGTCGTGACCAAGGACCAGGCGGCGTTCCAGGCCGGTCTGAGCCCTGACCACTACGACGGCACGATCGTCGAGAAGTGGGACGACAAGAAGTGGTTGGAGTTCGGCATCGACCAGCGACGCTGGACGCTCTCGCAGTTCCTGCACGGTGAGCAGGGAGCGCTGCTCTGCACGGCGAAGATCACCGAGACCGTTCCGTGGTACGACGCCAAGCTCTATGCCTCGACCCAGGTGATGGACGAGGCCCGCCACGTCGAGGTGTTCGCGCGCTACATCGACGAGAAGCTGGGTGGCAGCTTCCAGGTCAACGCCCACCTGCGCATGCTGCTCGACGACATCATCCAGGACAGCCGATGGGACATGACGTACCTCGGCATGCAGGTGATGGTGGAGGGGCTGGCGCTGGCTGCCTTCGGTTACATGCACCAGATGACGGCCGAGCCGCTGCTCAAGCAGATGCTGCGCTACGTGATGAGCGACGAGGCCCGTCACGTGGCCTTCGGTGTGCTGTCGCTGCGCGAGGTGTACGAGGGCATGACGGACCACGAGATGAAGGAGCGCCAGGAGTTCGCCTACGAGGCAGCGGTCCGGATGCGTGACCGGTTCCTGTCCCAGGAGGTGTGGGAGCGCCACGGCGTCAACCCGAAGGACGTTGTGCCGCTCGTGCTCAGCGACCCGACTCGCGAGATGTTCCAGCAGATGCTGTTCGCCAAGATCGTGCCGAACTGCAAGAAGCTCGGGCTGCTGGACCGCAACGACGAGTGGCTGCGCCGGCGCTTCGAGGAGATGGGCGTCATCCAGTTCGAGCACGCCGAGGACACCGGCGAGGAGTACATCAAGTTCGAGCTCGACCGCGCCTGACGGCGAACCGCTGGAGGGTGCTCACCCGCTGCGGGTGAGCACGGCCTGGTCGACGGCCTCCGGGGTCAGGTCGACGTCCATCAGCATCACTTCGCAGCCCATTCCGTCTGGGTCCTCGAAGTAGACGCTCCGCCCTACTCCGAACTCGGTGATCTCTCCGTCACTGGCGCCTCGCCGCACCAGTTCACCTCGCAGCGCTTCGAAGGTCGCGGCGTCGGCGGCGGCAAGCGCGAGGTGGTCGATGTGGCCGCGCTCGAACAGGTTCGATGAGCCGCGGCCGTGTGCGCTCTCGGGTCGCTCGAAGGCGTGCAGGAAGCTCTGCGGTCCGAGGCCGAGCAGCGAGTGCCGGTACCCGTCGTCATTCAGCTCAGCGACGACAGGGAGACCGAACACGTCGCGGTAGAAGTCGACGAAGCGGTCGAGGTCGCCGGTCACGACGGCGACGTGGCTGATACCCACCACACTGATGTCGACGGGGAGTGATGTCATGGCCACAGGGGACCAGATCACCCCCGTCAGTGCTTGGAGATCGGGTGAGCATCCGGTGGAGGTTCGGTGGCGATCGCGCGAGCGAGCTCGCTGCGTGAGCGCAGGCCGCGCTTGCGATAGACGTTGGAGAGGTGGTGTTCGACGGTCTTCGGGCTGACGAACAACGCCGCGGCGACCTCGCGGTTGGTCATCCCCTGGCCGACGAGGAGGGCGACTCGGGTCTCCTGTGACGTGAGCGGCTCGTCACCCGTGTGTCGACGGGGTCGTGCCGTCTCACCGGTGGCGGCGAGCTCGCCGGCAGCGCGCTGGACCCATAGCGTGAGATCCATCGCAGCGAAGCGGTCCCGAGCGCCGCGGAGGTGGGCGCGGGCGCCGAGGCGTTGGCCGCTGCGGCGGAGTCGCGCCCCGAGCATGAGCTCGGTGCGAGCCTGCTCGAACGACGCGTCGTTGGCGGCACCGTGAGCAGCGAGCGCAGACTCGAAGGCGGCGATCGCCGTGGCGTCGTCCTCGGAAGTCAATCCCCGGCAGCGCTCGGCCAAGGCCTGCGTGCGACCCTCGGAGCTCGCAGTGACAGCAAACCGGTCAGCGAGACCAGCGGCGTCGACCCTGCGGCCGAGTGCGACGTAGGCCTCGATGAGGAGCGGCGCGACGCCGAGCGGCTCGCCCATCGCGCCGCGCCCGTCGTCGATCTCGAGTCGAGGTTCGAGCAGCTTGACGACATGGTCGAAGTCGTCGCGACACAGTGCGCAGAACGCGCTGGCGAGGGCGAGGTGGGCGGCGACGGACGAGGTGCCGGACTGTTCGACCAACCGAGCGGACCGTTCGAGCTCGAGGCGAGCCTCCTCGTGGGCGCCTCGGGCCGCATGCTGCCAGGCCAGCATCTCGACGGCGGGTGCGACGTCGGCAACGAAGCCGAGCTCGGCACCGAGCTCGGCTGATTCGCCGGCGTCGGCGAACGCTCCGGCATGGTCGCCGAGGAGCTCGGCCCGTCCGTACGAGAACATCGCCAGCACGGGAACCAGGACGCTCATCGCTCCACGACTTCGGGCGTGGGCGAGGCGGCCTTCGAAGAACTGCACGTCTTCGCGCGGCAGGCCGAGGAAGCCGGCGGCCAACGTCGTGGGACGCAGGTGGCGAGGGTCGTCTCGGAGCTCGGGTTCGGACTTGTAGAGGTCGAGGGCGCTGGTCAGCAACGTCCCGCCGACCTCGTAGTCCCCGGCGACCATCGCTGCGAGGCCGCCGTGGAACTCGCTGAGGAGCCGTTGATGCGGGTCGCTCGGATCGGCGATGGCAGCGAGCTCGGCTGCCGCGGCGGCGAGCCCGGGGTAGTCCCCGAGGCGATGGCGAGCCATCGTGAGCTCGGCGAGCACCCGCACACGCAGCTGGCCGGCGGTCTGCTCGGCAGCCTGGGCCAGCAGCTGCGCCGCCCGGGGGACCGACCCGGTCGAATGCTCGAGCACCCCGATCGCCGCCAGCACGCGGCCCCTCACGGCTGGCTCGGCGTCCGTGGCCAGCACGTGCTCGGCGAGGTCGCGAGCCCGCGTGACGTCGCCGCCCATCGCGGCGTCCTCGGTCGCCGCAGCGAGTCGCGTTGCGCGCTTGGCCGGATCGACCGAGAGGTCGGCGGCGCGCTCCAACGCCGCCGACGCCGCGGCGTGTCCGAACCGCTCGCGGTCCTCGTCGGCGAGCTGTTCGAGCTCGTCGGCCAAGGCGTTGTCGGGCGCGGTTGCTGCGGCGGCGAGGTGCCACGCGCGGTCCCGACGCCGGACCGTGGGCATCGAGGCTGCGAGTGCGGCGTGCGCGGCCCGGCGTTCTGCCGGGGTCGCCGTGGCCCACGCCGCGGTGCGTAGCAGCGGATGGCGGAACCGGACGAGACCCGGCTCACGGACGAGCACACCGCGAACCTCAGCCTCGTCGAGGGCGAGCTCAGGGTCGATGGCTCTCGCTCGGAGTGCCGCGATCAGCGGCTCGGCTGCATCGTCACGGGCAGCGGCGGCGAGAAGCACGACGTTGCGGGCTTCGGGAGGGAGGGACGCGATGAGGGGCTCGTACACCGCCTCCAAGCGAGCTCCGGTCGGCAGGGGAGTTGGCAGCTCGGTCGCGCCGCGGCGCTGGGCCGGTGTGAGTCGCTCGGCGGCTTCGACCAAGGCCAGCGGGTTGCCGTCTGTCGCCGCGACGAGCCGAGCGAGGACCGCACGATCGATGCCGGGCGACACGAGACGTGCCGCGTCGGCCGTCGACAAACCGCGCAGCTCGATCGTGTCGAGCCCGTCGATCGCCGACCCGCCGGGTGCGCCACGCCGGGTCGCGAACAGGATCGCGACGGCATCGTGGTCGAGACGGCGCGCCGCGAACAGCACCACGCTCGCCGAGCCGGGATCGAGCCAGTGCAGATCGTCCACGACGACGAGCACCGGCACCGTCTCCGCTGCGGACGCGACCAGGGAGAGCGTGCCGGCGGCGACCAGGTACCGATCGTCGGCCGGCACCGCCGGGCCCCAACCGACGGCGGCCTCGAGCGCTCGTCGCTGCGGGGTCGGGACGCCGTCGAGGTGGTGACGCAGAGGAGCAAGCAGCTGCAGCAGACCAGCGTGGTCGAACCCCGCCTCGGACTCGATGCCGCGGGCGCGTACTTGCTGGAACCCGGTGGCCATCGACTCCACCGCATCGAGCAGTGACGTCTTGCCGATGCCGGCCTCGCCGACGATCACGAGCGCGCCGGCCGTGCCGCCACGGGCAGCGTCGAGCACGCGGGTGATGCGCGCGAGCTGCTCTTCTCGACCAATTACGTCCGCCCTGAACCCCCCGAAGTTGGGGGTTTCCCCGAGGCGATGCCGAGCCCGTCGGCGCGACGTTCACGCCATGGTGAACGGATCGACGACGACCACCCTGCGACGTGCACTCTCCGGGATGCTACGGATCGGTGCCGCGGCGAGCATCACCAGCGCCTGGCGACTCGGCATGGTCGTGCGGCGGCCGCCAGCGACGCTGCATCAGGCCCGTGCGGTGGAGGCGCGGTGACGACGACCGCTGACCTTGCTGCCGGGGTGATCGCCGCGTACAACCGTCACGACCTGGCGGCGTATGAGCGGCTGCACGCGCCGGATGCACGCATCGAGTTCGCCGGAGCGCCCGGCGACATCGGGCTCGGCGAGTGGCTCACCGTCCTCGCCCGGCTGTTCGCGGCGCTTCCGGACCTCACCATCCGGCCGCTCACTGTGGTCACCGATGACGCCACGGCCGTGATCGAAATGCGCCAGATCGGCACGAACACGGGTGTGCTGGCGCTCGACGAGGGAGCGCGGATGTTGCTGGGTACGGACCTCGTCCAGATCCCGCCGACCGGACGCACCGTCGACACCCCCGGCGTGGTCGTGCTGACGGTGGGTGCTGGCGTCGTGACCGGCGAGCGGCACCACTGGCCGCCGCACTGGGTGTTCGAGCAGCTCGGCCTGGTGACCGTGAGCGCGGTTCCGACGGTGGCGGTGCCGACGCTTGCTGTGATTCGGTCGTAGACCCGGTGTCGCCGCTCACGCGGCGGGGGCTGGTGGTGGTCGTGGGCCGGTGTTGGCGGTGCAGGTGGTGGTTGGTGCTTCGTGGTGGAGGGTGCCGTCGGGTCGGCGCAGGGTGATCGTGCGGTCGGGTTTCAACGTGAGCGTCCAGCCGCCTTCGTGGACGCGGTGGTGGTGCCGCTCGCACATCGGCAGCAGATTGTCGAGGTTCGTGGCGCCGAGGTGTTCCCACCACGTGACGTGATGGATCCGGCAGTCCTCGAAACGGACCTGACACCCGGGGAACCCGCAGGACCGGTACATCGCCCGCAACGCCCGGCGCTGCTCTGGCGTGGCGAGCCGACGAGTCCGCCCCATGTTCAACGGCACCCCGTCTTGGTCGAGGGTGATGGGGGTGATGGTGGCGTCACAACCCAGGCGGCGGACGGTCTCGACCGGGAGGGGTTGGCCGTCACCGGTCTCACACACCGTGTCCTCATGGGGGCCATCACGCAGCGTGCGGGAATCGGTGAGCAACGTCAGATCCGGGGTGCGGTGCCCGGTGGTGCGGGCCCCGGTGATCAACCCGACCAGAGCGTCCGCCTTCAAGTGATCGAACTCGACGTCGTCACCCTGGGCTGCAGCACGCGCTCGAGGCCACTGCGGCGTCGAGGACACTGGCGATGCGGGCATCGGTCACCGGATCCACTTGCAGATGCGTGTGACACATCCCGACACCCGATCCACCCAGCGCCGCACACAGCGCTGCTGGCGCAACCGGGCCATCCGGGACATCCCGTCATCACGCGACAGGGCCCGACCCAACTTGCTCATCTCCCGCTCGAACGCCTCCACCGGCATCACGACCGCCGACTGCACGACCGCCGACTGCAAGTCCTTCAGCTCGGCCCGGGCGGCATCATCCAACTCGCCAGCCAGGCGGGCCACAGCGTCGACGTGACCGGCCGACACCCGCCCCGCCGCCAACGCGTCATGCACCTCAGACAGCTCGGAACAGACCGAGGCCCGGCGGGCCGCCGCTTCGGCATCACGAACCGAGCGGCGCCCACCACCCGTCAACAGCGACGAGGCCGGCTCACACGATCCTTCCGAGGCGAGCCGAGCCGCGTGCACTGCGACGCGCACGTCGAAGGCGTCCAACCAAGCCCGCACCCGCTGCGAGCGCTCCACCAGCTCAGCGAGTCCGGTGCGATCGCAGGCGGCCGGGTCAGCGTCGGCCAACTCGCAGATCAACGCCACGACCCCCGGCTCGTACATACGTTCACTCTACGTACATACGTTCTGAAAGTCAAGTGCTGAAAGGAATTTGTTAGGCCACGAGAGCGGCGATCATCGCGTCGCCGAGCCAGCGCTCGTACTCACGCGCCGACCAGGATCGCTGGCGGATGAGGCGGTCGAACACCTCGGGCGAGGTCAGCGTCCACACGACGTCGATCGCTCGTTGGCGGCTGAGCCCGGGCGGGAGTCCGAAGCGCCGGACGAAGTGGCCGACCATCGTGGCGTTGCCACGCAGCCGCTCGTCCTCGACGGTTGCGGCGAAGGCCCGCACGTCATCGTCGCTGTTCGTCAGCAGCACGGCCAGCAGTGGCCCGACGCGTTCGGCGATGCTTCGTGACAGTGCGGCATACGCCCGCAGGAGCGACGCCGCATCCGGGGCATCGGCAAGCGCCCGGAACTCCGGACGGTCGTTCATCGCTCGCGCGTCGTCGTCGCCGGCGAGCGTCACGTCGTACACGGCTTTGATCACCGCCGCCTTGTTGCCCACCGAGTTGTAGATGGTCTGCACGCTCACGCCGGCGGACTCGGCGAGCGCGGCAATCGTCAGGTGCTGGTAGCCGCCGGCGAGCAGCAGCCGACGGGCGGACTCGAGGATCCGTGCCCGTGTGGTCCGGGCCTGCTCATCGCGCAACGTTCGGTCGTACGGGCGTCTTGACACGCGAGGTCACTTTCACTAGAAGTAGCTTCTAATCACTTGATGATACTTCAAAGGAACATGCTGAGATGACCACAACCACGAGCACAACCACGACCACAACCACGACCGAGGAACTAGCGCTTGGCGTGCTCGACGCGATCAACGCCCGCGACCTGGAGCGCATCCGTGACCTCGTGACCGATGACTTCGTCGACCACGGATCTCCCGTCGTGCTGCCGCCGGGTCCGGACGGCTACATCGCGATCCTCACGTTTGTCACCGAGGTCCTCCAGATCAGGTACACGATCGACGACATCGTCGCCAGCGGCGACACCGTGGCGATCCGCGGGACGGCGCGCGGCGTGCACGCGATCGCGCCCGCCGGCATCGAAGCGACCGGCCGTCCCTACGCGATGAAGACGGCCCACTTCTACCGCTCGCGAGACGGCCGCCTGTGCGAGCACTGGGGAATCCGAGACGAGCTCGACGTGCTGTTCCAGGTCGGGGCGCTCGAGCCGCCGTCGCTCTCGATGTCGCCGCCCAACTAGCGGCACTCGCGTGCGACACTCGGAGACGTGTCATCGCCAAGGCCGGACGGCTGGGACCCCGAGCAGTACGGCAAGTTCGCGGCGGAGCGGGCGCAGCCGTTCTGGGACCTCGTCGGTCTCGTCGAGCACGATCGACCGATCCGGCGGGCCGTTGACCTCGGGTGTGGCACGGGTGCGCTCACGGTGGGCGCCGTCGTCGAGCTCGAGATCGCCGACATGGTCGGCATCGACTCGTCCCCGAACATGCTGGCGGACGCGGCGCAGCGCACCCGGCCGGGCCTCCGCTTCGAGCAGGGCGATCTCGCGGCGTGGACGTCGAACGGCGACCACGACCTGGTGTTCGCCAACGCCAGCCTGCAGTGGGTTCCGGACCATGTCGGCGTCGTGACGCGCTGGTGGAGAGCGCTGGCACCGGGCGGGCAGCTAGCCGTGCAGGTGCCGGCGAATGCCGATCACCCGTCACACCGCCTCGCCGCCGAAGTGGCGGCGAGCGAGCCCTTTCGAAGCGCGATGGGGGGCACGCCACCTCCCGACCCCGTGGCCCGCAACGTGCTGGCACCCGAGCAGTACGCCATCCTCCTCGACCACCTCGGCGCCGCTCGCCAACACGTCCGGCTCCAGGTGTACGGCCACGTGCTGGCCCACTCGTCGGACGTTGTCGAGTGGGTCAAGGGCACGTCGCTGACACGATTCGTGGACGTGTTGCCCGACGAACTGCGCGAGCCGTTCGTTGCCGAGTACCGCCGCCGCCTGCTCGACACGATCGGCGACTCGGCGCCCTATTTCTACCCGTTCAAGCGCATCGTCTTCTGGGGTCGAGCGGCGGTTTAGCCTGGTCACATGGCACGCTTCGGACGAGTGCTCACGGCGATGGTCACGCCGTTCACCGACGACGGCTCGCTCGACGTCGACGGCGCCGTCGCACTGGCCGGATGGTTGCAAGAACAGGGCAACGAAGGGCTTGTGCTGGCCGGGACCACCGGCGAGGCACCGACGATGTCCGACGCCGAAAAGCTCACGTTGTGGGAGGCAGTCGCCGACGCGGTGACGATCCCGGTCATCGCCGGCTCGACGACGAACGACACCGCACACTCCGTGCACCTCACCGCCGAGGCGTCCAAGCTCGGAGTCGGCGGTGTGCTCGCGCTGTGCCCCTACTACAACCGCCCGTCGCAGGCCGGCATCGAAGGGCATCTGCGCGCCGTTGCCGAAGCGACCGAGCTGCCGATGATCGTCTACGACATTCCGGTCCGCACCGGACGCAAGATCTCGACTGCGCTGCTGGTCCGACTCGCCCACGAGGTCTCGAACATCGTCGGTGTGAAGGATGCCGCGGGCAACCCGGCCGAGACGGCACGGCTCATCGCCGTGGCCCCGGTCGGCTACGAGGTCTACAGCGGCGACGACGCCCTCACGCTGCCGCTCTTGGCGGTCGGTGCCGTCGGCTTGATCGGCGTTGCCACGCACTGGACTGCCCCGGAGGTGGTCCAACTCTTCGACGCCTGGGGGGCAGGTGACACACTGCGGGCGCGGGCGATCAACGAACGACTCCTCGACAGCTGGGCCTACGAGACGGGTGACGACGCACCCAACCCGGCCCCCGCCAAGGCGATGTTGCGCCACCTCGGGCAACCGGCTGGCTTCTGCCGTCCACCGATGGGCGCCGACCCGGAGTGGCTCGATGAGCGGGCCGCTGAGGTCTACGCCGATCTGGTCGCCCATCGTGGGTGATGGACCCGGGTGCTCGCCCTTGCGACCGGAAGGACACCACTGTGCCTGACCCAGTGCGTCTGGTGTTCCTGGGGGGCCTGGGGGAGATCGGCCGCAACTGCATGGCGATCGAGCAGGGCGTCGGTCCCGACCGACGCATCTTGCTCATCGACTGCGGGCTGATGTTCCCTGGTCCCGACCTCCACGGGATCGACCTCGTCCTGCCCGACTTCACGTACCTCCGCGAGCACGCCGACCGCATCGATGCCGTCGTCGCCACACACGGCCACGAGGACCATGTCGGCGGGCTGCAGTTCCTCCTCCGTGAGGTCAGCTTCCCGATCTACGCGTCTGCACTGACGCTTGGGCTCGCCCGCCACCGCATCGAGGAGGCCGGGCTGCTCGGGCAGACCGAGCTGATCCCGGTCGCCGATGGCGAGCGCCGGCACATCGGCGCGTTCGACGTCGAGTTCATCCCCGTTACCCACAGCGTCCCGCACGCCCACGCCGTCGCTGTCCATACGCCGCAGGGGGTGATCCTCCATTCGGGCGACTTCAAGCTCGACCTGACGCCCGTCGACGACCGACGCACCGACCTCGCCCGCATCGGTCAGATTGCCAAGACGACCGGCATCCGGGTGCTGCTCGCCGACTCGACGAACGCCGAGAAGCCCGGCTACGCGCCGAGCGAGCGCAGCATCGGCCGCGTGTTGCGGACGCTCTTCGCCGAGCAGCGCGATCGGCGAATCATCACCGCCAGCTTCGCCAGCCACCTCCATCGCATCCAGCAGATCGCCGACGCCGCCGTCGACTGCGGCCGCAAGGTGTGCACGCTCGGATTGAGCGTGCGCAAGAACGTCCAGCTCGCCATGGACCTGGGCATCATTCACATCCCGCCCAGCTCGTACATCGATGTCGAGGACATCGACCGGTATCCCCCCGGCGAGGTGTGCGTGATCTCCACGGGCTCGCAGGGTGAGCCGATGTCCGCGCTCGCGCTCCTGGCCCGGGGCGAGAACAAGTTCGTCAAGCTGTCGGAGCACGACACGGTCATCCTCTCCAGCCACGCCATCCCGGGCAACGAGAGCAAGGTGAACCGGGTCATGGACGGGCTGCTCAAGGCCGGCGCGCTCGTCATCCACTCCGGCATCCAGGACGTGCACGCCACCGGCCACGCCCAAGCCGACGAGCTGAAGACGTACCTGTCGATCGCCCAGCCGGAGTGGTACGTCCCGATCCACGGAGAGTTCCGCCATCTCGTCGCCAATGCCGCCCTCGCCGAGGTCATGGGCGTCGCGCGGGACAAGGTGTTCGTGTGCGAGGACGGCGACGTGCTCGAGGTGTCCGAGCGGGGCGTCGAGATGGCCGGCCGGGTCGCCGCCGGCTACCTGTACGTGGACGGGATCGTCGGCGACGTCGGCTCCGGTGTACTGCGGGACCGCCGGCTGCTCGCCAGCGAGGGCGTCGTCGTCGTCGTGGTTACGGTCGACACGCAGACGGGCAAGGTGCTCGTCGGCCCGGAGATCATCACTCGTGGCTGGGTGTACGCACCCGAGGCCGAAGATCTGCTCGACGAGGCGTGTGACACGGTCGCTGCCGCCGTCGAGCTCTCGCTGGCGTCGGGGGTCATGGACGTCGAGGCCCTCGAGCGCGACGTCCGCCGCGCTGCCGGTCGATTCGTCAGCGAGCGCACCCGCCGCCGGCCGATGATCGTGCCGGTCGTCATGGAGGCGTAGCGCGACGGAATTCGCCATCGTCGTCACGAGCATCAACGACCTGTTCTGGCCGTTCGAGGCGCGCCCGATCGCCGAGCGATCGCTCAATGCGGACGTCCGATGGGCGCTCCTCGACGAGTGGGACCGTGTCCGCGCCGCGCAGCCGCCGGCGCTCACCATCTACGCGCCGGCGGCCGAGCGTGACCACGTCGACCAGGGTGCCGTCGTTCACGCGATCCGCGAGACGCTCCATCGAGCGTCCGGGCCGTTGCGAAGTGTCGAACCGCTGACGCGCCAGGAGAAGATCGCCTTCTGGCTCGGCGTCATCGTATGGTTCGCCACCATCCTCGTGGCCACGCTGCTCGACAAGGCGAGCGACGATGTGCTGACCGGCGTCCTGTCGCAAGCCGTCGTCCTGTTCGGGTGGGTGGCGCTGTGGCCCCCTGCATCGAGGTTGCTGACCCAGGTGGTCCCGCACCTCTTCAACCGCCGGAGGTTCGCCGAGTTCGCCGACATCGACGTCCATTTCGTCTGGACAGGCCTGTCACCAGTGCCGGAGTCCTCCGACACCCCCTTGGTACCGTGAACCTGTGACGACCTGGGGTCCTTCCAAGCGGCGCACGAAGCGCAGCGCCGCCGCGCCCCGCAGCCGTCGCACCACGTCCGGCGCGCCGTCCCGCGGCCAGCAGGCGAAGACCGAGGTGCGCGAAGGCGTGGAGGGCCGTGAACACGAGTTCATCGGCATCGGTCTGATCGTCGGCGGGCTGCTGCTGGCACTGGCGACGTTCCTCAACCTGGCCGGTCCACTCGGCCGCGGGGCGCGCACGGTGCTGGCGTGGCTCTTCGGGTTCGGGCTGATCGCCGTCCCCATCGTGCTGATCGCCGTCGGCATCTCACTCGTGCGCAAGGGCCGCTCGGTGAGCCCGATGCGCCTGATCATCGGCTGGTCGCTCGTCGCCCTCGCCACGCTCGGTCTGCTGCACGTCTTCGGCGGCCCACAGAGCTTCACCGACTTCGACGAGCTCGACGACGCCGGCGGCCTGCTCGGCGCGATCGTCGGTGAGCCATTGGAGGCGCTGCTGGCGACTGGAGGCGCGGCAGTCCTGCTGATCGGTGTCGTCGTCGGGGGAGCGCTGCTCATCACGCAGACGTCGCTGCGCACGATGGCCGCCCGCACCGGGAGCACCGTCAGCACCGTCGCCCGACCGCTCGGCCGGGCCGCTCGGCAGGCCCTCCGGGATCTCTCATCGCTGAGCAGCGACGAGCGCGACGAGCGCGCCGGCCCTGACACCACGAAGGCGCTGTCGCAGCCGCCGCTGCCGCCGCCGACGCTCTACGACGCCGCCGCCGACTTCGACGACGACGCTGCCCGCGGTGACGTTGCCGACGGCGAGCCGCGCCGCCGCCGCAACGGATCGCGTCGACCGGTGGCTACGCCAGGCCCAGCCAACGGCGATGGACGTTGGACCCTGCCGCCGATGAGCCTCCTGCATCGCACGAGCGCCCACACGATCAACCGAGCCGAGGTCGAGGCTCGCGGCCGTGTTCTCGAGGAGTCGCTCCGCCAGCACGGCGTCGACACCTCCCTGGTGGGCATGACGGTCGGCCCGACCGTCACCCGCTATCGAGCTCGAGCTCGGCCACGGCGTGAAGGTCGCTCGAGTGACGAGCCTCCAGCGGGACATCGCGTATGCGATGGCGGCCACCGACGTGCGCATCCTCGCTCCGATCCCCGGTCGGTCGGCGATTGGCGTCGAGGTCCCCAACCACACCCGCAACCTGGTCACCCTCGGTGACCTCCTCGCCGCACCCGAGGCGGCCGCGGCCACCAGCCCGCTCGAGGTCGGCATCGGCAAGGACATCGCCGGCAAGGCAGTGTTCCTCGACCTGGCGACGATGCCCCACCTGTTGATCGCCGGAGCAACTGGTGCCGGCAAGTCGAGCAGTCTCAACTGCATCATCACGTCGCTGCTGATGCGTACCACACCGGAGCAGGTGCGCCTCATCCTCGTCGACCCCAAGCAGGTCGAGATGGGCCAGTACAGCCGGCTGCCCCACCTCCTCACCCAGCCGGTCACCAACCCGAAGAAGGCGGCCAACGCGCTCGGCTGGGCGGTCAAGGAGATGGACCGTCGCTACGACCTGTTGTCGGAGGTCGGGTTCCGCGACATCACGGGGTACAACGCGGCCTTCGACCGTGGCGAGCTCAGCGACTCGATCGGCGGATCCTCGGGCGATGGCCCGTCGGAGCGGGCCGAGCGCACGTTCGAGCGGCTGGCGTACATCGTCGTCATCGTCGATGAGCTCAACGACTTGATGATGGTGGCGGCGCGGGACGTGGAGGACTCGATCACGCGGATCGCCCAGAAGGCGCGCGCCGTCGGCATCCATCTCATCGTGGCCACGCAGCGGCCGAGCGTGAACGTGATCACCGGCGTGATCAAGGCCAACATCCCGGCGCGCATCGCGTTCGCCGTGTCGAGCCTGACCGACTCGCGCGTGATCCTCGATCAGCCCGGCGCCGAGAAGCTGGTCGGCAAGGGCGACATGCTGCTCCTCCCCGGCAACTCGTCGGTGTCCCAGCGCGTCCAGGGTGCCTTCATCAGCGAGGAGGAGGTGCGCACGATCGTGGCGCACTGGCGCCGTCAGGCCCCGGAGGTGACGTACGTCAGCGGTGTCGAGGGCGAGGGCGCCGAGGACGCGGTCACCGCGAGCGGCAACGGCTACACGGCTGGCGGTGACGAGGACGAGGACGCGGCGATCCTGCGCCAGGCCATGGAGCTGGTCGTGCGCAGTCAGCTCGGGTCGACGTCGATGCTCCAGCGCAAGCTGAAGATCGGCTTCGCCCGCGCCGGCCGGGTGATGGACCTGCTCGAGCAGCGTGGCGTCGTGGGCCCGAGCGAAGGCTCGAAAGCACGAGCGGTGCTCATGACGGTCGAGGAGTTCGAGCTGCTGCAACAGCACGCTGAGCGAGACTGAGGCATTGAACGGAGCGTGCCATGGGCGCCACTGACGTTGACCAAGGCGAGCTCCGCGTGATCGCCACCGACCTGCGCTTCCCGGAGGGCCCGATCGCGATGCCCGACGGCAGCATCGTGCTCGTGGAGATGTTCGGACCGCGCCTGACCCGGGTGCGACCGGACGGGTCGACGCAGACACTGGCCGAGATCCCTGGTGGACCGAACGGTGCCGCCGTCGGGCCCGACGGCGCGATCTACGTGTGCAACAACGGCGGGTGCTACACGCCGGTCGAGCTGCAAGGCCTGCTGCTCCCCGGTCCGTTCAATCCTGCGACCTACATCGGCGGTCGGGTCCAGCGCGTCGATTCGCACAGCGGTGAGGTCACGGACCTCTACACCGAGTGCGACGGGCACCCGCTGCGATCGCCGAACGATCTCGTGATGGACGGCCACGGTGGTTTCTGGTTCACCGATCACGGCATCCGCGACCCGCACGGGGCGAGGACGAGTGACCTCACGGGCATCTACTACGCCCGCTGCGACGGGTCGGCGATCAGCGAGGTCGTCTTCCCGGTCGAGGCGCCGAACGGGATCGGCCTGTCGCCAGATGCGACGACGCTCTACTGGGCCGAGACCCACTCCGGGCGGGTGTTCCATCGGCGGGTCGTCGCCCCTGGCGAGCTCGCCCCGGCGATGCCGCTCGACACCTCGGTCGTGCTGCACGGACTGCCGGGCTTGCAGCTCCTCGACTCGCTGGCCGTCGATGACGACGGTTGGGTCAATGTGGCGACGCTGATCAACGGGGGCGTCACGTCGATCTCACCCGATGGGGCGACCGTCGAGTTCCTCCCGACCGAGGACCCCCTGACGACGAACCTTTGCTTCGGCGGGCAGAACCTGCGCACGGCGTTCATCACGCTGTCCGGAACTGGTCGGCTGGTCGCCACGAGGTGGCCTCGCGCCGGGCTGCGCCTCGCCCATCAGTAGCGCCGTCCCACCTGCTCTCTCTCGGGCTCGGCTCGCAAGCAAGTTGCTCGCCTCACCTACCGAGTTCGCCGCCTCCGCTGCCGCTTCGGCGTCTCACCCACCTGACTATCGCGGGCGTGCCGGTAGATTCGTCGGCCGTGTCATCGGGCCGCTTCTACGTCGAGACGTTGGGCTGCCCCAAGAACCAGGTCGACTCCGAAAAGCTGGTCGGCACGCTGCTCGCCGACGGGATGCGGCCGAGCACCGATCCGGCTGCCGCCGACCTCGTCGTCGTCAATACGTGCGCCTTCATCGAGGCCGCTCGCCAGGAGTCGATCGACACCATCCTGGCGCTGGACGAGCAGCGCCGACCGGAGGCGCGCCTCGTCGTCACCGGCTGTCTTGCCGAACGCTACGGCGACGAGCTGGCGGCCGCCCTTCCGGAGGTCGACCAGGTCGCCGGCTTCGGCGTCCCGGTCAACTCGTCGCCGACGCGACGGTTGATCCCCGTCCGCGAGGTTCCGAGCTTCGACCTGCTGAATCTGGCTCGACCGCGAGCGGACGCGCCATGGGCGTACGTGAAGATCGCTGAGGGATGCGATCGCACGTGCGGGTTCTGTGCCATCCCATCGTTCCGTGGCCCGCAGCGCAGCCGATCCGTCGAATCGATCCTGACCGAGGTCGACCAGCTGCAGGTCCGGGAAGTGGTGCTCGTCGCCCAAGACCTCGCCTCGTACGGCAAGGATCGACCCGGCGAGCTCGGCGCCGGCGCCATCGTTCCCCTCGTCGAGGGCGTGGCGGAGCGCGTCGACCGCGTGCGGCTGCTCTACCTGTACCCGAGCGATCTGTCCGACGCGCTGGTCGATGCGATCTGCGCGACCGGTGTGGCGTACTTCGATCTCTCGCTGCAGCACGTCAGCAAGCCCCTGCTGCGCCGTATGCGACGGTGGGGCGACGGCGATCGGTTCCTGCGGCGGATCACGGACATCCGCGCCCGCCAGCCCGACGCGGCGTTCCGTAGCAACTTCATCGTTGGCTATCCCGGCGAGACCGAACACGACCATGACGAGCTCCTGCGTTTCGTGGAGGCCGCCCAGCTCGACTGGTGCGGGTTCTTCGCCTTCAGTCGCGAAGTCGGAACGTACGCCGCCGACCTGGACGACCAGGTGCCCGGCAGCCTCGTGACCGAGCGGCTGGCGGAACTGACCGAGCTCCAGGACGCGATCACCGCCAGCCGGCGCGACGCGCTGATCGGGCAGACGGTCGACGTGCTGGTGGACGCCGTCGGCATCGGTCGGAGCCATCGCGAGGCCCCAGAGATCGACGGAGTCGTCCATGTCCGTCATGATCTCCGTGTGGGGGAATTCGCCGAGGTGTCGATCGTCGGCGCGCTGGGTCCTGATCTGCTCGCCGCCGGGGCGATGCGCGGTGCGCTCGAGCTCAGCGAGGTCGGGTGATGGTCGATCCCAGCGCGCTCGCCACCTGGGCCAACGCCGTCACCGTCGGCCGCCTCCTGCTGTCGCCGCTGATGTTCTGGATCATTCCCGAGACCGAACACGGTTCGTGGATCGCCTGGGCGCTGTGGTTCGTGCTGTGCCTCAGCGACGCCTTCGACGGCTACATCGCAAGGCGCCACGGCACCACACGCTCGGGCGCCTTTCTTGACCCCTTGGCGGACAAGGTGCTCGTGCTCGGGGCGATGTTCATGCTCGTGCGCGCCGACATGTTCGGGATCGTGCCGGTCGCCATCATCGCCGTGCGGGAGTTCGTGATCAGCATGTACCGCACGGTGGTCGGCTCTCGAGGTATCAGCGTGCCGGCCAGCCGAATGGCGAAGAACAAGACGCTGTCGCAGCAGCTGGCCGTCGGGTTCGCCCTGTTGCCGCTCACGGCCACCAGCGCGAGCTGGCTGTGGAACGGGTTCCTCTGGCTCTCGGTCGTGCTCGCGCTCATCAGCGGCTGGGAGTACCTGTCGCGCGCCGTCGTCGCTCGCTCCGAAGCGCTGACGACCGGTAGTCGTGCGCTGTGACGTCGTCGCCGTCGGCACGGAACTGCTGCTCGGCCAGATCAACGACACGAACTCGGCGTGGATCGGGGAGCAGCTGGCGGCCAACGGGATCGCCTCGCTGCTGCAGGTCAAGGTCGGCGACAACGTGGGCCGCATCGCCACCGCGTTGCGGGAGCGCCTCGCCGAGGCCGATGCCGTGGTGGTCACCGGTGGTCTCGGTCCGACGCACGACGACCTGACCCGCGATGCGATCGCCGCCGTGATGGGCGTCGAGCTGCACTTCGACGGCGATGTCGCAGCGGTCATCCAGCAGCTGTTCACGTCGCGCGGGCGGCGGATGTCGGACAACAACCTGCGTCAAGCCATGGTGCCCGACGGGGCGACGGTCATCCCGCAGACGAGGGGGACTGCGCCGGGCTTGATCTGCCCGGTCGGCGACAAGGTCGTGTACGCCGTTCCGGGCGTGCCGCACGAGATGCGCGACATGTTGGCTCGAGCCGTGCTCCCCGACTTGCGGGGCCGGTCAGGGGAACCTGGGGTCATCGCCAGCCGACGGGTGAAGACGTGGGGCGAGAGTGAGAGCGGGCTCAACGAGCGCCTCGACGCCGTGATCGCCCGTCTCGATGCCG
Organism: uncultured Acidimicrobiia bacterium; assembly: GCA_963774125.1. Taxonomy (GTDB): domain Bacteria; phylum Actinomycetota; class Acidimicrobiia; order Acidimicrobiales; family Ilumatobacteraceae; genus JALZMG01. The sequence continues at coordinate 276,338 of CAVZDR010000004.1, forward strand.
AGGGCGACCCGACGCTGGCGTTCCTCGCCCGTGGATGGGAAGGGCTCGAGGTTCGGTTGACGACGAGGAAGCCCGATGTTGCGGCTGCGACGGCGGTGCTCGATCAGTGGGAGGCGGAACTGCGGTCCGTCCTCGGGTCGCTCGTGTTCGGCGTCGACGACCAGTCGATGGAGTCGGTCGTCATCGACGCCCTACGCAGTCAGGGCCTGACGCTCGCGCTGGCCGAGTCGGTGACGGGTGGCCTGGTGTCGGCGCGGCTGACCGCGGTCGACGGTGTGAGTGACGTGTTCCGCGGCGGGATCATCTCGTACGCCAGCGAGGTCAAGTTCGACCTCCTCGATGTGACGCCGGGACCCGTGGTCAACGAACCGGTCGCCGCCGAGATGGCCGAAGGCGTTCGCCGCACCGTGGGCGCCGACGTCGGGCTGTCGCTCACGGGGGTGGCCGGGCCGACGGAGCAGGAGGGCGTGGCGGTCGGCACCGTGTGCATCGGCGTGGCCTTGCCGTTCGGGACGTCGACGACGACGTTGCGCCTCGGCAAGCAACGGGAGCAGATCCGCCAGTTCGCCGTCATCAACGCGCTCGACTTCCTCCGCCGCAAGCTGACGCTGTCGCTCGGTACCTGATTCCCGTCAAGTGAGGGGAAGGGGAGACTGCAGCCAGGAAGGGCGGTCGCTCGGCTCGGCGGTCGTCACCCACTTCACCCACCACGGACCGCGACGGCCGGGAACGATGAGGCGTATGGGCGCACCGTGCCCGACTCGCAGTGGCTCGCCGCCATAGCCGACTGCGAGATAGAGGCGATCGACCTCGTCGAGCGCGAAGTACCGTTCGTATCCAGTGCGCGATGCGACGCGCACGCTGCGGCCATCGGCGTCGGGCAGCAGCTCGGCGAGCGCGACCGCATCCCAGGACTGCTCGCTCCACCAGCCGCCGGTGCAGTCGAGCGTGGCGAGGACCGGCCTGCAGCGGCGCCACACGGACTGGATCGACACCGATTGGCCGGCGACGACGAGCGGCCACGTTGCGGCGTCGGTGTCATCGGGCCGGCGATCGTTGAACCAGATCACGGTTGGCAGGTGTATCGGGTCGTGGGAGGCGACCTCATGCGACCCGGTTGACCGCCGGCTCCCGCCCGACAGGCCGAGCGCCGCGTTGAGCGACTCTTGGGCGCCGTAGACGGCAGCGGCCGCGCCTACGACGAGACCCGTCCGCAACGCGGCGCGACGATCGAGGTCGGCGTGCCGAGGTCGAACCGGCCGGGTGACCAGGTGCCAGACGAACAGGGGGAGCAGCGCGAATCCGAACAGAGCATGCGTCCACAGCGCAGTCCATGGGCCGATGCCGAACCACAAGCCCGTCGCGTGGAGCACGCCGAGCGCAGCCGTGGCCAGGACGAGGATGCCGAAGGTCGCTGAAAGCCACCGAGTGGACCGTCGCCTGCGGAAGCCCGTCGCCACCGAGCCACGAGCCTTCGCCGGCACGAGGACGAGCAGGGAAAGGCCGAGCACGGCATGCATCGCGACGAGCCAGCCGCTCCAGCGGTCGCCGATCGCCCATGAGGTCAATCCCGTGGCGATGGCAGCCAGGATGAACAGCTCGAGCAGCAGATTGACCTGCCGCGACCTGAGCTGCACGAGCCGCACGATTGATCAGTATCCGCGCCATCGCGCGGATTCCAGATGGCCGATCCTGCTTTTTTGCATCGATCGCCGTAAAGAAATTCCTTTGCGTTGGTTGGTTCTAGTACATGTGTACGATAGCGTGCGTACATGGGGACGAGCCGGCTTGAAGCGCTCAGCGCAGCGATCGACGCGCTGCTCACGCTCGACCCGGTCGACTTGGAGGCCGACGAGCTGCACGACACCGTCATCGGCCTGTTGCGACAGTCGCACCGCCTCGCCGCCGTGCGGGCGCGGGTGATCGGCGGATGGGATGGGCGTGGCTTGTGGGCGATGGACGGGTCCCGCTCATCGGGGCATCGTCTGGCCCGCGAGGCGTCGATGTCGATCCCCGCCGGCCGCCGCGAAGTCGCCCGGGCCAGGGCACTGGAGTCGATGCCCCACACCGCTGCTGCGTTGGCCGAGGGTGCGCTGTCAGCCGAGCATGTCGACGTGTTGGGCGGTGCTAACAGTGCTCATCGCATGGCGACGTTCTCCCGCGACGAGCAGACGCTGGTTGAGCAGGCCAAGTTGTTGCGGTTCGGGGACTGCGGTCAGATGGTCGAGTACTGGAAACAGTCCGCTGACGCCGAGACCTGCGAAGGCGACGCCGAACGCCGCTGTGCGGCCCGTCAGGCGACGGTGGCGTCCACGTTGGATGAGATGGTGGATCTGCGGGCCTGGCTGGATCCCGTCGGTGGGGCCGTGGCGATGGGCGAGTTGAACCGGCTGATGGAACAGCAGCGGCGCGGTGACAAGCGCAGCGGGACAGTGCGCACGGCGAGGCAGCGCCGCGCCGACGCCCTGGTGGAGATGGCATCCCGGTCCCGCACCGCCCGGATCGGCGGGTTGCGGCCGCGCCCGTTGGTCACGATCCTCACCGGGCAGGAGTCCTTCGCCCGGGTCTGCGAGTTGTCGAACGGAACGGTGCTCACTCCCGGCCAGGTTGTGCCGTTGCTGGCGGAGGGCGAGATCGAACGGGTCGTGTTCGACGGCCCGGACCGAGTCCTCTCGGTGTCCCGGCGGCGGACGTTCACCGGGGCGTTGCGGCGGGCGATCGAAGTACGCGACCGGCACTGTCAGCATCCGTCCGGCTGTGACGAACCAGCCGAGCGCTGCGACGTCGACCACATCCAGCCCTACAGCGATGGCGGCGAAACCTCCCAAGGCAACGGACGGCTCAGCTGCTGGCCCCACAACCGCCACCAACACCTCCGCAACGCCAAGCCACAAGAATCCGACGAAGATGCGGGGAGCGCGGACCACCGTGACACTTCGATGAGTTCGCGGTCCGGACAGAGTCGATGGTGACCAACCGTCGTGCACGAGGAGCAGGATCAATGACCACACCAGCGGACGAACACCGCATGATCGCCGGCCACTTCACCGAGCTGGTGAACGGGGTCGCCGACGGCGCCTGGGATTCACCGTCGCCCGTGGAGGGGTGGGCCGCCCGCGACGTCGTCCGTCATCTCGTCGAGTGGTTCCCGGGGTTCCTCGAGAGCGGTGCCGGGGTGCGGCTGCCGAGCGGGCCGTCGGTCGACGACGACCCGGTCGGAGCGTGGCGTGTTCAGAGCGAAGCGATCCAGGCGCTGCTCGACGATCCGGACACCCCCGCCAAGACGTTGTCGAACCCGCACATCGGCGAGATCCCCCTCGACGAAGCGGTCAACAACTTCTACACGGCTGACGTGTTCATGCACAGCTGGGACCTCGCCCGAGCGACCGGTCAGGACGAGACGCTCGACCCGGACAAGTGCGCCGAGCTGCTGGCCGGCATGGAGCAGTACGAGGACGCCATGCGCTCGAGCGGGCAGTACGGCCCGCGCGTGGAGGTGCCCGCCGACGCCGACGTGCAGACGCGGATGCTGGCGTTCATCGGGCGCCAGCCATGATCGCTGCATGACGATTCGTGCCCACAGCCCCTCCGGGGTCTACGAGCCGTACGCCAACTACGTGCACGCGGTGGAGGTTCCTGCGGGCGCTCGCACGCTGTACATCAGCGGCCTCAACGGCTATCCGCCCGACGGCGCCGCGATGCCCGAGCGCTTCGAGGAGCAAGCGGAGCTCGTGTGGCAGCACCTGGCGACGATCCTCGCCAGCGCCGACATGACCTACGACGACCTCGTCTCGCTGCGCTTCTACCTCGCCGACCCTGCGTTCGATCCGGCGAACGTCGCGGCGCTGAAGCTCCACCTGGGCGAGCACCGCGCGGCGAGGACGGTCGTCTGTGCCCGGCTGCTCGAGGCTGCGTGGCTGATCGAGGTCGAAGCGATCGCCGCCAAGGCCTGAGCGACTACGCCGCCTCCTCCAGCGCGAACCCACCCACCTGCTCGGCGTTCTGCCCGACCTGCCCCCGGATCAAGAACGCGGTGCACACCGCGGCCACCACCGCCAGTCCGGCGCCGACCCAGAGTGCGTTGCGCATGCCATCCACGTACGCCTGGGGCGACCCGTCGCCGAAGGCTGCACCGGCCGGGACCAGCGCGCCGAGCGCCGCCACGCCGACGGCGATTCCGGCCTGGCGGAACATGTCGTTGACGCCGGCGGCGAGGCCGCTCTGCTCGGGAGGCGCCGAGCTCAAGGCGACGTGGCTGACCGCCGGGTTCAGCATGCCCGTGCCGACCATGGCGACGAGCAAGCCGGGGAGGAACAGCGCCCAGGAGGTGGCCACCCCGACGATCGTGAGCAGCGCCTGACCCACGCCGACCAGCACCAGTCCGACGGTGATCAGCACGCGTGGCGAGACTCGCTGACCGACGGAGGCCATCGAGCCAGCAACGAGGAAGTTGAGGATGGTTCCGGGCAGGTAGACGAGCCCCGCCTCGATCGCCGAGAGCCCGAGGATCTGCTGCAGGTACAGCGTCATGTAGAGCCACATCGCGAACAGCGAGGCCGAGATGCCGAAGGCGGCCACCTGTGCACCGGTGAACAGCGGGTTGCGGAAGAACCGCAGCGGCAACATCGGCTGTGCCACTCGCGCCTCGACGGCGATGAACGCCGTCAGGAGCGCTGCCGCCCCGACGAACGAGGCGACGATCGACGGGCTCGCCCACCCATCCTCGTTGCCGCGCAGCAGCGCGAACACGAGCAAGAACAGGCCACCGGTGAGTGTGACGAGGCCGAGTCGGTCGACACGAGGCGCTCGCGGGTTCTTCGACTCGGCGACGAACCGCCAGACGATCCACAGACACAGCAGTCCGAGTGGGAGGTTGATCAGGAAGATCCAGCGCCAGTCGAGGGCCGACGTGAGTGCACCGCCCACGAGGGGGCCGATGGCGAACGAGCCACCCATCGTCGCCCCGTAGGCGGCGAGCGCCTTGACCCGCTGATCCATCCGGGGGAACGCATTGGAGAGCACGGCGAGCGAGACGGCGAACATGACCGCCGCGCCAACACCTTGCGCGGCGCGCCAGGCGTTGAGCGTCGTGATCGACTGTGCCGTCGCGCACAGCAGCGAGGTGACGGTGAAGATGCCGAGGCCGATGCCGAAGAAGCGGCGCAGGCCGAAACGATCAGCCAACGAGCCGGCCGTGATGACCGTCGCGGCGAGCGAGATGGTGTACGCATCGATGACCCACTGCAGCCCCGACAGGCCGGTGCCGAGGTCGGCGGCGATCGCCGACAGCGCGGTGTTGACCACCGCGATGTCGAGCATGAGCATGGCCGTGGCCGCGCAGACCACCACCAGCGTCCAGCGTTGATTGCGTGTCATGACCGTCCTGGCGCGGCGAGCGCGTCTTCACGTGCCCCGAAGGCCGCCGCGTAGTCGCGTGCGAACTGCGCGAACGTGCCAGCCTCACGCCCGGTGAGCGTGCGCACGCTGCCAGTCGTGCGGGACATGGCTCCCGTGCGGAACAAGGCGAACACGCCGACGATGAAGTCGGCGATCAGTGCCGGCATCCCTGCTTCGAGCATGCCTTGACGGGCGACGTCGTCGGGGACGTCGACGTAGTCGATCTGCCTGCCGGTCGCCGCGGACAGGTCGGTGGCGATCTGCTCGTACGTGACGGCTGCCGGCCCGGTCAGGACGTAGGTCCTGCCCTCGTGGCCCGACTCCGCCAAGGTCACGGCGGCTGCCGCGGCCACATCGCGTGGATCGACGTACACGATCTCCGCCGACCCTGCTGGAGCGAAGACCTTGCCCGTGTGCTGGATCATCTCTGCGAACGCCAGCAGGTTCGTCATGTACGGGCCCGGTCGCAGCATCACCCAGGGGATGCCCGAGACCTGGAGGTGTTGCTCGATCTCGCCATGCCACCGGCCGAACGTGAGCGGCGAGTCGGTGGCTGCCCCGGGTCCCGAGAGCTTCACGATGCGAGCGACACCTGCCGACCGGGCGGCGTCGATGACGGCGCACTCGTAGGCCACCTGATCGGGCACGTTCGGGCAGGAGAGGAAGACCGCATCGGCGCCGCGCGAGGCGCGCTCGATCGAGGAGGTGTCGGTGAAGTCGCCGACGGCCAGCTCGATGTCCGTACCGAGCGTTGCAGCAGCCTTCTCGGGGTCGCGGACGAAGGCGCGAGGCACCACGCCCCGCTGTTGCAGGGCGCGCACCACGTGCGCGCCAACCGTGCCGGTTGCGCCGGTCACCAGGACGTTCATTGGGTTCCTCCAGTGCTGGGTGGGATGTTGGCGTTGAGGCGGAAGACGTTGGTGGGATCGAGGCGATCCTTGAGGGCGACGAGGCGATCGAGCCGATCGCCGTAAGCGACTCGGACGCCCGCGGGGCCCTCATCCGTGAGGTAACTGGCGAACACGCCGCTGCTGTACGGGCGGAGTGACTCCCAGCCCTCGCGGACCCACGCGGTGTGGCGTTCGCCGTCCGGATCGCCAGGCGGCCAGACGCCGATGACACGTAGCTCGAAGCCGACCGAGCGGTCACCGACGGCGGTGGCATCGGGGGCGACACGGCTCGCCGCGCCACCGATCGCCCAGCCGTTGAGCAACGACAGCGGCGACGTGGCGGATTCGACGAGGGCGACGATGCGCTCGATCACCGCATCGGAGAGCTCCGGAATCCGGTGCGATCTCCAATAGCCGTGCGTTCCGTGCGGGGCGCTGCCGTCGATCATCGACTGCACCGCGCGATACGGCACCGGTCGCATGACGTCGGCGATCGGAGTGCCGATCGTGCGCAGCGGCGCGGTTGCGCGCAGGCCGGCGGCGATGTCGCCGGACCAGACGAGCAGCAGTCCGAGCACCGGCGTTCCGTACCGCTCGGGCGGCAGGAAGGGCAGCGGCGGCGCCCGATGGGCCACGATCATCATGCCGAGCTCGTCCGGCGCGTCCGGGGCGAACTCCCGCAACGCCCGCAGCACCTCGGCCGCCTGTTCCAGCGGCCAGTAGACCGGTCCACCGAGGACGATCGGCCCGACGGAGTGGAGGTCGTACTCGAAGGCAGTGGCGATCCCGAAGTTCCCGCCTCCGCCGCGCAGCCCCCAGAACAGCTCCGGTTCGCGTTCGCCGTCGATCCGCTGGCACGAGCCGTCGGCCGTGACGAGGTCGACGGCACGGAGGTTGTCGACGGTGAGCCCGTGCTTGCGCATGAGATGACCGAACCCGCCGCCGAGCGTCAGCCCGCCGATCCCCACGTGGCTGATGGATCCTCCCGTGGTGGCCAGGCCGAAGCGCTGGGTGGCGAGGTCGAGTTCCGACCACACCAGGCCTCCTGCCGCACGAGCGACGCGGGCGCTCGGATCGACGGAGACCGCCTTCATCATGGACAGATCGATCATCAGGCCGTCGTCGCAGACCGAATACCCGACCACCGAGTGCCCGCCGCCGCGCACGGACAGCGGCAGGTCCTGCTCGACCGCGAACCGCACGGCCCGCTGGACGTCGTCTGCGCCGGCGCAACGGGCGATCAGCGCGGGACGGCGATCGATCGCGCCGTTCCAGATCCGCCTGGCCTCGTCGTAGCCTTCTTCACCGGGTCGCAGGAGCGCGCCGCGGAACTGCCCACGGAGCTGGGCGAACGTCCGGTCGTTGATCGGGCGGGCGTCAGTGTTCGTGCTGTGAGTGCTGAGGAGCTCGGTCGTCATCGGGAGCCATGGTTGATGGCCAACCGTTCCCGAACCGTTCCAACGAGCGTTTGGTGTCCCTCTCCGAAGCGCTGATGCGAGCCAACGATCGTCGGGCTCGCTCCCTGAACGGGAGCGCCCCGGCTTGCTGCGCGATGTCCTCGGCGCGCCGCAACTCGGCTTCGACGTCCGAGCGTGAGTCGCCGGCGGCGTCGAGGAACTCGCCGCGCAACCGCCGCACCTCAGGCTCCCACGGTGGTGCGCCGCCGCTGCGCAACGCGCGATCAGCGGCTGCCAAGCCAGCGGCCGGGTCGCCGGTCACGGCGCAGGCCTCGAGGAGGATGCGCAGATGCATGCCGTGCTCGCCCGGCGCACCCGACTCGTCTCGACCTTCGTCGTCTCGGTCCTCGTCGCCGACGACTCGCCGGATGCGGTCGAGGCCGTGCGGCCAGCGACCGTCGAGCACGTCGACGAAGCCGGCGAGCGCTTCGACGGCGCGCCCGGTCGGCCCACGCTCGCGGCCCGTCAATGCCGCGAGGTGGGTGCGCAGCCGTTGCTCGTCGCGCTGGTCGAGCGCGAGCACGGCGGCGAAGAGGTTGACGAGATCGCGGCTGTAGGGGTGGTCGCTGGCGGCGGCGAGCGCGACGGCCCGATCGAGCGTGCGCTCTGCATCGTCGTCTCCGAGCAGCCACTTCGTGTGGGCAAGCCGGATGGTGAAGACGAGCTCGGGATCGTGTCCGTACCGGAGCAGGTGCGTCGTACGGTGCTCTGGTCGCAGCCGCGCCAGCCCTGCTTCGAAGTGCTCACGCGCCGGCGCCAACCGTCCGTGCCAGAACGCTGCGACGGCGAGCACCCACGCGCTCTCGACCCACAGAACATCATCGCCTTCGCGCTGCGCGCCGGCCCGGAGTTGGTCGCCGAACGCCCTCGCTCGCTCGAAGTCACCGCGCGTGAGCGCAGCGAGGGCCAGCGAGCGCACGAGCGGAGCCTCCGGTTCGACGCCGAGCTGCTCGGCGACTGCGATGGCTTGGTCGTGTACCCCAACCAGGCGCGGCGAGCGGTAGCCCTCCAGCGCGATCAGCGGTGCAGGCAGCGCCGTGAGGACCTCGAGCGCACGGCGATCGCGCTCCGGACCGGCGGGCAACTCGCGGCACACCGCCAGTGCCCGCTCGAGTGCGACCACCGAGCCGGCGTGGTCGTAGAGCCGCTGCGCCGCGTCAGCTGCTCGCACGTACCACGTGACGGCATCACCCGTTGCGCCGGCCGCGTCGTACTGCGCGGCGAGGAAGCTCGCTGCCGCGTCGAGGTCGCGTTCGTGAGCCTGCTCGAGCGCACCTGCGACGCGCAGGTGGTGGCGACGGCGCTCGGCGGGCGCCAGTGCCTGATAGGCGACGTCGCGGATGCGGCCATGGCTGAAGTCGTAGGCATCGAGGGCGTGCGCGCGCACGATGCCCCGACGCCACAGCTCGTCGAGCGCAGCGATGAACGCCTGCTCATCGACGTCGCTGGCGCCGGCCAGCACCGGCGCGGCGAACTCTCGTCCGATGGTCGCCGCGACGCCGGCCAGCTCGCGAGCCGGTGCGGAGAGGCGGGCGAGTCGGGCCATGATCACGGCCTCGACCTTGCGGCCTTCCGATGCCCCAAGTGCGCCGGCGTCCTCGGGACTGCCCTGTACGGCCTCGACCAGGAACAGCGGGTTGCCCTCCGACTCGGTGAACAGTCGCGCCGCCTCGGTGGCGTCGAGTGGCGCGCCGGCGATGCGTTCGGCCAGGAGCTCGGTGTCGGCGCGACTCAGCCTCCCGAGCTCGATCTCGGAGAACCGCTCGCGGCTGAGTAGCCCGGTCACCAGCTCGCCGACGGGATGCTCGGCATCCAGCTCCTCTCGTCGCGCGGTAGCAGCGATGAGGACAGGCGCCCCTGGCTCGGCGCGGAGGAGGTAGTGGAGGAATTGCAGCGTCGGACGATCGAACCACTGCAGGTCGTCGGCGACGAGGAGCAGTGGTCCCCGATGAGCGAGCAGGGCTTCGACGAGCGCCGCGAACAGGCGCTGGCGTTGCTCGTCCTCGGGCAGCGGCACCGGCCGTGGTAGCTCCGGCTGGTCGGCGTACAGCTCCGGCAGCAGCCGGCCGAGCTCGGTGAGATGGACCGGATGCAGCCGCCGCAGGCGAGTGGCGATCGGATCAGCACGCAACCAGCTGGCGACCGGCCCATACGCAACGGAACCCTCCGCGGCGTAGGCACGGGCGATGGCGGTCACGACGCCGGCGTGTGCGCACCACCGCTGCAGCTCCTCGACCAGCCGTGTCTTGCCGATGCCCGGTTCGCCGGTCAACAGCACCAGCTGGGCATTGCCCCGCTCGGCGGCGCGCCAGAGCGCCGTCAGCTGGGCGCGCTCGGAGGCCCTTCCCACGAGCGATGGCCCGGACGGCGTTGTCGCATCCGGGAGCGGCGCAGGGCCGTCGACGACGAGCAGTGCTTCATAGGCCGCTCGGGTCTCGGGAGACGGATCGACGCCCAGCTCACGTTGCACCGTCGCCGCGTACGTGTGGTACGAGCGCACGGCCCTTGCTCGGTCGCCACGGGCATCGTGCACGCGGATCAGCGCGTGGTGGCCGTCCTCGCGCAGCGGGTCAGCGTGCACGAGGCGCTCGGCGCAACGGATCGCGTTGGGCCAGTCGGCTTCCTTCTCGTAGTCGCCCAAGAGCCGCACGAGCGCGTCGGCGAAGCGCAGGCGGAGGCGTTCACGCTCGTCGATGACCCAGTCGTCGTAACTGTCGGGGATGAGCTCGCCGCCGTACGCGTCGACGGCCGCCTGCAGGCGCCCATCTGCCAGCGCTCGCTCGAATTCGGCGAGATCGAGATCGTACGGGCCGTCGTCGCGCCACCGCAGCGTCCGGGACGTCGCCTCGAGGAAGCGATCGGAGTCCGGCAGCCAGCGGCGCATCGTGTGCAGGAGGTGACGCAGGTTGGTGCGTGCTTGCGTCTCGGAGGAGTCCGGCCAGAAGAGGAACGCCAAGCGCTGTCGAGCCTGCGGCATACCGCGGTGGACCAGCAGGTAACCGAGCAACGAAACGGCACGGGCTGACTCGAGCGTCGGCAACGGTGTGTCGCCGCTGCGGACCTCCACCGCGCCGAGTAGGCGGATGTGGAGCGTCGGCGCCTCGACCGGGCCGCTGCTCATGCCGGGCGACATGTGCCGAGTCTGCCTGTCAGTTCAGGCTCGTGCGGTCAGGAAGGATCGAGCAGGACGCCCAGCTCGGCGAGCTGGTCGATCGGCGGTTGGGATGCCGCCTCAGCCGCCAACGCCGCGGCGGCGTGGCGGTAGCGCGACTCGGTCGTGACGGCGCGCACTGCGGCGCTGATCGTCGCCGGTTCGGCGGTCAGGGCGTCGAGCACGATCCCGACACCCAGCTCCTCACAGCGATCGGCATTGTCGGGCTGGTCGGCTCCCATCGGCAGCACGACGACCGGCACGCCGAGCGACAGCGCGGCGATCAGCGTGCCGGACCCGCCGTGGCAGACCACGGCGTCGCAGTGGCCCAGCACCTCGTGCTGGGGGACGAACTGCTCGACGCGCACCCGACCGCCTGCCCCCGGCAGCAACTCGCTGGGATCGACGTACGGCCCGACCGTCACGACGCTCTCGGTGTCGAGCTGCGCCAGGGCTTGGACCAGCCGGTCGAGCAGGTTGCCGGACTCGACGTTGAACACGGTCCCGAGCGTGGCGTAGACGAGCGCGTCGCCTCCCCGCTGTAGGACGTCGTCGAGGATCGGCGGTCGTACCGCATGCAGGGCGAACGGCGTGCCCACCTCTGGGTCCCGGAACGACGCCGGCGCCGGAGTGATGCGCATCTCGCCGGCCAGCCGGTGGCATTCCGAGTCGCTGGTGAGACCGTGGTCGGTGCGCAGGCGATCCCACGTCGCGCCCACGACGGCTGGGCTGACCAGCCGGCCGGCGGCCGTCACGCTGACCGTGATGCACGGCACGCCCGTCAACTCGGCAGCCACGACGGCACCGACGTCCATCTCGTCGCAGATGACCGCATCGGGCCGCTGGCGCTCGATCTGCGCGTGCAGCGCACCTGCCCTGAACGTGCCGAACTCGGTGACGAAGTGCTCCCTGACGACCGTCCGCTCCATCTCACGGTCGACGGGCATCAGCGGCATCCGATCGCTGTGCAATGTGTCGGGCCCCACGACGACGGTCTCGAAGCCGAGCGCGGCGAGGCGAGGCACGATCGCCTGTTGCCCGGCGAACGTGATCGCGTGACCGCGGGATCGCGCCAGCTGGGCGAGCGGGAGCACCGGTTCGGCGTGCCCCCATCCGCCGACGAAGGCTGCCAGGACGCTCACGCGCTCCCGGCAGGATTCGAACCTGCGCGCTGCGGATTAGAAGGCCGCTGCTCTGTCCTGACTGAGCTACGGGAGCCGGAATCGCGCAGCCTACGCATCACGAGCGCTGCCAGCCGGGTCTGAAACGACGGCTCTGGCCGTATCCTGGAGTGTCCCCGTTCGCGTCAGCATTGGGGTCAGCCGAGAGGGTGCGTGTGAACTTCAAGAAGGGTGAGACCATCATCTACCCCCAGCACGGCGCGTGCATCGTCGTCGGGACCAAGAAGATGGACGCCTTCGGGGAGAAGCGCGAGTACCTCATCCTGCAGACCGTCATCAACGAGATGACCCTCAAGGTGCCGGTGGACAAGGCGGAGGAAGTCGGCGTTCGTCCGCCGGTGTCGGCCGACGAGCTCGAGGACCTCGTGGCCGTGCTGTCGAAGCCGGACCCGCGGGTTCCCTCGAACTGGAGCCGTCGCTTCAAGAACCACCAGGAGAAGCTGAAGAGCGGCGACGTGTACCAGGTCGCCGAAGTCGTGCGGAACCTGGCCGCCCGCAACCGCGACGCCTCGCTGTCGGCGGCCGAGCGGACGATGTACGAGCGGGCTCGGGTCAACCTGGTGAGCGAGATCTCGCCGGCACTCAAGGTGTCCGCCGAGGAGGCCGAGGCGTACCTGGACGACGCGCTCGCCAAAGGCGTGCTGAAGCCCGCCAAGGACCCCGCCCGCCGCAAGTAGCTCAGGGCCGGGTGACGACTTCGGGGAAGTCCACCGGCAGCGCCCATTCGTACCGATGGGGCTCCTGACCTGGCCAGATGACCCATTGAGCACCGTTGGCTCGTTCGTCGATCGAGCGCATCACGACGGCGGCGACGTCGTCGGCGCTCATGATCTCGATACCGAGACCACGGATCCGGGTTCGCGCCTCGGGCGGCACCAGGTTCGTCGCCGTGAAGCCAGGGCAGATCGCGCTCGACGGTGACGCCGCGACCCTCGAGTGCGCCAGCCATCGACCGCACGAACCCGATGACGGCGTGCTTCGTCAAGGCGTACACGGGATCCCGGCCGAACGGCGCCAGTCCCGCCAGCGAGGCCGTGACGACGATGTCTCCGCTTTCCGCCTGGAGCATCGCCGGCAGCACGGCCCTGGTGCCGAAGACGACACCGTCGACGTTGATGCCCATGATCCGTCGATAGGCACCGTTCGGCAGATCGACGACCGGGACTGCGTCCTCGGCGAGCGGGTGACCCGTGCCGATGCCGGCGTTCAGGACGGCGACACCGAAGGGCCCGTGCTGATCGACGACTGCATCCCAGGCCACGGGGTCAGCGACGTCGAGCGGGGCGAACGTGCCACCGATCTCGTCCGCAACGTGCTGCCCGGCCGCTGCGTCGACGTCGCCGATGACCACGTGTTGGCCGCGTTCGGCCAGAGCACGAGCCGTCGCCGCACCGATGCCACTGGCCCCGCCGGTGACGATCGCCTTCGCGCCGGTCACCCGAGGATCCCTGCGGCCGTGTCGTGCTTGCCGGCGGCGCGGTCGTTGGCGAAGCGGTCGAGCCACTCGCGCATCTCGAGCGACCCGTTGGCGTCGGCCCACTGCCGGGGGATGGCGGGGAACTCGTAATCGCCGAGTGCGCGCGTGTCATCGGTTCGCCGGGCGAGGGCGTCCTCGATGATCGGAGCAAGACGTCGCTCCTTGGCGGCGGTCGCGGCGACGTCCCGCTCCGCGAACTCGGGGAGCACCTCGTGGCCGAACAGCTCGAGCGATTCCATGATGTCCTCGTGCCGGTTGCGCCCGGCCTGCAGCACGAACACAACCTGGTCGACGCCGGCCTCCTCGTACCGCCGGAGGTAGTCCCGAGCCTGCGCCGGCGTTCCGATGCAGCCGCGCAGGCCCGTGCTGTCACCGGAGTCGACCTTCGCGCCGAGGTTCGATGCGGCCGGCGAGGCGCTGGAGCGCCCGCCGTGCCGAACCGGGTCCTCGCCTCTGAACGACGCGGTCGCCTCCTGCGTCGCACGCGTCACTGCGTCCGGATCGAAGCCCTGGGCGGCGCGCCGCGACGTGTACTCCGACCAGACATCCGTCCGGCCGGGACGGTGGGTCCCGAACACGTAGTAGTGGCCGAGGCTGTAGCCGAAGAAGTTGGCGCCTTCGACGCCGCGACGGATCGCCTCACCTTCGTCGTGGTGCACCATCATCGGGCTGACGCACGCAACCTGAGGGTTGACGGCCCAACCGACGGGCTCACAGGTCCGCAACGTCGTCTCGTACTCCTGGACCCACGTGCGGGCCTCCTCGGGATCGATGAACGCGAACGTCAGCGCGCCCATGCCCTTGCTCGCGGCGAGGCGGATCGTCTCGCGGCGGCTGCAGGCGACCCACAGCGGCGGATGCGGCCTCTGGTGTGGCTTGGGGACGACGTTGCGTGGCGGCATCTGGACGAACTCGCCGTCGACACCTGTGAACGGCACCTCGACCATGCAGCGCAGGGCGGTCTCGAGCCCTTCCAGCCATGCGTCGCGCTTGCGGGCAGGGTCGATCTGGAAGCCACCGAGCTCCGCCTCGCTCGACGACTCCCCGCTGCCGAACTCGACGCGGCCGTCGGAGAGCAGGTCGAGCATGGCGATGCGCTCGGCGACTCGCGCCGGGTGGTTGAACTGCGGGGCCGTCAGGACGATGCCGTGGCCGAGGCGGATCCGCTTCGTGCGCTGGCTGCAGGCGGCGAGGAACACCTCCGGCGCGGACGAGTGGCTGTACTCCTCGAGGAAGTGGTGCTCGACCTCCCAGACGTACTGGAACCCGAGGGCGTCGGCCAGCTCGACCTGCTCCAGCGCATCGTGGAGCAGGCGATGTTCGGCACCGTCTGCCCATGGTCGCCCCATCTGATGTTCGTAGAACACGCCAAACTTCACCGGCCCGATGTAAACACGCGTGTATACAAGGGGTCAATGTCGACGCGGTTGCCTCGCGCCGAGCGACGGGCCCAGCTGATCGAAGCGGCGGCGGCCGCGTTCCTCGCGCGCGGCTTCGACGGCACCTCGATGGACGACGTCGCGCAGGAGGCGGGGGTCACGCGGCTCATCGTGTACCGCATCTTCGAGAACAAGCACGATCTCTATCGCGCCGTGCTCGGGACGGTCATCGATGAGCTGGCTCGGGCGTTCGACGGCGTCGACGTCGAAGCGGTGCGGGTGCGCGGTGCGGCCAAGGTGCTGCTCCCGGTGGCCAGGGCGCACCCCGACGCCTTCCGATTGCTGTGGCGGCACGCGTGGCACGAGCCCGACTTCGCCGATGAGGCCGTCGGCTTCCGGTCGTACGTGACCAGGTACGCGAAGGAGATCCTCACCAACTACATCCCCGACGACCCGCCCCGACTCGAGTGGACGGCGCGCAGCGCAGGGGCGCACCTGATCGAGTCGATCTGCGTCTGGCTCGACGTCGGCGACGCCACGCGCGACGACGAGATCGGTGACCTGCTGACCGGCGGCCTCCGGGCCCTCGCCGTCTCGTGGATCACCGGTGGTCCGCCACAGGCCGCGCCGCCTGCAAGGAGGCGGGCCCAGGGCTCCTAGACCGGCGCGCTCCACAGCTCGTCGACGGCGCGCTGGTCCTCGTCGTACAGCCAGCACTCGGCGAGCTTGCCGTCACGGACCTTGTAGATGAAGACGCGGCGGATCACCCGCAGGTCGTCGGGTGAGCCAACGCCTTCGCGGGCGATGATCGCACCGAACGCGTCACCGCTGAGCACATCCTCGATGGCGTCGAGCTGGCGCCCGGATCGCCGTGTCGCCTCGACGAGGACGCTGATCGCGGCGTCCTTGCCGACATGATCACCCGCCAGCGGGCTGTGACCGAAGTAGTGCAGCACGAAGTCGTCGTGGTATGCGTCGAACACGGCGGCGATGTCGTTGGCCGCCCATGCATCGGCGTACCGACGCACGGTGTCGTAGGGATCCACGCGAGGCAGTCTCGCGTCATCCCGTGCTGGCGGGTCGCTGCGGCCACGAAATGTCGACGCACACGCCGAAGTGGTCGCTGGCGACGATGCCCGTCAGCGGCTCGTGGAACGCCAGTGACGCAGCCAGGATGCGTCCAGCGCCGTCACGCCGCCGGAACGTGTCGCCGACGAACACGTAGTCGATGCGCTTCGGGTGCACGTTCATCGACGCGGCGATGTCATTGGTACGCCAGTCCTGCGTCAGGCCCGGGCCCTCACCGACAGCGCGCCACGCGTCCTGGTAGTACGTGGCTCGGCCCTCGAGCGGCGCCAACGAGCAGAGGAAGCGGACCTCGTCGCTGTCGGGTTCCGCGTTGAAGTCACCGCACAGGATCACCGGCATGTCCTCGAGCAAGCGACGTGGGCCGACCATCGAGATCGTGTCGCGATCGCCTCGGGCTTCACGGATCAGATCATCGATCGCAAGGACCTGGAGGCGCCGGTGGACGCCGTCTGTTGGCGCTGCGGCGAGGTGACAGGCGAACACGTCGAGCCCGGCCGTGCGGGCGTGCACCAACTCCCACGGCACGCCTTGGACGAACGCGCTCGCCGCCCGGCGCGATCGGCAGCGCGTGATGGGTGAAGTCATCGATGGGCCATCTGGACAGGACCGCTGAGCCGAACCGCAGCGAGCGGTCAGGCCAGACGTCGGCGGCGAACGGCGCACCACCGAAGGCGCAGTGGTACCCGAGATCGGCGGTGTGGGCGGCGATCCACTCGGCAGTGTTCGGCGACTTGTCGTCCTGCCAGATCTCCTCCAGGCACACGACGTCGGCACGCAGGCGCTCGAGCCAGGCGACGATCTCGTGCCGGCGGTCGGTCCAGTCCGGCTCGATCAGCGAGCCAGCGTTCAGCTGCACCACCCGCAACACGCTGCCGCCGGCTCCGTCGCTCATCGAGCGAAGGGTAGAAGACGTGTTCCGCGTTCCCCGGCCACGCCGGTGGGACCGCTCTCTCGCTGGCGCTCGATCGCTCGCATCGGCGACAGACGGTCACGGTGGTGATGCTGGGGCGACCGTCGTGACCGAACGGTAACCTGCCGTCATGTCCACGGAGGATCCGCGACTCGACGTCGCCGTCGACATCGACGGAGCGCTCGTGCTCGAGGGGGAGATCGACAGCTACACCGCACCTGAGCTGGCCGAACGGCTGGAAAAGGACCGGAGCATCGAGGTGGTGGACCTCGCTGCCGTCACGTTCATCGACTCCTCGGGGCTGCGTGTCCTGGTGCAGGCCCACCAGGCCCGGGCCGAGACGGGCTCCACGTTGCGGCTGCGATCCCCGAGCGCCGCCGTGCAGCGCCTCCTCGAGATCAGCGGCCTCGCCGGCTACCTCGACGTCTCGAGCTGAAACGTTCAGGCTCGGCTCGCAAGCAAGTTGCTCGCCTCACCTACCGAGCTCGCCGCCTCCGCTGCGCTCCGCCTCACCTGCCTGGCGCTCAGTGCTCCTGCCCAGTCCCCACGCCGAGCGGCTCCTCGTCCGTCCCCACGTCCTCGCCGACAGCGACGGCGTAGCCCATGCGCGGGTCACGCTGGATCCGCTGCACGTCGAGCAGGATCGTGCGCCGGTCGCCATCTGTCGGCTCGGACGATCCGATCAAGCTGCGCGGTGACAGGTCGTGGGCGAGCACGACGTTGAGCTCGGCCGACAGCAGGACGATCCGGCTCACGAGGTGGAACCAGCTGAGCAGGGCGATGACGACGGCGAATGTGCCGTACGTGTCGCTGGCACCCGCGATGAAGTGCCGGACGACCCAGCTCCCGAGCTGCTGCAGCAGCACGAGTCCGACGGCGGCCACCACCGCACCCGGCAACAGCTCGCGAATCGGCAGGCGACGTGCCGGTAGCAGCTTGAACATCACCACCATCAGCGACAGGTTGACGAGGAATGTGGCCACGAGGCCGAGGGCACCGGCGAACGAACCCGTGTCGAACAGCGACACGAGGTTGCCGAGCACCACCGACGTGACGATGCCTGCGCCGAACGCAACGAGGAAGGCGACTGCCCTGACCCGCTTCATGGCGAAGTTCGGGCGAGCGAAGCGCGGGAACGTCGCCCAGCTCGTCGAGCCCCTGCTGAAGGGCACCGATCGCGCCCATTCCCGCCCACAGCGCCGTGACAACCCCGATGACGAGCGCCAGCACGTTGCCCTGCAGGGGTGACTGCTCGGCTGCCAGCTGGCTACCGATCAGCGGGATCTGGGCGAGCGCACTGTCCAGCAGCTCTTGGCGCAGCTCCGGGTCCCCGTCCAGGACGATGCCGAGCACGGTCACGAACACGAGCAGGAGCGGGAAGACGCTGAAGAACGAGTAATAGGAGACCACGGCGGCCAAACGCGTCCCGTCGTGCTCGCCGAAGCGCTTGTTGACGGCGATCGGTAGCCCCAGCCAGCGGTGCCGCTGCTGGAACGCATCCAGGCGCTGCAACCAGCGATTCATCAGCGATTCACCGCGCGTCGAGCCATTGCGTGCTTGTACCACGGAAGTGACGAGGAGGAACCCGGTGACCAGCGCTGCCGTTTGCGGGGGCGAGCCGCCGGGAACACCCAATCCCATGATGGCGGATACCGATGGCGACGTGTTGGGCGTTGCTTCACCGGGCGTCGATCTGTCAATGGCGCTCGAGGCGAACAGCATCGATGATGTCGCCGCCGTACGCCGTGCTCTGACCGTGTTCCTGGCGCGGCGCAACGTTCCGTCCACCGTGATCGACGATCTCGAGCTGGTCACCAGTGAGCTGGTGACGAACGCCATCGTGCACCGATCGTCCGATGATCCTGTCGCGGTACTCGTCGAGCTGAGTGAGACGATCGAGATCGAGGTGTCCAATCCTGGCTCCGTCACCTCCATTCCTCCAGTCGACGCGTGGCGGGTCCCATCCCCGCAGGAGATGTCGGGACGGGGACTCGGCATCGTTCGCCGCCTCTGCGACGAGGCCGCAATCTGCCAGGAAGGGGATTGGCTCGTCGTGAGGTGTCGTCGTCACCGCCCCGATGGACGATCGACTGGACGATCGACGCCATGACGGACCAACCTTCGATGACCGACCGTTTGCTGACCCGCAATGGCGATGCTCCACCCCGGGCCGTCACCGTCGGCATCGTGAACGACTACGAGATCGTCGTCCGCGGCGTCGCGGCGATGCTGGCGCCCTACGACGACCGTGTCCACGTCGTCGAGCTGGCCACGGACAACGAGGAGGTGGGCTCGGGCGACGTTACTGCGGACGTTGCGCTGTTCGACTCCTTTGCCGGGCGCCGGCACACGCTGTCACGCGCTGCCGAGATGGTTGCCACAGGACGTGCTCACCACGTCGTGCTGTACACGTGGGATGCCGCACCCGAGTTCGTCCGCGCGGCACAGCAGATCGGCGTCTCGGGTGTCGTCCTGAAGACCCGGTCCGCCGACGCGCTGGTCGACGCGATCGAGCGCGTTGCCTCGGGCGAGCAGGTCGGTTTCGACGCTGCCCTGGCACCACGCCCGAGCGCCCGCGCCGTCGAGCTCTCGGATCGCGAGGCCGAGGTGCTCGCGCTCATCGCTCGGGGACTGACGAACGCGGAGATCGCCGACGAGCTGTACCTCTCGATCGAGACGATCAAGACGTACGTGAAGCGGCTCTACGCCAAGCTGGACGTGCACAACCGTGCGCAGGCAGCAGTCGCCGCGGCCACCTACCAGCTGACACCCCGAGAGCGCTGACCAGCCCGTCTTAGGGCGCGTCCAGCCTGCTGGCGCATCTGCTCGAAGCTGCGCCGCAGCAATCGCGAAACGTGCATCTGCGAGATGCCGACGCGTTCGGCGATCTCGCTCTGGCTCAGCTCTTCGTAGAAGCGCAGCCGGACGATGTCCTGCTCCCGCGGCGGCAGACGGCCCAGGAGCTCTTCGACCATGTCGAGGTCGGCGACGTGACCGAACTCGGCGTCCTCCTCGCCGATCTGCCGGGGACCCTCCGTCGCCGACCCGGTCGGTGCATCGAGGCTGGTCGTCGTGTACGCGGAGCCGGCGGCCAAGACCTTCGATCACGTCGTCCATGGTCAGGCCAAGGTGCTCGGCCAGCTGCGGCACGGTCGGTGATCGTCCGAGCTTCTGCGTCAGCTCATCCGTCGCCCGCCGGATCAGCAGGTGGGTCTCCTTGGCGGACCGCGGCACGCGCACCGTCCAGGTGTGGTCGCGGAAGTGGCGCTTGATCTCGCCCTCGATCGTGCGCCCGGCGAACGTCGAGAAGGCGACGTTGCGGTCGGGATCGAACCGATCGACCGCTTTGACGAGGGCGAGGAAGGCGACCTGGCGCAGGTCGTCGGCCGCCGGCCCGCGCCGGCCGAAACGGCGGGCGACGTGTGCGGCGAGTCCCATGTGCCGCTCCACGAGCTCGTTGCGTACGCGCCGATCTCGAGTGCGCTTGAACTCGGCGAAGAGTGCCGCCTCGTCGGCGCGCGCCGGGGCCGCGCCTTCGCCGGCGGCGAGTGGCTGCTCAGGCGTGCTCACGCAGCGTCGACCGCTTGGTCAGCACGAATGATGACGGTCCGAGCTCGTAGTGGTCGGCGACGGCGGCGAGGATGCGCACACTCAGCTCGTCGGGCTCGAGATCGTGGGTCGGCCCGTCGACGCGACCGGAGACCGTGATCGAGCTGTCCTCGGTGACGTACTCCAGCGCGATCCGCGAAGCGCCGTCGGCGGTGTCCACGAGCGTTGTCACGAGCTCGTTCACACCGAGCCGGAGATCGTCGAGGTCATCAACCGTGAGCCCGGCATCCGCCCCGAGCGACGTGGCGACGAGGCGGGCCGCGGAGAGGAATCGCGATGACGGAGGGAACCCCAGGCTGACGACCTGATCCCGTGATTGGTTCGAGCTCACCGGCGGAGTCTGACGCACCGTCGGCAGCGACTCAATTCGATCTCAGTTCGCCTGCGGGTCGTGGAGCGACCCACGGACACCGGTCCAGCTGAGGAGCTGGCGCAACTGAGCCGACCAGTGGACCTGCCCGCCACCCTGCACGACCCCATCCTCGCCAGTCCAACGACCGTCACATGTCCCCCAGAAGGGGACATCTCGGCGGAGCGCTCCCAGAGCGCCCCAGGTCCGCGGTCGGAGGCGCTCAGGCGCCAGCCATGGGCGGGGCGCCGTCTTCGGCGGGAGCCGCCGGATACATCTCTTCACCCTCGGCGGCAGACGAGCGGTCGCGACGCAACCACCAGACGACGGCTGCCGCCGCCGCGGCGACGACGATGGCGAGCACCCAGGGCGACTTGCGCCGGGGAGGCGGGGCGCGTCCGTGTCAGCTCGGCAACCCGCTCGGGCACGTCGGCCACGAGCCCGGCAGCGCTCCCGGCGAGCTCACCGAGCACGCTGGTGCCCGTCGAGACGACGTCACCGACGGTTTCGGTCAGCTCGCTGAGCGCTGGGGTTCTCACTGGACCGACGCCACCGACGGTGGGACGACGTCGCGGCTCAATGTCTCGTCATACGTCGGGTCGTACGAAGCCGATGGGCGGCTTGCCGGCGGGGCAGCCTTGGGCCCGGTGAGCCCCTTCTCATCGAGCTTCTGGCGCACCATGTCACGGCGCCGAGACCCGGCGTCGGGGTCGAACAACCAAGCAAGTCCAGCACCGATGCCCATCGCGAGCAGGAGTTTCTTCATGCGCACGCGCCTACCCCAGTGGGGTCCGACATAACCCGCCGAGTACGGTCGGCCTCATGGTGCCACGCCGCCCGTGGGTCAGCGTCCTCCTGCTCGCCGCACTGCTCGCCGCAGGATGTGGCGACGACGACGGGGGCTCCGGCACCGTCGTCACCGTGAATACGGGACCGACGGGCACGGCGGCCGGGGTACCCGTGACGACGGGTTCCGCCGGTGCCAGCGACAGCGAAGTCGTCGTCGGCGCCGTGCTCGAACCGACCAGCCTCAACCTCATCACCCAGGCCGGTGCCGCCCTCGACCAGGTCTTGCTGGACAACGTGTACGAGACGTTGCTGACGGCGACCGCAGAAGGTGACGTCGAAGGCGGGCTGACCGACCTGCCCGAGATCTCCGACGACGGGCTGACGTACACGTTCACCATCCCCGAGGGCGTGACGTTCCACAGCGGGGCACCGCTGACAGCCGCCGACGTCGTGTGGTCACTCGACGCGCAGCGGGCCGAGGGCGCCAACCAGGCGGAGCGATTGGCGTCGATCGACACGGTCGAGGCGCCCGACGAGCGGACCGTGGTGATCACGCTGACGGAGCCGGACAACGGTCTCCTGTACACCCTGACCCGGCGCGGCGGAGCCGTCCTGCCTGCCAACGCCACGGGACTGGAGAACAGTGCCGACGGCACGGGTCCGTTCCGCCTCGAGGCGTGGAACGTCGGCTCATCGATCACGCTCACCCGCAACGACGCGTATCGGGGCGACGCCCCGGCGATCAGTGGCGTGACCTTCCTCTACTTCACCGATCCGAACGCCGCGGTCAACGCGTTGACGACGGGTGACGTCGACATCCTGACCGGCGTCAACAGCGATCTGGTCGGCCCACTCCAGGAGAACCCCGAGTTCGTGGTCAACGAGGGCTCGACGAACGGCGAGTTCACGCTCGGCTTCAACAACGAGCGCGAACCGTTCACCGACGAGAGCGTCCGCAGGGCGATCCGCCAGGCCATCGACAAGGAGGGCGTCAAGCAGCTGTTCAACGGCTTCGGCACGGTCATCGGCGGACCGGTTCCGCCCTCGGATCCGTGGTACGAGGACCTGACCGACGTGGCCCCGTACGACCCAGAGGCGGCGCGAGAAGCGATCGAGGACGCTGGCGCAGAGGGAACCGAGCTGACGCTCGCCTACCCGAACATCTACCCGCTCAACGTTGCCGAGTACGTCGCATCGCAACTCTCGGACGTCGGCCTCGAGGTCACCGTCGAGACGGTCGAGTTCTCCGTGTGGCTCGAGCAGGTCTTCACGAACAAGGACTACGACATGACCGTCGTGCTGCACGCCGAGCCGCGGGACATCGCCAACTACGCCAACCCGGACTACTACTGGCAGTACGACTCGTCGGAGGTCCAGGAGCTCATCGAGGATGCAAAGACGACGCTCGATCCGCTGGAGTCCGTCGAGCTGCTCAGGGAGGCAGCCCGGCAGATCTCGGAGGACGCACCTGTCGACTGGCTGCTGCTCGCCTCGGACCTGACCGCATCGACGCTTGACGTCAGCGGCTATCCGACCGACGACACTGCGTCGCGCTTCGACGCGTCTGGCATCACGGTGGGCGGATAACGCAAACCCACATGGCGCTCTACGTGTTGCGCCGCCTGGTGCTGCTGATCGTCGCCTGCTTCGTCACGACGATCATCGTCTTCCTCCTGCTGCGGCTGCTGCCGGGCGACCTCGCCCTCGTCGTCGGCGGGACGGAAGCAACGCCGGACCGCATCGAGGCGATCCGCCAGGAGCTCGGCCTGGACCGGCCGCTCGTCGCGCAGTACTTCGAGTGGCTGGGCGGGGCGCTGGCCGGCGACTTCGGCACGTCGGCGCTGAGCGGTGAGACGGTGACCAGCGAGCTCGGTGAGAAGCTGATGGTCACGGCTCCGCTCGTGCTCGCGTCGACGATCCTGTCGGTGATCGTCGCCGTGCCGCTCGGTGTCGTGGCGGGCGCCCGCCACCGCAAACCCGACGGCGTGGCGCTGTCGGCGGTCAGCCAGCTCGGCATCGCCCTGCCGTCGTTCTGGGTGGGCCTGATGCTGATCATCCTGTTCGCCGTCCAGCGCCAGATCTTCCCGGCACAGGGCTTTCCTCGTAGCGGCTGGGATGATCCGGTGGAGGCCGCACGCGCGCTCGTGTTGCCGACGATCACCCTGGCCCTCGCCCAATCAGCGATCCTGTTCCGCTTCGTGCGCTCGGCGACGCTCGACGTACTGCACCAGGAGTACATCCGCACGGCCCGGGCGAAGGGCTTGACGAGGACGCAGGCGCTGTGGCGGCACGGGCTGCGCAACGCGTCCTTGCCGATCGTGTCCATCCTCGGCGTGCAGGTGGCCAGCCTCATCGCTGGGATCGTCGTGATCGAGCGGGTCTTCACGTTGCCGGGCGTCGGGCAGATGCTCGTGCGCGACGTCGGGTCGCGGGACCTCGAGAAGGTGCAGGGCACGATCGTGCTGATCGCCGTCGTCGTGCTCGTCATCGGGTTCCTCGTCGACGTGGCCCATCGCCTGCTCGACCCACGCCTGCGAGTCCAGCCATGAAAATGGTGTGGGGCTCCTGGACCGGTCGCCTCGCCATCATCTGTGTGTCAGTGATCGTCGTCGCCGCACTGGTCTCGCTGGTCTGGACGCCGTACGACCCGTCCGCGGTGCGGCCCTCCGAACGGTGGCTGCCGATCTCGTGGAGCCATCTGTTCGGCACCGACGGAGGCGGCAAGGACCTGCTGTCACAGGTGCTGGTCGGCGCCCGCACGACGCTGTTCGTCGCGCTCGCCTCGGCGCTGCTGGCGGCCGTCGTGGGACTCACCCTCGGCACCGCGAGTGCGGTTCTGCCGCGTCTCGTGGGAGAGTCGCTCGCCTACCTCATCGACGTCCTGATCGCCATCCCGACGCTGCTGCTGGCGCTCGTGTTCGTCGCCGCCCTGGGAGGTTCGGTGTGGACCGTCTCCTTGGCCATCGGGCTCGGCTCGGGGGTCGTACTGGCGCGAGTCGTCCGCGCCGAGGTGTCACGAGTGCTGACGCAGGACTACATCGTCACTGCTGCCGCATGTGGGTCGTCGACGTGGCGGACGGTGTGGCGGCACGTCATCCCGAACATCGCGTCCACGGTGATCGTGCAGGTGTCGCTGATCGCCGCGCTGGCCGTGCTTGCCGAGGCCGCCCTCAGCTACCTCGGGCTGACGCCGGCCTCCACACCGTCGTGGGGGCGGATGATCGACGAGCTGCAGCGGACCGTCACGGTGCACCCTGCACCGCTGGTGTTCCCGGGCATCGCCGTCGTGATGGCGACGCTCGGCTTCAACTTGCTCGGCGACGCGTTGCGGGATGCCGTCGATCCCCGCCTGCGCGGGCGGGCCGCGACCGGGTCGCCGGAGATGAGCGGTGTCGCCGACCAGCTCGAGGGGCCGGTTCCGTTGGCGTCGAGGAGCGTGGTGCGGTGACGGCCCTGTTGGAGGTCGACGGGCTGTGCATCGACATCGGCGGGCGCCGCGTCGTCGACGGCGTCTCCTTCGCGCTCGAGCACGGTCGGCGGCTCGGTGTGATCGGCGAGTCCGGTTCGGGCAAGACGCTCACCGCGCTGTCGGTCATGGGGCTCGCGCCGGACTCCGCCACGATCGCTGGTCGGATTCGTCTCAACGGTCAGGAACTACTCGGACAGCCGGAACGTTCGCTCGTCGACTTGCGAGGGGCCGAGATGTCGATGGTGTTCCAGGATCCACGCACGGCGCTCAACCCCACGATGCGCGTCGGGCGCCAGATCTCGGAGCCGTTGCGCATCCATCGCGGGCTCGGGCGGCGAGGCGCGGCGGTGGTGGCGGAGGAGTGGTGCGCCCGGGTCGGCTTGCCGGATCCGGCACGGATCGCTCGCGCCTATCCCCACCAACTGTCCGGCGGGCAGCGGCAGCGCGTCGGCATCGCCATGGCCTTGGCGTGCAAGCCGGCGCTCGTGATCGCCGACGAACCGACGACCGCGCTCGATGTCACGGTGCAGGCCGAGATCATGCAGCTGCTGCGCCAGCTGGTCGAGCAGGACGGCACGGCGCTCGTGTTCATCAGTCACGACGTGGCGTTGGTGTCAACGGTCGCCGAGCACGTGATCGTGATGCGGGCGGGCCGCATCGTCGAGCGGGCCACCGTGGACACGGTGATGGGGGAGCCGGCGCACGACTACACACGCGAGCTCCTCGCCGCCGCGCGCGTCACGCACCTGGAGGCCGGGCGATGAGCGATGAGGCGATGAGCCCGTTGCTCGCGGCGTCCGGGCTGCGGCGCTACTACCAGTTGCCGCGTCGCGCGCTCTCCGAGCCGCGGCAGGTGCGGCGGGCGCTCGACGGCGTCGATCTCGAGCTGGCGGAGGGCGGCAGCCTCGGCATCGTCGGAGAGTCGGGATCGGGCAAGTCGACGCTCGTGCGCATCCTGCTCGGTCTGGATCGCGCGACGGACGGCACGGTCCACTACCGCGGCCGGCCGATCGTGCCGGGCCGTCCGAGGTCGCTGCGCTGGTTCCGGCGAGAGGCCCAGGTCGTCCTGCAGGACCCGCTGTCGTCGCTCGATCCACGCATGACCGTCGCGTCGATCGTGCGTGAGCCGCTCGTCTGCCTCGACGTGCCGGGCGACCACGACGCGCGGATCACCGAGGTGCTCACGGCGGTCGGGCTCGATCCCGAGTGGAGGCGGCGCTACCCGCACGAGTTCTCCGGCGGCCAGCAGCAGCGCATCGCCATCGCACGGGCGATCGCTCCTCGGCCCACACTGCTCGTGGCCGACGAGCCGGTCAGCTCGCTCGACGTCTCCGTGCGGGTGCAGATCCTCGACCTGCTGCAGCAGCTCGCCGTCGACTACCGGCTGAGCCTGATCCTGGTGTCCCACGACCTCGGCGTCGTGCGCTACCTCTGCGACGACGTCCTCGTCCTGCGTGACGGCCAAGCGGTGGAGCAAGGCGCGACCGAGTCAGTTTTCAGCGCGCCGACGCACCCCTACACGCGAGCGCTGCTCGAGGCCGTCCCGCGCCTGCCGGCCTGAGCGAACGCCGACGGCAGCTGGTCGCGATAGCTGGGCATCGAGCCCGCCGACGTTGCTCGGACCACGGCGTGGACGACCGCTCTGGCGACGGTGTCGGCGGCGGCCGAGATGACGGTGGCCAGCTGCATGAAGCGGCCCTGGGCGGGGCGGATGAACCCGTCCGTCGGCGCGTCGGGCAGCTCGCGCGCGCCGCTCGCCAGGGTGAAGCACACGTCGCCGTCGGTGTAGGTGTGGATCGGGCTGATCGCACGGGCCATGCCGTCGTGTCCTGCACCAGCGAGCCGTGTGCACTCGGCCTTCGTCAGCCGGGCATCCGTCGCGACCACAGCCAGCGTCGTGTTCAGCGTCGGTGGCGCGAACTTCAGCCGCTGGAACGCGGCGACGTCCCGGCGATTCGGCCGTCGTAGCTCGCCGAACTCGTCACCGATCCCGTAGCGCGCCCCCCACAGGAGCCCGGTCGTCGGCTCCACTGGACTGCCTCCGCAGTTGACGACGACGAGGGCCGCCACGGTGATGCCGTCGGGGGTGACGACGCTGGCCGAACCGACGCCGCCCTTCAGCGCCGCTGCGTGCGCACCCGTGCCTGCACCAACCGTGCCTTGGCGGACGGTCCGGGACCGCGCGGCTGCGGCGGCCCGCCGCCCGAACTCGGCGCCCGGCCGATTGCGGAACACGCCACCGGCGCCGAGGTCGAAGACGACCGCCGCTGGGACGATCGGCACGACGTGGTGTGGCTGCACTCCGATCCGGAACCCGCGCCCACGCTGCTCCAGCCAGGCCATCACGCCGCCTGCCGCGTCCAAGCCATACGCGCTGCCTCCAGTCAGGCAAACGCCGTCGACCTCGTTCACCATGTTGAGCGGATGCAGTGGGTCGGTCTCACGCGTGCCCGGTCCACCACCTCGCACGTCGACACCACCCACGGTCTCGGGCGGCGGCAACACCACGGTGGTCCCGGTCAGCCAGCCACGCCCGGTGCGTTGGTAGTGGCCGACCTTGAAGCCGGCGACGTCGGTGAGGTCGTTGCGGCGCCCGATCCTCACGACGCACGCCGCAGGAAGCGATCGGCGGCTTCGACGTAGACCCTGGCGTGCGTGACGAGATCCTCGAGCTCGACGAACTCGTCGGCCTGATGAGCGATCCACTTGCCGCCGGGGCCGTAGACGACGGACGGGACCCCGGTGCGCGACGTGATGACGGTCCCGTCGGTGGCTCCGGGCACGCCGCCGAGATGAGGGTCGCCCGCTACTGCGGCGTGGGCGTCCCACACCGCCCGCACGAGCGGGTCGTCCGGTGCCGTGGCGACGGCCGGGCGATCGTCGATGACGGTGACGTCAGCCGTGATGTCGTGGTCGCCGGCAGCCGCAGCGACGAGCGTGAGCACCTCGTCGACGAGGTCGTCGTGGTCCACGCCGGGAATCGTGCGGACATCGATCCACATGGAGGCGCTGGCCGGCATCACGTTCATCTGGCCGGCGCTCCCGGCGGCCAGCACGGTCGGCGTGATCCACACCTGTCCCAGGTGTGGGTGCGTGTCGTGGCGCGTCTGCAGGTCGCGCTCGAGGTCAGCCAGCGCCCCGATCGCTGCCGCGACGCCGCGGTTCGGGTTGCGTCCCTCGAACGGCATGGCCCCGTGGGCCATCTTGCCGTGCAGGTCGAAACGCAGGCGCAAGGCGCCCTTGGCGACGTGGCAGATCTCACCGCCCTCTGGCTCGCAACAGATGACGCCGTCGACGCCGTCGAGGCGGCCACGGGCGACGAGATCCTTGGCGCCGAGCATCATGCCTTCCTCGTCGACGAGGGCGGCCAGCACGACACGGCCGGGAAATGGCCCGCGTGATGCCAGGGCGTGCGTGGCGAAGAGCATCGCCGCCAGACCGCCCTTCATGTCGGCGGCGCCCCGTCCCCACAGGCGACCGTCGCGGACCTCGCCGCCGAACGGGTCGACGGTCCATCCGTCACCTTCGGTCACGACGTCGGTGTGGCCCTCGAACATGAGCGTCGGACCATCGCCGCCGCCGCCGTCGAGCGTGGCGATGACGTTGGGGCGGCCCGGCGCCACGACGTCGATCTCCGGCTCCCAGCCGAATGCCCTCAATTGCGCCGCCACGAGGTCCGCCGCCGGCTGCTCGTCCAGCCCGCGGGCGGGGTCGTGGACGCTCGGGATGCGCACGAGCTCCTGCGTGAACGCGATCAGCCCGGTCTCGTCGAGGTCGCTCACGGGCTGACCTCATCGACGCTCGACTTGGCGGGGGGTTGCGGGGGGCAGAGGCTTGGCCGGAGCCCCCCGCTTGGCGATCGATCCGGCTCTGCCGGTCGATCGCCTGCAAGTTGGGTGCCGGCCGGAGGCCGGCCCATCGAGATCGCTGAGCAACCTCTGGTTGCGAAGCGAAACTCAGGTCGGTGGGTCGAAACGTCCGTCAGCGGCCGTCCAGCCACCATCGACGTAGATCGTCGTCCCGGTGACGTAGCTGCTGGCATCGGACGCAAGGTAGATCACGGCGCCGACCATCTCCGAGGGCTGCGCCCATCGCTTGAGGATCGACTTGTCGGCGTAGGCCTGGTACCAGTCGGGGTGAGCCTTGATCTGTGCGGTGAGCGGCGTGTCGACGACCCCGGGCGCGATCGTGTTCGCCCGGACGCCCTGCGGACCGAGCTCGGCAGCCAGCGTGCTGAACAACAGCACGGTTGCCGCCTTGGTCGCCGCGTACGCGCCCTGACCGGGCTCGGTGGTGCGGGAGCGGATCGAGGCGAACCCGATCATCGAGCCCCGCCCGGCTCCTGCCATCGCCCGCCCGAAGCAACGGCACAGCCGGAACGTCCCCTTCAGGTTGAGGTCGACGACCCGATCGAGCTCCTCGTCTGAGTAGTCGATGATCGGCTTGCGGACGTTGACGGACGGCGTTGTGACGAGGACGTCCGGTGCGCCGATCTGGTCGCACGCGTCCGTGATGGAAGCCGGATCGAGCAGATCCAGGCTGAGCGCCGTCGCCTCTCCGCCGATCGCGTCTGCGACTGCGGCCGCTGCGGCGGCGTCCGTGTCGGCGCACACGACCCGCGCCCCGAACGCTGCCAGGCCGGCGGCGGCGGCCGCGCCGATCCCGCGCCCGGCCCCGACCACCAGCGCCGTGCGCCCGTCGAGCCGGAACAGGTCGGCGTACTCGTTCAGAGTTGCAGGCTCTTGACCTCGAGGAACTCCTCGAAGCCGTGCTGGCCGTACTCGCGCCCGATGCCGGACTGCTTGTACCCGCCGAACGGCGCGTTCGGGTTGAACGCCCCGCCGTTGACTTCGACCTGGCCGGTGCGCAGACGGCGGGCCACCTGGACGGCGTGGTCCTTGTCGCCCGACCAGACGCCGCCGGCCAGCCCGTACACCACCCCGTTGGCGATGGCCACGGCGTCGTCCTCGTCGTCGTAGGGCAGGATCGACAGCACGGGCCCGAAGATCTCCTCCTGGGCGATCGTCATGTCCGGTCGCACGTCGGAGAACACCGTCGGCTTGACGTAGTACCCGGTCTCGAGACCCTCGGGTGCACCGGGTCCTCCGGCGACGAGCTTGGCGCCCTCGTCGATCCCCTTCTCGATGTAGCCCTTGACTCGCTCCTGCTGGGCCGCCGAGGCGAGCGGCCCCAAGTGCGTGCCGTCGGCGAACGGATCACCGACCTTGACGCCCTCGACGGCCTTGGCGGCAGCCTGCTCGGCCTCCTCGAGGCGATCTCGAGGAACGAGCATGCGAGTCAGCGCCGAACACGTCTGGCCGGAGTTGAGGAACGCCTTCTGCACGCCGTCACCGACGGCCTTGGCGAAGGCCTCGGTGTCGAGGTCGTCGAGCAGCACGTTCGCGGACTTGCCGCCGAGCTCGAGGGCGACCTTCTTCACGGTCTCTGCGCCGAGTTGGGCGACGCGCTTGCCGGCGCGCGTCGAGCCGGTGAAGGAGACCATGTCGACGTCGGGGTGCTGGGCGATCGCCTCACCGACGGCCGGCCCGTACCCCGACACGAGGTTGAAGACGCCGGCCGGCAGCCCGACCTCGTCGACGATCTGGGCGAGGATGAAGGCGTCGATCGGCGCGACCTCGCTCGGCTTGAGCACCACCGTGCAGCCGGCAGCCATCGCGTACGCGGCCTTCGCGGCGATCTGGTGCAGCGGGTAGTTCCACGGCGTGATGCAGCCGACGACACCGATCGGCTCGCGGACCACGAGCGAGTTGCCGATCTGCTCCTCGAACACGTAGCTCTCCGCCAGCGCGGCGGCGGACTTGAAGCTGTTGATCGGCAGCCCGACCTGCACGAGCTGGGACAGCCACTTCGCCATCCCGGTCTCCTTCGAGATCGTCGTGGCGATCTCGTCCATCCGGCCGGCCAGGGCGTCGCCGATCCGGCTGAGGTACTTGGCTCGCTCCTCGGCCGGGGTGCTCGACCACGTCTCGAAGGCGGCTTTGGCGGCGGCGACTGCTCCGTCCACGTCCGCCGCCGTCCCGGCCGGGACGGTCGCCATCACCTCCTCGGTCACCGAGTCGATGACGTCGATGGTCTCCGACGACTCCGGCGACGTCCAGGCGCCGCTGATGTACAGCTTGTCGAAGGTGGTCGCGGTCTCGGTCATGGACCCGTCCTAGCAGACCGGCAGACGTTCCGTGACCTCGGACGTTCGTCTGACGGAGCATCGCTAGCGCCCCGCTAACAGCCCTCCATTTGGATGCCGCTCCAACGTGCCGGCGACCCGGCGGCACGAGCACCCAAGGAGCCTTCACCATGTCCATGTTCCGTTACGTCGCCGCAGGCACCCTCGCCCTCGCGGGCACCCTGGTCGGCGTCGGCGCGCAGACGGCTTCGGCCGGCTGCACCGTGAACGTCGAGATCCACAACGTCACCGACGAGGACGCCCAAGTCGACTGGTCCGACAGCCAGGTCAAGATCCGCTACGGCACGTGGCGGACCCTCGGCTCGAGTACGCGGTCCGTCGACGCCGGCGACGAGATTGTCGAGGACTTCAACCTGACGTTCGGCTGCGGCACCGCCCGCCAGTACAGATTCCAGTTCATCCAGGACGGCGACGTCTGGACGGACTACTTCCCGAGCGACTCGACGTTCACCGACAACCAGACGATCCACGTCCACATCGACTGATCGACCGCCTTCCCCGTTCTGTCCGTAGGAATCGATCGTTGTGAGGACGTTCCTACGGACAGAACGGTCACAACGCTCGGTTGTCGATCAACCGCACGTCGCCGAACCACACGGCTATTGCGGCGCGGGCCGGTTGGTCGAGACGCTCCAGCGGCTCGAGCGTCTCCGGATCGAAGATGCTGACGTAGTCGAGCCGCGCTCGGGGCTCGCCGCCGATCACGTCGCGCGCCGCGCCGAGCAACTGCTCGACCTCCCGCTCCCCGCCGGCGGCGGCATCGGCCACCGCTTCGAGCGCCGCCGGGACACATCGTGCAGCGATTCGGTCGTCTGGTGACAGGCGGGTGTTGCGGCTCGACATCGCCAGACCGTCGGGCTCGCGCACCGTCGGTGCGGCCACGATCTCGAGTCCCAGGTCAAGGTCCTCCACCATCCGACGGATGATCGTCAGCTGCTGGAAGTCCTTCTCGCCGAAGACCGCAACGTCTGGGCGGACCGCCGTCAACAGCTTCGTGACGACGGTCGTTACACCGCGGAAGTGGCCTGGTCGCGCGGCTCCCTCCATCGTCTCTGCCAAGGGACCTGGGTCGACGTGGGTCTGGAACCGGCGCGGGTACATCGTCGCCGGCGTCGGCGCGTACACCGCATCGACCCCCACCGCCCGGCAGGTCGCGAGGTCGTCGTCGAGCGTGCGTGGGTAGGTCTCGAAGTCGTCCGGGCGGTTGAACTGCAGCGGGTTGACGAAGATCGACACGGCGACCTGGTCGCAGCGTTGGCTGGCCAGCTTGATCAGCGAGACATGGCCGTCGTGGAGCGCGCCCATCGTCGGCACCAGCCCGACGACCTGACCGCCCGCCCGCGCCGCGTCCGACCACGCCCGCACGTCAGCCGGTTGGTCGAAGCGCTGCATCAGGCGAACCCGTCGCGAGGTGCGAGCGAGCGAGCGCCAGCGAGCGAGCGGACACATGCGGCCTGCGTGGCCGGGGAACGCAGTGAAGAGTTCAGTGGAACGAGTGCTCGTCGTCGGGCCAATCGCCGCGGCGTACTTCGTCCACGTACTCCCGTGCGGCCGTGATCGTGGCGGTGCGCAGGTCGGCGTAGTGCTTGGCGAACTTGAACCGCTGGTCCGAGAGACCCAGTACGTCGTGCAGGACGAGCACCTGCCCGTCGCAGTCCGGGCCGGCACCGATCCCGATCGTCGGGATCGTCAGCTTGGCCGTCATCTCGGCGGCGAGCGATCGAGGCACACCCTCGATCACGACGGAGAACGCGCCCGCCCGCTCGACGGCGAGGGCGTCGTCCATCAGCCGATCCCGCTGGCCGGCCTCCACGCCGGCGTTGCGGCCCTGCACCCGGTGCCCGCCCATCCGGTGGACGCTCTGGGGCGTCAGGCCGATGTGGCCGACGACAGGGATGTCAACGCGCACGAGCGCGGCGATCGTCTGCTCCATCGACGTACCGCCCTCCAACTTCACGCACTCGGCTCCGGCCTTGAGCAACCGCACCGAGCTCTCGATCGCCTGCTCGGGCCCGACCTGGTACGAGCCGAACGGAAGGTCACCGACGACGACCGCCGCCGGCTGGGCACGTGCCACCGACCGCACGTGGTACGTCATCTCGTCGAGGTCGACGGCGAGCGTCGTACCCGCGCCGGCGATGACCATCCCCGCGGAGTCGCCGACGAGGATCATGTCCACGCCGGCATCGTCGACGAGCCGGGCGAACGTCGCGTCGTAGGCCGTGAGCATGGCGATCTTCGTCCCGGCCGCCTTCATGGCGGCGATCTCGGGCACCGTGACCTTGGTCCGAGGGGACGTCGACGAGGACGAGTCCATGGGTGGCGTCAAGTTACTGGCGCCTCGCCACATCATGCAGCCGTCGTAGAGTCCCGGCATGATCACCGCTGTTCACACGCTGGTCTATGCCGATGATGCCGACCGCGCCCGAACGTTCTTCCGGGACGTCCTGAACTGGCCATCCGTGGACGCCGGCGGCGGCTGGCTGATCTTCAAGACGGGGCCGAGTGAGATGGGCGTCCACCCGACCGACCATGCCTTGGGCCAGCACCACCAGGTCTCGTTGATGTGCGACGACATCGAGGCCACCGTCGCCGACCTGCGCGACCGCGGGGTCGAGATCACCCAGGACGTGCGCGACGACGGATTCGGGCTGACCGCAATCTTCGTTGTCCCAGGGGGCGGCGACATGATGATCTACCAGCCGCGCCATCCATCGGCGTACGACCTCACCTAGCACCGTGCTCAATGCGGCCGCCGAAGCGCCTGGAGGCGCCGGCGTGCCGAACTGGCACTCCACCCCCCAATGACGCGACCTGGTGACCCCACTTGACGAGACGCAGCTGGCTCCTCCGAAGCGCCTGGAGGCGCCGGCGTGCCGAACTGGCACTCCACCCCCAATGACGCGACCTGGTGATCCCCCATTGACAGACGTAGCTGGCTCCTCCGAAGCGCCTGGAGGCGCCGGCGTGCCGAACTGGCACTCCACCCCCCAATGACGCGACCTGGTGACCCCACTTGACGAGACGCAGCTGGCTCCTCTTCGGGCTGATGGGCGTCATCTGGGGCGTTCCCTACCTCTTCATCAAGGTCGCCGTCGAGCACGTGGCGCCGCCGATCGTCGTGTTCGGGCGGACGTTCCTGGCCGCCGTTCCGCTGCTGCTGATCGCCGCCCGGGCCGGCGCGATCCGTCCGGCGTTGCGACATTGGCGGCCCCTTCTGGCCTTCGCTGCGCTGGAGATGGCTATTCCGTGGTTCCTGCTGACCGACGCCGAGCGGCACCTGCCCTCAGGACTGACGGGGCTCCTCATCGCCTGCGTGCCGATCATCGGCGCCGTCGTCGCCTACTTCCTCGGCGATCGTGACGCCCTCGCGCCCCGGCGACTGCTCGGGATCGCCGTCGGGCTCAGCGGTGTCGCCCTGCTCGTCGCCGCCGACGTCGGGGGAGAAGCGCCGTGGTGGAGCATCGTCGAAGTGCTCCTCGTCTGCGTCGGGTATGCGACCGCGCCGTTCATCGCGGCGCGGCGACTGGCGATGGTGCCCGACCTCGGGGTGGTCGCGCTGTCCCTCACGGCGGTCGCCCTCGTGTACGCGCCGATCGCCTGGTTCACCCGACCGGAGGAGCCACCGCCGGCAGAGGCGTGGCTCTCGATCGTGGCGCTGGCGTTCCTGTGCACGGCGCTGGCGTTCATCGTCTTCTTCCGTCTGATCGCCGCCATCGGGCCGGCCCGGGCGACGTTGATCACGTTCATCAACCCCGCAGTCGCGGTGGTCGTCGGTGCGCTCGTGCTCGACGAGGAGATCACGTGGGCCACGGTTGGCGGCTTCGTGCTGGTCGTGTCCGGGTGCTGGCTGGCGACCCGCCAGGAGACCGAGGTGATCGCCGAGGCCCCGATCCCACTCGAGCCGACGGCGACCCTGAGGAGGGAGATCAGCTGACGGTCGCGCTCGAGCGGGCGAGCCGTGCCTCGGCGTCGGCGACGAGTCGCCTCATCATCGCTGCGGCCGGTTCGATGGCGCCGATGGCGCCGCAGGACTCGCCGGCATAGTGCGGCATCGCCTCGATGTGACCTCGCGCGCCAGCAGTGGGTGGCGCAACGTGGAAGGGCGGCAGCGACCGCAGCTCGCCGCCGATGTCGATCTCACCGACGACGTCCCCGCGGTACGCCGTAGCTGCGTCGAGTGAGCGGCGCAGCACGCGGCTCGTCCTCTTCGGGTCGGGCCACATGACATCGAACGAGTCAGTGAGCACAGATTCGGTGGCCGGCGCCTCGACCAGGGCCCGCTTGTAGTCCGGATGGGCCCCGGACTCGTGCGTCGCCAGCAACCTCGTCCCGATCCGTACGCCGTCGGCTCCAGCGGCGATCGCGGCCGCCAGCAGTCGACCGGTGGCGATCCCGCCCGCAGCGAGGACGGCGAGACCGCTGCCGTCGACGGCGTCGAGCGTCTCGGCCAGCAGCGGCCACAGCGAGCGGTCACCGTGCATGCGGCCGCCGCCCTCCAGCCCGCGGACGACGATGACGTCGCAGCCGGCGTCGACCGCCGCCCGCGCGTCGTCGACGGTCACGATCTGCCAGCCGGCGAGCGCACCGCCCTGGTGGACGACCTCGACCAGCGATGCATCGACGTCGCCGTGGTAGAAGTCGACGAGCTTCGCTCGGCTCGCCGCGACCTCGACGGCATCACGCTCGACGAACGGGATGAGGAAGTTCATGCCGACCGGTCCGGCGACCTCGGCGGTGATGGTGTCGAGGGCGGCGGCGACGACGTTCGCCGGCGCCAGGTGGAACGCGACCATCCCCAAGCCGCCGGCCTCGGCCACGGCGGCGAGGAGCTCTGGCGTGCAGTTCGCGCCCATCGGTGCGAGCTGGATCGGTGCCTGGCAGCCGACGAGCTCGGTGAACCTGGTGGTCAGCATCGCTGCGCCAACTCGCGGATCGATGCCCGCGCCTCGTCGGGGATCATGCGACTGCGGATGAAGGCCATCACGTGGCGCGTTGGTGTGCGCGGGTTGAGCTCCCAGCGCAGCGTGACGGCAGAACCGCCATCGTCCGGCACGACCTCCCACGTCCAGACCGTGAACGTCGGGTTGCCGTCCTCCCGCGCCGACCGATGGACGAACCGCCGCTGCGCACGGTCCAGCTCGAGCACCTTCGAGCGGCTGCGGAAGCGGTTGCCGAGCACGCTCATCACGACGACCCACTCGTCGCCCGGCTCCAAACGGTCAGGTCCGTCGTCGAACTCGACGATGCGCTCGTTCCACCGCGGCAGCGAGTGCACGTCGACGATCGCCTCGAACACGGCGTCGGGCGGACGGTCGAGCGTGAGTGTCACGTCCCCGTGTCTTGCCATCAACCCTATACTCCTGATAGGAGTGTTCTGTGTCAAGAGGCGACGACCTGACCACGACGTCCTACGCCATCCTCGGCCTGCTGGCGCTGCGCGACTGGTCGACCTACGAGTTGGCGCAGCAGATGCAGCGCAGCATGCGACTGTGGTGGCCGCGCGCCGAGAGCCGCGTGTACGAGGAGCCGAAACGCCTCGTGCGGCTCGGGCTGGCGAGCACGCGCGACGAAGGAGTCGGGGCCCGGCCGCGCACCGTGTACGCCATCACCGAGCGCGGACGCGAGGCGCTGCGGGATTGGCTGAGTGATCCGGCAGGCATCTTCCGCATCGAGTTCGAGTCGATGGTGAAGGTCTTCTTCGCCGACCAGGGGTCGAAGTCACAGCTGCTGGACAACATCGCGCGCATCAGAGACGCCGCCAGATCAGACCTCGCGAAGGATCAGTCCTTCGTGGAGGAGTACTCGACGACCGGGGGACCGTTCCCGCATCGGCTGCACCTCATCGGGCTGGCGACCGACCTCTACGTCCGGCTGCTGCTGGCCACCATCGAATGGGCTGATGACGCGGAGGCCGAGGTCGCCTCGTGGCCGTCGGCGCAGTCAGCGCCGGACCCGATGCGGTTCATGTCGTGTGAACCGACACGGGCCCGTCGGCCGAGCTGACAAGAACGCCGGGATCAGGCGGTGACGCGCAGGGCGCGGAGGGACTCCCGCAGGGAGGACATGGTGGCGACGACGGCGGTGGGTTCGTAGCCGCAGTGGGCCATGCAGTTGGCGCAGCGAGGGTCCTTGCCCCGGCCGTAGCGGTCCCAGTCCGTTGTCTCGACGAGCTCCCGGTACGTGGCCGTGTAGCCGTCGGACATCAGGTAGCACGGGCGCTGCCAGCCGAACACGGAGTAGCTCGGAATGCCCCACGCGGTGCACTGGTAGTCCACCTTGCCCTCGAGGAAGTCGAGGAACAGCGGGCTGTGGTTGAGCCGCCAGCGCCGGCGCCGACCCTCGGCGAACGTGGCCTGGAACAGCCGGTGCGTCGCCTCGACACCGAGGAAGTGCTCCTGGTCCGGCGCCTTCTCGTAGGCATAGGCGGGAGAGAGCATCATCGAGTCGACTTCGAGGTCGTCGTTGAGGAAGTCGAGCACACTGCGCACCGTCTCCGGGCTGTCGTTCGTGAAGAACGTCGAGTTCGTCGTGACCCGGAACCCCCGCGCCTTCGCCTCGCGGATCGCCGCCACCGCCTCGTCGAACACTCCCGGCCGGTCGACGGCGTCGTCGTGGCGCTCGCGCAGCCCGTCGACGTGAACCGTGAACGCGAAGTACGGCGACGGCGTGAACAGGTCGAGCTTGCGTCGCAGCAGTACGGCGTTCGTGCAGAGGTAGACGAACCGCTTCCTGGCGACGAGCTCCGCCACCATCCGGCCGATGTCGGGGTGCAAGAGTGGCTCGCCACCGGCGATCGACACCACGGGCGCGCCGCATTCCTCGACGGCGCCGACGGCCTGCTCGACAGAGACCCGCTGACGGAGGATCTTCGTCGGGTACTGGATCTTGCCGCAGCCCGGGCAGGCGAGGTTGCAGGCGAAGAGCGGCTCGAGCTCGACGACGAGCGCGAACCGCTGCCGCTTGGCGACGCGGTTGCGGAACAGGTACCAGCCGACCTTCATCGTCTGGCGGGCGGGGATGCCCATCACCTCACCTCCACGGGTAGCGCGAAGCGCACGTCCTCAACGAGCTGGGCGCGCTCGGAAACCTCGATCGGACCGAGCGCGCCGAGCGCGGCGATCACCCGATGCACCATCGTCTCGGGAGCCGACGCGCCGGCGGTGATCCCCACCGTCTCGGCGCCGGCGACCCAGGTCGGATCGAGCTGGCTGTCGTCGTCGAGCAGGTGGGCTGCGCAGCCATCGCGCTCGACGACCTCGACGAGTCGCTTGGAGTTCGATGACGTCGCCGACCCGACCACCAGCACGACGTCACACTCACGCGCCATCGCGCGAGCGGCATCCTGGCGGTTCTGCGTCGCATAGCAGATGTCGTCGTGGGCGGGGCCTTCGATGGCGGGGAAGCGGGTGCGCAGGCGGTCGATGATCTCCGCCACTTCGTCGACGGCAAGCGTGGTCTGCGTGACGTAGGCGACGCGGTGGGGATCGGGAACTTCCACCTCGTCGGCGCTACGGGCGTCCTCGATGACGACGATCGACGCCGGTGCTTCGCCGGTGGTCCCCTGGACCTCCTCGTGATCGGGATGGCCGATCAGGAACACCCGGTACTCCTTCGCCGCGAAGTGCCGCACCTCGGTGTGCACCTTTGCGACGAGTGGGCAGGTGGCGTCGATCGTCTGCAGGCCACGGTGGACGGCATCCTCGCGCACGTCCGGCGCGACGCCATGGGCGGCGAAGACGACTCGGCTGCCGGTTGGCACATCGTCGAGCTCCTCCACGAACACCGCGCCGCGTGCCGCAAGGTCGGCGACGACGTGCGTGTTGTGGATGATGTGGCGGCGAACGTAGATCGGCGACCCGTATCGCTCGAGCGCCCGTTCGACGACGGCGATGGCGCGTTCGACGCCGGCACAGAAGCCACGTGGCGACGCCACGATGACCCGTCGCGGGCGTACCGCGGCGGCCCACTCTGCGAGCACGGGGGTCGCTGCCCGCAGCGACCGGGCGGCCAGCCAGGCATGCCACGGGAGGCGTGGTGAGAACAACCCGTGCGACGGCGTGTCGGTGACTGCTCGCACGACGGCGCTCGTTGCGCCATCGATGTCGTCGACGAGCCAGGCCGACTCCATGTCGATGGCGATCGCACCGGCGTTGTGGAAGGCGGTTCGCGCTGGACCCGTCGGCAAGGCGTTCGACGGAGTGCACGGGTCCGACGTGGGCGCGGAGCCCACGCCGGCGCAGCGCGCCGGCGAGCATCGTCGCGCCCGGAAAGTTGCGGACCTCGCCGCTCGGTGCCCGCACGCCCGAGGCGACCACGAGGTCCCCGGGCGCAAGGCTGGGATCGACGGCGCCGCAGAACCCGACGACGGCGGTCGCCTGATGGTCGGCGATGATCGGGTCAAGGCGCTTCCTCGACTGCTCGCTGCGGCGACGCCCGTACCCGGTCACCATCACCGTCGCTGCCTCGTGGCGCACGGCGAGCGACTCGAGGCGCAGCGGCGCGAGCAGGAGGAGCTGCTTCATCGCGACCGCTTTCGCGCGACGTACCGCCCGAGCGCCGAGACGGGGAAGACCTGTCGGTAGAGGTGGTAGTTGAGGTAGAAGTCGCCGGGGAACCCGACGCCGGTGAAGTACGCCTCGTCCCAGGTCCCGTCCGGCCGCTGGTTCTCGATCAGCCACCGCACGCCGCGCGAGGTCACGCCGTTGTCGACGCGCGCGGCGATCAAGCCGAGCACCGCCCACGCCGTCTGGGACGCGGTGGACTCGCCGCGACCCACCCAGTGCTCGTCGCGGTACGAGCGCAGATCCTCGCCCCAACCTCCGTCGCTGTTCTGATGCGCCTCCAGCCACTGCGCGGCTCGCCGGATCGGCCGGTCGTAGTGCGGGCCTCCGGCTGCGGCGAGTGCCATCAGGGCGGCACCCGTGCCGTAGACGTGGTTGGCGCCCCATCGTCCGAACCACGAACCGTCGGGTTCCTGGTGGTCGAGCAACCACTTGCGGGCCGTGCGCAGCGTGGCCAGATCACGCCCCGGTTCAGCGGCGAGGAACTCGAGCACGTGCGCCGTGACGTCCGCCGACGGCGGGTCGATGACCGCTCCGAAGTCGCAGAATGGCAGCCTGGTGCAGAGCTGCCTCGTGTTGTCGACGTCGAACGCACCCCATCCGCCGTCGGAGCACTGCATGCCCTCCAGCCAGCGCATCGCCCGATGGCACGCATCGTCGGTCGCCGCGTTGTCGTCATGGCGGACCCGTCGCAGGGCGAGGCCGACGATCGCCGTGTCGTCGGTGTCGGCGTAGTTGTCGTTCTCGAACTCGAAGGCCCACCCGCTCGGCTCGAGGTCAGGGCGGCGCACGGCCCAATCGCCTCGGACCCGGATCTCCTCGCCGAGCACCCAGCCCGCGGCCTTCTGCAACGCCGGATGATCGGCGGCCAATCCCGCGTCGCTGAGCCCGATCATGGCCAGCGCGGTGTCCCACACGGGGGACTGGCAGCACTCGACCCGGCGTCCGAGCTCGTCCTCGATCGTGAACCGGTCGAGGCCCTCGAAGCCGGCCCGCATCACCGGATGGTCGAGCGCAAAGCCTTCGAGGTGGAGCGCAAGCAGCGAGTACACCCACGGAGGCTGGATCCCGCCCCATGAGCCGTCGGCCTCCTGGCGGGCGAGGATCCACATCACGGCGCGATCGATCGCTGTCCTGCGCAGCCAGCGCAGCGGATGCCGCTCATAGCCGCGGAGCACGCGATCGAGCAGCTCGAACTTCCCCTCGACCGTGCGCAGCGAGCGCCTGGCCGGCGGCTGCGCACCAGTGCGCAGCTCGTCCAGTGCGAACGGCAACGGCCGGGAGGGCCGGTGTGCGGCGACGACGGTGAGCGCGACGATCGTCTGGCGCGCCCAGCAGGCGAAGTCGTAGATGTTCAGCGGAACACGAGGCGGCAGCAGGATCACCTCGGGAGGGAGCGCCGGGATCTGGTCCCACGACCACTGCCCGCCGAGCGCCAACCACATGTGCGTGAAGACCCGGGCACGCTCCAAGCCGCCGGCGTCGCGCACGAACGCCGCCGCCTTCTCCATGTGCGTGGCCTCCGGCGGGTCCCCGGCCAGGCGGAGCGCGGCGTACGCCTCGACCGTGGTCGACAGGTCGGCGGGGCCGCCGGTGAACGTCGCCCACGTGCCGTCGTCGCGCTGCTGCGCGCGGATCCACCTGGCGGTCGCCTCGGTCAGGGCGTCGGTGCGGATGGCGAGGAACTCGCGCAGCAGGAGGTCCTCGGCGTCGATCGTGACGTTGGCCTGCAGCTCACCCTTCCACCATCCGTCGGCGTGCTGCATTCCGAGCAGGGCCTCGACGGCCCGGTCCCGGGCCTCGCCCACCGTCGTCGGGTCGAGCGGCTCGCCGGTCACAGCTGGCGCTCGCAGACGTACTCGGCGACCACGCGCAGCTGCGCGGTGATCCGCGGATCGAGGCCATCGGCGTCGAGTGCCCCCAGGGCTGCGCGGAGGTGCGCTCGGGCGAACTCCTCCGTCGCCTCGCGTGCTCCTGCTCCCTCCACGAGGTCCGTCGCCCTGCGCACTGCCGTCTCGTCGAGGTTGCCGTTGCGGAACATCGCCTGCAGCTCATGGGCAGCGTCGCTCGACGCAGCCATCGCGAACGCCACCGGCAGCGTCTTCTTCTTCGAGGTCAGGTCCGAGCCGACGGGCTTGCCCGTGATCGCGGGATCACCCCAGATCCCGAGCACGTCGTCGACGGCCTGGAACGACAGTCCGACGTGAGCGCCGAAGTCGGCGAGGGCATCCACTGACCGTGCGTCGCCGCCCGCGAGCTCGGCGCCGAGCGCCGCAGCACACGACAGCAGTGCGCCCGTCTTCGCGGCTGCCATCCGCTC
Organism: uncultured Acidimicrobiia bacterium; assembly: GCA_963774125.1. Taxonomy (GTDB): domain Bacteria; phylum Actinomycetota; class Acidimicrobiia; order Acidimicrobiales; family Ilumatobacteraceae; genus JALZMG01. The sequence goes on from CAVZDR010000004.1 coordinate 318,574, forward strand.
GCACTCGTCGACTCCGACGTGCTCTTCGCTCTCGAGTGCCATGTCGTCGGCCTGCCCGGCGATCATCTCCGCCACCGCCGTGGCCAGCCGGTGGCCGGCGGCGATCCCGGCTTCCGTTCGTTGGTCGAGCAGCACCTGGTGGGCCAGCGTCTGCAATGCGTCGCCGACGAGGATCGCCTGGCCGATCCCGAACAACGCCCACACGGTCGGTCGGTGCCGGCGCTGCTGGTCGCCGTCGATGATGTCGTCGTGAAGGAGCGAGAAGTCGTGCATCAACTCGATGGCCACGGCGGCCGGGATGCCGACCTCCGCTGGCGCGCCGACGGCCTCAGCCGACAGCAGCGCGAGGGCCGGACGGACACCCTTTCCGGCCCCGGCGGCTGGCGTCCCGTCCGCCTCCACGTACCCGAGGTGGTATTCGGCGGCTCGGCGCAGGTCGGGGTGCAGGGTCTGCAACTGCGCGACGAGGGCCGGGTCGACAAGCCGTTTGGCCCTGCTCAACACGTCGGTCGCGACCGCGACACGCTCCATCACGCGAGCACCTCCTCAGTCGTACTGTTGGCGGTCAGCCCGTCGCTGGGTGCGAGCGAGCGAGCGCCAGCGAGGGAGCGGCCAGCCTCGGCCTGCGTGGCCGGGGAACGCAGTGAACAGCCGGCGAGGTCGATCGAGATGGCGTTGGCGGCGGCGATGCCGCTGCGTACGGCGCCTTCCATCGTCGCCGGCCAACCGGTGTCGGTCCACGCTCCGGCGAGGTAGAGGCCGGCGACGGGCGTGCGAGTGGTGGGGCGCAGCTTCGCCGTGCCCGGGCGGCCGGCGAACGTGGCGGCCCGTTCACGGATCACCACCCCGTCGATCACGCGGCCGGCGGCCGCGTCGGGACACAGCCGGGTGATCTCGTTCGCCGCCATTGCGATGAGCTCGTCGGCGGGAGCCCCAATCCAACGGGTCGCCGCCGACAGCGAGACGGCGAGGCACTGCTGCTGCCCGTCGAGCCCGCACGACGACGTCCGGTCGAACACGAACTGCAGCGGGCTGTCGACGGCGGCGAACAGCTCGCGGTCGACGACCCTGCGGTCGTACACGAGGTGCACGTCGACGATCGGTGACGTCCCGAGGGCGGCCCAACCCTCCGCGCCTGGAACGTCCGCCGGCACCAGCTCGGCCGCGGCATCGTGGGGCACGGCGACCACGACGGCGTCGGCAGTGATGTGCTCGGTCGGGGTGTGCACGACGATCCCGCCGTGTGTCGGCTCGAGCGCGTTGACCGCAACGTTCGTTCGCACATCGGCGCCCGCTCGTTCCAGCTGCTCCCTCGCCGGTTCGGCGTGGACCTTGGCGAGCGGGACCTTCGCCCAGCCGATGTCCGAGGCGGCTGCGTCGGTCAGCAGACCGATCTTGAAGACGGTCGCCGCCAGCGTCAGCGAGGCCTCGTCGGCGGGGAGGTTGACCGTCGGCGTACAGATGAGATCCCACACCCGCTCGATCGCCGGCGTGCGCTGGCCGTGGGCGCGGAGGAAGGTACCGAACGTTGTCTCGTCGAGCGCCGGGTCGTCGAGGGCAGCGCGGCGCAGCGGCAGCAGGGCTCGCCCGAGCCGCAACCTGTCCGTGATCGACAGGTGGCGGTACCTCGCCAGGCTCCCGGCGAGGTGCAGGGGCGCCGGGAGACCGTTGCGGCGCAGCCACGCCACTGCTCCACCCGGCGCGACAACCGGCAGCTCGAGGCGGTCCTGCAGCACCACGGAGTCCGTGGCACCGATCCGGTCGAGGAACCCCAGGTAGGCCGTGCAGCAGCGCAAGAAGACGTGTTGACCGTTGTCGAACGACAGCCCATGTCGGCGGAAGGACCAGGTTGCTCCGCCGAGCCGGGCCTTGCGCTCGAGCAGCGTCACGTCGGCGCCCTCGTCGACGAGGGCGAGCGCGGCGCTCAATCCGGCCAACCCACCACCGACGACAACGACGTCGCGTCTCATTGCGTTCCCCGGCCACGCAGGCCGTCGCTGGCCACTCGCTCGCTTGCGCTCGCTCGCTCGCATGCGAGCACGGGTCTGCGCTTGCCGTTCACGCCGACCCCATGGTGATGGCGCGCGTCGCCACCACGACCTTCTGTCGGGTGGGCAGCGAGAGGCGCCGGTCCAGGACGGCGGTCGGGTCGTGTTCGATGCGCTCGAGCAACCGGCGATAGATGCCTGCCATGGCGGCGGTGCAGGCGCGGCTCCGCCGGTCGAGGTGGGGGAGCAGGGCGAGTCCGCGGCGATACCACGCCCGGGCGCGGGCGCACTCGAAGCGGACGAGCAACCCCATCGCGTCACGCGGGCCGCTGGCATCCGGCGCGCATCCGAACTCGGCGAGATCGGTGGCCGGCAGGTACACACGACCCATCGCCCGATCCTCGGCGACGTCGCGGAGGATGTTCGTCAGCTGGAGCGCGACTCCGAGATCGTCGGCCAGCGGGGTGGCGGCGGCCATGTCGGCGGCGCCGAAGACGCCGAGGGACAGGCGCCCCACCGAGCCGGCGACCTGCCGGCAGTACTGGACGACCTCGTCGATGGACTTGTAGGTCGTGCCGACCGAGTCCTGCTCGCATCCGTCGATCAGGTCGTCGAAGGCGTCCAGTGGGATCGGGTACCTCGTCGAGGCGTGGGCGAGCGCGGCGAAGACCGGATCGCCGGCAACCGCCCGCGCGTCGCCACGCAGCGTCACCAGGTCGGCGCGCACGGCGTCGAGCCGCTGCACCTTCACAGCCGGCTCGTCGTCGCCGTCTCCGATGTCGTCGATGCGCCGGGCCAGGGCGTACAGCGCGGCCATGGCGTTGCGCTTCGGGGGTGGGAGGAGGCGGATGCCGTAGGCGAAGTTCTTCGCCTGGGACGACGTCACCTCCCAGCAATGGGCGTAGGCCGCGTCGATGGACATGGCCATCACGATCCTCCTGGCCCCCGCCGCCATCCCGAGGCGATGGCGACCGTGTGGCGGAGGAGTCGGGTGCGATCCGGGCGGATGTGCGTCCGCAGCACGTCGTGGTCTTCGTCGGCGATGGCGTCGAGCGTGGCGAGCCCGCCGGCGCAGAAACCGGCGACGGCCCATCGCGGGCGACCGCGGAGTGATCGCGCCAGCGGCGGACCGGAATCGAGGAGCTGACGAGCGCGGTCTCCCAGGTCGGCAACCACCGCCCGCAGCGCAGGTCCACCGGTGGGTGCGAGCAGTTCGGCGTCGATGCACCCGTGGCGCTGCCGGTCTTCCGCCGGCAAGTAGATGCGCCCGCGATGCGCATCCTCGCCGACGTCCTGGAGGTGCTCGACGACCTGCAGGGCCGAGCACACGTCGTCGGACCAGCGGATGCGCTCACCCGTGTCGGCGTCGAAGACAGCCAGCACGAGCCGGCCGACCGGGTTCGCCGACAGCGCGCAGTAACCGAGGAGGTCGTTCCACGTCGCGTACGACGCAACGAACTGATCGTGTCGATTGGCGTCGATCAGGTCGACGAACGGCTGGCGGTCGAGCCCGCAGTCTCGGATCGTCGGCTGGAGCCGGACGAGCACCGGATGGGTGGCCGTTCCAGCGAAGGCCAGGTCGAGCTCGCGCTCCAACCAATCGAGCTCCGCCAGCCGGTCACCGGTGCTCTCATCGCCGATGTCGTCGGCCAGCCGGGCGAAGCCGTACAGCGCGAGAAGGTGGTCTCGTTGGCGCCGGGGAAGCAATCGCGAGGCCACCGGGAAGTTCTCGTCCGACGCCAGTCGACCCTGGCTTGCCGCCACGGTTTCGATAGGTGTCTCCCGGACTCCCATCTTCCTCCCGGCGGGTTCGTCCAACAACGCGGACCAGTCGGTCGCGCATCTTGTACGAGCGGGCCATGGAATTTCAACGACCTTGCCCAAAGGTGCCGATGACCAGGTCTGTTGCAGCCTCCGCGAAGAGCGTCACGCCGGAGGTCGCATCGTCTTGCGTGGCATCGAGCGCCTCGACGATGCGACCCAGGATCTCCGGGGCGGCACTGAGAAAGGGTTGCTTGCCGCGTGACGCGCTCGTCGCCAGCTCGAGCACGAGCGGCAACACGGGAGCCAGCGCGGCGCGCAGCGCCCGCCGCGCCGCGGCGGCGTCCGCGGCCGAGGCGACGGCCTGCGCCACGCGGTCGGCCGCCGTCCGGGCGGCTGCGATGAACGCCGATTCCTTCGAGTCGAAGTACCGGTAGAACGTGCCCTTGCCGATCCCGGCGGCGACGCAGACGTCGCCAACGGTGACCTCGTCGAGCGAGCGCGTGGCGAGCTCGGAGATCGTGACGTCGACGATGGCGGCGAGCGTGGGGTCGGCGCTTGCGCGGGCGGTGAGGAGACTGTCCCACATCGCCGGGCGGAACGCCTCCTGCTCGCTGGCCAGCAGTTGGGGAAGGATCTCGGCGATCTCCTGGAGCGACAGGTTGCGCTGCTCCCGCAACCGCCGGATCAGCCGGAGTGCCCGGACGTGGCGCTCGTCGTAGCGGAGCCGGTGACCGCCAGCGGGAACCGGGGGAGGAAGCAGGCCCTGCTGCCGGTAGTGGTGGATGGTGCTCACGGGGACGCCACTGCGGACGCTCAACTCCGACACCGTCAGAGCTCCCATCGTGCAAGTACAGCAGCCGGTGTGCTAGACGGCATGAACGTGAGCCGAGTCGCGATCGTCACCGACTCCACTGCGTGCATCGGTGACGTGGACCCGGGCGCCGATCTGCGCACCGTCGAGGTCATGGTGCTGTTCACCGATCGTGAGGCTGGCGATCGCGACGTCGATCCAGCCGAGGTGTACGAGCGGTTGGCCCGCGGCGAGGCGGTCAAGTCGCAAGCGCCGGCAGCGGCCGCCTATCTCGAGGCGATCGAGGCGGGTGACCACGATGGCGTGCTCGTGCTCACGCCTGCCGACGAGTTCACCGTGATGGCCCACAACGCTCGGCTCGCCGCGGACCTGGCGGCGAGACCGACGGTGGTGGTCGACACGCGGACGGCGGCGGCCGGGCACGGACTCGTCGTCCGTGCCGCCATGGCGGCAGCCCGTGAGGGCGCCGATCTCGAGCGCGTGAGCGACGTCGCCCGGGCGACCGCCGGTCGCGTCGAGCTCGTTGCCGCGATGTACGAGCCGAGCTACCTCGAGCACAGCGGGCACATCCATGCTCCTGCCGAGGTGATGATCGCCCGCTTCCGCGACGGCCAGGTCGTCCCGCTGGCCGCCACCGGCGATCCGCTGCGCGCGCTGGCCACCTCGTGGCGCAAGGGCGGGGGAGCGCCGGACACGACGCTGGTCTTCCACTCGGCGCTCGGCGAACGGGCGGAGGCGCTCCGGCGGACGTTGGGAGTCGATGAGCCCGTACTGGCGTGCGGCGCGGCGATGGGCGCGCACGTTGGCCCGGGTCTCGTCGGCGTCGCCTGGCTGCGCTGAGGCTGCCCGGCAAGCTCACCAGGCGGGTGAGCCGTCGCTTCGCGGTGACGCCGGATGAGCCCGGAGTCGCCCGTGACAGCGGCGGCGAGCTCGGGAGGTGAGTCGAGCAGCTTGCCTGCGAGACGAACCCGAGTGTTAGGCCCAGCGGCGACGGAACTCCGCCAACTGCGGCGCCGCGGCGCGCTTCGCTCCCGCCTCGTACAGCCTTGGCGCGACGGCGCGGACCACGTCGGCCACACGGAGCCAACGCGGCACGACCCGTTCGACGTCTCCTCGCTCGACGGCGGTGATCACCGCCGACGCCACGCGCTCGGGGGGCACCGGGCGCGGCCGCGACGCCGCATAGCGCGGCCAGCGGGCGTCGGCGAAGAACTCCGTCGCCACCGGACCGGGGTTGACCATCGAGACGCCGACACGGAACGACCGCACCTCGAGGGCGAGTGCCTCGGTGAAGCCGGCGAGTCCGAACTTGGACGCCGAGTACGTCGCCTCGAACGGCACGCCGACGCGACCGGCGATCGAGCCGACGTTGACGATGTGCCCGCGGCGCCGGCGAATCATGTCGGGCAGGGCGAGGCGCGTGAGCTGCATCGCGGCGACGAGGTTGAGGGAGATGACCGCGTCGACGTCGTCCTCGAGGGTGTCGACGAACGGACCCCAGATGCCGACGCCGGCGTTGTTGACGAGGATGTCGACGGGGCCGATGTCCTTGACGAGCGTCGACCAGGCCTGCTCGAGCTGGTGGCGGTTGGTGAGATCGGCGGACGCGATCGCGGCCGTTCCGCCGAACTCTTCGCGCAGTGAGGCGAGCGCGTCGGGGGAACGAGCGACGAGTCCCAGGCGCGCCCCCTTCTCGGCGGCAGCAGTGGCGATCGAGCGTCCGATCCCCCGCGACGCTCCGGTCACGACGACGGTGGCACCATCCCAGCGCATCCCCTGATGATGCGCGCGATCACGTGGTCAGGTCGGCAGCCTTCTTCGCACCGTTGCTGCGCAACCACTCGAGGAGCGCTATGTCCTGCGTCCGCTCGGCGGCCCTTCGTCAGACTCTTGGCGGAACGGTCGTGCAGAACCCTGAATTAGAGCGGAACCGGCGGACCGCCTGGATCTGCCCCCGCGACGGGCGAGCCCGACGCTTGAATCGGGTCACGCGACGTCGGCCAGGGGCAGCAGGAAGGTCTGCGGCGAGGTCACGAGGCAGACATGCGTGAGGGACAACAGGCGCTCGACCCGCCATAGGTTTGTTCCGTCGATTGAGCTTCGCTGCGGCCAGGTCTGGTGCTCTCCCCGGGCGGTTCGGGCGATTCGCCAGTAGCTGTCGAGCTGCCTACCACTGAGGGAAGCCGCATGCATCGGCCATCGGAGTTCCACCGCCGAGAACGGCGCCGGAGGCCTCGAGGTCGGTGCCGGCGAGCGTGTCGTCTGCGGGCATGAGCCCGCCTTCGCTCCCCTCACTCGTCATGTGGGCCTCCGTCGAGCGTTGCGACCGCTGCGCCCCTTCTTCGTCAGCGCTCTGGCGGGACGGTCAGCCAGAACGCTGACGTTGAGGCGATCTACGGGTCTGCCCCCGAACCCGGGACGATGGGGTTCGCGCAATCCCATCTCGCCGTTGGGCCGTAGATCCGGTGTCGCCTCCACGTCCGCCCAGGGGAGGGTTTACATGACGACGACTCGGTTCCTTCGTCCGGTGCTGGGGCTACTGGCCACAGCAAGCCTGCTGATCATCGGGGGGGTGGGGTCGCAGACCGAAGCGCAGTCGACGGGACCGGTCATGCTGAGTCCCCGTCTCGGGGTACGGCCGGTCGCCACGGGACTCACCCAGCCGACCTCCATGGCGTTCCTCGGCGCCAACGAGATGTTGGTGGGGGAGAAGGCCAGCGGCCAGGTCAAGCGCGTCGTCAACGGCGCCGTCCAGGGCACGCCGGTGCTCGACCTGGCGGTGAACTCCGGGTCGGAGCGGGGGCTGCTCGGCATGGCCTTGCACCCTGACTTCCCGGCCAACCCCGGCGTCTACCTGTACTGGACCGAGAGCACCACCGGCGCCGACACCAACGTGCTCTCCGAGACGCCGCTGCTCGGCAACCGGGTGGACCGGTACGTCTGGAACGGGTCCGCGCTCACGTTCGACCGCAACCTCATCCGGCTGCGGGCCATCCAGGAGGACGCCGGCCAGCCGCCGCGCGGCAACCACGACGGCGGGGTGCTCGCCTTCGGCGCCGACGGCAAGCTCCTCGTCTTCGTCGGTGACCTGGGCCGGCGCGGCCAGCTGCAGAACCTGCCGTGTGGGCCGACGCCCACCTGCCCACCCACCGTGCCGGATGACCAGTTCGGCGGGCCGGCGCCGGACAACGCGCATCTCAGCGGCGTCGTACTGCGGCTCAACGACGACGGGACCACACCATCCGACAACCCGTTCTTCGCCGCCGGCGCGTCGATGGGTGGCGAGGTCGGCGCCAACATCCAGAAGATCTTCTCCTACGGCCACCGCAACAGCTTCGGGATGGCGGTCGATCCGCGCTCGGGCGGGGTGTGGCTGCAGGAGAACGGCGACGACACCTTCAGCGAGCTCAACCTCGTCGAGTCCGGCATGAACGGGGGCTGGATCCAGATCGCCGGGCCGGTGGAGCGCGTCGCTCAGTTCAAGGAGATCGAGACCACGTTCGGCGGTCAGAACCTGCAGCAGCTGCGCTGGCCTCCCACCAACATCGCCGACACACCGGGCGAGGCGTTGTCTCGGCTGTTCATGCTGCCGGGCGCTCAGTACAGCGATCCCGAGCTCAGCTGGAAGTGGGAGGTCGCGCCGGGCGGCATCGGGCTTCCTGGACGGCAGTGGCCTCGGCGCGCGAGTTCCGCGAGCGACCTGTTCATGGGCGCCGCCACGCCGAACCTGGCGGGTGGCTACCTGTTCGCCTTCGAGCTGCGGCCGAACCGGGCCGAGATCCGCATCACCGACGCTCGCTTGCGCGACGGCGTCGCCGACAACGTGGCGAAGCACGACATCACGGAGAGCGAGAGGCTGCTGGTCGGCGAGAACTTCGGCGTCGTCACCGACATCGAGACCGGTCCCAGCGGGAACCTCTACGTCCTCTCGCTCTCCCAGGGCGCGATCTATGAGGTGTTCCGCCAGCGGTGACGCTGACGACCACGATCAGCCCCCTGAACGAGGCGTCCACTGAGGCCGTAGCGTTCAGGGGGTGTCTGAGTGGCTGCTATCGGGCTCGGCCCGGCGTCTCGCCGAGGAGCTCGACGAGGCCGGGATCAAGCTCGAGGACGAGGCCGACGAGCTGCGTGAGCTGCTGTTCGACGAGCTCGACTACGCCCGGCGGATCCCGATGTTCGAGGGCCGACGACCGCTGTACGGCTCGTTCTCGATGCCGCCCGGGACGAGCATCACGTCTGCTGGAGGGCTCGCCGACCTGATTCCGCTCGACGGTCTCCCTCGGGAGATGGCGCGGACGTTCTCCGACGGCCGTTCCGCCTTCGTCGTCAACCGCCACGACGATGAGCCGCTGCTCGCGTGCTTCGGGCGGCCCGTGCAGTACGAGGCCGAGCTCGTCGGTCTGCAGGAGGTGACCGGCGCCCGCATCGTGCAGCGCACGCTGATGTTCGGCCAGGTCAGGCTGTTCGCCGACGGTCGGGTCGTGTCGTGGGACGGTCAGACCTGGAGCGACCGGCCAACGGCCACCGCGCTCGTCCCGCGCCTGCACGAGTGGGCGCCCGATCTCGACCCCGACGTCGCCCACGGGCTGCTCGATCTCGTCGTGCACTGGCTGTCACCGGCGCGGATCGGAGCCACGATCGTCGTCCACGAGCAGGGCTTCCAATGGGCGTCGATGGACGTGGCCACGAAGTTCCACGCCCCGCCGCTGTCGATCAAGAACCGCCAGCACTTCCCGGCCGTGTTCGCGTCGCTGCAGCAGCACGACCTCGCCACGCTGGTCACCGCCGACGGCACGGTCGAGTACCTGGGGGTCGGCCTGCGCGCCAGCGCCGAGGCCGAGCGCAGCGTCGACAGCAACCGCGGCATGCGGCACCGCTCGGCCCAACGCTTCAGCTACGACCACCCGTCGACCACGATCGCCGTCGTCAGCGACAACGGGCCCGTCACGATCTTCCGCAGCGGCGTCGGCTACGGCCTCACGTCCACGCACGACTCCAGCACCTGAAACGGAGAACACCATGCCGACACGTACCGCCAAGACCGCGTGGACCGGGACCCTCCAAGAAGGGTCCGGGCAGGTCGCGCTGACCAGCTCAGGGATCGGGACGTACGAGGTGTCGTTCCCCAAGCGGACCGCCGACGACGCCGACGGCACCACGAGTCCGGAGGAGCTGATCGCCGCCGCCCACTCGGCGTGCTACGCCATGGCGCTGTCCAGTGAGGTGGCCAAGGGCGGTGGCACGCCACGCACGCTCGACGTGCAGGCTGACGTCAGCCTCGGCCCCGACCCTGCCGGCGGGTTCAAGTTGACCGGTATCACACTGACCGTCTCCGGCGACGTCGACGGGCTCGATGCCGCCGGGTTCGAGGCGGCGGCCCAGGCGGCGAAGGTTGGATGCCCGGTGAGCAAGGCGCTGGCCGCCGTTGACATCTCGCTCGAGGTGAAGCAGTGACGGCAACCCGCCAGTGACCGACAGCACCTACGTCGCGGCCGGCGACCGCTATGCCTCGATGCAGTACCGACGCTGCGGGCGCAGCGGGCTGCAGCTCCCCGCGCTCTCCCTCGGCTTGTGGCACAACTTCGGCCACGACCGGCCGTACGAGACGCAGCGCGCCATCGTGCGCCGCGCCTTCGATCTGGGCATCACGCACTTCGACCTCGCCAACAACTACGGGCCGCCGTACGGGGCCGCCGAGGTCAACTTCGGTCGGATGCTCGCCGGCGATCTCGCGCCGTACCGGGACGAGCTGGTGATCTCGACCAAGGCGGGCTACGACATGTGGCCCGGCCCGTACGGCGAGTGGGGCTCACGCAAGTACCTCTTGGCGTCGCTCGACCAATCGCTGGCGCGGATGGGTCTCGACTACGTCGACATCTTCTACTCCCACCGCGTCGACCCGGACACGCCGCTGGAGGAGACGCTCGGCGCGCTCGACACGGCGGTGCGCTCGGGGCGGGCGTTGTACGCCGGGATCTCCTCGTACAACTCCGAGCGGACCAAGCGGGCGGCGGCCATCCTGCGTGACCTCGGAACGCCCCTGCTGATCTCCCAACCCTCGTACTCGATGCTCAATCGCTGGCTCGAGGCCGACCGTCTGCTGGACACGCTCGAAGAGGTCGGCGCCGGCTGCATCGCCTTCTCACCGCTGGCGCAGGGCCTGCTCACCGATCGCTATCTCGACGGTGTGCCGGCCAACTCGCGAGTTGCCACCGGCGGGGCGATGGGTGAAGACATGCTCACGGAGGACCGCCTCGCCCGCGTGCGAGCCCTCAACGACCTCGCTGCAGGTCGGGGCCAGACGCTCGCGCAGCTCGCGCTCGTCTGGGCCCTGCGCGATCCGCGGATGACCTCGCTGGTGATCGGCGCGAGCAGCGTGGGCCAGCTCGAGGGCAACGTCGCCGCGCTCGATCGGCTCGATCTGAGCGAGGACGAGTTGCAGGAGATCGAGCGGCACGCCACGGAGGCCGACATCAATCTCTGGGCCCGGTCGAGCTCCGCGTAGGAGCTGCAACTGGGCGGCTTCGCTGACAGCAGCTGGCAGAGATCCCGCCCAGAAGCCGGATTGGCGGAGATCCCGCCCAGAACGACGGCTCGCCGTCGCGTCCGGTCGCCTCCCGCATGGCGCGCACCACGATGGCGAGCAGGTAGCCACCGTTGGCGTGGCCGGCGATGTCCCAGCCCGGCCGGACCTCGGCGCTGTAGATGCCGGTCGCCCGTACCGCGGTATCGCTGGCGAACCCCACGCGAATGACGGTACCGACCCAGCCCCACCGCGACCTGAGCGAACGGCGCGACGTGCTCATGGGTAGGTTGCCGCCGTGTCGCACGCAGCGCCATCCGCCGGCGGCAAGAGCGGACCGCTGGCGGCCCTGGCGTTCGGCGCGTTGGGGATCGTGTACGGAGACATCGGGACGAGCCCGCTGTACGCGTTCCGCGAGTCGTTCGAACACGCCGACCTCGACGTCACCCAGGCCAACGCCTATGGGGTGGCGTCGGTCGTGTTCTGGTCGCTGCTCATCATCATCTCGATCAAGTACCTGGCGCTGGTGATGCGCGCCGACAATCACGGCGAGGGCGGCATCCTTGCGCTCACCGCGCTGTTGATGCCCAAACGGGGCCTGCCGACCGGGACGAAGCGGGCGATCATCGCGCTGGGCGTCTTCGGGACGGCACTGCTCTACGGGGACGGGCTGATCACACCGGCGATCTCGGTCCTCAGTGCCGTCGAGGGCTTCGAGGTGGCGACGACCGCCTTCGAGGCATGGGTCGTCCCGGTCGCCGTGGCCGTCCTCGTCGCGCTCTTCCTCGTCCAGCGCCGAGGGACCGAGCGGATCTCGCGGGTCTTCGCGCCGGTGATGGTCCTGTGGTTCGTCGTCATCGCCGTGCTCGGCTTGCGGGCGATCATCGATCATCCCGACGTGATCCGGGCGGTGTCGCCGAGCTACGGGGTCCAGCTGTTCGTGAACGAGCCGGCCAAGGCGTTCCTCGCCCTCGGCTCGATCTTCCTCGTCGTGACGGGCGGCGAGGCGCTGTACGCCGACATGGGACACTTCGGCCGCCGCCCGATCCAGGTCTCGTGGTACACGATCGTGCTGCCGGCCCTGCTGCTCAACTACTTCGGCCAAGCGGCCCTGCTGGGGTCGAGCCCGGGCCAGGAGGTCGGGCTGCCGTTCTTCCGGCTGGCGCCGGCGTGGGCGGTCTGGCCGCTGGCGGTGTTGGCGACGATGGCCACGGTGATCGCCTCGCAGGCGCTGATCTCGGGTGCCTACTCACTCACGGCACAGGCGGTCCAGCTCGACTACCTGCCGCGCCTCGCCATCCGCCACACGTCCGCTGCACACATCGGGCAGATCTACGTCCCGCTCGTCAACTGGCTGCTGATGATCGGCTGCGTCGCGCTGGTCATCGGCTTCCAGACGTCGAGCAACCTCGCCGCGGCCTACGGGATCGCCGTGACGGCGACGATGGCGATCACCACGCTGCTGTTCTACCGAGTCGTCGTCGATCGTTGGGGCTGGTCGGTCCGCAAGGCGGTCGTCGTGGTCGTGCCGCTGTTCATCGTCGACCTCGCGTTCCTCGCCGCGAACATCCCCAAGATCCCGCACGGCGGCTGGCTGCCACTGGTGGTGGGACTGGTCCTCGTGATCCAGATGACGACGTGGCGACGGGGTCGGGCCATCGTCGCCCAGATCCTCCAACGCGGTCAGTTGCGGACGGAGCAAGTCGTCGAGGATGCCATCGCCGACGGCGCCGCCAGCGTGCCGGGAACGGCGATCTACATGTTCAAGGACCCGGGCTGTGCCCCGCCGGCGATGGTCTCCAACCTTCGTCACAACCATGTGCTCCACGACACGACGATCGTGCTGTCGGTGGTCGGTTCGAACGCACCGCGGGTCGACGCCGCGGACCGGGTGAGCGTGAGCACCGTCACCCCCGGCGTGTACGAGGTCGTCCTCACGTTCGGCTACGTGGAGGAGTTCGACGTGCTTGCACAGCTCCGCCAGGTGCAGTTGGACGGTCACGCCGTGGACGTCGACCACGCGACGTTCTTCATCGGCCGCGAGACCGTGGCGTCGATTCCCGCCGGGCAGATGCCGAGGTGGCGCGAGCACCTGTTCGTCGTGCTCAACCGTGGCTCGGCGAGCGCCTCACGGTTCTTCGGCCTGCCCTCGGAGCAGGTCTTCGAAGTCGGCACGCAGGTCGAGATCTGAGGTGGACGGGCGCGGCTCAGTCCGCTGCAAGGACTTCTTCGATCCATTCCGTGCCGGCGACAGCGGTCGGGAAGCCACAGGTCGTGATGGCGAGCGCGGCGACGTGCCGGATCTCGTCGGCGCTGTCTCCCGCCTGCAGTGCCTTGCGGACGTTGGAACGCACGGAGCCCGGTGACTGGGCGGCGATCGCCATGCCGAGCTTGATCAACCGCTGGGTCCGCTCGTCGAGTGGTCCCGCCCGATCGACTCGTGCCGCCAGCTCATCGAGCGCGACAGCGACGTCGGGGAACGAGGCGCGGAACGTTCGGTAGATCTCGGGCAGGTGGTCAGACATGGGCGCAAGCCTCGCGCCACCTACCGTGCGACCGTGGACGTGGTGGCGTGGCTCCTCGACGGCGATCCAGCGATCCGCTGGCAGGTCTTGCGCGACCTCACGGATGCCCCACCTGCTGACGTCGCTGCCGAGCGAGCGCGCGTGACGCACGAGGGCTGGGGCGCCCGCCTGCTCGCGCTCGAGGATCCCGACGGGCTGTGGGCGGGAGGTGCGTGTTTCCCGGCTGGCTACTCGGGCGGCGAGCCGGGGCAACCGTGGACGGCGACGATGCACACGCTGCAGACGCTGCAGCTGCTCGGGCTGGACCCGTCCTCCGATGAGGCGCGACGCGCGATCCCGCTCATTGCCGAGCACGGTCATTGGGAACACGCCGGGCAGCGGTACTTCGAGGGCGAGGTCGAGCCGTGCATCAATGGCAGGACCATCGAGGCCGGTGGCTACTTCGGCGTGGACGTCGCACCGATCGTCGAGCGGGTCCTCGGCGAGCGGCTTGCTGACGGCGGCTGGAACTGCGAGGCCGAGAACGGGTCGGTGCGCTCCTCGTTCCACACGACGATCGACGTGCTCGACGGATTGATCGAGTTCGAGGAGGCGACCGGCGGGTCCCCGACGGTGTACGAGGCTCGGCGGAGCGGGGAGCAGTACCTCCTGGAACGTGGCCTGTTCCGGCGCAAGAGCACGGGCGAAGTCGTTGATCCAGCGTTCCTGGAGTTCGCCTTCCCGTACTACTGGCGCTACGACGTGTTGCGGGCGCTCGACTACTTCCGACGCACCGGCAGCGATCCGGATCCGCGCATGGCTGAGGCAGTCGAGGTCGTGCACTCCAAGCGCCAGCCCGATGGGCGGTGGCTCCTCGACCGCATCCATCCCGGACGCGTCCACTTCGACCTCGAGGACGTCGTCGGTGCGCCGAGTCGTTGGAACACGCTGCCGCGCTCCGGGTGCTCCGCTGGTGGGACCGCATGGGTTGAGGGGGTGCTCGAGCGGGCATGTCCGTACGATCGTGTGGCGAACGCGCATAGCATTCGGGGCGCCTTTGGCGATCCGATCGTCGGCGGTCCGAGGCGATGTGCGATGAACAAAGGAACGAGCGAAGCGGTGGCGCGAGACGACCGGGAGGATCCGGTCGACCCAGTGGCCTTCATCGATGACGTCGTTCTCGCCGTCGGAGCCCGCATCCGCAAGCTGCGGCTGGAGCGGAACCTGACCCTCCAGGTGCTGTCGGACCGGACTGGTCTGAGCGCCTCGATGATCAGCATGGTCGAGCGAGGCCGGACCTCGCCGTCGATCGGAACGCTCGTCGCCATCGCGTCGGCGTTGCGGATCCACATGTCGAGGCTCTTCGACGGCGATGGTGAGGAGGAGGAGCCGTCCCCGGTGCGCCGGCGCGGCGACCAGCCGACAGTGGCGACCGCATCTGGCGTGCTCCGGCGTGTCGCTCAGGACGACGACCTGCGCGGCGTCGAGCTGACCGTCAACGACTACGCCCCAGCGACTGCCGGGTCGGACACGCCCGTCCATCACGTCGGCGTGGAGTACGGCCTCGTCGTGGAGGGGACCCTCGTTGTCGAGCTGGCCGACACCACGTACGAGCTGAAGAAGGGCGACTCGATCTCGTACGACTCGTCGATCCCGCACCGCCTGCTGAACCCGACAGGCTCCACGGCGCGCACGGTCTGGCTCAACCTCGAGCGCTGAAGACCCGTCGCAGCGGCGGTGTCATCGCTGCGCCGCCATCAGCCTGGCTGGAGTCACTGGCAGCTGGCGGACGAGGCCCGGTCGATCGAGGGCGTGGTCGATCGCTCCGGCGATCGCCGCGGCGAGGCCCGTGATCCCGCCCTCACCGGCACCCTTGACGCCCAGGGGGTTGTGGACGGCGGGAGCATCCTCGGAGATCACGACCTCCATCGCCGGCACCTCGGCGGCAGTCGGCACCAGGTAATCCATGAACGTCGATGCCAGCGGGTTGCCTGCTGCGTCGTACAGGAACTCCTCCAGCAGAGCTCCGCCAACCGCTTGGGCGGCGCCGCCGTGGAGCTGGCCCTCGACCAGCATCGGGTTCACGGCCCGTCCGACGTCGAAGCCGAGCACGACCCTCTCGACGTGGACAGCGCCCGTCGCGACGTCGACCGCACGACAGCAGCGTGCACGCCGTACGGATACGTCACCTTCTCGACGTAGAAGTGCTCGCTGGCGCCGATCCCCGGGCGTCAGCCCCAATCTCGTGGCATACGGGGGATCGAGCAACGTGCCAGCTCGCCGAGCTCCACGATCGCCGGCCGTCCTCGGAATCGAACCCGCCGGCGCGGTAGGTGAGGGCATCTGCGTCGCGCCCGAGGTGGGCGGCGGCGACGCACCGGGACTTGGCGAGTGTCGCGTGCGCAGCGAGGTGGACGGCGGACCCGGCGGTCACCGTCGAGCGGCTGGCGTAGCTGCCGATCCCGAAGTCGACGTGGTCGGTGTCGAGGAACTCGACGCGCACCCGCGCAGGCATCGATCTCAAGTGCGTCCGCGGCGATCTGGGCGAGGATCGTCCTGGAGGCCTTGTCCGACCGATGAGCATCCGGTGCGCACGGTCACCGAGCCGTCATCGCTGACGTTGATCGATCCGGACTCCCACGGCCCGAGGCCCGATTTCTCGAGGAACGCGGCCACGCCGAAGCCCACCCGCTCGCCGGCGGCGCGGCGGCACTCGATGGCGTCGGGGTCCATGACGTCAATGACGCGCTCCAGCAGCTCGGGGTAGTTGCCCTCGCTCAGGACGACGGGTTCCGAGGTCGACAGCAGCTGGCGCTCGTAGGGGAGCTGCTCGGGTCGGAGCAGGTTGCGCCGCCGGATCTCGACGCGGTCCATGCCGAGCTCGGCTGCCGCCATGTCGATCAGGCGCTCCCGCACGAAGCTGGACTCGAACCGTCCAGGCGCTCGATAGGTCGCCGTCGGGGTCCGGTTGGTGACGACGCAGTGGGCGACCGCTCGGTAGGCGCCGATGTCATACGGCCCGGGAAGCATCGAGAGCGTGAGGTCGGGCACGCGCAGGCCGTGGCTGCGCACGTAGGCGCCGTGATCGACCCAGAACTCGGACGTGCATGGCGAGGATGCACCCATCCGCATCAACGGCCATCGCCGCATGGTGGAGCTGTTGGCGCGAGTGGTTGGCGGCGACGAGGTGCTCCTGGCGGTCCTCGATCCAGCTGACGGGCCGTGGAGGCGCCACGCCGCCCACACGACGAGGAAGTCCTCCGGGTAGTACTCGCCACGCACCCCGAAGCCCCCGCCGACCGCCGTTTCCCGCATGCTGATTCGAGACGGCGCCAGGCCGAGATGTCCCGCGAGCTGGTCTGCGGTTGGCGTGGGGCACCTTGGTGGAGCCGTGGACGACCAGGCCGTCGGCGAGTGAGTCGTACTCGACGACCAGCCCCCGGGTCTCCATCGGCACGCCGGTGTGCCGCCCGGTCGCCAGCTCGGCCTCGACCACGGCGGCGGCGCGTGCGAACCGGGCGTCGACGTCTCCGAACTCGGCGTGGAGATCGGCCACGAGGTCGCCGAGGGGGAACAGCGGCTCCGAGCCGCTGTTCGTCTCGAGGTCGAGGCGCACCGGCAACGGCTCGATGTCGGCGGCGACGAGCTCGGCCGCATCCTCAGCGACGTACGGGTCAGCAGCCACGACAACGGCGACCGGTTCGCCGACGTAGCGGACCCGGTCGACGGCGAGCACGGGCTGGAGGTAGGGCACGACCCGTTCGTCGTAGACACGCAGGCTGAATGATCGGGACCCGGCCGAGGTCGGCGGCGATGTCGGCGGCCGTCCACACGGCGACGACGCCGGCGACGGTCTCGGGCCTCGCTTTGGTCGACCTCGCGCAGCACGCCGTGCGCGATCTGGGACCGCACGACGCGCAGGTGCACCATGCCGGGCAGGCGCACGTCGCCGACGTAGCGCGCGGTGCCACGCAGGAGCGGCACGTCCTCGTGGCGAGCGATCGAGGCGCCGATGCCCACCACGGCGACACTACAGCGTTGCTGAAGAGCAGTTCATTGACAGTGGAGATGTCCCGCTTGCGGCACTACGTTGCACGGAGTGAAGCCGGCCTCGTTCGAGTACGTGCAGCCTCGCTCGCTGGACGAAGCGTGCGCCTCGCTGCACGATCTCGGCGAGGACGCCAAGGTCCTGGCCGGCGGCCAGAGCCTCGTGCCGATGATGAACTTCCGCCTCGCCCGGCCATCGGCGCTCGTCGATCTCGGTCGCGTGCCGGGGCTCGACGGTGTGCGCCTCGACGAGACCACCGTCGAGATCGGTGCGATGGTGCGCCATCGACGCCTCGAGCGCGGCGGCGACGTGCCCGGTCCGCTCGGACACCTCCTCTCGGTCGCCGGGCATTGCGTCGGTCACCTGCCGATCCGCACGCGGGGCACGTTCGGGGGCAGCATCGCCCACGCCGACCCGGCCTCGGAGTGGTGCGTGCTCGTGCGGCTGCTCGATGGCGACATGGTCGTCACATCGACGCGCGGGGACGCGCGACGCTGCCCGCGGCGTCGTTCTTCGTCACGATCTTCACCACGACGGCCGGCCGTCCGAGGTGATCACCGGCGTCCGGCTGCCGCTGCTTGGGACGAGCGACCGGGTCGGGTTCTGCGAGTTCAGCCGGCGGGCCGGCGACTTCGCCATCGTCATGGCGATGGCGGCGTTGCGGGTCGACGGCGGCGTGATCACGTGGCCCGGGTCGCGCTCGGCGGCGTGGCCGACGTGCCGGTCCGGCCGGCGCGCCGAGGCCGCGCTCATCGGCGCGGCTCCCGGCGACCGAGGCGTTCCGAGCTGCCGGAGCGGTCGCCGCCGCTGACGTCGAACCGCACGACGACATCCACGGCACGGCCGAGTACCGGCGCGACCTCGTCGCGCGTGATGGTGCGGCGTGCGCTGGAGCAGGCGATGCGCGTCGGCGGCCGTCAGCCTGAGATGTGGGTCGGTCAGCGCCTGCCGCGCTCCGAGGACGCCGTGTTCGTCCGCGGTGGCGGCCGGTACGTCGCCGATGTCCGGCCGCGCCACGGACTGGCGCGTCGCTTCGTGCGCAGCCCGGTGGCGGCCGGCCGCATCCGGTCGATCGAACGGCCGTCGGCGGCGCTCGTGTTCACCGCGTCGCGACCTCGACGGACGTCGGGGCGATCCGGCCGGTGCTGCACCGGCCGGACTTCGTGCCGATGGCCAGCCGCTGCTCGCCGACGACGTCGTTCGCTTCGTCGGCGAGCCGGTCGCGGTCGTCGTCGCCCGCACCGCCGCAGAGGCCGAGGACCTCGCCGAGCAGGTGTCCGTCGAGATACGACGCCCGAGGCGGCCGTCGTCGACGCACGCGCGCGGCGACGGCGCCTGGTGCGCCGATCGTCCACGCGTGCCTGCCGGCTTCGATCCGAACACCGTGATCGACGCCCGCTTCGCCACCGCCGGAGTTCGAGGCCGCGTTCGATGGCGCCACCGCACGTCGTCGAGATCGACGTCCGCTCGCGCCGGCAGAACGCGATGCCGCTCGAGGCGCGCGGCGGTCGCAGCCTTCGATCGGCGCACCGGCCGGGTGACGCTGACCGCCTCGGTGCAGATGCCGCACATGCTGCGGACCGGCATCGCCGAGCTGCTCGGCATGCCGAGCGCGACCTGCGCGTCGTCGCGCCCGACGTCGGCGGCGGCTTCGGCCAGAAGATGGCGCTCGTCCCTGAGTATGTCGTTCTGGTCTGGGTGGCGCGGCGGCTGCGCGCGACCGATCGCCTGGATCGAGGATCGGCGGGAGAACCTCACCGCCTCGTTCCACAGCCGCGACCAGCGCTACATGGTGCGCGGGGCCTTCGACGCCGACGGCAAGCTGCTCGCGCTCGAAGCCGACATCGTCTGCAATGTCGGAGCCTATTCCTGCTATCCGGTCACCTGCGGCGTCGAGCCGCTGATGGCGATGGCCGAGTTCCCCGGGCCCTACGATATCCGCGAATACAAGGTGCGCTCGCGCGGCGTCACCACCAACACCTGCCCGATGGCGCCCTATCGCGGCGTGTCGCGGCCGGCGATCACCTTGTCGATGGAGCGGCTGATGGAATGCGCCGCGGAGCGGCTCGGCCTCGACCCGGTCGAGATCCGCCGGCGCAATCTCGTTCCGAGCCTTCCCCTACAAGACCGCCGACCGGCCTCGGTCTTCGACGAGGGCTCCTACCGGGCAGTCGCTCGAGCTCGCCGTCAGCGACGATCGACGTCGCCGGCATTCCGCGAGCGCGCAGGCGGAGCCGCGCGCTGACGGGCCGCTATCTCGGGCGTCGGCTTCTCGGTCTTCAACGAGCGCTCCGGCTACGGCACGCCGGCTTTCGCGGCGCGCTCGATGGACATCACGCCCGGCTATGAGCGGGTCGAGATCGCCATGGACCCGTCCGGGCGTCGTCGAGATGCGCATCGGCGCCTCGCCGCATGGCCAGGGGCTGCAGCACGGCGCTTCGCGCAGCTCATCGCCGACGAGCTCGGCCTCGCGCCGGACGCAGTGCGGGTCGTGCCACGGCGACACCGACGCGACGCCCTATGGCTGGGGCACCTTCGCCAGCCGCTCGATGGTGATCTGCCGGCGGCGCCTGCAAGCTTGCGGCCGAGCAAGCTCGCGCGAAGCATCCGGCAGATCGCCGGCCGTACTGCTGCAGGCCGAGCCGGACGACATCGAGCTGCGACGGACGGCCGCGCGGTGCGTCGGCGGCACGGCGCATCGCGTCGCGATCGCCGAGCTGGCGCGCGCCGCCTATCACAAGAGCCACCAGTTCGGGAACGATGCCGACTCGGGGCTGATGGCGATCGCCACCTACGATCCCGCCGGGCACCTACTCCAACGCCTGCCATGCGCCGATCGTCGAGGTCGATATCGAGACCGGCGGCGTGCGCATCGAGCGCTTCGTCGTCGGTCGAGGACGCCGGCATCCTGATCAACCCGATGATCGCCGACGGCCAGATCCACGGCGGCATCGCGCAGGGCATCGCCAACGCGCTGCTCGAGGAGATCGTCTACGACGAGGGCGGCAACATCCTCACCGCCTCGCTCGCCGACTTCCTGCCGCCGACGGCGCGCGAGATCCCGCCGATCGAGATCCTCCATCTCGAGACGCCGACCGACGCCTCGCATCACCGGGGCGAAGGGCCTCGGCGAGGGCGGCGCGATCGGCGCGCCGGCGGCGGTGGTCAATGCCATCTGCGACGCGCTGCGCGCCGTTCGGCGTGCAGCTCTTCGAGATGCCGGCGACGCCGCAGCGCATCCGCGCGGCGATCCGCAAGCGCGCGGAGAAGCGCGCCATGGCCTGAGCAAGCGCAGCGTCAAGCTCACCGTCAACGGCGCAGCCCATGCGGTCGAGGTCGAGCCGCGGCGGACGCTTGCCGACGCGCTGCGCGACGACTGCGGGCTGACCGGCACGCATCTCGGCTGCGAGCACGGCGTCTGCGGCGCCTGCACCGTGCTGGTCGACGGCGAGCCGGTGCGCTCCTGCCTGATGTTCGCGGTGCAGGCCGAAGGCGCGCAGATCCGCACCGTCGAGGGCCTCGCCGACGGCGACGACGCTGCATCCGCTGCAGCAGGCGTTCTGGGAGCATCACGGCCTGCAATGCGGCTTCTGCACGCCGGGCTTCCTGATGCTGGCGGTCGGCGCGCTGGAGCACAATCCCGACGCTCGACGACGAGGAGCTGCGCGAGGTGCTCTCGTCGAATCTTTGCCGCTGCACCGGCTATCAGAACATCCTCAAGGCGGTGCGCGCGGCGGCCGGAAAAGATGCGGTGATGGCGCTCGATCGGCGCAGTCGCGTCCGGCGGCTGGAGGACCGGCCGCTGCTCACAGGCAGGGCCGCTTCGCCGCCGACATCAACTTCCGGCGACCAGCTCCACATGCGCGTCGTGCGCTCGCCGGTCGCGCATGGCGGCATTCGTCGCGATCGACACCGAGGCGGCGCTGCGCGCTGCCGGGCGTCGTGGCGGTGTGGACCGCCGCCGACGTCGCCGACCTGCCGCCGATCGATTTTCGCCAGGTCGCGCGTTGCCAGGCCTGGAGCCCTATCGCCAGCCGGTGCTGGCCGCGAAGACCGTGCGCTATGTCGGCGAGCCGGTGGCGGTCGTCTTTGCCGAAGATCCCTATCTCGCCGAGGACGCAGCCGAGCTCGTGTTCGGCCGAGATCGAGGAGCTGCCGCGCTGCCTCGATCCGACGGCGCCTCCGGCCGCCTTCGACGATGGGCCGCGACCGCGAAGCGCGCGTAGTCCGCAAGGGCTACGGCGATGTCGACGCCGCCTTCGCCGCTGCGCACACGGTGGTCGAGCTCGACGCTCGCGGTCGGCCGGCACAGCGGGTCGCCGCTCGAGACCCGCGGCGCCATCGCGCGCTGCGAACGCGGCCACGGCGTCCTGGAGATCTACGGCGCGGCCAAGGTGCCGCACTATCAACCGCGACGCGCTTGCCGCGCATGCTCGGTCTGCCGATCGACACGGCTGCACCTCTACGAGGGGCATGTCGGCGGCGGCTTCGGCATTCGCGGCGAGCTCTATCCCGAGGATGTGCTCGTCTGCGCTC
This sequence comes from uncultured Acidimicrobiia bacterium, assembly GCA_963774125.1. Taxonomy (GTDB): domain Bacteria; phylum Actinomycetota; class Acidimicrobiia; order Acidimicrobiales; family Ilumatobacteraceae; genus JALZMG01. The sequence goes on from CAVZDR010000004.1 coordinate 340,748, forward strand.
GCGGCGCTGCGGCTCGGCCGGCCGGTCAAGTGGATCGAGGACCGGCGCGAGCATCTGATGGCCGCCAACCATTCGCGCGACCAGGTCCACCGCATCCGCGCCGCGGTCGATCGCGCGACGGCTTCATCCTCGCGATCGATGACGAGTTCTGGCTCGACCAGGGCGCCTATATCCGCACCCATGGCGCCACGGTGCCCGATCTGACCGCAGCGATGCTGCCCGGCCCGTATCGTCGTTCCGGCCTACCGCGTCGCCGGCCACATCCGGCTCACCAACAAGACGCCGTGCCGGCACCTACCGCGCGCCCGGCCGCTACGAGGGCACGTTCGTGCGCGAGCGGCTGATGGACGAAGTCGCCGACCGGCTCGGGATGGACCCGCTGAGGTGCGACGGCATCAACCTCATCCGCGCAGGAGGAGATGCCGTTACACGCGGCCGCTCGACGCGCTCGGCACCGAGGTGGTCTACGATTCCGGCGACTATCCGGTGCTGCTCGACAAGGCGCTGGACCGTCGACTATCCGCGTTGCTGGACCTGGAGCGCGACCTCGCGGCGCGGCGCGCGAGCGGGCGAGCTGGTCGGCCTCGGCATCGGCTATTTCGTCGAGAAGAGCGGGCTCGGGCCGTTCGACGGCGTGCGCGATCACGGTCGAAGCGGACGGCGCGGTCGAGGTGGTGACCGGCGCGGCCTCGGTCGGCCAGGGCATGGAGACCGTCGATGGCGCAGATCTGCGCCGACGCGCTCGGCGTCGACTACCGACTCGGTGCGCGTGGTCCACGGCCAGACCGACCGCATCCGCGACGGCATGGCGCGCATTCGCCTCGCGGGTCACCGTGATGACCGGCTCGGCGACCCACTCGCGGCGGCGCTGAGCTTCAGCGCGAAGGCGTCGGGATGCGCCGCCGAGCTGCTGCGAACGCGCCGGAGGACCTCGACATCGTAGACGGAGTGATCTTCGTACGCGGCGACGCCGGCGCACGGTCGATCCCGCTCGGCGAAATTGCCGCTGCCGCTCGAACCGATCGCGTGCCCGGCGGCTCGGCAGTCGCCCGGGCTCGCCGCCGAAGTCTGGTTCGACGTCGACCACATGACCTACCCCTACGGCATCCACTCGGCGGTCGTGCGCGTCGACCGGAGACGGGTGGCGTCGACGGTCGAGCGCTACTGGTCGCCTACGACGTCGGCCGCGCGGTCAACCCGATGCTGGTCGAGGGCCAGATCGCGGCGGCGTCGCGCAGGGGATCGGCGGCGCGCTGCTCGAGGAGTTCGTCTACGACGAGCGCGGCCAGCCGCTCGCCGCGACCTTCGCCGACTACCTGATGCCGACCGCGACGGAGATGCCGCCGATCGAGATGCTGGTGACCGAGGATGCGCCGAGCCCGCTCAACCCGCTCGGCGTCAAGGGCGCCGGCGAAGGCGGCATCACGCAGTCGGCGCGGCCATCGCCAACGCCGTCGACGACGCGCTCGGGCACGCCGGGTGCGATCCGCCGGCTGCCGATCACGCCCGCCGACCTGCGAGCCCTCGTTCGGGAGAGGCCTCAGAACGGCGTCGGCTCGCCCGCGTGGCACGGACACCTCGAAGACGTCCATGACGACGGCCAACGTGGTGTAGTAGCCGACGAGGACCGCCAGCTCGAAGACACCGGCCTCGCCGAGCTCATCGACAAGCCACGCGTAAAGGTCGTCGTCGACGCGTTCTCCGCCCGCCAGCATGCGGCTGGCTCGGAGCACGTCGAGGTCGGCCGCTCGTATGGCGGCTCCCGTCCGGCCTTCAGGTCGGCGAGCTCCGATGCCGACATGCCGATCGCCGCCCCGACCCGCTCGTGGGCGTCCACTCGTAGTCGCTACGGCGGAGGGCGGCGACGGCGAGGATGGCGATCTCGCGCGTCCGCGGCGAGAGGGAGCTGTCGTAGCGGATCGCCTCCCCGAGCGCGGCGAGCGCCCCGCCGACGGTCGGCGCGAAGAGCATGGGGAAGAACGGCCCCGTGAGCGAGCCGTCCTCCTCGATGATTCGGAAGGACCCCGACACACGCGGACCGGAGGCGATGCCGTCGTAGACGGCACGTTGCTCGTCGTCGAGATCGGCCGGGGTCAAGCGCTCGGGCACGCCGGGATCACGACCGCCAGCTTCGAGGTGTCGATGATCGCCGCGACCATCCCGCCGCCGGCTGGGCCCGACTGCAGGGCGGCGACGGAGCAGAACGTGGCCGGATCGCCCGTCGCCAGCGCGGCGACGGCCCCGACGGCAGCCTTCGTGTGATGCGTGTGGTCGATGTCGCTGTCGTTCAGTGACGACCAGCCGGCGACCACGTAGCCGGCCGGTCGGGTCGGTCTCGCACTTGATGAAGCAGTTGACGACGCGCGTCGCCGAGGTCGGCCGATCGCGGGCCGGTCGGGGAGGTCATGCCCGGCATTGCGCGATGGCCCGGTAGATGCCGTCGATGTCGAGCATGTCGTGCATCACGTCATGGCCGACGCGGAAGTCGCCTCCGATCCCCGGCGGTTGCCGACGAGGATGATCTGCGCCTCGCGCCAGCTCGACCCCGGAGGAGCACGACGCGACCGACGAGTAGACGTCGAGGTCCTTGGCGATCTGGTCCTCACGGAGCTTCGCTGATCTCGCCGATCGCGAGGGCGATCCCGAGCGCCGCGGTCGCGTTGGAGATCGACATCGTCTCCAGCGTGTCCTCGTTGACGACGTCGAAGCCGCGGGACTTGCGCGTCGTTGATCCGCTCCATCGTCAGCAGCGGCGTCTTGGTCTGCACGAAGTGCACGTCGGCCGGGTCGTCGATGCCGGCCCGCTGCATGGCGACCCGCACCCCGGCGGCGACCTTCTCGACCATCGCCATCCGCCCGATCTCCTCAGGGAGGATCGCCTCGGACATGGCGATGCCGACCGTGAGGCGCGGCTCGTCGGTGACCGGCCCCGTCGGGCACCTCGGCGAACACGGTCATGTGCGGCGCGATCACGCCGTCGCAGCCGCCGGACCAGACCACCGGCACCTCCGCGACCTCGCGCGTCGCGGCCGCCGTGCTCGACGAGGAAGTCCCGCAGCACCCGGTCGGCGAGGATCCGTGAGAAGTCGTTGACCCCGCCGTTGCCCTCGGTCTTGCCGACGATGGCGACGATCTGCTCGCCCGTGAAGTCGCCCCGCTCGATGCAGTGCAGCAGACCCGACGTATCGGTCACGGACTCGAACGGGATCTTGCGGACGAGAACGGCATCAGTTGTTCCTCCTGGTTGTCGCACGTAAGAGCGGTCTGGTTGTCGGCACGTGGAGCGGTGCGCGGTCACCCGCAGCACGTCGAGGCATGGCCCGCCGACTGCCCGACCGTGAGTGGCGCCCGATCGGAGCGGTACGGCACGCCGAGCAGCCGGTCGATCGCCGACTCCGACACCGCGTGCCGCCGTCGCGACCTTCGCCTTCACCTCGTCGAGCCGGCGCTGGTCCTGGTCGAGCTCGATCACGTCCTCGTCGAGCTGGGCGAGGTGCGTCGGCGCTGCCGGCCCACCGACGCCGGTGCGGCGGCTCACGCAGGCAACGGGATCGAGACGCGACATCGATGACCTGCTGGCCGAGGCCGAGCGGCTCGTCCATGTAGAGGACGGATGCTTCGTCCAGGAGCGCGGTCGTGACGGCCGTTGGAGCGACTCCTTGCTCCTCGCACCGCCGCACCAGGACGCCGACGATCTGGTGGGCGCTGCGCCAGTCGAGGCCCCGCTCTCGGACGATCGCGCCGGCGAGATCCGTCGCCGCCACCCCGTGCGCGGCGGTCGACCGCGGCGAGCCGAGCGACGTCTGGGATCACACCGCGAAGGAGCTCGGTGCCCTCCTCCAGGCGAACGGTGAGCGTCTTCCACGTGTCGAAGAGGATCACGCTCAGCGGCGTTGCGCTCCTGGATCGGCCCGCCGGTGGGGCCATTGCCCATGGTCAAGACGGAGACGAGGGTGCCCACGGTGTTGCCGCCGGCAGCCTTGGCCTCGCCCATCCAGGCCGGATTGCGCTTCTGCGGCATGATGCTGCTGGTTCCGCAGTACCGATCCGGCACATCGACGTAACGCAGCTCCGTCGAGAAGAACAGCTGGAGGTCGGCGGCGAGGCGGGTCAGGTCGGCCCCGGTGATCGCCACGACGGAGGCCGCCTCGAACAGGTCGTCCGTGCTCTGCACCGCGTCGAGCGTGTTGGTGAGCAGGCGATCGAAGCCGAGCAGCTCGGCGGTGCGCTCGCGGTCGAGGGGGAACTCGCTGCCGGTCATGATCGCCGCGCCGGCCGGACTGGCGTTCGCGGTCCAGCAGAGCCATGGTGCGGTCGAAATCCCGCCCGAACACCTGGTTCCACATGCGTTGCCCAGTGCCCGAGCGTCGTCGGCTGGGCGTGCTGGAAGTGCGTCGACCCAGGCATCACCGTGGCGGCATGGCGGCGGGCGAGTTGCAAGGGCCGCCCGCCTCAGCTTGAGCAGCGCCTCCATCTGACGGCGATCGCCGCGGTGCGGATGGTCAGTCGGCGGGCGACGGCGCCGAGGTCGCCCGAGCTGCGCCCGAGGTGCAACTGCCCACCCACCGCCTGGCCGAGCTGCCGGATGGCCTGGCGCTCGCCGGCGTGCTTGCCGCCCGTTGCCGCGTCGTCACGTTCCTCACCGCCGTGTTGACCGTTGCCGTGGTGGTGGTCGTGGTGGTCCTGTTCGATCGGCGAGGGCGTGGGCCGGTCGACCTCGCGGAGCATGGCCAGCATCCGGCACGCCCGCGTCGTGGTCGATCGGGCCGCGCTCGGTCAGCATCACGAGGTGGGCCTTGTCGAAGGCATGGAGCGCGGCAGCAGTGGGACGGGTGCGGTCCTGCGTGGTCAGCTCGAGCGACGGGAGCAACGGCTCGTCCAGCCGGATGCCGCTGTCCCGGTAGCCGGCGTACTCGCCAGCCGGTGCGTCTCGAGCACCGCGTCCACCTCCCATCATGCTGCGTCGCTCAAGCATGCTTTATCAGACTTGAAATGGTACTTGACGATCTGGGACACTCTCCGCCGTGGCTCCTGGGCCCGGCGCCCGGGCGCGAGGAGCGGGTGGGTCGCCCCGACCGGGCCCCTGATGGACCCAGCGGTGACCCTCCCGTACGCCAGGAGCTCCCATGACCACCTCCGACATCCGCCGGCGCCAGGGCGGGCCCAGGCGACACGCCGCACGACCACGATCAACATCGACACCGAAGAGATGTTGCGGGCGGTGGGGAGCAAGCTCCGGAGCACGCGGCAGGGCCAGCAGCTGACCTTGGACATGGTCGCCGCACGCTCGGGCCTCACGGCGGCGATGGTCGGCATGGTCGAGCTCGGGCGCGTCGCCCCGTCGTTCGGCACGCTCATCGCGATCGCGTCGGCGCTCGACATCAGCCTGTCGGACCTGTTCGACGTCGGCGAGCAGGCAGTCCGGGAGTCGGTCTGCCGCGAGGAGGATCAGCCGCTGCTCGAGACGTCGGCCGGTGTGTTGCGGCGCATCGTCCAGGTCGACCAGGCGCGCGGACTCGAGCTCGTGATCAACCACTACGAGCCGGGGACGTCGAACGCGGCCACCGCCGTGCGGCACAACGGCGTCGAGTACGGGTTGCTCGTCGAGGGAACACTGACGATCGAGCTGGCCGGTGTCGCCTACGTCCTGCACCCTGGCGACTCGATCTCGTATCCGTCGGCGACGCCGCATCGCATCATCAACGACGGGCCGCTCACCGCGCGTGCCATCTGGGTCAAGCTCGATGCCGATGCCGCCGACGGCGTCCGGACCCACGATGACGGTCGCGAACGCCGATGGGGGTGAAGTTCGACGTCCACAGTCCGGCGACCGGGGCACTGATCGATGCCGTTCCCGACCACGGCGAGGCGGACGTCGTCGCGATGGTGGAGGCAGCGTCGGAGGCAGTCCCCGGCTGGCGCCGGCGCTCGGCCAACGAACGCATCGCCATGCTCGAGGAGGGCGCCCGCCTCGTCGAACAGCACGCCGACGAGCTGGCGTACCTCGATGCCGTCGGCACCGGCAACCCCGTGCAGGCGACCCGCCGTGACGTGACGACCGGCGTCGCCGGGCTGCGTCTGATGGGCCGGCTGGTCCACCAGCTCGGCGGCCGCACGCTCCCACCGACGGCGAAGCTCGTCGACTACGCGGTGCGCGAGCCGTTCGGCGTCGTCGCCCGCATCATCCCGTTCAACCATCCGGTGCAGTTCGCCGTCCAGAAGGTCGCCGCACCCCTCCTGGCGGGCAACTGTGTGATCTTGAAACCGTCGCCGGTCGGCGCGGTCGGCGCGGCACGGGCGGCCGAGCTGCTGGCCTCCGTCCTGCCGCCGACCGTGCTGCAAGTGGCGACCGACAGCGGCGGCGCCGCCGGATCGGCGCTGGTCGGCCACCCCCGGGTGAAGCGCATCGCCTTCACCGGCAGCGCGGCGACGGCGCAGCGGATCATGGCCGAGGGCGCCGCGCACGGCATCAAGTCGTTCTCGTTCGAGCTCGGGGGCAAGAACCCGCTCATCATCCTGCCCGACGCCGATCCGGAGGCGGCCGCCGACGCGGCGGTCGCCGGCATGAACCTCGACCGGACGCTCGGGCAGTCGTGCGGCTCGACCTCTCGGGTGTTCGTCCACGAGGCCCTCTACGACGACGTCGTCCCGAGGATCGTCAGCAAGTTCGACGCACTGCGCCTCGGTCTGCCGACGGATCCGGACACGGAGTGCGGCTGCCTGTCCTCGCCTGCGCAGCTCGAGAAGGTCGAGCGGTACGTGGCGCTGGCGCTCCGCGAGGGCGCCACGCTGGCCGCCGGCGGTCGGCGGCCCGACGAGGCGGAGCTGGCGAACGGGTGCTTCTACCGCCCGACGGTGTTCGTCGACGTCGAACCGTCGATGCGCATCGCCAACGAGGAGGTGTTCGGCCCGGTGCTGAGCGTCCTTCGTTGGCAGCGACGAGGCGGCGATGATCGAGGACGTCAATCGCGTCGAGTTCGGGCTGACGGCGAACATCTGGACGGCTGACCTGGCGACCGGTCACCGGCTGGCCGCGCTGGTCGAGGCCGGCTACGTGTGGATCAACAGCCCGGACGGCGCTCACGTGCCGGGAGCCCCGTTCGGTGGGGTGAAGAACAGCGGGATCGGCCGCGAGGCGTCGATCGAGGAGTTGGAGAGCTACACCGAGCTGAAGAACGTGGCCGTCCACCTCGGTTGACCTCCACGATCGACCCGTTGTACCGTCAAGTGTCACTGAAGTTCTGACGTCAAGAAACAAGTGGGGCTGAAAGATATGAGCACCACCACGCCGACCGCTGGAGCAGCGGATCAGGCCCTCGCCACCGACCGCCTGGCCATCGTGTCCTGCGACAGCCACGTCGGTCCGCGACTCGTGGAGGACCTCCGGGAGTACTGCCCACAGCAGTACCTCGAGGCCTACGACGAGTTCGCCAAGGCGAACGAGAACACCGTCGACAGCATCCGCGACCCCGACAACCTGCTCGAGGGGCGCAGCACGCTGGCCAGCGAGGTGTCGATCACACGGCAGTACCTGAACCGCCAGACGCTCGGCCACTACGACATGGCGACTCGGATCAGGGAGATGGACGGCGACGGCGTCGCCGTCGAGGTGCTCTTCCACGGGAGCCAGAACACGCAGGTCTTCCCGCTCGTCGGGCGGCGGGAGTGGCAGATCGCGAAGTACCAGGACGACCTCGACCTCGCCGCCGTCGGCATGCGCATCTACAACCGCTGGCTCGCCGACTTCGTCTCCGCGCACCCGGAGCGCTTCATCGGCCTGATCTACCCGCCGATGTGGGACATCGACGCGGGCCGTGGAAGAGATCGAGTGGGGTGCCGCCCACGGCCTGCGCGGGGTGAACTTCCCGGCGCCGCGGCCCGGCGTCGCCGGCGAGTACGACGATCCGATGTGGGAGCCGTTCTGGGCGGCGTGCGAGGAGCACCAGCTGGCGCTGGCGACCCACTCCGGGCTCCCGACCCGCGACGTGTTCGGACCGCAAGAGATGGCGATGCGCAGGCTGGAGTCGGCCGGCTGGCCGGCGCGGCGCGGCATGCACCGGCTCGTCTTCGGTGGCGTCTTCGAGCGGTACCCAGGACTGAACCTCGTGCTCACCGAGCAGGCGCGCGGGTGGTGGAAGGCCGCGATGCTGGAGATGGACTCGGTGTACATGAACCCGTCGGACGCGCTGCGCCGGCAGGTGCCCAAGCCACCGAGCGAGTACATGGCGTCGAACGTGTTCGTCGGCTCCTCCTTCACGCCGCCGTCGGAGGTCCACCAGGCGTTCGAGGACGGCTTCGCCGACAACATGCTCTGGGGCCGCGACTACCCGCACGGCGAGGGCACGTACAAGTACCCGGAGTCGGAGGGTGAGGAGAGCCTCACGGCCTACTACCTCCGCTGGGCCTTCGGCGGCATGGACCCGGCCGACGCCCGCCGGATCCTGAGCGAGGGCGCGGTGCGCGCCTACCACCTCGACGAGCAGGAGCTGGCCGCGACCGCAGCGCGGATCGGTCCGACAGCGGCCGAGGTCACGCGGCCCTTGGACGACATCTCCCCAGCGTGGGCGTGGCACCTCGTCGACGTGCAGTCCGGCGAGATCGCGCCCCGCGCCCCGGCACACGCGTGACGGCGCCGGCTCCGTCGCCGCCCGTGGCGCGCGAGCTCACGACAGCGTCGTGGAAGCGGCGCGACCTGACCTGCTTGATGCAGCCGCGGAGCATCGCCGTCGTCGGCGCGTCGCCGAAACGGAGCCGCGGCACACGTGTGCTCGAGAACCTCCTGCGCGCCGGGTTCGAGGGTGAGCTGTCGGTCGTCCACCCGACGGCCTCGGAGGTCCTCGGCGTACCGGCCTACCCGAGCCTGACGGCGCTGCCGACACCGCCGGACCTCGCGGTCTTGTCGATCCCGGCCGGGCCGGTGCCGGGCGTGGTCGCCGAAGCGGGTGAGGTCGGCGTCGGCGCCGTCACCGTCCTGGCGATCGGCTTCGGCGAGGGACATGGAGACGGTGACGACGGAGGCCTCGGGTCGCTCGCCGGCGACGACGTGCTGATCTGCGGGCCGAACGGCTTCGGGGTCGCGGCGATCCATCACCGGGCGATCGGCTTCAACGGCCGGCTGCCCGATCGGCTGATCGCCGGCCCGGCCGCGTTCGTCTCCCACAGCGGCGGCCTGGCGGCGAGCTTCCCGTCGCACATGATGCGCAAGCGAGAGATGGGCTTCAGCTACATCGTGTCCCCTGGCAACGAGCTGGCGATCGGCTTCGAGGACTACCTCGAGTGGTTGATCGACGACCCCGAGACGACGGTCGTGGGGGCCTACCTGGAGACCCTCCGGCGACCCGAACGGCTGCGCGAGCTCGGCGTCCGCGCCGAGGAGACCGGAACCTCCGTCGTCGTCATGAAAGCCGGTCGAACGGCCTTCGCGCAGGAGGCCAGTCGGGCCCACACCGCGGCGCTTGCCTCGGACGACGCCGTCGTCGACGCGCTCCTGCGCCAGTCGGGCATCGTCCGCGTCGACGACCTCAACGAACTGGCTGAGGCGATGTCGATCGCGCTGAGCCCGCGCTTCCGACGAGCTGGCTGGCGTCTGGGGGTGCTCTCGGGATCGGGTGGCGAGTGCAGCCACGTCAGCGACGTGGCGACCGGCGAGGGCTTCGAGATGCCGCCGCTCGCCGAGTCGACGACGACGGCCCTGGATGCCGTGCTGCCGGACTTCTCGGTCCGTCGCAACCCCCTGGACGGTGGCGGCGCCGGACTGTACGAGGACCCCACCGTCCTGCCGGCAATGCTCGACATCGTCCTCGCCGACCCGAGCTTCGACACGCTCGCCGTCACACTCGGCCTGGACAGCCGGGACTGGATGGTCGAGGCGCTCGCCGAGGGCGTCCTGCGGTCCGAGCGCTTCGTGTTCGCCTACAACTCGATGATCACCGGCGTCGTCGACGCGGCGATGGTCGGCAAGCTGCGGGCGGCTGGGATCCCGTATGTCGAGGGAACCGAGACGTCGTTCGGCGCACTGGCCAAGCTGCTGCGGCGCACGGCGCCGTCCAGCGCACCAACAGGTGTGGGACGCCTCCGACACCCCGCGGGCGGGCGCACCCGCAACCTCCCGCTGGACGAGGCGGCGAGGCTGTTGGCCGACGTCGGGATCGCGATGCCTGCGCTGCGCATCACCTCGTCGGAGGCCGAGGCGGTCGCCGCCGCCGACGCCGTCGGCTGGCCGGTCGCCATGAAGATCGACCATCCGAGCGTCGCGCACAAGACGGAGCTCGGGGGTGTCCGCCTGGGGGTCGATGGACCGTCGGAGCTGGTCGACCACCACCGTGAGCTGCAGGCGCTGCTCGATTCGCTCGATGGCGAACCCGGTGCAGGGTCCGTCGTCGTCCAAGCGATGGCGCCGCAGGGACTCGAGCTGATTCTCGGTTTGCGCGTCGACCCGGTCGCCGGACCAGCAGTGCTGATCGGCATGGGCGGCATTCTCGCCGAGCTCCTCGAGGACGTGGCGGTGCTGACGCCGCCGTTCACGCGTGACGATGCGGCGGCGGCGCTCGGCGGGCTACGGGCTGCCCGCCTGTTCGAGGGCGTCCGTGGCGCGGCGCCGGTCCCGACGGAGGCTGTGGTCGACGCGATGGTCGCCCTCGGGGACTGGGCGCTCGAGTGGTCCGACGGCATCTCCGTCGTCGAGGTCAACCCGCTCGTCGTCGCCGACGACGGTTCGGCGCTGGCGGTCGATGCGCTCGTGACCGTGGTCGACGACGTGAGGGAGCCGACATGACCGACGACCTGTTGTGGGAGCAGTCCGGTCCGGTCGGCATCATCACGTTGAACCGGCCGGACAAGCTCAACGCCGTCACGCCGGCGATGCTCGCCGGGCTCGACGAGTGCTTCGATCGCGCCGAGCAGGACGACACGGTTCGAGTGCTGTTGGTCATGGGCGCCGGGCGGGCCTTCTGCGCCGGCGCCGACATCAGCAGGCCCCAGACGACCGAGCTGCGCGCGCTGTGGGCACACGATGCGCGGCACACGGAGCGGCAGCTGCGGATGTGGTCGTTCCCGAAGCCGACGGTCGCCGTCGTACAGGGCTACTGCCTCGGGCGCGGCTGTGAGATCGCGCTCTCTTGCGACCTCGTCCTCGCCGAGGAGGACGCCCGGATCGGCGAACCGGAGATCCGTCAGGGTTCGGTGCTGTCGTCGATCGTCCCGTGGATGGTGGGGATGCAGCACGCCAAGCGCTTCCTGTTGACCGGCGACATGTTCAGCGGTCGCCAAGCGGCCGCCATCGGCCTCGTCGCCGACGTCGTGCCGACCGGTGAGGGCCCGGAGCAGGGACGCCGGCTGGCCGAGCGCATCGCGCACATCCCGCCGCTCGTGGCCGCCGCCGTCAAACGGGTGGTCAACACCGCCTACGAATCGGCCGGGCTGCGCGCCGCCGTCCACGCCAACCTGCTCCTGGCGGCATCTCTGGACGGCCTGAGCGCCGAGGAGCTCGGCACCGCCGAGCTCACCGAGATCCGGCGGACTCAGGGCATGAAGGCCTTCCTGGAGGCCCGTGACGGCCCGTTCCGAGCTCCGTGACCGGTCGTCGACCGGCCGGCGATGTCCGAGTGGACGGAGGGCCGGCGGTCAGCCACACTCGGGAGCGGAATGAACTGGACCTACGTCCAGTACGCGGCGCTCATCGCCGTCGCCGTGCTGCTGTTCTGGTTGCCGACCCGGATCGAGGTCCACTGGGCGGCCCGCGACGGCACGCGCTGCATCTGTCGCGGCCAGCTCCGCGACGACACCGGGATGGCGCAGACCCCATGGCGCGAGTACCGCGTACAGGTCGCCCCAGAACGGCGACGTCGTGGCCTATCGGCGGTCGTTGTTCGGCGGCCGGCGTGGTGGCTCGTGGCGGGTGGTCGGGCGTGCCGACGACGCCCCGCGCCGCAAGGCCGAGTTCTTGCTCCGCCCGCAACACGAGATGACGCCGGGCGCGCACGCTGGCCGTGCGTCTGCCCGCGCGGCAGTCGTGCCGTGGCCGTGCTCGACGAGCTGGCGCAGCGGGCCGAGATGGACCGCTGACCCGACCTCGGCGTCCTGGATTTCTGAAGTGTTGCTTGAGCTGTCTTGAAGTTTCGCTTGAAGTGTGGGATATTGCTGCGAGTTCACCCGGGGAAGCCCCATCGCTTCGAGGACCAACGACCGCGACGGGCAGGTGCTACGTGATGACGTTGCGTTCCGTCCATCGACGGCAGAGCTGACACAGAGACGAACCAGAGGCCGACGCTCGTGCTTGCGTACACCTTCAGGCGCCTCCTGCAGGCGATCCCATTGCTGCTCGGTGTCGCGACGGTGATGTTCATCATGCTCCAGGTCGCGCCGGGCGATCCCATCTCGGCGATGGCCGGCGAGTATCCGGCGTCGGACGCGTACGTGGAGTTGATGAACGAGAAGTACGGCTTCGACGATCCGGTGATCGTGCAGTACTTCAACTACATGAAGGCGGTCCTGACCGGCGATCTCGGCTACTCGTTCTCCAACAACGAGGCCGTGCTCGACGTGATCCTGAGCCGCGTCTGGCCGACGTTCCTGCTGTCGTCGACGGCGCTGATCTTCGGCTCCGTCGTCGGCATCGCCGTCGGCCTGACCGCCGGCACGTCGCGCTCGCGGTGGCTCGACCACGGCGTGACCGGGGGCGCCGTGGCGCTGCTGTCGATCCCGGTGTTCTGGTTCGCCCAGATGCTCGTGCTGCTGTTCTCGCTGCGCCTCGGCTGGCTCCCGGTCCAGGGCATGAAGACGGCCCGCGCCAACTACACCGGGTGGGACAACGTGAAGGACGTCGCCCAGCACCTCGTCCTCCCGGCGTTCGCCCTCTCGCTCGGCACCATCGGCGCACTCGCCCGCATCGTGCGGACCACGGTCACCGAATCACTGGGCGCGCCGTTCATCGAGACGGCCCGCGCCAAGGGGTTGACCAGGCGCGAGATCATCCGTTCGCACGTCCTGCGCAACTCGCTGCTGCCCGCCGTCACCGTCATCGGCTACAGCGTCGGGTTCCTGCTCTCGGGCGCCGTCCTGATCGAGACCGTGTTCGGTTGGCCGGGCATGGGCCTGCTCCTCAACCGATCGATCAGCGATCGCGACAACCAGGTCGTCATCGGCATCCTGCTCGTCATCTCACTGGCCGTCGTCCTGGCGAACCTGCTGACCGACATCGTGTACTCCTTCGTCGACCCGCGCATCCGGCGGACGGGAGGAGCGACGTGAACGTCATCACCGACGTCACCGAGGTCGAAGGACCGAACGTCACCGACGACGCGCCGGTCTACCCGATGGTGGCCGTCGCCACCCGCCCTTCGCTGCGCTCCGAGGCACGCCGGTTCTCGTCACACGTTCCTGGCGTCGTCAGCGCGTTCGTCCTCCTCGATCATCGTCGTTGTCGCCGTGCTCGCCCCGTGGATCGCGCCGTTCGACCCGACCAGCACCTCGAGCGAGATCAAGGTGCCGCCGAACAGCACCCACTGGCTGGGGACCGACCAGATCGGTCGGGACGTGTTCTCGCGGCTGCTCTACGGCGCCCGCACGTCCCTGTGGGTCGGCTCGGTGACCGCCCTCGCCACGATCGCTCTCGGCACGACGGTCGGCGCGCTGGCCGGCTACTACCGGGGTTGGGTCGACGCCACACTGATGCGCGTCTCCGAGCTGTTCAGCGTCATCCCGGGCTTCGTGCTCGCACTGGTGATGATCGCCATCTGGGGCAACAGCCCGGGGCTGATCATGGTTGCCCTGATCCTGGCGTTGTGGTCGCAGGCGTCCCGCCTGGTGCGCGGCGAGGTGCTCGTCCTCGGGTCGAGCGACATGGTCGCCGCGGCCAAGACCGTCGGGGTACCGCCACCGCCGGATCATCGCTCGCGAGATCCTGCCGAACGCCTTGCCGATCATCATCATCCAGGCGACGCTGCTCGTCGGGCAGGTGGTCCTGCTGGAGGCTGGCCTGAACTTCCTCGGGCTCGGCGACCCGCAGTCGATCAGCTGGGGCGGCATGCTCAACGAGGCGCAGAGCGATCTCCAGGCGTGGTGGATGAGCGTCCCGCCCGGAGCCATGATCTTCATCCTCGTGCTCAGCATCAACCTGCTCGGTGACGCGGTGAACCAGTTCCTGCGACCGGTGACGAGCCATGTGTAGCGCCCCGCGCCCGTTGACGCACCGCAGGTCGCCAGCGGCACGCTCGCCGTGCGCGACCTCGTCGTCGAGCATCAACGCGTCCACCGGCGTGATCAAGCCGGTGGACGGCGTCTCGATCGACATCCGGCCGGGCGAGCGCGTGGCCATCGTCGGGGAGACCGGCTGTGGCAAGTCGCTGTTCCTGCGTGGCCTGCTCCGCTTCATCCCGTCGTCGGTGCTGTCGTCGATCACCGGGTCGGCGATGTTCGACGACGCCGATCTCGTCCAGCTCGACGAGCGCCAGCTGCGCGCGTACCGCGGCCGGGAGATGGCGATGATCTTCCAGGACGCCATGGCGTACCTGAACCCGACGATGATGATCGGCAAGCAGATCGCCGAGGTCTTGTCGGGCAAGAGCGCGGACAAGCAGCAGCGGACGGCCGAGCTGCTCCGCTCGGTCGGCCTCGAGGGGTCGCGCGACTACCAGAAGCTGTACCCCCACGAGCTGAGCGGTGGCATGCGCCAGCGGGTGCTCATCGCCATCGCCCTCGCCAACGACCCGAAGCTGCTGATCGCCGACGAGCCGACGACCGCGCTCGACGTGACGGTGCAGGCGCAGATCCTCAAGACGATCGTCGACGTCGTCGACGAGCAGGGGCATGTCGCTGCTGCTGGTGACCCACGACCTCGGCGTCGTCGCCGAGGCGTGCCAGCGGGTGTACGTGATGTACGCCGGCAAGATCGTCGAGCACGGCACCGTGCGTGAGGTCTTCGACGACCCGAAGCACCCCTACACCCGCGGCCTGCTGCAGTGCGTCCTGCACGTCGATGGTCCCCGGCCGACGACGCTGGCCACGGTGCCGGGCGTCGTCCCGTCGCCGGCGCACATGCCGACGGGCTGCCGGTTCCGCCCGCGTTGCGCCCACGCCATGGCGCTGTGTGCCGACGGAGCCACCGATGGTCGAGACCGGGCAGGACGTCCGCCGTGCGCTGCTGGCTGCACGCACCGCCGGCCTCCGCCGTCGAGGCGGTCGAGGGCACGAACGGTGATCATGCCGCGATCGACGGTGCCGATGTGCTCGGCGGTGGCACCAGGGCGGACGACGGGCGATGACGACCGTCGACGTCGAGACGTCCGGAGTCGACACCGCGCCGCCGGCACTCGCTCCTCGTCGTCGACGGCCTCGCCAAGCGCTTCGTCGGCCGCCGTACGAGCGGTCTGTTCCGCAAGCCGCCGGTCGCCACGGCGGTCGACGACATCACGTTCGAGATCGGCCGTGCCGAGTCGCTGGGGCTGGTGGGGGAGAGCGGCTGCGGCAAGACCACCGTGGCGCGGATGATCCTCGATCTCATCAAGCCCGACGAGGGTCGCGTCGCAGCTCGACGGCGTGGCGTACACCGACATCTCCCGGCCGGCGCTTCCGGCGGCTGATCCGGCCGAAGGTCCAGGCGGTGTTCCAGAACCCGGCGGCGTCACTCAACCCGCGCAAGACCGTGTACCAGACGCTGCGCGGCGTCGTGCTGCTGCACAAGATCTGCCGCCGGCGTGACGCCAAGCAATACGTGATCGATCTCCTCGAGCAAGTCGGACTGTCGCCGGGCGCGGCGTACCTCGGCCGGCGGCCGCACCAGCTCAGCGGAGGTCAGCAGCAACGCGTCGGCATCGCCAAGGCGCTCGCCGTCCAGCCCGAAGCTGATCGTCGCCGACGAGCCGGTGTCGGCGCTCGACGTGTCGGTCCGTGGGCAGATCATCAACCTGCTCCGGGACGCGCAGGTCTCGCGTGGCATCAGCATGCTGCTGATCAGCCACGACCTGGCAGTGGTCCGCACCGTCGCCCACCGGGTGGCGGTGATGTACCTCGGCAGGATCGTCGAGATCGGCCAGGTCGAGGACATCCTGCACGGCCCGAAGCACCCGTACACCAAGGCGCTGCTGGCGGCCAACCCTCGCGTCGACGGCACCCATGTGCTGGAGGTCCGCCTGTCCGGTGAGCCGCCGTCGGCGCGGCGGATCCCGAGCGGCTGCCGGTTCCACCCCCGGTGCCCGATCGCCGAGGACCGGTGCGCGGTCGAGGAACCGCAGCTGGTGTTGCACGGATCGCGCCGGGTGGCCTGCCACTTCGCGGACTCGACGTGATCGAGTTCGGCCTGCTCCTGCCCCACTTCAGCGACGCCACCTCGTGGGACCGGTTGTTCGGCTTTGCTCCGCGCATCGAGCAGCTCGGCTACGGCTCGGCGTGGGCGCGAGACAACCTCGGGTTTCACGGGCACGGCTTCGAGCTGGAGGGCGACTTCTTCCTCGACCCGTTCACGACACTGGCTGGCGTGGCGGCACTCACGTCCACGATGCGCCTCGGTACTGCCGTCCTGACGCCGTTCCGCCATCCGCTCGTGACGGCGCAGCTCGTCGGCGGCCTCGACTTCCTGTCGCGAGGCCGCTTCGTGCTCGGCGTCGGACCCGGCACGCCGCGCAAGCCGTGGGAGGCCGTCGGGCGGGTGTACGAGGAGCGGGTCGCCGCCGCCCGGGAGATGGTGCAGGTCCTCCGGCTGATGTCCTCCGGCGACGTCGAGTCGTACGCCGGGGAGCTGACGAGCTTCGTCGACGTCAAGCTCGACCCACCGCCGCCCGCTGATCTCACGGTCTGGTACGGCGGAGCGTCGAACGCTTCGGTGCGCGCCGTCGTGGAGTACGCCGACGGGATGCTGCCGGGGCGTTGCCCGTTCCACCGCTACGACGTCGCGGTGGAACGGCTGCGGACGGCGGCCGCCGAGGCCGGGACGCTCACCGCGGCTCGGGTCGATCCCCATCGTGAGCGTGGCCGCGACGCACGAGGCGGCGCTCGATCAGATCCCCGTGAAGGCGCTCCTCGAAACGGCGAGCGCGCGCTGGAAACGGCCGTGCGAGACCGTCGCCGACATCGCCGGCGCGCTCGTGGTCGGGGATCCTGCGGCCTGTGTCGGAGCAGATCCAAGCCTTCGTCGACCGCGGCGTCGAGTTGCTGGTCGTCGACCTACGGCTGCAGATGCCCGAGTTCGAGGACGCCGTGGAGATGTTCGCCGCCGAGGTGATGCCCGCCTTCACCCCGCTGAGCCAGCCGTCGTGAGGGAGGCCGAGGCGGTCGGCTTCTACAGCGACGGCCTGCGACTCGACGCCCTCTTCTACGCGCCGGCCGTCACGCCGTCGGCGGCACTCGTCTTCTGCCCGGGCTCGCGGGTCACCAAGCAGACGCCGTACTACCACGAGTACATCCCGCGCCTCGTCGCTGGTGGCTTCGCCGTGCTGCTGTTCGACTACCGCGGTTGGGGTGACTCGGAAGGGCGTCGCCCGGCACGCTCTTCCCGCAGGAGCAGGTGGCCGACATCCGCAATGCGGTGACGTACCTCGCCACCCGCGACGAGGTGGACGCCGGCCGCCTCGGCGCCGTCGGCATGAGCATGGGCGGAGCGCTGCGCGATGGCTGCTGCGGCCGTTGACCCCCGGATCCGCGCCGTCGTCTCCGTGCTCGGCCCGATGGACGGTGCGCAGATGCTGCGTGATGCCCGGCGCGAGCACGAGTACGTGAACCTGCTCGGCGAGCTCGAGGCGGACCGAGTGCGGCGCGGTCCTGACCGGGCAGGGCGAGAGCACACCCGACCTGGCGCCGCCGACGCCCGAGCGGTCCCGCACGAGCGGCGCTCAGCTCAGGCGGCCATCCCGCCGATCCCGCTCGCCTGCGTCGAGGCGATCGCCGAGTTCCGCCCGATCGACGTGGTGTCGCGGATCAGCCCGCCGCGCCGCGATGTGGATCGCCGCGACGCTCGACCCGACCTGCCCGGCGGAGCACTCTCGTCTCGGCCTACGCCGCTGCCGGCTCACCGCGTCGCCTGGTGGAGATCGACAGCGCCGAGCACTACGGCACCTACGTCGGGCACATGGACGAGATCCTGGGCGAGACCGTCGCCTGGTGCACCACTCATCTGGCGCCGGCGGGGCTGCACGTCGTCGCCTCGTGATGACGTTCATTGCGTTCCCCGGCCACGCAGGCCGCAGCTGGCCGCTCGCTCGCTGGCGCTCGCACACTCGCATCATCGCGAGGGTGTTCGCTTGAGCCCTCGTATCGCGGTCGTCGCCACCGGCGGCACGATCCAGAACACTCCGACCGGCCGGATCGACATCGGCACCGTGTGGGACCGGGTGCGTGGGTATGCGGGCGTCGGGTTGCCCGACGTCGAGCTGGTCGTCCGCGACGTCCTCCGGCAGGGGGCCGAGTCCTTCGGACCGCCGGAGTGGAAGCAGATCGCCGACGCCGTGCAGGCCGCCGTCGACGACTCCACCATCGACGGTGTCGTGGTCACGCATGGCACGTTCACGGCCGAGGAGACCGCCTACCTGCTGCACCTCGTGACGGAGACGACGAAGCCCGTCGTCGTGACGGTCTCGCAGCGCAAGCACTCGACGGTCGGCAACGACGGTGACAAGAACCTGCTCGACGCGGTGCCGCGTCGCGGGCACGCCGGCGGGGGCTGGCCAGGGCGTGCTCATGGTCGTCAACGAGGAGGTGCACTGCGCCCGCGAGGTGACGAAGGAGCACCAGCGTCCGGGCGGGTTCGTCTCCGCACCGACCGGTCCCCTCGGCACGGTCGAGACCGACGCCGTCAGCATCTACCACGCCCCGCTACGTCGGCACACCCACCGCTCGCTGCTGCGGCGCGCCGACCTGACGGTGCTGCCACGCGTCGACATCGTTGCCGGCTTCGCCGGAGCCGACGCCACGGGCGTGGCGGCCGCGATCGACGCAGGGGCCCGTGGGATCCTGCTTGCCGGCTTCGCCTACAGCGGTCGGGGGACCGATGCGCAGATGGATGCGCTGGCCGACGCGCAGCGCTCCGGCGTCGCGGTCGTCGTCGCCAGCCGCGGGCGTGGCGGGCGGATCCCGGCTCCTGCCGAGGCCGACGAACACGGCTTCGCACGAGCCGACAACCTCACGCCGCAGAAGGCGCGCATCCTCGCCATGGTCGGCCTCAGCCGGGGCGGGCCCGAGACGCTGCAGGAGCTGTATGACACCCATTGAGAACGGGACGGGTCACCAGCGGCTGGCCGGCCGGGGGATCGTCGTGACCGGCGGCGGGCACGGCATCGGGAGGGCTTACTGCCGGCGGCTGGCCGAGGAAGGAGCGAACGTCGCCATCGCCGATCTCGACGGCGACGCGGCGATGCGGCGTGGCCGAGTCGCTCGTGGCCGCGGGCGGTTCGGCAGTTGGTGCCGCCTGCGACGTACGTGACCTCGACGCGCTCATCGCCTTCGTCGGGCAGGCCGAGGAGCGATTCGGCGGCATCGACGGGTTGATCAACAACGCGGGAATGATGGTCATCCGGCCGATCTCCCGCGTGGGCTTCGAGTCGATCCCCATGGAGGAGTGGGACGAAGCGATGGACATCAACCTGAAGGGCTCGTGGCTGGCGACTCGCGCCGTGGCTCCGGCGATGCGCCGTTGCGGCGGCGGCAGCATCGTCAACATCGGATCCGGCACGTTCTTCCTCGCCCCGGCAATCGCGCGCCCACTACATCGCGTCGAAGGGCGGTGTGATGGCGCTCACGCGGGTGCTGTCGCGGGAGTTGGCTCCTGACGGGATCCGCATCAACACGCTCGTGCCGGGTAGCACGCTGAGCGAAGATGACCCAGACGACGAGGTCATCGCCATGCGCTCTGCGCCGATCGCCGGTCGCTCCATCAAGCGCATCGAGGTGCCCGAGGATCTCGCCGGCGCCGCCGTGTTCCTGCTGTCCTCGGACAGTGCGTTCATGACCGGGCAGGCGATCGTCATCGACGGAGGCGGCATCTTGCACTGACGGAACGCCTTCGGGGCTCGTTGACTGGTCGAGTACTGGTTGATAGCTTTTAAGTACTACTGAATATCCGGTCAGACCACGATGCACGCAAGGGGCTGTGACGATGACATTGACAGCGCCCGTCGACGACACGGTGAAGACCGACAACCTGGCGATCGTCTCCTGCGACAGCCATGTCGGACCCCGGCTCGTCGAGGACCTCCGGCCGTACTGCCCGCAGCAGTACCTCGACGACTACGACGCCTTCACGAAGGCGAACGCCGACGTGATCAACAGCATGCGCGACCCAGACAACATCTTGGAGGGACGCAGCACGCTCGCCAGCGAGGTGTCGATCACTCGGCAGTACCTCAACCGCCAGACGCTCGGTCACTTCGACATCGACACGCGCATCCGGGAGATGGACCGCGACGGCGTGGCCGTCGAGGTGCTCTTCCACGGCAGCCAGAACACCGAGGTGTTCCCGATGGTCGGCCGACGTGAGTGGCTCGTCGCGCAGTACCAGGAGGACCTCACCCTCGCCGCCGTCGGCATGCGCATCTACAACCAGTGGCTGGCCGACTTCGTGTCGCAGCACCCCGAGCGCTTCGTCGGCCTCGTCTACGCACCGATGTGGGACGTCGACCTCGCCGTCAAGGAGGTCCGGTGGGGCGCCGCCCACGGGCTGCGCGGGGTCAACTTCCCGGCGCCGCGGCCCGGGGTGGCCGGTGAGTACGACGACCCGATGTGGGAGCCGTTCTGGGAGGCGTGCGAGGAGAACGGGATGGGCCTCGCCACGCACGCCGGCGTCCCGACCCGCGACGTCTTCGGTCCGCAGGCGATGGCGATGACCCGCATCGAGGTCGCCGGTTGGCCGTGCCGGCGTGGCATGCACCGGCTCGTCTTCGGCGGGGTGTTCGAGCGCCATCCCGGCCTCAAGCTGATCCTCACTGAGCAGGCCCGCGGCTGGTGGTCTGCGGCGATGCTCGAGATGGACTCCGTCTACTGCAACCCGTCCGACGCCCTGCGCAAGCAGGTGCCGAAGCCGCCCAGCGAGTACATGAAGTCCAACGTCTTCCTGGGCTCGTCGTTCACCCCTCCCACCGAGGTGCACCAGGCGATCGAGGAGGGCTTCGCCGACAACATGCTGTGGGGGCGCGACTACCCCCACGGTGAGGGGACCTACAAGTTCCCGGAGTCCGACGACGAGGAGAGCTTGACGAAGTACTACCTGCGGTGGGCCTTCGGCGGTGTCGACGTGGCTGATGCCCGCAAGATCCTGAGCGGCGGTGCGATCCGCGCCTACAACCTCGATCCCGACGAGCTCGCCTCCCTGGCTGCCCGCATCGGGCCCTCAGCCGAAGCGGTGACGACCCCCTTCGAGGCCATCCCTCCGCAGTGGGCGTGGCACCTCGTCGACGTCCAGACCGGCGAGATCGCCCCCCGCAACTGACCACCTACAACCGAGGAGCCGTCACGTGCAGGACCTCCGGAGCTACTTCGCGGACCTCGGTCCTCTGCTCCAGACGATCACCGATCCGGTCGACCCGATCACCCAGGCTGGTGTGCTCGCCTCCGAAGCGAGCTATCCACTGCTCCTCGAGAGCCTGAAGGGCTTCGACGGCTGGCGGCTGGCCGACATCCTCGTCTCGACCCGCCAGACACAGGCGATCGCCCTCGGCACGACTCCGGACCAGGTCGTCCCGTTCCTCGCCAGGCGGATGTTCGAGCACGGGCCGAACAAGGCCCGCTTGGTCGACGACGGCCCTTGCAAGGAGGTCAAGCACGTCGGCAAGGACGTCGACGTCCGCGAGCTTCCGATCCCCATCCACACCGTCGGCGACGGTGGCCGGTACCTCGGCTCGGGGCTGACGACGACCAAGGACCCGGACACCGGTGTGCGCAACGTCGCGATCATCCGTACCCACCTCCGCGACGACGAACCCGACCGGGTCGGCTTCTGGATGGCCGCTCGCCACAACTGGGCGCACTACATGAAGTACACCGAGCGCGGCGAGAAGATGCCGATGGCGTACGTGATCGGCATGCACCCGGCGTACGAGATCCTGGCCAACTTCAGCGGCCTGCACGAGGACTTCGACGAGTACGAGCTCGCCGCCGGCGTCATCGGTGATGACCTCGAGATGGTCAAGTGCGAGACCATCGACCTCGAGGTGCCGGCCTATGCCGAGGTCGTCATCGAGGGGCTCGTGCCGCCGCACGTCCGCGAGCCCGAAGGACCGTTCGGCGAGTTCACCGGGTACCAGGGCGGCAAGACGGGGACCGCTCCGGTGATGGAGATCACGGCGATCACCCACCGGCGCGATCCGATCTTCCGCCACATGCAGGCGACCGTCTTCACCGACCACCAGCCGCTGGTCGCGCTGCCGATGGAGGCGACGATCTTCAACCGCGTCCAAGCGGTGCACGGCAACACGGTCGTCCACGACGTCCATGTGCCGCCGTGGGCGTCGTTGTTCGTGACCGTGGTGCAGCTCGCACCGCGTTGGGATGGCCAGGCTCGCGATGTCGGCCTGGCATCACTGTCGGGTCCGAACCTGCACCCGAAGATCGTCATCCTCGTCGACGAGGACGTCGACATCTACAACGCCCGTGACATCATCTGGGCGATCTCGACGAGGGTCGATCCTCAGCGTGACGTGATCGTCATCCCCCACGAGCGGATCCACCCGCTCGACCAGTCCGTTCCCCAGATCACCGAAGAGGTGACGGTGATGCGCGTCGGCGGCAAGATGGTCATCGACGCGACGAAGCCGGCGACCTGGCGGCCGCAGCGCCGCAAGGAGTTCGAGCGAGTGCTGCCAATGGGCAGCGGGGACGAAGCGCTGGCGACGATCCTCGACAGCATCCGCGCCTTTGCGCCGAACCGCGCGCTGACGCGGCCGCTACATCTGGGCGCGGGCGTTCTCGAATTCGAGAACCTCCGCGCCCAGATCGTCGTTTGAGAACCTCCGCGCCCAGATGGGCGACGACGGCGCGCCGGTCTCAGCCGGCTGCGACCGCTTCGGCGCGGGGCGCGCGGGTGTCGGCGGCGCGGTCGGCGTCGAGCTTCACCCAGATCGCCCGCGCCTTCCTGGCGCTGTTGTTGGCGATGCGGTGCGGCGTGTTCGACGAATACGAGATCGAGTCGCCCGGCTTGAGCTCGTAGGCCTCGCCGTCGAGCTCGATGACCAGTGAGCCCTCGAGCAGCAGCCCGTACTCGTAGCCGGCGTGGTGGACGGCCGTCGATGCGCTCGACGTTCGAGGGCCGTACTCGTTGACGACGAACTCGAGGCCCCTGCGGTCGTCGTTCTGCACCAGCCGGCGCAGCACTCCCGCCGATGTCTCGAACGTCACCTGGTCCGCCTTGCGCCGGACCGGCTCGCGGACGACGACCTCCGGTGAGTAGAAGAGGTCGGACATGTGGATGTTCAGCGCCGACGCGATGGCGATCAGCGTGCCGAATGACGGTGCCACACGACCCAGCTCCACCATGCTGACCATCGCCGCAGTCAGGCCCGTGCGGCCCGCGACGGTGTCGAGCGTCAGACCCCGCTCGTGGCGCACCTGGCGGATCTTGGCGCCGATGACGCGCAACATCTCCTCGGTGTCGATCTCGATGGGGTCGGCGTCCGTCCGTTGGCGGGCACGCGCTCCTGACCTGCGGGGCACCGGCCCCATGCTAGGCCGCCAGTGCTTCGACGTCGGGGAAGGGAAAGGCTCCGCGGACCTGCTCGTAGCGCTCGGCGACGCGCAGGAGGAGGGCGTCCTCGCCGCGGCGGGCGACCAGCTGCAGACCGATCGGCAGACCCTCGTCGTCGAACCCGACGGGTACCGAGACGACCGGCTGACCGGTCAGGTTGAACGCCCACGTGTTCACGGAGTGCAGGTCGGCGGTGGCGATCTCCCCGCCGTCCCACGGGATGACGAGCTCGTCGAACCGACGGGCGGTGATCGGCGCCGTGCCGAGGGCGAGGATGTCGTAGTCCCGGAACAGCTCGTCGTAGAACTTCCGGAGGGCCTCGGTGCGGGCGTCGACCCACTGCTGCGATCGGCCCCGCCGGAGGCGCAACCGCTCGGCGATGTAGCGGCGGTACTGATCGTCGTCGGAGACGGTGTACTCCTGCTCGTACGCCTTCCACTCGTCGAACAGCGTGAGCAGCAGCCACAGCGCCTCGTCGTTCGGCGGCAGCGTGATGCGTGTGGTCGGGAAACCGCCGGTCGCGGATCGCGACGTAGGCGTCTTCCAGCCCGCGCCGCACGTCGGGCACGGCCTCCACGATCCCGCCTCCGTCGACGACGGCAACACGCACGCCGGCCGGATCGAGCGGATCGGCAGTCGACGGCGGCACCAGTTGGCCAGCCATCGCCGGGAGAAGCAGGGCGATGTCGCCGGCGCTCCGCGCCATCGGTCCGACGTGCTCGGCGCGCGTGCCCATCCCGAAGACGTTGCCGTCGAGGGGAACCAGCCCGTGCGTCGGCTTGAGTCCGACGACTCCGCAGAACGAGGCCGGATTGCGAACCGAACCGCCGAGGTCCGTGCCGACGCTCCCATAGGCCATGCCGAGCGCGACGCACGCCGCCGAGCCGCTGCTCGAGCCGCCGGCGGTGCGCTCCAGGTTCCACGGATTCCGCGTCGGCTCCACGCGCGCCGGCACCAGGCTCGGAGGTGCCATCCCGCTGCCGACGTTGTTCTTGCCGAGGAAGATGGCACCCGCGGCCTGCAGGTTGCGGATGCACGCAGCCGCCGGGCGGTCGGGCGCGAAGTCCTGCAGCATGGTCGACCCGACCGTCGTGTGGGTCCCTGGGTACGTGAACGCGTCCTTGACGGCAAACGGGATGCCGTGCAGCGGCGGCAACGGTTCACCGGCGAGGCGGCGCCGATCGGCTTCGGCGGCGTCGGCGCGCGCCGCGTCGTCGAGCACGGTCAGGAAGGCGTGCACGATCGGCTCGAGCTGCTCGATGCGGGCGAGGCAGGCCTCGACTGCATCGGCCGCCGACACCGTCCCCTCCCGGAGCGCCGTGGCGAGCTGCGTCGCCGACCACGTGGCGAGCGGTCCGGCGTCGTCGCCCACGGCCCGTCAGACCTTGGCGGCGCGCAGGGCCGGGAGAACCTCGGTGGCGAGCAGGTCGATGGCTGCCTCGAACTCGTTGAACTGCAGCCGCAGGTCGAACACGAAGTGATCGATCCCGAGCTTGCCGAACTCGGCGACCTGCTCGATGATCTCGCCGGGCTCTCCGACGCACAGCAGCCCGCGCAGGTCGTCGATCGTCTGGAACCCGCCGGGCGGCACGTTCCACGTCTTCGACGCCTCCGACGAACCCGCCAGGCCTTCGATGTCCAAGTCGGCACGGGCACGGTCGCGCGACCGGTCGACCTTCACGATCGGGATCACGGACTTGGTGACGGTCGCCGTGACGCCGTCGGCGACGAGCTGGTCGATCTGCGCCAGGCGGTCCTCCAACGTGCTCATCGGGATGCGCCCGGGCATCCATCCCTGGCAGTAGTGCGCCGCGTTGTCGACCGAGACGGGCGTCGTGCCGCCGTACCAGATCGGGATCGGAGACGGCGGCTTCGGCTCGATGTCCACGTTCTCGAACGAGAACTGCTTGCCGTCGTAGTCGGCGCCACTCGTCGTCCAGACCCGCTCGAGGATCTCCACCGTCTCGACGAAGATGCGCTTCCGATCGGCCTTGCGGAAGCCGACGGCGGGCAGCTCCACGCCGCTGCCCAGGCCCATGCCGGCGACGACCCGGCCGCCGGCGAGATAGGACAGCGAGGCGAGGTCCTGGGCCAGCTTGAGCGGCCAGCGCAGCGGGATGAGGACTGCAGTCCCCAAGACGACACGGACGGTCCGTGCGGCGATCGCGGCGAGCACGGCGAGCGGCTCGACGAACGTGCGGTTGGTCCCCTCCATGCGGTGCGGCGCCCAGAGGAGGTGGTCGCGCACCCACAGCGCGTCGAACCCTGCTTGCTCGCAGAGCACCGCGCCGTCGATGATCCGCGAAGGCGTGGCGGACTGACCGAAGTGGGGGACGAGGATCCCGTACGTCATCCCGTCGGGGGTGCGATCGAGCGGGCGGTGTTCGGCGGCGTACCCAGTCATTGGAGGAGTTCGTGCGCTATTGCGCCACGCCGGCGATGTACTGGCCGTAGCCGCGGGTGCCGGTGACCTTGCGCTCCTGGCAGATCACCGTGCCGCGCAGCATGGTCAGCTCGACGTAGCCCTTCACGGTCCAGTCGCGGTACGGCGTCCACCCGACCCGGGTGTACAGACCCTCGTCGGTCAGCACGGTCTCGCGGTCGAGGTCGACGATCACGATGTCCGCGTCGGCGCCTGGCACGAGGATGCCCTTCTTCGGGTAGATCCCGAGGAAGCGGGCCGGCTCCTCGGCCAGCAGCTCGACGGCGCGGCGAAGGCTGAGCTTGCCGTTGGCGACGTCGTTGAGCGTGATCGTGTACTGCCAGTCGTACTGGGGCGAGCCCATCGCGGCGTGCCATGCGTCGTGCTCGAGCACCTCGATCTCCTCGATCGTGTGCGGCGCGTGGTCGGCGTCGATCATGTCGATCGTGCCGTCGTTCAGTGCGCGCCAGATGGCGGCCATCCGCTCGGCGTCGGACGTGATGAAGCCGCCCGGGCAGGCCCTGCCCTTCAGCTTGGCGAGGTCTTCCTCGGTCAGGTGGTAGTACTTCGGATCCACCGCGCACGTCACCCGCTGACCGCGCTCCTTGGCTTCGCGGATGAGCTGCAGGCTGCCTGCGGAGTGCGTGTGCACCAGGTGGATCCGCACGCCCGGTCAGGCGCTGCAGGTTGATGAGCGTGTTGACGGCCGTGTGCCAGATCTGCTCGGTGGTGTAGACCTCGCCGAACGTCACGTGGTTGGCAGGTTTGCCGGCTGCGAACGCCTCGTTGGAGAGCTGCTCGAACAGGCTCTGGTTGAACGGGTGGATGAGGTTGGCGAGCCCGGTCTTCTCGATCTCCCGGAAGCACTGGATCAGCCGGCCCTCGTCGTTGATGGCGAGGCGAGGGTCGTGGGGATAGGCGCCCGAGACCTGGAACGTCTTGTAGCCGGTGGCTCCTGCCTCGGCCAGCTTCACGATCTCATCCGGCTGCGTGCCGGCGACGAAGTGCCCGAAGTCGACGATGGACTTCGCCGCCGCGAGCTCACGCTTCTCGAGGAACGCCTCGACCGTGTCGGTCGGGCGGCTCGACGTTGGGCATGTCGATCATGACCGTGACGCCGCCGGCGGCCGCGGCCTGAGAGGAGCTGTAGAAGTCCTCCTTGTGGGTGTAGCCGGGTTCGCGCGTGTGGGCGTGGGTGTCGATGATCCCGGGCAGCACGACCTTGCCCGTGGCGTCGAGCGTCTCGGCCGCCTCGACGGTGTTGTCTCGCGCAACGAGCCCGACGATCTTCTCGCCGTCGATGAGCAGATCGGCGTCGACGAGCTCACCGCGCACCATCACGCGGCCTCCGGAGATGCGGGTGCTGACGGTGGTCATATCAGCTTCCTTGTGTGCTGGGATCGGGTGGGGCGGCGGTAGCTCGGCTGCGCCGACGGATCGGGGACCTCGACGAAGTCGACGTCCACCGGCGCGTAGATCTCGAGCAGGCGCAGGGGGCCGTCGCCCGGGTTGTGCGCCGAGTGCGGGACGCCCCGCGGGATGAACACCGCCTGCCCCTGCGTGACGGTGTGGTCGACACCGTCGATGCGGATGCAACCGGTTCCCTCGAGGACGTAGTACACGTTCTCGACTTGGCGGTGAAGGTGATACGGCCCCGGTGCCGTGCCGGGGTTCACCGTGTTGAGATGGAGATCGACGTCGCGGGCTCCGATGTCTGCGTCGACGAGGCGGATCACGGACCCCCGCCCGTAGCGCAGCTCCTTGGTCGGTGCAGTGGCCGGATCGATGACGCGGGGTTTCGGCTCACCAGCGTCGGACACGGTGCGAGTATGCCACAGCTTCAAGCTGGGATTCAACGGACTTCAAGCAACACTTGAGCTGTCGACTACCTCGATCGGGGCCTTGGCGCCGTCGCTCGCGGACCCGCCAACGCGAGCCGATGTCGAGGTTCTGGCGGCGGGCGAACGCGGCGGCGATGATGATCGTGCAGATCGCCGTGATCGCCCCGCCGCCGATGAGCGTCCAGCGGGCCCCCCATTGCGCGGCGACCCAGCCGAGCGCGGGAGCGCCGATCGGCGTGCCGCCCATGAGACAAGCGAGGAACAGCGCCATGACGCTGTCCTCGCACCGCTGCGTCCGACGTCATCTGCACGTACGTGTTGGCGGCGACGTGGGTGGTCATCGACGCGAAGCCGCACAGGGGGAGGATCAGCGCGAACGAGAGGTAGGTGGGCATCAGTCCGGCGACGACCTCGAGGCTCCCGAGGGCCACCGCGCCGAGGATGAACGTGCGCATCCGCACGTTGCTGCGCCGGGCCGAGGTCAGCGAGCCCGTCAAGGAACCGATCGTCAGGATCGTCCCGAGGATGCCGAACCCGGCGGCACCCTTGTCGTACACCTGGGTCGACATCAGCGCCGTCGTGAGCTGGAAGTTCATGCCGAACGTTCCGAAGATGAACGTCACCGTGAGGACGAGCATGAGGTCGGGTCGTGCCTTCACGTAGTTGAGCCCGTCGCGGATCTCGCGAAGGGCGCGCTCGGTGCGGGCCGGCGGCGGCACGGCCACCATGTCGGCGGTGCGCATCCGCAGGAGCGAGACGATCACGATGAAGAAGCTGATGCCGTTGAGCAGGATGACGGCGCCGGTGTCGGCGATGCCGGACCCGAACCAGGCGATGAGGAGGCCGGCGATGGCCGGTCCGATGGCGCGGCCGATGTTGAGCGATGCCGAGTTCAGACCGACGGCGTTGACGAGGATGTCGCGGTCGACGACCTCGTTGACGTACGCCTGGCGCGTAGGCCGGTCGAAGGCGGTACCGATGCCGAACACCAGGGCCGTGGCGTACACGTGCCACGCCGTCACGCTGCCGGTGACAGCGAGCAGGCCGAGGAAACAGGACGACAGCCCCATCGCCGCTTGGGTGACGACGAGGACACGGCGCTTCGAGTACCGGTCGGCGACGACGCCGGCGAACGGCGAGACCAGCAACATCGGAAGGAACTGCAGGCCGGTGGCGATCCCCAGCGCGCGCTGGGGCTGTCGGTGAGCACGAGCAGCAGCCAGTCCTGGGAGACCCGCTGCATCCAGATCCCGACGTTGGCGACGAGCGAGCTCGTCGCGAACAGGCGGTAGTTGCGGTTGTGCAGCGAGGCGAACGTCGAGCCCGCACGCGTCGGCACGTCGGACCGCGCCCCTGCCGGGCTCACGGAGCGGCGAAGAACTTGCCTGGGATGGGGACTCCTTCGCCGGCGGAAGCGATCGGCTTGCCGTCGAGCGTTCCGCGCGCCTGCTTGGACGGGAACCCACCGGTGCCACCGGTGGGATCGAGCTCGCCGGCACCGGCGCCGACGCGGATCATCACGAGGTTCTCCTCGCCCGTGCTGCGGAAGGCATAGGCGGCGCCGCGCGGGACCAGCATGCCCTCGAACGCCTCGACGTCCGTGTTCACACCATCGGCGTCCACGAAGGTCGCCCGCCCGGCGAGCACGATGAAAGCGTGGTCCTCCTCCGGGTGGAAGTGGAGGCTGTTCTCACCGCCCTCGGCGTAGACCTTGAGATGGATCCAGAGCTGCGGGGCGCGACCGAGGAGCTCCATCGTCGCACCCTTCTCGAGCAACGGGGTTCCTCGGGCGCTGAACCGGTTGGGGGCCATGACCGACATGAGTGGTCAACTCCTCTCGTAGAGCGCGACCGCGTTGTCGTGCACGAGACGGCGCACAACCGGGTCCGGCAGGTGGCCCAGGTGGTCGGCGATCCACTGCTGCGACTCGGGCCACGTCGAGTTGGCGTGCGGGTAGTCGTTCGACCACAGGCAGCCCTCCTGTCCCCACCACGACAGCAGCTCCGCGCCCACCGGATCACGGAAGAACGTGGCGAAGACCTGGTCGCCGAAGTACTCCGACGGCTTCTTGCCGATCGGCAGCGGCCGTTGCTGCTGGAAGCGGTCGACGTAGTAGTCCCACTGGTCGAGCACGAAGGGGAGCCACCCGATCTCGTTCTCGACGAGGACGAGGCGCAGGCCGGGAAAGCGATCGAACACCCCACTGAAGATCAGCTCCATCAACGTGTCGGTCACGGCGAGCAGCTTCAGACCGACGGAGCCGCGGTGGGCCTCGATCGCCGAGACGACCGGATCAGTACCCGGCTCCGCCGGTTTCCCCATCTCCCGGCTGTAGTTGTGCCCGGTGAGGATGTGCACGCTGAGCGGATCGCCTGACGCCGCGATCGCTGCCCACAGCGGGTCGTAGTGGGTGCTCATGAACGGCAGATCCGGATGGGGTGTCTGCCAGACCAGTGCGCCGCGGAGGCCGAGCCCTTGGGTTCGCTCGTACTCGGTGACGGCGACGTCGATGTCGTACGTGGGCACGAGGGCGACCCCGAGCAGGCGGTCGGGTGCGGTGCGGCAGAACTCGGCGAGCCAGTCGTTGTACCGCCGGAAGCAGCGCAGTTGCAGCTCGGCGTCCTCGAGCGCGAAGAGGCGTAGCCCGAGCGACGGGTACAGCACCTCGCCGCCGACGCCGTCGACGGCCATCTCGTCGACCCGGGCAATTGGGTCGAGGCCACCTGCCCGCTGGTGGAAGTTCTTGCCCCGCTCTGGTCCCCAGAATCCCTCGGACAGCAGCCCGTCCCAGAGCGCCGGGTCCTCGATGACGTGGGAATCGGCCGAGAAGGCGAGCTCAGCCATCGAGCCCGCCTGACGCCGCGGCAGCTGCCGGCGACATCACACCAGCCGCGGTGCGCCAGCGGCTGGAGTCGGCGTCCGTGCCCCGTAGCACCGCGGCAAGCAGGTCCTCCAGCTGACGGGTGAGCGGCCCGGGTCGACCGTCGCCGACGGTGAACCGATCGATCGACACGACCGGCGTGATCTCGACCGCCGTCCCGCAGATGAAGATCTCGTCGGCGGTGTAGAGCTCGGTTCGATCGACCGGTCGCTCGACGACGTCGACACCCAGGCGCTCCACGGCCAGGGTGATCACCGCGTCTCGGTTGATGCCCTCGAGGATGTCGCTGTTGAGGTCGGGGGTGATCAGCCGTCCGTCTCGCACGAGGAAGACCGACGCCGAGCCCGCCTCGCTGAGCTTGCCCGCGGTGTTGAGGAGGAAGGCGACGTCGTAGCCGTCCTGCTTGACCTCGAACGTGGCGAGCTGGCTGTTGCGGTAGTTCGCCAGGCTCTTCACCCGTGGCGGCATGACGTTGTCGCTGATGCGCGTCCACGAGCTGACCTTGCCGTGGTAGGTCACGCCCCTGCCGAGGCGGGTCGGCATCGGTTTGGTCGTGACAACGAGCTCACCGCGGAGGTCGCGTGGATCGAAGCGCTTGTCGTTGGCCTCGAGCGGATAGGCGAGCGGGAACACGTAGGTGTCCTCCCGCGCGTCGTTCGCGCGGAGCACGGCGATCGTGACGTCGGCGAGCTCGTCCGCGGAGTAGGGGAGCGGCAGGCGGACGGCGCGAGCCGAGCGGAGCAGGCGGTTGCAGTGCTCCTCGAGCCGGAAGACGTAGAGCTCACCGTGCTCGTCGTTCCAATACGCGCGCACCCCTTCGAACACCGCGCCGACGGCCGACCAGCCGAGCTCGCTGACGTGCACGGTGGCCTCGTCCCACGGCACGAGGCGATGCTGCCACCAGACCCAAGCGGGAGACGTCGGCATCGTGGGGCTCCTTGCGCCGGCGGAGCTCGTCTCCGGGCGTCTGAAGTATTACTTGATCCGTCTTGAAGTTCCGCTTGAAGTGTGGCATATTTCCGCGAGCACGCAAAGTGGCTCTCCGCCACGGGCTCACACATCGCGAGGGAACGGGCGCACCATCGCGTCGGGGTTACTTCCTGCGCCCATCGACCGCACTCTCGGGGAGGTAGTTGTGGATCGAACCCGTACTCGTCACCTTGGTTGGCGGCGTCTGGCCGCCGGCGCGCTCGTGTTGGCATTCGTCGCCGCGGCCTGTGGTGGCGACGATGACGACTCGGATGCCGGGGCGGAGACCTCCGCCGGTGGCGGCACGGAGACCACGGCGGCCGGCGGCACCGAGACGACCGCTGGAGGCGCCGAGACCACCGAGGCTGCGACCGAGACGACCGGCGGCGCCGACACGACCGCCGCGGAGGAGGAGTCCGGTGGCGAAGGCTCCGTCCTCGTCGTCGGGCTGTCGTCTCCGCCGCCGACGTTGAACCGCAACTTGAACACCGACGCTGGGACGGCCAACGTCGCGCTCGCTATCTACGACGGGCTGGTCGGTGTCAGCCGCGAGCAGGAGATCATCCCCGAGCTCGCCGAGTCCTGGGAGATCTCCGAGGACAACCTGACGTACACGTTCCACCTGCAGGAGGGCGTGAACTGGCACGACGGCGAGCCGTTCACCGCTGAGGACGTCGTGTTCACGTTCAACGATCTGCTGCCCCTCACTCCGTCGTTCTCCAACCTCGAGGGCTTGATCGAGTCGGTCACCGCGATCGACGACTACACCGTCGAGGTGACGCTGACGCGGCCGCACGCGCCGTTCCTGACGACGGTCATCCCGTCGCTGCTGATCATCCAGCCGAAGCACATCTACGAGGGCACCGATCCGTTGACCAACGAGTACAACGACAAGCCGATCGGCACCGGCGCCTTCATGTTCGAGAGCTGGGAAGGCGACACCATCACCCTGGTCCGCAACGAGGACTACTTTGGGGGTCGGCCCGGTTACGAGCGGGTCGTCTTCCAGGTGGTCCCCGACCCGACGTCTCGCGCCAACGCACTACGCGGCGGCGAGATCGACTTCCTCAGCAGCAACGACGTGAACGCCACCGTGCTCGACCTCGTCCGTGACGACGACGCGATCCATCTCGAGCGCGGTCGGGCGACACACAGCATGGGGACCCTGTACTTCAACACCCGCAACCCACCGCTCGACAACCCTGAGGTGCGCAAGGCGCTCTACACCGCCTTGGACAAGGAGCTGCTGGCGCAGGCCATCGATCCCGACGGTGCGTCCGTCCCGATCAGCGGCATCGCCCTGAACAGCCCGTTCTCCGCGCCAGACGACGTCGACTACCGGGAGCTGTTCCCCTACGACCCCGCGAAGGCCGAGCAGATGCTCGACGAGGCCGGTTTCCCGCGTGGCGAGGACGGCACCCGCTTCAACCTCACCCACCGGTACATCAGCCAGGCCGCGGCAGGCCCCAACTCGGCTCCGATCATCGCCGACCAGTGGGGCGACATCGGCGTCAACGTCGAG
The DNA here is from genome assembly GCA_963774125.1 of uncultured Acidimicrobiia bacterium. Taxonomy (GTDB): domain Bacteria; phylum Actinomycetota; class Acidimicrobiia; order Acidimicrobiales; family Ilumatobacteraceae; genus JALZMG01. Next base: position 374,042 of record CAVZDR010000004.1, read on the forward strand.
GTCATCGCCGAGGAGCGCGCCGTCGGCGGGCCGGCCATCTACGAGCAGTTCGCGTTCGATACGGCGCTCAACAACCTGTCCGCCCGGCTCGACCCGATCACCGGCTTCGTGCCTCGCTACCAGTGCATGGACGAACCGGTCATCAACCAGAACCCGACCGGCTATTGCAACCCCGAGTTCGAGGCACTGACCGAACAGGCGTCGTCGGAGACGGACTTCGACACCCGGTACGACCTCTTCGTGCAGATGCAGGAGATCATCGCCAACGACCTGCCGGCAGTGCCGATCACCGAGCTCGACGATGCCGACGCCATCGTGGCGGACATCGGGGGCCTCGAGGAGTTCTTCAACGCCGGCGAGGGCAGCCAGTTCCGTTGGGAGGCGCTGCAGCCGCCGAGCTGACGTACTCCGCCTGATACTGATCCTGGGCGGGACCGAGCCGATGCTCGGTCTCGCCCAGGTCGCGTCCGGGGGCGAGTCGTTCAGCCGAGCAGCTCGGGAAGTTGCCAGGGCCGGCCGAGCACGTGGTGGTCGAGGAAGGCCAGCACGGTCTCGTACAGGACGACCATGTCGCTCGGTCGGTGCACGAGGTAGTGCCCCGACTCGCGGGAACAGAAGAAAGCTCGACGGCACGTCGTGGCGCTTGAGATCCGTCCACTCGCGCAGCGGCTCGGAGATCGGGACGTTGTAGTCCTTCAGCCCGTGGACGATCAGCATCGGCGTCGTGATCGACGAGAGCTCGACGCGCGGTGAGTTGCGCACCCAGGCGTGCGGGTCGGCGTACGGGTCGCCGAACTCGAACTCCCAGTGGGCGGTCTTGTCGGTGGTGCCCTGGAACTGGTCGAAGGCCCAGACACCGGCACAGTTGACGATGGCGCGGAACCGGTCGGTCCGGCCGGCCAGCCAGTTGGCCATGTGCCCTCCGAAGGAGTGGCCCATGGCGGCCGTCCGACTCTCGTCGATGTCCGGCCGGGCCACCGCCTCGTCGACAGCGGCGAGCAGGTCGGCCAGCACGTTGTCGCCCCAGTAGCCCCAGCCGCGCTGCATCATCTCCTGGCCGTAGCCCGTCGAGCGCGCGGGGTTCGCCATCAGCACGGCATATCCATGCTCGGCGAGCAAGTACGGGCACCAGAGCCAGAAGTTGTGCGCGTTCCAGCCGCGCGTCTGCCCGTGGATCCACAGCACGAGCGGCGCCGGAGCGTCTGATCCAGCCGACGTCGGCAGGACCAGGTGACCGTGGACCTCAGCGCCGTCGGGACGACGACCTGTCAGCTCTGTTGCCTTCCCAGGGAGCTCGACATCGTCGCCTGGGTGGGGCAGCACCGTCGGACGCGGGCCGTCGAGCCGCACGACGGACGGCGCAGCGGCGTACGTGTGACTGATCGCGTACAGCACGCCGTCCGGCGCGGCGCGGACCGAGGTGTACGTCGCGTCGGTCGCAACCGGGGTGATGCGGCGGGACCCGACGTCGACCCGGAACACCGGTGACCGCCCGTGGTCGTCGGCGACGAACACGACCGATGCGCCGTCGGGTGCCCACAGCGGACGCTCAGGCCACCGCTCGAAGTCCCCGGTCAGGTCCGTTCCCTCGCCGGTCGCGGGGTCGACCAGCCAGAGGCTCATCCGCTCGGCTGCCGACGGGGAGCCCTCGTCGAGCTTCTCGGCCACGACCCAGCGACCGTCGGGCGAGATCGCCGGCTTCGTCAGGGCGCCCTCGGTGGCGAGCACGCGCCGGCCGGTGCCGTCGATGGCGAGGAGCTGCGAAGCCCGGAACCCCTGACCGATCGGCGGCCTCCACGTCGTGACCACCATGGTGCCGTCCCGGGAGATCGCGAGCTCGGCGCCGACGAGGGCCCCGCCCGCGTCCGGCACGAGGTCGACGACGGCATCGGGGAATTCGACGTCGAAGCGCAAGAGTCGCGGCAGGCGGGGACCGAGCTCACGCGTCGCCCGTCTCGTCTCGAGCTCCTCGAACAGGATGGCGGTCGCGCCGACCTCCGCTCGACGGCGGGCGATCCGGGCGTCATCCTCGAGGCTTGCCGCACGCGGGAACACCCACGCCGACACGACCACCGTGCCGCTGTCGGGGGCGACCTCCATCGCGTCGATCCCGCCGGGGATGGTGACCAGCGACTTGATCTCGTCGCTTCCCGGCCGCACGACGCAGATGTCAACGGCATCGCCGTCCGCTGGATTGGGTGCCGCCACGACCAGGGTGCCGTCCTGCAGGAAGGCCGCGGCGACGAGATCGTCGAGGATGGGTGTGACCGGTCGCGCCGGCGTCGAGCCGTCGGTGTTCGTCTCCCACAGTGATCGCCTGAACCGCGTCGCCTCGCTCGTCTCGACGTCGAGGAGCAGGCGGCGTCCGTCCGGCGAGACGAGCAGATCGCGCACCTTGGGGATGTCGTTGATGGTCGCCAGGGTGAGCTTCACGGGCTGCTTCCTTGGTGTTCGAGCGGCGGTTGGTTGGACGGGGTCCAGGTCTTCAGCTGGGGCAGGAGCGCATTGATGCCGGCGATACCGGCTGTGCAGATCAACCCGCCGGACACGACGGAGAAGGCGGGCGACACGGCGGCCGCAGCGCCGGCCCGAACGTCGCCGAGGCGCGGGCCGCCGGCGATGATCGCGATGTTCAGCGACCACAGCCGCCCACGGAGCCGGTCGGGTGCCTGCAGTTGGATGATCGTGCTGCGCAACACCGCCGACACCACGTCAGCGGCACCGCCCACAGCGAGGAGGCACAGGGCGAGCGGCAGCCAATTGACCAATCCGAACGCGGTCACGGAGATGCCCCACGCAGCAATCGCCAACACCACGCCTCGGCCGTGGTGGCGCACCCTGGCGATCCAGCCCGTCGTGAGCGCGCCGATGAGGGCACCGACGCCCGGAGCGGCGTAGAGGAGACCGACCGTGGTCGCCGTGCCGTCGAACTGCTCGATGGCGATCTGCGGGAAGAGCGCGCGGGGCATGCCGAAGACCATCGCGTTGAGATCCGCGAGCAGCACGCCGAGGATCACCGGCTGCCGGCGCACGTAGCGCAGGCCTTCGATGACCGATTCCAACGTGGCCGGCGTGCCGCCGCCGTACGGCGGCATCGGCCGCATCCGCCACTGCAGGAGGAAACCTCCGACACAGGTGCCGGCGTGGATCCAGTACACCGAGCCGAGTGAGACCTGGGCGATGAGTAGTCCGGCGACGGCCGGTCCCACGATCCCGACGATCTGGCTCTGCACCTGCGCGAGCGCCTGCGCGGCGGGGACGTGCCGCCGGCGGACGAGCGTGGGCACCGCGGACGTGCGCGCCGGGCCGTCGATCGCCGACAGGCCGGCGGCTGCGCTCGTTGCGACGAACACGACCCACAGCGCGGGCTCGTCCTGCCCCGAGTTCAGCGCGAGAGCGGCACACGTCACCAGCAGGCCAGCCTGGGTGACGAGCAGGAGCGTGCGGCGATCGAAGGCGTCGGCCCACGCCGCCACCGACGAACGAGCACAGCAGCAGCGGCACGAGCTGGGCGAGGCTGAGCAGACCAACCGCCAGGGATGAGTCCGTGAGCAGGAACACCTGGTAGGCAGACGCCACGATCGTGAGCTGGCGACCGAGGCCGGTCAGCGCCTGCGAGGCGTAGAGCAGCCGGAACTCGTGGCTGTTGCTGAGTGGCGAGACGTCCGGCAGGATCCGGGTGAGTCGGTTGCCCGACGTCGCCTGCTCCATCACCCGAGCCCGAGAAGGCGCTGCGCGTTCGTGCGGGTCACCTGATCGAAGGTCTCCGACGACGCGCCAGCGCGGCGCACGAGTTCGCCCGGGTCGTCCACCCGCATCGGGAACGGGTCGTCGGTGCCGAGGAGAATCCGGTCGGCGCCGAGCCTTGCGATGCCGAACGCCAGCACGGCCGGGTCGTGGACCACCGTGTCGTAGTGGAAGGCGTGCAGGATCTCGTCGGCGTCGCCGACCGTGCGCCGCTCGGCGACACCGGCGCGCGAGGCCTGCACTGCCCGCCCAGCCAGCAAGGGCAAGGCGCCGCCACAGTGGGCGAGGAGCACGGCGAGACCGGGATGGCGATCGAGCACGCCTGCTGAGAAGAGGCTCAGTGCGGCGACCGCTGTCTCGAACGGGTTGCCGCACACGTTCGTCAGGAAGTCGCGGCCGAGGCGCTCCGCGCCGAGGACGCGGTACGGGTGGACGAACAGCGGCGCGGCAAGTTCCTCGGCGGCGTTGAAGAGCGGTTCGAGGCCTGCTTCGTCGAGGTTGCGTCCGCCGACCTGTGTCGGGATGGCGCCACCCCGGAAGCCGAGCTCGTTCACCGCGCGGCGAAGCTCGCGAGCGGCGGCATCGCCATCCGTCATCGGCAGGGCTGCGAAGGCAGTGAAACCCTCGTCGCCCTGGATGTCGGCTGCCGTGGCGTCGTTCATCGACGCGGTCCACCGGGAGGCGTGCTCGGGATCGAGGTCGTCGCCGGCCACGTCGAGCCATGGCGACAGGACCTGCAGGGTGATCCCGCGCTGCTCGATCGATGTCCGGCGTGCGACGAGATCGATGAGCGGGGCGGGAACCGGGCGCGAGGGTCCCGAGGGAAAGAGCAGTCGACGCCCGGACTCGTCGAAACCGACTCCCACGTCATCGGCGTGCTGACGCGTCAGCAGGGTCGGGGGCAGGTAATGGGCGTGGACGTCGATCACAGGAGCTCTCCGCCGTACGTGATGCCGTACACATCAGTCCGGCGGTCGAGGCGAGGATCGATGCCGGGCCCGCGATGCTGTGCCTGCTGGACGTCGTCGAGATCGAGCTCGACGGTGGCGATCGCGTCGGCGACGCCGGAGAGCGGTCCGAGCGCCAACCGGCCGTACGGATCGGCGACGATCGACGCGCCGAGCAGCTCGAGGTCATCGCGCTGGCCAACAGCCGATGCGCAGGCGATCACGACCTGGTTGAGGTTGGCCTGCAGCACCGCGCCGTGGCCCTGTGGGCACATCCCTGCGTCGTCCCACCGGACTCGGTCGAATCCGGGGACCCATGCCGTCGGCACGGCCAGGATCTCTGCCCCGCGCAGGGCGACGAGCGCGCGCGACCTCCGCGAAGCGCAGGTCGTAGCAGACGCAGACACCGATCGTGCCGTGGGGCGTCGCGACGACCGGGAGCCCGCGATCGCCGGGCACGAAGACCGACTTCTCGGCGGCGAACAGGTGCAGCTTGCGGTACTGAGCGAGCAATCCGTCCGGCCCGATCACGACGGCCGTGTTGTGCAGTCCTTCCGCAGAGCGCTCACAGAATCCGCCGACGACGACCGCTCCCGAGCTGGCCGCGAGGCGCTTCCACGCCGTCACCGTCGGGCCGTCGAGCGGCTCGGCGCCCGAGGAGAGGAGTCGGCCGTCGGTCGTGTAGCCCGGAACAGCAAGCTCGGGCAGCACGACGACGTCGGCGCCTTGGTCCAGCGCCTCGCGCAGCGCTGCCGTCGCGCGCTCGCGGCTGGCGTCGGGGTCGTCCGGAGGCGTCTCGATCTGGGCGATGCCGACGCGGACGGGGCGGCTCACCGCTCGTCGGAGACTGGCTGGGCGAGCCGCAGGATGCCCTCGTCCGCCGGACAGGGCCCGCCGACGCTGACGATGAAGGAGCCCCGGTCGGCGTTGACGGCATGGCGGATGCCCGGAGGCACATGAACCACGTCTCCCGCCTCGAACTCCAACCGGAAGCCGTTCGTGAGGTCTTCGACGGTGCCGCGGCCGTCGAGGATGAAGATGGTGTCCTCGGAGTGCTGATGGACGTGTGGCGAGTTCGCTTCGCCCGGCTCGAGTCGGACGTAGTTCATGTTGGCCGTCTGGGCCCCGACACCGGGCCACACGATCAGCCGGGCGTCGGCCGAGATGATTGGCAGCATCGCGCTCGGGGTCATCACGATGGAACACACGAACGGCCATGTCAGGCTCCGTGATCGGCGTAGATCGCCGGGTCGGGGGGACACGGACCACCGATCAGCTCGGCACCCTCCGGACCGGCGACGAACTGGTAGCCGGATCCTTCGTCGACGTGGATCATCGATCCGACTCGGAGGTCGGCTGTTTCACCCGTGTCCAGGTCGCGAACGACGCCGCCGCCGACCGTGAGGTGATAGACGGCCTCACTCGGATGACGCTGCGGCACGGTCGACGACCCGGGCGCCAGGACGATCTCGTGCAGGGATCGGTGCTCTGCTCCGATCCCTGGCCAGACGATTGCCCGGGCGACGCCGTCGCCTTCGATCAGTGGCAGCGTCGGTCGATCGTCGCCGAGTCGCAGGATCCGGACCCGCGGAGACTCGCTGGTCGTTTTCACCAGTACTTGAGAATAGCCGACCCAAAATCAATGGTGCTTCAACGACGTGTCAGAGGGATGCTCCGCGTGCGGCACGTCGCTCCGACCTGAAGCTGAGGTGCGGAGGTTGTGATCGCGGCCGCCCGCAATTACGATACGGGTCGGTTTCGTTTCGTAACGGCAGACAGCACAGGCACGCATGACACAGCTCGAGCAACTCCCCGCAGACACCGACGACCTTCACGATGACGTGCATCGTCGGCGGTGGCTCGTCCTCGGGGTGCTGTGCCTGTCGCTGTTGGTCATCGTGATGGACAACACGATCCTCAATGTCGCCATCCCGTCGCTCGTGAATGATCTTGGAGCCTCCAACAGCGAGCTCCAGTGGATCATCGACGCCTACGTCCTGGTGTTCGCCGGTCTGCTCCTGACGACGGGCAGCCTCTCGGACCGATTCGGTCGCAAGGGGGCGCTGCAGCTCGGCATCGTGCTGTTCGGGTTGGGTTCGACGTTCGCTGCACTGTCGACCACGACGGTCCAGCTGATCGGCAGCCGAGCCTTCATGGGAATCGGCGGCGCGCTGATCATGCCCTCGACGCTGTCGATCCTGACCAACGTGTTCCGCGACCCCACGAGCGGGGTCGGGCGATCGCCGTGTGGGCCGGGTTCGCCGGGCTCGGCGTCGCCCTCGGGCCCGTAATTGGGGGGATGGCTGCTGGCGCACTTCTCGTGGCAGTCGGTCTTCTGGGTCAACATCCCGCTCGGGGCGACGGCGCTGATCCTCGGGGCCTTCCTCGTGCCGACGTCGCGGGACCCCAAGCAGAGTCGACTCGATCCGATCGGGGCAGGGCTCTCCATCGTCGGGCTGGCGTCGTTGCTGTTCGGCATCATCGAGGGCCCCGACAAGGGGTGGGGCGCTCCGGCGGTTGTCGCCGGTTTCGCCATCGGCATCGTGGCGATGCTCACGTTCGTGACCTGGGAGCTGCGCTCCGACCACCCGATGCTCGACATGCGCTTCTTCAAGAACCCCCGGTTCACGGCTGCCAACAGCGCGATCACCATGACGTTCTTCGCCATGTTCGGCTCGATGTTCCTGATGACGCAGTACTGGCAGTTCGTGCACGGCTACAGCGCGCTCAGCGCCGGCGTCCGCATGATCCCGTACACGCTGACGATGATGGTCGCTGCACCGCTGTCGGCACGTGTCGTCGAACGGCTCGGCACGAAGCGGGTCGTCACCGCCGGTCTCCTCACGATCGCTGCCTCACTCTTGGCCCTCTCCTTCATCACGGCGACCTCGCCGTACGTGCTCGTGATGAGCATGTTCTGCGTGATGTCGGTCGGCATGGCCATGACGATGGCGCCGGCCACCGAGTCCGTGATGGGTTCGCTGCCGCGGGCCAAGGCCGGCGTCGGCTCGGCGGTCAACGACACGACGCGCCAGGTCGGGGGCACGCTGGGCGTGGCGGTGATCGGCAGCGTGGTGTCCAGTGTCTATGTCCACCACATCAATGAGATGGCCGGCCGCTTCGGTCTGTCCGGCACCGCGCTCGACACCGCCCGGGACTCGTTGGGCGGCGCGTTGCAGATCGGGCAGGGCCTCGGCGCAGCGGGTGCCTCGTTCACGACTGCGGTCAAGGACAGCTTCGTCGACGCGCTCAGCACCGGACTGCGGCTCAGCACGGTCGTGATCCTCGTCGCCGCGTTCGTCGCCTGGCGGTTCCTGCCGGCCCGCGCCCATGACCCGCTCGCCGACGACGCTCGTGACGATGCGGTCACCGACGATGCGGTCACCGACGTTGCGGTCGCCACGGCGGCCGTCGGAGGCGACTGAATGTCCGCCGCCGCTACGGTCGAAAATGACGTCAGCCCGCCGCGACGCGGCCGACCCAGGCGAGCCGACGTCGATGCCGCAATCCTGGCCGCCACCATCGACTTGCTCGTGGAGACCGGTGTGGCCGGTTTCTCGATGGACCTCCTGGCGCAGCGTGCTGGCGTGGGCAAGGCGACGATCTATCGCCGCTGGGCATCCAGGGAGGAGCTCATCCTCGAGGCGCTGGAAACAGCCGTCGCGCCGTTGCCCGACCCGGACACGGGAAGTCTGCGTCGCGACTTGCAGACCTACATGGAGTCGCTCGTCGAGCGCGTCGGCAGCGCCCCGCGCAACGACGTGCTCCCGCACCTGCTCGAAGCCAGCTGCTATGACGACCAGCTCCGCGCGTCCCTGGAGGGCTACGTCCGCGACCGCCAGTCGACGGTCCGGACGATCCTCAAGCGGGGCATCACACGCGGCGAGCTACCGGCCGACGCCGACGTGGACGTGCTCGTCGATGCCGTGCTCGGACCGTTCTTCTACCGCCGCCTCCTGAGCGGCGCGCCGCTCGACCGGCGATTCGCCGTTCGCTTGGTCGACCACATCCTGCGATAGGACGCTCGGCCACGGGAGCACCAGCCCGCCGAGTGCCCCGCGACGATGCGAGCTACCGTCGCGGACGCGGGCCCATCCAGCAAGGAGGCATGAACCTTGTTGAACCGACGCCAGGCGCTCAGCGGATTCGCCGCCACGGCCGCCGCAGGTGCGCTGTTCGCATCGAGCAGGGTTGCCGCATCGTCACCAGCGCAAGCTGATGTGCTCCCGACGATCATCCAGTTGCCGGACAATTGGCTGCCGGAGGGCATCGCGATCGGCCGGTTGCCGTTCGCCTACTTCGGCTCGCGAGCCGACGGTTCGATCTTCCGGGTCAACTTGATCACGGGCGAAGGGCGGGCGTTACCGACTCCAGGCCCGGGCACTCCCGCCGTCGGACTGAAGCTGGATCGCCTCGGCCGGCTGTTCGTGGCGGGCGGCACCGCCGGCGACGGCCGGGTCGTCAGTGCCCTCACTGGGGACATCCTGGCCACCTTCGAGTTCACCACCGCCGAGTCGTTCGTGAACGATGTCGTGCTCACCGACGACGCCGCGTACTTCACGGACACACGCAATGCAGCGCTCTACGTGGTCCGACTGGGCCGCTTCGGATCCCTGCCGACCGGCTTCGAGCCGCTGCCGCTGCCGCCCGATTTGACTGGCCTCAACGGCATCGCCGAGACGCCGGATCGCCGGGCCCTGCTCGTGATCCGGTCGAACCCCGGCACGTTGTACCGAGTCGACAAGAGCACTGGCGACGCTACGGCGGTCGATCTGGGTGGGGAGAACCTGGCGAACGGCGACGGGCTGCTGCTGGACGGGCGCACGCTGTACGCCGTGCAGAACCGGGACAACACGGTCGCCGCGGTGCGCATGAGTCGCGACGGCACCTCCGGCACGGTGGTCACCCGCGTCACCGACTCGAACTTCGACGTGCCGACCACGGTCGCCAAGTTCTTCGACCGCTTGTACTTGCCGAATGCTCGATTCGGCGCCTCCCCGCCGGCGACGACGTTCACCGCCGTCGCCATCCCGGTGCCCCGGCCGTAGCGGATGAACGAGCGCGAGCTCCTCGAGGAACTGTTCGGTCGGATTCCCGACCATGTTCACCGCGCCGTCGATGGACTCTCGGCCGCCGACCTGGTGCAGGCGCCCGCACCCGGGGCCAACACGATCGGGTGGCTGGTGTGGCATCTCACTCGTGTCCAGGACCACCACGTCTCCGAGCTGCTCGGAAGTGAGCAGGTGTGGACCACGAGCCCATGGCCGCCGCGCTTCGGACTGGAGAGCGATCCTGACAACACCGGATACGGGCACCGCCCCGACGATGTCGCGAGGGTGCGGCCCGACAGCCCGGAGGCGCTCGTCGGCTACTACGAGGCCGTGGCGGCTCGGACCGCGCAGCTGCTGGCGGAGGTCACTGCCACCGATCTCGAACGGGTGGTGGACGAGCGATGGGATCCACCGGTCACGCTCGGCGTCCGCCTGGTGAGCATCGCCGACGACGACATCCAGCACGCCGGCCAGGCCGCCTACCTGCGCGGGCTCCTCGGCCGGTAGCGCGTTCGGGATCTGGGCGGGAAACCTGCCAACGACGCTTCTGGGCGGGATCTCTGCCAGCTGTTGTCAGGGAACCCGCCCAGTCCGGTCACCCGCGCCGGGGGTCTACCCCGGCCCGCTGAGCACGAGACCGAGTTGGCGCGATCTGGCGACGACGGCGCCCGTGCTGTCCCAGAGCGTTCCCGTCTCGATCATCCGTCCGCCTTCGACGTCGTCACACTCGAAGCGGGCCTGCACCCAACCGGACGCTGGGCGGCGGCGGGCGTGCACGGTCAGCTCCATGGTCGGCACCCATCCGACCGGTCCCAGTTTCGTGCGCAGCGCTGGCGGAAACGCATCGGCGAAGAGCGGGAGCCACCGGACATCAGGTGGAGCACCGTCCGAGAGCCGGATCCAGCCCTCCACGACGGCAGGTCGGGATCGGTCCGGCGTGACCTGATCCGGGCGGATGCGCACCTCGAGCCGGGAGAGGATGGCAAGGTCGACGCCCTGGCCGAGTTGGCTCCGAACGACGCACCGGTCCGGAGGTGGCAGATCGGGCGGGGGAAGTGTGACGCTGGGGTCGGGAGCTGCGCCGTGCGCCGCTCGGCCGAGATCGCCGAGCACGGCGTGGGCGATGAGCCTTGGCGTCCCCTGCTGGACAAGGGTCGCGGTGGCAATACGTCGTGGACCGCCCGGCGCGCGCGATCCGAGCCGTCACCTCGGCGTCGCAGTCGCCGATCGCCGGACGAACGAAGTGCACGGTCGTCGACAACGGATCGGGGTGCTCGGCGAGGTCGAGCATGGCGCGCAGCGCGGGCAACATCGCATAGCCGCCGTTCGGATTGCTTCCGATGTTCCACGCCGCTTCGAGCCGGGCCGAGTAGCGGCCGTCGCCGAGCGACTGGATCGACGTCTCAGCTTCGACCTGGCTCATCGGGGTCAGACTGCCATGGTCGGTCCCAGGCGATCGGCTGGCAGTCGTAGCCGCGGAAGATCATCGTCTCGACGCGGTGGGGGTCGCGCTCGTAGCGCACGGCCGGCAGCCGTTCGATGATCGCCTGCAGGACGACCCGTCCCTCCAGGCGCGCCAGCGGGGCGCCGAGACACAGGTGGATCCCGTGACCGAACGCGTAGTGGCGTCGCAGGGCGTTGGCGTCCCTGTCGAGCCGGAACGAGTGCGGGTCGTCCCAGAGCTCGGGGTCGCGATTGACGGCGGCGAACAGCACCATCGTCTTCGAATCCCGAGGGATCTCCACGCCGCGAACTTCGCACGCCCGCGTTGGGGTGCGGAAAAGGCCGAGCGTGGGTGAGTCGAGTCGCAGACTCTCCTCCACGGCGACGTCGTAGAGCTCCGGATGTGCCCGGAGTTGCGTCGCCAGATCGGGCTCCACGATCACCCGGTGCAGCAGGTTGCTGAGGAGCAGCGTGGTGGTCTCGATGCCACCGATGAGCAACAGCTGCAGCACCTGGAGCGCTTCGTCGTCGCTGAGCCGGCGCCCGTCGTGGGTGGCCGTCAGCATCATGGTCGTGTAGTCGTCGGGAACCGGCTCGCCGGCGGCCATGCGGCCGCGACGGTCAGCGATGTGGCCCCGGAAGTACTCCTCCAGCTCACGCGTCGCCATCGCCTCGACCGCTTCGTAGCCAGGTGTCCCGCCGGTCGCGGTCACGCGAGCGCGAGACCAGGCGCGAAATCGGTCGCCGTCCTCGGTGGGCACGCCGACCAGCTCGGCGATCATGGTCGCCGGCAGCGGGGCGGCCACGGAGTCGTGGAACTCGCACCGGCCGGTCTCGACGATGGGATCGAGCAGGTCGTCGACGAGGTTCCGGACGCGGTCCTGCAGCCGGTCGATGAGCCGCGGTGTCCACGCCTTCTGCAGCAGCCGGCGCTGCCACGTGTGGGTGGGAGGGTCAGCATCCAGCAACATGGGCTGCTCGGCGGCGGGGCGGTAGGCGAGGCCGTTGCGGAAGCGACTCGACCACAGCTCCGGGGTTCGCAGGATCGTCGTGATGTCGTCGGTGCGCGCCACGGTGTAGAACTCGCGAGCGGCGTGGAAATGGACCGGACAGTGATCCCGCAAGGTCGCGAAGTGCTCATCGGGATGGTCGTGGGTGTCGGGATCGAACGGGTCGTAGTCCACGGGCAGATCTTCCTCGCTGGTCAGGCCTCCCGCTAGGTTCGCGCCGAGAGGGGCAGGCTTGCCGCCGGGTCGGACGGCATGAAGGAGGCGTCATGATCCGAGGAGTGCACCATGTGGCGGTGGCGACCGGTGACCTCGATCGCCTCATCGGCTTCTACTGCGACCAACTTGGTTTCACGCTGCTGAAGCAGGGCAGCTGGGAAGCCGGGTCAGCCTCCGTTGACCGCATCGTCGGACTGAAGGACTCCGCCGCCCGCACTGCGGTACTGCGGGCGGGCAACCTCTACCTCGAGCTCTTCCAGTACCTGTCGCCAGCGGGCCGGCCCGGCGATCCCGACCGCCCAGTGAGTGACCACGGCTATACCCACTTCTGTCTCGACGTCACCGACATCGACGCAGAGTACGAGCGGCTCAGCGCGGCGGGGATGCGGTTCCACGGCCCGCCGCCGCCGGCGTCGGAGATGCGGCGGGGCGACATCCGCGCGACCTACGGCCGTGACCCCGACGGCAACGTGATCGAGCTGCAGGAGATCCTCGATCCCGATTACCCGCTCCCGATGGGCGGCTGAACCACTCGACCGAATTGCCGCGCTGAGCTGCCCCGACTACGCAGGGCTCCGGCGTCCCGGCCACGATGGGGTGGTGGCGTCCGAGACTCTGCCGTTCGATCCCGACGCGCTCCGGGAGAAGTACCGCGCCGAACGGGACAAGCGTCTGCGCTCCGACGGCAACGAGCAGTACCTCGAGGTCGTCGATGCGCTCGCGCACTACGTCGACGACCCGTACGTCGAGCGGGTCGAGCGCGACCCCGTGTTCGACGACGTCGACGTCGTCGTGGTCGGCGGTGGGTTCGGCGGTCAGCTCGCGGCGACCCGGTTGAAGCAGGCCGGGATCGGCGATGTGCGGATCATCGAGAAGGCTGGCGACTTCGGCGGCACGTGGTACTGGAACCGCTACCCGGGTGCGATGTGCGACGTGGAGTCGTACGTCTACCTGCCGCTGCTCGAGGAGATCGGGTACGTCCCCAAGGAGAAATACGCCAGGGCGGCGGAGATCTTGGAGCACAGCCGGGCGATCGGTCGCCATTTCGGGTTGTATGACGGCGCGCTGTTCCAGACCGAGGTCAGTGAGCTGCGCTGGGACGATGACGCGTGGCGTTGGTTGGTGTCGACGAACCGCGGTGACGAGCTGCGGGCTCGCTTCGTGTGCATGGCCAACGGGCCGCTGCATCGGCCGAAGCTGCCCGGCATCGAGGGCGTGGAGTCCTTCGCCGGGCATTCGTTCCACACCAGCCGGTGGGATTACGCCTACACCGGCGGCGGCCCGGAGGGCGGGCTGGACGGGCTGCGCGGCAAGCGAGTGGGGATCATCGGCACCGGTGCGACGGCGGTGCAATGTGTGCCGCACCTCGGCGCCGCAGCGGACCACCTGTACGTGTTCCAGCGGACGCCGTCGTCGATCGACGTGCGAGCCAACCGCGCAACCGATCCGACCTGGGCGGCGTCGCTCGAACCGGGCTGGCAGCAGCGACGCATGGAGAACTTCAACAACCTCGTGACCGGGGTGTTCGAGGCCGAGGACCTCGTCGACGACGGATGGACCGACATCATCGGCAAGCTCCTGCTGCGCTTGCGCAATGCCGACCTCACTGACCTCAGCCCTGGCGGCGTCGCGTCTGCCGTGGAGCTGGCCGACTTCGAGAAGATGGAGTCGATTCGGGCCCGCGTCGACACGATCGTCAACGATCCGAGCATCGCCGAGTCGCTCAAGCCCTACTACCGCCAGTTCTGCAAGCGACCCTGCTTCCACGACGAGTACCTCGACGCGTTCAACCTGCCGAACGTCACGCTGGTCGACACCGACGGACGCGGCGTCGATCGGATCACCGAGCGCGGTGTCGTCTTCGGTGAGACCGAGTTCGAGTTGGACTGCCTCATCTACGCCACTGGGTTCGAGGTCGGCACCGACTACACCCGCCGTTCGGGCTACGACGTGGTCGGCCGCGATGGACTGACGTTGAGCGCCAAGTGGCAAGACGGGGTGGCCACGTTCCACGGCCTGCACAGTCGCGGGTTCCCCAACCTGTTCATCTTCAGCCTTCATCAGTCCGGGTTCACGGTGAACTTCCCGCACGCCTTGGACGAGCAGAGCAAGCACACCGCCTACATCCTGCGTCACGTGTTCGATCACGACATCGACACGGTCGAAACGTCACAGGAGGCCGAGGACGCCTGGGTGGCGACAATCCTCGAACAGGCCCGATTCAACCTCGCGTTCCTCGAGTCGTGCACACCCGGCTATTACAACAACGAGGGCCAGCCGAACCCGCGGGCCATCCAGAACGGGTTCTACGGCGGTGGGTCGGTGGCTTTCTTCAAGGTGCTCGCCGACTGGCGCGAGAACGGTGATCTGCAAGGCCTCGAACTGACAGGCTGACCGAGGCGGCAGCGATGAGCGCATCGATGGTGACGCGTTCGGCCGTCCCATCAGGGCGCCGCTCGATCGTTGCACTGACGGCTTCAACTCGGCGCCGGATCGGCCGCCCGGCGAGGGGGATGGCGACCACGTCATCCCGGCGCACCTGATCGAGCACCATTCGGGGCGTGAGTGCGATGCCGAGCCCGGCCGCAACGAAGCCGAGCACCGCCGCATAGTCAGCAGTTTCGGCGCTGGCGAAGCGCGGGACGAAGCCGAGGTGACGCTCGACGCCGGCGAACGTGGGCATCAGTGGTGAGGTCGGGATGAATCGCTCCTCGCGGAGCTCGGCGCGCCGCACGGTGGCGTGGTCGGCGAGGCGGTGCCCGCGAGGCACGACGAGCTGGAGCGGGTCGTCGCCCAGATGGATCGACGTGAGAAGGCTCTCGTCGACGGTGCGTCGCCCCTCGAACGAGATGCTGGCCGGCTGGCCCGATTAGCTGAACACGACGGCGAGATCGAGGTCCCGCGAGAGCAGCCGAGGCAGCAGCACGTACGGCTCTGCCTCGACGACCTCGAACTCGAATCCGTGATCGCTGCCTGCGGACCGCAGTGCGTCGGCGACGAAGCCCGCGGCCGCTGTCGCGAACGCACCGATGCGGACCAGGCCGCGGCGAAGGTCGGCAGCTGCGACGAGGTCGGCGCGCGCAGCCTCCTCGGCGAGCAGCAGCTGCTCGACATGTCGCAGGAGGAGTCGTCCCGCCGGCGTCGGGCGGACGCCTCGCGGCGAGCGTTCGAACAGGGCCACGCCGTGGGCTCGTTCCAATGCCGCGATGCGCTGCGACACCGCCGACGGCGTGTACGACAGGGCCTGCGCGGCGCGGCCGAACGACCCGCACCGCCCAACCTCCCGCACGACGATCAGCGCCTTCAAATCGAGCATGAAGCAAGACTTACGGGTAGCACGAAGCAATCGGAACTTGTGCTTACGGATTGACACCGTCAAGATTCGGGCGCAGGCGAGCACCGCGAACACCGACCAGGAGCAACGATGGGAATCGTCACCGCCAACCTCGCGATCTCGCTCGACGGGTTCGCAGCTGGCCGGGCGCAGAGCCTCGACCACGCCTTCGGCGAAGGCGCAAACGCCCTCACGGCTTGGATGTTCGAGCGGGATCAGCCCGGGCGAGAGGCCGACGGCGAGCTGTTGTCGAGGATCCACGCCGGCACAGGCGCCCACGTGATGGGTCGCAACATGTTCGGCCCCGGCAGGGGAGCGTGGGATCTGTCGTGGACGGGCTGGTGGGGACCGGAGCCGCCCTACCACGCCCCGGTGTTCGTGCTCACCAACCACCCGCGCGAGCCGCTGGAGCTCGAAGGGGGGACCACCTTCACGTTCGTCACCGACGGCATCGGGTCGGCGCTGACCCAGGCCCGCGCCGCCGCCGGCGACCGTGATGTCGAGATCGCCGGTGGCGCCACAACCGTCGGCCAGTACCTCGCCGCCGGCCTCCTCGACGAGCTCGTGCTGCACGTGGTGCCCGTCGTGATCGGAGATGGGGCCCGGCTGTGGGACGGTGTCCGCGACGTGGCGATGGAGCGGACCGAGGTCATCGTCTCGCCGACCGTCACGCACCTGCGGTTCCGCGTCGTGCAACGCTGACGCACGTGAGCGAGCAGTCTTCCGGTGACGGTCGTGTCATCTTCCACATCGCGCTCGAGCGCGACTGGAACGCCGCCAACCAGGACGGGGCCTATCGCGTCTCGACCCGCGACGCCGCCCTCGAAGAGGTGGGGTTCATCCATGCGTCGTTCGAACATCAGGTTGCCGGCGTCGGTTCGCTCTTCTACCGAGATGTCGGGGAGCCGCTCGTCGTCTTGACCATCGACGCCGATCGCCTCGAAGCGCCAGTTGTGGTGGAGCCCGCCGACGGCGGGGGCGAGGCGTTCCCGCACATCTACGGACCGTTGCCCACCAGCGCGGTGATCGCCGTGCGGCGGGCGACCGTGGCGGCCGACGGGCGTTTCCTGGTCGACGGGGTCGACGCCCCGTAGCTGTTGCCTCGCCATGCCGCCCGGGTTCTGTGTGGCGTTTGGTACCGAAAACGGATCTGAAACTTCGTCAGAACCGGAATTGGCGCTTCAGCGAGCGCCTGCGGCCAGCCACTCATCGAACGTTGTCGGCCCGATTCGCGCGCCGTCGCCCGGCAGCAGCACGTTGCCGGCCATCTCGAGCCCGAACATGCCATTCCAGGAGGGCACCAGCTTCACTTCCTGACCGCGTGCTCGGAGGGTGCGCCGGGCCATGTCGACGAGGTCCTGCGGGTCGGGACCGGCAACGTCGACGTACCGGCCGTGTGGCTCACCGGCGGCCAGCTCGGCGAGGATGCCCGCAATGTCGGCCGGGGCGATCGGTTGCACGAGGAGTGGTGCGATGGTGGCGACGCCGTCACGTTCGGTCCAGCCGGCAACCATCGCCGCGAAGTCGTGGAACTGCGTCGCCGGCACGATGGTCCATGGCACGGGAGCTTCGGCGACGATGCGCTCCTGCTCCCGCTTGCCGGCGTAGTGGGCGTTGCCCTCGACGCCATCGATCCCGACGATCGACAGCAGAACGTGGTGGCCCACACCTGCCCGCTCCTCCGCAGCGAGAAGGTTGCGGGTCAACGTGCCGAAGTACGCCACCGCTTCATCGGCGGTGGTCGCGGACGTGTTGGTGGTGTCGACGACCGCGACGACCCCGCTGAGCGCGTCGTCGAGGCCATCACCGGTGATGAGATCGATGCCGTGAGCGCGGCTGATCTTCACCACGCTGTGCCCGGCTTCCTCGAGCGCTGAGGCCGTCAATGATCCGATGTGGCCGGAGGCTCCGGCGATGGCGATGCGCGTCATGTCAATTTCCAAGTGGGTCGATGTTCGGTCGTGGTTGAGGCGTCGTCGACGCGAGCTGGCGGCGCAGGTATCGGAGCTTGTCCGGGTTCATGATCCACTGCATCTCGCGGATCCTTCCGTCCCGGACGTCGAGGGCGAGAACGGCGTACTGGCGACCGAACCACAAGGTGGCGGCTGTCTCTCCGTTGACGGGAAGCGTCCGCACGTCGCGAACGGTGAGCCGGCGGCGCAGCGTCGTGAGGAAGTGGGAAACCGCGTTGGCCCCGACGATCGGACGGTGGGCGGCGCGGGCTTTGCCGCCGCCATCGCTGTACGAGACGACGTCTGCGGCGAGGAGGTCCTGCACTCGGTCGAGGTCGCCCTCCTCGAGGGCCGTGAGGAACCGTTCCATCGCTGCGTCGTGAACCGCGGGAGGCGAGCGCCTGGTGTCGGCATGCAGCCGAGCGCGCGCCCGGCGGAGGTGTTGACGGGCGCCCTCCTCGCTGATGTCGAGGATGTCGGCGATCTCTGCATGGGTGAGATCGAATGCCTCGTGCAGGACGAGGACCGCCCGCTCCGGCGGCGACAGCGTCTCCATCATCCGCAGCGTCGCAAGCGACACGGCCTCGCGGCGTTCGACGGTGTCCAGCGGCCCCAGTTGGTACGGGTCGGTGAAGACGGGCTCGGGCAGCCACTCCCCGACGTAGCGCTCCCGGGTCGCGCGTGCCGACCGCAGCTGGTCGAGCGCCAGGCGTGTGACGACGGTGGTCAGGAATGCGAGCGGCTCACGGATGGCTGGCCGGTCGACGCGCATCCAGCGGACCATGGCGTCGGCGACCACGTCGTCTGCGTCCCAGGCGCTGCCGAGGAGGCGGTAGGCGATGCTGTGCAGCCGAGGCCGGAACTCCGTGAACTCACGGGCCAGCTCGTCGGCGGTGATGCGGTCGGACACGTCATGGATGATCATGCCGGATCACGCGCCCGTCGGAGCCGGCAGCGTCCCACGGATGGTCAGCGAGTCGCGCCAATCGGCGATGACGTGGACCCAGCCCTCCCAGGCGCTCGGAGAGCGCGGAGACCAATCGGTGACCTCCTTGAACCGCCGGTTCGAGACGCGTTGGGATCTCAGCATGACCTCGAGGTCGTCGGCCTGTACCGGGATGACCGAGCGCACCGCCGGCGTTGGCATGCCGAGCGAGCTCGCCAGCGCATCGACGTGTTCAGCCCGAGTGAGCGGTCGATCGTCGACCACGTTGTAGATGCCGCTCGGTGCGGTCAGCGCGGCGACGACGGCGGACGCCGCGTCGTCGGTCGTGATCGGGGACCGGTACGCCGACTCTCGGCCCAGCTCGACAGGCAGACCGGCCCGGGCGGCGTTCAGCGCACCGACGGTATGTCCGCTGTCGTAGCCGTAGAACTGACCGAATCGCAAGGCGACGCCCGTTCCGCCGTGCTGGGCGAACCGGGCCGCCTCGGCCTCGCCGAGGAGCGCTGCGTTCGTGACGTTCGTGGTATCGACCGGCGCGGACTCGTCGAGGTACTGGTCGCCACCGTCCGCATACACGAACGCGACCGACTCCTGCACGTAGGCGCACGCGCCCGCCGCCAGCGCGGCATCGACCAGGTTCCGCGAACCCTCCCGGCGGATGCGGTCGTTCTCGTCCCAGGCCTCAGGGCGGATCGCTCGCCTGCCGATGGGAATGGACGTGGCCAGGTTGAACACCACATCGTGACCTGCGATCGCGCTGATCACCTCCGCGCGATCGAAGAGGTCCAGCTCCACGGCCAGTGCACCGGCCTCCGCGAGCTCTGCTCGCCTCCCCGGCGTGCGACCGATACCGGTCGTCTCGAACCCGGCCGTGACCAAGCTCCTGACGACCCGGCGCCCCAACACGCCGGTCGCTCCCGCGACGAACACCTTCATCGTGCGCTCCTCTGGTGTGAACCTCAGCTCCGGCGACCGTCGTGCCGCCGAACACAGCACCTTGACGGGCAAGGCCGGCCGAACGTGACAGGCCGACTACTCGATGGGGCGTGCGGCGCGACGGGCGAGGACACCAGCGAGGACGAGTCCTGCGGCAAGCGCAATGAACGTCGCTGTCCCAGTCCCGGTCGCCGGGAGCAGTCCACGGCTCGACGTGATGGTGATGCGGATGATGGCCGTGCTACAGGCTCCCTGCTGATCGCAGACGGAGTACACGATGATGATGACGGTGCCGGACGCGATGCGGCGTGGCGCGACGTACGTGACGGTGCCGTCGGCGCCAACGCTGGCAGTCCCGATCGACGGCGCGGTGACGATCGTCGGCACGGCCAGCACGGCGCCGGTGTCGGGATCGGAGTCGTTGCGCCGCGGGTTGATCACGATCGTGCCGCCCGCCTCCACCGTGATCGCATCGTCGGCGGCGGTGGGCGGGCGATTGTCAGCGGTGCCACCCGTACCGGTCAAGCGGACGACTTCCTCCGCCGGCTGGCCGTAGAACGGACCGAAGACGATGAGGTCACCGGCGATGGCACCGGACTTGGTCGGTTCGAACACGACCACGATGTCGCAGTACGCACCAGAGGCCAGCCCCGGTGAGCAGTTGAAGCTGTTGACGGCGAAGTCCTCACCGTTCGAGAGGCGATAGCCGGCCACCGGCGTAGTCGCCGTGTTGTAGTTGCGCACGCGGACGTTGACCGGCGCGCTGGCGCCACCGACCGGTGTGGCCGGGAACGCCACGGAACGGGGTTCGAAGTCGAGCGGGAGGACCCGGCCGGTCGTGATCGGGACTCTCGCACTGACGTCGGTGTTCTGGAAGTCGAAGATCTGCAACTGCGTCTGGCGGGGGAAGACCCCGTTGAAGACCGGCGCGAACGCGATGGTGATCGTGCAGCTGTCTCCGGCCGGGAGCGCCTGCGTCTCGCAGCCGGACCAGGGGAACTCGGGGGCGGAGTCGTTGTCCATCCCGATGTCGAGGTTCAGGGTGGCGGTGCCGACGTTGGTGACAACGAGCTGCTGCGGCGCTGTGGAGGTCCCGACCTGGATGTCGCCCGGGAAGCTGAGCGACGTCGGCGGCGACGGAGATGATCGGACTGGCCACACCTTGCGCAATGACGGCAAACACCTCTGATGCCGTTGCGCCGTCGGGGTTCCACGGGCCGGTCATCGTGATGACGTCCGTGTCCGGACCGACATGAACTCCGGGGGTGTAGACGACGTCGACCTCGCACGTCCCGCCCGACGCGATGGGCCCACCGCACGTGGAGCGGGTGATCGCGAACCGGCTGCCGGCCGGCAACGCGACGCTGGCGATCGACGTGTCCTGCGGCCAGAAGTTCTCGATCGACAGTGTCCCGGTGCTGCTCGTGAAGCCGTCGCGTACGGGCCCGAGGTCGAGCGGTGGCACCGGTGTCGAAACGAGCGGCAACCATCCCACCGTGAGCGGCAGTTGGATCTCGCCCTGCTGAGAGGCGACCCTGATGCTGCCCTGGGCGAACGGCGGTCCGCCGGCGATCGGCGCGAAGACGAGATCGAGGTTGCACGACTCGTTCGGCCCGACGTCGACGGTGCAGCCGGTGACCTCGATCGGGAGCTGGTCGGACGCCGTGACCAGGAAGTTCACGGTGCCAGAGCTGGTGTTCGTCAGCACGAGCCGCTGCGGTGCGCTGCGCGTGAACGGTTGCGTTCGTGGGAACGTGAAGCTCGTGGGGGACGCCGTGATGGGCGGCGCCGGCTGAGCCAGCACGGTTCGATCGGCATCGCCGATCGGCGATCCGTACGCGGCGACGGACACGAAGATGAGGAGCACCGCGGCGCCCCATCCGACCCGCCCCCATCTGCTCATTCGAGTCGGCCCCGCTTCGCCCTCACCTGTCACGAACCAACGCCGCACAGTACACAACGGCGGCCTCGCGCTCCTGCCCGTCACGTGCCTCCAGGCGCACCGATCTCGCCATCGGCGATGCATTGCCCGTAACCCTGTTCCAGGACTGCGAGAACCGCGCTCGCAGTCCTGATGTCCTCGGCCGACCTCGGAGCGAGGACCTTGGCGATGATCGTCTGGCGGGCCCGTCGTTGCCGAGCGAGCAGATCGGCACCCTCGTCGGTGATGCTCAACACCCACCCTCGGCCATCTGTCGGATGTGGGATGCGGGCGACGCAGTGGATGGCCTCGAGGCGCTGCACCTGGCGGCTCACCGTCGACACGTCCAACCCGAGTGCGTCCGCGAGCTCACCCATCCGCCTCGGCTCGTCGGCGAGGAACGCCATCACGTGGAATGCCGCCAAGTCGAGGTTGTGGCCGGCCATTTTCGCCAGCAGCTGGGTCAGCTTGGGTTGGCCGTGACGACGGACGACGAGTGCGAGCGTCCGGGCAAACGTCGCGATGAGCTCGTCGGAGTGTCCGCCGGCGTCGCTCTCCTCTGACCTGTCGGTGGCGGTCATGAAGCCGACTGGAGCGTATGCCGCGGCGGTGATCCCGATCGGACGGGATCGACGAGGCGACCGTCGACATACAACAACGCCTGATCGGCACACGTCGAGGCGATGACCTGAACCCCGATCGCCAGCGTCGGATCGTCGTTGCGTCCACGTCGCCAGCAGCTTGGCCCCGTCGCGTCGGAGCTCGTACTCGATTCGATCACCGAAGTAGACGATGTCCTCGATGGTCGCCGGACCGAGCTCGAGGTCGGCGGGAGCAGAAAGCGTGGACATCGCCTCGAGCCGCACATCACGCGGAACGAAAGCCCACCTCGACGTGCTGTGCGCCGTCGGGGACTGCGGTCTGCAGCGCCCTTGGCAGCACACCAATGCTCCCGGCCCACTCCGAACCGGCGCGAGTCATGGTGAACAGGTTCTGCACGCCCAGGGAAGCGCGCCGCGTACGGGCTGGCTGGGCGGTCGTAGATCTCTCGCGGACGTCCCACCTGCTCCAGCTCACCATCGCGCATCAGCGCAACCCGCGTGCCCACATGCATGGCCTCGCTCTGGTCGTGTGTGACGAAGACTGCGGTGAAGCCGAACTGACGGTGCACCTCGCGGAGCTGCTGGCGGAGTTGAAGACGGAGCGGCGCGTCCAGGTTCGAAAGAGGTTCGTCGAGCAGCATGACCCGAGGTTCGGCCACGAGCGCACGGGCCAGTGCGATGCGCTGCTGCTGACCGCCGCTGAGCTGCGATGGGTAGCGCTCGCCGAGTTCGGAGCATCGAACCCCTTCGAGCACGTCGTCGAGGACACGATGGCGGTTCCTTCTCGGCGGACCGCGGGCCCGCAACGGGTACGAGACGTTCTGCCGCACGGTCATGTGAGGCCACCAGTGCGAACGACTGAAAGACGAAGCCGACCTCACGCTGGTTCGGAGGCGTCATCACGCCACACTCGGCGTCGAAGACGGTGACATCGCCGAGCAGCACCGAGCCTGAGTCTGGGCGCTCGAGACCAGCGATGGAGCGCAGGAGTGTGCTCTTGCCACAGCCCGACGGTCCAAGGAGGACGAGGAGCTCCCCGTCCTCCACGTCCAGCGAGAGGTTCGTCGGCGCGGCCTTCGTTCCATAGCGCTTGGAGAGTTCTCGAATGGTGATCCCGGTCATGAGCACTCCTTGCGCGTGGAACGCGCCCGACGCTGCAGCGTTCCAGCCCCACCGATGGCCAAGGCGAGCACGACACCGATCGTCGTGACGACTAGGAACCATGATCGACGACAACCGGCACAACCGCGGGAGGCTGCCGTCGATCCAGTGCTTGTTGTAGAGGACAGTCCCCATCAACGGGTTGGTCGGCCGGGCCGACCATGACAGTCACCACGAACTCGTGGAACGAGGAGGATCACGAGCAGCGCGCCAGCTACCGCCAAGCCCCGACGGGCGAGCGGCAAGGTGATGATCCCCAGGGTCCTGAGTGAGCCGGCGCCCGCCACGCGAGAGGCTTCGCTGTACTCGGGACCGATCGTCACGAGCGTTCGCGGCGATGGATCGAGTGGCGAAGGGCAGCATGATCGTGACGTACCACGATCACGATCACCAACTCCGAGTTGAACAGGCTGAAGGGCTCGACGGTGTAGGCGAAGAGGATCCCGAAGCCGAAGAAGCCGCGGCGGGAATGCCGAGCGGGACCATCACGATCAGCTCCACCAGGGCGCGCAGCGGCCGCGGCACCGAGATGCGACCCTGCGAAGCCGACCGCGGCGAAGAATCCGATCGGTATGACGATGAGCAGGCCGCCACGCTGAGTCGGGATGGAGCGCGGAAGATCGCCTCGCGAGTGAGCGGGTCGTCGAAGACCTCTTGCACGTGACGCGTCGTGAGGTCGGACAGCCCTAGCTGGCACGGACCAGAGAGCGATCTGCAAACCGACGTACGTCAGCGCCAGCAGCGGTGCCAGGATCAAGAAGATCCCGAACAGGGACACCGGCACGTACGTCCAGCGGCTGCCTGTCGATCTGGTGAGGTTGCCGCCCCGACCGCTTACCGTCACGAACCGGCGAGTGTCGCCGAGCGCCCGCCACTGGGCCACGATGACGAGAATGCCGACGATGACCAGCGGAATGCCGAGCATCGCCGCGAGTCCGTAGTCGATCGGATAGTGCTCTCTGAGGAGGTACATCTCCGTGGTCAAGACGTTGATGCTCTCCCTTCGACCCAGCAGCAGCGGCACGCTGAACTGCCCGAGCCCCGAGCAACAGCACCACCCCGCCCGCATAGACGAGTGCCGGACGGATCAGCGGCAGCGTGACGGTGAAGAAGGCTCGGCGCTCTAGCTGGCCCCCGACACCAGTGCCGCCGCTTTTCGAGCTCGCCCGAGATGCTCCGAGTGCAGAGAACACGAACAGGTAGACGAATGGGGTGAGGACGAGCCCGGAGATCACGACGATCATCGGCATTGTGGAACGGGTCGAGCGGCCCGGTCTCAAGCGAGGACCAGCGCGGCAGCTTCCGGAGCGCCTGGTTCACGTAGCCCACTTTCGCGGTGAGAGCAGGAACGTCCAGCCGATCACGAACGCGACCGGTGGGATGATGAACGGGGCCAGTGGGAGCGGAGCGAAGACATCCGTACTAGCGACGGCGGCCCACCGCGATCCACCACGCCATCGAGGCGTGCCGAGCACGAGCACGCGATGGCGACCGAGCCGAGCGCCAGCGTGATCGTGTTCGTGATGGTCTCGCCGATCCGAGGCAACGACCGGGGCCCGTGTCCACGTTGCGCGCCCGCATCGACGAGGGCGCGCCGCTGGAGCTGGACCAGCGGCATCAGCGTGATCACGGCAAGCCCCCACGGCGAACATCGCCCAGCCGAGGTTGCGGGCCGACAGCCAACCCCGGGCCCGTCGCAGGCGGCGGGCCCGGGGGGTCGTTCGTTGTCGGCCCGGCTGGTCGACAACGTTGAGACCGTCGGCGACTGCCATTACCCGGCGATCAGCGAGGCGAACTCGGCCCGAAGCTCGTCATAGCGCTCGGGTGTGAAGGCCGCCGTCTCCCAGATGTGCAGGTTCTCGACGTCCACGGTGCCCTCCGCTTCAACGTCCCCGAGCAGACTAGCGGAGGTTCCGAGGCCTTGGATGAGCGCCAGTCTGCCCCTCAGCCGACATCAGCCAGTCCATGAAGACCTGAGCAGCGTTGGGCGCTGCGACCAGCCGGTGATCGCCAGACCGCCGGGGAGGGCGAACGCCTCCGGCTCGGGGATGACCATTTCGATGGGTGCACCTTCGTTGATCAGCGGCTGGACGGCACCGGGGGTCATGCATTGGGCTGCGGCGACCTCGCCAGCCGCCAATGCCTCGGCGATGGCGCTCGAGCTGCGGTACACGACGGGCTCAGTTGTCCGGAGCAGGGCAGAGAGGTACTCGTCGCCGAACTGCTCGCGCAGCCATTCGTTCTCGGCGATCACCGGCGGACCCTGAGTATCGCAGATGGCGTATTGGCCCCGCATGTCCTCGCTCAGGAAGCCGTCGAAGTCGGTGAAGGGCTCGGCCATCGTCGTGTTGAAGGCGAACACCTTCGGCAGGATCGCGCCGATGACGTAGTCGTCCTTGTAGAAGTCGGACCCCTCCCGACCGCGCCACCTCAGGGCCTTGCGGAGCCTCGAGGTTGCCGGCATCGAGAGTTGGCGATGAACCATGCTTCGCCCGACACCAGGCACCACGTCGGCACCATCGGCGTCGGTCGCCGCCTCCTGGTCCAGGCGGGGGATGGCATCGATGGACTGGATTCGCTCGGCGTTGACCGTGATGCCTGGGTGGGAGGCCTCGAAGGCCTCTTTCACCGCGGTCTCGGTGCCGGGAACACGTGGACACGGAAGTTGACGCTGCCTTCCTCCTCTGCGGCCGCGACGACCTCGGCGAAGGCGGCATCGCCGCCCACGTTATTGCATCCGGCGCGGCGGTCGTGCCAGGTGATGTCGTTGCGGTGTCACCCGTCGTAGCCGCCGCCGTCGCCGCGCTGTTCTACCCGTCGCGGCAGCAGCAGCGGTCGTGGCGGCGGTGGACTCGGCGCCCCCACCACTGTCCGAATCGGAGCCGCAGGCGGCGACGCCGATGAGCACAGCCGTGGCGAGCAAGGTGATTCCGGCTCGTTTCCCCTTCGATGTCTGGGTCATTTCACCCTCCTGGATGTCATTTGCCCTGGGTGGTGGTGAACGTTCGTTAGATGGCGCCACGAGTTGCGCTCTGAACTCGTCCAGGACCGGGCGCGAGGCCTCGAACGGCGGCCAAGGGTTTCGGCAGACCGGTGGCCGAGCCGATCTGCATGATCACGTCGGAGTCGGTGGGGGTGGTCAGGACCATGCCGGCGCCCTGGACCGCTGCCACCACGTCGTCGAGTTCGTCGCACGTGCGAGCGGTCTGGCCCATCGCCCGGAGCGCTGACACGAGGCCAGCCCGCGTCGGTCGCTCCAGCTCCGGCGCAGGCGCAGACAGCACCGGCGCAGGTGCGTCCAGAACCTCGGGTCACGGGCCCATGAAGCACCGCGTAACCGTCGACACATCGGTGCAGCTGTCCACCGTTGGTGGTGCTCCCTCTCGCACGACTGCGAGGAGCGAAGGTGCCCGTCATCCACACGAGCACGTCGAGCATCGACACGTCGAGGTCCCGCCCGAGGCCGGTACGGTCTCGTTCGATGAGCGCGGCGAGGATGGCGACGGCGGCGAACACGGGGCCGACCTGATCGGCGAGTGAGATACCGACCTTCGTCGGTGGGCGACCCGGACGGCGAACGAGGTCCATGATCCCCGAGCGGGCCTGGATGAGCCCGTCGTAGGCGCGCAGCGGACCGCCGAGCCCTCGACGACCGAACCCGCTGACCGTGCAGTGCACGACGCCGGGGTTACGACCGCGGATGGCAGCGGCTCCGAAGCCCCAATCGGCGAGCACGCCGGGGCCGAGGTTCTCGAGGACGACGTCGGAGGATTCCGCCATATGCAGCGCGAGCTCCAGGTCCTCTGCCTGGCGCAGGTGAAGGGCGAGCGAGCGCTTTCCTGCTGCCACCGTGTGGAAGTAGTTGGAGCCGGCCAGCGTTGACACGCGTGGGCCCGACGGCACAGGCACGAGGTCCCCACGGCCCGGGACCTCCAGCTTGATGACCTCGGCACCGAGGATCGGCGAGCCGCCCGGCGAAACTGGAGAGGCGCGATAAGAGACCCGACCTCCAGCACTCGCACCCCCGGCGAGCGACGCGGTGGAGGTATCGGTCACGACAAGGCGGTGCTGGAGAGGCCAGCACTCGCTGATCGAGACCTGATGGTCGGATTGGGGATGCGATACGCGAGGGTGCCGCCCTCGCCGGCGACGACGCCACGCTGCCGGAGCACGGGGTCCACCATCACTTGTGTCGGCGAGTGGACGGGTCCGGCCGGTACGTCGGCGGCGCCCGATCGCGCTGACCACCTCGTCGACGGTGTGTGTGGTCGTCCATTCGGACAACAGACCGTCGATCGCGTTAGCGATGCCGAGCCCGGCATCCGGTTCTCACTGAACCGTGGGTCGCCGCGGAGATCGCTCCGCCCGATCACGCCGAGCAAGTCCGACCACTGCCGGTCCGAGAAGACGCAGATCATCACGTGACCGTCAGTCGTCGAGTAGAGCGAGAACGACGCGGCCATCCAGTACTGGTTGCCATGACGGCCGTCGTCGGTGCCGGTGTCGAAGTAGTGCGCCAGCCTCGTCCCGAGGTTCATGACCGTGACGTTCCGTGCGGACACGTCGATCAGGGTTGGCCGCTTCGCCGGCGGGAGGCGCAGCACGGCCAGCACGGACAGCGTTGCAATCATACCGGCGAGGTACGTCACGACAGGCGCGTTCACGAGGGTGGGCACGTCGTCGGCGAAGCCGGGTCACGTGGGCCAACCCGGTGGCGGCTTGCAAGATCGCTTTCGGAGCCCGGCTCGGTCGCCGAGGCACCGAACGGCGTGATGGCGCACACGACCGCACCCGGAGCACGCCGGAGCCGCCGCGTCAACGAGTCTCGCATCGTCGACGAGCAAGACGCGACGCCACCGAGACCGTCGATGGTGGCCGTCGGCGCTTCGGCGTCAACGTGCACGACAGAGGCGCCCCAGGTCACGGAGCAGCTCGGCGACGACACTCGCCGGCCCACGACCCCGACCGACGGTCGCAACGGCAAGAGGCTCCACGGTCGGCCGGCTCATCCTCAGCTCGTCACTGACGCCTCTGCGAGCGGCCCGCCGCGCCGAAAGGACGTGTTGGGGTAGCACGACCCGGCCGTCGACGATGGCCGAGACCCGTTGCTGCGCTGCCGCCGCGTCCCCTGCCGCCACGAGGGCTCGGGCGATCGAGAGCTGCGAGTGGCCGACGGTGACATCGCTTCATTGACCGCACGATCTGGTCGGGGTGGAGGAGGATGACGCTGTCGAAGCCGGCGACACAGCAGCGGCGCGCCTCTGCTGCGGCGAGCGTTCCATCCCTGATCGCCGCCACGGTCACGGCATCAACGGCACGCAGTCCCCACGCCCGGGCGACGACGAGGATGCGCAGCCGTAGCTGGGCTGCAGCCCGGAGCGGGCGGCGGCCGCATCGAGTCCCTCGGGCTCGAGGAAGGCCAGCGGCATGAGGTCGTATGACAGGTCGACCATGCCGATGACCAGGGCCTTGACACGATCCGGCAGGCGATCCGTGCGCTCGATCCCGAGCAGAAACGCGGCGCTCTCCACGATTGGCCACACCTCGAAGTCGCTGGGAGCACCGAGGCGGTCCAGGTGCACCTGGACCGCATCCAGTTGGTCGAAGCGGGTCATCTTGGGCACGATCACCCCGGAGATTCCGAGCGAGGCGGCGAAGACGACGTCGTCGGTGAACCAGGGGAAGCCGCACCTCATTGACGCCGGAGGAACGCAGCTGCGCTCGGCGCCATCGAGCAGGCAGCGGTGGAGCTTCTTCGCTTCCCGCTTGAGGCTGTCTTCAGCCGGTACGGAGTCTTCGAGGTCGATCATCAAGGCGTCGGCATCGCTCCCGATCCCTCGCTGCAACTTTCGAGGCACGTGGCCGGGCACGTCGAGGATCGAGCGCCCAGCGGGCTGACGACGGTCACGTCGACGCCGAGGTGAGGACCGGCGCAGCCCACATCTTGGTGAACAGGTCGGTGTACTCGAGGATGATGTCGGCGAGGCGGTTCAACTGATCAGGCATCGACGAGCGCGACCATGCGCTTCGCGATGTCGCCGTGCTCTTCGTCGGCGAAGACGTGGACCGAAAAGAAGCGAACGTCATCGGCGCTCATGTCGTAGTTGGCCTTGAGACCATCGACGAGCCCGGCGCACGTAGTCGGGCATCATCGCCTCGATGAACCCGAGCATGATCTGGCTGACCAGCACGTCCTCGTCCCGGCACACCGCACCGACGTAGTCGAGGAGGCGCTGTGTGGGCTCCACGGCTCGGGCATTCGCCATGTCCAAGCGGCTCAGGCCCTGTGGTTCCGCGAAGCGCAGCATCAGCTCGACATGGCCCGCGGTGTTCGACGAGCGCGCCGTACTCCTCCTCGAAGCGGTTTTCCCACATGTACCGCTTCATCTCCACGTCGAATCGCTCGGTGGGCAGCTTGGGTTCAGCGATTGGGCGAAGCGCATGATCCGAGTGACGGTGACGAAGAACTGCTTCGTCCACTCGCGGAGTTGGTCCTCATCGAGGGTGCCAGTCGCCACGCCTCGCACGATCGGCTGGTCGGCAAGCCAGTAGACCCCGTTCGCGCTGGCGCTGCTCGACGATCGGGGTGAAGGATTCGTGGTCCATGTCGGTTGGGTCTCCTTGATGGTGGGGGGTACGTCGGAACGGCCTCGGGGTCCTGCTGGACAGTGAGGGGCACTGGGTGTCGGAAGAGCTCGGATGCGTTCCGCCACGTGATGCGCTCGATGTGATCCGGCGGCAGGTCGCGCAGCATGCGGTCGACCACCGTCTGGGTGTCGGGCCAGGTGGAGTCGCCGTGGGGGTAGTCGGTCTCGAGGAGGATCCGATCCACGCCGATTCGCTCGCGGGCGGGCATCGCCGACGGTTCGTCGATCGCACAGAACCAGAAGTTGCGGCACAGGAGCTCTGCCGGACCGCATTCGTCGCTGCGGAACGTGTCGTACATCGCGGGTCCGTAGGTGCTGCATGACATGATCGAGCCGGTCGAGAAGCGGTGGCACCCGCCCCACGCCGCCCTCGGACAAGCAGAGCTTGATGTCGGGGAAGCGGGCCGGCACCCGCGAGTACACCCAGTCGAGCGCGGCGGCGATGTTCATCCCGAACAGGACGATCAAGACCTCCGGTGGAGCGTCGGGAGCGATCTGAGGTGTCGTGCCGGATGAGCCGAAGTGCAGGCAGACGACCGTCTCCGTCTCTTCGCACGCCTGGAGCAGCGGATCCCAGTGCTCCACTGTAGAGCGACGGAAGCCGAGCCGTTCAGGAGCCTCCGAGAACGTGACGGCCTTGAAGCCCCGCTCGGCGTTCGCTCGAATCTCGTCACCGCCCACGGCTGGGTCGAGCAACCAGGGCAGCTGGAGCGGGATGATGCGGTCGGGATAGGCGCCAGCCCACTCTTCGATGATGAAGTCGTTCCACGCTCGCACGACGGCCAGCGCTAGATCTGGGTCGTGGCCGAGCTGGAACCTCTGACCTGAGAAGCCGGCGAGGAATGACGGGAAGTTCACCGACGCGTAGTCGCCGTTGATGTCCATGTCGTGGACACGGGCGTGGATGTCCCACACGCCAGCGCGCATCTCGTCGAACCTGTGCGGCTCCATGCTGTATTCGGTGTACGGGCGGCCCGAGAACCGCGTTCATGCCGACGTTGGGCAGCAGATCTCCGTCATAGAGCCAGAACTCGCTCCCGTCCCGCTCCACGACACGCGTGGTGCGGAATCACGAAACCGAGCCGAGATCCGACCATCGAACATCGACGGCGGTTGACGATGTGGTCGTCGACCGAGATGACGGTGTAGGTGCACGACCGGCGCTCTGGTTCGGGAAGGAACGTGATCTGGTCGGGCTTCGGGAAGCCGATGTCGTGCAGGCTTCGGGGCTCAGCTCGTCAAGCACTGCGGACTCCTGGAGCTCGGGCCAGAGCGCGGGCTGGTCGAACGCCCACTCGATCCTGGTCACCGCCGCGTCGAGCTCGTCGCACGCGAGCATGCGCTCGCCAAGTCCGGCTGTTCAGCGAAGGCCGAGCATGCTGAAGAGCCGCCCGGACCGGAACAGTGCGGACACCCAGGCCCGCATCGGCCCGTTGGCCGCGGCGTCGTAGGCGACGACGATTCCGCCTCCCGGCGGCTTGATGTAGTGGTAGTGCGGGTTCTCGTCGAAGCAGTCGAAGCGCAGCCGCTCCGTCATGCTCGCCGTGTCGTAGACGTGGATCGAGACGCCGCGATCGTCGAGGTCGAAACCTGGACGAAGCTCGGTCACCGTGCTGGTGGCCCGTGTCTGCTCATCGAACAGCTCGCCCAGCACGGCGTCGTCGAGCCAGCGGTACTCGATCCCGACGACGAGGCTTCCCGCGGCGACGAGCTCGAGGCGCTCGGCGACCGGGGCGATCGGCTGCGATCGGGATGCCGGCGACCCACTTCGAACAACGACGACCGGGCATCGCTGGATGCGCCGCGACGCCGGGCGCCGATTGCGGCTGCGTTGACACCGGCGTTGTGCGTCTCGCGAGCTGCGTGCCGGTGCTGATCGTCATCCATCCCCCCTGGACGTCGTCGGCGCTCCGACCCGGTGGCTCGGCACCGTTGACTTCCGGTTCAGCAAGTTGTTGTATGAGCCAACATCTTGATCGAGTGGATCATATGCTCCGAATGATGGAAGTCAAGGGTGCCGTTCAGATGCGGCATCGCCGAGCAAGGGGGCCAGGCCGATGTCCGTCGAGGTGACCAGTCCGGTCGATGCGTCGACACCGCTCGTCGAGGCGATCATCGAGATCCTGAAGCGCGAGGGGGTGTGCGATTCCTCAGCGCCTATCCGACGACGCCGATCATCGATGCTGCCGCCGAGCGGGGCTACGGCCGGTCATCTGCCGGCAGGAGCGCGTCGGCGTCGCACATGGCCGACGGCTTCGCACGCGGATGAACGGTGGCGAGACCGCCGGGTGTCTTCGCCATGCAGTACGGGCCGGGCGCTGGAGAACGCATACTGCCGGCATCGCCTCCGGCTATTCGCCGACATCGTCCCCGGTGCTGCTGCCTTCCGCTCGGCCATCCGCACGAGACAGCGCAGATATGGCCGGTTCTTCTTCGCCGCGCGCCTGCGCCCGTCACCAAGTCGGTGGAGCGCGTCGCGGACGCCGATATCGCTCAACGAGGCGATGCGGCGCGCTTCTCATCCGCTGAAGATACTGGCCGCCCGGGACCGGTCATGGTCGAGGTCCCCGCACGATGCTGATGACCAGCCGATTCGGCGAGCCGGCGAGGTCGATACACGCCTGCACGCTGGCGCGATCGGCCGGCGATCCGCTCGACATCGAAGAGGCGGCCAAGCTCCTGATCGATGCACGCTCACCGATGATCATCGCGGGCCAGGGCGTGCTCTATGCGGAGGCGAGCGACGAGCTCGTCGCGCTCGCCGATCTGCTCGACGTGCCGGTGATGACGACAACCGGATGGCAAGAGCGCCTTCCCCGAAGACCATGCGCTCGCGCTCGGCTCGGGTGGCATCGTGTATACCGGCCAGGGTGCGATCACGACCTGCACGACAGCGACGTGATCTTCGCGACTCGGCACCTCAGCTTGACGAAGCACAACATCACGACGCTCGGTCCTGCCGCGCGGCAAGCGATCTATCCACGCCACCAACGATGCACGCGACCTGAACAAGGCACTACACGCGCCAAATCGATCCTCGGCGACGCAAAACTCGTACTGGCGCAGCTGTCGAAGTGGTCGAAGGACCGCTCTGGAGCGGCAAGGCGCGCCGCACCGAGGCGCGGGCCGACGATCGCCGAAGCTCAGGCGAATGCCTGGTGGCGCAGTGGGAAGCGAAGCTGCGGCTCGACCGAACGCCCGCTCTGCCCGTACTTCGTCATGTCGGAATTCATGCGCAGTCATCTCGATCCGGGCGATGCCATCGTCACGCATGATTCCGGGAGCCCGCGCGATCAGCTCTTGCCGTTCTACGTGGCGAAGAAGCCGCGCGGCTATATCGGCTGGGGCAAATCGCACTCAGCTCGGCACCGGGCTCGGCCTCGTCATCGGCGCCAAGGTCGGCGCGCCCGACAAGTTCTGCGTCAACTTCATGGGCGACGCCGCATTCGGCATGACCGGGCTCGATTTCGAGACCGCGGCGCGCAACCGGATCCCGATGACGACGATCGTGCTCAACAACTCGACGATGGCGATCGAGACCGAGCTCTGACCGTGAGCCACGAGCGCTACGGAACGCGCGACATCGGCGGCGCATATGCCGATCTCGCCCGGTCGATGGGTGGCTGGGCAAAGGCCGCGTGGAGGATCCCGCGGAGCTCGACCTCCAACTCGAGAAGGCAATCCGAGCAACCGAGGAGCAGGGCAGGCTGCGCTGCTCGAGGTCATCACGTCGCCGGAACTGTCACCGTTCTCGTGCCGGTTGGGACGGCAAGTAAGGAGCGCGGGCAGGTCCAAATCCAGGCGTCGAAGCGGCTGACTACATACCCGTCCGTATGAACGACAAGACGCCCGCGGTGATACGGGCGTCCAGTCCGTGGTGCGCACGATCAACCTCCTGCAGCTCATGGCCTCGCGTGGGACGGCGATCAGTCTGGGCGAGCTTGCGAGCCGATCGGGGCTTGCCCACGCCCACCGTCCATCGGCTCATCCAAACGCTGCTGCCCTTCGGAATCGTCCGGCATGCCGAGGGGCGCCGATACACGCTGGGTCCCGGCCTCATCGCGCTCGGTGACGCCGCTCGAGCCACGCTCGGATCGCGGGCACAACCGTTCTTGGACGAGCTCCACGACAGGGTGGGGGAGACCGTCGACTTCGCGGTGCTCGACCGGGCCGACGTCGTGTACCTCGCGCAGGCAACATCCCGGCACATGGTCCGCATGTTCACGGAAGTCGGTCGGCGCGTGGTGCGCTACTGCACGGCAGTGGGCAAGGTGCTCCTCGCTGAGCTTCCCGACGCCAGGGCGCGCGCCTGCTCTCACTGTCGTCCATGCCTCGCCACACGCCCACCACGATCGCCGACGCCGAGGAACTGCTCGCCCACCTCGAGAAGGTGCGGCAGCAAGGCTGGGCCGTGGATGACGGAGAGCTGGAGGTGGGAGTCCGGTGCTTCGCGGTCGTCGTCACCCGCCAGCCGTCGATGACAGCGCTCTCGGTGTCGGGCCCTGCCGGCCGATTGACCGACGATGTCATCGAGCGGGCGCTGCCCTCGATCCGCGACGTTGCCACCGCGTTTGGCGATCGAGCTGGCCGACGGCGCAGCGCAGTGAGGTCGTGTTCGAAGGACGCGGCGGTCAATCGCGACCGTCGGCCAGGACGGCGAATCCTTCCGTGCTCGACAGGCGCATTCCGATGATGTCCTGGTACGCCGGCGACTGGTACCAGCCCTGGAAGGCGCGCTCGTCCGGGAACTTGAGCACCACCACTCGTTGACCCACTGGCGTCCCTTCGACGATCTGCGCATCGTTCGTCGAGACGACGATTTGGGCGTCGTGGCCTTCGAGCGTCGCCGCCGTCGCCGCCCGGTAGGACGCCAGCAGGTCGGGGTCGGTGACGGTGGCGTTGACGATGAAGAACGTCGACATCGCGGCAGTTTCGCCCGACCGGCGTGCACGCACCAAGCGCGCGTTCCGATGCGGAGCTGCCCCATACCCTCGTCGCCGTGCTGCGCCGCATCGTCGGGTTCGCTGTCGACAGCGTCGGGGACTGGGTGGCGTTGCTCGAGTGCCACCATCGCCAACACGTGCGTCATCGTCCGCCGTGGCGGTCGGCGCCGTGGGTCGAAGATGCAGTCG
Organism: uncultured Acidimicrobiia bacterium; assembly: GCA_963774125.1. Classification (GTDB taxonomy): domain Bacteria; phylum Actinomycetota; class Acidimicrobiia; order Acidimicrobiales; family Ilumatobacteraceae; genus JALZMG01. The sequence goes on from CAVZDR010000004.1 coordinate 409,087, forward strand.
AGCGAGAGCGACGCTTCGGCACGAGGCTGAATTGCCCGCTCTGTGACCGGTGCGAGCTCCCCGATGGCCTGACCCTGTTGCGGACCACCGCAGTGTGGGATGAGTGCACGATGCCCGAGGCCCTCCGGCGCAGCCATCGAGTGGCGAGCGGCACGTGGGGCCGCCTGCGGGTTGACGTCGGATCGCTGCGCTTCGTTGCCAGCACGGATCCGATCACCGATGTGACCGTCGAGTCCGACCGTGCCCAGGGCATTCCTCCCGACGTCGACCACCACATCGAGCCCCGAGGCCCGACGCGTTTCGCGGTCGAATTCTTCGGTCGCGTGAGCTGACGAGGTGACGCCGGCGAGTCCGCAGTCACCCGGCCGGCAGTCGGTTGGCGGTGGACTACGTTGTCGCTGTAGTGCCTGGGCGGCACGAGCCACGCAGCAAGAGGGGAGTTGCGTGACCGATTGGCGTCACACTCGCAGGGCCCGCGAGCCGTACGAGCAGCGTTCCACTGCGCCGTCATCCGGCGAGGTGGGCATCGTGCCGGCGCGCTGTCCGCGGCTGACCATCGTCGGGGTCGGTGACGTAGACGGACTGTTCGTGATGGGCGTCGGGCGCGAGGACCTCTTGGGCTGGTCATCCGACGAGTTGCGTTGCGCCCCGTATGGCGAGTGGATGCACCCTGATGATCGTGAAGCGCTGGTTGAGGCCGCACAGTGTGCGGTGATGGTCGCTGATGGAAGGTTCTGGCCAGTCGAGGTGCGCATCTTGGCCAGGGATCGCCGCTACTGGTGGACTCGATGGCACTTGTGGTTGTCCTCGGTGCGGTGTGCCGTGTGCGCGTCCGGCGTCGACTACGTAGATCCCGACGGTGTGGTGGGTGCGCTCGTCGGCACGTGGCGCTGGCACCTCGACACGGACCACGTGGTGTGCTCGCCGGAGATGCTCGACATGTTTGCGCTCGGTGTCGGGACCTCAGCGTCGTACGAACAGTTCTTGGACGCGGTGCATGACGAGGACCGCGCGGAGCTCGAGCAGGCCGTGCGTTGGAGCTTGCGCAGCGGCGAACCGTTCGTGGCGGACTTCCGTGGTGTCGAGAGCGGCGAGCGGGACCGCTGGTTCCACGCTGCCGGCCGCTTCGAACCGGACGCTGGCGGACCGGGTGGCCAGCTGTGCGGGATCGTCAAGTTCCTCAACCCGTGAGGCGACGACGCAAGCAGGTCCTCGGGGCTGGGTGGCGGGAGCGCTATCGACTTCGATTGACGCCGGCGCGTGCCAACACGGCAGCCGGTACGCCGACCTCGCGCCATGCGACGTAGCTGATGCCGTTTCGCTCGCTGTAGGACTTGGCGACACCGACGAACTCGTCTTCGAGCGCGGTGATGTCGTGAGCCTGGCTCTTTGACGCAAGTTCGGCGCGCAGATCACGCTTCTCCTGGACCAGTCGCAGCTCTCGCATTGGGTCAGCGGTGGTCAGCTCGTCGTCGATTGTCGCCAACCGCCGCTCGATCGTCTCCGTCGTTCGTGGCCGGCCGCGACGGGGCGCCGCCGCCCGCAACCCGACCAGATATGAACGCACGACCCGACCCTCCGACCGGCCCTGCGCCAGTGCTGCCTTGTGATCGTCGGACATCGAGCCCTTGCGGCTCCGCTTCGTTGCCATGTCACCTCTTTCAGCCGGTGAACACTGTATACATCGCGCGAACGGCAGGGCGGATCGCTCGCAGGCGACACCGGACGACTCGCTTCGACGACGTGCTGCTCGCCGCACCCGTACCGGCGAGCTGGCGGCAGTCACGTCGTCGGGTGTCGGGCCCCCCGAAGCGGTCGGGCCGCGACGCAGGAGACCCGGTCGACTTCGGCGGTCCGGGTTGACGCACGTCCTGAGGTCCGCAGGCGCGTACGACGGAGGTCTTGCGCCTCCAGGGCACTGCCGGCATCCGAGATTCTTCCGAAGTGAACCTGAAATCACGCGTGAATTCTGAGAACACCGTTGCCACTCATATTGAAAAGTTGCCCATTGCCGTGGCCCCTCCTCAGGTGATAGAACGCGTGGGAGCAAGTGGAGGGAGGCTCCTAATGGGCAGCAGGCTGCGAAGGCTTTTGCCGTGTCTCATCGTGGCGACGGCGGCCGTGACGCCCGCCGTCGTGGCCGCCGGAACGGCGGCCGCCGAGACATCGAACACGTCCGACGAATCCCAGGCGCAAGCGGCCCAAGCCGCCGCTGCCGCATTGAGCTGGTCCGCGATCGGTGGCCCATACGCGTCTATTCCAGTGGTGCTGCCCGAGGGTGACCTCTTGCCGTCGGTCGTCTTCGAGCTCGGCTTCGACGACAACGCGTACGTGCACGTGCAAGACGGTGCCGGTTGGTCGGATCCGATCTGGCTGGATGGGCTCTGGTTGTCCACGGTGGAGCCGGCGATCACGGTCAAGGGGTCATCCCAGCCGTATATCGAGGCGTTTGGTGTCGGCTACGACGGTGCGATGTGGTATGGCCGGGACGACGTCGATGGTTGGATGTCGCTCGGTGGGCAGATTCTCTACGACCCGACGCCCGTGACGTTCCAGGGAGTCACGTACGTGTTCGGAGTCGGTGTCGACGAGGCGGTGTGGTATCGGTCGCCGACGTCCGGCTGGTTCACCCTGGGCGGCGCCTTGACGTCCACGCTGTCCGCGACCACCGACGGCACCAACTTGTATCTGAGCGGGATCGGACAGGACGGTGCGTTGTGGACCAACGCGTTGTCACCAGGTCTGGCGTGGTCCGGGTGGCAGTCCCTGGGCGGATCGGTGATCTCCTATCCGGTGTCCGCCTTCCACGGGAGCACCGGCTACTTCTTCAGCATCGGCGAAGACTTCGCTGTCTGGTATCAGAGCGTGACGGCGGGGGTCTGGTCCGGCTGGCAGTCGCTTGGAGGCGACGCCTTTTCACCTCCTGGTGCGGCTGCCGATGCCAACGGCGACATCAATGTGTTCGTGCTCGGTGGAGATGACGCGATGTGGCACCAGCAGCTGAGCGGCGGCAGTTGGTCCGGCTGGCAGGGCCTCGGAGGAGCGTTCGTGTACGGACCCGCTGCCAACGCTTCGCAGGTGTTCGGCATCGGCCTCGACGACAACCTGTGGGTGGCCGACTACCTGTAGCGAGTTACGACAATCGACGACGCTGGTGGTGAGCGCGTGATGGGCGGCGGGTTGACATCGCGGCCGCACGGACCGGTACCCCCCCGGACCGTGCGGCCGCGACGCGCGTTTGCCTCGAGCGACCGCTCCCGTCGGCGCGGACAGTGGCACGCACTCCGTCGTCGCTTCATCACTTGACTCGCACGGACGGCATGCTCGTCGAAGCAGCCACCAATCAGGTATCTGCACCAGCATTCAACGCGTGGAGCCTCGACCTCAAGAGTCGGCGGCGTTCGGGTCAGCCATTGCGTCGGCGCAGGCGGTCGGGTTGGCGTTGAGCCAGGCAGTTACCTCATCGGCGGGACTGGTCGGCTGGCCCTGACGCCAGGCGTCGAGGTAGCGGTACGGCCAGATGACACCGCGGCGGACCGCCCATTCCTTGCCAGGACACGGTGGCGAGATGCCGAAGTGCGCATGGCACGCCGACGCTCGTCCGGTGTCGCCCATCGTGCCAAGTAGTTGGCCGGCGAAGATGCGCACGCCCGGTGCCACGGTCTCGACGATCGTGTCGAAGTGGGCGAGGTAGTAGCGCACGCCGTCCTCTCCGAGGATCGTGATCGAACGACCGCCTCGCGTGGCCGGGTTGTCGACCGTCGGGTCGTAGGCGTTCACGCGCCGCACCTCGAGCAGCTCACCATTCACCGGCGAGACGATGTCGGCGCCACAGTCAACAAAGATGTCGGTAGCGGGATAGTTGGCGTGCGTTGTACCCCAGCCGGCCGCGTCGACGTCGGCGACCGGGACGACGTACGGGGTTGGCGGCGGCTCGGTCGGCGCGCCTGAGGCGGCGGCCGGGCTGCTCGCCGGCGCGGTCACGGGGGCGGTGCTCGCAGGGACAGTTGGCGGCTGAAGCATCGAGGGCGGACCCGTCGGAGCTGTCGTTGTGCTGGCTACCGAGGGCCCACTCGTGACTGTCCCCGGCGCAGGAACGGGCGCCGCCGGTTGGGCTGTGTCCGCCGCAAGCGTCGACGGGTTGGCGCCGAGGACCGTCGGCGCCACCGTAACGGCGGACTCCTGTTCGCTACAGGCAACAACGATGAGGGCGACCAGCAGCAACGCTGGGCGGCAACTCAAGCGACCACACCTGTGTCGCTCTTGGTGCTGCCATGCGCAGCCCGGTCATCCATTCACGCGGTACACGCCCACGACGTGCTGGTTGACCACGATCACCTCCAGCGCCATTCCGCTGTAGAGACCAGTCACCGGCGCTCCGGTGAAGGCGTCGTAGACGCGCACCCCGGTCGGATCATCGGGCCAGGGCAACTCGCGCACAGCCTGATTCTCATTGCGCCACCCTTCGCCCGGGATGACGTCTGCTCGATCAAAGGTGAAGGAACGACCCGCGGCGTCCACCAGATAGCCGTAGTGGACGCCGTCCTCGATGACGCCGGCGGCAACTCTGGTTTCGTCAGCCGCGACCGGTGCCGGACCTGGCTGCGTCGGATACACAGCTGTGACCCGCTGGTTCTCCACGATGACCTCGACGGCCATGCCGTAGTCGAGGCGTGCACCCGCCGCCGGCAGCTCACGCAGGCGAGGATTCTCGTTCGTCCAGTAGCCGTCCCCGACGTCGGCTCGGTCGAAGCTGAAGGTTCCAGGGCTTGGAAAGTTGACGACGAACCCGAAGTGACGACCGTCCTCGATGACCCCGGGTGCCACCGCGTTCGGGTCGTACGGTGGCGGCGGCGCAGCAACGGTCGTCGGCACCGGGGTTGGTGCCACCGGCGCCATCGTGGTGGTCGTTGACGCGGTCGTCGTCGATGCTTGCGTCGCCGCCGCCTCTGCGGTCTGCAGCGTCGACGCGCTCGGCGGCGAGCTCCGCCTCACGCACCGCCAGTTCGCGTTCCCGCAGATCGAGCTCGCGTTCGCGTGCGATCGAGCCTCGTCGTCGTTGCCCCCGCACGCCCCGACCACCAGCGCGAAGACGGCCGCCAGTACAGGCACTGCCACGGTGCCACGCCAACTGTTCACAAGCATTCCCTCTCCGCCAAAATCCGCCTCGGCGCATGGTAGCGATCGACGAATGGAGACGCGAGATTCAGCAGCCGGCCGTCAGCGCTGATGTCGGGCCCGGACCTACCGGCGCACCGAACTTCGGCACCGGAAAGAACGACGGCGAGCGCCTGATTCCGGCCACTTGCAACGGTGTGCCGGCACGTCGCTGGCGAGCCATTGACGCCTGCTCTTGATGGGGGTCATGATGGCGAGCAGGGTCAGAAGCGAGGCGTGCCGAGTGGCTCGCGACAGCGTCCGGCTCAGTGTGAGGGAGGTGTGAGATGTCACTCACGCGTCGGTTCGGTCTGCTGTTCGCAGCCGTTGGCCTCTTGGCCGCGGTCGTGCCGTCGACGACGAGGGCCGCACACCCGAGATCACCCGAAGTGGTGGAGTTGGCGTCGTTCGGTAGCGGACTGGGCTCCGGTAGCACGATCGGTCCCGACGGGGCGCTGTATGTCACCGACGGCAACGCAGGCAGTGTCGTGCGGATCGATCGGCGCAGCGGTGATGTGACCACGTTTGCCACCGGGCTGCCGACGCAGGTGCTTGGCATCGGCGGAGCCATGGACGTCGCATTCGTCGGCCGAACCGCCTATGTGCTCGTCACGATGGTCGGCGGGGACATCGTCGGTGGTCCTCATATCGGTAACGACACGGTGGGCATCTATCGCATCGAACGCGATGGCACCTCGACCGTGTTCGCCGATATCGGAGCATGGTCAGTGGCCCATCCGCCGACGACGGACTTCTTCATCACGACCGGCGTGCAGTACGCAATCGAGCCCTACCGGGGCGGGTTCCTCGTGACCGACGGGCACCACAACCGTGTGCTGTGGGTGGACCGGCATGGCACGGTCAGCAGCGTCGCAGTGTTCGGCAACGTCGTGCCAACCGGGCTGGAGGTGATCGGCGGACGCGTCTTCTTGACCCAGGCCGGACCCGTCCCCCACGTCCCCGAGAACGGCAAGGTGTTCGCCCTCCAGCCGCGATCCGGGATGGCCACCGAACTGGCGAGCGGCGCGAGCATGCTCATCGACGTCGAGCGCGGTGCTGGTGGAAAGCTGTACGCGCTGTCGCAAGGCCAATGGGATGGCGTCATGGAGGGCTCACCGGCGCTCCCTGACACGGGACGGCTCGTCGTCGTCGGACGCGACGGCAGCTTGACGCCCGTCGTTGACGTCGCCGGAGCCGAGCTCGTCCTCGACCGCCCCACGTCGCTGGAGATCGTCGGCAACAGCGCCTACGTTGTGTCGGTCGCCGGCGACGTCGTGCGGATCGACGGCATCTGACCCCAGCAGGCCCGACGAACTGTGGGCGACAGGCGCCGAGCCGCGTCGCGTGCAACGAGTGACGCTGGTCGGTGAACCGGCGCGATCGTTGGATGGCAGTGAGAGCGAGCCGCTAACAGGTGACGTGACGGCGTATCTCGGGCTCGGCTGATTGCCGATGGCTCACCACAGACGCCGGGTCAGCCGGTGGTCACGCGCCGCTCGGCGACGATCGTGTCGAAGTCCGGGATGCGCTCGGCGATCGGATTCCCGGTGAAGGTACCGATCCAACCCTCGCTGTCCTTGAAGAAGCGGACGGCGGTGAAGTCGGGGCGGGTGCCCATGTCGAACCAGTGCGTGGTGCCTTGAGGGACGCTCAACAGGTCGCCTCGCTCACCGAGCACCGCATAGACCCGGTCGTCGACGTGCAGGTAGAAGATGCCGCTGCCGGCGGCGAAGAAGCGCACTTCATCCTCGCTATGGGTGTGCTCCGCGAGGAACTTCTGCCGGGCTCCGGCGGCCGTCTCGGCCCAGCCGGGCTCGTCGCTCGGGTGGAGCCCGACGACATCGACGACGATGTAGCCCTCGGCGGTGGCGAGCTCGGCGACCGGATCGGCATAGGCCGCGAGCACGTCGTCGGCCGAGGCATCTGGGGCGAGACCGTCGATCGGCTGCCAGCGGTCGTAGTCGACGCCGATCCGTGCCAGCGCAGCGCGGATCTCGTCGGTCTCCTGCGTGGCCACCAATCGCTCCGGGGTGGCGCTGTCGGTATAGACGGTGAGATACGCCATGGGTCGACTCTATTCCCGACCCACGCGGTCAGGACGGCCCGGATGACGTCGATCAGGCGGTGCGCAGCCGGTAGGACAACAGCCACTCCAGCGCTTCAGTGTGCCAACGGGCGCGTCGCACGTCGGATCCCCAGGCGTAGGCGCCGTGGGCGGCGACGATCATGGCCGGGACGCCGGGGTCGTATACCGCCTCGAAGCGATCGCCGAGCTCGCCCATGTCTTGGTCATTGCCGATGATCGGTACTCGGACCTGGTCGTCGGCGTCGAGGCCGAACGCCTTGAGCATCTCCACGTCACGCAGCACGACTCCGTCCGGCCAACGATGGGCGGCTTCGACCGCAGCGAGCGAGTGGACGTGGAACACCGCACCCGCTCCGGTCAGCGCCGCGATCCGGGCGTGCAGCCCCGCTTCCGCCGACGGCCGCAACGGCACCAGGTCGGCGACGTCGATCGGCGAGCCGGCCTCGTCGACGACGGCGACGTCGTACGGCTGCAGCTCACCCTTGTCGAGCCCGCTGGCGGTGACCGCGAGCAGCAGCGGGTCGCGGCTGACCACCTCGGACAGGTTGCCCGACGTCGCCCGCATCCAGCCGAGCGCGCTGAACCGGGCCGCCTCGGCGGCGAGCCGGGCTCCGGCGGCCACCACGCGGTCGCGGTGGACCGTCAGGGCACGACCTCGTCGAACGAGACGACGACGCGATGAGCGCCGAAGTCCGAGCCCTCGGCCGGTTCACCGGGCCGCCGCACGCCGATCGCCTGCCAACCGGCGGCGACCGCAGCGTCGAGCTCGGCGGGCACATCAGAGAGGAACAGCAGTCGCTCACCGGCTACGCCAAGAGCCTCGGCGATGGCCGTGAACGACGCTGGCTCGCGCTTGGGGCCAGCGTTGACCGTGTCGAACCACGACGTGACGAGACCCGACAGATCCCCCGACTCGGCGTTGCCGAACCACGCACGCTGGCTGAGGACCGACCCCGAGGAGAACACGGCCACTGCCACCCCGTCCCCGGTCCACGCCGCCAGTCGCCCGGGCACGTCGGCGAAGAAGTGGGCCTGCAACTCACCGGCGTCGAAGCCCGCCGCCCAGATCTGGCCCTGCAGCGTCTTCAGCGCCGCGGCCTTGTGGTCGTCGTCCATCCACGCCTGCAGGACGGCGACGACGTCGTCGGTCGTGGCGTCCTCGGGCAGCCCTGCCTCGGCCTTCGTCGCCGCAACTGCCGCCGCCACGTCGGCGTCGTCGGCGTGGCCATCGATCCACGCGCCGAGCCGTGGGCGGGCATAGTTGTACAACCCCTCGTGGACGGCAGCCGTGGCGCTCGTCGTTCCCTCGATGTCGACGACGACAACGGCGACGCTCACGAGCGGGGCCGTGCGACGTCGGCCGGGGCGAAGACGCGGCCGCCCGTGACGCGCTCTCCGGTCGACGACAGCACGTCCGCGCGGGGTCTGCCCTCGGGGGTCGAGGAGAAAGCGTGGACGGATCCGGCGAACAGCGAATCGTGCGCCGCAACCACGCCACGGAGCCTAATGGCGGTCGATGAACGGGCGCCGGTGACGGTCCGGGACGGTCACACCCCGGCGGGAAAGCCGCTCGAGGCGGAGATCCCGGCAACGGGCCAGCTGGTTTCGCTGGCGGGAGAGGCGAGCGTCGTGATACGCCCGTCGAAGCCAACGGCGCCGTAGGGTGCGTCGCGTTCGAGGGAGCAGCGGACGGAGGGCGGGATGATTCGGCGGTTCGTGGTGTGCGGTTTCGTCGCGTTGATCGTCGCCTCGTGCGCAGGCAGTGAGGAGGACGAACCGTCGGTCGCACCATCGGTCGAGACCGAATCGTCGAGTGAGCCGGCGTCGCGCACGCGTCGGATCCGACGATTGCACCTACGACGGAGCCGGCGCCGACGGTCTCGAGGGCCACCACGTCACTGGCGACGACGACGCCTAGCGTTGCGAACACCACCCTCCCGGACGTGATCGACATCACGATCGCCAATGGCGCCTCGGTCGGCAGGATCTGGACGCCGGAGGGTTGGTCCGCGCGGCTCGTAGACCTGGGGCCGCCGTTCGCTCGGGACACGGAGGAGGTCGTCGATGCGGTGCTCGACGAGGTTCCACCTCAGCGCGTCGAAGCTGCGGCCGCTGCGGCGTCAGCTGCCGGTTGGTCGGCGGTCGGGCTGGCCTTGACCACCGATGAGTCGGCCGACGACATCGACCACAGGGCGATCACTGGCCTGCTCGGCCACGCCGAGATCGTGCCGCGGTGCGCACTCGTCGACGCCTCCCTGACGGTGTGCACGTCCGACGAGGTTGAGATGGAGTCCGGCGCCATCATCTACTACCGGCTGCTGGATCGTGGCAACGAGCGCGGCATCGTGAGTGTGGCGACGGACCCAACCGGCGCGTGGCGCGCTGGCACTGTGGCTCCCCGAAGGTTTCGTTCTGGCGGACCCAGTCGACCCGACACCGGCCCCTCCCCGCCAACCGAGCGCCGGCTCGGATGTCGACGTGATGTGTCAGATGCCGTCGTCAGTGGACTATCTGCCGATGGGACCCGGCGCCACCGGCCCCTACGTCCAGAACCTGCAGCAAGTCCTGGCCCGCCTTGGCTTCGACGTCGGCTCCTCCGGTGCGGACGGTTCATACGGCCCGTCAACCGAGGCGGCCGTGAGGGCGTGGCAGGCGGCCACGCCAGACTTGCGAGTGACTGGGGTGATGTGCTGGGAGGACTGGTTGGCCATCACCGCTGCTTCCGAAAGCGAGTATGTGGAGGAGTGAGGCAACGCGTCGACGAGATGATCGACGGCGTGCGCGGGTCCCCGTGACCTAGTAGCTGCTGATTGACCGACCAGATCATGGCGGGCGTCGCCGTTGCCGACACCGACAAGGCGGCGGACGGGTATGAACAGCTGCTCGGCCGCCCGGCCGAATGCCCGGGCAATGGATGGTCTCGTCCGACTGCTACTTCGAGACCGCCGGCGTGCTCCAGCTGGTAGCTGGCCGAGGGCGACGATCCAGCTGATCCAGCGGGGAAAGTACGTAAAGCTCCCATCGTTGTCCTGTCGTTGCGACGAGATACGAAGGGGTGCGATGAGCGACATCGAGGAGTTCCACCGCCTGACGCAGTCCATCTCCACCGCGATGGAGAACATCGCCCAGGCTGTCCCCCAGTGGCGGGAGGCGCTCGGCGCTCTCGCCGACCTGACGCCGGGAGCGATGAGGTACCAGGCGGCTGAGGGCTCGTCCGGCGACGCCTGGGATCAAGTCGCCGCCGATCTCGAACTCGATCGACTAGAGGCAGCACGGCTCCGTCTGTTCGAAGTGCTGAGGGACCCGATGGATCGGCTACCGGGACCGCCTGCGCCCGGTGCGTGAGGCCTCCATCAATGTTGTGCGCTCCCCAGACCTGGATCACGATGGCCGACTCGGAGGGCAACGAACCCTCAGCGGCACAGCGCACGGATCGGCCTGCGCAGACTCTCAACCGATCGACAGGTCGTAGCGCATGATTGGGCGCTCGGGTCTCATGCGCGCGACTTCAGTGAAGCCGGCCTTCGTAAATGCATCGCTGCGTTGGTGTCGCAAGTGAGGAACCGTGACCGGCACATCGACGGCGCCCGGTGCCGGCAGCGAAGCGGTTGGCGTCGTTGCGGCGAATCCGAGCGCGTCGGGCGAAGTGGGCGCGATCTCTGACAGCAGTTGGCAGCGACTGCGCCCAGAAGGACCGTTGGCAGAAACGGCGCCCAGATCGACGGATCCGCGCCGCCATCGCCGACGCCGCCGACACCTCGAATGCCGCGACGACGACGAGGCAAACTGCGGTCCGGCCCGAGGAGGGGTTAGCCGGTTGGGATGTCGAGCTTGGTGTAGTCGACGGTGTGCCAGTGCTGGGGTGTGAGGCGGACGAGCGTGTTGTCGCCGCCGGGGTTCGAGGCTAGGTACGCCTGCCCCATCTCCGTGCCGAGGTAGCGCACGGCAATGTCGCGGCGGACATCGTCGGATGCCTCGCCGAATGCGACCGGCCCCTCCACCGTGACGTAGGCATAGGGCAGCTCCTCGCGCTGGACGCAGAGCGTCCCTCGTCCTGCCGCTGCGAGGAGCCTGCCCTTCACGCTCGACGCGTCAGTGGAGAGCTCGACCGCGCCGCCGGGCTCGTAGCGGTACCAGACGGGTGTGACGACAGGTGGGTCGTCGGCGCGCTCGACCGCGAGCACCCCCACGTGGAGGTCGGCGAGGAACGACTCACGTTCAGTTGTGGACATCTGCAGTGCACCCATGACGGACTCCTTCCGAGCGATGTACGGGATCCTCCGCTGGGCGACGAGCCGTCGGACGTGTCGCACGCTGACCTCGAGATGCTCGTAGGTGCCTTCTGACCAGGGAGTTTCTGGAGCGGGTGACGGGAATCGAACCCGCACCACCAGCTTGGAAGGCTGGGGCTCTGCCGTTGAGCTACACCCGCGAGTTGCCGTCAGGGTAGCGGGCCCGTCATCTCCGATCGGGCTCGCTCAAGGACGCCGGCGCCGACGTCGAGACGGTCGGATAGGGGGTGGTTGGGCAGATGTGCTCGGTCAGCACGTCGTCGGCAGGCCCCGCTCTGGCCGCGACACCGCGGCCGCGGCCGCGCGAACGCCGGGCCGACCCAGAGCAGGGCGAGCGCGAGGATGGCGACCGCCGTCCAGGCGATCGTCGCCCGGGCACCAATTGCCTCGACCATCGGACCGGCCACGCCGTAACCGACGGCCATGCCGAGCATCGTCAGCACCGCCATGGCGGCGAACGCCCGCCCGCGCACGTCCTCGGGGACCGACTCGACGACGAGCACCTCGCCGAGAACCAGCTCCGGTCCCATCGCGATGCCCCACAGCACCCAGCCCAGTGGCAGCAGCCACGGTTCGAGTGCAACGACCCCCAAAACGCATGACGCGGCATAGATCGGTGCGGAGATGACGAGGATCGTCGCCAAGGACAGCCGGAAGCGCCGCCCGCCGGCCCACCCCAGACCCAGCGTCGCTCCGATCCCGTAGGCCGCTACCGAGATCCCGTACCAGGCGTCGGCGACGCCGAGATCCTCCTCGAACCAGATGATGGCTGCCGCCATCACCACGGCCACGGTCGCCATGACGATCGTCCAGTAGAGGATCAGGCGGCGCACCAGCCTCGTGCCGAGGAGCACGCGGACGCCGTCGAGCATCGAGTCGAGCCGCTCGCGAAGTCCCTGACCGGCATGGGCCGCTTGGCGCTCGGCGACCGAGCGGTCGAGGCCGCGCAAACCCGACAACAGGAGTACGGCGACGACGAACGTCACGCTGTTGAGCAGCAGCGCTTGCCGCGGGCCGACCACCGTCACCGCTAGCGCGCCCACCGCCGGTCCGATCGTGTACGAGATCGACTGCACGAGTCGCCGCAGCGCCAACACCTGTTGCAGGTCGCCGTCGGCGTGCTCGGGGACCATCGCGTCGAACGACGGGTTGTCGAGCTGACCGCCCGCCCGCGAGGACGCCGAACACAATGACCAACCACAGCGGCTCGACGGCAACCGCAGCGATGAGCAGCACAGCCCGGATGACGTACGACCAGAGGAGGACGCGGCGGCGGTCGAACGAGTCGGCCAGCATCCCACCGACGACGCCGAGGACGACACCGGCCAGGAGCTCGGCCATGAACGTGAGGGAGGTCGCCAGGGCCGACGACGTACGGGCGTAGACGTAGAGCGGAAGGGCAACGGTCGTGATGCCGTCGCCCAGCTCGGAGACGAACTGGGCCGTGACCATCCGCCGGAACTGCGCGCGCCTCAGCGGGCCGAGCACGGCCAGGCGCGTCGACGGCATGCTCATCGGCGCCGAAGGTACGGCATCGCTAGCTTCCCGGAGCGTGTTGTCCGACGCTCGCGTCCGCGTGCGTGCGCCCGGTCGCGTCAACCTGATCGGTGACCACACCGACTACACGGGTGGACTCGTCTTGCCGGTTGCGATCGACCGCTTCGTCGACGTCGAAGGGCGGCGAGGCGGAGACCAGGTCGTGCTCACATCGGACCAGTTCGACTCGCCCGCGGTCGTCCCGCTCGACGTGGCTGCGGAGACGGTAGGCCGGCTCGAGCCCCCGTGGAGCAGGTTCGTGGCCGCCGTCGTAGCCGAGCTGCGGCCGGCCACCGGCTTCGTCGGCACCGTCGCATCCACCGTGCCGGTGGGTGCGGGCCTGTCGTCGTCGGCGGCGCTCGAGGTTGCCGTTGCTGTCGCGCTCGGTGCGTCCGGAGACGATCTCGTTGCGCTCGCACGCGTGGCGCAGCGGGCCGAGCACTCCGCGCGCGGCGTGCCGACGGGGATCATGGACCAGCTCGCATGTGTCGCAGGACGGAAAGGCCATGCCGTCCTCATCGACTGCACGACGCTGGCGGTGACCGCCGTGCCGTTGCCCGCAAACCTTCGCCTGGTGGTCTTCCACTCCGGCCAGGCGCGCGACCTCGCCGCATCGGCCTATGCCGAGCGCGTCCGCGAATGCGCCGCCATCGAGGCGCAGATCGGTCCGCTGCGGACCGCCAACCTCGCCGCCGTCGAACAACTGGCCGATCCGCTGCTGCGCCGGCGCGCGCGCCACGTCGTCACGGAGAACCACCGCGTACGCGCCGCCGTCGAGGCGCTGCAACGCGACGACGGCGCGGCCGTCGGTCGGCTGATGGGGGCGAGCCACGCCAGCCTTCGCGACGACTACGAGGTCTCCACGCCCGCCATCGATGATCTCGTCACGCACCTCGCGGCGACACCGGGGGTGCTCGGGGCACGGCTCACCGGCGCCGGCTTCGGTGGCTGTGTGGTCGCGCTGACGAAGGCGAGCGTCGAGCTCGACGGCGGCTGGGTGGTGCAGGCCGTCGACGGCGCGAGGCGGGTGGAGGGGTTCGCAGACGGCGCCGTACGATCGCCCGATGACGACCGATGACCAGGGCGTGCTGCTCGTCAGCCTCGATGGTGCGGTGGCCACCATCACGCTCAACCGTCCGGATCGCGGCAACGGCCTGACCACCGAGCTGAAGGAGCGGTTGCTCGACGCGCTGGCGAAGGTCGGCGACGACCCGTCGGTGCGTGCCGTGGTGCTCTCCGGCAGCGGCCGCGCCTTCTGCGTCGGTCAGGATCTCGGGGAGCACGCGGACGCGTTGCGCAGCGACGCCAGCACGGCGTTCGAAACCGTCGAGCGTCACTACAACCCGATCGTCACCTTGCTGGCCGGCATGCCGAAGCCGGTCATCGCGGCGATCAACGGCGCGTGTGTTGGCGCTGGGCTCGGCTTTGCCCTCGCCTGCGACCTGCGCATCGCTGCGGATACGGCGAAGCTCGGCACGGCGTTCACGGGGATCGGGCTGACGTGCGACTCGGGGCTGTCGGCCACGCTGGCGCTCGCCGTCGGCGCTGCCAGAGCGAGTGAGCTCGTGCTGCTCGGGGACCCGTTCAGCGCCGAGCAGGCGTTGGCGTGGGGTCTTGTCGGCCGCGTCGTTCCGGCGAACGAGCTGTCGAGTGCCGCGACCGAGCTGGCCGGACGGCTGGCCGAAGGTCCGACCGCGGCGTACGCGGAGGCCAAACGTGCGCTCGCTGCAGCGCGGTTGCCGTCCCTCGCAGACGTTCTACGGGGCGAGGCCTCGGCGCAAGCGCGCCTTGGCATGACGGGAGACCACCAGGGCGCGGTCGACGCATTCCTCTCCAAGCAGCAGCCGCGGTTCAGCGGCCAATGACGGAGCCCGAGCTCCCGGCTCTCTACGAAGCGGATGCCGCAGCTCGCGCCATCGGCATCGAGCTCAGCGAGGTCTCGACCGGTCGAGCCGTGCTCCGGATGCGCGTCACGGAATCGATGATCAACGGGCATGGGCTCGTTCATGGCGGCTACGTGTTCCTGCTCGCCGACACAGCCTTCGCCTACGCCTGCAACAGCCACGGCCCGCCGACGGTCGCTTCCGGTGCCGAGATCACGTTCGTCGCCCCGGCGCGACTCGGTGAAGAGCTGATCGCCACGGCCGTCGAGCGGACGCGATTCGGCCGCAACGGCATCTACGACGTCACCGTCGATCGCGCGGATCCGACCGGCGTCACGGTGATCGCCGAGTTCCGTGGTCGCAGCCGCGTTGTCGCACCGCGACCATGACGTAATCGCACGGGGGTCGTGACGTACTTTTGCGGGGTGAGGGAACGGTTGGTCGCGCTTGTAGTTGGCGTCGCCCTTGTTACTGCCACGGCCTGCAGCGAGGGCGGCGGCCCGTCCGCCGGGCGCTCCGCTGCCGCGGCGACGGATCCATCGGCCGCGCCGTCGAGCGCGGAGTCGACGCCTCCCACGACCGAGGCGAAGACCACGACGACCACGCGGCGGACGACTGAGCCGAAGACCACGACGACCACGACGCCGCCGACGACCGAGGCGACGACCACGACGACCACGACGCCGCCGACGACTGAGGCGACGACGTCGACGAGCACGTCGACGACCGTCGCTGCTCCGCCGTCCACACCGCCGCCGACACAACCACCGGTGCTGACGGGCGTGCAGGCGCAGCAGCAGAAGCTCAATGAGCTCTTCTACGGTCTCGGGCTTCCGGGTTTGACCCTCGATGGCGACTCCGGTCGGCTGACCGAGCAGCAGCTGTGCGCCGCCCGAGTCGCCATGGGGATGCCGATCAGCCGTGCCGACATGGAGCCAGGTGGTCCGGAGGAGCAGGCCTTGATGGCGGCGACGTCGATCGGCGTTCCGCCCACGGCGCCCACGTGGGCCGGCAGGTGGGTGCTGATCGACAAGACGTGTCAGGTGATGTTCGTCGGGGAGGGCGCCGACCGGCTCGTCTTCGTCTTCCAGACCTCGACGGGATCGCCGGGCTACGAGACGCGGGATCAGGACGGATCAGCGGTGTTCCGCTACGACCCAGCGCGCAGGAACAACGGCTGGCACAACAGCTACGACTATCCCGTCGGCGCCGATAACCCGCTGAACGGCAACATGTACAAGCCGCTGTACTTCGACAACGGGCAGGCCATCCACGGCGCCAACAACGTTCCGACGAACCCGCGCAGCAAAGGGTGCGCCCGGCTGCACGTGCCGCAACAGGATGCGTTGATCAGCTGGCTCGGACTGCAGGAGGTCGGCCAGCAGATCTATGACGCCGGCCCGATCGGGCTGATCGTCAACGCCCAGGGCGACTACTGAATCTTCCGAACTGTCCGTCGCAATCGCCCGTTGTGAGGCGATCCCGAAGGACAGAAGCGGTCGGTCGAACATGAGAAGGCGCTCATCAGCCGTTCATCGGCGTCTCACCGGCAATGTCGATGGTGGGCGCCATGGCGCCTGCTGCGACCGCGTCGACCGCGTCGACCTTTTCGACTGACCGCGACCTCGACCTGCTCACCGGTGTCGACGCCGGCGGGATGCTCGGTGCCGCCGTCGCCGCCGCCGAGGGCACGCTGCAGCACTGGCGAGCCCGCGACGTCACGCATCACCCGGGTCGCGGCTCCACCGTCTCCTACGACGTCAAGGTCCGCTGGGCCAACGGCCGCTCGACCACGGAGACGATGGCGGCCTGCACCGGCGCGCTGCCCGAGGGTGCGTTGCACCTCGACGACGGCTCGGTTCGCGTCGCGGTGTGGCGCTACCCGTACGACCCCGACCTCCCGGGGTTGGCGGCGGCCAACGATCCACGCGCCGTCGCCCAGGTTCTCGACGAGTTTGGATTCGGTCTCGGCCCGGTGCGCTTACGGACTCGTGCTTACCGACCCGGACGGCGGGCGGTCATCGAGGCCATCGGTGCCCGCGGGCGGCTCTTCCTGAAGGTCGTCCAGCCGAGTCGGGTCCAGGCGCTACACCGCCGCCATCGCCTCCTCGTCGACGCCGGCGTCCCAGCACCGCAGAGCTTCGGTTGGACCGCCGACGGACTCCTCGTCCTCCAGGCGCTACCGGGGCGGACGCTGCGAGAAGCGATGCGCAGCCGGTCGAATGCGACGCCGTCCGCCGAGGCGATCCTCGATCTGCTCGATCGCCTGCCCGCCGGGATGGTCGATGGCGCGCATCACCGCTCATGGCTCGATCGAGTCGGGCACTACGCCAACGTCGTCGGTGCGGTGGTCCCCGAGGAGGCGGAGCGCCTGCACCAGCTCGCCGCCGCGATCGCCGCCGAGGCGGGCACGGGACCGACCGTCCCGGTGCACGGCGACTTCTACGAGAGCCAGATCCTCGTGGGTGGCGGGCGCGTGAGCGGACTGCTCGACATCGATGCTGCCCGTGCCGGCGACCGGCTCGACGATCTCGGATGTCTGATCGGCCATCTCTCGGTGCTGGCCCAGCTCGATCCGGCTCGCGCCCGCGCCATCAACCGCCTCGGCGCGCGCTACCTCGATGGCTTCGAGCGGACGGTCGACGTGGCCGATCTGCGCTACCGGGCGGCCGCGGTCGTGATCTCCCTCGCGACCGGGCCCCACCGCGTGCAGGATCGCAACTGGCCGGCGCTGACCCGCCGCCTGGTCGACCTGGCGGAGCGCTGGCTGATCAGCGCCCGCGCCGCGCGTTCCGCATGAGTGAGGTCTCATCGCCGCCTCACGGCGGTCCCACTCGACTGCCCGACAGTGGAAGGCAACAGCCCACTACCTCCCAAGGAGCACGTCATGTCTGCCACCCGCAACTGGATCGTCGCCGGAGCCTCGACCGTCGCCCTCGGCACCGTCACCGGAATCGCCTTCGCCACGGACGGAATCGATCTGCAGGACCGCGCCGACGCCATTCAGCTCGCCGGCGCCACGAAGTTCGCCGACGAACCCCTCGATGAGGTGATCGGCGTCGACGTCTCACCCGAATCGGCCGACTCGCCGGCGGAGTCCCCGTTCGACTCGCCGGAGTCGCCGATGGACACTCCGGGGGACCCGGGTTGGGTCGATCCCTCGCCGGAGTCCGTGGACAGCCCGGCGGAGTCGCCGGCCGAGTCGGCGGAGTCGCCGGCGGACAGTCCGGACGATCCGGGTTGGGTCGATCCCTCGCCGGAGTCCGTGGACAGCCCGGCGGAGTCGCCGGCCGAGTCGGCGGAGTCGCCGGCGGACAGCCCGGACGATCCGTTCTGGGTCGATCCGTCACCCGAGTCCGCCGACAGCCCTGGCGACTCTCCCGCAGATTCCCCGGCGCCGGCTCCGCGCAGCAGTGGCCGCGGCGGCGGTGGTGGAGGCGGTGGCGGCGATGAAAGCCCGGCGTCAGCGCAGTCGGCCGACTCACCGGCATCCGCCGATTCGCCCGACTGAGTCCTCTCCCGCGACGTCGTTCGCACTCCGCGCAGCCCGGCCCTCATCCGCCCGCGGGCCGGGCTGCCGACGCGGACGTGTGAACATCGCCCCCGGTCGCGATGACACCGGCGGTCACCTGGCACGACCGTTCAGCCCAGGGCCACTCCTTCCACGGAGGCCGACGGGATCGGTTCCGGCATCCGCACCATCCGGAACGAGTTGATCAACCCGATGAGGGCGGCGAGGATCGGGATCATCAGCGCCACCTGGAGGGCCAGCGGCCTGGCGTCCGTGTTGATGCGGATGATCTCTTCCTGGATCGGCTCGGGTTGGCCGACGAGCAGCTCCTCCAACTGGGCGTTGGTCATCAGCTCCGCATCGTCCTCCAGGGCGGCGGCGACCTGCTGTTGCTCGGCGGGGGAGAGCACCGAGCTGTCCTCGGCCATCTTGGTGAACGCGAACGAGAGCGTGGCCAGCATGATGGCGCCGGCGAAGGCCAGACCGAACGACAGCCCGAACGATCCCGCCGCGGAGTTCACACCGGCCGCCTCGCTGATCCGCTCCTCCGAGATCGGGGCCAGCGTGTAGTTGTTGAGCTGGGACACCAGTAGTCCCAGCCCACATCCCGCTACTGCGAGCGACGCCACGAGGTACCAACCGGACGTGGCGCGCGGCACGATCGGGATCAGCGACACCATCCCGATCAGGAGAAGTGCGAAGCCGAAGCGGATGATCGTGCTCGGGCGACGGTCGCCTGCCTTCCTGCCGGCGAGCATCGCCATGGCGAACATGCTGAGCGACAGCGGAGCGAGCGACAGGCCCGTCTCCATGGCGTTGTACTCGAGCACCATCTGCAGGAA
This sequence comes from uncultured Acidimicrobiia bacterium, assembly GCA_963774125.1. Taxonomy (GTDB): domain Bacteria; phylum Actinomycetota; class Acidimicrobiia; order Acidimicrobiales; family Ilumatobacteraceae; genus JALZMG01. The sequence continues at coordinate 428,394 of CAVZDR010000004.1, forward strand.
GATCGGCAGCGCGATCATGGCGCCACCCAGGGAGATCTGCTGCATCATCTGCTGGGAGATGCCGATCCGGTACGGCTTGGACTTGAACAGCTCGGGATCCAGCAGGACCGGCTTGCCGCTGCGCTTGCGGTGCACGAGCCAGTAGGCCAGCGCGGCCATCGCGGCTGCGCCGATGACCAGCAGCGCACCGACGTACTCACCGCCCTCCTGCCACACGAGGATGCCCAACACGATGCCGCCCATGCCGAGCACGGAGAACACGGCACCCACGAGGTCGATACCGCGAGAACCGGTGTAGGGAACCTCGCGCACGATGCCGATCCCGGACAGGACGATCGCGATCACGATGGCCTCCAGCAGGAACCCGACTCGCCACGACAGATACGTGGTGATGAAGCCTCCCAGCAGTGGTCCGACCGCAGCGGCGATCGCTGCCGCCGCTCCGACGAGTGCGTACACCCGGGCCTGCGCTGCTCCTTGGAAGTTGCCGTGGATCAAGGACTGCATGGCGGGGAGCAGCAGCGATGCACCGAGACCGCCGAGGACGGCCCAGAAGATGACGACCGCCAGCAGGCTCTGCGCCAGCGTCATCGCGATGGCGCCGATGGCGTAGCCGAGGAGACCCAACACGTAAGCCTTCTTGCGTCCGAAGAGGTCTCCGATCTTGCTGCTGATCAGGATGAACGCGGCAGAGATCAAAGCCTCCAGGGCGATCGCCGACTGCACACCGCTGACGGTGGTATCGAGGTCCCGGACGACTGCCGAGATCGAGACGTTCATCAGCGACGTGTCGACGACGAGCACGAACATCGCCATCGCCAGCAGCACGGCGAGCTTCTGATTACCCGTGCCCTCCGGTGGCTCGGCGACCACCGCGTCCTCGGACCCCTCGCTCAATGGATCTCCTTTCGTCCCGCAGTATCGTCTGCTCCGCCCACCAGTGCGTGCCAGGCAAGTCGCCGGGATTGCGAACGTGTGGGACGATGGGCGGCGCCGTACGACGCGCCGAGCGACGGAGATGGGAGCAGCGGTGACGGACGAATCCGAGGCGATGGGCCCGGTCAGCTATCTGATCGTGGAGTTCCCGGGCAACAACATGACTGGCGAGGGCTTCCAGGCCCTCGTCGATCTCGTCGATCGGGGAGTGATCAGGATCCTCGACCTCGAGTTCGTCACCCGTCACGACGACGGATCGGTGACCGCGCTGTCAATGCAGGAGCTGAGCGGCGGCAAGTTCGATCTCACGGTCTTCGAGGGGGCCTCCTCCGGGCTCCTCGATCAGTCCGACTACGAGGACGCGAAGGAAGCGATCAAGCCGGGATCCTCAGCCGGCATCCTGCTCTTCGAGAACCGGTGGGCGACGACGTTCGTGCAGGGGTTGCGAAACGGGGGCGCAGAGCTCGTGGCCGCCGGCTACATCCCGCTGGCCGACCTTGCTGCTTCGCTGGACGCCACCGAGGGCTGATCCCGTAGTTCCGAGTCGAGCGAGAAGGAGAACGTCATGCCAGGACTTTTGCGAGGCGTTGCCCGTACTGCCGTGGTGGCAGGAACGGCGACCGCGGTGTCCAACCGGGTGTCGCGCCGCCAGGCCAACCGGTGGGCGGATCAGAACGAACAACAGTACGCCCAGCAACCCCAGCAGCCCCAGTACTACGAGCCGCCGCCGCAGTACGCCCAGCCCGCGCCGGCTCCGGTCGCGCCCGACCCGATCCAGCAGCTGAAGGAGCTCGCCGCGCTGAAGGACCAGGGGATCCTGACCGAGGAGGAGTTCACCGCGCAGAAGGCGAAGATCCTCGGCTCGTAGAACGGCGGTCCGCGGATGCTCTTCCTGTACCGGCCACGCCAGACCTGGATGCCGTACTCGCTGCCGCGCAACCAGACGCAACAGGCTGCCTACAACCGGCAGCTGCAGCAGCAGTTCCAATCCACCCGGCGCGTGCCGCCGGCCGTGCCCGCAGCGGCTCCACACGATCCGATCGCCGACCTGAAGGAACTGGCCGCGCTGCACGCTTCGAACGCGCTGACCGACGCCGAGTTCGAGACGGCCAAGGCGCAGTTGCTCGGCCAGTGACGTCGAACGAGCACCGGGCCACGACGTTGGTCCGTGCGCTGCGCGCGGCCATCGACCGCGACCGCCAAACGTTGCGGGAACTGCTCACCGACGACGTCCGAGCGTGGAGCCCGGCGCTCTCGACGGCGTCGCTCGACGAGCTGTTCAACGAACTGGATCAACGCGACGAAGCGTTCACCGACATCGAGTTGGACGTCGCTCCGCTCGACGTCGGCGGCGACTACGCGTGCGTCGAGTGGACCGTCGAGATGACGCACAGTGGCACCACCGTCCTCGCCGGAGACGTGACCGTCGAGGCATCAGGCATTCGGGTCACGTTGCACGGCGTCACGATCGCCGAGTTCCTCGGCGATCGGATCTGCTCGGTGCGCCAGTACTGGGACGATCACACGGTGCTCGAGCAACTCGGCGTCCTGGGTCGCGACACCTAGCGGTGTCACGCCCCGTGCTCGGACGGCTCGACGGGGCCGGCGGCTGTCTCTTCGGGTGCCGATGACGGCGCCACGCTGCGCTGCCACGGGATGATCGCCAGGCCGATGAGGATCGCTGCAGCGGTGATCAGCCACGCCCAATTGACGTCGAGGTCGATCGCCGCGCCGACGGACACGAACAGCCCGGCCACCACGGTGATGACGCCGAGGACGGCAGACAATGGGTCGAACGGGTGACGGCTCACTGGTGCACCACCAAGTCATGCGACGTGCTGGGCGTTTGCGTCTCCGCTGCGCACCAGTGAGCTCTTCGCCGCTGCGCGGCGAAGAAGACGGTCTCCATGATTCGCTCGCTGCGCTCGCTCATTGCATCAACCTCCGGGAGTCAGGGTCGGCAACTCGAGCACGACGCCGAACGGTGTGAGCAGCAAGTCTCCGGGGAGCAGCTGGAAGTCACCGAGCGAGGTGGGAATGACGGTGAGGCCGTCGCGCTGCTCGGTCGAGCCGGTCAGCACGGTGCCGTCGAGCTGGATCACTGCCTCACCACCGGCCAACACGAGCTGACCGCTACGGCTGAGCACGACACCTTCGGCGACGATCCGCTCCCCGCCGAGAACGGGTGGGTCCGGTGGGTCCGGTGGCTCCGGGCGGGCGATTCGTCGGTACGGCTCGACGGTGATCTCGCCTCGCCCGACACGGGCGACGACGACGACGTCCGGCGTCCCTTCAGGTCCGAGCATGAACGTCCCGTTCGGCCGTTCGACGTCGCCCACCTCCACGTCGCCGTTGTCGACCGACGCCTGCACCTCGACCGAGACGTCAGTGGCGGCCGAGATGCGGACCGCGCCGATGGCGGCGCGGGCGTCGACCGTGACGGGCGCTGACGGAGCGTCGTCGACCGAGACGTACACGGTGCCGATGACGACGTGCTCGTTGCGGTGCGAACCACCCGGCGTGTCCGACCCGATGTGCACACCCTCGTCGCCGAAGAGCGCATCGGGCTCCAAGTCGATCCTTGCCGCCTCCCCGCCGACGAAGCCGGCTCCGGCGAACGCGGCTGCGGGAATGATCAGCCAGAGTGCCCGTCCTGCGAACGCGCCGACGAGGAGGCCGATGCCGCACACGATGGCCGCGCTGCCGAGCCACTGCTCGGGGTGCAGCCGGCCGCCGTTGACCTGGTCGATCAGTGCTCCGAGCGCGGCCACGACCACGGCGATCCCGAGCGTCAGGCGGCCGAGGATCGACGGTGGCCGCCGCACACGCCTGCGCGGAGTGGCGGTGGCGACCACTTCCGTCGCAGGCGCGGGGGGAGGCGACGCTGACGACGTGGTCGGGGCGGCGCGGCGTGGAGACCACAGCGCGACAGCCAGTCCCGCCAGCAGCGCGAAGACAGCCAGCGGTCCGTCCCAGAACCTGAAGCCTGTGGTCAACGCGAGTGGCAGGCCGAGCACGAGCAGGATCCCGCCGGCGACGCGCGCCCACCGTCGATCGGTGTCGCGGCCAACCACGAAGGCCAGCCACAGCGCGCCGTACACGAGGATGCCGACGCCTCCGACGAGCGCCAGCAGCACGAACGCGATGCGCACCCAGAGGGCGTCGATGTCGAACCGGTCGGCGATCAGCGCGGCGACGCCGCCGAGGATGCGGTCGGGCGGGTCGTCCTGACGGACCGGTGCGGGGGAAGGTGCAGGTGCGGCGTCAGCCGGAGGCGGGGCGAGCTCCACAGCGACGACGGTACGGACGGTCGCCGCCATGCGCCATCGGGGATGTCCCTGATCGATCCCCGACCGCACCGCCCGCTGGGCCGGGCGACCCCTGATGGTCTCGGGGGGTCGCGGCGCGAGAGACTGGCGTCGTGCGTCGAGTGATCGACCGGCTCCGTGTCCAGCGCAGTTCGGATCGCCTCCTGGCGGGTGTTGCCAGTGGCTGGGCCGCTCGCTGGGGAGTCGAGCCGACCGTCGTCCGCGCCGCCGTCGGGCTCCTGACGCTGGCCGGTGGCCTCGGCGTCGTGATCTACGTGGGCGCCGCTGCGCTGTCGACGGACGGTCCTGCCGGGCCCGCATCGCCGCCGTTGCCACCGCGCGACCGGTGGCGTCGCGAGCTCGCGCTGGGTTTCGCCACAGCGGCCCTGCTCGTCGCCTGCCGCACGATCGGGTTGTGGCCGGGGGACGGGATCATGGTGCCGGCAGCGGCGATCGCGCTCGGCATCTCGATCGTGTGGTCACTCGGCGGTCGAGCGAGGCCGACGATCAGCGGCTCGGTGGTCCGCTTGGTCCGCGTCGTCGTCGGTGTCGTCCTGCTCGGTGCCGGTGTGGTGTCGCTTGCCAACCGCACCGGCGGATTGGCAGGCGTCGGTGCTTCGGCCGGCGCCATCGCCGTCGTCATCGGTGGACTCGCCGTGTTCGCGGCGCCGATGCTCGGCCGCTTGCTGCGGCGCCTGGACGACGAGCGCGCGGCGCGCATCCGCGAGGACGAGCGGGCGACGCTGGCCGCCCATCTGCACGACTCCGTGCTGCAGTCGCTGGTGCTCATGCAACGCACGTCCGATCCGAGACGGATGGCGACGATCGCCCGCCGCCAGGAGCGCGAACTGCGGGCGTGGCTGTACGGGACGACCCACGAGGGCGAGCCGACTTCGCTGCATGTCGCGATCGACGCCCTCGCCGTGGAGATCGAAGCAGATCACGACATCCGCGTCGAGGCCGTCGTCGTCGGCGACCAACCGCTCGACAACGCGGCGCGGGCGCTCGTCGCGGCGGTCCGCGAGGCGGTCGTCAACGCGGCGCGCCATGCCGACGCCGAGCGCGTCGACGTGTTCGTGGAAGCCGATGACACCGAGCTGATGGCGTTCGTCCGTGACACCGGCCGGGGCTTCGATCCGGCCGACGTCGCCAGCGACCGACGGGGCATCAGTGAGTCGATCGTCGGGCGCATCCAGCGCCTCGGCGGCAAGGCGCTGCTGACGTCGATACCCGGAGCCGGAACGGAGGTCGAGCTGCGCGTGCCGAGGCCGCGCCAATGACCGTGCGCCTCGTCCTCGTCGACGACCATGCCCTCTTCCGCGCCGGGGTGCGCGCCGAGCTCGTCGCGCTCGGCGATCGCATCCAGATCGTCGGCGAGGCCGCCGACGTCGACAGCGCAGTGGCTGAGCTGCGCGCCACGGCACCCGACGTCGTGCTGCTGGACGTTCACCTGCCCGGCGGAGGGGCGCCGCAGGTCATCGCCGCCGTGCGGGATGATCCGTCGCCGCCACGCTTCCTGGCGCTGTCCGTGTCCGACTCCGCCGAGGACGTCATCGCCGTCGTGCGGGCCGGAGCTCGCGGCTACGTCACGAAGACCATCGACGCCGCCGAGCTGGCAGCCGCGATTGAACGGGTCCACGACGGTGACGCCGTCTTCTCGCCGCGCCTGGCCGGCTTCGTCCTCGATGCGTTCTCGGGGGAGATCCCCGTGCCGAGCGATCCCGAGCTCGATCTGCTGACGGCACGCGAGCAGGAGGTGCTCCGGCTGATCGCTCGCGGCTACGCGTACAAGGAGATCGCCAGCCGCCTCCACCTGTCCGTCAAGACGATCGAGAGCCACGTGTCGGCGGTGCTACGCAAGCTGCAGCTGAGCAACCGTCACCAGCTCACTGCGTGGGCGAACGCACGACGCCTCGTGTGATCTCGACTCGCCCGGCCTGACTACGGTGGCGGTAGCGCCCGGGGCGGGGGTGAGCTCGGGAGGTCGCAATGCCCGCACCATCCGCCTCGACAACGAGCCGTCGCTCGCGGTTGGGCATCGCGCTGGCGTTCACACTCCTCGCGACCGCCGCGCCCCTAGCCGTCAGCGATCGGGGCGCCGCGGCACCACCCGTCCAGCGGCTGCCGGCGATCCTGACCGCGGGCGAGCTCGACGCCCTCACGATCCCTGACATCCAGGAGCGCATGTCCGCCGGGCAGCTGTCGTCGACCACGTTGACCCTGTCCTACCTGGCCCGCATCCGTGAGGTCGACGACGAGCTGCAGGCCGTCCTCGCCGTGAACCCACTGGCGCTCCTGGAGGCGGCGCGCAGCGACCTCCGCCGTCACTTCGGCGGGCCGCGCAGCGTGCTGGAAGGCGTCCCCGTCCTGCTCAAGGACAACATCGACGTGGCGGCAGGGCGGCTGCTGTCGACAACCGCTGGTTCCCGGGCGCTGCTGCGCAGCCGCCCGGCGGACGACGCCGGGCTGGTCAAGCGGCTCCGCGGCGGCCGGCGCCGTGATCATCGGCAAGGCGAACTTGTCCGAGTGGGCCAACTTCCGCAGCACCAATTCATCGAGCGGGTGGAGTGCGGTCGGCGGGCTGACCGCCAACGCCCACGTCCTCGATCGCAATCCTTGCGGCTCGTCATCGGGTTCCGGCGCGGGTGTCGCGGCGTCGCTGGCCCAGGTGGCGATCGGCACGGAGACCGACGGTTCGATCGTCTGCCCCGCCGGCGCGAACGGCGTCGTCGGGCACAAGCCCACCCTCGGGTTGGTCTCGCGTGCCGGGGTCGTGCCGATCTCGGCGGAGCAGGACACGGCGGGCCCGATGGCCCGTCATGTCGTCGACGCCGCGCTCACCCTCGCTGTGCTCCAGGGCTTCGATGCGGATGATCCGGCAACCGGCGCGATCCCGCCCGATCAGCCGAGCGAGTACGCCCTCGATGTCGACCGCGCTCGACGGGGCGCGCATCGGCGTGTGGCGGTTCGAGACGGGGTCGCCCGAGACCGATGCCATCACCGAGCAGGCTGTGGACGCCCTGGTCGCCGCCGGCGCCACGCCCGTCGATGTATCGCTGCCGTACCTCGACGTCATCGACGAGAACGAGTTCCCGGCACTGCTGGCCGAGTTCAAGCGCGACATCAACGCCTACCTGGCCGAGACGCCCGGCCGACATCCCGCCGACCTCGCTGGCCTGATCGCGTTCAACGAGGCGGATCCCGTCGAGCTCGAGTTCTTCGGCCAGGAGATGTTCGAGCTGGCCCAGGCGGCGCCGTCGACGGACGATCCCGTCTACCTCGCGCAGCGCGAGGCCGCCACGAGCGCGGCCCGGGCGGCGATCGACGAGACCTTGGCGACCCTCGACCTCGACGCCATCATGGCGCCGACGAACAGCCCGGCGTGGGTCACGACGCTCGGCCAGGGCGACGCGTTCCTGTTCGGGTCGTCGGGCCCGGCCGCGGTGAGCCGGCTACCCGAACGTCACCGTACCCGCCGGCTACGTCGGCCCGCTGCCGGTCGGCATGTCGTTCTTCTCCACGGCGTGGGCCGACGGCGACGTCCTGAGTCTCGCCTACGCCTTCGAGCAGGCGACGGACGTCCGCGTCCCGCCTCAGCTGCTGGCGACGATCGGTCCCTGACCGGGTCCGCGTCAGCGCAGCTCGGCGAAGAAGTCGCGGAGGTCGGCCAGCAGCAGGTCCGGCGCGTCCTTCGGAGCGAAGTGGCTGCCCCGGTCGTGGCGGCGGAACTGCACGATGTTGGCGTGGTCCCGGTCGGCCAGCTTGCGGATGGTCTGGAAGTCCTCGGCGAACACCGAGACGCCGGTTGGAACGGTGGTCGGCTCGGTCGGGTGATCCGTCGCGTGGGCGTCCTCGTAGTAGCGGCGAATCGACGATCCGATCGTCCCGGTGAGCCAGTAGGCCGACGCATTCGCGAGGACGTAATCGCGATCGGTCCAGTGTCGGAACAGCTGGGCTACCCACGCCACCCAGCCGGCGGGGGAGTCCTGGAGCGCGTAGCTCAGGGTCTGGGGCTGGGCGGACTGGTACGCGTTGTAGGCGAGGCCTCCGCCTCCGGCGAACTCTTCCAAGAACTTGAGGGCGGCGGCGTCCTCAGGTGTGAGATCGGCGAACTCGACGGATCACCCGACGGGAACGAGAAGAGCTGCGTCACGTGTACCCCGACGACCCGGTCTGGGGCGACACGGCCGAGCTCGGGTGAGATCAGCGATCCGCCGTCGTTGCCGTGCGCCCCGTAATGGTCGTAGCCCAGACGGTCCATGAGCGTGGCCCACGCCTTGGCGATGCGCTGTGTGGTCCACCCCGGTTCCGTCGTGGGACCCGAGAACGCGACGCCGGGTACCGACGGGACCACGACATGGAACGCCTGCGACGGATCGCCACCATGGTTGCGAGGATCGGTCAGTGGCCGATGAGGTCGACGTACTCGAAGACGGACATCGGCCAGCCGTGCGTCACGATCAAGGGCAGCGCATCCGGTTCGGGTGAGCGCACGTGGAGGAAGTGGACGTTCTGGCCGTCGATCGTGGTCGTGAACTGAGGATCGCGTTGAGCCGCGCCTCCTGGGCCCGCCAGTCGAAGCCGGTCCGCCAGTACTCGACGAGGTCCCTGACGTGCTGCATCGGGACGCCATACGCCCACTCGACCCCCGGCAGCTCGTCCGGCCAGTTGGTCCGAGCGAGGCGTGCCGAAAGATCGTCGAGCTCACTCTGGGCCACCTCCACACGGAAGGGCTGCACCTGCGCTTCATCGGTTACAACGGTCATGCTGCTATTGTGGAACGAAGTGCTTCGCTTCGCAATAAGACACATATCACTCCCGTGGTGATTGCCCGGGGTTCGCGCTTGAGCGGCCGCCAGCAGCAGGCTCGCCGCAACGACGCGGCGATCCTGGCCGCCGCGCGTGCGGTGTTCGTCACCGACCCGGACGCGCCGATCGCAGCCGTGGCGGACCACGCCGGGGTGAACATCAGCTCCCTGTACCGCCGGTTCCCGAGCAAGGAGGAGCTGATCCGTCAGCTGTGCAGCGAGGGGCTGCGCAGCTACATCGAGATCGCGCAGGCCGCCATCGACGACGAGGGCGACCCGTGGGGTGTGTTCGCCAACTTCATGCGACGAATCATGGAAGCGGACAACCACGCGCTGACGGTGAGGCTGGCCGGGCGCTTCACCCCGAATCGAACAGAACCTGCGCGATGCGAAGCGGGCGTTCGCCCTCAACGAGCAGCTGGTGGCCCGAGCGAAGGCCGCCGGCGTACTGCGAGACGACGTCGATGCCAACGACCTGACGTACGTGTTCGAGCAGGTCTCGTGTTTGCAGGCGTCGACACCACGGCGCACTGCCCAGCTGCGGTCCCGCTACCTCGCGCTGCACCTCGACGCGTTGCGGGCTCCCGGACACACGCCGTTACCCGGACCAGCGCCGACGGCAAAGGAGGTGGCGGCCCGCTGGCGGACGCGCCGTAGGTCGGAACCGGACGTGGCCCTGTGGTGACTCGAGCTCACGGCATCGTGAAGTTGTACTGCTGCAGGATCTCCTGACCTGCGGATCCATTGACGAAGTCGATGAAGGCCTGAGCCGTCGCCGCATTGGCGGACGTCGACACGACGGCAGCCGAGTACTCGACGAGCGCGTTGAGGTCCGGTGGGATCTGAACGATCTCGGCGTCACCCGAGAACGACATGTCGGTCGCATACACGATCGCGGCGTCGATCGTCTGGTTCTCGACGAGGTCGACGAGCTCATCCGTCGTCTCCGCATCACTCGTCGGCGTCGCCGTGACGCCTGCGGCGTCGAGGACCCGCCGCGCGTCGATCCCGCACGGCGCCTCCTGCACGCACAGCCCGAGCTGCAGATCCGGATTGCCGAGATCGTCGACGCCGGTGACGCCGGCGGGGTTTCCTTCCGGCACGATGATCGTCATCACGTTGGTGGCGAAGACGACCGGCTCCGAGCCGGCCAAGTCGGCCTCGGTCAGTCGGTCCATGTCGGCCGCATCGGCAGAGGCGAAGACATCGGCCGGGGTGCCATCGACGATCTGGTCGGCGAGCAGGTTGGAGGAGTCGAAGTTCGTGTGCGGAACTGCGTCCTCGTACTCCGACTCGAATGCGAGAGCGATGTCCGTGAACGCCTCGGCCAGTGACTCGTCAGCGAAGATCGTGATGTCTCCTGTCGCTGAGCCGCTCGGCGCAGCTCCGTCCGCGGCGGTCGTCGCCGGCGATGCCGACTCCGCGGGAGCGGCTCCAGCCGCCGCCGTTGTTGCGGTGGTCCCGCCGTCGTCGCTGCCGCACCCGGTCGCGACGAGCGCCAGCGCGGCGATCGGTAGCAGCCAACGTCGCGTGTTCATGGCGCGACCCTGGGCGCACACGCGATCGCCGCGGCTGGGTCTGACTGGCTTGCCGAGCATCCGGACTCCCCCTCCCTACGTGGCGTGCGGGCTGGCCTCCGGCCGGCTGCACTGAGGACGAGCATAGGAAGCCGCAGCCAGTAACCGCATCGTCGGGTTCGGACGATGTGTGGTCGGGGAGGACTGGTCAACTGCCGCTCGGCGGTGTAGCAGGGGGCGGGACGTCCGACGTCTCGATCCCCAAGGCCTCCAGGAGTCGGTGCAGCGAGCTCGGCGGGTCAGCGGCCGGCTTGGCGGGCTGCGACCAATGCCTCGGCTGCCTCCGCTGATCGCCGTCAGCGTGGGGACGTCGGTGAAGCGGCCGTTCTCGTCGGACTTCGTCCGCGGTGCAGCGATGCCGATCTCTGCGACGACGTAGGCACCCTGCCAGGTGAGCGTCTGGCCCATCGCCCGCCGGGCGTGCTCTCCACCGGACGTCCGCACTGATCGGGCCCACTGCTGCGATAGAGGTCGCCGGAGCCGACCAGCCAGTCGAGGCGTTCTTCACGGCTCCAGCAACGCCGCCGGCGTACTCGGGCGCCGCCACGAGGACGACGTCGGCGCCGTCGATCCGCCGCTGCCCAAGAGTCCACGACGACGGGGATCTGTTCGTCCTCGCGGTCGGGTGCGAATGCCGGGAGCTCGGCGAGGCGGTCGAAGTCGTCGATGATGGCGCCTCGCACCGCGAGCGAACGACGATGCGACATCGATCGCCGCCCGATTGGCCGATCGTTCCTGCAGGCTCCCGCAGACGGTCAGCAGGTGGACGTCGGGCTGCATCTGGTCGTGCATCGGCTCACTCCTCCTCGTCGCTGTCAACTGCCGTGACGGGCGGCGAGCACGGCTGCCTCGGCTCGTGACGAGACCCCGAGCTTGGTGAGGATGTTCGAGAACGTGGTGCTCGGCGGTCTTGCGGCTGATGTAGAGGGCGGCGGCGATCTGTGCATGGTCCGGCCGTCGGCGATCAGGTTCAGCACCTGGCCTGGTTCCGCGAGCACTGAGTGCATCGAGCGGGCCGGGCGTCTCACCCCAGCGCTCGGTGTGGCGCCGGAGCAGCTGGCGGGTCCGCTCGGCCTGGTACCTGCATCCGAGCTCGGCCA
>CAVZDR010000005.1:0-1568767 GCA_963774125.1 uncultured Acidimicrobiia bacterium
TCGCCTCAACCGGCTTGAGCTTCGCTTCAAGGGCTTTGATGGCCTCGCCCATCTTTTTCACGTTCGCTTCCGTGGCCTTCTGCGCCCCTGGCGGCGCCGGACTTGTCGATGTCGGCGGCGAGCTTCGTGATTTCCTTCGCGCTTTCTTCGGCTTTGGCTTTGTTTTCGGCCGCGACTTTTGCGGGCAACGCCTTCACGAGATCGCGAATCGCGAAACGCGTGATCGTGCGCCTCGCCCAAATCTTTCTTCGCCACAATCTGGCCAGCTTGCCCTGCTGTTTGTCGATCTCCTTCCAGATTTCCTCTACGGTCGCGGGGATTTTGGTGAAGTGGCTGTGGCCGCTCGCCGCCCGCGGCAGCGGCCGTTTGACGCGGTTTTTCCTGAGCCTGGAGTGGAGTTGTGGTGAAAGCGATGCAGGCGAAAGGCCCATCGCAACGAGTGTTGTTTTTTTCATAGGTCGGTTTTGTTTTGGTTTGTCGGTCATTGTTGCTGGTTGGGCGGCAAAGTCTCCTGGGTCGTATTCGTGCCCGCGTCCGTTCCGGGATCGCGATGCGTTCCATGTTCTGGTGAATCTCGAAGTGCTCGTCCTTGTTCAGCGGAAATTCATCGGTGAAGCGCGTGTGCTGATAGCCGTGCAATTGCATCAGCAGCAAGAGCAGCCCGGCGAACATCAGCGCGGCGTTGGCGACCTTGCTGAATTTCAGGAACGAAGTGGTTTTGCGCCAGCCCGACAGGAGCAGCCACATCCCCGTCAGCGCGACTATCTGGCCAATCTCGACCCCGACGTTGAACGAGAGTATTCGCAGCACGAATCCTTCCTGACCGAGCGGCAACTGTTGCAGGCGTGTGGAAAGGCCGAAGCCATGAATCAGGCCAAACAGCGTCACCGCGCCGAGCAAGTTCGGCGGCTGGACGCCGATGTATTGCTTGAAGCCGTCGAGATTATCGAACGCCTTGTAGCAGACGGTCAGGGCGATCACGGCATCGACCAGATAGTAATTGGCCTTGATGTGCAGCAGCGTGGCGAAAACGAGCGTACGCAATGCCCCAGCGTGAAGGCGGTGATGAACTTCACGATGTCTCCGAACCGCGTCAGGAAGAACATCACGCCGAACAGGAACAGCAGATGATCGTAGCCCGTCAGCATGTGGGTCGCCCGAGCTTGAGGTATTCGAAGTTGCCGCCCTCCAGGATGCCTTGCTTTGTCCGCGTCGGAGATGCCGTGCGCCGAAGCGGTCAATACCAGAAGCAAGTTTGCCAGAATGAAGGCTAAAATTTCACGGCCGGTGCTTCTTTGTAGTAATGCTTTGGTTGGCGGCATCAGTTTGAGTTTCAACTCCGCGCCCTATGAGTTCGCCGCTGGCATTCGGCATAGAGCGCGTCATACACGATAAACTCGCGCTCCAGAATTTCGTGGTCGCTCAGGCCCAGGGCGCTGAACCCAAACGCGACCCAGCGCAAACCTTCGCCCGCCGGATGCGGATTCGACGGATGCGAGTCGGCGGCGCGAACGATTTCACCGAGCAACACGAGCGCCGGATCAGTGAGGTTGTATTTTTTGAGGATGGAATTGAATGACACGTCCTCGCCGTGATGGCCGAGTTCGCAGCCGTCGATGTCGAACGGCGTCGCGCCAAGCTCGCGCGCCTTCGCCTCGACCTGATTTGTCGGCACGAAGATGAACTCGGCTTGAGGGTCAACGAACTTCTTGATGAGCCACGGACACGCCACGCGGTCCACTTTCACTTTTTCACGGGTAATCCATTTCATGCTTGTCACTCCTTTCGTTCTCCACGGCGCGTCGAACTCCCATTTCAGTCCGACATACACGCGCAAATCCGGTCCGCCGCGGTTGCCTTCGCGCACGCTCTTGCCGACGGCGGCGTGGACGGTGAGGTTGTCGAGCAGTTTGTGTTTGAAACCGATGTTGGCCGCCAGGCGGTTCGGTCCGCCCGGTTCTTCGCGGCTGACGAAATAGATTTCCGACAGCAGCTTGGTGCGCTTGGCGACCTGATATTCCTGCCCGAAGCGTCAGCAGCCAGACATTCTCCGTGCTGGTCGTCACACCGCCAAACTCCGGGTCGGTGACAAAGGTGTAGCCCGACGTTGCCAATCGCGGTGAACCAGCCCCACGTCTTTTGCGCGCGCAGGCGCAGGTCGTAATCAAACTCGCCGCTGCCCAGCCCGCGCGATTCGTCGCCCGTCGGCAGCTTCAACTCGAATGAGCCGGCGATGCCGGGACGCCGCTCCGTCTCCTTGAGAAAGACGAATTTCGTGCCGAGCACGGAATCGTTCAGGCCGTAATGACCGTCCTTGCTCAGGCCGGCGGTTTCAAACGTCAACTCCTGCCGGTCACTAATGCCATAGACCAGTTCCGTGAACGGCAGCAACCGCGCCGGCTTGCCAGTCTCGCTCTCCTGATACCGCGCGCCCACATACCACTCGAAGCGGCTCCTTGTCCGCCGTCGGCACATCGCCGGTGACCAGCGGCGGCGGGGCGAAGCAACGCGGCGCAGCCAACAGCAGAATGCACGGCGAGCTGCAGGCGAATTCGAGAGCGTCCGAATTCATTTCGCGCCGTAGCTGAAGTCGTCGAACAGCGTCACGCTGTCGGCCTTCGTCCAGACGCCGACCTTGCCGGCGTCTTTGAACGTGTCGTCCTCGGCGGTCGAACAGATGTCCTTGCCGTTGAAGACGACCGTGAACGCGTTGCCGGTGAAGTTGACGCGCAGCGTGTGCCATGGTTCGGGCGCGACCTTGATGTTCACGCCCTTTGAACTGCGTCCGCTTGCCCGTTCACGAAATGATAAATGCGGACGTTGTCCTTCCAGCGCGTTGGCGCGCGCGATGTAGTAATTGTCCGCGTCCTTCACCCGCCAGACCACGCCGCCCGCCTGGTCTTCCTTGCCGGAGACGGGCTTGAACTTCACTTCCACGAAGCCGTCTTTGAGGTTCGTGTCGTCTCTTGAATGCAAACCGGATAAGTCGCCTCGCCGGTTTGTTTGAGCACGTTCGGTTTGCTCGGCGCGGTGTCGTCCTTCTACGACCGTCCATTTCGGCTTCGCCGTTGCCGGTCTTGGTGGCCGTCCAGCCCGCGGGCACTTCGCCGGTCTTGGCGTCGTCGAAAGTTGATCGTCGCGGCGAACGCCGTGGCGAGTGTCAGACCTGTCATGAGCGATGGAATGTATTGAGCTGTTTTCATGTTATGATTTCGATTGGTTCATTTCATTTCCCTTTTTGCGTGTCGAGGGTTTCTTCGAGGCTCTGGGCGAGCGACCTCGGCCTTGCCCTTGCCCCAATAGTGCAGGAAGAGATAACGCGGATTTTCATGCGTCATGTGGTGATGGATGGCCACAATATTGATGCCTTCCTTGCGCGGGGCTGCGCAAAACCGGCTGCAACTCGTCTTCTAGCACGGCGAAAGTCGCCGTCGACACTGCCTTGTCGTCCGTGCCAGCGAACCCTGCCCAGGTGTTAGCACTCCCATTTCCTTCGGCATCTCGCAGCCGCAAGGCATTTTCGCTGTCGCGGCCAATCACGACTTTGAACATGCCGTTGTTTGCTTGACCTTTGTCGCCGAGAATTTCATCAATGGTTACTCACCGGAACTACCGGCCTCGACGACGACACAGCTCGCCGACTGGCAGCAGTGGTGCAGGTGCTGACGAGCGCGGCGACTTGGCAGACGTTGCGTGACTACTGGGACATGGATGGTGCCGAGGGCGCCGAAACCGTCGCAGTTGCCCTGACCATGCTCCTCGCCGGAGCCCGTGCTGGAGGTGCTCCGATGACCATGCTGACCGGCGTCAACCACGTTGCCGTCCTCACCGCCGATCTCGACCGCTTCGTCGTGTTCTATCGGGACGTCTTCGAGCTCGAGGTCGTCTTCAGTGGGACGACCCCCGCGTTCCGCCATGCCATCCTGCGCGCCGGCGAGGACTCGTGGATCCATCCAGCCGAGGTCGCCGAGAACGCTCACGGCACCGCGCTGCCGGCGATGTTCCAACGCGGGCACCTCGACCACATCGCGCTCGGTGCCGCGTCGTCCGAGCAGTTCGAGACGTTGCGCGATCGGCTCGTCGCACGCGGCGCCTCCGACGGTGCGGTCGAGGATCTCGGCGCGTTCCACAGCATCTGGTTCACGGATCCGGACGGCATGCATGCCGAGCTGACCCTCATCGTCGATGCGACGTTGCAGGGCATCCACGCCCCGCGCCCGCTCAACCGCCAGGCCGCGGCTCCGGCCCGCTGACACCGGGCCGCGTCGTTCGACGAGAAGACCCGGTTCGGCACGCCGGCGCTGTGATGTCGGCCTCGCTCATCGCTCGGCTCCGGCTCGTCGCTGGCGCTTCCCTCGCCGGCAGGCGCTTCGGCGGCCGCATTCAGAGATCACCGAGAAGCAGCTCGCCCGTCGGGGGGTCGAGGCGCACCTGCTCGTCGGGTGCTCCGACGAGGACGTTGCCGACGTAGGACTCGATCGCCTCCTCGAGCGGGACGTCCCTCCCCTGTTCCTCGGACGAGAACCAGCGGTGCTCCAGGATCTGGTGGAACAGCTCTGCCGCCTGCAGCTTGCCGAGCATCGACGGCGGGATCGGCCGCGATGACCGGCTCGAAGCGCTGGTCGAGCCAGCGCACGGCGGCGATGTTCTCCGGCGGCTTGGTGCCGGTGCGCTGACTGCAGCTCGCCGCGGAAGCTGCGGATGTCGTCGAGCAACCGACGGGCCTGGTTCTCTCCGGCGACGAGACCGGTCAGGGCGAACAGCCGCTCCTGGTGGTAGCCGCTCTCGACGACGCGCGGGACGAAGCGCAGCCGCTGGCCATCCTCGTCGGCGATGACCTCCATCTCACCGATGTCGAAGCCGAGGTCGTGGAGCCGGCGGACGCGCTGCTCGACCTTCCACATCTCGTCGGCGGCGAACTCCTCGCTCGGCGGTCAGCTCGCGCCACAGGCCCTCGTAGCGGGACTCGATGTTGTCGGCGACGGCGAACGGGTCGACGTCGGGGACGAGCCGCCCGCCGGCCTGGAGGTCGAGCAGGCCACCGGCGACGTTCTCGTAGGCGATGTCGAGATCGAGGCGGCGCTGCCCGTCGGAGAGGTGGTCATGGCGCTCGCTCGTCTCGACGTCGATCACGTAGGCCGACAGCGCACCCGCGTCGCGCCGGAACAGCGCGTTGGACAGCGAGCAGTCGCCCCAGAAGAACCCGGCGACGTGCAGCCGAACGAGCAGGCCGACCAGCGAATCGAGCAGTCGATCGCCGAGGTACGGGATCGACAGGCCGCGGCCCGACAGCAGGCTGCGGTACGGGCAGCGCGTAGTCGAGGTGACGGGTGACGAGGAGCCCATCTCGGCCGCCGGTGCGGTCGGTGACGACGGCGACGACGGTCGCCGTCGGGAGCCGATCCTCGGCGAGGCCGCGCAAGAGGCGGTACTCGCGCAGGGCAAGGCGGTCGGGCAGCTCCTTGACCACGTAGGACGTCCGGTTGCCGTCGGCGCCGAGCTCGACCAGCTTGACGACGTGGCGGTGCAGACCGAGCACCGGATGGATGTGGGGCAGGGCCCAATCGTCGAGGTCGACGGCGAAGGGCAACGCCCCCACGTCGGGGTGGTCGGCGGGATCCGGCAACTGCAGCCGCATCGGCCTCAGTCTGCCGCAGGGATTCGCGGCCCAACTCAGACCTCTCGGGACTTCACCTCGTCCCACAACGCATCCAGCTGGTCGAGTGACGCCGCGCGCAGGTCGAGGCCGCGCTCGGCGGCGAGCTGCTCGACCTGCTCGAACCGGGCGCGGAACTTGCCGGCCGCGGCGCGAGCGGCCAGCTCGGCGTCGACGTCGGTGTGCCGGGCGACGTTGACGAGCGCGATCACCACGTCGCCGAGCTCGTCGGCGATGTGCACCTGATCGCCTGCGGCGACCGCCTCCCGCAGCTCGCCCAACTCCTCGTCGACCTTGGCGAGTGGCCCGGCCACGTCCGGCCAGTCGAAGCCGACCTTGGCTGCCTTGCGCGTCAGGTGCTGCCCATAGGCCAGCGCCGGCAGCGACCGCGGAACCCCGTCGAAGACCGACGTGCGCTGCTTCTCGACCCGCTTGATGTCGTCCCAGTTGGCCTTCACGGCCTCGGCGTCATCGGCGGCAACGTCGCCGAAGACGTGCGGGTGCCGGCGCACCAGCTTTTCGTGCATCGTCTCGGTGACGTCGGCGATCGAGAAGCGCCCTTGCTGCTCGGCGATCGTGGCGTGGAACTCGACCTGGTACAGCACGTCGCCGAGCTCCTCGATGAACGCCGCCTCCGTCGCCGGGTCGTCCGGGTCGAGTGCGCCGATCGCGTCGACGAGCTCGAAAGTCTCCTCGACCAGGTGCGGCACGAGGGTGTCGTGGGTCTGCTCGATGTCCCACGGGCACCGCTCGCGCAGCGTGCGGGCCAATTCGTGGAGGCGGAGGTAGCCGGCGGCGATCGGCACGCCGATGCTCGGGACGTAGACACAGGTCAGGTGGTCGGCGTCGACGGCTCGGTCGAGCTCGCTCCACGTCGTGTGCGTGACGAGCTCGTCGCGGCGTACCGAGGCGCTGCAGGATGATCACCGGCTCGTCGCCGCTGGCGTGCTCTGCAGCGAGCTTCACGTTGGAGAGCAGCCAGTTGGCGTGGGTGTGGGCGATGAGCAACGGCCCGGTCGAGGACGCGGCACCGCGGTGGCGAACTCATAGGCGTCGACGAGCTGGACCCCTGCCTCGACAGGATCGATGCCGAGGCGGGCCCATGCGACGTCGAGGAAGGACATCGCCGGCAGCACGTCCACGTCGGCACGCTCGTCTTGTTGCAGCGCCTGCACGCTGCGCTCCAGAACCGTGGGCGATCCCGGTACCGCGTACAAGACTTCGTCGTGCAGGCGGGCGGCGTCGACGAGCTCCTCGACGATCGCGCTGTAGACCTCGTCGAACCGATCGGCGCGCTCGTAGAGGTGGTCGAACGTCGCCGCCGGCTCCACGAGGTGGGCGCTCGGATGGCGGCCTGTGCGGAGGTAGCGATGCGGGATCCGCTCGATCGCCGACAGCGTCTCGACGGTGACGTGCCCGTCGCCACCTGGCCCGAGCCCGACAACGATGATCTTCGGAGGCTCGCGTCACAAGGGAACGACGGAGCGCTCGTCCGAGTCCCAGCGCCCGTAGCGCGGATCCACCTCGATGGCGATCGTTGCCATGTGCTCGTCGAAGAGCTGCTGGCCTACGGCGGTGTCGACCGCGGAGGCGACCTCGTCGTACGGCCGAGCGAGGATGATGTGCCAGCCGAACTGCGTCTGCACCGGGCCAACGGGTTCGCCCGGCACAGCGGCCGCCGCCGCTTCGAAGAAGGTGGCGTCGAGCGCCGACTCTGCCTGCTCCAGCGGGATGCACGGCTGCCCAGGCTGCGCCTCGAGCGCCCCGCCGGACTGCGCCGATCCCGTATCTGTGGACCGCTCGGCGGCGAGCTGCTCGAAGTCGGCGCCGTCGGCGAGCTCTTGCAGCACGGCCTGCGCCTCCTCTTCCGTCTCGACGAGGATGTGGCGCACGCACAGCACGCCGAGGTCGGCCGGAGACGCCTCGTACGCTGCCTGCGGTTCGCCCGTGCTCGCGGCGACGCCGGCTGAACGCGATGACGCCGGCCTGCCGGTCGACGAAGAGCTCGGCGACCGGGGGCGGCCACGCGTCCACCTGTGACGCGAGCGACTCGAGCGCGCTCTGCCGGTCTGCATCGGTGATCGAGTCGCCCTCGTCGGCGAGGAACTCCTTGCCGGCGACGTCGAGGATCATTGCCTGGAGAACGCTGCGGCCGGCATCCCCGGTGACGGTGCCGGTGTCGACGTCCTCCTCGACACCGAAGACCTCGGGATTGGCGACGACCGCCTGAAGCACCTCTTCGTAGTCGTCTCTGCTCACCGCCGAGCTGCCGACTTCGGCGGCGGTGTTGTTGCTCGGTGAGTCGCCGCACCCGGCCAGCGCCAGGACAGCGCACGCCGCCAACCCGGTCCGGGTCCTGCCGATCACGGCGCGGAAGCTACTGGCTCGAGCACTTCCGGAACCGGCGGCGGGACGAGCTCACGCAGCAGTCGGACGAGGAACGCTGCCGGCTCCTCTCGCCGCGGGATCGGCACGACGATCTGTCGTGCATCTTCCTTCCAGATCGAGTCGCGGGACAGTCGCCGCAATCGCGTCGACTCGCTGAGCCGGAGCTCGATCGGGCCGAGGCGAGCCTGGTCGGACGAGATCGCCACCTCCGTCAGGCCGAGGCGGTGACACTCGGCCCGTAGGTACCCGATCGTCAACAGCGCATCCGCCGCGCGCCGGAAGCGGGCCGTACCGGTCCTCCCACTCGTCGCGGATGTCGTCGACCTCGGCCGGCGTCGTCACGGCGGCCAGGCGCCGGTACGCCTCGAGCCGCAGCTCCTCCTTGGCGACGTAGTCCTTCGGCAGGTGGGCGTCCGTCGGCACGTCGAGCTTGATCTCTGCCGGCGGCCGGATCGGCTCGCCCTTCATCTCGGCCACCGCCTCGGTGACCATCTGGCAGTAGAGGTCGTACCCGACCGCCGCGATGTGACCGGACTGTGCCTCGCCGAGCAGGTTGCCGGCACCGCGGATCTCGAGGTCGCGCATGGCGATCTTGAACCCGCTGCCGAGCTCGGTGGCTTCACCGATCGTCTTGAGTCGTTCGTAGGCCTCCTCGGTCAGCACGACGTCGGTCGGGTGGAAGAGGTAGGCGTAGGCCCGCTGGCCGCTGCGACCCACACGGCCGCGCAGCTGGTGCAGCTGGCCGAGCCCGAGCAGATCCGAGCGCTCGACGACCAGCGTGTTCACCGTCGGCATGTCGATGCCGGACTCGATGATCGTGGTGCACACGAGCACGTCGAACAGGCCGTCCCAGAAGTCCACGACCACTTGCTCGAGCGTGCCCTCGTCCATCTGGCCGTGGGCGACGGCGATGCGCGCCTCGGGCACGAGCTCGCGGAGGCGGGCGGCGGCGTGCTCGATCGAACGCACGCGGTTGTGGACCCAGAAGACCTGACCCTCGCGGAACAGCTCTCGGCGGATCGCCTCGACGGCGACCCGTTCGTCGTAGCCACCGACGTACGTGAGGATCGGCTGGCGGTCGGCGGGCGGCGTGTTCAGCAGCGTCAGGTCGCGGATGCCGACGAGGCTCATCTCGAGCGTGCGCGGGATCGGCGTGGCCGTCAACGTCAAGACGTCGACGTTCGTCTTGAGCTGCTTCATCAGCTCCTTGTGCTGCACGCCGAAGCGCTGCTCCTCGTCGACGACCAACAGGCCGAGGTCCTTGAAGCGCACGTCCTCGCCGAGCAGGCGATGCGTGCCGATCACGCAGTCGACGTCGCCCGACTTGATGCCGGCGACGACCTCGCGGGCCTGGGCCGGGCGTGAGGAACCGGCTCAGCGTCTCGACGCGGATCGGGTAGCCGGCGAAGCGGTCGGCAAACGTGTTGCCGTGCTGGCTGGCCAGCAGCGTCGTCGGGACGAGCACGGCGACCTGCTTGCTGTCCTGCATCGCCTTGAAGGCAGCCCGCACGGCGACCTCGGTCTTGCCGAAGCCGACGTCGCCGCACAGCAAGCGGTCCATCGGGTACGGCCGCTCCATGTCCGCCTTGACGTCGGACGTGGCGACGCGCTGGTCGGGCGTGTCGACGAACGGGAAGGCGTCCTCCATCTCGCCCTGCCACGGCGTGTCCTGACTGAACGCGTACCCCTCGGAGTTGACGCGCTTCTGGTACAGGACGACGAGCTCCTGCGCGATCTCACGCACGGCCGAGCGGACCCGGCTCTTGGCCTTGGCGAAGTCGCTGCCGCCGAGGCGGTGCAGTGTCGGCGTCTCGCCGCCGACGTACTGGCGCAGCACGTCGATCTGGTCGGAGGGGACGTACAGCCGGTCGTCGCCCTTGTAGGCGACGAGGAGGTAGTCCCGCTCGACGCCGCCGATCGTGCGCTTGACCATGCCCTCGTAGCGGCCGACGCCGTGCTGGGCGTGGACGACGTACATGCCGGGCTTGAGGTCCTCGAAGATGCTGAGGGCCTCGCGTCGCCGGCGCGGCCGGCGATGGGCGCGGCGGCGGCCGGTGAGGTCGCTCTCGGCGACGATCGCCAGCTTGGCGGCCGGGAGCGTGACGCCGTGGTGGAGCGGGGCGACGACGACGGCCGCCGCGCTGAGCGTCCAGTCCCTGGTCGAGCAGGGGAGGTCGAGGCTGGTCGGAGCAGGGCGGCCAGGCGCTCGGCCGATCCTTCGCCGTCGGCGGCGATCACGACCTCGTAGCCATCGCCCAGCAACTGGGTCAGGCGGGCGACGAGGCCCGCACCGTCGCCGACGACCGGCCCCCACCCCGAGGCCTGCACGACCGGCGTCTCGGGCGACTCGGGCACCGAGTCCATCGACCACGGCGCGCTTCCGTTGCTCAACATGCGGTCCGGATGGGCATGGAGGCGAGGGAACCGCTTGTCGGGGTCGCGCTCCCACGTCGAGGCGAGCGCCCGGGCCAGGTCGTCCTCCTCGGCCAGCAGGTCGATTGCCCGGTCACGCATCCGGCGGGGCTCGATGAGCAGCACCTTGGCGCGCTCGGGCAGCACGTCGGTGAGGAGGCGCTCGTCGTCGACGAGCCACGGCAGCCAGCTCTCCATGCCGTCGAACAAGGCGCCCTCGGCGAGTCGCTCCCACTGCTCACGGCCCCACGGCTCGACGGCGACGAGGCGCCGCGCGCGCTCACGGACGTCGTCGGTGGCGATCAGCTCGCGGGCCGGGAAGATCAGGGCCTCGGCGAGATCGCCGGTCGAGCGCTGGTCGTTGACGCTGAAGGTCGTGAGGCGGTCGACCTCGTCGCCCCACAGGTCGATGCGGATCGGAGCGTCGGACGTGGCTGGGAAGACGTCGATGATCGCCCCGCGGCGGGCGAACTCGCCGCGGTGCTCGACGAGATCCTCGCGGCGGTATCCGAGCTCGACCAGCTGAGCGGCGAGGATCGTCGGGGTCGACGACACCTCCCGGACGGATCGTGATCGGTTCGACGGTGGTGGCTTCCGGGCCGAGGCGCTGCAGCACGGCACGGACGGCGGTGACGATGACGGCCGGGCAGCGCTCGGGATCGCGCAGGCGCCACAGGACTTCGAGCCGGCGACCCATGGTTTCGACCGACGGGCTGACGCGCTCGAACGGCAGCGTCTCCCAGGCCGGGAAGAACGCCACGTCGCCGGCGGGGAGGAACTGCTCGAGGTCCTCGGCCAGCTGGCCGGCCATCGTCCCGGTCGGCGTGACGACCACGAGCGGGCGGCGGCTCGGAGAGGTCGGCCAGCGCGGCGATCGAGATCGGGCGGGCCACCTCGACGACGGCCAGGCGGGCGGCGGGGTCACCGAGGGCGCGCGTGAGCGCCGGTTCGTCGCGCAGCAGTGGGGGGAGTGCAGCCAGGCGCACGGGACCGTCAAGGGTACCGACGGCACGCCAGCTGCCGACCGAGCGTCGCGGCCCGAACATCTGGGCGCGGACGTTCTCAAACGACGACCTGGGCGTGCACGTTCTCGAATTCGAGAACCTCCGCGCCCAGAATGAACGGGGTGAGCGACGTGTGTGTGTTCGCCACCGCGGAACTCGGCCAAGAGCGGCAAGCTGCGGTCCGGAGCCTCCTCGAAGTGGCGTTCGATGGTGATTTCTCGGACGAGGACTGGGACCACGCGCTCGGAGGCTGGCACGTGCTCGTCAGCGACGACGGTGGCGCTCTCGTGGCGCACGCGGCCGTGGTCCCGCGGCGCTTGCTCGTCGCCGATCGCCCGTTCCGGTCCGGCTACGTCGAGGCGGTCGGTACGTCACCGACGCTCCAGGGCACTGGAGTCGGCTCGTTGGCGATGCAGGGGATAGGCGAGCTGCTTCCCCGCCATTTCGAGCTCGGCGCGCTGGCCACCGGCCGATGGTCGTTCTACGAGCGGCTCGGCTGGGAGCGGTGGCGCGGACCGACGTTCGCACGAGACGGTGACGAGGTGACCGCACGGAGGAGGACGACGACGCCGTGATGGTGCTGCGCTTCGGGCTGAGTGCGGACATCGAACTGACGGCTGCGCTCACGTGCGAGTCTCGCCCGGGCGACGATTGGTAGGGCTCGGCTCGCAAACGAGTTGCTCGGCTCATCTGCCGAGCTCGCCGCCTCCGCTCCGCTTCGGCGTCTCAGCCACCTGACCGTTCGATGGGGCCCCGAGTCTCGGGTAGCTGGCCTCCTTGCGGGCGGGATGGAGCGCCAGCAACCGGTGGGCCCGCTCGAGGTCGACGGTGCGTCGAGCTTCCACAGGCTGGCACGCCGGACACCACGTCGACAGCCGCTGCCAAGGGCTGTCGCGGTTCTCCCAGCCGTCGAGCCGCGTCCCGCACAGCGGGCACGGGCGACCACGCCGGGCGTAGACCCAGTGGTCGGCGGTGGTGAGACGGCGCCCCGTCGTGTTCTGTGGACCGCGTGCGGCGTTCGTACGGATCAGCGCCGTACCGATGGCGACGAGCTCGCGCAGCCCGTCGACCGACCCGACCGGCTGGTTCGGCGAGACACCGACCAGGAACGGCAGCTCGATCGCGTAGAGGTTGCCGAACCCGGCGACGTTGCGCTGGTCGAGCAGGGCGCCGGCGAGCGGCGTCCCGGGTTCGCGGTCGCAGCCGATCGGTGACTTCGTCGAGGTCGGGCAGGCTCGGCGCCGCACAGGTCGGGACCGAGATGACCGATGAGGCGATCTTCGTCCGCTGTCGCAACGACGCCGAGGATCGGAACGTCGACACCGGTCAGCCGGCCGTCCTCCATCCACAGCTCGACCCGCCGCCGCCACGCCGGCTCAGTCGCCGCTGGACCGACCACGAACGAGCCGGTCAACCGCAGGTGGGCGTACAGCGTCCGGCCGTCGTCGAAGCGGATGAACAGGTGCTTGCCAACCGCATCGGCGCGGGTGAGGACGGCGCCCGCGAAGTCGGCGTGCGTCAGCCGCGGGTCACGCGTCACCGACCGCACGCACCGCTGCCCGGCGAAGCGCGCCGAGATCTTCTCGGCCAACCGCCGGATGGTGTCCCCTTCAGGCATCGCTGCCTCCAGGTTCTGACGACAGTTGGTTGCGCTGAGCGCAACCAACTGTCGTCAGAATCGGATTCCGGCGGTCAGGCGGGCGCATCGCGACCGTTGTAGGTGCGCATGGCGACGTCGACGCCGTCGGTGACGATCAGCTCGACGGCGTCGGCGGCCTCCTGCACGGCGACGTCGAACAGCTCACGCTGGCGGGCCGGAAGGCGCGACAACACGTGATCACCGCCACGGTCCTTGCCGCCCGGCGGCTTGCCGATGCCGATGCGGACGCGCAGGAAGTCCCGCGTGCCGAGGTGCTGGACGATGCTGCGCAGGCCGTTGTGTCCGGCCAGCCCACCGCCGACCTTGATCTGCAGCTTGGACGGCGGCAGGTCGAGCTCGTCGTGCACGACGATGAGGTGCGCGGGGTCCTCGATGCCGTAGCGCCGCACGAGCGACCGCACCGCCATCCCGGACTCGTTCATGTACGTCAGCGGAAACGCGAGCACCCACCGCTCGTCGCCGATGCGTGATTCGGCGACCAGCGAGTTGTCGCGGCCGCCGCGGAGCGTGTCGCCCCGGCGGCGGGCCAGCTCGGCGACGACGTCCTCGCCGACGTTGTGGCGAGTACGGGAGTACTCCTTGCCAGGGTTCCCCAGCCCGACGACCAGCCAGTCGAACGGGGTGGAGCGCCGCCTCACCCGCCGCTGTCGTCAGACGAGCCGCCGCCCGACTCCTCGCCGGCAGGCGCCTCTTCGGCGGCGGGCGCCTCGGCGCCGGCCTCGCCCTCTTCGGCCTGCTCCTCGGCCAGCTCGGCGTCGGCGGCCTCGATCTCGGCGATCTCGGCGCGCATCGTCAGGACCGTCACGATCGGGCTCTCCGGATCGCCGGTGGGCCGAACACCGGCCGGCATCGGCAGGTCCTCGAGGCGGATCACGCTGTCCATTTCCATCTCGGAGATGTCGACGACGAACTCAGCGGGGATCGTCCGCGGGGTGGTCACGACCTCGATGGCATCGACGGCCGGGTCGACCAGGCCGCCAGCCTGCATGACCGCCGTCGCCTCGCCTTCGAGGCGCAGCGGCACCGACAGCGTGATCTCCTCGTCGAGGTTGACCTGGATGAAGTCGACGTGGCTCACCGTGCGCCGCACGGGATGGCGCTGCAGGTCCTTGACGATCGCCGGATAAACCGTGCCATCGACGGTCAGGTCGAGCACGGTGTTCACACCCGCCGGGCCTGACAAGGCGACGCGCAGGTCGCGCCGTCCGACCGCCACGACCAGCGGCGTCATGCCGTGGCCGTACAGCACTCCGGGGATGATTTCGGCCCGGCGCAGCCGGCGGGCGGCGGCACTGCCAGTCGGGCGGCCGGTGTTGGCGAGGAGCGCAGTGGAAGCCATGGTTCAGACCTTCTGAAGGCGATTTCGAACGGTCGAGCAGCCTATCGGCCGCGTCCGCCACCCAGTCCGGGAGCGCCCGGCCACATCAAGATGCCGCGGCGACGCGTGCCGCAAGGCCCGGGACGAACGCCGTCAGCCAACGGACGATCTCGTCGCGGGCGAGTGCCGAGTTGCCGACCTGGCAGTGCTGCTCGCCGCCCTCCCGCGCCGTGAAGATGCGCGACGTCACCGAGTGGGCGTTCGTCAGCTCGACCATCTCGAGGTGGTTCCACGATGGGCGGAAGAGGTGGTCCTGCTCGCCCTCGGTGAGCAGGACGTCCTGCGTGAACTGGTGCAGGATGCCCGCCAGCGAGTGATCCGCCAGCGTGCGCAGCAGCGCGTACGGGTTGGCGGTCCCCGTGATGTGCATCCCCTGGACCATGCACCAGTCGAACGTCAGACTGCGTGTCCGCTCCCGCTCGACCAACGAGTGTCGGACGTCCAGGATCACCAGGTCGTCAGCGTGTCGGGGTAGAGGATCTTGACTACTTCACCCCACAGCGCCTGCGACGGCACGGCGATCTCGTCGGCTGCGTTGTTCATCACCACGACGGCGGCCTGCTCGCTCGGCAAGTAGAAGACCATGTTGCTGTAGCCGAAGATCGACCCGTCGTGGCCGATCCAGTCGCCGAGCTGCATCATCCCCAGGCCGTACTGGAGCCGGATGCCGGTGGTGCTCAGCGGGCCCCAGGTCTGCCGCGTTTCGAACGTCTCCGGCGTCAGCCCTGCGCCGGTACCCATCGCGATCGCGTACTCGGTGATGTCAGGAACGGTGGAGATGATGGCTCCGGCGGCACCGGGGACCGCCGGGTTGCTCAGCGTGACGTCGCGGTACCCGCCCTCAGGCGGTGCCATCTGGCCGTCGCTGTAGTAACCGGTGACATACGGCTCGGGCATCGTGTCGCCGGTCGGGTACGAAGTGTTCGGCAGCCCGAGCTCGCCGATCAGCTGGGTGAGGTGCTCGTCGACGGTCTGCCCCGTGACGCGCTCGATCACCTGGCCGAGAATGACGTAATTGCCGTTGTTGTACACCGTCTCCTGGTTCGGCGCCGAGACCGGGGGGTTCGCCCGGATGATCGCCAGCGAATCCTCCGCCGTCCACGGCATCGTCGGGTCGGCGAGGTACTGATTGAAGAAGTCCTGGTCGTTGGCGAAGTCGAACAAGCCGCTGCGCATGGCCAGCAGGTCCTGGACGGTGACCACGTCGCCGTTCGGGATGTCGTCGACATACATGGAGATGGGGTCGGTGAGCGCCACGAGCCCCTGATCGACCAGGCGCAGCACCGCTTCAGCGGTGAACGTCTTGCTCACGCTGGCGATCCGGTAGTGCATCTCGGGAGTCAGCGGGGTGCCCGCCGTGTCGGCTGTGCCGTACGCCTTGAGGAACGTGCCGCGCTCCGGGTCGACGATGCTGACGACGGTGCCGGTGGTGCCGTTCGTCAGGCTCGCCATCGCCGCCGCATCGATCTGCGCGATCTCGTCGGCGGTGAACTCCCCAGCGGCCGCCGACGAGGACGGAGCCGCTTCGGTCGTCTCGCTCGTGGTGTCCGGGGCGGCCTCCGTGGTGGTGGCCTCCGCTTCCGTGGTCGTGGCCTCGGCCTCCGTGGCCTCACTGGTGGTGGCCGGGGCGGCCGAGCCCACGCCGGTGGTCGCGCCACCGCTGTCACTGTCGTCGTCTCCGCCGCACGAGGCGGCGACGAGACCGACCACGGCCACCATCGCGATCGTTGCAGTCCTTGCAGTACGCACGTGTCCTCCCAAGTCCGGTGCTGTCGTCACTGTGCGCATCGACCGTGCGTTCGCACAACCGACCTGAGTCGGTGTTCGGCCGCCGGCCGGCCGCCGGCACCCGCTCGGCACGGCGGGCGCTCCAGCGCCTTCGCCGGCCGCATCAAATATCAGCGCGCGCGAGGTAGCGCACGACGGCGAGCACCCGCCGGTGGTCGTCGTCGCTGTCAGGCAATCCGAGGTGGTCGTAGACCAGGGACGTGTGCTGCACCACCGTCTTCTCGGCGATCCCCAACTGGCGGGCGATCGCCGCGTTGCTCCGACCCTCGGCGACGAGCGCCAGCACGTCCAGCTGCCGCGGTGTCAGCGACTCCACCGCGCCGTCGGTCCGGCGCGCCCGCTCGACCATCACCGCGACGACCTCCCGGTCCAGCACGGTGCCGCCATCGAGAACCCGCTTGAGGTCGCCGAGGAAGTCGTCGATGTCAGTGATCCGCTGCTTGAGGAGGTAGCCGATGCCAACCGACCCACCCTCGAGCAGCTCGAGGGCGTACTGCCGCTGGACGTGCTGGGACAGCACGACGATCGGCAGGTCCGGGTCGCGCGAGCACGCAGCTCGAGTGCGGCCTGCAGACCGTCGTCGGCGTTCCCCGGAGGCATCCGGATGTCGGTGATGACGAGGTCCGGCAGGTGCTCGATCACCTGCTGCACCAGCGTCACCGCGTCACCGGCGATCGCCGCCACGTCGATCCCGCCCTGGGCCAGCACCAGCGACAAGCCCTCGCGCAGGAGGGCCTCGTCCTCTCCGATCACGACCCGCATGGCACCTCGACCGACATCCGCGTTCCTCCACCGGGCGGGCTGTCGACCCACAGGCGGCCGCCGAGCACGTCGATGCGGTCTTCGATGCCGCGCAGCCCTCGGCCGTTGACGACGCTCGCTCCGCCGATGCCGTCATCACTCACTTCGATCAGCAGATCATCGCCGATCATGTCCAGGCGGACGGCCATCCGCTCCGCACCCGAGTGCTTGAGCGCGTTCGCCAGAGCCTTCGGCGACGACGAAGAACGCGGTGCTCTCCACGGTGGCCGGCAGTGGCCCGATCTCCTCCGCCCCGGCGAAGTCCGTCGGAATCGGCATGCGGTCGACCAACTCCTCGGTCGCCGCGTGCAGGCCGCGCTCGATCAACAGCGCCGGCATCACGCCGTGGACCAGGTCGCGCAGCTCGTCGATGGCGACCTCCAGGCCTGCGCGCACCGCCTCCGCCTCCGTGTGCTCGTCGCCATCGGGCAGCCGGTCGGTCAGGCGTCGAGCCCGGATTCCGAGCAGGATCAGTCGGCCCTGCAGCCCGTCGTGGAGGTCGCGGGCGATCCGTCGCCGCTCCACGTCAGCCGCTTCGACGATGCGCGATCTCGACTCGCGTAGGGCGTCGTGACTGGCCCGCAGCTCGGCATCGAGGCGCTGGCGGTCGATGGCGATCGCCAGCACGCGCCCGGCCGTGCGCACCAGCTCGGCATCGGGGATCAGGGTGGCGTCGTAACCGATGACCCCGACATGGCGGCCAGCCAGGTCGATGTCGGTGTAGCCGCGACGTTGGTCGACCGTTCGTGGGAACGGCTGGCCAGCTGCGTCGACGTAGCGGTGCTGGTCCGGTAGCCAGAAGGCCACGTCGACACTCGGGTCGCCGAGCGTGTCGGCGAGAGCCACCGCCAGCTCTGGCCGGTCGGCATCGGCTCCGAGCCACACGCCGAGCTCGACCAGCTCACCCGTCCGGGCGAACCCGCCGCTCAGCAGACCGATGGCGAACGCGAACGGGAGGACCGCCAGCACAGCGAGTTGGATCGTCGCCAGCGTGATCGGGTCCATCCCGGTGAGCGGCTGGATCACGTTCGCCGACACGGGCACCATCACTGCGGTGAAGATGCCGTACCCGAGGACCGGGCCGAGCACACGGCGTGCCGCTGGTGTCGCCGCCCGCAGCCGACGGAAGGCGACGACGGACATGGCCACGAGGATCACCGAGCCGATGCTGCGCTGCGTCCACTCGGCAAGGCGTTCGAGGGTGGGGTCGTCGGAGATCAGCGCCGGCGAATCCGGATCGAACAGCCACAGCGGAACCTCCAGGACGGTCGTCGTGAAATACGCCGCGGCGACGATCCACCGCGACGTGACGTCAGGCAGCCGGCCGGATGGGAACGCCAGCACGAGGTGCACGACCACGGCGACGCCGAGTGTCGATGAGAACTGGCCGACGACGACGAGTAACTCGTTGTCGACGTTGGCAAGGCCAGTCAGCAGCCAGGCCCAGGCGCCGAGCACGAGGATCGGACCCACGCGATTGCTCGGCCGCCGCCGCCACGCC
The DNA here is from genome assembly GCA_963774125.1 of uncultured Acidimicrobiia bacterium. Classification (GTDB taxonomy): domain Bacteria; phylum Actinomycetota; class Acidimicrobiia; order Acidimicrobiales; family Ilumatobacteraceae; genus JALZMG01. The sequence continues at coordinate 18,589 of CAVZDR010000005.1, forward strand.
TCGATGCCGGCCGCGCCGTAGGTGCAGGCCATCAGGGGAAAGGCAAGGATCAGCCAGGTCGGCTCTACCGACCCGTCGACGAGGAGGACGACCTCGAGCGCGACGAGCAGCACCAAGCCGATCGCGACGTGGACCAGCGCCACGGACCGCGGGCGAGCAGGCGTCGACGGGCGGATCTGACGCATTTGCGCCGCATTGTTGCAGGCGCATCAACCCGGATCGGGCTAGGCCAGGTTCTCCCCGCCGAAGATCTCGCTGACGCTCGTGTCGTCGAAGACCGCCGACAGTGCCTCGGCCAGCAGCGGGGCGATCGACAGCACCTCGATCGACGGCAGCTGCTTCTCGGGGGGCAGCGGCAGCGTGTCGGTCAGGACGACGCGCTGAATGGCGCTGTTCTTCAGGCGCTCGATTGCGTCGCCAGAGAGGACGCCGTGCGTGGCCATGGCCCACACCTCGGTGGCGCCCCTGGACATGAGCAGTTCGGCCGCCGACGTGATCGTTCCGGCGGTGTCGATCATGTCGTCGGTGAGGACGCACAGCCGCCCGCGGACCTCGCCGATCACCTCGGTCGCCTTCGCCACGTTCGCCGTCCCCTTCGGACGGCGCTTGTAGCAGAAGGCGAGGTCGGCGCCGCAGTCGTCGAGGTGCTGGGCCATGCGCTCGGCGACCTTGATCCGACCGGCGTCGGGCGAGACGATGACCGGCTCCGTGACGTGCTCGCGCAGGTACGCCTCGAGCACCGGCATCGCCGTGAGGTGGTCGACCGGACCGTCGAAGAAGCCCTGGATCTGACCGGCGTGGAGGTCGATCGAGATCATCCGCTTCGCGCCGGCGGCCTTGAACATGTCGGCCACGAGGCGAGCCGTGATCGGCTCACGTCCGTCGGCCTTGCGGTCCTGCCGGGCGTATCCGTAGAAAGGGCAGACCGCGGTGATGCGTTTCGCCGAGGCACGGTAGGCGGCGTCGATCATGATCAGCTGCTCCATGATCGAGTCGTTGACCGAGTGTCCGTCCATGCCGTAGTGGCTCTGCATGATGAACACGTCGGTGCCGCGAACGCTCTCGGCGAACCGCGTCTTGACCTCGCCGCTGGCGAACTCGACGATGTTCGGATGGCCGAGCTCCTGCCCGAGGTGGGCGGCTACGGCGATCGCCAACTCGGGGTGCGTCCGTCCGGAGTACAACGCCAGCTTCTTGGTGGTCACCTTCTCCATGGGACCTCCCCTGGCCTCCTCTCAGTCCGCGGCCGCAGTGTAGAAGGCGCCCGTGATCTCTCTGGGCGCGACGCTCGATCCCGCCGGCAGGTGGGCGTAGGGGCCGACCCGGGCGCGGTCGCCGATCTCGGCGTCGACACCGACGGCGTCCTGGACGACGCAGTCCCGCCCGACGACGCATCCCTCCAGGCGGGTGTTCGGCCCGATATCGCACCCGTCGCCGATCACAGTGTTCCCGCCGAGCATCGTGCCCGGATACAGCGTGACGTCCCGTCCGAGCTTGACCGTGACGTCGATGAACGTCTGGCGTGGATCCAACATGGTGACGCCGTTGAGCAGCCACCGCCGGTTCGTGCGGGAACGCAGCTCGCGTTCGGCCAGCGCCAGTTGCCACCGATCGTTGACGCCCTGGGTCTCTTCGGCCGGCGCCTGCACACACCCGATGCGGTGACCCATGCCGCTCAGGACGGCGATCACATCGGTCAGGTAGAACTCCCCCTGCGCGTTGTCCGGTGACAGGTGCCGCAGCGCCGGTCCGAGCACCTCGCGCCGAAAGGCGTAGATGCTCGTCCCGATCTCGTGGACCGCCAGCTCCTCGGCGTCGGCGTCACCCTGTTCGACGATGCGCAGCACGCGCTCGTCCGGCGCGCGGATCACTCGGCCGTAGCCCGTCGGATCCTCGAGCACGCTGGAAAGCAGCGTCGCCGCACTGCCCGTGGCGACGTGCGTGGCCACGAGGGCATCCACGGTCTCGGGGCGCAGCAGCGGTGTGTCGCCTGGCAGGACGACGATCGTCGAGTCGTCGTCGAGGTCATCGCCCGGGAAGGCGGTCATCCCGTGCGCCGCAGCATCGCCGGTTCCCCGCTGGGCCGGCTGCTCGACGAACACGACGTCGGCCCACCCGGGGGCCTGTTCCTGGACCTTCTTGGTCACGCGCTCCGCACCGTGGCCGACCACGAGCGCGGTGCGCTCGGGGCGCACCAGCTCGAGGGAGTGGATGACGTGGAGCACCATGGCCCGCCCGCAGATCATGTGCAGCGCCTTGGGGCGGTTCGAGCGCATGCGGGTCCCCTCGCCCGCCGCCAGCACGATGGCTGAAACGCTCACGTCATCCAGTTAACGCTCTTGGTCCGAGAATTGGTGGATATACCGCCAATTCTCGGACCAGGACGTCATCGTTGGAGGGATCAGGCGAGGTCGAAGCGGTCGAGGTTCATCACCTTGTCCCACGCGGCGACGAAGTCACGCACGAACGACTCCTTCGCGTCGTCGCCCGCGTAGACCTCGGCGAGTGCCCGCAGCTGAGAGTTCGCACCGAAGGCGAGGTCGACGGCGGTGGCGGTCCACTTGACCTCGCCCGTGCCACGGTCCCGGCCCTCGTACACGTTCTCGGACGACGCCGACGCTTTCCACTCCGTGCCCATGTCGAGCAGGTTCACGAAGAAGTCGTTGGTCAGCGTCTCGGGCCGATCGGTGAAAACGCCGTGCTGTGCTTGCTGGAAGTTGGCGTTCAGCGCGCGCATGCCGCCGATGAGGGCCGTCATCTGGGGAGCGGTCAACGTGAGGAAGTACGCCCGTTCCACCAGCAGGTTCTCCGGGGACAGCTTCTCGCCAGGTTGGAGATAGTTGCGGAACCCGTCGAAGGTCGGCTCGAGCACGGCGAACGACTCCACGTCGGTCTGCTCCTGCGAGGTGTCTGTACGCCCTGGCGCGAACGGGACCGTGACGTCGAACCCGGCGTTCTTGGCCGCCTGCTCGACCGCGGCGCACCCGCCGAGGACGATCAGGTCGGCGAGCGAGACCTTCTTCCCACCGGACTGCGAGCTGTTGAAGTCCTGCTGGATCTGCTCGAGCGCCTGCAGCACCTTGGCCAACTCGGGCGGGTTGTTGACGTCCCAGTCCTTCTGGGGCGCGAGGCGGATGCGCGCCCCGTTGGCCCCGCCACGCTTGTCGGTGCCGCGGAACGACGCTGCCGATGCCCACGCGGTGGAGACCAGCTGTGAGACGGACAGTCCCGATCCGAGGACCGTGGCCTTGAGGGAGGCGACGTCGTCCTGCCCGATCAGCTCATGGTCGACCTCGGGGACCGGGTCCTGCCACAGCTGCGGCTCCGCCACCCACGGGCCGAGGTAACGCGGACGCGGGTCCCATGTCGCGGTGCAACAGCTTGTACCACGCCCTGGCGAAGGCGTCGGCAAGCTGGTCCGGGTTCTCGTGGAAGCGCTTGGCAATCGGGCCGTAGACCGGATCCATCCGGAGCGCCAGGTCCGTCGTCAGCATCATCGGGGCGTGCCGCTTCGACGGATCATGCGCATCCGGGACCGTGTCCTGCGCCTCTGGATTCGTGGGTGTCCACTGCTGTGCGCCGGCCGGACTCGTGGTGAGCTCGTACTCGTACTGGTAGAGGTTGTCCAGGTACCCGTTGTCCCACTTCGTCGGCTCGTTGGTCCATGCGCCCTCGAGCCCGCTGGTCACCGCGTCCGAGCCCTTGCCGCTCCCGAACGTGTTCCTCCAACCGAGGTTCTGCTCCTCGAGGGGGGCGCCCTCGGGCTCCGGGCCGATGTACTCGGCAGTGGCTGCACCATGGCACTTGCCGACCGTGTGGCCGCCGACGATGAGGGCAAGCGTCTCCTCGTCGTCCATCGCCATCCGGCGGAAGGTCTCTCGAATGTCTCTGGCAGAGGCCAGCGGATCCGGGTTGCCGTTCGGTCCCTCCGGATTCACGTAGATCAGGCCCATCTGCACGGCACCGAACGGGCCGGTGAGCTCCCGGTCTCCGCTGTAACGCTCGTCGCCGAGCCACGTGTCCTCAGGTCCCCAGAAGATCTCCTCGGGCTCCCAGACGTCCTCTCGTCCGAAGCCGAAACCGAACGTCTCGAGTCCCATCGATTCGTACGCACAGTTGCCGGCGAAGATGAGGAGATCGGCCCAGGAGATCTTCCGGCCGTACTTCTGCTTGATGGGCCACAGCAGACGACGGGCCTTGTCGAGGCTGGCGTTGTCGGGCCAGCTGTTGAGGGGGGCGAAGCGCTGCGCGCCCTCGCCGCCGCCGCCCCGGCCGTCAGCGATGCGGTACGTGCCGGCGGCGTGCCACGACATCCGGATGAACAGCGGGCCGTAGTGGCCGTAGTCGGCCGGCCACCAGTCCTGCGACGTCGTCATCAACTCGAAGAGGTCCCGCTTCAGCGCCTCGACGTCGAGGGTCTTGAACTCCTCCGCATAGTTGAAGTCGTCGCCCATCAGATTGGGCACGGGGAGGTGCTTGCGGAGGACCGATAGGTCCGGCTGGTTCGGCCACCAGTCCTGGTTCGTCCGTGGCCGGTGCGCCTCGGGCGTTGGGGCGGGGATGACTGGGTTCTCGCTCTCGGACACTGGTGTCCTGCTCCTCTCTTGCTGTTCCTGCTAGTCGCTTGTTACGGCGACACAGTCGGGGCATCGGCCCCAATAGATGACCTCGGCTTCGTCGACCTCGTAGCCCGAGTCGTCGGCGGCCGTCAAACACGGGGTATCGCCGACTGCGCAGTCGACGTCGACCATCCGGCCGCATGCGCGGCAGATCAGGTGATGGTGGTTGTCACCGACACGGCCCTCGTAGCGGGCCGGCGACCCCGCCGGCTGGATCCGCCGCAGCAGGCCCTTGTCGATGAGCGTGGCGAGGGCGTCGTAGACCGCCTGCCGTGAGATGGCCCCGATCTCGCCGCGCACTGCGTCGCCGATGTCGTCGGCCGTGCTGTGCGGGTGGTCGGATGCCGCGCGCATCACGGCGAGTCGTTGGGCCGTCACCTGCAGTCCGTGTTGGCGCAGCAGTGCCTCGTTGTCCACGGTGTCGCTCGACACGCCGGGGAGACTAACCGCCACGCTGGACTCAGTCCAGATCCGGACTCAGTCGAAGCTCCGGGGAGAGGAATCGAACCCCTATTCACTGAACCAAAATCAGGCGTCCTACCGATTGAACGACCCCGGACGGCGCCCTGGGCAAGTTACCCCGGCTTCTGTGTCACCACAGAGGCCAGAAAACGGCCTCTTGCGTGACACAGATGCCGCTGCTTCCGTCTGTGTCACCGCGGACGTCGGGATTCGACGCATGTGGTGACACAGACGCACGCGAGAGACCGCCCGGCGTTGCCGCTAGCGTGTCCGGCCTCATGGGTTCGCTGATCAAGAAGCGCCGCAAGCGCATGCGCAAGAAGAAGCACAAGAAGATGCTGCGGCGGACCCGCCACCAGCGTCGTAAGTAGGGAACTACCGATCTACGGCGCGCGCCACCCAAACGAACGCGCCCTCGTCACGCAGCTTGCCGAGCACATCCGCTCGATCGCCGTCGACGAACCACGCCGATCCACTGCCCGCCATCACCGGGACAGCGCCGGTCGTCTCCCTGATCCGGTCACGCCACACTCGTAGCTGCGGTTCGACGACGAGCGCCGCCGGCTCGAGCTCGTTGGCACCCTCGCCTTGAGGCCCACCGAGGTCGTCCCATGCCCGGTACACGGCAGGCGTGCTGACCGGCACGGGCGGCACGACCAGCGTCACGGTCATCGGTTCGAACGGCAGCGGATCGATGACCTCCCCGATGCCACGCATCCGGACCCGCCCGCCGACCAGGCAGCACGGCACGTCGGCACCGAGCGAGACGGCCAGCCCGAGATCGGACACCCCAGCCCAGCGCAACACCGCAGCCGCGTCGGCGGACCCGCCACCCAGCCCGGCACCATGCGGGATTCGCTTGACCAGCTCGACGGCCGCCCGGCGACCGACGGTGGCGAGGGCGCGCAGGACCAGATTGGAGTCGTCGACCGGCACCCCAGCGGCGAACGGACCGGTCACGCTCAGACCTTCGCCGGGGCTCGTGAACCGCAGCTCGTCAGCCAGATCGAGTACCACGACCTCGGCATCGAGCAGGTGGTAGCCGTCCTCACGCACGCCGACGACTCGCAAGGAGCGCGTCAGCTTGGCCGGCGCTTGGATCGACGTCATCCCGCCACGGCGGTGGCGAGGCGCACCCACTCCTCGAGCCCGAGATCCTCGGGGCGTGCGGTCGGCGCGACGCCGGCAGCGGCGAATTGCTCCGTCGTGACCCGCTCGGCGAGTGAGCGCCGGAGCATCTTTCGGCGTTGACCGAACGCGGCACGCACGAGATCGAACAATGCCGGCGCATCGACTGCCGGCGGTTGGTGCCGCACCAGCTCGACGAGGGCGGACTCGACGTTCGGTCGGGGGACGAACACGGACGCCGGCACGTCAGCCACGATCCGCGCGTCTGCCCAGAAGGCCAGCTTGACGCTGACGGCGCCGTAGGCATGCGTGTTCGGTCGGGCCGTCATTCGCTCGGCGACTTCGCGTTGCACGAGAACGAGCATCCGCTCGATCGTCGGCACGTCATCGAGCAGATCGGCGACCAGTGGAGTGGCGACGTTGTAGGGCAGGTTGGCGACGAGCGCCCAGCCGCCAACGGAGCCGAGCAGCACCTGCCAATCCAGTTCCATCGCGTCGGCGTGGACGACGCGCACGTTCGGGACGTCCGCCACGACTTCACGCAGCGCGTCGGCCAGCCCGGCATCGACCTCGATGGCGATCACGTCGGCACCGCGCTCGGCGAGCGCCAGGGTCAGCGAGCCGAGTCCGGCACCGACCTCGACGACGCGATCGCCCGGACCGACGCGGGCCAGGTGGGCGATGCGGCGCACCGTGTTGGGGTCGGCAACGAAGTTCTGCCCGAGATCACGGCGGGGGGCGAGCCCGCGGCGGGTCAGCAGCTCGCGCACCGCGGGCGCGAAAGTGTCATCTACTGCCTGAGTTCGACCGGAACCGGCGCGTCCGTGAGATCGGCGAGCTGCATGAACCCCTCCTGCGACAGCACGAGCTCGTCCGGCGGCGCGTCCCCGTTCGTGCGAGGGCGAGTTCGACACTCCACCGAGCGCCCGTTGTCGACGTTCACGACCGCGATCACCTCACCCGACGCGATGCCGTTGAACAGGCAATACCCCGGGCCGACCTCGAGTCGATACGTCGCCCGTGCCGTACCGACCATGGTGTAGTCGGCGCTGCCGATGGCCACCGCCGGCTCGGGAGGAGGCTGCACCGTTTCCGGCGCTCGTGACAGGAACTGCGGCTCGACCCTGCCGAGCGGATCGAGGGCTGCAGAGCCTGGTGTCGTCGTGCTGGGACCGCCGGCGGGCAACCCGACCGCAGCGACGTTCGGCGACGGCACGCCGTCCTGCTCCCGGTTGGCGAGCAGGATCGCCGGAAGCGCGACGATCGTCAGCGCGCTGGCGAAGGCCAGCCGCCGGCGGTCTGCTCGTTCGAATCGCAGGGTCTGCTCCCGATCTGGGGGCCGAGACGGCAGCCCGGCCCAGGTAGAGGGGAAAACGCTACGAATCCTGCGCCGGGAACGCAAGCCGGCGCAGGTCGAACGCCGTACCTGCGTTCGACGTGGATGCGTCACGGACTTCGTCTGGCGTGACGCCACGCAGCTCCGCCACCACCGCTCCGACGAGTGGCACCCAGGCCGGGCGGTTGCGGCGGCCCCGATTCGGCACGGGCGCAAGGTACGGGCTGTCGGTCTCGACGAGCAGGCGATCCAACGGAACGACCGTCGCCGCGGCGCGGACGTCGGTGGCGCCGGCGAACGTGACGATCCCGGAGAAGCTGACGTAGGCGCCGCGATCGAGGCAGCCGCGAGCCTCGTCGGGCCCGCCGGTGAAGCAGTGGAAGATCGTGCGCTCAGGAGCTCCCTCGACATCCAGGAGCTGGAACGTTTCCGACCAGGCCTCACGCGTGTGAATCACCAGCGGCAGCCGCAGCTCGTGCGCCAGCGCGATCTGCGCGGCGAACGCAGCACGTTGTGCATCCCGCGGCGAGTGGTCGTAGTGGTAGTCGAGGCCGCACTCGCCGACAGCCACCGGCCGCACCGTGCCGTCGAACAGATCGAGGATCGTGTCGACGCCGTGGCGCGCCTCGTGCGGGTGCAGGCCAACCGTGGCATGGACGTTGGAGAACCGCCGCGCCAGTTCCAATGCCTCGAGGGAGGTGGCGCGATCGCATCCGACGGTGATCAGCTCCCCGACGCCGGCCTCGGCCGCCTCGGCGACGAGCGCCTCCGCTTCGTCCGCCGGGACGTGGCAGTGCGAGTCGACCCAGGTCACGCCTTGATCCGCGGGAACATCGGCGCGCCTTTGACAACGGGGACGCCACCCGGATAGCCGCCCCACGCGACGTCGCCAGGCACCCGTTGCTCGGTGACCGCGCCGGCCAGCCCGAGGCGCTGCCAGATCTCCTGCGCCGTGGCGGGGAGCGCGGGCGAGGCGAGGATCGTCACGATCCGCAGCGCTTCGAGGGCGTCGCCCAGCACCGCCTCGACGGCCGCACCAGGGTCGGCCTTCCACGGCTCGTTCGTCTCGAGGTAGGCGTTGGTGGAGCGGATCAGCTGCCACGTTGCATCGAGGGCGCGATTCGGGGCGACCACGTCCCATGCCGCGGCCGCACCCGCCGCGGCGTCGGCGGCCGCGGCCGCCAAGGGGCTGTCGGCGGACGGCGCTGGGCCGACACCGCCGCACTTGGAGTGCACGACGGTGGCCACGCGAGCGACGAGGTTGCCGAGGTTGTTGGCGAGATCGGCGTTGTACCGCCCGACCAGGCCCTCGTACGTGAAGTCGCCGTCCTGGCCGTACGGCGTGTCGGCGAGGACGTAGTAGCGGAACCCGTCGACGCCGACCGTGTCAACGAGCTCCAGCGGCGTCACCACGTTTCCCGTGGTCTTGCTCATCTTCTCGCCGCCGACGAGCAGCCAGCCACCGACTGCCCACCCCTTCGGCGGTTCGATGCCGCCCGACATCAGCATCGCCGGCCAGTACACGCAGTGGTGCCGGATGATGTCCTTGCCGATGAGGTGGTAGTCGACCGGCCACCACTCGTTGAACCGTTGCTGGTCGGTGCCGAAGCCGACGGCCGACAGGTAGTTGGTCAACGCGTCGAACCAGACGTAGGCCACGTGCGACGGGTCCCAGGGCAGCGGGATGCCCCACTTCAGGCTCGAGCGACTGACCGAGAAGTCGCGCAGTCCCGAGCGGATGAGCCCGATCGCCTCGTTGCCGCGGAACTCCGGCACGATCGCACCCGGGTGGGCGGCGTACCAGTCGAGCAACCGCTGCTGGAACCGGGAGAGCCGGAAGAAGTAGTTCTCCTCCTCGAACTCCTCCACGGGCAGCTTGTGGATCGGGCAGAGGTCGCCGGGCAGCAGCTCGTCGTCGGCGTAGTACTCCTCGCAGCGCACGCAGTACTTGCCGCGGTAGAAGTCGAGCTCGATGTCGCCGGCGTCGTAGCAACGCTGCAGCAGCTCGACCACGCCGGCGCGATGGCGCGGTTCCGTGGTGCGGATGAAGTCGTCGTTGGCGATCTCGAGGTGCTTCCACGCCTCCGCGAACTTCGGGGCGATGCCGTCGGCGAACGTCTGCGGGTCGAGTCCGGCGGCGTCGGCGGCTTGCTGGATCTTCAACCCGTGCTCGTCGGTGCCGGTGAGGAAGAGGACGTCCTCGCCGAGCAGGCGATGCCAGCGGGTGAGGGCGTCGCCGACGATCGTCGTGTAGGCATGGCCCAGGTGCGGTTCGGCGTTGACGTAGTAGATCGGCGTCGTGGCGTAGAACCGGCTCACCGCACGCACGTTACGGCAGGTGGTGGCTACGCCCTCCGGCCGTACCTCGTGCCGGCGGCGAAGGAGAACCCGGCGATCGCCGTGGCGCCAGCCGCCGTCGCCGAGCGGCGGATCACCGACTTCGTGCGCTGGCTGAAGTGGACGATCGGCCAGGCGTTCTCACGCGCGTGCCGCGCCAACCGCCCGTCCGGGTTGACGGCGACGGGGTGGCCGACCGCCTGGAGCATCGGTAGGTCGCTCGCCGAGTCGCTGTAGGCGTAGCACTGGGCGAGATCCAGCCCGTCCCACCGGGCGATCTCCTCCATCGCGACAACCTTGCCAGCGCCATAGACGAGTGGGCCGGCGAGCTCGCCGCTGTAGACGCCGTCGACGATCGTGCTGTGCGTGCCGATGCCCGCGGTCATGCCGAGTGACTGCGCCAGTGGCTCCACGATCTCGACCGGTGCCGCCGACACGATGTAGGTGTTGCGGCCGGCGTGGCGGTGCACGTCGAGGAGTCGACGCGCCTCCGGCCGGATCTTCGCCAGCAGCTTGGGCAGGATGCGGGAGTTCAGCGCGACGAGATCGTCGACGCGCATGCCCTTGACCGCGGAGAGGATGCGGGCGCGAACGTCCTCCGTCGTGCGGTCGGTCGACCCGCGCAGCTTGAAGCGCAATGCGGCGCCGGCGTCGCGCACGAACTGGCGGGTCGGCACCAAGCCGGCCGAACGCGCTGCGGTGGCGAGGATGTACGCCGACGAGCCGGCGATCAGCGTGCGGTCGAGGTCGAAGAACGCGCCGCTCGGGCCGGCGCCGACCATTCGCCGGTAATCGCTGACGAGGGCCGGCGACGATGGACCTGGGGCGTCGGCTGAGGGGGAAGGTTCGTCGACGGTGCTCACCAGCAGCTCATTTCGAGCGTCGGGATGACGCGTCAAGACGGTAGTTGGTCAGCTCTCGCGCGCGTCGGCAACCGCGAGGCCGTAGGCGAGGCGCTTGGGAACGCCGAGACGTTGGGCGACTGTCGCCGCGGCATCGCGCGTCGAGGCGCCACTGCGGCGTTCCTCGCGAATCGCGGTTCGAATCTCGTCGTCGTCCGGCGGCCTGGACTGATCCGCTGCGCCGGCGATCACGAGGACGTACTCGCCGCGCGGTTCGCCGACGTCGATCTCGGCGAGCGGCGCCCGAACGATCGTCTCGTGGAGCTTCGTCAGCTCACGCGCCACGCTGATGTTGCGGTCGGAGCCGAACGCTTCGGTGAGGTCGACGAGCGTGCGGGCGACGCGGTGAGGCGACTCGTAGACGACGATCGTGCGCTGTTCGGTGGCCAGCTCAGCGAGCCGATCCCGGCGGGGTCTCCCGGCGCGCGGCAGGAACCCCTCGAAGACGAACCGGCCCGTCGGCAGGCCACTCGTCACGAGGGCAGCGACGAGCGCCGTCGGTCCCGGCACGGTGGACACCTCGTAGCCGGCATCGAGCACGGCGCGGACGAGACGCTCTCCGGGATCGCTGATCCCTGGCGTGCCGGCATCGGTCACGACCGCGACGTCGCCACCGACGGCGAGCACGTCGACGACCTCGCGGACGCGCTCTGCCTCCGTGTGCTCGTTGCAGACGGCAAGGCGGTAGCCGGTCACCCCGGCGTGTTGCAGCAAGCGACCCGTCCGGCGCGTGTCCTCACAGCAGATCAGGCTCGCCTTCTTCAGCGCCTCGACCGCTCGCGGCGAGAGATCGCCGAGGTTCCCGATCGGCGTCGCCACGAGGACGAGCGAGCTCACGATCCAGTGTGGTCTTCGTCGCGGAGCTCGACGACGTCACCGACGCGCAGGTTCCAGCGGGCGAACGCTCCGGCCTCCGCTTCGATCACCCAGCGCCCGCCCCGCACCGGCCAGCCGATGCGGTGACGCGCCATGCGCACCGTCTTCAGGACGTTGCCGTCCTCGTCGAGATAGGCGATGTCGAGCGGGAAGCGCATGCCGATCGTGTGCACCCACCGGCACGGATCGATGACGAAGGCACCTTCGAATCCGTCTCGCCCGAGGAGTCCGTGGCGTCGTCCGGCTCCATCGTCCGCCACTTCGGCCGAGGACAGGACGCGGGCGTCGCTCACCAACCAGGCCACCGGCGAAGCATTGCACGCACCGGTTATGGTCCCAAGCCAGTGGCAGGGAGCATTCTGGGCAATCGGGTCATCCGCAAGGAGGACCCGAAATTCCTCACGACGGGCGGGATGTATCTCGATGATCTGAATCCGCGAGAGCTCGCGGGCGCAGCGCATGTCGCCTACGTGCGATCGCCCGTCGCGCACGGCACGATCACGTCGATCGACGTGACGGAGGCCCTTGCACTGCCCGGTGTGGTCGCCGTGCTCACCGGGGTGGACCTCGAGCTGCAACCGATCCCCTCTGCCTACAACCCAACTGTCGCCAGGCCGTTCCTGGCGATGGACCGGGTCCGTTACGTCGGTGAGCCGATCGCAGCCGTCGTCGCGGAGACGCGTGAGGCCTCGGCCGACGCCGCGGAGGCCGTGATCGTCGAGATCGAGCCGCTCGATGCGTACGTCGACGTCGAGGCGGCGATGAGCGGGCAGACGCTGCTGTTCGACGCCGCACCCGCCAACGTGGTGTTCGACTCGACGGCCATGGGGATGCCCGACCTCACCGGCGACGAGTTCTTCGCCGGCTGCGAGGTCGTGACGAGCGGTCGCTTCGTCAACCAGCGCGTCGCGCCGTGTCCCCTCGAAGTGCGCACATCGGCGGTGGCGTGGGTCGACGGCCGGCTCTACCAGTGGATCTCGACGCAGCATGCGCACGGGGTGAAGGAGCGGTTCGTCGCGGCGAACGGCGTGACCGGAGACGATGTCCGGGTCATCACGCCGGACGTCGGCGGCGGCTTCGGCGCCAAGATCACTTGTTACCCCGAGGAGATGCTGCTCGGACCGATCGCCAAGCGTGTCGGCCGTCCCGTGCGGTGGCAGGAGACCAGAAGCGAGTCGATGGTCGCCCTCGGTCACGGCCGAGCGCAGGTGCAGTACGTCACGATCGGGGGCCGCCGCGACGGAACGGTCACCCACTATCAGTTGAGGGTCATCCAGGACAGTGGCGCGTTCTGCGACATGGCTGCGATCCTCGCCCCGTTCATGACCCGGCCGATGGCGTCCGGCGTGTACGACATCGCGAACATCGAGTGCCGCACGACGTCGGTCGTGACGAACACGACGCCGACAGTCGCCTATCGCGGCGCGGGTCGGCCCGAGGCGACGGCAGCGATCGAGCGGGCGATGGATCTGTTCGCCGCCGAGCTCGGCATGGACCCGGCAGACGTCCGGCGCAAGAACCTGATCCCACCGTTCCATGATCCGCACACCACGGCCATTGACCAGACCTACGACTGCGGCGACTACGTCGGCGCCCTCGACCGCGCCCTCGACGCGGCCGGATACGCCGAGCTACGTGCCGAGCAGGTACGTCGCCGCCAGTCGGGTGATGCCGTCCAGCTCGGCATCGGCGTGAGCACCTATGTGGAGATCACCGGCAACGTGCCACCGATGGGTGAGGCCGCCAACATCGAGATCCTCACCGACGGTCGGGCGATCGTCCACACCGGGACGTCCCCCCACGGCCAGGGGCACGAGACGTCGTGGGCGATGATCGCCAGCGCGCGAACGGGCATCCCCATCGAGCACATCGAGGTGCGATGGGGCGACACCGATCGCATCTCGGCCGGCGGCGGAACGATGGGCTCCCGCTCACTGCAGGTCGGTGGCGTGGCCGTCGACAAGGCGGCGGCCGAGCTCGTCGATCTGGCCCGCTCGATGGCCGCCGTGCAGCTCGAGGCGGCCGAGGCTGACATCGAGCTCGATCTCGAGCGCGGCGTGTTCCACGTCGCCGGCACGCCGGCGGTGACGAAGTCCTGGGGTGAGCTCGCGGCGGCGGCAGGCCAGTTCGGAACTCCCCTCGTCGTCGACGCACGGTTCGACGCCGGCAAGCCGACGTTCCCGTTCGGGGCCCACGTCGCCATCGTCGAGGTCGACACGGAGACGGGCCAGGTGCGTCTCGTGCGCCACGTCGCCGTGGACGACGCCGGCCGGGTCATCAACCCACTCATCCTCGAGGGACAGATCCACGGCGGCGTCGCCCAGGGCGCCGCACAGGCGCTCCTCGAGGAGGTTCGCTACGACGACGACGGCAACCCGATCACCGCAAATCTCGCCGACTACGCCATGATCTCGGCGACCGAGCTGCCGAGCTTCGAGGTGGTGCACATGGAGACGCCGACGCCGGTCAACCCGCTCGGCGCCAAGGGCATCGGCGAGTCGGGCACGATCGGGTCGACGCCGGCCGTGCAATCGGCGGTCGTCGACGCCGTTTCGCATCTCGGCATCCGCCACATCGACATGCCGGCGACGCCCGAGCGGGTGTGGCAGGCGATCCGGGACGCGTCCTGACCGGCCGGAGTCACGTGCTCGTCGACCTCGACGGCACGCTCAGTGACTCCGAACCAGGGATCAGCTCGTCGCTTCGCCGGGCGCTGGCGCTCGAGGGTCTGCCGGTGCCGGACGATGACGTCTTGCGGCAGGCCATCGGGCCGCCGTTCGAGCTGGGCCTGCCGCTGATCGGCGTCCCCGGCGATCGCCTGTGGGCCGTGATCGAGCACTACCGGGAGCGATACGAGGACGGCGGGCTGTTCGAGACGACGCTCTACGAAGGTGTCGTCGAGATGCTGGACGCGTTGCGGGCGCACGGGCTGGTCCTCGCCCTCGCAACCGCCAAACCGGAGGTCACGGCACGCCGGGTCGTCGAGCACCTCGGGCTGGCCGACCGCTTCGCCGTGCTGGCGGGAGCGACGTTCGAGCCCGGCCGGCGCACGAAGGCCGAGGTGATCGGCCACGCACTGCACGAGCTCGACATCGAGGCCGGTCACCACGTCGTGATGGTCGGCGACCGCGATCACGACGTGCACGGCGCGCAGGTCCACGGCATCGACTCGGTCGGCGTGCTCTGGGGGTACGGCGGCGAGTCCGAACTGACCCTGGCCGGGGCGACAGCACTGGCGGCGACGCCGGCCGACGTCGTCGCCCTGCTCACCGGCCGGGTGACGGATGGGCGGTCGAGGGCTCTAGCGTGACGTCCCGCATGACGTCGTCGACGAGCACGTCACCGATCGCCACTGGCGCTCCGCCACGGTCGGCACCGGATCGGTTGATGCGTCGTCTGCTGTGGTTGCCACCAGACGCCCCTCGAGCATCGGCCGATGCCGCCCGCAAGGCGTTCCAGACGTCGCTGCTGGTCGCCAGCGTCCGCTGCCTGCTGATGTACATCGTCTTCCCGTTCGTCTTGCCGGCGATCGGGCTGGCCAAGGGCGTGGGGCCGGCGATCGGGCTCGTCATCAACACCGCGGCGATGGTGTGCATCGTGCTGAGCATGCGCCGGTTCTGGCGGGCCGATCATCCCAAGCGATGGTGGTACTTCGCGCTCGGCGGGACGGTCTTCGTCTTCCTGATCGTGCTCGCCGTGAAGGACGTGTCCAGCCTCGTCACGTGAGCTGCTCAAATCAGAAAAAGCTTGCAGCACCGACCCTGTTAGGTGTACCTTACGTCGATGGCGGTGGCATGCCTTTGTCACGCGGTGAGTGAGCGCCGGGTTCGGCGCGAGATCGACCACGGCGCGCACACCATGGAGGCGATCGCCGCGAGTTGCGGTGCTGGCAGCTGTTGCTACGGGTGCCACCCCACGATCGAGCGCCTCCTGGACGAACACCACGAACAGGTCGTGGCCACCGGCGAGCCTCGGCGCAGGCGATTCCTCGTTGCCTGAGTGAACGCGCCTACCTTGTGAGGTCATGCGCGGCGACAGCGACATCATCGAGCTGCTCAACGAGGTGTTGACGGCCGAGCTCACGGCCATCAACCAGTACTTCATCCACGCCAAGATGTGCGACAACTGGGGGTACCACCGCCTCGCCTCGCACGGGCGCGACGAGTCGATCGACGAGATGAAGCACGCCGAGACGCTGATCGAGCGGATCCTGTACTTCGACGGCGTCCCCAACCTGCAGCGGCTCTACACCGTGCGCGTCGGCGAGGACGTGCCCGAGCAGTTCCAGCTCGACCTCGAACTCGAGTACGCCGCCGTCGAACGTCTGAACCGCGGGATCGCCCTGGCCGTCGAACGCGGCGACAACGGCACCCGTGACCTGCTGGCGGACATCCTCACCGCGGAGGAGGACCACGTCGACTGGCTGGAGACCCAGCAGGAGACGATCCGCCAAGTCGGCGTCGAGCAATACCTCGCCCAACAGCTGTACGACTGACCCATCCGAGTGTTTGAGCCCGTCCGAGTGCTGGAGGTCGATTTTCCCGGGCGCTGACACTCGGATGGAGTCAAACACTCGGATGGGGCGGGACCCCGATTCGGCGGCCTGGAGCAGGCGTGCCAAGATGCTCCCGAGGGGGACGGACCATTCGTAAAGGGGGGCATCTCGTGGAGATCAGCGTCACCGTCAACGGCTCGGTGCACACCCACGACGTCGAGCCGCGGACACTGCTCGTGTACTACATCCGCGAAAACGTCGGGCTGACCGGAACGAACATCGGGTGCGACACGTCGTCGTGCGGGGCGTGCACGATCCATCTCGACGGCGAGTCCGTGAAGAGTTGCACCATCCTCGCCGTGCAGGCCGACGGCGCCGACATCACGACGATCGAGGGACTCGCCACTGACGGCCAGCTGCACCCGATGCAGCAGGCGTTCATGGAGAACCACGGCCTGCAATGCGGCTACTGCACGCCTGGCATGGTGATGGCGGCGACCAGCCTGCTGCGGGAGAACCCGCACCCCAATGAGCAGGACGTCCGCGTCGGGCTCGAGGGCAACCTCTGCCGGTGCACCGGCTACCACAACATCGTCAAGGCCGTGCTTGCCGCGGCTGGCAGCTGAGGGGAGGTCGAGATGACCACGACCGAAGCCGCCCCGACGACCGTCATCGGCCAGCGCCTGCTGCGCCGGGAGGACCCGGCACTCCTGACCGGCGAGGCCAAGTTCACCAATGACCTCGCCGTACCCGGAGCGCTGAACCTGGCGCTCGTCCGCAGTCCATACGCGCACGCCCGCATCGTCAGCATCGACACGTCCGCCGCCGCAGAGGCGCCCGGCGTCATCGCCGTCTACACCGGAAATGACCTCGCCGAGCACTGGGCCGCACCGATGCCGTGCGCCTGGCCCGTGACCGAGGACATGAAGAATCCGCCGCACTTCCCGTTGGCGAAGGAGAAGGTCTGCTACGCGGGCGACGGCGTCGCCGCCGTCCTCGCGGACACGGAAGGCGCAGCGCAGGACGCCGCTGCGCTCGTGAATGTCGAGTATGAGCCGCTCGACGCGGTCATCGATCTCGAGGACGCGCTGTCGGACCGTGTCGTCATCCACGAGGACATCGGAACGAACAAGAGCTACACGTGGGCCTTGAAGGTCGAGTCGGAGGAGGGCGCCATCGACGCCGCCTTCGAGCGCGCCGCCTACACGGTGAGCGAGCGGTACGTGCAGCAGCGGCTGATCCCGATGGCGATCGAGACCCGGGCGGTCGTCGCCGTGCCGCAACCATTCGGCGGCGACATCACGCTCTACTCCGCCACCCAGATCCCCCACATCCTCAAGCTGATGACGGCCGTCACGCTCGGCATCCCCGAGCACCAGGTGCGCGTGGTCGCCCCCTCGGTGGGCGGCGGCTTCGGCTCGAAGCTCAACGTCTACGCCGAGGAGCTGCTGTGCGTCGCCCTCGCCCGCAAGCACGGCGTGCCCGTGCGCTGGAGCGAATCTCGCGCCGAGAACACGCAGGCGACGATCCAAGGCCGCGGCCAGATCCAGCACATCGAGCTGGCCGCCGACGCCGACGGCAAGCTGACCGCGGTGCGGGTCCGCCTGCTCTGCGACATGGGCGGCTACCTGCAGCTCGTGACACCGGGCATCCCGATCCTCGGCGCCTTCCTCTACGCCGGCGTCTACGACCTGCCGCAGGCCTACGACCTGGAGTGCACGTCCGTGTTCACGACGATGACGCCAACCGACGCTTACCGAGGCGCCGGGCGGCCGGAAGCGACATATGCCATCGAGCGGGCGATGGACGCGCTGGCGGCGAAGGTCGGTGTCGACCCGCTGGAACTGCGGCGGCGCAACTTCATCCCCAAGGCCTCGTACCCGTACACGGCGTGGAGCGGCCTCGTCTACGACTCCGGCGATCACCACGCGGCAGCTACCGAGGCTGCACGTCTCGCCGGGTACGACGAGATCCGAGCGCGCCAGAAGACGCAGAACGTCGAGGGCGCAACGAAGCGGCTCGGCATCGGGGTGTCGTCGTACTTCGAGATGTGCGGCCTGGCCCCGTCACGCGTGCTGGCGTCGCTGAGTTACGCCGCCGGCGGCTGGGAGGCGGCGACGGTGCGCGTCCTCCCGACGTCGAGGGTGCAGGTCGTCACGGGCACCGCTCCGCACGGTCAAGGACACGAGACGGCGTGGTCGATGATCGTCGCCGAGAAGCTCGGCATCAGCCCTGATGACGTCGACGTGCTGCACAGCGACACGGCCGTGGCACCGCTCGGCATGGACACGTACGGTTCGCGCTCGCTGACGAACGGCGGCGTGGCGATCGCTATGGCCTGCGACAAGGTGATCGACAAGGCGTCCCAGATCGCCGCCCACCGCTTGGAGGCGAGCGCCGACGACCTCGAGTACGCCGGCGGCGCCTTCACCGTCAAGGGCTCGCCGGACAAGACGATCCCACTAGCCGCCATCGCGTGGGAGGCGTTCACGGCGCACGACCTCCCGGAGGGTCTCGAGCCGAACCTCGAGGCGGCGGTGACCTACGACCCGCCCAACTTCTCGTGGCCGTTCGGCACGCACATGTGCGTCGTCGAAGTCGACACCGAGACCGGCGGCGTCGACGTGCAGAAGTACGTCGCCGTCGACGACTGCGGCGTGCAGATCAACCCATTGATCGTCGACGGCCAGGTGCACGGCGGGGTCGTGCAGGGGCTGGCGCAGGCGTTGTTCGAGGAAGCCGTGTACGACTCCCACGGCAACCTCAAGACGAGCACGCTGGCCGAGTACCTCGTACCTGCAGCGAGCGACGTGCCATCGATCACGCTCGGTCACACGGTGACGCCGTCACCGACCAACCAGCTCGGCGTGAAAGGCATCGGCGAAGCCGGGACGATCGGTGCCGCCCCGGCGGTGATCAACGCCATCGTCGACGCGCTGTCCGCGCTCGGTGTGCGCGACGTCCCGATGCCGGCCAGCCCGCTCAACGTCTGGAGTGCCATCCATGGCGCGGACGGACCGACCGACACCGCTGGAACCGACGTCGGCGACCATCCCGGCGCCACCGCCAGAACCACCACCGGAGGGGAAGGGGAAGCGTCATGATCCCCGCCAAGTTCGACTACGTCCGCGCCGGCTCCGCCGAGGAGGCGGTCCAGCTCATCGGCCAGCACGGCGAAGAAGCCAAGTTCCTCGCCGGCGGGCACAGCCTGCTGCCGCTGATGCGGCTACGCCTGGCCCAGCCGTCAGTGCTCGTCGACATCGGCCGCCTGCGCGACCTGTCGTACATCCGTGACGCCGGCGACCACATCGCCATCGGGGCGCTGACGCGCCACACGGACGTGGAGCGCTCGGACGTGATCGCCGAGCACCTCCCGCTGCTCGCCAACGCGACGAGCCACGTCGGCGATCCGCAGGTGCGTCACCGCGGCACGATCGGCGGCTCCATCGCCCACGCCGATCCGGCGTCCGACCTTCCGGCGACCACGCTCGCGCTCGGTGCGACGTACGTCGCCCAGGGCCCGAACGGGACCCGGGAGATCGCCGCAGCCGACTTCTACGAGAGCTTCCTCACCTCGACCCTCGCCCCGGATGAGCTCCTGACAGAGATCCGCGTGCCGAAGATGCAGGGCGCCGGATGGAGCTTCCAGAAGTTCAACCGGCGGGCCCAGGACTGGGCGATCGTCGGAGTCGCCGCGTGGCGGCGCAACGGCGGCGCCGGGGTCGCCCTCATCAACATGGCTTCCACGCCGGTGCTGGCCACGAGCGTGGCTTCGGCGCTCGCGGGCGGTGCGTCGGTCGAGGAGGCCGCTGAGCAAGCCGCCGCGGAGGCCGACCCTCAGGCCGACCTCAACGCCAGCGTGGAGTACCGCGTCCACCTCGCCAAGGTCCTGACCCGACGCGCCCTCGAGGCATCGACGAACGTCTGAGCCTCTACAACAACGCTTGGTACGTGCCGCCGTCGACGTGGATCTGCGCGCCGGTGAGGAACTTCGCTTGCTGGCTGCAGAGGAAGGCGACGATCGTCCCGAAGTCGTCGGCCGAGCCCATCGTCATCTCGTCGGCGGCGGCGCCGTAGAGCGCCGTCACCCGGTTCGTGCGGTGGAGTCCCGGCTGTAGCGAGTTGACCGTCACGCCGTCGCCTGCCACTTCCTTGGCGAGCGTCTTGAGGAACCCCGTCGCCCCGGCGCGAGCCGTGTTGGAGAGGATCAGCTCGGCGATCGGCTGGCGCACCGCCAGCGACGTGATGGCCACCACGCGGCCCCAGCCGACGGCGCGCATCGCGGGTACGGCCGCCTTGCACATGGCGACGACTGACATCAGGTTGAGGTCGAGGGCGGTCGGATAGGCGTCGAGGTCCGTCGTCGTGAAGTTGCCCGGTGGCGGTCCTCCGGCGTTCGTGACCAGGATGTCCAGCCCGCCGAGCGCCTCGGTCGCTTCCTCGACGAACGCAGTTGCGCCGCTCGCACTGCCGACATCGCATACGAGTGCGACGCAGCCGTGCCCGACGGCCGCTGCTGCCTCGTCGATGCGTGCCTGCTCGCGGCCGCAGATCGCGACCTCCACGCCCTCGGCGGCAAGCGCCTTGGCCGATGCCAGGCCGAGCCCGCTCGACGCGGCGGCGACGGCTGCCTTGCGTCCCTGGATGCCCAAGTCCATACGGGCACGGTAGATGACGCCACCTACACTCCCGGCCCGTGCGCCGCCGCCTGGTCCTGGTCGCCGCTGCCTCGGCCCTGCTCGTGTCGTGTGGCGGCGACGACGACGATGGTGGTGGTGGCGGCGAGCGAGGGCGGTGGCGAGGCCGCCGGCGACTACTGCGAGGCGCTCGCCAATTTCAAGGCCTCGTCGAACGCGCTCGACGCCTTTGGTGAGGACGCCACGCCCGAGCAGCTGGAGACGGCCTTCACCGACATCGACGAGACCCTTGATCCGCTCGTCGCAGCCGCGCCCGACGAGATCAAGGCCGATGCCGAGCTCATCGCGTCTTCAACCCGGGAGCTCGTCGACGCCTTCGCTGCCAATGACTTCGACCTCGAGGTGTTCGCGCTCGACGAAGGCAATCAGGAGCTTGTTGCCAGCCTGGACAGCGAGGAGTTCAACGCGGCCGGCGAGCGCTTCGACGCCTACGGACAGGAGCAATGCGGCATCACGATCGACGAGTGATCGTCGCACCCACACCTACACTCCCGCCCCGTGAAACGCTCCCTCGTCGTCCTCGCCGCTGCCTCCGCGCTCCTCGTGTCGTGCGGCGGCGACGATGACGACGGCGGCGGCGGCGAGGCAGCGGGCGACTACTGCGATGCGCTCGCTGCCGTCAAGGCGGCGTCCGACGAGGCGGCACCCACCCTGGAGGACGGCGAGGCCACTCCCGCGGAGACCGAGGAGGCGTTCACCTTGATTCAGGGAACGTTCGAAGACTGGTCGGCGGCCGCGCCGGAGGAGATCGCCGAGGACGTCGAGCGCGTGGTGAACGCGACGGACCAGTTCGTCGACGCGCTGGCCGCGGTGGACTTCGACGTGCTGCAGTTGGACGAAGAGGCGCTCACCCTCCTCGATGAGCCAGAGACCACCGAGGCCCAAGATCGCATCAATGCATACGGAGAGGAGCAGTGCGGCATCACCCTCGGCGACGAAGGCTGATCGCCGCATCGTGACGTGCTCGACGACGTTGATCGCAGGCACCTCGAGGCGTTCGCGGACGCCGACCTGTTCCCCTACTGGTTCGACGACGTCGACCAGCCCGAGTCCAACCCAACCCTCGTGCGCAACGAGAGCTGCGATCTGTGCGTGGTCGGTGGCGGCTACACGGGACTGTGGACGGCGATCGTCGCCAAAGAACGCGATCCGTCGCGCGACGTCGTGCTCATCGACGCCGCCGAGATCGGGTCCGCGGCGAGCGGACGCAACGGCGGCTTCATGGAGTCGAGCCTGACCCACGGCATCGCCAACGGGCAGGAACGCTTCCCCGACGAGATCGAGCTGCTCGAGCAGCTCGGGCTCGAGAACCTCGATGCCATCGAGAACGCCATCCACCACTACGCCATCGACTGCGACTTCGAGCGCACCGGCGTCATCGACGTGGCGACGAGGGCACACGCACCGAGTTACGTCGACGAGCTGCGCGACGACGCCATCCAGCTACAGCGGCTCGGCCAAGACGCCCGCTGGCTCGACCGCCAGGCGATGCGGGCCGAGGTCGACTCCCCCACGTACGTCGGTGGGCTGTGGCGCATCGGTCGGGCGGCGTTGGTCGACCCGGCGAGGCTCGCCTGGGGCTTGAAGACGGCGGCGGAGCAGCTCGGCGTGCGGATCTACGAGGACACGAGGGCCACCGACCTCGATCGCGACGGCGTCGGTGTACTCGTGCGCACGCCGCTGGCCGATGTGAGGGCGGCCCGCGTGGCGCTCGGGACGAACGCCTTCAGGCCGCTGCTGCGCCGGCTCCGCCACTACATCGCCCCGGTCTACGACTACTGCATGGCCACCGAGCCGCTCACCGAGTCCCAGCTGTCGAGCATCGGTTGGCGCAACCGTCAAGGGCTGTCCGACATCCCGAACCAGTTCCACTACTACCGATTGACCGAGGACAACCGGATCGTGTGGGGCGGCTACGACGCCGTCTACTACTGGCGGGGTCGCGTGTTACGCGAGTTGGAGAGCCGGCCGGAGACCTGGGCGACGCTGAGCCGGCACTTCTTCGAGACGTTCCCGCAACTCGAGGACGTCCGCTTCAGCCACATCTGGGGCGGGGCGATCGACACGTGCAGCCGCTTCTGTGTCTTCTGGGGCACGGCCATGGGCGGCAGGGTGGCGTACGCCGTCGGCTACACCGGGCTCGGCGTCGCGGCGACTCGTTTCGGCGCCGCCGTGATGCTGGACCTCCTCGACGGTCGTCGCAGCGTCGCCACGTCGACCAGCTTCGTCAAGGACAAGCCGCTGCCGTTCCCGCCAGAGCCGTTCCGGTACGCCGGCATCCAAGCGACGCGCTGGTCCCTCGGCCGCGAGGACCGCACCGGCAAACGCAACCTCTGGCTGCGCACGCTCGACCGCCTCGGCCTCGGCTTCGATAGCTGACCCCAATCCATCCGAGTGTTTGGGCCCATCCGAGTGTCGAACCTCGATTTTCCAGGCCCTCAGCACTCCGATGGCGTCAAACACTCGGATGGTTCAGGCTCGGGCGAGTACCTCGACGTGGGGGACGACGAACAGGGCATCGGGAGCGTCGGCCCACTCGCGCCACGCCGTCGCGAGCTCCTCGAGCTCGGCCTGCGTGCTCAAGCCGTACTCCACGGCCTGGGTGGCGTACGCCGACAACCGCACGCGATCGGCCCATGACTCACCCCACCACGCCCGGTCGGGACCTGCAAAGGTCCAGTTCGAGCTCGACACGGTGAGCTCGTCGAAGCCAGCCTCGCGGACCCACGACGGCAGGTGACGCCCGGCATCGGCCTCCGCGCCGTTGCGCGCCGTCACGAGGTGGTACAGCTCCAGCCACCGGTCCAACCCGGCACTGGCCGGCTCCCAGAAGTACCGCGCCGTAGTCGGTCTCACGCACGGCGAGCAGGCCGCCACGCCGCAACACGCGCCGCAGCTCCGTGAGGGCGCGGACCGGATCGGTCAGGTGATGCATGACCTGGTGGACGTGCACGACGTCGAAGGATTCGTCGCCCAGATCCAAGCGATACGCGTCACCAACGGCGAACTCGGCACCACCCTCCTGCGCGGCCTGCGCGATGACCTCGGCCGACGAGTCGATCCCGACAACCCGCCCAGGGGCGACGCGCCGGGCGAGGTCACGAGTGATCGTGCCGGGCCCGCACCCGACGTCGAGCAGGTCCTGTCCGGACCGGAGGTGTGGCAGCAGATGGCCAGCCGAGTTCTCGGCCGTCCTCCAAAGGTGGCTGCGCAGCACGGACTCGTGGTGGCCGTGGGTGTACCTCTCGCCCATGCGACCAGCCTGCCGGATCGTCATGCGTGATCGACAAGCGCGGCAATCAACGCGTCGGCGATCCAGCGCCCGTAGCGCCTGGGCGGCCAACCGCGTTGGAGGACGAGCAGCTCGAACATCTCCGCCGAGTTGTACGTCCACAGCACGTCACGGGCTGTCGCCGCCGAGATGCCGGGACGCAGGTGGCCACGTTCGTGAAGTGCCCGGGCGAACATCGACATGCCATGGAGGCGCTCCGCCTGGAGCTCGTCCCAGACGGCGCGCGCCTCGGGATCGCTGCCCGCGGCGTCACGGATCACCAGCTGGATGGGAACGTGGCGCGGGGCCACGTCGGCAAGGAACTCGCCGTAGCGCTGGAACATGGCGCGTGGCTCGGGCTCGTCGCGGACTCGGGCGAGCGACGGGCGCTCCAGCATCGTCTCCGGCTCATCATCGCCGGCCATCGACACGTCGAAGACCGCCTTGGCCAACCGGGCCTTCGTCCCGAACACCTTGTAGACGGTCTGCACCGAGACCGCTGCCTCACCAGCGACCGCCGGCATCGTCGTCGCCGCGAAGCCGCGCTCGAGGAACAGTCGCCGGGCACCATCGATCACCGCCAGACGCGTATTGCGGGCCTGCTCGCGTCGCCGAGCCGAGTCGTAGGGACGTCGGGGGTTGACAGGCGACGACATTGAGTAGATGCTCCTCTATCGGTTAGAGATAACTCTACCCAATTATTCGAGCGAGAGCGAGGATCCCATGACCTATGCCTTCTTCTACGACGTGCCCGCCAGCGAGGACATGTATCGGGCCGTCAAAGCCCTCATCGGCGAGGCGCGGCCGGCGGGGCTCGTCGCCCAGCTCGTCGTCCACACCGACAACGGTCTGCGCCACATCGGCGTGTGGGACTCCGCCGACGATTGGCAGCGCTTCCACGACGAGCGCGTCGAGCCGGCCGTGCACACCGTGCTGCGGGACGCCGGTTTCACTCACATGCCGCCCGACCCACCGCTCCAGAAACTGGACGTCGTCGACGTGTGGCTCGGCGCATGACGCAGGAAGCAGCTGCGGGCAGTCAATCCAGCCGTTCGAGCACGACCGTGGTGCGGGCCGCCACGCGGTACGACGTTCCGACGCGAGCACCGGATGACTGGTCGACGATGTCCTCCGGGGGCTCCAGCGACGTGTCGACGATGCGGCGCCACGGCCCTGGCTCCTCGAGCGCGACGTCCACGGGCTCCCACCAGGCGTTGGCCAGCACGTAGAGATCGCCGACCTGCCAGGTCAAGGCTCGACCCTCGGCGTCCGGCTCGCTGAAGCGCACGGCGTCGCCCCAGAACGTCGGCTGGGCGAGGACCGGGTGGCGGGCGCGCACAGCGACGAGGGCGCTGACGAAGCGCTCCAGGTCGGCGAACTCGATCGCTCGATCCCAGTCGACCCACGACGTCTCGTTGTCCTGGTTGTAAGCGTTGTTGTTGCCGCCTTGCGTGCGGCCGAGCTCGTCGCCCATCCCGGCCATCGGCACGCCGTGCGACAGCGCCAGCAGGCACCACGCGTTGCGCAGCTGGCGCCGGCGCAGCGCCAACACCTCGTCGGGCACCCCGTCGTCGCCCTCCCAGCCGCAGTTCCACGAGCGGTTCTCGCTCGCGCCGTCGGCCCCGCTCCACCCGTTGTCCTCGTTGTGCTTGTGGTCGTAGGCGACGACGTCGTAGAGCGTGAAGCCGTCGTGGCAGGCGACGAAGTTGACGCTCTCCATGGGGGTGTCGAAGAGGTCCGGACTGCCCTGCACGCGTTGGCGCAGCGCCCCCAGCATCCCGGGCTCGCCGCGCAGGAACCCGCGGGCGTCCTCCCGGAAGCGGTCGTTCCACTGCAACCACCCGCGCCCCGGCCACGCCCCGCCGAGCTGGTAGTCGCCGGCGGCGTCCCACGGTTCGGCGACGAGCGTCAGCCCACGCTCGTGCGCCAGGCGCTCGATCCGCTCGACGAGCGTCGCGCTGCGGCCGAGCACGACGGCCAGATCGAACCGGAACCCGTCGATGCCGACATCGGCCAGACGTTCGAGCGACCACAGCACGAGGTCTTGCACGACTGGCGACTCGGCATCGACATCGTTGCCGCAGCCGGTCGTCTCGATGTACGACCCGTCGTCGCGCAGCCGGTAGTAGCTGCCGTCGGACAGGCCGCGAAAGGCGTAGGTCGGGCCCGCGGCATCGACCTCGGTCGTGTGGTTGAAGACGACGTCGAGCCACACCTCGATGTCGTGGTCGTGCGCCGCGGCCACGAACGCCGCCAGCTCTGCGGCGGCGTCACCATTCACCGAGTAGTCGCGCTGGACAGCCGCGAACGCCAGCGGCATGTAGCCCCAGTAGCTGCCCTCGGCCGGATCGTTCTGATGGACGGGGAGCAACTCGATCACCGTGACGCCCAGCGCGGCCAGCCGCGGGAGCTGCTCGACGAGCCCTCTCAACGTTCCGGGATGCGGCCCTCCGGCTCGCCTCGTCATGCCCCGCACGTGCAGCTCGTAGACGACGGGCGGTCGCGACGATCGGTGGGATGGACGGGCAGGCGGCGTCCGGCGCGCGACGGCCATCGGTCCGCGGCCGGCGTTCGACGCACCGCGCTCCGCTGCCAGCCAGCGGTCATGGTCCGCCGAGAACCACACCTCGAGCGCCTGGGGGTCGAGGAGCACCTTCGACGGGTCGAACCTCGCGCCATCGCCATCGGCGATGAGCCCGTACACGGCGCCCTCGAAGACGGTGCCGATCCACGAGTCACCGTCGCGTTGCAGGAGCACGCCGGACTCCTGGACCGCCCCCGTGGCAGGGTCGAGCTCGACGAGTCGGACGGATCGCGCGTCCGGCGCGACCACGCGCACCTCGACCCGCTCGGGCTCGTCAGGCATCTGCGGTAGCGAAGCCGCGCACCATCGCTGCGCTGCCGAGCGGAGCCACGACGTCCCAGTCGAACAGCTCGACGTCCTGGGTGCGGGCGGCGAGGCTGACGAGTCCGTGCTGGCAGGCCCACAACGCCAGCGCCACGTGGAACGGGTCGCGACGAACGATCACTCCACGCTCCATCGCCCGTTCGACGCGAGAGGCGAGGTGGCCGAGCGTGGCGTGGGCGACCTCCTTGGCCGCCGCAGACGGCTCGTAGTCGGGCACCACCCGGTCGAACATCAACGAGTAGTACGTCGGGTTCTCACGGGCGAAGTCGCGGTAGGCCGCGCCGCAGCTTCCGAGGTCGGCGACGGAGTCGTCGGTCGAGGGTGTCTCCTCCATCCGCTCGCCGAGGCGGCGGAACCCTTCGGCGAAGAGCTCGTCGAGCACGCCGTCCTTGCCGCCGAAGCGCGAGTAGACGTTCATCGTGCTGACGCCGGCGGCGCCGGCGATCCGGCGCACCGTCAACGCCGTCGGGCCGTCGCTCGCCAGAAGGTCGTGGGCGGCGGTCAACAGGGCGCGGCCGGTCTCGTCGATCGAGCGCAGGGTTGGTGTGCCAACCGTCATGTGGTCAACGATACCAGGTCGTGATAGCACTGTCATTACAGCGTTATCAACCCGACCGACGGGAGGATCCATGTCAGCCGCCGCCACGATCGCTGGGGCACCAGCTGGTGCGACCAGGAGTCGCTGGATCGTCCTCGCCGTCCTGTGCGCCTCCGTGTTCGTCGTCGTCCTCGACGGCACGATCATCAACGTCGCGCTGCCGACGTTGGCCCGCGAGCTCGATGCCTCGACGAGCGAACTGCAGTGGATCGTCGACTCCTACGTGCTGGTGTTCGCCGGGCTGCTGATGGCCGCCGGCAGCATCGGCGACCGCTTCGGACGCAAGGGCGTCATGCAGATCGGCCTCGTACTGTTCGCCGTGTTCTCCGGGTTCGCCGCGTTCTCCGGCAGCGCCGGGGAGCTCATCATCTGGCGCGCGCTGATGGGCGTCGGCGCGGCGCTGATGTTCCCGGCGACCCTGGCCATCCTCGTCAACGTCTTCCGGGCACCCAAGGAGCGGGCCATCGCCATCGCCATCTGGGCAGCCACGTCGGGCGTCGCCGTGGCGCTCGGTCCGGTGACGGGCGGCTGGCTGCTCGAGCACTTCTGGTGGGGGTCCGTGCTCATGATCAACGTGCCGGTGATCGCGGTCGCACTGGTCGCCATCGCGCGGGTCGTGCCCACGTCGCGGGACACCACGATCGCCCGATTCGATCCAGTCGGAACGCTGGCCTCCATCGCCGGCATCACCGCGCTCGTGTGGGCCGTCATCGAAGGCCCGGTGCACGGCTGGCTGTCGACAACAAGCGTGCTCGCCTTCGGACTCGCTGCCTTCCTCCTCGCCGGCTTCGTGTGGTGGGAACGCCGCATCGACCACCCGATGCTCGACGTCTCGGTGTTCACCAACCTGCGCTTCACCGCCGGCAGCGTGGCCGTGACGTTCGCCTTCTTCGCCCTCTTCGGCTTCGTCTTCGTCGTCACGCAGTACTTCCAGTTCGTGCGCGGATACGGCGCGCTGGAAGCCGGCATCCGCACCGTCCCCTTCGCCGTGTTCACGGCGTCGACGGCACCGCTCGCCGCCAAGCTGGCCGAGCGCATCGGGACCAAGGCCGTCGTGACGGCTGGGCTCGTGTCGATGGCCGGCGGGTTCGCCATCGCCGCCACGACGGCAGCGGTGGACACGCCGTACTCCATCATCGTCGTATCGATGCTGTTCCTGGGTGGCGGCCTGGGCCTCGTCCAGGCGCCGGCGACGGAAGCGATCATGGGCGCCCTCCCGCCGGCCAAGGCGGGTGTCGGCTCCGCCGTCAACGACACGGCGCGCGAGCTCGGCGGTGTGCTCGGCGTAGCGATCGTCGGCAGCGTGTTCTCCACGGTGTACGCCTCGCGACTCGGCGACGCCTTGTTCGGGTCGCCGGTGCCGGCCGACGCGGTGGGGATCGCCCAGGACTCGGTCGGCGCCGCCACGGAGGTCGCCCACCAGGCCGGTGCCACGGCCGGCCCGCAGGCCGAGGCGTTCGTGAGCAGCGCGGTCGACAGCGCATTCATCGACGGCTGGCAGGCAGGGTCGTGGGTGTCGTTCGGCGTCGTCCTGCTCGGCGCGCTCGTCGCCTGGCGCTTCTTGCCGGCGCGCGCCCGCGATGGTGACGAGCACACCGACGACGGCGTCGACAAGTTCGAGCTGGTGCTCTCTCAGTAGCCTCGACCAAGTGACGGCGCCGCGGCCTACCTTGCCCCGAGATGCCGGGGAGGTCGCCGCGGCGCTCACCGCGCACGGCTACCTGCCCGACGAGGGGTTGGCGACTGCCGTGTTCCTCACGCTTTCCCTCCAGCGTCCGCTCCTGCTCGAGGGTGAGGCCGGCGTCGGCAAGACCGAGGTGGCCAAGGTGCTGTCGTCGTGGACCGGTGGCGAGCTGATCCGCCTCCAGTGCTACGAGGGCATCGATGCGGCGCAGGCGGTCTACGACTGGGACTACGGCCGCCAGCTCCTGCACCTCCGTGCCTCCGAGGCGAGCGGAGAGTCGGCGGGCCGTTCCACCGACGCGCTCGAGGCCGAGCTGTACCAGGAGCGCTTCCTCGTCAAGCGGGCGCTGCTGCGGGCGATCGAGCCACGGGAAGGTCCGCCGCCGGTGCTGCTCGTCGACGAGATCGACCGCGCCGATGATGAGTTCGAGGCCTACCTGCTGGAGGTGCTGTCGGACTGGCAGATCACGGTGCCCGAGCTCGGTGTCTTCAGCGCCGAGGAACCGCCGATCGTCGTGCTGACCAGCAACCGGACACGCGATGTGCACGACGCACTCAAGCGGCGCTGCCTCTACCACTGGGTGGAGCATCCTGACTTCGAGCGGGAGGTGGCGATCGTCCGCCTCCGTGCACCCGAGGTCGGAGCGCCGTTGGCCCGTCAGGTGGCCGCCGCCGTCGAGGCGCTGCGCAACTTGACGCTGTACAAGCCACCCGGCGTCGCCGAGACCATCGACTGGGCCACTGCGCTCGCCCGCCTGGGGGTCGAGCGGCTCGACGAGCAGTCCGTCGACGCGACGCTCGGCACCGTGCTCAAGTACCGCGAGGATCACCAGCGCGTCGACCAGCACGGAGTTGCCGACATCGTGAAGCACGCCTTCGAGCGCAGCGCCCACACGCGCTGACGTCGAGGGCAAGGGGTCAGCGTGACCGTCGAGGCGCCGAACCGAGCCGAAGTCATTGCCGTGGCGTTTGCGCGCGTGCTGCGCGGCGCCGGCCTCGTCGTTCCGGCGAGCACCGTGATCGCGTTCACCAAGGCCCTCGGCGCCGTCGGGCTGACGGACCGCAACGACGTCTATTGGGCTGGTCGAGCCACCCTCGTGCGGCGTCCCGAGGACGCCGGCGTGTTCGATCGCGCCTTCGCGGTCTTCTGGGACGGCGCTCTGCCGTCGTTCGACGCCTTCGAGGAGCCGGAGCCGCAGACCGTGACGCTCGCTGTCGACGACGACGACCAGGGCGACAGCCCGGACGATGCGGAGGCGAGTGACGACCCCGTTGTCGAGTTGCGCTTCAGCACGACGGAGGTCCTGCGGCACAAGGACTTCGCCGACTACGACGACGCCGAGCTGGCGGAGGCCCATCACCTGATGAGCCGGCTCCGGCTGACCGGCTCGCCGCGCCGGTCGCTGCGCCTCGAGCGGGCGTCACGGCGCACCTCCCGCCCAGACCTGCGACGGACTGTGCGGGCGGCGCTGCGCACGGAGGGCGTCCCGATGCGCCGCCATTTCCGCAAGCCCGCCACCCGTCACCGTCGCCTCGTGCTGCTGCTCGACGTCAGCGGATCGATGGAGCCGTACGCGCGGGCACTGCTGCGCTTCGTGCAGGCCGCGGTCGCCGGACGCCGCCGCGTCGAGGCGTTCGCGCTCGGTACTCGACTGACGCGGATCACCCGGGAGCTGAGCACGCGTGACCCTGATCGCGCCGTCCAGCAGGCGGCCGGACAGGTCATCGACTGGTCGGGAGGCACCCGCCTCGGTGACGGTCTGCGCCGTTTCAACGCCGAATGGGGGGTGCGGGGCATGGCCCGCGGCGCGGTCGTCGTCATCCTCTCCGACGGCTGGGACCGCGGCGACCCGCGTCAGCTCGCCGAGGAGATGGAGCGCCTCGGGCGCGTTGCCTACCGCATCGTGTGGGTCAACCCGTTGAAGGTGTCGCCGGGGTACGCACCGCTGGCGCGTGGGATGGCAGCTGCCCTGCCCTACGTTGATCGCTTCGTCGAGGGCCACTCGCTCGCCTCGCTGGAGCGGCTGGCCGACGTGCTCGACGAGGAGTGAAACGGAGCTGACGATGCGGGAGATCCTCGACGACCTGGACCGGTGGCGCAGCGAGGGATCACGCGTCGCGCTCGGCGCGCGTCGTCGACGTCGAGGGCTCTGGTCCTCGGGGCCCCGGCGCGGCGATGGCGGTCAACGAGAAGGGTGAGGTCGCCGGCAGCGTGAGCGGCGGTTGCGTCGAGGGCGCCGTCGTGACCGAGGCGTTGGCGATCCTTGCCGGTGAGGCCGAACCGCGCATCGTCACGTTCGGGTACAGCGACGACGAGGCGTTCGCCGTCGGGCTGACGTGCGGTGGCACCATCCGCCTGTTCATCGAGCCCCTCGACTGGTGACGTGATCTTCGAACAGCTGCGTGACCACCTGCGCGCCGAGCGCCCCGTCGCGCTGGCGACGGTCATCGATGGCGCCCATCCCGGCGCCAAGCTGCTCGTCGCGCCGGGCGAGGAGCCGCTCGGAACGCTCGGCGACTCGGACCTCGACCGCGTCGTCGCCCGCGATGCCTTGGCCGAGTTGGAGGCCGCCCGGTCAGGCGTCCGTCACTATGGCCCGCAGGGCCAGACGACCCCGGAGGACCTCGAGGACTCCCCGATCGTGCGCGTGTTCGTCGAGTCGTACGCGCCGCCTCCGCAGATGTGGATCTTCGGCGCGGTGGACTTCACGGCGGCGCTGGCGAAGGTGGCCAAGGTGCTGGGCTACCGCGTCACCGTGTGCGACGCCCGCGAGGTGTTCGCCACCCGCCGGCGCTTCCCGATGGCCGACGAGGTCGTCGTGTCGTGGCCGATGGCGCTGTTCGAGCGCCGCGGTGCATCACTGGGGCCGCGCGACGCGGTGTGCATCCTCACCCACGACCCGAAGTTCGATGTGCCGGCCGTGCAGGGAGCCGTCGCCAGCGAAGTCGGCTACATCGGGGTGATGGGCAGCCGCACGACGCACGAGAAGCGCTTGGAGCGCCTCGTCGAGGCCGGCGTTCGGCCGGAGGAGCTCGATCGGCTGATGTCGCCGATCGGCCTCGATCTCGGGGCTCGCACGCCGGAGGAGACGGCGATCTCGATCTGTGCCGAGATCATCGCCACCCGGACAGGCCGGCACGCTCCCTCGCTGAAGGACGGCGCGGGCCCCATCCACGGTTCTGTCCGTAGCAATCGCTCGTTGTGAGGCGATACCTACGGACAGAATGCCTCAGCCGGTGGGGTCGCCGAACCTCACGTCTCTGCTGAGGAAGCCGATCGCGATGTCCTTCTCGTGATTGGCGGCGTGAACGATGGCGTCGCCGACACCGAGGTACATCATCACGTGCCCGGGGTACTGAGCGAGGTCCCCGGCGAACGCCTCGGACTGATCGATCGAGCGGGCGGCGTTGATCTGGGCGCTGCTCTGGCGGCTCAGCTCCACCCCGGCCCGCCCCCATGCGTAGGCGGTGAGGCCCGAGCAGTCGAACCCGACGTTCGGGTCCGAGGTGTTCTTGACGTACGGCGCACTGATCTGCGTCAGCGCGGCCAGCACGGCCTTCTGATGCGGCAGGTCGGCCCGCGCCCACGCGTCCCGCAGCGCCACCGGGTCGAGTCCCAGCTCGACGGCGACCACATCGGCCGTCGCGTTGCGGGCGCCGAGGTAGCCGACGAACGCGTCGGGCGTGCCCGTGTAGCTGAAGACGTCGTGGGCCTCCAGCGCGACGTTGGCCTGCTCGATGACTGCCGGCGAGTGCGGATCGCCCGAAATCGCGGTTGGCGACGGGGCGGCGAGGGCGGTCGAACCGACCCCTGCGACGGCCGTTCCGGAGAGGGCGATGGAGATGAGAATGCGGCGCAGTACCGCGCGCGAGTTCGAGATCGGGGACATTGGGGCCGGGACCCTACCGTCATCGAATCGCAACAAACAACGTTATCGACACCGTTCCGTTGCAATTCCGTCATCTCAACGTCATGTGCAGGCCAGGCAAGCTGGGCAGATGAGCACGGCGTCGAAGACCATCGCAGTGCTCTTGGCGGCCGGCGCAGGCACCCGTTTCCGCGGACCCGGCCACAAGCTCGATGCGCCCGTCGACGGGCGCAGCATCCTCGATCGAGCCGTTGGCACCGCCCTCGCTGCGGCGGTCGGTCCCGTGGTCGTCGTGACGGCCGGGCAGATCCGCACGACGTTGCATCCGTCCGTCGTGCACGTCGTCAACGACCGATGGGCCGACGGCCAGGCGACCTCTCTGCACGCCGGCATCGCGGCGGCCAAGGACCTCGGAGCCAGTGCCGTCGTCGTCGGGCTGGGCGATCAGCCGTTCGTGACCGTCGACGCGTGGCGTGCGGTGGCCGCCGCTGATGGTCCGATCGTCATGGCGTCGTACGGCGACGGCCGAGGCCACCCGGTCCGCCTGCGCCACGACGTCTGGGACCTGCTCCCGACCGACGGTGACGAAGGTGCCCGGGTGCTGCTGCGTCTTCGACCAGATCTGGTCACTGCAGTACCGTGCGATGGTTCACCGATCGACATCGACACCGTGGAGGACCTCCGGCGATGGCAGAACAACTCGTCAACGAGTTCACCGTGAATCGCCCCATCGATGAGGCCTGGGCAGTCATCACGGACGTGGAGCGCATCGCTCCATGCCTGCCTGGCGCGCAGCTCCAGGAGATCGAGGGCGAGACCTATCGCGGCATCGTGAAGATCAAGCTCGGGTCCATCACGCCCCAGTTCAAGGGCCAGGCGAACTTCCTGCAGCGTGACGATGAGGCACATCGGGCGGTCCTCAAGGCAGAAGGGTCGCGACACGGGTGGGCGCGGCAATGCATCGGCGGAGATCGCCGCGCACGCGGAGAGCCTGTCGCCGACCAGCACTCGCGTGGTGGTGACGACCGATCTGCACATCACCGGCAAGGTCGCCCAGTTCGGACGCGGCATCATCGGCGACGTCTCGAAGAAGATGATGGCGCAGTTCGCCGGGAACTTGAACACGATGCTCGACGCTCCGCCCGAGGAAGCGGCATCGTCCAGCGACGCCGCGGCCGAGGCCACGGACACGTCGCCGCCAGCAGCAGCAGGAAAATGCCGGCTCTCCCAACGGCGACAACGGACAGAGCAGCGGCGAGGAAGACACCCGCACGCGCTGCCGACCAGGGCCCGGCCGCGGCGCCCGTCGCCGAGCCCAAGGTCCGCAAGGTCGACAGTCCTGCCAGCGAGCCGGTCGATCTCGCCGGCGTCGCCGGACCGGCGATCCTCAAACGACTGATCCCGATCGTCGTCGTGCTGCTCGTCGCGATCCTCGTGGTCCGTCGCCGGCGCTGAACAACCGCAACGCTCCCCGATACTTGAGACGATGGGCGCCGACGAGGTCGATCGGGCTGCCGTACAAGAGCTGCTCGGCCGTGAGCCATCGGGCGCGTTCGATGTCGTGGTCCGCGACGAAGCCGGGGCGCCGGTCGTCATCCGCAACGCACCACATCTCGATGACGGCACGCCCATGCCGACGCGCTACTGGCTGGTCGGCCGGCGCGAGGTGCAGGCCGTGAGCCGCCTGGAAGCCGCCGGTGGCGTGCGACGAGCCGAGGCGGAGGTGGATCCCGTGGCCCTCGCCGACGCGCACCGGCGCTACGCCACCGAGCGCGACGGGCAGGCCACACCTGGCGGGCTGCAGCCGGCGGGCGGGGTGGGCGGAACGCGCCAAGGCGTCAAGTGCCTGCACGCCCACTACGCCTGGCACCTCGCCGGCGGTGACGACCCGGTTGGGCGCTGGATCGCCGAGCAGCTCGAGCTGCAGGTGCTGATCGAACCTGCCACCACCACGTTCCACCACGCCGGCACCGACACGACGGTTGCCGTCGGCCCGGCGACGCTCGTCGCCAACGAGCTGGCCGGCAGCGACCCGCCAGGCCCGGCCCAGCTGACGAACGCGCTCGGGATCGTTGCCGACCACCTCGACGACCTGCTGCGCGCCGATCCCGACGTGCTCAACGCGGAGATCGTCTACGTGATCGGCGAGGAGCCCTGGCACCTCGTGGTCGTGGAGCGGGGCGGACCCGTCGAGACGTCGCCGGCGACCCTGGAGCGCGATGCCGCGGAGGACGTCTTCCGTCTGCTCGCGACCGAGACCCGTGCTCAGCGGTTGGCGAACCCGGGACTCGATCCGGCCAGGGTCGACACCGTCGTGGCAACGTGCTGCGTCGTGCTTGCGCTGATGCGGCGGCTGCGTCTGGAACGTGTCAGCGTCGGCGAACCCTCGGTGCAGGTGGGATGACATGCGGCACCCGTCGGCCAGCGCTCAGCTCCCGGTGCCCCTGCGCCTCTATGGCCGGCGCGTCTTGTTGCGGCCACTCGCCATGCAGGACTTCCCGGAGTGGAGCGAGGTTCGCCGCCGCAACGAGCGGTGGCTCACACCGTGGGAGCCGCGGCGGCCGCCGGCACAACTCGATCCGACTGTCAATCGCGACGCGTTCGCCGCCCGGTGCGCGGCCCGCGACCGCGATGCTTCGGGGGGACTGGCCTACGGCTTCGGCGTGTTCGTCGACCAGCACCTCGCCGGCGAGGTCAACCTCAACCACGTGCTGCGCGGCGCGATGCAGTCCGGCACCGTCGGGTATTGGATCGACCAAGCGCGCGCCGGGCAAGGACTGATCGCCGAGAGCGTCGTCGTGCTCGCCGGCTTCGCCTTCGAACGGCTCGAGCTTCATCGGCTGGAGATCTGCATCGTCCCGCGCAACTCCAACAGCCGGCGTGTGATGGAGAAGCTCGGGCTGCGCGAGGAAGGCCTCGCTGAGCGGTACCTCGAGATCGACGGCGTGTGGGAAGACCACGTGCGCTACGGGTTCACCCTCGAGGAATGGCACGATCGCCGCGCCGAGCTGACGCGCGCCTGGCTCTGACCGCGACGGTTCGAGGAAGCTACGACTCGCCGGCGAGGCGGACGGCCTCGGCCCGCGCCTGACGGCGGGCGGTCCGGCGCTTCCACATCTTCATCTTCCAATGGCGCAGCGGCCGCTTGCGCTTGGCGTCGAGCTCTCGAGCGACGTCCGCATCGCGTCGATGCCCGGGCTTCCAGCGGGCCCCTGGCTCCTGCACGTCAACGGGGTCCAGACCGGCGCTGACCTGGTTGGCAACGTCCTGCAACTCGGCGTGGATGCGATGCCGCTCGCCGTGGGCTTGAGCCCGCAGCTCCTCCTTCGGCGGCAACGTCCCGTCGACCGGGCGGTGGCGTTGGCTCATTCGGCAACCTCCTCGTTGCGCCCGTAGGCGCTCCGTGGTGTGAGCTGCTCCCCCGTGTTCTGAACGATAGCTGACGACCGGCTGCGCCCGCCCTGACAATGCGTGCGGCGGCCGATGAGTAGTGCCTACTCAGGACATCAGGTCCACGGTTTGCGCAGCTTGTGGGCATGACCCCCACACCATTCGTGCGCCGGCTCGTTGCTGTGACGCTCGCCACCGGCGCGCTCGTGCCGGCCGCTCTGACCACGTCCGCCGGCGCCGCATCGCCCACGCCATCGGGAACCTTCACCGGCACGTTCGCCGACGGGGCGAGTTGGGTGATCCGGGTTCCCGACGATTGGAACGGCACGTTGCTGCTGTACAGCCACGGGCTCGTCCCGCCGGGCCAGGAGAACCCCGCCGTCGACTCGCCGGACCCGCTCACCGGCGGTGCGCTGCTGGACGACGGCTACGCGTTGGCGGGCTCGTCGTTCGCCACGACGGGTTGGGCCGTCGAGGATGCGCTCGCCGACCAGGTCGAGCTGCTCGACGTGTTCGCCGACGAGGTCGGACAGCCGTCGCGGACCGTCGCCTGGGGCAGCTCGCTCGGCGGCCTCGTGACGGGCGCCCTCCTCGAGCGTCACGCCGACCGCTTCGACGGCGGAATGGCGATGTGCGGGGTGATGGCCGGCGGCATCGGGGTGTGGAACACGTACCTCGACAGCCTGTTCACGCTGCGCACGTTGCTCGCCCCTGACGCGGGCATCGACCTGGTCCACATCACGGACCCGTTCACCGACATCGACACGTTGAGCCAGGCGTTGGCGACCGCCCAGCAGACGCCAGCCGGACGGGCCCGGATCGCGCTTGCCGCGGCGGTTGCCGACATCCCTGGCTGGATCGGCGCCGACAACCCACGGCCGGATCCCGACGACGTCGCCACGCAGCAGGCCGCCCAGTTCGAGCACTTCCAGACGATCGTGCTGTTCGGACTCGCGCTGCGTGCCGACGTGGAGGCACGCGCCGGTGGCAACCCGTCGTCGAACATCGACGTCGACTACGGCCGCCTCCTGCGTGACTCGTCGAGCCGCCGCGAAGTGATCGACCTCTACCGCCAGGCCGGCCTCGACGTGCGTGACGATCTCGACACGCTCGCCGCGGCGCCCCGCATCGCCGCCGATCCCGGCGCCGTCGCGTACGTCGAGCAGTTCGCCGTGTTCGACGGCGAGCTGCGCGATCCGATGCTGACGCTGCACACGAACGGCGACCAGCTCGCGGTCGTGGAGCATGAGCAGGCGTATGCCGAGACCGTCAAGCGGGCCGGCGAGCGACGGCTGTTGCGCCAGATCTTCACCGAGCGGGCCGGACACTGCACCTACACGCCCGCTGAGACGTTGACCGCGCTCGGGGCACTGCTGGACCGCATCGACGTTGGCCGGTGGGCGGATCGGCTCGGGGCCGACGAGCTCAACGACCGCGCCATCGGGCTCGGTCCAGAACTGAACGTGCACTTCGACGACGCGAGCGGCGGGCTCGTGCCGACTGACCCGGCCTTCGACGACGACCGCCGTCCTGCCGCCTTCCTCCGCCCATACGACTTCGCCGAATGAGGACTTCGCCATGATCACCACCGACCTGATCCGCCTGCTCGACGACGTCGAGCTCCTGTCCCCCGGCCGCTGGACGATCAGCGGTCGCCAGCCCGTCGAGTTGCGCACGACGGGCTGGCGCCGACGCAGGCGCCCCGCCTTCGCCACCGGAGCGCTCCTGGTCGACGAGGACCCGCGGCGATCGACGCTGTCGCTCACCGTGACACCGCTCGATCCCGAGCTCGCCGACACCGCGCTCACCGTCAACGCAGTCCTGGACAGCGCCGATGCGAGCGGAACCTGGCTCCTCCATGGGACCGCCGTCCGCGGGCAGGCGACGACGCCCATCACCATCGACGTCCAGTACCGAGGCGTCTACCCCCAGCATCGCCGCTCCACGGCGTGGCTGACGATTCGCAGCATCGTTCCGTCAGCCGGCGGGCGCGGACGCGGCGACGAGCTGTTCGGCCACCTCAACGCCGACGCACCACAAGAGGAGATCCAATGACCACCATTCACGACACCACGATCCAACGGAACAAGGCGCTCGCCGTCGAATTCCTCGAGCTGGTCGGGGCCCACGACCTCGACCGGCTCTGTGAGCGGATCACGCCGGACTGGAAGATGTACGGCGGCCCGCCCAACCTGCCTGCCGGGCAGGAGGGGCTGCGCTTGCTGTTCTCGACGTTCGGCCACATCACACAGAGCTGGGGCATCGAGGACGTCATCGCCGAGGGCGACCGCGTCGTCGTGCGAGCGATCAACACGTGTGAGCAGGACGAGTTCCTCGGCGTGCCCGCAGCCGGCGTCACGCAGCGCTTCACCGCGACGTTCACGCACCGCATCGCCGACGGCCTGATCGCCGAGACATGGCGCAACGCCGACGACCTCGGACGCCTGATGCAGCTCGGTGCCCGCATCTGTCCGTGAGAACGGGACAGTCAGAACAGCGCGCTGGGATCGGCCAGGAGCACCGCCTCGGCCTCCTGGAACCGGTCGTTCATCGCACCCGTCTCGTGGTGCGACATGAACAGCCGGGCGGCCGGAACGCGCTCGATGCAACAGCACGCCGGCGGTGCGGTTCGGGCCGAGGGCGGATTGCGACGTGGCGATGTCGAGGGAGAACGTCGCCGACACGAATGTTCCCGTCGGTCGCCAGTCCACGGCGTGCTCGAACGACATGCCGCGATGGACGACGACCTGATCGTGCCCGGCCGCCTGGAACGCGCTGGACACGTAGGCGAGCCTCGCCAGGAGGTGCGCCGTCCGCCGCTCGGGTGAGAGCTCGCCGCGCAGTGCGTCGGGGTCGCGCAGGATCGGCCCGTGGTACGGCGCCAGTCCGAGCTCGGCGGCGACGATGGCGTGGCCTTTGACGAGGTCACCGGAGCTCGGGTTCGACACGTAGACGCGGGCGAAGCGGCGGTCGAAGTCGGCGAGCCCACGTCGTTCGAGATAGGCGTCGAGATCGGCGATCAGCAACGGGTCGCCGCGCGGCGCCTCCAGATCGAGGTGGCGCGAGCGCGAACCCCACGGTGATTCGACGCTGTCGAGCCAGGCGCGTGCTTGCGACCGCTCGTCATCGAGGCGGCGCATCGTCTCCTCCCGCACCACCCGGTCGACGTCGATGCCGATGAGTTGTTCGAAGCGCTGCAATGCCTCGTGGAGTCGGGCGACGTCCGCCGGCGGCGCGATCGCGCCGTCGAGCGGGAACTGAAGCCGTTCCGCCCACTCGAGCGGCAGCTCCCATCGGGCTCCCTGGTCCTCGAAGGCGAGAACCTCGACGTCGAAGAACCCAACGTCCGGGCGGACGGCGAGCACGCGCAAGGGCGTCCGTCTGGAGTCGAGGAGACGGCACGAGTTGCCGGCGACCAGATGGTCGAGGCTCCCGGGCTGGAACAGCTCGTCCGGCGCCATGTCCGGATCGCGCTCGGTAGGCGGCAACCACGCCGACCATCTTGTCCCCGCAAAAACTCCTGTTCTGTCCGTGCGAATCGGCCGGATCAGATCGATCCGTACGGACAGAAGCGTTCTGAACCGCTACTTCTTGGAGACTTTGGCCTGCACAGCTGCGAGCCGTTCGGCGAACCACGGCTGTCGGGTGCTCCAGATCTGTGGCTTCAGCTCCCTCGCCACCGCCCCCGGGTGATCGGGGATGTCCGCCATGTCCTTGATCGTCGCCTTCGTCACGAGCGCCAGCTCGCGCGGCGCCGACGCCGCCCTGGCGGCCATCTCCTGGGCGCGATCCAGCAGCTCGTCGTCATCGACGCAGCGCCACACGAGCCCGACCCGCTCGGCCTCGGCCCCGTCGAGCACCTCGCCGAACACGACCGCCGCCATCGCGGCCTGCGGTCCGGCGATCCGGCGGAGCATCCACGTGTGCCCCCCGCCGGGATGCAACCCGAGCTGCAGGAACCGGGTGTCGAATCGAGCCCGCCGGGCGGCGAGGCGGACATCACACCCGAGCGCGAGGTTCATCCCTGCCCCGACGGCCGCGCCATTGACCGCGGCAAGCGTGGGGAGGGGGCTGCGGGCGATCCGCAGGAACCCCTCGTAGACGTTGCCGAGGCTCGATCCGTCGGCCGTCGCCAGGTTGCCGAGGTTGGCGCCGGCGCAGAACGCCGGAGGGGTGCCCGTCACGACGAGCGCCCCGATCGTTTCGTCCGCCTCGATCTGGTCCATCGCCGCCGTGATCTCGGTGACCATCGCCGCCGTGAGCGTGTTGCGCTCGTCCGGATTGTTCAGTGTCAGCGTCGCAACGCCGTCTCGGACGTCGGTGAGCACCAAAGCCATGGCGCCGTTCTAATCGGGTCGGCGCCTTCACAGCTAGCCTCACGAGCAGATGCTCGACCACGTCTTCACCGATGCGATCAGCGCCCTGCGCGACGCGTTCGAGGCCGCGTTCCTGGAGCGTCAGGCCTTCGAGGAGCATTTCCAGGTGGACGTCCTGCTCGGCGACATCACCTGGGAGACCAGCTACGGGCTGCCCGGCGAGGGCCAGCCGCCGCGGGTCGTCGCCCACGTCACGTTCGACTGGCCGTCGTGGAGCCAGACCGCCTATCGCCGCTGGTACGTCGACGAGGAGCTCGAGAGCCCGCCGGCGATCGAGATGGAGATCGTCCTGCGCATCCAACGCCTGGCCGAGATGCCGAGCGCTGCGCAGATGTACTCCACGCTCCCCGACTCGAGTCCGCTCATCGGCGATGGACGGCTCGAGCGGGCCGGGCTGACCGTCGAGATCGCCCATCCGGACCCGGCCGAGCTCCTGCCGACCGAAGAGGACTCAAGCGAGCTCGAGTACGCCGTCGAGATCACGTACGAGGGGCTGTACGAGCTGGCCGAGGAGACGCTGGCCGACGGCACGAGCTCGACGCTGGACGACCACTTCGGCGCCCTCGGGGGCTGGGTGGCGGCGACGCTCGTCCGCCTCGGCGACCTCCACTTCGCCTTCCTCCCGGCGCAGGAGGGCGAAGCCGACTGATTCGGCCCCTGCCCAGCGGGGCAGAATGACCGGATGCCGTCCGACGAGCCGCCGGTTCTCCTCGACGTCGTAGACCGCGTGGCGACGGTCACGTTGAACCGGCCGGACGTACGCAACGCCATGTCCAGCGAGCTGTTGCGCGATCTGTGGCAACAGCTCCAGCGGGCGGACTCCGACCCAGCCGTCGACGTCATCATCCTCACCGGCGCCGACCCCGCGTTCTGCGCCGGCCTCGATCTCACGGAGCTCGCGTCGTCGGCGGGTGGACCGACCGGATCGGCGAACCGTGACGACCGCCACAACTCACATGGGTCGCGAGGTCCTTTCCCGCGGCTGACCAAGCCGATCATCGGCGCCATCAATGGCGTCGCCATCACTGGCGGATTCGAGCTGGCCCTCAACTGCGACTTCCTCGTCGCGTCCGAACGGGCCAAGTTCGGCGACACCCACACGCGGGTGGGAGTGATGCCGGGGTGGGGTCTGACGGTCCTCCTGCCGCAGGCGATCGGCGTGCGCCGGGCCCGGGAGATGAGCTTCACGGGCAACTTCCTGGACGCCCAGGAAGCCCTCCGCCTCGGCCTCGTCAACCACGTCGTGCCACACGAGGAACTGCTGCCGTTCACCCGTTCCCTCGCCGCTGACATCTCGAGCAACGACCAGGACGGCGTCCGCCAGATCCGCTCGACCTACGCGGCGATCGCTCACGATGACGACGCGTGGGAGCAGGAGGCACGTGACGCGTGGGCGTGGCAGCGCACGTTGTTCAGTTCCGACAAGGTCGCCGAGCGCCGAGTCGGCATCCAGGAGCGCGGCCGCAGTCAGTGAGCCAAACGGCCACGATCGCCGCGCCGCCCCACACCGCGCCGTCGTTCGACGATCGGCCGCGGCGCCGCCGCGGGCCGCTGGCGAGCGGGATCGCCCTCGGCGTCGTGGTCGCTGTGGGTGCCGGGCTTGCCATCGCCCTGCATCGCAACGGCCACACCCAAGGCGATGACTTCGCGCTCTACCTGCGCCAGGCCCGCAGCATCTTCGACGGCGACATGGCCCAGGTGGTCGCCGACAACCGCTTCACGGTGCTCAACTCCGGCGGCCGCTTCAGCCCGTACGCCTACCCGTGGGGCTGGCCGCTGCTGCTGGCCCCGTTCGTGCACCTGTGGGGGTTGGACTACGACCGGCTCAAGCTCGTCGAGGTGGCCTGCTTCTGCGCGTGGCTC
The DNA here is from genome assembly GCA_963774125.1 of uncultured Acidimicrobiia bacterium. Taxonomy (GTDB): domain Bacteria; phylum Actinomycetota; class Acidimicrobiia; order Acidimicrobiales; family Ilumatobacteraceae; genus JALZMG01. The sequence continues at coordinate 61,399 of CAVZDR010000005.1, forward strand.
GTGTTCGTCCACGGCATCGTGCGCCGGCGGGCGGGGCGCCTGCTGGCTCTTGGCATCACCGCCGTGCTCGCCACGTCGCCGGTTCTGCTCAGCCACACCGACCAGCTGCTCTCCGAGTACCCACACGCGCTGACGCTTGCGGTGTTCGTGTGGTGGTTCGATCGCGTGTCGGCTCGTGGCGGGATGCTCTCAGCGCCCATGCGACAGCTCGTCGTGCTCGGCGTCTTCGCCGCTGTCGCGTTCAACGTGCGGCGCGAGAGCGTCGTGCTCGTCGGCGTGTTCGTCGTCATGCAGTTGGTCGAACTCGTCCAGCGGCGGGACCGACCCGGTCCGTTGCCGTGGCGGGCGATCGGCGCGCCGTACGCCTCGTTCGTCGTGGCCGTCGTGGGGTTCCAGCTGCTCATGCCGACGATGCTGTTCCCGGACAATGGCGACGGCCTCGAGTACGTCGGCGCCAGGATCGGCGATTACGCAGGTGCGCTGACCGTCCAGCTCGGGTTGGGCCGGCATCCTGCGCTCGGCACGATCATCATCCTGCTCGCCGTCGCCGGGATGGTCGTCGGGTGCATCCGCCGTCCACGCCTCGACGTGCCGCTGGCGACCCTCACCGTGCTCAGCGCGGTCGCCGTCAGCACGCACTTCCGGATGGTCGACCGGTACTACTTCCAGATCGCGCCATGGGTGCTGTACTTCGCCGCCGCGGCGGTCATCGCGGCGATCGGCGCAGCCCGAAACCGCGCGCCTCCGGTCGCTCGCGGCCGCGATCGTGGTGGTGCCGCTGTTCTACGTCGTCGCCGTCCACGCCGTCGCGCTCCCTGATGACGTCGGCGCGTCACAACGCTTCAACGACAGCGGACGACAGCAGATCGGTCCGACCGACCCGACCGTGTCGCCGGTGTTCGCTGCCGTCCAGGAGCACACGCCGCCGGAGGCCGTCGTCGTGTTCTTCCGCGCGCGGACGATGACGCTGTACACCGACCGCCGCACGCTCCAGGTCATCGACGTCGAGCGCATGCTGCAGGGCGCCGACTACTACGCCCAGCAGCGCAACTCGGACTATTCCCAACCGGCGCTCACCCAGGACCAGGCGATCGCTCTCGGCATGGAGGAGGTCTGGTCCGACGCCAAGTGGATCCTCTGGAAGCTGCCCCCACCGAACTAATCGTTCAGGCTCGGCTCGCAAGCAAGTTGCTCGCCTCGCCTCCCGAGCTCGCTGCCTCCGCTCCGTTTCGGCGCTCACCTGCCTGGCAGCCCGCGGGCGATCGACAACGTGACCCCCGGTAGGGTCGAGATGATGGTCGAGATGATGGAGGACGAGCTCGACGTCAGCGTGGTGCTGCCCGTCTACAACGAGCGCGGCCACCTCCGCACCGAGATCGAGCGCATCCAGCGGGCGCTCAAGGACTCGCCGTACTCGTTCGAGATCATCGTCGTCGACGACGGCTCCAACGACGGCTCCGAGAACGACCTCCCGACGATCGAGGGGATCCGGCTGATCCGTCACTCCCGCAACCGCGGGACCGGAGCAGCTCGCCGTACTGGCACGGTGGCGGCTCGCGGGCGCGTCGTCGTGTGGACCGACGTCGACATGACGTACCCCAACGACGAGATCCCGATGCTCGTCAAGGAGCTCGACGGCTACGACCACGTCGTCGGCGCACGGCGCACCGAGGCCGGGACGCAACGTTTCCTGCGCGTGCCGGCGAAGTGGTTCATCCGCAAGCTGGCCAGCTACCTCGTGGAGACCGACATCCCGGACCTCAACTCCGGGCTGCGGGCGTTCCGGCGTGACGTGGCGATGCAGTACGTCCACCAGCTGCCGAACGGCTTCTCGTGCGTGACGACGCTGACGATGTCGTTCCTCTCCAACGGGTACCAGATCAAGTACGTGCCGATCGACTACTTCCCACGGGCCGGCCACTCGAAGTTCCACTGGTGGCGGGACACCAAGCGCTACCTGCTGCAGGTCGTGCGCATGACGTTGTCGTACAACCCGCTCAAGGTGTTCCTGCCGATCGGTGCGCTGCTGTTCCTGCTCGGGTTCGGCAAGCTCGTCTACGACCTGGTCGACAAGGACTTTCGCGTCGCCATCAACACGCTGCTCATCCTGTTGGCGTCGTTGCAGGCGATCACCGTCGGCTTGCTCGCCGACCTCGTGGTCCGGGCGACGAGACCGCCCACCCAAATCCCGCCGTGTTGATGCTCTCGCTCACTCGAAACTCGCTCGCTCGAGTGCGCCTCGTCGCTGGCGCTTCCCTCGGCGCCTGCCCCACACTGCGGAGCACGGGTTCATGACCGCGACGGCAACGCCCACCGGCAATACCTACGACAAGTACGCCTCGACGCATCCGATCGAACAGCGCATGATGCGCGGCTTCATGGCCGCACTCGACGGGATGCTCGACGGGCTGGCGCCACAGTGCATCCTCGAGATCGGAGTCGGCGAAGGGCACGTGATGCGACGGGTCCACGAACGCTTCCCAGGCGTCCCGATGACCGGGCTCGACCTGCCCGACGATGCGCTCAGCGACGAGTGGGAGGGACTCGGGCTGCCGTGCCTGTTCGGGGACGCCACAGCACTGCCGTTCCCGGATGACGGTTTCGACCTCGTGCTGGCGATCGAAGTGCTGGAGCACGTGCCGGGGCCGGAGAGAGCACTCGCCGAACTCGCTCGCGTCTGCCGCGGCACCCTCGTCGCCTCGGTCCCGTTCGAGCCGATCTGGCGGGCCGGCAACATGGCTCGCCGGCGCTACGTCAAGGACTGGGGCAACACTCCAGGCCACGTGAACCACTGGACGCGCTGGGGCTTTCGCCGGTTCGTTGGCGAGCGGTTCGACGTCGAGCAGGTGCGCAGCCCACTCCCCTGGTCGATCCTGCGCGCCTGCCGCGCTAGAGCACGGCACCTTGGGCGACGAGTGCCGCGGCGAACTTGCTCGGCGATCGCCCAGGCGAGGATCTCGCTCCCCGTCTCATTGGGGTGGAAGCCGTCGGCCATCCGCACTGACTTGCCCACCCCATCGCGCGGGTCGATGACGTACTCCGCCCATCCGCCGTCCCGCCCAGCGAGCAGATCCCACGTGTCGACGAACACGACGCCGGGGCGCTCGGCAGCAGCCGCCTTGGCGGCGCGGTCCTGGAGGGCCAGCCCACCGGATTTCGCCGGATCGGGGTGGTTGGCGGTGCCGACCCAGATCACGATCCGCCCGTCCTGGGCCAGCAGGTCCATCATCTCGCCTGCCCGCTGCTGGTACTCCGCCACCCACTCCGCTTCGTTGGAGACTGGGTCACCGACGATCACCGAGCCGTCGTCGTCCTGCAGCCCGACGAAGTCGTTGCCGCCGAACGACGTGATCACGAAGTCGGGATCGGCCTCGGGCAAACTCTCCTCGAGCCTGGCGAACCAGTCGAGCTTGGTCGGCCGGGCTAGGCCGGTGCTCATCCGGTAGTCGATCTCGGTCTCCACGATGCCCGTCTCGCCGAGCATGTCCGAGAGCGGAGGCCCCCACAGCCCGGCGAAGCTGTCGCCGACGACGAGGACGTGGGCGGGGTTCTCGGCGCTCGGCGGACCGGGCACCGTTGTCGGTGGAGCCGTCGTCGGCGGCGCCGTCGTAGGCGCAGCCGTCGTCGGCACCGCGGTGGTCGGCGCCGCCGTCGTCGCCAGCGCGTCGCTCGCCGGGGTGACCGTCGGCTCCGTCGACATGGTCGAGGTCACCGTGGTATCGCTGACACTCGTGGTCGACGACGCGGCGACGGTCGAGTCCGGTGACGCAGACTCGGCGTCACCACCTCCGAGCGCACCCGCCACGCGCACCACACCGAACCCGCCGAGCACGAGGAGGCCCAGCACGATCGCCCGGCGGACCAGGTAGCGGCGACGGCTGACCCTTCGGCTGGTCACGGTGAACCCGCCGCAACATGCGAGCGAGCGAGCGCACGCGAACGAGCGGTCAGCAACGGCCTGGGTGGCCGGGGAACGCAATCACGTCAACATGCTACGGGCCGAGCCCACAAGCAGGGGGGACAGGTCCCGTCAGGGCCGGTCGCCCTGGGCGGGACGGATCACGCGGCGCTCGGTGACGATCGCCGTCACGAGGTCGGCCGGCGTCACGTCGAACGCAGGGTTGTACGTGCGCGAGCCGACCGGTGCCGTGCGAGTGCCGCCGAATGCCAGCACCTCCTCCTCGGCGCGCTCCTCGATCTCGATGTCAGCGCCTGTCGCCGTCGCCGGATCGAGCGTCGACTCCGGCGCGGCGACGATGAAGGGGATTCCCGCTCGCGCCGCCGCCAATGCGAGCGGGTACGTGCCGATCTTGTTCGCCACGTCGCCGTTGGCGGCGATGCGATCGGCGCCGACCAACACCGCATCGGCCAGTCCGCGGGAGATCACGCTCGGACCTGCTCCGTCCACGACGATGCGGTGCTCGATGCCGAGATCGGCGAGCTCGAAGGCGGTCAATCGGGACCCTTGGAGCAACGGCCGGGTCTCGTCGGCGGTGACCGACACAAGGTGCCCGCGCTCGTTCAGCTCGCGCACGATTCCCAGCGCTGTCCCCCACTCCACCGTGGCGAGCCCGCCGGTGTTGCAGTGCGTGTGGACGCGCGCCGGCACCACCGCCAGCTCCTCCAGCAGGTCCGCGCCGCGCGCAGCCAGCCGGCGGTTGGTCTCGACGTCTTCATCGGCCATCGCCACCGCCTCGGCGACCACGGCCGCCGCACCCTCGTCGAGTCGGGCGAGCACGCGCCGCACCGCCCAGGCCAGGTTGACGGCGGTCGGACGGGCGGCGGCGATCCGCTCCGCCTCCCTTCGCACGTGCTCAGGGCCCAGGCCCTCCCGTTCGGCCTGCTGCGCGGCGATCGCGACGCCGAACGCGCCCGCCACGCCGATCGCCGGAGCGCCGCGCACCACGAGGCGGACGATCGCGTCGATCATCGCGTCGACGTCGCGCACCTCGACCATGACGACCTCGACCGGGAGTCGCGTCTGGTCCACGAGCACGGCGTGGTCACTGCGCCACTCGATCGTCCGCATCGGGGGGATCGTAGGATCCCCAGCCGTGCAGGACCCGTTCGCGCTCGCCGCGGAGGCAGCAGCGGCGCTCAACCAGCGAACGGGAGCGGAGCGTCACGACGTCGCGGTCGTCCTGGGCTCCGGTTGGCGGCGCAGCGCCGACCTCGGCGGCCTCGTGGGTACGGAGCTCTCGCTCGCTGACCTCCCTGGATTCCCGGCCCCATCGGCGGTCGGCCACGGCCGCACGCTTCGCTCGGTCGACGTGGCCGGGCGCAAGGTCATCGTCTACCTCGGCCGCGTGCATCTGTACGAGGGTCACGATCCAAACGTCGTCGCCCACGCCGTGCGGACCGCTGCCGCCGCGGGGTGCGGAGCTGTCGTGCTCACCAACGGCGCGGGGTGCCTGCGCCGAGAGTGGCCGATCGGTCAACCCGTGCTCATCAGCGACCACATCAACCTCACCGGAAGGTCGCCGATGACCGCCCTCGACCCAGCGCCACCGCTCGGCCCGCGCTTCGTCGACCTCACGGACCTCTACGCGCGCCGGCTTCGTGACCTCGCAAGGGAGGTCGACCCGACCCTCCCGGAAGGCGTGTACGGCGGCCTCCACGGACCGCATTTCGAGACGCCGGCTGAGATCCAGATGCTCGCGACGATCGGCGCCGACCTCGTCGGGATGTCGACGGTGATCGAGGCGATCGCCGCTCGCCACGTCGGTCTCGAGATCCTTGGCCTGTCGCTCGCCACCAACTTCGCCGCCGGCATCAGCGACGTGCCGCTGAGCGGTGACGACGTCACCGCCGCCGGCGACGCGGCGGCGGAACGCATCGGGCCGCTGCTGCGCGGCATCGTGGAGCGCCTGTGACGGTCGACCTGCTCGTCACGAACGCGACGGTCATCACGATGGACGCGGAGCACTCGGTCCTGCCGCGGGCGGACATCGTGGTGGACGGAGGAACGATCACTTCGGTTGGGCCAGTCGCCGGCGACCCGCCGGCAGCGGCACGGGTGATCGACGCCAACGGAGGCCTCGTGATGCCCGGGCTCGTCAACGCCCACACGCATCTGGCGATGACGATGTTCCGCGGCCTGGCGGACGACCTCGACCTCGACGGTTTCCTCGGGCGGTTGATGCCGGCCGAGGGAGCGGTGCTGTCGGAGCAGTCGGTGGCGATCGGCACCGCCCTCGCTGTCGCGGAGTGCCTTCGCGCCGGCATCACGACGGCGCTCGACATGTACTTCTTCCCGGAGGCGGCTGCCGCCGTGGCCGATCCGACCGGGTTCCAGTTGCTGAGCGGGCCGGTGTTCATCGAGTTCCCCGGCGCCGACCACCGGCGATTCGACGACCGCATGGCATGGGCGCGGGAACTGCTCACGGCGACACCGCCAGGTCGGCGGTTCGTGTGTCCGCACAGCACGTACCTGCTCTCCGAGGACCAGTTGCGCGCCATCGGCGACCTCGTCGCCGAGCTCGGAACACGGGTCCACGTACACGCCTGCGAGACGCGCGCCGAGTTGGCGCAGGTCGCCGCGCGGCACGCCGGCCGCACGCCGATCGAGGTGCTCCGTGACACCGGACTGCTGACGTCTGGGACGCTGCTCGCGCACGGCGTCCACCTGACGGACGCCGACATCGCGCTGATCGCCGAGGCGCACGCTGCGGTCGCCCATTGCCCGGCGTCCAACCTCAAGTTGGCGAGCGGGTTCGCCCGCATCACCGACCTGCACGCCGCCGGGGTCACGGTCGCGCTCGGCACCGACGGCGCAGCATCGGCGAACGATCTCGACCCGTTCCTGGCGATGCGCCTCGCCGGCTACCCGCAGACCGCGCTGCACGGTGCGGGCGCGGTGACGGCCCACGAGGTGGTGGCGATGGCCACGATCAACGGGGCCGCCGCGCTCGGCATCGCCGACGAGACCGGGTCGCTCGAACGAGGAAAGCGGGCCGACATCGTCGTCCTCGACCCGGCATCACCCGCACTGACACCGAGCTACGACCCCGTGTCCACGCTGGCGTACGCCGCGTCGCGAGGCGACGTCCGATGGGTCGTGGCCGGCGGCCATGTCGCCGTGGACGACCGCGTCGTCACCGCCGTCGACCTCGACGGTGCGCTCAGCGCGATGCGGGACCTCGCACCGCAGGTGCTGGCTGCCGCCGGTGCACGATGACCGACCCCGACGTCGTTCGTCGCTCGGTGCACGAGGCGTGCCTCCGCATGGTCGCCGACGGCTTGGTCATCGGCTCGGCGGGCAACATCAGCGTCCGCCTGGACGACGAGCGCTTCGTCGTGACGACCGCCGGGGTGCCGTACGCCGCCCTGTCGGCGGAGGATCATCCGATCGTCAGCTCGGGGGATGGCACGTGGGAGGGTCGACGTCCGCCGAGCAGCGAGTTGGCCCTGCACCTCGGGTTGATGCGCGAGATGCCGGAGGTCGGAGCCGTCGTGCACACGCACTCGCGCTACGCCGCAGCGTTCGCCGTCGCCCGGCTCGACCTGCCGTTCATCTGCAACGAGAACATCGCCACCCGGGCCGAGCGTGTGCTCGTCACGGCGTACGCGCCGCCTGGTTCGGCCGACCTCGGCGCGCAGTCCATCGCCACGCTGCACCGTCAACCGGGCAGCAGAGCCGTGCTGCTGGCCAACCACGGTGTCGTCGCTGTCGGTCCCACGCTGGACGAGGCGTACGTGGTCGCCCAGAGCGTCGAGTGGACGGCGGAGATCTGCCACCACGCCCGCACGCTCATCGCCGCCGGGACCGGCGAGCACGTGCTCGACCGGGCGGTGCAGGACGCCATCGCCCGCAACTACGGCGTCGCCATCGCGAAGGCGACGCACCGCAAGTGATGGACGCCGGCGAGGTCGCGGCGCGCTTCAACCTCGAACCACTTCCGGTCGAAGGCGGCTTCTTCCGGCAGATCTGGCGTTCGCCGGTCGACGCCGAGCAGCCGACGGGCACGGCCATCATCGCCATGCTCACCGACACGCCCGATGGCTTCTCCCAGTTCCACCGGCTGCCCACGGACGAGCTCTGGCACTTCTACACCGGCGACGCGCTCGAGCTGGTGTTGCTCGAAGCGGGCGGAACGAGCCGGCACGTGCTGCTCGGCGCCGATCTCGAAGCGGGTCAGGTGCCGGTTGCCATCGTCCCTGCTGGGACGTGGATGGCCGCTCGGACCACGAGGCGCTGGAGCCTGTTCGGCAACACGATGGCACCGGGGTTCACCGATGCCGCCTACGAGGGCGCTGACGCCCACACGCTGCTCGCCGGCTGGCCGTCCGAGCGCGAGGCCATTGTCGCCCTGACCCGGCCCGGCTCACGTCGGCGCCTAGTATTCCCCGGACAATCCCACGAGAAAATTGAAGGGGGAGCATGAAAGCGACCAAGTTCGTCGCCGTACTTGCGGTCGCCGGTCTGGCGCTTGCTGCGTGCGGCGGCGACGATGATGACTCCGTATCAAGCGAGACCACGGCAGGTGGCGGCACGGAGACGACGGCAGCGGGCGGCGACGGAGACCACGGCTGCCGGCGGGACCGAGACCACGGCTGCCGGCGGGACCGAGACCACGGCTGCCGGCGGCGACCGAGACCACGGCCCTCGACTGTCCCGCGAAGGAGCCCCTCGACGAGGTCAATATCGGTCTCGTGACCGACGTCGGCAAGGTCGACGACAAGTCCTTCAACCAGTCCGCCTGGGAAGGCGCTCAGCAAGCGGCGGAGGAGTCCGGAGGCAGCGCCGACTTCATCGAGACCGCGGCGGCCACGGACTACGCCAACAACATCGGCCAGTTCGTCGAGGCCGGTGCCAACGTCATCCTGACCGTTGGCTTCGCGCTCGGCGAGGCGACGGCGGCGGCAGCCGAAGAAAACCCCGACATCACGTTCATCGGCGTCGATCAGTTCCCGGCAAAGTCCCTCTGCAACCTGACCGGGCTGCTGTTCCACGAGGATCAGTCCGGTTTCCTCGCTGGCGCACTGGCCGGGCTGCTCACCGAGACCAACACGATCGCCGCCGTGCTCGGCACCGATCAGGTGCCGCCGGTCGTCGCCTTCAAGGAGGGCTTCGAGAACGGGGCGAAGTACATCAACGAGGAAGTCAACGTGATCTCCACGTACCACCCCGGCGGGCTTGACGTCGCCTTCACCGACCCGGAGTTCGGGGCCACGACGGCCCGTCAGGCGCTCGACAACGGCGCCGACATCGTCTTCGGCGCCGGTGGCCAGACGGGCAACGGGGCACTCATCGAGGTTGCTCGCGAAGGCGGGGAGGCCCTCTGCATCGGTGTGGACACCGACCAGTGGGAGACCGTGCCAGAAGCCCATGCGTGCCTCGTCACCAGCGCCGTGAAGCTCATTCCTCCAGGTGTGGTCGAGCTCGTCCTGGCCGCCCAGGACGGATCGATCGAGCCCGGCCCCTTCTTCGGCGACGTCGGCCTGGCCGACTACCACGATCTCGCCGATCGGGTGCCAGCTGACGTGCAGACGCAGATCGAAGACCTGACCGAGCAGGTGCTGAGCGGAGAGGTGCCGACGGGCTACCAGCCCTAAACCTGCCTTCGATCCGCCGTTTGGATGACGGGGTGCGGCAAACTCTGCCGCACCCCGTCGCCATGTACAGCCACGGACGAGCGGAGTCGACGCGATGCGACTGAACCAGCGGGCCGAGAACATCGTCCTCCCGATCGGCGCGATCGTGCTGGCCTTGCTGATCGGGGCGGTGATGATCCGCCTCAACGGGTCCAACCCGTGGACGGCGTACAAGGCGCTGATCGACGGCGCGCTCGGGCAGCAAGGAGGACGTCGCCAGGACGCTGTCTCGAGCGACGCCGCTCGTGTTCACCGGACTCGCCGTGATCGTCGGCCTGAAGGCCGGCCTGTTCAACATCGGCGCGCAGGGCCAGCTGATCTTCGGCGCCACGTTCGCGGCGTGGGTCGGGCTATCACTTCACCGGGCTGCCAGCCGCGCTGCACGTCCCGTTCGCGCTGCTCGTCGGCGCGTTCTTCGGCATGCTGCCGGCCGCGCTGGCCGGCTACCTCAAGGCCTACCGGGGAGCGCACGAGGTGATCACGACGATCATGCTCAACGCCATCCTCATCAACATCACCGAGTACCTCGTCGGAGCGGACGGACCATTCCACGACCCTGAGGCAGGTGCGATCTCCCGCACGCCGCTCATCCAACCGTCGGCGGAGATCCCCGACGTCTGGGGACTGCCGCTCGGGTTCTTCCTCGCTGTCGCGGTCGCCGTGATCATCTGGTTCCTGCTCGCCCGCACGACGATCGGCTTCCGCATCACGACCGTCGGGCAGAACCGCCAAGCCGCGGAGTACGCCGGCATCTCCGCCAAGCACATCATCGTCCTGGCGATGGCGATGTCCGGTTTCCTCGCCGGCCTCGGCGGAGCAGTGGAGACCCAGGGCGTCTTCGATCGCTACGAGGCGGGGTTCAACGTCGGTCTCGGGTTCGACGGCATCACCGTTGCGCTACTGGCAAGGGTGCAGCCGTTGCTCGCCATTCCTTCGGCACTGCTGCTCGGCATCATGCGCGCCGGACAGACGCGAATGGCGTTCGTGGCGGACGTGCCCCAAGAGATCATCGACGTGATCCTGGCCTTCATGCTGCTGCTCGTGTGTGCGCCGATCGTCGTGCGCTGGATCCTGCGGGTGCGCGGGCCGAAGGATGCCGTCGAACAGATCCAGATCACGTCGGGATGGGGCGGCTGATGACTCCGAAGCGAAGCACGGCGTTCCTCTGGACCGTCGGTGTGATCGGCGTCATCGTCGCCGCGTTCCTCTTCTACTACCTCAACTCCGAGACCAAGACGGCCGCCGTGCTCAACGGCACGTTCCGCCAAGCGACACCGCTCGTTCTCGCCGCCCTCTGCGGCCTGCTCGGCGAGCGGACCGGCGTCGTCAACATCGGCATCGAGGGGCAATTGCTGATGTCGGCGTTCACCGGGTTCTACGTCGCGGCAGCGACCGGGAGCATCTGGACCGGCGTGCTGGCCGGGGTCTTGTCGGGTGCCTTGCTCGGTCTCTTCCTCGCACTGTGCGCCGTCACGTGGCAGATCGACCAGATCATCGCCGGCACGGTGATCAACATCTTCGTCGCCGGGTTGACGTCGTTCCTCTATGCGCAGGGCAAACAGCTGACGGGCTCGCTCCCGACGCTCGACGTGCCATTCCTCCACGAGATCCCGCTGGTCGGTGGGGTGTTCTTCAGCAACACGCCGATCGCCTACATGGCCATCGCCCTCGTCTTCATCCTCCACTTCGGGCTGTTCCACACCCGCTGGGGTCTGCGCTCCCGGGCAGTCGGCGAGCACCCGAGCGCCGCCGACACGGTCGGCATCGACGTCGGGCTGAAGCGCTACGTCAACACAGCGCTGGCGGGTGGGCTGGCCGGACTGGGCGGCGCCTTCCTCAGCCTCGAGGCCGTCGGCACGTTCGAGCGCGGGATGAGCGCGCAGCGTGGTTTCACGGCGCTGGCCATCATGATCTTCGGGCGCTGGAAGCCGATCCTCGCCTGGTTCGGCGCGCTGTTCTTCGCGTTCACGTCGCGCCTCGCCGCCCAGCTGCAGTTCGACCAGGTCATCGACGTCCCGCCGCAGTTCATCAACATCCTGCCGTTCGTGCTCGTCATCGTCGTGCTGGCGATCTTCGCCGGCCGGGTGCGCCCGCCCGCGGCGGCCGGCCGGCCGTACGTGAAGGAGTGAGACGAGTGAGCCTGCGAACGAGTCGAGCTCCGCCGGGCGAGCGAGCGCCAGCGAGCCGCACGGCGATGGGGTGTGGGCGCAGCCCCCACGACGTGAAGGAGTGAAGGAGAAGCGATGTCGACCGACGGCGCACCCCTCGTGCTCGAGGCCCGCACCTCACCAAGCGCTTCCCGGCGGTGCTCGCCAACGACGACGTCTCGATCGAGTTGCGGCGCGGGCGAGATCCTCGGGCTGCTCGGCGAGAACGGCGCCGGCAAGAGCACGCTCGTCAAGATGCTGTTCGGGCTGTACCGCCCCGACGAAGGCGAGATCCTGATCAAGGGCGAGGTCGTCCACCTCCACGATCCGGGCGACGCCATCAAGCGCGGAGTCGGCATGGTGCACCAGCACTTCCAGCTCGTGCCGGTGTTCACGGTGGCCGAGAACATCATGCTCGGGGACGAGACCGCGCACGGCCGGCGTGCTCGACACCGGCGCCGCCGCCGCCCGCATCCGCGAGCTCGCCGAGCAGTACGGGCTGCGCGTCGACCCGGGCGCACTGGTCGAGGACCTCCCGGTCGGCACGCAGCAGCGGGTCGAGATCCTGAAGGCGCTGTACCGCCACGCCGACATCCTCATCCTCGACGAGCCGACGGCCGTGCTCACGCCCGCCGAGACCGACGAGCTGCTCAAGGTCATGCGCGAGCCTGGCCGAGCAGGGCGCGGCGATCATCTTCATCACCCACAAGCTGCGCGAGGCGATCGCGGTCTGCGACACGATCACCGTGCTGCGCGGCGGGCCAGGTCGTCGGCACGACCACGCCGCAGGAGACCGACCGCGCCGGGCTGGCCAACATGATGGTCGGACGCAGCGTCGTGCTGCAGGTCGAGAAGGGCGACGCCCACCCGAGCGACGTCGTGCTCGACGTGGTCGAACTGGAGGTCGACGACGATCGGGGCCATCGGGCCGTGGCCGGGCTCGACCTGCAGGTGCGGGCCGGTGAGATCGTCGGCGTCGCCGGCGTCGAAGGCAACGGTCAGCGCGAGCTGGTCGAGGCGCTCGTCGGCATGCGGCCGGCCAAGGGCGGGACGGTCCGCCTTCGACGGCCAGGACATCACCCGAGACGGGACCCGCGACATCAACCGACTGGGCGTCTCGCCACATCCCCGAGGACCGCGAGAAGCACGGCTTCGTCGGCAGCTACTCGGTGGCCAGCAACCTCGTGCTCGAGCGCTTCGACGAGCCGCCGTACGCCAAGGGCTTCATCCGCGACTTCGAGGCCGTCGAGGCGCACGCCACCGAGCTGGTCGAGCGCTTCGACGTGCGGCCACGCAACATCCATCGCCCGATGGAGTCGCTGTCGGGCGGCAACAAGCAGAAGGTGATCGTGGCTCGCGAGCTGACGCAGGGTGCCGAGCTGGTGATCGCCGCCCAGCCGACGCGTGGCGTCGACGTCGGCTCGATCGAGTTCATCCACCGCCAGCTCGTCGACCAGCGCGACCGCGGCGTCGCGGTGCTGCTGGTGTCGGCCGAGCTCGACGAGATCCTCTCGCTGTCGGACCGCGTGGCGGTGATCTACGAGGGCCAGATCCAGGACATGCTGCCGGTGGCGGAAGCGACGCGGGAACGGATCGGCCTGTTGATGGCGGGCGACCGGCCCGTCGCTAACGCGTGATCTCGGCGGTCGCCTCGACGACGATCCCGCCGCGAGGACGCTGCCGCAGCGTGACCGTCACGCGATGCGGCTGGGCGGTCGTCATGATCTCGCCGGCGATCTCGGCGGCCAAGGCCTCGGCGAACACGGGTCGCTGGCGGAAGCCCCACAGGTAGAGCTTCAGGCTCTTCGTCTCGACGCACCAGCGGTCCGGGACGTAGGCGATCTCGACCGTGGAGAGATCGGGCTGCGCCGTCACCGGGCACAGCGAGTTGACCTCGTCGGTGGTCAGGCGGACCTCGGTGACGTGCTCGGGCGCGTTGAACACCTCGACATGCTCGATCGGCGTGCGGATCGCGCTGCCCAACACCGTCAGGTGATCACCGTCCACGAGCCAAGGCTACGGGCGGGGTCTAATCTCCCGTCGATGACCGGCCACCTCACCCCCGAGTTGCTGGGCCGTGCGCCGAAGGCGGTGTTGCACGATCACCTCGACGGTGGGTTGCGGCCGGCGACCGTCGTCGACCTGGCGAGCGAGTACGGCTACACGCATCTGCCGACAACCGACACTGGCGAGTTGGCGCACTGGTTCAACCGCGGTGCCAAGCGCAACGACCTCGTGTTGTACCTGGAGACGTTCGCCCACACGGTCGGCGTAATGCAGCACCGCGACGCGATCGAGCGGGTCGCGTTCGAGTGCGCGCAGGACCTCGCCAACGACGGCGTCGTGTACGCCGAGGTGCGCATGGCGCCCGAGCTGTGCACGGAGGCCGGGCTGACGCTCGACGAGGTGATGCAGGCGATCCTCGACGGCTTCGCCAAGGGCTCGGCGGGGACGGACCTGACGATCTACGCCATCGCCACGGCGATGCGCACGGCGGCGCGCAGCCAGGAGATCGCCGAGCTGGCCGTGCGGTGGCGGGATGCCGGAGTCGTCGGGTTCGACATCGCCGGCGCCGAGGCCGGCTACCCGCCGACGCGCCACCTCGACGCGTTCCAGTACGTGATGCGAGCCAACTTCCACACCACGATCCATGCCGGCGAGGCGTTCGGACTGCCGTCGATCTGGGAGGCCGTGCAGTGGTGCGGCGCCGAGCGTCTCGGCCACGGCGTGCGCATCGTCGACGACATCACGGGACCGATCGGCAACGAGCAGCTGGGCCGGCTGGCGGCCTACATCCGCGACACGCGGATCCCGCTCGAGCTGTGCCCGACGTCGAACGTCAACACCGGCGTCGTGCGCTCGATCTCCGAGCACCCGATCGAGATGCTGCGCCGGCTGCGGTTCCGGGTCACGGTGAACACCGACAACCGGTTGATGAGCGACACGTCGATGACCAACGAGCTGGTGCAGTTGCAACATGCCTTCGGCTGGACGATCGACGACTTCGAGTGGGTGACGATCAACACGGTGAAGAGCGCGTTCACCGCGTTCCCGGAGCGGCTGCGCATCATCAACGGGGTAATCAAGCCGCGCTACGCGCTGCTCAAGGCGGAGATCGCGTTCGGGAGTGACTGAGTCCGGTAACCGTCACGTTGGTCGACCACCCGCTGGTGGCCGACGCGCTCGCCCAGATCCGCGATCGCACGACGCCGAACGCCCTGTTCCGCCAGAACCTGGAGCGCATCGGCACGCTGCTGATGGCGCGGGCGACGGAGGACGCTGCCGACGTTCGACACGACCGTCGAGACGCCGCTCACGTCGGCGCCGGCGCGTCGGCTGGCGGTGCAGCCGGTCGTCGTGCCGATCCTGCGGGCCGGGCTGGGGTTCGTGCACGCCGCCCAGGAGCTGCTTCCTGCCGCCGACGTGGGGTTCATCGGCATCAGTCGTGACGAGGAGACGTTCGCGCCGAAGCCGTACGTCAACAAGCTGCCGGAGTCACTGGCCGGCCGGCCGGTGATCGTCGTCGACCCGATGCTGGCGACGGGTGGGTCGCTGGTCCACACGATCGAGCTGCTGATGGAGCGTGACGCGCCGACGCCGATCACTGTCGGTGTGCGCCCTCTGCGCCCCCGAAGGCATCGACCGGTTGCGCGACGCCGGCCTCCACGTCCACGTCGTCACCGCGGCCGTCGACGAGCACCTCAACGCCTCCGCCTTCATCGTCCCCGGATTCGGCGACGCCGGCGACCGCCAGTTCGGCCCCCCAGCCTGAGATCGGTTCTGACTCCCGTTCGGTGTCCGCCGATGGACACCGAACGTGCCAGAGAACGAGGTCAGGCCGACGTGAGGGAGCGTCGGCGCTCGTCGTAGATGATGCGAACCTGGAGCCCGAACGCGGCGAGGTCCTCGCGGACCGATTCGTCACAGCGCACGATGTGCCAGCCGATCTCGTCGCAGGCACGATCGCGAGCCTGATCGGCGTGCTGCCGGCAGGTCGCCGCCGTGCCACCAGCTGTGTCCGGGCTCGACGCCGAGCCGGATGGCCGGCCACGCCAGGTCGATGTGGATGATCTCGCCGCGAGCGCAACGTCAGCGGATGTTGACGCACGGGTTCGGGCAACCCGGCGCGGCGAACGGCGTCGAGCACGTCGAGCTCGAGGCCACTCTGGGCCGGACGAGGGCGAAGCGACGTCTTCATCAGCCATCGCTCGAACCGCACGACGCCCCCCGACCGCTGCGGCGGATGGCGTCGAGGTAGTCGCCCGCCGTTTGCGGAGTGATGAGCCCGAGGTGCCATGCATCCTCGGCCGCTCGATCAAACCGATGGTCGTTGAACGTGCGGGCGAGTCCGAAGAGCATCCGCAGCGGGGTCGCCACCCGGAGCAGGTCGTCGCGCTCTCCGTGGACGTCTCGCAACGAGTCGATCCAGCTGGTGCGCACGAGCCGGCCCCAATGCGGCATGGTCACACGGCGGCCCTCCCTCACGGTGATCTCCACGGGGCGTCGCGGCATGTCGCGCAAGCCGTGCAGCACCCCGGCGCTGACGCCGCTGACGAATGCTTCGCCGCCCGTGTACAGCTGGAGGGCCATCGCGTTCGAGACGAACGTCTCCTCCGTGCCGGCGACCCGCACGATGCCGGGGACCACCGTGGTCAGGATCCCATCGCGGCGGGCTCGCTTGATCGTGCTGGCGGAGACGCCGAGATCGAGCAGCTGCTCGACCGTCGGCGACCCAATGTTGGACGGTGAAGAGTTGAAGGACTTCTGGACGGTCGATCACACCCGCCATGGGTGTCGTGTCCGTCCCGGAACGGAAAACACCGGTTCTGACTCCCGTTGGGTGTCACCGGTGACACCGGATGGGAGTCAGAACCGCTCTGCCAATGCCTCCAAGAACGGGGTGGGGTTGGCGTCGACGGCTTCGCCGTAGAGCTTGACTTTGGGTTCGGTGCCGCTCGGGCGGACCTGTACACGCACGCCGCCATCGAGGATGAGGCGCAGCAGGTCGGCCTCGGGGAACGCCACCACCTCGCTCACCGCCGCACCGGCCAGCTCGTCCGGCGGATCGTCGAGCAGCGACCGCACACGCTCGGCGGCGGCCGCAGGATCCATCTGCACCGACCGCTCCGCGACCACGTGCCGTCCGTACCGCGCGGCGAGATCATCGAGCCGCCCCTGCACCGTGGTCCCCTCCTCCACGGCCACGGAAGCGATCTCGGCCAGCATCACGGCGGCCGAGATGCCGTCCTTGTCGAGTGGCCGCGACGCCACGAGGTACCCCAACGCCTGCTCGTAGGCGAACACGAATCGCAGCTCGGGGTGCTCGAGGATCGTGCGCCCCATCCACTTGAACCCGGTGAAGGTCTCGGCGAACTGCACGCCGTAGTCGGCGGCCATCTTCGCCAGCAATGACGACGACACCAGCGTCGTCACGACCAACCGATCGTCACCGGACGTGTGCTTCAGGATGTGGTCCGCCAGCAGCCAGCCGATCTCGTCGCCGCCGAGCCGCCGCCACGACCCGTCGGGCTGCGGGATCGCGGCTCCGAGCCGGTCGCCGTCGGGATCGTTGGCCAGCGCCAGACCAGCACCGGCCTCACGTGCGAGGGCGATGACGAGATCCATCGCTCCCGGCTCCTCCGGATTCGGGAACGCCACGGTCGGAAACGCCGGATCGGGGCGGAACTGCGTCTCGACGACGACGGGCGCGGGAAGCGCCGCCGTCTCGAACGCCCGCAGCAACGTCTCCCCCGCGACACCGTGCATCGGCGTGTACGCCACCAACACACCGGGGACGTCACCCCGCAGCCGTACGCCGCGCATCGACGCCACGTACCGATCGACCACCGTGTCGTCCAGTCGGTCGATCCGTGGATCATCCGCGGCAGCGAGCAACACCGAGGGTGGGTCGAACTCCGCGATCTGCGCCGCGATCTCCACATCCCGCGGCGAGACGATCTGCGGGCCGTCTCCGAGGTACACCTTGTAGCCGTTGTCCTGTGGCGGGTTGTGGGACGCGGTGACCATCACGCCGGCGCCGGCATCGAGGTCGAGCAGTGCCCACGCCAGGACCGGCGTCGGCAGCGGGGCCGGCAGCAGCCGGGCCGGGAGTCCGGCGCCGGCCACGACGCGTGCCGTATCGAGCGCGATGACGTCGCTCTTGCGGCGGAGGTCGTAGCCGATCACGATCCCCCGCTCGCTCGCCCGGTCGTCAGTCGCCGCGACGTACGCCGCCAGCCCCGCCGCCGCCTGGCGGCCCACGAGGCGGTTCATCCGCAACGGCCCTGCCCCGACGGCGGCCCGCAGGCCCGCCGTTCCGAACGTCAGATGCCCCGAGAACCGCGCGACCAGCTCGTCTGCCGGCCCGTCGAGCAGCGCCTGCAGCTCGGACCGCAGGTCCTCGTCGGGCTCCGCCGCCAGCCACGCCGCCGCCTTCGCGCGAACCACCTCGAGGTCCGTGCCGCTGTCGGCGGTCACGGCAGCAAGGTGCGCAGCTCGACGAGCGGACGGGGCCCGACGTGGCTGATCACCTCGCTGGCGGCGATCGATCCCACCTGCGCGCACTCGTCGAGCGGCCAATCGTGGGTGTACCCGAAGAGGAACCCGGCGGCATACATGTCACCCGCTCCGGTCGTGTCCAGCACGTGCGTCGCAGACTCGGCGGGCACGTGGACGACGTCGTACTTCGTGACCACGTACGACCCGTCTTTGCCCGCCGTGATCGCCGCGACCTGGCAGTGCCGTCGCACCTCGTCGATCGCCGCACCGAGCGTGTCGACCTCGTAGAGCGACTGCAACTCCTCGGAGTTGCCGAACAGGACGTCCACCTCGTCTCGCACGAGGGCGGCGAAGTCGCGCCGATGCCGATCGACGCAGAACGAGTCGGACAGCGTCAACGACACCTCGCGTCCGTTGGCGTGGGCCACCCCGGCAGCGCGACGGAACGCCTTCTTCGCATCGTCACGGTCGAACAGGTAGCCCTCCATGTAGAGCACCGCGCCCGCAGCGATCGCCGCCTCGTCGAGGTCATCGGCGCACAGGTACTCGGCGACACCGAGGTAGGTGCTCATCGTGCGCTGGGCGTCCGGCGTGACGACGATGACGCACCGCCCTGTCGGCGTGTCGTCGAGCGGGGCGCCGGGCCGGAACGCGACGCCAACAGCGTTCAGGTCGTGGGCGAACACTTCCCCCAAGCTGTCGTCGGAGACCTTGCCCAAGTACGCCGCCCGGCCACCGAAGCTGGACAAGCCGCACATCGTGTTGGCCGCCGAACCGCCGCTCATCTCGACCGCAGATCCGAGCGCCTGATACAGGTGCCGAGCCCGATCGATGTCGATCAGGGCCATCGAACCCTTCACCAGCCCATGGTCGCCGAGGAACTCCTCGTCGGCGTGGGCGATCACGTCGACGAGCGTGTTGCCGATGCCGACGACGTCGTAGCGAGCGTCGGTCGGGGAGCGCTCGGGCACGGGCCACCACGCTATCGCCCGCCTGACGGCCGGTACGGTGGCCTCCGTGACAGCCGAGCTCGATCCCTATCGCCTGCCGCGGGCGGCGGTGCCGACCCGCTACGACGTCGAGCTGGCGCCGGACCTCGCGGCCGCCGCCTTCGAAGGCAAGGTGCGCATCGCCATAGACGTCGTCGAGCCCGTCCAGGAGCTCGTGCTCAACGCCATCGAGCTCGAGGTCTCCGAGGTGCGCGTCGACGGCAGCGACGTGTCGTGGTCGCTCGTGCCCGAGACCGAACGTCTCGTGATCCGTCCGGTCGGCGGCCTCGAGCCGGGGACCGTCGAGGTCGTGATCTCCTTCACCGGCGTGCTCAACGACAAGCTGCGCGGCTTCTACCGCAGCACGTACCGCGACGACGACGGCACGGAGCACGTCATCGCCACGACGCAGATGCAGGCCACCGATTGCCGGCGGGCGTTTCCGTGCTGGGACGAGCCGGACTTCAAGGCGGTCTTCGGCATCACGCTCGTCATCGACCCGGAGCTGCTCGCAGTGTCCAACGGGCCCGAGGCCGAACGCACGCAACGACCCGACGGCAAGCTCGCCGTGCGGTTCGCCGACACGATGGTGATGAGCACGTATCTCGTCGCCTTCGTCGTCGGCCGGCTCGTCGCCACCGATGCGACGGATGTCGACGGCGTGCCGCTGCGCATCGTTCACGTGCCCGGCAAGGAGCACCTCACCGGGCTCGGCCTCGACGTCGGGGCCTTCGCGCTGCGCTGGTTCCAGGAGTACTACGGCATCCCGTACCCGAGCGACAAGGTCGATCTGCTGGCCCTTCCCGACTTCGCCGCCGGCGCGATGGAGAACCTCGGCTGCATCACGTTCCGCGAGAACCTGCTGCTCATCGATCCAGCAACCGCCACGATGAGCGAGCAGCAGGTCGTCGCCGACGTCGTCGCCCACGAGCTCGCCCACATGTGGTTCGGCGATCTCGTGACCATGCGGTGGTGGAACGGCATCTGGTTGAACGAGGCCTTCGCCACGTTCATGGAGCTGGCCGCCTGCGACGCGTACCGCCCGGACTGGGAGCGCTGGACGCTGTTCGGCCTCGAGCGCTCGGCTGCCTTCGAGACCGACTCGCTGCGCAGCACCCGTCCCGTCGAGTACGAGGTCCGCTCGCCGCAGGACTGCGAGGGGATGTTCGACGTCCTCACGTACCAGAAGGGCGGCGCCCTCCTGCGCATGCTGGAGCAGTATCTCGGCGTCGAGCGCTTCCGCGCCGGCGTCAGCCACTACCTCCGCCGCCACGAGTACGGGAACACCGAGACCAACGATCTCTGGGACGCCATCGAGGAGACCAGCGGCGAGCCGGTCCGGCGGATGATGGACTCGTGGATCTGGCAGCCGGGCTACCCGCTGGTCAGCGCGTCGATCGACGGTGACGAGCTGGTGCTGCGCCAGCAGCGCTTCGCGTATCGAGGAGGACACGCTCGAGCACGACGAGACGCCGACGACATGGCTCGTACCGGTCCAGCTCCGCTCGGGTGACGAGCGGTGGTCGGTGCTGCTCGACGGTGTCGAGGCGCGGACGCCGCTCGCCGACCCGACCGCCCCGCTCGTCGTCAACGCCGGCGGCCACGGGTTCTACCGCGTTGCCCACAGCGACGAGCTGCGCAGCCGGATGTCCGGGGAGGTGCTCGGCTCGCTCGACACCCTCGAGCGCTACAACCTCGTCGACGATGCGTGGAACGAGGTCGTCGCTGGTCGCCTCCCGGCCGTCGACTTCCTCGCCTTCGTCGAGGGTTTCGGCGGCGAACGTGAGCTGGCCGTGTGGCAGTCGATCGTGATCGGCCTCCGTGGGCTCGGTCGCTTGCTCGACGACGATGCGCTGGCGTCCTTCCAGCGGCGTGTCCGTGAGCTGCTCGGTCCGGTCGTCGCCGACCTGGGCGAACCGATCGAGGGCGAGGACGACCTGCGAGGCAAGTTGCGCGGGCTCCTGACGGCGGCGCTGGCCATCCAGGGCGCGGACGAATCGACCCGGGCCAGGGCTGCCGAGCTGCTCGACCGCCAGGAGGCGCAGCCGGGCTCCGTCGACCCGGAGCTCGTCGCGGCGGCCACCGCGATCGTCGCCTCCACCGGCGACGAGACGACATTCGAGCGGATGCTGGCGGGCTACCGGGATGCGCCGACGCCCCAGGACCAGCTGCGCTACCTCTACTCCTTGGCCGAGTTCGACACCGAGGCGCTGATCCTGCGCACGTGCGAGCTGGCGATGAGCGGCGAGGTGAAGACGCAGAACGCTCCGTTCCTGCTGCGCCAGTGCATCGCCAACCGGCGCCACGGCTCAGCGGCGTGGAGGTTCGTGCGCCAGCACTGGGACGAGGCGAACGAGCGGTTCCCGAGCAACACGATCGTGCGCATGATCGACTCCGTGAAGCTGCTCAACGATCCGGCCACGGCTGCCGACGTGCAGGGCTTCTTCGCCGAGCACCCGATCGAGCAAGCGGCCAAGACGCTGGATCAGGTCCTCGAGCGCCAGCGCGTGAACACCGCGCTCCGGGCTCGCGAGCAGGACCGCTTCGCCGCGTCGCTCTGATCCTCGAGCGGAAAGGCAGAGCCTTTCTCGGCTCCATGGGGCCGGCCTACGGCCGGCACGAAGAACTGCAGCCGATCGACCGGCAAAGCCGGAGACTCGAGCCTTGGGCGAGCCGTCGCTTCAGGGTGACGTCAGCCGAGCCCCGAGACGCCCTCGACAAAGGCGGCGAGCTCGGCAGGCAAGGCCGAGCAGCTTGCCTGCGAGCCGAGCCCGAACGAGACCCGTCGAACGACTGAAGTTGGGGCGAGCCGCCGCTTCAGGGTGACGTCAGTCGAGCCCCGAGACGCCCACGACAGAGGCGGCGAGCTCGGCAGGCGAGGCGAGCAGCTTGCCTGCGAGCCGAGCCCGAACGTAAACAGTGGAGCTGAGGGGAATCGAACCCCTGGCCTCAACAGTGCGATTGTTGCGCTCTACCAACTGAGCTACAGCCCCAGCCGGCGCGAGTGTAACGGTGAGGTGGCGCTGGCGCGGCGAAGGATGTCTGGGGCTCAGACGGCGTGCGAGTAGCGGCGGTGATGCCGCTCCATCGCCGGGACGCTCGAGCGCCGATGACGGGCCGGCGGTGGGGTGTGGCGCTGGCGCCGCTCGTCGAGGCGCGTCGGCCGCGCACGAGGCACCACCGTCTCGACCGGCACGGCGGCGAGCTCACGCTGGCGACGCTGTCCGAGGACGTAGACGTACACACACATGACCCCGAACGTCGCGCCGAAGACGTAGTACAGCGCGTCGGTCTTCGTCGTCGCGGCGAGGAACAGCGCGCACGCGGAGATCAGCCCGAGCACGAACAACACGTTGGCCCGGCGACGCCGCACGGACTCCCTGGTTGCGATCGTGTTACGCGCCGGCGCCCGCCGGCGCTCGCCCTGCTGGACGTCGGCATGGGTGCGCCGGCGCGGGGCGAGGTCGAGCTGGTGGAGCGGCTCCTGGTGGCGGGGGGCAGCCTGACCGGCGGAGCGCACCGTCTTGCCGTCGTGGGTCTTCACGCCCGAGCGCAGGACGGGCCGCCCCGGGGCAGCCGGTCGGCTGAGCGGCGACGGCGCCAGCGGCCGGGCCATCGTGCGCATCGTCACGCCTTTCGACGGGACGGTCTTCTGCAGACTCGACAGCTGGTTCCGGAAATCCGTGACCGACGAGTTCGGGCGATTCTCGATCCGCGACCTCAGCAGCGGCGGGACCAGGACTGCTGCCCATGCGGCTGCTACGACGAGCAGGACCAGTTGACCCATCGGATACGTTCAACCTTCAGTTGGGGATATGGCGCGCCTGACGAACCCGAACATCCAGTCCGCAGGTGTTCATTACGATTCTACGACATTCCCGGACGGCGAGGCAACGACGGGCGTGCCGCCGGTCACATCGACCTGCTCTCGCCGGTACGTGCCGGTGCGCCCGCCCGTCTTCTCCCACAGCGCCAGCTCGCCGATCACCATGGCGCGGTCGACCGACTTGCACATGTCGTAGACGGTCAACGCGGCCGTTGCGCAGGCGTGCAACGCCTCCATCTCGACCCCGGTGCGGTCCACCGTGTCGACGTGTGCCTCGACGGCCACGTAGTTGTCGCCGAGCTCGAAGTTCACCGACACGGCGCCGACGAGCAGCGGGTGACACAGGGGAATCATGTCGGCGGTTCGCTTGGCCGCCTGGATGCCCGCAACCCGGGCGACGTTCAGCACGTCACCCTTGTTGACCTCCCGGTTCGCGATCGCCGCGGTCGTCGCCGGCTGCATCCAGACCTTGCAGCGGGCCAGGGCGCGCCGATGGGTCGGTTCCTTCGGCGTCACGTCGACCATACGAGCGCGGCCCAGAGGGTCGAGGTGCGTGAAGGACAGGTCGCTCATGGAACAAGTCTCGCGCGAGAAGCGCAGGTCACCCCACCGACCGTGCCGTCAGCACCCTTCAGCTCGTACGATGGCCACCGTGGGTGCAGTTGACGTCGTGGATCTTGTCGATCCGTTCGGGCGCATCATCCGCGACCTGCGCGTCTCGGTGACCGATCGCTGCAACTTCCGCTGCACGTACTGCATGCCCGAGGAGGGCATGAAGTGGCTCCCTCGCAGCGAGGTCCTCACGTTCGAGGAGATCGAGCGCATCGCCAGGCTGATGGTCGGGCGCTATGGCGTCGACTCGATCCGGCTGACCGGCGGCGAACCGACCGTGCGGGCCAACATCGTGGGGCTCGTCGAGCGCCTGGCCGCCCTGCACCACGATGGCCGACCCGTCGACTTGGCCATGACGACCAACGGCACCACGCTGCGACTGCTCGCCGGATCACTGCGCTCGGCGGGGCTCGATCGGCTCAACGTCAGCCTCGATTCGCTCGATCGCCAGCGCTTCTTCGAGATGACCAGGCGTGACGAGCTGCACCGCGTGCTCGACGGCATCGAGGCGGCCAAGGAGGTCGGGTTCGGCCCCGTCAAGATCAACACGGTCGTGCAGCGGGACGTCAACGACGACGAGATCCTCGACCTGGCCGCGTTCGGGCGGGAACAGGGCGTCGAGGTGCGGTTCATCGAGTTCATGCCGCTCGACGCCTCGGGAGGCTGGACCGACGCCTCGGTCGTCGGTCAGGACGAGATCGTGGCCCGGATCGACGCCGTCTACCCGGTCGAGCAGGTACCTGCCCGCGGCGCCGCTCCGGCGGATCGCTGGCGCTACCTCGACGGCGGCGGGACGGTCGGCGTGATCCCGAGCGTGACGAAGCCGTTCTGCGGAGACTGCGACCGCGTCCGTCTGACTGCCGACGGGCAGTTCAGGACCTGCCTGTTCGCCACGGACGAGTTCGACCTGCGGCGGGCGATGCGGGCCGGCGAGAGCGACGACGAGCTGGCGGCCCGCATCGAGCGAGCGGTCGGCACGAAGTGGGCCGGGCATCGCATCAACCAGGTCAACTTCGTCCGCCCGTCGCGCTCGATGTCCCAGATCGGCGGCTAGATCCCGCAGAGTCGGGTTCGTCTCGCAGGCAAGCTGCTCGACTCACCTCTCGAGCTCGCCGCCGCCGCTCCGCAGCGGCGCTCGCCCACCTGGCCCATTCGCTGGCTCTCGCTGGCTCTCAGCCCATCAGCAGCAGGACGGCGACCTCGGCGCCGGCGGGAATGCCCGGGCCATCCGGAACCACGGCGAAGGCATCGGCCAGCGCAGTCGCCGCCAGTTGGTGGCTGCCCTGGGCGCCGACCGGCGTCACGTGGTACCGGCCGTCGTCGGCGAAGTCGCCGTTGACGCGTAGGAAATGGACCTTTCCGTCGGGTTGACGGCGCAGGTCCGAGTCGGTGATCCCCACGAGACTCAGCCGAGCGACGTGCCGGTGTCCCATCATGCGCCGGAGCGCCGGGCGCGCCATGAGCTCGAAGCTGACCAGCGAGCTGACCGGGTTCCCGGGCAGCCCGAACAGCGGCGTGCCGTCGAGGATCCCGAAGGCGAACGGCTTGGCCGGCTTGATCGCGATCTGCATCCAGCGCATGTCGGCGATCTTCGCCAGCACCGCCTTCACCACGTCGTAGTCGCCCATGCTCACGCCACCACTCGTCACGACGGCGTCGCAGGTGGCTGCGGCGTCTCGCAGGACGGCTTCCAACGCCTCCTCATCGTCCGGAACGACACCGAGGTTGTCGACGACGCACCCCGCCTCGGCGAGCAGCGGGGCCAGCATCGTGGCGTTGCTCTCGCGGATCTGTCCTGGCCGCAGCGGTGATCCGTCGGTCACCAGCTCATCGCCGGTCGACAGCACCGCCACTCGGGCGGCCGGCACGACGCGGATCTGGCGAGCGTTGATGCTGGCGAGCAGGCCCAGTACGGCCGGCCGGACCACCGCACCTGCGCGGAGCACCAGGTCCCCGGCGTGAACGTCGTCCCCAACGCCTCGGATCGCGGCGCCAGCGGCGAGGGGGCGCGACAGCCGCACCAGCCCGTCGCCCAGGAACTCGCTGTCCTCCACCATGGCGACCGCATCGACTCCGGCGGGCAACGGAGCACCGGTCATCACCCTGACGGCTTCGCCACGGCGGACCGTCCGGTCGAACGGAGGCGCCCCGGCCGCCGTCTCGCCAACCACCCGCAGCTCGGCCGGCGGATCGACGAGATCCGCGGCCAGCACGGCATACCCGTCGACCGCCGAGTTCGCGAACGGTGGCACGTCCTCACCAGCCACGACGTCTTCGGCGAGCACGAGGCCGAGTGCGTCGGGGGCGGAGATCGTCACCGGGGCCAGCGGCGGGCAGGCCTCGAGCACCGTGCGCTGGGCGTCCTCGAGGTCGATCACGTGCGCAACAAGCCCTCGAGGAACGCCTGGAGGTCCTTGCCGGTCACGTCGTCACGCAGCCCGAGCTCGACGGCGGCGGTGAGGAACCCGAACGGCGTGCCCGTGTCGAAGCGGTCGACGTTGCTGACGACGCCGTGGAACGGCGATCGCTGAGCCTGCGCCCGCAACGCATCCGTGAGCTGGATCTCCCCGAGCGCTCCGATCCGCCCGGCGGCGATCTCTTCGAACACGTCCGGCGTCAACACGTAGCGGCCGATGATGATGAGATCACTCGGCGCCTCATCGATCGGTGGCTTCTCCACGAGGTCGGCGACAGGCACGACACCGTCGGCGTCGACGGGCCCGCTCGGCGCGATCACGCCGTACCGGCTGACCTCGTCGTGGGGCACCTCCTTGAGCGCGACCACACTGCCGCCGGTGCGGGCGCAGACGCCATTCATGTGGGCGAGCAGCGACGAACTGCCCATCAGCTCGTCCGGCAGCAGCACCGCGAACGGCTCGTCTCCGATCGCCTCGCGCGCGCACCCAACGGCATGGCCCAGCCCGCGCGGCTCGTCCTGGTAGACGATCGTCGTCCGCCAGTCCGCGCCGATCCCCCGCACTCGTGCCGCCAGCTCGGCCTTGCCGCTCGCCTCCAAGGACTCGACGATCTCCGGCGCCGGCTGGAAGTACGCCTCGATCGCCGGCTTGCTGCGGCTGCTCACAATGACGACGTGCTCGATGCCGGCGCCCAGCGCTTCGTCGATCACGAGCTGCAACGTCGGCGTGTCGCCGATCGGGAGGAGCTCCTTGGGGACAGCCTTCGAGGCGGGAAGGAACCGGGTGCCCATGCCTGCGGCGGGGATCACGGCGCTGCGGACCTGCATGTGCGCGACCCTACCGATAGCCTCTGCGCTTCGATGCCGACCTACGTCTACCGATTCGTCGACACGGGCGAGACCATCGAGGTCCAGCAGTCGTTCGCCGAGGACGCGTTGACGGAGGCCGCGCACCCTGCGACCGGCGTGATGATGCCCGTCAAGAAGGTGTTCACGCCCGTTGGTGTCACGTTCAAGGGCGGCGGCTTCTACCGGACCGACAGCCGCTCGTCGTCGCGGTCGTCGAGCAAGACGAGCAGCTCGAGCGACAAGTCCGAGGGATCGAAGTCGTCCGACTCGAAGTCGTCCGACTCGAAGTCCTCCGACTCGAAGACCTCCGAGTCGTCGAGCTCGTCGTCCAAGGCGTCGGCGTCGTCTGATGGCTGAGCGCCGGTAGGTTCGTCTCGCCGACATCCCCCGGACTCGCTCGTCGATCCGGAGGACTCGCATGCGCTTCGTCGCTCGTGCTCGCCACGTGGTGGCGCGCCGCCCTTGGCTCTACTGGCTGGTCGTCGTCGCACTCGCCGGCTGCGGCGCGCTCGATCACCGCTGGCGCCGTCGCCGGGGTCGACGATGCACGCCGCTCGTGGGGTGACACCCGGGCGGTGCTCGTCGCGTCGACCGACCTCGGCCCTGGTGATGCGCTGGCTGGCCGCACGGAGCTGCGGCCGCGTCCGGTGCCGATGCTCCCCGACGACGCGATCGACCGCGCGACGCCGGACGCGGTCGCCCGCCAGCACGTCGCGGCTGGCGAGGTGCTGGTCGATGCCGACGTCGTCAGCGGCAGGCTGCCCGCCGCGCTCGATCCCCGCCGGATGGAAAGGCGTCCCGGTCGCCGAAGCCGTCCCGTCAGGGGTGGCGGTCGGCGATCGGGTCGCGGTCGCCAGCTCAGGAGCGGTGCTCGCCATCGACGGCGTGGTCGTCGGGCTGACCGAGAGCGGGCCGATCGTCGCCGTGCCGTCGGACGAGGCGCCGAGCGTGGCGCACGCTGCGGCGAGCGGCGAGCTGGTGCTGCTGGTGCTGCCCTGAACGATGCGGCCGCCGAAGCGCCTGGAGGCGCCGGCGTGCCGAACCGGTTCTCCGCCTCTGAACGAAGCGACCACGAAGCTCGTCAGCCCTGATAGCCGACTGCCACCAGGATCAAGACGACGATGCCGAGCACGACGCGATAGATCACGAACGGCATGAAGCTGTGCGTGCGCACGAGCTTCAACGTGCCCCAGACGGCGATCCAACCGGCGATGCCGGATGTGACGATCCCGACGAGCATCGGCACGGCCAGCCCTTCGGGGATGCCATCGCTGGCGAGGCCGGCGCCTTTCAGCAGCACGGCACCAGTCGTCACCGGGATCATCATGAGGAAGCTGATGCGCGCCGCCGCGTCGCGATCGAACCCGATGAAGCGGCCGGCCGTGATCGTGATGCCCGACCTCGACGTCCCAGGGTTCAGCGCCAGTGCCTGTGCGGCACCGACGATCAGCGAGTCGCGCACGCCGTAGTTCTCGAGCTTCCGCCTGCCGGTCGTGCGGTCGGCGACGGCGAGCAGCAGACCCCCGAGGATCAGTGAGATGGCGATGATCGTCGGCGTGCCCAACCCCTCGTCGATCTGGTCCTCGAAGATCGCCCCGACGAGCGCTGCGGGCACCGTGGAGAGCAACAGCAGCCAGCCGACCCGGCCCTCGGTGGTCGCGCGGTGCTGGCGGTCGAACACTGCTCGCCATCCCTCACGGATGTAGATGACGAGGTCATGGCGGAAGTAGGCGATCGCCGCCACCAGCGTGCCGATGTGCAGCGCGACATCGAACGCCTTCTCTGTCGATTCCGAGTCGAAGTCATTCCAGCCGAACAGCCACGGCACGAGCAGCAGGTGCCCGCTCGAAGAGATCGGCAGGAACTCCGACAGACCCTGCACGATGCCGAGCACGATGGCATGGAAGATCGGCACGGAGAGAGGTTCTAGCGCTCAGGGCCCAGCACGGGCTTGATGTCGAGCACCGGGGTGCCGTCGATCGCCTCCAGCGGCCGGACCTTGAGCCGCGAACGGTCGATCGCGACGATCGTCACCTCGTGCAGACCGATCGGGTTCGGACGATCGGGTGAACGGGTGCTGAAGATCCCTTCTTCGGCTCGATTGGGGTCGTCGCGCGGCCGTGTGACGAGAACGTCGCGCCGGGCGCGATCGAGCCACGTCAACACGACCACGTGCTGCCCGACTGCCAGATCCCGCATCGCGAGCGACAACGCCGGATCGATCACCAGCCACGCCTCGGGCGCCCCTTCGTCTCCCTGCCGGGGTGCGTCGGCAAGGTCGACCAACGGCGACTCGACGGCACCGATCGGTCGCACGTCGTAGCGGATCTCACTCGAGAAGGCTGACATCGTGCTCCCCCCGGCGCCGGCTGGGTCCATCATGGACCTCCAATGACCGTACGCGATGCACCCCGCCCGCCCGCCCAGCGCAAGGCCGATGCGCTCGTGCAGCTGCAGACGCCCGGCATCGACGTCTGGGTTGCCACGGCCGGGACATCGGACGACGACGCTCCCGTGGCACACCTCGTGCCGCTGTCGCTGGCATGGATCGACGAGCACGTCGTGATCGCCCTCGACAGCCAGTCAACGACCGCTCGCAACCTCGCAACCGCTCGTTCTGCCCGACTCGCGTTGGGCGCGACGCGTGACGTCGTGCTCATCGATGCCGTCGTCGCGGAGGTCGTCGGCGTCAGCGAGGCCGTCGAGCTCGCCGACCAGTACCGCGGCGCAGGCCGACTGGGATCCCCGGTCGGCTGGCGAGAGCTACGTGTTCATCCGGCTGCGTCCCGAACGGCTGCAAGCGTGGCGGGAGGTCAACGAACTGGACGGCCGCACGTTGATGCGGCGCGGTGCATGGATCGTGTGACGACCGGCGTCCTCAGTGGTGGGCGCCGTTCGTCAGGAGGTCGGCCATGCGGGTGGCGGCCTGAAGGCACGAGCCGAAGAAGAGCTCGGGTTCGACGAGCTCGAGCTCGATGAGCTGCAGCTGACCGGTCAGGCCCTCGACGAGATCGATTCGCGCGGTACGTCGGCGACGGGTGGACCGCTGCAACGGCGGCGCGGGCAGCCGTCGCGAGTCGGTCGTCGACCACGATCGGCTCACTCGTTCCTCCGTACTCGGCCTGCACGCGCCAGTCACCTTCCGCGGCGCGTTTGCGGATCGCGTGCGTGACCACACCGCCGATGACGACCACCGAGATCTCCCCCGTCGACGGCACCGACGCCACGAACTGCTGAACGACCGCGTCCTCGTCGACGAGCAGCTCCTCGACGTGACGCTGGGCCGCGGCGGTGCCGATCGCGTCGACGTGCACGGCCAATCGCGCCGTTCCACCGATCGCCGGCTTCACGACGGCGTCGTCCCAGCCGTGACGGTGCAGCAGCTGACCGACGTCGACGCGCTGGCCACGCGGCACGACCACGGTGGGCACGGTCGCCACCCCATGCCGGGCGAGGTCGGGCAGATACCCCTTGTGCAGGTTCCAGCGCAGCAAGGACGTCGGGTTGTGCACGGCGACACCGTCGGCGTCGAGTTGGTCCAGCCAGGCGAGGAAGCGGTCGGCGTCCTCGACGTAGTCCCACGTCGAGCGGATCGCCAGCGTCGACGCCGCCGGTAGCCGTTCTCCCCAGACCACCGGCACGGCCTCTCGCCCGGCGGCGACGATCGCCTCGGCGAGCACCCGGTCGTCAGCAGTCAGGTCGACGGTCGCCGCATCGACCGCCAGGTAGACCGGCGGCTCAACCACGCAGGTCGAGCCGCATCAACACCCGCGGAAACCCATCGAGCACCGAATCGGTGTCAGCTGCCTTCTTGAACCCGGCCTTCTCGAACAGCCTTCTCGTGCCGACGTACGCCATGGTCAGGTCGACCCGCCCGCCCTTGTTGTCGACCGGGTAACCCTCGATCGCCGGCGCGTCGTTCGCGCGGGCGAACTCGACCGCACCGGCCAGCAGCTGGTTCGAGATGCCCCGCCCACGACACCCTGGCTTGACGCGGATGCACCAGACCGACCACACGTCGAGGTCGTCGACGTGCGGGATCTTGCGATTGCGGGCGAAGCTCGTGTCCCCGCGGGTGGACGGCGGCCCAGCCGACGACCTCGTCACCGTCGTAGGCGAGCACTCCAGGCGGCAGTTTCTGGCGCACGAGCTGGCGCACACGCCGGCCGCGGGCCTCACCGGTGAGCTCGCGGTTCTCCTTCGAGGAGGTCAGGCGATAGCTCAGGCACCAGCACACGTTCGCATCGGGCCGCTTCGGTCCGAGCATCACTCGCACATCCCCGAACTTCGTGGCCGGGCGGACCTCGATCGCCATTCCCCCACCCTGCCATGACCCGCGATGAGTCCGCGGTGCGTGGACGGTCGATACAGCTACCGCTTCATCGGAGGAGGATCTCATGGGCAAGGTCGTGACCGGCGCGAGCGTCTCGCTGGACGGGTACATCGCCGGGCCGGAGGAAACCGGCTTCGAGCACCTGTTCACGTGGTACAGCGCCGGCGATGTCGCATTCCCCAGCACGCACCCGGAGATCCCGTTCTCGCTCACGCAGCAGGATCACGACTACCTCACCGGGTTCGTCGAGAGCGTCGGTGTGCTCGTCGTTGGCCGGCACCTCTTCGACATCACGGACGGGTGGGGCGGCATCCACCCGCTGGATCGGCCGATCGTCGTCGTCACCCACAACGTTCCTGCGGATTGGGTGGAGGCACACCCGGGGGCGCCGTTCACGTTCGTCACCGAGGGCGTGCAGGTCGCCATCGAACGTGCCCGAGAGATCGCCGGCGACAAGGACATCGGGGTCAATGGCGGAACCATCGCCACGCAGTGCCTCGAGCTCGGCCTGCTCGACGAGATCACACTCGACCTGGTCCCCGTGGTGCTTGGAGGCGGCGTGCCGTACCTCGACCACGTGAAGGTCGCACCGGTTCTCCTCGACGGTCCGACCATCACGCAAGGGAGTCGGGTCACGCACCTGCACTACGTCGTGCGCAAGTCCTGACCGACGGGTCCGCTGAGCTGACGCCAGCGCTCGGCGGTGTCGTGATTGGACGGCACGAACGATTCGACGCGCAGTTCCTGCGCGGTGATGTCGACGGGCGTTCCGATCGTCGAGATGATCGAGAACCAGCGCAGTGTGCCGCCGGCGAAGGCGAACTCGATGTCGACGACCGGCACGATCGGGGCGATCGAGCGAGGTGCCGCGAGCACGGCAGCGTCGGCACCGGTTCGCAGGCGGTGCACGAGCTCCGCGGTCGTGAGGTCCATGACCCCGCCGACGGCTTCCCGCCGGGCGCGCTCGAGCAGGGCGGGAGCGACCTCGTTCCAGTTGCTCACGGCGGCTCGCACGGGTCCGGGCTCGAGCATCAGCCGCAGGACGTTGGCGGGATCCGGAACCGGATCCGGCGCGCACAGACCCCCGAACAGACGAGCGGCGCCATCGTTGACGCGCACGACGTTCCAGCGGCGGTCCATCACGACCGCCGGAAAGGGCTCGTGCACGCGCGAACATCCGCTGCAGCGCACGCATGACCTGTTCGATCGCCGGGTGATCGATGTCGTGCTCCTGGTACATCGGGGCGAAGCCGGCGGCGACCAGGAGGCCGTTGCGATCACGCAGCGGTATGTCGATCGCGGTGGCCAGCCGCTGCACCATCTCGCGGCTCGGCTGGGCTCGACCCGTCTCGACGAAGCTCATGTAGCGCGGTGTCGTCGCCGCCGCGGCCGCCAGGTCGAGCTGGCTCATCGCCCGCACCCGCCGCCAGTACCGCACGAGGTCACCGAAGGCTGTTGTCCTTGGGACCGCTGATCGGGACATGCGAGCGACGCTACGCCGGGGCCTGCTCGAGGTCGCTTCCCTCCCAGGGAATCGTCACGCTGCACTCGGCTGCGGATGATCGACACATGAACCTCGACGTCCTCACCTCCGAGACCGCACCCGAACCCTCCCGGGCGATCCTCGACGGCATCGCCGACGCCCTCGGCTTCGTGCCCAACCTGGCCGCCGTCGCCGCAACCAGCCCGACGCTGTTGGCAGCGTTCGACGGCCTGCGCCGGGTCGTCGGCAGTCCGACCGTTCAGCCGGTGCACCGCGAGATCGCCGGATTGGCGGTGGGCGTTGCCGTCGACAACGCATATGGCGTGGCCTTCCACTCCACGGTGCTCGCCGCGCTCGGTGTCGACGAGCTCGACATCGACGAGATGCGCGCCGGCGGCGAGCCGGCCGGTCCCGTCAACGCCGCCGTCTACCGCTTCGCCCGTGCCATCGCCGTCGAACGGGGCCAGGTCGGCGACGAAGTCGTCGACCAGGCTCACGACGCTGGGCTCGACGACACCGACCTGCTCACGCTCGTCGCCGAATGCGTCTTCGCCGGTCTCGTCGGCATCATCGACAACCTCGCTGGTCGCGTCCCCCTGGACGAGTTCCTCTTGCCGCGACAGTGGAAGGCGTAATCTCGGCGCGGTGTCCATCGACGGTGAGCGCGCCGAAGCGGTCGTGCCCGCATCATCCGCTCCGGCTGCGCCGCGGGCGCAACGACCCGATGCTGTCGCCCGGATCCTGTCCGCGGCCATCGTTGGGACCCTGGCCGGGGTGGTGACCGCAAAGATCTTCGGCCGGAAGGCCGGTTTCGTCGCGCTCGTCGCCGGTGGTGCCGCGCACGAGTTGTTCGACGCACCGTTGGCTCGCCATCTCGGCGCGCTCGGCCTCTGACGGTGCGATCACGACCCCGTCGAGGTGAGCGCCGCGCGTAGTGCCGCAGCGTGGGCCGACCAGGTCGTCGGCGCGGTTCGTGATGACCCCGCGTCGCGCCTGGCGCTGATGGAACGCTGCTATCACGGTCCGTTCGGAAGCGCGCCACGACATCTTCCCTACCGGCGCGCCGCCGTTTCGTTCATGCGCTGGCAACTTCGGCGCGGGGTATTGCAGCCGGCGTTCGCTGAGCGGCCCGGGAGTCCGTGGTGGCGTGCCGTCAACGAACGCATCCTCCGTGACGGGTGCGAGGCCGTCGCGCTGAGCGCCAACCTTTCAGGTCCGACGTCCTCGGCGACCGTCGCCCACTGGACGTCGTTCGTGCGTGCCCCGACCGCTCGTGCCTGGTACGGAGCACACAACGCAAGTGTGGTTGCGGCGTACCTCGAGCATCGCGACCTCGCTGAAGCGGAGAACGCGCCCGAGCGGTTCTTCATGAACGTCATCCTCTGCCGGGTGCTCTACACGCACGCGCTGGTCGCTGCCCCCCGCATCTCCCTTGGATGGCTGCGCCCGCTCGCGTCGCTGCTTGGTGACCCGAGACTCGGAATGACCGGCATCTTCTTGCAGCTGTCGCGAGTGCTGCCCGCCGAGTACCCGCTGCGGGGCAACGTCGGAACGTACCTCGAGCGCGAGCTCGGCTTCGGGCGACTCTTGGACTACGGGGTCATCGCCCCGCGCCTGCAACTGCTCTACGAATGGTCAGCCGAGGAGCTCGCCGCGCCGGGTTTGCTCAGCTGTGTGCGCGACGGTGCGATGACCTACGCATGGGCGCTCGAGGATCGCGACGTGTGGCGGCCTCCGGACACGTTCCTCGTGCGTGCCGCGCACCGAGCGCTCCCGCTTCCCCGACCCGAGCGATGACGCCGACAGCACCTCGCACGCTCTCTCGACGATCATCATCACGGTTCGAGTTCTCGACCGCTCGTCTGATCAACGGACTGCTGACACGAACCGTGATCGAGTGAGACTCGTCGACGTGGTTCGGGTGGTCCTCTTGGGAACGGGCACGCCGGTGCCCGATCCGGATCGCTGCGGTTCCGGCACCGCTGTCGTCACGGAACGAGACTGGGTCTTGATCGACTGCGGCCGCGCCGTGGCGCAGCGCGTGATGCAGGCCAGGCTCGACCTTCGACGCCTGCGCTGCCGTGATGCTCACCCATCACCACAGCGACCACGTCAGCGACCTGTCGACCCTTGCGACCGCCCGATGGGTGGCGGGAGGTCACGATCCACTCACGATCATTGCCCCTGCTGGGCCGTGCGCACGGTACGCCCTGCGCTGCCTGGACGAGTTCGACGACCAAGCGTTCTACTCACAGGCGGGAGCCGACGCACCACCTCGTCCGACGCTGACCGTGACGGCGTTCACGCCGACCGAGATGCCGACCGCGGTCTTCGTGCAGGACGGTTGGTCGGTGCGTGCAGCACTTGTCGATCACCACCCGATGGAGGCGGCCGTCGGATACCGCATCGACGTCGACCACCACGCCGTGGCGATCAGCGGTGACACCGCCGTGTGCGACGGGGTTGCCAAGCTCGCAGCTGATGCAGACTTGCTCGTCCACGAAGCGGTGCGAAGCGATCGAGCCTCACCGCAACTGCTGGCCTGGAACGCGAGTGCTCATTCAGTCGGTGTGCTTGCTCGTTCGGTCGGCGTGCCGAGGCTCGTGCTGACGCACCTGCTTCCGGCGCCGCAGTCGGCCGACGACGAGGCGGCCTTCCTCGCTGAGGCACGGGCCGGCGGCTACGAAGGCGACATCGTGCTGGCGCGGGACCTCATGGAGTTGGAGCTCGACTCGCGGTCCTGATGCAGCGCGGCAAGAGCGCTGGCGCTTCCCGGTTTGCCATCAGGTCATCTTGGCGAGCCGGGCGATCATCGTTGCCTGGACACACCGGGGTACCGTCGATTTCGTGGAGCTGCGCATCCTCGGCCCGCTCGCGGTCCACGACGGCGGGAGCGAGATCCCGGTCGGCGGCGCGCGAGCGCGAGCCCTGCTGGCTCGGCTGCTGGTGGCCCGCGGCCAAGCCGTCCCGCTGGACACGCTCGTCTCCGCCCTGTGGGACGGGGAGCCGCCGCGCACGGCCCGCCAACAGGTCCACAAGGTCGTGTCCGATCTGCGGCGCCGACTGCCGGGGCTCATCGAGACGGTCGACGGCGTCGGCTACCGCGCCCGGCTGGACGACCACCGGCTGGACGCCGATGAAGCGGACGAACTGCTCACGCGAGGCGACCCGTCCTCGACCGAACATGCCTCGCGCTGTGGCGGGGCGACACCTTGGACGGGATCGACGGCATCGACTTGCGAGCGGCGGCCGCCGCCTGGGACGAACGACGCCTCGGCGCCCTCGCTGGCTGGTGCGCGGTGCAGCTCGGAGCTGCTGGTCCGCCGGACGGCGCCGCTCGAGTCGCTGCCCTGCTCCCCGACGTGCTGGCGAGTCGGCCGTGGCGGGAGGACCTCCACGCGCATGTGATGGTTGCACTCGCCCGGCAGGGACGCACGGCCGACGCGCTGGCCGTGTACGCCCGGCTCCGCCGATCACTCGCCGACGAGTTGGGCGTCGACCCCAGTCCGGCGCTGCGCGAGCTCCACGGCCGCCTCGTGCGGGGCGAGCTGGACAGCCCCGCATCGCCGCCGGACCGGGTCGTGCCACGCACGTTGCCCTACGACTTGCCCGACTTCACCGGCCGCGACGAGGAACGGGCAGAGCTGGTGGCGACGCTGGCCACCAACCCGATCGTCGCCATCGATGGCATGGCGGGCGTCGGCAAGACAGCGCTCGCCCTGCACGCCGCGCACGCGGTTCTCGAGGACTTCCCGGACGGCCAGATCTTCCTCGACCTTCGGGGACACACGCCCGGCGCCGAGCCGCTGGCGCCGGCGGAAGCGCTCGCCCGATTGCTTCGCGCCGCCGGCGTCGCCGACCCAGACGTGCCCGAGGATCGCGAGCTGCGCGCGGCGGCCTGGCGGAGCCGCATCGCCGGTCGCCGGATGCTGCTCGTGCTCGACAACGCTGCCACGGCACAGCAGGTGCGGG
Source organism: uncultured Acidimicrobiia bacterium (assembly GCA_963774125.1). GTDB lineage: Bacteria > Actinomycetota > Acidimicrobiia > Acidimicrobiales > Ilumatobacteraceae > JALZMG01. Next base: position 98,118 of record CAVZDR010000005.1, read on the forward strand.
ACCTGATGCCGGGCGATGCGACGGCGCGGACGGTCGTCACCAGCCGCACGCGGCTCGTGGGTCTCGACGGCGCGGCCTGTCGCACGCTCGGCGTCATGGGGCCGGAGGAGGCGCTGGCGCTACTCAGGCGCGTCTCGGGCACCGACGTCACCGGCGCGCACGCCACACCGGCCCGAGCGATCGTCGACGCCTGTGGTCACTTACCGCTGGCGATCCGCCTCGTCGCCGCCCGCCTGGCCAGCCGGCCGGCCTGGACGCTGGCGAGCGTCGTCGAGCGGCTGACCGACGAGCGTGCTCGGGAAGGGCTGCTCAGTGACGGCGAACGCGGCGTCGTCGAGGCGTTCGCCGTGTCCTACGAGCACGTGTCCCAGCGCGCCGCTCGCACGTTCCGACTGCTCGCCACGCATGCGGCCGCCGATTTCGACCTACTGGCGGCAGCGGCGATGACCGGCTGCGACGTCGTCGAGGCAGGCGACGACCTCGATGAGCTGCTCGACGCCCACCTGCTCGAACAGGCGCGTGGCGAGCGGTACCGCTACCACGACCTGTTGCGAGGGTACGGCCGCCGGCTCACCAACGAGGCGGACGGGGTCGACGACGCCGACCGGCGGTTGCGTGACTACTACCTCGCCGCCGCCGTGGCGGCGACCGACCGCCTCAACCGCTACCTGCGCCGTTTCGAGCCGTCGATCGAGCACCTGCCCGCGGCGCTTCCGGATCTCGGCGACACCGACGCCGCCCTACGTTGGCTCGAGGCCGAGCACGCCACGCTCGTGACCGTCGCGCTGACCGACGACGGTTGGCAACTCGCCGCCGTGCTGCGCACGTTCCTCGAGCAGCGCGGGTATTTCGCCGACTGGCGGGCAACCCATGTCCGGGCGTTGGAGGCGACGACCGACCGCCACGGCCTTGCCGTACTCCACGCGAACTTCGGAGCACTGGAGGCCTGGAGCGGGGAGAACCGTGCGGCGATGGAGCACTTCGCCGCCGTGCTCGAACTCTCACCCGAGCACCCGGCCCTGACCGGAGCGATCCACAACGCGATGGCCATGCGCAGCCACCTCGCCGGCGACGACCACACGGCCGTCGAACACGCCCGCCTGGCGCTCGATGTGGAGGGAGCCAGCGATCAGCTCCGAGCCGGTGCGTGGTGCAACCTGGCGCTCGCGTCGGCCCGGCTCGGCGAGCACGAGGACGCACTGCGCTGGCACCGTCGCGCCGTCGAGCTGGCGGACCGATGCGGTGCTCCGTCCGTGCGGGTTCACACCTACCTCGGCCTCGGCGAGACGCTGCTTCGGCTGGGACGCCCGACCGCCGAGTGGTTCGAACGGAGCCTGGAACTGTCACGCGACCAGGGCACCCGCATCCAGGAGGCGATCGCCCTCGACGGGCTGGCCCATGCCACGGGCGACCTCGACGCGTGGCGGGCGGCGGCCGCGATCTTCGACGACCTCGGGCTGGCGCAGGCAGCGCTCGTGCGTCAACACCTCGCTGATCCCGACGGCAGGTGGTGCGACCTGTGCGCCGCCCGGCGCACAGGTCTCGTCGGTGAGGAGCTCGCCGATCAACCCGTTGGGGTCTCACCGACGAAGTAGGCGGTGTCCATCGCGACCTGCCAACGGCCCCGCTCCTTGACCATTGTCATCGTCACCGAGAACTGACGGATGCGGTTCGGGTAGACGATGTGGATGTCGAGCACGGCGATGCCGGTGTGGCAGCCGAACATGGTCTCCGACAGGATCTCCCACTGCCACTCCCACGGCTCCGGGTTCGCCCAGGCGGCGCGCACCGACTCCATGTGCGCGTCAATGCCGTAGGTGGTGGTGCCGGCGACGTGGAAGATGATGTCCGGGTGGATCACCTCCATGTACGCCTCCTCGTCGCGGGCGTTGTAGGAGACGTTGTCTTGGACGACGGCGTCGTGCATCGCCTTCGCGCAGCGTGCTGCCTGCACGGTGCTGGACACCGGCGCGGCGGATCCGGCTGCTTCGGTCGCTTCGGTGATGGATGGTGGGATCAGCGTGAGCGTGGCGGTGGCAGCCACCAGTGCGGCCAACCTGCGTCGTGACATGTGTTCCTCCTCGAAGGGGCGTCGACGGGGCCGCGGGACCTGGCCCGTCACGATCTTCGAGTGCGGCGCTACCGGATCGCTTCCGAGTCGCTACCGGATGACCGTGGGGTGCAGCGCTCAGGCGGCGGCGAGGGCACCTGTTGGCATCGACACCGCCGCCGGGCGCGTGGCGCAGGCGCCGAACGCCCGCTCGTAGCGGCGCCGCCACCACACGCGATGCAGGAGGCGCAGCGACGATGGGACCTGGCTCCAGGCCACGTCGACGGCGTCGTCGGGGGCGGTGTCGAGGAGCCACGAGATCATGAGGCCGGCATCGCGCAGCGGCGTGGCCCGGCGCAGCGAGCTGGCGAAGCGCTCGTGCTCGTCCGCCGTGAACGAAGCGATCCAGACCGGCAGCACGAGCTGCTCCTCACGCGCGAGGTGGCGCTCGACGAGCCGGCGCACGTCGCCCGCGGAATCCAGATCGTCCGTCAACGCGGCGAGGGCGGCGTCGAGCTCGAGGTGCTCGGCCTCCAGCGCCTCCGTCGTCAGGACCACGCCGGGCTGGCGGGCCACGAGGGCCGGGAACAGCACGGTGTCCTCGGCCCGATGGTGATGGTGCAGGACCGTGGCCAGCAGTTCTGCCCGCCGGCGGGCTCCCTGGATGTCGCCGAGATCATGCCGCCGCTCGACGTGGGCGACCTCGGCACGCAGACCGAGGTGGACACCGACGAAGCCGAGCACAGCACGGGGCAGATCCGGGAGCATGGAGGCGATGCTGGGGGCAGGCGGTTGTGATCGCCATGGATGCGGCGTGAAATGCGCTACATCGGGATCTCACCCGCATACAGGAGGTCGTCGAAGCCGATGCCGAACACCTCGGTCCTGCTCACGGTGGGGTTGGACACGAAACCACCGCCTTGGTCGTGCCATCCGGACCACTGGCTGCTGTTCCAGTGCTGCAACCACATGCCGAGGTCCTCGCCGACGACGTATACGTCGATACGGCCATCCTCATGAGTCACTGCGGCGGGCGCTGACACGGCGATCCCGCCCAGCCCGTACCACCCACTCCAGGTTCCGTCGGTGATCCCCTGGTACCACACGGCTCCGTCGCCTCCGATGGCGAAGAGGTACCCGGTGCCTGCCGCGTTTGTCGTCACGGGGGCGCTGGTGACCGCTCCACCCAGGCTGGACCATCCGTGCCAGGTGCCGCCGCTCAGTGTCTGGGCCCAGATGGCGTCGTCGAGGCCGACGCCCGTGACGTAGAGGTTGGTGCCATCTGTCGTCACGCCGAGGTCGGAGATGATGACTCCGCCGACGCTGGCCCAGCTGGTCTCCGGCGTTCGGTACCAGACGGCGTCGTCGAGCCCGACGCCGAAGACGTACGTCTGGGCGTCGAACGTCACCGCCGTCGGGTTGCTGACGAGCACTCCCCCGAGCGACTGCCAGCCCGTGTCACGTGTCCGGTACCACACGGCGCCGTCGATCCCGTTGCCGACGATCTCGAAGTTCGGCTTGGGCGGTCCGACGAGCGTCTCGGCCGGCGCGACGCCCGAGTCGAGCAGTCCATCGAGCGGGATCGCAGCACTCCACTGGTTGCCGCTCCGCTGGTGGTAGTACGGCTCGGCCGACGGGCCGACGGCAAAGACCACGTCGCATTTCGTCAACGCTGAGGGATCGGTCCCGTACGGACCGCCGAGCGGGACCCACTCGGTGGCCTGCGTGTCCGCGCCCTGCGACGTGGACAGGAGAAAGCGGCCGACGTAGAGGTTGTTCCCAGCGGTGCCGGCGAACACTGCGGTGCCCCGGCCCGTCAGCACGACGGCGCCGATGGCGACGTCAGCCGGTGTCTCGACGTTGGTGATGCCGCCGGGAGCGAAGTCTGCGTTCGGCGAGCCATCCGGGAGGAGCTGAGCGAGGCTCGCTCCGGCGCCGAGCGTGAACACGCCATCATCGTCGGCCGCGCCGCACGTCGTGTCCTCCCCACCGCTCGAGCCCACGATGACGACGCGGCCGTCGCCGGCCGCACCGAAGGAGGGATCCGGAACGCCGGCCGCCGTCACGCGGGTCGTCAGGACGGCGTTCCCAGCCGCGGGCGTGCCGTCCCCGGTGACCGTCGCCCGCCCATCGGCATCGAGCGTCATCGCGCACGGGAACCATGACACGAACGAGCCGTCCGGGTTCGTGAACGCGACCTCCACACCGCCACCGGCGCCGTAATCGGGATCGAGATGGCCGCTCGAGGTCAGTCGAAAGATGCCGGCACTGCCATGCCCGTCACCGCCGATGTAGTCGATGTGGCCGGAACCGACGATCTTCCCGTCCTTGGCCACCGCCAAGCCCGTCACCCCGGCGCTTGCAGCGTGGAGCGAATCCCAGAAGAGGACGTCCGTCTTTCCGTTGGTACCGAAGCTGGAATCGATGTCGCCCTCTGCCGTCAGCCGCGCGACGACCATCGGCCGCCCGTCCGCGTTCCCGTTCGAGGCACCGACGAGGATCCGTCCGTCGCCCTGGATCGCCATGGACTCCGCGATCCCGCCCACCTCGATCGTGGTGAGGCCATCCGTGCCGAACGTGGTGTCGACCTGCCCGTCGGCGGTGAGCCTCATCACGAGCACCGAGCCCTGCCCGTACCCGCCGGCGACCAGCAACCGCCCGCAGGAATCCCGCGCGATGGCCGTGGCGATGAACGGCCCGTCTACCTGCGGGAACGAGCTCACGAAGACGCCCTCCGTCGCAAACCCGGGGTCCAGCTGACCGGTCGAGTCGTACTTCGCGACCAGCACCTGGCCGTTCTCGTTCGGGCTGTCCGCCTGCCCAGCGACGACGATCTCACCATCCGGCGTCGTGAGCGCGGCCGAAGCGAGCGTCGTCTGTCCGCTGAGCTCGAGGGTCACGTACCCGAGCCCATTGCCGAACGATGGATCCGGCCGAACGCCGTCGCCCGCCTGTGCGCCAACACTCGAGGGAGCGACCACGGCGACGAGTGCAGACGCGACGAGGACGATCAGCGAGCGACGCATGAACCCCATTGTTCTCGGTCCGGCGCTGACCGAGACACCCGGCGGGTCAGGGGGTCATGCCCCCGACATCGTCACGTCGCGGATCACGAGGCTGACGCCTGCGGCGCGCATCGGCAGCCAGTCGACGTCGTTGCCGATGGCGACGACGTCGAGCAGCATCCGCTGCAGTGTCGAGGCGATCGTCAGCTCACGGACCGGTGCACCGACCTCACCGTTGCTGATGAGCATGCCCGAGGCGCCGGTCGAGAAGTCGCCGCTGATCGGGTTGACGCCCGAGTGCAGGCCGGACACCTCCTGCACGAGCAGCCCATCGTCCACGTCCGCGAGCAGCTCGGCCTGGGACTTCGTCCCTGGCACCAGTTGGAGCGCAAGGCATCCCACGCCAGGCGTGCCAGCGAAGCCACCGCGTGTCGCGTTGCCAGTCGACCGCGCTCCGGCCCGGCGAGCCGAGTAGCTGTTGTGGACGAACTGGCGCAACGTGCCCGACTCGATCAAGACGTTGCGACGGGCGGCCAGCCCTTCGCCGTCCACCTCCGTCGCGGTATATGCGTCCGGGTTCGTCGGATCGTCGACGAGCGTGACGAGCTCTGACGCCACGGACTCGCCGAGGCGATCGCGGAACAGACTGCGTCCCTTGACCACGCTCTCGCCGTCCAAGGTCGAGGACATCACGCCGAGGAACTGGGCCGTGACGAACGGGTCGAGGACGATGGTCAGGCGCTTGCTCGGCGGTTTGGTCGCGCCGAGCAGCCGTGTGGCGCGATCGGCGGCGTCACGGGCCGCCTTGTCGAGGTCGAAGCCGGACGGCTCGCGGGCCACGCTGAAGCCGAAGCCGGTCTGGGTCTCGTCACCGTCGTCGGCCAGGCTGCTGACGCTGACGTAGCAGCCGTTCTCGCGACCGGTCTCACGGACGCCCGTCGTCGTCGCCACAGCGACCTCGCCCCAAGCGTCGGCGTAGTTCGAGTCGTCGACCCGCACGCGGGAGTCGGTGGCCAGCGTCAGCCGTTCCAACTCCTTGGCCAGCTCGATCTTCGCCTCGGTCGGGAACTCGGCGAGGGAATCGTTCCAGAGCGGCTGCGGCGTTCGGGCGACGCCGTCGGGCTCGGCGAGTGCAGCCCACTCGTCAACGGTCCCGAAGGCCACGTTGTCACGGGCTTCGGCGAGGACCTCGTCCACAGCCGACGGATCGAGGGTCCCGGCGTAGGCGAATCCGGTGCGGCCATCTCGGATGACCCGCACGCCGATGCCCTCGCTCTGCGCCGACACGAAGTGTTCGATGTCGCCCTCGTAGATGCGGACGTCGGTCTCACCGCCGCGCGAGACGTACGCCTCGATCTGCTCGCCCGCTGCGGCCTGAGCCACGACCTTGTCGGCGAGGTCGAGCAGCTCCTCGGCACTCATGCCGCGGTGCCACCGATCGTCAGCGCGGCGACGCGGAGCGTCGGCTGGCCGGTGCCGACCGGCACGCCCTGGCCATCCTTGCCGCACGTACCCGGACCGCCCATCGCGAAGTCGTCGCCGATGACGTCGATGTCGCGCAGCGCCTGCGGGCCGTTGCCGATGAGGTTGGCCTCGCGCAAGGGCTCGGTGATCTGACCGTTCTCGATCAGGTACGCCTCCGTCATCCCGAACACGAAGTCGCCACTCGCCGTGTTCACCTGGCCGCCACCGAGGCGGGCGATGTAGACGCCGTGCTCGGTGGAACGGATGATCTCGTCGGGGGCCGTGTCTCCCTCCGTGACGAACGTGTTGGTCATGCGGACCATGGGCAGGTGCATGTAGCTCTGCCGCCTCCCGTTTCCGCTGGGCACCCGGCCTTCCTTGCGGGAGCGCAGGAAGTCGTACATGTAGTCCGTCAGCACGCCGTCCTGGATGAGGACGTTGCGCTGCGTGCCGTGGCCCTCGTCGTCGATCGACAGGGTCCCCCACTCGCCGGCGATGGTGCCGTCGTCGACGACCGTGACGAGCGGCGAGGCGACGAGCTCGCCCGTCTTGCCCCGGTACACGCTGGCGCCCTTGCCGACGAGGTCGGCCTCGAGACCGTGGCCGCACGCCTCGTGGAACAGCACGCCTCCGGTCCCCTGCTTGATCACGACCGGCATCGAGCCCGACGGCGCGGGCCGGGCGTTCAGCTTGGTCAGGGCCTGGCGAGCGGCATCCCGCGCCAGCTCCTCGACGTCGACGGTGTCGAAGATCTCGAAGCCCACCGTGTGACCCATCGACTGGAAGCCGGTCTGCATCCCCGTGTCGCCGTCGGCGACGACGCTGATGCGCATCAGGCAGCGCACGATCTCATCGTCGGCCAGCAACCCGTCGCTGTTGGCGACGAGGATGCGCTTGCGGCTGTCGCCATAGCCCGCCGAGACCTGCACGATCGCCGGGCCGGCAGAGCGCGCCGCCTCGTCGACGCGCCGCAGGAGAGCGACCTTGTCGACCTTGGCGACCTCGTCCGGGTACACGTCCACGACGTTGCGACGCGTGACGTCGTCACGCGTGAGCGCGACGGTATGGGTACCGCCGTCACCTCGACGTGCGGCGGCCGCAGCAGCCTCGGCGGCGCTGCGCAGACCGCCTTCCGACAAGTCGCTCGTGTGGGCGAAGCCGGTCGTCTCCCCGGCAACGACGCGGATCCCCGCGCCCCGGTCGCGTCCGCTCGTCACTTGCTCCACGCGGCCGTCGTCGAGGGCGGCCGACGTCGAGCGCTTGTCCTCCGCGTACACCTCCGCGAACTCGCCGCCGGAACGCAGCGCCGTCGTCAACACTCGCTGGAGGACGTCCTGATCGATCACCTCGGCCACGCTACCGGTGAGGCTGCGTGGCGGCCGGCCGGCGTTAGCGTTGACAGCGTGGCGGCGGAGACGGGCCTGCGGGGCGAAGCGAAGTTGACGGTGGGCGAGGCGGACACGGCGCGCGCTCTGGGTACGGGCACGGTGGATGTGCTCGGGACGCCGAGGATCGTGGCGCTGTGCGAGGAGGCGAGTTGCCGTGCCGTGGCGGCATCGCTCGCGCCCGGCACGACGACGGTCGACATGAAGGTCCGCATCGACCATCTGCAGCCATCGCCGATCGGCGCCACGGTGGTGGCCGAGGCGCTGCTGCAGAAGATCGAGGGACGCCGGCTCACGTTCACGGTGTCCGCGTCAGATGACCGAGGCCTCGTCGCCGTCGGTCAGCTCGTGCGCGTTGTCGTCGAGGTCGAGCACTTCCTCGGCAAGTGCGGCGCATGAAACCTTTCGACCGGAAGGCGGAGCCTTCCGGTCGAGCTCATCGAACCGCTGATTCGAGCACGGCGAGCCGTCGCTTCGTGGTGACGAGCGTGGTACACCGAGCCGGTCTGGGCGGCGGCGGCGAGCCCGGCAGGCGAGGCGAGCAACTTGTTTGCGAGCCGAGCTCGATCGACTAACTCAAACAGAATTCGTTGCCCTCGGGGTCGGCGAGCGTGATCCAGGTCTGCGGCCCTTGTTGGCCGTCGTAGAGCTTCGTGGCACCGAGGGCCAGCAGCCGATCGAACTCGGCCGGTCGCCGCTCCTCGCCGACCTGGATGTCGAGGTGGACGCGATTCTTGACCGTCTTCGTCTCCGGCACCTGTTGGAACAGCAGACGAGGCCGGCTGCCGTCCGGGTCACGGGAGGCAGCCGCGGTCTTCCACGCTCGACGCCCGTCGATCTCGATGATCAGGTCCTCGGTGGCCCAGCCGGCGGCGAGGACCTCCCCGATCATGTCGTGGTGGTCCTCCATCTCGTAGCCGAGGGCGGCAGACCAGAACCGGTTGAGGCGGTGCGGGTCGGCCGCGTCGATGGCGATCTGGATCGTTGGGACGGTCATTGCGAACCTCCGAATCGGTGGGTGTACAGGTCGAGCAGCAAGGCGATCTCTGCGCCATGGTGCAGTGCCTCGCGGTTGATGTGCAGCACGAGGACGGCAAACGGCGCTTCGGAGTACGGGCCCTCGGCAGGGCCGCATGGGCGAAGCAGCCCGGCGGCGTCGAGATTGCGGACGCCACTGATCCACGCGTCGTGGTGCCGGTCGAGCAGCGCCACGCCGCCCTCCGCCGTGAGCGGATAGTCCGTCGTCTCGTAGCCGACACCTCCGGCGCCGAAGTGATTGGCGGCGCGCATGCCGAAGACGCCGATCGCGATGTGGGCCATGCGCCACGCGATCGTGGTGATCGGCGGCGGGGACGGTTCGGGCATCGCGAAATCGATGACCGCCTCCCCGGTCCCGACGGCCATCGGGGTCGTTGCTTCGGCGCGTGGGCGGATGCTCCAGCACCCTGGCACCGGTTCCCACAGGTACTGCTCGTCGGTCAGTGAGTCGAGCCGGGGCCGCAGCACGTTTCCCCAGTGGAACTCGAGCTGCTCCACGAGCTCATGCGTCCAGTCGATCGTCGTCGAGATCGTCATGGCTCGGACCGTACCCAGCATTGAGGACCGATTCGGTCCTCAATCGGCGAGAATCTGTGCTCGTGGTCGAAGACCCCGCCGAACTGACGACGACGGCGCGCCTGCTCGAACTGCTGGGCCTGCTGCAGTCGCGGCCCGAGTGGTCGGGACCGCAGCTCGCCGACCGCCTCGGGATCACCGTGCGGACGGTGCGGCGGGATGTCGAACGCCTGCGACTGCTCGGCTACCCCGTCGTCGCTCGTCCCGGAGCCGCCGGCGGCTATCACCTCGGACAGGGCGGGCGGGCCATGCCCCCGCTGATGCTCGATCGGGACGAGGCGGTCGCCGTCGCGGTGTGCCTGCGCTCGGCGGCGACCGACTCGATCGAGGGCGGCGGGGAGGCAGCGATCCGGGCGCTCGGCAAGCTCGAGCAGTTGCTGCCGCCGACGGTCCGCCGCCAGGTCGGAACGATCGGGTCGATGACGGCCCGGCTCGACCGCGAGACCGATCCGGTCGATCCGGACCTGTTGATCACGCTCACGAGGGCATGTCGGGACGGCGAGCGGCTGCGCGCCGGCTATCGCGATCGGCACGACCGTGAGTCCGAGCGACTGCTCGAGCCGTACAGGGTCGTCACGACGGCCCGCCGTTGGTACCTCGTCGCGCGCGACGTGGAGCGCGACGAGTGGCGCACGCTGCGCGTCGACCGGCTCCAGCGCGTCGAGCCGACGGGCCACAGAGTGCAGATCACCGACCCACCGGATCCGGTGGCCCTCGTCCAAGAGGCGATCACGACGGCGCCGTATCGCTACCAGGCCGAGGTCGAGCTGCGCGCCCCGCTCGCCGCGGTCGCAGACGCAGTCCCGCCGACCGTCGCAACGCTCGAAGCGATCGACGAGTCGACCACGCTGCTGACCACGGGCGGCGACCGCCTGGACTGGCTGGCCCTGCACCTACTGGCGCTCGATGTCGATTTCACGGTGCGACGGCCACCGGAGCTGCGGGCGCAGCTGCGCCAGCTCCACCGGCGCTTGGGACGGCTGGTGCGGGATTCGGCCCCTGAACGCGGAGGGTAGGTTGCGGACATGAACGCCTCCAACGAGGACGTCACTCACGCGACCGCCGCGACGGAGGCGGCGATGGAGCCTCAGAGCGTTCCGGTCAACGTCTACGAGGCCAAGGAAGCGGTGGTCATCGTTGCCCCGATGCCGGCGGTCACGCCGGCCGATGTGCACGTCGAGGTGCACCCCGGTGATCCGGTATCGCTGCGCTTCTGGGCCCACGTCCGCAGCTCGGGCCCGCGTGTGTACCTCGTTCGCGAGTGGGAGTACGGCGGGTACGAGCGTCAACTCGACCTGCCGGCCGGCTATGGCGGTGGGATCGAGGCCTCGCTGCACAATGGCCAGCTGGCCATCCGCGTGCTGCGCGGCGCGCCGAACGAGCGGATCAAGATCACCCTGACGTGACCATCGGAGTGTTTGACCCCGTCCGAGTGCGGAACCTCGATTTTCCGGGGCTTCAGCACTCGGACGGCCGCAAACACTCGGATGGACTACGCCAGGTTGCTGGTACGCGGGTAGACGTCGCCTGGGTCGGTGAGGACGTTGACCAGGTACGGCACGCCGCTGGCGAAGGCTCGGTCGAGGGCTGGGCCGATCTGCTCCGGGTCGGTCACGGTCTCGCCGGCGCCGCCGAGTGCCCGCACGACCTCGTCGTAGCGGCAGCCAGGCTGCAGGTCGCACGCCACGTCCCAGCCGTAGATCGCCTGCATCGGGTGCTTCTCCAGGCCCCACATGCCGTTGTTGCCGACGACCATCACGACCGGCAACCCGTGGCGCACCAGTGAGTCGGCATCCATCAGACTGAAACCTGCCGCGCCGTCGCCGAGCAGGACGACGATCTGCGCATCCGGTCGAGCGACCCGTGCCGCGATTGCGTAGCCCATTCCGTTCCCGAGGCATCCGTACGGCCCCGTGTCGAGCCAGCAGCCGGGCTCGTACACCTCGACGTACTTCCCGGCGTACGACGCGAAGTCGCCGCCGTCGCAGATCACCACCGCGTCTCGCGCCAACCGTTGACGGAGCTCGCCGTACACGCGACTCGGTTTGATCGGGTCGTCACCTGCGGCCAGCAGTGGTTGCTCGGCCTCGCGGGCGGCGTCCTCTGCGGCTCGCAGCTCGGTGATCCACGGCTCGTGATCGGCACGCTCGCCACCCGGCGCGGCGTCGGCGAGAGCCACCAGGGTCGCCGCCAGATCGCCGACCACCGTCAGGGCATCCGCGTGGCCAGCTCGCTGCGACTCGGCGTCAACCACGTGGGCGATGGTGGCCTCGCCGAAGCGCCCGAAGCCCAGCCGGAAGTCGAGTGGCGTCCCGAACACGACGACCACGTCGGCACGCTGCTTGAGCAGCCCGCGCGTGCGGAGGAACGCCAACTCGTGATCGGCGGGGAGCGTCCCGCGACCGAGCCCGTTCGTGAACACCGGGACGCGCAGGTGCTCGACGGCGGCTGCCAGCTCGTTCCAGGCGCCGCCCCAATAGACGTCGCTGCCGACGACGAACGCCGGACGCGCCGCGCCCGCGATCAGGGTGGCGAGCCGCGCCACGTCGTCCGGATCCGGCGCCACCACGTCGGGCGACCCGACGGCGGGCACTTCGCCCGAGGCCGGCCCGAAGACATCGAGCGGGAAGTCGATGAACACCGGGCCCCGATGTGGCTGCATCGCCAGCGCGGCGGCTTCGTGGGCGACGACACCGGCCTTCGTCGGATCTGCGAGCGTCGTCGACCACTTCGTGATCGAGCTGAGGATCGGCACGTGGTCGAGCTCCTGCAGCGACCCCGCTCCCCAACGGCGCTGGGGTGCTCGCCCACCGAGCACGACAAGCGGCGAGCCGTTGAACCACGCCGACGTGATCGCCGAGACGCCATTCGTGATGCCCGGGCCGGCGGTCAGTGCAGCGACGCCGGGACGGCGGGTCAGCTTGGCCCAAGCCTCGGCGGCGAACGTGGCGGACTGCTCGTGGCGGGTGTCGACCACGCGCACGCCCTGGTTGCGGGCGGCCTCGTAGAAGGGCCAGATGTGCCCTCCGTTCAGGGTGAACAGCACATCGACGCCGAACTGCTTCAGTGCCGCCACCGTCTGCTCGCCGGCATGGCCCTCGACAACACTCATGGGCGCACGGTACGGCAAGCCGAGCGAGTGCCAACGAGCGAGGCCACTAACGCGGATAGCGTGACCGGACGTGTGGCTCGAAGGCATCCGTGAGCCGGCAGACCTTCGAGGCTTGACCGACGCCGACCTCGCCGAACTGTGCGGCGAGATCAGGGACTTCATCGTCGCTGCGGTCGCCGAAACGGGCGGCCATCTCGGCTCGAACCTCGGTGCCGTCGAGCTGACGCTCGCGCTGCACCGGGTCTTCGACTCACCGACGGACGCCGTGCTGTGGGACACCGGCCACCAGGCCTATGTCCACAAGCTCGTCACCGGCCGCCAGAAGGGTTTCGTCGAGCTGCGCCAGGCCGGCGGCCTGTCGGGATACCCGTCACGCGAGGAGAGCCGCCACGACTACGTGGAGAACAGCCACGCGTCGACGATCCTCTCCTACGCCTACGGGATGGCCGTTGCCCGAGATGCCGGGCGCGATCCGCACCGGCACATCGTCGCCGTCATCGGCGACGGCTCGATGACCGGAGGCATGGCGTACGAGGCGCTGAACAACCTCGGCCACAGCCATCGCCGCGTCATCATCGTGCTCAACGACAACGGTCGGAGCTATGCCCCGACGGTGTCGAACCTCACCACCTCCCGCGACGAAGACGCGCCCGAGCCGGAGGTGCAGGAATCGCTCACGTCGCGCATCGGCGATCGCCTTTCGCAGGTGCTGACGAACATTCGGCTCAATCCCGTCTACGTCCGCCGCCAGCGCAAGCTCGAGGGATTCCTGCGCGAGATGCCGGTCGTCGGTACGCCGGCCGAGCGGGCCGTCGAGGCGTTCAAGGCGGCCGTTCGCGAGTTCCTCCAGCCGCCATCATTCTTCGAATCGCTCGGGGTGCGGTACGTCGGACCCGTCGACGGACACGACATCCCGGAGCTCGAGCAGGCGTTCCGCAACGCCATCGAGCTGTCGGCGTACGGGCCGATCGTCGTCCACGTCCTGACCCAGAAGGGCCGCGGCTACCCGCCCGCCGAGGACGACGACGAGAAGCACCTCCACGACGCCCCGGTGTTCGACCCGATGACCGGACCGCCGAAGGCCGTGCCGACCGGCTACACGCAGGCCTTCGCCGATGCGATCGTCAAGGAGGGCGAGGCCGATCCCCGTCTCGTCGCCATCACGGCGGCGATGCCGGGTCCGACCGGTCTGCTGCCGTTCCAGGCGCGCTTCCCCGATCGCTTCTTCGACGTAGGGATCGCCGAGCAGCATGCGGTGACCGGAGCGGCGGGCATGGCGATGGGTGGCCTTCGTCCGGTCGTGGCGATCTACTCGACGTTCCTCAACCGGGCATGGGACCAGATCGTCTACGACGTCGGGATGCACCGCCTCCCGGTCGTGTTCTGCATCGACCGAGCCGGCATCACCGGGCCCGATGGGCCGAGTCACCACGGCGTGCACGACATGGCGTTGCTGTCTCGCGTTCCGGGCATGCGCGTGCTCGCGCCGTCCAGCGCGCAGGAACTGCACCAGATGCTGCACGACGCGATGTCCCTCGCCGACGAGGGCCCGGTGGCGATCCGCTATCCACGCGGGCAGGCGCGGCAAGTGGGCGAGCACGACGTCGGCGTCGGTCTCCGGGCTCGTCGCGTCCGCGCCGCCAAGACGGCTGAGAAGAGCGTGTGCGTGCTGGCCATCGGCAAGCTCGTCGCCGCCGCGGAGAAGGCTGCCGGGCAGCTCGCCGACGAGGGTCTCGAGCCAACGGTGTGGGACGTGCGGTGCTGCAAGCCCCTCGACGACGAGATGATCGCCGACGCGGCGATCCATCGCGCAGTCGTCACGGTCGAGGACGGCATCCGCGAGGGCGGCATCGGTATGACGATCGCAGATCGCATCGGTGCGATCGCCCCGCAGGTGCCGGTCCAGATGTTGGGTCTCCCGACCCGCTACTTCCCGCACGCCGACCGACCCGAGGAGATCCTCGGCCGCGTGGGCCTCGACGCTCCCGGGATCGTCGAGGCAATCCGCCGGTTCGACTGAGCGACCGTGGCGGTCAAGCGCTCGGTCCTCGACCTGGCCGTCGTCAGCGACGGAGCATCATCGGCGGACGCGCTGGTCGCCACGACGCGGCTGGCGCAACGGGCGGACGAGCTGGGCTACCACCGCTTCTGGGTCGCCGAGCACCACAACATGGCGCTCGTTGCCAGCACGGCGCCGGCCGTGCTGATCGCCCACCTCGCCGCGTCGACGAAGCGCATCAAGCTCGGCTCCGGCGGCGTGATGTTGCCGAACCACCCGGCGCTCGTGGTTGCCGAGCAGTTCGCCATGCTGGAGGCGCTGCATCCGGGCCGCATCGACCTCGGCATCGGTCGGGCTCCTGGAACGGACCCGGCAACCGCTGCTGCCCTGCGCCGTTCTCCGGACGCCCTGGGCGCTGAGGACTTCCCGCGCGACCTGCTCGACCTCATGGGCTTGCTCGGGGATCGGCGCATCGAGCACGGCGCGTGGACGCGGTTCCGCGCCACACCGGTGGCGACGTCGCAGCCCGAGATCGTGCTGCTCGGATCGAGTGGCTACTCGGCGCAGGTCGCCGGCCAGCTCGGGCTGGCGTTCGCCTTCGCCCACCACTTCGACGTGCCGGGGACATTGGAAGCGATCGCCTGGTACCGCGACAGCTTCCGTCCGTCGGCGGTGCTCGACGAGCCCTACACGATCGTCACGGCGTCGGTTCTGGCGGCCGACGACGCGGCGGACGCGGATTACCTGTCGGGACCGGCCCGCCTCGCCGTGCTCGCCATCCGCACGGGGCGACCGGCCGCCCTGCTGAGTCCGCAGGAGGCGGCCAACCACGCAGACCTCGCGGTCGCTCGCGCCATGCCGTCGAACCGCATCATCGGGACCGGCGACGAGGTCGTGGGCGCGCTGCGCGAGCTGGCGACGCGCACGGAGGCGGACGAGCTGATGCTGTCGACGATGGCATACGGCGTGGAGGACCGGATCAAGACGCTCGAACTGGTCAGCGCCGGCTGGTAGTTCAACGCATGGATCCGGACGTCGAGCTCGCCTTGGCGTTGGCCGACGAGGCCGATGCGATCACCCACCCGCCGTTCGAGGATCGCCGCTTCACCGTCGACCACAAGTTGGACCGCACCGAAGTCACGGAGATCGACCGCGCCGCGGAGACCGCCATCGTCGCGCGGCTGCGCACCGAGCGGAGCGAGCACGGGATCATCGGCGAGGAGTACGGAGTCAGCGGCGCGCAGTCGCCGTGGCAGTGGCTGATCGACCCCATCGACGGCACGTCGGGGTACGTCCGCGGGATCCCGGTCTGGGCGACGCTGATCGCGTTGACCCACGAGGGCCATGTGGTGGTCGCCGTCGTGTCGGCACCGGCGCTCGGTCGCCGCTGGTGGGCGAGTCGCGGTGGTGGCGCGACGGTGAACGGCCGCCCATGCCAGGTGTCGGCCGTCACGGATCTGGCCGAGGCGCAAGTCAGCGTGACGCTCAGCGACGGCTGGGAGGAGCTCGGTCTCACCGGGGCGCTCGTCGGTCTGGCCATGGGCGCGCGTCGCACGCGCGGGTTCGGCGACTTCTGGCAGCACACGCTCGTCGCCGAAGGGGCGCTCGACGTTGCGATCGACGCCGTCGGAGTCGCGCCCTACGACGTCGCCGCCGTGCGCCTGCTCGTCGAGGAGGCGGGCGGCAGGTTCACGGATCGTCACGGCACACCGACGCACGAGACCGGCACCGCGATCAGCACGAACGGCCTGCTGCACGACGAGGTGCTCCGCCGTCTGGCGGCACCGCGTTAGGCCGATCGACGTCGAAGTGGCTTCTGGTACGGTCCGCGCCTGCGGGAATCTTCGAAGGGGGTCCTCATGACCAAGCGCCGTCGCGCCGTTCGCCTCGTTGCGTCCGCCGCCCTTGTCGCGTTCGCCGTCACGGCCGTCCCCGTGACGGCCGGAGCTCAGCAAGCCTCGTGGGACGTGGTGGCGTCGGGCCTCAACAACCCGCGTCACCTCACGTTCGCCCCGAACGGTGACCTCTTCGTCGTCGAGGCAGGTTTCGGCGGCGGCGACAGCTGCTCGGAGCATCCCGATCTCGGCGTGTTCTGCCTCGGGTTCTCCGGTGCGGTGCGGCGGGTGTCTGAGTCCGGGGCAGATCCGGAAGTGCTCACGGGCCTGCCGTCGATCATCAACGACGAGGACGAGGTCCTCGGTCCGTCGGACATCGTGTTCACCGGCAGCAAGAACTTCGCTGTGTCCGTCGGCCTGGGCGGGAGCGACGAGTTCCGCGCCGGGTTCGGTCCCTTCGGCACGCTGCTGGCGACGCTCGTCACCGGGCGGCTCGGCGTCGATGACTACTCGCTGTTCGCTGACGTGATGGCGAACGAGGTCGCCGCCAACCCCGACGGCACCGACATCGACAGCAACCCGGTCGGCTTCGTGCGGCAAGGGAGTAGGTACGTGCTCGCCGACGCCGGCGGCAACGCTGTCGTGGAGGTGACGCAGCGGCGCAGCACCGAGTTCTCGACGGTCGCCGCGCTCCCGCCGACATCCATCGGGGCCGACGCGGTGCCGACGGCGGTCGTGCGCGGGCCCGATGGCGCGTACTACATCAGCCAGCTCACCGGGTTCCCGTTCCAGCCGGGCGCCGCCAACATCTGGCGGGTCGAACCGGGCGAGGCGCCCACGGTCTTCGCCTCGGGCCTGACGAACGTGACCGATCTGGCCTTCACCCGGGGCGGGACGCTGTACGCGGTCGAGATCGCATCTCAGGGGCTGCTCAACGGTCCGATCGGCTCGCTGAAGAAGATCACGCCCTTCGGCAGCGCGCACGAGACGATCGCCGGCGACCTGTTCGCTCCGTACGGCGTCGCGTTGGCCCGATCAGCGGCCTATGTCTCGACGTGCACCGTTTGCATTGGCGGGGGCGAGGTCATCCGCATCCCACTCGACTGAACTCATTCGGGCTCGGCTCGCAAGCAAGTTGCTCGCCTCGCCTACCGAGCTCGCCGCCTCCGCTCCGCTTCGGCGTCTCACCCACCTCGTCGTCGCGACGGGTTCACCATTCGGGCTCGGCTCGCAAGCAAGTTGCTCGCCTCGCCTACCGAGCTCGCCGCCTCCGTCGTGGGTGGCCGGGGTGGGCGCCTGTCGCCGCCGTTAGCGTCGTCATGGTGACCATCACCGACCGGACGCCGCTGCCACTGCAGCACCCGGCCTTCGCCGAGCTCGAGGGCTTGTACGAGCCGTGGCGCGCTGCCGCGGTCGCGGAGCCGCGCCTGGTCGTGCTCAACGAGCCGCTGGCTGTGGAGCTGGGCCTCGACGTCGACGAGTTGCGCAGCCCCCGAGGCGTCGCCGCGCTCGTCGGTGCGGGACTGCCCGAGGAAACGACAACGCTTGCCCAGGCCTACGCCGGGCATCAGTTCGGCGGCTACTCGCCACGGCTCGGCGACGGCCGCGCGCTGTTGCTCGGCGAGCTCATCGACCGTGAGGGCCGGCGCCGTGACCTCCACCTGAAAGGCTCCGGACCGACACCGTTCGCCCGCGGGGGCGACGGCCTGGCCGCGCTCGGACCGATGCTGCGCGAGCACGTCGTCGGTGAGGCCATGCACGCGCTCGCGATCCCGACGACGCGTGCACTCGCCGTCGTGGCAACGGGTGAGCCTGTCGCCCGCGAGGTGCTGCTGCCGGGCGCCGTGCTGGCTCGGGTGGCGAGCAGCCATCTCCGTGTCGGCACGTTCCAGTACGTCGCCGCGCGTGGCGACGTGTCACTGCTGCGGCAGCTCGCCGACCACGCCATCGCCCGCCACTACCCCGCCGCTGGCGATTCGCCTCAGCGGTACGTTGCGTTGTTCGAGGCCGTCGTCGAGGCGCAGGCGGCGCTCGTCGCCCGCTGGATGCTCGTCGGGTTCGTCCACGGTGTGATGAACACCGACAACACGTCGATCTCCGGGGAGACACTCGACTACGGGCCATGCGCGTTCATGGATGCCTACGACCCGGCAACGGTCTTCAGCTCGATCGATCACGGCGGTCGCTACGCCTTCGGCAATCAACCACTCATCGTGCGGTGGAACCTCGCCCGCCTCGGCGAAGCGATGCTCGCTCTGTTCGCTGACGAGCTCGAGCCGGCGGTCGAGGCGGCCAACGGCGTGCTCGAAACCGTTGCCGACCGCTCGGACCGATATTGGCTCGACGGCATGCGGTCCAAGCTCGGGCTGTGTTCTGCCGATCCGGCAGACGGCGCCCTGGCCCGCGACCTGCTCGATGTGCTCCACGCTCAGCAGGTCGACTTCACGTCGTGCTTCCGCGCGTTGTCCGCCGTCGCCACCGGCGACGCGGAGGTAGCGCAGCGGCTGTTCAGTGCGCCGGAGGCCTTCGACGCGTGGCCGCGCGTTGGCGCGCCCGCCTCGATGCCGAGCGACGACCGGTCGCCGCCGTCGCCGCGGCGATGGAGCGCACAAACCCGGCGTACATCCCGCGCAACCACCTCGTGGAAGAAGCACTCACCGCGGCGACCGCCGGTGACCTCAGCGTGTACGAACGGCTGGTCGACGTCGTGACCCACCCGTTCGAACCGCGCTCCGACTGGGACCGTTATGCCCAGCCGGCTCCGGCCAGCACCGAGCGCTACCGCACGTTCTGCGGCACCTGAGAAAGGAGACCGGATGAGCGTGATCGCAACCATCACCGTGTCGCTCGATGGCTACGTGACCGGGCCCGATGACGGACCAGGCTGCGGACTCGGCGTCGGCGGGGAGCGGCTCCACTACTGGGTGATGGGAGGACCGTGGACGTACGAGACCGACCACGACTTCGACGCGATGGGCCCACCGGACAAGCAGTACTTCGACGACCTCACCGCCACGATGGGCGCCGCAATCTGCGGGCGCAACATGTACGAGGCCGCCGGCGCGTGGGGTGGGACGAACCCGTTCGGCGGAACCCTCTTCGTCCTCACGCATCGCACTGAGGATGCGCCTGACCCGTCGACCGGATTCGTGTTCGTCGACGGCCTCGACAACGCGATGCAACAGGCCTTCGATGCGGCGGACGGCAAGGACGTCGGCATCAGCGGTGGTGCCGACACGATCCGTCAGGCGCTCGCCGGCGACTACGTGGACGAGCTGGCGATCTCGACGGCACCGGTGATCCTGGGCGGCGGGAAGCGACTCTTCGATGGGTTCGGCCGTGACGTCGACCTCGAGATCCGCCGCGTGTACGAGTCGAAGTACGCCACGCACATCCGCTACGGCATCAAGCGCTGAGTCGCGCGCCGCGCCCGTTCGCCCCGCGCGATCTCCGTGCCGAGGGCGTCGAGTCGCTGCTCCCAGAACTGCCGAAACGGCATCAACCATGCGTCCACGCCGCGCAACGGCGTGGGGTCGAGGGTGTAGTGGCGGCGCGGGCCGTCCACGCGCACCGAGACGAACCCGGAGTCGCGGAGCACTCGTAAGTGCTGCGACACCGCCGGCTGGGAGATGCCGAACTCGCGTTGCACGATCGTCGTGATCTCACCCGACGTCATCTCGTCGGCGACGAGGAGCTCGAGGATGCGGCGGCGCACCGGGTCGCCGAGGACGTCGAAGGCGTGCATCACCCACCGGTGTACGCAGCAGTGGTGCGGGCCGCCGCGTCCTCTGCCTGCTGGCGTGGCGTGCCATAGGCGATCGAGGCGCGGCACCAGTCATCGCTGCTGCGACGCATGAACTCGAGCAGGGCGGGATCGGCGAAGTCCGGGTTGACGGCCTCGCCGGTCGCCAGGTGCTCGGCGAGGCCGAGCAGCGCAGAATCCCAGCCCACGCCCACCGCGCCGGGTCCGAACTCGTCCCACTTGTCGTCGAAGTCCTCGACGAGGGCGACGTGTTCGAGGCGCAGCATCGTGTCCGTGTCCGCCGGTGTGAGGTACACGTCGACCCAGCTCACCGCGCCGTCGAACTCCCACGTGACGGCGAGGTGCTCGGGCGGATCGCAGGTCGTGATCGTGCCGCCGGCGTTGCCCTCGAGCTGGTAGTGCCCACCGAGATGGAGATCGCCCGAGATCGGCATGAGCCAGCGCGGGATGCGATCGGGGTTCGTGAGCGCGTCCCAGACGTCGTCGGCGGACGTTGGGTAGCTGCGCTCGGCGACGATGGTGCGGGCCGGCTTGCCGTCGCGAGTGGTGTCGAGGAGCTCGCGACGTACGGCGTCGATGGCGGTGATCAGATCCATCACCCGATCATACCGGCTGCTACTTATATAAGTCAAACCCGGTACGAGGTGCTCACCGATTGCCAGCGACGACCTCCGCTCGCCGATCGGTGAGGAAGCGCTGCTCAGCGGGATTGGTGGTCAGCTCGATGGCCCGTTCATAGGCGACGACCGCATCGTCGAAGCGGCCCGCTCTCGCGAGGAGATCGGCACGAGCGGCGTGGTACGGCTGGTAGCCATCCAGTGGCTCGACGTCGAGCGCGTCGAGCGCGGCGAGTCCTTCGGTCGGGCCATGCAGCTCGCCGACAGCGATCGCCCGGTTCAGCGCCACCACGGAGTTCGGGCGCAGTGCGTAGAGCTGGTCGTACAGGGCGACGATCTGCGACCAGTCCGTGGCATCGGCGCTCGGCGCATCGGCATGGACCGCGGCGATGGCTGCTTGGACCTGGAACGGGCCTGGTTGGTTGCGTCGCAGGCAGGCCCGCACGAGGTCGTGACCCTCGGTGATCAGCTCACGGTCCCACCGCGTGCGGTCCTGGTCGGCGAGGCGCACCATCGATCCATCGCCAGCAACCCTGGCCGGTCGCCTGGCATCGGTGAGCAGCATCAGGGCGAGCAGGCCGACGGCTTCCGGTTCGTCTGGCATCAGTTCGACGAGGACGCGTCCGAGGCGGATCGCCTCACGTGACAGATCCACCCGCACGAGCTCGTCTCCCGACGTCGCGGTGTGGCCCTCCGTGAAGATCAACGAGATCGCCGCGAGCACGGTGTGCAGCCGATCGGGCAGTTCTGCCGCTGGCGGGATGCGGTAGGCCGCATGGTTGTCGCGCAGCTTGCGCTTGGCCCGCACGATCCGCTGCGCCATCGTCGCCTCGGGAACCAGGAACGCACGTGCCAGCTCAGGCGTGTCGAGACCTCCGAGCAGCCGCAGCGTGAGCGCGACCTGCGCGTCCGCGGCGAGCGCCGGGTGGCAGCACAGGAACATCAGACGCAACTGGTCGTCGGCGACCACGTCGACGAACGCGTCGAGGTCGTCGGGTCCAAGTTGGTCGTCGGAGCCCATGTCATCGGTTTCGTTGAGTCGGTGAGCGGCGAGATGACGGTCGTTGCGGGTCGATTCGCGGCGCAACCGATCGATGGCCCGGTTCCGTGCGGTCGTGGTGATCCACCCACCCGGATTGGGCGGTACGCCGGTGACGGGCCACCGCTCGGTGGCAATCGTGAAGGCCTCGGCGACCGAGTCCTCGGCGAGATCGATGTCGCCGAGGACGCGGATCAACGTGGCGGTGCAGCGGCCGGCCTCTCGCCGGTAGATCTCCTCGAGATCGTCAGGCACCCTGGAAGGGTCGCACCTCAACCGGCCCTTCGCACGCGGCCGCACCCTTGCGGGCCCAGTCGAGTGCAGCATCGAGGTCCGGCGCCTCGATGACCCAGAAGCCGCCCATCTGCTCCTTCGACTCGGCATAGGGGCCATCGGTCATCGACACGTCGCCGCTCGTGTTGCGGACCACGGTGGCCGAGCTCGCCGGCTGCAGTCCGCCCCCGAACACCCATGCGCCGGCGTTCTGCACCTCGGCGTTGAAGGCGTCGACCTGGGAGAAGAGGCGCTGGATCTCAGGGCTGCTGACGTCCATGTCGTAGGTGGCCTCGTCGTCGTGCCAGACCGAGAGCATGTACTGGGTCATGTCGGATACCTCCGTGCTGGGGCGGTCGTCGTGCCGGCAGGGGCGCCGGCACCTCATCAACGAACGAGCCGAGCCAAATCGACACGCCTCGACGAGATTTCTATCCGGCGGTCAGCCGAAGCGGCTGAGCAGCTCGGACAGCACCTCGGCAGGCGCCGGATGGGCGGCGATCTGGCCCCGTGCGGCGTCCACCGCAGGCCGCTGCTCGACCATCGCGCGAGTTGCCGCTGCGGCGACGCTCTCGGCGGTCGCCGCCGACGGTTCGAGCACGGACGCCAGCCCGGCGGCCGCCATCAAGTCGGCGTTGATGAACTGGTCGGCGCCCTTCGGCAGCAACAGCTGGGGCGTTGCGCTGATCAGTGCGCCGAGCAATGTGCCGCTGCCTCCGTGGTGCACCACGAGATCGGCGTGGCCGAGCACGGCGCTCTGGTCGACGAACGCCTCGACGTGGACGTTGGCGGGCAGTGGTCCGAGGTCCGTTCCGCCAGCGGAACCGAGTGCCAGCAGCACGTCGACGTCGAGGGTGCCGAGTCCCGCAATGGCAGGCCGGAGGACGTCGTCGGTAGCCACGATCGTTCCCAACGTGAGATAGACGAGCGGCCGGGTGGTCGTGGAGAGCCAGCGAGGAACCGTGGCATCCGGCTCGGCGTACGGGACCGGCCGGATCGGCATCCGGCTGGGATGGGTGAGGAACGAGGGCTCCTGGAGCATCGCCGGAAAGATGTCGAGGTAGGCGTCGCCGGTGAAGACGTCGAACGAAGACGGCATCGTGCCGTGGTCCGACCACACCTGCTCGAGGCGTGAGCCGACCGCCGCGAACAGCTCGTCCGGGAAGCGCGGCGACAGGGCGTGGCAGACGGCGGGGATGCCCGCCGCATGGGCAGCAACCGCGGCGCCGAAGTCGTACTGCTCGTAGACGACGAGATCCGGACGCAACCATTGCAGCAGCGGCGCCAGCTCGGCTGCTGTCGAACGGGCGATCACGTCGACGAACATCCGAGCGCCCATCTCGAGGTCCGGGCGACCGTCGTCCGCCCTGGGCATCTCACCGTGCTGCGCCGCAGACAGCACCATCGACTGCGCATGGTCAATCGTGAGGCCGACGTTGTGGACGGCGAAGTCGAGCGCCTCCAGCTTGGGCACGAACGCGCCCGTCGTCGCGAACGCGACGTCGTGGCCGGCGGCGCGGGCGGCGAGGGCAAGCGGCATCATCGGGTAGACGTGGCCGTACGCCGGTCGGGTGCTGAACAAGAGCTTCAGGACAGCGATGATGGGCAGGAAGTTCCGCCGCCCGCTTGGAGGACTCCTGATGGTCTCGTGGAGTCACCCGACGTGCGCCGATCCAGCGAGAAAGTGGAGCACCATGCACATCGAGGACATCGAGTACTTCAGCGACGACCAGCGCTTCGTCGGGCAGCTGGCCGTCGACGACTCACGCGACGGTGCACGACCGGCGGTGCTGGTGTCCCACGAGGGCGGAGGCCTCGACGATCACGCCAAGAACATCGCCCGCCGGCTCGCCGAGCTCGGCTACACGGCGTTCGCCCTCGACTACTTCGGCGACGGCAAGCCGCCAGCGCCGGACGAGCGGATGGAGCGGTTCACCCGGCTGGCCGGCGATCCGAGCTTGATCCGCCGGGTTGGTGGGGCCGGGCTCGAGGTCCTGCTCGCCAGCGACTACACGGATGCCAGCCGAGTCGCCGCCATCGGCTTCTGCTTCGGCGGGACGATGTCCCTCGAGCTGGCCCGCTCGGGCGCCGACCTGAAGGCCGTCGTCGGCTTCCACTCCGGGCTGTCGACGAACGAGCCGGCGGGGCCGGCGGCCATCAAGGGCAGCGTCCTCGTGTGCATCGGCGCCGACGATCCGTGGATCCCACCGGAGCAACGCGTCGCATTCGAAGAGGAGATGCGGGTTGCGGGTGCCGACTGGCGGATGAACGTCTACGGCGGTGCCGTGCACAGCTTCACGAATCCGAAGGCGGACAGCAGCAACCCCGCGCTCGCCTACGACGCCCGCGCCGATGCCAGGTCATGGCGCGCCATGCTCGATCTCTTCGCCGAGAGGTTGGATTGAGAGGTCCGGCGGAGAGGCAGGTGGGCGAGCCGTCGCTTCGCGGTGACGCCGGATAAGCCCGGAATCGCCCGTAACAGCGGCGGCGAGCTCGGAAGGCGAGGCGAGCAACTTGCTTGCGAGCCGAGCCTCGAGGTTTACGGGTGGCGGCCGGACACGCGGCGCACCACGTCGGTCGCCAGGCGCGTCGGGTCACTCCCCTGTTCGACGGCGTCGAGGACGAGTTCCACCTCGTGCTCGACGCGCACCGGCGCGGCCGCGACCCCTCGCCGCGACACCCACGCCAGCGAGCGCGACGACAGGCGCGGCAACCAGCACGACGGGTCCGGCGAGCAAGCCCGTCACCAGCAGACCGAGCGCGCCGACGGCCGTGACGGCGGCGCCTTCACTCGCCATCGTTCGACGCTCGGTGGATCGATCGGCCTCGATGCGCACGATGCACGTGCCCGCACCCGTGTCCTCGGCGCTGGCGACGACGCGGCGCAGCCGGCCCAGCTGTCCCTCACCGGTCACCGAGCGCACGGTGCGCACCGTGCGGCCGACGAGGCCCGTGCGGCGGGCGAACTCGGAACGGTGCTCGCGGCGGCGTTCCCGCCGCAGGTGATGCCCAGCGACCAGCCAGGCGTCAACACGGGCCATCGCGTCGGTCGCATGCCCGGGGACTTCGGCATCGACGATGACGATCGGCGGGCCGAGCACGACGTCGCCGACCTGCCCGGCAGGCGGCGGGCCGAGGCGCTCGATGGCGAGTGCCCGCCGGACCGCGACGACCGGGATCCCGGCCTCGTCAGCCGCCTCGATCAAGGCGTCAGAGTCGATGCCGTCGGGCTCGCTCTCATCGACCGACAGCTCCGAGGCACGGCGCAGCACACGCGCGACCGCGTCCGGATCAAGCCGCTCACTTCGATCTGTACGCAGCAACCGCATCACAACGACCGATTCCTACGGACAGTTTGGATCAGGCGTCGCCGACGATCGACACGAAGCTGACACAGGCACCGGGGCTTCCGCCGAGGTTGTGGGTCAGCGCGAGGTGTCGATCGGTGGTGATCTGGCGCGTTCCGGCTTCGCCGCGCAGCTGCGTCCAACACTCGAACAGCATGCGCAGTCCGGATGCACCGATCGGATGGCCGAACGATTTCAGGCCACCGTCGGGGTTGATCGGCAGCTCGCCATCGAGGTCGAAGGTGCCGGCGAGCACCTCCTTCCACGCGAAGCCGCGCTCGGCGAAACCGAGATCCTCCATCAGCACGAGCTCGGTCGGCGTGAAGCAGTCGTGCACCTCGGCCATGGCCAGTTCCGCTCGCGGGTTCGTGACGCCCGCCTGGGCGTACGCGTCCTCGGCGCTGCGTACGACCTCGGTGAACGTCGTGTAGTCGTAGCTCGGGTCGATCGGACCAGCCGCCGGGCCGGCGATGAACGACAGCGCCTTCACGTACAGCGGATGGTCGGTGTACCGATGGGCGTCCTCGGCCCGCACGATGATCGCTGCGGCGGAGCCATCGCTGACGCCCGAGCAGTCGAAGATGCCGAGCGGTCCGGCGACGAGCGGGCTACAGGCGATCGTCTCCTTCGCCACCTCCTTGCGGAACTGCGCTCGCGGGTTGAGCGCGCCGTTGCGGTGGTTCTTCCAGGCGATGCGGGTCAGCACGTCCTTCATCTCCGCTTCGTCGACGCCGTACTTCTTGGCGTAGGCCGGAGCGAGGAGGCTGAACGAGGCCGGCGCGGTGGTCGTCGCCTTCGTCCCGTCGTCCGCGGGGCTCGAGACGACGAGCCCCGAGAACCCCGAGTCCTTCAGCTTCTCGACGCCGATCGCCATCGCCACGTCGTACGCGCCGGAGGCAACGGCGTAGCAGGCGTTGCGAAACGCCTCCGAGCCCGTGGCGCAGAAGTTCTCGACGTGCGTGACCGGCTTGTGGTCGATCTTCAGCGGTCGGCTGAGCGTGAGGCCCGACAGCCCCGAGCCCATGGTGCCGAGCCAGAACGCGTCAACGTCGTCGAGGGTGACGCCGGCCGAAGCCAGCGTGTCGGATGAGGCGTCGATGAGCAGGTCATCGGTCGAGCGGTCCCAGTGCTCACCGAACGTCGTGCATCCCATGCCGACGATGGCGACGCGGTCGCGAATGCCGTGTGATGCCATGGCTCAGTCCTCCAGGGGCTTTTCCGTGTCGATGGGCTCGGCCGCGAGCGGCCTCGCCTTCCAGAAGTAGTTGTGGACCCCGCCGGTCGTGTAGAGGCGGCGGAACGTCATGCGGACGCGGTCGCCGATGGCCACGCTCGCCGGATCGACGTCGGTCAGTTCGCACTGGAAGCGGCCGCCGCCGTCGAAGTCGATGACCGCCGAGACGACAGGCGGGCTGAGGCTGTAGGCGAGGCGATCGACGGTGAACGTGGCGACGGTCGCCGGAACGTCGGCCATGCGCACGGGCTCCATCCGGTCGACCTCGCCGGACCCCATGCTGACGCGCGAAGGCGGCAGGTGGATGAACCCGCGCTCGTCCCGACTACCGATGAAGGCGTACTTCCAATCGTCGGTGCGGACCGACGGCGGAGATGCGGGACGCTCGGGCTCGGGCCGCCGCGGCGGCTCCCGCTGGAGGAACCCGCGCCACGTCAGGAACTGGGCGTATGAGAGGTCGTCTCGAGTGGCGGCGAGGCGGTCGCGCACGGAGGTCGCCGGCCGGCGCGCCGCCAGTGCGTCGGTCGTTCGCAGCAGGCACACGTCGCAGCCATCGGCCAGGGAGATCACGGAGATCAGCTGGCCGGGTGTCGCCCGGTCCAGCACGTCGGCGAGCACCAGCGCCCAGTGCGCGGTGCCGGTGTTACCCACCTCGGCGAGGAGGTCGTCGGCGAGGGCCTCCGGACGGGTTCCGAGCGTGCGGGCGGCGGCCTTGACCGCACGGCCGTGGAGCCCCGTGAGGACGACGTGGTCGAGATCGTCGACGGCGAGGCCGCTCGACTTGAGGGCGGCCGTCATCGCTTGGTCGACGAGCGGGACCTCGACGTGTTCGCCGAAGCGCTCCTCCCACAGCTCCGAGTAGGGCGCGCCGGGTGTGCGCCACCGGTCCGTGAACTCGGCGGTGACCGAGGCTGCACCCACGACTTCGGCGACGACGTCCTCGACGCCGAACGCCAGGGCCACAGCGGCGTCGCCGCCGGTCGCCTCGTCGGCGGACCCCGGACGGCCGGTGCGGATGTCCGCCAGCACGGCCAGGCCGCCGGCGGCTTGTGCCATCCAGGCCACCCCCACGCCGGAGCGCACCGCGCCGACGGCGTCGAACGCGCCCACGTCGTCGGGGAGGTCGAGCGCGGCGTGGATGGCCGTGGCATTGGTCTTGTCGGAGTACGCCGGCGCGGTCGTCGCGAAGCCAACGAGTCCCGGCCGGTAGCCATCAGGCGCGGCGGCGAGCGCGAGCCGCCCAGCCTCGACGGCCATCGACGTCGTGTCCTCGTCGTAGCTCGCCACGCTGCGGGTGCCGGCGCCGCCACCCGTTCCCAACGTCGCCTTGATGTCTCGCCGCTGCAGACGCCAGTAGGGCAAGTACGCGCCGTAGCTGACGATCCCCGGCCTGTTCGCCATGCCGGGAAGGCTACGGCCCGATCACGAGTGACTGGGACCCGGAGGCACGTCGAGTTCGAAGGCGACCTCGTCGGCGTAGCACCAGAACCAGTCCTCACCGGGCTCGAACGAGCGGACGATCGGGTGGCCGGTGGCGTGGAAGTGGGCGGTGGCGTGGCGATTGGGTGAGCTGTCGCAGCACCCGACGTGGCCACACTCCTGGCAGAGTCGCAGGTGGACCCAGCGGCCGCCGATGGCGAGACAATCGGTACACCCGTCGTCGCTCGGGGTGACGTCCGTGATGGTGTCGAGGTGCACGCATTCGGCCATCGGCCGAGTCTCGCAGCCTCCCCTACGATCGCGTGCATGGCCAAGCCGACACGTGGGTTCTTCGGGCGCGGACAGGCGAGGCGTGACCCGCGCCTCCCACCCGGCCAGTACGACGCCGGATCCGACTGGCCGGTGCTCAGCGCCGAGGTGACACCGCAGCTGTCGACCGACAGCTGGACGTTCCGCGTCGAAGGGCTGGTCGACGCACCGACGACGTGGACGTGGGACGAGCTGCAAGCTTTGCCCGAGGACGCCTACGACGGCGCGATCCACTGCGTCACGACGTGGTCGAAGTTCGACATGGTGTGGGAGGGCGTCTCGGTCGACACGCTGCTCGCGATCGCCCGGCCGCAGCCCGCGGCGACCCACGTGATGGCGTTCAGCCACACCGGCTACACGACCAACCTCCCGTTGGAGGACGTCATCGGCGGCAAGGCGTGGGTGGCGTGGACGGTCGACGGCGGCCCCCTGTCACGCGATCACGGCGGTCCGGCCCGGCTCCTCGTGCCCCACCTGTACTTCTGGAAGAGCGCGAAGTGGGTCGCCGGCCTGCGATTGATGGACCACGACGAGCCGGGCTTCTGGGAACGCAACGGCTACCACGATCGCGGCGACCCGTGGCTCGAGCAGCGCTATCAAGGCGATTGATCATGTCGAGTCCGTGGAGAGTGGCGACGGTCGTCGAGCGCCGCGCCGAGACCAGTCACGCTGCGACGTTCCGGCTGCGGCTCGACGCGCCGCTGGGTCAGCGCGCCGGCCAGCACGTCGTGGTCCGGCTGACTGCGCCCGACGGCTACACGGCGCAGCGCTCGTACTCCGTGGCGTCTGCTCCGGACGACGGCGACGAGTTCGAGCTCACGGTCGAACGTCTCGAGGGCGGTGAGGTGTCGATGTTCCTCCACGACGTCGTGGAGCCCGGCGACGAGCTCGACGTCCGCGGGCCGATCGGTGGCTGGTTCGTGTGGGAGGGCACGACGCCGGCGCTGCTCGTCGGAGGCGGCTCCGGCGTGGTGCCGCTGATGGCCATGCTGCGTCATGCTCGGCAGACCGGCAGCGCTGACCTCCTGCGGTTGGTCGTGTCCGCCCGCTCTCCCGACGTCCTGTACTACGCCGACGAGCTGCCAGGCCCGCAGACGACGGTCGTGTTCACCCGGTCCGTCCCGCCGGGTCATCGCCGGGCGCCAGGCCGTCTGGTGACGGAGGACGTTCCGATGCCGCTCGCCGACGACGTCACGGCGTATGTCTGCGGATCCGCCGGCTTCGCCGAGGCGGCGAGCACCGTGCTGCTCGAGGCAGGTGTGCCGGTCGAGCGCGTCCGTGTCGAGCGGTTCGGACCGACGGGCTGACGCCTGCCGCCTACGATCGCCCAACGATGGGGCGACTCGAAGAGCTCGAGATGGACCAGCGGGTGCCGAACAAGGCTTACCTGCGCCGCCTCGACCTCGGGCAGCGTCGGTTGCTGCAGTTGCGCTTGCACCTCGGCGGCCAGATGACCGGCGGAGAGCTCGGCCCCGGGCTGCTCGTCGTGTTCGAAGGCCCCGACGCCGCCGGCAAAGGGGGCGCGATCAAGCGCGTCGTGCAGCGACTCGATCCCCGCCACTACCGCGTCTCGACCTACGCCAAGCCGACCTTCGACGAGAAGCGCCACCACTTCCTGCGGCGCTTCTACCAGGAGCTGCCTGGGCTCGGCGGGATGGCCGTGTTCGATCGCAGCTGGTACGGCCGCGTGCTGGTCGAGCGGATCGAGGGCTACGCCACCACCGAGCAGTGGGGCCGGGCCTACGAGGAGATCGTCAGCTTCGAGCGCACGCTCGCCCTGGAAGGTCTGATCCTCGTCAAGTTCTGGCTCCACATCAGTGACGAGGAACAGCTGCGCCGCTTCGAGCGGCGGGAGGCGGACCCACTGCGCCGCTGGAAGATCACGGACGAGGACTGGCGCAATCGCAAGCGCAATCGTGACTACGACATGGCGGCGGAGGAGATGTTCGAGCGAACCGACCACCGCCTCGCGCCGTGGGACCTCGTCGCGGCCGACCAGAAGAAGTTCGCCCGTGTACAGGTCCTCGAGATCCTCAACGACCGCATCGAGGCGGGGATGCGACGCTGGGGCACACCGGTCCCATCGATGAGTGAGCTCACCGGCTTCGATGAGGAATAGCCCGAACTGTCCGTAGGAACCGCATCACAACGATCGATTCGTACGGACAGAACGATGCTTCAGCCGTAGTAGGGGTTCTCTCCCGTCGAGTGGTCGGTGAGGTCGCGGACTCGCTGGATCGCCGGGATCGCGTCGACCATCATCGTCTGCACGCCGTCGAGCATCGTGAGGCGGCTCATCGAGCAGCCGTGGCACCCGCCTCCCATCGTCAGGTAGGCCGTGCCCTCGCCGTCGTGGCCGACGTAGGTGACGAACCCACCGTGCATGGCGAGCGCCGGGTTGATCTCGCCCGAGACGAGCGCGTCGATCTCGGCTGACAGCTCGTCGTCGCCCGTGAGGCCGTCGATGACCGGCGGGGCGGGCCGGTTGGGATTGCGGATGACCAAGCCCTGTGTCTCGGTGTGGTCGAGCGTCGCCCCTTGCAGCACCTCGAGGTCGCGCTGGGGGATGATCACCTTGAGTCCCTCGTGCGTGCGCACCTCGTCGGTGAACGCGGCCGTCAGGTACTCGTCGAAGCTCAGGTCGTAACGGAAATCCTCGCCCGGGGCAGACGCGATCTCGAGGCGCAGCCCGAGCTGCTCGCCGTCGGGCTCCGAATCGCGCAGCTCGAAGAGCTTGGCGAGGGCAGCTGGCGTGATCTCGATGATCGGTTCACGGTCGGTCGAGGCCGCGCCGGCGAGGGGGGAAGCGGCAGCCAGACCTTCGAGGGGACTCATCGAGGTCAAGGCTACCGAGGGGTTCATCGCGTCGTTCAGAACTGAAGCCCCAGTTCGGCACGGCGGGCGCTCCAGCGCCCTCGCCGGCCGCATCAAAAGCGGGCTTGATCGCGTCGTTCAGAACTGAAGCCCCAGTTGGCGCTCCAGCGCCCTCGCCGGCCGGGTCCGCCGTGCTTCGACAGCCCGCCCTCGCCGGCCGCATCATCTACGTGCTTCGATCGGGCCCCCGCCGTCGACCTGGATGCGCTGCCCGGTCACGTAACCAGCACCTTCACCGCACAGCCACACGACCGCCGCCGCCACGTCAGCCGGCTGGCACACCCGCCCGAATGGTGCACCGGCGTCCAACGAGCGCAGATCCTGCATCGACCGGTCACCGGTGAACGCCCGCGCCAGGCGGATGCCCATGTCGGTTTCGACGAGGCCGGGCGCGACGACGTTGACGTGGATCCCGTTCTGGCGCTCCTCCTTCGCCAACGTCGCGGCGAGCGCCTCGAGCGCTGCCTTCGCCATGTTGTACGGCGCGCCATTGGCCCCGAGGCTGACCGTCGCCACCGAGGAGATCATCACGATGTCGCCTCGCGGGCGCTCGCGCATCGACGGCAGGACCAGGCGGGCGAGGTGGTGGGCGCTCACCGCGTGCGTGGCGAGCAACCGCTCGACCTCGCCGGGGTCGGTGTCGGCGACGGTGTTACCCCGCGAGGCGACGCCGGCGTTGGCCACCAGGAGGTCGACGTACCCGAAGTCGTCGAGGACCTGCGCGACCATCGTCGCGTCGGCCTCGGCATCGTCGACCGAGGCGGCGTACGCCCTCGCGACGCCCCCAGACTCGGTGATCGTCGCCACCGTGTCCTGTGCCGCCTCCTCGTCGCGCCGGTAGTTGACCGCCACGGCGCAGCCCTCCGCGGCAAGCGCCTCGGAGATGCCCCTTCCGATCCCCCGGCCACCGCCGCTGACCAATGCGACCCGACCGTCGAGCTGCCCCATGTGCCAACCTTGGCCGGTGACCGACGGCAGCCGCAAAGCGGTCTTCGCCGCCCTCTTCGCCAACCTCGGCATTGCCATCGCGAAGTTCGTCGGGTTCGTCATCACCGGATCGGCCGGACTCCTCGCCGAGGCGGCTCACTCCGTGGCCGACACGGGCAACCAGGCGCTCCTGCTGCTCGGTGGCAGGCGGGCCCGCCGAGAAGCTGATGTCCAGCACCCCTTCGGGTACGGCCGGGAGCGCTACTTCTGGGCCTTCGTCGTCGCCCTCGTCCTGTTCTCGATGGGCGGCCTGTTCGCCCTCTACGAGGGCATCTCCAAGCTGCGCCATCCCCACGAGATCGAGAACCTCGGTGTCGCCATCGGCATCCTCGTGTTCGCCATCCTCCTCGAGTCGTACTCCTTGCGCACCGCCTACAAGGAGGCGCTCCACCACAAGGTCAAGGGCACGTCATGGTGGCGGTACATCCGCACGGCCAAGCAGCCGGAGCTGCCGGTGGTGCTGCTCGAGGACGTCGGTGCCGAGCTCGGCCTGTTCTTCGCCCTCGGCGGTGTGCTGCTCTCCCACTTCACCGGTAACCCTCGCTGGGACGCCGTGGGCTCCATCGCCATCGGCATCCTGCTCGTCGTCATCGCCATCCTGCTGGCCATCGAGATGAAGGGTCTGCTGATCGGTGAAGCCGCCAGCGAGGCCGACGTTCGCAAGATCGAGTCCGGCCTCTCCACGGCACCCCACGTGCAACGGCTGATCAACCTGCGCACCGAGCACCTCAGCCCGGATGAGCTGCTCGTGGCCGCCAAGGTCGAGTTCGCATCCGAGCTGTCGATGGAGCAACTGACGGCCGCCATCAATGACGCCGAGGCCGCGGTGCGCGCCGCGGTGCCGACGGCGCGCCTCGTGTACATCGAGCCCGACATCTTCCGCACCACGACGACGACGTGAAGCGGGTGCCACTCGGCATCCTGCTCGTGCTCGCAGCGGTGCTGACGTTCTCCAGCAGCTCGTCCATCGTCAAGTGGGCCGACACGCCCGGCTCGGTCCTGGCGTTCTGGAGGATGATCGGTGCGATCGTGCTGTGGTGGGTCGTGGTCGGTGCACGCCGCGCGCTGACGGGACGGCGCCCGCCCAGTGCCGCGACGTGGTTGGCGGTGCTGCCGGCCGGCCTGTTCTTCGGCTTCAACATCGCGCTGATGTTCACCGCCATCACCATGACGAGCATCGCCCATGCCGAGTTCATCACCGCCCTCAGCCCGCTGTTCCTCGTTCCGGCTGGCGCGATCTTCTTCGGCGAGCAGCCGAACCGGCGGGCCTTGGCGTGGGGTGCCTTGTCGATCGTCGGCCTGGCCATCGTGCTGTTCCTCGGCGGCAACCAGGGCGGAGCGACGGTCGGTGGCGACGCGATCGTCCTCGTCGTGGTCGTGACCTGGGTCTGCTACTTGCTCACCTCGCGACGGGCAAGAGCCACCGTCGAGCTGGTCGACTTCATGACCACGATGATGTGCGTGGGGCTGCTGTCCACGGCGCCGATCGCGCTGATCCTGGCCGGCGATGAGATCTGGCCGCTTTCGGCCAAGGGGTGGGCCGCTGTCGCGTTGCTTTCCGTGCTCACGGGGATGATCGCCCATGGACTGCTCGCCGCCTCGCAGCGCGAGGTCGACGTGGCGACGATCGGCATCCTGCAGGTCGGTCAGCCGGCGCTTGCCGTCGTGTGGAGCTACATCCTGCTCGGCGAGGAGATCCGCCCAGCCCAGGTCCCCGGCATGGTGCTCGTCATTGTCGGCCTCGCCGCGTTCAGTCTGGTCAGCTATCGCCATCCAGCGAAGCGACCCGGTAGAGTCGAGGCCGAACAACACGGGGAGCTCGCGGGACCAGTGGGCTGAGAGGGTGGCTGCCGTCGCCGACCCGAGAACCTGAACCGGGTAATGCCGGCGGAGGGATCGGATGAGCAGCACCGTCGTCGTCATCACAGGAGCAGCACCGCTCGGTGCGGGCGCGATTGCCGCCATCCCCGACGACGCAGTGATCATCGCCGCCGACGGTGGGCTCGACCACGCGCTGGCGGCCGGGCTGGAGCCGTCGGTGCTCGTCGGCGACCTCGACTCGGTGTCGGCGAGCGCGCTGGCGTGGGCGTCCGAGCACACGACGATCGTGCGCCACCCGATCGACAAACCGGCCACCGACACCGAGTTGGCCGTCGCCCACGCCGCATCGCTGGCGCCGGACCGGATCCTGCTCGTGGCGGGTGCCGGCGACCGGCTCGACCATGCAGTCGCAGCCCTCGGTGCCCTCGGCGCAGCCGCCGTCGCTGGTGTCGACCACCTCGAGGCCTGGTGGGGGGCGGACCAGTTCGTCGTCATTCACGGTCCAGGGTCGACCACACTCGATCTCCCGATCGGCACGACGTTCTCCGTGCTCGCCACGCACGGCGCCGCCGAGGGTGTGACGGTGCAGGGAGCGCGCTGGCCGCTGCATGACCATCGCCTCGAGCCGCTCGTCGGCCTCGGCGTCAGCAACCAGGTCGTCGAGCCACCTGTGTCGGTGTCGGTCCAGTCCGGCGTGATCACGATCGTCGTTCCGGGAGCGGTGTCATGACGGGCCGCATGCGCTTCGTCGGCGGACTGCTGCTCACCCTCGGCGCGGCGGCGTCGTGCGGTGACGACGGGGGCGCGGACTCCGTCACGCTGGTGACCTACGACTCGTTCCCCGCCGAAGGAACGCCGCTCAACGACGCGCTGACCGCGTTCACCGAGGAGACCGGGATCGCCGTTGAGCTGCTGGCTGCGGGCGACACCGGCACGATGGTCTCCAAGGCGGTGCTGACGGCCGGCAACCCTGAGGGCGACGTCATGTTCGGCATCGACAACACGTTCCTGTCCCGCGTCGTCGACGAGGACGTCATCGAGCCGTACGAGGCCGCCGGGTTGGACACGGTTCCTGCCGAGCTGCGCCAGCTCGTTCCCGAGGGTGAAGCGACGCCGGTCGACTTCGGCGACGTGTGCGTGAACTATGACGCGGCCTGGTTCGGCGAGCGCGGGCTCGAGCCTCCGGCCGACCTGCAAGCGCTGACCGACCCGGCATACCGCGACCTGTTGGTGGTGGAGAACCCAGCCACATCGTCGCCCGGACTGGCCTTCCTCATGGCGACCGTGGCCGCGTTCGGGGACGACGGGTGGACCGACTACTGGACGGCGCTGAGCGACAACGGCGCCGAGGTCGTCGACGACTGGGAGCAGGCGTACTACGAGCGGTTCTCCGGTGCGAGCGACGGCGAC
This sequence comes from uncultured Acidimicrobiia bacterium, assembly GCA_963774125.1. Classification (GTDB taxonomy): domain Bacteria; phylum Actinomycetota; class Acidimicrobiia; order Acidimicrobiales; family Ilumatobacteraceae; genus JALZMG01. Next base: position 133,696 of record CAVZDR010000005.1, read on the forward strand.
CGCCCGCTCGTCATCAGCTACGGCACGAGCCCACCTGCCGAGGTGGTGTTCGCTGACCCACCGATCGACGAGCCGACGACCGGGGTCGTCGAGTCGACGTGCTTCCGCCAAGTCGAGTTCGCCGCCGTCCTGCGTGGCACTGATGCGCCCGACGAGGCGCGCCAGCTGGTCGACTTCCTCATCTCGCCTGCCTTCCAGGAGCAGGTCGCACTCAACCTGTTCGTGTATCCCGCCAACGGGGACGTGGCGCTGCCCGAGGTGATGACGGACTTCGCAGTCGTGGCGAGCGATCCGCTGACGCTCGAGCCGGCGACGATCGATGCCAACCGCGAGGCCTGGATCGACGAGTGGACCGACCTCGTTCTGAGGTAGCACCGAACCGCGTTCCGGCGAGTCTGATCGCCGCGCTGCTCGTCATCCCGATCGTCTTCCTCGTCCTCTTCTACGCGTGGCCGTTCATCACGCTCCTGGCGCGCGGGCTCACGCCCGCCACGATCGAGGCGACCTTCACGCGTCCGTCGACGTGGCACGTCCTGTGGTTCACGCTCTGGCAGGCCGCTGCCAGCACGGTGCTGACCGTGAGCTTCGGTCTGCTGCCGGCCTACGTGCTCTCGCGCTACCGCTTCCGCGGCCGACGGCTCCTCGCCGGCATGCTGACGGCCGCCTTCGTCCTGCCGACTGTGGTGATGGGCGCCGCCGTCCTGGCCCTCCTCCCTCCGGGGTGGGAGCGCGGCACGCCAGCCATCCTCGTCGCCCACGTGATGTTCAACCTCGCCGTCGTCGTGCGCACCGTTGGCGCGGTGTGGCAACACCTGTCGCCCGACCTCGAGGCGGCGGCCGCCACGCTGGGGGCGTCCCCGTGGCGGGCGTTCCGCGAGATCACACTGCCGCTCCTGTGGCCGGCCATCCTCGCCGGCGCAGCGATCGTGTTCGTCTTCACGTTCACGTCGTTCGGGGTCATTCGCGTGCTCGGCGACGCCGGCACGTCAACCATCGAAGTCGAGATCTGGCGTCGTGCCACCCAGCTCGGGGACATCGGCACGGCGGCGACGTTGGCCGTCCTGCAGCTCGTGCTGATCGGAGCCGTCGTCGCCTGGTCGCTGTGGCAGCAGCGTCGCCATAGCCGGGCGCTCGCCCTGCGGCCCCTCGCCGTGCGCGTCAGACCACGCTCCCGTCGTCAGCGCTTGCTCGTCGCCGCCACGGCGATGGGCACGGCGATCGTGGCCGGCGCGCCGCTCGTGGCGCTCGTCGTGCGCTCGCTGCGCGGCTCCACCGGGTGGTCGTTGACGGCTTGGCGCACGCTCGGCGATCCTGAGCTCCGCCCAGGCGTCAACCTCGGCGTCGATCCGCTGGGCGCCATCGCCACGTCGCTGCGCACCGCTGCGCTGGCGACCGTGCTAGCGGTGGTGATCGGGGCACTCGCCGCCCTTGGCATCGCGACCCTCGGCGCGACTCGGACGTCTCCTCGACGCAGGGCTGATGCTGCCGATCGCGACGTCGGCGGTGACGATCGGCTTCGGCATCCTCATCACGTTCGACCAGCCCCCGGTCGACTGGCGGGCGTCACCATTGCTCGTGCCGATCGGACAGGCGTTGGTGGCCGTGCCCTTCGTCGTTCGCCTCGTGCTCCCGGTGGCGCGCGGGATCGATCCGCACCTTCACGAGGCGGCGGCGACGCTCGGCGCCTCACCTGTCGCGGCGTGGCGCGAAGTCACGCTGCCCTACATCCGTCGGCCGATCGTGCTCGCAGCTGGGCTCGCCGCGGCGATCTCGCTCGGCGAGTTCGGCGCCACCAGCTTCCTCTCCCGCCGCGGCAACGAGACGATGCCGATCGTCATCGAGCGGCTACTCGGCCGCACGGGCGCGGTGCTGCAGGCCCAGGCGTACGCCCTGGCGACGATCCTCGCCGTCGCCACCGTCCTCATCGTCGTCGTGCTCGACCTCGCCGGCGATCGACCGCGTTCCGCCGACCTTCCCATGATGATGGAGGCCAGTGCTCGACGTCCGTGATGTGACGGTCGCCTTCGGCGGTCCGCCGGTTCTCGACGCAGTGTCGCTGACGGTCGCCGATGGCGAGGTCGTGGCCCTGCTCGGTCCGTCGGGCAGTGGGAAGAGCACGCTGCTGCGAGTCGTCGCGGGGCTGGTCACGCCTGACGCCGGGCGCGTGCTCCTGGACGGGGAGGACATCACGGCGCGACCGACCCACCGGCGCGGCGTCGGCATGGTGTTCCAGGACGAGCAGCTCTTCCCCCACCGCGATGTCGCCGCCAACGTGGAGTTCGGCCTCCGCATGCTGCCTCGGCGTCCGAGCGCGCATGCTCGAGCGCAGCGGGTCTCCGAACTGCTGGCCGTCGTCGATCTCGGTGGGTTCGAACACCGGCGCGTCACCGAGCTCAGTGGTGGGGAGGCGAAGCGGGTGGCACTGGCCCGATCACTCGCGCCGGCACCGCGGGTGCTGCTCCTCGACGAGCCGCTGACCGGGCTCGACCGGGAGTTGCACGACCACCTCGCGGGCGAGCTCGCCCGAATCCTGCGGGAGACCGCGACGACGTCCTTGCTGGTGACTCACGATCGCGACGAGGCTGCGGCGGTGGCCGATCGCGTCGTGCGGATGTCCGACCTGTCGGTGGAGATCGTGGAGCTTCGCGCCGAGGAGACGCACCCGCTGCGCGCCGCCGTGCTGCGCAACGGCACGCCGTCGAGCGAGCTGCGGTGGGCGGCCGACGACGATTCCACCACGAGCCACCTCGGCGCGCGTCGCGATGGCGATCTGATCGCCATCGCGACGTGGGCGTCGAAGCCGTTTCCCGGTGGGGATGGCGCTGCGGCGGTGCAACTGCGCGGGATGGCGGTCGACTCGGCGCACCAGGGACACGGAGTCGGCGGTCAGTTGCTGGCGGCGGGTGTGGCCAGGGCCTTCGCCGGCGGCGCGACGTGCGTGTGGGCCAACGCCCGTGACTCGGCACTCGAGTTCTATCGACGCCACGGCTTCGAGGTCGTCGGCGAGGGCTTTGTCACGCCGGACACCGGCCTTCCGCACCACCGCATCCGACACCTGCCGTTCCGTTCCGTCAGCCAGACGTGACGGCGACGGTCAGCAGGTACTCGCTGGGTACCCGCAGCGTGGCCGGCGAGGTGTTGTGAGCTTCGGCGAGGGCCAGGAGGTCACGCTCGAACGCCGCCTGTGCGGCGGGCTCGAGGGCGGCGAAGGCCCTGTTCATCGGGCCATACCAGGCACGGAAGGCATCGAGCCAGTGCTCGGCCGAGCGGTAGCGGAACATGAACTCGCGTCGTTGGTGCTCGCATCGCTCGACGTCCTGCCCGAAGAGCTCGCCCAGGCGGGTCTCGCTCCCCCACAGCAGCGGTGATCGCACACCTGCGGGCGCCGGTGTGTAGCGACCAACGAGCTTGAACATCTGCCCGACGAAGCTGGTTGGGGTCCAGCTGATCAAGCCGATGCGCCCACCGGGCCGGCACACGCGCACCAGCTCGGACGCGGCCCGCTCCTGCTGTGGTGTGAACATGACGCCGAATGTCGACACGACGACGTCGAAGGCGGCGTCCGCGTACGGGAGTGCCTCGGCGTCCGCGGCGTCGGTCTCCAAGCTGAGGCCCTCAGCCGCCGCCCGGGCCCGCGCCCGCTCGAGGAGCGAGGGGACGTAGTCGCAGGCCGTGACGTCGCACCCACGGCGCGCCGCGGCGAGGGCGGCGTTGCCGTTGCCGGCGGCAACGTCGAGCACTCGCTCGCCGGCCGCCACGTCGACGGCCTCACAGACAAGCTCGCCGGTGATCTGCAACGTCGTACCGATCTGGGCGTAGTCGCCCGCAGACCAAGTCCGCTGTTGGCGCTCCTTGATCGCGACGTAGTCGATGGTGATCTCTGTTGCGGACATGGCTCACCTCGGCGGGGCGAAGAACTCGAGGGCGATGCCGTCGGGATCGCGGAAGCTGAGCCCCGAGCCGTAGTGGGCGTCCTTGATGTCGCCGTGCTCGATCCCGAGCTCGTCGAGTCGGCGTGCCCACTTCTCCAGGGCGTCGCGGTCGTCGCAACCGAAGGCGACGTGATCGAGCCCGACGCTGAATTCACTGAAGCGCCCAGCGGGAGCCGGGGTTCCGTGTTGGTGCAGTCCGAGCAGGGTGTTCCCGAGCAAGTACACGGTGTGGTGGAGGTCCGGATCGGTGTCCTCGTCGATGACCGGCGCGACCTCGAAGAGTGCTTCGTACCACGGCGTGCTGACCGTCAGATCGCGGACGGTGAGGGCGACGTGGCCGATGGGTGGAAAGGAGTTCATTTGTTCAGTCCTTCGTCGTTGGGGGTGTGACGAGTATCCGCGCGGTCGCCGTTCACGACCATGACCGAGACGCCGTGAGTGCTAGCCGAGGCACCAGACTTGCGACGTGGGCGATATGGCTACCGCCGCCTCCCGTGGCGAGGGATCGGTGCTCCTGCGAGAGGCACTCGAGCAGTTGCGGCTGGCGGGAGCGATCTTCTTCCGATCAGAGTTGACCGAGGGCTTCGAGTTCGAGTCGACACCACTGGCGCTCGCCGATGCGCTGCACCCCGGCGCGGACCGCCTCATCCTGTTCCACATCGTTGCGAGCGGCTCGTGCTGGGTGTCCGTCGCCGACGGGATGCGGCTGTGGGCCCGCGAGGGCGACGTCATCGTGCTCCCGTACGCCGATGAGTACACGATGGGCGGTGAGGCGCCGGCGCAGTGCGTGTCGATCATGACGCTGCTCGAGCCGCTCCCCTGGGAACAACTGCCTTTGATCCGCCACGGCGGCGGCGGCGGGCGGACTGACATCGTCTGTGGCTACCTGTACTCCGAGGACCCGCTGTTCGACCCGGCGTTGCGGGCCCTTCCGCCGGTGTTCGTCGTGCGCCTACCCCCGGGCGCTGGCACTGGGTGGGTGCAGGCGAGCATCGCCTACGCCCTCGAGGCAGCTGCTCCCCCCTCCAACCTCAGCACGAGCGCGATCGCGACGCGATTGCCCGAGTTGTTGTTGATCGAGGTCCTTCGTGTCCACCTCGCGACCGCCCCCGCTGCGGATCAGGGGTGGCTCGGCGCGCTGCATGACCCCGTGTTGGCGCCGGCGCTGGCGTTGCTCCATCGCTCGCCCGCCCACAAGTGGACGGTCCCCGAGCTGGCGGCCGGCGCGGCGGTCTCGCGCTCGTTGCTCGACGGGCGGTTCCGCGAGGTATTGGGTCGGTCGCCGATGCGCTACCTGACGGAGTGGCGCATGCACCTCGCCGCCGAGCTGCTGGCCACCAGCGACCTGACGATCTTCGCCGTGGCGCGACGCGTCGGCTACGACTCCGAAGAAGCCTTCAGCCGGGCGTTCAAGCGGCTCGCGGGCTGTCACCGAGCCATTGGCGCGACGCCCGTTGATGAGAGCTCGCACACCCCACGCCAGCGCAACTGCGGAGACCGTCAGCGCGATGGAGCGGATGAGGTTGGCCGTCAGGAGGCTGTCGATGGTCGACTCGGACAGTCCGATTCGGTCGAGCTCGTCGTGCTTCGGAATCGCCCACAGCACGGTCGTGCCGAGCGCAATTGCGCCGGCGACACTGACGATGACACCCAGCGCCCGAGGCAGTTCCTTGGGCTTGGTCCAAGAGAACGCGACCGCGGCGAGGAACGTGAGGAACCCGGGCACGATGACCACGAGCGGTATCGCCCGGTTGTACGCCTCGTGGTAGCCGGCGAAGGCGTCCGGTGGCACGTCGCGGTACAGGGGGTAGGAGACGAGCTGAGCCTGCCAGCCGATGCCGGTGCTGTACGCCGAGAGGGCGCTGAGGACGACGAGGTTCCAGATCCGCCAGTCGTGACGCCGACGGATCGGCGTGAGCCGCGTGGGGCGCGATGCGTCGACGATGCTCATGGGATGCTCCTTCGCTGCCCTCGTTGAGTTATCTTGACTGTGCCTCTATTGACAAGAGTCTGAGTAAAACAGAATGCGAACACCGGCGCAACCAGATTCACCACGTCGTTCCGCACGGCGCTACGACGCGAGCGGTCGTCGCGCCAGGGCGGCCGCAACCCAGCTGGAGATCGTCAGTGCCGCCCACGATCTGTTCGTCGCCAAGGGCTATGCGGCGACGACGATCGGTGACATCGCCGCCGCAGCGGGGGTGTCAGCGCCGACCATCTTCACCGCCTTCGGGACGAAGGCCGGGATCCTCAAGCGCTGCATCGATGTCGCGCTCGCCGGCGATCCGGCCGACGTGGCCGTCGCCGACCGTCCGCTCTCCCGATGGGTGTACGAGCCCGACGACACCGTCGAGGTGCTCGGTCGCTACGCCACGATGATGGGCATCCTCGCCAAGCGAGCGGCCCCGATCTACGACGTCCTCGTGCGTGCAGCGGACTCCGACCCGGAACTGCAGGAGCTGCTCGACGATCTCGAGCGGCAGCGGTACCGCGCCGCTGGGATGGTCGCCGACGCAGTCGTGAACCGTGACGCCCTGGCGCCGGGACGGACGGCGAAGAACGCTCGCGACACGATCTGGCTGCTCAACGACCCCACGATCTACACGAAGCTGACCGGTCGGCGGGGCTGGTCGCACGCGCAGTACGTGTCCTGGGCTCGCGACAGCCTGCTCAAGACCGTGCTCGAGGCACCGACGCCAGGCGCTGCGCCCCGGCCCTGACGCGAGACTCTGGCGGTGACCGCAACGTCCGCCAACGAGCGGCGCCTGACGAGCGACCCGCGACTGTGGCGCGTCATCGTCGCCGCCGCACTCGGCGTGTTCCTGATCGAGCTCGACTTCTTCGCCGTGCAAGCCGCGATCCCCGAAATGGCAAAGGATCTCGACACGTCGGTCACCGACCTCCAGTGGGTCATCAGCGGGTACATGCTCGCCAACGGCGCGACGATGATCGTCGGCGGACGGATCGGCGACCTGCGAGGGCGGCGGCGGTGGTTGGTCATCGGCACGGTCGCCTTCGGGCTGTCCTCGCTCGCCGGCGGGCTGGCCCCGAACGCCGGAGCACTGATCGCCATGCGGCTGGTGCAGGGCGTGGCGGCCGGGTTCTCGTTCCCGCTGAGCCTGGCCGTCGTGACGAACGCCTTCCCGCAAGTCAAGGTCGAGCGAGCGGTCGGCGCGGTGTTCGGCATCGCGGCGATCGGGCAGGCGTTCGGGCCACTCATCGGTGGGGCGCTGACGTTGATCAGTTGGCGCGCGGTGTTGCTCGTCAACGTCCCCGTCGCGGCAGCGCTGGTCGTCCTCGCCTACAGCTCGATCCGCGAGAGCCGCGATGAGTCCATGCCGAAGGACATCGACTGGGTCGGGCTCGGCCTCGTGGTCGTCTCGATCGGAGCGTTCACGTACGCCGTCGATCGAGCGTCCGAGTGGGGGTGGGGCTCCGTCGCGACGCTCGGGCTGATGGGTGCGGGACTCGTTGGCATTGCGCTGTTCATCGTCGTCGAGCACCGCGTCCGCCACCCGTTGATGGACGTCAGCCTGTTCCGGATCCGCGAGTTCGACCTCATGACCGCGGCCGGGACCATCGGGAACATGGGGACCTCGACCGTGATCTTCACGTCGATGATCCTCCTCCAGACCGTCGACGACCTCTCGCCGCTGGAGGCCGGGCTCGCCTTCCTCGGATTCTCATCGGGGGTGGCGGTGTCGTCGCAGCTCTCGGGACGGGTCGAGCGCTTCCCGTCGTGGCTCGTGATGTCCGTCGCGCTGTTGTGCGGAGGCCTCGGCGCGATCGCCATGGGCCTGTTCGACGTGCTCACCGTGTTCATCAGCGTCGCCGTGTTGGCCGGCCTCGGGTTCGGGATGAGCTGGGCGTTCACGAGCGTGTCCACGCAGGCCGTGGTCCCACCGGAGAAGGCGGGCCTCGCGTCGGGCGTCGTGCTGACCGTGGTGGTGACCATGGGCGGGGTCGCCATCGCCATCGCATCGACGGCGATCGAGACGGCGGGGACGGGTGGGACGAGGCTCGAAGACGCCCTGCGGGGTGTGTTGATCGGCGCCGGCGCACTCGCCGTGGTGATGTCGGCGGTACTTGGAGTACTCGGGCGGGGTGCTCGCGTCAGAGCGACGGTTGTCCCAGCCCGGCCATGACTTCCATCGCCATGCAGGAAGCCGACACGGCCTGGGCGACGGAGTCGAGTCCGACACCGCCGGCGGCGTGGGCGCCGACAGCGTCACGACCGTCGTCCCGAGCTCCTCGTCGGGGCAGAGGTGCGCCTCGACCGCCGCGCCGCCGTCGGGGATGTCGCGCAGCAGTGCCTCGACGGCGGTTCCCGGCAGCAATGTGGCGATGCGTCGCATGGGGCCCTCCAGGCCGGAGGCGTCGTAGACGCCGCCACCGATGTCGAGGAGACCGAACGTGAATCGGATCGCGGTCACCGGGAGCAAGCCGACGCGGCAGCCGGCGGGCGGTGGCGAGCACGAGCTGCCGGAAGCCGCAGGGATCGACGGTCGCACACGGGCGCCGGTAGCTGACGATCCAGCGCCGACCCGCGCCGACGAGCTCCACGTCGATGTCGGGCGCCGAGTGGGCCAGCGCCGCGGCGAGCCGCAGCTGTTCGACACCGATGGGGGCAGCATCAGGCGCGTCGGCCACGGCTGCAACGTACTGTTAGGCAGTACCTAACTGTCAATGTGGGGAATGCTGATCAGTGCGGAAGTTCGGTTCATCCAGCCTCGCGATGAGCGATGAGTGGCGATGGACCGCAGATTGCTCATCGCTCGGGCCGCGTCATCGTCGCGATGAGCGATGTGCGCCGCATGACCACTCATCGCTCATCGTGGACGCTGGCGGAGCGGGGCGCCATGCCGCGTCGGCCTCGCGCGGGGCGGCATGATGCGCAGATGCGTGGCGGACCGAACGCCGGCATCGTGGTCCGTGCGGCTGGCGACGCCGACATCGCGGACATCCTCACGATCTGGGCAGCCAATGGCGACACCATTCCCGAGGGCGGTGCCGACCTCCTGACGCCCTACCTCGTGCACTTGATGTCGACCGGTCGAGTCCTGGTCGCCGTGGACGACGACGGAGTGGTTGGCTTCGGCGCCGTGATCGAGCGGGCCGGTGTGACCCACCTGGCCGACCTGTTCGTGCTCCCGGACCGATTCGGTCAGGGCATCGGCGCTCGGCTGCTCGACCGGTTGTTCGCCGACACCGTTGCCCGCACGACGTTTGCGTCGTCGGATCCCCGCGCCTTGCCGCTGTACGTGCGCAGCGGCATGACGCCGTACTGGCCGAACCTCTACCTGGACGGCGACTCGGCCGCGTTGCCACCGGATGCACCAGGGCTCGTTTGCGAGCCGGCAGGACTCGACACGACGATCGAGCTCGAACAGCGCTGGCTGGGTGCGTCGAGCCCCGACGACCATCACTTCTGGGCCGCACTCCCTCAGGCCCGACCGTTCGTCGTCGTCCAGGCGGGGCGTCCCGTTGCCGCTGTGCACGCTCGGCTTCGTCGGACCGGCATCGACCGCTGGATCAACCGGCTCGTGATGTCTCCGGACGCTGACCCCGTTGTCGTGCTCATCGCCGCCTATCGGCACGCCGCAGAGGGAGGCCGGATCGGCAGCTGCCTACCGGGCCCGAGCGCGGCTCTGCGACCGTTGCTGGAGTCAGGCGTGCGGATCATCGACCAGGACACGTTCATGGCCTCGGATCCCGCGCTGTTCGACGCCACGCGCCGCATCAGCGACGGTGGAATCCTCTGACGTCCGAACGATCAGGTGCCCGGGCAACGTGCGATGTCCGCGACGGGGCCTCACCCGGACCTGGACACAGTCCTGGGTGCAGCGTGGCGAACGGACCCCACCGGGTTGTCGTAGCCCGGCACCACCCAGGCGTGGAGCATCCAGAGGTCGGACCCGGCCAGGAAGTGGCCAGCACAGTCGGCCGGCGTCGCCGCTCGCTCCCGATCGACCCACCCGTTGACGATGCAGAGGTTCGTGTGTTGGTGCCAGACGTCGTTCGGACCAGCGAAGCCCTCCGGCGCCTCGCTGCGCAGCCAGTACGAGAAGCCCACGAGCCGCTCGCGTCCATCACGCTCGTCGAACAGCAGCATCGACGGTCGCGTCGGGTCGAATGGCGCGTCGATCAGCTCCCAGTTCACCCAGTGCACGCCGACGCCGGAGCCCTGCACGGCGGCGCGGGTGTAGCCGGCCTCGGTGGTCTCCGCCGGTGTGTCGACGGTGGACACGGCGGCGACGGCTGCTGACCACTCGGCGTCGAACGCCGTCTGGTCGGCGGGCGACAACGCCACGGTCGAGGCCGGGCCACTGGCACCGTGACCGTCGTGACCGCCGTGCTCAGCGGGCGACTCGGGCGACTCCGGCGACACCGCCGCGGCAAGTGCGGCGATCGCGGCCTGCTGGTCGGGCGAGATGCGCTCGGGATCTCGGGGCGTGAGCGGCCCGAGCCGGACCGTCGTCGTCGTCTCGGTCGACGACGCCTCATCTCCGCACCCGGAGGCCACGACCATGGCCATCACCGACAACGCGGCGAGAGCTCGGGAGCTGCACCGACCCACCGCCAGCAACGCTAGGCGTTGCCGACGGTGCTGAGCCGGTCGCGAACACCTACTTGTAGAAGCCCTCACGCAGGTTGATGTCGTGCTCCAGCCAGACCTTCATCGCGCACAGCATCCCGGTCCAGCCCTCGCAGTTGTCGTAGGACGCCTTCGTGCCCTCCTCGGTCTCGCGCCAGCCCTCCTCGGCGATCGTGACCAGGGTCCGCCCGTCGTCGAGCGGCTCGAACTCCATCGTCACGGTCGTCTCGTACGGCTCCGCCGGCCGTCGGCGGCCTGCCAACGCAGCACGATGCGACGGTCCGGCTCGACCTCGACCACTTGGACCGGGAACGCCCCGGGGAAGTCAGCGAAGTCCCACACGACGGTGGCACCCGTCTCGAGCCGCCCCTTTGCGCCGTTCGTCGTGAAGTAGCTGGACAGCTGGTCGGGGTCGACGACGGCCTCGAACACGTCATGCACCGGACGGGCGATGCGGCCGGACACCTTGAACGTCAACGTCGATGTCGATGTCATTGCTCTCTTCTTTCAACCATCTTATGTTATATATTTATAACATGTCTGGCAAGACCGATGCCGACGACGTGACGTTCGACGCAGCGTTCGACAACGTGTTCAAGGCACTGTCGAACAGCACTCGCCGGCGGATCCTCGACCTGCTCAAGGACCATCCGCGGACCACCGGCGAGGTGTGCGCCAACTTTCCCGAGCTCGATCGGTGCACGACCATGCAGCACCTCGATGTTTTGGAGCGAGCCGGGCTCCTCATCGCCCAGCGCAAGGGCCGCGTGCGTTGGAACCACCTCGATGCACTTCCGATCAAGCTCATTCACGATCGGTGGATCGGCGACTATGCGAGATCGGCCGTCGACCTCCTCGCCAACCTGAAGTCAGACCTGGAGGTCACGCCGCGCTGACTTGATGCGGCTCAGCGCGGCGACGTCGACGCGGCAGCCAACGCCTCGGCCGCGGTCGCACCCGGGAGGATCTCCGGCACGCACCATGTCGCTCCGGCAGCTTCCAGCGCGTCCGGGTCAGGGTGCACCCCGCCGACGAGCACTACATCGACCGCTCCCGAGGTCAACGACCCAGCACGCAACGCGTCGGTGACGTGATCCGGCGTCCAGGTGTCGACACCTACCAACGCGAGTCCCTCCACCCCGTGGCGGCTGACACGCCGCGGGCCCGCCGTGCGGCCAGCGGTTCCGGCCACCCAGATCGGCACTCGCGGCGATTGCACGCCTGCCACCGTCGTGACGCGACCCCCCGCGCTCGGCACCGCCTCACCGGCGAGCATCGGCAGCAGGGCTTCCATCCCGGCGTCGAGCGCGGCCCGCGCGCGTCCGGTCGTCATGCGCCGACTCATTGAACGCCGAGTACTCCCCGTGGCTGTCGACCCCGAGACCGACGCCGAGCACCATGCGGCCCTCCGACAGCCGATCGAGCGACGTCGTCGCCTGGGCCACGAGCTGCGGGCGGCGCCTGGGCACGGCGACGACCAACGTCCCGATCCGCAGACGCTCCGTGGCCCCGGCGATCGCCGCCAGCGTGACGAACGGGTCGGCGAACGGGGCGAGCGTCCGGTTCCACAGGTGGTCCCACACGAAGAAGCCGCCCCAACCGGCGCGCTCGGCGGCCACTGCGATCTCGGCAACCAACGTCGGATCGGCAAGCGCTTCAGAGAGCGAAACTGACAGGCCCCACTTCACGGCGTTCATTTTCCCTTTCGGTCCCCTGCCGACACCCATGAGGGATTGAGGAACGCCGTCACCGGGCGCGACCACGGACGGAGGTGCACGGTGGCGAGCGACACCACATCAGACGAGTACCGGCGACGGGCCGCCCACCTGCGGCGGCTGGCGGCCCGTCTGGACGACGTGCCGTTGGCCGACGTCGAGAGCTGGGCGGGACCCGACACCTGGCGGAGTGCCGGTGCTGACCACTGCCGCCAGCAGCTGGCTGTTGACCGGCAGCGCATCGCCCATGCCGCGGATGAGCTGCGTGAGCGAGCCTGGATGTTCGAGCGTCAGGCCGAGGCCGTCGACGCCGCAGCAGCCGCGCAGCTGGCCTTCCAGGCCCGCTGATCCAGCGTGTCAGCGGGTTTCATCGGCTATGACCCGGTGCGGGTCCTTCAGCTCCGGTCACGCGTGGTTGCGGCGATCGGCGCGCTGAACGCAGCCACGAGCACCGATGACGCGGCCGCCGACGCACTCGCCGGAGCGCGCAGCGCACGAGAGAACCTGGAGGGTCCCTGCCTGTCACTGCTCGATCGCATCATCGCCAGCGACGCGCTGCTCACGTGGCTCACCGCACGCGGAGGCTTCGACGTGCCCGCGCCGGCCCTCGCTCCCGACGAGGCCTCCGAGGCGCACCGCCTCGCCGCGTTGGCCCGCGCCGTGCTCTCCGAGGAAGGGCGCGACGACGATGACCTCGCCGCGCTCGAGCAAGCGCTGCGCGCGCCGACCGCGACCTCACAGGTCCTGGTTGGCATGTTCGTTGCTCTCGGTGGCGACCTGACGGCCGGGCTGTTCGTACGACTCGGCGAACCCTCCGACGACGAGGACGCGCAGCTCGGCGTGGCGACCGGCACGCGTCCGCGCTCGCGACGGCGTCCCGCGAACGCTTCTTTCCCGACGCCTTCGGTGCGACGCTCGTCGACGGCTTCGTCGACCGCCTGCACAACGACTTCGCCAGCCCTGCTGCGGCGATGTCGTTCCTTTTCACGGACGAGACGTTCGGTGCCGAACTGCTCGCCGACGTCACGCGCCGGATGATCGATCACGAGCGAGCCGCCTACCCCGATGGTGCCGGTCAGGTGTTGTGGCTGCCCGCCTACGGCTCGGTCCTCAACAGGGCGTTCCTCGACGACGGCGACGAGCACGGAGCGCCCGGATGGCTGCGCAGCGAGGATCCGATGTACGCCGTTCTCGGCGCGCTGTCACAGCGATGGCGACGCGGGGCGGGCGGTGTTCACGGACGATGAGCTCGCCCGCTACCTGTTGACCGACCGCCTCTACCACTACGACGGCCTGCAGGCGGTGACCGCCGCTGCGGCGACCGCCGCAGCCGGCCCGGACGTCATGCCCGGCGCCGCAGAGGCGATCCTCGTCGATGCCGCGAAGGTGGCCTCAGCGTTCGTCAACTTCCTCGGGGCGCGTCCACACCTCTTCGACCAGCCGCTCCACCCCGATGCCTCCACGGCGGCCGCAACGGTCCTCGGCGTCCACCTGTTCGCGGTGCACAACGCTGTCCTCAGCCCCGAGCCGATGGATGCCCCGGCGGGCAAGACGATCGCCATCCCCGACAAGTTCCGCACCGGTCCCGCCCCACGCGGCGCGTTCTTCGATGAGTCGGCGCTCGACACCTTGAGCAACCTGGCCGTTCGCAACGACAATGGACTGGCGACCGTGCGTGCCGCCCTCGACGTGTTCCAGCAGCAACGAGCCGCGGTCGTGTCGGCGCTGCTGGCCAAGGGTGCCCTCGTCCGAGATTCGGACGTCAACGAGGCGATGGTCAACGCCGCCCGGCTCGAGGCCTTCTTCATCGAGCGTGCCGGTCACCAAGCCGAAGCGATCGGCCGCGACAAGGACGAGGTCATCTCGTTCTTCGTCGACTCGGCGACGTTCGGGATCGGTGAGATCAACCGCAAGGTCGGCGGCGTGCCGGTGCTGAGCAAGGTGCTGAGCTCGGCCGCCGGTGCCGCCAAGGAGCAGCTGGCCGGCTACGAGGCTGCCGCCGCACGCAACGCCGAGGAGTACGCCCGCGCCGCGGCGGACCAGCTGCTGTACGTGTGGTACCGCGAGCTACACGCTGCCGGGATCGTCGAACCCGACCTTCCGGCAGCCGCCCTCGACGGCGGAATGCTCGTGGAGTGGGAGCGGTACCGGCAGCTTCCCGACGATGTGCGCCAAACCGTCGAGGCCACGCTGCGCGAGAGCCGCGGCTTGCCGATCAGCGCCGGGGCGGTGATCGACGCGATCAAGGTGGCCCAGCTTCCGACGTACCAGGAGCTCGAATGACGCCTTGATCGGTTCGAGCCCGCCTGCTCCCGCGACGCTCACATGACGCCGGCAGGTTCGAGGCCGTCGATGTCCTGACGGCCGAGGAGCCACGCCAGCCGCTCGTACGGCGCAAGGGCCAGCGCTTCAGGCGGCAGGCCGGTGAGACCCATCGGCCGGCGGGCGGCCCAGCGCATCTCGAGCTCACGCAGCTCGAGCCGCACGTACTCGGCGGGCCAGTCGGCGGGTTCGTACCCCAGACCGAGGTCGACCCGATGGACCTCGACCTCGCGTCGTCGCTGGTGAGGAAGCTCGCAAACGGCGAGGAGGCGACCGGTCATCTCGAGACTCTGCCCGTCCCAGTTCACGTCCCCCGCCCACGTCTGCTCGAGCCGCCAGGTCGTCCGGCGGACGTCGTCGACCTGTTCGGCAGCCGGACGGGCGGCACCTGCCTCGATCGCAGCGTTCCGCGCGCTGCGCCCGCCGACATAGCGCTCGACGATCTCGCCTCGCCTGCTCCCTTCGAGGACGCGCACGATGCTGTCGGCGTTGCGGGCGACGTGGGTCAGCACGTGACCCACCGTCCAATCCGGCAGTCGGCTCGGCGCCGCCGGGTCGAGGCGGCCCTCGGCGTGCGCCTCGTCGAGCATGGCCAGAAGCCCCTGGTGAGCGGCGGCTGCGCCGGCAACGTCACGGTTGAGCGCCTGCGCCGCGTCGCCGCCGGGCTCGTGCACAGTCACGAGGGACACGGTACGCGGGCGCGTGCCAATGTGTGAGCCATGCAGCTCGGGATGATCGGCCTCGGCCGCATGGGATCCAACATGGTGCGCCGCCTCGAGGAGGCCGGTCACGACTGCGTTGGATACGACGTGAATGCGGCGGCAGTCACCGCACTCGCCGATGAGGGGGTGACAGGCGCGGACTCACTCGAGGACTTCGTGAGCAAGCTCAGCACTCCCCGCCACATCTGGATCATGGTTCCGGCAGCGTTCGTCGACTCGACGATCGCCGCGCTGGTGCCATTGCTCGACCGCGGCGACACGCTGATCGACGGTGGGAACTCCTGGTATCGCGATGACATCCGGAGGTCCGGACCGCTCGATGAGGATCACGGCATCCAATACGTCGACGTCGGCACGAGCGGCGGCACCCACGGGCTCGAACGCGGCTATTGCCTGATGGTCGGCGGTCCCGACCCGGCCGTCGAGCGGCTGACGCCGATCTTCGATGCGCTCGCCCCAGGCGTCGAGGCAGCCGAACGGACGCCGGAGCGGGAAGCCGGCGGCGCCGCACCGACTCCCGAGGAGCGAGGCTGGTTGCACTGCGGCCCGAGCGGTGCAGGCCACTTCGTGAAGATGGTGCACAACGGGATCGAGTACGGCGTGATGGCGGCGTACGCCGAGGGGTTCAACGTGCTGGCAACGGCGAACATCGGCTCCGAGGACCATCCCGTCGATGCCGAGACGGCGCCGCTCGCCGAGCCGCAGTTCTACCGCTACGACCTGAACCTCGCGGACATCGCCGAGGTGTGGCGGCGCGGCTCGGTGATCTCGAGCTGGCTGCTCGACATCACGGCCCAGGCCCTCGCGCTCGACCCTCACCTCTCGTCCTACGGGGGGCAGGTCAGCGACTCCGGTGAGGGTCGGTGGACGATCGCCGCGGCGGTCGACGAGGGCGTCCCGGTCCCCGTCCTCACCTCCGCACTCTTCGCACGATTCAGCTCTCGCGGGCGAGCTTTGGTCGCGGACAAGATCCTCTCTGCCATGCGCGCGGGTTTCGGGGGCCACGTGGAGCGGAAGGAGACCACGCGATGACCTTCGTCGAGCCAGGCTGCCAGCCGCAGGCCGATGCCCTCGTCCTGTTCGGCGCGACGGGCGATCTGGCCAAGCGCAAGCTCTTCCCGGCGCTGTACTACCTGGCGAAGCGGGGCCGCCTCGACGTGCCGGTGATCGGTGTGGCGCGCAGCGACTGGACCGACGAGGACTTCCGGAGGCACGCCGCAGAGTCGATCCAGACGCACGTCACGGACCCCGACGCGGCGGTGATCGAGGAGCTACAGGCGCGGCTCGATCTGGTGCAGGGCGACTACGCCGCGCCGACGACGTGGGAGGAACTGGCCACGCAATTGGATGCCAGCGGGTCGAAGACGGCCGTCTACTACATGGCGATCCCGCCGACGATGTTCCCGATGGTCGCCGAATCGCTGGCCTCGGTCGGGCTGCACGAGCGTGGGCGGATCGTCGTCGAGAAGCCATTCGGGCGCGATCTGGAGTCGGCTCGCGAGCTCAACGACGTGCTGCACAGCGTGTTCCCCGAGGAGCGCATCTTCCGCATCGACCACTACCTCGGCAAGGAGGCCGTCGAGGACCTCCTCGTCTTCCGCTTCTCGAACATGCTGCTGGAGCCCGTGTGGAACCGGAACTACATCCGCAGCGTGCAGGTCACGATGGCCGAGACGATCGGCGTCGAGGGCCGTGGCAGCTTCTATGAGACCGTCGGCGCGATCCGCGACGTGCTGCAGAACCACGCCCTGCAGGTGGTCACGCTGCTGGCGATGGAGCCGCCCGTCGGGCCCGAGTCGTCGTTCCTGCAGGACGAGAAGTCCAAGGTGCTGGCGGCGATGGAGCCGATCGATCCGTCACGGATGGTGCGCGGCCAGTACATCGGGTACCGGGACGAGCCGGGCGTCGATCCGCAGTCGGAAACCGAGACGTTCGTCGCCGTGCGGCTGAACATCGACTCGTGGCGGTGGGCCGGAGTGCCGTGGTACGTGCGCGTCGGCAAGGCCTTGACGGGGGACGTGACGGAGGCGGTGGTCGAGCTGCGCGAGCCACCGCAGATGCTGTTCGACGAGGCGGGCGGACCAGCACCGCAGCGGAACCAAGTGCGGTTCCGCCTGGGCAAGCGGGACGGGGTGACGTTCGTCCTGCAGGCGAAGACGCCGGGGCCGCATCTCGACAGCCAGGAGGTCGACATCAGCGTCGACTTCGCGGCCGCACTGGGCCAGCGTTCGGACGCATACGAGCGCCTGCTCGCCGACGCTCTCGAAGGATCCCCGCGTCGCTTCGCCCGAGAGGACATCGCCCTGCGGACGTGGCGCATCGTGCAACCGGCGCTCGACGACCCGGGACCGATCTTCCCGTACTTCCGGGAGACGATGGGCCCGGCCGAGGCCGACCGGCTGCTCGACGGCGACACATGGTTCGCGCCGGACTGAACGAGACCTACGTCGGCAGCTGCCGCTCTCGCCGGAACGCGAGGAGCAGGATGTAGACACTGATCACGAACACCCACGCCGGGAAGACGAGCTCCAGCCATGGCACGAAGCCGGCGCCGATCAGCATGACAATCGCCGTCGCGTAACCGAGCAGGGCGAGCCATCGGGGCACGAGCCGCAGTCGGGAGGCGAGGGTCGTGGCGGAGATGGTGAACACCGCCGCCATCCGCAGGCCGTAGACGGTCATCAGCGTGTGACCGATTCTCGCGCCCGACCAGCCACACCGCTCCTGCGCTATCACTGTTGTCCGTGGTCCCGGCGAAGTCGACGAGCCCGCCGGCAACGGCGCCGGCGGCGAAGAACATGGCGACGAAGACGAGGCCGCTACCCAGGAAGACGGTGGCGAAGAGCCGGTCTTCGCCGGGCCCGATGCGGTCTCGAAGGACACCGATGAACCACAGGAACGCGATCCCCACGAACGGGAGCAGCTGCAAGCCGAACTGCACCACGGCCCGCTTGGCATCGTCGGTGGCCCAGGACCTCGGATCGTCGGACTCGGAGGGAACCGCCCATTCGGCGAGAACAGCGCGGTCGCGAACAGGATCGAGAACACGATCCCCGCGACTGCTGCCGCGCGAGGGGTCCTGATCGCGCGTGCCGTGACCTCCGCACGCCGTCGTTTCATGTCGTTGGGCGGCGATGATACGCAGTGGCGTTCCGCTGAGTCATCGACCTAGTCATCGACTCTCGTCGTCGACTCGGAGCACGACCGTTGCGATGTCGTCGCGGAAGCCGCCGGGGCGACGACGGGTCAGCTCATCGCGCAGCGCTTGACCGATCTGCTCCGTCGGTCGGTCTTGTTGGTCGCACAGCCATGTCGAGAGGTCGTCGGCGGCCATCGCCTCGACGCCGGGTGAGTCGGTGACGCCGTCGGTGTAGAAGAGGGCGAGGTCACCGGGTTCCAGACGATGGGTCGTCGTGGTCACCGAGGGCGGCAGCATGCCGAGCAGCGTCCCCGGCTGGCCGAGCGATTCGATCGAGCCGTCGGGACGGCTCAGCAGGCCAGGCGGATGCCCACCAAGGCAGACGTCGAGCCGGAACCCGTGTCCGTCGGCCTCGACGAGGGCGAATGCCACCGTGCAGTACGTGTCGAGTGGGCTGGCCGCCACCGCCTCGTGGACCCACTGCAGCACGGCGTGCGGCTCTCGCAGGTGCATCGCCGCCGCCCGCGCCGTATGCCGAGCCGTTGCCGTGACGGCGGCCGCCTCGACCCCCTTGCCACACACGTCCCCGATCAGCACACCCCACCGCCCGTCAGCGATCTCGAAGACGTCGTAGAAGTCGCCACCGACGCGCAACCCGCTGCGCTCGGACCAGTAGTCGGCGTGGACCTGCAGACCCGGGATGACCGGCAGCGTCCCTGGCAGCAGGCTGCGCTGGAGGACGTCGGAGATGCGGCGCTGCTCGGTGAGCAGCTCGCGGAGGCGCTCGTTGGCCCGCTCGACCGCCGCCTCGGCCTCCCGCTCAGCGCTCAGATCGACGACGAACACGATCCATTGGAAGGGATCGGTGCTCAGCGTCGCGCCACCGATCATGACGGGGACCCGCGACCCGTCCGTGCGCAAGTACTCCTTCTCGTACGGCTCGAGGCGGCCCGTCACGCGCATCTCCGCCACCTTGGCGGCGTCCAACGGATGCCACTCGGGTGGCGTGAGCTCGACGTAGCTGAGGTCGCCGCGCACGACAGCACCATCTGGCAGTCCCAGCATGTCGAGGAACATCCGGTTGGCCTCGGTGATGCGATCGTCACGGCCGGCGATCGTGCCGATCACGTTGGCTCCGGCGAGTGCGTCGATCCGCGCCCGGCTGGCACTCTGCTCTTGCCCGTGCGACGTCATCCGCGCCGCGTAGTCGGCGTCGGACTGGCGGGCCCGCACCCGCACGATCGCCGAGACCCCCAGCTGCGCGACGAGCTCGATGAACTCGAGGTCCTCCTGTGACAGGTGCTTGGGCCGGTCGAACGACCAGTACGCCGCGCCGAGCACGCGGCCACCGACGGCCAGCGGCACCGTCACCAGCGCCTGCTCCTCGAACGTCGGGAGGTTCGCCGCGCCCGGGTAGTGAGCGACGATCTCCTCAGGCGACTCGCAGACCACCGCCTGCCCCGTCCGGCAGGCGTCGGCGACTGCTGCCCTTGCGTCGAGCGAGATCGTCCGCCACCCGTCGAGCTGCTCGTCCCCGTAGCCGCTCGTCGCGACGAGGTGCAGCTCTTCGCCGGCGGCCACATAGAGAACACCCGACGCCGCCCCGAGCTCCGACTTGGCCACGTCGACGATGGCGAGCCCGATCTGGGCGAGGTCGTCGGCGGCGTTCAGCGAGACGGCGACTCGTCCGGCCCGCCGGAGCTCTGCAGTCTCCCGGCGTTGCCGATCGAGCGCGTCGAGGTTGTCGACGGCGAGTCCTGCCAGGCGGGCGATCGTCTCGACAAGCTCGACGTCGTCCGCCCCGAACGTCCGGCCGCTGTCGACCATGGCGACGGCGAGCACCCCCCGGTTCTTGGTGCGTCCCAGCACCGGCGCCAGGACGGCACATCGCAAGCCGAGGGAGCGGGCGCTGAGCGGATCCTCGAGTGGTCCGAACAGCTCCACGTGCTCGGGGTTGTCGACGTCGAGCACGAGCGGTCGGTTGCTGGCCATCACCTGGCGCACCGGATGGTTGGCGACCTCCGGCACGGGCACTCGCTCCCACGCGGACACGGCGCCAGGCCCAGCGGCGACGCGGCGCAACGTGCCGTCGTCGTCGGGCAACACGACTTCACATCCGTCGCAGAACGCCGGCGTCAGGCAGGCCACGAGCGCACGCATCGCGTCACGCACGGTGGCCGCGGCAGCCAGCGCCGCGCTCACCTCGCCAATCAGGACGGTCCGCTCGTCCAGCCCGCTCATTGAATGATCAGAGCAGCCCGGGCGGCCAACCAACGACCTCGAGCACGCGGCGCACGGCGGCGCTCGGAGCGCGCAGGATGATCTCGTAGCCTGATTCCTCGCAGGTCCGGCCCAGCTCGCACAGCAACTCGTAGCCGCCGGAGTCCATGAACGTCACGTCGGCCAGGTCGAGCACGATCGGGCGGCGGCCGCACGCCTGCAGCCACGTCAAGTGGTCATGGAGCGGCGAGGCGCCGGCACGGTCCAGCACGCCCGTGATGCGAACGGTGGCCGGCTGCTCGGCATCCTCGAACAAGGTCTCCCAACTGAGCGGGAACGCTGGCGACAGCTGCTGCTGCACGGGGACCTCCTGTCGTCGGGCGGTGACGATGCCCCCCTCGCTGCTGAAAGGGAAGCTGAACCTAGACGCTGACGGCGCCGGCAAGGGTCTAGGAGGGACGAAATCACCCTAGCGGGGGACGGGACTGCCCTCGGAGGTGAGTCGAGCAGCTCGCCTGCGAGACGAACCCGAGTCAGGGATTGCGGCGCGGGATCACCACCACGGTGCCGTCTGGCTCATGATGGACGCTGACTCGCACGCCGTAGAACTCGGCCAGCCGATCGGCATCGAGCACCTCGGCGGCAGGGCCGCGGGCCACACAGTGGCCCTCGTACAGCAGGTTCAAGCGGTCGCTGTACATTCCAGCCAGGGTCAGGTCGTGCATCGCCGCGACCACCGTCAACCCGTGATCGGCGCGCAACCTCGCGACGAGCTCCAGCGCCTGCTGCTGGTGGCCGATGTCGAGCGCCGCGGTCGGCTCGTCGAGCAGCAGGATCGGCGCCTCCTGGGCGAGGGCACGGGCGATCACCAACCGTTGGCGCTCCCCGCCGCTCAACGTGCCGAGGCGTCGTGCGGCGAACTCCTGCAGCTCGAGCCGCTCGAGGACGTCGACGGCCATCGCCTTGTCGTGGCGGCTCTCGGAGCCGAAGTACCCGACGTACGGCGCTCTCCCGAGCAGCACGTACTCGAAGCCGGACATGTCGTCGGGGAGCACCGGTGCTTGCGGCACGTAGGCGACGAGCGAGGCCCGTCGCCGCCTGGAGCGCAACGCCAGCGGTGCCCCGTCGACGAGCACGTCGCCGGTGGACTCCACCAAGCCGACGAGCGCCCGCAGCAACGACGACTTGCCGGCGCCGTTGGGCCCGATCAGTCCGCACCACTCACCGGAGTGGATGAGGTCGCTGAATGGGGCGAGCGCCACGCGGCGGCCGTAGGAGACGCTGAGCTCGCGCAGTTCGAGCGAGCTCATGAGGTCACGCTGCCGGCCGAGCTCGCCTTCAACCGGAGGATGACCAGGAAGAAGGGCGCCCCCAGGAACGCGGTGACGATGCCGATGGGCGTCTCGGCCGGATCGGTCAGGACGCGCCCGGGGATGTCGGCGAGGATGAGGAACGCCGCGCCGAACATCAGCGTCAGCGGCAGGAGCAGCCGATAGGCCGACCCGGCGACGAGACGAACAGCGTGCGGGACGATGATCCCGACGAACCCGATCAGCCCGCTCACCGAGACCACGGCAGCGGTCGCCAGCGTCGCCGCCGCCACCACGACGAGGCGCACACGAGCGACGGGCGCACCGAGCGTCGAGGCCTCGTCCTCGCCGACTCGCAGGAGGTCGAGCTGCCGGCGGTGCAGCAGCAGCACGACGACGGAGATCACGACGTACGGCAGGACGAGGCGCACGTCGCCCCAGTCGGCCAACGAGAGCCGTCCCAGGATCCATGAGTACACCTCGCGCACGACGTCGACGTTGCGCTGCAGCAGGAACGCCTGGATCGCCGTCGCCAGCGACGTGATGGCGACGCCGGCGAGCACGAGCATCAGGCCGGTGCGCGACCCGCCGAACGCCGCGCCGACGGCGTAGGTCAGGAAGACGGTGGCGATGGCGGCAACGAAGGCCATGGCAGGAGCCGGATCGACCGGCCAGCCGGCCGTCGCCGTGCGCAGCACGGTGAACACCAGCGTGGCGCCCAAGCCGGCGCCGGCCGCCGCGCCCAGGAGGTACGGATCGACCAACGGGTTGCGGAACACACCTTGGTAGCTGGCTCCTGCGAGGGAGAGCGCGGCGCCGACGATCCCGCCGAGGATCACCCTCGGGAAGCGGATGTCCCACACGATCGTCCACTCGTTGTCGGTCATGCCGCTGTCGATCGAGATCAGCGGCAGGCGGTCGAGCAACTCGAGCGGTACCCGCCACCAATCGGGACCGGCCGGGCCGATCACCGCACCGAGGAGCACCGCGACGACGACGGAGGCCGCGCCGATCGCCATCCACGGCGCCCGCCGCTTGGATGGCGGCGGCGGCGCAGGCGCCAGCGCGTCCTCAGCCACCGCTCGGCACGAGTGCCTGGGTCACCGCGTCGGCCACCGATTGCGCATAGTCGACGACACGCGGCCCCCAGCGCGACGCGATGTCGTCGTCCATCACGATGACGTCGCCGTTGACGACGGCCTTGAGGCCGTCCCAGCCAGGCCGTGCGGCGACCGTCTCGAGGTCCTCGCCGCAGCACTTGGTGTCGGCGAGGAAGATCATGTCCGGATCGGCGGAGATGATGAACTCGGCGCTCAGCTGCGGATAGCCGCCGGTGTCGCCCTCCGCGGCGTCGGCGATGTTGCGGAGCCCGAGCCGCGAGTACAGCGCGCCGATGAACGTCGTCGAGTCGGCGCTGAAGAACGTCGGATCGAGCTCGTGGTAGAGGGTCAGCGGCACCTCACTTGTCGGGATGGAGCGGGCGATGTTCTCGATCTCGGATTCCATCGATGCCACCAGCTCAGCGGCTTCGGCGACGTGGCCGGTGATGGCACCCAGCTGCTCGATCTGGGCGTAGGCCTCGTCCAACGTCGTGGCGGCCGGGCCCTCCCAGGCTTCGAGTCCGACGGACTCGAGCTGCGACGTGAGGTCCGGCGGTCCTGACGTCACCACCAGGTCGGGCTCGTAACCGGCGATCGCTTCGACGTTCGGGGTGAACCCGGAGAGGTCGGTCCGCACCGCTTCGGTCTCGGCCGGATAGTTGGACTGGTCGTCGACGGCGATGACCTGGTCGCCTGCCCCGATGGCGAACAGCATCTCGGTGGCGGTTGGCGACAGCGACACGATGCGCTGCGGGACATTGCTGTCCGTGCCGGCCTGCGTCGTCGGGACGGACGATGGGGCAGTCGATGCCGGTGCGGTTGACGGCTCGGTGGGAGCCGATCCCGTCGCAGCAGACGTGGTGGCGGCGGCGCCACCGTCGTCGTCGTCGCCTCCGCAACTGGCGGCCAACAGCAGCAGGCCGGCGACGACGCCGGCGGTGATGGTCCTCATCGGACGCGTTCCTCCATCGAAGTTGGAGGACAAGTGCTCGGCAGCGTCTCCGCGAACCGCCCCTTGCCTCGAGGGTCAGGTTGTCGCCCGTAGGGCCAGGCGACCGGACTCGTCCCCAGAGCGCTCCTTCGGCGGTCGAGGCTTCACCGTTGCGGGTCAGTGCCGGGTTCTCACCGGACTTCGCTGGGTCCTACAGCGGGCGGAACGCTACCCGACCGTCGGGACACTTCTCCGCTCGTGCGGGTCACATCTGGGCGCGGACATTCTCAAACGACCATCTGGGCGCGTACGTTCTCGAATTCGAGAACCTCCGCGCCCAGATCGATTCGAGCGACGCCGATGCGGCCGCAGCACCTACCCACCTGAGGGCGCCATCAGCAGCCGCTCGTACACTGCCGGACGTGACCGCGGACGCGCCGACCGAGGACCCCCGACCGGACAGGTTGCGCCGGGCTCCATCGCTCGTGGTGCTCAACACCGGTGACGGCAAGGGAAAGAGCTCGGCCGCGTTCGGCGTCATGCTGCGGGCGCTGGCGCGGGACTGGAAGGTCGCCGTCGTCCAGTTCGTGAAGAGCGGCAAGTGGCACGTCGGCGAGGAGGAGATGGGCCGACGGCTCGGCGTCGACTGGCTCGCCGTCGGCGACGGCTTCACCTGGGACTCGAAGAACCTCGAGCACGACCAGGCCCTGGCGCGGACTGGATGGGAACAGGCCGCCGAGCTGATCGCGGCAGGCACCCATCGCCTCGTGATCCTCGACGAGCTGACGTACCTCTGCACGTGGGGCTGGCTGGACGTCAACGATGTGGTCGCCACGATCCGCGATCGCCCGGCCGACGTGAGCGTGGTGATCACCGGACGCGACGCCCCACCGGAGCTCGTCGAGCTCGCCGACACGGTGACGGAGATGCGAGAGATCAAGCACGCCTACCGGCAGGGGATCACGGCACTGCGCGGCATTGATTACTGAATGGCCTCGCTCGCTGCGCTCACGTTGTTGATCGGTGGGGCGCGCAGCGGCAAGAGCTCGATGGCGGTCGAGCTCGGCCGACGCCACGACGGTCCGGTCACGGTGATCGCCACGCTCGTGCCAGACGACGACGCGTTGGTCGCCCGAGTGACGCGGCATCGCGCCGAGCGCCCCGACTGGCCGACGATCGAAGCGCCGCACGACCTCGTCGGCGCCCTCGGCCGCGCCGAAGGGCTGGCGATCGTCGACTGCCTCACGCTGTGGGTCAGCAACCTGATGCTGCGCGGCGACGACGACGAGGTCATCGACAACGCCGCCGCGGTCGCCGCAGAAGCCGCCGCGGAGCGAGGCGAGCCGACGGTCGTCATCAGCAACGAGGTCGGCCTCGGCGTGCACCCCGAGACCGAGCTCGGCCTGCGCTACCGAGACGTCCTCGGGCGCGTGAACCAGCGCTTTGCGACGCGTGCCGAGACGTCGCTGCTGCTCGTCGCTGGTCGGGCGTTGGCGCTGCAGGACCCGTGGTCGCTGCTGGCGTGACCACGTTGCACGGCATGCTCCAGGGCTTGCCGGCGGCCGACGCGGTCGCCACTGCTGCGGTGCACGAGCGGGCGGCGCAGATCCTGCGGCCGAGCGGTGCGCTGGCGTGGCTCGACGAGCTCGCCGAGTGGGTCGCCGGCTGGCACCGCACAGACCGGCCGAAGGTCGAGCGGCCGGCCGGGCTGATCTTCGCCGGTGACCACGGGGTTGCCGCAGCCGAGGCGGTCAGCGCCTACCCGACGACGGTCACGGCGGCGATGTTCGAGGCATACCGGCAGGGCCGGTCGACGATCAGCGCCTTCGCGCGGCACGCGGGCGCGAGCGTGGATGCCGTCGACGTGGGCATCGGCCGTCCGACCGGCGACATCCGGTTCGAGGCGGCGCTGACGGCGGAGCGGTTCGAGGAGATCGTGGAGCTCGCCGTCGCGAAGGTGGATCGCCTCGACGCGGACCTGTTGGTGCTCGGCGAGATGGGGATCGGCAACACGACGCCGGCGGCGGCACTCTCGGCCGCCCTGGCCGGCGGCGAGACGGCGGCGTGGGTCGGTCGGGGCACCGGCGTCGACGACGCCGGCCTGGGCCGCAAGCGGACGGCGGTGCAGCAGGCGGTGCGCCGCATCGCGGGGATCACGGACCCGATCGAGGTGCTGCGCGAGGTCGGCGGCGCCGAGCTGGCAGCAATCGCCGCGGCGACCGTGGCTGCTCGACGGCGGTCGCTCCCCGTCGTACTGGACGGGTACGTCGTCACGGCGTCCGTGCTACCACTCGTGATGGTCGAGCCGACGGCACTCGACCACTGCGTCGTCGGTCACTGCTCGGCCGAGCCCGGACACCGCCGGCTGCTCGACCGCCTCGGGAAGCGACCGCTGCTGGATCTGGACATGCGCCTCGGCGAGGGCAGTGGGGCGATGGCCGCGGTCCCGCTCGTGGCGATGGCCTGCGCCGGCGATCAGCGAGGTCCCGACGTTCGCCGAATGGTTCGGGTAGGTCTCGCAGCGCCCGCACGTACCGACTCGGTCACGACGTGCAGCCGGGGTCCGTCGGCTCACCGCGCAGCCGGGCGAGCAGCCAGTCGCGCACCATCGGTGCCGCCACCGTGCGCACGGCGAAGTGTCCGGTATGGGGATACGTCACGTACTCGATCGGCGCTCCGGCCGCGGACTGCGCCTGCACGTATTTGGACGTCACATCGGGTCGCACGAGCGGGTCGCTCTCGCCCTGGGCGACGAGCAGCGGGATCGTCGTCGAGACATCACCTGGGGAGTTCTCGCGCAGGCGGTCGGACCAACCGGGTGCCGTCGCCGGATCCTGCGAGAGGAACGTGACCTCGAGCGCGAGCACGTCGGGGACGTCTGTGAAGCCCTGCGCAGCCGTGGCGATGCACTTCCCACCGATGTCGTTCACGACCGGCCGTGCGACGGGCTCGACAACCGCCGCCTCGTCGGCGTCGGGGTAGTACTCCGACCACGAGGAGATCGCCAGGGCGGCCAGCACGATGCCATCGGCCTCCTTGACGTCGTCGTCGAGCAGCGTGCCGAGATCGGTCGGCGGCGCCATCGCGGCGACGCCGGCGACGTCCAGCTCGGGGGCGTAGCTCCCGGCGATCTGGTCAGCCCACACCGATGCATGCCCGCCCTGCGAGTGGCCGTAGATCGCCGCTGTCGATGAGACGGTGTCCGTGCCAAGCAGCGCGCGGGCAGCGCGGATGCTGTCGAGGACGGATCGGCCTTCGCTCTCACCGACGAGGTACGGATGCGGACCCGGTGTGCCGAGCCCCGGATAATCCGTGATCGCCACGACGGTGCCGGCGGCGACGAGCTCGTCGAGCTCGGGGACCCGCACCAGCCCGCTCTCGGGATAATCGATCGACGGCGCGCACCGTCGGTCGACGCCCGTCGTGCCGTGCGCCCAGGCGACCACCGGCCAGCCACCCTCCGGAGGTTCGCCGTCGGGCGCGACCACCACGCCGGAGACGGCGATCGGCGCGCCCTCCGGATCCGTCGACGTGTACAGCACGCGCCAGGCCCGCTGGCCAGCGCCGACGTCGCGGATCACGTCATCGCGGATGATCGTGCCGGCCGGCCCTCCAGGGAGCTCGTCCGGTGGCGTGTAGAAGGCCGAGGGCTCACCAGGCTGCACCCACGCTGAGAACAGCAACCACGCGACGAGGACCGGAACAAGGATGCGCCGACGGTACCGACCCGACTCGAACTTCGCGAGACCATCACAGGTTCTCCATGCGCACGTCGGAGGCGATGCTCAGGATCGCCCGATGCGTGCTCGTCTGCGTCTCATCCTCGCCTGTGCCGTCCTGGCTGCGCTCGCCGGCCTCTTCGGCAGTGCATCGGCCCGCGCGTCGGTTGCACTGCCGACCGCAGTCGTTGCCAAGGACGTCCTGCTGCAGACCGACGGCAAGATCGTCGTGTCCGTCGAGACTCCGGCGACGGACCGGTTCACCGTCGTGCGCCTACGACCGGACGGGTCGCTCGACCCCGCGTTCGGAGGTGGCGACGGCATCGCGGAGATGATCATCGAGCCGACGAGGAAAGCCGTCGTCAAGGACCTTGCCCTGCAGCCCGATGGCCGCATCATCGCCTCCGGCCACGTGATGAAGGACCAGACCGACAGCAAGTTCGTCGTCGTGCGCTTGCAGAGCGACGGCTCCCCAGACCCGACGTTCAGCGGGGACGGCAAGGTGATCACCGACTTCGTCACGAGGAACGGATGGAACCCGTCCGTGGCACTCACCAAGGACGGTTCGATCGTCGCCGCGGGCTCCGACTTCACCGCCGCCGGCATCCTCGTGTCGCGCTATCGCGCCGACGGAACGCCGGACCCGACGTTCGACGTTGATGGGGTCGCGGTCATCGACCTGCCTGGGCCGTCCGAGGAGGCCTACGACGTAGCGGTTGACCAGGGCGGCAACGCGGTCGTCACCGGCCGGAACTACGTCCAGTCCGTCGGGCCGGACAACTTCCTCGCCCGGGTGCGTGTGGACGGGCAGCTCGATCCCAGCTTCGGAGCGGGTGGCGTCGTCACCTGGAGCGCCGGCGAGCACCACGAGGCCGCCAGGAGCGTCGCGATCCAGGGCGACGGGCGGATCGTGGTGGCGGGCACGACGAATGATTGGTCGTCCGTGACGCTCGCCCGCTACCTCCCGTCGGGACAACCCGACCCGTCATTCGGCGACGGGGGCTACGTCGTCAGCGACCTCGACCCGGCACCGTCGCTGCAGCCACAGGTCGTCGACCTGGCCATGCTTCGGGATGGGCGGATCGCGGTTTCGTCCACGTACGCCATCCCGTCCGCCGGCCGCCTCCAGGTCGTCACCCCGAGTGGTGCACCAGATCACTCCTTCGACGGCGACGACGGTGTGGTCGAGCTGAAGCTCGGCGGAGCCGATCGGTGGGACGACGGCGGGTTCCTCGCCGTCACCCGTGACGGCAAGCTCGTGGTTGCCGGCACGCACCGAGACCAGAACCTCGCGCCTGGCATCCTCGAGGTGGTCGCCGTCCCGACCATCGCTCCGGTCGCCGATGTCGCAGCGAGCATCGAGGCCACCCCGAACCCCGCTTCGGCAGGCCCTGTCAAGTTCCTCGTACACGTGCGCAACGACGGCCCAGGTGGGGCCAACGGCGTGACGCTGCGGTTCGAGGCGTCGCAGGCGACCGGAGACGTGCGGACCAGCCAAGGCACGTGCACCTCGCCTCTGTCCTACGTAACAACCTGCACGCTCGGCTCGATCTCGGTCGGCGAGGAGGCGATCGTCTCGATCACGACGACGGTCACCGGCTTCGAGGAAGGGCTGTTCGGCACGGCCACGGTGACCTCGGGTTCCATCGACCCCAACACGACCAACGACACCGCCAACGCCGAGGTCCTCATCAGCGCTACGTAGTCTGCGTGGCGTGGGCATCATCCCGAGCGCCTCGTACTCGATCACCGTCCGCCTGGAGGTCCCCGGTGAAGGGCTACCGCCCAGCCAGCTGACGTCTGCCGTCGAGTCGGCCGGCGGCATGGTCACGGCATTCGACGTCACGGCCGCGCGCGGTGACCGACTGCAGATCGACCTGACGATCGCCGCACCCGACGCCGACCACGAAGAGCGCATCACCGAGGCGCTCGCCGCCGTCGAAGGCGTACAGGTCGGCAAGGTGTCGGACCGCACGTTCCTGCTGCACATCGGCGGCAAGATCGAGGTGACGAGCAAGGTTCCCCTGCGCAACCGTGACGACCTGTCGATGGCGTACACACCGGGAGTGGCGAGAGTCTGCCTAGCCATCGCCAAGCGCCCCGAGGACGTGCGGCGCCTGACGATCAAGCGCAACACGATCGCTGTGGTCACGGACGGTTCGGCCGTGCTCGGGCTCGGCAACATCGGACCCGCTGCTGCGCTGCCGGTGATGGAGGGCAAGGCGGCACTGTTCAAGCGCTTCGCCGGGATCGACGCCTTCCCGATCTGCCTCGACACCCAGGACACCGAGGAGATCATCCGCACCGTGCAGGTCCTGTCCCCGGTGTTCGGCGGGATCAACCTCGAGGACATCGCGGCCCCGCGCTGCTTCGAGATCGAACGCCGCCTGCGTGCGCTCCTCGACATCCCGGTCTTCCACGACGACCAGCACGGCACGGCGATCGTCGTGCTCGGCGCCCTGACCAACGCTCTGCGCGTCGTCGACAAGAAGCTCGAGGACGTGCGGATCGTCCTGTCTGGCGCTGGTGCGGCCGGCAACGCCATCCTCCACCTGCTGCTGGAGGCGGGCGCCACCGACGTGTGCGTCGGCGACGTCAACGGCATCGTGCACGCCGAGCGCGGCGACCTCGACGACTCGCTGGCCTGGATTGCCGCCAACACCAATCGCCGCGGCCTGAGCGGCCTACTCGGCGCGGCGTGCAAGGACGCCGACGTGTTCATCGGGGTCTCCGCGGCCAATGTCCTGACCGAAGAGGACGTGGCGTCCATGGCGCCACGGTCGATCGTGTTCGCCCTGGCCAACCCCGACCCGGAGATCGATCCCACGATCGCCCGCCGCCACGCCGCCGTCGTGGCCACCGGACGCAGCGACTACCCCAACCAGATCAACAACGTGCTGGCCTTCCCCGGCGTGTTCCGCGGGCTGCTCGATGCCCAGAGCCACACGATCCCGGTCTCGGCCCTGATCGCCGCGGCGTACGCCTTGGCGGATGTCGTCGGCGAGGACGAGCGGCAGGCCAACTACATCGTGCCGAGCGTGTTCCACCCGGACCTGGCGACGACCGTGGCGGCGGCTGTCAGCAAGGCGGTGGCGGACGCCGGCGACGATGGCTGACCGCTTGACGGGAGGATTCCTTGCGGCCGTCCAGTTCCTGACGCGCGTCCCGGTTCGTACGAAGCGGCCTCCCGACCTGAGCGCTGCGGTCGTCTGGTTTCCCGTCGTGGGCGCGCTAGTGGGTACGGCGGTTGGCATCGTCGCCGCCGTGCTGGGCGAGGTCGTCCCGATGTCAGTGGCCGCGACGGTCGCCGTGCTCGTCGGAATCCTGCTCACGGGTGCGTTCCACGAGGACGGACTGGCGGACACCGCCGACGCAATCTGGGGCGGGTCGACGCGCGAGCGACGCCTCGAGATCCTCAAGGATCCGCGACACGGCACCTACGGCGTGGCCGCACTGGCGGGCTCGATCGTGCTGCGCGTCGTGGCCGTCGGTGCGCTTGGTGGCAGCGCAGCGATCGCCGGGCTCATCTCGGCCCACACGTTGGGCCGAGGTGCCGCGGTGGTGGCGATGGGCTGGGTGCCGCTGGCACGGCCCGACGGCCTCGGCGCCGACTACACGTCGGCGGTCAGCCATGCCCGCGCCGCCACTGGCGGCATCGTCGCCATCGCCATCGCGGCGATCGCGGCTGGCTGGTGGGTCGGGCCGCTGGCTGTCGCGGCGATCGTCCCGGTCGTCGTCGTGATCGTGCTCGCCTACCGTGCCCTCGGGGGCATCACCGGCGACGTCCTCGGGGCGGTCGAGCAGTGCGTCGAGTGCGCCGTCCTCGTCGCCGTGACGGCGCTCGCCGCCCGTGACACGGTTTGGTGGCGGGTTTGACCGCTACGAGCCCGCCAGCGCGGCGACGCGCTCGAGGCCTTCGACGAGCGCGGCGTCGCTGAGCGCGAAGGAGAAGCGGCCGTACCCCGGGGCGCCGAACGCCTCGCCCGGGACGAACGCCACCTTGGCTGCCGACAGCACGTGGTCGGCCAGCTCCAGCGTGGTCGTGCACGTCCGCCCGGCGAGCTCGCGACCGAGCAGGCCCTGCAGGTTGGGGAAGCAGTAGAAGGCACCTTCCGGCTCGAGGCACGTCACGCCGTCGATCGCCGAAAGCATCGAGTGCATCGTGCGGCCGCGCCGTTCGAACGCGGCGCGCATCTCGGCCACCGCCTCGAGGTCTCCGCTCACTGCGGCGAGCGCCGCTCGCTGAGCGACGTTGCCGACGTTCGAGGTCGCATGGCTCTGGAAGTTCGTCGCTGCCTTGGCGACATCGGCAGGGCCGATCAGCCAACCGACCCGCCATCCAGTCATGGCGTAGGTCTTGGCGACGCCGTTGACGATCACGCACTGCTCGGCGACGTCTGGCACGAGCGTCGGCATCGACGAGAACTCGTGCGGCCCGTACGTCAGGTGCTCGTAGATCTCATCCGTGACGACCCATACACCGCGCTCGACGGCCCATCGGCCGATCGCCGCAACGTGGTCCGGCGGATACACCGTGCCGGACGGGTTGTCGGGACTGACGAAGAGCAGCACCTTGGTGCGCGGCGTCCATGCCGCCTCGAGCTGATCGACGGTGACTCGGAAGCCGGTCTCTTCGGTGGTGTCGACGATCTTCGGCACGCCGCCGGCGAGGGCGATCGCTTCCGGATAGGTCGTCCAGTACGGCGCCGGGCAGATCACCTCATCGCCCGGATCGCACAGCACGGCGAACGCCGTGAACACCGCGTGCTTGCCGCCGTTGGTCACCAGGACCTGGCTGGCCGGGCAGTCGAACCCGCTGTCGCGCTTGGTCTTCACGGCGATCGCCTCGCGGAGCTCGGGAAGCCCGGCAGCCGGCGTGTAGCGGTGGTTGCGCGAATCCCGGCAGGCCTCGACCGCCGCCTCGACGATGTGGGCCGGCGTGGCGAAGTCCGGTTCGCCGGCACCGAACCCGATCACGGCCTCGCCCTGAGCCTGCAAGGCCTTGGCCTTGGCGTCGACGGCGAGTGTGGCGGATTCGGCGATGGCGGCGAGGCGGTGCGAAACGCGCCGGTCAGATGACGTCGCGATTGTCACTGGGAACCCTTTCGGCAGGTTTTGGAGATCCGGTGACATGCTGTCACAGTGACCTCGACCCCCCTCGGCGAGTTGCGCCTGCCGCGCCACCTCCTGCCGGCCGACGGACGGTTCGGGAGCGGCCCGTCCAAGGTGCGACCGGAGCAGGTCGAGGCGATCGTCGCCGCCAGCCGGACGGTGCTCGGCACATCTCACCGTCAGCCGCCGGTGAAGGCCCTGGTGGCGGACATCCGGTCGAACCTGACCGATCTCTTCGACCTGCCGGACGGGTGGGAGATCGTCTGCGGCAACGGCGGCACGACGGTGTTCTGGGACGTCGCCACGTTCGGGTTGATCGAGGCCTGCAGTGAGCACCTCGTGTTCGGCGAGTTCTCCACGAAGTTCGCCGACGCCAGCGCCGCCGCACCGCACCTCGAGGCGCCGCGCGATCGTGTCGGCTGACCCCGGCGACCACCCCACGGCGGTCGCTGACGAGGCGGTCGACCTGTACGCGTTGACCCACAACGAGACGTCGACGGGCGTCGCCATGGAGCTGCGCCGCCCAGCGGGAACGCATGGCGCGCTGGTCGCCGTCGATGCGACCTCCGGGGCGGGCGGCCTCCCGTGGGATCCAGGCGAGGTCGACGTCTACTACTTCGCACCGCAGAAGTGCTTCGCCGCTGACGGCGGGCTGTGGGTGGCGGCATGCTCACCAGCGGCGGTCGAGCGCATCGAACGGATCGCCGCCGGCGATCGATGGATCCCCGCTTCCCTGGATCTCGGCATCGCGCTCGGCAACAGCCGGCTCGATCAGACGTACAACACGCCGGCCGTTGCCACGCTCATCCTGTTCGCCGACCAGCTGCGCTGGATGCTCGGCCACGGCGGTTTGGAGTGGTGCACCAAGCGATCACGGGCATCGTCCGACCACCTGTACGGCTGGGCCGAGGATCGGCCGTGGGCGACACCGTTCGTCGCCGACCCGGCCAAGCGATCGGCCGTCGTCGGGACGATCGACCTCGTGCCGGACCTCGAGGTGGCCAAGGTGAACGCTGTGCTCCGGGCCAACGGGATCGTCGACACCGACGGCTACCGGAAGCTCGGACGCAACCAGCTGCGGATCGGCATGTTCCCGGCCGTCGACCCCGCCGACGTCGAGGCGCTGACCGCCTGCATCGACCACCTCGTCGAGCGCCATTCAGACGACCTGCGCCCGGGCTGATGGCGACGCAGCCCACTGTCGAGGACGTGCTGACGTTCGACGTCGGTGATCTCGGGCCCGTCGATCACCCGGTGATGCTCGTCGGGTTGACGGGATGGTTCGACGCCGCCGGTGCGGCAACGAACGCACTGGCCCAGATCGCGCCGTGGAGCACGGCCGTCACGATCGGCGAGATCGACCCGGATCCGTTCTACGACTTCACCCAGGAACGCCCGATGGTCGAGCTGGTCGACGGCGACATCAGGCAGGTCACGTGGCCGACGAACGCGTTCCAGCTCGTGCGCACGCCGGGCGGCCGTGACGGGCACGACAGGCACGACGGGCACGACCTTGTCGTGCTGAGCGGCGTCGAGCCGCACCTGGCGTGGCGGACGTACGCCGAATGCGTGGTGCACGTCGCCGAGCAGCTGCGTTGCGCGGCCGTGGTCACTGTCGGCGCGATCGCCGACGCCGTGCCACACACCCGCCTGCCGCTCGTCGTCGGCAGCACGGCGTCAGCTGAACTGGCCGGCCGGCTCGGGCTGTCATCGCCGACGTATCAAGGGATCACGGGGCTCGTCGGCGTCTTACACGCAGAGCTGGAAGAGCGTGGGATCCCCACCATCTCGCTGCGCGTCGGCGTGCCGCACTACCTCATCCACACCGAGCATCCGCGGGCCGTGGCCGCGCTGCTCGGTCACCTGTCGCACGTGTTGGCGGTCCCGATCGACGCCGACCTCGACGAGATGATCGAGCGGTGGGAGACGATCCACGACGAAGCGGTGGCCGACGACGAGCAGCTCCAGGCCTACGTCCGGATGCTGGAGGCCGACTACGACCGGCGCGCCGAGGCGACGTTGCGCGAGGCCGACGATCTGGCGGCGCGCTTCGAGGAGTTCCTCCGCGAACAGGGAGACGATCCCACGGACTGACGAGCCGCGATCCATCCGAGTGTTTCGGCCCATCCGAGTGCCGAACCCCGGGAAATTCGAGGTCCCGCACTCCGATGGCGTCAAACACTCGGATGATCAGCCGCCGGAGGCGTCGGCCACCTTGGTCTTGCCGGCGGCGATCCAGGGCATCATCGCCCGGAGGCGGGAGCCGACGAGCTCGATCCCGTGGTCCTTGCCCTCCTGCTGGAGGCGCTTGTAGTTCTCCCGACCGGACTCGCTCTCGGCGATCCACTCGTCGGCAAACTTGCCCGACGTGATCTCCTCGAGGATCTCCCGCATCTCGGCCTTGGTCGCCTCGGTGACGATGCGCGAGCCGCGGGTGAGGTCGCCGTACTCAGCGGTGTCGGAGATCGAGTAGCGCATGCCGGCGATCCCCTCCTCGTACATCAGGTCGACGATCAGCTTCACCTCGTGGAGGCACTCGAAGTACGCCATCTCGGGGGCGTAACCAGCGTCGACGAGCGTCTCGAAGCCGGCCTGGACGAGCGCCGTCAACCCGCCGCACAGCACGACCTGCTCACCGAAGAGATCGGTCTCGGTCTCCTCCGGGAACGTCGTCTCGATGACGCCGGCCCGCGTGCCGCCGATGGCATCGGCGTACGACAGAGCCAACGCCTTGGCCTGCCCCGTGGCGTCCTGCTCGACGGCGATCAGCGCCGGTACTCCCCCACCCTCGACGTACGTGCGCCGGACGAGGTGACCGGGTCCCTTCGGCGCGACCATGATCACGTCGACGCCTTCGGGCGGCGAGATCCGCCCGAAGCGGATGTTGAAGCCGTGGGCGAAGGCGAGCGCCTTGCCCGGGGTCATGTGCGGCGCGATGTGCTCGTCGTAGATCGCCTTCTGCTCCGTGTCCGGCGCGAGGATCATCACGACATCGGCAGCCGCCGCCGCCTCGGCGATCGGCAACACCTTGAGCCCCTGCTCCTCCGCTTTGGCGATCGAGGACGAGCCTTCGCGCAGCCCGACCACCACGTCGACACCGGAGTCACGCAGGTTGAGGGCGTGCCCGTGACCCTGCGACCCGTAGCCGATCACGGCGACGGTCTTGCCGTGGATGATCGAGGGGTCGGCGTCGTCGGCGTAATAGATGTTGGCGGTCATACGTTTTGCTCCGTCGTGAAGTGGTTGGCGGGGGTGCGGGGGCAGAGGCCCTTGGGCCGGAGCCCTCGCCCGGCGATCGATCCGGCTCCGCCGGTCGATCGCCTGGATTGGTTGGTGCCGGCCGAAGGCCGGTTCATCGAGCTCGCTGAGCAACCTTCGGTTGCGAAGCGAAACATCATCCGGACTTTCCTTTCACCGCGCGAAGACGCGGTTGGCGATCGAGCTTGGGGAGGGCGACACGGCCGGTGCGCTGCAGCTCCACCAAGCCGTACGTGGAGAGCAGCTCCTCGAAGTCGTCGAGCTTGTCCGGGCTGCCCTCGAGGCTGAGCGTCAGGGCGTCGACCCCGACGGCGAGGATCTTGGCCTCGAAGATCGTCGCCAGCTCGACGACCTGACCTCGCAACTCGGGCGTCGCCCGGACCGTCGCGAGGAGCAACTCTCGCTCGACGGACCGGCGCGGGTCGAGCTCGGAGATCTTGACGACCTCCACGAGCTTGAAGAGCTGCTTGGTGATCTGCTCGAGCGGCGTCGACTCGACGTCGACGACGATCGTGATGCGGCTCATGCCCTCGTGCTCAGCGGGCGCAACCGCCAGCGAGAAGATGTTGAAGCCGCGCCGGGCGAAGAGCCCGGAGACGCGGGCGAGGACGCCCGGTCGGTTCTGCACCAGCACGGACAGGATGTGGTGGTTCATCACGCTCATCGCAGCGCCGCCCGGTTCGGGGTCTGGCTGGACGGCAGCACGATGTCGTCGTTGCTCTGCCCGGCCGGCACCATCGGGAACACCTTCTCCCCGGAGTCGACCCGGAACTCGATGACGACGGGGCGGTCGTTGATCGAGTTGGCCTTCTCGATCGCCGGCTCGACCTCCTCCGGCTCCTCGACGCGGATCCCCACGCAGCCCATGGCCTCGGACCAGCGCACGTAGTCGGGCGTGTCCGGCGACAGGTACACCTCGCTGTAGCGCTCGTCGTAGAACATCTCCTGCCACTGGCGGACCATGCCCAGATAGCTGTTGTTGAGGAGGGCGACCTTGATCGGGATGCGCTCGACCGATGCGGTGACCAGCTCCTGCGCCGTCATCTGGAAGCAGCCGTCGCCGTCGACCGCCCACACCGTGCGGTCGGGTCTCCCGACCTTGGCGCCGATGGCGGCCGGCACGGCGAAGCCCATCGTCCCGAGCCCGCCGGAGTTGACCCACGTGTAGGGCTCCGTGAACCTCCAGTACTGCGACGCCCACATCTGGTGCTGACCGACCCCCGAGGCGACGATCGTCCCCTGCGGCGCCGCATCGCGAAGCCGCTCGAGGCAGAACTGCGGCTTCAGCGTGTGCCCGGGCTCGCTCTGCTCGTACGTCAACGGGAACTGCTCCCGCCACCCCGAGAGACGGCTGCGCCACACCGACGTGTCGGCCTGCGTCGCGCCGCCGGCGAGCAGATCACGGATCGCCTTGATCAGTTCGATGACCACGTAACGGCAGTCGCCGACGATCGGCACGTCGGGTCGCCGCACTTTGCCTTGCTCGGCCGGATCGATGTCGACATGGATCACCTTCGCTTCGGGAGCGAAGCTGTCGACCCTGCCCGTGATGCGATCATCGAAGCGGGCTCCGAGAGCGATCAGGAGGTCGCTGCGCTGCATCGCCGTCACGGCCGTGGCGTTGCCGTGCATGCCCGGCATGCCGAGCACGAGCGGGTGGTCGTCGGGAAGGGCGCCACGGGCCATCAGCGTGGTGACGACGTGGATCCCGGTGAGCTCCGCCAGCTCGCGCACCTCCTCGGCAGCACGCGCTTTCAGCACGCCACCGCCGACGTACAGGACCGGCCGCTCCGAGGCGAGGATCAGGCGGGCGGCCTCCTTGATCATCCGCGGGTGGCCCTTGATCGTCGGCCGGTATCCGGGGAGTGACGCGATGACGTCCTCGTCGCTCGGCCAGTGCCACTCCATCGTGTTCTGCAGCACATCCTTCGGCACGTCGACCAGCACGGGGCCCGGTCGGCCGGTCGAGGCGATGTGGAACGCCTGGCGCACCGCCAGCGGGATGTCCTCCGGCGTCATCACGAGCTCGTTGTGCTTCGTGGCCGAGCGGGTGATGCCAACGGTGTCGCATTCCTGGAAGGCGTCGCTGCCGATGGCCTTCGTCGGCACCTG
The DNA here is from genome assembly GCA_963774125.1 of uncultured Acidimicrobiia bacterium. Taxonomy (GTDB): domain Bacteria; phylum Actinomycetota; class Acidimicrobiia; order Acidimicrobiales; family Ilumatobacteraceae; genus JALZMG01. Next base: position 171,883 of record CAVZDR010000005.1, read on the forward strand.
ACCGGTGATGGCGACCATCGGGATGGAGTCCATGTAGGCGTCCATCAGCGGCGTGACGAGGTTCGTCGCCGCCGGTCCGGACGTCACCATCGCCACGCCGGGACGTCCCGTGACGTGGGCGTATCCCTCCGCCATGTGCCCGGCGCCCTGCTCGTGACGAACGAGGATGTGGCGGATCGTCGACTCCAGCAACGGGTCGTAGGCCGGCAGGATGCAGCCGCCCGGCAGCCCGAAGACCACCTCGACGGACTCCTCCTCGAGGCTCTTGATCAGTGCTTGGGCTCCCGTGAGCTGCATGGGGTTCTCCAGTGATGCGGGCCGAAAAATGGAACGACCTCCCGGTTGGGAGGTCGAGGGCACACGCGGCGAAGACGCCGGTGTGCTACCGGATGAGTACGAGGAGGGCCAGACCGCGGCGCATCAACGCAAGAGTCTGCCAGACCACGGCGTCAGGCACAACCGAGTCCCGAGCCCGTCGCCAGTCTGCGGCGGGCCAGGTCGGCCGACTTGCTCGGCCGACCGAAGCTCTACGGGATGGGGGGTTTGAGCTCCACAAGCCCCACCGGCCGGCGCCAGTAAGCGGGTACGACGTGATGCGGCGTCACGCGACCAGCGCTTCCGGCGCCGGCTCGGGGGCCGGGCGGTGGCGGTTGACGAGCGGTCGCAACAGGACCTGGTCGATCGTCCCGAGCAGGATGATCATGTCCAGGGCCAGCGACCAGTTCTCGACATAGAACAGATCGAGGCGTTGGTAGGCCTCGAATGACGGGTTGTCCCGTGCCTCGACCTGCCACAGTCCGGTGATCCCGGGGCGGACCTGGTGGCGGGCGTTCAGCTCGGCGGGAAACTCGGCGACCTCGGAAGCCAGCGCGGGTCGCGGGCCGACGAGGCTCATGTCGCCGCAAAGGACATTGATCAGCTGCGGTAGCTCATCAAGGCTTGTCGCCCGCAGGAAGCGGCCGATCCGCGTGACCCGCGGGTCACCACCGTCCATCTTGAAGAGCGGTCCATTGCGCTCGTTGGTCGCCCGCAGCGCGGCCAGGCGCGCCTCGGCGTCGACGCACATCGAACGGAACTTGATCATCCCGAACTCGGTGCCACCGCGCCCGACGCGCTGCTGCTTGAAGAACACCGGGCCGCGGTCCTCGAGCTTGATGACCAGTGCGATGAACAACATCACCGGCGACAGGACGATGAGCATCGTCGCCGCGACGAAGGCGTCGAAGCCGCGCTTGAGCTCGATCTGCAGCCGCGAGAGCCGCGGCGGCTCGACGTAGAGCAGCGGCTGGTGCGAGACCGGCAATGTCTGCACGCGGCGGAAGTCGATGCCCGACAGGCCAGGATCGACGTAGAGGTCACGCGACCGGGACCGCTCGGACATGACCAGCAGCTCGAGCATCGCCGGGCTGATGTCACTGGAGCAGAGCACGACGCCTTCGACGTCCGCTTGGTCGAGCACCTCCGGCGCGTCGGCGGAGTTCGCCATCCACAGGTCGGCGAGTCCCGCCTCGCGCGCCTGGCGGGCCGAGCCGACGAGCCCGACGACACGGATGCCCACCTCAGGATGGGTGCGGAACAGGCTGGTGAGCTGGACGGCGCGCCGGTCGGAGCCGACGATGATCACGCGGCGCTGGAAGTTGCCGACCTTGCGCTGGCTGGCCAGCCAGGTGCGGTAGATGGATCGCCAGGCGACGAGCGCGACGAGCCCGACGGCGCACCCGATGAAGATCTCCTCGACGTGGAAGTACAGCCTGATGGCGCGGTCGAGCACGATCGTCCCGAGGCCGAGCAGCACGATCGCTCGCGCCAGGCGCGACAGCTCGATCGCGCGGACCGAGATCATGCGGTCCACCCAGAGGCCCTGGCTGCGGATCGCCAGCAGGCCCACCGACGTCACGGCGACCATCTGCACGACGAGTTCGAGCCATGAGCTGAGACGCACTGGGGAGACCCAGAGGATCACGAGGTAGAACCCGACGAGCACGGCGATCGCGTCGCCGATGCCGAGCACAAGGCGCAGGTGCTCGTCGCGCATCCAGCCACGCACCCGACTGGTCGATGTCGGTGCCGCGGGTTGGACGAGCGGCTGCACGTTGGCCGGCAGCTCCAGGACGGTCGAACCGTCCTGGCGCGCGAGCCGAGGCGCTGGGATCCGCGTCGTCCTGATTGCTCGTCTGTTGGCCCCGCCCGGGGCTGCTCCGCTCGCCCGCGCCGCGCGGGCGCGCGGAGACGTCCGCATGCCGCATGGTGATTTCCGCCCGTTTTCCGCCGTCAGCTGCCCGCCATCGGCCTGTCCGCTATGTCCGCTATGTCCGTTGACGAGTCGTCGGGCATTTGCCGCGCCCACCGACGTCGCCAAACAGGAGGTGACAGTTTGCCGCAGTCACCGCCCGCCTACCTTGGATCCGTACCACTTTGTCCGCATGGCACGGTCAGGTGAGAGCAGAGGTTACCCATTGGTAACCCCTGGATGCAAGATCATTCGAGCGGTTTTTCGTGACGGTTCGATGTCGAACGCGCGCGGTCAACCCAACGCACCCTGCAGGCGAGCCGCCAGCATCGTGTTCTCCAACAGACAAGCGATCGTCATCGGACCCGTGCCCCCAGGCATCGGCGTGAGCCAGCCGGCCACCTCGGCGACCGATGCTTGGTCGACGTCACCGACGATGCCGTCCGCCGTGCGCGACACACCAACATCGACCACGGCCGCACCGGGCTTGACGTGGTCGGCGGTGAGCATCTGGGCCTGCCCGGCGGCGCCGACGAGGATGTCAGCTTCGCGACACAGTGCGCGCGAGCTCGGGCGTGCGCGAATGGGCGAGCGTCACCGTGGCATCGACGCCTTTGCGCGCCAGGAGGAGTGCGAGGGGGAGGCCGACGAGCGTGGAACGCCCGACGATCACGGCACGGCGGCCACTCGTCTCGACCCCGTAGCGCTGCAGCAGGCGCATCACGCCGAGCGGCGTCGCCGGCGCCAGCCCCGGAGCGCCGCGCACGAGCCGACCCATCGACTGCTCGGTGAGGCCGTCGACATCCTTGTCGGCCGGCACGACTTCGAGCACGGCGTTGGCGTCGAGGCCATCGGGCAACGGCAGCTGAACGAGGATGCCGTGCACCTCGGGGTCGGCGGCCAGCTCGGCGACCGCCGCTTCGACCTGACCCTGCGAGACGTCGCCGGGGAGATCGACGTGCTTGGAGAGCATGCCGGCGCGCTCGGCCGCCTGGTGCTTCATCCGGACGTAGACCTCGCTCGGCCGGTCGTCACCGACGAGCACCGTCGCCAGGCACACGGGCGGTGAGCCGGCCGCCTCGAGCTCCTTGCGCAACGCCTCGATGATCTCGTCACGCAGGACCTTGCCGTCCATCACGATGGCACCCATGGGCCAGCAGGCTATGAGTCCGACAGAGTTCGGGAGGTAGCCGGCCGAGCGCGTCGTTCAGAGGCGCAGACCCGGTTCGGCACGCCGGCGCCTCCAGGCGCATCGGCGGCCGCATGAGACGCGTCGTAGATTCGTAGGTTGTGAACCCACCTCCTTCTCCGACGGTGGCGCCTGCCGAGGGACGACTCGGTGTCCTGACGGTCGGTCTCGGCGCCGTGTCGTCGACGCTCATCGCCGGCGTCGAACTGGTCAAGCGCGGGATGGCCACGCCGATCGGATCGCTCGCCATGATGGGCACGATCCGCCTGGGCAAGCGCACGGATGACCGCTCGCCGCTGATCCGCGAGTTCGTCCCGATCGCTGCGTTGGACGACGTCGTGTTCGGCGCGTGGGACCCCTTCCCGGACGACGCCTACGTCGCCGCCCAGCGGGCCGGCGTGCTCGACGCGGGCAAGCACGTCGAGCAGATCTCCGACGCCCTGCGCGAGGTCCGGCCGATGCCGGCCGCCTTCGATCGGCGGTACGTCAAGAACATCGATGCCGACAACGTGCTCGGCTCGGTCAGCAAGCGGGCGATGCTCCAGGCGATTCGCGAGGACATCAACCGCTTCCGCGACGAGAAGCGGGTGGATCGCGTCGTGATGATCTGGTGCGCCTCGACGGAGGTGTACATCGAACCTGGGCCGGCGCACCAGGACCTGGAGGCCTTCGAGGCGGCGATCGACGCCGACGACCCCACGATCGCGCCGTCCATGCTCTACGCGTACGCCGCCTTGCTGGAGGGCGTGCCGTTCTGCAACGGGGCCCCGAACCTGACCGTCGACGTGCCCGCGCTGCGGGACTACGCCAGTGCGCAGGGTCTGGCGATCTCGGGCAAGGACTTCAAGACCGGCCAGACGCTGATCAAGACGGTGCTCGCGCCGATGCTCAAGGCACGGATGCTCGGGCTGTCGGGGTGGTACTCGACGAACATCCTCGGCAACCGCGACGGCGAGGTGCTCGACGACCCGGAGAGCTTCAAGACCAAGGAGGAGTCGAAGCTCGGCGTGCTCGAGCACATCCTCCAGCCGGAGCTCTACCCCGAGCTCTACGGAAACGTCTTCCACAAGGTGCGGATCAACTACTACCCGCCTCGCGGCGACAACAAGGAGGGGTGGGACAACATCGACATCTTCGGGTGGCTCGGCTACCCGATGCAGATCAAGGTCGACTTCCTGTGCCGGGACTCGATCCTCGCCGCGCCGTTAGCGCTCGACCTCGTGCTCTTCACGGACCTCGCCCAACGGGCAGGCCTCGGTGGGATCCAGGAGTGGCTGAGCTTCTACTACAAGAGCCCGATGGCTGCGCCAGGTCTGCTGGCGGAGGACGATCTGTTCATCCAGCAGACGAAGCTGAAGAACACGCTGCGCTGGATCATGGGCGAGGACCAGATCACCCACCTGGGCCGGGAGTACTACGCCTGAGGATCTGAGCTGGCGTCCGTGGCGACGTGGTCGACCGTCGTGTCGTGGGGTTCGGTGGGCAGCTCGTCGACGAGCTGCTCGGCGAAGCAGGCGCCGATCGTGACGCAGTCGGGGCGGAGGCGGGTCAGGAAGCGGTCGTAGTGGCCACCCCCCTGGCCGAGCCGGCGGCCGTCACGTGTGAACGCCAGGCCGGGCACGACGACGACGTCCAGCTCGGCCGGGTCGACGTCGCCGGGCATCACCCGGAGCTCTAGGCCGTCGACCTCGGGGGCGTACGCCCGCACGCCGTTCGCCTCGCACCACGCGAACCACGCTTCGGTGGCCGGCTCCGTCGCCAACCCCTCGAACAACATCATCTGGGCGCGGACAGTCTCGGATTCGAGACTGTGCGCGCCCAGATCGGCGATTGAGACGATCCGCTCCCAGATGCGGCGGGAGCGGGCGAGGCGATCGACCGGGTCGGCGGTGATCTCGCGGCGGATCCGGCGCAGCTCGGCCCGCAGAGCGCGCTTGGCCACCGGGATGTCGGCGTCCTGCATCGCCCGAGAAGTGTCGCGCAGCGGCACCTGCCTACCATCGGATGGAATGACTGCGGCCCACCGCTCCGACGACACGCCGTTCGACTCCCTCCAGTTCCGGAAGGTGTTGGGGCACTTCCCGACCGGCGTGACGATCGTGACCGGGCTGGCGGAGGATCGAGCCCGCGGGATTCACGATCGGATCGTTCACGTCGGTGTCGTTGGATCCACCGCTCGTCGGCTTCCTGCCCCAGGTCAGCAGTGACACCTGGCAGGCGATGGCGCCGGCCGGGCGGTTCTGCGTCAACGTGCTCCGCGACGACCAGGCCTCGCTGTGCTGGCGATTCGCCAAGAGCGGTGTCGGCGACGACCGGTTCGACTACGTGACGTGGACCCACTCACCGACGGGCTGCCCGATCATCGAAGGCGTCGGCGCGTGGATCGACTGCGTGGTCGAGCACAGCTTCGAGCTGGGCGACCACTACTTCGTGGTCGGCCACGTCATCGACCTCGCCCACCACACCGACCCGCACGTGCCGCTCGTCTTCTACAAGGGCGCCCTCGGCGGCTTCCTCGCCGCCGACTGAGCGAGTCAGCGATGACTCACTGACCTCCGACGATGGCGTCGGCGACGGCCCGACGCCACGTCAGGGTCAGGCCAAGCTGCGCAAACGTGTCTGCCCAGTCGATGTAGCGCTCGAACCCAGGTTCCCCATCTTCATCCTCTGTCACGATCGTCACGCCATGAATCGTGACGAGATTTTCGTCCTGCACAGCAGAAACGCCCGCGCTGAGAAATCGCCCGTCGGTCTCGCCGGAATAGCTCCACTGAACCACACCAACGGTGTCTGAAAGCAGCCCAGCGGTTCCGCCGCGAAAGCCCTCAGCAGGAAGCAGCGCCGACGCGGATCCTCGGGGTCAGCCGTCAGAACCTGTTCCACATCCTGGCGGACAAGCTCAATCACGGATTCGACGTCTTCAAATGGCATCTTTCACTCCTATGCGGGCGGCGGCCGGTCGGCGCGCCCACCAGCGCGCACTCCGCCTTCCGCCTCCGAAGGGGCGACAGTCATCACGTCGCCTTCACCAACGGTGTCACGATGCTCGGCACGCTCCACGCACCTTGCGGCGAGCGCTGCCACACCTCCGAGCGACCTTCCACCGCGTGGTCACGGTGGGACACCACCATCAACCCTCGAAGTCGCGGACCCAGCGGAGTGTTCAGCGTGGGGGGATCTTCCTCGTAGTCACGACCCTGCCGCTCGAGCGGCGCCGTAATCCTGCGGCGCACCACTCCGCCGATGTGACCCGGGGTGGCGAACACCACGGTGACGTCACCCCCGTCCGGGGGCTGCTCGTTCCATGCCACCCAGCCTTCGAACCACGGTTGACCGCAGTGCCACAGGATCTGGATGGGCCAGTGCCGCGGCGGAGGTTCCGGTACCTCGGCGGCGTTGTGATCGACACCGAGCGCGGCCTCCATGGCGCGGCGAAACGTGAGGCGGACGATCGCATCGACGTCACCGCGGTATCCGATCCAATAGCCGGTCCACGGCTGGGCGGGCGACTGGCTCGGTCCGAGCCAATCACTCATGAAATGCTGGGTCCAGGTCATTCCCCCGCTCGGCGGATTCTCACCGAGCGTGAGGTCCTCGAAGAATCTCGAGTCATCGAGCCCCCGGTTCGGGTTGCGCAACACGTTCAGCATTTTCACCGCCGTCAACGGTTCGGCATTCACCTCATTGGTGAATGCCTCGAAGATGCTGAAGATGGCACCTTTCTCCACGTGATAGGGCATCATCGGCATACGCTCCACCTCCCCATGGCAGAAATTTCTCGCACCTTAGCCACTCGATTGCCGGCGAGCCGCAAATATCGCAACCTCTTCGGAGAACCCGCGCAATGACCGGCGACCGACCTCGTCGAAATCGGCCACCGATGCCGGTACGAGCGCTCTGACTGAGCCCGAAACGAGGACATCGCCACCATCGCCCAGCCGCAGAGACGCGCTGCTTCCGACAATGCCAGCCCGAACAGATCATCGCCATGCGGGATCGGCCGCCCGCACGACATGCCGCAGCGGACAAAGAGGCGGGCATCGGCGTGGCCGCGATTCCACTCATCGAGTCGGTCCTGCAACGACACGGCGAAGCGAACCGCTGCTGCCGCGTCCGCGAACCACACGTTCACGCCGTCACCGCTGTGCTTGAACTCCACCCCGCCGTGAAGGCGCAATGTCGAGCGCACGATGCGGTCGTGCGCTCGCAGCACATCGATGTACGCCTCGTCACCCAACCGGACGTTCATCGCCGTCGACCCGACGATGTCGGTCATGACGATGAACCGCAGAGGCTGGTCACCCGGATTGATGACCGTCGGCAGGCCCACCTCGGCCGCCCGACGCGTGGCGGCTCGAGCGCCCGGCGCGGCACCGAGCGAGAGAAACGTTCGGACGGCGTCCTCGAGCCGCCGGCGAGCCGCATCGGGGTCGTTCCGCGCAACGTGCACCTTCGCCAGGTGCGCACTCGCCGCCGCCGACTCCCACGATCCGACCGCGCGACCAGCCACTCCGATGAGTGGCTCGAGTGCGTCCCCGGCCTCATCGATGCGGTCGGCCGTGAGCGCCGCCAAGCCGAGCAAGCGGTCGACGTTGGTGGGCCAGTCGGGGCAGACGTGCACCCCACGGTCTGCCAGGAAGCGTGCCGCTCGTTCCCCCGATGCAGCCAGCCCAGGCTCGGCGAGCGCGGCACCTGCCTCGATCAGCGCGACGGCCGCCGAAAGGTCGGCCATGACGGGCTCGGGCGCAAGGCCCTCTCGCCACCACCGCGGTCCAGCACGTCACGGGCGTCGGTGACACGGCCGTCGGCGAGTGAAACAAGGACTCGATAGCGGTTGGCGTCGATGCCGACGGCTGCTGCAAGTTGATCGAGGGCCGCAGTCGCCCCGGCGTGGTCACCTCGTCGAGCACGGCTGCATGCCAGGGGCGGATACGTGAAGTGAGCGGCGTAGTAGTAGCCGCACCGCTGCATGGCGAGCTCCACCCGATCGGCCAGCACTTCGGCGTCGGCGGGCCGATCGGTAGCGACGGCGACGGGGATCCGCACCGATTGGGCCAAGGCGTACTCCGCCCAATCCCCGACAGCAGCCGCCTTCTGCGCGCTTGACCGCGCCAGCTCGTCGGCAGCAGCCAGTTCGTTTGCGGCGAGGTGCACGAGTGCGCGCCGGGTGTGCCCCCACGAGGCGGCCCACGGCTCGCCCCAACGACGGGCGCTCTCCGCGCCGCGTCGATGCACTGCGCCGCTGGCTGTAACCGCCCGCCAGTGAGGTGAAGCAGACCCTGTGCGCCATCCAGCATGGTGCGGAGTGCGATGTCGTCGGTGTCGGCAGCCAGCTGTTGCGCGTCGTCGAGGAGTTGAGCTGATGCGACCCGATCGAAGCGCGCCGCTGCCGCTTCGGACAGCAGCACCAAAGCGAGTGCTCGCTGACTCGGCGACGCGTCTGGTGCTTCACGCAGGAACTCCTCGACACCGTCGAGCGGTGGAACGTGCCCGAACGCGGCTCCGCCGCCGGTGAGCCGAGCCCGCCCCGCTCCGATCGCCGCATCCCCCCATGCGTTGACGTCGCCCGCTGCTCGCGCTCGCACGACGGCTGTCTCGAACCACCGCTGCGCAGCATCGAGGTCATGGGCCCGATAGGCGGCTGTGCCTGCCCTGATGAGCAGATCGGCGGCGGACTCGTCATCGACGGCGAGGCCGTAGAGCTTGGTCGCCGTTGACCACGCCGCCATGCCGAGCGCGGCTTCGGCGGCGGCGAGACAGGCCTCCTGGCGCCGCTGCGGAGCGCAGACATCGCCAGCCCGCACGAGGTGCTCAGCGATGGAGATCACGGTGTCCGACGACGGCGGCCCCGTATCGGCGAGCACCTCGGCCGTTGCAAGTTCGAGCAATCGCCGTTCTTCGCCCGGAAGCCGGGCGAGCACCACGTGTCGGAGGTAGGGATGCGCGAACCCAACCGATGCGCCTCGTTCGTGGACGAGTCCGAACGACTGCGCAATGTCGATCGCCGCGCGCACCGACTCGATCGGTTGGTCGAGCACGCTCGCCAGGCGCTCCGGTGTGGCGTCTGCGCGAGCGACCGCAGCTGCCGCGAGCACGCTGACCACTGGCGACCCAGCTCTGTCGAGGCGTTGGCGCCACAGCGTGTCGATGTCCGTCGTCTCGTCATCGACCAGAGCGGCGACTGCACGGTCGATGTCGAGGTCGTCTGTGCCCTTCACCTGGTCTCGACCGCGGCAATCAACAGCTGCACGAACAACGGGTTTCCCTCCGTGGCCTCCCACACGCCGGCCACGAGCCCCGGCAGCGCGCGACCCAGGTCACGGCTCAGCAAGGCGTGGACCTCCAGCGGTTCGAGTCCGCTGAGCGACAGCACGCGGCCGGCCGGCTCACTGCGGGTCTGCCGAGCCAGCCGCTCAGCAGCAGCAGAGCCGTCGCGCCGGGTCGTCAACACGAGCGCGATCGGTGTCGCGCCTCGGAGAGCAGCGTGGCTGAGGCTGCCCAGGAGGTGCCGCAGCAGGCTGGTCGTGCCCTCGTCGGCCCAATGCACGTCTTCGACGATGACGATGACTGGTTGCCGCTTCGCTTCGGCCGTCGAGCGCGCTTGTGCACGCCGAGAACAGACGCAGCCGGTCGGGGTCGACATCAGCAGGCGACTGAAGGGCCGACGACACGGTCGGGGCGCGCACGAGGTCATCGATGGCCACGATGGGCGCGAGTGCTCCGAGCACGGGCAGGAACGGCACACCACCGTCTTCCACACACGCTTCCGACAACACGCGAGCTCCGGCCGCTCGCGCACGGTCCGCCAGCCAGAGCGCCATGGTCGACTTCCCGATGCCAGCCATGCCCTCGATCACGATGACCCGGGGCCGCCCGGCGAGTACGTCGTCGAGCCATGAGCGCAGCGCCTCGCGTTCGCTCACTCGGCCGACGATGTCCGCCCGCACAGCCCCGCCCGTCACGACAACAGCTTCGCGTGTCGTGCGGTGGGCCGGGCCAGTACGACCCGCCGAGATCTGTGAGCTGAGACAGCGGAAATCCGCTGTTCGGACTCACCGTTCCGGGTCGTCCACCTCGACCTCTGACTCGCCCTCGTCCTTGGGCACGTTCTGGACGTGCTGGAAGCCGAAGCGTCCCTTGATGCACAGGTTCCCGTGGGTCACGCCGCTGTCGGACGGCGACGTGACCTTCACGATCTGGCCGTCCTGGACGTGCAGCGTCAGCGTGCATCCCACGCCGCAGTACGGGCAGATCGTGTCCGTCCGCGCCTGGCGGTCCTCGTCCCACGTGTCCTCCGCACGCATCTCGTGCTCTGACGTGAACATCAGCGCACCGGTCGGACACACCTGGATGCAGTTCCCGCAGTACACGCACGCCGAATCCGGCAGGTCGACGGCGTACTCGGTGGAGATGCGGGCGTCGAAGCCACGCCCGGCGACGCCGATCGCCCACGTCTGCTGCCACTGCTCGCCGCAGGCATCGACGCACTGGTAGCACAGGATGCACTTGGCGTAATCGCGCACGTACAGCGGGTTGTCGACCTTGACCGGTTGGTCGACGGTCTCAGCCACCTCGCCGGTCGGCTCGTGGTGATGACCCGTCGTACGCGAGTCGCGGTCCTCCACCGGCGGCGAGGGCGGCCCGAACCGTGCGGGCTCGGCGCCATAGGACTCGTTCCACCTCGCCACGCCGGCGGTCAGCGACAGGTCGACCGACGACCCCAACAGCTCGAGCACGAGTCGCCGGCTGTGCCGCGTGCGCTCGGTGTCCGTGCGAACCACCATGCCCTGCTCGACCGCGCCGCGAACAGGACGGCACCAGCACCCGGGAGCCCTCGACCTCGACCATGCACACGCGGCAGGCGTTCTTCGGCGTGATCGTGTCGCCGTAGCACAGCGTCGGAACCTCGGTGCCCTCATCGCGCGCGGCAGCTGAGGATCGTCGTGCCCTCGGGAACCGTCAGCTCGTGGGCATCCAGCGTGAACGTCAAGGTGCGGCCAGTCACCGGAGGACCCCGAACTTCTCGATGGCCGACATGATGGCGTTCGGTGCGGTCTGGCCGAGGCCGCAGATGCTGGCATCGCGCATCACCTGGGCCAGCTCGCCGAGCAGCGCGACGTCGCCGTTGCCCGCGCCCGCGGCCAGACGCGCCAGCGCCTCCTCCTGGCGCACCGTCCCGACGCGGCACGGCACGCACTGCCCGCACGACTCGTCCCGGAAGAACGCAGCGATGCGCTGCAGCTGGTCGACGAGGTCTGACCGAGTCGTCGAGCACGAGCACGACGCCTGAGCCGAGCGTCGCCCCGCGCGCACGCGTGCCCTCGATCGTCAGCGGGATGTCGAGATCATCCGGACCGACGAAGCTCCCCGCCGCACCGCCGAGCAGCACGGCCTGCAGCTGACGACCCTCGGCGACGCCACCCGCCAGCGTCAACAGCTCACCGAGCGTCACCCCGAACTCGACCTCGTACACGCCGGGCCTGCCGACGGCACCCGAAACGCAGAACAGCTTCGCGCGCCGCACCGCGACCACGAAGGATCGGTGGCACGTTGACCAGCGTCTCGACGTTGTTGACGACCGTCGGCTTGCCGAACAGCCCGACCTCGACGGGGAACGGCGGCTTGTTGCGTGGTTCGCCGCGATATCCCTCGATCGAGTTGAAGATCGCCGTTTCCTCACCGCAGATGTACGCGCCTGCGCCGCGCTCGATCGTCACGTCAAAGGCGAACCCTGACCCGAGGATGTTGTCTCCGAGGAAGCCGCGTCGACGCGCCACATCGATCGCCGCCTGCAACGTCCGCATCGCCCGCGGGTACTCGCCGCGGAGGTAGAGCCAGCCGCGTGAGCAGCCAGTGGCGAACGCGGCGATGGTCATCGATTCGATGACGGCGAACGGATCGCCCTCCATCAGCAGCCGATCCTTGAACGTGCCGGGCTCGGACTCGTCGGCGTTGCAGACGAGGTAGTGCGGTTGCGCCGGCTGCCGCGCCACGGCGTCCCACTTGCGGCCGGTGGGGAACGCCGCGCCTCCACGTCCGACGAGCCCGGAGTCGGCGACCTCCTGGATGACGGCCGCCGGTCCGATCGCCAGCGCCCGCCGCAGCGCCTCGTAGCCGCCGGCCGCCCGGTAGTCGTCGATGCTCGTCGGATCGACGATGCCGACGCGAGCCAACAACTCGAGCGACGGATCGCCGTGCTGCGCCACCGCGGCCACCACCGGTGCCTCGTCGCCCGGCCACGAGCCGGCCGTCAAGCGTTCCAGGTCCTCGGCCGTCGAGGGCGCCATCACCTCGTGACGAGCCGAGTCGCCGGACTCGATGACCAGCACCGCCGGAGCCCGCTCGCACACACCGAGACACGGAGACGGATGAGTGCCGGCCGGGAGCTGCTCGTCGCGACGGTCCACCTGCCGCCCGGCACACGAGGTCGACGCACACATGGACCTGACGGGCCGGCCGTTCGACCGTCGAGAACAGCGCATAGAAGGTCGCAACGCCATAGATGTCGGCCGGCGCGACGTCCAGGCGCGAGGCGATGTAGTTGATGGCACCCCGGCTGATCCAACCGACCCGGTCGTTGACGGCATGCAGGGTCCGCAGCAACAGCGGCCGCTGCGCACGCAGCTCGTGCCCACCGCGAGCGAGGTGACCCAGCGGCTGATCAGCCGGCGACGATCCCAAGACGGTGTCAGCGGCAGCCCGCTCGATCGCACTGGCAGTGGCGCTGGCGATCTTCAGGTCCATCCGACTCGTTCAGTCGCCTGCCACTGCGGAGACGCGTGGCGCTTCCACCTTGTCCACTCGCACCGCCGTCGCCTTGAACTCCGACGTACCCGACCTCGGATCGACCGCCTCGATCGTCAGCAGGTTCGTGTCGACTTCGTCGGGAAAGTGCATGGTCATGAACGTCAGCCCGGGGCGCAGGCCGGGATCGATACGGGCCGGTGTCAGGACGCTCCCGCGGCGTGACGTTACGCGTACGACCTCGCCGTCGGAAATTTCGAGGCGGGCTGCATCCTGCGGCGAGAGGTCGATCGTCTCGCCGCGCCGGTTGGGGCTCTGATAGCCGCCGGACTGCACCCCGGTGTTGTAGGAGTCGAGCCGGCGCCCTGTCGTCAAGCGCAGCGGGAACTCCTCGTCGAGCTCGTCAACCGGTGGTTCATCGATGACGACGCTGAACGGCGCCAGCCGGCCCCGCTCCTCGGGATCGTCGGCCCACAGCCGGCCGTGGAGGTACGACGGCTCCAACCGGTCTTCGTGATAGCAGGGCCACTGGATGCCGCCGAGCTCTCCGAGCCGGGCGTACGACATCCCAGCGTGCATCGGCGAGAGGCTGCGCACCTCGTTCCACACTCGCTCGGCGCGCTCGTCGTCGTCGCCGTAGTCCCAGTCCTGCCCGAGACGGCGGGCGACGTCGAGGAGGATGGCGACGTCGTCGCGTGCTTCACCGGGAGGGTCGAGCGCCTTGCGAACGAGCTGCACGCGCCGCTCGGAGTTCGTCACGGTGCCGTTGCTCTCGCACCACGACGCCGAACCAGGCAGCACGACGTCGGCCAGCTGCGCCGTCTTGGTGAGGAAGATGTCCTGGACGACGAGGTGGTCGAGCCCCTCGAGCAGGTTCGTCGAGTGATGACCGTCGGCCTCCGACTGGGCGGGGTTCTCGCCGATCACGTACAGCGCTCGCAGGTCGCGGCGTTCCATCGCATTGAACATCTCGGTGAGGTGCCAGCCGTTGCGCGGCGGGATCCCGGCGTCCCAAAGCGTCTCGAACTTGGCCCGGGCGGAGTCGTCCTCGACATCCTGGAAACCAGGAAGCTTGTTCGGCAGCGCCCCCATGTCGCCACCGCCCTGCACGTTGTTCTGGCCACGCAGCGGGTTGAGCCCGGACCCCCAACGACCGACGTGGCCGCACAACAAGGCCAGGTTGATGAGGGCGACCACGTTGTCGACGGCGTTGTGGTGCTCCGTGATGCCGAGGGTCCAGCAGAGCTGGGCCCGATCGGCGCGGGCGTACGCGTGCGCGACTTCGCGGATCGCCTCGGCCGGGACGCCGGTGACCTCGGCGCCGCGCTCCAGCGTCCATTCCTCGACCGACGCGGCGTACTCCGCGAAGCCGGTCGTCGCCCGCTCGACGAAGCTCTCGTTGACCAGCCCGGCGGTGATGATCTCCCTCGCCATCGTGTTGGACAGCGCGATGTCGGTGCCGACGTGCGCCCCAAGCCACACATCGGCGAACTGGGCAGTCGACGAGCGGCGCGGGTCGACGACGTACAACCGGGCTCCGTTGCGGATCCCGGCCAGCACGTGGTGGAAGAAGATCGGGTGGGCGTCACGCGCGTTCGAGCCCCACATCACGATGACGTCCGTCTCCTCGACCTCGCGATAGGACGACGTGCCACCTCCCGCTCCAAAGACCGTGGCCAGACCGACCACCGAAGGAGCGTGTCAAGTGCGGTTGCAGGAGTCGATGTTGTTGGTGCCGACTGCCGCCCGTGCGACCTTCTGGGCGACGTAGTTCATCTCGTTGGTCGACTTCGAGCACGAGAAGAACCCAACCCCAGAAGGACCGATCGCGTCGCGAGTGCTGCGCAACCCGTCGGCGGCGCGAGTGAGTGCTTCTTCCCAGGTGGCGGGGCGCAGGGAGCTGCCCTCGCGGACCAGCGGGCGGGTCAGGCGGTCGTACGGCGCGTGACGGTGAGCCATGCAGTCGATTGTAAGAGGCAAGGTGCACTTCAAGGTGGGTGAGACGCCGAAGCGCAGCGGAGGCGGCGAGCTCGGCAGCCGAGGCGAGCAACTTGCTTGCGAGCCGAGTCCGAGTGAAGTGTGAGCTCATGCAAGTCGTTAGCCGCCAGCCCACTGATCGGCGTCTCTTCTTGCTGGCGATGGCGCTTGATGTCGTCGCCATCGTGCTGTTCGCCGCGCTCGGTCGGCGGTCGCACGACGAGGGCAGCGGCGTGCTCGACGTACTCGAGACGGCGGCCCCGTTCCTCGTCGCGCTGGCCGTCGGATGGATCGTCGTGCTCGTCGCTCGACTGGCTCCCACGTCGATCGTTGCGGGGTTCGTGCTGTGGGCGGTGACGGTCGTCGGCGGGCTCGTGCTGCGCCGCACGGTGTGGGACCGAGGCACGCAGCCGTCGTTCATCATCGTCGCCGCGCTCGTTCTCGGTCTGCTGCTCGTCGTCTGGCGGGCCGGTGTCTCAGTCGCTCGCAGCCGTGGCGAGGTACGCTCTCCTCCGCCGCCGCCAGAGGCGGGCCGCTAGACGGAGGAAACAGTCATCGCTACGAACCTGTACGTGGGCAATCTGCCCTTCTCGACCACGTCCGAAGAGTTGGCCACCCTCTTCGGCACCGTCGGCGTCGTCGCCTCCGCCCAGGTCATCATGGATCGCGAGACCGGACGCTCACGGGGCTTCGGCTTCGTCGAGATGAGCGAGGAAGACGCCCGAAAGGCCATCGACGAGCTGACCGGCTCGAACCTGGGCGGCCGCTCCATCACGGTCAACGAGGCACGCCCCCGCGCTCCGCGTAGCGGTGGCGGCGCGCCACGCCGCGACCGCTACTGACGAACCCCGTCAGCACCTAGACATTCGTGACAGCGCCGGTCTCGGCGCCCTGAACGAGTCGCGCGTACTTGCCCAGGACGCCGCGCGTGTAGCGGGCCGCGTTGGGCGTCCAGCCGTCACGTCGGCGCGCCAGTTCGGCGTCATCGACGACCACGTCAAGTGATTTTCCTGGCACGTCGATGCGGATGCGGTCGCCGTCGCGGACGAACGCGATGGGGCCGCCGTCGACCGCCTCGGGTGCGACGTGGCCGATGCAGAAGCCCCATGTCCCGCCGGAGAAGCGTCCGTCGGTGATGAGCGCGCAGTCGGCACCACGGCCGGCGCCCTTGAGCGCGCCCGTGATCGCCAGCATCTCGCGCATGCCAGGGCCACCCTTCGGGCCCTCGTAGCGGATGACGAGAACCGACCCCGGGACGATCCTGCCGGCGAGGATCTCCGCCATCGCCGCCTCTTCGCCGTCGAAGACGACGGCCGGGCCCTCGAACCGCAACTGGTCCTCATTGAGTCCGGCCACCTTCACGACCGACCCACGCGGCGCCAGCGAGCCGGTCAGCACGTTGATCCCGCCTTCGGGATGGATCGGTGCTTCGAGCGGGTGGACGACGACGCCATCAGGCTGCGGCGGGTCGAGTGATTCGAGGTTCTCGGCCATGGTCCGGCCGGTGACCGTCATGACGTCGCCGTGGAGCAGTCCGGCGTCGAGCAGATGACGGAGGACGACGGGCACGCCGCCGACGCGGTCGAGATCGCTCATGTGGAACTTGCCGCCGGGCTTCATGTCGGCGATGTGCGGGACCCGGGCGGCGATGCGGTTGAAGTCATCGAGGTGCAGCTCGACGCCCGCCTCGTAGGCGATCGCCAGGAGGTGGAGCACGGCGTTCGTCGAACCGCCGAGCGCCGACGTCAGGGCGATGGCGTTCTCGAACGCCGGCTTGGTCATGATCATGCGTGGCGTGATGCCCCGCTCGAGCATGCCAACCACCGCGGCGCCGGCCGCTCTCGCGTCGACGTGGCGACGGCGGTCGATGGCAGGCGGTGACGCCGATCCGGGCAGGCTCATCCCGAGCGCCTCGCCGATCGAGCTCATCGTGTTGGCGGTGAACATGCCGCCGCAGGCGCCTTCGCCGGGGCAGGCCCGGCGCTCGATCTCGCCGAGCTCCTCCTCGGTGATGGTCCCGGCTGCCGCTGCGCCGACGGCTTCGAAGACACTCGTGATGTCGATCGAGCGGCCGGCGTACTCGCCCGGGAGGATCGACCCGTTGTAGACGAGGATGCTGGCCAGGTCGAGCCGGGCTGACGCCATCAGCATCGCCGGCATGCTCTTGTCGCAGCCGGCCATGCCGACGAAGCCATCGAGGCTTTCGGCGAAGACGACCGCCTCGACCGAATCACACGACAGGTCCCGGCTGACGAGCGACGCACGCATGCCCTCGTGGCCCATCGAGATCGCGTCCGAGACGGTGAGGGTGCCGAACTCCATCGCCACGCCGCCGGCCTCGCGAACTCCCACCCGCACGTCATCGGCGAGCGCCCGCAGCGTCATGTTGCACGGCGTGATGTCGTTCCACGAGTTGGCGATGCCGACCTGCGGTTTGGCCCAGTCATCGTCCGTCAGACCGATCGCCCGGAGCATCGCTCGGGCCGGTGCCTTCGTCATGCCGTCGGTCACTTGGCGCGAACGCGGCTTGATGTCGACGGGACGATCCGTGCTCATGCCGGCGAACCTACTGCCGACGCCGCAGCGGTCACAGGTGCTCCCGCTTCCCCGCACGGCAACGCCGAGCCTCACCCGGTTCTCACCCTGCTCCCGACCTCGTCTTGCCGCCGCCACCCAGCCTGGAGCCATGTTCGACCCCCTGCTCCCTGGCGCCCAGACACGCCAGCCGCTGGCGCCGCCGACCTCGCCTCCCATGCGGGCTCCCGCCACGCCCGCCCCCCCGACCTCCGTTGGAACAGCGCCCCCCACCTCTCCCCCGCGCTCGTTCCCGGGTCCGTCGGCGTACCCCACCACGCCGACGCCGCCGGCCGACGGCGAGCCAGATCCAACCGCTCGCCGTCGCCGGCGGACGACTCGGACGGCGGCGGCGGCCGGGCTCGTCCTGGTCGCCGTCGCCGCCGGTAGCGCCGGTGGCTATCTCGCCGGCGAGGCCGCCAGTGACGACGTGACCGCGGCGCCGGTGTCGACGGCATCGAGCGCCGAGCCGGCGACACCCGTCGACCTGGAGTCGACGGGCCCGATCGACGTCGCATCGGTGGTTGCGAAGGTGCAACCGTCGACGGTGGCCATCACGTCGACGGTCATCCAACAGCAGGGGCCGTTCCAGGTGGAGGGTGAGGGCGCCGGCACCGGGATCATCCTCGACGCCGAGGGTCACATCCTCACGAACGCCCACGTCGTCGCGGATGCCCAGGACGTCACGGTCTCCATCAACGGTGAGCCGCGCTCGGCGACCGTGCTCGGCGGCGATCTCAGTGAGGACGTCGCCGTGGTCAAGCTCGACGATCCGACCGGCATCACGCCGGCGACACTGGCGACCGATCCTGTGGCCGTCGGCGATCCGGTCGTCGCCATTGGCAACACGCTCGCCCTCGAAGGGAGCCCGACCGTGACCCAGGGCATCATCTCGGCCCTCGGCCGCACCATCGAGACGGAGACCGGAGCGCTGAGCGGGCTGATCCAGACCGACGCCGCCATCAGCAGCGGCAACTCCGGCGGGCCGCTCGTCAACGCCGACGGTGAGGTCGTTGGCGTCAACACGGCGGTCGCCCGCAGTGGTGGCACCATCGCCGCCTCGAACATCGGCTTCGTCATCCCGATCGAGCAGGCGATGGCAATCGCCCAGCAGGTCATCGACGCCGAGTAGACCTCAGGTCACGCCGGCGATCGTGTCGAGCGGTTGATCCAGCCAGGGTCGGCGGCCCGTGCGCCGGTCGTGCGGCCCGTGAGCCCGTTCAGCCGGTCGAGCTCGTCCGGCGAGAGCGTGATCCGGGCGGCGGCTGCGTTCTCCTCCACGTACGGGATTCGCTTCGTGCCAGGGATCGGGATCATGTCGTCGCCCTGCGCGAGGACCCAGGCCAGCGCAACCTGGCCCGGCGTAGCGCCGTGGGCACTCGCAACGGCGGCAACCTCGTCGACCAACGCGCGGTTGGCGGCCAGAGCGTCGTCGGCGAAGCGCGGGTCCGCCGGCGAAAATCGTCCGTGGCCAGGTCGTCCGGTCCGTTGATCGTGCCGGTGAGCATCCCCCGACCGAGCGGGCTGTAGGGCACGATCCCGACGCCGAGCTCCCGGCACGTGTCGAGGATGTCGCCTTCGATGTCCCGGCTGAACAGCGAGTACTCAGTCTGCAGGGCGGCGATCGGGTGGACCGCGACGGCCCGCCGCACGGTGTCGGCCGCCGCCTCGGAGAGTCCGAGGTGGCGCACCTTCCCCGCGGAGACCAGCTCGGCCATCGCCCCGATCGTCTCTTCGATCGGAACGTCCGGGTCCGGGCGATGCAGGTAGTAGAGGTCGACGTGGTCGACACCCAGGCGCTGCAGCGAGCCCTCGATCGAGTGGCGCACGTACTCGGGCCGACCGTCGACCTGCCGGACGCCCGGTTCGACGGGTCCGAGACGGAGGATGCCGAACTTCGTCGCCAACGTCACCTCATCACGGCGTGACGCGATGGCCTCGCCGACGACCTGCTCGCTGACGTGAGGGCCGTACACGTCGGCCGTGTCGAGCATCGTCACGCCGAGATCGAGCGCACGGTTGATCGTCGCCGACGGGTCGTAGCCGTCGAACCCGCCGTACACCGGGCTGAAGCTCATGCAACCGAGACCGATCGCCCCGGCCGAGAGGTCACTTCGGCCGAGCGTGCGTGTGGGGAGTGGTTCGTCCATGACGACCAGGTTCGCGCGGGCGCGGTGAGCGATCCGTGTGCTGGACGATGGGCGCGCCGCCACGTTCGCGCGACGATCGAGCCGTCATGGCCAAACTGATCTACACGGCGATCACGTCGCTCGACGGCTTCATCGAGGACAACGAGGATCAGGCCGTCCGTGGGATGAAGGAGACGGCCGCCGGCGACGTCAGCGTCAGCGGGCCTGACCTCGCCCAACACGCCCTCCGGGCGGGACTGGTGGACGAGGTCCACCTGTTCGTGTTCCCGGTCATCGTCGGCGGGGGCAAGTCCGGGTTGCCGCGCGATGTTCAGTTGGATCTCGAGCTGCTCGACGAACGGCGGTTCTCGAACGGAGTCGTCCACATGCACCACCGCACGAGGTGATCCAGACGATGGCGACCGATGCGATCGACCAGGGACGGCTCGCCGGGAAGACGGCGATCGTCGTCGGTGCGGGGCAGACGCCAGGGCTCACGATCGGAAACGGGAGGGCGACGGCCATCCGCTTCGCCGCAGCCGGCGCTGAGGTGCTGCTCGTGGACGTCGATCCGGTCTCCGTGAACGAGACCGCCGAGATGATCCGTCGCGAGAGCGGCCGTGCGCACGTTCATGTCGCCGACATCACCGACGGCGAGGCGGTGCGGGAGATCCCGTCGGCCGCGACGAGCGCCCTCGGTCGAATTGACATTCTCTACAACGGTGTCGGCATCGGCTCAGGTGACGGCTCGGTGACCCGCGTGTCCGAGGAGGCGTGGGATCGGATCATGGACGTCAACCTCAAGGCGATGTGGTTGACGTGCAAGCACGTCGTGCCGGTGATGCGCGAGCAGCGATCCGGAGCGATCGTGTGCGTGTCCTCGATCGCCGCCACGGCGGCGGCCAACCACCTCGCCGCCTACAAGATCTCGAAGGCGGGCGTCAACGCACTCGTTCACCTACTGGCGACTGGGAACGCCCGCTTTGGTGTTCGTGCCAACGGGATCATGCCCGGGCTGATCGACACACCGATGGGGGTCGATGCCGTCGCGAGCGCGGCCGGAATCTCACGAGAACAGCTGGCCGAGGAGCGGGCCGCCCGGGTCCCGCTCGGGCGTCAGGGCACCGCGTGGGACATCGCCGCCGCTGCGCTCTTCCTCGCTTCCGATGACGCCTCGTTCATCACCGGGGTGGTGCTGCCGGTCGACGGCGGGTCGTCTTGCCTCATTGGTTGATCCATCTATTGCTTGACTTCTAGAACGTACGTACGTATGATGAACGTATGTACGAGACCGGGGTCGTGACGTTGGTCGGCGAACTCGCCGACGCCGATCCCGCGGCCTGTGATCGCGCTGGACTCGTTGAGCTGGTCGAGCGTGCCGCAGCGGGTGCGGGCCTGGCTCGACGCGTTCGAGGCACGGATCGCTCTCCACGCGTCACGGCTCGCCGCCGAAGGATCGTGTGAGCCGGCCTCGAGCCTGTTGACCGGCCGAGGTCGTCGCTCCACCCGTGACGCCGAAACGGCGGCCCGCCGAGCCTCGGTGTGTCTCGAGCTGACGGAGGTGCACGACGCGTTGGCGGCGGGGCGGCTGTCGGCCGGTCACGTCGACGCTGTGGCCCGCCTGGCTGGTGAGTTGGATGACGCCGCCCGGGCCGAGCTGAAGGACTTGCAGTCGGCGGTCGTGCAATCGGCAGTCGTGATGCCGGTGGAGGCGTTCGAGCGGGAGATGAGCAAGTTGGGTCGGGCCCTGTCTCGTGACGACGGGATGTCCCGGATGGCCCGGTTGCGCCAGCAGCGCTGCGTGCGGCGCTGGGTGGATCGGGTCAGCGGGATGTGCCACACGCATCTGCAAGTCGATCCGGAGACCGATGCCCGCATCGCCAGTGTCCTCGACGCCGCCGTCGCTACGGCGCGTGCTGCAGCCCAGGGCGACGACGTCGAGTTCGATCACTTGAAGGCCGACGCGCTGGTCGGGTTGATCACCGGGGCCCGCACCACCGGGCACCGCACCCCCGATCTCACGCTGCTCACCGATTCCCGCACGCTGCGTGAGGGACCCCATGAGCACACCGTGTGCGAGACCGGTGACGGCCAACCGCTACCCGTCGCGACCGTCCGTCGCCTGGGTTGTGACGCCACCATCACCCCGATCACCCTCGACCACGACGGGGTGCCGTTGAACATGGGCCGGACCCGGCGTCTCGCCACCGTTGAGCAGCGCCGGGCGTTGCGGGCGATGTACAGGTCCTGTGGGTTCCCCGGCTGTCAGGTCCGGTTCGAGGACTGCCGGATCCATCACGTCACGTGGTGGGAACACCTCGGCGCCACGAACTTGGACAATCTGCTGCCGATCTGTGAGCGGCACCACCACCACGTCCACGAAGGCGGCTGGACGTTGACCATCAAACCGGACCGCACGATCACCCTGCGGCGACCCGACGGCACCCTCCACCACGAAGGACCAACCACCACCACCACCACGGCACCGCCAACACCGGGCCACGACCACCACCCTGAAGGTGGTCAAGGACGGTCAGCGGCGGGCAATGCGGGCGAGGTACTGCACCTTTGCGTTCCCGGGATGTCACGGGCGGTTCGAGGACTGCCGGATCCATCACGTCACGTGGTGGGAACACCTCGGCGCCACGAACTTGGACAACCTGCTGCCTCTCTGAGCGGCATTACCACCACGTCCACGAAGGCGGCTGGACGTCGACCATCAAACCGGACCGCACCATCACCCTGCGCCGACCCGACGGCGCCCTCCACCACGAAGGCCCAACCACCACCGGCAGCGCCAACGCCGAGCCACGACCACCACCCTGAAGGTGGTCAAGGACGGTCAGCGGCGGGCGTTGCGGACGATGTACCGGTCCCGCGGTTCCAGGGCTGTCAGGTGCGGTTCGAGGACTGCCGGATCCATCACGTCACGTGGTGGGAACACCTCGGCGCCACGAACCTCGACAATCTGCTGCCGATGTGCGAGCGACACGACCGCCACCGGCAAGCGCTGCGTGATCGGCGTCGGGCCCGCCGGGGTTCAGGTGTGCACGCCGTACCGGAACGGACGCGCCAGCAGCTTCGGGTAGTCCGGTCCGTGCGTGTCCCAGTCGACGACGTCGCGACCGGCGAGGGTTGCGAAGCGCATGCCGTGCTCCTCGACCTGGTCGTCGGTGACGTCGCGGCGCACGGGTTCCAGCGGATGGACGTATTCCCGAGCCAGGCCGTAGGCAATGCCGGTCCGCAGTCCCGGACCCACCCGGGGGTACGACCCGTGCCACGTGTTGCCGTGCCACACGACGAGCGAGCCCTTCGGTGCCTCGACGGGCACGACGTGACGGACCGACTCCCCCGAGAGCGGCTGCCGGCAGAGTCGATGGCTGCCGGGTACGAACGCCAACGCGCCGTTGTCCTTCGTGTAGTCGGAGAGCAGCCAGGTGACGTTGCAGAACTGGGCGATGTACGGGAACGGCTCGGGGAAGGAGACCATGTCACTGTGCAGGCCGAGCTGAAGGCCTTCGCTGCGTGCGGCCATGCGCCGGGAGTTTCCTGTGTCACGAGTGGCCGGTCCCTTCATGAACACCTCCGTCACGGAGAGAATCGCCCGCCGGCCGACCAGCAGGGTGGCGAGAGCGAGGGCCATCGGGTGGATGAGGAGCTCGCGGAAGACGGCGTCCTCATGGATGACGTGGTACAGGCTCGGCACGAACTCGTCGACGTGCGTCGTCCCTTCGTCGACATCGGGGCGCGTGCCGGTGCGTTGCTCGATGAGGTCGCAGACGCGCTCGAACGCCCGTGTGCAAGATTCGGCCATCCCGGTGCGGTCGACATGGACGACCGTCAACCCGAACGTCTCGAGCTCGTACGCCTCGCGCTCGAGCCCGAGCCTGGCGATCTCCTCAGCGACAAACCGGTTGTCGTTGTCCGGCCAGCTGGCGATGTCCAACATCAGCGCACCTCCATCACACCATGATCGGCGCGAGCGGCCCCGCCGCGGGACGACCGTGTGTGAATTCACGCTAACATCGCGCCGATCGCGTGTCCACTGGGTCCACCCGCCGGTGCCACGAGTCGAGGCCGTCGGGCGAGGAGGAGCGTGGGTCCCCTTCAAGGGCTGAGCGTCGTCGAGATCGCCGGTGCCGGTCCGGCACCGTTCTGCGCAATGGTGCTCGCCGATCTCGGAGCCGACGTGGTGCGGGTGGACCGTGCGGCAAAGCGCGAGGTGCTCGGCGTCACCGCTGCTCAACTGAGCTGCCGCGGCAAACGGTCGATCGCCGTCGACCTCAAGTCGCCAGAGGGTGTAGCGATCGTGCTGCGCTTGGCCGCGCAGGCTGACGCCCTCATCGAGGGCTTTCGGCCTGGGGTGGCGGAGCGTCTCGGCATCGGGCCAGAGGATTGCTGGGCCAGCAACCCCCGGCTCGTGTACGCCCGGGGGACCGGGTACGGCCAGGACGGTCCGCTCGCCGCGCGTGCCGGTCACGACATCGACTACGTGGCCGTCGCCGGCGCGCTCCATCCGATCGGCAGACCGGGCGAGCGCCCGGTGCCCCCGCTCAACCTCGTCGCCGACTTCGGCGGCGGCGGGATGCTGCTCGTGGTCGGCGTGCTCGCCGGCATCTTCGAGGCCGCCCGCTCGGGGCGTGGGCAGGTCGTCGACGCAGCCATGGTCGACGGCGTTGCGTTGCTCACGACCGTGCTCCACGAGATGCGATCGCGTGGGCTGTGGGTTGACGAACGGGGAGCGAACCTGGTCGATGGCGGTGCCCCCTTCTACGACACGTACGAGACGTCGGACGGTCGCTATGTCGCGGTCGGAGCGATGGAGCCCGAGTTCTTCGCCGAGCTCGTGTCACTCTTGGGCCTCGATGCCGACGAGCTTCCCGACCAGCTGGACCGTGGCCGCTGGCCCTTGCTGAGGGCCCGATTCGCCCAGGCGATCCGGCAGCGGACCCGCGACGAGTGGGCCGAGCTCGCCGCTGACGTCGACGCGTGCCTGGTTCCCGTGCTCGAGCTCGGTGAGGCTCCGACACACCCGCTCCACCGCCAGCGTGAGACGTTCATCGATGTCGGCGGCTCGCTCGTCCCGTCGCCCGCCCCCCGCTTCAGCCGGACCCCTGCCGCCCGTCCACGGCCGGCACCAGAACGTGGCGCCGACACGGATGGCGTGCTGCGCGACGCCGGGTACACCTCCGACGAGATCGCGGTGCTCCGCGGCGCCGGGGCCATCGTCTGATGCGTCCACGGCCCTTGACTCGACAACGCCTGCCCGGTACGAAGACGGTTAGCGAAGATTCACGTGCTGCTGAAAGGCGAGAGTGGTGGACGAAGAGCTGATCTTTCCGCGGCTGGTGGCACGACGCGCCGCCGAGTCGCCGGATCGCGTCCTGATCGAGCACGTGCGCGGAGGATCCCTGACGTACGCGGAGCTGCTCGCCGGCGGCCAGCTGTGGGGCGGCGCCTACCGTCGCATCGGCGTCGGCGAGCGGGACAACGTCGTGCTGATGACGCCCGTCACGCTCGACTACTACCGGTCGTGGTTGGGGCTGACGCTGATCAAGGCCGTGGACGTCGGCATCAACACGGAGTACCGCGGTGATCTGTTGGTGCACGTGCTGAACAACTCGATGGCGCCGGTGATGATGTGTGCCCCTGAGTTCGTCGAGCGCGTCGCGGAGGTGCTGCCGCGCCTCGACCACCTCCGCACGATCGTGGTGCTCGGGCCTGACACCGACGTCCCCGATCTCCCGATCCAGGTGCTCTCGCAGTCGGAGTTCCTGGCCGGCGCCGAACCGCTCGGCGAGCTCGACCCCGTCCGCCCGTGGGACATCTCCTGCATCCTCTACACCTCGGGCACGACCGGCCCATCGAAGGGTGTCGTGCTTCCGTGGGCTCATCTCCAACGGCAAACCGTGAACTTCCTCCCGTTCGCGGACCTCGGCCCGGACGACGTGTACTACCTGCCGACCGTGACCTACCACCTCGGTGGGAAGACGATCCCCTACCTCATGGCGCTGTGCAATGGCACCGCCGTGGTCAGGGAGCGGTTCAGCCCGAATGATTTCTGGGACGACGTCAAGCGCTACGGCGTCACGTCGACGGCACTCGTCGGCGCCATGGTCCCGTGGATCAGTGCCGGTGCACCGCCGGCCGACGACGAGAACAACACGCTGACCAACGTCATCATGGCGCCGGTCATGCCCGACGTCGACGGCTTCAAGGCGCGCTTCGGCGTGCGCGTCGGGACCGCCTACAGCATGACCGAGATCAGCAACCCCTTTGCCTCGGACGGCTGGTCGGCGTGCAACGCCAATCACAAGAGCTGCGGCCGCCTCAAGCCGGGGTTCGAAGTGCGCATCGTCGACGACCACGACGAGGAAGTACCGATCGGCGAGGTCGGTGAGCTCATCGTCCGTACCGACGAGCCATGGACGATGAACCTCGGCTACTTCAACATGCCCGAGGCCAGCTTCCACGCATGGCGCAACGGCTGGTTCCACACAGGAGACGGCTTCCGTCGCGACGAAGACGGGGCGTACTACTTCTGTGACCGCATGAAGGACGCCATTCGCCGACGGGGCGAGAACATCTCGTCGTTCGAGGTCGAGGGCATCGTCAACCAGCACCCTGACGTCATCGAGTCGGCAGCCATCGCCGTGCCGTCCGAGCACACGGAGGACGAGGTGATGTCGTTCGTCGTGCGGACGGACGGCTCGGAGCTGACCGAGGCGGAGCTGATCGAATGGCTCATCCCGCGCATGCCGCGGTTCATGGTCCCTCGTTACATCGAGTTCATCGATGCGCTGCCGAAGACACCGACCGATCGCGTCAAGAAGAAGGACCTGCGCGAGCGTGGGGTGACGGAGGCGGCCTGGGATCGCGAGGCCGCCGACATCGTGATCCCGCGCTAGCCGTCAGGCGACCGCAACTCCCCGATCACACCTTCGGGATGTCATCGACGGCGCGCCCGCGACGGTCGAGCTCGGGCGGCGGGTATGCCGCGCCATGGGCGAGCAGGTCGAGGACGACGGCAAGTTGGGCGCGAACCTCGCTCGGAGCGAGCACATCGTCCACGTGCCCGAGCCCTGCGGCCAGCCACGGGCTCTGCGGTCCGGCGTCGTCAGTCACCTGGACGATCGTCGAGTGGTCGAACGAGGCGACGTCGGTGACGGCCACTCGTGCGAACGGCAGCGCGGCGATGTAGTCGATGCCCAGCTGTCGCCCACCGAGCGCGAACGTGCCGAGCACGTGCCCGCTGCCGGTGACGACCACGAGCTTGGCGGCCCAGGTCGATCGGATCTCGTCGATGAGGGCATCGAGGAGGTGCAGGAACTGCGGAGTGTCGGCGACCGCCTGGTCGTAGCCACCCGTGTCCTGCACGAGCAGCAGTGCCGGGCCGCACCGCCGGCTGAGACGGGCCACGCGCAGCAGCGCCGCCAACGCATCGCCATCCACGGCCCCGCCGCCGGACGTGACGGCGAAGGCCACGGGACGTCCGTCGAGCTGGGCAAGCCCCGTCGTCAGCGCCGGCTGCTCGATGAACGAGATCACGCTGCCGTCGTCGAAGAGCCCGTCGACGAGAACTGTCCCTGGCACGGGAGGTGCGACGTCGTCGGTCAAAGGGCTATGCGGTGGCGCGACGTGCCCGGCGGCCGCGTGATGCAACGTCCGGAAGGCGCGACGTACCGTCTCGATGGCGGATGCCTCGTCAGCGGCGAGGTGGTCGACGAGCCCGGCGCCGAAGTTGGCTGGATGGCCGGCTGCGGCCCCGACCACGAGATCGGACGCCGCGGCCAACTCGGCGGCGCGCCCACGGCAGGCTCCGAAAATCATGGTGACCATCGGTGTCGGCAGGTCGGAGGGTCGGGGCTCCGTGGTCTGAGGTCCGAGGTAGCCCATGAGCTGCCCCGTCGCGGGTGGGAACGAGCGTCCCGACGACGTCGGCCCGTCGGCGAGGTAGATCACCGGCGTCCCCCTGGCGGCCGACACATTGAGGATCCGGTGGCGCTTCTGCTTGGCCACCTGGGCGTCGGTTCGCTCCAGAACGACCGGGTCCTCGGCGATCACCGCAACCTCGCAGCCCTCGACTCGGGCCCATCCGCACAGCAAGCCATCGCCCGGCGTCTCACTGGCGACCTCTGCGTGCTGGCTGCGCGTCAGGCTGCCCAGCTCCAGGAACGTGCCATCGTCGACGAGCGCGTCGACGCGCTGCCTCGGTGTCAGCCGGGAAGGCGCTGGAGAGCGCCGCCGCTCGAACTCGCCGATCTCGGCCCGCTCGCGATGGAGGCGATCGATGCCACTGTCCATGCTTGCTCCCTATCTCCCCCTCGACCGACCGATGTCCAGCGCCCTGGCCACCCTGGCGCGAGTCTCGGCAGGGTCGATGACATCGTCGATGTGACCGAGGTGGGCGCCGATCCACGGCGCCGAGCCCCCTTCGTAGCGCTGTTGCAGCTGCCGGAGCAGCGCCTCGGGATCGGCTGCCGCGTCGAGCTCCGCACGGTGGACGACCCGTACGGCCGCCTCGACCCCTGTGAAGCAGATCTGGGCACCGGGCCAGACGAACGTGATCGCCTCCGGATCGCCGGCCGTCATCGCCATCACGCCGAAGCCGACCCCCTTGCGCAGGACCACGGCGACCTTCGGCACCCGAGCACGCAGTCTGAGCACACCGTGCTCGTACAGCGAAGTCATGATGCGACGCTGTTCCTGCTCCTTGGTGGGCAGCACCCCTGGAACGTCGACGAGGCTCACGAGCGGGAGGCCCAGCTCGACGCACAGCGTCAGCGCCTTGTGAGCCTTGATCACGGCGCCGACGTCGAGGACGCCGGCCATCACGCTCGGCTGGTTCGCCATGACGACGACGGTCCGACCGTCGATGCGGGCCAGCCCGGTCACGAGATTGCGAGCGAATCGCGGCGAGTACTCGAGGAAGCTGTCCCGATCGGTCACCACGCGGATGACGTCACGGACGTCGTAGGCGCGGTTGAGGAGCGTCGGGACGATGTCGCGGAGTTCGGGGCACATCCGGTTCGGCGGGTCACCGACGTCGATCATGGGTGGTTCGGTGCGGGCATGGCTCGGCAGGTAGGAGAAGGCGCGCCGCGCCATCGCGATCGCCTCCTGCTCGTCCGCGACGACAGCGTCGATCTGTCCGGTGATCGTGGCCTGCAGCTCGGCACCACCGAGCTCCTCGGGCGTGACCTCCTGACCGGTGCCGACCCGCACGAGCGGCGGTGAGGTCAGCGAGATGTTCGACGCCTCGGTCATGACCGAGAAGTCGGCCTGCGCCACGTTCCACGGCGCGTAGTAGGCGCCGAGCACGATCGTGAGCAGGACCCCTCGTCGCTCGAACACCTTGCGGGCGCCCATCCCGGTACCCGGGAACGAGATGAAGGCCGAGGTCATCGCCTCGTCGATTCGGGCTCCGCCGCCCTGCATCACGAAGAACAACGGCAGCGCCGACCGTTCCACGAGGTTGCGGAACGCCTGCGAGTGCCGGCGCCCCGCCGGTCCCCCGGACGCTCCCTTGACCCGAGGATCGCTGGCGAAGTACGAGATCCAGCGGCCGTCGACCCTCCCGAAGCCGCACAGCTCACCGTCGCCGAAGGTCTCGTCCGCTCGGCGGGGATCGTCGGCGTGAGTGAGGCGACCGAACGGCACGTCCGTGCCTGGGTCCAACAGCAGCGCGACGCGCTCCGGCGCCGTCAGCAGCCCTCGGCGCCGCGCCGCGGCGACGGCCCGCTCACCGCCCACATGCTCGGCCACGTCGCGACGCCGGTGCAGCTCGGCCAACGACGTCGCGGCGAGGCTCGCGCTCGCCGCTGATGGGAGCAGGTCGCGGTGGTCGGGGTCCATGCTCAGCCCTGGGTGCCGGGCACTCTGCCGCTGGCGAGGAGCTCGCGCAGCAGGGGCTTGACGTGCGAGATGTTCGCGTATTCGTCCATGCGAACGATGACGCCGTCGGCAACTTCGACAACCAGGCACACCGGGATGTGGAAGGTCGCTCCGCCAGCCGTCACTCCGTCGCAGTCGAACTGCAGCACGAAGCCGCGCTCGGTGGTGACTCGCGAGCGTTCGGTGAACTGCGAGCTGCGCACGTGCTCGCGCTCGAGCCGCATGAGGTCGAGCAAGTCGTCGCGCGACGTCTCCTCCTCGGTCAGGTTGAGCCACCGCGTCGCATCTGGGGCGAGGAGGTCACCGAGCGTCTCGGCGTCATAGCCAGCGAGCGCGCGCATCAGCGTGGTGGCAACGTCCCCGGTTGAGCGATCCATTCCGTGCCTCCTGATTCCGACGAGTTCGGGACATCGAATTACCGTGGGTTAACGTTCATGCACCGTGCTGGGACAGCGAACCGGCTCGTCACGCGAGGGCGGCGATGAGCAAGAACGGCCCTGTGAAGCGCATCCCAGGGCCACGGCCAAGGGGAAGCGCGCGGCCCAAGGAGAGCACTTGCGAGCATAGCGTGAAGGCGCGTTAGCATTCAGCAACTGCATAGCGCATCTCGCGCCAGCACGACGATGGGGGGGCCCATGCACAGGAGAGTCCTCGCGGTGACGGCTGCTGCCAGCCTGGTGATCACCGCAGCGGCATGCGGCGGCGACGACGACGACGACGGCGCCAGCGCCACGACTGCCGCAGCAGGGACGACCGAGGCGCCCGGTACGACGGAGGCAGCCGCCACGACGGAAGCAGCCGCCACGACGGAGGCGCCAGAGACCACCGGAGCCGAGGAGACTGACACCACAGGTGCGGCCGAGGAGCCGACCGGTGAGCCGATCAAGCTGATGGTGATCCACGAAGTCGAGCTCGGCGTCGCCAACCCGGAGATCCCGGAGGGAGCAGAGGCGGCCGCCCAGGCCATCAACGCCGAGGGCGGCGTCGGCGGCCGTCCCATCGAGATCCTGTCGTGCGACACCGGCAACGATCCCAACCAGGCCGCGGACTGCGGCCGCCAGGCCGTGGACGAGGGCGTCGTCGCCGTCATCAGCTCGATCACGCCACATTCCGGATCGTTCATCCCGCTGCTCGAGGAGAACCAGATCCCCGCCGTCGGGGAGATCCCGCTCCGCCGGTGCCGAGTACGCGTCACCCGCCGTGTTCCCGATCTACGGCGGGGCGCCGTCGGGCTTCGCCGCGCTGGGCAACGCGATCGCGACAGACGGGTGCGACGAACATCTCGCTCGCCCGCATCGACCTCGACGCCGCGGCCGCCCTTCCGAACTTCGTGAACATGGGTCTGGCCAACCACGGGCTGGAGGTCGCTCGTGACATCGCCGTGCCGCCCGGGGCACCGGATATGTCTGCCTACGCCGCGGCTGCCGTGGCCGACGGCGCCGACGGCGTGATCGTCGGTGTCTCCGCGCAGGATGCGATCAACCTCATCCAGGCCATCCGGCAGGCCAACCCGGACATCACCATCGCGTTCCAGACCACCGAGGTCGGACGCGTGATCGAATCGCTCGGAGAGACCGCCGA
This sequence comes from uncultured Acidimicrobiia bacterium, assembly GCA_963774125.1. GTDB lineage: Bacteria > Actinomycetota > Acidimicrobiia > Acidimicrobiales > Ilumatobacteraceae > JALZMG01. The sequence continues at coordinate 203,201 of CAVZDR010000005.1, forward strand.
GGGCCTCGATCCGCGCCCAGGCGATCACGCCCGCGCTCAACAACTCGGGCGTCGAGGAGTTCCGCGAGGACATGGCGGCCGCCGGGTTCGACGAGGACACCGGCTTCCGCCTCAACGGCTGGGCGTCGGTGAACATCGTCGCCGAGCTGGCGGGCGGTCTGGATGAAGTCACGGGACCGACGCTGTGGGAGGCGCTGAACGCGGCCACCAGTGTCCCGACGGGCGTCACCCCGCCACTGCAGTGGCAGACGGCACCCGTCGAGCAGTTGCCGCGCGTCTTCAACTGGTGCGCGCTGATCACCGAGGTCGAGGGCGGCGAGGAGGTGCCGCTCACCGGGACGTTCCTCGACACGCTGACGGGTGAGGAGTGCGAGACGCCATCGTGACCGCAGGACGCCGGCGCTGCCCCGGGACCTGAGAGGCTGACCGCGCGTGGATCTGCTGCGGTTCGCCATCCTCGGGCTCGGGGCAGGCGCCGTCTACGGCCTGACCGGGCAGGGGATCGTCCTCATCTACCGGGGCTCCGGCGTCGTCAACTTCGCCCAGGGCGCCCTGGGCATGGTCGGGGCGTTCATCTTCTACCTCTGGCGCGAGAACGGCGTGCCGACCTGGTTGGCGTTCATCGCGGCCATCGGCTTCGGTGCGGTCGGTCGGGGCGGGGACGCACCTGCTGGTCATGCGTCCCCTGCGGCGCGCACCGGCGATCGCCCGGCTCATCGCCAGTCTCGGGCTGTTCATGGTGCTGCTCGCGCTGGGAGAGCAACTCTGGGGTGACAAGCCGCACCTGAGTGCGAAGCTGCTCCCGGTCGACAGCGTCGAGGTGCTCCCGGACATCCGCGTCGGCGTCGACCGGCTGATCATCCTGGGCATCGCCATCGCCGTCACCATCGGCCTGACGGTGATGTCCCGGCGCACTCGCTTCGGTCTGGCGACCTCAGCCGTCGCAGAGAACCGTCGCGCCACCGCCGCGCTGGGCATCTCGCCCGACGTGGTCGCGGCGGTCAACTGGGCGCTCGGTGGCGTGCTCGCAGTCGGCGGCGCGATCCTCGTCGTCAACCTGAGTGGACTGCAGGTGCAGACGCTGTGCCTGCTCGTCGTGCCCGCCCTCGCGGCCGCACTCGTCGGCAGCTTCCGCTCGTTCTCGTTGACGCTGGCCGGCGGCCTGTTGATCGGCATCCTCGAATCCGAGGTGGCCTACATCCAGACCAGGTACAGCTCGATCGACGTGACGGGATGGTCACGCTCGGTGCCGTTCCTCGTCATCATCGTCGTTCTGGTCGTGCGGGGTCGGGGCCTGCCGCTGCGCGGTGACGTCACAGAGCGTCCCCCAGAGCTGGGCTCCGGTCGCGTCCGACTCCGCCTGGTGGTTCCGATCACACTCATCGCGGCGGGCCTGACGTTGCTCACGTCACCGTCCTGGGCACAGGCGATCGGGCTGACGGCCGCCGTCGGGTTCGTGACGTTGTCGGTGGTCATCGTCACCGGCTACACGGGCCAGCTCTCGCTCGCCCAGTTCGGGCTCGCCGGGATCGGCGCGTGGATCGCGGCCCGCCTCGTAGCCAGCTTCGACGTGCCGTTCGAGCTGGCGATGCTCGCCGGCATCGCCGGCGCCGTGCCGGTCGGGATCCTCGTCGGACTTCCCGCCTTGCGCACGCGCGGCGTGAACCTCGCGGTGGCGACACTCGGTCTGGCCCTGCTGCTCGAGAGCCAGATCCTCGCCAACCCGGCACGCACGGGCGGCGTGCTCGGCACGGAAGTCGGGCCCGTGACGTTCTTCGGCATCGACCTCGACTCGTTCCGCTACCCGGAGCGATACGCCGCGCTTCTCGATCCTCCTTGTCGCGGTGGCAGCGATGATCACGGCCAACCTGCGCCGATCGCGAACAGGCCGGAGGCTCATCGCGGTGCGCACCAACGAACGCGCCGCCGCCTCACTCGGCGTGAGCGTCTTCGGAGCGAAGCTCTACGCCTTCGGGCTCGGGGCCGCCTTCGCCGCGGTCGGTGGGATCCTGATCGCCTTCCGTCTCCCCACCGTCGTGTTCTTCCCGACGTTCCAGGTCTTCGAGTCGGTGTTCGTCGTCGTCTTCGCAGTGATCGGCGGCGTCGGTTCTGCGGTCGGCGCCCTCCTCGGAGCGGTGCTGGCCCAGGGCGCCCTCGGTCCGAAGATCTTCGAGCTGTTCGGCAGCGAGCTCGAGGACATCTTCCACCTCGTCGGTGGGTTGCTCCTCATCGGCATCCTGATCGTCGACCCGAACGGTCTCGTGTCGCTCAATGCTCGACACCTCCACGATCTCCGTGCCCGCCTCGGTCGGGCTCGACGTCAACCGCCTCCGCCGGTCGTCCCACCGATCACCGAGCACCCGAGGGTCCCGCCGCTCGCCCTCGACGTCCGCGGCGCAACGGTCCGCTACGGCGGTGTGACGGCGCTGAACGACGTGTCGCTCGTCGTGCAGCCGGGCGAGGTGGTCGGTCTCATCGGGGCCAACGGGGCTGGCAAGACCACGCTGATCGACGCAACGACGGGTTTCGCGCCGCTCATCGGTGGTGGTCGGGTCGCGCTGGGCGCAGACGACATCACCAGCTGGTCGCCGCGACGACGCGCCCTGGCCGGTCTCGGGCGTTCGTTCCAGAGCCTCGAGCTGTTCGAGAGCCTCACCGTCGCCGAGAACCTCCAGGCGGCGTGCGACCCGCGCGACGTGGTGGCCTACGGCGCGGACCTCGTCCGTCCCGATCGGGCGCAGTTCACGCCGCGAGCGATCGCCGCGATCCACGAGTTCGCGCTCCAGCCCGACCTGCAACGCCGTCCAGACGAGTTGCCGTACGGCCGTCGGCGGTTGGTCGCCATCGCGCGAGCGATCGCCGCCGGAGGGTCAGTGCTGCTGCTCGACGAGCCAGCGGCAGGGCTCGACGCGAACGAACGCGCCGAGCTCGGCAGCTTGCTCCGTCGGCTGGCGAGCGAGTGGGGACTGGCCATCCTCGTCGTCGAGCACGACGTCGCGCTCGTCCTGAACGTGTGCGATCGCGTCGCCGTCCTGTCGTTCGGCCGGAAGATCGCCGAGGGATCTCCCGCCGAGATCGCGGTGAACTCCGACGTCATCGAGAGCTATCTCGGAGAAGCGCTCGAGACCGACGACGGCCACGCCGGCCCCATCGCCGCTCGCACGCGAGACACAGGACGCACCGGTGAGCGCGTGCTCGACACCCACGACCTCTCGGCCGGCTACGGCGATCTGCCTGCCGTCCGAGACATCACGCTCCACGTCGATGCCGGAGAGATCGTCGCCCTCCTCGGAGCCAACGGCGCCGGGAAGACGACCACCCTCCTCGCGCTTGCCGGCGAGCTGCCGCTGCTCGAGGGTGAGGTCGTGCTGTTCGGAAACCCGACCCACGCCCCGCTGCACCAGCGGGCCCGCGAAGGCGTCGGTTTCGTCCCGGAGGAGCGGGCCATCTTCTCGAGCCTCACGGCGAGGGCCAACCTGCGCCTCGGTCGCGGTGGCGTCGCCGGCGCCGTCGAGCACTTCCCCGAGCTCGAGCCGTTGCTGTCGAAGCAGGCGGGGCTGCTCTCCGGCGGCGAGCAACAGATCCTCGGGCTGGCGCGCGCGCTGGCCGCGCGGCCGCGCCTCCTGCTCGTCGACGAGTTGTCGCTCGGCCTCGCGCCGATGGTCGTGCGACGACTGCTCGATGCGATCCGCCGTGGCGCCGACGAGGGCATGGCCGTGGTGCTGGTCGAGCAGCACGTGCGGCACGCGCTGGCGGTCGCTGATCGCTGCTACGTCCTGCACCGCGGCGGTATCGTGCTGCACCGGGATGCAAGCGATGCCATCGAGCACCTCGCCGATGTCGAGTCGGCTTTCCTCCGCGGCACTGTCGCGGAGATGACGATCGACGACGTGCAGACCGTGGCGCAAGGAGGAGCGTCATGACGACTGCCGAGGCGACACCACTCGGCAAGGCGAAGCGTCGGCCCTACCGCCGCGAGCAGATCAAGGCGGCTGCCGTCGAGCTCTTCCACGAGCGCGGGTACCACAACACGGGGATGTCGGACATCGGGGCCGGTGCCGGCATCACGGGTCCTGGGATCTACCGCCACTTCAAGAGCAAGGAGGAGATCCTCGAGACGCTCGTCCTCGACCGGAGCTCAGAAGTGCTCGAGCGAGTGCGGGCGATGGTCGACGACGCCCAGGGACCGGCCGAGCTCCTCGAGCAGCTCGTCGAGCTGTATGTGGACACGCTCGTCGACAACGCGCCGCTCACGTTCGTGTGCAGGTACGAGCGCCGCACCCTCCGTGGCGAGGTCATCGCCAAGATCGAGCGCGCCGAGCGCTTGCACATCGAGGAGTGGGTGCACGCGATGAGCAAGGTGCGCCCCGAGCTGAATGACGGCGAGACCCGCGTCCTCGTGCACGCGGCGATCGGCATGGCGATCTCGGCGGCGACGTTCCGCAGCGGACTCCCGCTCGACGTGCTGCGCCCGCTGTTGCAGAAGTCGATGCTGGCGGTTCTGTACGTGCCGACCGACGACATCGAGGGGCTGGGCAGCGAGCGCCGCGACGCGTAACGTGACCAGTCTCGAGCCTGCTCAGATCAGCAGTACCAAGCGGGCCAAGCGCCCCCGCTCGGTCGCCAGCCGCTGACGCAGGACGCTGACGCAGGACGCCACGCCTCAGGTCAGCGCCGACCAGCCACCGTCGACAGCGAGCACCTGCCCGGTCACGTACGAGGTCTCGTCCGACAGGAACGACACCACCACGCTCGCCACCTCCCACGGGGTGCCGTAGCGGCCGAGGGGAATGAACGTCTCGGCCCGATCAGCTCGGAGCCGGTTGGCGAGCCGGCCGAGCGGCGTGTCGATCAAGCCGGGGGCGATGACGTTGACTCGGATCCCCCGCGGAGCACCCTCCGCCGCCATGTGACGGCACAGGCCACCGAGCGCTGCCTTCGACGCGTCGTACGCCGGGACCCTCGTCGCCGGCTTGAGCGCGGCGACCGAGGAGATGGAGACGATGGAGCTGCCTGGGGGCAGCAGCGGGAACGTGGCGCGACACACCAGGAACTGGCTGCGCACGTTGATGGCGAACGTCTCGTCCCACTGCCCGGCATCGGTCCCCGCGAGGCCGGAACCAAGGCCCGTACCGACGTTGAGCACAATTCCATCGAGCTGATCGAGCCCCTCCTGAGCCTCCCCAACGATCCGCTCGCAGTCACCGGCGTCGCTGACGTCGCCCGCCACCACCACGGCGCGGGCTCCTTCCAGCTCACACAGCCGGGCGGTCTCGGCCGCCGCGTCCTCGTCGATGTCGGCGCACGCCACGGCCGCCCCTTCGCGCGCCGCGAGCACGGCGATGGCACGTCCATTGCCCGGCGGCGCTTCGGGATCGCGGCTGCGGCGTGTGCCGGCCCCGACCACGAGCACATGGCGTCGCGTGAGTCGCTCGGTCACGGTGACCTTTCCTCGCTCAGCTCGCGATGCGCACGAGTGTCTCGTCGACCTCGGCGACGGACGCCCGCCCGCACAGCGACATCGTGACCACAAGCTCGCGTCGAAGGAGGTCGAGCACTCGGCCGACGCCTTCGACACCAGCGGCCGCAAGTCCCCACACCGTGGGTCTGCCGATGCCGACGAGCTGCGCTCCGAGGGCGAGCGCGACCAGCACGTCGCTGCCGCGTCGCACCCCACCATCCAACGCGACGACGGCTTCCCCTCCGATCGCCGACACGACCTCGGGCAGGACGTCGAGCGGCGCGGGTGCCTGCTCGAGTTGCCGACCGCCGTGGTTCGACACGAACACTCCCGCCGCTCCCGCATCGACGGCAGCCCGGGCGTCCTCCCCGCACAGCACACCCTTGGGCATCCACGGGAGCCCGACCTTCGCGCACCGATCGCCGAGCTCCTCCCATGTCCACATGCGATCGCCGAAGTCCGTCATCCTCGCGAGCGTCGACGGGTCCTCCTTGAAATTGCCGAGCGCGGCCGAACCATCCGGGAGCCAGCGGTCGACGAACGACCGCTCCCGCCATCCAGGTGCGGACGTGTCCACCGTGACGACGAGCACCTTGTATCCGGCGTCGGCGGCCCGGCGGCCGAGGTCGACGAACGGCTGCTCAGGACCCCACGCCACGACCTGGAACAGCTGTGCAGCTTCTGGTGCAGCGGCGCGCACCTCCTCGAGCGATCGGCTCGAGATGACCGGCACGATCGCCGCCGTGCCTTGGCTCCCTGCACCACGCGTGACGGCGGTGAAGCCGTCGGGGTGGAACTGGCTGTCGAACCCGAACGGCGCGGTCACGATCGGCATCGACAGTGACATCCCGAGCACCGTGGTGCGCACGTCAGGTGGCGTGATGCCCGTCAGCATCCGAGGGCAGAACCTCCAGCGCTTGAACGAGCTCTCGTTGCGCTCCAACGTCCACTCGTCTCCGGAGCCGCCCTCGAGGTAGTTCCACAGCCCGACTTCCATCGTCGCCCGAGCGATGCGCCTCAACTCCCCAACCGTGGCGAAGCGTTCGGTGGTCTCCCAGAGCGGGCGCGGCTCCGGCGTCACCTAGCCGTGCCCGCCTTCAGCCACGGCGAGCCGCTCGAGCACCTCGGCTTGCAGGGCGCGATAGCGCTGGGCAAGTTCGTCGTCCCCGAGGAACGTCGCGCGGATGCCGCTGCGGTTGGCGAACACCTCGAAGACGGTGCACCCTGCTGGACCCGCCCGCAGCGGCCCGTACGCAGTCCCTTTCTTGACCATCCGGATGTCCCCGACCCGATGGAGCTTGCGGGTCACCTCGATCTCGCCGTCGAGCACGATGGAGACGTAGTCGGTGTCGTGGTAGTGCACGGGCACCTCAGCGTGCGGTGCGTACTTGACGACGCTGACAAGCGGTCGAGTCGAATCACCAGGGTCGCCGATGTCCATCAGCATCGAGCGTCCGAGGATCGTGTCGTGGAACTCCGCCGTCTCGACCGAGGTGTCGATGAATCCCTTCTCGCCGGCGATGCGCAGCATCTCGTACATCGCAGCCCCTAGGCCTCGCCACTCACCGTGACATCGGCGGCCGTGACATCCGCAGCCGTGATGTCGGCCGGATCGAACTGGAACACGCGCTCGGCGTTGCCCCGCAGCACGAGCGCCCGCTCGTCCTCGGTGAGGTAGGCGAGGCGCTGGCGGACCAGATCCTGAGTGTGCGGCCAGCTGGAATCGCTGTGTGGATAGTCGGTCTCGATCATGCAGTTCTCGACACCGATGGCTCGCACGTTCGCGGCGCCCCAGCGGTCGTCGATGAAGCACCCGTACAGGTGATCCTTGAACAGCGTGCTCGGCGGCTCGGTGTGAGGTGTCTTCGTCCAGAGACCGTGTCGCTCCCACACGTAGTCGAGCTGACCGAGCACGTACGGGATCCAGCCGACCCCGCCCTCGGAGAGGACCAGCTTCAGCCGAGGGAAGCGGAGGAAGACATCACTGAGCAGCCAGTCCTGTGCAGTGCCGGAGGCGATGAGGTGCAGCCCGGCGAGGCTGGTGAGCAGCGGAGCGTCGGGGGCGGTGGGAGGGATCCAGGAGCCGGATCCGATGTGGGTGCAGATCGGCATGCCCGTCTCCTCGGCCGCCCCGAACAGCGGATCCCAATGGCGATCGGGGTGGTGGATGGACGGGAGGCCGAGCTTGTGCGGCGCCTCGGAGAAGGCGATGGCCTTCGCTCCGAGCGCGGCAGTCCGCTCGACCTCGGCTGCGGCGAGGTGCGGATCCCAGAGGGGCACGAGCACGAGCGGGATGAACCGTCCAGGAACGGCTGCGCACCACTCCTCCAGCATGAAGTCGTTGTAGGCCTGGACGCAGGCGAGACCGAGCTCTTTGTCCGGACCTTCGAGGAACGACTGACCGCAGAACCGCGGGAACTCCGACATCGGGAAGCACAGGGACGCCAGGACGCCGTCACGATCCATGTGCTCGACACGCCTGGTCGGGTCGACGAGTTGCGGAGGGAGGTCCTCGTAGGAGAAGGGGAACGGCGAGTACTGCTCACGTGGCACGCCGACGGCCGCCGATGCGAACGTCGTCGGGCACACATCACCGTCGTAACTCCACGCATCGCCCGGCTTGTCGGGCGTGAGGACAGCTGCGTATCGCGCGCTGCTCACGTCGGCCGCCTGCGCGTTGGCGCCGGCGACCTTGCGAACAACAGCGGTCGGATCGCCGCCGACACCGCGCAGCACTCGCGGACCGCGCTCCCGCATCCGCGCCGGGAGCCGTTTCTCCCAGAGGTCTGGCGGCTGGACCAGGTGGTCATCGACCGATATCACCCATTGCGTCGTCATCGCGTCCTCCTCAGCCGCTCTGGTTCATGGATCAGCGTGGTTCGGCTCGGTGCGGCGGACGCTCGGCGGGGACATCCAGCTTCGTCGTCTTCCACTGCGGGTCCCGTCGCTCCGTCATGGCCGTGACCGCTTCGACGACGTCGGGCTGGCTGCCCGTCCACCACGTCCAGTCCGTCTCCTCCGCCATCGCCCGCGAGCGGTCGGTCTCGAGGAGGAACTCGTTGACGAGGCGCTTGATCAGCGTCGTCGAGATGGGCGACGTCTTGGTCGCCAGTTCACGGGCGTACTCCTGCGCCGCCGGAAGCACCTCGTCGACCGCGAGCGCGGCCTTCGCGAGGCCGAGCTCGACCGCCTCCGCGCCGGTGATGTCACGTCCGCTCAACAGGATGTCCATCGCCCGCGAGACCCCGATGAGGCGCGGGAGCAGCCAGAGCGAGTTGGCTTCGGGAAGCACGCCGAGCCGGGAGAAGCGGAATCCGAGCCGCGCGTCGACTGCCACGTACAGAACGTCGAACATGAGCGCCGTCGTGATCCCGGCGCCGATCGCCGCACCGTTGACAGCGCCGATCACCGGGGTCCGCATCCGCCACAGGCCGAAGTTCTGGACCACCATGCCAGCGTCGGCCTCCACGGTGCTGGCGGAGTCGCGTTCGAACGACTCCGCCCCGCCCGACAGGTCAATTCCCGCGGAGTAGCTCCGCCCCGCCCCGGTGACGACGATGGCGCGCACGGAGGGTTCCTCGTCGAGTCCCCACAGAGCATTGCGGAGCTCCTCCACCATCGGTGGGTTCATCGCGTTGTGCCGGTCCGGCCGGTTCATCGTCACCGTCGCCACGGCGCCGTCGACGTCGACGAGCACGAACTCGTTCCTGTAGTTCATCCTTCCCCACGCGAGCGCTAGTCGCGCCCTCACTGTAAATCATCACTCACATTCCGTCCACGAGGAACGCCCGCGAATTGTGAAGACGCCATCCAGCGGAGTGCGAATACTCACTAACGTGAGCTGATGGCCGACCTCTGGAACCTTGCACCGGCCGCGCACCCCCTGCGCATGAGCCCGCTTCCTCCCGCAGGCAGGGACCCACGCACCTCGGCGATGCTCGATCCGTTGACCGAGCTCGCCGGCCGCGAGCTCAACATCTTCGCGACGCTGGCCCGGCATCCCACGCTCTTCAGGCGTTGGATCGCATTCGCCCAGAAGCTGCTCGCCGGCGGAACGTTGCCGCCGAGGGACCGTGAGCTCGTCATCCTCCGCACGGCGCAGCAGTGCCAGGCGGCGTATGAATGGGACCACCACATCGCACTCGCCCTCGAGTGCGGGGTCACCGAGGCAGAGATCGAGCAGCTGGGGAGAGGTGATGACGGTGCGTGGGGCTCCGTCGACGCCGCGCTGCTGGCCGCGACGGACCAGCTCCACCGCGACGCCGTCGTCGATGATGCGACGTGGAGCGTCCTGCGCTCTGCGTACGACGATGAGCAGCTGATCGAGCTCCTGCTGCTCGTGGGCCAGTACCACCTCGTCGCGTTCGCGACCAACTCGCTCGGCGTCCAGAACGAGGAGCCCCGTCGCCTCGGGCCGTGATCACGGAGCTTCCTGCACGAGTAGCGAGAAGGGGACGTCACGGTCGACACGTTCGTCGGTCGCCAGCCCGAGCACGCGCTCGCCAATGATGTTGCGCTGCACCTCGTCGGACCCTCCAGCGATCCGCGATCCGGGGGCTCCCGTCACGAACTCGGACCACGCGAACATCCCCCACTCGCCGCTGTCAGCGACGAGCCGCGGTCCGAGCAGCATGCTGACCACCTCCGAGGCTTCGAGCAGCGACCTCGACCACGCGAGCTTGCGGATCGACCCCTCAGGCCCCGGCGTCTGGCCGCTGCGCAGGGCGGCGTCGGCACGATGGTTCGTCCAGTCGAGGAGCATGAAGGTCGTGTACAACCTGGCCAACCGCTGACGTACGAGCGGGTCGCGTGCGGCGCCAAGGCGCTCGGCCAGCATCCTGACCCTCCTCCAGAACGCAACGTGGTCCGAGTCACCGGTCGCCACACGCTCGAACCCCAGCGTCGTCATCGCGACCCGCCAGCCATCACCGACACCACCGAGCCGAAGGTCGTCGTTCACCCGCAGGGCGTCGAAGAACACTTCGTTGAACGACGATCCGCCGGTCATCTGGCGCAGCGGTCTGACCTCGACACCAGGAGCACGCATCGGGACGAGGAACGCGGTGAGGCCACGGTGCTTCGGCACGTCGGGATCGGTGCGGACCAGCAGGTAGCCCCAGTCCGCGAACTGCGCTCCGGACGTCCACACCTTCTGTCCACGGATGACCCATTCGTCGCCGTCGCGCTCGGCACGGCAGGCGAGGCGCGCGAGGTCTGAGCCAGCACCTGGCTCGGAGAAGAGCTGACACCACATCTCGTCCGTGCGCCGCAGCGCACGAAGGAAGCGCCGGCGCTGTTCGTCGGTGCCACAGGCGCGGATCGTCGGTCCGACGAGCTGCAGCGTGATCGTGATCGCTTCGTGACGCGGGGGCGTCACGTACTGCGCCTCCAGATCGGCGAACGCCCGCGAATACGCCGACGAGAGCCCGAGGCCGCCATGCTCGACCTCCCAGTCGATCGACCCGTAGCCGGCATCGGACTTGAGCCGCTGCCAATCGCGCGCCGCGTCGATGTGCGCCCGCTCCTCGTCGAACGTGAGGTTGCGGTACACGGCGACGGTGTCCGAACCGACACCCCAGGCCAGCGGGACATCGACGGACCGTCGTGGAGTGTGCTGCTCGAGCCAGTCGCGCGCGTCGGCGACGAACTGCTCCAGGCGGGACGCGTCATCGACCAGCGCGTCGTGGCCCATCGGCATCATCTTGACAGAGGACGAGCGCGCATGTGAACCTCCATTCGCATTCAAGCCGAGGTGCGGCTTGCCGGAGGAGGGTTCGAGGATCATGCCGGCCACCAGGCGGTTGCTGCAGGACCGAGTGATCGTCATCACCGGTGCGGGACGTGGGCTCGGTCGGGAGCACGCGCTGCTGTTCGCCTCCCTCGGCGCTCGCGTGATCGTCAATGATCTCGGAGGCGCGACCGACGGCTCGGGCTCCGACGCCACGGCGGCCGAGGAGGTGGTCGCCGAGATCACCGCTGCAGGCGGCGAGGCCGTGGCTTCGCCGCACAGCGTCGTCTCATTCGACGGCGCCAAGGCGATGATCGACCTCGCCGTCGAAGCATTCGGTGACGTGCACGTCGTCGTCAACAACGCGGGCATCTTGCGCGATCGCATGCTGGTGTCGATGGGCGAGGAGGAGTTCGACGCCGTGGTCGCCGTCCACCTGAAGGGCACGTTCAACGTGAGCCACCACGCGGCGGCCTATTGGCGTGAGCAGTCGCGGTCGGGCGATTCCGTCGACCGTGCGATCGTGAACACGAGCTCGGGCGCCGGTCTGCATGGCAACGTCGGACAGACCAACTACGCCGCCGCCAAAGCAGGGATCGCGGCGATGACGATCGTGCACGCTGCCGAGCTTGCCCGCTACGGGGTGCGAGTCAACTGCATCGCCCCGATTGCCCGCACGCGGCTGACGCTGCAAACCCCCGGGTTCGAGGAGACGATGAGCCAGAGCATGTTCGATCCGGGCAACATCTCGCCGCTGGTCGCCGTCCTCGCATCCGATGCGTGCGACTTCACCGGGCAGGTGTTCAGCGTCTACGGCCAGACAGTCGGCATCTACGCCGGATGGTCGGTCGCGCAGGAGGTGACTGCGGAGACTCCTTGGACGGCCGACGAGCTGCTGGAGGCCATGCGCTCCCTGCCGCGATCGGTGGAGGTGAAGAGCCAGATGGGCCTGCTCGCCGAGGCGCTGCAGGCCGCTGGGCCAACGAGCTAGGGCAGGTCAGCAGTCATGGAACTTGCCGTCACGTTGCCGTACGCCGACGACGCCCTCTTGCAGGATGGTGCGATCGAGCTGTCGAGAGCCGCCGATCGACTGGGGTACCACTCGATCTGGGTCGCCGAAGCGTGGGGCTTCGACGCATTCATGGTTCTGACGATGCTCGCCGGGCAGACAGAGCACATCCGGCTCGGCACCTCGATCGTCAACGTGTACTCGCGTTCACCGGCGCTGATCGGTCAGTCGGTGGCGACACTCGATGCGCTGTCCGGAGGGCGCGCGATCCTCGGTCTCGGAGCGTCCGGGCCACAGGTCGTCGAGGGCTGGCACGGCGTGCCATATCGCAAGCCCGTGCAGCGCACGCGCGAGGCCGTCGACATCGTTCGTCAGGTCCTGCGGCGTGAGCGCGTCACATTCGACGGTGAGATCTTCCAGCTCGGCATGGGTCTGAAGCTGCTCAACCATCCCGTTCGCGACTCGGTGCCCATCGTCGTTGCAGCACTTGGACCGCGCAACGTCGAGATGGCGGCGACGGTTGCGGACGGTTGGATGCCGACGCTCTTCATGCCCTCGAGAGCAGCTGAGGTCTTCGGGCCGATGCTCGCCGCTGGCGCGGCAGCGCGCTCGCCCGAGCTCGGGCCGCTGTCGGTGATCGTTCCAGCGAGCGTTGGCGTCTTCGCCGACGAGGGTCAGTGTGCGGCGGCGAAATCATCACTGAAGCCGCTGCTCGCGCTGTACGTCGGCGGCATGGGCTCGCGCGATCACAACTTCTACAACGACCTGGTCAAGCGGTACGGGTACGAAAACGAAGCAACAACGATCCAGGACCTCTACCTGTCCGGCCAGCGAGAGCAGGCCGTCGCCGCGGTACCCGACGAGCTCGTCGACGAGGTCACCGCGATCGGTTCAGCCACGCAGGTGCGCGAGGCGTTCGGTCGCTATGCGGCCGCTGGTGTCGACGTGCTGATGGTGTCGCTGGTCGCACCTGACGCCGCCTCCCAACTCGAACTGCTCGAGCTGCTGCCGAGCCTCGTCTGACTCAGCCGCGACGCGGAGGGCGCCCCTCGGTGGGCGGTCCGGCGAACGCCTGCGCAATCGACATCCACTCCGCAGCCAGCGGTCCCCGGACCGTGAGCGCCGTGTCGTCCAGATGGCGGCGTTGCGTGACGACAAGGCAGAAGTCCTCCGCCGGGCCGGCCACCACGTCCTTCAGTTCCTGGTCTCCCCAGGTCCAGCGGTCACCGCCCGGCGCCTCCAGCTCGACTCGCACCGCGGTCGCGGGAAGTCCGAGGCCGCGGTTGCGGTAGCTGAACCCGCGCGGTGCTCACGCCGAGATGGGCGACGTGGCGCAACCGAGCTGTCGGGCGCCGGGTCCGGCCAAGACCGTCGTAGATGTCTTGGCCATGCGCCCACGTCTCCATGAGCCGGGCGGTGGCGAACGACGTCACGCTCATCTCGCCGACGACCCATGGGATGCGGGCGTCCGGCGGAACGTGCCGCAACGCCGCCAAGGTGCGCGCCCGCTCCGCGCGCCACCACTCCACGAGCGTTGCTGGAACGAGATCGCGCGCCGCGTCGCCGATTCCCCCTCGAGCCTGCTGCGGTCAGCCATGAGGTGGGCCAGCCGCTCCCGGAATGCACCCGGGTCGAGGACTGCGGTGGCAGCCAGCTCCTCGCTGAAGGCGAGGTGGTCCACTTGGTCACGGACCGCGAACGGAGTGGCCGGCGTCGAGGTCTCCCAGTCGGCGTCGTCGAGCGTGCTCACGAGGTCGTCGAGCTCGTCGTACTCGGCGGCGAGGTCGTCGAGGACCGTTGCGGTGCGGTCAACGCTCACCGCAGGGAGATCGCGGCGTTCGTGATCGCCGGCGCTGTCGCGCTCCTTGGTGTGGGCGGCGACCAAGAGGTTGTCGTCCCCGTCTCGCCAGACCGACGTCACGATCGTCTCGCCAGGGAACACGACCCCGGCGAAGCGGACCTGGTAACGGGCGACCTTGGTGACATCCCCATCGAGGATCTCGTCGACCACGGCCTTGCACACAACACCGAACGTGCACAGTCCGTGCAGGATCGGGGCGTCGAAGCCGCCGCGCTTGGCGAAGCCCGGATCGGCGTGCAGCGGGTTCTTGTCTCCGGACAGCCGGTAGATCAGCGCTTGCTGCGGCAGCGTCGGCGACGTCGATCACGTGGTCGGCCGGGCGATTTGGACTCTCGTTGGCGGCGCGGGGACCGCTGTCCCCGCCGAAGCCGCCGCCACCACGGATGAACAACGAGAACCGGTTCGTGAACAGCGGCGCACCGGACTCGTCGGCGGTGTCCGTCTCGACCACGACGAGAGCGGCCTTGCCCTTGTCGTAGACACCGACGATGCGACCGCTGCTGCTGATCGTCGCTGAGGCGGGAAGCGGGCGGTGGATCACGAGGTCCTGCTCTCCGTGGAGCAGCATGGTGCGGTCGAACTCGAGCCCCGGTACTCGGTCGAGCCGGCCGAGCACGCCGAACACCGGGATGACGCCGAAGCTCGGGAGCACCTTGAGGTTGCCCTCGTACGTGTACTCGAGCTCGCCCGGATCCGTCGGCGGATCTCCTGCCCCGAGCCCGAGGTGGTACAGGATCACGTCGTCGGCGGACCAACTGCCGGCAACCGTTCCCAGGTCGGCGCCCAGGGATTGGTCGGGGTCGATGGGCACGGTGGTCCTCCTTGCCTTCCTCAGCTCGGCTGCGGCATGACTCGCGCCGAGTGTGAATCCACGCTAACAGAAGCGTCGGGCGGCGGCCTAGGAGTCCGTGGCGTCGTCGGGAGGCTGGAACTTCAACGAACCCCGACGCCGGGCGATCGCTTCATGGGCCTCCGCCCCGACGGCGTCGATCTCCGCGTCGGTGTAGCCGATCGACGCCAGGACGGCGCGGTTGTGCTCGCCCAAGGCCGGCAGGGCGGTCTTGACCGAACCGGGAGCGGGGTCGAGCTGGACGAGGTTGCCGATCACGTGCACGGAACCGGCGCCCGCAACCTCGATGGGCACGACGTACTGGTTGTCGCGGACCTGGTCGTCGGCGAGCACCTGGGAGTGCGAGCGGACAGGTTCGACGATGATCTCGGATCGCCCCCTCAGGAGCTGCATCCACGCATCGAGTGACCGCGTCTTGATGATGGCGGCGACATGACGCTGCAGTTCGACATCGTCGTCCTCGGTGGACCGAGGGTCGATGCCGATGCGCCGAATCGTCGTCGCCCAACGCTCGTCGGTGGCGAGCGCAGGTTGGCCGCCGAGCTCGCACAGCATGACCCAGTCCTCGTCGCGGGAGAGGTGTCCGAGGAACAGCGACGCGCCGTCGGCCGTCTCGTAGACGCCGTAACTGCTGCCGAAGATGGCGTGATGGGGTCCGTGGCGCGAGACCTCGAAGCCAGTGAGTGAGACGTGTGTCAGCTCCCAGATCTGGAGCCAGAGCTGGCTGCCGAGTGCCGACGTGTCCACACGCTGTGCGACCCCGGTGCGCTCACGCGCCAGCAGCGCGGTCACGACGCCGAGGGCCAGCTGCATGGCTCCGCCGGTATCGGCGACGAGCGCGCCAACCATTGCCGGAGGCCCGCCCGTCGGGCCGACGACACTGCTCAATCCGGCGCGCGCCTGCGCCGCGCCGTCCACCATCATGCGGTCGGCATCCGGTCCCACCGGCCCCCAGCCCGTGCCGCTGGCGTACACGAGGCGCGAGTTGCGCGCCCGCACGGTGGCGTCGTCCAAGCCGAGTGCCTCGAGCGCCTCCGGGCGGAAGTTGGTCAGCAGCACGTCGGCCG
This sequence comes from uncultured Acidimicrobiia bacterium, assembly GCA_963774125.1. Taxonomy (GTDB): domain Bacteria; phylum Actinomycetota; class Acidimicrobiia; order Acidimicrobiales; family Ilumatobacteraceae; genus JALZMG01. Next base: position 219,177 of record CAVZDR010000005.1, read on the forward strand.
TCTCGACCAACCGGGCCAGCGCCTCGCGGCCGAGCTCGCCGAACGCGTCGAGGCTCACCGACCGCTTGCCACGATTCGACATGAGCCACATCGGGCCGGGCGTCTCGGGCGGCGTCAGGTTGCCCTTGCCGCGGACGTACCGCGTCAGGTCTCCCTCCGGTGGCTCGACCTTGACGACCTCGGCGCCCATCTCGGCGAGGTACGCGCCGGCGAGCGGGCCCAGGATGCCGGTGCTCAGCTCGACGACTCGATAGCCGTCCAACGGCTCGGGCACGACGTCCTACGCCATCACACGTGCATGATCGTGCAACACCCGATCCCGGGCGCGCCGTAGACCTGCGTGTATCCGACTCGCGGGTTACCCGGCACCTGGCGCTCGCCGGCCTGTCCTCGCAGCTGGAGGCAGACCTCGTGGATCTGTCTCAGCCCGGAGGCGCCGATCGGCTCGCCGTTGGCGATCAGACCACCATCGGTGTTGATCGGCAGCCGGCCTCCGATGTCGGTCTCGCCGCGCTGGATGATGCCTTCCTGCTCGCCGTGCTCACAGAAACCGTTCTCGGCCATGTGCATCACTTCGTGACCGGCCTCGGAGTCCTGGATCTGTGCCACGTCGATGTCGCCCGGCCCGATGCCGGCCATGTCGAAGGCGGCCCTTGCGGCATCGACGGTCGGCCCTTCGCTGCTCTCGATCGGCAGCCAGGAGCTGAACACCTCGAACGACCCGAAGCGCCGACTGCGCAGCGTCACCGCGTCCACGAACACCGGCGTGGCACCGAACCGCTTGGCGAGCTCGGCGCGGCAGACGACAAGGGCCGCGCCACCTTCCGCCGGGGAGCAGAACATGTACTGCCGCAGCGGATAGTTGAGCATCCGTGATGCGAGGATCTCCTCCTCGCTCCACGGCTTGCGCCGCCAGGCGTTCGGGTTCATCGCGCCGTTGCGGAAGTTCTTGGCCGCGACCTTCGCCAGCGTCGACTCCGAGATGCGGTGGTCGTGCAGGTAGCGGTTGGTCTTCATGGCGAAGAACTGCGTCGTGAGCATCATCCCCACGTCGCCGTACCACGGGCCCCAGGCCAACCGTCCGCGGATCGGGATCGAACGCACCTCGCGGGTGCTTGTCGAACCCAACGACGATTCCGATGTCGCCGGCGCCGGACGTGATCGTCTGCCACGCCATGAGGAGGGCGCTTCCTGCCGTCGCACAGCCGTTGACCACGTTGACGAACGGCAGCCCGGTGAGCCCGATGCGGCCGACCATCGTGTCGGGTGTCGCCTCGTCGCCGCTGCGGACCGGCACCGACCCGCCGTACGCGAACTGGAGGTCGGACCAGTCGATGCCCGCATCCTGCAGCGCTTGGCGCGCTGCGTAGACACCCATGTCCATCGCCGTGAGGCCCTCGAAGCGGCCGAACGGGTGGAGTCCGACGCCGATGATGGCGACTTCGCTGCTCATGGTTCGCTGCTCATGCTTCGCTGCTCATGTGGAGACCGCCCGGAACGCATACGTCACGATCTCGTTTCCCTCCTCGTCCCGGTTGAACGGAACCACGACGACCTCCATCTCCATGCCGATGCGCAGTTCGCTGAGGTCGGCGCAGTCGATCCGCCCTTCGACGCGCGCCTGCCCCGGGAACTCGACGTAACCCACGGCGAAGGGCCGGAACGACTCATCGGTCTCCTTCCGCGCGTACGGCGGAGACTTCGGGATGAACTCCTGGGTGGTGAACGTCCAGAGGGTGCCGCGCGGTTCGAACAGCGACTCCTCCATCTGGTTGCCGTAGCAGCGCGGGCAGTCCGGCTGCTGCGGGAACGTCATCGTCCCGCACGTGGCGCACTTGCTGCCGATGAGCTGCGGCTCGGACGAGGGCCAGGTGAAGAGACCGGCGGCCACCGGAACCTGAGGCACGTTCGTGAGTGTAAACGAGGAATCACGTACGTGCCAGAGGCGATGACGGCGCGTTCCATCCCTACGGCATGAACTGCGCTGGACGCTTGGCGAGGAACGCGGCGATGCCTTCCGCGCCATAGCGGGCTCCGTTCTCTGCGAGCGCCAGCGTCTCGAGCTCCATCTGCGTCTCGAGTGAGTTGCCCAGGCTTTCCCGCATCAGCCGCTTGGCGGCGCCGTTGGCACCCAGCGCGCCGGCCGCGAGCGCCTGCGCCACCACTGTTGCCTCGTCGGCCACGCGGTCGTCCGGGACGACTCTGCTCACGATGCCCCACTCGAGCGCGGTCCTGAGCGGTCAGCGTCCGGTTGGTCAGCACGAGATCGAGGGCGCGCTGCAGGCCGACGAGTCGAGGAAGGAACCACGTGGCAGAACCGTCGGGGCTCAGCCCGAGCCGGGTGTAGGCGAGTGTGAAGCGAGCCGATTCGGCCGCCACAACGATGTCCGCCGAGCAGGCGATGCTCATCCCGGCGCCCGCCGCGTGGCCGTGCACCGCTGCCACCACGGGCGCGGGGTGCCGAGCGAGACGCGCCACCGCGACATGCAGTGCTGTCGCCACGTCCTTGAGGTGGCGTGGAAGATCTGCGCCCTTCGGGCCGAAGCTCTTCAGATCGCCTCCGACGCAGAACGTCGGTCCGTCGCCGCTGAGGACGATCGCTCGGATCGATGGATCCTCGGTTGCATCTGTGGCCGCCTGCATCAGCGCCTCGGCGAGCTCCAGGTCGATGGCGTTCGAGGCATGCGGGCGGGACAGGGTGATCCGCGCGAGGCCGTCGTCGACCTCGTAACGCAGGACGGGTGAACCTTCAGCTGGCGTTGACATCTCGACCTCCCAGCGAATTGTCAGGCGACACGTTGTCTGTCGACCGCTCAGACCGCAAGTGGCCCCTGCTCAGCGGAGATGCCAACCGCCGTCGGCGTTGAGCACCTGGCCGGTCGTGGAGCGGGATCGGTCGGAGGCGAGGAAGAGCGCGGCCTCGGCGACGTCCTCGAACGATCCCACGCGGCCGAGCGGAGCGCCGCGGAGCGCTTCGTCGATCTTCTCGGCAGGGACCTGTCGCGCCATGTCCGTCACGGCGGCAGGCGCCAGCGCGTTGACGCGGATGCCGAAGCGACCGAGCTCCTTGGCGCACGCCAGCGTCAGGCCGATCAGGCCAGCCTTCGACGCCGAGTACGGCACCTGGCCCTCCCTGCCGCGTAGGCCCGCGTAGGAGGTGACATTGACGATGGAGCCGCCAGCCTGCTGCTTCATCGCACGTGCGGCGGCCCGCGTGGTGAAGAACGGTCCCGACAGGTTGACGGCGAGCGTCCGCTCCCATTCTTCGTCGGGCACTCGCGTGAGGTAGTGGTCGAGGGCGACGGCGGCGTTGTTCACGAGGACGTCGATGCGCCCCCAGCGCCCCACCGCGGCGCCGATCAGCCGATCCGCGTCGCCGCGAACCGAGACGTCGGCGCCCACTGGGAGGACGTCGCCACCGATCTCGCCGGCCGCCTGCTCGGCGTCTGCGGCCCGACGTCCGTTGACGACGATGCACGCGCCCTCACGTGCGAAGCACTCGGCGATGGCGCGTCCAATGCCGCGGGTGGAGCCGGTCACGACGGCGACCTTCCGATCGAGGGCGCTCATGAGACGCAGGAGGGCCGTCACGTGCCCGTGAAGACGGGCGCCCGCTTCTCGGCGAAGGCCTGCGCAGCCTCTTTGTGATCGGCCGTCTGGAACAGGCGCGCCAAGCCGTTGCACACGAACGAACCGAGCTCGTCGAGGTCGCCGGCATCGCGCCCGACCCCCCGGCGCAGCCCCTCCTTGAGCAGGCGCAGCGACTGCGGTGGGTTGGCGGCGATCCGCGTCGCCAGATCGCGTGCTTCGTCCATCAGCCCGTCGACGGGCACGACACGTTCCACGAGGCCGATCCTGAGGGCCTCTTCAGCGCCGATGATGTCTCCGGTGAACAGCAGGCGCGCGGCGTGCCCGTAGCCGACGCGCTGTGGCAGCCGCCAGTAGCCGGTCACGTCGGCCATCAGTCCCATCTTCACGTAGAGCTGCCCGAACCGTGCGTCGTCGGCGGCGATGATGATGTCGCACAGCACGGCGAAATCCATACCGACGCCGACAGCGGCACCGTGCACGGCGGCGATCATCGGCTTGCTCGTGCCGAGGAACCACCGGCACTCGGGCGTCAGCCCGGGGTTGACGTCGCCGAGCATGGCGAGGATCTCACCCATGCGGTCGTCGGACCACGCTTGCTGGACGTCGTCGCCGGTGCAGAAGTGCTTTCCGGCGCCCGTGAGCAGGATGGCTCGAACGTCGGGATCGGCGTCGGCGCGCGCCAGGCAGTCCGCAAGCTGCTCACCGAGCGCGAACACGGCGGCGTTGCCGCGATGCGGCCGGTTGAGCGTCAGGGTGGCTACATGGTCCGCGACCTCGTACAGGACCAGTGCTTCGTCCAAGGAGTGCCTCCTGGTAGTCGGGCCCGGGTTGCGGGCTAGGTGGTTGGCTGCTGTGCAGGCTGCGCGGACCTCGCGATCAGCTCCCGGAAGGGTGTGTCGCGGTCGACGGCCGGTTCCCGAGGCAGCCCCAGGACGGTCTCGCCGATGATGTTGCGCTGGATCTGGTCGGTGCCACCCCCGATGTGCATCGCGCTGCACGCGAGGAGCGCCTGCGCCCACCGGCCTTCGTCGGTGTCCTCGCCGTCGAGCAGCGTCCCCGCCGGCCCGAGGACCGCCACACCAGCCTCGGCGACTTCCGTCCAGAACATCGCGGCCGCCAGCTTGAGCACCGAGCTCTCCGGCCCCGGGATCTCCACGCGGGCCAAGGCTCCGCGCACACGGGCGGTCATCAAGTCGAAGAGCTGGGCGCGGATCCAGAGCCGGGCGAGGACCTGGCGGACGCGCCGGTCGGTGGCCGGCACCTCGCCGCCCGGCGCAGGACGACCAGCGAGCTCGCGAAGCGCGTCGACGGCAGCAGGGGCGGAGAGCAACGAACCAGCCGACACACGCTCGTTCATCATCATGGTGCGACCGACGCGCCAGCCGTCGTTGAGCACCCCGACGAGGTTCTCCGCCGGCACACGCACATCGTCGAAGAACACCTCGTTGAAATGGGCCTCACCGGTCATCTGGCGCAGGGGCCGGATCGTGATGCCGGGCGAGTCGAGCGGCACGACGAGGCACGACAGCCCGTGGTGCTTGGGCACGTCAGGGTCCGTGCGGAAGATGCCGAACCCGAAGTCGCAGTAGTGCGCGCCGCTGGTCCAGACCTTCTGACCGTTCAGCACGAACTCGTCGCCCTCCAGTCGCGCCGCGGTCCGGAGACTTGCCAGGTCGGAACCGGCTCCCGGCTCACTCCACAGCTGGCACCAGATCTCCGCGCCGGCCCGCATCGGCGGGAGGTAGCGCTGCTTCTGCTCCTCGCTTCCGTGGGTGATGATGGTCGGGCCGATCATGCTGATGCCGATGGTGAAGAGCCCGGACGGCACGTCGTAGCGCGCCAGCTCCTCGTTGAACACCATCGACTCGAGCACCGAAGCGCCCCGACCGCCGTACGGGCGTGGCCAGCTCAACGCCGCCCAGCCACCATCGGCCAGGCACTGCTGCCACGCCTTGGCTCGCTGGATCGCTACGGCGCTGTCGTCGAAGCCCTCCATCACCGAGACCCCGCGCGGTGCTGCGGCTTGAGGGTGGCGACGGAGTCGAGCCAGGAGCGGACGTCGGCTCGGAACGATGCCAAGGCGGGTGATTCGTCGAGCACCGTCGTATGTTAACGAGCGTTTCTGTTGCGCTCGACCCGCAGTCCCGTCCGCTGCGCTCTTGCTCGAAGGAGCGCACGGGTACAGTGCCGGAACGGTCGTTCTCGATGACTCGGAGGGGTGTGCAGGGGAAATGGGTCGCGGCGAGCGTCCACACGACAGGGTGCTGACCGATCTCCTCCGGCGGCTGGGAGAGGACCTACCCGACGAGGTCGCCATCCAGGAGGTGACCGGGCGATCACTCACGTGGGGCGAGCTCGCCGAGCAGGCGCTCCGGTGGGCGTCCGCGTACCAACGGGCAGGTGTCACCCAGGGCGAGAACGTCCTCACGATGGTCCCCAACTCGGTCGAGGCGTACTTCGCCTGGTTGGGCCTCGGATGGCTGCGCGCCGTCGAGGTACCGGTCAACACGATGTACCTCGGCCGGATGCTGCGCTACGTCGTCTCGAACTCCGAGGCCAGGGTGCTCGTCGTCGCGACGCGCTTCCTCGAGCGCTTCGCCGACATCGCCGACGCGCTCGAGGGCGTCGAGACGATCGTCGTGCCCGACGGTGACGGCCCGTTCCCCGCTTTGCCCTGCACCGTCGTCGGGAGCACGTCGTTCCTCGACGGCGTTGAGCCCGACCGGGAGATCACGGGTCCGGGCGCCCACGACCTCGCGGCGATGATCTACACGTCGGGCACGACGGGGCCATCGAAGGGTGTGCTCGTTCCTTGGGCGACGCTGTCGGAGTTCAGCAACGGGCTGGCGCCTGGCATGCTGCCCCGCGGCGGGCACTACTACTCGGTCTATCCCGCCTTTCACGTCTCCGGGAAGAACGCGCTCTTCACCGTGGCCAAGCACGCCGGTCGGCTGGTCCTTCGGGACACCTTCAGCGCCCACGCGTACTGGGATGACGTTCGTGAGTTCGGGTGCACGACGGCAGGCCTCGTCGCGCCGATGGCGAACGTGCTCCTCGCGGCTCCCCCGAACGACAACGATGCCGACCACCCGCTTCGCCACGTGGCGATCGGTCCGCTGATCCCGAGGCTGGAGGAGTTCCAGCGGCGGTTCGGCGTCCGCGTCGCCACGGCCTACGGCATGACCGAGATCGGTATGCCCATCGTCAGCGGCTGGGATCCACCGAACACGCGCACGTGCGGTCGGACGAAGGCGGGCTTTCCCGGCTACGAGGTCCGCGTCGTCGACGAGTTCGACGAACCCGTCGGCCCGAACGAGGTCGGCGAGCTCGTCGTGCGATCCGATGCGCCCTGGGCGGTGTGCGCCGGTTACTACCGCATGCCCGAGCAGACCGCGGCAGCGTGGCGCAACGGATGGTTCCACACCGGCGACGGCTTCATGATCGACGAAGACGGCTGGTTCTACTTCGTCGACCGTCTCAAGGACGCCATCCGGCGACGCGGAGAGAACGTGTCGTCGTTCGAGGTGGAGGCGCACGTCAACGAGCACCCTGCGGTGCAGGAGTCTGCTGCCATCGCCGTCCCCTCCGAGCTCGGGGAGGACGACATCAAGGTGGTCGTCGTCCTCCGGCCCGAGGTGTCGCTCACAGCGGATGAGCTGATCGCGTTCCTCGCCGAGTCCATGCCGCGCTTCATGATCCCGCGCTACGTGGAGTTCGTCGACGCACTGCCGAAGACCGATGCGACGCTGCGTACCCGCAAGGTGCAGCTCCGCGAGAACCCACTGAACGGCGCGACCTGGGACCGCGAGCGGGCCGGGGTCGTCGTCACGAAGGAGTGACGTCCGCATGCTGGATCGCAGTGAGCTCCTCCCGCACCTGGTCGCGCAGCTCGCCGGCGAGCGCGGCGACAGCCCGGCCATCGTCGGTGTCGACGGACCGACGCTGACGTGGAGGCACCTCAACGACGAGATGCTCCGCTGGGCCGGTGCCTACCGGAGCGCCGGCGCATCTGCTGGCAACACCATCGCCACGATGGTGCCCAACTCGTTCGACGCCTACCTCGTGTGGCTCGGCGCGGCATGGCTGGGAGCCATCGAGGTGCCCATCAACAACATGTACCGCGGCGACATGCTCCGCTACATCGTGGACAACTCGTGCGCCGAGTTGCTCGTCATCTCGGAGCGCTTCATCGAACGCCTCAGCGCGGTCGTGGCCGATCTTCCCAACTTGAAGACGGTGGTGGTCCTCGGATCGGGGGGCGATCTCCCGGACCTCCCCTGCACCGTGCTGAATGAGCGCGAATTCCTGGCCGGTGCCGAGGCGGTGGACGACGTGGCGGGACCGGAGCCGTGGGACGTCGCGGCGATGATCTACACGTCGGGCACGACGGGACCGTCGAAGGGTGTGCTGCTGCCGTGGGCCGAGCTGCACTACTTCTCGTCCGGCTCGCCCGACGACCTCCTCGAGGACGGCGCGCCCTTCTACAACATCTATCCGGCGTTCCACATCTCCGGGAAGTCGTCGTTGTACATCGCGACGCTTCATCGAGCCCACGTCGTGTTCCGCGAGGCGCTGAGCGTGACGGAGTTCTGGAGCGACATTCGCAAGTACGACATCAGCGCTGCGGCGCTGCTCGGCCCCATCGTGACGATGCTGATGTCGATGCCTGCACAGCCCGACGACGCAGACACCCCGCTGCGTCGCGTGATGATGGGCCCTGTTGTGCCGAACGTCGCCGAGTTCAAGGACCGCTTCGGGATCGAGAAGGTGGGCACCGGATACGGCAGCACCGAGATCGGACTGGCCATCGTCGCGGGCTGGGGAGCGCCCAACCCGCGCACGTGCGGTCGACGGCGCGACGGTCCTCCGTTCTACGAGTTGCGGATCGTGGACGAACACGATCGTCCAGTCGCGCCGGGCACCGTCGGCGAGCTCGTCGTCCGCACCGCTGAGCCGTGGGCGATGAACATCGGCTACTGGAACCAGCCCGAGAAGACGGCTGAGGCATGGCGCAACGGCTGGTTCCACACCGGTGACGGGTTCAAAGAGGACGATGATGGCTGGCTCTACTTCGTCGACCGCATGAACGATGCGTTGCGACGCCGGGGTGAGAACATCTCGTCCTTCGAGGTGGAAGCCGGGGTCAACCAGCATCCAGCCGTCGCGGAGTCCGCGGTCGTCGGCGTTCCGTCGGACTTGGGCGAGGATGAGGTCAAGGTCGTCGTCGTGCGCCGCTCCGGCGAGTCGCTCTCGGCACAAGAGCTGCTCGAGTTCCTGGAACCCCGCATGCCCAGCTTCATGGTCCCGCGCTTCGTCGAGTTCGCCGATGCCCTGCCGAAGACCGACGCCACCCTGCGGGTGCGCAAGATCGAGCTGCGGATGTCAGGCGTCACCGAAGGCACCTGGGACCGTGAGCGGGACTGGGTCGCCGGGTAGATCGAGGCGGTCATCCTGTCTGGCTCGACGACTCCGAGCGGCTCCAGCCAGCGCAAGCCGCAGCGCCGCGACGAGATCCTTGCGACGGCCAGCGCCCTGTTCGCGCAGAAGGGCTATGCCGACGTTGGAGTGGATGACATCGGCGACGCGGTGGGCATCGGGGGGCCAGGCATCTACCGCTACTTCGAGAGCAAGGAGGAGATCTTCGAGACGATCGTGCGCAGGCGCGCGGACGTTGCCCTCAACGGTGCGCGCGATGTGTTCGACCAGGCACCGTCAGCCGACGAGGCATTGCGGGGGCTGATCCACCAATTCGTCAGGGCAACGTCGGCCACCTCATCGATCGCCCACACCGCGACCTACGAGCGTCACAGCCTGAGTCCGCGCGTCCGTGGCCTGATCGAACGCATGGAGCGGTTGGTCGCCGCGAACTGGATCAGCGCACTGAGTGCGGCCAGGCCCAACATGAGTGAGGGCGAGCTCGTGGTGAGAGTTCGCGCCGCGTTCGCGTTGGGCGTCACCCTCGGGCGCTTCCGCATCGGCCTCGATCCGGCCGACCGCGCCAGCTTCACGGAGCGGATGATCTTGACCGCACTCCTCGACGAGTCGGCGTATCGAGCTCAGCGTTCCTAGCCCGTGGCGGGCGTGTGCAGCAGGACGTTCATCGCCATGTCCGTGACGACTGCTGTCACGGTCTCATCGGGAAGTCCGGAGTCGTTCCGGGCGGCGAGTGACCCGGCGAGCCCGAACGCCGCCTGCACGAGGCAGTGGGCGTGAGCGTCGGTGAGCTCCGGACGCATCTGTAGCAAGGCGTGGACCCACTCCTCGAAATGGAGTCGGTGGGAGCGTCCGAGCACCGAACGCGAGCGCTCGTCGAGGTGGTGCTGCTCACGAAGCAGCACGGCGTAGGCCGCTCGGTTCCTGACGATCGAGCGGGCGAGGTTGTGCATCAGCGCTTCGAGGGTGTCGGCAGGGTCGTCGGTATCGGCGACGATGTCGGCGACACCAGCGATGAGCTGCTCGATCCCGCGAGAGGCGACCGCGCTCAGGACGTGACCCTTGTTGTCGAAGTAGCGGTAGACGCCCGGCCCGCTGATGCCAGCGGCCTCGCCGATCGCGTCGATTCCAGTGCCCGAGAAGCCACGCTCGGAGAACAGCTCGGCAGCTGCGGCGATGATCGTCTCGCGCCGGTCGGCCCGATGCTGTCGCTCTGGACCACTCTGGCTCAACGAGTGCCCCCACGACGGCCGCCGACCACGCCGCGAGGGTAGCCAGTGCGTCGCCCCCGTCGGTTGGTCGGCGGTGGGCCAATGTGAACCGCCGATCACAGAACCAGTACGATGCGGACGCCACGGAGGAGGTCGCCGATGCCGACAACGACGGAGCTCGCGCTCGCCCGCACCGACGATGCGATCGATCACTTGCTCCGCGAGTTCCCGCCGGGCACGGTGGACTCGACGTCGTTCTGGGGTGCCCAATTCGATCACGGCCTCGCGTGGATCCACTTCCCGGAGAGCTACGGCGGGTTGGGTTTCGATCCAAAGCTGCAACAGCGTGTCGACGAGCGCCTCGCCGGCGCCGGCGCCCCACGCAACACGAACAAGAACTTCATGCTCGTCGGCATGGCAGGCCCGACCCTCATGGCGCACGGCACCGACGAGCAGCGCCGCCGCTTCCTGCGCCCCGGGTTCGCGTGTGAGGAGATCTGGTGCCAACTCTTCTCCGAGCCCGGCGCGGGATCGGACGTGGCCAGCCTGTCCACGCGGGCCGAGCGCGACGGTGACGAGTGGATCTTCAACGGTCAGAAGGTGTGGACGACGCTGGCCCATGTCGCGGACTGGGCGATGATCATCGCGCGCACCGATCCCGAGCAGCCCAAGCACAAGGGCCTGACCTACTTCTTGATCGACATGCGCCAGCCCGGCATCGACGTCCGCCCGTTGCGTCAGATCAACGGCGAGGCCGAGTTCAACGAGGTGTACCTCACGGATGCCCGCACGCCGGACTCCCTCCGCGTGGGCGCTGTGGGTGACGGATGGCGCGTCGCCATCTCAACCCTGATGAACGAGCGCACCGCGTTCGGTCATCTGGCCAAGGCACGTCGCGGGTCGGGACTCTCCGGACAGCTGCAGGACATCCTCCGCGAGCGGGCCAAGGACGATCCCGTCCGCCGGGACGAGGTCATGCGTCGCATCATCGATCTCGAGGTCGTGCGCCTGACGACACTTCGCGCGCAGGAGCTGCGCGACCGCGGGGTGCCTGGGCCGGAGGGCTCCGTGATCAAGCTCGCCTACACGTGGGCCTCGTACCGCGCCTGGGAGGCGTGCGTCGACCTGCTCGGCGCGGACGGAATGATGATCTCGGACTACACGATGATCCGACCCGAGGTGATGGGAGGATCGTCGCTCGGAGGCGGGGAGACATCCGACGTCGTCAAGGCGTTCCTCACGTCCCTCGGCGGGACGATCGGAGGAGGCACGTCGCCGATCGCCAAGAACGTCCTCGGGGAACGCGTGCTCGGCCTGCCCGGCGACGTCCGGGTCGACCGGGACCTGCCCTGGTCCCAGGTGCCACGCAGCTGACTACGTCGCATCTCCCGAAGGGTCGGTGACGGCGGCCGCCCGCCAGCCCTTGACGGCGGCCTCACGGTCGGCCGACGGTGCCGCCACCCCTCGCAGCTCGACCTTGTTCACCTTGTTGATGGTCGACCGCGGCAAGGCGCCGACCTCGAAGATGTCGACGGGCACCTTGAAGTCGGCGAGCTGCTGCGTGCACGCCGCACGCACCCGCTCGACGAGCGTGGGGTCCTCGGCACCGGCCACGATGAACGCCACGGGGACTTCGTCGAGCTTCGGATCCGGCCGGCCGACGACGGCGACCTCGAGGACGCCGGCGACCTCGGCGACGACGCGCTCGATCTCGGAGGTCGCGACGTTCTCGGCGCCGATCTTCAGCATGTCCTTGACCCGATCGACGAAGGTCAGGTGGCCATCGGCATGTGGCATGACGAGGTCACCCGTGCTGAACCAGCCACGCTCGTCGAAGCTGCTGTCGGTCTCACTCGGCCGGTTGAGGTACTCCGCGAACAGGGAGAGTCCACGCTCGCCCTTCACGAGCAGCTGACCCGTCTCGTCCGGCTCGACCGGCGTGCGCCCGTCCGCCCGGACGACCGAGATGCCGTACTCGGGCGCCGGCTTCCCCATCGACAGCGGTCGGTTGGGCACGTAGGGATCTCCCACGATCGCCTGGGTGATGGTCTCCGTCATCCCCCACCAGCCGATCGTCTTGACCCCGAAGTGCTCTTGCCAAGGCGGATCACAGATCCCGGTACCGAACAGGCGAAACGAATGCTCATTCGGCGGATCCATGGCGAGGATCGCCCACGCCGACAGCCCCATCAGGGAGAGCCACGTGCACCGGTGCCTGAGCGAGATCTCCCAGAAGCGGCTCGTCGTCCACTTGGGGATCAGCACGAAACGAGCACCCACCCACATCGACGCCAGCATCGAGTACGCGAGGGCGTTGGTGTGGAAGAGCGGCATGTACACGAGGTGGCAGTCGTCAGGATGGAGGTCCTCGTGCACGGCGTTCACACGAGCACCCCACAACGCGTTGGCATGCGTCCACAGCACGCCCTTGGGTCGCGAGGTCGTACCTGAGGTGTACTGCACGCTCATGGGCGCGCTGGGGTCGGCGGCGCGCCTTGGAGCATCGTCTGGAGATCCGAACAGTGCCGAGAACCGGACGTCGGGAGCGGTCTCCCCGCCCTGCGGTTCGGTGGGATCCAATTCGGTGCACGCCAACCACTGCAGGTCGGGAGCCGCAGATCCGACCATCTCCGCGAAGCGAGGCTGCGTGATGGCGCCCACGGCGCCGCAGTCGTCCGCGTAGTACCGGATCTCGTCGAGCGCCGAGCGCGTGTTGGTGGTCACGGCAACGGCTCCGACCGCGGCGCAGGCGAACCAGGAGAGCAAGAACTCGGGGCAGTTCTCGAGGTGGATGAGGATGCGATCGCCCGCGCCAACCCCACGCCGGTGCATCCCGGCCGCGACCGCGCTTGCATCGCGAGCGAACTCGGCGTAGGTCCAGCGGCGCGTCTCGCCGACGAAGGGCTCCCAGATGAGGAAGTCGCGGTCCCCCGACGCGGATGCCCGCATCATCAGCAGGTGCCACACATCGCTGCCGGAGAAGGGATGGAGACCGTGCGGACCAAACCGACTCGACGCCAAAGTCCGGTACCTCCTCAACGGCGGCTCAATGATAACAACGGATAACGTTCAGCGCTCCGGGGCCTGCGCAGAGACGAGGAGCCACGTGGAGCTCACCACCATCACGTACGAGCTGGCGGCGCCGAAGATCGCCCGCGTCACGCTGAACCGGCCGGAGAGCCGCAACGCGCAGGACACGACGATGCTGTACGAGCTCAACGCGGCGTTCGACCGCGCCGCGCAGGATGACGATGTGTCCGTCATCGTGCTCGCCGCACGCGGTCCGCACTTCTCCGCCGGGCACGACCTCCGAGAGCGCGGCGTCCGTGCGTCCATGAACGCGCAGCAGACCGTCGGCACGTGGTGCGGGTTCGGATGCGAAGGCGCCGAGGCGCAGATGGCGCGCGAGAAGGAGATGTACCTCGGCTTCAGTGAGCGATGGCGCAACCTCCCCAAGCCCATGCTCGCCGAGGTCCAAGGAAAGGTGATCGCCGGCGGGCTGATGCTCGTGTGGCCCTGCGACATCATCATCGCCGCGGACAATGCCGAGTTCATCGACAACACGGTTGCGATGGGAGTCTGCGGCGCCGAGTTCTTCCAGCACCCGTGGGAGCTCGGCGTTCGGAAGGCGAAGGAGATGCTGTTCACCTCCGACGTCGTCTCCGCGCAGGAGGCGCTCGCCCTGGGCATGGTGAACCGCGTCGTGCCGCTCGACCTCCTCACCGAGACCACGATGGACCTCGCCGCGCGGATCGCCGAACGGCCGCTCTTCGCGTTGAAGCTCACGAAGGAGGCGGTGAACGCGGCGCAAGACGCGCAGGGCCGCGTCGAGCGCGATGCAAACGTCGTTCGCGTTGCACCAGCTGTGTCACGCGCACAACCGACTCGTCCACGGCTCCCCCATCGATCCCAGCTTCATGACGACGACGTACGGTCGGGCGATCAGCCGCTGACCGCATCTGTCGGGGGCGGAGCGATGTCCAATCCGAACAGCTCGTGGAAGCGGCGGTAGTACTCGTCGTCGTCTGACAGCGTGCCGAGCGCGACCCAGTCATGGTCCGACATCTCGGCGCGGCCCGTGACGAGCTCCGGCCCGCCCCAGCTGACGGCGTATCGCAGGGACGGCTCATCGGTGGTGATGGCGTGCAGGACGACGTCGGCGACCTCGAACGGATCGCTCGCAGACGCCAGTCCGATCGCGTAGAACTGGGTCATCCGCCGATAGTGGTCGTCGTACGCGGCGGTCGAGTTGGGCAGCTCGACCGGTCTGGCGAAGATCGCCGTCTTCGTGACCCCAGGCTCGATGATGACGACGCGTATCCCGAACGGCGCGAGCTCCTGCGCCAGGCCCTCGCTCAGTCCCTCCAGGGCGAACTTCGACGCGACGTACGGCGACTGGGCGAGTGCGGCCACTCGCCCGGTGATGGACGAGACGTTGACGATCGACCCGCTCCCGCGCTCTCGCATCTGCGGGAGCACCGCCTGCACACAACGCACCGCGCCGATGACGTTGACGTTGAACACCTCTGCGTAGCAGGACGCCGGCGTCTCCTCGGTGACGCCCGCCGCACCGACGCCGGCGTTGTTGACGAGGTGATCGATTCGACCTGTCTCCTCGAGCACCTGGGTGAACCCACGGCGCACGAGGTCGTCGTCCGCCACGTCGAGCTCGACGAGGCGAACGTCGAGGCCTTCGGCGTCGGCCATGCCTCGCAACTTGCCGGCCTTCGCCTCCGAGCGGACCGTGCCATAGACGATGTGGCCGTGACGGGCGAGCTGGATGGCCGTCGCTCGCCCGATCCCTGAGTTGGCTCCAGTGACGACCGATACGGGCCGTGGCGCTTCGCTCACGCTCGCAATGGGGCGATGTCGGACTCCAGCCACAGCTCGCGAGGAAACGTCGAGGCGTCGATGCCTGCACGGGACAGGAACTCGCTGCGCTGCTCTTGGTCGTAGGTGACGATCGCCCGCTCGAAGTGCTCGCGGCTCTCCCAGTGCTCGATGAACATGATCCGGTTCGGGTTCTCGGCCCCTCGGTAGATCTGCAGGGAGATGAAGCCGTCGGAATGCTCGACCTGCGCGAACAGCCACTCGATCGCCGCCTTGAACGCGGCGTAGTCCGGGACCTCAGCGGTGGCTTGCAGGAGCATCGGCGCGGCTCAGTCCAGCGTCAGGCCGTACAGGTCGGCGGCGTTGCGCCACAGGATCTTCTCCTGGATGTCGGTCGGCAGCTCGTCGAGCCCGTTGGCCACCGCGGCCTCGACCTCCTGCCCGTACAGGCACGTCGGGTGGGGGAAGTCCGTCTCGAACAGGATGTTGTCGGCGCCGATCTGTTCGACGTGCCATGGCTCGAGACGTTCGAACCAGTAGTTGGCGTACACCTGTCGACGGAACAGGTCGGACGGAAGCATCGACCCGAACTCCGGCTTGTCCTGCCAGACCTTCCCCTTCTTGAAGTGGTAGTCGCACGACTCCAGCACGAACGGGATCCAGCCCAGGCCGCTCTCGACGGACACGAACTTGAGCTCTGGGTAGCGCGCCAGGACGCCGCACAGGAGGAGGTCGGTCACCTGGTGCCCATTGTCCAGGAACGACGACGTCGACGTGCGGGCGTACGTCACGCCAATCCCGTCCACCGCGGCACGTGCCGGGGTGAGGTGCTCGGAGAGGTCCCCGTTCGCCGTGTGGAAGCTCACCGAGAGTCCGGCATCGAGGCACGCCTGCCACATCGGGTCCCAGTGGTGATCGCCGATGTAGGGCTGATCATGCTTGTGGGGGGCACCCGTCATGACGATGCCGCCGAAACCCATGCCGGCGACACGCTCGATCTCCGCGACGGCGCTCGGCACGTCCCAGTACGGGACCACGCACATTGGCACGAAGCGCTCGGGGGCCGGGGAGATGAAGTCGAGCTGGAAGTCGTTGTAGGCACGTACGTGGGCGACCGACACCTCCGGATCGTCGAGCGTGACGAACGGGTCGAACGCCAGCCCGGCGATGTTCGGGTACAGCACGGCGACTCGGACGCCGGAGGCGTCCATCGCCTTGAGCCGCTCGCGAACGTCGTACGTGGCCGGCTGCGCATCGGCGAGTGTTGGTGGGGCGGACGGGAACGGCTCATCCCATCCCCACATCGCACTCTGCCATGCCTTGCCGACGACCTTCTCGCCGATCTCCCAGACCTCTGCCTTCATCGGCTCGTCCCAGCGGACGTGCATCCGCAGGTTGCCCCACGCATCCGGCAGCCGGCTCGTCCAGAGGTCGGCAGGTTCGATGACGTGGGTGTCGGTGTCAAAGATCACCGGCCCAGTGGTGGCCATGCTCGGCTCCTCGGCTCGACTATCTCAATTCTCGCTCACACTAAGACTTTGCGGCGAGAAGTCAAGCGGGCGCCCTTTCCGTCGCACGAGCGGCGCGACAGCCAAGCGAGAGCGCCTCGAGGCGCCTCCTCGATACCTCGCTGTCGCCAGCTGAGCGGTGCCTAGCCTGGGTCCCGTGTCCGAGCCGCAGCGTCGCAAGCGGTCCGACGGCATGCGCCGTCGCGAGCAGATCCTCGCTGCTGCGGCTGAGCTGTTCTCCCAGCGTGGGTTCGACGCGACGGGCATCGACGAGGTGGGTGACGCCGTCGGGATCACCGGCTCGGCGATCTATCGGCACTTCGCCAGCAAGGACGAGTTGTTCCAGCAGGTGCTCGCCCGCGCGCTGACGTCGCGCATCGAAGGCACGGCGGCCATCGTCGAGGAGGCGTCGACGGCCGAGGAGGCATTGGACCGGCTGACCGACAACCTCATCGAGTCGGTCCTGAACGAGCGATCGCTCTCGGCCACGCTCTGGCGCGACCTCCGCCACCTCGACGCCGAGGGCACTGGCTTCTACGACCGGCACCACCGGCTGCAGGTCGAGGAGTTCGTGCACGGGTTGCGAGGGGTCCGGCCCGACCTGTCGGACGCCGAGCGACGTGCCCGCGTCGATGCGCTCTACGGCTTGGTGCTGTCAGCGGTCGAGACCGACAGCGGACTGGAACGCGCCAGCTTGCAAGCGACCCTCACCGAGCTGGGTCGACGGGCGCTGCGCTGCTGACCGCACCGAGCGGTGTCGACGAGGTCACGGCGCGGACGGCGATCTTGAGGTACCGAGCGAGACGCTCGGGGTCGAGCGCGGGCTCGGTGTGGGTCGTCGAGAACACCATGCCCATGACGGCATGGACCGTCGCCCGAACCTCACGCTCGGACAGGTCCCGCCCGCGCGTGCGACAGGGCGTACACCAGTTCAGCCAGCACGAGACCATCAGCACGTTCGGCGCGGTACCGGACCGCATCACTCGCCAACGGACGGTCGTGGCGGGCGACCGCCGCCAGTGCCGTGTGGCCGGTGACGAAGTCGACGACCTCGTCGAGCATCGCGATGAGGCGCTCGGCCGGTTGGTCGATGCGTTCGACCATGACCTGCACCCGGGCGAGCAGCTCCTCGCTCCCGGCCTGCACCGCGCCGTCGAGCAACTCCTGCTTGTCACGCCAGTGCTGGTAGATCGATCCGGCGGTCATGCCGACGGCCGCCGCGATCTGTCCCATCGAGGTCTGGTGGTAGCCGTGGGCGTGGAAGTTCTGCACGGCCGCCTCGAGCAGCTGTTCACGGCGATACGGACGACGCTTCTTGATGCTGCTTCCGTCTCCTGGCCGAGACATTGGTGCGCACGGTAACCGGCGCCGCCCGTTGACGAGTGAAGGGTTGCGTTTCTATTCTATTTCTGGTTCACGTTCCGGAAGTGTGAGGGGGGCCCTTCGACCGTGGAGCAGCGTGCGGTTGCGGCCGTCTGGGACACCCAGGACATGTACGTCACCCTCCGCGAGATCGAGGCCGCGGCGCGCCACGTCCTCACCTCCGAAGCGTGGGACTTCGTCGAGGGTGGCTCCGGCGACGAGTGGACGCTGCGGCGCAACCGGGCCGCGTTCCTCGACTGGCGGTTCCGACCACGGGTGCTCGCCGGCGTCGACCCGCCTGCGACGATTACCAGCTTCCTCGGCCGAGACCTCGCGACGCCACTTGTCGTCGCGCCGTTCGGGTTCGACGGCGTGTTCCATCCGGAGGGGTTCGAAGCAGTCGTTCGTGGCGGGCGCGAAGCTGGGACCGCCGTCATCGTCCCGGCGATCTCGTGCCGGACGATCGAAGACGTCGCCGCCTCGGCACCTGACGTGCCGAAGCTGTTCCAGCCCATTGCAGGTGGCGCCGATGAGACGTTCCTCGAGCAGGTCGGCCGAGCCGAGGCCGCTGGCTACATCGGGCTGGTCGTCACCGTCGACACGTCCATGCCCGGTTGGAGGGAACGGTCGATGGAGCGCCGCTGGAACCCCGATCCGTCGCTCCTGCTGGCGAACTTCGGCGGAGACATCGCGAAGCTCGGCGGGGTGCTCGACTTCAGCCGGCGCACGTGGACCTGGGAGCACCTCGGCGAACTGTGCTCATCGGTCTCGATCCCGTGGCTGGCCAAGGGCGTCCTCGTGGCCGACGACGCTCGCGCGGCCGTCGATGCCGGGGCGGCCGGCGTGTTCGTCTCCAACCACGGTGGCCGCCAACTCGACGGCGCGCCGGGCACCCTCGACGCCCTGCCGGAGATCGTCGAGGCGATCGGCGCCGACGCGATCGTCGGGATCGACGGTGGCATTCGGCGCGGCAGCGACGTCGTGAAGGCTCTGGCGTTGGGCGCGGACGTCGTGGCGGTCGGACGGCCCGTCGTGTGGGGTCTCGCCGCGGCCGGTGCGAGCGGTGTGCACCGGGTGCTGGACCTGCTGCGGCAGGAGCTCGTCACGACGATGTCACTGTGCGGGCTCGAGTCGATCTCCGCCATCAGCCGAGCGCTCGTCGAGCCGTCGCCGGATGCAGGGAGGCACCAGCCGTGCTCGACGTCTTGAAGATCGTCGCCGAGAAGGGCTTCCTCGACACCTCTTGGGACGGCCTCACGTTCACGGAGACGCCCGCGCTCAGTGTCGCCCTCGTCGAGATCGGCGCCACCGACCAGGCACAGCGGCCGATCCTCGCCTTCGTCCGTTACACGCCAGGAGCCCGCATTCCCCCGCACTGGCACGCTTCGGACTACTGCTCGATCGTCGTCGACGGTGAGATCGAGATCACTCGGCGGCGTCATGGACCAGGGAGCATCCGGCTCGTCAAGGCAGGAACGGCGTACGGGCCGCTCGTCGTGGGCCCGAGCGGCTGTCGAGTGATCGACGTCTTCGCTGACCACACCGGCATCGCCGCCACCTTCCTCGGCACTTCCGACCTGACCGCGATGTCACCGCAAGCGATGTCACCGAAAGCGATGTCACCGAAAGAAGGAGCTACGACGTGAGGGACTACCGCATCTTCTCGGTCGACGACCACCTCGTCCAACCGCCCACGCTGTGGCAGAACCGTCTGCCCGCGAAGTACGTCGAGCGCAGCCCGCGCGTCGTCGAGGGCGCTGGCGGCGACCTGCGGCTGTTCCTCTCGCGTTTCTCGATCAAGAGCGGCGGCGATGGCAACGGCCAGCGCGGCAAGTTCGACGATCTGGTGGAGCAGGTGGGCGACCGACCGCCCGGCGACGCATGGGTGTACGACGGCGAGGTGTTCCCGACGACCGGCTCGTCGATCGTCTACAACCGGCCGCTCGATGACATCACGACGCTGCTCGCGTTCCGGTACTCCGAGCTCGAACCTGAGCTGTACGAGCCAGTCGCGCGCACCCGCGTGATGGACGAACACGGTGTGCTCGCCGCCATCTGCTTCCCGATGTCGGAGTTCCCCCGGTTCTGCGGGCAATCGTTCCTCGAAGCGAAGGACAAGGAGCTCGCCCTCGAGTGCGTGCGGGCGTTCAACGACTGGATGGTGGAGGACTGGGCGGGTGGTGCCCCCGGCCGGCTGATCCCGCTCATCATCGTGCCGCTCTGGGATCCGCATCTGGCCGCAGCCGAGATCGAGCGTGCCGCGGCGAAGGGGGCGCGGGCCATCGCGTTCAGCGAAGACCCGTACAAACTCGGTCTGCCGTCGATCCATGACCCGGGACGGCACTGGGATCCCGTGTTCGCCGCCGCCCAGGACGCAGAGATGCCGTTGTGCACCCACATCGGCAGCGCATCGTGGACGCCACCCGGACCGCCGGAGCAGCCGTTCACGGTCGGGCTCGCCAACACCACCACCGTGTCGACGCTGACCTGCTACGAGTGGCTGCTGTCGGACGTCTTCGTCCGCTTCCCGCGGCTCCGGCTCGTGCTGTCCGAAGGAGGAATCGGCTGGCTGCCGCACACGTTGGAGCACGCCGACTACGTCTGGCACCGCCACGGCCGTTGGACGGGAACGAAGCTGCCTGAACCGCCGTCGTCGTACTTCCCGGACCATGTTTACGGCTGTTTCATCGACGACATCTTCGGCGCCCAACACATCAGGGAGATCGGCGTCGACAACGTGATGCTCGAGACGGACTTCCCACACTCGGACTCGAGCTATCCAAACACCCTGCGTATGGCGGAAGAGCGCCTCGCCTACCTCGACGACGAGGAGTTGGAGAAGGTCACGCGCGGCAACGCGATGCGGGTATTCGGCGTGGAGGTTCCTGTCCCTCCATTGCCCGTTATGTGAATCCTGGTTGACTTCTATTCTCGTCCGCGACACAATGCGAACCGCCGCTGCGCACACGCCACTACGGACCGCAGCCACGAACTCGGGGGAACCGTCTATGCGCACGTACCGGCCGCTCATTGTCCTCGCGCTCTTCGGCGGGTTGGTCTTGGCGTGCGGTGGCGATGACGACGACTCGTCGGAACCGGCGGGTACCGAAGCCGCAGCGACGACTGCGGAGGGAGGCGCCGAGACGACCGCTGCGGCCGCAACCACCGAAGCGGTCGAGACGACTGAAGCGACCGACACGACCGAAGCTGCGGCAGAGACGACGGAGGCCAGCGAGGACACCGAGGCAGCTGCGCCGCCGGAGGGTGAGCCGATCAGGCTGATGGTCATCCGCGAGGGCGACGGCACGCCGGCCAACACGCCGGCCGTCCTCGAGGGCGCACAGGCCGCGGCCGAGGCGATCAACGGTCGGGGAGGCATCCAGGGTCGGCCCGTCGAGATCGTCGACTGCAACACGCGTGCGGATCCGAACGGCGCATCCGAGTGCGCCCGGCAGGCGGCCTCCGAGGCCGTCGCCGTCGTTGGCATGCTGTCGTCGCTCGAGGCCAGCGTCCTCCCGATCCTCGCGGAGTCCGGCATCCCCAACATCGGCGTGATCCCCGTCTCGACCGAAGCGCTGATGTCGCCGACGGCGTTCCCCCTGAACGGTGGTGCACCGACACGCGTCATCGGGACAGCCCGCGCGATCGTCGATCAAGGTGCTCAGCACCTCGCGGTGATCCACCTCGACAACCCGAACGCCGCCGCCTTCGTGCCACTGATCAACGAAGGCATCGCCGACACCGGCATCACGGTCGAGAACACGGTCTCGGTCCCCATCGGAGCACCAGACGTCTCGTCCTACGTGGCCTCCGCCCTGGAGGGCGATATCGACGGAGTGGCCCTGTTCCTGCTGACCCCCGACATGGTCAAGGTCGTGCAGGCGATCGAGGCTTCAGGCAACCGCGATGCCTACACCGTCGCCGCCGTCACGAGCGAGGCCGAGCGGCTCGTCGAGGCGCTGGCCGGCGGAGGTGAGGGCCTGATCTCCGTTGCCTCGAACCTCCTCCCGTCGCAGACCGATGTCGAGGAGATCGCCCAGTACGACGAGGAGATGGAGGCGATCGGGGCCCTGCCGTCGGAGCGCGGCGTCAACTCGTGGGCCAGCGTCTACCTGTTCGAGCAGGCAGCGGCCGACTTGGCCACGATCGACTCGGCGTCGATCCTCGATGCCCTCAGCAGCATGGACAACTTCGACAGCGGGGTGTACACGCCGATGGACTTCACGACGCCGGTCGACGCCATCCCCGGCCTGACCCGGCTGTTCAACCCGACGCAGCAGTACATCCACGTCGAGGGCGGGACGTGGCAACCGCTCAACGGAGGCGGCTTCGTCAACGTGTTCAACGGTGAGATGGTCGAATAGCGCCCTCCAAATCGAGGGACTTCCAATCGACACCGCGAGGGGCTGCGTGATGGACGCGCTGAGGTTCGCCATCCTCGGCCTCGGCGCAGGAGCCATCTACGGCCTGTCGGCCCTCGGCATCGTCCTCGTCTACCGCGGGTCGGGCGTCCTCAACTTCGCCCACGGCGCCATCGGCATGACGAGCGCCTTCACGTTCTACGACCTCAAGGACACCGCCGGCTGGCCGATCTGGGCGGCGCTGGTCGTGGCCATCTCCGTCGCTGCGTTCATCGGCGCGGCGACTCACCTGCTCGTGATGCGCCACCTGCGCGACGCGTCGGGCCTTGCTCGGCTGATCGCCAGCCTCGGTGTCCTCACGCTGCTGCACGGCATCGCGGGAGAGGTCTGGTCGTTCAACTACAGGGTGCCGACGCGCATCCTCCCGGATGGTGTCGTCGAGCTCCTGCCGGACGCCGCGATCGGCGTGGACCGGCTCATCCTGCTCGGGATCGCACTGACGCTGACCGCCGTCCTCATGGTCGTCTACCGCAATACGAAGTTCGGCTTGGCCACCACCGCGGTGGCGGAGAACCCGCGGGCGACGGCGGCGCAGGGGATCTCGCCCGACCTCATCGCCGCGGTCAACTGGGCCGTCGGAGGCGTCCTCGCCGGAACGGCCGCCATCCTCATCGTCCCGGTCAGTGGCCTCCACGTCACGGACCTGACCTACCTCGTGATCCCGGCGCTGGCGGCAGCACTCGTCGGCGGCTTCACGTCGTTCGCATGGACCATGGCCGGCGGTCTGGCGATCGGCATCGTCGAGTCCGAGATGTCCCGCTACGTCACGGCGCCCGGATGGTCACGAGCCGTCCCGTTCATCGTGATAACGCTCGTTCTCGTCTTCCGCGGCCGGGCGCTGCCGGTGCGTGGCGAGGTCACCGCTCGCCCGCCCGAGGTCGGCAGCGGCCGGGTCCGAGTCAGCGTCCTCGGGCCGATCGTCGTCATCTCCGCCGTGCTGATCGCGTTCGTGCTGACGCCGTCGTGGAACGATGCGCTCACCAGTACGTTCGCCGTCGGCCTCATCGTGCTCTCCCTCGTCGTCGTCACCGGCTACTGCGGACAGCTGTCGCTTGCCCAGTTCGCCCTCGCCGGCATGGGGACGTGGATCGCCGCCAGATCGATGGTCAACTACGACATCCCCTTGGAGCTGGCCGTCCCGCTCGGCGTGCTCGGCGCGGTGCCGATCGGGCTGATCGTCGGACTCCCCGCGCTGCGCACCCGCGGCGTCAACCTGGCGATCGTCACGCTCGGCCTTGCACTGGCGCTCGAGGGACTGGTGCTGCTCAACAGCGAGCGCACCGGCGGCATGCTCGGCACCGAGATCGGACGCACCGAGATCTTCGGCTGGGACGTCAGCGCCTTCTCCCACCCGAACCGGTACGCCTTCATCGCCTTCATCCTCTTCGTCATCGTCTCCCTGCTGGTCGCCAACCTGCGTCGTGGACGCGCCGGCCGCCGGTTGATCGCGGTGCGCACGAACGAGCGGGCGGCAGCAGCGCTCGGCGTGAGCGTGATGGGGGCGAAGCTCTATGCGTTCGGCCTCGCCGCAGCCATCGCCGCGCTTGGCGGCATCCTGCTGGGCTTTCGGAACCCGACGGTCGTCTTTGCGTCCTTCGATGTGTTCCAGTCGATCTACGCCGTGCTCCTCGCCGTCATCGGTGGTATCGGTTACGTCATCGGCGCGTTCCTGGGCGGCCTCAACGCGCCCGGCGGTCTCGGTGCCCGGATCGGGATGGCGCTGTTCGACTCCATCGAGAACCAGCTGCGGATCATCACCCCGGCCCTCTTGCTGATCATCATCATCCGCGACCCGAATGGCCTCGCGAGCTTGATCAAGAAGGACGCCCTGGCGGTCTGGCACCGGATTCGGCGCCGGCCCCGTCCGCCGCGTGCGCCCGAGCCGCTGCCCGCCGTCCAGCGCGAGCCGGTGGAGCCGGTGGCGCTCACGGTCGAGCACCTCACGGTCCGCTTCGGAGGCGTCGTCGCCGTCGACGACGTCTCGCTCGCCGTGCGCCCTGGCGAGGTCGTCGGGCTGATCGGCCCGAACGGCGCGGGGAAGACGACCATCATCGACGCCGTCACGGGGTTCGTGTCGCCGAGCCGCGGCGTGGTGGCCGTCAATGGCGAGGATGTGAGCCGGTGGTCGCCGCGGCGGCGCGCGCTCGCCGGCGTCGGACGGTCGTTCCAGTCGCTCGAGCTGTTCGAGAGCATGACGGTGCTGGAGAACCTCCGCGCCGCGTCCGATGACCGCCGGGTGAGCGCGTACATCACAGACCTCGTGCGCCCTGGCGACCGTCCGCTGAACGGCACGGCGATCGCGGCGGTCCAGGAGTTCGGACTGGAGGCCGAGCTGGAGCGCCGACCGGACGAGCTCCCGCTCGGCAAGCGGCGGCTCGTGGCGATCGCCAGGGCCGTCGCCGCGAAGCCATCGGTGTTGCTGCTCGACGAGCCGGCCGCGGGTCTCGACGAGTTGGAGACCGCGGAGCTCGGACAGCTGATCCGGCGGCTTGCCACCGAGTGGGGGCTCGCAGTGCTGGTGATCGAACACGACGTGTCACTCGTGCTGTCGATCTCGGACCGCATCGAGGTCTTGCAGTTCGGTCGCACGCTCGCAAGCGGGACGCCAGCGGAGATCCGCGCCGACCAGCGGGTGATCGATGCATACCTGGGTCGTGACGAGGAGGAGGCGGCGGAGGCAGCAGCGGTCGCCGAAGTGACCGGGGACGGCGATGTCGCTCTCGCCGACGCGCCGCCGATGCCCGCCTTGGTGACGTGGACGTCCAGCTCCGACGCCGAGCCGCTGATCGAGGCTCGGGCGCTCGTCGCCGGCTACGGAGATCTCGTCGCCGTGCGGGAGATCGACGTCGCCGTGCGGCCCGGCGAGGTGGTGGCGTTGCTCGGCCCGAACGGCGCGGGGAAGACGACGACACTGCTGACGCTCGCCGGCGCCCTGTCCAAGCTCGGAGGCGAGGTTCGCTGGTTGGGAGCCACGACGACCTCGCCACTGCACCGCCGAGCGAAAGAAGGGCTGGCCCTCGTGCCCGAGGAGCGCTCGGTGTTCAAGAGCATGACCGCAGCCGAGAACCTTGCCGTCGGCCAGGGTCCGCCGGAGCGGGCGCTCGATCTGTTCCCGGAGCTCCGGCCGTTGCTCGACCGCCGGGCCGGTCTGTTGTCGGGGGGTGAGCAGCAGATGCTGACACTGGCGCGGGCGCTTGCGAGCTCTCCCCGGGTCCTGCTCGTCGACGAGCTGTCGTTCGGCCTCGCGCCGCTGGCGGTCGAGCGGCTCCTGCAGGCGATCCGCGCCCAGGCCGACGACGGCCTCGCGGTGCTGCTCGTGGAGCAAGCGGCGCAACGGGCGATCACGGTCGCCGATCGAATCCTCGTGATGAACCGCGGCCGGGTCACGCTCGATGCGGCGGCGAGTGACCTACGCGGGCAATCGGAGACGATCTTCGCGTCGTACCTGCGCGACCGCGGGCTGATCTCGTCATTCTCCGAGCCGAACTTCTCCTCTTATCACTGACTTTCAGAACGTACGTACGTATACTGAACATATGTACGAGACCGGGCTCGTGGCATTGGTCGGCGAGTTGGCCGACGCCGACCCGGCCACCTGCGACAGCGCCGGTTTGGTGTCGCTCGTGGAGCGTTCGCAGAGGGTGCGGGCCTGGTTGGACGCCTTCGACGTGCGCGTCGCCGTCCACGCATCTCGTCTCGCCGCCGAAGGATCCTGTGAGCCGGCCTCGAGCCTGTTGACCGGCGGAGGTCGCCGCTCGGTGCGTGACGCCGAAGCGGCGGCCCGCCGGGCCTCGGTCTGTTCCGAGCTGTCTGAGGTGCACGACGCGTTGGCGGCCGGGCGGGTGTCGGCCGGGCACGTCGACGCCGTGGCCCGCCTGGCTGGCGAGTTGGATGACGCCGCCCGGGCCGAGCTGAAGGACTTGCAGTCGGCGGTCGTGCAATCGGCGATCGTGATGCCGGTGGAGACGTTCGAGCGGGAGATGAGCAAGCTCGGGCCGGGCCCTGTCGCGTGACGACGGGATGTCCCGGATGGCCCGGTTGCGCCAGCAGCGTTGCGTGCGGCGCTGGGTGGATCGGGTGACCGGGATGTGCCACACGCATCTGCAAGTGGATCCGGAGACCGATGCCCGCATCGCCAGTGTCCTCGACGCCGCCGTCGCCACGGCGCGTGCTGCAGCCCAGGGCGACGACGTCGAGTTCGATCACTTGAAGGCGGACGCGCTGGTCGGGTTGATCACCGGGGCCCGCACCACCGACCAACGAGTCCCCGATCTCACCGTGCTCACCGATCACGACACGATGCGCGACGGACCGCATGAGCACACCGTGTGCGAGACCGGTGACGGCCAACCCCTCCCGGTCGAGACTGTCCGCCGCCTGGGTTGTGACGCCACCATCACCCCGATCACCCTCGACCACGACGGGGTCCCGTTGAACATGGGGCGGACCCGGCGTCTCGCCACCGTCGAACAGCGGCGGGCGTTGCGGGCGATGTACCGGTCCTGCGGGTTCCCCGGGTGTCAGGTCCGGTTCGAGGACTGCCGGATCCATCACGTCACGTGGTGGGAACACCTCGGCGCCACGAACTTGGACAATCTGTTGCCGATCTGTGAGCGCCACCACCACCACGTCCACGAAGGCGGCTGGACGCTCACACTGAAACCCGATCGCACCATCACCCTGCGCCGACCCGACGGCGCCCTCCACCACGAAGGACCCACCACCACTCACGGCACCAAGCCCGAGCCACGACCACCACCGGCAAGCGCTGCGTGATCGGCGTCCGGCCCGCGAGGGTTCAGGTGTGCACGCCGTACCGAAACGGAGGCGCCGGCGCGCCTCGGCGGTGGCGAGGATGTCGCGGTCGGCCGAGACGGTCTGGCGGACTCCGCTCGGGCCCCGGAGTGATGTCGAAGCCGGGCCTGAAGCGTCAGGGCCGCTCCGTGAGGGTCCAGTCACCCACCGATTCGATCTCCAGGACGGACGGTCCCGCACCAAGGGTCGTAGCGCCGGTGATGGGACCGATTTCGTTCATGACGAGATCAGTGTCAGCTCCATGGCTGTAGACGACGAAGTTGCTGTCACCGCTGTTGGCAGAGTCGAGGATTCCACCGTCGCCGGCGTAGAGGACGACATCTGAGCCTGCTCCAGTCAGTGGAGTCAGTCCATCCCAGGGGCGGACTCGTGGCGAGCACGAGCTTGGGCTCCGTGATGGTCGCGCCGAGGTCGATGACGTTGTTGCCGGAGCCGTCGAACACTAGTGGCGGCGAAGGCACCGTCGTCGGTGGCGATGTGGGTGGCGGCGTCGTGGGCGGGAGCGTTGTGGTCGTCACTCTCGTGGTTGTCGGCTCAGTCGTCGGTGGTGACGTCGTGTCAACGGCTGGGCGGTCGTGACTGCCGTCGTCTCCTGCCGAAGGGTGGTTAGGGAGATCGTCAAGCTGCTGCCGAGGCCTCCGAAGCCGAGTCATCGTCGTCTCCACCGCAGCCCGCCAACGTGACCGTGACCACAGTCGCCGCCAAGATCGCGCGTCCCATGAGGCCTCCCTCGATCGGCCCGCCGTCAGCAACGTACCGCGGCCAACTGAGGAGCCCGGCCGACGCTCGCTAGCTCAGCAGCGTCCGGAGCGCATCTTCGAAGGCGCGACGCTCCCCCGCTGACAGGCGGCCGAAGAACTGACGTTCCGTGTCGAGCCGGCGCGCCTCCGCGGTTGCGAGGATGTCGCGGCCGGCCTTCGTGAGGACCAGCTCGTGGCGGCGGCGGTCGTCGGTGGCTCGTTGGCGCACGACGAGATCGCGCTGCTCGAGCTCGTCGAGCATCCGCCCGAGCACCGTGGCGTCGACGCCGAGCTTGCCGGCGATCACCGCCTGCGACGGCTGATCGGGATCACTGGCCAGGCCGAGCACGATGTAGTGGCGCGCCGTGATCCCGAGATCGTCGAGCGACTCCTCCAACGCGTTCAGCGCCTTCACGGCGACCTTCTGGACGAGGTAGGTCAGCGAGGCCGCCGGCGTGAAGGACATTGCGCGCACAGCGTACGTGACACGACAGCAAGGAGTCGACATCGTCGATCATCGATGCTATTGATCATCAATAGAATCGATCATCGACACCATTGATCATCGACAGGAACAGTGTTACAGTCGCGGCATGTTCGACATCGCGCTGCAGATCCCCAACTTCACGTATCCCGGGGTGCCCCGCGAGGAGCTGTTCGACCGGGTGTCGGCAGTCGCCCAGACCGCCGAGGAGTCCGGCTTCGACGCCGTCCTCGTGATGGACCACTTCTACCAACTGCCGTTGCTCGGCCCGCCGACCAACGAGATGTTCGAGGCGTACACGCTGCTCGCCGCCATCGCTGCCCGGACCGAGCGGGTCATGCTCGGCACGCTCGTCACCGGCGTCACGTACCGCAACCCCGCCATCCTGGCCAAGATCGTCAGCACGCTGGACGTCATCTCGCACGGTCGCGCGCTGCTCGGCATCGGCGCGGCCTGGTTCGACGTGGAGCACGAAGCACTCGGCGTCGACTTCCCGCCGGTCGGTCAGCGGATGCAGATGCTCGAGGAAGCGATCGAGATCTGCCGGGCGATGTTCCGCGACGAGCGACCGACGTTCAAGGGTCGCCACTACCGCACCGTGGAGGCCATCAACTCGCCGGCGCCGCTGCGCCCAGGCGGGCCACCCGTGATGGTCGGCGGTCAGGGCGAGAAGGTGACGTTCCGCATCGCCGCGCAGCATGCCGACATGCTGAACATGACCGCCTCGTTCGACGAGATCCCGCGCAAGCTCTCTGCACTCGGCGAGCACCTCGACCGCATCGGGCGGGAGCGTTCGTCGATCCACGTCTCTCCGCTCGGGAGCCTCGTGCTGGGCGAATCAGCCGCCGACGCCGATCGCAAGCGCGACGAGTTCCTCGCCACACGCGGGCTCGACTGGGCGACCGCCGACGAGGCGACACGCGCCCTCGTGAGTGCGCGCATCCTCATGGGTGACGAGGCGGCGGTCTCCGAGCGGATCGGCGAGCTGCGGGCGATGGGCATCGACGGGCTCGCCGTCAACATGCCGGCCGACGGCTGGGACCTCGACGCCGTCCGCTATGCCGGCAAGGTGCTGCGCTCGGCGATGTCCTGACCAGCGAGACCCGATCCGGCGCCACGCGCTGAAGCCAGCTCGACGAGCAACGCGGCCGCCTCAGTCGGCGCGTCGTGCAGCTGGTACTGCTCGCTGAGGTGCTCGACGTTGCCGCGCACCGTCCGGTCGGTCAGCACGTAGTGCACGGCGTCGCGCAGCCGTCGTGCTGATGGCCGCCGTCCGAAGCGCAGCCCGACACCTGCGTGCTCGATGCGTGCGCCGATCTCCGCCTTCTCCTCGGTGCGCCCGACCTGGATCACGGGAACGCCGTGGTGCAGCGCGAGGTTCGTGCCGATGAAGCCGCCGTTGGAGACGAACGCCGATGCCCTGGCGAGCAGCAGCTCGTACGGGATGAACGATTCCGCCCTCGCGTTCGGCGGCAACGGTCCGAGCTCACGGGGATCGCATCCGCCGGTCGTCGCCACCACCAGCACGTCCTCGTCGGCGAGCGCCTCCATCGTCGGCAGCAACAGCTCGGTCGGATCGGGCCGGATCGTGCCCTGGGTGACGTGCACGACCGGCCACGAGCCATCCAGGTCGCGCCACCACGGTGGTGCCGTCCAATCGGCCGGGATCGGCGGACGCAGCGCGCCGACGAACTGGACGTTGGCAGGCAGCTGCTCGATCGGGTACTCGAAGCCCCGGACGCTGCCCTGCAGGTACAGGTCGCCGGCGGCCATGTCGTCGAACACCCACTCATGCTCCGGCGAGAAGCCGTGCTCGACGCGCACGCGGGTGAGCTCAGCGTTCACGTCGGCGAAGAACCGCCGGCTGACGGCGTACAGGGCGCGGTTGCGCAGCCGGCCGAGCGCGCCCGGCCAGCGCCGCAAGCCCGGTCCGAACGGTGGAACCTCGGGATCGGTGATGGCGTACGGACCGTCGCCAATGCCTGCGTACGGGATGCCATGACGTTCGGCTGCGAGACGAGCGCCGAACACGAGCCCGTCGGCGACGATCACGTCGGCGGGGAAGTCCTGGAGCACCGCCTCGATGTCGTGCAGCTGGCCCGCCGCCTCGGCGACGAACACGTCGCGAAAGCCCGTCCGGATCAGCTTGGCACCGCGCAAGCCGCGCAGGTGCGGGAAGGCGTCGAACGGGTCGTCGAAGCTCGACAGGTCGGTCCATCGGTCGAGCGGGACGTGACGCACGCCGAGGCGCGAGGCCCGGCCGGCGTAGGCCGCACCAGACAGCCACGTGACGTCGTGCCCGGTGGACAGCAGGCGGTCCATGATGGACAGCGGGCTGGCGGAGTGGCCCTCGATCGGGATCGAGGCGAACAGGAAGCGAGCCATGTCATTGCACCGATCTCAGCCGATGGTCACGGGCGTGACCATGCCCTTCATGACGTGTGGGATGCCGTCGCGGCCGGGCACGAAGCAGACAAGCACGTACTCGCCGAGCTCGCCCGGCTCGATCGTGATCCACGCCCGCTGGCCGGGACCGAGCGCGCCCATGCTGCCGAACTCCCCGTCGATCGGCGGCGGCGTCTGGTGGTCGCCGCCGAACCACTCGACCAGGTCGTCGGACCTGGAGCCAGCCGTCAGCTTGACGAGCGCCGCTTCGTGAACTTCCTCGGTGTCGTCATTGACGAACTCCCAGGTGCCGGTGCCGTCGAAGTCCTCCGGCACGTTGATCACCATGCCGGGACCCATGCTGATGACGCCCTCGGCCTCCGGACGCTGGCCGGGGCTGCCGGAGTCGACGACGGTGAAGGCCGCCGTCGGCGAGTTCTCGTTCTGTGGGTTGTCGAGCGCGAAGTAGTTGCCCGGCTCGAGGTCGAGCGTCATCGTCACGTCCTCGCCGGCCGCGATCGAGCCGTTGCCGCCCTTCAGCGTGAGCTTCGTGAAGAACGCCTCGTCGTCACCGTTCAGGATGTCGTCGACGGTCACGCCATCGTGCAGTTGCGCCACGAAGATGTGGTGGACGTCGACGTCACCGGGCTCGGTCTCCAGGTTGATGTCGACGAAGCCGCTCGGGACCTCCGCCGGCACGGTCAACGCCGTGTCGGTGGCGGTGAACGTGACGACCGGTCGGTCGCCGCTGGCTGCCGCGGTCGAGTCCTCGTCGCTGCAGCCGGCGAGCGCCGGGGCACCGACGAGCGCCAGGCCAGCGAGCGCGACGAGCGCGCGCGAACGCTGCTTGAACATGGGAACTGGCTCCTCAACGAGGTGATTGACAGGAAGTGACGGGGGGCGACACGGGATGTTCGGGAGGTGCCAGCGCGCCCCGCCCGGCGCGAGCTGGCCCTCCGACCAACGCGCCCCGCCCGGAACACGCTGGCGTCCGACGATCCCAAGTGTGCGCCGCCGCGCTCACCCAGTCATGGAGACGATCGAGTGATTTCTTGAAGAAACCTGCGCTACGCCGTGCGGAGCACGTCCGCGTCGAGGAACGAATCGATCTCGCGTAGGAACACGGGCCACGCCGGCTCGTGGTTGGTGAGGATGTGGTTGCGGCTCTGCAGCGGGACCAGTCGGGCGCCGGGGATGAGCGCCGCAAGCTCGCGAGCAGCCGAGAACGGCTGGCGGCGGTCGTCGCGGCTGTGCAAGACCAACGTCGGGCAGCGGACGTCAGGGGCGATCTCCGTGACGTCGATCCGGGAGAACGTCTCGAGGAAGCGCACGGCGTTGTGGGCCGACGTCGTGCGGCGCTGCAGCTCGTTGAAGTCCTCCCACTGCTCCCTGGTGCCGTCGGGCAGGAACTGCGTGGTGAACATCTGGCGGAAGGACGGATCGTCGCGGCCCCACCCGATGCGCGCCACCTCGAGGTCCAAGGCGGCTTCACGGCGCTGCTCGTCCGTCGTCGCCCGCACGAGCCGCCCACGGGCGTAGGAACTCGCAAGGATCAACCTCGACACCCGCTCCGGATGGCGGGCGGCGAAGGCGATGGCCACAGCTCCACCCTGCGACACACCGAGCAGCGGGAAGCGATCGAGCCCGACGGCGTCCACGACCAGCTCGAGGTCGTCGACCCAGTCGTCGAACGTGAACCGGTCGACGTTCCAGTCCGACATCCCGCAGCCCCGCTCGTCGTAGCGGACGAGCGTTCGGCCGTGGGCGAGCCCGGACAGCCAGTGCCGCCACACGTTGCTCTCGCCGTCGAAGTCGAGGTGGGTCAACCAGTTGGCGGCCTTGACGAGCACCGGGCCCGAGCCCATCGTGGCATAGGCGATGCGAGCGCCGTCCGACGCCGTACAGAACTGGATCGACTGCTCGAGCGGCCCGACGTCATCTTCCACCGTCGCCGTCGGCACCGTCGTGATGACCGGCGTCGGTCCCGTCTCGTGGCGCTCGACGACCGGAGCGACGAACTGGTAGCCGCGCCCGAAAACTGTGCGGATGACCCGCTGGGAAGCACCGTCGTCGCCGACGCCGCGGCGCGCCGACTTGAGCCGGCTGGCCAGCGCCGACTCACTCACGAACCGATCTCCCCAGACGTTGTCGAGCAACTCCGCCTTGGTGACGACCCGATCCCGATTGCGGATCAGGTAGACGAGCACGTCGAAGACCTGCGGCTCCACGTGCTGCATGACGCCACCCCGACGAAGCTCGAACCGTCCGGGATCGACCGCACAGTCACCGAACTCGAAGATGATGGGCTACCAACGTAGCGACGCCGCCGGCCTCACGCGTGGAAGTTTCACGGTTGGAGCACGGGGTCTTCCAAGGCGCGAGCGGCAAGCTCGCGGCGGTTGCGGACACCGAGCTTGCGGAAGATCGCGGTGAGGTGGGCCTCGACGGTGCGTGGGCTGATGAACAGCTTCGCCGCCAGGTCGCGATTCGACGCGCCACCGACGACCAGTCGAGCCACCTGCAGCTCGTGCGGCGTCAACAGCTGGTGCGACCCGGCGGCGTCGCCGACGACACCGCCGGCGGCGCGCAGCTCCTGGGTGGCCCGTTCGGCCGGGACCGCAGCGCCCACCGCGCGCAGCAGCTCGACGGCCTGCTCGAGATGCCCTCGGGCCTCGGCCCGCCGGCGGGCCCGCCGCAACCGCTCGCCCCAGGCCAGCTCGACTCGGCCGGCGGCGAAGCGGTTGTCCTGTTGAACGGCCGCCGCCAGACCCTTGGCGAAGTAGTCGAACGCCTCGTCGTCGCTCTCCGCGAGCACGCCCTTGGGCCGCTCGACGCCCTGGTACACGAGCAGCTCGGGGGTCATGACCGACTCCAGCTCGGCGAGCACCGCGCATGCGTCGTCGCGCCGGTCGAGGCGACTCAGGCACTCGATCCACTCCGTCTCCCAGCGCACGAAGCCCTGGCCGATTGGAGACAGCTCGAGGACGTTGCGGTACAGCACATCGGCCTCTTCGAAGCGCCCCAGGTTGAAGGCGAGGTAGGCCGAGCCAATCGGTCCGAGGGCGCGACGTTCGGGCTCGGGGACGTCGGACAGCAGCGCTGCCGAGCGCCGGTTCATCTCCTCGTCGCCGATCACGGCCGAGCACAGCGCCAGCACGGCAGCAGCCAGCGACGCCAGCTCCGGCGTGCCGTTGTTCTCGGCCAGCAGGATGGCCTCGTTGCCGGAAGCAACCGTGGCGGGGAACGAGCGGCTGTAGTGAGCGAGGCTCTGCGCACCGAGGACCGAGACCAGGGGCCGCACGGCGCCCCGCGCCCGCAAGTCGGCCTCCAACCCTGCGAGCAGCGCATCGCAATCGTCGGAGCGGCGCAGGAACCCCAACGTCGGCGCCAGCACCTCGGCCAGGAACATGGCGTCGGCGGCCGGTCGATCGGGGCCGGTCATCTCGACGTAGCGGTCGAGGCGCCGCTCGCCGGCCGGGTCGCCCCTGGCGTACAGGAGCGCACCGAACATCACGTCGATCCGTCGAGCGCGATCGTCATCGACTCGATCCTGCAGCAGCACCGCGTCCTCGATGGCACTCGCCATGTCGGCCATCGCGCCGGAGCGGATGTACGCCGCAAGCGCATCCATCAGCAGGTCGACAGCGACGCTCGGCGCTTCACCGGCGACTTCGGCGGACGCCTTGCGCAGGCTCGCTGCCGCCTCGGGCGCACCACCGCTCGACAACGGCAGCCGGCAGCGCAACTGGCGGCGGCCGATCCGCTCGACGAGATTGTCGGACCCTGGATCGGCGTCGACGATCTCATCGGCCCGGTCGAGCAGGTGGCCTGCGGCCCCAGCCATCCCGGCGTCGAGGACTGCAGATGCGGCGAGGCGGAGCCGGCGGACCCGGTCGCGGCTGTCCGGTGAGAGACGGCTGGCCAGCTCCCACGAGCGGCCGGCCACGCTCGGGGCACCCCGTCGGGCGGTGATCGCGGCGGCTTCGTCCAGCGCCCTGGCCACCTCTTCGTCCGGGCCGACCGCCGCTCTCGCCAGGTGCCACGCCCTGGCCGTCGACCCGACCGGGAGGGCGTCGGCGAGGGCGCGGTGAGCGGCCCGCCGCTGCAGCGCGTGCTGCGTCGTGATACGCCGCCGAACGCATCAGCGGATGGCGGAATGCGAGGTGGTCGCCGTCGAGCGTGATCACGCCGGCCTCCTCGGCGGCCTCGAGGTCGGTCACCGACAGCCCGCGTATCGACAGCGTGTGCAGGATCCGCAGCAGATCGCCATCGGGGTCAGCGGCAGCGACGACCAGCGCCGCCCGGGCCGACGTCGGCAGCCGCTCGAGCAGCAGGTCCACGACGCGTTGGCCACTCGGTCCGATCGGCATCGGGTCGGGCAGGTCGGCGCGTCCTCGCGCTGGTCGGCGTCGAGCAGGTTGGCGGCCTCGACGAGCGCGAGCGGAATGCCACCGCCGGCGGCGATGAGCTGGCGGCGCGCCACCGGGCTGCTCACGCCTGCATCGCGCAGGATCCGGTCAGCGACGTCGTCGGGGACCGAGTCGAGCTCGACGACCGGACCCGTGTCGAGCGACTCGTCGGTCACCGCGCGGCGCGCCGAGACGATCCCCACCCGGTCGAACTGCAGGCGGCGGGCGATGAACGACAGCGCCCGCCGCGTGGGGACGTCGACCCAGCGCATGTCGTCGACGAGCACCATGATCGGCCGCTCCTCCGCGGCGTCGACCAGGAGGTCTCGTGCCGCCAGGGCCACGGCGAACGGCTCGACGGGTTCGGCGCTGCGCTCGATCGCCAGCGCGGCGCGAAGCGCCGCCGCACGTGCCGGGGCAAGCTGGTCGAGCCCACCCAACAGGCCGTCGAGCAAGCCGCCGAGGCATGACCAGGCCAGTTCGAACTCCGCTTCGACGCCGCGCAGCCGGATGACCCGCACCGCAGGGAACTCGAAGGCGATCTCCTCCGCGGATCGGTCGAGAACGGTCGTCTTGCCGATGCCGGGCTCGCCGACGATCGTCAGACCACCGCCCTCGCCGTCGATGACGTGGGCGGCAAGCGTCACGATGCTGGCAACGGCATCACCGCGACCTGGCAGCGACGCTGGACGTAGCTCGGTGGTCGACATCGTTGTGGTGGGAGCACGGGCTCTCCCCGATGCGGGGACCGTCCCCGCCTGCGCAGAGTAGCTGCGTACGCCCGCGCCTTGTCGGGCCTCGAGGTTTGGAGCGACGATGGGCGCCGGAGCCCGGCTGGCGGAAGAACGGGACAAATGGTCTGACGACTGGCAGATCACCGACCTCGAACCGGAGGGCGAACACCTGATCGCCCTGCTGGAGATTGCCGAAGAGCTGCGGGCCGTCGTCCCAGGCGTGCGGGAGGGCTCGTCGGGCCGTGCGCCCGTGCTCATCGGTGTCACCGATCGCAGGATCCTCGTAGTGGGCCGCTGGCCGGTCGCGGAAGTTGACCAGCCGTTGCGTGACGACCCGCGGCGCGAGGTTCCGACAATCACGACGGCGATCATTACGTCGTTGGAAGAGGCTCGAGATGGTAGAGGGACCCATCTCGGCCTGCCGGGTGCCGAGTTCAGGCTCGACCCGGTGGCCCTGCACCGCCTGTGGGAACACGTGGCGGGTTGGCAGGGCGCGTCCGGCGCAGCTGAGAGGCGGACTCAGCTGCGCCGTTCGCGCAGCAGTGCCGTCACGGCCGCGCCGTCGGCCTGACCTCTCGACGCCTTCATCACGGCGCCGACGAGCGCGCCGATCGCCTTCTCCTCGCCGGCATTGAACTTCTCCCACGCAGCCGGGTTGTCGCGGATGGCGTCGTCCACGAGTCCATCCAACACGGTGGCGTCCATCGCCTCGAAGCCCTTCGCCGCAGCGATCGCCGCGGCGTCCCCTCCCCCGGCGGTGACGAGCTCGGCGAGGACCTGCTTGGCCTGCGTCGCCGTCAGCTGACCGTCGCGCTCGAGCCGCGTCAGCACGGCGAGGTCGCCGGCAGGCACGGACGGTGAGGGGCCCTGCTCGGCATAGGCCTCCTTGACGTGGACGAGCGCCCGCGACACGTCGCCACCGGTCTCCCCGACGGCGAGCACGTACTCATCCTGGCCACGTTCGACGACGACGGTGACCGCTTCGGCGTCGGCCGGTACACCGGTGGCGGCCGCCAACCGAGCCCGGCGGTCGGCGGGCAGCATCGGGAGCGCGGCGCGGACGCGGTCGATCCACGCTTGATCGGGATCGAGCGGCACGAGGTCGGGCTCGAGGAAGTACCGGTAGTCGTCGGCATCCTCCTTCGTCCGCATCGTGTGCGTGCGACCGTCGCCCTCATCCCAGTGCCGCGTCTCCTGACGCACTTCCTCACCCGACTCGATCATGTCGATCTGCCGGCGGGCTTCGTAGTCGATGGCCCGGCCCAGCGAACGCACGGAGTTGACGTTCTTGATCTCGCAGCGCGTGCCGAGCGGCTCGCCGGGTCGGTGCACGCTGACGTTGGCGTCGATGCGCATCGAGCCCTCTTCCATCTTGGCGTCGGAGGCCCCGATGGCGACGAGTATCCCCCGCAGCTCGTTGACGTACTGGCGGGCCTGCTCGGCCGAGCGCAGGTCGGGACGGCTGACGATCTCGACGAGCGGGACGCCGGCGCGATTGAAGTCGATCAGTGACGCCTCACTGCCGTGGAGACGCCCACCGGCGCCGCCGAGGTGCGTCGACTTGCCGGTGTCCTCCTCGAGGTGGGCCCGCTCGATGCCGACGCGGCGTGCCGTCGGGCAGCTCGAGCCAGCCGTCGATGTTGAGCGGCTCGTCGTACTGGCTGATCTGGTACGCCTTGGGCATGTCCGGATAGAAGTAGTTCTTGCGGTGGAAGGCGCACCGTTGGATGCGGCAGTTCAGCGCCAGCCCGATGCGCATCGCCAGCTCGACGGCGTTGCGGTTGAGCACGGGAAGTGCTCCCGGCAGGCCCAGCGTGACCGGGTCGATGTTGGTGTTCGGCTCGTCGCCGAACCGGTTGGGGGAACCCGAGAACAGCTTCGTCTCCGTGGCGAGCTCGACATGAACCTCGAGTCCAACGATGAGCTCGTAGGTGATGTCGCTCGACGTCGCCTGCATGGTCGTCATCGTCGAGCGCGTCATGGCGCGGCGTCCTCCAGGGCTTGCGCGACACGGAACATCAGCGGCTCCTGCAGTGTCGGCGCGAGGACTTGCACACCAACCGGAAGCCCATCGGCGCCCGCGCCGAACGGCACCGTCATGCCGGGGTCGCCGGACAGGTTGGACGGAATCGTGTAGGTGTCGCAGAGGTACATGGTCAGCGGGTTGGCGGTCTTGGCGCCGAGCGGGAAGGCGACGCTCGGCGACGTCGGCGTGATCAGCACGTCGGCATGCTCGTACGCCCTGGCGAAGTCGTCGGCAATCAGCCGTCGGACCTTCAGCGCCTTGCCGTAGTAGGCGTCGTAGTACCCGGCCGAGAGGGCGTACGTGCCGAGCATGATGCGCCGCTTGACCTCGTCACCGAAGCCTCGTTCGCGCGTCGCCATGTACATGGCATTGGTGTCCGCGGCCGGCACCCGCAGCCCGTAGCGCACGCCGTCGTAGCGGGCCAGGTTGCTCGACGCCTCGGCGGGCGCGATCAGGTAGTACGCGGTCAACCCGTACGTGAACGCCGGCACCTCCACGTCGACGATCTTGGCGCCGGCATCGGTCAGGGCATCGAGCGCCGCTTCGACGCGCTCCAGCACGTCGTCGTCGGCGCCCTCCGGGAGGTCGGTGATGCGCCCGACGCGCAGACCCTCGACGCCGTCGCGCAACGTCTGAGTGATCGCCGGCGCGGGCTGCGGGATCGACGTCGAGTCGTTGGGGTCGTGCCCGCCGATCACTTCGGTGACCAGCGCGGCGTCAGCGACGGTGTGGGTGAACGGACCGATCTGGTCGAGGCTGCTGGCGAACGCCACGAGTCCGTAGCGGCTGACGACGCCGTAGGTCGGCTTGACGCCGACCACGCCACACAGCGCCGCTGGCTGACGGATCGATCCGCCCGTATCGCTGCCCAGGCCGACCGCAGCGAATCGGGCGGCGACGGATGCCGCGCTGCCGCCACTCGAACCACCGGGAACCCGTGACGTGTCGTGCGGGTTGCGGGTCGGACCGAACGCCGAGTTCTCCGTGCTCGAGCCCATGGCGAACTCGTCGAGGTTGGTCTTGCCGATGATCACGGCACCGGCGGCGCGCAGCCGCTCGACGACCGTGGCGTCATAGGGCGGACGCCAGCCCTCGAGGATCCGCGACGAGCACGTCGTCAGGATCCCGCGGGTGACCATGTTGTCCTTGAGCGCGACCGGCACGCCGGCCAGCGGTCCGGGGTCTCGGCCGTCGGCCACGGCGGCATCGACAGCAGCTGCGGCGCGGCGAGCCTCATCGGCGAGCACGAGGTTGAAGGCGTGGATCTCCTGCTCGCGGGCGGCGATGTTCGCCAGGTGCTCCTCGACGACGTCGGCGGCCCGACGGTCGCCCGCCCGCACCGCAGCAGCGATCTCCGAGGCAGTCAGTGCAGCGGTCATTCGGCCAGTCCGATGATCGGGGGCACCTCGAAGCGCCCGTCGACGGGGTCCGGTGCGACGGCCAGCACCTCGTCTCGATCGAGGACCGGCTGGACGACGTCCTCGCGCAGGACGTTGATCAGCGGATACGGCTGCGTCATCGGCACGACGTCGTCGAGGTCGAGCTCGTCGATGTCGGCGAAGTGGTCGAGCATGTCGCCGAGCTGAGCCGTCGTCCGCTCGATCTCCTCGTCCGTGAGGCCGAGCCGCGCCAGGCGAGCGACGTGGATCACCTCAGCTGTGGTGATGCGTTCGGACACCTGGCGGAGCCTACGGTCCCCTCAGATCGTTCTGTCCGTCCGAATCCTGTCCGTCGTAATCAGTCGTTGTGAGGCCATCTCTACGGACAGAACCAGGTCCGCAGTTACTCTTGGCGCCGGATGGCCACCGTGACGTTCACCGGCGCCACGCGCACGTACGGCGGTCTGGACCATCCGGCGGTCAACGCGCTCGACCTGAACATCGATGACGGCGAGTTCCTCGTCCTCGTCGGGCCATCAGGGTGCGGGAAGTCGACCACACTGCGGATGCTGGCCGGACTGGAGCCGGTCGACGAGGGCACGATCTACATCGGCGAGCGGGACGTCACGGCCGTCCATGCCAAGGACCGCGACATCGCGATGGTCTTCCAGTCCTACGCGCTGTACCCGCACATGACGGTCGCCGAGAACATCGGGTTCCACCTCAAGGTCAAACGGGTCCCGCGGAAGGAGCGCGCGGAGCGGGTCCGCGAGGCGGCGAAGCTCCTCGACCTCGAGGAGTTCCTCGACCGCAAGCCCGCCAAGCTGTCGGGCGGTCAGCGCCAGCGCGTCGCCATGGGGCGGGCCATCGTGCGCCAGCCGCAGGTGTTCCTCATGGACGAGCCGCTGTCGAACCTCGACGCCAAGCTGCGCGTGCAGACCCGCAGCCAGATCGCCGCGCTGCAGCGCCGGCTCGCCGTGACCACGGTGTACGTCACGCACGACCAGGTCGAGGCGATGACGATGGGCGACCGGGTCGCCGTGCTCGACCAGGGCGTGCTGCAACAGGTCGCCACGCCGAAGGACCTGTTCACCAGTCCGGTGAACCTCTTCGTCGCCGGGTTCATCGGCTCTCCGGCGA
Organism: uncultured Acidimicrobiia bacterium; assembly: GCA_963774125.1. Lineage (GTDB taxonomy): Bacteria > Actinomycetota > Acidimicrobiia > Acidimicrobiales > Ilumatobacteraceae > JALZMG01. The sequence continues at coordinate 259,645 of CAVZDR010000005.1, forward strand.
TGAACCTGCTGGCGGCGAAGGTGTCGGAGGAGGGTGCCACGCATGGCAGCCTCACGGTGCCCCTGACGCCGGAGCAGCGAGCCGCCCTGACGTCGGACACGGTCACCATCGGCGTGCGCCCCGAGGACTGGCAGATCGGCTCCGAGGGCGGGCTCGACGTGACGGTCGCCGTGGTCGAAGAGCTTGGGTCGGAGGCGTTCCTCTACTGCTCCGACGACACCGTCGACCGTGGACACGAGCTGCCCACGACGCAAGTCGTCGCCCGCGCCGAGGGCCTGAGCGCCAACGTTCCTGGCGACTGGATCAGCCTGCTCCCGCGGTCCGACCGCCTGCACATCTTCGACACCGCTACCGGCGCCCGGTCGAGGTCGGGTCGTCGTCGGACGGCCGGCGCTCGCCGGACGGATCAGCAGGCGTCTCCGCCCAGATCGACTCGACGTCGTCGGCCGATGCGGACGCGTCCTCGACGATCTCGGCGTCCTCGATGTCGCCGTCGTCGTCGTCGTCGTCGTCATCGTCATCGTCGTCGTCGTCGTCGTGACGCGCTCGGCGGGACCGTTGTCGTCCTCGACCAGCTCACCCTCGACCAGCTCAGCCTCGACGAGCTCGCTCTCGAGATCATCCTCCTCGGCCGCTGCCGCAGCCGTCCCCGCTCGCGGCGGGCACGAGGATCTCCTTGGGCTTGTCGCGCGTCGCGATGAGATACAGCCCGCCGCCGACGACGCACGCCAGCGCGACCCACTGGTTCCAGCGCAGCCCGCCGAGCTCGTCGGCCGGATCGATGCGCAGACCTTCGACCCAGAAGCGGATGATGCCGTAGCCGAGCACGTACATCGCGAAGAGCCGGCCACCTGCCGGGTTGAAGCGCTTGTCGATCCAGAGGAGGAGTCCACACAGCGCGAAGTTGCACAGCGACTCGTAGAGGAACGTCGGATGGAACGTCGTACCCGGCGGATAGCCGGCATCGAGCGCCGTCTGGTCGTCGACCTCCAACGCCCACGGCAGGTCGGTCGGAGAGCCGAAGAGCTCCTGGTTGAAGTAGTTGCCCCACCTCCCGATGGCCTGCGCCAGCGGCAATGCAGGGGCGGCGGCGTTCACCGCTGGGCCGAGGGGGAGGCCCCGACGGCGGATGAAGTACACACCGACGAGGGTTCCGAAGAGTATGCCTCCCGGGATGCCGAGCCCGCCCTCCCAGATCTTGACGATGTCGCCATAGCGGCCCTCGAAGCGCGACCAGTCCGTGATGACGTGGTAGAGGCGGGCCCCGATGACACCGGCCAGCACCGCCCAGATGGCGATGGCGTTCGCGTCGTCCCGGGTGCCGATGCCCTTCTGCTCGAGCCGCCGACCGAACAGCCACACCGCGGCGATGACGCCGAGAGCGATCATCAGTCCGTAGGCGTTGAGCGACAGCGGGCCGATCGTCAGCGTGCCCGAGGACGGGCTCGGGATGTCTGCCGGCAACGCAGACGCGTGCAGCAGCACGGTGGAGCTCACGCCGAACCGGTGACCTTGCGCACGAACTCGACCGTGGCGAGAAAGATGGCGTCGCGATCGAAGTCCTGCGTGGCGACGTGGTAGCTGCGCTCGAGCCATCGATGGTCGACGGGGCCGCCGTAGTGCGCGGCGAGGTACTCGCTCTGGCTGGGTTCGACGGTGTGGTCCTGGTGCGACGTGAAGAGGAGCAACGGCGCGTGCAGCTCGCCATAGCGGGCGGACAGCGGCGCCAACCCGTCGTCGATCAGCGACAGCAGCTGGCGTACCGGTGTGCCGTCGTAGGCGATCTCATGCGCTTCGGGGTCGGCGATGTCGCTGCCGATCCCGGGGACGACCGGAGTGCCCCCGGCCACCAGCTCCTCGAGCATGGCATGCACCTCCGGCGCCGGTGGCTGCGTCGCCGGGTTGACGCACACGAGACCACGCACGTCGGGGTGCTGGAGCCCGGTCCACAGGGCGAGCGCCCCGCCCATGCTGAGGCCCGCCACGACGATCTGGTCGGCACGTTCCGCCAGGTCGGCATAGGCCTGCGCAGCGGCGGCGGTCCAGTCGGACCAGCTCGTCGTCATCATGTCCTCGACCGTCGTGCCGTGGCCAGGGAGGCGTGGCAGCTCGACGTGGACGCCGGCCGCCGCCACGGTTTCGGCCAGGCCGCGCATCGACGACGGGTTGCCGGTGAACCCGTGGAGCGCCAACAACCCGACCGCACCCTCGGGCGCGTGGTGCGACCACTCCTCGGCACCGGGCAGCACGGCAGCCGCGGCGGCCGGTGCATCGTCTGTCGTCATGTCTTGCGTTTCTAGCAGCGTCGACGCATCCAACAGGCCCAGCTCGCACGCAAGTTGCTCGCGACTTGACCGGCGGGTCAACGGCCGAGTGGACTGGCGCCGTGCCCGCCAGCGCCCTGCCCGGTGAGCCGCAGGACGTTCGGCAACTCACCGATCACGGTCGACAGCGCAAGCAGCAGCTGCTCGATGCGGCGGCCGAGCTGTTCGCCGTCAACGGCTTCGCAGGGACTCGAGTCGAGGACATCTGCCGCCGCGCCGGCGTCGCCAAGGGGCTCTTCTACTGGTACTTCCCGACCAAGCAGGAGCTGTTCGCCGAGCTGGTGCGGACCATGCGGCACCGGCTCCGTCGAGCGCAAGCGGAGGCCATGGACCCGAACTCGGACTGCGTGAGCCGCATCCGCCAGGGGACGGAGGCGAGTGTGCGCTTCCAGGCCGCGCATGCCGGCTACTTCGCGCTGCTCGACGTCGAACGGGCCGATGCCAGTCACGCCGAGCTCCTGCGGGAGGGCGGCGCCGTGTACCTGCGCGACGTGGTCGGTCTCGTGACCGCGGGCCAACGCGAGGGCACGATCCGCGACGGTGACCCCGGGCTCCTCGCCCTCGGAGTGCTCGGCGCGGTGTCCTCGTTCACGCACGCGTGGCGCAACGGACGGACCGAAGTGGATGCCAACGAACTGGCCGAGGCCGTAGGCGTCTGGGTGACCCGCGCGCTGGCGAGGTGACCCTCGAACCCCAGGCAGCCTTGCTACCACCTGATAGGTGCCCTTAACATCAGCCGGTGCCGTGCGCCCGGGAGCAGCCGTTCGTTCGCGAACTGCTGCGCGCTGCGGATCCCGGGCGCCCGGCGCTGCTCGAGAACGAACGCCAGCTGACCTACGCCCAGCTGGCCGCCGCCGTCGAGGAGCGGGCAACGGCGCTCGGCCTCGACGTCGACATGGATGCCGGCCTGGATCTGGGCCTCGACCGACGTCACGTCGTGCTCCTCACCGGCACCAACTCCATCGAGTACGTCGTCAGCTACCTGGCACTGATGTCCGCCGGGCACGTCCCGTTGCTCGCCGGCAGCCACGTCGAGCGGATGACTGCGGCGTGGCGCCCAGCGGCGACCGTGCGGGCCGACGCATCGGGCGTCGCCGTCGAGCTCGGTGTCGCCCCGTCCCGCCCGCTGCACCCGGAACTGGCGCTGCTGCTCAGCACCTCGGGCTCCACCGGATCGCCCAAGCTCGTCCGGCTCTCCGATCGCAACGTGTCGAGCAACGCCCACGCGATCGGGAGCTACCTCGAGCTCACGGCGGATGACCGCGGGATCACGTCGCTGCCGTTGCACTATTGCTACGGCCTGTCCGTGCTGCACTCGCACCTGGCGGCAGGCGCATCGGTCGTGCTGACTGATGCGTCGGTGGTTGATCCGTGCTTCACCGATGCACTGCAGATCCACGGCGTGACGAACGTCGCCGGTGTGCCGCACACGTTCGAGCTCCTCGAGCGGGCGGGACGCGATCGGCTCGACGTGCCGACGTTGCGCTTCATCACCCAGGCCGGCGGGCGGATGGCGCCCGACCGCGTCGAGCAGTGGGTCGGCCGGGCCGAGCGTTGGGGCGCCAAGTTCTACGTGATGTACGGGCAGACCGAGGCGACGGCGCGGATGGCGTACCTCCCGCCGGAGATCGCACGCCGTCGCCCGAGCGCGATCGGCCGCCCGATCCCCGGGGGGTGCCTCGAGCTGCGGCCGGTCGACGGCCTGCCCGACGACGTCGGCGAGCTCGTCTACCGCGGGTCGAACGTGATGCTCGGCTATGCGAACAACGACGCCGACCTGGCGCTCGGTGCGACGCTCACGGAGCTGCCAACCGGCGACATCGGTCGCTTCCACGCCGATGACGGTGTGTTCGAGATCGTCGGGCGGCGGTCCAGGTTCGTCAAACCGTTCGGTGTGCGCGTCGACCTCGACGTGTTGGAGCAGGAGCTCGGCCGCGCGTATGCGGAGGTTGCCGTCAGCGGCGACGACGAACGTCTCGTCGTCGTCGCGCCCGGTGCGTCGGCCGCCGTCGTCAGCCGCCGCGTCAGCGAATCGATCGGGTTGCCGGGATCACTGATCGCCGTCGACACCACCGGGCCGGTGCCCCGCACCGAGAGCGGGAAGGTCGACTACGAGGCGGTCAAGCGCCGGGGCGAGGCCTTGAGTCGCCGTCCGGATCGGGGAAACTGCAGCGCGGGTTCAGTCGCCGCGGTGTTCGCCGCGGTGCTCGGACGACCCGACATCGAACCCACCAGCACGTTCGTCTCGCTGGGTGGCGACTCACTCAGCTACATCGAGTGCTCATTGCGGTTGGAACAACTGCGCGGGAGCCTCCCATCGGACTGGCACCTCCGCTCCGTCGCCGACCTCGAAGTCAACGACGGGGCCGCGTCGTTCAGCGGTGAGGACCGGGTTCGGCACGCCGGCGCCTCCAGGCGCTTCGGCGGTCGCATCGATACGACGTTGGCGTTGCGTTCGGTCGCCATCTGCGCCGTCGTCGCGACACACATGCACGTGCTCTTCTTCCCCGGCGGCGCGCACCTGATGCTGGCCGTGGCCGGATACAACCTGAGCCGCTTCCTGCTGCCCATCGCCGGAACTGCCGAGCGCGTCCGGGCCGGGATGCGGACCGCGCTCCGAACGGCAGCGCCGGCCGTGCTCTGGACCGCCGGCGGGATCCTCGTCGCCGGCTGGTACAGCGCCGGCACGCTGCTGCTGGTCAACAACTACCTCGGTCCCGCGTCGCACCGCAATGCGCGATGGCACTTCTGGTTCATCGAGGTGTTCGTCCACTTGACGGTGCTGGTCACGCTGCTGGTGGCGATTCCGGCGGTGCGACGCCTCGAGCGCCGGTTCCCGTACTGGTTCGCCCTCGCCATCGTCGTCGCGCTGCTCGGCCTGCGGCTCGAATGGGCATGGCTCGACGACTGGTACAACCTGCGGTATCGCACGCACGGCATCGCGTGGTTCTTCGCGCTCGGCTGGCTGATCCACCAGTCGGACCGTTGGTGGCAGCGCGCGCTGACATCGGTGCTGTGCCTCTGGACGATCCCCGGCTTCTTCAACTTTCCGCAACGCGAGTGGTTCATCGCCATCGCGCTCGTCGTCCTCGTCTGGGTGCGTGATGTGCCGTTCCCACGATTGGCGATCCGCCCGATCGCAGTGCTCGCGGCGGCGACGCTGTGGATCTTCATCACGCACTTCAGCGTCTTCCCGCCACTCGTTCGTGCGCTCGGCCGAGGGTGGGCGTACGTGGCGACGATCCTCGCCGGGATCGCCGCTTGGGCGGCCTACGAGCGCCTGAGTCGAGCGGCTCGGTGGGCCGTTGTGACGCGCCGGGCACGACGGACCGCCATCCGACCCGAGCCGGCACTCGCCGCCGCGGCCTACGACTGATCCGCAGGATCGAGCGCGTCGATCTCGAGCGCGCACATACTGTCGCGAAGAATGCCGCGACGTCGCCGGAGCCGTCACCTCGAGGCCTCGGCGGTCGCCGAGCTCGGTCCGGTCGTCGTCATCGCGCCGTTCTGCCTGCTCGCCCTCCTCGTGGGATGGCTGCTGGTGCGGTTGGTCTGGGACGTGCCGTTCTGGTGGTTCGCCGCCGGGTACGCGGCGGGCGCCGTCTTGCTGTTCGTCCGGCCGATCCAGGCGCTCGTGCTGACCCCGCTGTTCGGGGCGCGTCGGCCGACGCCCGACGAACTGGCGCGGATCGCTCCGCTCTGGCGGGGTCTGGCCAGCGCCAACTCGCTGCCGGCAGACCGCTACCTGCTCCGCGTGCTGCCGAGCGACGAGCTGAACGCGTTTGCGTGCGGTGGTCACCTGGTCGTCGTCACGTCATTCGCCGTGTCCGAGCTGCCCCCGCGTGAGCTGGCTGGCGTCCTCGCCCACGAGCTGAGCCACCATCTCGGCCTGCACACCGTGGCCCTGACGATTCGCCACTGGCTGTCCCTGCCAGTCGTCGTGCTGGCTGGAATCGGCTTCTGGTTGCAGAACGTGGCGACCGCAGCAACGAACGTCTTCGCCAAGGGATCGACCGGCCTGACGATGTTCGGCCAGCTCGTCGCCGGCCTGCTCAACGTCTTGTCCCTCCCGTTCGTCGCCGCGCTGTACGCGTCGGACGCACTCGGCAACGTCGCCGGGCACCGCTCGGAGTTCCACGCCGACCGACGCGCGGTGCGGATGGGCTACGGCCGCCACCTCGCGTCCGCGCTGCGCAGGGTCATCAGCATGGGAGGCGGGCAGCGGCCGGTCGGGTGGCGGGCGCGCATCGCGGCCTCGCATCCCCCGGCTCGCACGCGAGTCGCCCGCATCGACGCCATGCTGCGCCACCCCGCTCACTGAGCGGCTGTCAGCCGGCGATGTCAGCGACCCTGGCGTCGAGCAACCGGACGAGATCGCCGGGTGCGACGCCGACCTCGAGACCGCGCCGACCCGCGCTCACGTACACGACGTCGTAGAGCTCGCTCGTCTCGTCGATCACCGTCGGCAGCTGCCTGCGCTGCCCGAACGGGCTGATTCCGCCGAGGACGTAGCCCGTCGCGCGCTGGGCGGCGGCCCCGTCGGCCATCTCGACTCGCCGCGCGCCGAGCGCCCGCGCCGCCGCCTTCAGCGACAGCTGCCCCACCACCGGCACGATGGCGACGGCGAGCTCCTCGTCAGCGGCGACGACCAGCGTCTTGAACACCTGCTCGGGGTCCAACCCGAGCAGCTCCGCCGCCTCGGCACCGTACGGGGCACCTGCGTCGTGCTCGTACTGCAGCACCGTGAAGGCGACGCCGGCAGCCTCGAGACGACGAATCGCGGGCGTCACCGCGCCAATTTGCCCGTTCTGTGCGTAGAAATCGATGGTTGTGAGGCGATCTCTACGGACAGAACCGGCTCTTGACCCCGCGGCGTACCCGTTCACGCACCAGATCCGGGTGCGCTTCGCGGAGACCGACACGATGGGCATCGTCCATCACAGCCGGTACTTCCCGTACCTCGAGGAGGCACGCGTCGCCTACCTCCGCCACCTCGATCACCCCTACCAGGAGTGGCAAGCAGCAGGGCTGAACGCCGCAGTGCTCGAGGCGTCCTTGCGCTACCGCCAGCCGTTGCGCTTCGACGACGAGGTCGACGTGCATCTCGTCGTGGCGTCGGCGACGCGCACGACGTTCCAGATGGCGTACCTGCTGACGCTCGACAATGCGCCCGCCGCGACGGGCGTCACGGTGCACGGGCTCATCAACGAGAGCGGTCGTCCGGTTCGGCTGCCCGACTGGCTCATCGCGCTGGCGCAGGAGCCGGTTCGAAGAGCTCGATGACGTTGCCCGACGGATCCTGGAGCAGGATCTGCTTGCCGCCGGGCCCTTCCACGACGTCGTTGCGGAACGGCGCGCCGGCCGTCGCGCAGCCGTGCGACCTCGGCGTCGAGGTCGTCGACGATGAAGTGGATGCGGTTCCATCCACCCGGAGCAGGCTTGGCGCCGTCCGGCATCGGACGCCCAGCCGAGCTCTTCGGGCCCGACAGCAGCAGGCGCAAGTTGCCACGCTGGACGTCGGCGAAGGCGGGTGCGAAGTTCGTGAGCACTTCGAACCCAAGCGTGTTGGTGTAGAAGGCGATCGCTTCGTCGACGTCGTCGACCATGTAGCGGACGTTGACGGTCTCATCGTTCATGGTTGGACCTCCTCGAGATCTCAGGGAGTAGGTAGAGCAGAAAGCCGATGCGGCGCTCCAGGTCGGCAGCCGTTCGTTCGAATGCCTGTTCCGAGGGTCCGTCCGTCGTGGTCTCGAGTGCCGGATCAGGAACGCTCCAATGGATGTGTCGCGGATGCGCCGGGAACTCGGGGCAGACCTCGCGAACGCGATCGCACAACGTGACCACCAGGTCGAAGGGCTGCGCGATGAACTCGTCGAGGTGCTTGCTCCGATTGCCGCCGAGGTCGATGCCTCGCTCGCGCATCACGCTCACGGCGTCGGGATGCAACGGCTTGGGGTGGCTCCCGGCGCTGACTGCCTCGACCGTCCCCGCAGAGAGTTGCTCGAGCAGGGCCTCCGCGATCTGGGAACGCGCGCTGTTGCCGGTGCACAAGAACAGCACCCGCGGGCGATGACCGGAATCGTCGATGCGAGACGGTCGGGGCGACGACGCGAGCCGGAGAGCCGGGTGCAGCGCCCCACCGGCCGCTTGCAGTTGCCGCTCGCAGGCGGCGAGGTCGACGGTGTAGTAGGTGTCGCGACCATCGGCCGAGCTGCGGCGCCCGACCACGACGCCGCCGTCGCGCAGATGGCGTAGATGGTACGAGACGAGGTTCTGCGGCTCGTCGACGAGCCCGGACAGCTCGCGGACGGTGCGATCGCTGAGCACCAGTTGGCGCAACAACCGCCACCGCACCGGATGTGAGAGCAGCCGCACGAACCGAGGGGGGACCTCCTCGATCGCGGATTCGACGACGGCTGTCACGATTTCGATCCTAATCCAGCAATCAGAATTGAATCAAGACAGATTGATGGAATTGCCGACTCGGCGGGTTTGCGTCCGGGCGGACCCATTGGTGGACCCACCCGGACGCGCTCCGGTTCCCGCGCAGCCGGTTTCCCTATGCGGCCACCACCTCCGTCGAGGCGACCGCGGGGAGAGGTGCGGGGACAGTCGCTGTCCGCAATCCGACTGCCCCCGTGATCAGGCGGAGCCCTTGCAGGCCGGGAAGCGCGTCGATCCGTCGATCGATGCGCTCCGCGTACGGCGCCCCGTCGGCACCCCCGTAGAGGTGCCTGATGACGAAGTCCGTCTCCTCCTGAGGCATGACCCCCGAGCCCACCGGCCTCCACAGGTGGGCGAGGGACCACCGCACGAGGCGGCGGGCGGCCCGGCTGTCAGCCAGCCGCCGCCGCGCCTCGGCGGCGTAGAAATCGATGTGCCGACCCTCTTGGCGGGCGATGCGCCGCACCAACTCGCTCAGCACGGGGTGGGCGGCCCGCTGGGCCAGCCGCACGTACCCGCCCTGCGTCGTCCATTCGTTCACGGCGCCCCACGTCATGTGCAGCGCGACCAGCCGCTCACCTGCCACCGATGAGCCGAGCGCCGAGATGAAGGGCCGGATGCGGTCGCGCCATCCCAGCCGCTCGCGCAGCTGACCGATCCGCTCCTCACCGGCCGGACGCCCGTGAGCTGCCAGGACAGCTCCGAGGGCCTCGCCATGCCACAGCTCTTCGAAGGCCCAGCACGACAGGAACGTCGTCACGGCCGGGTCGTTGTGCGCGGGGGTCACCAGGAGATCCCGCAGGTAGCACACGGTGTGGTGTTCGACATCGTGCATGTACTCGATGACCCGCAGCGTCTCGTCGTCCAGGGGGTCGACGGCGAAACCTTGGAGGTCGAGGTCCTCCCACCGGAGCCGCTCGACGCGGCCCTTGTAGTCCTCGATGTCGAACCTCACGTTGGACCATTCGGTCCAGCCGCCTGGGTGGATTGCGGCGATCTCGAGAATTCCCCATGGTGGGGACAACCCCCCTTCGGAGACACCGGCCTGCGCCATCGCCACCGGGTCGCCGTTCCCGCACGCTGGGACCATGACTTCGCTTGCCCCCATCGCGACTCGTTCGCCGCAGCTCCCAGCCCCCGAGTCGCTGCCGGCCTGGGTGGCGCCGGTTCCCCTCGCCGCCCGTACCGAGCTCGCCACGAAGGACTACGGACGCGGCGACACCGCTGTCCGCGCCCTCGACGCCGTCACCGTCGGCCTCCCGGCGGAGCGCTTCACGGCCGTGATGGGTCCGTCAGGATCCGGCAAGAGCACGTTGATGCACTGCCTGGCCGGCCTCGACACGCTCACGTCCGGCCGCTCCTTCATCGGCGACGTCGACCTCGGGACCTTGTCCGACCGCGAGCTGACCCGCCTCCGCAGGGAGCGGGTCGGGTTCGTCTTCCAGGCGTACAACCTGCTGCCGACGCTCGACGCCAAGGAGAACATCACGCTGCCGCTGGCCCTGGCCGGCCGCCGTCCCGACCGAGCATGGCTGCGCACGGTCGTCGAGACCGTCGGCCTCGGCGACCGTCTGTCCCACCGCCCGAGCGAGCTCTCCGGTGGCCAGCAACAGCGCGTCGCCGTCGCCCGCGCCTTGGCTTCCCGGCCCGACCTGATCTTCGCCGACGAGCCGACGGGCAACCTCGACACGCGTGCGGGTGGCGAGATCCTCGCCTTCCTGCGCACCGCCGTCGACGAGTTCGGCCAGACCATCGTCATGGTCACCCACGACGCCGTCGCCGCCAGCCATGCCGACACCGTGCTGTTCCTCGAGGACGGTCGCCTCGTCGACACGATGGCGGCCCCCACGCCCGATCGAATCCTCGACCGGATGACGTCAATGATGCGGCCGACGAAGGCGCTGGAGCGCCCGTCGTGCCGAACCGGGTCTTCGCCTCTGAACTCGGGAGGTCGACCATTTAGCCCAGGGGATCCGTCATGATGACCGTCACCCTCGCCGGCATCTGGGCCCGCAAACGACGCCTCCTCGGCACGTGCACCGCCGTCGTGCTCGGCGTCGCCTTCCTCGCCGCCACACTCGTCCTCGCCGACTCCATGCGTGCCGGCTTCAACCGTGCCTTCACCGAGGCCAACGCCGGTACCGACGTCGTCGTGCGCAGCAGCACCGTCATCGGCTCCGACGAGACCAAGGTCCGTGACACCATCCCCGCCGGCGTGGTCGACACGGTCGCCGCCGTCGATGGCGTCGCCGTCGCCGTGCCCTCGATCGAAGGAACCGCCACGATCATCGGCGCCGACGGCGCCCGGATCGGCGGCGACGGTCCACCGACGACCGGTGCCAACTGGATCGAGGATCCAGACCTCAACCCCTATCGACTGGCCGAGGGTCGGGCCCCTACTGCCGACGACGAGGTCGTCATCGACCGCGGCTCGGCCGAGCGTGGCGACCTTGCCGTCGGCGACCGCACGACGGTGCTCACACCCGACCCGGTGGAGGTGACGATCGCCGGCATCGCCACGTTCGGCGACGTCGACAGCCTCGGCCCGACGACCTACACGGCGTTCACGCTCGACGCTGCCCGCGACCTCTTGCTCGACCGCCCCGACGCGATCTCGAGCGTGCTCGTCGCCGTCGAGGACGGGGTCAACCCGACAACGTTGCGCGACGAGATCGCCCAGCTGGTGCCGGCCCGCATCGAAGCGCTGACCCAACAAGAGCTGACGGCCGAGCAGGAGGCCGACATCGAGTCGGACTTCCTCGGCATGTTCGAGGTGATCCTCCTTTTCTTCGCCGGGATTGCACTTGGAGTCGCCGCCTTCAGCATCCACAACACGTTCTCGATCCTCGTGGCGCAGCGCACCCGGGAGTCGGCACTGCTGCGGGCGATGGGTGCATCCCGACGCCAGGTCCTCCTGGCTGTCGCCGTCGAGGCACTCGTCGTCGGCGTGGTCGCCTCGGCCATCGGACTGGGCGTCGGCCTCGGGCTCGCCACCGGCCTTGATGCGATGCTCTCAGGCTCAGGTCTCGACCTTCCCGGTGGGCTCGTCATCGGGGCGGACGCGATGGTGATCGCGGCGGCCGTCGGCATCGTCACGACGCTGGTGGCCAGTCTCGCCCCGGCGGTCGGCGCCTCGAAGGTCGCCCCGCTCGCCGCGCTGCGCGACGTCGCCGTCGACCGCTCGGCTGCCAGCCGGGTACGCGCCGTCGCCGGCGTCGTCATCACGATCGCCGGCGTCCTGGCCGTCGCCACCGCCACGATCATCGGCAGCGACGGCGCCGTGAGCCGGGCCGCGCTCGGTGCACTGGCGGTCGTCGTCGGCGCAGTCGTGCTCGGCCCCGTGGTCGCCCGCCCGGCGGCTGGCCTGCTGGGCTCGGTGGCGCCGACGTTCAGCGGCCGGCTGGCCCGCCGCAACGCCATGCGCAATCCACGCCGGATCGCCGGGAGCGCCTCGGCGCTGATGGTCGGCACCGCCGTCGTCGCCCTGTTCACGACGTTCGGCAGCTCGATCAAGGCGTCGTTCGACGAGATCGTCGACGACCAGTTCGCCGGTGATCTGATCGTCCAGCAGGACGGTTTCAGCGGCGCCGGTCTCCCGCCGGAACTGGCCGCCGCCATCGAGGCCAGACCAGAGGTCACGTCGGCGACCGGACTGTCGCTCGTCACCGCCAGCGTCGACGGCTCCACCGCCGACGCAACGGCTGCCGACCCGACCGCGCTCACCGAGCTGCTCGACGTCGGCGTGACGGCGGGATCGGTCCGCAACATGACACCCGGGCAGGTCGCCATCAGCGAGCAGTACGCCGAATCGCACGACCTCGCAATCGGCGCTTCGATCCCGATGACGTTCGTCGACGGTGCCACCGTCGATCTGTCGGTCGCCGCCGTCTACGCCGAGCGCACCACGGTCGAGGATCTGTTCATCACGAGCGAGGATTGGGCGCCGCACGCGCGGTCGTGGGGACGTCGTCGTCTTCATCGATCTCGCCCCTGGCGTCGACGAGGAGACCGGTGCGGGCGCCGTGGATGCGGTCACTGCACAGCTCTCGGCACCCGAGTCGATGACCCGCGACGAGTACCTCGACTTCGTCGGCAACGAGGTCGACCAGATGCTGACGTTCGTCTACGGCATGCTCGGCATCGCCGTGCTGATCGCCCTGTTGGGCATCGGCAACACGCTGTCGCTGTCGATCCACGAGCGGCGCCGTGAGCTCGGTCTGCTGCGGGCGGTCGGTCAGAGCCGGGCGCAGCTGCGGGCGACGGTGCGCTGGGAGTCGGTGATCGTGGCCGTCTTCGGCACGCTCGGCGGCCTCGCCGTCGGCACGTTCCTCGGTTGGGGGCTCGTGCGCGCCGTCAACGCCCAGGAGGGCTTCGGCGTGTTCGATGCTCCGGTCGGGGCACTCGGCGTCGTGCTGGTGCTGGCCGCCGCAGCGGGCGTCCTGGCTGCGCTGCGGCCGGCTCGGCGAGCGGCCCGACTCGATGTGTTGCAGGCGATCGCCGCCGAGTGATGGAGCAGGAGTTTCCTAACGTGAGCCGAGCGATGTTCAACCCACTGCGCCCCTGGCGCCACCCCGTCACGCTGTTTCGTCGTGCCGGGTACAACCTGACCGCCCTGCCGGTGGCGGCGATCACATTCGCCGTGATCATCGCCCTGCTGTCGCTGACGGTCGGACTGGTCTTCACATTCCTGTTCGCCATCCCCATCGCGTGGCTGCTGTTCGTCGTGTCTCGAGGTCTCGGCAAGATCGAGCGCTCGCGTGTGTCGGCGTTCATGGACGTCGAGATCGCCGACCCGATCCCACCGTTCGCGCCGGGCGGTTGGTTCTCTCGACTGTGGCAGCGGGTCCGCAGTGGCACGCGGTGGAAGGAGATCGCCCACCACATTGCCCGATTCCCCGTCGCCGTTCTCGGCTTCGTGCTCACGGTCGCCGCGTGGGGTGGGTCGATCGCCATGCTGCTCTTGCCCGTCGTGGTCGACGAGCTGCCCGGCGAATCGGCGAAGTTCTACTTCTTCGAGCTGCACCCCGGACCGGGCGCGTGGCTTGCCGCACTGGTCGGCGTCGTGGGGCTCGTGTTGGTGGCTCCGTGGGTGACGATCGGCGTCGCCCGCACCGAGCTGGCGCTGGCTCGCGCCCTGCTGGGGCCGTCGGCGGGCCAGGAGCACGCTGCGGAGGTCAACCGGCTCGAGACGAGCCGCACGGCTGCCGTCGACAGCGCAGAGTCGGAGCGTCGCCGCATCGAGCGCGATCTGCACGACGGCGCCCAGCAGCGCCTCGTGGCGCTGGCCGCCAACCTGGGCGCGGCGCGGGACAAGCTCGAGCACGACGACACGGAGGCCGGCCGAGCGATGGTCGCCGATGCCCACGAGGAGGCCAAGGCTGCGCTGAAGGACATCCGCGACCTCGTGCGCGGGATCCATCCGGTGATCCTGGAGGACCGCGGGCTCGACGCCGCGCTGTCCGCCGTCGTCGCCCGGTCCCCGATCCCCGTGTCGCTCGACGTCCAGGTCGCAGAGCGGCCCTCACCGGCCGTGGAGAGCGCCGCCTACTTCGTCGTCAACGAGGCGTTGGCGAACGTCGCTCGCCATGCCATGGCGACGCGTGCCCACGTCGCGATCGCCCGCGCCGGCAGCCGTCTGGTGGTCGAGGTGCGCGACGACGGTGTCGGCGGCGCGGCCGAAGCGAACGGCTCCGGTCTGGTCGGCCTGCGCGACCGCGTCGCCGGCCTCGGCGGGACGATGTACGTCATCAGTCCCCCGGGCGGCCCGACGACGATCTCGGTGGAGCTGCCATGCGCGTCCTGATCGCCGAGGACTCGGTGCTGCTGCGGGCTGGGCTGACGCGCATCCTGGCCGACGCCGGTGAGGAGGTCGTCGCCACCGTCGGAGCCGCCGACGAGTTGATGACCGCCGTCGAGCGGCACCAACCGGACCTGTGCATCATCGACGTGCGGATGCCGCCCACGCACACCGATGACGGATTGCGGGCGGCCATCGCCATCCGCCAACGGTGGCCCAAGGTCGGCATCCTCGTGCTGTCGCAGTACGTCGAGGAGCGCTACGCCACCGACCTGCTGGCAGACGAGACACGCGCCGTCGGGTACCTGCTGAAGGACCGGGTCGCCGACGTCGCCGAGTTCCTGGCGGCCGTGCGCCAGATCGGTGACGGCGGGACGGCACTCGACCCGGAGGTCGTGTCGCAATTGCTGGCCCGAGCGAGGCGACGCGACCCACTCGAGCGGCTCACGCCGCGCGAGCGAGAGGTCCTGGCGCTGATGGCTGAGGGCCGGTCCAACCCCGCGATCGCCAGACAACTCGTCGTGACCGACAAGGCCGTGGAGAAGCACGTGACCAACATCTTCACCAAGCTCGACCTGCCCCCGGCCGAAGATGACCACCGTCGCGTGCTGGCGGTCCTGCAATGGGTGAGGAGCTGAAGATGATTGAGTCACCATTGCCGCCGCCCTCCGGGGCAGCACCCGTGTCGCCGGCGGTGCGACAACCACCGCCACCCCGCCGCAGCCGCGGCGTGCGGACCTTGTGGTTGGTCTTCGGCGGAGTGCTCTTCGTCGGCGCCTTGACGTGGGGGGCCTACGAGGTGGTGTCGATCCTGTCGCACGAGGAACGCACCGAGATCAACACCTATCCGTCCGCCGGCCTGGCGACGGTCGACATCGGCAACGACGGAGGCTCCGTGCGGGTCGTCGCCACCGACGGCGACGAGGTGGTCGTGCGGGCGGAGATCAGCGAAGGGCTGCGGGCGACCGGCGAGCGCCAGGAAGTGGTCGGCGACGTGCTCGAGCTACGGGCGACGTGCCCGAACTTCGGGTCCGATTGGTGCGGGGTCAGCTACGAGCTGCAGGTGCCCCGAGACCTCGCCCTCGTCGTGCGTGCCGACAGCGGGTCGGTGGACGTCACGGGCATGACCGGGGTGGTGGACGTCAACGCCGACAACGGCTCCGTCGAGCTGACCGGGTTGCGCGGGACGGTCAGGGCGTCGACCGACAACGGTCGCGTCGAGGGGTTCGACCTGCGGTCGCAATCGGTGACCGTCGACTCCGACAACGGAAGCGTCACCCTCGAGTTCACGGAGGCACCGACCACCGTCGTGGCGACGACGGACAACGGTTCGGTCGAGGTCGTCGTGCCCGACGACGGCGAGGCCTACCGAATCGACGTGCAGTCGGACAACGGGAGCGAGACCGACGACGTGCTCGAGGATCCAGCAAGCCCCCGGTCGATCACGATCCGCACCGACAACGGCAGCGCCACCGCCCGCACCGCCCCCTGACCGCCCTCAGGGCGCAGGCCGTCTCGACCATGCGTCGGCGCCTGCGATGGCGACGGCGACGGCTCGATCGACGGCGGCGTCCTTGACGTGGTGGTGGATGTGTTCGGCGTCGGTCCGCTCGGCGATGATCGCCAGCACGCAGCCAGCAGCGAAGCCGTAGACACAGCCCATCTTGAACAACGTGCCGGCCTCCATCTCGAAGCTCAGCACGCCCAGGTCGTGGTACTCGTCGATCATCCCGTGCAGTCGCCGCAGGAGGCGCTGATTGGCCGACGACGCCGAGCGCTCCTGGCCCTCGAAGAACGTGTCCGTCGACGCGACGACGCCGACATGGCGCTCGATGCCGAGGTCGTCGGCGACGCCGGCAAGGGCGACCGTCAGGAACGGATCGGCGACGGCCGGGAACTGCGGCGGAGCGATGTCGTCGGCTGCGCCTTGGTTGGTCAGCGCGCCGGAAGCGATGACGACGGACCCGGCTCGGACGTCGTCACGGATCGAGCCCGAGGTGCCGATGCGGATGACTGTGCGGATGCCGACCTGCACGAGCTCGTTGACGACGACGCTCATCGTCGGTGCACCCATCCCGCTCGTCGCGCACACCACGGGCGCGCCGCCCGGCAGTCGAGCTTGGAACGCATCGAGTCCACGGTTGCGGGCGAGCAGACTGCCATCGCGAAGGTGCTTGGTGGCAATCAGCTCGGAGCGGGCGGGATCGCCACTGAGGAGGGCGATGGTCGTGCCGTCCGGAAGGTCGTCCTCGCCGAAGCCGATGTGATACGGGGCGCCGGCCACCTCCCGACTGTACGACGCGGCTGCTATCGAGCCGCCGCTCGACCGCGGCTCGTCGCCGCATCGTCGGCGAGCGGCAGCCGCAGCACTGAGCTCCAGCCCGTCGCTTCGTCGAGCTCGATGACGTCGAGGGTGCCGAGGCGGACCGTCCACCCGAACGTGGCGTCGCACAGCGCCGACCACGCCGGCTCGGCGAGGTCCGGGTCGACGGTGCGACCGTGGACGAGCGTCACGTGGGGGCGGAACCCGGCGCGAGCCCACGCCGGCGACTCCAGCGGAGACAGCCGTGCATGCAGGGCCTCGATGGCGCCGGTGGGGTCGTCGATGTCGAGGTAGACCCCGTTGGCCGCACGTGTCCAGCAGCGCGCCGTCGTCAGGGTGACCTCGAGCGGCGCGGTCGCGGTGGCCGCTTCCTGGACCAGCCGGTCGGCAGCGTCGGCTTCGACGACGTCATGGACGAGCGTGACGTGGGCGTCGATGCGTCCGAGCATCACGGGGTCCCACCGTCTGCGGATGTCGTCGATGAGAGCAGCGGTGGGTTGCGGGACGAACAGCACGACGGCTCGGCGGGCGACGGGCACGGCGGCACTGTGCCACGCCGAGGCTGGCCGCCCGCCGTCCAGGTCGCGTGACAGCCTGCGTTCATGACGAGACCTCGCAGCCTCCTGTGGATGAAGGACGATCCACTCGGCATGGAGCACGCGGCAGTCAACATCGGCGACGGCGGCCTGGTAGCGACATCGACGGCGTTCGGCACCTACCCGGTGGCGTACCGCCTCGACCTCGAGCTCCGAGTCGACGCCGATTGGGTGACGCGCCGGCTCGGTTTGACAGCCTCCGGTGACGGCTGGTCGCGATCGCTGGTCCTGACGCGCGATGCGATGTGGCGCGCGGTCGCGACCAGCACTGGTGACGTTCCGCCGGCAGTCATCGCGACCTCGGCCAACGAACCCGTCGACGCAAGCCGGATCCCACCCGACGTACTCGACGTCGACGTGCAGTACTCGCCGCTGACGAACGTGATGCCGATCCGCCGTCTCGGTCTCGACCGGCCCGGCACGATCGGTTCGTTCCTGATGGCATGGGTGAGCGTGCCGTCGCTGACCGTCAGCATCGACCCCCAGCACTACACGCTGCTCGGCACCGACGGCGGCGAGCTGAGTGTCCGCTTCGAGAGCGGCGACGGTTCCTTCACCGCCGACATCCGCTGCGACTCCGACGCCATGGTCGTCGACTACCCCGGGATCGCTCGACGCCTCGCTTGAGCGATCAGTACGTGCCCTGTCAGCCGCGCACGACGACGGGAAGGTCGAACTCCTCGAAGCTCACTGGCGGGCCGCCCGCAATGTCGAGAGCCGCCATCGCGGGCATGAGCCGCTCGCCGAAGAAGCGATCGGAGTGGTCCTTCGACTCCCAGACGTCGATGCTCCGGATCCCGGCATCGGACGGAGTTGCGGCGTGGACGATGAGCCCTGCGATCGGGTCGTCACCGACCGCCTCGATGATCTTGCGGTGGGTGTCGAGATCGACGTCGAACTCCATGATCGTGGCGTATCCCATGCCCGCGTTCCTTTCGATAGTGATGCACTCTATTGGCTAGAGCTGTACTCTAACGGTATGCCGCAATCTGTCAAGAGGACGTATGTGTCCGCAAAGCGCGAAGCGCAGGCCAGGGCCACGAGGACGTCGATCCTCGATGCCGCGCTCCGACTGTTCTCGACGAACGGCTACGTGGCAGTCACGATCCAGGCGGTCGCGGACGAGGCCGGCGTCGCGGTGCAGACCGTGTACGCAGTGTTCGGCAACAAGCGCGAGCTCCTACGACAGGTGCTCGAGTCCGCGGTGACTGGCGACGGACCACCCGTCAACTCGGCCGACCGGCCCGAGATTCAGGCCATCGTCGACGAACACGACCCACGCCGCCGGGCGGAGCTCGACGCCGCCATCTCCACGCAGATCAGCCGTCGTCTCGCACCGATCATGAAGGTGCTCCGCGAGGCAGCGGCCGTCGATCCCGAGTTCGCCGCCACCGCCAAGGCCATCACCAAGCAGCGTCGTGCCGACATGGTCGCCGCAGCGCAGCTGCTCGTCGGCCCCGGCCAACCGCGAGACGATCTGGAGAACACGATCGGCACGCTCTACGTGCTCTACAGCCCCGAGGTCTTCCTCTCCCTCACCACCGACCTCGGATGGTCCGTCAAGCGCTACGAGCGCTGGCTCGCCACGATGCTCTACCGGACCGTCATCTCCCCGGGTCAGGGCGACGAGCGAACCTGATCACCCGACGCGCTCGTGGTGGGCGCCGACGATGAAGACGGCGAGGCGCGCCGTCGTGTCGCCGTGGTTGCGCCACGCATGGCGCGTGCCGTTCTGGACGACGGTGTCACCCGGTCGCAGGTGGACCTCGACGCCGTCGTCGAGCTCGAGCCAGATCTCACCGTCGAGCACCACCTCGAAGTCGATCGTCGCCGTCGTGTGCATTCCGGGCGCGTCGGGCTCCATGTGCCCTGCCAGCGGCCTTGGCGGCAGCGTCGTGTCCCGTCACCACCCGGTGTACTCGCATGGCCGGCGATCGTACGGCGGCAGACGTCATCCTCGATTCTCTGGAAGATCCGCTCTCGAAAACGAGCTTGACCGGGATTCAAAACCGGTTTTCGCACGTCCAGGCGGCGTCGGCGATGGGGGTGAGGCGCGGGAGGAGGAGGCGGCGGAGGGTGGCGAGGTCGTGGACGTGTTCGGTCCACAGGCAGGCTTGGATGCCGAGCAGTTCGGCGCGCTCCCCTGGCGACCAGCCGGCGGTCACGTCGAACCCTGCGACGTCACCCAAGGACGCGTGGCCCGCCCAGCTCGCCCCCGGCGACCACCAGTCGTCGTCGGCGGCGTGGTCGAGGTAGTACCACGGCGCCGGCGCGGCGACGACCTGGTGGCCGGCCGACACGAGCCGGCGGACGTCGTCGACGGACTTCCAGGCCACGACGTACCCGGCACCCGGATCCAGCGCGCCGCCCTCGGCGGCCTCCTGCCACACACCGACCTGGCGCCCGGTCGAGGTCCGCACGAGGTCGATGACCTGGCGGAGGAACGACGCGGCGATCGCATCGGTGCCGGCGATCCCCCGCTCGTCGGCCCACCGCTGCGCAGCGGGCGAGCGCAACCATGCCCCTCGCGGCACCTCGTCGCCGCCGAGGTGCAGCCACGGCGACGGGAAGCGGTCGGCCAGCTCGCCGAACACCGCCTCGAGGAATGGCCACGTCGGCCCGACTCCCGGGTTGAGGACGTTGCCGGCGAAGTGCTGCACGCTCACCGCGCCGGACGCATCGTCGGGGTCGCGCAGTTCGGGGAGGGCCGCCAGCGCGGCGAAGCAGTGACCAGGGAGGTCGACCTCCGGCACCACGTCGATCCCCAGCTCCGCAGCTCGGTCGACCCACCTTGCGATCGTCCCGCTCGAGTACCAGCCGCCCGTGGGATCGGCGCCGGAGCCGAGCAACGGCGGCACTGCGCATCCATCGCCTCGCCACGCCGCGACGTCCGTCAGCCCCGGATAATCGGGCACGGGGAGGCGCCATCCCTCGTCGTCCGTGAGGTGCAAGTGCAAGCGGTTGAGGCGGTGCCACGCCGCTACCTCGATCAGCCACTCGACATCAGCGGCCGGGACGAACTGCCGGGCCACGTCGACGTGCAGTCCCCGCCATCCGCGGCACGGCTCGTGGCGACCGTCGATCATGTCGAGCTCGCCGCGCCGGTGCCGGGCCATCGCGAGCAACGCCCACTGCAACGCCGTGCGTGATCCCGCCCGCACGAGGAACTGCTCGCCTTGTTCGGTCACCTCGTACTGCTCGGGCGCGAGACCTTCGGCGATGACGACCGAGACCGCATCGCCCTCCGACGACAACACCACCGCGTCGCGGGGATGGACGCGCTGCTCGCACGTCGCCGCCGCGGCCCACGCTGCGGCTGCCACACCGTCTCGTTCGACGAGCGACAGCGCGGGTGGCGCCTCTGCCCCGACGCGCGGGCGCGATCCCTGGTCGGTCGCGCCGAGGCGCACGGCGCGCGTCGAGCCGTCCGCCTGCACGACGTAGGCACTGGCTGGGCCATCGTTGGCATGCGCTGGGCGGTGCCCGCAGATCAATGGATCGAGCTCCCAGATCGCGCCGGGCGGGAGCTCGAACCCGTCGGGAGGGGCGAGCTGGTGCCATCCCGAGATGCGGGCGACGAGCGTCGTGCTGCCGTCACTCGGTGGCGTCAGCGGAACGACCGACGTCACCGCCAGGCGGAAGTCACGCAAGGGGATCGGCCCGAGGTTGACCAGCCGGAGGTGCATCGCCCCCGGCGCTCGGCTGGCCGGGATGTACGTGCTGTCGAGACGCAGCGTCACAGGTGCTGCCAGGCCGGCTTGCCGGCGTAGGTCTCGCGGTAGTAGTCCGCCAGCTCCAGCTCGGCAGCCGCCGCCTCGTCGACGACGACGGTCGCGTGAGGGTGCAGCTGCAGCACCGATGCGGGGCAACGTGCAGCCACCGGACCTTCCACGGCTCTCGCCACCGGTGCCGCCTTCGCCGCGCCAGATGCGATGAGCACCACATGGCGGGCGGCACCGATGGAGGCGAGGCCCTGCGTCACGACATGACGTGGCACCTGGTCCAACGACGCGAAGAACCGTGCGTTGTCGGCGCGCGTCGCGGCGGTCAACGTCTTGATGCGCGTGCGCGACGCCAACGACGATCCGGGCTCGTTGAACCCGATGTGCCCGTCAGACCCGATGCCGAGCAGCTGCACGTCGACCCCACCGAGATCAGCGAGGAGCTGTTCGTATTGACGGCACGCCGCCTCGAGATCGTCGGCCCACACGTCGGGGCCGAACAACCTGTCGGGCTCGAGGTCGACGTGGCTCGTGAACTGTTGGCGGATGAATGCCCGGTATGTCTGCGGGTGATCGGGCGGGAGCCCGACGTACTCGTCGAGCAGCACCGCGCTCGGCCCGCGCGAAGCTCACTGCGCTGGCCCGATGTTCTTCGACCAGCGCGGCGTACGTGGGCAGCGGTGAGCTGCCGGTCGCCAGGCCGATCACGGCGTCCGGTCGCTCCTTCAGCACTCGGACGATCACGTCGGCAACGAGCCGGCCCGCTTCGTCCGCCGATGGCGTGATGACGACTTCCAACTTCAGGAGCTCCAGGCCAGCTCGCCGCTCACGATCGTCGCCGCCACGTTGAGCGACGAGTCGAGGACGGTCACGTCAGCACGCCCACCCTCCACCAGCCGTCCCCGATCGGGGAGGTGGAGGAGGTCGGCGGGGGTCGACGTGACGGTGGCGAGCGCCTCGACGACCGGGCAGCCCGTGAACTCGACGAGGTTGCGGACTGCTTGGTCGAGCGCGAGGTTGCTGCCGGCCAGGACGCCGTCCGCCGTCCGCACACCGGCCGCGTCGACCGTGACGTCGACGCTGCCGATCCGGCTCGTGCCTCCCGGATCGACGCCGAGCACCTCGACGGCGTCGGTGACGAGGTTCAGCCGAGCCGGCCCGAGCGCCCGCCACGCCATCCGTACGGCGACCGGGTCGACGTGGATGCCGTCGCAGATCAACCCGGCGACCACCGTGCCGTCGGCGAGCGTGGCCGCGATCGGACCTGGGTCACGGTGGTTGAACGGCCGCATCGCGTTGAACAGGTGCGTGACGTACGTCGCGCCGGCGGCGAGCCCGGCGGCGAACTGCTCGGCCGACGCGTCGGTGTGGCCGAGCGAGACGACGACGCCGCGCCCGGTGAGCTCTTCGATGACGGCCGGCGCTCCGGGCAGCTCCGGCGCCACGGTGGCCAGCACCACGCCTGACGCTGGGCTCCAGCCGGCGACCACATCCGTCGACGCCGCCACGAGCATCGACTCGGGATGGGCGCCTCGTCGCGCTGGCGACAGCATCGGGCCCTCGAAGTGCACGCCGAGGGGCACCGCCGCACCTGCCTGGTCGTGGCGCTTCCGCCACGCCTCCAGCGCCGTCTCCCGGGACTCGGGTGGGCACGTGATGATCGTCGGCACGAAGGCCGTCACGCCGTAGCGGACGAGGAACGCGCCAAGCTCACCGATCCGCTCCGGTTGCGTCGTGAGGTCGATGCCGTGGCCGCCGTTGATCTGGACATCGATGAAGCCAGGCGCGATCCACCCGCCGGCGGCATCGATCGTCTGTGCCTGCTCCTGGGGAGCTCCGCTGCCGACGGCGGTGACGACGCCACCATCGAGCAGCACGTAGCCGTCCGCCACAACGCCGGCCGGTGTGACGACGGATCCGTTGACGACAGCAACCGTCACGACACAGCCTGGTGGCGGTCGGCGGCCAGCGCCGCACCGAGGTTGCCCAGCGGCACGTCGGCAGGCGCGACGGCGACACGATCAGCGAAACCCAGCGCGGCCAACATCGGCGACGCCTCGGCGCGCGCGGTGAGCACCTCCTGCAGCTCGATCAGGAACGCGTCCGGCGGTCGTGTCATGCCACCGCCGACGACCACGACGTCGACATCCAGTGCCATCGCACACAGTTGTACCGCCCACGCCGTGGCGGCGAGGACGTCCTGCCTCGCGCGGGGACCACCTCGTGCGGCGCGCCCAGAGCCGATCGCCTCTGCGCAGCCGTCCTGCCCGCAGTGGCACGCCGGGCCACCGTCGCGCATCGGCACGTGGCCGATCTCGCCGGCACCCCCCGTTGCGCCGCGCCAGAGCTGGCCCTGGAGGACGTAGCCGGCGGCGATGCCGGTGCCCACGTTGACGTAGGCCAGCGACGAGGACGGCGGGCATCGGAGGTGAGCGAAGGCACCGAGCGCCGCGGCGTTGACGTCGTTCTCGACGTGCACGATCCGACCGACGCGGTCAGCAAGCATGGCGGCGACTTCCACCGGCTCTGTGATGCCGAGGTTGACGGCCGAGCTGACGATCCCGGTGGCGACGTCGACTCGACCGGGCATGCCGACACCGATCGGTTCTGCCGCACCGTCGGCGACGTCAGCGACGAGCCGCCCGACGACGTGGACGATGGCCTGAGCGCCCTGCGGCGTCGGTGCCGTCGCAACCGCAGCGACGGCGTGCTCGCCGGGCGCGAAACGCACCGCGGTCGTGGTGGTGCCGCCGACGTCGACGCCGACCGTCGCTCGCTGCTCGACGTCGAGTTGCTCCGGGCTCGTGTCCGACACGGCCCGCTGGGTCACCGCCACTGGTCAGCCTTTCACGGCGCCCGCGGCGAGGCCGGCGGTGACGCGGTGCTGCACGATCAGGAAGAAGACGATCACCGGGACCGCCATCAGCGTCGAGCCGGCCATCACGCCACCCCAGTCGGTTCCTCGCGCTCCCTCGTTGAAGGCCTGCAGCCACACCGGACCGGTCTGGTTCTCGGGTCGGTTCATGATGACGAGGGCGAAGATGAACTCGTTCCACGACTGGATGAAGGCGAAGATCCCGGTCGCCACGAGGCCGGGCGCGACGAGCGGGAGCGTGATCCGCATGAACGCCCCGAAGCGACTGGCGCCGTCGACTCGGGCGGCCTCCTCGAGCTCCAGCGGGACGCCGCCGACGAAGCCGCGCAGCGTCCAGATCGTGAACGGCAGAACGAAGACCAGGTAGGTCAGGGCCAGCCCGATGATGCGGTTGGTCAACTGTGCGCCGTCGAGGATCTGGAACAGCGAGATGATCAACGCCTCGGCCGGGATCATCTGGATGAGGATCACTGCGACGAGGAACGACGTGCGCCCACGGAAGCGGAACCGCGCCAGCGCGACGGCAGCGAGGAAGGCGACGACCAACGCCGCGGCGACCACGATCATCGTGACCAACGCGCTGTTCTTCATCGCCGTCCAGAAGTACTCCCGCTCGAAGACGCGCCGGTAGTTGTCGAGCGTCACGCTGGTCGGCAGGAACGACGGTGTCGATGTGCGCAGCTCCTGTCCCGGGCGGAACGACGTCAGCACCATCCAGTACACCGGGAACAGGGCGATCAGCGCGACCACGACACCGGCGGCGTTGATGGCGATGCGGTGGCCGCGGCGCTCCGTCATGCGTCCTCCACGCGCATCATCGCCCGCAGGTACGTCAGCGTCAGCAGCACGGTGATGATCACCATCACGATGGCGATCGCCGCGCCGATGCCGTAGTCGTTCTCGCCGATCGAGATGCGGTACGCGTAAACACCGAGCAGGTTGGTGTCCCGCGTGACGCCACCAGCCTTCTGAAGCACGTAGATCTGGGTGAACACCCGGAAGTCCCACAGCACCGACAGCGACGTGAGGATCAGCAGGATCGGCTTGATCGCCGGATAGGCGATGTAGCGGAAGCGGTTCGGGAAGTTGGCGCCGTCCATCCGCGCCGCCTCCATCAGCTCGAGCGGGATCTGGGTCAACCCTGCGTACACCGTGAACGCCACGAACGGAATCCCCATCCACACGACGATGAGGGCGGCGATCGCGAAGAAGGTCAGTTGGTCGGCGAAGAAGCTCTCGCCCTGCTTCCCCAACGCCCAGTTGACGATGCCGTACTGCGTGTCGAACATCCACTGCCAGACGATCGTCGCGGTGAGCGGGGGGATCGCCCACGCGACGATCAGCGACGCCGACACGATCAGGCGCATCACGCGACCGAGCGCCTCGAGGAGCAGCGCGATCAGCACCCCGAGCACCATCGTCAGGGCCACCGTGACGGCGCAGAAGATCAGCGTCCGCCACAGCACGGTCCAGAAGTACGAGTCGTTGATGATGGTCTGGAAGTTGTCCAGACCGACCCATGGAGCTGGCCGCCCGAAGACCTGGGGCAGGCCGTACTCCTGCGCCGACATGATGCCCAGCCGCACCAGCGGGTAGCCGAGCATCAGCGCCAGGATGATGATCGCCGGCACCAGGAGGACGTAGGGCAGCGCCGAGCGCGGCGGCCGCGGAACCGGCGGCGCGCCGCCGGACTCGTCGTCGTCGTCGGCCAAGCCCCTCAGCTCGGCCGACGTCGCCGTGGTGGCGATGACCATCGGCGCTGCCCTCGTCCCCTGTGCTCGTTCGGTTGTCAGCCTCAGTTGTCAGCCGTTGAGCGCCGCTTCGATCGCCGCGTCGGCGTTCGCTGCGGCCGCTGCGATGTCGCCACCCTGGGCGATCTCCACCAGCATGTCAGGGAGGACGTTGGCCGCCTCGACGTCAGCCCAATGCTCGCTGGTCGGCACGAAGCGGCTGTTCTCTGCGGCCGTCGCCTGCGCGACGGCAGCCTCGCTCCCCGTGACGGACGCCAGCTCGGACTTCAGCGCCGGGATCAGACCGGCCTCAGCGATCTGCCGCTGGTACCCGGCGGAGACGAGGATCTTGAGCAGTTCGTACGCCAGATCCTGGTTCTCGCTGTTCGTCGGGATGCCGAGGTTGGAGCCGCCGAGGAACACCGGCGACGTCGTGCCAGCCGTCGAGCCAGGCAGCGGGAACACGCCGATCTGCTCCTCCATGTCCGGGCAGCCGTCGTCCTCATTGATGATCTGGCCCGGCTTCCAGCCCGGCGCCGGCATCATGCCGACCTCGCCGGCGCAGAAGGCCAGGTAGTCGTTGGCGTCGTCGGCGTCGGCGGGTGCCGCGTTGGCGCCATCGAAGACCTCCTTGAAGAACTCGAGCCCGGCGATCGACTCGGGAGTGTCGAGCGTGCCGACCCACTCGTCGCCCTCCTTGACGGCGATGTCACCGCCGGCGTCCCAGATCAAGGGGAGCATGCCGTGCCAGTTGCGGCCCGGCAGGTAGATCCCGGAGAAGTTGGGCACATCGGCGTTGGCCTCCTTCAGCGCCACGCCGGCGGCCAGCCACTCCTCGAGGGTGGTCGGGATCTCGATGCCGGCTTCCTCGAAGAGGTCCTTGCGATAGATCACGACGCGGGCCCCTGCGTAGTACGGCACGGCGTACAGCGAGCCGTCGTAGGTCCCGGCCTCCAGCAAGCTCTGCAGGAAGTCGTCGCCCCCGAGCTCCTCCGCCCGGTCCGTGAGGTCGATGACCGCACCGGCGGCCTCGAACGTCTGGGCTTGTGTGTTGCCGAACTCGACGATGTCGGGTGCATCGCTGCCTGACAGTGCCGTCGTCAGCTTCTCCACGATCCCGGTCCACTGCTGGCGCTCCAGCTCCACCTGGACGTCCGGGTGGATCTTGGCGAACTCTGCGATCGCGTAGTCGACGAGCTCGTCGGGCGTGTCCGTCCCGTTCAACCACAGCCGGATCGACTCACCGCCGCCTCCGCTGTCCTCCTCCCCGGCCGTGGTCGCCGGGGCGGCGTCGGTGCCGCCTGCGGTCGTCTCGCTCGATTCCGCCGCGCCGTCGTCGTCGTCCCCACCGCAGGCGCTGGCCACCAGGCCAAGGGCGGCGAGTATCGCCAATATCCGTACCGGACGTGTTGTGTTCACGAGTCCCCCTTCGTGGATGTGTGGTGATTCATCGGAGCCCCAGCTCCTGGTCGAGGATCAAGGCAGCTGCGCCGACGACGCCGTCGTCGTAACCGAACGTGCTCGGGCGCACGACGAGGCGGTCCGACAGCACGGGCATCGTGCGGGCGGCGATCGATCGCACGGCAGCGGCACGGAACGTCTCGGTCGTGACGGGATCGGAGCCGGAGAGCACGACGTCGGCGACGTCCAGGGCGCTGAGCACGGTGGCCAGCGCCGTCCCGAGGTGCTCACCAGCGCGCGTGAGGATGGCCGTCTCGTCGGCCGACTCGGCGCCGAGGAGGCGATCGAGCAGCGGTTCGGAGACCTCCGTCTCCAGGCAGCCGCGCTTGCCGCAGGCACACGTCGCGCCGTCGGGGTCGACGACGACGTGCCCGATCTCGCCGGCGGCATAGGAGGAACCGGCATACAGCCGCCCGTCGAGCACGAGACCGGCGCCGACGCCCTCGTCGACGCGCACACAGATCAGGTTGGGTGCCTCGCCGCCGTGGTGGCGCGGCCCGAAGGTCAGCTCGGCGAGGGCGGCCGCGTTGGCGTCGTTGATCACCGCCACGGGCAGGCCGAGGTCCGTGGCCAACGTGGCAGCGAGCGGGACGTCGGACCACGAAAGGTGAGCAGCGGTGGTCACGGCGCCCTGGCCGTTGACGATGCCTGGCGTTGCCACGCCAACGCCGAGCAGTGGGCGCTCGGCATCGGCGACGAGCTCACCGCAGATCCTGCGGACGAGCGTCAGTGCGGCGCGACCCGTCTTCGCCTTGCGCGCATACGTGCGGCGGGCCACCACCTTGCCATCGAGGTTGACGATGGCGCCGACGAACTGCGCCGGCTCCGAGACGTCGAGGCAGACGATGTGGCGACCGTCGGCGTCGATCCCGACGAGCGTCGCCGGCTTGCCGACGCCACCCGCTTCGCTGAGGCCGAGCTCCTCGACGATCCCGTCATCGAGCAGCTCCCGCACGACCGCCGACACGGTGGCCCGGGTCAGCCCGGTGATCTTTGCCAGATCCGCGCGAGATCGGGCCACCCCGGTGCAAGGTCCCCAGGAGCAGACTGCGGTTGGTGCGTCGAGCATCTTCCGGCGTCGCCACTGATTGTTTGTTTAGTTGACAAACAAACCCCGGTCAAGTCGCCCTTTCCGGTTCTGACGAAGTTTCGGGTCCGTTTCCGGTACGAAAACCCACACAGAACCGCCTGTCGACGGCCGCCGGGGCTACCGTCCCTCGACGTGTTGATCCTGGCCATCATCCTGCTCGGCCTCGTCGTCGGTGCCGCCGCGCAGTTGGTGCTGGGCCGCTCGGGCCCCGGCATCGACTGGGGGCTCGCCCTCGCCGCCGGTCTCATCGGCTCGTTCGTCGGCGGACTGCTCGGCAGCCTCATCGCCGGTGACGGCATACGGATCCGGCCGAGTGGACTGATCGGCTCGTTCATTGGCGCGTTGATCGTCACCGCCCTCTGGCGCTGGTGGCAGGGCCGCCACGCTCCGGCACCGGCCAGTCGCGGCAGAACGCGCTGACGCGCTCGCTGAACGCCCCGTGAAGGGCACCGAGTTCCTCCTGCGCTCGATCGTCGCCGACGGCGTCGACCACCTGTTCATGGTCCCTGGCGGTCTGGTCGATCCCTTCTATCCGGCACTGCAGGAGGTCCCCGAGCTGACGCCGATCGTCACTGCCCAGGAGGGTGGTGCGGCCTTCGCCGCTGACGGCTACGCCCGCGCCTCCGGGCGCTTCGGGGCGTGCCTCGTCATCGGCGGTCCGGGACTGACGAACACCGTCACGGCGATCTCGGCGGCGCGAACCGACGGCGTCCCAATGCTCGTCCTGAGCGGCGAGGTGGCGACGCACGTCGAGGGGCTCGGCTTCTTCCAAGACGCCAGCGCCGGCACGTTCGACGACGACGCGATCGTGCGCCCGGTCACGGCGGAGTCATTCAGCGTCCCGGACATCCGGCTGCTGCACCACGCCTACGCCGGAGCGATTCGGCGGATGTTCGACGGGATGCGCGCCCCCGTCCATCTCTCGCTGCCACGAGATGTGCAAACCGGCGAGATCGACGTCGAGCCGACGGCCGTCGGCGTCGACCTCCGCTCGGGACGGCCACTCGACATCGACGCGACGCAAGCGGCGCTGACCGCGCTCGCTGCAGAACGGCCGCGACGGATCGTGCTGCTCGCCGGCTACGACGTCGACGACGCGAAGGATGCGCCGGCGCTCATCGCACTCGCCGAGCGCTTCCAGCTACCGGTGGCCACGACGCAGCTGGCGAAGGGAGCCTTCCCGGAAGACCATCCGCTGTCACTCGGCGTGTTCGGCTACGCCGGTTCCAACCGCGCCACGACCGCCTTGCTCGACGGCCAGCCCGATCTCCTCGTCGCCCTCGGCTCGGCGTTCAACCAACGCCAGTCGATGCACTGGACGGACCGCCTGCGACCGCGCTGCGGCACGCTGACCATCGACACCAGCGCCGTGCCGGTGACCGTGGCCTCGGCGGCGATCCGCTTCGTGCACGGCCATCCGGCCGCGCTCGTGCGCTGGTTGGCCAAGGACGACGTGGCGACGAGCCTGCTGGCCGACGGTGTCGACGAGCGGGCGGAGTGGCTGCGGCCGATCCAGCAGCAGTCCCGCTACCTCGATCTCGAGAACACGACGAGCGACCAGGTGCCGATCCACCCCGCCCGCCTCGTCCGGGAAGCTCGCAATGCGCTGCCGCGGGACACGATCGCCGTCTGCGACAGCGGGGCGCATCGAGCGTTCACCGTCCACTACTGGGACAGCTACGGGCCGCGCCAGTTCATCACGGCCGCCACACTCGGTCCGATGGGCTGGGCCATCGGCGCCGGCATCGGTGCTGCGGCCGCCCGGCCCGGCCAACCCGTCGCCGTCTTCACGGGGGACGGTTGCATGCAGATGCACGGCATGGAGGTGCAGACCGCGGCGCGGTACGGGTTGCGGGTCATCTTCCTCGTCAGCAACAACGGCTCGCTGGGAAATGTCTGGCTGCGGGCGCACCGGCTCGGTCAGCTGCCGGACGCTCTCACGACGGTCGTCGATCACGACTGGGCGGCGTTCGCCCGGGCGCTGTCGTGCCCCGCCGAGACCGTCCGCACGCCGGACGAGCTCGGTCCTGCGCTGCAGCGGGCCGCGGAAGCCGACGGTCCCTATCTCCTCGACGTCAAGACCGAGCGCGACGCGCCGACGCCCGTCGAGCCGTACCAGCAAGCCGCCGCGTCATGGTCGTACGAGGCGTGAGCGCGTCACCAGTCGAAGGCGACGCGTCCGGTCTGGATGTCGATCAGCGCGTTCCGTAGTTCGCCGGTGCGCGGCGCCTCGCCGGGTGTGCCCACCGTGTGGGAGACACCGTCGACGATCAGCGTCCCGACCGTGGCCACGACCGCCGCCGTACCGGACAGCGCCAGCTCGGCTGTCGGCCGGGCGATCCACTCCAGGCACTCGTCCACCGTGATGTGGCGCTCCTCGACCTGCCACCCACGACGGCCGGCAAGCTGCAGCAGCGAGTCGCGCGTCACGCCGTGGAGGTAGGCGTCGGTCAGCTCCGGCGTGAGCACGTGGTGACCGTCGAGCAGCAGCACGTTCGACGCGCCGGTCTCCTCGAGACGGCCGCCCGGTGCGAACAGCACCTGGTCGGCGTCCCACTGCTCTCGCGCCTCCATGATCGGCGACAGCGCCATCGCATAGTTGGCGCCCGCCTTGACGACGCCGAACTGCGGCGTGGTGCGCGGGGTCTCGGTCTCGACGACGAGCGTCAGCGGCCGCGGCGGCAGGTAGTCGCCCACCGGGCAGGCCAGCACGTAGAGGATCGCCGACAGACTCGGCGCCGCGGCGGAGCCGATCGTGATGTCGGTCCCGAGCAGCGTCGGGCGCAGGTACAGCGATCCCGGCGGAACAGGCGCGACCGCCTCGTTGGCGTCGATCGCGCTGTCGAGGAGTGTCTCGACGAGGTCGGTCGGGGGGACGGGCAGATGGAGCCGCTCGGCGCTCTGGCGTAGCCGCTCGGTGTGGCGGTCGGCCCGGAAGGCGACAACCCTCCCGTCAGGGTGCCGATGGGCCTTGAGCCCTTCGAAGCAGGCACTTCCGTAGTGCAGCGCGTGGGCACCGGGGTGCAGGGCAAGCTCGTTCGACGACACGACTGACGGGGCCGACCAGCGCGCGCCGTCGAAGCGGGAGACGGCCATCGCCGGTCCGAACACCGTTCCGAACGGCGCGTCCGGTGCGGGCGGCCCGTCCGGCATGACGTCGATCGTGGTGTCGGTGGTCATCGGGTCCTCCTGGGAGCGGCGCACAGCGCCCACAGTCTGCGCCCGGAACCGGCGATCCGGGTAGCACTGCCGCCACCAGGCAGCCCGGGCGGCTCACCCGGTTGCTTGCTCCGCGGTCGACTGATCGAAGAGGTGGAGGGCGTTGCCGGACGGATCGTGCAGCGTGGCGGCCCGACCACCAGGGATGTCGAACGGCTCCGCGACCCAGGTGACATCCGGATGGGCGTCGATCCACGCGCCGAGGTCGTCGACCATGAAGAACGCGCCGCGCTCGTATGCCGCGCCGGACGACTCGTTGATGCGGTCCAGCATCAGCTCGATCTCCGAGTCCGGCAGCTTGAACGCCACGGTGTCATCGCCCTCCCGCCACGCCTCGTCCAATCCGAATTGGTCGCGGTAGAAGGCGATCGCCTTGGGCAGGTCGTCGACCGGGTGGTACAGGAACGTCAGACGCATGTCGACGATCGTAAATGAGTTACGGAATCGCAGCAAGCTGTTATGTTGGTGCGACGATGATGCGGGGCTGGGTGCCGATACCTGGATCCGCACAACACAGGTTGCTCGAGTCATCGCTCCAGCTCTTCGAGCAACACGGCTACGAGCTCGCCAGCGTCACCGAGATCGCGGCGAACGCCGGCGTCACGACTGGTGCCCTGTACCACCACTTCGGCTCGAAGCTCGGCCTGTACGCGCTGCTACGGGAGGATCTGGAGAAGCGCATCGACGAGCGCATGCAGGGAGCGCTCGCCGTCGGCGGGAGGAGTCGCCGCTCTGCGATCGGCGCGCTGCGCACCGGGCTGGACGCCGCCGTCCACTTCAGCTGCTGCCGGATCGTCGGCGAGCCGCATCCGGCCGGTGCCGACGATCGATTCGCGGCGACGATCGCGACGGTCCTGCCGGAGAGCCGGCGGGCGGCGTCGTCCGTCATGGTGGCGGCGTGGCGGGCCGCGCTCCTGGCCATCGCCGACGGCCGCTCAGCTGACGTCACGCGCCGAGCCCTCGCGTACGCGCTCGGCGAGCGCTGACGGCAGACTGGTTCCATGGCCGTCGATTTGAATCACACGATCATCTCGTCACGTGACGGCGCCGCCGGTGCCACCTGGCTCGCCGAGGTGCTCGGCCTCGACAAGCCCGAGCGATATGGGCCGTTCTGGCAGGTGACGACGGGCAACGGCGTCAACCTCGACTTCCACGACGGCGATATCGGCGGCAACGACGAGTTCACCGCGCAGCACTACGCGTTCCTGATCACCGAGGACGAGTTCGACGCGATTTTCGCCCGGATCGTGGAGCGGGGCATCGACTACTACGCCGACCCCGCGGCACAGCGCAAGGGTGAGATCAACCACCACGACGATGGTCGCGGCACGTACTTCTTCAGCCCGGACGGGCACTGGATGGAGATCATCACCCGCCCGTACGGCAGCGGCAGCTAGCAGTCTGTCGCGTCAGGGTCAGAACGAGCGACGGCCCTCGCTTCTGGGTGGTCGTGGTCTCGAATCTGGGACTGAGACCACCCAGATCGCGGTTTGAGACCGTCGCCACCCAGTTGGAACGGCCCGCACGCCGCTCCACCATCTGGGTGGTCGTGGTCTCGAATCTGGGACTGAGACCACCCAGATCGCGGTTTGAGACCGTCGCCACCCAGTTCGAGGATCGTGCTAGCGACCCTGGTAGCCGATCGGGGTCGGCAGCTCCTTGTCGGCGTTGTGGTGGAACAGCGACCGCATGCCGCGCACCGTCATCTCGATCAACCAGTAGACCCAGTAGCCGAGCAGCGCGGCGACGGCCGGTGCGGCGATGACCGGAAGCGCGTATCCGCCGACGACACCGGCCACGAACTGACGACCCCACAGCAGGCCTCCGAGCGCCGGCAGCAGCAAGGAGAGCGCGATCAGCCACGGCGTCAGCGTGATCAGCCCGACGATCAGCGCAGCGATGCCGACGGCGGCGAGCAGCCCCCACAGCACGATCCCGACCTTCGCCAGCAACGGTCCCCGCCAACGTGTCGCCAGCGAGACAGCCGTGCCCATCACGCGGCTGAGCACGAACGGCACCTGGGTCGCATCCATCATCTCGACGAAGCACCGGTCGGCCCGCTGGCGCTCCTCGAACGAGATGCCGTCCTTGACGAGTTGGTCGTGCACGAGCGCCGCTGGTGTGTGGCGTCCATGGCGGCTGACCAGCCAGGACATGTAGCGCGGGATCGACGCGAAGTCCGTGGACGGCAGCGTCTCACGAGTGACCGTGATGAAGTCCTGCTCGGGCGGGTTGTACCGGAATCCCAGGCCCTTGGGGATCGCGAACTCCTTGTCGCTGATCTGCTCGACGACGAACGCCGCCGGCTTGGCGGCGTCGTCGAGCGCCGAGAACGGCGCCGTTTGCTTGCCCCACTCCCATGTCGCCCGTCTCATCGCGCTCCCTCCAAGTGCGTCAAGGCCGGTGCCCGCCCGGCGGAGGAACGCTAGGACTTCGTGAGCGAGCGGTCAGCGAATTAGGCGGCGGCGCCTACGCATACATCGCCTCGATCTCCGACGCGTACCTCGCGTGGACACCTCGGCGCTTGAGCTTGGAGGTTGGGGTCAGCACGTCGGAGTCGGGCATCCACTCCTCGCCGATCAGCGTGAACTTCTTGATCTGCTCGACCTGCGCGAACTGACGGTTGACCTTGTCGACGCCAGCCTGGATCTCGGCGATGACCTCCTCCCGCCCGGCCAGCTCGGCGAGCGGTACCCCGTCCATGCCGTTGGACTTCGCCCACAGCGCCGCGGAGTCCGGATCGAGCACGAGCAACGCGGACACGAACTTGCGGTTGTCTCCGATCGTGCAGGCCTGCCCGACCAAGGGAATCGTCTTCAACGCCGCCTCGAGGTTGGCCGGTGAGATGTTCTTCCCACCGGACGTGATGATGAGCTCCTTCTTGCGGTCGACGATCTTGAGGAAGCCGTCCTCGTCCATCTCGCCGATGTCGCCGGAGTGGAGCCATCCATCGATCAGCGCGTCCGCCGTCTGTGCGGGCGACTTGAGGTAACCCTGGAAGATGTTGTCGCCGCGGCAGATGACTTCGCCGTCGTCGGCGATCACGACCTCACAGCCGGGGATGCCCGGGCCGACGGTCCCCGGCTTGATGCGGTCAGGGTGCGCCTCCCACGTCATCGGCCCGGTCGTCTCGCTCATGCCGTAGATCTCGCTCAACGGCACGCCGAGCGCGTTGAACCACTCGAGGATGTGGCGCGGGATCGGCGCCGCCCCGGTGATGCCGAGGCGCAGCGAATCGAGCCCGATCAATCCGCGGACGACCGAGAACGCGACGGCGTCGAGGAAGTCCCACGTCGCCTGCTGCTCCTCGGTGACCGAGCCGGCCCGCCGAGCTTCCATGATCGGCAACGCCGCCGCCATCGCCTCGTCGAACTTCTGCTTCTTCTCCTCGTCGGCACCGAGCGCGGCGTTGATGCCGAGGTACACCTTCTCCCACACCCGCGGCACGCCGAACATCACCTCGGGATGCACCTCGCGGGCGTACGTGGCGATCTGCGTCGGATCGGGGCAGCACGTGACCGTGAACCCGAGGCGCAGACCGTTGTAGTGCGAGGACAGGCGCTCCGCGATGTGGGCCATCGGCAGGTACGAGATCACCCGGAGCCCGACGCCCCGCTCCTCGCCGAGCGCCCAGTCGTAGCAGCGGGTCAGCTGCTCGCACGTGTGGGCGACGTTGTGCTGGGTGAGCATCACGCCCTTCGGCGGACCGGTGGTCCCCGACGTGTAGATGACGGTGGCGAGATCGGCTGGTTCCGTGGCCGCGGCGAGCGCGTCGAGGTCGGCCGGCGCCGCCGACCGCAGCTCGTCGTACGGCTGCACGTCGTCGGGCGACAGCTCCGGCGGCTCGATGACGAAGATCCGCTCCAGGTGCGGCAGCTCGTCGCGCACCTTGAGGAACCGCTCGAGGAATCCGGTGTCCTCCACCACGGCGATCACCGACTCGGAGTGGTGGACGAGGTACTGCAGCTCCTCCGGCGACGAGGAGTTGTAGATCGAGATCGGCGTCGCCCGCAGGAACGTGGCGGCCAGGTCGACGACGTGGAACTCGGGCCGGTTGCGCATCATCAGCACGATCCGCTGGCCCGGTGCGAGACCCGCCGCCTGCAACCCGCCGGCGACGGCTGCGACCTGTTCCCGCAGCGCTCCGTACGTCGTCTCCTCCCAGGAGTCGGGCGCGTCACCTGCCATCCGCCGCACCGCAACGACGTCGGGGTGGGCGCCCGCGGTGCGCAGGAACATCTTCGGCACCGTCTCCCTCCCGATCACGGCGTTGATCTCGTCGCGCTCCGCGGCGTAGTCACGAACAGTCGACATGGTCCCTCTCTCTCTCCCGTCTCGACCGCCATCGTGCCGCCGTCGCGCCGCCGAACCGCGTCGACGGCTAGCGCAACGGCCTGGCTAGGTCTTGGCCGTGATGCGCAGCGGCGGGAAGCGTGTCGCCAGGCCCTTCGCCCCGATCTGGAACAGCGGCACCGGATCGGGAAGGCCGCGCAGACGGTGTTCGCCGAGGGCGATGAACCGGACCCCGGCGGGTGCCGTGGCCTTCACGCTCTCCCTCGTGTTGTCCGACACGACGATCTGCCGGCCGTGACCGGCAGCGCAGATTCGCGATGCCGTGTTGACGTCGAGGCCGATGTAGTTGTCCGCCGTCGAGGTCGGATAGCCGCTGTGGATCCCGATCCGCACCCGGACCTCCGCGCCCATCGCGTGGCACGCGGTCACGCAGCGCCAACTGGATGGCGATCGCGGCGTCGACGGCGGGCCGGGGTGCGGCGAAGACGGCGAAGAACTCATCGGCGCGGGCCTCGATCTCGTGACCTCCTGCCTCATCGATCGCCTTGCGCAGTGCCACGTACACCTCGTCGAGCAACTGGCCGTAGCCGTCGCCGAGGCTACGGACGAGCGCCGTCGAGCCTTCGATGTCGGTCATCAGCATCGTGACGAAGCCGGATGGGAGCCGGGCGGCCCCGCCGCTCGCCGAGCCGCGCCGACTGGAGCTCGCTCGTGATGAAGCCGATCGGCACGATGCGGAACCGCTTGGCCGCCTGCAGCAACCGCTTGCGGGCGAGCTCCCGGGCGGCGTCGTCCTCGAAATCGACCTGCCCGAACCGCGCCAGAGCGTTGCGGACATGGGCGGCGTCGTGGATCGGCAGGCGGCGCCGGCCCTTCGAGTCGACGTACGCAAAGGCCCGGTCCGGAAGGCCGGCACGTTCGTTCGGCTTCAGGCGAGCCACGGCTAGTGAAGCTAACAAGGGGGTGTCACCTCGAAGCTGTGACGTCCCGCTCATGTCACCGCCCGCCGGGTGGGGCTTCGCCATGCACCCGTCGAGCTTCGTGTCCAGGCGAGCGGCATCGTGTACAGCGCAGCACAGGCATCGACGACCCGTAGCGGGAGGAAACCGATGCCGAGCAGCAGGTATTGCGGCCGGCGCTGGACGGCGGCGGCGAACACCGTCAGCACGTAATCGGGCAGGACGACGGCGAGCAACAGCAGCTGCAGATCGAGAGCGTCGGCCATGTTCGCCAACGGTCCACTCATCGAGGGGAGCGCGTCGCCGGCCAGCGCCATGATGCCCGCTGCAAGCAAGGCGAGCGGGAGGGTGGCGAAGAAGAGGCTGCTCATGACGAGCTCGAAGATGGTGACGACCAAAGCGAGGCAGAAACGGCTCGGCCAGAAGCCGTGTCGTCTCACCGTCTGCCAGAACCCGAGTGACCACCGCCGCATCTGGCGCGAGTAGTCCCGGAAGTTGTCAGGATCCTGGGTGTACGCCCGCACGGTGGGATGGAACGCGATCCTGCCCAACTGCTTGCGGTGGATCTCGAACGTCATGTTGAAGTCCTCGATGACCAGCCCAGGAGCCTCGAGGTCGAGCTCAGCGAGCGTCTCGACCCGATACATGCTGGCCGCCCCCGGCACGATGTGCACGACGTTCGTCCGCCTCCAGCTCTGCCCGAACTTCTGCAGGAGTTGTGTGAGGAGGTAGACGCGATCGCGGTGGGCGAGCAACAACCGGGTGACGAGGGAGCGGTCGGACCGATGCCACTCGGTGGTCGTGCCGCCCGCCACGGCGACGACCGCAGGGTCAGCGAATTGCTGCAGACCCCGCTTGAAATAGTCATGACCGAGCTCGGTGTCGGCGTCGAGCAGCAACACCACCTTGTACCGGGCGCTGAGATCGAAGCTGTGCAGCCCGGCAGCCAACGCCGACGCCTTTCCCGTCCCGGCTCCAGCCGAAGCACGTTGGCGCCCAGCTCCTCAGCGATGTCCTCGGTGGCGTCGTCGGAGCCGTCTGAGACGACGTAGATGTTCTGGACCGGGAGCAGGGCGGCGGCCGATGCGATCGTCCGCCCGAGCACCAGTTCCTCGTTGTGCGCTGGAATCAGCAGCGCCACGTCGGCGACGCTCACCTCCGCATCTGGGGAGCGAAGCGGAGGGGTGCGCGACGGACCGGCGCGAGAAGATGCGGTCGTCGAGCATCCGGACGAGTCCGACCGTTCCCCACAGCGTGAAATTGACACCCAGTACGAGAACGATGATGAGGAAGGGGATCATCCGGTCGTGCGTCGGCGCCGGCTCATGCCACGGTCAGCGCCCGGCACCGGTGAGCGTCGGCCACTGACTCGATGATGGCGTCGAGGTCGTAGCGAGGCGCGAACGACACCAGTTCGCGGGCGAGTCGGTGTCGGGGACCCGTCGTCGCACATCCTCGAATCCCGGCAGGTAGGCCTCGTGATACGGCACGTGGACGATCCGACTGCTCGAACCGGTCAGCGCGATGACCCGTTCGGCCAGATCGCTGATCGTTGTCTCCTCCGAGCCGCCGATGTTCACCGCCTTCCCCTGCGCCTCGGGGAGGGTCGCCAGGGCGGCGAGAGCCGGGACAACGTCCGCGACGTGGCAGAAGCACCGCGACTGCTCGCCGTCGCCGTAGACGGTGAGGTCCTGCCCGACGAGGGCCTGGCTCGACGAACCGCGGGCACCACCATCCCGTAGCGCCCTGTCTGCCTCGGCCCGACGTGTTGAACAGCCGCACGATCACCGCCGGCAGCCCGGCTGTGGCCAGAGGCTGTAGGCCATGAACTCGCCGATCGCCTTGGCCTCGGCGTAGGACCACTTGCTCTTCCAGGGCGACCCGAAGCACTCGATCGTGCTGCTCGCCGAGCGGGCACGTCGTAGTTCTTGCCGTAGATCTCGCTGGTGGACGCGAACAGGATCGGGGTCCCGTGGTCGGCGGCGCTCTCGAGGACGATCTCGGCGCCGTGGATGTTGACGCGCAGGCTCTCCAGGGGCCGCTCGTTGATCATCGTCACCCCGACGGCTGCGGCGAGGTGGTACACGACGTCAGACCGGCCGACGAGGTCGTCGACGAGCGCGGCATCGAGGATCGAGCCGTGGACCACGTCGAGGTCGTCGCTCCCCACGAGATGGTCGAAGTTGCCAGGATCGACCCGACGAGAAGTCGTCCAGCACGACGACCTGTCCACCCTGCTGGAGCAAGTGCTCGACGAGATGGGACCCGATGAAGCCGCCGCCTCCGGTGACGAGTGATCTCATGCGCACGCTCCTCTCTTCAGGCGGCTTGACGGCCGCGGAGGCCGATATCAGGCGGTCGCTGCCTGTTCATCGGGAACCTCGGTGACTCGGATGGAATATGCCGGTGGTGAGCGGAGGAGCCGTCGAGCAGCGAGTAGCGCCAACCATGCACGGGGCACACGATGCAATCGCCCTCGATGCTTCCTCTCGAGAGGTCGCCACCGGCGTGCGGGCACGTTCGCTGGATGACGAACGATCGTCCACGATGTTCGAGCGAGAACCAGTCATCGGCGACCCTCGCCTTTTCGTACGCCTCGAACACTTCGTACTGCCTAGCGTCGGCGAAGCGGAGGAAGACGGTCAACGGCTCGTTGTAGACATCCGGCACGCGGGTCGAGCTGCACCCTCATGCTGAGCAGGAGCTCTTCCCACCTCAGGCGATGCTCCACGATCTCGTTCAAGAAGCGCTCGTCACTGCAGAGGCGGTAGATCCAGGGGTCGTCGGCGTAATGGCGGACGGGAGCGGAACGATCGTCGAAGTCGACGAAGATCTGCTCGGGCTCGGCACCCGATGTCTCGATCAAGAACCCGCCACCGATCCGCCCCGCGAGATACGGATTGGCGAGCACGAGGGGCCGGAAGTAGTCGACGAATCGATCCAGCAGTGGCCCCTCCGGTGGTCGGATGGCAGCCAAGTGGTCCTTGAGGATCGGGCGGCGGCGCTGGCGATAGGAGTTCAGGTACTCCCGTTTCCTCGGTGTACGGCGGCAGCTCGAGGTTCCGCTCG
Source organism: uncultured Acidimicrobiia bacterium (assembly GCA_963774125.1). Lineage (GTDB taxonomy): Bacteria > Actinomycetota > Acidimicrobiia > Acidimicrobiales > Ilumatobacteraceae > JALZMG01. The sequence continues at coordinate 299,547 of CAVZDR010000005.1, forward strand.
CTCAACGCCTGGCCATCACGTCCGCGCAGGAGTTCGTCGCCTGGCATCAGGATGCGCACGCGCTCGGCGAATCCCGCCGATCGGGCGAACTCGTAGAAGTCGTCGGCGGCGGGAAAGATCGAGTGCTCACTGAAGTTGAGGTCGAAAAGCTCGTCATCGAGGAAGCACGGCGGGCCCGCACACGGCACGACCACGGCGGGATCGAGCGCGTGCACGACGTCCGCGACGTGGTGGTACTTGGTGAGGATCTTTCGCCGAGCGAGGACGCTCTTCTTTGCTTCCGGGTACGTGTAGACGTGCGGATGCCAGTTGGCGCCCGAGAACTGCAAGAGCACGCAGTCGACGTCGAAGTTCCTGGCGACCCAGGCGAGGTCGACGTCAGGCATCTTCAGGTCGTTGAGATCGAGGATCGTCTCCGTCGGTGTCTGGATGATGAAGGCGCAGTCGTCCCAGATCGGGACGGACTGCAGCACCGGCGTGACCGTGATGCCCTGCCCCAGCTCGAGCGGCTGACGGTCCTCGATCTTGATCACGCGGTTCGGCCAGCTCTCGCCGGACGGTGTCGGCGAGATAGGAGTGGCGATCGCGCGGGATCACCACGACGGCCGCAGGTGACAGCGTGCGCAGGAAGCCGAGATCGAAGTGGTCCTGGTGATCGTGGGAGATCAGCACGTAGTCGCTGCGCCGCAACTCGTCCAGGTCGAGCCCGCTGTTGTCCGGGAACTGGCACCACGACCCGAGGAACGCACCAGTCGCCGACAGCCACGGATCCACCGAGACTGACGCGCCGCCGTGCGTCATCCGGAACGAGGCGTGTCCGCAGTAGGTCGTGCGCATCCGAGCGCACGCCGGGCGCGGACGCCGCAGCAGCTGACGGCCTGTCACAGCACCTCGACGGTGGGGCCGCACAGGACGCGACGACAGTCGAGGACGATGCGCCCGCAGTTCGAGATCGTCGTGAAGTCGAACTGGTCGTGGTCGACCAGCAGGACGACAGCGTCCGCTCGTGCCAGCTCGGCATCCGACAAGTCGACCAAGCTGACGCCGGGAGGCACGTCCGCTTCGCGCAGGCACGGATCTGCGGCGTTGACGTAGGCGCCGAGCGCGACGAGCCGCCGTGGCAATCGCCTGGGCAGGAGACTCACGGGCGTCACCGGTGTTCTTCTTGTACGACAGCCCGAGGAGCAGGATGTTGCGGCCCTTCACAGACAGCGACAGCTCATTGAGGGCCAGCAACAAGCGGTTCACGACGTAGGTCGGCATGCCGGTGTTGATGTCGTTGGCCAGCTCGATGAACCGCGACGGCCGACCGAGCGAGTAGCGGACGCGCCAGGAGAGGTACGAAGGGTCAACGGGTAGGCAGTGCCCTCCCACTCCAGGCCCGGGGTCGAAGCGCATGTAGCCGAAGGGCTTCGTCGCCGCGGCGTCGAGCGCCTCCCAGATGTCGATGCCGAGTTCGTGCGCGAACATGGCCGTCTCGTTGACGAGCGCGATGTTCACGTGGCGGTATGTGTTCTCGAGCAGCTTGGCAAGCTCGGCCTCGGCCGGTCGCGACACCGGGACGGTGCGCTCCACGAGCCGGCGATAGAACTGGTCGATCCGCCGTAGCGATGCGGCGTCGATACCCGACACGATCTTCGGTGTGTTGGCGAGGGTCCACGTCGCGTTCCCCGGATCGATGCGCTCCGGGCTGTAGCCGAGGTAGAAGTCCTCCCCTGCGGTGAGGCCCGAGCCCTCTTCGAGGAGCGGACCCACCACCTCGTCCGTGGTGCCGGGATAGGTCGACGACTCGAGCACGACGGTCGATCCAGGCCGGACGAAGCGGGCCAGGTCGCGGGACGCCGCCTCGATGTAGGAGAGGTCGGGGCACCCGTCCTTCAGCGGGGTCGGAACCGAAATCACCGCGTAGTCGAAGCCGGCACACTTCTTCGGTTCATCAGTGATCGCGTAGCAACCCGACCGGAGCACGGCATCGAGGCGCTCGTCGCTGACCTCAGCGACGAAGGACTCGCCAGAGGCGAGGTGTTTGACACGGAATTCGTCGACGTCGAAGCCGACGACTCGGAAGCCGACCTCGGCGGCCCTCACCGCCAGCGGTAGTCCGACGTATCCCTGGCCGACGACAACGAGCTTGTCCATGTCACTCTTCTCCGTCTGTGTATGTCTGGTGGATGGGCGATCGAACGAAGTGATGAAGTGTCCGGCCGGCGGTGACGCTCTCGGGACGGGGTGAAGGCGACGGCCGATGGCATTCGACGTGCTGGCGACCACCACCCCGAGCGTCGACGCGCCGCGAGCGACGCGAACGCGATCAATGCCCACCAGGTCGCGCTGGTCCCGCCGTTGATCTCGACGACGCCAGCGGTTCGTTGCCGCGCGTTGAGCTCCATCGGCGCTGTCACGATGGGGGCAGCCGCGGCCCCCGTCGTCGGCACGGCGGGCATCGTGGCGACGGGGGCCGCGCGATTTGGCTCGGCGGCGGGCTGGGTCGCTGAGGCCTGCGTCGTGGACGGCGGCACGAGAGTTGCTACGGACACGGGGACCTCATGCACTGCGCCGTTGACGTCGGCCCGTAGTCGGACCGGTCCTACCGCGCCGGTGAGGTCGATGGACACCCGGTATTGAGCCTTCAGGGCGCTCACCACTTGATCCGCCGCCGCCGCCGCCGACTTTCCTTCGATCAGCGTGACGGGTTGGCCCGAGGCGGCGAGCTCGTGGACGATCGGCGGCGCAGTGCCGTCCATGACCAGCCAGAACACCTGCACGGCGCGGGTCGTCATGTCCTCGGCCAGCAGGACCGTCTCGGCGGACGTGGTCAGGTCCACATCGCCGGCACTCATCACGACGATCGCCCGACGCCTCGCGGAATCGCTCCGGAAATGGTCCAGCAGTTTGCGGATTCCGGCCGCCATGTGGCGATCGCCTTCCGATCGCAGCCCCGCGAGGAATGAGTAGGTGGCCGAATGACCGGGTGTCGGGAGTTGCACCGAACTGGCGGTGCTCGTCGAGATGCCAAGGTCCCCGCCGCTCTGCAGGTTGCGCAGCACCTCGACCGCGGTCGCCTGCTGCTCGCCCACCGCGGTCACGGGGAGGTCGGCAGCCGTATCAATGACGAGCCCCACGTCCAGGTCACCCACAGTGAGGTTCTCGACGCTGATCGGTCTGGGTCCGCGGTCGTCGTGGGCCGAGAACGCCCCGGCGGGAAGGACCTGGCCCGCCAGAAGATCGGGGACGGTCAGGACGATCGAGGGCGCCAACGGCTGACTCATGTCGATCGACACCACGCGCAGGACTTCGTCGTCCTGGGCTCGCACCGTGCTGGCAATCAACGCGACGCCAAGCACGGCGAGCCCCGCCGATGGCGCCCGCATGTTTCACGGTTAAACGCAGAACCTAGGCCGTGTCAATGTCGATTCTATTACAAAATAGAGCCTGGTGGACTCCGAAAGAATTTTGCCGATCCGAATGATCTTTGCGCTCCGAATGAACTTTGCACTCCGAAGCATCTTTGCGATCTGGCACGATGTGGACGAGTGACATATGGTCATATCCGTAGGGCGAAGCACCTCCGACTGAGGGTATTCATCGGATCGGCCGCGGCAATTCGCAGCTCGATGGCAATAACGGGAGGGCTGTTGTGGCGACTAGGTCCCGCGACAGGATGACGGACAGGCGCCGGGCGGGGGCCGCGTTCATTGCGGGCGCGGCCTCGCCGCGCTGCTCATCGCCGCGCCACTCCTGGTCGTTGGGTGGAACAGCGACGCCGAGCATTCCATCGCCGCGCCAGCTACGGAGGCGGCGGCGCTCGATGTCGGTACCGCCGGCCAGTGGTCAGGCGTGTTGCCATGGGTAGACCGCGCGGTCAATGCTCACGTGCTGCCGACGGGCAAGGTCATGTACTGGCCCGCGTGGTTCGGCGACGCCCCGGCTCGCATCTGGGATCCGGTGACCGGGCAAACGGTCAACGCGCCGTTTGCCGGCTACAACATCTTCTGCACCGGTGAGGTTTTCCTGGCCGACGGACGGATGTTCCTCGCCGGCGGATCGGTCGACAACGTCAACCCCTTCGGCACCAAGAACACCAGCATTTACGACCCTTTCACGAACAGCTGGACCACGCTGCCCGAGATGGCGCAGGCGCGCTGGTATCCGACGACGACCGTGCTCGGCGACGGAAACGTGCTCGTCGTGTCCGGGGAGAACCACCACGCCCATCGCAGCTTGCTTCCACAGGTGTGGCAGACGGCAGCTGGCAGCTACCGGAGCCTGACGACGGCCGAGAAGTGGTTGCCGTTGTACCCATGGATGTACCTCGCGCCGAACGGCAAGGTGTTCAACGCCGGTCCGAACGGCTGGACGAGCTACCTGGACACCGGCGGATCCGGGACGTGGGATGAGCCGCTGGCGCGATCCAACTTCGGTGACCGTGACATCGGCGAGGGCACCTACGGCTCGTCGGCCATGTACGCCGACGGGAGGATCCTCATCATGGGCGGAAGCGATCCTGCCACGGCCACCGCCGAGGTGATCGACCTCAACGTCGCCAACCCGTCATGGCGCTACGTGGCGCCCATGGCTTCAGCGCGCAAGCAGCATGTGGCCACGATCCTGCCGAACGGCACGGTGCTGGTGATCGGCGGCCACAGCGGACCCGGCAAGGACAACCCGGCCTACCCGGTGTACGCCGCCGAGCTGTGGGATCCCGAGACGGAGGGCTGGACCACCCTCGCCAGCATGGCGACGTATCGCGGCTACCACTCGAGCGCGTTCGTGCTGCCGGACGGTCGCGTGGTGTCGGCTGGCGGTGAGGATGTCGGGGCCAACGCCGAGATCTTCTCCCCGCCGTACCTCTTCTGGGGGCCACGCCCGAGGATCACCTCCGCCCCCGACAGCGTCGCCTTCGGGCAGAGCTTCTCGGTCACCACGCCTGATGCGGCGAGCATCGACCGGGTCACGCTGCTCCGACTGCCGTCGGTGACCCATGGGTTTGATCAGAACCAACGCTTCGCGGAGCTGGGCTTCTCCCGCGTGACGGGTGCGTTGAACCTGACTGCGCCGGGTGACCCGAACCGGGTCCCGGCGGGGCATTACATGATGTACCTGCTCAACGCGACGGGCGTGCCGTCCGTGGCGAAGATCATCCGCATCGACAACGCGCCGCCGCCGCCACCCCCGCCGCCACCCCCGCCGACGACCACCAGCACGACGACGACCAGCACGACGACGACCAGTACGACCCCTACAACGGTCGCCGCAACGACCACCACGACCCCTCCCATCCCGCCTGCGCCGACGGGTCTCACGGGCGACTCGCCGCAGGGCAGCCGGCGAGTGACCCTGCGATGGACGGATACCTCCAGCCGCGAGACGGGCTTTCGCGTCGAGCGATCGTCGAACGGCACCACGTTCAGTCAAGTCGCCTCGGTGGCCGCCAACGTGACCACCTACACGAACACGAACCTCAAGACGGGTACGAGATATTGGTACCGAGTGCGGGCGTTCAACGCGACAGGCGCGTCACCCCCCTCCAACGTCGTCAACGTGCGGGTCCGGTAGCCCGACCATGAGGAGGAGCCGATGACGAGGTACCGGTGGCGGCGGGGGCACGCGCTCATGGCGGTGGCGGCGCTGCTCGGGGCGGCGGCGCTCGGGATCGGGCTGCTCGTGCGCGATGCCCCGACGCAGGCGCAGGAGGCGTTGTGGCTGCACCAGTTCGGCTCCGCCGATCACGACGCCGCCACGAGCGCGGTTGCGGACGAATCCGGGGTGGTCGTCGTCGGCTGGACGAGCGGCGCACTCGCGAGGACCGAGGTGGTCGGCCCACGGGACGCCTTCGTACGGCGGTACACGACCACCGGCGAACTGGCTTGGGAAGAGCAGCTCGGCACGGCCGGCTCCGACGTCGCCATGGGCGCCGCCGCCGGTCCCGACGGGGCTGTCCACGTTGTCGGCCAATTGGCGGGCACGGGAGAACCGGGCGCGACGCCGTTCTACGCGTTCGTGCGCAAGTACGCCGCCGACGGCAGCGAGCTGTGGACACGCCAGTTCGGCGCAGAGGGCGCGAGCGCGACCACCACGGCGGCGAGCGTCGCCGTGGACGCCAGCGGGGCGGTCTACGTGGCCGGGTGGGTGTTCGGCAGCCTTGGGGACGGACCGCCAGGCGGGCAGGACGACGCCTTCGTCCGCAAGTACGAGGCAGATGGCACGGAGGCCTGGACCCAGCAGTTCGGAGGTGCTGGCCACGACCTGGCGTCAGCGGTGTCGGTCGACCGCGCCGGTGACATCTACGTCGCCAGCCAAAGCGACCAGACCTCAGGTGATGTCGGCAGCACGGTCGTGCGCAAGTACGCGGCTGACGGCGCCGAGCTGTGGGCTCGCTCAATCGGAGCCGTCAACGACGTGACGATCGCCGTGGCGGTGGACGGCGCCGGCGCCATCTATCAGGTGGGCGAGGCGTTCCCCTCCGAGCGAGTCCACTCGCACGCCCAGGGGAACCACCGGGGCATCCCGTTCGTGCGCAAGTACGACGCCGACGGCAGCGACGCGTGGATGCGCCAGTTCGGAGCAGGGGCCACGGACGCCGTCGTGAAGCTGGCGGTGGACAGCGCCGGGACGGTCTACATCGCCGGTCACACAAGCAGGGGTACGGGGACCGGCAGGCCGGACCTGCGGTCGATCGCCTTCGTACGGACCTTCGGGTCAGATGGAGCACCCGGCGTGCTTCGCCGCTTCGTCAGCGTCGGGCACGCCACGACGACAGCGGTTGCTGTCGGATCCGCAGGCGAGTTCTACGCCGTCGGTTGGAGCCGAGGTGCGCTGCCGGGGACGACCGCCAACGGCCCGACCGACGCCTTCGTCGGCAGGGTGCGACTGTAGGTCTCGAACTGAAGTCGTCAGATGGCTTCAGTGATGTAGAGCGCTCCATCACTGAAAATCGCGGGGTTCTGGCAGTCTGCTGGCCTCGGTGCGTGTGTCCCCCGTGTGAGGACTTGCCTACGCTCGGAGACAGGCTCACGATCGACTTGTGGGGGCGGGCGTGCGGCGCGTCGCAGATGTGCTCTTGCGCGTCCTGTGCCTCACGATGTGCCTCGTTGGGTTGGCCTTCGTGCTGAGCGTGCTGTCCGGATCGAGAAACGCGCACGCCCAGTCGGTGCCAGGCGAAGAGACCACGATGTCGAACGGCACCCCGCTCTGGGCCGATCCGAGCACGCTCAGTGCGACGGCGATGCGGCGCGCCAGCGGCGGCGGCGCCGAGCCGGCTCAAGGTTCCGTCGCACCAACTGCGACACCAGTTGATCATCCGAGTACGCCCAGCGGATTCACCCCCGGCACGGGAGCGTTCGAGGGCCTCGTTGCGGTCACGACCCCTATCGGATCTCTCGGCGCCGGCGGGAGCGGCGCGCCGGACTCTGGTCCATCGATCACCCAACTTGCAGTGTTGTCCGCCGCCCTCATGGGCGTCCGGTGGCTCTCACAGCGCTTTCGTGCCATCGAGCTCTCGTGGCGGAACGCGCTGATGACGCTGCAGATCGAACGGCCTGGCTAGCTGCGGACTCACCCCTGATGCTCGCGCGCGCCCTCGCGCGCCCCAGCTCGCAACGTTGACGTTGCACAACAGGCGATGTGCTCCCGGTGCGGCGCGGTTCCCGTCCTCCTCGGTCGGTCATGCCCGCGCGAGAGCCGGCGATGACGCTTTGGGAGGTCATGATGGTGACCACGGTCTGCGCGCTGGATGCGCAGCGACCGCTCCCGTCGGCCAGTGGCGAGTTGCTGCAGGTATCCGACGGGGTGACGTTCATCGAGGCCGACGATGGATCGGGCTCGGTGTTTCTCTGGGGATCGGCGGGATGGACCTGGGCGGCCGGCGATCGGGTCGCCAGACGATTGGCGGCTGTCCAGCTCGTCGCAACGAAGGCAGCTTCCCAACGCCGTGTGGCTGCGGCGTTCGGGGTGAACGAGGACACCTTGATCCTCTGGCGCGGTCAGTACCGCGACGAACGGAGTCGCCGGACTTGCCAGCCGCCGCCCTGGCCCGAAGGGACCGTCCAAGCTGACCGAAGCGAGGCGCACGGAGATCATCGCGTTGCGGACGGAAGGGCGCACGTTGAACACGATCGCGGAGGGCGTCGGCGTGTCGATCGACACCGTGCGTCGCGCCCTTGCACACGGGCCGCAGCTCGAGTCGGATGAAGAGTTCGTCGGCGAGGGCGCACCGGAGAGACGCCATCATCCAGCGGACTGCTTGGTCGACCGTCACGCGAACTGGTCGACCTCGATGCCGGCGGGTCGCCCTGCCGTCGGCGCTGAGCTCTCGCTACCACTCGGCGGCGCGTTGATCATCCTGCCGGCGCTTGCGGCGACCGGGCTGCTCGACGCGACGGTTCACCTCTATGGCATCGGCCGGAACACGTTCGGCAGGCTGCGCACGCTCGTCCTGTCGACGGTGTTCACGTTCCTGCTCAGCGAACGCGGCGTCGAGGACTCTGTTGGTGTCGATCCAACGGACATTGGCCGGCTGGTGGGCCGCGACCGGGCCCTGGAGGTGACCACCGTCAATCGGCGGCTGCTCGAACTCGCCGCGTTGCGTCGTGCTGACTCGCTGATCGACGCCTTGGCCCGGTGGCATCTCGAATCCCACCGCGAAGTCGATGGGATCTTCTATCTCGACGGTCAGGTGCTCGCGTACCGAGGGTCCGCCGAGGTTGAGAGTGACGACCTGGTCCGCGTCCGGCTGTCGATCGGCGCCGACATCGAGGCTCGCCTCTTGGACCGTGTTGGCGACGGGGTCCTGCTGTGGACGGCCCCGGCCGAGGGGTCGGTCGACGAGCTTCGTGCAGTCCTCACGAAGGTTCGTGATCGCGCCGGTCCAGCTGCACGGCCAACGATCTGCTTCGAACGTGGCGGGTGGCCCCCGAAGCTGTTCGCCGAGCTCGCCGCGTTGGGCTTCGACATCGTGGCGTACGGAAAGGGAGGCCCCCGAGTCGATCCCGTCAGGTCATTTCACTGGCAATCGTTCGCGGATGACCGCGGGAACACCCATCGGTATTCACTCGCGGATCGGGAAGCACACTTTCCGTACGACACTGGTCGGCGACACTTCACATGCCGGGAGATCGTCTGTCTCGAGCGGCGCACCGATCAGCAGATCCAGATCCTCACCACGAGAGTCGACCCCGAGGCAGCGACCATCGCCCACGCGATGTTCGACCGATGGCCCCAGGAACGTTTCATGGAGACCATGCGAACCCTGCACGACGTCGACGTTCTCGACCGCGCCGGCGGCACCACGTCAGCCGTCCCCGACCCCGGATCGGACGCGGCGTGTCTGGCTCGCGAACGTGAACGCATCCACGACGCCCTGCGCATGGCTGCCTACAACGCCGAGTCAGCCCTCATCCGAGTGCTGCCCTATCACGCCGCATCTGGCGATACCGCCCGGAGACTTGTCACCGAAGCGTTCCGAACAACCGCCGCCGTGCAGATCATTGGCGACGAGATCCACGTCCGCCTCGAGCGCGCCTCCACGGTCCAGGGCACGCGAGCCCTCGGCGCGCTCTGCGCTGAGCTCACCACGACGAGGACCGTCTACCCCGGCACCAAGCTCAGGCTGGTCTTCGCCATGGAACGGGGTGAAGCCGACATGGGCTGATGGAGCCCTTGACCTCAACCGCGCTCGAACTCGTACCGTCACGATGACTTTCGAGGCAGTGAGAGGTCTGGATCGGGATGAACGACGAGCTGGCGCTCTCGGCGGACGTGCCGGTCCAGCCGAGCGCCAACGAGCAGGTGTTTCGCCGCCTCGTCCTCAACACGCTGGTCAGCGGCGTGACCAGCTCGTTCCTGTGGTTCGCCGTGACGTTCTGGGTCTATCTCGAAACGCGCTCGGTCGTCGCGACCGGCGTCATCGGAGCGGCCTACGGACTGTCGTCGGCATTGCTCGGACCGTGGTTCGGCGACCCGCGCCGACGCCGATGGCCGACGGCCCGACCGCCCGGGTCGACGTGCGTGGTGCGCTCGAGGCCATCCGTGCCGTCCCCGGGCTGCTGATGCTGATCCTGCTCGCCGCGTTCAACAACCTCGTCGGCGGCGTGTTCCTCGCGTTGATGGACGCGTACGGGCTCACACTCGTCTCCGTCGAGACGTGGGGGTTCCTGTTCGGGTTCATCAGCTTGGCCTTCATCCTCGGAGAGCTGATCGTGGCGCGCGTCGGGCTCGGAGCCGTTCCCGTGCGCGTGGTGCTCATCGGGAACATGGTCAACTGGTTCATCTGCGGGCGCCGACTGGATCGGTGGCTGGTTCGGCACCGGTCCCGAGCGCGGCCTGGCGCTCATCTTCACGTTGGCCGGCCTCGTCGGCCTGCTGGTGACCGCGGCGGCCCGAGGCTCTCGCTCGTACCGCCGGCTGGTTGCCGTTACCCCGGCGGGCTGACGATCGTGACGGGCTGACCGCCACGGTTGCGGAAGCGCCCTTCGGACGTCCACGGCCCCGGGCGCCCGCTGGTCACTTCGCCGAACGACGACACGAGACGCTCCAACTTGGCGGGGTTGACGACGACGTGCATCGCCGTGATCAGTCCATCCTCGACGGACACGGTCACCGCCGCCCAGCCGTCCGTCCCGTGGGCCAGCACCGCGGGTTCGCCGTTGAGCTCGCATCGCACGACGAGCGGTTCGGGGCCCAGCCGCGCCGTCACGTTGACGAGGTATCTGGCGACCCGCTCGTGGCCGCTGACGGGCCGCATCGCGGCGTGCACGATTCCGCCACCGTCGCTGGTGACGACGATGCCCGGTGACAACGTGGCCAGCAGCTCCTCGACACCGCCACCTGACATGGTCGCCAGGAATCGGTGCGCCACCGATTCGGCCTCCTGGCGCTCCGCGGTGCTGCGACGGTGTGGAGCGGCGACGTGGCGCCGGGCTCGATGGATCGCTTGGCGGCACGAGTCCTCGGAACGCCCGACGGCCTCGGCGATCTCGTCGTAGGGGTAGTCCAGTGCGTCGTGCAGGACGAAGACGGCGCGCTCGATCGGCGTCAGCCGTTCCAGGAGGACGAGGAAACCCATGGTCAACGACTCGACGCGCTCGATCTCGTCGTCCGGTCCACCGCCCGTCACGATCGGCTCGGGCAACCACACGCCGGGGTAAGCCTCCCGTTGCAGGCGCGCCGAACGCAGCACATCCAGCGCCCGCCGAGTGGTCACGGTGACGAGCCACGCCTCTGGGTTGGCGATCGCCTCCCGGTCAGCGGCCGTCCACCGCAACGCCACGTCGCCGGTCACGTCCTCCGCCTCGGCACGGCTGCCCAGCATCCGGTAGGCGATCGCCATCAGCCGTGGTCGTGCCGCCTCGAAGGCGTCCGCGCTCATGCGGGAACGGGGCTCCGTCGCACGCCTTCGGGTGTGCCGGCCATGACGGCGCTCGCCGCCGCCAGCCCGGAGAGGATCGCCGCATCCGCCAGCATCCCCTCGGGTCCCACCCAGTCGCCGGCCAACGCCAGCCCGCGCACACCCGCGACGTCGGTCGGTGCGCGGCCAGCGACGCCATGGGTCGCGATGCGGGCGTGATCACCGCTCACCATCGACCGGGGCACGAAGCGGGCGTCGACGACGTGATCCTGCCAGTTCGGCTGCATGACGTCGAGAGCGTGTTCGAGGAGCGGTCGATGGTCATCACCCTCCTCGCCCGGACGGAGGTACCGAGCGACGTGCAACACCGCGCCATCCGCGGCGCGACGTCGGCGACGGAGCTCTGGATGGTCAGGTACACGGGCACGTCGAGTCCGAGGACGTTGGGGAAGCGTGGTTCCGGCAGCGGCCGGAGGGCGACGTCCAGATGCGCCATGCGCACCGGGACGGTGTCGTCGACGATCGCCCGAAGACGCACCGCAGGCGCGCCCTGGAGAAGTCCGGCGACGCGGCGCGGATCGTTCACCGCGACGATCACGGCATCGGCGTCGAGGCCGTGCCCGTCAGCGAGCCGCACGGCCTGAACCTCCTCGTCGTCGTGTTCGACAGCCGCCACCGTCGAACGCGTCCGCAGCTGGCCGCCCGCCGACCGCACGACGTCGGCCAGTCCGTCCACGAGCGTCGACCAGCCGTGGTGGAGGTAGAGGACGCCGTGGCTCGCCAGCCGGAGCTGTGAGGCGACCGCCGAGGCGTCGGTCCGGGCGAGGTCGGCGCTGTAGGTGGCAGTGCGGACCGCTGACGCGAGCAGCGCCCGGCCGGCAGCATCGTCGGTCACGTGGTCGAGCCACTCGTCCGCCGAACGGCCGGCCCAGACAGCGGCCTCCCGACGTCCGAGGCCGGTCAGCGCCTTGGCGACGCGCACCCGATCGGTGACGTCGTGGCGGAGGTACCGGAAGGCGGGCACGACCTGGTCGTCGATGAGGACCCCGGCCCGGTCGAGGCGCGGCAACCGACCGCGCACGCGCACGCCGAGGCGGCGCAGCGCGGCAAGCCCACCGCCGGCGCGATAGAGGGCATGCGGCCCGAGGTTCAGGTCGAAGCCATCGCGCTGGCGCGTGCGGGCCCGCCCACCGAGGTGCTCCCCGGCTTCCAGCACCGTGACCTCCCATCCTTCACGAGCGAGCGAGGCGGCAGCCGTCAGCCCTGCGAGGCCTCCGCCGACGACGACCGTGCGGGGGGTGCGTGGTTCATGCATACGACCCAGACGATCGACGGCATCCGGCTGTGACGTTCTGGGCGGGAATCGTGCCAGCAGCTGGCGGAAATCCCGCCCAGATGGGGTCCTGGCGAAGATCCCGCCCAGATGTCCAGCACCCGACCGAAAAGTGCAATCGTCCGCTGGCAGGCCGCTCTGGACGGGCATGAGCTGCGATGAGCTCGTGCAGTCGTGGGACACCGTCCGGTCGGGCTTGGCCGGCAAGACGACGTATCACATCGTCGTCGCGGCCATCGATGGCAACGACCACACGGCACTGCGCGAAGGCACGTTCGACACCGAAGAGGCTCCGAACATCTTGGTGACATTCCACGAGATCCACGTCGAGCGTGACGGCGACGACAGCGACATCAACCGCGACGACTACCCCGAGTTCTGGGCCATCGTCTCGTTCCGCCGGGCGGACTGAGGTGGGACAATGCGCGATGGTGGACGGGCGGCTCGACGCCGAACTGGTGGCGGCGCACCTCGCCGGCGAATCGATCGGACTGGCCGGGATCTACGACCGCTACGCCGATCCGCTCTACGACACGGCGGCCTACATGCTGCACGATCGGGACGAAGCGGCCGACGTCGTGCAGGACGTGTTCGTCAAGGCCGCCGAGAAGCTGGGCCAGTTGCGCGACCCGGCCAAGTTGAAGCCGTGGCTGTTCGCCATCCTTCGTCACGAGGTGTATCGACGCACGAAGCGTCGTCAGCGGGTGCGCCCGATCGATCCCGCGACGGCCGCTGAAGTCGTGGCTCCGGACGACACCGCGACGGATGGGATCGGCACGGTCGATCTCGAGGAGTTGGCCCGCTCCGTACGTGAGGCGGCGGCGGGGCTCGACGCACGCGATCAGCTGGTCCTCGAGCTCACCGCACGCCAAGGCCTCGAGGGTGACGATCTCGCCCAGGCGCTCGGCGTCGGACTCGGCCACAGCCACGTGCTCGTGCACCGGATGCGCGAGCGAGTCGAGCGCAGCCTCGGCGCGCTGGCCGTCGCCCGCACCGGCCGGAAGGACTGCCCGGAGCTGGATGCGCTGCTGGCCGGTTGGGACGGCGAGCTCACCGTGCTGCTGCGCAAGCGCGTGTCACGCCACGTCGAGAACTGCTCCGTGTGCAGCGACACCAAGCGGCGGTACGCCGCCATCGCGCTGGTCGGTGCGGCGCCGGCGCTGGCCGCACCTACCGGAGCTGCGCCCGCGGGTGCTGGGTCGAGTCGGACCACCGATGGCGCCGCGACGTTGGCCGGCCGTGGTGGCCGGCGTCGCTGCGGCGACGTTGCTGGCGACCGGTGCCGGCGTCGGGCTCGCCGTGCTCAGCAGCGACGAAGCGGCGGCTCCCGCTCCCGAGTCGACGAACGCCGCCACGACGACGGCTGCCCAAGCGACGTCCACGACCGCGGTCACCATCGACGACCGTTGCGCTGGCGACGTCGACGACGGTCACGACGGTCGCCAGCACCACCACAGATCCGCCGACCACGACGGCTGCGCCGACGACGACGATCGCGGCTGCGCTGCCGGGTCGACTGGACCTCTCGGCGGACGTCATCGACCTCGGCGCGACGGAGTCGTCCGGGCGCGTCGTGCTGGCCAACGGTGGCGGCACGACGATCGAGTGGGTGCTGCAGGCCGGCGAGCCCTTCGCCTGGTCCGACACGGGCGGTCAACTCGACCCCGACGAGGCGGTGGAGCTGACGGTCTCGCTCGATCGCGAGCAGCTTCCGGAAGGCGACCTCGAGGAGGTCGCATCGATCGGCAGCGATGACGGTGGCGGTGAGATCGTGGTGCTGGCACGCGTCGAGCGGTCACCGGTGGTCGAGATCATCCGGGCGCCCACGACGGTCCCCTGTAGGACCACCGTCACCCCGGTCGTCGCCGCCACCATCGACGACGAGAGCGAACTGGTCGACGTGACGCTGGAGTGGTCGGGGCCAGGCGACGACGGCGAGACCGACATGACGACCGATGGCAATCGGGGCTGGATCGGCCCCCTCGCGCTCGATCCCGTACCGGGTACGTGGAACTACACGGTCACGGCGACGGATGCCCGAGGCAACAGCGGCGAGGCAGCCGGCGAGGTGCTGTTCTGTCCGTAAGAATCGATCGGATGCGGATGGTTGCTACGGACAGAACGTGCACAGACGTGGGCACGACTCAGCCGTGAGCAGCACACCGATCGGCGATCACGCGCTCCTGTCCGACTGCCATTCGGCGGCGCTCGTCAGCCTCGCCGGATCGATCGAGTGGCTGTGCTTCCCGCGGTTCGACAGCCCATCGACGTTCGGCCGCCTGCTGGACGACACGGCTGGGCACTGGTCGATCTCCCCAGTCGGCGAGGCGACGGTGACGAGGCGCTACATCGACACGACGATGGTCCTCGAGACGACGTTCCAGACCTCGGCCGGGACGGTGACGGTGACCGACGCGCTCGTCTTCGCACCCGGCACGCGCGACCACGACATCGGCAAGGGCTCGCCGCACATCTTGGCTCGCCAGGTCAGGGGCGTCGATGGTGAGGTCGAGCTTGATCTCGAGTTCGCGCCACGAACCGAATACGGGCTCGTGCACCCGCTCCTGAAGTCGGTCGACGGAGGAATCTCCGCGCGCGGCGGTGGGGACTGGCTGATGCTGTCCTCACCGCGGCCCTTGGACATCGATGGCCCCACCGCCCGCGGCGGTGGGTCGTCGCGCGCCGGCGACACCCACGGATTCGCGCTCCACCACCGCTTGACGAGCAACGGACCGCCGGAGTTGTGGTCGCAGGACGACATCGCCACCCAGCTCGAGGAGACGATCGCTGCGTGGCGCTCGTGGTCGGCGATGCATCAGCGCTACGACGGCCCGTACCGCGAGCTGGTGCACCACAGCGGTCGGGTGCTGCAGGCGCTGATGTTCCGCCCGACGGGCGCCATCGTCGCTGCGGCGACGACGTCGTTGCCGGAGGCGATCGGCGGTGAGCGCAACTGGGACTACCGCTACGCGTGGGTCCGCGACGCAAGCTTCACGATCCAGGCGCTGTGGGTCGCCGCCTGCCCGGACGAGGCCCACGAGTTCTTCGACTTCATGGCGACTGCTGCTGCGACCTCCGTGCATCAAGGCGCCGACCTACCGATCATGTTCGGCATCGGCGGAGAGCGCGACCTCTCCGAGCGGGAGCTTCCTCACCTCTCCGGCTGGCGTGACAGCCGACCGGTGCGCATCGGCAACGGGGCGTGGAGCCAGCGTCAGCTCGACGTGTACGGCGAACTGCTCGACGCTGCCGGGCAGCTGTCCGAGCACCTGGAGCGCGTCGACGAGGCGACGCTGCGCTTCTTCGTGGCGCTCGCCGACGCGGCGTCCATGCGCTGGCGTGACCCTGACCAGGGCATCTGGGAGATCCGTGGCGAGCCACGCCACTTCGTCTATTCCAAGCTGATGTGCTGGGTGGCCCTCGACCGGGCCATCCGCCATGCCGAACGCCTCCCGGTCGGGGATCGGCTGACGGCGTGGAACGCAGTCAAGGACGAGATCGCCAACGCCATCCTCGAGGAGGGATGGAGTGACACGGCCGGTGCGTTCACGCAGTCCTTCGGTTCGGACGATCTCGACGCCTGCAACCTGATGCTGCCGATGGTCGGCTTCCTGCCGGCCACCGATCCTCGTGTGCTCGCGACGATCGATGCGATCGAAGAACGGCTCACCGACGAGCGTGGCCTGGTTTACCGGTACCTCTCCGACGATGGGCTCGAGGGCAACGAGGGCACGTTCCTGATGTGCACGTTCTGGCTCGCTCAAGCGCTGGCGAAGACCGGACAGCCGGGCCGTGCCCGCGAGGTGTTCGAGCGGGCCGCTGGGTTCGCCAACGACGTCTGCCTGTTCGCCGAGGAGGTGGACGCGGCGACCGGCGAGCTGCTCGGCAACTTCCCCCAAGCGTTCAGCCACGTCGGCCTCATCAACGCCGCCTGGGCGATCAATCAAGCTGAGGCCGCCGCTCAGACTGCGTAGAGGCGCCGGGCATTGCCGGCCAGGATCTGCTCCGCCCAGTCGAGCGCCAGCGCCTCGTCGAGGACGTCGTCGTCGACGAGTTCGCCGAGTGCACGGGCCAGCGATGCTCGCCACCAGCGGGAACCCAGGACGAACATCTCGGGCAGGCGCGAGGCATCCGTTGCGAACAGGAGCTTGCTGGCGGGCGTCAGCTCGAGCGCCTCACCAACCAGTGCCGACCCACGCTGGGGGACGAACGTGAGCGCCAGCGACAAGTCGACGTGGACGTCGCGAAAGATGCTGGCGAGGTAGCCGGCGTGTCGGATGAACGGGTAGCAGTGCAGGAGGACGACCGGGACGCCGGCGAGGAAGCCGTGGTCGAGCTGCGGCTGGAGCAAGGCCGGGTCGGCACCGAGCAACGACTGATCGGCATCACCGAGCCCCGTGTGGATCTGCAGCGGGACGCCTGGTCCAGCCGCCTCGATCGCGTCGGCGACGAAGAACGAGATCAGCGCGGCGTCGGTCAGGCGGCTCGATCCGGAGCGCCGCCAAGCCTCGTACGACTCGACGGCGGTAGCCAGCGACGGCGCCGGGAGGTCGAGACCGCAGCGGTACGCGGCGATCGTCTTCAGCCCGACAGCTCCGGCGGCCCGCGCCGCGCCGATCGCCTGGTGGAACATGGACCGGCACTCTTGGAAGGGCGGCCATCCAGCGCAGGCCGCCTCCACCTCGCTCTCGATGCGCACGACCCGCCGCACGGCGCAGGGGACGATCGCCGCGTGCTCGTCGAGTGACATCGTCCCGGCGGAGCGGAAGCCGTCGTCGACGAACATCTCGTCGAGACGGCACGCAGCAAGCAGGCGCGCCACGTATCCGTGGCCTTGGCGCGCGGCTTCGATCGCCGCATCCGACGGATCAACGCCGAGCACGGCACCGAGCTCGCGAAGTGCCAAGAGGTACGCCGGCTGCTGGCGGACGAGGTCACGCTGGGTGGGATCACGGCTCTCGCTGAGCACCTCGTGCAGCGCCGGCGCGGCGTCGGCGTGATCCAGCAGGTGGGCGTGCTGGTCGATCGCCGCGAGCTCGGCGATCGCCGGTCGCAATCCGTCGACAGCGACCACGTCAGTACTTCGCGAAGTGGTTGGCGAAGGTGAACTCCTCGGCCGCTGCGGCATACGCCTCGGCCTCCGACCGGCGCACCGTGATGTACGAGCGAGCCAGCGGGTCGCCCAGCGCAGCGAGCAGGAGCGGGTCGGCTTCGAGCGCATCGAGCGCTTCGGCCAGCGTCGTCGGGTACCGCGCGATACCGGCTTCGTCGCGGGCGGCGTCGGAGAGGTCGGCGGGATCGACGTCGATCGGCGTCGGCGGGACGAGCTCGCGTTCGATGCCGTCGACGCCAGCCGCGATCAAGCCACCGAAGGCGAGGTAGGGATTCGCCGACGCGTCCGCCGGCTTGAACTCCAGGTTCGTGCTCGCCGCCTCGTCGCCCCAGAACGTCGACGGGACGCGCACCGTTGCCTCTCGGTTGTCCGCTCCCCAACACACGAACGCCGAGCTCCAGTGCTGTGGCAGCAGGCGGGCGTAGGAGTTGAACGAGGGGGCCGTCAGCGCCAGGAGGCCAGGCGTGTGGGCCAGGATCCCGGCCAGGAACTGCTCGGCGAGCGTCGACAGCCCGTACCGGCCGGCCGGATCGTGGAACAGGTTGCGCTCGTCCTGCCACGCGCTGAAGTGCACGTGGGCGCCGTTACCGGCCTGATCGGGCCATGGCTTCGGGGCGAGCGAGGCGACCAGGCCGCACCTCGCGGCGACGCCGCGAATCGTCTCGCGGACCAGCACCTGTGTGTCTGCTGCGGCGAGCGCCGGCCGTGGCAACACGGACAGCTCGTGCTGCCCGTGGCCGAGCTCGGGGTAGTACTGGTTGAGGCCGATCTGCTGGGCGTCGAGGGCGTCGACGATCGCATCGACCACCTCGGCACTGGCCGTCATCCCGACGGTCGAGAAGCACAGGCTGGCGTCGATGGGCACGGGTCGTTCGCCGTCGAAGTGGGCCAGCGAGAACTCGTTCTCGACGGCGCAGCGCAGCTCGATCCCGTGCTCGGCGAGCCGCTCGCACATGCGGGCGAGGAAGCCACGGGGGCACGCCGGGTACGGCGTGCCATCGAGGCTGATGTGATCGACGAGCATCGCCGCCGCGCGCGGCGCGTAGGGCAGCACGGTGAACGTCGACGGGTCAGGCACGAGGCGGATCTCACCGACGGGACCCATCCCTTCCACGGACTGCAACTGGTCGAGGGAGTTCATCGCCTGCATCGCCTTCGTCAGACCGACGCCGGTCGCCATGCGGGTGGCGAGGTGCTCGATCGGGACGACCTTGCCGCGGACGACACCACCGTTGTCGCAGTACAGGAAGCGCACGAGCCGCACGTCGTTGGCGGTGCAGATGGCCAGCAGGTCGTCGGCAGTCGGATCAGTCATCATCGACTCCTCACGTCACATACGTCATCAGGACAACGCCGGAGCGGAAGGGCGTCACCTGGGCGAGGTGCAGCTTCCCGAGATCGATGCCGTCCGGGAACAGCCGCCTGCCCCTGCCGATCACGACGGGGTACACGAAGAGCCGGTACTCGTCGACCAGCCCCGCCCCGATCAACTCGTGAGCCACGGCGATGCTGCCGGTCAACAACAGATCGCCGCCGGGCGTGTCCTTGAGGGCCGTGACCTGCTCGCGCAGCGGACCGGAGAGGACGGTGGTGTTGTCCCAGCCGGGCTCGACCAGCGTTCGTGTGACGACGTACTTGCGGACCTGGTTGAGGTGATCGGTGATCCCCGTCGTGTCGTCGCGCTGCAACGGCCAGTAGCCGCGCATCTCCTCGAACGTCACGCGACCGAGGAGCAGCCCGTCCTGCTGCGCCATGTGCTGGTGGAGCACGCCCTCGAGGTCGGAGTTGTCGACCTCCTCGTCGTCGCCGGCCGGCGCAAACCATCCGTCGGTTGCCTCGACGACACCGTCGATCGTGATGTTCTCCGTGATGACCAACCTCATGCCTGGACCTCCTCAGCCCAGGCCGGGCGTCCCGGCATAGGCGGACAATGCAGGTTGCCCGCCGAGGTGCGCGTACAACACCTTCGAACCGGCGGCGATCTCACCGGACCTGACCATGCCGATCAGTCCGGCCATCGACTTGCCCTCGTAGACAGGGTCGGTGAGCATGCCCTCCGTGCGCGCGGCGAGGTGGATGGCGTCGATCGTGCCGTCGTCCGGGATGCCGTAGACCGGTCCGGCGTAGCCGTCCACGATGCGAATCTCCTCTGGGAGCAGCGCCCTGCCAAGGCCGATCCGCTCGGCAGTGTCATTGGCGATGCGGGTGACCTGGCCGACGGTCTGCTCCAGCGTCTTGGAGGCGTCGATGCCGATGATGCTCCTGCGTCCCGTCCCTTCGAGGGCGAAGCCGGCGATCATGCCGGCGTGCGTCGACCCGGTCACGGTGCACACGATCACGTGATCGAAGAAGATGTCGCGCTCGGCCTCCTGCGCGGCGACCTCGCGGGCCCAGTTGGCGAAGCCGAGCCCGCCGAGCGGGTGGTCGGACGCCCCGGCAGGGATCGGATACGGCTTGCCGCCGGCGGCAAGCACGGAGTCGAGGGCTCGCTTCCAGCTGTCCCGCACCCCGATGTCGAACCCGGCTTCGTCGAGGCGGACGTCGCCGCCCATGATGCGTGTCAGCTGGATGTTGCCGACGCGGCCGTAGTGCTCGTCGGGTTCTTCGACCCAGTGCTCCTGCACCGTCACGACGCCGAGGCCGAGGTGGCGGGCGACACCGGTCACGGCACGGGTGTGGTTGGACTGGACCCCGCCGATCGACACCAGCGTGTCGCAGCCCATGGCGAGTGCCTCGGCGGCGAGGTACTCGAGCTTGCGGACCTTGTTCCCGCCGAAGGCGATCCCGGAGTTGCAGTCCTCTCGCTTGGCCCACACCTCGACCCCACCACCCAGTGCCGCGCTGAGGCGCGGCAGCGGGTGGATCGGTGACTGGCCGAACAGCAGCGGGACCCGAACGAAGTCGTCGAGGCTCATCGCCGCATCGTAGGAAGCTGCCGCCGCAGCGGCTTGCTCCCGTTCAGGCGGAGACGACGACCTTCGACCAGAACGCGTCGACCATGGCGTTGAACTGCTCGGGGCGCTCCTGGAACGGCTGGTGGGCCTCACCCGGAAGCACGACGAACTCGGCGCCCGGGATGCGATCGGCGACGATCTTGCCGTAGCGAGGGGCCGTCACCATGTCGATCTCACCAGCGACGACGAGCGTAGGAACGTCGACCTGCGGCAGCCGGTCGTACGTGTCGTGGACCTTCCACGCCTCGAGCTGGCGGCGGAACGCCTCGGGTGACTGCGGGTGCGGGAACGCCATCGCCTCTTCGATGATCTGCTCGACGATCCCCTCCTCGTGGGCGCGAGGTGTGTAGATCCAGAGGAAGAACGCCTCGAGCATCTTGCGCTCGCTCGGGGCGACCTCGGGCAACCAGCTCCACGCCTCCATCGCCGCACGCAGGAAGACGTCCGGACGCGGCCCACGTGCTGACGAGCACGAGGCTGTCGACCACCTCAGGGTGGCGCAGGATCAGCTCCTGGGCGGTCGTGCTGCCTCCTGGAGAATCCCATGACGTGGGCGCGCTCGATGTCGAGCCCGCGCAGCACGCCTGCGGCGTCGTCGGCCATGCCCCGCACGGTGAACCCGTCGGGCGGCATCGGCGAGCGGCCGGCGCCCCGGTTGTCGAAGGCCGTCACGCGGTAGCGGTCGGCGAGCGCCTCGAGCTGGAACGTCCAGGCCTCGACCGGATCGCTGAGGCCGGCGAGCAGCAGCACATCGGGACCCTCGCCCCGCTGCTCGAACCACAGTTCGGCATCTCTGACGGACACGAAGCCGGTGCGCGCCTCGACGGACGTGGTGGTCATGATGTCTCCCATCACTGGGCCGCCCGGGGTGGGTGGCGATCACCACAAAGGCGCGAGGTCGCGCCTCACGACGTGAGGAACCAGACGAGACTGCCCGCATGGTTCGGCGGTTGATCGCAATGGCATTGCTGGTGGCGGTCGCCCCGGCGTGTGCCGACGATGACGACGCGGCAGCCCCGTCGACCGATCCAACGCCGCTGACCACGCTCGCCGCTGTCGCCGCGTCGAGTACGCCGAGCCACGAGGGCCACCATCCGACCACCTCAGAACCAACCGCGGCGCCCGCGTCGACGACGACGCCGGCAACGACGGTGCTCCCTCCACCTGCGGCCGAAGCCCTCCTCGACTGCTTGGCGCTCACCCCCGGCGTCAACGAGTTCAGCCTCGAAGCGGGTGGCGCCGACCATCCGGTGCGAGTGTTCGTTCCGTCGTCCTACGACGGCCAGCGGCTGCCCACGGTGCTGGACTGGCACGGCCTCGGGTCCAACGGCGTCGAGCAGGCCGTCTTCTCCGGTTACGAGGAGCTCGCCGAAGCAGAGGGCTTCATCGTCGTGCACCCGACGGGCGTGCCGGCAGCTGGTGACACCCGCAACTCCTGGGAGCTGGCTGATTTCCAGGACCCCGCGCGCGACGATCTCGCGTTCGCCGACGCGCTGATCCAGCTCCTCGTCGCCGACTGGTGCGCCGATCCAGCCCGCATCTACTCGACGGGCATGTCGAACGGAGGCTTCTTCACGTCCCGGCTCGTCTGCCATCGGGCCGACCGGATCGCCGCAGCGGTCTCGGTGGCCGGCACCTATCACCTCGACGACTGCATGCCCTCCCGGCCGGTTCCATACCTGTCGTTCCACGGCACGGAGGACCAAGTCGTGCCGTTCAACGGCGGCGGGCAGTCGGTCCTCGCAACCGATGACCCCGCCTCACGATCGTTCTTCGAGCAGGTGATGCCCGACGAGTTCGCCGAGTTCGCCGCTGATGCAGGGTGCACGCTCGAGCCCACATCGACCGCCGTGGGCGAGGACGTCATCCGCCACGACTACGAGGGCTGCGCCGGGGGCACGCCCATGACGTTCTTCGAGGTCACCGGTGGCGGACACACGTGGCCGGGATCCCCGATCGCCGACGCCGTGGCCGGCACCCTCGGCTACACGACCAACACTGTCGACGCGACGGCCGACGGCTGGGCGTTCTTCCAGCAGCACGCACTCGAGAACTGAGCTGTGAGTCCTTCTGTCCGTCGTAACCGGCAGGATCCGAGCGATTCCTACGGACAGTTCGCCAGCGTGCGCGAGCGCAGCGTCGCGATACGGCTCGAGCGGCCACGCCTGGGCGCCAACCGCACGCCGCTCGTCGTCGGCGGCGGCCAGCAGCTGACGCGCACCGATCGGGTCGGTGGCCGCGATGCTGGCGGCGAGCAGCTCGGACCCGAGCACATGGAAGTACGGCATCCGGAGCTGCACGGCGTACGCCCGCACCTCTGTAGCGATCTCGACGGCCCGCGCTGTGTCACCCTCGGCGAGATCGACGAGGCCCTCGGCCAGGCGACGGTACGGCACGGTCTCCGCGGTGCGCGGGTGCTGGCCACTTCGGAGCTCGTCCCGGCACAGCCGGGCGACCTCGGAGTCGGCTCGGAGTACGGACACGACGGCCAATCCGGCCAGCCCGTCGGCGAGGTTGGCCAGCTCGTGCTCACGGCAGTACGCCACCATGCGAACGAGCAGCTCCCGCGAGACGTCGGCATCGCCTCCCGCCAATGCGGCGAGCGCGGCGACCTCGATGGCGCCCGCGATGACGTCCGTGTCACCGGTCTGTTCGGCGAGGTCGAGCGTTGTGGCGGCGCGGCCGGCGGCCACGTCGATCCGACCTGCCAGCAACGCGCACCACGCGCCAATGACTTCGATCTGCACGCCCTGGAACCAGTGGCGGTTGGCATCGCGAGCTCGCGCGAGCACCTGTTCCGCCATGTCGAACTCAGCGCGATCAGCGTGAAATGACGCCAGCGAGGCCAGGACGAAGGAGACGTCCTCACCACCCGCTTCCTCGAGCAAGGCGATCGCGTCCCACAACCGCAGCTCGAGCCCCTCGATCTGTCCTTCGTCGAGGTCGAGTTCGGCACGTGTGCAGCGCACCCTTCCGAGCAGGTGCTGATCGGAGACGGCGACGGCGTCGGCCTCGGCGCGCTCCAGGAGTCGCACCGCCCGCTCGTAGTCGCTCAGCTGCTCGCGGGCGATGATCCCCTGTCGTCGCAGCACCATTCCACGCACGCGGCTCGGGCCGCCGGTCTGGGCGACGAGCTGGTCCATCCAACGATCGAGCGCGGACCGTTGTCCGACGCCATGCCAAGCCGCGAACAGCCCGTGAACGAGACGCAGGCCGAGCTCGGTCTGTGCAGTCGCGAGCGTGTGCTCGGCGGCGACCACGTGCAGTGCGTGGTCCTGACGGATCTCGGCGTCGAGCCCCGCAGGCGGGAGCGCGTCCCCGTCAATCACCGCCAGCTCATCGACGCAGCACACGAGCAGACGGTCGAGCACCTCCCTGCGCTCGTCCTCAGCGAGCGCCTCTTGCGCGACCGCTCGGACGGTCTCCAGCAGGCGGTAGCGAGTTGGTCCCGTGCGGTGCTCGATCGCAGCGAGCGAATGGTCGACCAAGGACGGCAAGGCCCCTGCGGCCCCAGGCGAGATGGCAAGCGCCGTGGTGAGCCGGAAGCTGCCGGGCAGCACTGCAAGCCGGCGCAGGACCGCCTGCTCGTTTCCGCTCAACAGCCGCATGCTCCACTGGACCGCCGCACGCAGCGTTCGTTGTCGGTCGGGGCCGCGCCGCCGTGGGTCGCTGAGCCCACCCAGATCAAGTTGCAGGACGTCGAAGAGCTCGCCGACCGAGAACGCGTTGAGCCGTGCCGCCGCCAGTTCGATCGCCAGCGGCACGCCCTCGAGGAGACCGACAATGGCGGTGACGTCTTCGAGCCCGGTGCCGTCAGCCATCAGGTCCCGACCTACTGCCTGCCCCCGGTCCAGGAAGAGCTGCATTGCCGCCCCGCCATGTTCGGTCCCCAACGGCGTGACTCCGACCACTTCCTCCCGGGTACGCGGAGCGGTGCACGGCTGGTCGCCAGGATCGAGGACGCCGACGCAGCGCGCCGACACGTGGTCGACGAGAGCGGCAGCCGCGTCGAGCACGTGCTCGCAGTTGTCCAGCACCACCAGCGCCGGCGCTGCACTCAGCGCCGCCTCGATGCCGGCGAGGAACGAGGTCGACTCCTCGACACCCAGGGCCCCGGCGGCGACCGCCGGCACGCCGTCACCGCTGGTGGCGAGCGTCAAGTCAACGAACCGCACACGCGAAGCGGCCTGCGACGCGGCGGCGACAGCGAGCCGGGTCTTGCCGACACCAGCCGGCCCAACGAGCGTCACGATGTGAGCGGCACCGAGCCGATCGACGATGGCGGCGATCTCGGCGGAACGCCCGACGAGCGAGGTTCGCCACTCAGGGAGTGCACCGGCGAGGTCACTCGCGCCGGCGAGTGGGCGGCGAGGCGGCGCGAGGGCCGGATGGACGAGCCGCCACACCCGCTCGGACTGCGCGAACCCGCGCAGCAGAACGATGCCCTCGTCCCTGACGGATGCTCGCTGGGGAAGTTGCGGCGCGACCTGGCGTGCCGCGGCGTCCGACAGGAGCACCTCGCCGCCATCCGCCAGCGAGCGCAGCCGTGCGCAGCGATGGACCTCGAGACCGAACAGGCCCTCATCGGTCGCCGTCACCTCTCCGACGTGCACCGCGCTGCGCACGACGACCCGATCGCCCGCCGGCCAGTGCTCGGCAGCCAACCGCTCGTTCACGTCGAGCGCGGCTGCAACCGCCGCGCCGACCGACGTGAACAGGACGACTGCGCTGTCGCCCTCCCCTTGCGCTCGCGACACTTCGCCGCCGTGCTCGCTGGCCGCCGCCGACACCACAGCGCCGACACGGCCCAGGGCGACCACACCGGACTGACCGTGACGGACGAGCAGCCGAGTCGATGCCTCGACGTCCGTCAGGAGCAGGGCGACCTCGCGGGCCTCCATCCCGCCGACCTTTCCGAGGGTCTACGCGAAGGACTCCGGGAGGATCGTCGGCTTGGTCTCCCCGTAGAGCCACTGCTGGAAGTAGTCGTTGAGCAGCGCCAGCTCGGCGCCGCTGAATCCTGAGAAGTCGAGCGGCGTACTCGATGAATTCCTCGGTCGAGATGTTGCCGTACGCGAAGTCCTCCAGGATCGCCTGGACGAACGGGAAGAACACGTCGTCGCCGACGATCTCCCGATAGCCCTGGATCGTCATCGCGCCACGGTCATAGGTCGGGAAGCTGAGGAACATGTTGGCCGGATCGCCGTCGAGGACGGCGGGAGCGATCGCCCAGTCCTCGTCGGGATCCGGCGTACTCCTCGTCGAAGATGACCGCTGGGTCGCGCCGCCGTTGCCGACCGAGAACTGCCAGTACCAGGTCGCCCAGTTCGCCCATCCCTCGTTGAACCAGATGTCGGCCCAGGTCTCGAGCGTTGCGCTGTTGCCGACCCACTGGTGGGCGATCTCGTGGAGCTGCGTGTTGATGTTGATCGACGGGTTGCCGCTCGTGAAGCCACCCGCGTAGTGCGGCTTCGTCTGCACCTCGAGCGCATAGCCGACGCCGGCCGCCTTGTCGGCGACGGCGCCGATCGAGTCGAACGGGTACGGCCCGAACAAGTCGCTGAGGAAGTTGAGCTGGGCCGGGGCGGCGGCGAGCGAGGTGTTGATCATTGCCAGCTGGGCCGGCGTCGCCGTGCTGTCGATGGCGTTGTAGACGGGCAGTGTGCGCCCCGTCGACGTCTCCACCATCGACTCCTCGCGGTAGATGAAGTCGCCGACGGTCGCCGTCGTGAGGTAGGTCGCCGTCGGGTCGTCCTCCCGCCAGTGCCACGTCGTGGTGCTGTTGTTGCGGTGGGTGCGGCTGACGAGCTCACCGACGCCGAGCGCCGTCTTCGAGTTGGGCACCGTGATGAGCGTGTCGAACGTCGCCTTGTCGGTCGGGTAGTTGTTCGACGGGAACCAGCTCTGCGCCCCCATCGGCTCGTTCACGACGAATGCCCCGTCACACGTCCGCGGGGGGCTGAGCGGGTAGCAGGCGCGGATCCACCCTTCGATGGATTCGTCCGGGTCGGTGATCTCAACCGGGACACCGCGATAGCGCACGACGACCGTGAACTCCTCGCCGGGCAGCAGCCGCACGGACCGGTGCGGCGTGACGACCAGCTTCATGGGTTGCGTGGCGTTCGCGAGCGGCGGGGTGGCCGGCTCGAAGTGAGCCGGCGCGTCCCGACGGTTGACGGTGACACCGAGGACCTCGAGGTCGTCCTGGAAGTCGAGGGTGAACTCGCGAAGGTTCTCGGTGGCCACGGCCTCGATCGTCGTGGTCGCCCTCGTGAAGCGGTTGTCCACCGGGTCGTACGTGAGGTCGATCGTGTAGTGCTCCACGTCGTAGCCGCCGTTGCCGAGTTGCGGGAGCAGCGGATCCCCCAGCGACCGGGCCCCGTCGACCAGACCGTCGTCCTGCGCTTCGGCGCTCGCCGCCGGCACACCGACCGCAGCGATCACCAACGTCGAGAGAGCGATCCTTCGGAATGTCCGCACCGTCATGGGCCGGAAGTGTTCCATACACGCCAAGGCCTCGGCGCCGTCGGAAAGCGCGCGAGCTACGGGAGGCTGCCGTCGCTGGTGTCACCCTCGGCTGCGTCGAGGTCACTCGCAACGTCCTTGCTGGACCCTCCGCTGAAGAGGTCAGCGCCGTTGCCGCCACTCAGGTCGTCCCTGCCTCGATCGCCGCACAGCACGTCGTTGCCGGCGTCGCCGAGCAGCGTGTCGTCTCCCGCGTTGCCCAGCATCAGGTCGGCGTCCGCCGTCCCGACGATCGTGTCGGCGCGACTGGAGCCGGCGTGGACGGTGAGGTTCGCCGAGCTCTCGGCGAGGCCGTCAGTGACGCTGATCGTCACGACGGCGGCACCGGTGGCACGACGTCGAGCCTCGACGGTCAGCGTGCGCTGCTCACCCGAGCCCTCGACGGCCACGTTCTCGATCGGCAGTACGTCCTCGTTCGAGCTGGTGACGCTGAGAACGAGATCGTCGGCCGGTGTGTCGTCGTCGGCGAGGAGCAGGTCGACCGAGCCGACCTCGCCCTGGGGACCGCACGAGCCGCCTCCGATCGTGACCGACGGCGCCGCCGCGCTGCCGAGCGGTTGCCAGTCGGGGCGGCTGTCGAATCCGAAGTCGTTCGTGAGGTTGGTCGAGTCGCTGCCGTCGGCGGCCATCGAGAAGATCTCGAAGTTCCCGGCGAACGACGTGAACGTGATGCGCGAGCCGTCCGGCGACCAGGCCGGCTCGAAGTCGGCGGCCGGGTTGTTCGTCAGGCGCGTCTGATCCGAGCCGTCGGCGTACATCGAGTACACCTCGAAGTTCCCGTCGCGTCCGGCGATGAACGCCAGCCGAGTCCCGTCGGGCGACCAGTTCGGCATCCAGTCGGTGGCCGGGTTGGCGGACACGTTGACGGGATCCGAGCCGTCGGAGCCCATCACGAAGACCTCGATGTTGCCGGCGCGCACACTCGTGAACGCGATGCTCGTGCCGTCGGGCGACCACGACGCCTGCTTGTCGTCGCCGGGGCTGTCCGTGAGGCGGGTCTGGCCGGACCCGTCGGCATTCATGCTGTACACCTCGAGGTTCCCGTCACGGTTGCTGGTGAACGCCAGCTGGCTGCCATCGGGCGACCACGTCGGCTCGAAGTCGGCGGCGGGGTTGTTGGTGAGCCTGGTCTGACCGGACCCGTCGGCGTTCATCACGTAGATCTCGCCGTTGCCGTCTCGGTCGGAGAGGAACGCCACCATGGTCCCGTCCGGCGACCACACCGGGTCGGAGTCCGACGCTGGGTGCTTGGTGAGGTTGACGGGATTGCTGCCGTTCGGCGCCATCGAGAACACCTCGAAGTTGCCGAAGCGGAACGAGTCGAAGGCGATTCGACCGTTCACGCCGGGGAACGCCGCTCCCGCTGCCGTGGGGGTTGTCGCCAGCGCCGCAGCCGTGGCCAGCGATCCGGCCAATGCCAGCGTGCTCAGGAACCGTGAGATCGTCACGGGAGGCCACCATCGCAGACGCCCCCCACCGAGTCTTGGAGGTCAGGTGGACTTGCCGTGGAGAAGGCCTGGGCGGGACGATCGGCGGTGAGTTCTCGGCGGCGCGGAGGTCAGAGCCGACATGAGTGGATTCGATGCGGCACGTCTGAAGCGGCTGGACGACGTGATGGCAGGCCATGTGGAGCGCGGCGACGTCGGCGGGGTCGCCTGGCTGGCCGCATGCGGTGAGGATCTGGACGTCGGCGTGGCGGGCGTGCTGACCCGTGGCGAGGCCGCGCCGGTCGGCCGTGACTCCATCTTCCGGATCGCCTCGATGACCAAGCCGATCGTCGCCGTTGGAGCGCTGCTGCTGATCGAGGAGTGCCGGCTACGCCTCGACGAGCCGATCGACGAGCTGTTGCCGGAGTTGACCGACCGGCGAGTGCTGATCGAGCCGAACGGCGCGATCGACGGCGAGACCGTCCCGGCGCAGCGACCGATCACGGTCCGCGACGTCATGACGTTCATGCTCGGCCTCGGCATGGACTTCTCGGCACCGTGGCCGCAGCCGCTGCTCGAGGCGATGGGTGCACTTGAACTGGGCGGCGACGGTCCACCACAGCCGCAGCAACCGCCCGAGCCGGACGAGTGGATGCGCAGGCTGGCAACGCTGCCGCTGCTGTACCAGCCCGGTGAGCGATGGCTCTACAACGTCGGCTCCGACGTGCTCGGAGTGCTCGTGGCCAGGGCCGCCGGTCAACCTCTGGAGGACTTCCTCCGCCAGCGCGTTTTCGAGCCGCTGGGCATGGCCGACACCGGGTTCTGGACCCCGCACGCCGACCGGCTCGGCACGTGCTACACGAAGGATCCCGGAACCGGCGAGCTGATCGTGTACGACGCGCCGGCCGGGCAGTGGACCAGTCCCCCCGCGTTCCCGTCGGGCGGCGGAGGCCTCGTGTCGACGGTCGACGACTACCACGCCTTCGCCCGCATGCTGCTCGCCGGCGGGCGGCTGGTTGACGGGTCACGATTGCTGTCGCCGGTGTCCGTCGAGGCGATGACGATCGACCACATCGGCGGCGACCGGGGAGGACCTTCGCCCGACGGCTCGCAGGGCTGGGGGTACGGCGTCGGCGTGCAGGTGCGCCGGACCGGGCTGGCGCCCGCGGTGGGCAGCTACGGATGGGCCGGCGGCCTCGGGTCGTCGTGGGCCAACGATCCCGCAAGTGGCCTCATCGGCATCGTCCTGACGACGGACACGTTCTCGGGCCCCTTCCCACCGCCGCAGATCATCCAGGACTTCTGGACCTGCACCTACGCGGCGATCGGGGACTAGGCGGCTGCCTGCCTGGCGCCGAGGATGACGTGGTTCCCGTCGGGATCCTCGACATGGGCGACGCGCTCGCCCCACGGCTGGTCGGCGGGTTCCGCGGTCACCGGCAGCCCGGCCGCACGGACCCGGTCCACGACGGCGTCACAGTCGGTGACGTAGCACCAGATCGAGATCCGGCCAGCCTGACTCGACGCGTCGAGCGATGGGTCGACACCGATGCCGAGATGTGATGTCCCGAGGTCGAGGCCGACGTAGCCGGGCTCACCGTCGGGCGGGAACTGATAGGTGACCGTGCCGCCCAACAGGTCCTGCCAGAACCCGAGAGCACGGCTCAGATCCGCGGTGACGACGATGGGAAACGCCGACTCGATCATGACGACAACACGCCAGACTGCATCGATGTCCGACGCTACCGACGGCGACCAGTACCACTTCGATCCGGTCACCTATCTCGAGATGATCCGCGAGGAGGTCCCGGCGTACGACGCGTTCCAGGATGCCGTCGCAGCGGCGACCGCCGGCGTCGGCGTCGAGCGCGTGCTGGAGCTCGGGGTCGGCACCGGCCAGACCTCACAGCGGGTGCTCGACCTCCATCCGGCCGCCGAGCTGATCGGCATCGACGAGAGCGCCGAGATGCTCGCTGCGGCGGCGGCGCACGTCCCGGCGGCCGATCTCCGGGTGCACCGCCTCGAGGAGCCGCTGCCGGAGGGCCCGTTCGATCTGATCGTGTCGGCGCTCGCCGTGCACCACCTCGATGGCGCCGGCAAAGCGGAGCTGTTCTCCCGCATTGCCGAGCGGCTGCGACCCGACGGCCGCTTCGTGCTCGGCGACGTCGTGGTCCCGCAGGACCCAGCCGACGTCGTGACGCCGATCGATGGGGTCTACGACAAGCCGAGCACGGTGGCCGAGCAGCTCGAGTGGCTCGCCGCGGCAGGGTTCTCGGCCCAGGTTGTGTGGCAGCGCCAGGATCTCGCCGTGATCGTCGGCGCTCACGGCGCTGACGCCGGCAGCGGTTCCTGATAGACGACGGCGGTTCCGTCGAGGACGACGGTGCCGTCCTGGTTCGTGATCGTCGTGCGCAACGTGCAGATCGGCTTGCCGTCCTTGATGGAGAGCACCTCGGCCTCGGCGGTGATCTCGTCACCCGGGCGCACCGGTGCGCGGAAGTTCCAGTCGACGTGCAGGAACACACTGCCGGGGCCGGGCAGGTCCTCGGCAACGAGCGCGTTGAGCAGACCGGACGTCACCCCGCCTTGCACGATGATGCCGCCGAAGCGGCTTGCCGTGGCGGCGCCCTCGTCGTAGTGCAGCGGGTTGCGATCACCGGTGATCTCGGTGAACAGCTCGATGTCGCGAGCACTGATCTGTCGAGTGCGCCGCGCTGTCTCGCCGACCTCCATCGCGTCAGGCTGCCACAGACGATGCTCGATAGCGTCCTCGCGCGATGGCGAAGACCGCGGACATCGAGGACGTCCTCGCCGCCAACGAGTCGTTCTACGACGCCTTCGAGCGGCGCAGCCTCGAGTCGATGGGTCAGGTATGGGAGCACGGCGAGCGGGTCGTGTGCATCCATCCCGGTTGGCCGATCCTGCGCGGGTGGCCGCTGGTGATGGAGTCCTGGCGGCGCATCTTCGACGGACCGGGCCGCAATCAGTTCATCGTCACCAATGACGTCGCTGTTGCCGCCGGCGACGTCGCGTGGGTCACGCTCGACGAGAACCTCGTCGACCGCGCGGCGACCGGCACGATCGCCGCGACCAACATGTTCGTGCGCAGTGGTGACGGCTGGAAGCTGGTCCTCCACCACGGTTCCCCCGTCGGAGGCTGATCAAGTACGTTGACCGGACTCGATGACCACCAGTGAGGCTGCCGGGCCACTCATGAGGTTGCTGATGCTCGGCCCGCCCGGGTCGGGCAAGGGGACGCAGGGCGAGCGGCTGGCCGCCCGCTACGGCGTGCCCCACCTCTCGAGCGGTGAGCTCCTGCGGGGCCACGTCCGGGCCGGCACCGACCTCGGCCGTGTTGCGCAGGAGGCGATGAGTCGGGGCGATCTCATTTCCGACGACCTGGTCATCCGCATGATCGCCGACGAGGTGCTCGGTCCGAGCGGGCCGGGAGGGTTCGTGCTCGACGGGTTCCCACGCACCGTGCCCCAGGCCACCGCCGCCTACGAGCTGGCCAGCAAGCGTGGCTTCACGCTGCGCGCCGTCATCCTCCTCGAGATCCCCTACGCCGTGCTGATCGACCGACTCGTGACGCGAGGTGCAGAGGAAGGGCGCACCGACGACAACGTCGAGACGATCCGCCACCGGATCGAGGTCTACCGCGAGCGGACGCTGCCGCTGGTCGAGTACTACCAGGGCCGAGACATCCTGCTGCGCGTCGACGCGAGCGGAACGATCGATGAGGTGACGACCGCGATCAACTCGACGCTCGATGGCTTCTCGGTGTGATCGGCATCACCCGGTGATCGCGTCGGGCTGGGTGAGGATGCGATCGGCGATCTCGGAGTCGGCTGTCCGGGTCGCTCGATAACCCGCGTCGTCGACGAGACGGAGTGGGTGCTTGCCCTCCACCTGGCCGATGAACGGTGGGTGGATGCTGTAGCCGAGCATCGCCTGGACCCTCGGAGGCAGCTCGCGCGCCACGTCCGGAGGCGCAATCAGCAGCTGCGATTCCTGAGGACGCAGCCACGGCTGGCAGTACTGGACGGTCATGGCGAGCCGGGTTCCGTCGCTCTCGTTGGCGCCGCCGCGATGCCATAGCGCGGCGTTGAACCAGAGCACCGATCCGGGATCCATCTCCGCGGTGGCGACGTCGAGCGGCTCGTGGTCCGCTGGGCCGTCGTCACCCCAGCGATGGCTGCCTGGGAGCAGCTCGGTGGCGCCGTTGGCGCAGGTGAAGGGGTCGATCGCCCAGATCGACGAGATGCCGAGCGGTGTGGCGTGCGGACGCGGCACGTCGTAGAAGCCTTCGTCGCTGTGCCACGGCTGGCGCGTCTCCCCGGGGTACAGCCGGATCGACTGGCAGTTCGACAGCAACCAATTGGGCTGCAACGTGCCATCCAGGATCGCCAGCGCGATCGGATGTTGGGCGAGGTCGACGAACGGCCGGCCTCGCACGATCAGGCTGTACAGCCGATGTGAGCGCTCACCCTCGAACGTGTTGCGGCCGAGCGGATGCCCGCGCTCGAGCTCGGTCACGGCGTCCGCCAGCGCCCGGATCTCGGCCGACCCGAGCACGTCCTCGACGATGACGCATCCCTGCTCGCGCAGCACGGGCAAGGCCGCCTCGCCGTCCCTGACGCGGACCAGCTCCGCCATCGCGGTCACTGTATGACGACCTGTCCGTAGAAATCGATCGTTGTGAGGCGATCCCTACGGACAGAAGGCCCTGCTCCGATCAGAACCGGTAGCGGGTGGCGCCGCCCGGCTCGTCGCGGTCGTAGGCGTACGCCTTCGCCGGCACGACCGTGAAGACGTCGGCCGTGCCGGCGTCGTGGCGGAAGGCCCCGTCGGCGACGTCGAAGTGCCAGTCCTTCCCGTACTTGTCCTCCCATGCTGCCGCGAGGTCACGCAGTGCGCCGTCGTCCGTGACGCGTTGGGCCGCGCCCTCGACGACGACGTCGAGCCCAGCCCATTCGTTCTTCCCGGTCGTGACGATGACGTTCGAGTTGGCGGCCAGGTTGTGCGACTTCTGCTCGTCGGGACCGGTGCAGAAATGGATCGCGCCATCGCGCCAGACGGCGATCACGGGCGTGACGTGGGGGCGGCCGTCGGCCCGCACGGTCGAGAGCCAGTAGATCGCTGCGTCGGTGAGGACGGATTGGGCCCGCGCCCAATCCGTGGCAGCAGCGTCGGGGCTGCTGTAGGGAGCGTCGAGCTCGGCAGTCGGGGCATTGGTGGCCATGAGGATGTCGACCGTCCGAGCGCCGAGAACTCACCGGACGCGGCGCGTTCTCAGCTGGCGCCCGCCTCGCGCGCCGTCCGCTCCAGCCGACTCCGATACTCGTCCCACCACGCTTCGTCCCCGGGCGCCATGTTGTCGTTGTCGAGGCGCAGTCCAACGGTGCCGTCGATGAGCTCCCGGACGATGTCGGCATGGCCGGCATGCCGGTCGGTGTCGGCGATGACGTGTACGAGGATCGTGCTCAACGTCACCGCACTGCGGTCGTCGGGCCACCACGGCACACGACCGGGCGCGTCGAGCGGGAGCGTGTCGATCGTGACGTCCGAGTGCGCCCACACGCGGCGGTACTGGTCGACGATGTCCTGGCGCGACTCGTCGGCGGTGGCCCACATGTCGGCGTTCGGCTCGGCGTCGTCCGCCATCCATGGCAGCGACTCGGGGAACGGCCTGCCGAACGTGTCGCCGAAGTAGCCGATCTCGACGCCGGAGCAGTGCTTGATCAGCCCCAGCAGGTTCGTGCCGGTCGGCACCATCGGCCGGCGGACGTCGTACTCCGAGAGACCCTCGAGCTTCCACAGCAGCGCGTCTCGGCCTCGCTGCAGGTACCGGTGCAGAACGGTCTTCGCATCGTCAACGGGCACACCTCGAGCTTGTCACCGCGGCGACGTGTAGAAACGCGCCATGAGCGAGCGCATCGACATCAACGGGCATCCGACCTGGATCGACGACCGCGGCAGCGGCGACGAGACGGTGCTGCTACTGCACGGCGGAATGTCCCACAGCGACGAGCTGACCAGCGTGCTGGCGGAGCCGCTGCTCGAGCGGTACCGCGTCGTCGCCTTCGACCGCAAGGGGCACGGCTACACGGCCGACGCGGGCGGTCCGTTCCACTACGCCGACATGGCGGGCGACACCATCGACGTGCTCGAGCAGGTCGTCGGTGGCGCAGCGCACCTGATCGGATGGAGCGACGGTGGGATCATCGCCTTGCTCGTCGCCATGCGGCGGCCCGACCTCGTCGGCCGCATCGTCGCCATCGGCGCCAACTACCACCATGACGGGTTGCATCCCGTCGACCTCGACGACAACTCGTCTATCGGCGAGCTGATCATGCAGGGCTACGCCGAGCGGTCACCGGACGGAGCCGAGCACTTCGCTGAGCTGTTCGAACGGTTCCAGACCATGATCACGACCGAGCCCACGCTGACGAACGACGAGCTTGCGACGATCACGGCGCCAGCGCTGATCATGTCCGGCGACGACGACATGGTCCGCCTCGACCACACGTGCGCGCTCTACGAGGCGCTCCCGGCAGGTCAGCTGGCCATCATCCCCGGCACGTCACACATCGTGCCCCTCGAGCGCCCGGCTGAGGTGGCCAGGATCATCATGGACTTCCTCGCCGCGGACATCCCACCGGCGACGTTCATGCCGATTCGACGGGCCCGCTGACCTCCCTAGCCGCTCCTGCGTTGCCCGACGCCGCACGAACACGTCGTCATGGTCCGCGAATTGGCTGCATATCAGCCAATTCTCTGACCTTGAGCGCCGATTCTCGACGATTGCTCTTGGTTCGACGGGTAGGCGCGACTCGTACGATCCGACCGTGACGGCTCGCGGGGCGGCGTTGGGCGTGCTGCGCACGCGGCCCGGCCTGGGCTCATGGCCACTGATCGTGCGCGTGGCGGCCGGCGTCACGCTCATCGCTGTGTCGCTCTCCAAGTTCACGCGGCACGAGACGCTGGTCGACTCCTTCGAGCGCTACGGGCTGCCCTGGCCCGATGCCAGTGTGTACGTGGCGGGCACCGTCGAGCTCGCCGGCGGAGTACTGCTCGTTGTCGGCCTGATCACGCGGGTCGCCGCAGCCGTCGTTGCGATCAACATGACCGTGGCAGTGCTCACCGGCGGTCGCGTCGACGTCGACCTCTACCACGTCGGGCTGGGCGTGGTCCTCCTCGTCGCCGCGTTGTTCCTGCTGTGGGCGGGCGGCGGACCGTGGTCGATCGACGAGCGATTGGTCGCGGCAGCTACGCGTCAGCGGACCACGTGAGCAGTTCGCCGGTTCCGGCGGTCATCACGGTGCCCGGCATCACCCGCAGCCGTCGCGGCGTCAGCCGCAACACCCCGAAGTCCGGCGCATCGGGGCTCGGCCAGGCTGGAATGATCGACGGCTCGTAGCCGAGCGGCGGGGCCACCCCGGCGAAGCGATCCCAGCCGGCCTGCCGGTCCGCAGGTTCGTTCCTGAACTCAGCGTCACAGTCGGCGGTGCACGTGTCGTGGTCGGGCGACCAGTAGGTCAGTGACAGCGCCGGCACGCGGGCCAGGTCGGCGGACTTCGGCGAGCGCGGCGACGTGAGGATCCAGCCCGTCAACGTCTCGCCGTCCCACTCCCACATCGGGTGCAGCACTCGGGTCCGCGCCCGATCGTCCTTGCTCGTCGTCGCGGCGACGCACCACACGATGCGGTGCGCCATCTCGACGAAGGCCGGCGCGACGGTGCTCAGGGACGGCACACCGCCGACCGTATCTGTTGGCGCGGGCACCAGCGCGAGCTCCCATCGCCACACGGTCTCGCCATCATCGACGACGTCCGCACCCCTCTCGAACCCGCACTTGCGAAGGACCGCGTTCGACGCGTTCGGCTCGGACAGCGTGTGCGCGGTCACCATCGCAAGACCGGCGCGCTGCGCACGACCGACCAGTTCTTGGACGACGGCCGTGGCCACACCGCGGCCCTGCCGAGCCGGAGCAACGGCATAGCCCAGCTCGATCTCGCCCTCCTGCGGCCGCCCCTTCCACCCGCCGAAGCCGACGAGCGCGCCATCGGGCTCGTCGAAGAACAGCTGCGTGCCCCATTCGTTGTCGGGCTCGCGGCGCATCGCCTCGAGCGTCACGGGCAACGCCTCCGGGAAGCCGACCCAGCCTTCGACGACGGCGATCCCGAAGCGGTCGGTGAACACATCGTCGCCCTCGACCAGCGCCTCGAGCCACTCGACCCGAGCCAGCACTACCTGCACCATGGCGACGTTGTGTATCAGAACAATGGGTCGCGCCTCTTCTTCCCGGACGAATCGACGCCTTGGGGGTTCCAATGGACGGAGTCGGGTCGAAGGTTCAGCAGTCGCACATGGATGCCCGTCACCGCGCGGCCCCCCGACGGTGGATCTACCAGAACCTCACGCCGTGGCGCATCTACGCGTGCTTCGACGCCGCAGGCCGCCCCCTCCCACCTGAACGCGCCATCCCGAACGGCAACGGATGCGCCGAGGAGGTCGTCAAGGTCCTCGCCATCCCTGCACTGGGTGAGACGGCCGTGCCGGCCGAGGACGCCTGTGGGCTGAACACGCTCAACATGCGCCGCTTGGGCCAGATCGAGGTCCGACCGGCACCGAGCGAGTTCCTCACGAACCTGCCACGGGCGATCGTGATCTTCGGTTGGCTCGCCGTCGGCCTCTGCTTCGGAGCGTGGGCGCTCTTCTTCGGCGGCGCCGGCGCCGTCCCATGGGCCTGGGTCGTGGCGACGGTGGTCCTGGTTCCCGTGATCGCCCTGCTCGTCGCGACGTTCCGCGAGGTCCGCCTGTACCTGCGCTTCAGGAGGTACCGGGCGAGGCTGTGCGAGCAGGATCCCAGCGGCGCACCCGGCGATCGCCGCTCGGTCGAGGGCATCGAGCGGGGAAGCAGGATCCGCTCGTTCGTCGACGGCGTTCCCCGGCAGGCCGCCGAAGTGGCCGTGCTGATCGGCGCGGTGCTCGTCAGCGTGATCGGGCTCGGTGTGGCGATCCATCAGACGACGCAGCTCAACGAGCTCCTGCCGATCGACTACGGGGCGATCTTCCAGCTCGACAACCCGTTTGTTGACGTGGGCGCGGTCGCTCGCGAGAGTCCGGCGTTCTGGCAGCTGCTCGTCGGGCACGTCGCGCAATGGATCCTCGTCTCCGTGGCGGCGCTGGCCCCGGCCGCGATGTACTTCCAGTTCGATCGCCAACGGCTGGCCGCCGTGCAGCGGCGCTGGGTCCAGGAGGTGTTCCGCCTCGATCCCACGGTGCGAACTGTGCGTGACGTCGAGGCCAAGTACGGGTCGCAGATCGAGGCTTCGTTCGGCGATCTCGCCCCCGACTCCGGGCTGCGGCTGCGTAGCGGTCGTCGGTCACCGGTGATCGTGGCGACGATCCTGCTCGTCGTCGGCTGGTTCCTCGTCATCTCGACGACCAA
Organism: uncultured Acidimicrobiia bacterium; assembly: GCA_963774125.1. Lineage (GTDB taxonomy): Bacteria > Actinomycetota > Acidimicrobiia > Acidimicrobiales > Ilumatobacteraceae > JALZMG01. The sequence goes on from CAVZDR010000005.1 coordinate 337,697, forward strand.
GGTTCCGCCGCTGGAGCTGAGCGTCGGCCCGCGAGGCGCCGAGTACGTCTGGTCGCAGTCGGCCGGGGAGGCGTTCCCCGTCTCCACGTTCTTCCGACCGTCGCTCTCGCTGATCGGCTACGCGTTCCTGGGCGCATACGTCTTCACGCTGTTCCACGTGATTCGCGGGTACCACCGCCGGGATCTCCACCCGAAGACCTACAACACGATCGTCGTGCGAATCCTCGCCGCCTACGCGATGGCGCTCGTGGTGGGCGTCGTCTACAGCGGTCCGGCCGCTGAGGTGCTGATGTTCTTCGTCGGGTTCATGCCGCAGAGCGCGCTGGTGTGGCTGCGGGAGAAGCTGTCGCAATCGCACGGGGTGTGGAAGAAGCTGCCGCTCGACGAACCGGCGCCGCTGACGGAGCTCGAGGGCATCGACCTCTACGACCGCACGCGGCTCGCCGAGGAGGGCATCAACAACATCGAGGCGCTGGCCCACGCCGACCTCGTCGACCTGATGAGCAGCACACGCATCTCGGCCGCCGAGCTCGTCGACTGGACCGATCAGGCGATCCTCTACCTCCGCGTCGGCGGCGACACGTTCGCCAAACGTGTCCGCGATCGCGACAGCGGTGCGGCCGTGCCAGGAGTGAACCCACCTGACGTCCGTGAGAACCTCTGCCATCTTCGATACTTCGGGATCCGCACGGCGACCGATCTGATCCAGGTGTACAAGGAGGCGCTGCGGCGCGGTGGCACCGACCCGGCCCGCCGCAGGGCCGAGGTCGAGCTGTTGCGCGACGCGCTGGACCTTCCGAACGTGTCGCGCCCGACGGAGCTGAGCTCCATCCAGGCGATCATCGACACGCTGCCGGACGAGGAGTGGTTCGTGCAGGTCCACAACTGGCGCACCTCGGAGTTCGGAGCGGTCGATGCCTGGTACCGGTATCTCGATGGGCGGGACTGGACGCCGAGGCGGATGCGTGCGCCCAAGCGGGTCAAGCAAGCGATGCGCCCGTTGGAGAGCGTTCCGATGATCGCGTGATCGAAGACGTCACGTGACGATGAGCTCTCGGGCTCCCTCGCGCAGAGCGGCCGCGGCCGCCGCGACATCGTCCTCGTCGTTGTAGAGGTGGAACGAGAGCCGGCAGCCGCTGGCGCGAGTCGCCGCCTTGATGCCCCGCGCCGCAAGGGCCGACTCCAGATCGTTCCCGCCGATCGACACGATCGCTGAGCCCGTCGGTTCGACACCGAGCTGGGCGCGCAGCCCATCAGCCAGCGCGATGTCGTGCTCGTGGATGGCGTCGATCCCGAGCTCGGCGAGCGCCGAGAGCGACGTCACCGCGCCCATCCACGAGAACCACGCCGGCGACATGTCGAACTGCCTCGCGCCGGCTGCCAGCCGCAGTGGCGGCCCGTAGTACCCGGCGTGCATCTCGTCGGCGGCGAACCAGCTCGCCGAGTGCGGAAGGAACTCCGCCACCACACGCGGCGACGCGACCATGAAGGCGGTCCCGCGCGGGCAGCACAGCCACTTGTAGGCGGAACACACCGTGGCGTCGAGGCGGTCGTGCGGGACGCGCAGCCAGCCCGCCGCTTGCGTGGAGTCGACGACTGTGAGCAGCGCCGACCGCGGCCGCCGCCTCGATGATTGCGTCGTTGTCGGCGAGCCGACCATCCGACGACTGCGCCGCGCTCCATGCGACCGCCGTGGTCCGTGGCCCAACCGCGTCTGCAAGCGCCTCCAGCGGCACTTCGCGAACGGTGACGCCGCGCCTCTGCTGCACGAGGAACGGGAACAGCAAGGACGTGAAGTCGCCGCGGGGAGTCAGTACCTCGGCACCCGGTGGAAGGCCGGCGGCGAGCAGCCCGACCAGGTTGGCGGTCGCTGGACCGATCGCGATCGACTCCGGCGCCGCGCCGACGAAGGATGCGAAGACACTGCGGGCCTGGTCGGCCGCATCGTTCCACGTGCGCCAGTCGGCTGCTCCTTCGGCCCAGTCGTCGAGCACCTGCTTGGAGAGCTCGACCGTCTGCCGGGGTGGGAGCCCGTACGTCGCCGTGTCGAGGTAGCCAGGACTGCGGCGCCATGACGTGCTCATAGGTTCGACCATCTTGCCCTGGTAAGGCGCCGATGTCCCCCGATGAGTTCGGGCGCCGAGAGGAGTCGTATCGCGGATGACATCGCACCCCATCGCACCCGAGCTCACCACCGTCACTGCCACCCCGACCGCCGTGATCCGCGGCGTCGTCCCGGTCGGCGAGCTCGCCAACTTCTTCGACCGCTCCTTCACGACGCTCGCCACCGTGGCAGCAAGCCAAAACGTCGCGATCACCGGACCGGCGTATGCGCTCTACCACCGCCCACCGACGGACACTGCCGACCTCGAGGTTGGCTTCCCAACGAGCGAGCCGATCGAGGCGACCGACGGCGTGGAGGTCGGATCACTTCCCGCCGGACACGTCACCCGCGCCATCCATCAGGGCGGCTATGACCAGCTGGGGACCTCGTGGGGGCAGCTCGAGCAATGGATCCGCGACCAGGGGCTCGAGCCGGCGGCTTCTTCGTTCTGGGAGGTGTACGTCACCGAGCCGCGGCCCGACATGGATCCTGACGAGCTGCGCACGGAGCTGTACTGGCCCGTCACCGGTTGACCCCTCCGACCTGAACGGGGGTTGCGGCGGTACGGTCACGCGTGTGGCGCCGTCCCTGCCGGATTGGGTGCTCGGCGCCGAGGACGTCGGCGCCGTCGGCGGTGCGCCGTACGTGCTCGTCGAGCTCGACGATGCGCCACCCGACTGGTCGCCCGGCGCCCACCCCGTCGTCGTGCTCGGCGTGCGCCCCCACGGGTGGGCGGACGATCTCGCGCCCGATCATCCGTGCGACGTGGTCCTCGCCGCCGACGACCCGCTGCTCGACGTGGTCATCGAGAACGTGGAGGCTCATCCGATCGCCGCGGCGTCACTGGCCGTGCTGCTGCGACAGTTCCCGCACCGGAACACCGCCCTCGGGCTGGCCGCCGAGTCAGCGGTGTACTCGACGCTCCAGGCCGGACCGGACTTCGGCCGGTGGCTGTCGTCCCGACCATCGCCGCGGCCCGTCGCCGCCGACGATCGACCCGTGCTGGTCCAGCGCGACGGCGACCGGCTCGTCGTCACGTTGAACCGGCCGCACCGCCACAACGCCGTCAACGAACCGCTGCGCGCCGCGCTCGTCGACGCGCTGTCGGTTGCCGTCGCCGACGAGTCCGTCACGGTCGAGCTGCGCGGCGCCGGCCCCTCGTTCTGCAGCGGCGGTGACCTCGCCGAGTTCGGCGCCTTCCCCGACCCGGCGACGGCGCATGTCAGCCGGCTCACCCGCAGCCCGGGCCGGCTCGTCAGCCTGCTCGCCCCTCGGTGCTCCGCCTACCTCCACGGCGCCTGCATGGGTGCCGGCATCGAGGTCGCCGCCTTCGCCGGGCGGGTCGTCGCCGACCCCGATGCCGTGATCTCGCTTCCCGAGCTCGGCATCGGACTCGTCCCGGGCGCCGGCGGGACGGTCAGCATCCCGGCGCGCATCGGCCGGCACCGCACCGCACTGATGGCGCTGAGCACCCGCCCGATCCCGGCGACGACGGCGCTCGAGTGGGGCCTCGTCGACGAGCTCCGCCCCGTGACGCCGAACAGCTGACTCCTAGGATGAGCCGACCCCGAGGAGGACGTACGTGGCTGAACAGGTTCCGTTGGTCGACTACCTGGTGCTGGACAGCGAACCGCACCTCGTCGCTCACGAGTGCACGACGTGCGGGGCCCGGTACTTCGATCGCCGCAACGCCTGCGCGGCGTGCTTCGGCACCGACTTCCGGACCGTCGATGTCGCCACAGGCGGAACCGTCGAGACGTTCACGATCGTCGCCATGGCCGCCCCCGGGATCCCGGTGCCCTTCGTGTCGGCGGTCGTCGACTGCGCAGGCACCCCGGTGCGCGCCAACCTGATCAACGTCGACCCGGATCCCGAGCACGTGTCGACGGGCATGAAGGTGCGCCTGGCGACCTACTCGCTCGGCACGGACGACAACGGCGTGGAAGCGATCGGCTTCGGGTTCGAACCCGCCGCCTGATGGACTCGAATCGCGTCGTTCAGAAACGGAGACCGGGTTCGGCACGGCGGCGGCTCCAGCCGCTTCGCCGGCCGCATTGGAAACGGACTCGGATCGCGTCGTTCAGAAACGGAGACCGGGTTCGGCACGGCGGCGGCTCCAGCCGCTTCGCCGGCCGCATTGAGAACGGAGGAGCAGCTCATGGCTACTGACGACATCTGGATCCTTGGTATCCACATGACGAAGTTCGGCAAGCACCCAGACAAGGACGTCGTCGACCTCGGCGCCGAGGCGGCGATGGCCGCCCTCGCCGATTCGGGCTTGACGATGCGCGACGTGGGTGTCCTGGCAGCCGGCAACCTGATGAACGCCTCCGCCGGGTTCGGGCAACAGCTGCAGAAGCAGATCGGCCAGACCGGCGTGCCGGTGTACAACGTGGCCAACGCGTGCGCCACGGGTGCCACCGCGCTGCGCACGGCGATCATGGCCGTCAAGGCCGGCGAGGTCGATGTCGGGATGGCCGTCGGCGTGGAGAAGCTGGCCGGCGCGGGGCTGCTCGGCGGCGGCGGGCAGGCCAAGAAGGACGGCAAGGAGTGGACGCCGCACGGCCGCTACGGCGCCGTCGCTCCCGTCGACGGGCGCATCGGCACCGACACCATGCCGGGGGTGTTCGCCCAGATCGGGATGGAGTACGGGCACCGCTACGGCGGCACGAGCTTCGAGCTGTTCGCCAAGATCGCCGAGAAGAACCACGCCCACTCGACGCTGAACCCATTCGCCGCCTACCAGAAGCGCTTCACGCTCGAGGAGATCATGAACGACGTCATGATCGCCTACCCCAACACGCGCCCGATGTGCTCGGCCAACTGTGACGGCGCGGCCGCTGCCGTCGTCGTCTCCGGCGAGAAGCTGCGCACGTTGTCGGGCGAGCAGCAACGACGGGCCGTCAAGGTCTCCGCGTCGGTGCTGACGACCGATCCATGGGAGGAGGCCTGCCAGATCCTCCCCAACGTCAACACATTGACTCGAAACGCTGCCACCAAGGCCTACGAGCAGGCCGGCGTCGGTCCCGAGGACCTCGACCTCGTCGAGCTGCACGACTGCTTCGCCACCGCCGAACTGGTCCACTACGACAACCTGCAGCTGTGCGAGCCCGGCGGTGCCGCCGACTACTTCAACTCCGGAGCGACCTGGCGCGACGGCAAGACGCCGGTCAACGTGTCAGGCGGGCTCGAGTCGAAGGGACACCCGATCTCGGCGACGGGCATCGCCAACATCTGGGAGGTCTGCCACCACCTCCGCGGTGAAGCAGGCGACCGTCAGATCGAAGGAGCAACCGTCGGTCTCGCCCACGTCATCGGGCTCGGCTCGGCCTGCGGCGTGCACATCCTGGAGAAGTCGGCGGCGTAAACCGCCCCGGATCAGACGACGAGCGGAGGGGACGCCAGACCGCGTGGTTCACCGGGGGATGGCCCGGTTCGGCACGGACGGCGCTCCAGCGCCTTGGCCGGCCGCATCATTCGCGTGCCCGAGCTCCTCGAGCGCGACGCGGTAGCCGACCTCGGCGGCTTCCCGCATCCGGGCGAAGCCACTGAACCCGATCGTCGCCAGATCGGGCGTGAGGTAGACGTCGGCCTGCCCGGCGGCCTGCGCCTGCTGTTTCAGGCTGCCCAGCAACGCGCAGCGGTTGAGCGTGTCGACCAGGCTCGGGAAGCGATCGACGGACCGCCGCCGCAGCAGGTGCCGGATCCCGACCGGTGGCTCCACGCCGGGCTGCACCGTCATCGCCGCCTGGCTGGCGCACACGTCGACGGCGATGATCGGACCACGGTGCAGGCGGCGCATCACATCGGTGGGGACGTTGTTCAGTTGCCCACCGTCGATGTGCAGCTCGCCCAGGGCGTCGACCACCGGCGGCCACAGGCCCGGTGAGCTGGCACTGGCCCGGATCCACTGGCTCGCCGGACCCTCGCGGTGGATCGCCAGCTCGAAACGGCTCAGGTTGGTGGTGGTGCAGAAGTAGTCGACGAGGAAGTCCTCGAGCTGGACGTTGCCCACGAGGTTGTCGAAGATGCGGCGGGACCGCCGCCCGGAGGAGACCGAGACAGTCGGCAACGTCAGATCCAGGCGCAGCGCGCGCCGGTTCCACGCCCGGTCGTTCTCCTCCAGGATCTGCTCCCACGATTGCCCGAGCGCAGCCTGCGCACCGACGATGGCGCCCATGCTCGACCCACCGATGCGGTCGACAGGAATACCGAGCTCACTCAGCGCCCGCAGCACGCCGATGTGCGCCATGCCTCGTGCCCCGCCACCACCGAGCACGAGGCCGACCGCCGTCCCGCCGAGATGGCGGCCCACCCGGCGGGCGTCGTCGGCGACGCCGCGGCGGACGTGGTGGTGCTCGATGAACGATGGGAAGGCAGCTGTCCACGCCGCCGTGCCGATGCGGCGGCCGTCGCTGCCGTGCCGCAGCAGGACCAGCTCCGCCCGCGGCCCGGCGAGCGGATCCAACGCGGACCACCACGCCCGCAGCGTCTCGAGCCCGTGTGGGCGCCGATCGGCGTCACGCAGCACGACGACGACGTCGGCTTGGCGGAGCACCCGCTCGGCGGCTGGATCGGCTGCGTCGAGGCGAACGATGCGGCAGCGGTCGCCGTCCTCGTCCGTCGCAGATGAAGGGACGACCTGCGCACCGAGCGTCCACGCGAGCTGGTCGAGGAACCACTCGAGGTCGTCAGTGCGGACGGTGGCGTCGATAGCGATCGTCGCCGGCGCGCGCACCGCCGCCGGGTCGTCGGACAGCGCGAAGCGGGCCGCCAATTGGCTCGCCACACCGGTGGCGACGACGGGCGACGACGACATCAACGACTGGAATTGCTCGGGTGCGAGCCGGACGAGGAGCGCGTCGCGGGTGACCACGGCCGTGCGCGAACGGCCACCCTCGAGCAGCATCGAACCCTCGCCGAACGTGATGCTCGGCCCGGCCTCGGCAGTGAGCACCGTTCGCCCGTCCACGTCAGCGAAGAAGCGGACGCGCCCGGCGATGATGCCGTACAGGCCATCGGGCGCGTCCCCCTCGCTGAACAGCCGTACCCCGGCCGGCACCTCCAGCCACTCGACGGTCTCGGCCAGCGTGGCGAGGGCCTGGCTGCTGAGCCGGGCGAAGGGAATCAGCGTCTGCAGTCGGACGACCGCGTCGGCCGGGGCAGCGAGCGCCGTCAGCTCGACGGGTCGCGCCGGAGGGATCTCATCGATGTCGACGGGACAACGGTAGATGTCGCGCAGTCGGGCAGGTGGGCGAGCGCCGCTGCGGAGCGGCGGCGGCGAGCTCGGGAGGTGAGACGAGCAGCTTGCCTGCGAGACGAACCCGATGTGAGCAGTCGGGCAGGTGGGCGAGCGCCGCTGCGGAGCGGCGGCGGCGAGCTCGGGAGGTGAGACGAGCAGCTTGCCTGCGAGACGAACCCGATGTGAGCAGTCGGGCAGGTGGGCGAGCGCCGGCGCTCAGCCGGTCTGGCGGCTGGGGCTGGTGTACGTGATCGCCTGCCGTGCCGTGACGGTGCGGCAGGCGTGGTCGAGGGCGGGCAGGAACGCGCGCGGATCGCGTCCGGGCGCCGCGTGGTCGCCGGGGATCCGGTACACCGTCGCACCGATCGCCTGGGCCAGCTGCAGTTGGGCGCCCGCCGGCACCAATCCGTCGTTCATGGTCACGACGGAGATCGCCGGGCAGTTGAGCTCCCCGACCCAGGCCGTGGCGTCGAACCTGCGCACCGCTCGCGCCGCCTCGACGATCGCCGCTGGGTCGTGCCGCCTGACCTCCTCCACCATCGCGGGAGGCACCTTCCAGCGGCGGGCCGCGTAGTCGGTCATCGACGCCGCCAGCTGTCGGCGCAACGGCGCCGGCACCATGCGCAGCGAGACAGCCATCGCCGCAACCATGGGCGACGCTGAGGTGTCGTCGCTGAAGCGAGCGCTCGTCGCGCACAGGACCAGCCCAGACACCCGCTCGGGATGGCGGCGCCGGGTGAGCATGGCGACCGGCCCACCCATCGAGTAGCCGACGGCGACGAAGCGCTCGATGCCGAGTACGTCGGCCAGGCCGACGACGTCGTCGGCGCAGTCCTCCAGGCGGAACGGCCACGGGCTGCGGATGCCACGGCCATGTCCGCGCTGGTCGAGCGTTACGACGCGGAAGTTCCTGCTCAGGAACTCGGGCGCGCCCGGCCAGTTGATCGCCGCGGTCGCCCCGAGCCCGTGCAACAGCATGACGGTCGGCGCGCCGGGCGGCCCAGCGACGTCGCGGACCCACGAGGTTCCTCGCCCGGGAATCTGCAACTTCTGGGCCTGTGACACCGAGGTCAAGCTATCGGGAGGGCTCATGGTGGCTGAGTACCCTCTACGTGGTGGACGCTGACCTGTCCGGCAGGACCGTCGTGGTCACGGGAGCCAGCAGCGGGATTGGAGAAGCAGCGGCGCGCGCGCTGCATCACCTGGGAGCCGAGGTCCACGTCGTCGGGCGGTCGCCAGAGCGCACGGGCGCGATCGCGGCGGAAGTCGGCACCGAGCCGATCCTCGCCGATTTCGCCCACCTCGACGCCGTGCGTGCCGCCGCCAAGGAGATCCTTGACCGCTGCCTGCACCTCGACGTGCTCGTCAACAACGCCGGCCTCGTCGTCTCCCGGCGCACCGAGACCGACGACGGCCACGAGATGACGTTCCAGGTCAACCACCTCGCGCCGTTCCTGCTGACCAACCTCCTGCTCGACCGGCTGACGGACTCTGCGCCGTCGCGGGTCATCACCACGGCGAGCATCGCCAACGGCTGGGGCTTCGTGCGCCTCAACGACCTGGAGGCGCGACACCTGTACCAGGGCGCCGCGGTGTACGGAACGACCAAGCTCGAGAACATCCTGTTCACTCGTGAGCTCGGGCGGCGCCTGGAAGGCACGGGCGTGCTGGCCACTTGCTTCAATCCGGGGTTGGTGGCCACGCGGTTCGGCCGGCAGGACTCCGCCAGCGGGTTCATCGAGCGGTCGCCGATGCGCCGTTTCATGCGCACCCCGGAGCAGGGAGCCGACACACTCGTGTGGCTGGCCACGGCGCCGGCCGATCGCCTGAAGCAAGGCGCCTACTACAGCTCGCGGCGGGTGACCCCACACCACCCGCAGGGTTACAGCGACCGGGTGGCGCGGCGGTTGTGGGAACGTTCGGAAGAACTCGTAGGGAGCAGGTAGTCATGACCAACGACGACGAACAGGCGGCGACCGGCTGGTTCTCCCCGGTGGACGCGCTGCGCAGGGTGCAAGAGCTCGGCGCGCAGCTGGCCAGCGCTGCCCGCAACATGAGCGAGGCGGCTGCCGAGTCCCAACCCGGAACCCTTCCGATGGCGCAATGGGGCGAGCGGGCCGTCGAGCTGTCGACGCTCTGGGTCGCACCCATGCGGGCGGTGCTGGAGGAGCAGCAGGAGATCATCGACACGATCTCGGCGTGGGCCGAGGAGCAGCGCAAGCTCGCCGACCGCTTCGCCGAGCTCGCCAGCCGACACCGCGAGGTGACGGAAAATCTGCTGGCCGTTCTCACTCCGTCGCTCGACAACCTCGATCTCCTGGCCGGCCGGAAGCCGGCGAAGCAGGCAGCGAAGCAGTCGGCGAAGCGCAAGACCACGGCGAAGAAGCGGGCGTAGCGACCCTCAGCGCGCCCGCTCCTCTCCGGCCGCGGCGAGGTCGGTGCGCAGCACGCGCCGAAGCAGCTTGCCGGTCTCGTTGTACGGCATCTCGTCGTAGAAGCCGATCAGCTGCGGCGTCTTCGTCGAGCGAAGGCGTGCGCGCACCCAGTCCTGCAGCTCGGCCTCGGTGGCCTGCTCGCCTTCGGCGAGCACGACAGCGGCAGCGACTGCTTCGCCCCATTCCGGATCCGGCACACCGACCACCGCGGCTTCCGCCACGGCCGGGTGTGACAGCAGCGTCTCCTCGATCTCGCCTGGTGAGAGGTTCTCCGCGCCGCGCACGATGACATCGTCGAGGCGGCCCTCGAGATAGAGAAACCCGTGCTCGTCGACGAAGCCGGCATCGTTGGTCGGGAACCAGCCGTCGTCGGTGAGGACGCTGCGGCCGAGGTACTCGCCGGCGACCTGCTCGCCGCGCACGTAGATCTCGCCACGCTCGCCAGCGACAAGCACGTCGCCGTCCGGACCGCGGATCTCCAGCTCGACCGACGGGAGCGGCCGCCCGACCGACCCGAGCCGACGACGCACAGCCGGGTCGTCGCTGGCCGCCGATTCCCGGTGGTCGTCGGGCGTCAACACCGCGATCGTCGAGCTGGTCTCCGTCAGGCCGTACGCGTTGACGTAGTTGACGTCCGGCAGCGTCACCATGGCCCGCTCGATGAGCTCGACGGGCATGCGTCCCCCGCCATAGGAAAGGTGGCGCAGCGACGACAGCGACGCTCCCTGGCGCTCCATCTCGTCCAGGACGCGGCCGAGCATCGTCGGCACCACCATCGCCTGCGAGATCTGCTCGTCCTCGACCGTGCGGACCCATTCCTCGGGATCGAACCCGGGCAGGTAGCAGATGCGCCGACCTCCGTACAGGCAGCTCAGAACGGCGGACACGCCGGCCACGTGGTAACTCGGCACGCTGACCAGCTGGGCGTCGTCCGCATCGGCACCGAGGAACTCGACGGTGGTGATGATGTACGAGGCCAGGTGGCGGTGGCGCAACACGGCAGCCTTCGGCTCCCCGGTCGTGCCGCTCGTGAACAGCAGGATGGCGATGTCCTCCGGGTCGACGAACGGCAGGTCGTCGTCGACCGGCGACGACTCGTCGCGGGCGGTCGCCAAGAGCTCGTCGGTCGTGATGACCTCGATGCCGTCGTGTGGCTGGAGGCGCACCCCGATGTCAGCTCCAGCAACGACGATGCCCGGCGCGAGGCGGGCGACGATGCTGTTCAGCTTGTCGTCCGTCAAGCGGTAGTTGATCGGCGCGAACGGCAACCCGGCGAGCGCGGCGCCGAACAGCGCGACCGGCACGGCCTCGGAATTGAGATCGACCATCCCGACGTACTCGACGCGGCGTGAGCGCAACAGCGTGGCGACGCGGCGGGCGGCGACGTGTAGCTCCTGTGCCGTCAGACCATCACGTCGCGAGCCGACGACCATCCGGTCGCCGGCGGCATCGGCGACCATCTCGAGGAGCATGCCGAGATTCATTGCGTGCCCCGGCGACGCCAGTCAGTCCGAGCTGGGCAGCGGCTTGGCCCCCTTCAGCGGCAGGGGGTCCGCCCCGACGGAGAGCGTGCCCTGGCCAGCCTTCGTGCACAGCACCTCGATGCCGGCCTCCTCGTCGGCGTAGCGCTTGCCGACCTCCGCGCCGGTGTCGAACCCGTCCTCGATCTGGGCCTGGTCACCGCCGTCGCCGAGCGGCACCATCGGGTGGCCCCCACATCGCAGATCGACGTCGCCGGAACCCACACGGACGACCACGACTTCGGTGGAATCCGTGACGCTGCGCAGCCGGGCACCCACCTTGAGCTCCATACCGCTCACCCTATTCCTCTGCCGATCACCCCGTTCTGTCCGTCGGAATCGCCTCACAACGATCGATTCCTACGGACAGAAGCCGGCGGATCGCGGCGAGGTTGTGCAACGTCGACGCCAGCTCCGGGTGGTCGGATCCGAGCGCTCCGGCACGCAGCTCCACGCTTCGCTTGGCGAGCGCCTCGGCGCCGTCGAGGTCACCGCGTCGGAAGCGGATCGCAGCAAGGTTGTGCAGGGCGACAGCCACCTCGTAGTGCTCAGCGCCGAGCCGCTCGACGAAGACGGACATGGCTTGGCGGAGCAGCATCTCTGCTTCCTCATGGCGGCCGAGCCCATCGACGATCGGCGCCAACGCAGCGCGATCCGTCGCTACGGCGAGGTCATCGTCGCCGAGTGCGGCGATGCGCAGGGCCAACCCGTGGCGGGCGAACCGCTCGGCGGACGTCAGGTCGCCACCGGCATGTCTGACCCCGCCGAGGTTGTGCCACACCGCCGCGACCTCGGCATGCTCAGGGCCGAAGGCGGCCTCGAGCACGGGGAGGACCTGGCGGTAGAGCGCTTCAGCCTCGGCGAGCCGGCCTGCGTACTTGCAAGTGACGGCGAGGTCGTTGCGCAGCACGGCGACGACGACGTCACCGTCCCCGAAGGCGTGGGTGGCCGCCTCGATGGCGGCCAACAGGATCGCTTCTGCCTGGCCGTAGCGCCCGGCGACCCGCTCGTCGTCGGCGAGCCGTCGCTGCTCCGCCAGGGCAGCGATCGCGTCAGCCGTCACCGCCGCGGACGTCCGTCAGCAGCGTCTCGTTGTGGTTGCCCAGGTTCATCCCCCCGAGGACGCTGGGAATCGCCAATCCGGCGGCGACTGAAGCGGCGCCGGCGGCCGCCACCGCAACCCCGGCGATCGTTCCGACCAACTTGCGGCGTGCCCGGCTGTGGCCACCGGCGTCATCCCGGCGGTCTTGGAAGTCGGAGTTGATGGTCGTGTTCATCGACGCCCCCTGTGCTCATTGGATCGCCACCGTTGGCGACTCGGGATGTCCGTAGGACGTTCCCGATGTCCGCACAGTTCCCATTCAGCGCCTTCTGTCCGTCGGAATCAATCGTTGTGAGGCGATCGCGACGGACAGAACGGGTCAATCGCGCAGGCGCTCGAGGAACGTCACGACGGCGCCGTTGAACGCGTCGTTGCGGTCACCGGCCACCATGTGACCGGCCCCGGCGACGTCTGCCAGTTCGGCGTGCGGGACCAGCTCGAGGAACCGCCGCGCCCCGTCCTCGGACAGCAAGTCGCTCTGCAGCCCGCGCACGAGCAGTGTCGGGATCGTCAACGAACGCGCCGCCGCCTCCAGGGCGCTGCTGCGATGGGTGACCGCCAGAGCGGCTCGCGTTTCATCCTCACTGCCCATGCGGCCGACGACGAACGACGGGTCCCAGTGCCAGTACCAGCGACCGTCGTCGTGCTGTCGGACGTTCTTGCGCAGCCCGTCGAGGTTCGTCGGGCGCGGTCGGTGCGGGTTGTACGCCTGGATGGCGTCGGCGACCTCGTCCAGGGAGCCGAATCCATCGTCGACGTGCTGGCGCATGAACCGTCCGATGCGCATGGCACCCGCCGACTCGATGTTCGGCGCGACGTCCACGAGCACCAGCCCGCGGGCGAGCTCGCTGCCGCCGTGACCGTCACTGGCGGCGGCGATCAGCGAGGAGGTACCGCCGAGCGAGGCGCCGACCAGCACGGGACGGCCGAGCCGCGCGCCACGTTGGCGACGTCCGCGCCGAACGTCTCGAGGCGGTAGTCCCCGTCGGGGGCCCACGCGCTGTCTCCGTGCCCACGAAGGTCGAGGGAGACCACGAACCAGCCCCGCTCCGCCAGGTCACGCTGCGTGGTGCCCCACGAATGCCGGGTCTGCCCTCCGCCATGGAGCAACAGCACCGGCGGGTTGCCAGGTTCGCCGGCGATGTCGGCCGCCAGTTCGATGCCGCCCTCGCCGAAGTACTTCACCGTCGTCATGACGCGTCCCGTGGCGGGATGAACGACTCGATCAGCGACACCAGCGCGACGGGTTGATCACTCTGGACGGCATGACCAGAACCCGGCACGGTCTCGACTCGCACTGACGGCAACCGCCGCCTGAACTCTTCGACGTCCTCCGGCAGCACGTACACCGAATCACCGCCGACGACGAGCATCGTCGGCACGGTGATCGCTCCCACGTCGTCCCAGAGCGACGCCAGGTCGATCCATCCTGGGCGCTCGTCATCGGCCCGGCCGAAGAGGTCGTAGCGCCACGCCCACCTGCCGTCGGCGAGGCGAACGGAGTTGTGCCGCACGCCGCGCCGTACGCCGGCCGGCGTCCGCTTGGGTGAGAGCGCCATCGTCGCATCGAAGATCTGCTCGAAGGAGTCGTACGTCGGCGGCCCGCTGATCAGGGCCACCGAGCCGCGCTGCTCGGGGGTCATCACTCGACCTGGAGCGCTGACGGCCGGCGTGACGTCGATGATGACGGCGCGCCGGACAAGGTCCGGGTGTTGCGCAGTGAGACGGATCGTCGTGCCGCCGCCGAGCGACATCCCGATCACCCCGAGCGCGTCCGGCGCCTGCTGCTCCATCAGCTCGGCGACGGCGTCGGCGTTCTCCCACGGTCCATAGTTGCGGTCGCCGCGCCGGTCGGATCGACCGTGTCCTGGCAGGTCGACAGCCAGTGCATCGCGACCGAGCGCGACGATGACGCTGTCCCAGGTGTGGGCGTTCTGGCCGCCACCGTGCAGGAAAACGAGCTCGGGCGGACCGCTCCCCCAGCGGATCGTGCTCAGCGTCTGGCCGCTCGCCAGGGCCACCCGTTCTCGGCGTGTTTCGAGCGGTCCAGGCCAGTCGACGCCCATCTCTGCGGCGTTCTCGGCAACGAGGGCGAATTCGTCGTATGGCTCGGTGTCATCCGGGGCGGGCGAGAAGTCCACGCCGTCGTCCTACCCGAAAGTGCGCAAACCTGCCCGACCGAGCGTCGCGACGACCCTCGCATCCTCCGGCGCGGCGAGCACGGCGGCGAGCGGACGATCGAGTAGGCACACGTCGGCCGAGGCGCCGGGCGTGACGCGGCGAGGTGCGCCTGCCGGGTCGTCAGGCGGCGACAGGAACAGCGCCAGCGCTCTTCCTGGATCGATGCGCTCGGCGGGACCGAGCACCGTGCCCGCCTTCGTTCGGCGGTCGACGGCGGTGGCGATCGCCTGCCAGGGATCGGCCGGCCCGAACGGCGCGTCCGTGCTGCCGCCGACGCCGACACCAGCGTCGAGCAGGCTGCCGCAGCGCCACAGGTCGCCGACGTCGGCCGTCTCGACGTCCGACAGGTACTGGTCGCCCCGCGTTCGCGACGAACGCCGGCTGGGTGACGACGACGAGCCCGAGCTCCCGCAGTCTCGGCACGAGCTCGAGCGGGATCACCGCGCCGTGTTCGATCCGGTCGCCCGGTCGCGCGCCAAGGGCCTCCCATGCCGCCAGCGCCAGGACGAGTGCGATGCGCGACGCGCAGTGCACGGCCACGTTGCGACCGCTCGACCTCGCTTGCCGGTACGCGGCGATCAGCTGCTCGATGCTCGGCAAGTCGTGATCGCCGACGACGACCTTCGCGGGACCGCGCGCGAGCCCCCGCCCGGCGGACGCCGGCAACGCTGGTGCTCCGGTGATCGTCACCCTGAGCGGGAACTCCGGCGCGAGTGCCTGCACGGCCAGTGCGTCGACGACGCCCGGGTCCTCGGTCGGGGTCAGGTCGGTCACGCCGGTCACCCCACAGGCAGCCAGTTCGCGTCCAGCCGCCGTCAGGTCGACCGGCTGCGTTTCGGCGCGATCTCGGATGAGGTCGTCCAGCCCGTACAGCTGCCCGGTCGAATCGTCGTCGAGGCCGAGCTGCTGCAGGCCCGGGGTGTTGATCACCCACATCGCCCCCGTGCGGTGCTGCACGCGGACGCAGCGGGCGGGAGCCAGCGCATCGAGACGGTGCCGGTCGAGCGGTCCGTGGACCGACTCGTGGTAGCCGACGACGCGCAGCCACGATCCGTTCGGCGATCGAGCGGCGGTCCGTATCGCCTCGTCGAGGCCGGACGGTGTGGGCGCCTTGGCGAGGTCGACCGAGGTCCGTGCCGCGGCGAGGGCGAAGAGGTGGATGTGGTGATCGTGCAGCCCGGGAAGCAGCGCGCCGCCGCCGGCGTCGACGGTCACGTCGGCAGCAGGGACCGATGGGGCGACGTCCGTGACGAGGCCGTCGGCGCAGCGCACGTCGACGAGCCTCCCGGCGACCTCGGCGTGCCGGAATCGCACGGCTCTCACACGCCGACCTCCCGGAGGAACCGGGCCGTGTCCCGGCCGGCCGGCGCGGCAGTCCCGGCGGCGCGGCGGGCGCGCGGAACGGTGACTGACCCCGACCATCGTTCAGCCGACGGCGGAGCAATTGCGCACCACGCGGCCACACGCGCCATCGAGACGTCGATGACCCATCCACCTCCGGCCGCGAAGCGGTCGAGTGCGGCGACGGCGGCCACCATGCCGGCAAGCGGATCAGCGACCGCATCGGCGACGAACACCGGACCGCCATCGTCGGGGGCAACCAGTCCCCCGGCCACTGCGGCATCGTCGCCGAAGGCGATGCGCCCGGCACCCTCACCGTCGCGGCCGTGGCCGGTGATCGACACCCACACGGTGCCGCCCTCGGCGATCTCGTCCACATCGATGCCGAGTTGCGTCATGGCTCGCGGTCGCGAGGCGTCGATCACGATGTCGGCGGCCCGCACGACGGCGTGCAGACGGTCGGCTTCATCCGGCAGGTCGAGCACGACGGACTCCTGCCCGGCGTGGAGGAGGTCGTAGAACGCCGGAGGGCCGCGCCGAGCACCGTCGAGGCGAGACGCGCTCTCGACCTTGACGACCCGAGCGCCGGCGGTCGTCAGGACGTGCCCGCACAGCGGCCCCGCCCACAGGGCCGACAGGTCGACGACCAGCGCGTCGCGCACGCTGCCCCGCGGCGGCCCCGCGCGGTGACGCTCCCAGCGCACGGCAGGGCACGAGGCAGACGTCTCGCCGAGTCGCGCGCACGCGAGCCCGAGCAGTGCAGCTGCCTCGACCAACTCGCCGGCATCGCCAGTCTTGATCACGCTCGCCACGTCATCGGTCCCCAGCCACGCCGGCACGAGCGCTCTGTCGTCAGGACGAGGCAGCGCGACCGCCATCCAGGCGTCACGGGCAGGCAGGAGGCGGGTTGATCCGCCGCAGCTCGTGCGACCGCGGCGTGTCAGGCCAGCGATGGCCGCGCGCTCGCCGAGGAGTGCGGCGGCGTCGAGCTCGACGCGTGAGCCCAGCTCAGCGGTCCTGACGGCCAGCTCGGTCGCCAGGCTGCGCAGGACGGGCATCAGCGATCGCGGTGGCAGCAACGGCGCCTCGCGGCCGGTGAGCGCCATCGCGCCGGAGGCTGCCCACCGGCCGTCGTCGTCTGCGTCGGGCGGCGTCCCGAACAGGCGGTGGTGCAGGCCCATCGCGGCGTCGATCGTAGGCTGCCGCGATGGCGCGTCGTAGCGGCGTCTCCGAGGTTCGCGATGGGGTCGAGCTGACGAACCTGGACCAACCTCTGTTCAAGGGTGCCGGCGCCGCCAAGCGGCAGTTCGTCGACTACCTCGATGGTGTGCGCGATCGGCTGCTGCCCGTGCTGCGTGATCGGCCGTTGTCCGTCATCCGGTCGACCGGCGATCAGGCACCGTTCATGCAGAAGAACGTGCCCAAGTACACGCCGGAATGGGTGGCCACGGTCGCGCTCTGGGCAGAGGCTTCGAAGCGCACCGTCACCTACGCGCTCTGCAACGACCGCCGGACGCTGCTGTGGTTCGGCAACCAGCGGGCCATCGAGTACCACCCGACGCTCGGGCTCGCCGACCGACTCGACCACGCGACCCATCTCGTGCTCGACCTCGACCCGCCGAGCGCCGAGGACGGATTCGGGCGCGCCGTCGCCGCCGCGCTCCTCGTTCGCCAAGCGCTCGCCGACCTTGGCCTCGAGGGGGCGGTGAAGACGAGTGGCGCGAAGGGCGTCCACGTCTTCGTGCCCATCACCGCCCACGCGTCGATGGAAGACGCGGCGGCGGCGACTCGTGCCATCGCCAGGCGCGCCGAACAACACGATCCGTCCACGGCGACAACGGCGTTCCTCAAGTCCGATCGCGAGGGCAAGGTTTTCGTCGACGCCACCAGGACCGGCGGAGCCACCGTGGTCTCTGCCTACAGCCCACGGGCGCGTCCGGGTGTGCCGGTCTCGTTCCCGGTGTCGTGGGACGAGTTGGAGCACGTCGTGCCCACCGACTTCACGATCGAGACCGCGCTCGACCGGCTCGGTGACGCCGATCCGTGGGCCGAGGCGATGCCGTCACCGCAGCGCCTCTCGGCGGATCTCGTCGCCGAGGGCCACGAGATCCCCGTTGCCCGGGTCGCCGCCATGCACGAGGGCAAGCGGCGCAAGCGCGCCGCCGAGAAGGCGGCCGAGAAGTAGGGCTCTGCCTCAGGCGACCCGCGTTCTGTCCGTAGCAATCGTGCGTTGTGAGGCGATTCCGACGGACAGAAGCGGCCTTTAGGTGCCGATCTTGCCGCCGTCGTCCTTCGTGATCACGAGCAGTGCGGAGCGCGGACGTCCGCCTGCCGGGCCATCCGGCCACGAGCTGAAGGCCTTTGGGTTGGCGGGGTTGCTGTGGTTGCCGCTCGGTCCCTCGCCCGGATGCTGGATGCCCACGAACATCGTGCGCTCGTCCGGGGTCGTCATCGCGCCGGTGATCTCGCACGTGTTCGGGCCGACGAGGAAGCGCCGTGTCTCCTTCGTCGTCGGGTCGGCGCCGAGCATCTGGTTGTTGCCGAACCCGGCGTACGCGCCCGAGTTCACCGTGCTGGTCGACACATCGGTCTGGATCCACAAGCGCCCACTCGGGGCGACGTAGATGCCGTCTGGTGAGCCGTACTTGTCACCCACGATCGTCGAGCCGTGCGCTGGCACGGCGGGGTCACCTCCGAGGGCGAAGAGGTCCCAGTAGAACATCGGCTCGTCGAAGTCGTGCTCGTACGCCCAGCGGATGATGTGGCCGTACGGGTTCGGTCCTCGCGGGTTGGCGGCGTCCGCGCCCGGGTTCGGTTGCAGCGTTCGCGGGTTCGTGCCCGGGACGCCACGGAGGGTGTTGTTCGTCAGCGTGGCCACGACCGTCAGGTGGCGGGAGAAGGAGTCGATCCACTCCGGCCGGTCCATCGGTGTCGCGCCGACGACGTCGGCGGCTCCCCTCGTGTTGATCAGGATGTCGTTGAGCGACCAGTCCTCGAGTGCCGGGTTGTCGGGCGTGAGCGGTAGCCACTCGCCCCATCCGTCGGCGAGGAACTTGGCGACGTACAACACGCCGTCGTCGAGCGGATCGATGCCCTGGCGCTGGGCCCGCTTCCACGGCACGTTGGAGACGTAGCGGTAGATGTACTCGAACTGCTCGTCATCGCCGGTGAAGACGACGACGCGACCGTCGCGCGTCTCCTCCACTCGCGCCGCCTCGTGTTTGATCCGTCCGAGCGCCGTGTGCTTGATCGGCGTCGACTTGGGATCGAACGGATCGATCTCCACCACCCACCCGAAGCGGTTCGGCTCGTTGGGTTCCTCGTCGGTGCGGAAGCGGGCGTCGCTCGTGTGCCACAGGTAGCCGGCGCCTGCGGCGTTGATGCCGTAGCGCCGCTCGAGCTCGGTTTGCGGACCGTTCTTGCGGAAATAGCTGTTGAAGTTCTCCTCGCAGGCGAGGTACGTGCCCCACGGCGTGTGCCCCATCGCGCAGTTGTTGAGCGTGCCGAGCACTGTCGTGCCGCCCGGGTCGGCGGACGTCTTCATGCGGTCGTCCGGATCGTCGCCGCCGAGCGGGCCACCGATCGCCATGGGCGTCTGCCCGGTGATCCGTCGGGCGTACGGCGACGGCCGCACGACTTCCCACGTGTTGTCGCCGCCACGGCCGCGGCGGACGTGGATGATGTTGACGCCATGGGCATTGATCGACTTGGCCGTCTTCTCCGCCGTCCAGTTGGCTTGGCCATCGGGGAAGAGCAGGCCGTCGTCGGTGTACTCGCTGTTCTGGACGATCAGTCCCTCGCGCGAGCTGCGACGGATCGGGAAGTAGACGAACCCGTCGTTGTGCATCCCCCACTGCTGGGCCTGGTCGGCGGCGCTGTTGCTGGCGTCCTGCTTGTACGCCGGCCCGTCGGAGACGGGATCGCCCCATGCGATCAGCACTCGCGCCGTGTAGCCGGGCGCCACGACGACGGTGTCAGCGGACGACGGCGGGATCGAGGTGAATCCAATCGCACTTGCTTGCGCTGCGGCACGGGAGCGTCGTGCCCCGCCCTGCGCTGCGACGGGGACCGCATCGAGAAGCGCGCCGACGCCGCTCAACGCCGCGGCGCCGGCGACACTGCCGGCGATCAGGCCTCGTCGTGAGAGTCTCGCCTCGACCACCTCGTGGATGGTCGCGTTGCCCGACATGTTGGAAACCATGTCGTCATCGGTGATGGACATCGCTGGACCCCCTCTCCCGGTGTTCTGTCCGTAGGAATCTGATCACAACGAACGATCGCTGCGGACAGAAGCGCCTCTACCGGCGGTGGGGACGGGTCTGCCACCAGTCGGGGCCGTGCGGCGCGTCGCACTCCAGCTCGGTGCGATCCCATGCCGCGAGATCGGCGGCGGCGGCATGGGTCGACTCGAGGAACGACATCAGGTACGCGTCGGGCTGGTCGGCGGTGACGACGGCGTCGTACGGCAGCACGAACTCGCCGAGCTCGGCCGACCAGGATGCATCCGATGGGCTGACGGCGGCCTCGGCGAAGCCTTCCGGGGTCGGGTAGGCGTAGGCGTAGAAGATCGGCATCGGCGCAGCCCTCGTGCCAGGCCAGAAACCGGCGCTCGTGACCTCGTGCGAGTACGCCTCGCGGGCGACGTCGTTGGGGAAGTTGGGCACACCGCCGCCGTGAGGCGGCGCCGTCCGTCCGGAGAACCGGGTGACCGCGAGATCGAACCCGCCCCAGAAGAAGTGGACGGGACTGGCCTTGCCCCAGTAGCCCGCTCGGAACCGCGTGAAGACTCGGGTCGACTGCAGGGCGGCGCGCCACCAGGCGTGGATGTGGTCAGGTTGGTAGGAAGCGTGCACGGTGTCGTCTTGGAACGGGATGGCGTCGGCGATCTCGTTGGGCATCGGGTTGATCGTCACCGGCATCCCCACGGCATCCATGGCGTCGAGGACCATCGCGTAGAAGTTGGCCACCGTCATCGGTACGAGCGGGATCGTGCGGTGCTGCCCGCGGGTCGTCGTCAGGTCGACGTGATGCTCGACGAAGTCGAACGCCCACTCGAAGCCCTCGGTCCCGTGCGGAACGAGCGAGGTCCGCAACCCTCGCGGTGAGACGTACAGCGTCACGCTCCACGAATGGTTGATCCACGGTGACTGGACCATCCGGATCTTGCCGATGACCTGGGTCCACAGCTGCACGGTCTCCAACGTGTCCGACCAGATCTCGCTGGGCAGTGCCGGCCACCCGTGTCGCTCGCTCATCTCACCTCGATTCCAGCAGCTCGCTCTGCAGCAGCTCGATCTGCAGCAGCTCGCTGACCCACCGCTGGTGCTGATGCGCGGTCCAGCCGAGCTCCGCCGTGAGGAGGTGGTACAGCTCGGGGCTGGTCAGCGCGCAGTACCGCTCGCCGGCGGCGCGGAATGACAGCCCGGGCCGCAACTGACCCGCGAGATACCGCTCGATGCGCTCGGTCTGGTTCGCCAGGCGCTCGTTCAGGAGTCGCCGGCCGAGGTCGGCGGCAAACGCCTCCTTGTCCGCGGCGCCGCGGATGATGGCGTGGATCGGGCGGGTGCGGGCGAGGATCCGGCAGCTGTACTCGACCATCTTGTCCAGGCGGGCGACGGGGCTCGGCAGCTCGTCGACCAGGTGCCACCACTTGTCGTCGTCGGCCGCCGAGTCGTGGGGTCCGGTGATCTCCATGACGCCCTCGAGCAGTCCACGCTTGCCGCCGAGGGACAGGTAGATCGTCTCGGGTGAGACCCCGGCGTGGTCGGCCACCGCGGCGACGGTCGTGCCGGCATAGCCACGCTCGACGAAGAGCCGGCGGGCCGATTCGAGCACCTTGCGCCTCGTTTGCAGCGCCTGATCGGTGCGCAGGGGCGAGTTGTACGGCCGAACACCCTTGACTTGGCCGGGCATTCCACTACAGTAACAATTAATTCACTACAGCGTCTCTGGAGTGAACGTGAGGGGGTCACGATGGATCGTCTCGACTTCGACGACATCGAGGTGACGTACCGCCAGGACGGCAGCGGTGAGCGAGTCGTCCTCGTGCACGCAAGTCCATTCGTGTCGTGGTACGGGCCGCTCGTCGAACGATTGCCCGACTTCTCGACCTTGCGGTATCGGCGGCGTCTGCAGCCCTCAGAAGATGGGCGCTACCGCCCACTCACCGTCGTCGAGGACGCGGCGATCTGCGCCCGGCTGATGGATCACGTCGACTGGCCGACAGCGCACGTCGTGGGCCACTCCTACGGTGCACTCGTGGCCCTCCAGTTGGCGATGTCCAGTCGACGACGTGTGGCTTCCGTGGCGCTGCTCGAGCCTGCGGCACGAGGCGTCTCCAGCTCGCCACAAGTGGCAGCCGCACTCGAGCCGGTGATCGCCGCCTACAGGTCCGGCGACACGGACGGCGCTCTGGACGGGTTCCTCCGGCATGTCTGCGGCGACGACTATCGAACGGTGCTGGACGCCGTGATTCCGGGCGCCCTCGACGAAGCGCGCGCCGAGGCCGACCTCTTCTTCCAGGCGGAGCTGGCCGCGGTGCGGGACTGGAGCTTCGGGGCAGGCGATGCCGCACGCATCACGCAGCCGGTGCTCAACGTGCAGGGGGCGATGACCGTCCAGCGGTTCCGGGAGGCCAGTGAGCTCGTGCAGCAGTGGTTCCCCGACGCCGAGCGGCTCTTGGTGCCCGACACCGGACACTTCCTCATGGTGCAGAACCCGGCCGCCGTGGCAGACGGGCTGCGCAGCTTCTATTCGCGACATCCGATCGAGCCGACGACCAGACCTGCCGCCGCCACTACTTGACTGAATGATTCATTCAGTTAGAATCGGCGCCCATGCCAACGTTGCGCCCGAAGCGGCCGACGCGCGACCGCGTAGATGATCTGGTCGCTGCCGCCGCCAGAGTTTTCGGTCAGTACGGCTACCGCCGCACGCAGATGGCGGACATCGCGCAGCACGCAGGTGTCTCGCCGGGCAACCTCTACAACTACGTCGACAGCAAGGACGCCCTCTTCTACCTGGTGCTTCGTCGGATGTTCGGTGAGGACGAACGAACGCTGGACCTGCCGCTGACGGGAGCAACCGTCGAGGTCACCGCCGCTTGGGTCGAGGAGCGCCTCGACTTCGTGAGCGACTTCCCGGAGCTGGAGCGAGCACTGGCACGACGGCGCCCGCGGGACGCGAGCGCAGAAATCGAGGCGGTCACCGGCGAGCTCTACGACGTCTTGGCTCGGATGCGCGTCGGCATCGACATGATCGAGCGGTCCGCTGAGGACCTCCCCGAGCTGGCCCGGGTCTTCGGCGACCTCCAGACTGAGCTCTTCGCCCGCTACGAGCGGTACCTGCGAGCGCGGCAGCGGGGCTCTCGAGTCAGCGATGCGGATCCCGAGGTGGTCGCCCACCTCATCGTCGAGCTCTGCTGGTGGGCGGCGGGTCGCCGGCACCACGACCCACACGCCACCGACATCTCGGACGCTGCGGCGCGTCAGGCTGCCTGCTCGTTCGTCGCCGCCGCGCTGACGCCGCAATGACCGATGTGCGGGAGCCGGAGCGCGCGGAGGCACTTCCCGCCATCCGGGTTCCCGGGAGGCAACGGCTGGCGTGGATGGACAACCTGCGAGTTGCCGTCATCGTCGGCGTCGTCGTCACCCACGTCGCCACGGCGTACGTGCTGGACAGCGACTGGTATTACGAGGAGCGGACCTCGCACGCGGCCACCGAAGCAGTGGTCGCCTCGGCGCTCCTCCCTGCTGCGCTGTTCGGCATGGCCGTCCTCTTCCTCGTTGCCGGGTGGATGGCGCATCGGTCGTTGGAGCGCACGGGGACACGGCAGTTCCTGTTCGGTCGGCTGGCCCGACTCGGTGTTCCGCTCGTCATCTTCACGGTTCTCGTCGGCCCACTGACGAGTGTCGTCGGAGGGTGGGCCGAGGGCGAACCAGGATCCGATGATCTCGGCTCGATGTTCGTCGGCGAGGTGCGGGACCTCGACACCGGACCGACGTGGTTCCTCGGCGCGCTGCTCGTGTTCTCCGTGGTATATGCCGGTTGGCGGCGCGTGCGCCCATCGCGAGAAGTGTCAACACGGCTGAGGCGGGGCCACCTCGCGCTCGCCGCTGTCTCGATCGTCATCGCCTCCTTCGTGGTGCGGCTGGCCTGGAGCATCGATGCGGACACGCCGTTCGGGATGAACCTGTGGGAGTGGCCGCAGATGGCGACGATGTTCGCGTTCGGGGCCTTGGCCGGTGAGCGCGCGCGTGGCTCGACCCGCTTCCGTCGTGGATCGCGCCGTCCTGTCGTCGGGCGGCGGTCGCCGGACTGGTCGGTCTCTTGGTACTTGTCGCGATCGCTGGCCTGACCGGCGACACCGAGGCGTTCGCCGGCGGATGGCACGTTCAGGCGCTCGCCGCGGCAACGGTCGAAGCGACGATCGCCGTCGCCGCGTCGCTGTGGGTGGTGACATGGTTCGTCCGGCGCTGGAACGGCACCGGCAGGCTGGCCCGTTCCCTCGGACGGGCATCGTTTCCCGCCTACCTCGCGCATGCGCCGGTCGTCGTGCTGCTCAGCGCCGCGCTCGCCTCGGTCGCCGTCGCCGCCGAGGTCAAGTTCGCCGTGGTTGCCGTGGCGGGTGTGGTGGCGTCGTTCGGCGTCGGCTGCCTGGCCACGCGTCCTCGCTCGAGCGGCAGACTTCCTTGATGGCGCTGCTCGAGGACAAGGTCGTGCTGATCCACGGCGGGACCCAAGGTGTTGGCGCGGCCATCGCCCGCGCCGCGGGGCGCCAAGGCGCGACGGTCGCCGTGACCGGTCGCCGCGCCGAGATCGGAGATGCGTTCGTCAACGAGCTGCGCGACTCCGGTGTCGAAGCCTCATACGTCCAGGCGGACGTTGCCGACGTCGCGCAGGTTCAGGCCGCGACCGCGGCCGTGATCACACGCCACGGCAGGGTCGACTGCCTCGTCAACGCTGCCGGATTGACCACCCGCGGCACGCTCCTCGACACGACGCCCGAGCTGTTCGACGCCCACGTCGCGGTCAACCTGCGGGCGCCGTTCTTCGCCATGCAGGCGGTCGTCGCCGATCTGCGCCGGCGAGGTGCACCGGGAACGATCGTCAACATCATCTCGTCCAGCGAGCTGGGCGGTCAGCCGTACCTGGCGCCGTACGTGGCCGCCAAGGCAGGCCTCGCCGGACTCACTCGCAACGTCGCCCACGCCCACCGCTGGGATCGCATCAGGATCAATGGTCTGGACATCGGCTGGACCGACACCGAGGGCGAAGACGCCGTCCAGCGCCAGTTCCACGATGCGGACGACCGCTGGCGCGAGCGCGCCGCCGCGTCGGTGCCGATGGGCAAGCTCGGCCAGCCGGACGAGATCGCCGACTTCGTCGTCTTCCTGCTGTCGGACCGCAGCGGCGTCGTCACCGGCTCGGTGATCGACTGGGACCAGAACGTGCTCGGCGGGCTGGACTGACTACTTGTACGCGATCGCTGCGCTCGTCGGACCGGCGAGCGGCACGATCTCGGTGCGCGTGAAGCCGGCCGCGCGGCACCAGGCGTCGAACTGGGCGCCGGTGTAGTCGAACCCGCCAGGCGTCTCGATCAGCATGTTCAACGACATCAGCAACCCGAAGGTGTTCTCGCGCCGGGCATCGTCGATCACGTTCTCGACGGCCACGAACCGGCCGCCGTCGTTCACTGCGGCGTGCGCCTTGCGGATCAGCTCCTGCTTCTGTGCATCGTCCCAGTCGTGCAGCACGTTGCCCATCACGATGACGTCTGCTCGGGGGAGCTCGTCCACGAAGAAGTCGCCGCCGACCGGCTGACCCGGTCCTCGACACCCATCGAGGAGATCGTCCGCTTGGCAACCGGTTCCACAGCCGGGAGGTCGAATGACACGGCCCGCAGTTGCGGGTGGCGCTGCGCAGCCAGCGCGCACAGGATGCCGCTCGCACCTCCGACGTCGCACAGTGTCGAGGCCGACGAGAGGTCGACCCGCTCGAGCAGAGCCAGGAAGCTGCCCATCTGGATGCCCTGCATCGCGCGCAGGAAGACCTCGAGGCGCTGCTCGTCGGCGTACAGGACGGCGAACGGGTCGTCGGCGCCGCCCTTGATCTCGTTCTGTGGCTCGCCCGTCCGCAATGCCTCGGTCAGGTTGCCCCAGAAGCCGTACAGGCGAGTGTTGGCCATTTCGAGCAGCCCACCGATGTAGGCGGGTGAACCCTTGTCCAGGAACACGGCCGTGTCCGTGGTGTTCGAGTAGCGAGCCGCTGATCCGTCGCCGTCACGAGTCAGGAACCCGAGTGAGACGAGCGCGTCCAGGAAGTCGACTCGGCTGCGCGCATGGAGCCCGATCCGATCACCGAGCTCCGGCGCCGTCATGGACGACGAGCCGAGCGCCGTGAACACCTCCAACTCGACCGCCGAGAGCAGTGTCTTCGAGGCCCAGAACCCGAGGCCCACTTGGAGGATCTGTTCAGGGGAAGGTTCGTCCGCCATCGCGCAACTGTGCCCCTCTGCCGATTCTGTGGCAAGTTGATGGTCAAATCTGACCTTGACCGGGAGTCAAAACCGGTTCTGGGCGCGAGGAGATCAGCGGAGCATGGGGGCACCTGCGACACCTACTCGTGCGTTCGTCGTCGGCTTGCCGAAGGCGGAGCTGCACGTGCATCTCGAGGGCACGCTCGAGCCGGCCCTCAAGTTGGCGCTGGCGCGAGCGCAACGGCGTCGAGATCGGCCAGCGAACGATCGCCGAGGTCGAAGCGACGTACCAGTTCGACTCCTTGACGAGCTTCCTGCCGTCTACTACCCGGCGATGGAGGTGCTGCGCGAGGAGCAGCGACTTCTACGAGCTCGCCCACGCCTACCTCGAGCGCGCCGCCGCCGACGGCGTGCGCCACGTCGAGATGTTCTTCGACCCGCAGGCGCACACGTCGCCGCGGTGTGCCGTTCGAGGCCGTCGTGACCGGCTACCACCGCGCCGCCGAGGGCGGTCATCGACTCGGCATCGACGCCGACCTGATCATGTGCTTCCTCCGCGACCACAGCGCCGAGAGCGCCGCCGAGACGCTCGAGGCATCGATCCCGTTCAAGAACTGGATCGTCGGCGTCGGCCTCGACTCCGACGAGCGCGGCAACCCGCCGGAGAAGTTCGCCGACGTGTTCGCCCACGCTCGCCAGCTCGGCTACCGCCTGACGATGCACTGCGACATCGACCAGGTCGGCAGCATCGACAACATCCGCACCGTGATGCACGACATCCGTACGGATCGCATCGACCACGGCACGAACATCGTCGAGGACCCGTCACTCGTCGAGGAGCTGCGCGCCGCGGGCATCGGTCTGACGTGCTGCCCGATCTCCAACCGCTTCGTCACCAACGACATGAAGGCCAAGGAGATCACCGAGCTCCTGCCGCGCCGGGTGTGCGGGTCACCGTGAACTCCGACGACCCGGCCTACTTCGGCGGCTACGTCGCCGACAACTACCTCGCCCTCGCCGAGGAGGCCGGGCTGAGCGGCGCCGAGGTGGTCACGTTGGCCGAGAACTCCTTCCTCATCTCGTGGGTCGACGACGACCGCCGCGCCGGCTACCTCGACGAGATCGGTCGGTACGTCGAGGGGTACCGCGCCCTGACCACCGGCACCCCCAACGTCCTCATCCACGACGGCATCGTCCTGCCACTGGACGGCACACGGACCGTGCACGACCCGGGGTCGGTGCTCGTCGTCGACGGCGCCATCGCCGCGGTCGGGCCACCGGACGACGTCGCCCGCCACCCGGCGGCCGACTCGGCGACACGCGTCGATGCTGCGATGCATGCCGTGATCCCCGGACTGCACAACGCCCACCTCCACTCCGGCCTGCTGCGCGGCACGGCCGAGTCGATGGCGCTGTGGGAGTGGTTCGAGAACCACATCGACCCGGCGCACCGCGCCCTCACGCCCGAGATCGCCCGCACCGCGTCGTACATGGCGTACACGGAAGCGGTGCTCGGCGGGACGACTTCCGTGCTCGACATGTGGCGGTTCATGGAGGGCTCGGCGCAGGCGGCCGCCGACATCGGGATCCGGGCCACGCTCGCGCCATACGGCGCCGATCGCTACGACTACTTCGAGTCACTCGAGACGAATCGCCGCCTGCTCGAGACGCACCTCGTCGCCGCCGACGGCCGCGTCCGCACGTGGGTCGGGCTCGAGCACATCTTCTACTGCTCACCTGAGATGTTCCGCGGAGCGGCGGAGCTGGCCGACGAGTTCGGTACCGGCATCCACACCCACTCGTCCGAGTCGATCTGGGAGGTCCAGGAATGCCTCCGCCAGTTCGGCCGTCGGCCGATCGAGGAGATGTACCAGCGCGGCATCCTCGGATCCGTCGACCGTCATCGCCCACGCCGTCTGGCTCGACGACCGCGAGGTCGAGGTCATGGCGCAGACCGGCACGGCGATGACGCATTGCCCGTGCTCGAACATGAAGCTGTCCTCCGGTGCCGCTCGCATCGGCCACTACCGCCAGCGCGGTGTGGTCGTGCGCGCTCGGCACGGACGGCGAGAAGGAGAACAACAACCTCGACATGCTCGAGGAGATGAAGTTCGCCTCGCTGCTGCAGAAGGTCAGCACGCTCGATCCCACGACAGGTGACCCGTGGGACATCCTCGACATGGCGACGCGCTCGGGCGCGCAGGCGCTCGGCCTCGCCGACGTCACCGGGTCGCTGGAACTGGGCAAGGACGCCGACATCGTGACGGTCGACCTGCGCGGCGCTGCACTTCGTGCCCGTGCTGCACGACGCCGACTTCAACGTTGCCGCCCATCTCGTGTTCACCGCCAGCAGCCACGACGTCCGCGACGTGTGGGTCCAGGGCCATCGCGTCGTCGCCGATGGCGGTGTCGTCACGGTCGATGTCGCGCCGAGTCGCCGCCGACGCGCAAGCCGCCGCCGAGGAGCTCTTCGAGCGTCGCCGCGCCCTGCAGGGCCGAACTCCGAGCCCGGCCACCGACCTCGGCAAGAACGCCGGGTGATCGCGGGGCGCGATGATGGCCCAGATGGCCGACTCGGTCCTTCGAGACAGCTGGCTGCCGGTCACCAACGCACGCGACATCGGCACCGACTCACCACTCGGGCTGACGTTGCTCGACACGCCGATCGTGCTCTGGCGCACCCCCGACGGGAGCCTCAGCGCCGCCCGTGACCAATGCCCGCACCGTGGCGCTGCGCTCTCGCTCGGTGAGCTGCGCGGCGACACACTCATGTGCGGCTATCACGGCTGGCGGTACGACGGTGGCGGACAGTGCGTCCTCCAGCCCGCGATGCCCGGCCGGACGCCGCCACCCAACGCCCACCTCGAGATGTTCACCGTGTGCGAGCGCTACGGCGTCGTCTTCGTCGCGCTCGGCCGGCCTCCCGCCGAGCTGCCGGACTACTTCCCGGAGTGGGACGAGCCGGACGTGCGCCAGTACCACGACGAGCCGGTCGTCGTGCACGCCTGCGGCCCGCGCATCGTCGAGAACTTCCTCGACATGGCCCACTTCCCGTTCGTCCACCCCGACGTGCTGGGCGCCGAGTCGCATCCGGAAGTGCGCGACTACAACGTGATCGCCAAGGCCGACGGCATCGAGCTGACCGATTGCTGGTTCTGGCAACCGGCGGCGACACCCGGTTCGACCGGCGGTGCGGACGTCGAGTACCGCTATCGCGTCCCCCATCCATACGTCGCCACGCTCACGAAGGTGCCGGCCGACGAGGCGGCGCTGGGGTTCTCGCTGATGATCATGGCCTCGCCCGTCGACGAAGAGCACTCCCGGGCCTGGATGATCGGTGCCTTCACCGATCGGGAGGTCAGCATCGAGGGCTTCTGCGCCTTCAACCACCGGATCTTCCTCCAGGACATCCCCATCCTCGAGTCCCAGCGACCCCGCCAGCTCCCCCTCGACCCGACCGCCGAGCTGGCGCAGAAGGCGGACCGCGCCTCGGCGGCCTACCGCCGCTGGCTGTCCGAGCTTGGGCTCACGTACGGCACGATCCCCCAGGAGCTTCAGCAGTGACAGCCGCGACCGACGACCACCTGCGCCGCCTGCCAAAGGTCGAGCTGCACTGCCACCTCGAAGGCTCGGCGCGGGCGGCGACGATCGCCGACCTCGCCCGCAAGCACGGCGTGGAGCTGCCCGTCGAGGACCCTGCCGAGCTGTTCGAGTTCACGAGCCTCAACCAGTTCCTGTCGATCTACGACATCATCTGCGCCAGCCTGAAGACCGCCGACGACTTCCGGCGCATCACGTACGAGGCGCTCGAGGACGGCGCAGCCGCCGGCGTCCGCTATCGGGAGATGTTCTTCTCCCCCGGCTTCGTCATCCGCCTCGGCGTTCCCGTCGAGACCGTCTGGGAGGGCGTCAAGGCCGGCGTCCTCGACGCCCGCAGGGACCTCGACATCAACTGCCGCATGATCCTCGACTTCGACAAGCCCACCGGCCCCGCGCACGCCATGGAGATGGCGGCGTTCGCTGGCACCGAGCCGGATCGCGATCTCCTCGTCGGGATGGGTGC
This sequence comes from uncultured Acidimicrobiia bacterium, assembly GCA_963774125.1. Taxonomy (GTDB): domain Bacteria; phylum Actinomycetota; class Acidimicrobiia; order Acidimicrobiales; family Ilumatobacteraceae; genus JALZMG01. The sequence goes on from CAVZDR010000005.1 coordinate 368,162, forward strand.
CGACTCGGTCGAGCGCGACATCGACCACTCGGCGTTCGCCGCGGCCTTCACCGAGGCGGCGCGCTACGGGCTGCGGCGGACGATCCACGCCGGCGAGGACGGGCCGGCCGACAACATCGCCATCGCCATCCACGAGCTCGGCTGCGAGCGCATCGACCACGGCTTCCGCCTGCTCGACGATCCGGCGCTGACGGCCGAGATCGCAGAGCGCCGGATCCCGCTCGATGTCTGTCCGACGTCGAACGTCGTGATCGCCAACGTCGTGTCGTCGGTCGCCGAGCACCCGTTCGCCACCCAGCGTGAGGCAGGCGTGCTCGTCACGTTGAACTCGGACGATCCGGGGATGATGCGCTTCGACGTGGCCGACGAGTACGTCGCCGTCGCCCGTGCGTACGGCTACCCGCTGGAGGTCATGGAGGCGATCAGCCTCGACGGGATCGAGGCGTGCTGGGCGCCCGAGGAGGAGAAGCGGGCGTTGCGTGATCGGTTCACCTCCGAATTCGACCAGCTGCGGGCGGAGCACGGGCTCCCACCCCGCTGACCAACACGAACTACCATCGGCGCGACGAGTCGCGCGCGGCGGCTCGTCGCCAGATTCGGGGAGGGAATCATGAGCGCTCGACGGCAACCACCTCGTCTCGTCCTGCCCAATGGGCCGGGCGTCAGCAGGCGGGGGCTGCTGCACATGGGCGCCGCAGCTGCGGCGGGAGTCTTCGTGGGTGGCAACGTTCTTGCCGCCTGTGGAGGCGATGACGACGACGCCGGGAGCGGCGGCGCGACGACTGCGGGTGGCGGGAGCACACCGGCGACGACGGCGGCAGGGGCAACAGGGACCAGCGCGGCTCCCGCCGGGTCGGGTGAGGCCCTCGATCAGCTGCGCCTCGGCTTCGCCTACATCGGGCCGATCAACGACAACGGCTGGACGCAGGAGCACCACCGCGGCCGGCAGCTCGTCTTCGACACCCTCGGCGACAAGGTGACGGGCGAGTACGTGGAGAACGTGCTGTTCGACCCGGCGCAGACGACGCCGATCTTCGAGGAGCTGGCGTCGAACCACGACTTCGTCATCGCCAACACGGAGTACGCCACGCTGCTGTCGGACGTTGCGGCCAGGTACCCGGACGTCCACTTCCTCGAGTGCGACGGCCACATGTACACGGACAACCTCTACTCGTACTACCTCCGCCACGTGCAGCCGACGTACGCCCTCGGCGTCGCCGCCGCGCTCCTGAACGAGGGACAGCCGGTGCGCATCGGCTACATCGGGGCCTTCCCGACGGCTACGGCGTACAACGACGTGAACGGTCTGCTCCTCGGCGCCCGCACGATCAACCCCGACGTCACCGTGCAGGCCGTCATGATCAGCTCGTTCTTCGACCCGCCGAAGGCGACGGCAGCGGCGAACGCGTTGCTCGGGGAGGACATCAACTTCCTCTTCTCCGTGATGGACGAGCCGTCGTTCCTGCAGGTCGCCAACGATGCCGGCGTCTGGGCTGGGGCCTGGAACACCGACGTGCGGGAGTTCGGGCCCGAGGTCTACGTGAACACCCTGCAGCTCGACTTCGGGCCGTACTACCTGGACCAAGCCGAGGCCGCGATGGCGGGCTCGTGGACGGCGAAGCCGCAACCCGACCTGCTCCCGCTCGACCTCGGCGACTGGGGCGACAACGTGCCGCAAGAGGTCAGAGACGCCGTGGACGAGCTGCGGCCGCAGCTGCTCGACGAGTCGCTCAACCCGTACACCGGGCCGATCGTCGACAACCAGGGCAACGAAAAACTGGCGGACGGCGAGACGCTGGACGCGCAGCAGGCCTATCTCGTCGACTGGGCCGTCGAGGGTGTATCCGGCGTCGAAGGCTGAGGCTGGGGAGGCGACCGCCACGCCATCTGGTGCACCGGCGGTCGCCGTCCACAACGTCTCGAAGAGCTTCGACGGTGTGCCGGCCCTCGAGGACGTCGACCTCGAGCTGCGCCGCGGCGAGGTCCACGTGCTGCTCGGTGAGAACGGCGCCGGGAAGACGACGCTGTCCAACGTGCTGGCCGGCATCTACCGAGCCGACGAAGGCACCATCGAGGTCGACGGCGTAGAGCGGCAGTTCCACTCGCCCGCCGACGCCATCGCCGCCGGCATCGGCATGGTGCACCAGCACTTCAAGCTCGTCGACACGATGACCGTGGCGGAGAACATCCACCTCGGATGGACGGAGACGCCCCGCCACATCCGCCGCAAGGACCTCGTGATCCGCACGCGGGATGTTGATGGACGAGTTCGGGCTGCGCGTCGCCACCGGCGGCGAAGATCTGGCAGCTGTCGGTGGGCGAGCAACAGCGTGTCGAGATCTTGCGCGTGCTGTCCCGGGGTGCGCGGATCCTCATCCTCGACGAGCCCACCGCCGTGCTGACGGCAGAGGAAGCCAGCGACCTGTTCAGGGTGATCCGCTCGCTCGTCCAGTCGGGGCGGACCGTGGTGTTCATCTCGCACAAGCTGAAGGAAGTGCTCGAGATCGGCGACCGGATCACGGTGCTGCGCAACGGTCAGCGAGTGGTCACGCTGGACGCCGCCGGCGCGACAGCCGGCGAGCTGGCGCGGCTGATGACCGGCGAGGAGCGTGAGCTGTCCGTCGATCACCGCGACACTTCCGAGAACCCACCCGTGATCGAACTGCGCAACGTCACCGCCCGCAGTTCACGAGGCCTTCCGGCGCTGCACGGCGTGACCCTCGACGTTCGTGCTGGGGAGATCCTCGGCATGGCCGGCGTCTCCGGCAACGGCCAGTCCGAGCTCGCCGAGGTGCTCACCGGCCTGCGCCGCGTCGATGCGGGAGACGTGTACATCAGCGGGACGGCGCCTGACGAATGCGGGGCCGCGCGCCGTTGCATCGGCCGGTGTCGGCAACATCCCTGAGGACCGCATCCGCACCGGTCTGGTCCGGTCGGCGCCGGTGCGCGACAACGCCATCCTGCGGCACTACCGGACGCCACGACCTGTCCGGACGGCTGGTGTTGCGGCGGTCGGCGGCCGGGCGGGTTCGCCAAGCGACTCGTCGAGCGGGCACGCGTTCGCACGCCATCGATCCTGTCGATCACGGCAATCCTGTCCGGCGGCAACCAGCAGCGGCTGGTCGTCCACCGCGAGGCACTCGTCGCGACGGCGGCATTCGTGGCCGTGCACCCGTCGCGAGGCCTCGACGTGCATGCTGCGCAGGACGTGCAGGCGGCGCTGCTGGCAGCCCGGGAGTCGGGCTGCGCCATCCTGCTGATCTCCGACGATCTCGACGAGGTGCTGCTGATGAGCGATCGCATCGCCGTGATCTACGAGGGCCGGATCGTCGGAGTGTTCGATCGGCGCGATGCCGATCGCGAGCGGTTGGGCCTCCTCATGGGCGGGCACGAGCGCTGATGGCCGCGACGTCGCGGTCGTGGCGCCTCGAGCGACGCCTCAGCGTGACGTCTGGCCAAGCCGCGTTGGCACGCGTCGGCGGCGTCCTCGTCGCGTTGGTGATCGGCTGGCTGATCCTCGCCGTGACCGGCCGGAACGCCGGGAGCTTGTTGTGGAAGGCGATCGACGGGACGTTCGGGGAGCGTCAGGGCTTCGACGAGATGGTCCTGCTGCTGACACCGATCCTCATGAACGCCCTTGCCGTGCACATCGCGCTGCGCATGAAGCTGTGGAACATCGGCTCGGAGGGCCAGTTCTTCATGGGCGCCTGGGCGGCCACCGGTATCGGCCTCTACATGGGCGGGCCGGAGTGGCTCGTGCTGACGGTGATGGGAATCGCCGCGGCGCTGGCGGGCGCGGCGTGGATCCTGGTGCCGGCATTGGCGCGGGCCCACTGGAGCGTCAACGAGATCATCACGACGCTGCTGCTCAACTTCGTCGCGATCCAGTGGGTCGCCTGGTTCAGCTTCGACATCTGGCGTGACCGGGCGGCCGCCGTCGTCCAGTCGACGCCGGTCGTCAAGGCGCGACTGCCGTTCTTCCCAGGCTCGGAAACGCTGTACGTCGGCATCTTCGTGCCGATCGTCATCGCCGCCGTGATGTTCTTCCTCTTCCGCTCGACGCGGTGGGGCTACGAGGTCGACATGATCGGCGGGAACCCGCGGGCCGCCGAGTTCGCCGGCATCCGAGTCACCCGCCGCATCGTCGTCGTGATGCTGATCTCCGGCGCCATCGCCGGGGTGTCCGGGATGCTCCACCTCGCCGGCCCGGCGCAACGGCTGAACTCGTCGATCTCCAACAACTACGGGCTCTCCGGGTTCATCGTGGCGGCGCTCGCCGGGAACTCCGTCATCGGCGTCGTCGCCGGGGCCGTCTTCATCGCCTGGCTGCTGCATGCCGGGATCACGCTGCAGGCCGACGGGTTCTCGGTGTTCATCGTCGCCGCGCTGTACGGCCTCGTGCTGCTCGGCATCGCCATCGGTGAGGCGGCGGCGCGGTTCCGCCTCGTGCGGGCCAGTCGTCAGCAGGAGCGCGCGGTCGCGTGAGCGGGCTCATCACGTGAGCGGGCTCGTCGCCGACATCCTCGAGACCGCATTGCCGGCGAGCACCGGCGTGGCCCTCGCGGCGTCCGGCGAGATGCTCAACGAGCGGGCAGGCACGCTGAACCTCGGCCAGGAAGGGCTGATGAGCCTCGGGGCCGTCGCCGCCTTCATCGTCGGCACCAACACACGCAACCCGTTCCTCGCGCTCGGCGTCGGCTTGCTCGTCGGCGCCGTCGCCGGCATCGTGTTCGCGACGGCAGCGGTGGTCATCCGCGCCAACCAGGTCTTGGCCGGGCTGGCGATCGCCGTCGGCGGCGTCGGGCTGGCCAACCAGCTCGGCAATGGACGCCAGGGTGAGCAGTTGCTCAGCCGGTTCGAGCCGGTCGCCATCCCGGGGCTCAGCGACATCCCGATCGTCGGGGAGGCCCTGTTCGACCAGGACCCGATCGTGTACTTCACGTTCTACGTGCTGCCCGTGATTCTGTGGTTCCTCCTCTTCCGCACTCGCCACGGCATGAACCTGCGGGCGGTCGGCGAGAACCCCGCGGCTGCCGACGCCGTGGGGGTCAACGTCACCGGGATGCGGTTCACCTATGCGACCATCGGCGCTGCGCTGTCAGGGGCCGGCGGTGCGCACCTCGTGCTGGGGTACACGCAGAACTGGTCGATCGGGGTCGTCAGCGGAGCCGGGTGGGTGTCGCTGGCGGTGGTGATCTTCGCCGCGTGGCGGCCGTTCCTCGTCGTGCTCGGGTCGCTCCTGTTCGGCGCGATGACGTCGCTCGGGTTCGTCGCCCAGGCGCGGCAGTGGAACGTACCGAGCTACGTGCTGGCGATGCTGCCGTACCTCGTCACGCTCGCCCTGATCCTGCTGCCCGCAGGACTGGCCGCCGTGACCCGCCGCGGGCGGGCCAGCTCGGCCCCCGCCGCGCTGGCCGTGCCGTACTACCGCGAAGACCGCTGACCATCCGGTTCTGACTCCCGTTGGGGGTCATCGGTGACCCTCAACGGGAGTCAGAACCGAAGGACGCGGCAAGCCGTGTGCTGACTCGTCCGGCACGCGTATCCACAAGATCACCAGCACGAGCGCGGCGAGGAGGTAGGCAGCGCCGCCGGGGACCCACATGATCACGCCGGCCAGTTGCTGGTCCTCGAGTGGGGTCAGCCCCCATGCCTCGGTCGTCTCGGCATAGGCCGGGTACCACGGCGTCGGGGCGAACGTGAGCAGCAGGCCGAGCAAGCCGCTCACCATCGCCAGCCCGAACAGCACAAGGACCGCCATGCCCGGCGCCACGGCCCTGCGACGCGGCCGGGCGAGGATCGCCGCCCACGAGAGGAGTGCCGTGGCCAGGAAACAGGCGTGCTCGACGGCGTGCACGAACGAGTTGTCGAGCGCGGCGTCGTACGGCCCCTCGGCGTGCCACAGCCACAAGGCGGCGACGAACGGCAGGCTGGCGACGACCGGGTGGGCGAGCACGGCCCGACCAGCGCGCCCCGCCGACGTCATCCTCCATGCAGCGGTGCGCCGCCGCATGGCGGCAGGCACGCCGCCGACGAGCACGCGCCAGCGCACGCCGAGCACGAGCAACGGCGCGGCGACAGTCGTCAGCAGGAGGTGCTGGACCATGTGTGCGGAGGCGAGCGATTCGCCCATCGCGTCGAGCGGTGATAGCAGCGCCACCGCCAGCGCAGCAACGCCGGCGAGGAACGACCGGCGGCGCCATCGCGCCACCGAGTCACGCCGTCCGGCTCGGCGCCACAAGGCGACGTAGGCGACGGCGGGCAGGAGGACGACCAGCCACACGACCGGATCCCAGTTCCATGCCGTCCACGCCTCGGCCGGTTCGACAGGGCCACCGTGTTGGATCAGCACAGCGACAGTCCGATCACCGGAAGCGCCAGGAACGCGATGAACAGCAGGAACAGCCCCAGCAGCATGAGCCCGGTCGTCGCCATGAAGCGCTCCGAGTCGTCGTCACCACCTCCAGACGCGCCATCCCGTCGCATGCGGACGGCTCGCCAAGCGAACGCCGTCAGCAGCACCGCCGACGCCACTCCGCCGGCCAGCACGACGAGGCGCAGCACCGTCTCGTCGACGAGCTCGAGCTCCTCGGCGCAGCCGGCTTCGGCCAGGAGGTAGATGAGCCAGAAGTAGATGGTGCCGATGACCGGCCCCGCGAGCACGACCGCCCACGTCGGCGGCACACGCGGGCGCACCTTCGTCGGCGCGACCAACGGATCCATCACACCATCCGCGGCACGAGGTAGAGCGTCGCTGTTCCGGCGACCCACATGACGAACAGGGCGATCGAGTAGCGGGTGGCGTTGGTGACTGCGGCATACCGGCGCCGCGTGAACTCCTTGCGGATCGCCGCGCCGACGACAACACCGTCGATGACGAGGCCGACCAACGCGAGGGCGAGCAGGAAGCCGGCGACGAGGTAGAAGATCGACCCGTAGGCGTGGTCCTGCGCGGAGAAGTCGAGCGTCGTCAGGTCGTAGAGCTGCAGACCACCGGCGACGAACGCCAGCACGCCGGCGCCGATCAGGCTGCCGCGCAGCTCGGTGAAGGCACCGCGGCGGACCGACCGGTGGGCCCGGGCCATTGCCGCGGTCGCCGCAGCCATCGCGATGACGCCGAGCGTCGGCACGAGGAGGCCGGGATCGGGTACGCCGGGCGGCGGCCAGTCCTCGTTCTCGATGCGCAGGTAGAAGTAGCCGAGCAACGCTGTACCGAACGCAACGGCGGCGACGAGGATGGCCATGCCCATCCCCCACGTCGCCAATGTGCGCCCGCCGTCGACGCGCACGGAGATGCCGTGGGTCGCCTCGAACGCCTCCTCCTCCTCGTCCGTCGTGGTCACGGGCTCGGGCCGGTTCCACAGCACGACGGCGGCGATCACAATCGCCGCGGCCACGCCGATCAATGCGAGGTGATGGACCATCTCGCCGATGAACAGCAGCACCGTGCCGCAGGCGGCGATGAACGGCCAGATCGACGGGCCGGACACGCGGATCACTTCCTCGGGTTGCCCGTCGTTGGTGCCGGTGACGAGCGCCGCCCGCCACTTCAGGGGCCAGTGGGCCAACGCGTTGAGAAGCGCCACCGTCCGCGGTTCGCCGGTGTGCAGGTCGTCCTGGTCCCACAGCGGGTGGCGGCTGTGCACGATCGGCGGGATGGAGAACCCCTGGTCCGGTGGTGGCGATGACACCGACCACTCCAACGTGTCGGCACCCCACGGGTTGGCGCCGGCCGGCGCTCCGCGATATCGGCTGTACACCAGGTTGATGATGAAGACGAGGATCCCGCTGAACAGCACGAAGGCGCCGATCGTCGACACGAGGTTGTACGGGCCCCAGCCGGTGTCGGCGTCATAGGTGTAGAAGCGGCGCGGCATGCCGAGCAGCCCGACGATGTGCATCGGGAAGAACGTCACGTGCAACCCGATGAACATCAGCCAGAAGTTGATCTTGCCGAGCCGTTCGTCGAGCAGCTTGCCGGTGTACTTGGGCAGCCAGTAGTAGGCGGCGGCGAAGATCGGGAAGGCGACGCCGCCGATCAGCACGTAGTGGAGGTGGCCGACCACGAAGTAGGAGTCGTGGGCCTGCGAGTCGAACGGCGCCGACGCAACCATCACCCCGGTGATGCCACCGATGACGAACGTGATGAGGAAGCCCGCAACGAACAGCAGTGGCGTCTTCCACACCGGCCGGCCCGACGCCATCGTCACGAGCCACGAGAAGATCTGGATGCCCGCCGGCACGCCGATGGCGATGCTCGCGGCGGAGAAGAAGCTCAGGACGACCGGAGGCAGGCCGACGGTGAACATGTGGTGCGCCCACAGGGCGAACGACATGAAGCCGATGGCGATGAAGGCGGCGACGAGCCACCCGTAGCCGGCGATCTTGCGGCGCACGAACACCGGCACGATCATCGAGACGACCCCTGCCGCCGGCAGGAACTGGATGTACACCTCGGGGTGGCCGAAGATCCAGAACAGGTGCTGCCAGAGCAACGAGCTGCCGCCCGCTTCGGGATCGAAGAACCTGAAGTTGAAGCTGCGGCTGAGCTCGAGCAGCAGGCTGCCGACGACGAGCGTCGTGAAGGCGAAGATGATCATGAACGCCGTGACGAGCATCGCCCAGGCGAACAGCGGCATCCGGCTGAGCGTCATGCCGGGCGCCCGGAACTTGAGGATGCTGATGACGATCTCGATGCCGGCGGCGATGGCGGCGACTTCGGCCACGCTGAGTCCGAGCACCCAGAAGTCGAGGTTCAGCCCGGGCGAGAAGCGCGCCGTGCTGAGTGGCGTGTAGGCGAACCAGCCGGCGTTCGGCACGGCCTGCCACAGCGTGGAGCTGTAGTAGAAGAGCCCGCCCATCAGGTACGTGAAGAAGCTGTACGCGCCGAGGCGGGGGAACGGCATCTCTCGCGTGCCGAGCAGGAACGGCAGCAAGAGGATGGCGAACCCTTCGGTGATCGGCAGGATGACGAGGAACATCGTCACCGAGCCGTGGTTCGTGAACAGCTCGTTGTAGAGCTCGGGGCTGATGAAGTCGTTCTCGGGGAACGCCAGCTGCAGCCGCATGACGAGCGAGTCCACGCTGCCGCCGAGCAGCAGGAAGAAGAACCCGGTGAACAGGAGGCGCTTGCCGATCTTGTCGTTCTGCACCGCCATCAGCCGGCCCTTGAGGCCCGGCGGATCGGCCCACAGGGCCGCCATCCGCTCGGCGGTTGCCGGTGCCGTGTCGACCGAAGGCGTGTCGCTCACTGGTGCACCATCTCCTCATGCGACGCGTTCAAGGAGCGCATGATTGCCGGGCACCAGTGAGCGCTTCGCCGCTGCGCGGCGAAGAAGGCACCGCAACAATGGAGCTCGCTTCGCTCGCTCACTCGAGACCCTCCAGGTAGGCGACGAGCGCGGCCAGCTGCTCGGCGGTGAGATCCGGCGTCGGCATCGTCGTGCCGACCTTGACCGCGTCGGGGTCGCGCAACCAACGCTCGAGGTTCGCCGTCGTGTTGTCGAGCGTGTCCGAGGCAAGTGTGCGCCGGCTGGCGACGTGCGTCAGGTCCGGCCCGGGCTCCCCTGCTTCGGACACGCCTCGGATCGTGTGGCACGACCCGCAGTCGGCCTCGAGGAAGACCTGCTCGCCGCGCTCAGCGTCCGCAGTGGCGGGCGCGGCGGCCGGCGCACCCTGGGCCTCCAGCCAGGCATCGAACTCGTCGCGGGGCTGGGCGATGACGAGAAATCCCATGTTGGCGTGTTGGAGCCCGCAGAACTCGGCGCACTCGCCGCCGTAGATCCCAGGCTCATCGGCCTCGAGCACCAGGGTGTTGATGGTCTCGGGAAGCAGGTCGAGCTTGCCGTGCAGCTCTGGCACCCAGAGGCTGTGGATGACGTCGGCCGACGTGAGCCGTAGCTCGACGGGCTCGCCGACAGGGATGTGCAGCTCGTTGGCGACGGTGACGCCGTGCTCGGGGTAGCTGGCGGACCACCAGAACTGGAAGCCGGTGACCTCGATCTGCACGCTGCCCTCCGGCAGCGGCGCGGGAGACCGACCGCATGGTCAGCACCGTCACGACGAGCACCCCGGTCAGGACCACCGTCGGCAGGATGATGCCGAGCCAGACGATCCAGCGGGTCGCCTTGCCTGCCGGAACGTCGTCCCGGTCCGCGCCTTCGTCGCGCCTGCGGCGCAGCAATGGCACCACGAACAGCACGACGACGAGCAGGAACACAGCGGTGCCGCCGGCGAGCAGGATCCACCACAGGGTGGCGATGTCCTGTGCGCCAGGACCGGCCGGGTCCAGCGAACTCGGTGCGGCGGACATGTCCCATCAGCCTCGCCGCGAGGCGCATCAGCGCCGTGTCGCCTCCGGCACGCCCACCTCGTCGGCGGCCCTGACCGGCACGACGACGGTGGCAACCGTCCCGGGCGATCGACCCGACACGGTCAGCGTGCCGCCGGCGGCCTCGATGCGAAGGCGTTGTGAGTGCAGTCCGATGTGGCCAGCGTCGAGGCTGGCCTTCCGGGCGCTCTCCGTGATGCCCTTGCCATCGTCGGTGACGACGAGCCGAGCCGAGTCTCCAGACAAGCCGACGGTGATCGTCGCGTGACGCGCGCCGGCGTGCCTGACCACGTTGGCCAGCAGCTCTCGGGCCGCGCTGAACAACAGCGCGTCGACGGGTGTGCGGACACCGTCGGGCCAGTCGTCCGCGTCGACGGTCACCGTCAGGTCGCCGCGCGCCTGGGCGACGGCGAGGTCCTGGACCGCACGTGCCAGGCCGGCGTGCTCGAGCACGGCCGGATTCAGCTCGGACACGGTCGAGCGCAGCATCCGGGTCGACTCGGCGAGCGCCCGCTCGATTCGATCGACGGCCTCCTCGTTGCCGCTGCCTCGCACGTCGTCGAGATCGAGGCGGGCCGCCAGCACGTACTGCAACGCGCCGTCGTGCAGCCGCTCGGACAGCTCGCGGCTCTCCCGCTCCTCCAGGTGGACCAGGTCGTCGAGCAGGCCGGTGCGGTCCTCCAGCAGTCCGCCGATCGTGAACACCCGGGAGCGCTGGATGCGCGACAGCCCGACTGCGGCTGCGCCAAGGCTGGCGAGCATGAACGTCCGCAGGACGATCGACTGCCACGGCTCCTCGTTGGCTGCCTGGGTGGCGACGCTGGCGATGGCATAGACGGCGGTCGTCGGAACGACAACGGCGGCACAGATGCCCGGCCGCAGTTGGGTGGCGGCCAGGACGGGTAGCAGGAAGAATCCAGTGACCAGCACGTCGGAGGTCCAGCTCTCGTGCGCCGCGACACCGGAGACGAGCGTCAGGACCGTGAGCACGGCGAGGTCGGCGAACAGACCGAGCCAGCCCCAGCGGGCGACCGACGGTCCGCCACCCCACGCCCAGCGCATGAAAACCGCGGCGCACGCCGCGTACACGGCGACGATGATGACCAGCGTGCCGGACGCCTGCACCGGCGGGATCAGGACGATCGTGAGCGCAAGGAAGACGACCAACGCGGTGCGCAGCAGCAGCTGCAGTCGCACCCCTCGGTTGGCGTGCTCGAGGACGGCGCCGGAGAGCTCCATCATGCGTCCATCTTCCCCTTTCGTATGCTGTCGCCGCGCTGGCGAGGAAGGGATCAATCTGAGTGAGTGATGCGCGCGTTCGCGTGGTCGTTGCGGATGATCACCCGTTCTTCCGGGATGGCGTGTCCCGCGGCCTCAATCAGGACGGCCGCATCGAGGTCGTCGCCGAGGCCGAGAACGGCAGAGAGGCGATCGAGGCGATCCGTCGCGAGCAGCCCGACGTGGCGTTGGTCGACTATCAGATGCCCGAGGTCGATGGGATCGGCGTCGTGCGGGCCGTGCACCGCGATGAGCTGGCGACACGCGTGCTCGTGCTGTCGGCGCACACTGAGAGCGCACTCGTCTTCGAAGCGCTGCAAGAGGGCGCGGCCGGGTTCCTGCCGAAGGATGCCCGCCGCTCGGAGATCGTCGAGGCGGTGCTGAAGGTGGCACGCGGGGAGACCGTTGTTCCCGCCGAGCTCGCCGGCGCCCTCGCCGGGGAGATCCGCCTGCGCGCCCAGCCGAACGCACCAGTCCTCTCCGAGCGCGAACGCCAGGTCTTGCAAGCTTTCGCTCGCGGGCGCTCGGTTCCCCAGGTTGCGGCGGAGTTGATGATCGGGGTGAGCACGGTCAAGACCCACACCCAGCGGCTGTACGAGAAGCTCGGTGTCTCGGATCGCGCAGCTGCAGTCGCCGAAGCGATGCGCCGGGGGCTACTGGAGTAGCCCTTGTCGACGCGGCCGGCGAAGGCGCTGGAGCGCCCGCCGTGCCGAACCGGGGCTTCGGGTCCGAATGACGCGACCCGAGCCCGTTATCGATGCGGCCGGCGAAGGCGCTGGAGCGCCCGCCGCGCCGAACCGGGGCTTCGGGTCCGAATGACGAGACCCGAGCCCCGGCGCAGCGCACTCAGCAGTGCTCTCAGCAGTGGTCGAGGTCGGCCGGCGGATCGATCGACGCACGGTTGACGTACGCCTCGTTCCCGTTGTGACGAATGCCGATCCAGATGTAGCTGCCATCCACGATCTGGCCCTTGGTCCAGCAAGCCGTCTCCACGACGGCGTTCTGCGGGAGGTAGGCAATCTGGTCGGAGCCGGTGGTCGGGCCGCTGTACGCCGTGGTCGGCCGCGTGATGATGCCGCTTCCACCCGCCGCGCTGGCGGTGCCGGCGAGGCCGGCGGCGGCGCCGAGGCCGGCGACGGTGGAGAGCGTGGCGAGAGCGATGAGCTTGCGCATGACTGAATCCCTTTCGATTCGTGACTCGGGACCATTTCCCGAGGACACGACGAGCATGACTGCGAGCGGGTCTCCGCTGTATCGAACGACCGGTTGATGCGCAGGACGACGACGATGTCCACCGATCGGAGGACGTCTCCTTCATCAGGCGGATCAGACGACCGTCCGATGGCACCTCAGGTCGTCAGCGCGCAAGGTGGCATCCATGTATCACGCACTGTTCTTCCAGACATTCATGGACGACCGCCGCGACGACTTCGTTCGCGCCGCCGATGAGGACCGCGCGCGCAGGCGGTCGACGAGGCGCCGCCGGCGCAACAAGGCTCGCCGGGTGGTCAGCGCACCTGCTGGTTGATGTTCTCGAACGGCCAGGCGGCGGCAAGCCAGCTCGACAAGGCCGCGGACAGCGGCCCGTCGAGCTCGGCTCGATCGGCACGCACCCAGGACCTGACACGGACGTCGTACCCCTCGTGCTTCGAGGGGTAGATGTACACGCAGCCGATCACCTCGTCGCTGCCGGTCTCCAACACCGTGAAGGTGAAGCCTCGACGGGCCACGAAGTCGTCGGCATGGCCCTGCAGGTCGGCGAGGTTGTCCTCGAGCGACATGCCCGCCTGCGGCGGCCATTCCGATTCCTCGAACCCCGGGGTCGCGCGGATGTGCTCGATGCTCGACGTCCACGCGGCGTGGTCGGCGAGGTTGTGCTGCGGCCCGAGCGGTTCGAGCCGGAAGCGCGACGTGACGAGGCTCGTCGGTACGTCGAATCCTGCTGGCACGAGGTCACCCATCCGGCCTCCCGCGGTAGCTTCGCGCCGTGCGCGCAGATGGCGCTGACGCAGCCGAGGTCACGGACGAGGAACTGACCGCGCTCGCGCTCGCCGCCGATCCCGATGCGCCGCTCGACGAGGCCGCCAGGCCGTTCGACGCCGGTGAGGAGGCATGTGACCTGCTGCCCAGCTGGTACATGCCGTCACTCGCAGTGCGCCGAGTCGGACGGACACGCCGGGTCATCGTCGCCGCCGTCGTCGGCGCGCTCCTGGTGATCAGCGGTGCGGGTCTGTGCGTCACGTACGGCTTCGCCGAGATCGCCTGGTGACCGTGGCCGACACCGATGTCCTGTTGATCGACGAGCCTGCGCCGAAGGTACGGCGGCTGACTCTGAACCGCCCTGACAAGCGCAACGCGTTGAACGACGCCTTGCGCGGCGCACTGTTCGATGCCTTGCGGGCCGGCGACCGTGCCCGTGACGTCTCGGTGATGATCATCCGCGGCGCCGGCCCCAGCTTCTGCGCCGGCTACGACCTCGCCGCGCCCAACCATGACGTGGAACGACCGATCGCCCACACCGACGGCTGGTGGTCACGCCACGTGGTGAACAACTGGTTCGAGATGTGGGACATGGCGACGCCGATCATCGGTCAGGTCCACGGCTACTGCCTGGCCGGCGGCACCGAGCTGGCCGCCGCCTGTGACCTCGTGTACGTCGCCGAAGATGCGCAGGTCGGGTACCCGCCTGTACGCCTCATGTCGCCGCCAGACATGCAGTGGCAGACGTGGCTGCTCGGGTTGCGTCACGGGATGGAGGCGTTGCTGACCGGTGACTCGATGTCGGGTGTCGAGGCCGCGGAGCGTGGGTTCGCCAATCGCGCGTTCGCCGCTGCCGACCTCGACGCCGGCGTGCTGGCGATCGCCGAGCGGGTAGCCAAGGTTCCGCCGGACCTCTTGGCCCTCAACAAGCGAGCCGCCCACCGGGCCATGGAGGCGATGGGCATCCGCACCGGCATGCGGGCGACCGCGGAGATCCAGGCGCTCGGCTTCCACCAGCCGTCGTCGCGGGAGTACATGGCATCGTTCGCCACCAAGGGCGTGTCGGCGGCCCTCACCGAACGCGACCGCGCCTTTGGCGACTATCGCGCCCGCGACGAGCCGAGCCGCGACTAGCACCCCGTCATGGTCCGCGAAATGGCTGCATATCAGCCGTTTCGCTGACCTTGAGCCGGCTGGAAGCGACCGGTCAGCGCCAATCAATGAACTCGTGGAGCTGGGCGCCGAGGTGGTCCTTGAACGTCTCGATCATCGCCTCGACGTGCTGCTCCATCGCGCTGGCCGCCTTGTGAGGTGAGCCGGTCACGACCGCTTTCGCGACGGCGACGTGGTCGGCCTCGATCCTCTCCCGGTCGTTGCGGGGGTCTGCATGGCCGAGCAGGTGGTGCGCCACGATCTGCCCGATCGTTTGCAGCATCACCTCCAACACCCGGTTGTTGGCCAACGACGCCAGGACCGCGTGGAAGCGCGCTTGATCCAGCATGAACTCCCGGATGTCCTCCGCACGCCCCTCGGGGATGGCGAGGTACGGCTCCATCGCCGCCCGCACCGCGGCGCGGTCGTCGTTGCGGGCGGCTCGCTCGGCGAGGAGCGTCTCCGTCACGACCCAGGCCTCGAGGAGCTCGGCGTACGTGCCACCGGCCAGGTGGTAGAAGAGCGTCGACGTCCGACCGAGGCTGGCCGGGTCGAGGTGACCGACGATCGGCCCGCCGCCCGGCCCACGGCGCAGCGAGATCAGGCCCTGCACCTCGAGCAACCGGAGTCCTTCTCGGAGGCTCTCTCGGGACAGCCGGAACTGCTCCAACATGACCGCTTCTGACGGCAGCTTGTCGCCGGTGCGGAGTCCCTTGTTGACGATCTCGCGCACGAGATCGCGGGCAAACGCCTCCGACGTCTTGAGCGGCCGGAAGATGGCATCACCGGTCGAGATCGGCATCGCGGTGGCCACGGCAAGACCGTATCGATCGACCGAGGTGGGTGGTGCCGGGCGCCGGTGCCCGACCGCCGCGCTGGTAGACAGGTACGTCGTGCCGGCCAATCGGTTCGATCTTTCAGGCAAGGTGGCGCTCGTCACCGGCGGCAGCAGGGGCCTCGGCCGCGAGATGGTCTTGGCGTTCGCCGAGGCTGGCGCCGACGTCGTCATCGCCAGCCGCAAACAGGACGCCTGTGACGCGCTCGCCGCCGAGGTGACGAGCGCAACCGGGCGGCGAGCGCTTCCGATCGCCTGCCACGTCGGTCGCTGGACGGAGCTCGACGCGTTGGTCGACCGCAGCTACGCCGACATGGGCCACATCGACGTACTCGTCAACAACGCCGGAATGTCGCCGCTGTACCCCAGCCTGCCCGAGGTCAGCGAGGAGCTGTTCGACAAGGTCATCGGCGTCAACTTCAAGGGGCCGTTCCGCCTGGCGGCGCTCGTCGCCCCGCGGATGGCCGCTGGCGACGGCGGCTCGATCATCAACGTGAGCAGCGTCGCCGCCATCCGCCCCACCCCGACCGAGCTGCCCTACGGCGCCGCGAAAGCAGCGCTCGACGTCCTGACCGTCGGGTTCGCCCAGGCCTACGGACCAAGCGTGCGGGTCAACACGATCATGCCCGGGCCGTTCCTCACCGACATCTCGAAGGCGTGGGACCTCGCGGCCTTCCAGGAGATGGCAACCCACTTCCCGCTCCGTCGCGGCGGTGAACCGCATGAGATCGTCGGCGCCGCGCTCTACCTCGCCAGCGACGCGTCGAGCTTCACGACGGGCAGCGTGCTTCGCGTCGACGGCGGTCAGTCAGTCGCCACTCGGTAGGTGATGATGTCCGGTGTGAACGGCACCAACCGACAGCTCTTGCTGCGCGAGCGCCCGACCGGGGAGGTCACCGACGAGCACTTCGAGCTCGTGGAGGCGGCGATCCCGGAGCCCGGCCCCGGCGAGGTCTTGCTGCGGACACGGTGGCTGTCGTTCGACCCGGCCCAGCGAGGCTGGCTCAACGACGTGCGTTCGTACGTCCCGCCGGTGGCCATCGGCGAGGTGATGCGGGCCGACGGCATCGGCGAGGTCATCGCGTCGAACGCCGACGGGATCGAGGTCGGGCAGCTGCTCCACACGACGATCGGCTGGCAGGAGTACGTCGTCATCGATCCGGCGCGAACGGAGCTGTTCGAGTTGGTGCCCGAGTCGGTGCCGGCCCCAGAGCTGATGCTCGGCGCGCTCGGCATCACCGGGCTCACCGCGTACTTCGGCATGATCGAGATCGGTCGTCCGGTGGAGGGCGACACCGTTCTCGTCACGTCGGCCGCCGGAGCCACCGGATCGATCGCCGGGCAGATCGCGCGGATCAAGGGGGCGGCGCGGGTGATCGGCACGGCCGGCGCCGAGGAGAAGCGCTCGTGGGTGCGCGACGTCGCCGGCTTCGACGAGTGCCGATGCCACTACGACGACGACATCCGCCGGCAGCTCCGGGAGGCCAGCCCAGAGGGCTACAACGTCGTGTTCGACAACGTGGGTGGATCGCTGCTGGACGCCGCCCTGTTCAACATCGCCGAGCGGGCTCGCGTCGTCCTCTGCGGGTCCATCTCGACCGGCTACAAGCCGCAGCGCCCCGAGGTCGGGTTGCACTACTACCAGCTACTGACAACGCGGCGCGGCCGGATGGAGGGCTTCATCGTCACGGACTACGCGTCGAGGTTCGACGAAGCCCGCGCCGAGCTGGCGGCGTGGATCGACGACGGCCGCCTGCAGCAGCAGTCGGACGTCCTGGAAGGACTCGAGCAGGCTCCGTCCGGTCTGCAGCGGCTGTTCAGCGGCGGCAACCTCGGCAAGCAGTTGCTGCGGCTCTGACTCGAAGTCCCTACGGCACGATCACGGTTCGGCCTGCGCCGAGCGGTCCGCTGAGCAGGTCCGGAACGTCAGCCAGCCCGACGCGCTGGCCGAGCAGGATGCCGAGGTCGAGCTGGCCGGACTCGACCAGTGCGACATAGCGAGGGATGTCCCGAAACACGGACGACCCGCCGTACACGCAACCGATCAGCCGCTTGCCGCTGAGCGGGATCTGCGCCACCGGCACGTTGACCGGAACGTCCGGGCCGGGCACGCCGATCTCGACGATCGTGCCGCCCCGGCGGGAGAGGGCCCATGCCTGATCCAGGGTCCCCGACGACCCGACGCAGTCGATGACGGTGTCCACGCCGATGCCGCCCGTCAGCTCGTCCACCGCACCGGCAACGTCATCTTCCCGAGGGTCGAACGTGTGCGTCGCGCCGCACCTTGTCGCCAGCTCGCGACTGGCGGCGACGGGGTCGACGGCGATCAGCGGTGTGGCGCCCTTCAGCCTGGCACCCTGCAGCGCGCACAGGCCCACGCCGCCGGCGCCGATGACGAGGACGCTGTCACCCGGGCGGATCGATGCCAGATTCGTGGCGGAACCCGTACCCGTCACGACGGCGCAGCCCAGCAGCGCCAGCTCCTCGGCGGGGAGGCCCGTGTGCACGGGCACCGCCGCCTGCTCGGAGACGACGACCGCGTCGGAGAAGGTCCCGAGGCCGGTGCTGCCGCGGATCGTCGTCGCACCATCGGTGAAGCCGTCCCGGCGCAGGTCCGACACACAGAGGTACGGCTCGCCTCGAGCGCAGAAGTAGCAGCGGCCGCAGGTCGGGATCGCCGACAGCACGACACGGTCGCCGCGCCGCACGGTCGT
Source organism: uncultured Acidimicrobiia bacterium (assembly GCA_963774125.1). Classification (GTDB taxonomy): domain Bacteria; phylum Actinomycetota; class Acidimicrobiia; order Acidimicrobiales; family Ilumatobacteraceae; genus JALZMG01. The sequence continues at coordinate 386,451 of CAVZDR010000005.1, forward strand.
CACGTCCGCACCGACGTCGACGACCACCCCGGCTCCTTCGTGGCCCAGCACCATCGGCCGGGGAGCCGGAAGATCGCCGGTGAGCACGGACACGTCGCTGTGGCAGATGCCGCTGGCCTCGATGCGCACGACGACGTCGGTGCGCCCTGGCGGAACCAGCTCGAGCTCCTCGAGCGCGCACGAGCCGACCTCGCGCGAGACGACAGCGGTCATGTCAGAGCCCGAACATCACGTGGACTCAAGTGCGACGTCACCGAGGTAGCTGGCCTCGAGCAGGTCGCGCCGCTCGAGCGAGCTCGGCCGCGGGGCCCTACAGCACCAGCTCGCCGTGGTTCAGCACGTACCCGCGGTCGGCCACCTCGAGCGCCATGTGCACGTGCTGCTCGACGACGAGCACGCCGGCGCCCGTCTCGTCGGCGATGCGCCGCACGATCGGCAGCAGGCGCTCGACGATGATCGGCGCCAGCCCGAGGCTCATCTCGTCGACGAGCAGGCACTTCGGCTCCGACGCCAGCGCCCGCGCCATCGCCAGCATCTGCTGCTCGCCGCCCGACAGCAGCCCGGCCATGCGGTTGCTCAGCGGGATCAGTGCCGGGAACAGCTCCATCGCCCGGTCGATAGGCGACCTTGCCGCTTGGCCCGGTCGGTCGTCAGCCCGAGCGGATGTTCTCCTGCACGGTCAGGTCGAAGAACAGCGAACGGTCCTCGGCGACGTGGGCCAGGCCGCGGCGAGGGATCGTGTACGGGCGCTCTCCCGTCGACCTCCTCGCCGAGCACGCGGACCGAGCCCTGGATCGGGCGCAGCAACCCCGAGATCGTCAGCAGCGTCGTCGTCTTGCCGGCGCCGTTCGGGCCGAGCAGGGCGACGACCTCGCCGGCGTCGACGTGCAGGTCAGGTCGCGGACGACCGGGATGCCGTCGTAGCCGGCGTGCAGGCCGTCGATGTCGATCAGCCGGTCGGTCATCGAGCGTGGCTCCATCCCCGCTGGCGCTTGGCTGCTGAAGTCGGCACCGAGCGCGCGCCTGCGCCTCGCCGGCCGACTCGCCGAGGTACGCCGCGATCACGGCCAGGGTCGGCGCGCACCTGCGCCGGCGTGCCGTGGGCGATGACCGCCCGAAGTCGAGGACGTAGATGTAGTCGCAGACGTTGAGCACGAGGCCCATGTCGTGGTCGATCAGGAACACCGTCATGCCGTCGGCGAGGAACTCGCGCAGGTGGGCGCCGAGCAGCTGGCTCTCGGCCGTGTCGAGACCGGCGGCGGGCTCGTCGAGCAGGACCAGCTTGGGATCCGCGGCCAGCGCCCGGGCGACGCCGACCAGCTTGCGCTGGCCGTGGCAGAGGTCGCTCGGGAAGCGTTCGGCGAGCTCGCTCAGGCCGAGCACGGCGAGCGCCCGGTCGACCTGTTCGGTAGACGGACCGCTCGTTGGCCCGGGCGCACGGCAGGTCGACGAGGAACGAGTACCAGCGGGGCCGCTCGGCGGCGACCAGCAGGTTGTCGCGCACGGTGAGGTCCTCGAACAGCTCGAGCGACTGGAACGTCCGGGTCAGCCCGAGGTGGGCCCGTCGGTCGGGAGACTTGCCGTTGAGATCGATGCCGTCGAACATCGACCGTCCCGGCGCTGACGTGGGTGAAGCCGGTGATCGCGTCGATGAACGTCGTCTTGCCGGCGCCGTTCGGGCCGATCAGCCCGACCAGCTTGCCCGCCTCGACGTCGAGGTCGATGTTGTCGTTGGCGTGCAGCCCGCCGTAGCTGACGGTCAGTCCACGGGCCTCCAGCAGCGCCATCAGACTGCCGTCTCCACACGCTCGGGCGGCGGCTGGTTCAGCGGTGCGTGGGCCTCGATGGCGGCGTGCAGCGGATCGACCTTGCCGGTCTTGGCGCGGTAGATCTGCAGCACGATCGAGCGGACGAACAGCGCGAGCCCGGCGCCGAGCAGCGGCATCCACACCTTGCTGTACTGATCGACCCGCACCGGCCAGAGCACCCACCCGAGGACGTACCCGACGAGCGCCGTCGGTCCGAAGCGCCGCGCCGCACTGGCCCAACGCTGCCCAGCCTCTGACGAAGGTCGGATTGATCGGACCCAGGCGGCTGGCCACCGCCAGGAGGATCAACCAGGCCAGGAACCAGGCTGAACAGGGCCCACGCCAGGTAATGTTGTCGATGATGGTGTCGTTGAGGAGCTTGAGCCAGAACGCCAAGCCGACGAGCAACACGACGAACACCACGTTGAGGAACTGCCGGGAACGTCCGGCGTAGGCCTCGCTCAGCGTGCGCGCGCCGGGGATCGCCGCAGCAGCCAGTTGCCGGCGTAGCGCAGACCCCCTGGAAGAACGGGGCGATGCCCTCGGGGTGGACGATCGCCGTCAGGATCAGGCCGAGGCCGCCGATGATCGCCGAGGTAGCTGTCGATCGTCGTCGCGAAGAAGTAGTTCGACGTGACGGCGACGAAGCCGCCGGCGACGAGCAGCCCGCCGACGATCGGCACCGTTGATCGAGGTGATCCCGCCGAGGTAGGCGAAGGCGAGCACGCCAGGCTGGCCTGGAACGGGAAGTTGGCCGACGAGACCTCGACCTGCTTGAAGCCGAGCATCACGCCGCCGATGCCGGCGATCGCCGCGCTGATGCCGAAGGCCAGCAGCTTGGTGCGGGCGACGTTGATGCCGGCCGCAGCCGCGGCGCGCTCGTTGGCCCGCACCGCGAGGAAGCGACGGCCGAGCCCGGCTCGCCGGACGTTGGCCACGCGATCGCGCAGGACGCCGAGCACGATGACCGCGAAGATGGCGAAGCGCCGGGTCGTCGTTCTGTCGCCTGCTCGCTTCGCGCCCCGACGTCGAGCCCGAAGAGCGTCGGCGGCCTGACGTGTGCCGGGGCGCCGGCGCGCAGCTCCGTGATCTCGTCGTTCTCGAGGTACACGACTGGATCGAGATCGCCGCGGCGATCGTGACGACGGCCAGCTGCACGCCGCGGATGCGCACTGCCGGCAGCCCGAGCGATCACACCGACGACGACGGCGACGGCGACCCCGATGAGCGCGGCGATCGGCCACGGCAGGCCCGGGCCCGGCGACCGGCGCGAGGTCGACCCCTGGTCGAGCCGTCGGCCATCATCCGCGCCATGAAGAACGCGGCCATGCCGGCGAGCGACATCTGCGCCAGGGTGATCTGCCCGGTGTAGCCGGTCAGCACGACCAGCGAGAGCATGATGATCGCGAACACCAGGGAGGTCTGGAGGGCGCCGGCGAACACGGTGCGGACGCCGCTGTCCTCGAAGACGAACGCGACAGAACGCGACGACCGTCACCCACACGACCGCGTGCTGGCTGACCCGGACCGGGGACGGCGACAGCGGCAGCCGCTTCTCCTCGACCGTGCCCCGCACGGCAGCGACTTGCCGCGAAGGAACAGCACGACGACGATGACGAGCAGCGGGATGACGTCGCGATCGCCGCGCTCGATGCGGGTGCAGCTCGAACCAGTCGACGACTTCTTCGCGGAGCAGCGAGTTGGCCATGCCCGAGCGCCAGGCCACCGGCCGATGGTGATCGGCACCGACTGCAGGCCGCCGATGAGGGCCGCGGCCGAGCGCCGGCACGATGAGCGCCGTGAGCCCGACCGGGGTGATCGTGCCCTGGATCGGCCCGACGATGATGGCGGCCAGCGTGGCGAGTGATCGAGGCGGCGACCCAGTTGACGGCGGCGAGCCGCTGCGGCGAGTAGCCCAGCAGCACGGCGCCCTTCTCGTTGCCGGCGGCGGCCCGGGTCGCCAGGCCGAAGCGGGTGAACTTGTACACCGCCCAGAGCATGGCGCCGACCATCACGATGGCGAAGACGGCGAAGAGAGCTGTTGCGCGGGAACGGGTTGCCGAGCCCGAGGAAGTTGTCGAGCGACTCGTCGTCGGGGAAACGATCTTCGGCTGTCGGAGAGCTCGTGCCGAAGTTCAGCAGGGCGACGCCCTGCAGGTAGAGCGCGAGGCCGAGCGAGGCGACGACCTTGCCCAGCGGGGCGGCGTTGCGCAGCGGTCGGAACACGAGGAAGTGGGCGCCCAGGCCGAGCAGCGCGGCCATCACCAGCGCGATGACGAACGCGACCGCCATCGGCACCCCGCCGCTGTCGGAGCGTGATCGCACCGGCACGTTGAGCGAATGCGTCGGCAGGAAGTCGACCCACGGCAGGAAGCAGCTCGCCCCGGTTCCAGCGCTCGGTCGAACGTGAACATGCCGTACATGGCCATCGCGCCCATGGGCGAAGTTGATGACGCCCGAGCCCTTGTAGACGACGACGAGACCGGCACCCAGCATGGCGTAGAGCGAGCCGATGCCGAGCCCGATGAACAGGTAGAAGATGATCTCTTTCACCTAGGATCCCCTCGCATTCCCCGATGCGCTGAACCAGGTCGGTGCGGGCAAGAGTACGCCGCTCTGATCCGGGGCCGAGCTGTTCACACGGCCCCGGCATGGACCTTCGGACACGTCGTTTCCGGCCGAGGTCAATCGACGGGAGCCGTGCGGATCTCCGTTCCCTCGACGAGCTCGATCGCCGAGTACTCCTCGATCAGCGTGTCCCGCGACTCCCCGTTCCACTGGGCGACGCTGACGGTGCTGTTGCAGACCGAGATGTACGGCTCGGTCGCGGCCGAACAAGAGATTGGTGTGCTGCCGAACTGCGGCGCATTGTCGGTCGCTGCGAAGGCGTCGGCCAGGGTCTGGCCGTCGACCTGCTCGCCGGCGGCGGCTACCTCGGCTGCCCGCTGCACCATGCTCATGACCACGATGAACCCCTGCTGGGCGAAGTTGCGCGTCGATGAGATCCGCGGGGAGGCCGTACTCGACGACCTTCTCCTGGTACAGCGTCGCCTGCTCGGCCTGGTCGGCCTCGAGCGTCGCCGGATCCTGGCTGAGGAACGGCGGCGAACCCACGAAGTAGATGCCGACGGCGCTCTCGCCGGCATCCGTCGCCGCGGTCTGGTCGAAGCACGACGTCGTCATGAGGAACGGGACCTCCTCGACCGAATACCCCACGCTGGTCAGCGCGTTGAGCAACGGGAAGCACACCGTGGCCGCGGCGGAGAAGATGATGGCGTCCGGTTCGTAGGCGAGGATCTGGTTGGCGATGGAGGTGAGGTCAGGCTCGTTCGGCGGGATGGGGAAGCCCTGGCGCTCCAGATCCGGCACGGACCCGGCGTCGGGCGAGGTCGCCCCTTCGACCGTGCCCTTGAGGATGTCGAGCGGCTTCTGCTCGCTGTCGGCGTAGCACAGCACGCCCGAGGGGATGTCGGTGTACGGGATCGCGATCCGCCTCGCGCCGACCTCCTCCGCGGCGTACCTGGACATGCCGGTCAGGGAGCCGGCGCACCCAGCTCCGGCGAGCGCGTAGACGCCCTCGGTCGTGTAGTCGAGGACCGAGACCGGCGTGCCAATGATCACCGGGATGTCGGCCCCACGCAGGATCTGCATGTGCGTGCCGAACTGGTTGATCGTCGAGATCACGAAGTCGACCTGCGCAGCCGCCAGCTCGTTGGCACAGCGCTGCGTGTCCTCGGGCACGTTGTAGTCGATGGCGCAGAGGTTGAGCTCGATCTGCCGGCCCTCCAGGCCGTTCAGCTCGGCGTTGGCGTACTCGACGGCCGCCTCCACGGCGCCGCCGTAGTCCGGGAACAGATCGTTGGAGTTGATCACGCCCAGCTTGAATGGTCCGAGGTCGGCGCTGCTGTCCCCGCCGGGCGCAACCATCGCGCTGGCGGCTTCCGCACCGCCGTCGTCGGCTTCGGTGCCCTCGGTGGCCTCGGTGTCCTCCGTCGCCTCCGTGTCCTCCGGTGGCGACGTCTCCTCAGCAGCCTCGGTGTCGGCGGGTGCTTCTGTCGCGGCGGGAGCCTCCGTGCCCGCTGGCTCGGTCCCGCCGGCACTGTCGCTGTCGTCGTCGTCACCGCCGCACGCGGCAGCAACGAGAGCCAACACAAATGCGGGAACCAGCACCTTGCGCAACGCCATGTGCGTCATCAATCCCCCTGTCCCCTGTCCACGCAAGCCCGGGCGGTGCTTGCTGCACACAGACTATAGTTTCATTTCGGTAGCTATTTCACGCGTCCGGGGGAATGACCTGATGGGTGACTCGAAACCCGAACGACCGCCGCGCTCGCAATGTCCGGTCATTGACATCGACTACCGGAACGCCCGGCCAGCGTTCGGGCACTACGCCAGCCTCAACGAGGTCCGCGAGCTGGCACCGATCGTCTGGAACACGACGCCGAACGGCTTCTGGATGGTCACCCGCTACGACGCCGTGCGCGAGGCGTTGCAGACACCATCGGTGTTCTCGAACAAGGTCCTCAGCACGCTCGGCGATCCCGACCATCGGCTGTACCTCCTCCCCCAGAACCTCGACGGCCAGGCGCACGTCGACTGCCGCCACGTCGTCAACCCGTGGTTCTCTCCCGGTTCGGTCAAGCGGCTCGAACCGCTCGCTCGCGAGCGGTGCATCGCGCTGATCGAGGAGCTGCGGCCCAAGGGCGGCTGCGACATGACCATCGACTTCGCCATGCTCTACGCGACGGAGATGTTCCTCGCCATCCTCGGCCTGCCGGTGGAGGACGGGGCGTTCATGCTGCCTCGTGTCGAGACGATCTTTCGCGGCTTCTTCGGCGGCGACCCCGACGAGCAGGCGACGGCGGCGAACGAGATCAAGGGGTACTTCGAGCGCGTCGTCGAGGATCGAGTCGAGCAGCCTCGCGACGTCGGGAGCGACTTCGTCTCCTACCTGCTGCAGACGAACATGGGGTCCCGCCCCATCACGCACGACGAGATCCTCACGCTCTGCATGACGATCATGCTCGCCGGCCTCGACACGACGCGCAGCATGCTCGGCTACATCTTCCACCACCTCTCGACGCATGAGGCCGACCGGCGGATGCTGATCGACGCCCCGGAGCGGATCCCCGACGCCGTCGAGGAGTTCGTCCGCCTGTACTCCCTCGTGTTCCAGGATGGGCGCTACGTCGATCAGGACATCGACTTCCACGGTTGCCCGATGAAGGAGGGCGACATGGTGTGGCTGGGACTCGCGCAAGCGAACCGCGACCCGCGGCGCTTCGAGCGGCCAGACGAGTTCGTCATCGACCGCGAGTTCACGAAGCACCTCGGGTTCGGTGCCGGCGCTCACCGCTGCCTCGGTGCGCATCTCGCCCGCGTGGAGCTGATCATCGTCCTGGAGGAGTGGCTGCGTCGCATTCCCGACTTCCGGCTGGCCACCGACGAGCAGTTGATGGAGCGCGGCGGGCAGCTGATGCTCCAGACGGTGCCACTCGAGTGGGCGGCGTGATGCGCATCGTGGTCGACGGCGAGCTGTGCAGCGGCCAGGGTCGCTGCTACACGCGAGCGCCGGAGCTGCTGGAGTGCGACGACGAGGGCTTCGTCACGATCAAGGGCAGCTCGATGGAAGTCCCGCCCGGCCTCGAGGACGCCGCCCGCACCGCCATGCGCGTCTGCCCCGAGGACGCCATCACGCTCGAGGAGTAGGAAAGCCGTTTCTGACACCCGTGCGGTGTCACCGATGACCCCCAACGGGAGTCAGAAACGTCAGGCCGCCACGAACACGAGGTGGCGGCGGGCGCCGAAGTCGACGAACTCCGCCCGCACGCGGTCCCCGATCGCGACCTCACTGTCGTCGGCGAGGTTCGTGACGAGGCGCACGCCTTCCACGCCGTCGAGCTCGACGAACGCGACGACGTAGGGGACGTCGGCCTGACCGCCGGGCAGGAACGCCCGCTCGACACGTGTCGCGGTGTGGAGGGTTCCGGTCGTCGCGACCTGTTCCCACACGAGGGACGCGCCGGGGCAGTCGGGCCCCGCCTCGTCGGGGTACCACTGCCACTTCCCGCACTCCGAGCAGCGCGGCAGGACGAGACGCCCATCGTCGATCGCCGCCCAGAACGGAGCAGAGATCTCGTCGTCGAGGGGTGGGTCGTAGTGGGGCAGCCCCATCAGCGGTCCTTCGTCAACAGCAGCGTGGCGTGCTCGGGCGCACCGAGGCCGGCGACGAGCGCGACTTCGGCACCGTCGACCTGCGCCTCGCCGCGATCACCGCGCAGCTGGCGGACGGCCTCGACGACGTGGTTGCCTCCGACGAGGTACGACTGGCAGAGCAGACCGCCGTGCGTGTTGACCGGCAGCTCGCCGCCCGGACCGATTGCGCCTGACGCGGCGAAGCGGGCGCCGGCGCCCTTCTCGGCGAACCCGAGATCCTCGAGCTGCAGCAGCATCGAGATCGAGAAGCAGTCGTAGATCTCGGCGACGTCGACATCGGCCGCCGTCAGCCCGGCCTCGCGGTACGCCTTCGGGCCGGACATCGTGGCTGCCGTCGTGAGGAGGTCCCCCGCCTGGCTGAAGTACCCGGACTGCGGCAGCGGCTTGGAACCGAACCCGACACCGGCAACGACAGCAGGTGGATGCGGCAGGTCGCGGGCTCGCTCAAGGCTCGTCATCACGAACGCCACGCCGCCGTCGTTGACGAGGCAGCAGTCGAGCTTGCGCAGGGGATCCGAGACCATCGGGCTCTCCAGATAGCCGTCCATCGTCAGCGGCTCCTGGCGCAACGCGTTCGGCGTCCGCTGGGCGTGCGCCCGCGCGGCGACGGCGACGGAGCCCAGCTCCTCCGGCTCGAGGCCGTAGAGGTGCCGGTACCGGGCGGCCGCCACGGCGAAGTAGACGGCCTGGCCGTAGTAGCCGAACGGCATCTCGAACGCTGCCTTGGCCCGGTCGCCCGCATGCAGTGCATACGCGCCACCGGCACCGCGCGCGCTGAGGTTGATGGAGTAGTAGCTGACGACCACCGATGCTTCGCCCGACTCGATTGCCATGCGCGCCAACGCAGGCGCGTAGACGGTCCCCGAACCGGCGATGCCGACGTGGGCTGTGAACGGACGCTCGCGCATGCCGATGCGGGCACCGACGAGATCTGCCGGTGCGGAGTTGACGAGCGTGTACGACTCGGTGACGATGCCGTCGACGTCGGCACCGGTCAGGCCGGCGTCGGCGAGCGCCCGCTGCACGGCGTCGACAGCCAGTGCCGACGGCGACCGCGCGGTCCTTCCAGGCGTAGTCGGTCTCTCCGACCCCGACGATCGCGATCGTCACGGCGTACCTCCACTCTGTCGGGGATCGATCCAGACGCCGCGCCGCGCCAGCTCCGGGAGCACCTCGGTCGTGAACAGCTCGAGGCTCGCCGTGCCTTCGTCCGGCGGCAGCCCCCCCATCAACGGGTGCAGCGTGATCTCGGCGTCGGCACCAGCAGCGACGACGACGTCCACGCAGTCCTCCGGCGTGACGACGGCGAACTGCGGCTTGGTCTTCAGCTCCTCGACCGTCTCGATCGGCGGGTACGGCGTGTCGCCGACACCCCGCTCCTTGGCCCATTCCGCGTTGGAGTTCGTCGTGTACATCACGTGCGGGCCGACGATGTCCCAGCTGCGCTCCGGATCCCGGGTGACGAACAGGAACAGCGGTCCCTTCGGCCGCGGTCGGCGCGGCACCGGCTTGCCGAGTCGCTCCATCTCGGCGGCGTAGACGTCGTACAGCTGAGGCGTCGCCGGCATGAAGTCGTCGCCATAGCGGGCCGCCCTGATCGCCGCTGCCTCCGTCGAGCCGCCGATGTAGATCGGCGGCCGCGGCTTCTGCACGGGTGTCGGCAGGATCTGGACCGTCATCCCCTCGTACTCGAACGGCTCGCCGCTCCAGGCCCGCTCCAGGATGCCGATCGTCTCCTCGAGAATCTTGACTCGCTTCGACTTCTCGACACCGAACATGGCGAACTCGTGCAGGCGGTAGCCGATGCCCAAGGTGAGCTCGATGCGCCCACCGCTGATGAGGTCGAGCACAGCAAGGTCCTCGGCCAGCATGATCGGGTTGTGGAGCACCGGTAGCAGGGCCGAGAAGTGCGCCGTCATCCGCTTCGTGCGGGCCAGCATCGCCGAGGCCAGCACGATCGGTGACGGTAGGTAGCCGTCTTCGGCGCCGTGGTGCTCAGCGAGGAACACGGTGTCGAACCCGGCGCCGTCGGCGATGGCGCACTGCTCGACGGCCGCCGGATAGAGATCCGCGGCCGGAGCGCCAAATGCCGGCGCCCGCATGTCGTAGCGCAGTGCCAGCCGGATGCCCATCTCGGCACTCCTTCGTTCGGAGGGTCCTCAGATCGCCAGGCCACGGTACCGGTTCGTGCTTGACTCGGCCTCATGTCCGGGCCGCCAACTCCAGGGCCGACCGTCGAGCCATCCGGGCCCCGGGGGCCGTTGCGCGGCATCCGCGTGCTCGAGCTGGCGAGCATCGGTCCGATCCCGTTCTGCGGGATGGTGCTGTCCGACATGGGTGCCGATGTCATCCGGCTCGACCGCACGGCGGGCGCCGCGCTCCCCCAGCAGGTGCTCGATCGGGGCCGTCGCTCGATCGCCGTCGACCTCAAGCAGCCGGACGGACTGGCCGTCGTCCTCGACCTCGTCGCCAGCTCGGACGTGCTCATCGAGGGCTACCGGCCGGGTGTCGCCGAGCGTCTCGGCGTCGGCCCGGAGGCGTGCCTGGCCCGCAACCCTCGCCTCGTGTACGGGCGGATGACCGGGTGGGGTCGCTCGGGTCCGCTCGCCGACCGAGCCGGACACGACATCAACTATCTCGCTGTCGCCGGCGCGCTCGGCGCCTTCGGCAGGGCGGGCGAGCCACCGGTGCCGCCGCTCAGCATCATCGCCGACCTCGGCGCTGGCGGGCTGCTGCTCGCCTACGGGATCACCTGCGCGCTGTTCGAGCGAGCGACCAGCGGCGCCGGTCAGGTCGTCGATGCGGCAATGCTCGACGGCACAGCGCTGTTCATGGGGCCGTGGCTCGAGGCGCAGCAGGCCGGGACGTGGAACGACGCGCGTGGCACGAACAACCTCGACTCGGGCGCGCCGTACTACGACAGCTACCGATGCGCCGATGGCGAGTACGTCGCGGTCGGTGCGCTGGAGCCGCAGTTCTACGCCCGGCTGCTCGAGGGCCTCGATCTCGACGCGGCGTCGATCCCGGATCGGCAGGATCCAGCGAGCTGGGCTGCGCTGCGCGTGCTGTTCGCCGAACGCTTCAGCACGAGGACGCGCAACGAGTGGGCCGACCACTTCGAAGGCGTGGATGCATGCGTCGCGCCGGTGCTGAAGCTGGCCGAGGTTCCCCGCCATCCGCAGATCGCCGCCGGCGCGACGATCGTCTCGGTCGACGGCGTGGTCCATCCTGCGCCGGCGCCGCGCCTCGACCGCACACCGGGAGCGATCGCCGGTCGCGTCAGCCAGCCAGGCGCCGACACCGACGAGGTCCTCGCCGATCTCGGCTACGACGAGCAGATCGTGGCATCACTGCGGGCACGGGGCGTCGTGACCTGAGGCGGCAGTACTGTCCGCGCGATGAGCCAGGACGACCTCCCCGCGCGGCTGCGGCGCCTCGAACTGATCGAGCTGGCCAAGACGGCGACGATCGCCTACGCCACCGCCTGTGACCACAAGGCGGTCGACGAGCTGCGCACGAACGTCTTCACCAACGATGCGGTGCTGCACGTCCGGAACCGCGACTTCGTCGGCGTCGACGCCGTCGCCGAGTTCTACGCGCACCAATTCCCCGAGATGGGCGCACGACGGCACTTCCTGACCAACCAGGTCGCCGAGGTCGGCGACGACGAGCGAGTCCACGTCGAGTCGTACTTCTTCTTCGTCAGCGCCGACGCCCGTTCGGTGATCGGCTGGGGTCAGTACCGAGACATCGTCGTCGTCGGCGACGCGGGACCGCGCATCGCCGACAAGACGATCGTCCTCGACGTGCGCACGGACCTCAGCACCGGATGGGCGATGTCGCCCACCTCCGAGGGGCTGCCGTGACCGGTGGCCGGCTAGCCGGGCGCAGCGCGGTCATCACCGGCGGCGCCGGTGGCATCGGGGCCGCAACGGCTCGCCGCTTCGTCGAGGAGGGCGCCCGCGTCGTGATCGCCGACCTGCTGGTCGAACAAGGCATGCGGCTTGTCGATGAGCTCGGCGACGCCGCCCGCTTCGCGCGCGTCGACGTCACGAATGAGGACGAGGTGCGTGCCGCCGTCGAACTCGCGATGGCCGACTTCGGCCGCCTCGACGTGATGTTCAACAACGCCGGGATCATCGGCGCCGTCGGCTCCATCGCCAAGCTCGACATGGTCGACGTCGACCGGACCATCGCCGTCATCCTGCGCGGGACGTTGCTCGGCATGAAGCACGCCGCGGCGGCGATGATCCCGCAGGGCAGCGGCGTCATCCTCTCCACGTCCAGCCCGGCCGGCGTCGTCGGCGGCGTCGGAGCACACGTCTACTCAGCCGCCAAGGCAGCCGTGCTCGGCCTGACCCGGTCCGTCGCCGCCGAGCTCCGCCCGCACCACATCCGCGTCAACAGCATCGTGCCGGGTGCCACCGTGACGGCGATGACGGCGGAGATCCTGACCGGTGATGCGGGCGACCTCGACGGCGCACACGCGGCACTGGCGGAGCGAGCGTTGATGGATCGTCCGGCGCAGCCCGATGACATCGCCGCCGGTGCGCTCTACCTCGCCAGCGACGACGCCTGGTTCGTCACCGGCCAGGTGCTGACGATCGACGGCGGGCTGACGACGATCGCCGGGCCATCGCCGATGGCGATCGGCGAGTACGAGCAGCCGCGGCAGCCTGCTCGGGCCGACCGCCGACGTCAGCTGACGTCAGCTGACGCCAGCACGACCGACGCCTCGATGAGCTCGGCGATCCGCGCGTCGTCGTAGCCGAGCTCGCCGAGCACCTCGCGGGTGTGCTCGCCGAGCAGCGGCGCCCGGCCGCGGCGGGCCGAGGACTGACGACGCAGGTGGACGAGGTCCCCGACGATGCGGATGCCGCCGTGCACCGGGTGCTGGAACGCGTAGACGCGGCCGTCGTCGAGCATCTCCTGTTCGAGGAAGGCATCACGGTTGAGCCAGCTCTCCTCCCGGACGCCCTCGACCGGGACGCCTCGCTCCCCCAGGAACTGCGCCCAGTCCTCCACCAGCCGTTCGACGAAGTGGTACTCGAGCAGCTCCGCAGCGGGACCGGCAGTCGGCGCGTCCGCAACGAGATCCTCGGCCGACAAGCCCGCCCGCGCCTCTTCTGGCACGACGGCCTCGACCAGCGCGGCGAACTGCTCGGGCCGCGTGCACGTCACGCAGATCCACGCGTCGAGGCACTGGTAGATGCGGTAGCCGGCGCTCCACCCGTACTGGCCGTGGTCCAGGCGTGGGATCACGGTCTCGTAGCGGCCGTCGCGCTTGTAGTACTCGCTCGTCGTGAACACCGACGAGTGCAGCTGCGGGCACTCCACGTGCTGGCCCTCGCCGGTGCGCTCGCGGTGCAGCAGGCCGAGCAGGCAGGCGCACGCGCCGAGCAAGCCGTTGTAGTAGTCCTCGTTGCCGAACGTCGCCCGCGGCCGGTTGCCCTCGCCGGCGGCGACCACGAACTGGCCGACGAACCCCGAGACGAGCGGGGCAAAGCTCTGCAGCATCGACTTTGGCCCGGACGACCCGTACCCCGGCGAGTAGTGGTAGACGATGTCGGGTCGCACCTCGCGCACGGAGGCGTCGTCGATCCGCAGGCGCTCGGCCACGCCCGGCCGCAGGTTGTGCTGGACCACGTCCGCCTTCGCGAGGAGCTCGCGCAGGAGCGGCGCCGCGTCCGGATGCTTGAGATCGACGGCGATGTCCCGCTTGCCGCTGTTGGCGCCCTCGAAGATCTCCGCCAACGGCCGCATCGGATCGCCGGCCAAGGCCTCGACCTTGATGATCTCGGCGCCGAGGTCAGAAAGCAGCCGATGGCCGTACGGCGCGGCGAAGAACGTGGCGAACTCGATGACGCGGACCCCTTCGAGGGGGGTGGCCATCGGCGCCTTCCCGGACACCATCGGCAGTCCCGCGGCGGACCAGCCGGCGGACCGCACGGACTCGCCGTCAGCATCGAGCTGCGGAGCCGGACCGGCGATGCGTCCGGGCGTCTCCGACAGCAAGGCGCACGGCCCGACAACCTCGATCTGGCCCAGCGTCGGGGTCGTCGATCTCGGCGACGATCCCGGCGTAGCGCACCTGCTCGTCGTCGAGCGCTTCGCCGGGGAGTCCGATGGGTAGGGCGGCGACCTCGTTCGACCACAGGAGCTGCAGCCACTCGGCGACCGGGCGCGTCCGGACGATGTCGGGCAGCTTGGAGGCGAGGATCTCCATGTCCCGGTCGGTGAGCAGGCTGTCCATCTGGACCGAACCCTGCGTCTTGCTGATCTCCTGGGCGAGCCCGAACACCTCCATCGCCCGGTCGAACGCTCCGGCGGCGCCGGTGTGGACCTGGATCAGGCGGCCGTCGGAGCACTCGAACATGCGCAGCAGCAGGCGCTTGTTGCCGAACTGCAGGTCGCCGGTTGCGCTCTTGCGGTCGATCGCCTTGCCGGCCGACTCGCTGAACCAGTTCATCGTGTACTGGGCCAGGGCGCCGTCGAGCATCGAGACGTCGACGTGATCGCCGAAGCCGGTGAGGATGCGGCTGCGCAGGCAGCTGAGGATCCCGATCGTCGCCAGCAGCGCCGTGGAGTAGTCGATCGCCGGGTGGCCGAGGAAGATCGGGCCCTCCCGGCTCCCGCCCCACTCGTTCATGATGCCGAGGTGGGCGGCCACCGCGGCGTCGTAGCCGAGCCGGTCGCGGCGACTGCCCTCCTGGCCATAAGCCGAGATCGAGCAGTACACGACGTCGTCATTGTCGGCGACCACATCGTCGTAGCCGAGGCCCCGCTCGGCCATCGTGCCGGGCCGATGGTCCTCGATCACGATGTCGGCACCGGCCGCGAGCACGTGCGCCTGCTGTTGACCGTCGGGCGTGCCCAGGTCGAGGACGACGCTGCGCTTACCCCGCCCCCAGATGCTGTGCGCACCGGTCGCCCGCAGCGGGGACCCGCCCGGGGATTCGACGACGATCACCTCTGCGCCGTAGTCGGCCAGCAGCATGGTGGCCACCGCGCCGGGCATCCCGCGAGTGACGTCGAGCACGCGAACACCTTCCAACGGACGCCTCGTGCGGGCATTGGAGGAGGTGGAGGTCATCCCTCAGTCGTAACACATCAGGCCGGAACCGAAGCCTGGAAGAACTCCCGCAGGGCCTCGGCCATCTCGGCCCGCACGCCGGCGCCCGAGAGACGATCCGTCGACCATCGTCAGCGAGGTGTGGGTGTGGCCGCGGGCGGCGAGTGACCCGCACCGGCACGCCGGCCTCCTCCAGCGCCTGCGCGTAGGCGATGCCTTCGTCGCGGAGCGGATCGAACTCGCACGTCACGACGAACGCCGGCGGCAGGCCGGAGAGGTCGGCGGCCCGCAACGGCGACGCCCGGGGGTCGGTGCGGTCGGCCGGATCGGCGTAGTGGTCCCAGAACCACTGCATCAGCGGCGTGGTGAGGACGATAGCCGTCGGCGTTCTCGATGTACGAGCCGGTCGTCATGTCGCTGTCGGTCACCGGAGTCAGCAGCAGCTGGCCGACGATCGCGGGTCCGCCGGCGTCGCGGGCCATCTGGCAGACGACGGCGGCGACGTTGCCGCCGGCGCTCCAGCCGGCCACGGCGAGCTGGCCAGGGATGCCGCCGAGCTCCTTGGTGTGCTCGGCGATCCAGTGCACGGCGGCGAACGCATCCTCGGCCGCCGCCGGGAAGCGGGCCTCGGGCGCGTGGCGGTAGTCGACCGACACGATGACCGCGTCGGACGCGCACGCACAGGTCGCGGCAGAAGCGGATCGTCGGAGTCGTGGCTGCCGAGCACCCACCCGCCACCGTGGAAGTAGGCGACGATCGGGTGCGGGCCGGGCTCGCCGGGCGGTACAGCCGGTAGTCGAGCGGGCCGGCGGCACCGGGGAGCGTGCCGTCGACGATCTCGCCGACCTCGGGCCCCGGCGGGCGGTCCGCGTCCATGGCGTCGCCATGAAGGCGCGCGCCTCGTCCGCTGACATCGACTCGATCGGCGGCAGGTTCGAGCGCGGCCATCATGGTCCAACACCGCGGCCACATCGGGCTGCAGGCGGCGGATGACACCGTCGTTGCACTGCGCGCCGGCCGGGCCGGAGAGCTCGAAGCCGAAGTAACCCGCGCTCGACGACCTCGTCGCACGCCGCCCGGTACCCGTCGACACCGCCGATGTACGGCAGGAAGACCCGCGGCTTGCCCGGCACGTTGGCGCCCATGTACCAGGAGTTCGCGGTCGGGTAGAGCGTGATGTCGGCGCAGTCGTTGACGTGCTGCACCCAGCCGGCCTCGGCCGTCGTCGGTCGGCTCGATCCGCGTCGAACCCCTTGGCGCGGAGGTGCTCCAGCCAGTCGGCCACCCAGTCGACGTGCTGCTCGATCGACACGGTCATGTTGGACAGCACCGACGGGCTGCCCGGACCGGTGATCATGAACAGGTTCGGGAAGCCCGTCGTCGTCAGCCCGAGGTACGTCGTCGGGCCGTGCGCCCACTTCTCCTTCAGCGTGAGCCCGTCGCGACCGGTGATGTCGACGGACACGATCGCGCCGGTCATCGCGTCGAACCCGGTGGCGTAGACGATCGCGTCGAACTCGAACGACTCGTCGACGGTGTCGATGCCCGGTCTCGGTGATCGACCGCGATCGGGTGCTTGTGCAGATCGACCAGCCGCACGTGGGGCAGGTTGAACGTCTCGTAGTAGCCGGTGTCGAGGCACGGCCGCTTCGTGCCGAACGGGTGGTCCTTCGGGCACAGCGCCTCCGCCGTCTCCGGGTCGTTCACGATCGCGCGGATCTTGTCGCCGGATGTGCTCGGCGACGATGTCGTTGGCGTCGCGGTTGATCATCAGGTCGGCGAACATGCCGAGGATCGAGAACAGCTCGCCGGCCTCCTACGCCGCCTCGAATCGTGCCCGCTGCTCCTCCGGCGGCAGCGACGCAGCCGTGTCGACCGGGATCTCGAACGGCACGCCGCCGCGCGACCACTTGCCGGACTGCCGATAGGCGTCGCGATCGCGGCGATCTCGTCGAGGCGCTCCTGCGACGGCGGACCGTTCTGCGCCGGGATCGAGAAGTTCGGGGTGCGCTGGAACACCACCAGCTCGCTCGCCTGCTCGGCGATCAGCGGGATCGACTGGATGCCCGACGAGCCAGTGCCGATGACACCGACCCGCTTGCCGGTGAAGTCGACGCCCTCGTGTGGCCAGCTGCTGGTGAAGTAGACGTCGCCGCGCGAAGCGGTCGGGGCCGTCGATGTCGACCGCCTTGGGCATCGACAGGCATCCCGTCGCCATGACGAACCAGCGGCACGACAGGCGATCGCCCTGGTCGGTCGTGATCGTCCAGCGCGAGGCGGCGTCGTCCCACGTCGCCGCCGCCACACGGGTCGAGAACTGGATGTCCTTCCGCAGGTCGTACTTGTCGGCGACGTGCTGGAGGTAGCGCAGGATCTCGGGCTGCGTGGCGTACTTCTCCGACCAGGTCCACTCGGCTTCCAGCTCGGGGTCGAACGAGTACGTGTAGTCGGTGGTCGGGATGTCGCAGCGTGCGCCCGGGTAGCGGTTCCAGTACCACGTGCCGCCGACGTCGGCCGCCGACTCGAGCACGGTCGCCGAGAACCCCAGCTGGCGCAGCCGGTGGAGCATGTACAGCCCGGCAAAGCCGGCGCCGACCACCACCACGTCGAGCTCGTCGCCCGAACCGTTTCCATCCCGTCCTGCAGCCATTCGCGCACCCCGGTCGTCGCGCGACATCTCCCCAGTCGCGATCGGATGCAGTCTCGCCCGGTCGGCAACCCGGATTCGAACCGAGCTTGTCAGCCCCGGCGGATAGGCAGGCAGGTGAGACGCCGAAGCGCAGCGGAGGCGGCGAGCTCGGAAGGTGAGGCGAGCAACTTGCTTGCGAGCCGAGCCTGAGCGTCGGCGTCAGATCGCCCCGGCGGCTGACAGCTCGCCGATGTCGTCCCAGGTGTAGCCCAGCTCGAGGAGCACCTCTTCGGTGTGCTGTCCGAGCTCGGGCAGGTCGGCCCGGACGTCGGCGGGCGTGGCGCTGAACCGGACGGGCGCGGCGACGACTGCCGTCTCGGTGCCGTCCTGCGCCGGCGCCCGCACGAGATAACCGTTGTCCCACACCATCGGATCGGCGACGACCTCGCCGTGGTCACGCACGGGTGCGAAGCGCAGCCCGGCAGCCCCGAGCAACTCGACACCACTCCGCGGTCGGGCGGGTCCGGAACACGTCGTCGAGGAGGGGGAACAGCGCGGCGCGCTCCTCCTCGAAGTAGAGCGGCTGCGGGAACTGCTCTGCCAGCTCAGGCCGGCCGATGACGTCGAAGAACCGGGTGCGCGCCGGCCCGACCACGCCGACGACGGCGAGCCAGCCGTCGCTCGTCGGGAAGATGGCGTACAGGCCCGGCACGTAGGGGTTGCCGCGATTCGCTCGGCCACCGGGCCGACCCGTCATCAGGCAGCCCGTGATCTCGCTCGCCTGCGCCCACAGCTGGCCGCCGACCAGCGAGGTGTCGACTCGCTGACCGACGCCCGTGCGCTGTCGCGCCACGAGCGCGGCGAGGATCCCGCCGACGAGGTTGAGCGCGGCGATGTGGTCGGCGATCGTTGCCCCGACGGGCGAGGGCTCACCGCCGGTTCGGCCGGTCGTGCTGATCAGCCCGCCGACCGCCTGGGCGCTCAGGTCGGCGCCTTCGCCGCGCCGCATCAGGTCCCTCCAAACCGAAGGTCGAACCGGCGGCGTAGATCAGGCCGGCGTTGCGCTCCGCCAACTCGTCGTAGCCGAGGCCCCACGACTCCATCGTTCCCGGCTTGAAGTTGGTGATCACGACGTCCGCCCACGCCCCCAACCGGAGGAAGATCTCTCGTCCTTCCGGCCGCCGCAGGTCGACCGTGATGCTGCGCTTGCCA
Source organism: uncultured Acidimicrobiia bacterium (assembly GCA_963774125.1). Lineage (GTDB taxonomy): Bacteria > Actinomycetota > Acidimicrobiia > Acidimicrobiales > Ilumatobacteraceae > JALZMG01. The sequence continues at coordinate 405,388 of CAVZDR010000005.1, forward strand.
CGGTTGCAGGCTGCGAAGTAGGCGCTGCGGTAGTCCCCCCGCTGCACCGGCAGCCACCGGGCTTGGTCGCCGAACCCGGGGAGCTCGGCCTTGATGACGTCCGCGCCCCACTCACCCAGCGTGGCCGCCGCCTGCGGACCCTGCACGAGCAGCCCCGCCTCGACGACCTTCAGGCCCTCCAGTGCGCCGGCCACCGCTCAGACGTCCCACTGCAGCGGCACGCGTCGCAACATCAGCTGTCCGCCGCGTTCCTGGAGGTCGCCACCTTCGGCGAGGCGGAAGTCCGGGATCCGCCGCAGCCACTCCTCGAGGGCGACGATCAGCTCGCTGCGGGCGAGGTGGGAGCCGAGGCAACGATGCCCGCCGGCGGCGAAGGCCAGATGCTTGGTGAACTCGCGTCCCAACTTGAACTCGTCGGGGTCGTCGAACTTGCGGGGATCGCGATCGGCGGCCGCCAGCCCGAGCCACACGAGGTCGCCCTGCTTCATCGGGCAGCCGGCGAAGTCGATGTCCTCGGCGACGTACCGGCCGTCTTGGATGAGCAGGCCGTAGAGGCGGACGAACTCCTCGACGGCGTCGGGGATCAGCTCCGGTTGGTCGACGAGCATCCGTCGGTCGGATTCATGCGTCGCAAGGTGGTGGAAGATGTACCCCAGCTCGCTGCGCGTCGTGTCGAGCCCGGCCAGCATGATCGTGAAGCACAGGGTCTGCACGTCTTCGTGCGGCAGCGGCGCACCGTCTGGCTCCGCCTGGAGCAGGTACGTGATGAAGTCTGTCGCCGGGTCCCGCGGTGCGGCGAGGCGCTCGTCGATGGCCGCCTTGTAGTAGCCGTGCAACTCCTCGACGTACGTGTCGGTCTCCTCCTCGGCACCTCCGAAGAACCGCCGGAACATGCCTTCGACGAGCGGGAGCAGCACGCGGCCGTCCTCGGTCGGGAGGCCGAGGATCGCCAGGAACACCTCGGTCGGGTAGAGCATCGCGAACTCCACGGCGAGGTCGCACGAGCCGCGGGGCGCCAGCTCGTCGATCATCTCGATGCAGCGCGCCCGCGCCATCGGCTCGATGCGTTTGACCGAGCCCGGCGAGAACCACGGGTTGAGCACCTGGCGGTACTTCACGTGCTCCCTGCCGACCGCGTTCTGCGGGATCAACTTGACCTTCGTCGCTGGGTCCTGCAACGCGCTGGTGACGCGGTTCGTGAAGACCTCCGGTCGCTGCAGCGCTTCCCTGACGTCGTCGTAGCGGTTGAGCATCCAGAACCTGTGCGGCACGGTGTTCATCGAGACGCGGGCCTGCTCGCGAACCTCGTTGAGGCTGTTCCAGTGCCAGAACGCCGGCCGGTACTCGCCGATAATCGATGTCCACCACGGGGCAGCCGCTGGCGATCGCATCCTCGGGCGTGCTCATCATCGTCGTCATCTTGGCAGTAGGAGGCGAGCCTACGATCGCCGCGTGGCGCAACCTTCAGCGGCAATGGTGGTTGGCGACCTGGCTCACCGTGGGTCGGTGCTGTGGGGCGGCAGGGTGGCGTTCACCTGGGACGGCAGAGCTCGGACGTACGGCGAGCTCGCCGACCGCACGGCCCGTACGGCCGGTCTCCTCGCTGCCGCCGGCGTCGGAGAAGGCACCCGCCTGGCGGTGCTGTCGACGAACCAGCCGGAGGTCGTCGAGACGTGCCTCGCCGCCTCGCTGCTCGGCGCCGTCGTCGTACCGCTCAACCCGCGGCTCGTCGCCGCCGACCTGCGTTTCCAGATCGACGACGCCGGCGTGACCCACGCGCTCGTCCACCCCGACCTCGCGCCGCTGGCCGAGGCGAGCGGGTTGGGCGCCACGACGGCGTGGACGATCGGCCCAGAGCTCGACGCGCGCCGTCACCGCTGCCGAGCCGCGCTCGTGGAACGCGCCTCGTCCGCCGTCCGACGGACCGTGCATCCACCTCTACACCTCCGGGACGACGGGGAAGCCGAAGGGCTGCCTGCTCTCGCAACGAGGGTGGCTGGCGGCGAACGCCAACCTCGCCCTCTCGTTCGGCATCTCCGCCGACGAGGTCGTGCTCGGCGTGTATCCCTTCTTCCATGTCGCCGGGTTGGGGATCGTGCTCGCCCACCTCACGGTCGGAGCGCGCGTTGTCGTCCCGGCCAGCGCCGATGCCGAGGAGCTCTGGCGCCTCGTCGGTGACGAGTCCCTGACGACGATCTCGCTGCCCGGAATGAAGCACGCGCTCGTCCACCCGATGGCCGAGAAGGTCGACCGATCATCGGTGCGCATCTTGTTCGGCGGGGCGGCGATGGAGTCGCTGGCAACGCTCGACCGGCTGGCCGAGGTGTTACCCGACGCGCAGTTCCGTGGGATCTACGGCTCCACCGAGGCCGGCAACTTCGTGACGGTCAGCAGCGCCGACGACGAGCGGGCGCGGCCGGGCACCATCGGCCGACCGCTGTTCGGGTTCGACGCGGCGATCCTCGGCGACGACGACCGTCACCTGCCGCCAGGCGAGGAAGGCGAGCTCGGCTTGCGCGGGCCGAGCACGATGCTCGGGTACTGGAACCTGCCCGACGCCAGCGCCGTCGCGCTGGCCAACGGGTGGCTGCACACCGGCGACATCATGCGCATGGACGACGACGGGTTCCTGTACTTCGTCGACCGCTCCAAGGACATGATCAAGCCAGGCGGCGAGAACGTGTACTCGATCGAGGTCGAGTCGGTGCTGTTGCGGCACGCCGCACGTCGTCGATTGCGCCGTGATCGGTGTCCCCGATGCGAGGTGGGGGGAGGCGGTGAAAGCGATCGTCGTGCTGGCACCCGGGTCGGCGACCACGCCGGAGGACCTCGACGCCCACTGCCTCACGTCGATGGCGCCGTACAAGCGCCCGCGCTGGTACGAGATCACCGACGCCATCCCCCGCAACGAGACCCTCAAGATCGTCAAGAAGGACCTGCGCGCCGCCCACGACCCCGCCCGCGCCACCCGCCTCTCCGAACGGGCCTGATCCCATCCGAGTGTTTGACGCCATCCGAGTGTCAGGCCCCGGGAAAATCGAGGTCCAGCACTCCGACGGGCTCAAACACTCGGATGGTTAGGGCGGGGGGACTTCGAGGACGCCGGAGGTCACGAGGTCGTCGACTTCGTGCTCGCTGAGGCCGAGCACGTCGATGGCGATCTCGCGGGTGTGCTCGCCGTGCACGGGCGCCGGCTCCAGCGGCGTCTCGGGCACCAGCGCACAGCGAACGGAATCACCTTCGACGAACAGCGGGTCCCATCCCGGCTGCATCAGCACGCGGATGAAGCCGCGCTCAACGAGGTGCGGATCGGAGAGCACGTCGGTCGGCGTGAGCACCGCCGCGGCCGCGACGCCGGCCGCTTGAAGTTGCTGCATCGCCTCCGTCGGAGTGCGCGTCGACATCCATGCCGCCAGCGCCTCCTGCAGATCGTCGGTCGGCGACGCGTCGATGGCGCTGGCGAGACGTCGGCGGGCATCGTCATCGCCCATCGTGACGACGCACCAGTGGTCCTCGCCCGCGCACGCGTAGACGCCCGACGTGGCGGTGACCGCCGACGTGGACCCGGGCGCCAGCGACTGCATGACGAACTGCTCGCTCAGGTGATTGGTCACGGCGCCGGCCTGCGGGATGCGGATCGCCTCCCCACGCCCGGACGCCCGACGTTCGATCAACCACGCCAGCGCGGCAAGCGCGCCGAGCCGGCCGACGAAGTGGTCCGGGAACACCGACGTCGAGTCGGCGAAGCCGGTCTCGTCGTCCGGGTAGCGCCACAGTCCGGACAGGCCGCCCGCACCTCGTGCGCTCGGCCCGAACCCTCGCCAGTCCGACCACGCGCCCGCCCGGCCGAACAGTTGGCTGCTCACGATGATCAGACCGGGGTTCCGCTCGCGCAGCTCGTCGGGGCCCAGCCCGAGCTTCTCCAGCACGCCACGGGCCATGTTCTCGATGAGCACGTCGGACCGCTCGATGAGCCGGTGCACGAGCTCGCGGCCGGTGTCGCTCTTGAGGTCGACGCCGAAGCTGCGCTTGTTGCGGTTCAGCGTGACGAACTGGGCACTCATGCCGGCCGCGCCGCCGGCCAGACGGGCCAGATCGGGGTTCGACCGGCTCTCCACGCGGATCACGTCGGCTCCGAAGTCGGCGAGTAGCTTGCCGGTCTCCGGCGCGGCATAGACGACGCCGAAGTCGAGCACCCGGATGCCCTCCAACGGCGGTCCGGGCTCGGCCGGCGCGGCGGCCTCCGTGACCCGTGGTGCGGTGTCGGTCGAAGCGAGGATGTCGTCGGTGTGCTCGCCGACGTCGGGTGCGCGGTGGCGGAAGCCGACGTTCTCGACGCCGACCTGGAACAGCCCGGCCGGCAACGCCGCTCGTCGGTTGGCGATCACCTCGTCGTCGACGAACACGCGACCGTCGCGCAGTGGCTCGGCGTCGAGCACGGCCTGCAGGCTGAGCACCGGCGCCAGCGGGATGCCGCGTCGTTGCGCTTCGTCCACCGTGGACGCGACGTCACGTGCGGCGAAGAAGCGCTCGTACTCGGCGGCCACCTCCGTCGCGTTGGCGCGGTCGAGCGGTCCACCGTCGCGACCCTCGTCGAGCCAGGCGAGCATCGCTTCGGTGTGGCGGGGCAGGAGCAGGACGATGCGCACGAAGCCGTCGGTGCACCGGTACGTCGGGTACGAGATCGGACCCCGGGGACCGAGCTGCTCGGCGACCGGCAGCACGGCGTCGGCCGCCTGCACCATCGCCTCGTGCAACGACAGCTGGAACTGCTGCCCGTCGCCCCTGCCCATCCGGTTCCACAGCCCGACCACCGCGAGGTACGCCGCCATCACACCACCGACGTCGTAGGCGATGCGCCCGGGCGGCAGCAGCGGCGGTCGCCCGGTGATCCGGCTCAGGGACAGCATGCCGCTCAACGCGAACAGGACGGGATCGCTCGCCTGGTAGCCGCTGTAGGGACCTGGTTCGCCGAACGGCCGGACGGACACGATGACGAGGTCCGGTCGTGCCGTACGCACCGCCTCCACGTCGAGCGGGACGCCGGTGTCGATCCAGACGTCGGCACCACCGAGCAGGTCGAGCAACTGCTGCTGGCCCTCGGCCGTTGCAGAATCGAGGACGACGGAGCGCTTGTTGGCGTTGCGCAACGAGAAGCTCAGGCTCGCGCCGTCGATGATCAGCGGCAGTGCCCGGGCGGGGCTCCCTCCGGGTGGCTCGACGAGGATCACGTCGGCGCCGAGGTCGGCCAGGAGGCGGCCGGCGAAGTTGGCCGAGTCGTCGGTGGTGTCGACGACGCGCACTCCGCTCAGCGGAGCGGTGCTCACGGCGTCATGCCTCCGCTGGACGGAACTTCGGCAGGGCCAGCTCGTCGCTGATCCGTTCGAACTCCACGACGACCGGGAGCCCGGCGCGCAGCTCCTCGTTCGGCACCCCCACGATGTTCGTCACCATCCTCACACCTTCGTCGAGATCGACCATCGCCACGTTGTACGGGATCTCACCGGCGAACCCTGGATGGAACACCTGATGCACGAGTGTGTACGAGTACAGCGTCCCGGTGCCGCTGGCGGTGCTCCACGCCACGTCGTCGCTGAAGCACTCGATGCAACGGGCTCGTACCGGCCACATCCACCTGCCGCAGGCACCGCAGCGTTGCAACATCAGCTCGCCGCGCAGCGACCCATCGAAGAACGGCTGACTGTGCGCGTCGGGCCGCGGGATGGGCTTCGTGTACTCCACCTCGATGGAGGCGTCGACCCCACTCTCTCCCACCGCTAGCTCGCCGTCCTCGCGGTCGGCCTTCTCCCGTTCGACGGATTCACGACTCATGGGGCGAGAGGATCATCGTCGAGTGGTAGTTCAAGAACCCGCCGTTGCCGCTGACGAGCACGAGGTCGTGCTCGTCGACCTGGCGGAGTCCGCCCTGTCCCCTGGCCTGGATGACGCCCTCCGACAGCGGCGTGAATCCCCACATGTAGAACGACGACAGCTGCCCACCGCCGGTGTTCGTCGGCAGCGCGCCGCCCGGGCCGAGCTTGCCGTCCTCGACGAACGAGCCGCCTTCGCCCTTGGCGCAGAAGCCGTAGTCCTCCAGCGTCACGAGGACGGTGTACGTGTAGCAGTCGTAGAGCTCGAGGACGTCGATGTCGGCGAGGCCGACTCCGGCCTGACCCAGCGCCAGCTGACCCGAGCGGGTGGCCCCGGTGTGCGTGGCCGGATGGCGATCGGTGCGCTGGCTGTCGCCCGGCGCAGCCTGTCCGACACCCAGCACGTAGACGGGCGGCTGGTGCAGCGATCGCGCCCGCTCGGCTGACGTGACGATGAACGCGATCGCACCGTTGGAGACGAGACAGCAGTCGTAGAGGTGCAGCGGCTCGGCGATGAAACGAGAGGCCTGATGCTCCTCGAGCGTCAGCGGCTTGCGGATCTGCGCCCGTTCGTTGTTCATCGCCCACTGCCGCTGCGACACGGCGATCGCGCCGAGCTGCTCGCTCGTCGTGCCGTACATGCTCATGTGCCGTTGGGTCGCCATGGCGTAGCCGGGGTTGGCGCCGTAGAAGCCGTGGGCGTTGAGGACGCCACCCATCCCGTACAGCCCCTGGCGGGTGCCGTAGGCGGCGCCGGCCGACGTGGCCGGCTGGAGCGGCGCATCGGCGTACACGAGCGCCACCACGTTGGCCTGGCCCTGATCGATGGCGGCGAACGCGTACTGCAGCATCGTGGCGGGCGTCGAGCCGTAGGCGTTCATCACGTTGAGCAACGTGAGGTCCTCGAAACCCAGGGTCAGCTGGAGGTTCGGGTTCATCTCTGCCGACAGGTTGCCGTTGACGAGCAGGCCGTCGACGTCCGGCTTCGCCAGCCCGGCGTCGTCGAGCGCCAGCGCGATCGCCTCGGCGGCGAAGTCCGTCGCCGTGCGGCCGTAGATCTTGCCCATCTCAGTGATGCCGAGTCCGGCGATCGCACCCGTCGACGCCATTCATCCCCTCCTCGGTAGTGACACGGTGACGGTCCCCGGGCCGACCGACACGCTTGAAGCTGTCAGCTCGTCATCATGCTCCGACCACACCTCCAGGTCGACCAGGCCGAGCGGTCCGTCCTCCCGCTTGCCGGCGACACGGCCCTTCACCGTGACGGTCTCCCCCACGACGTTGAACGACGACATGCGGAACCCCTTGATGCCGACGAAGCGGCCCCGCAGGCCGATGAACTCGCGGACCGCCCGCTCCCACATGCCGAGCAGGAACGTCGTGTTGGCGTACATCTCGGGTGCGCCCGAGGCCTGGGCGAACTCGGAGTTGTGGTGGATCGCGTTGAAGTCGCGGTTGGAACCGCAAGCGACGACGAGTCGGTACACGGTCAGCGGGAACTCGACCGGCGACAGCTCGTCGCCTTCTGCGACATCGTCCCAGTACCGCTGCTGGCTCCAGTCGATGGTCACGCCGGGGCCTCGCTGTCGTGGGCGTTGTAGAGGTAGAGGCCAGTGCGCACTCGCGCCACGACCTCGCCGCGCTGGTTCTGCATCTCCCACTGCCACTTCGTGAAGGCGCCCGCGTCCGACCCTGGTCTCCTTCGGCTCGCACGACAGCAGGACGTTGCCGACCCTCGTCAGGGTGTCGCCGACCACGAGGTCGGTGAGGAAGTCGAACTCGATGTCGGTGGCGAAGTAGCCGGTCGTCGGTGGCGCCACGTCGATCGTCGGTGGCTTGATCGGTGAGCGAGCCGGCTGGTCGTCCCGGCCGGCCGTGGTGAACAACGGGTCGTCGTCCGGGTTCCACATCGCCGGGATCGAGAACATCAGCACGCTGCTGACGGGGGCGACGATCCCGTCGTACCCGGCGGACCGTGCGGCGTCGTCGTCGAAGTGCAGCGGGCAACCGAACTCAAGCGGCTCGCAGTAGCGGCGGATCAGCCCGGCCTCGACCTGGTCCGCGCCGACGACGGCTTCGTCGCCGAAGTCGCGACCGACGGCCGCCTGCAGCGGCTTCCAGGCCGCCTTCCACTCCTCGTCAACCGTCATTTCATTGGATTCGTCTATTTCGTTAGCGTATTATTCGCTCAGGCGGCCGTCAAGGAGGCAGGGACGTGACGGAGCAGGTCGTTGAGCCGATACGGATCCCGAAGGCGGCGGCCGTCGTCGCCGCCCGCCTGCGCCGACGAATCGTCGCGGGCGAACTCGAGCACGGGGGATCACTACCCAACGAGAGCGAGCTGATGCGCTACTTCGAGGTGTCTCGGCCGACCGTCCGCGAGGCGCTGCGCATCCTCGAGAGCGAGTCGTTGATCGCCGTCAAGCGCGGTGCCAACGGCGGCGCGAAGGTCCAACGGCCGGACGTGTCGGTGACGGCCCGACACGCCGCGCTGTGGCTGCGCACCCAGCAGACGCCACTGGCCGACGTGTTCGAGGCGCGGCGCGTCATCGAGCCGGCCGCCGCCGGCCTGCTCGCCGCCAATCGCACCGACGAGGACCTCGAGGTGCTGCGGCAGTCGCACGAGCGGTCGCTGGAGCTCGCCGACGACCCGGTTGCCTTCCCCTCGGCGGCGGCACAGTTCCACCTGCAGGTGGTCGAGTTGGCGGGCAACCGCACGCTGGCCCTGTTCGGGCGGATCATGCTGGACATCGTCGACACCCACAACCGGGCGATCTTCGACGTGCGGCCGCCGGACGGCGGGCAGGTCGAGCGGGCGAATCGTGAGCACGCCGAGCTGCTGGCCCACGTCGAAGCGCGTGACCTCGACGCCGCAGCTGCGTCGTGGGAACGCCACATGTCCAACGCCACGCGACTGGCCCTCGACACCTTCGGCGCCGACACCACGATCAACCTGGCCGAAATGCCGCCGTGAACGGGAGGCGGTCGAAGATGATCCGCAGGTGCGTGATCCGGCCGTTGCGCACGGTGAGCCACTCGGCGCCGGGCGCGTCGGCCACCCTCACCGTGTGGGTCTGGTAGACGAGCACGGCCTGCTCGTCGTCGCCGAATCCAGCCAACAGCTCCGTCGCCGTGACGATCTCGACGAAGGGTCCCATGAAGCCACGGAACGCTGTCGCGCCCCGCAGCTGCCCTGCCGGTGCGTCACACATGATGTCGTCGGCGATGTAGGTCATCGCCGTCTCGAAGTCATGGCTCGTCCAGGCCCGGTGGTACGCCAGCGCCGTCTCGAGCGCCGCGCCGTGGAAGTTGTTCATGGTGAGGTAGACACCGCACCGGCGACGATCGGAACGCAACCGCGACGGGTGGCAGCATCCGGGCTGATGAGCAGCGCCGTCCTCGACCGGGCTCGAGCTGGAGACGCCGAGGCGTTCCGTGAGCTCGTGGATCCGCATCTGCGGGAGCTGCACGTGCACTGCTACCGAATGCTGGGTTCGTTCACCGACGCGGACGATGTGCTGCAGGACACACTGACCGCGGCGTGGCGTGGCCTGGACGGCTTCGCCGGTCTGGCGTCGCTGCGCACCTGGCTGTATCGCATCGCCACCAACCGGTGTCTGAACGCGATCCGTCACAGCAAGCGGCGCCCACCGGCCCAGCCCGTCCCGCCGTTTGACCCGCCAGAACCGACGACCCGCAACGAGGTCACGTGGCTGCAGCCGTACCCCACGCCCGAACTCGGCTACGAGGCACGAGAGGCGATCGAGCTGGCGTTCATCGCCGCGCTGCAGCGTCTCCCGCCGCGTCAAGCGGCGGTGCTGCTCCTGTGCGACGTGCTCGGCTTCTCCGCCACTGATGTCACCGCGATGCTGGAAACCAGCCCGACCGCGGTGAAGGGCGCGTTGCAGCGAGCTCGACGAGCCGTTGCCGCGAACCGGCCATCCACGACGTCAGCGCCGACAGGTTCGACGCAGGAGCAGGACCTGGCGCGACGCTTCGCCACCGCGCTCACCGCCGGCGACGTGCACGGCGTCGTGGCGCTGCTCACCGACGACGCCTGGCTGGCGATGCCTCCGGCTCCCCATGAGTACATCGGACGAGCACCGATCGCCGAGTTCCTCCGCACCAGCGCGGCATGGCGAGAGCGGGCCGACCTCCGGCTTGCTGTCGAGCCAACGACGGCGAACGGCCAACCGGCATTCTGCGTGTCCCTCACGTCGCCCGACGGCGCACACGTGACCCCCGCCTCGGTGATGGTCCTGACCATCACGCCTGACGGGATCACCGGCCTCACCAACTTCCTTGATCCCCGCCTCCCCCCGATCTTCGAGCGCAGATCGCCCGAAATCCGGTTTTGAATCCCGGTCAAGCTCGATTTCGAGCATGAATCTGCCAGAGAACCGCGAGGCCGGGTCCGCCACGCTTCAGGCGGCGTCGACTTCGATGTCGATGGGCACACCGTTCGTGAGGATGTCGAACACCGCGGACCGCTTGCGCGCCTGCTCGACGAGTTGGGCGAGCTTGTCCGGCTCGTCGCCGCGCACCTTGAAGCCGACCTTGATCCGGCGAAAGCCTCTGCGCACCTCGTCCGACAGGCCGAGGACGCCGAGCAGGTCGATGTCGCCCTCGATCGTCGACTCGACCTCGGTCAGCGTCACTCCCCTCACCGCGGCGATGTTGGCCAGCCCGGCGGTCAGGCACGCGGCGAGTGCGTGGAGGACGAACTCCACCGGCGTCACGCCACGATCACCGCCGACGAGCACCGTGGGATGGTCGGCGTCGAACACGTGCACCTGCTCGTGCGCCAAGTCCTGCATCGCGCCGTGGAAACCGTGGATCGTCGACTGGCTGTGCACGCCGCCGACCCAGCGGTTCACGGCCCGGAACCGGAACTTGGCGAGCTGCGGCGTCGCCTTCACGGCGTCGATCGTGGCGAAGAGGGTCGTCGTGTCGACACCGTTGCGGACGGGGTGGTCCATGGCCGCCACTCTGCTGAACGGCTGCCGACCAGACATCCGTGCCCGACACGGATCCTCAATGCTCGGGCTCGGCTCGCAAGCAAGTTGCTCGCCTCACCTGCCGAGCTCGCCGTCGCCGCTTCGCAGCGACGCTCGCCCACCTGCCCGATCCGATCAGCCGAGGAGTCCGTAGCGGTCGATGTCGACGAGCACGACGCCCGTCCCGAGGTCCTCGGCGACGGCGATCGCCTCGTCGACGAGCGGGCGCACGTCCGATCGCGAGGCGCCAGCCCGACGGCGGCTCTCGGCGAGGAACACCAGCTCGCGCGCCAGGAACACCGGGGTGCTTCGCTGCCGGCTGGCGGTCACCGCCCGCTCGGCGTAGGCCGCGGCGGCGGCTGGGTCGCCGACGGCCAACGACGCTTGGGCGAGCACCTGGTCGAACGGCCGGCCCGGGTACGGGCCACCGACGGCGATCCGGCCGGAGTACGCCGCGGCAACCTGCAGGACGTGAGCGGCGACCGCTGCCTCCCCGGTCACCTCGGCGGCCTCCGCCAGGTCGCTCACAGCGACGGACCACGGATAGATCTGGCGGATCGGGAAGCCCTCGTCGCGCAGCACGTCGAGCGTCGACCGTGCATCGTCGAGCTGCCCGCTGCGCGCCTGCACGGCCGCCAGCGAGCATCGGTACCACGCGTCGGAGGAGCGACCCGCGGCCCGCCCGTACCGGGCAAGGAGCTCCTCGTCACGGGCCTGCATCCGGCGGCTCGCCACGGTCGCCCACTGGGCGAACACGCGACCTGCGCCGATCCCCATCGACAGCGGAACGGTCTCGGCGGCGATCGCCTCCGCAGCCGCCAGGTCACCTTCGAGATAGGCGCGGTTGGCGCGGTGGTTGATCACCTGGATCTGGAAGAAGCCGAGGCTGTGGTCGCCGAGCGCCGCGGTGAGCCGCTCGAACTCGTCGCGCCATGCGTCGAGCTCGCCACGCTCGAGGTGCGCCACGGCGAGTGCGTGACGTCCACCGAGAGTCATCGCCAGCCGCCCGAGCTGCCGCCCGAGCTCGACAAGCTCGGCGCCGATCCGCACCCGATCATCGATACGGCTGGGATGGCTCAACAGATGGCGCTCGCTCTGCAGCACAGCGCCGAGGACCTCCGGGTCGCCGAGATCTCGCGCGATCGATTCGGCCTGGCGGCCCAGCCGCAACGCCTCGTCGACACTGAGGAACAACCAGTGCGAGGCGAGGTCCATGAGCAGACGGGCTCGAGCCGGGCTCGGTTCCGGTCCGAGCGCTGCCAGCGCGGCTTCCGTGATCGCCCGGCCCTCGGGCATGGGGTCGACGAACCCAACGGCGCCGAACTGCGGGATCGCCGCGGCCGCCCGAACAAGCGCCTCCTTGTCGCCCACATCGCGGGCCCGCCGCGCCGCGTCGAGCAGCATCGGCAGCCCTTCAGGATCACCTCGGTGGTGCAACGCGGCGGCGACGCGCACCGTGAGGTCGAGCGTCACGGCGGCATCCGGTGGGTCGAGGAGGCGGGCCGCATCGAGCCCGCGCCGGTAGTGGGCGATCGCTTCGTCGTATCCGTAGCTGTGCTCGGCGTGCCGAGCAGCAGCGCGGCGACAACTCGATCGCCTCCCGGGCGTCGCCGAGCGGGAGCGACAGGCAGGCATGCCGCGCCCGCTCGGACTGGACTCGCGCGTCGTCGAGCGGCGTGGCCAGCGCGGCCGCCGCTCGTGCATGCAGCTCGAGCCGTCGACGCAGCGACAACGCGCCGTATCGATGGGACCGGAACAGGGCATGCACGAACGTGAACCACCCGATCCGAGACGGGTGAGCGACGACGAGACCCGCCGCATCAGCTGCTTCCAAGCACTCGAGAACTCGCAGCAGCGGTGCGCCGTGCGCGGCCGCCAATCGATCGGCATCGAACTCCGAGCCGAACGTCGCTGCCTGATCGAGCACGGCCCGCGACTCGTCGTCGAGCAACGCGTCACGCCGCACCAACCACGCCGGCAGCGACCGCTGCCCGGCATACGAGCTCATGTGAGTGACCAGCAGTGGGTTGCCGCCGGTGTCGGCACGGATCATTGCGGACTCGGCGGCGGTCGAGCCGACCAGCGCGCTGACCTCGTCGGGCCCCAAGCCGGTCAGTGACTGCCGCCGCACGGACGGCAGCCGCTCCAAGTCGGCCAGGAGCGCGACCAGCTCGTCATCGAAGTCGGGCTTCGTGTCGCGGGCGGTGGTCACGACGAGCAGCGGGTCGCGGCCGGCACGGCGGGCGAGGTGGCGCAGCACGCTCCTCGTCGTGCTCGTCGACCAGTGGAGGTCCTCGATCACCAGCAGTGTCGGGCTCGCCGCGGCGCCGTCGAGGAACCACTGCCTGATCGCGTCGAGCACCATCGAGCGCTCGAAGGCATCGACGTCATCGCTCGGCTGCTGCTCGACCGCCGAGCCGAAGACGCGCGCCAGGTCGGGTGATAGCCGGGCCAACGTGTCGGCCGCATCGCCGGCCCGCCGCCGGGCGTCGGCTGACCCCAGTCCGGCGGCGTCGTCGGCGATCGCCTCCACGAACGGCCCGTACGGCTCGTCGATGTCCTCATGACATGCGCCGAGCAGGACGCTGCCGCCGCTGGCGTGGACGTCGGAAGCGAGCTCGGCAACCAGGCGGCTCTTGCCCATCCCTGCCTCTGCGGTGACGAACACGATCAGCGTGTGCCCGGCCTGCGCCAGCTGCCACTGCTGGCGCAGCACCTCCCGCTCGGAGGTGCGACCGACGAACGTGGTGTCGTCGGCGAGCAGGGCGAGCGCCGGCGGCAGCGAAGGCGGACGCGGCGCGGACGTCGCCGCCGGGGCGGACACTGGAGTGGTCGACGGAACGGCGTGTCGAGCCAGCTTCCGCCGGTCGGCGACGCCGAGCTTGCGCAGGAGTGCGGAGACGTGCGACTCCACCGTGCGCTGGGAGATGTACAGCCGTGAGGCGATCTCGGCATTCGTCAGGTGCTCGCCGATCAGCGCCAGCACCTCCGCTTCCCGACGGGTCACGACCTGGTCGGGCGTCACACCCGCCGCCACCTCCCTCACGCCGCCAGCATGTCACCGGCCAGGGCGGCGAATCCGTGCTTGGCACGGATGCGGGCAGGGTCGATGGAGCGCACGCTGCGCGACATGAAGCGCAACCTCCGCCTCCTGCTCGCATCGGCTGCTGTCGTGGCGACGACGATCGCCGCAGCACCTCTTGCCGAAGTCGCTCACGCTCGTCCCAAGGGCCCCGACGTGCCCGACAGGATCCAGGTGGAGGACGGCCACAGCGTGTACCTCGTCGGTCATGCCGTCGGCGTGCAGATCTACTCGTGCACGAGCAGTGCCGGCGGCACACGTTGGACGTTCGTCGGTCCACGTGCCGACGTCTTCGGCGAGAACGGACAGCTCGTGATGACGCACTTCGGCGGACCGACGTGGCAGGGCCGCGACGGCAGCACCGTCGTCGGCAGCAGGGTCGACGGCGTGACCGTCGAGCCCACGGCGATCCCGTGGCTGCTCCTCTCTGCGGCATCCACTGCACCTGGGCCGAGGGGCGGCGAGCGTCTGGCGGCGACCACGTTCATCCAGCGGATCAACACCACCGGCGGGCTGGAGCCGCCCGTCGCGGACTGCACGGCGGCGACGGCAGGCACGACGAAGGAAGTCCCCTACACCGCCGACTACTACTTCTGGAGGGCGCGCGGGAGCTGAGGATCAGGGTGCGTCGGCGTGCTCGATGATGCCGCGGATGTTCTTGCCGTCCTCCAGGTCCCGGTAGCCCTGGCTGACCTGGGCGAGCGGGTAGCGGTTCGTGATGGAGTCGGCCACGTTGAGCTGCCCCCGCCGCATCAGGTCGGCGAGCAGCGGGATGTCGTGGTGCGGGCTGCACAGCCCGTAGAGGCAGCCGACGATCGTCTTCGCCCAGGCGCTCAGGATCGTGCCCGGAAGCGTGACGGTCGGGGCCTGCCCGTCATGTGACATGCCCGTGAGGACGAGCGTCCCGCCCTTGCGCGTCAACGTGAAGCCCTGGGTGGTGACGTCGGCGGTCACGTCCCCCACCGTGACGATGACCTTGTCCGCCATCACGCCGCGCGTCTCCTCGGTCAGGGCGGCCTGCGCCTCGTCGAACGACGAGTAGCAGAGGTGCGCACCGAGGCTCGGAGGCGAACTGCAGCTTCAGCGGCTCGGGGTCGATGCACGCGACGACCGAGGCGCCGGCGGCCAGTGCCCCTTGCACAGCGAACGACCCGACGCCACCCGCGCCGATGATCACGACGACATCTCCCGGCGCGACGCGGGCGGCGTTGATCGCCGAGCCCCATCCCGTCGGCACGCAGCAGGCCAGCAGACACGCCTGGTCGAGGGGCACGTCAGGCGGGATCGGCACGACCGACCCGCGAGCGAGCGTGGCGTAACGGGAGAACGCGCCCACCTGGCAGAAACCGCCCATGTCCTCGCCGCCGCGGTGGAAGAGGAATGATCCATCAGGAGTCATGCCGGTCAGCGCATGCGCGCCGGCATCGCAGAGATAGGGCGAGCCGGTCACGCACCACCGGCACCATCCGCACGTGGGCACGATGGACGCGACGACGTGGTCGCCAGGAGCGAGGTCGTGAACCTCGGCCCCGACTTCCTCGACGACGCCGGCACCTTCGTGGCCGCCGACGATCGGGAGTCGCCCCGCTGACCCGAACCTGAGGTGCTCGTCGGAGTGGCACAGGCCGGCGTAGTCGAACCGCACGTGGACCTCGCCGGCGCGGGAGGATCGACCTCGAGCTCGACGATCTCCCACTCGCCGCGTTCGGCGAACAGCGCAGCGGCAGTTGTCGTTCTCATCGGCTCTCGTCCCTCGTGCCGGCATGCGCCGTGCGGCCGGACTCGTGCTCCGGGAACAGCTCGGCGTACGTGTCGCCCTCGACGTACGGGTGCTTGGCCAGCTCGTTCTCGTCCACGTCGACACCGAGCCCTGGGCCGGGCGGCGCAGTGAGGGTCCCGTCCGTGATGTCGGTGAGCCCGAGGCCTGGGTTGTCGCCGATGTCGGTGATCATCGGCTGGTCGCGCTCGATGTCGAACTCGAACAAGCCGGACGCGCGCCGCCGTCGCCCACTGGAGGTTCGCCGCCAGGCCGACGACGGTCGGACCACCGATGTGCGGGATGACCTCGATCGACGAGCGCCCGGCGATGTCGGCGATCTCCATGCACGACAGCAACCCGCCGTTCAGTGTGGCGTCCGGTTCGAACACGCGAGCCGCATCGCGCCGGGCGAGGTCGGCGAAGGCCCGCGGCGGAGTACACGCGCTCACCGACCGCGACGCGGATGGGTGAGCTGTGCTGCAGGCGTTCGAGCCCGTCGATCTGGTACTGCGGGATCGGCTCCTCGAAGAAGTGGATCCGGTACGGGGCGATCTTGTGGACGAGCTCGATCGCGCTGTCAACGTCGTGGAACCAGTACGAGTCCACACCGATCAGCAGGTCGGGCCCGACGTGCTCGCGCACCAATCTCACCAGGTCGACGTCCTCGTCCACGGCGCGGCCCAGACGAACCTTGATGCCCTTGAACCCGAGGCTGACGCACTGGTCGAAGTAGTGCGTGTGCCACTCGTGCGACTGCTCGAACATCGTCGTGCCGGTCCCGTAGAGCGGGATCGGGTAGGCCCGCCCTCCGAGGAGCTGGTGGATCGGCGCGCCGAGCGTCTTGCCGAGGATGTCCCACAGCGCGATCTCGATCGCGCCGATCGTCTGCGACGACAGACCCTCCCATCCGAGGTAGCCGTCGAGCGCGACCCGCAGATCGGCGACGCGGTCACGGATGGCGAGCGGGTCGCGCCCTTCGAGGTGACGGGAGCAGACGTCCTCCACGACGGCGCGGAAGACGGTCGGGTAGGAGTGGCCCCAGTTCGTCGAGGCCTCACCCCAACCGACGGTTCCGGTGTCCGTCTCGATCCGCACGAGGGCCCAGCTCCGTTGCATCTCCGGGTTGAGGATCCGGTGACCGGTCAGCACCGCCCGAACGTTCTCGATCTTCATTCCGATCCTTCCTCGGTGGTGGTGGCGGCGAGCAGGCCCTCGTGGGCCAGCTCGGTCCAAAGGTCGTCGGGGATGCCAGCGCGCAGCACTTCGATGTTCTCGTCGACCTCGTGCGGCCTCGCCATCCCGACGATCACGACGCTCACGTCGGGGTGCATGAACGGGAAGCTCAACGCCGCCGCCGGCAACGCCACGCCGTGACGCCGACAGACCTGCTCGATGCGACGAGACCGATCGAGCACCGAAGCGGAGGCGGGCGCGTAGTCGTACCACGCGCCCTCCGCCGGCCGGGCCAGGACCCCACTGTTGAACACGCCGGCCGCCAGGTAGGCGACGCCGCGCGCGGCGCACTGACGGATCACCGGCGCAGCGCTCTGGTCGAGCAGGGTGTAGCGGCCGGCGACGAGCACGCAGTCCAAGTCGCCACGGTCGAGGAACGTCTCCGCCGTCTGCACGAAGTTCGTGCCCAGCGAGACCGCGCCGATCACCCCTTGCTCGCGGAGGTCGACGAGCGCGCGGTGCGCGCCGTCGATCGCTTCGACGACGTGGTCCTCGGGATCGTGGATGTGCACGATGTCGACGCGATCGACGCCGAGGCGACCCAGGCTGCTGTCGAGCGATCGGCGCACGGCGTCAGCGCTGAAGTCGAACCGGGCCTCGACGTGGCCATCAGCACTCACATCGAGGAGGCGGCCGACCTTCGTCGCCAGCACGAGGCCGTCACGGCGTCCCGCCAGCGCCGCTCCCAGCCGGCTCTCGGACTCGCCCAACCCATAGAACGGCGCGGTGTCGAAGAACGTCAATCCAGCGTCGACGGCTCGGCGGGCAGTGCTGACGGCCGTCGCCTCGTCGTTCTCCCAGTAGACCGATGCCAGTGGTGCTGTCCCCAGTCCCAGCCGGCGCGCGCGGAGACCGGTACGCCCCAGGACAACTTCTTCCATGGACGGGCCCCCTGCCTTCACTCGGCCGCCGACAATAAGTAGTGTTTATGGCGCTGAGGTTCGGCGCAAGTAGCGCGAGGGACCCAGGTCGGGGAGGCAGGCACCGTTGAGGGCGGTACAGGGGGAGGCGACGATCCCGCGATCTGAGCTCGCGGATGAGCGCCCGTCAGTGAGCTGGTGGGGCCCCTGGGCTGACCTCGCGCTCCCATTGATCGGCGCGCTCCTCCTCCTCGCGATCTGGATCTACGGCGGTCGCGCCGGCTGGGCGAGTGGCATGGTCGTCACGCCGGCCAAGGCCATCGAGCCGATCTTCGGCGATTCGGCCGGCATCTACTGGCGGGCAGCAGGTGTGACCACCTGGTCCGCCTTCCGCGGCCTGCTCATCGGAGGATCACTGGCGTTCATCGCCGCGCTGCTCGCCGCCGGCGTGCCATTCCTGCGACGCAGCATCACGAGGCTCGCCGCCATCGCGAATGCCGCGCCGTGGGTCGCGGTGGCGCCCTGCCTGATCATCATCCTGGGCAAGGACCGCGGTCCGACGGCTGTCGCCGCGCTCGCCGTGTTCTTCTTCATCTTCATCTCGACGACGGTCGGCCTGGGTGCGGCGCCGGCCGCCACCCACGATGTGGCCTCGGTGCTCGGCGCCAGCCGGTCCCGGCGCATGTGGTCGGTGCAGCTGCCTGCGGCGTGGCCCTCCATCGCCGACGGACTGAAGCTGGCCGCGCCGGCCGCCCTCGCCGGCGCCATCTTCGGCGAGTGGTACGGCGCCCCGCGTGGTCTCGGCGTGCTGCTGATCACTGCCATGCAGTCGGCCCGACCGCAGCAGCTCTGGGCGGCGTCGCTGCTCAGCGCATCGATCGGCTTGGCCGCATTCGCCCTGCTGGCGGGCAGCCGGGTGCTCCTCGCCAAGCGCTTCGGCACGACGATCGGCGACAGCGCCGATCGCACCAGTCAGAAGAAGCGACGCCTTTCGGTGATCATCGCGGAGTTCGTCGCCATCGCCGTACTGAGCGCCGTGTTGATCACCGCCTGGTGGGCGTGGATCGAGATCGGCGACATCTCAGGCATCGTCGTGCCCCGCCCGTCGTCGGTCTGGGAGGACATCTCCTCGTCCCCCGGCGAGTACCTCTCGGCGACGTTCGCGACCCTCCAGACAGCGGTGATCGCACTTCTCATCGGCAGCGCAGTCGGACTCGGCGCAGCACTCCTGGCTTCGCGGGTGAGACTGCTCGCCGGCATGACGATTCCTGTCGTCGTCCTCATGGCGGCGACTCCGCTCGTCGCGCTGTTCCCGCTCTTCGCCCGCATCATCGGCTACCAGCCGACCACCGTGCGGCTCCTCGCGGCCGTGCTGGTCTTCTACCCGGTCTTCGTGTACACACGCTCGGGCCTCCAGGCGGCGAACCCATCCGCCCTCGACGTCGTCGAGTCGCTCGGCGGCACCCCGAACTCACGGTTCCGCAGCGTGATCCTCCCGTCGGCGGTTCCGCACATCGCCAGCGGCTTCCGCATCGCAGCGGGCTCAGCAGTCATCGCCGCGGTGGTCGGCGAGACGCTCATCGGGCGGAAGGGACTCGGCGTCGAGTTCGCCTTCGCGTACAACCAGCTCAATTTGTCGCGGGCCTTTGGCGCCGCGTTGGTCGTCGTGGGCACCTCACTCGTGGTGTTCGCGTTGGCCGGCAAGTTCGAGCAAGTGGTCCACCGCCGGTGGACATGAACAACTCAAGAGACCCAGGAGGTCCCAGATTGAACCAGCGTTACGACCGTCGCCTGTTCCTGTCGAGGACCACACGGGCGGTGGGCGGCCTCACGATCCTGTCCAGCCCCTTGCTGCTGTGGGCCTGCGGGGGTGACGACGACGACTCCGATGCCGGGTCTGCCACCACGTCCGGAGGCACGACCGGCACGACCGCCGCCGGCAGCGCCACGACGAGCGCCAGCACGAGCTCGGGTGGCGGTGGCGCCGCAGGCACCGTCGCCACGCAGTTCAACTGGGTGCCCGATGTCGAGTGGGCCGCCTGGTACCTCGGTGACGCCAACGGGCACTTCGCCGAGTACGACGTCACCTCCGAGCTCGGCTACGGCGGTCCGAACACGCCGGCGACCGTCCAGGTCCTCGCTGCCGGCGACGGCAACGTCGGCATCGCGGGGAGTGAGCTGGACATCACCCAGGCCAACGCCGAGGGCTCCGACTTCGTCATCATCGGGTCCATGTACCAGCGCAACCCACTCGGATTGACGTGGATGGCGGGCACAACGATCAACAGCGCCGAAGACCTCGTCGATTTGCGCGTCGGGGGTCCGCAGGGCGACCAGGTGCCGTTCGAGGCGTTGCTCACCATCAACGGCTTGCCGACCGACCAGTACGAGTACATCCCGATGACCTTCGACCCGCAGCCACTCGTCGACGGCGAGATGGACGTCATCATCTCCTACGTCACGAACCAGCCGATCCAGCTGCGCCTGGCAGGTCACCAGGTCGAGGCCAAGCCGTACTCCGACTTCGGTCTCCCGTCCTACGGCGACATCCTCTTCGCGTCGAAGGCATGGATCGCTGACAACCGCGACCTGCTCGTGCGCTACCTCGCCGGCCTGATCGGCGGCGCCGAGGACAACCGCACCGACCCGATGGCCGTCATCCCACTCCTCGAGGACCTCGGCGAAGATGCGGAGATCAATGTGGAGTACGCCGAGGCGGCGAACCCCGAGTACATCGCGCTCATGGACAGCGACTTCACGGAAACCAACGGGCTGCTGTCGGTCGACCCCGAGAAGATGGCGAACGAGGTGCTCCCCGGGCTCGAAGCTGCGGGCGCAGCCGACCTGCCGACGGCCGACGAGCTCCTCGACGTCACCGTGATGCAGGAAGCACACGAACTCCGTCAGTGACCGCCTCGTCGACCGCCCACCTCGACCCCGTCTTGACCGAGACCGCAGGGTTCGAGCTCGACGCCGTCCGCAAGGAGTTCGTCCTCGACCGCAAGCCACTCGTGGCGATCCAGCGCGTGGATCACACTGCGGCGATGGGCACGCTGACGGCCCTGCTCGGCCCTTCTGGATGCGGGAAATCGACGGTCCTGCGGATGCTCGCCGGCCTGGAGGAGCCGACGGCTGGCGCCGTGCGCATCCACGGGCGCCCGCCGTCGGCGTTGCGTGACGACCACCAGATCGGCGTCGCCTTCCAGGATCCAGCGCTGCTGCCGTGGCGGACCGTTCGCGACAACATCCGCCTCGCCCTCCAGGTCACCGGCGCAAAGGTGCCGAAATCGGCAGTCGACGACCTGATCCGGCTCGTCGGCCTGAAGGGGTTCGAATCGGCTCGTCCACGGCAGCTCTCCGGCGGCATGCGCCAGCGGGTGGCGATCGCCCGTGCCCTCGTCACCGAGCCGACGGTGCTGCTGCTCGACGAGCCGTTCGGTGCCCTCGACGCGATGACCCGCCGGCGCATGAACATGGAGCTCCAGCGGATCTGGATGGCGAAGGTCACGACCACGCTCCTCGTCACGCACTCGATCGACGAGGCCGTGCTCCTGGCCGACGAGATCGTCGTGATGTCGCCACGACCGTCCACGATCCTGGCCACCATCGATGTGGACCTGCCTCGGCCGCGCACGCCCGAGCTGACGAGGAGCGAGGAGTTCCACGCCGTCGCGGACAGCGTGTCGGCGGTGCTGGTGGCAGGGGACGAGGAGTGACGGCCAGCGATACCGAGGTCGACCGCATCCGCTCCAGCGTCGGTCAGGCGATCCACAGCGCGCGTACGCGCGCCCACCTGTCGATGCGCGAGCTCGCCGAGCAGTGCGGTGTGAGCCAGCCGTTCATCAGCGCCGTGGAGCGGGGGCTGTCGACGCCGTCGATCTCGACGCTGTATCGGCTGGCCGAGGTCCTGGACACGGAGCCGTCCGCACTGCTCCCAGTGCATCGCGAAGACGAGGTGAGCGTCATCCGCGTCGGCGAAGGCCGGCGCATCCCGTCGAGCGATCGGCCGAACTCGGCGGTCGGCCGGGTGCTGTTCAGCGACGAGGCCCGTCACCTCGAGGTCTACGAGTACCGCACCGATCGCGTCGAGGACCTCGACGTGTGGTTCGAGCATCCCGGCGATGTCGTGCTGTACCTGTTGGCAGGCCGGCTGCGGCTGGAGTTCAACGGGCGGTCGGCGGTCGAGCTCGGGGCAGGTGACTGCGTCGTCCATCCGGGACCCATCCCCCATCGCTGGACGGTCCAGGGCGACGAGCGCGCCCACATCTTCGTGGTGGTCGTCCGCCACGAGCCCAACTGATCACTCAGGGTTATCGCGACCGCTGCACGGCTAATGCTGTGAGTCGTCATGGCGGTCGTCGCAGTTGCGCTCCTCGTCGTCGGGGTGTCCGGCACCATCGTCCGCCCCTGGCGGCTCCCGGCGTGGCTCTTCTCCGTGGCGGCGGCGGTCGTGGCGGTGGTCGCTGGTGTCACGGGGCTCACCGACGTCCGCACCGCCCTCGGCCCACTCGTGGAGCCGATCGCCTTCCTGCTGCTCGCCGTCCCCCTCGCCGTGGCGCTCGACGAGTTGGGCGTCTTCCGCGCCGCCGCCTCCGTGGTGGCGGCTCGCCGAGTCGGTGTTGGCATGTGGGTGCTGTGCGGCGTCGCCGTGGCGGTGCTCAACCTCGACGCCGCTGTCGTGTTGTGCACGCCATTGGCGATCGCCGTCGCCCGGCACCGAGGCCTCGACCCGGTGGCGATGGCGTTCCAGCCAGCGCTCCTCGCCTGCCTGGCTTCGTCAGCGCTGCCCGTGTCCAACCTGACGAACCTCATCGCGGTGTCCCAGGGCGACGTGACCGCGGCGGCGCTGACCGCCGGGCTGCTCGTGCCGACGCTGGCGGCGTGCGCCGTCGGGTACTTCGGATGGCGCGTGGCCTTCCGCCACCGTCGCCTCACGCCGCTCACGCCTGAGCCTCGGGTGGTTCCGGACCGCCGGCGGCTCGTGCTCGGCGCCGTCGTCCTCGGCGCCCTGCTGGTGGGCTTTCTCGTCGGAGGTGCCGTCGGTCTGCCGGCGTGGGTCGTGGTGGCCGTCGTGAACGTCGGCGTGTTCTCCATCGGGCGTCATGTGCCGTGGTCAGCGATCCCCTGGGGCACGGCTGCGGTTGCCGCTGGGCTTGCCGTGGTCGCCGCGGCCGCCGCTGATCGCACCGGCCTCGCTGAGCGTCTCGCCGTCGACGGCACGTGGCGTCAGGCCCTCGTCGGCGCCGGGGCCGCCAACGTGTTGAACAACCTGCCTGCGTTTCTGTTGGCTTCGCCGCACACACAGGGCTCGGACCAGATGCTGGCCCTGCTGCTCGGCGTGAACATCGGGCCAACCGTCCTCGTGACCGGATCGCTGTCCGGGCTCCTGTGGCTCGACGCGGCGCGCCGCTCAGGCCTGGACGTCCACGGCCGCGACTACGCGCGAGTCGGCCTCATCGCCGGCGTGCCGGCACTGCTCGCCGCGGTCGCCGTGCTGTCGCTGACCTGATCGCCGCCGGCCAGCGCACCGAACGTGCGCGGTGGCCGCCAGGACCAGCAGCCGGCGGCCACGTGCAAGCCGGCGCAGTGCGGACCACCACTTGGGAGCCCCGAGCAGCTCGATGCTCGGGCTGGGTCAGCATTTTGGTGGGACGGTCCACCAAATCGCTGACGAAGGGCGCGGCGCAGTGCGGCCTCTAGATCACCCCGATCGAGCGACGTGGCATCGACATGTCGTACGACTTCGGTTGGTACGGATGCGCCCGCAGCGCGGCCTCGTCGATCTCCACGCCGAGGCCGGGTCCGGTCGGCACCGCCAACTCGCCATCGACGATCGACGACGTCGACAGCTGCGGCCCGACCAGCACGTCCCAGATCGTGTCCAGTGTGAACGCGTGCTCGAGGAGCTGCACGTTCTGGCGGATCGCCGCGAGGTGCAGCCCCGCCGCCATCGCCAGCGGACCAGCCGCGGCGTGCGGCATCACCGGCACACCGTGGCCCTCGGCGATCGTCGCCACCTGGAGGCACTCCGACAGCCCACCGGCGATCGAGGGGTCCGGCTGAACGATGTCGGGCCATCCGTCGGCCAAGGCGTCGCCGAAGTCGGACGCCCCGAAGAGATGCTCGCCATAGGCGATCGGCAGCGGCGCACGGGCCACCACGTTGGCGACCGCTCGCCGGTACAACTGCGGCACCGGTTCCTCGAAGAACACGACGCCCTCGTCGGTCAAGCCCTCGGCGAGCCGCAGCGCCGTCGTCACCGAGAAGTTCTCGTTTCCGTCGACGAGGATCGAGAACGACGACGGCAGCTCGGTGCGCAGCTCGTGGAGCACGGCGAGATCCGCATCGGGGTCGAGTGAGGTCCGCACCTTGGCGACGTTCACACCACGATCGATCAACGCTCCGAGGATCCGGACGTGCATGTCGATCGGCTCGTTGAGGAACTTGCCCGATGCGTACACCGGGATGCGGTCGCGGGTCTGGCCGATCAGTTGCGAGACCGACTGCCCGGCCAGCTTCCCGAACAGGTCCCACAGCGCCAGCTCCAGGCCGCTCAGCGCCTGGATCGCCAGGCCCGCATCGCCGATGCGCCGCCGCGCCCACATCCGCAACTTGCGGGTCAGTGCGTCGACGGACACCAGGTCACTCCCGACCACGAGCGGCGCGTACACGTGGTCGATGAGTGGGGCGTAGACCTCCGGGAACGTGCAGCAGTAGCTGTCGCAGATCTCACCCCACCCGACGACGCCCTCAGCCTCGACCCGCACGAGGCAGAGGTGCATCTGCTCGCCGAACATGTCGGGCAAGGTCGTGGGCACGACCTCGATGGTCTCGATCTTCGTCATCGCGAACGGACGATCGTCATGTCAGGTCCCCTCCCGGAGATACTTGGCGAGTGCGTTACGTGGTGATCGGTGCAGGTGCCATCGGAGGTGCGGTGGGTGGCCGGCTTCACCAGCACGGCCACTCGACGGTGCTGGTCGCCCGCGGTCCCCACTTCGAGGCGCTGTCGCGTGACGGCCTGCGCCTCGAGGATCCGGAAGGCGAGGTGACGCTCGACGTGCCCGTCGTCGATGATCCCGCCGAGATCGATTGGAACGGCGACGACGTCGCGCTGCTGACGACGAAGACGCATCAGACGCCGGCGGCTCTCGAGCAATTGATCGCGGTGGCACCGACCGACGTCCCGGTCTTGTGTCTGCAGAACGGCGTGGCCAACGAGCGCATGGCGCTGCGGCTCTTCCCGAACGTGCACGGCGTCGTGGTGATGCTCCCCGCTGCGCACCTCGACCCGGGCGCCGTCGTGGTCAGCACGACCGGCATCACCGGCATCCTCGACCTTGGCCGCGCGCCCGACGGCGTCGACGACCTCGACGACCGCGTCGCCGCCGACCTCAGCAGCGCTTCGTTCTCGTCCCAGCCGGCTGCCGACGTCATGGCGTGGAAGCGGGCCAAGCTCCTGCTCAACCTCGGCAACGCCGTCGAGGCGGCCTGCGCCGACTCGGACAGCGAGGCGGCCAAGGTCCTCGCCGATCGTGCTCGCGCCGAGGGCGAGGCGTGCTTCACCGCAGCGCGGCTGGACGTGGACCGATGGCGCCGCGTTCGCCGCCCGCCGCAAGGGCATCCTGGCGCCGTGGCGGCCCGCCGACGGCACGACCCGTCCTGGCGGCTCGACGTTCCAGAGCCTGCTGCGCCGTACCGGCAGCACGGAGGTCGACTACCTGAACGGCGAGATCGTGTTGCTCGGGCGCCTGCACGATGTCGCCACGCCGGCCAACGAGATGCTGCAGGTGACGATCCGGCGCATGGCACACAACGGGACCGCGCCGGGCAGCCTCCACGCGCAGGAGCTTCTCGACGCGCTCGACGGTCACCCTTGAGGTAGCTCGCCCACCACGCCTTCGACGACGTAGTCGATGGTCGTGAGGTGCTCGATGTCGGGAACCGCACCTTCCTCGATGCGCACCGTGCCGTCACGGTCGGTGACCGGGCCGGCGAACGGCTCGAACTCGCCGGCAATGATCTCCTGCTTGCGCGTCTCGATCAGCTCCCTGGTCTCGGCGTCGACGATCGGGCCGAGCTCGGCAAGCGTGATGAACTCGTCGGCCATGTTGCCCCGGTAGGAGTGCGACTCCCACACGCCGTCGATGACGTCCTGCAGCGTCTTCACGTAGTAGGGCCCCCAGTTGTACTCAGCAGACGTCATGAACGTCTCGGGCCCGTTCACTCGCTGCGCCCCGCTGGCCTGACCGTCCCACGGCAGGTCGTTCTGGTCGGCGGTGGTGCCGACGGCGGGTGAGCTCGTGCTCATCTTGAGGACGTCCGCGCCCTGATCGATCAGTGCCTCCGCAGCCTGCGCCTCGGTCGGCGGGTCGAACCACGAGTTGACCCAGACGGTCTGCACCGTCGCGTCGGGGTTGACCTCGCGAGCGCCGAGCGTGAAGGCGTTGAGGTCGGACAAGACGTCCGGGATCGCGAACGCGCCGACGTAGCCGATCGTCCCGCTCTCCGTCGCCGCACCCGCGGCCATGCCCTCGAGGTAGGCGCCGTAGTAGTAGTCGCCCCAGTACGTGGACAGGTTCTCGTCCAGCTTGAAGCCCGACGCATGCTCGAACTTCGTGTCAGGGAAGTCGGGCGCCACCCGTGCCATGTGGTCCATGTAGCCGAACGTCGTCCCGAACACGATGTCCCACCCGTCCTGGGCGAGGTCGCGGAACACCCGCTCGGAGTCGGCCTCGGTGATCTCCTCGAGAACGAGCACCTCGGCGCAGGGCAGCTCTTCCTTGACCTGGTCGATGCCCTTCTGGTGCTGGAAGTTCCATCCGTTGTCGGTGGTCGATCCAACCAGTACGAACGCGGCGCGCACGCACGGCTCGGTGCCGGTCTCGTCGTCGCCCTCGGTGGTCGCCGCAGCCGAACCGGTCGTCGCGCCGGCTGCGGTGGTCGCTGCGGCGGACTCGCCGGCGCTCGTCGCGCTGGCGGAGTCGCTGTCGTCGTCGTCACCTCCGCACGACGCCGCGACCAACGCCAGTGCGGCGACCGTCGCACCCAACCAGCGCCACCCGCGGGCGCGAGACATCTGCTGCTGACCGATCACATCGTCTCCCCTGTTGTTGTGTCTGCCCTACACGTCATCCCAACCGCTCCACATCGACGCCGAACGTGCTGCGGTGCCACGGGCTGGTGAGCCCCGTCATCCCTGCGCGTTCGACCAGTTCCTTCGCTCGCGCGTCGGCTTCCCTGATCAGCTCTGCCTCGTCGACGAAGAGGCATCGCCCGTCCTCGTACACCACGCGTCCACCGACGATCGTCATGTCGACATCCGATGCACGCGCCGAGTAGACGAGCGCGGCGACCGTCCGGTGGAGCGGCCGCGTGTGGATCTTGTTGAGGTCCACGACGGCCACGTCGGCCAACTTGCCCGGCGCCAACACGCCGGCGTCGATGCCGGCGTACCGCGCGCCGTCGCGTGTCGCCAACTCGATGGCCTCCTCGACGTGCGCGGCGACCGGATCGCCCGTGTGCGCGCGTTGGAGCAGGACGGCCTGCTTCATGCACTCGAACATGTCTTGGCCGGTCACGGCCACGCCGTCGGTACCGAGACCGACCGACGCGCCAGCGCTCCGCAGGTCGTGCAGCCTGGCCACGCCGCAGCCGATGTACTCGTTGGAAACCGGGTTGTAGGAGACACCTGAGCGCGTTGCACCGATCTGCTCGATCTCCGTGTCGTCGTACCAGATGCCGTGGGCGAGCGTGGCGTCCTCGCCGAGCAGCCCCTCGGTGGCCAGCCAGGACGCCGGCCGGATGCCGTAGACCTCGAGGTAGATGTCGGGATCGATGCTCCCCTCGGAGCAGTGGGTGTGCCAGCCGACGCCGAACTCGACGCGCCAACTGCACGGAATCGCGCAGCAGGTCCTGACCGACGTAGATCACGTTGAGCGGCGCCGGCCAGACGACCACCCGGCCGTCCTTGCCGCGCTGCTCGAGGCAGCCACGCGTGATGTCGAGCTCTTCCTCGGCCGAGCGGGTGAACAGGCTGCTCGTCAAGTTCATCCGGCGGGCCACCTCGGTCGGCGGACCGACGATCCCCTCGCGACCGCGCCGCGCAGTCCCACCTCGTCGATCGCCGCCGCGATCGACAACGTCGTCTCGAGATCGTTCGGCGCGTAGTGGTTGTCGATGATGCACGTCGTGCCGGCCCGAGCTGCCTGTGCGGCACCGACGAGCGCGGCGATCCGCGCCTCGTTCGGAGCGATCGTGCCGGCGTAGGGCCACATGAACTCGTTGAGCCACGGCCACAACGCCAACCCGTCGCCGAGACCTCGCGCGAGCGTCTGGAAGAGGTGGTTGTGGCAGTCGACGAAACCGGGGATCACGGCCTTGCCGGCGCAGTCGAGCCGGCGGGCGCTCGTCCAGTCGGCGAAGTCCTCGGCCGGGCCGACGGCGACGATCCGCTCGCCATCGATGGCCACGGCGCCGGGCTCGATGACCCGCCGCTCGTCGTCGACGGTGACCACCGAGCCGCCGATGAGCAGCAGGTCGCACGCTTGCTGGCTGGTGGCCATGTGTCCCCCTGACGACGACGCCGCAGCCATAGTATGCACATTGCATGTAATGTGGCCAAGATGGCGGAGAGCACCTCCGAGTCCGCCGTCGAAGCCGGACCGCACGCCGCCACCGGGGTGATCAGTGCGACCGACGGCCGGCCGCACGCGAGCCGGCTGGCCGCCGAGATGACCTCGATCTCGAAGTCGTTCTACGGCACCATGGCGATCGACGCCGTCGACTTCGACCTGCGGTGGGGAGAGGTGCACGCTCTGCTCGGCGAGAACGGTGCCGGCAAGACGAGCCTCTGCTCCGTCCTGGCCGGCCTGTACCGACCCGATGATGGTGAGGTCTCGGTCGACGGCCAACCGGTCGCCTTCACCTCGCCGCGGGACGCACTGGCCGCCGGCGTCGGCATGGTGTACCAGGAGTTCCGACTGGTCGAGAGCTTCACCGTCGCCGAGAACATCGCGCTCGGCGACCCGACGGCGGCAGTTCGCCTGCGGCGTCGCCGCCTCGAACGCAAGGTGGCCGACCTGGCGAAGAGCTTCGGCATCGACGTCCATCCCGGCCGCCGCGTCGGGCACCTCTCCGTCGGCGAGCGCCAGCGGGTCGAGATCCTCAAGCTGCTGCACCGCGATGTACGGATCCTCATCCTCGACGAGCCGACGGCGGTCCTGACGCCCCAGGAGTCCGACGACCTGTTGCGCACCTTGCGGCAGATGGCCGACGAGGGCCGGGCGATCGTGATCATCTCGCACAAGCTCGGCGAGATCCAGAGCGTGTCCGACCGGATCACCGTCCTGCGCGACGGCCGACGCGTGGGACAGGTCGACACCGCC
The DNA here is from genome assembly GCA_963774125.1 of uncultured Acidimicrobiia bacterium. Classification (GTDB taxonomy): domain Bacteria; phylum Actinomycetota; class Acidimicrobiia; order Acidimicrobiales; family Ilumatobacteraceae; genus JALZMG01. Next base: position 434,576 of record CAVZDR010000005.1, read on the forward strand.
ACGTCGGATCGCCGCGCACTGGCGCGGATGATGATCGGGCGAGAGTTCCAGTTGCCCGAGCGGCGGGACACCGGACGCTCCAAGGAGCCGGGCCTCAGCGTCCGCGATCTGCGGGCGCTGAGTGACGACGGCACGGAGGCGCTGCGCGGGGTCTCCTTCGAGCTGGCCCGCGGCGAGATCCTCGGCGTAGCCGGCGTCGCCGGCAACGGACAGCGCGAGCTGGCGGAGACGCTCGCCGGCGTGCGCCGCGCCACTGGTGGCGAGATCGCGATGGCGGGGACGAGCCTGGACGTCACGAGCCTTTCCGTCGTCGATCGCACGGCCCTCGGCCTGGCGTACGTGCCGGACGACCGCAAGGGCGTCGGCGTCGCCCCTGGGCTCCCGATCGCCGAGAACCTGGTGCTGAAGTCGTACCTGCACGCGCCGTTCTCTCGTGGCCCGCTGCTCGCCACTCGCGAGGTCAGCTCGCACGCGCGGATGCTGACCGAGCGATTCGACATCCGCGGCGTGCGCAGCGGGATGCCGGTGCGTCTGCTGTCGGGAGGCAACCTCCAGAAGGTCGTCCTGGCGCGGGAGATCTCCGGTCAGCCGACGATCCTCGTGGCCTCGTACCCGACGCGCGGGCTCGATCTCGGCGCCGTCGCCGCCGTTCGCAGCATCCTGCTGGAGCAAGCCCAGGCCGGCACGGGGATCCTGTTGATGTCGGAGGATCTCGACGAGCTGCTGGCGTTGAGTGATCGGTTGGTCGTGCTGTACGGGGGCCGGGTGGTCGGCGAGTTCGAGGCCCATGAGGTCGACGTCGATCACATCGGCCTGTTGATGGCCGGTCACGATGCCGACGGGTCGAGCGCGTGATGCGCAGCATCACGATCGAGCGCCGTCCCGTCCCACCGCGCTGGTACACGGTCGCCGTGCCCGTCGTCGCCGTGCTCGCCGCGGCGCTGGTCGCCGCCGGGTTCCTCGCCCTTGGTGGATACGACCCCATCGAGGTCTACCGCACGATGCTCGAGACGGCCTTCGGGTCCCGCTTCGCGATCACGGAGACGCTCGTCCAGGCGACCCCACTCATCCTCACAGGACTGGCAGCGGCGCTTGCCTTCCGGCTCCAGCTCTGGAACATCGGCGGGGAGGGCCAGCTCTACCTCGGCGCTGTCGTGTCATCGGGCATCGCCTTCGCGGTCGGCGACTCGCTGCCGGCAGCACCGGCAATCGGTCTGCTGCTGATCGGCGGAGCCGTCGGCGGCGGGCTGTACGCCCTCTTGGCCGGCGTTCCACGCGCCGTCTGGGGCACCGACGAGATCGTGATGACGCTGATGTTCAACTTCGTCGCGCTCAACCTCATCAACTACCTCGTGTTCGGCAGCTCGAGCGCGTGGCGAGATCCGGTCACCTCCTCGTTCCCGCAAGGCCGCTTCCTGCCCGACGTGTTCGACCTGCCGCACCTCCTCGACCGTCTCGACATCGGCGTGCTCGTGGGCGTCGGCGCCGGGATCATCGGGTGGTGGGCGCTGCGCCGCACGCGTTGGGGCTTCGAGTTCCAGGTCATCGGCGACTCCCGCGGCGCGGCGCGCTACGCGGGGCTGAACATCCGCCGCAAGATCATCGAGACGTTCTTCCTGTCCGGCGCGCTGGCCGGGCTCGCCGGGGCGGTGCTCGTCGCCGGTCCGCTCGGCTCCTTCGAGCCACGTGGCCTGACGATCGGCCTCGGTTTCTCCGGGATCCTCGTCGCCGCGATGGCTCGCTTCAACCTGCTCGCCGTGCTCCCGACGGCGGTGTTCGTCGCCGGCGTGACGGTCTCTGGTCCTGAGCTGCAATCCATCGGTGTGCCGGCACCCGCTGTGGTGATGGTGCAGGGCACGATCCTGCTCTTCGTCGCCGCTGGTGAGTTCTTCACCACCTATCGGTTCAAACGGGTCGCACGGCACGGCGTCGAGAAGCACGAAGAGGCGGTGGCCGTGTGAACGACTCGACCGTCGTCACGCTCATCGTCTCCGGCATCCTCTTCGGGACGCCGCTCGCCCTCGCCGCCATCGGCGAGATCCTGGCCGAGCGCTCGGGCGTGCTGAACCTCGGCATCGAGGGGATGATGCTCGTCGGCGCGGTTGCCGCGTTCTGGACGTCCGTGCAGACCGGCAGCGTGTGGCTCGCCATCCTCGTCGCCATCGCCGCCGGCGCGGTGATGTCGGCGGTCGTCGCGCTGATGAGCATCACGCTGCGCGTGAGCCAGATCGTGACCGGGCTCGGCGTCGTGCTGTTCGGCATCGGGTTGTCGAGCTTCATCGGCCGCACCGGCGACCCTCCGCTGCACGGACAGTCGGCCAGCGCGACGATCACGCCGTTCCTGGACAGCGGACCCGCCGACTGGCCGGTGGTCGGGCCGATCCTGTTGGGCCACGACTTCGTCGTGTACGTCACGTGGATCTTCGCTGCGCTCGCCAGCTGGTACCTGTTCAAGACCCGGACCGGCTTGGCCACCCGCGCCGTCGGTGAGGATCCTGCCAGCGCCGATGCCGCGGGCGTGCGCGTCGCCGCGGTGCGTTACGCGCACGTGCTCATCGGCGGCGCCGCCGCCGGATTCGGCGGCGCGTACTTCACGCTCGCGCTGATCCCGTCGTGGCAGGACGAGATCACCGCCGGAGCCGGTTGGATCGCCATCGCCATCGTGATCATCGCCCGGTGGCGTCCGTGGCGGGCACTGCTGGCCGCGTATGTCTTCGGCGCGGCGACACGCCTCGGGCTGACGCTGCAGATCCTCAACGTGAGCATCTCCCCGCAGCTCCTCAGCATGATCCCATTCCTCCTCGCGATCGCCGCCGTGCTCCTGAGCTCGATCGCTCGCTCGAGGGGAGGCTCCGCACCTGCTTCGCTGGCGCGGCCCTACTTCCGGGAGGAGCGATGACGCTGATCGAGACCACCGACGCCGGCTCGGCACGGCTGTACGAGTCGTTCCGCCAGTACTGGCATCCCGTCGCCTACTCGTCGGAACTCGGCACCGGGCCGATGAACGTCCGCCTGCTCGATCACGAGGTGGTGCTCGTGCGGCTCGGCGGCGACGTGTGCGCTTTCTATGACCTGTGCGTCCACCGAGGCACACCGCTGTCGCTCGGCTTCGTCGACAACGACCGGTTGCGCTGCGCCTACCACGGCTGGGCGTACGACTGCTCGGGGGTGTGCACGGAGATCCCCTCGGTCAAGGACGGGCGCATCCCAGGCCGGGCCCGCCTGCGCCGCTACCAGGCGGCGGAGCGCTACGGGCTCGTGTGGGTCTGCCTGGAGGACGAGCCGCGCTTCGGGCTGCCGGAGCTCGTCCATTACGACGATCCGGAGTTCCGCGGTGCTCGAGGTCGAGGCGTACGACTGGCGCTGCTCGGCACCGCGTCGGTTCGAGAACGTCGTCGACTTCGCCCACTTCGCCTGGCTGCACGAAGGTCTGCTCGGATCTCGCGATCGTCCGGAGGTCCCCCGGCACGAGGTCCGCCGGGCGGGCGGAGAGATCCGGGTCGAGATCGAGTTCGAGGAGCCGAGCGACACCCAGAAGAACGCCAACCTCGGCCTGTCCGAGGAGAAGATCACGGCAGAGAAGCGCTACCGCCTGTTCATGCCGTTCAGCGCGCTCAACGAGCAGTGCTTCCCGGACGGCAAGAAGTACGTCCTGTTCTGGGCGTTCTCGCCGCTCGGACCGAAGCTGACCCGGACGTTCACGTTGATCGCCCGCAACTACGGGCTGACCGCCGAGGGCGACCGCGACGTGCTGTCGTTCAACGAGGAGGTCATCGCTGCCGACAAGCCCGTCGTCGAGGGCCAGCGTCCCGAGGAGCTGCCGTTCGACCTCACGGCGGAGCTGCACATCCGCGACGCTGATCGCGTTTCGATCGAATATCGCAAGTGGCTCTACGAGCTCGCCGGGGAGGCTCCGTGACTGACGGCTGCTGCACATTGCATGTAATGTGGAGGAAGTAGTGCAAGCGACGGCGACCCTTCGCCCGACGACGTGGGCCGAGGCGCTCGAGCTGAGAGCCGCCCAGCCCGAGGCACTGCCCATCAACGGCGGCACCGACGTGATGGTGGAGATCAACTTCGACCGCCGCCGGCCGGTCGGGCTGCTCGACCTCTCGCAGATCCCCGAGTTGGCGACGTGGGAGCTGCTCGAAGCCGCCGATGGAAACCGCCCCCTCGTGCGTCTCGGGGCGGGCCTCAGCTACACGCGGATCGTCGAGGAGCTGGCGGACCTCACTCCGAGCCTCGCCATGGCGTCACGGACCGTCGGGTCACCACAGATCCGCAACCGAGGAACCGTCGGCGGCAACCTCGGCACCGCCTCCCCCGCCGGCGACGCCCACCCACCACTGCTGGCGACTCGCGCCGTCGTCGAGCTCGAGGGACCGAGCGGGCAGCGCCTCGTGCCGATCGACGAGTACTTCGTCGGCCCGAAGCGCTGCGTGCTCGCACCCGACGAGCTGATCCGCGCCGTCCGCATCCCGGTCGCCGACGGGCCGCAGCAGTTCTCCAAGATCGGCCCGCGCAATGCGATGGTCATCGCCACGACGTCCTTCGCGCTGTGTGTCGACCGTGGCGACCGGCGCATCGGCACGGGCATCGGGTCGGCTGGGCCGACGCCCCTGCGGGCGAACGAGGCCGAAGCGCTGATCACCGACGCGATCGACGGGCGGTGGGATGACCCGGGCCCGCTCGACCCCGCTGTGGCCGCCCGCTTCGGTGAGCTCGTGGCTGCCGCAGCGAGCCCGATTGACGACGTTCGGGGAACCGCCCGCTACCGGCGGCACGCGCTCGGGGTGCTCGCCCGCCGCTGCCTCGGCTGGGTGTGGGGCCCGCTCGGGGAGGCGAACCGATGAGGCTCCGGCTGACGGTCAACGGTCGCGACCACGAGGTCGACGACGTGTGGGGGTGCGAGAGCCTGCTCTACGTCCTGCGCGAGCGCCTCGAGCTGCGGGGTTCGAAGAACGCCTGCGAGCAAGGCGAGTGCGGGTCGTGCTCGGTGCTGATGGACGACGTCCTCGTGTGCTCGTGCCTGGTCGCTGCCGGGCAGGCCGACGGCACGTCGATCGTCACCATCGAAGGTCTCGCCGAGGGCGACGACCTCCACCCCGTGCAGCAGGCGTTCCTCGACGCCGGCGCGGTCCAATGCGGTTTCTGCACGCCAGGGCTGATCGTCGCCGTCCACGAGCTGCTGCGACGAGAGGCGGCGCCCCGCGAGGAGTCGGTCCGCGAGGCGCTGGCCGGCAACCTCTGCCGTTGCACGGGCTACCAGAAGATCCTCGATGCGGTGCGCCTGGCCTCGACGTCGTCGGGAGGCAACGAGGGATGAGCTTGAAGAGCGAACGGATCTCCCGATGCGGATGCGAGCGAGCGAGCGCAACCTCGATCCGATGCGAGCGACCGGAGCGCCAGCGGAGGGAGCGTCCACGCCCGGCCTGCGTGGCCGGGGAACGCAATGACGGCCTGCGTGGCCGGGGAACGCAATGAGCGTGCCGGTCACGATCCTCACCGGCTTCCTCGGCTCGGGGAAGACCACGCTGCTCAACTACATCCTGCGCGAGCAGCACGGCCGGCGCATCGCCGTGATCGAGAACGAGTTCGGTGAGGTCGACATCGATTCGGACCTCGTGGTGCGGTCCGACGAGGAGATCATCGAGATGAGCAACGGCTGCATCTGCTGCGTCACGTCCGTGCGCACGGACCTGCTCGACGTGATCCGCAAGCTCGTCGACCGTGTCGACTACATCCTGATCGAGGCCAGCGGGCTCGCCGACCCGATGCCCATCGCCCAGGCCTTCTTCCTCGACGATCCCGTGCTGGAGCAGGTCGCGCTCGATGCCATCGTCTCCCTCGTCGACGCCAAGCACATCGAGCAGCACCTCGACGACGTGCGCTACGACGGCATCGACAACCAGGCCGTGGATCAGATCGTCAGCGCCGACCGCATCATCATCAACAAGGTCGACCTCGTCGACCCCGTAGATGTCGAGCGGATCCGCCAACGCATCGCGCGGCTCAACGAGCGGGCCGAGATCGCCATGTCGAGCTATGCCGAGGTCAACCTCGACTCCATCCTCGGCATCGAGGCGTTCGAGCTCTCGAAGCGCGCGGCGACCGACCCCGGCTTCCTCGACACGCACTACCACCACTCCCACGACCCCGACGTCATGTCGGTGACGGTCCGGGTGCCCGGGGAACTCGACGGCGACCTGCTGCGGGCCTTCGCCGAGCGGACCGCCGCGGACTTCGGGCCCGACCTGCTGCGGTGGAAGGGGATCGTCGCCCTGTCGGGCGAGTCCCACAAGGTCGCACTGCAGGGCGTGCACCAGCTGTTCGAGATCTATGCCATCGAGCCGTGGGGTGACCGGCACCGCGACAGCCGGGTGGTGTTCATCGGCAAGAACCTTCAGCGCGAGACGCTGGAGCAGGGGCTCATCGCCTGCAAGGCACCGGAGCTCACTCCGACCGGGGGCAGTCATGGCTGATCTCGTCGGGTTGCAGGCGTTGGAGCCCGGCGACCTCCTCGCCGACCGCGCCTACCGCCAGCTCCGCCGCGCCATCCTGCGCAACCAGCTCGTCGCCGGCGACGCGCTCAGCGTGCCCGAGCTGGCACGCCGCATGAACATCAGCCGCAGCCCGGTGCGGGAGGCCGTGCAGCGCCTGATCTACGACGGCCTCGCCGCCAACGTGCCGCATCGGGGCGCGATCGTGAGCGAGCTGAAGCCCGAGGACTTCCGCGGGCTGCTGGAGGTGCGCCAGGCACTCGAAGGATTGGCCGCCCGCCTGGCCACCGAGCGGGCGACCGACGAGCAGCTGCGCTCGCTGCGGGCGGTGCTCAACGAGCACGCTGTCGTCGTCGAGGCCGGCGACGAGGATGCCAACGTCGAGCTCGACACCCGCTTCCACAGCATCATCCGCGAGGCGGCCGCCAACACTGAGCTGAGCATGACCCTCAGCCGGATCCAGGGACGCGCCCACCTCTCCCGCTTCACGCTGTGGCGCGCCAAGCGCAACACCCGGGACGCTCTCGACGAGCATCAGGCGATCTTCGTCGCGATGGCCGCACGTGATCCCGACGGCGCCGAACGGGCCGCCCGCCAGCACATCTCCAACCTCCTCGCCCGGGTCGAGGCGCCGGCAGCAGCCGAGCTGACGAACGCATGAGCACGATCGAGACCGAACGCCCGGCAGCCGGCACCGGACAGACCGGCGGCGTCGGTGACTCGGCGTCGCGGCCCGACGGCACGCTCAAGGTCACCGGCAACTTCGCCTACTCCTCCGACCTCCATCTGTCGGGCGCGCTGTGGGGCGCCACGCTGCGCAGCCCATTTCCACGCGCCCGCATCCTCAGCGTGGACACGACGCGGGCGCTGACGATCCCGGGTGTGGCCGCGGTGCTCACCCACGAGGACGTCCCCGGCGAGAAGACCTACGGCATGAAGGTCGCCGATCAACCCGTGCTCGCCTTCGACGAGGTGCGCTACCAGGGTGAGGCCGTCGCCGTCGTCGCCGCCGACCATCCCGAGATCGCCCGTCGCGCCCTCGACGAGATCGTCGTGGTGTACGAGGAGCTGCAGCCCGTCGTCGACCCCGAGCTCGCCCTCGCTGGGGATGGCGGTGCCGTCCACCCTGGCGGCAACCTCGTGCGCCACGTGCGCATCCGCCACGGCGACACGGATGAGGCGCGCCGACGTGCTGACGTCGTCATCGAAGCGGACTTCGAGGTCGGAACGCAGGACCCAGCGTTCCTCGGTCCCGAGTCGGGGCTCGCCGTCCCCGACGGCGACGGCGGTGTCGACCTGTACGTCGCTGCGCAATGGCTTCACCTCGACCAGACCCAAGTGGCGTCGACCTTGGGCCTGCCACCGGCGATGGTGCGCCTGTCGCTCGGCGGTGTCGGTGGAGCCTTCGGTGGCCGCGAGGACTTGTCGATGCACGTCCACGCCTGCATGCTCGCCCTGCGCACCGGGCGGCCCGTGCGGATGGTCTACAACCGCGAGGAGTCGTTCTTCGGACACGTCCGCCGCCACCCAGCGCGGGCCCGCGTCGAGCTCGGCGCGACGAACGACGGTCTGATCGTGTTCTCCAACGTGCGGCTGCTCCTCGACGGGGGCGCCTACACGTCGACTTCCAACGTCGTCATCGCCAACGCCTGCTACTTCGCCGCCGGCGCCTACCAGGTTCCCGACGTGCGCATCGACGGCTATGCGGTGTTCACGAACAACCCCCCGTGCGGTGCGATCCGCGGCTTCGGCGCCGTGCAGGCCTGCTACGCCATCGAGTCGGCGATCGACCGGCTCGCTGCCGCAGTGGGCATCGACCCCCTGGAGCTGCGACTGCGCAACGCGCTCGTCGAGGGCGCCGTACTCCCGACTGGCCAGGCCGTTGACGGACCAACGCCGTTGCGCGAGCTGCTCGAGCATCTGCGCGACCTGCCGCTGCCCGCCGAGCGCGATGGCGGCGAGCTCGACCTGCGGACGCTTCCCGGCGGGCTCGGCAACGTCACCCACGGCGAGGGCATCCGGCGCGGGGTCGGCTATGCGCTCGGCATGAAGGCGATCGGCTACTCGGGCGGCGTCGACGACTTCGGGACCGCTCGCGTCCGGTTGCGGGCCCTCAACGGCACCCCCGTCGCCGACGTCCACAGCGCCGCCGCGGAGTGCGGGCAGGGCCTCACCACCGTGATGGCGCAGATCGTGCGCACCGAGCTCGGTGTGGAGCAGGTCGTGGTCCAGCAGGCCGACACCTCGATCGGCGACTCCGGGTCGACGTCCGCCTCGCGCCAGACGTGGATGACCGGTGGTGCGGTGCTCGCGGCGTGCGAGGCAGTGCGCAGCGCCGTCTTCACTCGCGCCGCCGAGCAGTTGGATCGACCGGCGGCGTCGCTCGTCCTGCGCGACGGCCGCGTCTGGGATGCCGACGACATCACGGTGAACGTTGCGCTGGCCGACGTCCTCGGCGACGACGTCGTCGACGAGGAGTGCGAGTACCACCATCGCCCGACCGGGAGGATCGATGACGAGCGAGGGCAGGGCGACGCGCACATCGCGTTCGCCTACGCCGCGCACCGCGCCGTCGTCGACGTCGACACGGAGCTCGGTCTCGTCCGCGTCGTCGAGCTGGCCACCGCCCAGGACGTGGGCAAGGCCATCAATCCGATCGCCGTCGAGGGCCAGATCGAGGGTGGGTCCGCCCAGGGCCTCGGGTTGGCGCTCATGGAGGAGGTCCAGATCGTCGACGGCCGCATCCGCAACCCGTCGTTCACCGATTACCTCATCCCGACCATCCTCGACATGCCTCCCGTGAACATGAAGGTGTTCGAGTACCCCCACCCGGACTCGCCGTACGGCCTCAACGGTGTCGGTGAGCCGCCGACCCTGTCGTCGACACCGGCGATCATGAACGCCCTTCGCAACGCGACCGGTCTCGACCTTCCACGCGTCCCAGTCCGCCCCGCCGACTTCATCCCTGAGGAGACGACCACATGATCATCGATACCCACCTCCATCCGACGAACAAGGTCGACGAGGCGTGGCGCCATACCGGCGAACCCTTCACCGGCGAGCGACTCCTCGCGATGATGGACGGTCCGTTCATGATCAACGGCAAGCCACGGCGCATCGACATGGGCTTCATCCAGCCACCGCCGGGCAACACCGCGTGGCGCGACGGTGACCGCTCGGGGCGGGAGGGCATCCGGGACTACATGGCGTACATCACGCACCTCGTCCAGACGTATCCCGATCGCTTCATCGGCAACTTCACGTACAACCCGCGGTTCGGGCCCGAGAACGGGGCGGCCGAGCTCGAGTTCCACGTGAAGGAGTACGGCTACAAGATGATGAAGCTGCACGCCAACATGCACGCGTACCGACCCGACCGCGCCCTCGACTGGCTGCGCCCGGCGCTGCAAAAGGCCGACGAGCTCGGCGTGATCGTGCTGCTGCACACGGGCGACGGCCCGTACAGCATCCCGACGCAGTTCTACCCGATCATCCGCGAGTTCAAGAACCTCAACTTCATCATCGGCCACTTCGGCGTGCAGACCGGCGGCGTCTACTGCTTCGAGGCGCTGTGGATGATCCTCGACAGCCCGAACGTGTACGGCGAGTCCGGCTGGTTGCTGCAGTCGCGCATCGTCGAGTTCGCCAAGGAGATGCCGGAGGATCGCCTCGTGTTCGGCACCGACTCGCCACCGAACGAGCCGGGCATGTGGCTGCGCCAGCTCGAGGTGTTGTGCACGCCGCCGCCGCAGGGCCTCAACGTGAGCGAGGAGGTGCTCGAGGGCTACATGGGCAACAACATCGCAAAGCTCGTCGGGATCGAGGGCACGCCGCCACCGGCCAGCGTCGAGGAGGCGGAGGCCCGCCTGGCGGCCGGTTCGGCCGGTCCCGTGTCGGTGTGAGCGAGCGAAGCGAGCGAACCATCGTCACGGTGCCTCGGCGCCTCGTCGTCGGCATCAGCGGCTCGAGCGCGCCGCACTACGGCATCGCACTGCTGCGCGCGCTCCGGGAGCTTCCGGGCATCGAGACGCACCTCGTGCTGTCGACCGGGGCGCATCGCACGATCGAGCTGGAGACCGATCTCAAGGTCGTCGACGTCGAGGAGTTGGCCGACGTGGTCCACGATCCCGGCGACCTCGCCGCGTCGATCTCGTCGGGATCCTTCCTCACGATGGGGATGGTCGTGGTGCCGTGCTCGATGCACACGCTGGCGGCGATCGCCCACGGGCTCAGCGACAACCTGCTCGCCCGCGCCGCCGACGTCACGTTGAAGGAGCGCCGGCTGCTCGTGCTCGTGCCGCGCGAGACCCCGCTCAGCCTCATCCACCTGCGCAACATGGTCGCCGTGACGGAAGCCGGGGCCACGATCCTGCCGCCGGTGCCGGGTTTCTACCAGCGACCCACGTCCATCGACGATCTGCTCAAGCACGCAACGGGCAAGGTGCTCGACCAGTTCGGCATCGAGCACGAGCTGTTCCGGCGCTGGACGACTCCGAGCGACGACGACGCGTGACGACGACGTCCCCCTCCACCGTGAGCCCGTCCCAGGACCTCCACGACTGCCTGGCGAGCTATCGCCAGCAGCACCCCGAGGACGTGCTCGTCGTCGACGAGCACGTCTCGGCCGACCAGGACGTCACTGCGCTGGTGTGGGAACTGGCGGCGCGCGATCAGCAGCCGGTCGTGTGGTGCAACGACGTGGACGGTCGGAGCACGCCGCTCGTGACGAACCTGTTCGCGTCGCGGGCCGCGGATCGCGCGCTGGCTCGGCGCGGATCTGGGCGAGCTGCACCAGGCGTACCAGCGCTGCGCCAGGCAGGCCCGGCCGATCCGCGAGGTCGAGACGGGGCCCGTGCTCGACGAGGTCGCGCTCGGTGACGACGTCGACCTCACGGCGTTGCCGCTGATCACCCACTTCGAGTCGGACCTCGGGCCCTACATCACGAACGGCGTCGTGGTCGGCGAGGACCCGGTGAGTGGCGTCGGCAACCTCAGCTACCACCGCGCCGTCGTGCTGTCACCGAACACGTTGGGGACGAGCCTGCACTCCCGCGGCGACATCTGGCGCATGCTCCAGAGCGCAGCCGACATGAACACCGTGCTGCCGGTGGCGGTGGTGCTCGGCGCCCATCCGTTGTTCATGCTGGCGGCGTCGGCACGCGTGCCGTACCACGTCGACGAGCGCGAGATCGCCGGCGGTTTGCTCGGCGAGAGCTTGGAAGTTGTCCGCACACCGGTGCACGGCCTGCGGGTCCCGGCCAGCGCCGAGTACGTCCTCGAGGGCGTCATCGACCCCCAGCAGCGCGCCGAGGAAGGGCCGTTCGGCGAGTTCACCGGCTACTCGTCGGACCGCTCGACGCACAGCCGCCTCGACGTGCAAGCGGTGCTGCACCGGCGCGATGCGCTCTGGGTCGACGTCGTCGGCGGCAACTCGGACGAGCACCTCAACCTCGCCCGCGTGCCGCGCGAGTCCGAGATGATCGAGCGCCTGAAAGAGCGGTTCCCCTGCGTCGTCGACGTGCACTACCCGCGCTCGGGCACGCACTTCCACTGCTACCTCGGCGTACGGCAGCGCCGCCCCGGCGAGGCCCGCCAGGCGATGCTCGGCCTGCTCGGCTGGGACCCGTACCTCAAGACCGTCATCGCCGTGGACGACGACGTCGACCTCACCGACGACAGCGAGGTGCTGTGGGCGCTCGCCACCCGCTTCCAGCCGGCCGAGGACATCATGATCGTGGAGCGGCTGCCAGGCAGCGCCCTCGATCCATCGTCGACTCCGGACGGTTCCACGTCGCGCGTCGCGATCGACGCCACCCGAGGGCCGGCGTTCAACGCCGCCCGCATCCGCATCTCCGCTGGCGCGCGTGCGAACGCGGCGCGGCTCCTGGACAGTCTCACGAGCGAGGGACGCCTATGACCACCCAAGAAGTGACCGCGATCGACTGGACCGTCGGCGGCGAGGAACGCCTCTACCGCTCGCTGCGCCGCTACTGGCACCCGGTGCTCTACGCCAGCGAGCTGGGGGACGACCCCCAGCAGGTGACGCTCCTCGATGAGCGGATCGTCGTCGTCCGCTTGGCCGGTGAGGTGCGGGCGTTCACCGATCGGTGCGCCCACCGCGGCACCGCCGTCTCGTTGGGTTGGGTCGAGGACGAGGTCATCCTCCGTTGCCCCTACCACGGCTGGACGTACGGACCCGACGGCGTGTGCACGAGCATTCCCTCCCGGTTCGGCACGAAGATCCCGCCCAACGCGCGACTGCAGCAGCACCTGGCGGCGGAGCGCAACGGGCTGATCTACGTCAGCCTGGACCCCCAGCCCGCGTTCCCGATCCCGGAGTTCCCCGAGTTCGAAGACCCGTCGTACCGCATCGCCGTCGTGCCGGCGTACGACTGGCACACCGGCGCGGCGCGGCGCACCGAGAACTTCGTGGACTTCGCCCACTTCGCGTGGGTGCACGATGGCGTGCTGGCCAGTCGCGACGATCCGGAGGTGCCGGACCACGAGGTGTGGCGCGAGGGCGCCGAGCTGCGCACCACGATCACGGTCGACGAGCCGGCCTCGACGGACAAGACGGAGACCCTGGAGCTCGAGAGCGCCAACGCCAAGGTGCCCGGTCGCCGGAACTACCGGGTGCCGCTGCCGTTCACGGTGTGGCTGCAGCAGCAGCTGCCGGGAGGGAACACGTTCGTGCTGTTCATGGCCTGCTCGCCGATCAGCCAGAAGCACTGCCGCAGCTTCACGTTCAACGCCCGCAACTTCGCCCTCGACGAGGACGACGAGCGTTTCATCAGGTTCCAGCAGGAGATCGCCGAAGCAGATCGCGTCATCTCGGAGTCGCAGACACCCGAGGAGCTGCCGTTCGACATGACCGCCGAGCTCTACGTACGGGGCGCGGACCGCTTGTCGATCGAGTACCGCCGGTGGCTCTTCGACGTGGCGCGAGCATCAACGAATGGGTGAAGCGCAGGCGGTCGTCGAGCCGGTCGACACGCTCCCGATCGAGCTCGTCGTCAACGGACGGACCGTGCGGCGGACGGTGCCCGTCCGCCAGCTGCTGTCGGACTTCCTCCGTGACGACCTTCGCCTGACCGGCACGCACGTCGGCTGCGAGCACGGGGTCTGCGGGGCCTGCACCGTCGACGTCGACGGCGGAGCGGTGCGGGCGTGCATCATGCTTGCGGTGCAGGCGGACGGGAAGCAGGTCACGACGGTCGAGGGCCTGTCGAGCGACGGCGAGCTGACGGAGATGCAGCAGGCGTTCCACCGTCACCACGCCCTGCAGTGCGGGTTCTGCACGCCCGGCTTCCTCGTGACGTTGGCGTCCGCCGATCCCGACGAGTGGCCCGACGAGCACGCCGTGCGCCAGCTGTTGTCGGGCAACCTGTGCCGCTGCACCGGCTACCAGCAGATCGTGCAGGCGGTGCACGACGCCTGGCAACGCCCATGACGTACGTCGGTTCCCGAGTCGCCAGAACCGAGGACGGCCCGCTGCTCGCTGGCCGCGCCCAGTTCATCGCCGACATCACGTTGCCCGGGATCGTCGAGGCGGCGTTCGTGCGCAGCACGCTGGCCCACGCCCGGATCACGGGCATCGATGCCGACGAGGCCCGCGCCGAGCCGGGCGTCGTCGACGTGGTCACCGCCGCGGATCTCGCCGGCGTCACTCGCTACCCGCACCTCGTCCCGTGGATGAAGGACGTCGACTCGTTCCCACTTGCCCGTGACCGGGTCCGCTACGTCGGCATGCCGGTCGCCACGGTCGTGGCTGATGATCGCTACGCCGCCGAGGACGGCGCGGCACTTGTCATGGTGGAGTACGACGAGCTGCCCGTGCTCGTGTCGGTGGACGACGCGCTGGCGGTCGACGCCCCTCGGCTGTACGACGAGTGGCCCGACAACAAGCTGATGGACCTCCCGGTCAGCCAACCGGACGTCGACCGGGTCTTCGCCGAGCACGAGGTCGTCCGCACGACGTTCCGCATGCAGCGGCAGTCACCGAGCCCGATGGAGACTCGCGGCATCGTCGCCGACTACCAGAACGGTCGGCTGACCGTGTGGGCGTCGACGCAGAGCCCGTACATCCTGCGCACGACGCTGTCGATGATGCTCGGGCTGCGCGAGTCCAACATACGGGTGATCGTGCCGAGCGTCGGCGGCGGGTTCGGCTGCAAGCTGCACCAGTACCCGGAGGACCTCGTCGTTCCCTGGCTCTCGATGCGCCTCGGCCGGCCGGTGCGTTGGATCGAGGACCGCGCCGAGCACCTCATGACGTCGATCCACGCCCGGGAGCAGCGGATGGACGTGGAGGCGGCCTATGACAGCTCCGGTCGCATCGTTGCGTTGCGCGGGAACGTCGCCACCAACGTCGGCTCGGGTGAGGTGTTCATCCCCGGCACCTCGACGACGCTCGTGTCGCAGGGTTGCCTGACGGGCGCGTACCACATCCCCGTGACCGAGGTGTCGGCGGCGTGCGTCGTCACGAACAAGACGCCGTCGGGCGCGTACCGCGGCTTCGGATCCCCGGAAGCGATCTTCGCCATGGAGCGAACTGTCGACAAGGTGGCGAGGCTGGCGGGTGTCGACCCGCGTGACAGCCGGCGCGCCATGTTGCCGGCCGTTGGCGACGGCTCCTTCGTGACGCCGTCGGGCGGGCGCCTCGGTCTCGGCAGCCATCGTCAGGCGTTCGACCGTGCGGTCGAGCTCGGCGACAAGGCGCTGGTGGCGGCGCGTGCCTTGCACATGGGTGATCCACGCATTCGCGTCGGCGTCGGCTTCGCCTCGTTCGTCGAGCCGACCGGCCCCTCGTATTACGGGACAACGGGCTTCTGGCAGTCGTACGACTCCGCGCTGGTACGGATCCAGCCCGACGGCAGCGCGCTCGTCGGGATCGGCGTGCAGGCCATCGGCCAGGGCATCCAGAGCACGACCGCCGCAATCGCCGCCGACGCGCTCGGGATCTTGATCGACGAGATCAGCGTCGTCTGCGGCGACACGGACCTGTCGCCCTATGGCCTCGGCGCGTGGGGTGGTCGGGGCGCCATCGTGACCAGCGGCTCGGTGGTCAAGGCGGCGGAGATCGTCGTGACGAAGGCGAAGCTGATCGCCGCCGGGCTGCTGGAGGCCAACCCTGAGGACATCGTCGTCACGGCTGGCAAGTTGCACGTCCGCGGCAGCGACGAGCCGTCGGTCACCATGCGCGACGTCGCGATCGCCGCGTACGTCCGCACCGAGCTGCTGCCCGAGGGCGTCGACCCCGGGCTCGAGGCGACGGCCACGTACGAACCGCCTGGTATCGACACCGAACCGGACGAGCACGGCCGGATGAACGTCGCCGCTGCTTGGTCCAATGCCAGCCATGCCGCGGTGGTCAAGGTCGACATCACGACCGGCGCCATCGAGGTGGTCGACTACGTCGTCGTGCACGACTGCGGCACCGTGATCAACCCGCAGATCGTCGAGGGCCAGACGACCGGCGGCGTAGCGCAGGGCATCGCCGGTGCGCTGTACGAGCACGTCGTGTACGACGAGGCCGGGCAACCGCTGAGCGCCTCCTTCATGGACTACATCGTCCCGACGAGTCTCGAGATCCCGCCCATGACGATCGAGCACTTGGAGACACCGTCGGCGACGACGGCGCTCGGCGTGAAGGGCGTCGGCGAGTCCGGCACGATCGGGCCGGCTGCGGCGATCGGCAACGCGGTGTCCGACGCGCTGGCGGAGTTCGACGTCGACATCGTCGAGACGCCGATCACGCCGTCGAGCGTCCTAGCGGCGATCCACGCGGCGGGCGCCGCGTCGTGAAGCCACCGAAGTTCCGCTACCTCCGCCCCGACTCGCTGGAAGCGGTCCTCGCTGCGCTGGCCTCGCACGGAGATGAGGCCAAGCCGCTGGCGGGCGGACAGAGCCTGATCCCGGCGATGAACTTCCGTCTGGCCCAGCCGGCGATCCTCGTCGATCTCGAGTTGGTGTCGGAGCTGCAGACACTGTCTCGTGAGGGCAACGAGCTGCGCGTCGGGGCGATGGTGCGTCAGCGGAAGGCCGAGCGCTCGGCCGAGGTGCGAGCCGGCTGTCCCCTGCTCCATGAGGCGCTGCCGTGGATCGGACACATCCAGAACCGCAACCGCGGCACGATCGGCGGCAGCATCGCCCATGCCGATCCGGCCGCCGAGCTTCCCGCAGTTGCTGTTGCACTCGACGCGACGCTCGAGCTGACGAGCGCGCGAGGGTCGCGGGGCGTCCCGGCGGCGACGTTCTTCGAGGGACCGTTCACGACGCCGGTCGAAGCCGACGAGATCCTCACCGGCGTGCGTTTCCCCGTCGCCGACAGATCTCTTGCGGCCTGCCTGGAGGTCGCTCCGCGGCACGGCGACTTCGCCGTGGTCGGCGTCGCGGCGAGCGTGCGTTTTGCTGGCGGTGGGACGGTGGTCGAGGACGTCGGCCTGGCCGCCTTCGGCGTGGGCGCCGCCCCCGTTCGGCTGAGCGAAGCCGAGGCCCAGGTGCGCGGCGTCGAGCTGACAGCTGAGGCGTGTGAACTGGCGGGCGCCGCGTCAACCTCGGACGTCGACGAGCCGACGACCGACATCCACGCCACGAGCGACTACCGGCGGCGGGCCCTCACCGAGCTCGTCAGGCGGGCGCTGGACGGCATCGGCCGGTCCGGCCGCGGCTGACGACCGGCACTACATTCCACGCCATGTCGGGCGATTCAGAGGAGTCGGTGCGCGAGCAAGTGACCACGTTGGTCGAGGGCACGCTCATCACGATGGACCCGGATCGGCGGGTCATTCCCGACGGGTCCGTGCGCGGTGGCCGGTGATCGCATCGCCGACATCGGCAGCGCAGCTGCGCTTCGCGAGCGGTACTCGGACGCAGAGCGGATCGGCGGCGAGCGGCGATACGTCATCCCTGGGCTGATCGACTGCCACAACCACGTGGCGCAGGCGCTGTGCCGGGAGAGCACGGTGGAGGACTTCCCGAACATCTACCGCATCTACATCCCGGCCGAAGCGATCCAGTCCGAGGACGACGTGCGCATCAGCGCCAAGGTCGCCTTCGCCCAGCTGATGCGGGCCGGCGTCACCACGATGACCGAGACGACGTGCACCGTCGCCCACGAGGAACCGATCGCCGAGACCGTGATGGAGACCGGCATCCGCTGCGCGCTGGCCCGGGGCATGTGGGACCGCGAGTCGCGGCTGGCCGGCAACTACGAGCAGATCACCGAGCGGTCGTGGTACCGCGACGACCCGAAGGTGCTGGCCGACGACCTCGCCTACACGAAGGACTTCTTCGCCAAGTGGTTCGCCAAGGGTGAGGGCCGGCTGCGGCCGTGGGTGCACAACCTCGGCGTGCCGTCGTGCTCGGACGAGCGGTACCTGGCCACCGACGAGCTGGCCAAGGAGTGGGGCACCGGCGTGATGACCCACATCAACCGAGACCGCGAAGAGATCGAACTGGCGGTGTCGCTGTTCGGGCATCGCCCGCTCGAACACCTCGCTTCGATCGGCGCGCTGACCGAACGACTCGTCGCCATCCACGCCATGCTCACCACCGACCGCGAGATCCGGCTGATGGCCGAAGCCGGCGCCAAGCTGGCCCACGCCCCCGTCGTGTGCACCGACATCATGTCGGCCGTCACACGGGTGCCGCTGATGCGCGAGCTGGGGATCACCGTCGGCCTGGGCTGCGACACGATCATCAACGACCTGCTGAAGCTGATGCGGATCGCGTTCACCATGCACAACCAGGCGGCGATGCCGCTGTTCGACCCGTACGGCTTCACCACGCTCGATGCCTTTGAGATGGGCACGATCGACGCCGCCAAGTTGCTGCTGTGGGACAACGAGATCGGGTCGCTCGAGGTCGGCAAGGCCGCTGACATCACGGTGATCGACGCCAACAACGTGCGGCTGTCACCGTCGACCGATCCCGTGGCGACGCTCGTGCGCTACGGCGTCGGCACCGACGCCGAGTCCGTGATGGTGGCCGGAACGCTCACCGTCCACGACGGCAAGCTGCTGACGATCGACGAAGCGGAGCTGCTCGAACACGCCGAGGAACTGGGTGCGCGCATGATCCGCGAGATGGCGCCGCTGCGTTACGTGCAACTCGGCACGAACGTCAACGTGCTCTGAGCTCCGCTGTTCGCGGGCCTCGTCAGTGGGAGCGGCGCGCCACGAGGAAGAAGGCGACGCCGCAGGCGGCCAGGATCGCGCCGAACGCCACGATGCTGTTCGAGCCGCTGTTACCGGTGGCCGGCAGCCGGCCGCCACCACGAGTGGTCGTCGTCGCCTGGGCGACCGTCGTCGACGTGGACGAGCTCGTCGACGTGGACGAGCCCGGATTGGTGGTGGACGTCGTCGTCGAACCCGGATCGGTCGTGCTCGTCGACGTCGACGAGCTCGTCGTCGACGGGATGGTCGTGGTCGTGGTCGTCGTCGTCGTGGTGGTGGTTGTTGTGGTGGTCGTGGTCGTCGTCGTCGGCGGTGTGAGCCGGAGCACGAAGTCGACGTCGGCCACGTCACCGTTGGTGGCGTCGGCGGGTCGACTGCTGGCTCCGACGACCTCGTAGCCGGCCGGCGGAATCACCTGCACCGTGTAGGGCGCGGCGGCCACGCCGTCGAATCCGTAGTCCTCGTCATCGCCGCCGAAGACGATGTCGTCGACGAACGCACCATTGGCGTCGAGCAGCCGCACCTCCGTCCCCGCGGGCGGCGGACCGCCGGTGTCGAGCGTGACGGACCCCGAGATGTCCCATACCAAGACCGATGTCCAGAGCTGGAAGCTCGGGATGCCCGTGAGCACGGAGTAGGTCAAGGTGATCGACGTGACCGGCACCGTCGGGCGGAACCAGCCCGACGCACCTTGGGTGTCCGTCCCGGTGCCGGTGAGCGTGGACGTCGCAGGGTTCCAGGTCGGCACGTCGGTGTGTGCCAAGCCCCCGCAGCTCGCCGGGCGTGGTGTGGTCGGCGTGCAGTAGTTGAACGTCCCCTGGAAGCCGAGTTGGGCTGCCGTCAGCGGGCCACCGGGCCCGGTCGCTTGGATGAGCATCTGATCGGCATCGATGTCGCCGAGGTTGAAGCCCCACGTGTTGGGCGGCGACGGGCTGTCGAGCGTGATGGTCGTGGTCGAAGGCTGACCGCCCGAAGATGCCCCGGCGCTGAGGTAGTTCGAACCCTGGGTCGACCCGAAGACGGCGCCGTATGGGGTGGTTGCGTTGAGGAACGCCGCGACAGGCGTCGCCGGAGCGCCGCCATTGGTCGACCACGAGCCGCCGCGGAAGCCGAACGCAGCGAACTGCAACGACCCGTTCACGGTGGGGGTCGTTCCGCTGATCTCCCAGATGCCGTGCGTGCCGTCTGCATACGCGACCGAGGCCGGCAGCAACGTGCCGAGCGTCATTGCGCATGCAACCACACCGAGCGTCAATGGCCGCCGCATCGGCCGGGGAACCTAGTCGTCGCACAACGCGTTTGCCAGGAGTCGTGGATGGCTTCGTACATCGAGGTACGGCGCGCTCGAGCGCGCTCGACCTATAGTCCGGAAGCGGGGAACACGGTGGAGGGAGCGGTGTGCGCTGGCGGTTTGCGCTTGTAGTTGGACTCTGTCCGTTGCTGTGGTCGATGTCCACTGCCGGTGCGACGGCGCCACCTGACGCGTGCGTGCCTTCGCCCTTGGGACCGTGGACGCCGGGCAGGCTTGACCTGGCGGCTGCAGTTGTTGAGGGCTTTTCGTCCGGAGACCCAGCGCTTGAAGCGTGCGCCCATGCCGTCACGACTGCGGTGAGTCGTCGGGAAGCGGAGGCGGGCGCGGCGCTGAGCGTGCCGAGGACTCGGCGTTGACGGACGCCGAACGGAAGGCAGCCCTCGACGAGGCAGTGCAACTGGACGCCGACCTTCTCGACGACCCGAAGGTTGACGCCCTGTCGAAGGCTCTCGAGGCGGGCGCAACGGCGCCCGCCAGTACGTGTGCAGAGGCCACCTCGTTGATCGCGTCCAATCCGGATGCCGCCGAGCGAGTCCTGACCCGTCTCGCCACCTCGACTGACGCAGCCACCAAGAGCTGCGCTGAGGAAGGGTTGGTCCGGCTCATGCTCGCACGAGTGGCGGACGGGACCGACCGCTGCGAGCTCGCCACGCGTTTGATCGACGTGGACCGTGACGTCGCCGAGCCGCTCTTGACCCAGATGTCGAAGTCGGCGAACACGGATCTGAAGGCGTGCGGTGAAAGCGGATTGCTCGACATCCAACTGCAGCACGCCGAGGATGCGCAGCAGCTCGGCCTGGAGCGTGCCGAGTCGTGGTGGGACTCGCTCGTCGACAACTTGTTCGTCCCGTTGGCCGAGTTCGTCGGGCAGGCCTTGGTCATCGCTCTGGCGGTCCTCGCGGCCGTCAAGCTGCTTGGCCTGCTTCCCATGTGGGACCGCTGGGCGCAGGCGTCGGTGGCGCTGATGTTGCTGGGTGCGGGGATCCGTGCTGGCGATGGCCTTCTACTTCGTGGCTGGCGACGGAACCTTGCCGCAGGCGATCGCGTACGGATTCTTCCTGCTGGGAGCGCTCCTGGTGGCTGGTGGTGCGGTCCTCAAGTGGGAACTCCAAGAGCGGGGTTCGTGGCGGGGGTGGGCGAACAAGCTCACGCTCGTCTCCACGATCGTGGCACTCATCACCGCGATCGTCTGGATTGAGGATGAACTCACCGATCCCGGCCGCATGGGGACCGAGGACTGGTGGAATGTCGTCGCCTTGGGCACCGTCGCCGTGACAGGCCTGGTGGCCTTGGTGCTACTGCAAGCGTCACGGGTGCGCCTCGTGATCGACCCGTTCGGACCTGAGCCCGACAAGGCGGGCAAAGAATTCGCCGTGATTGTCCGTGAGCGGTTCTTGACGCTCGGATCCGGCGGCCCCAGTGGCCTCGAACTGGTCAGCGGAACGGACCAGGGCGAGCTGCCTGCCGAGCACGATGGCGGATCTGGCACCGAACAAGATCATCGCTGGCCTGCTCAAGGTCGCTCGAGCCGTCACCCCCGCAACCACCTATCGCTTGACGGGTGAACTCCATAGCTCGACGAAAGCGAACGGTGAAGGTGGAGATGTCGTCGGAGTCACCGTCTCACTGAAACGTGCAATGCGCCCACCGGCGATGGCCCGCATCGATCCAGGGACGCTCGGCGTCGACCAGGGCACGACCGCAACGCCGTCGAACCGGCCGCTCCTCGCCACTGCGGTTGCCGCGTGGCTGGTCATCGAACTCCTTGACAGGTCACCCGGTGTACGAAACGAGTTGGGAGGCGCGAGTTCGTGGCAGAGCCTCGCCTGTCAGGCAGTGGCGGGCGATGTCACCGAGGACTCTCAGCGGCTTGCGCTGTTCGCCAACAGTGTCGACTTGGATGACGGCAATCTCGCTGCCCGCCACGGTCGAGCGAGCCTGATGATTCACGGCGACGCCGCGGGAGGGGAGCCGGCAAGTCAAGCGCATGCTCACCGGTGGGCGATCCAGGAGATGAAGGCACTGGAGCGGCTCGGCGACGACCCGCGCCTCAACAACGCACTGCGTGTCCGGCTCGCCTACACGATGGCGGCCGCACACCTCCAGCTCATCGAGCTTCATCCCAACGCGTCCGACGTCGTGCAACTCCTTGCAGTGGCCCGAGACCGCCTTGAATGGCTGATTCGCCAAGCGCTGCGTGCCGGCGAAGTCGACCTGTCGACGCTCGGACCCAATCGGTTCAGGTACCCGTTCGCGAATGCGATCGAGCGGTCTACGTATCCGGACTTCACCGCCGACGAACTGAACCAGCCCGGAATCCGAGAGTTCCTGATTGGATCGAGAAGCACTGCAGCGCTGGCCTGGATCGGCGTGGTCGTGGTCGCCAATCGCGTTGGAGTGTTGAACAACGTTCTGCGCGACGACACGCTCACTGCGGACGAGTTGGAGGATTGGGGAGTCGACGCCTCCGCGCCCCGAGCCGCCTACAACATGGCATGTGCTTGCTGCGCCGGACGCGACCAGTTCTTCGTCGGCGACGTGCTGCCCCTCGTGCTGCCTTCACCGATCGCCGTGACCGGCACGCTCAACCGAAACCTCGAGCGCGGCCCTTCACTTCTTGCGGCTGGCGGCGCAGAATCCGGAGCACCGCAAGTGGGCCCGGCTCGACCCCTCCCTGCACGTCCTCATCACGGAAGCATCGCTGACGGCCGAGATCGACGAGGTGCTACCCCTTCCGGACGAACCGGAGGAGGAGGAAACGGAGCCAACCAGAATCGAGGTCGCGCTCGTCAGCTCTTTCGGCGATTAGCCGGTAACCGGCCGAGCGGCGTGACGCGAAGAGCTCTCGACGCCTACATGGACCTGCTCGCCCGTAGTTCCGACGCGACGGTGGGCGGGACCGCGCCGGTCCCGCCCATCGTCGTGGATCGGGCGACTACGGGTTCACGTTGGTGAACGACTCGCACCCGCCGTTCTGCTGGGCGCCGATGAAGGCGTCGCCGTTGACCTCGCTGCCGCCATCGGCGTCGTCGTTGAGGCCGCCGCCGCAGAACAGGTCGTCGTCGTCGTCCTCGCCGTTGAGGATGTCGTCGTCGCCGCCGCCGCGCAGCGTGTCGTCGTGGTCGCCGCCGTTGAGCGTGTCCTCGTCGGCGTTGCCGAACAGGGTGTCGTTCTCGGTGAAACCGTCGAGCACGTCGTCGCCTGAGCCGCCCGAGACCCAATCGGCGCCGGTGCCGGCATCGACTTCGTCGTTGCCACCCAAGGCGCAGATCGTGTCGTTGCCGCTGCTACTGAGGATGATGTCGCGCTGGCTGGTGCCTTGGATCACCTCGGCGGCCCCGCCGCCGATGAACGTGACGCCGGCCGTCACCTGGTCGGTGACGGGCAGGCCGTTGCACGTGTTCGGCAGGGCTCCGGCGGAGCTGGTGGTGAGGGCGCCGAACAGCGCCAGGCCGAGTGCCGAGGCGGCGAGGAGGCCGGCGCGGCGATGGGTGGGGGTGTGCATGGTGGTGTCCTTCAGTGATGGGGTAGTGCCCCGAGTGGGTGTACCGACCACCATCCCCTGAGCCTGCTAGCGAGGCGCTAGCGATCCGGGAGGACGAATGAGAGGCCGCCGCCGGTCGCAGCCCCTTCCGTCCCTGGACCCGCACTGCTCGCGATCGGTGGCGATGTTCGGTGCCGCCGCCGCCTGCGCGGATGTGGAGCTGTGGGATGCTCTGGGAGACGAAACAGGGGGCCTCGATGGCGGACCGCAGCAAGGTTGACCAGGTGGCGTCGGGGGTTCCCTATGTCGTCACGATGGTCAATGGCCGACCGCCCGAGTCGTTGGACGACTTCGTCGCCGACGCCGTCGTCGCGATGACTGTTGCCGCCGCTGACCAGGTCGTGACGATTCACGGCTCAGCGCGGCGCGATGCCGACGCGGTTGTCGTCTTCGAGAAAGACAGCGATGGAATCGGCAAGGATGTGAGGACCTGGCAAGTGCGGCGAGAGGGCGGCCGCTTCGAGGCGGTTGAACGGTCGACCTACTGATCTGACCTGCCACCGAAGCACCCACACACTCGGGTGATGCGACGATCGCGTCGCAGCGCGATCACACTGACCAGGACGTGTCCAGGCGAACGAGCGCTTTGCCGACGTTGTCACCTTTGAGCATCCCGAGGAAGGCGTCGACGGCGTGCTCGATCCCGTCCACGACGGTCTGCAATACGGCGGCCTCACCGTTGCGGAGCCACGCGGACACGGTCTGCTCGAACTCCGGCCGAGCCTCCTCGTGATCGCGCACGATGAAGCCACGCAGCGTCACCCGGCGCAGGACCGCTTCGATCAAGCGGTTGATGTCCGTCGTGGCGCTCGACTCGTCGAACTGAGAGATCATCCCGCACAGCGCGACACGCCCTCCGAGACGCATCGCCTCGAGTGCGGCGACGAGCTGCGCTCCCCCGACGTTGTCGAAGTACACGTCGATGCCATCTGGAGCGACTCGCGACAGGGCGTCCCCGGCCGCCTCGGCGCGGTAGTCGAATGCGTCGTCGTAACCGAGCTCGTCGACAAGGGCGCGCACCTTCGCGCTGCCTCCGGCGCTTCCGACCACACGCGCCGCTCCAAGGAGCTTTGCGAAACGTCCAGCAGCCGAGCCGACGGCACCAGCGGCCGCCGATACGAAAACGACGTCGCCCGGACGCATCTGCGCGATGCGGGTGAGACCGACGTAGGCCGTGAAACCGGTCTGGCCAAGGATGCCGAGCCATGCACCCGCAGGTGCAGCGTCGACGTCAACGACGCTCACCGCCGCTGCATCGACAACTGCATGCTCCCGCCAGCCGAGGCGATGGCGGACGACCGTCCCGGCTGCGATCGCCGAACCCACAGCGTCGATCACCACGCCGATCGCCGAGCCGTCGAGCGGCTGTCCGATCTCGAAGTTGGTGGTGTAGTGCTTCTCGCCCGTCTCGAGCCGCCCGCGGATCGACGGATCGACGCTCATGACGATGTTGCGCAGGAGCAGCTGTCCTGGCTGCAGTGCGGGCAGGGGTCGCTGCTCGAGGGCGAAGTCCTCCGGTACCGGACCGCCTGACTCAGGGCGGCGCACCAGCGTGACCATTCGTGTCGTCCCGATCGCAGGGGCCGTCGGCGTTGTCATGCGAGCAATGGACGCTAGTACGGGCGCAGCGCGCCCTTTCCCATCCGTGACCACCACAACCCATGGGGCCGCGGCTTACGGGAGGGGGCACAAACGTCGTCGAAGTCAACACCGCTCGCCCGGCGGCGCTGTCGTCGGGCCGACGTGGCGGCTGCGTCGGGGTCCGATGCGTCGATCGACTGCCGCGCTGGCTTGTCAGGCGTCTGGTGCTGTCGTGGGCGGCGCGAGGCTGGTTCCGTGGCGAGCTTCCCAAGCGGCGAGGTGACGTTCTGCTTCACCGACATCGAGGGATCGTCGGCACTCAGCGCCCGCCTCGGCGAAGCCGTGTACGCGACCGTCATTGAGCGCCACCGCGAGATCCTGCGTGACGCTTGGCGGCCGTGGGGAGGGGTTGAGGTGAACACCGAGGGCGACGGGTGCTTCGTCGTGTTCGCCGACGTCGACTCTGCGCTCGCCGCTTGCTTGCGAGCTCAGCAACAGCTCGCTGTCGAGCGGTGGGCTGCAAGCGCGGTTGTACGAGTGCGGATGGGGGTGCACACCGGGCAGGCCGTGCCGTCCGCCACCGGCGATTACATATCGTTGGCCGTCAACCAGGCGGCGCGGGTCGCGTCGTGCGGCCAGGGCGGTCAGGTGGTGGTCTCGGCCGCCTCGGCGCAAATGGCGACCACCGGCGAGTTGCGTCGGCTCGGACGATTTCGGGTCCGCGACTTCGCCGAACCGCTGGAACTGTTTCAGCTTCTCGGCGACCGCCTCGAGCTCGAGTTTGCGCCGCTGCGAGGAGCGCATCCGATCGACGTGATCCGCGTCGCGGTCGCCGACGACCAGGCGCTCGTGCGCGGAGGGTTCGTCGTCCTACTCCGCACAGCTGAGGACATGGAGGTCGTCGGCGAGGCCGCCGACGGACGCGCTGCACTCGAGCTGGCAGTACGTGAACGGCCCGACGTCATCCTGATGGACATCAGGATGCCGCAGATGGATGGGGTCGAGGCGACACGGCGAATCACCAGTGACGCGCGATTGTCCTTCACCCGAGTCCTCATGCTGACCACATTCGACCTCGATGAGTACGTGTTCGAGGCGATGCGGGCCGGGGCCAGTGGATTCCTGCTCAAGGACACGCTGCCCGACGACCTGCTCGCCGCCGTGCGGGTGATCGCCGGCGGTGAAGCACTGCTCGCACCGAGCGTGACGCGGCGACTCGTCGAAGAGTTCCTGCGCTGCCCTACGGCAGCGGCTGGGACAGCTGCGCTCGGGCTCACCCAGTTGACGCCCCGCGAGACCGAAGTTCTCGCCGCCGTAGCTCGTGGCCTGTCCAACACGGAGATCGCCACCGCCCTGTTCGTATCCCACGCCACGGTCAAGAGCCACGTCAGCCGGCTGCTCACCAAGCTCCACGCCCGTGATCGCGCGCAGCTGGTGATGCTCGCGTATGAGTCTGGTGTCGTCGCCCCAGGCGCCAGGTAGGCACCCCGAGTCGAGCAGAGCACACAGTCCGCCGCACCTCGGAGTCGGCGCTTCTCAACACCGCAAGACACGAGGTGGCCGGGCGCCGAACGCCGATTCCGAGCGCTCGTCCTCGAACTGGGCGGCTTCCCTGACGGCAGCTGGCAGAGATCCCGCCCGGAAGCCACATTGGCGGAGATCCCGCCCAGATTGATGGTTCGGTCGGCCGGGAGCGCCCGGCGGTCCGCGCCCACCGTGAGCGGCGAATGCGCGAAGAAGTCAGGCGACGCTGTGGCAGGCCGACGGTGGTGGCAGCGGAGCCGGCAGCCGACGAGGTCGGCGGCGTTGGGCGAGTTGGGCGTCGAAGAGGCGGACGAATTCACCGTTGCGCGCGACGAGCTCGTCGAGCGTTCCGATTTCGACGATTCGACCACCCGCCAGCACGACGACCCGCGACGCTCTGTCGAGCGCGCTGAGGCGGTGGCCGAACAGGAGCGTCGTCTTGCCGCGTCGCTGCTCGAGGATCGAGTCCATGACCTTGCGCTCGGTGTGCGAGTCCAGGTTGCAGGTCGCTTCGTCGAGCACGAGGATCGGCGCATCGCGTACGACCGCACGGGCCAGTGCCAGCCGTTGTCCCTGGCCGGCTGAGAAGTTGTCGCCGCCGAGCGACACCTGGGACTGGATGCCGTGGCGAAGCTGTCGCACGAACGCGTCGGCGTCGGTCACCTCGAGCGATCGCAGCACGACGTCGTCGGGCACGTCCTGCAGCATCGCCACGTTGTCGCGCACGCTGCGTTGCAAGAGGCCGCTGTCCTGGAACACCGCCGCGACTTGCCGCCGCCAATCCGCGTGGGTGACGTCGGCATGGGAGCGACCGTCGATGAGAACGTCACCGCTGTCGGGGTCGTAGAAGCCGCACACGAGGTTCGCGACGGACGTCTTGCCTGATCCGGTCTCACCGACGAAGGCGACGACCTCTCCGGGTTCGATGCTGAGGGACACGTCGTCGAGCGCGTGCGAGCGACCACTGTGACGAAGCGACGCATGCCGCAGCTCGATGGCGCCGTTCGCGGTCCACTCCATGTCCGGCGTGCCGCGGTCGATCTCGTTCGGACGCTGGAGAACCTCTTCGACCCTGCGCACCGCGTCGAGCGCCAACGTGAGATTGCTCAGGTGCGACGGGAACTGTTGCGCCGGCCCGAGGAACAGGCTGATCGTCCCGACGACGAGGACGAGGTCGCCGGCGGTCGCGTTGCCGGCGATGACGTTGCTACCCAGCCACCACAGGACCAGCCCTGCGAGCGAGGCGAAGAGCAGCGCCGACAGCGCAGCCGGAACGGCAAGTGCGATGCGTTGTGCGCGCTGGCTCTCGGCGAGCGCGTCGAAGTCGTCGACGAGCCCTCCGACGAATCGGTCGGTCGAGCCGGACAGGCGCACCGAGCGCAGCTCGACGAAGGTGTCGACGGTCCTGCTGGTGAACCGTTCCATGGTCATCCACACGTGATGTTGGGCGTTGGTTGCACGGCGGCGAGTGGCGTGCCAGATCAGCCACGACAACGGCAGCGATGCGGCGACTGCCACACCGACCATCATCGAATGGGACAGGATCAGAACGAGCGCGAACGATGCCATCCCAGCGTCCGCGCACAGCGCCACGAGGTTCGGCCCGAGACCTTGAGCCACGTCGGTCGCGGTCATGGTGCGGAGTACGAATCCGGCAGTGCACCGCGTGTCGTACACGCTCTGGGGAAGCGTGGCGAAGTGGCGTAGCAGCTTCTCGCCGACATGGCGTGAGATGCGTCGCTGCACGCCACCCTCGCCGACGACCCGGGCGAGGAGGATCATCGCTTGCACGGCGCCGAGGCCGACCAGCACGAGAGCCAGGACGGCGAGCTTCGTCGAGTCACCTCGAGGTAGCACGCGATCGAAGACGTGCCCGAGCACCAGCGGTGATGCGAGGAGGAGCGCGGCCCCGGCCGCCGCGCAGCTGACGGCGAGCACGTGCCACGCCACAGCGCGTGCGACGAGCTGCCGGGCGGCGCGACCCGGCTCGACGAGCGAGCGGCGTGGCCGGAGTGCCGCGGTCGGCCGGTACTCGACGACGTAGCGGCTGGACTCCCGTTCGTAGTCGGCGCGGCGCATGAACGTGCGGCCGCGGTTCGGATCCATCACCCACAGCCCACGGCGCGTCCATCGCAGAAGCACGACGAAGTGGCCCGCTCCGGGGTCGAGGTGCACGATCGCCCAACCATCGATCGTGCGAAGGCCGTCATAGTCGCTCACCGCCGCTCGCGACTGGAGACCGATGGTCCGCCCCCCGTGGATGAGTCCGACGAGGTGCGTGCCGTTGTTGTCGGTGCGCACGAGATCGCGGGCTTCCTCGACGGACACCTCGTGCCCGGCTGCCCACGCCACGCTCGCGAACGCCGCGGCGCCACAATCGCGCAACTCGGTGGGGCGCATCCACGGCACGCGCCGACGGCGTCGAAAGCCCTTCGCGTCGCATGCTCAGGCCCTGTCGATCAGCAGGTCGGCCAGCCGCTCGTGGATCGGCAGGCCGGTCTGCTCGACGATCCACCCGAACTGGCCGACCGGGTTCACTTCGAGGAACACGTGCTCACCATCGGGCGTCACGATGAAGTCGAGGCTGCCGAAGCACAGGTTCATGCGGCGCATCAGCTCACCGATCTTCGTTGCGACTGTCGCGTCGAGCTCGTGCACGAGATGGGGTGTGTTCGCCAGGTCGTAGCGTCGCCAGTCCTTGTCCGCCACCGTGCTCTGCTGCGACTCGATGCGGCAGGCGAAGATCGTGCCGCCGACGTACACCACGCGCAACTCGAACGCCTTGTCGACGTACGGCTGGAAGATGCCCGGCGTAGCGACGAGGTGGTCACCCGCCTGCGCGCGCGCAGCTCGCTCGCCGACACGACTTGGGAGTAGAGCTCGGTGATGTGTCCGTCGACTCGTGGTGGGCCGAGATACGGCGTAAAGGGCTTGTAGACGATCTGGCCGCCGTGCGCGTCGGCGAAGTCGGCGGCCGCCGAGAGATCGCACAGGTAGCGGGTGACCGGCGTCGCCAATCCGACCTGGTCGGCGACGACGAGCTGGGTGAGCTTGTCCTCCCACATCGCCACGCTCGTCGCCGGGTTCACGCAGAACACGCCGGCGTACTCGAGTGCATGCCACAGCCCGCGCGACAGCTTCGACCATTGCGCCAGCACGAAGCGGAGCGCGTTCGCATCGTCGCGAATCGCATCGAGCCGCGCCTCGTGTGCGTTCGGCACGGTCGATCGCCACAGGAGGGCGGCGCTCACGTCGTCGGCCGAGACCGAGCGCGCATCGGGGTGCGGAACATCGAGCGTGAAGGGGACACCGATCCGAGCGTGCTCGAGGGTCGCTGCATCGATGGTCAGGACGTCGGCGCCACGGCACGCGAGTGCTCGTTCGAGGACGACGACCGTTGGATCTTCTCGATGCCCGGTCATGATCAGGATCATTGGCCATTGCTTTCATCGACGAGGGAGGAACCGGCGGGACCGGATGAGGACTCGCATCCCAGAGGGGTCGACGCCACCTCCGGCGTGCCCGGTGGCTTGAGGGAAGCGTGCCGCCGGCACGCGCGCCGGCGGCACGCTTCTGCTACGGGACGATCTGGTCGGCGTCGTCGCACCCGGTCGCCGTGGAGCCTGAGCCGTCACGATTGACAATGAGGCATCCGACGACATCGAGGCCTTCGACCTCGCGGTCCTCGAGGTAGCGAAGGCCGAACACCGGGCTCGCCTGCTCGCTCAGTCAGCTTGTTCATGATCTTCCCTTCTTGTCGGGGGCTCGTCGAGCCCGTCGACAAGGAAGGCGTGACACCACCGTGACATCGCACGGAACGGCAGCGGCAAGCCATTGCGGTCCGACGCTCCACGGCGGCCGACATACTCGTCGGCTGCAATCGCAGGCCCGTCTACTCTCACTCCGTGCCTGAGGACGAGGGATGGTGGGACGGACTTTCGGCGTCTGCCAAGCGTGCGGTGCGCTGGGCGCACGCCTTCGCACTGCTGCGCAGTCAGGGAGCGCCATCGGGCGACCCAGCGGCAACCGACGAGATCGACGCGTTCGATCTGCTGTCTGGTCTGCTGATCGTGCACGGTGACGACTCGGAGCCATGGGACTTCTTCCAGCACTTCGAGATCCCGATCGGATCGGTTCTGCGTCGCGATCGTCCCGAGGCGTCGGCGTTGGACGAGGCGCTCACTCGAAGTGAGAGGGAGTACCCGGTGCCCCCGCTATTCGGGGAGGCGAGCGTGATCGTCGACCACGGCCTGGGGCGACTGGCGCCTTCGGATCCTGAGGGTCTCTTGTCATTCAGCTTGTTGTTCGCGGCTTTGCTGGAGACTTCCAACATCGCAAGCACAGCGATCCGAGACGCGCTCGATGCGCAGGGCGCTCCGTCTGGCGACATCATCGCGAGCTACCACGACTACGCGACGGCGTCACGTGTCGAAGCTTCGTGAGTTCCTCGAGGCGCGCCACCCTTGGCCGCCACCACGCGAAGTGCCCGACTTCAAGCCGGACAGGCCGCCGCATCGGTCGTCTCAGCTCGCCGCACAGCAGCCTCGTGATCTGCTCGGGATCGGCCCGGAAGTCGACGCCTTCGCCTACCTCATCGCTCTGAAGTCGATGACGCCGCCGCTCGCGATCGGGCTGTTCGGCGCCTGGGGGTCGGGCAAGAGCTTCTTCATCCGTAGCCTGCAACAACGCATCGATCGACTGCTGGCGGAGGGTAAGACCGCGCCGCCTGGGATGAAGTTGCCCTTCCACCGTTCCGTTGTGCAGATCGAGTTCAACGCCTGGCAGTACATGCAAGGAAACCTGTGGGCGAGCTTGCTGGACCACCTCCTGCGCAAC
The DNA here is from genome assembly GCA_963774125.1 of uncultured Acidimicrobiia bacterium. Taxonomy (GTDB): domain Bacteria; phylum Actinomycetota; class Acidimicrobiia; order Acidimicrobiales; family Ilumatobacteraceae; genus JALZMG01. The sequence goes on from CAVZDR010000005.1 coordinate 466,049, forward strand.
CTCGATGGCGACGCTCTCGAAGCCGACGACCTGGTCGGGGCGCGCCAGCGTGAGTACCTGACGAAAATGCGCACCTCCAAGGAGGCGCTCCTCAATGAGCAACAGCGGCTGCGCACCCTCGAGGAGGAGCGCCAGGCCGCAGTCGCCGCGTTGGAAGAGAAGCGCGCGGCGCGCGATGTTGCGCTTGTCGAACTCGAACGCGCTCGACGCAAGAACCCCATCGCCCTCGCCGCAGCGTCACCGCCAGTGAGACGCGAGCTATCGAGGCTCGCCACTCGCGCAGGAGTGCCAGATGTGATGGCGACGGCCGAGGACGTCGGTCAGGCCGTGAGAGAGATTCGAGCCACCGTGACACGGGGCGGCGGAATTGTGACGATATTGCGCCGCGCCGGATGGTTGTACACGGCCTCGCTCATCGTGGCCCTGGTCGCCTTACCCGTGTTTTCCGGTTGGCTCGCCGCGACCCATTCGTGGTCGGCGGTCACGCAAGCGTCGGCACTCATTGCGTCCCTGCTCGTCGTTGTCGTCGCAGCCGTCAAAGGTGCCAACCGCTCGCTGTCCAAACTCGTCGATGATCTCGAGCGTGTGGAGAAGGACGCAACGAAGGAGATCAACCTCGCCGTCCGGAACGCGGAGCGAGACCTCGCTCAGAAAGACGAGCAGGTCGCCCAGGCGCAGGAACGCGAACGCGAGCTGGCCGGACAGACCGCGGAGCTGGCGGCCAAGCTCGACGCCGTTACACCAGGGCGAGTTCTCAACGAGTTCCTCGCCGAGCGGCTCGGAAGCGACGACTACCGCAAGTACCTCGGGCTTCCGGCGATCGTTCGCCGAGATCTCGACCGCCTTTCTCGCATCATCGAGCGGGAGAACCTCGCCGCCGACCACGAGGACGCACATGAGAGCGACGACAGCGTCACCCGGCGGATCAATCGCATCGTCCTGTACATCGACGACCTCGACCGCTGCCCGACCGACGTCGTCATACAGGTCCTGCAGGCGGTGCACCTGCTGCTGGCGTTTCCATTGTTCGTCGTTGTTGTCGCTGTCGACTCGCGTTGGCTGGCCGGCTCCCTCGAGGACTTCTACAAGGTGCAGCTCGGCAGTCGATCAGGTGCATCGACTGACGACTACCTCGAGAAGATCTTCCAGGTGCCGTTCTTGGTCAATCGGCTTGAAACCGAGGGTCGCCGGCAGATCGTCCAAGGCCTACTTGGCCCGGTCGTGGCGACGTCCGGCAGCTCCGGTACCGCTGCGGCCCCGGAGGAACGGCAAGTCGGTGCGTCGGTCCGCAAGCTCGCCGAGTTGCTGGCTCGGATGTCCGACTTCGATGCTGGCGCTGCGCCATGGCTGGACGCAGCCCGCATGCAGATCGACGCCGAGGAGCTCGCGTTCATGAACGATCTCGCGCCGTTGCTCGGTGACACCCCGCGTTCCGTGAAGCGCTTCGTCAACGTCTACCAGCTCATCAAGAGCATCGCCCGGGCGCGCGGGTCTTACACCGCCGCCGACGCACAAGCGGTGCTCTTCCTGCTGGCGCTGGCGACGGGACGGCCAGCCGATGCACAGGTCGTCGCCGATGCAGTCGAGCAGGCGGCCGCCGACGAGCTATCGGAAACTCTGACTGTGCAGCATGCGGTCTGTGTTGACAGCGACCGGGCCCCACAGGCTGGATCCGCGGGGCCGTTGACGGCGTGGCTCATGGCGCGACCTGTGTGGGCGAACAAGCCGGTCCGAGACCTCAGCCCCTGGCTGCCTTCGGTCCAGCGGTTCTCATTCGCGCTGTGACCTTCGGCCACACCCCGTGGCGCGTCGATCCGAGCGAGCTACTTCGCGCGCTCGACGAGCAATCAATCTGGGACGCCGACTCGCGAGGAAGTGCGTCGTCTACTTCCCGTCGAAGAAGTTGTCGTGCGCCTGGATGTCCTCGGGCAAGTCCCGCAGGTCGACCACCTTGCCGTCGCGAAGGCGGAGGATGTGCACCTCGTCCAACGCGATCGACGCGCCGTCGGGACGGCTCGCCGTCTCATGGAGGACCACGGCGGCGTGGTCGTCGTCGGCGTAGATGCCCTTGATCGTCGAGCGCCTGCGTGCCTGCGGTGAGCTCGAAGTTCTTGATGAGCGCCGCGGTGATGGCCTCGCGGCCCTTGTGGTCACCGCTGTTGGGGCCGTCGCCACCGAAGTGAAACACGCAGTCGTCCGCCAGGTCGGCCAACGCCCCGTCGAGATCGCCCTTGTTGAACGACTCGTACGCGCTGCGGACGATGGCGACGTTTGGATGCTCGGCCATGTCAGGTCTCCCTCTCCGGTCGACCCCCCGCCGACCAAATCACGACGTTAGACGTCCAGCGCTCGTCGACCTTCGTTCTGATGTCGCGCACCGACTGCCCGCGCTAGATGCTTCATCGTTCCTCCGGCTTCGACGGGCGATCATTGCGGCGCGGCGTTGTGTAGAAACGCGCAACTCGTTTGCGCGTGAGGACGCTGCCCCACCCGTGCGAGCCGTGCATGCTCGACCACCGTGTCTCCTCCGTCCGCTCCGCACCGGCATCGTCGTGTCGAGACGTCTCCACCGAGGACGTCGCTTCGATCCGACGAGGACCGCGACGGTCTCACATTGGCCGAGGAACAACGCCTCGGAACCGACCCGCGGCGGGCCGACACCGACGGTGATGGGGTGAGCGACGGGATGGAGGCCCAAGGTGAGGGCGACCCGTACCACGCTCCCGACGATGACTGGCGTGCGGTCGCGGAGGCCCGCCGCGAGTACTTCCGGTCCGACGACGATCACGATGGACTGACCCTGATCGAGGAGCGCCGTCACGGTACGAATCCCGCCGACGCAGACAGTGACCACGACGGCGTCAGCGATTTCGATGAGGCGTTCAGCGCGTCGAACCCGCTCAATGCGCGGAGCCGTCCTGCCGATTCTCGTGGAATCCGCGGTACCGAGGACATGGTGGAAGCCGCACTCGGGTCGGTTGGCGCCCGGTACCAACTGGGCGCCGAGGCGAGCGAGCGGAACCTCGATCCACGAGCGTTCGACAGCTCCGAGCTCGTCGAGTGGTCAGCCGCGCGTGCAGGTGTGAACTTGCCCGACGGCAGCTGGCGGCAGTACCAGGCCTTGCACCGGGCGGGAGGTGCCACCTCCATCGAGACCGCGTTGGCGACACGTGGCGCGTTGCTGTTCCACTTTGACACCGACCCGTTGACCTCACGCTCACGGCCGGGCGGCGCCTCGGTGGTGATCAGCCTCGGTGACGGTCGGGTGGTGCACGCCTCATCGAAGGCCGGAGAGGTCATCGTCGCCAACGCCGCCGACTACAACTTCACGCACGCGGCCGTGGTCACGGAGCTCAACGACTACGACGACCCGATCGACTCCCCCACCGGAACCGCAACTGCCGATGACACCGTCATCTCGATCATGCCCGTCACCGATCCGCCCGCCGATGACACCGTCATGTCGATCATGCCGGTCGCCGATTCCCCTGCCGACGACACCGTGATCTCGATCATGCCGGTCGCCGATCCCCCTGCCGACGACACCGTCATGTCGATCATGCCGGTCGCCGATTCCCCTGCCGACGACAGCGTCATGTCAATCATGCCGGTCGGCGATCCCCCGCCGTTGGCCACCGAGGCGCCGTTGCCGGCGCCCCCGCTCGACGTCGGAGATCTCGTGCTCGGCTCCATGGAGGATGTCGAAGCCAGCCTGCCACCCGACACCGCCTCGTTCCTCCGCGACATCGGCGCGATCCCTACGTCGGCCGCGGCGCCTCAGCGAGCCGTTCGACGCGCCGATCGAGGCGGAGCGCCCGATGGAGCCGGACGCGGAGCTCGCTGAGGACTACGTCGAGTTGTCCCCCGACGAGTTGCAGGCGGAATATGAGGTCGAGCCACCACCTCGAGGACCTTTCGGTGCCGGTCGACCCGTCGCTTCACGACGCGTGAAAACCGCCATGCGCGGACATCGCGGGGCGACAACCCCGCCGTGCCGAGCTGGAAAGCCAGCCGCCGCTGATCTCGACAATGGCCTCTGGCTCGAGCACGCGACGACGCGGACCCCGTCCGCGAGCGAACGCCGACTCGAAGACGCACCACTCGCGAATGCCGCTGGGGCGACGACGTGGCCCTAGAGAAGACGACGCGACCCGCGAGCGTCAGCGATGCCGGCGCCCTCGGTAAGTCCACGGCGGACGTGGCAGAGCCGGTAGAGCACGAATGCGGGTCGCCGCCAAGGCGGTGTAGACCGGCGGTTCGATTCGGAGATCACGCCGGTCCGACGGTCAGCCGGTAGGTGATGTCGAGCGTGAAGCCGAAGTCGGTGAAGGTGCCGGTGAAGTGGACGTCGTGAGAGCCGGCGCGGAGATACGGGATGAGGAGATGGACCCCGGAGGCGGTGGCGCGTGCGGAGACCGGTCCCGGGATGGCGAGGATGTTGTCGGCCGGGACGCGGATTGTGAAGGGTGGTGATGTCACGCGGTCCTCGGCGATACCGGTCACTGGCATGCCGTCGACGGTGGCGGTGATGTCGGAGAAGCGGAAGCTGTTGACGCAGGTGCGGCGTTCGGCAGGGGTGTCTCCGTGGAACGGGTCAGGCTCGCGGTTCGAGCACTCGACGTTGATCACGGCGAAGAAGAGCGGTTTCCCGAGCGGCACGCGGCAGGATCGCTCGACCGTGCCGGGACGATTGACGACACCACCGAGGAACCAAACGGTGGTCGGCTGATGCGCGCCGCAATCGACAGCGCCCTCCTGAGACAATGGATGTTCGGGCGCAGGGATCGAGACAGCCCATTCCCACCAGTCGGCGGCGAGTCGCCCGTGCAGGGCCCGTGTAAGACCGGTGGTTGGTCGCACGACGATCGCCCCGTCGGCGCCGGACGCGACCGCATGGACCGGCGCGAGCAGCACCGCGACGATGAAGGCGACAACGACTGCCCGGATCCTCGGGTTGATGACCTTCATGGTGACCTCCTGCGTGGTGGAGTTGAGAAATACGAGCGATCGCTGCGGTTCGCCACCGCAGCCCGTCGACCCGGGGGACGATGGCTCGGCGCGTTCAGGGCGGTCCCGCTGATCAGACCCCGCGCGGTGGCACACCTCCTGAAATCGCTACGCGATTCGATCACTCGCGAGATGCTGATGCAACCCCTCGCTGGCGGCAGCAAGCGTGACTACGCGAAACCCGAATCTGCGCTTGACCACCGGCTGCGAGACCGTTTGAAAGAGGGTGTGAGAGCTTGACGGATGCGGAAGGAAGCGGATCGCGCCGCGGAACTGCGACGATGCTGACAACGCCATCGAAGTTTGGAACTGATGAAGAAGCGACCGCGCCGCGTCCACACATCGCCGTGACACGCCTTGCGATCGTTACGGATCAATCTGGCGGGTGGGCCGCCGACAGTCGCCACCTATCCGAGCGTTCGAGGCCTGGGTCGTGACGTGCCACACTGATGTTGTCCAACGCGTCGAACTCGCGCCCGGTGACCCAGCTAGCAGGGAACTCGTGTCCGGGAGCACAACGATCGGCGGATTGGCACTCAAGGAGGGAATTCATGTCGCAACAGCCGACCGCTTTTCACCTCGACGCGCAACGAGAAGTCGCGCCTCGCCCAGTTCGCTACCGGAGATGGCGCTCTGTTCTCGCCGCCGTCGTCGGCCTGCTGCTTGTCGCGGGCGTCCAATCCGCCGAAGCCGGGTCCCGCGCACAGGATCGTGCATCAGTCGCGATCCAACGGATCGGTCGGCCGAGCTGGAAGCCTGTCGACATCAACGTGTTCTCGGCTCCTATCGGCACCGCGAGCAGCGAATACGCGGAGTTCGGGACAACCATCGCGACCCTCTTGCCGGAGCCGAATCACGCCTCACACCCCGACCTCGGGATCGGACCAGGAGCGCCACATGGTCCCTCGTACCGGCGCGAGATTTCCGATGGCGTGGAGAACGCCGGCTACGAGACCGGCCGCTGCTTCACCGCTGAGCAGTTCTCAGAAGGCGCGGGGGTGTTCGCCGTGTGGATGGTGGTGCCGGAGGGTCGGCGCAACGTTGGAAGCTCACCTGACTTCGCTCGCGGACCCATCGTCCCGAACGACCTGTTCCCGATCCACGTCCATGGAGCTTCCTTCCGGAACGGGCAGCCATTCGCCAGCGAGAACGCCGCCTTCGATGTACCCGCGCTCGACGACGTCGACCCGCCGTTCCTCGTCGACGGGCACAGCCACTTTCCAGTCTTCATCGCCGACAACGCCGACTTCGGGCCTTCGGGAACGCCACTACCGGGTTCGTACACGTACGACCTGATCATGCTCGACAACAGCGGCAGCGGCTGGTCAATCGTCGTCTCATTCGTCATCGACGCCAGCTGCTGAGCGACGGCCCGGCCCGAGGTCGAATGGGCCTGCCTGCGGACCCGGACCTCATAGAGCCAATGCACACGCGTCCTTGCACGACGGGCTGACACCCGCATCCATCGCCGGCGCCACTCCGCCATCGGAGCCCACCGCTGAGCCGCGTCAGCCAAGAACGTGGCTGGGCACTACGTCCAGTAGGCCCCGTAACCGTGCTGCGCCTTCCCCGTCGAGCGTCGTGATGGGTGGATTGCAGGGACTTGCGGTCCTGATCGAGCGGCATGGCCCCGGCGCGAAGGAGGCAGGCACGCGACGGACGTGCGAACCCGGGGAGACACTGGCTCGCTGGCAGCCCGAGATGGGCCGGTTCGGCATCACCCGACTCGCCGACATCACGGACCTCGATGTCATCGGCGTACCGGTGGCTCAGGCCATCAGGCCGAACTCGAAGAACCTCTCGGTCTCCCAGGGAAAGGGAGTGACCCCGGTTGCCGCCCGAGTCGCCGCGCTGATGGAAGCCGCCGAGTTGTGGCACAGCGAGCAGCCGATGCCGCGGCTGACCGACGCGTCGCTGGGCGAGCTGGAGCGGCGCGAAGGCCACGATGTCATCGACCTTGCGAAGTTGCCCGGCCGGCCACTCGATCAGCTCGAACCCGGGACGACGCTGCGATGGACCGAGGGTCTCTCACTCGTGTCCGGACGGCCGTGCTGGGTGCCCGAGGTGTGCGTCAGCATGGATGAGACGCCTCCTCGCGACCCGCTTCTCGACGTCTTCCGGGTCACAACAGCCGGGCTCGCATCTGGCAACCATTTGCTCGAGGCTGTTGCGCATGGCGTGTACGAGCTGATCGAGCGAGATGCCTGGGCGTGTGTCGCATTGCGAAGGTACGTCGGCGGACCGCCTCCGCGGATCGATCCGACCTCTGTCATCGCGCCGGCGACGCGTTGGATGATCGAACGATGCATTCGCGCCGGGCTCCGGGTGGTCCTCACCGATCTGACCAACGAGCTTTCGGTGCCTGTGATCCTGTGCGACCTCATCGAGCACCCGCCGAACCCCTTTCGCCCGATGCCGGTCGCTGCCGGACTCGGATGCCACCCTGACGCCGACACGGCCATCGCGGCGGCGGTCGGTGAAGCGGTGCAGTCTCGCCTTACCGCCGTGGCCGCATCCCGCGACGACCTGACGAGTGCAGATTTCGCGATTCGCCGCAACGGATCGATCAACGACGACGCTCTGGAGGCGTACGTCTCGGAACCACCGTCGATCGACGCCGCATCACTCGCGGCAAACGGCGAGTCTTCGATTGCTGGCGAGCTCGGCGCGGTGGCCACGCGCCTTGTCGCGTCGAGGGGCGTTGACATCGTCGTCGTCGACCTGACCCAGGCCAACATCGGGCTTCCGGTTGTGAGGGTGCTGGCCGCCGGCCTTCAAGACGGTGGCTCGTGACGAAGCGAGATGTGGGCGCGCGCACCGTCTACTTCGTCGGACCGACTCTTCGGTGCGCTGAGGTCACGGCCATCGACCCGGATGCGCTCGTGTGTCCGCCTGCGGCACACGGCGACGTGTACCGAGTCGCCACCGGCTGCGCGCGGACCATCGTCATCATCGACGGACTGTTCGAGGCGGTTCGGGCGATCTGGCACAAGGAGATCCTCTGGGCCATCGACCAGGGTTGCCGGTTGATCGGCGCGGCCAGCATGGGCGCGCTTCGTGCCGCAGAGTGCGCGGCATTCGGGATGGAGCCGGTTGGGCGCATCGCCGAGGATTACGCGTCAGGTCGCCGCACGAGTGACGGTGATGTCGTGCTCTTGCACGGAGGCGTTGCCGATGGGTGGGTCAGCCTGTCGGAGCCGCTCGTCAACATCGACGCGACCCTGGAGCGATTGCGTGATCACGGACTGCTGTCCGACGACGAGCTCGACCTCCTTCGTGAGTCGGCACGCAGCATCTTCTACGCAGACCGGACCTGGCCACGGGTCTTCGACCGCGTCGTGGCCAGTTCGGCGTTGACGCTTCATCGGGCTGCCGACATCGGGCGCGACGTCGAGCGTCTCTACGTCGACCAGAAAGCCATCGACGCCCGGCGTGCTGTCCGTCGGGCGGTCGCCGAAGGCGGGCGTCGTCGGCCTGCGTTCGACTTCGCGTCGACGACCTACTGGCAGCGGGGCGTCGAAGCCCTACACGCACGGGATGCAGTCCTGTAACCCGCCGCCAGCCGCCCCGTCGGGACTGTCGACGAAAGGAGCGTTGCAATGAGCAACATCGACGGCATTTCTGGAGCGGTCCTGCGGACCCCCGGAGGCACCTACTTCATCCCTGGGGAGGATCTCGAGTCCTATCGGCTGCCCGACGACCTGGCGGATGCACTGAAGACGGGAGTCCTCGGATCGGAGGGCACAGGGCTCAGGTCGATCCCGGACGACTTCCAGGGCACGACCCAGGTCGAGTTCACACCCATGACGTGGAACCGGACGATTCGGCCGGACATCCAGCGGATCATGCTGCACACCGCGACCCGGTTTTGACAGCGCGACTGCTCAACGGGGCGGAGGCGCCGTTCGCCGACGTCTTCGCTCCCGCCGTCGCCGCAGCAGGCGCGAAGTTGGTCTTGGCGGGTCGCCGAGCCTTCAGCGGCGCCGCAGCCGCCGGCCTCCTCCGCTGTGTGGGCGACGAGCTGGGCAGCCTGGCGGCGCCGACCCTGCTCCGGCAGTTCTCCCGGATGTCCTCTCGCACTTCATGTCGCGCCGACAGCCACACCGACGTCGCGGCCTTTACTGGCTGGCTCACCGCTGGCGGGCTGTCGGAGATCATCGCCGAGCGGCCAGAGCTCGATCGCATTCTCGGTCACCACCTCGCGCGTGCGATCTCCCGAACCGCGGAATTGCTGGTGCGCCTCGAGGAGCACCGCTCGACGCTCGAGGGTGCCCTCGGGTTCCGCCTACCGGTCGTCGACGTCGTCCCGCTCGTCAACGGCGCCTATGTCCTCACCGACACTGAGGGTCATCGCGTGCTCTACAAGCGACGGCCGTTGGACATGGACGCAGCGCTCTCCGCGTTGCTCCGCCACGTGAACGAGTGCGGTTGGGGCCCCGCGTTGCCCACGGCGGGCGTCGTTCATTGTGGTGATCACGGGTTCATGGAGCATGTCCAGGCGCGGCCACCGTCGTCGAAATCGGACCTGTTCCTGATGTGTGAGCAGTTCGGAATGGTGCTCGCCATCGCCACCGTGCTCGGCGCCGCCGACCTGCACGGTCACAACATCGTCGTCGGCACCGACGGCCCGGTGATCATCGATGCCGAAGCCATGCTGCGCCCCCCCTGGAGCGAGGAGGGCGATCGAGAGGCCTCAGTGCACGCGTCCGCGATCCTGCCGATGAGCAACTTCGTGCACCACGCCGGGCTCCTGGCGGCGTTCCTTCCGCCTCGTGAATCACCGTGGTGCGACATCGGCAGCGACGCCGTCCGGGTCCGCCCGGTGCTCCCGACGCTCGCTGTTGCGGAACGCGCCGCCGCGGACCACCTCGGCCGGATCGGACCCGCCGGCGTCCGACATGTAGTCGCCGGGTTCCACAGCGCCTACGACGGCATCATCGCCCACGGCCTTCCTCTCGACGTCTTCGCCGATACCTGCCCACGGGTGTTGTTGCGCCCGTCGGTTCTGTACGAGGACATCATGCTGTCGTCGTTGTCCCCCGAGGTACTCGCCTACCCCGGTCGGCGAGCGACGTTGCTCGAACGCTCTCTCGCGGCACCACCGCGGCCAGTGGCTCAGCGTCCCCATCTCGCCGCCTCGGTGCGCCGAGCAGAAGTCCGCAGCCTGAATCAGTTCGAGTTTCCCCGCTTCACGATGTCTGCAACAGGCGGCCCACTCCGCCTTGGGGCCGAGGTCGTCGGTGACGCCCCCTTCGAGGCACCTCTGGTCAGGGCGCGCCGCCTCGTTGCCTCCGCCACTCGTCAGAGCCGCGAACGGCACGCCGGCGAGATCGCCCACCAGCTCCACATGTTCGTCGCTCGTCACGATCCGTCGCCAACGTCAGAGGTGACGTGATGTCGAGCGCGTGCCTGTGGACGCACTCCGGCGACTCGCACCTCTCCGAGCCCGATCACCTCTGGATGCACGTCCTCAGGGTGGCCGACGCCGCCCGCATGCCGTGGTCGAAGTGGGGAGATGGCGATGAGCAGATCATCAACGTCGACGGTGAGATCTTCCGGCGCCACGTTCCCCAAGCGGCGCGCCGCGACGGCCGCCCCACCCCGCGAGGGATCACCGACGTCGATGCCCGGCTCGATGACATGACGAGCGAGTGCGTCTGGGCCGAGGTCCTGTACTGCGCGACCGCGATGTGGCTGCATCGCATTCGTGACACGGCCTTGCTCGGAAGGGCCTGCCGCGCTCTGAACCGTTGGTTGGCGGAGGATGTGCGAGCTCGCGCTCCCGAACGCCTCGTGCCCGCTGCGCTACTTCCGCCGCACGACCCCGAGACGGCGACCTCGGAACTCGAGCACGTCGCCTCGCTCGGCCTCCACCTCGTCGAGCTTCCGTGCGAGCAACGAGGCGAGGTCGACTGGAATCATCCGGCATGGGAGCGCCTGTGGGAGCGGGCGGCACGGCACCACGTCGTGGTGGGATTCCATGCGACGACGGACCATCCCGCAGTGACGGCGGCCGGGCGGGGCGGCACGCTTGCCAACTACGCGATGACCGGACACGTCGGCCAGCGGACGGTCGCGAAGCTGGTCGCTGCCGGCGTGCTCGACCGCCATCCCGACCTGCGCGTCCTCGTCGCTGAGTCGGGCGTCGGGTGGGTCCCCTACCTCGCCGAGCGCATGGAGGAGGGCTACTGGTCGCAGCGTCCGCTCATCGACACCACGCTGGTCCGTGGCCCGAAGGAATGCGTCTATGCGCAGGTGTATGCGACGTTCCAGCACGAACCGTCGGCCGGAGCCGTGCATACGGCACTCGGGTACCCGAACGCCATGTTCGCCCGCGACTATCCGCATCACGAAGGGACATGGGGCCACACGCAACGCACCATTCAGACGCTGCACGAGGCGACCGACAGTGCCGCCAGCGAGCGACTCCGGCTCGGAACGTTCCAGGAGCTGTTCCCCCACGTCTCAAGTCCAGTGCCGACGTGAACTGCGGTTTGGTCCTGGACGAGTCATTCTGGCGGATGTTCGCGCGGTGCTACTGGGAGCAGCGTCCGGCGGTGTTCCAGGATGTTGCCGGCGCCCCCCTCCTCGACGCCGACGAGCTGTTCGGGGCCATCCAAGCCGCTTCCAATGCGTGGCGGGCCGGAGCCGAACCGGTCTTCGGGCTCTGGGTGGACGGGCAGGTTCCGCGCCCTCCCCACGAGCGGTTCCTCGCCGCACCGATCGATCGGAGCCTCACCGACTACGTCCACCGGGTCGTCGACGAAGACGTCGAGCTCTGTGTCGCCCAGTTCGACCTGCAGTACTGGTGGCCCCCGGCGATGGATCGCGTCCACGCCTTCCTCGGAGGGTTGATCGAGCAGATCGGGCTGCCCGTCCGCGACGTTGACGTCGACACGTTCGTTGGGCGCTATCGCGAGACGCCGCGGGGAATCCACCGCGACCCGGCCGGCACGTTCATGTTCGTCGTGCAGGGCGTGAAGCGCATCACGGTCTGGCCTCCCGAGACCTTCCGACCCGAAACGCATCACCTCGTCGGTGCTGGCGGCAAGCAGGTGGTGCACGGTCTCGATCGGGCCGATGCTCCCGAGGGGCTCGAGTTGGTCGGGAAGCCCGGCGACATCTTGTACTGGCCGTCGTCGTACTGGCACGTTGGCACCGCAGTCGACCCGGGGGCCGTGACGGCCGCCGTGAACGTGGGTTTGTTCCTCGAACCCGGAGGGGCATCGATCGCTGCCGAGGTGGTCGACGCCGTCCTCCGGGACGCCGGTCTTCGAACCGGACACCGCGGTCTGTATGACACCGTGAGGTCCGAGACGTCGGTGCCGTTGCCGGCTCGGGAGAAAGACCTGCTCGATGTCTTGGCGACCCTTGTCGCAACGGGATCACTCGAGCGGCTCGTTCACGCCCAGTGGATGCACCGGGTCTCGGCGAGCGGCGTCACCGCCACGCCACCGCTTCGGACGGTCCAACCGGAGCTGCCGACACGTGTGGTGCGGGGCGGTCAGGGCACCGTGCTTTGGTACGTCGACGGCGAGCACGCCTTCGTGTCGGCGGGCGGACATGGTGAGCGGTTTCGGGGGACCGACGGCGTGTTGCTCCTTCTCGACGTTGTCGCGACGATGCAGGTCGGCGACGAAGTCGATCTCTTGAACCTCGTCGCCGGCGATCCGAGCGCCGAAGCGGCGGCACGGTGGCTTCTTGCCACCCGCGTGCTCGCCGAGCCCGACGGATCGTCACCGTTCAGGGCGTTGCCCTGAACCATTCGGGCCCGTCGGCTGAGCCCGCCCGACCTTTACGTCGCCGTTGCGGCTGGACGCTGGAGAACTCCGACGGCCAGCGTCGCGAGATCGACCATTGCGGGTCCGTCCGGATGATCGCACAGCGCGAGGTAGCTGCGATCGCCCCGTCGGCTGAGTGCGCCGGCCCTCGCCGCGTTTGTTGCCGACGCGAAGGCGTCATACGCCTCCATCACTTCGGTCCATTCGTCGGATGTCATTGCCGGATCATTCACTGGTAGGGCGTTGATCGAAAGCTGCGCCTGGCCCCGCCGCACCGGCCGTTCGAGCGGTACGAGCCCGAAGCGCTCCGGATCGCGACCCACCCGCGACGAGCGGGTGGTCTCGAACCGCAGCACGTGGACGTCATTGAAGCAACCGGCCAACTCTTCGAGGTCGCGGAGGCCCTGGATGGCCTCGTCGTACGTCGTCGAGGGCAGGTCGGGAATGAGGTTCACGGCCAGTTCGATCCCAGCGCCTCGAGCGTCACGAATGAAGCGAATGTTCTCTTCGCGGTCGGCCGACTTGTGCACCCGCTTCAAGACCCGAGTCACCATCGACTCGAGGCCGACGACGAGGTAGTCGCACCCCGACGCGGCCATGAGCTGCAAGAGGTCGGCGTCGAACCGCCGGTCGACCATGATGAACGAGCTCCACCCGATCTCGAGGCCACTCTCGCACAGCAACTCGGCGAAATGGCGTGTGAAGGCCGGCGGGATCGACTCGGTGATCAAGCGGTAGCGGCGTATTCCGGTGCGTTCGACCAGCTCGCGGATGTCGTCCACCACGAATTCAGGATGCCGACCTCGGTACGGCGGGCTGCCCTTGAAGACCTCGACGAAATCGCAGTAGTCGCATTTCCCCCAGTAACAGCCACGTGCCTGTGTGACTCCTAGCCGAGCCGTGGGCGCGCCGGCAACGAGCGCGTCGCCGTACTGCGGAGTCGGAAGGTCGTTCAACTTCGGACCCTTGGCCGGCGCGACATGCGCGGTGACGCCGGCGGCACGGCTCGATGTGCCTGGGATTCGGTGCGGTTCCCACACTCCCGCCGAGACCTGTTCGACCAAGGCGAGCAACGGGATCTCGCCGTCCATACGGACGATGGCGTCGACCGCCGGGTGGCTCTCGAGCAGACGCGTCAGGTCGGCCTCGCCGAGCAGGCTCAACGCTGGCCCACCGAACACGATCCGGCAGGTTCGATCTCTGGTCGCGGCACGTACGACGGCGGCCAGTCTCAGCGCCGGCAGCAGCTGTGGGCCCATCGGGACGGAGATCCCAACGAGCAGGTCGCCGTCAGTCGGCCGCCCCACGATCGCTTCGACCTGAGCGGTGAAGAACCGGTCGTAGCTGGCCACGAGCCGGGCGTCGTCGCAGACGCCGTCGAGGACGTCGAGGCCGGGGTCGACCGAGTACGGGACGGCCAGGAGGCGGCGCACGTTCTGCAGGGGGCGGCTCGCTGCCACCCGACCGGGGGAGAAGTCCTCTCGCGAGAGCGCCCCGGCCGAGAACTGGCGCATCACCCAACGGGCGGCCGTCAGGCTGAGGGGATCGGAACGGCGAAACGTCCCCGAGGCGGCGACGGTGAGCTCGTCGTCACTGATCATGTGGTGCACGAAAGCGTTGTTGAGATCGACCTGCGTCGCCGCGAACCCGTGCACGCCGAGAAAAGCCGCCAGCACCGCGGTCGACGGGTAGAGGTTCCCGAATCCGCTCTCGACAAGCGGGGGGAAGACCAGAACCGGATGTGCCATCGGACAAGGCCCTTCTCGTCGCCTTCTCGTTTCAAGCGTCTGGACGGAGTAGGACCAGATTGGTTACAGGCTCTTGACCTGACCCATCAATGGGCCGGCTAGCACGTCGCTAGCGGGCTCCCCGTACAACTCCCTCAGTCGTCGTGAGTCGCGAACGGCGAGCTGAAGGGAGTTCTGATGGAGTGCGCCGGAGCGGCTCTGAGGTCGAGTCGATCGGCCAGGCAGAAGGTCGCCGACGAGCTACCAGATGCGGAGTTGGTCGCAGATGCGCTTGACGGATCAGATGAGGCATTCGTCGTGCTGTATCAGCGGCACGTCAGGGCGGTTCACTGCGCGCTCTCCGACACGGTGCACGACCCCGAGCGTCGACGCGATCTGGTGCAGGAGACGTTCACCCGTGCTCTGGCCAAGTTGGCGACGCTGCGGGAGGCCTCTCAGTTCCGGCCATGGGTGCTCCAAATCGCCCGCAATGCTGGGATCGATGACTTGCGCGCCCGATCGCAGTTTCGGTTGGAGCCGATCGACGACGACAGTTGGCTGCCTGCGTCCGATGACGACCGCCCGGGTGTGATGGCCGAGTTCCGAGCGGTGGCCGCCGCAGTCCGCGACGGTATGTCCGCGTTGTCGGCTCGAGACGCCGCCGTGGTATCGATGGTGGCGCAACTCGGCTTCGGGCCGACTGAGGTTGCGGCTGCTCTCGATGTCAGTTACGGCAATGCGAAAGTGGTGCTTCATCGCGCTCGGGCCCGCCTGCGTGAGGCGCTGGCGCTACACGACGTGTAGGGAGCGGACCGCTGAGCGTGACGTGACCGCGCAAGGTCGGACCTCGATTCGGGATTCGATGGACGCCCTAGCCGCGCACGGAGAGCTCGCAGCGACGGAGCGTGATCTCATGTTCGGCGGTCGCCGTCGTGCCGGTGGCATCCGTGGCGGTCACCACCAGCGTCAGCGGCGTTGACGGACCGACGGGGAGGGTCTGCGCGTCGAATGGGCCCAGCTCGGCGACGAAGCGGCGGCCGTCAACAGACTTCATCGCCAAGGGGTCGGCCGGTTCACCCTCGCCGATCCGCCAGATGAGCTCCACGGATTGCAGCTCGGACGATGCCCCGACGTGGGCGGACACCTCGGCGGGTGGCTCGCCGGCGCAGGGACGGCCGGCGGAGTCGAGCGTGTGCACGTCCTCGGGATCGACGCTCAGGCGGCCGATGACGATCGACGGGCTCGGCTCCGGGTCGCTGGCCGGCACCGAGTCGGTGACCGTCGTGAATCCCGGGTCGATGCGGCACGGGTGAGCCGGGTCGAACAGGTCGTAGGTCGACGGGAGGTCGGCTTCGGCCGCCACCTCGGCGACGTCGTGCAGGAGCGTTGTCGACGGCACCCCATCGCTCTGGTTGACCACCATCGCGACGTTGATCTCATCATCCGTGGCGGCGAAGGCGCCGGGCAAGAACTTTGAGATGCGCGAAGCGCCACCAGAGCTGTCGCCGTTCTTCGTCATCTCCGTTCCGTCGCTGGCGTCCCATCCGATCGGGTTGGTGCCCGGCGCCCCTGCGACGGCGTCGTCGGCCATCTCGACCACCGTCTCCGGCTCCAGCGATCGCAGGTGGTTGGCGGTCTGATCGGTCGAGCACATGATGCGGGCGAGGTCCTGGGCCGAGGCCTTCCAGCCTCCCGTGGCCAGCCCGAGTCGGCTGATCGCCGTCGGATCGGCATCGAGCGGCGCGCCGTCCGAGGAATGGCCCACAGTGTCCAGCGCACCGGGGTCCGCATTGTTGGGGACCACATCGGTCAGGCCGAGCGGGCCGAGCAGGTGCTGCTCGACGTAGTCTCGGTACGAGCCCTCGTCGCTGGCCTCCTCGATGAGCAGCCCGGCGACGCTGAAGCCCTGGTTCGAGTACGACCACTGCGTCCCGGGATCCAAGCGGAAGGGGGCGCCGTCCGAACCCATCAGCACCGCCTGATGGTGCTGGGCCGAGGTCACGTCGTCGATCGACACACCGAAGTGGTCGGCCGCCGCCGCCTCGGCATTGGATCCACTCCTCAGGTAGCCGGCGGTGTGGCTCAGCACGTTGCGCACGCGCACGTCGCTCGCCCGCTCGAGCGTCATGGTGATCTGCTGCTCGTAGGACGCCTGCAGCAGGAGTGCCCACGGCAGCGACGGGATCTCATCGACATGGTCGGCGGGCGGGAAGTACTCCCCGAGCGCGTCGACGCCGGCAATCATCGCCGACACGTAGTCGGCGGCATCCTCGAGCGCGCCGTCGGTGCCGACGATCGCCCCCGGCGTCGTCCACCCCTCGGAACCCCACAGCGGCGCGATGTCAGAGGAGTACAGATGCTGATCGAGATCGATCTCGCCCTGCTCGACCAGCTGCATGGCGGCGATCGCTGTGAGCATCTTCGACGTGCTGCCGATCCTGCTGCGGTGCTGCGGCTGCATCTCGACGCCGTTCGTCGAGTCGGCGTAGCCGTAGCCCTTCGACCAGACGAGGCGGCTACCCCGGGTGATGGCGACCGTGGCCCCAGCGAAGTCCTCGTTCTCAAGGAATTCCTCGACCAGCTCGTCGACGGCGGCCATCGATGCTGCGCCCTCGCCGTTGACGGCCACGGCCGAGCCGGCGTCGACAACGGCGGGTGAGGCGCCGAGCAGCCCGACGACCGTCGCCGTGACGACGGCGGCGCAGGTGGCTACGGTGCGCCAGCGACCTGAAATGATGGTCATGGCAGTTCCCTCCTGGAGTTCGTGGTGTCGGGAGGGAGAGCACCCGCAACGGCGTACCTTTCACTTTCGAAGAGGCCGTCGCACTCAGAAGTCCTCGACGAGATCTCGCGCCGACAATTGCGGCTGATGCCGGCATCCCGCCTACACGATGACCGGCGCAGTGTTCGGGCTGTGTGTCCGATAGCGAGCATCCGATATCCCGCCGTTCGAACCGCTCCGCCGCGTCATCGAAGTGCTGTTCGGGCGCGTGGTTCGGTGCACGGCGTGGGCAGGTGATCGCCGCCGCACGTTGGGAACCGGACGTCTGATTGCGACGTAGTGGATGACAGTCGTCGTGCGAGCAAAGGAATGGAATGGAGCGGACCTACTTCTACGGCTACTCGGGGAGCCGCTACACACGGCCCCAGATCGAGGGCATGAGCAACTTCGACGCGCTGAACCCCGAGGTTCGCCGCCGGTTGTGGGCGCTGATGGATGCCGACCCGACCGGAAACCTTGGAGTAGGGAGCGCCTGGCGTTCCCGGGCGCGCGCCCAGCAGCTCTACGAGGACTACCGGGCGGGCCGCCGCTCCGCCCCAGCAGCGTCGCCCGATCGGACGTACCACTGTGAGAAGAACGACGGCTACTGCTACGCCGCAGACATGGTGGGCTCGCTTCGGTGGATGAACGCGAACGCGCACCGTTTCGGGCTCAAGCATTTCGCCAACGTCAACGACGAGCCGTGGCACATCCAGCCGATCGAGATCCCGACAACCTGCTCCCCGAGCTTCCAGGGCGCCGCCCTACCCACCTTCCCGCTGCCAGGAGGCAGCACCGACGACACACTCATCACTGAAGGAGACCGGCTCATGGCCACCAACGAAGACTTCCTCCAAATCTCCGAGATCGTGAACCGCGAGGTCAACGAGGCCATCCGCTGGGCCGTCCAAACCGAGGACGGCTCACCCGGCGTGTTGGCAGGCGTTCTGCAAACGATCATCGACCGCGAAGTCAACGAGGCCATTCGCTGGGCCGTCCAGAACGAGGACGGCTCACCGGGCGTGCTCGTGCCGCTGATCCGACAGCAGATCAACGAGGTCGCCCAGTGGATGGTCGCTGAAATCAAGGCAGGCCTCGCCCCCGCCTGACGCTGACGCGCCCTTCACTGACTGGTCGCCCTGAGCGTCCAACTAGGCCGCCGACGCGTTCGCTATGCCCGCTGATCGATGGCGAACATGTCGCCTGGTGGCCGGGCGAACACCTCGCGCACCAGCGGCTCGAAGTGGGCGAGCGGCTTCGTCGGGTACGCCGGGTCGAAGCAGCTCTGGTCCCACTCGGCGCAGAAGCGGACCGTGTCGTCGTAGTACGGGTGGCCGTGCAGGGTCTCGCGGGCGTTGGGGTCCAGGCCGAGATGGTCGAAGTAGTAGTACCCCTGGAACAGGCCGTGGTGCTGAACGACCCACCAGTTGCGCTCGGAGACGTAGGGACGCAGCAGCGCGGCCGCAACCTGCGAGTGGTTGGCGGTGCCGATGACGTCGCCGATGTCGTGGAGCAGCGCGCAGACGATGGTCTCGGTGTCGGCGCCGTCACGCTCGGCGCGCGTCGCCGACTGGAGGACGTGGTCGAGTCGCGAGACTTGATACGGCGACGGCCCGTCCATCTGCCGCAACAAGTCGATCACCCGGTCGGCTTGCGTGTCGAGCTGCGCCTGTTCGTGGGCGAAGACCAGCTCGTAATCGGCGGCGGTGCCGTCGGCCATCGCCGTGAACGAGACCGTCCGGGCTGTCGGAAGGTTCATCGCGACACCATCGCGTTCGGCGCCGCTCCGCGCAACCTGTCGAGCTGGCCGACGACGTCGATCCGCGCTCGCAGGATGCCTCTGCTGCAGATGTCGAGAGCGGTCTGGGGACCGACTGTGTTCTCGCAGAGGCCGCGTGCGCTCCCTCGCGGTCGCTTGCTCGAGCGATCGGCTTGGCGTACCCCGAGGGTCGGAGCGGGTGCTGGCAAACTGGGAGGAGAGCACGACTGGAAGGACGACAGCGAGCCCGTGGAAAGCGCGTTCGGCTGGGTGCGTGATGCCGATGCCGTCAACCAGCAAGCAGGCGGCGTCCCGATTCGCCTCCGACCGCGAACACCGTCCGATGTCGAAACCGTCTCCCCCACCTGACCCGACGCCGGTCGCTCGACCGGCGTCAGCACCCATCGACGACAGTGTGCTCGCCGCGTTCGCTGCCTCTGGTGTTATCGCTGCCGCCGCCGGAGCCGTCGCCGGCCTGGTGTGGGGAGGGATCGGGGGCCGGATCGCCATGCGTGTCGTGTTCCTGACGTCCGACGAACACGTCCGCGGCGTGACGTCCGACGACGGGTTCGAGATCGGGACGATCTCGGGCGCCTCGATGTTCCTGCTGATTTTCGCGGCGATCCTCGGTGGGATGGCGGGGTTCGGCGTCGGCATCATCCGCATGGTCACGTCCGGCCCCACCTGGGCCGTCGCCATCGGCACCGCGCTGGCCGCGGCTTCGTTCGCCGGAGCGGGCATCGTGCACACCGACGGCGTCGACTTCCGCTTGCTCGACCCGCTGTGGTTGACCGTCGGGCTCTTCGTCTTGATCCCCGGGCTGTGGGGTGCGACCGTCGTCGTCGTCACCGAACGACTCCTCCGCTCCCGTGTCGTCGAAGGTCTTCCCCGGCGCGTCAACCGCCGCTACTGGGGTGCGACCGGATGGATACTCCTCGCCGGCATCACGACATTCGGGATACAAGCCCTCGTCGCCGACATCGCCACGCTGACATGACCACCGAGTAGTTCCGAGGACGGCACAGCCCGCGGAGGTCGTGTGCTGGCGCCTGCCGATCAAGCCGCATCCTGCGTTGGACGATTCGCTCACTGCTCATCGTCGGCAGTCATGGCGCCGTCGACTCGAGATCGCCCATCTCGAGTCAGTCGATGTTCGTACGCGCCGCGTACCCGCTCAGTACAGAAGATCCACGACGGCAGCTGGACGACCCGAAACTGCGCCGACGCAGTCGGCCACAGCTCCCCGACGGGAGCCGGGTTCGCCTTCTTACCGATTGTCTCCAGGGGAGCCGGTTCCCAACCTTCGAACACACGCAGGACATACACCGCTCCGAAGTAGCCGTCGAGCGAGGCCTGGAGTCGCGCCCGCGAAGATCGCCCTGTGATCTTCGAACCTGAGCTGATCCGCCGCATCGAGTCCTCGTCGGCTCGCCTCACCACGGCGACGGCGGCCGCATTCGCCAACCGCGCGACCGGGACCCCAGCTCGCGCTGTCGCCTTCGCCGGCGGCACACTCGCCGCGTTCGGTCCCGGCCGCTACGTCAACCGCGCTGTCGGCGTATCGCTCGACGACCTCGACAACGATCAGCTCGACGAACTCGAAGCCTTCTTCCGCGCCGCCGGGATGCCGCCCTCACTCGAAGTCGCATCGTGGACACCGGCCACCCTCCTGGCCCGACTGGCAACACGGCGCTACACGATCTCATCGTTCCGCAACGTCTACGTGGCAGCACTCGACGACCAGCTGCCGCCCCACCATCCGGCGATGACCGTCGACGAGGTCACCGACGACACCCTCGAAGAGTGGCTGACCGTGCTGCGCATCGGCAACGAACTGACAACACCCGACGCGGCCGCCATCAGCGACGAATGGGCCCGCGCCTCGCGGAAGGTCACCGGCACCACGGACTACCTCGCCCACCTCGACGGAGTCGCCGCAGGCTGCGGATCAATCACCCCCGAGTCCGGCCTCGGTTGGATCGGCGGCGCCACGACCGTGCCCGCCTACCGGCGCCGCGGGGTCCAGGGCGCACTCATCCGCCGCCGCATGACGGCAGCCTACGAATCGGGATGCGACCTCGCCGTCATCACCGCAGTCCCCTCCGGCGACTCGGCCCGCAACGTCGCCAGACTCGGCTTCACACTCGCCTACTGCCAGGCGATCCTCACCAAGCTGGCCACGTAACCACCGCGGCTGATCGCCGAGCACCGACGACCGCCCGGCCGGCGAGCCGACAGATCGACAGCGGCGCCGAAGTTCCGGCACTCGATGCGGTCTCTCGATTCGCTGCGGCTCCTCAGACCGCTCGAACTTCGGCGAGCCGCTTGACTGCGTACGCGTCGTCCCAGCAGACGGCGGCTTCCCATGCGGCCGACGCTTGCGCGGCGATGTCGTACGCGCCGTCGTCGAGACCGGCGGCGTTGTGGGGCAGCACCAGGTCGAGGTCGGGGACGTCGACGTGCGACTCGTCCCAGTCGATCAGGGCGACCCGATTCGCGGTCATGCGGACGTTGCCAGAGTTGTTGGGGTCGCCGTGGACGACGCATGTCGGACGTCCGATGAGCCGCGCCCACGCTGCTCGACATCGAGCAACGCCCTCAGGCGGCATCGCGCCGAGGTCGATCTTCGTCCCGGTCTCGGTGTGCAGGAGATCTGTCGACGATCTCCACCCTGGGCGCTGCGGCCAGCCCTGCGTCAACCGATGCAGCCGGCGAAGCGTGCCGGCCACGCGACGCCAGTCGGCCTCCGTCTCGGGCGGTCCGCCCTCCACGTAGGTCATCACCACCAGACCGTCGGCGAACAGCCGGCCGTCGGTCGTCGGGATCGGCACCGGCACGGTCAGACCTTCACGCTCGAGGTGTTGGAGAAGCTCGGTCTCCCACGCGAGATCAGCGTCGCTCCTGGCACCGAGACGACCGACCGCGAGGTGCCCGTTGACACGAACGCTCCACACCTCGTTGGCGACTCCGCCAGCGAGCGGTTCGATGCGAGCGACATCCTCGCCCCACTGCCCGAGTGCATCCCACCCCACTCGCCACAGCTTCGCCGAGTTCCGAACATCGCTCGCCTGCAAGGCACCGGCATCAAGCGCTTGACACGTCGCGGTTTCCGCCGCGCTCAGCGAGCCTTTCTGGCCAAGGCGGCGTGTGCAGCGCAGAGAGCGGCCGCACCAGCGTGCCGATGTCAGTGGTGAGCCGAGCGGCCTCCGGATCGGTGTCGGCGAGTGACGCGGCGAGTTGGAACATCTTGAGGCTGTCCAGCTCCTCCACCGGGAAGTCGCCAGTGGTGCGACGATCTCGGAAGTCGGCGGCCGCGGCGAGTGCCCACGGAGTGCGCGTCACCTCGAACGCCTCGGGGAAGAACTCGAGTGCCAGCCCGGTGAGGTCCTGAGACCGTCTTGACCTTCGCTCGAGCACCTCTTTGAGCGCTCGAGCCTGACACGCCGCCGCCGACATTCCCTGGCCGTACAGCGGATTGAAATGACAAACCGAATCACCAACCGGAACCAATCCGTCGGGGAAGCGGTCCAGACGTTCGAAGTGACGACGTACTGATCGAGGGAACCTGAACGCAGCCGGCTTGGTGACCAGTTCCGTCGCCGTCAACACCTCGTCCCAGATCGGATGGGCAAGTGTGCGTCCGAACTGCCGCCATTGGTCGACATCGGTTGGGGGGTAGTCGCCGAAGCGGCCCCCCAGGCCGGCCATCCACTTGTCACCCTCGATCCGCACCACATAGGCCCCGCGGGTGTTGTAGGGCCCGCCGGGACTCGGCAGAACGAAGAACCCGGCACCGCCGAGCGCCTCCGGGTCAGACGGGCGGACCACCGCGCTGGCGTACGCGAAGTCGCAGTTGATGACGGACTCGGGTGGTGTCGCAAAGCCGAGCGTGGCCAACCACTGAGCCGTTCGAGCATTTCGTCCGCTGGCGTCGACCACCAAGTCGGCGGCCAGCCGTTCGCCTCCCTCGATGACAACACCCGTCACCCGGCCCTCGTCCGCCAGGACGTCACGCACCAACGAGCGGTAGCGAGTCTCCACGTTCGGGAGGTCATGCACGCGCCGCCGGAGGCAATGCTCGAGCAACGAACGCGACATGAAGTAGATCAAGCCCATCGGCTTCGGCTCAGGCTGGTACACCGCGAGCGAGTACGACCTTCCCTCGGGTCGGTAGGCCACGAAGTCCCGGCCGACTACCGACGGCACGGCGCCGGCTGACCGGAGATCATCCGTGAAACCGGGGAAGAGCTCGTTCGCAATATTGAGCCCACCGGGCAACAACGCATGGAAGTGCTTGCTCTGCGGAACGCCATCACGCGTGACCGGCGAATCCGGGACGTCGTCACGATCGATCAGCACGACCTCATCGAAGTGGTCCGCAAGGACTCGCGCCGAGAACAGCCCGGCCATGCCGCTGCCCACCACGACCGCGCGCCGTGCAATGCAATCGTGCGACACGCCTCCGCCTCCTCCTCCTCATCGTTCAGCGAGAGTCTCCCAGCCCGACCCACACGGTGCAGCACTCGGGGTTGGTCGCGAGTGAGGGCTCAGTTGTCAGCGCGGCCGTGTAGCACCCCGGCTAGCGAGGTGTTCGGCAGCCTTCGATCGGCCTTGTTCGCGTGCCCAGTGGATGGCGGGCTGGCCGTCCACCTCCGCGTCGATCGGTGTGCCGGCGGCGAGGAGTTGGTCGATGATCGTGAGCCGCTCGTTGACGGCTGCGGCGCGCAACGCGCAGGCCCGTTCAAAGTCCGAGAGCTCGGCGATCGACCAACCGGCTAGGTCGCCGGCGCCGGCAGCTTCGATCACCGAGTTGATCTTGGCGCCGGCGGCGATCAGCTCGTCGACGATCTCGGGGAATCCGTAGGCGGCGGCCACGCGCAGGGCGGTGTCGGACGGAGCGTCCGCATCGAACAGTTCGACGTCGGCGCCAGCGTCGAGGAGGGCGCGGACGACGGCTGCGTCACCGTGACTCGCGGCGCAGATCAGTGGGCTGCCGTTCTTGGTCTCGTCGTCCTTGTCGGCGCCTGCTTGCATCAGGACCTGGGCCAGCTCGCCGGTGCGCTCATGGTCGGCGTAACCGTAGAAGCGGACCATGCCGACGTAGGTCAAGGGTGAGGTAGGTTCGATGTCCGGAGCGGCAAGGAGCGCGGTTGCCAGCGCCGGCTCGGATCGCAGTAGCTCGCGGGCGCGTGACACGTCTCCGTGGTCAATGGCTTCTCGCAGCTCGGCAGCGGGCATCACAAGAGTCAACCCGACGACGCGCCGTGCTGCATCGCTTCGATCGCGCCGCTCGGCGCGAACTTCGGGCTCTGTGTGGCCCGCAGAGCCGCGATCGGGACGCCGGTGGGTGAACGGTGGGCCGCGGCGCGTTCATTCGATCGGCAACACGGAGCGAGCGTACGATCGTTTGATGGCGGAGCGGGGTGTCATCGAGCTCTTCCAGAGCTCCGCGGCAACGTTCAGGTCGGTGCTCGAGGGGGTCCGCCCCGAACACCATCACCTGCCGACGCCTTGCGATCCGCTCGATGTCAGCGAGCTCGTCGCCAAGGCGGTGGGCCATCAGGACTGGGTCCGAGGGAGGATCGCCGGGAGTTCTGACCCGCCCTCGTACCCGCCCATCGAACCCGATCGGTGGATAGCGGCGTTCGATGTGTCGACCGTCTCGATGGTCGGGGAGTTGCGCCGGAATGGGGTGATGGACCGGACGGTCGCGCTCGCTGCAGGGCTGACGTTCAGCGGCTCCGACGTTGCGGTGCTTGCGGCCCGCAACAGCTTTCAATTCGCATGGGACCTCGCGGTCGCGACCAACCAGAGCGACGACCTCGCACCTGACGTGGCGGCCGAGCTTCTCGAGGTCAGCCGTACTCGCCTCGTGCCACAACGCGGCCCGGACGGCTTCTTCGGACCGGAGTTCGTGCCGCCAGCCGGGTCACCCGTTGCGACAGTCCTCGCCGGATATCTCGGCCGAGAGGTCTGAGCAACGCCGTCTGATCCAGCATGAGGTGGCCAGCGTCGGCTCGGCGCTCGCACCGCCTCGGTGCTGGCGACTTCACGTGGCGGGGTGAAGCGGTGGGTGCTCGAGGACGCGGGGCCGGTACTCGACCAGCTGGATGCGGCCGTCGAAGGTGCGGTGATCGATCATCTCGAGGGCGACGTCCGGGTAGCCGTCGTAGATGCGTTCTTCCCCCGTGGCGCCGGTGATCACCGGGAACATCACGACCCGGAAGCGATCAACGAGTCCAGCTCGAAGCAGGGATCGGCACAGACTGAGGCTGCCGATTGTGCTGATGACGCCGGAGGCACTGTCCTTCATCGCCCGGACCGCGTCCACTGCGTCATCGCGCACGAGTGTGGAGTTTGCCCACGTGAGCGGCTCGTCGAGAGAGGCGGAGAACACGACCTTCGACGCTCGCGTGAGTCCGTCGACTGACGCCTCCTCGTCGGCGGTGAACTCCTCCGTTCCCGGTGGAGTCTCTCCGGCGGCGAAGCCTGACATCAGCCGATAGGTGTTCGCCCCCATCAAGTACGTGACCTCGGGTTGCTCGCCCAGCCAGGCGAGGTACTCAGGCCCCTCAAGACCCCAGAAGCCGGGCCAGCCCTCCCCCGATGCGTACCCGTCGAGGGATGTGATGAAGTCGACCAGAAGCTCTGGCATGGTCGTGTCCTTTCCTCAGAGGTCTGCTGGGCCGGCCCGGGCTGTGCTGCTACCACGGCGCCACGAGCTTGGACAGGCGCCGAGTCGCGAACTCATCGCAAGGACGCAAACGAGTCAGCCACCCGGCTCGTCATCGAGGCCGGGCAAGCATCGCCAACCCGGTGTGGGTGCCGATCGCATGCCGAGCGGGCCTCCCCATGCGGTGCCGAGACCCATCCGGCTCCGCGCCAGGTCATCGCGAAACTCGTCTCAACTATCGCCGCTTCGCGGCGTCCTCGAAGGGACGCCAACGGTGGAGGGGGCGACCCGTCTGGAGGTCGACGCTGAAGTAGTGGCCTTGATGGGGTTGATCCCACCGTCGATCGATCTGGACGTCCGCCAGGTAGCAGTACCACAGCGTTCCAACGCCTCCGTGTCCGACCACGGCAACATCGCTCGATTGGTCCTCGATGAACAGGTCCTCGAGAGCGGTCACGATTCGGCGTTGCGCGTCGATTGCTCGTTCCCAGCCGCGTGCGCTGACGGTCGGCGCTGCGAAACAAGCGTTGGCGCAGCGCTCATGCTCGTCGACGGGGAGTACGCCGGTCGCGGAGCGATCGATCTCACCGGCATTGGCACGAACTTCGATGGGGAGACCTCGGCGTCCGCTGAGCACCTGAGCGGTCTGTCGTGCCTTCAGCTCGTCGCTGCACACGATCCGGCCGATCGTCTGCAACCAGGGCGCCTTGAGCAGCCGATCGAGGCGAGCAAGTCCTCGCTCGCTCAGAGTCCAGCGAGTCACCGCGACTGTGGCATCGACAACAACCTCAGGATGAGTGATGTATCGCGCCAGCACCACGTCAACACCGTCGCACAGCTACGTGCCCCGCACGATCCGATTGATGTTGGGTGACCCTCGGACAACTCCTGCGCAACCTCGAAGCCGTCGACGGTCGACGTGATGAATGACGTCAGCGTTCCATCGCTACGTCGCCTCGTTGCAAATGCGTGGCGAGGTTGTCGAGCATTGCGCCCCAGCCGTCCATCATTTCGGCGAAGAACTCGTTCTCCCAATCCGCTCCGCTTCCGTAGGCGCTCGTGACGACGCGGATCACGCAGCTGCCGCCGGACGCTGATTCGATGAGGAACTCGGTAGCGATCGGGGTGAGCGACGACAGGTCGTGGTCAGCGGTTGGCATGTGGTCAGCGATTGGCCACGGCTCTTCGACCGCGAATCGAGAGTTCGGCGTGTAGTCGGTGACGACACCAGTCGACACGAAATCACCGAGATCGAACGACACCTCACCGCCGATCTTCGGGTCCAGTCGGGTCGGTACCATCCAGGCCGAGATTCCATCGGCAGTTGCAATCGCGTCCCACACCTGTTCCGGAGTAGCGGCCACCTCATAGGTGTGCTCCATCCGGTGTTCGACACGGTCGGGTTGGTCGGGATTGGTCACGAGGGCTCCTCGGGTCGGGGATAGGACGAGACGGTCAGACGGTGCGGTCGCCCGTCGTCGTGGTGGTATCGGGAGACCAGCGCGGCGACCGCTGATTGCAGGTCGGCAGCGAACGCGGCACGATCCTTAGGCGCTCTGAAACCGATCACCGTGTCAACGGTCAGGGTCGGCAGACGCGTTCCAGCCGCCGCGCTGCTGGCGATCGCCCCTACCTCGGACACAGTCCGAGCGTTCACCGCGATCAGATACGCAGCCGAGAGATGATCGGCGACCTCGTTCGGATCGATGGCAGCGCTGTGCAACACGTCGGGAGCAACAACGAGGTGGCGCGCTGAACGACGCACAAATCGTTCGGTGATACCGCCCCACACGCGTTTCTCGGCCAGCTCGACCAGCCCATGGGCCTCCAACGCCTTCAAGTGATAGTTCACCTTCTGACGGGTCGACCCGACCGCCGTCGCAACCGTGGCAGCCGACCCCGGTTCAGTCAATGCGTCGAGGATCGAGGCCCGAATCGGATCGAGCGCCGCTTCCACGGCGGCAGCGTTGGCGAGCACGCGAACATCGTCCACGAACCCCAAGGTACGCCTTGACAACTAAAGTTGTCAAGGCCCGGAAGGAGCCTCCAGTTGGGCGGCGACGCCGAGGACATCCTGCACGCGTAAGTTCTCCACGTTGAACAGCGCCACGACGCGATGTCGATCCACAGTCCGATACCGCAGGGATCGTGCGGCCCGGAGCGGGCACCCCCAAGGGTCTCGAGCTCATTGAGGAGGCGATCGGCGATGCAGAGCAGCACTTCGTCCACTGACGCGGCGGCAGCGCTTGCCGCCTGGCCCCTCGACCACTACGCCGCAGACCCGTTCGCCTTCTGGCAACGGGCCCGCGACGACAAGTCGGTGTGGTGGAACGACTCGACCAGTTCGTGGTTGATCACCCGCTACGACGACGTCCTCGGTGTGTTCGCTGACAGCGAGACGTGGTCCAACCGGTTTCACGCCAAGAGCCTCGGCGTTGTGTTCGGGCCGACGATGCTGCAGATGGACGGGCGGGACCACGTCGTGCGCCGGACGATCGTGGCGCCCGAGGTCGTCGGTAAACGACTCGCCGGCTACCGGGAGCTGATCGCCCGCAACGCCACCGAGCTGATCGACCGGTTCGTCGATCGCGGCTCGGCCGACCTCGTGGCCGACTACTCGACGTGGCTGCCGGTCAACGTGATCGTCGACATGCTGGGCATGCCGAAGATCGACCTGCCGCGATTCCACGATTGGTACCAGGCGATGATGGCCGGGCTCGGCCACGGCACCGCCGAGCAGCGGGTGGCCGGCATTGCCGCCCACCGGGCGCTGGCCGAGTACGTGCGGCCGATCGTGCGGGCGCGGCGGGCAGAGCCGGGGCCGGACTTCATCTCCAAGATCGTGCACGCCGAGTGCGACGGCGAGCAGCTCACCGATGCCGAGGTCGAGGCGTTCATCTCGCTGATGCTGACCGCCGGCGGGGAGACGACGGACAAGGCGCTCGGCAACCTCTGGGCGCAGCTGCTCGCTGCTGATCAGCTGGAGCGCGTCCGTGTCGATCCGGCCCGGTTCGACGACGCCTTCGGAGAGGTGATGCGCCACTCCTTCCCGATCCACAGCCAAACGCGCACGGCGAACGTCGACGTGCCGCTGGGCGACGAAGTGATCAGGGCCGGCGACGTCGTGTCGATCTCGATCGGTTCAGCCAACAACGACGAGACGGTGTTCGCCGAGCCGCGCCGGTTCGACCTCGACCGCCCCGACCTGTGGCGGAGCAAGGAGCTGCGGCGCGGCGTCGATCAGGGTGGCGTGCACGGCCACCTCGGGTTCGGTCTCGGCAAGCACTTCTGCCTCGGCTACGAGATGGCCCGCATGGAGGCCGTCGTGGGCAGCGAGCTGCTGTTGGAGGCCTGCCCGAACATCGAACCGGTGGAGATCGCCCCGTTCCGCATCGTCGGCGCCACGTGGAGCTCGCCCGCGGTGCGCGTGCGGTTCTGAACATCCGAGCGGCGTCAGACGTGTGTCAGGGTGTGTGCAGTTCGAAACAGCCGCAGAGGTGTGGTACCGCGGCACCGCCCGCGGCCTGATCGAGCTGCTCGTCCGAGAGCTCGGTCGGCTGGGCGGGAAGCACGACATGCACCGTGTCGGCCGTGTCCTCGACGATGCGAACCTGCTTGTCTGCCGGCGGCGTGAGACCACGCTCTTGAAAGGCTCCTGCGGGATCGGTAAGCAGTCGCTGCTTGTAGCTGTCGTCGGACCATGCATCGGCAACCATCTGTCCCCACGTGCGCTGCCAGCCTTGTGCGTCAGACATGTCAACTCCTCCAGAAGGGCGGATCCCGAGGGTGCCGCGGTCGACCGTATCAGCGCATCCAGGCACTACTCAGACGACTCCGTCGCGCACCAGCCGACGCACAAGCACGGGCTTGGCGTCACCACTGAGCCCGCCGGGAAGCGCGTCCACCGCCAAACGATCCCAACAACGCCTACTCGGCTGGTCGCTCATGAACGGGCGGTGAAACGCAGAGGCAGGTGCTTCATCGCTCTGAGGATGAAGCTCGATAGGTGCACCGGCGTCTGGAGCGGCTCGGCGAGCTCGATGTGGTCCAGGCGTTCCAGGAGGATGGTGAACGATGTGAGCATCTCCTGGCGGGCCAGCGCGGCGCCGACGCAGAAGTGGGGCCCGAAGCCGAACGCCAGATGGTTCTTGGCGTCGACCCGCGTGATGTCGAAGTGGTCCGGCTCGTCGAACGCGCGCGGGTCGCGGTTGGCCGCGCCGTAGCGCACCATGACTGAGGCCTCGGCCGGAATCGACACGCCGCCGAGAGCTGTAGGGCAGCCGGCCTGGCGCCACAGGCCTTGCACCGGGCTCTCGAAGCGCAGCACTTCCTCAATGAAGTTCTTCATCAGCGCCGGATCGGCGCGCAGCAGGGACATCTGGTCTGGCCGCGAGACGAGCAGCGACATGCCCTTGGCGAGAGCACTCGTGGTGGTCTCGAAGCCACCGGTGATCAACTGGTGCATCAGGTCCTGGAGCTCGTCCATCGTCAGCGGCTCCTCATCGTCGCCGTGGGCGTGCACCAGGTGGGAGATCAAGTCATCACGGGGCTCGGTGCGCCGGCGCTCGAACTCGGCGGCCAGGAAGTGTTGGGCCTCGAGCTCGATCTCGGCCTCGGCGATCGCCTCCTCGACCGTCATCTTGCGGTTGGCCAGCGCAAGCATGGCGTCGGCCCATCGTCGGAACGTCTCGTACTGAGACCGCTCCAGTCCCAGTTGTTCGGCGATGAGCGTGCCCGGCATGGGCAACGCGAACTGCGTGACGAACTCACAGGTCCCAGCGTCGATGAACCGGTCGACGAGCGCGTGCACAATCTCTTCCATGTGGGGGGTCAGGTCGCGCACTCGTGCTGGCGTGAACACCCGGTTGATGAGCTTGCGGTACCGCGTGTGAACCGGCGGGTTGGTGCGCTGCAGGGTCGGTGTCCTTCGCCAGCCCCGCTCGGCCAGCACCCGCTCGAAGGCGGCCGCTGACTCGTCGCCCATGCCTCGCGAGCCGGACCGTTGCGGGAACCTCGCAACGTCGAACAGTGCCTCCTTGGCCTCGGCGTGCCCGGCCACGACATATGCGTCCAACTCGTCTTCGTGCCACACCGGGCAATCAGTCGTGCGCTGGCGGTAGTAGTCGTACGGGTCGTCCTGGATGACTGGATCGCTGAGTCCTGTCATCGTCAGGACCGTACTCAGCGCCACGAGCTGACGGACCCTTCTTTCGCGACACCCAGCTCGTCGCGGGGACGCCGGATCGTGTCGGCGGCGGTCGAGTACACGCACGTTCTCCACGAGTTGGTGAGACGTTCTCCATGCATTCGCCTCGGCTGTCGCGCACCGTGGACGAGTCGCCGTGAGCCGGAGGAGGGAACATGCCAGGAGCGCAGTCAGAGATCGCGATCGGCTTGGCAGGGCCGATCGAGGGCCTCCTGGCGGAACGGGATCCGCTGGTCCCGTTCGACACAACGTTCGGCGCGGGCGGCGTCGTACGCGACTTCACGCCGCGCTTCACCAGGCGGTCGGGCCCCGTGTTGCCCGCAACTGGCGGCATCTTGTTGACCGGCCGCGCCGGACCGGAGCCGTCCCCATTCGGCCTCGGCAAGTTCCTGCCCGACGGACGGCCGGACCGGAGCTTCGGGACCAGCGGCCACGCCCAGCTCGAGGAACCCGAGTCACCGGACAGAGGACCCGACCTCGTCGCCGTGATGCCCGACGGGCGCATCCTTGTCGCCACTCGAAGGAAGCATGACGGCATCACCCCCCGTTGGTCGCTGGTCCGCCTCCAATCAACCGGGATCAACGATGCGTCCTTCAACGGGGACGGTGTGGTGGAGGTCTCGCTGCCGGGCATTGGAAGCGATCCGCTCCTGGCTGGCCTCGTCGTGCGTCGGGACGGCAAGGTGCTCCTGGCTGGGAGCGGAGTCCGGTCGACGCTCGTCGCTGCGCAGTTCCTCGTCAACGGCCAGGTCGACCGCAGTTTCGGTGTCGAGGGCCGTAGCCAGGTGACGCTGCCCGGCGGATTCGCACGGCTGCACGCCGCGACGATCGACGCGTCCGGCCACGTCGTGGTGTCCGGTACCACCAGTCGCCAGGACTCTGGCGACGACGTGCTCGTCGCCCGCCTTCGACCAGATGGCCGGCTCGACTCGAGTTTCGGCTTCCAGGGCTCGACCGTCATCGACTTCGGCCGGGGCGCAGACTTCGGGGCAAGGGTGGTACAGCTGGCCGACGGTCGCATCTTGGTCGCTGCGTCGGCGCAGTCTGGTCGCACGGCGAATAGGAACCAGCCGGTGTTGGCGCGACTGCACCCCGACGGCGAGCTCGACGCCAGCTTCGGGGATGGCGGATTGGTCCGGATCGAGACCGGCAAGGAGCCCGGCAACCACTTGGTCTCGACGCTCGCGCTGCTGCCCGACGGTCGAGCCGCGCTCGCGGGCCACTACCTCGTCGACGACATCGGGGTCTCCGATCACCCCTTCGGCGGCACGCCTCAACCGTTCATCACGGTTCTGGACTCGACCGGCGAACTGGATCGCTCGTTCGGCGGCGACGGCATCGTGTTCTTCGGCGACGGCTTGTTCTCCGGTGATGTACGGCTGGCCGTCGAGCCATCCACCGAGAAACTTCTCGTCCTGCTTGGCAGGAGCGCCGTCCGCTTGAACGCCGCCGTCCCCCGGCTCGCGGCGTTGGCGATGCGCATCGGTGGCGATCCAAACCCAGCCGGTCCGGGCGCGCTGCACCTGCACGTCCGGATCACCAATCAGAGTCAGGCGATTCGCAGCGGGATCGTTCGGCTCCGGGCGTCGAAGAAGGTGGCGGTGGTCAGCAGCAGCCATGGCACCGCGACCGTGGCGCCGAACATGGTCGACGTGCATGCCAAGCTGAGCGCCATCTCGCCCGGGCAGAGCGCAACGGTGATCCTGCGCACCTCCGTCACCGGCTTCGAGGAGGGGATCTCGCTCGACGGGACGCTGGACACCACGGACACCAACGGCAAGCCGATCACCGTGAGGGCGGCGGTGATGGTGAGCACGAGCCGGGTCCCGATCATCTGACCCGAGCGCCGATCCGGGCGTCGTCTTCCTTCGCAATTCTCGACGTCATTCTTTCCGCCTGGAGTGGCGACCCAGACCCACCCAACCTGCGTTGGCGCCCTGCTCATTGAACGGGCTTGCCGTCACGCAGCGATCACCACCAGCCCTGGCGCTTGGTCAAGCGCAGCAGCAGGCCGCTGATGACGAGCATCACGGCGAGAGCGACGATCAGCTGGACCCACTCGGTGCGGTCGTTGACGATGACGTTCATCCCGTAGACCGACGCGAGGGCGGTGATCGGCAGCGTCACGGCGGCCAGCACGGCCAGGCGCTCCATAGCGATCATCATCTTGGTGTTCATGCGCGTCTCGTAGTAGTCGATGATCCCGGCGAGGAACTCGCGCTCGCCGTCGCTGATCGTGCGGATGCGTCGGAACCGATCGGCGAGGTCGGCGTACAGGGCGTGGTCGTTGAGCGGTGGTGTGACCTCCAGCGATGCCATGCGGTCGAACACCTCGTCCACGTCGCCCGACATGGTGCGGATCGACAGCAACTCGTGGCGGACGAGGAACATCCGGTCGGACAGGTCCTCGGGGCGACACGCGGAAGTCGGCGCGTCATGCACCGTCCTGCTCAAGGTCGGCAACCCGGGTGGCGCAGCGTGCCCAGGATCGCTTCGTGGCGTCCGGGCGACGGCGGCGAACAGGGCGTGGGCGCAGCCGGACGGCGACGAGGCGGTCAGTCGAGCCGTTGCCGAAGCGCTCAGCCAGCTCGTCGGTGTCGGCTCGCACCTCGTCGCTCGATGACCTCCGCGCTGTGGGGCCCGTGCACGCGTGACCAAGCCGTCGTCATGCCGAGGCGAACGAGCTGCATCAGGTGAACGTGGCCGGCCCGACGGCGCAGCAGCGGGCGGTGGGTCACGACGAACCAGGCGTCTGGGGTAGCCGTGGAACGCCGGCAGGTGGCTGCGCTCCTCACCGCCCGCACGGCCTGCGGGTGCAATCCACCAGCTCATCGGACTCGCAGCACGGCGGCGAGCTCGTCGTCGCAGCGCGTCACCGTGCAGCCTGACGAAGCCGTCGCTCGAGCTGGCGCCACGCCTCGAGGTCGCCGAGACCGCCGGAGCGCAGCTGGCCGCCGATCAGCAGCGGATGCCGCCACGTGGCGTCGGCCGCGAGCGGTGGCAGGGCAACCGGGCCCAGCCGGCTGGTGGCGATCGCGTGCAGCAACTCCGACGGCCGCCGCTCGTCCCGGGCAGGACGGTCGCCTCGGTCATCCGCACGTGCAGGCGCCCGAGCAGCCGAGCGGCCCAGGCGAAGCGCTCGTCATTCCAGGGCGAGTGATCGACGTCGACATCCTCCAAGACGAGCAGCAGCCGCTCGTCGCCGAGGTCGACGACGCCGTGCACCTCCGGGAGCCGCAGGCCCGCAGGCAGCCGGTCCCCGAGGTCAGAGAGGTAGAGGTCCACCTCCTGACGCCACCTCCCACGACCGAGTGCGAACAGGGCCTGTCGTGACTCGGCTGGCAGCAGCGGCCACCGCGACCAATGCCGGTACGACTGCACGACCTTGGCAAATGCCGACCACCCGGGCCCGCGCAATCGGCCCAGGCCGCCGGTCGTCGGCGAGTCGTGGGCGTACGCAACCGGTTCGAACACGGGTCCCATCCTCCGCGCCGCGCCCTCGCCGCCGCATGAAGCCTGGCTGACGATGCTGTGGAGATCCGCCGCAATTGGATCGTCGAGAAGCGCAGCTTGACAGAAACACCAACAGTGTTGGAAGATACGAACGATGTTGGAAGATGGTCCGAGGGCACGTCGCCGGCAGGCGACGATCGGCGAGGTGCTCGCGGCGGCGCGAGACGCCGCCCGCGAGCACGGGCTCACCTCGATCTCGATGCGGGACCTCGGAGTCCGAGTCGGGCTCCATGCCTCGTCGCTGTACCAGTACTTCCCGTCCAAGGACGCCATCTACGACGCCCTGTTCGCGCAGGGCCACCGTGAGCTGCACGCCTGGATGGCCGACCTCGACCGCACCGGAAAGCCAGTCGACGTGCTCAAGCGAGGCGCCCGGCACTTCACCGACTTCTGCCTGGAGGACGAGGTGCGCTACCAGCTTCTCTTCCAGCGGACGATCCCCGGTTTCGCCCCGTCGGAGGCGTCGATGGAGCTGGCGTGGCAGTCCTACCGGGACATGGTCGCTTCGCTCGCCGACGCCGGCGTCACCGACCAGGCCGACGTCGACCTGTTCACGGCGATCCAGATGGGCATCACCGAGCAGCAATGGGCGAACGACCCAGGCGGACGTCGCTTCGTCGACCACATCGAGCCCGCCGTCGACATGTTCCTCACTCACGTGAAGCGCACAAGAAGGAAGACGCAGCCATGACCATCACGCTCGACCTCGACGCCGAACTCGACGCCGGCGACCTTGCCCTCATCGCCTCCGGCGCGGCGGCGGCCGACGAGTCCGGCCACCTCGACCCCGACGTCGTCGCCGCCCTGGCGGCCACGGGCATCAACCGCCTCCTGCTGCCGACCGAGCTCGGCGGCCTCGCCGCGGCGCCCCGACGCGCGGTCGAAGTCGTCGAACAACTCGCCGTCGCCGACGGCAGCACGGCGTGGGCGGCGGCCATCGGGTTCGGCACGAACCACTTCGCCGGGTACCTCCCGCCCGACGGCGCCGCCGAGGTGTTCGCCGACCCCGACCAGTCGAACGCGTCGATGTTCGCCCCATTGACGGACGTCACCAAGAGCCCTGACGGCACCATGCGCCTCACCGGGCGCTGGCCGTTCACGAGCAACTGCGAACAGGCGGCGTGGATCGGGCTGGCCGCCCGGTTCCCAGGCGAGACCGCTCCTCGCCTCGTGTTCGTACCAAGGAGCAGAGTGACGATCCACCCCACGTGGGACGTCGCCGGGCTGCGGGCCACGGCCAGCCACGACACCTCCGTCGCCGATCTCGAAGTCCACCGCCGACACACCTGCTCGTTCGCCGATCCGCCATGGCCCGAGGGCTCGCTGTGGCGCCTTCCGCTGTTCGTCGTGCTCGCCCCACCGTTGGCGGCCGTGTCGCTCGGTGTCGCCCGTGGTGCCCTCGACGAGGTGAACCGTCAGGCGGTCAGCCGGCGCGCCCAGATGCGCGGCTCCCTACTCGACGACCCCGTCGGCATGGCCGACCTCGGCGGCGCCGACGCCCAGCTCCGCGGCGCCCGGGCCGGGCTGCTCGCCATCATCGACGAGTGCTGGGCCCGGGCAGAAGCCGGCGAGCCGATCGACCGGACCCTCCAGGCCCGCGCCTTCCTCGCCTCCCAACACTGCGCCGATGTCGCCGTGGACGCCTGCGCGACCGCCCACCGCCTGGGTGGCGGCGCCGCCGCATACCGCACGAGCCCGCTGCTGCGGGCATTCCGCGATGTCGAGACCGCCCGGCAGCACGCCATGTTCAACCGCGGCCTGCGCCCCCACCTCGCCCGCACCCTCGCCGGCACCGACGAAGCCCACCCACCCTTCGTCATCTGATCAGCACGCCAGGTTGCCCGCCACTCCTGCAGTGGGACCGTGACAACACGACCACGTAGGACGCCGAGGTCACCGTTGACTTCTGAACGGCTTCCGAGGAGGACGATCACA
Organism: uncultured Acidimicrobiia bacterium; assembly: GCA_963774125.1. Taxonomy (GTDB): domain Bacteria; phylum Actinomycetota; class Acidimicrobiia; order Acidimicrobiales; family Ilumatobacteraceae; genus JALZMG01. The sequence continues at coordinate 502,411 of CAVZDR010000005.1, forward strand.
CAATGCGTCCAGGAAGCCGGGCACCCCGGGCACCCAACGCGGCGGGTCGCGTGACGGGCGGTCGCTTGTCAGTACTCGCGACTGGACGCTGTGACGAGCTGACCGTTCACCTCGCTGCCGGGCGAGCGTTGAACCGGCGTCGCCGCGGCGAGGCGGGCGCTGATGTCCGCCGCAAGGCGCGGGGAGAACAGGATCGACAGGTGGCTCTCGTTGGTGAGCAACACATTCTCGGCGCCGAGATCAACGAACCCGATCGCCGCGCTCGAGATCGGTACCAGCAAGTTCGCGGTCGGTGTAGTAGGCGATCCAACGGGTCTCGCTCGGTGGGTCGGCGGCCTGCATGCGGCGAAGGGCAGCGGAGTTCGGGCGGCACTGCCCTGCCGCGGTCCCGAGCGCAAGCCAGGCGAGCCGGCTGCCACGGTGCGGGGTTGCGACCGTGATCGCGGTGTCGACGAGCGGGTCCAGACGGAGCACGCAGATCGCATAGCGGATGATCAACCCGCCGAGGCTGTGGCCCACGAGGTGGACGCGCGAGCTGCCGGTGGCCGCCGCGAGCGAGTTCGTCAACCGGACCAGGCGGGCGGCCAACGTCGGGATGTCCCTCGCCAGAGGGTGATGCCCCATCGCCCGCACTGTGCTGAAGCCGGCGTCACGCAAGGAACGCTCGACGCGCAACCACGACGCTGTCGAAGAGCCGTACCCGTGCACGAGCACGACCGGTGTATCGAGAACCGGATCGGAAGTTGTCACGTCCATCTGCCTCGGCGGGAACGAAGTTGGAGAACGACGTGCCGCCGAGGTCTGGAGCGACGTGAAGTCCGTTCGACATTACCCCGGCCGTGTGGAGTTCGAACCTCACTCGCTGCGCCAGCGCGGACCGGACGTGGTCGGCCTGAGGCTCGGCGCGGACCGGCCGCCGACCCCATGATTCTGGTCAGGAGCGGTCGGTTGTGCCACATCACTCCGACCCCTTCGGGCACTTCAGCAGGCAGCCTTCGACTGAATCGCTTCGCCAGGAGTGTGCGGCGCGAGCACGGTCTCAGTGCGCACTGTTCACGAGGCGGTCGCGAGGATCCGATCGATGTTGGCTTCCGCGAAGAACTCTGCGGGTGACGTCACGCCCGCGTTCACCCGTGCGAAGCCGTCCATCGCCGGCTGGTTGCCCGCCATCGCAGCGAGCAACTCTTGCAGTTCCGGTGGTGGCGGTTCGAGGGTCGCGAGCTGACTGGTGAACTCGTACATCGGGAGGACGTGTTCGTCGCGTTTCGTCTGGTAATCGCGCATCGCTTCGTCGAATGGGCGCCTCCCCGAGAGCGCGTCGTGCAGTGCGAGAGCGCACGATTCTGCGTCGCGGAATGCGTCGAGGATGCCCTGCGCAGTGATGAAGTCCTTGTTGTATCCGGCGTCGCCCACGAGCGCCCACCCGGGTCCGAAGGGTCGGCGGAAGTAGCCGGGCACCGATGTGCCGGCGAACCGAGCCTCGCGGGTCGCACCGCGCAGTCGCTCGGCGAACTCGGGTGCCGTCGCGATCGTGTCGAGATAGCTTCCCTCGATGTCGTGCTTGTTGGCCTCGCACTGCGCGATGGCCCAGCCTGCGATGACGAGCGTGAGTCCGTCGTTGGTCGGCGCGGCTGCGAATCCTCGAGCAGGACGCGCGTACTGCTCGAAGCGTCCGTGCATCGGGAGGTTGCTCCAGTACGAGTAGTAGGCGCAGAGCAACGGTGGCTTCTCGTGATACTGCTCAGCACCTACGGTGCGCGCGACGAGCGAGAAGCGACCGTCCGCGCCCACCACTACGGCGGCGCGCTCGGTCACGGTCTGGCCGCCGCGCTCGGTGTCCGCGCATGCCGACGACGCGGCCGTCTTGGAAGACCAGTTCCTCGACGGTGAACTCCTCGCGTACCTCCGCGCCCGCTTGACGCGCGGCGTCGACGAGGAGCGCGTCGAGCACGGTGCGGCGTGGGCAGTAGGCCACGGGCGCGGTGTCGTCACCCGGTGCGCCCGAGATCGTGACCGTTCCGAAGTCGAAGACGTAGGTGTCGATCGGTGGGCACCCTGTCTCCACGAGCTTGTCGAGAACGCCCCAGCGTTGTAGTGCGGCCACAGCGTGCGGATGGACGATGTGGGTCGAGAGCGTGTCGCTCGGAAACGTCGCACGGTCGACGACGAGTACCCGGTATCCCTCGCGGGCGAGCAGCATGGCGGTGGGCGAGCCTGCGCAACGCGCTCCCACGACGATCACGTCGTACTTGTCGTTCACGGGGCCTCCTGTCATCGCCGCGGTGCACGAGATCAGGATGACGGAGTGCCAGCGGCGGCACATCGGAGAGTTCCCCTAGTTACCGCCTGGTTTTACGGTGCCTGCTCTCTCGCGTACCGCGAACGCTGCGGCCTCGGCCCGGTTGCGAAGCCCGAGCTTTGCGAGGACGTTGCTGACGTGGTGCTCTACCGTCTTGCGGGAGATGTGGAGCCGCACTGCGATCTCGGGGTTGGAGAGCCCGACTCCCACCAGCTGCAGTATCTCCGACTCCCGCTTCGTGAGGGTGCCGCTCCCGCGGGGTCCTTTGCGCACCGGCGCGCCGAGTGAGCGCAGGAGCTCGGCGGTCGCGTCGACGTGACGCGCGGCGTCGAGGCGCTGGAATGCGCGGAGTGCGGTGGTGGCTTCGGCGACCGCCACATCAGGCGCATCCGGGAGTGTCGCCCTCGCCATAGCGAGATGCGCCGTGGCCAACTCCATCGGGAGCTGCGCCGCAGCGAAGCCCTCCACCGCGTCGTGGAGACAAGATCGCGCTCGGTCGTCACCGCTCGCGACGCAGACGAGACCACGCGCAAGTGCCGAGGCGGCACGGAGGTACGCGCCGCGCTGCGAGACCGCAATGCGGTGGAGCCGCTCGGCAGCAGTGGCAGCGGCGTGACGGTCGCCATCGTCCAGGCACGCCTCGACGAGCAGGGCGAGGAGCGGGCCGAGCATCGTGGTCTCGCCCACCCGCGGGCGCGGTCGTCTGGCCCAGCGGTAGCACGTTCGAGCACGTTGCGCGCCTGCACGACTTGGCCGCGTGCGAGATGGAGTGCGGCGATCGTGCGCACCACGTCGGGGTGCTGTTCGAGACCGACAAGTAGCTCGGTCGCCTCGTCGAGCCTTCCCTGACGTACCCGAAGCTCGGCGAGGCGGATGATGGCGGCGTCTCGTCTCGGTGAGTGGCCACGGTCGAAGTGATGCGTGGCCGCGAGCAACTCGGCCTCTGCCTCCGGCCATCGTCCGGCTGCGGTAAGGATGCCGCCGTAATGGGCGCGGCAGGAAGCGGCGACGACGTTGCGGTGCGCCATCAGCGGTTCGCTCGTCCGCATCCACTGGTCGGCGCGGGCGACATCGTTGACCTGCTCGCACGCCCAGAAGAAGATGCAGAACATCGAGTCGACGCTCGCGACCTCACGGACCTCACCCGCACACGCTCCCGCCAGTGCCTCATCGAGGTGGACGAGACCCTGATCGACGCGATCTGTCATCACGTACAGCGCGCCCAGCCACACAAGCGCGTCGAGCTCGAGGTCAGTGTCGCCGAGGCGGCGGCCGGTCGCGATCGTGTCGCGAAGCAGCGCCTCGCGTACGCCCACCTCCTGCGCCGACTGAGCCCGGGTCACGAGCGCCCATCCGTATGTGGACGAGTCATCTCTCGCGCTCGTCGAACATGGTGAGGGCGCGGCGAACCAGCCACTCTCGACGGCCCAGTCGCCGAGCACGTTGCCCCTGATCCACGCCACGAAGCGCGCCGCGAACCCGGCAGCTCGGTGGTCCCCGGACCGGTGGTAGGCGGCGTAGGCACGCTCGAAGACCGCTGCAGCGTCGCGGTACTCGCACTCGAGATAGAGCGCTAGTGCGAGCCCGTCGAGCACCTCGCCCGACTCGTCCTCGGCGAGTGCGATCTCGAATGACCGACGAGCCGCCGCGAGCTCACCCTGACGCAGCGCTGACCACCCCTCCTCGATCAGGAGCGACGTCACATGTCGATGATGGCATCTCGACGGCAACCATGCCGCGTTGTGTGCCCGGCCGGCAGCGTTCGCCAGCTGGCGTCCCCTACCCGTACGTGGAGTGGCACGCACTGCAGACTGAGAGATGGCCCTCGAGCTGAGACCGAACTGCGAGTACTGCGACGTCGACCTCCCGCCGCACTCGACCGAAGCCCGGATCTGCACATACGAGTGCACGTTCTGCGCGTTGTGCGTCGACACGGTGCTCTCCAACGTGTGCCCGAACTGCGGCGGTGGATTCGTGCCGAGACCGATCCGGCCGGGAGGTGAATGGCGGCCTGGGCTCTCCTTGGCGCAGCGCCCCGCGTCAACTGCGCGCCGCCACCTGTCGTACACCCACGACGAGATCGCCGAACTCGTCCAACGTCTGCGGGCGATCCCACCGGAGCAGCGCTGATGCTCGTCGACATCATCGTGAACGACGGTCTGGACGAACTCGACGCGCTCGGCCCGCTCGAGGTGCGACTCCCCCGAACGATCCTTGTTCCCTCGATCTCGCATTCGTCGCAGATGTTGAGGAGCTCAGCGGTCCGTCGATGTCGTTCACTTCATCGAACAGTCCTCTATCAACCAGCTGGCCACTGAGCTGCCAGACCCGTAGCGCTCGCGAACAGGCACTCGGGGGTCTGCAGCTCATGGCAGAGGCGCACGCCGCCGCAACAAGGGCAATCGAGAACTCGGCAGCGGCTGGTCTGAGCCGTCGACGGTGAGTGGCATCATCGCGGACGCGAGATTGAGGAGGGAGCTATGTCTGCTGAGAATGAAGCCGTCGTCCGTCGCTTCTATGAGGAGATGAACAATGGCCGGCACAATGAGCTCGCTGGCGAGCTGTTCACCGTCGATCACCAGCTGCATGACCCGCAAGTTCCGACCGGTGAGGGTCCCGACGGTGTCGTTGCAGCAGTGTCCACCTACCAGACCGGCGTCAACGGTCACTGGGAGATCAACGACATCTTCTCGAGCGACGACAAGGTGGTGGTCCGCTGGACCGGCACCGGCGAGCACGTTGCCGAGCTCAACGGGATCCCGCCAACGGGCAAGAAGATCGATGTCAGCGCCATCTCCATCCACCGGATGGCCGACGGCAAGATCGCCGAGACTTGGGAGGTCTGGGACACGCTCGGCTTCCTCCAGCAGCTCGGCGTCGTACCGGCATCGACCTGAGCGGCACTCCGCACCCGGTCCGGTCGTCACATCACGGTCGCGGACTGCCGTTCTGTGCGCGTTCAACGATCGGGAGGCCGTCGTTCGGAGTTCGCGTTCGGTATCCGCGAACGGCACGTTGATCACGCTCCGACCGTGAACACGACGCACGCTGTCGGCTGTAGGAGCTCGGACATTTCGTCTGGATGGTTGATGGCCGCGTGCGGAACATTTCGGGGCGCGCTCGGGAACCGCCGTCGCGATGGCGGAGTGTCAGTGCGGACGGACCCTCGAACCTGACGCCGTAGCTGGTCACGCGGCTGCATCGACGTTCTCTCGCTGTCGAGCGAGCACGTCCGCTGCGGCGCCCGGTCGTCGGTGTGAAGTGTCGTCGTCGGCGTCTGGGATCTACGCGATGCTTGAGCAGTGCGTCTTGGTGGGATCCGGCGCGTCATCATGGCCAGCCTCTGCGGTGTCGCGCTGGGCGGTGGGGCGGCGGCCGCCGACGTGGGGACCGCACAGGAACGGGGCGCTGGCGCAGCATCCGGTGCGCTCGACGACTTCGCCGGACTGGTCGAGCTGCCGTCGGGTCGCGAGGTGTACCTGGAGTGCCGCGGCGAGGGCAGCCCGACGGTCATCCTCGAATCTGGTGGTGGTCTGGCGGCGAGCCAGTGGAGCGTTCTGGCGCCGGGCTCGCCGCTGACAGCGGTCTTCCCGGCGGTGTCTCAGTTCACTCGGGTCTGTGCCTATGACCGGCCCGGCACGGTTCAGGTGCCAGACGGGGCTGCGAGCCGGAGTGACCCGGTGCCGCTACCACGCACCTTCGCCGACATGGTCATCGAGCTCCGGGAGTTGGTCGAGGCGGCCGACGTCTCTGGCCCGTACGTGCTGGCCGGCCACTCGATGGGCGGCGCCGTGGCGCGGCTGTTCGCCGGCCAGTACCCCGATGACGTTGTCGGGTTCGTCTCGCTCGACGCCGCCAACGCGACCATCTACGAAAGCTTCGTGGAGCTCGTCGGTCCCGGTTGCTGTGACCTTCCAGGCGTCGAGTTCCGCGTCCAGGAGGCGATCGTCGAACTGCGCGCAGCCAGGCCGCTGGGGCGGATACCGATGGTGGTACTGGAGCACTCGCGTGACCGGCAACAGTTCCCCAACCCGATCGGATGGCCAGCCGACTGGCCAATCCCGGAGCTGCTGGACATCTGGGACCGGGCCCAGGAGGAGATCGCCGCGCTGGTGCCGGGCGCAGTGTTCGAGGTCGCCGAGGACAGCGAGCACAACATCATGATCGACCAACCAGTGCTGGTCACGGACTCGATCCGAGCGGTCGTGGACGCCGTACGCCGCGGCGAGGACCAGATCTCGACGGGCGGCCTGGCAACCACGGGCCCGGTCCTGTGGCCGCTGGCGGCGGCAGCGAGTTTGCTCGTGGCATCCGGGGTGGCGTTGGTCGTCCTGTCGCGCGAGTCGACGTGCGCCGATCGATTGATGTCCCGCTGATATCCCGAATCGCCGCCGACGACTGACGGAGGAGACGCGCGCCACCCCGGTTGCGCCCGTGACCTCGAAATGCTCTGATGACACGAACGGCGATGGGTGCTGGGCTGTGAGCTTCGTCCGCCGTCCCGACCCAGACTTCGACACGCTGCAGCGGGTGTGACACGCGCGGCACGGCACACGGGTCACAGCAGCAGACTTCCCGGGCGACAGGGCGGCGCAACGCCGGGGCGGCACTCTCCTTGCACGCGAGGCCGGAGACCCCGACCACAACGCAGCAAACGTCCCCAACCGGTGGAACCAGCGACGCTACGCCCCAGCGCAGACCCGCCCATACGACGCATCGATGCCGTTGGCGTCCAAGGGTTCAGAGACCGGAGTCCGGCGCGCGCTCGGGCCGCACGGGCCGCACGCCCAATCGGCCAGGGCATGATCGCTTGATGCGCCGACTGTCGATCATCGGGACTTCGGGCTCGGGGAAGTCAACGGTCGGTGCCTTGATGGCCCACCGACTCGCTGTGCCATACATCGAGCTGGACAGCATCTTCCATCAGCCGAACTGGACGCAGCTGCCGGCGGCCGAGTTCGAGCGACGAGTCGAGGAGGCGGCCGCTCGCCCGAGCTGGGTCATCGACGGCAGTTACTCCGCCGTACGCGATCTGATCTGGCGACGGGCGGAGTGCGTCGTGTGGCTCGATCTGCCCCGCCCGCTCGTCACCTACCGTGTCCTTCGTCGGACAGTCATGCGTTGTGCTTCCCGACAGGAGCTGTGGAACTGCAACCGGGATCGATGGCGCGACTTGTTCTCCACCGATCCAGGCAAGTCAACGGTGGCCGCCGCCTGGAAGCGCTACCCGGAGCTTCGTGACCGTTACGAAGCGGCCACGAAGGACTCGAGATGGCAAGGGCTGTCGTTCGTGCATCTCCGGTCCCGGCATGAGGTGAAGGCCTACCTGAGGAACGTCGAGAACGACCACGGCGGATGACGCAAGCGTCCCGCCTGGCCAACCCAAACGCATCGACGGGTTGGGCGAGTTCGCCGACATGCCGACCGCAGCAATCACCGCGAGCAGGCAAGGTCGCGGTCACTGCGACCGAACACCAGCGGCACTGACACGGCTCGGTCACCGAGCGCGCCCACGTGGCCAACGGCGGCCCGACGAGCCGTCAACCGCCGGGCTCCCGGAGCAGCTCGGACACCTTCGGCTCGCAGCCCGAGCCCGAACCGGCGACGGCCAACCCGCCCGGCGACACCACCGCTCTGCCGCCCAACCACCAACGGCCTGTTCATTGGGACTGCGCTGGGATTGTTCTGGCTATCCCGAAGTCCTTGACATATTGTTGCTTGTCGCTCCGGACCCCGGTGACGTGGCGTAGGTGCCATGCCCGGGAGAATGATGAGCGAGCCATCTGGCGTGATCGTGTCCCCACCCGACAACGGATTCGCCGTGCGCGTTGACCGTCACCAAGTGGTCAACGCGCGCGGCGAACTGGACGCCGCGACGGACCGCCAGTTCGCCGCCGCGCTGTCGCCGCTCGTTGCCGACGGCGGAGTCATCTGTGTCGACCTCTCCGCCCTCGACTTCTGCGGTGTCGCCGGGATCAACGTGCTGTTCCGCGCCGTTCGGGCGCTCGGCACGAGGGGCCGGATCGTCATCTACGATCCGGCGCCGCCGGTCAGCCGGGTCATTGCCCTGAGCGGTCTTGGCGGCGTCGTCGAAGTCGTACACAGCCGGGCCGAAGCCACACTGGCCGATCGGCGGGCACGCTCCTTGAACACCGCTGACGCCAACGCGACACGACCCACCGGCCACATCGAATCACCCGACGTGGACCCCCGACGGTGCCCGCAGCCGTGATCGCGGCCGCCAGCCCTCGAGAAGGATCGATGACGAGACGGACGGCGACGAGGCGCACGTCGGAGATGTCGTCGCCTACGACGCGAGTTGCATCGAATCACCCGCGTGAATGACACAACGAACCGGCGTGGCGCGTCGCCGTTGATGACGACGCCGGTTGGGCGATCGCTACCAGTGGCGAACTGATCGTTGGTCAAACCAACAGCTGAGCGACACCGGCCCCCGGCGAGACGCTCACCAACTTTGCCGATTGGTATGAGCCGTCGGATCCTCGGAGACACCGCGATCCAATCCGCAACACTCGGCCGAGGCGTTTGCGATTCCATTTGCGGTCGACGGGGGTGCTAGCCGCGGAAAGCACCGCGCCGGCTGAGCCGCATCGACGGGCGCCGGATCGCCGGCGGTATCCGTCAGAGACCGTCGACTCGGTAGACGTCTCCGGTCACCGACACGACGTACCCGGTGGTCCCCAGGAATTCCACCGATGTGGGACGGTCCAGCACGAGCTCGTTGCCGTCGGCGTCGAGGACCGGCGTTAGCTCGCCGTCACGTCCCACGACGACCAACCGGCCCGTGTCAGGAAAGGCTCGTGAGCCTTCACCGACGCCGTCCCACTCCCCTTGTGAGACCGCGTACAGCGCGCCACGGGGTCCCCGCTCGACGTCGATGAGCATGCTCGCCCCGCTGGCAATCTCCCGCGGCTCCGATCTCGCGCGCAGGGCGACCACCTTGCCGTCGTCCGCCTCGTGTGGGATCGGGCCCATCTGGGTGACGAAGACCCGCCCGGCGGTCGTCTCGAGTCCCGTCGGCACCACGTTCCCGAACGTGGCGAGCTCGCGAATCGAACCGTCCCGGTCTACGAACAGCACCCGGTTGTGGTGCCCGTCGGTCACCACGAACCCGCCGCGGTAGGTCTCCAGCGCGAAGTGGACACCGGTATCGACGAAGAACGCCGGCTCCGGCGGATTGTCCACCGACCACTGGCCGAGATCGGCGACGAGCGTGACCGAGCCGTCGCGCTCGACCCGGTAGAGGCCGTTCTTGGCCTCCGGATCACCGAACGGCTCATCGAACAACATGCCGCTCACCAGCGTCACGAGGACGTACGCCGTGCCACCCACAAACGCGACGTCGACCGGGCCGCCGATGTCGAACCCCGGGAACGCCTTCGATGGCAGCCCGTCGGCATACGGGGTCACCTCTCCGGAGCGGCGGTCGATGCGCAGCACTGCACCGGCCGCGCCATCGGTCACGTAGAGCGCACCGTCGGGACCGATCGTGCTCCCCGTGACGAAGTCATCGCTCCCGAACTCGGCCAGGTGCGTCACCACCGGACCTCTCCGTTGCTCGGCGCTGACTGTCGGCGCGACGACCCCGCCCGCCAGGCCAGCTGCAGCAATGACCAGACCGAACCGACGCGCAGCACCCATGGATCGCCTCCCTCGTCGAGCCTTTCCTCGACGACCAACTCTTCACCGTCACCTTGGCATCGTCAAGCGATGCCGGTACCCGAGATCAAGACGTCCACCGTTCACCCCCCGTCGCTAGAGCAAGTCTCGAACGCGTGTCGCCGAGCCAGTTCGATGCACGTCGTGCGCAGATGACGCACGGTGAGGTCAACCTGGCGGTGCGTGCGTCAGCCCAGTTGTCCACGCAATGCGCCGGCCGAAAACGGCGCGTTGTGGACGTTGACGTAGTAGTTCGAGGGGTTCGCGACGATCGCGTCGGCTAGTGCCGCATTCGCGACGCACCCCGACGACGACCCGTCGGTGGGAGCTGCGAGACCCTGTACCACCGGGCCGGGCACTGTTGGACCACCGAGGTGGATGTGCGCCATCCTCGCCGGCTCGATCCGGTGAACGCGGAGGCGATAGCAGATCTCTCCGGTCTCGCTGTCGACCCTGATGACCGCCGTGCCGCGGCCATCGGGATCCCCCGGGCCAGGAACCTCAGCGACTCCCGTCAGCCTCGTGATGTCGACGAACCTCCGGTCGCGCGCCTCACCGATGACCACGGTCAACTGCGCCGTCGCCGTCGCGGCGGTTTCGAGCACCTCGCCCATCACGGTGTAGGTGCCTGGGTCATCCGGAGACAAGAACTCTGCGTTCGCGCTGCCGACGGAGCCGTCGCCGTCTTCACCGATGCAGGGGCTGTTCTTCGAATCACCCCCGACGATGGAGAAGGTGACGTTCTGGCCATCGACACAGCCGGCCAGTACGGCAGAGAAGAGGCTGTCGACGTTGACGCTCGCCGGATCGAGCACGAGGGAGACATCTTCGCCCTCGACACCAGCCGATGCCGTCGAGGCGCCGAGACAAACCGATGCTGCCGCCAGGAGTGCCGCGATCACGCTCCGCACCACGATCGGCCAACGTACCGGATCGCGCTTGAGCGCCAGGCGATCGCAACGACCGTCAGCGCGATGAGCACCAGGTTGCGCACAAGCTGGGTCGGTCCGAGCGGGCGATCCGAGTGGCGGCCGACGCTCGCGCACGACGGCCGTTGCTCGGCGCCGAGGCGGCCAACGATCACAATCGGGAACGCGCCGGCCACGGATGCCACGGGGGCGTCGAATGCTCCATGATCGGCGTTCGGCGTCGTCGGCCATCGCCGCGGCGAGTGCTGGCCGTCGATGTGACCCCCTGAGGGCAACGGCCAGCGAGTACCGAACGCCACCGCACTCACGCGGCGCGCAGGAACCGGCGTTCCCGGGCACTCGGGCCCGCCGAGCTCGACGTGATTATCGGGCACCCTCTTGGGGTCCGCGTCGCCGTTCCACCGAGATGGCCCGGGCCGCGTCAATCTCGTCACGAGCGCCCAAGACGAGGACCGCCGTGCCCTCCCAGTGGTCCTGCCGCCGTGCGGTGAGGCACTCGACGGCGTAGCGAATTGCATCAGCGAGCGCTGGCACGGTGAAGACGAAGTCCTGGCCCATCCCGTGTCGCTCCAGTGCCAGCCACGCGGCGTCGCTCCGGCGAGGTCACTTGGTTCGACCGCTGCGGTGAAGATCACCTCGGCGACGTGGGGTATGAACCCACCGAGGATGAGCTCTAGATGCGCCGCGTCCTCGGCGGCCACAACGCCGATGAAGTCGACGCCCTGGTGGTCGGCCGCCAACGAGGAAGTCGCGACGTCGACATTGTCGGCTGACTCGATCACGGTCGCGATGACCAATGGTTCCGAGCTCAGGAGCTGCAGCCGGCCACCGTCCCTGGGGCCACAGGCCGGCGACATCATGAGAGCTTCGCAGGATCGCAGCACAAGAACACTCCGCGTGCCGCCGATCCAGGACGCGCCGGGCTTGGGCTATTCGGACGCGATTCCCGGACACGTGAGTTGGGTCCGACGATGCCGAACCGCCAGGACGACCCCGCCGCGGAACTCGATCCGGACTTGGTCGGCCACAACGACGGCAGCACCGTGGCCCCAGAACTGCTCCGGTGTGGTTCCGAAGCGATCAACAAGGATCGTTGGCATCGGATCGCTAGTCCTGGCGACGTCGAGAGCTCCCGGTGACTGGGTCGTGACGATCGATGGCGAGACCGTCACTGCAGCAGCGCCTCGTCGAGATTCCGGCTATTCCGGCACGCCCAGGCCCCCGAGCCCGCCAACGAGGCTGGCGCCGGTTGATACGGCGCTTGCGTTGGAGGTGGCGGTCGTGCCTCTGTATCAGTCAGAGGAAGAGGGAGTCCTCGATGCTGACACACCTGAAGCGATTGCGGTCCTGGTCCATCGCCGCACGACGATCGAGCCGCGTCACACAAGACTTCGAGGATCTGGGCCGTCGGCCCGACCACGGCCACGATCAGTCGGGTCGTCCGCAGCAATCGACGCGGTGGTCGACTGCCACCCGTCGCGCACACCGCTGGCGGCGAACGCGGTGGTGGACAACTGGGATCGTCGTCACCGTCATCGCAACGACGGGCTGCGGCGGGGACGACGCAGCCGACCCGGTGCAATCGGCCAGCAGCAACGCCTCGACCGTCTCTGATGTACAACCCGGCACATCAGTCGAGCCGGCGCCGTCAAGTGTCGGTGGTGACGACCAGGATCTCTGCATCGAGGACAGCCTCGAGACGGCGTTCGATGACGCCGGCATCGATCTGCCAGACCCCGACGACGCGCCGATGACCGGAGGAATCGCTGCGCTGCTGCCGGAGGAGGACCCGGCGGTGTTGATCGCGCTCGTCGAGGGCGCAGTCCTCGACTGCGTGGAGGTCGCGGAACTGCAAACGCAGCTACGAGAGATGTTCCGCACGGAGGGTGCGATCGACCTGCTCGCCGACTGCGCGGCCGAACAGCTCACCGGGACGGCCGTGGCAACGCGAGTCGCCATTGGTGCCGTTCATGGGACCGACAGCGTCGCCGCCGCCGAGCAAGCAGGACGCGAACACGCAGCACTCCTGCGTTGCGGCATCGACGATCTCGAAGCGTCGATCAGATCGTCTGACCTGCCCCCGGTTTCGTCGACTGCTCGATCCAGGGACAACGGGATCTGCTCGCAAGACTCGAGGAACGTCCGGCCGATTGGGAGGACGTACTGGGCGAAGCGTCGAACACTGCGCATGGCGCGCGGTGTCGAGGCACCCTCCCACCGATCAGCGAGCTCGGCACACGAACTCTGGCGAACGGCGTGCCTGCCTACGAGGAAGCGGTGATCGCTGAGCTGCAGGCCATCTACGAAGGCGGAATGAACACGGCGACGGCGCGATGCATCACCGCCACGCTGCTTGCTGAGCTCGACCCGTCGGAGCTTGCAGCGGCCTCGATCAACGCAGGTCAGCTCATCGCCTACCTCGAAGGAGCCTTCGTGCCCGAGCAGCTCGCACTGACCGTGGACCAGGCCGCCGCACAGCGCATCGCTGACGGCGTCATCACCTGCGCAGGCGCCCTCGCCGCTCGACGCCTGACCCTGACCGACGGCAACATCGACGATGCACTCGGGCGACCCGAGACGGAAGTCCCGCGCCGGGACGAACTCGTTCGGTGTGCGCTCACCGAGATCGACCTCGACCTCGTCACCCAGCAACTCGCTGCCCAGCTCACCTCAGGACCCGACAGCTGGACCGCAGACACCGGCCGCGACCTGATCGCCGCCAGCTTCACTACCGTCCAACACTGCGCGGACGACCTCGCCATACCCCGCCAAGAACCCAAAGGCCCTTAGCTCTGAAACCGGCGAACGAATGCCTTGAGCACGCCACTCGAGCGGCACCCGCCTGCGGGCTCAGATGTCCGACCGATCAAGGCGCTTCTGAAGGAACACTTCCCCGTGTCCGACGGGGGTGTCCTCTGCGACACCGATCTGGGAATAGCCGAGACCCGCGTAGAAACCAGGAGCCTGGAATGTGTGGGTGTTGACCCGCACGACAACGCATCCGCGACTGGCCGCCTCGTCTTCGGCCGCTTCCACCAGCCGGGTCCCGAGGCCGTCGTGGCGGTAGTCGCCGTGGACCCACAGCCACTCGATCATCGCGTAACCTCCCCACGTGAACCCCGCAAGGCCGGCGATGAGTTGACCCGCTTGGTCACGGACGAGGCAGCCGAGCGAGGCCCCGTCGGTGTATCCGGTCACGTCGACGTTGAACCGGATGACTGCGTGCCGTAGTTCCTCAACTCCGGCTTCATCCACCTCGTCGGTCATCTGCACGTCGAACATGCGCCATGCTCGCGCCCACGTCACAGGCCGATGGCCGGCGTTCTCGGGCATCGTGCCCGCGTTTACGGGGTGCGATTATCCCCGTGTTGAATGAGCTGAGCCGTGGATTGACGGCGTTCGTTCGGATCCCGCCAAATGATCCGCAGCGCCGATCCATCATCACGCACGTCGTCGCCCACCGCCGCCGTGGCACCGCCACACACCCTTCAGCTCACGGGCACATAGCCGCGCACGAAGCGCGCGCGCTGCGATCGAGCTGGGCGTGCTCGCTGACGCGACGCGCCAGCTCCGCGGCGTGCATCGGCGCGAGGGTCAGCTTCCCGCAGTTGAAGGAGTGATAGCCGCGGCGCAGCGAGAAGACACCGGAGTCGGCTCGCCGATGAAGTTCGGAGTGGGGATCGGTGATCGGCGTCGTGCCTGTTCGCGTGGACGATCCCGGGCCATACGCGGATCGCCTTGGCCCCCGCGAACTGCGGTATGTACCGGGCCACACCTTCGATCATCTCGCGCCCGAGGCGCTCGGTCTCGGCTGCCGAATAGCCCTGCTCGCAGACGCGGTCCCACTCCGGTGGCCCGACGACCGCGTCGCTGTCGCCGAGGATCGACACCGGCATGTAGCCGCAGCACACGGTTCCGTCGGCGTAGTGGGTGATGTGGCCGAACGGGCCGACCGCGACCTGCATCGAATCCGCGGCGTGGAGCTCGGGTGGAAGGACGACGTCGACGAGCACCTTGAGGCGATCCATCCACTGGCGCCCCGGCAGGAAGCCTTGCTCACGATCGAACTGCAGGCGATGCGCGTTCGTTGCGTTGACGACTTGGTCGCAGCGAAGCTCGAAATGGCCTCCGCCGGCGCTGTCGACGACCTCTAGCCGGTAGCCGTCACCGTCAGGCTCGATCGCCGCGACACCGTGGGCGCAGCGAACGTCGATTTCCTTGCTTCTGTCGAGCGCGCGGCTCAGCACCTCGAAGAATGGCTGAAGCTCGATGGCATCCTCCATCGAGCTCACCGCGTAGACGATGTGGTTTGGGTCGGCGAACTCGGAGTACTGCTCGCGCGACAGCGGTCGGGACACCTCGCTGGCCGGCGGAAACTTCTCCGCCCGCCCACCGACAGAGCGGTGCTGCTGGTAGATCGCCGCCAGGTGATCGCAGTAGTGCTGGTACTGGCGCGGCCCGACGAACGAGCGGCGCTCCACCAGCCACCAGTACGGCTTGGAGTGCGGCACGTCGTGGATCTCCCCGAAGGTCCAGCGCTCCAGGAGTTCCCAGAATGCGAACCAGCCGGGGACCAGAACCGATGCAGTGTCCATGGTTGAGTCGAGCGCGTAGTGGAAGCCGAGATGGATCCGACCCACGTTGGATCGGCTGGTCTGCGTCAGGAGCGCGTCGAGGCGTTCGAGCACGATGACGTCGTGCTCGCTCCCGAGCGCCAACGCAGAACACACGCCGGCGATGCCACCGCCCACGACTGCGACCACCTGGCGTTGTGCGCCCATTTTCGGGCCGTCACCTTATTCCCTCTCGAAGCCGGCTCATCGTGTCGAGTACGCACTGCGAAAGCGAGTCGGCCCTGCTCGGTGAGCGGTACCTCTGCGGCCGCCTCGCTGAGGGCGATGGGCACATGCGCGACGATACGCCCGTGCGCATCGTCGAGGACGTCGACCCGCCGCTCCACTACCCGGACTACCGGTCGGCGACGTGGCGTGTTCCCACACGGCCATTCGTCGTCCTGCCCGGTCGCGTCGACGATCTCGCCAACCCCCTCTACGGGGAAGAGGACGTCGGCGAGTTCGACAACGATCTGACGCGGCAGCATCGCGGCGAACCGCTTGGCGAGCGAATCATCGTGACCGGCCGGCTGCTCGAGGAGAACGGACGGCCCGTCCGGAGCTCGCTCATCGAGATCTGGCAGCCGAACGCGGCCGGACGGTACCGGCACGAGGGCGACCACCATCCAGCGCCGCTCGATCCCAACTTCACGGGCGCGGGTCGCACGCTCACCGGCGCGGACGGCCGCTATGAATTCATCACCGTGAAGCCCGGTGCCTATCCGTGGAAGAACCATCCGAACGCGTGGCGCCCGGCGCACATCCACTTCTCCGTCTTCGGTCGCGCCTTCTCGAGCCGGCTCGTGACGCAGATGTACTTCCCGGGCGACCCGCTGCACGACCAGGACCCGATCCTCCAGTCGGTCCACGACTCGCATGCGCGCAAGCGGCTCGTTGCGGACTTCGAGCTCGAGCTCACGCAGCCCGACTGGGCGCTCGGCTACCGGTTCGACATCATCTTGCGCCAGACGCCGCTCGAGTGATGCTCGGCCGCACTCCATCACAGACGGTCGGACCGTTCTTCGCGATCGGTCTCTGCCGCGATCCGCAGAACGAGGTCGTCCCAGGGGGCGCAGTGCGGCTCGTCGGGCATGTCCTCGACGGTGCCGGCGCGCCTGTTCCGGACGCAGTCGTCGAGCTCTGGCAGCCGGGCGACGGCGGCACGCAGTGGGGCCGTTGCGGCACGGACGCCGAGGGCCGCTTCGAGTTCGTGACAGAGCGACCGTCCCGCGGCTACTCCGACGTGATCGTCTTCGCGCGCGGTCTTCTGCGGCATCTCGTGACACGCTGCTACTTCGACGACGTCGACGACCCCGTGCTCGTAGAGCTCGATCGGGTTGATCGCGACACGCTGATCGCGCAGCCCGACGGCGACGCATTGCGCTTCGACATCCGCCTGCAGGGCGACCGGCAAACGGTGTTCTTCGCCGTTTGACAGTCCATTCGGCCGCTCAAGCTGCGCGAGGCAGTGTCGGACGAAGCGTGGCTGCGCCGCGATGCTGGAATCTGGGCGCGGACGCTCCCAACTGACCAACTGGGCGCGGACGTTCTCGTATTCGAGAAGCTCCGCGCCCAGAACGCCGTTTGGGAACCTTCGCGCCCAGATGCACATCAGCCTCGCCCGATCGGCAGATCGGGCGCGCCGACGGCGTCCACCGGGAACGTTCTGCGCTTGACGTCTCGTGCGTTCGGTTTCGTCCACGGTTCATCGTCGCCGCCGGCGGCTGGGAAGATGGGTGGTGGTGGACCACGTCGAGATCGGAGAGGTCGTCGTGGACTTCGAGGTGACCGGGAGCGGTGACCACGTCGCCCTGTTGCACGCCCGACCGTTCGTCGGTTGGTACGCACCGCTCGTCGACGTCTTGTCCAACTACACGGTGCTGCACTATCGCCGCAGCGTGCCGCTCGATGCTCACCTCTTCAGCATCGACGACGATGCCGCCGTGTGCGCCCGGCTACTCGATCACGTCGGCTTCGATCGGCCACACATCGTCGGGCACTCCTACGGTGCATTGGTCGCCCTCGCCTTGGCTCGCAGCCGTACTGTGGCGTTGCGCACGATCTCCCTGCTCGAACCGGCCGGCAGCGGGTTGCTCGATCCCGAACAGGCGACGGCAGGGTTGGCCCCGCTGATGGAGGTGTACCGCACCCGTGGGGCGGCAGTGGCCATCGAGCAGTTCCTTGGCGTCGTCTTGGGCGACGGCGCCCGCAGTCTGCTCGATCGGTTCCTGCCTGGCGCCTTCGACGAGGCCCTTGCCAACGCCGATCAGTTCTTCCAGGTCGAGCTCCCGGCCGCGGCACGGTGGAGCTTCGGCCGAGACGACGCCCGCCTCATCGGCCAGCCGATCATCAACGTGATCGGGACCGCAACCGTGCCGAGGTTCGTCCAGACCGCGGCGATCGTCCAGTCGTTGTTCCCAAAGGCAGTTTCGCGTAGAGCTGCCCGGGGCGGGCCACCTGATGATGGCCCAGCAGCCCGAGGCGATGGCTACCCGACTGGTCGACTTCTGGGGCTGACCACTCGCAGCCCTTCGAGCGGACAACGTTCTGGCCACGGTGAGGGACCGCCACAGCAGGCCGGCGCCGCACCGCCAGCTACCGACCGCGAATCGACCACACCGGGGCATTTGACCTCGACGCCCGAACAGCGGCAAATCTGCGCTCTGCGATGATCCGTCGATGACGCCTCATCTCGGAGAAACGGGCCTCGAGCTCGACGAGCTCGCCATCACCATCGTCGTCGACAACGCGACCGACACGCTCTCGAGCATCAATCCGGGCGTTCCGCAGCTCCCCGAGATGGCCTACCTGCTCATGGGCATCCCACCGACCGGGGAGTACGACGGGCATGCCTGCGTTGTCGCCTTCGACCATCTCTGCGTGGCATGTCACGGCTTCTCGGCACTTGCCACGGCCCGGCAGGGGGAGCGCACGGCAACGGTGCTGTTTGACGTGGGACCCTACGGTGACGTCTGGCTCGCCAACGCCGAGCGGCTCGCCGTCGACCTGGCCAGCATCGACGTGCTCTTCTTGTCGCATTGGCATTGGGACCACTCCGGTGGCATCACGACGGTCGTCGCTGCCATCGCTGCGGCGCGACGCAGCGCCACCCGCCCGCCGCTGGTCGTCGATGTCCACCCCGATCGACCCGATCAACGAGGCATCCTCACGCCGCTCGGGATCTTCGCGATGCTGCCGCCGGACCCGACCATCGAAGCGATCGAGGCGGCCGGCGGACGAGTGGTCACCGCTCGCGACGTCCACTCGGTCGGCGGTGACCTGTTCGTCGCCAGTGGCGACATCCCGCGCCAGACGAGCTACGAGACCGGTCTGGCGGGGCACCACACTTGGCGGGGCGACGAAGTGATCCTCGATCCGGAAATCCACGACGAACGGTTCCTCGCCGCCAACGTGCGCGGCCGCGGGACCACCGTGTTGACCGCCTGTTCGCACGCTGGCGTTGTCAACGTGGGCCTCGAGGCACGACGGCTGTTCGCCGACCGGCCGATCGATCTGCTGATCGGCGGCTACCACCTCGCCGGGACAACGGTCGAGGACCGTATCGAACCGACCGTGCGCGACGTCAGAGACCTCGTCGCCCCGCGGGTCGTCGCGCCCGGGCACTGCACCGGCTGGCGCGCTGCTGCCGCATTCGCCCAGAACCTCAGCCCCGACAGCTACGCCCCAAGCGTCGTCGGCGCGAGGTACGTGCTCAACGCGGTCTAGACCGACTGTGAGTTTGAGAGTCGCCCGCTTCTCGGGTGCATCTGAACGTCGCGTTGAAGGCCAACTCGATCGTCAGTCGTTCTGGAGCTCGGTGAGCGATCGCCCGGCGGCGTCTCTGCCGAGCAGCAACGCCACGGTCGCCCCATTGAGCGGACGGTCCAGCGGCGGCGGTTCGGGCATCGCCAGGGTCTGGGCGGTCGGGATCTGCTCGGCGAGCAGGCGAGCCACGGCGAGCGATGCGGGATCTTCCTCGAGGTAGTAGATGATGGATCGCTCGAGTCGTGGCCCCGTGGTGTTGGCCACCGGCGCCGTCGTGTAGCCCTCGGCTTCGAGCTCTGAAATCATCGCCGTTGCGGACCGATCGACGCCACTCGCGTTGGCCACCACGACGATGGCATCGGACTTGGCTGCGTTCGATGCGACCGTCGTCGACGTCGTCGTACTCGTGGTGGTCGTCGTGCTCAGCTGTCTTGCCGCGGTGGACATCGGCGCCGCGGTGACAGTTGTCGTTGCCACGTCGCTCGCCGCATCGTCGGACCCGACGATGTTCTCCGATCCGTCCACCTGGTCGGTGATCGACCGCAGCACCACGAACCCGGCGAGGACGGCGACCGCTGCTGCGACGAGCACGGTGACGGTTCTGACCGGCGCACCTTTATCACCGAGCCTGGGTGTACTTCGCCGGCCGCGCGGACTGCTGTTCACACTGAACCCTCGGTCACCCGGCCACACCGTTCACGAGATGTCCGGTTCGTTCAGGCTGTCTCGGGCATCGGCATATCGTGGCTCCCATCTCACCACAGCGGGCTCGCCAATCCTCCTCGCGGCCCCGGGTCGTCGACGCCATCAGCGAAGCGCTTCAACCGCCGCCGCACCGCTCCGACAGGTCCACGGCACGACCGTCCGATGTGGGAGCTCACGACGGGCGAGCCTCGGTCAGCCGCTTGTAACGAAGGCGACGACAGCGTTGGCGGCGTGCCGATCGTCGGTCACGCTCCGGCGGGTTTGCCGGGTTCGGTCTCGGGGAGCAGTCCGGCTTTGCGGGCGGCGAGGACTCGCTTGGGTCCGCTGGCGGGAGACAGGCCACGGGCGAGTGCAACGGTGGCGGTGGGCTTGGGGCTTTGGAAGGCGACGGCGAGCAGGTAGATCAACGCGTCGACGGCGAGCGGGTCGTGGTCGCGGTGCTTGTCGAGGAGTCCGGGCCAGCCGGTGCCGCCGAGGTACTCGGTCTCCAGGGCGGTCTGGATGGTGTCGCGGAGGGCGATGCGGGCGATGCCGGAGGGCGAGACGTCGTCGCCTCCGGGCAGGGCGGTGCAGCAGACCTTGCGGACGGCGAGTTTGCCGACGGTGGGGGACCATTCGAGCCGGGCTTCGACGTCGTAGGGGAAGGTGTCGGTGATGGTGACGGTCACCGAGGCGGGGATGGTCTCGGTGGGTCCGGCCGGGCGGTCCGACGCTGATCCGGCCGCGGCCCGGGGTGATGTCGATGCGCATTCGAGCAACCTTAGCCCTCTTCTTACCAAAGTTACCGTCAAACCATGGTACGAACACGTACAGTGACCACGACGGTTCTCCGATATCCGATGACCACACCTCCGACCGATCCCTCCGAGGGACCCACCTGCTTCCACCGCCACAGCTACAAAACGCAGTGCGACGGCAATCGTCCCTACGCCCGCAAGCAGGACGTCAAGCGGGCCATCAAGTCAGCCGAGCGGACCCCGCTCCGGGTCGGCCGGATGGGCCCCTGCCGCAGCCCCCACTGCGGCACGTGGGACATGGGCGACTCCCCGGCACCCAAACTGCCGAAGCCCGCCTACCTCCGTCCCACCATGGCACCCGACGGTGGTAAGCGATGCGGATGACGATCGTGCGTCACACGCTTGCACGTGACAAGAAGTCGTGGCCCGGCCCCGATCTCGAGCGTCCACTCGATCCGGTCGGTGAACGCCAAGCAGCCGGCATGGCGCCATTGCTGATGAGGCACAAGGTGCGGCGCATCATCTCGAGCCCGGCCATCCGATGCGTCCAGACCATGCAGCCCCTCGCCGACGCCGCGGACGTGCCAATCGAGCTGTGGGACGAGCTCGGGCGCGACGCCAACGCGACGCGGCTCACGAACTGCTTCACCGATCCCGAGTATCACAACGCCGTCCTCTGCACCCACGGCGAAGTGCTCCATCAACTCCTACTGGTCGACAACGTGCGACGGATGGCCCGCCGCAGCAAGCTTTCCCCGCGCCGCCTGCTGATCAAAGGATCGGCGTGGCGCCTCGAGATCACTACCAGCGGACGAGTGTCCAAGCTCAACCACCTGAGGCCAACCAAATGAGCGGGGGTGTCCGTGGATCGCGACTGGAGTCGCCCGCCGATCAAGCCGCAGCATGCCCACGTGTCAACTTCGTAGTGTTGGGCGGTGGACGAGCGGGCGTACACGTTGGAGAGCTCGGACCGAGAGCGTGAACGGCTGGCACTCCAGGCGGAGCTGATCCGCCCAATTACCGACCGTCTCCTTCGTTCGGCGGGCATCGGTCCAGGCCACCACGTGCTCGACGCGGGCTGTGGTGCAGGCCACGTGGCGGCGCTGGCCGCCGAGCTGGTCGGTGAGTCGGGTTCCGTGGTCGGCATCGACCGCGACGTGACCCAGGTCGAGCGCGCTCGGGCTCGATGGTCGAAACTTCGGAACGTCAAGTTCGACGTGGCGGAGCTGGCTGATCCTCCACCAGGCCCGTTCGACGCAGTCGTCGGGCGCCTCGTGCTGATGTACCAGCCCGACATGGCGGCGTGCCTCGCTACCCTCGCCCGCTCGGTCAAGCCAGGAGGGACGGTCGCGTTCCTCGAGACGAGCCTCGGGCGCGACGCCCCACCACCGGCATGGCCAGAGCCGGGCCCGCTCGCCGCCCGCATCAGCGACCTCATCCAGGTCGCCTTCCAGTCGACAAGGACCCACGTGCTGGCCGGCCTTCGCCTGCCGTCGACGATGCGTTCCGCCGGTCTCGAGCCGCAGCCGCCGTACGAATCCGGGTCGATCGTCTATGAAGGCCGTCAGGCTGCGGTGATGCAGGCCGCGATCTTTCGCTCCATGATTCCCGTCCTGGACGCCGTCGGCATCGACCTCTCCGATATCGACCTCGAGTCGCTCGAGGACGACCTCACCGCCGAGCAGACGGTGCCTCGCATGGTGGCGGTCGGCCCGCTGATCGGCGTGTGCGCTCGAAACCCATCGGCACCTAGCCCGTCGGCGACGTTCGGCCGGGGATGATGTCGCGTGCGTCGATCGCCAGTAGGACGCGTCGTCAGCGAGCCAACGGACGCGCCTGCGGGTCAGTACCCAAATGGGTGTGGCGGCGCGGTAGCCGATGCGAGGACCCGTCGTGTGAGCGGGACGTGCGGTAGCTCCTGGATCGCCTCGTCACGGAGCGACGCGAGGGCGTCGTCGCCGGACGGGTCGAGGACGGCCGCTTCGGCCCACAGCGCCCGCTCCCTCTGCTCCCAGGCCGGACGCTCGACGACGGCGACGTCGGTGAACCCAGCTGCGGCGAACCATGCGGCGCAGTCAACCCGGCAGGCCCACTCGGGCAGGGCGTCGCTGTCTCGGTCTCGCGCCTCCCAGCAGGTGACCACGGCACACCCGCCAGGCCGCAGCACCCGGCGGAGCTCGGCGAACACGCCTGACGGCTCGGCGACGATGTGGATGGCGTCGATGCACATCACGCCGTCGACGGACGCTGCAGGCAGGCCCGTGGCAGCGATGTCGGCGACGACAAAGCGAGCGTTGCGACCCAGCGCGTCGGCGCACTTGCGGGCTTGGCGGATCGCTTCGAGGGAGAAGTCGATCCCGATGAGCGAGGCACCTGTGCGGGCGGCCACTTCGAGCCCATAGCCGCCCCGACCACAAGCCAGATCGACCAGCGTCGCTCGCACCGGCAGACGCAGCAGCTCAACGACTTCGGCAATGCCCTCCCACGGCAGAAGGCTGCTCGACAGCACCCCCGCCGGTAGCCCGAGATGGCGCTGCACGATCTCGTCTCGGCGAGATGACGATGCCATCGCCGCGAACCAATCGTCGAAATGCTGCACCCGGTCGGCGACGTCGTCGGCGGCGATCTATGAGTCTCCCAGACCTCACCTAGGAGTGAAGATCTCGCAGTGGACACGGGAGGCCGGCGGCACGCAGCTCGGCCCGGTAGTCGCCGACGAGGTTGCGAACGAGAACCACGCTGCGCACTGCGGCTCCTCGTCGTGACGGCTGGCGAACGCCGGCGGGACCATGCCGCGCACGACCGGAGATTTGCCCAGGCGGGCGGGGCCGTGCCGACGTAGGGTCCGCTGACCGAGCGATTGGGAGCACGAAACGTGAGCAGCAGCAGCGATCCGAGCCGGGCGATCCTTCCGATCCCCGACGCGCATCAGCCGTACCCGGGTCTGATCACCTACGACGCCAAGGACCCGGCGACGTCGTTCCCGCCGATCCGGCAGCTGCGGCCGCCGCAGGGAGCACCGAACGTGCTGATCGTGCTGATCGACGACGCCGGCTTCGCGGCCTCGAGCGCGTTCGGTGGGGTCATCGAGACGCCGACCGCGGAACGTCTGGCGGCGTGCTGGACTGCGCTACAACCGGTTCCACACCACGGCGTTGTGCTCGCCGACGCGTCAGGCGCTGTTGACCGGTCGCAACCACCACTCGGTGGGCATGGGTGGCATCACCGAGATCGCCACCTCGGCTCCCGGCTACACGGGCGTTCGGCCCAACACCGCGGCCCCGCTCGCCGAGACGCTCAAGCTGAACGGCTACTCGACCGCGCAGTTCGGCAAGTGCCACGAGGTGCCGGTGTACGAGACGAGCCCGGTCGGGCCGTTCGATGCGTGGCCCACCGGCGGCGGCGGGTTCGAGCACTTCTTCGGGTTCATCGGCGGCGAGACCAACCAGTGGTATCCGGCGCTCTACGACGGCACGACGCCGGTGGAGCCGTGGGGCACGCCCCGAGGAGGGCTACCACTTCACGGAGGACCTGACCGACCACGCCAGCGCGTGGGTGCGCCAGCAGAAGGCGCTGTTGCCGGACAAGCCGTTCTTCATGTACTTCGCTCCGGGCGCGACGCACGCGCCGCATCAGGCGCCGACGGAGTGGATCGAGCGCTATCGGGGTCGCTTCGACGCCGGCTGGGACGCGTTGCGGGCGGAGATCTTCGAGCAGCAGAAGACGCTCGGCGTGATCCCGGCCGATGCCGAGCTCACCGCTCGACCGGCGGAGATCCCGGCGTGGGACGACATGCCCGACGACCTGAAGCCGGTGCTGGCTCGTCAGATGGAGGTGTACGCCGGGTTCATGGCGCACACCGACCACCACGTGGGCCGGCTGATCGACACGATCGAGGACCTCGGCGTGCTCGACGACACCCTCGTCTTCTACATCGTCGGCGACAACGGCGCGTCGGCCGAGGGCACGGTCAACGGCACGTTCAACGAGTTGCTGATGCTCAACGGCGCGTCGGCGTTGGAGACCGTCGAGTTCATGGCGTCGAAGGTCGATCTGTTCGGCGGCCCCGAGGCGTACAACCACTACTCGGTCGGCTGGGCGCACGCGATGGACACGCCCTACCAATGGACCAAGCAGGTCGCCTCGCACTGGGGTGGCACCCGCAACGGCACGATCGTCCACTGGCCCAACGGCTTCGCGGCGCGTGGCGAGATCCGTTCGCAGTTCTGCCACGTGATCGACGTCGCCCCGACGGTCCTCGAAGCCGCCGGCCTGCCCGCGCCCACGTTCGTGCACGGCGTGCAGCAGATGCCGCTGCAGGGCACGAGCATGGTCTACTCGTTCGACGCACGCCGACGTCGCCGGAACGTCACGACCTCCAGTACTTCGAGATGTTCGTCAACCGCGGCATCTACCACCAGGGCTGGACGGCGTGCACGCGTCACACCACGCCGTGGGTGATCGCGCCGACCCCACCGATCGACGACGACGTGTGGGAGCTCTACGGTCCCGACGACTGGACGCAGGCACGCAACATCGCCGACGAGAACCCGGCGAAGCTGGCCGAGCTGCAACGACTGTTCCTCATCGAGGCGACGAAGTACAACGTGTTGCCGCTCGACGACCGCCGCGTCGAGCGCTTCAACGCCGACCTCGCCGGACGACCGCAACTCGTCAAGGGAAACACCCAACTCCTCTTCGGCGGCATGGGACGACTGTCGGAGAACTCGGTGATCGTGATCAAGAACAAGTCGCACGCCGTCACCGCGAACATCACCGTGCCCGACGACGGCGCCGAGGGCGTGATCATCGCCCAAGGCGGCGCGTTCGCCGGCTGGAGCCTCTACGTCAAGGACGGCAAACCCAGGTACTGCTACAACACGTTCGGGATCATGCAGCTCCACCGTCGAAGGCGACCGGGTGCTGACGCCCGGCGACCACCAGGTGCGGATGGAGTTCGCCTACGACGGGGGCGGCCTCGGCAAGGGCGGCAGCGTGACGTTGTACGTCGACGGCGACAACGTCGGTCGAAGGCCGCGTGGAGGCCACCGTTCCCATGATCTTCTCCGGTGACGAGACCACCGACGTCGGCCGCGACACCGGCACCGGCGTCAGCCCCGACTACGCCACCCACGACAACGAATTCACCGGACGCATCCACTGGGTGCAGATCGACATCGACGACAACAGCCGAAGACCTCGACCACCTCATCACCCCCGAGGAGCGCTTCCGCATCGCGATGGCGCGCCAGTAGCCGCCGAGCCCGCATCCGGTGAGCCCCAATCGCTGCGTGGTGAGGCCATACACCTGACGGTCATGGTGCACGCCTCCAGGCTCGCCGCTCTTGACAAGTGCGTCGGGTGGCCCTAAGCAGGTCCTGCGGAACGGGGACTGGCTGAGAGGGAGACACCATGCCGAAGTTCATGATCAACGCGTCGTACAGCACCGAGGGCATCAAGGGGGTACTCAAGGAGGGCGGCAGTGGTCGAGTGGCGGCGATCGAGCAGCTCGCATCGGCCGTCGGCGGGAGCGTCGAAATGACGTACTTCGCCTTCGGAGGCAGCGACCTCTACGCAATCGTCGATCTTCCCGACAATGCCTCCGCCGCCGCGATCGCCGCGACGGTCGGAGCGTCGGGTGCCTTGAGCAGGTACGAGACGGTTGTTCTGCTCACGGCGGCAGAGATCGACGAAGCCGCGAAGAAGACGATCGACTACCGACGTCCGGGAAGCTAAAAGCGGCCCTGGCATCCGACGCCGGGAGGACCAGAGCGGCCGACGTGCCGGCCCCAAGCACTGGTAGTCACATCCCCGGGCGAAGAAATGGCGATCGGCGCTCCCTTTGTTGGGATGTGGACTCGTTCGCGGGGCCGCGCTGCTCGGGCGGTCGATTAGAGGTCGAAGCGAGTGGCGCCGTACGGCTCAGCGGTGCCGAGCGCGTAGAGGCGTGTCGGCTCCATGTGGTACAGGTACCACGGCGGCGGTCCGGCCGATGGAGCGCTGAACTCGGCCGTGAAGGCGTCGCCTTCGACCGTTGCCGGCCAGCCGTCCTCGCGACAGATCGCAGCGATCTTCTGCAAACTTGCCTCATCCGTGACCCGAGCGGCGCTCCCTTCGGCCACGAGATCGAACTGATGCGTCGACACCGTGATGACGCATGCCGGGTTGTCGGCGAGGTTGCGGGACTTGCGTGTGGCGGGACCGGAGGTGAACCAGAAGCCACCGTCGACCCAGCCCGATCCGACGGGCATCACGTGCGGCGTGCCGTCGGGGTTCGTCGTCGCCAGCCAGGTTGTATGGCGGTTCGGGCCTCCCGTATCCGGCGCCTGGGTGTAGCCGCCCTCGAGGTCGGCGAGCACACGCTGCCACTCGATTGGTGGCGTGCCGTACCCGTCGAGGTTGTGGTCGGCGACTGGCTGCGTAGTTGACACCGGAGCGCTCCTTTCTTGGTCGGTTCGAGTGAGGACGATCGGGACCGTCCGAATTCATCGCGTCGTCGAACCATGCCGTCATGCATCCGCTGGGCGAGCCGCGGCGGCGTCGTTCCGGCGCGCCGTTCGGTGCGAGTCCAGCCGGTTGCCGGCCGAGCCGGAGTCGGTGGGTGTGCTGGGCGGTGTGCCTGCCCTTGGCGGGTGAAGGGTCAGCGGTGGTCTGATTGACCGTGTGGCGACGGTTGTGTCGGCGGCGGGTCGGCTTGGTGCTGTCCGGAGAGGGATCCGATTGCCGTCATCACGTCGTCGGTGATGAGGCGTCGACGGTGGCGGCGGCTCCCGGCGTAGATCGTCGGGTCGATTGGGGTTCCGAAGCGAATCGTGACGGAACGGAACGGGCGCGGGAGGCGAGTGCCCGGTGGCTGGACACGGGCGGTGCCAACGATGCCCGTCGGCACGATCGGCACGCCCGTGGCCATCGACAGATAGGCGGCGCCCGTGTGACCGGCGTGCAGGTCGCCGTCCAGGGAACGAGTGCCTTCCGGGTAGATGGCGAACAGCTTGCCGGCCCGCAGGAGGCCGGTGACGATCTTGAGCGCGACCAGGGCACGGCGTCCATCGTTGCGATCGACGGGGATCATTCCGAGCGCCGGAAGGACCCGCCGAGTCTTCCAGCTGTCGAGGTACTCGGCCTTGCCGACGAAGCTGAGCGTGCGGCGCATCGACATGATCAGCACGACAGAATCGAAGAACGAGACGTGGTTCGCGGCCACGATCGCTGGCCCGCGGCGTGGCAATCGCTCACCACCTTCCACGCGTACCCGCCACAGCAGGCGGTAGAGCGGTGTCACGATGAGACGCGCCAGCGCATACCCGAGCCCGAATCGCCCTGCCAGCTGCGGCGAGGTCGGACCACCGATCGCCGCCCGCCTCAATCCGCTGCGCATCAGGCGCCACCAACCCGCACCCAACGCCGATGGCCACCAGTCCGACCGTCGGATCGCGCCGTCGGTCACTCGATGCGGGAGAAAGTCATTCGGTGCAGTCCCCATGGCGCTCGCTCCTGTGTCGTGCTCAGGAAACGGCGTCGTGCCTGTACGGGGCGACAGACCAATCGGTCGTCCTGCCCAAACCAGGCGTCACTCCCAAGTCGGGAAACACCACCACCGTACCCCTGATCCTCCCATCGCGCGACGACGACACCGAACGCTGACCCCCCCTCCGGACCGGAGGCCGGCAACCTCCAGGTCGTGATCGCCGTCGCCCCGGTTGGCGACGTCGTGCACGCGAGCAACTGAGGCTTGGGGTGGTCACCGAGCCGCCGTATTCCCGAACACGGTGATCTTGATCTCGTTGTCAGTCGGATCTGAGTCGAGTGAGCCGTCGACGGTGGGATGAAACGTCCAAGCGCCGATGCCGAGGCGGGGTGGTGATTGCGATGGGGACCAATGGCAACGACGCCCCGGCGAGCGCCCAGGGCGGCTCGTTACGATGCGCCCGTGCCCGTCCTCGTGCTCACCGTGATCGGTGACGACCGTGTCGGGCTCGTCGAAGCCCTCGCCGATACGGTGTCCACCCACGGTGGCAACTGGGAGCGCAGCCAGATGGCGGAGCTGGCCGGCAAGTTCGCCGGCATCGTCGTCGTCACCGTCCCGGCCGACCGCACCACGGATTTGAGCCACGCGCTACGCGCCCTCGACGGTCTTCTCGAGGTCTCCGCCCACCCCGGCACGGATGCCGCCGCCGATCAGCGGAGCTGGCCGCAACTTACGCTCGACCTGACCGGCAACGACCACCCCGGCATCGTCCACGACGTGTCGGCCGTGCTGAGCCGGCACGGCCTGAGCATCGACACGATCACCACGGACGCTCGCGACGCGCCGATGGCCGGCGGGATGATCTTCGAGGCTCACGTAGTCGCCCGCGTCCCGCCGTCGTCCAACCCTGCCGCCGTGCGTGCCGACCTCGAAAAGCTGGCCACCGAACTCATGGTCGACATCAGCGCCGGTGAGAAGTAGGGGCGAGCAGCGCGTCGCCCGCCGCGCAAGACGGGAGCAAGGATGGTCACGCTGTCGTCGCCGGACCTGCCGATCGGCCACGGGTCCCGGGGTGGTGTTGCCCGACCCGCGGACTCCAGCGACGCGATCCAGAGCACGCGTGTTCCTGATCGCGCCTCGAGCCAACATTGCGAGGCAGATTCCTGAAGCTCGGTGATGCGGCCCCGCGTGACAAGCGCCACGTATCCAGCTGCGAACCGGTCAGGCCGGCTTCGCGTATGGAGGTACGTCAGCCGCATACCCCGAGGCACCGCCGTGAACGATCATCTCGCACCTACAACGACATCCCGAGACGTCCGCCCCGCTTGGATCGCGGCGTACTTGCGGGCGAGCCGTGAGTGCGCCGCCGACGACGAGCGCAGCGGCTGCCGACCCCCGGTCCGGCCACACCCGGGTGCACCGTGGGTCCACCCGCGGGTGGTGGGTACTGGGCGCCGTTCGTGACAGCCCCTGGCAGAGGTGGCGCCCAGATGGTTGTGTGGCGGAGATGGCGCCCAGATGCCCAGGGCTACGCGGGTCAGGTCCAGCCGGGGATCCAGCTGGTACCGGCGAGCGGGATCTTGGCCATGGCAGCGGCCTCGATGGTGAGGGCCACCAGGTCCTCGCGGTTCGAGGTGGTGGACGTCGGTCTTGCCGCATGCCCGGGCCAGCGTCGTCAGCTCCATCGTCATCGCCCGGAGGTAGTTCGTCACCCACTGGGCCCCGACCTCGGGGTCGAGGCGGTCCTCGAGCTCCGGGTCTTGCGTGGTGATGCCCGACCGGGCAGCGGCCGGTGTGGCAGTGGTGGCAGTAGCCGGGCGCCGTGCCGAGGGCTCGTAGTCGGCGGTGGCGTCGACCCAGCGGTCTGACTCGGCGTTCGAACCACGCCTGGCGGTTGCAGCCAAGCGCGATCAGCGAGGCGACTCCAATCGACACGGCGTCGGCTCCGAGCGCCAGCGCCTTGGCCACGTCGGCTCCGGAGCGGATGCCTCCCGAGACGATCAGCTGCACCTCGTGGTGCTTGCCGATGCTCGCGCAGCGCTTCGGCGGCCATGCGGACCGGCGGCGAGGGTCGGGATGCCGGCGTGCTCGATGAAGACGTCCTGCGTCGCCCCGGTTCCGCCCTGCAGCCCGTCGACGACGACGACGTCGGCGCCTGCCGCCACGGCCAGCTTCACGTCGTAGCTCGACGCGCGTGGCGCCCGATCTTCACGTAGATCGGCTTCTGCCAGTCCGTCGCCTCCCGCAGCTCCTCGATCTTGATGACGAGGTCGTCGGGCCCGGTCCAGTCGGGATGGCGGCACGCCGAGCGCTGGTCGATGCCGGCCGGCAGCGTCCGCATGCCGGCGACCCGCTCGCTGACCTTCTGGCCGAGCAGCATGCCGCCGCCGCCGGGCTTGGCGCCCTGGCCGATGACGATCTCGATCGCGTCGGCCTTGTGGACGTCGTGCGGGTTGAAGCCGTAGCGGCGACGGCAGGCACTGGTACACGAGGTACTTCGACGCCGTCGCGCTCCTCGGGGGTCATGCCGCCGTCGCCGGTGGTCGTCGAGGTGCCGACCGCCGTCGCCGCCCGGCCGAGCGCCTCCTTGGCGTGGCCGGACAGCGCGCCGAAGCTCATCCCGGCGATCGTGATCGGGATGTCGAGCACGAGCGGCTTCGACGCGAACCGCGAGCCGAGCACGGTCGTCGTCGAGCACGTCTCCCGATAGCCCTCGAGCGGATACCGCGACGCCGAGGCGGTGATGAACACGAGGTCGTCGAACGTGGGCAGCGCTCGCTTGGCCCCCCACCCGCGGATCTCGTAGCGCCCCTCCTCGGCCATCGTCGTGGATCTGGTCGATGACGTGCGGCGGGAAGCTGTGGCTCTCCCGCAGCGCGAGGTGGTCGACGGCGAGGCTCCATCCGGGCTCCATGTCAGTAGTTGTGCGCCTTGACGGCGTCGAAGTTGTAGAGCTGCTTGGCGGAGGCGACCTTCGTGACGTCCTCCGGCGACGACGTGGTCGAAGCCCGGCCAGCGCCGACCAGCTGCCTCAGACGCGAGCAACGTCGCTCCGCAGTGAGGTCCTCGACCCGGGCGTCGGACCCAAGGCTCTTGATCGTCCCGCCGACGTAGATCACGGCCTCGTACAGCGAGTCGCCGAGGGCCTCGCCGGCGTCACCACCGACCAGGATCATGCCGGCCTGGGCCATGAACGCGCTGAAGTCGCCTGACGTCGCCGGCGACGAGCATGGTGCCGCCCTTCAGCGAGATCCCGCTCTGCGTCGACGCGTCGCCCTCGACCACGATCGTGCCGCCGTGGGCGGAGGCGCCGACTCGCTCGCTGGCGTTGCCGGTGACCCGGACCGTGCCACTCATCAGGTTCTCGCCGGCGGCCCAGCCGGCAGAAGCCGTCGACCCGTGATGTCGGGTCCGTCGCACAGGCCACCGATGTAGTGGCCGACGTTGCCCTCGATGCGTGATGTCGAGGTCGGTGCATCAAGCCCGACCGCGAGGCTGTGGCGGCCCCGCGGGTTGAGGATCCGAGCCTGACGAACCCGGCGGGAGCGCCCGCAGCGCCTGGTTGATCTGGCGGGTCGTCAGCTCGTCGCAGTCGAGCGTCGTCGACTCCAGCACGCTCACGGCCGGCTCATCGCGGCCGCTCCCACAGGTAGAGCTCGGTCGGCGTCGGCTCGAACACCTCGGCGTGCTCGATGTCCGGCAGGATCGGCCAGCGCCCGGAACTCGGACGCCATCGGCCACGTACCGATCGTGCACCGCGACCATCGCCGGCTTGCACCCGAACTGCGTCGCGGACGACCGCCAACTGGTCCGCGGTCGCGCAGACGAGCGTGTAGAAGCCGTCCATCTCCTTCTGCAGCACGTCGGAGCGCGTCGCCGAGATCGCGCCCGCTGCTCCATCTCGCGGCCGATCAGCCGGGCCGCCACCTCGGTGTCGTTCGCCGTCACGAAGCGCTCCCCGTCGGCCTCGAGGTCGCGCCGGACGGTGAAGTAGTTCGAGAACGAGCCGTTGTGCACGACGCACAGGTCGGCGTGCGTGGAGAACGGATGCGAGCCGTCGGTGGTGACTGCCGACTCGGTCGCCATCCGGGTGTGGCCGATCGCCGAGATAGCCGTGGCGCGCCGGCACGCCGTAGTCCTTGCAGATGTCGACGGGCAGGCCGACATCCTTGAAGACCTCGAGGTCGCGCGCCTGACGAGACGACCTGCACGCCACGGGATTCCAAGTCGCCACGCAGCCCGGCCGGACCGGTGAGCACCGCGGACCGCCCGTAGTAGTCGGTCGCCGTCGCACCGACCGCAGAAGCGAGCTCGTCCCAGTCGACGTCCGCGTCGGCGCGGCACGAGTACTTCCCGCGGTCATCCGCAAGCCCATCCGAGTAGATCGCGACGCCGGCCGAGTCGGGGCCCCGCTCGGTCATCTGCACGAGCATCGCCGTCAGCAGTGGACCGAGCTGCGGCTCCAGATTCCGATCGAGGATGAGCAGACCGACGATGCCGCACATGTTCTCCTCATGGTAGAATCTTCGATTCCTGCAGTGAAACATCGGCGAAGCTAACGTGCGGAGCGTGACTGACATCCGCGACGGAGCTCGCAGGCCCGGGCGGCAGAAGACGGCATCGAGTTCTTCCTGACGATGTTCGTCGACATGCACGGGCGCCCTGTGCCAAGCTCGTGCCGTCGTCGGCGATGGACGTGGTGGTGGGGCGGAGCAGGGTTCGCCGGCTTCGCCGTCGGGCCGATGGGCCAGAGCCCGGCCGACCCGGACATGATCGCCGTGCCGGACCCGGCCACCTACGTGAAGCTGCCGTGGCGCGACGGCGTCGCCGTGCTGCAGTGCGACATCGAGGTCGAGGGCAAGCCGTGGCCGTACACGCCGAGGGTGATGCTGCGCAACACGTTGGAGCGGCTGCGTGACGAGCGCGGCATGCGGCTTGATGGTGGGTGTCGAGGCGGAGTACCACCTCGTGCGCCGACGGCCCGAGGGCGGCATCGAGGTCGCCGACCCGCTCGACCAGAGCAGCCTGCCCTGCTACGACGCCAAGGGCCTGACCCGGATGTTCGACCACTTGTCGACCGTCTCGAGGTACATGAACCAGCTCGGCTGGACGAACTACGCCAACGACCACGAGGACGGCAACGGCCAGTTCGAGCAGAACTTCCTCTTCGCCGACGCCCTCACCACTGCCGACCGCCTGATCTTCTTCCGCTACATGGTCCACACGCTCGCCCACGAGGCGGGCATGGCGGCGACCTTCATGCCCAAGCCGTTCGCCCACCTGACCGGCAACGGACTGCACACCAACGTCTCGCTCTGGTCGACCGAAGGCGCGCGAACCTGTTCGCGCGGCGGACGCGGCCGGGATCGGTACGGCCTCGGGCTCTCGCGGCTCGGCTACCAGTTCGCGGCGGCGTCCTCGAGCACGCTCCCGGCCATGTCGGCCGTCGTCTGCCCGACGGTCAACAGCTACAAGCGAATGGGCGTCGGCCCGCCGAGCTCGGGCGCGACGTGGGCACCCGCGTACGTCTCCTACGGCGGCAACAACCGGACCCAGATGATGCGCGTGCCCGACGTCGGGCGGATCGAACTGCGGGCCGTCGACGGCTCCGCCAACCCGTACCTCGCCTTCACCGCAGTGCTTGCCGCCGGACTCGACGGCGTCGACCGCGAGCTCGATCCCGGCCGTCCCAACGCCGACAACCTCTACGCGTTGGACGCTGACGTGATCGCCTCCCGCGGCATCACCGCCATGCCACCGACACTGCTCCACGCCGTCGAGGCACTCGTCGAGGACGATGCCATGCGGGCAGCGTTCGGCAACACCGGCAGCGAGGACTACGTGGACTACTTCGCCCGCGTGAAGTCCGAGGAGTTCCGGGAGTGGCACGCCAAGGTGAGTGACTGGGAACTCGACCGCTACCTGTCCCTGTTCTGAATCGCTGGAGACGCTCGTCCGATGGTCCTCCCCCAGCGCCACGTCGCCGAGGACAGCCTCGAGCTGACGGAGCAGGCGATGCATGCCGCCATTGCTCGCCAGGTCCGCGAGCAGCGGCAACAGTTGGGCCTCACCGTCGCGCAACTCGCCGATCGCAGCGGCATCTCGAAGGGGATGTTGTCGAAGATCGAGAACGCGCAGGCGTCTCCGAGCCTGGCGACGCTCGCCCGCCTCGCTTCGGCCGTCGGCGTGCCGGTCACCTCGTTCTTCAGGGGACTCGAGGAGGAGCACGACGCGCTGCACGTCCGATCGGGTGACGGTCTGGACATCGTGCGGCGGGGCACCCGCGTCGGGCACCGCTACCAGCTCCTCGGCAGCATGCGCGGCGCGGCCAAGCGCATCGAGCCGGTCCTCGTCACGCTGACCGAGAGCTCGGAGGTGTTCCCTCTCTTCCAGCACACCGGCACGGAGTTCATCTACATGCTGAGCGGGCGGATGACGTACGGGTACGGCGCGGCCCGCTACCTCATGCGGCCTGGCGACGCGGTCGAGTTCGAGGGCGATGTCCCCCATGGTCCGGTCGAGCTGACGAAGTTGCCGATCACGTTCCTCTCGATCATCGCCACCGGCGCGCTGGCGGGGGACGGTTCCTAAGTGGGCTGGCGGATCGGCAAGGCGGGTGAGACGCCGAAGCGGAGCGGAGGCGGCGAGCTCGGGAGGCAAGGCGAGCAACTTGCTTGCGAGCCGAGCCCCATCAGGATCAGTCGTCCCGCCGCCAGGTATTCGGCGGCGACGCTCGTGCGCCACGGCCTGCGCAGTCGCCCGTGGCCCCGTGCGTGGCGCACCCCCCACCTGCGTGACACGTACGACGTCGTCATCGTCGGCGCCGGCGTCCACGGGCTGGCCACCGCCTACTACCTGGCGACGAACTGGGGCGTCACGAACGTGGCAGTCATCGACAAGGGCTACATCGGCGGCGGTGGGTCCGGTCGCAACACCGCCATCGTGCGTTCGAACTACCTGACCCCCGACGGCGTCGCCTTCTACGACCGCTCCGTCAGGCTCTACGAGCAGCTGGCCGCGGAGCTCAACTTCAACGTGATGTTCTCGCAGCGAGGGCATCTCACGCTCGCCCACAACGACTCGTCCCTGCGGACGATGCGGTGGCGAGCAGAGGTCAACAAGCTGCAGGGTGTCGACTCCGAGGTGATCGGCCCGGAAGAGATCGCCCGCCTCGTCCCGTTCATGGACGTGAGCGAGAACACGCGCTATCCGATCCTCGGCGCGCTCTACCACCCACCGGGTGGCACGATCCGCCACGACGCCGTCAACTGGGGCTACGCCCGCGCCGCCGACGCGATGGGCGTCGACATCCATCAGCAGACGGAGCTGCTCGACATCGATGTGGTCGGCGGCGAGGTCGTCGGCGTCACCACGTCGCGTGGCCGCATCTCGACACCACTCGTCGTGAACTGCACGGCCGGTTGGTCGTCGCTGATCTCGGCGATGGCCGGCGTGACGCTGCCGATCAGCACGCACCCGCTCGAGGCGGCCGTGACCGAGCCGGTCAAGCCGTTCCTCAGCACCGTCGTCGTCTCCGGGACGCTGCACGTGTACGTCAGCCAGACCGACCGCGGCGAGCTCGTGTTCGGCGCCAGCACCGACTCGGTCGCCTCGTACTCGATGCGGGGCTCGCTGGCGTTCTGCGAGGAGCTGGCCGGCCACGTGCTCGAGCTGATGCCCTCACTCTCCAAGCTGCGGGTGCTGCGCCAGTGGGCCGGCCTGTGCGACATGACGCCCGACTTCTCGCCCGTCATGGGCGTGACCCCGGTGCAGGGGTTCCTCGTCGACGTCGGTTGGGGGACGTACGGGTTCAAGGCGGGGCCGGTGTCCGGGGAGGCGATGGCCGAGCTGATCGCCACGGGCAAGACACCCGAGATCATCGCTCCGTTCGACCTCGCACGGTTCCCGGAAGGTCGCCTCGTCGGAGAGAAGGGTGCGGCCGCCGTCGGCCACTGACCGATGATCCTCGTCCCCTGCCCCTGGTGCGGCTCGCGCGGGTCGGCGGAGTTCCGCTTCGTCGGTGACACCGGGAAGCGGCCCGATCCCGCGACAGCGGCGCCCGACGAGTGGCGCGCCTACCTCTACCTGCAGGACAACGAGGCGGGCTGGGTCGCCGAGACCTGGTACCACCGGGCCGGGTGTCGGCGGTACTTCGTGGTCGAGCGACATCGCGTGACGAACGAGATCCGAGCGAGGCAGTGACGGCACGCCTCGGTCCGCAGCCCGGTGAGGAGATCGACCGCCAGGCCTCGCTCACGTTCACCTGGAACGGCGACGAGTACAGCGGCTTCGCCGGCGACACCATCGCCTCGGCACTCGCCGCGGCAGGCGTCGCGGTCTTCTCGCGCAGCTTCAAGTACCACCGGCCGCGCGGTCTGCTCACGGCGACGTTCCACGATCCCGGCTGCACCGTCCAAGTGGGTGACGAACCCAACGTCCGCGGCGCCCACCGCCAGCTGGCGGCAGGGATGGTCGTGCGCCCGCAGAACACCTGGCCGTCACTGCAACACGACGTGAAGGCGGCCAACCAGCTCGTCGGACGGTTCCTCGGCGCCGGCTTCTACTACAAGACGTTCATCAAGCCGCAACGGCTGTGGCCCGCCTACCAGAAGGTGCTCAGCCGCTTCGCCGCCGGCGGGCGGATCACCGACGAGCCATCCGAGGACCGCTTCGAGCAGCGCTACGCCCACGTCGACGTGTGCGTGGCCGGTGGCGGACCGGCCGGCATGGCAGCCGCGATCGCCGCCGCCGAGACCGGGGCACGCGTGCTGCTCGTCGAGGAGGAGCACCGGCTCGGTGGCCACCTGCGCTACGGCGGGTCTGGCCGAGCTCGATGCGCTCGCCGAGCTGCGTCAAGCGCTCGCCGCGCGAGAGAACGTCGAGGTCATCACGAACGGCGTCGTCGCCGGGCGCTACGACGACAACTGGCTGTCCGTCCTCGAGCGCCAGCCGGGCCCCGTGTTCGAGCGGCTCGTCAAGGTCCGCGCTCGACACGCTCGTTGTCGCGCCGGGACTCATCGAGCGCCCGTACGTGTTCGAGGGCAACGACGAGCCCGGCGTGCTGCTGTCCACGGCCGTCCGCCGGCTCGTCAACCTCTGGGCCGTTCGACCGGGGCAGCGGGCAGTGGTCCTGACCGCCAACGCCGAAGGAGACGCGG
Organism: uncultured Acidimicrobiia bacterium; assembly: GCA_963774125.1. Taxonomy (GTDB): domain Bacteria; phylum Actinomycetota; class Acidimicrobiia; order Acidimicrobiales; family Ilumatobacteraceae; genus JALZMG01. The sequence continues at coordinate 539,765 of CAVZDR010000005.1, forward strand.
CCGTCGACGACCTCCGTCACGCCGGCGTCGAGATCGTTCGGGTCCTCGACGCCCGATTCGGCGACGCGATCGTGAAGGCCGAGGGCGGCGGCCGTGGCGCGAACCGCCGCGTGCGACGAGTCACGGTGGGCACCGGAGAGCGCATCGAGTGCGACCTGCTCGTCACGGCCGTCGGCTGGACCGCACCCACGACGCTGCTCAACCTGGCCGGCGACCGCCCGCAGTTCTCCGACGTCGCCAACCGGTTCCTGCCCGGCGGGCTGGCTCATCCGAGCGTCCTCGCAACTGGCGGGCTCGCTGGTGACGGTTCGCTCGACGCCCTGGTCGAGCACGGGCGAGCGACGGGCCGCGTGGCGGCGAGCCGCGGCGGCGGCAGCTCGACGGCGATCCCGCAGCTCCCCTTGCAGGAGCATCCGCCGCTGTTCCGGTCGCGGACGCACGGGATGGTCGACTTCTCGGAGGACGTGTCGTCCAAGGACATCGTCTCCGCGGCTGCCGAGGGGTACGACTCGATCGAGCTCGTCAAGCGCTTCACGACGGCGACGATGGGACCGTCCCAGGGGAAGCTGGAGACCGTCAACCTCGTCGCCGTGCTCGCCGAGGCCAACGGCACGACGATCGAGGCCACCGGCACGACGGTATGGCGGCCGCCCTATGCCCCGATCACGCTCGGTGCCCTCGCCGGTCGTGGTTACGAGCCCGTGCGCTACTCCCCCATGCAGCCGTGGCACGAAGCCCACGGCGCGCGACCGCTCATCGCCGGCGACTGGATCCGCCCGGACCACTACGGCGACGCAGCGGCCGAAGTGCGCAACGTGCGGTCGAACGTCGGGATCATCGACGTCACACCGCTGGGCAAGCTCGATCTGCGCGGACCGGACGTCCCGCGACTCCTCAACCTGCTGTACGTCAACCAGTGGAACAAGCTTGCGATCGGAGGCGTCCGCTACGGCCTGATGTGCGCCGAGGACGGCGTCGTCCTCGACGACGGCGTGACCGGTCGGCTGGGACCCGAGCACTACGTGATGTCGACGACTTCGTCGGGTGCGGGGACGGTGTGGGAGTGGGTCCTCAACTGGTTGCAGACGGAACATCCTGAGTGGCGCGTCCATGTGACACCGGTGACGACGGCGTACGCCTCGATGAACCTCGCCGGTCCGGCCAGCAGGGAGCTCCTCGATCGGCTCGTGACGGACATCGACCTGACGCCAGAAGCGTTCCCGTACATGCAGGTGCGCGAGGGGACCGTGGCCGGAGTGTCTGGCTGCTTCATGTGGCGCATCGGCTTCACCGGGGAGCTGAGCTACGAGTTGCACGTTCCAGCGGCGTACGGGCTGCACGTGTGGGAGGCCTGCCTCGAATCCGGCGCCGACCTCGGCATCCGCGCCTTCGGCGTCGAGGCGCAGCGCATCATGCGGCTGGAGAAGGGGCACTTCATCGTCGGGCAGGACACGGACGGGCTGACGCAGGCGTTCGCCGTCGGCCTCGGCTCATTGATCAAGCTGGCCAAGCCGGAATTCGCCGGCCGGCCCGAGCTGGTCTGGCAGCAGGAGCGCAGCGACTACCAGCGGCTCGTCGGCCTCCAACCCGTCGATCCCCGGTGCGTACCTGCCGAGGGCTGCCAGATCGTCGAGCGGGTCGACGGGCGGACCGAGATCGTCGGCCGCATCACGTCGAGCCGGATGTCGCCGACACTCGAGCGTTCGATCTGCCTCGGTTTCGTGGCGCCGAACCTGTCCCAGCCCGACTCGCTGGTCACCGTGCACCTCACCGACGGCTCAGACGTCCCGGCGCGGGTGATGGAACACCACGCCCACTTCGACCCCGAGGGGGTGCGGCTCCGTGGCTGACGGACCGATCGCCCGGTCGCCGATCGCACCTGCTCCACCGATCGCGGTCGTGGACGGCTGGGAGGTCTCGCAGCGACGGTCCACCGGTGCACTGACGCTGTCGGACCAGACGCCGTTGGCGAAGGTGCTCGTCCACGCCGACTGGGATGGCGCGTACGCCGGCGCAGCCGACGTCGGTTTCGGCCACGCCGGACACGTCGACGACGACGTCATCGAGATCGGTTCGGGCGTCGGCGAGTGGCTGCTCCTGGGGCCCGCCGGATCCGCCGGCGCGTTGATGGACCGCGTGAACGCACGCATCGGCGACGACCAGTTCGTCAGCGTCGTCGACCTCACCCATGGCCGGGCGCTCATGCGCCTCACCGGCGCCGACGCGTCGCGAGTGCTGTCCAAGCTTTGCGGCATCGACCTCGCCGACGATGTCACGCCGAACCTGCGCGCCTTCCGCTCATCGGTGGCCAAGGTCGTCACCGACGTCGTGCGCGACGACTTCGACGGCACCCGCTCGTACCTGTTGCACTGCGAACGATCGTCGGGGCAGTACCTGTTCGACGTGCTCGTCGACGCTGGCGCCGAGTTCGGCCTCGAGATCGCCGGCTTCGTGACGTTCAGCGGCTAGCGCATCTGGCTGGAGCCGGTTTCACCCCGCCATCTGGGTGGCCGAGGTCTCGAATTCGAGACTGTCACCACCCAGATCGGTGCACGAGACCGTGCCCACCCAGATCTGATCGGCGGCGCGCGGGGCTAGACGGAGACCCGTCGATCGAGACGGGGAGGTGGATCGGGCCGCGCAGCACCGGGCTCGGCCGGTACGGCGGCGGATCGACGAGCAGCTTGGGGTTGTCCAGCCCGCGGGCGATGGCAGTCAGTGCGAGCTGCCCTTCCAGACGCGCCAGCGGGGCACCGAAGCAGTAGTGGATGCCACCGCCGAGGCCGTAGTGCTCGATGTGCGGGCGGTCCGGATCGAACTGGTCCGGGTTGGCGAACAGGTCCGGGTCGCGGCTCGCCGCGGCCAGCAGCAGGATGATCCGCGATCCCTTCGGGATCGTCACGCCGCCGATCTCGATCGGAGCGGCAGCGATGCGGTTCGGTATGTACTGGACGGGCGGCTCGAATCGCAGGAGCTCCTCGACGAAGCGGAGCGACGATCTCGGGTTCGGAGCGAAGGCGCTCGCGGAGGTCCGGCCGGCGCAGCATCAGCAGCGTGCCATTGGCGATCAGGTTGACCGTCGTCTCGTGACCCGCCACGAGCATCAGGACGCCTGTCGCGACCACGTCCAGGTCCTCCATGCGGTCGGCCGACGTCTCGTTGGCGAGCCGTGACAGCAGGTTGTCGCTCGGCTCCTTGCGGTGACGGGCGACGAGCTCGAACAGGTAGCCACCGAGCTCCTGCGTCTTCTGGACCCGAACCTCCGCCAGCTCGTCGGCGCCCTCCTGGTCCGCCGAGCCTGCGGTCCGCACCAGGGCGTCCGCCAGTTCCTTGAACTTCGGCTCGTCCTCCGGCGGGACACCCAGCAGCTCGCAGATCACGGCGACCGGCAGGGGATACGCCAGATCGTCGACGACGTCGATCTCCGTGCGCCCGTCGAGGTCCGCCAGCAGCGCGTTCATCCGCTCCGCGATGTCGGACTCCTTGGAGGCGACCAAGCCGGCGTGGTCGGGTGGCCCGAACTGGTTCATGGCGAGCCGCCGCAGCCGATCGTGGTTCGGTGCGTCCTGCCTGATGAACGGGAAGGCCGGCGGCAGCGGCCCGGGGTCGGCGGCGTTGCGGGGGTCCGAGCTGACGCGTGGGTCGTGGAGCAGCGCCGAGACCTCGCGGTACCTGGAGACGACGTAGGCCCCGTCATGTTGCCGGCAGATCCCGAGCTCGCGGGCCTGGGCGTAGAGGGGATACGGGTTCGCCCGGCTCTCCTGCTTGGCGATCTCGAAGACCAACCGATCCTCGTTCACGAACGACCTCCGTCCATACCCACCACATGCGCCCGCACCTGGTCCGGATCGTGACCACTGAGCACGACCGTCGGCGCGTGGTGGGCCGCCACCGGGAACGTGACCGGCTCCGCCCGCCCAGGTGTTGCGTCGTCGATCTGCGGCAGATCGAGCGGGAACGGTGCGGCGGACTCGATCTGCGCCCGGTAGAAGTCGAGCCACTTCGCCTGATCGAAGAACACGGCTGCCACGACTCGCCCATCTCGCCCGTACGCGGCGACCGGGTTGTGGTCGGCCTTGGAGCCTTGCGTGAACTGGATCTCGTCGGCATACGGCGGGACGCCGACGGACTTGATGTTGACGCCGAACTGGATCGACCAGAACGCCGGCACGGAGATGTGGGGCACACGGCGGATCGGATCGCACACCATGTTGTGGGCGACCACCCTCGCCTGGGCGACAGCGTTCTCCCAGTGCTCCAGGCTGAGGAACTGGTAGCCGTAGAGCGGGTGGGGGAAGCGGGCGACGTCGCCGGCAACGAAGACGTCGTCGGTGACGAGGCCGTCGATGTTCACGGCGCGGCAGCCGGCGTCGGCCGACACGCCGAGCGGCCCGGCCGCCAGTCGTGAACCTTGGAGCCACTCGACGTTGCGGACCGAGCCGAGGGCGACCACGGCGACGTCCACGTCGAGTCGTGTTCCATCGGACAGCGTGGCCTGGCGGATCCTGCCGTCGCCCTCGAGCGCTCCGACTTCAACCCCCGTGCGGAGGTCGACGCCGTGCGCGCGCTGGAGGTCCGCAGCGATCTCGCCGATCACGTCGCCAAGCGCACCGCCAAGCGGCGTGGTGCCGCGCTCGACCAACGTGACGTCGAGCCCCAGTTGGCGGCAGACGGACGCGATCTCGGACCCGGTGAAGCCGCCACCGATGACGAGCACACGCCGCGGCTTCTCGGCGAGCAGCGCATGGAGTTGCTCTGCGTCACCGCTCGTGCGCACGGAGACGACGCCATCGAGCGCTCCTTCTTCGGCGACCGGCCACGGCCGGCTGCGGACGCCGGTGGCGATCACGACGCGGTCGTAGTCGACGCGTCGCCCGTCAGCGAGTGCAACCTGCCGCTCTTCACGATCGAGACCCGTCGCCGCCACGCCCAGCACCCACTCGACGCCGTCGAGGTTGCGCAGCCGTGGCAGTCCGGTCTTCCGCGCCTGTGCGAAGCCGAGCGGGACTTGCTTCGACAGCGGCGGGCGGTCGTAGGGCGGCTGCTCCTCGTCACCGATGACGGTGATGGGCCCGTCGTGACCGACGTCGCGCAGCGCCTCTGCGGTTCGCAACCCCGCCAGCGATGCACCGACGATCACGACTCGGGCGTCGGCGGGAAGCCCGCCGTGAGCGTTCCTCACGGCGCAGTCGGGAGATCGTCGACGTCGACCAGGATCGCGCCGACGGGGCACGCCGCAGCGGCCCGCAACACGTTCACACGCATCGACTCGTCGGGCTCCGGCACGTACATCAACGCCTCGTTGCCGACGAAGCGGAAGACGTCGGGGGCGAGGAACGCGCACTGGGCGTAGCCCTGGCACAAGGTGAGATCAACGGCGAGCCGCACGGTCGGCGATGGTAGCCCGGCGGGGGCATCGCGTCCCTCAGCGGGCGGAGCACCGATGAGTGGGAGTGTGTCCGAAGGTCGGAACGGGAAGAGCGTCGTACGCAACCGGCATGGAGGTTCGCATGAGCTTGCCGAAGATCGTCTCGCAGGAGGAGTGGACCGCCGCCCGGCGCACCCTGCTCGAGAAGGAGAAGGACTTCACCCGCCAGCGGGACCGCCTCAACGCCGAGCGTCGTGAGCTGCCGATGGTCGAGGTGACGAAGCCCTACGAGTTCGAGGGTCCCGACGGCACCATGTCACTGCTGGACCTCTTCGAAGGCCGGCTCCAACTGATCGTGTACCACTTCATGTTCCACCCCGAGTGGGAGGACGGGTGCCCGAGTTGCACGGCCGGCACCGTCGAGTTGGCGCCTGGCTTGATCGAGCACCTCCACATCCGCGACACCACCTACGCCCTCGTGTCGCGGGCGCCGCTCGCCAAGCTCGAGCGGTGGAAGGCCAAGCACGGCTGGACGATCCCGTGGTACTCCACCAACGACGGCGACTTCAGCTACGACTTCGGCGCCACGATCGATGCGTCACGCGGCTTCGACGAGTTCAACTACCGCACCCTCGACGAATACGCGGCGATGGGCCGGGAGAGCATGAAGACGTCCGACCAGCCCTACGACATGCCGGGTCGGACGTGCTTCCTACAGGTCGACGGCAAGGTGTACCGCACGTACTCCGTCTACGCCCGCGGGCTGGAGAGCACGGGCGGCTCCTACTACTTCCTGGACCTGACGGCGCTCGGCCGCCAGGAGGACTGGGAGTTGCCCGCCGGACGCACATCCAGCGTGCGCGGCAACCAACCGGACTTCGCGTCCTGACCGCGCGCTGGCTCTCGCCAGCCGGGCGGTCCTAGCGTGTCGGGCGTGATGGCGACGGCGGGCCGCTGGCGAGGGGTGACGGCGTTTGCCGTCGGCGCCCTCGTTGCGTGGCTCGCTGCGGAGGGCCACCGCGTTGCCTCCGGAGCCGCACCGTCGACGGGCAGCATGACGCTGGCCGCCGGTTTGGTCGCGTTGTCGGCGCTCGTGGGCATGCGGCTTCCGTGGACCTGGTGGCGCGTCGTTGCCGCGATCGCGGTGCTGCAGCCGGTGATGCACTTTGTCTTCTCGACGTTCCCTGCGGACGCCGCCGCGCATGTCCACGGCCACCACGACATGTCGGGATCGGCAGGTGGCTGGACGATGGTTGCGGCACACATCACGGCGACGGTCGTCGCCGCAGTGTTGCTGCGCGCCGGCGGACGGTGGCTCGTGCGGATGCCGGAGTGCGTGCGGGCGATCAGCCTGTTCGTGCGCCGGCCAGCCGTGTGGCCGCTCGTTGCGCTCCCGGCGCGGGCGCCCGCGGCGATCGTCCCGGTCGTTTCCTTCACACCTGAGGTCAGGAACAGTCGCGGCCCACCGCGCTGACGGCATCTCGCTGTTGACGCCGCACCTTCGAGGTGCGGCGTCCTGTTCTGTTCAAGCCTCAAGTGAAGGAAGTTCGTTTCATGTCGTCTGTTCGCGTGCGGCGGATCGTCGCGGCGTCGGTTGCCGCCGTCGGTCTCGCCCTTGTACCTGCGCTGACTGCCAGCGCCCACGTCACGGTGTCGTCGCCGGACGCCGCCCCCGGCGGGTTCGGCAAGGTGGTGTTCCGAGTGCCCAACGAGTCCGATTCGGCGAGCACCGTTGCACTCTCGGTGGATCTGCCGACCGACACCCCGTTCGCCTTCGTCAGTGTCCGCCCCGTGGCCGGGTGGACCGTCGAGACGACCACCGAGGCCTTGCCCGAGCCCGTCGAGTTGGAGGGCGGCTTCACCGTCACGGAGGCGGTCGCCACCGTCACCTGGACGGCCGACTCGGAAGACAACGGCGTCGGTCCGGGCGAGTTCACCGAGTTCGAGGTGTCGGCCGGACCGTTCCCCGAGGACGTCGAGCAGTTGTCGTTCCCTACGACGCAGACCTACTCCGACGGTGAGGTCGTCGAGTGGGCAGACCCGGTGCAGGAGGGGGAAGCCGAGCCTGAGCATCCGGCGCCCACGCTCGAGCTCAGCGGGTCATCCACTGCAGCGGAGTCAGACGATGACGGCGGATCCTCGGACACGCTGGCGATCGTGCTCGGCGCGGTCGGTATCGGGCTCGGGCTCATCGCGCTGATCGTTGCGCTCACCGGGCGGCGCCGCGGGCCTGTCAACCCGTCGGTGACATGAGCCGCAGAGCCGTGCTCGGCGTCGCGGTAGCACTGGTCGTCGGCTGCGTCGCTGGCAACGCCAGCGCCGGCGTCGGCGCACGCCGAACTCGTCTCCTCGGAACCTGCGAACGGCGCCACGCTCGACGCGCTGCCGAGCGAGATCGTGCTGACGTTCAGCGAGAACGTCGGGAATCCGGCTGGCCTGAGCGTCGTCTCCGCCGACGGAACCGTCCTCGAGGCCGGCGAGCTCGAGGTCATCGACGACACGATGCGGCTGCCACTGGCTGCTGCCCCGGCCACCCCCGGCCACTACCTCGTCTCGTACAACGTGACCTCGGCGGACGGACATCCGATCGGCGGCGAGCTGCACTTCCTCGTCGCCGGCTCATCGGGCGCCAATCCCGCACCCGAAGTGGTGCTGCCCGGCGTCGGAGGCGGTGATGACGGCGGCGCAGATGCGGCGATGACCGTCGTGCTGGCGGTGTTGCTTGCCGCCGCGCTGGCGGCGGCCGTACTGGCCACCCGACGCGTGGTGCGCCGGCTCGCCATCGACGACACGGCGTGATCGGCAGCGGCGCCAGAGCGCCGGTCGTTGCCTGGGTGGCGTCGACGTCAGCGGCGTCACTCATCGTGCTGGTGCTCGTGCTGGAGCTCGGCGGGGGAGCCCCCGCCGAGCCACCGGCCGCGCTCCCTGATCCCGGACGCGTTCCGGAATGGGCGACCGCGCTCCTCCCGCTGCTGGGTTGGGGGGCGGCGATCAGCATGGTTGGACTGGCGCTCATCGCCAGCGGCCTGTTCGGAGGACAGCGGTGCGATGCGGCGCGACGCGCCGGGATCGCCGCGTTCGTGTTGAGCGGGCTGGCACTGCTGCAGCTCGGTGCGTACGCCTGGGAGCTCAATGGTCAGGCCCCACTGCTCGACTCGGTGCAAGCCCGTGGGCTCCTCGCCCAAGCCATCATCGCCCTGCTCGTCGGGCTGCTGGCGATGACGGTGCAGTCCGATCGCATCGGCCCCGTGCTGCTGATGGCGGCGAGCGCGGCAATCATTCCGCCATTGCTGACCGGACACGCGCGCACGGCATCCAATCCGGCGCTGACGTCGGTTGCGTTGATCATCCACGCCATCGCCGCCACGGTCTGGATCGGGGGCCTGCTCGGCCTGTGTTGGATGGTGCTGCGCGACCAGGGTCAATGGTCGACGGCGGTGCGCCGGTTCTCACCGCTCGCGCTCGGCTGCGTCGTGGCCGTCGCGGCGTCCGGGATCATCACCATGCTGGGTCACCTCTCGTTCGGCGAGCTACTGACCAGCTCGTACGGCGCGGTCATCGTGCTCAAGGCCGTGCTCCTTGCCGGGCTCGCCGGCTTCGGCTGGTTGCAACGCCGATACGTCATCGCCCGCAGCGGCACGCCGAGACGGGCGTTCGTCCTCGTCGCCGGCTGCGAACTGCTCGTCATGGCGCTCACCATCGCCCTCGCCACCGGCCTCGCCCAGACCCCTCCACCTTCGTGAAGACGGTCCACGTCATCGCCGCGGCGCTCGCCGGCGCGGTGTTGCTGGCGCTCCCTGACGGCCCGGCCCACGCCGACCCGCCCGAACCGTCCGACTACGAGTCGGTGATCGTTGCCATCAGCCCACCCACGGACACGATCAATCCGCGGCTGATCGGCGACGGCTCCGTCATCGAACTCATGGTCACCGCCGGGACGGACGTCACCGTGTCGGGGTATCAAGCAGAGCCGTACCTCCACTTCGAGCGCGACGGGACCGTCACCGAGAACCGCCGCGCACCGACGACGTATCTGAACCGCAGTCTGAACGGCGACCCGATCCCGGCGGAGGCGAGCGTCACCGGCGAGCCGCAGTGGTCCGTCGTCGGCACCGACGGGACCTACGCGTGGCACGACCACCGCACGCACTGGATGGGCGGATCACCGCCCCCCAACGCCGCGCGCGGCGACGAGATCCAGTCCGGCGTCATGCAGCTGCTCGTCGACGGCGCGCCGGTACAGATCTCGATCTCCACACGGTGGGTCGACGCTCCGTCTCCGATCGCACTCCTGCTCGGAGCCGTGCTCGGTGGTGTGCTGCTGCTCCTTGCCGCCGTCCTTCATCGGAGCCTCCTCTCGGTCCTGCTCGCTGCGGCGATCGCTGCGTTCATCGTCGGTTGGTGGCAGTACCGATCGATCCCGGCGGACGTTGATCCGCCAGTCGTGTGGTGGCTTCTCCCCGCGATCGCCATCGTGTGCACGGGCGTCGCGCTCGTCGTCCGCCATCGCCTCGCTGCTCAGGCGCTGGCGATCCTCGCCGCGCTCGAGTTGGCGGCGTGGCTCTATGAGCGGCGGGGTGTCGCCTTCCGTGCGACGATCCCGACGGACGGCGCCGTACTGGTTCGATCGCGGCGTGCTCGCGGCAACAGCGGTGACCGTTGTCGTGCTCCTTGTCACCGAGCTTGTCGCGTGGCGGCGACCTATCCTCCCGCGATGACCGCCGACGTCGTCAGCGATGAAGCCGGGTTGCGGGAGCGCTACCGCCAGCCGCATCCGGCCGTCGTCGCCAAGGTCCGTCCGAAGATCGACCCCGCCGCCGCGGCGTTCGTCGCCGCCTCACCGCTCGTCGTGCTCGCCACCACCTCGGCGACGGGAACCGACGCGTCGCCGCGCGGGGGACCGCCGGGATTCGTCAAGGTTCTCGATCCCCACCACGTCGCGTTCGCCGACCTGTCCGGGAACAACCGTCTCGACTCGTACGGCAACATCGTCGAGCACCCGAACATCGGGATGCTGTTCCTCGTGCCGAGCGTCGGCGAGACGCTGCGCATCAACGGTCGCGCGACCATCACGACGGATCCGGAGGTGCTGGCGACGACGGCGATCGATGGCGTGCGCCCGAAGGTCGCCGTGATCGTCGACGTCGACGAGTGCTACATCCACTGTGCGAAGGCCCTACGCCGCAGTGGCGTGTGGGATCCCGCCACGTGGCTCCCTCCGGAGGAGCGGACGTCGGGCGCCGAAGTCATCGTGGATCAGTTCCAGCTCCAGGTCACTGCTGAGGTCGTCGAGGCTGACCTCGAGCAGGACTACCAGGCAACGCTCTGGGTGGAAGGCGGTCGCTGACCGCTCTGCAGTTCAGGCTGTTTGGCCTGCTGATCTCCCTGTGATAAGCATGCCTACCATCCATGGGTGGACACGACGAGTTCGCTGACGGGCCCGTCCCCCAACTCGTCGGGGACACGACGGCGATCAACTTCGAGCAGATCGCTGCGCTGGCGCCCGATCTGATCCTCGTCGGTCGCGCCGCCGAGGCAGACGCAGGATCTCGTCGCGGACATCGAGAGACGCTTCGACGCCGCCCGCGCCGTGCACCCCGAGTTCACCGGCTCCGTCGGGGTCGTCGCCACGCCCTACGCGGGCACGGTGTTCGTCTACTCGCCGGAGGACGCTCGCGGCCGGTTCATGGCTGGCCTCGGGTTCGTCGACCAGCCCGAGATCTCCGCCCTCGCCGGCGATGCCTACGGGTCAGAGCTGTCGATGGAACGTCTCGACCTGCTCGACGTCGACGCCCTCGCGTGCAGCAGCTGTAACCCCGACCCGAGGAGAACGCCGATGCGTCCCACTACTCGCCTGCTCGCCGCGCTCTCGGCTGGCATCATCGTGATGGCCGCGGCATGCGGCGGCGACGATGACGACGCTGCGCCGTCCACAGACTCGCCGACCACAGCGACTGCAGCCGACGCGACGCCGGCCACCGAGTCGCCGGCGACCGAGCAGGCAGGCGCGTTCCCCGTGACGGTCGAGCACGCCTTCGGGTCGACCGAGGTGACCGCCGATCCGCAACGCATCGTCACGGTCGGGCTCACCGAGCAGGACAGCGTGCTCGCCCTGGGCACGGCGCCGGTGGGCGTCACCGAGTGGTACGGCGACCAACCCTTCGCGACGTGGCCGTGGGCGCAGGACGAGCTCGGCGATGCCGAGCCGGAGGTGCTCAGCCAGACCGACGGCTTCCAGTACGAGCGCATCGCCGCCCTCGACCCCGACCTGATCCTCGGGCTCAACGCCGGGATCGACGAGGAGTCCTATGCCCGGCTGTCGGAGATCGCCCCGACGATCGCCCACCCAGCCGGCGCCGAGGCGTACTTCTCACCGTGGCGCGAGCAGACGCGCATGATCGGTCAGGCACTCGGCAAGGAGGCCGCCGCCGAGGCGTTGATCGCCGACGTCGATGCCGAGTTCGAGGCGGCCGCCGCCGAGCACCCGGAGTTCGACGGGGTCAACGTCATCTTCCTGCAGAACGCCTTCTACGACGGGCAGGCGATCGCCTACCAGGAGGGTCTGAGCACCGACTTCCTGACCGATCTGGGGTTCGTCATTCCCGACGACCTCGACCCGTTCGTCGGCTCCGCCGAGGGCTCACAGGCCTTCATTCCGCTCGAACAGCTCACCGTGCTCGATGCCGCCGACGTCCTGCTGTGGGCGACGGAGAGCCCCGATGATCGCGTCGCCCTCGAGCAGGAGCCCCTGTACACGAACCTCGAGGAGGTGCAGGCCGGGCGCCAGGTGTTCACGGATGGGCTGTCCGCTGGGGCGATCTACTTCACGAGCCCGCTGAGCCTGCCGTTCGCCCTGGAGGCGCTCGTGCCGGCGTTCGCATCGACACTCGCCGGCGTGGGCCCGGCGGACGCCTTCGGTATCCCGCTGCTCGAGAGCTGAGACTCGCTCACGCCGTGGTGCGACGGCTGCTCATCGCGTTGAGCCATGCGGCGACACGGTGGGCCCGCTCGGCGTCGACAGTCTCGACGACGTCGGGGTGGATGCGGCGCAGTGCCCATTTGATGTCGTCCTTGGATGGCGGGCCGCCGATGTCACGATCCCCGCGTCGCCTCGACGTCCGCGGCGATCGTGGCCGCCGTCGCGTCCGCGTAGCCGTTGGAGTACCCGTCGCGTGTGCCCTCTGCGTAGCCAGCCCGGTACCCCTCCTCGTAGCTGCGCGGGCGGCGGGCCCGCTCGCCGGCACGGTGGGCGGCGACGAGCCGGCGGGCCTGGCGGATCGACGTGCACTCGGCGCCCTCGATGAGCGACCGATGAGCGGCGAGGCGCATGAGCAGGAAGGCAGTCGACGGCGCGATGCCAGCGCGACGAAGCGCGGCGGCCCAGTGGCCACGCTCGACAAGCGGTTTGGCGGCTGCGATGGCATCACCCGCGTCGAGCGCAGAAGCGAGGGCGCGCTCCGGGCCGCTGTGCCCGTTCCGATGTGCGGCCGCGGCCTGACCCAGGAGGTCGTCCACGCGGGCGGCGGTGCGGACGTCGTTGATCGCGCCGCGAACACTAACGAGCTGTGGTTCCTCGCGGATTGACCGCCGTCGTAGAGTCCCCCAGCGAGGGACGCAGCGGGAGGTCGTCGGTGTCGAACCATGACTTTGACAGTGCGGTCGAGTCCTACCAGCACGCGCTGGACGCGTTCTTGAAGGGCGACGCAGGTCCGGTTTCGGAGCACTTCTCCCGGCGCGATGACGTGACACTGGCCAACCCGCTCGGTCCGCCTCGACTCGGGCGAGCCGCCGTCGAGAAGGCAATCGGCGAGGCGGCCTCTCACTTCGAGGACGGCTACATGGACTTCGAGGAGATCTCGCGCGTCGCCACCTCCGACCTTGGCTACGTCGTGTGGATCGAGCGCGGTGAAGTCCGGCTCGTCGGCAGCGCGGCCATGGCTCCGTCATCGCTGCGGGTGACGATGATCTTCCGTCGCGAGGGCGACACCTGGAAGGTCGCCCATCGTCACGCCGACCCGATCACGAGCGATCGACCCGTCAGCATTGTCCTGGAGGCGTAGCCGCACGTTCGTCAAGCGGCGCTGGGACCACCTCGCCCAGGCCGTCTCCTGGACCCCGCCGACGTCGACCGAGATCGGGACGGTCGCCAAGTCCGGCTTCGCCGCGGGCCTGGCGTGGTGGATCGCCGAGCTGGTCACGGACATCACCTATCCGATCCTGGCCTCGCTGACCGCCGTCGTGGTCGTGCAGGTCTCGGTGCGGGCATCTGTTCGCACCGCGCTGCAACGCAGCGGCGCTGTCGTGCTGGGTGTACTGATCGCGGTGGCCATCGGTGACGCGCTCGACTTGAACGCACTCACGGTTGCTCTGCTCGTCGCGGTGTCGCTCGGGGTTGCCCAGCTCGTCCTGCGACTGCCACCCGCGGCTGCGAGGCAGGTGCCGCTCAGCGGTCTCGTCGTACTCTCCACGGTCGCGTCGAGTCAGCCGGCTCAGGGCTGGCGACGTGCGCTCGACACGCTGCTCGGCGCGGCCGTCGGCGTCGCCATCTCGCTGCTCCTTCCTGCGTCGCGGTGGGTCGATGCTCGCCAGACGCTGAGCCGGCTGTCCGCCAGTCTCGGCGACCTGCTCGATGCGATGGGCGAGGGCCTCCAGCGCCCATGGTCGACCGAACAGTCGGAGGAGTGGAGGCGAACAGCCCGCACCACGCGGGAGCGGCTCGTCGACGAGGCCGCCGAGGCGGTCGGAAGTGGCCGCGAGTCGGCGCGTTGGAACCTTCGCGACCGGCGTCACCTCGAGGCGCTCGGCCGCTACGAGCAAGTCATGCGGCGGCTGGAGCGCACGGCCATCGGCGTGTCCGTCATCTCACGAGGCCTCGACGACCATGCCCATCTCGCTGGCACGACGCACGCCGCGATGCCGGCGATGGGGTCGCTGTTCAGCGCCCTCGCCGATGCCGTTCGCGTGCTGGTGCAGGAGGTGTTGGACGAGCCGCACGACGGCGATGTCACGCAGTCGTTGGCGGAGGTCGAGCTGCGCAGGGCCCGGTGCGTCCAGGCGGCGGGCCGCCGCGCCCGCTCGGCACTCGATCGGGACGGCGACGTCGAGGATGGCGAGCTGCTGGAGGGCGAGTGGCTCAGCTATGCGGCGCTGCTCGTCCAGGTCGACCGGATCGTCGACGACCTGAGTGCTCCCGTTCCCGCCTGATCTGTCGCCGCATCGAAGTCAGGCGACCGCGTCGTTGTGAGGTGAGGACCCGGTTCGGCACGCCGGCGCCTCCAGGCGCTTCGGCGGCCGCGTCGTTGTGAGGTGAAGACCCGGTTCGGCACGCCGGCGCCTCCAGGCGCTTCGGCGGCCACGTCGTTGTGAGGTGAAGACCCGGTTCGGCACGCCGGCGCCTCCAGGCGCTTCGGCGGCCGCATCGAATTCGGATCATGCTGTGGCGATGGACGAGGGAACGTTGGCGGCGATCGGTTCGACACCGCTGGTCCGCCTGGAGCGGCTGGTGCCGGACGACCAGGCTGCGGTGTGGGTGAAGATGGAAGCCGCCAATCCAACCGGGTCGTACAAGGACCGGATGGCGCTGGCAATGGTCCGGGGCGCCGAACGCGACGACAGACTCGCGCCCGGCCAGCCGGTCGTCGAGTACACCGGCGGCAGCACCGGAAGCTCGTTGGCGTTCGTCTGCGCCGTCACCGACCACCCGCTGCACATCGTCACCTCCGACGCCTTCGCCATGGAGAAGCGCCGCACGATCGAGGCCTTCGGCGCTTCCGTCGAGATCGTCTCGAGCCCGGAGGGGATCACGCCCGACCTCATCCCGCGCATGCGGGCGAGAGCGCGAGAGGCCGCCGGCGAGCTCGGTGGCTTCCAGACCGATCAGTTCCGCAACACCGACATGATCGAGGGCTATCGGCAGTTGGGAACGGAGATCATCGAGCAGCTGCACGGCACCGTCGACGCGCTCTGCTTGTACGTCGGCACGGCTGGCTGCTTCTTGGGCGTGAGCCGCGAGCTGCGCACCGTCCACCCACTGCTGCACCGGGTCGCAGTGGAGCCGGCCGAATCCGCCGTGCTGTCGGGACGCGCCGCCGGGACGCACCGCATCGAGGGCGGCGGCGCCGGTTTCGTCCCCGATCTGCTCGAGCGAGCGGACTTCGATGAGGTCATGGCCGTCAGCACGGCCGACGCCTTCGAGATGGCGCGCCAAGCGGCGCGGGTCGAGGGACTCTTCTCAGGTCCGTCGACAGGCGCCAACATCACGGCTGCGCTCGCCGTCGCCGAGCGGCTCGGACCTGGACGGACGGTCGTCACCATCCAGGTCGACTCCGGGTTGAAGTATCTCTCCGGGGACGTGTTCCAGCAGGCGCCTTGAGCGATCGGACGCGTCGACGATCAGGGTCCGCTCGGCGCCGAGGCGCCACCGCAGTCGATGCCGGAGAACACTGAAGCCCCGTTGCACGCGATGCCGCCCGGGCCGGGACCGGCGAGGACAGTCGAGTTCTGGATGGCGATCCCGACGGTCTGGAGCGCGTTGGCGGTCGAGTTGTTGATCCCGATGGATGTCCCGGCAACGCCGATCGCTGCGCTGCCGTTCATTGCGATCGCCACGCCGCCCTGCGTTGCCGCGGCACCTGAACCGTCGACGAACGCGCCGTCCGGCGCGGCGGCGGCCGTGCCATCGACGTTGATGCCGATGGCGATCCCACCGTCAACGGCAGCGCAGGCGTCCCCGCCCCAGCTGAACATCGATGTTGCGATGCAGACGTCGGCACTCGCGGAGCCCGAAGGCAGCACGAGGAAGCCTGCCGCAGCAGCAACCGGCGCACCGACGAGGAGCAACTTCTTCACCGTCCACCTCCGGGAGTCGTTGGCGGGGATCTTGGCACTCGACACACCGTCCGTCAATCACGCCGGATGAACGCAACCTGCCCCGGCGATGGTGCCGCCGGCCGAGATCTGAGAGGCTGCGTGCTCGTTTGGCGTCCGCGTCGAGGGAGAGGTGTCGCAGATGGATGATCGTGCCCGTGACCAGACCGTGGTGCCCATCCATGCCACGTCGGCGTTCCAGCAGGGCATCGGTCCGTACGAGTTCCCCGCCCAGGGCATGGACCCGAATGCGGCCTACGAGCTCCTGCGCACCGCGCTCATGCTGGATGGCCGCCCGACGCTGAACCTGGCGTCGTTCGTGACGACGTGGATGGAGCCGCAGGCCGAAGCGCTGATCCACGAGACGCTGCGCAAGAACCACATCGATCACGACGAGTACCCAGCAGCGTCCTTGGTCGAGGAGGCGTGCGTGCACATGCTCGGCGCGCTGTTCAACGCGCCGGACCCCGCAGAAGTGGTTGGCGTCGCGACGATCGGGTCCTCCGAGGCGATCATGTTGGGCCTGCTCGCCCACAAGTGGAGCTGGCGAGCCCGACGCGAGGCGGCCGGCGAGGACACGACCCGTCCGAACGTGGTGTTCGGAGCGGAGACGCATGTCGTGTGGGACAAGTTCGCGAAGTACTTCGACGTCGAGATGCGCAAGATCCCGATGCGTCCGGACCGGTGGGTGCTGTCGGCAGACGACGTCGCGCAGCACGTCGACGAGAACACGATCGCGGTCGGAGCGGTGCTCGGTACGACGCACATCGGCGAGGCCGACCCGATCAAGGAGATCAACGACCTCCTGGTGCGGATCAAGGCCGAGCGGGGGTGGGACATCCCGCTTCACGTCGACGGCGCGAGCGGCGGCTTCATCGCGCCGTTCGCCCATCCCGACTTCGAGTTCGACTTCCGGCTCGAGCAGGTCGCGTCGATCAATGCCTCGGGGCACAAGTACGGCCTCGTCTACCCGGGCGTCGGGTGGCTGATCTTCCGGGACCGGACGAAGCTGCCCGACGAGCTCGTCTTCAGCGTCAACTACCTGGGCGGCGCACAGCCGACGTACACGTTCAACTTCTCGCGCGGCTCGGCGATGGTCCAGGCGCAGGCCTACAACTTCCTGCGCCTCGGCCGGGAGGGCTACACGCGCGATCGTCGCAGTCGATGCTGGCCAATGCCCAGTACCTGAACGAGCAGCTCGAGGGCACGGGGAAGTTCGAGATCCTCAACCCAAGTCTCGCCGAGCCGGTGGTGACGTTCCGCCTCAAGGGCGACCCCGGATTCGACGTCTACCACCTGTCCGCTCGACTTCGGGAGAACGGCTGGATCGTGCCGGCCTACAGCCTTCCACCCGATGCGGAGGACGTGCACCTCATGCGCGTGGTCGTGCGGATCGACCTCAGCCGCAGGATGATCGACCTGCTGTTGCTCGACCTCCTGCAGGCATGGGACACGCTGGCCAAAGAACGGCCGCCGGCGCTGGCGGCGCCCCGCCCCGACGTGTGGACCCATCCGTCACATGCCGCCGACCACAGCAAGCGGCGCACTCGCGGCACGGCCAAGCCGAGCTGACGGCCGGGTTCAGCGGATAGCGACGGCGCGTCTCAGCGGTCGTACGCTGGGAGCCGATGGACGCCGTCTCCATCGACGGGTTGGACGTGTCGTTCGAGCGGGTGGGTGCCGGGCCGGACGTCGTGCTGTTGCACGGGTACGTCGGCGACGGTCCGGTCACGTGGCGGCCGCAGCTCGACACACTCGCCGATCGCTTCCGTCTCGTCGCCTGGGACGCGCCCGGGGCGGGTCGCTCCTCCGACCCACCGGAGTCGTTCGGCATCACCGGCTACGCCGACTGCTTGGCTCGGTTCATCGAGTTGCTCGAGCTCGATCGGCCACACGTCGTTGGGTTGTCGTTCGGGGGTGCACTCGCACTGGCCTTCGCGCATCGCCACCCGACGGTCCCGCGCAGTCTGGTCGTGGTCTCGGGCTACGCCGGCTGGAGGGGGTCCCTTCCTCTTTCTGTCGCGGAGGATCGGCTGCAACAGGCGATTCGCCTGTCGGAACTGAGCGGCGAACGCCTCGCCGCCACGCTGCTCCCGACGATGTTCGACACATCACCTCCGAGCGAGGTCCTTGCCGCGTTCGGAGACAGCCTGCGTACGTTCCACCCGGGAGGCTTCCGGGCGATGGCCCAAGCGTCAGCGGAGGACCTGCGCGGCGCGCTGGCGGACATCGCGGTACCGACGCTGCTCGTCTACGGGGATCGAGACGTCCGCGCACCCATCTACGTCGCCGAGCACCTGCACGCCGCGCTACCCGACTCCACGCTCGTGGTGCTGGAAGGGGTCGGCCACGTGTGCAACCTGGAGGCTCCCGACGAGTTCAACGAGACCCTCCGGAGCTGGATCACCGGGCACCCCTGACAGCTCAAGTCGCACGCGTGGCGGCATACTCGCCGGCGGCGGCAACACCGATGCCGGCGGCGACCGCGGCGGCTCCGGCCGAGGCAAATCGTTGCTCCATTCCTGGGGGTGTGTACACCTCAACGATCCGCGCGAACTCAGCGGTGTCGTTCCACAGCTCGTGCTCGACGCCGCGGGGCATGAGCAGCAGGCCGCCGGCGCCGAGCACGGCTTCTTCGTCGCCGACACGGAACCGGACTTGTCCCGAGATCACGATGTTGATCTGCTCCTCGCTGTCGTGGGTGTGCGCGTCGACGTGCAGCCCAGGGGGCATATCGACGGTCAGCACCACGGCATGACCGCTGGTCTCCGAGCCGGGCACGACCAGTCGGAAAGGCGTCCCTTCGATCTGAATGCCGGCACCCCAAGTGACTCCGATGGTCATCTCGCCCACCCTTTCACTAACAGCCATCACTAGTGGCAGTCACTAGTAATGACCACTAGTACTCTTCCGGCATGGTGCGAGTCAAGGATGGATCGCGGCGGGAGAAGGCTGCGGCGACTCGCCGGCGCATGCTCGACGCCGCGTACGAGCTGTACTGCAGCGGCGGGTATCGCGCCACGACGATGGACGCGATCGCTGAGCGCGCCGGCGTCGCCGTGCAAACGCTGTATTTCACGTTCCACACCAAAGACGATCTGTTCCAGGCGGTGCACGAACGCACCGTCCTCGGCGACGACGAGCTTCCACCGCAGCTGCAGGCGTGGTACCAGGCGGCTGTCGACGCTGACGACGTCCGGGACGCGGTACGCCACATCTGCCGCGGCGTGCTCTCGATCTCGGGTCGCGTCGCACCGATGATCCCCGCGTTCCATGCGGTCGCCGGTGATCCGGCGGGCGAGGTGTGGGAACGCGGCCAACGCCTGCGCCTCGACGGCATGGTCGAACTCGTCGCGCGACTCGCCAAGAAGGCACCGCTGCGCAAGGGCGTGACCAGGGATCACGCCGCCGACGTGCTCTACCTCTGCCTCAGTCCCGACCTGTACTGGACGATGGTGCTCGGCCGTGGATGGAGCGAGCGGCAGCTCGCCAACTGGACCGAGCGGGTGATCCTCGACGACGTGTTCGGACTGGACGCCGTCACGTAATGCGATCGAGGTACCGGTCCGGGTCGGCGGCGAACCGGGAGACGCACGGCAGCCCGCAGAAGTGGAAGCGCCGCCCCAGCCAGTCGAGGACGACGGCGGAGCCAGCCGTGGTCGGGACTCGCATCTGACAGACCGGGTCGAGAACGGCCTCCTCCGTGCCGTCACCGATTCGAACGTCGTAGATGTCGACCGACTCGCTGACGTTGCGCAAGTTGACCGAGCCGACGTGCGTGATCGTCGCTCCGAGGTCCCGCGCAGCGAAGGCGGCCTGTGAGGTGACGAGCAGCTGACCGCCTCGCGCTTCGCCGGCGACCCGGGCGGCGAGGTTCACCGCCGCGCCGTAGTAGTCGCCTTCGACGGCGACGGCTCGTCCGTGATGCGCACCGGCGCGTGGCAGCAGCACGGCGTCGCGCACGACGAGCTCCCGCTGCAGCAGCTCGCGGAGAGCGACGATCGCCCGATCGGGTGCTGAGAAGCGCAGCATCACGGCGTCCCCGATCGTCTTGACGAGTTCGTCGTCGGGCCCGAGCACCTGCGAGGCGCGGTCCCGGAACGTCCGCACGATCGACACAGCCTCCGCGTCACCGTGCGCTTCGGTCACCGCAGTGAACCCTGCGAGGTCGACGAAGGCGTACGTCGCCTCGACGGAGTCGTCGTTCGTCGTCGTCATCGTTCTCTGCCGGGCACGGTCGTCAATGGTGGCGCTCGGCGTGCTCGATCTGGGTGTCGAGATCTTCCGGGTCGAGGTGTGCGCTGGCGAACTCCGCCGTCATCGGCAGCGCGAGGTGGAGGTCGGTGCCGATGCACACCTCGAGCGTGCCATGGTCGAGCACGAAGTCGAGGACGTGGCCACCTCGGCGCAGCGATTCGTCGACGAAGTGGACGTGGCCGCCCGGCACACCGATGCCGCGCTCGTACAGCGGGGTGCGGAAGCCGGCGACCGTGCCGACGACATCGCTGTGCTCCAGCACCGGTTCACCGGACGTGACCTCAACCAACGGTCGGTACGGCCGGGACTGGCGGACGACGGTGCGGGTGCGGACGACGACGAAGCGCCCACGGATGCGAACGGCGTAGAGGTAGTTCTGCGACGGCACCACGTCGGCGAGCAGCTCGACGATCTCGTCTCGCGTCGCACTGGTCGAGATCTCGCGCCGCGCGTGGGTCACGAAGGCCGTGATGACGGCGAACGGCGTGCGGTCGTCGGGGGCCGCCACCGTCACGCCACCGTCGGCCCGCATCCGGTAGGCGACACCGTCGAGCACGAGCAGTTCGCCGTCGAGGGCGTCGAACGTGCCCAGCCCGAAGTCACCGTGACGCAGGAGCTGGCCGATGGTGTGATCGCCGTCGTAGACGCCGTCGAGCAACGCGCTCATGACGCTGACCTGGTGGACAGCGTGGCGTTCGGGCGGCAGGGACAGCACGGGCGAAGTCTGCCGCGGTGGTCGGCGGACAGGTCGACACCGTCACATGAAGTTGCGGGTGTGCAGCGCGGCGAGCGTCTCGGCTTCTGCGGGCTGAAGCCGAGTCGGGCGAGTCGGCCGGCGCGCGCGTCGTCCATCTCGTGCTGAAGTCGCTGGACGGCTTGCCAGCCGGCGGCGATGTCGGCCGGGTGTGGCGTCGCCGGCGGCGAGCAGCACGAGCGCGTCGAAGACGTCGTCGTTGAGCCCGGCGGTGTGCTGCAGGGCGTGGTGGCGTCGCTCGACGGCGCGGGCGAGCCGGCTGCGCAGGTCGGGTTCGATGCGCGGCGTGGCGTTCGAGGTGGCCGAGCGCGAACGCGACGTGGCGGGCTTCGTCGTTGCGGGTGAGGTGGGCGATGCGGCGGGTGACGGCGTCGGGCGCGTGGCGTTCGAGGAAGCCGAGCAGCGACGACGAACGTGCCCTCGCCCATCACCGACAGCAGGAACGCGGCGATGGCGAAGTCGGGCTCGTCGAGCAGCGTCTGCAGCGACGCCCGGCCGCCGACGGTCGACAGGGCGAGCGGTCGGCCGCGTGATCGTGGCGCGGCGGGTGAAGACCTCGATGTGGCGGGCCTCGTCGGCGACGGTGATCGCGAGCACCTGCTGGATCTCGCGGAAGTGCGGGTGGATCTGGCCGAGGAACCGGGCCGGCACGACGAGCGCGGCCTCCTCGTTCTCGATCAGGAACGTCATCACCTGCACGACCGCGTCCTCGACGCGGCGGCCGTGGTCGATCGGCGGCGGTCCAGTCGATCGCCGTGGTCGGGGTCCCACTGCGCGGCGAGCGGCCTGGGCGTAGAGGCCGGCCGGCGCGGTCGGTCCAGACCTCGTCGCGTCGGTCGAGCCGGAACGCCGGTCGTCGGTCCGCCGGGCTCGACCGCCGCGCCGCGGGCGGCGAGGCCCCAGTCGGCCGGCGGCTCGTCGGCAACGACCGGTCGTCGTCGGGTCGGCATCGCCGGCGCGGACGGCGCCGACCCAGCGGGCGCCGGCGGCCGCGCCGCGCTCGACGATGACCGACCGTGCCGCCGGCGGCTCGTCGGCGCGGTCGCCAGCGGTGGCCCTGCTGCCGGCACCAGGTGGCGAGGTGGCGGGCGAGCTCGGGATGGCGTGCCGCGCACCTCGACCTCGTCGCCGGTGCGGCAGGTCGGCGAGCGCCAGCTTGACGAGGACGTGGGCGCCGCCGTCGAACCCGAGCGCGCCGAGCTCGACGATCGGCAGCGGCGCGGCTCACCGGGCGGGTACCCCTCGACCAGGATCGACCCGTCGGCGCCGTAGAAGCCGAGCCGGTCGACGGCCGCCTCGAGCTGCGCGTAGCCGGTGGTCCGGCCCGGCCGCCACTGCTGCAGCCCTTCGAGCTCGAGCAGCGGGCGCACGTCGGGGTCGTCGAACGACATCGACAGCAGCAGCTCGACGAACCGGTCGACGGTCGCCGTCGTCGACGTCGTCGAGCACGGTCATCGTGCAGTGGTCGTACGGGCCGGTGCGGCTGAGGACCCGCACCGCGCCCGGCGTCGATCGTGCCCTCCTTGGCGAACGCCAGCTGGTTGCCGTCGATCACGCAGGCGGCGTCGACCTCGCCGGCGACGAGCGCCTTCACGGCGTCGCGCTCGCCGCCGACGTGGTCGCCGTGCTTGCCGACCATCACGTCGAAGCGCCGCACGGTGAACGACGGTGCCCGGGTCGAGGCCGAGCGCCGGCGAGGTGGGCGAGCGGCAGCAGCGTCGCCTGCGGCGAGTCGACGGCGCCGGTCGCGACGGTGCGCCCTGCGAGCTGCGCCGACGTCGGTGATGTCGCTGTCGGCGCGGACGAGCACGACCGAGGTGAGGTCCTGGTCGGTGTCGCGCATCGCGACCGCGCGCGCCGTCGCGACCGGCGGCGGCGGCGAGGCGACGGGTGCGCACCCACGCCAGCGGCGAGTCCCACGTGACGTCGACGTGGCCGGCGAGGTGCGCCTCGGCCTGCGCCTCGTAGTTGGAGTAGAGCACGTAGTCGAAGGCGAAGCCGTGGTCGCGCGAACCAGTCGTTGAAGCCCTCCCAGATCGTGACGACCTTCGGGTCGTAGGCGACGGCGCCGAGCGTGAACGGGTCGAGGTCGTGCAGTCATGCGCGCCCTCACCCGAACAGCGGCATGCCGCAGAGCGCCCGGCCGATGAACTCCTGCAGCGCGTCGCGTCGTCGGCGCCATCACCGCCGACGCCCGGGCGTCGCGGAAGTGGCGTTCGATGCCGATGTCCTTGCGGAACGCCGCCCCGCCGCCGAGCCGCATCGCGAGGTCGAGCACGTCGAGCGCGGCCTCGCCGGCGACCGCCTTGGACTGCAGCATCCGCAGCGGCGCGTCCGGCGCGGCCGGCGGCCAGCGCGGCGATCGCGTCGTCGACGAGCGTCGCTCGCCGCGTCGGCGCTGGTTCTTCATCGCGCGCGACGTGCTGGCGGACGACGGGCTGGTCGGCCAGCGATCTGGTCGAGGTGCTCGAAGCGGGCGCGTCGTCACGTGCCCGATCGCCTTGCGCGATGCGCGGCGTCCATCAGACCCGAGGCTGCACGACGCGTTGAGGATCTGGAACACCGGCAGCACGACGCCGAGCGCGATGTCGAGCCCGGCGCCGTCGTCGCCGAGCGCGAGCGCGACGCGGGAACCGCGACGCTCGACGCGCGACCACCGGGCTCGACGCGTTGCCGCGCAGCCCGAGCCCGTCGAACGGCGCGGCCGACCTTCAGCCCGGCGGCGTCGCCGGGCACCAGCCACAGCGTCGCGCCCGCGGCCGCCGTCGACCGGCCGGCTCGTCCACACGTAGGAGTCGGCCTCGCCGGCCGAGGTCACCCAGCTCTTGCTGGCGTCGAGCACGACCTCGTCGCCGTCGGCCGCCGCCGTGCCGAGCGGCGCCCAGAAGTGGCTGCGCGACCCGGTCTCGGAGAACGCCAGCGTCGACAGGTGCTCGCCGGCGGCGATCGCCCGACGGACGTCGTCGGGGCCGTGCTGCCTCGATCACCGCGGTCGCGCGAGTAGTGCATGCACACGACCATCGCCGTGCTGCCGCAAGCCGCCGCGAGGCGCCGCACGACCTGCGCGGCCTCGCCCAGCGATCCGCCGCGGCCGCCGACGTCGGTCGCGCTCAGCAGGCCGAGCAGGCCGCCTTCTCGCCGAGCGCCGTCGACGGCGGCCCGCGGGAACGTGCCCGTGGCGTCGACCGTCGGCGGCGGCCGGCTCGACCACGGTGTCGATGATCTCCTCGAGCACGTCGAGGAACGAGGTTGCAGTCATGTTCTGTCTCCAATCGGTCGATACACCACAGCGGTGCTCCTCTCGTTGACCACTCGGTCGGGCGCAGTCTGACAGTCGACTCCCACGCGCTCCGAGGGCGTCGGTCCCAACCGGGCCCGCGGGTTGGCGCGAGGGTGCGCCGGGGCCGACTTCGCCAGCGCCGGGCGGAGTACCGTCGTCGGCTCCGCAAGCCCCCGGGCGACGCCGAACACCGAGGTATGACGTGGATGCTGAGACGATCACCCTCACAACGTCAGACGGCCCGATGGACGTCTACGTCGCCCAGTCGCCATCGCCGGCGGACCCGCCGCGGGCGGTGATCGTCGTCCAGGAGGCGTTCGGGGTCAACGGACACATCGAAGATGTGACGAGGCGCTTCGCTCGCGCCGGGTACCTGGCCGTCGCGCCCCATCTCTTCCACCGCAGCGGCGGCGGAACGATCGACTACGACGACAGGGACGGGATGACGCGTCACGTCGCCGCAGTCTCCGACGAGCACACGCTGGCCGACCTCGACGCCGTCCTCGAGTGGCTTCACACCGAGGGTGTCGACGACCGCCGCGTCGGCGTCGTCGGGTTCTGCTTCGGCGGCCGCGCGCATTCCTGGTTGCGACCCGCAGGTCGATCGGCGCGGCGGTCGGGTTCTACGGCGGAGGCATCGTGCACCAAGGTCCGAGGCACGCCCGTCGTTGCTCTCCGGTGTGTCGGCGATGCGGACGCCGTGGCTCGGCCTGTTCGGCGGCGCCGACGAGTCCATCCCGACAGACGAGGTCGATGCCATCGAAGCTGCCCTCGTGTCGGCGCCGGTCAGTACCGAGGTTCACGTCTACGCGACCGCGGCCACGCCTTCCTGAACGACGCACGTCCCGACCGCCACGTCCCCGAGGTGGCGGACGAGGCGTGGTCCCGCACGCTGACATGGTTCGACGAGCACCTCGCAGGCGGGTGATCAGGACGCTCGGCGTCAGGGAAGGCTGATGGTGATCTGGCCCTCGACGCGGATGCGCAGGTGCTCGTCGGGGCTGGTGAAGTCGACGTCGACGAGCGACTCGCCGGTCGTGAGGTCGAACTCCTCGGCCGCCACTGCATAGTGGCAACCGCCACCATCCTGGTAGTCGTCCCAGATGCCCCCGTCCGATTCGACGACGCACTGGCCTGGATCATGCTTCGACCGCGCTGGCCCAGATCATCAGCGTCGGCCCGGGGCGTCAGCGAGACGGTGTGCTCGGCACCAGGGTCGAACGAGTCGCCGTCGTCGAACTTCTCCTCGGGGAACGACCACACCTCATCGGCAACGCCGAGCCGGAACTTGATCTCGCCCTTGTTCAACGAGCCCTCGTCGCCGTCGTTGAGGACAGTGATCTTGTCGATGACGACGTGTGCCGTGGCGGGGACGGTGGCCGTGCCGTACCGCCACGCCATGTTGCCGACACTGTCCCACACGATGGCCAGGATGTAGTAGGTCTCCGCCGGCACGATGTCGAACGGCTTCGACAGGAACTCGTAGCTGCTGTAGTCCGGCGCCGAGTCGAGATCGAACGAGGTGAACGACGGCATGCCGGAGTCGGTGCCGGACGGTGGGCTGGACGAGAGGCGCACCTGTTGCGCAGCAGGCACTGTGGTGTGCACGTAGACCGTGCCGTCGGTGTTCAGCCATCCCTCGTCGATGCAGTTCACGCCGAGGTGCTCACCGGGCTCGGATTCGATCATCATGCAGCCGTAGTTGCTGACCAGGTCGTCGAACGGGATCGGTAACGGACCGCCGGCCGGCGTTGCGGTGGCGGCGAGGACGTCCAACGTCGGAGAGGCGGCCACTGTCGTATCGCCAGCAGCGACGCGGGAATCAGCATGTCCGGGATCATCGCGGCGCGTCGCCGGGTCCGCCGCTCGGGCCGTCACGTCATCGGCTGCGGGGACCACCCCGGATGACAGCCACGTGGTCTCGACGCGTTGCGGCGCGCTGGGCTCGGCGGTCACCAGCCGCTCATGATCGGGTGGTTCCTGCGCCGACACGGCAGGTCCGGGGACCGCCAAGGTCAGGATGGTGAGACCGGCAAGGATGAGCGCGCCGGATGCGGTGCGATGGGTCGTGACGGGGATCTGCGGTCTCGCAGCTCTGGACATGTGGGCTTCCTCCTGAAGCAGTGGTGTGCCCTAGAGAGCCGCGTGCGTCCCCGACCTTGCAGATTCCTCGACGGCCGTACCGGCAACTCCCTCTACGTAGTGGTGCCGCCGCGCCGATCGATTTCGTGACCCAGCCCGACACGGCGATCATCGTGCCGAACCGGGTGGGGCGTGGCAGTCTGACTCACGGTCGTCGCGCGAGTGGAGGGAGACAATCATGGGCGATCGACGAATCGCCGCCACGAGCCGTCTTCACCCGAGCGTGCTTCCGACCGCGCTCATCGCCGCCGCCATGCTCATCACCGCATGCGGGTCCACGTCATCATCGACGTCGACGTCGTCACCGAGCATGTCCACGTGGGGTGTGGCCACCACGGCATCGCCCGAGTACACCACCGGCCTGCGGGCGTCGCTCGAAGAGGTGGTCGAGAGCACCACGGTCCCCGCGGCGATCGTGCTGGTGCGATCGAGTGAGTTCGGCGACGCGACCTTTGGCTTCGGCAACACCGAGGTCGGCGGCACGCAGCCGGTCACGACCAGCGACCACGTCCGCGTCGGCAGCGTCACCAAGACGATGACGGCGACGATCATCCTGCAGCTCGTCGAGGAAGGTCTGCTCGCCCTCGACGACCCTGTCAGCAAGTACGTCGCAGGCGTTCCCGACGGCGACGACATCACGATTGCCGAACTGCTCGACATGCGCAGCGGTCTGTACAACTACACCGACGACCCACAATGGGCGCAGGCTTCCGATGCCGAATCCCAGCGGGTGTGGCAGCCACAGGAGTTGCTCGACATCGCCTTTGCCCACCCGACCGACTTCGAGCCGGGTTCGAACTGGCACTACACGAACACGAACTACATCCTGCTCGGGATGATCATGGAGCAGATCACCGGGCAGAGCGCCAGCGAGCTGTTCGAACAGCGACTGTTCGCGCCGCTCGGCATGGACGACACCACTCTGCCCACGTTGGAGGAATCCTCGATGCCGGTGCCGTTCGTGCACGGCTACCACTACGGCAGCTTCAGTGAAGCGCTCCCGGCCGAACAACAGGCGCAGGCACGCCGCGGGCACGCTGCTCCCGGAGGACGTCAGCGAGATCAACCCGTCGTGGGGCTGGACCGCCGGCTCGGTGATCTCCACGCCAGAGGATGTCGTGGTGTGGGCCGACGCCCTCGTCAGCGGCGCGTTGCTCGATCCGGCCACCCAGCAGCTGCGTCTCGACAGCATCCGCGGCATCGGGCCTGACTACCCGCAGGCCGAAGGCGTCTACGGCTACGGCTACGGCATCGACCGGACCGGGTCCTACATCGGCCACGGCGGTCAGATCAACGGCTACAACACGGCGATGTCTCGCGACCCCGACACCGACACGACGGTCATCGTGGTCGCCAACCTCACCCTTGCGCCCGACGGCACGCCCGTTGCTCCCACGCTCGCCAACGTCGTCATGACTGCGCTGGCCGACAGCTCGACACCGGCGTCAACGCTGCAAGATCCTCCAAGCGGTCCGCTTCCCGAGGAATGAAGCGAATGCCCTCTGCCTCGAGGCCTCGGTCGATCTGAGCGCAACGTGAGTGGCGCCGGTCGGCTCACGCCGCTGGAGGTCGGGTGCCGCTCGGCTCATCGTCCGCTCCTCGCGCCTTCATGTTGCGACGAGCCTGTTCATGAAGGCGAACGATGCGAATGCCGACCAGACCACCGAGCGTCGCCACCGACACCAGGACGAGCACGGCCAGTCCGACGCGGCGAAAACCTTCGTAGGCGAGGGCGACGAGGCAGGCGCCAAGCCCTCCGGCGATCGCCACGAACGCCGCGATCCGAAGCGTGCCGTACCACCGGACCTGGTGCCTGACCGTCTCCGTCGTGGCCACGTCGGCGAAGACGACGGCCACAACCAGCCCTGCGATGACCTCTGCACTCGTCGACCAGAAGGCGGTGTCGCCAATTGCGTCCAACATCTTGAGACGGTACCGAGCATGGATCAGTTCCTCCGGGATGCGCTGATCCGGAAGTTCCTCTCGGTCAGCGTGGACTTCGGATCCCGCACTCGTCATGCTGGTTGACCGGCGCAGCATTCGCGTGGACGATGCCGGAAACGTCCTGAGGACGGGCGTCATGCCACAACGCCCATATCGCGAGGAGGGAGCAACTGGTGTCGGACAGTCGAAAGATCGACTCGCTTGACGACGACTCAAGCGAGGAAGCCCACATTGCCGAGCTGTACGAGAACGTCAAGAGGTCGCTCAAGATTCTCGGCGGGGCGGGCGCGAGCACCTACACGCAGCAGATCGCCATGGCCGTCAGCAAGGCGATCCCGCAGCTCGACAAGGCGCTCGCGGACAAGCGCGGCATGGTGCGGTTCAAGGGCTTCCTGGATTCGCTGCTCCAAACGATCGAAACGGACTACGAAGGCCACCTCGACGACTCCGCCAACCACATTGATCCGGACACCTTGAGTAAGGCGCGCAAGCTGATTCGAGATCTGCGCCAGTTGTACACCTCCCTGTAGTTCCGCGGGTCAGTGCGGGCACCCGCCGGCCGTCCGCCCGTGAATCCGTACCCGGCGCAATGCTCGGCCGGCCGGCAGGTACTGAGCTGCTCGAGCACTCGATCCTCCCCGTGACCCATGATGAGAGGTCTCAAACCATGGTGGTTTGGGCCCGGTCACACGAGGGGGTGTGTCCATGTACGGACTGGTGGTCGAGTTGGAGATCGATGAGGCGCAAGCCGATCGCGCCATCGAGTTCCTTCACAATGTCGCAGTTCCCATGATTTCGCAGGGTTCTGAGTTCGTGAGCGGCACGTGGATGCGGTCCCGTGACGGTCGCCGCACGCGCAGCGTGATTCTCTACGCAACCGAGCAAGCGGCCGAGGCGGCCGCAGAGCGAGCCAGACAGGGCCCTCCGCCAGGCGCCCCAACACGGTTCGTCTCCGCCGAGGTGTTTGAAGTGATGGCGCAGGCTTGAACACAGATGTTCCGGCGCGGGCGCTGTCGCTCGCGACGGGTGATCGACGTCGTCAAGGACGGCCCGCACCTCCAGGAGTCAGACCGCGCCAAGCCCTTGGCGCCGGCCGTCACGTAGGGCGCTTGCCCCCTGAGGTCCACCAGCTTGGCAAATGGCTGGTCGGCGAGCACGGCATGAATGATCGTTAGCCTCGCCAGGATGGACGTGTTCGAGGCGATGGGCACGTGTCGGGCGATGCGGTACCTGAAGGCCGACCCGGTGCCCGCCGACCTGGTGGAGCGCCTCATCTGGGCGGCCACTCGCGCCCCGAGCCCGGGCAATAGCCAGGGATGGGACTTCGTGGTGGTCGACGACCCCGACCCCAAGCGTCGCATCGCCCACGCCGTGCGGACCGCGATGGCGCAACGGGTGGCGGCAATGCCCCGGCCGGATCGCACCACGCGGTTGATGCTCGATGGCACAGCCAAGCTGGTCGACACCCTCGACCAGGCACCGCTGATCATCTTCGTGACCGGGCCGGTGATCTACCCGCCCGGTGCACCGAGAGAACAGTTCACCTGGTCGGCGCTCTACCCCGCGGCGCAGAACATCCTGCTCGCAGCGCGGGCTCTCGGCCTGGGAGCAACGTTCACCACGCTGCACAACTCGTCGGAACCAACGGTGCGCGAGGTGCTCGGCTTGCCCGACACCACGAAGATCGCCGTCACCATCCCCGTCGGTTGGCCCGCCGCCGCATTCGGTCCGGTGAACCGTCGCCCCGTCGGCGACTTCATTCATCACAACCACTGGGAAGGCGACAAACGTGCCGTCGGCGCCGAGGGTCACAGTTGACGAGGCCCCACGCGACAACCGCTCCGGTCGAGGGTGCTCCTCGGCGTCCGTGCCGCCGCCGGGCGGGCCTCGTCAGGTGAGGGCAGGGACGACGGCCGCGCAGAAGTCGTCGCTGCGTCCCGTCGACCCCTTGATGATGCCGAGGTCCTCGATCACGACGTCGTCGGACGGGTCCGAAGGCGTGCCGGCGTGGTCGACCAGCAGTTCGAACCGGACCTGGCCGGGGTTCCGAGCGATCGCCTTGCCGTCGGCACCGAACACCGCGGCGTTACCCGTTGCGAGCACGATGATCGTCAGCGTGCCATCGCCGTTGTCGACGACTTTCAAATCCTTGTTCACAGACCGCTCGGCCGAGGTGACGAACTTGCCGTTGTTCACGTTCGTGTACATGACCGAGACGCGCACATGCTCCTTGAAATAGACGAGGTCGTCCCGGCCACGCGCGTTGACGAGGAATTTGCCGTCGACAACACCGTTGATCTGCACGGTGAGCCCGGGACTGTCGCAGAAGTCCGGCACGAGTTCGCTGAACTCGTCATGAAAGTCGCCGTGCTCCAACGGCTTCGCTGAAGCAGTACCGCCGACCCCGCTTACGGCCACCGTGGTCAGCACCGCGGCAACGCCGATGATCCATGTTCGCCCCATCAGGGCCTCCTTCCGAGGCGCCGCCCGCTGCGCCGCCCGCCCGGTGCCGAGGGTAGTTCACCGTCGTGACGGTTGACGGCGCGTGCCTGCTCGTAGGACGCGACGGTCTTGCATCGGAGGTCATTGCAGTATGCGCTGCGGACGCAATCCGCCATCCTCAATTGTCGAATGTGCGACATCTGATACGAGAGTCGCCGGGTTTCGGACGCGAAACTCGGACCTCGCGCGGCGATCAACAGTATGTGAGGAAGTGAGGCGATGAGAGCGATCCGGATCTCTGCACCCGTCGGCGTCGATGGTCTCGTCTACGAGGACGCGCCTGATCCCACACCGGCGATCCGCGACGTGCTGGTCCGGGTGCATGCGTGCGGGATCACCGCCGACGAGCTGTTCTGGCCGCTGTACACCGACCGTGCCGGACGCGACCGCACACCGTTGATCCCAGGCCAGGAGTTCTCCGGTGTGGTCGTCGCGCTCGGATACGGCACCGCCGGGGTGGCCGTCGGCGACGAGGTGTATGGGCTGATCGACGACTACCGCGACGGCGCCGCCGCGGAGCTCATCGCCATCGAGGCCCGCGACGTTGCGCCGGCCCCGACCACCATCGATCACGTGCAGGCCGCATCGCTGCCGCAGGCTGCCCTCACGTCCTGGCAAGCGCTGTTCGACCACGGCCACCTCGTCGCCGGACAGACCGCGCTGATCCACGGCGCCGCCGGCGCGGTCGGGTCGATCGCCGTGCAACTCGCCAAGGCGAAGGGTGCCCGCGTGATCGGGACTGGGCGTTCGAGCATGAGGTCCTTCATCCTCGACCTAGGCGCCGACGAGTTCGTGGACCTCGAGCAGGATGCGTGGTCGACCGGCGTCGAGCAGTCCGACGTCGTGTTCGACACGATCGGCGGCGACATCCTCGCCCAGTCCGTCAGCATCGTGAGGTCCGGTGGCGCACTCGTCTCGGTCGCCTCACCCCCGCCTGCTGAACGCGGCGACATCCGCTCGATCTACTTCATCAGGGACCCGAACGGCGCCCAACTCATCGAGATCGCTCGCCTCGTCGACAGCGGCCATCTCCGCCCCCACGTCGGCGCCGTGTATCCGCTCGCCCAAGCCCGCGAGGCGTTCACCGCGAAGGCGGCCGGCGGGATCCCCGGGCGGGTCATCCTCCAGCCGTGACGTTCGCTCTGCAGTAGGTTCGCGACGGTCACCGCCGAGCCACGACATCCTGTCCGCGATCGCGATTACCTCGTCGACCGACACGGCGTGGTGTTCAGCGTCATCGGCGACGTGCACCCGCCGAGCCACTACATCGGGTTCGCCAAGTACCACCCATCGGTGGCCGGCGATCGAACCCTGTTCGGCCGACGCTACGAGCGCAACGGCAGCCTGAAGCGCTCGGCCAGCATCCTGGCCGACCGTCCCGAGTGCGTCGTCCACTCGCCAACGCTGGGCTGCAAGGTGACGGGCATCCCACGCCACGACGTCGTGGCGCACTACTCCACTCGAGCTGCCATGGGCCACCTCGATCGCGACCGCTTCGCCACCCTCGCCGTGGGTCGGGACCTCCTCAGCATCGTCGACCGCCTCCTTGCGGACGGTGCGATCGACCACCTTGGGGTGACCGGTTCGTTCCTCATCGGGTGCCCGAACGACGCGTCGGACATCGATCTGGCTTGCTACGGGCCGGCCGGCGTCGACACGGCGCAGCGGCTGTTCGCCGATCGGCAGGTGATCCGGCCATACGTCGGCGCCGACTTCGCGAGGCTGTGCCGCCGGCGCGCTCTGGATCTGCCCGGGACGACCTGGGACACGCTGACCCGGCGGGAGCGTCGGCGCCTCCAGGGCCGCACGGTGCGGGCCGGCGCCCACGTCAACTGCGAGCCGCTCAGGGCCGACGACGATCCAGGTCCTGCCCCGACCGTGGCCACGACGATGGGTGACGTCACCGTCGTCGCCTTGATCACTGACCACGAACCGGCCTTGGCAACTCCGGCGTGGTATCGGGTCGAGGTCGAGCGCGTGGTTTCGTCGAGCATCGACGACGCGCCCGCCCCGCAGATCCGCTTCCTGCGCTCGTACGTCGGCGCGTATCGCGGCGCCTTCCGCGCCGGAGAGCGCATCAGCGCTTGCGGTCAGCTGTTGGCCCTGCAGCCTGGCGACGATCTCGTGGTCGAGCTGACCGACTGGACCGGAACACGGTCCTACGGCGCCCGTTTGGTCGAGTGAAGGGTCAGTAAGCGCGCGGACGGTCGAGGTCTAGGGTCGCGTCAGTGATCGACGACGAACCGTCGAGTCGCGTCGGGGTGCCTCCAGCGGCAGCGGATTCGAACCACACGCGCCCACCCGACGCCGAGGCAGCGGACACCGATCGACTCGCGACCTCATCGTCGCCGGCCAAGCGTCGGTCGGGGCGGTTGAGGTTGTGGCAGCGACTCAGCATTCAGTCACAGCTGCTGACGATGCTGCTCCTCGTCAGCGTGGCGTCGGTGCTGGTGGCCGGAACGATCGGATACTTCACGGGGCGAGATTCGCTGCGCCGAGCCGCATTCTCGGAACTCGTGGAGGTGCGCGAAGCCCGAGCCCGTGAGCTGACGCGGTTCTACGAGACGACGCTCGACGCCCTCGTGATCTACAGCCGCGGAACGACGGCCACCGACGCCACCGAGGCGTTCACGCAAGGGTTCAACGAGCTTGCCGACAGCACGATCACGGCGGAGCAGGACGCGGACCTGCAGCGGTACTACGAGGACGTCTTTGTGCCGCACCTCGCCACCAACAGCGCTGTCGAGTACGAGTCCTCTGGCTTCGTCCCGCAGGCTCCCGCGCAGCGCTACCTGCAGGCCTTCTACACAGCACCTTTCGACGACGACTACGACGAGGTGCTGGCGAATGACGACGCGGGAGACGGCAGTGCCTGGTCGGCCGCCCACGCCCAATACCACGACTTCTTTCGGGAGGTCGCGGTGCGCTTCGACTACGAGGACCTGCTACTCCTCGACACGGAAGGCAACGTCGTCTACAGCGCCTACAAGGGCGTCGACCTCGGCACGAACGTCCGCGACGGCCCGTATGAAGCGACCAGCCTGGCGACCGCGTACGAGGAGGCCCTCGCGTCGAACACGGTCGACTTCGCGACGGTCACCGACTTCGCCCGCTATCAGCCGGACTTCGATGAGCCCGTGTCGTGGGCGGCGTCGCCGATCAGCAGCGGCGACGACATCGTCGGCGTGATGGCGCTGCAGGTCTCGGTGCGCGAGATCAACGACATCATGACCGGCGGACAGGACTGGTCCGCTGACGGCCTCGGCAACACCGGCGAGGTGTACCTCGCCGCATCGGACCTCCTGATGCGGTCGATCTCACGGGAGCTGATCGAGGATCCGGAGCGGTTCGAGCGCGATGCGCTCGACGCCGGCGTTTCGAGCGACGGAGTCGAGCAGATGCTGCGGCTCGGCGACTCGATCCTGCTCATGCCGGTTGACACCGAGGCCGTGCGCCGAGCGGTGGCCGGCGCGACGGGCACCGTGACCGCCACCGAATACCTCGGCCGTGAGTCGCTGGTCGCGTACGCGCCGCTGACCCTGGATCAACTCCCTTGGGTCGTCGTGGCCAAGATGGACCGCGACGAGGCGCTGTCCGCCGTCACGGACTTCACACGGACGATCGGGCTGTCGACCGCCGTCATCATCCTGTGTGTCTGCTTGGCGTCTCTGCTGCTGGCTCAGACGTTCGTACGGCCGATCCGCCGGCTGCTCGCTGGCGTGCGCCGGGTCGCCAGCGGTGACTACGACATCCGGGTCGACGCCCACTCCAACGACGAGTTCGGCGATCTCGCCGGCGCGTTCAACGACATGGCTCGCAGCTTGCGGACCAAGCAGGAGCTGCTCGACGAGCAGCAGCGGGAGAACGATCGACTGCTCCTGTCGCTGATGCCGGAGGCCGTCGCTCATCGGTACCGGCAAGGCGAAGACACCATCGCCGAGGACCACCGCGAGGTCTCGGTGATCTTCGCCGACCTCGTCGGCTTCGACGAGTTCACTGCCGACCTCCCGTCCGCACAAGCCCTGAGCCTGCTGAACAGTCTCACCCGTGGGTTCGAGGAGGCCGCGTCCCGGCTGGGGATCGAAAGGGTGCGCATCCTGCGCCACGGCTACCTGGCCAGCTGTGGCCTGATTGCGCCGCACATCGACAACGCCCGTCGAACCGTCGAGTTCGCCGAGACCATGGAACACGTCGTGCAGCGGTTCAACGCCCAGCGCGGCGCCGGCGTGTCGCTACGGGCGGGCATCGACCTGGGCATGGTGACCAGCGGTCTCGTCGGTCCATCCAACGTCGTGTACGACCTGTGGGGGGACGCCGTGAACCTGGCGTACCTGGCGCAGGCTGCGAACGGTCAGCCGGGCATCTACGTCACGAGTCGCGTCTACGACCGCCTGCGCGACGTCTACCAGTTCGAGGAGGCCGGCACGCTCGAGACATCCGATGGTCAAGAACCGGTGTGGCGACTGCGGCGGGACGGCCAGTGAGTGATCTGACCAGCCAGCCGTGGTTCGGGTGGACGCTCGCGGTCGTGATCGGGTTGCCGCTGACGCTCTTGATCCTCACCGAGATCCACTCGGCATTGGCGCGCCGGGGCAGCCGCATGGCGCGGCCGGTCAACCTCCTGCGCAACTACGTGGTGCCAGCCGGCGCATTGCTGATCCTCGTGATCAACGCGGCAGACATCTCCGTCGAAGTGACCTGGGTGCGCGTGCTCGCTACCGCGGTGGGCCTCCTTCTCATCATCCTGAGCTTGTCGGTGATCAAGGTGGCGATGTTCGGCTACGCGCAGACTGGCTCGTGGCGCCGGCGCATGCCGACGATCTTCATCGACCTGAGCCGCCTCTTCCTCATCCTGATCGGGCTCGGGATTCTGCTCTCGTGGGTCTGGGGGACCGACGTCGGCGGCTTGTTCGCCGCGCTCGGCGTCACGTCGATCGTCATCGGTCTCGCCCTGCAGGACTCGGTCGGCGGGATCATCTCCGGCTTGCTGCTGCTCTTCGAGCAGCCGTTCGCGCTCGGGGACTGGCTGGAGACCAACATCTACCGCGACACGGTCCGCGGCCGCATCGTCGAGGTCAACTGGCGGGCCGTGCACCTGCAGACCGACGACGGGATCTACATCGTCCCGAACGCCATGCTCGCCACCAACCCGTTCAGGAACCTGAGTCGTCCCCAGGGCAACATCCTGGCCGCGGTGACGGTCAAGTTCGCCTCCGGCGATCCACCCGACGAGGTCCTCGCGCTGCTCGAGCGAACGGCCGATCAGCTCCCGCGTGTGGGCCGCCGGCAGGCTCGGGTGTTGCTCAGCGCCCAGGGCGCCTATCAGGTCCTCCTGCCGGTCTCCAGTCCCGCCGAGATCGGTGCGACGACCGCGTTGTTCCAGCGCTGGCTGTGGTACGCCGCGCGTCGCAGCGGACTGCACCTCGATGGCGGCGCGCCCGACGAGTTCTCGACTCCTGAGCGCGTCGAGCAGACACTGTCATCCATTGCCGGCACGCTGCAGCTGTCAGCTGAGGACGTCGCGGAGCTTGCTCCATCGATGCGGCTCGACCGCTACGCCGCTGGCGAGACATTGGTACGCGCGGGCGAGCGCCCGGCAAACCTGTCCATCGTGACGGCCGGGCATGTCGCCCTCACGATCTCGCTCGGTGGCGATGGAGACGTGATCCGCTTCGAACACGTCGGTCTGGGAGAACCGATCGGGCTCTCGGCTCTGACGGGCGAACTGAGCCGCGTGACGGCCACCGCTGTCGAAGCGGTCACCGTGCTCCAGATCCCGATCACCGTCCTCGACACACTCCTGCGCACTCGGCCGCAGCTGGCACGCCAGCTGAGCGACGCGATGGACGAGCAACGTCGGGCGATCGCCGCCACGCTCAGCGCTCCATCCGCAGGTGGTCGTTCCGTCCGTAGCGATCGATCGTTGTGACGTCGTCGCGACGGACGGGTCTGGTCGGGACCACGCAGCGGCGCATGTGCCGGCTCGAGTTCGGTGGGTAGTGTTCAGCGAGTGGGAGGTGAGCTGCGGCCGTTCCGCCTCCGCACGCCGCTTCTGAGCGCGGGTCGAAGCCACACCATCCTCGCCGAGACCGACCGCATGACCGTCGCCATCAAGGGCTACGCGCAGGGCGGCGAGAACGCCCTCCACGCCCACCCGGACGAGGACCACGTCTTCGTCGTCCTCCAGGGGGAGGCGACCTACCACGATGCCGACGGGCAGGCGCTCGTGCTGGGCCGGCACGAGGGCGTGCTCGTGCCCCACGGCGTGCTCTACCGCTTCGAGAGCTCCGGCGACGAGCAACTCGTGCTGCTCCGTACCGGCGCAGGCCCGCGCGAGCAGACGTACCACCGCGTCGGTCCCGATGGTGAGGTCATTCCGGCCCGCTCGGCCGCCAATCGGTACGAGGAGCCGGTCCCGATCCCGGGCCAGTTCTTCGAATAGCGCGCCGCCGCCCGTTGAGCTCCGTGCCAGCTACACCTCCCGACGGCGAGCAGTTCCTGACGGTCGGCGAGCTCATCGACTCGGCGCGCCGGTCGCTTGAACCCGAGCTGTGGGACTACGCCGCAGGCGGCAGCGACGGTGAGCAGACGCTGCGGGAGAACCGCCTGGCACTGGAGCGCATCTCGTTGCGTGGGCGGATCCTGCCGCGACGTCCATGACGCGTCAGCGGCGACGACGTTCCTCGGCATACCGCTGGCGCTGCCGGTGATGTTGGCACCCGTGGGCACGGTTGCGTTGTTCGACGTCGATGGTGCGGTCTCGGTCGCGCAGGCCGCCGCGGATGCCGGCACCGTCGCTTTCATCGGTGTCCTGTCTCGACCCGCGCTCGACGAGGTGGCGAAGGCCTGCCCGGACGCGGCAGTCGTGTTCCAGCTCTATGCACGTGGCGACCGCGATTGGCTCGCGTCGCTCGTCCGCCGCGCTGAGGATGCTGGTTGCCGGGCGCTGTGCCTCACCGCCGACAGTGCGGTGGAGGACGCGCCGCGAGCGCGACCTTCGAAATCGCTTGGACTTCCGTGTCCGGCACGGGCCGCCTGCAAACCTCGAGGCGCTGGGCAACGACCGTTCGTTCCAGTCCCGCATCACGTGGTCCGATCTGGAGTGGCTGCGTTCGGCGACGACGCTGCCGCTCGTGCTGAAGGGTGTCATGTGCGGTGAGGACGCCACGCTCGCGATCGAGGCCGGCGTCGACGCCGTGTATGTCTCCAACCACGGCGGCCGCACGCTGGATGGCGCGCCTGGAGCGATCGACGTGTTGGAAGAGGTGGTCGACGCGGTCGCCGGCCGGGCCGAGGTGGTCGTGGATGGCGGGTTCATGCGCGGCGTCGATGTGCTCAAGGCGTTGGCCTCGGGCGCCCGTGCAGCGGGGATCGGCAAGCTGCAGTGTTGGGGGCTCGCCGCCGGCGGTCGAGCCGGTCTGGCTCGCGTGCTCGAGCTCCTCCGATTGGAGATCGAGACGGGCATGGCGCTGCTCGGTGTCCGAGGTGTCGCCGAGCTCAACCCCGGCTTGCTCCGGCGTCGCGCGGTTTGACGTCACCCCCACCTACCGACTCTCGCGGTGCCCCCGGCAGGATTCGAACCTGCGACGCACGGTTTAGGAAACGTCCGAAAGGGGTTCGGCGACGTTCGCGCTCATTCGCGAAAGTGCACCTGAGCTGGGGTTTCGCGACATCGACGTTCGCCCTCGTTCGGCGAGATTCGCCCCTCTCCGCCACCGATGGTTACCACGGCGTTACCACGGACGCACTACGACGCTGACGGTGGCCAGCAGCCTGGGCGTTTGCGGGCGCAGCCGGCGTGATTATCCCCGACGTTTGGAGGACACGATCGGTTTTGACGTTCTGGGACGCCACTCCGACGAACGTCGAGCCGTCACTCCGGCCGACGGTCGTGGCGCGGTCTCGGATGTACTCCGTCGGCGATCGCACCGACACTGGGCCAGACCAACGCGCCCCTCGGTGTAGCGCTCCGATCCGAGCAGGCGTCAGAACCTGAAGCGAGTGAGGCCGCCCGGGTCCGTGCCCAAAACGACGGTCGCCGAGCGGGGCTCGATGCGATATACGTGCCACGGCGGCGGTCCTTGCGACGGCGCGTTGAACGGCGCGGTGA
Source organism: uncultured Acidimicrobiia bacterium (assembly GCA_963774125.1). Lineage (GTDB taxonomy): Bacteria > Actinomycetota > Acidimicrobiia > Acidimicrobiales > Ilumatobacteraceae > JALZMG01. The sequence goes on from CAVZDR010000005.1 coordinate 578,988, forward strand.
TGCCCGAACCGCTCTCGTCGGGCTCCGCCGGCCACCCGCCGTCCGCCCACGCCTTCGCAATACGCGCCACCACGGCCGGATCGGTCACACGTGCGGCGTCACCCTCGATGACCACGTCGGCGTCGCGGATCGACACAGCGATCGAGCAGCGCGGATCGCGAGCGACGTTGCTGGCCTTCCGGGTGCCCGAGCCCGTCTGGAACCAGAACGCGCCGTCGAGCCAGAGGGCGCCGACCGCAGTCACATGCGGGCTGCCGTCCTCGTTCACCGTCGCCAGCCAGGTCGTACGAGCGTTGTGCGCGTCCGCAGCCGGCGCCGATCCCGCATCGAGCTTCTCGGTGACTTGGGCCCAGTCCACTGGCGGCAGTCCGTCCCCCGCACCCAGGTTGATGATCTCCATGGCAACTTCCCTTTCGTCGCCGGGCGCCCGTGCGCAGCGGCGTGGTAGTTCAGACGTGCCGGGATGAGCGGAGTCATCGCCTCCGACTGGACGTCGCGCACGTGGGCAGGACGCGCATTGGACCGGGCGAGGTGCTCCTCGTCTGGCGCTTCGATGATGCCTGGCTCCGCCGACCTAGTGCCGCCGACCTGACCGGTCCCGGCTGGCCCACGCTGCGGACCGCTCGTCGAGGGGCGTCAGCGGGTTGGGTATCCCGAGCTGGGCGCTCGCGAGGTCTGCAGCCCGGGCATGGGCGGTGATCGCGATGGAGTCCACGGGTCGTCGTCGCGATGGGTGGACGTGTTTCGGTTCTGCTCGACCGTTCCCGCACTGGGCTATGTTGCCCCGGGAGGGCCTCCAGGGAGGCGGCTCGCTCGGAGGGACCGGTGATGATCGTGGGAACGTACCGAGTCCGACGCCTCGTGCCGGTCGTGGCGCTGGCGGTCATCGCGGGTGTGTTCGTGCCGGTCAGTGCCGTGGCTCAGCAGGTGGGTGTATGCGATCAGGCGATCGCCGAGGCCGGCACGGGCCAGGGCACGTTCGGTGGCTACGAGCTGGTCCAGGGGCCGGACGTGGGCCGCTCTGGGTCGCAGGTGGTGGTCGGCACCGCCGGCCCGGACGTGCTCCTGGGCGGTTCGGGCAACGACGTGTTGTGCGGGCTCGGCGGCGATGACGTCCTCGATGGAGGTAGTGGCAACGATTATCTCGACGGCGGTGACGGATCCGACGTGCTGCGGGGTTGGAGTGGCAACGATCGTCTTGACGGCGGTGACGGTTTCGACGTGCTGCAGGGAGGCAGCGGCAACGACACGTTGAGCAACGGCGAGGTCAACAACGGCGGCTCCGGCGAGAACCAGATTGAGCCGCCGGTGTCGTTCACCGGGCCGACCAACTTCCCCGCTGGCGACGAGCCCTCCTCAGTGGCCGTCGATGACTTCAACGCCGACGGCGACCGCGACCTGGCCGTCGCCAACTACGCCTCGGACAACGTGTCGGTGCTGCTCGGCGGGCCCGGCGGCACGTTCACGGGGCCGACCAACTTCCCCGCCGGCGAAGCGCCCGAATCGGTGGCCGTCGGTGACTTCGACGAAGACTTCGTCGCCGACCTGGCCGTCGCCAACGTCGGCTCGCAAAATGTGTCGATGCTGCTCGGCGGCCCCGGCGGCACGTTCACCGGGCCGACCAACTTCCCCGCCGGCGCCGGGCCCTTGTCGGTGGTCGTCGATGATTTCACCGCCGACGGCGACGCCGACGTGGCCGTCGCCAACCGCGACTCAAACAACGTGTCGGTGCTGCTCGGCGGCCCCGGCGGCACGTTCAGCGGGCCGACCAACTTCCCCGCCGACGCCGCGCCCGAATCGGTGGCCGTCGGTGATTTCAACGCCGACGGTGACCCTGATCTCGTCGTCGCCAACTTCGCCTCGGGCAACGTGTCGGTGCTGCTCGGCGGCCCCGGCGGCACGTTCAGCGGGCCGACCAACTTCCCCGCCGGCGCCGCGCCCGTATCGGTGGCCGTCGGTGATTTCAACGCCGACGGTGACCTTGATCTGGTCGTCGCCAACTTCGCCTCGGGCAACGTGTCGGTGCTGCTCGGCGGCCCCGGCGGCACGTTTTTCAGCGGGCCGACCAACTTCCCCGCCGGCGAAGCTCCCCACTCGGTGGCGGTCGGTGACTTCAACGCCGACGGCGACCCCGACCTCGCCGTCGCCATCAAGTTGTCGAACAACGTCGCGGTGCTGCTCGGCGGGCCCGGCGGCACGTTCACCGGGCCGACCAACTTCCCCGCCGGCGACGATCCCGAATCGGTGGCCGTCGGTGACTTCAACGGCGACGGCGCCCCCGACCTGGCCGTCGCCAACAGGTTGTCGGACGACGTGTCGGTGCTGTTGAACGACTCGAACCAGGCGCCGATCGCGGTCGGCGACAACTAAACGACCACGGAGGCCACGGTGTTGGTCGTGCCGGCACCCGGCTGTCCAGCAACGACACCGACCTGATGGCGACCCACTGACCGCCACGCTGGTCTCCGGGCCGGCCAACGGGACGCTGATGCTCACTGGGGACGCTTTCACCTACACCCCGACCCGGGCTTCGTCGGCACCGACAGCTCCCCGGCAGGGCAGCGAGGTGGTGTTCGCGGTCGCCCCGTCGGGTGAGCCGTTCTTCCACCAGCGGGCCGGAGGTGGCTGGTCGGCGGGCCCACCGGTTGGGGCGAGTTGCTCAACTGGACAGGCGGCTCCGATGAATCCACACTGACCCCAGCCCGCTTTGCGTGAGGAAACACGCAGGCAGGACCACGTTTTCGCTCCCACAGAACCAGGTGCCATTCGCTCACCGTCGCCGATATCTAGCTGGACTTTCGCGGTGCCCCCGGCAGGATTCGAACCTGCGACGCACGGTTTAGGAAACCGACGCTCTATCCCCTGAGCTACGGGAGCGGGGCTGCCGTAACCAGCCTACTTTCGGGTTCTGTGTCGATTTCATGGTCGTGAACGAACCTGAATCTTCGTCAGAACCGGAAGACGAACGCGGAAGGGCCCTGGTCGACTCGTTGACGACCAGGGCCCTTCGACGCCGGGTGGGGGCATTCAGCCGGCGTTCTTGATCAGTCCTCCGAGTCCGTCGACGACGAACCACACGCCGCCGGAGCCCTGGCCGTTCGTGTCGCCGGGCTCGCTGTCGCCCGCGAAGCGATACAGCGGCCACTTGCCGGCCTTCAGCTGATGCGTGCCGTCAGGGCGCTCCACGACGCTGAACACATCTGGGTTCAGGCCGGCGGGCAGTTCGTCGGACTCGACGATCACCGGCGGCCAGGCGTCGGCGCAAGCGCCCTCGCACGTCGGCGTGCCGTCCTCGTCCTTGGTGAAGCCGTACAGCGTCATGCCATCGGCATCGACGAACACCTCTCCGAGGTCCGTCTCCGCCAGCGTGACAGGTGCGTCCGGTGCAGGGGCCGTCGTCGGCGCAGCGGCCTCCTCTGCCGGAGCCTCCGCACCGGCCTGCGGCGCATCACCGGGGATCAGCGTGCCGTCGAGCGCCACCGCGAACCACACCTCACCGGATCCGTGTCCCGTGATGTCACCGGCAGCCGCGTCGCCGCCGAACGTGTACAGCGGGAACTTGCCGGCGACGAGTTGCAGCTTGCCGTCCTCACGCGTGGTCGTCGAGAAGATCCCGATGTCGAGGCCGGGGCCGACGGCCCACTCCTCGTCGACGATGACGGGCGGCCACGCCTCGGCGCACGTGCTGTAGCACGTCGAGATGGCGTCGACGTCGTTCGTGAAGCCATACAGCGTCAGGCCGTCGGCGCTGGCGAGCATCTCCCCGAGCGCGCCCTCCCCGACCTTCGCCGAGGGCGCCGCCGGCGCGGCAGGCGCGGCGGTCGTGGAGGGAGCGGCGGCGGTGGTAGCCGGCGCGGCGGTGGTAGCCGGCGCAGCGGTCGTCGTCGGAGCGGCGGCGGCAGCAGCGGCAGGGGCCGGGTCGTTGTCCTCGCGGCCGCACGCGGCGGCAAGGAGCGACAGCCCGGCCACCGCGAGAGCGATGGTCGTACGGTGCTTGATGCGGTTCATGGGAGGTTCCTGGTTCAGTCAGTTGACGACCAGCGAGCCGGTCATCGAGGGGTGGATCGCGCAGAAGTAGTCGTAGGTCCCGGGTGCTGCCGGTGCTGTGAAGGCCACCGTCGTGCCCGCGTCGACCGCCCCCGTGTCGAAGGCGCCGTCACGAGCCGTCAAGGTGTGCGCCGTTCCGTCGGCGTTGCTCACCTCTACGACCGCACCCGCCGTCGCGGTTCGCGATCCGGCGAACGAAAAGTCGGCGATCTCGATCGTGGCCGCTGCTGGCGCGGGTGCCGATCCGCCGGCTGGCGGCGCGACGGTCGCCGGAGTCGCACCGTTCGAGTCCGCCGCCGGCAACGCGAGCAGCGCGCCGGTGATGCCGGCGCCGATCAAGCACACGGCGAGCGTCGGGGTGAAGCGCAGGGCCATCAGCAGCTCTCCGTCAGAAGGCCGGGAACCCGACGTTGGTGAAGTACCAGAGCGACGATGTGGACCAGATCCCGACCACCAGCGCCACGAGCCCACCGCCGAGTGTCGGCAATGTCCACGCCGGCAGCCCGTCGAAACGCAGCGCCAGCAGCTTCGTCGTCAGCACGCCGAAGAACGCGCATCCGAGCAGTCCGTGCAGGAACACGCGGGCATCGGGCTCCTGCCATCCGATCGACCACAGGCAGTGGTAGGCGACGGGCAGGATCACGAGGAATGCCGCGGTGCCGATCCACCGGTGGGCGTGGGCCACCCATCGCGGTGCCCGACCAGCGCGAGGCAGCTTGCCCCACATCCAGGCCGCGGTGACCGCCTGAGCGATCGCCAGCACGACTGCCGCCGTCGTCAGCCACGCCTTCATGGCGAGCGTCGAGGAGAACCCGTAGTGAGCGAGCTGCTCATGGGTCGGATCGTGGAGGCGGGCGTACACGCCGATCAGAACGGCGATGGCAGCGCCGAACGCGGCGATCGTCAGCAGCACCACGGTGCTGCGTCGGGTCGAGACGCCGGCTAGCTCCCCGATCTCGGCACGGACGCTGGCCATCGGATCACGATGCGGCCAGTCGACTCATCGACGCTTGGAGAGCGAATGGAGATGTGGTGAAGAGCGACCGCGCTAACTGTCAGCGCCGTCGTCGAAGTAGTACATGACGACGCGCTCCTTGCGGACACCCTGGCTCGGACCGAGCAGGCCGGCCTTGCGGCGCACACGGGCGATGATGATGCGCGCCTCATCGGGGTCGGCGCCGTGTGGGGAGCGACCGGCGGCCTCGAGGATCGAATCGCTCGTCACGCCGCGGGATCCAGCCGTCAGCAACAGGCGGAGGACGTTGGTCTCCTCGTCCGTCAGCTCGACTCGCCGATTGCCGCTCCACACTTCGCCGGTGGCGGCGGACATCCGCAGCCGGCCGGACACGATCCAGCCGCGCTCGTCCGGCTGCGCCGGCCTTCGCCTCGCAGCGGGACCGACGTACTGCTGTGTCCCCGCGTCACCGATCGCGCCAGACGAAACCGGCTGCCCGCGACCACGCGGGCGCGCCGGGGGGATGCCCCGGCGCCGGGTCGGCGGCGGTTCGGGATCGGGTTCGTACTCGGCGACGGGCTGCGGATCCGGCGCCCGCCGGCGGGGTCGGCTGAGCGGCGCCGCCGGGCGACGGCCGCGGCGGGTGGGGACCGGTTCGCCGTTGTCGTCGCTGAATGCGATCGCCGCAGCGGCGACGATCGACTCGGGTTCGGACTCGGGCTCCGCCTCGAGCACCGGCGCCGGTTCGGGCTCGGGCTCCGGTGCGGGCTCGGGCTCCGGTTCGGGCTCGGGTTCGGGTTCCGGTTCCGGTTCCGGTTCGGCCTCCAGGACCGGTTCGGGCTCGGGCTCCGGTTCGGCCTCCAGGACCGGTTCGGGTTCCGGTTCGGGCTCGGGCTCCGGTTCGGCCTCCAGGACCGGTTCGGGTTCCGGTTCGGGCTCGGGCTCCGGTTCGGCCTCCAGGACCGGTTCGGGTTCCGGTTCGGGCTCTGGCTCGGACTGCGCCTCGAGCACCGGCACTGGTTCGGGTTCAGGTTCCGGTTCCGGTTCTGGTTCCGGCTCCGCTTCGACGATGGGCTCTGGCTCTCGCTCGGGTTCCGGTTCCGGTTCGGCCTCCAGGACCGGCTCGGGTTCTGGTTCTGGCTCCGGCTCCGGTTCGGCCTCCAGGACGGGCTCGGGTTCTGGTTCTGGCTCCGGCTCCGGTTCGGCCTCCACGACCGGCTCGGGCTCTGGTTCTGGCTCGGCCTCGACGACAGGCTCCGGTTCCGGCTCGGGCTGGGGCTCGGGCTCGGGCTCGAAGAACTGCGCCGACACCGGCTCGCGCTCGGGCTCCGGCGCGGGTTCGGCTGCGGTCACGACCGACAGGGGCACCGCCTCCGCCGGCTCGAGCGGCTCGGCGGGCTCGGCCGCATCCTCGGACGGCTCGCCTTCAGTCTCGGCCGCCGCTTCGGCTGCCACCGCAGGTCGTCGTCGACCGCGCCGGACGGACATCGCTACCGCGATGGCGATCGCGATGAAGACGAAGAGCGCAACGATCATCGCGATGATCCCCACGCCCCGGCCGTCTTCGGCCGGTGTTGATGCGGCGGTAGTGACAGGAGCGGCCGGTGCGGGTGCAGCTCGCGCCGTCGACGTCGGCGCTTCGGTCGTGCTCGCCGCACCACGCGCCGTCGTCGGCGGGGCGGCGGCGGCGGTCGGTGCAACCGTCGTGGGCGCCGGCGTCGGCGGCGGACTGGTCGTCGGCGAGGCGACCGGGGGCGGCGCCACATTGACCGGTGCGGTGTAGCGGGTGCCGCCGACTTCGAGCGCAACCTCGTGGCTGCCCGGGCCCGACACCGTCGTGACCGCCCGGTAGCGGTCGGTGAGCGCCCCGAGCACCCGGTCGGCGGCCGCCACCAGCTCGGTCGTCGCCGGAGCCAGCCCGCCGCTGGCGACCGCCACGTTCGTCAGCTCGGGCGCCGCGCCCGGCGTGAGCAGGTGCAACCGAGCGTTCGCATTGTCCAAGTCCGCAGTCAGATCGGCCTGCTGCGCCGCGTCCAGCGTGACCGGCGCCCCGAGCGACACCAGGAGATGGCGGTCCGGCAGCGGGCTGCTCGCCAGCTCCTCGGCGGCGGCAGCGATGGCCTCGTCGATCGGAACGACGTCCGGTGCGCCTGCGGTGATCCCGGAGATGCGGGCAATCGCCGCGTTGCGATCGGCCGTCAACGCCGACTGGAGACCACTCGGCGTGTAGACGGCGAGTTGAACTCCCTCGGGAGCGTTGCGCGCCACCTCGAGTGCCGCACCCTGGGCGGCCCCGACGCTCTCGGCGGTGACCTCCGGTCGATCATCGACGACCATGGCGACGGCCGTGGTGGCCGGGTCAACCGCGCTCGACCGACTCCACGGGAGCGCCGTCGACGGATACGAGCGCCGTGTTCACATCGACGGGCGACGTCTGTGCCGGCACCATGAGGTCGAGGACGACGCGCGGGAACTGCGAGTCGTCGGCGACGACCACGTTGAGCGGTTGACCCGGAGGCGCGGCGGCCGCGTTGAGCGGCTGGCCCGCAGGCGCGAAACGAACGCGGCAACGAAAGCTGATGTCGCAGTCAAACTGACTGCTCGCCACGCAAACCCGCCGGTCATTGCCCTTGCGACGCCCCCACCGCCGTGTGTCTAGGGGGTGTACAGATAAGTGTCAACGACATACAGTACGCCTTCAGGCGGAAAACTGGAGGCGGAATCATGGGGACAAGGCGGGTCGGGCGCATCTCGCGGCTCTTCGCGGCGACGGCAATCACGGCGGTTCTCACTGGCGGCGTAGCTGCCGGCGCCGCCGGCGCGCAAGACGATCAGACAGGGCTGGTCCGTGTCGTGCACGGACTGCGAGGCCTCGTCGCCGATATCTACCTGGACGGGACGCTCGCACTTCCCACATTCCAGCCGGAACGGAGCACGGACCCGCTGCCGATCCCGGCCGGTGACCACCTCATCGAGATCCGCTCAGCAGGGGCGGCGCCGTCCGACGAGCCGCTGCTGACGCAGACGGTGACGGTCCCCGCTGGCTTCGAGGGATCGCTCGTGGCCCACCTCGACGCGACGGGTCAGCCGACGCTCACTGCGTTCGCCGACGATCTGACGGCCGTTCCAGCCGGACAGTCCCGGCTGGTCGTGCGCCATGCGGCGGCCGCCGAGGACGTCAGCGTCCTCCTCAACGAGCAGCCCGCGATCGCATCGATCACCTCGAAGTCCGAGGCCGAGCAGGAGCTCGGCGCTGGGACGTACCAGTTGGCCGTCGCGCCCGCTGGCGGTGGTGCAGTGCTCGCCGCACCGCAGACCGTCGAGTACGCCGACGGCACGGCGAACTTCATGTACCTCATCGGCTCGCAACCCGAGGGGACGCTCGGTTGGGCGGTCGTGCAGGTGGGTGGCCTGCAGTCGGCACCGGCGGCGATCCAGACCGGCGACGGCTCGACGCTCGGGTCAGGCGACGACGGCGGGCTGCCCGTGGCGTTGATCGCCACGGCTGCGCTGATCGGCGCCAGCGGGGTCGCCATCACCGGCCTCCGCCTGCGCCGAGCGCGCGCTTCACGCTGACCGATGGCGTGCCGCGCCGGCGCGACCGTCGTCGCGGCCGTGACCGCGCTCACGACGATCGCCGGCTGCGGTTCGTCGTCGCCACAGCACTCCGCGGCGACGGAGACGACGGAGACGACGGCCGCACCGACCACAACGGCGCGACCTACGACGACGGCCGCACCGACGACGACCGAACGACCGACGACCCGTCCGACGACGACCACGGTGGCGGCGCCGGAGCCGACGCCACCGACCGGTCCCCCGGTCGTGACGTACTCCGCCGAGATCGACGTGCTGGCGCCACGTGCCGTGGCCGCACCGGTGCGAGTACAGATCCCGAGCATCGGAGCGGACGGCCTCGTCGCGCACGTGGGCGTCGACGCCGCCGGAGGGCTGGAGGTCCCTGACAACGCGAAGACGCTGGTGTGGTACCGCTACGGGCCCACTCCGGGTCAGCCCGGTTCCGCGGTGATCGCCGGGCACCTGGACTGGAAGGGCGCGCGCGGGACGTTCAACGAGCTCGCCGAGACGCCGGTCGGCGAGACCGTCACGGTCGCCTACGACGACGGGTCAGAGCGGGCCTTCACCGTCAGGAGCGTCGAGCTGGTGGACAAACCGGCGGTCTCCGTCGACGGCACGTTCGCCCGGGATGGCGAGAGCGTGCTGCGTCTCGTCACGTGCGGCGGCGAGTTCGACCGCTCGGCCCACAGCTACTACAGCAATGTCGTCGTGACCGCCGTTCCGGCCTGATCGCGATTCTCTGGAGGATTTACCGTCAGAAACGGTGTTGACCGGGATTCAAAACCGGTTTTCTGTCAGACGTTGACGCAGTCGGAGCCGGCGCGGCGGCCGTCGGGGCCGGCGGCGGGGCGGTGGAGGATGGCCTTGGTCGGGGCGACGGTGATCGTCGAGCCGTCGACGGTGGCGGTGCCGTCGACGAGCAGGCTGTAGCCGCCGTCATCCGTTGGTGGCCAGACCAGCGTGACGTCGGAGCGGGCCAGCGCGTTCTCCTGCGAGTGCCGGCCGACGCCGTCCACGACGAGTCCTTCCGGGCCCAGTTCGGGCCACACCGCCAGGACGTGTGCCGTGCTGCTGTCGCCGACCGTGACGAGGTACGCGAACCCGTAGTCGTCGACACGCTTCGCGAGGTCCGCCAGCTCGACTTTCATCGTCATGGAGTCCCACGGTAGCGACGGGCGCCGGTCCTACACTCCGGCGATGCCGGCCGTGCAGCGCGTCGTGCGTGGGGCGATGGCCATCGCCACGCTCTACACCCTCATCTGGCACTTCATCAACGGCGAGGACGACCCGACGTTCGACGCCGTGAACTTCTTCAGCTACTTCACGATCCTCAGCAACATCGGCGCGATCATCCTGCTCGGCGCGTTGGCGATCCGACCGGCGCTGGTCGGCGTCGAAGGTTTCGTCGTCTTCCGCGGTGCCGTGACGCTCTACATGATCATCACGGGAATCGTCTACAACCTCCTCCTCGCTCCGGCATCGGCCGACGTCAACACGAACACCCAATGGGTCAACTTCATCGTGCACGTGCTCGGGCCGATCGTCGTGGCACTCGACTGGTTCGTCTACCGATCCCCGATCAAGCCGACGGTTGGACAGATGGCGACGTGGTGGATCTTCCCGACGCTGTACCTCATCTACACGATGATCCGCGGCCCCTTCGCCGACTGGTACCCGTACCCGTTCCTCGACGCGAACCAGAAGAGCGTGGGCGCGATCATCGGCTATTGCGTCGGGATCCTCGTCGCCTTCGTCCTCATCTCGATGATCCTGAGGTGGTGGTCCGGACCGCCGCGGCGCCAGCGCGTGGCGCAACCCGCTACGGCGTAGCCGCCACAACCAGTCCGAACCACGGCCCGGCGGCAAGGTCGCCCTCGAAGATCGCGCGGTCCTCATCGTCGGCGATCACGACCTGGCGGGCGGCGGTCAGCTCGCCCGCTGCTTCGTCGAGGCGACCCAGGCAGGCCAAGGCTCGCGCCCGGGCCTCGTGGGCGTAGGCGAGGTCGAAGTCGTCCAGGCCTGCCGCCACTGTCAGCGCCCAGCAGCGATCGGCGTGGTACAGGGCGGGCTCTCCCTGCCCGAGCGCAGCGTGCGCACGAGCGATGAGCCACGCCGCCCGGGCGTCGTTCTCGGGTCGCCGCCCGGCGGCCCGCCGCCAGTGGTGCGCCGCGGCGTAGGCCCGACCGAGCAGCTCGTCCGCGTCGTCGGCCGTCAGGGCGTCGCGCCCGAGCAGCTCCCACGTCGCGTTGTTGGCGTCGACAGCGAGCATGCGATGAAGGTCACCGTCAGCGTCGGCGATGGCAGGTGCCGGCGCAGCCGTGCCGTCGAGTGGAGCACCGGTCTCGAGGAGCGACTTCAGGGAGTCGATGACCCAATGCCAGCCGTCGGCCACGCTTGCTGACGTGAGTGGGCTACGTCCGAGGTCACGATGGATCGTCGTCACCCTCGTCACGCCGTCGCCGTTCTCCGCGAGCAGCCACTCGACCCGGCCCGGCGGCTCCTCCGCCATCGCTGCGTCGTAGAGCACGCGCCACGTCATGACCAGCCGTCTCGGTGGGTCGACCTCCTCGATCACGCCGCACACCGCCTCGCTCCCGTCGGGGAGCGTCATGCGCCACGAGTCACCCGCCACGAACGTGCTCTCGATCGCCGTCCGATGGAAGTACTGCGTCGTGAACGCCGGATCGGTGAGCGCCTGCCACACCTCCTCGGCCGTGGCGCGGATGTGGATCTGGTAGACGTGCTTCGGCGTGCTGCACGCGGTTTCCTCCGTGGGCTGATACGGGGCGGCAGATGCTTCGACGTGCCGCTGCAGGCCGACCATCGCCGCCGTCACCGGCTCGGCGTACTTGGTGATCCACCGGTCGTGGACCTGGCGGATCGGGACCGGATTGAGATAGTGGCGCTTGATGCGCCCGGCGCGCTGGGTGACGACGAGCTCAGCGTGCTCGAGCACGGCCAGGTGCTTCATCACGCCGAAGCGCGACATCGTCGGCAGGACCGCGCAGAGCTCACCGAGGCTCCGGCCATCGCTGTCCCGCAGCGCATCGAGCAGGCGCCGGCGCCCGGGATCGGCGAGGGCTTTGAACACGGCGTCGTCCTGTTCGATGACTCGACGATAGGTGACCATTCAGTCACATGTCAAGGTGGTCGTCACCTGAATTGGGGACTACGCTGCGCCGTGGCGGGCGGGCCGCCGGTCCGGCAACGGACCGGCGCCCGGCCCACCGGGCAGGCGTCACAGCCCCCATTCTTGAGTCAACTGGTCGGGATTGCCGTACGCTTGGCGGGGTCTAGCGACCGACGACTGCAAGGAGTGCGTACATGGGCTTCCGTTTGGGTGACACCGCCCCTGACTTCACCGCCGAATCGACCGAGGGAACGATCAACTTCCACGAGTGGCTCGGTGACTCCTGGGGTGTTCTGTTCAGCCACCCCAAGGACTTCACTCCTGTCTGCACCACCGAGCTCGGCTACATGGCGAAGGCCAAGCCGGAGTTCGACAAGCGCAACGTCAAGATCATCGGGCTGTCCGTCGACCCGAGCGACCGCCATGCGGCCTGGGCCGAGGACATCGAGGAGACCCAGGGCGCGGCACCGAACTACCCGATCATCGCCGACGCCGACTTCGCCGTCTCGAAGCTGTACGGCATGCTGCCGGCCGAGGTGTCCGGCGACCCGCTGGTCCGTACGCCCGCCGACAACCAGACAGTGCGCAACGTCTTCGTCGTCGGGCCGGACAAGAAGCTGAAGCTGATCCTCATCTATCCAATGACGACCGGCCGCAACTTCGACGAGGTCCTGCGCGTCATCGACTCGCTGCAGCTGACCGCCAAGCACCGCGTCGCCACGCCGGTCAACTGGAAGCAGGGCGAGGACGTCATCATCGCCGGCTCCGTGTCCGACGACGAGGCGAAGACCATCTACCCCGACGGATGGAAGGCCCCCAAGCCGTACATCCGGATCGTGCCCCAGCCGGACTGAATCCTTCGGGCTCGGCTCGCAAGCGAGTTGCTCGCCTCGCCTGCCGAGCTCGCCGCCGCATTCACGAACGACTCCGGGCACATCGGGCGTCACCGCGAGGCGACGGCTCGCCCGCCTGAGCATCTCAGGGCCTCTCACCCAGCGAATCAGAGCCAGTTCGCCTGGACCCATTCCCGGACGGGCGGGGCCAGACGATCGAGGTGGGCGGCCGGATCGGCCCGCACCATTGTCGCGCTGATCGGTACGTGGACCCGCTCGGCATCGACGACGACTGGTTCGGCGCCCAGGCGCCGAGCCAGCTCGCCGACGTACGGGTCACTCGAGCAGACGACGTCGGGACCGTCCTCGAACGGCCAATGGGCCCGGAAGAGGTCGATCCAGCGCTGCCACAGCGCCTCGTCGCCGAAATCGGTCGGTAGCTCGTGGACGACCTCGATCACCTCGACGTCCGGGTGCAGCTCGGCCAGCCAGGTGGCTCGGAGCGCGCCGGGAGTGGCGTCGGCTGGCCCGCTGTTGACGAACACGGCGAGCCGGTCGCACCGCTGCGCGGCGTCCTCGATCAGGTAGGAGTGTCCGAGGTGCGGCGGGTCGAACCGCCCGACGATGAGGCCGGTGGTCGTGTCGCGCCCCGTCGTGCTCAGCCCACCACCACCGCGTCGACGACGCGTCGCCAACCGGCCGCCAGCGTCGAGGGCTCGGACGCCGTCTCAGAAACCGGCCGTTCGTGCAGCCGCTGCGCGACCGCGACGAACACGACGTCGCCGACACTCGACGCCAGTGATGTCAACGAATCGAGCCAGCGCCGGCTGCCCCGGAGGTTGCCCGCCCGGTCGCAGGCGATGACGCCGGCCAGGCGAGAGACGGACAAGTCGAAGTAGCTGGCGCCGCGCTCCTGCTCGACCTGCTCGGCATCCTCGATGGCGCCCTCGTGGTCGCCCCCGATGGCGCGGGCGAGGGCCCTCGCGCTGCGGCCGAACGGGAAGTCCTCGACATCGACGTGCTCGATGGCCGCCAACGCCCCGTCGGCATCGCCGATCTGGCAGCGCCCGAGCGTCAGCAGGACGTAGCCCTCGTCGGGGCTCATGCCCGACGTGGCGGCACGCTCGAGCACCTGCTCGGCGAGTGTGACGGCGAGCTCTCCCTGCCCGAGGTGCATGGCGACTCCGGCCGCCGCTTGCAGCGCCAGTCCGAGCTCGCCGAACGTGTCCCCGAGGGCGATCGACTCCTCCACGCCACGCTTGGCATCGGCCTTCTTGCCGAGTCCTGCCCGCGCCCGGTTGAGCGGACCCAGCGCCTGCATGACGCCGTATCGGTCGTTGACCTCGCGGAATCCGGCCAGCGCCCGCTCGGCGAACTGCTCGGCGTCCGCCAGGCGACCGGTCCACAGCCGCAGGTTGGCGAGCAGGGTCTGCATCATCAGCGTCGCCCACGGGTCGCCCCAGCGGCGGGCATCCGACTCGACGGCCAGCGCCAGCTCCTCGGCCTCGTCGAAGCGCCGCTGGAAGTACGACACCCAGGCCTGCAGGCCTGCGGCCCAGCTCACGCCCGTGTGGTCCCCCAACTCCTGGAACCGCTGCTGTGCCTCGGCGAGCTGCACCTCGGCCTCGTTGAAGTCGCCTCCCTGGAAGGCGACCCACGCGAGGTTCTGATGCGCCCAGGCGTGGCCGCGCTCGTCGTCGATGTCGTGGTAGATCTCCATCGCCTCGTCGAGGTGGGCGCGACCGACGGGCAGCGAGCCGCCGAACGCCTCGGCGAACCCCCGTGCACGCAGCGAGTCGGCCAGCCGGCGGCGGTCCCCGATCTCGCGGAAGATCTCGATCGCCGCCTCGAGCTGGTCACGAGACGTCACCAGGTCGCCCTGCATCTGGGCGATCGTGCCGAGGCGGCGCCGCGCCTGTCCCTCGCTGACACGGTCTCCGTCGGCCAGCGCGGATTCGAGGACGGCCTCGGCGTCGGCGATGGCGTCGCCGAATCGCCGTCGCTCCAGCTCGGCCGTCGCGCGCACGAGCAGCAGCTTGCGCTCCGTCGCCGAGTCGGCGCGGTGGAGGTCGAGCCCTCGGCTGGCGAGGCGGTCGGCGGTGTCGTAGCGACCGGTCTCGACGGCCGACTTGGCGGCCTCGAGCAGCGCATCGATGGCGTGGCCGATGATCGATGGTTTGACGCCGTCGACCGGCCCGAGCTCGACCAGCAGCTCGGCCGCCGTGGCGGCGTGTTGGGCGACGTCGTCGACGCTGTAGCCGCCGGCCGCCATCACTGCGGCGACGCCGGCATGGCGCTGTGCCCGCACCCGCTTCGTCAACGTCTGGTAGACGACCTCCCGCACGACGTCGCTGCGGAACTGCCAGCGCTTGCCCTCCAGCTCGATCAGTCCGGTGCACGCCAGGTCGTCGAGGTCGGTGACGCGGAAGTCCTGACCCATCTCCTCGGCGAACCTCGCCAGTGCCGCGACGTGCTCGTGGTGTCCGAGAACGGCGGCGTTGTCGAGGATCGCCCGCTGCACGCCGGGCAGCTGGTCCACGCGGGCGGCGATGAGTGCGCGGAGCGTGCCCGGCAGCTCCGCCGCGTCGGGGCAGCTCGCCGCCAGCGCAGCCAGCTCGACCAGGAACAGCGGGTTGCCTCCGCCGCGATCGACCAGCGCCTCGACGCCGGCGTCGTCGTGACCGCCCTGCTCTCGGCCGGCAAGCATGCTGCGGACCAACTCGAGGCAGTCGGACCGCTCGAGCGGGCCGAGCGGCACCTGCACGACGAGCGGCCGTTCGACCGTTGGCGGCCATTGCAAATCCGGATCGGGCCGTTGCCCCGTGATGAGCAGGAACGGCACGTCGCCGAGCGACCGCACGATGACGGCGAGGTGATCGCGCAGCATCGGGTCGGCCCACTGCAGGTTGTCAACCCACAACACCGTCATGCGGGTCAGGGCATTGCGACGCAGCATCTCGGTGACCACCGCCGCCAGCCGGTCGCGGGCGCCCGCTGCGTCGAGGCGGTCGAACTCCGACGGATGCCCGAGCAGGAAGAAACCCACGTCGAGGAAGCGCTCGAGCTCCGGGTCGCCCGGCTTCAGGCCCCAGACCTCCTGGGCCCGCCGCTCCATGGTGAGTCGGACCGTCTCGGCGGCGGCGTCGCGCTCGAGTCCGAACAGGCCCGTCAAGCCCGTCACGACAGGGGCCCACACGTCCTGCTCGCCGTACGGAGCGCAGGCCGTGCGCACGACGATCGCCTCGGACTCCAGTGCGTCGACGATCTCCTCGGCGAGGCGCGTCTTGCCGGCTCCGGGCTCGCCGATGATGGACACGACGCCGCTGTGGCCGTTGCGCACGAGTTGGACGGCGGCGTCGAGCAATGACCGCTCCTGGGCGCGCCCGACGAACGGCACGTCCCAGCGCACCGGCCGGGCACCCGCAGCGAGCGCGCCGATGACGAGCCACGACTCCTCGACCCGGTCGCGACCGCGGATCTGGGTGATGCCGAAGGGCTCCATGTCGATGGACGAAGAGCACAGCGCCGCGGTCGCACTGCCGATGAGCACGCCGCCGGGCGGGGCAAGTGCCTGCAGTCGCGCCGCGGTGTTCACCACGTCACCCATCGCCGTGTAGTCACTGCCCGCCAGCGTGCCGACGAGCACCTCGCCGGTGTTGATGCCGACGCGCATCTCGATCCGCGCGCCGTCCTCGCGTTCACTGGCGAAGCGGCCCAGCGTGCGTTGCATGCGTAGGCCGGCGCGCACGGCCCGCTCGGCGTCGTCCTCGTGAGCGACGGGGGCGCCGAACAGGGCGACGATTCCGTCGCCGAGCAGCTTGTCGACGCGCCCACCGAACTCCTCGATGTCGGCGACGAGCCGCTCGAAGCAAGCTTCGATCAGGCGCTTGACCTGCTCGGGGTCGCGGTTCTCGGCGAGTGTGGTGTATCCGACCAGGTCGGCGAACAGGACCGTGACGATGCGTCGCTCCTCCGGCGCGGTCGTCACGCCCGACGTGGCGACGCCACAGTTGGGACAGAAGCGCGCCCCCGTCGGAATCGGTAGGCCGCACGAGGCGCAAACCGTCGTGGCCATGTTGGCATGCTACGGCGCTCGACCCCTCGCCAGCCTCGGGGTTGACGGACATCCACCCGCGGTCTGACGACCCGGAAGCGGGGTGCTCGGTAGCGTTCGATCGATGGGTGGCGCGGTCGAGGCGTGGCGGCGGCTGCTGCGGTGGATCCGCGAGCACCCGCTGGCGGCCGACACGATGCTCGCCGTCGCCCTGATGGTCCTCGCCCTCGTCATCCATTACACGGACGTGCGGCTGGACAGCGAGCAGCCGGTGCGCGAGCCCACGTGGTGGACCCCACTGTTCGTGATCCTGCCGACGCTGCCCGTGATGTTCCGCCGGCGCTGGCCGATCGCCACGCTGGCGGTGGTCTTCGTCGCCCAAGCCATCGCCGAGATGCTCGACGTCGTCGGTTCGACCTGGCTGGCGGTCATCGTCGCCACGTACTCGGTGGGCGCCCACACCGACGGAAGGCGCCGCCACATCGGCGTCGCCGTGCTGGGCGTCGTGTTCGTCCTGATGCTGATCGCCGGCGTCCTCGACGACGAGGTCACGCTCGTCGACGCGATCGCGACGACGGGAATCCTCACGGCGGCACTGGTGCTCGGCGACAACGTCCGGCGCCGCCGCCTCCACGTCGAGTCGCTGGCCGACCGCGCCGAGCGGGCCGAGCGAGAGCGCGATCTGCTCGCCCGCGAGCGCGTCGCCGAGGAGCGCAACCGGATCGCCCGCGAGCTGCACGACATCGTCGCCCACTCGGTCAGCGTGATGGTCATCCAGGCGGCCGCCGCCCGGCGCAACGTGACGTCGCGGCCGGACGACGCCGTGGTGCTGCTCGACAACATCGAGCGCACGGGTCGCCAGACGATGGACGAGTTGCGGCAGGTGCTCGGCGTGCTGCGCGATCCCGAGGCCGGGCGGCTGGCGGTGCCCGTGCCGACCCTCGCCGACCTCGAGTCGCTGGTCGACACGCACGTCGGCCTCCCGGTGCGCTTGACCGTGACTGGCGGGATCGACGACGTCCCCGCCGGTGTGGGGCTCGCGGCGTATCGCGTCGTGCAGGAGGCGTTGACGAACGCGACCCGCCACGCCGGACCCGGTGCGACCGTCGACGTGACGATCACTCGAGCGGCGGCCCAGCTGGAGGTGTGTGTCGAGGATGATGGCCGCGGCGCCTCGACGATGCGGCAGGGCCCGCGCGACGAGGGCTACGGGCTGCTGGGGATGCGCGAGCGGGTGACGGCGGCCGGCGGCACGTTCGCCGCGGGACCTCGTCCGGGTGGCGGCTGGCGGGTCAGCGCCAGGCTGCCGATGCCACCGTCGACGTCGACGTCGACGGCAGCGGCGGCGACGCCGGCCGTGACGGCCGGGCTGGCATCGTGATCCGCGTCGTCCTGGTCGACGACCAGGCGATGGTCCGTCAGGGGCTGCGCATGATCCTCGAGGCGGAACCGTCGCTCACGGTGGTTGGTGAGGCCGGCGACGGTGGCGAGGCGCTCGAGCTGGTGCCCCGAGCCCGGCCCGACGTCGTGCTGATGGACGTCCGCATGCCGCGCATGGACGGCATCGAGGCCTGCGCGCAGATCCGGGCCGATGCCACTGACGAGACGCCGTACGTGCTGATGCTCACGACGTTCGACCTCGAGGACTACGTCTACGCGGCCCTCCGGGCAGGCGCCAGCGGCTTCCTGTTGAAGGACGCCCCGGCCGAGCAGCTCGTGATGGCGATCGAGGTCGTGGCGCGCGGGGACGCGTTGCTGGCGCCGCAGGTCACGCGGCTGTTGATCGAGGAAGTTGCCCGGCGCCCGACAACCGAGCCGGTGCCGGGCATGGACCGGCTCACGGAAAGGGAGCTGGAGGTGCTGCGCCTGATGTCCCGCGGCATGTCGAACTCCGAGATCGCGGCCGCGCTCTATCTCGGCGAGGCCACGATCAAGACGCACGTGGGTCGCGTCCTGACCAAGCTCAACGCCCGCGACCGGGTGCAGGCGGTCGTCGCCGCCTACGAGTCCGGGCTGGTCGCCCCGGGCACGGCCGACCGCTGACCATCCGAGTGTTTGAGCCCGTCCGAGTGCTGGACCTCGATTTTCCCGGGGCCTGACACTCCGATGGCGTCAAACACTCGGATGAAGAGGGGTGCGGATCTATCGATCTCGGGAGCGGGCTGAGCCGATCGAGGCGACGGCCAGCCCGATGACGATGGCGACGAAGCCAATCACTGGAGCCGAGACCCCAGGTATGAGATCGCTGTCGTCGTCGGCGACGCCACGCTCGCGAAGGATGACGTACACCCAGACGATGCAGCCGGCGGCGGCGATGATCACACCGATGAGCATCAGCCAACGGCCGAGCCTCTCCCGTGGCGGTGCTTCCTCGTCGAGCGCCATGACGTCGAGCGGCACCCGATCGCCCTGGTGGTGGCGGCGGTAAGTGGACATCTGACCCCCGAGTCGAATGATGCGCGGCCGGGCGGTTCGGCCGTTTCCGCCACATACGATGCTCCGCGCCCGCCCCTGATACTGCCACGGTTGGAGAGGCATCCGCCCAAAGGGGGACGCCGACGCCCAACCTGCGCGGTACAACAGCAGGCGTGACAGAACCCGCCACCGTCATCTCGACCGCGCCCACCCCCCGGGCGGCGGCCGGCGCCGTCGATGCCGTCAAGGTCTACGGCGTCGGCGACAGCCAGGTACGCGCCCTCGACGGCATCACCGTGGCCTTCGAAGCCGGGCGCTTCACGGCCATCATGGGACCGTCCGGCTCCGGCAAGAGCACGCTGATGCACTGCCTCGCCGGCCTGGACGCGCTGACCTCCGGTGCCGTCTACATCGGCGACACCTACCTCGCCAAGCTCACCGACAAGCAGCTCACGGAGCTGCGCCGGGAGAAGGTCGGCTTCGTCTTCCAGGCCTACAACCTGGTGCCGACGCTGACGGCCAAGGAGAACATCATCCTGCCGCTGATGCTCGGTGGTGAGTCGGGTGATCAGGCGTGGATCGACGAGGTCATCAAGACCGTCGGCCTCGCGGACCGCCTCAAGCACCGTCCGAGCGAGCTCTCGGGCGGCCAGCAGCAACGTGTCGCCGTCGCCAGGGCGATGGCCGCTCAACCCGACATCATCTTCGCCGACGAGCCGACCGGGAACCTCGACTCGAGGACCGGCGCCGAGATCCTCGACTTCCTCCGCCGGGCCGTGCGCGAATACGGCCAGACCATCGTGATGGTCACGCACGACCCCAACGCGGCGTCGTACGCCGATCGCGTGGTCTTCCTCGGTGACGGCCGCATCGTCGACGAGATGGCCGAGCCGACGGCGGAAGCGGTCATCGACCGCATGAAGCACTACGGCGAGTGACGTCATGAGCTACAAGTCGACCGCGCTCATCGCGCGCAAGAGCATCCGCGCTCGCATCGGCCGCCTCATCGGCATCTCGATCGCCATCGTCGTCGGCGTCTCGTTCGTCGTCGGCTCGTTCGTGCTCGCCGACAGCCTGCGCAACACGTTCGACAACCTGTTCACCCAGATCACCGAGAACGTCGATCTGCAGGTCCGCTCCGCCGTGGCGTTCGAGTCGGATGCCGGCGAGATCGACCAACGTGATCCGATCCCTGCGTCGTTGGCCGACGAGGTGGCAGCCGTCGAAGGTGTCGCCGCCGTCGAGCCGCTGCTCCAGCGGTACGCCCAGCTCGTCGACAAGGAGGGCGAGGCGATCACCACAGGAGGGGCGCCGACCCTTGGTGTGGCGTGGACCGGCGACTCCTCCCTCTCCGGGCTGGAGATCAAGGGCGAGGGCGCGCCACCGGTCGGTGCCGACCAGGTGGCCATCGACAAGGCGACCGCCGACCGCGAGGACTTCGTGGTCGGTGACACGATCACCGTGCTCACGGACACCGGGTCGCACGAGTTCACGATCACGGCGCTGGTCGGCCTCGGGGACACCGACGGATTCGCCGGCGCCACGCTTGCCGCCTGGGACGTCTCCACGGCAGCCGAGGTGCTCGGTGCCGGCGACTCACTCGACGGGGCGGACGTCGCGGTGGCCGAGGGCGTCGACGTCGCCACCGTGCAATCACGGATCGAGGAGATCCTGCCGCCCGGAACCGAGGTCATCACACGCGACGTGCTGGTCGAAGAGAACAAGGCCGACCTCGACGTCTTCATCAACGCCTTCCAGACCGGTCTCTTGATCTTCGCCTTCATCACGGCGTTCGTCAGCGCCTTCCTCATCAACAACGTCTTCCAGATCACGATCGGCCAGCGACTGCGCGAGCTGGCGCTGTTGCGTGCGGTCGGCGCGTCGGGCACACAAGTGCGCCGGATGATCTACGTCGAGGCGCTGGTGATGTCGGTCATCGCGACGGCGATCGGGATCCTCGGGGGCGTCGGCGTGGCGAAGCTCATGCTCTCGCTGTTCAACTCGGCCGGGCTCGGCTTCCCCGACGCCGCCACCGTGCTGCTGCCGCGGAGCATCATCATGGCGGTCGTCGTCGGCGTCGGCATCACGCTGCTGTCGGTGGTCGTGCCGGCCCGTCGGGCCGCCAAGATCCCACCGGTCGCCGCCATGCGTCCGGAGCTCGGCTTCGAGGCGCTCAGCACGCGGCGACTCGTCGTCGGCACGACCATTGCCGTCGTCGGCGCGGTCATGTTCGTCCTCGGGCTGTTCCTGCGACCAGGAGGTGCGCTCGGGCTCATCGCCTTGGCGGGTGTCGGAGCGCTGATGATCTTCCTCGGCGTGGCCAGCGTGTCGTCCACGGTCGCCCGGCCGGTGACGAAGGCGATCGGCTGGCCGGTCGCCAAGGTGCTCGGCACGCCGGGTGTCCTCGCCCGGGAGAACGCCGGACGGGCGCCACGGCGGACGTCGGCCACTGCGGCGGCGTTGATGATCGGCGTGGCACTGGTCAGCGCGGCGGCGGTGTTCGCCTCGTCGCTGCGGGCGACGTTCACGGACGTCCTCGAGGACGCCGTCCAGGCCGACTACATCGTCACCGACGAGTCCTTCCAAGGGCTCCCCCCGATCGTCGCCGAGACGCTCGCCGAGGTCCCGGAGCTATCCGCCGTGACACCGGTGCGGATGGCCGATGCCCAGATCGCAGGCGAACAGCGCGGCGTCGGCGCCGCCAATCCACTTGCGGTCGAGCAGCTGCTCAACCTCGATGTGGTCGAGGGCGGCTACCAGGGCGTGGCCGACGGCGGCGTGCTCGTCAATGAGGACAGCGCCGAGGACCTCGACTTGTCCGTCGGCGACAACGTGTCGATGACCTTCCAGAACGGCGCAGAGCTCGACCTGCCCGTGGCAGGGATCTTCGCCGACACGTCACTCGGCTTCGGCGGCTGGCTCGTCTCCCTCGACACGCTGGAGCAGGTCACCGATCCGTCGACCTCACGCGACTTCTTCATCGTCGCCAAGCTCGCCGAGGGGGTCACCCCGGAACAGGGCGACGCCGCGGTCGACGCAGCGATGGCGCAGTTCCCGCAGGCCAAGGTCCAGAGCAACGCCGAGTTCCGGGAGGAGCAGACGAGCCAGATCGATCAGCTGCTGCTCGTCATCACGATCCTGCTCGGGTTCGCCATCGCCATCGCCGTGCTCGGGATCTCGATCACCTTGGCCCTCGGCGTGTTCGAGCGGACACGCGAGATCGGGCTGATGCGGGCCGTCGGCATGACCCGTCGTCAGACCAGGCGGGCGGTGCGCTGGGAGGCCGTCATCGTCTCGACGTTCGGCGCCATCGTCGGGATCGTCGTCGGCACGCTGATTGGTCTTGCGCTCTCGCTGGCCGTGCCCGATGACGTCATCGACCGGATCGCCTTCGACGTGCGGACGATCGTCATCATCCTGATCGGCGCCGTCATCGCCGGCCTGATCGCCGCGCTTTATCCATCCGCCAAGGCGAGCCGGATGAACATCCTCCAAGCCATCGCCACGGAATGACCACTGGATATTCCGGGACGCCCCTGACCAAGAAGCTCGGGATCGTCGAAGGCACGAGGTTCGCCGTGAAGTCCGACCCCCCGGGCTTCGCAGCGACCCTCGGGCCGCTGCCGGTCGGTGCCGCGCGGCTTACACGCGTGAAAGGACCACTCGACATCGTGATCGGGTTCTTCACCGCTCGCTCGAAGCTCGTCGCGGCGTGGCCGGCGTTGACGAAGGCGGTCGCTCCGTCCGGCTCGGTGTGGGTCGCCTGGCCGAAGCGCTCGAGCGGCGTGCCGACCGACATCACCGAGAACACCCTGCGCGAAGACCTGCTGCCATCCGGTTGGGTCGACACCAAGGTGTGCGCGATCGACGAGACGTGGTCGGGCCTGCGCTTCGCGTTGCGGAAAGAGCTACGGCCCCGCTGAGCTCTGCGCCCAATAGAGCTCTGACCACGCCGGAGTTGGCGAGGCCGGCGGCGCGAGTCGGGTCTGGCACCCAGGGCACCAGTAGAGCGGCCGACCGTCGATCCACTCGCAGACGATCGTCGTGGCGCACCGCTGGCACGCCTGGCCGGAACGTCCATAGACCGCAAGCCCGCCGTCGACGCCAGGGAGCGCGATCCGTTCGGCGTGGCGCAGGTTGGCCCGCACGAGCTTGGCGGCGACGTCGATCATCCGCATCGCCTCGCGCTCGGACAGGTCGCCGACGGGGGCAGACGGATTCAGTTGCCCCGCCCACAACAGCTCGCAGCGGTACACATTGCCGAGGCCACACAGCACTCGCTGGTCGAGCAGCACCGCGGCGAGCGGTGCCGTCTTGTCGTCATAGCTGACCACCGCCTGGACGCAGCGGACGAGGTCGGCGTCGGCCCGGGAGAGGTCGGGCCCGAGGCCGCGCAGACCTGGGTGGCGCAGCGGATCCGGGCGGCGATACGCCTCGACCATCGGGGCGTTGAAGCACACCGCGACCCAGCCATCGACCTCGATGAGCACCCGCAGCTCGTGGTGCGGCCGTTGCCAGACATCGCCGATGCGGTGGACGAACCACGAACCGCGCAGGCGCAGATTGGTGTCGAGGATGGTGTCGTCGTCCCACTCGATCTCGACATGCCTGCCGTGGCATTCCACTCGCTCGATGGTTCGGCCGGCCCGTGGCGTAAGGCCGATGAGCCGTGGCGCCTCGAAGCGGACCATCTTCTCGTCGACGAGCGCCGAGCGCAGCGCCGCCGTCGCACGGTGGATCGCGTCGCCTTCCGGCATCGAAGTCCCAACGTACGCCGCTGGCGGACGTCAGCGGTGGACCGTCGTCAGGCTTCGTTGCGGTCAACCGCGGAGAGCTGCACGAAGCTCGCGTTCGGCATGCGGGTCACTGTGGCGACCGATGGTCGCGGTCGGCCGTTGATCCAGACGTCGGCTGCCGGGTCGTGTTCGACGTTGCGGACCCAGTCGCTGTCGGCTCGCACGGTGGAGACCCACACGGTGTCGCCGGATCGCCAGCCGAGCAGCGGAACGCGTCGGCGTTGTCCCGAGCGGCGACCGGTGGTCTCGACGACGAAGATGCCCGGGCCGTGTACCGACGTGCCGAACCCGCGGCGGACCGCCGGCTCGACGATGCGGTTGAGCGTCCGGAAGAACTGGCGGGTGGGTGCGGTCTCAGCGGGCATCGCCGAGCACTCCGTTGACGATGGTGACATAGCGGGCCTCCGTGGTCGGTTCGGATGAGAAGTAGCCCTGCAGCTCCAGGTGGACGAGTCCGTGTCCGGCGGCCCACAGGGTCAGGGCGAGGCTGCGTGCCTGCTCGGGATCCCGGCCCGTCGAGGCGACGGCGTGGATCAGCGGTTCGAAGGCAGCAATGGCGGCAGCGCGGCTCTCTTGGGATGGCGTGTGACCGCGGAACGGTCGCTCGAACATCACCTGGTACAGCTCGGGGTTGGAGAGTGCGAAGCGTCGATAGGCGAGGCCGTGGGCGATCACGCCATCGGTGCCCGTCGCCGTGATGCTGGCTGCCGACAGCCGCAGCTGCTCGAAACCTTCGCGGTAGAGCGCGTCGATGAGACCGCCGAGGGAGCCGAACTGGGTGTACACGACCTGCCGCGAGACGCCGACCGCAGCGGCGACGCTGCGCACGGTGACCCCGGCGGGGCCTTCCTCGCGCAAGAGCTTGACGGTCGCCGCCAGCACGGTCACTCGATCGAGGCTCGGTGGTCGTCCTCGTCGAGGTCGCACCGCTTCCGATCGCATTACATGACTTTGTCATAGAATTCGGTCGATGGCAACCCATGAGCCCGTGTCAGTGGTCACGTCGGTGGTCAGATCGCCATCGCCACGCGGCGGCCGTCGAGGATGGCGGCCGCTGCGGTGCGCGGGGCGAGGCAGTCACCGATCGAGGTGTGGGCAACGCCGAGGCCGTCGAGCGCGGCCGAGAGCTCGACCCGAGCGACGGCCGTGCCGGCGACAACGAGCCAGTCGAACGGCCGCTGCGTCTCCTCGCCGGTGAGCGTCGACCGCAGCGTTGCGGCGTCACCGCACCAGCGGCTGATGACGGTGTTCGGCGCCAGCTCGCCACCAGCGCCGGCGAAGCGACGGCGGGCCGGGACGTCGGCGGCGCTGTGGAACAGTGCGCCGGCCACCGCCGCTGCGGCGGTGGCGATCGTGACGTTGCAGCCTCGCTCCTGGAGGTACATCGCTGTGCCGATCCCCCGCCAGTCGTCGACGTCGTCGAGCAGCAGCACGCGGCCCTCCACGTCCGCGGCGCCGGCCAAGACGTCCTGCGCCGTCGTCGCGCCGCCGAGCTCGAGACCCGGCAGACGGTCGGCGAGGCGCAGCGCCCGCTGGAAGCCGCTCGCCGGTGGCGCCGCGCCGACGGCGATGACCACCTTGTCGGCGGCCTCGGCCGCCACGTCTCCTGCGGTTGTGGCCCGTCCGTACCGGACGTCGACGCCGAGTCGTTCGAGCTCGGCGGCGTACCAGGCGAGGTGGTCGAGCACCTGCGACCGCGTCGGCTGTTGCCCGGCGAGGCGCCATTGCCCGCCGAGCTCGGCGGACGCCTCGACGAGCACGACGTCGTGCCCTCGCTCGGCGCTCACCCGTGCGGCCTCGAGACCGGCCGGACCGCCACCGACGACGAGCACCCGTCCGGGTGTCGCCGCCGGCGTGAACCGATCGCCGCCCCACGGTGCCTCGCGTCCCACCGAGGGGTTGATGAGACAGGAGATCCAGTAGTCGCGGGAGCGGCGACCCCAGCACAGCTGGTTGCACGAGATGCACGGCCGGACCCGCTCGGGATGCCCGGCCCGGGCCTTGGCGACGAGGTGCGGATCGGCGATCTGGCCGCGCACGATCGAGACCATGTCGGCGTGGCCGGCGGCCAGCACGACCTCGGCGTCGGCCGGCGTGCGGATGTGGCTCTCGGCCTGGACGACGGTGTGGCTGACGACGGCCTTGAGGGCTACGGCGGCCGACTCCCCCAGCCTCGCGGGATACAGCGACGTCGGC
Organism: uncultured Acidimicrobiia bacterium; assembly: GCA_963774125.1. GTDB lineage: Bacteria > Actinomycetota > Acidimicrobiia > Acidimicrobiales > Ilumatobacteraceae > JALZMG01. The sequence goes on from CAVZDR010000005.1 coordinate 604,993, forward strand.
ATCAAGGCGTAGAAGTCGAAGTAGCTGCCGGTCCCGCACGTGACGTAGTCCATCAGCGCCCGCTCGTCGTGCCAGGCGACGACCTCCTGCAGCTCGGCGGCCGACAGTGAGCCGTCCGAGCCGGGGTCGAGGTTGACCGCCATGCCGACGACGAAGTCGTCACCGCACGCTGACCGGATGCCTCCGAGCACGGCGGCCGAGAAGCGCGTTCGGTTGGCGAGCGAGCCGCCCCAGCGATCGGTGCGCCGGTTCGACCATGGGGTCCAGAACTGGTCGACGAGCGCGTGGTACGCGGCGAACAACTCGACACCGTCGAAGCCGGCCTCGCGCGCCCGCACCGCGGCGCGGACGAACGCGGTGATCACCTCGTCGATCTCGGCCTCGGTCATCGCGTGACTGCCATCGGCGTCGTGCATGGACGGCAACCCCGATGGTGACCAGTGCTCGCGGAACGAGTTCGCCGCGTCGCCGTGTTGGCCGACGTGGTACAGCTGCTGGATCATCACGACGCCGCCGTCGGCCGCTGCGGCTTCGTGGCACGTGTCGGTGAGGCGGCGGAAGTGCGGCACGACGGAGTCGTCGTCGGCACGGAAGTTGCCTCGTGTGAGGACCGCCGTTGCGTGCACCGGCACTGGCTCGACGACGATCATCCCGGCCCCGCCGAGCGCGCGCTCTCGGTAGTAGGCGATGTGGCGCTCGGACGGCAACCCGCCCTCGCTCATGTTCGTGGTGTGCGCGCCGAGGTTGATCCGGCAGCGCAGCGTGCGGTGGCGGATCGTCAACGGGGTGAACACCTGCGGGAAGTCGCTCATCACTTCGTCCTGCCGTGAAGGTCAGCGGATTGGCTGTATTTCAGCCAATCCTCTGACTTTGAAGCCGCCACCTCGAGGTCTGCGCAGCGCTCCTGCAGGAGTGATCACGAGCGCGCTCACGCCCACCCGCCAGCAACGGCGACGAACTGGCCCGTCGTGAAACGGCTCGTGCCATCGATGAATGGCAAGGCCATGTGGGCGAGCTCGTCCATCGTGCCGAGGCGGCGCATCGGCACCGTCGCCTCGACGCGGGCCCGACCTTCGGGGTCCTCGGCGCGATTGGCTCGCAGGAACCCAGGGAAGTCCATGAAGTTCGTGCCGATGGCGTTCACCTGCACGTTGCGGTCGGCGACCTCCAGCGCCACGTTGCGCACGAGCATGTTGGCGGCCGCTCGTGCCGACGAGTAGAGCGGCGCGCCAGGCGTCGGTCGCGCCCCGGCCGCGCTCGTGAAGACGAGGACCTGACCGCCACCGTGCTCGAGCATCGGCGGGACGATGCCGCGGCAGGAACTGGTACGGCGCCTCGACGCACCCGACGAGCGCCTTGCGCAGGTCATCGACGTCTGACCTGAGGAACCGGCCAACAACGATCGCGCCGGTGAACGCCACCGCCGAGTCCAGCCGTTCGAACCGATCGAGCGCGGTGTCGACCAGCTCCTCGGTCGCGCCCTGTGCAGCGAGGTCCCGACGACCGCGGACGACGGCGATCTCGCTCCCGGCACTCCGCGCCGTCGGCGACGAGGTCGTCGGCAGGTTCGCCGAGCACCAGGTCGTGAGTCCGAGCGAGGAGGCGGGACAACGCCGGCCCGACGTAGTCGGCCGCGTCGCTGACGATGGCGACAGGACGCTCACCCATTCAGCGCACGAACGTAGATCGGCAGCCCGGGCCAGACCGAGTCGACATGTCCTCAAAGTCCGAGAATTGGCTGATATGCAGCCAATTCGCTGACCTTGACGCAGTGCGCTACGGGAGCTCGCCGCAGTGCGCCAGCGCGAGGCGGATCAGCCGGTCGTGGCCGCCGGTCATCTGCTCGCGAACGGCCGGGCTGACCGCTTCGGCGCAGCCGAACCATGCCAGGTCGAGCGCCTCCTGCGTGGGCTGGCAGTCACCGTCGACCGGCACGACGTACGCCAGGCTCACGGCGTGATGGCGAGGGTCATGGAAGCCCGAGCGGTCAGGATCCGGGAAGTACTCGACGATCGTGAACGGCGTCGGGTCAGCCGGAAGGCGAGGGAGGGCCAGCGGGCCGAGATCCTTCTCGAGATGGCGCATCAAGGCGTCACGGACCCGCTCGCCGAACAGCACCCGGCCGCTGACCACCATCCGGCTGATCGTTCCGTCGGCGGCGACCCGCAGCAGCATCCCGATCTCGGTGACCCGACCCAGCTCGTCGACGCGTACCGGCACGGCGTCGACGTAGACGAGCGGCACGTGCGCCCGCACGAGCTCCAACGTGTCGCGGCGACAGCCAACCAGGTGCTGTTTCCGTCGGAGCATCGACCTCGCCCACGGGGCGGCAGTCTCGCGCGACACTGCGCGCCAGGAGAGTGTGTGATGAAGCAACTGACAGGTATGGACGGCAGTTTCCTCTACATGGAGACGGCGACCAACTTCGGCCATGTGAGCGGGCTGGGGATCTACTCGCGACCGGACGCGGACTTCGACCCCTACGAGGAGGTCTACGCCCGCTTCGAGTCGATGGTCGGCCGACTCGAACCGATGCGGCGCAGAGTCGTCGAAGTTCCAATGCAGCTCGACCATCCGTACTGGATCGACGACCCCGACTTCGACCTCGACTTCCACATCCGCCACCTCAGCCTGGCCCCACCGGGGCGGGTCGACCAGCTCGCCGAGCAGATCTCCCGCATCGTCGGCCGGCCGATGGACCGCTCCCGTCCGCTGTGGGAGGTCTACGTCATCGAAGGCCTGGAGAGCGGTCGTTGGGCGCTGCTGACCAAGTACCACCACGCCACGATCGACGGGGCGTCCGGCGTGCTGATGCTGATGCTGATCCACGACCTGACGCCCGACGCGCCGCCGCTGGAGGAGAGCCCGCCGTGGCAGGCCGAGCCGATTCCGAGCGACCTGGAGCTGCTGCGGCTGGCGCTGGGCAACCTGGCACGCAATCCGGCCAAGGCAGTGCGCGCCCAGCTGCGGCTCGTCCGCGACCTCGCCGAGTCCGCCGGCATCACGAGCCTCAGCACCGCCGCCCGCCAGGCGGGCGTGGGCGTCAAGGCGATCGCGACAAGGTTGAGCCCCGGCGACGACGACGACCGCGAGCGTCTCTCGCTGCCCAACACGTCAGCGCCGCCGACTCCTTGGAACAAGTCGATCACGGCGCACCGCCGCTTCGCCATGCGCTCGGCATCCCTGTCGAACATCAAGCGCCTGAAGGACGTCACGGGCGGCACGGTCAACGACGTGGTCATGGCGATCGTCGCCGGTGCGCTGCGCGAGTACCTCATCCTGCACGACGCCCTCCCGGATCGCCCGCTGCGAGCGATGGTGCCGGTGTCGATCCGCACGGGCGACGAGGACGACACGTGGACCAACCGCGTATCCGGCCTCGTCGCCGACCTCCCGACTGACACGCCGGATCCCGTCGAGCGCGTAGCGCGCTGCAAGCAGGCGATGGACGCCGCCAAGCGCCAGTTCGAGCTCGTGCCCGCCGACGCACTCGCCGACATCACGCAGTTCTCCTCGCCGGTGGTCGCGACGTCAGCTATCCGGCTGGCCTCACAGCTGCGGCTCGCTGACCGCGTGCAGTCGCCGGTGAACGTGATCGTGTCGAACGTGCCCGGCCCGCGGCAGCCGCTCTACTTCAGCGGGGCGCGACTCGAGCAGTACATCCCCGTCTCGACGGTCGCCGAGGGCATGGGCCTGAACATCACCGTGCACAGCTACCTCGACGAGCTGACGTTCGGGCTGATCGCCTGCCGTGAGCTCGTGCCGGACCTCTGGAAGATGGTCGACCTGCACATCGACGAGATCGACCGGCTCTTCGAGGCAACCGGTGCGGAGTGGGTGGTCCCGCCTCGTCCGGCGCCGCCGCGGCGTGGTCCCGCCAGGAGCCGCGCGGTGAGTGCGGCGACGGCTGCCAAGCCGGCCAAGAAGGCAACGAAGTCGACGAAGAAGGCTTCCAAGAAGGCGGCCAAGCGGACGGCCAAGACGACGAAGCGCACGAAGAAACGAGCCGCCGCCAAGGCTGCGAGCTAGCAGTCGTGAGGGGGGTGAGACGCCGCTGCGAAGCGGCGGCGGCGAGCTCGGAGGCAAGGCGAGCAACTTGCTTGCAAGCCGAGCCCGAGCAATGAGCGTCTTTGAGCACGCAGTCGCGTCGTTCGACCCGACCCCGACCTCGATCCTCCTGTGGACCCGCCTCAGCGAGGACATGACGTGGGCGTCGTGGCTGCTGGCCCGCGATCCCGAGCTCACTGACGTCGTCGCTACCGGCGGCGCGTCAACCGGGCCTGACCGCGACCACACGATCGTCGTCGACGTCGACGACCTCGAACCGGCAACCTCCTACTGGTACCGCTTCATGGCCGGTGAGGAGCTGTCGCCGGTCGGTCGCACCCGCACCTTGCCCGCCGGCCACGTCGAGGGCATCCGCATCGGCACGGCGTGCTGCGCGCGCTACTCGGTGGCGCCGCTCGGCGTCTACCGAGCGCTCGCCGAACGGGAGGTCGACCTCGTCCTGCACCTGGGCGACTACATCTACGAGGACGCCGGCGAGAAGGGCCCGCGCACTGCACGAACCGCCGCACACGGCGATCACCCAGGACGACTATCGCCGACGCCTCGCCCAGCTGCGCTCCGATCCGGATGCCCAGGCGCTGCACTTGCGCCACCCGATGGTGGCGATCTGGGACGACCACGATCTCAGTGACAACGCGTGGCGCGACGGCGCCAAGCACCACGACCCGACACGGCACGGGCCGTGGTCGGTGCGCGCCACCGCGGCCGCCGCCGCCCGTCAGGAGTGGCTGCCGCAACGGCTGCGCGACGAGGCGGACCCGAAGGTCACGTGGCGCGCGGTCCCGATCGGCGACTTGGCGGAGCTCGTCCTCCTCGACACGCGGCTGGTCGGGCGAGACCGCCAGGCCGGCGACCTCGAAGGACCGTCGCTCGACGATCCCGCTCGCTCGTTGCTGGGCGACGATCAGCGGGCGTGGTTGCGCGAACGCCTGCTCGACGCGTCCCGGCCGTGGGCGATCGTCGCCAGCGGCGTGGTCGTCAACTCGATCGAGCTGCCGTGGCCCCGCCCCCTGACTTCGATGAACCGGTTCCTACCGAACGGGTACGCCATGCTCGATGGGCACGTCCTGCACGACGACCAGTGGGATGGCTATCCCGCGGAGCGCGAGCGCGTGGTGTCGTGGATCGTCGAGCGGGCCGCGGCGGGTGGGCGCACCGTGCTGCTGTCCGGCGACGTCCACTCCTCGTGGGCGTTCACGGGTCCCACCGATCCGATCACCGGTACGCCGGTGGCAGTCGAGTTCACGACCCCGGCTGTCTCGTCGGCGGCGATGGGTCGCGCCCACTACCCCGGGCTGTGGCGCATGCTCGATCGCGCCGCCAACGGGCTCGACCACGTCGCATGGTGCGACGTCACGGCGCGCGGCTACACGATCCTCGAGATCGGCCCCGACGAGGTCCGCAGCGAGTGGTGGTTCGTGCAGCCGTACGTGGAGGACCCATCCTCCGAGGCCGAGCTCGCCGCGGCGTTCGTGACGGAGCGGGCGACCTGGCCACCGACGCTGGACCGGCGCGAGGACGCCTCAGCCGGACCCCGCAGCGTTGCGGGCCTGCCCGCTCCGCTTCCCGGACCGACCACCCGACTTGGCGAGCATCCGCCATCGCCGCACGGCCCGCGTCTCGGCAGAGGGCGCTGGGCTCACGACCGCCGTCAGCGTGGCGATCGGCGCCGCCGCCTTCGGTTTGCGTCACGTATCTGCGCGGTCGACTGCGGAGACGGTGACCCAAACGCCAGAGCAGAGCGTCAGAGCGGCAGGTCGCCGGTCGCCGCGCTGCGTCGTGCCGGTGTCCTTGTAGGCGGCGATCGTGCGCTGGGCGATGCGCATCTGGTGGATCTCGTCGGCGCCGTCGGCGAAGCGGGCCCAGCGGGCGTGCTGGTACATGTGCGCCAGCGGCGTGTCGGTCGAGTAGCCGAGCGCGCCGTGGACCTGGATCGACCGGTCGATGACCCGGTTCAGCATGTTGGCCACGAAGTGCTTGGCCATCGACACCTCGGACTTGAAGTCCTCGCCGCGGTCGATCTTGTAGGCGGCGTGCAGGACCATCAGCTTCGCCTGGTACAGCTCCATCGTCGAGTCGGCGATCATCCACTGGATGCCCTGCTTCTCGGCGAGCAGCGAGCCGTGGGCGAACCGGTTGAGCGAGCGGTCGACCATCATGTCGAGCGCCGTCTCGGCCTGGGCGATCCAGCGCATGCAGTGGGCCAGCCGGGCCGGGCCGAGCCGGTACTGGCCGAGCAGGTGGCCCTGGCCCCGGCCGCCGAGCATCTGGTCGACTCGTGCACCCGCAGGTCCTCGATGAGGATCTCGCGAGTGGCCGGTGCGAGCCGTGCATCGTCTCGATCTGGCGCACCTCGGTCCAGCCCTCGGCGGGGAGGTCGACGATGAACGCCGTGTTGGCCGCCTGCGGCAGGTCGGGATCGTCCTCGGTGCGGGCGATGAGGATGGCGAAGTTGGCCCGGTGGGCGTTGGAGATGAACCACTTGTGCCCGTTGATGACCCACTCGTCGCCGTCCTGGTAGGCGTGGGTCTGGATCAGCGTCGGGTCGGAGCCGGCGACCTCGGGCTCGGTCATCGCGAAGCACGACCACGTCGTGCCCTCGCACAGCGGCCGGAGGTACTTCTCCTTCTGCTCGTCGGTGCCCCAGTGCAGCAGCGTGTGCATGTTGCCCTCGTCGGGCGCCTGGCAGTTGAGCACCCACGGGCCGTAGGTCGTCTTGGCCGCCTCGGCCTGCACCATCGCCAGCTCGACGTGGCCGAGGCCCATGCCGCCCCACTCCGTCGGCATGTGCGGCAGCCAGAGGCCGGCCTCCTTGGCCTGCTTGCGCATCTCGATCAAGGCTCCGATGTAGGCCTTGCGGTCGGTCTCCTGGAGGCGTTCGTCGTGGATCTTCTGCTCCGTCGGCTTGACGACGCTCTCGATGAACGTCGGGTGCCGGCCGCGGATCTCCTCGAGCTCGGGCGAAAGGCTGAAGTCGATGGCCATCGTTGACGACGGTACGCCAGCACCTTCTGTCCGGGGGAACCGGCCGAGCCGCGTACGTTTGTCGCCATGCAGGTCACGGTGTTGGGGGCAGGATCGTGGGGCACGACGATGGCGTCGGTCTTGGCGGTGCGCCAAGCGACGATGATCTGGGCGCGCAACCCCGACACGGCAGCGGAGATCGACGGCCGGCACACCAACGAGGCGTACCTCCCGGGAATCGAACTGCCGGATCGCCTCATGGCGACCGACGACCTCGAGAAGGCGATGCGCCACGCGGAGCTGCTCGTGCTGGGCGTGCCGACGACGGCGATGCGATCGACAGTCCGGACAGCCAAGGAGTGGATCCATCCGTGGATCCCGATCGTCAGCCTCGCCAAGGGGCTCGAGCAGAAGACGTTGCTGCGGATGACCGAGGTGATCAGGGAGGAGCTGCCCGGGCACCCGATCGCCGCGCTGACCGGCCCGAACATCGCCCGCGAGATCATGGCCGGGCAGGCCGCCGCCAGCGTGATCGCCACCGAGGACCTCTCGGTGGCGACGGCCATCCAGCGCGTGATCAGCCGCGGGGTGTTCCGGATCTACACGAACCACGACGTGATCGGTTGTGAGCTCGGTGGCGCGCTGAAGAACGTCGTGGCCATCGCCGCCGGCATCGCCCAGGGACTCGGCGTCGGTGACAACACGAGGGCGGCGGTCATGACGAGAGGGTTGGCCGAGCTGACCCGCCTCGGCGTGGCGATGGGCGGCGAGCCGGCCACGTTCGCCGGGTTGGCCGGGATGGGCGACCTCATCACGACGTGCATCAGTCCGTACAGCCGCAACCGGAGCGTCGGCGAACAGCTCGGCCAGGGCCGCAAGCTGGAGGAGATCCTGGCCGACATGAACATGGTCGCCGAGGGCGTCAAGACGGCCGTTACGGCGCGCGAGTTGGCCAAGCGCCACAATGTCCTGATGCCGGTGGCCGAGGAGATCTATCGCGTGGTCTCTGGCCGCATCAGCGCCGACAAGGCTTACCGTGGCCTTCGCGTGAAACCAGGTCACGAGCGCGAACCTGGATGAGCACCCGCGCCGTGTGCGAGCGAGTGAGCGCCAGCGAGCGAGCGGCCAGCAACGGCCTGCGTGGCCGGGGAACGCAATGACCGACACCCGCATCCTCGACTCGATCCAGCGGCGCGTCCTGTGGCTGGCCGTGCGGATGGTGGACCACGCCAACCGCGAGCGGCCGCCGGGCGAGATCAAGGTCGGCGGCCACCAGGCGTCGTCGGCGTCGATGATCGGGATCATGACGGCGCTGTGGTTCGGTCACCTGTCCGGCGACGACAAGGTGTCCGTCAAGCCGCACGCCTCGCCCGTCTATCACGCCATCAAGTACCTCACCGGCGAGCTCGACCGCTCGTACCTGACGAGGCTGCGGGCGCTCGGCGGGCTGCAGTCGTACCCGAGCCGTACGAAGGACCCCGACGTCGCCGACTTCTCGACGGGATCCGTGGGGCTCGGCGTCGTCGCCCCGCTGTTCGCCGCCGCCGTGCGCCGGTACATCGAGGCGCACGAATCGGGCCGTTCGCGCCCGCCGGCCCGGTTCATCGCCCTCAGCGGTGACGCCGAGCTCGACGAGGGCAACGTCTTCGAGGCGGTCACCGAGCCGGCGCTGCAGGGCCTCGGCAACGTCATGTGGGTGATCGACACGAACCGCCAGAGCCTCGATCGTGTCGTGCCGGACCAGAAGATCAAGAAGTTGATGGAGTCCTTCGACGGTGCCGGCTGGCACGTGATCGAAGCGAAGTACGGCCGCCGTCTGCAAGAGGCCTTCCGCCGCCCCGAGGGCGACGCGCTGCGGGCCCACATCGACGAGATGTCGAACGAGGAGTACCAGTCGCTCTTCGCCCACCACGGCGCCGAGCTGCGGGCACGCTTCCTGGCCGGCGCCGACGCCGCCGTCAAGCGGGTGCTCGACGACTACACGGACGAGGAAGTCGCGCCGCTCGTGCAGAACCTCGGCGGCCACGACCTCGACCTGCTGCTCGACAGCTATCGCGCCTGCGACGACGTCGCCGACCGGCCGAGCGTGCTGTTCGCCTACACGGTGAAGGGATGGGGCCTGCCGATCGCCGGCGACCCGCTCAACCACTCGATGCTGCTGTCGGCCCAGCAGATCGAGGAGTTGCGGACGTCGATGGGGCTGACGGTGGACGACGAGTGGGATCGCTTCGACGCCTCGTCGCCGGAAGGTCGAGCATGCGCGGCGACCGGTGGTGAGCTGAACAACGTTCCCGTGCCGCCTCGCCCACGGTTCGAGGTTCCAGACGGCACAGGGATCCCGACGACCGGCCGTGTGTCGACGCAGGAGACGTTCGGGCGGATCCTCACCCGCCTGGCCGACGTCGCCGAGGTCGGCGAGCGCATCGTGACCTGTTCGCCGGACGTCAGCGTGTCGACGAACCTCGGCGGCTGGATCAACAAGGCGGGCGTGTTCGCGCCCACCGAGCGCATCGACTTCCTCGGGGAGGATCGGCTGCTGCGGTGGCAGCAGTCGCCAGGCGGCCGGCACGTCGAGCTGGGCATCAGCGAGATGAACCTGTTCCTGCTGCTGCATGCGCTCGGCCTGGGACACGATCTCCACGACCACCACCTGCTGCCGATCGGCACGGTCTACGACCCATTCGTGTGCCGTGGCCTCGATGCCTTGATCTACGGCCTCTACTCGGGGTCACGCTTCGTCGTCGTCGGCACGCCGGCGGGGATCACGTTGGCGCCAGAAGGTGGCGCGCACCAGTCGACGATCACGCCGTCGATCGGGCTCGAACTGCCGAGCATGACGTACGCCGAGCCGGCGTTCGCCCAGGTGCTCGACTGGTGGCTGTGCGCGGCGCTTGCCGACCTGTCCGCGCCCGGCGGCGGATCCACCTACCTTCGCCTGTCCACGCGCCCGATCGATCAGGCGCCGTTCGCGGCGGCCCGCGAGCGGCTCGGCGTCGAGCGCCTCCGCGGCGACGTCCTTGCCGGCGGCTACCGGTTGCGCCAGCCGAACGATGAACCGGCCGCGGTCGTCCTGGTGACGTGTGGACCCGTGGTGCCCGAGGTGCTCGCTGCAGCGGAGGCGCTCGACGCCGAGGGCGCACCTGCCCTCGTGATCGAGCTGACGAGCCCGGACCGCGTCTACCGGGCGTGGCGCGAGAGCCTGCGCTCCGCGACCCGGGGTGCCCGACCGGCGGGAGACGATCACCACCTGGCGACGTTGCTGCAACCGCACGAGCGGGCGCTGCCGATCGTCACGATCCACGACGCCGCCAGCCACCACCTCGCGTGGCTCGGCTCGGTCTTCGGAGCACGCACCGTACCCATCGGCGTCGACGGCTTCGGCCAGTCAGGCAGCATCCCCGAGCTGTACGGCGAGTTCGATCTCCTCCCCGAGCAGATCGTGAGCGCCGCGCTCGTCGCACTGTCCTGAAGACCTCGTTCTGTCCGTAGGGATCGCCTCACAACGCATGGTTGCGACGGACAGAACGGTGATCAGCCGCTGGTCTGGATGCTGCCCTGTTCACCGACTTCCTCGGGATGGTCGCTGAGCTTGGCCTTGAGCATGTGGATCGCCATGCCGATGCGGCCGCTCGGACCGTCCCAGTACTCGCCGTCGGACACGTCGAGGCGGAGCACGGCGAGCGAGGGGTCGTTCTGGTCCTGGAAGTACGCGCTGGCACCTGGGTTCCACAAGCGCTCGATCTCGGCTCGGTCCTGCACGACGGATGCGTCGCCGTTCATCGCCAGCCACGTGTTGTGCCGCTCGTCGGCGACCGTCGCGTGGACGACGGCCCGGCCGTCGGCGACCGCACGCGCCCAGTCCGTCGTGTGATCGATCAGGAAGCTGAGTCGGTCGCCATCGAGCTCGATGCAGGTCAGCGGGCGGGAGCTGTGCTCGTCACCGATCATCGTCATCAGCATCACGAAGAACGGTCTCTCGAGAAGTTCGGACAGCGGCTTCGGGGCATCTCGAGTGGCGTCGGGCATGTTCTTGCGCTACCCCGCTCGCAAGGTCGTCAAGCCGGCGACGAACGTGCAGGTCGCGACGATGTGGCAGAGTTACGCGCCGTGCGCACCGGACAAGGGATCCGTCTCGCACTTGCCACGGGGACGACGTTGGCTGCGATGCTCGTCGCCGTTCCGGCGACGCCCGGCGCCGCCCAGACGACACCCGCGCCGAACCCGACGATCGCCGATGCTTGCGGCATCGACGTCACGCTCGTCCTCGATGCCTCCGGCTCGATCAACAGCTCCGGTGCCGTCGAGACCGTGCGCAAGGCGGGCCAGACGTTCCTCGACGCGCTCAAGAACACGGACTCGACGGCCCGGGTGACGCAGTTCGGCACCGTGTCGGAGCAGCTGGCGCCGAGCACGCTCGTCGACGGCACGTCGCTCGGTCAGGGCGGAGTCCTGACCGACGCCATGCTCGAGCTACTACAACCCGATCCCGCCGCCGCCGGCCGGCGTCGACGTTGTACGAGTACCGGGGCGGCAACCCACAGAGCGCCTCCAGCTTCCGTGTGCAACACGCAGCGACCAGTACACCAACTGGGACCAGGCACTCGACCAAGCACGGGACCGGAACGCTGCCCGAGCTGGTCCTGTTCATCACCGACGGCGACCCGACGGCCTACGACTTCGGCGAGGCCGGCGACCCGTTCGCTGCCCCCGCCGTCGGCGTAGGCAACCGACAAGGATCAGGGCGCGGCGACCACCCTCGCCCGCGCCGTCGACGAGGCCAACGCCATCAAGACCGCCGGCACCCGCATGCTCACCGTCGGCGTCGGCAACGGCCTCAACAACCCGCCGAGCATCGATCGCCTCGTCGCCGTCACCGGCCCGCAGGTGGTGCGCGACGCCTCATCGGGCATCACCAGCATCAACCAGGTCGACGTGGCGCTGGTGACGGACTTCGACGACCTCGCCGCAGTTCCTCGCGCGCGTCGTCCTCCAGCTGTGTTCGCCGTCGCTGACGATCCGCAAGCTGGCCCAATCGCCGACCAACAGCACCTACCAACCCACGGCCGGCTGGTCGATGACGGCCACGCCGACAGTGCCCGGCGGCACGTTCGACTGGATCCTGCCCGAACACCACGCCGGCGCCCTCGAAGACGCTCATCACCGACGCCAACGGGTTCGCCCAGTTCCAGTGGGACGCCGCAACCCGCCGGCCTGACTTCTCTGGCGACCGTCCAAGAGGCGGTGCAAACCGGTTATACGGCGGGCCGACCAGGCTTGCCCGATTTCACTTGCGAGCTCAAGAATCAGGCAGGCACTCCGCGTACGATGGAGGGCGAGCTCACGGTCAGCGGCAACCAGGCCAGCTTCACGCTGCCGACGACGGGTGCGAACATCGGCGAGGAGATCGTCACCTGCACGGTGTGGAACTCGTTCAACTACACGCCGGTGATCGCCATCACGAAGACGAACATCCCGACCGCCGTCCGCGGTGATCTCGATCCGCCAGCGATCGTGACGTCGAACTACGCCGTTACGAACCCCGGCAACACGCCGCTCAGCAACGTCTTCGTCCTCGACGACAAGTGCGCAACGGTCACGCCGGTGACGAATCCCGGCGGCTTCAACGTCGGGGACGTCAACAGCAACCACAAGCTCGACCTGCCGGAGACGTGGGCCTTCACGTGTCCACGCGCGGTGTCGGGTTCGCCGTCACCACTGCCCGGGGCGCAGCTCATCGTCAACGAGGCGACGACGTTCGGCACCGACCCGAGGGGCACGACCGTCACCGCGACCGACACCGACGACGTCGAGCTGTTCTTCCCGGACATCACGCTGACAAAGCTCGTCAACGGTGAGGAGCTGGTCATCGTGGACGTCGGGACGCCGCTCACATACACCTACGCCGTCACCAATACCGGCGACACGCCGCTCGGCACGGTCACCCTGATGGACGACACGCCGCCGTGCGAGAGCCCCACGCCCGATCCGGGCAACACAGCGCCCCCGTTGCTCCCCGGGCAGACGTGGAACTACGAGTGCGGCCCCGTGGCCGCGACGACAAGCGTCATCAACACCGCGGACGTCTCGGGCGTCCCGCTCAACCCGACCAACCTCAACCAGCCGTTCCCACCTCCCAATCCAGTGGTCACTGCGACCGACAAGGCCGAGGTCGATGTCATCAGCCCGGCGATCGACCTCACGAAGTCGGCTGATGCCCGACCGTCGTCGTGATCGAACCCGGTGGAGGGCCGGCGCCGGTCACCTACAGCTATGCGGTCACCAACACCGGCGACGTCCCGCTTAACCGCCCGGGCGCGTTCGAGCCTGGTGAGCCGGGGCCGACGGACCCCGGCTGGATCGTCGACGACACCTGCAGCCCGGTGACGTACGTGTCGGGCGACGACGGAAACGATCTTCTCGATCCCGAGGAGACCTGGCTGTTCACGTGCGCCGGCAGCGTCGACGAGCCGACGCTGAACATCGCGGAGATCACGGGCCAACCGTCGGCTCCGGACGGCTCGCCGCTGCCGGTGCCGCCGGTCGAGGGCGAGGATACGGCGTTCGTCGACGTCGTGACCCCGGGCATCGCCGTCGTGAAGACGGCGCTGGTGCCGGTCGTCCTCGACCCCGGCGCGACCCCGGTCCTCGGGCCTGACGTCCCCATCCCGCCAGGGCCCCGGCCGGCCGAGTACCTGTACGAGGTGACGAACACGGGCACTGTGCCGCTCGACCTCGTTCCCGACCCACCGACCGACAACATCTGCAGCCCGCTCGTCTTCGTCCCCACCAGCGACGCCAACGGCAACGGGCTCCTCGACCCTGAGGAGACGTGGCTGTACACGTGCGCGACGAAACTCGACCGCGAGGGGGACGCCAACACGCCGCCCAACCCCGGCGAGTTGTCCGGTCTCGTGACGAACACCGTGACGGCGATCGGCGTGCCCGTTTTAGACGGCATCTCGTACCCGGACCGGTCAGTCACGGGCACCGACATCGCCCAGGTGCTCGTCATCGAGCCCAGCATCACGCTCACGAAGACGGCCTCCGCGGAGATCGTGCTCGTCGACAGTGACGTGACGTACACGTACGTCGTCGCCAACACGGGAGACGTCGGGCTTGAAGTGATCGGCCCCGCCGACGACAAGTGCGCGCCGCTGGTGTTCGTGAGCGGCGACACGAACGGCAACGACATTCTCGACGGCGCCGACTCCGGCCAGCGGGAGAGCTGGACGTATCAGTGCACCCGCGCTCTCGGGCTGCCCGAACCACCGGAGACGACAGACGTCAACATCGCCGCCGTCGGCGCGGTCGACCCGCTCGGCAACTTCTACGAAGCCACCGCGACGGCCGAGGTTCGGGTGTTCGATCCGGCCATCTCCCTCGTCAAGTCGGTCAACGAGAGCCTCGTGCCGGCTGGCACCGAGGTGACCTACAGCTTCGACGTCACGAACGTCGGCGAGAGCCCGGTGACCAGCGACGACGTGCTGGCCGACATCCTGCTGGTCGACGCGTCGTTGCCGCCCACGCCCTCGTGCACCCAGCCGACGTTCACGGGCGGCGACACCAACGGTGACGGGCTGCTCGAGCGCACGGACCCACCGGAGGTCTGGACGTACGAGTGCTCGGCCGTCGTCACGGAGCCGACGACCGACGTCGCGGTGGTTCGCGGGACCGGCGGCACGCAGTTCGATCCGCCGCTGCCGATCAACGTGTTCGACGCCGACGCCGCCTTCGTCCAGACCTTCACGCCGGGCATCGCGGTCACCAAGACGGCGTCGCCGACCGAGATCGGCCCTGGCGGTCAGGTCACGTACACCTACGAGGTCCGCAACACCGGCGACGTGCCGCTGTCGGGTGTGGCCGATCGGATCACGGATGACAAGTGCTCGCCGGTGACCTACGTGTCGGGCGACGTCGACGGCGACGGTCTGCTGGACACGCCGACGAGCATCTTCGAGGACGCCCTCGACGAGGTGTGGACGTTCACGTGCACGACGACGATCACGGAGACCACGACCAACACGGTGGTCGTCACCGGGACGCCTACCGACCCAGATGGCGAGCCGCTGTGCGGCGGCGGCCCGCAGGGGTTCCTCGCGGTGCAGCAGATCCCGCCGTGCGACGCGACCGGGCAGGGGACCGCAACAGTCACGCTCGGCGGCGCGATCACCATCACGAAGCGGACACCGACGGCGACCACGACCGAGTTCGACTTCACGATCGGCGACCGGCTGTTCACGCTGAGCCGCGATGCGTCCCAGACGTTCCCCGGTCTCGCCGCCGGGACATATGTCGTCACCGAGCGGGAGACGGTCGGCTGGCGCCTGCAGCGCATCGAGTGCGTGGACGCCAGCGGCGACACCGTCGTCGGCCTCGGCGCCCGGCGCGTGCAGATCGTGCTCAGCGCTGGTGAGACCGTGAGCTGCACGTTCCACAACGACCCCATCAAGGACCTCCCAAAGACCGGTAGCGAGGTCGCCGCACGGTTGCTCGGAGGGGCCCTCCTGCTCGGCCTCGGGACGGTGCTCGTCGTCCTCGCCCGCCGGCGGCGAGCCGCTACGAGCAGCGGTTGACGAGCTCGCCGATGCCCTCGATCGAGGTGCGCACCACGTCGCCCGGCTTGAGGAAGTTGCCCGTCGGGAAGCCAACGCCCGACGGCGTGCCGGTGAAGATCAGGTCACCCGGCTGCAGCGTGAGGTTCGCCGAGAGGTAGGCGACGAGATCGGGAACGGTGAAGATGAGGTTCCCCGTCGTGTCGTCCTGGCGAACCTCGCCGTTGACCTCGCATCGGATGGCGAGCGCATCGCGGTCGGGCAGGAGGTCGGGCGACACGATCCACGGTCCGATCGGTCCGTAGGTGTCGTGCGACTTGGCGAGTGAGAACTGCGGGCGCTCGCCGGCGTTCTGGAGGCGGCGGTCCGACACGTCCTGGCCAGCGGTGAGGCCGGCGACGACGTCCCAGGCCTCGGACCTCGAGACGCCTCGCGCCTTCGTGCCGATCACGATGACGAGCTCGGCCTCGTAGTCGGTCGTGTCCGACGCGATCGCGATGTCAGCGGTCGGTCCGACGAGGCAGTTCGGGAACTTGGCGAAGACGAGTGGCGCCTCCGGCAGGGCGGCGCCGGTCTCCGCCGCGTGCCCGCGGTAGTTGATGCCGATCCCGAACACGCTGCACGGGTTGGGCACCGGAGGGCCGAGGGTCACGTCGGCGAGTCGCGCCGTTGGGTGGGCCTTGGCGAGACCGGCGGCGAGGTCATTGAGGCGTGCGTGGTGCGCCACGGCGTCGAGCGGGTCTGGACCGATCTCACCATCGGTGAGCGCGGCGACGTCGTACAGGTTGTCGCCATCGACCAGCACCGCACGGCCGTTGACGTTGGCGAGCCGAAATCCCATGCGTCTTGATTAGCACCCGCGAAGGCAGGCAGGTGAGCCGCCGCCGTCAGCGGCGGCGAGCTCGGAGGCGAGGCGAGCAACTTGCTTGCGAGCCGAGCCTGAACGGTTAGCAGAATGTCGCTCGTGGAACCATCTGGCGGTGACCATCCGCATCGAATGCCTCTCCGTCGACGCCCACGACCCCGCTGCCCAGGCGCGATGGTGGTCAGAAGCGCTCGGCTGGCGGATCACCGAGGAGGACGGGGACGAGGGGGAATACGTGATCGCGCCACCGGAGGGCACCGACGCCGGGACTCGGCGAGATCCTGTTCATCCAAGTGCCCGAGGACAAGGCCGTGAAGAACCGACTGCACCTCGATCTGCGCCCGGACGACCAAGCCGCCGAGGTGGCTCGCTTCGAGCAGCTCGGCGCACGGCACGTCGACGTCGGGCAGACTCCCGAGCACACGTGGGTCGTCCTCGCCGACCCAGAAGGCAACGAGTTCTGCATCCTCAGGGACGAGGCGGCCGGCGAGCTGACGCTACGGTCCGAAGGGTGACTGTCGACCACGAAGATGACCTCGCCGGGCTCCAGCGAGCCGGGCAAGTCGTCGCCGAAGCCCGCGACGCCATGCTCGCGGCGGCCGCCCCCGGGGTGTCCACCGCCGAACTCGACGAGGTCGGTCGCGAGATCCTCGACCGTCACGGTGCCAACCCGGCGCCGCCAACGGTCGGGTTCCCCGCCGCGACGTGCGTCAGCATCAACGACGAGGCGGCCCACGGCATCCCCTCGCCATTGCGTCGGCTGGTCGATGGCGATCTCCTCAACGTCGACGTCTCCGCCGAGCTCGACGGCTACTGGGCCGATACCGGCGCCAGCATTGCCGTCGGCACCGTCTCCGCCACGGCGCAGCGGTTGCTCGAGGCGAGCCGGCTGGCCAACCGCGACGCCCTCGCCGCGGCGCGAGCAGGTGCGCCGCTGCGCCACATCGGTCGGGCCGTGCAGCGACGAGCCCGACGGTCCGGCTTCTCCGTGATCACGAACCTCAATGGGCACGGCACCGGTCGACGCCTGTGGGAGCCGCCGAGCGTGCCGGGCATCGAGGACCCGCACGACCGGACGCGCCTGTGGGAAGGGCTCGTGCTGGCCATCGAGCCGTTCCTCTCGACCGGTGCGACCGTCGCCCGCGAGGCGGCCGACGGTTGGACGCTGTGCACACCCGGACACCTGTCGGCGCAGTTCGAGCACACCGTCGTGGTGACCGCCGGCCGCCCCATCGTGCTCACGGCCGCGGCAGCGGCTTGATCCGCCAGCGTGAGGCGGGTGAGGCGCCGAAGCGCAGTGGCGGCGCCGAGCTCGGTAGGCGAGGCGAGCAACTTGCTTGCGAGCCGAGCCCGAATGTTCAGATCCCGAGCTCGGTGCGGATCGCCGCCGGCGCAGTCGCCCGCAGGTCGGCGACGATGCGATCGACGCGCATGCCCTCGTTGTTCAGCCACGCTCCACTCGGGGCCTGATCTCCACCGGCGTGGTGCAGCGCCACGAGGTCCCAACCGTTGGTGAACACGGGTGATCCCGACGATCCCGGCTCGGTGTCGGTCGTGTAGCGGATCACACTCGTGAACACGCCGGTGATCGTGTTCTCCTGCAGCGCAACCTCCTTGCGACGGCCGCTCGGGTGGCCGATCACGTTGAGGAACTGCCCGCTGGCGAAGGAGAGTGCGCTGGCCGGCAGGCGCAGGTGCCCCCACGTCGAGCCGGGTGTGCGCAGGGCCGGCAGCTGCTTCGACTTGACGCGCACGACGGTGTAGTCGAGCGAGGCGTTCGTGCGGAAGAACGAGGTCGGGTCGAGATCGAAGCTGTCGGAAGGCAGCTCTGTTCCGCCGAAGTCGAACTGGTAGTTGAACTCGGCGGCGACCTTGGCGGCGAAGGCTTGATCGGGGAGCACGTGGTTGTTCGTGAGCAGCAGCGACGGTGAGATCAGCGAGCCGGTGCCCCAGCCCGACCCGGCGGGCAGGCCGCTGTGAGCGACCTTCAGCTTGACTCGGGCGACGGCCTTCTGCACGACGACGCCTTCCTCGAGGAAGTGGACCGGCAGCTGATTGTTGATGCCGACCACCCGCTCGTCGAGCGAGAGGTCGCCGAGCTCGATTGCCCCGCCCTCACCAATCGGCAGTTCGGGCCCGGGATCCTCCACGTCGTGGGTGGACCGCTGCAGCGGTGCGCCCTCGGTGATCGCCAGCAGCGCCTCGCGTAGGTCGTCGGGATCGATCTGGGCGAGCAGGTCGTAGACCCGGTCCAGGCGGTCGCGCTGGTAGCCGTTCGGGGACGGCGACGTCGAGATCACGGTCATGTGGACTCCCTTCCATGGGCGTTGTCGTGCCTGATGCACGGCAGGCGCCGTCACATACGGTCGATCGCGAGACGATTGAACGACACGTCGACGCCCCGGTCGCTACCTTGCGGCGCCATGACAGGGCGGTCACGACTCGCAGCCGTGCTGCTCGTCACCGCGGTCGCCCTGGCGTTCGCCGACGCGTCGGTCGTCGCGCTGGCGCTGCCGGACCTCTACGCCGAGTTCGACACGACCATCGTCGGCGTCTCGTGGGTGCTGACGACCTACGCCCTCGTGGTCGCCATCGTGGCCGTGCCGATCACGATCCTCCACCGCCATCTCCCACCACGCGGGCTCGTGCTCGCCGGCACGGCGATCTTCGCCGTGGCCTCCATCGTTGCCGGTGCGTCGACGACGCTGCCGATGCTGCTCGTGGCCCGGGGCGCGCAGGGCGTCGGCGCGACGCTGCTGCTCGCTGGGTCGCTGCCCGTCCTCGCCGCCGTGATCTCCAGCGAGGAGCGAGCCCGCAAGTGGTGGGTGTTGGCGGCCACCGTCGGGGCGGTCGTCGGCCCAGCCCTCGGCGGCGTGCTCACGCAGCTCCTCGACTGGCGGGCGATCTTCTATGTCCAGGCCCCCGTCGTGGCCGCCGCCCTCCTCGTCGGGCTCGACCCGGCAGCCAGGGCGGTGCGCACGGAAGGGCACCTCCACGGCGAACCTGGTGTCGGGCGCCGCCAACAGGTCTTCGCCAACGTCGGATTCGGTTTGGTGTTCGCCGCCCTCGTGGCCGCGCTGTTCCTCGGCGTCCTGTTGGCGATCGAGGTGTGGCGCTACACGCCGATCCAGGGCGCCCTGCTCGTCACCGCGCTGCCGTTGGGCATCCTCGTCGCCAGGGGCGTGACCGCGACCCCGGCCAGGATCGCCGCGATCGCAGGACCCCTGCTCCTCGCTGCGGGCCTCCTCGGGCTGGGGTTCCTGCCTGGGGCCCGACCGCTCCTCGCCGCCGTTGCGCTGGCCCTGTGCGGCGCCGGGTTCGACCTCGTCAGCGCCGTCCTCGAGCCGGCCGCCGTCCCCGCCAACAGCCCAGCGGTTCAGGCGGCGGGTGCGTCGATCGGCGCCCGCCACGCCGGGCTGGTTCTCGGCCTCGTCGTCATCGCCCCGGTGCTGGCGTCAAGCCTGGATGCAGGCATCGAGCGGGCGACCCTCGGGGCGACCCGCGAGATGTTGGAGGTCGAGCTCCCGCTCGATGAGAAGCTGCCCGTCACGTGGGACCTGCGCACGGCCATCGAGGACGCCCCGAAGGGTCAGGTCCCCGACCTCGGGGCAGTGTTCGACGAGCGGGGGGCGGAACCCGACAACGCCCTTGGACGGGCCAAGGACGGGTTGATGGACACCGTGACCGAGGCGGTGACCCGTTCGTTCCGGCCCGCCTTCGGCGTCGCCGCCGCACTCGCTGCCCTCGCCGCCATTCCGGCGCTGCTCGTCGCCGCGTCCGCTCCGCACGCTGCGGCGTCACCGGGCCGGCGAAAGGCGGCGACGATCACCGTCGGCGTGCTCGGAGTGGCGGCCATCGCGCTCGTCAGCGTCGAGTTCGCCATGGGTGCCGCCGACACCGGCACGTACGAGGCCGCCGATCCATGTACGGCCGGACCGGACCCCTACGAGGGTGGCGGGCTCGACGGCGTCGTCCAGAGCATCGCGCTCTCGGCGCTCAATGGCGCGGCCTGCGAGCTCGGCACCAGCCGGGAGCGATTGGTGCTGTCGATCGACCCGGACAGCGGCTACGACGACGTGACCTGGGATGACGCGACCGCCGAGCAAGCGCTCCGGGTGGGAGCCGAA
Source organism: uncultured Acidimicrobiia bacterium (assembly GCA_963774125.1). Taxonomy (GTDB): domain Bacteria; phylum Actinomycetota; class Acidimicrobiia; order Acidimicrobiales; family Ilumatobacteraceae; genus JALZMG01. The sequence continues at coordinate 625,569 of CAVZDR010000005.1, forward strand.
CGGGCGATCGACGACGCCGAGGAGCGCGGCACCCTGCCCGGGTTCGTGGCCTCCATCCTGCGCTTCGCCGCTGAGCGGGCCCCGATCAGCTGGCTCGTCGAGCGTTTGCCCATTCCTGGCGGGTGAAGCGTCCAGGCTGACAGCTGTTCTTCAGGAAACTCCATGCAACCTTCAAGCGCGGGGGCGCACGATCATCCACGATCGAAGTGCAGCGACCGAACCGAGGGGCATCATGAACAAGATCGAGCGGCCGAAGATGACGGAAGGCGACGTCATCGAGTTCACGCTGCGTGACCAGCGCCACACCGCCGTCGTGATGCTGATGACCGACGACGACATCGTCCTCCTGGACCTCGTCGACGGCGACCGCCCAGCGTGGGCCGGCATCTCCACTCTGCAGGACGTCGCAGTCTTCAGCCCGGAGCCCGGAGAGGTCCTGGTTGCCGCCTGAGCACTAGTTTCCTCCCCAGCTCAGCGGGGAGGAAGCATGCGAGTGGGCAAGGGGTTCGGACTGGCGATGGCGGCCGCATTGGCGGTCGCATCATGTGGCGGGGACGACGACGACGGCGAGTCAGCCGGGACCGATGCGCCCGGCACCTCCGCAGCGGGTGCGACCAGCGCTCCGGCGACGACCGGCGCAGCAAGTGAGACCACGACCGCCGGCACCACCGGCGACACAGCGGCCGGCGGTGACTGCACCCTCGACACGCCGCTGAAGATCGGCTACGCCGCCGACTTCAGCGACTTCGGCGGGTTCGCCGACGTTCCTGGATCCGAAGCGGCCGGTGTCCAGGTCGACCTGCTCAACGAAGCCGGCGGTGTTGGCGGGCAGCCGATCGAGTACGTCATCAAGGAGCTGCCGGAGGATCCGTCCGGCGCCCAGCGCGTGGCCCAGGAACTGCTCGACGAGGGTGTCAACGCCATCATCGCCCCGCCGTTCACCTACAACGGCGTGCAGCTGATCGAGACGGTCGACGGCCAGGTACCGATCATCTCCAATGCGTCCACCGACCTCGACATGGCCGATCCGGCCCGCGGGGCGTTCCTCATGAGCTTCAGCGACCCCGTCCAGGCCGCGGCGGCGGCTGAGTTCGCCGCCGACGGCGGAGCGGCCACGGCCGTCACGTTCTCGTCGCCCGACGACGCGTACTTCACGAACACCACTGCCGCATTCACCGAAGCGTTCGCCGAAGCCGGTGGCGAGGTGGTCCGTGACTTCACGTTCGGCCTCGCCGACGAGGACTTCTCCTCGCAGGTCAATGAGCTGGCGCAGCTCGATCCGGCGCCCGACGTGCTCTACACGGCGATGATCATGCCCGGTGCCGGTGTGCTGCTCGAGCAGCTCGAGGCCGCGGGCCTCGGCGACATCCAGGTCATCGGCGCCGACAGCTTCGATGCCACGGTCGTGTGGAGCGCCGGCGACGTCGCCAACGACGTGTCGTTCACCGCGCACACGTTCCCCCGCGACGACAACGGCGTGCAGGAGTTCCTCGACGCCGCCGAGGCGGCCGGCGCGGAGATCGAGACGGTGAGCTTCGGGGCGTTGGCGTCGGATGTCGTCAAGGTCTTCGCGGCTGCAGCCGAGCAAGCCTGCTCCGTCGACGGCCCGACGCTGATCGAGACGATCTCCAACCTCAGTGACCTGGAGGTCACGACGGGCACGGTGACGTACGCCGGCACGAACGGCGTCCCGGAGAAGGACGTCGTGATCCTCACCGTCACCGACGGCGAGCCGGCGTTCACGGAGGCGTTCCAGCCGAGCTTCGTGCCCTGACAAATGCTCGCCATCGAGGGCTTGACGGCACGGTACGGCGCCGTCGTCGCCCTCCACGCCGTGTCGGTCACCGTCGGCGCGGGCGAGCTCGTGGCGCTCGTCGGCCCGAACGGCGCCGGCAAGACCACGCTGCTGAACACGGTCGCCGGGCTGGTGCGGCCCGCCAGCGGGCGCGTCCGCCTGGATGGCGTCGACGTCACCGGGGCCGAGCCGGCACGGCTCGTGCGGGCCGGCCTCGTCCTCGTGCCGGAGCGACGCCGGATCTTCGCTGACCTGACGGTCGCGGAGAACCTGCAGCTGGCGGGTGTCACGGCGAGCGCCGGTGACCGCCGACGCCGGATCGACGAGGTCCGCCAGCGCTTCCCGGCACTCGGTAACCGGTGGTCGATGCCGGCCGGCTACCTGTCCGGCGGCGAAGCGCAGCAGCTGGCCGTCGGACGGGCGCTGATGTCCAACCCGAAGATCATCCTGCTCGACGAGCCGACGCTCGGGCTGGCGCCGATCATGGTCGACGTCGTGTTCGACCTGCTGGTCGAGCTGCGGGCAGGCGGCTGCACCGTGTTCGTCGTCGAGCAGAACGCACGGCGGGCGCTCGAGATCGCCGACCGCGGCTACGTGTTGCGCACCGGGCGGATCGCCGTCGAAGGCCCGGGCCCCGAGCTCGCCGCGCACGAGGACCTGTTCGGTCACTTCGTCGGCGAGACCGCATGACCGAGCTGCTGCAGGCACTCGTCGACGGCATCGGTCGTGGCAGCACGTACGCGCTGCTGGCCCTCGGCATCTCGCTGATCTTCGGCGTGATGCACCTCGTCAACTTCGCCCACGCCGAGCTGATCACCGTCGGGGCGTACTTCGCCTACTTCCTGTCGACGCGAGGTGCCGGGTGGTGGCTGCTGGCACCGGCCATCGTGCTCGCCGCCGTCGTTGCCTCGGTCGCCACCGAACGGGTGGTGTTCCGCTGGATCCGCAACGCCAGCCCGTTCACCATGCTGCTCGCCTCGTTCGCCCTCGAGCAGGCGGCGCACGCGGCGTGGGCGGTCTTCGTCTCCCCCAACAAGAAGGCCTTCGACGGACCGGACTGGGTCTTCGACACGGTCCAGATCGGCGGCGTCCGGCTCGAGGTGATGGACCTCGTCACGATCGCCGTCACGGCCGTCGTTCTCGTCGCGACCGCGTTCGTGTTCCGGCGCACGCTGTTCGGCATCTCCGTGCGCGCCGCGAGCTCCGACTTCGACGCCGCCCGTCTGATGGGTGTGCGGGCGAACCGCGTGATCAGCGGTGCCTTCGCCTTCTCCGGGTTGCTTGCCGGGGTGGCAGCCGTGCTGATCCTGATGCGCAGCCCCAGCGCCGAGCCCACGCTGGGCTCCGACTACCTCGTCAAGGCCGTCGTGGCAGCCATCATCGGCGGGCTCGGGAGCTTCGCCGGCGCGGTCGTCGGCGGCCTGGCCCTGGGCGTTGCCGAGGTCGTGCTGCGCAGCTACCTCCCGGAAGGCGTGTGGGAGCGGCTGACCGACGCCGTCGTCTTCGTGCTGATCGCCGTGCTCTTCGTCGTGCGGCCGCAGGGCCTGTTCACCGTGCAGACCGCGGAGCGGGTGTGATGGCGGCGCTGCGCAGCCTCGTGTCGAGCAGCGCGCTCTTCGCCGTGCTGCTCGTCGGGGCGATCGCCTACACGACAACCGGCGGTGCGGCCCGCGAGCTGCTCGTGCAGGAGCTGCTGATCAACCTCATCCTCGTCGTGGGACTGCAGGCGTTCATCGGGCTGACGGGCATCCTCTCGTTCGGGCACCTCGCTTTCACGCAGATCGCCGCGTACGGCGCGGCGATCGTCGCGATCCCCGTGGCGACGAAATCGGGCACGCTGCCGGACGTGCCGTTCGGGCTCGGCGACGTCGAGCTCGGTCCCGTCAGCGCCACGGTGGTCGGCGTCGTCGTGGCTGTCGCCATCGGTGCCGCCGTTGGGGTTGCCGTCGCCCGCGCCGGCGGTCTCGCCGCGACGATGATCACGTTGGCAGTGCTGTTCGTCGTCGACCAGGCGGTCAAGAACTGGCAGGAGCTGACGCGTGGCGCGGGTGGCCTGTCCGGCGTCCCGCGCATCGAGACGAACACCTGGCTGTGGGTGGCTGCCTTCGCCGCGCTGTTCGTCGTGACGATGTTCCGTGAGACGCGCAGCGGGCGGTTCGCCGTTGCGACTCGCGAGGACGAGATCGCCGCGCCGGCGATCGGCATCGACCGCTTCTGGCCGCGGTGGACGGCGTGGACGTTGAGCATCGCCATCGTCGCCCTCGCCGGAGCGTTGCGGGTGCAGGTGATCGGCAGCACGAACCCGCGGCAGTACACGCTCGACGTTGCGGTGCTCGTACTCGCCATGCTCGTCGTCGGGGGCATGCGCACCGTCACCGGCGCGTTCGTCGGCACGCTGGTCGTCACCGCCGGCAACGAGGCCGCGCGGCAGCTCGGCGACCACCTCGAGATCCCGCGGTTGCCGGAGCTCCTCATCAGCCTGCTGCTCCTGGTCGTCATGCTGGTCCGGCCGAGCGGTCTGCTCGGCGACGCTGATGTGGCCGGATGGCTGCGCCGGCGGTGGCGACGACCGCCTCCCACCGTCGCGCCGTCGCCACCCGCTCCGGACGTGACGGGCGCGGGCGAGCTCGTGGCGGAGGGCGTGACCGTGCGCTTCGGCGGCTTCGTAGCCCTCGACGATGCGCGCATCCACGTCGCGCCGGGCGAGATCGTCGGCCTGATCGGGCCGAACGGCGCCGGGAAGACGACGTTGTTCAACGTCATCACCGGGCTGGTGCCCGAGGACGAGGGCATCGTCCGCCTCGGCGCGTTGGACCTCACGCACGCGCCGCCGCACCGCATCGCCCGGGCGGGCCTCGCTCGGACGTTCCAGAACCTCCGGCTGTTCACCTCACTGAGCACCCGCGAGAACGTCGAGCTGGCCGCGCTCAGTGCCCGCCGCTACCGACCGAATGCACCTGCCGTCGACCCCGAGCTGTTGCTCGACGGTGCCGGACTGGCCGCCGTCGCCGAACGTCCCGCCTCGACGCTCGACTACGGCAACCAACGTCGGCTGGAGCTGGCGCGTGCCGCGGCGCTCGCGCCGAACTACCTCCTGCTCGACGAACCCACCTCAGGCATGAGCGATGCGGAGAGCCTGGCGATGGTCGAACGGATCCGCCAGACCGCCGAGCTCGTCGGTGCCGGCGTGCTCGTGATCGACCACGACTTGGCGTTCATCACCCGCATCAGCGATCGCGTCGTCGTGCTGGCGGAGGGCCGCCCGCTGGCCGAAGGAACGCCGAGTGAGGTCCGCGACGATCCCGCCGTCGCGCTCGCCTACCTCGGGACCACGGCCACCGCGACCACCTCCGCCGCAGACGATCGCGATGAGCGATGAGTGGCCATGCGGCGCACATCGCTCATCGCGGTGCCCGGCCAGCAGGTCGCCCGGCAGGATGGCGCGGTGACCGATCGGAGTGAGGTCCCGCCCGAGGTCGTCGACAAGCTGCGCGCCGTGTGCCTCGGTCTCCCGGACGCCTACGAGGAAGAGGCGTGGGTCGGCACACGGTGGCGGGTTCGCCAGCGGACGTTCGCGCACGTCCTGGTCCTGCAGGACCGCTGGCCTCCGGCGTACGCCCGAGCCGCCGGCATCGACGGGCCGGCCTGTCTGTTGACGTTCGAGTCGTCGGGCGCCGAGCTGGATGCACTCGCGGCGATCGGACATCCGTTCTTCAAACCGCCGTGGCGGCCGACGGTCGTCGGGTTGATCCTCGACGGTCCCGCCGCCGTGGACTGGGACGAGGTCACCGAGCTGGTCACCGAGAGCTACTGCGTGTTGGCGCCGAAAACCCTCGCCGCACGCGTCGATAGACCCCCTCCACCAGCCACGCCGTAGCCTGCACCAGATGACGGGGATCATGCGGCGGCGCAGCAATGTGCCACCGCCGATCGTCAAGGTGCCGGTGCGCAAGCTCCCGTCGTATCCGCGCCGCACCCGGTTCCGGCGCAGCCGCTTCACCGGGGCCGCGTGGGTGCTCGCCGCCGTGATCGTGCTGATCCTGGCGGGCGGTGGGGTGTTCCTGTACCGCACGATGAACCAGCCCGCCGAGCTGACCGGTTCACTGGGGAGCACCGAAGGATTCGCCGGCCCGATTGTCCGCGCGCCGGCCGAGATCGTTCCGACCGTACCCGGCTACGTCAGCACGCTGCGCGGGCTCACCGATGACGCCGTCTCGCTGACCGCCAACGGGCAGGGGGTGCAACTCGACGAGGGAGGTGGGTTCGCCCTCTACCTGCTGCCCGAGTGGACGGAGGTGCGGCTCGTCGCGACGAACGCCTCCGGCGTCTCCTCCGAAACGTTCGTCAGCGTCACACCGACGCCGGCTCCGGCCGAGCATCCGGCGACGACCGCTGTCCACGTGCGAGCGTCGGACTGGGCCAACCCGGCCATCCACCAACAGGTCCTCGACCTCATCGCGCAAGGCCGCATCAACTCCGTGCAGCTCGACATCAAGGACGAGGCCGGTCTCGTCGGGTACGCCAGCAACGTGCCGTTGGCCCAGATGAGCGGCGCAGCACAGAACTTCTACGACGCCGCGCCAGGCGCTCGACGAGCTGCACGGGCTCGGCGTTCGAGTCATCGGCCGACTCGTCAACTTCTTCGACCCGACGTTGGCCCGCTGGGCGATGGAGAACGGGCGCAACGAGATGATCGTGCTGGACCCGGCAGGAACCCCGCTGGTCAACACGTACGGCTCGGCGGCGTTCACGAACTTCGCCGACCCGGACGTGCGCCAGTACCAGATCGACCTGGCCACCGAAGCCGTCAGCCTCGGCTTCGACGAGATCCTCTACGACTACGTGCGCCGTCCCGAAGGCGACATCGCCACCATGCAGTTCCCGGGTCTGGTCGGGCCGCCTGACGTGTCGATCGCCCGGTTCGTCGCCGACACGAAGGCGGTACTCGGCGAGACGATGCTCGGCGTGTCGGTGTTCGGCATCTCCGCATCGCGACCGGAGCCGACGGCACAGGACATGGCGCTGCTCGGGCCGCTCGTCGACTACGTGTCGCCGATGGTCTATCCGGCGCTGTGGACGTCCGGGGAGTACGGCGTCGTCGACCCGCCGAACATGCCGTACGAGATCGTGTCGGCGTCGCTCGCCGACTTCCAGCGCATCCTCAGTGGCAGCGGTGCTGCCATGGTGCCGTGGCTGCAGGACTTCGGGGGCTACGGCGCACCGCAGGTCCAGGCCCAGATCGATGCGGCGCGCGCCAATGGATCGGTCGGGTTCCTGCTCTGGAACCCGACGTCGACCTACTCTCCCGACGGCATCCCACCGGCCGGCTAGACGGCCGGCGGCCCGGTCAACTGGGAGGGATCATGGTCCGTCGACGTATGACAGCACTGGCACTGGGCGCAGTGCTCGTCGTGGTCGCGTGCAGCTCGGATGACGACGACACCGCCAACGAGGCGACGACGGCGGCCGAAGCGCCGGACTCAACGGAGGCCGAGGTGACGACCGCGCCGACGACGAGCCCCGAGGACGCGGAGTACGCAGGCGGAGCAGGCAGCCGCGGCGCGGTGACGGAGGCGGTCACGCGGGAGCAGGTCGAGGCCGGGTTGACCTCGATCGACGGGTTCGTGCAGGAGGAGATGAACGGCACCGGTGTCCCCGGTGTCGCCGTCGCCGTCGTGTACGACGATGAGGTCGTGTTCGCCGAGGGGTACGGCGTGCGCGAGGTCGGGACGACCGATGCGGTCTCCGCCGACACGGTGTTCCAGATCGCGTCGCTGTCCAAGCCGGTGACGGGTACCGCGGTGGCCGGCCTCGTCTCGAAGGACGTCATCAGCTGGGACGAGCCGGTGCACCCCTCCGCTCCCGACCTCGTGTTCAGTGATCCGTGGGTCACCGACCACGTCACCTTCGCCGACCTCTACTCGCATCGCAGCGGACTGCCCGGCGGCATCGCCGACGCGCTGGAGATCATCGGGTACAGCCGTGAGGAGATCCTCGCTCGGCTGCGCTTCGTCCCGCTCAACCCGTTCCGGACGTCGTACGCCTACACGAACTTCGGCATGACGGCCGGCGGCGACGCAGCGGCCAAGGCGGCCGGCGTCAGCTTCGAGGACATGGTGGAGCAGCAGCTCCTCGAGCCGGCGGGCATGACCTCGACCAGCATCCGCTACAGCGACTTCGAAGCGCAGCCCGATCGCGCCGCGATCCACGTCCGCGTCGACGGCGATTGGGTCCCCGGACCCGACTCGGGTGCCCGATGCACAAGCGCCCGCCGGCGGCATCAACTCGACGGCCAACGACATGGCGACGTGGCTGCGGCTACAGCTCGGCGGCGGCACCCTCGACGGCGTCGAGATCATCAGCGAGGAAGCCCTCGTGCCGACGCACACGCCGCAGGTCGTGCGGCCGCCTGCTGCGGCTATGACGGGCCGACCCGACTTCTACGCGCTCGGATGGAACGTCGACGAGGACCACCTCGGCTACCTCCGGTGGGCGCACTCGGGTGCGTTCGACTACGGCGCCTCCACCAACGCCACCGTGCTCCCGGCGGCCAAGCTCGGCGTCGTCGTCCTCACCAACGGCATGCCGATCGGTGTGCCCGAAACGCTGGTCGACAAGATCCTCGACCAGATCGTCGCCGGTGAGCAGACCGAGGACTGGCACGCGTACTGGTCGGGCTACTTCGGCGAGAACTTCGTCGAGGACCCGGCGCTGTCCCAGCTGCCCGACCCTCCGACGCCGGCCCTCGCCGACGACGCCTACGTCGGCTCCTACGCCAACGACTTCTACGGCACGTTCGAGGTCGTCACCGACGGGGCCGGGCTGGCCGTCATCGAGGGCCCGGCCAGGGTGACGTTCCCGCTGACCCACTGGGACGCCAACACGTTCACGTTCATCGGTGGGGCAATCCCGGACCTGCGCTCGACGGTCGAGTTCACGATCGGACCCGACGGGCGGGCATCTGCGATCACCATCCCCGACGCAGCTGGGCTCGGGACGCTCGAACGTGTCTGAGGGGGCGCTAGTGCCGCCCGGTCGAGGAGACGATCTGTGGCTCCAGCGGTGCGAGTGCGCCGAGGATGACGTCGATCGTCGCCGGGTCCACGCGCAGGGCCCGCAACGTGTCGGCGAGGTGCCCGACGACCCGCCCGAAGGCCTCGGCGGTGATGTGCAATCCCTCGTGGGCCTTGTCCATCGCCCGCCCGCCGTACCGAGCCGGACCGCCGAGCGCCATCGTGAGGAAGACTCGTTGGTGGGCCTTGAGCTGGGCCAGTTCGATGCCGTCGAAGTACGGAGCAAGCTGATCGTCTGCCACGACGCGGGCGTAGAAGCCGTCGACGGCAGAGTCGACGGCAGGCGCACCGCCGATGCGGTCGTACAGCGATGCTTCAGCCATCGTGGTCATGGGACCAGGATCAACGATCGCCACGGCCAGTGCTTGAAGGACCGATGGAGGACGAGTGGAGATGCGCGGCGGTCTACGTTGACGCGTCGCTGGAGGTGACGCGGTGAGAGGACTCGACGGCAGGTGCGCGCTCGTCACCGGCGCGGCGAGCGGGATCGGGCGGGCGATCGCCGAGCGCCTCGCCGAGGAGGGTGCGCGCGTCGCCGTGAGCGACCTGTCACGGCACGACGCGGAGGCGACGGCGACCGACCTCGGTGAGCCGGCGATCGGTGTCGAGCTCGACGTCACCAGCGACGACTCGATCCGGCGCGCCGTGGCGGAGGTGCACCAGCGGCTCGGGCCGATCGACGTCCTCGTGAACAACGCCGGCTGGGACGTGCTGGAGCCATTCCTCGACAGCCGGCCCGAGACCTGGGACCGCGTCCTCGCCATCAACCTGCGCGGACCGATCGCCGTGACGCGGGCGGTGCTCGAGTCGATGGTCGAGCGCGGTGCCGGCAGGATCGTCAGCGTCGCGTCGGATGCAGGACGGGTCGGTTCCTCCGGCGAGGCGGTGTACTCCGGCGCCAAGGCCGGGATCATGGGCTTCAGCCGGACTATCGCCCGCGAGGTCGCCGCCCGTGGGATCAACGTCAACACGGTGTGCCCCGGACCGACCAACACGCCGCTGCTGCGCTCGATGGCGGAGACCAACCCGAAGCTGATCGCAGCGCTGTCGCGGGCGGTCCCGTTCGGCCGCCCCGCCGAGCCCGCCGAGATCGCCGCCGCCGTGGCGTTCCTGGCCTCCGACGACGCCGCCTTCATCACCGGCCAGACGCTGTCGGTCTCGGGTGGCCTGACGATGCAGTGATGCGGCGGCCGGCCAAGGCGCTGGAGCGCCGGCCGTGCCGAACCGGGCCATCCACCTCTCAACGACGCGATCTGGCGCGACGCAGTGACGCGGCCGGCCAAGGCGCTGGAGCGCCGGCCGTGCCGAACCGGGCCATCCACCTCTCAACGACGCGATCTGGCGCGACGCAGTGACGCGGCCGGCCAAGGCGCTGGAGCGCCGGCCGTGCCGAACCGGGCCATCCACCTCTGAACGAGGCGACCTGGCGCGCCAGACTGACGCTGGAATGAACCAACCGTTCGAGGACATCACGTACGAGGCCGACGATGGCGTCGCCACGGTCACGATCAACCGTCCCGAGAAGCTCAACGCATTCCGGGCGCAGACGTGCCGCGAGCTGCTGGCCGCGTTCGAAGCCGCATGGACGGATCGGACCATCGGCGCCGTCATCCTGACCGGCGCCGGCGACCGCGCGTTCTGCACCGGTGGCGACGTTTCGGTGCGCACCGAATCCGGCTACGACGGCGCCGACAGCAAGCATGACATCGGCCTCGACATCGAGGACGTCCACTCGATTATCCGCGACATCCCCAAGCCCGTGATCGCCGCAGTGAACGGCTACGCCATCGGTGGCGGGCACGTCCTGCACGTGATCTGCGACCTGACGATCGCTGCCGACACCGCGCGGTTCGGGCAGGTCGGTCCGAAGGTCGGCAGCGTCGACCCAGGCTTCGGGACGGCCTACCTCGCCCGCATCGTCGGCGAGAAGAAGGCCCGGGAGATCTGGTACCTGTGCGAGCAGTACAGCGCGGAGGAGTGCCGCGAGATGGGCCTCGTGAACAAGGTCGTGCCGGCCGCCGAGTTGATGGACACGGCTCTGGCGTGGGCGCAACGCATCGTGTCGATGAGCCCGACGGCGATCAAGCTGGCCAAGCAGTCGTTCAACACCGACACCGAGTCGATCCGCGGCATCGGGGCGATGGGGCTCAGCGCTGTCGCTCTGTACTACGCCAGCGACGAGGCGGCCGAGGGGCAACGGGCGTTCACGGAGAAGCGCCAGCCCGACTTTCGCCAGTTCCGTCGCTGACTTCAGCCGGGCATGCTTGCGAGCCGAGGCCCTTCAAACGGTCGTCGGCTTGCCCGCGACCGCGTCCCCGGCCGACTTCATCATGGATCCCCACCGGGCGGCGTACTTCGCCGACCGGGCCTGCGTGCGCCGGAGTCGCTTCGGCGAGTACCAGCGCCGTGCCCACCATGATCCCGGCTTGGCCAGTCGAATCGCGCCGATCAGCGCCACTGGCGGGAGGAAGATCCCGATCAGCGCCATCCGGTACTTGCCCTTCAGCAGGCACGCCACGAGGAACGCCGCCTGCAGCCCGAGCGTGATCAGCACGCTGATCACCGACACGGGCTCGGCGTCCTCGTCGAGGAATCCCAACGGGTTGGCGCCGATCAGCATGAGGCCGAGAACGGCGACGGCGAGCATCACGATCTCGAACGAGACGCGTCCCTTGTCCGACCAGTAGACGTCGTCGAGGTGAAGGATGAGGGCGAACTCATCCAGAACGAGTGCCGTGCCGATGCCAACGAACAGGCCGGCGATGATCGACCACGGCGAGTGGAGATCGACGGCGAGCGCGGCGAACGCTCCAACCACCATGAGAAAGACACCCGGCACGGCGTGGTGGACATGAACCCCGCTGGCGGACACGTTGTTCTTGAAGGGGCCCCGCCCGGTTCTGATCATGCGCGTGATCAGTCGGGTCGTGGCGAACGTGACGATGAAGGCCAGGAAGCACACCGCCAGGGGGAGGTGGCCGCGGTCCCAAACGTCCTCGAACCACAGATACACGCCCGAATGGTACGGGCTGACCTCGGGTCAGCTGTCGGACGTCTTGGCGTCCTCCTCGATCGCCGAGGTGTCGGCCTTGAGCTCCTTCTTCTCGAGCTTCTCGGCCTTCTTCATGGCTTGCTCGATGCGTGCGCCGACGTCCTCGACGCCGACGACGATCAAGCCGGCCTGGCCGTTGTCGAGCTCCTCACCCAGATCCTTGAGGTCGTGTCGACTCATTCCAGCGGCGGCGTGGCCGGCGACCGCGCCGAGCAGCGCGCCACCCGCCGTCGTACCGGCCAGCAGTCCGGCGCCGATTCCGGCGAACGGGAACAGCGCGATCACAATGCCCGTCGCCAGGCCGATGCCGCCACCGAGCACGCCCCCGACACGTGTCGGCGTCTCGTGCTTCTTGGTGATCTTGACCTTGCCGTCGTCACGTCGAGCGATGACCGCTGCGTCGTAGGCGTCGAGCAGCCCGGCTTCGGTGTGCAGGTCCTTGATGGCTGCGTAGTCAGCCTCGGCGTCCTCCTGGCTGGCGTAGACCCCGACGTAGACGACGAACGTGTCGACGGCCATGATCCCTCCGTGTTCGGTAGCGGTGCGGGGCGCACGTTGGCTCGCTGCAGGCCCCGCTGTCAACCCGTAGCGACGTGGATACGGTGCCGATGATGGCTGAGCGGCTCACCGCGATCGCCGCCCTCGCCCGGGCGGCCTGGCGTCCGGAGCGCCCGGACCGGCTGCCCAGAGCGATGCTCGCCATGGCCGCCTACGGACCGACGCCGGCAGGCGGCATCGCCGCCGCAACTGCCCGCTACCCGCGCGCGCTCGCGCTCATCGACGACGTGGGGCCGCTGTCGTACGGAGACCTGTGGACGGCCAGCGACGGGATCGCCAGAGCGCTGCGCGAACGGTCGGTCGGTCCCGGAACAACGATCGGCATCCTCGCCCGCAACGGGCGCTCGTTCGTGCTGAGCATGGTCGCCGCGGCGAAGCTCGGCGCGGACGTCGTCTACCTCAACACCGGTTTCGCCGGCCCACAGCTGGCCGACGTCGTCGCCCATGAGGGAATCGACGCCGTGCTCCACGACGATGCGTTCGCCGAGATCGTGGCCGACGCGAAACCTCGCGTGGCCGTTGCGGCGAGCGAGCTGGTGGCGATGGGAGCCCGGCGCTCGAAGGTTCCGCTCGCGCCGACGCGACACGTCGGTCGCCAGATCATCCTCACGTCGGGAACGACCGGACGTCCAAAGGGTGCATCACGCGGCGCTGTGCGCGGCATCGACACCCTCACACCGCTGCTCGAGAGCATTCCGATCCGCGCCCGCGACACCGTCGTCATCGCCGCCCCGCTCTTTCACGCCTGGGGTCTCTCCAACCTGGGCGTCGTGCTCGGCATGTCGTCCACGGCGGTGGTGCGCGATCGGTTCGACCCGGCGGCGACGCTGGCCGCGGTCGCCGACAGCCGTGCCGCTGGCCTGATCGTCGTGCCCGTGATGCTGCAGCGCATCCTCGCTCTCGATGCCGAGGTGCTCGACCGCTACGACACCTCCTCGTTGCGGTACATCGCGGCCAGCGGCTCGGCACTCGGCGCGCCGCTCGTGACAGCGACGCTGCGCCGCTTCGGTCCGGTCCTCTACAACGTCTACGGCTCGACCGAAGTCTCCTTGGCCACCATCGCCCAGCCGGCGGACCTGCTGGCGGCGCCGGCGACGGCTGGGCGCACCGCGCCGGGCAGCGCGGTGCGCATCGTCGACGAATACGGTCAGGAGGTCGGACCGGACGTCGTCGGCCGCGTCTTCGTCGGCAGTGGCGCCCGCTTCGACGGCTACACCGGCGGTGGGACCAAGCAGGAGATCGACGGATTGCTGTCGACCGGTGATCTCGGCCACTTCGACCAACACGGCCGGTTGTTCATCGACGGTCGTGACGACGACATGATCGTGTCGGGCGGCGAGAACGTGTTCCCCGCCGAGGTCGAGGACCTCCTCGCCAGCCATCCCGACATCGTCGAGGCGGCCGTCATCGGGGTCGACGACGAGGAGTTCGGGCAACGCCTCAAGGCGATCGTGGTCCGCCGGCCCGGTGCAAAGCTGACGGCGGCCGACGTGAAGCACCACGTCCGCCAGCACCTCGCTCGCTACAAGGTGCCGCGCACCGTGGCGTTCGTCGACGCGCTGCCCCGAACGACGACCGGCAAGGTGCGGCGGATCGATCTGTCGTGAGCCGCGTCAGCGCGCCACGACGGCCTTGCGGACGTCGCGGAACGGCACGTCGCGGTCGACCTCGGGCTCCCTGGGAAGCCCGAGAACACGCTCACCGATGATGTTGCGCTGGATCTGGTCCGTGCCTCCGCCGATCGACGTGAAGTACGCGTTGAGAGCGAGGAAGTTGGCGGCGTCGCCGGCCGGGTGGTCCGGCCCGACGAGCAACGCTTCCGCACCGAGGATCTGGCCCTGCACCCGGGCGCCCTCGTGCAGGATGCGCGACATCGCGAGCTTGCCGAGCGAGAGGATCGGCGACGACTCGCCTTGACGAAGCTGGGCCTTGGCCCGCTGCGCGTTCCAGCGATTGACGGTGCGCAGGATGTGGACGCGGATGATCGCGTCGCGGACAGTGCGATCCTCAGCCCGCCCGACCGACCTGGCCAGCGCGACGAGATCGACCTCCGCGCCCGACGAGCCGGGCGGCGGGGAGTCCGTCCCGGCGTCGGGACCTGACTTGAGCCGTCGCGGTCCTCGGGCGACGTCACCCATCACCGAGCGCTCGTAAGCGAGCGCGGTCTGCAGCACACGCCAGCCGTCATTGAGCTGGCCGAGGAGGTGATCGGCGGGCACGCGGGCGCCGTCCAGGAACACCTCGTTGAAGTGTGACTCGCCGGTGATCTGCTTGATCGGGCGGATCTCGACGCCGTCCTGGCGCATCGGGAGGAAGAAGAACGAGATGCCGCGGTGCTTGGGGACGTCCCAGTCGGTCCGGGCTACCAGCATCCCGTAGTCGGCGCTCGCCGCTCCCGACGTCCAGACCTTCTGGCCCGTGATGACGAACTCGTCGCCGTCGCGCTCCGCGCGCGTCTGCAACCCGGCGAGGTCCGATCCGGCTCCGGGCTCGGAGTAGAGCAGACACATCTTGACGTCATCGAGCAGCAGCGGCCGGATGAGGCGGCGTTGCATCGATTTCGTCCCGAACGCCAAGAGGGTGTTGGCCCAGAGGTTGTGGACGTCCTGGCCGGCACCGGGGGCCCGGGCGCGGCGGAACTCCTCGACGATGACTCGCGCGTGGGCCGCACTGAGACCGAGGCCGTACCACTCACGCGGCCATGTCGGCACCGCGTAGCCGGCGTCGACGACGACCTCCAGCCATTCGCGTCGCGGTCGATCGGCGCGCCAGTTCACCTCCAGCCAGCGACGAACCTCGGCCTGCAGTGCTGCGGTCTCCGTGATGTCAACACTACGAGCGACGGCAGTAAGTGGACGCCGTGTCCACTAAGTAGTGTCGCCGCCGATGACAGCGAGCGAGCGCTGGGCCGATCGGCAGGCGGTTGTCGACGTCGTCATCCAGTACGCAACCGGCGTGGACCGCCGCGACTGGACGCTGTACCGCGCCTGCTTCACCGACCCGTGCGAGGTCGACTTCTCGTCCTGGAACGGCCAGCCCGCCGCCGTGATGGCGGCCGACGACTGGGTCGCCAAGGTGCGTGGCACGAATGGCA
The DNA here is from genome assembly GCA_963774125.1 of uncultured Acidimicrobiia bacterium. Taxonomy (GTDB): domain Bacteria; phylum Actinomycetota; class Acidimicrobiia; order Acidimicrobiales; family Ilumatobacteraceae; genus JALZMG01. The sequence continues at coordinate 641,141 of CAVZDR010000005.1, forward strand.
ACTTCGATGCCACGCAGCACCTCTCGACCAACCACGTCGTCACGTTCGGAACGGTCGACGAGGCGACGTGCGTCAGCTACATGCATGCCCAGCACTGGTTCAGCGCGACGCGCCTGACCGAGCTGGGTCAGCCCAACGACGACCAGCCGCGATGGTGCACGCTCGGTGGCTACTACACCAACCAGCTCAGCCGCGCCGCTGAGGGCTGGCGGATCCGTCGCTGCCGGCTCGACGTCACGTGGATCACGGGCGATCCCTCCGTGTTCGAGCTCGCTCGGTCACTCGGCGACCGCGGCTAGGGGCGTCTGTGGAGTACGTGGCCAACCTGCTGAACGACAACATCGATCCATCGGCCTGGGCCCGCCAGCGAGAGGACGAAGGGTGGGACGTGCTCGGCTGCGCCGACCACCTGTTCAGCCCGCGCCGGGCCTACCCGCACGTGTGGGTCACGCTCGCGATGTTCGCCGCGGTGACGAGCCGTCCGAAGCTGATGTCGTCCTTCGCCAACAACCTGCTGCGCACGCCGGTCGAGTTCGCCCAGGCCGCGCTGCAGCTGCAGGCGGTGTCCGGCGGTCGCTTCGAGGCTGGGCTCGGCGCCGGGTGGGACGAGACCGAGATCACCGGCGCGGGACTCGAGTACCCGCCCGCCGGCGTGCGAGCCGGCCGCTACGCGGAAGCCGTGCAGATCGTGCGCCAGCTGCTGGACACGGGTGCCTGCCGGTTCGCCGGCGAGTTCTACGACATCGACATCCCCGTCCTCGGACCGCGCGTCGAGCCGCCGCCGCCCTTGGTCGCCTCGCTCGGGGGACCGCGCACGATCCGCGAGATCTCGCCGCTCGTCGATCGCGTGGAGCTGAAGCTCGTCAGCGCAGCCACCAAGGGTGGCGTGCTCGACGTCGCCGCCCTCGCTTCGATCCCGCGACTGCACGTCGACGAACTGGTGGCGAGGGTGCGCCAAGCCAATCCGACGGTGCCTCTGGGCGCGATGGTGCTGTGCAGCATCGGCGCGGACGAGCGCACCCGTGCGATCGAGGACCTGCTCGGCGACTCCTTCATGGGCGGGTTCTTCGGTCCACCCGAGAAGGTGGCCATCGCGCTCGCCGATCTCGCCGAGTCCGGTGTCACGCGCATCCAGCTGAGCCCGTTCTCCGACGAGTCGCTCGACGTGCTCGCCCCGCACCTGTTCGGTCGGTGACCAGTGAGGTTGGACGACGTCGACCCGTTCAGCCCGGCGTTCCAGCAGAACCCGTTCCCGTACTACGAGGCGATGCGCGAGGCGTCCCCGGCGTTCCGCTTCAGCAGCTCCGACCTGTACTTCCTGACGCGCTACGACACCGTCACCCGGGTGCTGCGCGACCCGGCGACGTTCTCGTCGAAGTTCGGCACACCGGCCGAACGACCGAAACCCCACCTTGCTGCGCAGCTCAAGACGATCAGCGAGCAGGGCTGGCCACGGGTCTCGACGCTGCTCACGGCCGATCCGCCCGAGCACACCCGGTACCGCAACACGGTCGCCCGCGCCTTCAACGCGCGCCGGATCGCTGCGTTCCGCAGTGACATCGAGGCGATCGTCGACGCGGCGATCGACGGCTTCATCGATCAGGGCCGTGTCAATGTCCAGCACACCCTGGCCACGCCGGTGCCCGTGCAGGTCATCACCCACGTGCTCAACCTCCCCGAGGAGCGCGGAGCGGACATCAAGCGGTGGTCGGACGACGCCACCTCGTCGATCGGCGCCGACGTGTCGGATGCGCGGCGGCTCGAGGCGCAGCGAGGCATGCTCGAGCTCCAGCACTTCATGCACGAGCAGTTCGAGCTGCGACGGCGCGAGCCGCGTGACGACATCCTCACGACCCTCGTGCAGTCCGAGTTGCCGGTGGATGGCGACGACGGCGCCACCCGGCCGCTGACCGAACCGGAACTGCTCGGCATCCTGCAGCAGCTGATCGGCGCCGGCAACGAGACGACGACGAAGCTGATCAACGAGATGGTGCGGCTGCTCGGCGAGCACCATGACGAGTGGTGGAAGACGAAGGCCGACGCGTCGCGGATCCCGGCCGTCGTCGAGGAGACGCTTCGGCTCGCCAGCCCGACGCAGGCGATCTACCGCGTCGCCGCCACGGACACCGCGCTCGATGGCGTCGCCATCCCCGCGGGCGCCCGGCTCGTGCTCGTCTACGGCGCAGCGAACCGGGATCCGTCAGTGTTCCCCGACCCAGACCGGTTCGACCCCGGCCGGCCGAACGTACGTGACCATCTCGCGTTCGGCCTGGGTGTCCACTTCTGCATCGGCGCCCCGCTGTCGCGGCTCGAGACGGCGATCACGCTCGAAGGGCTGACGGCGAGATGGCGCGACTTCGCGCTGGATGAGGCGAACACGTTCGAGTACGAGCCGAGCTTCATGCTGCGCGGTCTGAAGGACCTGTTCGTCGAGTTCACCCCCGAGCGGGGCTGACGCGAGGCTTCGCACGCGGGCCGCCGAAGAGCAGCCAGCGCGCCGACGAGCAGGGCGAGGAACAGCATCACCGCCGCCAGCGGCGGGATCGCCTCGTAGCCGATCGACTTGGCGAGCGGCGACGCAGCGAGTATGCCGATGACGGCGCCAGCGGCGACACCGCAGTTGAAGAGCCCCATCGCTGCGCCTTCGCCACCGTCAGGGGCCAGCACTGCCGCCATCAGCGTCGCGCCGATGTAGTCGAACGGGTAGGCGATGGCGACGCTCACGAGCGCGACGGCGGCGAGAGCACCCCTGCTCCCTTCGCTGAGGAGCAAGCTGGCGGCCATCACGGCGAACGCGATGAAGTTGGCGATCAGCCCAACCGCCAGCACGAAACGCACCGTGCGGCGCTCGGCCATCCGCCCGCATACCGGGTACAGGAACACGCCGACGACCGAGCCGGCGAGGTAGACCCAGGCCGTCGTCGACGGCTCGACCCCGAATGCCTCGCGCATCACGAGCGGCATCAGATTGAGGAAGCTCTGCACCCCGATCATCGCCAGCAGCCACGTCAGCAGGAACACCCCGAACCGGCTGCGGAGGACGTCGACGACGCCTCGGTCCCGCCCGGCACCGGCCTTGCGGCGAGGCTCGCTGACCCGGTGTAGGTGCGGGAGCCCGATGCGACCGACGAACGTGCCGACGAGGATCACGGCGCCACTGACGATCCAGCCGAGCTCCAGTCGACCGTCGGCGAAGATGGCGCCGATGAGCAGGCCGGCGACCTGACCGACGCCGAAGACCATGCGGAACCAGCCGATGAGCCGATCCCAGTCCTGGCGCGGGTGCCCCTCGACGACGAACACGCTGGCCGTCGTCTGTGCGGCGCCCGCGGCCACTCCAGCGACTGCAGCAGCGCCGATCCAGACTGCCGTCTGATCGGCGACACCGAGCACGACCGCGCCGACCGCCATGACCGGGAAGCTGCCGAGGAACACCACGCGCTGCAGCCCGCGTCGATCGGCGAAGCCGCCGACGAGGGGTGCCGTCAGCTGGCCGGCGAAGAACGCCGCCACGACGGTGCTGACCACCAAGGGACCGCGTGGTTCGGCCGTGAGCGGCAGGAGCACCGGGACGAGACCGTTCACGAGCAGGCCGGCCAGTGCGTAGGCGCCGTACCACGGGGCCACCAATCCCGCCCACGATCGGGCCTTCCGGGCGCGGTGCGCCCGCGTCGACCCGATCGTCACGGGACTCCATCTAAGCCGGACGGGCGGCGTCCGGGCGGGGTCTTCGACGTCGATGTGCTGCGAGCTGACTCGTCGAGCGTTCAGTCGTCGACGAGCTCACTGATCGCGCCGACCAGGCGACCGTCGCGGAGCTCGCGGTCACCGAGCGGTGCGTCGAGCTCGACCGTCACGGGTGTGGCCGGATTGCTCGGGCACGCGTGGTTGCCGGTCAGCGCAATCGCGGCGAACGAGATGCGCACGGACTCGTCGGTCTCGACGACTTGCGGTCCGAGCAAGCGTTCCCCAAGCTCTCGTCCACCGGTGCAGGCCCGCTCGGTGACGAGCACTTGGAGCTCGGTCGTGCCGGCTTCCGGCGGCGGTGCACCGGCGTCGAGCTCCCACTCGACGACACCAAGCCCTTCGGGAAGCACCACGTTGAGGGCGCACGGATCGGCGGCGGACCCACCCGAATAGATCCAGCCATTGCGTCCCATCTCGGCACCGACGAACGCCACGGAGGCGTCCGCGACGTTGATGAACAGTGCGTTTCGGTCGTGCACGTACAGCAGGGTCCATCCGTCTCCCGGCAAGAACGAGCCTTCGGGTGTCGCCAGCCATCCGTCGAGCACAGCTCGGAGCGCGGGATCGACTTCCTCGATTGGCGTCAGCACGTCCAGCGCACCCAGCGGGAACACGACGCCGCCACACTCGACCGGGGTGCCGGGCGGATAGTTCCCGGCCTGGTCGGGCAGCACGATCACGTCGAGCGGAGTGCCAGGCTCGATCGGGTCGGGCACTTCGTCAACCAGTTCGCCGTCTACGCACACCATGTCGAGCGGTAGTTGCACGTCGCCGAGCGTCTTCGTCACCGCCTCGAGGCCTGCCGGAGTGAGCGGACCCGACAGCGTGACGCTCAGCACATTGCGCTCGCTGTCCACACCAACCGATTCGACCGGGTGGCCGGCATCTCGAAGGACACTCATCATGGTGCTCATCCCGGTGCGGAGCTGGTCCTCGGTGTAGGTGACGTGCACAACAGCAAGCGGCACTCCCCACTCCCCGATCGGCCGGTCGTCAGTGATCGCGGGCGGCGGCTCCACGGCATGGACATCATCGGGTGACGGGCGCCGGGCAAGGAGGGCTTGGCGATGCGGCTCGGGATCGTCGGTGAACGCCACCACAACCGTGCCGCCGGACTGGCGGTCGATCCACAACCCACCAAACGTGTCGCGGCGCTCCGCCGCGTAGGTCAGCAGCACACCGTGGAGGACGGGGTCGACGTTGAAGCTGCCCGCCTGGCCGACGACTGGATCGACTGCGATCGGCGAGACGTCCGAGCACATGGCCAGCATGGGCTGCTCCGCGGCAGGTGCGGGGACGACCACTGACGTCGGGGGCGCCGTACCGGCTGTCGCCGGCACTGAGCTCGAAGGCGCCGGCGGCGAGCCGTTGTCGGCTGCCGAACCACATGCAGACACAGCCATCGCAGCCAGCACGCCCATCGCGCGGCGCCGCGGCAGCCGGCTGGAACACCGACCCCCACACCCCATGTCGCTTCGACGTTCGTCCACTCGGTCGAGTTCCCAACGATCGTGCCACTTCCGGGCGAGCCGCCTTCATCATCGCAGCTCGCCCGGTGGGCGTGATCAGGCTGCGGGCTGGGTGAGCCGGGTGGCCAGCGCCTCCATGTCGGCCGGGGCGAGCGATGCATCGGCGATCGCCAACACGCCGGCGAACACCTCGGTGGGTGCGCCAGCCCGCATGCCGGCGAGCATCTCGACGCGGTCCTCGAGGTTCATCGCCGGCAGCATGAGGGCGAGCGAGCGGGCCATCTCGTCGGGCGGGATCGAGGAGACGATGGCGTTGTGCATCGCCAGGAGGCCGGGCATCTCGAGGGCGTCGGACAGGGCCGGCATGATCACCCGCTCCTCGACGTCGATGTGCTGGAGGTAGCTGCCACTGAACGCGGCGAGGCCGAGGTAGAGCTCGTGCAGTTCGTGGCGGCGAGTCTCCGCTCCGGCGTTCGCCACGGCTTCGCCGAGCGACACGAGGCCGTACATGCGGCGGTCCAGCACCTCGTGGTCGGCGATGATCTGCTCGGCCACGGCCGGGACGTACTCCTCCACCGCCGGCTGCATGATGGTGTCCTCGTGGTGAGCGTGCAGCTCGAGGAGATCAGCCAACGCGCGAACGCGACCGAACAGGGCCACTCGGCCCGCTTCGTCGGCTGGATCCAGCGAACCGGCTTGCCCGGTCACGCCGAACAGCTCGGCCCGGATGCCCTTGTGGATCTCGCGGTAGAGGTCGAAGGTCACCGGAGCAACGCGCAGGTCCTCGCGCGTGATCGGCGATGTGTCGGTGAAGCGCTCGAGAACGGTCATTTGGGGTTCCTCCCGCTCGGGCTCGTTGGTCGAGCCGATGTGACCATCGTGCGGATCGGTGCCGGTCTCCGTTGCTGAGAGCTCGCTACCGCATGCTGAGAACTCACTAAGTCAGCCCACCCCTACGCTGCCGGGATGCTCGACGAGCAGGCACGAGCCTTCTTCGAGAGTGGATGCGGACTCGTCGTCGGGCTCGCCGATGCCGATCGCCGTCCCTACGCGCAGCGGGGCTGGGGTGCCCGCGTCGTCGACGGCCGGCTGCGGGTGGTCGTGTCCGGAGACGACCGTCACCTCGCGGAGCTCGCCACGCCCGGGGCAGGCATCGCCGTCACCGGTGCCGACGTGCGGACCCTACGCGGTCTGCAGGCCAAGGGTCATGTGGTCGCGCTCGGCCCGGAGGCGCCGGCGGATCACGCTCACATGCTTCGACACTGCAACGAGTTCTTCGAAACGATCGTCGAGCTCGATGGCATCCCCCGCCAGTTGCTCGAGCGCATGCGGCCGGTCACCTACGCCGTGTGCGAGATCGAGGTCGAGTCGCTGTTCGACCAGACGCCCGGCCCCGGCGCCGGCCGGCCCACCGCCGAGCAGCAGGCATGAGCCCCCACTCGTTCTCGCTGGACGACCTGTCGCGATGCTTCGAGGGATCGATCCCGGCCGCCCTGTCGACGTGCTCGGCCGACGGGACGCCCAACGTGTCGTACCTCTCACGGGCCCGCCGGGTCGACGACGAGCGGATCGCCCTCTCCAACCAGTTCATGTCGAAAACGGCGCGCAACCTGGCCGAGAACCCGCACGCGTCCTTGCTGCTGATGGACGTGATCAGCCACGACGAGTTCCGGTTGCAGCTCGTGTACGAGCGCACCGAGCGCCGTGGGAAGGTGTTCGACCAGTTGCGCGACGACGTCGACGTCCTCGCCGCGCTCACGGGCATGCAAGGGGTGTTCCGCCTCCGCACTGCCGACGTGTTCCGCGTCGTGCAGATCGAGCAGGTGCCGCCACACCCGGACTTCGCGGCCACCGCGCCCGTGAGCGTGCCGCAAGTGATGGCCAGCAGCGCGCTGGCAGCACTGTCTGCACGGCTGGCGCGCTGCACCGATCTCGACACGCTGGTCGAGGCGGTGGTCGACGGCATCGACCAGTCACTCGGGCACCATCACGTGTCGCTCATGCTGCTCGACGAGGCCGGCGAGCGCCTCTACACCATCGCCAGCCGTGGCTATCCGCACCAGGGAGTTGGCTCGGAGATCGCGCTCGGCGAGGGAATGGTGGGGATGGCGGCGGCGCAGTGCGCCCCGCTGCGCGTCGGCAGCCTGCGTCAGGCGTCGAAGTACGCCCGCACGGTGCGCCGCTCGTTCGAAGAGCACGGTGAGGGGCCCGAGCGTGAGATCCCGCCACCGGGCCTGCCAGATGCCGACAGCCGGATGGTGATCCCGGCGATGGCGCTCGGCCAGCTCGTGGGCGTGATGGTGCTCGAGGATGCGCGACCGCTCGCGTTCGACGAGCAGAGCGAGGCCATGCTCTCGATCGTTGCCGCGTCTGGTGGCGACCACCATCGAGGCGATCCGCTCGGAGGAGCGCCTCGATGCGATCGATCAGCCGGTCGCCACCGGACCGGCGAGCGGAGCGTCGCGGGTCGCTGCCGACGCCCGGGTGCGGTTCTACGCCGTCGACGGCAGCGTGTTCGTCAACGGTGACTACCTCATCAAGGGTGTTGCCGGCCGGTTGCTGTGGCTGCTGCTGAACGCTCACGCCCGCGGACAGAGCGAGTTCACGAACAAGGAGCTGCGCCTCGACCCCGCGCTGCAGCTTCCCGGCTACCGCGACAACTTCGAGAGCCGGCTGATCCTGCTCAAGCGGCGCCTCGCCGAGCGGGAGTTGCCGATGCGCATCGAGACCACTGGTCGAGGCCGGTTCCGGCTCGAGGTCGATGCGGTCGTGAGACTCGAGCAGGGCGACGTCACGTCCGACGGCAGCGGCTGAGCTGCCGCTCGTCACCCGCTTCGTCAACCGGCTCCGCGCTGAGCGTCGCCCGAATCGACCCACTCCACGAGCTCGAGGGTGATCCCTTCAGGACCTTCGAAGAACCGGAGCCGGCGGCTGATGTAGTCCATCTCCTCGCTCAGCATCTTCACCCCGTTGGCCTCCAGATGAGCCGTCGTGGCAGCAATGTCGTCGACGCGAAACGCGAGGTGGTTGTAGCCACGCCGCCGGAGGTTCGTCGGATGCTCACCGGGGTCGGCGCCCGGGACCGGATCGAACACCAGCAACTGGATCTCGAACCGAGGTGCAGCATCCTCCAGCACGAGCGTGATGTGCTCGGCCTTCATGTCCGGCATGCCCATGTACGTCGCCGGCGCACCTCCATCGATCATCGCGACGTGTCCCTTGCGGAAGCCGAGCAACTCGAAGAACTCGATCGCACTCGCAGGATTTGCGACCGCGATGGTGATGTGGTCTGGGTTGCGGACCATCCGTTCCTCCCCTCGCGTGCGGCCGTTCCGCGTTCGCGACGGCGAGTACAGATTGCCCGCTTCTCAGCGCCCCCGTCGACAGGGCATGAGCTACGGACCGAACCAGCCGAGCTGGACGGCCATGCCGAGATCGTCGCGATTTGCCCAGTGCTCGACCACGAGGCCGTCACGCATGCCGAACCAGTGGGTCTGGGTGACGGCGAACGGACGGCCGTGGTTGGGCATGATCTGGGCTGGGTGTCCGGCCGGGTCGTAGATCGTGTGTGGGTTGCTCTGGTGCCCGCGCATCGTGGTGTGCACGGCCACCAAGTCCCCCTGAGCGATCACTTCGTGGATGTCCCAGGTGATGTCCTCGGCCAGGTTGTGCAACCACTCGGCGGTGGCGAAGAAGCCCTCCGGTCCGGGCTGTCTGCACGGCAGCGGTTCGGCGTCGGCCTCACGGTTGACCGCCTCGGGATGGGTGGTGGCCCAGATAGCGGCGACGTCCAGTGATTCGAGCGCTTTGATCGAGGCCACGGCGACCTCGGCGGCGACGGTGGGGGTGGTGACGGTCATGGGATGCGCCAAGTATTGTTGACAAGGTTCCTGTATTCAAGACAAGATGACTGTAAGGAAAAGGATGGTCGAGGTCAACCCCCCACGACGGCGCTACGACAACACCGGCCGCCGCACCGAAGCCACCGCCAGACGCACCGCGATCTTGCGGGCCGGCCACGAGCTGCTCGTCGCCAACGGCTACAGCGCCACCACGATGGCCGCCGTCGCGAGCGCTGCGGGGGTCTCCGTCGAGACCGTGTACAAGGGGTTCGGCAACAAGCCCGAGCTCGTCCGCCAGGTCCTCGGCACCGCCGTCGCCGGCGACGACGAGCCGATCGCACTGATCGACCGCCCGACGATGCAAAGGGCGTTGCGTGCCAGCTCCGGCGCATCGATCCTGGCTGCCTTCGCCGAGGCATCCACGGACATCCTCATCCGTATCGGCCCACTGCTTGCCACCGTGCTCGTCGCAGGGCGCGCCGGGGAGCCCGAATTGCGCGAGATCGCGCACACCGCCAACGAGCAGCGACGGCGCGACTACCAACGGATCATCGACGCCGTCGCCGCCACCGGCGACCTCGACCCCAGCCTCGACACCGGCAAAGCCGCCGACATCCTGTGGACCATCGGCTCACCGGAAGTCCACCAACAGCTCACCGTCGATCGAGGCTGGAGCAACGACGACTACCGCCGCTGGCTCACCACCACCGTGCAAGCCGTGCTGCTCCGCTGATCACCAGTGACCACCTCCTCGGGCGGTGATCAGCCATGCCGAGGAGCCGAAGCTGACGCCGTCAGGTTGCTCGTGGGCCTCGACGGTCGCGCGCAGACGGGCGAGCGCCTCGGCGCGACCGGCGGGGTCGAGGTCCTTGGTGAGCCATTCGACGATGCCCATCGTCCGCAGAAACGTGTACGCGTCGTCGGCGTCGGTTCCAAACATCATCGCTTCCTCGACCGGCTCCAGCTCGACCGCTTCGAAACCGGCGGCGGCGAGGATCGTCCGAGCCCGCGCCGGATCGGCCAGCGAGAACGGCGTGGGCGCATCCGGCGGCGGCACGGGCAGGTCGCGACCGACCGCGAGCGTGGCGCGAATGGCCGTGATCCATTCGTTGCGGTCAAGGTCCCGCCACACGAGGAGGGCGGCGATCCCGTCGGAACGGAGCCCCGATCCAAGGTTCGTGAACGCGGCGACCGGGTCGGCGAAGAACATCGCGCCGAAGGAGCTGACGCATGACGTCGGACCCACCGGGATCGAAGCGATGGATCTGGGCGTCGGCATGCAGGAACTCGACGTTCGTGAGTCCGTCGGCCTCGCTGCGGGAGCGCGGCAACGGCGAGCATCGGTGCGGAGAGGTCGACGCCGACCACGCGTCCGTCGACGGCGACATGCCCGAGGTCGCGGCTCGATCCGCCGGTGCCACAGCCGATGTCGAGCACGTGATCGGCGCGACCGATCAGGTTGCGGTCGAGGAGTCGCTGCCAGATCGCCGAGCCGATGCGCTCGAAGCGGTCGGCGTTGGCAGCCCAGTGCTCGCCCTCGTGACCGTTCCAGGCGGCGAACTGCTCGGGGTTGGCGGTGTCGATGGCGACGGCGTTGAAGGTCGGCATGGTGGGGTTCCTCTCGGGTCGCATCAGGTGTTCCGGGACGAACGTCACACGCGAGCGGTCTCGGAACATCGGGGGTGGCCCCTACCTCCACCCCTCATTTCCGGTGCGAGCCGCGTGGGCGGCGGCTTCCGCGCGTGGACCGCACCGCCAGCTTGACAAGCACCCGGCCCACGTGGTGCTCCACGGTCTTGGAGCTGATGAACAGACGGGCACCGATCTCGGTGTTGGTGAGACCGTGGCCAAGCAGCTCGAGTACCTCTTCCTCGCGCCTGGTCAACCCGGCACCGCGCTTCGGGCCGGGAGGGACCGGAGCGCCGAGCGAGCGAAGGAGGGCAGCGGCTTCGTCGGCGGCGCGAAGAGCGCCGAGCTCGCTGAGGTCCCGGAAGGCGGCCGACGCCTCGGAGACCGCCACGTCGGCTCGATCATCCGCGCTGAGCCGGGCCAGCTGGAGCCGGGCCGTCGCCCGTTCGAGCGGCATCTTGGCGGAGCCGAAATACGTGATCGCTTCATGCCAGCACGACCGAGCGTCGCCGTTGCCGGTGGCGACGCACACCTGCGCGCTGGCGAGGGCGGCCAACCCGTGCAGCGCAGGGGTGGACTGCGCCACGGCGAGGGCGGCAAGTCGATCCCGGCAGCGGTTCGCGGCGTCGATCTCCCCAAGGGCCAGGTGAGCCTGGACCGAGACAGCGAGCAGCGGCCCCTCGACGTAGTCAGGTCGGCCGCCGACCGACAAGTAGCGGTCGACGAGCTCGATTGCGACCCGGGGCCGGTCCATCGCGAGTTGCAGCCGGGCGAGTGGGGCGATGGCGTCGTCGTGGTACTCCAGGTCAGCCAGCAGTGCGGCGGCTTGTTCGATGCGCCCCTGACGGAGGCGAAGGTCCGCCAGTCGGCACAGCGCCGAGTCGCGCAGCGCGTCGCGATCCGCGAGTAGCTGAACGGCGCTACGGAGCTCGGTCTCCGCAGCGTCCCAGCGCCCGGCGTTGACGAGGACGCCTGCGTAGTGGGCACGGCAGTGACCACCGACTGCCACCAGGTTTCCCTTTCGGATGACCGGCTCCGCGGCGCGCAGCCATTGCTCCGCGCGGTCGACGTCTTGGGTTCGCTCGCACGCGTTCAGCAGCCCGCACAAGCAGCCCTCGAGCACCGGCAGTTCCTGCACTCCGCCACCGCAGATGGCAGCGAGCGCCGCGATCCAGGTGCTCCATCCCTTCCTGCACCAGCCCTGAGAACACGAGCATGATCCCGAGCGACGCAGTGGCCTCGCACTCGAGGTCGTCGTCGCCCGCCCGGCGAGCCAGCGCGATCGCCTCGACGTACTGACCGCGCTGCGTGTCGAGATCGCTACCCCGTCGCGCCAGCTCGCACAGCCGCCATCCGGTTGCGCTGTCGTCGGCGACACGCTCGAGAAGCGTCAGTGCCTGACCCGACCAACCCTGGTACACGGCCCACTCCCCGAACACCCACCCGCGGAACCAGCCAACGGTGCGTGCCGCTCGCGCCGCGGACGCGAGGTCACCTTCCTCGCGGTATCGCCCGAACGCGGCCTCGTAGAGCTCCAGTGCTTCCCGGTGATCGCCGGCCGCGTGTCGAGCCCGGGCGGCCTCCTCGAGCGCGGCGCCCGACACGTCATCCATCGGCCCGTCGCGATCGGTGTCCGCCGCCACCCCATCAGTGTCGCTCAGTGGATCGAGGTGCGGGGCAGCGGAACTGGGCGCGAGCGCACAGATCGCGCCGCTACGGGCCGATGTCGACGCAGGTGGCATCCTGCGGCCGTGACCCTCAGCATCGCCTCCATCACGTTCGACAGCACCGATCCCGAGGCGCTGGCCAGTTGGTGGGCGGAGCGGTTCGGTGCCGCGATCACGGCCAACATGGATGGGTTCTTCGTGATCGTCGCCGGCGGCAGCCTCCCGACCCAGCTCGCCTTCCAGCGGGTCGACGATCCGACGCCCGGCAAGAACAAGGTTCATCTCGACATCCATACCGACAGTGATCTCGACGCCGAGGTGGCGCGATGGATCGAGGCCGGAGCGACGAGTCTCGGCAAGCGCAACGCCGGCGACTTCTTCTGGGTCACGCTCGCCGATCCTGACGGCAACCAGTTCTGCATCGCCGGCAGCTGATCAACCCGGCCCGCCCGGCTGGCTTGTTGGGCGATGACTTCGGCCGAGTCGGCCAGTCTCATCCCCATGCCTTCCAACCCGAAGCGCGAGACCATCCCCCGTGCCGGAACCGGAACCGGCGCCGAGCAGGCGAAGGGCAAATCCGCGGCCGCCTGGCCGGAGGTGGAGGAGCGCCTCAGGAGCGGGGAGTCCATCGTCTGGCTGAGCCTGCGCACCGATGATGGTGTCCACACTCGGCCTGTGTTCGCTGCGTGAACCGGCACGTCCTTCGTCGTCGCCTCGAACGCCACCGCCGTCAAGTCGCGTCACCTCGACACCGGCGACCAGTGCTCGCTGGCACTCGACCTCGGCACCACGCACCTCACGGTCGATGCCCACCCGGTCCGGCTGACGGAGCAGCAAGACCTGGAGCGGGCGTCGATCGCATTCCGCGACGTCTACAACTGGCCCACCACCGTCGCAGGGGATGAGCTCGACGCGCCCTACGCGGCGCCAACGTCGGGCGGTCCCCCGTTCCGGGTCTACGAGCTGACACCGGTTCGGGCCTTCGCCTTCTCCGCGTCCGACCAGTTCGAACCGACCCGGTTCGTGTTCTGACACCCGAAGACCGGACGGCGTCAGCAGCCCTCCGCTCGTCACTGCGGTCCCGAGGCTCAGCACGGGCGCTTCAGGATCACCCGATAGCCGTTCTCCCGACCCATCTCGAACCGAACGAAGCCTGAAACGTCCCAGCCGTCCGCGCCGAGTTGGTTGAGCACTTGCTCAGCGCTCTCCTCGAACTCGCGCCCCGTCTCGAACCGCAAGGTCCGGTACTGCCAGCGGGAAGTTGCTGCGCTCGGCGGAACGTTCGTCATCGTGCTCTCCTCACTGGTGCCCGGTGTGGCGGTCGCGAGGCAATCACACGGCGAAAGCTGTCCGAAATGTCGTACCGCGACGACTAAGGAGGCGACATGAACCTCAATGGCAGCGTCGCCATCGTGACCGGCGCCAGTGGTGGCATCGGTCGAGAGCTCGCGCTCACGTTGGGCGGGCGTGGGGCCCGCCTCGTACTGACCGCTCGACGGATCGAACGCCTCGATGAGCTCGCCACGGTTCTTCGGGCGACCGGCACGGATGTCGTGACGGTCGCCGGCGATGTGGCATCGCCGGCCACCGCGTCCGCAGCCGTGGATGCGGCCACGGAGCGCTTCGGCAACATCGACGTGCTCGTCAACGCGGCCGGCTACGGACCCCCGACGCCGCTCATCGACCTGACCAACGAGATGTGGGAAGCGACGATCGGCAGCTGCCTCACCGGGCCGTATCTGATGTCGCGCGCCGTGCTGCCGACCATGTTGGCCAACGGCAGCGGGCGAATCGTGCAGATCTCGTCGATCGCCGCCAAGGGCGCCGAGGCCAACCGCACGGCCTACTGCGCGGCGAAGTGGGGACTGCACGGCTTCTCGCTGTCGCTCCAAGAGGAGCTGCGCGATACCGGCGTACGGGTCCACGTGGTGTGCCCGGCGAGCGTGGCGACGGACTGGTGGGACGTGACCGGCGATCCGCAGCCGGCGGAGGTGCTGGCCCGGATGCTGACACCCGTCGACGTCGCCCGTGCCGTCCTCTGGCTGCTCGACCAACCCGACCACGTGCACGTCGGCGAGCTGGTCGTCGGTCACGATCGCAACCCGTGGACAGGCTGACGAGTTCGACGCCAGCGACCGCGCAGGTGCGGCCGGTCCGAGCAGACCGGCCGCACATCACCGTCCAGCCGTCATGCGCTCAGCGTCCGGTAGGTGGGCGCACCCTTCAAGAACCAGGTCGAGTTCGAGAAGGTGATGCCGTTGACCGTGACCCGATCCGGCAGCCATTCGGCGTTCGCACCGCCCAGCGGGTTGAAATAGATCGTCACCGAGCGGATCAGGCCGACGTTGACGCCCGAACGGACGAAGTGGTCGGTCCGGTTCCGTTCGTAGTTGTCCGCGGAGTCGTCCAGCAGCCAGTACTGCGTCGACCCGTTGGTGCCGTTCACGCGAAGCCAGATGTCGCCGTCCGTTCCGGCATAGGGGACGTTGGCCGTGTGGATCGTGATGTCGTAACCCACAGCGGTCGCGCTGGTTGCCGCCGCGCTCACCGACCCAGCAGCGACGCTGTCTGCCTCGGCCGGTGACGACGACACGACTCCGAGCAGGAGCGGGGCGCTGAGGACCAACGCCCCGATCATCAATCGGCGCATGTTCATGTCTGTTCTCCTTGTGTGAGTGGGGGATGAACGCGAGAACCGGCGACGTCGATTGGTGATCGGTACCGCCACTCCTCTGCATGAGGAATGGCGTGACATTCGTGTGCCCTGGCGTGCCGTCGGTGTGCTGAGCCGTGACGTCGCTGAGCGAGATGCTGGTGGGAGCTCAGCGCGACGACGCAGCGATGGTCACGCCGCCTGCGGGACGAGGCACGGCGCCTCGGGGGCGTCGTCCTCGCGGCCGTCGCTGGAGACGGCCTCGTCGACCGTCTTCGCCAGCCGGCGATAGGCGCGAGAGCCGAGGGCGAGCACGGTGACGACGACACCGACCAGCCCAGCCAGCGTGAACATCACAGCGAGGCCGCGAGCCGCGCCGGTCCCCCACCACGAGCCGATCGTGTCGGCGATCCAGCCGTCGTCGGCGGAAGGCATGAACACGGATTCGGCCAGCGGGCCCATCGCCAGGGCGGTGACGGGGGCGGCGGCGTTCTCCACGAGCTGGGCGAAGCCGAACACGCGGCCCTGGCGCTCGAACGGGATCGCCCGCTGCAGCACCGTCTGCTCGGCCGCCTCGATCGCCGGGATCAGGGCCAACCACACGGTCATGCCGAGGACGAGCGGGATGATCGAGTCCCACACCGGGAACAGGACGCAGGTGGTCCAGTTCACGAGGTTGCCGACCAGGATGACCCGCAGCGGACTGCGGCCGAGCCCGACCTTGGCCACCACGATGCCGCCGGCGATGAACGCCAAGCTGATGAAGCCGAACAGGAGCCCCCAGGTCTCCACGGACACGAGTGACAGGCCGTAGGCGTCGGTCAGGGACATGAAGACGCCGGCGAGCAGGTTGTTGAACGCCGCCAACCCGATCAGCATCCACAGCCCTGGCACGGCGCGGATCGCCTCGATCGCCCCACGGATGTCGATCCGGGCGCCGTCGCTGCCGGATCGGTCCGGCGCCGGCTCGGGCACACGGAGGCGGACGAGATCGGCGAGGGCGACGACTGTCAGAGCGAGCGAGCCGTAGATCGCCCAGCCCATCCCCAGGTGGCCGATCACGAGGCCGGAGAACACCGACGTGACGGCAAAGGAGATCCCCGTGACGGTACCGACCATGCCATTGGCGCGATCACGGAGCCGCTCAGGGACGAGCAGCGTCACGCACGTCGACAGCGCGATGCCGCGCATCTGGCCGGCGACCGAGCCCAGCAGGCTGACACCGACGAGCACCCAGAACCAGGGGCGGCCCATGTCCAGCAGGTGCGCCTCGTCGACCGCCATGAACAGCAGGGCGGCGATGGCGAAGCACGCCGCCGACACCGACGTCGACAACACCATCGCAGCGTGCTTGCGGTGAGTGTCGACGTAGGTCCCGTAGGCGGGGCCGAAGACCGCTGACGACAGGGCGAAGGCCGCGCCGATCACGGCGGTGGCGACGACCGAACCGGTCTCCAGGTACACCCAGAACGTCAGGGCGAACCAGAGGAAGGAGCTGGTGACACCGGAGACCAGCGTGTTGACCAACAGGCGGCGGAACGTCGCCATCCCGTCCGGGACTTCCGTGGCCACGGGAGCGGTCGTCGCGAGCATGCCGTTGTCGACGCCGTGCCGCGCACGATCTCATCGCGATCGGCGGCCGTTCGCTGTGGCGCTGGTCACGAACGCGCTACGACGGGCTCAAAGTCCGCGAAGAGCGGAAACCGCCAGCGGTGGTCAACTGGTGCGGTGCGACTCGCTCCGCTGTATCGGATGGTCTTCACCTATCCGCAGGCATGGAGCGTCGCGTTGGCGACCGACAGCACGGAGGGCCAACACCTGTTCCTTGCCGAGGGCCGGTGCGAGGGGCGGATCAGCGGCCCGCTGCGCGGCGTGAACCATCCGCTTCGTCGCGGCGACGGCACCTATTGTCCGGACTTCCACGGCGCCATCTCCACCGAGGACGGTGCGACCGTGCTGTTCCAGTGCGGCGGATACGGCCGTGCGTACCGCCAGGAGCTCGCCAGATCGTGTGCTGGCTCACGCACGTGAGCGATGAGGAGCGCTATCGCTGGTTGAACGACGTGGTGTGCGTCGGCACCGGCGAAGTTCGACCCGAACGACTTCTCATCGACGTGGCCGAGCTCATCTGGGAACCGCCGGCCGAGCCGCCTGACGCCGACCGCGATCGCTGATTCTGTCGACGGCGGTCCGGGTACGCGGCGGCCATGACGCTCGCTCGCCCTCCTGTCGTCAGTCAGTCCGAATGGGACGTGGCCCTGGCGGCCATGACCGAGCGAGAAGAAGCGGTCGCCGAGGCGATGCACGAACTTGCCGCCGCCCGCAAACGCATGCCAATGGTGCGGGTCGAGCACGACTACCGCTTCGAGGGACCGGACGGGGAGCGGTCGCTGGCCGACCTGTTCGACGGGCGCAGCCAGCTCATCCTGTACCGGTTCTACTTCGAGGAGGGCGTCGGCGGCTGGCCCGACGCCGGGTGCGCCGGATGTTCGTCCGTCGCCGACGGCATTCCAATCCTCGGCTCGGTGCACGCTCGCGACATCACCTTCGCGATGGCGTCGCCGGCGCCTCACGCGAACCTACGCCGATACGCCGAGCGGATGGGTTGGTCCGACGTGCCGTGGTACACGATCTGCACCGACCGCTTCTCGGCGGACTTCGGCGTCGACGAGTGGTTCGGTCTCAACGTGTTCCTGCGCGCCGGCGACGACGTGTATCGCACCTACTTCCTGCAGCACGGGCCGATGGTCCAGACCATCGGGAGCATCTGGAGCCTGTTGGCGCTCACCCCGTACGGCGAACAATCCGAGGGCGAGGACGTCCCGGAGGGCTGGCCGCAGGCGCCGACGTCGTTCTGGTACCGCCGCCACGACGAATTCGACGAACCGGCGCCGTCGGCGCGCGGCTGAACCGCCGACCTGCGACGACGCCGTCGCGGCTCCACGTGGAATTCAAAGCGTCTCCAAGCGCGGCGCCGATGGGTCCGTCACGCTGGGCCTCGTGGAACCAGAGTTCACCGACGAG
This sequence comes from uncultured Acidimicrobiia bacterium, assembly GCA_963774125.1. Taxonomy (GTDB): domain Bacteria; phylum Actinomycetota; class Acidimicrobiia; order Acidimicrobiales; family Ilumatobacteraceae; genus JALZMG01. Next base: position 659,172 of record CAVZDR010000005.1, read on the forward strand.
GACCGACGAGCTGCGATCGAGCACCAGATCCAGCTGATCACCGACCCGATCCGCTCGCACGAGCTGTACCACGATGACGCCGTTCTCGAGTTCCCCCAGTCGGGTGAGCGCTTCGAAGGGGTCGAGAACTTCCGAGAGTGGCGCTCCCAGTATCCGGGCGCGGTCGACTTCCAGATCCGGCGCATCAGCGGATGCGGGGACGTTTGGGTTCGTGAGCTCTCGGTCCGCTACGACGGCGGCCCGTGGATGCTCGGGGTCGCGGTGCTCGAGTTCCGCGGAGACCGCGTCTCCCGCGAGCGCATCTACGTCACGGAGCCATGGCCGGCGCCCGAGTGGCGAGCGCCCTGGCGCAGCGCCACGAACGCGATCTGACGACTGCTCCTCGGGTGCGCGAGAGGTTCCGAGAAGGGCGTTGCGAGGGATGTCGAGAACGGCTCGGCGGCTCCGTCTCCAGGACGGATGCGGCCACCATGGCCTTCCGAGCACCAAGGAGATCCAGCATGACGATCCAGCGGATGGACAACTGACTGCCGAGGGGGACCGCGCGCCCGCAACCGGATGCATCAGGCTCGGCGCGCGGTGACGATCCATGCCCGCGAGTCGAGCCAAACACCGTCGCCACGTGTGTGGGCTTCGAGCGTCCGAATGAGTCGGTCGCGCGCCTGCTCCCGCGATGCCGGGTCGAGATGTTGCAGCGTCTCCGTCACGGTGGTGAAACCGCGCACCCACTCGAGCGCCGTCGCGACGTCTCGGCCGTAGTACACGGGCTCGTGAACGTCGGTGAACGACGAACGCGACGAACCCAGCTTCATCGAGGATCGTGGTGACGGCGGCTGGGTCACCCAGCGAGAACGCTGTCCATCGCATCGGTGGGAGGTGGCGGCGACGCCTGATCCGCGGCGAGCGCGTTGCCGATCGACACCGCCCACTCGTTACGAGCGCGGTCTTGCCAGACCATCATGACGAGGCGTGCGCCGGGGCGCAGAGCTCTTGCAATGTTGCGGAAAGCGGACGCGGGCTCGGCGAAGAACATCGTCCCGAACCTGCTGATGGCGACGTCGAACGCCTCGTCGTCGAACGAGTGGACCTGGGCGTCCGCGACGGCGTGCGTGACGTTGTGGAGTCCCTCTCCGGCCGCGAGCTCGCGGGCGCGCTCGATCGCTCGAGCGGAGGTGTCCACCCCCAACACGCCGCCAACGACCGCCGAGCGCGCGGCATTGCGCGTGGTTTGACCAGTCCCGCATCCGATGTCGACCACGGAGTCGTCGAGACCGATGTCGTAGATGCGCCGCAATCTCGCATTGTGGATGCGCAGTTCGGCGTCGTAGTCCATCCGCACGAGCGCCAGATTGCTCACCCTGGCGGCCCGATCGCGACTCCAGCCGGATTGGACTGGCGCTCACCCAACTTCGCCCGGTGTAGCGTCGTCGGACGACCTGAGGGGGTGACCATGGCGGTGCTCATGATCGGTGACGTGCCGAATCTCACCGAGGAGATCTACGGCGGGCTGGTCGAGCAGATGAAGCCGCGAATGATGGCGGCGAAAGGTTTCATCGCCCACTCGGGCGGGCCACATCCAGACGGAGGGTGGCGGGTGGTCGAGATCTGGGAGACCGAGGCAGACGGCCAGGCATGGTTCGACGGCAACGTCAAGCCGACCCTGCCGCCCGAGATCGTGCCGACCCGCACCTACTACCCGCTGCACAGCGCGTTCACCGCCTAGCTCGAAGCTGGCGCCGTCGGACCGGCCACATCACCGTCGTTGCCTGGCGGTGTGTTCGAGGATCGCGTCGGTCATCGTCCTCCACTCCTGCGGCGGCAGCTCGTGGCCGACACCCTCGAGGGTCAGCAACGTTGCCCCGGGGATCTCCGTGAGCAGCGCCTCGGCGTGATCGAAGTGCATGATCGGGTCGTCGGTGCCGTGGATGACGAGCGTTGGGACGCTGAGCGATCCGAGCCGCTCGCGGTAGCGGGGGCCCATGTCGACGAGCGCGTGGTTGACGGACTGGCTGGACAGGTTGACCGTCCGCTGGATGTCGCGCTCGATCTGGTCGCGGATGAAGTCCGCGTCGAACTCGTGGGCGCTGCCGACGAGCAGCCGCGCTGCTTCGAGCCGGAATACCGAGACGGCGTCGATGTTGCTCCAGTCGAGCTCGGCGGCCCCCATGAAGTGGTCGAAGACCGCCGGCTCGATCGAGCTGAGGTCTGCTTCGTCGGGACCCTGCGGGGACGTCGAGATCAACGTCATCGTCTTGATTCGGTCGGGATGGTCGAGCGCGACGAGCTGCGCGATGAAACCGCCCAGCGACATCCCGAGGATGTGTGCGACGTCGATGCCGTAGTCGTCCAGGATGGCAATGGCGTCGCCGGCCATGTCGTAGAGGTCGTATCCGGGCTCGCCGGTCGGGTAGCTCGTCGAGCGACCGGTGTCCCGGTTGTCGTAGCGGATCACGTGCCGATCACCGTCGGCGAGCAAGTGGCAGAACCCATCGGGCCACTGGATCATCGACGCCGTGGCGCCGTGGATCATCAGGATCGTCTCATCGGCAGCGTCGCCGATCGATTCGGTGCACAGCTCGACACCGTTCGTGTGGACGAACGTTTCGGTCATTGGCCGCTCCTTCGTTCGGGCCTGGCGCCTTGACGCCGGCGGTCAGCTGACCCCACGTCGGCGGTGCCACTCATGTGAACAGCTCGCCGAGCAACTCGGGGCCGATGGCGATCGGCGTGGGACGATAGGCGGGCGGCCGCATCCCCATGAGCTCGCGCACGAGGAAGTCCCAATGCGGTAACGGTGATCGCGCGGGATACAGGACGCGCCGGCCGCGGCGCTGTCGGCTGCCGCCGGGTCCTCTGGGACCTCGGCGTGCGGAGGTGGGCGGTCGCAATCGGGGTGTAGAGCAACGCGCCGGCGATCACGTAGAGCTCGAATGCCGCCTCGGCGACGTTCTGTTCACTGCTGCCGATCAACCAGCCGATCTGGTGGACGATCCCGAGTGCACCGACCAACGGCAGGAGCACGACTCCGACGGCGGCCCCAAGATCGACGACCCGCGCCGGGAGCCGTCGACGGCCCGGGTGGACGATGGCGTCGGTCAGGAGCGCTCCGACCAGCGGCAAGACGGTGTAGAACACGTTGACGAGCACCGCGCCCAGGCCGATGTACGGGCCGACGTCGAGCGCGGCGGCGACGGCGCCGGCCGCGTGGATCGCGGCGAAGCCCACCATCCAGTAGACGGCCGCATCGCCACGCCAACTCGATGACGACCGTTGCGTGCGGACCGTTGTCGTCGCCGCCAGGTCGTCCACCATGCGCTGGTTCGCCGACGACCTCGCATCGGGAGTGTGTTGCTCGAGCACGACACGCTGACGGTCGAGTGCCGGTGTCCGTGACAGCGACAGGTGTGACACCTTGCACGGCGGACGCGCCGGTCCGCCGGCACCATCGACGGATGCCGGCGGACCAGATCCCGCCACGCCGTGGCGTTCAGCCGATCGGGACCTCGGGCTCGTTCGGGTCGATGTGGCCGAGGTTCTTCAGCGACCTTGAACGTGCCGCCCTGCGACTGGGCGATGTACATGTTCATCCGCACGTGGTGCTGGCCCGGCACCATCTCGGCCGGCCCACCGGGTCCCTGCGGGATGCGGGCGTGGTCGAGGGCGGCGATGACGTCGTGCTGTTGCAGCGACCCCGCCTCGTTGACCGCCGACTCCCACATCTTGAGGGCCCGGTAGGTGCCGGTGCAGGCCGACCCGGCGGTGAACATCGCGCTGCCCGGGTAGCGGGCTTCGTACCGGTTGAGCAGGTCGATGCTGAACGGGTCCTGGACGTCCCGGTAGTAGTCGAGGCAGCCGTACAGGCCCTCGACGTGCTCGGCCGGTACGAGGTTGAGGAAGTTCTCGTCGAAGTACGTGCACACCAGCTTCCCGCCGCGAGCCATGAAGCCGGCGTCGTGGAGCTGGGCGAGGAACGGCGTCAGCCCGGGCGGGACGATGGTGTTGAACACGACGTCGGCGCCCGACGCCATGATGTCGGCCACGACCCGCTCGTACTCCATGTGGTCGAGCGGGAAGTACTCCTCGCCGACGATCTCGCCGCCGCGAGCGTTCACGACCTCGCGCACCTTCTTGTTCATCGTGTGCGGCCAGATGTAGTCGGCCGACGGCATGTAGAACCGCGACGCGCCCGTCTGCTCCATCAGCCACGGGAAGAACGGCTCGACCTGCTGGGCCGGCACCGGGCCGGTGCAGAAGATCAGCGGATGGGATTCCTGCCCCTCGTACTGCTCGGGGTAGATGTAGAGCTTGCCGGCCTCGTCGACCACGGGGCCCTTGATGGCCTGGCGGGTCGAGCTGTAGATCCCGCCCACGACGACGTCCACGTCGGCGGCCACGAGTCGGCCGGCGGCGGCCCGGGCCACCTCGTCGTCGGTGGCGCTGTCCTCGACGAACAACTCGACGGGGCGGCCGAGCAGACCGCCCCGCGAGTTGATGTCGTCGATGACCATCTTCGCCACGTTCACGTTGGCGATGCCCATGAAGGAGAGGGCGCCGGTCTGGTCGGTGATGACACCGACACGTGCCGGCCGATCGATCGTGCTGGTCATCGGTCCGCCTCTCCTACGCCCGGTACGTGCCGAGCAGCGCTGCGGACTGGGGCTTGCCGAGATGACCGGCCGCCTTGAGGATCGGCGGAACCTCGGGGTCGGACACGAAGGCCTGCCAGCCCTGCTCGTCCCAGTCGAACAGGGCCCAGACCCGGTTCTCCTCGGTCGGGTCGCGGAACACGGTCGAGCCCTTCGAGCCGTGCACGGCTCGCTTGTCGGCGCCCGTGGTGCCGAACACCTCCAGGAACCGGTCGACGTTCTCGACGGTCGTCGTGGCCAGAAGCATGACATTCCCCTTCGTTCGGATCACGTGGATCTCGTTCGCCCACCGGATGGCGGGTGCGGCGTCATTGTCGGGAAACGCCCAGGTCAGAGGCATCGGTAGATCTACCCATTTGCGTGGGTAGGTGTCGGCCGAGCGCCGGGCTCAGCCAGCGACGGCGTCCTCGACCACGCGGTGCGTCACCGCCCAGCGCGTCGCCGCGGCCCGGTTCGACACGCCGATCTTCGTGTAGATGTTGGCGATGTGGTGCTCGGCGGTCCGCGTCGAGATGAACAGCTCGGCGGCGATCTCGTGCGACGTGCGCCCGGCCGCCACCAGGCGGAGCACCTCGAGCTCGCGCCGGCTCAGACCACCCGGACGCGCCGGACGCTCCCGCGGCGTCGGATCACGCCGGGCGGCGTCGATCTGCTGGCGGGCGTAGACCGCAGCGTCGTCGAGGTCGAAGGCCGGCGCCGGTCGCTTCGAGCTCCGCCGCCCGCGCGCCGAGGCGTGCGCTGACGCGGGCCGCTGATGTCGGCCAGCTCGGGCACGTGGTGGAAGCTCGACGGCTGCTGTGACATCGCACCGAGCAGCGTGGCGGCGGCGTCGAAGCGCTCGAGCCGTTCGAACAACGCCGGCACGCTGGCCAGCGTGATGACGAGCTGCGGGACGTTGCCGGCGCGATGGAACGCCGCGATCGCCTCGCCGAAGAGGACGAGCGCCGCCTCCGGCTCACCGTCGGACGTGTGCAGCCGCGCCGCGTCGCGCGCCAGGAAACCTTCGAAGAACTGGACCCGGTGCTCCCGCACGAAGGCCACGCCTTCGTCCCACGCCGCCAGGGCCCGGCGGGCGTCGGCCCGAGAGAACGCCATGCCGGCGATCCAGAGCGCGTACGAGATCCAGTACGGGTTGCCGAGGTCGCGGGCGGCGGCGACCGATTGCTCGGTGAGCGCCAGTGCCTCCTCGACCCGTCCCGCCGACTGGAGCCCGTCGACGTACGACGCCAGGCCGTACCCCCGCGTCGCGCCGTAGCGCCGGACCACCTCGCCGGTCAGCTCGACGTAGCGGTCGAGGTCGCCGCAGTAGACCTGGCCGAGGGCTTCGACGAACATCGAGTAGCCCGGCTCGCACGGGTCGTAGCCGCCGGCGTCCTCGAGCTCGGTGGCGCGATGGGCGTTCTCGACGAGCGGCGTCGGGCCGGCCGGCGAAGCAGGCGTAGCCGGCGCCGGTGTAGAGACGGGGCAGACGCGGCACGTCGGCGGCCGCGGCGGCCTCGATCTGTTCCTCGGCCCACGACAGGGTCTCGAAGAGTTGGACCGAGAACCCCATCAGCGCGGCGTGGGCGGCGATGTCGGTCGCCACCTCGACGTGGTTGCGGGCCGCGGCCCATCGGAACGCCGAGCGCAGGTTGCCCAGCTCGACCTCGACCCAGTCGACCGCCTCACGCCAGCGGGGCCCGTTCCAGTGGTCCCAGTGGGCGGCCGCCTGGTGAGCGAAGAACGCCGCATGCCGGTCGCGCGTGGCCTCGGCGTCGCCGTTGTCCGTCAAGCGGTCGACGGCGAACTGCCGGATCGTCTCGAACATGCCGTAGCGCGTGCGCGGGGCCGAGAGGTCGGCGATGACGAGCGACTTCCGCACGAGGGAATCGAGCGTCTGCAGCACCTCGATCTCGTCACCGCTCTCGGCCGACGGCTCCGATGCTGGCGCAGATCGAACCCGCCGGCGAACACCGAGATCGTCCGCAGCAGCGCCCGCTCGCTCTCGCTCAGCAAGTCGTAGGACCACTCGACAGCGTGACGCAAGGTGAGCTGGCGCTCTGGTCCGGGCGTCGTGCCCCGCAGCAGGCGGAAGCGGTCCGCCAGCCGATCCCGGACCTCGACCGCGCTCATGGCGGCCATGCGGGCCGCCGCCAGCTCGATCCCGAGCGGCAGGCCGTCGACGGTCTCGCAGATCTCGGTCACCGCCGCCGCGTCCGTCGGATCCTGGACCTCGAAGTTGGGTCGGACGGCACGGGCCCGATCGACGAACAGGGTGACGGCGTCGGACGTGATCCCGCCGTCCACGGTGAGCGGGCTCACCGTCACGACCATCTCACCGGCGAGGCCGAGCGGCTCGCGTGACGTCGCCACGATCTTGAGGTTCCCGGCGCCGGCTCAGCATCGACTCGACGGCCTGCGTCGCGCCGCTCAGGACGTGCTCGCAGTTGTCGAGGAGCAGCAGCAGTCGCTGGCCGGCCAGGGCCTCGGCAACGGTGTCGAGCAGCGGCACGTCGCCCTGCGGCGTGATGCCCATCGCCGTGGCGATCGCCGCCGGGATGGCGGAGCCGTCCCCGACGGCAGCCAGCTCGACGATCCACACGCCGTCCGGGAACTCGCTCGCCAGCTCGGCGCCGACCTCGAGGGACAACCGAGTCTTCCCGACCCCGCCGACGCCGCACAGCGTCACCAACCGATCCGATCGGACCAGCTCGGCCACGTCGGTGACCAGCTGTTCGCGCCCGACGAGCGAGCTGAGCTGCCGCGGCAGGTTGCCCGACGAAGTCGTCGACGCTGCGGAGGACGGGGAACTCCTCGGCAGGCCGTCGGCGACGACCTGGAACACGGCGATCCGCCCTCGGAGGCCGCGCACGACGTGCTCGCCGAGGGCGCGCAGCGTCAGCCGGCTGCGCAGCATCACCGCCGTCGTGTCCGACACGAGGATCTGCCCACCGTGGCCGAGCGCCATCAGACGCGCCGTCCGGTTGACCTCGCTGCCGAGTAGCTCCGGTCGCGGTCGACCGCCTCGCCGGTGTGGAGGCCCATGCGGACGGCGAACCGCACGTTGGGGTCGGCGCCCAACTCGCGTTGGGATTCGATGGCAGCCGCGGCGGCGCCGGCCGGTGTGGCGAACGCCGCAGCGAAACCGTCACCATCCGTCGCGAAGACGTAGCCCTCGTGGCGGTCGATGGCGTCGCGCAGGATCGCGTCGTGGATCTGCACGGCGGCGGCCATGTCGGCCGGGGATTCGTCCCAGAGGCGCGTCGAATCCTGGATGTCGGTGAAGAGGAACGTCACCGTCCCCGATGGCGCCGCCGCGGCCACACGGGCACCGTAGTTTCCGAACTGTGCCTGCCCATCGTTGCCTCGACGCTGCACGACCTCCTCTCCACCGCGGGTGCTGACGCGCCGCAGCCCAGGCACGACCGGAACCGATCCGATCTTCGGGGGCGCGGCCGACTTCGACCTGGAGCTGGTCGAGAGCCGGACCCTCGACGGTCACACCGTCGAGCTCATCTACGGACCCACCCTCCATTGATGCCGTGCTGACCACCGGGCACTGACACCCACGCGTCGACGTACCTTCAAGGCATGGAGTTTCAGGACGTCGTGCTTGGTCGGCGAATGGTGCGGGATTTCACCGACGAGCCCGTCTCGCCGGCGCGCGTCGAGCAACTCCTCGTCAACGCGACTCGCATACCGTCAGCGGGCTTCAGCCAGGGCTTCGCGTTCGTCGTGCTGACCGAACCGGGCCAGCGTCGCCTGTTCTGGGAGACGACGAGCGGGCCGGAGTGGCGAGGCGAGTCCGAGTCCGAGTCGTTGACCCGAGCGCCGGTGGTGATCATCCCGCTGGCTCACAAGCAGGCGTATCTCGACCGCTACGCCATGCCCGACAAGGCGCATACCCCGTTGTCTCACGAGGACTCGTGGCCGGCGCCGTACTGGGACATCGATACGGGCTTCGGCGTCATGCTGATCCTGCTCACCGCCACGGACCTCGGCTTGGGTGCCCTGTTCTTCGCCATCTTCGCCGGTGAGCAGGCGCTCCTGGACGCCCTGGGTGTGCCGGCGGGCTATCGGCCGATCGGCGCCATCGCGGTCGGCCATGCCACGGCAGGCGAGCGCAGCGAGCCCGAGCTCTCGACCGGCCGTCGACACTCCGACCAGGTCGTGCGGTGGGAGCGCTGGTGAAGGGCCAGCGCGCTTCCGTGCTGGTCAGGCCTCCAGGTTGCTGTTCTCCGGCACGAACTGGCTGGCCACGAACGTTGCGCCTTGAGGATCCGCGATCACCGCCATTCGCGTCCATGGAGCATCGAATGGGCCGGCGATGATCGTGCCGCCGAGCTCTTGCGCCTTGGCCACGATGGCGTCGGCGTCGTCGACGCCGAACGTGACGTTCCAGTGTGCCGGTGTGTCGGTGTCACCGGCGGCGATCGGGTTGAGGGCGGCCACGACGTCGATGAACCCGTCCGGAGCGCCCATCTGGGCCATCTGCTCGCGTAGCCCGGGACTGCGCTCCTCGAGATGGTCGCCGTAGCCCGGCTGCGTCCACATCGCCCCGGCCGGCAACGACAGGACGTCCCACCCGAACAGCGCGCCGTAGAAGGACCGCGCCTGCTCTGGATCACGGGTGGCGAGCCCGTTGAAGTTCAGCGCGCCGTGCTCGTTGACGACCTGCGCGCCGCGGTGGTTGTTGGCCTGCCAGACGTTGAACACGGCGCCTTCCGGGTCGGCCAGGACCGCCATCCGACCGGCATCCATGACGTCAAAGGGCTCGGCGAGCACGGTTCCGCCGATCTCACGGGCCTTCGCTGCGGCCTGGTCGGCGTTGTCGACCCAGATGTAGGTGTTCCAAGCGGCGCTCGGTGGCCCGTCCTCCTGGCTCGACCCGACGGCCGCGACATCGCCGCCGCGGACCCGGCCGACGTAGTAGTGCCCATCCGATCCCTCGGGCATCGAGTCCTCCATCTTCCAGCCGAAGAGGTCGCCGTAGAACCGAGCGGCAGCCTCGGGATCGGGATGGCTCGTGTCGACCCAGCAGGGCACTCCGGGGATGTAGCCGTCTCGTTCGGGCATGGCGTCGCTCCTCGTTCGGTCAGTTGTCGGCCGCGTCGACTGTAGGAGTCCGAACTGGTCACCCGTTGACCGCTTTCCACCGTGCACGGCCGGAATCCGCCGCACCTCCTGACGTCGTCAGCCGGTGAGATGGCAGGTGTCGACCACCTCGCGCTCGTGGGCGAGGCAGTAGTCGAGGATGTACCAGTAGTCGTAATCGTCGCTGTAGGTGTTGCGCCACGAGAAGCTGTCGGTGACGGGATCGGCGACGTTCTCCGACATCGGGAGGATCGATCCAGCGCCGAGCTTGCTCAGCCAGTCGCCGTCCTCCCACACGTCGGGTGAGAGTGCTTGCGTGAAGCTGCCGTTGAACGAGCTGTCCCACATGTGTGGGTTCACCACGTCGCCGTCGTCGAGCTCGACCGGGCCGTAGCAGACGAACCACTTGTACGTCGTGCACTTGCCGTCCCCCCACTCGCTGTCGTATCCCCAGCTGAACGTGGAGCTGTCGGCAGCCGGACCCCAAGTGACCTCCTCGTCGATCGTCAGCTGCGACGACTTGATGAACGTCAGCGTCGTGCGGAACGTGGTCGTCGACTCGACATTCTCGTTCCACGCCTTCTCGTTGCGCTGGAGCGTCAGGTAGTAGAGCTTCGGCCCGGCGCCCGTACCAGGCAGGTCGGGGGCGAGCAAGCGGTAGTCCCGCCAACCGTCGACGTCGTAGTCGTGGTACTGGGTGGTGACCTCAGACTGGTCGAGCTTGTCGCCGAGCGGCGTGTGCCCGGCATCATCGTCGCGCACGATCATCGAGAACGGCGGCGCATCGAGGCCGGGATCGAGGTCCAGGTCGTTCTCCGACAGGAACGTCACCTCCGGGAAGTTGCCCGAGGTCGCCGTATCGGTGAAGAACGAGTACCAGACCTGCGTGTCGGGCAGAAATGTCACGTTGTCCTGCTGCGCGGTGCCGTTCTGCGAGAGCGCCGGCCACGGGTAGTAGTGGTTCCCGCCAGGTCGCATCGCGATGGCGTCGCCGGGGCTGACGCCACGGTTCTCGTGCGCCGTGAACGTGAAGGCGCCTGATTTCGTGCGGTCCGGCCGCCCCGCCGCGTCGACGGCGAAGATGCGGATGTAGTACGGCGGATCGGGCAATGAGTACTGCGCCCAGCGTCCCGAGGGATCCTCGAGGAACGACGGCAGCGGCGTCGACAGGTCGGTGCTCTGGTAGACGTCCATCCCCACCCGGAAGCCGGAGGTGTTGCTCTTCACACTGAAGATGTACGACCCCGTCCCCCAGCCGGCGGTCTCGTCGAGCCGCAGCCAGTACATGCCACCGGGGCCGCCGATCTGCGACGACGTGGCGTGGTCGCCGTTCACGTCGAACACGATCGGCGTCGGCCCGGCGATGCCGGCGTCGTCGTTCGGGCTGCAGTGCGGCGTCTTGCGGTTGATGTCGACGCGGATGCCGATGTGGTCGGACAGCTGCACCGGATCATCGACGTCGTAGGCGCGCATCACGTGCTGCACGCAGTACCGGCTCGAGAGGCTCGGCAGGTTGAGGTTGTGCAGGAAGTAGTCGAGCCGCATCTTGTCGTCGAAGTTCGTCATGCCACCGTCGTCCGGTGACGTCTGGAACCCCCAGCTGTCGGTGAGCAGGCTGCCACTGGGATTCGAGGCGCTGAACGTGCACGGGCCCTCGCCGCAGGCGAAGAAGCTGCCGCTGCTGCTGCTCGACGAGTTGAAGAGCTTGCTCCACTCCGAGCCGGCCGTCGCGTTGACCTGGTTCTCGCCAGGCACGTTGAGGTCACCGGTGTAGAACGACGGCTGGCTGGTCAGCTGACCGGGCGTGAGCGAACTCGTGAAGAGGTCCTTGGCGATCGCGAACTGCTTCTCGCGCACCGCCACTTGTTCGGGCTCGTACCACGCCTGCAGGTGGGAGAAGGCGATGTTGTGGACGTCGCCGGACACGGGGTTGGCGACGCGCACCATCGCCACGGCCTTCGACGACAGGCAGTCGTCGAGGTAGCACTCGCCTTCGTCCAGCACAAGACCGAGCGTGGGGTCGAACTCGAACGTGTCGACGGCGATCTGGCCCGGGCCACCCCACGGTGCGCCCTGATTGGAGCCGATCACCGTGGCAACGTCGTACGGCGCCGGCTTCGTGAACGGCACGAAGTTCAACCCCTTCTTGACGAAGATCATCAGCCCGCTGTCGGCCGACGTGAACGACGTCGTGTTGCTCAAGCTCAACGCGTCCGCGCAGAACGCCCCCGCTGGTCCGAGCAGACCGAGGAGCAGGGGGTTGGCGATCTCGAGTGTCTGCGCCTTGGAGATCTTCTTGATGTAGGTCGGGTACTCCGACTGCAGCTTGCTGACGAGGATGTCCTTGACCGGGTCCGAGAACACCTCCTCCAGGATCACGATGTCGTTGTCCGTGGCGAGGATGGCGTCGGCGATGTCCGAGGCTCGCTCCGGGTAGCTGGCGCCGTCGTCGTACTTGCCGTCGTTGATGTCGATGCTGCCGCACAACCCGGGGAGATCGACCCACAGGAAGCCGGTGTTGTAGGCGAGGACGCGCAACGAACGGCCGGCGGCTGCGGCGGGTGGCGGTCCGGCGGCAGCCGGCGTCGCGATCGCCACGGCGCAAAGGGCGACGGTGACGGTCAGGCCAAGGCGTCGGAGCAGCCTCCTGGGTCGGATGGGGTCGGCCATTGCGTCCTCCTTCGACGTCCGACGGAACGTCGTCGCACAGAGTCCGCAGACGCGGCCGCGATACACGGCGGGGAGACTCTCGGATCGCGCCTACGGCGGCGCTGTACCGATGACCTTCAGGTCAGATTGGCAGCCAGAACTCGAGCTGGGTGTTGTCTGGATCGCGAAACGCCACCACCGTTCCGATCGGCGTGACCGTCGCCGGCGTGAACGTGACGTTGCGACGCGCCAGCTCACCCTCCCACGCCGAGAGCTCCTCGGCGCTGGCGACCGCGAAGGCGACGTGATCCATTCCCGTACGCATCTCGTCGAAGGCGTCCCCTGAACCGCTCGCGTACTCGCGCAGGCCGATGATGCAGCCCGACTCGGGGTGAGCCAGAACCCGGTACCGGACGGCATCATCGTCGCCGCCGAGTACGTCGACCATGCCCAGCAGGTCGCTGTACCAGCTCGCGCTCCGTTCCACGTCGGTCACGGTCAGCGCGAGGTGATGGAACCCGGTGATCGTCGCCATGCCCTACTCCCTCCGTCGTCCCGTCGAGGAAGTCTGGCCGATCTCGACGACCCGAGTGACACCGTGAGGCTCCGGCGCCTGCCGCCAATCAGTCAGCTCACTTGCCGGTCGGCGTAGTCGGATGCGAACGGCGTCACGACCCACATCCGGGTCTCGCGGGACACCAGGAAGTTGGCCTCGTCGGCCCGGATCTGTTCGAGCACTTCGGATTGCTCGAGTGCCGCCTGCCATGCCTCGTAGTCGGACTCGGACGCGAACTCGAGCTCGGTGAAGACGTCCCAGTCGAAGTCGCTGGGGCCGCCACGTGCCGGTCCATCGACGTAGTTGCGTCGGTACGTGGCGTAGAACGGCAGGAGCCGATCGATCAGCGGTACGTGGACGTCCTCGTAGTGACGGCGGAACTGCTCGGCGGTGAGCTCCGGCTTCTTCTTGATCAGCACGATCACCTTGATCACGTGATCACCCGCTTTCCGTACGACATCAGGGCTCGAAGTCGACGAGAACGGGGATGTCGGGAACGACTCCTCCACTGAGGTCGGCGTCTCCCACGTAGCGAGCCGTGAAGACCCGCCGCGCAAACCGCCACCCTTCGTCGAGACGGACGAGCTCGTCTTCGTAGCGTCCGATGATGAAGCGTCGATCGCCTGACAACGCGACCTGCAGTTCGGTGACCAGCCAGCGTGCAGCAGCCTTGTTGCCGTCGATTCGCACCAGGCCGCTGTGTGTCAACTGGGTCACGAGCTCGTATCGCGCGAAGGTCTCGGCGAGCATCGATTCGACGGCTTCGCGACCGTGCACCTCCGGGCGGCCCATCATCGACAATCGACCGTCGGATGCGTAGGTCGCCGCGGCCTCTCGTGCCGAGAGGCGATTCGCCGCGTCGCAATACGTCGCGGCGACGTGTCTGACCGCGTAGTCGTCGAAGAGCGTGTTGATCTGATCGTCGAAGCTCATGGTCGGACTCCTTGCGGCAGAGGGGGCGATCGATCTGTGGGAACGCTCAGTGACCCGTCAACCGTTCGACGACCGGCGCGAACGCTTCCCGGTTCCGATCGGAGATCGTGACATAGCTGATCCCGAAGCGATCACGGCGCACTTGGAGCTCCTCGCAGATCTCCTCGACTGATCCGATCAGCGCGTTGGGATGGCTTCGCATCACGGTCGGCTCCACGCCGAACCTGGCTGCGAAGCTCTCGGCTGCGACGTCGGCATCATCGGTGACCGTCGCGAAGTACGCCGCAACCTCGAGCTCGATTTCATCGAACCGGTCACCAGCACCCTCACGCACCCAGGCGATCCGCTCATCCGTACGCTCGGCTGTCGAGCTCTGCACACCGTCGGGACCGACGACCCCGGCGCGGTTGTTGAAGTTCAGGCTGACGATGTCGGCCTCGCGGCCGGCGAACGTCAAGATCCGTTTGGCGCCACCACCGATCATGATCGGAGGACGCGGCCGCTGCAGTGGCGCTGGCGCTCCGCGGTACCCGTGAACGTGGACGTGTGAGCCGTCGATCTCCAGGTCCTCGCCCGCGAAGTACGCCTTCATCAACGAGACCACCTCTTCCAAGCGGTCGATGCGGACGCCCGCCCGGTCGAACGCGAGGCCCATCGCGGCGTACTCGTCGCCGACCCATCCTGCGCCGAGTCCGAGCTCCAACCGGCCGTCCGACAACAACTCGATGGTCGCGACCTCCTTGGCCAACACCGCAGGAACGTGGAAGTCGATGCAGAACACACGACAGCCCACACGGATGGTCTCCGTCACAGCGGCCGCAGCAGCCATGGCAGGGATCGCCGCGAGTCCCTCCGCGGCGTGTGCAGCACCTGGCCCGAGGTAGTGGTCGGCGAGATGAACGGCGCTGTAACCGAGCTCCTCGGCACGCCGGACGATCGTCGTCCACTCTGCAGCCGATGAGGCGTTCGTGGCTTGCAAACCGAAGCGGAAGGGTCGCACGGTCACGAGTCTCCCCGATCGTTCCACCCAATGTCACGCCGGTGTCACGCCCACAAGGGCACGCCACTTCGGGCGTCATCCCTTGGAGGAAGCATGTTCGAGATCACCACCAGTCGAGCGCGCCGCGTTGCAGGCGCGGGCGCGCTCGTCCTCGCCGCGATGCTGCCGGCATCGATCGTCCTCGCTCGACCGCCGATCGACGACGACCCCCCGGTTCCGCCGACCCTGCCCGAACCGGAACCGCCGGCCCCGGAGCCGCTGCCGGAACCGGAGCCCGTCCCGACGCCGAGCGCCCTCGCCGACACCGGGCCCCGGCCCGGGCGTTCCCCGATCAGAGCCACGGTTCGTGGTCCAAGCGATCCGCGTCCGGGCCAACGACGAGTCGGGCGTCGACTGGCTGGGCTCGGACGAGGTCTACGCCGTGTGGCAAGCGGACGGCGTGATGGCGGCCAGCGAGCTGTTCGGCGACTTCGACACCGGGGAGACGCGGTCGTTCGGCGTCACCGAGCGATGCATGCTGCCGATCGAACCCATCGCCATCCACGGCGCACCCTGGGAGCTGGCCTCCGAGGGCGGCGACACGTGGCGCTGCGTCCAGGCTGGCCACGCCGCACCCGTGCAGTTCAACGTGCGGTTGTGGGAGAGCGACAGCTCGTGGGAGTTCTGGGAGTGGGCGTGCTTCCGCCGCGACGGCAACCTGCCACCGGCCAACTGCCCTGACGACCTCATCGGCGAGTTCACGCAGACCTTCACCGAGAACGAGCTCCTGTTCGCCCTGCCCCAGCCCGGAACGTGGTTCGAATCCACCAAGACGCTGGGCAGCGCGTGCGGCAACAACGTGTGCGGCGGCCCCGGCCCGACCGGCCCTGAGTACACCTTCACCTACCGAGTGACCCGGATGAACGATTACCGCCCGGTGCTGGCCCCGCCTGGATGATCCCAACGAGCCGGGCGGTCGTCGTGGCGACAGTCGGGGGCGCGTGTTGCACTGCTTCACCGCCGCCGGCTGCGCTGCGCGAAGCCTGATCGTCGCGACACGTTCAACTGCGTAGCCGGTACGGCCGCTCGACGGCGCTTGACTGAGGAGCAAGGAACAGTCTCCTCGAGAGGAGGGCGATGAGCGGTATCGCGATCATCACCGAGGCGTGCATCGGGACGAAGGATCGTGCGTGCGTGGACGTCTGCCCGGTGCAATGCATCTACGAGTTCGATCCCGTCAAGGATGTCCTGTTCTCCGAGGTCGAGGCCGGCAGCGGCGTGGTCGAGAACTCGCACGCGCCGAGCCCTGACGCCGTCGCCATCTTTGGCGACAGCATCCTGTACGTGAATGCCGACGAGTGCACGTCGTGCACTGCGTGCTACCAGCCTGATGTCTGCCCGGTCGGCGCGATCTACTCCGAGGAGCGGGTGCCCGATGGCACGCCCCGCGCCTCGTACAACGCCAGCGACACCAGCAAGGGTCACGATCACACGTTCTTCATCCAGCTCACTCGCGACGTGTTCGCAGACTGAGGTCTGGGTGGCCTTGGGGGTGGTCGGGGCCGATGGCTGACATGTACGGCGGGACCGGCGAGCTGATCGGTCGCGACCGCGAATTGGCGGCCCTCGCTTCGTTCCTCGGTGAGGCTGCCGTCGATGGCGCGACGCTGCTGCTGACGGGTGAGCCCGGCGTTGGCAAGACGGCATTGCTCGTTGCGGCGACCGGGATGGCCACGATCAACGGTGTCCGCGTGATCCATGGCGGCGGCGTGGAGTACGAGACGGACGTCAGCTTCGCCGGCCTCCACCAGCTCGTCGATCCGTTGTCCGACGATCTGCGACGTCTGCCGCGGACGCAGTCGCGTGGTGCTCGAGGTTGCGCTCGGCATCGGTTCCGGCCCGGCACCGGACCGCCTCGCCGTGTTGAGCGCATCGCTGGCGCTGTTCCGACAGGCGGCGTCGGGCCAACCGCTGCTCATCGTCGTCGACGACTTGCACTGGCTGGATCGTGCGAGCGGTGCCGTGGTCGCGTTCGTCGGTCGGCGGTTGCGAGGCAGCCGGATCGGGCTCCTCGGTGCGACCCGGCCTGGCGTCGGCGGATTCTTCGAACGCGCCGGATTGCCGGAGTTCGCCATCGCCCCACTGCCCGACGCGGAGGCGATGGAGTTGCTGACGCGCCAGTTCGTGCACCTGCCGACCCGCGTCCTCCGAGGCGTCGTCGAGGAGGCGCAAGGCAATCCGCTGGCGTTGCTGGAGTTCGCCGCGTCGGCCGGCGGCCAGCGCGACGGCGGGCACATCGACGTGGCCTCCGGCTCGAGCCGGGAGCTGCGCACGTTGTACCAAGCGAGGATCGAGCGGCTCCCTGAGCCGACGCGTCGCCTGCTCCTGCTCGCCGCGCTGGACGGATCCGGCGACCTCGGTGTGTTGGCGGCAGCGAGCGGGCCCGGGAGTCTCGCCGACCTCGGACCGGCCGAACGCGATCACCTCATCGTGATCGACGACGCCGTCGGAGAGCTGCGGTTCCGCCATCCGATGATCAAATCAGTGGTGGTCGAACGCTCGACGCACGACGAGCGGCGGGCGACCCACCAGCGCCTGGCCGAGCTGTTCGCCGATCAACCAGAGCGGCGAGGCCATCACCTCGCCGAAGCCGCCGACACGCCGGACGAGGAGATCGCCGCGGCGATCGAGGAAGCCGCCCATCGCACCCTCGAGCGCGGTGACGTCGTCGGCGCCATCTCGAGACTGCTCGAGAGCAGCCGACCTCAGCCCGAACCCGACGGATCGGAGCCGGCGGCTTGCCGACACTGCCTACACCGGCGCCCGTGTCGCCGGAGACCTCGACCACGCTTCGGCGCTGCTCCGCGACGCGCATCGCAGGGATCCAACGCTCGGCGAGACGCTCCACGCGGCGGTTGCCACGGCGTATCTCCTCCTCAACAGCGACGGCAACACGGACACGGCAGCGCACCTGCTGCTGGCCGCCATCGATGCCGCCTTGGACGCGCCCGATCCCGGATCGAGACGGCCTCGCCGACGGGCTCTACACGTTGGCGCTGGTGTGCCATTACGCAGGACGTCCCGAGTACTGGGTCTCCTTCCACGATGCGATGAGCCGACTTCCACGGGACGCCGCGCCAGCGGTGCGACTGCTCGCGGACACGTTTGCCGACCCCATCAACGCACCGGCTCGGGCGCTGTCAGAGCTGGACCACGAGATCCAACAGCTGCGCAACACCGACGACGCCGCAGTCATCATGCGGTGCTCGATCGCCGGGTTCTACATCGACCGGTTCATGGCGTGCCGCGAGGCGCTCTGGCGAGTCGTCCGAGACGGACGGGAGGGCGGCGCGGTCCGGCCGGCGATGACCGCGCTCGCCATGATCGCATTCGGTGAGCTGGGTGCCGGTCGCTGGGACGACGCGCAACAGCTCGCCGCTGAGTCCACCGCCCTGTGCGAGGAACGTGGATACCGGTTGATGGCTTGGACGGGTCGCTATGCCACGGCGCTCATCGCCGGCAATCGAGGGGAGCGTCAAGCCTGTGAGGAGATCTGTCAGGCGATGATCGAGTGGGCAACACCGCGCCAGCTGGGACACCTGCACGAGTTCGCCCACCATGCACTCGCCCAGGCGGCGCTCGGCTGCCGGCGACTTCGAGGCAGGGCTACGCCCATGCGACGGCCATCAGCCCTCCGGGCACGCTCGGCTCCCACACCACGCAGGCGCTGTGGGTCGCGCCGGACGTGATCGACGCTGCGGTGCACACCGGACGCGACAGCGAGGCGCGCGCTCATGCCGAGGCGATGCGACGAGCGGACCTCGGCCGCCTTTCGCCACGGTTCGCTCTCGTCACCGCGGTAGCGACGGCGATGGTCGCCCCCGACGACGAGGCGCCGGATCTGTTCGTGCAGGCACTCGCTCTTCCGGGGATCGAGGAGTGGCCGTTCGAGCTGGCACGGGTGCGGCTCTGGCACGGTGAACGCCTACGTCGGCTACGCCGCAGCCGTGGACGCGCGAAGCCAGCTCGAGGCCGCCCGCGACGGCTTCGAGCGGCTCGGTGCATCTCCGTGGTCGCGACGAGCGGCGACCGAGCTCGCGGCCACCGGCGCCACCCGTCAGCGGGTGACGGGCGGCGGAACGCTGTCTCTCACGCACCAAGAGCGCGAGATCGCGCTCCTCGCTGCGACCGGCCTGACGAACCGCCAGATCGCCACCCGGCTCTACTTGTCTCCGCGCACCGTCTCGGCCCACCTCTACCGCATCTTCCCCAAGCTCGGCATCGCCTCGCGGGCCGCGCTGCGGGATGCCCTGAACGAGACGTCGAGCGGCGCTGGCGGTTGACGGCCGGCCCGGCTCGAGGTGATCCCACGTCGCCGACAGTCATTTGACTGACGCAGTGGCGCGCTCCGTCGCGCATCGTGTTCTCGTCCCGCAGTCGACAGCACGAGGAGCACGTCATGCCGGAAGTGACCACGAACGACGGTGCGAGGATCTTCTACAAGGACTGGGGAATGGGTCGCCCCGTGGTGTTCAGCCACGGCTGGCCGCTCAACGCGGACGTCTGGGACCCGCAGCTGCTGTTCATGGCGTCGAACGGCTTCCGCGCAGTCGCCCACGACCGCCGTGGGCACGGTCGCTCGAGCCAGTCGTGGGACGGCAACACGATGGACGACTACGCCGACGACCTGGCCGCAGTCATCGAGACGCTCGACCTTCACGACGTCGTGCTCGTCGGCCACTCGACCGGCGGCGGCGAGGTCGTGCGGTACATCGGCCGCCACGGCTCCGGACGCGTCAGCAAGGTGGTGCTCGTCGGGGCGATCCCGCCATTGATGCTGCAAGACGGCGGACAACCCGCTCGGGACGCCGATCGAGGTGTTCGACGACCTGCGGGCCAAGGTGCTCGCCGACCGCTCGCAACTGTTCGCCGACCTGAGCGCACCCTTCTTCGGCGCCAACCGGCCGGGCTCGAGCGTCTCACAGGGTATCCGCGACCAGTTCTGGTCGATGGGCATGCAGGTCGGCCTGAAGGCGGCGTACGACTGCATCCGGCAGTTCTCCGAGAGCGACTTCAGCGAGGACCTGCGGCGGATCGACGTGCCGATGCTCGTGATCCACGGCGACGACGACCAGATCGTCCCGATCGACGCCTCCGCCCGTCTGACGGTCGAGCTCGTCGAAGGTGCCGCAGTTGAAGGTCTACCCAGGGGCGTCGCACGGCCTGTTCGCCACCCACCCGAGCAGTTCAACGCCGACCTCCTCGACTTCATCAAGCGATGAGCCAGCGCACGAGCGCCGGACAACCCTGAGGAGTGATACCGAATGATCTATGGCTTGATCGTCAAGAGCAGGATCCGACAGAGCTTCGACCACGTCAACAACCATCGGTGGGATGAGCTCATGAGCTCCATCGCACCCACCGTTCACCACCAATTCCTCGGCGCACACGCCATCGGTGGCGAACGCCACGACAAAGACACGCTGCGGCGATGGTTCGAACGCCTCGCCCGCGTCCTGCCCAACCTTCACCTCGAGATCAACAACATCTGGGTCAAGGGCTGGCCGTGGAACACCACGGTGTTCGTGCAATGGGACGGCACCGCAACACTCCTCAACGGCGACCCGTACTACCAACACGCCATCCACGTGATCACCCTGCGGTGGGGGAAGATCCACGCCCTCGACGTCTTCGAGGATTCAGAAGCCGTGGCCCGTGCGCTCGATGCCCAAGCCGCCGCTGGCCTCGACGAAGCTGTCGCCCCTCAGATCGTGAGCTGACGCCGTGGAACCCACTCCACGCGAGCTCGTTCCATCGGACGGGACGCCGGACACGATCGCTGGGTGGAAGGCGATGGCCCAGAGTCTGCTGAGCGCCGAGTGCTGTGCCTTTCACCGCAACCTGGAGATCTCCTGCCGTTACGCCTGGATCCACCAGCACCAGCCGACCGGCTTCAAATGGGCGGCGATGGCGGCAATCGCGTCACATCACGTCCGGCTCGCCCTCTTTCCACTTCGGCTCGACACCGATCGCGCTGGCTACCTCGACCTTTCGCGCAGCCTGGCTCGGCGGAGGGTGCTGCTGACCGAGGACGTGAACACGATCCGCGGGACCAACAACGCCATCTTCGACGACATCTTCTGGGTTCACCTCGCGTATCTCACCGCGGACAACGGGATCGCACGCCTACGTGCGCTGCTGCGAGCCGAGCACCGCTATGCGACCATCCTCTCCGGCTTCGAGGCGATCGACCGAGGGCGCCGCGTCCTGGAGGACCCAACCGCTTCGACGGCGGCTCGAGGGACCGCCGCCGATCTCATCTGGGCTGGAAATGTCCGCCTCCTCGAGCACGAGCAGCGCGCCGTGGTGCAACCCAACTTCGATCTCCTGTCCTGCAACTTCGCCAGGCTCATCTCGATCGGCTCGGCGACGAAGTTCGAGGTGCACGGCGTGCGGCGCGAGGTCGCCTACTTCACCTCGTTCTACGTGTACTCGATGACACGAGGGATCCCCGCCGCCGTGCGCGCGCAGGCCTGGCCGAGGATCACCCGCTTCGACGACCGCTGGCGGTGGCTGGTGACGAGTGTCGTTCCCCGCTTCCGGCGGTTCGATGACGAGGCGCGCTTGGTCGACACCAGCCTGCAACGCATCTTCGACGAGGCGCACGCCCTTGCGTCGGCACCCTGCATGGAGCCGGTCGGCGCTTCGGCGACGAAATCGACGAGGAGAAGGGCCCTGCGCGGCGACACTTGGTGATGGCGCGGATCTGGGTGGCCGACACGGAGCCGAACGAGCGGTTCACGCTGTACACGAGGGGCAACGTCGGCGAGGTGTTCCCACACGTGATGACTGCGCTGACGGGGACGCTGATCGGCGACGCCGTGCGCGACGGGCAAGCCGAGGTGTTCGTCGAGATGGGCGTGCTGCGACCCCACGAGGTCAGCGGCCCGTCGGTGGGCACCGGCGTGTTCGGCGGCTACCTGTACATGAGCGGCGTCGGCGATGCGGCTGTTCGGCGTGCGCATGCCGGGCATGTCGCCGGCCGACGCCGACGAACAGGTGATGGGCGAGGTCGACGAACCTGCCGCCGTACAGGAAGGCGAAGGGCGACCGCAACCTGATCGCCTCGCTCGCGACTGAGCCGGTACGTCCTTCGGCTGATGCGCACGCCGGACCTCGCCGCGCTCGACGAAGCCCGCCGCGAACGCGCAGGCATGGCTGGCGACGATGCCCGAGCTGGGTGACGGCGTCCGACGAGCAGCTGCTGCCGTGGCTGGAGACCTTCCCGCACTCGGCAGACGCGAGCATGAGGCGGCTGCTGCAGTTCAGCATGCTGGCCGGTGCGCCCCGCGGCTTGCTCGACCGCGCTCCTGCCCGCCCAGGAATCCCGCCTGGCCTGGCCAACCGCATCGTCGGCGGCACCGGCGACGTCGACTCCGCCCAGCTGGCCCAACGGCTGTGGACGCTCGGCCGCTTGGTGGCCAGCGACCGAGCGCTGTCAGCGAGCTTCGACGACGGCCTCGACGGAGATCGCCGAGCGCACCCGAGCACCGCCTGCTGCAGCCGGCGGTCGACGCGTTCCTCGCCGATCACGGACATCGCGGCAACGACGAGTACGAACTGGCCACGCCCGCCTGGGTCGATGGACCCGACACCCGTGTACGCCGCCATCGACCGGCTGCGACACGCGCCGGCAGATCGCGATCCGGTCGATGATCGCCAGCACGGCTCGCCATCGACGCCGACGACGCGCTGGCCGAGGCACTCCGGCTCGTGCCGCGCCGCGATGCGGATGGTTGGCGCGGCGCTGCGCGCTGCGTCGCCCGTCAGGGCTCGATCGGCCGCGAGCGGGCCAAGGACATCCTCGTGCTGGAGAACCTCGGCGCCCGGCTCGTGCTCCACGAGCTGGTTCGCCGGGCCGCGAGCGCGGTGGGCCGAGCCGACGTGCGGCTCGCGCTTCTGCGTCACGATCGACGAGCTCGCCGACTTCGTCGCCACCCCCGACGACTTCGCCGATCGTGATCGCCGAACGCGCCGAGCTGCAGCACTACCTCGACGACCGCGTGCCACCGCCCTGGTTCGACGGGCGCATTCCCGACCCCGTCGACGTGGGCCGCTCCGCTCCCGATCCCGACCGCCGGCGCCGCACCGCCGGCACCACCGTCACCGGCATCGCCGTCAGCGGCGGCACCGCATCGGGTCCGGCCGAGGTCATCGTCGACCCCGCCGATCCACGCGGGCTCGAACCCGGCGAGGTGCTGGTCTGCGCGATCACCGACCCGTCCTGGACGCCGCTGTTCCTCAGCGCCGCGGCCGTGGTGTGCGACACCGGCGCCGTGCAGAGCCACGCCGCCATCGTCGCCCGCGAGCTCGGCATCCCCGCCGTGCTCAGCGTGCCCGGCATCACCGCCATCGCCGACGGCACGATGCTCCACGTCGACGGCGACGCAACGGCACCGTCACCATCACTTGAGCCCAGCTCGTCATGGTTCTCGGGGTAGCAGGCGGACGACGCCGAGACGGCCGTCGACCTCGACCTGGGCACCGTGCGGGACCGTGGCGGTGGCGCCGCGCGCGCCGATCACCGCAGGAAGACGGAACTCGCGGGCAACGATCGCGGCGTGGCACATCGCGCCGCCTTCTTCGACGACCAGCGCGCCGAGGACGGGGAGCAACGAATTGATCGACGGGCCGGTGAATGGCGCGACGAGCACATCACCCGGCTGGAGCTGGTCGCAGGCATCCATCAGGTCGTGCACCACGCACGCTCGGCCGCGGTAGGTCGAGTCGCCGATCCCGATCCCGGTCACCGACTCGCCGCTGCCGATGGGGGTCGACGTCGTCGTATCGGTGTCCCGCTGCGCTGGCGTGACGTCGGCCTCGAGGCTGGCCATCATGGCCGCCGTTGCGCGGGCCATGGCCGGAGGGAGGGCAGTCCATCGGCGGAGGGGGTTCGGGCTCGCCGAGCGTCCGCGGTGGTGGTGCCGCTTCCACGAGATCACGCTGCGCTGCCCGCTCGGCGAGCACGTCGGCGGACGGGCCCGGACCACCCCGCAGCAGGCGGTCGAGCTCGTCGGGGAACAGCTCCACGACGTGTCCGACCTCGTGCACGCGCCCCGTGTCGGCCAATCGGCGGCCGGCCTCCAGGAGGGCGCGCCGCACCAGCCCACACGGCCAGTTCCAGCAGAGGCCGCGGATGTCCTCGCGCTGGCGGTGCCCGTAGCGCGCCTCGACGAGCAGCTCGTCGAACAGCGCTCGATGGGGTGTCGGCACGCGACTGCGCACCGCCGCGTCGTCGGGTGCCTCCGCCTCGCGGTGGTCGGCGGCGCGCTGGAGCGCAGCCAGCTGGAGCGCCGGCGCCTCGGCGAGGGTGGGCCGGTCGACGTCGTCGCTCGTGACGGTGCGCCACCTGTGCAACTCGAGCCACGCGTCGACGGCGTCACGGGCCTCGGGACTGAGTGCGCGGACGTCATCGACAGAATCGATCGAGACCGCCGTCGCTCCGGCCGAGACCATCGCGCGGGCAACGGGACGGAGCAGCTCGGCGGTCTCCAGGGTCGCGGGAGAGCTGCCGGTCAGGAGCCCGGCGACCTCGCTGGCCGGGATGCCCCACGCGTCGCAGTGGGCGAGTAGATCGCCTACCGGCATCAGGTCGCCGCCGTGCGATGCCAGGTTGCGGCGCGCCGACGCCTCGAAGTGGGCGAGCGCCTCGGCGACGTGGTCGGCCGAGCTCGCATCGTCCAGCTCGGTGAGCTCGACCTCTTGGAGCGCGAGGTTGTTCGCCACCTGCGTCGAACGGTCGTGGTCGAACCACTGGTCGACCTCATCCCGCCAGCGGCGCTCCTGCCACGCCAACTTGGCAACGCGGGCCCTGCGGCGCAGCGTCGGGTGCAAGCGGACGAGCACCTTCATCACGAACACGGGCGGCGGCGCCTTCGGTGTCGATCCCTCACGCTCTCCCACTCCGAGGGGCCGCACGTAGCAGCACCCGTGCACGAGCTTCGCCTGCACACGAGCGAGCGGCAGGCCGTACCGCTCGAGCAGCTCCACCGTGCCGGCTTCGAACGCTCGCCGATATGCCTCGCGCAGCAGCGGGGACAGCGGACGCAGCCCATGGTGGGTGGTCTCGAGCTCCCATCGGCCCGGTGCCGGCCCCTCGAAGATCACCGGCGCCGGGGTCCTGGTGTCGTCGTCGATCATGGTCCCCCCGCCCTCACGACGTCACCGTAATGATGACAGTCATCTGCTGTCAATACAGTACATTGTCATCACATGACGACGCGGCCCTATTCGTCAGCGCTGCGGGATCGACAGGCTGCACAGACCCGTGAGCTCATCCTCGACGCCATCACCCAACTGCTCGGAGACCGACGGGTCGACGAGGTCACGACCCGCGACATCGCGACGACCGCCGACGTGTCCGAGCGGACGGTGTACCGCCACTTCCCCGACCGAAGAGCCCTGCTCGAAGGACTGTCCCGCCGGGTGCAGGATCTCGGCGACGTGCACCCCGAGGCCCGCCCTGCAACCGTCGACGACCTCGCCCAGGCGGCGCTCCGGCTGATGGCTGCACTCGACGAGCACTCCGCAGCTGCCTGTGCCGAGGCGATCTTCAACGCCGACCCGCGTCACTTCTCGGATGAGACCGAAGGCAACACGCGGCGCATCCGCGCCGTCGTGTCAGACGGGTTCCCCCACCTGGACGAGCGTGAGCAGCTGCGCATCACCGCCGTGATCCGCTGCCTCCTCTCGACACAGGCGTGGCTTCGGATGCGCGAGGAGTTCGGGGTCCCCGGCGCCGAATCTGGTCCCGTCGTCGCCTGGGTGATCAACATGATCATCCGCGGGCTGCGTGCCGGCAGCCGGCCCGACTCGCCATGAACCTCAGGAGCCGAGAACGATGCTGGCGGCCACGTCGTGCAGGCCGCAATTGTCACGCTCCGAACGCTTGCGCAGTTCTTCCAACGCTTCCTCGGAGGTGTGCCCGGACGTGCCGATGAGCACGCCCTTGGCGCCTTCGATCAGGCTGCGTCGCTCGAGCTCCATGGCCACGTGGCGGAACAGTTCGGCTGCCGCGCAGAACGACCTTGCGTTGACCACGGCGGACGCCTGGTCAGCAAACGGCTTGCTCATGCTGACGTCCTCACCGGTGAACGACTCGGGATCCGTCCCGTACAAGTTGAACCCTCCGGCGAGGTCGACGTCGCTGACCAGCAACGGCACAAACGCAGCGCTCACGATGCCGGCGCGATTGCTCGCCTGCACGAACGCCGGCCACCGGTCATCGGTGCTCGCGTCCTCGACGATCACGGTGCACTGCTCGAGCGCCGCCATCAGGCACGGACCGTCACGGGCCTCGTACTGGGCGGCGTCCAACTCGACCGCGACGTCACTGCTGGCACCGACGGTGACGGCAGCGTCGCGTTCGATCAACGTGATGCTCGAGGCGATGCAACCAGGCAGCGCCGCCTGACCCTGCATCGTGAGGCGCGTCAACGCCTTACGCAAGCTCTGGTCCTCGGTCAGCGGCGGCAGTAGGAGCCACCCGGCTCGGCGATGGGCTACGGAGTCGTCGGGTGCGGACATGGCTTCCTCCGCTGGTCGATGACGGAGCCAGTCACACGACCCTGCACCCAGGGATCGGTGGCCGACCTCCACCGTCACATCTACCCGAACGGCTGTGGATCAAGCCAGGCAACCGCCACGCCGTGTCGGGCTGCACGTTTCAGGAGCGCCTGCCGTCCGGTTGTGTTGTGCGTGAGCTCTGCCGCGCATCGGTAGGCGTCGGCGGCGCCGGCGAGGTCGCCCACGCGTGCGAGGAGTTCGGCCTTGGTGGCGTGGAAGGGTTGGTAGTTCGCCAGCTTGGGCTCATCGTTGAGGGTGGAGAGGAGGGCAAGCCCGACGGCGGGCCCGTCGGCCATGGCCAGCGCAGCGGCCCGGTTCAGGGTGACGACCGGCGACGGGGCGAGTGGGTCGAGTTCACGGTAGAGGGCGGCGATCTGGGGCCAATCGGTCCGTTCCCACGAGACGGCCTCCGCGTGGAGCAGCAGAGATCGCGGCCTGCACCTGAAACGGGCCGGGCTCACCGCAGCCGAGGGCGTGGTCGAGCACAGCGGTGCCCTCGGCGATCTCGTCACTGTCCCAACGTGTCCGATCCTGGTCCTCGAGGGTCACCGGGGAGCCGTCGACGTCGATGCGGGCTGGACGACGGGCATCGGTGAGGAGCAGGAGCGCGAGGAGCCCGTGCGCTTCGGCCGCCGTCGGGAGCAGCTCGACCACGAGCCGGGCGAGGCGGATCGCTTCGCCGCAGAGGTCGGCCCGGATGAGCTCCTCGCCCGAGGTGGCCACGTGTCCCTCGGTGTAGACGAGGTGCACGACGTGCAGCACGCTGTTGAGCCGTTCGGGCAGCTCCTCATCGGGCGGCACCCGGTACGGGATGCCAGCGGCCTTGCACCTTCCGCTTGGCCCGCACGAGGCGCTGGTACATCGTCGACTCCGTGGTGAGGAACGCCCGGGCCACCTCATCGACGGCGAGGCCGCCGACCGCCCGCAGCGTGAGGGCCACCCGAGCCTCGAGGGCCAAGGCCGGGTGGCAGCACGTGAACAGCAGCCGCAGCCGATCGTCGGCGACGCCACTGTGATCGTGGCCGGCGGCATCGCCGATCGAGTCGTCGTTCTCCTCACGCACGAGGGTCTCCAGATGCTCGAGGGCCGCCTGGTTGACAACACGGGTACGACCCCGGCGCAGCGCGTCGATCGCTCGCCGCCGGGCGACGGTGGTCAGCCAGCCACCCGGCCTCGCCGGGACGCCGCTCGCCGGCCACTCAGCCGCCGCAGCCACGAACGCCTCGGCGACGGCTTCCTCGGCGAGCCCGACGTCGCCGCCCACGGCCCCGGCGAGCGTCGCGAGGAGGTTCGTCCACTCCTCGCGATACGCCCGCTCGATGGCCGCGGCCGCCGCGTCGGTCACCGGTCAAGCGTCCTGTTCGTGAGGCGACAACGGACGCACCTCAACGGACCCATAGGTGACGTTGGGCATCTTCTTGGCCCAGTCGAGGGCAGCGTCGAGATCGGCCACGTCGATGATGATGTAGCTGAAGAACGACTCCTTCGTCTCGGCGAAGGGGCCGTCGGTGATGATGGCCTCCCCCTCACGCGTGCGGACCGTCGTGGCGGTGGCCTCGGCGTCGAGACCATTGGCCGCAACCATCGCGCCGGCTGCGCCGAGCTCACCCATCACCTGACCCCACTGCGCCATCTCGGCGTCGAACTCGGCGGTGCCCTCGGCCGGGCCGGTGCCGGGTTCGTGGCGGAGCAGCAGCATGTACTTCATCGGGGCCTCCTCGGGCACTCGGCGTACGACGTTGTTGCCGTACGTGATTACGTCGTGCTGCCTCACCCGATTCGACAGCACCGGTCGAGATTCTGGAGCATTCCCGCGGAGATCGCCCCGGAAGCCCCTGCTTTGGTGGTGGACCCTCCGCTGCGCTCCCCGAGAAGGCGACCCCCGAACGCTCGGGCCATCCCAGTGCGGCGCCTACTCGTCCGACTCGAGAAGTCGGTTCACGTCATGCCGGGGCGGGTTCCTCACGGGCCGGCGAGTCCAAGTGCCCGTTCGGCGAAGCATCGACTTCGGCGAGCAGCTCCTCGAGGACCTGCATGGCACCGGCGATCCGCAGGAGCGTTTGGCGCAGATCGAGCGCCTTGCCCTCGAGGTCGGCGAGCATCCTCTGGCCGGTCTCGTACTCCTGGCGGAGGGTGTCGAGGCGGACGGCGATGCGGTTCTCCAAGGTCACGCTCCTTGCTCGATGGTGACGATCCGGGCGTTCAAGTCGCGGATCAGGGACTGCTGCTCCTTCACCGCTTGCACCAGCACGGCTGTGAGCCGGCCGTAGTCGACGCTCTTGAAGCCGTTGGCGTCGGTGTGCACCAGCTCGGGTGCCACGTCCTCGACCTCCTGGGCGATCAGGCCGACGGTGCGCCCCGCCAACTGGCCATTGCGAGCCTCAGGGGAAAGATTTGCCAGACCCTCGGCGTTCCAGGCGAAGTGCACGCCACGCAGCCGACCCACTCGCGTCAGCGCATCGGAGATCTCGTCCACGTCCTTCTTCAGTCGCGGCATCGGACTGGTTGTAGATCTGTCCCTTCACGAAGACGTCCCCGGCAACGATGGAGGTGTGGATGTCGTTGAAGTAGTCACCGGTGTTGAAGTGGATGCCGTCCCGCCGCGCCTCGATCCGGTGCCGGTACCGGTTCCGATGCTCGAAGAGGATGCTCGGGTTGACGTCGGGAACCTTCGGCGGATCCGTGTCTTCCTGCACCAGCGCAACGAGCAGCTGGTTCCCACCGGTGTCGTGCCATGCCGGTCTGTTCACGAACAGGTATTGCGTGATGACCGACCCGGCCGTCATGGCGGTGTGCACCGTCAGCGGGCCATTGAACGACGACGTCGCATCGCCGCGCACGTTGAGCTGTTCGCAGTCCACCTTGGCGTCTGCCCAAATTGGGCCGGCGAATTGTGAATAGCCGGCGCCCAGTACGTGGAGGCCTCCCTCTTCGGCGGTGCTCAGCCACATGCGCTCCGTCTCGCCGTTGCGATCGCGCCAGGAGTGCCGACCGTCGGCGGCGTAGAACAACGTGCTCGGGTTGATTCCAATGCCGTAGCCGTCCCACAGCTGGAGCTTGAGGTTGTTGCTCGCGTCACCGTCAGTGAAGACGAGTTGCTGATCGGTGTCGAGACGCAGCTTGCCGCGGCTGATCGTCAGACCACCGATCAGCGACACCTCGCCGCTCGGTGTCGCTCGCAGCGAGGAAGCGTCACCGCTTGCGCCCGGCAGGCGCACCCCGGAATACGTCCGCACCGACTCGTCGACGGCGACCCGACCGCCGCCGTCGACGTCCAGCTTGGCCAGCAGCATCGGCGGCGTCTCACCTTCGAATGAGGCGCCGGGCGCGACCGCTTGCAGCAGCGGGCGCTCCAACCAGCGGGTGAAGTCCTCGCTGCCCTCGGTGGTCTGGCGGTCCTCGGGGCTTTGCTGGTACGAGATGTACAGGTCGATGCCCATCGTGTTGTTGAACCGTTCGGCCGGCAGCTCCACCGTCGTCGACCGGGCCAGCACGAGCTGTCGGCCGTCGATGTCGATCGCCGTCCCCTCGCTGACGCGCACACGGTTCTCCCCCGGGGCGGTCACGTTGAGCCCCTCGGCGATGCCCGAGACGTGCAACAGACGGTTGTGCCGGCGCTGGCGGTCCAGGTGATACGACTGCTCGTCGACGAAGTCCTGGTCCTGCAGGAACTGCCCGTCGAAGAAGCGCGTCCGCTTCTCGACTGCGCTCGGGAGCTCGTTGTTCGTCGCCACGACGGACCTCCTTCTCTAGGACGTTCTCTAGGACGTTCTCTCGGACGTCTGGTTGGCGGTCCCCAGCAGCGTGTTCTCACCGAGGACGAGCAATTCCGGTACGGGTCGTCGCGCGCTCTTCTCGCGCCGCTGCAGCGCCTGCGACACCAGCCGCATTGTCGGCACGGCGAGCTGGAGGCCGTAGAACGTGTGGGCCGGCTTCTCCTGGTCGATGATCGCCCGGGCGATCTGCTGCGTCTGCCGGAGCAGCTGGGGGTCGGACTCCCGCAGGGTCAGACGCACCTGGAAGAAGTGCGGAAGCTGCTCGAAGTCGTCGGCGACTTCGACCGGTTGACCGGTGTAGAGCGTGAGCATCCGCTGCAGCCCGATGCGCGTTCCGCGGTCCCGGTAGAGCGGCACGATCTGCTGGAGGAAGCTGCGTTGGGTCTCCTCGCTCCAGTCGGCCCGAAGTGTCAGCGCGACCCAGCCGGACAACCACGGCAGGAACTCGACGTCGGTCGTCATCGGGTCGAGGTACCGGACGATACCGTCGACCTTGTCCGCCAGACTGTCGAACACCGACTGGAGGGCGTTCAGGAGGTCGCCGACGAACGGGTCCTCGCGGAACACCGCCGGGAGATGATCGAGGTAGCTCACTGCGCCATCTCCCGGCGCCGGCCGTGGACGTCGAACGCGACCAGCTTGGTGGCTGCCAGCAGTGGCAGTTCGTCGACGTCGAGCTCGACGTGCTCGGCCCCATTGACCTGGACATCCTCGACGTAGTCCACGAAGCGCACCCCTTCGAGCACGCGATAGACCTCGGCAGCGGAGAGGGCCCGGCCAAACGGCCACCCCGTTGCGTCCACGCCTCCGAGGAGCGGGTCGAGGTAGGTCCTCAGCGTCTCGTGGGCCGCGGTCAACGCCGCTTCGGGTGGAGCGTCTGCGTGGAGCGCGAGGTTGGCGGTGATCTCGACGCGCACGTACGTCGGCCGGACGACATGATGTCGAGTCGCCAGCGTCCGGCGGTCGTCGAGGAAAGACCACAGCGCGTCGAGCAGCTCGTCGCTCGGTCGCGGCTCGAGGACGACGACCACACTGACGTGCGCCGGCGCCGTCGCTCGGCGCTGCTGGGGATCGGTCGCGGCGAGGTCGCGGCCCGGGATGCAGCGGACCCGCCGTACCCCTCGGTCGAACCGCAGCACCAGCGCCTCGTAATCCTCAGCCGTGACGGCCCGGTCGCGCCGGCGCAGGTCGAGCACGCTCCGCCGGACGGCGGCCTCAATCGTCTCGGACTCGGGTCGCGCGGTGTCGGGTCCGTTGAGTATTCGCAGGAACGCCTGGGTGTGGGCCGGCGGAACCTGGTTGACCTGGAACAGCAGCATCTCGGTCAGCCAGGCCAGGAGCTCGACCAGCGTGATGCCGGGATCGCTCGGGTTGTGGTTCGTCCACTCCGGCTGGAGGGCTGGGATCAGCGCTCGCGCCTCAGCGGTCAGGTCGTCGAAGGTGTGATCGTCGAGGTTGGGCAGCGGGATGGGCATCAGCGACCTCTCATGGTGCGACGCGGATCTCGTGGTGACCGGAGTACACCAGCGCCCGGTCGATCCAGCGCTGGAGGCGACGTTCGAACTCGGTCTGATCGCTCCGCTCCGTGAGCGGTCGGGTGAGCATGCTGACCAGGGCCAGCTTGCGGTCCGGGTCCGTGGTCTCAGGTTCCAGGAACACGGCAAGTTCGGGAACCGTGTCGACACCCTCGACCGCCATGACGAGCGCGAAGAGATCGGAACGGTGCGGCTTGCGCCCGAACTCCCACCCCCGGCCCTCGGTTCCGCCCGTCAGCGGGTGGAGGAAGTGCTCGATCGCGCTCCCCACGCGTCCTCCGACCGTGTCGGCCTCGACGGCCGATGTGGGGGCGACCGTCGCCTCGACGCGAACGGCGATCCACTCCGGACCGGCGACCCACAGGTCGGCGGTCACCGGGACGCGCGCTTGGAGGTGAGTCCGCACTTCGCGCAGCAGGCCGACGCTGGGTGTTGGTCGGTCCGAAGCCGCCTGCGGTATCACGATCACGCCCATGCGGCCGGCGTCGGCCTTCGCGTGGTCCGTCGTCGGTGCGGCGTTCGCGTCGAGCGAGAGGCTGTAGGGGTTGAACGTCGGCACCACCGCCGACGCCCTCGCCACCGTGGGTGAGGCGGCGGTGGCGAGATCTTCGAGATCCGCTGCGGTGACGGCGCGGTCGCGGTGGCGCAGGGTTCGAGGCCCGCGACCCTTCAGCCGCTCGATCGGCTCCGGTCCGGCGCCACCTTGCGCCGGTTCGTGGTTCGTGACGCCGTTGACGTACAGGACCGCCGACTTCAGTTCGGCGATCACCCCCGCCTCCCGGTTGCCCTGCTCGCCACCGCCCGTGCGGTAGGTGATGCGGACGTTGTTCTGGCCCGGCGGTGGGATCAGGCCGTTCGAGCCGTCCCCGAGGCGGATCTCGCCGGTCAGCGCGTCGATGGTGTAGTGACGGTCCCTGGGTCCGGAGTCGTACAGGTCCGGTTGGGGGTGCCAACGCTCCCAGGACTCTTCGGGCTCGTCGCGTTCGCGCACCAGCAGCTGCGGGCCCTCGAGGACGGGGCGCTGGGCCGTGGTGAACAGCTGGCCGGCATGGCCGTTGCTCGACCCGAGGATCTCCTCGACGACGGTGACCGCCTGTGTCGCCCACATCGTGTTGAGCCGGATCTGCCGGAGTCGTGGTGGCAGCGGAAACGTGCCCATCACCCATCGCGCCCGCAGCCAGTAACCGCGGCGGCCGAAGCGCGAACGCTCGGCGAGGTCCTTCGGCGCGGCGAAGGAGACCAGCCCGCTGGCACTGAATCCCTGCGTCTCGTCCTGGGCGTCGAGTGAGCGCCAACCGGCCGGCGCGTCGTACTCCCAGGCGATCACGGCCCGTTCGTCCGGATCCCGCTCTGCCAGCTCGTCGGCGGCGACCTCTTCCGGTCGAGGTGCCTCCACCCGGACGTAGATCGCGACCGGCCGGACATCGAAGGGTCGATCGAGCCCGAGGTACACGGCCGGGTCGGTGTCGGCCGTCGGTTCGAACGGGGTCTCGATCTGGCTGCGATACGTGAAGTCGTTGTAGCTCCGCGCGGTCACGAGCTTCATGCCCTCGACGGCGATGCCGGTGAGCCGCGGCAGCACCCATTCGTGGCCGGCCTCGATCGCCGCGATCTGCGGGGGTTTGCGGTACGACGTGTCCGAGCTCATCTCGACGCGCAGCCAACGGCCGCGGCGTGTGCGATGCAGCGTGCGGGGCCAGTTGAGCGGGATCTGGAAGCTGACCTCACCGTCACGGGTGAACGCCATCGTCTCGTCGCGGAAGGCGAAGGCGGAGTCGGCGAGCTGGTCGGCAGCAGTACTCGACTGTCCCAGCGCGACCCAGTCCCGCTCAGCTTGGTACGACCAGTGCAGCTGCACGCTTGATCCCACCGCCGGTGTCGAGAGCCGCACGTGCAGTCGAGCGCCGCGCCCCGCCGGCACCGAACGTCTCGTCAGCTCGCAGGTAGAAGAACCGTTGCCCCGAGTCACCGAACACCGTCAGTCCTGCGTCGAGGTCGTGCGGGTTGCGAGCGCCGACGGCGACCGAATCGGGCGCGTTGCCGGCCTCGCCCGGCGGCAGTGGCAGCTCGAGCCGCGCTCGGACCCAGCCCGCCTCGATCTTGTCAATCGTGTGCGGCACCAGGGCGGGCAGCTGGGCCAGTCTTGCTTGCCAAGAACCGGGGCCCCACCCCGGGGAGCTCGTGGCCGGCGACCACTCCGCACCGTCCCAGTACTCCCAGACGATCGGCCAGACCTGCCATGGCCAGCTGTCGGGCACCGACAGCCGGATCACGACGTTGCGCGGATCCGGCGCCGGCTCGAGGGCCAGGTAGAGGTGATGAGGGGTGACGTGCTCGCCCGCGAATGCCGGGAACGGCTGATCGAGTCGGCCGGTCGCCTCGGCGGTGCGGTCGGAGTACGTGTCGCTCTCGGTGTCACTCACGACGACCTGGCGCAGGACCGCCCGCGTGACGACCAGGTCGCGCTCGGTCTCGAAGACCACCTCCCGCTTGTCGTCGTCGCCCGGTTGCGGCGGAGCACCGACCAAGGTGCGCGCCGGCACGGACGCATCGACCGGACTGCCACCGGCGAGGGTGAACGTCAGCGGCACACGTGCGGGCCGCGGTGGCCGCGGGGAGATCCCGATCAGGTTGAGGAACGCCAACTCATTGCGCTCGGGCGCTCGGTTGAGCCGCTCCACGACGAGCTCGGCGAACCGAGCGAAGATGCGGATCAGGGTCTGCGCCGGCCTCGGGTCGTCCTGCGGGGTCTGGCCGCCAACCGGTGCCTGGCCTGCTCCAGCGCGCGCTCGATCTCTCCGACGAAGTCGGCGTAGCCGCGCGTGTCGATCGGCGGTGACGGCATCGTCACTCCAGGTAGAAGGGGTAGACGAGGTTGAAGCGGCTGTTGTTGGCTCGGATCGCGTAGTTGATCTCGACGAGCAACACATTGGGTCGCTGCGGATCAGCGGCGGCGTAGACGTCGAGGACGTCGATGCGCGGCTCCCAAGTAGCCAGCGCCTCGCGCACCGCGCTGGCGACGGCGCTGGCCGTGCCGGCGTTGTTCACGCCGAACACGAGGTCGGTGAGCCCGCAGCCGAAGTCCGGTCGCATCACTCGCTCGCCCGGCGTGGTGGACAGGATCAGCCAGATCGACTGGCGGATGTTGTCCTCGGCGTTCGGCGTCAGGGCGATCTGCCCGCCGGGGTCGGTGGTGACCGGGAAGTTCCAGCCCACGCCGAGGAAGTCGCCGCCGCTCATCCGATGTTCACCGTGCACCCCGGCTTGACGACGACCTTGCCCGGTTCCGGCAGGCGGAGCGTCGTTGCACGTGTCAGCAGCGTCGCCGTGTCGAGCTGCGGCCTTGCCGTTGATGCTGACCGTCGTGCTCCCCGATCGGATGGTTCCCTTGTTGTTCGGCTCGATTCGGGAACGACGCGGTGGCGAGTGTCGGCACATGCTTCGGGGAGTTGTCGGCGGTGCTGCCGACGACCGCTGCCGGCAGTCCCGTGATCCTGACGTCGGGGCTGAGCTCGCCGTGTGAGCGCACCGGCGAACGAGAACGTAGACGGTGCCGACGCCCCGCTCGCGGAATCGAAGACCATGTGCGTGTCGGTCGCCATGATCTCATCGCCCTGCTTCGCTGCGCGCTGGCCCACGCGTCACCTCCCCGTCGCTAGTTGATGTCAACGGTCTGGCCCTTGATGATCAGCTTGCCGTCGGCCTGCAGCGTGAGCTTCCCGCCGGCCTTGATCGTGATGTCACCGTCGGCGGTCAGCTTGATGCTGTTGTCCTTGGTGCTGATGACGATGCTGTTGGCCGCGCTCGAGTCGACGATCTCGATCTGCTCCTCCCCCTCGGTGTCGGTGAGGCGGATCACGTGCCCGCTGCGCGACGTGATGCTGCGACGGTCGTTCTTGCCGTCGGCGTTGGATTCCGGCGGGGTGTCCTCGCCATTCCACAGCCCCCCGAGCACGTAGGGCGCACTCGGACTGCCGTGCTCGAAGGCCACCAGGACCTCGTCGTCCACCTCGGGCAGGAAGTACAGGCCGCGTTCTGCACCCGCCATCGGGGTCACGACACGCGCCCAGTCGCTCTCGGCATCATCGGACATCCAGGGCAGCGCCACCTTCACCCGCCCCATCGACTCCGGGTCGCTGTTGTTGGTGACGAGTGCGAAGGCGACCCCGTAGAACCGATCGCCCGCGTTGGGCTGCTCGATGAGGTCCGAGAGATCGGTCACGCACTGTTCCTCTGCACCGAGAGCGTCGTCTGGTAGCCCTGCTCGGCGGTGAGCGAATGCGTCACGGACGTCACGTAATAGGGACCGCTGAACCGATCCCCAACGCCGTCGATGGTGACCACCGTGCCGGCATGCACTTGCGGCTGCCCATCGGCCACGACGTCGCCCTGAACGAAGTCGAGGGCGAGGTCGTTGAAGCGACCGCGAGCGATGGCGTCGGCCTCGGCGACCGTGTGCACCGGCAGGTCGATGCTTGCCGTGCTCGACCCGCCGAAGGCCTGTCGAGCCGCCCGTGGTCCCGACGAGCCGCTGCCCTTGGTGGTCTCCTGGCCGACCGTCGCCTTCCCGACGATGACCTGTTTCTGCTTCACGTCCCAGCCGCGAACCGCCAGTTCTCCCACCTGGGACTGCGTACTCAGGCGCGGGCTGAACTCAGTGATCTCGTCGCCGAGCTCGAGCGTGACCGTGGCCTCCGCAGTGTGCTGCGGGGGCCGGAAGTAGAGAACCTTGTCGCGTGCGAAGACCTCGTAGCCGATCCGTCGCGCCCGTTGCTGCAGGAAGTCCAGGTCGCTCTGGTTGCTCTGCAACACGTAGCTGTGCTTGATGTCCGTCTCGGTGACGGAGGAGCTCAGCCCAGCCTCCCGCGCCACTTGTTCGGCGATCGCGCTGTCGGCCATCTGCTGGAACACGCGAGTCTTGCGGCCACGGGCCAGCCGGTGCCGATGGTCGTAGCCACGAACCGTCAACATCGGGAGCTCACCGCTGGCGAAGCGCGGCTCGAGGCTGATGATCTCGGCGACCATCACCGGATGCACGTCGTCCACGTACCCCAGCGAGATCTCCACCTCGTTGCCGACTGAGAAGAGCGGCGACTCGGACCACGGGAACGTGAGGAGTCGATCATCCCAGTTGTAGAGCTCGAGCGCGAACATGCTGATGGCGTCGAGGTCCTCCTGGACAGTCAGCGAGCGCACGTCGGACCACGCCTCCGGCGGGAGACGCGTGTCGTTGATGCGGATGCTCGCATCGAGGACGTCGGATGTCGGCATCAGCTCTGCAGCTTCGGGATCGTCAGCACCGTGCCCGGCGCCAGCTGACGCGGGTTGACGATGCCGTTGGCGGTGGCGATGGCGCGCCAGAGGCGGGGATCGTTGTACTCCTCGGCGGCGAGGCTCTGCAGCGTGTCGCCGCGCCGCACCTGGCGGACCTTGGCGACATCGGCCGAGTGCAGTTCGCGCGCCCGGGCGCGGCCCGTCGGCACGGATTCGAGGAAGCTGCACGACACGGTCGCCCGCACCGGCGTCCCGTCCTCGAGGAACAAGGTGAACCGCTGCGCGAGGCTCGTCAGCACGCCGGTGAAGATGTCGAACGCACCCCACCGGAGCTGACAGATCGGTGGTCGGTGCAGCTGTCGGTTCACCACCGTGAGGGCGGCGAGTTGGTCAGTGTGGCGCCGCACGTCCTTGCGTGACTCGTACGTGTCGAAGAAGAGCTCGATCGAGAACGTCTCCGCCTCGACGTAGCGGAACCTGGCGCGAGTCCCCGATGGCGCCTCACCACCAAGACCGAGCTGGCGCTGCTGCTCCCACTGCAGCGATCGGGAGAGGCTGATCTCATTGGGGTTGAACAGCGCCCTGATCGGGTCACTGGGCGCGCTCTCGTACGTGATGGTCAGCCGTTCGAGCTCGCCGCCGCCGATGTCGACGCCGAGCAGGTCCGCCGCCAACCGGGCTTTGCTGATGCTCATCGAATCACCCCGCGCCGCTCCCGCTCGATCGTGAGCCGCCGCAGCAACCGGGCGTGCACGGTGT
This sequence comes from uncultured Acidimicrobiia bacterium, assembly GCA_963774125.1. GTDB lineage: Bacteria > Actinomycetota > Acidimicrobiia > Acidimicrobiales > Ilumatobacteraceae > JALZMG01. Next base: position 696,977 of record CAVZDR010000005.1, read on the forward strand.
CGGTGAGCCGGTCGATGTCGATGGCGGGGCGCTCGATGGCTGGAAGCTGTGGAGCGACGTGCGGAACGGACGTCGATGCCCGATCGGCCGGCGGAACCGCGGCATGTCGCGGCGCGGAACGCTCGATCGGCCGCGATCTCGTCGCCACGTCGATCGCCGCCCACGACCGGCGCCACGAGAGGAAGGCGGGGCCCAGACACCGCCCTCGGCACGGTGCGCACCGTGGGCGACGTGGGCACCGTGGGCGACGTGGGCGAACCTCGTCGCTCGGCGACGACCGGCAACGGGCTGATCGCTGCCGCAGTGACGCCGCCAGGTACTGCCCACGCCGGTCGCGCCGTCGCCGCGCCGGACCCGTCCGTAACCGGTGCGACGACGACGAGCGGCGACGTCTCACGGGCCACCACCTCCACCATTCGCCGGGTGTCTGGGCGGTTGCTCTGCCATTCGACGTTCTGGGCGGGATCCCTGCCAGCTGTCGTCGGGATCCCCGCCCAGATCGGGGACGCCGCCGGAGGCGGCGTCGTCGTGGAGGCCGACCACACAAACATCTGCGCCGCCGCCGCCGCCGGCGGCGTGGTCGGCGCGTGTCCGTGGATCGTCCGTCGCTCAAGTCCCGGGTTTGCGGGTCGGCCCGCGACGTCGACGACCTTGACGGCGTCGACGACCTTGATCGCGGGGACGGCGGGCACCGGCGCGCTCGAGAGGTCCGTTGAGGTTGCGGTGGTCGCGCCGAGAAGCTCGGGTTGGACGTAGACGATCGGTACCTGCACGTCATCCTCGGCGGAGCCCCGCCTGCTGAGCCGGTCCACGAGGGCCGACCGCCGCACCATCGACAGGTGGCGGTCGAGGATGCCCTGACCATGATCCGGTCGGCTGAGACCGGGCCGCGGAGCGCTGCGCCAGCCGATGCGCAAGATCGCTCATCGGACGGCCGCCTGGCCGAGCAGCGGTGTGGACAGCCCTTCGTGGGCCAGCTCGATCGACTCGACGCCCACCTCGTCTCCCGCTGCGTTCAGCGAGGGACCCGTCCAGCGGACGGGCAGGGCGCGGCGGAAGTTCCACCACATGACCGGCGTGTGCCGGCCATCGAGCAGCACGATGGTGCCGTTGCGGCGGGAGATCACGCCGCGCGCCACGCTGTCGTACCAGTTCCACAGCGTGCTGATCCCCGTGAGGCCACGGCGCAGCACGAGGTTGGCGTAGCTCGTCGGACCAGGGAGCTGGTGCACGAAGCCGTTGACGCCGCCTTCGCGATACTCCTCGACCTGCACCTCGCTCTGCAGGCCATCGACCTCGCTGAACCCGCCGACCAGCAGCCCCTCGATCTCCACGGCGAAGTTGAACGTGAGGAAGGGCGACACCGGCTGTGGGCCGGGCGCCCACGTGCCGGCGGTCGGCGACAGCCAGCGCAGTCCCAGTGGCACCCCGGTCGTTGTCATCGTCGCGCTGCTCGTTCCTCGTTCAGCTGGCCATTGATACGGGCGACCTCGCCGACCCAGCGCTGCCGCTCACCGTGGTCCAGCTGCATGACCTGCTCGTACGGCCAGTGGAAGTGATAGGACAGGTACGCCACCTCCTCGTGCAGCCGATCCGAGGGGTAGCGCGTCATTCCCCCAGGCCCACCTCCACCTCGAACTCGCCCGCACAGTGTGGGCAGGCCACCGCCAACCGGCTGTGCCCGTTGCCGTTGATGCGCTGGTAGAAGTCCTGGAGGTAGGCCAGGTCGGCGGCATAGAGGTTCTCGATCGCCCGCGTGTTGAGATGCTCCAGGTCGCCGAGCCGGGTGATGACCCGCGCCAGCAGGATGATGACGAGGTAGCCGGGGTTGACCCGGACGCGCGGGTCCTTGAGCGGCTCGATCTCGTCGAATGCCGTGGCCAGGCGCATCGTTCCATCGCGGTGCACGTTCCCGTCGGGGTCGGCCAACCCCTGCGGCAGCGTGAACGTGAACTCGGTCAGCTCCATTGATCGACCTCGACGCGCTCACAGGCGAGGACGAGCTGCTCGACCGCCAACTCATCGGCGCCGGTGGCGTTCAGGCTCGGGCCGGTCCACTGGCGGGGCCAGCACTCGTACAGGTTCCACGTGATCTTGGCTTCGCCTCGGTGGTCGAGGAGCGTGATCGAGATGTCGTGGCGTTCGGTGTTGCCCTCCATCACCTTCTGGCGCCAGTCCCACAGCGCGCGGTCGTTGGTGATGCCGCGGCTGAGCGTGATGTCACTGTGCGTGACGAGCCCGGGGATCTTGCGAACCGCCTGGTTGCGGTCGGTTCCCTCGCGGTACTCGCCGGCGTTCTGGCTGTTGTCCAGGCCGCTGCACTCGCGGAAGCCGGCCCGGGTGATGCCGTCCAGCTCGACGGCGAAGTTGTAGGACGAATACGGGTCGGCTCGGTCGGCCATGGCTCAAGCTCCTTGGGTTACGACGGCGACTCCGCTGGTGCCGTGGATGATCCGGGTGACGACGAACTCGGCGGGCGCGGTCACGGCGAGGCCGACGATGGTGACGACGATGCCGGCGGCGACGGCGTCGGGAGGGTTGGTCTCGCTGTCGCACTTGACGAAGAAGGACTCCTCCAGCGTGCGACCGCGCAGCGCGCCACGGGCGTGCAATCCCTCGAGATGGGCCGTCAGCTCGCGCATGATCCGGACCCACAGACGCACGTCGTTGGGCTCGTGGACGAGGTCGGTGAGGAACCGCTCCATCCACCGGCTGACACCATGGAAGACCCGCCGCGCGCTGATCTGCTGCCAGGTCGGGTCGTCGCTCATCGTGCGGGCACCCCAGACGCGGATCCCCCGTCCCGGCCGGACCTGGATGCAGTTGACACCGCGGGCGAAGAGGGTGCCGACCTCGGCTGCCGTGTGGTTGACCCGGACGTCGAGCACCCCTTCGATCGGCTCGTTGGCCGGCGCCAGGTGGGCACCGACGAGGCGGTCGCAGCGGGCGTAGACGCCGGCAACGTGACCGCACGGCGGCACGTACCGCGGCTCGTCATCGTGCCCCGGCACCCACAACCAGGGGTGGTACATCGCGCCGTTGATGCTGGAGAGGCCGCCACGCTGGCGCGCGACGACTGCCGCCTCGGAGGTCGGAACACCGTCGAGGATCGCCAGGCGGTCGCCCACCCGGTCGCAATGCTCGAGTACTTCTTGCTGCGCCAGGATGGCGTCGGCGTCCGGCTCGGCGGCGATGTCGGGAGCGCAGACCAGATCGACGTCGAGCTCTGCTGCGGCGCTCAGCCCCGTGCGCAGCGCGACGATCGGCGACAGTTTCGGGTCGAGGCTGAGCGCGTAGCACAAGAGGCCGTCGTTCTCGAAGAACCCGCGCACCGCGTACGAGAGGTAGCCGTCGGCACCGAACGTCGCCTCGAACTGCGACCACAACGTGAACCGCTGTGCCTCGTTCACGGGTCCACGTTCGGCGCGTCCGATGAACACCGGCACGCCGATCGGCAGACCTTCAGCCGGGGGCGCGAGGACGTCGTCCCAATAGACGCCGGGCGCGCTGACGGTGGTCATCGCCGCCCTACTGGCCCGCGCCGGCCCACTGGCTGAGTCGGAAGATGACGAACTCGGCCGGCCGAACGATGGCGACACCGATCTCGGTGACGACCTGACCCAGCTCGCGCACCTCGGGAGGGTTCGTCGTCTCGTCGCAGCGCACGTAGTAGGCCTGGTCCGCCGTAGCGCCGAGCAGCGCGCCCGAGGCCCACACACCGTTGAGGAAGGCACCGACGTTGCGCCGGATCTTCGACCACAGGTCCGGTGCGTTGGGCTCGAACACCACCCACTGAGTGCCCTCGTCGATCGACTCCCGGAGGAAGTTCACGAGTCGGCGCACATTGACGTAGGTCCACTCCGGATCGGAGGCCAGCGTTCGCGCTCCGTACACCTTGACGGCGCCGGCGAAGGAGCGGATGCAATTGACACCGGCGGGATTAAGGTCGTCTTGCAGGCTTCTGCTGACGGGATAGCGCACGTCGAGGGCGCCCCGGAGCACCTCGTTGGCCGGCGCCTTGTGCACGCCCCGCTCGGCGTCACTGCGGGCGTACACGCCGGCCAGGTGCCCGCTCGGCGGCACGGCGATGCGAGCACCTGCGTCGCCCAGCGGATCGGTCACCTCGATCCAAGGGAAGTAGAACGCGCCGTAACCCCTGGTGCTCGAGGCCGGGCGGCCGACGGTGTCCTTGGTGACCGCCGCGCCCCCGACGGTGATGTCGCGGCTGTCGAGGATGGCGACGCGGTCCTGCATCCTCTCGCAGTGGTCGACGAGTTTGCCCTGGGTCGGTGTGAGCACGTTGGCCGCCGTGTCCGGCGGCAGGGGGGCCGCGATGATGGCGATCTCGTCGATGCTCTCGAGCGCTCGCAGAGCCTGGTCGAGGTTGTTGGCGAAGCCGGCACCGCCGGCTGCAACGACTCGCGTGACCCAGCAGCGGCTGCCCCCGTTGTTGAAGAACCCGTAGACGGCGTGGGCCAGGAACTGATTGGCCTCCTGCAGATCGCCGAACGTCTGGGTGAACTCGGTCCAACTGTTGATCGGTTGCGGGATCAGTGGGTCAGCCTGGTCGTACGCCGTGTCGCCCTTGGGTCGCGCCGGCATGCCGGATTTGGTCTGGGGGTTCCACAGGCCGCTGATGTCAGTGGCCACGCCGATGAAGGCGGCGGTGCTGGTGCCGACCCCGGCGATCGGCCTCACCGCTGAGGGCACTTCCTCGACGTAGACGCCGGGCGACAGGTATGTCGGCATGATCGTTACTCCTTGTGGTGGCTGAACACGAGGACCTTGTGGTCCGTCACCGCCGGGCCCGCCGGGACCGGCTCGCCGACGTCGACGCTGATCGTCACGGCGTAGTGCAGGGTTGCCTTGGGCTTGCCGCCCATCGCCTGCCAGAACTCTCCGATGCTCTGCAGCAGGTTGTCGGTCATGAGCCTCGCCCGCAGTGGCGGCTCCTGGCCCGCCAGCTCCCCTCGCAGGTACGTCTCAGGGACGGTCCGATGCTGTAGCAGCACGCGCATGACTTCGCCGAGCAGTCGGTGCTCGTCGGCGGGAGGGTCAGGCGCGGAGGCGCTCGCCCAAGCCGTGATCAGGTACGAGCAGTCGACGCGCGAAGGCGCCCGACGGCGGGTGGCGACGCCACCTGGCTGGCGGTCCAGCTCCCACTGCTGGGTGCGCAGCTCGTAGTTCTCGCGGACGTCGTACAGGAACAGCACGATCGCCGGCAGCACCACGCTGGTCGGCGGGAACTGGTCGTCAGGAGTGGCGAAGCTGACCGTGACGTTCTGGAGCGAGAGCTCGGCCCGCAGCATCGCCGCGAGCGTGGCGTCCAGGTCCTGCAACACGACGCATCACGTCTACCAATCACGAGTCGGCGGGATGTCTGGCGAAGCGTCTGTCGAAGCGTCTGACGCGACGGAGAGATGGTCGAGTCGATGCAGGACCGCCGCGCCGGAGTAGGACCGGAACCCGGCACGGATCGCCTCCATGCTCGTCAGTCTTCGCGCAACAGCTTGCGGCCAATGGCGAGTTCGAGCTCGCTCACGTCCACGACCATGGGGACATCACTCCCCACCACCTTGATCTTCGCCAACGGCTCGTCATCGCTGACGCCGAGGAGCTGGATCCACGTCTCCTTGGCAAGGCCTCCCAGTGGCTCCTTCAGCACGAAGACCGGGAGTGAGGTGGTGGGCATCGCCCGTGCCCGCGCCGGCTGCTTCGGGGTCAGGTCTGTCGTCGACTGAGTCACCCCCGGCGTGGAGGTACTGGTCGATGTGCCCGTGCTCGATGCGGTGCCGTAAGGGGCCATGGTCGTCGTCGGTGGTGACGGCAGGGGCGCGGACGACGTGCTGGTGGCTGCGGTGCTGCTCATGAAGTTCATGCTCGAGTTCGAGGAGGCTGCAGTACTGGTGCTCGAGCTGCTGCTCATGGCGTTCATGCTCGAGTTCGAGGATGATGCAGAGCTCGTGGCACTCGAGCTCCCAGCGTCGATCTGGCTCATCTCCACCCGGTGGACCTTCTTGCCGGTGATCAGCACCGGATCCTTCGTGACCTTGAACTGGGCTCCCGGGGGAACAAGGATCTCCTTCTCCTTGTACAGCGAGAGATCCTGAATGTCTTTTCCTTTGGTGACCTGCATGACGAGCAAGACCTGTTCGAAGCCTTCCCTTGGATTCTTTTCCGCGTACATGAGCCCCTGATCGGGATCGAGCGACGTACTAACCCAATAGTTCTCAGAGGGAACGATGCAGTCCTTCTGGTACTTGGCCTGGAAGTCTGCAAGCGTCACCTTTGTGCCTCGATATGCAGTGGTCGGCGCAGCATCTGGAAGCTTGTTCAGGCCCGACAGCGCCTGACGCGAGTGCTGCAGCGCCTCGACTATCAGCTTGCGCCTGCCTGTCCGCGTCCGCAGCGAGCCGCCCTCCTGCGCCTCGAGCCTTGCCTCGTCCTGGGCGAACCACCCTTCACTTCCTTGACCACGTTTAGCCAGCACTTCGATACCGCGGTTGAGACGCACCTCGCTTTCGATCTGGATCGGGTTGATGTATCGGTAGTCGCCACCCGTAAGAACGCGAATGGCGATCAGCTCATCCTCCGTCAGCCCCAACTTCTTGGCCGTCTTCAGCGCTGTCTTGTGCTTCGATGTGAACTGCCACATCGCCTGCGATCCGGTCTCGGTGATGTACCTGAAGTGTGCACCGGCGCGCGGCAGCTTGGCGATCAGACTGGAGTTGCGCTCTGCGAACTCTGCCCTGTTGATCAGCTCCAGAGGAGGTGCATGCCGGGCGGTAGCCGGCACTCGGGCGAGGTACTGCCTGGCGCGCTCCTTACCGAGCGCATCGATCTCAGCTCGGACCTTCGGGAGCATGACCCTGATCTGAACGGTCACCTTTTGGACTTCAAGCACCGTCGACGCGGAGAGCGTGCCGAGCCACTCCATGGCGAGTATCTCGAGCTTCTGCAGTCTCGGCAGTTCCTCCCGCTCTGTCCATGCATTCTCGTAGTGCTTCAGGTTGCGGGCGATCTTCTCGAACAGCTCGTTGATCTCCTGACCCTGCGGTGCCTCGAGGAGCTTCTCATCCTTCTTGAGCTGCTCGGAGCGGAATTCCATCTTGCGTTGGATCGTGCCGCGCGTGATGTCCGCCCCACGTTGCTGCACGACGTGGGTCAGCTCGTGTGCCAGCAGGCTGTGCCCCCGTGAACTGCCTGGCGCGTACGCTCCCCGCCGAAAGAAGATGTGGCGCCCACTGGTGAACGCTTCCGCGTGCAGTTCCTGGTTCATCCGATCGGAGAGCGTGTCCGTGTGCAACCGCACTCCTCGGAGATCCGTGTCCAGCGCCTCCTCCATCGAACCTCGGAGCGGATCCGGCAGTTGCCGCCCTCCGCTCGCGTGCTGGATGCCCCGCCGGATCCAGGGATCCACTTCATCCGCTCGGGCGTCATCCGAACGCGGTGGAGCTGAACCTCCCCGGCCGACCACCTGGTCGGCGATCCGGTCCGCCTCCCGTTCGTATCGATCATCCGCCGGACCGACGACCAGCTTCGGTTGAATGACCGCCGTCGACCCGGCCGCTCGGCGAGCCCGCTCGACGACCCGCTGGACGTGACGGTTGCCGAAGGCGCGCTGGAGGTCGAGCAGCGGGTGGCCGACCGGAGGCCCGGATGTCGTCCCGTCAGCCTCCGGCCCGTGGGCGCTCGTGCGCGCCGTCTCCGATCGGTGTTGCGGGGCGTTCAGCGCTTGGCGCAGCACGCCGCTATCCGTACCAGGTTGTGGACTCTCTCAGCACGTCGGCGTCCACGAACCCCCTGATGTCGTACGTCGGGCTCTCGACCTCGACCATGCCCGTGGTCGGATCCGTTCCGTGGACCACCACCTTGCTGTCGGCCAAGATGAGCTTGCCCCCGATCGAGAGCGGGAAGGTCACCGTCACGACGATTCCGGTCGGTGCGACGACCGGGCTGGGCGTGGGGCTGGGAGTGGACGTTGACGACGTCGAGCTTGTTGTCGGAATGAAAGCAGCGGTCGACGTCGGAAGAGAAGCCCGGACAGGGGCATTCGGGTAGTACCGCCGCAGGCCAGCAGACTCCAGGCCGCCATACCGCGGCCGTGGCCGTACCGTCGTCATCGAGCTGTTGCTCGACGACGTCGCACTCGACGAAGCGGCGGACGTCGTGGTCGTGGCGGAGCTCGACGAGCCAGGCACCGGTCCACGCACCGCCGGCGAGGGCCAGAATGAGAAGGGCTTCTTCTTCTTCTTTCCTCCCGAGCTCACCTCGCTCTCCTTGATCTTCTCCTTGGGTTGCTTCTTCTCAATGTCCGCCGTGAGCGATGCCGTCCAGCCGAAGGCCGTGGTCTTCCTGTTCGCACCGCTCGCGCGCTCGATGCCCGCTTCGGCTAGGAGATAGCGAGCTGCTGTGTTGCAGTTGCGCGTGAGCGTCTGATAGGAGAGCTGCGCAGCGTTGATCTTGTCGGCGCCCGCTGTCAGCGGACCGATTGCCGCCTCAGCCACATCCCCGACCGCAACCGTTTCGCGCTTGAACCTCTCATCCCCAAAGGTTGATGGGTACCAATTGCCGTATTCAGCGGTCAATACCTTTTCCTCATTGGCGTGTACACTCACGTAGGACATGGCCCCAGTCCGGTTCGTATAGAGGATGAAACTGTGCGAACGTCCCAGCACTTTTATGTCAGCACCGGGGACGTACGTCGCACAGAGCTCGAGTCTTCGCAGGTCTCCTGCCGGAGGTTTCATCCCGTACGCCTCGAGCGTGCTCATACCAGCTGCCCCGAACAGATGCTTGATGATCGAAAAGAGGTCTCGCGTGAGCCCGCCCGTCGCACCATAGCCGGCCAAGAGGAGCTCCCGTTTCATCGCTACGATGGCCGACACTTGCTGCTGAACGTCCTGAGCGGTCGGGTCTCGATCTGAAGGAAGTTTGCTCATGAGTCGCACTGCAAACGACTTGAGAAGTAGGGCTTGGACAAAGCTTTTCAGGTCCGGTCCCGTCCCGTCTGCCAAACTCATGACCTCTCGCACATGCTCAGCGCTCACCAGACCATTCGTGTCCAGGTACTCGAGTACATCGCCGCCCGAGAGCATCGTGAAGTACGGCTGTCGTTCGTTCGCGTCCTCCAGGACTGTTCGCGCCTCATCCGTCAGTTCGCGCTGGATGACTTGGCCGTGAGGGGAATGCGTCGGGTGGGTGCCGGCGCCGCCTTGTTGGACCACATGGGTCAGTTCGTGCGCCAGCAGCCGGCGCCCACGTGGGCTGCCAGGGTCGTAGTCGCCTCGACGGAAGAAGACGTCGTGCCCGACCGTGAAGGCGCGTGACTGCAGCGCGTGGTTGAGCTCGTGGGCGCGACCGTCCGTGTGCAGTCGCACGCCGCTGAAGTCCGCACGAAGCGTCCGCTCGAGCGAGCGGCGCGCCTCGTCCGGCACTGGCTGACCGCCGCCGCGCGCCTGACCAACTGCGCTTCGGACCCTCTCGTTCACCGGTCCGCCGTCGACTGCGGGCATCGGGTGGACGGACGCCGGTTGGGCGAGGCGGGCGCCGGAGTCGCCGACGATGCGGGCGATGCGATCCGCCTCGCGCTCGTGGTCATCACCCACCGGGCCGAGCATGAGCTTCGTCTGGAGCAGCGGCGGCCGACCGAGCGGCCGGCCGAGGCTGGCCACGACCTGCTGCACCCGACGATTGCCACCGGTTCGCTGCAACTCGACCAGCGCATCGACGAGGTGCCCGGCTCGGCCGGATGCGAGCAGGGTGCGTGCGTCGTCGAGACCGCCGGTCGACGGCTGAGAGCGACGCCGATCGTCGGCGAGGCGCCGCACGGCCCGAGAGTCGTCAAAGCTCCGCAGCATCGCGACGCTCGTTCCTGGCCCCGAACTCGGTGCCGGTCAACACCTTGCCGATCTTCTGATACTCCCGCCGGACGGCAGCGACGACGTGGCGCATGCCCACCGTGCCGCCGTCGGCGGCGGCGAGGAAGGCGCTCGACAGGGCGATGTTGCGGATGTTGCCGCCAGCGACCTCGACCCGCTCGGCGAGGTAGCCGAGGTCGAGTTCTAGGTCGCGAGGCGTGGCGGACGGCCAGATCTGCTCCCAGATGCGCCGGCGGTCGGCCGCGCCGGGCAGAGGCATCTCGACCATGAAGTGGAGCCGGCGCACGAACGCTTCGTCCATGTTCTGGCGCATGTTCGTCGCCAGGATCACCAAGCCCTCGTACTCCTCCATCTCCTGCAACAGGAAGCTGATCTCGACGTTGGCGTAGCGGTCGTGGGCATCGCGCACCTGGGTGCGCTTGCCGAACAGCGCATCGGCCTCATCGAAGAAGAGGATCGCGTTGCTCGTCCTCGCCTCGGCGAAGATGCGCGACAGGTTCTTCTCGGTCTCACCGATGTACTTGCTGACGACGACGGACAGGTCGATCTTGTACAGGTCGACGCCCAGCCTGCCGGCCAGCACGTCGGCGGCCATCGTCTTACCCGTGCCAGGCGGGCCGGAGAAGAGGACGTTGATCCCCTTGCCCATCGCCAGCTTGGCGTCGAAGCCCCACGTGTCGTAGACGAGCGCCCGGTAACGGACCTGGTCGGCGATCTCGCGGAGCTGAGCCAGCTGGTCGGCGGGCAGGACGATGTCGTCCCAGGTGTAGTGCGGGGTGATCTTCTGGGCCAGCTGAGCCAGCTTCCGATTGGACTGCAAGCGGCACGCCGCGTGCAGGTCGGCCGACGTCACCTGCGGTTCGGCTGGCTGGCGGGACCTGGCGAGGCTGCGGGCGGTGGCCGCGGCGTCGCGGATCTGACCGCCGCTCAACCGGAACGTGTTGGCGACCTCCTCGAGGCCGACGTCGTTTCCAGCAAGGCAGGTCCGCCACAGCGCCAAGCGTTCGGCGTAGCCGGGCTGCGGGAGCTCAAGTCGCACGAACTCGACCTCGGCCAGAGCGTCGACGGGCTCCCACAGCACGTCCCCGGCCAGGAAGGTGGGCCCGGGATGCGCTGCGAGCATCGCCAGGAGTGCGGCGAGGTACGCCCGTCGGTCCTCGTCGAGCAGCGCATCGAAGTCCTTCCAGTACAACAGCGCGCCTTGGAGCCGGGCTTCGCGATCGATCAAGCGCACCTGCTCGACGAAGTGCTCCTCGCTTCGACTGGCGAGCCATCCACCGTCGACCACGAGCAGGTGGTGGCCCAGGGCCAAGGCGCAGGCTGCGGCGGCGGTCTGCTTGCCCACCCCGTACGGTCCCTGCAGGTACAGCACCAGGTCGCCTCCGCCGTCGACGCGAGCGTGCTCGATGATCCGCGACAGCTGCTGCCGCAGCGTTTCGGGGGCCACGAGGTCATCGAGGGAGGCGCGAGGGACGGCGAGCTCCACCGAGCGCCGGAGCTGGTCGTCGAGATCATCGTCGCCGAGCAGGAAGCGCGTGACGCGCGGATCGAGCCTGAGCGCCTCGCCGGACTGCACCAGCTGATGCCGGATCAAGGGGGCCGTCGGGCTGAACGACCGGCGATCGAAGACCTTGTCCTCGAGGTCGTTGCCGAACAGGTCGAGCACCAGCCCGATGGTCGGCTGCCTGCGGGACATGTCGTCGTGGAGGTAGGCATAGAGGCGCTCGTAGCGGTGGTCCAACTCCGGAGCGAGGCAGGCCAGCACCACGTCGACCTCGAACTGGCTCAGCTCGAAGATGGCGGCCAGCGTCACCAAACGCAGCGGGACTCGCGCTTCGAGGCTGGCGGCTGCGCGGGCCACGATCGTCGCCGAGAGCGCGTCCAGCCTGGCCTGCACGCTGTCGAGGAGATCGCTCGGGAGGGGAACCGCTGCCCAGCTCGGCGTCCCGACGACCCGATCCAGCAGCTCCTCGGGCTCGTGCTCGGCGACGTAGACGGCCCGCCAGCCGTCTTCGTCGTCCGCCCGCTGGCGAGCCCGCCACACCTGGACCCGAACCAGCAGGTCCAGGCGCTCCAGCTCGGCCAGGACGTGCCCCAGAGAGTTCCCGTACGGCACATCGGTGCCGCGATCCTGGCTCGCTCGCATTCCAGGCTCGCTCATCGACCCACCCACCGCCGAAGGCGAAATCGCCGCGTCGGGCGGACCCCGAGCTCGTGGAGGTAGGGCGAGATGAACGCCGTCAGCTCGGCGAGGCGAATGAAATGACGTTCCTCGCCGCTCGGCACGTGGGTCACCCGGCCGCGCCACTCCGTGCCGGCGTCGCCTTCGGGCGAAGCCGACCAGACCTTGACGACGAACGAATGAGTGTGGGGCTGTATGGAAGCCATGACCGGGCCTCCCTGTCGCAGGCCACCGAACCGCGACGCCGTCTCACGCACCGTCTCTCGGGACGTCTGACGGGCCGGCGTTCAACACCAGTGCGACGTGCTGGCGCAGCAGTAGGAGACTGTCCTGGAGCTGGTCAAGACATCTGGACAGCTCGAGGAGACCGCCGCGATCCGGCTCGACCGGCCGAGCCGCGATGCCGACTCCGTCAGCTCGTAGCTGGTCGCGCAGCGCGAGCGTCTGTGGAGCCGGCGCCAGGCCGAACTCCCGTTCCAAGGCCTCCGCGCACCGGTCGAACTGGCGCAGCGCCGTGGTCCGGTCGCCGGCGCGGTAGTGCAGGCGCATCAGGTGCTGGTGCGTGATCTCCCGCGCCGGGTCGTAGCGGAGGATGCGCTGCCCGTAGGCGATGCCCTGCGGGTAACGCTGGTGCTGCTCGCAGTACCCCATCAGCTTCTCGAGCATGGCCAGGTACACGAGCTGGAGGCGGTCACGTTCGTAGATGCACCAGTCCGAGTACAGCGTCTCGATGAGGTCACCCCGATAGAGCTCGACCGCCGCCTCCAGCGCACCTGCGTCGGCATCGCTCATGAGGGCGCCCGAGACGTCACGAGACGTCTCCCACGCCCGCTCGAAGGTCTCGATGTCCAGCCACCACCCGTTCGGGGCGAGGCGGATCCACCCCGGCGTGAGCCGCAGCAGCTGCACCACCTGGGCCGACTGGAGCTGCCACAGTGCTTGTCGCAGATACTTCCGGGCCAGCGAGGGGCTGGCGTCCGGCCAGAGCAGTGCCGAGAGCGCCTCCCGAGTGTGCGCACGGTCACGATGGACGAGGACGTAGCAGAGCAACTCCAGCGCCTTGGCGGGCAGCTCGACCGCCGATCGTCCGTCCGCCTCGACCGACACCGACCCGAGCAGCCGAACGTGTGCCGGCGATTCTGCAGCTCGACGGAGCGGTTCAGCGGCCATGGTCCCTCTCGATGACCCGATGTCAACCCCTCGATGGCCACCCGCTCCGCATCGACCAGCGCATCCCTCAGCGAGAGAAATCATGACGCGCCGCGAAGCCGCGCGCCAGAGACCTCAGTTGATTCGTTGCGGTCGGATCGTCCGCTGTGATCGGTGAGTTGTTCGTCGTCGGCGCGGACGTCAGACGCCGAATCCCCCGATCTACTCGATGCGCAGGCCGGAGATCGCCCGGGCGATGACGAGCTGCTGGATCTCGCTCGTGCCCTCGAAGATCGTGTGGATCTTGGCATCGCGGTGCCAGCGCTCGACGGGGTACTCGCGCGTGTAGCCGTACCCGCCGAGGATCTGGATCGCCTCGCTGGTGACCCAGACGGCGACCTCGCTCGCCTTGTACTTGCTCATCGAGCCCTCGGCGTTGACGTACCCGCCGTTCTTGGCCAGCCAGGCGGCCCGCCAGATCAGCAGCCGGGCGGCGTCGATCTCGGTGATCATGTTGGCCAACTTGAAGGCGATGGCCTGGTTCATGATGATCGGCTTGCCGAACGCCTTGCGCTCCTTGGCGTAGTCGAGGGCGTATTCGTAGGCCGCACGAGCGATGCCGATCGCCTGGGCGCCGACCGTCGGGCGGGTCGCCTCGAACGTCGACATGGCCGGCTGCTTCTCACCCGAGTGTCCGCGCTCACGCGCTCGCGCCAGCTTGGCGTCGAGCTTCTCCTTGCCACCGAGCAGGCAGCTGCCCGGGATGCGCACCTCGTCGAGGACGACCTCCGCCGTGTGCGACGCGCGGATGCCGTGCTTGAGGTACTTCTGGCCCTGCGACAGGCCCTTGGTCCCGGGCGGCACGACGAAGCTGGCCTGCCCGCGGCCCTTGAGGTCCGGGTCCACCGCGGCGACCACCACGTGCACGTCGGCGATGCCGCCGTTCGTGATCCACGCCTTGGTGCCGTTGAGCACCCACTCGTCGGTCGCCTCGTCGTACACGGCCCTCGTGCGCAGGCTGGAGACGTCCGATCCGGCGTCGGGCTCGCTCACGCAGAACGCCCCGAGCTGCACCTTGTCGGGCGTGCCGTAGCACTGCGGCACCCACTCCATGATCTGTTCGGGCGTACCGTTGCCGGCGATTCCCGAGGCGGCGAGCCCTGAGCCCATGATCGCCATGCCGATGCCGGCGTCACCCCAGAACAGCTCCTCGACGGCGACCGGCAGCGTGAGGCCCGTCGGGTCGGAGATGGCGTTCATCAAGAAGTCCACGCTGTAGAGCCCGATCTGGGCCGCCTCCTCGACGATGGGCCACGGGAACTCCTCCCGCTCGTCCCACTCGTGGGCGGCCGGGCGGACGACGTCCTCGGCGAAATCGTGAATCCACTTCTGGATCTGGATCTGATCCTCGTCCAGGGTCATGGAGAAGTGCGTCATGACTCTAAGTTACCAGTCGGTAACTGGAGTGTCTACCGCGCGTAACTTTGCGATTCAACGACGAATCACCGTGCCCGCCGGGGTCGTCTCGACGATCCAGCCACCGGCGTGCAGTTCCGCCCGGATGGCGTCGGCCCGGGCAAAGTCCTTCTCGGCGCGGGCTGCATCGAGGGCGGCCGCGTGCGCCCGCACCTCGTCGGGTACCACGGCCGACCACGTGAGCTCCAGCCCGACGGCATCGGTCATCTCGCGGACCGCGTCGACGAGCGCGCCGGCTTCCGTGTCACCCCGGTCGATCGATGTGTTGGCGCGGCGCACGGTGTCGAAGACGAGGGCCATCGCCGTCGGAGTGTCGAGGTCCTCGTCCATCGCCGCCCGGAAGGCGTCGAGCACCGCCGGATCGGCGGCTGCCCTGTCCACCGACACGCTCCGGGCGGCGAACGCGTCCAGCCCAGCCAGCGTCTGCTCCGCCGCCCGCAGGTTCTCGTCGGTGATCGT
Source organism: uncultured Acidimicrobiia bacterium (assembly GCA_963774125.1). Classification (GTDB taxonomy): domain Bacteria; phylum Actinomycetota; class Acidimicrobiia; order Acidimicrobiales; family Ilumatobacteraceae; genus JALZMG01. Next base: position 712,124 of record CAVZDR010000005.1, read on the forward strand.
GATCGGGCTGCGGTAGTGGCTCTGCAGCAGGAGCAGCCGGTACGCGCGGGGGTCGTACTGCTCGATCAGGTCGAGCAGGTTGTCGACGTTGCCCAGGCTCTTGGACATCTTCTCGCCCTCGGCGTCGACGATGAAGCCGTGGTGCATCCAGTGGTTGGCGAACCGCTTGCCCAGCGCGACGGCCTGCGCCCGCTCGTTCTCGTGGTGCGGGAAGCGGAGGTCCATCCCGCCGCAGTGCAGGTCGAATCCCTCGCCGAGGAGATCGAGGCTCATCACGACGCACTCGCTGTGCCAGCCGGGCCGCCCTTCGCCCCATGGTGACGGCCACGACGGCTCGCCCGGCTTGGCGAGCTTCCACAGGACGAAGTCGGCGGGGTGGCGCTTGTGCTCGGCGCCGACCACTTCACGGTCGCCGCCGCCGGCGACGAGCTGGTCGAGGTCCTGATGGGCCAGCAGCCCGTAATCGGGAACGGTCTCGACCGACAGGTACACGCCGTCCTCGGTCAGGTACGCCTTCCCGAGGTCCACGAGCTCGCCGATCATCGCCACCATGTCGTCGACGTACTGCGTGGCGTGTGGGATGTCGTTCGGGCGGGCCACGTTGATGCCGTCCATCGCCTTGAACCACACCCGCTCGCACTTCTGGGCGATCTCGTCCCACGGCCGCTGCTCGCGGTTCGCCCGGTTGATGATCGCGTCATCGATGTCGGTGACGTTGGAGACGAGCCGGACCTGCAGGCCGCGCCAGCGGAGGTAGCGGGCGAGCATGTCGTACTCCATCGTCGCCCGGCCGTGGCCGATGTGCGGTGGGCCGTAGACGGTCGGGCCGCACAGGTAGATATCGACGACGCCCGGCTCGCGGGTCGCCAGCTCGCGGACCTCACGAGTGGCGGTGTCGTACAAGCGCAGCATGGTCGGACCAGGCTATGTGCGGACAACCTCCAGAAACCCCGCCGTATCCTTCGCAGAATGCCCACGGTCCCCGAGAAGCCGACGCTGGACGGGATCGAGTCGCGCTGGGCGGAGCGTTGGGAGACCGATGGCGTGTATCGCTTCACGCCGCCCGCCGATCGATCCCAAGTCTTCTCCATCGACACGCCTCCGCCAACGGTGTCCGGCTCCATCCACATGGGCACGGTCTTCGGCTACAGCCAGACGGACGCGCTCGCCCGCTACCAGCGGATGCGTGGCCGCGCCGTCTACTACCCGATGGGTTGGGACGACAACGGGCTGGCCACCGAGCGGCGGGTGCAGAACTACTACGGCGTGCGCTGCGATCCGTCGCAGCCGTATCAGGCCGAGTTCACGCCGCCGTTCCGCGGCGACGCACCGGCTGACCACCAGGCCGTCCCGATCTCGCGTCCGAACTTCGTCGAGCTGTGCCATGAGCTGACGGCGATCGACGAGGCGGCGTTCGAGGAGCTGTTCCGGCGGCTCGGGCTGTCCGTCGACTGGACCTTGCTCTACACGACGATCGACGACCTCAGCCGGCGCACGAGCCAGGTGACGTTCCTCCACAACCTCGCCCGCAGCGAGGCCTACAGCGCCGAGGCACCGACGGTGTGGGACGTCGACGACCGCACGGCCGTGGCGCAGGCCGAGATCGAGGACCGCGAGCGGCCCGGTGCCTATCACGTCATCGCCTTCGAGGGCCCGGCCGGCGACGTGCTGATCGAGACCACCCGCCCCGAGCTGATCGTCAGCTGCGTGGCGATGGTCGCCCATCCCGACGACGAGCGCTACCGGTCGCTCGTCGGGTCGACTGTCCGCACACCGCTGTTCGGCGTGGAGGTCCCCGTCGTCGTCCACCCGCTGGCGCAGCCGGACAAGGGCACGGGCATCGCCATGGTGTGCACGTTCGGCGACACGACGGACGTGACGTGGTGGCGCGAGCTGGCGCTGCCGACGCGCAGCGTCATCGGGCGCGACGGACGCTTCGGCGCCACGACTCCGGCGTGGCTGTCGACCGACGAGGCGCGGTCGGCGTACGAGCCGTTGGCCGGACGCACGGTCAAGCAGGCACAGACGGCGACCGTCGAGCAGCTTCGTTCGTCAGGAGCACTCCGCGGCGATCCGAAGCCGATCACCCATCCCGTCAAGTTCTACGAGCGCGGCACCCGGCCGCTGGAGATCGTGACGAGCCGGCAGTGGTACATCCGCAACGGCGGACGCGACCAGGCACTGCGGGAGACGATGCTGGCCTACGGCAAGGAGCTGAACTGGTTCCCGGACCACATGCGCCATCGCTACGAGCACTGGGTCGAGGGACTCAACGGCGACTGGCTGATCAGCCGCCAGCGGTTCTTCGGCGTGCCCATCCCGCTGTGGTATCCGATTGGTGACGACGGGGAGACGGACTTCGACCAGCCGATCGTTCCGGCCGACGAGCTGCTGCCGCTCGACCCGTCGACCGAGGTGCCCCCGGGTTACACGTCGCAGCAGCGAGGTCAGCCGGGCGGGTTCCTCGGCGACCCGGACGTCATGGACACCTGGGCCACGTCATCGTTGACGCCGCAGATCTGCGCGCACTGGCTCGACCGGCCCGAGCTCTTCGAGCTCGTCTTCCCCATGGACGTGCGCCCGCAGGGTCCGGAGATCATCCGCACGTGGCTGTTCTCGACGGTCGTCCGCGCCCACTTCGAGTTCGGCACGCTGCCGTGGGGCAACGCCGCGCTGAACGGCTGGATCCTCGACCCGGACCGCAAGAAGATGTCGAAGTCCAAGGGCAACGTGGTGACTCCCATGCCCTTGTTCGAGCAGTTCGGCACCGATGCGGTGCGGTACTGGGCGATCTCGGCACGGCCCGGGGTCGACACCGTCGTCAGCGAGGACCAGATGAAGGTCGGCCGGCGGCTGGCCACGAAGCTGCTCAACGTCACGAAGTTCGTGCTCGGCATCGGGACTTCTGAGGGTGGCGATGTCGACGATCCCGTCGACGTCGCCATGCTGGCCCGTCTCGACGCCGTCGTGGACGAGGCGACGACGGCCTTCGACGGGTTCGACTACGCCCGCGCCCTGGAGCGCAGCGAGGCGTTCTTCTGGTGGTTCTGCGACGACTACGTCGAGCTCGTGAAGGGGCGGGCCTACGGCGGCCGCGGCGACGGGCCGGCCGCGTCGGCGCGGGTCGCGCTGCGCAGGGCGCTCGCAGCGCAGCTGCGCCTCCTCGCCCCCACGCTGCCGTTCGCCACCGAGGAGGCATGGAGCTGGTGGCACGACGGCAGCATCCACGCCGCGTCGTGGCCGGCAGCCTCGGGGGCACCTGCCGGCGATGGAGCAGTCGTCGACCTCGATGCCATCAGCGAGGTGCTGGCGCGGGTCCGGCGGACGAAGACCGAGGCGAAGGCCAGCCAGCGGGCGTCGGTCTCGCAGCTGCGTGTGAGTGGACCGGAGGCGGTCATCGCCGCGCTGCGTCCGGCTTCCGATGACCTTCGCGACACGCTGACGGTTGCGGAGCTGGAGCTGACGAACGTGCCTGACACCGTGGAGCTGGCCGTCGACGTGGAGCTCGGCTGAACCGTGGCTTCACCCGGTCGCGCTGGTGGGGACGGCCGCACGTGGCCGGAGCGACTCGCCATCTCCGCGACGATCGTCGCCGCGGTCATCTGCTTCCTCGGCGCGGCGGGGCTCGCTGGCGCCTACATGCTGTGGCGCGACCGCGACACCGTCGCCATCGTCAACCCGGCCGCAGTTGCGCAGCCGGAGACGTCAACGACGGTGTCAGCCCCAGCACCCTCGACGGAGGGAGAGGACGGGGTCGCTCCGACGGTGGCCACGGTGCCGCCGACCACGCCGCCCGAAACATTCCCGCCCGCCGACCCGACGGCCAAGAACTTCCTCATCACCGGGGCCGACAACGGCGCCTGCGTGGATCCGGACTCGCCGTTCTTCGGGGCTTTCGGGACCGAGGGCGAGGACCGGGTCGGCGAGCGGAGCGACACGATCATGGTGCTGCGGGTCGACCCGGCCGCGTCGCGGGTGGCGGTGCTGTCGTTCCCGCGGGACCTGTACGTGACGATCGCCGGAGCCGGCAACCGGGCGAGGATCAACTCGGCATACCGTCGTGACGAGCCGCAGCGGCTCATCGACACGATCTACGAGAACTTCGGCGTCGGCATCGACCACTTCATCCAGGTCGACTTCTGCACGTTCAAGACGCTGGTCGACGCCGTCGGCGGCGTGTCGGTGCCGTTCGAGTACCCGGCACGGGACGAGGGGTCCGGGCTCGAGGTGCTGACGCCCGGTTGCTTCACGTTCGACGGTGACCATGCGCTCGCCTACGTGCGGTCGCGCCACTACGAGTACGAGGACCCGCCCGGGAGCGGAAACTGGGAGAGCGACCCATCGTCGGACCTCGGACGCATCTCGCGGCAGCAGGACTTCCTGCGCCGCACACTGTCGAGCATCCTGGCCAAGGGACTGCTCGATCCGGGTGTTGCTCGCGGGTTGATCCAGTCGGCGACGAGCGGCGATGTGGTCACCGATCCCGGGCTGTCGCTGGCCAAGCTGATGGAGTTCGCCGGCGTGATGCGCAACGTGCAGCCGGGTTCGATCCCCACGTACCAGATCGAGGCGACGGGGCGCGAGGTCAATGGGGCGTCGGTGCTCGAGCCACAGATCGACGGCGACAACATGCAGGGCGTGCTGGCGATGTTCCGCGGCGAGACGTCACTCGCCGACGCACCGGTGCAGGTGTTCGAGACGACCGCACCCGTGCCCGGCACCGCGCCGGCGACCGCAGAGGAGGCGCCTCCGGCGCCAGGCCCGGAGGAGAACACGTTCGGCATCGTCCCGCCGCGCGACGTCCAGTGCTGAGACTTGCCAGCCGGTAGGGCGCTCTCGTCAGCGTTCTGGCGGACCGTTCCGCCAAGTCGCTGACGCAAGCGAGCGATCATCGGCGGTCCAGCCGGCGGCGGCAAGACGGGTTCGCATCGTCGCCGACGCACGAACGCTGGCCGCCGCGCAACGTCGGCTTGAACGTCGTCACTCAAAGACGCGCCGCTCCACATCCTGTAGCCGTTGCGGCGCTGAGTGCATCCCTCGCTCGCTCGGCATCGTTGACGTGACCTCGTCGCCCTGACACCTCGTCGACGACGCCGAGTTGCTCGAAGCAGAAGTCGACCCTCGCAGACGTGCGCACACTGTCCGCGGTGCACAACTGGGTGCAAGGTCGCGGAAGGCCTGCCGTCCGCATGAGCGCGAGGAACGTCGCTCCAGCATCGAGTGGCCGCCGGACACGTCGAGCAGGAGCCCCGGGTCGGGCGCCGTCGAAGGGCGCCATTCGCCGTACACGGACCACCGACGTGCTTGGGCGGCCGACGAGGCCACCGGCGAACTGGCGCCACTGCGCACCGCCGAGTCGATCCAGCTTCGAGCCGCACCATCGGGATGCGGGCATCGGCTGCGAGATCGATGATCGTGCGCGTCGCCGACGTGCACCGGGGACCCGTTCACCGTCAGGACATCGGGCGGTCCGAGCCCGTCGGTGGTGTGGACGAGGGACGGCACCTTTCGGCCGCGGCCAACCCGAGGCAGCTGAACTCCACGACGTCCGGTCGGGCAACGGTGCGAAACCATGAAGCCGAGCCGCTGCTTCGTGACTGATGGCAGCCGTCGGCCCCAAGCAGAGCAGCCCGCTCATCTGCGCGGCGCTCGATCGAGTCCGGCGATCCAGCGATGCCGAACACGTGGTCGAGGTCGCGAGCCTTCAGGCCAGTGAGCCCTCCGAGGAGCATGGTTCGACAGTGCCGTGGCGGCTGGGCGCCGAGTCGAGCGAGCTGTGCGGACAAGATCGCCCGTGTTGCTCGGCGGCCGGATGCGATGACGGTGGCGACGAGCGAACCCGACTCATCGACGCGGGCTGGGCCGGAAATCACTGACCTACTGCAACACTCGGGTCACCGCGTCGGCGGCGTCGGTTGGACCGGTCACGGTCGTGAGCGCAGCACCCACGGCGTGCGCCAGTTCGGTCGCCGCGTCGGCATCGCCGGCGGGGGCAATGATCGCCAGCTCGTCGAGCTCGCCAGCGGCGGCGAGCACGTCGCCGGCCTCCGTGGGCCGGCAGTCCGACAGCAGGATCGCCACCTTCCGGCCCGCACTCGACCGGGCCAGTTGCCGACCCGCCACGGAGAGCGCGGCGGCGAGGTCGGTCGTGCCGTGACCCCGCAGCGCGAGCACGCCGTCCACGACTCGCTCCACCGGTGCGGGGACGTCCTGCGCCTTCACCACCACCGACCCCCTGCTGAACGACACGACGCTGAAGTCGTCGGGCGCCCGGAATGCCACCGCGGCCGCCGTCACGGCGCTCGTCGCCAACGGCTTGCCGCCCATCGACCCGCTGCGATCGACGAGCAGGCATACCGCCGTGCGCGGCTGCACCCACCGCCGGATCCGCAGTCGCTCCGGGTCCACGAGCGATGCCGCCGCCTGCGCTTCGACGATGGCTTCGCTGCTGGCGTCGACGTCGAGATCGCCGCCGGCGACGTCGAACGGCGCGGAGACGATGCGGCCCGTCCCGCGCCGGCGCGCCGGACCACGTCGCGCCACGTCCAGCACGAGGCGGGCGGCGAGCTGCCGCGCCAACTCCCGCAGCCGTGCATCCGTCGCCCGCGTCATGTCAGCCAGCAAGGCCATCGCCCCATCGGGATCGACCTCGAGGGCGTCGGCGAACGCCGACTCGTCGAGCTCACCGACGCACGGCGACACCTCGGTGAACTGGGGCTGGCGGGCGAGGTCCCGTCGGGACGTAGTCGCCCGTTGGGCATCTTCGATGGCGGCCGCCGCCTCCGGCCCCTCCTTCAGGAAGGGAAGGCCCCCGTCGGGGCCGGTGCTTTTCCCGTCGTCGCCTGCTCACCCTTCGGACCGGATCCGCCATCGCCGAACACCTCGTGCCACAGGACGGTGATGATCTCCTCGGCGGTGTGCTGGGCGCCCTCGCGCAATCGGACCCGCCCGGACAGCGCCACGAGCACGGCATCCAGACCGACGGCGGTGCTCGTCGCCGGCTGACCTCGCAGCTCCGTCAAGGACGACACAACGGCGGTCGCATCGAGCGCGCCACGCACCGATGAACCAACGCGGAGCTCCGGATGATCACGCGTGCGGCGGACCAGCTCGACGACCCGCTCGACCCACAACGGGTCCGCCTCGGGCACGATCCGCTGCACGATCGCGACCTCCTCGGCCGCCGACTGGTAGCCGACGGCGAGCCGACACACCCGGTCGTACACCGCACTCGAGATGCGCGCCGTCCCGACCGTGTCGAACGGATTCATCGCGGCGACCAGCCGGAACCCTGGGTCGGCGACGATCCGCTCCAGCCGCGGCACGTGCAGCTCTCGCTCGCTCATCACCGTGATGAGGACGTTGAGCGTCTCCTCCGGCACCCGGTTGAGCTCCTCGACGTAGAGCAGCGCCCCGTCACGCATGGCCGAGACCAGCGGCCCGTCGACGAAGACGTCGGGGTCGTACCCCTGGGCGAGCACGCGAGCCGGATCGAAGTGCCCGACGAGACGGGCCGGCGTCAGCTCCGCGTTGCCCTCGACGAACTCGAAGCCGACGCCCAGCTCGTCGGCGACGGCCCGGAGCAACGTCGACTTGCCGGTGCCCGGCGGCCCTTCGATCACGATGTGTCGGCCGGACTCCAGCGCGGCGAGCACGAGCTCGAGCTCCCGCTGCCGCCCGACCAAGCGTCGGTTCAGTCGCGCCAGCGCGGCGCGAACGTCACCCATAGACCATGACGCCCCGGATGTTCTTGCCGGCCCGCATGTCCTCGTAGCCGTCGTTGATCCCGTCGAGGTCGTAGGTCGTCGTCACCAGTCCGTCGAGGTCGAGCTGGCCGTTGTACCAGAGCTCGAGCAGCTTCGGGATGTCGGCGCGAGGGTTCGCCGATCCGAAAATGGACCCCACGACCTGCTTCTCCATCAGGGTCAGCTCGAGGAGGCTGATGTTGGCCGTGAACTCGAGCGCCGGGTGGATGTTGGTCACGACGACCCGTCCCCGCTTCGCGGTGATCGCCAGCGCGCTGGCCAGCAGCTCGCCGGAGCCGACGCCCATCGTCATGATCGTCTTGTTCGCCATCCGCCCCCACGATGCGTCCATGATCAGTGGGAGCGCTTCCTCGAGTGACGCCGCGGTGTGCGTTGCGCCGAACTCCATCGCCTTCTCCCGCTTGTTCTCCAGCGGGTCGATGGCCCAGATCTGCTTGGCACCGGCCAGCTTGGCGCCCTGGACCGCGTTGGCGCCGATGCCACCGATGCCGACCACCGCGACGACGTCGCCGGGCGTGACCTCGGCGGCGTAGACGGCCGAGCCCCAGCCGGTCACCACGCCACAGCCGAGCAGGCACGCCCGCTCGAGCGGGACTTCGTCGTCGAGCTTGATGCAGCTCGCCTCGTTGACGACGGTGTGGTGGGCGAACGTACCGAGCACGCAGAACAGGCGTGCGTCCTCGCCCTGCACGTGGTGACGGGAAGTGCCGTCGCTGATCTGGAACCCGGTTGCCGCTTGTGCACCGAGGTCGCAGAGGTTCTGATGGCCGGTGGCACACGAGTGGCAGCGACCGCACGACGGAATGAAGCCGAACACGACGTGGTCGCCGGGCTTGAGCCAGCTGACGTTGGGGCCGACCTCCTTGACGATGCCGGCGCCCTCGTGACCGCCGATCACCGGAAGCTCGATCGGCAGATCACCTGTGACGAGGTGCTCGTCGGAATGGCACATGCCGGACGCGACCATCTCGACGAGCACTTCGCCTGATTTCGGCGGGTCGAGCTCGATCTCCTCGACGCTCCACGGCTTGTTGAGTTCCCACAGGATGGCTGCCCTCGTCTTCACGCGCGGAAACGTACCCCTGCTTCAGGCGTCGTCTGCAGGCGGGAGTACGGAGTCAATGACGGCCGCCCAGTCGACGTCTTCCGTCGACCCGCCGGCGGCGCGGACCTCGGCGCGGCGCTCCGAGAGCTCGTAGGCGAGTGCTACGACCTCGTCGGTCAACAACGTGCCGGCACGATCACGCAGGCGCTGCGCGAGCGCCGGGCTGGTGCCGCCCGTGTTGACGGCGATCGACAGCGGCCCGTTGCGGGCGACGGCAGGCAGGATGAACGAGCAGTCCGCCGGTTGGTCGGCGGCGTTGACCCACAGCCCGGCAGCCGTGGCGTCGGCGGCGACGTCGGCGTCGACCTCCGGTCGGCCCGTCGCGGTGACGACAAGGCGTACCCCTTCGAGATCGTCGGGTCGATATGGCCGGAGCCGCAGCTCAGCCACGGCGTCCCGATCGAGCTCGTCCGACGTCTCAGGCGCGACGACGCGCACCAGCGCGCCCGCGGCGGACAGCCCGGCGACCTTTCGGGCAGCGACCGGACCGGCGCCGACGACAAGGACCGGCACGCCGGCCATGTCCAGGGCAACCGGATAGTCGAACGTACGGACGAGGGAAGACATCAGGAACTCCGACAATGTTGATTAAGTAGGTCGGCTTTGGTTGACTGGAGCGATGGTGGGCCAGCCCCAAGGAGCCTTCACATGAGCGTCGAAGACGTCAAGCGCTCCAGCTCCCACCTGCGCGGCACCTTGGTCGAGGAGCTGGCCGGCGACTCCGACGCGTTCCAGCACGACAACACGGTCGTCCTCAAGTTCCACGGCATCTACCAGCAGGACGACCGTGACGTCCGGCGGGCCCGGACGGCGGCCAAGCTCCCGCTCGACCTGTCGTGCATGGTCCGCGCCGGCGTGCCAGGCGGCCGGCTGACCGCCGAGCAGTGGCAGGCGCTCGACCGCGTCGCCGAGCTCGCCGACGGCACGATGCGCCTCACGACGCGCCAGGGCGTGCAGTTCCACGTCGTGCGCAAGGGATCGCTGCGCCCGCTGGTTCGGGCCATCAACGACGCCGTGCTGACCACCCTGGCGGCGTGCGGCGACGTGGTCCGCAACGTGGTCGGCTCCCCCTGGCCGGACGAGCGCCAGGCGGTCGTCGAGCCGCTCGTCGATGCCATCGTTGCCCGCTTCCGTCCGCGCACGGCGGCGTACTGGGAGCTGTGGGTCGACGGCGAGCGCGCCGCCAGCGCCGAGCCACTTGCGGTCGGCGGCGCGGCGCCGCGCGGTCGCAAGCGCTCCGTCGAGCCGCTCTACGGCGACGTCTACCTCCCGCGCAAGTTCAAGATCGCCGTGGCGTGGCCGGGCGACAACAGCGTCGACGTGCTCTCCAACGACGTCGGCATCGTGCCGACGTTGACCGATGGGCTGACCGGCGACGTGACCGGCTACATGGTGTACGTCGGCGGCGGGCTCGGCATGAGCCACTCCCGCGAGGACGACACGTACCCGCGGCTCGCCTCACCGCTGGCCTGGGTTCGGCCCGAGCAGGTCGTCGACGTCGTCGAGGCCGTCGTGACGACGCAGCGCGACTTCGGTCGAGCGCGACGATCGCCACCGCGCCCGCCTCAAGTACCTCGTCGATGAGCGGGGGATCGAGTGGATGCGGGCCGAGGTCGGGCGCCGCGTCCGGACCGAGCTGCATCCACCGGTCGACATCGCGCCGTGGACGCCCGAGGAGTACCACGGCACCCGCGACGGCGTGATCGGTCTGCCGGTCCCGTCCGGCAAGATCGCCGATCGCGACGGCGTCAGCCTGCGCACCGCCCTGCGTGAGCTGACCGCCGACGGAACCGTTGGGCAGCTACGCGTCACACCTCGGCAGGATCTGCTGCTCTTCGACATCGCGCCGGACCGCATCCCCGAAGTGGAAGAGCGGCTCCGGGCCCACGGTGTCGCGCTGGCCGGCGACATCGAGCGCGCTCCGCCGGCTGGCGATCGCCTGCCCCGCGCTGCCGACCTGCGGGCAGGCCCTCGGCGAGGCGGAACGGGTGCTGCCCGATCTCGTCACTCAGCTGGAGAAGGTGTTCGCCGACACAGGCACGGGTGACGCCGACATCCGCCTCAACATGACCGGCTGTCCCAACGGCTGCGCCCGTCCGTACACCGCAGAGATCGGGATCGTCGGACGGACGAAGACCACCTACGACGTGTACGTCGGCGGGTCGGCGTCCGGCGAGCGGTTGGCCGAGCGGATCCGCGCCGACGTGCCGCTCGACCAGCTCCCCGCCGTGTTGGCACCCGTCCTCGCTCGCTACGCCGCGTCGCACGAGCCGCAGGGCTTCGGCGACTGGTCGGCCGACGTCGGCGCCGAGACGATCTCCACGTGGCTCCCGGAACCGGTGGTCCGCCGCCGATCCGCGCGCCAAGCCGCCGAGGCCTCATGACCGGGCGTGTGTTCTTGGTCGGAGCGGGGCCAGGAGACCCCGACCTCCTCACGGTCAAGGCGGCCCGGCTGCTCGCCACAGCCGACGTCGTCGTGCACGACGCGCTCGTCGGCGACGGTGTGCTCGACCTGGTACCCCCCGGGGTCGAGCGGATCGACGTCGGCAAGCGGCCGGGCCGCCCGATCCCTCAGGAGCTGATCTCGACGCTGCTCGTCCACTTGGCGACGGAGGGACGGCGCGTCGTCCGTCTGAAGGGCGGCGATCCGTTCGTGTTCGGCCGGGGTGGCGAAGAGGCCCAGGCACTGCTCGACGCCGGTGTCGAGTTCGAGGTTGTGCCCGGCATCACGTCGGCCGTGGCGGCACCGGCCGCGGCGGGCGTCCCGGTGACCCACCGCGGAGTGGCCGCCGCAGTCACGGTCGTGACCGGCCATCGGCGTGCCGGCGAGCCGGACGTCGACTGGCAATCGCTGGCCAAGGTTGGCGGCACGATCGTCGTGCTGATGGGTGTCTCGCAACGCGGCACGATCGCCGCCGAGCTGATGCGCGGAGGGCTCGTCGGCTCCACCCCGGTTGCCGCCGTGCGGTCGGCGACCACGCCGGATCAACTGATCGCCCGATGCCGCCTCGACGAGCTCGCGGCAACGACCGTGGACTCGCCGGCCGTGATCGTCATCGGCCCAGTCGCCGCGCTCGCATTGACTTCGAGCACGGTTCGGGCTCAGCCAGCGGCGCGCGCCATCCCGCGGTAGCGCAACGGGCGCTCGCCCAGCTCCTCGTCGAAGTGGGCGGCGAACCCGGCGAGACGAGCAACGGCGAAGAGCGGCGCGTCCGCCGGCAGCTCCGCGACGTAGCACAGGGCTCCGAGGCCGAGGTCGACGTTCGCTTGGCGCGTGAGGCGGATGCCGGCCTCGATCAACAGGTCGTCGACGACGTCCCGGCGGCCCTTCGGGTCGGGGAGCAACGACACCGCCTCGAGCAGCGGACGGAGGCGCGGATCCTCACCGCGATAGATGCGGTGGCCGAAACCGGGGAGCCGTTCCCTTGCCCGCAGCCGGCGGTCCACGGCGGTGGAAGCGCCGTACTCCTCGCACTCGACGAGGAGCTCGTGGACGAGCGAGGCAGCGTCGCCATGGAGCGCGCCCTGGAGGACGGCGAGGCCGGCGGCGAACGCGGGGTACGGGCCCGTGCGAGCCGATGCGGCCACCCGAACGGCGAGCGTGCTGACGGCCAGCTCGTGGTCGGCGAGCAGGACGAGGCTGCGATTGATCGCGCTGGTCAGCTCGTCATGCTGCGCGGTGGTGGCCCAGATCGCCGCCAGGCGTGCGGCGATCGGCTCGCGACTCCCTTCGGCACCGCCGAGCAGCACCGGTGTCAACGAGAGCATCCGCCGCGCCGCGATCGGCGCGGCGTCGTCAGCGTGGTGCACGGACAGCGCATTTGCCAGTCCCGCCATCGCGGCGAGCGGGACCGCACCCACGATGGCGCTGACACGACGGGACAAGCGGCGATCAGCCGGCGGCGGCTCCGGCCAGCGAGTGGTGTGCGACGGAAGCTCACGGGTCCACAGCAACTCGGCCACGTCCTCGAACGGCCGAGTGCGCGCCAGCTCGGCGACGTCGTGACCGCGGTAGCGCACGCCTTCCTCGTCGAGCGTCGAGACAGCGCTGACGATCTGCACGTCGATCGAGGGAGGTGGGTCCGTCGGCGCCCGCCGACCCCGCCCGGCGACCGCCTCGAGGTCGCTGACGTCGTAGAGGGAGGTGCGGCCGTCGGCGGCGATGCGGCGGCCCACCAGTCCCCGGCTGACGTACGCGTAGAGCGTTGCCTTCTGCACCCCGAGGCGACGGGCGGCCTCGGCCGCTCCGACGTAGTTGCTCATGGCGTCAGCGTAGACGTAGATCAATGTTGATCGAATCAACGTTGATCAATGCTTCGGCGACGCGCATCATCGAGACATGACAGCTCTCATCGATGTACCCCCAGGCCTCAACGGCGTCGCCGTCACCGACACCTCGATCGGCGACGTCGACGGTGAGGCAGGCCGCTTCCACTACCGCGGACGTGACGCCGTCCAGTTGGCAGACCACGACAGCTTCGAGGCCGTGTGGCATCTCGTCGCCGTCGGCCACCTTCCCGGCGACGGCGAGCTCGCGGCGTTCCAACGGACGGTCGGTGAGGCACGTCGGCTCCCCGTGTCCGTGCTCCCCGTGCTCGAGCCACTGGCTCGCGCCCGAGGCGCCACGCTCGGCGGCGTGCGGGCGGCGCTGACCGTCGCCGCCGACGAGCTTGGACTGCGGCCGCTGATCGACGTGGCACCGGCCGATCGCTCCGCGCAGGCGCTGCGCGTGTCCGCGGCTGTGCCCGCCATCGTCGCGGCGCTGCATCGGGTCAGCCTCGGGCTGGACCCGATCGACGGGGACTCGTCGCTCGGCCACGCCGCCGATTACCTGCGGATGGTCAACGGCGAGGCACCGACGGCTCGGGCAGCACGGGCACTCGAGCAGTACCTCATCCTCACGATCGACCACGGCTTCAACGCGTCGACGTTCACGGCGCGGGTCGTCGCCTCGACCGGTGCCGATCTCGCCGACGTCGTCGGTGCCGCGCTCGGCGCGCTGGCCGGCCCGCTGCACGGCGGTGCCCCCGGGCGCGCCCTCGACGCCCTCGACGCCATCGGCGATCCGGCGCGCACCGAAGCGTGGGTCGAGGCCGAGGTGGCCGCCGGCCGTCGCATCATGGGGTTCGGCCACGCCGTCTACCGCTCGCGTGATCCACGCTCGGCACTCCTGCGCGACGTGGCGGTCGGCCTCGGCGGCGACCTCGTCGATCAGGCCGTCGACGTCGAGGCTCGCGTCATCGCCACGCTGCAGCGCCTGAAGCCGGACCGCCCACTGCCGAGCAACGTCGAGTTCTTCGCCGGTGTCGTCATGGCGTCGTCCGGGCTGCCGCGAGCGCTGTTCACGCCGACGTTCGCCGTCAGCCGCACGATCGGCTGGACGACCCACGCCGTCGAGCAAGCCGCGCAGGCCAAGCTGATCCGCCCGAGCTCGCGGTACGTCGGTCCGGCCGTGGGCTGACGCGGCGCTCTGTGGCGCTACGGCACCACGGGCTGGTGGCGGCCGACGCTCGGCGGCTGGAGCATCAGGCGCTGGCGGTCGGTGCAGGCAGCGACGAGCTCCGGCGGCCACTCCACCTGCGAGTACGCCGAGTTGCCGGGTGAGTACTTGTAGACGAGCGATCGGCGTTCGTGTCGCGCCTGCCAGGGCAGCGTGCCATGAGTCAGCGCTTCGGTGAACACGACGACGTCACCCGCGTCCAGCGGTACCTGGACGGCGAGCTCGCGGTCGAACGTGGCCGGGAGCGAGAAGCCGGCCCGGTGACTGCCGGGGATGCAGACGAACCCGCCGGCGTCCACGGGATGGTCGACGAGCGCCCACTGCGCGGCGACGAGGCCCGTTCGGATGCGGCCCTGCTGCACGAGGTAGTACTGCGCCGGGTCGAACGGCGTGGCACCTCCATGCAGGGCCAGGCCGCTCGTCCCCGGTGACATCACGATGCCGTACGTGTGATCCAGGCGGACGTTCGGCCCGCAGACCTCGCGCACGATCTCCAGCACCGCCGGGTGGTCGATGAGGTCACGGAACCGGCGGGCCACCGGCAGGTGACCCACGAACCGCTGGCTGGCCAGGTCGAGCCCCGGACGCGGCACGTCCAGCACGTCGATGGCCGCGTTGAGCGCGGCGATCTCACCTTCGTTGAGCGCGCCGTGGCGGACGAGGAAGCCCTGGACGTCGAAGCGGTAGCGCTCGGCCTCGGACATCGGGCCCAGCGACATGGCGGCAGGCTAGGGACATCCGAGTGTTTGAGCCCGTCCGAGTGCTACGCCCCGGGAAAATCGAGGTCTGACACTCGGATGGAGTCAAACACTCGGATGGAGTCTGGCTACGCGATCGCCGGGGTCCTCTCGGCTGACGTTGTCACGAACGCCAATTCCTGTACGGCTCGGGTCATTGCGACATAGAGCAGCCGAGCTCCCCGAGCGGTGCCGTCGAGGATCTCGTCAGGCTGCACCACGACCACGCCATCGAACTCCAGGCCCTTCACCTGCTCGGGTCCGAACAGCGGCACTTCGCCGGCGTGCAGCTGATGCAGGTGATCGACCGCCTCCATCCCTGCCGCGTGGAGCGCCGCGGCAACACCCTCGTGGTGCTCCACTGGTGCGACGACACCCGTCAGGCGGTGGCGGTGCTTCACCCTCGCCACCATCGCCGCGACCGTCGTCGTGAGCGCGTCGGGAGTCGTGTGCTCCCACGACGGGGCATGACCCTCCCGCCGCACGCTCCGACTGGCGTTGGCGTCGACGCCCGTGAGCGGCAGCAGCCGGTTCGCCACGGACAGGATCGGTTCCGGCACGCGGTAGCCGATCGTGAGCTCGGCGACCTCGGCCGCCGAGATGTCGCGCCGCGGGCCGGTCGTGAGGTGGCCGAACACGTCGGTCCAACGTTCCTGGCCCGCCGGAGCCGTCGACTGGGCAACGTCGCCGACCAGCGTCATCGACGCTGCCGGGCTGCGCCGACCGATCACCCGCAGCGCCACCGCCGAGTGATCCTGCGCCTCGTCGACGACGACGTGGCCGTACGTTGCAGGCGGGCCGTTGAGCAGCGAGTTGGCCTCGTCGACGAGCAACTGGTCGGCCGCCGTCCATGCCCTGCGGCGACCACGCGGTCCGGCCAGCAGGCGGTCGACGAGGCGCATCGGCTGCTGTGTCGGCCACGCCGCGTCGAGCGCCTTGCGCAGCGCCACAGCGTCCGACCACACGTCGTCGCGGTCGGCCCGTCGCTGCAACTCCTGCTGGGCGATCGCCCGCAACCGCAGCCGCCGCTGGTTGAACGGAACGACGCCGTCCATCGCGCGGTCGAGCCACGCAGTGATCTCGTTTCGCGTGAACACGAGCCGCCGCACGCCGATCGGCACGACGACGTCCTCTGCCGGGGGCGTGACGGTCAGCATCGCCGCCAGTTCGAGCTCCTCCAGCATCCCGGCGTCGCCCTTGGCGCGCGCCTGCGCCGCGTCATCGACCCCCGTGATGTCGACCTTCGGCACGCACAGGTCGAGCACTGTGGACTGGCGCACGCTGCGTTCACCGAGCGACGGCAGGACGTTCGCCACGTAATCGAGGAACGCCCGGTTCGGACCGACCACCAAGACACCATCACGCGCCAAACGGCGGCGGTGCTCGAACAACAGGTACGCCGCCCGGTGCAGCGCCACGGCCGTCTTGCCGGTGCCCGGGCCGCCCTGGACGACGAGGACCTGGTCGATCGGCGCCCGAATGACGAGGTCCTGCTCGGCCTGGATCGTTGCGACGATCTCGCGCATCGCGCCGGTCCGCTCGGCGCCGATCTCAGCGAGCACCGGGTCCGGGATGCCTCCGGCGCCGACCGCCCCGTCGGGATCATCGAGATGTTCGTCGAGGTAGGCGGTGAGCTCACCGCCATCGAGCATGAACCGGCGGCGCAGGTCAACACCGAGCGGGTCGGCCCCGGTCGCCCGGTAGAAGGGCGCGGCGATCGGCGCTCGCCAGTCGACGACGACCGGGTCGTGGTGCTCGTCCTCGATGTGGCGTCGCCCGATGTACCACCGCTCGGGCCCGTGCTCCTGGGAGTCGATGCGGCCGAAGAAATCGCCGGCACCCGGCGCCGAGAGGTCCTCGAGCGCCTCCTCGACGGTGACCTCCACGTACTCGGCCGTGAACTCGTCCGCCGAGGCGAGCGGGTCGACGCGGCGCAACCGCTCGATCATGCGATCGCGCGACGCACGGGCGAAGGCCAGCTGCTCGCGCTCCTCGGCGAGCTCGGGAAACGCGCTCACGTGACGAGCCGGCCGGCATCCAGGTGGAGGACGAGGTCCGCCCGCTCGAAGGCAACGGCGCGGTGCGACACGGCGAGCACCGTAAGGCGGGCGGCCGCCAGGTTCTCCCACAGCTGCAGCTCGGTCTCGACATCCACCGCGCTCGACAAGTCATCGAGCACGACGAGCTCTGGGTCGTGCACCAAGGCGCGGGCGGTGGCGAGTCGCTGGCGCTGACCGCCGGACAGGCGCAACCCGCGCGGACCGATCAGCGTGTCCGTTCCTCCGGGCAGGGAGGCGATGTCGTCGTCGATGGCCGCCATCGCCAGCGCGCGGGAGAGGTCGTCCGTCGGGACCGGGCCGAGCCCGACGTTGTCGCGGACGGAGTCCGAGACGAGCTGCGGCACCTGCGGCAGGAACGCAGCGTTCGGCGGGATCAGGAACGCCGCCCGATCCGTGAGCAGCTGGCCGTTCCAGTGCACCTCGCCGGTCACCTCGGCGCGCCATGCCAATCCGAGGAGTGCCCGCAGCAGCGTGCTCTTCCCCGCGCCGACGGGCCCGGTGAGGACGACGAAGTCGCCGCGCTGCATCGAGAACGTCACGTCGTGCACGCCGACTCCACCCTGGTACCACGCCGAGAGCCCGACGACGTCGAGGCGTTCCAGCGGGACCCGCGGTGGCCGGTCGTCGGACGGACGGACACCGCGCTGACGCTGCTCCAGCGGCAGATCGCGTGGCCGGACCGTGTTGGCGGCGTCCTGGTCGGCGACGAGCTGGCGCATCCGGTCGAACGCCACACCGGCCTGCTTGCGTCGCGCCAGCACGCGCCCCACCATCCGCGGCAGGAAGCTGAGCCAGCCGAGGTACGCAACGAACAGCGCCAGCGTGCCGACGTCGAATGCACCGGACGCGATGGCGCCCGCGCTCGACGAGCAATACCAGGCCGAGACCGACGTCGGCAGCGCCGCGGCTGAACGCCTGGACCGACTCGTCGAGGACGTGATCGCGCACCGCGGTGTCGCGACGCCGGTCGACGAGACGTCGCAAGCGCGCCAGCATCGGACCGGACGAGTCGTAGACCTTGATCGTCGTGGCCGCCGCCATCAGGTCGCCCACCAGGCCGGTGACCTCGCCGGTCGCCTCCCGGTCCGCCGCTCGGTACGCCTTGATCCGCGAGTCGAGAGCGCGCGCGTGACGAGGGCGATGCCGATCAGCGGCAGGAGCAGCACGGCGGCGCCGGCCGGATCCGCCGCGCCGAGGATGAAGCCGGCGGCAACCGTGAAGACGATCCCGCCCGACACGTCGACCATCCCGTCGACGAGTTGGGCGACGTCCTCGGTGTCGTCGCGGAAGTGGGTCAGCGCCTCCCCCGCCGAGCCGACCGGCTGGCCGGCCTGCGGGCCACCGCTGGCCACCTGTGCCGTCAACAAGTTGGCGCGCAGGAACGTCTCCATGTGCACCCACGACTTGGTCCACATGATCGCGCCGAAGTGGATCGAACCCATCCGGACGACCTCGGAGACAGCGAGCACCAGCGCCCACCGGTAGACGGCCGCAGTGTCGCCCTGCTTCAACGACTCGAAGCCCTGACTGAGGACGTAGCCGTTGACCGCTGGCAGCGTGAAGAAGACGACGAACGCGCCCCACCCGAGCCAGAACGAGCGCGGCTCGTGCTGGCTGACACGCCAGGCCAACCGCCACACCGACGTCGACGCAGTGGTCACGTTCACGGGACGGGCTCCAGCTCCATGGCCAGCTCGAGGAGGTAGCGGTAGCGGCTGCCGCCGTCGGCGATCAAGGCCTCACGGCGGTCGTGTTCGACGATGCGGCCGTGGTCGAAGACGATGACCTCGTCGACCATGCGCAGTGTCGACAGCTTGTGGGCGATGATCAGCGTCGTCCGCCCCTCGAGCAATTGGGCGATCGCCGTCTCCAGGCGGGTCTCGGTGGCCGGGTCGATGCGTGCCGTCGCCTCATCGAACACGACGAGGTCGGGCTGGCGCAGCCACACGCGAGCCAGTGCCAGCAGCTGTGCCTCGCCGGCTGACAGCCCCGCGCCACCTGCTCCGAGCTCGCGGTGGATGCCACCGGCGACGAGTGCGTCGAGGCCGACGTCGCGCAGCGCGTCGAGCACCTCGATGTCCGTCGGCTCAGGGTCGAACAGCGTGACGTTGTCGCGCACCGTGCCTTCGAACAGCTCCACTTCTTGCGGGACGAGCGCGACGCGCCGGCGCAGCTCGCTCAGCGGGATCTCGGCGATCGGCACCCCGCCGAGCTCGACCGTCCCGCTCGTCGCCTCGACGAGGCGCAGCAGCAGTCGCGAGAACGTGGTCTTGCCGCTGCCGGTCCGGCCGACGACGCCGACCGACCGTCCGGGGGCGATTTCGAGGTTGACGTCGCGCAGGATGATCTCGTCGTCGCCGTCATGCGCGCCGTAGGCGAACGTGACGTCACGCGCTGCGATGGCGAGCGCGCCGGGCGACGGTGAGACGGTCCCGCGGTCGACGACCGTCGGCTCGATGGCCAGCAGCTCGGCGACGCGGAGCATCGCACCGTTGGCCTTCTGCACGGTCTCGAGCTCGTGGACCAGCTCCTCGAGCGGCCGCGACACGAGCAGCACGTACTGGAAGAGCAAGAACGCCGTGCCGATCGTGATGGCGTCGTTCGTGACCAGCACGGCGCTCAACACGAGGCTGAGGATCAGTCCGACGGTGATCGCGCCCTGCACCGTCCACCACATGCGGATGAACGCCCGCTCGCGGCGCACCGAGCTCTGCAGCGCGCCGGCTGAGTCCTCGACGAAGCGCCAGATGGCGTGTACGCCGGCACCGTTGGCTCGAAGGTCCTCGGCCGCCGTCAACCGCTCTTCGATGCCGCCGTACAGCTGGGCGTACGAACCGAGCTCGTCGGACGATTCGCGCACGGCGCGGTGCCGGCCGCGCACGACGACGGTGACAGCAAAGACGAGGAACACGGCCATGCCGAGCCCGAGGCGCCAGTCGAGGACCGTCAGGACGACGAGCATCCCGGCGACGAGCAGCAGTCCACCGGCGGCGCGCGGGACGACTCGACTGAGGAAGTCCGAAACCGACGTGACGTCGCCGTCGACGCGCTGGATCAGCTCTCCGGGAGTGTGACGCCGATGGAACTCGTGGTCGAGGCCGAGCACGTGGCGGGTGATGCGCATGCGCAGCTCGTTCGTCGTCTCCCACGCGGTGACCGTCGCGCGGCGGGCGACGATGATCGCCAGCAGCTGTGTGGCGACGGCGATGGCCAGGAAGAGCAACGCGAGGCGCACGACCTCCCCCGTGGTAGCGCCGTCGGTCGCGAGGTCGACGATGCGGCGGATCACGAGTGGTCCGGCCAGCATGAGCGCCGAGCCGGCCGCAACGAGCCCGCCGAGGACGGCCCAACGCCGAGCGTCGGGTCGCAGCAGCGCCACGAGGGCGCGCGAGCGCGACGGAGACGGGACCCCCATGTGGACCAGTTTTCTCGCCGCTGCCGCTCCGGTCGAACGGGTTTACGCTGCCGCACATGGAACCGCAAGTGGTGGAACGGGACGACGAGGTCGAGACCTCCGAGCTCGTCGAAGAGGAGCTGCTGGTCGAGGAGATCTCGATCGATGGGATGTGCGGCGTCTACTGATGCCCGACCTCGTGATGCTCGATCGTCGGCTGGAGCTCGATCCGCGGGTCGCCATGCGACCCGAGCGGTTCGGCGCGCTCGCGTATCACTACGGCAACCGGCGGCTGATCTTCCTCAAGCACCCGGACGTCGTGCGGGTCATCGGCGCGCTCGGTGAGCACAACTCCGTGCGCGAGGCGCTGATCGCCTGCGACGTCGCCGAGCCGCGATGGTCGTCGTTCGTCGCGGCGTTGGAGTCACTGGCTCGATCGGGGATGTTGCGTGAGCACGCACTCGCTGGTTGACGAGCTGAAGGGCGGGCTGGACGCGCCGATCTGCCTGACGTGGGAGCTGACCTACGCCTGCAACCTGGCGTGCGTGCACTGCCTGTCCTCGTCGGGGCGGCGCGACCCGCGTGAGCTGACCACGTCGGAGGCCAAGGCGGTGCTCGACGAGTTGGCCGGGTTGCAGGTCTTCTACCTCAACATCGGTGGCGGCGAGCCGATGATCCGGCGGGACTTCTTCGAGCTCGTCGAGCACGCCATCGGCAATGGCATCGGCATCAAGTTCTCGACCAACGGGACGTACGTGACGGCGGACGCGGCGCGGCGTCTGGCAGCGATGGACTACCTCGACGTGCAGATCAGCCTCGACGGCGTCGACGCGGCGACCAACGATCCGGTGCGCGGCGCAGGGTCGTATGACGTCGCCCGGCGCGCGATGGAGCACCTGGCGGCGGCGGGGTTCGGACCGTTCAAGATCTCGGTCGTCGTGACGCGCCACAACGTCGATCAGCTCGACACGTTCAAAGCGCTGGCCGACGGCTACGGCGCCCAGCTGCGGGTCACACGTCTGCGGCCGTCCGGCCGCGGTGCGGACTCGTGGGCCTCGCTGCACCCGACGTCGTCGCAACAGTTGGAGGTGTATCGCTGGCTGTTGGAGCACGGCGACGACGTGCTCACGGGGGATTCGTTCTTCCACCTCAACGCGCTCGGTGAGCCGTTGCCGGGGCTCAACATGTGCGGCGCCGGGCGGGTCGTGTGCCTGATCGATCCGATCGGCGACGTCTACGCCTGCCCGTTCGTCATCCACGACGAGTTCAAGGCCGGTTCGGTGCGTGACCCGGGTGGGTTCACCGCGGTCTGGCGGGAGAGCGCGCTGTTCCGGGAGTTGCGCCAGCCGCAGTCGGCGGGCGCGTGCGCCAGCTGCGGGAGCTACGACGCCTGCCAGGGCGGGTGCATGGCGGCGAAGTTCTTCACCGGCCTTCCGCTCGACGGACCCGATCCGGAGTGCGTCAATGGCCACGGTGAGGCGCTGCTCGCCGGCGTCGGCAGCGGAGCGGCGCCGCGTCCGGCGATGGACCATTCGCGGCGGTCCGTCGGCGCGCAGCCGGTGTTGTTCGTGCGCCGGTGAGCACGCTGCTGAGCGCGTTGGCGCTCGGACCTCGGACGGCGCCGAACCGGGTGCTGTTCGGACCGCATGTCACGAACCTCGGTGACGACGATCGACGCCTCACGGCCCGGCACGTCGCGTACTACGGGCGACGGGCAAGGGGTGGGTGCGGCACGATCGTCGTCGAGGGTGCCAGCGTCCACCCGTCCGACTGGCCGTACGAGCGGGCACCGCTCGCCGAGCGCTGCGGCGACGGATGGGCGGTGGTCGCCATGGCGTGCCAGGAGCACGGCTCGCTCGTCGTCGCATCGTTGGACCACGCCGGCGGGCAGGGTTCGTCGGCGTACAGCCAAGCCCCGCTGTGGGCGCCGTCGCGTGTGCCGGAGGTGGCCACGCGCGAGGTGCCGAAGTGGATGGAGCCCGAGGACATCGAGGCGGTCGTCGCAGGCTTCGCCGGCGCGGCGAAGTTGGCCGTCGACGCCGGCTGCGACGGGGTGGAGATCAACGCCGGCCAGCACAGCCTCGTGCGGCAGTTCCTGTCGGGACTGACGAACCAGCGCACGGATGAGTGGGGCTCGGATCGGGCGCGATTCGCTTGCGACGTGCTGGCCGCGGTGCGGGCGGCGGTCGGACCGACGCGAGTGGTCGGGCTGCGGTTGTCGTGCGACGAGCTGGCGCCGTGGGCCGGGATCACGCCGGAGCAGGCGCCGGGGCTCGCCGCCTCGTTGGTCGACGGCGTCGACTACCTCGTCGTCGCGCGCGGCTCGATCTTCTCGGTCGAGCAGACGCGGCCCGACTTCCACCAGCCGGCGGGGTTCAACATCGAGCTCGCGGGCCTGATCGCGGGGATCGTGGACGTGCCGGTGATCGCGCAGGGCTCGATCGTCTCGGTGACGCAGGCGCAGTGGGCGCTCGACGCCGGCTGTGCGGGCGTCGAGATGACGAGGGCGCAGATCGCCGATCCGGATCTCATCGCCAAGCTGCGGGCCGGCCACCCGGAGCGCATCCGGCCGTGCACCCGTTGCAACCAGACGTGCCAGGTGCGCGACGTCCGCAACCCGCTCGTCACGTGCATCGGCGAGCCGACGTCGGGCCGGGAGACGGAGGACCCGGATTGGACGCGGCCCGCTCCGGTGTCAGCGCCGGGTCGTCGTCGTCGGCGGTGGACCTGCCGGCTTGGAGACGGCGCGGGTGGCGACGCTGCGTGGGCATCGCGTCACGGTCGTCGAGCAGTCATCGCGGCTGGGCGGGCTCGGCGCGGTGGCAGGTCCGAACGGCCCGATCGTCGAGTGGCTGGCCTCGGAGGTGGAGCGACTCGGTGTGGACGTGCGCACCGGGACGGAGTCGGTGCCGACCGATGCCGACGTCGTCGTGCAGTGCACCGGGTCGCAGCCGGGCCGCCCTGACCACGCGATCGCCTCGGATGCGGTGGTGCTCGACGTCGCCACGCTGCGGCTCGGCTCGGTCACGTTGCCGGACGAGGGTGACGTCGTCGTGCTCGATCCGATCGGCGGGCCGATCGGTGTGGCACTGGCCGAGGAGCTCGGCACGCGGGCGGTGCTCGTGACGCAGGACCACATCGCCGGCAACGAGCTGGCGCGCAGCGGCGATCTCGCGCCGGCCAACGTCCGGCTGGCGCAGGCGGGAGTGCGCATCGAGCGGCGGACCATCCCGCGTGAGGTCCGTGCCGGCGAGGTCGTCGTCGAGGACCGCTTCACGGGTGAACGCCGCACGATCCCCTGCGCCGCGATCGTCGACTGCGGCTTCCGCCTCCCCGACGACCCCCTCCCCGAAGCGACGATGCAAGCAGGCGACTGCGTGGCGCCGCGGACCATCCACGAAGCAATCCTGGAAGGACGTCGCGCGGCCCTCTCGATCGACTGAAAACCGGTTTTGAATCCCGGTCAAGCTCGAAAACGAGAGCACATCTTCCAGAGAATCCGAATTTCCCTTTCGGGCGGCTCGCAACACCCATGCGGGGTGTGATCAACCGTCCCGAAGTCCTCCACCTCTTCACCTCGCAGCACTGGGTCGCAACTGTCGACCAGCTGCTGCAACTGCCCGTGTCGCCGATGGCGATCCAACGGGCTCGCACCAAGGGCACGCTCACGACCGTGCTGCCCGGGATCGTCCGGGTGACCGGTAGCCGCGAGTCATTCGTGTCGCAAGCGATGTCGCTGCAGCTCTACATCGGTGCCGACGCCTTCGTGAGCGGCGTCAGCGCCGGGGTCCTCCACGGCCTACGCAACATGCCCCGACGACCAATCGAGCTCACGGTTCGTGAGGATCGGCGGGTCACGATGCCGGCGTGGGGGCGCCTGTCGCGCACCAGCTGGATCGAGGAGCCCCGTGATGTCGAGCTGCGCGACGACGGCCTGCGTGTGGCGACTCCTCTGCGCATGCTGTTCCGCCTCGCCCGGACGTTCAACGACCATCGTTTCGAGCGAGCGGCCGAAGACGCCTGGCACCGTGGCCTCGTCACGCCTCAGTCGGCAAACGACTATCTCAATGCGATCCGTCGCAGCGGCAAGGCCGGCGTGCTGCGGTTCGAGGGATGGCTGATGAAGACGATGGTGCGTCCACGTCCAGCGCAGAGTGGTCTCGAGCTGGATGTGCTCGACGCCGTTCGCCGGGCGGGCCTGCCCGAGCCGGTACGCCAGCATCCGCTCACCCTGCGCAGCGGAGAGGTCATCCACATCGACCTTGCGTGGCCGGCCGTCCGGTTGGGCGTTGAGCCGGGACACAGTTGGTGGCACGGCGGCGACCTCGGGCAGCGGGCCGATCAGGTGCGTGACCGGGCGTGCGACGAGATCGGCTGGCGGATCATCCGCTGCGACGAGTCCGTCCGGGACGATCTCGCAGCCTTCGGCCTGCAGCTGCGGATCATCTACGACGAGCGTCGCCGATCGCTGATGACGGCCTGAACCGATTCTCTGGAAGATCTGCTCTCGTTTTCGAGCTTGACCGGGATTCAAAACCGGTTTTCGGTACGTTGGCCGGCCGTGGTGGCCCGGCGAGCGGTGGTGGTCGTCGGCGCCCTGCTGCTCGGGGCGTGTACGTCGTCCAGCGGGACGGCGCCGACGACCGCCTCCGCGGGGTCGACCGTCCCGAACACGCTGGCCGCACCGACGACCCTCGCGACGGCCACGACCCTTGCGGCGGCCACGACGTCGGCGGCCACGACGACGCTCGCACCGCCGACGACGCCAGCACCGACGACGCTGCCGCCCACCACGCCGGTACCGACGGCCCCGCCGACGACCACCGTGCCCGTCGTCGAGGCAGCCGCCTACACCGTGCTCGACCAGCGCAGCGGCGCCGTCCTCGCCAGCTCGAACGCCGACACCCCGCTGGCCGTCGGCAGCCTCATGAAGCTCCTCACCGCCGACACCGTCTATGCCGCCGGCGACCCGGTCAAGATCGTGACCGCCCCCGAGGGCCTCGTCATCGATCCGATGGAGTCCATCATCGGTGTCATCCCCGGCCAGCAGCTGCAGCGCGACACCCTCACTCGGGCGATGCTCGTCGTCAGCGCCAACGACGCCGCCCGCGCCCTCGCCGTCGACATCGCCGGCAGCGAGGCGGCTTTCGCCGAGATGATGAACGCCCAGGCCGCCGCCCTCGGGCTCACCAACACCCACGCCGTGAACGTCACCGGTCTCGACGCCGACGGCCAGTTCTCGACCGCCAACGACATGGTCCGCCTCGGCGCGTACCTCATGGGCAACCAGACCTTCCAGGCCTCGGCCCGCCAGCAGAGCGCCACGCTCAACGGCCAGACGATCGGGGCGACCAACGACCTGCTCCGCACGTATCCAGGCGCCGACGGCATCAAGACGGGCCACACCACGCAGGCCGGCTGGTGCATCGTCGCCTCGGCCAACCGGGCGGGCCGGCGCATCATCGTCGCCGTCCTCGGCGCACCGACCGAGGAAGCGCGCAACGCCGCGGCGACGTCGCTCCTCGACTGGGCGTTCACGCAGTAGCGAGGCGCTACAAAGGGGGACGTGGCCGCCCCCATCTCCGATGAAGTCGCCACCGCCATCGCCGGCGCGGCGTTCACCGTCGCCACCGCGGGCGGCACGCTGCCAATGTCGAAGGCCGACCGCGTGGCCATCACGTCGGCCCTCTCGACGGTCTTCGGCAGCGCCCACCCGGTCGACGTCGACGAGCTCCATCCGGTCGTCTCCGCTGACCTCGTGCGCGTGGTCGAGGATCCAGCGACTCGCCTCGACCTCGTCCGCGTGCTCGCCGTCATCGCGTTGCTCGACGGTGCGGTCGAGCAGCGCAAGCTCGAGCTGGTGCTCGACGTCGCCAGCTCCCTGCACGTGCACGGCGAGTTCGTCGACGCCGTCCACCAGCTCGCGCTGAACCACGTCCGCTGGGTCGCCTACGACCAGATCCGCGCCAACGTGGCAACCATCCCGGGTGTGCCGTGGGTACCCGACGACCCCTACGCGCCCTTCATGCCCTACCACGCCGGTGCACTCGACGCCACGTTGGCGCAGCGCTACGAGCACCTCGGCGAACTGCCGGCCGGCACGTTCGGCCGCGCCTTCTACGACCACTACGCGACCAACCGCTACGAGTTCCCCGGCGCCGAGTACGGCCTCGTCGAGGCGTGGGCGACGCCCCACGACTCGCTGCACGTGCTCTCGGGCTACTCCACGTCGGCACAGGGCGAGCTGCTCGTCGCCGCCTTCACCGGTGGCATGCTGACCCCGCCGATCGACTTCATGGAGAGCCACATCCTGCCGACGATCCTCATCTACCACCTCGGCATCGACATCAACAAGGGCCTCAACGCCGGCGATCGC
Organism: uncultured Acidimicrobiia bacterium; assembly: GCA_963774125.1. Taxonomy (GTDB): domain Bacteria; phylum Actinomycetota; class Acidimicrobiia; order Acidimicrobiales; family Ilumatobacteraceae; genus JALZMG01. The sequence continues at coordinate 739,062 of CAVZDR010000005.1, forward strand.
GAGCGCATGATCGCCGACCCGTCGTGGCGCGACAACTACAACGGCAACGTCCACCTCGGCCTCGACGCCGCCAAGCTCTGGACGGCCTGGCAGCGCGGCTCGGCAATGACCACCAACCTGTACGACGGGCATTGGGACTTCTGGTCCCATGTCGAGACCTCGCTCGACGACCTGCGCGATCGCTACGGCGTCGCGCCGCTCGACCCCGCACTCGCCGCCGTCGACGACGCGCGTGCAGCGCTCCGACTTCGAGCGCCCCGGCATCGACCCGCCGCCGCCCATCTCCGACGTCCCGATCACCGACCACCCGCCGGTGGCACCGGCCCGAACGTGACCACCGAACCGAGGGCCGAGCGGCCGTACATGCCCGATTACGGCGTCGAGTCGCCGAGCTGGTCGGCGCTGCCGTGGTCATGGGCGGCCGAACGGCTCGCCCGCAACCGCAACTACTGGGTCGTCACGGCTTCCCCGGCCGGACGGCCGCACGCCTTGCCGGTGTGGGGCGTCTGGGACGACGACGAGCATCGCTTCGCCTTCTCGTGCGGCCCCCGCGCCCGCAAAGCGGTCAACCTGCGCAGCAACCCGTACGCCGTGTTCACCGTCGACGACACCGTCGAGTGCCTGTCTGTCGAAGGCGTCGCCACGTTCGTCACGGCCGACGATCCGCGCCAGCAGCGCTGGATCGAGCGGTACCTCGCCAAGTACCGCGAGGTGTCCCCCGACCTGAGCGCCGAGTTCCTCGGTCGCAACCTCGTCGTGGAGATCGCTCCCGCGCGCGCCTTCGCCATCATCGAGCGAGAGGACGAGTTCGCGCGAGCGCGCCACCCGCTGGGTCTTCGACTGACGATGAGCACGCCCGTCGCAGGCGCGCCAGCGCTGCACGTCGGCGACTCCGCCGGCCGCTGGGTGCTGGTGGCCACCGTCATCGGTTCGAGCATGGCGTTGCTCGACTCGACCGTCGTCAACCTCGCCCTGCCGCGCATGGCGGAGGACCTCGACGCGTCGTTCACGGGACTGCAGTGGATCGTCAACGGCTACACGTTGACGTTGGCCGCGTTGATCCTGCTCGGTGGCGCGCTCGGTGACCGCTTTGGCCGCAAGCGGGTGTTCATCTTCGGCGCCGTCTGGTTCACCGCAGCTTCGGTGGCCTGTGCCATCGCCCCTGGGGTGCCCATGCTCGTTGCCGCCCGCGTTGCCCAGGGCGCCGGCGCCGCGCTGCTGTCGCCGGGCAGCTTGGCGATCTTGCAGGCGACGTTCGACCCACGCGAGCGCGGGCGCGCCATCGGCATGTGGTCCGGTCTCGGCGGCGTCGCCGCGGCGATCGGCCCGTTCCTTGGCGGTTGGCTGGTCGACGTCGCGTCGTGGCGGTGGATCTTCCTCCTCAACGTGCCGCTCGGCATCGCCGTCGTCTTCATCGGCAGAACCCACATCCCCGAGACGCGCGACCCGAACGCCACGGGACGGCTCGACTGGTTCGGTGCCGTCCTCGGTGCGGCCTCGCTCGCCGCGTTGACCCTCGGCCTCAGCGAACGCCAGTGGATCGCCGCGATCCTCGGCATCGCACTGATGGGGTGCTTCATCCTCGCCGAGCGGCGACCGGATCCGCTCGTCCCCCTCGACATCTTCCGCTCCCGCGTGTTCAGCGGGACGAACTTCGTCACGTTGCTGCTGTATGGCGCATTTGCCGCCGTGTTCTTCCTCCTCGGCCTCGTCCTTCAGGAATCGCTCGGCTACTCGCCGCTCGAAGCCGGCTTGGCCACGATGCCGATCACGCTCGCCATGCTGCTGCTCTCGGCGCGGGCGGGTGCGCTGGCCGAGCGCATCGGCCCGCGTATTCCGATGACCGTCGGACCACTGCTCGTATCAGCTGGATTGCTGCTGATGTCGCGCATCGAAGCCGACAGCACGTACGTGACCGAGGTGCTGCCGGGCATCGTCGTTTTCGGACTCGGCCTCTCGCTGACGGTCGCACCATTGACCGCCACCGTGCTCGGCGCCGTCAGTGACGATCACGCCGGCGTCGCGTCGGGGGTCAACAACGCGGTTGCCCGCACGGGCTCGCTGCTGGCTGTCGCGGCCGTACCGATCATCGCTGGCTTCGCCCCGGGAGTCGCCGTAGACCCGAGCGAGTTGGTCACCGGATTCCATACGGTCCTGCGCGTGAGCGCCGTCGCCGCCGCCTGCGCCGCTGCCGTGGCGTGGGTGACCGTCGGCGGACGTCGGCTCGAGCGCACCGAGGAAGCGACGTTCCTCCACTGCGCGGCGGCGGGTCCGCCTGCGGTGGCCAAGCGCGTGCCGGCAGGGCGGTGACTTGTGGTGGCCGGGCCACCCGTGAAACAGTCGCTGTCCATGTCGGGGCCCGTTCACCGGTCGCGCCTGCTCGTCGCCCTTTTGGCAACTGCGGCGCTCGTCGCCTGCAGCGGCGACGACGACGACGATGGCGGCACGGCCGGGTCCGCCAGCAGCGGTGATTCCGCTTCGACGGCCGACGACTCGACGACGGGCACCGTCGGAACGGGCACCGCCGCGCCGGGCGTCGACGGATTCTGCGCCGCCGTGATCGCCGCCGACACCGCAGCCGCTGGCGACGACGACGCCGCCCTCCAGGGCGCCCTCGACGACCTCACCGCCGAGGCACCGGAGGACCTCGAGGAAACGGTGGCGACCGTCGTCGCTGCGGCCGAGGCTGACCAGCCGCTCGGCGAGGCATACACCGAGCTCATCGAGTTCATGCGCGACAACTGCGGGTTCAGCGAGATCGCGTTGACCACCGCCGCCACGTCGTTCGACGGCGTGCCGTCTGAAGTTCCGGAGGGGCCGGTCATCCTCACGGTCGACAACACCAGCGACGTCGACCAAGCAGTGGTCATCGCCCGCATCAATGACGATGTCACCGAGCCCGCGACGGAACTGGCACGGCTGCCGACGGCGGAAGCGTTCGAGCGGTTCGTCGTGAAATCATCGGTCGCCGTCGCACCCGGTGGCACGGCGTTCGCCACGGCCGATCTCGATTCGGGACGGTACTTCGCCGCCGCCATCCTGCCCGAAGGCACGAGCCCCGGCGGGGGCACCACGACGTCGACCGTCGCGGGAGCCAGCCCTGCCACCACATCCGCGCCGTCAGGTGAGACGCTAGGCATCGTTAAAGAGTTCACAGTTTCCTGATTTGCCGCGTATCCTCGCGGCGCTCAACATCGAAAGGCGGATCCTCATGATCAGAACTCGTTCGCTGTCGCGTGTCGCGCCAGCGCTGATCGCTGGCTCGCTCATCTTCGGCTTCGCCGCCTGCGGCGGCGATGACGACGACGACGGTGCGGCCGGCGACACCACAGCCACCACGGCTGCGGCCACCGAAGGCACCGAGGCCGACCGAAGGCACCGAGGCCACCGAAGGCACCGAGGCCACGGAAGGGACCGAGGGCGGCGCGGCCGGTGAGGCCAGCGTCGAGGCGTTCTGCGAGGCGGAGCTCGCCGCCGAGGCCGCCGCCAACTCGGAGGATCCCGCGTCTGCCGGACCTGCTTTCGAGGCACTTGTCGCCGCGTCCCCCGAGGACATCAGGCCGACGGTCGAGGAGGTCATCGCCAACGCCGAGACCGGTCCCGGAAGCCCCGAGTTCGACGAGCCGTACGCCGAGATGATCGGGTTCGTGAAGGACAACTGCGGCTTCACCGAGATCAACGTCACGGCTGCGGACTACAACTACACCGGTCTGGAAGCGGAGTATCCCGTCGGGCCGGCGGTGATCACACTCACCAATGACGGCACAGAAGTCCACGAGATGATCGTGCTGCGAGTCAACGATGACGTGACCGAAACCGCAGCGGAGATCGTCGCACTCCCGGAGGAAGAGGCATTCTCGAAGGTCGCTCTCAAGACCGTCGCGTTTGCCTTCCCGGGCACGGAAGGGTTCGGTTCGACCGACCTCGAGCCGGGCCGCTACATCGCGGTGTGCTTCATCCCGCAAGGCGCAACTCCTGAGGTCATGCAGCAGCTGATGGAGTCGGGCGAGGGCCCGCCAGGGGAAGGTTCGGCGCCTGAGGGTTCTGCTCCGGAGGGTTCCGGCCCCGAGCTGGAGCTCGGCCCACCGCACCACACGCAGGGCATGCTCCAGGAATTCACCGTCGCCTGACATTTTCCTGACGGACTTCGGCCGTCCGCGACGATGAAACCATCGTGGGCGTGTCAATCGCAGCCGAGGGCCCGGCGACCACCCTGTTGTCGTTGTACGACGGGGCGGTCGTCGAGGTCCACGGCTACTTGTTCGCCCGCTGCCGCAACCGGGAGACCGCCGAGGAGCTGACCGCCGACGTGTTCATGGCGGCAGTCGACTCGATCCGTCGATCGACCGTCACCGAAGTCACGACGGCGTGGCTCATCGGCATCGCCCGGCACAAGCTGGTCGATCACTGGCGACGGGCGGAGCGTGAGCAGCGCCGCCTGCACGCTGTGGCCGACGATCCAACTGTCGACAAGGCAGAAGTCGACCCGTGGGACGTCCAACTCGACGTCCTCGTCGCCCGCGACGCGCTGGAGCAGCTCGACGCCAAGCACCGCGCCGTGCTGACGCTGCGCTACCTCGATGGCCTGAGCGTGCCCGAGGTCGCCACGGTGCTCGAACGGAGCGTGCACGCCACCGAGTCGCTGCTCGTGCGCGCCCGAAGGGCGTTCCGCGACACGTATGAGTCCGGCGAAGGGAGGGGCGCATGAGCATTGATCCGTTCGAGCAACTACAGCAGCTGGCCGACCCGCTCGCCCCGCCCGAGGCCCGGTTCGTCGCCCGCCTGCGCCAGCGCGTCACAGACGCATTGACCGAACTGCCGACCGTCAACCTGCCCGAGAGGAGCACAACCGTGTCCACCACCCCCACCACCACGAGCACCATCACGCCCTACATCTGCGTGAGTCCGGCGACCGAAGCACTGGCCTGGTACCGAGATGCCCTCGGTGCCGTCGAGACGATCCGCTACACCGGAGACGACGGGCGCATCGGCCACGCCGAGGTGCTGATCGCCGGCGCCAACGTCATGCTCTCTGACGAGTACCCGGAGCTCGAGGTCGTCTCGCCGACGACGCTCGGCGGCACTCCGATGACGCTGCACGTCGAGGTGCCGGACGTCGACGCCGTGTACGAGCGCGTCGTCGCTGCCGGCGCACGAGTCCCCGCACCGCCCAAGGACGAGGCCTACGGCGCCCGGTCGTTCACGATGGTCGACCCGTTCGGCCACCGCTGGATGATCCAGACGCCGTCCGGCGAGATGCAGGACCAGGTCGAGGGCTACACGATCACCCGAGCCGAGTAGCAGCGTCGACGGCGGCCGCGGCCAGCTGATCGGTGCCGTCCTTGATGAACGCCAGCTCGGCGGCGCCGATCCCCTGGTCACCCATCGCGCCGTGCAGGTAGCGGGCGTACACCCCCTCGCTGATCACGGCCAGACGCCACGAGGCGAAGGCGACGTAGAAGTCGATCGCCGAAACGTCGCGGCCCGTCCGTGCTGCGTACCGCTCGAGCAGCTCGGCATAGGTCGAGAACCCGGGCGCACCGCTCGGATCGTTGTGGCGGCGACCAGGTGAGCCTGGGTCCGTCCAGTAGACGGCGAGGTAGCCGACGTCGGCCAGAGGATCGCCGAGCGTGCACAGCTCCCAATCGAGGACGGCGGCGATGCGGCCCGTAGCTGCGTCGGTGAGGCAGTTGCCGAAGCGGTAATCGCCGTGGGCGATGACGACCTCGTGCTCCGGTGGCACGCGGGCGGCCAGCAGAGCGGCGACCTCGTCGATCGCCGGCAGCTCTCGCGTCTTGGAGTTGGCCCACTGCGTCGTCCACCGCTTCAGCTGGCGCTCGATGTAGCCGTGCCGCCGGGCCAGATCGCCGAGCCCCACGTCGTCGATGTCGACCGCATGGAGGTCGGCCAGCACGTCGATCAGGTGGTGGCTCGCCGCCGCACGAACCGCCGGCTCGAGCCGGCGGCCCTTCTCCGAGTTGTCGAGCACCTCGCCGTCGACGAATCCCATCACGTAGAACGGAGCGCCGTTGACCGCCTCGTTCGTGCACAGGCCGAGCGCGGCTGGGACGGGGACCGGCGTGGGGCCGAGGGCGGCGATGATCCGGTGTTCTCGCGCCACGTCGTGGGCCGTGGCCAGCACGTGGCCGAGCGGCGGTCGCCGCACGACGAGACGGCGGCCGTCGGCACCGGTCACCGTGAACGTGAGGTTCGATCGGCCGCCGCCGATCAGCTCGGCGGTGAACGGACCGATGGCACCGTCGACATTGGCTTCCAACCACACGCCGACCTTCGCCATGTCGAGGCCCTCGACCACGGCCCGAGAACGTACTCACCGAACTTCTCAATCCGGAAGTAGCGGTACGGATGGACCGTGGTCCCGGCCGAGCAGGACGGCACGGGTCAGCGCCGTGTTGCCAAACCGCTCCCGCACGCCGTCGACCGCCGCATCGAGGGCGCCGCCGCTGGCGTGGTCGAACGGCAGCGACAGCTGGACGGTGTCGTCATCGTCGAGGTTGCCGACGGCCAGCCCGATCAGCGTCAGCCCGCGCTCGTCGATGATCGGCCCGACCGATGCCAGCAACACCCGAGCCGTGGACAACACCACGGCCGTCTCGGCGGTGGCCCGCGGCAGCGTGTGCGAACGGGTGGCGCGCGGGAATCGGCAAAGCGCAGTCGCACCGTGACCGTCCGCCCGACGCGGTTCGCCTTGCGCATGCGTCGCGTCACTCGATCGACGACGCCGACGAGGATGGCGTCGATCTCCTCCGGCGATCGCGGTCGCCACCCGAGCGCGTTCTGGGAGCCGATCGAGCCGCGCCGCCGCCCGACCTGCACCCGGCGCGGGTCGCGGTTGTGGGCGAGCGCGTGGAGGTGACGGCCGACGGCACGACCCAGCATGGCGACGAGCGCCGGCTCGGCCAGCCGGGCCACGTCGGCGACGGTGGTGATGCCTCGTTCGAGCAGCTTGGCCTCCGTCGCCGCTCCGACGCCCCACAGCCGGCGCACCGGGAGCGGGCGCAGGAACGCAAGCTCCCCCTCCGGCGGCACGACGAGGAGGCCATCGGGCTTGGCCACCGCGCTGGCCACCTTGGCGAGGAACTTCGTGCGGGCGATGCCGACCGTGATCGGCAGACCGACGCGCTCGAGCACCTCCCGGCGCAAGTTCTCGGCGATCTCCACCGGTGCGCCCGACACCCGCCGCAGGCCACCGACGTCAAGGAACGCCTCGTCGATCGACAGCGCCTCGACGAGCGGCGTGGTGTCGTCGAAGACCTCGAACACGGCCTTGCTGGCATCCGAGTATGCCGAGATGCGCGGTGGGACGACGACGGCGTGCGGGCACAGACGGCGGGCCTCGCCGCCGCCCATGGCGGTCTTCACGCCGTACCGCTTGGCCTCGTAGCTGGCGGCGAGCACGACCCCACCACCGACGATCACCGGCCGGCCGCGCAGGGCCGGATCGTCACGCTGCTCGACCGACGCGTAGAACGAGTCGAGGTCGGCATGGAGGATCGTCGCCTCCGCTCGCACGAACACATGTTCGCACGAGATGGGTACGTTGGCAATGGGCAGCGGCGGTGACTTGAGTTTCGGCGAGCCGTCGCCTCACGGTGACGAACGTAGGGTCCCGAGACGCCCTGGACAGCGGCGGCGAGCTCGGCAGGCGAGGCGAGCAACTTGTTGCGAGCTGAGCCCGACTAGCCAGTGAAGTTGATGAACTCCGGCCGCGTCCAGATGCGCTGGTTGAGGTAGTTCTGCACGTCGGCGATGTAGGTCACCGACGGCGGCGTGTACCAGCGGCCGGAGAACCAGGCGCCGATGCAGCCCCACAGGTCGCCGGCGACGTAGTCACGGCCCCGCTCGAACTGGTTGAACCACGTCTCGTAGCCCTCGAAGCAGGTGCGGCGCACCGCCAACGTGTAGTCGAGGTTGTGGGCCGTCGAGGACGTCGCCCACGGGAAGGCCCACTGGTGGTACGGGTAGCGCACCTGCTGCACGCCGACGGACTCGGCGCACTCACCGGGCCGTCCGTCGACACCGAAGCCGTGTCCGGGTGCGCACCGTGACGGGTCCGTGGTGAAGTCACCGCCGTTGCGCTGGAACCACCACGACTCCTTGGCCGTCTGGGCGCGGATCACGTCCTCGTCGAAGCCCCACTTGCAAGACGCCCACTGGATGATCTCGTCGGTCGTGCCGGTGAAGTTTCCCGTGACGCGGCTGTACAGGCCGGTGGCGTTGGGGTGGCGCCCGCCGGTCGTCTGGTTGTAGGAGGCGTTGGCGGGCCGGATCTCGGCCGCGTCGCGGACCCGAGCGGCGCACTCGGCGTCACCGGGCAGCGCAGCGCCAACGGGCAGCGTCACGAAGCGCCCGGACGGAGGCGCCGTCGTGGGTGGCGCCGTCGTGGGTGGCGCCGTCGTGGGTGGCGCCGTCGTGGGTGGCGCCGTCGTGGGTGGCGCCGTCGTGGGTGGCGCCGTCGTGGGGCGCCGTCGTGGGTGGCGCCGTCGTCGGAGGCGCCGTGCCCGTCACGCGGAACGTGGCGGCCCGGTCGTTCCAGTGGAGCAGCCCGGTCCAGCCCTCGCCGAACACGCCCACCTTGACCGTGTAGGTGCCGCCAGCCGCGCCCGCCGGCGACGACCACACGGGCCGGTAGCGCACGCGCTGACCGGCGGCGAACGACTGACGGTCCCAGAAGCGCTGCAACACGAGACGACCCTGGGCGTCGTACACCTCGACGTCGACGAGGGCTGGCCGCGACGTGTTGGACGTGACGTCCACGGTGATGGTGACGCTGGTGCCGGGGGCGATGTCGACCCGGTCTGTGCGACCCGATGTCGTCCAACCGTTGGCGCTGACGCGGTCAGCGGCGGCCGGCTGGCTGGGGAGTGCGATCGCAGCGAGGGCGGTGAGGATCAGGAGGAATGCGCCGACACCGGTTCGACGGCGCGGCGCAACACGGGGGGTGGGCGGCATGTCATGAAACCGTAACAGAACCCGGCCGCGCCGGGAACGGTCACCCGGGCCGGCCGACGGCGGTGACCTTGCCCCAGTTGACGTTGGCGATCTTCACGACGTCGCCGCTGTTCGGGGCGTGGACGAGCTGCCCGTTGCCGATGTAGATGCCAACGTGGCTGATCGGTGAGTAGTAGAAGATCAGGTCGCCCGGTTGGGCCGCCGACGGCGGCACGTTCGGGATGCTCGCCGCCTGTGCACGCGACTGGTGCGGCAGCGACACGCCGGCCTGGGCCCACGCCCACTTCGTCAAGCCAGAGCAATCGAAGGCCTCGCCGGGGCTGCTCTCGGCGAACCGATACGGCACGCCGAGCTGCGTCATCGCGGCGTTGACGGCTGTCTCGGCCCGTGACGAGGCCGGTGGGATGTACGGGGCACTCGACGCCGAGGAGGCGCCGCCGCCTCCACCATCGTCACCGCCGCCACCGCCGCCGCCGTCGCCGCCGCCTCCGCCGTCATCACTGCCGTTGTCCTGGTTGCTGCTGCCACCATCGCCGGATGGTGGTGCGGCCACGGCGACCGACGCCGCCTCGGCCTGGCGCTGCGCATCGGCCTCGGCCTGGCGCTGCGCTTCGGCGGCACGCGCCGCTGCCTCCTCGGCCTCGCGCTGCATCCGCTCGTAGGACTCGCGGGCGCGGCGCTCCTCCTCCTCCTGGATCAGCCGTCCGAGCTCGCTCTCGGCGTCGCTACGGGCCTGCTGGTATTCGGTCTTCTTGGCCTCGGTCGCCTGCTGGGCCTCCTCGACCTCGGCGGCCGCGGCCGCGGCCTCGTCCTGGCGATCCTCGAGGACGCCGCGCTGCTCGTTGAGATCGGCGACCGCCTGGTCCAGCTCATCGGTCGTGGCATCGCCGGAGCTCAGCGCGACACGGGCCAACTGGTCGCGTTGCAGGTCTTCGGTGTATGCCGACGAGTCGTTGAAGACCGGCGCGAGACCGTTGGTGCCGGCGCCCATGAACGCCTGCACGGCAACCTCGGCGAGGTCGCCACGCAGCGCCTGGACCTGCGCCTCCCGGTCCGCGACCTGCTGGGCGGCCGCCGCGACCTCGCCCTCCAACCGGCGCTGCTCGTCCAGCGCCGTGACGTAGTCCTCGGCGAGGATGTCGGACGTCTCCTCGAGCTGCTCGAGCTCGTTGGTCAGCTCCTGGACGCGCTGGCGTTGGTCGTCGATCGGATCGGCGGCAACCGGATCGGCGCCGAGGAACGACGCGCCGGCCGCAAGCGATGCGGCGACGAACAGCGCCCATCGGCGGCGCGGCTCACGGAGTTCCCAACGAGGTCGGCGCATGACGAGCGAGGACTATAGCTGCGCATGACGAACGGGTGACAATCAGGTGACGAAGCGCGGTCGGCGAGGGACGGCGTCACTCCCACTCGATCGTGCCGGGTGGCTTCGACGTGATGTCGTACACGACGCGGTTGATGCCCGGGACCTCGTTGATGACGCGGTTGGAGATGCGCTCCAGGACGTCGTAGGGCAGGCGGGCCCAGTCGGCGGTCATCGCATCGTCGCTCGTCACGGCGCGCACGATGATCGGGTGGCCGTAGGTCCGCTCGTCGCCCATCACGCCGACCGAGCGGATGTCGGCCAGCACGGCGAAGGCCTGCCAGATGTCGCGCTCGAGACCCGCGGCGGCCAGCTCGGCCCGCACGATGGCGTCGGCTTCCTGCAGCAGCGCCACCTTCTCGGGCGTCACCTCACCGATGATCCGCACGGCGAGACCGGGGCCGGGGAACGGCTGGCGCCACACGAGCTCGTCGGGTAGGCCGAGCTCGTGGCCGAGCGCCCGGACCTCGTCCTTGAACAGCTCGCGCAGCGGCTCGATCAGCTCGAGGCGCATGTCTTCGGGCAGGCCACCGACGTTGTGGTGGCTCTTGATGACCGCCGCCGTGCCGTCGGCACCGCCCGACTCGATGAGGTCGGGATACAGCGTGCCCTGCACGAGGAAGTCGGCCTCGACGAGCCCTCCGGTGTGCTCCTCGAAGACGCGGATGAACTCGTCGCCGATCGCCTTGCGCTTGGCCTCCGGGTCGGTGACGCCGGCCAGACGGGCGAAGAAGCGGGCCCCGGCGTCGACGTGGATCAGCTCGATGCCCATCGAACGGCGGAACGTCTCGGTGACCTGCTCGCTCTCGCCCTTGCGCATCAGCCCGGTGTCGACGTAGACGCACGTCAACTGGTGGCCGATGGCGCGGTGCACCAGGGCGGCGGCCACCGAGGAGTCGACGCCGCCGGACAGCCCGCAGATGGCGCGGCCGGCGCCGACCTGGTCACGGATGCGGGCGACCTGGTCGTCGATGACCGACGACATCGTCCAGTCGTCGCCGAGTCCGGCGCGCTCGTGGAGGAACCGACGCAGGACACCCATGCCGTAGGGGGAATGGACGACCTCTGGGTGGAACTGGACGCCGTAGATGCGGCGGGTGTCGTTCTCGAGCGCTGCCACTGGGGCGTCGTCGGTCGAGGCGGTGGCGACGAACCCGGCGCGGCGCGTCGGTGATCGCGTCGAAGTGGCTCATCCAGACGTCGTGGACCTCGGGTGCGTCATCCGGCAACAACAGGGACGGCTGGTCGCGGCGCAACTTCGCCCGTCCGTACTCGCCACGCAGGCCGCGCCCGACTGTGCCACCCAGCTGCTGGGCGATGAGCTGGGCGCCGTAGCAGATGCCGAGGATCGGCACGCCGAGGTCGTACACGGCGGGGTCGAGCTGAGGTGCGCCCGGGACGTGGACGCTCTTCGGTCCGCCGGAGAGGATCAGCGCGGCAGGATCTGCGTGCGGCGACCTCGTCCGCCGTGATGCGGTTGGGAACGATCTCCGAGTAGACGTGCAGCTCGCGGACGCGCCGGGCGATCAGCTGGGCGTACTGGGCGCCGAAGTCGACGACCAGGACGGCGTGGAGGCTGAGGCGGGAGGCGTGTCGGGGAAAGAACGGATCGTAGGCACCGCTGGTAGAAAGCGGGCCGATGCTGCGCTGGGCCGATATTCGTCGCGGCCTGCGTGGTCTCACTCGGGTGGGCCGGCGCGGCTGCCGCGACGCCGCCACCGGCGCCGCCGGACACCGTGCCGACGAGCAACAACGAGTTCCTGCCGGAGAACGAGGACCTGTCGGACTGTGTCTCGGCGCTGCCTCCGCCATCGTGTGGCAGCGAGGCCCGGGGCGGGTGGCGCCAGGTCATCGTGGTCGTGCTCATCGGGCTGGCTCTGGCATTCATCGTGTGGCGGATCGTCCGCGACGCGCGCCGCAGGAGGTGGGAGTGAACCTGGCTGAGTTCCGTCAGCGCGGGCACGAGCTGATCGATTGGGTCGCCGACTACCTCGAAGGAGTCGAGGCGCAGCGGGTGGCGCCGGACGTCGAGCCCGGCGACGTGCGGGCGATGCTGCCGGCGCACCCTCCGGCCGCTCCCGAGTCGTGGGAGTCCGTGCTGTCCGATCTCGATCGAGTGGTCGCGCCGGGGATCGTGCACTGGCAGCATCCGAGCTTCTTCGCCTACTTCCCGTCGAACACGTCGTACCCGTCGATCCTCGGGGAGCTGTTGACGGCCGGGCTCGGCGTGCAAGGGATGAGCTGGGTGACGTCACCTGCCTGCACGGAGCTCGAGACGTTGATGCTCGACTGGATGGCGGAACTGCTGGCGCTGCCGGCTCGCTTCCGGTCGGACAGCCCGTCGGGTGGCGGCGTGATCCAGGGGTCGGCCAGCGAGGCGGCACTGGTGGCGATCCTCTCGGCTCGGTGGCGGGCCACGGGCGGCGCCGTCAACAGCGACGGCGATACCTCCCGGCTCGTCGCGTACGCCACCGCACAGGCACATTCGAGCGTCGAGAAGGGACTGCGCATCGCCGGCATCGGCACGGACCGGCTGCGCGTCGTGCCCCACGACGAGTCGTTCGCCATGCGGCCTGACGCGCTGGCGTCGATGATCGAGTCGGACGTGGCGGCAGGGATGGTGCCGTGCTTCGTGTGCTCGACGCACGGGACGACGTCGTCGATGGCGTTCGACCCGACGCCCGAGATCGCCGCGGCCTGCGACCGCGCCGGCGCGTGGCTGCATGTCGACGCGGCGATGTCTGGAGTTGCCGCGCTCGTGCCAGAGCACCGATGGGTCAACGCAGGGTTGCGAGCGCGCCGATAGCTACTGCACGAACCCGCACAAGTGGATGGGTGTCAACTTCGACTGCGACCTGTACTGGACGGCCGACCGGGCGGCGTTGCTCGGAGCGCTCAGCATCCTGCCGGAGTACCTCCGCTCGGCGGCCGCGGAGACGGGTGCGGCGATCGACTACCGGGACTGGCAGATCCCGCTCGGGCGACGGTTCAGGTCGCTCAAGCTGTGGCTGACGCTCCGTCTCGACGGGGTCGAGGCGATCCAGGCGATGATCCGCCGACATGTCGAGCTGACGCAGCGGCTGGCCGAGCAGGTGCGTGCCGACGGGCGGTTCGAGATCGTGGCTGCGCACCCGTTGAACCTCGTGTGCCTGAGGTTGGTCGATGGCGACACGGAGGCGCTGATCGAGCGGGCCAACGCCACGGGTCGCGTGCTGTTCACTCGCACGGTCCTCGATGGCGTGCCCGTGCTGCGCTTCTCGATCGGGACGTCAGCGACCGAGTGGAGGCACGTGCGAGAGGCGTGGGAGCTGTTGCAGTCGCTGGCCTGACCCATCGGAGTGTTTGAGCTCATCCGAGTGCTGGACCTCGATTTTCCCGGGGTCTGACACTCCGATGGCGTCAAACACTCGGATGAAGCCGAGACAGGAGGTCGACCAGCATGTGTGCCGTCGCGCCCCAGATCGTCTCGTCGTCGAGCTCGAAGAAGTGCAGCAGGCGGTCCGTGGGCGGACGGCCCCAGCGCTCGGAGCGATACGTGTCCGGTCGGACCAGCTCGGCCAGCGGCAGCCAGATCACTCGCTCCACCTCGGGGCTGGCCGCCGCCAGCGGGAGACGGCCCGGGAGGCGGGCGACGAGCGGCACGATGTAGCTGCGGCTGACGACGGTGCTGAGGTGGTCAAGTTCGCCGATCAGCTCGACGTCGGCCGGATTGAGCGCCACCTCTTCCCACGCCTCGCGCACCGCAGCCTCGGCCGGTGTCTCGCCGGGGTCGATCCGCCCACCCGGGAAGCTGATCTCCCCCTTGTGGTGGCGGAGGTCCCACGATCGCCGTGTCAGCAGGACCTCGGCGCCCGAAGGTCCATCGGCCAAGCCGACGAGGACGGCCGAGGCCCTGGCACCCTCGAATGCCGGGGCAAGCGGTTGGCCGGGCGGCGCGTCGGCGAGCGCGGCAGCGATGTCGTCGACGGTGACCGTCAGCGGGTGAGCCGCCGGGACGAGCAGTCCACCAGCCTCCCAGACCGCCGGCCGCGGGATGTACTGCTTGCCGCCCGGGCGCCTCGTCGCCGGGTCAGTCAACGCTCGTGGCCGGTGTCCAGCCGGTGTCGACGAGCTCGCGCAGCACCTCGGGCAACCCGGCCGTCTTCAAGTTGGCGAGCACGCGGCCCGGCGATTCCTCCCCGGCCTCGAACTGCTCCCATGCCGCGAGCAGCTTCTGCAGGTCGGGAGCCGGTCGCTCGAAGGCCATGGCGGAGGACGCTACCGATCCGCGCGGTTGGTGCGATCCCGGATCGCCTTGGCGGCCTGACCGGCCAGGCGGCCGGCGGAACGGCCGATGACCTCGGTGCGGTCGACCTGCTGGCCCGGATCGGCCGGCGCTCGCTTCGTGAACGCCGAGTTCCACCACACGACGGCGAGCACGGCGGCGACGATGATCAGCATGATCCGGCTCGCGTTGTCGACCCCCCAGGGCAGGACGGCGGCGACCACCAGGCCGATGATCAGCACCAGGTCGATCGTGCGGTGGGTTCGCCGTGAGATCCCGCGAAAGGCGCCGAGGGGGCCGTCGACCATCGCCGCGTTGACGACGATCAGCGCGCCCGCCACCGTCGGCACGAGCGGCTCGAGGCTCTGCAGCCCCATCGCCACCAGCGCCAGCCCGATCAGGTACTCCGCGATTTGGTGCAGCCAGAACGGCCGCAGTACCCGATCATCCCGAGCCATCAGTCACCATCATGCAACGAGCCGTGCCGGATTGCCGGCACGGCTCGTTCGTTTCTCTCGAGCGTTTGGATGTCTTACATCATCCCGGGCATGCCGCCCATGCCGCCGCCAGGCGGCATGGCCGGGCCCGGGGGCTCAGGCTTGTCGGCCACCACGGCCTCGGTGGTCAGCACCATCGCGGCGATCGACGCGGCGTTCTGCAGCGCCGCACGCGTCACCTTCGCCGGGTCGACGATGCCGGCCTTGACGAGGTCGGTCAGCTCGCCGGTCTCGGCGTTGAGGCCGGTCGCGCCCTCCTCCGCCTCGACCCGCTGGACCCAGACGGAGCCCTCGAGCCCGGCGTTCTCGGCGATCAGCCGAGTCGGCGTGACCAACGACTCCCACACCGTGCGGGCGCCGGTCGCCTCGTCGCCCTGCAGCGAGTCGACGACCTTGCGCACCGCCTTGCGGGCCCGGATGAGGGCCGTGCCGCCACCGGCGACGATGCCTTCCTCGATGGCCGCCTTGGTCGCCGACACGGCGTCCTCGATGCGGTGCTTCTTCTCCTTGAGCTCGACCTCGGTAGCGGCACCGACCTTGATCACGGCCACGCCGCCCGACAGCTTGGCGAGCCGCTCCTGCAGCTTCTCGCGGTCCCAGTCGGAGTCGGTGTTGTCGATCTCGACCTTGATCTGGTTGATCCGGCCCTTCACGTCATCACTGCTACCGCCGCCGTCGACGATCGTGGTGTTGTCCTTGGTGACGATGATCCGCTTGGCCGTGCCGAGCAGGTCGAGCGTCACGTTGTCGAGCTTCAGGCCGACGTCCTCGGCGACCACCTGGGCGCCGGTCAGCACGGCCATGTCCTGGAGCATCGCCTTGCGGCGGTCACCGAAGCCCGGCGCCTTGACGGCGACGGCGTTGAACGTGCCGCGGATCTTGTTGACGACGAGCGTGGCGAGCGCCTCGCCCTCGACGTCCTCGGAGACGATGGCCAGCGGCCGGCCCGTCTTCATGACGGCCTCGAGCACTGGCAGCAGCGACTGGACGGTCGAGATCTTGGCCTGGTTCAGCAGGATGAACGGCTCCTCGAGCACGACCTCCTGGCGCTCCGGGTCGGTCACGAAGTACGGCGACAGGTAGCCCTTGTCGAACTGCATGCCCTCGGTGAACTCGAGCTCGGTGCCGAACGTGTTCGACTCCTCGACCGTCACGACGCCGTCCTTGCCAACCTTGTCGATGGCGTCGGCGATGACCTCGCCGATCGACGAGTCGGCGGCCGAGATCGTCGCCACGGCGGCGATGTCGTGCTTGTCGTCGACCTCCTTGGCCTCCGACTGGATCGACTCGACGGCCGCAGCGACTGCCTTCTCGATGCCCTTCTTGAGGCTCATCGGGTTGGCACCGGCGGCGACGTTGCGCATGCCGAGCGTGACGAGCGACTGCGCCAGCACCGTGGCGGTGGTCGTGCCGTCACCCGCGACGTCGTTGGTCTTTGTCGCCACTTCCTTCACGAGCTGGGCGCCCATGTTCTCGAAGTGGTCCTCGAGCTCGACCTCCTTGGCGATCGACACACCGTCGTTGGTGATCGTCGGCGCGCCCCACTTCTTGTCGAGCACCACGTTGCGGCCCTTCGGGCCGAGCGTGACCTTGACCGCATCGGCGAGCTTGTTGACGCCCGCCTCGAGCGAGCGGCGGGCGGCCTCGTCGAACTTCAGTTGCTTGGCCATCAGCCCTCCACGATGGCGAGGACGTCGCGGCTGGAGAGGATCAGCACGTCCTCACCGTCCACGGTCACCTCGGTGCCGCCGTACTTGCTGTAGAGCACGGTCTGGCCGACCGCGACATCGAGGGGGATCAGCTCACCGGAGTTCTCCGCCCGCTTGCCGGGACCGACGGCCAGGACCTTGCCCTGCTGCGGCTTCTCCTTGGCGGTGTCGGGGATGACCAGACCCGAGGCTGTCGTCTGCTCGGCTTCGTTGGGCTGGACGACGATGCGGTCATCGAGCGGCTTCAGTGCCATGTGTGAATGCCTCCATTGGCGTGTGGCGGTGGATCAACAGGCCGATTAGCACTCGGCCGATGCGACTGCCAATCGTACGGCACGGGGCGCCGCGTTAGCAACCGGCCCCCGAGAGTGCTAACGGCTACCGGGCTGCCAGCCGCAGAGCCGCTGCAGCAGCGCGGCGACCGTGGTCAGCGGCAGCCCGACGACGTTGCTGACGCTGCCCCGCACACGCTCGACGAAGATGCCGCCGGATCCCTGGATGGCGTAGGCGCCGGCCTTGCCGAACGGCTCGCCCGTGCCGAGGTACCACTCGAGCGCGCCCGGCGTGAGCGGTACGAACGTGACGTACGTGGTGACGGTCTCGACCGCCTCCTGACCGTCGGCGCGCAGGGCCACGCCGGAGTGCACTCGGTGCGTGCGCCCCGACAGGCGGCGCAGCATGCGCCGGGCGTCGTCGGCGTCGACTGGCTGGCCGAAGATCTCACCGTCGATCTCGACGATCGTGTCGCCCGCCAGCACGACGTCGCCCTCGACGGCTCGGGCCTTGCCCACGGCGAGGCGTCGCACGAGATCCAGCGGCCGCTCCCCCGGCAGCGGTGTCTCGTCGATGTCGGGCGACACGACGTCGAAGGCGAGTCCCAGTAGGGCGAGGAGCTCGCGACGGCGCCCCGATCCCGAGGCGAGCACCAACCGCCGATTCTCTGGAAGATTCACCGTCAAATCTGACCTTGACCGGGATTCAAAACCTGTTTTCCGCTGACTACCGCGGTTGCTCCGCAGTGTCCCAGCGCAGGCCGCTGGAGCCTTCGCCGTGGCCGGGGCGGGTGTGGCGGCCGAGCCACAGCAGCGGGCGGCCGTCGATCCAGCGGGCGTACTGCCACGCCCGCGACACGACGACGCCGCCTCGCGACACCTCCTCGTCCTCCAGCACCGCCGACTCGGTGGCGATCGCTCCGTCGGGCGTCGCTGGCCGGCAGCCGCTCGAGCGTGATGTCGTCGCCGGCCGGCGTCCGCCGTGGCAGGTACGGGTACCAGTTCGACGGCACCGGCGTCGCCAGCCGGTAGACGAGCTCGGCGTCGCCGAGCTCGGTGACGTCGACCGGCACCCGCGCCGCCGACGCCGGCTGGCGCGTTGCGGTAGCGGTCGACCGGCGTGCCGAGCGCGCTCGGCGTCGTGCGCTCGACGGCCCAGACCACGTTGGCCATCTCGTCGCGGAAGAACGCCACCTCCTCGATCGGCGGGCCCGCCGTCGTCGCGCCGAGCGTCGGCGGGACGAACAGCGTGTCGAGGTCGAGCGGCTCACCCGACGACCGCCGTCGTGCGGTACATCGACCACGGCCGCTGGAACGGGTTCGGTGCTCGGGGCCGACCGTCGGCACGACGTCGGACACGACGCCGAACGTGTCGCGCACGCGCATCGACGTGATCGTGACGACCGACCCGACCGGCACCTCGAGCGGCAGGACGAACCAGTCCTCGCCGTAGACGAGGGCGAAGTCGGTCAGCAGCATCCGCACGATGTCGGTGCTGCCGGCCTGCACGCTGGCGAAGTTGACCCGCCCGTCCTCCAGCTCCCAGTGGCGGTGGGCGGGCATGCCCGGGTAGCGCAGCGGCACCGGGATGACGGCGTCGAAGCGCGTCACCGTCGACACCGGCGTGCTCGACGCGCCGAGGTCGACCGACGCGTCGACGTCGAGGTCGGGCCAGTCGAGGTGGCCGTCGTCGAACGCCGTGGCCACGAACGTGACCCGGTCGGCGACACCGCCGGCGGCCGTCGGCGAAGCGGTGCTCGAGGCGACGCGGGTCCCACGCCGCCGGCGCCGCCGACTGGCCGCCGCGCCGGCGGCTCGATGAGCAGCTCGTCGTACCACGCCAGCCAGCTGCTCGACCACCGGCCGCACGACGGCGTGGTCACCGGGGAACGACGACGGCAGCCCGCTCAACCCGCCGTCCGGCGTCGCGGTGCGGCGCCAGCGCCGCGGCGACGGCGTCGCCGTCGACGGCGCGGCCGGACGAGCAGCACCGCGGCCTCGGCACCGAGCGGGTCGGCGATCGGGTCCGGCGACGGCGGCGACGTGCAGGCGCGAAGCCGCCGTCGCGCAGCGCGGCAGCCACCGATCCGAGCTCCGCCGGCGCGCAGCATGCGCACCAGCTGGGCGCCGGTCTCGGCGGCGAGCCGGCGGTGCCGGCCGGCGAGCCCGCGCACGCGCTCGGCCTCGACGACCGGCTCGAGCGGGAGCTGCCGCCGGCGAGTAGTCGTCGGCGTCGCGCGTCCCCGGCCGCAGCCGCGACAGCGGCACCGCCCGGTGCTCGATGCGCACCTCGATCGGCGTGCCGGCGTCGTTGCCGTCGAGCTCGCCGAGCTGCCACTGCCGGTGCAGCAGCCACAGCGGGTCGGCGATCGGCGCCGCCAGCGACACGCCAGGTCCGAGGACTGGTCGACCGGCTCGAGCCGCGTCCACGTGACGATCGACGCCGCCACGTCAGTCCTTCCCCAACACGAGCTGGGCCGGCGCCGAGGCGGTCGACCAGGCGGTCGAAGTCGATCGACGGCACGTTGTCGGTGACGTCGAACGGGAGGTACAGCGCCGGGCAGCACGGACGCCGACGCCGGGCAGCTCGGCCATCGTGACGCCGCGCAGCCGGGCCAGGTCGAGCGCCTCGTCGATCGCGGCGAGCACGAGGTCGAGGCTCCACGGCCGGTCGACGCGTCGACGTCCGGCGGCACGGCGAGCAGCGCCACCTGCGGCGCCCGGTTCGACGGCGCGTCGTAGTGCAGCGCCACGCCCGCCGTCTCCGTCGCCATCGGCACCTGCTCGGTCCAGGAGTCGACGACGAGGACCCCGACCGGGCCGCGTCAGCCGGGCGCGACCGGGCGTGTGCACGACGGTCGCCACCTGCACGTGCGTCGGCCGCCGGGCCGGCGTCGAACGGCAGCGCCGCCCAGCGGTCGGTGTCGCGGAGCGGCCGCTGCGCGATCGACCACTGCGTGGCGTCGAACCCACCCGTCGCCGCCTCGGCGGCGACGAGGACGTGCCACAGCGCGTCGAGCTCGGGACGCACCCGCGCCATCCGCGTCATCCACGTCGCCGCGGCCAGCGGGTCGCCGCCGGTGAGGCGGGTCTGGCCCGACCGTGCGCAGCGCCCGCGTCAGCTCGGCGTCGGCCGGTCACGCGGACCACGCCGAGGACCGGCCACAGCTCGCCGAACACGATGCTCGAGGCGGCGCCGTGCGCTGCGGCCTCCCGGTCGCCGCGGCGACTGCGCCGTCGAGCTGGCCGATGCGCAGGTGTGCAGCGGCGGCGACGGCGGCGGCGAACGTGACGGCGTCCGCCGATGCCGGCGTCTGCGTCGGCCTCGGCGAACAGCACGGCCGGCGGCACGGCGCCGGGCACGCCGGCGCGGCTGACCTGCTCGAGCGCCGCCCGCACGCGACCGGTCTTGGGAACGGACACGGCGAGCGCGGCGTCGAGCCGCTGGCTGACCGTCCGCAGGCGCTGCTCGGCCCGCGTCGCCGCGACGCTCCAGCTCGTCGACGTCGACGCCGCTCGGGTCGCGCCGCTGTCCGGCAGCGCGAAGGTCCGCACGTCGCCGGGCCGCGCCGTGCGCAGCACCCTGGCGATCGCGCTGCACAGCGCGCGTGAACGCAGCCAAGCCCGAGCGCGCCGTCGGTGTCGGCGAGCAGCTCGATCCCGCCGCCCTCGGCGACGTCGATGCGCGCAGCGAGCAGCGCGCCCGATCCGCTCCTCGAGCTCCGTCGGCCGGTCGCCGCCGCCGGTGACGGCCGCGGCGAGCAGCGCCAGCGGGGAGAGCCCGAGGTCGGCGAGCGACACGACCTCGATCGGCGCCGGGCGTGCCGTCGGCTGCCACACCTCGCCCGCTGAACCCCCAGCCGCCGGGCTCGCCGAGCAGCTGGGCGACCCAGGCGTTGATCCGCGGCTCGGCCTGCGACCCGCGGGTCGTTGGCGGTCAGCGTCCGCCACGCCGCGCTCAGCTGCGGCGCGCCGATGCGCGACGGCGCAGCGCTGGACGTAGGCGTGCGCCCGCCGTGGCGTCGCCGTCACGTCGGGTTCGGCCGGCACCTCCTGGCGGTCGAGGAAGCGGGTCGCCGCCTGCGCCCGCTCCGGGTTGGCGGCCAGCGTCTGGTGGACCGCCTCGGCGAGCACGACGTCCGCCACGGCGTCGTAGGTGTCGGCCAGCGCGGTGAACTGCACCATCATCCGCTCGACCCGCGGGTCGTTGATCGGCACGCCGGCGCGCTGGGCGACGCGGAAGACGAACGGCGGCGGCACGGGATCGATGAACACCCGACGGCCAGGCGTCGAGCAGATCGGCGGCGTTGACGACGTCGTGGGGCGGCGTCGCCTCGACCGGTTGCGCCGGCGTCCGCGGCGGCCTGGCGCAGCGGGAACTCGGTGCGCAGCGGGAGGATGAACAGCGCGAGGTCCTCCTCGCGCAGCGCCCGCTCGAGCTGGTAGCCGAGCAGCACGGACAGCGGCACGCCCTCGCGGACGCCGCGCATCAGCGCCGAGCGCGGTGCGGACGCGCGGCCGAGCTGAGGTCGACGTCGAGGCGGTCGATGCTCGGGATTGGCGAGGTGCCCGCTGCGCAGCACGCCGGCCGTCGCGGCGTGGGCGAGCGACGGGCCCGGTGACGTAGCCGAGCGAGTCGGGCGTCGTCTCCGGGCGCAGGCGCTCGACGCAGCCGTAGCCGCCGACGTGCAGGCCTGGACCGCGTGACTTGCGGGCGATGCGCAGCTGCCGGCTGGCGAGCGACGTGTACCACGCGTCGAGCCGGTGCGAGCAGGCGTCGAGGTGGGCGCGCAGCGCCAGGTCGACGTCGCGCGGGATCGGCCTCGGCGAGGGCGGCGAGCGCGTCCTGGAACTCGCGCGAGGTCCTCGAGGTCCGGGCCGCCCCGCTCGCTGGCGGCGATGGACCTCCTGCATCAGCGTGCGCCCGCCGAGCTGCGGCGATCGGCATGTGTCGCCAGCGTCTTCGGGTCGGGGTCGCTGAACCCGCCGTCGATGCCGGAGATCTCGGGCGTCCGCCAGGCGACCGCCGCGACGCTCGGCGGGCAGGCAGCGCGGCTGCCGATGCGCGCCGCCGTCAGGTCGAGCTCCTGCAGCGCGGCGAACGTGACCAGCGCCTCGAGCAGGCTGTCCGCGTCGGCGGCCTGGTTGAGGACGTCGCGGGCGTCGGCGCTCGGTGGTCAGCCGGCGCACGGCGTCGAGTCGAGCCGGGTCACCGACCATCGGGATGCGCAGCGAGCGCGGCTCGGGGCGCACGACGAACGGCACGAGGCGCGGCTCGCTCGGCGACGCCGAGCGCGTCGAGGAACCCGATCGAGCGCAGCGGCGCCCTGCAGCTGCTGCGTCGCGCCGAGCCCGCCGGCGGCGTGCCCGAGCAGTGGCCCGAACACCCGGCGGTACCAGACGCGCATCGTCCACGGCGCCCGCTGGAGCACGGCGAGCAGCGCCTGCTCGACGTCGCCGCCGTCGTCCAGCCTGGGGATCTCGGAAGATGGCGCGTCCGCCACAGCGGGCGCAGCGTGTCGAGGACGCCGGCCGAGGCGGTCGCCGAACGTCGGTCGCCGGCCTGCGCGGCGCGGCGGCATCACGGGCAGCACGCCGAGCGGCTGGCGGCCGACGCGCAGCGTGGCGAGCGGCCCGAGCGGTTGGAGGAAGTTGCGGGCGTGATCTCTGGCCTGGTCCAGCGTCGCGTCGTCGACGACGGGGTGGAGCAGCTGGTCGGCGAAGTAGCCGAGCGTCGCCGCCCACGTCGCGCTGACGACCGCCGAGGCGACCCGACCGACCGTGTGCGTCGGCCCCGGCACCGCCGCCCAGGCGTCCAGCGGGCACGCCGAGCGCCTCGGCGAGCTGCGACGCCGGCCGACCACTCGCGATCGACGTCTGGCGGCGGCGAGCGTCGGGTCGGCCACGTACGTCGGGCGGGTGGACGTGTCGTCGAGGTTGTTGGTCGGTGTCCCCGGCGGCAGGAAGGCGAGGCCGTCGGTGACGGCGTGGTCGGCGAGCAGCGACGTGAGCTCGTCGCGGCCGTCGCCCGGGCGAACCCCGATGACGAACAGCCGGCTGAACTCGTGGGGCAACGTGCCGCCCGAGACGTCAGCGGCGCGTGACGGTCACCGCCATGCCGGCCTCGAGCGCCTGGGTGTAGTCGGCGGTCCAGCCGAGGTACTGGTCGACGACGTTCTCGGTCGCCAGCGCCGGGCCGTCGGTGGTCTCGGCCGACGCCAGCAGGCCGGGCGCAACGGGTCGGTCGAACCACTTGCGCAGCACCTCGACACCGTCCTCGTTCCAGCCGACGATCGACCCACCGCTCGGGAAGGGCGCGCAGCGCCAGCGGGCTGTCGATCGAGGCGTCGCGGCGCGGCACGTCCGGGAACTGCGGGATCGGCCGGCGGAGCGTTCGTCGGCGTCATCGCCCGCACGAGGTGGGCGGCCCGAGGCGGCCGCACGCCGCGGGTCAGCTCCGTCCAGGCCGCGGCCTGGCGCTCGGCGGCGTCGGGGCCGTCGCCCCAGCGGTGGCGCCAGTAGGTCTTGGCGATCTCGACCTCGCCGTCGGTCAGCGCCGGTTGGTGGGCGTCGACGTGGACCTGGTCCGGGTAGACCCGCACGCGCAGCTCGGTCGGCGCATCGGGCGGCCCGACGTAGCGGGTCTCGAGCCGCACGGGCAGGAGCGCCAGCGGCACGGGGTCCAGCGCGGTGATCGTCGCGTCACTCATTGCCCGGCCCTCCACCGTCGCCCGACGAGCGCGATGAGCGATGAGTGGTCATACGGCGCACATCGCTCATCGCGACGGACGCTGGACGCGTGCGATGAGCGGTGGTCATACGCCACTCATCGCTCATCGCGGTCGCCGGCAGCACGACGCGGTCACGGGGCGGCCGCCGGGAGGAGGAGGCGGTCACGGTGCAGGGCGACGCGGATCGGCAGCTGCAGCAGCTGTGCGGCGACGCGATCGGCGTGCCGGCGGTCGCCGGGCAGCGTCGCCACGTCGACGTGGTCGCCCGCCGGCAGGTCGTCGAGGTCGAAGCCGAAGCGGGGCGCCGTCAGCTGCTGCTCGAGGACGAACCACCACTCGTCGGCGGCGAGCTGCGCGGCGGTCATGTCGAAGCCGACGAAGTGCAGAGTCCGGCGACAGCCGCCCGGCGAACACCGGCCGGCCCTGCCGCTCGACCGTCGGTGCCGGGCTTCGGCATGCGTGCCGCGCACGGCGTACACGACCATGTCCGGGTAGCGGCGCAGCAGCTGTCCGCGCAGCAGCAGCACGATCTGCTCGTTCGTCGCACCCGGCCGCCGGCGCCGAGCCGCGGCGGCGCACCGGCGGTGGCGAGCGGCTGATCGAGCGGCCACTGGTGGACCGGCACGATGTCGACGCCGCCCTCGTCGCGATCCCAGAAGCGCTGGAACGGCGTGCCCCGCTGGTCGGTCGGATACACCCGCCACAGCAGCTCGGCGTTCATCTCGTGGTTCATCCCGACGAGGAACGCGGCGGTGAACGCCGGGTTGGTCTGCAGCAGGATCGCCGTGTCGGGCTCGAGCCCGTCGGCGGACGGCAGCATCCAGCCGCCGCCGAGCGCGTCGAGGGCGCGGTACGTCGGCCTCCGGCAGGATCGGGAAGGCCATGATCCCGGCGAACGGGTCGACGGGCTGCGGCGCGACGACCATCGACGACGACGCGCCGCGCCACGGAGCGACGCGGGTCGAGCCGCTCGAGCAGCTGCAGGCCGAGTGCCGCGACGTCGACGCCGACGAACGGCGACCGGCGGCGGTGCGCCGGTCGACGGATCGCGCCATCGCGGCCGCCACGGCCGCGTCGAACTGCGTCGTCGCCGTCTGATCGGTGACCGGGATCGGCGGCCGGACGATCGGGATGCCACCGCCGCGGCGCCATCGGCCGTCCGGTCGACGACGTTGATGACGGCGGGCAGCTCCGCCGGCGGGAAGAACGGCAGCGTCCCGGTCCACCGACCGGTCCGGCACCTGCCCGGTCTCCGGCACGAGGCGGCCGACGGCGGCCGAGCGTCGTGCGGCCGGGCAGCCCGAGCGGCGCCAGCGAGACGCCGCCGGCTCGGGATCGTTGCGGGTCGACGTGACAGCCGATCGCGGTCGCGCGAGCGTCGACGATCCCGTCGGGCGTCGGCGGCGTCGGCTCGACGAGCGGCCGCACCGTCGGGTCCGGCCGTCAGGGCGATCACGCTCGCGCCGTCGTGCGCAGCCCGTGCGCGCCGCACGGCCCGCTTGACGGCCGGGCGCTGCGCGCTGGCGAGCCGCCGGAACGCGGCCGACGTCGCCCCGGTCGGCACGCTCGACGTGCGCGAGAGCGACGCGCATGCTCGTGGTCGACGTGTCGTCGAGGTCGGCAGGCGGCGCCAGGCGTCGCCGCGAGGACCGGCGCCACGGCCTGCAGCAGCCGGTCGGCGGGCAGCGAGGCGACGTGGCGTTGCACGAGGCGGCCCAGGACGGCGGCGGAGAGCCGCGCCCGCGCGGCGAGGTCGTTGGCCTCACGGATCCGCCCGACCTGCTGCCACGCGGCGTGGACGTAGGCCTCCTGGTTGCGCCGCACGACCTCGGCGCCGAGCCCGGCGGCGATGCGGTGCGCGACGGTGCGGTTGAGCTCGCCGAACCAGCCGTCCTCGGTCGGCGGCAGCGCGTGCTCGTCGGCCGCCCACTCGCCGTACAGCGGCGGCGGCAGCTCGGGCGTGTCGCGCCGGCCGACGACGCCGGCCAGCCGCGTCGTCAGCTGCGGCGGCTGCGGCGGCAGTGGCGTGGCCGCCGGACCCGTCGGGCGCAGCGCGCCGAACATCGTGATCGCCCGCGCCGCCGGCGGGCAGTGGCGGGACGTCTGGATGGGCGGCGGCGGCGAAGATCCGCCGCCGCCCGAGCTGCGGGCGGCGCGTGCTCGGGGCCGTGGAGGCGCGCGGGCCATCGACTCGATGTCGTCGGCGACGGCGGTCGTGAACTCCCAGAAGTGGTACATCGGCAGCTCGATCGACTCGACCGTCGCGACGTCCCACGCCGGCGCCAGCGACGTCGCCGATCGGCTCGCGACCGAGGCCACGTTGCACGCCGTGGTCGAACGCCGGAACGACAGCGGCGAGGTACCGGGTGTCGGGCTGCAGCAGCCGGGAGCTGACGAGCCGGCTGAGGTTGCGGTCGGGGTCGAGGTCGAGGTCCGCGGGCGGCGAGCGAGCCCGCCTCCTCGAGGACCTGCCCGTGGGCCCACGCCCACGAGTCGGCGAGGTCGGGCAGCTCCCGGCCCGCCTCCGGCGCCGGCGATGCCGAGCACCGGCAGCGGCGCGCCCGGCTGCAGCGTGACCGTGACGCCGTCGGTCTTCTCGACGACGATGAGCACGCACCACGGGCGCAACCGGTCGCCGGTCGCCTTGCCCGGGCGTGAACATCCACGGGAAGTCGGGCGGGTCGAAGTCGATCGTCACGAGGTAGTTCGGCTCGCGGTCGGTGGCGCCGGCCGCAGGATCGGTGCGCAGCACGGCGCGGCGGTCGATGCCCGTGACGTCACCCGGTCCGTACAGCGCCAGCGTCGTCGTCGCCGGCACACCGCCGACGTCGAGCTCGACGGCGAACGACGGCCGCGCCGGCAGCGCGACGTCCGGTCCGTCGGGCGTCGTCGACGCCGTGGGCGAGCCCGCGCCGCGCCCACGGCAGGAAGCGGTAGACCGGCGCCGTCATGGCGCACTCACCAACTCGTGAGCCTCGAGCGACGAGCAGCCCGGCGCCGCGCCCGCTGCGCGGCGAGCACCGCCGACGCCGGCCTCGACCTCGCTCAGCGTCGACGGCCGGCGCCAGGTCGACGTGATCGACGACGACGACGGGTGGCTGGCGGACGTCGACGACGCGGTCGGGCGACAGCGCCCCGAGGCGGACGTGCTGGCGCAGCGGCGAGGCGGCGGCCTGACCTCGTGCCACGTGCCAGCCGAGGTGTCCGACGGGGAACGTGATCGGATCCGGCGGCGGTGGCTGCGACCACGTCGAGCGGCGCCAGGTTGATCGGCTCGAAGTCGAACGTCGCGCACGTCCCGGCCGGGTTCGTCTGTCCCGGTGGCGCGATGCGGGCGCCGGCGGGCAACGACTCGAACGTCTTCTGCGTCAGCCGCTCGTCCTCGGTGAGGTCCTGGAACCGGGCCCGCGGGAACGGCGCCATCGCCGGCGCCGGTGGCGGAGCGAGCACGCCACCGACGCGGACCGCGTCGATCGTCGACGACGGTGCCCGGCGCCACCGGCCGGCCGTCGACGTGGTCGAGGCGCAGCCCGAGCGGAGCCACGCGCTGCGACACGGTCAGCGTGCCGAGCGGATGGGCCAGCACGTCGGTGGTCGGCGACGCTGGCCAGCGTGACGAGCGCCTCGCCGCCCTGGGGCAGCTGCGTCGCTCCAGCTCGCCGGCGTCGGCGAGCGCGGCTCGCACCAGCGCCGCGGCGTCGACGGCCGGCGCCGGCGGCAGCGACCGCTCGTCGCCCCACGTGTGCTCGAAGTCGACGGTCTTGTCCCACCACAGGACGGAGAACGTCGCCTCGCCGGCGGCGTGCCAGACCTGCAGCTCGTTGCGGTCGAGGACGACGTCGGCCTCGACCGACATCAGCGTGTGACCGCGCCAGCGGATCCGCACGTAGAGGCCGAGCTCGACGCTGAAGCGGCCGTCGTCGTAGGCGATGGCGTCGAAGTGCGACCCGGCCGTCGAGGTCGACCGGGCCGAGCTTGGCGACGATCGACAACGCGGCGCCGAGCTGCCAGCTCGACGCGGTGATCGCGACGTACGCCTGCAGCGTGAAGGTCACGCTGCTGCCGACCTGCCAGCGCAGCGCCGAGCCGGTCGAGACGAGCGGGCATCGCCGGCGGCAGGTCGGTGAACGCCGGATGGAACCCACCGGCGGAGATGGCGAACGCCGGGCAGGTTGCCGGTGCCGATGCGGATCAGCAGCGAGCCGCTGAACTCGACGCCGCCGAGCTTCGAGTCGCGCAGCCGGGCGTCGATGGCGATGAGGCCGGACTCGTAGTCGTAGTCGCCGAGCACGTCGGCGGTGAGCTCGACGAGCCGCGGCGCGTCGACCTCGAGCGGCGGCGCCGTCGCCCGGACCGTGCCGAGGATCGTCAGCCGGGTGAAGCGGAAGTCGCCGCCGCCGAACGCGCCGTCGAACTGGGCGAGGATCGGCGAAGCGGCCCTTGACGATCGCCGGCGTGCCCCAGTTGATCTCGACGGTCGGCCCGACGACGAGGCCGCTCGGCTCGACCGGGAACACGGTGCGCAGCCGACCGATGATGCGCGGCGCGTCCTTGACCGGGTCGGCCGGGAAGAGGATGTCGTCGTAGACGTTCGTGCCGAGCGACCTGCGCAGCTCGTCGACGGACGCCGCGGTGCTGCAGGCCGATGATGCCGCCGACGGCGGTGATGTTGAAGCCCGAGGCCGATCTGCCACGGCGACTGGCGGAACTCGGCGAACAGCAGCAGCAGGAACGACCAGCCGGCCGGCTCGGGCGCCTTCGTGTTGACGATGCCGATCGCCTTGATCGTGAGGCCCTTGAACGACAGCTCGAGCACGCCGGCGTACTCGCCCTTGTCGGGGTCGAGGCGGAGGAACCCGCCGCCGCGGATCGCCTTGGCGTCGATCTTCACGCCGATGCCGGTCGGGGGCTTGAACCCGAAGTCCCAGTCGAGCAGGCCGAGGTTGGGCTCGACGCCGCCGGCCGCGGAGGTCGAGGCTCATGCCGATGCGGTCGACCGTCGAGGTTGAACGGCCCGATGTCGAGGTCGACGCTGGTCGACAGCTCGAAGCTGGTCGACCCGTCACCGGTCGGCCCGCGGCCGATGGCGAAGCGCCCCTTCTGGATGCGGAACGGCCCGAACCGGGTCGTCTTCGGGGGCACCTCCGCCTCGACGCCGCCCGAGGTCGTGCCGACCCCGCCGGCGCCGCGCCGCATCGGCCGCGGGCGCGGCCGCGGGTCGGCGGGCGGCGCCTGCTGCTTGGCGAACGGCCCGCCCTCCAGCCGGAACCCGTCGCCGTCGAGACGAACGGCGATGTCGAAGCTGGTCTTCAGCTCCTGGCTCAGCGACCGGAGGAACGCGTCGCCCTCGGTCAGCGCCAGCGAGAGGTCGACGGCCTTGACGTCGAGGCGGATCGACGGCTTCGGCGGAGAGCTCGGCGCGCAGGGCGAACGTGTCGGTCGTCAGGTGGGCGCCGTCGCGCTCGCCGAACTCCATCGCCTTGTCCTCGGGCCGACCGAACGACGGCGATGGCGCGGAGCACGTTGCCGAGCGTCGAGGTCCCAGCCCGTGCCCACCGACGTGGGTGAAGTTCGAGTTCGCCGGCGCCTCGAGCCCGACCGTGAACCGCCCGCTCGTGAACGAGCTGCGCCCGCCGCCGATGGCGAAGTGCCAGCACGTCGGGAACTCGGGGAACAGCGGGTGCGGGATGACGCCGGAAGCTCGGGCAGGTAGATGACGCGTCAGGGCGAGGTGACCGTCGAGCCCCGACGTGCCCGGCCGGGTCCGCGTCGACGGCGTCGATGGTGAACGCGCCGACGGCGAGGTGATCGTTGAAGCTGCCGCTGGCGCGTCAGCTCGTCGGACCCGGCGACCGGCAGCATGTCGGGCTCGTAGCCGTAGCTGGCGAGGATGTTGATCGTCTCGAACTTCTTGACCGCGGCGAGCGACGGCCATCCCGATGCCGACGAGGTTGCGGATCTGCTGCCGGGCGTCCGGGGTGACGGTCGTGTCGGACGGCGCGCCCGACGGCGCCGCGCAGGAGGTCGATCGCCCGGAAGATGTCGATCGCCTCGACCTCCTCGCTCGACTGGGTCAGCGTCGGGCGTGCCGCGCCGCGGACGAGCGCCGCAGGTCAGCCCGGTCGCCCTGGCGATGTTGTGGGCGAGCGGCCAGCGGGCGCGGATCGACTCGGAGGCCCCGATCTGGCCGAGCAGGAACAGCGAGTCCCACGCCGCGTCGCCGACGCTGCCGATCCCGCGGATGAACTCGACGATCAGCGCCGACGGCGTTCTTGACCTCGGCCACCGTGGCGTCGAAGGCGGCCTTGTCGACGTCGACGGCGGTGCCGTCGGGATGGCGCATCCGGATCTGCTGGCCCGTCGGCAGCTGGACCTGCGGATCGGCGTCCTCGTCGAGGCCGAGGTCGCCGCGGATCTCCTTGCTCAGCTCGGGATCGCTGAACGTGTCGTGGATCCAGTCGACGGCGTCGGCGACGACGTCCATCAGCGAGACGAGCGGGTTGGCCATCGTCAGCCATCGCCTTGCACGAGCGTCGGTGGCGTCGCCGTCAGCGGGCGTGCGCAGCGCGACGCGGTGGACGGTGTGCGGCCCGAACGTGACCGTCGGCTCGGGCGGGCGGCCGGGCGGCAGCGGCTGGTCCTCCTCGACAGCGTTGAACTTGACGACCGTCGTCGGTCGTGTGGATGCGGTGCTCGACGCGGCGGGCGTCGCCGGTCCCGGCGAACTGGACGGTGCCGAAGTTCGGGTCGAAGACGATCCGCCGCAGCATCGGCTTGCCCTCCGTGACCCGCGTCTGGTGGACAGTGGCGACGGCGCGGAGGTGCTGCGGGATCGTCGTCGGTCGGCGCGTCGGGCGGGACGACCGCCGGGCGCGAGCCCGATCGGCAGGTCGGTCGCGCTTGGTCGTGGTGTCGACGACGGCGAGCAGGCGCCAGCTCCAGTCCGGCGGCTTGGTCGGCGGGATCGCGCGCCTCGCTTCGGCCACACCGCGCTCGGGACGAGCGCCGGGCGCTTGCGCAGGCGGGCCCGGCGGGCGAGCGGCAGATGCGGAGCGGTCCGGCGACGAGGTCGCGTGACGTCGATCTCGTTCCAGGCGAGGCGCTCGACCGGGATCTCCTCGGCCCGCTGCAGGTTGCCGCCGTGGCGGGCGATCTCCTCGACCTGCGCCTTGAAGATGTTCTTCGACGGCGCTCGACGTGCACTGCACGATGCGCTTCGGGTCGGCGTTGCGGACCCAGCGGTCGAGGCTGATCGTGCAGCCGTAGTGGACGTCGCCCGACAGCAGCACGACGGCCGGGTAGGTGGCGAGGCGGGCGAGCAGGGCCTCGAAGCCTGGCTCGTTGGCCGACCAGCCCTCGCGGTCGTACTTCTCGGCGCCACGCTCGACACGGTCGTCGCACCCGGCGGCCAGCTGCGGGTCGTCGAGGTCGCCCGGTCGCGAACCCCGGGATCTCGCCGACGTGGTCGGTCGTGCTTGAAGTCGATGATCAGCTGCGCCAGCGGCTGCCCCAGCTGCTCGATGACCGCCGGGCCGAAGACGGGCACCGGCGAGACGACGATCAGCAGCTCGTTGGTGTCGGTGCTCGGCCGCTCCGGCAGCTGCTCGTCGAGGTTGATGACCAGGTTCGGCGCCTCGAGCGTCAGGTTGCTGACGTCGCGGTGGGTGCGCGTGTCGAGCACGACGACGCTGTGGTCCTGCGCCTTGACGGTGAAGTTGAAGCGCACGCGCTTCGGTCTGGGCCGTCGGTCGGCGGGTCGAAGCCGAGCAGCACGTCGAGGTCGGCGGTCGTCGCCGGCGTGGGCGCCGTGCCCGGCGCGACGGCGGCCGGGATGGCGTCGAGCAGCTTGCGGCCCGGCTCGTCCTTGCGTGAAGTGCGCGGGGTCGTTGCCCCACGCCTGCATCAGCGTGAAGGCCAGCAGGCCGTTGCGGACGATGAAGCGGCCCCACTCGCGACCGTAGACACGACGTCACCCAGCGACCGTTGAGGTTCCAGTCGTCGGCGACCTCGTGGTCGTCGAAGATCATGTAGGTCGGCGTGTTGGCGAGCACCTGGGCGACGGCGGGGCTCGAGGCGGCGTAGCGGGCGATCTGGTGGGCGCTGCGGTTGAAGCCCTTCGACGCGCCCTCGTCGTTGACGGTGGGGCTCGCTCCACGCTGCTGCAGGGTCGCCTCGGGCTGGGTGGGCGTCGACGCCGTCGCCGCAGAACCACGGCCGGTTGAGCCACGGTGCGATCGCCGCGTCGGGCGCAGGGGTCGTCGACGAACGCTGTCGGCGAACGTCGGGACGGCCCGCCACACGCGAGGGCTCCACGCCAGCAGGTAGTGGGCGACGAACTCGGGGAACGTGATGAGGTGGTTCTGCGTGTCGCTGCCGGTGAACCCGGCGAGCTGCCAGAGCAGCCACTTGCGGCGCATCGCCGGCAGGTTGGCGATCGTGCCGGGCAAGCCCGGCGCCGGTCACCGGTGTCGAGCCGGTACCACCGAGTCGCGGGTCGGGCGGGAAGCCGGGCAGCGACTGTGCGCCGGCGAGCTCGACGCCGATCGCGGCGACCAGCGGCAGGAACGGTGTGGCGATGTCGTCGGCGTAGATCTGGTCGCCGGTGAGGTGCAGCTGGTGGGGGCGGGTGCGCGTCGCTCTTGACGAGCTCGGCGAGGCCCGGCAGCGCGTCGACGGCGCCGCTGCCCGGACGCCGGCAGCTGGCGTGGGCGAGGCGCAGACCGGCAGCCGGCGTGGGCGGCTCCGTCGGCGCGAACGTCGAGGGCGGGGCGAGGAACGACGGCAGCTTGTCCTTGCTCGAACCCGAGGGCGCGGTGCAGCGGAGCGTCCGTCGGCGACGTTGGTGATCCGCGCCGCCGGGTCCTCGTCCTCGAGCAGCTTCTCGCCGAGCAGGTCCGACGTTGCGCCGCCGGCAAGCGCGAACTTGAGGTCGTAGGAGTACCGCTCGCCGGCTCGCAGCGGCGTGCCCGACGTGTCGACGGTGACGACGACGACGTGGAGACCGGTACCGAGTCGCGCGGGTGGCGAGCTGAGCCTCGGCGAGCGGCGGCGTCGCGTGTCCGGCACCGGCGCCGACTTCTCGCCGAGCCACACGCGGGCGGTGACCGTGGCCTGCTCGCTCAGGGCGACCCAGAACGAGCAGCCTGCCGGTTCGACACGCCGCACGATCGGCCCGGCCAGTACGCGCGGCAACGCCATCGACACTCCCTGCTTTCTCGGCCGAGAAGCATCGCGCGCCGCAGTGGGCGTGCTATGCAAGCTGCTAGTGGATCGGCCACGCGTGCTCGTTCTGGCGGCCGCTGTCGTCACCGTGGTGGCGTCCGTGGCGGCCATCGGAGCGGCCGCGACGTCGAGCGACGACGGTGGTGGGAACGCAGTGACAACGACCGAGCCAGGAGGGTCAACGGTTCCGCCGACGGGCTCGGCGACCGTGGAGATCCGCGACTTCGCCTTCAACCCTGCGGAGTTGACCGTCCAGCCCGGCACGGTGGTGACGTGGACGAACGGCGACAGCGAGACACATACCGTCGAGTCGGAAGACGGCTCGTTCGCCTCACCGGACCTCGACAGCGGCGCCACGTTCTCGTTCACGTTCAACGAGCCGGGCACGTTCCCGTACATCTGCGCCATCCACACGTCGATGCACGGCACGATCGTGGTGGAGGGCTGAGTGGCGTCTGATCTTCCGGCGCGCTGCCTCGCCGCGATCCTCGTCCTTGGGGGCGGCATCGTGCATCTGCGTCTGTGGCTCGACGGGTACAAGGACATTCCCGACAGCGCGATCGGCCCGTCGTTCCTCGCCAACTTCATCGCGTCCGTCGTCATCGCGATTGCCCTCGTGCTGTGGCGACACTGGGCCGTGGTCGTCGCCGCGCTGGCACTCGTCAACGGCACGCTGTTGGCGTTCGCCCTCAGTCGCACGGACCGCGGGATCTTCGATTTCACCGAGCGCGGCTTCGACCCTTCACCCGAAGCGGTGCTGGCACTCGTGTTCGAAATCGGCGCAGGCGTGGTACTGGTGTGGCTGCTGTACCGCGTGTTGACCGACGACGAGCGCGATTCGGTGGTTGTGTCCTAAGCCGCTTCCCTTTTCCCTATTGCAGCCCACTGCGTTACGGCGTATGTGTAGACGCAAGGAGGGGGTTTCTCATGCCTGGGCGGTCATTGTTCTCTTGGGCGCGCGCAAAGCGTGCCCTCATCATTTTCGTCGCGCTGCTTGCGCCGGTCGTTCTTCCGCTCGAGCGGGCAACGTCGGCGCAAGTGCCGAGTACGAGCACCGTTCGTGCGTGGAATGCTCACGCGTTGACCGCGTTGACGAATGGGCTCACGGCCCCAGTTCCGGGCGCCATGCAGACGCCACCGGTCTCGGCACTGCACATGGCAATGGTCCAGGGTGCGGTGTACGACGCGGTGAACTCGATCGACGGCAGCCACGAGCCGTACCTCGACGGGCTCGAGCCGGCCGATCCCGGGGCGTCGCTCGATGCCGCGGTTGCCACGGCTGCCCATCACGTGCTGGTGGGACTGGGCATCGCCCCGGTGCCGGCGCTCCCGCAGGCCGTCCGCGACCGCCTCGACCTGCTGTACGCGGAATCCCTGACCGCAGTTCCCGACGGCGAGGCCAAGGACGACGGCATCGCCGCCGGTGCTGCAGCCGCGGCGGCCATGCTGGCCGAGCGCACCGGCGACGGCCGGTACGTACCGCACACGTTCCCCGTGGGCTCGGAGCCGGGCCAATGGCGCCCTGCACCGCCAACATTCGTCAACGACCCGTTCGCCTGGGTGGCGAAGGTTGATCCGTTCGTGCTCGACGAGCCGTCGCAGTTCCGGACGCAGGGTCCTCGCCACCTCTCCAGCGGCGCCTACGCCAAGGAGTACGACGAGGTCAAGGCGCTCGGGGCAGCAGAGAACAGCTCGCGCAACCCCGAGCAGGAGGCGATCGCGCAGTTCTACACGAACAGCCCCGTTGAGCTGTTCAACCGCACGTTCCGGAGCATCTCCGGATCAGAGGGACTCACGGTGGTCGACGAAGCGCGACTCTTCGGAATGCTGAACCTCGCTACCGCTGACTCACTGATCAACTGCTGGGACGACAAGGAGCACTTCCGCTTCTGGCGGCCGATCACCGCCATCCATGAAGGTGACGACGACGGGAACCGATTCACGGTCGGCGACCCGACATGGGCACCGCTGCAAACGACACCTCCGTATCCGGACCACGCGTCGGGGTACAACTGTGTGACCGGGGCGATGATGCACACCGGGAGGGCGTTCTTCGGCACCAACGACATGAGCTTCGACGTCGTCAGGTTGCCGAGCGTGCCCGACGTCAAGCGGCATTACGAGCAGTTCACCGCCGTCATCGACGACACGATCGAAGCCCGCGTCCTCCAAGGCCTCCACTTCCGCTCCGCCGACGTCCAAGGGGCGCGGATCGGCAGGGACGTCGCCCGCTTGCTCTCGACGAAGTTCCTCCGCTGACGAACTACTAGGAGATCGCCCAGCGGATCGTCCGCGTGATGGCATCGCCGGCGCCGCGCACGACGGTCGCCTCGGAGACCGGAAGCCACGGCAGCCGCAGTGGCCAGCGCGCCCAGCGCGGCAGGAGTGACACCGCGGCACCTGCGATCAGCAGGTAGGCACCGCGCAGGTGCAATGGCAGGGGTGGGTTGACAACCAGGTAGCGCGCGGCGGCCCGGGCCTCCGGGGTGCTGGCCAGCTCGGGCCGGTACGCCTCGAGCAGCCGTCGCGCCTCGGAGACGGTCTCCGGGACCTTGTCGGCGCCGAGGGCGCGTGCCACCTGGCCGGCCTGGGCTACGTACTCATCGCGTTCGGCCGCAGTCAAGGGGGACGCCCCGAACCGGCTGTGGGCACGGAGGAACGAGGCCACCTCGGCGAGGTGGACCCACGACAACAGATGCGGATCGAGCGCCGAGTACGGCCGGCCGTCGCTGGCAACGCCGTTGACCCGTTCGTGGACCGCCTTGACGACGGCGATCTCGTGTTCCGCGTCCTCGACGGATCCGAACGTCGTGACGGCCAGGAAGTGACTCGTTCCGCGAGGCGACCCCAGGGATCGACGCGGTAGTCCGAGTGCTGGTCCACCCCGGCCATCGCCAGCGGGTGCAGTGACTGCAGGAGCAGCGCGCCCAACCCGCCGACGAACATCGATGCGTCACCGTGGACATGGGTGATCGGACTTCCCGACTCGAACCATCGATCGGCATCGGGATCGCGGAGCCGTTCCCGTACCTCCACGCCGTCACGGCCGGCGACACGCTCGAAGATGGCGGCACCGAGCGATTGCCGCACACCAACGACGAGGTCATCGATCGACGTCACCCGTCCAGTCTGGCGGTCACGTCCGGGCTCACCCACCCTGCCTCAGTCTCGGGCTCGGCGGTACTCAGTCGAGCGTCCATCCGAACAAGCCGCCGGGGCCGTCGCCGATGATCCCGCTGTACAGCCCGAAGACTGCTCCGATCGTGATGGCGAGGATGAGGCCTGGCCACTCTCGGCGGTCGAATGGCGTCGGGTCCGGACGATCGGGCGCCATCAGGCGGACGCCTGCCCACATGCCGAAGAACCACCCGATCAGATGTGTGACGTCGTAGATGTTGCCCGAGAACAGCAGCGGCCCGGCCAGCCAGACGTTCTGCCACCACCGGACGCGGCGGCGCCACGATGAGGCCAGGTAGCACGTCCAGGCACCGAGGCAGGCGTAGCAACCGTTGGATGTCCCGAAGTCGACCGTCGACGTCACGGTCCGGGCGAGCACGTTGCCGCTGTCCTCGAACGCGACGAACAGCGCGATCCCGAGGAGCACGGCGACGACGTGCCCGGCGAGCAGCACCCCCAGCGCGCGCGCGTGACCGGCGACGTGCTCATAGGCGGCCACCCCGAGCAGGATGAGGGTCGGCGGGGGCACGGCCAGGTCGTCGACGAGCACGAATCCCGTGAACAGCGTCCACCATCGACCGTCCTCGAACGCCGGCAGCCCGAAGCCGAGGTTGTCGACCTCCGCGGCAGTCGGATCGTCGCCGAGGATCGCCCGCGCAACGAACGTCGCCAGCAGCGGCACCACGTACGCGGAGATGGCGACCCAGTAGCGCCCGGGGAGCCGGACGAGCGACCGCACGGCGGCCGACGTTGGCTCGCTCACCCTCCCGACAGGGCGTACACGTCGTCGTCTTCCGGGATGGCCACGTCGTGCTCCAGCGCGTCGAGATCGTCGAGGAAGCCGTCAGGAAGCGCGACGCGGATCGGTCCGTTGGTGTGGCCCCGCCGGATGCGCTCGCCGCCGGGCACGACCGTCGTGGCCCGGTCCAGTCCAGCGATGAGGTCCTCCAGCTCGGCGAGTGACGACACCTGAGCGAAGCATCGGCGGACCTCACCGCCCACGGGGAACCCCGTCAGGTACCACGACGTGTGCTTGCGAAACGCCCGAAGCGCGGCGTGCTCGTCGCCGTGGTGGTCGACCAACGCCCGAGCGTGATCGATCATCACGTCGGCGGCGAGGCCCAGCGCACGCGGGCCGCTCACCGGTCGGCCCGCCAGCGCGTCGACGAGATCACCGAACAGCCACGGCCGGCCGAGGCAGCCACGGCCGACGACCACGCCGTCGCAGCCGGTGGCCCGCATCATCGCCACGGCGTCGGTCGCCTCCCAGATGTCGCCGTTGCCGAGCACCGGGATCGACGTGACGTGCGCCTTGAGCTCGCCGATCGCCTCCCACCGAGCGTTGCCGGCGTAGTGCTGCTGAACGGTCCTGGCATGCAGCGCGATCGCCGCGATGCCCTCGTCCTCGCACACCTCACCGGCTCGCAGGTGGGTCAGTAGCCCGTCGTGGAGACCGAGCCGGAACTTCGCCGTCACGGGCACGCCATAGGGCTCGGCCGCCCGCACCGCCGCCCGCACGATCGCCCGGAGGAGCGCGGGTCGGGCCGGCACGGCGCCGCCGCCTCCCTTGCGGGTGACCTTGGCCGCCGGGCAGCCGAAGTTGAGGTCCAGATGATCGACGGTCCCTGTGTCGCAGACGCTGCTGACGGCGCGTCCCATCATCACCGGGTCCGACCCGTACAGCTGAAGGCTGCGCGGGTGCTCGTCGGGTCCGAACGTCACCATCCGATCGGTCTTGGCATTGCCGTGGACGAGGGCCGTCGCCAACACCATCTCGTTGACGTAGACGAGGCCCGGCGCGAACCGGCGGCACAGGGCGCGGAACGGCGCATTCGTCACGCCGGCCATGGGCGCCAGCACGACCGGCGCCTCCGGCACGAACGACCCGAGACGCAGTTGCACCGGCGCCAGGGTAACGAGCCCCCGGATAGGCAGGTGGGCGAGCCGTCGCTTCGCGGTGGCGCCGGATGAGCCCGGCGACGTCCGTGACGGCGACGGCGAGCTCGGAAGGCGAGGCGAGCAACTTGCTTGCGAGCCGAGCCCGAGCGTTAGTCGGTCGTGAGGCGCAGGTTGGGAAAGGCGCCGACCTCCAGGGAGGTGGGACCGTCGAGTCGCAGCCGATGCCAGCCGGCAGCGGCGATCATCGCCGCGTTGTCGGTGCACATGGCGCGACTCGGCAGGAACCCGCGCAAGCCGTCGTCGGTGCAGGCATCGAGCAACCGCTCGCGCAGCTCCGAGTTGGCGGCCACCCCGCCGCCGAGCGCCAGGCCCTTGGCTCCGACGGAGCGGGCCGCCTTGCGGGCCTTGTGCACGAGCACGTCGACGACCGCCGCCTGGAACGAGGCGGCGACGTCGGTCGTCTCGACGTCAGGATGAGCACGCACGTGGTTGAGCACTGCCGTCTTGAGACCCGAGAAACTGAAATCGAGGCCGTCGTCGCGCATCGCGCGAGGGAACGCGATCGCTTCCGGGTCGCCGCTGGCCGCTGCTCGCTCGATCGCCGGACCACCCGGGTAACCCAGGCCGAGGAACCGGGCGACCTTGTCGAACGCCTCACCGGCGGCGTCGTCGATGGTCTGGCCGAGCACGCGGTACTCGCCGGGTGCGGTCATCTCGACGAGCATCGTGTGGCCGCCCGAGACGAGCAGCACGACGATGGGCAGCTCGATCGAGGGGTCGTCGAGAAGCGCCGAGTACAGGTGGGCCTCGAGGTGGTTCACGCCGACGAACGGCACGTCCCATGCCAGCGCGAGCGCCTTGGCGGCCGAGACGCCGACCAGCAGCGCGCCGATCAGGCCGGGTCCGATCGTGCAGGCGATCGCGTCGATGCGTCGATCATCGACCCCACCTTCGACGATGGCGCGGGCGATGACGGGGTTGAGCAGCTCGAGGTGAGCGCGGCTGGCGATCTCCGGGACGACACCGCCGAACGTGGCGTGCAACTCGATCTGCGAGCTCACGACGCTCGACAAGACGTCGCCTCCGCCCATCACCAGGGCGGCCGCCGTCTCGTCGCAACTCGTCTCGATGCCGAGCACCAACGTGTCCGGTCCGACCTCGATGTCGCCAACGATGGGCGGATCCGGTTCCAGCGTCATCGCCTGAGCTCCGCCAACCGGCAGGCGTACTCGTCCGACTGGATGTCGTGGCACCACATCACGATGGCGTCCTCGGTCCCCTCGTAGTAGCGGGACCGCACGCCGACCGGCACGAAACCGAACGCGCGGTACAGGTCCTGGGCACCGGTGCTGCTGGCGCGCACCTCCAGCGTCCACGCGCGGCAACCCCGCGAGATCGCCGCCGAGGCAAGCTCGCCCGAGCAGCCGAGTGGCGATCCCCGACCTGCGGCGTTCCTGCTGCACCACCACGTTGGTCACATGCGCCTCGTCGCCGACGAACATCAGCCCGGCGTACCCGACCACGGCGCGGCCGCGCCGGGCGATCAGGTACAGGCGCGTGCCATCGCGGACCTGATCCAGCTCGTCGTGGAACACCCGTGCGCTCCACGGCTTCGGGTAGGCGGTGCGCTCGATGGCGAGCGCCTGATTGATGTGTCGATGACGCATCGGCTCGATGACGACACCCCCGGCGCGCGGCCGGTCCAGCAGGCGACTCAACATGTTCATGAGCCCGCCGCCGGCGGGCCGTGGCTGGCACGACGCGTCCAGTTGATCTGGGCGTCGGGCTGGCGGAGGTAGGTCGGCCGGATCTCACCAGGACTCACCCAGTCCTCCCGCAGCGCCTTCGCATGGGCCAGCTGCACGAGCGGACCGGCCGACGGATAGGGATCGTCGGCGATCTCGCAGTGGTAGCCCTCGAGGATCTGCGTCCGATAACGCAGGGCACCGTCGCCCACGCACAACGCCTCCTGGCTGCGCGCCAGAAGGTCGCCGACGAGCTCGTCGACGGGCCCGACCCGTGGCTCGACGACCTGCTGGACACCGCCTGGGACCGGGCGGTACATGGCGTAGAACAGCTCACCTTTCCGCGCGTCGATGACGGGGACGACGAGTGGATCGGACCGCCGGTGGCGGAAGGCCAGGAGATCGAGTGACGAGATGCCGATCATCGGGAGGCGCAGCGCGAATGCCAGCGCCTTGGCGGCGGACAGCCCGACGCGCATGCCGGTGAAGAGGCCTGGACCGACGTCGACGGCAATGAGGCCGAGCTCGTCGAGGCCGATGTCGGCCTGGGCGCAGACGAACTCGACCGCCGGCGTGAGGATCTCGGCGTGGCGCCGCCCACGGGCCACCTCGAACAAGGCGATCACGCCCTCGTGGCCGCCGAGGGCGACGCTCACCTGTTCTGTCGCCGTTTCGATGCCGAGGATCAACATGGGCGGCTCATCATGATCTGCTCATCGGACCCAGCCGCTCACGGCATCGCACAAGACGCTCCACCGCCGGGACCAGCCCGGGCCAACAGCGCCGATCGTCACCGTGCGTGCCTCTTCGTCGTCGTCGACGGCAGTCAGCTCCACGATGAGGTGCTCGCCGAACGTTGACTCGACGACGTCTCCCCACTCGACGAGCACGATCCCGTGATGCTCGGCAAGCTCGGCGAGCCCGAGGTCGGCCACCTCGGCCAGCTGGTCGAGCCGGTACAGGTCGGCGTGGTGCAGGATCACGCCGGCCGTCTCGTAGCTGTGGACGAGGGTGAACGTCGGGGAGGTGATCGGCTCCGTCACGCCGAGTGCCCTCCCGAACCCCTGGGCGAACGCCGTCTTGCCGGCTCCCATCTCGCCGGCGATCAGGATGATGTCGCCCTGGCGCGCCAGCCCGGCAACGGCGGCCGCCACCTCGTGGGTGTCGTCGAGCGACTTGGCGCGTAGCACCAGAGGGGCGGACGGCGACATGACGTCGTCAGGTTATGCGGCCGGCGAAGGCGCTGGAGCGCCCGCCGTGCCGAACCGGGACTTCGCCCTGAACGACGCGGCCGGCGCCGTTGATGCACATCCCGTCGATTGATCAGATCACGGACGCGGCACTCGCGTCGTGATGCCGCACGTGATCTCGTAGCCGATCGTGCCGAGGTGGGCCGCCCACTCCTCGGCAGTGATCCGCTCGTCGCCCTGCCGTCCGATCAGCACCACGTCGTCGCCCCGCTGCACGGGGTCGTCGCCGCACTCGACCATCAGCTGGTCCATGGTGATCGACCCGATGATCCGCCGTCGGCGTCCGCCGATCAGGACATCGCCGACGTTGGACAGGTTGCGCCGCACACCGTCGGCGTAGCCAACCGGCACAGTCGCCACGTTGGCCGCCGCTGGCAGCCGGTACCGGAGCCCATAGGACAGCCGCTCACTGGCGGGCACCCGCTTGACGAAGGACACCCGGGACCTGAGCGTCATCACGGGCCGCAGCTCGGCCGCCAGATGGTCGACACCGGGGCCGGGTGAGATCCCGTACAACGCGATGCCGGCGCGCACGAAGGAACGGTGGGCGCTCGGATGGGCCATCGCGCCCGCCGAGTTGGCGGCATGCACGAGCGGCACCGGAGGCAGGTCGGCCAGCGCGGCGTCGAAGCGGTCCAGCTGACGTCGGGTGTACGGATCATCCACCTCATCGGCCACGGCGAGGTGGGTGTACACGCCTTCGAGCTGCAGCCAGGGGCGATGGGCAGCGATGCTCGCCACCAACGCCTTGGCATCAACCGGGTGGGCACCGACACGGTGCATTCCCGTGTCGATCTTCAGGTGGACGCCCAACCCGCGCACCCGCAGCGCCGCCAGCGCCTCGATCGCCTCGATCGTGGTCACCGTCGGCGTCAGGCCGTGCGCGGCCAGGTTCGGCAAGTCATCGACCGGCTGCTCCGACAGGACGAGGATCGGCACGTCGACCCCCGCCTCGCGCAGGGCGACACCCTCCTGGATCAGCGCTACGCACAATCCCTCACATCCTGCGGCGACGGCGGCAGGTCCGACGACGAGCGCGCCATGGCCGTAGGCGTCGGCCTTGACGACCGCCCATACGGCGGCCGGAGCAGCGAATCGCCGCATCACGCCGACGTTGTGGTCGAGCGCGGCGAGGTCGATCTCCGCCCACGCCCAGCGCGCCGGGGCAGTCGCGACCCTCACGCCAAGTGCTCCAGCACGAGCGGGATGGCATCGATGAGCTCGCTCGCGACGAGGCCGACGGATGGACCGAGACGCGCCGCCTCGACCGTGGATCCACGCACCTGCCGCTGCCGCCCGCAGCGGCGGCACACCGCTCGCCAGCAGCGCACCGATCACGCCGGCGAGCACGTCGCCGGTTCCGGCGGTGGCGAGGCGTTCATCGCCGGCGGCGGCGACGAGGACAGTCCCCTCGGGATCGGCGACGACCGTCGAGGGGCCCTTCAGCAGGACGACCGCGCCGAGGGCAGCAGCGAGGTGGCGAGTTGCGTCGAGTCGGTCGGCACCGGGGCCGTGGCCGGCAAGCAGTCCGTACTCCCCGTCGTGCGGAGTCAGCACGGTCGGGTCGTTGCGGCCGCGCAGCAGTGGTGCCGCACCGTCGTGGTCCCAAGCGAGCGCGAAGAGCCCATCGCCGTCGACGAGTACCGGTACCTGCGCGCCCGCAACGGTGGCCCGTACGGCCACCACGGTGTGCTCCTCGCGACCCAAGCCGGGACCGATGACGAGCGCTCGGAACCGGTGCAGATCCGACAGCACGGGTTGCGCCCAGTCGAAGCCGGGCACTCGCTTGTGGACGATCTCGACGGGTGTGACCGGCTCGATACCCGGCGACGACAGCGTCACCATCCCGCTGCCGGCCCGCTGTGCGGCACCCGTGCAGAGGTGCGCGGCGCCGGTCATCCCCGGCGAGCCCGCAACGGCACGGACCGCCCGTGACCACTTGTGGGCGGTCGGCGGGCGCGGCCGCCACCACGCCCGCACGTCACTGGCCTCGATGAGGTTCGCCCGGGCTCGGCTCGTGTCGAGGCCGATGTCGGCGATCTCGACCTCTCCAGCCAGACCTCGTCCTGCGCCGAACAGCAGTCCCGGCTTCAGGGCGGCGAACGTGACGGTGCGGTCAGCGGCGAGGGAGCGCCCGCGCCGCTCGCCGGTCAGCCCGTCGACGCCACTCGGCAGGTCGACAGCGAGCACCGGCGCGGCGCCGATGTTCGGCGCGTCCCACGTGCCCTTGAACCCCGTGCCGAAGGCCGCGTCGATCACGAGGTCGGCCGGCGGCAGTCGCGCCGGGCACGTCGCGACGTCGAACACGCGCACGGTCATCCCCTCGGCGCGCAAGCGCTGCGCCGCGGCGCGACCGTCGTTGCCGTTGTTTCCCTTCCCGGCGATCACGTTCACGACCCGCCCGTAGGAGCCGCCCAGCATGCGGCGGGCCGCCCGCGCCGTTGCCGCGCCAGCCCGCTCGATGAGGACCTCGACT
Organism: uncultured Acidimicrobiia bacterium; assembly: GCA_963774125.1. GTDB lineage: Bacteria > Actinomycetota > Acidimicrobiia > Acidimicrobiales > Ilumatobacteraceae > JALZMG01. Next base: position 782,640 of record CAVZDR010000005.1, read on the forward strand.
GGCTCCGGCGCAGCTGCGTCGATCGCCGCCATCTCCTCGGGCGTGACGATCGGGATCACGGCACAAGACCCTACGAGCGGGCACCGTCGAATCGCCGGACAGGGCTTTCCCTCAGCCCACGAGAGGTTCACCATGGAGGGATGACGGGCGCGCGGATGACCGTCGACCTGGATGCCGGGCCGTGGACGACGAGCACGTTGGCCATGGCGCAAGACGTCGCGGCCCAGGGACAGATGACCATCGAGGTGGCGTCGATGTCACCCCGTCCGACGCCGGCTTCGCTCGCTGCGGCGTTACACGTCGTCATCGACCGGCCGGTCGCGGCGTACGCGATGTGGTCGGGCAGCACACTGGTCGCGACGTGCCGGCCGCCGGATCGTCGCGAGCCTGTCGGGGTGCCGATGCTGATCGGCGGCCGACGCCTGGCCCGCTGCAGCAGCTTCGCCCGCTTCGTCGTCGGCGTCGACAGCACCGACACCGGCTCGACGCTCGTCGTCGAATCAGCTTCGACCCTCGCCGCCGCGGTCGGCGCCTCGCTGACGCTCGTCGAGATCCTCGAACCGCCGAGCACAGACGTCGACGTCCCGGATTCGGCCCACCTCCACCACGTCGGTGCCCGGCTGGCTCACCCACCCGACGACTACGACACCGTCCGGGCGTCGGAGCCGGGCCGCGCCCTCCTGCGCTACGTCGGGCCGCGAACCGACACGATCATCGTGTTGGGCTACGCCGGTAGGGCCCGGGCGCGAATACTGCGTCGCGTGCTGCGCAGCGCGCGAGGTCCGGTGCTGATCATCCCGACCCGCGCATTCTGTCCGTAGGAATCACGTCACAACGATCGATCCCTACGGACAGAATGGCGCGACCTCTATTCGGCGGCGACGATGGCGACGGCCACCGGGCCGTCGTGGCTGATCGAGAGGTGCCAGCGGGTGACGCCTCGGTCGACGGCCAGTTCGCGGGCCCGAGCGGTGACGTGCAGACGCGGCTGCCCGGACTCCTCGACCTCGACCCACACATCGTGGAACCCGAACGCACCCAGCCCGAGGCCGAGTGCCTTCATCACGGCTTCGCGGGCGGCGAAGCGGGCGGCCAGCGACGGCACGGGGTCGGCCTTGCGGTCGGCGTACTCGAGCTCGACGGCCGTGAACAGCCGCTCGCGCATCGACGGCGTGCGCGTCAGCGACGTTCGGAACCGCTCGATCTCGACCACATCCAAACCGATGCCCTTCACGTGTCACCTCCGGCGTTCGCGATGAGCGATGAGTGGTCATACGGCGCACATCGCTCATCGCGCCGACGGGCGAGCCGGTACATCATCCCCTCCAGTGGTCGGCGGCGTCGGAGATCGGGTCGATCAGCAGCTCGTCGACGGGCAGCTCGGCGAGCAGTCGATCGTCGAACGCCCCCTCGGTCTCCGTCACCCAGTCGACCAGGCGGTCGTAGCGGTGGTCGTACCCGACGAGCACCGAGCGCATCGTCGCCGCGTCGAGACGGTCGTGGAACCGGACGTGCAGCAGCGTGATCCCCGTGGTGACTTCCGCCTTCACCTCGGGGACGAGGATCACGGTCCTGCCATCGCGCCGGCCACGGGAGACGAGCACCTCCCGTTCGGTGGCCACTCGTCGCTTCGTGCCGACGAGCACGGGGTTGCGGTCCACCCGCGAGGCGATGTTGTTGCTGATCCCGCCCCGATCGACGATCGTCAGCATGGACCCGTCGATGCCGTACCGCGTGAAGCCGGTGATCTCGGCCACGGCCGGGTCCAGCGCGGCGAGCACCTTCAACGTGCGGTAGCTGAGGACATCACGCCCGGCTCCAGCGTCGAGCGCGGCGCGCACCAGCGGCCGGTCGACGACTCCCTCGTCGCTGCGGGAGATACCGACGGTGACAGTCTTGGCCTGGTGCTTGATGGCGTCGATCGGACGCGTCAGCTCCTCGATCGCCCGTGTCAGCGCCATCACGAGATCGTCGACGAGGGCAGCCGGCGACCCGACCTTGCCGGACCCCGCCTGGTACTCCTCGACCGGCCGCGCCGACGCCACGTCGCGCAGCAAGCCGGCCAGGCGCACCGCCGTGCTCGCCTCGAGGTGGCCGTCGTAGCGCTGGCTGCGCAGGTCGTCGACGTACTGGTCGGCCGGGCGGCGGATGTCCTCCTTCACGCGCACCAGGACCGCATCCGCCGATGGCTCACTCGCCACGGCTCGTTCGATGACCTCCCGCGCTTGACGCAATGGTCGGGCCGAGGCGTCGATCGCCAGCGCCGCCTCGTAGCCGAAGAGGTGCCCGGCCATCGCCGACAACACGAACCCGAGCGCTGGGTCGACCGGCGGCACCCCGATCACCGCTGCGGCTGGGTACCTGGCGTCCCCGTCATCGGCGATGACGATCGGCGTCGCCTTGTGAGCCCGGAAGATCGCCACCTCCTTGCCGACGTCATCGGCGGTGCTGCCGGCCAGGCCCGCCGCGCAGACGAGGATCAGCGGCTCGGAGGACAGGTCGATGTGCTTCTTGTCCTCCGTCACGTCGCAGGCGATCGACTTGTAACAGAGCTCGCTCAGCTTGATCCGAACCTCTTCGGCGGCGACCTTGTTCGAGCCGCTCCCGACGACCGCCCAGTAACGCTTCGACGGCGCGTACCGCCGCGCCGCGTCGGCAATGACCGTCCGTCGCGCGAGCACCTCCCGCATCGCGTCGGGCAGCTCGAGCAGCGACGTGAGCAGGGCGTGGCGACGGCGGTCGTCGCCGAGTCCCGCCGCCTCGCTGATCGCGCACGCCAGCAGCACACCAGCTGCCACCTGGGCGTAGAACGCCTTCGTCGAGGCCACGCTCATCTCGACGTCACGGCCGTCCGACGTGTACAGGACACCGTCCGCCTTCTCGGTGAGATCGCTGGAACGACGGTTGACGATCCCCAGTACCGCGGCGCCCCGCGCCCGCAGCAGATCGACCGTCCGGTTGGTGTCGGTGGTCGTGCCGCTCTGGCTGATCGCGATCACGACGGTGTCGCTCATGTCCAGCCGCAGACCGAAGCCCGACAACTCGGTCGCCGTCGTCGCGTCGACGTCGAGGACACCGCCGCACAGCTCGTCGAGGATGGCCGCCATCGACTGGCCGGCGACCGCCGCCGTGCCCTGCCCGATGACGCGCACCCGGTCGATGGTTCCGGCGGTGAGCCGCTCCGCCACGGCCCGCGGGAGCGCCCGCTCACCGACAACGGCGCGGAGCTCACCGTCACGCCCCGCCTGCACCTTGCCGCGCAACGTCTTGGCGAAGCTCTCGGGTGACTCGGTGATCTCCTTGAGCAGGAAGTGCGGCGACTCGCCCCGGTCGATGTCTCGCGTCGTCACCTCGGCGACCCCCACATCGTCTGCGATGACCGGCTGCGCCGAGCCGTCATAGCCCTGCCGCTGGAGGCCCTCCAGCGTGCCCGCCAACCGGCGCGTCGAGCGAGATCAGCTGCCCGCCGTGCTCGCCGTCGAGGCGCACGAATCGATCGGTCTCCTCGACCACGCCGTACGGCTCACTGGCGACGACGTAGCGATCGTCGGCGAGACCGACGTACACGCCTTGGCCGCTGCCGTGGAGGGCGAACAGCAGACGCCACGGTTCGTCCGCCCCAGCGGCACCGACTGCGACCGACCCCTCGAACGACGACACGGTGCGACGGAATGCCTCGAGCAGATCGGGCTCCGTGCCGGTCGGCGAGGCCTGGGCATGGCGGGCGACGAGTGCCGGGATGACCTTGGCGTCGGTCGTGATCGGGCCTGGGAAGCGCAGCCCGTGTGCCACCCGGAGGTCGGCGTGGTTGTCGACGTCGCCGTTGAGCACGGCCACGGTGTAGGGCGGCGTCGCGCCGGCAGGCTGCTCCAGCTCGAAGCTGTCGACCGGGTGAGCGTTCGGCTCGGAGATGATCCCGACGCTCGCCCAGCGGGTGTGGCCGAGCACGGCGAGCTGCGCCCGTTCGCCGCGCAACGCCATGCGCAGCAGGGAATCGCTCTGCACGGCGGCCCGCAGGCTCGCCGTGTTGTCGCCGAGCTCCCCGATCTCGGCAGCCGCCTTGTACACGATCGACAACGACGAGCCGACGATGCGGGCGGCACCCGACTGGAACAGCGGGTCTCGCGAGCGCCCGGCGAGCGCAGCGACGACGGACGGGTCGTCGGCCGCCAGGTCGTGGTCCCACACGAAGACGTGCAGGCCAGCGGAGTCCCTGCCGCGCACCTCCATGCGATCGATCGCCGACAGCGCCTGCTGGATCGACAGGTACCCGGCGAGCGCGGCGACGCCGGCGTCCCGGCCGGCGAGGTCGGCAACCGCCCGGACGGTGCGCAAGCGGTCCCGGCGCAACGCCCACAGGACATCGCGCAGCTGGATCGGCAGCGCGGTTCGCCTCCTCGAGGCCGTCGACGCCGTCCGTGTCGGCGTGCTCGGCGAGCGACGCCAGCTCGGCGTCGACGTCGCTGGCGTACGAGTCGAGCTGATCGAGCCGGGCGGTGATGCCGGCGATCAGCTCATGATGGTCAGCCAGAGCGAGGACGCCGGGGAGACCGCGCAGGAGCTCGTCAACGGGACGAAGGATCGACGCGACGGAGGCTGAGCCCGTGGCGCGGGCGCGGAGCGCTTCGTCGAGCGCGCCGAGCAGATCAGCGGCGAGTGGGATTGGCCTCGTTGGCGGACGGCTGACGACGCCGACGATGCCGCACATGGCCGGCCAGGCTACCGATGGGGTCCGCCGAGGTCCCGGCAGCTTGGGGGCAGGTGGGGCGAGGCGAGCAACTTCCTTGTGAGCCGAGCCCGTGAGCGTCAACCGGCGGCGCGCACCGCCGCCGCCAAACGATCGGCCGCCGACTGTGCAGATGCCTCGGTCGGCGCCTCCACCATGACCCGGACCAGCGGCTCCGTGCCGCTCGGACGCGACGAGGACCCGGCCGTGGTCGCCGAGCTCCGCCTCGACCAGCGCGATGACCTCCGCCACGACGCTCGGCGGCGTCCGGCACGGGCTCATGCGACCGGCACGTTGACGAGGACCTGCGGAAGGCGGGTCATCGCGGCCGCGGCGAGCTCCGCCAGCGGCACGCCGGATCGCCGCACCGCGTCCGCCAACGCGATACCCGTGAACAGGCCGTCGCCCGTCGTCTCGTGGTCACGGAAGATCACGTGACCGCTCTGCTCGCCACCCAGCGAGAAGCCGCCGGCATCGAGCGCCTCCAGCACGTAGCGGTCGCCGACCGGCGTGACGAGGACCTTGATCCCCGCCGTCTCCATGGCCAGCCGGAAGCCGAGGTTCGTCATCACCGTCACGACGACGGTGTGCTCACGCAGTCGGCCCCGGGCCAGCAGGTCGAGCGCGAAGATGGCGATGATGTGGTCGCCGTCGACCAGCGTGCCGGACGCGTCGACCGCCATCAGCCGATCGGCGTCGCCGTCGAGAGCAAGCCCGAGGTCGGCGCCGTGGGCGCGCACCGCCACGGCCAGCGACGCGGTGTCCGTTGCGCCGCAGCCCTCGTTGATGTTGCGGCCGTCGGGCTGATCGTGGATGGTGACGATGTCGGCGCCCGTGCTGGCCAGCACGCGCCGGCGATCCCGCTGCCCGCCCCGTTGGCGGCGTCAACGACGATCCGCATCCCGTCCAGCCGGCGCCCCTCGAGGAGCTCGAGCAGGTGGTCGCGATACGCCGGGCTGTCCTCGACGTCGACCAACTGCGCCGGCTCCCCCGTCGGCATCGGCAGGGCGACGACGTCGGCCTCGATGCGCTCCTCCAGGGAGTCGGGGAGCTTGGTGCCGCCGCGGTCGAACAGCTTGATGCCGTTGTCGCGGTAGGGGTTGTGCGAGGCCGAGATCATCGCCCCGAGGCAGCCGCGGCGTGCGGCCTCGAAGGCGACAACGGGTGTGGGCACGACGCCGAGGCGGTGGACGACGACGCCCTCGCTGGCCAGCCCCGCGACGAACGCCGCCTCGAGCATCGCCGTCGAGACACGGGTGTCTCCGCCGACGACCGCCTCGGTGCCGCCGAGGATGCGGGCAGCGGAGCGCCCGAGGTCGAGGGCGAACGACGCGGTCAGGTCGGTGTTGGCGATTCCACGGACGCCGTCGGTTCCGAACTTCACGCACGTAGACGCCGTGCGGCGAGGCCGACGCCTCGCAGTGCATCAACGCTTGGTGAACTGCGGCGCCTTGCGGGCCTTCTTCAGGCCGTACTTCTTGCTCTCCTTCTTCGCGCGCGTCGCGCGTGAGGAGGCCGGCCTTCTTCAGCGAGGCGCGGTTCTCGGGCTCGGTCTCGGCGAGTGACCGGGCCAGCGCCATGCGCAGCGCGCCGGCCTGTCCGCTGACGCCGCCACCGAAGATGGTGGCGTCGACGTCGTAGCGCTCCGTGGCCTCGGTGACGCGCAGCGGCTCGAGCGCCTCCATGCGGTGCGCCGGCGTCGTGAAGTACGACTCGAACGTTCGCCCGTTGACGGTCATCACGCCGGTGCCCGGACGCAGGCGGGCACGCGCGATGGCCTCCTTGCGGCGGCCGGTGGTCTGGGTCAGCGGCGTGGCCATCAGTTGCCTCCAGGGATCAGCGGGCTCGAGCCGCCGACAGGTCGAGTGGCTGCGGGCGACTGCGCGGCATGCGGATGGTCGGGGCCGGCGTAGACCTTCAGCTTGGTGAGCATCTGGCGCCCGAGTGGTCCCTTGGGCAGCATGCCCTTGACGGTCCGGCGGATCGCGTCGGCGGGCTTGCGCGCGAGCAGCTCGCCGTAGCTCTCCGACTTGATGCCACCGGGATAGCCGCTGTGGCGCCACACCCGCTCGCGCTCGGCCTTGCCGGCGGTCAACACGACCTTCTTGGCGTTGACGATGACGACGTGGTCGCCGGTGTCGAGGTGCGGCGCGAACGTCGGCTTGTGCTTGCCGCGCAACAGGCGGGCGACCTCGGTGCACATGCGGCCGAGGACCAGGCCGTCGGCGTCGACGACGTGCCACTGGCGCTCGATCTCACTGGCTTTCGGGCTGTAGGTGCGCATGGGAGTAGAGACCCTTGATCAGGAACCGTGTGATCCTACCGGCCGTGCCGCACCGGTCCCCACCCATCCGAGTGTTTGGATCCATCCGAGTGCTACGGCCCGGGATGCCCCACGCCAGACACTCCGATGACGTGAAACACTCGGATGGATGAGCGGTGACGTGGCGCAGCGGACGGTGACGGTGACGGGGACGGCGAGTGCCGATGTGCGGCCCGACAGGGCCACGTTGTCACTCGGCGTGCAGGCCCGGCGCTCGTCGGCCCAGGGGGCGATGGGCCGGGCCGCCGACCGGGCCGATCACGTCGTCGGCGCACTGCGCGACGCCGGCGCCACCGACGCCGACCTGCGCACGAGCGGCCTCAACCTCTGGTACGACCAGTCGGCGGGCCAATACGTGGCGACGTACTCGATGACCGTCAGCGCCGACCTCGAGCACCTCGGCCGGTACCTGGACGGAGCGGCGACCGCTGGCTCCGACGAGTTCGTGCTCAACGGCGTGTCCTTCTCCGTGTCGGACCGGGACACGGTCGTCGCCCCACTCCGCGAGCTCGCCCTCGCCGACGCACGCGCCAAGGCCACTGCGCTCGCCGCCGCCGAAGGCGACACAGTCGGGCGGGTCGTTGCGATCGTCGAGGGAGGTGGCGTCGGCGCCATCCCGGTCCCGCGCGGCGCGATGCGGGCGATGGCCGCGATGCCGATCGAGCCCGGTACCGAGACCGTGTCGCTCGACGTGACCGCGACCTACGAGCTGCTCGCCACCGACTGATCCTGCGCCGCAGGGACGCTGAAGCCGTACGGCAGCTCCAGCCGGTGCGCGCCCATCAACGGCCCGTCGGTGAGGAGTTCGGCGATCGGGCCGTCAGCGACCACGCGACCTTCGTCGAGCACGACGGCCCGCTCGCACAGCTGCAGGCCGTACGGCAGGTCGTGCGTCACGAGGACGACGGTGACGTCGAGCTGCGCAACGATCTCCGCCAGTTCGCGCCTCGCCACCGGGTCGAGGTTCGATGACGGCTCGTCGAGCACCAGCACGTCGGGCTGCATGGCCAACACGGTCGCCAGCGCCACGCGGCGTCGCTCCCCGAAACTGAGGTGGTGCGGGGATCGGCGAGCCGCCGCACTCATCCCGACGACGTCGAGAGCGGTCGCCACGCAGGCGTCGAGCTCGGCGCCGCGCAGCCCGAGGTTCGACGGGCCGAACGCGACGTCCTCGCGAACCGTCGACATGAACAGCTGGTCGTCGGGATCCTGGAACACGATCCCGACGCGACGCCGGATCTCGCGCAGGTTCTCCTTCTCGACACGCAGGCCGCCCACGGCGACCGCTCCATGCTGCGGCGACAGGATGCCGTTCAGCGTGAGGACGAGTGTCGTCTTGCCGGCGCCGTTGGGACCGAGCACGGCCACACGTTCGCCGCGCTCGACGATCAGGTCGACGCCGCGCAACGCCTGGCGACCGTCCGGGTACTGGTAGGCGACCTCGCGGAGCTCGAGGGCTGCGGTCATCGGATGCCCCAGGCGATCAGCGCGACGGTTGCGGCGATGGCCGGCCAGAGCAGGCACAGCATCCACGCCTGCGCCGTCGTCGCGGCGCTGCGAACGGGCATCGTCCCTGCGTAGCCACGTGATTCCATCGCCAGGTAGACCCGCTCACCCCGCTCGTACGAACGCACGAACAACGTCCCGGCCGTCGAGGCGAGCGCCCGCACCTGGCCGAACCGCCCGCCGCCTCCGCCGCGAGACTGCCGCGCGATGTTCATCCGCCGCACCTCGTCGCCGAGGACGTCGGCGTAGCGGATCATGAAGGCGGTGATGCCGACCATCACCCGCGGCACGCGCAGCCGCTCGAGACCGTCGAGCAACTGCGGGATGGACGTCGTCGAGGCGAGCACCACCGTCGCGGCGACGCCGATCGTGCCCTTCACGATGATGTTCCACGCCGCCCACAGCCCCGGCTCGGACAGACTGAACCACAGCACATCGACGCGCGGCTCACGCCCGAGGATCGGCAACAGGACGGCGAAGAGCAGGAACGGGACCTCGATGACGAGCCGCTTGGCGACGGACAGCAGCGGAACGCCGCCGATGAGTGCCGCCAGCACCACGAGCGACGCCTCGACGCCGAACGCCCAGAACTGCTCGCGCGGCGTCGCCACGACGGCGAACACGAACAGCACGGTCGCCGCAACCTTGCACTGCGGTGGCAGCCGGTGGAGCGGGCCTTCCTCGTGGATGAGGAGGTGCCGGTGCGCGCCGCTCACGTCAGCCTCCTGCGGCGCACGAGGTAGACGAGCCCCGCGCACAGGAGGAACGTGGCGACGATGCCGAGTCCCCCGGCGATCCAGGTCGCCACCCACGTGTTGTCGACTCCGCGCACGCCATAGTCGGCGAGCGGGCCGCCGGCGAGCGCATGATCCGTCGCGCCGCTGTCGATGCCCTTGTCGGCCGCCACCTTCTCGAGACCGTCCGGGTTCGGGTTGGCGTTGGGTGCCAGGAGGATCACGAGCGCCAGCGCAGCGAGGATGCCGATGACGAGGAAGGCGACGTACGAGATCCGCCGGTTCATCGACCGCGCCGGCTCCAGCCTCCAGGACTCGGCCGGCGGCTGCTTGATGCCTCGGGCGCCGTAGACGAGATCCGGCCGCATGGCCATGACGGAGCCGACGGCGAGCATCGTGATGATCCCCTCGCCGATGCCGATCACGGCGTGGACTCCGAGCATCGCTGTTGCCACGGAGGCGACCGACACGGCGTCGTTGCCGCCGAGGGCGTACTCGCCGACGAAGGCAAGGGCAGCGACGATCGGGACGACGAAGCCCGCCAGCCCCGAGGCGGCGGTCACCGACCACCGGGTGTTGCCGAGCAGTCGGCGCAGCACCAGGAAGATGCCGTAGCCGACGAACGTGCCGGCCAAGGCCATGTTGACGATGTTCAACCCGAGCGCCGACAAGCCGCCGTCGGCGAACAGCAACGCCTGGACGACCAGCACGACCGACACGGCGAGCGCTCCAGCCCACGGGCCGACGAGGACGCCGGCCAGCACGCCACCCAGGAGATGGCCGCTGGTCCCGTTGGCGACCGGGAAGTTGATCATCTGCGCGGCGAAGACGAAGGCAGCGACGAGCCCGACGATTGGGATGTCACGCTCACCCAGCGTCGCCGACGTCCGTTTCAGGCACAACGCGATGCCGGCGATGGCGATGACGCCTGCGAGCAGGGACGTCGGTCCGTCGATGAACCCGTCCGGGATGTGCAACGCCAGCATGCACGCTCCTTCCTATCGGCTGCTGCACGATAAATGCGACTCAGTCGCAGATCCAAGCCGAGGTGTGTTCGGAGCGAAGAGCGACGTGGATTGCGCTCAGACGCAAGAAGCGCAGCGACCGACGATGGCGAAGTGCGACCCGTCAAGCAGGAAGCCGTAGTCGTCGGCCAGCCGCTGGCGGGCCGTCTCGAAGACGTCGCTCGGCACGGCGTAGTGGCGATTGCACACCTCGCACACGAGGTGGCGGGTGTCGTCGGCATCGGCCTGCTCGTAGATGGCAGGCCCGTGGGACAGGTGGACGTGGCGCAGCGCGCCGATTTCCTCGAGCAACCCCAGCGTGCGGTACACGGTGGCGACGTGGACGTCGGGCAACGAGGCCGCCAATTCATCTGCCGTGAACGACGGGCCCTGGCGGCGCACGGCGTCGACCACGGCCTGCCTCGTGCGCCCCACGGTGTGACCGGCGGCGCGCAGTTGTTCCACGACCTCGCTGGGTTCCACCAGCCGGCCTGGGTGCGCTCGGCGGACGGTCGTCATCGCCCCTCCAATCCTTCTGACCGTAAGGATCGCATCACAACGACCGATTTCTACGGACAGATCGGGTAGCCGACCTCCCACAGCGTGAGTCCGTACGGCGGGGCGACCTGCCCGGCAGCCTCTCGGTCGCGGGCCACGAGGATGCCGCGCACGTCCCCTGGCGAGGCCTTGCCGAGCCCGACGTCGACCAGCGTGCCGACGATCGAGCGCACCATCTGGTGGCAGAAGGCATTGGCGCGGATCTCGAAGCGCAAGTGGTGGTCGTCGTCGTCCAGGCAGCTCCATCGCGCCGAGATGACACGCCGCACGAGCGACGGCTCGGGATTGCCGTCGTCGACCTTCGGTCGGCGACAGAAGCTCGTGAAGTCGTGTTCGCCGATCAGGGGATCGCAGGCCGCCTGCATCGCCCATCCAGCGAGAGGCTGCGGCACGAACCATGCCCGACCGGTCGAGCAATGGGTTCGGCGTCGGCGCGTTCCACACCTCGTAGCGGTAGTGACGCCAGACCGCCGAGAAGCGGGCGTCGAAGTCACCGGCGGTCCAGCAAACGTCGCGCACGGCGATGGCGGGTGCGAGCAGCTTGTTGAGGCGCCGCTGGAGATCCTCCAAGTCGAGGTCGGCGGGGAGCTCGACGGACACGACCTGACCCCAGGCGTGCACGCCGGCGTCGGTGCGACCGGCCCCGGTCAGCTCGACGGGCCGACGGACGACGGTGGCGAGTGCCTCGCCGAGCGCACCCGCCACGGTCGGCACGCCGGGGTTCGGCGCGAAGCCGCGGAAGCCGGAGCCGTCGTAGGCGACGGTGATGCGAACGCGGCCGGTCGGTGCCGCTGCCTCGCTCATGCGTCGCAGGGTACGGTCCGGCGGGACGCATGCGGATCGCCTCCTACAACGTGCAGAACCTCTTCGCCAGGGCGCGGGCGCTGAGCATGGGGACGTGGGCTGCCGGACGACCGGTGCTCGAGGCCCATGCCCAGATCAACGAGCTGTTCGAGCGCTCCACGTACACCGATGCGACGAAGCGACGGATCCTCGCCCTGCTGGACGAGCTGGGGCTGCTGCACTCGGACACGTCGCAATTCGCTCGCTTGCAGGTCATCCGGGGACGGCTGCTGCGCCGCCCCCGCAATGGTGACGTCGAAGTCGTCGCGTCCGGGCGGGCGGACTGGATCGGCTGGGTCGAGCTGACGAAGGCGCCCATCGACGACCTCGCGATCAGCCACACCGCGATGGTGGTCCGCGACGTCGCAGCCGACGTGCTCGGCATCGTCGAGGTCGAGGATCGCGCCACGCTGGCCCGCTTCTCGGACTCGTTGGTCGACGTCGGGGGCGTGCCGTACGACCAGGCGCTGCTCCTCGACGGCAACGACGACCGAGGTATCGACGTCGGCATCCTGCTCGGCGGCGGCTTCACCTTGGAGCACCTGCGGACCCACATGTACGACCGGGACGACGAGGGCATCGTGTTCTCCCGCGACTGCCCGGAGTACCACCTGCGCACGACGAGCGGCGAGCAGGTGGTGGTGCTCGTCAACCACTTCAAGTCGAAGGGCTACAGCGAGCCGGGCGACCGCCTCGGCAACGGACGTCGACGACGCCAGGCCGCTCGCGTGGCGGAGATCTACAGCGGCCTGGGCGCGAGCGGCGTCGATGCGGTCGCAGTGGTGGGCGACCTCAACGACACCCCGGACAGCGAGCCGCTGGCGCCGTTGCTGCAGGACACCGATCTGCGCGACATCAGCACGCACGCGACGTTCGACTTCGGACCACGTCGAGGCACCGTTCCGCGGCAGCAACGAGCCCGGCAAGCTCGACTACGTGCTGCTCTCACCGTCGCTCTGGGACCACGTCACCGGCGGCGCCGTGTTCCGCAAAGGTGTGTGGCACGGCCCACGCACCGACGACCCGTGGGAGCTCTATCCGACGCTGACTGCCGAGGTGCACGCGGCGAGCGACCATGCGCTCATCTACGCCGACCTCGACCTCGAATGACCGGTGGAGAGGGGGTGCACGAGGGGGAACGCTCCAGCGGTACCCCTCGTCGTCGGCCGGTCCGGCTTGGCCGGTCGGCCGATCCGACTGGGTGCGGCCGAAGGCCGCTCGTCGAGCTCGCTCGGCAACCTCCGGTTGTCGAGCGAAATGCCTACACGAGCTCGATGCGGGCCATCTCGGCGCTGTCGCCTTGGCGGGCGCCGAGCTTGAGGATGCGGATGTAGCCGCCGTTGCGGTCGACGTAGCGAGGAGCCACGTCGTTGACCAGCTTGTGGGTCATCTCGCGGTCTCCGAGGTAGCCCTGGATCTGGCGGATGCGGTGGACCCGCGTCGGTCCCTCGTCCTGGGCCTTCTTGGCCTTGGTGATCAGCTTCTCGGCGATCGGACGCAGCGCCTTCGCCTTGGCCTCGGTCGTCACGATCGCCTCGGCGGCGAACAGCGACGCGGCAAGGTTGGCCATCATCAGCCGCTCGTGGGCGGCGCTGCCGCCGAACGAGCGGGACTTGCGTGGGGTCGGCATCGTGGTCTCCGGCTCAGCCGCGCAGCGACAGGCCGCGCTCGTCGAGCTTCTGCTTCACCTCGTCCAGGCTCTTCTGCCCGAAGTTGGTGATGTTCAGCAGGTCGTCCTCGGTCTTCGTGAGCAGCTCGCCGACAGTGTTGATCTGGGCCCGCTTGAGGCAGTTGCTCGGCCGCTCGGAGAGGTCCAGGTCCTCGATCGGGAGGTCGAGGTCCGGCGAGCTGGCGCCGGCGTCGGTGACCTCGCCGAGCTCGAGGCCCTGCGGCTCCTCGCTCATCGACGCCACCAGCTCGGCCAGCGAGCGCAGCGTGGCGCCGGCGGAGGCCAGCGCCTCGCCCGGTGTCACCGAGCCGTCGGTCTCGATGTCGAGCACCAGGCGGTCGTAGTTCGTCGACTGCTCGACCCGGGTCGGCTCGACCTCGAACGTGACCCGGCGGATCGGCGAGAAGATGGCGTCGATCGGGACCACGCCGATCGTGCGGTTCTCGGTCTCCCGGTCGCTCGAGGAGTAGCCGCGGCCCTGCTCGACGGTGAGGTCGATGGCGAGGCGGCCCTTCTGGTTGAGCGTGGCGACGACGAGGTCCTTGTTGAGCACCTCGACGTCGGCCGGGCACTCGATGTCGCCCGCGGTCACCGGACCGGCGCCCTTGGCGTCGATGCGACACGTCACCGGGTCGGGCGACTCCGACGTGACGACGACGTCCTTGAGGTTGAGGATGATGTCGGTGACGTCCTCGGCGACGCCGTGGATCGTGTCGAACTCGTGGAACGCGTCGTCGAAGCGGACCATCGTGATGGCCGCTCCGGGGATCGACGACAGCAGGGTGCGGCGCAGCGAGTTGCCAAGGGTGTGGCCGAAGCCCGGCTCCAGCGGGCCGACGGCGAAACGCTGCCGATTGCCCAACTCTTCGCCGATGGCTTCGATGGTGGGACGCTGCATGACCAGCATTGGGGGCGGGTCCTTCCTTACTTGGAGTACAGCTCGACGATGAGCTGCTCGCGAACGGGGACGTCGATGTGGTCGCGCTGCGGGAGGTCGCGGACGGTGACCTGCTTGCCGCCATCTCCCGTCTCGAGCCAGCCGACGAGCGAGCGGTCGAGGGTGTCGATGTTGTGTTGGATCACGATCATGTTGCGGGCCTTCGGCGACAGCGACGACGACGTCGCCCTTGCGCACGCGGTAGCTCGGGATGTCGACCCGCTTGCCGTTGACCCACACGAGACCGTGGTTGACGAACTGCCGAGCCTGCGGCCGGGTGGACGCCCAGCCGGCGCGGTAGGCGACGTTGTCGAGGCGCAGCTCGAGCAGGCGCAGCAGGTTCTCGCCGGTCGGCCCGGCCAGTCGGTTGGCCTCGTCGTAGGTGCGACGGAACTGCCGCTCGAGGACGCCGTAGATGTACTTCGCCTTCTGCTTCTCCTGCAGCTGGATCAGGTACTCGCTGCCACTGTTGCGCCGGCGGGTGCGGCCGTGGGCGCCCGGCGGGAACGGCGGCGCTCGAGCGCCCGGCGACCCTTCTCGTTCTCGAAGATGTTCGTGCCGAGGCGGCGGGAGAGCCGCACCTTGGGACCGGTGTACCGAGCCATGATCAACCCCTCCGGCGCTTCGGCGGCCGGCAGCCGTTGTGGGGGACGGGCGTCACATCCTTGATCGAGGTCACCTCGATGCCGGTGTTCTGGATCGAGCGCACGGCGGTGTCACGGCCAGAGCCGGGGCCCTTGACCTGCACCTCGGCGCGGCGCAGACCGTGCTCCATGGCCGCTCGGGCAGCCCGCTCGGCAGCCAGCTGGGCGGCGAACGGCGTCGACTTGCGCGAGCCCTTGTACGCCGACCCCGCCGGACGACGCCCACGCGATGACGTTCCCCTCGGGGTCGGTGATCGAGACGATCGTGTTGTTGAACGAGCTCTTGATGTGCACCACGCCGGTGGTGACGTTCTTGCGGTCGCGGCGCCGGGGGCGACGACCTGCTGGCTTCGGCTTGGCCATCGCTTACTTCCTCACGGCCTTCTTCTTGTTGGCAACGGTGCGCTTGGGCCCCTTGCGCGTGCGGGCATTGGTGTGGGTGCGCTGCCCGTTCACCGGCAGCCCCTTGCGGTGACGGATGCCCTGGTAGCACCCGATCTCGATCTTGCGCTTGATGTCCTGCTGCACGTCGCGGCGCAGGTCACCCTCGATGCGCAGGTTCTCGTCGACGTAGGCCCGGATCCGGGAGACCTCGTCATCGGTGAGGGCCGACACCTTGGTGTCCGGGTCGAGGCCGAGGTCGGCGCACAGCTTCTGGGCCGTCGGCTTGCCGATGCCGAAGATGTACGTGAGCGAGATCTCCAACCGCTTCTCGCGGGGGATGTCGATGCCGGCGATGCGTGCCACCTGTGTTGTCTCCCCTCAGCCCTGACGCTGCTTATGGCGCGGGTTCTCGCAGATGACCATGACGCGACCGTGCCGGCGGATCACCTTGCACTTCTCGCACATCTTCTTGACGCTGGGTCGGACCTTCATGGCGCCGTCTCTGCTGCGTTCATTTGTAGCGATAGGTGATGCGGCCTCGGGTGAGGTCGTACGGCGTGAGCTCCACCTGCACCTTGTCCCCGGGAAGGATCCGGATGTAGTTCATCCGCATCCGCCCGGAGATGTGCGCCAACACCTTGTGGCCGTTGTCGAGCTCGACTCGGAACATGGCGTTGGGCAGCGACTCCAGAATCGTGCCCTCGAGCACGATGGCGTCTTCCTTGGGCTTGGGCAGGACGGACTCCTCACCTGGTGTGTTGGGCCCCGTTCCACCCCACATGGAGTGGAGATGGCGAGCGAGGCACGGACGAACGAAACAGCCGATCTGGGGACAGACCGGCACTCAATCGTAGCTGGACCTGGACGTTCTCCCACCCTGCAGATCGGGCTCGCTGGGCCGCCGGCGTCAAACGTACGGTGGCGCATGCCGGGTGGTCGACCGGAGACGATGACGGTGTTATTCACCGATCTCGTCGGCTCGACGGCGTGGCGCATGCGAGTCGGCGATGCGCTGGCCGACGAGCGGACCGCTGAGCTCGAGCGGGCCAGCCGGCAGATCGTCGCGACCGCTGGTGGGACGGTGGTGAAGAGCGTCGGCGACGGGGTGATGGCGACGTTCACCAGCGCCGTTGCAGCCCTCGACGCCGCCTCGGCCCTGCAATCGGCCGCTCGTCGCCTCACCGTTGCCGGCACCCCCGACGCCCTGCGCGTCGGTATCAGCAGCGGCGACCTCGTCAAGGAGGCCGACGACTGGATGGGCGCCGCGGCGATCGAGGCCAGCCGGCTGTGCGCCGAGGCGGCGGGGGGCTCGGTCCTCGTGGCCGCCGCGACGGTGCACCTGAGCCGGGGTCGGGCCGGTGGACGGCTCCGCTCGGTGGGCGAGCGGCTGCTGCGAGGCTTCGAGGAACCCGTCGAGGTGTTCGAGCTCCTGGACGACACGCGTCCGGGCCTCGCTTCCGGCGCCGCTCGAGCAGGCGGCCGATGCCCCGTGCCTCGGTCGACGACAGGAGCTCGATCGCCTCATGTCGACGCTGGAGCCGGTCGCCACAGGCGGTACCGCAACCGTGCTCGTCGTCGGGGAGCCAGGTGTCGGCAAGACGAGGCTGGCGGCAGCGACAGCGGTAGCGGCCAGCGGACGAGGGTTCCGGGTGCTCCACGGTCGTTGCAACGAGGGTCTCGCTCCGCCGTACCAACCGGTGGTCGATGCGTTCGGCCCGTGGGTCACGTCGTTCCCAGAGGCCGCACTCGACCGATTGCTCGGGCCGCTCGGTGGCGAGCTCACACACCTCTGGCCGGCGCTCGGCGTCCGTGGCGCGCTCCCGACCGGCTCCACCGGCCGCCGGAGACGCGGAAGCACAGCGGTGGCGACTCTTCGAGGCGGTTGCGTGGCTCGTCCGGACCATGGCAGCTGATCAGCCCTTGCTCGTCGTCGTCGACGACCTCCAATGGGCCCAACCGTCGACCCGCCTGCTGCTCGACCACCTCGTCCGTCAGGACGTTCCAGGCGTCGCGCTGCTGGCGACGGTCCGCCGCGAACATCGATCCAGCGGAGGCCTTCGGCGACGTCGGCACCGGGAGGACGATCCACGTCCTCGAGCTCGCCGGTCTGAGCACCGACGCGGTCGCCGAGCTCATCACGGCCCGGGCAGGAGCTGCCCCGCCGGCGGCGCTGGCCGACCGGCTGCATCGCGAGACCGACGGCAACCCGTTCTTCCTCGGCGCCCTGCTGACCCATCTCGACGACGTCGCCTTCGTGCGCAGCGAGACGGGCACCTGGCTGACGTCCGCTGAGCTGGACGCAGTCGGCGTGCCCCACGGCGTACGGGCCGTGATCCGTCGTCGGCTGGCGAGCCTCGCCGGACCGACGCGCCGAGCGCTCGACGTCGCCGCCGTTTGCGGCTTGTCCTTCGACGACAGGACCGTGCGAACCGTGACGGGGGGCGATGTGGACGCGACGGTCGACGCCTTCGACGAAAGCGCGCGCCGCCGGCCTCATTCGGGAGGAAAGCCCAGGGCGGTTCCACGTTCGTCCACGCCCTCGTGCGCCACACGACGCTCGACGAACTGTCCGGAACGGCGATTGCGAGGTTGCACTGGCGGGTCGCCGAGGCCCTCCAACTCTGGCCCATCGACCCGGATCAGGTCGGCGCCGTCGCCCATCACTTCGCCGCAGGTGCCGACTTCGGCGACCCGGTGATGGTGGTCCGCGCATCCCTGGAGGCCGGCGACGAGGCCATGTCGACGCTCGGCTTCGAGGAGGCGGCGGACCACTTCCGCACCGCGCTCGGGGCCCTCGACCGGTCGCCCGCGCGAGCACCGATCTTCGCTACCGCACCCTGATCTCCCTCGGCGCCGCACTGAACGCCCTCGCAGAGGCGGACGTGGCCCACGAGCCGTGGCTGGAGGCCGCTGTCATCGCCAACGACAACGGTGATCCGGATCGGATGTACGAGGCACTCCGTGGCTACGTGCAGATGATCCGAGTTCGCCCGCCCGACGAGTTCCGCGACCTCGTCGACAACCTCCTCCAGCTGCTTCCGCCGGGTGACTCATCGCTGCGCGCGGCGGCACTCGGCTGGCGCGCCGTCCCCTGGATGGGTGGTGATCTGAGCACGCTGACGCCGGGTGACCAGCGCATGGCCGATGAGGCCGTCGCGATGGCCCGTCGCCTCGGCGACGCCACGGCCCTTGGCTCCGCACTGCGTTCGCGCCTGTCGTCGGCGGAGTATGGCGCCGGGGATCTGCAGCGAATCCTGGAGGATGCGCGCGAGCTCGTCGCGCTGCGCGCTGCGCACGGTGCAGATCTCACCATCGAGACGGCCGGTGAGCTGCGTGACCTCGCCCGTGTCCTGATCCGCCTCGGGAGGACCGCCGATGCCGAGCGGTATCTCCGCGTGGCACGCGAGGAAGCGGAGCGCAGTGGCGAGCGGCTGGCGATGAACGCCGCACTCATCATCGAATCAGCCCTCGCATCGGCGCGCGGTCAGTTCGGCGACGCCAAGCGCATCGCCGCGGAGGCAGCCATGTACGCGGGGAACAGCCGGCTCGTGCAGCTGCGGTTCGGGGCGCAGGTCGTCGCCGTCCGCCTGGAGGAGGGGCGACTCGAGGAGGTGATCGCCGCGCTCGAGAACATCGACTCCCTCGGCGTGACCGTGCCCGAGTGGCGGGCCATGCTGGTGACGGCGCTCGCTCAGGCGCAGCGCCGGGACGAGGCGATCGCCGTCCTGCACGATCTCGACGATGCGGAGCTGTTCTCGTCAGGTCGTCCGACGGCACCACTCGCAGTCCGTCACGTCGCCGAGGCGTGCCGCCTGCTCGGGGATGCGACCAGGGCAGCGAGCGCCTTGACGTTCGTTCGGCCCTGGTCCGGTCAGGTCCTCCTGGTGCTCCCCGGCGCCTCGATCGAGGGCGCCGGCGACCGCAGTGTCGGACACCTGCTCGCCGTGCTCGGGCGGCTTGACGAAGCCGATGCTGCCTACTCGGCCGCGGCGCAGCTCGAACGCGCCGCCGGGTTCCCGCCGCTGGCAGCCCGCACGGAGTACTGGCATGCCCGCGCGTTGCTCGAACGGTGTGGTCCCGGCGACCATGAACGCGCTGACCAGCTGCTGGCGGACGTTGCCGAGATCACCCAGCGGCTCGGCATGCACCTACTCCACCAGCAAGCGCAGGAGCTCGCCATCGACCCGACGTTTGCGTCACGCTGAGCCCGAACGGTGACCTCAGCGGCCCGACATCAGGGCGCTCAGGTCACACTTCGCGCTTGGGTGGTGGCGTCGATGGCCAGTGTCAGCCGCCGGAAGACGTCGTCCGGGTGGCCGACCCCGTCGATCACCTCGAGACGCTCCTGGGCGTCGTAGAACTCGATCAGCGGCTCGGTCTGCGACTCGTACAGGTCGAGGCGGCGGTTCACCGCCTCGGGTGTGTCGTCGGCGCGCTGGCGCACGTCGCCTCCACACACCTCGCAGATCCACGGTTGGCGCTCGAGGCCGGTCGCCGTGTAGTTCGTCCCGCAGTCGCGGCACACCCGGCGCGCCGAGATGCGGGCCAGCACCACGTCCCGTGGCACGTCGAGGTCGATGACGACATGGAGGGGTCGATCGACGGTGATCTTGTCCAGCGCCTCCGCCTGGGCGACGTTGCGGGGGAAGCCGTCCAGGATGTAGCCGCGGGTCTCGGCGTCGGGCCGGCGCAGCCGGTGGTCGACGATGGCGATCATGATGTCGTCGCCGACGAGACCCCCGGAGTCCATGATCTCCTTGGCCGCCATGCCGACCTCCGTGCGCTCACGCACGGCGGCCCGCAGCATGTCGCCGGTCGAGATGTGCGGCACGACGTAGTGGCGCGACAGCCGCACGCACTGCGTCCCTTTGCCGGCCCCCTGGCGGCCGAGAATGATGATCCGAGCACCCGGGATCACGACTCACTCGCGCAGAGGTCGACACCCGGCGCGCCAGCTGAGGGTGCCGGCACGCCGGCCTGCGTGGCCGGGGAACGCACTATTTCAGGAACCCCTCGTAGTTGCGCAGCATCAGCTGGCTGTCGATCTGGCGCATCAGCTCGAGTGCCACGCCCACGGCGATCAGGATGCTCGTCCCCGCGAAACCGAACGTGTTGATGCCGGCGGCCCACAGCAGCAGGTAGGGCAGGATGGCGATGACGGCGATGAAGACGGCGCCGGGCAGCGTGATCCGGTTGACCACTTTGGCCAGGTAGCGCTCGGTCTGCGGACCGGGACGCACGCCGGGGATGAATCCGCCCTGGCGACGGATCTGGTCGGCCTGGCGCACCGGGTCGAAGGCGATCGAGTTGTAGAAGTAGGCGAAGGCGATGATCAACGCCGCGAACAGCGTCATGTAGACGAGGTTCTGGCTGTTGATGATGTACTCGTCGACCCAGTCGGCGACCGTCCCCCGCCAGCCCTCGCCGCTGCCCAGGACGTTCGAGAGGATGACCGGCAGCAGCAGGATCGAGCTGGCGAAGATGATCGGGATGACGCCCGACTGGTTCACCTTGAGCGGGATGTAGGTGTTCTGCCCGCCGTACATGCGCCGGCCGACCACTCGCTTGGCGAACTGCACCGGGATCCGGCGCTGGCCGAGCTCGACGAACACGACGGAGACGATGATGGCCAGGGTCAGGAGCACGATCAGGACGAACCAGATCCACTTGTTGACCTCGATGATCGACCAGTAGCCGTAGGGCAGACCCGAGACCACCGAGGCGAAGATGACCATCGACATGCCATTGCCGATGCCGCGCTGGCTGATCAGCTCGCCGATCCACATGAGGAGCGCCGTGCCGGCGACCAACGTGAGGATGACGAGGTAGCCGCGAGGCCAGATGCCGTCCGGCAGCAGCGGGACATCAGGCGCCGCGGCGGCGGCCGAGAAGAAGGCGGTGCCTCGTCCGGTCCCGAAGATGAACACCAGGCCGGTGGCCTGCAGGGTGGCCAGGGCGATCGTGACGTAGCGGGTGTACTGCGTGATCTTGCGCTGCCCCACCGCGCCCTGCTGCTGGAGCTCTTCCAGCTTGGGGATCACCACGCCGAGGATCTGCATGATGATGCTCGCGGTGATGTACGGCATGATCCCGAGGGCGAAGATCGAGAAGCTCTCGAACCCGCCGCCGGAGAACAGGTTGAGGAACCCCAGCGCCCCCTGCGTGTTGGCGGCCGATCGGATCTGATCCACTGCCAGCGGATCGATGCCCGGCACTCTGATCGCCACACCGAACCGGTAGATGACGATCATCCCGACCGTGAACAGAATCTTGTTCCGGAGGTCCGGGATCTTGAAGACGTTCTTCAGATTGGAGAGCACTCAGCAGGATCCTGTCTGACGGGACGGAGCTCGGGAGCGTCCGATCACCTGTTCGTGAATTGGTTCCCTTTGACGGGTGGGCGTCCCGCTCGATTCTCAGCACGGAACGGAAGGGGGACGAGCGTCACCGTACCGCCCGCCGCCGTGATCGCGGCCTCAGCGGCCTTGGAGACGGCATGGGCGGTGACGTCGAGCTTGGCCGAGAGCTCGCCCCTGGCGAGGATCTTCACGAAGGCGTCCTTGCGCAGCAGCCCGTGGTCGATGAGCACCTGCGGGTCGACGACACCACCATCGACAATCCCGGACAGCTCCTGCAACGTGTCGAGGTTGATGGCGTGGTACTCGACGCGGAACGGGTTGTTGAAGCCCTTCAGCTTCGGGACGCGCTGCTTCAGCGGCATCTGACCGCCCTCGAACCCGCGAGGGACGGTGTTGCGTGCCTTCTGTCCCTTGGTGCCACGGCCGGCGGTCTTGCCGCCCTTGCCGCCGATGCCGCGGGCGAGGCGCCGGCGGGCGCGGCGGGAGCCGCGAGGTGGGGAGAGTTCGTCAACGCGCATCAGTCATCGGCTTTCGTGTCGTCGCCCAAGTCCTTGACAGTCACGAGGTGCGGAACGCGGGCAATCATTCCCCGGATCTCGGGACGATCGGGGAGCGTGTTCGAGCGACCGATCCGACCGAGGCCGAGGGCTCGCAGCGTTCCGCGCGTCTTCGGCTTCGTGCCATGGCCGGAGCGGACCTGGGTCACGATGATCGTCTTGTCATCCATCGTCGGCCTCTGGACGCGTCCGGCGCCGCTGGCGCTCGTTGTAGGCCTCGAGCATCCCCTTCGGCACGAACTCCTCGGCCACCAGGCCACGCCGGGCCGCCACCTCATCCGGTCGCTGCAACGCCTTGAGCCCCGCGACTGTCGCTCGCGCCACGTTGATGTGGTTGGCAGAGCCGAGCGACTTGCAGAGGACGTCGTGGATCCCGGCTTCCTCGAGGATGATGCGGGCGGCGCCGCCGGCGATGACACCAGTACCGGGAGCAGCCGGCTTCATCAACACCCGCCCGGCGCCGGTCACCCCGATCACCGGATGGGGAATCGTGCTGCCGGCGAGCGGGACGTCGAACAGGTTGCGCTTGGCCTCTTCGGTCCCCTTCTGGATGGCGAGGGGCACCTCCTTGGCCTTGCCGTAGCCGAGCCCGACCCGGCCGTTGGCGTCACCGATCACGACGAGCGCCGTGAACGAGAAGCGCCGACCGCCGCGCACGACCTTGGCGACGCGGTTGATGGTGATCACGCGTGACTCACGGAGACCGCCCTCGGACTGCTCCGAGTCGCGCTGTTGACTTGTGGAATAGGCCATCTAGAACTCCGATCGAAGATGCGAGCGACTGAGCGCCAGCGAAGGCGCGGCCAGCCGCGGTCTGCGTGGCCGGGGAACGCAATGGACGGCCATCTAGAACTCCAGACCTGCGTCGCGAGCCGCGTCCGCCAGTGCAGCGATGCGGCCGTGGTAGAGGAAACCGCCGCGGTCGAACACCACACGGTCGATGCCGGCGGCCTTCGCTCGCTCGGCGATGAGTGCGCCGACGCGAGAAGCGGCCGCCACGGTCGACCCCGAGCCGGTGCTGCGCTGATCGGTCTCGACCGTCGAAGCGGCGACGAGCGTGCGGCCGGTGTCGTCGTCGATCACCTGCGCAACGACGTGCTTGTTCGACCGGTGCACGGCGAGGCGCGGGCGCTCAGCCGTTCCGTGCAGCTTCTTGCGCACCCGCCGGTGGCGCCGCAGGCGCGACTCCCGGCGGACGTGAGCGATGTCAGCCATGACTACTTCTTTCCAGCCTTGCCGGCTTTGCGCAGCACGCGCTCGCCCTGGTAGCGGACGCCTTTGCCCTTGTACGGCTCGGGCTTGCGGATCGAGCGGATCTCGGCGGCGACCTGGCCGACGACCTCCTTGTCGATGCCGCTGACGACGATCTGTGTCGGCACCGGCACTTCGAACGAGATGCCCTCCGGCGCACGGACGTTGACGGGGTGGCTGAAGCCGAGCGCCAAGCGGATGGCCTCGGGCCCCTGGGCCTCGGCGCGATAGCCGACCCCGACGATCTCGAGCTGCTTGCGGAAGCCGTCGGTCACGCCGACGACCATGTTGTTGACGAGGCTGCGCGTGAGCCCGTGCAGCGCCCGATGCTCACGCTCGTCATCGGGGCGCGTGACGAGCAGCTGGCCGTCGTCCTGGCGCACCGAGATGTCGGGTGGCAGCTTGCGCGACAGCTCGCCGCGCGGACCCTTCACGGTGATGTCGCGGCCGCTGATCGTCACGTCGACGCCGTTTGGAATGGTGATCGGAGCTTGACCGATGCGTGACATCTCAGGACCTCACCAGACGTAGCAGAGGACTTCGCCGCCGACCTTGCGACGGCGAGCCTCGCGGTCGGTCATCAGTCCGTGGGACGTGGACAGGACGGCGACACCGAGGCCACCGAGGACGCGCGGCACGCTGTCGGCCTTGCGGTACACGCGCAGGCCGGGGGTCGAGACTCGGCGCAGACCCGAGATCGTGCGGTCACGATCGGGTGAGTACTTCATCTTGATCGTCAGGACGTCGCCGACACCCTTCGGCGACGGCGCGACCTCGTAGCCGCCGATGTAGCCCTCGCGGTGCAGGACGTCGGCAAGCGCGACCTTCTGCTTCGAGGACGGCATGCGGACCTCTTCGTGCATCGCCGTGTTGGCGTTGCGCACGCGCGTCAGCATGTCGGCGATGGGATCAGTCATCATCTCGTTCTTGCTCCCTCACCAACTCGACTTCGTGAGGCCGGGGATCTCACCCGCGTGGGCCAGCTCGCGCAGGCACACCCGGCACAGCCCGAACTTGCGGTAGACGGCGCGCGCCCGCCCGCAGCGGCGGCAGCGTGTGTACGCCCGGACCTTGAACTTCGGCTTGCGGGCCGCCTTGTTGACGAGTGCCTTCTTCGCCATTTCGATCACCTTCTCTTGCCGCGAACAGGACCACCGCGACGGCGGCGGCGCGCATCAACGGGTGCGTTGGGATCCTCGGTCTGTCTGAACGGGAACCCGAAGGCATCCAGCAGCGCCCGACCGGCGGCATCGTCGGTCGCCGTGGTGACGATCGTGATGTCCATGCCGCGGGGCGTGTCGATCTTGTCGTAGTCGATCTCGGGAAAGACCGTCTGGTCGTTCAGCCCGAACGTGTAGTTGCCTCGACCGTCCCACGACTTCGGTGGGAGGCCGCGGAAGTCACGGATGCGCGGGATGGCGACGGCGATCAGCCGGTCCAGGAACTCCCACATGCGGTCACCGCGGAGGGTCACCTTGGTGCCGATCGACTGGCCCTCGCGCAGCTTGAAGCCGGCGATCGAGTGCTTGGCCTTCGTGACGATCGGCTTCTGCCCCGCGATCGACGTGAGGTCGGCGACGGCGCCCTCGAGGAGCGAGGGCTGCTGCGTCGCCCGGCCGACGCCCATGTTGATGACGATCTTCTCCAGCCTCGGCACCTGCATGACGTTGCCGAGGCTGAGCTGCTGCTGCAGCCGGGACTTGATCTCGTCGTTGTAGCGCTGCTTGAGGCGCGGAACCGCGCGATCCATCAGGGCAGTGCCTGGGCCGCGTTGTTCAGCGGTGGAGTCCTGGTTCGCCACGGCGGGCGCTCCAGCGCCTTCGCCGGCCGCATTCGATGTCGTACTTTCGCTCACGAGATGACCTCGGTCTTGCCCTTGCCGGTCTTGGCCACGCGGACCTTCTTGCCGTCGCGCAGCTCGTAGCCGACGCGCACGCGCTTGCCCTTGTGCACGAGCATCACGTTGCTGGCATGGATCGGCATGTCGCGGTCGATGATCCCGGCGCGGTCGTTGGCCCGGCGCGGCTTGGCGTGCTTCGTGGCGACGTTGATGCTCGTCACGAGCACCTTGTTCCGCTCGGGCAGGACGCGCTGGATCTCACCCCGCTTGCCCTTGTCCTTGCCGGTGATCACCTCGACGGTGTCGCCCTTCCTCAGTTTCATCGCGTACCTCCGACGCGGCGGGGGGTGTGGGGGGCAGAGGCTCCTGCCGGAGCCCCCCACCCGCCGATCGATCCGGCTCCGCCGGTCGATCGGCTGTGAACTTCGGTGCCGGGGGCACGCCGGCTCATCGAGCTCGGTGAGCAACCTCTGGTTGCGAGCCGAAACATCACAAGACCTCTGGTGCCAATGACACGATTCGCATGAAGCGGCGGTCGCGGAGCTCGCGGCCCACCGGGCCGAAGATGCGCGTGCCACGCGGCGTGTGGTCGTCCTTGATCAGCACGGCGGCGTTCTCGTCGAAGCGGATGTAGCTGCCGTCGGGACGGCGCTTCTCCTTCTTCGTGCGGACGACGACGCACTTGACGACCTCGCCCTTCTTGACGCCGGCGCCCGGGATTGCGTCCTTGACGGTGCCGACGAAGATGTCGCCGATCGAGGCGTAGCGGCGGCGCGTGCCACCGAGCACCTTGATGACGAGGACCTCTTTGGCGCCGCTGTTGTCGGCGACGCGGAGCCTGGATTCCTGCTGAATCATGGGGCTACCTCGCTCGCTCCAGGACGTCGGTCACTCGCCAGCGCTTCGTCTTCGACAGCGGCCGGGTCTCCATCACTCGCACCCGGTCCCCGACGTGGACGTCGTTCGCCTCGTCGTGGGCGTAGAGCCGCTTCGTCTGCAGGACGAACTTGTTGTACTTCGGATGGCGAACGCGCTCGATGACGGCCACGACGGCCGTCTTGTCCATGCCGCTCGAGACGACCACACCCTCTCGTGTCTTACGAGCGGCACGGGACGATGCCGAGCCGCTTCGTTCAGAGGCTGGTTCCCGGTTCGGCACGGCGGGCGCTCCAGCGCCTTCGCCGGCCGCATCCGGGCCGCGTCGTTCGGAGGCCTGTTCCCGGTTCGGCACGGCGGGCGCTCCAGCGCCTTCGCCGGCCGCATTCAGTTCGTCTTCACTCATGACTTCGCTGCCTCTTCGATCTCGCGCTGGCGGATGAAGGTGTTGATGCGGGCGATCTGGCGACGCACCCGTTTGATCTCTGCGGTGTTGTCGAGCTGGCCGGTGGCGTTGCGGAAGCGCAGGTTCAGCGCCTCCTGCTTCGTGTCGCGCAGCTCGTCGATCAGGGTGCCGAGGTCCATCTCGGCGAGGTCGTTGGACTTACGCGCCATGGGAGCCCTCCAGTCGATGCGAGCGACCGAGCGCCAGCGAGGGAGCGGCTACCAACGGCCTGCGTGGCCGGGGAACGCAATGAACGGCCATCAGATGGAGTCCTCTCGGCTGATCACGCGAGCCTTCATCGGCAGTTTCTGGATCGCCTTGTTCATGGCGATCCTGGCCTGCTCCTCGTTGGGGAACGAGAGCTCGAAGAGGATGCGGCCTGGCTTCACGACGGCGACCCACAGCTCGGGGTTGCCCTTGCCGGAACCCATGCGGGTCTCGGCCGGCTTCTTGGTCACCGGCTTGTCGGGGAAGACGTTGATCCAGACCTTCCCGCCGCGCTTGATGGCGCGAGTCATGGCGATACGGGCTGCCTCGATCTGGCGGGCAGTGAGCCAACCCGGCTCGAGGGCCTGGATCCCGTACTCGCCGAAGGCGATCTCTGTCCCACCAGACGCCAGACCCTTGGTCCGGCCGCGCTGGTGCTTGCGGTGGGCGACCTTGCGGGGCATCAACATGGCGTGGCCCTCTCAGTCCTCTCCACGGAAGTGGGGCGTCTCGTGACCGTCGTGGGTCCGGCGGGTGATGGCCTCTTCCTCGTCGAGCAGCTTCTCGAGCTCGGGATCGGCTTCCTTGAGCAACGGCTGCGTCTCGGGCTCCGGCTCGGCCTGGCGGCGGGCAGCCGACGACACGACCCGCCGCGGCTCGCCGGCCTGCCCGGAGGTCTCGCCGACGGCCATCGCCGCCTCGCGCGCGATCTTGTCGTCAGTGGCCGACTTGTACGGGAGGATGTCGCCCTTGTAGAGCCAGACCTTCACGCCGACGCGGCCGCTGCCGGTGCGCGCCTCGCGGAAGCCGTAATCGATGTCGGCACGCAACGTGTGCAACGGGACACGACCCTCGCGGTACCACTCGGTGCGGCTCATCTCGGCGCCTCCCAGTCGACCCGAGCACTGCACGCGGATGCCGAGCGCTCCGGCCCGCTGCGCGTTCTGCACGGCCCGCTTCATGGCTCGACGGAAGGCGATGCGGTTGGCCAGCTGGTCGGCGACGCCCTGGGCGATCAGCGCGGCGTCGAGCTCGGGGCTCTTGATCTCGACGATGTTCAGCTGCACCTTCGGGTTGCCGGTGATCTTCGTGATGATCGCCCGCAGCTCGTCGGCCTGCGCACCGCGACGGCCGATCACGATGCCGGGACGGGCGGTGTGGACGTCGACGCGGACCTTGTCACGGGTCCGCTCGATCTCGATTCGCGAGATCGCCGCCGACTCCATGCGACGCATGATCGCTTCGCGGATCTTCCAGTCCTCGGTGAGGTACTCCTTGTACTGGCGCTCGCTGAACCAACGCGACTTCCAGTCGGTGGTCACGCCGAGGCGGAACCCGTACGGGTTGATCTTCTGACCCATGAACTCAGCTCTCTTCCGACGCAGGAGCTGCGTAGCCAGCAGCCTCTGCGTGCTCGGGGGTGTCGAAGAACACCTCGGCGATGGTCACGTCGTAGTAGCGCCCGCCCGGCTGGTGGTACAGCATCGAGTTGGCGTTGCCCTTGATCGGATAGCCCTCGGGGATTGACCCGTCCTCCGGGGCCGTCACGGCGCCGTCGGGAAGCTCGGGCTCATCGGCGGTTTCGTCGGAGGTCTCGTCAACCTCGTCTGCGATCTCATCGGCTTCCGCAACTTCATCCGCGACCTCGTCGGCAACCACCTCGGTCTCGTCGACAGCACCTTCGTCGGCGGCCGGCGTCTCCTCCGGCAACTCCGTCGTGTCGGCCGCCTCGCCATCTTCCCGGAGCGCCTGGGCGCGAGTACGGCTGCGCTCGACCCGGTCACGCCGCGAGCGGACGGTCCCGCCTGGGCGACGGCGACCTGCCGCCTGACGAGCCTCCTGGCGCGCCTGCAGCACGTCGAGACGGTCATCGCTCAGGCGAGCGACGACGACCGTGATGTGGCACGTGCGCTTGCGGATCCGCGTCGCCCGGCCCTTGGCTCGCGGCCGGAACCGGCGCAGCGTCGGACCCTCGTCGGCGTAGCAGGCGAGCACGAACAGCTCGTCGGGGTCCTGCTCGTCGTTGTGCACGGCGTTGGCGACGGCGCTGGTCAACACCTTGCGGATGTCCTGCGCGACGTCACGCGTCGTGAATTGCAACACCTCGTCGGCGCGACGCACGTCGAGACCGCGGATGAGGTCGAGCACCTCGCCGCGCCTTCGAGGCCGAGCCGCGGCAGGTACTTGGCGGTTGCCTTCGTGACCACGCGGTCGTCGTCGACGAGCAGCGCGCCGTCATTGAGCTTCGGTCCCACCATCAGCGTCGTCCCTTCGCGCCCTTCTCCTGTCCGGCGTGGAACCGGAACGTGCGGGTCGGGCTGAACTCGCCGAGCTTGTGGCCGACCATCGACTCGGTCACGTACACCGGCACGTGCTTGCGGCCGTCATGGACGGCGATCGTGTGGCCGACCATCTCGGGGATGATCGTGGAGCGGCGGGACCAGGTCTTGATGACCCGACGCTCGCCGACGGCGTTCTGGGCGTCGACCTTGCGCAGCAAGTGGTCGTCGACGAAGGGGCCCTTCTTCAGGCTGCGCGACATAGTTGAATTACCTCCGACCCTTACCGGTGCGACGCCGGCGGATGATGAGCTTCTGCGAGGGCTTCGTCTTGTCGCGGGTGCGGCCCTCCGGCTTGCCCCACGGCGACACGGCCGGGCGGCCACCCGAGGAGCGACCCTCGCCACCACCGAGCGGGTGATCGACCGGGTTCATGGCGACACCACGGGTCTGCGGCCGGACACCCTTCCAGCGGTTGCGACCGGCCTTGCCGACCTTGATCAGCTCGTGCTCGGCATTGCCGACCTCGCCGACGGTGGCCCGGCAGTCGATCAGCACGCGACGCATCTCGGTGGAGGGCATGCGAAGCGTGGCGAAGTCGCCGTCCTTGGCGACGAGCTGGACGGCGATCCCGGCCGACCGACCGATCTTGCCGCCCTGTCCCGGACGGAGCTCGACGTTGTGCACGGTCGTGCCGACGGGGATGTAGCGCAGCGGCAGGGCATTGCCCGGCTTGATGTCGGCACCCTGGCCGCTCTCGACGTGGTCGCCGACCTGCAACCCACGCGGCGCCAGGATGTAGGCCT
The DNA here is from genome assembly GCA_963774125.1 of uncultured Acidimicrobiia bacterium. GTDB lineage: Bacteria > Actinomycetota > Acidimicrobiia > Acidimicrobiales > Ilumatobacteraceae > JALZMG01. The sequence goes on from CAVZDR010000005.1 coordinate 812,588, forward strand.
TCTCGCCGTCGGCGTAGTGGAGCAGCGCGATGCGACAGGTGCGGTTCGGGTCGTACTCGATCGCCGCGACCTTCGCCGTCACACCGTCCTTGATCCGCTTGAAGTCGATGATGCGGTACCGCTGCTTGTGGCCGCCGCCGCGGTGGCGCGACGTCATGCGGCCGTGGACGTTGCGGCCTCCGGTCTTCGGCTTGGGACCGACCAGCGACTTCTCGGGCTTCGACTTCGTGATCTCGGAGAAGTCCGAGACGGTCTGGAAGCGCCGAGCTGGGCTCGTCGGCTTGCGGGAACGAATACCCACGACGACCTCAGTTCTCGAACAGCGGGATCTCGCCCGCTACCAGGGTGACGATGGCCCGCTTCGTGTCCGGCTTGGAGCCGGTGCGGTTGGTGCCGCGCGTGCGGCGGCGCTTGCCCTTGCGGTTCAGCGTGTTGACCTTGCGGACCTCGACGCCCCAGATGGACTCGACGGCGTCGCGGATCTCAGGCTTGCTCGCCGACGGGTGCACCTTGAACGTGTAGACGCCGGCCTCCATCAGTGCGTACGACTTCTCGGAGACGACCGGGGCGAGGATGATGTCGCGCGGATCTTTCATGCTGAATGGTCTCCTTCGCTCGAAACTCGCTCAGGAGACTCCGGCTCGTCGCTGGCCGCAATATCGGTCTCGCTCGCCTCCGGCTCGCTCGACTCCGGCTCGTCGCTGGCGCTTCCCTCGCCGGCTTCGGGCACCGCGCTCGCTGCGGTACCGGCCGAAGCGGCTGCGTCCGCGGCCTCATCGCTCGCCGGCACGCTGTCGTCGTCGCGGGGGCCTTCGGCGGGTTCCTCGGAGTGGACGATCGGCTCGTCCTCGCGCTCGTCATCGGTGTCCCGAGCGCCCTCGGCCGGGTCCTGGCTCCTCGCCCGCTGCGGAGCGTCGTCGTCGACGACGGGCGCGGCCGCGCCCTTGGGCAGGTTGCTCTCGCTGAACACGATCCAGTCGTTGCACAGCACGTCGTACGCGTTGAGCTCGCTGGACTTGATCAGCTGCACTTCGGGCAGGTTGCGGAACGACCGGGCGACTGCGGTGTCGAAGCTCTCGACGACCACGAGGACGCTCCCGTCCAGGCCGAGTGCGGCGAGCGCCGCCTTGGCGTCCTTCGTCTTCGGTGCGCCGAACGCCCAGTCGTCGACCACGACGACCTTGCCGCTGGAGGCACGGTCCGACAGGGCCGAGCGCAGCGCCAGCTTGATCATCTTCTTCGGCGTGCGCTGGACGTACGAGCGCGGCTTGGGGCCGAGCGCGATGCCACCGCCGGCGAACTGCGGCGACCGCGTCGATCCCTGTCGGGCGTTGCCCGTGCCCTTCTGCCGGTACGGCTTGGCGCCTCCGCCGCGGACCTCGCTGCGCGTCTTCGTGCTGTGCGTGCCGGCCCGGCGGTGGGCCAGCTGGGCCGTGACGACCTGGTGCATCACCGACACGTTCGGCCGGATCCCGAACACGGAGTCATCGAGCTCGACGCTCCCGGCGTCACGACCGGCCGTTGTCTTCAACGTGATCTCGGCCATCAGGACTCCTTCGCCGGCTGCTTGGCGGCGTTGCGGACGAGGACGACGCCGCCGTTCGGGCCGGGCACCGAACCCTTGACCAGCAGCAGGTTGCGCTCCGGGTCCGACTCCACGACCTCGAGGTTCAGCGTCGTGACCTGCTGGTGCCCCATCTGGCCGGCCATCCGCATGCCCTTGAACACACGGGCCGGGAAGGCGCAGGAGCCGATCGCCCCGGGTGCCCGGTGGTGCTTGTGGTTGCCGTGGCTGGCGCCCTGACCCCGGAAGTTGTGGCGCTTCATCGTCCCGGCGAAGCCCTTGCCGCGGCTGACGGCCGTGACGTCGACCTTGGACCCGGCAGCGACGGTGTCGACGAGGATCTCCTGGCCGACCTGGTAGCCATCGACGTCCTCGAGTCGCAGCTCGACGAGGCGATCGCCCGGATCGACCGACACCTTGGCGAAGTGGCCGGCTTCGGGCTTGTTGAGCTTCTTGGCATCACGGTGCCCGTAGGTCACCTGCAAGGCGCTGTACCCGTCACGCTCGGGCGTCTTGACCTGGACGACGCGCATGGGCTGGACGCGCAGGACCGTGACCGGCACGATCCGGTCATCGACCCACTTCTGGCTCATGCCGACTTTCTCGCCGACGATCGCGGTGGTTGCCATGGCGGCTGGTTCCTTGCTGTGATCCCGAGCGGCCTGAGGGCCGGTCATGCAAGTGCTCCGCAGGCCGCTGGCCGGCGGAGCACCAGGATTGAGTTGTCGCCGTGCGGTCCCCGTCACCGGGCGCACACGGACTTCGGTTGCGAAGTGTTCCGGGCTGGACGATCGTATCGGCAGGCGCCGGGCCCCGCCAACCAGCCTGGCTCTGAACGTTCTGTCCGTGGCAACCGGCGCCGATGCGTGCGCCGTCGCCGTGCCGATATCCGGTCGGTTGCTACGGACGGAACGACTGGGTCCGGACAGAGCGCCTGGGTTCTGCCGGGACGATCAGTCCGGGACGCTCGAATCCGGCGGGCGCTCGGCCAGCACGATGCTGAAGCGCTGCTCCTCGCCGTCGCGGACGACGACGACCTCGACCTCGTCGCCGGGTTCCCGGTCGCGGACGGCGGCGATCACGCCGGCGACGCCATCTGTCGTCGACTCGTCGACCGAGATCACGACGTCCCCGGTCTCCAGCCCCGCCTCGGACGGCCGGAGAATCCTCCGAGATCCGCGTGATCACTGCGCCCTGGCCGCCGTCGTTGCGCTCGCCGAGGATCACGCCGAGGAACCCTTCGAGCCGCGGGTCGCCCTCGCCCTGCTCGCGGAGGGTGGCGAGCACGGTCTCGACCTCCTCGATGGCGATGGCGAAGCCGACGTTGGTGGCAGCCGTCGAGACGTCGCTGCGGGCGACCGCCGTGTTGATGCCGACAACGCGACCACTGGCGTCGACGAGAGGTCCACCGCTGTTGCCGGACGAGATGGCGGCGTCGGTCTGGATCAGCCCGTCCAGGGCGCCCTCGTTCTGGGTGATCAACGTGCGATCCAGCGCCGACACGATGCCGAGCGTCACCGACGGGTCGCCGTCCAGGTCGAGGGCGAACCCGATGGCGACGACCTCGTCCCCGAGGGCCACCTGGCCGGCGGGGGCGAACGGCGCGACGGGGAGGTTGGAACCGTTGATCTTCAGGAGGGCAAGGTCGTTGCCGACGTCCAGGGCGATGAGCTGCGCCTCCGTCGGCTCCGTGTCCCCCGCGAGGCGGACCCGGATCTCGGAAGCGTCAACAACGACGTGGGCGTTCGTGAGGATCTCACCGTCGGGTGAGACGACCAGGCCGGTCCCAACGGCTTCGCCGGTCACCCCCGCCTCGATGTCAACGCTGATCGTCACGACCGACGGACCGACCGCGGCGGCCACCTCGGACACCGACAACTCCTGCCCGTTGACCCGCCGGGCCGGCACGACGGTCGCACTGGTCACGGCGTCGGTTGGTTCGTCATCGCCGTCGTCGAGCGCAACGCCGAGCAGAGCCCCACCGAATCCTGCAGCCAGGGCGGCAATCCCGGCGATCACCACCACCGGCCACCCCCGGCGGGGCACCGCACCAGGCGGAGCAGGCGGTCGCGGCTGCACGCCGGGCGCAGGCGGCGGCATCACCGGCATCACGACTGTTTACCCGCTGTCCGGCCCGGACGGACCGCGCGGCTCGGCAGGTGAGGCGAGCAACTTGGTTGCGAGCCGAGCCCGCACGGTCAACCCGTCGCGACGACGAGGTGGGTGAGACGCCGAAGCGAAGCGGAGGCGGCGAGCTCGGCAGGTGAGGCGAGCAACTTGGTTGCGAGCCGAGCCCGCACGTGATCAGTCCGGGAAGAAGACGAGCCGCTGACCGTCGACGACGAGGATGAGGATCCCGTTGTCCAGTTCCACCGTCGCCGTGCCGGCCAGGGCCTGCACGAACTGCCGCTCGACGCTCTCGGCGACGCCGTCACAGCTGTTCTCCGTGAGATCGAGCCCGTCGAACGTGATCTGGTCGCCCGACGTCGTGTAGCGCACCGACCCGGTGTTGCACCCGGCGTCGACGAGGGCGGTGCCGTCCTCGAAACTGATCGTCGGGTCGCGGATGCCGCGAGGGACGGCCTCCGCGGCGTCCGCGCCGATGATGAACGTGTCGAGCTGCCAGTCGCTGCCGTTGATGAACAGGCCGACGTCGATCGGCGGGAGCGTGGTGGTCGTGACGACCGTCGTCGGCGGCAGCGTCACCGGTACGAGAGGCAGCGTCGTGGAGAGCACTGGCGGGATGGTGGTGGCGACCGTCGACGACCCCGAGTCGTCGCACGCGCCGCAGATGACCGCCAGTGCGAGAGGCAACAGCCGCTTGCTCACCCCGCCCGGTAGATCAGTCCGCGGTCGCCCTTGGTCAGCGTGAGCTGATCCGAGTCGATCTCGTAGGCGACGGTGCCGTCGAGCACGGCGATCACGCCTGCCTCCTGCTCGGACGCCAGCGGCTCGCACCCACGGCGGGTCAGGGCGATCGGGGAGAACGTGATCTCCGTCTCCGTGGCCGTGTAGCTGCCCGAGCCCGTGTTGCATCCGGTGTCCACGGCGACCTGGCCGGCGGTGAACGTCAACGTCGCCGGCGGTGCGGCAAGCGACGTGACAGCGCTGGGCGTCCTGATCGACTCCAGTGTCCATGTCGGCCCTTCGAGGGACTGATCCGGTTCGGCGACCTCCGCGTCGACGAGCGTGATCGATGACGCCCCGGCCGTCAACGTGAGCTCGTCACCCTCGAGCGTCACCACCGGTTCCGAAGTCAGGAACGACGACAGCCACGTGTCCTGATCCATCAACGCCGCCGGCTCGCACGCCATCATCGTGGACGCCATCGCGTCGACCATGAGGACGTCACCGTCCAGCGCCCAGGCGCCGCTGAGCTGATTGCACCCGCCCGCGGCACCCAGCTGGTCGCCTTCGAACGAGAGCCGGACCTGACTGTCCGGCACCAGCTCGTAGCCGACCACCTCGGTGGAGACGAACTCCCGCCCATCGAGCTCGATCGGTTCTCCAGAGGCCACCGACGAGGTCGTCGTCGAGCCGCCGGCGGTCGATGACGGAGCGGTGGAGGCCGTTCCCGCCGCCTCGGTCGTCGGCGGAGACGTCGACGTGACCGCGTCCGGTTCGTCCTCGCCACACGCGACGACGAACAGCACGGCGAGCGGGACCGCTAGTAGACCTCGAATGTTCACGCGGCCGGAAACGCTAAACGAAACGGCGTCCTCCGGCCGTGTCACTCCCGGCGTGCTAGGACGCCTGGATCTTGATCTCGATGTCGACGCCGGCAGGGAGCTCGATGCGCTGGAGGCTGTCGATCGTCTTGGCGTTCGGGTTGACGATGTCGATCAGCCGCTTGTGGATGCGCATCTCGAAGTGCTCGCGGGAGTCCTTGTCGATGTGCGGGCCCCGGATCACCGTGTAGCGGTGCTTGGCCGTCGGCAGCGGGATCGGCCCCCGGACGGTGGCGTCCGTGCGGGTGACCGTCTCCACGATCTTCTTCGTCGACTGATCGATGATCTCGTGGTCGAACGCTTTGAGTCGGATGCGAATGGATTGTGCCATGACAGTCGGCCGCCTCACTTCAGGATCTTGGTGACGCGGCCGGCGCCGACGGTGCGGCCGCCTTCACGGATGGCGAAGCGCAGTCCCTCGACCATGGCGATCGGCTTGCCGAGCTCGACCGTCATCGTCACGTTGTCACCGGGCATCACCATCTCGGTGCCCTCCGGCAACTGGATCGTGCCCGTGACGTCGGTCGTACGGAAGAAGAACTGCGGCCGATAGTTGTTGAAGAACGGCTTGTGCCGGCCGCCCTCCTCCTTGGTCAACACGTACACCTGACCCTCGAAGTTGGTGTGCGGCGTGATGCTGCCGGGCTTGCACAGGACCTGACCGCGCTCGACCTCCTCCTTCTTCGTGCCCCGCAGCAGGGCGCCGATGTTGTCACCGGCCTGCCCCTCATCGAGCAACTTGCGGAACATCTCGACGCCGGTGCACACCGTCTTCTGCGGTCGGCCGCAAACCGACGAGCTCGATCTCGTCGCCGGTGTGCACGACGCCCTGCTCAACCTTGCCCGTCACGACCGTGCCCCGCCCGGTGATCGTGAACACATCCTCGATCGGCATCAGGAACGGCTTGTCCAGGTCACGCACCGGCTCAGGGATGTAGTCGTCGGCGGCAGCCATCAACTCCAGCACCTTGCCCTGCCACGCCTCGTCACCCTCCAGAGCCTTCAGCGCCGAGACCCGCACCACCGGGGCGTCGTCACCGGGGAACTCGTACTCAGTGAGCAACTCCCGAACCTCCAGCTCAACGAGGTCGAGCAACTCCTCGTCATCGACCATGTCAGCCTTGTTGAGACGCGACAATGATCGACGGCACACCGACCTGACGGGCCAGCAGCACGTGCTCCCGCGTCTGAGGCATCGGACCATCCGTCGCCGCCACCACGAGGATCGCGCCATCCACCTGCGCCGCGCCAGTGATCATGTTCTTGATGTAGTCGGCATGACCCGGCATGTCGACATGGGCGTAATGCCGCTTTTCGGTCTCGTACTCGATGTGGGCGATCGAGATCGTGATACCCCGTGCCTTCTCCTCCGGCGCCTTGTCAATCGCGTCGAACGGCGTGTAACTCGCCAACCCACGATCCGCCAGCACCTTCGAGATGGCCGCCGTCAACGTCGTCTTGCCGTGATCGATGTGACCCATCGTCCCGATGTTCACGTGCGGCTTGGTCCGCTCGAACTTCGCCTTGCTCATGCTCGCTCCTCGTGGCTGGCTGGAGGTGGGTTGTCAAAGGGCGCCGGTGGCGGCGGATTCAGTCGCCGCGCACCCGCTTGATGATCTCGGTGGCGATGCTGTCCGGCACCTGCTGGTAGCTGTCGAACTGCATCGTGTACGTCGCCCGGCCCTGGGTCCGGGAACGGAGGTCGGTACTGTATCCGAACATGTCCGACAGCGGTACGTGAGCCGTGACGACCTGGGTGTTGCCTCGCGCCTCCATACCGCCGATGCGGCCGCGCCGGCTGGAGAGGTCGCCGATCACGTCGCCCATGTACTCCTCGGGCGTGACGACCTCGACGGACATGATCGGCTCGAGCAGCACCGGGTTGGCCTGCTCGGCAGCCTTGCGGAACGCCGCCTGCCCAGCGATCTTGAACGCCATCTCCGACGAGTCGACGTCGTGGTACTGGCCGTCGACCAGCCGCGCCTTGACGTCGACGGTTGGGTAGCCGGCGAGCACACCCGAGTCGAGGGCGGCTTGGATGCCCTGGTTCGTCGGCTGGATGTACTCCCGCGGGATGCGACCACCGCTGATCTCGTCGGAGAACTCGTACCCGCCGCCCGGGTTGGGCTCGAGGCTGAGCTTGATGACGGCGAACTGGCCGGACCCGCCGGTCTGCTTGATGTGGCGGTACTCGATCGAGTTGACCGGCTTGGTGATCGTCTCGCGATAGGCGACCTGGGGCTTGCCGACGGTCGCCTCGACGGTGAACTCCCGCTGCATGCGGTCGACCAGCACCTCGAGGTGCAGCTCGCCCATGCCGGAGATGACGGTCTGACCAGTATCCATGTCCGTGCGGACGCGGAACGTCGGGTCTTCCTCGGACAACGACTTCAGGGCCTTGCCCAGCTTGTCCTGGTCGGCCTTCGTCTTCGGCTCGATGGCGACATGGATCACCGGCTCCGGGAACTCCATGCGCTCGAGCACGATCGGGTCGTGGCGGTCGCACAGCGTGTCGCCGGTGGTCGTGTCCTTGAAGCCGAGGCCGGCGACGATGTCCCCGGCGTAAGCGACGTCGAGGTCCTCGCGCTGGTTGGCGTGCATCAGCAGGATGCGGCCCAGCCGCTCCCGCTTCTCCTTGACCGAGTTGTAGACCTCGTCGCCCTTGTTGATGGAGCCCGAGTAGACGCGGAAGTACGTCAGCTTGCCGAACGGGTCGGAGACGATCTTGAAGGCCAGCGCGGCGAACGGCGCCTTGTCGTCGGCCTCGCGGGTGATGATCTCGTCGCCGCGCAGGTTGGTGCCCTGCGTCGGCGGCGATGTCGAGCGGGCTCGGCAGGTAGTCGACGACGGCGTCGAGCATCGGCTGGACGCCCTTGTTCTTGAACGCCGAGCCGGTCAGCACCGGCACGAAGTGACCCGCCAGCGTGCCGATGCGGATGACCTTCTTCAGCTCGGCCTCGGTCAACGACTCGTCGGCGAGGTACTTCTCGAGCACCTCGTCGTCCTCGCCGGCGACGGTCTCGAGCAGGCGATGACGCCAGTCGTCGGCCTCGGCCTGCTGGTCGGCAGCGATCTCCTCCTCGTGGTAGCTGGCGCCCTTGTCGTCGCCGTCCCAGATGATCGCCTTCATCTTGACGAGGTCGACGACGCCCCGGAAGCCGCCCTCGGACGCCGATCGGCAGCTGGATGACGGCGGGGGTGGCCTCCAGCCGGTTCTCGATCATCTCGACGGTGCGGAAGAAGTTGGCGCCGGTGCGGTCCATCTTGTTGACGAAGCACATGCGGGGTACGCGGTAGCGGTCGGCCTGACGCCACACGGTCTCCGTCTGCGGCTCGACGCCGGCGACGGAGTCGAACACGGCCACGGCGCCGTCCAGCACGCGCAGCGAGCGCTCGACCTCGATCGTGAAGTCGACGTGGCCGGGCGTGTCGATGATGTTGATGCGGTGGTCGTTCCAGAAGGCGGTCGTGGCGGCCGACGTGATCGTGATGCCGCGCTCCTGCTCCTGGGCCATGTGGTCCATGACGGCGGCGCCTTCGTGGACCTCACCGATCTTGTAGGTCTTGCCGGTGTAGTAGAGGATCCGCTCCGTCGTCGTGGTCTTGCCCGCGTCGATGTGGGCCATGATCCCGATGTTGCGATAACGCTCGAGGGGGAACTCACGCTTAACCATTGTCGATCACTCTCCACGTCGCGTTAACGACGTACGGACACACGAAGAACCCGGGTGCCGAGCACCCGGGTCAGGGCCCTGATGGGCGGAGTCCCATGTTACCGGGGAGCAGGTGCGCCCGCACGGACGTTCCCCTCTTCACTGGCCGCTCTGGCGGCCTCGAGACGCGCCGTCGTGAGCTTGCGGCCGACGACGGCCGCCAACACCAGCTGCGCCACGCCGGCGATGATCCACGGCGCCCGCAGGGCCACCTCGCGAGAGAACGGACCGTCGAGCGCGGCGACGATCAGTCCGCCGAGCAAGCCGCCGATCGGGATGGCGCCCCATCCGAAGAAGCGGTAGACGCTGTTCACGCGCCCGAGCAGGCGGTCCGGGATGACCGATTGCCGGAAGCTCACCGTGATGACGTTCCACATGATGGCGGTGTAGATCGTGATGGCCGTCAGCACGGCCGCGATCGGCCAGGACGAGGTGAAGCCGGTGAGGATCGAGGTGGCGGCCCCGCCCCACAGCGTCAGCGCCAGCGATGCCTCCGGAACCGAGGCGCTTGGACACGGCAGACGCCGTCCATCCGCCCACCACGCCGCCGATCGCTGCAGCCGTGGACAGCAGGGCGAACTCGGTCACGGACGTGTTGAGCACCTCCTGGCCGAACAGGACGAGCAGCCCCGTGCTCATGGTGCCGAGCAGGTTGAGGGCGCCGAGCGAGATGGCCAGCGTGCGGATCACGTCGTGGCGCCACAGCCAGCGGAAGCCTTCGGCCGCCTCGCTGCGCCACGGCCGCCGCGCCACGGTCTCCGCCCCGGCGGCTGGCGGGCGCGGTGTCACGACGATGGCGAACACGAGCGCCGCGGACACAGCGAACGTGGCCGCGTCGAAGAACAGCGGAAGGGCGAAGCCGACGAGCAGGAGCAGGCTGGCCAGCGGCGGCCCGATGAACTGGTTGGCGACCAACTCGGCCGAGTACATCCGGCCGTTGCCCGCTCGAGGTCCGGCTGTCTCGACGATCGCCGGCATGAACGTCTGGGCGCTGTTGTCGTAGAGCACCTCGCACACGCCGAGCAGCAACGTGGCGACGATCACTGCGAGGTACAGCAGCCACTCGGTGTCGACGACCTGCTCGACGTCGTCAGGAGCCGGGATGGTGCCCTGGCGGGCGAGCACCGCGGCGGCGACGGCGAACGTCAGCACGGCGCGCACCGCGTTCGCTCCGACCATCAACGTGCGGCGATCGTGGCGGTCGGTGATCACCCCGGCGGGAAGGGTGAAGAGGAGCCACGGCAGGCGCTGGGCGACGGCGACGAGGGCGATCAGCAGCGGGCTGCGGGTGATCGCCGACGCCAGCCAGGGGTAAGCGATGACTCCGACCCCGTCGCCGAGGTTGGAGATCGTCGTCGCCGCGAACAGCTTGCGGTAGTTCGCACCGAGCGACCGCCGAGGCACCGCGCCGAACCTACCGACGCGGATCCCGCCGAACCGGTACCGGTTCGGCGGAGCGTGGATTTCGGTGCGGCGGCGGGTCCGACTTGCTCGGCCCGCCGCAGCTCCACAGATGGGGGTTCCAAAGGGGGAAGGTCTCCTTCCCCCGTTTGAGCTTTACCGGCCCTGGTGCAGGTACTCGAAGAGCGCTTGGTTCTCCGTCTCCAGCTGGCCGAGACGAGCCTTGACGACGTCGCCGATGGAGACGATCCCGGCGAGCAGTCCGGCGCCATCGACGACCGGCAGGTGGCGGATCCGCCGCTCGGTCATCGAGACCATCAGCTCCTCCACCGAGTCGTCGGCGGCGCACGTGACGACGTCGGCGGACATCGCCGACGCGGCCGTCCGGCCCAGCGCGCTCGACCCGTGGGCGGCGAGTGCGCGCACGACGTCGCGCTCGGAGACGATGCCCTCGATCCGCCGGCCGTCGGCCGAGACGACGAGCGCACCAACTCGATGGTCACGGAGCTTGGCTGCGGCGTCGGACAAGGAGGCCTGCTGCGTGATCGTGGCCACATCGGAACCCTTGCCGGCGAGGATCGATTGCACGTTCATCGCACTATGCCCCCTGGCGTCGAGTCGACTTTCTCGCCGCGACGCTGCGGCTACCCCCCGCTCGTACAGGGTAGTCCACCGTCGGAAACCGCTCTCACGCTGCAACCCCGCTCAGGCTCGGCTCGCAAGCAAGTTGCTCGCCTCGCCTCCCGAGCTCGCCGCCTCCGCTGCGCTTCGGCGTCTCACCTGCCTGCCTCCGCGAGAACAATCAGGGACATCGGACCCGGCACGCGGAGCGACGACCTGGCTGGAGCTCCCGTCCTGGACCCGGCGCGCGCCGGTGGGCTGGCCTTCGACGCACATCGCGATGACGTTCCCCGACGGCACCCGCGCCATCGACGACGTCACGTTCGCCGTCCGGCCGGGTGAGTTCGTCACGGTCGTCGGCCCGTCGGGCTGCGGCAAGTCGACGCTGCTGCGCATCGCCTCCGGCCTGCTCGAACCGACCAGCGGGCGGATCGACATCGACCGCGAGCACCTCGGCTACGTGTTCCAGGACGCCACGCTGCTGCCCGTGGCGGACCGTGCGCCAGAACGTCGAGCTGCTGGCCGAGCTGCGCGGCATCGACAAGGCCGAGCGAGCGAGCCTGGCCACAGGCGGCGATCGACATGGTCGGGCTGACCGGGTTCGAGCAGCACTACCCGAAGTCGTTGTCAGGCGGCATGAGGATGCGCTGCTCGCTGGCCCGCACGCTGACGTTGCGGCCGCCCGTGCTGCTGTTCGACGAGCCCTTCGGCGCCGTCGACGAGATCACCCGCGAGCACCTCAACGACCAGACGCTCGAGCTGTTCCTGGCCGAGCAGTTCGCCGCGCTGTTCATCACCCACTCGATCAGCGAGGCCGTGTTCATGAGCTCGCGTGTCCTCGTGATGTCGCCCCGTCCTGGCCGCATCGTCGCCGAGTTCGAGGTGCCGTTCCCGTACCCCAGGTCGCCGGACCTCCGCTTCGAGCCCGCGTTCGGCGCGCTCGAGCGGCGAGGTCTCCAAGGCGCTGCGGGGAGGCACCGGGTGACCGACACCGAGAGTCGTCCGGTCACCTCGACGGTGGAGGGCGACCCGGTCGCCGCAGCCTCGTCCGTCGGCTTCACGGCGCCGACCGCCCGGCGGGAGCGCTGGGCGGCGATCGTGCTCCCGCCGCTCATCCTCGGCATCGTCCTCATCGGCGCCTGGTACTTCGTGTCGTACGTCGTGCTGGCGCCGCGGCGGCGGTTCCTGCTGCGCCCACCCCACGAGATCCTGCAGAACGGGTTCCTCGACTGGGACGTCGTTCTCGGAGATCCTCGACGGGCTGTGGTCGAGCGCCCAGGTGGCGTTCATCGGGCTGACCATCTCGATCGTCCTCGGCGATCGTCTATCGCCGTCGCTGATGAGCCAGACGAAGCTCTTCGAGCGGGCGCTGTTCCCCTACATGGTGATGCTGCAGGCGATCCCGATCCTGGCCATCGTCCCGTTGATCGCGTTCTGGTTCGGCTACGGGCAGACCGTCGCGGGTGTTCGTCTGCGTGATCATCTCGCTGTTCCCGATCATCGTGAACACGCTGTTCGGCCTGCAGTCAGCCGATCCGGCGATGCACGACCTGTTCACGCTGGAGCACGCCGATCGGCGTACCCGGCTGCGCAAGCTGATGTTCCCGGCCGCCTGCCCGCCATCTTCGCCGGCCTGCGGATCTCCGCCGGCCTGTCGGTGATCGGCGCCATCGTCGGCGACTTCTTCTTCGGCCGCGGCGAGCCCGGGATCGGCAAGCAGCTCCAGCGGTACGCCAACAACCTCGACGGCGAGGAGCTGTTCACCGCCGTGATCATGACGTCCCTGCTCGGCGTGGCCGTGTTCCTCTTCTTCGGCTGGCTGCAGAAGCGGGTGATCGGCAAGTGGTACGAACCGGCGGCACGATGAGAGGCCTGATGCACCGTTTCCTCACCCGATCCCTGATCGCCGGCGTCACGATCGTCGCGGCCTGCAGCGGCGACGACGACGACACGTCGGACGAGACGACCGTCGCTCCGGCAACGACCTCCGCCTCCAATGACACGACGGCCGGCGGTGCTGCAGCCATCGACCTGGCCGCCGCCTGCCCGGACCCGCTGGTCATCCAGACCAACTGGTTCCCGGAGGGCGAGCACGGCGGCCTGTACGAGATGGTCGGCGAGGGCTACACGGTCGACACCGACCAGCAGGTCGTGCGCGGCCCACTCATCGCCGGCGGTCAGGAAACCGGCATCGACATCGAACTCCGAGCCGGCGGTCCCGCGATCGGCAACCAGCCCGTCTCGGTCCTGCAGTACACCGACGACAGCATCCACCTCGGCCACGCCAACACCGAGGGTCAGCTCCTGCGGTACGACGAGACGCCCGTGCTCGCCGGTCGTCGCGCCGATGGAGATCAACCCTCAGATGATCTTCTGGGATCCGGAGACGAACCCGGACGTCGAGACGTTGGCCGATCTGGGCGAGCAGGAGATCACGATCAACGTCTTCGAGGGCGGGACGTTCACCGAGGTCTTCGTCGCCGAAGGCATCTGGGACGCCGACCAGATCGACCCGTCATACGACGGCAGCCCGGCCCGGTTCGTCGCCGAGGACGGCGCGATCGCCCAGCAGGGCTTCGCCTCGAACGAGCCCTACACGTACGAGAACCTCGAGGAGTGGGGCAGGCCGGTCGCGCTACGAGACGCTGCACGATGCCGGCTTCGAGGTGTACTCGCAGACGCTGGCCATCGTGCCCGACCGGCTGGAGGAGCTGCGGCCGTGCCTCGAGCTGTTCGTGCCGATCGTCCAGCAGGCCGCCATCGACTACATCGAGGCGCCCGACCGGGCCAACGCGCATCATCATCGACGCCGTCGAGCAGTACGACACCTTCTGGACCTATGACGAGGGGCTGGCCCAGTACTCGGTCGAGACGCAGACGCGACCTCGGCATCATCGGCAACGGGCCGGACAGACACGCTGGGCAACATGGACGAGGAGCGAGTGCAGCGGTCATCGACCAGATCCGCGACGCCGGGCTCGAGGTGCCCGACGGCCTGACCGTCGCCGATCTGGTCACCAACGAGTTCGTCGACATGAACATCGGGTTATAACGGAGGCACGGACTCCCGCACCGGACTGCGCCTGACGATGACCGCGGCGATCCACGCCCGCTTCGCCCACCGGGTCGACGGTCTCGTGCACAGCCACCCGTGGAGCATCGAGGCGACGGTCGAGGGGCCGGCCGACGCCGACAAGGTGATGCCGGCCGACGACCTGGAAGCGATCCTCCACGGGCTCGTCGAACCGTGGCGCGGCCGGTACCTCACCGACACCGACATCGGCGCGTGGAAGGGCTACGAGCCGCTGGTGTGGGACCGCGAGCCGACCGTCGAGGAGATCACCCGACGGCTGTGGGCCAGCTCGACGCGCAGGTCCCGGGGCTGGTGTCCGTCGGCCTCGTCGAGTCGACCGAGTTCGACCGCTGCCGGACCGTGCGCCTGACCCGGCAGGGCTGAGCCGGCAGGTCCGACCTGTCACGGCTGACCAGGTTGTCCGTCCGAGCAGCTAGCTCTAACCTCTAACTGCTCTGTGCTCGGGTCCCGGTGCTCGGTCGGCTCGTCACAGCAGTGTTCTGGATCGACTCCGAAGAGGTACGCGTGCCGACAATCCAGCAGCTGGTCCGTCAGGGCCGCAGCTCGAAGATCACCAAGAGCAAGACGCCGGCGCTCAAGGGTTCGCCCCAGCGCCGCGGCGTGTGCACCCGCGTGTACACGAACACCCCGAAGAAGCCGAACTCGGCGCTGCGCAAGGTCGCCCGTGTCCGCCTCTCGAGCGGCGTCGAGGTCACGGCCTACATCCCGGGCGAGGGGCACAACCTCCAGGAGCACTCGATCGTCCTCGTGCGCGGCGGCCGTGTCCGCGACCTGCCGGGCGTGCGCTACAAGATCATCCGGGGCGCGCTCGACGCCGCCGGCGTGAAGAACCGCAAGCAGGCCCGCAGCCGATACGGCGCCAAGGCCGACAAGTGAGTTCACGGAGTACGACGATGCCTCGCAAAGGTCCCGCCCCTCGCCGCCGACTCGTCGCCGACCCGGTGCACCGCTCGGTGCTCGTCACCCAGCTCGTCAACAAGGTGATGCTGCAGCGGCAAGCGCAGCCTCGCCGAGCGCATCGTCTACGACGCCATGGAGCATCGATCGAGGCCACGACCGGCGAGGACTCGCTGGCCGTCGTCAAGCGGGCCGATCGACAACGTCAAGCCGCCGCTCGAGGTGAAGAGCCGCCGGGTCGGCGGCGCGACGTACCAGGTGCCCGATCGAGGTCCGGTCGCCGCCGGGCCAACACCTTGGCCATCCGCTGGGTCGTCGACTTCGCCCGGGCCCGCCGTGAGAAGACGATGGCCGAGTGCCTCGCCGGCGAGCTGATGGACGCCGCCAACGGCCTCGGCGCGGCGATGAAGAGCCGCGACGACATGCAGAAGATGGCCGAGTCGCAACAAGGCGTTCGCCCACTACCGCTGGTAAGTGCTCAGCTCGCAACCAAGTTGCTCGCCTCGCCTGCCGAGCTCGCCGCCTCCGCTTCGCTTCGGCGTCTCGCCTGCCTGCCTGTTCTCGGGCCTTCGCCAGCCTGCCGAGCGCGAGTCGCCCAGGTTTACAAGAGCACCCATTCGGTCGAGGCGACGTGCCCACCGTCGAGGTCCTCGACCGTGATGCGCACTGGTCCCGGGGAGACGGGCTCGAACGTGAAGCGGCCCAGACCGTCGCTCAGCTCCTCGATGATCCGGTCGCCGATCGTCAGTCGCACGGCGTACGCACCCGGCGGGATCAACTGGCCGACGACGCGCCGGGAGACATCGTCGACCACCATGACCTCAATTTCGACCCCCGGAGCACGGAACGTGAGTTGCCGGGCGGTGTCCTCACTGCGGACGCCCGTCAGCTCGACGGCCGAGTCGAACACCAACTCGGCCAACTCCTCGTCGATGGTCCGCCAGGTCCACGCCGCCCTCGCCCCGGCGATCACGCGATCTGGCACCGGTTCGGCGGTGCGCAGGGCACGCCCGACCAGTTCGAGCAGCTCGTCGTCGGTGGGGGTCATGAGAGTCCTTCTTTCGGGTTGAAGCCAGGAGGAAGGAGCCGCTTGAGGCGCTCCAGACACCGGGCCCGCGTCGGCCCGATGCTCCCGATAGGTCGGCCGAGCATCTCGGCGATGGTCTGGTAGTCGAGGGGAGGTACCGCGCAGAGCAGCCGCATGAGCTGCTGATCCTCCGGGGACAGCTGCCCGAAGGCCCGCAGCACGGCAGCCAGCGTGGCGTCGTCGGAGACCCGCTCCTCCACGGATGGCGTCGTCTGCTCGGCGTAATCCTCCACGGTCGACTGCGGACTCAGGCGGCTGTTGCCCCTGATCACCCGCAGTGCTTCGTTTCTCGTCGTCGTGGCCAGCCACGACGCCAGGCGTTCCGGTTGGCGGATCCGGTTGGCGTGTTCGGCGAGGCGCAGCCAGACCGTCTGCACCACGTCGTCGGTTGCCGCTGAAGAGAGCCGGTACGAGCGGGCGACCGACCAGACCAAGCCGGCGAAGCGGTCGACCACCTCGTCCCACGCCCGCTCATCGCCATCGATGACGCGGCGCAGCAGTTCCTGCGCCTCCACGGGCAGGGAGCCTACGTCCGGTCGCCTTCCGCCAATGACGACGATCCTCACGTCTACGGGAGCACACGCACGGGACTCTGATACCGACGTCACGGAAAAAGTTCGGTATCAGCCGCCGGCGGTGTGGATCTCGATGTGGTTGGGGGTGTGCTCACGCACCGATGACGACGAAGGCTGCCGCCGTCGGATCGAGGTCCTCACTGCCGGTGCGGGCTGTCGCCAGCGCAGCAGCGGCGTCGATCCCGGCGACGAGGCGTCGGTGCAGCCGGTCCATCACGGGAACGACGGCGAGGTCCGACACCGGGGTCAGCGGGGCGATGACCGAGCTGGCGCCGAACGACATGAGCGCGCTCGCCAGGCCGAGCAGAGCACCACCCCGCAGCGTCGCGCCAACGGCGGCGTTGCACGCGGAGAGCACGAGCGTCTTCGGGAGCGGTCGGCAACGAGCGAGGTCGTAGACGGTGAGCGGGCCGTCCGCCAGCGTGAGCGTGGAGAAGAGCGGGTTGTCGGCGCGGAACGACCCGTGGCACGCGAGATGGCCGACGTCGGCACGGGCGAGCTCGGCGAGGCAGCGGGAAGCCGATGCGTCAGGACCGACCAGCGTCTCGGCACGCGGGTACAGCTCGGCGAGCGACTCGACCTCTGACTCCGCGTGGGCGAGCTCCGGCCCGGCGATCAGCGTCGCCCGGTCGCCGCCGGGGCGCCGGTTGGCGATCGCCCAGCCCGTCAACGAGGGCGACACGGAGATCGGGCGTTCCCCGACGTTCGGGAGTGCGTTCCACGGCAACCCGTGCAGCGCACCCGTCGGGACGACCACCAGCGGTCGACCGCTCTGGCGCACGCGTGCCGGCACGACGTGGTCTTCGAGCTCCGCCGTCACGTCATCCAGCGCAGCACGCGCCGCTGCCCGCGAGGCAGCGGAGCCCTGGGTCCTGTTCAAGCGGTGCAGCGTGAACGCGCACGAGTCGATGTGGGCGGCCAGCCCGTCGGCCGCGCCGAGATCGTGGAGCACCGAGCGACATGCGATCACCGACACGGCGTACAGGTGACCGTCGAGGTTGGCGTATTCGATGAGTGCCCGGTCGCCCAACAGCGCGAGCGACTCACCGATGTTCAGTTCGGCGACCTCACCGCCGGCCGGCGCCCGGCGGGCGTGCCAGCGGATGCGTCGCTCGAGCGCCGCCCGTTCCCGCTCGAAGTGGTCGGTCGGAGCACCCGCGCTGATGCCGTCCTGGTGCTGCGCCGTCACCAGCCGCAACCGCGCCAGCAGATCGGCGAGCACTTCGTCGTCGGGCGGTTGGGCGGCGGGGAGCAGCGAGACCGTGCGCCGCGTGGCCTCGAGGTGGGCGAGGAGCTCGCGGGCGCGATGGTCGTCGACGGCGAGTTGGACGCCGATGCGGGCCAGACCGACGCTCGACGCCGCGGCGAACGCTCGCAGCTCGATGGCACCGAGCACCGCGTGGTGGTCGTTGAGGATCCGGACGCCTTGGTTGACGGCGCGGCGCGCCCGTTGCGGACGCCCGCGCAGCAACTCCAGGGAAGCCATGATCCGCAGCGCGGCAGCCCGTTGCATGGCCGAGGTACCGGCGGTTCGACCAGCTTCCGCCAGCAGTTCGCTCGCCCGGTCAGGGTGGCGCAGCTCGATGTGCAGCTCGGCTGCCTCGAGGAGGAGACGATCGGCTTCGAGGTGGTAGCCGTACCGGTGCAGGGTTCTCGCGTTGGCGGCCATCTGCTCGGCGAGCCGCGAGCTGCGGCGACCGGCGCGCCGTGCCCGCAGCAGCACGGAACGGGCCAGGGCCGCCCACGACGGACGATCGTGCTCGACGAAGTGCCGCACGCTGCGCTGGGCGGTATCGGCGGCACCGGCGATGTCGCCGCTGGCGAGGTGCGCCTCGGCGGCGACGAGCAGGCTCTCCGCCAGCTCGAGATCCCCCTCCGTCATCTCCGACTCGACGACGGCGCGGTCCGCCGCCTCGACGGCCTCGTCGAGCAGGTTGGCCTGCAGCAGCGTTCGGGCGTGGTCGAGCCGCACGGAACGGGCGAACGGTCCTTCGTATCGGGCCTCGGCGAAGCAGGTGCTCGCACGCTCGAAGGCGTCGAAGGCAGCCGGCAGGTCACCGACCAGGGATTCGACGTGCGCCAAGTTCTGGTGGGCGATCGCCGCAACCAGGGTCTGCTTGAGCCCCGTCGCCTGCTCGACGGCTTGCTCGAGGTGGACGCGAGCTTCGGTCAGGCGGCCGACCTGGGTGAAGAGCGCGCCGAGGTTGACGTGGACGCGCGCCTCGCCGAGCTCGTCGGCACCGTCGCCGAACACCTCCAGTGCCGCCTCGTAGGCCGCCGAGCGCGGCATCGAGCTCGCCCTGCTGGTAGAGGATGACGCCGCGCTGGAGGTGCGAGTGACCGAGCGCGGCACCGCCCATCGCCGGCTCGGAGACGTCGAGGATCGCCAGCGCGTTGGCGAGCTCACCTTGATAGGCGACGACCAGCGACAGCGTTGTGGCGATGCGCCCGGCCAGCGCGAGGTCGTCCAAGCCGGCGGCCGTCTCCCAAGCCCGCTCGAGATCGACGCGCGCGGCGCGCAGGTCGCCGAGCTCGCGGCGGGCCATGCCGAGGGCCCATCGGGCGATCGCCCGCGTCCGGTCGTCGTCGGCAATCTCGAGCATCAGCAGCGAACGCTCGAGGACGCCGCTCGGGTCCCGCTGCACAGCACGGACGAGTGCTTCGGCCTCCTCGACCCGTCCGGGCATCAACTGGGAGCGTATGTCCCGGCATCGTCATTACCGCTCGCGCAATCATGCGGGCATGGACCCGCTCCCTGAACCACTGGTGTTGGATTTCGACGGCCCGCTCGGCGCCTACGAGGCGGCGTTCGACCGCCGGCGCATCGCCGCCGCGATGGACGAACGCGGCAGGGTGACCTTGGTCCGCCCGCACGCCATCGTGATCGACGTTCCGGAAGGAACGCAGCGGGCGGTCGACAAGGCGCGGAAAGCGATCGATGCCGACGACGAAGTCGTGCTCATGCCGGAGACGGGCGCCAAGCCTGCGGGCGGTGTCCTGGCGGCTCGCATCGACGGCTACGACGCGAAGGTCGATGGGAAGTGGCGGACGCGCGACCTCCAGGGGCTGCTCACGAAGTTCAGTAGGCGTGGATTCCACGTTCGACCGACGCACGTCTATTCGTCCGGGATCATGGGCACGCCGGGAGTGATCGGCAGTCCCGGCGTGATCGGCAGTCCCGGCGTGATCGGCAGTCCCGGCATGATCGGCAGTCCCGGCGTCATCGGCAGCCCAGGCGTCATCGGCAGCCCAGGCGTCATCGGCAGTCCCGACCTGCTGTTCAACTCGGCGCGACCGGCTCGGCGTCCCGACCTCGGGGAGCCGCTCGGCATCAAGGGCCGGGAGCGACCCAACGTGCTCGTGCTCGACACGGGTCTGCACACGGCGAAGGGGAAGCCCCAGCACCCGGATCTCGCTGGCTGCGCCGTCATCCACCAGCCGTGGCTGGATCCCACGACGCCGGGAGCGTGGGATGACGAGGACGAGCCCGATGACGACCACCGCGGCCAGCTGGATCATCAAGGCGGTCACGGCACGTTCATCACCGGGATCATCCGCCAGCTCTGCCCCGACGCTCGCGTCCACCACGCCGGGGTGCTGTCGAGCTTCGGCGACGGCGACGACGTATCGGTGATCGCCGCCATCCAGCGGGTCCACGCCTCGGGTGTTCCGATCGACATCGTGGTGATGAGCTTCGGTGCGTACTCCATCGGCGACCGACCGCCGCCGATGACGTCGACGATCAGACGGCTCCTCCCCGATGCACTCGTGGTCGCCTCGGCGGGGAACGACGCAACGCGGCGACCCTTCTTCCCCGCCGCCCTTCCCGAGGTCGTTGCCGTCGGCGCGCTCGACAGCGCCGGGCGTGCTTCGTTCTCGAACTACGGGCCGTGGGTCGACGCCTGCGCGCCCGCGGTGGACGTCGTCAGCACGTTCTTCACGGACTTCCCAGGCTTCGAGGGGTGGGCGGCGTGGAGCGGCACGAGCTTCGCCGCGCCGAAGGTGGCCGGCGTCGTCGCCCGGGAGATGTACCTGAAGAAGATCTCGGCGAAGGACGCATGGGCCCGGCTGCGGAACTATCAGCGGTTCCACTACCCCGACCTCGGACAGGTCTTCAACTTCTGAAAACGCGCTTCTGTCCGTAGGGATCGCCCGTTGTGAGGCGATTCCTACGGACAGAACGGGGGGACTTGGTTTCCGTTAGGCCGTGACGTCTCGGCGGCGCAGGGCGAACGCGCTGATCGCCGCAGCGAGCACCCCGTAGACACTGAGCGTCACCAGCGCCCGGGTCGTCGAGATCTCGGCGCTGGCCGGGTTGATCAGCGCTCGCAGGACCATGCCTGGGAAGAACTGCTGGCCCGGTGTCCAGCCGTCCCCGATGATGTTCTCGATCGGCCCGGCCCAGACGAGACCGACGCCGACGCCGATTGGAATGGAACGGGCCAGCACGCCGATGACCGTTGCCAGGACGGCCCAGCCGGCGATGAAGACGACCAGCCGTCCGTAGTCCTCGACGGCGGCGCCGAGTGCGTCGATCGACGTCCAGCGGTCGACGTCGATGCCCTGCCCGGGCGCCATGATGCGGGCGGTCGCCCAACCGATCGCCTCGGCGACGAGCGCCAGTGCGGCGGTGAAGCCGATGATGGCGACGAGCTTGCCCGCCAACACCCGGCCCCGGGCAGGCTGCTGCAGCAGCATCGTGCGGAACGTTCCGCGGGTCAGCTCGCCGGCGACGGTGGCGATGAACACGGCGAGCAGGAAGACGGCGCCGAAGCCGGCGGTCTGGGCGAACACGGCGGTGCCGCCGCCGGCGTCCGCCAACGCCTCGATCGGGAGCAGCGCGACGTCACCCGGTGGCCCGCCGGCCGGCTCGGCGAGGAGGACGCCGACGGCGGTCATGCCGATGGCGAACAGCGTCGTTGCCACCAGCGCGATGGCGACGAAGCGCGGGCGGGTCAGCTTGACGAGCTCGGCACGGATGGAGCGGATCATCGGAGGCCTCCTTCGACGAGGGAGAGGTAGCGGTCCTGCAAGTTGGCTCGGCGCTGTTCGAGTTCGGCCAGCACGAGCCCGTGTGCGTGGGCGAGGCGGTTGATGCTCGCCGCGAGGTGGCGGGGATCGTGACCGTTGACGGCGACGAGCACGCGCCCGTCCTCGACGTCGGCATCGTGGCCCTCGGCCAGCAGCAGGCGACCGAGGAGCTCGACGTCGGAGGGATACTCGGGCGCGACGCCGATGGTCGATGCGGCGCCGCCGACGAACTCGGCGGCTGGCCCGGCGTAGACCCCGGTGCCTTGCTCGATGACGATCAGCCAGTCGCAGACCTGCTCGATCTCGCCGAGCAGATGTGACGACACGAGCACGGTGCGCTCGCTCGATGCGATGTCGGAGATGAGGGCGCGGATCTCGCGCATGCCGACGGGGTCGAGGCCGTTGGTCGGCTCGTCGAGGATCAGCAGCTCGGGATCGCCGAGGAGGGCGCCGGCGATCCCGAGCCGCTGCTTCATGCCCATCGAGTACTCCCGGAATCGGTCGTCGGCGCGGTGCTCCAGGCCGACCTGCTCCAGCACGTGGGGGATGCGGGAGGCGTCCCGGTTCCCCATCGCGGCGAGGACGCGGAGGTTCTCCGTGCCTGTGAGCCCCGGGTACATGGCGGGACCCTCGATGAGCGCGCCGACACGGGGGAGGAAGCTGGCCGGCTTGTCCAGCGGGTGGCCGAGAACGGATCCGTGGCCCGCCGTCGGCGCGACGAGGCCGAGCAGCATCGCCATCGTCGTCGTCTTGCCGGCGCCGTTCGGGCCGATGAACCCGGCCACGACGCCTCGCGGCAGCTCGAACGTGAGGTCGTCGACGGCGGCGCGATCGCCGTAGCGCTTGGTCAGGCCCTCGACCGTCACCGCGGCCGGCGACATGGGGGCAGAAGCTCGTGATGTCATGCCCCCACCATCCGCCTTCGCGACGTCGCGAGCATCGCCCCCACGTGGAGATCAGTCGTCCACAGGTGGCGTAGTCGAGACCGGTTTTGAATCCCGGTCGAGCGAAGACGGTGCCTGCCGAAGTGTCGCGATCGATCCGCTCGCCGGTGATCGCCGGCAGGTTCGCCATCGCAAACCGGCCTTGAGCCGCATTCAAGACCGGCTTGCGTAAGCGATTGGACCGGTCAGGACGTCTGGACGAGGCCGCTCTGGTAGGCCATCACGACGAGCTGGGCGCGGTCGCGGGCGTGGAGCTTCATCATCGCTCGGCTCACATGGGTGCGGACCGTCGCCGCGCTGACGACCCACTCCGCGGCGATCTCGTCGTTGGACAGGCCCTGGGCGACGAGCGCTACGACTTCCCGCTCGCGGTCGGTGAGGCCGGCCAGCGCCGACGGGCTGGTCTCGCCTCGACTCGGTCTCGACGTGAACTCGGCGATCAAGCGGCGGGTGACGCTCGGCGAGAGCAGGGACTCGCCGGCGGCAACGACGTGGACGGCCCGCACCAGCTCCGCCGGCTCCGTGTGCTTGACGAGGAAGCCGGCGGCACCCGCCCGCAACGCGTCGAACACGTACTCGTCGAGCTCGAACGTCGTGAGGATCAGGACTTTGACGTCTCGCAGCTCGGGGTCATCGGTGATCGTCCGAGTCGCCTCCAGGCCATCGACACCAGGCATGCGGATGTCCATCAACACGACATCGGGTCGCTCCTCGCGCACGAGCTCCAGCGCGGCCGCGCCGTCGCCGGCCTCGCCGATCACCTCGACATCGTCCTCGGCGTCCAGCAGCACCCGGAACCCGGCCCGCACGAGCTGCTGGTCGTCGGCGATGACGACGCGGATCACGTCCGCCCCGGCCACGAGACGGATACGGCGAAGCCACCGCCGGGGCGCGGCCCGATCGTGCTGCGCCCGCCGGTTGTTGTGGCCCGCTCTCGGATGCCCTGCAGGCCTCGACCGCCGTTGCTGGCGGCGACTACGCCGCGACCCTGATCGGTCACCTCGGCGTCGAGCTGTCCGTCGGGCCGGCGGGCAACGGTGACCACGACCTGATCCGTCGAGGCGTGCCGGGCGACGTTGGTCAGCGCCTCCTGGACGATGCGGTAGGCGGCCGTGGAGACCGCCGGTGGCACGGCGTCGAGGTCACCGCTGACCTGGAGGTCGACGTGCAGCCCGGCTCGGCCGGAGCTCTCGATCAGCTCCTCCAGAGACGTGAGATCCGGCGTCGGGTGCCGCGCCGCCGGCGCCTCGTCGCGCAGCACGGACAGCATCGCCGCCAGTTCGTCGAGGACGTCGCGGCTGGCCACGCGGATGGCCTCCAAGGCTGCCGCGGCCTGCTCGGGATGGCGGTCGATGACGTGCGCGGCGACGCCCGCCTGCACGTTGATCGTCGCCATCGAGTGGGCGACGCTGTCGTGGAGGTCGCGGGCGATCTGCAGGCGATCGTCGGCGAGCCGGCGCTCGAGCCTGGAGGCGACTCTTTCGCGGCGGCCCCGCATGGCGTCCGCGGCGAGCACGGCCACTGCACTGAGGCCGACGAGCGCCAGGTCGTCGACGCCGAACCCCGGGTCGACGGCATAACGCAGCCCGCCGAGCAGGACCACCATCGCGACCGCCGCGAGGTACCCAGCTCGTCGTTCTCGCGCCGAGGCATAGGAGAACAGCGCCACGAGGCCGATCAGGTAGATCGGCCCGCCCGGGTAGTCCCGCAGGATGTAGACCGCCAATCCGGCCGTGACGATCACCAGCGTGGCGAGCGGCCACCATCGGCGCAGCAGGAGGGCAGCTCCGCAGACGCCGACGAGGACGTACGCCAGTGCATCCGTCGCTCGCTGGCTGGCGTCCGGCTCGACGTGGATGGTGCCGATGACGCCGATGCCGGTCACGACCGCGGCGACGCCGACGAGCCAGACCCACCACGGCACCTCGTCAGACACGACGTCGATGGTACGGAGCGGCGTCCTCATCGGCGTCCACACCAGGTGGAGACCCGAGCTACGTGTGGTGTTGAGGATTCTGAGGAGACTTGGTTGCGCTGAGCGCAACCAAGTGTCGTCAGAATCGGTTTTCTCAGTCCTCGGCGGGGACGGCCTCGGTCTCGTAGGTGCCGGCGATGCCGGCCAGCCAGGCGGCCGGGTCCTCCTCGGCGTCGCTCGAGTAGAACGTCATCGGCTGGTAGTCGGGGGCCTCGATGGCGAAGTCCCGGTAGCGCATCATGCCGGTCCCGGCCGGGATCAGCTTGCCGATGATGATGTTCTCCTTGAGGCCGATGAGGTTGTCGCCGCGGCCGTCGATGGCGGCCTCGGTGAACACCCTCGTCGTCTCCTGGAACGACGCCGCCGACAGCCACGACTCGGTGGCCAGCGAGGCCTTGGTGATCCCCATGATCTCAGGGCGACCCTCGGCCGGGCGCGTGCCCTCCTCGACCATCCGCCGGTTGGTGTCGCGGAACACCTTGGCGTCGACCCGCTCGCCGGGCAGGAAGTCGGTGCCTCCGACCTCCTGCACACCGATGCGCCGGGTCATCTGGCGCACGATCAGCTCGATGTGCTTGTCGTGGATCGACACGCCCTGGTCCCGGTACACCTTCTGCACCTCCTCGACGAGGTACAGCTGGGTCTCCCGGATGCCCTTGATCTCCATCAGCTCCTTCGGGTCGTAGGGGCCGTCGGTGATCGGGTCGCCGGCCTTGACCTCCTGGCCGTCGCTGGACGATCGGGCGGGCGCCGATCGGCAGCACGATCTCGTGCTCGTCGCCCTCGTCGTCGATGGACGGTGACCGGGATGCCCTTGCCCTCGTCCTCGCCGATCCGGACCACACCGGACACCTTGGCCAGGCGGGCGGCACCACGCGGCGTGCGGGCCTCGAACAGCTCGACGACGCGGGGCAGACCACCGGCGATGTCCTTGCCGGCGACACCACCGGTGTGGAACGTCCGCATCGTCAGCTGCGTGCCGGGCTCGCCGATCGACTGGGCGGCGATGACGCCGACGGCCTCGCCGAGCTCGATCTCCTTGCCGGTGCGCCAGCGAGCGGCCGTAGCAGATCGCGCACACGCCGAGCTCGGCGTCGCACGTCAGCACCGAGCGCACCCGCACGCGGTTGACCTCCGGGTCGTCGCGCAGCTGCTCCAGCTCGCTCGTCGCCGACGATCGTGTTGCGGGCCAGCACCGTGCCGTCCGACAGCGTGATGTCGTTGAGCAGCGCTCGGCCGAACAGCTTCGTCTCGAGGTAGGTGCGGCGGCTCGGCGGTGTCCGGCTCGACATGCTCGACCCAGACGCCGAGCGTGGTGCCGCAGTCCTCCTCGCGGACGATCAGCTCCTGTGCCACGTCGACGAGACGGCGCGTCAGGTAGCCGGAGTCGGCGGTCCGCAGCGCCGTGTCGACGAGGCCCTTGCGGGCGCCCGGCGTGGCGATGAAGTACTCGAGCGTCTCGAGGCCCTCACGGAAGTTCTTCTTGATCGGGCGAGGGATCATGTCGCCACGGGGGTTGGCCACCAGGCCGCGCATGCCGGCGATCTGGCGCATCTGCGTCATGTTCCCGCGGGCGCCCGACCCGACCATCATGTCGATCGGGTTGAAGCGCTGGGCCTTGAACTCCTTCTCCATGGCCTGCTGGACCTCGGTGGTGGCGTCGGTCCAGATGCGGACCTCCTGCTGGCGCCGCTCCCCGTCGGTGATGATGCCCCGCCGGAACTGCGACTCGACCTTGTCGGCCTGCGCCTCGTAGCCGTCGAGGATCTCCCGCTTCTTGGCGGGCGTCTTGACGTCGTCGATCGACACCGTCAGTCCGGACTGTGAGGCGAAGCGGTAGCAGAGGTTCTTGATCGCGTCGAGCGACGCGGCGATCTGCGCCTTGGCGTAGTTGTCCGACAGCCGCTCGACGATGACGCCCATCTCCCGCTTCTTGACGACCTCGGTGACGTGGCCGAAGCGGTCGGTGTAGTCCTCCGGCAGGGCGTCCTCGAACAGCGCGCGGCCGACCGTGGTGCGTCGTACCGAGCGGCTCGGCGTCGATCAGGACGCGTGGTCGCGCATCGTGATGCCGGCGTGCAGCGCCGACGTCACCCTCGTCGTAGGCCCGCAGGGCCTCCCACAGGTGGCGGAACACACGACCCTCGCCAGGGGCGCCGGGCGTGCTCTCGGTGAGGTAGTAGGCACCGATGACCAGGTCCTGGGTCGGCGTCACGATCGGGCGACCGGATGCCGGCGACAGGATGTTGTTGGCCGACAGCATGAGCACCCGGGCCTCGGCCTGCGCCTCGGCCGACAGCGGCACGTGGATGGCCATCTGGTCGCCGTCGAAGTCGGCGTTGAAGGCGGTGCACACCAGCGGGTGGATCTGCAGGGCCTTGCCCTCGACGAGCACCGGCTCGAAGGCCTGGATGCCGAGGCGGTGCAGCGTCGGCGCCCGGTTGAGCAGCACCGGGTGCTCCTTGATGACGTCCTCGAGGACGTCCCACACCTGCGCCCGACGGCGCTCGACCATGCGCTTGGCGGTCTTGATGTTCTGCGCCAGCTCGAGGTCGACGAGCCGCTTCATGACGAACGGCTTGAACAGCTCGAGGGCCATCAGCTTGGGCAGGCCGCACTGGTGCAGCTTGAGCGTCGGGCCGGCCACGATGACCGAGCGGCCCGAGTAGTCGACGCGCTTGCCGAGCAGGTTCTGGCGGAACCGGCCCTGCTTGCCCTTGAGCATGTCCGACAGCGACTTGAGCGGGCGGTTGCCCGGCCCGGTCACCGGCCGGCCGCGGCGGCCGTTGTCGAACAGCGCGTCGACGGCCTCCTGCAGCATCCGCTTCTCGTTGTTGACGATGATCTCCGGCGCCCCGAGGCTGAGCAGCCGGCCGAGGCGGTTGTTGCGGTTGATCACGCGGCGGTACAGGTCGTTGAGGTCCGACGTGGCGAAGCGGCCACCGTCGAGCTGGACCATCGGGCGCAGCTCCGGCGGGATCACCGGCACGACGTCGAGGATCATCGCCTTCGGGTCGTTGATCCGGCGGCCGTGCTCGTCGCGGCGGTTGAACGAGGCGACGATCTTCAGCCGCTTGATCGCCTTCTGCCGGCGCTGCGCCGACAGCGGCTTGCGGCCGGAGTCGCCCGGGTCGATGGCCTCGCGGAGCTTGATCTCCTCCTCGTCGAAGTCGATCCGGTCGATCAGCTGCTTGATCGCGTCGGCGCCGGTGCCACCCTCGAAGTAGTCGCCGTACTTGTCGCGCAGCTCGCGCCACAGCATCTCGTCGTCGATGATCTTGCGCGAGTGGAGGTCCTTGAACTCGTCCCACGTGCGGGCGACGAGGTCGAGCTCGATCGTCGTAACGCTCACGCAGGGCCTCGATGTCCTTGTCGGCGTCACGGCGCAGCTTCTTGGTGTCGCCGCCTTCGGCCTCCTGCGCCTCGGCCTCGTCCTCGAGCTCCTTGTACCGGCGGTCGATCGCCAGCTCGAGCTCCTTCTGGATCGCGTCGCGCTCCTCGAGGTACTCGTTCTCCAGGTTCTCCAGGTCGGTGTGGCGCTTGTCGTCGTCGACCCACGTCACGAGGTTGGCGGCGAAGTAGATGACCTTCTCGAGCTGCTTGGCCTTCAGCTCCTCCTTCGGCTCGATGCCGGCGAGGAGGTAGGCCAGCCACGACCGGGTGCCGCGCAGGTACCAGATGTGGACGACCGGCGCCTCGAGCTGGATGTGGCCCATCCGGTCACGACGCACCTTGGAGCGCGTGACCTCGACGCCGCAGCGCTCGCAGATGATGCCCTTGAAGCGGACCCGCTTGTACTTGCCGCAGTAGCACTCCCAGTCCCGGGTCGGGCCGAAGATCTTCTCGCAGAAGAGGCCGTCCTTCTCGGGGCGCAGCGTGCGGTAGTTGATCGTCTCCGGCTTCTTCACCTCGCCGTGCGACCAGACCCGGATCTGGTCGGCGGTGGCCAGCCCGATCTTGAGCTGGTCGAACATGTTCACATCGAGCATTTGGTCCCTACTTCGCGTGTCGTGTCTGTCGTGTGATGTGAGTGGTCAGTGGCCGCTTCGGCCGGTGCCGCAGCGAGCTTGGATGGTCAGGTCGGCCGTCGCGCCGCCAGGCGCAGGCCGACGCGGCCGAGTGAGCGCAGCGAGCGAGGCCATCATCAATAGGCCCGCATGGGCCGACTGGGCCGGGTGTCGTCCTCGTCGTCGCTCCCTCGTTCGGGGCGGGAGATGTCGATGCCGAGCTCCTCGGCGGCCCGGAAGACGTCCTCGTCGAGCTCGCGCATCTCGATCTCGGAGCCGTCGTCGGCGAGTACCTCGACGTTGATGCAGAGCGCCTGCATCTCCTTCATGAGCACCTTGAAGCTCTCCGGCACGCCGGGCTCGGGGATGTTGTCGCCCTTGACGATCGCCTCGTACACCTTCACCCGACCGAGCACGTCGTCGGACTTGATGGTCAGCAGCTCCTGCAGGCAGTACGCCGAGCCGTAGGCCTCGAGCGCCCACACCTCCATCTCGCCGAAGCGCTGGCCGCCGAACTGCGCCTTCCCACCCAACGGCTGCTGGGTGATCATCGAGTACGGGCCGGTCGAGCGGGCGTGGATCTTGTCGTCCACGAGGTGGGCCAGCTTGAGGATGTACATGAAGCCGACCGTGATCGGGTTGTCGTACGGGTCGCCGGTGCGACCGTTGTAGAGCACGGTCTTGCCGTCGTGGCCGATCATGCGGACGCCATCGGAGCCCTCCGGGTTGAGGTTCTCGAGGATCTGCTGGATCGTCGGGTGGCCGCCGGCATCCTCGATCTCGTCCCAGTGGGCGCCGTCGAACACCGGCGTGGCGACGAACGTCGACGGCGGCGTGTTGGGCCGCGTCTTGGACTCGGTGCCCCGGATCGGCATCGAGCCGACGCGCTCACCGGTTGTCGGGTCGGTCCAGCCCCAGCGGGCGCAGTAGCCGAGGTGCGCCTCGAGCACCTGGCCGACGTTCATCCGGCTCGGCACACCGAGCGGGTTGAGGATGATGTCGACCGGCGTGCCGTCGGCGAGGAACGGCATGTCCTCGACCGCAAGGATCTTGGAGATCACGCCCTTGTTGCCGTGACGGCCGGCCAGCTTGTCGCCAACCGAGATCTTCCGCTTCTGGGCGACGTAGACCCGGACCAGCTGGTTGACGCCCGGCGGGAGCTCGTCGCCGTCGTCGCGGTTGAACACCTTGACGTCGATGACCTTGCCGTTCTCGCCGTGGGGCACCTTGAGCGACGTGTCGCGCACCTCGCGGGCCTTCTCACCGAAGATCGCTCGCAGCAGGCGCTCCTCCGGCGTCAGCTCGGTCTCGCCCTTCGGCGTGACCTTGCCGACGAGCACGTCACCGGGCCCGACCTCGGCACCGACGCGGATGATCCCGCGGTCGTCGAGGTCGGCGAGGATGTCGTCGGAGAGGTTCGGGATGTCCCGGCTGATCTCCTCCGGCCCCAGCTTGGTGTCGCGGGCGTCGACCTCGTGCTCGTGGATGTGGATCGACGTCAGGACGTCGTCCTTGACGAGGCGCTCGCTGAGGATGATGGCGTCCTCGAAGTTGTAGCCCTCCCACGGCATCAGCGCGACGAGCAGGTTCTTGCCGAGCGCCAGCTCGCCCTCGTCGGTGGAGGGGCCGTCGGCGAGGATCGTGCCCTGGTGCACCCTGTCGCCCTCGGCGACGCGCGGGCGCTGGTTGATGCAGGTGTCCTGGTTGGACCGGCGGAACTTGGCGAGGCGATAGACCTTGCGCCCGAGCGTCCGGTACATGACGGTGATCGAGTCGCCGGTGACCTCGGTGACCTCGCCCTCCTCCAGCGCCTGCAGCAGGTCGCCGGCGTCGCGAGCCGCCCGGTCCTCGATGCCCGTTCCGATGTACGGCGCCTCGGAGCGGATCAGCGGCACGGCCTGCTTCTGCATGTTGGCGCCCATCAGGGCCCGGTTGGCGTCGTCGTGCTCGAGGAACGGGATCAGCGCCGTGCCGACCGAGACGATCTGCTTCGGGCTGACGTCCATGTAGTCGACCTCCGACGGCGGCACGTAGCCGATGTCGGTGGTGGCGCCGAAGAAGCTCTCCGCCTCCAGCATCTTGCGCAGGTCGTCGAGGCTGGCCGCCTGCGGTGACCGACGCACGAGGACGCGGTCGTCGACGAACGTGCCATCCGACTTGATCGGCGTGTTGGCCTGGGCGACGACGTAGTTCTCCTCCTCGTCGGCGGCCATGTAGACGATCTCGCCGCTGACCCGGCCGTTCTCGATCTTGCGGTACGGGCTCTCGATGAAGCCGAACTCATTGACCCGGGCGAACGTCGAGAGGCCGCCGATCAGCCCGATGTTCGGGCCCTCCGGCGTCTCGATCGGGCACATCCGGCCGTAGTGGCTGAAGTGCACGTCGCGGACCTCGAAGCCGGCCCGCTCGCGGGACAGACCGCCAGGGCCCAGCGCCGACAGGCGGCGGCGGTGCGTCAGGCCCGACAGCGGGTTGACCTGGTCCATGAACTGGCTCAGCTGGCTGGTGCCGAAGAACTCCTTGATCGCCGCCACGACCGGGCGGATGTTGATCAGCGTCTGCGGCGTGATCGCTTCGACGTCCTGGGTCGTCATGCGCTCGCGGACGACCCGCTCCATGCGGGACAGGCCGATGCGGACCTGGTTCTGGATCAGCTCGCCGACCGAGCGGATGCGGCGGTTGGCGAAGTGGTCCTGGTCGTCGAGGCGGTAGCCGGGCTCCTGCTTGACGAGGTGGAGCATGTAGGTCACGGCGGCCAGGACCTCGCAGCGGCTGAGGACGTTCTGGTCCTCGCTGGGGAGATCGAGCTGCTCGTCGGAGAGCCCGAAGAGTTCGCCGAGGCGGGCCACCTCGGAGCCGAGCTTGCGGTTCAGCTTGTAGCGGCCGACCCGTGACAGGTCGTAGCGGCGGCTCTCGAAGAACGCATTGCGGAAGTACGCCTTGGCCGACTCGACGGTCGGCGGCTCACCGGGGCGGGCCCGCTTGTAGATCTCGACCAGCGCCTCGTCCTGGGTCGGGGCGACGTCACGCTCCTTGTCCCACTGGCCCTGGAGGAAGTCGAAGTGGGCGACGAAGCGCTCGAGGAAGCCGGGGGCGCCCTCCTCGTCGTAGCCAAGGGCGCGCAGCAGCGTGAAGATGCCGAGGCGCCGCTTGCGAGCCACGCGGGTGCCGGCCGTGACGTCCTTGCCGGGCTTCTGCTCGACGTCGAACTCCATCCACTCACCGCGGTAGGGGTGGATCGTTCCCTTGACGAGCTGGTGCTTGGTCAGGTTGCGCAGGCGGAAGCGCTCGCCCGGCTCGAAGATCACGCCGGGGCTGCGCACGAGCTGGCTGACGACGACGCGCTCCGTGCCGTTGACGATGAAGGTGCCCTTGTCGGTCTGGATGGGGAAGTCCCCCATGAAGACCGTCTGCTCCTTGATCTCACCCGTCGTGCGGTTCATGAACCGGGCCCGCACGAAGACGGGCGCCGAGTAGGTCATGTCCTTCTCTTTGCACTCCTCGACCGAGAACTTGGGCGGCGGCCGGAGGTCCTCGTCCGTCGGATCGAACTCGAGCTCCAGCTGCAGCGTCTCGGAGAAGTCCTTGATCGGGCTGATGTCGCGGAAGGTGTTGGCGAGTCCCTCGTTGAGGAACCACTCGAAGCTCTCGCGTTGGATCGCGATCAGGTCGGGCAGCTCCAACGGCTCGACAAGGTTGGCAAACGAATAGCGCTCACGGGACGTCGAACGAACGGCCACAGATCACTCCTGTCGGGGGCAGCGGTGGTGAGGGCGCGCTGAACCAAGGCCCCAGTAGAGGACGCGGGACAGCAGACGCACGGCAATCGAAAAGGATAGCGGCGAAAGGCGCACGAAATCAACCGGCCTCCGGGCAGGGACGCCCGGGCCGGGATCTCAGTGGCACACAAGGTAAAGAACGGCCTGCTCGCTGTCAAGGACCGGCCACCGAAGATGAGAACACTCTCATCTGCGTCTCATTCTGCCGGACGGCGCAGGCGATCACACTCGCTCCTGGTCATGCGCCCGACCGTCCTGTCTTCGATCCTCGCCGTCCTCGTCGGCGTCGCCGCCCTGGCGGTGGCGTTCGCCATCTCCGTGCCGGCAGGACCCGCGCCCGTGCGTCCGATCGTGCTGGACCCGCCGGCGAAGACCACGACGACCACGACGACCACGACGAGCACGTCGACGACGACGACGACGGAACCTCCGCCACCGGCCACCAGCGCGCCCCCGCAGGCGACGCCACCCGTGGAGGCACCACCGCCTCCACCTCCGCCGCCGCCTCCGGTCGACGATGACGATGGGGGTGACGACGGCGGCGGTGGTGGCGATGATGACGACAGTGACGACGACGACGACGGTGACGACAGCGGCGACGACGACGGAGGCGACGATGACTGAGGTCGTCGCGCGGATGCGGCGCGGTCTCAGCGGGATCCGCGTGCGCATCGTGGTCGGCTGGGTGGTGCTGCTCGCTGTGGCCCTGGCGATCGTCGTGACGGTGGTCCGTCAGGTCCAGCTCGCCCGCCTCGATCGGGAGGTCGAGCGGGAGCTGGCCCAGGAGGTCGAGGAGCTGCGACTCCTGGCGGCCGGGACGAACCCGACGACCGGCCAGCCGTTCGCCGGCGACGTGCGGGCGATCTTCGACACGTTCCTGCGCCGCAACGTGCCGTCCGAGCACGAGGCGTTCTACGCCCTCGTCGACCGGCAACCGTTCCAGCGCAACGTCGACGCGCCGGCAGAGCTGCTCGGCGATCGGCAGCTCGTGACCAGTTGGGCGAACGCGGCCGAACCGACGACGGGCCAGGGCGCCTCCGCAGTCGGCGAGGTGCGCTGGCTCGCCGTGCCGCTGGTGCCTTCGGTCGACGGCGGCGCGCTCGCTGGCGTGTTCGTCGTCGCCTACTTCCCCGGCGACGAGCAGGCCGAGATCACCGATCTCGTGTGGGCAGTAGTGCTGGCTGGGCTCGGAATCCTGGTCATCTCGACTGCGGTGGCGTGGTCCGTCGCCGGCAGGGTGGTGCGGCCGGTCCGCGACCTGACGCGCACGGCTCGGCGCATCACCGACTCGGACCTCTCGGCCCGCATCCCGGTCGAGGGCCACGACGAGCTGGCCGAGCTCGGCACGACGTTCAACGACATGGTCGACCGGCTCGACCAGGGATTCCGGGCCCAGCGGCGATTCCTCGACGACGTGGCCCACGAGCTGCGCACGCCGATCACGATCGCCAGGGGCCACCTCGAGGTCCTGGGTGACGACCCGGCCGAGCGGGCGGAGACGATCGCCATCGTCACCGACGAGCTCGATCGGATGAACCGCTACGTCAGCGATCTGCGGTTGCTCGCGCAGGCCGAGCAGCCGGACTTCCTGACGCTCGGCCCGCTGGACCCGGGCGAGCTGGTGGCGGATCTGTTCGACCGCGTGCGGACGCTCGGCCCGCGGAGCTGGACGCTCGATCGCGTCCCTCCGGCCGGCGCCTGGACGGTGCTGGCGGACTCGGTGCGGCTCGAACAGGCCGTCCTCAATCTGGCCGCCAACGCCGTCCAGCACACCGCGGACGGTGCCGAGATCGGCATTGGGGGTGACGTGGCGGGAGCGGAGCTGCGGTTGTGGGTGCGAGACACCGGTCCCGGCGTCGACGCGGCGATCGCCGACACGCTGTTCCGCCGGCACGCACGGGGCGCGACGAGTCGTGCCGAACGGCCGGACGGCATGGGCATCGGGCTGTCGATCGTCGACGCGATCGCGCGCGCCCACGGCGGCGTCGTCGAGGTTCACAGCCAGCCAGGAACAGGCGCCACGTTCACGCTGCTGGTGCCGGTCACGCTGGCGCCATCGCACCTGGCCGGCCGGCCGCTGCCTCCACCGACCCACCTCGACACCACCGCCGGGAGCGCACCGTCATGACGCGGATCCTGATCGCCGAGGACGAGCAGCGCATCGTCTCGTTCCTCGAGAAGGGCCTGCGGGCGGGTGGCTACACGACGGTCGCCGTGGGGACCGGGCCTGATGCGCTGGCGCTGGCGCGCGACGACAGCTTCGACCTCCTCGTGCTCGACCTCGGGCTGCCGGGCATGGACGGCCACGAGGTGCTGCGGGCGATGCGGGCGCGGGGCGAGACGATGCCGGTGCTGATCCTCACCGCCCGGGACGGCGTCGAGGACACGGTGGCCGGGTTGGAGGGCGGCGCCGACGACTACGTCACCAAGCCCTTCAGGTTCGAGGAGCTCCTGGCGCGGATCAGGTTGCGGCTGCGCGACGAGCGAGCCTCCGAGGTGACCGTGCTGTCAGCCGGCGACGTCGTGTTGGATCTGCGTTCGAGGCGGGCCTCGATCGGTGATCGGGTCGTCGAACTGACCGCCAGGGAGTTCGCACTGGCCGAGGTGTTCCTGCGCCATGCCGGGCAGGTCCTGTCGCGCGAGCAGCTGCTGTCGCACGTGTGGGGGTACGACTTCGACCCAGGCTCCAACGTCGTCGACGTGTACGTGCGCTACCTCCGCCGCAAGCTCGGCGACGGGGTCATTGAGACGGTGCGCGGGATGGGCTACCGGCTGGCGGCTTGATCGCCCCGGCTGTCGGATCCGGCGTGATCCGATCGTCGTGTTGGTGTAGGACCCGAGCCAGAGCCAAGGAGCCGCTGGATGAAGTACATGATGTTCGTCTGCACCGACACCGAGCCCGATCCGCCGAGCGGAGACCCGAAGCTGGACGACGTCGAGGACTGGGTGGCGCGCCACGACGCCAGCGGGGCCCGGGTGATGGGCGACGCGTTGCGTCCGGTCGCCGATGCCACGACGGTGCGCAAGCGCGGCGGGAAGGTGCTCGTCACGGACGGTCCGTTCGCGGAGACCCGCGAGTGGATCGCCGGCTTCGACATCCTCGAGTGCGCCGACCTCGACGAGGCCATCGACGTCGCTGCGCAGCACCCGATGGCCAGGTTCGGGCGTCTCGAGCTGCGCCCGTTCTGGGGTGATGCCGAGGGTGGCCCGACCCAGTGATCGGTCCACGGCAGCGTCCGACGTCGATCGCGTGCTCGCCGAGGTGGTCGCCGCCGAGCGGCTGTCCATCGTCGCCACGCTGATCAGGACGACCGGCGATTGGCAGCTGGCCGAGGATGCCGTGGCCGACGCGACCGAGCGCGCGCTCCAGCGCTGGCCACGCGACGGCATCCCCGCTCGGCCTGCGGCATGGTTGACGACGACCGCCCGCCGGATCGCCATCGACGTCCTGCGCCGCCGTGACACCGAGGGTCGCAAGCTCGCGTTGCTCGCAATGTCGGACGTCCCGCACGACGACTCGATGGGTTCGAGGCACCCGGTGGGCGACGACCGCCTGCGGCTGATCTTCACGTGCTGCCATCCGGCACTGTCGCTGGAGGCTCAGGTCGCGCTGACCTTGCAGGTGGTGTCGAACGTGCCGGTGGCCGACATCGGTCGGGTCTTCCTGACGTCCGAGAACACCATGGGGCAACGGGTGCTGCGGGCCAAGCGCAAGATCGCCAACGCTGGGATCCCGTTCCGGGTGCCTCCGGCCGATCTCCTCCCCGAACGCCTCGACGGCGTGCTCGCCGTCATCTACCTGGTGTTCACGGCCGGCTACACGCGGATGAACGACGGCCTGGCGATCGAGGGGATCCGCCTCGGTCGCCTGCTGCGCGAGCTCATGCCCGACGACGACGAGGTCCGCGGGCTGCTCGCCCTGATGCTGTTCCAGCACGCCAGGCGCGGCGCCCGCATGGTCGACGGTGAGCTCGTCACGCTGGAGGAGCAGGACCGCGCGCGGTGGGACACGGACGCGATCAGCGAGGGGCTGTCGCTCGGTCCGGCGGCGGACGGTGAGCGCGGGCCGTACCGGATCCAGGCCGAGCTCGCCGAGGTCCACGCCATCGCGCTCGACGCCGGCTCGACGGATTGGCTGCGCATCGTCGCGCTCTACGACGAGCTGCTCGCGGTCCACCCGTCTCCGGTGGTCGCGCTCAACCGGGCGGTCGCCGTCGGCATGAGTGACGGCCCACTGGCTGGCCTGCCCATGCTCGACGCAGTCGCCGAGGAGCTGGCCGAGCTCCATCTCGTCGCGGCGGCCCGCGGCGAGCTCCTCGCCCGTGCCGGGCGAACCGACGAGGCGAGCAGCGAGCTCACCCGGGCCATCGAGCTCGCCCCGACCGACGCTGAGCGGCGACAGCTCGAGCGCCGCCGTAGCGAGCTCGGTCCGTTCTGTCCGTAGCGATGGTTCGTTGTGAGGCGATCGCTACAGACAGATCGAGTTGGTTCCTGGTTACTTGACCTCGACGGAGGCGCCGGCGTCTTCGAGCTTCGCCCGCGCTGCCTCGGCGGCCTCCTTGTTGGCCTTCTCGAGGACGGCCTTGGGCGCACCGTCGACGAGGTCCTTGGCCTCCTTGAGGCCGAGGCTGGTCAGCTCGCGCACGGCCTTGATGACCTGGATCTTCTGGGCGCCGGCCCCGGTGAGGACGACGTCGAACTCGTCCTTCTCCTCGACCTCGGGGACGGCCGCCGCGCCGGGCGGGGCCGCGGCGACCGCGACAGGCGCCGCGGCGGTGACGCCGAAGCGCTCCTCGAACGCGTCGAGCAACTCCTTCAGCTCGAGCACGGTCAGCGCGCCGATCGAGTCGAGGATGTCTTCCTTCGTAGCCATGGTGTGATCTTTCCTTCTTCGAAAATCGGGTTGGGTCAGGCCGCTTCGGCGGCGGTCTTCTGGTCGACGAGGGCCGAGAGGCCGTAGGCGAGGTTGCGCGGCAGGGCCTGCAGCAGGCCGGCCGTCTTGACGAGCGGCGCCTGCAACGCGCCGGCGAACATGGCCAGCAGCTCCTCACGGGACGGCAGGTCGGCGAGGGCCGTGATGTCGGCGGCCGAGAGCGGCTTGTCGCCGAACGAGCCGCCCTTCAGGACGAGCTGCGGGTTCGTGCGGGCGACATCGCGCAGCGCCTTGGCGGCGGCGACGGAATCGTCACCGACGAACGTCAGCGCCGTGGGGCCGACGAGCAGCTCCGTCAGGATCGTCAGTCCGGTCCTCTCGGCGGCGAAGCGGGCCAGGGTGTTCTTGTACACCTTGTGCTCGGCGCCGCTGCCGCGCAGTGCGCCGCGGAGCGTGGCCATCGCCCCGACGTTCAGCCCGCGGTACTCCGTGACGAAGACGGCCTTGGCGTCAGTCAGCTTGGCCGCGATCTCGTCGACGATGGCGACCTTCTCGGAACGGGGATTGTCCATTCGATGCACACCTCCTCTCACTGTTCGGGGTCGCTCGGAAGGAGCGAGCACCACGAACGTGTGGGGCGTGCACCTCGGCTGGCGGGAAACTCCCATTACCCGGCCGCCACAGCGGTCGGACCAACGGTCTACGGCGACCAGCTTGGCTGATAGTCGGGTGGAGCCTACCGCCGACGAGTACGAGAGTTCTGTCCGTAGCAATTGGCACCGTTGAGATGTCTCAGCAGGTCGATTCCTACGGACAGTTCGCCACACCCGGGTGACAACTCTCGCCCCGCCGAGGAACTGTCCGTAGGAATCGACACGTTCGGGCCAATTGCTACGGACAGAACAGGAGGTTCACATGCTGTAGCCCAGTTCGAGCTCGGCGGCGCGGCGGACGTGGCGGTACATCTGCGCTCGCGTCATCGTGCCGTGGTGGAGGACGACCTGCATGCCCAGGCCATCGAGCAGGGCGCACAGCCGCCAGGCCGACGCGACCGGGTCGACGCTGGTGAACACCCCGCTGTCCACGCCTTCGGTGATCACGCGAGCGACCAGCTGCACCCACGCCGCATCGAGCTCCTCTGAGATGCGCCGCAGGTTGGCGTCGCGCAGCGCCTCGCCCCAGACGTCGATCCACAACACCCACGACTGGTCCCGCCGCACCGACGGGAGATAGATCTCGACGATCGCGGCCAGCCGCGCCTCCGGCGTCTCGAGCGCGACCAGCGATGCCTCGACCGCCGCGACCTCCCGCTCGGCGGCGTCACGCAGCATCGCCTCGATGAGCTCGTCCTTCGTCGTGAAGTGGTAGTGGATGAGCCCCGTGCTGACGTCGAGCTCGTCGGCGACGTCGGAGATCCGCACGTCGTGCAGGCCCCGCACGAGCGTCACCCGGTGCGTGGCGTCGAGGATCTGCTGGCGCCGGGCGTCGGGGCGGATACGGGTGCGGGTCGGCCCGGACACCGGGGCGACGCTATCGAGCAGCCAGCGCGCCGAGCAGGAGCTGGTGGATGTGAGCGACGCCTGATTCGTGCTCGGTCGAGAGCACACCATCGGCCGACAACCCGGCGTCATAGGTCCGCTGGATCGCCTCGCACATGATGAGGTCCTGCTCGACGACCTCCTTCGTCGCCGCGAAGTCAGCCGCTCGCCGCTCGGCGCTGACCGTCGGATGCCAGTAGTACTCCCGCTCGACGACGGTGCTCGACGGCCCGGTCGGCAACAGGCGGAACGTGGCGGCAAACCCGGCGAAGCACGAGATCGCCACGTTCGGAAAGACCGCGAGATAGGTGCCGTTGTTGAACGAGTCCTCCGCTGCAACGTCGGCGACGTCGGCCCATCCAGCGTCGCCCGGCCGGTGATCGAGCAGCGCCTGCTCCGACCGATCCCGCGGCGACAGCGGACGATCCCACGCGATCACCGCCGGACCAGCGACGTCGATCGGGTACTCGTACCCGTTCGTCGGCAGCTGCGAGTGGATGAACGGCGTGTGGTAGTTCTCGCAGTAGTTCTCGAGCAGCACCTTCCAGTTGAAGCGCCGCTCATATCGAGTCCGCTCACCGAGCTCCAGCTCGTCGAGCCCGTACGGCTCGACGCCCGCCGCCAGCGGCCCCGGGTCGAACGCCGCAGCCTCGGGATCGAGGTTGACGAGGACCGAGCGGGCGAACGTCGTCACCTGTACTGACCGCAGCCCGAAATCGGCCATCTCGAAGCCGACCGGATGCCCGACACCGGCGGCCCGGGCCAACGTTCCATCCAGGCGGTAGACCCAGCCGTGGTAGGGGCACGACAGGGCACGGGCCTGACCGCACCCGTCGGCCAACGGCGATCCGCGGTGGTGGCACACGTTGAGGAACGCCCGCAGCGTCCCCCCGGCGTCGCGCGTGACGAGCACGGGCACGCCAGCGACGCTCGTGCTGACGTATGAACCGGGGACCGCTACGTCGTCGGTGCAGGCGACGCCGACCCACCGCCGGTGGAACACGGCGCTGACCTCTCGCGCATGGTGCTCGGGATCGGCGTACCAGCGGCCCGGCAGCGTCCGGGCCCGCTCGAGCGGCGCGCCATACAGCTCGCTCGGGAAGTCGACGGGTTGATCCGGCATCGGCGGCGCGCTCCTTACTGACTCGTCAGTCAGTCCACTGTAACCTTCCTGCGATGCTCGTCGGCCAGACTGTCGCCCAGATGGACGACGTGACCAACGTCCCCCCGACCCCACGGCACGGCGGGCGGATCGACCTCGTCAAGCTCGGCAAGCGCTTCGACGAGGTGGTCGCCGTCGACGACATCGAGCTGTGCATCGAGCCCGGCGAGTTCTTCTCGCTGCTCGGACCGTCCGGCTGCGGCAAGACGACGACGTTGCGCATGATCGCCGGGTTCGAGCAGCCGACGGGCGGGCAGATCCTGCTGGACGGCCAAGACCTCGTCGCCGTGCCGCCCCACCGCCGCCCCGTCAACACGGTGTTCCAGTCGTATGCGCTGTTCCCCCACCTCACCGTGGAGGACAACGTCGCCTACGGGCTGCGGTGGCGTCGTGACCGCAAGCAGGTCGACAAGGCGGAGCGCCGTCGACGGGTCGGCGAGGTGATCGACCTAGTCCGCCTCGGCGGGCTGGAGACCCGACGACCTGCGCAGCTGTCCGGCGGTCAGCAACAACGAGTGGCCCTGGCGCGGGCACTCGTCCTGCAGCCGAAGGTGCTCTTGCTCGACGAGCCACTCGGCGCCCTCGACGCCAAGCTGCGCAAGCACCTCCAGGGCGACCTCGCCGCGTTGCAGCGAGACGTGGGCATCACGTTCCTCTACGTCACCCACGACCAGGAGGAGGCGCTGACCATGTCGCACCGCCTGGCCGTGATGGACGCCGGTCAGGTCGCGCAGGTCGGCACGCCCGTCGAGGTGTACGAGCGGCCCGCCACCGCCTACGTCGCCGACTTCCTCGGTGTGGCGAACTTGCTCGACGCCACGGCCGAGGCGCCCCGTGGCGGACGGCAGCTCGTGCAGCTCTGCTCGCACACCCTCGACGCCCAGGGTGATGGGCCGGCCGGCGCCGTGAAGCTCGTCGTCCGACCCGAACGCGTGCGCGTCACTCGCGTCGAGCCTGCGGGACCGAACTGCGTCCCGGCGATGATCGACCGCATCGTCTACGTCGGCTCGACGACGCAGGTCCATGTGCGTCTGCCCGACGGCCAGACGCTGCAGTCGCTGATCACCAACGCCGACTCCCCGCCGGACTGGCCCGCCGGCACTCCCGTTGCCGTCGCGCTCCCCGCCGACGCGCTGCGCGCCTTACCGACCTGAGTCCCCTGCCAGGCTGCGGCGGTGCAGCTCCACGGGTGGTCTGACGAGCACGCCCGGTTGGCCGACGAGCTCAACCGGCGCATCACCGCGCACTTCGGGCCGGATCGGCCACTCGGCAGGACGCCCTCGCCCCGCGAGGTCGTGTCGCTCGCCGCGATCACAGCCGGCGGCCTCGGAGTCGACGGTGCCCTCGCCCTCGTCGACGACGTGCTGCTGCCGAACAACGTCGCCCTCGATCACGAGCACTTCCTCGCCTACATCCCCGCCGCGCCGGCCACGACAGCGGCCCTGTTCGACGCCGTCGTCGGCGCGTGGTCCTTCTCCGGGGAGAGCTGGCAGGAGGCTGGCGGAGCCGTCGCCGCCGAGAACGCCGCGCTGGACTGGCTGGCCACGATCGCCGAGATGCCGGCGACCGCCGGCGGCTGCTTCGTGTCTGGTGGCTCGGCAGGCAACCTCGCCGGACTCGCCGTCGCCCGTGACGAGTGGCGTCGCGATCACGGTGAGACCCGACGTCTGGCCGTCGCCTGTGCCCCCTCGGCCCACTCGTCCGTGCAGCAAGCGGCGCGGCTGCTCGATCTCGACGTGGTCCAAATCGTCGGCGATGAACGCGGCCGCCTCACCGCCGGTCCACTGAGCGCGGTCATCGACGACCACGCGCTCTGCGCGGTCGTTGCCAGCGCCGGCGCCACGAACACCGGCGCGATCGACGACCTTGACGCGGTGGCCGACGTGTGCGCCGAGCACCAGCTGTGGTTCCACGTCGACGCGGCCTACGGCGGCGCCGCGCTGTGCGTGCCAGAGCTGCGGCCGCGCTTCGCCGGCATCGCGCGGGCGGACTCGCTCGTCATCGACCCCCACAAGTGGCTGTTCGCGCCGCTCGACTGCGCCGCCGTGCTCTACCGCGACCCCGCCACCGCGCGCCGCACCCACCG
Source organism: uncultured Acidimicrobiia bacterium (assembly GCA_963774125.1). Taxonomy (GTDB): domain Bacteria; phylum Actinomycetota; class Acidimicrobiia; order Acidimicrobiales; family Ilumatobacteraceae; genus JALZMG01. The sequence goes on from CAVZDR010000005.1 coordinate 854,663, forward strand.
GCAGCACGCGGCGTACCTCGAGGCGTTCGGCGACGAGCATGTGAACCCGTCCGACCTCGCCTTCCACCTCACCCGCCGCGCCCGCGGTCTGCCGTTCTGGTTCGCCCTCGTGGTGCATGGAACCGACGCCTTCACGGCTTCCGTCCGGGCCGCTTGTGACCTCGCAACGACCGCTGCGGCGCTGATCGAAGACCTCGGCCCGCCGCTGCGCCTCGCCATGGCCCCGGAGCTCTCGGTCGTCCTGTTCGAGCGCGCCGGCTGGGAGGCGGCGGACTGGAACGCCTGGGCAGCAGCTGCCCTCGCCGACGGGCTGGCCTTCGTCACGCCGACCTCCTGGCAGGAGCGACCGGCCGGCCGCCTGGCCTTCCTTCACCCGCAGACCCAGGTGGACACCGTCGTCGAGCTGCTGCGCCGCACCCACGAGTGACGGATGTCATCGAATCAAATGGAACCGACGACCGTCGTTATGCGTTGAGAGAGCAGACGACGACTTCGGGAGCAGTGTGAGATGAGCACGGACGTGTTGGAGCGAACCTTGGAGACCGGCGACGTGATCGAGATCGACGCCGGCGATGATTCGATCAGCGCCCTGGTGCTGCTCGCTGCTGACGACTTCGTGATCATCGACCGCTGCGACGACAGCACGCCGGTGGTCCTGCGCCGCGACGAGCTCTCCAACTACCGCCGCTTCGAGGCTGCCTGACGAGTGTCGCTGCCAGCCATCACCCAGCTGGCACGCACACCTCGATCGCCGCCGGTTCGATGTGGACGTCGAGTCGCTTGATCGGCTTGCGGTCGCCGCCATCGAGCTCCCACGGCACCTTGTTCTTCAGCTCGATCGTGAACTCGCGCCCGCTCGTCGTGCGTACGAACGGTGAGCTCTCGGACTTGCGCCGTACCAGATGGGTCAGCAGACGCGCCCAGTCCTTCGGGCCGTCCGCCGTCGTCACCCCGATCTCCAGCCTGCCGTCGTCGGGCTCGGCCCGTTCGAACACGACGAGTCCGCCGGAGATCGTTCCGAGGTTGCCGACGAGGCAACACGTCGTCTCACCTTGGAACCAGGGCTGGCCGTCCACCGTGACCGTCGTCTGCACCCGATCCACCCGCGCCGCCTTGAGGCCTGCCCGGACGTAGGCCAGCCGGCCGAGGCGGGCTTTGCTGCTGTCGGCCTCAGCGATCATGACGGCATCGAACCCGGTGCCCGCCATCACGGCGAACCGCTCGTCATTGATGACACCCACGTCCAGCTTGCGCCGGCGCCCGTGCAGGGCCACGTCGATCGCCTGCGTGAGATCGATCGGGATGCCCAACCCGTTGGCCAGCAGATTGGCCGTGCCGGCGGGCAGGATCCCGATCGCCACCTTGCCGCCGGCCAGGGCGTCGATGCAGCGCCGCACCAGGCCGTCGCCGCCCCACACGAGGAGCAGGTCGGCGCCGGCCTCGGCGGCCTGGCGGACCGGCCTGGCCGCCTTCTTGCTCTTCGGCACCTCGTACCACATCGGCTTGTCGACCCCCGCCTCGACCAGGGCCTTGTGCAGGTCCTCCGGACCGGCCCGTCCAAGGCGCTTCGCGGTGTGGACGATGACGGCGACCTGGGTCATGACCGGGGGTACTACCCCGAAACGCGTCGCCTCACAGCTCGATGCGGGCGAAGTCCTCGACGGCCGAGCCTCGCTCGCCCCGCCGGAAGACCTTGAGCGCGATGACGGCGAGGATCAGCGCCAACATGGTTCCGAGCAGCATCGCCGTCGCCATCGCATTGAGCGCCGGAGTCGGCGAGCCGCGCACGGTCGAGTAGATCTTCATCGGCACCGTCTCGGTGGACGTGTCCGCCGAGAGGAACGCGGAGATCACGAAGTCGTCGATCGACGTGGCGAACACGATCATCAGGCTGGCGAAGATGGCGGGGCCGAGCAGTGGCAGCACGATCGTGCGCACCGCCTGCATCGCCGTGGCGCCGAGGTCCTGTGCCGCTTCCTCCAAGTCGCCGCCGATCGTCAGCAGTCGCCCGCGCACGATCACGACGACGTAGGACACCGAGAACGTGACGTGCCCGAGCAACATCGCCGTGCGGCCGAGCGGGATCGACGTGTACAGGCTGTCGAAGGCGAGGAACAGCATCGTGCCCATCACGATCTCGGGGGTCGACAGCGGGATCAGCATCAGCAGGTTCGACCCGCGGGCGACAGGACCGCGCCAGCGCGACAGCCCGAGCGCCAAAGCCACCCCGAGCGGAACGGCGATCAACATGGTGAGCAGGGCCAGCACGACGCTGTTCCACATCGCCCGCTTGAGATCGGGATCGTGGGCGAGCGAGCTCGTCGGGTCCTCCCACCACCAGCGGAACGAGAAGCCTTGCCACGTGCTTCGCGAACGGCCCGAGTTGAACGAGAACTGGATGGCGATCAGCACCGGAACGATCGCCCAACAGATGAACAACCACGTGTAGGTGGCGAGGAACACGGGCCGCCGCCACGGGTTCCCGAGCCACGACTTCACCGTCATGCGACGTCCCTCGAGGCGCGGTCGACCGAGCGCAGGTACACGTACATGAACACCAGCAGCAGCGCCGAGAGGATCAGCACGAGTGACGCACCGGCCGACTTCTGCGAGCCGCGGAACAGGTAGAACTCGATCTGGTTGCCGATCATGCTCGTGCGCGGCGCGCCCGACAGCAGATCGGCGGTGTAGTAGTCACCCATCATCGGCAGCGCTGTCAGCACGGCGGCGGCGAGGATGCCCTGGCGCGACAACGGCAGCGTGACCCGCAGCAGCGTCGCCGCCCGGCCCATCCCGAGGTCGTGCGACGCCTCCAGCACGCGGGGATCCAGGCGATCGAGGGCGGCGAAGAGCGGCAGGATGAAGAACGGCACGTAGCCGTAGACGAGGCCGAGGATCACCGTCACCGCCCGGCCGTCCAGCCAGTCGACTCGATCGAAGCCGACGAACGCCACGACGTCGTTGACGTATCCGTCAGGCTGCAGCAGGTTGACCCACGCCAGCATGCGCATCAGGTAGCTGATCCAGAACGGCGCCAGGAGGAGGGCCAGCAGCAGTCCTCGTCGGCGGCCGGCCAGGCGGGCCACGTAGTAGGCGACCGGGAAGCCGATCAGGAAGCAGATGGCAAGGGCGATGCCGACGTACACGAAGGTGCGCACCAGCACGCGCCCGAGCTCGCCGGACACGACTCGCTCCAGGACGTCACCGAATGACGTGAAGTTCCACTGCAGCGGGTTCCAGACCGGTACGGCGTTGCCGAAGATCGGGTCGACATCACCGAACGCGACGGCGAGCACGCCATAGAACGGGATGACGAAGAGGAGGACGAGCCACGCCACGCCCGGCGTGGCGAGCGCCGGCCAGAGCAAGCGCGTACGGCCGTTGGCCCGCTCACGCACCGGCGGTGAACTTCGACCAGGCGTCGTCCCACGTGCGCTCGCCGGCCAGCGTCAGCTGGAGCAGCTGCTGGCCCGCCTCGAAGTCTTCGGGCCGCACGACCGCTGACTCGAGATGGGCCGGGACGTACCCGTCGGCGACAACCTTGCTCGGGTCGAGCGAGGTCTGGGGCGGCTGGTAGCCCAACCACCCGTAGTTCTCGATCGCCCGCGTCGGGTCGAGCATGAAGTTCAGAAAGGCGTGGGCGAGCACCGGCTTCTCGGCGCTGCGCAGCACGGCGATCGTGTCACTGCCGATGATGCCGGTCGGCGACTTCCAGTAGCCGATGTTCTCGATCGACTCGCCCTCGGGCAGGTAGTACTGGGCGTTGATCACGTCGCCTGACCAGCACTGATGGACCCACGCCCGCTTCTCGGGCAGCACCGTGTACGCCTCGGCACCGACCTTGACGTTCACCAGGTCTGTCAGCTCGGTGACATCGGCGAGGGCCGCGTTGAGCAGCTCGGTGTCCTCGGTGTTGACGTCGGATTCCGGGTCGCGCCGCAGCAGCGCCATGCCGAACACCTCTCGGTCATCCTCCAAGAGGTAGACCTGCCCGCGGTTGGCCGGGTCCCAGAAGATGTCGTACGGGTCCTCGTAGGCGTCCGGCGTCTTGCTCACGGCGTCGGTGCGATAGCCGATGCCCGTCGTGTAGAGCGTGTACGGCACGGTGTAGATGCTGCCGAGGTCGTAGAACGGCTCCCGCAACGAGTCCCACACGTTGTCGAAGTTGGGCAGGTACGACTTGTTGAGCGGCTGCAGCAGCTGGCCGGCGGCGAGCTGTCCGAGACGGTCGGGGGTCGGGAAGAACACGTCGAACGCGACCTCACCGGAGGCCAGCCTCGTCACCGCTTCATCCATGCTGGTGAACGTCGTGACCTCGACGGTCACGCCGAACTCGTCCTCGAACGCGGCGAGCACATCGGGCGAGATGTACTCCTCGTAGTTGTAGACCTTCAGCGTCCCGGTCTCCGGCTGCAGGCCGTCCTCGATCGCCGGGATGTCGTCGAACGTCGGAAGGGTGACCGGCGCGTCAGGGCGCGAGAGCTTGACGCCGTTCTCCTCGGCGGCGTCGTCGTCACCTCCGCCGCAGGCCGCCAGGATCGACGGCGCCAGCCCGGCCGCAGCGGCGCCATACGCCGTGAGCCGGATGAACTGCCGTCGCGGCATCCGCCGCTCCCGTGGGTGGAACGCCATGCTCGTCTCCCCTCCGCCGCCCTGGCCGTAGCGTCTGTTTACTGACTGATTAGTCAGTTACAGTAGCGCACCATGGACGGATCGTACGACGCCATCGTCGTTGGTGGGGGTCACAACGGATTGGTCGCTGCCGCCTACCTCGCCCGGGCAGGGCTTCGCACCGTCGTGCTCGAAGCCCGCGACGTCACCGGTGGAGCAGCCGTCACCGAACGACCGTGGGGCGACGACTTCAAGGTCACCGCGCTGTCGTACGTGATGAGCCTGATGCCACCCACGATCATCCGCGACCTGCACCTGGAGCAGCACGGATATCGGGTCGTGCCGATGGGCCCGAGCTTCATCGCCTTCCCCGATGGTCGGTACCTGCTCGCCCACGACGAGGCGTCCCGTGACGTCGACGAGGTGGCCAAGTTCTCCCGGCGCGACGCGGCGCGATTGGGCGACTACGAGGCGTGGCTGCGCGGAGTCGCCGACGTGCTGTCGCCGCTGCTGCTGCGGACCCCGCCCCGTCTCGGGTCGCGCAGACCGCGGGACCTGATCGATCAGCTGCGCACGGCGTGGGGCCTGCGTGGCCTCGACGTGCGGGGCACGGCCGAGGCGACGCGTCTGTTCACGATGTCCATCGCCGACGTGCTCGACGAGTGGTTCGAGTCGCCCGAGGTCAAGGGCATGCTGGCGATCAACGGCGTGATCGGCACCTGGGCCGGCCCGGAGGAGCCGGGCACCGCCTACGTGATGATGCACCACACGATCGGCGACGTCGGTGACGGACACCTCGGTTCGTGGGGTTACCCGATCGGGGGCATGGGCGCCGTTGCCGACGCCATCCGCCGTGCCGCCGAGTCATTCGGCGTCGAGGTACGCACCGGCTCGCCCGTCGAGCGCATCGACGTCGCCGACGGGCTGGTGCGCGGTGTCGTGACCCGTGACGGCCGGGAGCTGCGGGCACCCATCGTCGTCGCCGCGACCCACCCGCAGATCACGTTCCTCCGCCAGATCGACGCGGCCGAGCTGCCCGATGACTTCGTCACCGACCTGCGGCGGTGGCGCTCGCGCTCCGGCACGGTCAAGGTCAACGTCGCGTTGTCCGAGCTGCCCGACTTCGTGGCCTGGCCGGGGACCGAGCCGCACGAGCGGTTCACCGGCTCCGTCGAGCTGTGCCACTCGATCGAGTACCTGCAGCGGGCGTTCCAGGACGCAAGAGACGGCCGGGCCGCAGTCCGTCCATTCTCCGACGGTGTGATCCCTTCGACGCTCGATCCGACCCTGTGCCCGGAGGGCACGCACGTGATGTCGCTGTTCACCCAGTGGGTGCCCGACACGTGGGCTCACGAGCCGCACGCCGAGGAGCTCGAGCAGTACGCCGACCGGGTCATCGACGGCTACACCGAGCTGGCGCCCAACTTCAAGCAGGCCGTGATCCACCGCCAGGTCATCGGGCCCTGGGAGATGGAGCACGAGTACGGGCTGATCGGTGGCAACATCTTCCACGGTGAGCTCACGCCCGATCAGTTGTTCCACATGCGTCCGGCGCCGGGCTACGCCGACTTCACGACCCCGATCCGCGGCCTCTACCAGTGCTCGTCGGCGACCCACGGCGGCGGCGGCGTGACCGGCATCCCCGCCCTCCTCTGCACCCGCCGCATCCTCGCCGATCGCGCCGCCGCCGGCGTTGGAAGCGGAAATGAAGGTTCTGACGACAGTTGGTAGCGCTGAGCGCAACCAACTCTCCTCAGAATCCGCGCCGATCGATCCGGAGGCGCTGGCGCCGGTGCTCGACCCGGACGGGTCGGGGTGCATGCTGCCGGCGGCGGCGTACCTCGACGACGCCGTGCTGGCGTGGGAGCGGACGCACCTCTTCGCCGGAGCGTGGGTGTGCGCCGGGTCGCGCTGCCGATCTCTCCGAGGTCGGCACCCGGCGGGCGGTCACCGTCGGTGACGACGCCGTGCTGCTCGTGCGCGGTGACGACGGGCGACTCCGCGGCTTCTACAACGTCTGCCAGCACCGCGCCCACGAGCTGGCGCCTTGCGGAGCGACGGGCGAAGGCCGCTCGATCCACTGCCCGTACCACGGCTGGCGCTACGGACTCGACGGATCACTGCTGTCGACGCCGCGGTTCGATGCCCCGGACGGGTTCGACAAGTCGGAGCACGCGCTGGTCCCCGTCGCCGTCGAGGAATGGCACGGCTGGGTGATGGTCAACGCGTCCGGCGACGCGCCACCGCTGTCGGTGTTCCTCGCCGGCCTCGACGAACGGGTCGCCGATTACGAGCCCGAGCGGCTGGTCGTCGGCGCAACGCACGCGTACGAGCTGGAGACGAACTGGAAGCTCATCGTCGAGAACTACCACGAGTGCTTCCATTGCCCGAACATCCATCCGCAGCTGTGCAGCGTCAGCCCGCCGACGAGTGGCGAGAACGCCGAAGGGCAGAAGGGGTTCTGGGTCGGCGGTTGGCAGGATCTCATGCCCCACGCCGTCACGATGTCGCTGTCGGGCGAGTCGCCGACGGTTCCGCTGCGCGGCCTGCGCGGCGTCGCGCGACGACGCATCGACTACCTCGGCGCTGCTGCCGAACGTGCTGCTCAGCCTGCATCCCGACTACGTGATGACGCACCGCATCGAGCCGCTGACCCCCGGCCGCACGGCCGTCGAGTGCCAGTGGTTGTTCGCACCGGAAGCCATCGAGCAGGAGGGCTTCGACCCGGCGTTCGCGGTCGACTTCTGGGACCTCACCAACCGCCAGGACTGGTCAGCGTGCGAGGGCGTGCAGCGCGGCATCGCCTCCCGCGGCTACCGGCCGGGCCCGTTCTCCACCGACGAGGACGCCGTGGCCCAGTTCGCCCGGCTCGTTGCCGGCGCCTACCTCGCCGGAGGCTGGACGCACTAGCGGGGTCGGGAACTCTGCTACGGTTCCTTTCTGACTGACCAGTCAGTAAGGAGAGTTCAACTTCATGGCCATGGTGAGCCCGGTTTCGGCCGGTGACGCCCTGGACGCCCTGATCGCGGAGCAGGAGGCGGCGTTGATCGCCCGGACCACCTGCTCCCACGAGCTCCACGCCGAAGCACTCCACCACCTCCCGGGTGGCGTCGCGTCGTCGTGGCAGGACGCCCCACCCTGCCCGGTGTTCCTCGAGCGCGGTGCCGGATCGCGGGTCTGGGACGTCGATGGCACCGAGTACGTCGACCTGCACGCCGGGTTCGGCACGATGATCGCCGGCCACGCCCATCCCGCGCTCGGTCGCCGCGATCTCGGAGCGTGTCGCGGCCGGGACGCACTTCGCCCAGCCCGTACCCGACATCATCCCGGTCGCCGCCGAGCTGGCACGTCGATTCGGGCTCCCACTGTGGCGGTTCACCAACTCCGGGACCGAGGCAACGCTCGCCGCGATCCACCTCGTCCGAGCCGCCACCGGCCGAGTCGACATCATCAAGGTCGAGGGCAGCTACCACGGCCACCATGACGCGGTCCAAGTGTCCGTCTATCCGGACCTCGCCAGCGCCGGACCGGCGGATCGGCCGCATCCGGTCGTCGAGCACGGAGCGGTCGCCCCGGGCATCGCAAGGTCGACACACGTCGTGCCATTCGGTCAGCTCGACGCTGTACGCCGCGTGCTGCTCGACCACCCGGGACAGATCGCGGCGATGATCATCGAGCCGGTGATGATGAACATCGGCGTCGTGCCGCCGCCGCCCGGCTACCTCGACGCACTCGCCGCCTTGCTGCACACGCACGGTGCGCTGCTCATCTTCGACGAGGTGAAGACGGGCGTCACGATCGCGCCGGGCGGAGCAACCGAGCGGTTCGGTGTGGTGCCCGACGTCATCTGCCTCGCCAAGGCGATCGCGGGCGGCGTCCCGTGCGGGGCGATCGGCGGAACGGCCGAGGTGATGGAGGTCATCGCCGACGGCACGTACGAGCAGGTCGGGACGTTCAACGGCAACCCGCTCACGATGGCTGCCGCCAAGGCGCTGCTGCTCGACGTGCTGACTCCCGAGGCGTATCGGCACATCGACGACCTGCGCGAGGAGCTGACGGCAAGGGCCCGCCACACGCTTGGCCGCCATCACCTGCCCGGGTACGTCAGCGCCTACGGCGCCAAAGGGGCGATCGTGTTCTCGCCCGTGCGCATCCGCAACTACCGGGACTTCTGCGGGTACGACGCTCGCTACGGCCACGCACACTGGCTCTTCCAGCACAACGGCGGCGTGTTCCTGCCGCCCTGGGGGAAGATGGAGCAGTGGACGGTGTCCGTCCAGCACACCGCTGAGGACATCGATCGCGCCTCCGCCAACCTCGAGCGATTCGCCGCCGCGCTGCACGCATGAACCGCAATTGCGTTCCCCGGCCACGCAGGCCGTTGGTTGCCGCTCGCTCGCTGGCGCTCGCTCGCTCGCACGATGGCGAGGTGCGCCGGTGACCTCAATACAAGCGTCGATGGGCCAAGTCGGCCTGCCCGCGCCGATCGCCGAGTTGGCCGCCCGGCAGTGGGACGTCGTCATCGTCGGTGGTGGTCACAACGGTCTGGCGTGTGCCGCCTACCTCGCCAAAGCGGGTCGGTCGGTGCTCGTGCTCGAACGCCGTGACCGCCTGGGGGGCGCCTGCACGCTCGAGCAGCCGTTCAGCGATCCGGGCTTCGCCGTCAGCCCGTGCGCGTACGTCGTCGGACTGCTCGATCCGCTGGTCATCGACGAGCTCGACCTGCGACGTCACGGCTACAACGTGTTCCTCGCCGACCCTGCGCTGTGGTGCCCATTCGACGACGGCACGTGGTACGGCCAATTCCTCGACCACGAGCGGACCGTCGCCGGGATGCGCGAGAACGGCTTCTCGGAGGCCGCCATCAAGGGGCAGTCCGAGTACGAGGACTTCTTCGACCGGATGCGCCGAGCGCTGCGCGAGCGCGTGCGGGACACGTGGGTCGGCCCGTCGCCCGGTGAGGAAGAGCTGCGCGAGCTGCTCGGGAACGATCCCGAACTGAGCGAGGCGCTGTTCGAGACGTCGATCGCCGACGTGATCGAACGCTTCGTGGACGATCCTCGCCTGCAACGGGCGCTGTACGGGCAGGGGGTCATCGGTGCGTGGGCGGGACCGCAGTCGCCGGGAACGGCATCGATCAAGCTCATGCACTTCCAGGGAACGCTCGAGGGTGTCCCGATGGCGTGGGGCTACGTCGAGGGTGGGATGGGCCGCGTGTCGTTCGCCATCGCCGAGGCGGCGCAAGAGGCCGGCGCCACGCTGGCGTCCGGTGTGCCGGTGGCCGAGATCCGGCCGGGCGAGGGCGTCGTGCTCGAAGGGGGCGACGTCATCCGAGCTCGGGCGGTCGTGTCGAACGCCGATCCGATCGTCACTCGGCGGCTGCTCGGCGCGGCGATCGAGCCGGAGTTCGCAGCGCGTGTCGCCTCGTGGCGCACGACGAGTCCCGTCGTCAAGGTGAACTGCGGGCTGTCGCGACTACCGCGGTGGACCGCCGTCCCGGATGACGACTGGCCGAACGGCGCTCCGGTGTCGATCGCGTTGCCGATGGACGAGGCGCAGGCGGCGTTCGAGGCGTGCAGCCGAGGAGTCCCGTCACCTGGGTTCGCCGAGCTGTACTTCCAGACGGCGTACGACCCGACCGTGGCCCCGCCGGGGAAGCACACGATGTCGGCGTTCGTGCAGTACGCGCCGTACGACTTGGCGGAGGGGACGTGGGATGAGCGGCGGACCGAGATCGGCCAGCAGATCCTGGCGTTGATCGGCCGGTACTGCGACATCGACGACGTCGTCGAGCACATCGAGGTGCTGGGCCCGCCGGACATCGAGGCCCGCATCGGGCTGACGGGCGGGCACATCTTCCAGGGCGAGTGCATGCCCGACCAGATGTGGTGGCGACGGATGTCGCCACGAGAGCCCGGCGGCGGCGTCTACCTGTGCGGCGCCGCCACACATCCCGCGGGAAGCGTGATCGGTCTGAACGGCCGGAACTGCGCCGAGGCAGTCATCAGTGATCTCGAATGAGATGGCGGTGATCAGCGTTCTGCCATGAGAGTTCTGTCCGTAGCAACCGACGCCGCCGTGCTGACCGACTGGACCCCGTGTTCTGTCCGTAGCAATCGACGGCGTCAGCGGTCGATCCGCCGCGCCGATTCCTACGGACAGTTCATTTGTCTCGAATCGAGCGCTTCACACTGAACTGTCCGTAGGAATCGGCCGGATCAGGTCGATTGCTACGGACAGAACTTCTACGTACGCGTGTCACCGGGCTCTACGCGATGTCTGCGCGTAGGCGGTTGACGTCGACGTGGACGCCCGGGCCCATCGTGGACGACAGCGTGATCTTGCGCATGTAGCGACCCTTGGCCGCCGCCGGCTTCGCACGGTTCAGCTCGTCGATCACGGCGCGGAAGTTCGTCTCCAGCGCCACCGGCTCGAAGCTGGTCTTGCCCAGCGGCACGTGGATGTTCCCGTAGCGATCCGTCCGGTACTCGACCTTGCCGCCCTTGAACTCGGTGACCGCCCGCGCCACGTCCGTCGTCACCGTCCCGGTCTTCGGGTTGGGCATCAGACCACGCGGCCCGAGCGCCCGCCCCAGCCGGCCGACGAGCGGCATCATGTCGGGCGTCGCGATGGCCACGTCGAAGTCGAACTTCCCGGCCTCGACCTGTGCCGCCAGATCGTCGGAGCCGACGAGGTCGGCGCCCGCCTCACGGGCCTCGGCAGCTGCCTCGCCCGTCGCGAACACCGCCACCCGCACGTCCTTGCCCGTGCCTGACGGCAGACCGACGGTCCCACGCACCATCTGGTCGGCCTTGCGGGGATCGACGCCGAGGCGTACGGCGACGTCGACGCTCTCGTCGAAGCCGGCCTTCGCCAGGTCCTTGACGATCCCGATCGCCTCCGACGGCGTATAGAACTCGTCGCGGTCGAACGCCTTCAGCGCGTCGGTGAGCTTCTTGCCGGACATTGCTGTTCCTTCCTCATGAGGTTGATGCCCCCCGGGCGAGGTCCTCCCGGGCCGGGCAGGTGGTGTCAGACGACGTCGATGCCCATCGATCGGGCCGTGCCTCGGACTTGCTGCTTGGCCGCCTCGAGGTCGTAGGCGTTGAGGTCCGGCATCTTGATCTGGGCGATCTCGGCGACGTCGGCCTCGGTCACCCGGCCGACGGTCTGCCGGCCCGGCTCCTGGGAGGCCTTCTCGAGGCCGGCCTTCTGCCGCAGCAGCACGGGCGTCGGGGGCGTCTTCAGGATGAACGAGAACGACCGGTCCTCGAACACGGTGATCTCGACCGGCACGATCGTGCCGACCTGGGACTCTGTGGCGGCGTTGTAGGCCTTGACGAAGTCCATGATCGCCACGCCGTGTGGGCCGAGGGCCGTGCCGACGGGCGGCGCCGGGCTGGCCTTGCCGGCGGGGATCTGGATCTTGACGATGGCGGCGACGCGCTTACGGGCCATTGGGGGTTCTTCTCGTACAGCTTGGCGACCTGGCTGAAGTCCATCTCGACGAGCGTCTCCCGCCCGAAGATGTTGACCAGGACCTTGAGTTTCATGTGATCGGCGTTGATCTCGGCGATCTCGCCGGAGAAGTCGGCGAACGGGCCTTCCCTCACCCGCACGCTCTCGCCCACCTCGTACTCGAGGCGGGGCTTGGCGCGGGCGGCCTGCTCGGCGCCGTCGCCCTTGGCGGCGAGGAACGTGCGCACCTCGCGGCGAGACAGCGGCGTCGGCTTCTGGCCCTGCCGGCTCTGCCCGACGAAGCCCGTCACCCCGGGCGTGTTGCGGATGCAGTACCAGGACTCGTCGTCCATCTTGCACCGCACGAGGATGTAGCCGGGGAAGACCTTGCGCTGGACGATCTGCTTGCGGCCGCCCTTGAACTCGACGACCTCTTCCATGGGGATGACGACCTCGAAGATCTTGTCCTCCATGTTCATGCTCTGGATCCGAGCATGGAGGTTGGCGGTGACCTTCTTCTCGTAGCCCGACTGGGTGTGCACGACGAACCACTCACCTGGACGGGTCCAGGGGTCGTCGACCTCTTCGACCGGAGCCTCTTCCTCCTCGGTCGCCGCGGCTGCCCCGTCGTCGGACAGCGTCACGACCTCGGCGTCGCCGTCGACGGCCTGGGGGTCGGCGTCGTCGTCCTCGGTGACGTCCTCGGCGTCGGTCACCACGTCGGTCGCGTCGTCGTCGACGACGGTGAGCTCGACCTCGGCGGCAGGGTCGGCGTCGGCCAGCACCTCGACGTCACCGGTCGGCAGCACGTCGGGGGTCTCGATCTCGTCGACATCGACGGAGCTCACGCGGTTCTGCTCGTCACTCATTCGTACAACCATCCGGAGAACAGCCCGAACAGGGCATCGAGGCCGCCCACCAGGGCCGTGTAGATGATGACGGTCACGACCACGACGATCGAGTAGCGGACGACCTCGGGCCGCTTCGGCCAGGCCACCTTGCGCATCTCGTCGCGGACTTCGCTCAGGTACTGAGCGGGACCGACCCGCTCCCGCTTGACCGGTGCCTGTCGCTGGACGCGCGGTGGGCGCGCCCTTCTCGTCGAGGGCGCCGGTGCGGCGGAGGTGCCGCTTCTGTTCGCGGTTCAGGTCGTCCAGTGACATCGTGGTGGTTGCTCTCGGGGCAGGGCAGGAGGGACTCGAACCCCCGACCGTCGGTTTTGGAGACCGATGCTCTACCAGCTGAGCTACTGCCCTCGGTTGGGGCTGCCCAGGGTATCAGCAGGGTCTCCGCCACCGCCCGCGGATTCTGAGGGACTTGGTTGCGCTCAGCGCAACCAACTGTCGTCAGAATCGGTTGGGGTGCCTACCGGGTCTCCTTGTGGACCGTGTGGCGACGGTCGTGGCTGCAGTACTTCTTCATCTCGAGGCGCTCACGGTCGTTGATCTTCGACTTCACCGTGATGTAGTTGCGCCGCTTGCACTCGGTGCACTCGAGCGTGATCTTGACCCGCTTCTCGCTCTTCGGCATCGGGACCTCCTACTTCAGGATCTTGGTGACGTCGGCCGGCGCCGACGGTGCGGCCGCCTTCACGGATGGCGAAGCGCAGTCCCTCGACCATGGCGATCTGCTTGCCGAGCTCGACCGTCATCGTCACGTTGTCACCGGGCATCACCATCTCGGTGCCCTCCGGCAACTGGATCGTGCCCGTGACGTCGGTCGTACGGAAGAAGAACTGCGGCCGATAGTTGTTGAAGAACGGCTTGTGCCGGCCGCCCTCCTCCTTGGTCAACACGTACACCTGACCCTCGAAGCTGGTGTGCGGCGTGATGCTGCCGGGCTTGCACAGGACCTGACCGCGCTCGACCTCCTCCTTCTTCGTGCCCCGCAGCAAGGCGCCGATGTTGTCACCGGCCTGCCCCTCATCGAGCAACTTGCGGAACATCTCGACGCCGGTGCACACCGTCTTCTGGGTCGGCCGCAAACCGACGAGCTCGACCTCGTCGCCGGTGTGCACGACACCCTGCTCAACCTTGCCCGTCACGACGGTGCCGCGCCCGGTGATCGTGAACACATCCTCGATCGGCATCAGGAACGGCTTGTCCAGGTCACGCACCGGCTCAGGGATGTAGTCGTCGGCGGCAGCCATCAACTCGAGCACCTTGCCCTGCCACGCCTCATCACCCTCCAGAGCCTTCAGCGCCGAGACCCGCACCACCGGGGCGTCGTCACCGGGGAACTCGTACTCAGTGAGCAACTCCCGAACCTCCAGCTCAACGAGGTCGAGCAACTCCTCGTCATCGACCATGTCAGCCTTGTTGAGAGCGACAATGATCGACGGCACACCGACCTGACGGGCCAGCAGCACGTGCTCCCGCGTCTGAGGCATCGGACCATCCGTCGCCGCCACCACGAGGATCGCGCCATCCACCTGCGCCGCGCCAGTGATCATGTTCTTGATGTAGTCGGCATGCCCCGGCATGTCGACATGGGCGTAATGCCGCTTTTCGGTCTCGTACTCGATGTGGGCAATCGAGATCGTGATACCCCGTGCCTTCTCCTCCGGCGCCTTGTCAATCGCGTCGAACGGCGTGTAACTCGCCAACCCACGATCCGCCAGCACCTTCGAGATGGCCGCCGTCAACGTCGTCTTGCCGTGATCGATGTGACCCATCGTCCCGATGTTCACGTGCGGCTTGGTCCGCTCGAACTTCGCCTTGCTCATGGTGTCCTTTTCTTCGAAGCGGGTGTGATGTCTTGCAAGTGGTAGCGGCGATCGGGATCGAACCGATGACCTTCCGATTATGAGCCGGATGCTCTGACCAACTGAGCTACGCCGCCGCTGGGGCTGACCAGCCTGGTCGAGCCCTCTGTGGGAATCGAACCCACGACACCAGCCTTACCATGGCTGTGCTCTGCCGACTGAGCTAAGAGGGCCGGTTGTCGGGCGCGCGGGCCTGCCGCGAACCAGCTCACGAGCATAGCGGCGGGGTGGCCTGCTCCAGCTCGGGTTCGCGCTGGGTCGCGTCGTTCAGAAGCGGATGGCCCGGTTCGGCACGGCGGCGCCTCCAGGCGCTTCGCCGGCCGCATCAAGCTGGATACCGTCACCCGCCGTGGTGGAGATCCGCTTGGCCGACGCGAGGGACGCCGAGGCCGTGCGCACGATCTACAACCTCGAGGTCACGACCGCCACGAGCACGTTCGATCTCGTTCCTCGCTCGTTGGCCCAGCAAGAGCAGTGGCTGGCCCAGCGGTCCGGCGCCTTCTCGGCGATTGTCGCCCAGCTCGACGGGACCGTGGTCGGCTTCGCTTCGTTGTCTCCCTACAAGGAGCGGGCGGCCTATCGCACGACCGTGGAGGACTCCATCTACGTCTCCCGTGACCACAGCAGCCGCGGCATCGGTACAGCGCTGCTCGAGCACCTCATCGAGATCGCGTCGGCATCGGGTTTCCACACGGTGATCGCCCGCATCGAAGCCTCCAGCGACTCGTCGCGGGCCCTGCACGCCCGATGCGGATTCGAGCTCGTCGGCATCGAGCGCCAGGTCGGCCGCAAGTTCAACCGCTGGCTCGACGTCGCCGTGCTCCAGCGGATGCTCTGACCGGACCCGCTAGCACTTGCCGGTGAAGCCGTGTAGCGGCTGGCGCCCCGTCAGCGTCACGTAGCCGCGAAGCAGCTCGGCGCAGCTGTTGTCGGGGATCTGGGCCGAGAAGTCCCAGTCGATGAGGCCCCACACGAGGATCTCGGCAGCCTGCTCCGCTCCCTTCTCCTCCCACTCAGCGTCGTTGCTCCGCCACACCTGGAGGTGGCGCAGCCGCAGGAAGTCGGCTCGCCGTTCCTCGGTCAGTGCGTGGCGGTCCCACGCATGCGCGAGCTCGTGGAGCATGACGCGCTCTGCACCACGGTCGGTGTCCTCGTTGCAGATGCGGATGACGGAGCGGCCTTCCTCGAGGATGTGAGCGCCTCGACGCCCGAAGCACGGCTCCGTGGAGTCGTAGCGCACGAACGTCACGTCCGGTACGTCGAGGTCGGCTGCGTCGAACAGCTCCATGGCCCACCCGGCGATGGGCACCTGGCCCGCTGTCAGGTCGACGATTGACACTTGCGGTTCGGTCGCGGACGCGGGCGCGTCGACGACCCCTGCGACAGCGAGGACGGCCAGGAAGCCGAATGAGCGAAGTCGGTGGCGAAGCACGCTGGTTACCCTGCGGTAACCAGCGTTCAGCGGCTATGTCACTTGACTTGATGCGACGTGACAGGCGACTCGTGGGCCGGGGAGGATTCGAACCTCCGTAGGCGTTGCCGGCAGATTTACAGTCTGCTCCCTTTGGCCGCTCGGGCACCGACCCTCGATTGACCCGCTCCGTCGCGGGCGGCTGAGGATGGTATAGGGCCGTTACCCTTCCCGCGATGCCCAGTTTCGACGTGGTTTCGCAGGTCGACCATCAAGAGGTGCGCAACGCCGTCGACCAGGCCCAGCGCGAGATCGGCACGCGCTTCGACTTCAAGAACACCAACTCCTCGATCGAACAGCATGATCTCGTCCTCACGTTGCGCACGGTCAGCGAGGATCGCCTCGCCGCCCTCCGTCAGGTCCTCGAGGAGAAGCTCGTCAAGCGCGGCGTCTCGCTCAAGGGCCTCGACTACGCAGCCGTCGAGGAGGCGAGTCACAACACGGTTCGACAGGTCGTCACGATCAAGGTCGGCATCTCCTCGGACAAGGCTCGCGAGATCAACAAGCTGATCAAGGAGAAGGGGCCGAAGGGCGTCTCCAGCCAGACCCAGGGCGAGATGGTGCGCGTGAACAGCAAGAAGCGCGACGACCTGCAGGCGGTGATGGCCGCCATCAAGGCCGCCGACCTCGGCATCCCGGTGCAGTTCGAGAACATGCGCAACTGATCCTGTCGGGGTTCGTCTCGCAGCCAAGCTGCTCGACTCACCTGCCGAGCTCGCCGTCGCCGTCACGAGCGATTCGGGCCTCATCCGACGTCACCGCGACGCGACGGCTCGCCCACCTTGCCGTGTCGCGGCCGGCTCGCCCACCTGGCCGAATCCGCGCACTCTCTACCGGGCTCGCAGGCAAGCTGCTCGACTCGCCTGCCGAGCTCGCCGTCGCTGCCGTGGGCGTCTCGGGGCACACCAGTCGTCACCCCGAAGCGACGGCTCGCCCACCTGGCCGGGTCGCGGCCGGCTCGCCCACCTGGCCGAGTCGCGCACTCTCGACCGGGCTCGCCGCCGCCAGGGTGTGGTGATCGTCACACCGCAGGGGTTGAACTACCCTGGCAATCGCTGCGCCGATTTGGGGAGAAGGGGGGGCGCCGCTGATGGCCCTGCTTGCGCCTGCGAGCGAACGGACAGGGATCGGCACCGACACCGTTGCCTCACGAGCACGCGATTGGGCCCGGCGGGCGCCGCACCAGGTCGCGATGCGGGAGAAGGACTTCGGCATCTGGCAGGAACACACGTGGGGTGAGACCTGGGAGTGCGTGCTCGACGCCGCCCACGGTCTGCTGGCCCTCGGTGTCGACGTCGGGGAGCGAGTCTCGATCCAGTCGGAGGACCGGCCGGAGTGGATCTTCCTCGACCTCGCCACCGTCGCCGTCCGCGGGATCACGGTCGGCCTGTACCCGACCAACCCGACGGCCGAGGTCGAGTACCTCCTGACCGACTCGAGCGCCAAGGTGCACCTCGCCGAGGACCAGGAACAGGTCGACAAGGTGCTCGCCCTGCCGCCGTCGCGGCTGCCGGCGCTGACGACGATCGTCTACCTCGAACCCCGTGGGCTCGCAGGACTACGACGACCCGCGGCTGATGGCGTGGGAGGACCTCCTCGCCCTCGGGCGCAAGCATCGTGCGGAGCACGGCGACGCCGTCGACGCCCGGATGGCGGCGGCGGAGCCGACCGACGTGATGACGCTCGTCTACACGTCGGGGACGACCGGCCCGCCGAAGGGCGCCATGCTGTCGAACGCCAACGCCGCCTTCGCCATCGAGAAGATCGTCACGCTCCCCGAGCGTCTGCCGGGCCGGAAGCCGCCCGACAGCGACGACGTCATCATCACGTACCTCCCGCTGTGCCACGTCGCCGAGCGCATCTTCTCCACCTGGCACCTCGTGGCGTGCGGAACGGTCCTCAACTTCGCCGAGTCGATCGACACCATCACGTCCAACCTCCGTGAGGTCCAGCCAACGCTGTTCTTCGCCGTTCCCAGGATCTGGGAGAAGATCCATGCCGGCGTCCTCATCCGGGCCAACGACGCCACCTGGCTGAAGAAACGGTTCCTGCGCTTCGGGCTGCGGCTCTCCCGCTCGATCGGCAAGGCCAAGGTCGCCAACGGCGGCAACCACACGATCGGCAGCCGGATCCGCTACGCCATCGGCTTCCCGCTCGTGTTCCGGGCGCTCAAGGAGCGGATCGGGTTACGCCGCTGCCGGTACGCCGCGTCCGGAGCGGCTCCGATCGCGCCAGAGGTGCTCGAGTTCTTCATCGGCATCGGTGTCCCGGTCTTCGAGCTCTACGGCATGACCGAGAACACCGCCGTCGCCACTGCGAACTTCCCGGGGCGCATGAAGCTCGGCACCGTCGGCGAGCCGTACCCCGGCATCGGCCTGCGGCTGGACCCGCTCACCAACGAGATCCAGACCAAGCACGCCGGCACGTTCGTCGGCTACTGGGGCAAGCCGGACAAGACGGCCGAGACGATGACCGAGGACGGCTGGTTGATGACCGGCGACGTCGGCGAGTGGGTCGACGGCACCCACGTCAAGATCGTCGACCGCATCAAGCACATCATCATCACGTCGGGTGGGAAGAACATCTCGCCGTCGGAGATCGAGAACAGCTTGAAGACGTCGCCGTACGTCAAGGAGGCGATGGTCATCGGTGACGGGCCGCAAGTACCTCACGCGCGCTGATCGGCATCGAGTACGACACGGTCGGCGACTGGGCGCTGCGACGCAACATCCCGTACACGACGTACCGCGACCTCGTCCGAGAAGCCGGAGGTCAACGAGCTGATCCAGGGCGTCGTCGAACGAGACGAACGAGAAGTTCGCCTCCGTCGAGCAGATCAAGAAGTTCCGGATGATCCCCAAGGAGCTCGACCACGAGGACGGCGAACTGACGGCGACGCAGAAGCTCAAGCGGGGGGCGATGGAGGACTTGTTCGGCGACCTGGTGGAGTCGATGTACCGGTGAGTTTGACCGTCGTCGTCGGCCAGCTCATCGCCACCGCCCCGCCGCCTGAACCGATCCCGACCGCCGGTACCGGCGCCGAACGCTTCATCGCCGCCTTCGGTCGGGGCCTCGCCCAGGGCGCCATCTACGCGCTCATCGCGCTCGGCTTCGTGCTCGTCTTCAAGGCGACACAGACGGTCAACTTCGCCCAGGGGGCGATCGCCCTCGTCGGGACGTACGTGCTCAGCCTCGTCCTCATCGACTGGCGCGTCCCCGGCCGCTGGCTCGGTGACAACCAGTATGTGGTGTGGTTCAGCGCGCTGATCGTGGCGCTGCTCTTCGCCATGCTGCTCGGCCTCGTCATCGAGCGATTGATCATCCGGCCGATGATCGGCGAGCCGCTGTTCTCCATCGCCGTGATCACGCTCGGCCTCGAGGCAGTGCTGCGCACGCTCGGCATCGATGCCATCGGCGTCAATGTCAGGAGCATCAACGT
Organism: uncultured Acidimicrobiia bacterium; assembly: GCA_963774125.1. GTDB lineage: Bacteria > Actinomycetota > Acidimicrobiia > Acidimicrobiales > Ilumatobacteraceae > JALZMG01. The sequence continues at coordinate 874,406 of CAVZDR010000005.1, forward strand.
GCCCTGGGCGGCCACCGGCTTCGAGCTCGGGGGCGCGCTCGATCTACTGGTCGTGGGTCTTCACGGTGATCGCCATGCTCGTGTCGTTCACCGCGGTCTACCTCTTCTTCAAGCACGCGCACCGGGATCGCCATGCGCGCCGTGGCCTACGACCAGGAAGCGTCGATCGCGCAGGGCATCCCGGTTGGCCGCGTGTTCGCCATCGCGTGGGCTGCGGCCGCGGCGCTCGCCGTGCTCGGCGCGATCTGCGCGTCGATGTCACCGATCGGCCAGGGCACGGCCACGGCGAGCGTCGCCGCGCTCGCCTTCCGTGCGTTGCCGGCGGTCATCCTCGGCGGACTCGACTCGGTCGTCGGGGCGCTCGTCGGCGGACTTGCCGTCGGACTGGCCGAGGTCTTCGCCGGCACCTACCTCGCCGAGTACACCGACACGCTCGGCGTCGGCTTCCAGCTGATCGTCCCGTACCTCGTCATGCTGGTCGTGCTGCTGGTCAGACCGTACGGACTGTTCGGCACGCCAGAGATCAGGCGGGTGTGAGATGTGGGGCCGACCCAACCTGCACACCAGCTACCAGTCGGAGACGTCGATCTTCCCGACGTGGACGCAGCGCCTCCTCATCACGTTGCTCGCGTTGCTCGCCGTGCTGCTGCCGTTCGACCTGCCGGTCATCAACCAGATCCCGGTCGTCAGCTACCTCGGCGACGACGACTGGATCCGCCTCACCACCCAGGCGGTCATCTTCGTCGTCGCCGCGCTCGGGCTGAACCTGCTCACGGGCGTCTCCGGCCAGGTCTCGCTCGGCCACGCCTTCTTCATGGGTGTCGGCGCCTACACGGCCGCCTACCTCGGCGGTGAGTCGGGCAGCCGACACGTGGGGCCACGAGCTGCCGATGTGGATCTGGCTACCGGGCGCCGGCATCTGCGCCGCGCTGATCGGTCTCCTCATCGCGCCCGCCGCGGTCCGTGTGCGCGGGCTGTACCTCGGCATCGTCACCGTCGGGCTGGTCTTCATCGGCATCCACCTCTCCCGCCTCCTCCCCGAGATCTCGGGGCCAGCCGAGGTCGGACGCAACTTCCCGCCGCTCGAGCTGAGGTTCTGGAAGGAGGACGAGCCGTTCATCTCCTTCACCGAGGACGGCCACTGGCTGTGGTTCGACATCAGCGGCAACGCCAAGACGTACCTGTTCTGCCTCGGCTTGATGATCGTCGGGCTGTCGTGGTCGCCAAGAACCTGGTCCGGTCCCGGACCGGGCGGGCGCTGCAGGCGATCCGCGACCGCGACGTCGCCGCCGAGATCATGGGCGTGCCCGAGGTCAAGTACAAGCTGATCGGCGTTCGCCCTGTCGTCGTTCTTCGCCGGCGTCGCCGGGGCGCGTGTTCGCCTCGTTCGTCGGGCGCCTGCCACCCGAGTACTGGGACCTCGTCCTGTCCGTCGAGTTCATCGCCATCCTGCTCGTCGGCGGCGCCGGCACGGTCGCCGGCACGCTCGCTCGGGACGTTCTTCGTCGTGCTCCTGCCCCGGTTCATGGAGGAGTTCGCGCAGTTGGATGACCGAGCAGGCCGCCGGATCGGGACCGTGGGCCTCGTTCTGGGACGGTCTCGTCAGCAGGGACCAGAACGACTTCGGGTTCGTCTCCTCGGCCGAGATCGCCCCGGGCTTCCCGGTGCCGGTGAGCGCCCTCGACACGATCCTCTACGGCGCTCCTGGTCATCATCTTCCTGCTGTTCGAGCCGCTCGGCCTGTACGGCATCTGGGTCAAGATCCGCAACTACTGGAAGGGCTGGCCGTTCACGTACTGACGCTGCCGGCTCGCAACGTGCCATCGACAACCAACACACCCACAAGGGGGGGACAATGAGAAGGAAATGGCGATCGTCGCCGTCGCGGCCTGCATGGGCCTGATCGCCGCGGCCTGCGGCGGCGACGACGACGACGGCGACGGCGCCGGGGACAGGAACGGAGGCGCCGGCCGGTACCGAAGCCGACGGGCACGGAAGCGCCCGCCGGCAACGGAGCCCGAGGCCACGGAGGCACCCGAGACGGAGGAGACCGAGGCACCAACGGAGGAGACCGAGGCCGAGGAGGAGACCGGCGCGTCAGTCGATCCGGCGAGCATCGAGACCGACATCGGCGTCGACGACACGACGATCACGCGTCGGCATGCTGGCCGACCTGTCCGGCGCGTTCGCGCCGCTGGTGCAGCGAGATCGTCGAGGCCCAGACGGTGTACTGGGACGACGTCAACGCGAACGGCGGCATCGCCGGCCGCCAGATCGAGCTCGTCATCGAGGACAACGCGCTACGACGTCGCCGACGCAACGTCGAGAAGTACGAGATCCTCAAGCGACCAGGTGGCGATCATCAGCCAGTCGACCGGCTCGCCGCACACGGCGGCGATCGCCCAGGACCTCGTCGACGACGACCTGATCGCCATCCCGCTGTCGTGGTACTCGGGCTGGGCCGACCCGGAGCTCGGCGAGAACGTGTTCGAGACGTACACGACCTACTGCATCGAGTCGATGAACGGCATCGAGTGGCTGCAGAAGAACCGTGACGTGCAGACGTGGCGCTCATCTCCTTCCCCGGCGAGTACGGCGGCGACGGCGCCGCGGGCGCCAAGCGTGGCCGCCGAGGAGCTCGGGCTCGAGATCGTCTACGACGGCGCCGGCCAGGTGACGCCGCCGTCGGCAGACAACCCGAACCCCGACCAGAGCGCCGTGGTCTCGCAGATCGTCGTCGACGAACCCCGACCTGGTGTGGGCGACGATCAACCCGACGACGCTGGCGGCGATCATGGGCGGCGCCGTCGGCCAGGGCTACCAAGGCCTGTGGTCGGGCAACTCGCCGACCTACAGCTTCAAGCTGCTCGGCACCGAGCTGGCCCCGCTGCTCGACCAGTACTACATCGCCTCGACGTACATCGTGACGTGGGGCGCCGACGTGCCCGGCATGGCCGAGGTCGTCGACGCGATGACCGCTGCCCGTCCGGACCTCGTGGTGTCCGACGTCTACATCCTCGGCTGGACCGAGGCGATGATCACCCAGGCGATCCTCGAGAAGGCCGCCGAGAACGGTGACATGACCCGGGCCGGGATCGTCGCCGCGGCCAACGAGGTCGACGGTCGACTTCGACGGACTGGCGCCGGACCAGACGTGGGCCGGCGAGCCCAACGACTTCATCGTCCGCGAGTCGTACATCTACGACGTCACGCTCGATGCCTACAACCCGATCCCGCTGGGCGAGGGCGAGGGCAGCACCGGCTGGGAGCTGCTCGAGGGCCCGTACACGAGCGAGCTCGCCGCGGCCTACGAGTACGACGGCCCGTGCTACGAGCCGATGGGTTGAGCAACTGACCGATGTGGGAGCGCGGCACCGCGGCCACACGCCACCGACACCAGGAGCACGACGTGCTCGACATCGCCAACCTCGAGGTCGTCTACAACGACGTGATCCTCGTCCTGCGCGGGCTGTCGCTGTCGGTGCCGGACGGGAAGATCGTCGCCCTGCTCGGCGGCAACGGCGCCGGCAAGACGACGACGCTGCGAGCGATCTCGGGCCTGCTCGACATCCACGACGGCGAGATCACCAAGGGGTCGGTCACGTTCGACGGCGAGCGCATCGACGGGCGCAACCCGGCGGACGATCGTGCAAGCTCGGCATCAAGCAGGTGATGGAGGGGCGGCGGGTCTTCGCCGAGCTGACCGTCGACGAGAACCTCATCGCCGGCGGCTACACGAACCGCGACCGTGCAAGCCGTCAACGCCGCCCACGACCGGGTGATGACGCTGTTCCCGCGCCTCGCCGAGCGGCGCAAGCAGGTCGCCGGCTACCTGTCGGGCGGCGAGCAGCAGATGCTGGCGATCGGCCGGGCGCTGATGACCGACCCCAAGCTGCTCGTCCTCGACGAGCCGTCGCTCGGCCTGGCTCCGCTGCTCGTGCAGCAGATCCGCGACATCATCGTCGACATCAACCAGCAGGGCACGAGCGTGCTGCTCATCGAGCAGAACGCCACGATGGCGCTGTCGATCGCCGACACCGGCTACATCATGGAGACCGGCAAGGTCGTGATGGACGGCCCGGCCGAGAAGCTGCTCAAGGACGAGGACGTCAAGGAGTTCTACCTCGGCCTGCACAGCGGCGACGGCGACGGAGATCGGCGGAGGAGTCGCGCCGCAAGTCGTTCCGCGACGTCAAGCACTACAAGCGCCGGAAGCGGTGGTTGTCGAGGACTGCTGAGCTCCGGACGCCACCGACTACCGCTGACCGCCTGCTCGAGGTCGACGGGATCACGCTGCGCTTCGGCGGGGTGCTGGCGATCAACGACGTCTCGTTCACCGTCGACACCGGCGAGCTGTTCGCCATCATCGGGCCGAACGGCGCCGGCAAGACGTCGATCTTCAACTCGATCAGCCAGGTGTACATCCCGCAGGTCGGCGACATCCGCTGGAAGGGCCGCAGCATCAAGGAGCTGCGGCCGGACAAGGTGGCCGGCACTGGGCATCGCCCGCACGTTCCAGAACATCGAGCTGTTCCCGCAGATGACCGTGCTCGACAACCTGCTGCTCGGCCGGCACGTCCAGATGCAGCGGTCGTGGCTGGCCGGATGCGGTGTGGTTCGGGCCGGCGAAGCAGGAGGAGCTGGAGAACCGCCGGCGGGTCGAGGACATCATCGACTTCCTCGAGATCGAGCAGTGGCGCAAGTACCCCGTGTCGCTGCTGCCCTACGGCTTCCAGAAGCGGGTCGAGCTCGGCCGGGCGCTGGCGATGGAGCCCGAGCTGCTGCTGCTCGACGAGCCGGTGGCCGGCATGAACCTCGAGGAGACCGAGGACATGGCCCGGTTCATCCTCGACATCCGCCACGAGCTCGGCATCGCGATGCTCCTCGTCGAGCACGACATGGGCCTGGTGATGGACATCGCCGACCGCGTGATGGTGCTCGACTTCGGCGTGAAGATCGCCGAGGGCACGCCGGCCGAGGTGCAGCGGGATCCCGCCGTGATCGCCGCCTACCTCGGCGACGAAGCTGGACTCGGCGAACAGCAGGCACAGCTGCTGGAGGCGGAGGAGGAGGTCGAGGCCGAGCTGATCGGCGGCGACACCGAGCAAGCCGAGCCCGCGACGACCGAGTGGTGACGCGTGCGGTTCGCGGCCGCCTCACCAACGGGCAGTGGGATCGAGATCGAGCACCTCGGTGATGCGCGCGTGGAGCGCGGCGAAGTACTCGCTGCGGATCGTGCGACCATGCTGAGCAGGGCGCTCGAGGGCATCCCACTCGACCGGGCCGAGGATCGCGTCGACGCCGCCACGCCAGCGGGCCTGCAGCTCCGCTGACGGCTGCGTGACGACACCGTCGGCCACGGCCTGCTGCTCGCCGGCCACTGGTTCCCACAGCGCATCGGCGATCGGGACGAGCCGCTGGAACGAGTCGAGCAGGCGAGCTCCGGCGTCACCGTCGACGAGGCGGGCGACGAGCGCTTCGGCATGGCGACGGTGGTAGGCCTCCTCGCGTTGCACCCGGTCCACGACGGCCGCGACGGCCGGCCAGCTCGAGCCGGCGAGGGCGTCCCAGCGCAGCACCTCGGCCTCGTCGTAGAGCCAGTGCCGCACGAGGGCGTCGGACCAGTCGGGGCACGGCAACTCGACGAGGTGGCAGCTGCGGTAGTCCTGCGGGGCTCGGCGGAAGGCGAGTCGTCGGCGTCGCCGAGCTCCTCGTCGAGGGCGAGCACCTCGTACAGCGCGGCGGCGTGGCCGAGCTCGTCCTGGGCGATCGAGCAGAAGGCGAGGTCCTCTTCGAGGAACGGCGCAACGCCGATCCACTCGGTGTGCTGCTGGCCCATGAGGTGCTCGTCATCGGCGAGCGCCAACAGCACCTCGCGGGCCGGCTCCATCACGTGCGCCCGCTGCGCCCGCCGGCGGTCGGCGACGAGTGATCCGTCGTTGTGGCGGTGCGGCTTGTCGGCGTTCGGTACGAGGAACGCATCGTCGACCGTCACCACGTGGGCGCGGTCGACGAGCCACAGCTGGTCGCCTTCGGCGCGGCGGACGTAGGTCTCGCGGGCGAGCACGACTGCCAGCTCGTCGTCGGCGGCCTCGAGGCTGCCGGCGTGGCGGAACTCGTCCTTGCCCTCGCTTCTTGAGGAAGACCTCGTACACGCGCATCAGCGAATGGTCTCGACGGCCTCGCCGCACGCCCGGCAGCGGTGGATCGAACGGCAGCGCACCGGGCCGAACATCGACTCCTCGACCAGGCGCATCTGCGCCGCAGCGCGGGCACTGCGCCGGGCGGGTCGGCGTCGCCACCGCGACGGACAGGTCGTCGGCCAATTGGCGGCGTGCCGACTCGGTGATCCGCTCGGGTGTCCACGCCGGCGTGGCGACGAAGTGCACGTCGCACATCGTCGGCCAACGGGCTAACGGCCGCCCGCACGTCGGCGGCGATCATCTCGAGCGCGGGACAACCGCTGAACGTCGGCACGAGGTCGATCTCGACCCGGCCGTCACCCGACCACACACGCTCGACCAGACCGAGATCCACGATCGACACACCGGGGTATTCGGGATCGTCAACGCTCTGCAGTGCCGCCCAGATCCCTGCCGTCACGCTGCGTCCTGTCGCGAGACCGCTTCCAGCGCGTCGCGCACCCAGCGGGTGTCCGCCCAGTGGCGCGCCGCGTCGCCGATCCGTCGGGCGCTGTCGGGTCCGAGGTTGTCCAGCGTCGCTCGCAACGGCCCCCAGTCGATCTCGCCGGTCACCCACTTGCCCGTCGCCTCGTCGAGGTGTAGCTCGGGATCCGGCGGCGAGAACCCGTAGCCCGTCAGCAGCGTGGCGTACTTCTGCACGAACTTGTCGCGGAGGTCCTCGTTGCGCTCGCTCTTGATGTGCCAGCGCAGCAGGTCGTCGTTCGGCTTGGACGGCGGGCCGAACATGTGCAGCGTCGGCCACCACCAGCGGTCGAGCGCCTCCTGGAACATGTCCCGCTGGATCGGTGTGCCCTCGGCGAACGTCAGCAGCATCTCCTCGCCGTGGCGCATGTGGAAGCCCTCCTCGGCGATGATCCGCCGGAGGATCCGCTTGTACGGGCCGTAGGAGCAGTTCTTGAACACGGCCTGCTGCGAGATCAGCGCGCCGGCGTCGACGAGGTAGGCGATGGCGACCTGGTCGGCCCACGTGACGGCCTGGTAGTGGAAGACGTTGTGGAACCGGCCGCGGCCGGCGAACAGGTCCTCCAGCATCTGCTGGCGGGTCTTCACGCCGAGGTCGGCGGCCACCATGTAGAGGAGGTGGGCATGGCCGATCTCATCCTGCGTCTTGGCCAGAACGGCCATCTTGCGTCGCAGCCCGGGTGCCTTGGGGATCCAGTCGCGCTCGGTCAGCCCGCCCATCAGTTCGGAGTTGGCATGCAACTCGATGAAGCGGAACACGGCATCGCGATATTGCGGAGGCAGGTCATCATCGACCTCGACGATCCCGCCGCCGTCGACGAACGCCTCGAACTCGTCGATCGACCCCCACGATCGAGCCATCTCGCCAGCCTAGAACCGCTTCTGTCCGTAGGAACCGTTCGTTGTGACGCGATTCCTACGGACAGTCACTCCTCGTCGGGGGCTTCGCGCGCTCGCCGCTGGATCTCCTCCACCACCGACGCATCAGCGAGGGTCGTCGTGTCGCCGAGGTTGCGTCCTTCGGCAACGTCGCGCAGTAGCCGCCGCATGATCTTGCCGCTGCGGGTCTTCGGCAGGTCGGGCGTGAGGTAGATCGTCTTCGGCTTCGCCAGCGCGCCGATCTCGGTGCCGACGTGGTTGCGCAGCTCGTCGATCCCGACCTCCGCACCGCCGCGAGTGATGACGTAGGCGATGATCGCCTGCCCGGTCGTCGCATCCGTCGCGCCGACGACCGCCGCCTCGGCGACACTCGGATGAGAGACGAGCGCCGACTCGACCTCGGTCGTCGAGATGCGGTGGCCCGCCACGTTCATCACATCATCGACACGCCCGAGCAGCCAGAAGTAGCCATCCTCGTCGACCTTCGCACCGTCACCGGCGAAGTAGCGGTCGCCGAACCGTGACCAGTAGGTCTCCTGGTACCGCTCGGGGTCGCCCCAGATCCCACGCAGCATCGAAGGCCACGGCCGGGTCAGCGTCAGGTAGCCGCCACCATGGGTGACCTTGTTGCCCTTGTCGTCGACGACCTCGGCGCTGATGCCAGGTAGCGGAAAGGTTGCCGATCCGGGCTTCGTCGTCGTGGCACCCGGCAGCGGACTGATCATGATGGCGCCCGTCTCGGTCTGCCACCACGTGTCGACGATCGGGCAGCGCTCGCCGCCGATGTTGAGGTGGTACCACATCCACGCCTCGGGATTGATCGGCTCCCCGACCGTGCCGATCACACGCAGGCTCGAGAGGTCGTGCTTCGCCGGCTCCTCGGCGCCCCACTTCATGAACGTGCGGATCGCCGTCGGCGCCGTGTAGAAGATCGTCACGCCGTACTTCTCGACGATCGCCCAGAAGCGGTCGTTGCCGGGATGGTTCGGCACACCCTCGTACATCACGATCGAGGCGCCGTTGGCCAGCGGCCCATAGACGATGTAACTGTGCCCGGTGACCCAGCCGACGTCAGCAGTGCACCAGTACACGTCGGTGTCGGGATGGAGGTCGAACACGTACTTGTGCGTGAAGGCAACCTGCGCGAGGTAGCCCCCGGTCGTGTGCATGATGCCCTTGGGCTTGCCGGTCGTTCCCGACGTGTAGAGCAGGTACAGCAGCTGCTCGCTGTCGAACGGCTCGGCGGGACAGATGGGATCGGCCGCCCCGACCAGGTCGTGGTACCAGTGATCGCGGCCCTCGACCATCTCGATCTCGTTCTCGCCGCGCCGAACGACGACGACGTGCTCAATGCTCGTCGTCGCCGCGACCGCCTCGTCGGCGGCCGGCTTGAGCGGGAACACGGCGCCCCGCCGCCAGCCGCCGTCCGCGGTGATCAGCACCTTGGCCTCGGCGTCGTTGATGCGGTCAGCCAGCGCCTGCGCCGAGAAGCCGCCGAACACGACGCTGTGCGCGGCGCCGATGCGCGCGCAGGCCAACATCGCGACGGCCGCCTCGGGGATCATCGGCAGGTAGATGTTGACCCGGTCGCCGACCTCGACGCCGAGACCCTTCAGCGCGTTCGCGAGACGCTGCACCTCGTCGAGCAACTCGGCATACGTGAGCGTCCGGGTGTCGCCAGGCTCACCTTCGAAGTGGATCGCCACCTTGTCGCCGCGGCCAGCGGAAACGTGGCGGTCGAGGCAGTTGTGGGCGGCATTGAGGCGACCACCGACGAACCACTTGGCGTACGGCAGCTGCCAGTCGCAGATGGTGTCCCAGTCCTTGTCCCAGTCGAGGAGATCGGCGGCCTGGCGCGCCCAGAAGCCGAGGTCATCAGCGCCAGCCTCGTCGTACAGCGAGGTGTCCTTGATCAGGGCGTCGGCCTTGACGGAGCCCGAGGGCGGAAACGTGCGGTGCTCGGCCAGCAGGGCGTCGATGGTGTCGGCCTGATCGTCGCTCGTCATGGAAACGAGGTTAGAAGAGCCAGGTGGGTGAGGCACCGAAGCGGAGGCGGCGCACTCTCATCGTGCTCTCACGTCGCAGGGCTCACCGTGATCGCATGGACCGTGAGAGCTTCGATGCGGCGCGCCGCTTCGTCGACACGTCGTTCGGCAAGATCGCCTTCGTCGAGCAAGGAGAAGGGCCGGTCGCTGTGTTCTGCCACGCCGCCGTGCTCAACGGCTACCAGTGGCGCGACGTGCTCGACGGTTGCGCGTCAGTGAGGCGGGTGATCGCCGTCGACCACATGGGCCACGGTCACACGAGAGCGCGGCCCGACGCCCGGGTGGACTTCGCCGGACATGCCCAGATGCTCACCGAGCTGCTCGACGGACTGGGCGTCGATCGCGTCGATCTCGTTGGCAACGACAGCGGCGGTGCGATCGCCCAGACGTTCGCCGCACACCAACCGCACCGAGTCCGCTCACTGGCGTTGGCGAACTGCGACGCCCGAGACAGCAGCCCGCCGCCGTCGCTCCTGCCGCTGCTCGAGATCGCCCGCCGCGGGGCGATCAAGGAGACGTGGAGAGGCCTCCTCGGGAACATCGAGTTCGCCCGCGCCACCCTTGGCGCGCTCTACCAGGATCCGCACACCATGACCGAGGACAACCTCGACGCGTACCTCGCTCCCGTCGTCGCCGATGAGGCGACCGTGCGCACGCTCGAGCGGTTCCTGAGCACGCTCGAAGTGGACCAGCTCGCTCCCATCGAACCCCAGCTGCGTGACCTCGGCGCGCCGACGTTGATCGCCTGGGGCACGGCAGACACCACGTTCGACCTGAAGCTGGCGTACTGGCTGGCCGAGACCATCCCCGGTGCCCGCCCCGTCGTCGAGATCGACGACGGCAAGCTGCTGTGGCCCGAGGAGCGACCCGATCGGCTCGCCGAGCTCCTCGTCGAGCACTGGACGGCCGCCGAATGAGCGACGAGAGCACGCTGCAGTTCGGCATCTATCCGCTCAGCGCAGCGGGAAGCCCCGAGGGACTCGCCATCGGTCCACCCGACGACTATCAGCAGATCCGCGTCGCCCTCGCAGACCTCGGCGACCAGATCGTGCCTCGCACCTACCTCGTCGACATCGAACCTGGCGGCGAACAGGCGGTCCTCGCCCTGGCCGAGCGCTATCGCGACGCTGGCCTTCTCGGAGACGTCACCATGGGATGTCTCCGAGACTCCGGCTTCGAGCTCAATCGTTGGCTCGCACTGGTGCGCACGGTTGTCCGTCGCTACGGCACCGAGCTCCGTTCGTTGCAGATCACGAACGAGCCCAATCTCACGTTCATGGATGGCGCCAAGCCGTACGTGCTCGATGCCCTCGTTCACGGAGTCGTCGCCGCCAAGTCCGAAGCGCTCCGGCTGGGGCTGGACCTCGACGTCGGCTTCGGTTCGGTCCCGCAGAGCGCCGTCACGATTCCGTCCTTTTGGAACGACCTTGCTAGGTCCGGCGGACGCCCATTGGTGGACGCAATCGATTTCGTCGGCCACAACTTCTACGTCGACGTGTTCGAGCGGCCGGTCGATCTCGTCGAGGTTGCCGTACGCGTCGAAGCCAACCTCAGGGAGCTGCGATTCCGTGACCTCGACGGCGCTGGCATTCCACCATCGGTGCCGATACGAGTGACCGAGAACGGATGGCCCACCGGGACCAATCCGTTCACCGGCACACCACGCACGTACGAGCGCCAGGCCGAGGTCATCGACATCGTCGTCCAGACTGTCCGTCGGCTCGCCGACGAGCTCAACATCACGCACTACATCCTGTTCGGACTCCGCGACGCCGACAGCTCCAAACCCGACCTCTTCCACCAGTTCGGCATCATGCGCGACGACTACACGCCGAAGCCCGCGTACACGGCGTTCAAGCGCCTCGTCGCCGAACCTGCTACCTCACAGCGCTGAGAACCAGGTTCGTAGGCTTGCTTGATGCTCTCCGACGCCGATGTTGACTTCCTCGAGCGGCAGCGCTCCGCGGCAATGATCACGATTGGAGCCGGCGGCGTACCGAAGGTGGTGCGCGTCGGAGTGGCTCGAGTCGGGGAGAAGCTCTGGTCGTCGGGCACCGAGGATCGAGTGCGCACCCGGCGACTGCGTCGCGACCCGCGATGCGTGCTCTACGTCCACGACGCCACGTACGGCTGGCTGGCACTCGAGACCACGGTCACGATCCTCGACGGACCCGACGTGCCCCAACAGTCGATCGAGCTGTTTCGTGTGATGCAGGGGAAGCCGGACGGTCCGCTCAGTTGGTTCGGTGGGGAGTACGACGAGGCGGGGTTCCGCGAGCGCATGGTCGACGAGCGACGGGTCATCTACCAGTTCGAGGTGGAGAAGTCCTACGGGATGCGTTGACATCCGGCGCGGGTCAGCGCCTAGTCCGGAACCAGGTCCTGCGGCTCGGCGGGATCAGGATCGAAGCTGAACTCGGCGAGCCGGTCGTCGTCGGCGCAGCCGATCGTGCGGACGTCCTGTCGCACGCCGGCGATCGGGATGGTGATCTCGTCACCGGGCCGGATCGGCGGTGGACCAGGGAAGACGAAAGCGTCGTAGTAATCGGCGGTGGACGGCGCGATCAGGATCGAGCAGACGGCCTCGTCACTGTTGTTGCTGAACCGCTGGTCGACTCGCTGGGCACCGGCGACGAACGTGCCGGCCGCCGACTCGCGTCCGGAGGAGTCCGCGGCGATGAACTGGTACGCGCCGTCCTCCATCGGAGCACCGTCGTTGTCGATGCAGTCGCCGAAGCCAGGGGCGCGAGGCTGGCCTCGTCCGACGAGCTGAGCGGTCGACCGTCGAACTCCCACCGTCCCGACAGCGTGAGGCGGCCCTCCATCTGCACGATCGCGCACAGCGTGTAGACCGGCGTCGGAGATGCCACGTCATGGCGGGGTGTCACGAGGAGCTCGGCGACGACCGTCGCGAGCTGCGCTGGGTCGAGCGGCTCGGGGAAGGCGGACACGCTCGGCACGAGATCGCCGACGTCGAAGCCCGGATCCTCGTCTCCGGGCGTCGACGACGGGGTCGTGGTCGGCGCCACACCCGGATCGAGGGGAGCCGTGGCCGGCACGGTGGGCAGGACCGTTCCCGGCGCATCTGTCTGGGGTGGATCCGTTGCTGGGAGCGTCGTCGGCACGATCGCCGGCTCGGTGACGGGGAGCGTGGTGACGGGGGCGATCGTGGCGGGTACGACGGTGGAGGAGGCAACGGCGGAGTCCGTTGGCAGCGTCGCTGCGCTTGCCTCGGTCGACGGCACGGTCGGCGTGCCAAGCTCGTCGAGATCGCCCTCGCCGCGACTGATCAGCCAGCCGACCAGGCCGACCACCGCGACGATGACGAGCACGGCGACGGCAACCAGGGTCTTCGGGCCGCCGCTCTCGGGTGTCGGTGGCAGCCCCGTGCCATCGTCCCCACCGTCTCCGTTGCTTGCTTCACCGATGGTCGGACTCGCCGGCTCGTCCCCCGATGGATCTTCCGCGGCAGGCCGCGTTCCGACGTGCTCCACGCCCACCTCCTCCGCTCGAAACTAGCCGGGGCGTCCAACCGTGGTCCGGACCCCAGGATCCGGCCGCGATGAGCGATGAGTGCCGTATGACCACTCATCGCTCATCGCGAGGCGCCTCCGGAGCGCGCCAGGCCGCGACGGTGTGAGCGCCAAGGCCGGTTGGGTCGAGCAGCGCCTCGGCCTCACGGACCCGGCTGCGCATCGTCAGCGCGGCGAGATCCGGTTGGGCGGCGGCTGCGGCCCAGCCTCGCTGCCCCTCCTCGACGAGCTCGCCGATCCCCCACTGCCGCAGGAACTCGGCCTGCGTCCAGCGCTCGTCAGGTGCCGGCAGCTGGTCGAGCGGAACATCAGTGGTGAGGTCCTGCTCGCCGGGCGCGGCGAGGTAGTGGCCGCCCCGCTCGTGCCGGCGGTACGTGCGCAGCCACTCCCGCCACGGACGAACCGCCAGGTCCGCCGTCGTGTCGACGGCGTAGTCGAAGGCGATCACGCTTCCTGCGCGCACCAGACCGCGGGCGACAGAGAGCCACGAGCGGGCGGCGTCGACGAGCGGCGCCCGGGCGCCGAACGGTGGGGTCGCCGGCAGGACGGCGGGCACCGGGTCGAACGGTGCCGACAACACTTCGGTGAGCGTGCCGTCGTCAGCTCTGTCCACGTACGCCTCCCGCCAGGCTCCGTCGAACACAGCAAGGCGGAACGGCAGGTTGTCGAGCAGCTCGTTGGCGATGACGACGCCGACGAAGGGATCGAGCGGAACAGCCGCCCTCGACTCGACACCGGACGGATGGTCGCGACGCTGGACCTCCGCGACCTCCACCGCGACGTAGCGCAGCACGGCGTGGCACTCCGGCGCGGCCGCCACGATCGAACGGGCCAGCGTCCCCGGTCCAGCACCTGCGTCGACGACCGTGAACGGCGCGGGCCGCCCGAGACGCTCCCACTCGGCGTCGAGGAAGCGGGCCAGCACGGCGCCGAACAGCGGCCCGACCTCCGGCGACGTGAGGAAGTCGCCACGCCGGCCGGCCTGCCCTCCCCTCGTGTAGAACCCGTCAGGACCGTAGAGGGCCCGCTCCATGAAGCGTTCGAACGGGATGACCTCGCCGATGGTCAGGGGGCAGTCACTCCCGTCAGGTCCTGGATGTCAGCGAAGCGCAGGATGAGACCGGGGATGACGCCGAGTACCAGTGTCCCGGCAGCCGTGATGGCGAGCGCCACCGTGACCGGCGGTGGCGTCACGATTGGAGTGCGGTCACCGTCGGGCACGTCACGCATCCACATCTCGCGCATGACCCGCAGGTAGTAGCCGGCGGCGATGGCAGTGTTGACGGCGCCGATCACCGACAGCACGTACGCCGACGTGGTCCCGGCGTCGAGCACAGCCTTGAACACGTTGAACTTGGCGATCCAGCCGCCGAACGGCGGGATGCCGGCCAACGACGCGAGGAAGATCGTCATCAGCAGGGCGAGCCCGGGGGCGTACGTGATCAGCCCACCGAACGACGAGATCTCGCCGCTGTGCGTCTTCCGCGACACGGCGATCACGACGGCGAACGCTCCGAGGTTCGTGAAGCCGTAGATGACCAGGTAGACAACGACAGCTTTCAACGCCGACTCACCAGACCCGTCGGCGAACGCGTACGCCAACGGCATCAGGATGAAGCCGCCCTGGCTGACGCTCGAGTAGGCGAGCATCCGGACGATGTTCGTCTGGCGCAGGGCCAGCACGTTGCCCACCGTCATCGTCAGCGCGGACAGCACCCAGATGAGCGGGCCGTACACGGCCTCCGCATCGGGGAACGTCAGGAACACCATCAGCATGAGGGCGACGAAGCCGGCGGCCTTGGACGCGACCGACAGGAACGCCGTCACGGGCGTCGGCGCGCCCTCGTACGTGTCCGGTGCCCAGGTATGGAACGGGACAGCCGAGACCTTGAAGCCGAAGCCGGCGATGACGAAGGCGATGGCCACCACCTCGAGGGCGATCAGATCGCCGTCACGCAGCGAGGCGCCGATGTCGACGAGCAGCGTCGAGCCCGTGGCGCCGAACAACAGGCTCATGCCGTACAGCAGCACGGCGCTGGCGAACACACCGAGGAGGTAGTACTTGACGCCCGCCTCGTTGCTCTTCGTGTCGCGTTTGCGCCACGCCGCCATCATGTAGGCGGGGATCGACAGCAGCTCGAGGGCGATGAACACGCTGACGAGGTCGCGACTCGACGTCATCATCACCATGCCGAGCACGCTGCACAGCAACAGCACGTAGAACTCGCCCTGGTAGTAGCCGCCCTCCTCCAGCTCGGTCTGGCTCATCAGTACCACGACGTACGCGGCGAGCAGGAACAACGCCTTGAGGATCAGCGAGAAGTCGTCGACGACGTAGCGGCCGTCGAACATCGACCGCGCGCCGTCGCCACTGACGGACAGTGTGACGAGCGGGATGCAGGCGCCGAGGAGGACGAAGCCGGTCAGTGTGGCCGTCGCCCACTTCTTCGTCTCTTCGATCAACAGGTCGGTGCCGAGCACGATGTTGATGCCGACGATGAGCACCAGTTCGGGCGCTATCGCGTGCCAGTCGATGACTGGCGACACCCATTCGGTCGCCTGGGCCAACACGGTTAGGACTCTCTCCTATTGCGAGCGACCGAGCGCCAGGATGCGGGCAAGTTGCGAGCGACCGAGCGCCAGCGAGGGAGCGGCCCGACGCGGCCTGCGTGGCCGGGGAACGCAACGGCGCCTGCGTGGCCGGGGAACGCAGTCACGGGAGGTAGTCCCCGAGGCGGTTGACGAGCTGGGTGACGGCGGGGTCGAAGACCTTGAACAGCAACTGCGGGTAGACGCCGAGCACGAGGATCAGGATCAGCATCGGCGTCCAGGCGATCCACTCGATGACGTTCACGTCGCGGATCTTCCCGTGACCGTCATGCTCGGCCGGGTTGACGTCGGCGCCGACGGCGTGCGTCGTGGCACCGGCGAACTCCGGTCGCGGCACGCCGAACGCCGTGCGCTGGTACAGCCACAGCAGGTACGCCGCGGCGAACACGGTGCCGATGGCGGCGATCACCATCAGTGTGCGGAACAGCGGCTCGGACAGCCCGAACCCCGGGTCGTAGGCGGACAGGATCGCCGGGAACTCGCCCCAGAACCCGGCCAAGCCGGGTAGGCCGAGGCTGGCCATCGCGCAGAACCCGAGGGTCCAGCCGAGGTGCGGGATCTGCAGCAACATGCCCGACAGCTGCCGGATCTCCAGGGTGTGGTAGCGGTGCTTCACGGCGCCGGCGAGGAAGAACAGCATCCCGGTGATCAAGCCGTGCGCCACCATGCCGAACAGGGCGGCGTTGATGCCGAAGTCGGTCAGCGTCGCGATGCCGAGCATGACGAAGCCCATGTGAGCGACGGACGAGAACGCGATGAGGCGCTTCATGTTCGTCTGGGCGAGGCAGCACAGCGCGCCGTAGATGATGCCGATGACGGCGAGGATGCCGATCGCCGGCGCCCAGGCCTTGGCTGCGTCCGGCAGGAACGGGATGGCGATGCGAACGAACCCGTACGTACCGAGCTTCAGGAGGATGGCGGCCAGGATCACCGAGCCCTGCGTGGGTGCCTCGGTGTGCGCGTCGGGCAGCCAGGTGTGGAACGGGAACATCGGGACCTTGACGGCGAAACCGACGAACATCCCGGCGAAGATCCAGATCTGCACGGTGCGGCCGATCTCCGGGCCGGCGTCGAGGAGGTACTGGAAGCTGAAGCTCTCCGCACCGGTCTGCACGAACAGCGCCAGGAAGGCGACGAGCATCAAGGCCGACCCGAACATGGTGTAGAGGAAGAACTTGAGCGAGGCGTACTGGCGCTGCTCGCCACCCCAGGCACCGATCATGAAGTACATCGGCAGCAGGACGACCTCGAAGAAGACGAAGAAGAGGATCAGGTCCTGGGCGGCGAACGTCCCAGCCATGCCGGTCTGGAGCACGAGCATCAGCATCAGGAAGGCCTTTGCGCTGCCGCCCTCCGGCATCTCGTCGAACGTGTAGATGACGACGACGAGCGTGATGAAGCTGGACAGCACGTACAGCGGCAAGCTGATGCCGTCGATGCCCATCGCATAGTTGGAGCGGATCGCTTCGATCCACTCGGCGTCGACGAAGAACTGCAGCTTCTCGGCTTGGTCGTAGTCGAACTGGGTCAGCGTGTAGATGGCGACGCCGAACGTCGCCAGCGCCGTCAGGAGGGCGATCTGCTTGTGCAGCTGCTCTTGGCCGGCGGGCACGAACAGCATCACCAGCACGCCGGCCAGCGGCAGGAAGACGCCGAGACTGAGCAGCCAGTTCTGATCGGTGAGGATGTCCATAGCTGCCCCTACACGTTGACGATCACGAGCACGATGGCTGCGACGGCGGCGGCGCCGAAGAGCAGCGCGCCGTACTGGTTGACCTTGCCAGACTGAACCGGTCGCAACGCGGAACCGGTGCTGTTGGCAACGGTGCCGGATGCGTTGACCGCACCGTCGACGACACGCTGGTCGACGTTGCGGTACGCCCACCCACCGAGGAGCCGACCGGCCCGCCCGACGGCGTTCACGATGCCGTCGATGATGTGCTGGTTGACCCAGTACGCCGCCCTCGCGATCGGGTGGGCGATGGCGTGCACGAAGACCTTCTCGTAGAGGTCGTCGAGGTAGTACTTGTTCGCCACGAAGACGTAGGCGACGCGGGCGGGGCGGAATCGTTCGGTGAGCCCGACGAGGCGGCGATTGCGTCTGCGTGTACAGGGCGACGCAGACGAACCAGCTCGACACAAGGCCCGCGGCGACGACGGCCAGCGACAGCAGGGCCTTGGACCACGTGAACTCGGCGTGGGCGACGGCCGGGAAGAAGCAGGCCGTGCCTTCCTCCGGCGGCTCGAATCCGCAGCCCGTCGAGTGTTCGGCGGCCGGCTCCTCGGCGATCCCCGATTCAGCGGGTGCCGTCGCCTCCCCTTCCTCGGCGGCGGCGGCGCCGACGAACGGGGTGTCCTCGGGGCGCGGCTCGACGTATTCCTTGAACTGCTCCCACTCCTCGCCGAAGGCGACGGCGTTCGTGAAGCCGGCGAAGATCGAGCAGAACGCGAGGATGCAGATCGGGATCAGGATCAGCTTCGGCGACTCGTGTGGCGGGTGATGCTCCTCATGACCGCCATGCGCGTCGTGCGCGCCGTGGGCGTCATGGGCCTCGTGGTCGACGACGGCGACGGCACCGGCGTGGGCGCTTGGCTCGTACTCGCCGTGCTCGGTCTCCAGCTCGCCTTCCTGCTGGACGTCATGGCGCAGGTCGTGTGCCGAGAGCTCCTCGGCGAGATGACCGCCCTCGTACTCCGTGCCGTACGCGGCGGCGCCGCGTGGCTCGCCGAAGAACGTGAGGTAGGTCGCACGAACGGTGTAGGCGGCCGTGAGGAACGCCCCGATGAGGGCGATCCACATGAACACCGTGTAGCCGTTGTGGCCGACGTTGTCGATGATCTCGTCCTTCGAGAAGAACCCGGCCAGCGGGAACACGCCGGAGAGCGCCAGACCGGCGATGATCCACGCGCCACACGTGATGGGCATCTTCTTGGCCAGCCCGCCCATGTCCCGCTTCATGTCGAAGCTGTGGTGCGAGCCCGAATGGCTGACCGACCCGGCGCACAGGAAGAGGGCGCACTTGAAGAAGGCGTGCGTGAAGATGTGGAAGACCGCCGGCAGCCAGGCGCCAGCGCCGAGGCCGAGCATCATGTAGCCGAGTTGGCCGACCGTCGAGTAGGCGAGCACCTTCTTGATGTCGTTCTGCACGAACGCCAGCAGCGCCGAGATGATGATCGTGATGGCGGCGATGAGGACGATCACGTTCATGCTGACATTGGGGATGTCGAAGGCTTCCCAGAACACGGGATAGAGGCGGGCGACCAGGAAGACGCCGGCCACGACCATCGTCGACGAGTGCAGCAGCGAGGAGACCGGCGTCGGGCCGGCCATGGCGTCAGGGAGCCACGTGTGCAGCGGGAACTGACCGCTCTTTCCGATCGCCGCGATGAACAGGGCGATGGCGGCCCACAGGATGACGGTGTGGCTGCCTTCGCCCGACAGCGCCCAGCCGGAGATGGCTTGGATGCTGAAGCCGCTGGTGTCCAGGTTGTCCTGTGCCCACGGGTTGACGGCGAAGAACAGGATGGAGGTGCCGACGAGCAGTCCGACGTCGCCGACGCGGACGGTGTAGAACGCCTTGAGGGCAGCGCGGGCGTTGGGGTACTCCTCCCACCAGTGGCCGATGAGCATGAACGAGCAGAGGCCCATGATCTCCCAGCCGAGGATCAGCTGGACCATGTTCTCGGCGAGGACCATCACGAGCATGCCGGCGGAGAACAGCGTGATGGCGGCGAAGAAGTGGGTGTACCGGCGGTCGCCCCGCACGTACTCGACGGAGTAGATCTGCACCAGCAGGGAGATGAAAGCGACGAGGAACAGCGCCATCACGGCGAGGCCGTCGATGTGCTGGCCGACGCCGAACTCGACGCCGCCACTCTCCCACCACGTCCACTGCCGGATGACGGGTTCGACGAAGGGCTCTGCGGCACCGTTCTCGCTGGCGGCGATGCTGCGGGCGAAGCCGGACAGGATGCGCAGCGGCCCAGCCTCGCCGCCGTGACCGGTCACGCTGTCGGTGCGCTGGATCCACTGCCACGCCGTGCCGATGGCGAGGACGAGGGAGGCCGCCATCGACGCGATGCCGACCTCGGAGCCCTTCATCGGCAGGCGCTTGCCGAACAGGATGATGACGAAGAACGCGGCGCCCGGGATGACCGGGATGAGCCAGGCGTTCTCGAGGAACCAGCCGGTCGACGGTTCCATCAGCGGGGATTCCGATCGCTGGTTGCGAGGCGCAACATCATCCGTGCATCTCGCTGAGCTCGTCGAGGGAGATCGAGCGCCGGTTGCGGTAGACGAGAATCACCATGGCCAGGCCCACGCCGACCTCGGCGGCAGCGACGGCGATCACGTAGAGGGCGAAGATCTGGCCGTCGACGGCGCCGTGCAAGAGGGCGAAGGCGATGAGGTTGAGGTTGACGGCGTTGAGGATCAGCTCGACCGACATCAGCACCATCACGGCGTTGCGGCGGGCGATGACGCCGAACACGCCGATGCAGAACAGCACCGCGCCGAGCAACAGGAAGTTGACCGTCAACACGACGTGACCCAGGGTCCTGACGCTTGGGCCCCCGCCGCAGCGAGCGCTTGGTCAAATGCGGCGAGGGAAGCGCCAGCGACTACTTGCTGCCTGCGCAGCCGCCGAGTGAGCGAGTTTCGAGCGAACGAGGCCATCCAGCTAGTCCTTGCGGGCCAGGACGATGGCGCCGATGGCGGCAGCGAGGAGGATGAACGAGATGGCGAGGAACGGGACGAGGTAGGGCGACAGCACGCCGTCGGCGATGTCCTCGGTCGGCGTCGGCCCACGATCGGGAAGCTTCTGGTCGCCGAACGCGTCGATGACGACCCACGACAGGAGGCCGAGGAGGAGCAGCGCGACGGGGATCCCGATGCCCCAGTTGGCGTTGTTGAGTCCCCGCTCGCGTCCGATCTGAGCGCGCGTCAACATGATCCCGAAGAGGAACAGGACCATCACCGCGCCGATGTAGACCAGAACCTGGCTGACGGCCACGAACTCCGCGGCGGCGAGGACGTACTGGCCAGCCGCGCCAGCCAGCACGAGGACCAGCCACAGTGCGGCGTGCACGACGTTGTTCGTCGTCACGACAAAGACCGCCGAGACGATCATGAAGGCGCCGATGATCCAGAAACCGACGTTCTGCGCGACGTTGACCGCGTCGGCGGACGCCTGAGCGATCACTGGGCTCCGCCTGGGCAGGTCACTTCTTGCCCCGATCGGCGCCAGCCTCCAGCTCGGGGGCTTCGGGCACCGTCTCCATCCACTCGCCGAGCTTCTCCTTGTCGTGCAGCAGCTCGGCGATGCGCGGCTCGCTGTACTCGTACTCGGGGCTCCAGAACAGCGCGTCGAACGGGCACACCTCGACGCAGATCCCGCAGTACATGCACAGGGCATAGTCGATGTCGAAACGGTCGAGCAGGCTCACGGACCGTGGCTTGCCGCCGGCTCGACGTGGCGGCGCCAGCGTCTTGTGCCCCTCGATGTAGATGCACCAGTCCGGGCACGACCGCGCGCACAGCATGCACACCGTGCAGTTGTCCTCGTGGAGGGCGATCACGCCACGAGCGCGGATCGGCGGCGCCTCCTTCTCGTGCGGGTACTGCACGGTGTCGGCACCCTTGGTCACCGTGCGACCGAGCGTCTTCAGCGTCACCCCGAGGCCCTTGAAGAGGCCCGGCATCTTCGGCTTTCCGAGCGCCACAACTACACCGCCACTTTCAACTGCGTTCCCCGGCCACGCAGGCCGCGGCTGGCCAGTCGCTCGCTGGCGCTCGCTCCTTCGCATCGTCGCACAACTACACCGCAACCTTGATGATCGCCGTGATGACGATGTTGGCGAGGGCGAGCGGGATCAACACCTTCCAGGCGAACCGCTGGAGCTGGTCCTCACGGAATCGGGGGAAGCTGAAGCGCACCCACATGATCAGGAACGACAGCGCCATCATCTTGGTGAACAGGATCAGCGGGCCGGCGACGTTCATCCAGTTGTCGACGCTGTCGACGCTGTCCCACCCGAACCACGCGAATGGCACGCCCCAGCCGCCAAGGAACAGCACCGCGGCGATCAGCGAGAACACGCCAACCGTCGCGAACTCGGCGATGAAGAAGATGAGGAACCGGAATCCTGAGTACTCGGTCATGTAGCCGGACACGAGCTCGGACTCGGCGATCGGCATGTCGAACGGCGGCTGCGTCAGCTCCGCCTGCACGGCGATCATGAAGACGAGGAAGCCGATGAACTGGGTGAGGATGTACGGGTTGCCGAGGCCGTCCCAGCCGAAGATCGCCCCGTCGTTCTGCGCGACGACGATCTCCTGCATGTTCATCGAGCCGGCCTGGATCACGACGCCGATGACGCCGAGCACGAGGGGCAGCTCATAGGCGATCAGCTGACCGGCGGCCCGCAAGCCGCCGAGCAACGAGTACTTGTTGGCGCTCGACCAGCCAGCGACGAGGATGCCGAGGACGCTGATCGACGACACGGCGAGGGCATAGAAGATCCCGACGTCGAAGTTGGTCAGCCAGGCGTCAGGGCCGAACGGCACCGCGGCGACGAGCAGGAACGTCGACAACAGCACGATCAGCGGCGCCATCTTGAAGACGCGGTGATCGGCCGCCTCCGGCGCCGTGTCCTCCTTCTGCAGCCACTTGCCGACCTCGGCGAACAGCTGGAGCGAGCCGTACGGGCCGGCCTCCATCGGGCCGAGCCGGCTCTGCATGAACGACATCATCTTGAACAGGAAGACGTAGACGATCGTCCCGGCGGGGAGCAGCACAGCGACGATGCCGGCCAGCACGCGCAGCAGCGACTGGCCCCAGTACGGGATCTCGACGGCAAGGCTCATCGATCGATGTCACCCAGGATGAAGTAGAGGCTGGCGAGGATCGTGATGATGTCGGGCACGTACACGCCGCGCAGCAGCCACGGCGCGATCGAGACGTTGTTGAAGCTGGCCGAGCGGATCTTCACCCGGAACGGTCCGAGGTCGCCCTTCGAGACGACGTAGTAGCCCATCTCACCGAGCGGGTTCTCGGTCGACACCCAGGCCTCACCCTCGGGCACCTTGATGATGCGGGGCACCTTGGCCATGATCGACCCGGACGGCAGGCCGTCGAGGAGCTGATCGACGATCTTCGTCGACTCCCGGGTCTCCTGCAGGCGGACCCAGCAGCGGGCGAAGGCGTCGCCGTCCAGGTGTGTCCACACTCGCCAGTCGACCTTGTCCCACGCCATGGGCAGCACCTGATCGCGGCGCAGATCCCAATCCACGCCGCTGGCCCGCAGGTTGGCTCCGGACAACCCGTACTGCAGGGCGACCTCGCGCGGGATGACGCCAACATTGCGGGTGCGCTCCTGGAAGATCTCGTTGCCGATCAGCAGGTCTTCGTTCTCGTCGCAGAACCCGCGGATCTTCTTCATGACGAGGCGGGTCTCGTCGATGAAGCCCTTCGGGAGGTCGTCCTTGAGTCCGCCGATGCGGTCGAAGTTGGGGTGGAACCGCCCTCCGGTCGCCGACTCGATCAGGTTCAGCACGTGCTCGCGGTCGCGGAAGGCGAGGAAGACCGGCGTGACGGCACCGAGCTGCACGCCCAGGTCGCCGAGGAACAGCACGATGTTGGCGATCCGCGAGAGCTCGAACAGCAGGGTCCGGATCCACTGCGCCCGCGGCGGTGCCTCGATCTCCATCAGCTTCTCGGCGGCGAGGATGAACGGCACCTCGTTGGCGAAGCTGCCCAGCCAGTCGATGCGGTTGACGAGCGTCGTGATCTGCGGGTACGTCCTGACCTCGGACAACTTCTCGTAGCCGCGGTGCATGTAGCCGCATGACGGCTCGGCCCACACCACCTGCTCGCCGTCCAAGCGGACGATGATGCGCAGCGTGCCGTGAGTCGCCGGGTGCTGAGGCCCGATGTTGAGGGTCATGCCCTCGGTCTCCAGCTCCACGTTGAGGCGAGCGTCGGCGGCCTGCCCGGCGATGTACGCGAGCTGCTCGCGGCGCGGCAGGACGTCGGTCATGGCCCGTCCTCGATGGCGGCGTCGTCGCTCGCTGCGCTCGCTCCTTTGGCCGCGTCCGGCTCGTCGCTAGCGCTTCCCTCGCCGGTCGTCGCATCGTCGAGCTCGGAACTCTCGCCTTCGGCGGACGTCGGACTCGCAGGGGGCTCCGACGGAGCCGGCGCCTCCTCTGGGCTGTGCTCCAGCGCCTCTTCCTCGGCGAGGTCCTCGGCCGGCGGCTCGCCGATCCCGGCGTCGGCCTGGATGGGCGTCAGGTTCTCCGGCGCCAGCTCACCGACGACCTCGTCCTGGGGCGGCTGGTCCTCGGCCGGCATCGGCTCCACGTCGACGATCCCGGGCCACGGCTTCACGATCCGCGCGAGGAGCGGGAAGTCCTTGCGCAGCGGGAAGCCCTCGAAGCCCGTCGGCAGGTACATGTTGCGCAGGTCGGGATGGCCGGCGAAGTCGATGCCGAACATCTCATGGGTCTCGCGCTCGTGCCAGTTGGCACCGGCGTAGACGTCGAACCAGGAGTCGACCGTCAGCGTGTCGGCCGGGACGTCCGCCTTGACGGTGACCCCGACGTGCCGGTGCGTGTCGGTGACCCGGGCGAACACCTGCCATCTCGTCTCACCTCCCGTGTAGCCGTGGACGATCTCCGTCGAGCGCTCCGGCGGCGGCTCCGTCGGGTCGTCCTCGCCCCGGCCGTACGGGGACGGCAGCCAGTCCAGTGCGGAGAGGAAGCAGAAGTACTCGAAGCCCATGTCCAGCAGGGCTTCGCCCGTCGCCTTCCATGCCTCGGTCGCCACGCGCACCCAGAGGTCATCGTTCGGCTTGAGCACGGAGTCGAGCAGCGAATCACCGATCCGGCGGCGCAGCTCGTCGACGATGCCCTCGCGCAGCCCGTCGCCCGGCAGCGCCTGTGGCTCGGTGCCGGTGTCCGTGGTGGTGTCACTCAATCTGACCACCGCCCACGACGATCGGCTCTCGGCGCGTGATGATCTCGGCCGTCTCACCCCGCCACTTGGCAGCGACGTCCTCGGTCTTGATGCGCTGCTGGAGCAAGACGATCCCCTCCAGCAGTGCCTCGGGTCGCGGCGGGCAGCCGGGGACGTAGATGTCCACCGGGATCAGCTGATCGACGCCCTTGGTCACCGAGTAGCTGTCCCAATACGGACCGCCACAGTTGGCGCAGCTGCCCATCGAGATGACGTACTTCGGATCGGGCATCTGCTCCCAGAGCCGCAGCACCGAAGGCGCCATCTTGTCCGTCACCGTTCCGGAGATGACGACCAGGTCGGCCTGGCGCGGGCTGGCCGGCAGCGGGATCACGCCCAGCCGCATGACGTCGTAGCGGGGCGAGCCGAACGCGGCGCCCATCTCGATGGCGCAGCAGGCCAATCCCCACTGGTACACCCACATCGAGTAGGAGCGGCCGAGGTTCATCAGCTTGCTGATGGCGCCGGGCATGCGCCCGCGGTCGACTAGGCCCACCGCAGCAGCCCCCGCTTCCACGCATACAGCAGGCCGTCGAGCAGCAGGACGATGAACGCCAGCATCACGACGAGCCCGAACGTCCCGTAGCGATCGACGTTCGCCGCCCACGGGAAGATGAAGACGGCTTCGACGTCGAAGATCACGAACAACAGGGCGAACACGTAGTAGCGGATCTGGCTCTGTGACCAGCCGATCTCGACGGGATCGACGCCGCTCTCGTAGGCCGTCAGCTTGGACACGTTCGGCCGGTACGGCCTGATCACCGACGCAATGCCAAGCAGCAGCCCGCCGAGCAGCAACGCGGCGAGGCCGAACCAGACGACTGTCAGATAGTCCCTCAGGAAGGAGGACATCGGCCGGGACGCTACCAAGGTTGGTAGAGCAGCAACCAGTGACCCTCCTGGTCAGAGGATGCTTGTTCGCGGGTGCGGAGCGAAAGGGTCAGACGCTGCTCAAGAACCAGTCGACGAGGTCCCCCGCGTGGGTGTGGCTCGTGGCCGTGTGCTGCCGCGTCGCGGCCAGCAGCTCGTCGGGATCGCCGCCGGCGGCCCGCACCTGCTCGGCGCCGCCATGGCCGAGCCATCGGGCGAC
Organism: uncultured Acidimicrobiia bacterium; assembly: GCA_963774125.1. Classification (GTDB taxonomy): domain Bacteria; phylum Actinomycetota; class Acidimicrobiia; order Acidimicrobiales; family Ilumatobacteraceae; genus JALZMG01. The sequence goes on from CAVZDR010000005.1 coordinate 900,239, forward strand.
CATCGTCTCGGTGGCCTCGGGGTGGAACTGCGTCCCGACGACGCGCCGGCTGCGGATCAGTTGAGGGCCGGCGTCGCTGCGGGCGAGCTCGCGGAAGCCCTCCGGGACGGTGAACGCGTCGTCGTGCCACTCCAGCCACGGGCCGCCTGCCGGGACATCGGTCGCCGTCACCTCGACGTCGCACCAGCCGATCTCGGTCTCGGCCATGCGGGTCACGGTGCCGCCCAGCGCATGCGAGAGCACCTGTGCACCGAAGCAGATGGCGATCAATGGCCGCGCCTCGGCGATCACGCTGCGGATCAGCGCCGCCTCCGACTCGACCAGCTCGGTCGTCTCGGCGCGGTAGACGTTCCACTCGGATCCCAGCGTCAGCACGAGGTCGATGCCGTCGAGACCAGGCCACCGATCGGGATGCTCACGGTGGCATTCGGTGAACGCGTAGCCGTGTTCGCGAAGACGGTGTCCGACGAACCCGGGATCGAGGTCATCGCCGTTGCCGACGACCAGGGCGCGCACGCTGCCACGGTACCGAGCACCGAGCGACTCAGAGGCCCCCGCGGAGAGGCAAGTGGGCGAGCCGTCGCTTCGCGGTGACGACTGGTGCGACCCGGGACGCCCACGACAGCGGCGGCGAGCTCGGAAGGCGAGGCGAGCAACTTGTTTGCGAGCCGAGCCCGAGACACCTAGGTAGCGTCGGAAGTGCATGGACGTCGCGACGTCGGTTGGGATCGCCGACATCGAAGCGGCGCGAGCCACGACGGCTGGCGTGGCCAAGCACACGCCGGTCTTGACGTCACCGAGCCTGTCCGAAGACACGGGTCACGAGATCGTGCTCAAGGCCGAGAGCCTGCAGCGCACCGGCGCGTTCAAGATCCGCGGTGCGATGAACAAGGTGGCATCGCTGGGCGCGGCCGCCGCCAACGGGGTCACTGCGGGCAGCGCCGGTAACCACGCGCAGGCGCTCGCCTTCGCCGCCCGCCACGCCGGCGTGCCGTGCGAGATCTTCGTCCCCACGGGCGCGCCGATCACGAAGATCGAGGCGTGCCAGGCGTACGGCGCCCGCGTCGTCGAGCATGGTCACTCGCTCGAGGAGACGATGGCTGCCGCCCGGGAGGAAGCCGCCACGCGTGGGATGGCGTTCTGCCATCCCTTCGACGACCCGGCGGTGGTCGCCGGCCAGGGCACGCTCGGCCTCGAGCTGTTGGAGGACGTTCCTTCGTTGGCGTGCGTCGTCGTCCCGATCGGGGGTGGTGGGCTGGCATCGGGGTTGGCGATCGCCGTCAAGTCACGGCTGCCGCACGTGCGAGTCATCGGCGTCCAGGCGGAGCGCTGCGCTCCCTACGCCGGGCGCGAACCAACGACCAGTCCAGTCCTCACGTTGGCCGACGGCATCGCCGTCAAGCGGCCCGGCCAGCTGACTGGGCCGCTCGTCGAACGGTGGATCGACGACATCGTGACCGTCGACGAGGACGCCATCGCTGACGCCATGGTGTTCCTGATGGACCGGGCCAAGCTCTACGTCGAGGGGGCGGGGGCCGTCGGTGTCGCCGCCGTGCACTCGGAACTCGTCGAGCTGCCCGTCACGGGAGCCACGTGCATCGTGCTGTCCGGCGGCAACGTCGACCTCGGCGTGCTGCCCGGTCTGATCCGCCGCCACGAGACCGCAGCCGGTCGCCGTCTCGTCGTGGCGGCGACGATCGACGACCGCCCGGGTGGTCTGGTCCGATGGCTCCAGGAGTTCGCCGCAGCCGGCGCCAACCTCATCGAAGTGCACCACGCCCGCGAGGGCGTGCACCTGCACGTGCGCGAGACCGCCGTACAGGCGACGTTCGAAGTGCGCAGCCTCGACCACGCCAAGGCCGTCGTCGACGCCGTGCGCGCCGCCGGCTACGAGGACCTGCGCGTCGACACCGGCTGATCGCGAAGCATCCCTACCTACCGGTCGGTAGGCTGTGTCGATGTCCGATGACGCGCTCCTCCACGAGCTCGAACCGACGGTCGCAGCGCTGCTCGAGCGCCACCTGGACAGCACGAAGGAGTGGTTCCCTCACGAACACGTGCCGTACGGGCGTGGACGCGACACGCATGGCGAGTGGTCCCCAACCGATGCCGATCTCGGAGGCGCAAGCATCGACGACGGCGTTCGCAGCTCGTTGATCGTCAACCTCCTGACCGAGGACAACCTGCCCTACTACTTCCGGACGATCGAGCGCTCCTTCGGTACCGCCGGAGCGTGGGGAGCATGGGTCCGGCGATGGACCGCCGAAGAGGGGCGGCACTCGATGGCCATCTACGGCTACCTCATGGTGACGCGGGCCGTCGATCCCGTCGCCCTCGAGCGGGCCCGCATGGCGCAAGTGTCGGGCGGGGTCGCTCCTGAGCCCGGGTCGCCCGCCGACGTGATCGTCTACGTCGCGCTGCAGGAGCTGGCCACGCGCATCGCCCATCGCAACACCGGTCTCGTGATCGGCGATCCCGCTGGGTACGCGGTGATGATGCGGGTGGCTGCTGACGAGAACCTCCATCACCTCTTCTACCGAGACCTGGTCTCAGCAGCGCTCGCCGTCGATCCGAGCACGATGGTCCAGGCCGTCGAGCGTCAGGTCGTCGGGTTCGAGATGCCTGGCACCGGGATCCCTGGGTTCGCCAAGCACGCCGCCTCGATCGCCAAGGCCGGCGTCTATGACTTCGCCATCCACCATGAGCAGATCCTCGTGCCGGTCGTGTTGCACCATTGGGGAATCGAGTCCCTGGAGGGGCTCGACACCGACGCGGAGCAGGCCCGTGACCGGCTCATGTCCAGACTCGAGAAGAGCGGGCGGGTGGCACGTCGAGTCGCCGAGCGCAAGGACGAGCTGGCCACCGCACTCGTCTGACCACGGGAGTGCTCGGAACACGCGAAACCCTCGTCGAGACGGCGGCGTGCTTGAGGCAGGATGGCTCCATGAACACGTGCACGGTGATGGTCCGCCGTGTCCGCGGCGCGACGGGCGCCGGGCCAGCCGAGGTGGGGTTGGCACCGGCTTGATCCATCGGCGGCACGCCACGTGGTGGCGCGCGCCGGAATCCGTGACGGCGATCTCGTCGTCGACCTCGGCGCGGGCAGGGCTCGGTGACCAGAGCGCTGACTCGCAGCGGGCGCTCGGCTGATCGCTGTCGAACGGCACAGATCGACCGGTCGACGTGTGCGGTGACGCAACCGCTAAGCCGGCGCCCCGGTGACCGTCGTCGATGCGGACGTTCGGCAACTGCGACTACCACGTCGGCCGTTCCGTGTCGTCGCCAACCCGCCGTGGGCAGCGGCCGAGGCGGTGCGGCGCCAGCTCCTGCGATCGCCGCAACTCGTGCGCGCCGACCTCATCCTTCCCCGGTGGCTCGTCCACCGCTGGGCCACCGGGTCGGACCGCATCGACATCGGCTGCTCCCTGCGCGCCGAGGCGTTCACACCCCGTGCGCCGACGGGCTCGGCCGTCGCCGTCCTCCACGGCCACCGTCCGCCGCGGCGCGCCCGCGATGAGCGATGAGTGGCGAGAGAGCGCACATCGCTCATCGCGATGGCCCGCCGCGCCTGTTCGCCTATGGAACGCTCCAGCCGGACCGCCTCCGCTGGCCGTTCGTCGCACCGTTCGCCCTCGGCCACCGTCCGGCCGACGTGCCGGGCCGGCTCTACGACTCCGGTTTCGGCTGGCCGGTCGCCGTGTTCGACGACGGGTCGGCGCTCGTCCCGGGGACGCTGATCGACCTCGATCCCAGCCGGCTCGTCGACGTACTCCAGATCCTCGATGAGGTCGAGGCGACCGCCACGGACCTCATGGCGCGCATCGAGGTCACGACGAGTGAAGGCGCGGCTCGCGTGGTCCTACACGTGTGTCGGCTCGACCGCCGGCATGACATCGGTCGTCCGCTGGACGTCGTCCGACGAGCGCTGACGCGGACGCAGGCTCACCGCCAGCATCGCCGCCAACCAGGCGGTCAGACCCAGGTACAGCACGAAGCAGATGACGGCGCGAACGAAGGAGAGCTCACTCAGCAGCAGCCCTCCCGCCAACAAGCCCGCGGACAGCACCCCCAGGGCAGCGAGCACCGCGGCGAGCCGTCGTCGCTCCCGCCACCGAAGGGCCATTCCACCCAGGGCGACGGTTGGCAGCATGATCATCCCTGGGCCGAGCCCGAGCGGCAGCATCGCCGCCACGCCGATGCCTCGTAGGCGATTGCGCAGCGCCATCACGATGCCCATCCCGAGACCGGCAAAGGCGCTCGCCCCCACGATGAACAGCGTGCCTGACCACGTGAACGTCGGGTCGGTCGAGATCAAGCGCATCCACACACGAGCAGCCACACCCCACCCGGCGCCGCAGAGGACGCCGAGCAGGATGAGACGGAACGCTCGGCGCATCACTCCACCACACCGCAGGCGATGCGAGCGCCGGCGTTGCCCGTGTTGGCAGTCGCCGTGGTCGCATCGGCGGAGTTCGCCGTGTATTGGTTGCTCGCCGGCCCGACCGGCACGTTGCCGAAGTTGTCTGCTCCGAAGTGGAGGATGACCGCCCGCCCCGCCAGATCGGCGGCGTGGAACCGCTGCGTCGTGAACTGGGCCTCGGCCGTGCCATCGCTTGTCACGTAGACGCTGGCGAGGTCACCAAGATGTGCCGCGTGGGATTGCCCACCGGTCCTCCAGTGACCGTCGACCGAGGTGAACCACGTCGCGGGGGCGGCGGCCGGATCAGCGACGCACCCTTCCCCGTTCGCGGGGTCGTCGTTGGCGTGCACGTGGAAGCCGTGGTAGCTGTCCGTGGCCGCCCTTGCGGGGTCGAGGTGGAGGTCGACGCGCACCTGGACCCCGTCGCGTCGATCGACGAAGTGCACAGTGCCGACGTCGGCACCACTCACGTCGTGCAGTTGCACGCGGGCGCTCCGCCCGCCGCCGGCGCTCGCACCGCCGCCCGTTTGCAGCGCCCCAAGGGTCACCGCCGCGCCGACCGCCGCCACCGCAACCACTGCCTGCACTGTCCGCTTCTTGTCCATGCCCGCTTCCTCCTCTTGTTGGGAACACATGGACAGACGGACGAAAAACGATTCCGGGTGACGCGTCACCTGAGACATCCGTCATGAACGTCCGTCTTTCGATGACGCCATCGACCCTCTGCGCCAGCATCGCCGCGGCGCGCGCCGAGGGCGCCGACATCAGCGACGAGGTCGAGGCGCTCGTCGTGCGTCTCTTCCACCTCGAGGGCCGCTCGCTCGTGCGCCTCGCCCGCATCTTCGTCGACGATCGCGACGCCGCCGAGGACATCGTGCAGGAGGCGTTCCTTCGCCTCGCCCGTCACGCCGGCCGGATCCACGATGAGTCGAAGGCACCCGCGTACCTCCGCTCGATCGTGCTGAACCTCGCCCGCGATCACAACCGTCGGGGTCTGCTGTCACTTCGCCATCACGCAACTGCCGGCCACAACGTCGACGTCAACCCCCGCGCCTTCGAGGAGGAGCTGGTGCGCGACGAGTCACACCGCGCCGTGCTCCAAGCGGTCCGCTCCCTGCCGCGCCGGCAGCGCGACTGCGTGACGCTGCGCTACTTCGAGGAGCTCGGGATCGAGGCGATCGCGACGACGCTCGACCTCTCGCCGAACTCGGTGAAGACACACCTGCGGCGAGGCATGGCGACGCTCGAGTCAACGCTTGGTGATGTCCAGTGAGCGTTGAAGAACGACTCATCGCCGCGTTCGAAGCCGTGAGGGCGGACGTCGTCGAGCATCCCGACCTGTTCGCACGCGTCAATCGCTCACTCGCTGATGCCCGTGCCCGCCGCCGCTGGCGCCATCGCGTGGCGTTCTGGGTCTTCGCCTTCGCACTCGGGTTGGCGGCGATCGCCGCCCCCTTCACCGATCTCGACAATGGGAGGATCACCATGGACTGGTGGGTCATCGAGCTGCTCACGAACATCGTGCTCGTGGCGATCGCCATCTGCCTGGGCCCGTTCATCAAACGCTTCGGGCGGTCCTACGCGGCGGACGTCTTCCGGGCCAACCCGCGCACGGGCAAGAGCTACCTCGTGCTGACGGACATCGCCTACTACCTCATCTTCACGGCGTTCATCCTGTTCACGATCACGTTCGAGCCACCCATCGACTGGCTCGTCACGCCGGGCAACCAGTGGAAGCACGAGGTGGCGCGGATCGGCGGGATCCTGCTCTTGATGGGACTCCTACACGCTGCCAACGTCGTCGCCCTGCCGATGATCGGCCGGCTGCTCTCGCTCAATCGACGCCTCGACGACGACGAACCCGGTCCGGCGAGTCCGTCCGCAGGTGGTCCGCGGCCCGCCGGCTTCCCGCCGCTCGGACCCGGCACGTGGATCGTGCACGTCGAACCGGGAGGCCAGGACCCCGGGCCCAGCCCGGACTGACGTCAACCCGGAAGCGGGATGCGGGGGATGCGCTGGGACTCGCCGGGCGCCACCTGGACGATCTTGCGCTGACCGTCCTCACCAAGGATGTCGAGCGGGACCGGCGGTCCGTCGACGGCGCTGACCGTGCAACCGTCGGCGTCGATCTCAACGATCATCCGTGCGCCATGTCGCTGCATCCGGAACCGCACGCACTCCCACGCCGACGGCAGACTCGGCGTGAACCGCAGCGCCGTTCCTGAGTCGAACAGCCCCGCGAAGCCGAAGGCAATCGTGCCCCACACGCCGCCGGCGGAGGCCACATGGACGCCGTCGCTGGCGTTGCCGTGCGTATCCGCGAGGTCGACGTACAGCGTCTCCCGGAAGTACGTGACGGCGAGGTCGTCATAGCCGATCTGCGCCGCCGCCATGGCCTGGACGCACGCCGACAGTGATGAGTCGCCCGTCGTGATCGGGTCGTAGTAGTCGAAGTTGCGACGCTTGACGTCGAGGTCGAACTGGTCGCTGCGCAGCGCCATCGCCAGCACGACGTCGGCCTGCTTGAGGACCTGGTGGCGGTAGATCACGAGCGGGTGGAAGTGGAGGAGCAGCGGGTAGTTCTCGGGCGGCGTGTTCTCGAAGTCCCATGGCTCGAGCCCGAGGAAGTTGTCGTCCTGCGGGTGGATGCCGAGCTCCTCGTCGTAGGGCAGGTACATCGAGTCGGCTGCTCGTGCCCAGCGCTTCGTCTCTCCGGGCTCCAGACCGACCCGCCGGCACAGCCCAGCGAAGGCGTTGGCGTCCCATTCCTCGAGGAGGTCGACGACGCGCGCCGCGTACTTCAGGTTGAAGCGGGCCATCACGTTCGTGTACAGGTTGTCGTTGACGACCGTCGTGTACTCGTCCGGACCCGTGACTCCGTGGATCCGGAACACCTCTTCGCCGTTGGCCGCGTAGAAGCCGAGGTCCTCCCACAGCCGGGCCGTCTCGACGAGGATCTCGGCACCTTCGCCGGCGAGGAAGGCGATGTCCCCGCTGGCGTCGAGGTAGCGCTTCAGGGCGAAGGCGATCGCGGCATTGATGTGGTACTGCGCGGTCCCCGCGGCGTAGTAGGCCGACGCCTCTTCGCCGTTGATCGTCCGCCAGGGGTACAGCGCGCCGACCTGGTTGACCTCCTGGGCGCGCAGGCGAGCCTTGTCGAGCTGTCGCCAGCGGAACCGCATCACCTTGCGGGCCATCTCCGGGCTGGTGTAGGCGAGGAACGGCACGACGTACGTCTCGGTGTCCCAGAAGTAGTGGCCTTCGTACCCGCCGCCGGTCACGCCCTTCGCGGCGATGCCCTGCTCCTGGGTCTGCGCGCTGGCCTGGGCCAGCTGGAACAGGTTCCAGCGGACCGCTTGCTGACCCGGCTCGTCGCCGAACAACTCCACGTCGCTGCGGTCCCAGAATTCGTCCAGCCATGCTCGCTGCTCGGCGAGGATCGTCGCCGCGCCGTCCTGCTCGGCACGGTCGAGCGTGCGGTGGCAGCGGTCGGCCAGCTCCTCGGCCGGCACGCCGGTCGACGTGTGGTACGAGACGAGCTTGACGACGCGGATCATCTGCCCGGGTTCGACCCGTGCCGTGATCACCGTCTTCGCGAGATCCGGTCCGACCGAGGTCTCGACGGTGTGCGGGGCAGCGGTCTCGATGATGTGGCGGTACGCGCAGGCCAGCGTCATCCCGCTGTTGGCGCAGCGATAGCCGAGGACGACCTCACCGTCGTGGTCGAAGTGCAGCCGCGGCACGAGCACCCGGTGGTCGAAGGCCCGCATCTTGCGCGGGTCCCGGCCGTGACCGAGGGCGGCGGCGGCCACGTGGTACTCGTCTTCGCCGTCCTGGCGGTTGAGCAGCTGCGAGGAGATGACGAGCGGCGCCGCGCCGTCGAGCACGGTCACCTCGAAGGTCAGCATCGCCAAGTGGCGGTGGGCGAGGCTGACCAGCCGCGACGAGCGCACGCGCACTCGCTTGCCGCCGGGCGTCCGCCACACGAGGTCGCGGGTGCGCACCCCCTCCCTGAAGTCCAGCACCCGCTCGTACGCCTCGAGATCGGCGTTGGCGAGCAGCAACGGCTCGTCGTCGACGTAGAGCTTCATCAGCTTGGCGTCCGGCACGTTGACGATCGTCTGGCCCGTCTTGGCGAAGCCGAAGGCCTCCTCGGCGTGGTGGATGTGCCACGTCTCGTGGAAGCCGTTGACGTACGTGCCGTGCGTGTGCGCGTCCCTCCCCTCCTCGGGATTGCCGCGCATGCCCAAGTAGCCGTTGCCCGTCGCGAAGAGGGTCTCCATCAGCCCGAGATCCGACTTGTCGTACTCCCGCTCGACGAGCCGCCACGGATCGATCGGGAAGCGGTAGAGGTCCAGATGGTCTGGCGCCCTGATCTTCATTGCGATGCCTCCACGAGCTCGCCGAGGTCCGAGACGACGACGTCCGCACCGTGTTCACGCAGCGCCTCCTCGCCGGCGCCGCGGTCGACGCCGACGACCAAGCCGAACGGTCCGGCCCTGCCGGCCGCCACGCCGGACACGGCGTCCTCCATCACCACCGCCCGCTCCTTGTCGACGCCGAGCTGTTGAGCGGCGTGCAGGAACAGATCGGGAGCCGGCTTGCCGTTGAGGTGCTCCTGCGCGGCCACCACCCCGTCGACGACGACGGCGAACCGCGACGCCAAGCCGGCCGCCTCGAGCACGGGCCGGGCATTGCGCGAGGACGACACGACGGCATACGACTTGCCGGCGGCCTCGAGTTGGTTGAGCAGGCGCAGTGACCCGGGGTACGGGGCGATGCCCTCGGTGTGCAGGAGGTGGTTGAACAGCTCGTTCTTGCGGTTGCCGAGCGCCGACACCGTGTCCATGCCGGGCGGGTCGTTGAGGTCGCCCTCGGGCAGTTGGATGTGGCGCGACGCAAGGAACGAGCGCACGCCGTCGAACCGCGGCTTGCCGTCGATGTAGGCGAAGTAGTCCTCCTCGCCGAACAGTGGCTGGTCCGGATGCCTCGCGGCGAGGAACTCGTTGAACATCTCCGTCCACGCGTGGTGGTGCACGTCGGCCGTTGGCGTCAGCACCCCGTCGAGGTCGAACAGCACGGCATCGAAACGAGACCAGTCGACCGACGTCACCGCGCAGCAATGTACGACACGGATCGGCGCCGTGCCGCGGTCCCTAGGGTGAAGTCATGACCGATCACACTCGGGGGCTGCGCCCCCGCACCCCATCGTCGCCCGGCTCGCTGGCGCTCGCTCGGTCGACCGGCCATGAGCTGCGCTCATGACCGAGGATCCCCTCTGGGGCAAGCAGACCGACCTGGCTGTCCGCAACTTCCCGGTCGCCCGCCGCCCGCTGCACACCCACGTGGCGAAGTCACTCGCCGCCGTCAAGCGCCATGCCGCATCCGTCAACGCCTCGCTCGGGGTGAGCGGCGTCGACGAGGAGATGGCCGCGGCGATTGCCGATGCGGCACAGCGCGTCGAGGCCGGCGAGCTCGACGAGCACTTCCCGGTGGACGTCTTCCAGACCGGGTCCGGGACGTCCACGAACATGAACGTCAACGAGGTCCTGGCGCGGCTCGTCGGCGACTCGCTGGAAGGCCGAGACGTCCATCCGAACGACCACATCAACGCCTCGCAATCCTCGAACGACACGGTTCCGACGGCCGTGCGCCTTGCCGTGGCTCGCCAGCTCGCCGAGGAGGTGCATCCCGCCGTCGACTCGTTGGCGCGTGCGTTCCGCACGATGGCCGATCGGTTCCGGACGGTGGTAAAGGCGGGCCGCACCCACCTGATGGACGCCACGCCGGTGACCGTCGGCCAGGAGGCCGCCGCGTGGGCGGGTCTGCTGGAGCGCGCGGTCGCCCGATCCCGGGCCGATCTCGAGGCGCTCGGCGAGCTACCGCTCGGCGGAACCGCGGTCGGCACGGGGATCAACGCGCCGCCCGGGTTCGCTGCCGCGGTCATCGAGCGACTGGCCGAGGAGACGGGGCTGCCGCTGCGACCCTCCGACGACCCGATGGTCCAGCAGGGCGGGCAGGGCGCGTTGGCGGATGCGTCAGCGGGGTTGCGAGGCATCGCCATCGCGTTGACGAAGATCGCCAATGACATCCGCCTGCTCGCCAGCGGCCCGTCGTGCGGGATCGGCGAGCTGCTGCTGCCCGAGCTGCAAGCCGGGTCGTCGATCATGCCGGGCAAGGTCAACCCGGTGATCTGCGAGTCGGTCAACCAGGTGGCCGCCCGCGTGTTCGGCAACGACGCGACCGTCTCGTACGCCGCGTCGCAGGGGATCCTCGAGCTCAACACGTACCTGCCCGTGATGGCGGACGCGCTGCTCGAGTCCGGCGCGCTGCTCGCCAACGTCTGTCGGATCTTCGAGGAGCTCTGCGTCGCCGGCATCGAGGTCGACGAGCAGCGGTGTCGCGACTACGCCGAGCGGACCTCCGCGCTCGCCACGGCGCTCAACCCGATCATCGGGTACGCCAAGGCCGCCGACCTGGTGAAGACCGCCGTCCAGCAACGGCGCTCGATCATCGACGTGGTGATCGAGTCGGGCGTGCTCGACGAGGACGAGGCGCGGCGAGTGCTCGACCCAATGGCGATGACCGGCTCTTAGCGAACCGTCCTTCGCAATCGGCTCACACGGCTCGATCGCTACGGACAGTTCGGGTGAGTTCGTCCAGCAGCGCGCTGGCACCGAAGCGGAACGTCTGCGGCGTCGGCCAACCGGCGCCCATGATCGTCTCGGCAAGGTCCAGGTAGACGTTGGCGTCGGCCAGCGTGCGGATGCCACCGGAGGCCTTGAAGCCAACCGGGCGGCCACTGACGTCGATCGCCTCGAGGATGATCTCCGCCGCCTCGGGCGTCGCCGAGACGTCGGTCTTGCCGGTCGACGTCTTGACGAAGTCGGCGCCGTTGGCGATGGCGAAGTGACTGGCCCGATCGATGGCGGCGCGGTCGGGCAATGACCGGACTCGATGATCACCTTCATCACCCGCTCACCGGCTTCCTGTCGGACCGCGGTCAGCATGTCCACGGCGACTTGCGCATCGCCGGTTAGCCACGCCCGGTAAGGCAGCACGACGTCGAGCTCATCGGCCCCCGCGGCAACCGCGGCGGCGGCGACGGAGGTCGCCCGCTCCAGCGGCTCGTCGCCGGTCGGGAAGTTGACGACCGTCGCGATGCGGACGCCCGTTCCGTCCAAGCGGTCGACGCAGCGGGCGACGAACGCCGGCCACACGCACACGGCGGCCGTTCCCGCCGCAGCAGCCCGCTGGCACAACGCGTCGGCTCCGGCCTCGGACGCGTCAGCGGACAGGTCGGTCAGATCGAGCAGCGCGATCGCCAGCTGCGCACGCGCGCTGGCCGCATCTTCCATCGCTTCGAGCGTATGCCTCCCGCCGCGCGGCGGCGTCGAACCGCCTATTGGACCTTGACGGCGACGCCAAGGGCGGACGGATGACCCATGACACGGTGAGATCCCGGCGCGCCGCCAGCTGCTCGGCGTAGGCGACCGAATCGTCCGCCCATGTCGGCCCGGCGAACTGCTCCCAGTCGTTGCGCGGCTGTCCAGTCAGCGCGTCGATCAGCAGGAACCAGTTCGGCATCGTCAAGAGGCCACCGGGCGCGAGAAGGCCGAGCATCGCCTCGAGATGCGCTGGAGGTGTGGCGAACCAGGCGTCGTCGTGAATGGCGTCAACGGGGCCAGCCATGCCGGTCAGCACGTCAGCGACGTTTCCCACCGCGAACTCGACGTGCCCGTCGAACCCGAAGTCGGTGCACAACCCGCGTGCGACGTCGATGTGGCCCGGGTCGGAATCGATGCCGATGACCGTGGCATCGGGGCCGACGCTGTCGGCCAGCCAGAACGACGAGTAGCCGATCCCGCACCCAAGGTCCAGAACGGTTCGCGGGCGGGCGGCGCGCACGAACATCGATGCGAGCTGCATCACCGCCGGGCCAGCCGGGAACAGCCCGCACCCGTGCACCTGCTGGTGGTGCTGCGCCTGCTCGAGCACGGTGTTGAAACGGTCACCGCCGCCGAGCTCGACGAGCCGGGGTTGGACGTCATCCATCAGATCGTTGTCTCCAGTGCGGGACTTCGATGTCTAGAGCGCCGCCGGTTGACTTCCGTGTAGCTCGGCGGTCGCGCGCCCGCTATGCGCGGGCGGCGAGACGGAAACGTTGGCGTGCGCTGCTGGCTTCGGACAGCGGAATCAGCGATGTGGCCTTGCCCAGTCCGTGCGGGGGCATGTTCCCGTAGATCGTTTCGTACTCGCCGTCTCGCACGAGATACGTCTCGTGCCAGATGCCGGAGCGAGCGCCGCGTCCGACGCGCTTCCAGTAGTTTCGCCACACGGCCAGGTGGGGATCGCCGTCGTCGCTCGCGAACGCTTCGAGATGCTCGAACGAGCGCCAGTACTGGATCACCGTGAATCCCGCAGACTCGTAGCCGAGCAAACCCTTGTCCGGATGTTCGGTGAGGTACTTGAGCATGTGTCCCATGCCGCGGCGCCCGCCGAGATCTGTGAAGGCGCGGAACGCCTGCCACTTCGAGTTGAACCGGGCACCGATCAGGAACACGACGAAGTCGCCATCGATCCGCGCTGTCCATCGACCCGGCTTGACTTCTGTCGCCACGCCAACCTCCCGCACGTACGTCGGGGAGCACTGCTCCGCGCCCGTCCTTCCTCGGAGCGTACGGCAACGGCAGCTCGTGCCTTGCCGATTTGTGCGGCCGTCTGGACGTGTCGTCCTGGTCCGCGAAATGGCTGGACATCCGCCACTTTCGCGGACTTAGAGCCGAACCGGTGCGTGGCCCCACGCCTGCACGATGCGGGGCATGCTCTCCACGACGCGCTGGCTCGCCATGGCCTCGAGCTCGGCCAGCGCCTCATCGACCTCGCTCTCGGTGGCGATGCCGAGCTCGACGATGGGCTGACGCGTGTTCCTGAGTGTCAACGGCGCGATCTGCAGGATGTCGCCCTCGAACCCGGCCGGCTGGACCACCTTCATCGCGACGTCGTCGATCCCCGCGTCGGAGAGCACTAGCGGCAGCCGCCGCCCGATCGTCGGGTCCCCGCCGCGAGCACGGTGCGCGGCCGTGTACCACTCGACGAACCGATCGAACGCCGCCGACGGCGGGTAGCAGAAATGAGCGACGACGTCGATGTCCTCGACGGCGACGATCCCGCCCGGGCGCGCCAGTCTCACGATGGCGGCGAGTGCCGCTTCCGGCTCGGGCAGGTGGGTCAGGAGGAATCGGACGTAGACGAGATCGAATCGCTCATCGATCTCGGCATCGCACGTCATCGCATCAACCATCCGGAACTCGACGTTCGTGCGGTCGGCAGCGGCGGCCTCCTGGCGGGCGATCTCCAGCTGCGGCTCGTCGACGTCGATTCCGACGACCGTCGCCGGTTGCGCCAGCACGGCCAGCTTGGCGGTGACATCGCCGCCGCCGCAACCGACGTCGACGCAGGCCCAGCCGGACGCGACCCCGAGGCGGGCGAGCAGTTCGTCGGTCGTCGGTCCGACGACACGGCTGAGCACGCGCAGCCGTGCCCGCCCCTCCGCGCCGCCATCGATGACGTAGTAGTCCTCGAACTTCGGCATATCGCCCTCCTTCCTACCCGTGTGGGCATCCACGTGCACCGACAGGACCGCGCCGACCGGCGACTCGCCGGGCGCGGTAGCTTGGCTCGGTCGTGACCTCAGACGTGGCTGCGGCGGCTCCGGCCACACCTGCGGCGGCGGTCGCGCCCATCGGCGCCCCGACCGAGCAGTCGGTGCTGTGGGGTCGAGGTACCGCCAACGAGGAGGTCGTCCTCGGCTACCGCCGCTCGCCGATCGACCTGCTTCGCTTGCTCGTGCTGATCGTCATCGTTGTCGCGGCAATGCTGTTGCTCGTCGGCATCGAACGCGAGGTGTTGCCGCTCGAACGTGACCTCTCGGATCTCGTCGACCGTCTCCCGACGACGGTGGATCGCATCGTGCACGGCGCGCTTGAATGGCTCGGGTTCGCCATCCTCGGTGTCATCGCGCTGGTGCCGCTGGCGACCCGTCGCTTCCGGCTGTTCGGCTACGTGTTGCTCGCCGACGCGCTGGCGATCGGGGCGATGGCTCTCGTGTTGTGGCCGCTCAATGGTCGAGAGTCCCGCGCCATCGTCGAGGAGCTGACGACGCAGCAGGGCATCTCGACGACGATCACGTCGGGTGAGGTCGGGATCGCCGTGTGGGCGGCCTCGTTCACCGTGCTCGCGCCGTTCGTGCCGCGGCGGATCCGCCACGCCGGCGCGATCGGTCTCGCCGTCGTGGTGATCCTGCGGCTGGTGGTGCACACGACCCTGTTCGGCAACGTCCTGCTCGCCGTTCCCGTTGGTGCCCTCGCCGGCACCGTCGTGCTGCTGGCGCTCGGACGGCCGGACCGCCGACCGAGCGGCAGCGCGGTGCGCATGGCCCTGGTACGCAACGGCCTGCCGGTCGCCGACATCGAGTTCGTCAGCGAACCTTCCCCCGGATCGTCCAGCTGGCTCGCCGCTCTGGAGGACGGACGCCGCGTCGACGTCCTCGTGGCAGGCGAGGCCCGGCGGGCGGCCGAGGTGCTCGAGCGTTCATACCGCTTCGCCCGGTTCAAGGACATCGCTGGTGACCACCCGTTCCTCTCGCTGCGCCACGTCGTGGAGCACAGAGCGTTGCTGTCGTACGCCTCCCGAGACGCTGGCGCGCGGACGCCTGCCGTCCAGGCCGTCACACCCGTCGGTCTCGACTCCGTGCTGGCGGCGTTCGATCACCTCGAGTCGTCACTCCTCAGCGAGGCACCGGCCGCGGCGCGGCAGGCGGCCGTGGCCGACCTCTTCCGACAGCTCGCCGCACTGCGGCATCGACGCATCGCGCACGGCCGGTTGAGAGACGCCACGATTCGGGTGGCGTCCGATGGGCAGGTCTGGCTCGTCGGGTTGGAGCTCGCAACGCTCGCCGCGGACAACACCGAGCTCGACTTGGACGTCGCGCAGGCGCTCGTGACGGCCGCACTCGCCACCGACGCGTCGAGCGCGGTGCGGGTCGCCGTCGCAGGGCTCGGGGCCGACGTCGTCGGGCGCAGCCTGCCCCTCATCCAGCCGGCCGTGTTCGACCGGGTGACCCGCACCCAGCTGAAGGCACGCCACGGCCTGTTGGCCGACGTGTCCACGCAGGTGCAGCAGCAGACCGGCGTCGACGAAGTGCATCTCGCACAGCTCGAGCGGCTCGACCGCAAGACGCTCCTGCTGATCATCGTCCTCGCCGGCGCGACGTACTTCCTCGCTCCGCAGTTCGCCGACCTGCCGGGGATGGCGGAGCAACTCAGGGATGCCAACTGGGCGTGGACCCCGCTGATCGTCGCCGCCACCGTCGTGACGTATGTCGGCGCGGCTGCCGGACTCGCCGGGTCGGTGCCGGCGCGGATGCCGGCCGGCTCGCTCACGATCAGCCAGGTGGCAACGTCGTTCACCGGCACGGTCGCGCCGGCCGGCGTGGGTGGCATGGCGCTGAGCGAGCGGTACGTGCAGAAACAGGGCGTCGATCGGGCTGTCGCCGTGTCCGCCGTAGGCCTCGACACCGTCGCCGGAGTCGTCGTGCACGTCTCGCTCCTGGCGGTGTTCGTGGTGTGGGCAGGCCGGCGAACGTTCCGCGGTTACAGCCTGCCGAACCCGGAGTGGCTGCTGCTGGGCGTCGGTGTCGTGGTCGTCCTCGCCATTGCCATGCTCGCCATCCCCACCACCCGGCACCTGCTCACCCAGCACCTGCTGCCCGCCGTACGACGGTCGTTCGACGGGATGTCGAAGGTGCTGCGGCGGCCCGGAAAGCTCGCCCTCCTGCTCGGCGGTTCGGCCCTCGTCACCGTCGGGAACATTGTGGCGTTGTTCTTCTCGCTCGTTGCGTTGGGCGGCGACCTGTCGTTCGCCTCGGTCGGCGCCGTGTACCTCGTCGGTGTGACCATCGCGTCGTTCGCGCCAACGCCCGGAGGCATCGGGGCCATCGAAGCCGTGCTCATCAGTGGGTTCGTGGCGGCGGGCATCGACAACGTGACGGCGGTGCCCGCCGTGTTCCTGTTCCGGCTGATCACGTTCTGGCTGCCGATCCTGCCCGGGTGGTGGGCGTTCCGCTGGCTCCAACACCACGACGAGATCTGACAGGGACGGTGGTGGCGGTCAGCTCAGGTCGGGTGGTCCACGCTCGCCGGCGTCCTCATTGGGCTCGGGCGGCGGTGGATGGGCGTTGCGGAGGTGGGGGTGGCGGTTGTGGGGCCAGCAGCTGAGTCGTCCGTTGGCCTGTGAGGTTTCGCCGCCGTCGGTGTAGGGCTGGATGTGGTCGACGTCGCAGCGGTCGGCTGGTTCGTCGCACCCGGAGGGGTGCAGGCAGTGCCGGTCACGCACCTCGATCGCGCGGCGCAGCGCACCGGTAAAGGTGCGTCGCCTCGACACGGAGATGACCCGGTCGGGACCATCGAACACGATGCGTTCGATGTCGGCCTCTGCCAACAACGGCACGACCTGGCCGGGAGCGATCACCGTGCCGTCGGCAAGTTCACACACCCGGGCGAAGGACTCGTGGCCGGTGAGGATGGTGATCAGCGGGCGCGGTCGCAGCCCACCGGAAGGGGTGGTGCGAGAGCGGCTGGCCATCTCGACGAGGGCGTCGGCGCGTCGCTGGGTGGCCGTGCGCACCGTGCCGTTGCGCTTGTCGTGGCGACGCTGATGTTCCATCAACCGATTCAACTCTGCCACCACGGTGGCTCCACCGACCGGGTCCAGCACCGCCCGGACATCGACCATGTCATCGAGCGTCGACGCCACGGACGCCTGACGGGCCTCGTGACGGCGCTCACCGTCGTCTTCGCAGCCGGCGGCGTCGGCTCGCTGCTTCCAGTACTCGACCATCCGACAGCAGTCCCCGAACCGCAACAGCATGGCTTGCTCGACGAGCGTCGGCTCATGGGAGGCGAAGAGCTCACTGCGCCGGCCGGTGTTGGCGCCGGCCAATACGTCGACGTGTTCCGGAGAGAGTGCACCCTCGACGAGCGCGGCGGTTGTGTCGGTCATCGAGGCGAGCGCTCTCGCCCGGCGAACTTCACGTCGCCCAGCGGTGATCGACATCGACGCCTCGCGAGCCAGCCGATGCCCCGGTGACCGGGACCCGTCCGTCGCCCACAGGCCCCGACCATCCCACGCCGAGATCACCCGAGCCCGCACCGCCGCCAAGCGGTGCGATTGGCGCAGCAAGCCGGTCACCACGTCGTGCAACTCGTCGCCTTCCACTGCGCCGGGGTCGAGTGCGAGCAGTTCGTCAATCGCTGCGCTGAGCGCCTCGAGCCGGACGGTCCCCATACCGAGATGCTATCGTACGTATGTACTACTACCAACCAGGTCACAGGAATCTTCTTTGCTCCCCTCCGAAAGCCACGACCCGTTTGGGACCTTGCGGCGTACTGTCCGGCGATGGCTGTACAACCCGTCACGGGCAGCCGCCGGTTCGTCGGGCGAACTCGCGAGCTGGCGTTGATCGCCGACGCCTGCGTGGCCGCGCGCGACGGTCGCAGCCAGCTGCTCATCGTCAGCGGACCGGCCGGGATCGGGAAGACGACGCTGTGCCGGCACGCCGTCGATCGCGCCGCTGCAGAGGGGTTCACCGTCGCATGGGGACGCAGTTGGCCTGACGGCGGGGCCCCGCCGCTGTGGCCGTGGACCGCCGTGCTCTCCGAGCTCGGTGGCCGCGACGCCGCCGGAATGCTGAGCGAGGACCCGCACTGGGCCCCCATCGACGCCGACCGCTTCAGCCTCTTCTCCGCTGTTGCCAACCTATTGCGCAGCCGCACCGCGCGAGCCCCGCTGGCGATCGTGCTCGACGACGCCCACCTGGCCGACGCAGCGGCCCTCCTGCTCGTCCGCTTCCTGGTGCGCACGATCGACCGGTGCGTGATCATGCTGACGCGGCGCGATGACGACCCGGACGTGCCGAGCGAGACGCGCCGCCGGCTGGGCGAGCTGGAACGGGACGCGGTGATCGTTCCGTTGCGCTCGTTCGACGAACAGGACACGGCAGCCTTCCTCGCAGCGCACGGCCTCCAGGTCGAAGAGGACGAGTGGGTGCCGACGCTGGCCCGGCTGACCGGAGGCAGTCCGTTGCTGCTGTCCCGCGCCGTGGCCAGCGCCGTGCCGGCCGACGATCGAGGCGTCGTCGAGTACGCCATCGAGGACTCGCTCGAAGTGCTCGTGCCGGAGCATCGAGACGTCATCGCCCTTGCGGCGATCCTCGGCATGGAGGGCAGGACGGGCGAGTTGACAGCGATGGTCGGCGGCGATCACGCCGACGTCGTCGAGGCGCAGGAGCGGGCGGCGGAAGCAGGTCTGGTCCACCTCATTCCAGGCACGTCGGGCTCGACGGGTTGGAGGTTCACGCACGACCTCGTCCGCCACGCCGCGCTGGCAGTGCTGACGCCGAGCGAGGCACTGGAAGCGCACGTCCGAGCGCTCGAGCTATCTCCGGACGACGACCAGCCGGGCACCGTCGCTCGTCGGGCCCATCACGCCCTCCAGGCCGCCGAACGATCACCTGCCGACGCCGCACGCGCCGTCGCCGAGTGCCGAGGCGCGGCCAAGGTGCTCGGGCGCGGGTTCGACTACGAACGGGCGGCGCTCCTGCTGGGCGCGGCCGTGGACCTCGTCGAACGGCTGCCCCACCCGGCCGACCACGTCGAGCTGCTCCTCGAATGGGCGGACGCACTGCTGGTGTGCGGCGGGCTCGCCGATGCCCGGCGTGCCTACGAGCGAGCCGTGGCCGTCGCCGCCTGGACGGGTGACCCGATCGCACGGGCGCGGGCGGCATTGGGACTCGGTGGCGTTTGGGTCAACGAGCACCGCGGTGAGGTCGAGCGGACCAGGGTGCTGGCATTGCAGCGGACCGCGCTCGCCGAGCTTCCGTCCGATGCTGTCGACCTCCGTCTCCGCTTGGTCATGCGGCTCGCTGCCGAAGACGTGTACGACGGGGCGCCGGTCGAGCCCGCGATCGAGGCGCTGGGTGATTGCCGCCGCAGCGGCGACCCGCATGTCCTCGCGGAGGCACTCTCGCTGGCGCACCACGCGCTGCTCTCGCCGGAGCACGCCGACATGCGGCTGCAGCTGGCCGAGCAGCAGATCGCGATCGCCGCCGGTTGTGGCGACGACCTCCGCGTGCTCTTCGGACTGTTGTGGAAGGCCGTCGACCACTTCCTCGCTGGCGACGTGCGGGCGATGCGCACACTGTCCGAACTGCGCGACCGAGCCGATGCGGTCGGTTGTCGAAGCATCGGCTACGTCGTGTCGGCGATCGATGTGATGCAGCTGATCCGTGAGGGCCGCCTGGACGAGGCGGAGCGCTCGGCGCACGAGTGCTTCGAGCACGGCGTCGACGTCGGCGATGCCGATGCCACCGGCTACTACGGCGCGCACCTGCTGACGATCCGGTTCATGCAGGACCGCGACAGCGAGCTACTCGATCTCGCGCGGGACATCTCCTCGGCGTCGATCCTGATCGAGCCCGAGTTCGGATACCGCGCCGGTGCGGCGGCGATCGCGGCGCGAGCCGGCCTGCACGACGAGGCGGTGTCGATGCTGGCCCCGCTCCGCCTGAACGGGCTCGCCGCCCTGCCTCGGTCGAGCACGTGGCTGACCGGGATCGCCAACATCGTCGAAGCGGCGGCCTCGCTCGGCGACGCGGAGCTGGCCCGCGAGGCGTACTCGTTGCTCGAGCCGTACGCCGACCGCCCAGTGATGCCATCGCTGGCCGTCGCCTGCTTCGGCGTGGTCGAGCGGGCGCTCGGCTTGGCGGCGTTGACGTTCGGTGAAGCCGAGTTGGCGGTGTCCCGTCTGGAACAGGCGGTGGAGGGGAACATCCGCCTCGGCAACCGCCCACTGACCGCGATGTCACGAGCGGATCTCGCCGAGGCGCTCGTGGTGCGAGGTCACCCCGGTGACCCGTCGGCGGCCGTTGACGCGTTGCGCAGAGCGGCGGAGGCGGCGACGGTGATGGCGATGCCACTTCGCGCCGAGCGCTGGGCGCGGCGAGCCGACGAGCTGTCGGTCGACGCCGACGAGAGCGCGGCGGTGGCCACCGTGCTGCGACGAGACCATGGCCAGTGGGTCGTCGAGGTCGGCGACCGGCGAATCGAGCTGCCCGACCTCGTTGGCGTCGGCTACCTCGCCGTGCTGCTGGGCCGCCCGGACGACGAAGTGCCGGCGCTCGAGCTCTGCGGCGGGAGCGACGTCGAGACCGCGTTCCACGAGCTCGTCGACGAGCAGACACTGCGGTCGTACCGGCGCCGGGCGGCCGAGCTCGACGAACAGTTGGAACTGGCCCGGCGCAGCGGTCCCCGGCGCCGAATCGACCGACTCGAGACGGAACGAGAGGCGCTGCGCGAGGAGCTCTCGGCGGTGGTCGCCAAATCCGGTCGGGCCCGCCGCTTCGTCGACTCGGGAGAACGGGCGCGAACGGCGGTGCGCAAGGCGATCGCCCGCGCCATCGACGTGATCGCGGCATCCGAGCCGGCGCTGGGTGACGAGCTGCGAGCGACGATCACCACGGGGCGGACGTGCGTCTATCGCCCTCGCCGGCCCGCCCGCGCGAGCACCTAGAACAACCCTTCGCCGACGGCGTGGATGGCCAGTCCGGCGAGGCCGCCGACGACCGTTCCGTTGATGCGGATGAACTGCAGGTCGCGGCCGACTTGCAGCTCGATGCGACGGGCCGTGTCGCGACCGTCCCAACGCTGGACCGTGGTGGCGATCAGGTCGGCGACCTCGCTGCGGTAGTGCTCGATGAGGTACAGGGCGACGCGCTCGACCCAGCCGTCGACCTTGGCCTGCAGCACCACGTCGGCTTCGAGACGGTGCCCGAGCTGCACCAACCCGTCGTCGAGCCGGCGGCGCAACTCGCTGTCGGGATCGTCGGCCGCAGCCAGCAT
Organism: uncultured Acidimicrobiia bacterium; assembly: GCA_963774125.1. Classification (GTDB taxonomy): domain Bacteria; phylum Actinomycetota; class Acidimicrobiia; order Acidimicrobiales; family Ilumatobacteraceae; genus JALZMG01. The sequence goes on from CAVZDR010000005.1 coordinate 921,617, forward strand.
CGCCCGCTTCAACTCCCCCCACAACGACTGCAGCCACGCCTGCACCTCAGGGTGGGCGAGCACCTCGATCTTCAGCTCCTCGACCTTGGCGATCAGGTCCGGGTCCGTCCGCAAACGCTCGGCGAGCACGCGGACCCGCTGCTCGATCGCCGCACGAACCTCGTGCTCAGGCTCGTCGTGGAGGTCGCCGAGGAAGGTCTGCACGCCGCTGAAGATCTTCTTGAAGATGCGGTCGTCGATCGGCTCTGGAACCCACCACGGCGACTCCTGCTTGAGGCGGGTTCGCAACGTCGGCTCGTTCTCCTCGAGGAACGCTCCGACCGCGACGAACACGGCGTCGAGCAAACGCTGGAAGTGACCGCCGTCGACGGACACGTCGATGGCCTTGCCGAGCAACGGTGAGACGTCCATGTCCCGCAGCCGGCGCTCGACGAGTCCGCCGATCGCTTCCTGCACGTCTCGGTCGTCGAGCACCTCGATGGTGCCGCGCGTGGCGTCCATGATCGCCGCCGACGCTCGTTGCGCGCTCGGCGGCTGCGCCAACCAGTGACCGAGGCGACGGCCGATGTCGACGCCCTGCAGACGCTGGATCAACACATCTTCGGTGAGGAAGTTGCCCTCGACGAACTCGCCCAGGCTGCGCCCGATCTGATCCTTGCGGCGCGGAATGATCGCCGTGTGCGGGATCGGGATACCGAGTGGATGGCGGAACAGCGCAGTCACAGCGAACCAGTCGGCGAGCGCGCCGACCATCGCCGCCTCGGCGCCGGCCCGCACGTAACCGACCCAGACCGCCTGGTCCTCGTTCGCCTTGGCGAAGAGGTAGACGACCGCAGCGAACACCAGCAGCGACGTCGCGACGACCTTCATTCTCCGGAGGTCGTGCAGGCGGGAGGCCTCGATCGGTTGCGTGGGTCCGCCCCTTACCTGGCGAACTGCGTCGTGGCCTCAGCTGCGCTCAGCAGCCATTCCGGGAACAGGCCAACGGCGAGCGTGAAGCCGACTGCGGCGGCGATGGCGAGGCCGGAGGACAGCGGCACGGCCAGGGGCTGGGGCGCCTCGTCGTCATCGTCGGACATCCACGAGGCGACGATGATCCGCAGATAGATGAAGGCGGCGATCACCGTGGAGACCATGGCAACGACGGCCAGCAGGTAGCTCTCCTCGTCGACGGACGCCTCGATCACGCCGAACTTGGCGATGAAGCCACTGGTGAACGGCACACCGGCTTGCGCGACGAGCAGAATCGTCAGCGCCAGCGCCAGGGCCGGGCGACGGCGCGACAGGCCACGGAAGGCGTTGAGGTCCGTCGCCTCGTCGCCGCGGCCGGCGACGAGCCCGACGACGGCGAACGTGCCGACGACGAGGACGGCGTACGCCAGCAGGTAGACGAGCGCGCTCGGCACGCCGAGGCCGCTGTCGGCCTCCCCCGCCCGGTACGAAGCGGCTTCGACGCCGACGAGGATGAAGCCGGCGTGGTTGATCGATGAGTAGGCGAGCATCCGCTTCACGTCGGTCTGGACCACGGCGAGGACGGCGCCGACCAGGAGCGACAGCAGCGCGAGGGTCCAGATCACGGGCCGCCAGTCGTCGCGGTAGAAGGGCAGCCCCACGATCATCACGCGGATCAGCGCGGCGAACGCCGCAACCTTGCCGACGGACGCCATCAGCGCCGTGACCGGCGTCGGCGCACCCTGGTACACGTCGGGCGTCCACACGTGGAACGGCACGGCGGCGATCTTGAACCCGAGGCCGACGAGCATCAGAGCGGTGCCGGCGAGGATCAGTGCATCGTTGCGGTCGACCGGGATGGTGGTGCTCAACGTGGCGACCATGTCGGTGATGTTCGTCGAGCCGACGGCGCCGTAGATCAGGGCGATGCCGTAGAGGAAGAACGCCGACGAGAACCCGCCGAGCACGAAGTACTTGATCCCGCTCTCCGAGCTGCCGGTCTTGCGGCGGTAGCTCGCGGCCAGGACGTAGAACGCCAACGACAGGGTCTCGAGCCCAACGAACAGCACGATGAAGTCGTTGGCCGAGCCCATGACGATGCCGCCGGTGGCAGCGACGAGCATCAGCGCGTACAGCTCGGGCCCGTCGAGGCCCTCCCGTCGCAGGTAGTCGTTGAAGACCAAGGCGAGGAGCAGCAACCCCGCGCAGATCGTGATCGTCACGAACATGGCGAACGTGTCGAACGCGAGGGCGTTGCCGACCAGCGTGCTCGGCCCTTCGTCGGTGGCGTCGTCCCACAGCACCATCGACAGCACGGCCGCCGCACCGGCGGCGCATGCGGTGACGAAGGCGTATCCGCCGCGTGGCCATCGCGGAATGAGCGCACCTGCAAGGAGGAGGAACAGCGCCGCACCGATGAGCACGAGCATCGGCGAGAGCGAGAACCAGCTGACCTCTGGTCCCTCGAACACGGCGTCCTGTGCCGGCATCATCCCCCAGCCTCCACAGGGGTCGGCTCGGGAGCGACGTCATCCGTGCGCTCTTCGACGTGCCGGATCAGCGCGTCCACGCTGGGCTCGACGCGGTCGAGCATCGGCTTCGGGTACACGCCGGTGAAGACGATGATGGCGATCAGCACGCCGAGCACGCCGGCCTCACGGGGACGGATCTCCCGGAAGCTGCGGTTGGCGTCATCGGGCTCACCGTGGAACACCCGCTGGTAGGCCCACAGCAGGTACACCGAGGCCAGGATCACGCCGGTCGTCCCAACAACGGTCCACCATCGGGCCGACTGGAACGAGCCGATGAGGATGAGGAACTCGCCGACGAACCCGTTGAGCCCCGGAACGCCGACGGACGAGAGCATCACGACCATGAAGCCGGCGGCGAACATCGGCGCCACCACTTGCAAGCCGCGCAGCTCGGAGATCTGCCGGGTGTGGCGGCGTTCGTAGATCCAGCCGACGAGGAGGAACAGCGCGCCCGTCGAGATCCCGTGGTTGATCATCTGCAGCACGCCGCCGGTGATCGACTGGCGGGTGATGGCGAACACGCCGAGCACGATGAAGCCGAGGTGGGCGATCGAGGAGTAGGCGACGAGGCGTTTGAGGTCCTTCTGCATCGTCGCCACGACGGCGCCGTAGGTGATGCCGATCACGGCCAGCGTGAGGAACAGCGGTTTGGCCCACGTCGCGGCCTCGGGGAACAGGAAGACGCCGAAGCGCAACAGGCCGTAGGTGCCCAGCTTCAGCATGACGCCGGCCAGGATCACCGAGCCGGCGGTGGGTGCCTGCGTGTGGGCGTCGGGCAGCCACGTGTGGAGCGGGAAGATCGGCACCTTCACGGCGAAGGCGATGGCGAACGCGAAGAACAGCCAGCGCGCCGTCGTGACAGGGAAGTCAGCTCGTTCGGCGATGACGGTGAGGTCGAACGTCAGCTGACCGACGCCGTGATCGCGGGCCAGGAAGGCCGTGGCGACGACGCCGACGAGCATGAACGCCGAGCCGAGCATCGTGAACAGGAAGAACTTCAGGGCGGCGTGGACCCGGCGCTCGTAACCCCAGCCACCGATGAGGAAGTACATCGGGACGAGCACGACCTCGAAGAAGACGAAGAACATGAAGAGGTCGAGGCTGAGGAAGCTGCCCATCATCCCCGCCTCGAGGACGAGCAGCCAGGCGAGGTACGGCTTGATGTCGTGGTGGGGGTCGACGGCGACCATCGCCAGCGGGAACAGCAGCCCGGTCAGCACGACGAGGAACAGCGAGATGCCGTCGACGCCGAGGTGCCAGGAGATCCCCCACTCCTCGATCCACGTGTGCTTGGAGACGAACTGGAAGCCGGCCTCGCCGGTGTCGAACGCGGCGAGCATCCAGATCGTCAGCGCAAACGTGATGGCGGCGGCGAGGAGTCCCACGAGCTTGACGATCTCGGGCCGCCGGCTCGGTGTGAGGATGACCAGCAGCGCGCCGATCACCGGCACGACGACGAGCGCGGTCAGGATCGGAAAGCCCGGATCGTTCACGCGAGCCCTCCGGCGGGGGGTGCGGGGGGCAGAGGCTCCGCCGGAGCCCCTCGCCCGAGCAACCTCCGGTTGCGAGGCGAAATCACAGGATGCCCCGGGCGATGACGAACCAGGCGAGGAGGACGACGACGCCGACGCCGATCAGTGCGGCGTAGGCGCGTACGAAGCCGCTCTGGCTCTTGCGCAGCTCGCCGGCCGCGTCTCGCACGACGACGGCGGTGCCTTCCACCGCCCCATCGACGACGTTGGCATCGAACCAGGCGGCGCCTTCTGCGGCCTCGTAGCCGGGGCCGCCCATGAACTCGGTGACGGCGCGGTCGTAGTACCACGCCTCTTCGAGGATCTTGGGCTCGACGGCCTTGATCCGTCGCCGCTGATAGACGAGCCAGGCGAGCACGATCCCGCCGAGCGAGGCGAAGGTGGCGATGACGAGCAGCCAGTACTTGTGGTCATCAGCCCACGTGCCCTCGATGTTCGCCTCGCCGAACTCGGTCACCGGCTCGAGCCAGTGCTCGAGGCGATGCATGTCATCGGTGAAGGGCAGCTCGATGACGCCTCCGACGATCGCCAGAGCGGCCAACACGACGAGCGGGAAGAGCATGATCCAAGGGCTCTCGTGCGGCTTGATCTCGCCATGAGCGCCTTGCTCCTCGGCCCGATCCTTCCAATGGGCCTCGCCGAAGAACACCATGATCACCTGGCGAGTCATGTAGTACGCCGTGAGGATGGCGCCGAGCAGACCGATGAGGTAGAGCGGCACGCTGTCGGCGAGCGCGTACAGCAGCGTCTCGTCCTTCGACCAGAACCCGGCGAACGGCGGCACACCCGCGATCGCCAGCCACCCGACGATGAACGTGACGGCGGTGACCGGCATGAGGACGAACAGCTTCCCCATACGCCGCATGTCCTGCTCTTCGTGCATGCCGTGGATCACCGAGCCGGCCCCGAGGAACAGCAGCGCCTTGAAGAAGGCATGCGTGATCATGTGGAAGATGGCGATCACGTAGGCGCCCGATCCGACGGCAAGGAACATGTAGCCCAGCTGGCTGACCGTCGAGTACGCGAGCACGCGTTTGATGTCGTTCTGGGCGACGGCGATCGTCGCTGCGAACAGCGCCGTGAGGGCGCCGATCCAGGCGATCATCGGCAGCAGCCACTCCGCGGCGACGGTCAGCACCGGGTTGACGCGCACCATCAGGAACACACCGGCGGTGACCATGGTCGCGGCGTGGATCAGTGCCGACACGGGTGTCGGGCCCTCCATCGCGTCGGGCAACCAGAAGTACAGCGGCAGCTGCGCTGACTTCCCGGTCGCCCCGAGGAACAAGAGGCCGCCGATCGCCGTGGCGGTCGACACGGCGATCAGCCCTTCCTCTGCTGCGCCGTTGATGGCGACGTAGGAGAGCGAGCCGACAGCCCCGAAGGCGAGGAACATCGCCAGCATGAACCCGAAGTCGCCGACGCGGTTGGTGACGAACGCCTTCTTCCCCGCCGTCGCCGCCGACTCGCGGGTGTGCCAGAAGGCGATCAGGAAGTACGAGCAGGTACCGACGCCTTCCCAGCCGAGGAACGTCACGAGCAGGTTCTCGCCCAGGACGAGGATGAGCATCGCGAAGGCGAACAGGTTCATGTAGAGGAAGAACTTGGAGAACTTGGCGTCGCCGTGCATGTAGCCGACGGCGTAGAGGTGGATCAGCGCGCCGACGCCCGTGACGAACAGGCACATCGTGATGCTCAACGGGTCGGCGAGGAACGCCATGTCGACCTGCAGCGAGCCGACCGGGAGCCAGGAGAACAGCGTCACGACCTCGGACTGCTCCTCGGCCGGGCGGCCGAGGAGGTCGAAGAACGCCCCGACGGAGACGACGAACGACGCGACGATCATCGCCGTGGCGAAGTAGCCGGCGCGTGGATCGCCGAGCCGCCGCCCGAACACGACGAGCACGAGGAACCCGAACAGCGGGAACGCGGGGATCAGCCAAACGAGCTCAGCCATGACTCACCCCGGCCCGGTTCTGACGAAGATTCGTGTCCGTCAGCGGGCACGAAACCAACACAGAACGATCAGGGTGCTCGAAGCGAAACACCACTATCCCTTGAGATCTGCCAGGTCGTCGGCGGTCGCGCCGGGGCGGCGCCGGAGGATGGAGACGATGATCCCGAGGCCCACCACCACCTCGGCGGCGGCAACGACGAGCACGAAGAACACCGCCGTCTGACCGCCGATGTCACCGAGCCGTTGGGCGAGGGCGACGAAGCTGAGGTTGACGGCATTCAGCATCAGCTCGATGCACATGAACATCACGAGCGGGTTGCGGCGGATCATCACGCCGACCGCACCGATGCCGAACACCACCGCGGCGAGGATCAGGTACCAGGTCGTGGTCGGTTGGACGTCGGCGATCACGAGTCGACCTGCCCGGCCTCGGCGGCGGACTTCGAACGGTCGCGGCGAGTGAGCACGACGGTTGCCGCCACGGCGACGATCAGCAGCACCGACGTGAGCTCGAACACGAACACGTTGTCGCTGAAGAGGTTGAAGCTGAGCTGGCGGATGTTGGCGTCGTGGTCGGCGAGGTTCACGTCAGCGGCGCCTGCGCCTGCCTCGCCGGCGATCGCCAGACCGGGGCCGACGGCCAGCGGATCGGCGTCACGGCTGGCCACGAACGCGGCGATGAGCAAGCCGACGATGGCAAGTCCCAGCACGCCAGCCAGTGGCCGCTGGATCGGGAGGCGTTCGGTGCGCAGGTCCTCGGCGCCAGCGACGCCGAGCAGCATGATCACGAAGAGGAACAGCACGACGATCGCGCCCGCGTACACGATGACCTGGACGGCGGCGAGGAAGTGTGCCTCCATTGCCACGAACTGCACCGCCACGCCGAAGAGCGTCAGCACGAGGCTGAGCGCGGAGTGGACCGGGTGGCTGGACGCGATCACGCCGACCGCGCCGACGAGGATCATCAGCGCGGCGATGGCGAAGACGATCGTCTCGATCATGGGGTCGCGTTCTCGATCGTGAGGCCGAGCGTCGAGCGTCGCGCCGCCAGGCGCAGTGAGACAGGACGAGGAGCGAGTCCCAAGGGGACGAGTGAGGAGACCATCGTCACGGTGCGGGTTCCTCCGGCGGGCGCACCCCGTAGCCGAGCTCGCCGCTCCAGCCGACCTCCCCGACGAAGTCCGCATCGCCCGCCGACGCGGTGGCGCGCACCCACGCGCTCGTGTACTTGTCCTCGCCCTCCCGCCAGTCCTCCCACGGCAGGTGCTGCGGCCGGCCGTCGTCATCGACGAGGAGCTCGGTCTTCGTGTAGATCGCGTCGGCGCCGGTTGGTGAACGAGAACTCGAACAGCTTCGACTCGGTGATGGCCTCCGTCGGGCACGCCTCGACACACATGTCGCAGTGGATGCAGCGCAGGTAGTTGATCTCGTAGACGAATCCGAATCGCTCCCCCGGCGACGTCGGGTTGTCGGGATCGTTGTCCGCGCCGCGCACGTAGATGCAGTCGGCGGGGCAGATGCCGGCGCACAGCTCGCACCCGATGCACTTCTCCATCCCGTCCTCGTAGCGGTTGAGGACGTGGCGGCCGTGCGTACGCGACGGCTTGAGCATTTTCACGTCGCCGGGCGTGTCGACCGGCGACAACGCGTCCGACGGGACACCGTGCTTGCGCGTGCGCCGGTCCTTCTTGGCGACTCGGCCGCCGGAGTAGCTCTTGGTCAGCCGCTTGCCGCCGAACAGGCGGTGTTGGCGAAGCGTGACGCCGAAACCTTCGAGGTAGCCCATCAGCTCAGCGCTCCTTCCCGCGCTCGGTTCCGGGCGCTGAGGCGTACAGCCGCCACCAGCAACGCTGCAGCGATCAGGATCACGACGAGTGAGATGGCAACGACCCCGACGACGTTCCAGTCGTTGTCGCGGCCGACCTGGATGGCGGCAAGCAGCAGCAACCATCCCAGCGCGATGGGAATCAGCAGCTTCCAGCCGAGGTCCATCAACTGGTCGTAGCGCAGGCGCGGCAGCGTCGCCCGGATCCACACGTAGATGTAGAGGAACAGGAACAGCTTGAGCAGGAACCACACGGTGCCTTCCCAGCCGTTCGGGATCAGTGGGATGTCCGCCGTCCAATCGCCGATCGAGATCGGCTGCGGGCCACCGAGGAACAGCGTCACGATGATGGCGCTCATGGTGACCGTGTTCATGAACTCGGCCAGGAAGAAGAGGGCGAAGCCGAACGCCGCGTACTCGGTGTTGAACCCGCCGACGAGCTCCTGCTCCGCTTCGACGAGGTCGAACGGCGGGCGGTTCAGCTCGGCCGTCGCGGCGATCATGAAGACGATGAACGGGACGACGCCCGTGGCGACGAAGTTCCAGTTGGACAGCGAGTCCTGCTCGACGACGATGCCGACCGTCGACAGCGTGCCGGCAGTCAGGACGACCGTGGCGACACTCATGCCGAGCGCGGCCTCGTAGCTGACCATCTGGGCGGATGCCCTGACCGAACCGAGCAACGGGTACTTCGAGCCGCTCGACCAGCCGGCGAGCATGATCCCGTAGACCGCGATCGAGGACACCGCGAGCACGAGCAGGATCCCGATCTGCGGGTCGGCGAGCATGACTCGCGTGTCCTCGCCGAACCAGGTGACGATGCCGGTGTTCCCGTCGCTGAAGTCACCACCCAGCGGGATCACCGACCAGACGACGAACGCCGGGACGAAGGCGAGGAACGGGGCCATGCGGTAGACCCACCGGTCCGCGCGATCCGGCAGGAAGTCCTCCTTGAAGATCAACTTCATGCCGTCGGCGAGGGTCTGCAGGATGCCGAACGGTCCGGCCTTGTTCGGCCCGATCCGGTTCTGCAAGCCAGCGATGATCTTGCGCTCGAACCAGACCATGAACATGGTCGCCAGCAATCCGATGACGAAGATCAGGACGACCTTCAGCAGCATGATGATGAGCGGCGTCCACAGCAGGTCACCGACCAGGAGGGGATCGATGGCGAGCACGCCTACATCCTCTCCACGCGGACGTCGGTGACCGGAGATGTGAGGTCGACGATCTCGGCGGCCGACGTTCCCGGCACGTTGAACGGGAGCCGCACCGAGCCGCGCGCCACGCGCTCGTCCGGCGTCACCGCAACGACGACTGCGCCGCGGGAGCCGACGATCCGCACCTCTTGTCCCTCGGCGACGCCAAGTGCGTCGAGGTCGAGCGGGTTCATGTGCGCCGTGCACCGCGTCGCCAGCGGGGCCAGCGACGGCGAGTACGCCGTGCCGGCGGCTCGGTCGTACAGCTGCCGTGAGACCACGAGCCGATAGTCGTAGCTGATCCGATCAGGGGTGACGACCGCCGCGTCGGTCAACGATGAACCGTCCGACGACGGCACGGCGAGCACGCCGTTGCGCGCCTCCGCGAGCCCGCGCCGTGTGGCTCCTGCGTAGGCAGGGACGGCTGCCGCGATGGCGTCGGTGATCGCGTCGACCGACACGAACTCGTCCGCCAAGTCGAAGTGGTCCAGATGCTCAGCCAGCTCGACGGCGATCATCCAGTCAGGTCGCGACGTGCCGTGGACCGTGACCTTCCGGCCGACCGTCGTGACCCGTCCCTCCAGGTTCGTCGTCGTGCCGTCCTTCTCACCGAACACGGCGGCGGGCAAGACGACGTCGGCCTGCTGGCACGACTCGGTGAGGAACACGTCGACGGCGATGATGCGGCGGGCACCAGCCAGCGCCCTGCGGGCCAGGTCGGCGTCTGGACAGTCGGCCAGCGGGTCGGCACCGAGCAGCACGAGTACGTCGATGCGGCCCTCGGCGGCGGCGGTGAGGATCCCGGCGCCGTCGAGCCGATCAGGTTGCGGCGCCAGGCCGAGCTGCAGCGCGCCGACGACGTTGCCGCGACGCAGTGCCGGCAACACCTTGGCGCCGGGGCAGGCCTCGAGCACGGCGGCCAGCATCGAAGTTGCCGACGCCGAGGACTCGGCAAGGTTGCCGCGGCCGGCCACGATGACCACCGGCCCCGAGGCCAGCTGATCGGCCACCTCGTAGTCACTGAGGGCGCGGCGCAGCGAACCGACGGCGCCGGACTCCACGCGGATGCTGCGCCAGGCGTAGCGGGTCAGGCCGCTGGCCGACGGGCCGAGCTCCAGGATCCGGATCGTGCGCTCCTCGGCGGCGTGGCGCAGGCGGAGATAGAGGACCGGCAGCTCCTCCTTGAGGTCCGGTCCGAGCAAGATGACCGTGCGCGCCGAGGCAGCCTCGTCGATCGTCGCCCGCGGAAGCGAGAGCAGTTCGGCGGGCAGGCCGTCGGCCACCTGGGCATCACGATTCGTGATGCCCGAACGCGTCAGCGAGACGGGCCCACGCGAAGGCGTCCTCGTTCGTGCCTCGCGCTCCGCCGAGCACGGCGATGCCGTCGGGACCGCGGCCGGCGACGGCGTCCCGGAGCAACTGCGCGGCGGCGGCCATCGCAGCGTTCCAGGTCGTCGCACCCAGGCCTCCCTCGCCACGCACGAGGGGCTCGCCGAGGCGGGAATCGGAGTTGACGGCCTCGAAGTTGAACCGGCCGCGGTCACACAGCCAACTCCAGTTCACGGGGTCGGAATCGACGCCGAGGTAGCGCACCAGCTCGTCGCGAGTGGACTGGACGACCATGCGACAGCCGACCGAGCACGTGGTGCACGTGCTCTCCACCTGGTCGAGATCCCACGGCCGCGCCTTGAACCTGTAGGGCACGGACGTGAGCGCACCGACCGGGCAGATCTGCACCGTGTTGCCCGAGAAGTAGGACGCGAAGGGCTCGTCGGGGAACGTCAGCACCTGCGTCTCGTTGCCGCGGTGGGTGAAGCTGATCAGCGCGTCACCGGCCACCTCTTCGGCGAACCGCGTGCAGCGGTCGCAGAGGATGCAGCGCTCGCGGTCGAGGTTGACGAGCGAGCTGATGGGGATCGGCTTCTCGAAGTGGCGCTTCTCCTCGATGTAGCGGCTCTCGCCAGGGCCATGCGTGTACGCCTGGTCCTGCAGCGGACACTCGCCGCCCTTGTCGCACACCGGACAGTCGAGCGGGTGGTTGGCGAGGAGGAGCTCGAGCACGCCCTCCTGGGCCCGCTTGATGCCGGGCGTTGCGGTGCGAACGACCTGACCCTCGGCGACCGGCGTCATGCAGCTGACGACCATCATCGGGCCGCGAGGACCTTCGACTTCGACGAGGCACTGGCGGCACATGCCGACCGGCCGCATGCGCGGGTGGTAGCAGAACCGCGGCACGTAGGCGCCGGCCAGCTCGCAGGCGTCGATGACGAGCTGCCCGGGCTTCGCCTCGTACGGGCGGTCGTCGACGGTCATCGACAGTGTCGTCTTCGGCTCCGGCTCCGGCTCGGGCTCGGCTCCGGCTCACTGACCGACTGGCCCTGGTCGTCGGCTGCCACCACGGGCTGCTGTTCGATGGCGTCGGCGTGGTCGTCTGCCGCGGGGGTCTCCCCGCCTTCGGCCTGCTCGTTGCGCGTCCCGTCGTCAGACATGCCTGCTCCGCGAGCTCGCCGAGCAACCTCCGGTTGCGAAGCGAAAGACTTCAGATGACATCGGCGGTGGTCCCGTGGATGGGATGCCGGCGCAAGCCGTCCATCGGCCGTCCGTGCTCGATGTAGTGCTCGAACTCCTCGGGGAACCGCCTCACCGCCGAGGCGATCGGGCTGACCGCGCTCGGCCCGAGCGGACAGATCGTTGTCTGGCGCGGCGGCCAGGCGATGCCGGGGCTGATCGACTCGCTGACGTCCATCAGCGTCGTGATGTCCTCCGGCCGACCCCCGCCGTCCAGCATCCGTTTGAGGATGCGCTCCAACCACGTCGTGCCTTCACGGCACGGCGTGCACTTGCCGCAACTCTCGTGGGCGAAGAAGCGCACGACTCGCCAACACGCCGCCACCATGTCGGTCCGGTCGTCCATCACGACGATCGCCCCCGAACCGAGCATCGACCCAGCCTTGTCGACCGTCGGCTTGTCGAGTGGCAGGTCGAGGTGCTCCTCGAAGAACCACGGTGCCGACGCGCCGCCAGGGATGAACGCCTTCAGCGAGCGGCCGTCGAGAATCCCATCGCCGTACTCCGGCGCCTCGAACAACATGCGGAACGTCGTGACGCCCTGCGGCACCTCGAACACGCCAGGGCGGTTGATGTGCCCGCTGAGGGCGAACATCCGCATCCCCGTCGACGTCGGCACGCCGATGTCCGCGAAGGCCTGACCACCCTGGTTGATCATCCAGGGCACGTTCGACAGCGACTCGACGTTGTTGACGATCGTCGGCTGCATGTACAGGCCCTTCGCCGCGGGGAAGTACGGCGGCTTCAGCCGGGGCATGCCACGCTCGCCCTCGAGGCTCTCGATCAGCGCCGTTTCCTCGCCGACGATGTAGGCACCGGCGCCCCACGTCAGCGTGATGTCGGTGGAGAAGTCCGTGCCGAGGATGTTGCGCCCGACGAGGTTGTTGGCGTACGCGTCGTTGACGGCCTGGGCGATGCGTTCCTGGGCCAATGCCATCTCGCCGCGGACGTAGAGGAAGGCTTGCGCGGCGTTGACGGCGTAGCACGTCATCACGACACCCTCGATCAGTTGGTGCGGGTCCAACTCCATCAGGAGGCGGTCCTTGAAGGTGCCGGGCTCGCTCTCGTCACCATTGATGACGACGTAGCGGGGGAACACGTCGGGCGGCAGGAAGCCCCACTTGGTCCCGGTTGGGAAGCCGGCGCCGCCGCGGCCCTGCATCTCGGAGGTCTTCACCTCATCGTGCACCTGCTGCGGCGTCATCTGCGTGAGCGCCCGTCGCAAGGCCGTGTAGCCGCCGGTGCGGACGTACCCCTCGTACGTGTAGCCGTCGGCGACATCGAAGGCGCGACGTGATGATCGGCCGGCGGGACCCGGTCGGGACGCTGCATCGCCGCAGCGGTCCACTCATCTCGCGTCGCCCTGTGCCGCCGCACCCGTACCGGCCCAACGGTCGGTCGTGCGCTGGCGAACCCTGGCCAGCGTGCCGAACGGTGGGACCTCGTCGGCGAGACGACCGGCGGCGAGATCGTCGACGAGCTGATCGAAGTCGTCGTTCGTCACCTGGTTGCGGTAGCGGTAGTTGACCTGCAGCGCCGGCGCCTCGGTGCACACGGCGATGCACTCGACGTCCTCGAGCGTGAACATGCCGTCGTCGGTCGTGCGTGCCCGGGCGCGTGCCCAGGCGGTGCTCCGCGTGCTCGAGCAGTTCCCAAGCACCCATCAGCTGGCACGAGATGTTCGTGCAGATGTTGATGCAGTACCGCCCGATCGGCTCGAACACGAACATCTCGTAGAACGAGGCGGTGCCGTAGACGTCGGCCGGCGTGAGGTCGAGCAGCTCGGCGATGTGCACCATCGCATCACGACTGACGTAGCCGTCCTGCTCCTGAGCAAGGTGGAGGATCGGGATCAGCGCCGACTTCTGGCGCGGGTAGCGCCCTGCGATCTCCCGGGCGATGGCCACGTTGGCGTCACTGAGCCGCGCCATCAGCCACCCTCCGGCAGTTGAAGCGAGTCGAAGAACGCCAAGACGTTCGGATCGGTCGGGCCGATCGTGCCGCCCAGGTAATACACCTGGTACAGGTTCGTGCCGTCCGTGAACACACGCGACATGTAGTACTGCGGGGCGCCGCCTCGCGAGAGGTCGATGGAGTACTGCGCGCCAGGCCGCCCCTGCAGCTCCATCGCCTCGGCGCTGATGAGGTGGGCGCCGGGGAACGCGGCGACGGCGCCGGTGATGACACTGTTCAGATTGATCGCTGTCCCGGGCGGATACGGGACCATTGAGGCGCCGAGCTCCCTCGCGTCGCCGTCAACGGTGGTCTTGTAGCTGTAGATGACGTACGGCAACGTCGTGCCGTCAGGCAGAGCAGCCTGTTGGTTCAACGCCGTCGGCTGGCCAGGGAACGTGACCGTGTAGCCGCCCTCCGGCGGGGTGAACACGACAGGTGCCGGTGGCGCAGTCGTCGTCGCTGCGGTCGTCGTCGTCGTCGCAGCTGTCGTCGTCGTGGCGGCCGTTGTCGTCGTCGGTTGAGCCGTTGCCGCGGTCGTCGGCGGCGGTGCAGTCGTTTCGGCGGCAGCTCCAGTTGTCTCGACGACACCAGCGGTCGTGGCCGTGTCGAGCGTGGTCACCACGGCGGAGTCCTCCGACGTCGTGCCGGCGTCATCATCGTCACCGCATCCGACGACGAACAGGATCGAAGCCGCCGCGGCGATCACCGCAACTCGCCTCACCGGTCTGATCACCGGTCCACATCCCCAAGGACGGGATCAACCGACGAGATGACCGCCACCGCGTCAGCCACGAGACCGCCTCGCATCATGTGGGGAAGGGCCTGGATGTTCACGAACGATGGCGCCCGGATGTGGATCCGGTACGGCTTGGACGTGCCATCGCTGACGAGGTAGCAGCCGAGCTCACCGCGTGGGCTCTCGACGGCGACGTACACCTCACCCTCGGGCACCTTGAAGCCCTCGGTGAACAGCTTGAAGTGGTGGATCAGCGCCTCCATGGACTCGTCGATGCGGGCCCGCGGGGGCGGCGTCACCTTCTTGTCCTGGATGCGGTAGTCCCCCGGCGGCATGCGGTCGAGACACTGCCGCACGATGCGCATCGACTCGCGGACCTCGTTGAGCCGGATGGCGTATCGATCGAAGGCGTCTCCGTACGACCCGACGATCACGTCGAACTCGAGCTCCGGATACGTGAGGTACGGCATGCCCCGCCGGATGTCCCAGTCGACGCCGGTCGAGCGCAGCACCGGGCCTGTCGCTGCGAGGGCGATGGCCTCCGTCGGCGTGATCACGCCGACGGCCTGCAGCCGCTCCCGCCAGATCGGCTGTCCCGTCATCAGCGTGTCGTACTCCTGCAGCCGCGGCGGGATGAGGTCGAGCAGTCGCAGGACGTCGTCCCGCCAACCGGGCGGCAGATCCGCGGCGACCCCACCGGGCCGGATGAAGTTGTGGTTCATCCGCAAGCCGGTGACCTTCTGGAAGAATCGCAGCACCTCCTCCCGTTCCCGCCAGCCGTAGATCATCATCGACACGGCACCCAGGTCCATGCCGTTGGTGGCGAGGAAGAGCAGATGGCTCGACATCCGGTTGAGCTCGGACAGCAGCACGCGGATCCACGTCGCCCGCGGTGGGATGTCGCCGTCGATGCCAAGCAGCTGCTCGACGGCCATCGAGAAGACCAGCTCGTTGAGGAACGGGCTGAGGTAGTCCATGCGGGTGACGTTGGTGCCGCCCTGCATGTAGGTCAGCCCCTCACCGGTCTTCTCCATGCCCGTGTGGAGGTAACCGATGATCGGCTTGCAGCGCAGCACCGTCTCACCCTGCAGCTCCAGCATGAGTCGCAGCACGCCGTGCGTGCTGGGGTGCTGAGGCCCCATGTTGAGGATCATCGTCTGGTCCTCGTCCGGGTCCTCGGGCAGGTCGCCGAGCATCGCCGCCTCGGCTTCGCTCATCCGCAGGACCGAGCCGATCTCGCGGAAGAGCTCGCGGGCGGGTACCTCCGAACGCGGCCGTAGCTCCTGCCCAGCCTCGGATGTCTGGGCGACCATCCCTGGGCGCTGGACGATGTCGGTCATCGCGACCCGGTTTCCTTGAACTGCACCGGGATCATCCCTTGGTCATAGTCCTTGCGCAGGGGGTGCCCCTCCCAGTCCTCGGGCATGAGGATGCGTGTGAGGTCCGGGTGGTCGGAGAAGACGATGCCGAACATGTCGTATGCCTCTCGCTCCATCGCCTCGGTGCCCGGATGGACGTCGAACAGCGACGGCACCGTGGGATCCGACTCGGGCACCTGGATGCGCAGGCGAATCCGTCGGCCGGCGGCGAGGTCGAGGAGGTTCGTGACGACCTCGAAGCGCTCGGCCGTCACGCCGTCGGGAAGCGCGCGTCCTGGATGGGCGATGAAGTCCACGGCCGTCACGTCGACGCACATCGCGTAGCCGTCGTCGGTCAGCGCCTTGACGACGTCGACGTATTGCTCACGCGTCGGGTGCAGCACGAGCTGACCTCGGCTCGTGGTCGCCGGGCAGCCGTGCAGTTCGGTCGGGACCGACTCGTCCGGCGGCGCGCCGTCGTCAACGGTGTCGACGTCGGTCATCGCTCAGCGACTCCCGAGGAGCACCGGCACCGGATCGGCCGACGGCGCGATCTCGGCCACGTGCAGGTTGGCTCCCTCACCCTCTTTCCGGCGGAGCAGCTCGCCGTCCTCGATCGCCTGGTGCAGCGTCTCGATGGCGTGCAGCAAGGTCTCGGGCGTGGGCGGGCAGCCCGGTGCATAAACGTCCACGGGCACGATCTGGTCCACGCCCTGCACCAGCGCGTAGTTGTTGAACATGCCGCCGGTCGACGCGCACACGCCCATCGAGATGACCCACTTGGGTTCCATCATCTGGTCGTAGACCTGCCGCAGGACAGGCGCCATCTTCTGGCTGACCCGGCCGGCGACGATCATGATGTCGGCCTGGCGCGGCGAGGCACGGAAGACCTCCATCCCGAACCGCGACAGGTCGTAGTGGGCGCCACCGGTCGCCATCATCTCGATGGCGCAGCAGGCGAGCCCGAAGTTGGCGGGCCACGAGCTGCGCGACCGCGCCCACTTGACGAGCTCCTCGATGCGGCTCGTGATGACGTTGTGCGACAGCCCGGCCAAGCCGTCCTCGCGGATGTCGCTGACGAGACCCATCGCTACGCCGCCTCCTCAGGTGCTGGACGACCTTCGGTGCCGACGCGCCGGATCGTCGTTGCCGCGGTCCGCTCCGGCGTGACCATGCGGGCGTCCACATCGAGGTTGCGGGAGCGCTGCAGCGGACCCCAGTCGAGACCGCCGCGTGCCACCTCGTACACGAACGTGAGGAAGAACAGTGCGGAGAAGATGAGGATCGCCACGAATCCGTACACACCGAGAGCTTCCCGTGTCACCGCGTACGGGTAGAGGAAGATGATCTCGATGTCGAACATGATGAAGAGCATCGCGACGACGTAGAAGCTGACCGGGAACCGCTCCGGCGGCTCACGGCTGGGCACGATGCCGCTCTCGTACGGCGCCGTCTTCGCCGACGACGGCCGCCGGGGAGCGAGCAGCCGAGACGCCGCGAACGTGATGACACCGAACAGGACGGCGAGCACGACGAGCACGATGACCGGTAGGTACTGGCTCATGCGGGCCTCCTCATGTCACCGGGACCGGGGCCAGACTGCGGTTCTGCCTCAGGATCTTCTCCCGGCGATGGAGCAACCAACACACGGCGAAGAAGACGATCCCCGAGCCGAGCATGACGAAGAGGGCCGGCTGGCGCTGCGCGCCGAGGTCGCGGACCATGTAGACGTACTGGCGCGGCCGTGTCTCGTCGATCACCGGCGGCGTCGGCGCGCGGCCCGGCTC
Organism: uncultured Acidimicrobiia bacterium; assembly: GCA_963774125.1. Taxonomy (GTDB): domain Bacteria; phylum Actinomycetota; class Acidimicrobiia; order Acidimicrobiales; family Ilumatobacteraceae; genus JALZMG01. The sequence continues at coordinate 939,018 of CAVZDR010000005.1, forward strand.
CGTGCGCGTCTCGACCAGTGGAGCGACCTCGACGACGACGAAGTGCGGATCGTGGCGGAACGCGAAGAAGTCGAGGCTTTCGTTGATCAGCGGCCACCGCTCGCCGCCGATGTCGTACACGGCGACGGGCGTGAACTGCCCGGCGGAGAACGCGCCGCTCTCCTCGAGGAAGACGCCGGCCGACGCCGACGCCTGCCCGAAGGACGGATCCTCCTCCGGGAGAGGCGTCCAGCCTTCGGCGATGAACTGGTCGCGCACGGCCTGCGCCTGGTCTTCGGGAGAAGCGCCTGCTGGCACGTCGACCTGCGTCTGCAGCACACTCGCCTGGAAGAGCGCACCGTCGTCCTGCAGGACGGTGCGGCCCGGCACGGCGACCCACGACGGCTCGGGACCTTTCAGCCCGATGCCGTAGATCATCCAGATCAAGCCCATCAACATGATCCAGCCGGACAGGCCGGCAAGCGCGATGAGGATGCCGAGGCGGGCACCGACGTTCGTGGCGAGGATGAGGTACACACTGCCGCACAGCGTCACGACGGCGAGGATGACGGTGAGCGCGCCGCGGATCTCGGGCTCCCACCCAATGGCCAGCAAGGTCATGTTTCGACCTCACTCGTTCGCTCGCTGCGCTCGCTCACTCCGTTCGGTCGAGCTCGTTGCCCCGGCCTGCGGCCGGCGCCGCAGCACTGCAGCCGATCGACCGGCGAAGCCGGATCGATCGGCGTCGGGGGGCTCCGGCGGAGCCTCCGCCCCCCGAACCCCCCGCCTTGAACCGTCATCGAGCGAGTGAGCGAGCGAGGTCGAAACATCATCACAGGCCCCTTGCGTATTCGATGATGGCCTGCAGTTGCTCGTCCGTCAGCAATTGCCCGAAGCCAGGCATGCGCCCAGTGCCCTGAGCCTGCGGGGCATAGCCAACTCCGTTCTCGGAGCCCGTCTGGACGAACTCGAACATGTCCTGCTGGTTCGGGAACCGGGTGTCCTCGCTGCTGCCCGTGAGGTTCCAGCCGAACGCACCCTGGCCCGACACGCCCGGATCGCCGTAGCTCCACCCGTTGGTGTGGCACCGGGCGCAGCTGTAGGCGCCGCTGCTCAGATCGAGGTTGAACAGCGCCTCGCCATAGCTGTCGTACGTGCCGTCCTCGACGGATTGCCGGGCTGCTTGCTCGATGTCAGCCTGGATCTCGGCCGGCAGGTGTCCGCTCTCACACAGCGGATCGCCCTCCTCCTCGGGGATGCAGTCCTCACGCGGGATCTGGATCGACTCGAGGTAATCCAGGAGGTTGTCGATCTGCTGCGCGTTGAGTGGCCCGCCGCCATCGAGTCCCCACGCCGACATCGGAGAACCGGGCCGCCCGTACGTGATGATGTAGCGCACCTCTTCCGCGAGAAGCGGTAGAAGACCGTGTTCAACGCCGGAGCCTTCCAGTCGACGGCGCGCACCTCGCCGGTCGTGGCGCTCGCGACGGTGTAGGGCGCCTCGCCGCCCGTCGCGTTCATGCCTCCGTGGCATCCGGCGCAGTTGAGGGCCTGCAAGTTGTCCCGGTCGGCGCGAACAGCGCCGCGCCACGCTCGACGAACGTCTCCTCTTCAGCCGCCGCCGCGCCGCGCATGCGGGCGGGCTCGAAGATCCAGTACAGCGGCAGCCCGATGACCACCACGACGAGCAGGAGGACGCCGATCAACTGGACGCGTTCGAGCCGTCGGCCCTCCAACGTCTCGTCGTCGAAGTACGGCTTGCGATTGGGAGCGAGCTCGATCTCCGAGCCGACGCTGCTGCGCGATTGCCGCCCGTTGATCAGCGCGTAGACGATCCAGCCGCCGATGACGATCGCCAGGAGGATGTAGGCGATGGTCGTCGTGGCAAGCGCGACAATCAATGCGCACCACCGCCGGTGATGCAGTGCGGCCCTTCCGCCTCCTGTCCGGTCGTGTTCGTGCCGATGGGAGGGCCGGTGACAATCGCACTCGCACTGGTGCTCACGACGACGTCGCCGTTGGCGCCGATCGTGACCGGGAAGCGATCCATGCCACGTGGCGCCGGACCGGCCTTCTTCTCACCGACGCGGTTGTACTGCGACCCGTGGCACGGGCACTCGAACCACTGGCTCGTCGCACAGGACGGCACGCGGCAGCCGAGGTGCGGGCACTTCTGGTAGAGCGCCACGATGCCCTGCTCCATGCCGGCGAGGATGCTCTCGTCGTAGACGGCGCGAGCCTTCGGGAGTGCGTCGCTCGGGTACTCGGTGATCCAGGTGCGGGCGGAGGGCGCGTAGAAGAACCCGTCGCCGGTGCGGATCGAGTCGAGGATGTCGTCGAGCTTGCCGACCGTGATGTCCCCGCCGAACCCGCCGCTCGCCGTCGGCCACAGGAACGCGACGAAGCCGGCGGCGAAGAACACGCCGAGACCGGCGCTCGTCAGCGTGACGGTGGCGCGGTTGAAGAACATGCGGCGACTGACGCCGATCGCCTCCGGATCGGGCGGTGTCCACGGCACCGGGGCGACCTCGGCTGCCGGCTCCACGGCGGTGCCGCGCCGCGCCAGCGTGCCCTGCGCCTCGATCTCTTGGGCCGTCGGCGCGGTCTCGACGGCCGGGAGCGGGCGGGCCTCCCGTGCCGAGCGGTCACGGCGACGGGTCTCACCTGACAGTGCGCCGGCACCACGGACGTCCGAGCGGCGGGCCAGCGTGAGGAAGGCCAGCGCCCCGAGCACGACCGCGACGCCGATGGCAATGGCGATGACAGCGCCAGCGGACATCTAACGGCTCCTCGTTTCGATCACAGCTCGAAGATCCCTCGGATCCCGTCGACCCACGGGATCGTGAAGTTGAAGCCAGGACCGCGGAAGAACGAGCCGATGATGACGAGCGTCGCCCAGAACATCAGGTGGACGGTCATCAACGAGATCGCGAACTTGCGGTCCTCCGGCTTGTTGGACGGGTTCTTGTCGATGTACGGGGCGAAGATCAGGATGATCAGGCCGACCCCGGGAATGGTCACGCCGGCGATCATCGGGTGGAACATCGTCAGCAGTTCCTGCAGCCCGAGGAAGTACCACGGCGCCTTGGACGGGTTCGGCGTCTGGTTCGTGTTGGCGAGCGCCAGGAGCGGGGCGTTGACGAAGACCGAGAAGACGAACGTGAACGCCAGGCAGGCGAGCGAGGCGACGAACTCGGCCGCCAGCAGGTGCGGCCAGGTGTGCACCTTGTCGACCGGTGACGCCTTGACCTCCTGGATGGAGCCGCTCTTGACGACGGTCAGCAGGCGCTGCGTGTGCCCACCCGGCCCAGCTCCGATGGGCACGCCGGCAGCCGCGGGTGGTGCCTGGACGACGGACGTGACCCGGTCGGCGACGGCGACTCCGCCACCAGGCGGCGGGGTCTGAGCGCCGGCAGCCGCGGTCTCCTGGTTCTGGCGGGCGGAACGGCTGCGCTCGAGGAGGTGGGCCGGGATGCGGCTCTCCTCGGCGGAGGCCTCGGCGGCCGGCTCCGCAGCGGCTTCGGCGGCGGGCGTTTCGGCCGGCGCGTCGGCGGCAGACTTCTGCCGGGCTGCCTGCGCTCGCTTGAGGAGGTGTTCGGGGATCTCAGTCACTCAGCACCTCCCATCACAACGGTCCGGAGATTCCGCCGTCCTTGCGGACACGCCAGAAGTGGATGGCCATGAAGATCACGATCACGAACGGCAGCAGCAGCACGTGGAGGACGTACCAGCGCAGCAGCGTCTCGGACCCGATCTCTGCGCCGCCGAGCAGTACGAAGCGGACCTCTTCTCCGAACACCGGGGTGTAACCCATCATGTTCGTTCCCACGGTGACGGCCCACAGGGCGAGCTGGTCCCATGGCAGCAGGTACCCGGTGAACGAGAGCAGGAGCGTCAGCATGAGCAGAATGACGCCGATCACCCAGTTGAACTCCCGCGGTGGCTTGTAGGCCCCGTGGTAGAAGACGCGGGCCATGTGCAGGAAGACCGACAGCACCATCAGGTGGGCGCCCCAACGGTGCATGTTGCGGACGAGTAATCCGAACGTCACCGAGGTCTGGAGGTTGGAAATGTCGTCCCACGCCGCGGTCGCCGTCGGCCGGTAGAAGAACATGAGGAAGATGCCGGTGACGGTGAGCAGGATGAAGAGGAAGAACGAGAGGCCGCCGAGGCACAGCGTGTAGCTGACCTTCACCGCATGGCGCTTCACCTTGACCGGGTGCAGGTGGTACAGCACCGAGTTCATGATCACGTAGCTGCGGTTGCGCGGGCTGTCGGTGTAGCCCTTGCGGAAGATCGAGCCCGGCCGGAAGATGCTGCTCCAGGCCTGGCTGCCCTGCACGCCGTCGACCAGCTTGTTGACCCGATCCTTCATGGTCGGGCGAGGCTGTTCGTCGATCGTCTTAGCCACGGAAACTCCTGGTCAGGCCATCAGAACCTCATGCCGTACGAGTAGCCGTGGTTGTTCGTGCGTTGGTGATTGTCGCCGCTGACGCCCGGCACGCCAGCTTTGCCGAGGATGATGACGCCGGTCGGGCAGCGGTCCACGCACAGCGCGCAACGCGTGCAGATGTCGTCGTCGATCGTGAAGACAACGTGGTCGGAGGGGTCCTCGCCTGGCCGCTCCGTCCCGATCGCCTCGACGATCGCGCTCGGGCTTGACCATGTGGATGCACTTCCACGGGCAGATGTCGACGCACCCCTCGCAGAGGATGCACTCGGTCTGGTCGATGTGGATGAACTGCTTCGGCTTGACGGCCTTCGTCAGGTAGTCGGCGTCGACCTCGACGAGCGTGTACTCGTCGGTGTACGGCATCATCGGTGGGTTGGCGTCGGTTCGGGTCACGGTCGCTATGCCTTCTTCACCAGCGGGCGGCCGTACGTGCTGACGGCAACCTCCGCCGTGGTGACCCGGCCGCGCTGCTGCCACCAGCGCCAGATGAAGATCACGAGCCCGAAGTACAGGACATGCAGCAGGATGACGATCATGTCGCGCAGTGCCTCGTACTGCAGCGTCAGCGGCAGCCAGCCGCCGAACTCCTGCGGCTTCAGGATGTCGCCCGGCCCGTAGATGATGTTGTCCTTCGACCACCCGAGGTCCTTGTCGGCGTGGTCGATCCACTGGTGAGGAACGACGCCGAACGCCAGGAACAGCACGCCGAAGGCGTAGATCGAACCGAGCATCGCCTCGCCCCATGACAGAGGCTTCCCCACGGGGCGGCGCTTGCCATACGGGATGACGGCGAGCGTCAGCAGGATCGACGCAATCAGGGCCGCGAGGAACGCCGCGTTCATGCCCGGCCACTTCGTTGGGCTGATGGCGAGCATCGGTGCCTGCGGTTACCTTCCTCGCAGCTCGGTCTGGCGGCTCAGCTGCGCTCGTCGGACGGCCTTGGAGGCCAGTTTGGCACGCCGCCGCTGCTCTACCCCACGGTTGTGCACAAGTGCGTGCGCACCTGCTTGGCGGCGATGTGACCGCGCCGCCGGTGGTTGCCGGCGCCTACTGCCCGGCGCCTATCGTGGCGCCAGTCCATGACCACTCACCATCGGGGGCTGCGCCCCCGCTCCCCATCGTCGTCCGGCTCGCTGGCGCTCGCTCGGCCGAGCGGCCATTCGCTGCGCTCATGACCGAGATCCCGGAACATCTGCTGAAGCGCTCGCGGGACCGGCGCGCCGCGCTCGGGCTCAGCTCTTCGTCGGAGGGTGGTGAGGCCGCGCCGAGTGGTGAGCCAGCCGCGACAGCGACGCCGGCGACGACCGGCGAGGCTGCCCCGGCCGCACCCTCCGGGCCGACGCCGCGCAAGGCCGCGGCCGCCGCTGCGCCACCTCCGCCACCGCCGCCCGATCCGCCGTACATCGCGGCGGCCAAGCGACGTCCGAAGATCCCGTTCTGGGCGATGGGCGCGCTGAGCCTGCTGCCGATCTGGATGTTCATCTACGTCCGCGCGCTGACGCAGGAGACCGAGGAGGCGGTCGGTCCACTCGGCGAGGGCGCCGAGGTGTTCGGGTCCTGCGCGTCCTGCCATGGCGCGCAGGGTCGAGGGAGGCGTGGGACGACCGTTCGTGGACGGCGAGGTGCTGTTGACCTTCCCGCACATCGAGGACCAGCTGCGGTTCGTCTACTTCGGGACGGCCGAGTACAACCTCGCCGGCGTCACCGACTACGGAAACCCGGACCGCCCTGGTGGACCGCACCTCACCGGATCGTTCGGCGTCATGCCCCCACAGGGTGAGGCCGTTGGCGGTGACCTGACCGACGCCGAGATCCTCGCCGTCGTCTGCCACGAGCGCTACACGCTCGGGGGCGCCGACCCGACCGCGGACGACACGGTCGAGGAGTTCGAGACGTGGTGCTCGGAGGAGGCACCCGCGTTCGTCGCGCTCGAGGACGGCACGACGCTGGCCGAGCTAGCGGACGCCGGGCTGACCAACGTCGACGGCCAAGCCATCGAGATCATCCCGATCGGCGACGCGCCAGCGGCCGGATCGCCACCGGGGTGACCCACGTTCTCATCGTCGGGGCCGGGCCGGCCGGTGCCAGCGCCGCCTACTGGCTGGCCCGCCACGGCCACGACGTCACGGTCGTCGAGAAGCGGCGGTTCCCACGCGAGAAGACGTGTGGCGACGGGCTGACTCCCCGAGCCGTCAAGCAGCTCGTCGACATGGGCCTGGAGCGTGAGCTCGACCAATACCACCGATTCGAGGGCCTGCGAGCCACCGGCATGGGCCGCGAGCTCGAGCTGCAATGGCCGTCGCATCCGATCTACCCCCAACACGGGTACGTCGTGCGCCGTCGGGATCTCGACCAGTTCGTCGCCGCCAACGCGGACGCGGGCCGGTGCAACGATCCTCGAAGGTCACGAAGCCGTCCACCCGCTCGTCGATCGCGGCTTCGTGCGCGGCGCGACCGTCGTCAACGGCGAGGGCTCGCCGACCGAGGTGCGGGCGGAGTACACGATCGTTGCCGACGGCGCGAACAGCCGCTTCGGGCGCGCCCTCGGCACGTTCCGCACGCGCGAGTGGCCGTACGGCACGGCGATCCGGACGTACTGGCGCTCACCGCGCCACGCCGACCCGTGGATCGAGTCAGCCCTCGACGTCAAGGATCGCAACGGCAACCCGATGCCCGGCTACGGATGGATCTTCCCGGTCGGCGACGGCTCCGTGAACATCGGCGTCGGCCTCCTGTCGACGTTCCGCGACTTCAAGAGCGTGAACACGACGCACCTCCTCGACTCGTACGCCCACCAGATCGCCGAGCGCTGGGAGATCGACGCGCCGCATCCGGACGGCGCGGCCGGTCAGCGGCCGCATCCCGATGGGTGGATCGGTCGGACCGAAGGCGGGGCCGACGTACCTCGTCGTCGGCGACGCCGCCGGTTCTGTCAACCCGTTCAACGGGGAAGGCATCGACTATGCCTACGAGACGGCACGGATGGCCGCTGACGTCATCCACGAGGCACTCGTCGACAACGACGCGGCTGCGCTGCAGCGCTACCCGAAGCTGCTGCAGGACGAGTACGGGCAGTACTTCAAGGTCGCCCGGCTGTTCGCCAGGGTGATCGGACGGCCGGCATTGATGCGGGAACTGACCCGCGTCGGCATGCACAGCCGCACCCTGATGGAGTGGGTGCTGCGGATCATGGCCAACCTCCTGCGTCCCGACGAGATCGGCCCCGCCGAGGCCGCCTACAAGGCCGCCGCGGCGATCGTCCGCCTGGCCCCGTCGGCCTGATCCATCCGAGTGTTTGAGCCCACCCGAGTGCTAGAGCTCGATTTTCCGGGCCTTCGGCACTCGAATGAGCGCCAACACTCGGACGGGTTCAGGCTGGGATGACGGCGGAGTCGAGCAGTGCCTGTGGCGCGCTGCGCAGCGCATCCGTGGCCGCACCCGGCGGGAGGTCGTCGCAGGCCTCCTCGGCAGCGGCGACGTATTGCCGTGCCGTCACGGCGGCGCTCGTCACACCCTCGTTGGCGCGCACGATGTCCAATGCCTTGTCCCGCTCTGCGACGTCGAGCGGGCGGCCGAGCAGCGAGGCCAGCTCGTCGCCGACGGAGCGACCCAGCGAGAGTGTGCGCAGCACGGGCAGCGTGTAGACACCCTCGACGAGGTCGTGACCGGCTGGCTTGCCGAGCTGCTCGCTCGTGTCGGTGATGTCGAGGATGTCGTCGACGATCTGGAAGACCATGCCGAAGGCATTGCCCCACGCCGTCAGGGCGTCGATCTGCGGCCGGTCGAGTCCACCGACGATCCCGCCGATGCGGGCGGCCGTGCCGTAGAGCGACGCCGTCTTGCCCTGGATCGAGACGAGGTAGCTGTCCTCCGTGCGCCCCACGTCGTAGGTGTGCCGGAGTTGCTCGATCTCACCTTCACACAGCCAGCCGATCGTGCGGGCGAGGAGTCCGGCGACCTCGGTCCCGATGGATGCAGCGATCTCGGAGGCCCTCGAGAGCAAGAAGTCGCCGGCGAGGATCGCCTGCAAGTTGCCCCACTTGGCATTGACCGTCTCGACGCCGCGCCGCGTGTCGGCCTCGTCGATGACGTCGTCGTGGTAGAGCGAGCCGAGGTGCACGAGCTCGCACGCCACACCACCGCGGACGGCGTCGTCGGGAGCAGGTTGACCGGCGAGTTGGGCCGCGGCGACGGCGACGATCGGGCGCAGCCGCTTACCGCCGGCAACGACGAGATGCGAAGCGATCTCCGTCAGATAGGGATCGGCGCTGCGTACCGCTTCGTGGATCGCCAGCTCGACACGCTCGCGATCGGCGTCCATCGCTGGCAGCGCGAAGAGGGGGGACCGCACTGCTCTGTCGGACACGACCCCGGAGGCTAGCCCGGCACGATCTTTGTCACCCTTCCGACACCCGCTGGCAGCTCGGGACCGATCGTCACCGCACCCGTGCCGTCGATCGTGCCGAGCCGGTCGCCCATCGCCACGACCAGCGATCCGTCCGCCATCACCGCGAGCGCATCGATGTTTGCCGGCGCGGTCGCCGTCGCCGCGACCGTCAGTCCGTCTCGCTCCAGCCAGTTGATCGTGCGGCCCTGGGCGACGACGACGTGATCGGTCGTGACCTCGGCGGCGGGCCGCTCGTCGCCGCCCTTCGACGCGAGGACGGCGCGGGTCGCCACCGGGGTGCGGTTCGGATCGAGGACGTCGGCGATGCGGTACTCCGCGACGAAGCCGTTCGAGGACACGGCGTACAGGAGCGTCTCGTCGGGGCTGACGGCGACGACGCCGGGTCGCACTGCCAACTCCATCTCCGCGGGGACGTCCAGGCACCACACGCCGTTCCACATCGACAGCACGTGGATGAAGGCGTAGTCCGTGCCCTCGTCGAAGTGGTGCCCGCGGTAGAGCGTGAACAGCAGCCCTTCGTCGCTGGCGACCACCTGGTCACGGCTGATGCCGGACATCTGCGTGTCGACCGTGAGTCCGTAGGCGCGCAGGTTCAGCGGCAACGACAAGTCGCCGGTGTTCGGGTCGAGGACGCGGACGCGGTAGTGCGTCGGCGCCTCCGCCGGCAGGTATTCGAGGACGTACAGCCACGGCGATTGACCTGGCCCCTGCGGCTCGAGCGAGAACGCCTCCGGCACGAGGTTGCCGGGTAGCTCGATGTCGACCACGTCGCCGCCCGGCGAGATCGCGACGATCGTGCTCGTCGCCTGGCCGGGAGCGATCGTGCCGTCGGCCGGCGGCCCCGCCGGCAGTGACGAGTAGGCCACCCACTGCCCGTTGGTGTCCGCCACGATCGGCACGAGCGCATCGTCGGCGATCGGGTCGAGCACCACGGTCTCGTCGTCGAGCCCGATGATCCCCGCCGCAGGAGCCGACGCGATGCCGGCGCGGAGCTCGACGACCTGCCCGGCATCGCCGGCCAGCGTGACGTCCGGAAAGGCCTGTGGTGGCGCCGTTGGCGAGGACGCGGCAACCCCGCCACAACCGGCGACCAGCGACGCGAGGACGAAGTAGCACCGCACGACCATCCGACACCGCGACTGCGTTCACGGTTCGCGCAGTGTCGCCGCGATCTCCAGCGCTCGCTCCAGCGTCAGGTCGCCCTCGATCCGCACGATCGTGTCGCCGCGCTGCCACACGAGCGTGTCGGCGGCGGCTCGCACCTCGCGGTGCACGCCGTCGGCGTCGGTGTAGAGGAAGACGTGCGGTCCTCCGCTGATCCAGTAGCCGGGCGCTCCCCCGACGTCGACGGCTCGCACGTCCATGCCCATGGTGCCGAGCTTGCCGAACGCGCCCTGGTCGATGGTGCCAGGCAGCGTGGCGACCAGGGCCTCGTCGTAGCGCACGAGGACGTATCGACCGAGTGGCGCCTGGATCTCGCGTGGTGGGCCGAGCTCCGGCGCCACCAGCGGCGTGATGCCGGTGCGGTCCGCTGCCTCCTCGAGGCTCATGCCAGCCGGTTCGGGCGGGACGGTGACGGCCGGCGGGATGACGTCGACGCGCTCGATGCGGTAGTCGTCGAATCCGAGCCAGCGGGCGATCGTCTCGCGGCTGCTCGGCACGGCGAGCGCGACGGTCAACGCGATCAGGACCGCCGCCGCGGCGATGAGCAACGGCCGCCGCCATCGGCTCGGCGGTCGAACGTCGAGTGCGCCGAGGACGTCGTCGACGAGCGTGTCCTCATCGCGGAACTCGAGCGCCTCGCCGAGTGCCCGCAGGCGATCCTCGAGCAGCACGTCAGCCACGGGCACGCTCCCGGACCTCGAGCAGCCCGCGGGCGTGGACCAACGCCCGGGCGGCGCGCGACTTGACCGTGCCGACGGGCACCCCGAGCGTGCTCGCCGTGTCGGCCTCGCTGAGGCCGGCGACGAAGCGCAGCGCGAGCACCTCGCGGTCGCGCTCGGGCAGGGCGGCGAGCATGCCGAGCAGGGCGCTCACCTCCGCGCGGTCGACCACCGGCTGGCCGACCGGATCGGCGTCAGCGGGAGCGCCGTCCAGCACGGCGAAGCGATCTTCCCGACCGCGCCGTCTGGCCGAGGAGCGCAAGGCGTTCTTGGCGTGGTTGGCGACGATGCGCAGGAGCCATGAGCGCACCGGCGCCTCGCCGCGGTAGCGGTCGAGCGAGCGGTAGCCCTGCACGAACGCGTCCTGCACGATGTCTCTCGCCTCCTCCGTCGAGCCCGTCACGGCCGCCGCCACCCGCAGCGCGGCCCTCTGATGGCGCCGCACGAGCTCGCCGAACGCGACGCGATCGCCCGCTCGGGCGCGCTGCACCAGAGCGTCGTCTGACTCGTCGTCTGGCGGCGGGCGTGGTGTCACGGGTACTGATCAGCCTGTCGCACCTCCGACACCGCTGAGGCCGTGCTTGGTTCCCGGGTAGCTTCCGGCCGGGATGTCGCTGCGCGCTCGGGGCTGGCTGCTCGCAGCCGTCGTCGTCGCCTCGGCCGTCGCCGGAGTTGTCGTCTGGGCGGTCACGCGGGACCCCGACGGCTCGACCTCGTCGGCGAGGGTCGCCTTCGTCGACGCCGCCACGGGCGAGGTCGTCGTGGCGACGCTCGACGGTCGAGAGGTGGAGCGTGTCGAGACCGGGATCGAGCCGACCGGCCCAGTGCTGCCGATCGGTTCCAGGTGGGTGGTCGTCCCCGACGATCGGGAGGCCGCGTTCGTCGACGTCTTCGACGGCAGCACCTCGACCGTCGAGCTGCCCGCGGACTCGATCGCGGGCGGCATCGGCGGCAGCTCGGCGGTGGTGGCGGCGATTCCCAGCGAGGGTCCCGTCACACTCATCGACCGTGAGGGGCGGGAGCGCCGCGTGCAAGGTGCCTCCGACGACGCGTTCGGGACCTACTCCAGCATCGAGGCTGTCGCAGAGCACGACCTGATCGCCATGCCCGCGGGAGCGAACGCCACGATTGTCGGCTGGTTCGACGGCGACGACGTCGAGGTGCCGGGCACGCTCGTGACCGTCACGTCCGACGCGGTGTTGACCATGCGTGGCGAGCAGCTCGAGCTGTTCGCGCTCGACGGGCGATCCTTGGCGACGTTCCCGATCGAGCTGCCGTTGCTCGTGGCTCAGTCCACTTCCGACGGGGCGTTCATCGTCGCCGGAGCTGACGGTGTCGTGCGCCGGCTGACGACCGCGGGTGGCGACGAACACCTTGCCGAGGTCGAGCTGTCGTCGTCGGCTACTTCCGTCGACATCACCTCGGACTGGATCGTGCTGGCCGACGACGAGACCAACACCGTCACGACGATCGACCGGACCGGCGCGGTGACGCGTATCGACGGCTTCCGCGAGCAGATCATCTCGGGCAAGGCCGGCGACGAATGCCTCGCCGTCGGGCAGGGGTTCGGTCGGGTCGTCGTCGCCGAGCTCCGCTCCGGGGAGGTGCTCGCCGACGTGCAGCTACCCGGTGAGCAGAACGAGTTCGTGTTGGCCGCCGGCGCCGACTGCACGTTCTGGGTCGGCGAGGGTTCGGTCGTCGGCCGTGACGGGCTGGTCGAGCTCGACGGGGTCGTGGCCGGGATGTCACCCGACGGCCAGATCGCGGCGGTCGGCCAGTCGGACGAAGACGGCAAACGGGACGTCGTCAGGTCACCCGAGCTGCGCCGTTGGGACGACCTGACCAGGTCTGGCGGCACTCCGCTGCCCGCCGACAGCTCGGGCGGCATCTGGTTCTTCGAGCCATAGGCGGCGGGCGCCGGTTCTGTGGCACATTCCCCGTCAGAAATGACGGTGACCGGGATTCAAAACCGAATTCGGGCCGGCCCCGAACCGTGGTGTGTGACACCCGCGTGAACGGCCGGACCGGTCGAGGCCCCACCGGTACACTGAGCGGACGTCGTCCCGAGGCTGGAAAGGACGCACATGTTCGAAAGATTCACCGACCGGGCTCGCAGAGTGGTCGTCCTCGCCCAAGAGGAAGCGCGCCTGCTCAACCACTCCTACATCGGGACCGAGCACATCCTGCTCGGGCTCATCCACGAGGGCGAGGGTGTTGCCGCCAAGGCGCTCGAGAGTCTCGGCATCTCGCTCGAGGCCGTGCGCAGTCAGGTCGAGGAGATCATCGGCCAGGGTGGCTCGTCGCCGTCCGGGCACATCCCCTTCACCCCTCGCGCCAAGAAGGTCCTCGAGCTCTCCCTCCGTGAGGCGCTGCAGCTCGGCCACAACTACATCGGGACCGAGCACATCCTGCTCGGCCTGATCCGCGAGGGCGAGGGCGTCGCCGCCCAGGTCCTCGTGAAGCTCGGTGCCGACCTCTCCCGCGTCCGCCAGCAGGTCATCCAGCTGCTGTCCGGCTACCAGGGTCCGTCCGGCCGCTCCGAGGGCAACCCGACGGCGGGCGCCAACGTCGGCGGCTCCACGAAGGACGATCCGGCTTCCGACAAGGGCAACAGCCAGATCCTCGATCAGTTCGGCCGCAACTTCACCCAGCTCGCCCGTGAGCGCAAGCTCGATCCAGTCATCGGGCGCGTCCGCGAGCTCGAGCGGGTGATGCAGATCCTGTCCCGGCGGACCAAGAACAACCCGGTCCTCATCGGCGAGCCCGGCGTCGGCAAGACCGCGATCGTCGAGGGCCTCGCCCAGAAGATCGTCAACAACGACGTGCCCGACACACTGCGCAACAAGCAGCTGTACACGCTCGACCTCGGCGCCCTCGTGGCCGGGTCCCGCTACCGCGGCGACTTCGAGGAGCGCCTCAAGAAGGTGCTCAAGGAGATCAAGACCCGCGGCGACATCCTGCTGTTCATCGACGAGATCCACACGCTCGTCGGGGCCGGTGCCGCGGAAGGCGCCATCGACGCGGCGTCGATCCTCAAGCCGATGCTCGCCCGCGGCGAGCTGCAGACGATCGGCGCGACCACGACCGACGAGTACCGCAAGTACGTCGAGAAGGACGCCGCGCTCGAGCGGCGCTTCCAGCCGGTCAAGGTCGACGAGCCGACGCTGGCCCACACGATCGAGATCCTCAAGGGCATCCGCGACCAGTACGAGGCGCACCACCGGGTCACGATCACCGACCAGGCGCTCGTCGCCGCGGCGAACCTCGCCGACCGCTACATCTCCGACCGCTTCCTGCCCGACAAGGCGATCGACCTCATCGACGAGGCCGGCAGCCGGCTGCGCATCAAGCGCATGGCCACGCCGCCCGACCTGCGCGACATCGAGCAGAAGCTGAACGAGGTCCAGGAGGCCAAGAAGGCCGCCGTCGAGGAGCAACGCTTCGAAGAGGCCGGGCGCCTGCGCGACCAGGAGAAAGCCCTGCTCGAGGAGAAGACGGTCAAGGAGGCCGAGGTCAAGGCCGAGGGCGTCGACCTGTTCGACGAGGTCGACGAGGAGGCCGTCGCCGAGGTCCTCAGCATCTGGACCGGCATCCCGGTGTACAAGCTCACCGAGGAAGAGACCCAGAAGCTGATCAACATGGAGGGCGAGCTCCACAAGCGGATCATCGGCCAGGAATCGGCCGTGACCGCCGTGTCGCAGTCGATCCGCCGCACGCGGGCCGGCCTCAAGGACCCGAAGCGGCCCAGCGGGTCGTTCATCTTCCTCGGCCCGACCGGCGTCGGCAAGACCGAGATGGCCAAGACGCTCGCCGAGTTCCTGTTCGGGGACGACTCGGCGATGATCACGCTCGACATGTCGGAGTACATGGAGAAGCACACGGTCAGCCGACTCGTGGGCTCACCTCCGGGGTACGTCGGTTACGAGGAGGGCGGCCAGCTCACCGAAGCCGTGCGCCGCAAGCCGTTCTCGGTCGTGCTGTTCGACGAGATCGAGAAGGCTCACCCCGACGTCTTCAACACGCTGTTGCAGATCCTCGAAGAGGGCCGCCTGACCGACAGCCAGGGTCGCACCGTCGACTTCCGCAACACCGTCCTGATCATGACGTCCAACCTGGGCACCCAGGACCTCCGCAAGGCCAACGTCGGCTTCACCACCGCTGACTCGGCGATGAGCTACGAGCGGATGAAGGAAAAGGTCATGGACGCCTTGAAGATCCACTTCCGGCCGGAGTTCCTGAACCGCATCGACGAGGTCATCGTCTTCCACGAGCTGAACCGGACGGAGGTGTTGCAGATGGTCGACAACCTGACGCGGCGCCTCGTTTCCCAGCTCGAGGGGCAGGGCCTCGGCATCGAGCTCACGCCCGGCGCGAAGGAGATCCTCGCCGGCAAGGGCTACGACCCGACGCTCGGCGCCCGGCCGCTGCGGCGGGCGATCCAGCGCCTCGTCGAGGATCCGCTGTCGGAGATGCTGCTGTACAAGCAGTTCCACGCCGGCGAGATCATCATCGTCGACGCCGAAGACGACCCGGACAAGCCGGGCGAGCAGCGGATCAAGTTCTCGAGCGTCGAGGGCTTCGTGCCCCCGGCGGCCGTGGAACTGGCGACGACGGCGACTGCCGACGACGTCCCCGAGCCGACGCCACCGGTCGACTGACCCGTTCTGTCCGTAGGAACCGCATCACAACGATCGATTCCTACAAACAGAATGGCGTGAGCACGTGAGGCGCGGGCTCTTACTCGCCGCGCTCCTTGCGTTGGCGGGCTGTCGCGTTGACGTCGTCGTCGAGCTCTCGCTCGACGACGACGGGACGGGGCAGATGACGGTCACCGCGACCGCCGACGCGGAGGTCGTCGAGCAGGTTCCCGGCCTCGCCGAGGACCTTCGCTTCGAGGACGCTGCGGCGGCCGGCTGGACGGTCGAGGGACCGAAGGCGACGGACGCTGGCGGACTGACGATCACACTCGGCCACGCGGTGTCGTCGGCCGAGGAGGCAACGAACCTGCTGGCCAGCCTCGGACCACCCTTCGTCGACGTGCGACTGACCCGTACGAGCGATGGCGACGACACGACCACCGAGCTGACCGGGCAGCTCGTGCTCGAGAACGGCTTCGACTCGTTCGCCGACTCGGACCTCCTGACCGCGGCCGGCGGCACACCGTTCGCCGCCGACCTGGCCGCCACGACTCCCGAGGAGTCGATGTCGGTGCAGCTGCGCACGACGCTGCCCGGCGACATCGAGGAGACCACCGGAACCGAGGTGGACGGTGTGTTGGAGTGGTCGGCTCCCCTCGACGGCAGCGCGCTCGACCTCACGACGCGCACGGTGCAACGGCCAGGACCGACGTGGGCCTCGGTCCTCTCGGTCACCGCCCTCGTGCTGCTCGCCGTGTGGGTGGTGCTCGCCGCCGCCTTCCTCGTGTCGGTCGCCCGGGTGCGGCGGCGCCGAGCGAAGCGGCGCGACCTGAGCGAGGAGAGCGCCCGCCGCCTCGAGGAACTCGGTGACCGGCGCTAGGCCTCAGCGGGCCGGACGCCGCCGAGCTGTTCGAGCAGCAGCAGGCCGGCGACGTTGAAGAAGTCGTGCTCGGTGACGATGCCGACGAGCTGGCCGCTCGACGACCACCGGCAGGGCGCCGATGCCGAACTGGCGCATCAGCTCGAGCGCCCGCAGCGGCGCCAGGTCGGGCGGCACGCACACCGGTTCGCGCTTCATCACGTCGGCGACGCGTCAGCTCGCTGATCGCGCGCCGGCCACTGGCGAGCAGGCGCAGGATCGCGCGGTACGAGACGAGCCCGACCAGAGCGTGCCGTCGCTCGTCCTCGACGAGCACCTGGCGGATGCGGTGCCAGTCCATCAGGTTGGCGACCAGCTCGACCGGGTCGTCCTCGGCCACGGTGACGAGGTCGGTCGTCATCAGCTGCTCGACCGTCACGAAGTTGTGCCGCCACTGCGCCGCCCTCGTCGAGGCTCGGCCGGCGTCCACTCGGCGACCGGCGTGCCGCCCCGCTGGCGGGTCACCATCGCCGCCGTCAGCGCTGTTGAGCCGCTGCCCGCCGTGCCCTGGTTGCGCATCGCGTTCAGCGACGCGAGCAGCCAGCGCGACCCGGTGTGCCCGGAGCGGACGCGGCGCTCGATGACGCCGAGGTAGCGCTCGATGTCGGCCTCGTCGACGCCCGATGCCTGCGAGGCCCTCGGCGGCCAGCGGCAGCAGCACGTCGAGCGTGAGCGCGCCGGCCGGTGTGCTCGGCGCCGTCGAGCCAGGTCAGCGTGGCGCCGAGGCCCTGGCGGGCGGCGGCGACGAAGTTCGACGCGCGCCTGCTCGAACGGCAGCATGCGGTTGATCTCGGGGTGGCGCGGCGCCGATCGCCCGCATCAGCCCGAGCCACAGCGCGGCGTTGGCGATCTCGTCGATCGATGCTCGGGCCCGACGGCAGCACCCGGTTCTCGATGCGCAGGTGCGGGCTTGCCCGTCGCGTCCAGATGCCGTAGCACGCCCGGTTCCAGCGCCACACCGTGCCGGTGTGCAGGCGCAGCGCCTGCAGCGCCGGCGGCCGACCCTCGGCCGAGCTCGAGCGATCGGATCGTCGTAGATCGTCGGGCGCGAGCACGGGCCGGAAGCGGGTGATGTCCTCCTTGTAGAGCTCGACGATCGACGACGTCACCCAGTCGTGCCGAACGTGACCCGGGCACTGCGCTCGCGCAGGTGGTGGCCGGGCCGGCGCGTGTCGACCGCCTGCTCGAACAGCGCGATGCGCGTCTCGGCCCACAGCCGCTTGCCGAACAGCAGCGGCGAGTTGGTGGCGCGACGCGAGCATCGGGCCGGCGAGCACCTGGGCGACGTTGTAGAGCGTTGGCGAACTCGTCGGGCGTCACCTGGAGGTGGACCTGGAAGCTGGCGTTGCACGCCTCGGCCATCACCGAGTCCTGGCGCACGCGCAGCTCGTCGGTGCCCTTGATGTGCAGCTCGTAGGCCTCGCCGCGCAGGTCCATCAGCGCGTTGTTGAGCGCGAGGTAGCGCGGGTTCTGGACCATGTTGTCGAGCGAGAGGTCGCGCTTGCGGATGGTCGGCAGCGATGCCGGTCAGCACGATGTGCAGCCCGGCGGCCTCGGCCGCGGACGCGGCCGACGGCGAGCAGCTGGTCGAGCTGGGCGTGCATGACGGCTGAGGCAGTCGCCGTCGAACACCTGCGGGTCGAGGTTGAGCTCGAGGTTGAAGGCGCCGACCTCGGTCGTGAAGTGCGGGTCGGTCGAGCGTCGGCGAGCATCGGCCAGCGCGCCCGGCGCCGGCTGCCACGAGCCGTCGACGAGGAACATCTCCTGCTCGGCGCCGATGCGCATGACGTCGGTCTCGAAGGCCTGTCGCGAGCATCCGCTCGAGCGCCTGCAGGTCGCGCAGCATCCAGCGGATCGCGGTCTGGCGGTCGGTCGCGTCCCCGTCGCTGTCTGCTGTGCCCATCGTGGCCCGCCTTTCCGACCAACGAGATCGTTCAGGTAGCCCGGCAGCATCGCCCGCCACAGCGGCCAGTCGTGCGCCCACTGCGGGCCCCACGGGTCGACGCGGTTGGGGATGCCCTCGGCGCCGAGCACGTCGGCCACCGCCACGACTCGCCGATGTCCTCGTTGGCCCCCTCGCCGCTGGCCAGCACGACGAACCGCTGGCGCAGACGGTCCAGGTGCTGCCGTCCAGCATCGCCGGCACGAAGTCGAGCGGCGACGACGTCGCAGTAGTCGGCGCCGACCGGCCCGTCGAAGAACCGGCGCAGGTCGAACGTGCCGCTCATGCAGATCGCCGGCTCGGAACACGTCGGGGAGCAGGCACACGCAGGTCAACGGCGTTGAACGCCCCGATCGACGACCCGGCGGCGAGCAGCTCGATGTCGTCGGAGGCGCAGTCCGTGCGGATCGCCGGCACCACCTCGTGGCGGAGGAACTCGAAGAACTGGCGCTGGATCCACGCCTGCCGCCCGGCGTCGCCCTCGCCGGCCAGCAGCGCCCGCCCGTTGACGCTGTCGACCGAGTACAGCTTGACCCGCCCGGCGTCGATCAGCTCGCGAGCACGCGCCGACGAGGTGGAAGCGCTCGATCTCCTCGGCGTCGCCGCCGGCGGTCGGGAACACGAGCACCGGCGTGCCGAACGTGCCCCAGCGGACGACGTCGACGTCGCGCTCGACGCGCGGTCGGAGTACCAGCGTCGACGCGAGCTTGCGACATCACGGCCTGCTCACGATCGCGGCGCGGCTCGTCGCGCGCGCCAGCGCTGGATGCGGTCCCAGAACAGCGTCGGTGAACTGCGTCGACCTCGTGCGCCGGGAACAGCGCGGCAACCTTCTGGCGCACGGCGTCGCGGGCGATCTCGGTCGCCGAAGAAGTCCCACACGACCTCGTCGAGGTGGGCGAGGTGGGTGGCGCAGAACGACTCGAACTCGTCGGTCTGGAAGCGCTCGTCGGGCGATCGCCGCGTAGGCGGCCAGCTTCTCGGCGTACGGCGCCGTCGGTGTCGGCGATCTCGAAGTACGGCGCCCAGTCGAGGTTGACGCGGCATCGGCCGCTTCGTCGCCGCGCAGAAGATCGACCAGCGCAGGTTGGCGGCGACGAGCCACGGGAAGTGGTAGTGCAGCGACGTCACCTGCGAGTCGGGGCAGGCGTTGGCGAAGTCGATCGGGTGCCACTCGCCGTCCTGGCGCAGCGCCTCGCACGAGTTGAACTCCCAGCCGAAGAACGAGTTGATCGTCAGCGTCGTGTCGATGAGCGTCTGGCGCTGGTCGTCGGGCACGCCGCCGTCGTCCATCGTGTAGCGGTCGTGCAGCGGCGCGCGACGGGTCGTAGCGCACGAGCCGGGTCTGCGGCCCGAAGCCGATGCAGCGCACGAACAGGTCGTGCGGCTCGACGGCTCGTTGCAGGTGCAACAGGTAGGTGCCGCTCTCGTCGTAGGCGCGGTGCAGCGCCGCCTCGTCGTCGACCCGGCTGACGCCGGCCCATCCGCCGCCGTCGTACGGCTTGGCGAACAGCGGGTAGCCGACCGTCGCGGCCGACCTCGCCGAGGTCGAACAGCCTGGCGTAGCGCTGCAGCGTGACCTCCAGGTCGGGCTTCGGCTCGTAGTCCTTCGGCGGCACCATCCACGTCGTCCGGGATCGGCATGCCGAGGCGCATCATGGCGCAGTACGACGTGTGCTTCTCCATCGACTGGATCGCCCACGGGTTGTTGAACACGTACAGGCCGTCCATGAGGACGGCCTTCTTGATCCACTCCCGGCTGGTCGTGTACCAGTGCGTCAGGCGGTCGACGACGAGGTCGTAGCTGGACGGCTGGCGCAGGTCGAACGGCTCGATCGTCACGCGCTCGGCTCGAAGCGCACGGTGTCGCCGCCGATCGGGAGGGCGAGGTCGAGGCGGCGGAGCACCTCCTCGTAGCAGATCGGCCAGCACAGGTCGGCCCCCAGCGAGAGCCCGATGCGACGGGCGACGTCGGCCACGGGCCGAAAGGTAGCAGCGGCTCAGCCGCCGGCCGTGGCCGGTGGCGTCGCAGTCCGGCCGAACAGCCAGGGCAGCGCGATCGCCGAGGCTGTCGCGCCAGCACGCCCAGTTGTGGCCGTCGAGCGTCTCGTCGAAGCGGACGTCCATCCCGGTGCCTCCGAGCACCGGGACGAGTCCGCGGTTCTCGCAGATCAGCGACTCGTACGCGCCGCAGCTGACGAACACCCGCTCGGCGACCGGCTCGGGCTCGGCGAGGAACCGGCTGGACGAAGCGCCTGCACCGGCTGCCACAGCGGCTCCGGCCGCGGCCGGCAGCCGATGCCGGCCCCGGCGAACGAGCCCGACTGCAGCAGCAGCCGACCGAAGGTGCCCGGCGCGCGCGTAGGCCGCGGACAGCGAGGCGACGGCGCCGAAGCTGGCGCCCATCGAGGCACCGCCCGGCCGGCGTGCCGATCAGCGGCAACTCGGCCTCGAGGCGCGGCACCAGCTCGCCGGTGAGGTAGCGTCGCGTGACGGGGGTCGTCGGCGTACTCGACGAGACGCTCATCCGGGCTGCACGAAGCGCGGCCACGATCGGCGGGATCGCGCCGCCGTGGATCAGGTTGTCGAGCACCGTGGACGCCGCGGCGTAGCGCAGGTAGTCGCCGCCGTCGTGCACGATGAGCGAGCGGGTAGCGCGTCGCCGCCGGTCGTCGAACCCGACGCGGGTGGTACACGGTGCGGTCGACGTCCGACCGAGCGCCGCGCTGCCAGCACGACGACCTCGCGGAACGTGCCCGGCGGGCACGTCGTCGGCGTAGCGACCCGATCAGGGGCGCTTCGTAGCCGGGCGCCTCGCACACCGAGTTGGCGCCGAAGGGGTGGCGGCGCCGTGCGGGTTGAGCGGATCCTCGACGAGGTGCTGGCCCCGAAGCTGTCGGCGACCTCGAGCTTGTACTCGAGGCGCGAGCCGTCCGGCACGTCGAGCGTCAGCACCCACCAGTCGGAGTCGTCGACGGGCTCGAAGCCGAGGTCGTCGGGCAAGCCGACGCCGAAGTGGATGAGCCGCACCGCCTCGACCGGGCCGGCGAAGGCGAACGTGCACGTGCCGGGCTCGACGATCGGGAACGGCTCGCCGGCGGCGCGGCGGGCGTCGAGCTCATCGGTCGTGAAGGAACGATCCGCGCCGGGCGACGGCCGGCAACCCGTAGGCGCCTTGGATCACGCGTGGACCTGCACCGTTCGCCCGACGTCGTCGAGCATCTCGCGCACGACGTCGTAGTCCGGGTGGCGCATGCGCACCCAGGCGTTGGCCATGTACCCGGCCTCGACCGGCTGGGTCGGCGTGCCCGGCCGGCGGCAGGTGGGCGTCGATGACCCACTCGCCGTAGCGCTGTCTGGATCTCGTCGAGGCCGTCGTAGCCGGCTGATCGCGCCGTCGCGGTCGGGGCGCAGCGCGATCATGCCGGCGGCGAAGCGCCGTGACGGCGGCGGGTCGACCCGGCCGTGGACGACGGCCGTCGGCCCATTCGACGGTAGATGTCGATGTCGTTGCCGGCGGCGTAGAGGTCCCAGCAGCGCACGCCCGGGCGGGCGGGCAGCCGATCTCGGAGAAGTACAGGCCCTTCGGCCCGGCGAACCACTCCATGTGCGTGGCCGACGTCCCGATGCCGAGGGCGCGGATGACCGGCGCGGCCCATCTCGCTTGAGCTCGTCGTAGCTCGGCTCGCGTCGATCCGGTTGGTGGTGACGAACTGCGGCGAGATCCAGCGCGTCCGCATCGCCTCGAGCACGTTCGGGTAGTAGTGCGTGGCGAAGTCCATCGCCACGTGGCCGTCGATGGTGATCGTGTCGTAGAAGCCCTCGTGGCCCTCGACGAACTCCTCGACAGCGACCTCGGCGCCATGGTCGACACCGCTGCGGGCGATCGCCTCGTCGAGCTCGTCGGGACCGTTGACACGCTCGGCCCCTGCCGCGCCTGCGCCCGCCGCCGGCTTGAGGACGAGCGGGAAGCCGACGTCGTGCGGCGAACTGCCCAGATCTCGTACGCCGGAGCGAGCGCCGGTCGACGCGGCGCACGGATCCCGGCGTCACGCAGCACCTCCTTCATCGCCGGCTTGTCGCGGCACAGGTAGGTGGTGTGCACCGACGTGCCCGGGATCCCGCACGCCTCGCGGACACGTGCGGCCGCCATCACGTGCGCCTCGATCGTTGCCTCGAGCCGCTCGATGGCGAGGTGCTGCTGCAGCCCGCGGACGACGTCGATGAGGCGGCCCTCGTCGACGACCGACGGCACCTGCTCGTAGTGCGCCAGCCAGCCGGCGACGTCGCCGTCGAGCCAGTCCTTCGGTCGCTCGCCGATGCCGATGACGGTCGCGCCGACCTCGCTGCAGCGCCCGCACGAACTGCTTCTGGTTGTCGGGGAAGCTCGGCTCGAGGAAGACGACGTGCATGCGGGCGGGATGCTAGGCGTCGACGTCAGACCGTCTTCACGATGAACACGTCACACGGAGCGTGGTGCGCGACGTGGTTCGCCACACTGCCGAGAAGTCGGCCTGCTCCCTGCATGCGGACGCTGCCCACGAAGATGACCGAGGCTCCGAACTGCGCAGCAGCATCGAGGAGCACCTTCTCCGGCTTCCCAGTCCACGCCACTCCGGACGCGTCGACGCCATAGCTCGCGCTCAGCCGTGCCGCGGTGGTCTCTGCGAACTCTGATGCCTGCGCCGCGGTGCTGATCCGAAACCGGTCGCCGCCGATCCCAACCTCGGTGACCTCGTCGAGGCTGTATGCCGTCACGACGACGAGCCGCGCGTCCATGCGGGCGGCCACCTCACCGGCTCGCTCAACGGCTTTCGAAGCCGTCTCCGACTCGTTCGCTCCCACGATCACGGTTTCCATCCGGCGAGGTTAGGTTCGGCGGGCACCGGTCAACGCCGGGTTCGGCTGCGACTACCGTCCGGCGGCGATGACCAACGTCGTGTTCGTGGCGCCCTACGCGCTCGAGGCGACGGCCCGCTTCGTCGACGCCGTCGCGCACGTCCCGGCGGCTCGGGTCGGGTTGATCAGCTCCGACCCGTCGAGTCCTTCCCGCCATCGGTCCGACTCGCCGTCGCCGGTCACTGGCGACTCGACGACTGCCTGGACGCCGACAAGCTGACCGAGGCGGTCACGACGATGGGTCGTCACCTGGGATCGGTCGACCGCCTCGTCACGATCCTCGAGAACGCGCAGGTGCCGGTCGGCGCCGTACGCGAGCGACTCGGCATCCCTGGCATGACCGCCGAGGTCGCCGACAACTTCCGCGACAAGGCACGCATGAAGGCCGGCGTTCGAGGCCGCCGGCGTGCCGTGCGCCGGCAGCGCAGCGCGTCGCTCGAGGGGACGACGCGGCGACGTTCGCTGAGCGCGGTCGGCTACCCGTTCGTCGCCAAGCCGCCCGCCGGCGCCGGGGCGCGCAACACGTTCCGCGTCGACGGCCCCGACCAGCTGGCGGAGCTGGCTGCACGATGCGCCGCCGACTGCCGACGAGCCGATGGTCCTCGAGGAGTTCGTGCGCGGCGAGGAGCACTCGTTCGACAGCGTCGTCGTCGACGGCGAGCTGCGTCTGGTACTCGATCAGCCGGTACGTGCCGAGCCCGCTCGACGTGCTCGTCGCATCCCTGGATCCAGTGGTGCGTGCTGCTGCCCGCGCCAGATCGACGGGCCGATGTATCGCCGAGGTCGCCGGGATCTGCCACCACGCCGTCACATCGCTCGGGCTGCAGCACCGGGCTGTCCCACCTCGAGTGGTTCCGCCGCGACGACGGGTCGGTCGCCGTGTCGGAGGTCGGCGCGCGCCCCCCGGGGGCGCAGTTCATGACGCTGATGTCCTTCGCCCACGACATCGACATGTACGCCGCGTGGGCGCGCCTCGCCGTCGACGAGCAGTTCGATCCGCCGCATCGCGGGTGCGCCGTCGGTGCGGCCTACCTGCGGGCCCAGGGCCCGGGCCGGGCGATCATCGCTGCGCACGGGCTCGACCAGGTCAGCCGGGACGACGCGCTCGCTCGTCGTCGACGTCCGCCTGCCCGGCGCCGGCGACCGTCCGACCGGCACGTACGAGGGCGACGGCTACGTCATCGTCCGCGACCGCGACACCGATGCCGTCGAGCGGGCGCTCGGCGAGCTGATCTCGACGATCCGGCTGGAGACGGGTTAATGGACGTCCACTGCGTTCCCCGGCCACGCAGGCCGCACGTGGCCGC
This sequence comes from uncultured Acidimicrobiia bacterium, assembly GCA_963774125.1. Taxonomy (GTDB): domain Bacteria; phylum Actinomycetota; class Acidimicrobiia; order Acidimicrobiales; family Ilumatobacteraceae; genus JALZMG01. The sequence continues at coordinate 963,445 of CAVZDR010000005.1, forward strand.
TCGCTCGCTGGCGCTCGCTCGCTCGCATGAGGCGACCGGCTGATGGATGTCGTCTTCCTCGGGCCGGGCTACCCCGGCGAGATGCCGCTGTTCACCCGCGGGCTGGCCGAGGTCGGGGCGACCGTCATCGGCGTCGGCGACCAGCCGCCCGACGCGCTGCCGGAGCTCGCCGGCGGGCGCTCGCCGACTACATCCAGATCGGCTCGTGGGGCGACGAGGACGGCGATCATGCGCACGGTCCTCGATCAGCTGCGCGGTCGGAACGTCGACCTCGTCGAGACGCTGTGGGAGCCGACGGTCGTCGTCGCGGCTCGCCTTCGCGAGGCCATCGGCACGCCCGGGATGAGCGTCGAGCAGGCGTGGGCGTTCCGCGACAAGGGCCGGATGAAGGAGGTCCTCGAGCGCGCCGGGATCCGCACGCCGCGCGCCGAGCGCTCGACGACGATCGCCGGCTGCCGCGAGGCCGCCGAGCGCATCGGCTACCCGCTGATCATCAAGCCGATCTCCGGCGCCGGCTCGCTCGACACCTACCGCATCGAGAGCGACGCCGAGCTCGAGGCGGCGCTGCCGCGCCTCGGCCACATCGACGAGGTCAGCGTCGAGGAGTTCATCGACGGCGAGGAGTTCACGTACGACACCGTGTGCGCCGACGGCTCGATCGCCTTCTACAACATCGCCGAGTACCGGCCCCGGCCGCTCGTCGGCAAGCAGGTCGAGTGGATCAGCCAGCAGGTCATCGCCCATCGCGACCCCGACCACCCGTATCTCGCCGGCGGGCAAGGCGATGGGCGAGGCGGTGCTCGTGGCGATGGGGTTCACGAGCGGCTTCACCCACATGGAGTGGTATCGCACCACCGTCGGACGGCGAGGTCGTCTTCGGCGAGATCGGAGCGCGGGCCCCGGGCGCGCGGCTGACCGATCTGATGAACTTCAGCTGCGACATCGATCTGTTCATGGGCTGGGCGGAGGCGGTCTGCCACGGCCGGTTCAGCCAGCCCGTCGAGCGCCAGTACAACGCGGCGATGGTGATCAAGCGGGCGCAGGGCCAGGGTCGCATCAGCCACGTCGAGGGACTCGATCACTTGATGGCGACGATCGGTGAGTACATCGTCAACGTCGACCTCGTCGGCATCGGTCAACCGCGCCGCGACTGGAAGCAGACGGTGCTGTCGGACGGCATCGTCGTGGTCCGCCACCCGGACCTGGCGACGACGTACGAGCTGGCCGACCAGATCGCCACCGAGCTGCACATCTACGCGCAATGACCGCGCCTTCGGCCCGGTCGCGTCGTTCAGAGGTGAAGTCCCGGTTCGGCACGGCGGGCGCTCCAGCGCCTTCGGCCCGGTCGCGTCGTTCAGAGGTGAAGTCCCGGTTCGGCACGGCGGGCGCTCCAGCGCCTTCGCCGGCCGCTTTCGACGCGTCAGTCGCCGGTGGACCCGTCGATCGCCTGGCGCAGCAGGTCGGCGTGGCCGAGGTGGCGGGCGTACTCCTCGATCATGTGGACGATGATCCAGCGCAGGCTGTAGGTGCCGCGGTCGCGCCGCTCGATGTCGTCGAGCGCGCCGGCGGCGATGGCCGCATCGCTGGCCTCGATCTCCGCCCAGTAGGCGGCCAGGGCGTCGGCCAGCGTGGCGTCCAGCGGCGCGTGGAAGTCGCCGTCCTCGTCACCCTCGGGATGGGCCTTGCCGTAGTAGTGGGGCGACAGCTCCTTCGCCTGCAGGGAGTGCTGGAACCAGTTGCGCTCCACGTCGGTCATGTGGCGGACGAGACCGAGGATCGTGAGGTCGCTCGGCGGGCAGGCCGCCATCCGGGCCTGCTCGTCGGTCAGCCCGCCGGCCTTGCGGGCGAGAACGATGCGCTGGTAGTCGAGGAAGAACTGAAGGGTGACGCGTTCATCCGCCCGAGGCGCGTAGTCGGTCGGCAGCTCGGGGCTGAGGTGCTCGCTCATCCCGCGCAGTGTGACACCCCGCGTCCATGCTCCGGGCATGAGCCGATTGCGAACCGTCCACGCGTGCGCAGACTGCGGGACGGAGCACCCGAAGTGGACGGGGCAGTGCTCCGGGTGCGGGTCGTGGAACAGCCTCGTCGAGGAAGTCCACGGTGATCCACTCGGCGCGGCGCGCGGGGCGGGTCCGACGCCGATGGCCGAGCTGCAGCTCCTGCAGGACATCGATGCGCTGCTCGCGCAGCCACAGCCGACGGGCATCACCGAGCTCGACCGTGTGCTCGGCGGCGGGCTCGTCGCCGGTTCGGTCGCGCTGCTCGGTGGCGAGCCAGGCATCGGCAAGAGCACCCTGTTGCTGCAGCTCCTGGCGTGGTGGCCGGGCACGACCCTGTACGTGAGCGCCGAGGAGAGCGCGCAACAGGTGCGCCTGCGCGCCGAGCGGCTCGGCGCCGTGCGACCGGACCTGTGGCTGGCTGCCGAGACGTCGCTCGCGGGTGTCGTCGACGCGATGGATCGCGCCCAACCTGCGCTCGTCGTCGTCGACAGCATTCAGACCATTGCCGACCCGTCACTCCCCTCATCGGCCGGCTCGGTGACGCAGGTGCGAGCCTCCGCGCAGCACTTGGTCAGTGAGGCCAAGCGCCGCAACGTCGCCATCGTGCTCGTCGGCCACGTAACGAAGGACGGCGCCCTCGCCGGGCCGCGCGTCCTCGAGCACATCGTCGACACGGTGCTGTCGTTCGAGGGTGATCGCCACCACGCCCTCCGCCTGCTACGCGCGGTCAAGCACCGCTTCGGCGCGACCGAGGAGCTCGGCCTGTTCGAGATGACCGCCCAGGGTCTCGTCGGCGTGCCGGACGCGTCGAAGCTGCTGCTCGCCGACCGTCGTCGCGCGGTTCCCGGATCGGTCGTCGTGCCGGCAATGGACGGACGGCGGCCGTTGCTCGTCGAGGTCCAGGCGCTGACCGTGCCGGTTCCGTTCGCCGCACCGGCCCGCCGCAACGCGCAGGGCGTCGACGGTGGTCGCCTGGCCCTGCTCCTGGCGGTGCTCGAGCGCCGCGCCGGCATCCGTGTCGCCGACCAGGACGTCTACGCCTCGGTTGTCGGAGGCGTCCGGCTCCACGAGCCCGGCACCGACCTCCCGCTGGCGCTGGCGGTGGCCAGCGCGGTCACCGACATCCCGCTGCCCGGCCACGTGGTGGTCACCGGCGAAATGGGCCTCGGCGGCGAGATCCGGCAGGTCTCGCACGTCAAGCGCCGGCTCACCGAGGCGGTGCGGATGGGGTTCGAGCGGGCGATCGTGCCACGGGCGACACCGGACGTCTCGGGGATGCAACTACAGCGCGTGCGGACCATCGGTGACGCACTGATCGCGGCCGGCATGGGCGTGCCGTGAAGCGCGACGGGTCAAGCCTTCGCGTCCGGGTGCTGCTGGATCGGTGTCCCGCTCGTGCCCTTGGGAACTTTCGCCGATGCGGCCTCGTCGTGCGAGGAGAACCAGCGCGCCGTCTCGATCGTGCCCCACGTGCCGTCCTCGGCGAGCACCTCGTCGGCACTGCCGTCGCGCTTCACCAGCCAGTCTGGCGATTCCACTCTCGAGGGCGGTTCCGGCGACGTCACGCCGCCATCGTAGGAGGAGCCACCGGTCACGTGGCCGAACTACCACCCGTCACGTATTTCGACGCGGTCCGGCGGCTCTTCCTCCTGACAACCTCCGGCCGCTTCGGCCGGGGATCATGGGAGGGAGCACCCGATGTCGGTTCCGTTTGCCGGTGAGCTGTTCACCTTTGAGGAGCCGGATGGCTCCCTGATCCGGTTGCTTGGGTGGGGCAACCAGTTCGAAGCAGTCTTCGAGACGCTCGACGGGTACACCGTCGTGAACGACCCGGCAACCGGGTTCCACCACTACGCCCGCCTGTCCGACGATGGCACGACGCTGCTGCCGCTCGGACCGCGTGTCGGTACGGCGCAGCCGGAGTCACTCGGCATTCCGCAGCACCTGCGGACGCGGCGCGCCGCCGCCCACGAGCGCGCCCTCGCAGCTCACGACGAGCTTCCCGGCGGGCGGCGCTGGGAGGAGCGCCGGCGCGAACGTCGCTCCGCCGTGGAGGCTGCGGCCGAGGGCCTCGCCGCACCGCCGCAGCCGACCGCCGTCGGCGACGTCACCGGGCTGTGCATCCTCGTCCAGTTCCCCAACGTGCCGGGCACGATCACCCAGCAGCAGGTCGACGACTTCTGCAACCAGGTCGGGTACTCCGGCTTCGGCAACAACGGGTCGGTACGCGACTACTTCCTCGAGGTCTCCGAGGGGAGGCTTCGGTACCGCAACGTGGTCACCGCCTACTACACCGCGCAGCACGACCGCGACTACTACACCGACCCGACGATCCCGTTCGGCAGCCGGGCCCGAGAGCTGATCACCGAAGCGCTGACCAACCTCCGCACCAACGGGTTCGACTTCTCGCAGCTCAGCGCGGATTCCGCCGGCTTCGTGTACGCGCTCAACGTCTTCTACGCGGGTCCACGCGTCAACGCCTGGAGTCAGGGCCTCTGGCCCCACCAGTGGTTCCTGTCCCCGGACTTCGTCGCGTCCCCGACGAGGACATTCCGTGACTACCAGATCACGAACATGGGTGCTCAGCTCACGCTGCGCACGTTCTGCCACGAGAACGGGCACATGGTCTGTGACTTCCCCGACCTCTACGACTACGGCGGCGAGTCCCACGGCGTCGGGCACTACTGCCTGATGTGCTACGGCGGCGCCGACACGAACCCGGTGCACGTCAGCGCCTATCTCAAGAACGAGGCCGGGTGGACGTCGAAGCTGACCACGCTCGCGCCGGGCTCCTCGTTCCCGGTCAGCGCCGGCGCCAACGACTTCTTGATCCACGCCAAGAACAGCACCGAGTACTTCATCATCGAGAACCGGCGTCAGGCCGGCCGCGATGCGGCACTCCCCGACGCAGGGTTGCTCATCTGGCACGTCGACGAGAACGGCAGCAACAGCAACGAGCAGATGAGCGCGGCGCAGCACTACGAGCTGTCGCTGGAACAGGCCGACAACCACTTCGACCTCGAGCACGGCGCCAACCAGGGCGACAGCAGCGACCTGTACGGGTCGCCGGACACCCAGATGTTCGCCGACGCGAGTACGCCCAACAGCAAGTGGTGGGACGGCAGCGCCTCGGGACTCGACATCGTGGCCGTGTCGGCTCCGGGACCGATCGTCACCGTCAAGACGAACGGTGGCGGCCCGACGCTCGTCATCAACAACTTCGGCTACAACGCCGGCAGCTGGCGCATCAGCCAGCATCCGCGCTTCGCTGCGGACACGAATGGCGACGGCCGCGCCGACATCGTCGGCTTCGGCAACGCCGGCGTCTACGTGTCCAGGGCCCAGGCCGACGGCTCCTACGGACCGGTCCAGCTCGTCGTCAACAACTTCGGCTTCAACGCCGGCGGCTGGCGCGTCGACGAACACCCACGCGTCCTCGCCGACACCACCGGTGACCGCCGGGCCGACATCGTCGGCTTCGGCAACGCCGGCGTCTACGTGTCCAGGGCACAGGCCGACGGCTCCTACGGACCGGTCCAGCTCGTCGTCAACAACTTCGGCTTCAACGCCGGCGGCTGGCGCGTCGACCAGCACCCACGCTTCCTCGCCGACACCACCGGCGACGGCCGCGCCGACATCGTCGGCTTCGGCAACGCCGGCGTCTACGTCTCGCGGGCCCAAGCCGACGGCTCGTTCGGCCCCGTCCAGCTCGTCGTCAACAACTTCGGCTTCAACGCCGGCGGCTGGCGCGTCGACCAGCACCCACGCTTCCTCGCCGACACCACTGGCGACGGTCGCGCCGACATCGTCGGCTTCGGCAACGCCGGCGTCTACCTGTCCAGGGCCCAGGCGGATGGGTCGTACAGCCGCGCCTCAGCTCGTGGTCGACAACTTCGGCTTCAACGCCGGCGGCTGGCGCGTCGCCCAGCACCCACGCTTCCTGGCTGACACCACCGGTGACGGCCGCGCCGACATCGTCGGCTTCGGCAACGCCGGCGTCTACGTGTCCAGGGCACAGGCCGACGGCTCGTTCGGCCCCGTCCAGCTCGTCGTCGACAACTTCGGCTTCAACGCCGGCGGCTGGCGTGTTGCCCAGCACCCGCGGTTCCTCGCCGACACCACTGGCGACGGCCGCGCCGACATCGTCGGCTTCGGCAACGCCGGCGTCTATGTGTCCAGGGCACAGGCCGACGGCTCGTTCGGCCCTGTCGAGCTTCTCGTGACGAACTTCGGCTACGACGCCGGCGGGTGGCGGGTGCCGCAGCACCCGCGGTTGCTCGCCGACACCACCGGCGGTGGCCGCGCCGACGTCATCGGGTTCGGCAACGCTGGAGTGTGGCTCTACCGCTGGTAGGCGCCGAGTACACGGTGAGACGGCGGCGGCCCTGGCGGGCCGTCGCCGTGTCACCCGTAGACTCCCGGGATGGTCAACCGGTTCCGCGGGGCCAACGACGAGATGCGCAGTGCGCTCGGCCAAGTAGCCCCTGGGACGCCGATTCGCGACGGCATCGACCGGGTCGTCCGGGCCAAGGCGGGTGCCCTGCTCGTGCTCGACGATGGCCCCGACGTGCTGGCGATCTGCTCCGGTGGCTTCCTCGTCGACGCGCCATACAGCCCGCAGCGGCTGTCCGAGCTGGCGAAGATGGACGGGGCGATCATCATCTCGACCGATGGGGGGCGCATCGCCAGGGCAAACGTGCACCTGGTCCCCGATCCGACCGTGCCGACCGCCGAGACGGGTACCCGCCACCGCACCGCCGAGCGCGTGGCCCGCTCACTGAAGGTGCCCGTCGTGTCGGCGAGCGAAGAGATGGGTGTGATCAACATCTACGCCGGCGGCTCCAAGCACCAGCTGCAGGACATCGGCCGGCTGCTCGATCGCGCCAACCAGGCGTTGCAGACCCTCGAGCGGTACAAGGTCCGCCTCGACGATGCGATCGCCAACCTGACCGGGCTCGAGCTGGAGGACGTTGTCACACTGCGTGACGTCGTCGCCGTCGTGCAGCGCGGTGAGATGGTGCACCGCATCTCCGACGAGATCGAGACGATGATCATCGAGCTCGGTGTCGATGCCCGCCTCCTGCGCTTGCAGCTGGACGAGATCTACGGGGACGTCGACGACGAGCTCGATCTCGTGGTCGCCGACTACCTGCCGGCCGGTCGCACGGTCATGGACACGCAGTTGGAGATGTCACGCCTCGACGACGACGAGGTCCTCGACTACCGCATCGCCGCCGGCACCCTGCATCGTGACGGTGACAGCCGCGACCTCGACCAGGAGGTCTCACCGAAGGGGCTGCGGCTCCTGCACCGCGTCCACAAGCTCCCGGCCGCGCAGGCCGCTGCAGTGGCCGATCACTTCGGTGGGCTGGCCAAGCTGCAGCGGGCGACCGTCGCCGACCTGATCGGCGTCGACGGCGTCGACGAGGTGATGGCTGTCGCCATCAAGGACACCCTCGAACGGGTCACCGAGTCGACGATCCTCGACCAGTACAGCTGACGCCGCCTCGGCCGCTTGAGCGCGCCGGCGATCCACGGTAAAGAGTTCAAACGCGTGGTTGCGGCGCGGATGAAGGAGGCTGCGATGTACACGTTCGACGTCCGCCTTTCCAGCGCGGTCAGCACGGCCGACGGGCACGGCGTGCCCGTCAGCGGACCGCTGTCGCCGGAGCTGCTCGACCGGATGCAGCGGTACTGGCACGCCGCGAACTACCTGACCGTCGCCCAGATCTACCTGCTCGAGAACCCCCTGCTGCGGGAACCGCTGCGACCCGAGCACGTCAAGCCGCGCCTGCTCGGCCACTGGGGCACGTCGCCAGGGCTGAGCCTCATCTACGTGCACCTGAACCGCTTGATCACCGAGCGGGATGCCAACGTGATCTACCTCGCCGGTCCCGGCCACGGTGGTCCAGCGTTGGTGGGACACGCCTACCTGGAGGGCACGTATTCCGAGGTCTACCCGCAGGTGACGCGAAGACGTGGCGGGGCTCCGCACGCTGTGCCGGCGCTTCTCGACGCCGGGTGGGATCCCGAGCCACGTCAGCGTCCAGACGCCTGGGTCGATCCACGAAGGTGGGGAGCTCGGCTACGTGCTCTCGCACGCGTTCGGCGCCGCCTTCGACAACCCGGACCTGATCGTGACGGCCGTCGTCGGTGACGGGGAGGCGGAATCGGGTCCACTGGCCGGCGGCTGGAGGAGCACTGCGTTCCTCAATCCCGTCCGCGACGGCGCCGTGCTCCCGATCCTGCATCTCAACGGCTACAAGATCAGCGGCCCGACCGTGCTGGGCCGCGACAGCGACGGCAACATCGATGCGTTCCTGCGAGGCAACGGCTACGACGCTCGTTTCGTCGAAGGTGATGATCCGCACGCCGTCCACCAGGCATTCGCCGCGACGCTCGACGCCTGCTACGAGCAGATCCGCGCCATCCAGGACGCCGCTCGGTCCTACGGGTTGACGGAACGGCCCCGCTGGCCAGCCATCGTGCTGCGCACGCCGAAGGGCTGGACGGGTCCCAAGGAGATCGGTGGGCATCCGGTCGAGGGCACGTTCCGGGCCCACCAGGTGCCGATGGCCGACACGCACAACGATCCCGAGCAGCTGGCGCGCCTCGAGTCGTGGATGCGTTCGTACCGCCCGGAGGAGCTGTTCGACGACGACGGCAAGCTCGCGCCCGAGCTGGCCGACCTCTCGCCGAAGGGGGACCGGCGGATGAGCGCCAACCCCCACGCCAACGGCGGCCGGCTGCTCATCGACCTCGACGTCCCCGACTTCCGGGACTACGCCGTCGAGGTCGAGCGGCCCGCCGTCGTCCGACAGGAGTCCACCCGCGAGTTCGGCAAGCTGCTGCGCGACATCTACGTGCGCAACGCCGCGTCGGCGAACTTCCGGTTGTTCTGCCCCGACGAAACGAACTCCAACCGGCTCGGCAACGTGTTCGACGTCGAGAACCGCTGCTTCGTCGGCCCCACGCTCACCATCGACGATCACCTGGCGCCGGACGGTCGAGTCATGGAGGTGCTCAGCGAGCACCTCTGCGAGGGATGGCTGGAGGGCTACACCCTGACCGGCCGACACGGTCTGTTCGCCACGTATGAGGCGTTCGCCATGGTCTCGGCGTCGATGACCGTGCAGCACTCCAAGTGGCTGCAGGAAGCGGGCAACCTGCCATGGCGGGCGCCGGTCGCGTCGCTGAACATCCTCCTCACGTCGACGTGTTGGCGCAACGACCACAACGGGTTCAGCCACCAGGGTCCGGGCCTGATCGACGTGATGCTCTCGAAGCGCGGCGCCGTCGCGCGCGTCTACCTGCCTCCCGATGCCAACTGCCTGCTGTCGGTCGCCGACCACTGCCTGCGCAGCCGCAACTACGTGAACCTGATCGTGATCGACAAGCAGCCGCAGCTGCAGTACCTCGACATCGAGACGGCCATCCGGCACTGCGAGCAGGGGGCGTCGATCTGGAAGCGGGCCAGTACGTATGACGGCGCCGACCCGGAGGTCGTGCTCGGCGCCGCCGGCGATATCCCGACCATGGAGACAGTGGCGGCCGCTTGGCTCCTGCGCCAGCTCGCCCCCGACCTCCGCGTGCGCGTCGTCAACGTCGTGGACCTCACGCGACTCTTCCCGGTCGAGCACCACCCGCACGGCACGACCGAGGCGCAGTTCGTGGAGCTCTTCACCGCCGACAAGCCGGTGATCTTCGCCTTCCATGGCTACCAACGTGCGATCCATCAACTCGTTCATGGACACCCTGACGTCGACCGCATCCATGTCCATGGCTTCAACGAGCAGGGCACGACCACCACGCCCTTCCAGATGGTCGTGTTGAACGAGATGAGCCGGTTCCACCTGGCGGCGGCCGCCATCCGCCGTGTTCCTCGTCTGCGGGATCGGGCGCCCGCCCTCGTGGCGGAGTGCGAGGCCCGCATCGCCGCGGCGACCGCCTACGCCCAGGAGCACTTCGAGGACGAACCAGACATTCGCGACTGGGTCTGGACCGACTGAGCGACCAGTGAAGTAGGTCAACCGACTGCGGACCGCAGGGTCGTGCGAGGCTGCGCGCGTGAACAGTTCGGCGTTGGTGGTGGTCGCGGCAGTGTTCCTCGGCTACGCCGCCGTCTCCCGCCGCCTGCACGGGACGCCACTGACAGCACCGATCGTGTTCGTTGGTGCGGGGTTGCTGTTCGGCCCGCAGGCGCTCGGGTGGTTGGACATCACGTTGGACGAGCAGGCGGTGAGCACGCTCGCCGAGGCGACGCTGGTGGTCGTGCTGTTCACCGATGCGTCGCGCATCGACCTACGAGCGTTGCGGCGCGAGTACTCGGTCCCAGCACGGCTGCTCGGCGTCGGTCTGCCGCTCACCATTGCGGCCGGTTCGATCGCAGGGGCGTTCATGTTGCCCAACATCACCTGGGCGGAAGCCCTGGTACTGGCGATCGTGCTTGCGCCGACTGACGCCGCGCTCGGGCAAGCGGTCGTCACCGACGAAGCGTTGCCGTCACGCATCCGCCAGGGGTTGAACGTCGAGAGCGGTCTGAATGACGGACTGTGCGTTCCATTGCTCACGATCGCCATTGCCCTGGCCCAGACCGAAGCCGAGGAGACGACGGCGGCCGATGCCGTACGGCTCGTCTTCGAAGCGATCGGTTGGGGCATCCTCGGTGGTGTCGTCGTGGGCGGCGTCGCGGCCTACGTGCTGCGTGTTGCCCGGGCCCACGGCTGGATGGAGGGTCACTGGGCCCAGGTCGTGCCTGTCGTGGGGGCGGCAGGCTCGTTCGGCATCGCCGACCACTTGGGCGGTAGCGGCTTCATCGCCGCGTTCGTCGGCGGCGTCGTGTTCGGCATCGCAGCTCGTCGGCAGAGCTCGGCGCTGTTCGCCGAGGAGCTGGGCGGCGTGCTCAATGGGCTCACGCTGATCGTGTTCGGCGCAGCCGTGCTGGGAGCGCTGTGGTCCGACATCGGCGCGACGGAGCTCGCGTACGCGGTCGTCAGCCTCACGGCGGTCCGCATGGTCCCCGTGGCGATCGCCATGCTCGGCTCGCGGGCGCGAGCGCCGACGGTCCTGTTCCTCGGCTGGTTCGGACCGCGCGGCCTCGCCTCGATCGTGTTCGGAGTGGTCGTCGTCGAGGCCGCCGGACTACCGCACACCTCGGACATCGTCGCCGCGCTGACGGCGACCGTCGCGTTGAGTGTCGTCGCGCACGGCGTCACGGCGGCACCGCTGGTACGCCGCTACGTGACCTGGCACGACGCGCGCAAGGCACCGATGGAGAGCGCGCCGACGCCCGAGCAGCGCTGGCGCCACGGCGCCCTCGACCCTCGCTGATCACGCCGGCGTCGTCACGCTGGCGGTGGCGCGCCGACGTCCACGAGCACGTGATCACCCATACTTGCGTGATGACGCGCCATGTCATCATCGGCGGAGACGCCGCCGGGATGACCGCGGCCAGCCGGATCCGCGGTGCGGCCCCAGATGACGAGATCATCGTGCTGGAGGCAAGTCGGTTCACGAGCTACTCGGCATGCGGAATCCCGTTCGTCGTCGGTGGCGTGGTGACGGGCGGCGTCGAAGCGCTCATCACGCGGAGTCCGGAGGAGCACCGCCGGCGCGGCATCGACGTGCGCATCCACCACGAGGTCATGGCCATCGACACCGCGGCCGGCGAGGTCGAGGTGCTCGACGAGGGGGCCGGGAGGACGTTCCGCCTCGGCTACGACCAGTTGCTCGTCGCCACGGGCGGAGCGCCGATCCGCCCCGACCTGCCGGGCATCAACCTCCCGTTCGTGCGCGGCGTGCAGAACCTGCAGGACGCCGAGGCGCTGTTGGCCCTCGCCGAGCAGGGTTGCCATCGGGTCGTCGTGGTGGGCGGTGGCTACATCGGCCTGGAGCTGGCCGAGTCGTTCATCGAGCGGGGTTGTACGGCGACGATCGTCGAGCGCCAGGCGCAGCCGCTCGGGATGATCGATGCCGACTTCGGCCAACGAGTCGCCGCTTCCCTCGTGCATCACGGCGTGGAGTTCCGAGGAAAGGTCGATGTCGAGGGCTTCGAACCGGGCCAGGTGATGACGTCCGAGGGTCCGCTCGAGGCCGATCTCGTGGTGCTCGGCATCGGGGTGCGCCCTCGGTCGGAACTGGCTGCGGCCGCCGGCATCAAGATCGGCGTCGCCGACGCGATCACCGTCGACGACCGTCAGGCGACGTCCGTCGACGGTGTGTGGTCGGCTGGTGACTGCGCCGCGTCGACCCACCTCGTCACCGGACAGCCGGTCTACATCGCCCTGGGGACGTACGCCAACCGCCACGGCCGGGTGGCCGGGCTGAACATGGCGGGCGGTGAGCTCCGGTCGCCACCGGTGCTCGGCACGGCGATCACGAAGCTATGTCAGCTCGGCATCGCCATCACCGGGCTCACCGAGCGAGCGGCTGTCGACGCCGGCTTCGACGCCTTCTCCGCCACGATCGACACGACGACCAAGGCCGGCTACTTCAGTGACGCCGAGCCGGTCACCGTGCGGTTGACCGCCGAGCGCGACACCGGCCGTGTGCTCGGTGCACAGATCATCGGCGCCGACTCGGCGGCCAAGCGGATCGACACCTTCGCCACGGCGATCACGGCTGGTATGACGGTGGCGCAGGTGGCCGACCTCGACCTCGCGTACGCGCCGCCGTTCTCCTCGGTGTGGGACCCGGTGGCGGTGGCCGCCCGCGAGGCGATCAAGCTCGTGTGACCCCGCGAGGAGCCGGGAAGGCTCCTCGCATGACCACGCAGGCAACGGCGGGCAGCGACGTCAAATCCGGTGGTGCGTTCGAGCGCGACACCGACTACCTCACCGATCGCATCACGGCCGACGGTCGATCCGGCTGGCCCGTGACCCCCGGCCGCTACCGCCTCGTCGTCGCCCGAGCGTGCCCGTGGGCCAACCGTTCGATCATCGTGCGGCGGCTGCTCGGGCTGGAACCGGTGCTGTCGATGGGGGTCTGCGGTCCGGTTCACGACGAGCACAGCTGGAGGTTCGATCTCGATCCTGGTGGCCGCGACCCGGTCCTCGGCTTCGAACGGCTGGAGCAGGCCTACCTCGCCCGCGATCCGGAGTACGACCGCGGGATCACCGTCCCGGCGATCGTCGACATCCCGAGCAAGCAGGTGGTGACGAACGACTACCCGCAGATCACGCTGGACCTGTCGACGGAATGGGCGGCCTACCACCGAGATGGAGCCCCAGATCTCTGTCCCGAGCGCCACCGCGCCGAGATGGACGAGGTGATGGAGCTCGTCTACCGGGACGTCAACAACGGCGTGTACCGGTGCGGCTTCGCCCGCTCACAGCAGGCCTACGAGGAGGCGTTCGACACGTTGTTCCGCCGCCTCGATTGGCTGTCCGAGCGCCTCGCCCGCCAGCGCTACCTCGTCGGCGACACGATCACCGAGGCCGACGTCCGTCTGTTCACCACGCTGGCCCGCTTCGACGCGGCGTATCACGGGCACTGCAAGTGCAACCGGCACAAGCTGACCGAGCTGCCGGTCCTGTGGGCCTACGCCCGGGACCTGTACCAGACGCCGGGCTTCGGCGACACGATCGACTTCGAGCACATCAAGCGCCACTACTACCTGGTGCACAAGGACATCAATCCGACGCGGATCGTCCCCAAGGGTCCTGACCGCTCAGGGTGGTCGACGCCGCATCGTCGCGAGGAGCTCGGCGGGCGCCCCTTCGGCGACGGCACCCCGCCCGGTCCGCCGACGCAGGACGAGCTCGTGCCACGGGCCCACGCCGCCTGACCCGACGGTGCGCAGGCAGCACCGTTACGGAGGGTCGATGCGGCCGGCGTCGATGAGCGGAACCCGCTTGGCGGGGGGCTCGGGGGGCAGAGGCTCCGCCGGAGCCCCCCGATTCGCCGATCAGTCCGGCTTGGCCGGCGGATCGGCGGCACTTTTCAGCGCCGGCCTTCGGCCGGCTCCGTGCGCCGTGCGGAAAGGCTCTGCCTTTCCGCACGAGAATCACGGAGGGTCGATGCGGCCGGCGTCGATGAGCCGTTGCTCGATGTCCTCGAGGTGCTCGGGCACGATGTAGGGCCGCATGGTGTCCGTCTCGTAGGCCCGCTGGTCGGCATCGAGCGTCTTCTGGGTGCCCTCGGCGAACTCGTCCTGGGCCTGCACCATCGTCACCAGCGTCGTCACGGCGTAGGCGACGGCCACGACGGCCACGGCCGCCCACGCGATGGTCCGGCTCAGTCCCGTCGGACTGTCGGCCGTCAATGCTGTGGCGAACAGCTGGACCAGGCCGCCGATCACGATTGCCACACCGATCTCGGCCACGTACAGCAGCCGCGGTTCCACACCGCCGCTGAAGACGAGCGGCAGGACACCCGACACGACGAACCCGAACCCGAGGAGCACCACCCGCCACGCCCGGCCGCGAGGGATGAGGATCAGGGCGAGGATGAGGCCGGCGATCAGCGGCCCGTACGCCCAGCCGCGGACCTCCCATGGCACACCCTTGAACGTGCTGTTGATTCCGCCGATCAGAGCGCTGAGTGGGTTCTGCGTCTCGGCGAAGCGGCCCGTCAGGGAGCCCGGTGGCAATGCGATCTGGCGGTAGATCAAGTACACGAGCGTGATGCCGAGCATCGGCCCGACCAGGCGAACCCAACTGCCGTCGCGCCGGACGAGCGCCGACCAGTACAGACGCCCCTCAGCGCCCCAGTACTTCAAGTACGACCGATTGGACGTGTCGGGCGGAAGCTCTTCGATTCGCAGGTACCACCAGTACAGGGCGGCCATCGGCACCATCGCCACGGCCACCTCCTTCGCCAGCAAGGCGAGGACGAAGAAGACATTCAGCCCGACGAGCGAGCCGACCCGCCCCGTCCGGTAGTAGCGGTGCACGCACAGCAGGCCGCAGATGGCGAAGATGGCGACCATCGCGTCGGTCCGCTCGGCGATGTACACGACCGTGGTGACGTTGGCCGGGATCGCGGCGAAGACGATCGCGCCGACGAGTGCCGCCCACCAGGCAACTCGGATCCTGCGCAGCAGGGCGAACACGGCCACGGTGGCGCCGGCGTGCAGGAGGATGTTCGTCAGGTGGTAGCCCCAGATGTCGGCGCCCCACAGGTGCCACTCCAGGGCAAAGGAGACCGTCGAGAACGGGCGGAAGTAGGGGTCGTTGTTGCCGACCACATCGAAGGCACCCGTGAACGCCTCGCCGACCTCGCCGAACGACCACGGTCGGGCGAGGATGTAGTCGTCGAGGAAGAACCCGAACCCCAGCGTGCGGGCGAAGAAGGCGAAAACGATGGCGACGAGGGCGACGACGGCCCACGTCGTTGCGGCTCGACTCATCCCGCCGGGCCGGGGCTCGGCCTCGTGGATCGCCGTCTGGCTCACGCTCATACCGCCCTCGACTCCCTCCCTCCTCCATCCGCCGAGGAGAAGGCGCGAAATGCTAGCGCTGGGAAGGGTCCCCGGCTCGTGCTTTGCCGGTCGCTGGTCAGGCCAGGCCGGACCGCTGGCGCCGATGCTCGTCGCGCACGTGGCCGATCCGCTGCCGGACCGGCCGCGGCACGAACCCGGGGAAGTGCTGCGCACGACGAGGTCCGAGCTTGCGCCGGATGCTCCACCCCAGCCGATCACCGAGCGGGTCGACGGGGTCGATCTCGTTGGCCAGCGTGAGCAGGCGGTCAGCCTCTCCGTCAGCAGCGTCGCCGTCGCGGACGTACGCGCGGGTCGCCGCGTACCGCGCGTCGCTGGCCAGCCGGCGCCGGGCGGTGCGCTCCCACAGGGCCCGCCGTGAGTCGTCACCCAGCGTCTCGAAGAACGCGGCGAACGCCTGCCAGCGCTGCGTGAGCTCGGCCGCCGAAGCGTGCGGGTACGCCGTTCCCTCGTTCGACTCGTGGCGCCGGAACAGGGCCTGCGACGGACCCCGGACAAACCCGACATCCGACACGGACGCCACACGGAGCCACATGTTCAGATCGCTGGTGTACGGACATCTCGGCTCGTAGCCACCGACCTTCTCCAGCACGGCGGCCCGCGCGAAGGCCTCCGGCGTGTAGATGGGGTTGAAGCCGGTCCGGCACAGGCGCTCGATCCACTGGTCGCCCGAATAGACGATCGGCGGCCGGACCTTCCCCTCGAGCGCTTCGGGTTCGACATCGTCGAGCCGGAGGAAGAACGTGGCCGGGCCATATGCCAGACCGACGCCCGGATGCGCCGCCATGAAGTGGCGCGACCGCTCGATCGACCCCGGTGTCAGCATGTCGTCGGCGCACAGCAGGACGGCGAACTCGCCGCGCACCTCTTGGCGGCACCGGTTGAACGACGTGATGATCCCCTCGTTCTGCTCGTACCTGACGAAGCGGACGTTGCCGTGGCGCTTCGCCAGCTCGTCACCGAGCTCCGGCGACTCATCCGTCGAACCGTTGTCGACGATGACGACGTCGACGTCGGTTTGGCCGGCTGCGCTCTCGACGCACTCCCGGAGGTACCGGGCGTAGTTGTACGACGGGATCATCACCGTCGTCAGTCCATGTTCCATCCCGGTTGGCACCTCCTGAACCAAGCGTACGATCACGTCGTGACGCCCCACACCAACGGCCCACGGATCTCCGTGATCGTCGCGACGCGGGAGCGCCCGGAGATGTTGCGCACCTGTCTTGTCAGCATCCTCGCCAGCCGTCACGACTCCTTCGAGGTGCTCGTCATCGACCAGAGCGTGCTCCCCGCCAGCCTGCCAGACGACCCGCGACTGACCTACCTGCATTCTTCGACGCGAGGAAAGTCGGCGGGATTGAACGTCGGACTCGGCGTGGCGAAGGCGCCGATCGTCGCCTTCACCGACGACGACTGCACCGTCCCGGATGACTGGCTCACCAAGGCCGAGGCGTTGCTCGACCGGCACCAGGACGTCGTGATGGCCTTCGGCGATCTTGCTGCTCACCACCACGACCCCACCCAGGTCTTCATTCCGTATACGAGGAACGACCAGTTCGAGATCGTGAAGGGTGTTCGTGGCGCCACGCCGATCGGCGGAGCCGGTGCCAACCTGATCGCCCGCCGCTCGGTGTTCGACACCATTGGCACCTGGGATGAATCGATCGGGCCCGGCAGCCGGTTCCGCGCCGCCGAGGAGTTCGACATCTACTACCGAACGATCGCTGCAGGTGGTGCCGTTGCCCGCGACCCGGACCTGGTCACGATCCACTACGGCGCCCGCTCGTACGCCGACGGCTCGGGGCAGGAGCTGTTGCGTGCGTACGGCTACGGGATCGGTGCGGTGATCGGCAAGCACCTGCGCCTGGGTGACCTCAGGATCCTCGGACCTGCGTCACGGATCATCGGTCGCGATGTCAGGGTCGTCATGCAGAGCTTGCGGAACCGCCGGCTCGCCGGGCTCGGCCCGCTCGCCTACAAGTGCCGAGGGATCCTCGCCGGGCTGTTGCGCCGCGTCGACCGACGGCGCCGCGTCTTCACGTCGTAGTCAAACCGTCATGCGCGTCGCCCACGTGCCCCGATCGCGCCGCGTCCCGCTAGATTCGTCCCGCTGAGCGGGCGGCTCGAACACGGGACGAGGATGCGGGCCGATGGAGAATCGCACGCGGCTGCACCGGCGAAAGCTGGTGTGGTGACGAAGCTGCTCGGCGTTCAGGTGGCCCACGGGCTGAGCTCGGAGACGCGCGTCTTCGCCGAACTGCTCGCCGAGCGCGACGCCCTCTACGACTCGAACGTCCTGATGCACCAAGAGAACGGCGCGACCGGGGACATCGACCGGTTCGTCGCCATTGCTCACACCCCGGTCACAACGATCGACACCGGCTGGCGACCGAACCGCACGGGCCGCCGGCTGAGCCCCGAGCGGGCCCGCGTCGCGCGTCGCAGTACCTCAGCCGCATCGACTCCTCGGTCGCCGTCGGCGAGCAGCTCGATCCCGACGTCGTCTACTCCTCACAGCAGCACTACGACTGCCGCACCGCCACGCGGATGGCGGCGACGCTCGGCGTCCCGCAGATCATCCACCTCCACTACATCATCGGCCCGTGGCTGCGCAGGATGGTGATCAAGCGTCTGCGCACCGCAGACCACGTGGTCGCCGTGAGCGACTACATCCGGCAGCAGGCGATCGAGCACGGGGTGTTACCGGATCACGTCACCACGATCCGCAACTCGATCCGCCGGTTCGAACCGCGAGATCCCGCCGCCGTCGAGGCGGTCCGTCGCGGCGAAGGCATCTCGTCCGACGCCTTCATCTATGGCATGGTCGGGCGGCTCGATCCGGGCAAGGGCCACCTCGACGTGCTCGCCGCGTTCGACCGTCTCGCCACCGACGATCCCGGGATCTGGCTGATGATCGCCGGGACCGGGCGCCACGAGTCACGGATCCGCTCCGCCGCCCGACGCTCCGCAGCGGCCGACCGCATCGTGTTCCTCGGACAGCGCTCCGACGTTCCGGACATCCTCGGGTCACTCGACGCCTTCATCCACCCGGCCTCGAAGGACCCCTGCCCGCTGGCGGTGCTGGAGGCCATGGCTGCCGGCCTGCCCATCGTCGCCTACGCCGACGGAGGAGTACCGGAGCTGATCGTCAATGCGGAGAGTGGTTTGCTCGCGCCGCGTGGTGACGTCATCGATCTGTCGGGGCTGATGGGACTGCTACCGGCGCGACCCCGAGTTGGCGAGCTCGCTCGGGGCGGCGGCCGCCGCCCGAGCGGCGACGGAGTTCACGCCGGAGCGCGCCGGAGCGGAGTTCGCCGACATCGTCACGTCCGTTGCCGCGACGGCTCATCGATGAGGGCCGCTGCGCTCCTCCTCGCCCTCGCCGTGCTGGCGGCGTGTGGCGGATCGGACGACGACACGTCACCGTCGACCGGACCGTCGACTTCATCGGCGGCGCCGACGCAGCCGGGTTCGACGACGGCGGGCGGTGAGCGCTGCCTCGTTCGGCTGCACGGCAAGAGCGGTACGGGCGCCGACACCGTCGTCGAGGACGGCGTGACGATCATCTCGCCGACCGGCAACGCCGAGGGCTGGGGCGGTCGGCAGTGGCTGTACTTCCCGGAGGCCGACTACGAGGCGGCGCGAACGATCGTCGCCGACGCCGTCGCCGGCTGTGACCAGGTCATCCTCGACGGCTTCTCCAACGGTGCGTCCTTCGCCGCCAAGCTGTACTGCCGCGGCGAGACGTTCGAGGGCCGGTTGGTCGGCGTCGTCGTGGACGACCCGGTGACGGACGAGGGCGTCGAGGGTTGCGCAACCAGACCCGTCCGTCGACCTGACGCTCTACTGGACCGGCGCGCTGGACGCCCAAGCCCAGCCGGGGTGGGACTGCGCCGAGGCGGACTGGACGTGCGAGGGCGGAGTGACGATCGGCATCGATGCATACGCCGCGGCGTTGGGCACCGAGCCCCTGGAGAGCCCGTTCGACGAGCACCAGTGGTATCTGGATGCGCCCGAGCTCACGCAGTGGCGTGCATGACGCTCACCTGCGCGTCCCGCGCAGCAGCGCAGCCGCGACGGTCGCCGCGACGAGCATGACGACACCGGACATCGTGTAGGCGACCGGGACGTCAGCCGCTGAGGCGACGACGGCGCCGACAGCAGCACCGAACGGCTGCCCGCCCCAGGAGATCATCCGGCCGATCACGTTGACGCTCGAGCGGAGGTGATCAGGCGCGACGAGCTGGCGGTAGGTGATGCCCGTGACGATCGTCGTTGTCATCGACGCGGCGAACGCGCCGACCAGCGCGACACCGGCCAGGAACGCTGAGTTGGCGGCGAGGGCGAATGCCAGCCCACCCGATGCCGCCAGCGTGCCCGGGGTCAAGAACCTGATCCGGGCAGGCGTGAAGATCCGTGAGAAGGCCAGCCCGGCAAGCAGGCTGCCGACGCCGACAGCGCCGAACAGCACGCCGACGCGACCGTCGTCGGCGTCGAGCGAGAGCACCTCCACGGCGTACGGCACGAGCAGCCCGAGTATCGCACCGAAGGCGAAGGAGTTGCCGAAGCCGACGCCGAGGAGCGTGGCGACGGTGCGCTCCGAGCGGATGAACCGGAAGGCGGCGCGTGCTCCGGCGCGCAGGCTCGTCCGCTCGGGTGGCGCCGCCGCCGGGTCGCGGAACGTCGAGCGGATCGTCGATTGCACCGCCGCGGCGACGAGGAAGCTGGCGGCGTCGATCGTCACGGCGCCGGCGGCCCCGGCCGTAGCCACCAGGATCCCGGCCAGCACGGGCCCGATGATCTCCGATGCCGAAGTGATGCTCGAGAGCAGCCCGTTGGCCGCCGCCAATCGCTCGGGACCGACGAGCGCCGGAACCGCGCCGAACACGGCGGCATCGGAGAAGACGAACGCCGTCGCCGAGAGCAGCGCCACGACATAGACCTGGGCGACCGTGAGGACGCCGAGGAGGTGGGCGATCGGGATCGTGGCGACGAGCAGCCCCTCGGCGACGTTGCCACCGATCACCAGCAGGCGGCGGTTGCCGCGGTCGGCGAGTGGCCCGGCAACGATGCCGAACAGGAGGTACGGAACCACCCGGAAGGCGAACAGCAGCCCGGTCTGGGCCGCCGAACCCGTCGCGTCGTACACGACGAGCGGCAGCGCCACCGTCGTGATGCCGGTGCCGACCATCGACACGCCCTCGGCGACCACCCAACGCACGAAGCGAGGCTCGGCACGCAGGACCGACGCCGTCGTCACGGCCGGTCAGTCTCGTGCAAGGTGGGTGAGACGCCGAAGCGCAGCGGAGGCGGCGAGCTCGGGAGGCGAGGCGAGCAACTTGGTTGCGAGCCGAGCCCGAACATGAACGGTAGCTTCGACGCTGGCATGGAGGTCGGTTTGCGAGCCCGTCCAGACCTGGACCACGAGGTCGGAGCTCGCCTCGCCGACCACGAGCAGCGCTACACGGCCGGCCGCCGCGCCCTCGTGGCGGCCCTTGCCAGAGCGGGCGGCCCGGCCACGCTGCCCGAGCTCCTGGGGTTGCAGCCGTCGCTGGCGCAGAGCTCGGCATACCGCAACCTCGTCGTCCTGGAGGAAGCGGGGGTCGTGCGGCGGCTCGTGCACGGTGCGGAGCGCGCCCACTACGAGCTGACCGAAGAGCTGACCAGCCATCACCACCACTTGATCTGCGAGACGTGTGGTGCGGTCAGCGACATCACGTTCGACGAGCGGCTCGAGAAGACGCTCGGGCGAGGGTTCCAACAGGTCGCCGACGAAACGGGCTTCGTGCCGCGTCACCACGCCATCGACTTGTTCGGTCTGTGCGCTTCCTGCGCAGCCTGAAGTCGTTGTGCGTTCCTCGAACTGCTCGGGCTAACGTGGCGCTCGGTTATGAGACAGATTCTCACTCTCGTATTGGGCGGCCTCGTGGTGCTCGGCGCGTGTGGAGAGGACTCGGCGTCGGGCGACGATCGGCCGACCATCGTCGTGACGACGAACATCCTCGGTGACATCGTCAGCGAGGTCGTCGGCGATGCGGCCAGCGTCGAGGTCGTCATGCCCGTCGGCGCGGATCCGCACGAGTTCGCGCCGTCGGCACGCCAGGCCGAGGCGATCGCCGAGGCTGACCTGCTGGTCAGAACGGCGCCGGCTTCGAAGCGGGGCATGGGCGACATGATCGAGAGCGCGGCGGATGAGGGGGTCGAGGTGTTCACGTTCGCCGATCACGTCGAGCTCCGTCGCGACGGACGATCCGCACGTGTGGACCGATCCGTCGCGGGTTGCCGCCGGTGTGTCGAGGCGCTCGGCGCGCGCTTGGCGCAGGTCGAGGGCATCGACACCGCCGCGATCACGCGCGCAGACCGACGCCTACCTCGCCAGGCTGGCCGAGCTCGAGCCCGAGCTCGACGACGTGCTCGCTGCCGTGCCGTCCGAGCGCCGGGTCCTCGTCACCAACCACGAGGTGTTCGGATACTTCGCCGACCGCTACGACTTCGAGGTCGTCGGCACCGTCATCCCGTCGACGTCGACCGACGCCGCGCCGTCGGCCGCCGACCTCGACGCGCTTGGCCGCCACCATCCGCGACGCCGGCGTGCCGGCCATCTTCGCCGAGAGCGGCGCAGCTCCGACCGATCTGGCCGACGCCCTGGCCGACGAGGTCGGCGACGTCGAGGTCGTCGAGCTGTTCACGGAGAGCCTCGGGGAGCCCGGATCGGGCGCGGAGACGTACGTCGAGATGATGCGCACCAACGCCGAGCTCATCGTGGGAGCGCTGAGCTGATCGACTTCTTCACCGACGCCTTCGCCTCCGAGCATCACGCAGCGGGCGCTGCTCGGGGGGCTGCTGGCCGCGACGACGACGGCCCTCATCGGGACGTGGGTCGTGGTGCGAGGCCTGGCCTTCTTCGGCGACGCGCTGGCCCACGGCGTGCTTCCCGGCATCGCGCTGGCCGCCCTCTGGGGCTATCGACCTGACGCTCGGCGCGGCGCTCGAGCGCCGTGGTGATGGTCGGCGGCGTCAACCTCGTGCACCGCACGACCCGGCTGTCCGACGACACGGCATCGGGCTGCTGTTCGTCGGCATGCTGGCGCTCGGCGTGATCATCATCAGCCGCGAGCCGACAGCTACGCCGGCGACCTCACGTCGTTCCTGTTCGGCGACATCCTCGGCGTGCAGACCGGCGATCTCCGGCTGGCGGCGATCGTGCTCGCGCTGACCATCGCTCGGCGTCGCTGCTCGGACACCGGGCGTTCCTGGCGCTCGCCGTCGATGCCGAGAAGGCGACGTCGCTCGGGCTGCGGCCCGGGCCTGGCCCACGCCGCCATGCTGACGCTGCTGGCACTGTCGGTCGTCGCCAGCTTCCGCGCCGTCGGGACGCTGCTCGTGTTCGGGCTGCTCGTCGCCCCGCCGGCAACGGCGGTGCTGATCGTGCGCCGGCTGCCCGCTGGCCATGCTCGTCGCCGTCGGCCTCGGCTGGCTGGCCGTCGTGGTCGGCCTGGCCGTCAGCTACCACGCCGACACGGCCGCGTCGGCCACCGTCGCCGGCGTCGCCGTCGCCCAGTTCTTCGTCGTGCTGACCGTGACCGAAGTGGCAGCCCGCGTGCGCCGCCCAGTCACCCCTGGTTTCTGACTCCCGATTGGTGTCACGGATGACACCGAACGGGAGTCGAAGCTGCTCCACGCGGCCGCCGCCCGTTGCGGTCGTGGCAATCTCCGGGAGATGAACTCGCGGGCGCGGATCGTCGGGCGGCGCGTCGCCGTCGTGGCGGTCGTCGCCGCCCAGGCGTTCTTCGTCGCGCGGGGCTACTGGTCGGCGCACAAGGAGTTCGCCTTCCAGATGTTCCCGGAGTCGAGCACGTGGCGGGCCGAGGTCGTCCGCGTCGACGGCCGACGGGCGACGGGTGCCGGTCGACGAGCCGTGGGCGGGCTACCGGTGGGGCGACCTCGTCGACGGCCGTGGGCTGTCGACGCCCCGCGGTGCGCCACCACGCCGACGCCGGGCTCGACAACCAGCTCGCCTTCCTCGACGCGGCGCTCGACTGGGTCGCCGACCACACCCCGCGCGACACCGAGACGCAGTACCTCGAGGCCACCGTCACGACTGGCACAACACCGACCGACCCGAGGTCGTCGTCCTGCGCAGCGTCGAGCGGGACGTCGCGCCGTGAGCTGCGCTGGCGGCCGTCGCCCGCTTCGACGAGCTGCTCGGCCGCCCGGTCAGCATGCGCGCGCTGGCGCTGCTGCGGGTGCTGGTCGGCCCGATCGTCGCTGCTCCACCTCCGGCCGTTCCTCGCCGCCGCGGCGCACGGGACGGATCTACCGGGACACGTTCTACGAGCCGTACGCGGCGTGGTATCCCGGAGCTGCCGCGCGCCGTGTACGTCGGCGTGCTGTGGTCGGTGCGCGTGGCCGCGGTCGCGATGACGGTCGGTCTGCTCACCCGGGCCGCGACGCGACGACGTTCGCGGTCGTCACCTACAACCTCTTCCTGTCGACGACCCACGTCCACAACAACCGCGCCTACCTGGTCATCGTGCTCGGCCGCGCTCGCGGTGGCGCCGTGCGGGCGGGAGCTCTCGGTCGACGCCTGGCGGCGGGCCCGCGTGGGCTGCCAGCGCTGCCGACGACGGCGCCGGCGTGGCCGCTCCTGCTGCTGCGCTTCGAGGCGTCGGTCGTCTACGGCGCGTCCGGGCTCAGCAAGCTCGTCGACCCGGACTGGTTCGGCGGCACGGTGACCTGGCACCGGGTGGTGCGCGCCGCGACCGGCTGGAGGCGCGCGCGCTGCCCGACTGGGTCGATCGCCGTGCTGCCGACCGGTCGTTCCACACCGTCGCGGCGAAGGTGATCGTGCTCACCGAGCTGTTCATCGCGTTCGGGCTGTGGTGGCGGCGCACCCGCTACGCCGCGGTGTGGGTCGCCGTCGTGCTTCCACGTCGCGATCGAGCTCACGGCCCGGTGGAGGTGTTCTCGTACCTCGCGGTCGCCGCCCTCGTGATCTGGGCGGTGCCGTCGACGCGCGACCGGGTGCTCGTCGTCGACCCGACCGTCGGCCGCCATCGCACGCTGGTACGGCCGGCGTGCGCGCGCTCGACTGGCTCGCCCGCTTCCGCATCGCGCCGGTCCCCCGGGCTCGCCCGTGCAGCGTCGTCGACCGTGACGGCAGCGTTCGCTGACGGCCGCCGCGCCGTCGCGCTTCGTCCTCAGCCGGTTGCCGCTGACGGCCTGGTGCGCGCTGCCCACGTCGCTGCTGCCGGCGCCCGACGCCGCCGCGCACCGACGCCGCCCGGCGCGCCATCGCAGGTGCCGAGGGTCGGCTGATCCGCTCGCGACCCGCTGGCGGCGATCGCTGTTCGCCGGCGGTCGTCGCTGCTCGTCGCGGCCGTCGTCGCCTTCGGCGTGGTGGCGCCACCCGAGCACTGCCCGGACGTCACGCGCCGATGACTGCAGGCGGCCGCCACCGAGGCCGTCGACTGGTTCGCCCGCAACCAGAACGCCGACGGCACGTGGCTGTACCAGTACGACGCCGGGCGACCGACACGGTGCTCGACGACTACAACATCGTCCGCCACGCCGGCGCGATCATGGGCCTGTACCAGGCGGCGACGGCGGGCATCCCCGGCGCGCTGGAGAGCGCCGACCGCGGCGTCGACTGGGCCGCGCGACCGCCTGGCTCGAGCGCGACGGACTGGGCCGCCGTCACGTTCGACGGGCGCACCGCCGTCGGGGCCACGGCCCTGCTCGCCGCCGGGCTCGTCGAGCGGCGCGCTGCTCACCGGCGACGACCGACGACGACGACTTGATGCGGCGCTCGGCCGGTTCCTCGCCGCCCAGACCGAGCCGTCGGGCGCCGTCCTCGCCGAGTACGACGACGACGACCGGTGAGCCGGTCGCCCGGCCTCTACTCGAAGTACTTCACCGGCGAGGCGTACTGGGCGCTGGCCCGGCTCCACCGCCTGTTCCCCGACGAGGGGTGGGGCGAGGCGGCCGACCGCATCGGCGACTACCTGGCGACCAGCGCGTGACGACGTCGAGGACCACTGGCCTCCTGTACCGCGACCACTGGGCGGCGTACGGGCTGGCCGAGACGGTGGACTTCCCGGAGCGCCACCGCGACCGTCCGCTGACCGAGGACGAGGTGGCGTACGCCGAGCAGCAGGCCGGCCTTGTTCGGCGGCCAGGTGCGGTGGGTCAGCCAGCAAGCCGGCCCGTGGGGCGTCGCTCGTGCGTGGCACGTTCGTCGCCGCGCGGCGGCGGCTACGGCGTCGTCGGGCGAGGCGCTGACCGGGCTGTGGCACGTCGCGGAAGCCGACCCGCGGCTCGCCGACGCTGCGCACGCCGATCGCCGAGCGGGCCGCGTGCATCGCCGGCCTGGCGATCGACGCGCAGGCGCGACGGCGACGAGGCGGCGCGCGCGCCACGACCCCGAGCGGGTGCGACGGCGCGTGGTTCCGCGACGGCGTGACGCGGATGGACGACCAGCAGCACGCCCTCTCGGCGCCTGCTCCGCACCATCCCGATCGTCGAGGCGCAGTCGATCATCGGCGAGGACGACGCACCGTCTCGTTGGCTGTGGCTGCTGGCGCTGGTGGCGACGCTCAACGCTGCTGTACGCAGCGGTCGGCACGCCCCGTCGAGAGAGCGGCCGCGAGCGGGCGGCGCTCGGTGCGCTCGGCGGGCTCGTCGTGTCGGTCGTCGTGCTCGTGGCCGGGCTGCTCGGTGACCCGCTGCTCGACCTTCTCGACGTGTCGGCGCCCGTGGCACGCATCGCCGTCGGGGCGGTCGCCGCTGTGGCGGCGCTGTTCAGGATGGTCGCCCGCCCACCGTCGCCGGACCCGGCGCTGCCCGGCTGGCGAGCGGCGATCATCCCGGTCGGCATCCCTCTTGTTGCCTCGCCGGCGGCGGTTCTCCTGGCGATCGGTGCGGCCGCAGATGGGATGCTCGGCGTACTGGGGATCGCGCTCGTAATCACGATCGCCGTGCTCGCTGGGCTCGCCGCCGTCGTGCCCGCAGAGGGCGCCGGTCGCGTCGGCGTGATGTGGGTCGCCCGCCTCGTGAGCGCAGCTGCCGCGGTGGCCTGCGTCCTGCTCGTGATCGACGGTGTCCTCGACGTCTGAGGCCGGCGGGCGGCGTCAGCGGTCGGACAGGTATGCGATCACCGCCGTCACGTGCCGGTGGACGACCGGTGACGGCGCGAGGCCGAGCTTCGAGAAGATGCTGGCGACGTGCTTCTCGACGGCACCCTCCGACACGAGCAGGTCGCGGGCGATGCCGCGGTTCGACCGCCCCTGCGCCATGAGGGAGAGCACCTCCCGCTCGCGCCGGGAGAGGTCAGCAACTCGGCTGGGCTGTGTAGCGGGAACGAACGACGGCGGGGCGAGCGTGGCGATCGACATGCACGTTGGACGTCGCGCCACGGTGAAACTCGTCGGTTGGCCCAAAGGTTCATACTGGGGTGGGGCCGCCTGATGGAGGTCGAGATGACCGTGGACGACGGGTTGCCGGGATCGGCGACGTGTGACTTCCGCTTCTCACTGCAGAACCGTTACGCAGGCAAGCGCCTCCTCGACGGGCTGACGATGCTGCACGTCTCGAATCGTGCCGTCACGCTGTCGGGGCGGGCGACGCTCAGCGGGCAGGGCGTATCGAGGGAGGAGTTCGTTGCGACGAGGCCGGCGGCGATTCGCGGCGCCTTCAGCAACTTCCTCGCCGTCCACCACCTGCCTCGTGCCGACGACCTCGTGATCCTCGATATGGAGCCGGAGAAGTGCGCCCCGCGCCACCTCGGCGACTTCGAGGGCGCCGAGCTGGCTTCGCTCATCCGCGCCTACCGAGAGCGCATCCACATCGCCCGGCAGGAGTTGCAGGCCACGCAGGTTCCCCGCTTGAGGCTCGGGCTGTACCAGGTCATCGTCCCGGACGGTAAGGGCCGCGACTCCTCGGGCTTCCAGCGCCGGATGACGGGATACCGTGAGGCCGGCCATCAGGGGATGTACGACGAGCTCGAGTTCCTCTGTCCCGTGCTCTTCCACCGCTTCGGAATCGCCGACGACGATACGGCGACCGTTCAGCAGTGGATCTCCAGATCCACTCGGCAGGCGCTCGAAGGCTCGCTGGAGCTCACTCGCAGCGACGGTGGTCGGATCCCGATGGTGCCCACCATCAGCTTCTGGGTCTTCAACGGCGGATCCTCGAGCAATCGCGACGCCACGCTGCCCGACGCCGTGGCCCTGCAGCTCGAGGCGGTGCAGCGTTCGATCGGGATCGCCGCCATCCTGTTCTGGTCAGGCTGGCAGACAACGCAGGAGATGGAGACCGCACGCGAACCGGTCGAGGCGATCAACCTCGTCGCGTTCCTGGAGCAGGTCGGCTCGCTGCCGTGGCCCGGTTGCCCTTGACCAGCTGGCGCGTTCAGACCGGCTGCGGCTCGCCGCCGCGGAGGACCACGTTTCGACGATCTGCTCGCGCTCGTAGCGCAGCACCTGGCACAGCTGCCACGTCATCCGCTGGCCGTCGAGCGTCCCGCTCGAGCGGGTGAAGGCCACGGTGAACGGCCCATGCTCAACGACGTCTTCGACGTCATAGCGGACGTCAGCTTGTTCTACGAACTCACGGATGTGCTGGTTCACGATGTCACGTCCTTCGACTTCGAGACCGAGGCCTGGGGCGTGGAACTTCACGTTGTCTGCGAACTCCTTTCCTGCCGCTGACGAAGTCGCGAGCGTTCAGGTCATCGATGCGCTGCCTGACGCGATCGCTTCTGCTCATGTTTCCTCCCGAACCGTCGACGTCGGAGCCGTGACCTCGATCATCAGCCCCGTCCGGAGCAACGTCAATCCCGGCCTGGAACGACGTCAGCGTGAGGGAATTGGCCGACGACGGCTGCTTCCCTCACGCTGAAGCGTGACGTACTGGATTCGGTGACTACTCGCTGGTGATCGCCTCCAGCACGTTGAGCTTGGCGGCCCGCCGGGCCGGGCCGGTCGCGGCCAGCACGCCGGCGACGCCGGCCATGGCGACGATCACCGCCAGCTGCCCGGTGGGCAGCGTCAGCTGCGTGACGCCCTGGTCGTCGAGCGCCCTGACGACGCCCCACGCCCCACCGATGGCCAGCACCGCGCCCAGCGCCGGCACCGAGCACGGCGATCAGCAGCGACTCCCACCGGACCGCCCGGCGGAGCTGGCGGCGGTGCATGCCGATCGCCCGCAGCAGCCCGAGCTCACGGGTCCGCTCGTGCACCGACAGGGCCAGCGTGTTGGCGATCCCGATCAGGGCGATCACCACGGCCAGCGCCAGCAGGCCGTAGATCAGGTTCAGCATCTGGTCGATCTGCCCGGTGATGTCCTCCTTGAACTGGGCCTGGTCCTGCAGCTCGGCGTTGGGCCACGCGGTCAGCGCCGCATCGAGCGCCGCCCGGGACTCCGCCGCCGGCAGCCCGGGGTCGACCGAGCACGAACACCCGGCGGTCGAACTGATCGGCGACGTGCTGCTCGAACGTGTCGAGGCCGACGATCCAGCTCGCCTCGCCGCCGATGGCGTTGCCGTCGAACACGGCCTGCACGGTCAGCGGCACGGTCCCGGCCGTCGGCGAACCGGAACGGCACGCGGTCGCCGATCCGACAGTCCGTCGTCCTCGGCCTTGTCGGCCGTGACCGCCACGGCGTCACCGTGCACCGACGGCGATCGAGCCACGCGTGACCTCGAGGTCGTAGAGCTCGTCGATCACGGCCGTGTCGACCGCCATCACGTCGGTGGTCGACCCGTCGACCTCGGCCGGCGCCGAGCGCACGGGCGACATCAGGTCGACGCCGGGGACGGCCTCGCAGGTCGTCCTCGACGGTGGTGGCGAAGCCCTGGGTCAACGAGCCGGACTCGACGACGTAGTCGGCCCGGAACGAGTCGGTCGACGGCCGACTGCGATCGAGTCCTTCGTCGACGCGGCGAGGATCGTGATGAACCCGACCAGGGCGACGCCGATCATCAGCGCCGACGCGGTGGCCGCCGTGCGCTTGGGGTTGCGGCGGGCGTTCTTGCGGGCGTACGTGCCGGTGACGCCGAACAGCCGCGTCGGCATGCCGAGCAGCCGCGACGGCCGGGCCGACCAGCACCGGGCCGAGCGTGAACACGCCGAGGATCACGGTCGTCACCGCGCCGAGGCCGATCAGCGGCAGGCCGTCCTGGCCCGACGCCGACAGGCCCGACGGCGAACGACGCCACGCCGGCGCCGGTCAGCAGCAGCCCGAACGCCAGCCCGCCAGAGCGACGACCCAGAGCGGTCGACGGCCACGTCGCGCAGGGCCGCGATCGGACGGACCCGGCTGGCCCGCACCGCCGGCACCACGGCCGACAGCACGCTGACGACCACGCCCACCACGAGCGCCGTCGTGATCGTCGCCGACGACACGACCAGCGAGCCGTCCGGGATGTCGAGGCCGCCGGCGGCGAGCAGCGCCCGCAGCCCGAACGACAGCCCGATGCCGGCCGCCAGACCGACGGCGGCGGCGACCACGCCGACCACGACCGACTCCAGCACCACCGAGCGCAGCACCTGGCCGCGGCGGGCGCCGATGGCCCGCAGCATGGCGAGCTCCGCGCATCCGCTGGGCGACCACGATCGAGAAGGTGTTGTAGATGATGAACGTCCCGACGAACAGGGCGACGTAGGCGAACGCCATCAGGAACTGGTCGAAGAAGGCGAGGTCCTCGTGCGAAGTCGGCCTGCTTGTCGGCGGTGTCCTGCGCGCCGGTGAGCGCCTCGAGGCCCGAGCCGGGCGAAGCGACCGCCGCCTCGATCCGCGTCGGCCAGCTCGGCCGACGTCACGCCGGCTGCGCCGGCGACGAGCACGCTGTCGTAGCGGCCCGGCTCGGCGAAGAGCCGCTGGGCGGTGGCGTCGTCGGTGGCGACCAGCGACGACCCGGGCACCCCGCCGAGCTCGCCGTAGGTGGCGATGCCGACGAGCGTCAGCTCGGTCGGTCCGGCCTTGGTCAGCACCCGGACCGGGTCGCCGAGCGGCCCAGCCCTGCTCCTCGGCGGTGTTCGCGTCGATCACGGCCTCGCCGGCGGCCGGCGGAGCCCGACCGGACGACAGCGAGAACGGGTTGAGCCGCTCGTCGTCGATCCAGTTGGCGCCGATCGGTCACGCCGAGTCCGTCGGTCGCCGTCGTGCGTGCCGTCGGCCTCGACGAGCTGGGTCAGCGCCCTGGACCGAGCCGCGGGCGACCTCGACGCCGTCGACGGCGGCGACTCGGTCCACGACGCCGGCGTCGACGCGGTCCCGGGTGGTCGCCAGCTCGCCGTCGATGGCGGCGTCGCGGCGGACGATCACGTCGGTGCCGTCGTTGGCCGACTCGAAGACCTCGTCGAAGGTCTTCTCCATCGTGTCGGTCAGCACCATGGTGCCGGCCATGAAGGCCACGCCGAGGACGACGGCGAGGCCGGTGAGCGCGTAGCGCAGCTTGTGGGCCCACAGGCCCTTGAGGGTCAGGGAGAACATGTCAGCGTCCGATCTGCTTCATGCGGTCGAGACCGCATCGGGCGTGGGGGCGAGCGATCTCGTCGACGATCCGGCCGTCGGCGAGGAGGACGACCCGGTCGGAGTAGCTGGCGGCCACCGGGTCGTGGGTCACCATGACGATGGTCTGGCCGAGCTCCCGCACGGCCTGGCGCATGAACGAGAGGATCTCGGCGCCGCTGCGGCTGTCGAGGTTGCCGGTCGGCTCGTCGGCGAAGATGATCTCGGGCTCGCCGGCCAGCGCCCGGGCCACGGCGACCCGCTGCTGCTGCCCGCCGGACAGCTCGCTCGGACGGTGCTTCGAGGCGGTTGCCGAGGCCGACGGTGTCGACGACCAGTCGCAGCCACTGCTTGTCGGGCCTGCGATGGGCGAGCGCCATCGGCAGCGTGATGTTCTCGATGGCGGTGAGCGTCGGCACCAGGTTGAAGGCCTGGAAGACGAAGCCGATGCGGTCCCGGCGCAGCGTGGTCAGCGCCTTGTCGCCGCAGGCGGGTGAGGTCGGTGTCGCCGATGAACACGTGGCCCGAGGTCAGCGTCGTCGAGGCCGGCGACGGCATGCAGCAGCGTCGACTTGCCGGAGCCCGAGGGGCCCATGATGGCGGTGAAGCCGCCGGCGGCGAAGTCGACGCTCACGCCGTCGAGGGCGCGCACGGCGGTGTCGCCCTTCCCGTAGACCTTGACGGCGTTCGACGGTGCGGGCGGCGGGGGGTTGGGGTGGGCTGTCGACCCGCTGGTGGTCGGTGCTGGGAAGTGTCAGGAGTTCCATGCCGCCACGGTGCGCTCCGGGCCGGCTGCGGTCGTCGGCCCCCGGGTCACTTCTGCATACATCCAGAGATGTACGTGGGCGCTGAGACATGCGGTCCGCAGGCCGACGACGCCGGAGCCGGCGATCCGCACGATCGACCCATGAAGCGTTCCTTGATCCTCATCACCGCCGGCATCGTGCTGGTCGGCGCCGCATGTGCATCGGATGACGATGCGGCGACGTCGCCGACGACCGTCGCGCCGACCACGACCGTCGCTCCGACCACGCCGGAGTCGCCGACGACCACTGCGCCGTCCACGACGGCGTCCCCCTCGACCACGCAGGCACCTGCGCCCCCTGCCCACCAACCCCGTCCGCCAGGAGCAGCTGCGTGGGATCCTCGAGTCACACCGCGCCGCCGGCGAGTTCGTCGGCGCCCGCATCACGCTGCAGGATCCGGATGGCACGATCACCGAGGTCACGTCCGGCACGCAGTCCGTCGACCCGGGCAGCCCGCCCGTCGACGTCAACATCCCGTGGAACATCGGCAGCGCGACCAAGACGTTCGTCGCGGTCGTCGCCCTGCAGCTCGTCGACGAAGGTCGCCTCGACCTCGACGCCCCGATCGCCGGGTTCTTCCCCGACCTTCCCGGCGCCGACCGGATCACGCCTCGCCAGCTCCTCCAGCACACCAGCGGGCTCGGTGAGTACCTCGACGATCCCGCCGTGCAGGGCGACCTTGCCCGCGAGTGGGCGCCGGCCGAGCTGATCGCCGTCGCCGAGGCCTCCGGGCGCTACGGCGAGCCGGGTGGCCCGCACCGCTACGCGAACACCAACTACATCGCGCTCGGCGAGATCATCAGGCAGGTGACCGGCAACCCCTGGTACGACGAGGTCCAGACGAGGATCGCCCGACCGCTAGGGATGACCAGCACCAGCTACGTCGGCGAGGACCGCCCCGTCGGCTACAAGCTGATCGACGGCGCCTTCGTCGACTGGACGTTCGGCTCTCACCCCTCGATCGGCGGGGCGACTGGTGGCCTGCAGTCCACCGGCCGCGACCTCCTGCTGTTCGACGCCGCCCTGCGCGACGGCACGCTGCTCACACCGGAGTCGCGAGGCCGCCATGGAGGCCTTCGTGCCCGCCGAGGACCTCTCACAGTTCGGCATCGACCACGGCTATGGCCTCGGGCTCGAGCGCTACGGCATGGACGGCATGACCGTCATCGGCCACATGGGCACCGGCGAGGCGCAGAACTCCTACATCGGCTACCACCTCGAGACCGGCACGACCGTGGCGGTGCAGACGAACACCGCCGCGGCAGGACCGCAGGCGATCATGGCCGTCGAAGCGCTCACCGCGGCGACGTGACGTTCGGGCTCGCCCGGGCGTTTTCACCGGATCTCCCGGACTTCTCCAAGCGCCCGGGCGGCGCCATCCGCACCCTGTCGCCAGCAACACATCGAGCAAGAGGAGCATCCCCCGTGGAACTCGGAATCATCAACATCGACGAGATCGCCCCGGTCGTCTACGACTGGGGCGCCGTCAAGTGGGTCGTCGACGACAGCGTGAAGAACGGCAGCGAGCAGAGCTTCGGCATCGTCCACATCAACCCCGGCAAGACGAACCCGACGCACTGGCACACCGCCGCCCAGGAGATCGTCTACATGCTGCAGGGCGAGTGCGACGTCACGAGCGGCGACACGACCTTCAAGCTGCGGGCCGGCGAGACGCTGTTCATCCCGACCGACGACCACCACGAGCTGACGAACAACAGCTGGGAGCCCGCCGTCTACGTGTGCTCCTTCTCGGCCAGCGGCCGCGGCACGTTCTTCGCTGACCCCGACGGTGCCGGCGCGACAGTCGGCGCGTGCTGCGTATTAGACCCCCCAACCCGCAGCCGCCGGCCCGACGTTCCGCTCGCGTCGAGCCGGCGGCTGCACCTCTCCCGGAGCCAGTCATGAACCGGCGCAATCATCTACGCGACACCGATCCGTCGTTGATGTCGCCCCTCACGCCGCACGTGATCGTGCTGTTCGGCGCGACGGGCGACCTGGCCCGCCGCAAGCTGCTGCCTGGCCTGTTCCGGCTGTCCCAAGCGGGCCTGATGCCCGAGTTCCGGATCGTCGGCACGTCGCTCGACGACCTCGACGACGACGTGTTCCGCAAGCTGGCGCGCCAGGCCTGCGACGAGTTCGCCAACCAGACGTTCGACGACGAGCAGTGGGATGCCTTCGCCCGCAAGCTGACCTACGTCGACCAACGCAGCGGTGCGAAGGGTCTGGCGGCGGCGGTCGCCGTCGCCGAGCGTGAGCTGCACGGTGTGCCGCGCCGGCTGCACTACCTCAGCGTCCCGCCGCAGGCGGCCGACGACGTCGTTCGCACCGTCGGCCAGGCCGGCCTCGCCGAGCGGTCGCGGATCATCATCGAGAAGCCGTTCGGCACCGACCTCCGCAGCGCACGGGCGCTCAACGCGACACTCCATTCGACGTTCACCGAGGACCAGATCTTCCGCATCGACCACTTCCTCGGCAAGGAGGCGGCACTCAACATCCTGGCCTTCCGCTTCGCCAACGGGCTGTTCGAACCGATCTGGAACCGCGCCCACATCGACCACGTGCAGATCGACGTCCCCGAGACACTCGACGTCGGCGTCCGCACCGGGTTCTACGAGGCGACCGGCGCGTATCGCGACATGGTCGTCACCCACCTGTTCCAGGTCCTCGCGTTCATGGCGATGGAGCCGCCCGCCGACGCTGGAACCACGGGCGATCGCCGAGGAGAAGAACAAGGTGTTCCGCTCGATGCGACCCATCGAGCCGCACAACGTCGTGCGCGGGCAGTACGTCGGGTACCGCGACGAACCCGGCGTGAACCCAGGCTCGGACACCGAGACGTTCATCGCCCTGCGCTGCGAGATCGACAACTGGCGGTGGGCCGGCGTGCCGTTCTTCCTGCGCACCGGGAAGCGCATGGCCGAGGGTGCCCGCATCATCTCCATCGCCTTCCGGGAGCCGCCGCGGAGCATGTTCCCCGCCGGCTCGGGCGTCGGCGCCCTCGGCCCCGACCACCTCACGTTCGACCTCGCCGATGCGTCCAAGCTCTCGCTGTCGTTCTACGGCAAGCGTCCGGGCACCGGCATGAAGCTCGACAAGCTGAGCCTGCAGTTCTCGCTGCACGAGACCGGCTGGCACGGCGACGTGCTCGAGGCGTACGAGCGGCTGATCCACGACGCCATGAGCGGCGACCACACGCTCTTCAACAACTCCGAGAGCATCGAGCGGCTCTGGGAGCTGTCGACACCCGCTCCTGGAGTCGCCACCGCCGGTGCGGTCGTATGCGCCTGGGGCCGTGGGGACCGAACGCCATCCACCAGCTGATCGCGCCGAACGCCTGGCGGCTGCCGTTCGAGCGGCCATGGCGCACGGCGCCTGCGGCGTGAACGTCATCCCATGCGGATGTCATCGACACCCCAGATGGCGTCCTCACCCTCGGTGAACGTCACCCTGACGGTCCCGCCGGTCCACTCCGAGAGATCCCAGTAGCCGGGATTCAACTTCTCCCAGCAGTACACCAAACCGGGCTCGTCGAACGGTCCAGCCGGAGCGGCCGCCTCCCACGGTCCTTGCGGCGGCATCCGGTAGCAGACCTTGGCCGCCGCGTTGACGACGCGCACGCGCTCGAGCGTGAACGGTCGCGGCGTGTAGTCGGAGCCGTACCCGTCGATCCGGTCGAGGCGCAGGTGGTTCCACGGAGTGTGCGGCAAGACGTAGCTCGCGCGGTTCCGTCAGTGGGTCGAGCGGGGCACTGCGGCGCGGCTGGGATGCGGGGCGGGCGCGTTGCCGAGCCCGAGCGCGCGTTTGTTCGGCCTGGGTCAGCGACTTGGTTGACCGTGCCACCACAACGCTGACAAAGAACTAGCCACCACCGGTGTGGCAGAGTCACAGGCCGCATGGGAGGGATCAGACGGGTCATGCTCGCCGGGGCACTGCTCCTGACGGCGTGCTCAGGCGATGACGACGACGCCGTCGACACGACGAGCTCGACGGTCCGCAGGACGACGACGACCCAGGCGCAGACCGACTCGACGGAGCCGGCGATCGAACCGGAAGCCGAACCGACCTACACGTTCGGCTTCCTCGCCCCCGGCGAGGGTCAGCTCGCACCCTTCGTGCCGAGCCAGGAGCAGGCGCTCGCGCTCGCCATCGAGGACATCAATGCGGCCGGCGGGCTGCTCGGCGGGCCCGTCCGTTCGATCCGCGATGACGAGGTGTCGGACGAGCCGCTCGAGACCAACCTCGACGCCTTCCAGGCCGAGGGCACGAACGCCATCGTGGGACCGATCGGCTCGGGCAGCGCCAGCCTCGTCGTGCCGCTCCTCGCCGAGCGCCACCTGCTCGGGTGTTCCGCCTCAGCGACGGCGGCCACCGTCACCTCCGACAACCTCGCCAGTACGTTCTTCCGCACTGCGCTGAGTGACGACGCGGCGGCGCCGGTGATCGCCAACCGGGTCATGGCGCCGGCCGACGACGAGACGCCACCGCCCGCCACGGTCACCGTGCTCGGTCGTGACGACATCTACGGCGCCGAGCTCGTTGGCGAGTTGGCCGCCCACCTGACAGCACGCGGCGCAACGGTCGAGACGATCCTGTATCCCTCGTATCGGGAGCAGTTCGAAGAGGAAGTCGGCACGGTCATCGCCGCACCTCCTGATCGTGTCGTGCTGGTGTCCTACGACGAGGGGCCGACGCTCGTCGCCCAGCTCGTCGAGGCCGGGTACCCGGTCGAGCAGATCGTCGGCCTCGACGGTCTCTCGTTCCCGGACGTCGCTTCCATCACGTTCCCCGACGATCCGACGC
This sequence comes from uncultured Acidimicrobiia bacterium, assembly GCA_963774125.1. GTDB lineage: Bacteria > Actinomycetota > Acidimicrobiia > Acidimicrobiales > Ilumatobacteraceae > JALZMG01. The sequence goes on from CAVZDR010000005.1 coordinate 999,999, forward strand.
GCGCCAGCGGCCTCACGGTGATCGCCCAGACCGGCGACCGTGCCTTCACGCAGCGCCTCGCTGCGGCGCTGGCGCCCGAGGACTCCACGCTGTACGGGGCGCAGATGTACGACTGCGCGATCACGATCGCCCTCGCCGTTCTCGCCAGCGGCTCGGCCGATCCGGTGCAGGTCGGCGGTCAGATCGTGGCGGTCACGTCGGGCGGGTCACAGTGCTCGACGTACGCCCACTGTGCGGAGCTGCTCGCGGCCGGCGACGACATCAACTACACCGGGCCGAGCGGGCCGCTCGACATCGACGAGACCGGCGACGTGGCGCGCGGCCGGTTGACGACGTGGGTCGTCGATTCCGGCGTCCTCGTCGAGATCGGCACCGACGAGGTGGACCTGCTCGCCGAACGAGCCGACCAGCTTCTCGCCGCCGCCGTCTTCACCGCGCAGCTCCAGCAGGCGCTGCGGTTGCTCGGCTTCTACGACGGCGACGTCAACGGCGTGTTCGACGAAGCCACCGCCGAAGCGGTGCGCAGCCTGCAGCGGGAGCTCGGCGTGCCCGAGACCGGAGCCTGGGACGCGGAGACCGACGCGGCGTTCCGCGCCCGCTTCGGCGACGCGGCCGCCCTGCTGAGCCTGAGCATCAGTGACCTCCAGCGCGAGCTGCAGGCGCTCGGCTACTACGACGGACCGATCGACGGCCGGTACTCCGAGGCGACGATCGCGGCCGTGCGGGCGTTCCAACGCGACCTGGGCGTGCCCGAGACGGGCCTGCTCGATCTCGCCACGCTGCGCGCCATCTACGCCAGGGGCCAACAGAGCGTGACCCCGCCCGAGCCGCCGCCACCACCGCCACCGCCGCCACCGCCGCCGACGACGGCGCCACCAGTGGTGACCACGGCACCCCCGGTGGTGACCACGGCGCCGCCGCCACCGCCCCCACCGCCATCCACCACCGCCGCCCCGGCTCCACCGACCACCGAGGCGCCGCCACCAGACGAGCCGACGATGCTGGATGTGTTGGCGGAGAACCCGCAGTTCTCGCGATTCCTCGAGCTGGCCACGTCCGTCGGCTTCGATCGCGAATTGGCCGCGCCACCTCGACCGTTCACACTGTTCGCCCCCACGAACGACGCGTTCGCGGCGATGAGCGAGGAGGAGCTTGCCCAGTGGCAGGACGAGCTTGCGCTCCCGTCACTCATCGCCTACCACGCCGTCGATGCCGACGAAGGCGTGCTCACGAATCAGGACTTCCGAACGGGTGAGCTGCGCAGCCAGCAGGGCTCACTGCTGAACGTCGAGGTCGCCGGCGCGATCACCGTGAACGGTGGACAGCTCGGCACGCAGTTCGGAGCGTCGAACGGCATCGTTCACGCCATCAACACCGTGCTCATCCCGCCCGCGTGACGGCCCGCTACTCGGCGCCGCACACGAGGACGGGGCACGGGCGCGTTGCGCACGATGTGATCGGAGACCGATCCCAGGACGGCGCGGCGCAGCCCGCCCATACCCCGTGTGCCGACGACGATCACCGTCGCCGGGAGTGACGCGGCGAGCTCGCAGAGCGCCGGCCCGGCGCCGCCCGTCAGGACGACGGTCTCGGCACCGCTCAGCCCGAGGTGCTGAGCCGTGGCGTCCAGCGCGCGTCGTCCCGCCTCTGTTTGCTCCGCATCCATGCGCTCGGCGACGTCCGGGCTGATCACACCACCGGCCATCCCGGTGCCGACGACGTCCATCGGATGAACGACGTCGACCACGGTGGCGACCACGATGCGATCGGCAGAGGCGAGCAGCGGAAAGCCCCGAGACAGGGCCGACAGCGCCAGGTCGGACCCATCGGAGCACAACAACACGGTGGACGTCACCGTCCGATGTTGGCATGGCTGCGTCGTCAGTCCACGCCCTCTTCCGGCAGCAGTGACCGCTGGTCGAGGACGTACAGCAGGATGAACCCGGGAACCACGATGACGAGCAGCCCAAGCGCCGCGACGAGGAGCGTGGCGAGCGTGCCCGACGGTGCGGCGGCCTCGGAGACCTCAGGCTCTCCGGGAGTATGTAGGGCCACTGGGCCACGCCCCATGCGCCGACGACGGTGGCCACCGCGCCGATGGCGAGTACGCGGGCCCAGTGCGCGGCGTTGCGCACGAGCAGGACGAGCGAGGCGATGCCACACACGGCGGAGGCGAGGACCACCGGAAGCGCCTTGCCGGCCAACTCGTCGAACAGGTAGCGGGCATCCGACCGCAGGACGAAGATCCCGATGACGGCCACCGCCCCGGCGATGACGGCGGCGCCGACGGCGCGCCGGCGGAAGTACTCGACCATGGTGTCGTCCGCCGAGCCGTCGCGCGTCCCAGACGAGGTACACCGACGGCCAGGTAGGCGACGACGACGACGGCGAGCACACCACCGAGCATCGACGTCGGGTTGAGCCAGCTCGACCACGGATCCCCGGCCTCGCCCCCCGCCGGCACGCGGCCGGAGGCGATGGCACCGGCGATCGCACCCATGCAGAACGGCACGAGCACCGACGACAGCGGCGAAGGCGGCGCCGAAGTTGCGGCGGTCGCGGGTGCGGAACACGGTCTTGCGGAACGCGAAGCTCGATCCGCGCAGCACGATCCCGAGGGCGGCGATCGTCAGCGGGACGAACAGGGTCAGCGTGATCGAGGCGTACGCCTCGGGGAAGCCCGTCCACAGCACGACGAAGCAGAAGATCAGCCACACGTGGTTGGCCTCCCACACCGGGCCGATCGAGTGGTCGATCACCTCGCGCGGCCGCTCGCCGCGGGTCGCTCCGCCGGCGACCAGATCCCAGAACCCGGCGCCGAAGTCGGCGCCGCCGAACACCGCGTACAGCCGTGACGGCGAGGAGCAGCACGACGGCGACGGTGGTGCTCATGGCACGGGTACGACGTCGTCGGATCCGGGCGTCTCGATGTCCGGCCCGCGCGGCCCGTACGGCACCTCGTGGTCGGCGCACGTCGCGCTCGCGGAACCGCTCGGCTCATCTTGCGCAGGATCAGGATCGTGGTGATCGCCAGCCCGAGGTAGAGCACGGCGACGACGATGAACGTGATCCAGACACCGGTGTTGGCGGTGGCCGCGTCCTCGACCTGTCATCAGGTTGTAGACGATCCACGGCTGCCGGCCGACCTCGCTGACGACCCAGCCGGCTTCCATCGCGATGATCGCCGCGACGCCGGCCACCGACGCGACGCGTAGGAACCAGCTGCTCCGCGGCATGTCCCGGCGGAACACCCAGCACGCCGCGTACCAGAGCGACAGCAGCAGCAGCATGGTGCCGAGGCCGACCATGACGTCCCACGCCAGGTGCACCGTGTTGACCTGACGCGTGGTCGGCCGCTCGTCGTCGGGGAACGAGTCGAGACCTTGGATGACCGTGCCCGTGCCCGTGCTCGGGTCCGACAGCCACGACGCCAGCCCGGGGATCGGGATTCCGCCGCTGATGGTGCCGTCGTCGTTGAGGTGGCCGAACAACGTCTCGGGCACGTCGCTCGACGTCTCCGGGACCAGCTCGATGGCGGCGAACTTCACCGGCTGGTTGTTGTAGACCCAGCGGGCGAGCGAGTCGCCGACGCCCATCTGGATCGGGATGGCGATGGCGCCGACGGTGAACGGGATGAGGAAGCCGAGCCGGTGGTAGCGGTCGCGGCGCCCCCGCAGCATGCCGACGGCGTAGACCGATGCGATCAGGAAGCCGCCGACGACGTAGGCCGCGATCACCATGTGGGCGGCCATCAGCGGCATGGCGTCGTTGAAGATCACCGCCCAGCGGGTCGACGTCGACCACCTCGCCGGCGCTGTTGAGCGTGAAGCCCTCCGGCGAGTTCATCCACGCGTTGGCGGCCACGACGCTGACGCTGCCGAGGATGCCGGTGAGCACGACGGGCACGCCGGTCCAGAAGTGGGCCCACGGCTTCAGGCGGCGCCAGCCGAAGATGTAGATGGCGATGAAGATCGCCTCGGTGAAGAAGAACAGCCCCTCGAAGGCGAACGGGATGCCGAACGCCTCGCCCCACTGGCCCATGAACTTGGGCCACAGCAGCCCGAACTCGAAGGTGAGCACTGTCCCGGTGACGGCGCCGACGGCGAACGTGACCGCCATGTACTTCGACCACCGCTGCGCCAGCTGCAGCGCGGCGGCGTCGCCGCGCTTGATGCCCCGGTAGTTGGCGATCAGCGCCATGGAGGCCCACGAGACCCCGAGCGGCACGAGGATGATGTGGCAGGCCAGCGTGAAGGCCATCTGCGCTCGCGCCCACGGCACGGGGTCCACCGCCAGGATCGGCGCGAGCACGCCGGCAACGGTCACCACACCACTCTTCGCGTGGCGTCACCGCCCCGTCGTCATCCGGACGGGATCGAAACTGGCCTGAGCGTGCGCCAGACCCGTCGTTCAGAGGTCGACCCGGTCGGCACGCCGACGCCTCCAGGCGCATCGGCGGCCGCATCGACCGTATTTCATCCGTCGCGGGCGATGGCGTGCCGGGCTCGATCCTGGTCCAATGGAGCGGCGACCAGCACTGGAGGGACCCGATGGCGACACGCAAGCCCGGCACACGCACGCACCCGCAGTCCGACGGAGGTCAGGCGAGCGCGGCGCTGCCGTCGCCGTTCCCGCCGATCGCCGAGTACGCCTTCCTGTCGGACTGCCACACCGGCAGCCTGATCGCCGCCGACGGTGCGGTCGACTGGCTGTGCGTGCCCCGCTTCGACTCGCCGAGCGTCTTCGGCAGCCTGCTCGATCGGGGCTGTGGCACGTTCCGGTTCGGACCGTTCGGCATCAACGTGCCGACGGCGCGGACCTACGAGCCCGGGACGAACGTGCTGGTGACGACGTGGAAGACGCCACGAGGGTGGGTCGTCGTCCGCGATGCGCTCATCATGGGCCCGTCCACCGGCCGCGACATCGTCACCCCTCACACGCGGCCGCCGGCAGACGATGACGCCGAACACCTGCTGGTCCGCGTCGCGGAGTGCGTCAGTGGTCGCGTGGAGATGGAGGTCGTCTGCGAGCCCGTGTTCGACTACGGGCGGGTGCCGGCGACGTGGAGCATCGTCGACGACGAGGGCCATGTCGCCGACGCGACCGGCGGCGACGTCACGCTGCGGCTCCACACCGATCTACGCGTCGGCGTGGAGGGCGATCGCGTGCGCGGCCGTCACATCTTGACGAGCGGCGATCGCCTCTACTGCGCGCTGTCGTGGTCGGCGGATCTCGTCGGGACCTGCTGACGCAGCCGACGCCGATCTGCGCATCGCGACCACGGTGGATTTCTGGCGCCGGTGGCTCGACGGGGCGCGCATCCCAGATCATCGATACCGCGATCCGATCCAGCGCTCGGCACTCGCCGTGAAGGGCCTGACGTACATGCCGACAGGTGCCACCGTCGCCGCGCTCACGGCAGGCCTGCCCGAGACGCCGGGCGGTGAGCGCAACTGGGACTACCGGTACAGCTGGATGCGCGACTCGACGTTCACACTGCAGGCGCTGCACTGGCTCAACCTCGACTGGGAGGCCGACGAGTTCATGCAGTTCGTCGCCGACCTCGAGCCGAACGACGACGGCAGCTTGCAGATCATGTACGGGATCGACGGCCGACGGGACCTCACGGAGACCGACGCTCGACCACATGAGCGGGTACAACGGTGCCCGCCCCGTGCGGATCGGCAACGGTGCCTACAACCAACGACAGAACGACGTGTTCGGGGCGGCCCTCGACGCGATCCTCCTCCACTCGCGGCGGAGCCAGCGTCTGCCGCGCAGCCTGTGGCCGATCGTCAGGCGCAGGCGGACGTGCGCCTCGAAGGTGTGGCCGGAGCCCGACCAGGGCATCTGGGAGGCGCGGGGCAAGCCGCAGCACTACGTCTCGTCGAAGCTGATGTGCTGGGTCGCGCTCGATCGAGCCGCCAGGCTGGCCGAGATGCGCGGCGACCGCCAGCTGCGCGAGACGTGGTCAGGCCACCGCCGAGGAGATCAAGGCCGACGTCCTCGAGCGCGGCCTCACCAAGCGATGGCGTGCTGCGCCAGCACTACGACACCGACGCCCTCGATGCGTCGACCCTGCTGGCCCCGCTCTTCGGGTTGCTGCCCGGTCACGGACGAGCGGGCACATGCCAGCGTCATGGCGATCGCCGAGGACCTGACGGAGAACGGCTACGTCCTGCGCTACCGCACCGACGAGACGGACGACGGCCTGTCGGGCAAGGAAGGCACGTTCCTCATCTGCTCGTTCTGGCTCGTGTCGGCGTTGTCGATCGTCGGCGAGCAGCAGCGGGCCCGCGACCTGTTCGAGCGCCTGCTGCGCGTCGCCTCGCCCCTCGGTCTGTACGCCGAGGAGTTCGACGTCGACACCGGCTTCCACCTCGGCAACTTCCCGCAGGCCTTCTCGCACCTCGCCCTGATCGAGGCGGCCGGGCGGATCATCATCGCCGAGTTGCTGCCCGAGTACTGATCTCTCGAGCTCGGCTCACAAGCAAGTTGCTCGCCTCGCCTGCCGAGCTCGCCGCCTCCGCTCCGCTACGGCGGCTCACCCAGCTCACGCCGCAACCGGCTAGGCGAGCCGCTCGGTGAGGTGCTCGCCGACGCGGAGGGCGTTGGCCATCGCCGTGAGCGCCGGGTTCACGGCGCCGATGCTCGGGAAGAAGCTGGTGTCGACGACGTAGAGGTTGTCGAGCTCGTGGGCCTTGCAGTTGGCGTCGAGCACCGACGTCGCGGGGTCGGTGCCGAACCGGCACGTGCCCGGCCTGGTGGGCGACGCCGGCGACGGAGATGTCCATGTGCATGTAGAAGTTCTTGTCGAGCACGTGGTGGTGGGCCAGGCCCGACGTGGTTGAGCAGCTTCTTCAGCTCGTGGTAGAGGCGATCGGCCTCCTCGTCGTTGGTCGACGCGGTAGGCGAGGTGGACGTTGCCGTCGCCGTCGACCGTGACGCGGTTGTCCGGCTTCGGGCAGGTCCTCGGTGGTCAGCCAGAAGTCGAGGGCGTGGCGGGCGACCTCGGCCAGCGACCAGTGCGGGCGCCAGCTTGGTGAGCTTGGGCTCCTCGCCCTTCATCGCCTCGGCGTTGGACTTGCCGATCATCTGGATGTTGCCGGCCGGCCAGTCGTAGTCCGGGCGCACCGAAGTAGAAGTCGTTGAGCCCGACGGTCTTCTGGAAGACGGTGTCGTTCGGTCTCCTTGGCCAGGGCGACGATCGGCCTTGCAGTTGTGGAACATGTAGTTCCGCCCGACCTGGTCGGAGCCGTTGGCGAGGCCGTTGGGGTGCCGGTCGTTGGCCGACCGCAGCAGCAGCTTCGCCGAGTTCGACGCGCCGGCCGACGACGACGACGATGTCGCCGCTGTAGACCTCCGTGGTCGCCGCCGCGCGACACGACGACGCCGGTGACCGTGCGCCCGGTCGGCGTCGGTCGTCGAGCCGGGTCACCTCGGCGTCGACGAGCAGCGTGACGTTCGGCAGGTCGAGCATCGGGCGCACGGCGATCGTCTCGGCGTCGGCCTTGGCGTGGACGAGGCACGGGTAGCCGTCGCACCACGTGCAGCGGATGCACGTGCTCTTGGCCCGATCGGCCTCGTCGAGCAGGATGCCGCACGGGGCGTGGAACGGGTGGTAGCCGCCGGCGGCCAGCTCGTCGGAGAGCTGCTGGATCCGCGGCTCGTGGGACACGGCCGGCCACGGATACGGCTTGGAGCGGGGCCCTTCGGTCGGGTCCTCGCCGGCGTTGCCGTGGACCTGGTACAGCCACTCGGCCTTCGAGTACCACGGCTCGAAGTCGTCGTAGGTCAGCGGCCACGCCGGCGAGAGGCCGTCGACGTGGCGGAGCTCGCCGAAGTCCTCCGGGCGCAGCCGGTACAGCGCGGCGCCGTACAGCTTGGTGGCGCCGCCGACGTTGTAGTGGACCTGCGGCTGGAACGGCTTGCCGTCGGCGTCGTACCACGTGTCCTTGGAGATGTACTTGCCGTCGATGAACACCGGCTCGGGGTCCCAGTTGTCCATCTCCCGGGGCAGGTAGTTGCCGCGCTCGAGCAGCAGGATCTGCTTGCCGGCGCCGGCGAGCGTGTGGGCCAGCGTGCCGCCGCCCGCGCCGGTGCCGATGATGATGACGTCGTAGTGCTCGCTCACGTCGATCTGCCTCCTCGTGTCTCGGTCCTCGTCGCCCCAGTCGATCCGGGCGGCGTCGGGGTCGTCGATGATCGAGCTCGACCGGCTCGAGCCGAGGAAGTCCCACCCCCAGGACATGAACGCGTCGACGCGCTGGCGCACGCCGCTCATCAGCCAGGCGTGGACGCCGAGCCAGGCGGCGAACGCCATGTGGCCGTGCAGCTCGTGGTGGTGGGCGCCCATCTCGGCGATCGCCGCGCCGTCGCCGATCATCGCCATGATGCCCTTGTCCTTGTAGTGGAACGGCTCGCCGCGGCTTGCCGGCGATGGTCGGCGAGGATGTTGTCCGCCGCCCACCGGCCGGCCTGCAGCGCGACCGATCCGAGCTGCGGCAGGTCGTTGCCGTCGTGGTCGGGGATGTTGGCCACGTCGCCGATCGCGTAGACGCCGGGGAAGCCCTCGACGGTGAGGTCGGGCTCGGGCGGTCAGGCGGCCGCCGCGGCCCTGCGGCGAGCCCGACCTTGCCGACCAGCTCGGGCGCCTGGATGCCGCCGGCCCACACGACCGTGCGGGTCAGGATCTCGATGCCGTCGCTCAGCGTGACGCTCGATCGGCGGTGACCTCGTCGACGCCGGTCGCCGAGGCGCAGGATCACGCCGATGTGCTGCGAGCTTCTCGGCGGCGTAGTCGTGGGCCTTGTCGGAGAAGGCGGCGAGCACGACCGGGCCGTGGTCGACGAGGTAGATGCGGGTCCGCTTGACGTCGAGGTCGTGGAAGCGCCGTCGGCATCACCTGGTTGACGAGGTCGGCGACGGCGCCGGCCGTCTCGACGCCGGTCGGTCCGGCGCCGACGATCACGATGTTGAGCGCGCCCTCGTCGATGCGGGCCGGGTTCGTTGTCGGCGTCCTCGAAGACCTCGAACAGCCGGGTGCGCAGCGTCGTGGCGTCGTCGACGGTGTAGAGCGGGAAGGCGTGCTGCTCGGCGCCCGGCGTGTGGAAGAAGTTCGGGTCGCGAGCCGGCCGCCAGCACGAGGTAGTCGCCGGTGAACGTCTGCCCGTCGCTCGTCGTGACGGTCTGCGTGTCGCCGGATCGATGTCGGTGACCGTCAGCTGCTTGACGTCGACGGTCGTCGTCCTTGTGGAAGATCGCCCGCAGCGGGCGGGCGACGTCGGTCGTCGCGAGCTCGGCCGTGGCCACCTGGTACAGCAGCGGCTGGAACTGGTGGTAGTTGTTGCGGTCGAGCAGCGTGACCGCGACGTCGTGCTTGGCCAGCTCCTTGGCGCAGCCGACGCCGGCGAACCCGCCGCCGACGATGACGACCGACGGCTTCGTGCTTTCGTCATGACTCATGGGCAGGCCCCCTCGCTCGTCAACGGTTCAACTGTGCACCGTCGAACCGGTCCGCGGGTCATCATCCGAAGTGGAGGATCGAAATTCGCCCGTTCTGTCCGTAGCGAATCGCCTCACAACGACCGATTCCAACGGACAGTTCGGCTCGTGCCGACCGTTGCGTCTCACGACGACACGCGAAGCTGACCGGGAACGTCGCCATCCACGATGGCGGCGCCGAGGAACACCAGGCATCCGATGGCGAGCGTGATCGTGCGCAGGCCAGAGCGTTGCAGTTTGGTGCTCATGCCGGCGAAGAACAGGGCGACGGCGAAGAGGACGACGCACAGCACGTAGTTGCCGGAACGCTGGATGTTGCGGCTCACGACGGCCGCTGACTCCTCAGTCTCTTGATCCAGCCGTTCGGCCTCGGCCCGAGCCTCCGGTTGGTACTCCTCCATCGCGAACGGTGTCGGGGGCGCGTCTGGGTTCGTGAACGGGTCGGTGGCGACCCAGGCGTCGAACGCCGGCTTGAACTCGGGACGGAATCGCTGGAGGTAGAACTGCTGCAGCTCTGCCTCACCGGTCACATCGGCGTCGACCCATTCGATGAACGTCGGCGATGTCGATCTCGATCTGGCTCCGCGCCATGCCGGCCGACGCGGGCGGCCTCGATGCGCAGGGCGTTGGTGCGGCTGGTCGCCCTCGCCTGTTCGCCGTTCCAGCGCGTCGCCTGGTAGCTCGCCCACGCCGTGGCGACGGCGGCCACGGCCAACAGGAGCGTGGCGACGACCTCGTGCCGATTGCGGCTGCGCGCCGCGATGTCCTGACTCATGGTCCCTCCCGGCGCGTCAGCCCAGCGCCACGCCGCCGGCGTCGCAGGGAAGCTCGACCGCGCCGGTCACCTGGAGGACCTGGTCGAGGATCACCATCGTGCGGTCCATCGCGTCTGGCCGCAGCCCGCCGATCCCCGTCTGGACGGGGCTGTCCAGGAACTGCAGCAGCAGCAGCATGACCGTGAGCACGGCGACGACCGATCCCATCAACATCCCCTGCACGACGGCGCGCTCGCCACGGTCGGCGAAGAACAACATGAACACGAAGATGACGGCTGCGGTGAAGAACAGCGCGAACCACAGCGGGGTCGGGATGATGCCGGCGGCGCCGTGGATACGGGCGTTGCGCGCCACCTCGCGGTCGGCCGTCAGGTCGAGCCAGTGGTCGTAGGCCGACTGCTCAGCGTTCGAGCTCGGTTCGACGGGCTGCAGGGTATCGAAGAGCTCGATCGCCCACGGGTTGATCTGATCACCCTGTGTTCCCGCTTCCATCTGCGGCCACTCGACGAAGGTCACCGATCGGGCGTAGCAGACCAGCTCGCCCGTGAGCTCGGCACGGACGTCGGGCGGCAACGACTGCGCCGTCCTGACCTGCTGGGCGACGGTCAGCGCCTCCGTCTCGGCTCCGGTTCGCGAGTTGTCGTAGCTGGTGAAGGCCAGGAAGATGAGGAAGCCGAGCAGGACGGAGAAGCCGGTCGCCAGGACGCCGAAAACACCGGCCGCACGGTCACCGTCGTTGAAGTAGCTGCCGTCCGGCGCCCGGCGGCGCACCAGCAGCATCGCCGTGATGGCGATGGCTGCGGCGCCAGGACGATGAGGATCCCGAGCAGCACGTTCACCGGCGCCTACGGTGGGCATTCCAGTTCGCGGACGCATCATCCGAACCGGGCGATCACAGCGCCATCGAATCATCCGCTCCGGGTGATGAGTGCCTTGCGCAGTTCCGCAGACGATGGCGGTCGAGGACGAATGATTCGAGGAGGAGCGAGTCCGATGATGGTTGCTGCCGAATGGGGAACCGGCCAGGTGTTCTGGTCGTTCTTGTGGTTCTTCCTGTTCTTCCTGTGGTTCTGGTTGCTGATCATGGTCTTCAGCGACATCTTCCGCAGCCACGACCTGTCCGGGTGGGGCAAGGCGCTGTGGTCGATCTTCGTGATCCTCGTTCCGTACCTGGGCGTGTTCGTGTACCTGATCGCCCGCGGCCACAAGATGAGCGAGCACGCCGTCGAGGCCGCCCAAGCGCAGGACGCCGCGATGCGCCAGTACGTCCAGGAGGTGGCGCCCGCGCCATCGGCGGCCGACGAGCTGTCCAAGCTGGCCACCCTCAAGTCCAACGGCGCCATCACCGACGCCGAGTACGAGCAGCTGAAGGCCAAGGCGCTCGCCTGACGCAGCGGTCGCGTCCTACGACGGCGACGGTGAGAGCCGTTGGGCGTCGAGCTGACGTCGCCGTTGGGACAGGCCGAGCAACGGGAACAGCAGCACCGAGATCATTCCGGCCCCGACCAGTGACGCCGCCGTTGCGGGCTTCAGATCGCCGTGGTCGACGCCGATATCGGTGACGGCGACGATGATCGGCAGCGCCGTCGCGCCGAACAGTGCGAGCGCTCGGCGGTCGACGGCAGACGCGCCGAGTGGAGCGGCGAGCGTGGACGGCAGCCCGCGCACGATCAACAGCAGCACGACGAACACCGGCAGCATCAGCAGCGCGTGGACGTCGCTCGTCAGCGCGTCGAGGTCGTAGGTGAGCCCGGTGTCGATGAAGAAGATCGGCACGAAGAAGCCGAACCCGATCCCCTCGAGCTTGGACTCGACGACCTCGCGCATGTGCTCATCGGCGTGCGACGCCAGAACCCGGTACGTGACACCCGCGGCGAACGCGCCGAGCAGCATGTCGATCCCCAGCCACACACTGAGGCCGGCGAGTGCCGCCATCAGCAGCACGATGAGGCGCACGGCGAACTGACCGCTGGAGTGCATCGTCGCGTCCATCAGACGATGAACCCGCACGGTGGACCCCCGCGCCGCCAGCCAGATCGCCAGGCCGGCGACTAGGGCGAACCCCAGAAGGACCACCGTCGCCGTCCCGGGCTTGCGCCCACTCAGGAAGAGGGAGATCGCCAGCAGCGGCCCGAACTCCCCGACCGCACCGACGGCAGTGACGGCGCGCCCGAACGGTGTCGTCAGCTCGCCGGCGTCGCGGAGCATGGGCATGATCGTCCCGAGAGCCGTCGACGCCAGCGCGACACCGACATAGACACCAGCCGACGCCGACGGAGCGAACACCAAGCCGAGGACGACCCCTACCACGATCGAGATCACCCACCCGAGCGCGGCTCGAGTCACAGGTCGGCCGCGGATCGCCGCGAAGTCGATCTCCGAGCCGGCGAAGAAGAACAGCAGCACCAGCCCGAAGTTCGAGGTCACCGTGATGAACTGACCGGGGTCGACCCACCCGAACACGGAAGGCCCGATCAGCAGGCCGAGCACGATCTCGAACACGACCAGCGGGATCGCTACCCAGCGTCCGATCAGCGTGGCCGCCAGCACTGCGGTGACCGCCGCCGCTGGGACCAGCAGCAAGGTGGACAGCGGCAAGATCATGGCCAATCGTGCTCACGCCACGGCGGGCGCCACAACTCACCGGCCCGCCCGGCCCATCAAGGATCCTCGCGTTGTGACGGACGTATCATCCGCTCCGGGTGATGAGTCCCTGGCCGCTTCGGCCGACGATGGCCGCTGAGGACCATGATCGATGAGGAGAGAGTCCGATGATGATTGCTGCGGAATGGGGGACCGGCCAGGTGTTCTGGTCGTTCCTGTGGTTCTTCCTGTTCTTCATCTGGATCTGGTTGCTGATCATGGTCTTCGGCGACATCTTCCGCAGCAAGGACCTGTCCGGGTGGGCCAAGGCGATCTGGACGATCTTCGTCATCTTCCTCCCCTACCTGGGGGTGTTCGTGTACCTGATCGCCCGCGGGCACAAGATGGGCGAGCACGCCGCGCAGCAGGCCCAGGCCCAGGACGCCGCGATGCGCCAGTACGTCCAGGAGGTAGCCCCCGCGCCGTCACCGGCTGACGAGCTGTCCAAGCTGGCCACCCTCAAGGCCAACGGCGCCATCACCGACGCCGAGTACGAGCAACTCAAGGCCAAGGCTCTCGCATGATCCCGGCCAGGCCCGCCTGACGCCGTACACGACCAGCGGGATCTGGAGATGGCGCAAGCTGCGACCGTGAACCGACCGGCGGGGTCGGGACCGGCAAGGGGCGGACTCGTGCTGCTCGCGCTGATCCTCGTCGCGGCCGTCGCCAACCTCAACCTCGCCGTCGCCAACGTGGCGCTGCCGGACATCGGCAAGGCCTTCGACGCGTCGCAGACGGAACTGAACCTCGTCGCCGTCAGCTACTCCCTCGGCCTCGCCGCGTCGGTGCTGTACCTCGGCGCGCTCGGGGACCGCTACGGGCGCAAGATGATGCTCATCATCGGGGTCGTCCTCTCGGTGCCGGCCTGCCTGATCGCGGCGTGGGCTCCGTCCGTCGAAGTGCTGATCGGCGCCCGCATCCTGGGCGGGCTCTCCGCCGGCATGGCGTACCCGACGACGCTGGCCTTGATCGCCGCGCTCTGGACCGGGGCTGGGCGCACGAAGGCGATCGCCCTGTGGTCGGCCATCGGCGGAGCGATCTCTGCACTTGGTCCACTTGCCGCCGGTATTGCGCTCGAGCACTTCTGGTGGGGCTCGGTGTTCCTGATCACGCTGCCGTTGGCGGCGGTCGCGCTGGTCATGGCGCTGTTCCTCGTCCCCAGTCACGTCCACGAGACCACCGAGCCAGTCGACAACTTCGGCGGGATCCTCTCGATCTTCCTCGTCGCCGGTCTCGTCCTCGCCATCAACTTCGCCCCCGTCCCGGACCACGGAGCGCTCGTCGCCGTGCTCTCGGTGATCGCCGTCGTCGCCGGGATCGCCTTCTTCATCCGGCAGCGGCGCGCCGCCGTGCCGCTGTACGACCTCCATGTCGCCGGCCGTCGCACGTTCTGGGTCGCGGCCTGTGCTGGATTGATCGTGTTCGGCAGCCTGATGGGGGCGATGTTCATCGGGCAGCAGTACTTGCAGAACGTCCTCGGTTACTCCACCGTCGAGGCCGGCGCGGCGATCCTGCCGGCCGCCCTCTTGATGGTGCTGATCGCCCCTCGCTCGGCCAAGCTCGTCGAGTCGCATGGCGCCCGTTTCACGTTGCTCGTGGGATATGTCTTCTGCCTGCTCGGCTTCTTCACCATGCTGTTCCTCTGGAACACCGGGCAGTCGTACTGGGCGGTCGCCCTCGGCTACGCACTCATTGGCACCGGTGTCGGCTTCGCCGGCACGCCGGCGTCGCACTCGCTCACCGGATCCGTGCCCGTCACTCGGGCCGGGATGGCCTCCGGCACCGCCGACCTCCAACGCGACCTCGGCGGAGCGATCATGCAGTCCATCCTCGGCGCGCTGCTGACTGCTGGGTACGCAGCAGCGGTGGCGAGCGCCATCGCCGCTTCGCCCGACGCCGACCAGATCACCGACAGCGTGCAGACGCAGCTGCAGAAGTCCTTTTCCAGTGCGGAGCAGGTCGCCGAGCAGTACCCCCAGTACTCCCAGGCGATCATCGCGGGCGCCCGCACGTCGTTCCTCGACGGCGCCGACTGGGCGTACACAGCAGGGATCGTGGCCATCGTGCTCGGCGCGGCGGTCGTCTTCTTCCTCTTCCCGCGACGGGATCAGGAGCGGGCGCTGCTGATGCGCTACCACCAAGAGGACACCGCGTCGGCGCTCCCGAGCGCCCAAGCAACATGAACAAGGGGTGACGAGAGGGCGCCGACCCTCAGCCGGTGGGCACGACCCGACGTAGCATCTCCTCCGCTTGGTAATCGAGGTCGAGGGAGCACTGCGCAGCTCGGTGCGCGACGAGCTGGAGTCGGTCGGGTTCATCCCGACCGCGTCCAAGCTGTACCGGCCGTCGCCGGGGATCGTCCCGCGCTCGACCCTGCTCGAGCACGTCGAGGCCCGAGGAAGCGACGTCGTGGTCGTCACCGCACCGGCCGGCTACGGCAAGTCCACGTTCCTCGCCGAGATCGCCGCCAACGATGCACGCCCCGCGGCATGGGTCTCCTTGACACCGGTGGAGAACGACCCCACTTCGTTCCTGGCCTACATCGCGTTGGCGCTCGATGCCATCGAACCGGTCGATCCCGGGTGTGTGACGATGCTGTGGGGGGCTCCCCCGACCATCGGCTCGCCGACGCTTCAGCAGTTCGGCGCCATGTTCGCGGCGCGTCGCCAGCCGTTCGTCCTCGTGCTCGACGACGTGCATGAGCTGGTCAGCCGCGAGGTCCTCGACATCCTCCCGATGCTGCTCGCCGAGCTGCCAGCAGGGTCGAGGATGATGCTCGGTGCCCGCACGGCGATCCCGCTCCCGCTCGGCAGGCTGCGCGTCAGACGACGCCTCGTGGAGGTCGGCGCCGCCGAGCTGGCGTTCGACGAGTCGGAGGCGAGCATGCTCCTGCGCCAGCTGGACGTCGACGCCGACCCGCAAGAGATCGCCAGGCTCGTTCAGCGGACCGAAGGATGGCCCGTCGCGCTGTACCTCGCCGCGCTCGCGCACGGCAGCCGCCGTGGAACGACGCTGAACGACGTCGTCGACGACTTCGCCGGTGATCACCGATACCTCGTCGACTATCTCGGCGAGGAGTTGCTGAGCCGCGTGGACGCGGACGTCGCCTCGTTCCTGATGGACGCCTCGTGCTTCGAGCGGGTCTCGGGCGGCCTTTGTGACGACGTCCTGAGGCGTCGCGGCTCGGCGCAGCTGTTGGAGGAACTGCGACGGCAGAACCTCCTCGTGATCCCGCTCGACGACCACCGGGAGTGGTATCGCTTCCATCACCTCCTCGCCGACTTCCTGCAGTCCGAGCTCGAGCGCCGGGACCCGGACCGTTCAGCCGCCATCCACGTGCGGGCGAGTGAATGGTGCGACGTGCATGGCGATGGCGACGGCGCGGTGGTCCACGCCGTGCGTGCCGGCGACCTGGACCTGGCTGAGTCGATGGTGCTGCGCTGGTTTCCCGCGATCGCCACGGCGGCCCGGCTGTATCCGAACACCGTGCGCTGGCTGGCGATGTTCACCGACGATCAGCTCGGCGACCGTCCGGAGCTGATGCTGATCGCAGCGTGGGCCACCTTCTCGGTTGGAGAGCCCGGCGCCGCCGTCCGGTGGTTGGCCCGCGCCAGCGCTGCGCTGCCGGACTGCCATCCCGACGACGCCCGAGGTCCCGTCGGAGCCGTATCGCTGGCGGCCGCTCGAGCGATCATGGCCCCGCTGGGTCCCGTCGAGATGGCCGATGAGGCCACGTACGCCTACGAGCCGCGTCGGCCTCGGCCACGGTCACCCGGTGACGTGCCTCGGGCGCGGTGCCGCCGCCTTCATGCTCGGCGACGACGCGGAGGCGCGACGGTGGCTGCGTGAAGGAGCTGATACCACGCTCGATCGACCGCTCATCGTGGCCAACTGCCTCGCCCATCTGTCTGCCATCGACGCCGAGCAGGGTCGGTGGCCCGAGGCGACGACTGCCGCTCGTCGGGCCCGGGCCCTGCTCGGTGAGGGCGACACGTATCCCACCACCGTGCTGGTCGTCGCGGCGAGCGCGCTGGTCGAGGCACGCGCCGGCCGGACTGTCGAAGCGGACGTCGACAGGCAGCTGGCTCGCCAGCACCTCACGAGCCTCGTCGATGTCGCCCGCTGGCTGAACCTCCAGACGCGCGTCCTCCTCGCGCGGGCGGCCGTCATCCGTGGCAACCGTGTCGAGGCCGCGGCGCTGGTCGATGAGGCGAGCGCGATCCTCGAGATCACTCCTGACGCCGTCCGGGTCGCCGAGCAGCTGGCCGGCCTGCGGCGCGAGGTCGCCGTGCGCGACCGGGCGCAGACGTTCGGTCCGTCCTCGCTGACGACGGCGGAGCTGCGGGTGCTCCAGCTGCTGCCCACGCACCTCTCGGTCGGTGAGATCGCCGATCGCCTGTACGTGTCGCGCAACACGGTGAAGTCGCAGACGATCGCCATCTATCGCAAGCTGGGCACGTCCTCACGGGGCGGCGCCGTCGAGATCGCGATGGCCGCCGGGCTGCTCCACACGCCGACGGACTAGCCCCGCTCAGGCATCGCCTGCCCAGCGCAGGTGCGTCGGCGTGCCGGGTACGCCGGCCAGCAGCTCGCTGTCGTCGAAGTAGTGACGGAAGGCGCGGATGCGGTGCTCGTCGAACTCGGCGACCGACGCGCCGGGCAGGTGGACGTCACCACCGGTCGGCTCGATCAGGAGCCGGTCGTCGAACAGCACCGGCCGCGTGAACATCGCGTCCACGCCGCCACTCGGCGAAGACCTTGTCGTCGATGGAGTCGAGCGCCAGCACGACGATCCGGACGTCGGTCAGGGAGTCCTCCGGTGACCCCAAGGCGTGCTGGACCGCGTCGAGCGATCGGACGATGAGGTGCGGGCTCGAGAAGACGACGTCATCGGTGAACATCTCGCTGAACCGGCTGGCATCGCCGAGCACCACGGCTTCGAGTGCGGTGATGAACACGACGCCCCGATCGAACGGGACGTCACCACGGGGTGACGGAGCGCAGAGACGGGGTCGATCCGCCGACCATCGTGGTTGGAACAAGAGACCCACTCCACCTCCGTACGCGACGTCTCGCGTGTGCCAAGCACCGTAAGGACGACGGCGGGCGGCGGCATCGCCCAGACAGGTTGAAACGCGGGTGTCTGGCCGTCGTGCGGGCCCAGAACTGGGCGCGGAGCGTCTCACGCACCCATCTGGGCGCGGACAGTCTCGGATTCGAGACTGTCCGCGCCCAGTTCACCCAGACCGGACGATGCTGCGGCAGCCACGACGTGCGTACGGTCCTTGTCACGCCGACCTCGCATCCTCGGGAGGACAACGTGAGCATCCGCCGTAGCCGAGTTCAAGCGTTCGAGGTGGCCGAGGACGGAACCGTCGAGCTCCCCGAGGGCGCCATCATCATCTCCCTCGATTTCGAGGGCGAGGGTCCGTACGGATACGAGAGCCGGCCCGTGCGGGCATGGGCGGAGGTGCCGGAAGGTCCTCGCTGACCGCCCTCCGGAGCGGCGGCCTGTTCGAGCACGATCCTTCATGCTGTCGACGGTGTGACGTGGCACGATCGGGCGCGTGACGAGCAAGCCCGCGGCACAGCACCTCGTGCGGCTGCGTCGTCCAGGAGCCGACCGACCAGCCATCGGGCGTTCGCGACTGCGCCGTGCGCGACCCCGCCGGCAACCTGATCCGCATCTTCGAAGTGCGCTGAGGTAGACACACCTGATGGCCACGAAGACGGACCAGCAGGCGCGCCCGCACGCCGCCGACCGCCACGAGATGATCCGCGTGCACGGCGCGCGGGTGAACAACCTCAAGGACGTCAACGTCGAGATCCCGAAGCGGCGACTGACCGTGTTCACCGGCGTGTCCGGCTCGGGCAAGAGCTCGCTCGTCTTCGGCACGATCGCCGCCGAGTCGCAACGGCTGATCAACGAGACCTACAGCGCTTTCGTGCAGGGGTTCATGCCGACGCTGGCCCGGCCGGAGGTCGACGTGCTCGACGGTCTGACGACGGCGATCATCGTCGACCAGGAGCGGATGGGGACCAACCCCCGCTCCACGGTCGGCACGGCCACGGATGCCAACGCGATGCTGCGCATCCTGTTCAGCCGGCTCGGGAAGCCGCACATCGGCTCGCCCCAGGCGTTCGCCTTCAACGTGCCCTCGGTGCGGGCGAGCGGTGCCATCACCGTCGAGCGGGGTGAGGGCAAGACGAAGACCGAGCGGGCGACGTTCAATCGCCTCGGCGGCATGTGCCCCCGCTGCGAGGGCATGGGCCGGGTCTCCGACTTCGACCTCACCGAGATGTACGACGAGGACAAGTCGCTGAACGAGGGCGCCCTCAAGATCCCCGGCTACAGCATGGACGGCTGGTACGGCCGCATCTTCCGCGGCTGCGGGTTCTTCGACCCGGACAAGCCGATCAAGAAGTTCACCAAGAAGGAGCTGCGCGACCTCCTCTACAAGGAGGCGACGAAGATCAAGGTCGAGGGCATCAACCTCACCTACGCCGGGCTGATCCCGACGATCCAGCGGTCGATGCTGTCGAAGGACGTCGACGCGCTGCAGCCGCACATCCGGGCGTTCGTGGAGCGAGTCGTGACGTTCACGGCTTGCCCCGACTGCGGAGGCACCCGGCTCGCCGAGGGAGCCCGATCGTCGAAGATCAGGGGGATCAACATCGCCGACGCCTGCGCGATGCAGATCACCGATCTGGCGGACTGGGTGCGTGCGCTCGATGAGCCGTCGGTCGCGCCCTTGCTCGAGGCGCTGGTGCAGACGCTGGATTCGTTCGTCGAGATCGGGCTCGGCTACCTCTCACTGGAGCGCCCGGCGGGAACCCTCTCGGGCGGCGAGTCGCAGCGCACGAAGATGATCCGCCACCTCGGGTCATCGCTCACCGACGTCACGTACGTGTTCGACGAGCCCACGATCGGGCTGCACCCCCACGACGTCCAACGGATGAACGATCTCCTGCTGCAGCTGCGCGACAAGGGGAACACGGTGCTCGTCGTGGAACACGAGCCGGAGACGATTGCCATCGCCGACCACGTCGTCGACCTCGGCCCCGGTGCCGGTTCGGGTGGCGGCACGATCTGTTACGAAGGCTCCGTCGAAGGGCTGCGCGGCAGCGGCACGATCACCGGCCGCCACCTCGACGACCAGACCGGACTCAAGGCGTCGGTGCGCGCGGCGACGGGTGCGCTGGAGATCCGTGGAGCCACCACGCACAACCTGCAGAAGGTCGACGTCGACATCCCCTTGGGCGTGCTGTGCGTGATCACCGGAGTGGCCGGCTCCGGCAAGAGCTCGCTGATCCAGGGTTCCGTCGCCGACCGGGACGGTGTCGTGACGGTCGACCAGGGAGCGATCAAGGGCTCGCGACGCAGCAACCCGGCGACGTACACGGGTGTCCTCGAGCCGATCCGCAAGGCGTTCGCCAAGGCCAACGGCGTGAAGCCGGCGCTGTTCAGCGCCAACTCCGAGGGTGCCTGCCCGAACTGCAACGGCGCCGGTGTCATCTACACCGATCTGGGGATCATGGAGACGGTCGCCACTCCGTGCGAGGAGTGCGAGGGGAAGCGGTACGAGGCATCAGTGCTGAAGTACAAGTTCGGCGGCCGCGACATCAGCGAGGTGCTGACGATGTCGGTGACCGAGGCCGAGGAGTTCTTCGGCTCCGGCAAGGCCGCCACGCCGGCCGCCCACACGATCCTCGAGCGGCTCTCCGATGTCGGGCTCGGCTACCTCGTCCTCGGTCAGCCGCTCCCTACGCTGTCGGGCGGCGAGCGCCAGCGGCTCAAGCTGGCCACCCACATGGGCGAGAAGGGCGGCATCTACGTCCTCGACGAGCCAACGACCGGCCTCCACCTCGCCGACGTCGAGCAGCTGCTCGGCCTGCTCGACCGGATCGTCGACGCCGGCAAGTCGATGATCGTCATCGAGCACCACCAGGCGGTGATGGCGCACGCCGATTGGATCATCGACCTGGGTCCCGGCGCCGGTCACGACGGCGGGCGGATCGTGTTCGAGGGCACGCCTGCCGACCTCGTCGCCGCCCGGTCGACGCTCACCGGCGAGCACCTCGCGGCCTACGTCACCGGTTGACCCGTTCTGTCCGTAGGAATCGCCTCACAACGCACGATTTCGACGGACAGGTGCGGCCGGTCGAGTCGCGTTCATCAACTCTGACGACGGGGATCGACGCTCGCCGTCATCACCGGCATGTTCCGCGTCGGCACCAGCACCCCCACTCCGCAACCGAGCGTGTCCCCTCCGCTGGCCATGAACGAGCGGCCCAAGGAAACCTTTCGCGCGGCGATCGCCACACGTCTCGAGGCCGCCAACTCGAGTTCGGCCAGCGCTCCGCCTCGCCCACGCTGGCGATTTCCTATGCTCTGCAGCATCTAGGTACTACAATGACACCCATGGAGGTGTCGACCACCGTCCGGGGCAAGATCCTCGTCGGGCCCAGCGCCTTGGCGCGACCCGTTCCCCGCACGGCGCGGGCGTCACGGTCACCGGCAAGGATCCATACGACCTGGACATCCGCCTGAACTGGGACGACGACGAGCAACGTCTCGTGCCCGACGACGTCCGGATCACACGACGCCCCGACGGCCGTCCGATCCGTGTCGCTGAACTGGCCCGCATTCGGCTCGGGGACACGATCGCCGCATCACTTGCCACCGAAGTGCTCGACACCCGTGGATGGGCTGGAATCATCGAGGACCATCCCCGGGCTGATCCGGCTGCCGTCGACGCCCTCATCTATTCCCTGGCCCATGCACTCGGCACCCACAACCCGACCCAGACGGTCGGCCTGGCCCGTGGCCTGCAGCCCGGCTCTGCCATCAAGCGAGTCATGCGGGCTCGCGAGCTCGGCTATCTCGGCGAGGCGCAGAAGGGCCGATCGGGTGGGTTGGCGGGTCAAGCCGCCCTGTAGCGCTTGACACGGAGCACCCCTCCGTCGGGCGCCCACCGCCGGCCAAAGGCTACTGCCGGTAACAACACGGGGTTTCCCCTATGTCTTTTCCTATGTCCTGTGCGTTAATAGGGCATCATTTGGTTAGGACATCAATTCGGCATCCAGCATCCGGCTGGAGCCGTTATGGGAGGAATGATTTCGTTGGACCCGCAAAGGGTCATCCGCCGGTCGACTGTCGAGGAGCGTGCCGAACGCGATCATGAGCTGCGCGCCGCACTGTTCGGCATCGAGTCAACGGCGCTGGGACTGAACCAGAGCCACGATCGCATCACGACCGCACAACTGTTCGAACTGACCAGTGCCATGGCAGCCGAGGCTCGCCGTCTCCGGACACTGCTCTGCCCCAAGGACGAGCAGTCGCCGACCTTCGACCTCGCCGAGGCCATCCGCCCGGTCATCGTGTCCGCCCGCTCGTTGGGTCTCGACGTCCATGCGGCAGTGCCGTCGGGCATCCAGGTCTGCGGTCGGCGACACGACACCGCCCAGGTGGTGTTCGCGCTGCTGGACAACGCGCACAAACACGCTGCGCCGTCGCCGGTCGACATCCGCGTCACCGTCAACGCCGATTCCACGACGCTCTACGTCGAGGACTGCGGCAAGGGCATCACCGGCCAGATCCGTGCCCGAGTCTTCGAGCGCGGCATGGTCGGTGACAGGAGTGCGGGTTCCGGGCTCGGCCTGTTCATCGCCCGACGGTTGATGGTCGAGCAGGGCGGGTCACTGTCGGTGCACTCGAGGAAGTGCGGCGGCACCTCGTTCAAGGTCGTGCTGAGCACCTCGCCGACCAGCTCGCGCCGCGAGCTTTATTCGATCCCGCTGCTGCCCGCGGTGTCGGCGTGACCGCCCGGGTGCTCATCGTCGAGGACCACGCCCTCGTTGCCATCGGCCTCCAGCTGGCGCTGTCGGCGCGTGGCTGGGACGTCGAGACGACCGACGGTCCGACGGCGGACGCCGTGGTCGAACACGCCGGGCGTTTCCAGCCGCAGTGCGTGCTGCTCGACATCGGGCTCGGCGAGGGTCGGCAGCGGCATCGACCTCATCAATCCCCTGCGCACCACCGGCGCCGAAATCGTCATGCTGACGGCGGAGACCCGCCGCACCGTGCTGGCCGCCTGCCTGGAGGCCGGCGCCGCCGGATGGATCGGCAAGGACGCTTTCCTCGACGAGGTCGTTGCCGCGCTCGAGGACGTCCTCGCCGGCACGCCGCTGATCGGCTGCGCGTGCACGTGAGGCGCTGCTGGACGAACTGCGCATCGAGCGCGCCGGGCTGCGCCGCGCGCTGTCGCCGTTCGAGCAGCTGACCGTCCGCGAGCGCCGCGTGCTCGCCGCGCTGGTCGACGGCATGTCCGCCGAGGAGATCGCCGACGCCCAGTTCGTCGCCCTGACGACCGTGCGCTCGCAGATCCGCGCCGTGCTGCAGAAGCTCGGCGTGCGCTCCCAACTCGCCGCCGTCGCCCACGCCAACCGTGTCGGTTGGAAGTTGGACGAGGACGAGCTGGCCGCTGCCTGATCGCCGGTCACGTCTCCTGCGATGGAGGCTCGAACGGCCGTCTGCCGCGGAGCGCTCGGCGACCGTCAACGTTCCGGCCGGTACTGGCACGACCGTCACTGTCCGGGTCACGGGTCCGGTCGGCACGGCGTGGGAGTACCGCGTCAACTGACCGCCTGAGACTTGCCATCTGACACCAACGAGTGAACGCAGGGTCGACAACGTCGACCCTGCGTTCACGTCCGAGGTGTGGTGCCGGGGAGGACCCGCCACGTCCTCCCCGGCGATCTGTTTCACGGGCCTTGGTGGTGGAGCAGGTCGGTCTCGTCGATGCATGTCCAGTCAGGACTGGCTGCGTCGGCGCCGACGTATGCGTCCTCACGGTCGTGTCGCCCGTAGCCGTCGCGGCTGTCGTAGCGGGCGATGGCGTGGCCCTGCTCGATCAGCGCCAGCCCAGAATCGATCGCCGTCGACATCGACGTAGCGCAGGTAACGCCCAGTACCGTCGGTGTCTTCGCCGTCGCCGCCCGTCACGAGGGCGACCTCCCGCCCCATCACCAAGGCGGACATGGCGTCCAAGGCCGGCTGGCCCTCGCAGGTGTCCATCTCCGGAGCGTCGATGCCGATGACCCGCACGCGGAGCTCCGTGCCGTCGCTGGCTGCGACGTCAACGGTGTCACCGTCCACAACTGCGGACACTGTGTAGGTGACCGGCGGCGCAGGAGACGCAGGGGGTGCCGGCGGCGCAGGAGGCGTAGTCGCCGTCGCTGTCCTCGCATCCGACACCGTCGTCGTCACGATCGAACGCCTTCCGCCAACCGGGGTCACCGGGACGGATCGGTGCCGCGCCCGCCGCTCGCACCTCGTCGCAGTTCTCGTAGTAGACGCCCGCCGATGACGCCGACGCCGCAGGGGCAGCTGGCGGCGGTGCACACGAGTAGTCGGTCGATGCATCGTCGGCGCGGTCGATACTCCGCCTCACGACCGTGATCGCCGTAGCCATCCATCGAGTCATGACGCGGACTTGCCAAGCCGAAGCTGATCAAGGCCAAACCGACATCGGTCCCATCGACCTCCACGAAGCGTGGGCCGACGCCCGTCTCGGTCGGTGTCCTCGCCGTGGGCTCCCATCGGCAGTGCAACTTCCCGCCCGAGCACGAGGCTGGCCGTCGTCTCGGTCGCCAAGTCGGCGGCGCAGCCGGTACCAAGCTCCGGCGCGTCGATACCGAGGACTTCCACGGTGAACACCTGACCATCGCTGGATGAGACATCCACCGTGTCGCCATCCGTCACGTTCGTCACGACGTAGACCACCGGCGGCGGTGTCGGAAGCGTCGACGTCGGCGGAATCGCCGGCGGCGCGGGTGGCGTCGGAGCCTTGGCTGCCGGAGCCTTGTGGGTTGGAGCAACCGTGGTCGTGGTGGGAATGGCGTGCACCCACGCCCCATCGCGGCATTCGTAGGTCGCCTCGGGGGTGGACTGCTGTTGGCCGCCGACGCAGGCGGTCGGCGTGTACCCGTTCGGTGCCGACGCCGGGTCGTCGGCGCCGCCACACGCGGCAATGCCGAGCAGGACGGGGGTGGTGAGCCACAGCGCTCGGCGTCGGCCGGGCCGATTACGTTCATTGCGCTCGGTCATTGAGACATCCCTCGGTCATGCAGGTGGGCCAGAGAAGAGGCACTCCTCCGGCCCGTTGGACGCTAAGAGCGAGTGCGCTTGGTCAAATCGTCAAGATTGATGAGATGCGACGGAGTCGGCGACTGGTCCTCGGCGGGTCGCCGTTGTCGTCATCGGCAAGACCGATCCGCTCTACCGCTGCAGGGCGCCGGTTGTAGATCGCCGGCGACGCGGAGGCGTCGAGCGCCATGACGTCGTCGGGCTGCTCGGTGGCAGCGACCTCAAGCGCGAAGCTTGGGTCGCCTGGAGCGCCAAGAGTCGTTCGCCAGATCAAGACCACAGCGACGAACACTCGCCGTCGACTGGGTCAACGACATCGTCCGCGACTTCGCCGACGCCGCGATGCTGCCTTCACGTCGTATCGAGACGCGCAGAGGCGCCGGTGCCGCCGTGCACCGGCGCCTTGCGCCGACAGGGGACCCCACAAGCCCCGCGTCGTTCTGTGGAACGCCGTCAGAAGGCGCCCCGAGACTGAGGAGGCGGGGACCACCGTGATGATCATGAACACCGGCAGGAAGCAGACGATGATCGGGAAGAGCATCTTGACGGTCAGCTTGGCCGCCTTCTCCTCCGTGCGCTGCTTGCGCTTGAGCCGCATCTCGGCCGACTGGATGCGCAGCGTCTCGGCCATCGGCACGCCGTGCTTCTGCGCCTGGAGGAGCGCCGTGACCAACTGGCGGATCTCGACGATCTGCGCCCGGTCGGCCAGCGTCCGCAGCGCCTGGGCGCGCGGCACTCCGGCCTGGATGTCGCTGATCGTGTGACGGAGCTCGTCGGTGAGCGGACCTTCGGTCGTCGTCGCCACCCGAGCGAGCGCGGCGTCGAAGCCGAGGCCGGCTTCGACGCAGATGGTCAACTGGTCGATGATGTCGGCGGCCTTGGCCTGCATCGTCGGCTTGGCGCTTGTCCCGCGTGCTCAGCACCCAGTAGTCGGGCAGGAAGAACAGCAGCGCCGGCGGCGACGAGGGCGAACAGCGGCTGGCCGACGAGGAGCAGCATGAACGCCGCCAGCCCGGCCAGGGTGATCTTGATCCCGAGGATGCGGGGCAGGTCGAGCCCGTACGGGTGCCCGGCCTGCACGAGCTTGACTTCCAGCCCGTCCACGAGCGGATTGGGCAGGAGCCGGCGAGCGGCCTGGCCCAGCTGGCGCAGGATGGAGGCCCGACTTGCTGGCCGGCGCTGCGGGTTGTGGCAACCCGGCGAAGAGGTTGGCGCGGGCCGCCGACGGTCGGGCCGTGAGGCCCCACCAGAAGACGCCGATCGCGCCGACCAGCG
Organism: uncultured Acidimicrobiia bacterium; assembly: GCA_963774125.1. Taxonomy (GTDB): domain Bacteria; phylum Actinomycetota; class Acidimicrobiia; order Acidimicrobiales; family Ilumatobacteraceae; genus JALZMG01. The sequence continues at coordinate 1,026,345 of CAVZDR010000005.1, forward strand.
CCATGGCGCCGAGGATGACTGTGAGGTTCATGGTTCCGTTCCTGTGGTCAGTGCGTCACAAGGCGATCGAGTTGACGATCTTGCGCACCCAGACGCGTGCCGAGGACCATCAGGATCCCGGCGACGATGAGGGCGGCGAGACCGACGCCGTGCGTCAGCAGGGCGAAGTTGTCCGGGTTGGTGCGCCACTGCAAGAGCGCCATCAGGAAGGGCAGCGCGGTGAGGATCCGAGCCGACAGGCGGCCTTCGGCCGTGAGGGTGCGGACGTGGCGGGCCATGCGCTGGCGCTCGCGCACCGTGGCGCTCACGGTGTTGAGGATCTCCGACAGGTTGCCGCCGGTGTCCCGGTTGATGTCGATGGCCGACACCACCCACTCGAGGTCCTTGCTCTCCATGCGCTGCGCCAGGGCGCGCATGGCGTCGGACAGATCACGGCCGAGGCGCGCCTCGACGAGCACGTGGGCGAACTCGCTGCGCGCCGGCTCCTCCGCCTCCTCGGCCACCGACTCGAGCGCCTGGGTGATGCCGTAGCCGCTGCGCAGGGCCGTCGTGACCAGCTGGAGCACGTCGGGCAGCTGGTCGGCGAACGCCGCCTGGCGCTTGGCCTTCGTGCGGCGGACGTAGAACCGGACGCCGAGGCAGACCGACCGTCGCCACCAGCAGGGCGATGAGCGGCCCGCCGAGCAACAGGCCGACGAGGCCGAGCGACGACGGCGACGACGCCCACCATGGCGACGAACTCGCCGGGCTGCATGGAGATGTCGGCGACCGACAAGCGCGGTGGCGAGGTCGGCTCGCTTGCCATGCCGCTCGAGGGCCTCCTCGACGGCCGACATCGTGCGCTTGCCCATGTCGGACACGCTGCGCGGCTTCTGGATGCCCAGCCGGGCCTTCGAGACCCGCTGCCGGGGGAACAGCAGCAGCCCGAGCACGAACAGGCCGGCGAAGATGCCGACCGGCACCCAGCCACAGCGACGAGCGACGAATCGGATGCCTCCGCTGCCGTGCTGGCCGCCGGCGGAGCCGGCGGACGCGAGTAGACCGGCGTCGGCCGGCGCGGCGGCGGTGGTCGGGCGCGCGCCGTCGTGGTCGTGGCGCCGTCGTCGTCGGCGCGCCGTCGTCGTCGGCGCGGCGGTCGGCGGCGCGTCGTGGCGGCACGGTCGTCGGCTCCACCACCTGCGTCAGCAGGTCGGCCACCGGGCGAACGCCGCCGAGACGCCGGCCGCGTCGTCGGCCGAGGTGACCGTGCCGAGGGCCAGGAGGCTGGCGAGGTCGGTCTCCGGTGTCGTGAGGCTGATCGCCTCGACGTGCTCACCCTGGACGGCGGCGATGGCCTCGTCCAGGGTCGCGCGTGCTGCCATCGTCCCTGCCGTCCGACAGCAGCACGAGCACCCTGCTGCTCGGCCGCCGGCGTGAACTGCTGGCCGGCGGTGACCACGGCGTCGTACAGCGCGGTGTCGCCGTCGGCGACGATCCCGTTGATCTGCTCGTTCAGCAGCGCGCGGTCGGTCGTCGGCGGTGACAGCACCGTGACGTCGTCGCCGAACGTCTCGAGCCCGATGCGGACGTCCGCCGGCATGGCCACGACGAACTCGTTGGCGGCCGCCTTGGCGGCCTCGATGGCGTGACGCATGCTCCCGGACGTGTCGAACGCGAGCATGACCTCGACGTCGTCCGCCGTGTCCTGCGCGTGGGCCGGCGCCGCCGAACAGCGCCGCCGGCCAGCCCGGACAGCAGGAGCGGGAGAGGAACCGCAGCGCCGCTTCATCGCTGCCACATGTCGGGTGCCGCCGAAGAGCCCGCCGGGCAGGGTGACCCCGCGGTCGGCGAGCTGGTCGACGAACTCCGGGCGGATGCCCGTCGAGACCAGGCGCATGGCCTTGTAGTCGTACTTGTAGATGTCCTGGAGCGTGATGATGTCACCCTCCATGCCGACCACCTCGGTCACGTGGCTGATGCGCCGGGAGCCGTCGCGGAAGCGATCGACGTGGACGATGAGGTTCAGCGCCGACGCGATCTGCTCGCGGATGGCCCGCGTGGGCAGGTCGAAGCCGGCCATCAGCACCATCGTCTCGAGGCGGGCCAGCGCGTCGCGCGGGGCGTTGGCGTGCACGGTCGAGAGCGAGCCGTCGTGGCCCGGTGTTCATCGCCTGGAGCATGTCCAGGGCCTCGGCGCCGCGGACCTCACCGACGATGATGCGATCGGGGCGCATGCGCAGGGCGTTGCGCACGAGATCGCGAATGGTGATCTCGCCCTGGCCTTCGATGTTGGGCGGGCGCGCCTCGAGGCGGATCACGTGCTCCTGGCGCAGCTGGAGCTCGACGGCATCCTCGATCGTGACGATGCGCTCGTCCCGGGGAACGAAGCTCGACAGCACGTTGAGCAGCGTCGTCTTGCCGGTGCCGGTGCCGCCCGAGACGAGGATGTTCATGCCGCCCTCGACAGTCGCGGCAAGCACGGACGCCGACCTGTTCCGTGAGCGTGCCCATGGCGACCAGGTCGTCCACCTTGAACGGATCCTTGGCGAACTTCCGGATGGTGAGGATCGAGCCGTCCAGCGACAGCGGCGGCACGATGACGTTGACGCGGGATCCGTCGGCGAGGCGGGCGTCCACCATGGGCGAGGCCTCGTCGATGCGCCGGCCCACCGACGACACGATGCGCTCGATGACGCGGCGCAGGTGCTCTTCGGAGATGAAGCGCACCTTGGTCTGCTCGATGACGCCGCTGCGCTCGACGTAGATGTGGTTGCTGCCGTTGACCATGACCTCGTTCACGGTCGGGTCGTTGAGGAACTGCTCGATGGGCCCGAGACCCATGACGTCCCGCGCGATGTCCCGCACGAGACGCTGGCGCTCCTCCGGGGACAGCGCCGTCTCGGTCGCTTCCATGAGGGCGCCGATCTCGGCCATCACCAACGAGTGCAGTTGATCCTCGTTGGTTGCCTCGAACAGCCGGGTTCCGAGGCGCTCGAACAGCGAGTCGTGAACCCTGGACTTGAAGTCGCCGAGCCCGTCGACGGCCACCGGCCGGTTCGGCGCCTGGCGCCACTTGCCGGCGACCTCGCCGCGCTGCGCGGCAGCCTGCTGTGGCCTGGTTGATGCGCTCTGTGAGGCTCATCGCCGCCAGCCCTTTCGTGCCTTCGATGCCTCGACGGGGGCGTACAGCTGGGCGAGCTGCTGCAACTGCTTGGCCGCTGCCGACCTCGGCTCGCTGACGACGACCGGCGTGCCCAAGTTGAGCGCCAGCGGGACCTCCCGGCTCGATGGGATGGCGCAGGAGATCTTCATCCCGAGGGCCTCCTCGGCATCGGCTGGGTTGAGCCCGACCTTGGCGTCGGCCCGGTTGAGCACGAACTGCCGCTGGGCCTTGACCCCCATCTGGTCGAGCGCATCGAGCGCCTTGCGCAGACTGCGGATGCTGGTCACGTCGAGGCTCGACACGCAGCAACAGATCGGTGGCGCACTCGACGGCCGCCAGCGTGCGCTCGTCGAGGCCTGCCGGTGTGTCGACGACCACGTAGTCGAAGTTCTGCGCCAGCAGCGGCAGCACCGTCGAGACGTGGGCGTGGCCGATCGAGTCGGCGTCGACCGGATCGTTGGCGCCGGCGAGGACGTACAGACCCTGCTCGTACGGTGTCAGGAAGAGCTTGACGGTGGTCGCATCGATCTGGCTGGTGCGGGCCAGTTGCGCCAGCGTGTGCTCAGGTGTGAGGGACAGTGCCATGCCCAGGTCGCCGAACTGGACGTCGAGGTCGACGGCGGCCACCCGGCCGGGGTGACGCTGGGCGAGAGCGACGGCGAGATTGGAAGAGATTGCGGTCTTGCCCGAGCCGCCCTTGGGCGAGATCACGACGATGACCTTGCCGGTGGGCGCCTGGGGTGAGACTCCGTTGGCCTTGACGACGACGCCCATTTCCTGAAGGGCGGTCGAGACGTCAGCGGCCAGCTCGGCGGGCATGTCGTGCCCGATGATGACGGTAGGCATTGCGTCGACTCCCATCACTGCACGACCGAGTAGACATTGCCCAGGGTGACCAGGCGCGTGCCGTCGTCGGAGACGGTGGCCGGCATGTTGGACAGCCACAGGTGGCCGAATTCAGCGGCGAACACGAAGCGCTCCGACTGCTCGGGCGAGAGGGCGAGGGTGACGATGTACTGCTCACCGCTGACCTGCGCGATCTCGTCCTGATTGTCCTCATTGGTCTCATCGGGCACGACGGGCTCGTTGGTCGTCTGCACGTTGGTCACCAGCACGTGCTGGAACTCCAGGTGCGTCACGTTCGCAACGGTCTTGGTCTGGTCGGCGCTCGGCGTTGTCGGGACTGTGGAATCGGCCGTGGCCATCCCATCCGCCGTGTTGGTGTCCCGACCGGCCTGTTCGTACGTGAAGCCGTCGAACGATAGGTACACGCCGACGAGATCACCCTTCTTCAGGTTCCCGCCGACGGCCCGCTCCGCCGTGAACTCCTTGGAGATCTGGACCTTGTCCGTGACCTCGACGGCCACCTCGTCCTGCGGCACCAGGCGTGCGGCGAGCAACTGGTCGCCGGGCTGGAGGTCGGTGGCCGCCACGTTGGCGCCCACGTCGCTGAGGTCGGTGATGGCACCCGGCTGCTCGAGCCGGGCCGGGATCTGCTCGACCGACACCGACGTCTTGATCGTCTCCGCCTCCGCGCCCTTGGGCACGAGCTGGTCGACGACGTAGACCTCGACCAGGGCCTCGCTGGCCACGGCCTTGTTCTTCGCCGACTGCACGTAGCCCACGAGGGCGACCGTGCCGATGATGGCCAGGATCGTTGCCGCAACGATCCCGATGATCCGCCGTTTGTTCTTCATTGTGGGGTTGCCTTTACTGATGATTTCTTTAGCTGGATAGATGGACGATTTGAGTACCGAAGCTCGGTCCAGGGCTCGGCGTGCCGTTCTGTGTCACGAATTCTATGAACGTGCCACGGATGCAGGGCTTGTTGACGTGTTCATCCACGCCGCCGTCTGCGCTTGCATCACACTGCTTCTTCAAGCTCCCACCAGCGTTGTTACCGTTGTCTGACCAGCCGGTGAGAAGAAAGGTGGCATATCCGATGATCGGATAGTTGCCCGGGAATATGTGATTGGCGGTGTCCCAGACAGGAACCAGAACTCTTGTGCCCAGAAAGCAGTCGGGAGGAGACGAGCTGTCGACGCAGAAGTTCTTTCCTCCACCGGGGCCGGAGTAGTTCGGCCCTGCACCACAGCCCGTGCCGTTCGGGTTGTTTCCCGTCGTGCCAGGAAGGCTGTCTCCCACAACCACTGTGTCGGAGGAACATCCACTGGCGATCCAACCGAACTGTCCGTTGCCGGTTGTACACCCGGGAGTGTCGTAAGAGTGCAGCGTGACCGTCTGCCCGAACTGCAAGTTCTGCACGGCGCAGTAGGCCACGGACAGCGGGAAGATTCCAGTTGAACCTGCGAGGGCCCCCCACTTGGCGGTTGCCGAACGGGTCACGTCCCAGTTGCCAGGTCCAAAAGCGAAAGTATTGTTTCGGCTCATCGACACCGTGGTTGTGCCGGCACCGCACACGGGGGTGTTGGCGAGAATCGCGCCGTTCGTCTCGTACGCCGTGAAGCTCGTCGTCGAGATGCCCTTGGCGCAGTCAGTTGCCTTGGCCAGGGCGCCGGCATCGGCCGCGTTCTGTGTCTGGCGACGAGCCACGAGGCCGCGACCGCCGTCCAGGACGAAGGCGGCGAAGAGCAAGAGGACAGGCATCATGAGCACGACGAAGAGCGTGACCGCTCCTCGATCGTCTTGTCGTGTCATCCGCCGCATCGCATGGTCCCTTTTGCTGTGATCTGCTTTGGTCCGTTCAGGACAGGGAGTTTGTTCAGAATCGGAACCGGTATCGAGAAGGTGTAGGTGGTTGTGAGCGTCACCGAGGCGTTGTTGCTGGTGTCGCCTGCGGCGCAGGTCACGACGCCCGAAGGAGTCATGCCGGCTGGGTAGGTCGGTGTTCCTCGTAGAGCGAGGGTGCGCGCCGCATCCCGAGCCGCGCTCGTGACCTCGACCTTCCTGCTGAAGAAGGCGCCGAATGATCCGATCAGCAAGATCAGCGCGATCAGGAAGGGCGCGACCAAGACGAGCTCGAGCGCGACGACACCGCGGTCATCGCGCTTGCTACGGGTGCTGGGGGATTTCGGCATGACGGGCCCTCGCCGGGGCGGGCAGATGTACTGCCCACCCCGGTGACGAGTTCTGCTCAGAGAACGTTCTCGAGGGCGTCGTTCATCGCCGTCCACAGACCGGTCGCGAAGACGACCGCGACACCGGCGGCGACGAGGCCGGCGATGACGACATACTCGATGGCAACGACGCCATCCTCATCGGTGGCCTCAACGGCCTCCGGGGTGAACTTCTCAACGAGGTTCAGCATTTCTATTTGCTCCTTGGTAATTCCCCGATCCCCGCCTATCGGGGTGGGTAGCGAGATGAGCACGCTAAGGACGAGCGTGAGGGGCCGAATCGTCAAGATTGATGATTCCTCCGGAGCGAGTGCTCCGTACCGTGCCGGCCATGACCTTGCCCGCGCTCGTGCAGAAGCACGCCCTCAGTGCCGCCACTGTTGTCCTGTTCGCGCTCGCCGTGTGGCGGCTCGGCCTGAGCCCTGAGCTCCCCGCCGTGTTCGCCTTCATCTTCGGCGGCGTGCTCCTGGCCGTGATCGACTGGAAGGTGCACCGCCTCCCGACCCGGCTCGTCTACCTCACGCTCGCCGGTGTCGGTGCCGGGCTCGTCTTCGCCTCGCTGCTGGAGTGGAACTGGGTTCCCCTGGCCACGGCGGTGGCGGGCGGAGTGCTGTTCGCCAACGCCTTCTACCTCATCTGGTACGTCGCCCGAAAGTTCACCGGAATGCTCATTCTCGGCTTCGGCGACGTTCGTCTGGCGCTCGTCCTCGGGCTACTGCTCGGCTGGTACGGCTTGGAGTACGTGCTCTACGGCGCCATCGCCGGCAACCTCCTCGCTGTGCTGCTCGCAGCTGTCATGAGCATCCACAAGCGGAAGCTGCTCGTGCGCTACTCGTTCGGTCCGCCCCTGATCGCCGGCACCTTGGCCGTCGTGCTCTTCCACGCCTAGGCCGCTGACGATGACCTCGACATTCTCCGATCTCGTCATCGGACGCCCCCAGGTCCGCACGGCGCTGGCCACGCTCGCCAAGCTGCATCAGGTCACCGAGCCGACTTCGCAGGCGGTGATTCCCACGGGGTTCGACCGTCTGGATGACGTGCTGGCGGGAGGGATCCGGCAGGGCGAAGTCGTGCTGCTCGGTGGAAAGCCCGGCGTCGGCAAGACGGTCGCCTCGCTCCAGTGGGCCCGCGCGATGGCGCAACGCGGGGTCGTGGCCGTCTACCTCTGCTACGAGCACGACGAACTCACGTTGCTCACCCGGCTGCTGTCGTGCGAGTTCGGCGAGATCGTCGCCGCCGCCTCACCAGGTGCAACCAGCCTGGGGCACGAGGAGCTCCGGGCGCGGATCAGGGACGTCGGCGGTGGCGCGATCACGTTGCGCGAGGCGCTCGAGTCCGACCCGCTGCTCCAGCAAGCCCACCACCGACTCGCCGCGTACGCCGACCGTCTGGTCTTCGTGACTGGGTCCGGGGCGCACACCGACGTCAACGCGATTCGCGACGTGACGCGGGGCTTCGACGGCCAGCCGACCGCGTTGTTCGTCGACTACGTGCAGAAGGTGCCGGTCTTCCCGACGGTCCCTCGTGAAGGGGAGCGGGTCGGACGAGTCATCGAGAGTCTCAAGCAACTCGCCCTCGACCAGAAGCTGGCGGTCGTCGCCATCGCCGCCGCTGACCAGCAAGGTCTGGATGCCCGTCGCCTCCAACTTCGCCACTTCCGGGGTTCCACCGCGCTGGTCTACGAAGCGGACGCCATCGTCGTGCTCAACGAGAAGCTCGCCGTGGTGTCGCGGGCCCACCTCGCCCACTCACCGACAGCGCGCCGAGGAGTTCCACCGCCAGGTCGTCTTCTCGGTCGAGAAGAACCGCAACGGCACTCCCGACGTCCACGTCGAGTTCGAGAAGGACTTCGCCAACTACCGCTTCCACCCCCGTGGCCGCTGGGTCGCCGAGCGACTCTGGACCGAAGGATCGATCGAGCAATGAGCGGCTTGCAGATCGCGCTCGTCATCGGCTGCTTCATCGCCGTCGCCGACTTGGCGCTGATCGAGCTCGGTCGCGCCGGCGGGCGGTCTCCAATCCCCTTCGGCCCGCTCCTCGTGATCGGGGCCGTCCTGTCCTTCGTCGCCGGACCGCTGCTGGCGTCCGGCACCTGACTCATCACTTCACCCCACACTTTCCAGGAGTACCCCCCGATGCGCCGCCTGCGGCCCTTCCCCCTCTATTGGTCGGCGATCCTCGCCGTCGTTCTCGGCGCTGTCGCCGTGCCCGCTACTGCCCTCGCCGATGGCGAGGACGTGGCCCCCACCACCGGCGCTACTCCGCCGGCGGATCCGGCCCCTACGGCACCGGCATCACCGACGCCGGACGAACCCGGGCCCGATGGCGGCGATGGCGCGCCCGCTCCGCCGACCACGGCCGAGCCCGGCGACGAACCCCCGCGCCAGAGTCGCCGGATGCCCCGACTCCCGAGACGACGACGCCGGCGGCCGATCCGGCACCGGTGCCGAGCACGCCGCCGACGGAGCCAGGCGGGATCGGCCGCCAGCGAGACACCGACGACTGCCGCACCTCCCGTCGAGCCGACTCCGGGTGACGACGAGCTCGAGCAGGATGCCTTTGGGTCCTACCCCGACGGCATCGTTCGGCCGATCGCCTTTCCGGTGTTGGGGCCGGTGCGCTATGCCAACGGCTGGGGAAACTGCCGCGACGGCTGCGCCCGCCGGCACCTCGGCACCGACATCATCGGCGTGCGCATGCAGCCGCTGCTCGCCGCCGTCGACGGCACGATCACGCGGATCCGCTACGAGAACGAGGGCACGGCCGGCGTCGTGATCACCATCACCGGCGCCGACGGCTGGTACTACAACTACTTCCACGTCAACAACGACAACCCCGGCACCGACGACGGCGGCGCCGGTCCGCAGTGGCAGGTCCTTCCGCAACTGAGCGTCGGCAGCCCGGTGCGGGCTGGCCAGGTGATCGGCTACATGGGCGACAGCGGCAACGCCGAGGGCTCGGTGCCGCACCTGCACTTCGAGATCCGCCAGCCCGACCGCACGCCCGTCAACCCGTACCCGAGCCTCGCCGCGAGCGGAGCTCCGGCGTGCGACCTGTCGGCCACGTGGCAGGACCCGGCGGCTGTCTCAACGGACGCAGTGGCCATCATCCCGCTCGACGACGGCGGTCGTTGGCTGATCGATCGCGACGGCCGATTGTTCGCTGAAGGATCCGCCGCCTCGATGCAGTCCGGTGGCGACGGTTGCGCACCCGTCGCTGCGGTTGCGCCGACGGTTGACGTCGTGGCGCCACCCGCGGACGATGTGTCCGCGCCGGTCGCGGCTCCGGAGCCGGTCGTGGCGCCCGAGCCGATCGCGACGCCAGAACCGGTCGTGGCGCCCGAGCCGGTCGCCGCTGCTGCGCAGGAGCCCGTCGTCGAGGTCCCGGCCACACAGCCGCCGATCGCTGACCCTGCCCCGGAACCGGCCGCCGCGACGACGTGGAGGGTCGAGCGAGGGCAGAGCCTGTGGCAGATCGTCCAAGACGCCTACGGCGTCTCGGATGTCGCCTCGACCGCGTCACTGGTCGAGCTGGCGTTCACGAACAACCGGGACCGGCTATCCGATCCCGAGGTGTTGAACGTCGGCACCGAGCTCGTGCTCCCGGCGATCTGACGCCTGCCGCGCTGCGCCCAGGTCCGTGCGCTACTTGATGGCGAGGGAGGGCCCCTCGCCGCAGGCCCTGCAGGGCACGGATCGCCCGGAATCTGAACTGTCGAATCTCGAAGCCATCGGGGCGTGGGTGGATGCGTCCCGCTGGCTTCGAGGAACGACAGTCGTTCCCGCCGGATCATCCCGGCCCAAGAGAGGAAAGTGAGATGAATCTGCCCGTCCCCCAGGGCCAGCCCGCGCCCGTGTCTTGGGCGCCCAACCATGCCGATCGCCGTGGAGCGGTCATCGCTGCGCCGATGAGCTTCGTCGGCTCGGCCCAGCGCCTCTGGCGCCTGCTGCCGGACAATCCCGGCTCGGCCTTGGTCACCCCGGTCGTCGGTGCCTCGCTGGTCGTGGCGATCGGTGTGGCCTGGTTCGTCGTGGCCGGTTGGTACATGACGTTCGGCCTGCTGGTCGTCCCGTACCGGCTGATCCGCCGGAGCCAGCGCAAGAACAAGGTCGACGCCCAGCGCCATCGTGACCTCATCGCAGTCTTGGAAGCAGGTCGGCGATGAGCGCCAAGACCTACGTCCTCGTCTGCGGGCACGTCGCCCGCAACTGGAGATGGCGGCGCCAGGCGTACTGCCCGGTGTGTCAGACCCAGGTGCCGTGCGTCCAGCGGAGGGCAGCATGAAGCCCCTCACCATCGTCTTCGGTGCGCTCGCTCTCGGTGCCGCAGCCTTCACGGGCTGGATTGCTGGGGTGGCGTGGCTCACCGAGGACGAGCCCGTCAGGCTCAGCGATGCGATCGCTGGGCACCTCGACAAGGGCGCTCGGTCATGACGCCGAGCCTGCCCCTGCTCCCGATCGTCGGGGGCGTCGTCGTGGCCTTCATCTGTGGGCTGCTCAACCCGCCGCACCGGGAGCGGAAGCGGCGCAAGAGGAACGAGCAGTGATCTTCCTGCTCGCCATCCCCTCCATCGCCGTGATCGGCGTGCTGTTCTGGCACGCCCATCGCGCCGACGAGAAGTCCTGCCAGTGCGAGCACTGTCGCCGGATGCGGTCCCAGTGATCGCGAGCCGACTCGGATGCAAGGACGCCGACTGCGCTCTGTGTGAGCGAAGACGAGGTCAGGACCACGTTTTCGCTCACCCAGATGCGGTTCGCCGGTCTGCCTAGCCGGCCGGCAGCCGGGCGAGGATGCCCGCGGCGCGGTCGGCGAGCGCATCGGCGCCCTGTTCCTTGCCGGTGGCAACTGCCGTGGTGAGCCGCTCGACGGCGCGCTCCCGGTTGCCCGAAGCGGCGGCGACCACTCCCTCGGCGATGCAGATCGTCACCTCGTTCCAACCTTCGCCGGATTCGTCGGTCTGCAGGCGGGCACCAGCGACGAGCTCGGCAGCGTCGTTCACGCGACCCGCCTGGGCGAGGAGCTCGGCGAGCAGCGCCTGATAGCTCGGCGTGCCGGATCGACCGCCGACTGAGCGCAGGCGCGAGCGGCCCTCCACGAAGCTGGCGATCGCAGGGTCGTAGTCGCCGTTGTGCGCCTCGACGAGCCCGCGGAACATCAACAGCTGCCCGCCGAAGAACGCGAACTGCGACGCCGGGTCGAGCTCGAGCGCGTGACGCACGAGGCGGTCGACCGCCTCCCATCGAGTGTGCACAGCCGCAACGGCGCAGCCGAACGCACAGACGGCAGGGACGGCCTCCGGCGGCATCATGCCGAGCATGAAGTCGAACCCGGCGAGCGCCTCCTCCGGTGTCTGGTCGCCGTGGGCGGCGTGGCAGTACAGGCCGAAGGAATGGGCGATGACGCGCTGCCCGCCCTCGAAGGCGTCCTCGGGTGGCGGTGCGTCAGCGAGCAGCGCGGCCGCCTCGTCGAGGTGCCCCATGGCGCTGCCGATGAGGCCGCGGGTCCACTCATCGACGCCGAACAGGGTGTGGGCCGCGGCACGGACCTGTGGCCGGGGATCGTCTCCCCATCGGGCGAGGTACTGCTCGGCCATCGGCTGGGCCTCGGCGATGCGGGCCGTCGTCGACAGCGCCGCCCACTCGGACCACTTCAGCGTCCGGTGCACGTCGTCCTGGCCGAGCTCCAGCGCCAGGTCCTGGGCGCGGTGGAGTGCGTCGCGATCGGTCCCGGCGAAGTAGCGCGTCGCCTGCATCACCTCGAGCAGACGCAGCAACGCGTCGAGCTCGGACTGCTGCGCTTCGGGTGACGAGCGCGGCGGCGCGGCGCAGCTGGACGGCGCGGGTCAGCAGGTCCTCCGCGACGACGTAGGCGACGCGACTGATGGCGACATCGGCGGCCCGCTCCAGCGCCTCGGCGGCCCGTTGACCGACGCCGAGCGTCACGGCGCGCCAGAGGTGGTCGGCGAGGACCTCGACGTCGTCGCGCCCGACGCCAGCCTGCTCGAGCGCGTCGGCGACCTGCAGGTGCAGCCGGGCGCGTCGCAACGGTGTCAGGCCGTCGAGCAGCGTCTCGCGCACGAGCGCGTGGCTGAAGCGGAGCGTGCCCGGGCTGGACGACTCGACGAGCAGGCGCTGTGCGGCAGCCGGTTCGAGCAGGTCGAGGCACTCGCCGACGTCGAGGTCGGCGGCGCGGGCGAGGAGCGGGACCTCCACGTCGCGGCCGGTCGTCGCCGCCACCGCCAGCACGTCGATCGTCGATTCCGGCAGCCGGCGGAGGTGCCGCCGGATCGCGTCGCGCACCGTCGCCGGCACTTCACCGTCGATCCCCTCAGCCTCGTTGAGGATGCGGGCCAGCTCGATGGCGTAGAACGGGTTGCCCTCCGCCCGCTCGTGGATGCGCGCCGAGATCTCGGGCGTCAGCCTCGTGGGAGCGAGCGCGTCGAGTAGCTCCCCGGTCGCCGTCGCCGAGAGCCCGCCCAGCTGCAGGCGCTTGCTCCCCGACCGCCGGGCGATCGCACCGAGGGCGTCGGTGACTTCGTCGTGCCGGCCGATCTCCAGCGTGCGCACCGTCAACACGACGAGGACGCCCCGATGCAGCCGGGTGGCGAGGAACTGCAGCAGCTCGAGCGACGCCGGGTCGCACCACTGCAGGTCGTCGAGGAGGATCACCAGCGGGGCGTCTGCGCCTGCTTGTTCGAGCACGGTGGCGACGGCGTCGTAGCGCTCGAACTGCATGGCGCCGCCTTGGCCCGGCAGCAGCGGCGCCTCGGAGGCGAGCACCGCTGGGGGGTCGGGGACGACGCCGAGTGCGGCACGCAGCACCGGCAGCCACGGCCACAGCGCGGGTGCCGCTCCGCTCTCGTTGCTGCGTCCCCACACGGCGAGCGATCCGTGGGCGACGACGCGAGTCACCAGCTCGTCGGCGAGGCGCGTCTTGCCGATGCCGGGATCGCCTTCGAGCACCACGAAGCGGGCGTCGGCGGGCGCCTCTGCGTAACTGGCGAGGAGCGCCGCCAGCTCGGCATCGCGGCCGACGAACGGCACGGCCTGCTCGTCCTGCCGGCGCGGCGACTTCGGGCATGAGCAGCACCGGCGGGTCGAGTGCCGGGTCGTGCGCCAGGATCGCCGCCTCGAGGTCCCGCAGCGATCGGCCCGGATCGAGACCGAGCTCCTCACGCAGCAGCGTGCGGGTGTCGGCGAGCACGCGCAGCGCGTCGGCCTGGCGATCAGCCCGGTACAGGGCGAGGGCCAGCCTGGCGGACAGGCCCTCGCGCAGGGGATGGTCCGCCGCGAGCTGCTGCAACTCGCCGACGAGATGGCGGTGACGGCCGAGCGCGAGGTCGGCGTCGATGCGCTCCTCCAGGACGGACAGCCGGCGCTCCTCGAGTGCCGCCGCCTGGGCGAGGTTGACGCCTTGGTCCACGAGCTCGACGAGCGCCGGACCGCGCCACAGCGCCAGCGCGTCGGCCAGCGTCTCCCGGGCCGCCGCCGGCGCTCCCGACTGGAGCTGGCCGTGGCCCTCGGCGGCGAGCTGCTCGAACCGGTCGACGTCGACGGTGTGGCCGGACAGGTCGAGGCGGTAGCCGGCGTCGTCGTAGAGCAGCGGCGGCCCACCGTCGAGTGCTCGGCGCAGGCGGGAGACGTAGCTCTGCAGCGACCCGGTCGCCGACCCCGGCGGACGGTCGCCCCAGACCGCCTCGATGAGCGCGCCGGCGCTGACCGGGCGGCCGTTCGCCGCGACGAGCGCGGTCAACAGCACGCGCGGGCTGGCGTCCGCCCACGTCGACCGGCACCCCGCCCTCGGTGGTGACTTCCAGCGGCCCGAGCACCCCGACCCGCATCGGACCAGCGTATGCCGCTTGCAAGGCGAGCGCCGAAGCCGCGTGCATGGTTGCAAGTGATGGTCAAGGGCGCTCTGGCGCAATGGCGTCACCGATTCGACGCCGCAAAGGAGCCGTCATGTCCCAGACCCCCGTCGCCGAGCCGCAGCGCATCGCTCCCGACACGTATCTCATCCCCAACCTCGTGCCGGCCGAGCCGGGCACGTTCGTGTTCGTGAACTCGCTGGTGATCCTCGCCGAGCAGCCCGTCGTCGTGGACACGGGCGCCCCGCTGCACCGTGAGCAGTGGCTCGACGCCGTGTCGTCGATCGTCGACCCCGCCGACGTGCGCTGGGTGTTCCTCTCCCACGACGACGGCGACCACATCGGCAACATGGCGGACTTCCTCGACATGGCCCCGAACGCCAAGATCGTCGCCAACTTCTTCAGCAACGAGCGGGCCGCCCTCGAGCCCGATCGGGCGATGCCGATCGAGCGCCAGGTCTGGCTGGAGGAAGGCACGTGCTTCGACGCCGGCGACCGCCGCCTGCGCCTGTTCCGCCCGCCGATCTTCGACGGCCCGACGACGCGTGGCCTCTACGACGAGCGCACCGGTGTGATGTGGGCGGTCGACTCGTTCGCCGCGCTGACGACCGGCGCCGTCTACGACGCCGCCGACCTGCCGCCGGACCTCTACAGCGACACGTTCGCCCTGTTCAACAGCATGGTCTCGCCGTGGCACCAGTGGCTGGACCCGAAGCGCTACCGCCGCCACGTCGACACGGTCGAGGCGCTCGACCCGACGGTCGTCGCCTCGGCGCACGGGCCCGTGCTGAGCGGACCGTTCATCCCCGGTGCGTTCGACCGGGTGCGGGCGATGGCCGGCCAGCCGATCGTCCCGCCGCCCGGCCAGGAGACGCTCGACGCCCTCGTCGCCCAGGCGCTCGCCGCCCCCGCCGTCTGAATCCCCGAACCCCCCAACCACGAAGGAGCACTTCCATGAACGCACCCGTACCCGCCGCGCCCTGCGCGTGGCCGGCGGCCTCGCCGTCGCCGGTGCCGCACTCGTCGGCACGTTCGATGCTGCCGGCGCCGCCCGCCCGACCGCACCCGCCTTCACCGTCAGCGGTCAGGGCACCTGGCAGGAGCGTCCCTTCGACGTCGTCGTCAACGGCGAGGGTGAGCTGCAGCTGCGCAACGGCAGCCGGTCCATCGACGTCCTCGTCGCCTCGAGCGTCGATGCCGACGACGGCACGATGCCCGGCCCCGGGGAGTGCGAGGGTGCCATCACGACGGTGTCGGTCTACGGCGCCCGCCGCATCGACTTCACGATGATCGGTGTCGGCGAGGTCTGCGGCCTCGACGTCCAGCCGCCGACGTCGATCGTCAGCCACGTGTTCACCGGCACGTTCGAGGTGTACGACGTGCCCGAGGGACCGCGTCAGCTGCTCGGCACCGACGGCTTCTTCGAGGTCCGGCTCGGTGTCGACGGCTCAGCGAGCGTGTTCGCCATCGACACCTGATCGATGCTCAGGCTGGCCGGCGTCGTTGCGTGGCGTCGGCCAGCCAGGGCAGTTGGAAGGGGTCCTCGCTGGCACGGACGAGCGAGCCTGGGGGAACGAGCTCGTCGATGCGATCGAGGACCTCGGTCGGGACGCGGTGTTCGTCGGCTCCGAGGAGCCCGTCGAGGTGCTCCATCGTGCGTGGTCCGACGATCGTCGACGTCACCGCCGGGTGCTCGAGCGCCCAGGCCAGCGCGAGATGGGGCAGGCTCATTCCCGCGTCCGCGGCCAATTTGTGGAGCTGCTCGACGAGGTCGAGCTTGCGGGCGTTGTCGGGCTGCGTGGGGTCGAAGCGGTCGGGCGTGCGGATGGCCCGGCCGGTCGTGAACGTGGCGGCCTCGGAGTCGCGCCGGTACTTGCCGCTCAGCCAGCCTCCGTTGAGCGGGCCCCACACGATGACGCCCATGCCGTACTGCTGGCAGGCCGGGAGGAGGTCACGCTCGATCGAGCGGACGAAGATCGAGTACGGCGGCTGCTCGCAGCGGAACCGCTCGCGGCCCCGGCGCTCCGCCGTCCATTGCGCCTCCACGATCAGGTCGGCGGGGAAGGTGGACGAGCCGATCGCCCGCACCTTGCCCTGATGGACGAGGTCGGACAGGGCGCCGAGCGTCTCGTCGATGTCGGTCGTGTAGTCCGGCCGGTGCACCTGGTAGAGGTCGATCCAGTCGGTGCCCAGACGGCGCAGGCTGTCCTCGCAGGCGCGGATGATGTGGCGCCGGCTGCTGCCGGACACGTTGGGCGGCGGGCTGGCGTCGAAGGGGCCCGTGGCCACGGGGAAGCGACACTTCGTGGCGAGGATGACGTCGTCGCGACGACCGCCGGCCAGCGCCTTGGCGACGATCTCCTCGCTCTCGCCGGCGGAGTAGACGTCGGCGGTGTCGATGAAGTTGATGCCGGCGTCGAGGGCACGGTGGATGATGGCGACGCAGTCGTCGTGGTCCCGGTTGCCGAGCTGGCCGAACATCATGGCGCCGAGGCACAGGCTGGAGACCTGCATCCCGGTGTGGCCGAGGGTGCGGTAGGGCATGTGTCGAACGTAACCCCGAGTGGCCGTATCACCACGGGGCCCGAGTGGTTCTTGTGTGGTGATGAACGGTGAGGAGCACGACGAAGGCGTGATGCCGCTGGTGCTCTGCCGCAGCCGTGGCGGGCCCTACGACGACGAGGCGTTCGTCAGCGGCTGGCGCCTCGGTGACCTCGCCGCCAAGCTCGCCCACCCGGGAATCAGCACGATCGCCGAGTCGATCCGCGCCCACGAGCGGGTACAGGCGGACCTCATCGCCATGGCGTGCGGCTACCTGATGACCATCGAGTACGGCGACGAGGAGTGGCTGTCGGTCACGTTCACGCGAATCCCGGAGGCCGCCTAGCTTCTCGGCGCGTGAGGGAGATCACGGTTCGCGTTTCGCCCTCCGTCGACATTGCGTGCTGGGCTACCGGCGCGGGCCCTCCGGTGGTCTGCCTGCCGGGCTGGTCCCAGGCCGCCGAGCAGTTCCTCCCCATCGCCGAGCAGCTCTCGTCGGAGTTCCAGGTGATCGGCGTCGACCACCGCGGCCACGGACGATCGAGCCAGGCCGCCGGTGGCTACCGGCTCCACCGGCTCGCCGCTGATCTCCACCAGGTGCTCATCGACCTCGACCTCGACGGGGTGACGCTCCTCGGCCACTCGATGGGCGTGGCCGTGGTGTGGGCCTACCTCGATCTCTTCGGCACCGACCGGGTGACGCGCCTGGTGCTCGCCGACCAGCGGCCAACCCTCGTGCGGCAGCCGGAGTGGAGCGACGCCGAGGCGAGGGTCGCCGGTGGGACGCAGACGTTCGCCCAGCTCGAGGACATGTGCCGGCGACTGCGCTCCGACCAAGGATGGGACACGCTCGTCGAGGTGCTCGGCCACATGGTGTCGCCGGACCTGCCCGCCGACCGGTTCCAGGCCCTACTGGAGACGAACCGTGCGACAACCAACGCAACGCGTGCCGCGCTCTGGTTCGACCAGTGCACGAAGGACTGGCGCGACCTGATCCCGACGATCGACGCTGCCGACACTCGTCGTTCACGGCATGGGCAGCATGATCCCGACCGAGTGCCAGCAATGGATCGCCGACAGCATCGCCGGCGCCCAGTTCGCCACGATGCCTGCACAGTCCGGCGGATCGCACTTCGCGTTCTGGGAGAACCCGGCGGAGTTCGGCGAGATCGTGGCCGACTTCCTCAGGCATACTCCCGGCTGAGCCGCGATGACAGCCTGGTTCACCCCGAGGTGTCTCGGCGCGACGATGCTCGCATGCAGGTGATCGTGCTGAATGGCACATCGAGTGCTGGCAAGTCGACGCTGGCGTCCGCACTCCAGGCCCGGCTCGCCGAAGCCGGCGAGTGCTGGATCGTCATCGGAATCGACGACTTTCTCGGCAAGCTTCCGTGGGCTTGGGTGACCTATGGCGACCACGTTGGTGAGCATGCCGACGAGGGCATCGCGTTCAAGATGGTCGAGGGCGCGGTGGAGTGCCGCGTCGGCCCAGTCGCTGAGCGGATGCTCGCTGCCTATCGCGGTGCTGTCGCTGCGGTCGCCCGGGCCGGCATCCACGTGATCGTCGACGAGGTCCTGTTGAGTGAGGACGGTTGGCAGGAGTGGCAGTACGAGCTGCATGGACTCGAGGTGTTGTGGGTCGCTGTCACGTCCGACTTGGAAGTTCTCGAGCAGCGTGAGCGCGACCGCACTGACCGCATGATCGGGTTGGCTCGTTCGCAGCGTGGGGTCGTACACCGTGATGCCGTTTACGACGTACGCGTCGATACGGCCAGCATGGACCCGGCCGTCGCTGCCGCGGCGATCCTCGCCGCCAGATGAGGGTGCGGCGAGCAGGTGCTCAGCCGATCGCGGCCCAGGTGATGGCCTCGAACCAGTGACCGACCGGATGTCGCCGCCGGGTTGGTACCCCAGCGACGCCACGCTGCGGCGATGGCGCCCATCTCATCCGGCGATGCGAGACCGCTCTGTAGACGGCCCTTCTGCGTGAGGGAGGCGGAACGCGACCGCTTCCCTCTCGCAGGCGCGCAGATCGACGCGATCAGTCGTTGCGTACACGTCGTCGGAGGCGCGTTCCTCAACTCCGGTTGACAGGTCCGAGATGCGGCCGCTCCCCAGGCGCGAGACGCCTGACGACTCGCGGTGGCTCTGCCGCATAGATGTCCTCGCCCTCGATGAGACCGTCAAGAGCCATGCGCCACACGACCAGGGCCTGATACTCGGCGAGGTACCACGCGGTCGGGTCGAGCTCGACGTCGCCGGTGAACCGGCGCCCGAGCAGTGTCTGCCCGGTATAAGCGTGGCGGAAGACGCCCTCCGTGATGACTGTCTCCTCGTCGGCGACGACGCGCGTCACCTCGAACTCGAGACGGTTCTTGCCGGTCGCGACGAGCGATTCGTAGTGGCCCTCGACCGCGTCGTAGCCCTCCGGGCCGACCGAGTCCGTGGCTCCGACGAAGGAGTACGCCGGTTCGGCGGTGAGCGTCGACATCAGGTCCGGGATGTCCCCTCGCACTTCGGCCTCGACGTGCCTGGCGACCATCTCGAGATTGGCCTTGACTCGCGGGTCCCGTTCGTCAGCCACCCGGTCGGCGAGGAGCTGCCACGTTCGTGCGGCCTCCGGGCTCAGTGGTGCGCTCATCCCAGCCTCCTGACGTCGGCGCCGGCGATCACTCAACACCTTCATAGCAACCACGACGTTCGGAGCACCCCGTGGACACGTCGCTCCCTCCCTTTGTCCCCGCCCTGTCCGGTCACTGGAGGGGACAAGGTTCAATCGCGCCCGGGGCTACCCTCGTTCGACCGCTCTCGTGGAGGTGGCCTGTGCGTCGAATCGGTTCACGTTCCATCCTCGTCGCTCTTACGCTCGTGGTCGCGACGGCGACCGGGGTGTCGGCGAAGCCGCCCACCTGGCCCGACACCAACCCTTCGGCCGATGCAAAGGTGCGGCAGTCGTTCGTTTGGATCCCCGCTGGCGACCATCGGATCCCGGGCATCCTGGCGCTTCCGAAGGCCGGCGGGGCGGCCCGTTCCTACCCGGCCGTGCTGATGCTCCACGGCTTTGCCAGCCACAAGGACGAGGTCGGCGACATGTACCTACGCGAGGCGCGGGCGCTCGCCGAACGGGGAATTGCGTCGCTGAGGATCGACTTCGCCGGCACCGGGGACAGCGAGCAGCCGTACACGGCCAACACGTGGACGGGGATGGTCGCTGACGCCGCGATCGCCTACGACTGGCTCGTCGCCCACAGCCGCACGATCGATGACCGCGTCGGCGTGCTCGGATTCAGCATGGGATCGAAGGTCGGCCTCGGCCTGCTCGCTGAGCGACCGGACATCCCGGCGTTCGCCAGCTGGTCAGGCGCCCTCTCCGACGGCATCCCGCCGGGGTTCATCGATCTCTATGACGAGGCTCAAGCGAACGGGTCGGTGGTTCTCGACCTCGGCTTCGCCGTCGTCGAGTTGAGCCTGGCCTGGTTCGACACGATGATCGCCTCCACCCCACTGACCGACGCCAGCGATTACACGGGAGCGATCCTTGCCGTCGCCGGGTCGGAGGACACGACCGTCGACCCGTCGGTGTCAGCGGCGTTCGTCGCCACCTTGAACACGCCGGACGAGACGCTTCGCATCATCGAGGGCGCCGACCACATCTACCACGTGCTCACGCCGGACCAGACCCACGCTGAGGCCGCCATCACGATCACCGCCGACTGGTTCGATGCCCGCCTGTAGACCTTGACGCGAAGGGTCTGCGCGTGGACGACGACCCGTTCGATCCCCACACCCACGCCCATCCTGACGAGCACTTCGCCGCGCTGCGGGACCACTGTCCGGTTCGCCACCACGCCGCTCGCGACTCTCTTGCACGGTGTCCCGCACCGACGACATCACCATGATCTTGCGGACTCCTCAGCTCTGGTCGAGCCGCTTCCCCGCAACGGCATCGCCGATCGCCCGGCCGCCCGCCAGCCGATGTTGCTCGATGCTGATCCTCCGACTCACAGCCCATCGAGGACCGCAACCGCTTCCGCGTCTGGTCTCGCGCTCGCATGGCCGTCACCGGAGGAGCGCCGGACTTCGAAGCGGCCGAGCGGATTGCCACGCGAGAGCTCGAGAAGTACTTCCACAGCCACATCTCCGAATGCCGCGGGCGCATCGCAGCCGCCGAGCCGGTACAGCGAGACGCGCACCGGGCGCAGAACCCCGCTGTTTGGCTGACGGTAGGCCGAACTTCGTCGTTCCTCGTTTGCTCGTGCTTGGGCACGCCACTCCTATGCTCCGCGGGTGAGCACGTCGGTGTCACCGGTGGATGATCGGGCGGTACGAGTGCTGGCATGGATGCGCGTTGGCCTCGGCGTTGTCGCGTTCGTCGCTCCCTCCGTGCCGGCTCGTCCGTGGATCGGTGAGGACGCTGGTCGCGGCTCGGCCAAGACGTTGGCCCGCCGCGCTCGGCGCTCGCGACGTCGCCCTCGGTCTCGGCACGCTGCTTGCTCAACGACAGGGTGGGCCGGTGCGGGGATGGCTGGAAGGCTCTGCGCTGGCCGATGGCGGGGATGCGATCGCGACGCTCATCGGCTGGGGGACGCGCCCACGGCTCGGCCGGGTCGCCGTGCTCGCCGCGGCGAGCGGTGGTGCGTTGGCCTGCAGCGCGCTCGCCCGTCGCGTCGCGTCCTGAGCGCCGATGGGCGTGGTTTCTGACGGCCGAGATGCGCACGTCATGTCAGCGGCGGGTCGTTGCTTCGCTTCCACAGGCCCTGGCTGGGCACGCGCAGCGCTCGGTTGAAGCGGGCGGACGAGTTCTCCCAAGCGATCGTCGCGGTGAGCTCGACGAGCTCGTCGGCGTCGAACTCGGCGGCCACGAGGGCGTACAGGTCGTCATCCACGTCGGCCAGGGTCATCGCGTCGGCGTACGCGAGGGCGAGGGTCTGGCGCACCGTGAAGAGATCGCTCTGGTCCCGCCAGTCCGCCGTGACGGCATCGAGTTGTGCGGTCGACAGTCCGTGCTCGCTGCCCACGGCAGCGTTGAGGTCCTGTCAAAAGACACACCCGATCAGCGCCGCAACCCGCCGGTTGACGAGCGCAACCAAGGCGTCGTCGAGCAGACCGGATTCGGCCAGCCCACCCCACATCGCACGAGCACCACGGAAGATCGTGGGCCGGCGGGCGTACACGAGGTGGTTCAGGAGCGGTGCTCCCCAGCGTTCGCGCTGCAGCTTCGAGCACTGCAGCGATCCGCCGCTCCACCGAGTCTGGCTCGACGCCGTCGATCCGGCTCATTACCGGCCAACTGTCGCAAGATTGGTGCTGTGGATCAACCGAGTAGCCGTCTCTGGCTCACCGGCGGCATGGTGTTGGACCCTGCCGGTGAGCGCTTCGTTCGACTGGACGTCGGCATCGACGGGGACCGGATCGCCGAACTCGTGCCATCCGCCCGGCCCGGCGCCGGCGACGTGGTCGTCGAGCTCGACGGCTGCTGGCTGCTGCCGGGCTTGATCGACTGCCACGTCCACCTGACCCAGCCGACCGATGCCCCCGACCCGGCGGCTGCGTCGACGCGCTCGGACGCCGCGGTCGCCCTGTTCGCCGCGGCGGCGGCCCGCCGGACGCTGGACGCCGGGGTGACCACCGTCCGCGACGTCGGTGGGTGGAACTACGTGGAGATGGCCGTGCGCGAGGCGATCGAAGCGGGCGAGCTCTCCGGGCCGCGGCTGTTCCTCGCTGGCCGGCTGCTGTCGATCACGACCGCCACGACCGCCTACTACCCGGGGATGTACGAGGTCGCCGACGGCGTCGATGAGGTGCGCCGGGCGGTGCGCCGCCAGCTCGCCCGCGGCGCCGATGTGATCAAGGTGATGGCGACCGGGGCGATGCTCTCGTCGGAGACGGAGGATGCCCGCGCCATCCAGTACTCGCTCGACGAGCTTCGTGCTGCCGTGGAGGTGGCCCACGCCAACTTCAAGCCGGTGGCCGCCCACGCCCACGCCCGCGAGGGGATCGTCAACGCCGTGACAGCCGGCGTGGACAGCATCGAGCACTGCACGTTCGCCGACGATGACGCGCTGCGGCGCATCGCTGCTGCCGGCACGTTCGTCGTACCGACGATCTGCGCCGGTGAGCTGCTCGTGCGCGACGAGGCGATGGTCGCCGCGATGCCCGAGCACCTGCGGCGGCGGATGGTCGAGTTCAACGAGGTCCACCTGGCGACGATCGGGCGGGCACACGAGCTCGGTGTGCGCATCGCCATGGGCACCGACGCTGGGACGCCGGGCAATCACCACGGGCTCAACGCCGAGGAGTGCGTGTTGATGACGACGCGCTGCGGACTGTCGCCCGCCGAGAGCATCCGCGCCGCGACGATCCACGGGGCCGCACTGCTGCGTCGTTCCGACGTGCTCGGCACGCTCGAGGTCGGGAAGTACGCCGACGTCATCGCCTGTGCCGGCGATCCGCTGGAGAGCATCGAGGAGCTGACCCGGCTCATGTTCGTCATGAAGGGCGGCGAGGTCGTCCGCGACGACACGGCGCGGCGTGTGAGAAATGCCCCGAGGATGCTCGAGCACGACGTGACTGCGGCGCTCAACGAGTGGGGCGCACACCACCGCGATGACCCGTATCGCACTGTTCGCCGACGTGCGCCGGCGAGGAGCTGTGCACCCGGTGACGCTCGTCGACGGCCACGATGCCTGGCTCGTCGTTCACCACGATGAGGCCCGCGCCGCGCTCAACGACTCTCGTCGTTGTCGAAGGACATGCACGCCGCAATGGCCGCAAATGCGGCCGTCGTGTCCGAAGGCCTTCCCGGACCCGCGTTCGCTCGGCACATGCTCACCGTCGATCCGCCGGACCACACCCGGCTGCGCCGGCTGGTCTCGAGCGCCTTCTCGCCGCGGCGCATCGAGCTCCTGCGAGCCACGCATCCAAGCCATCGTCGACGACCTGCTCGACGACATCGCCGCGGATGGCGCCGACAGCCGCGTCGACTTCGTCTCCCGCTTCGCGTTCCCGCTGCCGTTCACTGTCATCTGCGAACTGCTCGGTGTGCCCGAGCCCGATCGCGCCGCTCTCGGCACGGCCTGATCGGGCTGCTCGTACCGACCTCTACGCCGGAGCAGTACGCCGAGGCCAAGCGCGCATCCGACATCGTCGTGGCGCTGCTGGAGCAGCTCGTCGAGCGACAAGAGCCGCGCATCCGGGCGACGATCTCGTCGAGCGCCTTGATCGCCGCTCGTGACGGCGACGGAGCGCCTCGACACCCGGGAGCTGCTGCTCGACGATCTTCCAGCTGATCGTCGCCGGGCACGACACGACCGCGAGCTTCATCGGCAACAGCGTCGTCGCCCTGTTCCGCAACCCCGATCAACTGGCCGTTGCTGCGTCGACGATCCTGACAAGCTCGAGACGGCATTGGAGGAGTTCCTGCGCTTCGATGCGCCGGTCCCGCACTCGACGTTCCGATACGCCGTCGAGCCGGTCGAACTCGGCGGGGTGACGATCCCCGCCGGCGCCCAGGTCATCATCAGCCTTGCAGCGGCGAACCACGACGAGCACATCTACGACGCATCCCGAGGTGCTCGACATCGACCGCACGGGCGTCCGTCACCTCGCGTTCGGACACGGCATCCATCACTGCCTCGGCGCGCCCGCTCGCCCGCCTCGAGGGGCGCCTCGCCCTCGGGACGCTGCTCCGACGCTTTCCGCAGCTGCGACTCGCGGTCGCCGACGACGAGCTGCGGTGGGGCCACGGTGACGGACTCGTGCTCCGCGGTCTCTCCGAGCTGCCCGTGATTCCGGGCCCGGCTCTGCCGCGACAGCCCTGACGTCGATCTCGACCCGGATCGGGTGGCGCGAGAGTGCTACCGTCGTCCGTCCGGTCGCCGGGGGCAGGCGACTAGCGCAGCCACCTGGCGGCCGGAGAAAGGGAGGACGAGCGATGTCCATGACCGGTACCCCAGTCGACAACGGCGTCAACGTGGCCGCACTGCTCGGAGGCACGGGAGGCCCTGACGGCGGCTCCCGAGGCCGCTCAGTTCCAGTGGCGGGCCAGTTGCACCTGGAAGAACGGCACCCACAGCAACTCGACCGTCGAAGCGCTTCTTCGGCCTCGGCGAAGAGCAGCAGCACAAGCAGGAGTACACCTTCGACGCCGATCACCCGGAGATCTTCGCCTCCGAGGACAACGGGGCGACGCCGGTCGAGTACGTGCTCGTCGCCCTCGCCAGCTGCCTCACCGCAGGCGTCGCCGCCGTCGCCCAGAACCGGGAGATCCAGCTGCGTTCGGTGTCGGCGACCCTCGAAGGTGACGATGGACGTCTCCGGCATCCTCGGCATCGACAGCGACGTGCGCAACGGGTTCAGCGGCATCAAGGTGACCTACGACATCGACGCCGACGCCACCGCCGACGAGATCAAGGCGATCGTCGCCCAGTCGCAGAAGCGGTCGGCGGTGTACGACATCATCACCAACCCGACGAACGTCACCGTCGAGGTTCGCTGAGCCCTCCCTGCCGGGACGGCAGCCCGTGACCCGCAACACCACGACGGTCGTCATCGGCGCCGGCCACGCCGGCCTGGCGATGAGCCACTGGCTGTCCGCTCGTTCCATCGACCACGTCGTGCTGGAGCGCGGCGAGGTCGCCAACACGTGGAAGACGCAGCGCTGGGACTCCCTGCGGCTGCTCACACCGAACTGGCAGAGCCGGCTTCCCGGCTTCCGCTACGACGGCGACGACCCCGATGGCTACATGACGATGCCCGAGGTCATCTCGTTCATCGAGCGCTACGCCGCCGTCGTCGCCGCCCCGGTGCAGACCGGCACGACGGTCACCGAGCTGCGCTCGACGTCGAACGGGTACGTCGTCACGACCGACCAGGGCGTCGTGGAGCGCGCCGACGGTCGTCGCTGGCGACCGGGGCCTGCAACGTCGCCCGTCGTGCCCGCGTTTCGCCGCCGACGTCCCGGCGGGCATCGACCTGGTGACGGCGGACGGAGTACCGCGAACCCGGACCAACTCGCCGACGGTGGCGTGCTGGTGGTCGGAGCGTCGGCGACGGGCATCCAGCTCGCCGACGAGATCCACCGCTCGGGCCGCCCGGTGACGATGGCCGTCGGCGCGCACGTGCGCGCCCCGCGGACCTACCGAGGACGGGACATCCAGCGCTGGATGGACGACACCGGCATGATGGACGAGCGCTACGACGAGGTCGACGACATCGTCAGGGTGCGCCGGCTCCCGTCGTTGCAGATCGTCGGCACGCCGGCGCGGACGACGCTCGATCTCAACGCCCTGACGTCGATCGGGGTCCGCCTCGTCGGCCGGTTCGCCGGGATCAGCGACGGACGGGCGCAGTTCTCCGGGTCGTTGCGCAACATGTGCGCGATGGCCGATCTCAAGCTCGGCCGGCTGCTCGACGCGTTCGACGAGTGGGCGACCGAGCACGGGCTCGACGGCGAGCTCGAGCCCGCCTGGCGACCGGCTCCGACGATCGTCGAGGACTCACCGCCGCTCGGCATCGACCTCACCCGCGGCGACATCCGCACGATCGTCTGGGCCACCGGCTTTCGACCCGACTACTCCTGGCTGGACGTGCCGGTGCTCGACCGCAAGGGCCTGATCCGCCACGACGGCGGGGTCGTCGTCGACGCGCCCGGCATGTACCTGATGGGCATGCCGTTCCTTCGCCGCCGCAAGTCGACCCTCATCGACGGCGCCGGCGACGACGCCGACGACCTCAGCGCCCACCTCGCCTCCTACCTCGACGGCCATGTCGCAGCACTCGCCTGACCGCCGCGGCGACCCGTCGCCGGCGTGGCAGCAGGTCGACGAGGGGTGGGGCCGGCGGGCCGTCGACTTCGCCACGCTCAGCGAACCGGCCAACTGCCGGGAGTACGTCGCGCTCCACCATCACCTCCGCGTCGGGCCGGGCGACCGCCTGCTCGACCTCGCCTGCGGCGCTGGACTCGCCGTGGAGCTGGCGACCGCGGTCGGTGCGACGTGTTGCGGCATCGACGCGTCACCGCGCTTGATCGCCGTCGCCCGCGATCGCAACCCGGACGCCGACCTTCGCGTCGGCGACATGCACGACCTTCCTTGGGACGACGCCTCCTTCGACGTCGTCACCAGCTTCCGAGGGATCTGGGGGACGACCCCCGACGCCGTCGCCGAGGCGCACCGCGTCCTGGCACCCGGTGGGCGGTTGGGGATCACCGTCTGGGGTCACATCAAGATCTCCCCGGGCGCGTGGGCGTTGGCGCCGCTGGCGCTGGCGAGCGAGCCGAAGGTGGAGCACCAGGCGGCGATGGTGGCGCTCGGCCGGCCAGGGCGCGGGCGAGGAGTTGCTCGCGCAGTGCGGGTTCGTCGACGTCGAGCGCCACGAGATCCCGTTCGTCTGGGAGTTCGCCGATCCCGAGGCCTACGCCCGCGCCATGTCGTCGCTGGGCCCGGCGTACGAGGCCATCCAGAACGTCGGCGAGGAGGAGTTCGTCCGGTGGGCGACCGAGCATCGCCCGGCAACGAGTCCGCGATGGCCTGCCGCTGCGCGCCCCGATCGCCGCTGTCGGCTACGTCGCCCGCAAGCCGTCGACGGCCCGGCGGCGGCGCTGCTGCCGTCGTCGACGGCGACGTCGTTCCTCGACGACGCGCCGCCCTCGCCGGGGGCGCAGCGGCTCTTCGACGACGACGTGAACGGGATGGGCTACGTGATGAACGTCTCCAAGCTCTGGGCTCACGATCCGGCGGCGATGAATGCGCTCGTCCGACCTGCTCGGTCACGCCGTCGAATCCGGGAGCGCTCACGTACCGGCAGCGAGCGATCCTCGTCACGTCGTGCGCAGCGGCGCTCGGCGACTCGTACTGCGCGCTGGCATGGGGCAACCGGCTGGCCGGCGAGGCCGGCGCAGAGGTGGCCGAGCGCGTGATCCGCGGCGACGACGAGCCGCTCGACAGCAGCGAGCGGGCGCTCGCCAGTTGGGCCCGCCGGCTGACCCGGGATCCGAGCTCGACGACAGCCGCGGACGTGGAGTCACTGCGCGACGCCGGCTTCGACGACGCGGCAGATCTTCGCCATCTCCGTGTTCGTCGCGCTGCGCATCGCGTTCTCCACGGTCAACGACGCGCTCGGCGCCCAACCCGATTGGCAACTGGGTGTCGACGCGCCCGCCGCAGTCCGCGACGCCGTCACGTTCGGCCGACCGGTCGCGCCACCCGAACCACAATGACCATGTCAAGACGACCTCGCAACTAGCTCAACGACCTCCGCGACCTCGACCTCGGTTCCAACCCGCTGTTTCGCGACGTCGACGGCCTCAAGATGGACGACTACCGCGAGGTGGTCGTCTGCACTAGCCCGCAGCGCCTCGAGCCAACCCTCCTCGGTGGAAACGGCGAACTCATCGGGGCGCCACGTGCGGATCGGCCACGAGCTCGCCTCGACGACATCGCTGTACACGACGGTGTCGTGTACATAGTTCGAACTCAGCGGTCGCGTCGGGCTACGCGCCGACCCTCAAACTCCTGGGTCGTCGTCAACTGGACGGAGTCGGCGCAGCCAGTAAACGATGGTGTCCGTGCCCGCCTCGATGGCCACGATGCCGAAGCCCTTGTTGCCAAGCACGTTTGTCGTGTCTTGAACTGTCGACAGATGCCCGTTGATCAAGTTTGTTTGCGTTCCGTCCGGGAGTGTCACGTAATTGCCGCCCCTTGCTCCCGTCACGATGATTGCGTGCTCAAACCGGTCCATGCGAGCGAGGGTATCCAGCAGCCTTCGAAACCGCCCGGTCCACCCTTTGCCCGGGATTCATGCCCGACAGCCGAGCCGAGCACCTCGATTTCGAGGGCATCCGTGAGCGCCACCTCTCTGGCGGGTTCGCCACACGAAGGCGCAACCCACAAGACCAAACCACGCTGCGTGCCGTAGCGATGCTCACGGCGGCGACGACTCGGAACCGCTAGACGAGGTGCATCGGTGGCGTAACGACAACCTGTCGTACTGGTCGCTCGAAGCCCTCGCCACCTACGTCCGTGCCGCCGACCGCACCGACAATCCGTCGAGTCGATCTGCCAGTGGATCACCAACGAGTACGAAATCACTCTCATCGTCGACGATGCTCCGTAGCGGACGAGCTGTCGACCCTGGACCCCCCCTCGCGCTGGTCGCTCTCGTGCCGGTGATGCCGATATGTGCGCTCTTGCGCGAGCGCTCGGCCGTTATTCGGTGGAAGTGTTCGGTCGCGGTTGACCCCCTCCGGTTCGAGGTTGGTGCACGGCCTCGCGGAGGTTCAGCCAGCGTCGTGCGCTCGAGATGCATCAGACGTGTTGGCGGCAAGCCGCGCCGGCGGGTTGAGACGGTGATCAAAACCGTCTATTTCGTTGACGAATTTTGCGGCCGGTGGGAAGATGGCCTGGTGCTCCAGCTGTTCAGCGCCGACGACCACATCATCGAGCCGGCCGACGTGTGGCACGACCGGGTGCCGGCGAGCTACCGCGACGTCGCCCCGCACGTGGTCGAGGAGGACGGCCGCGAGTACTGGGTGTACGAGGACAGCGCGGCGAGACGATGGGCCTCAACGCCGTCGTCGGCAAGCGCCGCGACGAGTACAACCCCGACCCGATCCGGTTCGCCGACATGCGGCCCGGCTGCTACGACCCGGCGGAGCGGGCCAAGGACATGCTGGCCGACGGGATCCTCGCCAGCGTCCTGTTCCCGACGCTGCCCCGGTTCGCCGGCACGCTGTTCCTCGACGTTCAAGGACAAGGAGCTGGCCGACGTGTGCGTGCGGGCCTACAACGACTTCGTGATCGACGAGTGGTGCCCCGGCGGCCCGCCCGGCATGTTCGTCCCGACGATCATCTCGCCAGCTGTGGGATCCCGAGCTCGCGGCAGCCGAGATCCGCCGCTGCGCCGAGCGCGGGGCCCGGGCGCTGTCGTTCCCGGAGAACCCGGTGCCGCTCGGCCTGCCGTCGTACTGGACCGACCACTGGGACCCGGTGTGGCAGGCGTGCGAGGAGACCGACGTCGTGCTGTGCCTGCACATCGGCACCAGCGGCGAGATCCCGACGCCCGAGCCCCGAGGCGCCCGACGTGCTGACGTTCTCGATGCTCCAGGTCGGCTCGATCATGTCGTCGGTCAACCTGATGATGAGCCCGGTGTGCCGCAAGTTCCCGGGCCTCAAGTTCGTGTTCTCGGAGGGCGGCATCGGCTGGCTGCCCAACGCGCTCGAGCGCGCCGACCGCATGTGGCTGCGCCACCAGGTCTACAGCGGCCTCGACGACATCCTGCCGTCGGAGATCTTCCGGCGGAACATGTGCCTCTGCATGATCGAGGAGCCGGTCTGCCTGAAGTACCGCGACGACATCGGCGTCGACCACATCATGTGGGAGTGCGACTACCCGCACGCCGACACGCCGTGGCCCGAGTCCCAGGCGACGACGCAGGAGGTGCTCGAGGCGGCCGGGTGTCCCGACGACGAGGCCGACGCTCATCACCCACGGCAACGCCGAGCGCGTCTTCAGCTGGAAGATGGCCTCGGCTGACCTGCTGGCCGGTTCCGCACCGGCGTGACCGCGCACCGGCCCGACCGCCGGGCCGTGGTCAAACGCATCTGCCTGCTCCGTGACGACGCGGCGGTGGCCCGACTCGTCGCCGCCGAGGCCGTGCCGCCGCCTCGCCGCCTCGCGGTCTGCAGCGTGCGGCGGCCCCGCGACATTGGCGCGGTCGTCCTCTCGTGGCACGACGACCGCGCCGACGCCGACCGCTTCGCTGGCGGGTTGCGTGAGGACGGCCCCTGTGAAACCGTCTTGGTGGAAGCACGGTCCGCCATCGGTGACGACTGGCTCGTGCATCGCTGGGTGACGGCGGCTGATGAGCCGACCCTGCTCCTGATCGGCTTGATCCAACGCGCGCCGCACCTGTCCCGCGACAGCTTCGCCAGCTACTGGTGGTCCTCGCACCGCCCTCTCGCCAACCGGCTCGTGCCAGCAGAGTTGAACCCCCACGCCTACGTCCACAACTACGTCCTCGCCGATCAGCCATCACCCTGGGACGGCATCGGCGAGCTCTATGAGCAGTCGCTCCACGTTGCCAGCCAGCGAGGCGAGTGGTTCGAGAGCGAGACCGCCGCGCCGTTGACGCAGGATGAAGACCGCTTCATGATCAGCGCCGACGTGGCAGGTGCTCGTCACTGACCACCGAATCCTCATCCGCTGACTCACACATCAGCCGCCTCCGCCGCCGTCGTCTGGCCCGAAACGGTTGACCGCGCTTGCCTCCACGGCCTCGGGGCGGTTCAATGATTTGTTGCTGGCATTCGGTGCGTTACGGCCAGGCGCTAGCTAACCGGTTCTGTATTGCTGCTCCCTGACGGGCGTTCGATCAAACAGTGAGCTAGTCAGTCTGAGTCGGATCTCGCCACCAGCACCGAACGACGTTGACTCCCGGCGTCGCCGTGCTCGCCACCGCGCCCTGAACCGGCGTTCGGCATCTCGCGGTCGGCTGAGTTCTGCGTCCGATAAGTACGGAGAAATCCACGCCTGGCTTGTGAGTCCGGCCGAGCTTGAGGCCATGCGTGCGGCCTCAAGCGGGCTCCCGTAGAGCGGGAGCGGCGACCTTGCACCAGTTCCGCAAACGTGCTGTGTGAGCAAGAGCAGCGGCGGCGGCGGGTGCGCGAGTCAGGCATCTCACATGCGCGCCGCGAACCGGTGCGCCACCGCGGCCGTAGTGAGCAAGAAATCCGGCCACGTCCGCGCTCCCTCGGACGGTTGCGATCGCGCATCCGTCCGCTCGCGCGCACCGACGCCGACGCAAGCAGCAGGCCTCGGGCCGGCGACCCGTAGGAGGGAAACGATGAGTCGGAAGCGCATTGACCGTCGGTGGCGCTTCGCCCGCCGGCTCGTCGTCGGCGGCGTGATCGGTGCCGGCGTCATCTTCGGGTTGAGCCAGTCGGCGAGCGCCGCCGTGACGGCATCGTTCACGGCGTCGAGCGGCGTGCTCAGCGTGTTCGGTGACAATCTCGACAACAACATCCAGATCAGCCGCAACGCCGCCGGCGTGATCCTGGTCAACGGCGGTGCGGTCCCGATCTTGGGCGGCAACGCGACGGTGGCCAACGTCAGCCTGATCCAGGTGTTCGGTCTGGGCGGCAACGACACGATCACCCTCAACGAGGCGAACGGCGCGCTGCCGCGGGCCAACGTGTTCGGCGGCGCCGGCAATGACGTCCTCACCGGTGGGTCGGGCGGAGACCAGCTGTTCGGGCAGGCCGGCAACGACACGCTGCTCGGCAAGGGCGGCTTCGACTTCTTGTTCGGCGGCACCGAGAACGACATCCTCACCGGCGGCGACGCCGACGATCAGGTGTTCGGCGAGGGCAGCAACGACCGGATGATCTGGAACCCCGGCGACGACACCGACTTGAACGAGGGCGGCGCCGGCGACGACACCGTCCAGGTCAACGGCGGAGGCGGCGCCGAGGCGTTCACGACCACGGCGAACGGGACCCGGGTGCGGTTCGACCGTCTCGACCCGGCGCCGTTCGCCATCGACATCGGCACGTCCGAGAACCTGGTGCTCAACGCCAACGGCGGCAACGACACCTTCTCGGCCACCGGCAACCTGCAGGCGTTGATCAAGATCACCGTCGACGGCGGCGCCGGCAACGACACGATCCTGGGCAGCAACGGCAACGACCTGCTGCTGGGCGGTGACGGCAACGACCTCGTCGACGGCCAGCAGGGCAACGACGTCGGCTTCCTGGGCGCCGGCAACGACGTCTTCCAGTGGGATCCGGGCGACGGCAACGACATCGTCGAGGGCCAGGACGGCACCGACCGGATGCTGTTCAACGGCAGCGGCGCCAACGAGATCTTCGAGGCGTCGGCCAACGGCGGGCGGGTGCGGTTCACCCGCAACGTCGGCAACATCGTCATGGACCTCGACGACGTCGAAGCGATCGATCTGAACACGCTGGGCGGCACCGACACCACCATCGTCAACGACCTGTCCGGCACCGACCTGGTCGAGGTCAACACCAACCTCGCCGGCGTCATCGGTGGCACCGCAGGTGACGGTGCGGCCGACGTCGTCATCGTCAACGGCACCAACGGCGACGACATCGTCGACGTGTTCGGCGCCGGCTCGTCGGCGTCGGTGGTCGGACTTCCGGCCCAGGTGAACATCGCCGCCTCGGAGGGCGCCAACGACTCGCTGGTCATCAACGCGTTGGGCGGCGACGACGGCGTGACCGCCACGACCACCCCGGCCGGTGTGATCAAGCTGACGACCGACGGCGGCGCCGGTGACGACACGCTGCTCGGCTCGCAGGGCGCCGACGTGTTCCTGGGCGGCGACCGCAACGACTTCGTCTTCGGCGACAACGGCAACGACACGGCGTTCATGGGCGCCGGCGACGACACCTTCCAGTGGAACCCCGGCGACGGCAACGACACCGTCGAGGGTCAGGACGGCACCGACCAGATGCTGTTCTTCGGCTCCAACGCCAGCGAGAACATCGACATCTCCGCCAACGGCGGCCGGGTCCGGTTCTTCCGCGACGTCGCCAACGTCACCATGGACCTCAACGACGTCGAAGGCATCGACTTCCGGGCGCTCGGCGGCGCCGACAACCTCGTCGTCGGTGACCTCAGCGGTACCGACGTGTCGTCGATCGGATCCGACCTGCGCGGCCCCAACGGTGGCGGCGACGGCGCCGCCGACACGATCACGGTCAACGGGACCAACGGCGCCGACGTGTTCGGCGCCGCCGGCGACGCCGGCGGGGTCAACGTCTTCGGTCTGCAGGCGACGGTGAACATCTTCTTCCAGGAGCAGGCCAACGACCGCCTGACGCTGAACGGCCTCGGCGGCGACGACATCATCGACGCCAGCTCGCTCGAAGCCGACGGCATCCAGCTCACGATGAACGGTGGGCTCGGCGTCGACCGCTTCCTCGGCAGCGAGGGCGACGACCTGATCAACGGCGGCGACGGCAACGACGTGGCCTTGATGGGCGCCGGCGACGACGTCTTCGTCTGGAACCCCGGCGATGACAACGACACCCTCGAGGGCCAGGCCGGCTTCGACCGGATGCTGTTCAACGGCTCCAACGCTGCCGAGAACATCGACGTGGCCGCCAACGGCGGGCGGGTCCGCTTCTTCCGCAACATCGCCAACGTCACGATGGACCTCAACGACGTCGAAGGCATCGACTTCAACGCCCTCGGCGGCGCCGACACCACCGTCGTCAACGACCTGTCCGGCACCGACGTGACCGAGCTCAACCTCAACCTGGCCTCCGCCATCGGTGGCAGCGGTGGTGACGCCCAACCGGACAACGTCGATCGTCCAGGGCACCAACGGCGACGACGTCGCCCAGGTCTTCGGCGATGCCAGCGGCACGTCCGTCATCGGCCTCGCCGCCCAGGTGAACATCACCGCCGCCGAAGCAGCCAACGACCGCCTCACGGTCAACGCGCTGGCCGGCGACGACGTCGTCGAAGCATCCGGCCTGAGCGCCGCGGCGATCCAGCTCACCGCCAACGGCGGCAACGGCGACGACGTGCTCGTCGGCGGCGACGGCAACGACGTGCTCAACGGCGGCGATGGCGACGACGTGCTCGTCGGCGGCCCCGGCAACGACATCCTCGACGGCGGCGACGGCGACGACATCGAGATCCAACTCGTCGCCGACGGCGACACCGTGAGGTCGGCGACCACCGCCGATCAGGACGTGGCTGGCGACGCCATGCCCGCATCGTCAACGGGAAGACCGTCCTCGACGTGGGCGGCAAGGCCCGGACGCTGCCCCGCACCGACCTGACGCGACTGATCCGCGACGCCACCGCGGCCATGGAGGTCACGCCGGACGCCGAGACGGTCACGCCGCCGGAGACCACGATCCCCGAAACGGTGACGACCTCCGAGGAGGCCACCACCTCCGAGGAGGCAACCACCTCCGAGGAGGTCACCACCTCCGAGGAGGCAACGTCGGAGGGCACCGCCACGACCGAAGGCGGCACGACGCCCGAGGAGGAGTGAGGCGGCCGGTGCGCCGTACGGTTGCGCATGGGCGTCCGGCCGGAGACGGTGACGGTGTTGTTCACCGACCTCGTCGGCTCGACGGCGTGGCGCGCCCGTGTCGGCGACGACGTCGCTGACGTTCGCACCATCGAGTTCGAGCGTGCCAGCCGGCAGGTGGTGGACGCATCGGGCGGCGCCGTCGTGAAGGGCGTCGGTGACGGTGTGATGGCCACGTTCGGGAGCGCCGTGGCCGGCCTCGATGCGGCCGCCGGGCTGCAGGGGGTGGCTCGCCGGCTGGCGATCGGCGGCAGCCAGCTGTGCCTGCGCATCGGTGTCAGCACCGGGGACATGGTGCGCGAGGGCGAGGACTGGCTCGGTGCCGCGGCCATCGAGGCCAGTGGCAGCACCGTGCCAGGCTCGAGCATCAGCAGCGCCAGCACCGCCCGCTGCTTCGGGGCCGCCCAGCTCGACCGGACCCGATGAGCCAATGGCCGCAACGGTGCCGAAGCCGAGCAGCACCGGAGGCGCGACGGGGACCACCGGCCCAGGTTCGCACGGCCATCAGCGCCGCAGTCGACGGATCACCTGCTAACCGACGGCGTGCTTCCAGCGGTTGAGGAACGTGATCTCTCGCACTGCGCGTCGCGGGGCGGGCGCGAACGTTTCGCCGGTGTAGTAGCCGACAGCGAGCAGGCACACCTGGGTGACGGTCGGTGGGACGCCGAGGAGTTCGGCGATCTCGGCTTCGTGCTCGAGGTGGAAAGTCGTCCATGCCGAGCCGATGCCCCGCGCTCGCGGGCCGCGAGCTGGAAGCTCCACACGCCCGGAAGCACCGAGCCGTAGTAGGCCGCCGCGCCGCCCTGCGTCAATGGGTCGAGCGGCGGACGGTCGAGGCGCAGCGCGATGACAGCGCCGGAACCTCGGCAAGGTGGTCGACGAGGAACTCGCCGAGTCGATCACCCGCTGACTCGCGGTCATCGGTGCGGACCTCGGCGTTCGCGGCGAGGTAAGGTCGACCAACGTCCGCGAACCGTTCGGCGATGTGCTCTTGAGGTCCGCGTCGTTGACGATCAGCCAGCGGTTCCGCTCGAGGTTGCCGCCCATCGGGGCGTGGCTGGCGATCTCGATGCACTCCAGCAGCTCGTCGGCCGGGACCGGCCGCGTGAGGTCGAGACGCTGGCGAACCTGCTTGGTGGTGGTAAGCAGTCGGTCGACCTCGTCGAGATCGAATCCGGTCGTGGGATGTTTGCTCAACGGCAGACCTCCGTCTCGATCGTCAGCCTGCCGTTCGCAGCGGGCACGGCAAGCAGTGTCAGACGCTCATGTGCGATGTCCGTCGGACCGCCGCTGCTCTCATCAGCTCCGACGGTCCTCGCGGCGGTCCTTCCGTCGGCCGTGACGGCGAAGCACGCCAAGTCCCAACCACACCAAGGCACCCGCCACCGCGGCGACGAGCGCCAGCAGCCACACCGGCCACGTGAACTCCCAGAACAGGAACTCGACAGTGACGTCCTCCCTGTTCTGCACCAGGAAGATGACGAGAACTGCCAGACCGACAAGCGACGCAATCGCACCACCCCCGAGCTTGCGTCGGTCGGCCGCCGAATTGGGGACGTTCTCCATCGACATCGGTACGGACCTCCACAGCAGGCGTCACCGTGAACGTAGGTGAGTCGACGACTCCGACGGCGCATCCCTTGACGAGCACGCCGCGGCTACGGCGAGTTCCAATGGAGAGGGTTCGGCCTCCCGGACACATCATCGCCGCTCGATCAGGCACTCGGGCGGCGGATGCGGGTGACGAAGCGATATCGATCACCGCGGTACAGCGAGCGGACGTACTCGACCGGACGCCCAGCATCGTCGGAGCTGCTGCGGGTGAGCAGCAGCATCGGCGTGCTGGCGTCCGTGCCGAGCAGTCGGGATGCGGCGGGTGTCGCCAGCACGGTCTCGATGGTCTCGTCGGCGGCCACGGGCACGACGCCGTACCGCTCGCCGAGCAGCTTGTAGAGCGACCCGTCGGTGGTCAGCAGCTCGCCGATGTCGGCGAACCGCTCGTTGTCGAGGTACACGGTCTCGACAGCCATCGGTTCGCCGTCGGCGTACCGGACACGTTCCAGCCGCAGGACCTTGGCGCGCTCGGGCAGGTCGAGCTTGGCCGCCACATCGGCCTCGGCGTCGACGATGGCGACGTCGACGAGCTTCGCTCCGGGTCGGCGGCCCTGGGCGACCATGTCCTCGGTGTACGACGTGAGCTGCAGGTTCTGGGTCACCTTGGGTGGAGCGACGAACGTTCCTCGCCCCTTGCGGCGCACGATCCGCCCCTCGACGGCGAGGTCGTG
Organism: uncultured Acidimicrobiia bacterium; assembly: GCA_963774125.1. Taxonomy (GTDB): domain Bacteria; phylum Actinomycetota; class Acidimicrobiia; order Acidimicrobiales; family Ilumatobacteraceae; genus JALZMG01. The sequence continues at coordinate 1,063,324 of CAVZDR010000005.1, forward strand.
GAGCGCCTGGCGCACGGTGGTCCGGGAGATGTTGAACTGCTCGCTCAGCGCCCGCTCGGCGGCGACGGGTGTCCCCGGGGGCAGACCATCGACGTGCTCGCGCAGCCACTGCCGGAGCTCGTAGTACTTCGGCTCGGCGATCTCCGTCGACCGCTCCGCGCCGATGGGCTTGACGTAGCGGTGGACCTCGACCTCGACGCCGCCATCACCGTCGAGCGCGAGCGGCTCGCGGCGGCTCACGCCATCGGGCCGCCAGCCGAGCTTCGTGTAGAAGCGTCGAGCCCGCTGGTTGTCGACAACGACCCACAGCGTGGCGAGCACGAATCCGTCGGCGCGCAGACGGCGCATCGCGGCGTTCATCAGACTGCGGCCGACGCCGGTGCCGACGGCGTCGGGGTCGACGTGAATCGAGAAGATGTGGCCGGTCGACCGCGGGTCGTGGTCGGCATCGGGGCTCGGACCGAGGTGGACGAACCCGACGACGTCGCCGCCGGCCCGAGCAGCGAGCGTGCGTCGACCCTCGGCCGGCGTCGCGAGCCGCGCGGACCAGACCGAGCGCTCACGGTCGGCGGACGGTGGTGAGATCTGCGGATACGTGGCCGCCCACGACCGCGGCGTGGATCTCGCCGATCGCCTCGGCGTCGGCCGGCCGTCGCCTCGGTCACGCTCGTCGAGGTCGCGGTCTTCATGGCACAGCGAGGATGCGTGCCGGGTTCTCGACGAGCATGCGGTCGATCGCCGCCTGCTCGACTCCGGCCTCGAGCAGCTGCGGGATGACGACGGCGTGGAGGTAGCCGTAGCCGTGGACGCCGTGCGTCGTCGGGTTGAAGTACGCCTCCAGCCCCGTCATGTCCATCGAGATCACGATCCGGTCGCTGTGGCCATGTTCGATGAGCTCGACGAGCGCGTGCACGCGATCGGCGTCCGGTCGATGGAACGTCTGCTTCAGCGCCTGGCCGGGCAGCTGGTAGTCGAACCGCTCCTTGCCGAACGTGTCGAAGGCGATGTTGACCCCGGTGGCGAGCACCTGCTCGAGGTACGCCAGCTCAGGTCGCAGGTCGAGGTGGCCGAGGACGACCCGCGACAGGTCGGCGCTCTCGTCGCCCAGGATCATTGCCTGCTCGACCGCCATCGTCCCGAGCGTGCAGTGGGTCGAGATGGCCAGCCCCGTCTGCAGATGGGCCCGGGCGACCGCTCGCAAGTGGAGCTCCTCGAGCGGAGTGATCTCGTCGAGGCTCGTCCCGACCTCACCGAACAGTCCAGCCCGCACCCGCGAACCGCCGATGCCATCGGTGGCCTGGCGCCGGTAGAGCTCGACGAGCTCGTCGAGCTCGAGGCCGAGGGCCATCTCGGTGAGGAACGGGTCCTTGTAGCAGCCGAAGCCGACGACGAGGTTGACGTCGAGCTCGTCGGTGAGCGTCTCGAGATCGCGGAGGCCGCGGGCGGAACCGGCCCGGCTTCGACCGGTCACGTCGACCACCGAGCTGATGCCGAGGCCAGTGAGACCGGCGAGGGCCCGCTGAGCTGCGGCGAGCGCGTCGTTCTCACCCGGGGAATGCGACGTCACGTGCTCGTGCATCAGCGTCGCGCCGAGGGCGTCCGGGTCGATGGGACCGGCCGCCGTCACGATCCGCATTGACCGATCAGCATACGGTGGTCTAGACCAGAGGTCCAGACCACCGCAGAGCGGCGGAGGAGGAGGACGTTGTCATGCGGGTCCAGGGGCATCGATCGACGTTCACGGTGTTCGCCACGGCGGCTCTCGCCGTCGGCGTGCTGCTCGCGTCGTGCTCGTCCGGTGACGACGACGACGCCGGCGGCGACGCCAGCGCGCCGGCAACCGGCGGCGCAGCCACCACCGAGAGCGGCGGCGACACCGGTGGGACCGACGGCCGAAACGGGCACGAGCGGTGAGAGCGGCGAGGCACCGGAGGCGACGGGCGGCACCGTCGTCGTCGGCCGCACCGGAGACATCGACAACCTCGACCCGCATCTGGCCACCGCGTTCCAGACGATCGACGCCCTCGAGCTGGTCTACGACTCGCTGACCGAGCTCGACGCCGACCTCAACGTGCACCCGGCCCTGGCGACCGACTGGACCTACAACGAGGACGGCACCGAGCTGACGTTCAACCTGCGCGAGGGCGTCACGTTCCACGACGGCTCGCCGCTGACCTCGGCGGACGTCGTCGCCTCGCTGGAGCGGATCCTCGACGAGGCGACCGGCGCAGCCGTGCGCGTCCAACCTGCTGTCGATCGAGGAGCATCACGGCTCCCGACGACCTGACCGTGGTGATGACCCTGTCCGACCCCGACGCCACGCTGCCCTGCGGCGCTGAGCCGACGTCAACACGGCGATCGTGTCGGCCGACGGCGATCGCGGCCGGCACGGTCGCCACCGAGCCCAACGGGACCGGGCCGTTCTCGTTCGGCGAGTGGACGCAGGGCCAGCAGCTCGAGCTCGCCGCGTTCGCCGACTACTGGGGCGACGGCCCGTTCGTCGACGGCGTGAGATCCGGGTCGTGCCCGACGAGCAGTCGATGCTCTCGGCCCTGCAGGCCGGCGAGGTCAGCTCGGCGTGATGGGCAACCCGGCGGTGATCGAGCAGGTGTCCGATCCGCTCGTCCTCGAACGGATCGACGGCGATGGGCTACTTCCCGTTCTTCCTGAACAGCAGCGCGCGGCCCGCTGCAGACGCAAGGAGGTGCGCCAGGCGATCTCCTGCGCGATCGACCGCCAGGAGCTGATCGACACCGCGCTGCTCGGCGAGGGCGTGCCGACCGGGCCGTTCGTCGAGGGCATCTACACGACCGAGCCGTTCGACGGGCTGCCCTGCGACGGGCCCGACCAGGACATGGCCCGCCAGCTGCTGGCCGACGCCGGCTATCCCGACGGGTTCTCGATGGAGACGATCATCATCACCGGCGAGAACGACGCCGACATCAACATCGCCCAGAACCTGCAGGCCCAGCTCGCCGAGATCGGCGTCGACCTCGAGCTGCAGCCGCTGGAGACCAACGTCTACGTCGACCGCTGGCTGGAGGCCGACTTCGACTCGGCGCTGTCGGAGAACGGCGCCGGACCCGGACCCGCACCACACGTACTGCCAAGTACTTCACGTCGACCGGGCAACTTCGCAGAACGTCGCCGGGCTGACCTCGCCGGAGCTGGACGAGCTGTTCGCCGAGGGCCAGGCCGACGACCGACCCCGAGGCCGCGCGTGCCGATCTACCAGGAGATCTCCCGGATCCTGCTCGACGAGTCGCCGTGGGTGTGGCTGTACCAGGGCTACCGCTACCAGGTCCGGGTTGCCCGAGCTCGAGGGCTTCGTGCCCCACCCGACCGGCTCGCTCGAGTCGTTGCGGGATGTCACGCTGGCCAGTCAGGGACTGTGGCTCAGCGTCCTGAGCAGCGACGAGCCGTCCGCGGCGCCGTGCAGGCCGCGGTCGACGCCGGCGGTCGTGCCGGGCGCCGTCGCCCTCGTGCGCCACCGCGGCGAGGTGGTGCTGCACGAGGCGTTCGGGTCGGCGAGCGTCGTGCCCGACGCCAGACCGATGACGCCCGACACGGTGTTCGACCTGGCCTCGCTGACCAAGCCGCTCGTCGGCGCCGACCGTCGACCCTCGCCCTCGTCGACCGCGGGCTGCTTCTCGCTCGACGAGGAGGTCACGACGTTCCTCCCGGAGCTGGAGAGGTTCCGGGCGAAAGGGGTCACGCTGCGCCGGCTGCTCGCCCACACCGCCGGCGTGACCGGGTGGCGGCCGGTGTACACCGGCGCCGCGGGCGCCGGCGGAGGTGTTGCGGGCGATCGACGCGGCTCGGCCTCGCCTCGCGCGCCCGGCTCGCGGTTCGAGTACAGCGACCTCGGCTACATCACGCTCGGCGTCGCGCTCGAACGGGCGGCAGGCAGCCCGCTCCCCGAGCTCGCTCGCCGAGCTCGATCTTCGAGCCGTGCGGCCTGCACGCGCACCGGCTATCTCCCCGGCTGGCCCGAGCGACCGAGTTCGCCGTCACCGAGGAGGGCAACGCGTTCGAGCGGCGGATGGCCGACTGGGCCGGGACTCGACTTCGCCGGCTGGCGCACGTCGTTCCACCCCGGCGAGGTCAACGACGGCAACGCCCACTACGGTCTCGGCGGGGTCAGCGCCCACGCCGGTCTGTTCTCCACCGCCGCCGAGGTCGGGATGCTCGGCGAGATGTGGCTGCGCCGCGGCGTCCAGCGACGGCCGGCGGGTGCTCTCGGCGGCCGCGGTCGACGCTCGCCACCAGCAACCAGATGCCCCCGGCGGACGCCCGCCGGGGGCTCGGCTGGGATCTGTTCAAGACGACGCGGCCCGACGCTCGACGAGCTCGGCCGGGCCGACGCCGGGTTCTTCCCGCCCGTCGGCATCCCCGTTGTCGCCGCGGTCCTCCGGCGAGCTGCTGTCGCCGTCGGCGTTCGGCCACACCGGCTTCACCGGGACGTCGATCTGGATCGACCCCGAGCTCGACGATCGTCGCCGTGCTGCTGACCAACGCCACCCATCCCGCGGTCGACCTCAACAAGCCGGTGAACGCGCTGCGGGCGCGCTTCGCCAACGCCGTCGTCGCCGCGGTGACCGAGCTGTGACGAGCTGGACGGTCCGTGGGCCGCTACCTGATCCGACGGCTCGCCGAGGCCGTCGTCACGCTGCTCGGGGTGGCCGTGCTCGTCTTCATCGTCATGCGCGTCCTGCCCGGCGACGAGATCACCGCCCGGCTCGGCACCGAGGCCGGCAACCTGACCGACGCCCAGCGCGACGTCGCTGGAGCGCTACTACGGGCTCGACCAGCCGCTCGTCGGCAGTTCTTCTCGTGGCTGCGGCAGCGTGCTCACCGGCAACTTCGGGATCTCGGTGACCAGCGGCCGGCCGGTGGCGGACGCTGATCGCCGCAGTCGCTGCCGGTGACGATCGAGCTCGCCGTCCTCGCGACGCTGATCGGCTCGATCGTCGGCGTCGCCATCGGCGTGATCGCCGCGTCCGGGCCGAACGGCGCTCGGCGACGTCGTCGGGCAGGCGTTCGGACTGCTCGGGCTGGGCATCCCCAACTTCGTCATCGCCTCGGCGCATCATCGCCGTCCTGGCCACGCAGCTTCTCGCTACTTCCCGTCGGCGGCCACGCTACGTCGGGCTTCTTCGAGTCCCCGCTGACCAACCTGCAGCAGCAGATCTAGCCGGCGGTCGACGCTCGGCGTCGGCCTCGCCGCGGCGGTGATGCGCACGACCCGATCGGCCTACCTCGAGGCCAGCCTCGCAGGACTTCGTCCGCACCGCCAGGGGCAAGGGCCTGACCGCCGCGGCGGGTGCGCTGGCGGCACGTGCTGCACAACTCGCTCGATCCCGATCGTCACGATCGTCGGCATCCAGTTCGGCTACCTGCTCGGCGGCACCGTGATCGTCGAGGAGATCTTCGCCCTGCCCGGGCATGGGCCGGCTCGTGCTCACCGGGATCGCCCAGCGGGAGTACGCCGTCGTGCAGAGCAGCGTGCTCGTGATCGCCGCGCATGTTCGTCGTCGTCAACCTCGTCGTCGACCTGCTCTACGCCCGCATCGACCCCCGGGTGAAGTGTGACGCATGGCGTTCGGCCACGCAGGCCGTGCTGCGCGCTCGCTGCGTCGAGCCCGCATCGTCGTCGACTGACCGTCGCCGCCGGCGAGCCGGCCGCGGGCCGGCTGCGCCGGTCTGCTGGTCGTACGCCCAACGGGTGTCGTCGGCGTTGGCGATCGTCGATCGTGCTGGTGGTCATCTCCGTCGCTCGCCGCGCTCGGGCTCACGCCGCACCCGCCGCTCGAGCAGAACGCCGCCGACCGCTTCGCCGCGCCGTCGATCGACGCACTGGATGGGCACCGACCAGTTCGGCCGCGACGTCGCTGTCGCGGGTGATGGAGGGGGTCCTCGCCTCGCTGCGGGTCGCGGTGCGTGGCCGTCGCCATCGCTGCCGTGATCGGCTCGGCCGGCCGGGATCGCCGCCGGGTTCTTCGGCGGCTGGACCGACCGCGTCATCGGGCTGGCTCACCGACATGCTGTTCGCCTTCCCGGCGATCCTGCTGGCGCTCGCCGTCCTCGCCGCGCTCGGCCGCGGCTGGATGAACACCGTCATCGCCATCGCCGTCGTCTACATCCCGATCTTCGTGCGCGTCGCCCGCGGACCGGTGCTCACCGTCCGCGAGCTCGAGTTCGTCAAGGCCGGCCGCGTGCTCGGCTTCGGGTCGGGCCGCCTGCTGTTCCGCCACGTCCTGCCCAACGTCACCGCCCCGATCATCGTGCAGGTCGCCCTCGCCCTGTCGTGGGCGATCCTCACCGAGTCGAGCCTCAGCTTCCTCGGCCTCGGCACCCAGCCGCCCGACCCGTCGCTCGGGCTGATGGTGAGCGAGGCCCGCACGCTGGTGACGCAGGGGCTGGTGGCTGATGGCGGCGCCGGCCTCGGCCATCGTGCTCGCCGTCGTCGGCCTCAACCTGCTCGGCGACGGGCTCCGCGACGCCCTCGATCCGACCCGCTCGCAGACCGGCACTGATACCATGGACCTGGCCCACCTCGCTCACCGAACAGCACCGGCCCGGAGCTGGCCGACCTCGACCTGCGCGACACCGTCGACGCTCGTGCGGCTGATGGCCGAGGACCAGGCAGCACGCGCATCGACGCCGTCGGTCGCCGGGCAGCAGCCGCATCGCCGCGGCGATCGACGCCGTCGTCGAGCGGCTGGAGCGCGGCGGACGGCTGATCTACGTCGGGGCCGGAACGGCCGGCCGGATGGGCGTGCTCGACGCCGCCGAGTGCCCGCCGACGTTCAACACCGACCGGGTGGTCGGCGTGCATGGCCGGCGGCTTCGACGCGCTGCTGCAAGCTCGCGCGAGGCGGTCGAGGACGACGCCGCCGCCGGCGCCGCCGACATGGATCAGCTCGCCGTGATCGAGCCGGCGACGCGGTCGTCGGCATCACCGCGTCCGGCCGCACGCCGTACACGATCGGCGCGGTCCGGCACGCGCCGCCGAGCTCGGGGCGCGTCACGGTCGGCATCGCCTCCAACCCCGACGCCGAGCTGAGCCGCCACGTCGATCATCCGCATCGAGGTCTGGTCGCCGGGCCGGAGGTGATCGCCGGCTCGACCCGGCTGAAGGCCGGCACGGCGCAGAAGGTCGTCCTCAACATGATCTCGACGATCAGCCATGGTCCGGCTCGGCAAGACGTTCGGCAACCTGATGGTCGATCTGCGGGCCACCAACGACAAGCTGCGCGAGCGGGCCCGGCGGATCGTCGTCCAGGCGACCGGATGTCGACGCGAGAGCCGCCGACCAGGCGCTCGACGCCGCCGAGCGGCGACGTCAAGGTGGCGATCGTGATGCTCCTCACCGGCAGCGACGCCGGCGACGGCGCCGGCCCGTCTCGCCGCGCACCGCGGCAGTCGTGCGCGCGCGCGCTGGAGGCAGCGATGAGAGTCGTCGGCATGATCAGCGGGACCTCGATGGACGGCATCGACGTCGCCGTCGCCGACCTCGCACTTCGCGGCGACGACGATCGAGCTGCGCCCGCTCGGCGCCGCGTCGGTCGCCTACGAGCCGCAGCTGCGCGACGAGCTCGCGCGCGGTGCTCCCCCCGGCCGCAACGACGGCCGCGGAGGTGTGCCGGCTCGACAACGTCGTCGGCGCAGGCGTTCGCGCGCGGCCGCCGAGGTGCGCCGTCGACGACCTGGCCGGCGGCGCGGCCGACCTGGTCGTCTCCCACGGCCAGACCATCTTCCACTGGGTCGACGACGACGGTCGAGCGCTGGGGCACGTCTGCAGATCGGCCAGCCGGCCTGGATCGCCGAGGCCACCGGCGTTCCCGGTCGTCGCCGACCTGCGCGCCCGTGACATCGCCGCCGGCGGGCACGGAGCGCCGCTCGCCAGCATGTTCGACGACCTGCTGCTCGCCGGGTCCGACGGCACCACCGCGGCGCTCAACCTCGGCGGCATCGCCAACCTCACGATCGTCGGCCCGGCGGGCCGACCGATCGCCTTCGACATCGGCCCGGCCAACGCGCTGATCGACGCCGCCGTCTCCCACGTCAGCGACGGCGCCGAGGCGTTCGACCGCGACGGAGCGCGGGCCCGGCGCGGCCGACGTCGCATCCGCAGCTCCTCGACCGGCTGCTCGCCGAGCCGTACTACCGCCAGCCGCCGCCGAAGTCGACGGGCAAGGAGCTGTTCCACCTCGCCTACCTGCTCGACGCAGGTCGCTGACGATCGGGAGCGCTCGATGCCGACGACCTGGTCGCCACCGTCACCGCGTCTGACGGCCGACACCGTCGCCGACGCCTGCCGGGCGCTACGGCGTCCAGCGGGTCGTGGCGTCGGGCGGCGGCGCGGCCAACCCGGCCTGATGGAGATGCTGGCGCGCCGAGCTCCCGGGCGTGGCGATCACGACGATCGACGAGCTCGGCATCCCCGCCGGACGCCAAGGAGGCCTACTTCTTCGCGCTGATCGGCTTCCTCACCGTCCACCAGCTTCCCGGCAACGTCGCCGTCGGCGACCGGGCGCCGCCGGCCCGGCCATCCTCGGGTCGCGTCCTCCCCGGCCGCGACGGTTTCCCGACGTCGCCGAGCCGCTGACGTCACCGCCGACCGCGGCTTCGTCATCGTCGATGACGCCGACGACGCGATGACCGAACCGGTCCTGTCGGTGCGCGGGCTGACGACGGTGCTGCACCTCCCGGTCGGCCGGTCGAGGTCGTCGAGGGACGTCGACTTCGACGTGCGGCCCGGGGAGACGGTGGCGCTCGTCGGCGAGTCCGGCTGCGGGAAGTCGATGACGATGCTGTCGGTGATGGGGCTGCACCCGCAGCCGCCGGCCGAGATCGTCGCCGGCCAGGTGCTGCTCGACGGCCGCGACCTGCTGACGATGGACGAGGACGAGCGGCGCGCCGTGCGGGGCGCCGCAGCTGGCGATGGTCTACCAGGACCCGATGACGTCGCTCAACCCGCTGATGCGGGTCGGCGAGCAGATCGGCGAGGTGCTGCGTCGCCCACGGCCGAGCGCGGCGCGAAGCGCGAGGCAGCGGACCGTCGAGGTGCTCGCCGAGGTCGGCATCCCGCAGCCGCGCCCGGGCGGCGCGGGCCTATCCCGCACGAGTTCTCCGGCGGGATGCGCCAGCGGGTGGTGATCGCCATGGCGCTGGCGCTGCGCCCCAAGGTGCTGATCGCCGACGAGCCGACGACCGCCCTCGACGTGACGATCCAGCAGCAGATCATCGCTCTGGTCGGCCGCTCCAGGAGCAGATGGCGATGGCGCGTCGTCTGGGTCACCCACGACCTCGGCGTCGTCGCCCGGGTCGCCGAGCGGACGATGGTGATGTACGGCGGCCACATCGTCGAAGACGGGCCGACCGCGCGCGGTGTTCGGCCGACCCGAGCATCCCGTACACCGCGGGCCTGCTGGCGGCGATCCCGCCGGTGCAAGGGAGCGGAGCGCCACCCGCTGCGTCAGATCCCGGGCGCACCGCCCGATCCCGGCCGCGCGCCCGCCGGGTGCCCGTTCACTCCCCGCTGCCCGAACGCCGTCGAGCAGTGCCGGAGCGAGATGCCGCCGCTCACCGACCGTGCCGGGAGCCGAGCCGCCTGCTGGGTCCCGCCGCTGACGCCGAGTGGATGACGACGACTGGCATGAGCGACGACCGGCGAGGCCGTTGCTGGCCGACCTGACGGCGACGCTCGTCCGAGGTCTACCCGGTGCGCGGCACGCGCCAGACGCTGCCGGCCGTCGCCGGCGTGTCGCTCGTCGCTCGGCCGCGGCGAGACGCTCGGCATCGTCGGCGAATCGGGCTGCGGCAAGTCGACGCTCGCCCGGCTGCTGGTCCGCCTCGAAGAGCCGACGTCGGGTCGCATCGAGCTCGACGGGCAGCGACATCACGCCGGCTGCGAGGTCGCGACCTGCGCCCGATCCGGCGCCGCGTCCAGATGGTGTTCCAGGATCCGTACGCCTCGCTCAACCCGCGGCTCACGGTCGGCCGCGCGCTCGACGAGGTGCTCGCGCGTGCACCGGCTGCGGCACACGCGATTCGCGCGACGCGCCGGGTCGGCGAGCTGCTCGAGATGGTCGGCATGCGGGCCGGCGCTTCGCCGACCGCTACCCGCACCAGCTGTCCGGCGGGCAGCGCCAGCGGGTCGGCATCGCCCGCGCCCTCGCGGTCGAACCCGACGTCATCGTGCTCGACGAGCCGCTGTCGTCGCTCGACGTCTCGGTGCAGTCCGGGATCATGAACCTGCTGACGGGCTTGCGTGACGAGCTCGACGTGGCCTACGTGTTCATCTCCCACGACCTCGGCGATGGTGCGCCACATCTCCGACCGCATCGCCGTCATGTACCTCGGGCGGGTGGTCGAGCTCGGACCGTGGGAGGCCGTCTCGGATCGACCCGCTCCACCCGTACACGCTGGCGCTGCAGCAGGCGGTGCCGATCGCCGACCCCGAGGTCGAGGCGACGCCGCGAGGTGGACACGCTCGCCGGCGAGGTGCCCGATCCCGCCAACCCGCCGTCCGGCTGCCCGTTCCACCCCCGCTGCCGCTGGCCGAGGACGTGTGCCGCGATCACGCGTCCCGAGCTCGATCGAGCTCGAACAGGACCACGAGGTCGGCGTGCCACGTCGCCGCCCGGCGCATCGGGATCTCCCGGTGAGTGTCACCGTCACTTCCCTCCTGTCTCAGGTGTCACCACTCCTCAGAGGCGATGCCTCCACGCTTCGGGTGGATTGCCCGAGCTGGGTCACCCACACCGCGATCTGACTGCGGTTCTGGAAGCCGAGCTTCGTGAGGATGTGCTGCACGTGGTTCTCGGCGGTGCGGTTCGAGATGTGGGCCGTCTCGGCGATCTGCAGGTTGGTGAGACCCTTCGCCACGAGCGCTGCGATCTCGAGCTCCCGCGTGCTGAGGACGGCGACCGCGCGGGTCGCCAGCCCCTCGATCAAGGACTGCGCCAGCGTTGCGAGCGGCCGCATCCCCAGGCGGCGGGCGAGCTCGAGGCCGCGGTCCAGCAGCGCCCGACCTTCACGGTGGTCGTCGGGCGGCCGCTGCTCGACCAGGACGGCGCCGAGGCTGCAACACGCCTCTGCGACAAACGCCTGTAGACCGGCGGCCTCGTTGGCGGCGAGTCCCGCACGAAGGTGACGGATGGCGTCGTCGATCCGGCCGAGGTAGGCGGCACCCTGGCCGAGCGCGAGCTCCGTCGAACCGCGCGTGACGACGGCGCCCGCCCCGCTCGTGACGTGGCGCTCGGCGTAAGGGCGGGCGTGCTCGTAGCCCCACGCGACGGACGTCGTGGTCGTTCACGGCCACCCCGATCTGGATCCGGTAGACGTAGATCGACAGCCGGATATGGCGGGGCAGCGGTGACTGACCAGGCAGGGGCATCCCGGCGTACAGCCCGATGACGTCGTCCATCCGGTCCGTCGCCCCCAGGTAGCGAATGACGCCGAGTTGCTCGATCGGCGTGGGTGGCGTGTGCCCGAGCTGCGTCACGACACGATCGAGCTCCGTCGGGCAAACGCTCACCGGTCAGCTGGGCGATCACGGCGAGCGCGGGAATGAAGCCGGTCTCGCTCGCCAAGCGCCGGGCCGGGCCGAACTGGCCCCGGCCGATCATCACCGCAACCCGGCAGCGGTCGAGGTGCCAGCGGATGTGCGGCCTCCCCGTTCGAGCGGCGATCGGCTCCAGTTCGCCGATCTCACGCTCGGCGTCCGTCACCCGTCCGAGCTGGAGCAGCGCATCGAACCGCCAAAGATGGCCCCACACCAGCGCCTCGTCGACGCCCCTCGTCTCGCCGAGGTCCAGCATCCGCCGGCCGAGCTCGAGCCGGCCTTCGGTGTCGTCCGGCCCCGAGAGCGCCAGCTGCCGGCTGCGATACGCGGACAGGAGCGCGGCCACGTCGTCGACACGAGTGGCCATCGCGACGGCCTCCTCGCTCGCCTCGTCGCCCCCGGGCAGCTCCCGGAAGACGCGGCTCGACGAGAGCGTCGCCAGCAACTGGGCTCGCAGCGACGAGTCGTCGGGAGGGAGCGCGTCGAGGGCTTCGGTGAGCCACGGATCGATCTGCTCCAGCCAGCGCGGCTCGCTCACGTCCTGCAGCGCGAGCGCGGCGCGGGCGAGGCCGGTGACATCAGCCGATGCCTGCGCCAGCGTGGCGGCCCGGGCGCAGACGTCGATCGCCGCCTCGAGGTCGTGCGCGTGGTGGAGCGCGGTGCCTTGGTCGATGAGCACGGCGCACCGCTCGCCCGCCGACAGCGTCGATGCCGCACTCGATGCCAGGCCCCGTTCGAACAGCGCCGCCGCGTCCTCGAACGCGAGCCGCCCCATCGCGGCACGAGCGGCGGCCAGAGTCGCCTCGATCGCCGCCCGTGCGTCGCCGACGGGCAGCGCGGCGAGGCGATGGTGAGCGATCGCCGCTTCGTGCCCTCCGCGTCGCTCGAGCTCTTCACTGATGGCCAGGTGGATCGCCGCCAGCTCGCTGGCCGCGAGCTGGTCCTGCAGCCCCTCGCGCATGAGGTCGTGGATGAAACGCGGCACCGTCCCGCGTGGACGGGCCTTCAGGACTCCTGCGCGCTCGGCCTCGGCCAGGTCGTCGAGCACATCCTCGGCGGAACGTCCAGCGATGGCGCGAACCAGGTCGACGTCGACGTCGGTGCCGAGGGCCGACGCGATCGCGATGGTGCGACGACTCGTGGGTGGCACGGACGCGATGCGCTGCGCGAGCACCATGCGGACGGCGTCGGGCACCCGATCGAGGGTGAGCGCCTCACCAGGCTGTACGAGCCGGCCCATCTCGCGGACGAACAGGGGGTTGCCGCCGGTGTGGTTCGCCACTGCCTCGACTTCGTCCGCCGTGGGTTCGTGACCGAGCGCGGCGAGCTGCGCCGCGACGTCATCACGATCGAAGCCGGCCAGGTCGAATCGCCGCGTGGATGAGGTGCGGGCGACGTCGTGCAGCGCCGCCTCGAGTGTGGCGAGGGTCGGGCCGCCTGAGCGGATCGTCGCCCCGATCATCAGTCGGGCGCGACGTCGATGGGTCACCACGTGCTGGAGCAGGAGCAGCGACGCCGCGTCCGCCCACTGGAGGTCATCGAGCAGGATGACCAGCCCCTGCGCCTCGGCGTTGGTCACGACGCGCATCCGCGACGCGCTCGAACAGGGCAAAGCGGTCTTCGATCGACGATGGCGCATCCGTGCCACCGGCCCCTGCCGCCAGCAAGCCGCACAGCGTGTCGAGCGTCGCGTCGTTCTCCGCCCCCGACTCGGAGACCGTCGTCTCGCAGCACCTGCTGCCACAGCCAGAACGGCGGGGCGCCCTCCACGCTCGATGCTCGTCCCCAGACGACCGGCACCAGGCGCGCCGCGGCGAGGCGTTCGAGCTCTTCGAGGAGCCGGGTCTTCCCGATGCCAGCTTCGCCCTCGAGCAGCACCACCGCGGCCGTCCCGGCGAGCGCATCGCCGAGGGCGTCCACCAGTGCCGCCAGCTCATCGGAGCGGCCGATGAACCTCGACGCATGGCCCGGCGGCCCGGCCTCGGTCACGGTGCCACGTTAGAGGGCCAGGTCAGCGTCGCTTTGAGTACCGCGATGAGTAGTCCCCCCGATGCGGGCACGCCCGGTCTCGCCGTACAACGAGGCCATGGCTGTCGAGACCCCCGCTCGTCCCCGCCGTCTGCTCTTCCTCCGCCCTGACGCCGCGCTCGCCGAAGCCGGTGATCGCCTACTGGAACACCCGACCATCGTGCTCGACGGGACGCGCATCGCCGCCGTCGAGCGCGGCCCGATCGCGGCGCCCGACGGCGCCTCCGTCATCGACCTGCCTGGAGTGACGCTGCTCCCCGGGCTCATCGACATCCACGTGCATCTGATCTTCGACGCGAGCGCCGACCCGATCGGCCGCGCTGGCCGCACGGACCGACGATCAGGCGCTCGACTCGATGGTTGTCGCCGCCGGTCAGGCACTGCGCGCCGGCATCACGACCGTGCGCGACCTCGGCGACCGCGCGTACCTCGCGGCCGCGGTCACTGCCCATGCCGGCGCGGTGCCCATGCCGACGATCGTTGCCGCCGGACCACCCATCACCTCCCATGGGGGGCATTGTCACTTCCTGGGTGCGAGCGCATCCGGCATCGACGGGCTCCGGGCAAGTGTGGCTGAGCACTCCGAGCGCGGCGTCGACGTGATCAAGGTGATGGCGTCCGGTGGCCACACAACCGAGGGCTCGGATCCCTCGAGCCCGCAGTTCTCGCTCGACGAGCTGCGAGCGGTCGTCGACGAGGCCCATCGACGCGGGTTGCCGGTCGTCGCCCACGCGCACAGCCGGGAGTCGATCGCGGACGCAGTCCTGTCGGGTGTCGACGGCATCGAGCACTGCACGTTCTTGATGGAGCACGGCCCCGACCCGGATCAGCCGCTCATCGACGCCATCGCCCGCCAGCGCATCGTTGTCGGCGCCACGACCGGCATCTTGCCGGGGTTCGCCCCACCTCTCCGGGTGGCGACGATCCTCCCGAGGATCCTCGACGTGTACCGCCGGCTCCACGCCGCCGGCGCGACGGTGGCGGCTGGCACCGACGCCGGGCTCGGCCCCGCGAAGACGCATGACGTCCTGCCGTACGGGATGGCGATGCTGGCGAACATCGGCATGACCAACGCCGAGGTGCTGCAAGCGAACACCACCGTCGCCGCACGGGCCATCGGCCTTGGGGCAGCGAAGGGCCGCATCGGAGCCGGCTTCGACGCCGATCTAGTTGCGGTTCGCGGCAACCCCCTCGAGGACCTCGCTCACCTCCGCGACGTGGCCGCCGTGTTCAAGGCCGGCCGTGCGGTGGTGGAGCCGTGAGTCGACAGCAAACGAAAGGAACAACGATGAGAACGACCGCCCTGCGGCACGCCGCCCCGATCCTGCTACTCGTCGGCGTGCTCGCCGCCTGCAACTCATTGACACCGTCTGTCGGATCGCGCGGCGCGCCCGGCGGCTCGTCTGTGTCGTGTCGAACCGGTGCCACCGCAATCGAGGCATCGGCCGATCCCGCGAAGGGCGCGGCGGTGACCGACATCGTGCGCAAGGCGATGGACGAGTACAAGCTCAAGGCCGTGATCTATCGAGTCACGATCGACGGCGAGAACATCGTGACGGCCGCCTTGGGTGAGTCGATGTCCGGCGTGCCTGCTACGCCGGACATGCACTTCCGGAACGGTTCGGTGGCGGAGTCCTACATCGCCAACCTGCTCCTGCAACTCGTCGAAGAGGAGAAGGTCAGCCTCGACGACAAGATCTCGAACTGGTTGCCCGACCTCCCTCACGCCGACGAGGTCTCGCTTCGCAACCTCATCAGCATGACGTCGGGATATCGCGACTTCGTCCCTGATGCGGGGTTCCTGAAGGTCAACGACACCCAGCCGTACAAGACGTGGGTCCCAGAGGAGATCCTCGTCTACGCCCACCTCGATCTGCCACTGCTGTACCCGCCCGGGACCAACTGGAACTACGCGCACACCAACTTCGTGATCCTCGGCATGGCCCTCGACAAGATCAATGGACGGCCGCTGAACGACGTCCTGCAGGACAAGGTGCTCGGGCCCTTGGGACTCACGAACACGACGGACCCGGGTAGTCCGGTCATCGCCGAGCCGGTGCTCCACGCCTGGGACTCCGAGCAACGCTCCACGTACAACATCCCGGCGAGCCTGCCGTTCTACGTGGACTCCACGTATTGGGACACGTCGTGGAGCCTGTCCAAGGGCGCCATCCAGACGACGAACATCTGTGACATGGACACGACGGCAATCGCTGTCGGGAACGGCAAGCTGCTGTCTCCTGAGTCGTTCAAGTTGATGACCACCGCCAACATGCGCGAGGGCGGGCCGATCCCCGGATGCGACCAGTGCCATCGCGGGAACGATCAGTACGCCTACGGCATGGGCGTGGTGATCAAGGGCAACTGGCTCCTGCAGGACCCGCTGGTCAATGGGTACTCAGCACTCGAGGCGTACCTGCCGTCGCAGAGGATCGCCATCTCGCTGGTGGCCACGTTCGCGGAGGAAGCCTTTGACAAGACCACGGGCTCCTACCCCAACGAAGCCGTACCGATCTTCGAACAGATCGGCGCGATGCTCGCACCCAACGATGCTCCACCAGTGGCTCCCGGGGATCAGACGCCGCCCCCCGGCGGCTGAGCGATCGTCAGCTGGCGAACAACGCGACGTCGCCGCGCTGGGAGGCGGGAGCGGGACGGTGCCGCGCCAGTCGGCCGGGTGTGACGTCGGGCTTCTGCTTGGTGACGAAGGCATGGCGGGCGGCCGTGAAGCCGTGGCGATCGTCGAAGATGTCGCGGCTCATCTCGGCGAGCTCCTCGGCGCGGTAGGCGTCAAGCGGTTTGCGCCGCTCGTCGGCGGCTCGTTCCGCCCGCTTCTCGTCGAGCAGTCGGCCGGTAGTCGCGACGCCCGGCCAGCTGTCGGGCGTGGTCGAGCACGCGCTCGTCGAAGGCGGCGGCTGGACCGGGCAGCACCGCGTCGACGAGGCCGATCGATGCGGCCTGCGCTGCTCCGACGGGCAGGCACTGCCCGGTGAGGTCGAATGCCGCGGCGGGGCCGACCCGGCGGGGCAGGACGTAGGTCCAGTACTCCGAGCCGTACAGGCCCATCGTCTCGTAGTGGGGGTTGAGGACGACACCGTCGCGGGCGATGACCTGATCGGCGCCGAGCGCCATCATCACGCCTCCGGCCCCGGCGCTGCCGCGGAGGGACGTGACGACGAGTTGGCTCGTGCAGCCGATGATCTCCTTGCACACGTCATCGATGGCGTTGATGTTGCGCCACGCCTCCATCGCCGGGGACGGCGCGGCGTGGATGACGTTGAGGTGGATGCCGTTGGAGAACACGTCGCCGCTGCGGATCACCAGCACCCTGGTGTCCTGAGCGACGGCGTGGCGTAGGGCCGACGTCAGTCTGCGGCACTGACCGGTCGACATCGCGCCGTTGTAGAAGTCGAAGCTCAGCACGCCGACGTCGCCGTGCACGGCGATACCCGATCTCCCGGCGTCCCTCAGCGTGGCGCGTGTCGTCGGTCGGTTGGTCGAGCGG
Organism: uncultured Acidimicrobiia bacterium; assembly: GCA_963774125.1. Classification (GTDB taxonomy): domain Bacteria; phylum Actinomycetota; class Acidimicrobiia; order Acidimicrobiales; family Ilumatobacteraceae; genus JALZMG01. Next base: position 1,080,429 of record CAVZDR010000005.1, read on the forward strand.
CTGCAACACCTCCGGCACGCGGCCAAGGCTGCGGTCCAGCGCCATCGCAGCCGGCAACTTCACGCCATGGTCGACGACGCGGACCTGGCCGATCCAGATGCTGCCGTCGCCGGTGTGCACGAGCACGGCGTCATGGCGGCGTTGGGCGACCGTGCCGGGCTCACCGCGTAGCCCCGGTCCGGCGTGGGCGTCGAACACCGCGAGCGGAACGTCGCAGAGCGTCGTGCGCACGCCAGGAGATCCGTCGGCGGCCCGGATCCGACGCACGATCGTGGCCGTGTCGTCAGACCACGAGAAGTGGCGATCCGTGGCTCGCATCGCCGGCCGCAGCGTGCCGATCACGTCGGGCTCTCGATCGTCCAAGGGTTCCGGCTCGAACGCTTCATCGGCCGCCTTCTCGACGACCTCAGCGATCAACTCGATCGCTGCATCGGCGATGGGCCCGTTGTACAGGCTGCTCTTGGCCGATGGACCAGCGTCGATCGGGAACGTCCGAGTTCCCCAGATCGGGCCGGCGTCCATCTCCTCGACGGCCTGCAGCGCGGTCACTCCCCAGCGGGACGCTCCGTCGGTGATCGCCCAGTCCAGCGAGGACGGGCCGCGATCACCCTTCGGACCGGGATGGATGATGATCGTTCGAACACGACCCCACACCTCAGCGGGCACGCGCTCGCGCAGGAACGGACAGATGATCAGATCGGGGTCGAACAGCCGAACCGCCGAGGACATGACCGCCTCGTCGATGGCCAGTTCGACCGTCACTTCGTGGCCGCGGGCACGCAGCGCGAGCCATGCCCGCTGGCTCAGGCCGTTGAACGCCGAGCAGAGCAGGAGGACTCTCATCCCTCACCGCCCCTCACAGGATCGAACATGCGCAACCCCCCGCTCGTCATGTCGAGAGCCACAGGCCGGCCCCTCGGATACGGCGCGTGGCGAATGACACAAGCCCCTGCGCAGATCATCCCGCGACGGTGTTGCACAGCGCGGCTCGCAGCGTCGTCACCGTTGCCGCCGTCGCATTCGTCGATCTGGGGGCCGCCGTCGAGGTAGTCACTGTTGCCGCCACCCTCGAGCTTGTCGCCGTGGGCCTGCCCGAAGATCACGTCGTTACCGGCTTCGCCGAAGATGTCGTCGTTGCCGGAGCCGCCGCAGATCAGGTCGTTGCCCGCCCCGGCGTAGACGATGTCGTTACCACCGTTGGCGAAGATGGCGTCGGCGGCGTTCGTGCCCTCGAGCAGACCGCCGTCGGCGACGCCTGTCGTCGGGTCCTCGATGACGTTGTAGCCGGCCGCCGCGGCGTCGCTCGGGGTGCTGCACAGCACCTCGAGCGGCGGGCCCCAGACGGCAGGATCGCCGGTGTGCTCTGCCGAGCCGGCGCCCAACGTCGTCCCGGCGATGATGGCCACGCCGGCCACGATGGCGGCAAGAGGCAAGACAGCCCGGGTGTACGTCCCGTTCATGTTCACTCCATCGGTCGAGCACCGGGATTGGTGATGGCCCGACCATGACGGCAGCGCGCTAGCGGGGCGCTAGCGACGGCGGCTCTGCGATGGACGTCACCCAGGAATGCTCTGGACCGGGGGGCGCGCCGGAACGTTTCGATGCCCTCGACGGCGTCCGGTACGGTGCGGCGAAGCTCGCACGGACAGGGGGTACGTGATGGGACGCAGGCTGGTGGTGGCGATGTTGACCGTGGTGCTGGTCACCACGGTCGCTGGGACGGCTGGTGCTGACCGCCCCCCACGCCCGACGCCGACGCCCACGCCCGGCGCTGCGGGAGTCGGTGACCCATACTTCCCACTCGACGGGAACGGCGGCTACGACGTCGACAACTACGACCTCGCCATCCGCTACGACCCAGCCACCGACGTGCTGCAGGGCATGGCGACGATCCGGGCTCAGGCGACGCAGGAACTGTCGCCGTTCAACCTGGACCTCGTCGGGCTGACGGTGCGCTCGGTCAAGGTCAACGGCACGCCGGCGACGTTCCAGCCGCAACGGCGACGAGCTGACCGTCGACGCCGCGGCGCGGCCTGCGCGACCGCGCCCGCTTCAGGGTCGTGGTGCGCTACGACGGCGTCCCGGAGACGGTCGAAGATCCGTGCTCGGGCGTCTCCGGCTTCGTCCACACCGACGACGGCGCGCTCGTCGTCGGGCAGCCCGACGTGGCCGCGACGTGGTACCCGGTCAACGATCACCCAGCGATGCGGCGTCGTACTCGTTCGACGATCACCGTGCCGGCCGGGCTCGAGGCCGTCGCCAACGGCGTGCTGACGAGCAAGCGACCCGCAACGGCTGGACGACGTGGACATGGGGCGCGCAGGAGCCGATGGCGTCGTACCTGGCGACGGCCACGATCGGCGAGTTCGACCTCAACGCCTACGAGCCGACGGGATCACGTTACTGGGACGCCATCGACCCCGACCTCTTCGGCCGCCGCTCACGCCGCACACCGGCGAGCAGGTGCCTGTCTCGCAGGCGGCGAACTCTCGTACAAGCGCCTCACCCGCACGATCACCGTGCCGTCCGGCGGCGCGACCCTGACGTTCTGGGTCGCCCGGGCCACCGAGCAGGACTGGGACTACTTCTTCGTCGAGGCCCGCACGCCGGGGCGGACGACTGGACGACGCTGCCGGAGGCGACGGGCAACACCTCGACCGACACCGGCGACTCCTGCCCGTTCTGGCTGCGACCATCCACCCGTTCCTCGCCAACTACCAGACCGCCGACGGGCCCGAGCGCGTGCCTCGCCGGCCGGCGAGACGGCGAGTGGAACGCCGCCACCGGGTCCGAGCCGGAGTGGACCAGTGGACGATCGACCTCAGCGCTACGCCGGGCAGGCGCGGTCGAGGTCTCGCTCAGCTACGCCAGCGACGACACCGTCCAGGGCGCCGGCGTCGCCATCGACGACATCGTGGTGTCGACGGGCGAGGGCAACACGTCGTTCGAGGACGACGGCGACGTGCTCGACGGCTGGACGGTGCCGGGCCACCCGACGGGCAGCCCGGGGAACGAGAACGACTGGACCGTCGGCACGCAGGCCGACCTGCCGCCGTCGCCGGGCGACGATCGCCGCCGGGCTCGTTCGCCCGGCAGCCGGAGATCATCGACTTCCTGTCCGGCGTACTTCGGCCGGTACCCGTTCAGCGCGGCCGGCGGCATCGTCGACGACCTCCAGGGCCTCGGCTTCGCGCTGGAGAACCAGACCCGACCGATCTACGCCACGAGTTCTTCACCGACCGATCACCGGCGACGGGCGTCGTCGTGCACGAGCTGGCCCACCAGTGGTACGGCGACAACCTCGCCTCGGGCGGTGGCAGGACATCTGGCTCAACGAGGGCTTCGCCACGTACGCCGAGTGGCTGTGGAGCGAGCACGAGGGCCTCGGCGACGCCGCAGGAGATCTTCGACTTCTACATGGCGGTGATCCCGGCGGACGACCCGTTCTGGACCGTGATCATCGGCGACCCGGGGCCGGACCTGCTGTTCGACATCGCCGTCTACTACCGCGGCGCGATGACGCTGCACGCGCTGCGCCTCGAGGTCGGCGACGACGAACTTCTTCACGATCCTCCGGACGTGGGCCGAGCAGCAGGCCGGGCGACACCGTCGTCACCGCCGGAGTTCATCGCGCTGGCCGAGCAGATCTCCGGCCAGCAGCTCGACGACTTCTTCGAGACGTGGCTGTACACGCCGGCCAAGCCGGACGTCCCCGAGGTCGCGCTTGTCGCCCGCTCGACCGCTGCGACGGGCATCACGGCCAAGCTGGAGCTGCGCACCAACCGACGCTGACCGAGCTCGCTGCACCTGGGCCGGCTGACGGCCCAACCTCGCCGCTAGGTCAGCAACTTGGCGGACCGTTCAACCAAGTTGCTGACCTAGCGACCGGTTCCCTGGCCGGCGACCGGCGGTTACCGTCGCCGCGTGTCGCCGAAGTCCGTCGTCATCGTCGGCGGCGGCCTCATCGGCCTGGCCAGCGCGCTCGGCGTTGCACGAGCGCGGCGCTTCCGTCACGCTCGTCGACCGGGCCGGGCTCGGGTCGGGAGCGGCCCGTGGCAACGCCGGCTTCCTCTGCGCCGACGCTGCTGTCACCGCTCCCCGGACCGGGCATGCTGCGCACGGCGGCTCGCGCGACTCGTGTCCCGTGACGGCCCGCTGCGCATCCACCCGCGTGCCGTGCCGTCGATGCTGCGCTGGAGCGTCGGCTTCCTCCGTGCCGCCAACCGGCGGCGTTTCGACGCCGGTCAGACCGCGCTCGCCGCGTTCGGCCGGGATCTCGACGATCGCCTGACCGAGCTCGCCGCGCTCGGTGTCGACGTCTCACGCGGCAAGGACATCGTCGTCCCGTTCCACGACGTGCCGCTCGCCGAACGCTTCCACGCCGAGCTGCAACGCATGGGTCCGCTCGGCGTTCCCGGTCCCGGGGAGCTGCTCGACGGCGAGGGCGTCCGCGCCGTGGTGCCGGCACTCACGGACCACGTGCGAGCGGGCTTCGTCCTGCCCGGCAACCGTGCCATCGACCCCGGACGGTACGTCGACAGCCTCATCGTCGCCCTCCGGGCGCGAGACGTCCTGCTGCTCGAGCATCGGCGGATCACCGGCTTCGACGTGATCGGCGACCGCGTGCGCGCCGTCCGCACGATCGGCGGGGCCTCGCCGCCGACGAGGTGGTCCTCGCCGCCGGCGCGGGAATCCGCTCCCTCGGCCGGATGCTCGCTCTGCGGCTCGAGGTGATCGCCGGTCAGGGCTACAACGTCGCGCTCGCGACGAGCGCCGCGGCTCGGTCACCCGGTCATCATGGAGGAGGCGCACGCCGTCGCCACGCCGTTCGCCGACCGCATCCGACTCGGCGGCACGGTCGAGTTCGCCGGCGATTCGCCGACGTTCGACGCCCGGCGGGTCGACGCCGATCCTGCGGTCGATGCGGCCGTTCCTCGACCTCGACTGGGAGTCGCGACGGGAGGCGTGGGCCGGCTCGCGCCCGATGAGTGCCGACGGGCTCCCGCTCATCGGACGGACGCGCCGCTATCGCGAACGTCGTGATCGCCGGCGGGCACGGCATGTACGGGCTGACGCTGGCGCCGTCGACCGCCCGCGCCGTCGCCGAGCTGATCGTCGATGGCCGCCCGTCGACCGATCTGGCGGCGTTCGACCCGGATCGCTGATCGCGGCGCTCCTCAGCTCACGGGCTCACGGCCCCACAGGTCGCTCAGCACGAAACCGGTCGGGTACGGATCGGTCGGATCGACCGCCGCCGTCCTGGTGCCGAAGATCCAGCCGCGACCGGAGATGCGCGGCACGACCGCCGGCCGGTCACCGACCGTCGTCGCGTCGGTGATCGAGACGAGGAACTCGCTGTCGATGAGCGAGTTGGCGACGAACGTCGACCCGACCGACGCCTGCCCGCGGGCGGCCATGCAGGCCAGGCGCGCCGAGGTCCCGGTGCCGCACGGCGAGCGATCGACACGGCCGCTGAGCACGGTCGCCCCGCGCAGTCGGCCGCCGGCGGGGTCGTCGTCGCCGGTCACCATGACGTAGGAGAGGAAGTCGATCTCGGGAATCTCCGGGTGGCGCACGGCGATCTGCTGCTGGGCCGCGGCCATCACCAACTCGGCCCGTTCCACCACGTCTCTGGCGTGGTCGCGGGTGAGCCGCACGCCGAGCGCGGCGCAGTCCACGAGCACGTAGAAGCAGCCGCCGTACGCCACGTCGACGGCGATCGGGCCGACGCCCGGCACGTCGATCGAGACGTCGAGGGCCTCGACGAACGATGGCACCCCGGCGAACGTGACCCGCTCGCAGCGGCCGTCACGGCACTCGGCTTCAGTCCGCACCAATCCCGCCGCCGTCTCCAGCGTCACGACCGTCGTCGGCTCGGTCATCGGGATCGTGCCGGTCTCGAGCAGCGCGGTGACGACGCAGATCGTGTTCGACCCGCTCATCGCGTGGGCCCGATCGGCCTGGAGAACGACGAAGCCCGCATCGGCATTGGGGTCGGTCGACGGGAAGACCAGGTTGGCACTCGCCTGCGGCCGGCCGCGGGGCTCGAGCGTCAGCACTCGGCGCACCGAGTCGTCGACGGCGTTGAGGTGGTGCAGCTTCTCCCGTGCCGTGAGCCCGGGGACCTCGAAGACCGAGCCGAGGTAGCAGGTGCCCTGCTCGCCCTCGGCATGCACCTCGACCGCGGCGTAGCTGCGGGCGAGGCGCATCAGCGCAGGACGCTGTCGAGGATCTCGACGAGCGTCGCCGCGTCGGCGTCGCTCAGCGGCAGCAGCGGTTGGCGGACCTCGCCGCAGTCGAGCCCCAGGTGGCGCAGGCCGAGCTTGGCCTTCTGGTTGTACGAACCGGCCTCCATGTGCTGCACCCACGGCAGGATCTGCTCGAACTGCTTGCGGGCGCCGGCGAGATCGCCGCTGTTCGCGGCGTTGAGGATCTCGACGTGCTGGCGGGGCAGCACGTTCGCCGTGCCCGCCAGCCACGAGCGCACACCCCAGAAGAAGTAGTCCGCGGCCTGGTCGTCCGAACCGCACATGATCGTGATCCGGCCGGCGTAGCGGTCGCGCATGGCGAGGAAGCGGGAGAAGTCGCCGCTCGACTCCTTGATGCCGACGATCAGCGGGTGGTCGGCCACCAGGTCGAGGCAATCGAAGCCGATCTCGACGCCGGACCGAGCGGGGTAGTTGTAGAGGATCGTCGGCAGCCCGGAGGCTTCGGCGATCGCCGAGAAGTGGGCCGCCAGCTCGTGCGGCGCGCGGCAGCGAGGTCGGCGGAGCGGCGAGCATCAGCGCGTCGTAGCCGATGTCGCCGGCGACGCGGGCGAGCTCGATCGCCATCCGCGTCGAACCCGCGTTGCAGCCGGCGACGAGCTGGGCACGCCCGGTCGCGACCTCGTAGCGTGTGCCGCATGACGTCGATCCGCTCGGCCTCGCTCAGGGCGTAGTACTCGCCCGTCGTCCCGCACGCCACGATGCCCTGCACGCCGGCGTCGAGGACGCGCTCGATGACCGCGGTGAGGGTGGCGAGATCGACCTCCCCGTCGCCGTCGAACGGCGTGACGACGGGGACGTAGACACCTTCGAGGTCGAGCGTCATGGTCGAACGCTAACGAAGCGATACCGGACCGCCGGTCAGGGGCTCAGGGCGCGAGCATCACGGCGTGCTCTTCGGCGACCGCATCACGCCCGCCGTCACGGGAGAGCCAGCCGGGTGGATCGATGGAGGGTGTCAGGGGGCGCCGTGACGCAGTTGCGCTACCCGCCACCGACGAACGAGTGGCGCAACCCTGACCTGTTCTGGCCCGACGACCGGCGATGGTTCGTTGCGACCGACGTGGACTTCTGGTCGTTGTACATCGGAGGCGACGACGACTTCGTCGCAGCGCTCGCCAGGAGCGTGCCAACGCCCTCGGAGATCGTCGCGCTCGACCGTCCGCTCGAGATCGAGGACTGACGCAGCACGGTCAGCTCGGCGACGCGTACGCAGCGATGAAAGTCCGGACCGCTGCCTGAACCCTGGCTTCGATGTCCTTGCGGGTCGGCGGCGGCAAGCCGAGCGCGGCGCGGAGTTGCTGGTGACCGATGATCCCGCCGAGGAACTGCTCGGCGGCGATCTGCAGATCGTCGACGTCGATGTCCCCTGCTGCTCGCCTGGTGGCCAGGAAGCCGCGAAGGCGGGCGTACGTGCGGGCGGCGCCGTGCTCGAACAATGTCGTCGCGAGGTGCGGGAACCGAGCGTGCTCGCCGATGGCGAGCCGTAGCAGCAGGATCGTGCGCGGATCGAGCGCCGCGGCAGCCGTCGCTCGACCGATGTCCAACAAGCCGGGCTCCAGCCCGACGACTTCCCAGTCCTCGCCCTCGTCGTTGACGGCCGGGGCCGCCACCTCGTCGATGATCGCCTCGAAGAGTGCTTCCTTCGATGGGAAGTAGCGGTAGAGCGTCGCCTTCGAACCTCCGGCTTCCGCCACCAGCTGGTCCATCGAGACCCCGTTGAAGCCGTGCTGCAGGAACAGCCGCAGCGCGATGTCGAGGTAGTGCGTGCGCCGAGCGTTCGGGATCACGTCAGTCGAGCTTGACACGAATGAAACTGTACCGTACAGTTTCACTCCATGCAACATCCCCTTGTGCGGCGGGGCGCCGCAGCGCTCACGTTCACGACCACCCCGACCGACACCATGCGGTTCCTCTGGGCCGGCGATGAAGGCATGCCCGATCTCACCGACGAGCGGCTGGCTCCCGGCGACGGACCACCACTGCACCGGCACCCCTGGGCGACCTGGGAGGTCGTCCTCGAGGGCACCCTCCTGGTGCGCCTCGGCGACGAGGAGCTCGAGGTCGGCGCTGGCGACGTGATCTACACACCGCCGAACATCGTTCATGCCTTCGTCGTCACCGGCACGGAGCCAGCGCGCCTGCTCGGTGTCAACTGGCCGGGCGGCTTCCACCACCTGTACGGGGAGCTCGCCGCCGCCTTCTCCGCCGGCGGGCCCCCGGACTTCGGCGCGATGGCAGCGGCAGCTGCCCGGTACGACACCGAGATCCTGGGACCTCCGCTGTCGGTCGGCGAGGTGGCCTCATGAGCGTCGAGCGGAGGAGTCGCTCGCTTGGCCTACCCCTCGCTGCTGATCGAGCTCGAGAGCGAGCGCCAACGAACCACCGCCGTGGCCGCGGCCTGGCGAGGCGCTGACGGACCGAGCGCCTTGGCGACGAGGCGGTCGTAACTGGGGCGCACGAGACGGTGCAGCAGTCGCAAGACGCCCGGCACCGAAGCGAGGAAGGCGTCGCGATCGGGGCCTTCGGCGTAGCAGTCGACGGTGAACGGCGCGACGAACCACAAGCCGGCCTTCTTGCCCTTCTTGACCGCCTGCTGGAAGACCACGTCGTAGTCCTGCGCCGAGTAGTGCCGCCAGAACAGCGGCAGCACGTCCTGGTCTTCGACGGTGAGGTGGCCGTCGATGAAGTCGTGGAGCTCCTCGGCGAACGTGGTCGCCTCGGCCTTGGCGTGGAGGAAGGGCACGTTCGGGTCGGCGAGCGCCTTGGCGATCGCTGGCCACCGGGCGAGGAGGTCGTCGAGATGACGATGGTCGTCCTCGAGGCCGTCGATGGTCGCGCCCGCCGACGCCACCTTCGAGCGCAGGCTCGGGAAGAAGAAGGCGTCCTCCACGTAGTGGTGCTCCTCGAGCTCCAGCGTGAAGCCCTTGGCCCATCGGGCGAGCGCCTTCCCACGGTCGATCCGCTCGCTCTCGGTGAGGGTCGACACGGCGTCGCGGTAACGGCCGAGGCCATCGCGCTGGGCCTGGTGGATGGCGAAGTAGAAGCTGAGGTCGGGTTGGTTCTCCATGAGGCGCAGCATCCGACGGCGCGGTTGGAAGGCGATTGGAATCCGATCGGCTCAGCTCGTCGCGAGGGAGTCGAGCAGGCGGCGGGCCCTCGGGATCCACAGCACCGCACCCATCGTCTCGCGCGATCGCCAACGCCTGTTCCGCGTGCGGACGGGCGGCCGCCGGGTCGCCGAGCGCGAGATGGGCGGCGGCGACGGCCAGGCCGACCGGGCCGAGGCGTGAACCCGCCCTCGCCGACGAACGCGAACCGGTCGGCGACGTCGGTCGAGGTCGGGAAGGTGGCGCCGGATGAAGCGGACGTCATCGATCCGTGCCGCGGCGTGGAGCGGCTGCGGTGGTCAGTGTGAGCTGCAGCCAGTCGTCGGGGAGCGGGCCGTCGAAGGCGGCCAGCGCTTCACGCGCGTCGTCGAGTCGCCCGGCCTCGCTGAGCACCCACGCCTCGAGCCAACGGATCGGCTCGGCGTACGGGGACTCGAAGAGCGGGGCGAGCGAGCGGAGCGCCGCATCGGTGTCACCGCACTCGGTCTCGACGACGGCGAGGATGCTGGCCGGGCTGGTGTCGGCGGTGTAGCGCCGCACGCGATGCAGGGCGGATCGCAGCGCGGCCGCGTGGCCCGCGCCCGTTCGAGGTCGCCGTCGAGGAGCGCCAGCCCGGCCTCTGCGAACTGCAGGTGCGCCCAGCCGGTCGGCGTGCGTACCGGGTGGGCCAGCACGCGGGCGGCATGCACGCAGCGGCGGGCCAGTTCGCCCTCGCCGAGCTCCAGGGCCGACGACACCCGGGCGAGGTGAGCGAGCGGCCGCAGCCGCGGCGGGAAGCGCCTTGTCGAGGTCGAGGGCGATCGAGCGCGTCGCCGATCGACGCCCGCATCGTCGACTCCGGACGGGCCCGAGACCGACCAGAACCAGTGGAGCAGGATGCGCGCCGACAGGACGGCCGTCGTCGAGCGGCTCGGCCATGACGCGGGCGTCGGCGAACAGGAGGTTGGATCGGGCGTTGTCGACGTAGGTCAGCTCGCCTGCGAGCGCCATCGTCAACATCGTGCGGTTGCGGACGGTGAGGTCGGGCTGGGTCAGCGCCCGCTCGAGCGCCGCCACGACCCGCGGCTCGTGCAGGTTCCAGTCGTAACCCGCCCACAGGCTGTCGACGTCGAGACTGCTCAGGATCTCCGCAAGCGCATCGATGTCGCCTTCGGTCTCGGCGAGGCGCGCCGCCTCGACGAGCATGCTCGCGGCCGTCGACGTCGCCCATCTCGCGCAGGGCGGTGCCGAGCCGTCGCAGCAGCTCCCGACGCTCGCCGACGGGAAAGCCGAGCAGGAGGTCCGTCGCCGCCGACGCACGTCGCAGCTGCAGCACGACCTCGGCGGTCGACTGGGCCGCCTCGGCCGCGGCCGCCGCCCGCAGGGCGTAGGTGAGCGCCTTCGGTGCCGTGCCGGCGAGCAGTCCCTGCGCCGCGTGGTAGGCGAGGTCCCCGACCCACGGCTCGACGTCATCGGCCCGGAAGTGACTCCAACGCGTCGGTGATGCGGGCGTGCAGGGCGGCGAGTCGAGCGACGTTCAGCTCGGCGACGAGGGTGCTCGACACCAGGGCGTGGCGAGAACGCGAACCGGCCGGCGGCGCCGTCGTCGACCTCGACGAGTCCGTCGTCGAGCGCCGGTTCCAAACGGTCGAGAGCCTCGCCGAGCCCGACCTCGAGGACTCCGGCGAGCACGTCGAGGTCGAATCGACGACCGATCACCGCGGCGATCGTGAGCACGGCCTGCGTCTCCGGCGGGAGCAAGGACACCCGCCGCCGGACGACATCTTGCACCGCACGAGGGATCGCCGTTGGTGACCGCCTCGAACTCGCCGCGCAGGCGTCCCTCCGAGTCGAGCAGCGCGAGCACCTCTCGGACGTAGAACGGGTTCCCGCCGCTGATGTCGGCGACGTAGGAGACGAGTGCGGGATCGGCGGCGCCGTCCGCTCGCGCCGCGATCCACGTCGGCGATGTCGCCAGGGTCCAGGCCCGTCAGCGCTGAGGTGCACCGGATCGCCCGAGCGCGCCAACTGCGCGAGGCAATCACGAACGGCGCGGCCAGCGTGGCGGATCCAGCGCGTCGCACGCCGACACCGAGGAGGATGCGCAGGCTCTCGAGCTCGGGAGCGAGGAACCCGAGCAGTGACAGCGTTGCGTCGTCGGCCCACTGCAGGTCGTCGATCACGAGTAGCGCTGGCTCGCTTCTTGCGCGGAGGCGGTCGAGCTCGCCGAGCTGCGTCGCCAGCAGTGCGCCGACCGGCTCCTGGTCCGGGACCTACGTCGTCGGTGTGGATCGACCCGTCGGGAAGCAAGGCCTTCACGGCGGACCGCCACGAGCGATAGGGGGCGCCGGCCGCCGACTCGGCGCATCGGTCCCAACCGACCGCGATCCCGCGGCTGAACGCCTCGGCGCGGAGGCCGCGCAGCAACGTGGACTTGCCGATGCCGGCCTCGCCGCTCACGACCAGGACCCCGCCACGGGCCGGCAGGCGATCGAGCATCGCCCGAGCCTGCGCCGCTTCGTCGACGCGCCCGAAGCGCTCGCCCTCGTCGACCACCGCGGCCGGGCGTGGCGCGTGTGCGATGTCGTCGGGCGCCGGCGGCGGCGCCCACGCGAGCGTCGCCTCGTCGTGGGCGAGGATGGCCGCCTCGAGCCGGCGCAGTTCGGGCCCGGGATCGACGCCGATGTCCTCGCGCAGGAGGCGGCGGGCGTCGTTGATCGATCGCAGCGCCTCCACGTGCCGGCCGGCGCGGTAGAGCGCCAGGGCCAACTGGGCCCGCAGCCGCTCCCGGTACGGCTGGCGGGCGATCTCCGACGCCAGTGCGGCCGGCAGCTGGGCGTGCTCACCGAGCGCGAGACGTACGTCGGTCAGCGCCTCGACCGCTTCACCCCGGCGCTCCTCGTATCGTCGTTGTCACCTCGGCGAGACCGAGCTCCTCGGCCAGCGCTCCAAACGGCGGGCCGACGTACAGGTCGATCGCGTGCTGGAGGAGGCCGCGGCGCCGACGAGCTCGCGCCGGCCGGCCAGCTCAAGGGCGTCGTCGACGAGACGGTCGAACAGGTGGAGGTCGACCGCCTGCGGGTCGACGTGCAGGACGTAGCCGCGATCGCGGAACGTGATCGCGTCGGGGCCCAAGCCGGCGGCGACAAGCGCCTTGCGCAGGTTCGAGACGTAGCCGCGCACCGACACCTCGGCCCGCGGCGGCGGCGTGCCGGCCCACATCCGGTCGATCAGGCGAGCAAGGGGAACGACCGAGCCAGGCTCGAGCATCAGCAGCGCCAGCACCGCCCGCTGCTTCGGACCGCCGAGCTCGACGGCACCCGACGCGCCAACGGCCGCGACGCCGCCGAAGCCGAGCAGCACCGGAGGCTCGACGGGCACCACCAGCCCAGATTCGCAGGCGATCAGGCGCGTCACGAGTCCTCGTCGGGCAATCCGGCCGACGTACCATGCTGGGCGGGCAGGGCTGAGCCGGGTCTGATCGGCGGATGAGCGGACGTTCCTAGGTTCGGGCGGACACCCCGCGACCGGTCGCGGGTGCGGACTTGGGAGGTCTCTGATGAGGCGGGTGAGCGGAATCGCGGCGATGGCCCTCCTTGCGTGCGCGGCGACTGCGTGTTCGTCCGGGGACTCGGCGGCACCCAAGGTCGGGCTGGAGTCGGCAGTCGATCCCGGAGCAGACCCGTTCACCGACTCGGTCCAGATCGGTCCGGTGCCGACGATCGCGCCGGTTGCGCTTGACGCCGCCGCTGTACAACGCGACGCGCTCGACCTCGGCGTCGGGCTAGGTGTGCCCGTCGCCGTGGGCAGCGACCCGGGACTCTTCGGCGGTTCGCCGGGGACGCAGGTGTGTGATGCCGAGCAGCTGGTGACGCTGCTCACCGGCGACGCCGACAAGGCTGCGGCGTGGGGAGGCACGCTCGGCGTCGCGGCCGACGAGATCGCAGGCTTCGTCGCCGCACTCACACCCGTGGTGCTGACGTCCGACACGCTCGTGACCAACCACACCTACCGAGACGGCGAGGTGACCGAGGTGCAGTCGGTGCTCGAGGCCGGTACCGCCGTGTTGGTCGCCGCGGTTGGCGTGCCGCAAGTCAAGTGCAACAGCGGGAATCCGCTCACCCAACCCGCGTCGCTCGATGCCGATCCGCCGACGTTCGTCGGCGACGAGTGGGACGGGTTCGACCCTGACGAGGTGATCGCCGTCGAGCCGGGAGACCCGGTCGACACGTTCACCCTGCTCGACGTCGCGACCGGGACGCCGTTCGACGTCCCCGCCGGCGGACCGGCCAGCGTCGGAGTCCTCCCGCCACCCGCCGGCATCGACGGCACGTGGACGGTGTCCCCGGATGGGCTGGACGACCCGGCCTGTCTCGTCGGGGCCACGATCGTGATCGACGGCACCATGGCGACGATGTCCCGACCCGGTGTCGCAACGATCACCGGGACGGTCGACGGTGGTCCGGACGCGACCGCCGCGATCGCGGAGTCCGTCGACGGGTTCGTCATCCACCTGAATGGCGAATCGCCCAATGAGATTCAACTCGTGCTCCAGATCACCGGGCCGGATCGGGCACTCGGGTCGATCTCGCCCGACTGCGACGAGTTCGTCAACCTCGCTCGGACCGGGACAGACGGGGCGACGGCCGTCGAGCCCGTTGCGGCGGGCGCTTGGGTGGCGGTGTGGACCGACGAGCGTGGCTCGACCGTGCTCACGAGTCCCGATGGCGCCGAGTGGCGGGAGGTCAGCGTCGTCCCCGGCGTCTACATCACCAGCCTGGCGCAGGGTGGCGGCACCTGGGTGGCGGTCGGCTACACGGAGGAGCTCAGCGTGGCGCTCACGAGCCGCGACCTCGTCGCGTGGTCGCAGACGGCCACGTTCGCCGGGCAGGGCATCGACTTCGTCACGGTCCACGATGTGGCATACGGCGATGGGCGATTCATCGCGGTTGGCTCGGGCTCGGTGACCGACCAAGGGTTACAGCTGTTCCCGGCGCTGTTTGCCAGTGTCGACGGGGTCACGTGGACCGGACTGGGCGGCTCGTTCGGGTTCGAACCGGTACCGACCGATCCGGCGTCGGATGCAGAGGGCATGGTGTTGCAGGAGGTCGACTACGCCGACGGCCGGTTCGTGATCGCGGGGTACAGCGACGTCGATCCCCAGGCCGGATGGCCCGAGCGCGCTGTCGCTCTGTACGAGCTCCCCGACGGATCCGATCAACTGGCGGTGTTGGTGCCCTGGCGGGCCGTCGGCGACGACAAGACGGCCCTCGGCGCGGGCGACGGCCGAGCGCTGTTCGCGGCCACGCCCGGCGGACCGACGGCCAACGCAACTGCGGTGACCTCCTCCCTCGAGCTCCTGAACGGGACGTCGACCGAGGCGATCGGCGGCTCGCCGTTCGAGTCGACGTCGACGGAGCTCATCGCCTACGGCTCAGATGGCTTCCGCGCGATCGTGAACGGGCCGCTGGAGCCGAGCACGGGGATACCGCAGGGTCCGGCCCAGTTCTACTCCAGCTCTGATGGCGTCGAATGGGAGTCGATCGGCTCGGCCGGCAGCTTGAACTTCAGGGCTCTGGCCTTCGGGACCGCCGCACCGCCCACCAACACGGCGGCCCCGACGCCCACCACGACCGTGTCCGCCGCACCCATCCCGACAGCGCCGCCGGCCACCGTCGCTCCGGCAGTACCGGCGGTCTGCGTGCGCTCGAACATCGACTTCTCCGCCCTGCGGGCCGAGCCCAACCTCGACGGCGCCCTGTTGGCGGAGATCCCACCCGGCTCGTGTGACGTGGGATTGCTCGACGCCGAAGAGGTTCAGGGGAGTGGTCTCGGCTGGTACCACGTGCGGTGGCAGGGCATCGAGGGCTGGACTGCCGCGTCGAACACCACGCGGACGGTGGTTCAGCCGCCGGCGACAGCGCCAGCCAGCTCGCTCGCCGGTCCGCCCACCGACTGGACCGTCGACACGCCCGGCGGCGTGGCTTGCCCAGCCCCGGACGTGACCCCGCAAGACGGGTGGTGGGCCGGGTTCACCGATCTGCGCGGCGGCAGCGTCGAGCTCTCCGGCAGTCCTGTCCAGTTCAGCCTGCGGTGCGATCTGGAGGCGACGTTGCGGACGATGGAGCGCGCTCCGGATGCGCCGGTGTCGTGCGTCAACTACGGCAGCTACGCGTCGGTGCCTTGCCCAGCCGCCCTCCAGTACATGTTCCTGTGGATCCGGATCGAGGGTGGCGTCGTCGCCGAGCTGGTCGGGGCCTTCGTCGGCGGGTAGGCCGTAACAGTCGCCGTGCTCGGGCCGGTCGAGGTGCGCCCAAAGGCTCGTCGGGCGCGTTCCTTCCTGTTCGAATCGTCAGCTGACGTAGCTGCGCTCGAAGTACCGCTTGGCGTCCTCGTCGTAGAAGAGGTAGCCGGCCACGAGGATGTAAATCGCCGAGGGCAGTAGGGCCTGGTACCAGTGATAGCTGTGATGGGCGATCACCGACCAGAACAGGATGATCAAGCGGGCGATGGCCACGCCGGCAACCAGCGCTCGAGCCCAGTTCGCGCCGCGCCGCAGTCCGAACGCGGCGAAGAGAACCACCACGCCGATAGCGATCGTCACGATGGCCAGCGTCGTGATGCTCCCTTGCGACACGTCACGCAAGGCGTTCCGGACTTCTGCGTCGTTGCGCGTGGCCAGTAGCACGATCCCGGCAATCAAGTCGAAGATGGCGACGATGATGAGCAGTATCGACAGGAGGCTCACACCGAACGGGCGACGAGCTGCTGTCGTGGTCATGCGTCCCTCCTCGACTGGCGGACTAAACGTCCAAGTAGTCGCCAGCATCCTGCGGCTGCGATCGACGGTAGCGCTCGCATCGGTTGCCTGACGGTGATGCCTGCCAGATCCTGCCGGAGTCCGGGACCGCAGCCGTGATCTCCGTACGATCCGATCGGTCTGGTCGTGGTTCCGGCGTGAGGTCGTCGACCCTGGGCGACTTCCGCTGCTCGTGTGCTTCGCCGCGTTCGTCGTCACCTTCGTCGTCTGCCTCATCAAGGGCAAGTACAAGATGGCGCTGCACAGCCCCTGCAGGATCCTGGTCGCGAGGAGCCGGCACGTACGTGGCGGTCGCCGACATCACGACGCCCGGCTTCATCGAGCCGTTCCGACAGACCGAACTGCCGGCCATGCTCGATTCGATCACGCTCGGCGGCAGCTGACCACGCCATCCCGAGCGTCGCGCACACTTGGATGAGCGGCGGCGGTAGCAACCGGCCGTCGTACGGCCACCGTCGTCGAAGGTCCACGGCACACCGCTCCCCCGCCGTCGACCTCTCGCGCTCGGCGATCACGGGCCGCCGCCGGCCGCGTCGGGGGGCGGTGATCCGCACCGGGATCGGTGCGTCGACACGAACCTGAGGCCGAGACCGTCGAGTTCGACGGGCACCAGGACGGCGGCGCACAGGGCGGGGTGACCTGGCGGGCTGGTGGTAGCCAACCGGTGTGTGTGTGTGTGTCTACGCAGTAGCCGTTGGCGACGCCGCAGGGCCGCGCAGAGTCACGACCAGGATGTGGACACTGAACACGAACACCCAGGCCGGGAACAGAAGCTCGAGCCACGGGATGACCCCGACTGTCAGGAGCAGCGCGGCCGCCGTGAGATAGCCGACCACAGCGAGCCAGCGAGGGATGAGGCGGAGACGGACGGCAAGGGTGGTGGTCGCCATGATGAACACTGCCGCCATCCGCATCGCGTAGACGTTCAACAAGGTGTTGGTGAGTCGGCGACCGAAGGCCCAGATTCCCGGTTGGGACGCGGCGATGGAGCTGTCGTCGGCGGTGAACAAGAGGCCACCGGCGACCGCGCCCGCAGACAACATCATGGCGACGAACAGCAACCCGCTGCCAAGGAACACCGTCGCGAAGAATCGATCCTCACCCTCCCCGATCCGATCGCGCACCACGCCGATGAACCACAAGAACGCGATTGCCGCGAACGGCAGCAGGTTCAACGCCACCACGACCGCCTTACGGCGGCCGCCGTCAGCCAGCCAGTCTCCAGCGGCATTGGGATCGCTCGGAGTCACGCTTCGCACGAGGGCAAGAGCGACCGCGAGCAGAACTGAGAAGACAATCCCGGCGACGGCAGCGGCCCGTGGCGACCTAATCGCCGTGCGAGCCGCGACGGCTGCGGACATGTGCTACACGCCTCGCTCGTTCGCCGTTCGGTCCGCGTCGTCAGGATCGTCGGCCTCCTCGAGGGCGCGATCGATTTGGCCGGCCACGTCGACGTGGCAACCGATTGCCGTGGCGTCGTTGACGGCGGCGCCGCTGACTCTGGCGGCACTGATTACCGGCGCGAGCACGGCGACGACCTCGTCGACGGTGCAGCCCGTGTCGAGCGCGTCGACGATGGGTTGCTCGTCGACCTCGGCCAGCCGGCGCAGCAGTGCTTCGTCACGTTGATCCACTCGCGCCTCCTCAGTCCGCCTCGCCTTGTGTCGGTGGCGGCTGTGGTGGCGTCCTCCCACAGGCCAGCGTGTTCAGTCGTGTCGACAATTGGCTCGATCCCCGGACTCGGCGTTAGCTGCCTTGCCAGTGGACCCGAGCGTGCCTTCGCGCGCATCGCCCCGATCGGATGATCTCGCGTCGCGATCGGGATCGCCACCGGGCAGCCGTCCGTGGCAGTCGGTACCGCTGCCGCGGACGATCGCAGCTCGAGTGTCACCACCAGGATTCATGAATGGAGCTGCGCCACGTCGCGCCGACGTGACGTCGCTCCGCGATTGTGGTCGCCGCCTGAGCGGCCGCGTCGTCAGATGTGCTCGAACAGGCCGAGCTCGTGCATGCGGTCGATCGCCCCGCTGCGCGACGAGACGCCGAGCTTGCGGTAGATCGAAATCGCCTGGGACTTGACCGTGTGCCGGGAGACGTACAGCCGCTCCCCGATCTCCGGAAACGACAGGTGGGTCGGCAGCAGCGGGAGGAGCCGAAGCTCGGCGGTCGTCAGCGACGATGCCCCCAGGCCTTCGAGCTCGGATCGTTTCGACCTTGGCCCGCAAGCTCGTCGGCCTGCTGCGGCAGGTTGCCGAGGGCGGGCCGTTGCTGGAAGATGTCGTTGGCCTGCCTGAGGACTGCCCGCGCGCCGCCCGGATCGGCGAGCGCGATGTAGGCCCGGGCCATCTCCAGCAGCGCCCGGGCCGAGACCACGGGGAGCGCGTAGGTGAGCAGCGGCCGGAGCCGAGCGGCTCGTGCGACGAGCTGTCGTCCCTGCTCCCGGTCACCGCGTTGCGGCGGCGACCCGGGCCGTCCAGGCATACACGAGGGCACTCGTCCAATAGTCGTCGAACTCGCCACCGTGCATGATCGTCAAGGCCTGATCGGCGAACGCGCCGGCTGCGGCCCAGTCATCCCGTTCGAGTGCGACGCTGCCGCGGTCGGCGAGCAGGAGGGCGGCGAACGGTCGCATGCTCAAGCGGGTCCGCTTCGTCGACGGCGCGGGCGAAGAACGCATCGGCGCGGTCGGTGTCGCCCTCGAGCAGATGGGAGAGGCCCTCGACTTGGATCATGTTGCAGCGAAACGGACTGGTCGGGCTGAGTCCACGCGCAGGCGACCTGGGCGTCGCGTCGCATCGCCTCCGGCCCGTTGCGGCACAGGTTCGCCCGCAGGTAGGCCAACATGCCCTCGATCGTGCTCCCGTCGGTGAGCACTCCTGCCATCGAGATCGCCTCGGCTGCGTCCGCCCAGCGCTCCGTGGCGGCCGGCCGCCCGTCGACCGCGAACTGCAACGCCCCGCACACGGCGATCCCCGGGTGATGCTCGATGAGGTCGTTGGCCTCGAACCACTCCATCCAGCGCCGGACGGTGTCGTTTCGTCCACTCGCCCAAACGGGATTGCAGAGCTGCACCAGGAGGCGCGCCGCCGTGTCGGCGTCGCCGGCGGCCTGGGCGTGGTCGAGGGCGTTCTCGGGCATCCCGTTCGCCTCGCACCACGCCGCGGCGCGGAGGTGAAGCTCAGGGATCACCTCCGGATCACCTCGCCGCAACTCCGACACGAGCAGCTCTCGGAACAGTTGGTGGTACCGGTACCACTCACGGCGTCGGTCGAGCGGGACCACCAGCAGGTTGCGGCGCTCGCAACCGCTCGAGGAGTGCGGCCGATCCCGTGACGCCGAGCGACAGCGTCGCAGAGCGGACCGCACATCCGGTCGAGAATCGACGTGTGCGTCAGGAAGGACGCCTCCGCCGGCGAGACCCGGTCGAGGATCTCCGAGCGCAGGTAGTCCCCGATGTACCGGTCGTCGCCAGTCAACGCCGCTCCGGCCGCCGTCGGGGAGCCACCTGCGTTCACCGCCAGCGCGGCGAGGTACAGGCCGACCGGCCAGCCCTCGGTCCGGCGGACGAGCTCATCGAGGTCCGCGCCCCCGAGCTCGACACCCGCCTCCAGCAGCAACGGGCCCGCCTCATGCGAGTCCATCGCCAGATCGTCGATCCCAACCTCCACGATGCCGCCCTGCGCGCGTAGCCGCGCGGTCGGCAACGGCAACACGTCCCGCGAACCGATCGCAAGCTGCGAACCCATCGGCAGTCCCAGTGCCAGCGCGGCGATCGCGTCGAGACTCTCCGGGTTCGTCACCACTTCGAAGTTGTCGATGACGAGCGCGACCGGGTGCTGCATCCTGGCCATCGCGGCGACCAGCCGCCGCGGAACCTCGATGCCGGCGCCGGAGGAGGCGAGCGCACGAAACACTCTCGGATCGATCGCCTCGACGCGGTCCAATGCCACCGCGATGTAGGTGAGCAGGACGACAGGGTCGTTGTCGCGGTCATCGACGCTGACCCATCCCACCCTCGGTGCCTTGCGCTCAGCCCACTGCGCCAGCAACGTCGTCTTCCCGTAGCCAGCCGGGGCGACGACACAGATCACCGCCGGTGGGACGCGGCGACCGAGCCGGTCGACCAATGCCGTCCGAGCAACGATCCCTCGCCGGGCCACGGGAGGACGAAGCTTCGACTCCACGAGATCGAACGACGGTTCCGATGACGACGGTTGGACGCCCTCGACCTCCACCGGAGGACCGCTCGACGCCCGCGTGGCCACGCCGTGACCGTATCCTGACCGATTCCGGCGCGCCGACGACCGGAACACGCCAGTACCCAGGGTTGTAGACGACCGCAAGGTGCTTGTCGGTGAGGTCCAAATTCGAGAGGTAGCTCCCCTCGAATGGGTAGCCGTCGCGCCTTCATCTTGAAAGGTCGCTAGAAGAGCCCTGTCTGCAGGTCTCGGATGACAGCGTCGAGGGGTTGTCCGCTCACGATGAGCGGACCTCGCCACGGCGCACTCAGTGCGAAGAGCAGCGCGATGCTCAGACCGACGACGACGGCGAGGCCCATCACGGGCAGCAAGGTTCGAAGACTCGTGCGAAACGCCAGCGCAGCGCCGTTGGCGATCAGCGCCACGCCGCCCGCGACGAGCGTGACGACATACAGGGCGGGGATCTCGCGCGACGCTGCCGCAGTTCGCGCCCGCCGACCGCTCGTCACGGCATCCAAGGACGTCAAGAGCTCCGTGCTTGCCGGCGTCCCGATCTCGTCGCGAGCAGCCTCCACCCGCACGGCACGCTCCAGCGTCGCGACGGCGCGCGCCGTGTCCGGATCGCCCTCGGCGGCACTCGCATCGCGCCACTCAGTGTCGCGGGTGACCCGCAGGTAGTCGAGCAGCGCGGCGTGGATCGGTTCCGAGCGAACACCCGGGCTGGTCGCCGCCCAGGCGAGTCGAGATGCCGCCGCGGCCTCGTTGCTCACGAGATCCTGCGCCGTGCGCAGGTATCCGGCCTCGCTCGCCAGCGTGAGCGCCATCATCACCGCGAAGGCCGCGCCGAGGGCGGCCATCAGAGGCGCGGCGATGCCCTGGACGCTGTCGCTGCTCGGCCGTCGGCACGACAGCCCGGACCACGATCCGGGCGAGGCACGCGATGACGAGCGACAGCGCGAGCGAAACCACGACGAGGAGCCACGTCGGCAAGGACGTGAGCCAGGCCACGACTAGATCCGGTTGCCGAGGTCGTCACACGGCAGCTGACCCTGGAATCCGGTGATCTCCATCGCCTCGCCGATGATGGTCAACGTCCGTTCCATGGCCACCGGCCGGAGCCCACCGACGTTGTCGTGGAACGGGTTGTTCAACGCGTTGATGAGCAACAGCATCGCCGTGATCACCGTCACCACGGCTCCCATCAGCAGCGCCTGGGTGACGGCACGCTCCGCGCGGTCGGCGAAGAACAGCATGAAGACGAAGATGACACCGGCGGTGAGGTAGAGCACCAGCCAGAGCGTCTGAGGGATCACGCCAACGGCGCCGTGGATTCGGTCGATGCGAGCTGCTTCGCGCGTCGACGTCTGATCGAGCCAGTGGTCGAAGGCGGACTGCTCCTCGTCCGTCTCGGTGTCTATCGTCCGTGTCGTCCTGAACAGCTCGACGCCCCAGGGGTTGAGGTCTTCCCCCAACGTGCCGGCCTCCATGCGCTCCCACTGGATGCCGGCGACGGACCGGGCATAACAGACCAGCTCAGTTGTCAGCTCCTGCGCGACGGCGGGTGGAAAGAACTGGGCGGTCTCGACCTGCTGCGCAACGGTCAGCGCCTCGGTCTCGGCCCCGGCCCGCGCCTCGTCATAGCTTTCGAACGCGAGGAAGACGACCAACCCGAGCAGCACGGCGAACCCCGTCGCCAACACACCGAACACACCAGCGGCGCGATCGCCGTCGTTGAAGTAACTGCCATCGGGCGCGTCACGTCGCACCAGGAGCATCGCCGTGATGCCGACCGTCGTGGCGCCGACGATGATGACGATGGCGACGAACAGGTTCATACCGGTCCCCTGCCGTGAGGAAATAACCGTCCGGTTGGCTCGGCTCGCCACCGGCGGTGGAGGACGTTCGTGGCCAGCACATCTAGCGCACCGCGGCCGCTGGTGTCGGGTCCCAGGCCGACGGAGCAGCCCACGTAGGCTGCCGGGCCCCCGCCGCCGCCCCCGAAGGAACACGGCGACGGCCGCCGCCCTCGGACGTCGGGCGGGACCAGCGCACAGATCGCCCGTGCTGGGCGCCGGGGTGCCAGCCGTTCAACTACTGCCGTGCCATCATTTCGGATGCGGCGAGAATTGCGATGCTGACGCTTCGAGCTCTCGACGCCGACTCGACGCGTGACGCCGCGTTCCTCATCGCTCGTGAGCAGAAGGCGGCCCGCATCCATCGATCGTTGCTGCCGGCGGCGTACACGGACCTGGAGTGCTGCCACGACGCCCTCGAGCAGCTCATCGCCGATGGCTACGTCGGCTTCGTCGCTCACGACGAGCGCCGATGTGTGGGGATGATGTGCGGGCGGACCATCGACTCGGTGGGGTTCGTTCCCGCGCACGGGATCGCCGTCGACCCCGAGCGCGTCGACTCGACGGCGATCGTCGTCGGACTCCTCGCCGAACTGGCGCCGGTCCTGCTCCGAAACGGCGCCGTGCGGTTCACGATCGATCACATCGCCCTCGACTCTGTCAGTGTCGCACTGAACAACGCCGGCTTCGGCCGAGGAGGCGTGTTTGCTATCCAGCCGGCGCGTCCGACTCCGGCGGTGATCGAGGTCGACATCCGGGTCGGCACCGCCG
This sequence comes from uncultured Acidimicrobiia bacterium, assembly GCA_963774125.1. GTDB lineage: Bacteria > Actinomycetota > Acidimicrobiia > Acidimicrobiales > Ilumatobacteraceae > JALZMG01. The sequence goes on from CAVZDR010000005.1 coordinate 1,103,427, forward strand.
ACGATCTCGATGCGATCGCCGCCTTGAGCCAAATCGAGTTCGCCTACCGTTCCACTCCGCCGATCTACGCACACCCGCAACCCAGGACGCTGGCTCAAGCGCGCGTCGAACACGAGCGACTGCTCGATGAGGGCGCCGTCCACTTCCTCGCCCGTCGGGACGACCGCGAGGTCGGACTGATCACCGTCGAGTTCATGTCCCCGGCGCCACGCCTGTGCCCGAACGGTCAGCCCTACATCGGAGCGACCGCCAGCCATCCCTCCGTGCGGAGCCAGGGCATCGGCTCGGCTCTCGTCCACGCGGTTCTGGACTGGGCACAGACCAATGGACACGCCACCGTCTCCGTCGACTTTGACTCGTCAAACCCTGTGTCACGACCGTTCTGGCTCGGCCTGGGCTTCGAGCTGACGGGCTACCGGACCCGGCGCAGCATCGATGTGTCCTACGCCGGGACGCACGACGCACTGCCACGGGCATCCGCAAACAACGCCGAATGACGCGACCGGCCGCGTCCGCGATCGCCTAATACACGGGTGATCTTGGGGGCATCCGCGGCGGGTTCTGAGGGCTGCTGGGAGCGTGCGGGGATGAACCCGTTCCCGTGTCTGGTCCGGTCCGTGTCGCCGTCGGGTGAGCCTCGTTACGCGCTGGGTGATCCGCTCGTGGACAGCTATCTCGAGTTCGTGGCTGGGCGGTGCCGGCCGAACACGGTGCGGGCGGTGGCGTTCGACCTGAAGGTGTTCTTCAGCGTCGTCGACGAGCCGCCGGTGGACGGTGCGGCCGGTGGACGTGTTCGAGTTCCTCGCCCAGCAGCGCGGCGACCGGACGGTGGTCCGGCTGGCCGATCGGGAGTCGGGGCTGTCGGCGCGCACGATCGCTCGCCGGCTGTCGTCGGTGTCGGGCTTCTACGCCTATCTCGTCGCCCGCGGCGACACGCCGGTGACGGCGAACCCGGTGCCGCGTGGCTTGCCGACCCGCCGGGCGGGCGGCCGGCGCCCGCACGGTGCCGCTGGTGCGGGTGCCGCGGACGTTGCCGAAGATCCTGTCGCCCGGCGAGGTCGACGCGCTTGCTCGGCGCGCTGCGCACGCGCACGGGACCGGGCGATGGTGTTGGCGATGCTGCTCGGCGGGCTGCGCCGCTGCGAAGTGCTCGGCCTGCGCCTGGCCGACGTCCGGGTCGCTGATCGGGCGGTGTTCGTCGCCGACGGCAAGGGCGGCCATCAACGGCTGGTGCCGATCGCCAACACGTTCTTCACCGCCGTCGGCGACTACCTGCGCGACGAACGCCCGGCCGAGGATCGACACCGACCGGGTCTTCGTCGTGTTGAAAGGGCCCACGCCGCGGGCAGCCGCTCACCGCTGGAAGGGCTCGATGAGATCATCGCCGGCGCCCGACGCGGGCCGGGCTGGAGCGCGGCACCTGCCATCAGCTGCGCCACACCTGCCTCACCCGGCTGCGCGAGGCCGGCATGGCCCTCGAAGCGGTCCAGGCCCAGGCCGGGCACCGCTCGATCGAGTCGACCCGCATCTACCTCCACCTCACCAACGACTGGCTCGCCGGCGAGTACCGCCGAGCCGTCCGAGCTGATCGACGTCGACACGCCGCCGAGCTGCATCGCCCTCCAGGAGGTCGACCGTCATGACCGCCGTCGAAGCCGTCGTCGAGCCGTGGATCGCCAGCCGACGTCTCCCATCGGGAGTGGGCCGAGCTGTCGGCCCGGGCGCCCGCAGCTGACCGCCACGATGCGCCGCTACCTGGTGCAACTCTCCACGTTCCTCGCCCCGCGCAGCGTCGACGCCGCCGACAACACGCTGCGTCAGCTCGCCCGCTGGCTGACCGACCAACACCGACGTCACCGCCGTCGCCGACATCACCCGCAGCCACATCGAGGACTACAAGGTGTGGCTCGCCGCCCAGCCCGGCATCCAAGTCCCCGACGCTCGCGCAAGAACACCCAACGCCAGCGGCTGCGGATGATCCGCATCTTCTTCGAACGGCTCATCGAGTGGGACTGGCCCGACGCCCCACGCCGCAACCCGATCCTCCACGGCGACATCCCACCCCGCCCCGAACCGCTCCCCAAGTTCCTCGACGACCGCGACGCCGCCAAGCTGATGGCCGCCGCCCGCGCCCACCCCGACCCGCGCAACCGGCTCGTCGTCGAGATGCTCGCCCGCACCGGGCTACGCGCCGGCGAGCTCTGCGACCTCGCCGCCGACGCCGTCACCCAGATCGGCGACACCCACTGGCTGCGCGTCCCCGTCGGCAAGCTGCGCAACGACCGCTACATCCCGCTGCACCCCGACCTCGTCACCCTCCTCGCCGAGTGGACCGCCACCAACGCCGACCACATCCGCGCCCAACGCCGCCTCATCGCCGACCACCGCGCCCCGCTCGACCGACGCACCGTCCATCGCATCGTCGCCACGGTCGCCAAACGGGCCGGCATCGGCCACGTCCACCCCCACCAGCTCCGCCACACCCTGGCCACCCAGGCCATCAACCGCGGCATGCGCCTCGAAGCGATCGCCGCCCTCCTCGGCACCGCTCGATGGAGATGACCCTCACCTACGCCCGCATCGCCGACCGTGTCGTCGCCGACGAATACGCCTCCGTCCACGCCCAGATCGACGCCCTCTACAACACAGATCCGCCACCGGCGCCCTCCCCGCCGACGATCGAGACCGCCGCCATGACCCGCCTCCGCCACGAAGCCCACGCCCGCATGCGCCGGCTTGATGACGCCCGTCCCCCTGCCTGAGCAGGAGGTCCGTGCTGGGCGAGGGGGGGACTTGAACTCCGGTCCGAGGTGGTCCCGCCGGTCCCGACTCGTGTTCGAAAGTGGCTCTGAGCTGGGGTGCTTTGGCCCGCCGTGCTGGGCCGTCTCGATCCGTTCCGGGCGACTTCTACCCGTCCGGTAGAAGTTCCGGTAGAAGTCCGGGTAGAGGTTTGCGCCCGTTGCACTGGGTGCGGCACGCCGCCGGTCAGCGCTCGATCGTGATCCCGATCAGGTCGATCGTCGTGTCTGACGTCGCCAGGCCGAACACGGCCACCGTCCGCACGAGCACCCCCGAGGTGATCAGCATCCGCCCGGCCGGCACGCCGTCCACGATCTCAGGAAGGTCCTCGAAGTCGGTGGCGAAGCGATCCACGATCGGCGGCAGCTCCAGCACGAGCTCGCTCGACGAACTCGTCCGGCACGTCCGACAGGTCCGTCGAGGTGCGCTCGTTGACGAGTTGCTGGCGCTGATCGGGCGTCAGGCGCTCGACCTCGGCGACCGTGCGGATCTCAGCGGCGCCCATCACGAAGAAGCTACGCGCCCGCCGCCCGACCGACTCCCCGACCACGATGCGGAAGTGCCGAGACCTGGTTGCGTGGTCGGCCACCTGCTACGGCGCGACGGCAAAGGTCGCATGGTCCCGGCGTACGAGGACGCGCCTTGAGGCAATGACCGGGCGCGGTATCTGGACACCCCCACGCCACGGCCGGAGGCCGTCGATCGGGGCAACGCTTCTGCTTCGGCCGGCCTCGGCGCGCTCGGCGAGGGCGGCGACCCCGACGCGCGACCTTCGCCATCAGCTCATCCCCCTGGTCCCCGCTACAGGGACGGTATACCGCTCGCCGCGTAGCATTGCCGCGGTGGACGTGGCATCTACAGCCACGTAGCGCCGACGCTGCACGACGAAGCAGCCGGGCTCGTCGCCGGGCTCGTGCTCTGAAGCCACATGCGACTCCACCCAAACAGAGCTGAGCGACTCAGGGGGCCGTCCGCTATCGGCACGTACCGCACACCGTCGTCGAGTTCGGACTGAACGGTTCCGGACGTCCTTCGAAGACATGTTCCGAGACCGCCACTTCGGGGCGATGCCCCATGTCGAAATTCCCGCGCGTTCGGGGACACTTCGAGACGCTCTTGCCGCGCCCGTATCCGTCGTCGTTCTGTCGCGGATGGGAGTGACCGCCACGCGTAGTCATCCCGCGCGATGAGTGAGCACGTAGGGGCGTCGTGGATGCCCGACGGCCTTCAGCCGGAACAAGCCAACCTTCAGGTGGAGCAAGCCAGAATGATGCTCGGGTGAGGATCGGCGTTTGCTCCGACGTGCACGGTCGCCATGACCGGCTCCTGGCTGTGCTGGGCGCCATGGCGGCAGCCGGGGTCGACGAACGCTGGTGTCTCGGTGATCTGGTCGGAGGCGAGCCGGTCACGGCTGAGCTACTCGGCGCGGCTCGTCAACTCGACCTACTGATCGCCGGAAATCACGACGCCTGGGCGCTCGGACCAGACCGGGTCGTCGCCCGCGGACGCGACGTGTTCAGGTTGTCGAGCCGCGCAAAGGCCAGCCGTCACGGCATCGACTGCTGGCACGGCTCGCCGCGCCACCCCCTGCTCGGGTTCCTCACCGAGGCGTCTGCCGCCAAAGATCCTGCCCGACCGCCCGGTGGGCTCGCTCGGGCTCGTCGGCCATACGCATGAACCGGCGCTCTTCGCCTACGACGGCGCCGCTACGCGCGCGGTGCGGCCCGTTCCGGGCGAGTCGTACGACTGGCTCGCGACCGGCGCCTGCATGGCCAACCCGGGGGCGGTCTGCGGCAACCCGCGCGACGCGGCGAGCTGGTGGCTCATCGTCGACATTGACGCCCGTGTGCTGCGGTGGCACCGCAAGGAGTTCGAGTCCGGAGAAGCTGCCGCTGCCGGCGTGTGAGCCACGTCGTTCCCATCGTCGGGTGACCCGGGTACGTCACCGGCATACGCCACCGGGATCAACCGAGTTTCCAGGGGGACAACGACACCGTCGGAGCGCACATTCTGTTCCCCAACCCGCTGCACCAGTTCCGTCGATCGGGTCGCCACGCAGCGGCCGGCCAACGTGCCAGGGACAATCACTTCAAGCCGTAGCTCGAGTGGGCCGGTATCGCAGGGCGACCGCCCCCGATCGGAACTCATGGCGATGCACGAGCTCGAGCTGGATCCGCTCCGCAGACCGGCGAGCAGCGTCGGCCCATGGCCCGCCAGAACCGGCTGCACGAGGAACTCGTACTCGTCGATCAGTCCCAGATCCGCCAAGGCCAGGGGGAGGGCCACGCCACCCACGAACAGGCCCTCGCCTGGCTCCTGCTTGAGCCGCTGAACCGTCTGCGCCAGGTCGCCCTGCACCAACTCGGCATTCCAATCGACCCCGCTCAGCGTGCTCGACACGACGTACTTCTTCGCCCGGTCGATGGTCTCGGCGAACGGGATCTCCCACTCATCCATCCAGTCAGGCCACGTGCCCGTCGCCGGCTGCCGCCACGCCGACTCCATCATCTCGTAGGTCACCCGGCCGAACAGCAGGGCATCGGCTCGTTCCAACTGTGCGGTCCAGTAGCGCATCGACTCCTCGTCGGGGACCATCCCCGCCTCGTGATGGCAGCAGCCGTCGAGAGTGACGTTGATCGAGTATCGAAGTGGTCTCATCGCGATGTCCCCCTTGATGCGGCCGCGCCGGCCGGACCGTACTTGGACGGCCGCCTCGACCACTTCTCATCGGTGGCGGGTCACTCCTGTGCTGTGTGAGCAAGTGCACCAGGGCCGACTGCTAGCGCCACCGAATCGGCGATCCGCGCCGGTCGTGGCCGCACGCCGAGCGCGGTCCCCGGCGGCTGCGCAGACCTGCCGGGCGAGGCGATCGATGTGGACGAACTCCACCTCACCGGCTCGTGTGCCGGGGAGCCGAAGGTAGAGAGACTCGAACACGGGCGGGAGCGACTTGATGCACGTGGTGAACCTCGCGGATGGCTCTGACGTCCCGGCGCGGGTGATGGAACACCACGCCCACTTCGACCCCGAGGGGGTGCGGCTCCGTGGCTGACGGACCGATCGCCCGGTCGCCGATCGCACCTGCTCCACCGATCGCGGTCGTGGACGGCTGGGAGGTCTCGCAGCGACGGTCCACGGGTGCACTGACACTGTCGGACCAGACGCCGTTGGCGAAGGTGCTCGTCCACGCCGACTGGGATGGCGCGTACGCCGGCGCAGCCGAGGTCGGTTTCGGCCACGCCGGTCATGTCGACGACGATGTCCTGGAGATCGGTTCGGGCGTCGGCGAGTGGCTGCTCCTCGGGCCCGCCGGATCCGCCGGCGCGTTGATGGACCGAGCGAGCACGCGCCACAGGTTCTCTCGAAGCTCTGCGGCATCGACCTCGCCGACGAGGTCACGCCGAACCTGCGCGCCTTCCGCTCATCGGTGGCCAAGGTCGTCACCGACGTCGTGCGCGACGACTTCGACGGCACCCGCTCGTACCTGTTGCACTGCGAACGATCGTCGGGGCAGTACCTGTTCGACGTGCTCGTCGACGCTGGCGCCGAGTTCGGACTCGAGATCGCTGGCTTCGTGAGGTTCAGCGGCTGGCGCATCTGGCTGGAGCCGGTTTCATCCCGCCATCTGGGTGGCCGAGGTCTCGGATTCGAGACTGTCACCACCCAGATCGGTGCGCGAGACCGTGCCCACCCAGATCTGATCGGCGGCGCGCGGGGCTAGACGGAGATCCCGTCGATCGAGACGGGTAGGTGGATCGGGCCGCGCAGCACGGGGCTCGGCCGGTACGGCGGCGGATCGACGAGCAGCTTGGGGTTCTCCAGCGCGCGGGCGATGGCAGTCAGTGCGAGCTGCCCTTCCAGACGCGCCAGCGGTGCACCGAAGCAGTAGTGGATGCCACCGCCGAGGCCGTAGTGCTGGATGTTCGGGCGGTCGGGATCGAACTGGTCCGGGTTGGCGAAGAGGTCCGGGTCGCGGCTCGCCGCGGCCAGCAGCAGGATGATCCGCGATCCCTTCGGGATGGTCACGCCGCCGATCTCGATCGGCGCGGCGGCGACCCGAAGGGTGTACTGGACCGGCGGCTCGAATCGCAGGAGCTCCTCGACGAAGCGGAGCGAGATCTCGGGTTCGGAGCGAAGGCGCTCGCGGAGGTCCGGCCGGCGCAGCATCAGCAGCGTGCCGTTGGAGATCAGGTTGACCGTCGTCTCGTGCCCCGCCACGAGCATCAGGACGCCCGTCGAGACCAGGTCCAGGTCCTCCATGCGGTCCGCCGACGTCTCGTTGGCGAGCCGTGACAGCAGGTTGTCGCTCGGCTCCTTGCGGTGACGGGCGACGAGCTCGAACAGGTAGAGACCGAGTTCCTGCCTCTTCTGGACCTTGAACTCTGCCAGCTCGTCGGCGCCCTCCTGGTCCGCCGAGCCGACGGTCCGCACCAGGGCGTCCGCCAGTTCCTTGAACTTCGGTTCGTCCTCTGGCGGGACACCAAGCAGGTCGCAGATGACGGCGACCGGCAGGGGATACGCCAGATCGTCGACGACGTCGATCTCCGTGCGCCCGTCGAGGTCCGCCAGCAGCGCGTTCATCCGCGCCGCGATGTCGGACTCCTTGGAGGCCACCAGGCCGGCGTGGTCAGGTGGCCCGAACTGGTTCATGGCGATCCGCCGCAACCGATCGTGGTTCGGCGCGTCCTGCATGATGAACGGGAAGGCCGGCTGCGGCGGCTGCGGGTCGGCGAGGTTGCGCGGGTCCGAGCTGACGCGAGGGTCGTGGAGCAGCGCCGAGACCTCGCGATACCTGGAGACGACGTAGGCCCCGTCGTGTTGCCGGCAGATCCCGACCTGGCGGGCCTGGGCGTAGAGAGGATATGGGTTGGGCCGGTTCTCCTGCTTCGCGATCTCGAAGACCAACCGCTCCTCGTTCATGACCGACCTCCGTCCATACCGACCACATGCGCCCGCACCTGGTCCGGGTCGTGCCCGCTGAGCACCACCGTCGGCGCGTGGTGCGTCGCCACCGGGAACGTCACGGGCTCTGCCCGCCCAGGTGTTGCGTCGTCGATCTGCGGCAGATCGAGCGGGAACGGCGCGGCGGACTCGATCTGCGCACGGTAGACGCAAGCACCAACGACAGCGCACCGTTCGCGAGCAAGGTCAACAGACTCCACGTAGTCAACGACACGGCGTCACGCGAGACGAGCGGCGGTGACCAATCGGGGCGCATGTGGCGCTCACCGCTCACCGCGTGATCACGATCGTGTTCGGTGAGCCATTGGAGCGTGAGACCGCCGATTGCTGCGGACACCGCGCGCGAAGTGGGGCGACGAGCTGGTCATCGTCCTCCACCGACGTGCTCGCCCGAAAGCGGGCGAGGCACGCATCGAAGTGCATCTCGTATGGCACCCGGCCCGAAGTGACCAGCGCGCGGGTGTGCGACGATTCGCAGCATGCTCGCGCGAGGGATGCCTGAGCAGGAGCGTCTCGGTGGGCGAGGGGGGACTTGAACCCCCACGAGGTTGCCCTCACTGGCACCTGAAGCCAGCGCGTCTGCCATTCCGCCACTCGCCCGAGTAGCAGCGCAACGCTACCAATCCGGCCCCACGTGCCCACTCGTCGTTCTGTGTGAGCGAAGATCGCGACAGGACCACGTTTTCGCTGACGCAGAGTGTGACGGGCGGCCGTTCGAGGCGCCCGGAGCCGCCGACACCCCCCAGGTAGGCTCGCGCGCCACCATGGTCTTGCAATCCCTGGAGCGGCGCTTGGAGCGTATGGTCGAGGGCGTGTTCCGCAGCTCTCGCGCCTCGATCCGGCCGATCGAGCTGGGGCGGCGGTTGGTCCGCGAGATGGACGATCAACGCTCGATCGACGTCAAGGGCCGCCGTGTCGTGCCCAACGACTTCGCCATCGAGCTCAACCCACGGGACTACGAGGGCTTCAGCGACATCGTCGACGTGCTGCAGTCCGAGCTCGTCGAGGCAGCCCGGGAGTACGCCCGCGAGGAGGGGTACCACTTCATGGGCCCGGTGCGGGTCCAGCTCACGACGAACGACGAGCTGCGCCCCGGCCGCTTCGAGGTCGTCGCCCAGCTGCGCCAGGCATCCGGCGGCGTCGGTGCCGGCTCCCTGATCCTGCCGTCGGGCCAGCGGATCTCGCTCGGCGACCGGCCAGTCACCGTGGGCCGCCTCCCCGACTGCACGATCCCGCTCACCGACGTGAACGTCAGCCGCCGCCACGCCGAGATCCGCCCCGCCCGCGGCGCCTACGTCGTCGCCGACCTCGGCTCGACCAACGGCACGATGGTCAACGGCAGCCGCATCGCCGGCGAGCAGCGGCTCAGCGACGGAGACATCTTGAGTTTCGGCTCCACCTACGTTCGGTTCGAGGCGTCGTAACCCGGGCAGTCCCGCGACATGACCGATCAGGCCCTCGACATCCTCAAGCTCGTCCTGCTGGGCCTGCTCTACCTCTTCTTCGCCCGGGTGCTGTGGGCTGTCTGGAGCGAGGTGCGCCGGCCGTCCCCGCGGCCGTCGTGCCGACGGTGCCCGCCGACGAGCGCGACGCCACGGCATTCGCCCCTCCTTCGCGGCGGCAAGGCCCGCAAGCCACCGAAGGGTCGATCTGGCCGGGTCGCCCGGCTCGTCATCATCGAGCCGAAGGCGCAGCGCGGGCACGACGTACGCCCTGAACGGCGAGATCACGATCGGGCGCGACCCGTCCTCGACGATCGTCATCACCGACGACACGTTCGTGTCCAGCCATCATGCCCGCGTGTTCGACGTCGAGGGGCAGCCGATGGTGGAGGATCTGGGCTCGACCAACGGCTCGTTCCACAACGGCAACCGCCTGCAACCCGGAGGCTCCCGACTGCTCCATCCCGGTGACCGCGTGCAGGTCGGCTACACCGTCCTGGAGGCGCAGTAGTGGCCGAGCTCCGATGGGGGGCGACGACCGACTCCGGTCGCATCCGCCCCGGCAACGAAGACAACGTGCTCGCCGACACGCGCGTCTTCGCCGTCGCCGACGGGATGGGCGGGCACCGCGCCGGTGAGGTCGCCAGCGCGCTGGCCGTCGACCTGCTGCGGTCGCGGCTGAGTGCCGTCGGCGCCACGTTGGAGGACGTCGTCGGCGCGATCGCCGAGGCCAACCAGGAGATCTACCGCGCCGCGATCGGCAACCCCGACCAACAGGGAATGGGCACCACGGTGACGGCCCTCGTCGTGATCTCCGACGGTGCTGACACAGACGGCGATACCGACGGCACCGATGTGTCGGAAACGGACCGGCGACGACAGCGAGCGAGACCGAGCGACGGCCCCATCGAAGACGAAGACCAGCTGCCGCCGCCGGACGACGACGTCGAAACGCCGATCACCGCGCAGGAGCTGTTCGCCCTCGTCAACGTCGGCGACTCACGCACCTACCTGTTGCGGCACGGGCGGCTGCGGCGCGTCACCGATCGACCACAGCTACGTGCAAGAGCTCGTCGCCACCGGTCACATCACCGACGACGAGGCGCGCACCCACCCGCGCCGCAACATCGTCACCCGCGCCCTCGGCATCGACCCTGCCGTGCGCGTCGACGCGTGGACCCTGCCCATCGTCCGCGGCGACCGGTTCCTGCTGTGCAGCGACGGCCTCGTCGACGAGGTCCGCGACGACGACATCGTCGAGGTGCTGCGCGACGTCGAGGATCCGCAGCAGGCCGCCGAGCAGCTCGTCGAGCTGGCCAACCGCTCGGGCGGTCGCGACAACATCACCGTCATCGTCGTCGACGTGCTCGACGGTGCCCCGCCGCCCGACCCCGACACCGAGCTCGACCTCGAGCCCGTGTGGCAGGACGGCGGCGCGGCGGGCACGTGGACGGTCGACGATCCCGACGGCCAGCCGACCGAGTTCGCCGACCTCGCCGCCCTCGTCGGCGGCCAGTCGCCGGAGGAGGCCGAGGCGGCGACCACCGAGCCGCCAGCCGAGGAGGTCACCGCCGCGCCCACGCCGAAGCGTAGGCGCCGCGTCGTCGGGTCGTTGATCGCGCTCGGCGTCTTGGCCGTGCTGATCCTCGGATTCGTCATCGCTGCGGCGTGGGCCCGGCGCGGATACTTCGTGGCGTTCAACGACGAGGAGGTCGTCGCGATCTACCGCGGTCGTGCCGACGGGTTCCTGTGGTTCGAGCCGACCGAGGATGGCGAGTCGACCTTGACGCGTTCGGCGCTCGATGAGGCGTCGATCGAGCGGGTCGACCAGGAGCCCACGTTCGGGTCACGCGAGTCGGCCGAGGCGTTCATCGACGAGCAGCTGGTGACGACGACCACCTCCACGACGACCACGACCACGACGACGACCACCACGACCACGACGACGACCACGACAACGACGGTCGCCCCCTAGAACGATGGCCCTCGCCTCCCCGATCGCTCGGGCCCGGCGTTCGACGGAGCTCTCGTTGATGGTGATGGCGGCCGTCATCACGGCGGGCGCCTACACGCTGGCCTCGCTCGGCGAGTTCGCCGTGATCCCGCCGCGCATCATCCCGTTCCTCGCCGTGCTGCTCGGGATGCTGCTGTTCGCCCACCTCGGCGTGCGCTGGTTCGCGCAGGGCGCCGACGGCACGCTGCTGCCGCTGGCCGCCATCCTCCACGGGCTCGGCTACGTGATGATCACGCGGCTCGACGAAGAGCTCGCCAGCCTGCAGGCGACGTGGAGCATCATCGCCATCATCGGCTTCGTGCTGACGCTGGTCCTCGTCCAGCGCGCCCCGGACCTCGCCCGCTACCGCTGGATCTTCCTCTTCACCGGTCTCGGCCTGCTGATCCTGCCGGTCGTCCCCGGCGTCGGCGCCACGTTCGGGGGCGCCCGCATCTGGGTCAGCCTCGGGCCGATCAACTTCCAGCCCGGCGAGTTCGCCAAGCTGGCGCTGGCCATCTTCTTCGCCGGCTACCTCGCCGAGAACCGTGAGCTGATCGCCAGCTCGGGCTGGAAGGTCGGGCCGTTCCACCTGCCCGAGCCACGGTTCCTGCTGCCGATCCTCCTCGCCTGGGTCGTCGCCATCATGGTGATGGTCGGCCAGCGCGACCTCGGCTCGTCGCTGCTGTTCTTCGCCCTGTTCGTCGTGATGATGTGGATCGCCACCGAGCAGGCCGGCTGGCTGCTGCTCGGTCTCGTCCTCTTCCTGACCGCCGCCTACGTGTCGTTCCGGTTGTTCGGCCACGTACAGACGCGCGTCGACATCTGGCTCGACCCGTGGTCGCGGTCGCTCGACGAGGGCTACCAGATCGTGCAGGCGCTCTACGGCCTCACCGACGGCGGGCTGGCCGGTACCGGCCTCGGGCTCGGCAGCCCGAACACCGTGCCTGCGGCGCGCAGCGACTTCATCTTCAGCTCGATCGGTGAGGAGCTCGGGCTGTTCGGCGCGGCCGCGGTGATCATGGCGTTCCTGCTGATGATCGGTGCCGGACTGCGGATTGCCCTGCGCACGGAGAACACGTTCGAGAAGCTGCTCGCCGTCGGCCTCACGACGATCCTCGGCGTGCAGGCGTTCATCATCATCGGCGGCGTCACGCGGGTCGTCCCGCTGACGGGCATCACGCTGCCGTTCGTCAGCTACGGCGGCTCGTCGCTGCTGTCCAACTACATCCTGCTGGCGCTGTTGATCCGCCTCAGTGACTCCGGCGCGCGCCGGCTGCACGAGCTGCCCGACATCCCGACACCGGCGGAGCGGTGGGCCGCCTACCGCCTGCGCCGGAGGACGCCGCACGTGCTGGAGGAGCCAGCGTGAACCGCCAGATCCGCCAGCTCGCCGGCGGCCTGATGGTCTGCTACGTCCTGCTCTTCGTCGCCCTCAACTACTGGCAGGTCGGCCGCCAGGAGGAGCTGAACGCCAAGTTCGACAACACCCGCGCCATCCGCCGCGAGTTCGAGTCGCCACGCGGACCCATCGTCACGATCGACGGCGTCACCGTCGCCGAATCGGTCGAGAACCCGGAGGGCAGTCAGTTCCGGTACCAGCGCGTGTACCCAACGGGCGAGCTGTTCGGGCACATCACCGGCTACTACACGTTCGCCTTCGGCTCGACGGGCGTCGAGCGCACGGAGAACGACGTGCTGACCGGCGGGACCGCGCAGCAGCAGATCCGCGCGCTGCCCGACATCGTGACCGGCCGCAACCGCGACGACTCCGGGTCGGTTCGCCTGTCGCTGCGCAGCGACCTGCAGGAGGTCGCCAAGGAGGCACTCGGCGATCGGCAGGGCTCGGTCGTCGTGCTCGAACCGAAGACGGGCGCCATCAAGGCGATGTGGAGCTACCCGGGCTTCGACCCCAACCTCGTCACCAACCCGGACTTCGAGGAGGCTCGCGCCGTCCTCACGTTCCTCGAGAACTTCCCGGGCGATCCGCTGCTCGCCAACGCCTACCAGCAGCGGTACATGCCGGGCTCGTCGTTCAAGGTGCTGACGACCGGCATCGCCCTGCAGGACGGTGTCGTCAACCTCGAGACCACGTTCCCCGAGGAGCGGGAGTTCCTGCCACCGCAGACCACCGACCCGATCGAGAACTTCGAGGGCACGCTGTGCGGCGGCGACCTCACCGAGGTGTTCGCCCGCAGCTGCAACATCCCGTTCGCCAAGATCGCTCTCGACGTGGGCGTCGACCGCATGCTGGCCGGCGTCGCCGACTGGGGCGTCGGCGAAGCGCTGCCGATCGACCTGCCCCGCCCGGCGGCCAGCACGTTCGGCAGCGCCGACAACCTGCAGAACCAGCTGCCGATCCTCGCCATCCGCGGGTTCGGCCAGAGCGAGGTGCAAATGGTGCCGCTGCACATGGCGATGGTCGCCGGCGCCGTCGCCAACGGCGGCGTGATGATGAAGCCGTACGTCGTCGACGCCACGTTCGATCACGACGGCAATGTGCTCGACACGACCGAGCCGGAGGTCTGGAAGACGCCGATCTCCCCCGAGGTGGCGCTGACGCTCAACGGCCTGATGCAGGAGGTCGCCCGCACCGGCACGGCGAGCTGCTGCATCGCCCTCGACAACGGCGTCTCGGTGGCCGCCAAGACGGGCACCGCCCAGCTCAACGCCCGCGGCGAGCCCGAGCGATCGCACGCCTGGATCGTCGCTTTCGCGCCGGCGGAGGATCCGCAGTACGCAGTGGCCGTGACGATCCTCGGCACGACCGACGAGATCTCGGCCAGCACCGGCGGTCGGCTGGCCGGCCCGGTCGCGAAGACCGTGCTCGACGCCGCGCTCGGCGGGAGGTGGGTGACGTGGGGGCGAGGGGCCGCAGGCCGACAGCATCGGTAGCCTCTCTCGACGGCCCGGGCCCCGGCTCGGCCCTGACGAGGCTGCTGTGACGACCAACGAGCGACCCGCGATCATCAACGATCGCTACGAGCTGAACAAGCGCATCGGCCGCGGAGGCATGGCCGACGTGTTCCTCGGTCGCGACCGGTTGCTCGACCGCCAGGTCGCCATCAAGGTCCTCTTCCCCGAGTTCGCCATCGACCCCAACTTCGTCGAGCGGTTCCGGCGCGAGGCCCAGGCCGCCGCCAACCTGAGCCACCCGAACATCGTCAACGTCTACGACTGGGGCCGCCACTCCGGCACGTACTTCATCGCCATGGAGTACGTCGACGGCCGCACGCTGGCGGAGATCCTGCGGACCAACGGCCACGTCACGTCGAAGCAGGCGGCGGAGATCGCCAGCGAGGTCGCCGCCGCGCTCGGCTTCGCCCACCAGGCCGGACTGGTCCACCGTGACGTCAAGCCGGCCAACATCCTGATCGGGTCGAACGGGCAGGTGAAGGTCGCCGACTTCGGCATCGCCCGGGCCGTCAACGCGCCGACGGAGTCCAACCTCACCCAGGCAGGTGCGGTGATGGGGACGGCGACGTACTTCTCGCCCGAGCAGGCCCAGGGTGCCCAGCCCGACCCGCGCAGCGACCTGTACTCGCTCGGCATCGTGATGTACGAGATGGTCGCCGGGCACCCGCCCTTCACCGGCGACAACCCCGTCTCGATCGCCTACAAGCAGGTCCACGACCACCCGCAGCCGCTGAACCAGATCGTCAGCGACGTCCCGCGGGCGTACGAGGCGATCGTCGCCAAACTGCTGGCGAAGGACCCGAAGGTCCGCTATGTGAATGCCGAAGCGTTGCGCGATGACCTGCGGCGCTTCCGCAACGGCGATCCCGTGCTGGCGCTGGCGGCTGCGTCCGAGCGCAGCGCGCCGACGATGGCGGCACCGGCACTGGCCGCCGCCGCGGCGGCGGCAACCGTGGCGATGCCAGCAGCGAGCCAGCCAACCGTCGCCCAGCCCGTCGGCCCCCCGGGCCTGCCCGACCGGGTCGTCGCCGGACGCCCGCTACTACGAGCCTCCGCCGTCGCGCACCGGGTGGTACACGCTGGCGGCCTTCTTCGCCCTCGTCGCCCTCGGCATCGGCGGCGTGCTGCTGTTCAACGCGCTGTCCGGTGACGACAGCCCGGGCAGCCGAGCGCTGCCGGACTACGTCAACATGCCGCTGCCCGACGTCATCGCCGACCTCGACGAGCGCGGGCTCAAATACGAACCGATCGCCGAGGAGAACTCGACGGTGCCCGAGCTCGTGGTGTTCCGAACGGATCCGGTAGCCGGGACGGTCGTCGTCGACAACCAGGTGATACGCCTGTACTACAACCCGAATCCGGAGCTGCAGGAGGTCCCGAACGTCGAGGGCCAGCCGCTGGATTCGGCGCAGAGCACGCTCAGCTCGGCCGGGTTCCAGATCGGCGAGATCACGCCCGAGCAGAGCGACTCGATCGCCGATGGCTCCGTGATCCGCACGGATCCGCCGGCCGGCCAGCGGGTCGCCCAGGCGACGCCGATCAACCTCTTCGTGTCGTCGGGGCCGAACCAGATCGCCGTGCCAGCCAACGTCGTCGGGCTGCCGGAGGACCAGGCCCGCCAGCTGCTCGAGGGGGACCCGTTCAGGTTCCAGGTCTCGACGACGCAGGAGGAGAGCGACGCCGTCGCCGACGGCCTCGTGATCCGCACCGTGCCCAGTTCCGGCGAGCTCGTCGACGTCGGCGCCAGTGTCCAGCTCGTCGTGTCCTCCGGTGCGCCCGGGATCGAGGTGCCAGATGTGCTTGGCGACACGGAGAACGAGGCCCGCAACGCACTCGCCCAGTTCGACGTGAACGTCAGCATCGATGAGCTCGATCCGGGCGATCCGAACGACGGCCGGGTGCTGTCGCAGAGCATCTCGCCGGGGCAGCGGGCGCCGGCGGGGACGACGATCGATCTCGTCGTCGGCGAGGCGGCCGATCCGCCCCCGCCGACGCAAGCGCCGACCACGACGACCACCACCACAACGACGGTGGCGGTGACGACTGCCGGGACCTGATCGGCCGTTCGCGGCTGTCGGTAGCGTGGCCTTGTGCCCAGCCTCGGGACGGTCCTGTGGATCCTCGGCGGGCTCCTGCTCGGCTACGTGGTGTGGAAAACCGGGATCGCGATGCTGCGATCGGTGACTCGTCCACTGCCCCCTCCACCCCCAGCCGGCGAGCTCCGGAAGGTGAACGTCCGGTACCGCTGCGACGTCTGCGGAGTGGAGTTGCGATTGACGATGGCTCCTGACGAGGACCCGCCGCCTCCCAAGCACTGTCTGGAGGACATGGTGCTCGTCGCGCCGATCAACGACTGATCAGGCCGTCGAGGGGGAGTTATCCACAGGCTGGGGAGAAACCTGGGAGAAACCACAATGATGTGATTCAGGGCACAGCGCTGTTTCAGCGCCACTTCGTGGCGAGGAACAGGCCGCCCAGGAGGCAGCCCAGACCGATCAGCAAAGGGATGTTGCTGTCCTCGAAGAGGAGGTAGCGCGACATGATGGCGAGCCCGCCGATGACGAACAGCCCGAGCATCAGGAACGGCCACCACGGCGGGCTCTCCTTGACTGACTGCGGCACCGGCGGCGTGTAGCGCGACGAGGCGGCGACCCGACTGTGGGCGGGAGTCGGCTTCTGGGCAGGGCGCTCGCCGGGGCGGGTGCCCGACGCGGTCACGCGGCCGCCGGTCTTGCGCTTCGGGGGAGCCATCGGCGGGGATTGTACGGCCGGATCGATTTCCCTTTTCGAAATCTCACGACTCCCATGGAGGGCATGGGACAAGTACATTCCGCGCAGCCGATGGACAAGGTGCGTGCCCTCGTGACCCTGGCCGTGGCGGTATCCGTCGCCACGGCGTGCAGTGGCGACGACGACGGTGCTGAGCCGGGCACCACCACCGCGACCACGGCCGCCGTGACGACCACCGAGCCGGAGACGACCGAGCCGGCGGCCACGACGACGGACCCGCCGACCACCACCGCATCGCCGACGACGCTGCCGACAACGACGACGCTCGACGTCGAGGCCCTGAAGGCACAGATTGCTGCGGACTACGAACGGGCGTGCGCAGCAGCGTGAGGACCTGGTTGCAACCCGACGCTCGACGGCCTGGACGACGCGCCTCGCGCAGATGCGGTCGCCGGGCTCGGAGCGCTACAGCAGCGTGAAGGCGTTCGTCGAAGAGCTTGGTGGCGAGCGGCGAACGTGTGGTGAACTGGCGATCCCGACTACTCGACAGTCACGGTTGAGATGATTGAACTCGTCGGCGAACCGCCATACACGGAGGCGAGCGTGACGGCGTGCCTCGTGGACAACCGAGCAACGTGTCGACGCCGCCGGGGAATCCGCTCGATGGACGGAGCACTCTGTTGCGATCCGTCATCAGCAGACCGCCGGGCTCACAGCAAACGGCTGGCTACCAGCGTCCAACGCTGACCGGCCTCGAGCAAGGCGACGGGATCACGGAATGTCCGCCGCCCGGCTCGTGACGCTCGATCGCCACGATCAGCGGCACGTTGATCGGACATCAGGCGAGGTGTCGGCCCAGCACGCACCAGCGGGCTGCTACTACTCGACGACGCAGCGCGAAGCAGGTCGGCGGGGCATCGAGTCGGGGCGGACTACGTCGCCGCGTCGGCGTACCAGCCCGAGCGGGTTCTGGTCTGTCCGTCTCCGGACAGCCCGGGCGGCATGGAGGGCGGGGGTGACGGCGGCGAGTCGCAGTGCACGACGACTCCCTTCGGCGACACCAGCGAGGTGTACGCCATCTATCAGGCCATCAACGCCGCCCAGACACCCACGCCGGGCGACACCAGCTATGTCGAGGATCAGGTGCAGAACCCCGTGGGTGCCGATCGGATCGTCGAAGCGTCCTGGTATCGCATCAACGGCACGCACGTGGAGATCCTCTACAACGTCAGTTGCCCTGGTCGTCAGTACAGCGCCTGGTTCGACGTGCTCCCGGAGGCCGCCGGCTTCCAGCCCCAGATCAGCGCCATCCAACTGGTCCCCGCGTTGCAGGCGCAGGTGATCCGCCGGTTGCCGACCCCGATCCCCCGCATCGGTCCCGCCGACGAGGACGAGAACGGCTACGCCTATGTGCAGCCGAATGACACCTACTTCTGGATCGACCAGGGTCCTGGCCAGTGGGAGGTCGTGTCCGGGTCGACGAGCGCCGGTGGGATCTCCGTCACCGTGGCCGCCGAGCCGGTGCGCCTGGTTGTCGACCCCGGAGACGGCAGCCAACCCGTGATCTGCAACGGAACTCCGCCGGCGGTGACCCGCGCCAACTACCGCGACGACATCCCCGGCTGCAGCCACACGTACCGCGACTCGTCAGCGATGGCTCCGAACGGCGAGACGTTCCCCGTCACCGCCACCATCGTGTGGCACGCCACGTGGTCCGCCTCGACGGGCGAGGGCGGCGACCTGGGCTACGTCTCAACGACGTCGGAGGTCCGCCAGCTACCGGTGGCCGAGATCCAGGCGATCATCGTGGACCAGGGAACCGGCCCCTAAGTCAGCGCAATGGTTGAACGGTCCGCCAAGTTGCTGACTCAGAGGCCGTCAGCCGGCCCGGGTGTATGTCCCGGTGACCTCGGCGAGGGCGATGGCCGTCGATGCAGCGACATTGGCCAGCTCCTCGCCGGTGAAGTTGTCAGGCAGCTCGGTCTGCTGACCGAGGGCGTAGAGGCTGAACCGGTACCGGTGCATCTCGCCCGGTGACGGTGGGCAGGGCCCGTTCCATGCCGTCGAGTTGAAGTCGGTGAGGCCATCGATGGCGCCGGTGATCTGGGCGCCCTCGCCGACCTGGGTGGTCGTCGGCGGGATCGCCGCGACGGCCCAGTGAACGAAGTCCTCGGCGTCGTCGTCGGTAACCACGAGTGCGAGCTCGACCGTGCCCGGGGGCGGCGTGGACCACGAAAGGGCCGGCGAGCGGTTGTCTCCATCGCACGTGAAGCGCACGTCGATGACGCCGCCGTCGGGCCACGGAGCCTGCATGGCGAACGCCGGCGCGGCGGGAGGGGCAGTGAGCGTGACGGCGCCGAGGTCCCCGACTGCGCCGGCGACGGTCGTCGACGTGGTGCTCGTACTCGTCGTCATCGCCGCTCGCTGCGCCTCGGACGGCTCGCGCAGCGTTCGGCCGTCGTCCGTGTCGCACGCCGCGCCGAGAACGACGACGGCGGAGCACAGCACGAGTCGACGCAGCACGGCCGGGGAGCGTACGGGAGGTCTCGCCGACCTTTCGGTCAGCGGGGCCGGGCGTATCCTGGGACGAGATGTACACCTTGGCCAACCCGCCCGAGCTGTTGCCGCAAGCCAACGACCCGTGCTGGTGTGGCAGCGGCCGCAAGTACAAGCGGTGCCATCGCCGCACCGAGGGACGTGTGCTGCAGGGGGTCGTCACCCCGATGCGCACCGTGCCGCCGAACATCGCCCGGCCGTCGTACGCCGACACCGGCATGCCGCTGCCGCGGGGTGAGGCACGAGTCAAGTCCCCCGAGATCATCGAGCGCATGCGCCATGCGGGCGCGGTGGCTGCCGAGATCCTGCGCCTGGCGGGCGAGTTCGTGCGCCCCGGCATCACGACGGACGAGATCGACGAGTACGTCCACCAGTTGCACATCGAGCGGGACGCCTATCCGTCGCCGCTCAACTACAACGGCTTCCCGAAGAGCGTGTGCACCTCGGCAAACGAGGTGATCTGCCACGGCATCCCGGACTCCCGCGTCCTCCAGGACGGCGACATCCTCAACCTCGACGTCACGGCCTTCGTCGACGGCGTGCACGGCGACACCAACGCCACGTTCTTCGTCGGCGACGTCGACCCAGTCAGCCGCCACCTGGTGCAGGTGACCGAGGAGTGCATGTGGCACGGCATCGAGGCGGTCAAGCCGGGCCGCCCGATCAGCGACGTCGGCAAGGCCATCGAGGACCACGCCAAGGCGCACCGCTACGGCGTCATCCGGGCGTTCATCGGCCACGGCATCGGCGAGGAGTTCCACGGCGACATCCAGGTGCTCCACTACTACGACTCGCGAGCGTCGATGATCATGCGTCCCGGTATGACGTTCACGGTCGAGCCGATGATCAGCCTCGGCACCTGGCAGCACCGCATGTGGGACGACGACTGGACCGCAGTGACCTCCGACGGCAAGCGCACCGCCCAGTTCGAGCACACCCTGGCGGTCACCGAGGACGGCTGCGAGGTGCTGACCGGAGGTCCCGGCGCCGTCTCGCCCACGGCGCCCTGGAACCGGTGACGGCGCGCCGGCTGGCGGCCCTCGCCGCGCTTGCGGTGCTGACCGCCTGTGGCGGGTCGAGCGGCGGTGATGGCGCCGGCGTCAGCGTCACCGACGCGTGGGCGCGACCGACACCAGCCGCAACGACGATGGCGGCCGTCTACTTCGACGTCTCGGCGGACGACGATGACCTGCTCGTCGGCGCGTCGGTGCCGGCGGACGTCGCCGCGTCGACGGCGCTGCACATGTCGATGGTCGGAGCGAGCGGCGACGCGGAGATGCACGAGATGGGACCGCTCGACGTGCCGTCAGGCGGCTCGGTCACCTTCGAGCCCGGCGCCAACCACGTCATGCTGAACGACCTCGTGGATCCGCTCGTCGTCGGTGACCAGTTCGAGCTGACGCTCGAGTTCGAGTCCGCCGGCGAGCAGGTCGTCACGGTCGACGTGCGCGACGAATGAGCCGAGCGGCCCCGATCGTCGCGCTGGTGCTCGGCGTCGTGGCCTGCGGGGGCGGGGACGACGGCGCCAATCAGGCGCTCCCCGACGTCACGCTCCCACCACTCCAGGGCGACGGCCCGCCGCTGGAGCTGGCGAGCCTGTCCGGGCCCGCCGTCGTCAACCTGTGGGCGACGTGGTGCGCGCCGTGCCGGCGTGAGCTGCCGGCCTTCCAGGACGTCAGCGAGCAGCGCACCGACGTCTCGTTCATCGGCGTCGACATCGGCGAGGACCCGGCGGAGGCGCAGGCCTTCCTCGACGACCTCGGCGTGACGTTCCCGCAGTACGCCGACGAGGAGGCCGAGCTGACCGACGCACTCGGAACGGCCGCGTTGCCGGTCACGCTGATCGTCGGCGACGACGGGCGCATCAGCACGACGCACATCGGCCCGCTGTCCATCGACGACCTGCGCGACGCAATCGAGCGACGTGACGAGCTGACGGGATCAGGCGTCGTCGAGCAGCTGCTCGAGGTCGCCGGCGAGCTCGTCGGAGGTCGTCCCGAACGACCAGGTGAGCACGAGCGTGCCGGTGTCGTCGACGACGAAGAGGTTGGAGCTGTGCCCGACCTCGACCTCTCCCGCCGGCGACGTGAGGACCTCGTAGCTCACCCCGAACGGCCCGGCCACGGACTGCAGCGCCGCCTGGTCGTCGGTGGCGATGGCGTGCCCATCGGGGACGAACCCCCGCACGTAGTCCGCCAGCACATCGGTGTCTCGCTCGGGGTCGACGGTCACCATCGCCACGTCGACCAGCTCGGCTTGGTCGCCGAGCTCGCCCAGCGCGGCGCGCAGGTCGGACATCGTCGTCGGGCAGATGTCCGGGCAGTTCGTGTAGCCGAAGTACACGACGAGCAACCCTTCAGGGGCGGCCCGGAACTCGAACGGCTCCCCTCCGTTGGCGACATCCGGGAGGGCGACCGCATCGACCTGCGGCTCCGGGTCGCGGGTGATGCCGACCAGTTGACGGTCATCGCCGCCACAGCCCGCCGCTCCGACAGCGATCGCGGCGAGCACGGCGAGCCGGGCGATCATCCTCCGGGTGCGGTCGCGTTCGGCGGCGGCGTGGCCACGGCGATCGTCGGCGCCGTCGGGCCCACCGCCCCCGTCGTGGTCGTTGCGCCACCGCTGCCGAGCGACGAGATGTAGGCGACGATCTTGGCGATGTCCTCGTCGGAGAGCTGGTTGACCGGCATCGCGACGGAGGCACCGGCGACGATCTGGGATCCTGGGTCTTTGATCGATTGGGTGATGTAGGCCTCGTCGGCGACGACCGTCGTGCCGTCGTTGAGCTGGACCTGGCTGCCGAGCAGGCCGACCCACGTCGGGCCGACACCACCTTCGCCGTTGGCACCGTGGCAACCGGCGCAACCGGACCGGGCGGCGAGCTGCCGACCCTCGTCGATGGCTGCTTCGGCATCGGAGCCGCCGCCTGACCCGCCGCAGGCAGCCACGCCGAGCGCCACGAGGACGGAGGTCAAGACACCGAGCGCGCCGAACGACCGTCGTTGGCGGGGGGACGTCACGGGCGTGCAGTCTGGCAGCGGATCGCCGCGCTGGCACGTCATCACCCGGGTAGCTGGCGTGACCACCACTCGACGAGCCGCTTCGCCGTGCCGAGGCCGTAGGCCGTGGTGATCGCCCGCCCGCAGCCGACGATGTCGCCGGCTTGCAGCGCCTCCACGGCCGCGTCGACAGACCCCCGGGGCCACGGAAGGTCCGCCAGCCAGCGCGGGCCGAGGCGCAACGCGTCCGCCGACAGGCCCGTCCCGGCAGCTCGATGCCACGCCCACGCCGAGGCGACGGGCGAGGTGAGCACGGCGGCCACCGGCCACACGTCGACGGCACGCATCGGACGGGCGCTGAGCACGGGCACGCCCGGCAACCAGGAACCGGCGGGATCGGCGACGGCCTCGATCACCCGCGTCTGGTTGGCGATGAGCACCTTCGGTACGAGCAGTTCGGCGGACCAGCGCTGCATCCACGCCGGGAGTGCCGACACGTCGACCCGCGGACTCGCATGCTGTCGCCGGGCGAACGTGACCGGCCGCTCCCCCCAGCGGCTGCGTCCGGGATCGATGAGACCGCTGGTGACCAGCGGCGGGCCGACGGCGTCGTCGGAGACGGCCGGGACGAGGGCGTAGTACTGGTCCCGGAAGTTGGCCGTCAGGCGAACGCGGTCACCGAGCACCCCTTCGGACGCCAGCGACGGCAGTGCCGGCACGCCGAGGGCGTCCGTGACGACGTCACTCCACGTCCCGCCCCCGTTCGGCCTCACCGCCACGGCGCGACGTTCGAAGGCCAGCGCGCACACGAGAACCTGTGCCTCGAACACTGGCCGCGGCGACCACCACGACCACGTGCGCCTCGCCAGCCGGTCAACCTCCGCGCGCACGGGCGCCGCGTCGCGCGAGGCGAGGATCGACTGCGGCAACACGAGTCCGACGTGCCCACCCGGGCGTACGGCGCGCAATGCGACCGCCAGGAACTCGGCGGCGGCGTTGGCGTACGGGCCACCGCCGTGGCGGCTGGCGCCTCCCCGAGTCGTCGTCGCGGCCAGCTGCGAGAGGAACGGCGGGTTACCGAGCACGACGTCGACCTCGCCGCACGGGAGCTCACTCCCGAGGGCGTCACGTTGCTCCAGCACGACGTCGCCACACCCATCGAGTGCCTCCGCCGCCAGCCCGAGCGCCTCGTCGTCGACGTCGATCCCGACGAGCGTCGGCACCGCTCCGGCGACGCGCAGTCGTTGAGCAGCCGCAACGAGGAACCGCCCGTCGCCGCACGCCGGGTCGAGCACCGTGACCCGCTGGCCTGCTGCCACCGGGGGGAGCGCGTGGAGCACCACGTCGTCGACGAGCCAGTGCGGAGTCGGGTAGCTGCCGCGCTCCTTGCGAGATTGCGGCGCCAGCACGCGCCGAGCGTAGGGTGCGCCGCGTGGAAGAGGCCGCCAGCCGGTACCTCACCATCGAGCGTGACGACTGGGCCCCCCTCCGGGCCGCCACGCCGATGACCCTCCGCGAGGACGACCTCGCCAAGGTGCGCGGCATCAACGTGCGCATCGATCTCGCCGAGGTCGAGGCGATCTATCTGCCCCTGTCGCGGCTGCTCAACCTGCGCGTCAACGCATCGCAGGAGCTCGCCCGGGTGTCGTCGACGTTCCTCGGAACGATGGCCCCGCGCATCCCGTACGTCATCGGCGTCGCAGGCAGCGTGGCGGTCGGCAAGAGCACGTTCGCCCGCATCCTGCAGGCGCTGCTGGCCCGTTGGCCCGATCACCCCCAGGTCGACCTCGTGACGACCGATGGCTTCCTGCTCCCCAACGCGGACCTGGTGGAGCGCGGGCTGATGGAGCGCAAGGGGTTCCCCGAGAGCTACGACACGAAGCGGCTGCTGTCGTTCCTACGCGCCCTGAAGAGCGGCTCCGAAGAGGTGCGGGCGCCGGTGTACAGCCACGTCGTCTACGACATCATCGACGGCGAGGAGCAGATCGTGCGCCAGCCGGACATCCTCATCCTCGAGGGCCTCAACGTCCTGCAGACGCCGATCGAGCGGACCGCCGAGTTCGTCAGCGACTACTTCGACTTCTCGATCTACGTCGACGCCGAGGAAGAGGACATCCGCGAGTGGTACGTGGATCGGTTCTTCGCCCTTCGCGGGACGGTGTTCCAGGATCCGCGCAGCTACTTCCGCCACTTCGCCGCGCTCAGCGACCAGGAGGCGCGGGCGACGGCGCTGCACATCTGGGAGTCGATCAACGGGCGCAACCTGCGGGAGAACATCCTGCCCACGCGCCAGCGCGCGTCGCTGATCCTGCACAAGGAAGCGGACCACCGCGTCTCCGCGGTCCGCTTGCACAAGTTATAGAGCTCGGCTCGCAAGCAAGTTGCTCGCCTCGCCTGCCGAGCTCGCCGCCTCCGCTGCGCTTCGGCGTCTCACCGAGCTGCCTCTCCGTAGAGCCATACCTCAGATAGGGACCGACACGAGCTGGGCGGCGACGGCCTGATCGCCGATGACGTCGACCGCGTCGAGCGGCAGGCGGCGCCACAGCACCATCAGCAGCTCGTGCGCCGGGCCACGCACGGCAGCGGCGCCTTTGGTGTGCTCGCGGCGGACCTCGTAGGCCCCGTCCTCACCGGGCTCGATGATCCACTCACCCGCGACGTCCGTGCAGTGCAGGTGCACGCTGCCGCCCAGCCGCAGGCCTTGTGCCACGGTCCGCGGGAACACGAAATCCAAGTACTCATCCACACCGTCGGACGCCAGCTCGGCCTCGACGCGATGGTCGTGGCCGGCTGCTCGCTCGGCGTCGAAGCGGTGCACTGCGGTCTCGTGCGCCATGCGGCGGGACACCCAGCCGACGGTCCTCGGGCCCGACCGCCCCTGGATCAGCATCGCCTGGTCGGCATCGGGGAGCACCGCGAGCAGCTCCGCGGCCGCCGCCGAGCCGAAGTCGAAGACGGCTTCGTCGTGGGCGGGATGCTCCGGTGGCACGTAGGAAGACGGATCGTCGAACCGATCACGAATGGCCGCGGCGAAGAAGGCGTGCACGTTGCCGACGTGCCAGACGAGGTCGGCAGGTGTCCACTCCGGGCATGACTCGATGCGCGCCCCGCGGTCGGCGGCGCTGGCCGCCGTCAGGAGCGGGCGCGTCGCGCGCAGCGCCTCGTGGTACACGGCGACATCCATCGCGTGCACGTTAGGCCTCCCGCGAATTGGCTAGGTGGGCGAGCCACCGAAGCGCAGCGGAGGCGGCGAGCTCGGGAGGTAAGGCGAGCAACTTGCTTGCGAGCCGAGCCCGAGCATCAAGTTGCCTCTCTGGCCCGCAGGCGGGCCGGGAGCTCGGCGATCGACTCCAGCTCGTCGAGGTCCTCGTCGTGGTCGACGTGCTCGTGCTCCCACAGCAACGGGTACGGCACGTGGAACGCGTGCGCCCCCAGTGACAGCACCGGCAGGATGTCGCTGCGCACGGAGTTACCGACCATGCAGAAGCGCTCGGCTGGCACCTCGATCGCCTTGAGGATCCGGGCGTACGTGTCGACGTCCTTCTCCAGGACGACCTCGACGTGGTGGAAGTGGTGGGCCAGACCGGACGTCGTGACCTTGCGCGTCTGGTGGACGAGGTCACCCTTCGTGATGAGGACCAGCCGGTGATCGCGGCTGAGGTCGGCCAACACCTCTGGAACGTGCGGCAGCAGGCGCACCGTCTCGGTGAGCATGTCCATGCCAGCCTCGAGCAGCTGCTCGATGACGCGGGCCGGCACCGTTCCGTCGGTCACGGTGATCGCCGCCTGCACCATCGACAGCGTGAACGCCTTCACGCCATAGCCGGCGATCGGGAGCTGGGCCGTCTCCGTCGCCCGCAACGCCGCCGCTACGTCGACACCAACCGGCGCATACGGGCTGACCAGCTCGACGAAGCGGGCTTCGACGACGTGGAACGAGTCCTCGCTGTGCCACAGGGTGTCGTCGGCATCGAAGCCGATCACCTCGAAGTGCTGTCCATTCCAAGTGGTCATCGGTGGATCGCGTTGAGGTAGTTGTAGACGGTGATGCGGCTGACGCCCATCGCGTCGGCGACCTGCTCGACGGCTCGGCGCAGCGTGAACGCGCCACGCTCGTCGAGGAGTCGCACGGCTCGCTGCTTGTCCTCACGATCGAGGTCCGGCAGCCGGCCGCCGAGCTCGGCCTCGACGCTGTCGATCAGGCGATCGAGCGCACCGTGCAACGGCGGCATCCGCACGACGGCGAGGATCTCACCGTTCCAAACGAGGGGAACGTCGCTCGCCTCGCGGTGCTCGGGCGCCACGATCGTCGCGCCGACCGCATCCACGACCGGCTGGACGGCAACCAGCAGAGGGTGGGTCATCACTCGGGATCACGATTCGTCAGCTTGACAACGTGCATCGAGATGTGAGTCGCACCGTTGGAGAACGCGGCCCTCGAGATGGCGGCGAGGATGTCGGGCATCGACGCCGAGTCGGCCCGGCACGTCGAGCCGAACGGTCCGAACTCGACGTCGCCGCCGGCGGCGCGTGCAGCGTCCACGGCGGCAGTCACGTGCGGCCCCGGCCGACCCTCGACAAACGGCTCGACCATGAACTCCAGCTCCTGCACGGCGGTGAGCGTACGGGCGGCCAGGCGACGTCGTTCTGCGAGTTCAGCTCACCGCCGAAGCTCGCAGACCGTCCATCGTCACCTGGAGCAGTGCGTCGCGGCGCCGCTCGTCAGGAGCGAGCTGGGTCGACCACGCCACGGCGCCGGCGAGGTCGATGGGCACGTGCGGGTCGATGTCGGCACGGATCGTTCCGTCGTCCTGGGCCTCCCGGACGAGCGCCGCTCCGGCGTCGTGGAGCCGCTCGCACGCCGCACCGAGCGCCGTGTGCCGGGTCACCGCGTCGGCGATCGACTCGGCGAGCCCGCGATAGGTCAGGTTGTGGCGGATCAGCTCGTGCAACCACCGCTCCACCGAATCGGGGTCGCCGCCGGCGCGCAGCTCGTCGGCCCGTGCGGCCAGCCGCTCGAGGTCGTCGGCGACGAGCGCCAGGATCAGGTCGTCGCGGCTCGGGAAGTGGCGGTACAGCGTGCCGATCCCGACACCGGCTTGGCGAGCGATGTCGTCCATCGAGGCCATCACGCCGCGCTCCAGGAACGCGGCATGCGCGACCTCCAGCAGGCGGGCTCGATTCCGTCGGGCATCGGTGCGAAGCGGAGAATCACTCCGTATATTCGGAGACACCCTCCGAATCATATCGAAAGGAAGCGGCGATGAGCGCACCAACACCTGCCAAGGACGAGGCCATCTTCGAGCAGCAGCCGCCGCTGCGCCCACTCGCCGACGACGAGCGGGCCCGCCTGTTCGCGGCACGGGATCAAGGTGTCCTCGCCACGATCGGCCGGAGCGGGATCCCACACCTGGCGCCTGTGCTCTACCACTGGGACCCGGCCACGTCGATGGTGCGGATGAGCACCCGCGCCGATCGCGTGAAGGCCCGCAACGTCCTGGCCGACGGACGAGCGTCGCTGTACGTCGAGGGGCCCGACCGCTGGTCGTTCGTCGTCGCCGAGGGCGAGGCCGAGGTGTCTGCGGTCTCCACGGAGCCCGGCGACGCAACCGGCCGTGAGCTGCTGACGATCTTCCCGCAGTCGGATCCCGCCGCCGAGGCCGCGTTCCTGGAGACGCAGGTCGCCGAGCAGCGCGTCGTGATCCGCCTCCGCGTGCGACGCCTCTACGGCGACATCATCGAGCTCGCTCCGCCATCCTGATCGGCGGCAGTACCGTCTCGTCGACAGGACGGGAGGGCAGCATCGTGAAGTCGCCGTGGAAGTGGACGTCGCAGCTGGAGCCTGAACAGGAGTACCTCGTGCTGGCGTCGAGCATCCCGCCGCTCAGCCGCAGATCGACGTGGCGACTGTTCCGCGGGTCCGGGACGGTGCGCAAGCAACTGTCCGGAACGGACGGTGTGATGGGCTTCGCCTTGCTCGCCCGGCCGATGCGCAAGCAGTACGCCACGCTGTCGGTGTGGCGTGACGAAGCTGCGCTACAGGCGTTCGCCGGCACGGAGCCACACCGCCAGCTGATGAGCGGGCTCAAGCCGGAGATGGGTCCGACGAAGTTCGTGCGATGGACCATCCGCGGGGCGCAGGGTCGGCCGTCGTGGGACGACGCGCTGCAACGCCTGGGCTGACCGCGCCAGCGCCGGGGTACCGTCGAGCCGATGACGGAGTCGATGGGTGAACGGATCGCGACGTTCCTCAACGAACTCGACGCGACACAGCGCGCACAGGCAACCGTCGACTTCGACACGCCGGATCACAAGGCGTGGACGTACCTTCCCGGCGATCGTCCAGGTCTGAAACTGGCCGATCTGACCGCGGAGCAGCGCGAGGTGGCGCTGTCGTTGCTCGACCTGGCGTGCAGCGTCGAAGGAGCGATGACCGCTCGCGGCATCATGGACGTCGAGCTCATCCGTCGCCGGCTGGCCGGCGACCCCGGTGCGAGCGACGACCGGTACTGGTTCCGCGTGCTCGGTGATCCGCGGGGCGACGCACCGTGGGCGTGGAGGGTCAGCGGGCACCACCTCGTTCTGCACGTCACGGTGGTCGGCGACGAGATCGCGGCGACGCCGCAGTTCTTCGGCGCCGAGCCCGCCGTCGTGCCCGACGGACCGCACCGCGGGTTGCGCCTTCTGCCGTACGAGGAGGAGTTGGCCCGGGCGGTGCTCGCCCGCCTCGATGCGAAGCAGCGCGCTGTCGCCGTGACGTCCGACGTGGCGCCGAACGACATCCTCACGCGGCACGATCCAATTGCTGACCCGACGGTCGTGCCGCAGGGCGTCTCCTACGGCCAACTCGACGGACGCCAACGGGACCTGCTCGGGCGGCTGATCCGGCTGTACCTCGGCCGCGCCCCGGCGGCGGTCGCTGACGCGGCATGGCGGGATGCCGTCGACGCCGGGCTCGACCACGTGACGTTCGCCTGGGCCGGACCGCTGGAGCGCGGGCAGGGCCACTACTACGCGGTGCGCGGGCCGACGTTCCTGGTCGAGTACGACAACACGCAGGACAACGCCAACCACATCCACTCGGTGTGGCGCGACCTGCGGCGGGACTGGGGCGACGACCTCCTCGCCGCCCACTACGCCGCCGCAACCTCACTGAAGAGGCACCTGTCCGTAGGAATCGTGCGTTGTGAGGCGATCCCGACGGACAGAACGGATCCGCTAGATCGCCATGGCCTGGTGCAGCGCCGTTGCCCGGCTCTGGCACTCGGTGCCGGCGGCGTCGAAGGCGTCCATCAGCTTCCCGAGCGCCGGCCGGAACGACGAGTGCCAGTCGCCCTCGAACCGGTCACGCGCTGGTCCCTGCCACGCCGTGTTGGCCAGCGCGCTGGTCACCGTGGAGATCAGCGCATCGATGTCGGCCGGTTTGGACTTGAGCGTCGCACCGAGCTGATGGAGCTGCTCGACGTCAGCACCAATGATCCCGTTCGCCATGGTTCGTCCTTCCTGGTTCCCGGCAGACGCCGGCTACTCCCCATGGGCGTTCCGGGATCACGGAAAGGGAAAAGCGCCTCGTGACGCTGCGTACCATGACTCCATGACGGCCACGTCCGAGATCGCCACCGCCGACCTGCGCGAAGAGGCTCGCGACCAACAGTCCGCTGCGGTGGAGCTGCGCCGAACGTTGCACTCGTGGCCCGAGGTCGGCAACGACCTGCCACTGACTCGAGAGCACGTGCTGGAAGCGCTCGAGGGCCTGCCGCTCGACATCACGCAGCACGAGTCGACGAGCGGACTGGCGGCCCTGCTCACCGGCGCCAAGCCCGGCCCGACGATCCTGCTACGTGGCGACATGGATGCACTGCCGCTGCACGAGGACACCGGACTCGACTTCGGCTCGCGCTTCGAGGGTGCGATGCACGCCTGCGGGCACGACACCCACACCGCAATGCTCGTCGCGTCGGCGCGGCTGCTGTCGGCACACCGTGACGATCTGGCCGGGCGCGTGCTGTTCATGTTCCAGCCCGGCGAGGAGGGTGAGCACGGCGCGCGCTTCATGCTGGAGGAAGGCCTCCTCGACATCCCGCCGCTCGCCGACGGCACACCCTCACCGATCACGCGAGCGTTCGCGCTGCACATCACGTCGGCGTTGCCGACCGGCTGGATGAGCTGCAAGGGCGGCGCATCGATGGCCTCCGCCGACAAGATCTACGTCACCGTCACCGGGCGTGGCGGCCACGCCAGCGAACCTCATCGGGCGCTCGATCCGATCCCGGTGGCCTGCGAGATGGTGCAGGCCCTGCAGACGATGGTCACGAGGTCCGTCGACGTGTTCGACCCAGCGGTGATCACCGTTGGTCGCATCACGGCGGGCACGACGAACAACATCATTCCCGAGTCAGCCGAGATCGAGGGCACGATCCGCGCCGTCAGCGAATCCACTCGCAAGCGCGTCCATGACGGCGTCAAGCGCGTCGTCGACGGCATCGCTGCGGCCCACGGGTGCTCGGTCACGGTCGAGATCGAGGCCGGCTACCCGGTCACGGTGAACAACGACAGCGTCGCCGACGACGTGCTGCGGCTGGCTTCCGACGTCGTCGGTACCGACAAGGTGGTCCGCCAGCCGCACCCGGTCATGGGAGCCGAAGACTGGAGCTACGTCTTGCAGCGCGTGCCCGGGGCGATGATGTTCCTCGGCGGCACGCATCCGGAGCGCGACCTCACCATCGCCGCGCCGAACCACTCCAACCGCGTGCTGTTCGACGAGGAGGCGATGGCCGACGGCATCGCCGTCTACTCAGCAGTCGCTCTGGACCATCTCGCCAAAGCAGGCTGATCACGCGCGAGTGATGCGCAGTGTCACGAGCTCGAACGGGCGCAGCGTCAGGGCGACGATGCCGTCGCTCGACTCACAACCGGCGAGCGGTTCCTCGAACAAGTTGCACCGCGACGCGTCCGTGATCCGGCGGTCGGCCCGCACGCTGACCGGCGCCCGGTCACCGCACGCCTCGTGGAGCCGCACGACGAGGTCGCCGCTGCCGTCGTCGGCTGCCTTGACCGCGTCCACCTCGACACCGCGACCAGTCACCGTGACGACCGGCGACGTGACGCCGGGCCCGCCACCACCGTGCACGGCGCGCACCGGCAGGTCGAGCCGCTCCGCCTCGGTCACGACGTCGGCGAGACCCGGCCCGTGCGGGAAGACGCTGATCGTGACGTCGTGGCGGCCCTGGTCGGGCGCCGGATCGGGGTAGCGCGCGGCGCGGGCCAGGCTGACCCGCACCGCCCCGTCGAACAGGGCGTGCCCGTAGCGCCCGTCATTGAGCACCGCCACGCCGAAGCTCGGTTCCGCGACGTCGACGTACCGGTGGGCGCAGACCTCGAACTTGGCGGCATCCCATGACGTCGAGGCGTGGGTCGGGCGGCGGACGGCGCCGAACTGGATGCCGCAGGTCGCCGTGTCAGCGCGCACGTCGAGCGGGAGGGCCAGCGACAGCAGGTGCTCGACGTGATGCCAGTCGAGCTCGATCTGGACGTCGAGCCGTGGCGAACCGGCCCGCAGCACGTACGTGAGCGTCGCCGTCGACGGCCCGAACCGGCGGATGACCCGCACCATGCCGACGAGTGGTCCGGCCGCGAGCGACCTCGACCTCACCACTCAACAGACGTTCCGGATCGAGGCGGACCCACGACTCGAGATCCCAGGCGTCGTAGCGCACGGGATGGTCCGGCGCCAGTTCGAGCACGGGGCCGAGCTGGCCGGCGGGCAGCAGCTGACGGGCCCGTGCGACGT
The DNA here is from genome assembly GCA_963774125.1 of uncultured Acidimicrobiia bacterium. GTDB lineage: Bacteria > Actinomycetota > Acidimicrobiia > Acidimicrobiales > Ilumatobacteraceae > JALZMG01. Next base: position 1,135,611 of record CAVZDR010000005.1, read on the forward strand.
CGATGACCGAATTGAGGTTGCCGTCGAGATCCCAGCCGACGGCGAGGTGCCCGTTCTTCATCGTGCGGTCGGTGACGACCACGCGATCGGCGGCGTCGATCGCCTCAGCGGACGTGACGCCCAGCCCCGGCACGACGGCGCGGAACGCCCGCCGCCCGTCGGGTAGCTGCTGCACCGCCCCGTCGCCGACGGGATCGAGATCGACCAGCACGACCTCGTCACGAGAAGCGCTGGCCGCACTGGCCAAGGAGGGACCGGGCGGCGCGAGCTGTGCCAGCGCGCCGGCGACGACCGTCTCCAGCTCGGCGGCGACGCGCCCGTGGACCGCCTCGGCGTCGGCGTGGACCCAGGCGATCGAGGAGCCGGGCAGGATGTCGTGGAACTGCTGGGTGAGGACGTCACGCCACTGCGCGCCCAGTCGCTGCCCATCCACCTCACCCGCCGCGGCCAGCCACAGCTCGGCCTCCCGGAGCAGACGTTCACATCGCCGGTTGCCGACCTTCGTCCGCAGCTGGCTGGTCAGCGTCCCGCGGTGGGTCTCGAAGTACAGCTCACCGCGCCACACCGGGATCGGTGCGCCACCTGCTGCCTCGGCCTCGACCCGCTCGAAGAACTCCGCCGGGCTGCCTTGCTCGACGCGTGGCATGCCGCTGAGGTTGGCCACCCGGCGCAGCCGCTCGAGCATGTCGGGAGTCGGGCCGCCGCCACCATCGCCGTACCCGAACGGCAGCAACGACCACCGGCTCCAGGCGTGGTCGGTGAAGCGGCGCACGGAGTACGCCAGCTCCTCCGGCGTCACCTCGGCGTTGTACGTGTCGACCGGCGGGAAGTGCGTGAGCACGCGCGTGCCGTCGATGCCCTCCCACCAGAACGTCGAGTGGGGGAACCGGTTCGTGCGGTTCCACGACAGCTTCTGGGTGACGAACCGGCGCATCCCCCCGGCGACGAAGACCTGCGGCAGGCCCGCCGGGTACCCGAAGACGTCGGGAATCCAGACCTCGCTGCAGCGTCGGCCGAAGTGCGATTGGAACCAGCGTTGCCCCTGGACGATCTGCCGCACGATGCTCTCGCCGGACGGCAGGTTCATGTCCGGTTCGACCCACATGCCACCGACCGGGATCCACTGTCCGGCCGTCACCTTGTCGGTGATGCGGGCGAACAGCTCGGGCTCGCGCTGGGCGATCCATTCGTACTGCTGCGCCTGCGAGCACGAGAAGCGGTAGCCGGGATCGTCGTCCATCATCGACACGGCGGAGGCGAACGTGCGGGTGCACTTGCGGACGGTCTCGGACGTCGGCCACAGCCACGCCGTGTCGATGTGGGCGTGACCAGTAGCGACGACACGGTGTGCGTCGTCGCCCGCCGGCGCGGCCAGGGCCGGGGCGACCACACCGCGAGCTGCCACGACGTCCCCGCGACGCGCCACCACGTCGAGCGCCTGCGCGAGCAGGTGGCGCACCCGCGTCCGCCGTGGGTCGTCGAGCGGGAGCGTGCGCATCACCCCGTCGAGCACGTCGAGGTCGTACAGCAACGCCTCGGCCTCCGTGTCGACGACCACGAGCTCGGCCCGGTCGAGCCGATACAGCTGCTTGGTGCCGGCGGATTCCGGTGACCCAAATGCCGACGGCCGGAACTGCGGGAAGGCCGGGTTGGCGGCCGCCTCGACGACGAGCACGACCGGCCCGGGCGCGCCGGCCAGCCGCACGGCCTGGCGGCGCGGGTGGATGCCCTGCACCGGGCGACCCTTCTCGTCGCGCACGAGACCCTCGCATTGGAACCCCGGGGCGTCCATCCGGAAGCCGAGATCGAGCAGCGCTTCGACCCGCCTGCCGCCCCACTCGCCGGGAACCTCCCCGCTGAAGCGGAACCACGTCGTCGTCCACGGCGCGCCCCAGCGCGCGCCGACCTCGAACGGCGCGACGTCGTCGAGCGACGCTCCCGCCTCGACGTCGAGCGGCCGCCGCTCGGGGTGGACGAGCGGCACGATCCGTTCGCTCAGCTCCCGAGAGATCCGCTCCTCGACGAGGTCGCGGTCGTCGTGCACCGGCCCATTCTCGCCGCGCTGGACCCGGTGTACGGTTCCCGATCGGTGCCCGACTCGCCGTTGAGGCATGCGGGCTTCCGACGGTTCCTGTTCGCCCGCGCCCTGTCGGGCTCAGGCAGCTGGATGCAGATGGTCGCGGCCGGCTATCTCGTCTACCGCTTGACCGGGTCGGCGGTGCAAGTCGGGCTGCTTGCGGCGATCTCGAAAGGGCCGAGCCTCGTGCTCGCCCCGTTCGGTGGCTGGCTCGCCGACCGCGTCGAGCGACGACGCCTGGCAGTGATCCTCGCCGGCGTCCAGGTCGTCCCCGCGACGTTCCTTGCCGTCCTGTCGTTCGACGGCGAGATCGCAGTGTTCGAGATCTACCTGCTGATGTTCTGCGACTCCGTACCAGCCGGCCTCAAGCGCCCCGTGCTGGCCGAGTTGGCGATGGACCTCGTACCGACGTCGCTCAGCAAGCAGGCGATGGCCGACTCGTCGACCGTGTTCAACCTCTCCCGCCTGTGCGGTCCGGCGGTTGGTGGTGCGCTGGTCGCATGGTTCGGCGTCGCTGCGGCATTCGGTGTCACGGCGGTGGCCTTCCTCGGCGTGTTCCTGGCGCTCCTGTCGATCCGGCCGAGCGTCGTGCGGGCACGCGAGTGCGTCGAGCACTGCCGCTTGACGACGAGTGCCGTCATCATGTGGCGGGCGTTGCTGCTGCGAACGCTCCTCGAGACGACGCTGACGTTCTTCGTGTTCGTCGGCCCGCTCGAGCAGATCATGCCGGTCGTCGCCGCCGACCACGGCGACGGGGCTCAGTACATCGGTCTGCTGCTCGCCGCGATCGCCGTCGGGCGGATTGCTGGCCAGCCCGATCGTGCGGCGCCTGGAGCAGCGCGAGGTGTCCGAACTGGCGCTGCTCGGCGGCGGTCTCGTCGCCGCCGGCAGCTTCATGGTCGTGCTCGGCGTGTCGCGCTCGCTCGTGCTGGACCTGGCGACCATCGTGCTGATCGGCGCGACCTGGGAGGTGGTCTGGGTGGTCGAGAGCACCGGTGTCCACTTCCGCAGCCCGGCCGGGATCAGCGGGCAGGCGATGGGGGTGCTCTACATGATCGCCAGCGTCGCCGCCGCCGCAGGCTCGTTGCTGTTCGGTTGGGCATCGGACCGCATCGGCCTGGACTGGTCGCTGGGGATCGCAGGTGTCGGTCTGATCCTGATCGGCCCGTGGCCCGTGCTCTGGGCCAAAGTCCACTTGACGGACGCGGATCGGAGGTCAGGGCAACGGCAGCGTGACGGTGACGGTCGTGCCCCGACCGATGGCGCTGTCGACGTCGATCTCGCCACCGTGTGCGCTGACGGCTGCGTCGGCGATGGAGAGGCCGAGACCGCTGCCGCCGCGGTCTCTGGCGCGGGCGGGGTCAGCGCGGTAGAAGCGCTGCATGACGCGGGCGGCGACGTCGGGAGCCATGCCGTGGCCGTGGTCGGTGACAGCGATGCGGGCCGTCCCGTGCGCCGCCTCCACCCGTAGCTCGATCGGTGCCGCCGGTGGCGTGTGCACGAGCGCGTTGCCGACGATGTTGGCGAGGACCTGACGGAGGCGATCCTCGTCGCCGGCGACGACGACCGCACCGTTGAGCTCGGTCGTGATCGCGCGTTGCGGGTCGACCGCAGCGGCGTCACGGGCGGCATCGGCGACGAGCTGGCTGAGGTCGACCGGCCGCTGCTCCAGCGGCCGGCCCTCGTCGAGCTTGGCGAGGCTCAGCAGGTCGTCGACGAGCCGGCTCATGCGCACCGCCTCCTGCTCCGTACGTCGCATCGCTTCGTCCAGCTCGTTGCGCTCGTTCAGACCGCCCACGCGGTAGAGCTCGGCATACCCGCGGATGGTCGTCACCGGCGTCCGCAGCTCATGGGACGCGTCGGCGACAAATCTCCGCAGCCGCTCCTGCGACTCGGCTCGCTCGGTGAACGCCTCGTCGAGGTGGTCGAGCATCTGGTTGAGGGCGACACCGAGTTGCCCGGCCTCCGTCGACGCCGAGACCTCCGGGACACGGTGCGAGAGGTCGCCACTTGCGATCTGCTCGGCCGTGTGCGTCATCTGCTTGATCGGGCGGATGCCGAGGCGAATCACCCACCAGGCGACCGCCGCGAGGAGCAGGAGGATGATGCCGGTCGCGACGACCTCCAGCGTGATCAGCCGGGTCATCGTGTCGTCGACGTCCGTCAGCGGGATCGCCGTGATCCAGAACGATCCGTCCGGGAGGGCGTCGGTCCGGACGCGGTAGCGCAGGTCGTCGTCGCTGGTCGCCGTCGCCGTGAAGGGCTCCCCCGACGCCACGCCGTCGGCCGCCTGGTCGACGTCAACACCGGGCGGTGGCAACTCCTCACCTCCCGACAGGTTCGACGGGAAGAGCGTGGTCATCTCGCCGTCGGCGCCGAGGCGGCCCTCGTAGACGTCGGAACGGCGCTCGTACCCCGTCGGCGGTTCGCGGGGTGGACCGTCGTGGATGCGATCGGGTGCGCCAGCCGTGGCGAGCCGGTCATCGACCTGGTCGATCAAGTGCGCTCGCGTGGTCGTCGTGACGATGACCGCCGACACGGCGAGGGCGACGACGATCAGCGCGATCCCGGCGAGGACACGGGCGCGCAGGGACAGGCGCACGCCGCTAACTCCTCCCGGAGCGGATCGTGTAGCCGATGCCGCGCACCGTCGTGATCAGCTTCGGCTCGATGGCGTCGACCTTGCGGCGGAGGTAGCCGATGTACGTCTCCACGACGCCCCCGTCGCCTCCGAAGTCGTAGTTCCAGACGTGGTCGAGGATCTGCGCCTTCGACACGACGCGACCCTGGTTGACCAACAGGTAGCGCAGGAGGTTGTACTCCGTCGGCGACAGCGACACCTCGACGCCGGCACGCCACACACGGTGGGCATCGTCGTCGAGGACGAGGTCGTCGCACGTCAGCACGTTGCGATCGTCCCTGGCCTGGCCGGTGCGGCGCAGCACCGCCGTCGTGCGGGCCACGAGCTCCTCGAGGCTGAAGGGCTTCTGCAGGTAGTCGTCGCCGCCCATCGTGAGCCCGCGCACCTTGTCCTCGGTGGCGTCCCGGGCGGTCAGGAACAGCACCGGCGTGTGGTCACCGCCCGAGCGCAGCCGGCGGCAGACCTCGAAGCCGTCGAGATCCGGCAGCATCACGTCGAGGACGACGAGGTCCGGCGACTTGTCGTCGACCGCGGTGAGGGCGTCGCGCCCGTTCGCCGCCGTGCTCACCTCGAACCCGTGGTGGCGCAGCGCGGCCGCGAGCATCGAGCGCAGGTTCTCCTCGTCGTCGACGATCAGTAGATGTGCGCCCGGCATGCTCACCAGTCTCGTCCCTGGAACTGAGAGTTGGCTGTGAGCCGGCTGGGAGGTACTTCACGGTGCGTTCTCAGCAAGTCCACAGGTTCGTCGGCCACGCTGTGTTCCCATGAGCACGACCCTCACGCCCGAGCGCGATCCCGCAGCGAGCCCGCCGCGGCCCTGGTACCGGCGGCGCTGGTTCATCATCACCGCCTGCGTGGTCGTGGTGCTGGCGCTGGCGGTGGGTGGCGCCCTGTGGTGGTACCTGCGCGACGACGCACCGGCCGCTGTCAACCTCGAGTCGGCAAGCGCCCAGGTCGGGCAGACCGCCGAGACGACGACGCCCGCCACGGCGGCCGCCACGTCGCCGGAGACGGCCTCCGCCGCCACCGCGCCGGCCGCTGCCGAGACGACGACGCCGGCGACGAGTGGCACGACAGCTGCGTCGACCGCCGCTGCTGCAGTCAGCGGAACGTGGGCCGTCAACACGTCCGTCGGCGAGTTCAGCTTCGAGAACTCGACCGGCTCGTTCGTCGGCTTCCGGGTGCAGGAAGAGCTGTCGTCGATCGGCTCGACGACCGCCGTCGGGCGCACCCCGACCGTCACCGGCACCATCACGTTCGACGGCACGACGCTGACTGCGGCGACCATCGAGGCCGACATGTCCGAGATCGTGACGAACGACAGCCGTCGCGACGACCGGGTCCAGGACGCCCTGGAGACCGGTGAGTTCCCGACGGCGACGTTCACGCTGACCCAGCCGATCGACCTCGGCGACGCTGTGAACACCGGTGCCCCGGTCAGCGTCCAGGCGACCGGCGACCTCACGGTCCACGGCGTCACCACACCGGTCACGATCCCGCTGGAGGCGCAGCTCGTCGACGGGACCATCGTGGTCGTTGGATCGCTCGACATCGCGTTGTCGACCTATGGCGTCGAGGCGCCGAGCGCCCCGATCGTCGTTTCGGTGTCCGACGACGCCGTCATGGAGCTGCAGCTCTTCTTCTCCCCCGCCTAAAGGACCCGAAATGCCTGAAACCCCCAATCCCCTCTCCCGGCGCGGCCTGCTCGCCATGGCGGCCGCCGCCGGAGCCACCGTGCTGGCCGCCTGCAGCTCCGACGGGTCAGGTGCCCAGACGAGCAGCGCATCCAACTCGCCCGGGTCATCGACGGCGGGCACGAGCACCGGCACGTCACCGGCGACCTCGAGTGAAGCGACGACGGCCACGACCGCCGCATCGACGACGGCCGGCACGGATTCGACGACCGCCGTGACCGATGCGGCGAGCTGTGAGCCGATCCCCGAGGAGACGGCCGGGCCGTTCCCGGGCGACGGATCGAACGGGCCGGACGTGCTGGCCGAGGCCGACGTCGTGCGCAGCGACATCCGCTCGAGCATCGGATCGGCCTCGGGCGTCGCCGACGGCGTGCCGCTGACGATCGAGCTGACGATCACCGATACGGCCACCGGCTGCACGCCCCTGGCCAACGCCGCGGTGTACCTCTGGCACTGCGACCGGGAGGGCAGCTACTCGATGTACTCCGGCGGCGCCGAGGACGAGAACTACCTGCGCGGCGTCCAGGTCTCCGATGCCGACGGCCGGCTGTCGTTCACGAGCATCTTCCCCGCCTGCTACTCGGGACGCTGGCCCCACGCCCACTTCGAGGTCTACTCGTCGGTCGAGGACGCGACCGGCGGCGGCGAGCCGATCGTGACGTCACAGCTGGCGTTCCCCCAAGACACGTGCGACGTCGTGTACGCGACGACGGGCTACGAGCAGAGCGTGAGCAACCTCTCGCAGCTGTCGCTGCAGAGCGACATGGTGTTCTCCGACGACGGCGCCACCCACCAGCTCGCCACGATGACCGGCGACGCCACCTCCGGCTACACCGCCTCGCTATCTGTCGCTGTCTGAGATGACATTCTGACGACAGTTGGTAGCGCTCAGCGCAACCAAGTGTCGTCAGAATCTGGATGGGGGCGTACGATCGTCCGACCATGTCCGACGACCGGCGCGCGCGGTCGGCGGCGCAGGCGGACCTCGCCATGAGCCACCGGCTGACCTTGGTCGTCGCCGCGCCAGGGTGGGGAAAGTCCACGCTGTTGCGACGGCTCGGCGAGCAGGCGACGAGCGTCGAGGTGAGCCGCCCGCCGTCCGGCTGGACGCCGTTCGCCGTTGCCGGCGGCATGCTCGACGGACTGCGCTCGCTCGGCCTCGAGCCTGCCGACGACGTGCTCCCCCCGCACCCGGCACCTGACTCACCCGATCACCCCGACCACACGACGGCACTGGCGGCGGCGGTGTGCACGGCGGTCGCACCGATCGACACGCCGGCGCTGGTCCTGCTCGACGACGTCGAGACGGCTACGGGCGATCCGCTCGAGCAGTTCCTCGAAGCCCTCGTGCTGCACCTGCCCTCGACGCTGCACCTCGTCGTGGCCTGCCGGCGGGCTCCGGCGATGCGCCTGGCCCGACTGCGGGCGGCGGGCGAGATCGCCCGGATCTCCGCTCGTGACCTCGCCCTCACCCCCGATGAGGTCCACGAGCTCGATCTCGACCCGTCCGGAGAGGAGATGGTCGGCGAGATCGTCCGCGTCACCGGAGGCTGGCCGCTGGCCGTCCGGCTGGCGGCGGCGGCGGTCCGCCGGAGCGGACCGGTACACCACGACGAGCTGCTCGAGCGCGTCCTCGCTCCCGGCGCCGTGCTCGTCGACTACCTGGCCGAGGAAGTCCTCGCCGACCTCACTGACGGCGAGCGCCGCCTCCTGGCGCTGGCTGCCCACCTGCCGTACCTGTCCGACGAGCTGCTCGTCGATCTCGGGCGCGACGACCTCGTCGGCGATGCCGAGGCGCTCGTCGACCTCGGGTTGTTCCTCGAGCCGCTGCCCGGCCGAAGGGTGACGGCCAGCCTCCTCGGCGGCGCCTTCCTCCGCCGCGCGCTGCCCCGCCCGGACGACGACGAGCTGCGCCGCGCCGTCGAGGCGTTCGAGGCACGCGGTGACGTCGAGGCGGCGCTCGTGCTCGCCGCCGACGTCGACGACCCGCAGCTCGCGGCAGCTGTCGTCGAGCGCGTCGACCGACCGGACCGGGTCCTCGCGGCCCTCGCCCGAGCACTCGACGTCGCCGAGCGCGCCGGTGAGCAACCTGTCCTCGCCGAGCGCCGAGGCGACCTTGCCTACCTGCGTGGCGACTGGGACGCTGCCCTCACCTCGTACCAGCGGGCCGTCGAGCTCGGCGATCCCGGCTCGCCGCGCCTCGCTCGCAAGCGCGGCGTGATCCTCTACCTACGCGGCCGGCTCGACGAGGGCGAGGCGGCATGCCAGGCCGCCCGCCTGGACGGCACCGATCCGGCCCAGGAAGCGCAGGTCCTGGCATGGCACGCCGCGATGCGCTGGGTGCGCGGCGACGTCGACGGCTGCCAGGCACTGCTCGATCCCGCCCGCGAGGCCGCCGAGCGCTCCGGCGACGACGTCGCGCTCGCCACGGTGCACACGACCCTTGCGATGCTCGCCGCCCTGCGCGGCGACCGTCGCGGCAACGCCCAGTCCTACCGCCTGGCGCTCGCCCACGCGCGAGCGGGCCGGGGACGTCGTCCAAGTCGTGCGGATCCTCACCAACCGCGGCAGCCACTACGCCGAGGAGGGCTCGTACCCCGAGGCGCTCGTTGAACTGACGCGGGCGATCGAGGCCGCCGAGCTGATCGGCTCGGAGACGTTCTGCGGGCTCGCCTACTTCAACCGCGGCGACACCTACCTGCGGATGGGCCGCCTCGACGACGCCCGCCGTGACCTGCGACGGGCCCAGGACATCTGGGAGCGCGTCGGCTCCGAGCTCGTCGACTACGCGACCGGCCAGCTCGGCGACGTCCAGCACCTCCGCGGTCAGCGCACGGAGGCCCTCGCGCACTACGCCCAGGCGATCGCCTGGGCCGAGCGGCGAGGCGACCTGCAGGGACTCGTCCCGTCGCTCATCGGCACGGCGCGGGTCCTGACTGCGGACGACCCGGCTCGCGCCCGAGAGTTCGCCGAACGGGCGATCGAGGCCAACCAAGCGGTCTCGCAGCCGCACGCGCTGCTGGCCGGTGGCTGGGTGGAGTTGCGCAGCGGGGATCGTGCGGCGGCGACTGCCCGGGCCGAGGCGGCCCTGAAGCTGGCGCACGCCCATCGCGACCGGCCGGCCGTCGCTGAAGGTCTCCTCCTCCAGGCCGCGATCCATCAGCCGCCGTCGGTGGAACTGGCCGAGGAGGCCGGGCGGCTGTGGCACGAGCTCGGCAACCCGATCGGCGAGGCCCGCGCCGCGCTGCAGCTGGCAGAACGCTTCAGCGGACCGGCCCGCACGGAACTGCTGGCGCGAGCCGAGGCGCTGCTCCTCGACACGGGTGCCTGGGGCTACCTCGCCGACGTACGCCGCGCGATGTTGGCTGGGGCAACCGGTCCGTCGCCGATCGCGATCTCGACGCTCGGTGGATTCCGCGTGACGCGAAACGGTGCGCCGATCGAGATCAGCGAGTGGGGCTCTCGCAAGGCCCGCGACTTCGTCAAGCTGTTGGTCGCCCGGCGTGGCGCGCCCGTGGTCCGCGACGAGGTCGCCAGCCTGCTCTGGCCGGACGAATCGGACCGCTCGGCGCGCCGGCTGTCCGTCCTGCTGAGCACGATCCGCGGCGTCCTGGATCCTCAGAAGTCGTTCCCGGCGGACCGGTACGTCGCGGCCGACCACGACACCGTGTGGCTCGTGCGGGAGCAGGTCGACGTGGACGTCGAGCAGTTCTTCCGCGAGGCCGCCGACGGGCGACGCCTCCTTGCCGACGGCGACAGCGAGAAGGGGACCGTCTTGCTGGCCCGGGCGGCGGCGCGCTACCTGGGCGACTTCTGCGCCGACGACCCCTACGCCGACTGGGCGGCCGGCACGCGTGAGCTGGCCCGCCACACGTTCGTCGAGACCGCCAACCAGCTCGGGCGGTTGGCCGACGAAGCGGGTGATCACGGCGAAGCCATTCGACTGCGGCTGCGCATCCTCGACGTCGACCCCTACGACGAGACGGCCCACCTCGACTTGGTCAGAGCGCTGTCGGCCCAGCGGCGTCACGGCGAAGCCCGCCGGGCCTATCGGACGTACTGCCAGCGGCTCGCCGAGCTCGACCTCGACCCGGCGCCGTTCCCGGAGCAGGAGCGAGCAGGACCTGAACACCGCCTGAACACCTCCGGAACCCCGTGCGCTTCGATGGCCGGGTGGCGTACGGCTCGTTGGGGAGGCCTGGCACGGTGACCGGGCGGCGCGGCCGGGTCGAGCCCTACTCACTGGCCGTGCGCCCTCTTCCTCCGTCCGGCGCGGTGTCGCCCCTGGTTGATCTGCGTGCCGGCGCGCCGCGATTCGAACCGACGACCGGCGATCCCTGGGACGACGCCATCGCGTACCTCCAGGACGTCGCCGGTGGTGACGGGTCGGCGACGGCCGAGCAATCGCCCGAGGTCGACGTCATCAAGCCGTTCGAACGCCGCCGCGGCGCCGACGTGTCGCAACTGGAGCGCACCATCGCCGCGCTGGACGCCGGCTGGCCGGTCGCCTTCTACGGGTGGTGGCCGATCGAGTCGGCGGCAGTCACGACGGACATCCTCGGTGTGGACGCGATGGAGGTGCCTCCACCCGACCGCAAGCGATCGACGCTCGCCGACGGGCACGCCGTCGTGCTGATCGGCTATGGACGGCACGACTCGTTCCCGGGCGGCGGGTACGTGATCGTGCGCAACTGCTGGCGGGACTGGGGTGACGACGGCGACGGGTACATGCCGTTCACGTTCCTGCGCACCTACGCCACGGAGCTGAGGGCGTACCGGTTTCCGGGATCGAGACGGGCCGCGGGCGGAGGCGGGCCGTCCCGTGCCGACCGACCGGCAGCCGGGGCACCTCGGCTGCCGGCGGTCGTGCCCCAGCTGGGCAGGCGCACCGCCACCGATGCGCACATCGATCGCCACGCCCGCTGCGCCGACCAGCGCGCTTCGCTCACGCACCTCTTCTTCTCCGATGACATGATGGAGCTGGCGCGGGCGCGGGCGATCTGCTCGATGTGTGAGGTGCGACAGCAGTGCCTGTCGAGGGCGCTGGAGCGGCGGGAGCCGTATGGGATCTGGGGCGGCGAGATGATCATTGACGGGCAGGCGGTTGCCGACAAGCGAGGCCGGGGGCGACCACCGAAGCGGCCGCCCCCGCGTCTCGTCGTCGACGAGATCACCGGGGTGCCGATCGTCGCGTAAGCGTCGTGGCCTAGATTCCTCGCACCACAAGAGCGATGGCCCGGGCGGGGGCCAAGCGCAGGGTGGGATCCGCCGAGCGGACCGGCGGATCCCGCCACCCTGTTCATGTTCGGGTTCGGCTCGCAAGCAAGTGCTCGCCTCACCTCCCGAGCTCGCCGCCGACGCTGCGCATCGCGTCTCACCCACCTCACGTCATCCATTCGGGTTCGGCTCGCAAGCAGTTGCCGACGCTGCGCATCGGCGTCTCACCCACCTAACGTCCAGGTCATGGTGCGGCCGCTGGACGGAGTGCGCGTGCTCGACTTCACGCGTGTGCTCGCCGGACCGCACGCCACGCGGGCGCTGGCCGACCTCGGCGCCGACGTCATCAAGCTGGAGCCGCCGGCCGGTGACCTCGACCCGCTTCAGCAACCCGAGGGTCAACGGGCTGGCCACGTACTTCGTCCAGCAGAACGTCGGCAAGCGCAACATCAGCATCGACCTCGCCACGCCGCGGGGCGTCGAGGTGGCGGCGGCGCTCGCCGACCGGTGTGACGTGCTGGTGGAGAACTACCGGACCGGCGTGATGGAGCGCCTCGGTCTCGGACAGGAGCTGCTGCGGGCGCGCAACCCGCGGCTGATCTTCGTCTCCGTCACGGGATATGGCGCGACCGGCCCGTGGCAGCACCGCCGGGCGTATGCCCCGGTGGTCGGCGCGGAGACCGGACTGACGAAGTCGCAATCGGACGCGCGAGGCGCCGCCTACGCCAACGATCCGGCGAGCCATGCCGACGTGTACACGGCGAAGGAGGTGACCATCGCCGTGTTGGCGGCGCTCTACGAACGGGAGCAGACGGGCCGAGGTGAGTGGATCGACGTGTCGATGGCCGAGACGATGCTGTACGCCAACGAGCACCTGCACGACCAGTTGTGGGACGCGCCCGCCGAGGGCGTGGTGCGCAGCTTCGCCCCGGGTGACTACCTCGTGTTCACCATCGCCGACGGAGCCCATGTGGTGGTCAGCGGCCACCCGGCAGAACGTGGGACGTTCGAGCTGTTCCTTCGCTCGCTCGACCTCGAGCACCTCGCTGACGATCCCCGCTTCACCGACGTCGCTGACCGGCTCGCCAACCTCGAGGCCCTGCGGGACCTGCTGCTGGAGGCGGCGGTGACCATCCCGGATGCCGCCGCGTTCGAGGAGCGCTTCGCCGCCCACCGGCTGGCTTCCGGACGGGTGCGCAGCGCCCGCGAGCTCGCCGACAGCGAGTGGGCGGCGGCACGAGGGGCGGTCGTTGCGGTGCCCGACCGTGGCGGCGGGACGATCCGCATCCCCAACTCCCCCTGGCACTTCAATGACGCCGAGGTCGGAGTGCGCGGCGAGCCGCGCTACCGGGGCGAGGACAACCGCACCGTGCTCGCCGACGTGCTCGGCTACGACGACGCCACGATCGACGAGCTCGAAGCCGAGGGTGTGCTGTCGAGCCGGCTGCCGCAACGCTGATGCTGAAGTTCCCCGTTGTTCCGATGCGGGCGACGCTGAGCACGATGCCCCACGACGATGCCGGCTGGGCGTTCGAGATCAAATGGGATGGGTACCGCACGCTGGCCTTCGTCGAGAAGGGCGCCGTGCGCTTGCAGAGCTCCAACCTGTACGACGTCACGGCCAAGTACCCGGAACTGGGCGGGCTCGCCGACGCTGTGGCCGCCGAGCGGGTGATCCTCGACGGCGAGCTCGTCGTGCTCGACGATGCAGGCCGGCCGCGGTTCGAGCTGCTGCAGCGCCACGAGCGGCAGGCCGCGCTGTTCATCTTCGACGTGCTGGCGATCGAGCGCCACGACGTGATCAGCCTGCCGTACGAGGAGCGGCGGCGGCTGCTCGGCGAGCTCGTCGAGCCGGGCGAGAACTGGGCGGTGCCGGCGCATCGCATCGGCGGTGGGGACGAGCTGCTGGCGGCCACCATCGAACGGGAGCTCGAGGGCGTGATGGCGAAGCGACTCGGGACGACCTACCGGCCCGGGACGCGGACCAAGGAATGGCGCAAGATCAAGAACCGGCAGCGCGCCGAGGTGGTCATCGGTGGGTACTCGCCTGGCACGGGGAACCGGTCATCGAGCTTCGGGGCGCTGCTCGTCGGGCGGTGGGTGGATGGCCGGCTGGCCTTCGCCGGCGGGGTCGGAACGGGTTTCACGCAACGCAAGCTCGAGGAGATGGTGAAGCGCCTGCGCGAGCTGCGCATCGATCGACTCTCCGTTCGACCCGCCCCCGCCGACGGCCTATCGCCGCGGCGCGGTGTGGGTGCAGCCCGTGCTGACGGCCACGGTGGAGATCACCGAGTTCACGAACGAGGGTTACGTCCGCCAGGCCAGCTTCATCTCGCTGAACGACCCCTGATCTCGTCCATCCGAGTGTTTGACGCCATCCGAGTGTTTCGTGCGGGACTTCCCCAGACGAAACACTCGGATGCGAGGATGGCGGCCATGAGTGTCGTCAAGATCAACGCCATCGCCGTGCCCCCTGGCGCCGGTCCCGAGTTGGAGGCCCGGTTCGCGGCGCGGGCGCGCAGCGTCGAGCAGATGCCGGGCTTCGAGGACTTCCAGCTGCTGCGCCCCGTCGAGGGCGAGGAGCGCTACTTCGTGTACACGCGCTGGGACACCGAGGAGTCGTTCCAGGCCTGGGTGTCGAGCCAGGCCTTCCAGCACGGCCACGCCCAGGCCGAGTCCTCCGACGGCAAGCCCGTCGCGACCGGCTCGTCACTGCTCGCCTTCGAAGTCGTCCAGCACGTCAGCAAGGCCTAAGACCTCGTTCTGTCCGTCGGAACCGCCTCACAACGCACGGTCGCGACGGACAGAACGGGTTCTAGGCTCCCGCTTCCGTGGCCCTGATCGTCCAGAAGTACGGCGGAACGTCCGTCGCCGACCCGGACCGCATGCGGGCCGTTGCCGAGAACGTGGCGTTCACCAAGCGCCACGGGGCCGATGTCGTCGTCGTCGTCTCGGCGATGGGCAAGGCGACCGACAACCTGATCGCCCTCGCCGCCCAGGTGTCGGAGACCCGGCCTGGGCGAGAGATGGACATGTTGCTGACGACCGGCGAGCGAGTATCGGCGGCACTGCTGACGATGGCCCTCGCCGACCTCGGCGTCCTCGCCGTGAGCTTCACCGGCAGCCAGGTCGGCATCATCACCGACACGACCCACGGCAAGGCGAAGATCGTCGAGGTGCACGGCGATCGGGTGCGCGACGCACTGGCGGCCGGCAAGGTCGCCGTCGTCGCCGGGTTCCAGGGCGTCAGCACCGACAAGGAGATCACCACCATGGGGCGCGGCGCGTCGGACCTCACGGCGTCCGCGCTGGCCAAGGCGCTCGAGGCCGACGCCTGCGAGATCTACACCGACGTGACGGGCGTGTTCTCCGCCGACCCGCGCATCGTGCCGCAGGCCCGCAAGCTGCGCCGCGTCAGCTTCGACGAGATGCTCGAGATGGCCGGCGCCGGGTCCAAGGTGCTGGCGCTTCGTTCCGTGGAGTTCGCCCGCAACCACGGCGTCGCCCTCCACGTGCGATCAGCGTTCACGTGGGAGCCGGGCACGTGGATCACCGACACCCCGATCACGACCGAGGAGCGTCCGATGGAGGATCCGATCATCTCCGGCGTCGTCACCGACAGCACCGAGTCGAAGGTGACGGTGCTCGGCGTGCCCGACCGCCCCGGGATCTCGGCGACGCTGTTCGAGCCGCTGGCCGAGGCAAGCGTCAACGTCGACATGATCGTGCAGAACACGTCGACCGAGGGGACCACCGACATCAGCTTCACGGTGCCGTCGGCGGACATGAACGTGGCCGAGGAGATCGTGCGGCGGGTCGCCAAGGAGATCGGCGCAGCGGGCGTCAACCACGACGACCACATCGCCAAGCTGTCGGTCGTCGGGGCGGGCATGAAGTCCTCGCCGGGCATCGCCGCCAAGATGTTCCGCACGCTGGCCGACGAGGGCGTGAACATCGAGATGATCTCGACGTCGACGATCCGCATCTCGGTCGTGATCGCCAGCGTCGACATCGAACGGGCGGCCCGCGCGTTGCACACCGCCTTCGGGCTCGACGGCGGCAGCGACTACGCCGGGCCCCTCCCCGAGCGCACGTTGACACGCTGGCGCTCGCTCGATGAGCGATGAGTCGGCGTACCGCGCAGATGCTCATCGCGGCACGACCGCTGACGGTCGCTGATCGCGATCAGCGCGCGCTAGCGCCACTCATCGCTCACGGCGACTGACACGCCGCCGACCAGCGGCCACCTCGCGCTCGTACGCTTGACGTCGTGGACTGGCTGCTCGATCAACCGAGCGTCGTGCTGGTTCTCGTCACGTTCGCCGCGGCGCTGTTCATCGTCGAGGTGGCGCTGCCGACCGTCGGCGTCGCCGGCGCACTCGGGCTGGCCGCCAGCGCGCTCGCCGTCTACGCCATCGCCGACCACGACATGACGTGGTGGCCGCTCGTCGGCCCCGCGCTCGGCGTCGTCATGTGGGCGGTGATGGTCGCCACCCAGCGCCGGTCCCCGCTGTGGGAAGCCGTCGCCGCGGCCGCCTTCGGACTCGGCGGTGCTGCGTTCGCCATCGCCAACGACGACGGCGCCAGCCTCGTCGTCACCGTGATCGCCACGGCGGTCCTCGTCCTGGCATTTCCGCGACTTCACGACGCGGCGACACGCCTGGCGCGTCGCCCGGCTCAGGTGGGCATGGAGTCGCTGGTCGGCGGCGTGGCGATCGTCGACCGGTGGGACCGCACCGGCGGTGTCGTCCTGCTGGAAGGTTCGCGGTGGAACGCCGCCGCATCGCGGGCCATCGATCTCGCACCAGGCGACCCCGTCACGGTCGTTGGCTTCCATGGCAACACGGTCGACGTCTGGCCGCCGCCCGGCCCGCCGGAGGACCGTTGGACTCGCTGACACCACCGGAGGTCATCCCATGAACGCGCTCATCGCCGTTGCCGCCGTCGTCGTCATCCTGATCATCATCCTGTTCGCGGCATCCATCAAGATCGTCAACGAGTACGAGCGTGGCGTGATCTTCCGACTCGGCCGCTCGCTCGGCGCCAAGGGACCCGGCGTCTTCTTCATCATCCCGATCATCGATCGGATGGTGAGGACCAACCTGCAGATCGTCGCCACTCCCGTCACGCCGCAGGCCGTGATCACGAAGGACAACGTGACGTGCACCGTCGACGCCGTGGCGTACTTCCAGGTCGTCGACCCCGTGGCGTCGGTGATCAGGGTGAAGGAGTGGTACCAGGCGTCGCAGCTGGTGGCGCAGACGACGCTGCGCTCGATCGTCGGACGCCACGAGCTCGACCAGCTGCTCGGCGAGCGGGACCGCATCGACGCCGAGTTGCAGGTCGCCCTCGACAACCAGACGGAGCCTTGGGGCGTCAAGGTCCACCGCGTCGAGATCCGCGACGTCGGGACTTCCGCCGCAGATGCAGCGGGCGATGGCTCGCCAGGCGGAGGCGGAGCGGGAGCGCCGGGCGAAGATCATCGCCGCCGACGGTGAGCTGCAGGCGTCGGAGAAGCTGGCCCAAGCGGCCGACGTGATCGCCGGCTCGCCCGGCGCACTGCAGCTGCGTCAGCTGCAGACGATGGTCGAGATCTCCGCCGAGAACAACAGCACCATCATCTTCCCGATCCCGATGGAGCTGCTGGAACGGCTCACCCGAACCGGCGAGTAGCTCCGCCCGCCTAATCCAGCTGGGCCAGATCGACCAGCTGGCGGAACGACTCGTTGCGCGACCGCAGCACGTCGAAGGGGCCCTGGTCGGCGATCCGCCCGCCCTCCATCAGCACCAGCCGGTCCGCTTCGCGCACCGTCGACAGACGGTGGGCGATCGTCAGGATCGTCAACTGCCCGCGCAGCGACCGCAACGTGCTCGTGATCTTCGCTTCGGTGATCGAGTCGAGCGCCGACGTGGCCTCGTCGAGCACGAGCAACCGGGGCCGGTCGTACAGCGCTCGGGCGATGCCGAGCCGCTGACGCTGGCCACCCGACAACCGAACGCCGCGCTCGCCGACGACCGTCTCCAGACCGGCCGGCAGCTCGCCAACGAGATCGCCGAGCTGCGCCATCTCGATCGCCATGTCGAGGCGCCCGACGTCGATCTCTTCCGGCGTCCGTCCGAAGGCGATGTTCTCGGCGATCGTCGCATCCAGCAGGTAGATGTCCTGCGGTACGAGTCCGATGCACGCTTGCCACGCGGTGCGCACGTCAGCCATCTGCCAGTCGTCGACCAGCAGCTCGCCCGACGTCGGCGGGTGCAGCGCCATGATCACGTCGACGAGCGTGCTCTTCCCCGCGCCGGACGACCCGACGAGCGCCACCGAGTCGCCCGGCCACAGATCGAGATCGATGTCGTGCAGCGCTTCGGCGCCGTCGGTCTGCGGGTACCGGAACGTCACGCCCCGCAATGACAGGCGGCGTTGGAACACCATCGCCGAATCGACGGCGACACGGTCCGGTGGTGGTGACGGCAAGTCGAGCGCGTCGAGCACCAACGTCAACGCCGGCAGCGCGCCCTGCAACGACTGGTTGGCGTTCGAGATGCGCACGAGCCCGGGCAGCAGGCCGGAAGCCCGCGACGGCGAACAGTCCGAACGCAGCGACCACCGACGTCGATCCTTGGATCGCCGCCACCGCGCCGATCATCAGCCCGATGCCGACGACGAAGGCCAGCTCGAAGTACTGCCGCGGCACCTCGGCGAGGAACTGCAGCTTGCGCTTCGTGTCGGCCGACCGCCGGCGCACGTCGGCGAGCCGCTCCACGAAGTGGTCCTGGTGGGCACCGAGCTGGACGTGCTTGATCGCGCCGAGCGCCTCACCGGCCTGCTTGAGCACCTCGGCGTTGTGCTGCTGCAGTCGCAGGCCGACCCGCCGGCTGCGCGCCGCGATGACCCGGTTGATGATGGCGTACGCCGCAGCGAAGTAACACAGCAGCGCGACCGCGGCGAGCGGCTCGCTCACGGCGAGCAGGAACACCGTTGCCACGGCCACGATGAGCTCGGTGGCGATCGTCAGCAGACCGACGATCACCTTGGTGTAGGTCTGATCGACGCTGAACGTCAGCGTGCGCAGCAGCTGTGTCGAGTTGGTCCGCAAGTGATAGGCGTACGGCGCCGACAGGAACCGGTGCAGCAACCGAGCCGACGTCGCCGCCTCGTCCTCGAAGATGCGTCCGAAGATCCACCACCGCAACGACGAGCGTGGCGATCGCCCGGAGGACGAAGAACCCGAAGGCGACCGCGGTGAGGATCAACACGACGGTGTCGACGTCGGTCGAACCCGTCCATCCGACGATCGTTCCGGACACCCCGTCCTCTGGGAGCGTCCCGTCGGCGAGGATCGACAGGAGGGGGATCATGACGACGAGACCCGCCAGCTCGATCAGCGCGATCCCCACCGACGCCACCACGCACCAGACGAAGCGCCGGCGCGTCGTTCGATCGAGCAGCCGCCGCAGCGCGCCCACGGCGTGGACGAGGGTTCGTGGCGCAGAGCTCGTCGTCGCCGTCATCGTTGGTCACCCCACGAACACGCGTGCATGCTCACGATCGCGCTATCCCGCTGTGGTAGACAATTCGCGCGTCGAACGTTGGGTACCGACGAGGGTAAAGCGACGCTGCGCAAACGATGACCGCTCTTGACCTGCAACAACGTCTGGAAGACGCGCTCGAGGGTGTCACCGACGATTCGTTCCGCTCGCAGCTGACCGGTGCGTTCGAATCGCACACACGCGACTGCTGCACTGCTCGAGATCGAGGACTCGTTCCGGCGGGTGACCGCACTGCAACCGCACGACGACGGGCTGCGCTGGTTCTTCCGCTCGTGGAGCATGACCAACAACAGCCGCGATGTGCGTGTCTGGGCTCGGCAATCGCATCAGCATGGAGTTGCGCGATCAGCCGCTCGAGTCGGGCCGGCTGGTCGACACGCTCGTCAGCCTCCATCGCATCGCCGACGAGGACCTCGGCGTCGGCAACGGCCTGCTCCATGCGGATCTCTTCTATTCGATGGCGACCACCTTGTGTGGTGATGACCAGTGGCAGTCCAAGAGCTACCTGACGCCGGAGGCCTCGGCCTTCAAGCAGTGGAAGGATCGCTGCGCGCTGGTCGATGACGACCTCGTCGTCGGGCTGCTGACCACCGTCGTCCACGAGATCTACACACACGGCGAAGTCGAGTTCCTCTTCCCGTTGCTCGATGCGTGGCTGGAACACGCTGGATGGACCGCCGAGCAGCGCCGGCGAACCTTGCAGTGGGTCACCGTGCACTGCGGCGGCACCGAGCTCGACCACTTCGGACACGCCGTCGAAGCGTTGTCGTATTACGCCGGCGGCCTCCACGAGGTGACGAGCCGGCGCGATGTCGTCGACACCGTCGCCAGCTACCTCGGTCACAAGTCGAGCGCGATGACCTCGATCGCGGGACGTCTCGGCGCTACCGGCGCCGCCACGCCCACCGCAGTCCCCGTGGGCTGACCGCCGCCGTGGGGTTGGCGATCCCCGTTCGCCCAGACGGCCTCGCCGAGTACCGGCGTGATGCGGCCGAGTTGCACAAGGCGCTGTGTTCGCTCGACGGCGGCATGGGCTGGTATGCCGATCGCACGACCCCATATCCGCTGACGGTCACGGCCGAGGATGTGGCCGAGCTGGGCCACCTGTACGGGGCGATCGCCAGGGGCATCACGCGCGTCGTCGAGCACTACCTCGAGGACCTGCGGCTGCGCTCTGTCATCAACCTCCCGCCCGATCTCATCGCACTGCTCGAACGGGTCGACGGCCTGCCCTACCGATCGGGCGCCCTGCGCCCGGACTTCCTCATCGACACCGCCGGCGAGTTCCGGGTGTGCGAGGTCAACGCCCGCTTCCCGACGAACGGGTTCATGTGCAGCTACTTCACGAACGAGGCCGTCGATGGACTCGGCTATCTGGCCGGCGCGCCGGCCCGCTCGGTGCCCGGTCTGCACGCTGCGCTGGACGCCTTGTGCTCGCGCTTCCAGCCCGGTGAACCCCTCGTCGTGCTGCTCGACCGGGAGCCCGGCACCGAGATCTTCCTCTTGCTGGATGAGCTGCGCCGGCGCGGCATCGATGCTCACTGCCGTCGTCCTGCGGAGCTCGCCGTCAGCGACGGCGTGGTGGCCGACGGCGGCCGACTCGTCGATCAATTCATCCTCGAGCTCGAGCGCGACGAGCTGCTCGACATGCCGCTCGAGCTATTCGACGCGGTGACCGCCAGCCAGCGTTCGTTCAACGACGTCCGGACGGTGATCCTCGGCCACGACAAGCGGATCCTTGCCGTCCTGTCACGACCCGAGCTCGTGGCGGACCTCCTCGATGCGCCCGACGTCGACGTGTTGAGCCGGCACCTCATCCCGACGTTCCATGCCGCGGAGGTCGGTGATGCACTGCTCGCCGATCCGTCGGCATGGGTCCTGAAGCGCAACAGCTCGGGCCGAGGCATCGACCTGCTGGTCGGCGCGACGTGCCCTGCAGTCGCGTGGCGGCAGGCGGTCCTCGAACAGGCCGATGACCGCACGGCGCAAGCGTTCGTGGACCAGCGGACGTTCGCCCTGCCGACCATCGATGACGATGGCCGCCTGGTCGACGAGCAGATGCACGTCGTCGGGCTGCTACCCGGGTTCGACGGCGAGCTGCTCGGGCCCGGGTTGTGCCGAGCGTCTGCGCGATCGGTCATCAACGTCGCCGGAGGGCGGGGTGCGCTCGTGCCAACGATGCTCGCCCTCGCGCCATGAAGGCCCACCAGCTCGACGAGCTGTGGCGAGAGGTGCAGGTCTCGCCGTTCCTCGCCGGGTACGCCGACGGCTGCACCCGTTTCGCCGACCTGCCGATCATCGGCCGCGCCGAGCTGCGCGAGCTGGTCGAGCGCAACTTCGACCTGCGCCGCGAGACCACCGGCGTGTACCTGCTGCGCACGGGCGGCACGCTGGCGGAGGCGCTCATCGTGCCGCTCGGGATCGATGAGAATCGCCAGCAGCGTCAGGCGATGGCCGATCACCTCCGGCGCGCCGGCGTGTTCACGCCGACGACCGTCGCCGTCAACCTCTTCAACTACAAGCACCTCTACCGGTCGGCCTCGATCTTCGACGACTTGCTCGAGCGCTGCGACGCCACGTCGATCGGTCTGGGGGCGATCACACCGGACGAGTTCGTCGTCAACTTCTGTCACCGCCTGCACCCGGACGCCGTCGTCGGCACGCCGTCTCGGCTGTACCAGCTCGCCGCTCATGTCAGTGAGGCCGGCGTCGACCTCCGGCTGCCGCGGGCGGTGTTCGGCGGCGAGGTGATGTCGGCGGAGTACCTCACCGAGCTCCGCGCCACGCTCGGCCTCGAGCGTCTCTTCGGCGTGTACGCCTCGGTCGAGAACGGCTCGTGGGGGTATTGCGACCACGACCGTGACGGCCCGCTGTACCGCGTGGTCGAGGAGATCGTGCACGTCGAGATCGAGGATCCCGACGAGCACGGCGTCGGCAACCTCGTCGTGACGAACACGATGAAGCGCCGCTTCCCGGTCCTCCGCTATCGCAACGGTGATCGCGGCCGGCTCGTCGAGCGCGACGGGCGCCGCTACGTCGACCTCGCCGGGCGCGGCGCCTACACGTTCCGGGTCAACCACCGGGCGATGACGGAGGCGGACTTCGCGCCGGTCGTCGGAGGCGCGAGCAGCTACCAGATCCAGCTCTCGCTGACCGCCGAGCGCCGTACCGCGTCGACGTGCTCGTCGTTCCGGCGTCAGCGCCGACGGCAGGAGAGCTCGACGCCAAACGCCGCACGTTGGCCACCGTGCTCAACGGCGTGGACGTCGACCGCGACGTCCGTTTCGTGACGCCGCGGGAGCTGCAGACCAGCCCGACCACGAACAAGACGCCGGCGGTGGTCGACACCCGCCAAGCCACTCGCTGGTGACATGGCGACGCCGACGGCGCTGCGCCCGACCGACGCCACGTCAGGCCGACGGTCGGCAGCGACGTCGCTGCAGCGCTGGCTGACCGACGACTACGCCCCGCTCGACGGCCGGGTTCGCATCGTCTTCTTCGCCCTCGTGCTCGTCGTGGGTGCCCGCTTCATGTTGACGACGGTGCCTGCCGCCGTGCGCGCCGTGCCGACCGACCTGTACGACGGCGCCGGGCTGTTCGGGCTGCTCGTCGACGATCGCGGCGTGGCGCTGACCATGGTCGAGGTGCTGCGGGTGCCCGTCGTCCTCGCCATCGCGCTCGCCGCGGTCGGCCTCGGCGGCCGGCTCCCGATGATCGTCGCCGGAGTCGGCAGCTTCCTGATGGTCGGTGCGTACCTCAGTGGCACCGGCACCGGGCACTCGTGGTACGTGGCGATCGTCGCGATGGTGGTGCTCGGGCTGACCCACCAGCCGACGACATGGTCGCTGGACGGCGTGCTGGCCAGGCGATGGCGGCGTTACCCGTTCGGGCACGGGGCACGCGACACGAGCGCGGTCGGGCTGAAGCTGATCCTCATCTACGCCGTCTTCACGCTGTTCGCCGGTGGCTGCGCCAAGTTGATCGAAGCGGGATGGCGCTGGATGGACGGCGAATCGATCCGCTACTACCTGCTCGCGCACGGCGCGCCCAAGGGCGCCATCGGTCGGGAGCTGACGGAGCTCGTTCTCGACCACGCGTGGATCGCCGTCGCCATCTCGGTGCTCGCGGTGGTGGTCGAGCTCGGGGCCGTGGTGGCGCTGGTCGTCCCCGGGCTACGGCTCATCTACTTCGTCGTCCTCGCCGCCGGGTTCCACCTCGCCACGTACCTGCTGATGCTGCCGGAGTTCTTCCCGCAGCTCGTCACGTACGTGCTGCTCGTCGAGTGGGCCCGCGTCGAGTGGCAACGACCGTGGGTGCGCCGGCCGGCCGCCGTGGCCAGCTCCCGGCGCACGTGGTCCGCGCCGCTCGCCATCGCGACGGTGGCGATGGCCGCGATCGTGCTCGGGGCGAGCATCGCCGCGCGCATCGAGTGGTACCCGCTGACGAACATCCCGATGTACAGCAGCTACGTGGATGGCGAGGAGATCAGCGGGCTGCGGATCGAGACGTTCGGCGACGAGGCTCAGCTGTGCGCGGAGGCCGACGCGCTGCGGTCGCGCACTCGTCCGTGGTACGCACGCTTCTACGTCGCCGACCGTCTGCTCCTGCGACTGGGCTCAGGCGCCGCCGTCGGTGTCGAGGACGTCACCGGACCGGTCGGCGGCGGCCGGTACTGGCTCGATGAGCTCGGCAAGGACGTGCTCGACGAGCTGCCCTGCTCAGACGACGGACTCGCGCGGGGCGCCACGATGCCGCGGACCACCACCGCGCTCACCGCCCTGCGCGGCGAGCTCGGGACCGACGAGCCTCTCGAGCTCGTGTACCCCTTTGACGACGGAACGACCGTCGTGCTGGCCTCCGTAGGTGCGTCGCCATGATCCCGGTGACGCGACCGTTCCTGCCGCCGCGCGAGGAGTACGAGGCGCTGCTCGACGGCATCTGGGACCGCATCTGGCTGACCAACAACGGGCCGCTCGTCCATCAGTTCGAGGAGCAGGTGGCGGCGCGACTGGAGCTGGCGCGGCCGCTGTACGTCGCCAGCGGGACGCTGGCGCTGCAGCTGGCGATGAAAGTGCTCGAGTTCGAGGGCGACGTCGTGACGACGCCGTTCTCGTACGTCGCGACGACGAGCGCGCTGGTGTGGGAGGGCTGCACGCCGGTGTTCGCCGACATCGAGCCCGGCACGTTCACGATCGATCCCGCAGCTGTCGACGCAGCCGTCACGGGTCGCACGTCGGGGATCGTCGCCACGCACGTGTTCGGCACGCCGTGCGACATCGACGCGCTCGACGCCATCGGACGGGCTCGCGGCATCCCGGTCCTGTACGACGCGGCGCACAGCTTCGCCACGACGTACCGCGGCTGCTCGGTGCTGTCGTACGGGGACGCCAGCGCCTGCAGCCTCCACGCGACGAAGGTCTTCCACACCGTCGAAGGCGGCCTGCTGGTCACGCGCGACGAAGCCGCGAGGGAAGCCGCCGAGCGCATGCGCAACTTCGGTCACGTCGACTACACGACCTTCGACGGAGTGGGGATCAACGCCAAGGCGTCCGAGCTGCACGCCGCGATGGGCCTCTGCAACCTCGGACACCTCGACGAGCTGCTCGCCCGCCGCCGTGCGATCTACGAGCGGTATCACGCAGGGCTGGTGGACTTGATCGAGGAGGGTCGTGTCGTGCCGCAGTCCGGGCGAGCCGAGGCGGTACCCAACCACTCGTACGTACCGATGCTGTTCGAGGATGCTGGGCGCCGGGAACGGGTGCACGACGCGCTGGAGGCTCGCGACATCCACCCGCGCCGCTACTTCTCTCCTGCGCTGCACGAGCTGAACTACCTCGGGCCGCCGCCGAGCTTGCCCGTCGTCGAAGACGTAGCGGCGAGGATCCTCTGCCTGCCGACGTACCACGAGATGACCGACGAGCAAGTCGACGAGGTCGTCTCGGCGATCGTCGCCGCGCACCGGTTATGAGCGTTCCCCGGCCACGCAGGCCGTTGGTGGCCGCTCGCTCGCTGGCGCTCGCTCGCTCGCAGGTAGCGACGGGTCCGTCGTGAACGTTCTGCTCACATGTGCTGGGCGGCGTTCGTACCTCGTGTCGTGGTTCCGCGTGGCCGTAACGCCTCGGGGGCGGGTCGTCGCCGTCAACTCGCATCCGCTGGCAGCGGCCATGGTCACCGCCGACGCCAGCCACGTCGCGCCGCCGCTGAGCTCCGGCGAGTACATGGACTTCCTGCTCGACGTCTGCCGCCGCGAGGAGATCGGTCTGCTCGTGCCGCTGTTCGACCTCGAGCTGCCGCTCCTCGCCGCCGCGAAGGAGCGCTTCGCCGCGGTGGGTGTTGTCGCCGCCGTGTCGTCCAGCGCCGTGGTTGCGATGTGCCGGGACAAGCTGGCCTTGGCCAGCGCTGTGCGCGAGCACACGAGGCTCGCCGCCCCTCGAATGAGTCTCGATCCGCACGACGGCGTGGCGTGGATCCGTGACGATGCGGCGGGAGTGTTCGTGAAGCCACGGTTCGGTACGGGATCGATCGCCACGACGTCGACCACGGAGGCCGACGAGGTCGCCGTGCTGCATCGCAAGGTCAGCCGTGACGTCCGCTCGACGTACCTCCACGACATCGGCGACGGCTCGGGCGGCGACGTCGTGGTGCAGGAGGCGATGGCTGGCCAGGAGTACGGGCTGACCGTCGTCAACGACCTGACCGGTCGGTTCCGCGCCGTGCTCGCCAACCGCAAGCTGGCGATGCGGGCCGGAGAGACCGACGTCGCCGAAGTCGTCGCTGACGCGACGCTCTCCGCAGCAGGTCGCCAACTCGGCGAGGCGTTCGGGCACGTCGGCGCGCTGGACGTCGACGTGTTCGTCGACGGCGACGTCGTGTCGGTGCTCGACGTCAACCCGCGCCTGGGTGGCAACTACCCGTTCGCCCATCTCGCCGGCGCCGATGTGCCGCAGGCCTACGTGCGATGGGCGCTCGGCGAGGAGGTCTCCGACGAGGTCTTCGCAGTCCGCGCGGGCACGGTCGGGCTGAAGGCGATCGACCCGCTCGTCGTGCCCGGCTGAACGAGCCGCCGCCCGCGGATCGTCTCGACCAGCGGATCCCACCACCGGTGTCGTTGGCGGACCAGTTCACCCGGCGCCGTGACGGCGAACGCGACCGCCTCCGCGGCGTGGCGCACGGCGGGCCCGATCCGGCGATCGGTCAGTTCGGCGATCGCCAGCTTTCCGCTGACACCGGCCAGCTTCGGGCTGACGACGCGCTCGTCGATCGGGCGGGCTCAGCGCGCGGATGCCGAGGTAGAGGTTGCGGGTGCTCTCCGCCAGCCGAACGCGGTTGCGGTACAGCTCTGACTGGCTGATTCCACCGGGGTGCTTGCGGTGGACCGCCATGTCCCGGTCGATGACGGAAGTGTCGCCATAGAAGCTGGCGACGGCGCGCGACGAGGTAGTCGACGCTCAAGGTCCGGCACGACCAGTCGAGGTACCGGGGGTGTTCGAGGCCGACGTTGCGCGTCATCACCGCACACGTCGGCGCGCCGCGGTCCCAGATCACGTCCTCGGTCGTGAGGCGCGACTGATCGGAGATCGCGTACTGCCACGCCTCGCCGTTGTCGGTGGTCCACACGACCGTGACCCGGTGGATCACCGCTGCAGCGCGTGGATCGTCCAGCAACACGTCGTACTGCCGCTGCAGCTTGGTGGGGTCGGTCCAGAGGTCATCCCCCTCGCAGAATGCGAGGACGTCGGCGCGAGCAGCCAGCCTGGTGAACCGACCGTTCAAGCGCTTGACCGGGACGACGCCGTCGGGATCGAGCGGCAGTTGCGTGAGTGCCCGATCACGGAGGAAGAGGCGGATCCGGTCCGGATGGGCGTCGGCGTAGGCGATGCAGATCTCCCGGGTGCCGTCGTCGCTTCCGTCCTCGCCGATGATGACCTCGAACGGGAAGTCGGTCTGCTGGTCGAGGATGCCATCGAGGCATTCGGCGATGAACGGCGCGTGCTGGTACGTGACGACGAGCACGGATACCGCCGGCGTGATGCGGTGGACCTCACGATCGACGCCGCCGTACTCCACCTGCAGCGCGTACCGCCGCCCCACCTCGGCGGCGATCTCCTCCGACGCTGGCGAGACCGCCCAACTGGGCGCGGAGCTTCTCAAATCGACATCTGGGCGTGGACGTTCTCGATATCGAGAACCTACGCGCCCAGATTCGTCATCAGACGGGTCCGGCGGCGAACCGTCGGGCGGTGTCGAGGGCGGCGATCTCCGGCTTGTCGTGCTTGAGCCCGCGGCGGTGCGCCCGCGAGCAGAGCGCGAGATGGAGGGCGCGCACGAACCGCTTCACGTTGACCGCGGCCGCCCGCACCGCCGGATCCGACGACGTCGGGTGGGCGGCGAGCCACGACCCGAACCGGTCGATCCAGTCGACGAGCTCGTCGTCGTCGACCGTGTCGCGCCCGATGACGTCCACCACAACGAGCACGAGGCGATCCTCTTCGTCGTCGATGAAGACCAAGCCGTTCGCCGTGGTGAGCAGCTGTTGCAGCGCGGCGAGCACGCGGCGATGGTCCTCGGCGACGGTGGCCGGGTTGCGGACGAGGAACTTCAGCAGGTCGGCCGTGTGCGCCGTCGCGTTGAGCCAACCGAGGCCGGGCACGTAGCCCCGGCGATCCGGCTCCTCGAGCAGGTAGTCGATCCCCTGATCGAGCAGCGACCGCACGCCGGCGACTCCGAGGAAGTGATCCTCGATGTCGCGGTAGGCGAGGATCGCCAGCGCCAGCGCGGAGTACGAGCGCCGCAGCACGGCACGGTCGTCGTCGACGTCGCCACCGTCCCCGCCGAGGCCGTAGTGCAGGTCGGGCACGAGACGGTCCACGGCATAGCGCAGGTCGTCGTCACTGAGCAGGTGATCCTTGACCACCCAGCGGGCCAGCACGCCGTAGCCGACCTCGTCGCGGAGGAACGGATCCGGCTCGTCGAGCAGATCGAGCAACGGGGGAAGCAGATCGCCGGCGGTGTGTCCGGGTGGCACCTCGGCATCCGAAGCCACGATCGATTCCCACAGCGCACGGTCCATCAGGGTCATGGGGGCCCAGTCTGGCAGCCCGCAGAGGCAGGAATTCCACGGTGCCGACGCCTCTGCCACACTTTCGGCGTGCGCCGCCGGACGCAGCTTCTGCCCTGGAAGGTGGCCGGGCGCATGACCGAGGCGCAGGCGAGCGCGGACGAGGTCGTCCAGACCACTGGCTGGGTCTTCAACAACGAGACCGGCGACACGCTCACCCTGGCCGAGTTCGTCGCAACCGGCGACACCGAGGTGCCCGTCTACCTCGAGCGATTCGACCTCGTGAAGGAGGATGACGAGCAGCGCACGTTGATCGAGATCGGTTGTGGGATCGGGCGGATGACGTGCGCCTTCACCCGCCGCTACGGCCTCGTCTTCGCCTGCGACCTCGACGCGGGCTTCCTCGAGCGATGCCGGGAAGCGGTGGCCCGCTTCGGCAACGTCGACCGGCTGCGCACGATCGAGGTCTCCGACGGGCGCAGCCTCGACGTGCCGGACGGCTCCGGCGACCTCGCCTTCAGCTACATCACGCTGCAGCACTGCGACCGCGACGACGCGCTCGCGCTGATCGCAGAGGCGATGCGGGCCGTTGGCCCGGGCGGGCAGATCGCCTTGAACTTCCGTTCGTGGTCAGGCACCGATCCATTCGTGCTGCCGCTCGGCGCGCTGATGCGGGGGATGCTCCGCCTGCCCGTGCTCGGGAAGTGGCTGCTGCGTCACCGCCTGCCGACGCGTCTCGCGTGGCAGGCCAACCGCCTCGATCCCCACCAGGTGATCGGTCCGTTCCGCGATCGGCTCAGCGACGTCGTGGTCTGGCGCAACCCGGCCCGCAGCGCGCCACTGTGGGGCGTCGGCGACGCCAGCCCGGCGTGGTTCAGCGGCATCAACCGCAACCACTGGTGGCTCGTCGCGACGGTCAAGTGAGCGCAGCCACGCGCCGCCCGCTCCATCTGGGTGGCGGTGGTCTCGAATCCGGGACTGTCGCCACCCAGATCGGGGTCCGAGACGGTCGCCACCCAGATTCGCGACCTACCTCCCCACGCCTGATGCCTTCCCTACTGGGGTTGATGGAAGCAGAACGCGATGTACGCACCGCCGGCAGCCTGATCGAGCTCGTCGTCCGACAGCTCGTCGGGCCTGGTGCGAAGCACGACGTGCACCGTGTCGGCCGTGTCCTCGACGATGCGGAGTTGCTTGCCAGTAGGCGCCGTGAGGCCTTGCTCCGCCATCACCGCAGCGGGATCGGCAAGCAGCCGCTGTTTGAAGCTGTCGTCGGTCCACGCCTGGGCGACGACCTGCCCCCACTTTCGCTGGAAGTCCTGCTCATCAGACATGTCAACTCCTCGAGACGGGCGGATTCCAACGTGTCGCCGTCGACCGTAACAGTTCAGCCCGGCACGACTCGCACGACCCCGTCGCGGACCAGCCGGCGAACGAGCACCAGCTTGGCGTCATCGCTCAGCCCGCCCGCAAGCGCGTCCACCGCCGACGGCTGCCCACTGGCGAGGTGCCGAAGCGCCGGTTCCACGGACCGCGGGTACCGCACTCGACGCCCGGGCAGCTGAAGACTCACACCGTCGCCATCGCCGGCCACCCGACACAGCGCGGAGACGATCTGGACCTGGCTGTCGAGGGTCAGTGCCGGCAGCTCATCGAGCGAGACGAAGTGGCCGCCGACCGTCGAGTGCGCGGCACCGAGGAACCGCTGCGCGGCGCGATCGATGGCGCGGTCCAGCGTTCCCTCGTCGACCTCGGCCAGCTCGGCGAGCAGACCGCGCAGGCGGTCGCCCAGGCCTCGATCGGCATGGAGATATCCCGGCGGCGCTGCCTCGCGCAGCCGTACGTCGCCCTCGGCGACGGCGGTGACGACGTCAATCAGCAGATCCGACCATCGAGTGACCTGGACACCGAGCGTCACGTGCAGCGATGGAGCCGCCGATGTGCGCGCCTCGTGTATCCAGCCACGGGGCACATAAAGCACATCGCCGGCGTCGAGCCGCACGTCCTGTGCGCTGTCCGCCGACAGGGTGAGGTAGTGGAGCGGGGCATCGACCGGAGGGAGCTCGCGAGTCGGCGGATACACCCGCCACGCCTTGGTGCCTTCGACCTGGACGATGAACACATCAACGGTGTCGTGGTGCGCTGGGAACCCCTGCGCCTCAGGCGGAGTGAGGTACAGGCAGGCCGTCATCGGGTGATGCAGTGCCGTCTCGAGGCGTGCGCACAGGGAGGTGATGGGTGGCCAGCGCTCGCTCAGCGATGCGAGGATCACACTCCAGCCGGCCGCATACGAGCGATACAGCTGATACAGGTTTGGGCTGCCGTCGGCGTCGGCGACGACCGGCTCGCTCTGCGGCGCGCCGTCGATGAAACGGACCACGCGCAGCTCCTGCAGCTGTTGGTCCGCCTCCACCGGCCGCACACGGATCGTCCGGGCGATCGTGTCGACGTCGGCGCGACCGACGAGCGAGCAGAAGTACCCGGGATCGGCGCGGTGGATGGCTTGCGGGCGACGCTCCCAGACCTCCTCCAGGAACATCGCCCGGTCGAGCGGGGCGATCAACCAGTCGAAGGCGCTCCAGTCGGGAGCCAGAGTCATGGGCGATCCGCTGCCAGCAGTCGCTGCGCCAGCCACGCCAGCGCTTCACGTTCCACCATGCTGAGATCTGGGTGCGGCCCGTGCACGGCCAGAACGATCCGAGTCTGCGTCGTGTGATCGTTCCAGGCTTCGTGTGGATAGCTGTTGTCGAAGGCGATGCACCGACCCTGGAGCCATGACCGCGACTCACCCGCCACACGCAGCCCGCACCCAGGCGGGACGTGTAGGCCGAGGTGGCAGGACACCAACGCGTTGATGGGATCAGTGTGCTCGCCACTCCGCGCCCCGGCTCCAGCGCGAGATAGGAGAACAGCGAGAGAACCTTGGTCTCGGCAAAAACTGCTTCCATGACCGCCGCCGCACGAGGCAGCAGTTCGCAATTCGCCGCAACGGGCCGGTTCAGCCAGTGCAGCTTGATCTCTCTCCACCCGGGATCCACGCGACCGCGAAGCAGCGGTGTGCCGTCGGGCGACCGCCCGAACGGCTGCATTGGAAGGCCACTCGAGATCGCATCGTCGAGCTCCCCTCGCAACTCGTCGTAGTGCTCCTCGAGCAGAGGCGCGAACGCGAACTCCCCAACGTCGCTCCACGGCGACGAGGGAAGCCCCGGCATGAAGAGGTCGAACATGTAGCGCTGCCCAGGCGCCAGGTCGGCGGCACGCTCACCGGCCCACACGTCGAGACCACCGCGGATCCGCTCGAGGTCCGAGGCCGGCAGCTCTCGTGTGAGGTCGGCCCACAGTTGGTCGGCGACCTGACCCCGCGGTGCCGGTGTGAGCTGCGTGGTCATCGTCAAGCCAGCTGTCGCGCGGCGAGTCTGGCGAACGGTCCCTGATGTGCCATCAGCTCCTCATACGTTCCGTGTTCGACAACGCGTCCGGCCTCGACCACGTGGATCTGGTCGGCGTGGATGACGGTGCTCAATCGGTGCGCGATGACGACTCGGGTCGCCTTGAGGCGCGCCAGGCTGTCGGTGACCACGGCTTGCGTGCGGTTGTCGAGCGCGCTCGTCGCCTCGTCGAACAGCAGGATCCGCGGCTTGGCAATGATCGCCCTCGCGATCAGCAACCGCTGCCGTTGCCCGCCCGAGATCCCGCTGCCACCCTCCATCACCATCGTGTGCATGCCCATCGGCATCTGGCGGATGTCCTCATCGAGCCCGGAGCTGCGCGCCGCTTCCCAGGCATCGTCGAGCGTGTACGGCGACGAACCGACGATGTTCTGGTAGATGCTGCCCGACGCCAGCTTGCCGGCCTGGAGCACGACGCCCATCTGCCGGCGCACCGCCTGCAGGTCGAGGGCGGCCAGGTCCTGGGCATCGAGGTGGATGCTTCCGCTCTCCGGAGACTCGAAGCCGAGCAGCAGTCGCAGCATGGTGGACTTGCCGGAGCCCGATGAGCCGACGAGGGCCACGAACTCTCCGGGGCGCGCACGAAAGGAGATCCTCTCGAGGACGATCGGTGCGTCGGTGGCATAGCGGAACGTGACCTCGCTGAACTCGATGTCACCGCTCAGCTCACCCGGGTCGCTGCGGGCGTCATCGACCTCGGGCAGCGTGACGAGGATCGGCTTGACCCGCTCGTACAGCGGGACGATCTGGGCGACCGCCGACAGCGACGTTCCGAGCAGCACGACCGCCGTGATGACCTGCGTCAATGCAGCGTTGAAGGCGAGGAACGTACCGGCGGTGAGATCCGTGCCGCTGACGGCGAGCGGGAAGATCACCAGCAGTGCCACGAGCGGCAGCGCGGCATACACCACGTTGACCTGGACAGCGGCCAGATCGGCCCGCCGCCCAGATGCTCCAGGCACGAACCGTGCCCAAACCGAGAACGCCCTCGCCTCGGCCCCGGCCACGCGCAGCTTCGAGATGCCGTTGAGCATCTCGAACACGAGGCCGATCTGGTGACCACGGACGGCGTTGGCCTTGCGGCGGTCGCGAACCTGAACCACGAGCATCACCAAACCGAGTAGCAGTGCGCCCGCTAGCAGCACGGTCGCCACCAGCGCCAAGCGAACGTCGTAGACGAAGAGCAGTGCGTAGCTGAAGACGGAGAACGCAGCGCCGAGCACTGCTGTGGTGACGACCCCGCTGAGCGCACGCCGCATCGCGGTCGATGCTGGTGGCCCGCAGGGCCAGATCGCCGGACGAGTAGTCGCGGAAGAACGGCACGGGCAACCCGAGCAGGCGGTCCCAAACGGCCGCCTCCAACGACAGGTCCATCCGCGCACCGAGTCGTGCGACGGCGATCGAACGTGTCAGCTGGAACGCCGTGATCGCCCCCACGCTGAGCAGCATCGCAATGGCCACCTGCACGACGCCGCCGCCGTCACTGGCCGGGATGAAGCGGTTGAAAAGGAGCCCGGTGGCGATCGGCACAACCAGCGCGAGCAGCCCGCCGAGCACACCCATCACGATGATCATCCACAGGTCACTGCCGCCCTTGCGCAGACCGAAGCGCAACAGATCGACGACGCCGAGCGACCGCTGGGGAAACGGCCGGTACAGCGAGTAGGCGATGACGGAGAGTGACGCCGCCACCTCTGCGGTGACGCGCTCTTCGGCTCCCCGTCGCGGGGTCGACGACCTGGTACGACCGCGCAGACTTCGGAAGCAGCGCGACGGGTTGGCGGCTGCCGGCGTCGAAGCCGAGTATCGGGCCGCTCGCCGAGCGCCACCATTCCCCGTCGAGCGTCACCTGGCGGAGACGCAAGTGCGAGGCGCGTGCGATCGCCGCCAGGCTGTCACGGCCGCCCGCTTGCCAGGCCGGTGGCGCTTCGACGTCGACGCCGAGGGCACCACCCACGAGTCGGCAGGCGGCAAGCAGGGGGTCGGCAACAGCGACGCGGGCGCCCACGTGGTCAACCGGGATGGCGCCGTCCTCGAAGAAGCTGAGGAGGTCGCTGAGCCCGTCATCGAGAATCGCATCGTCGGCGGCCAGGCGGACGCGCGAGCGGGCGGCGCGGGCCTCGCTCGTGCTCTCCAGTCGGCTCGCCAGTGCAGCGAGGAAGACGCGATGGAAGGCATCGAGCGACCCGGGCGCGCCCTCAGGCGCGATTCCACCCGTGCCGACCGACCGGAGCCACGTCGCCGACGAGAGCGGCAACGGTCCCGATGTGGCATCGATCACGGCGTCACCGACGCCTTGCAGTTGCATGGTGCCTGCTGTGACGGTCGCCCAGAGCAGATCGACACGGGGCTGGTACGCCGCGCCGTCAACGGTGTCGGTGGGCCGGTCGGCCGAAACCTCGACGACGTCACGCGGTGCCGGATCCCCGATGGCCGACGACAGCGCGTGGACCCAGCCTGCGATGAGGCGCTCGTCATCGTGGTCCAGTCGCTCGAGCAACGTCCCGGGCCGGCCGACGGCGAGGAGGGCGACGCGAGCGTCCCCGACCGACATGCCGAACAATGCGCTCCCCGCATCGACCTGGCACACGAACTCGCGGCCACCGACCGACACCCCGCCCTCGACGGGGACGGCGAACACGTAGGCGGTACCGGAGGTGACCGCCCAGGCGGCGGCCGGATCATCGAGCAGCAATGTCCGGTTGCCGGCCAGTTCGAGGCGGTTTTGACTCCCGGTCAGGGTCACCGGTGACACCAGATCTTCCGCAGAATCGAGGGACCGCTCGCTCATGCCGCGGCGATCAGATCGGTATAGAGACCACCCTGGCCGATCAGCTCGTCATGAGTCCCGCGCTGCACGATCTTGCCCCGTTCGAGGACCACGATCTCATCGCAGTCGCGGATCGTGCTCAGGCGGTGGGCCACGATGAGGCACGTGCATCCGCGCCGCCGGAGGCGATCGTCGATGAACTCCTCGGTCGTCGGGTCGAGCGCGCTTGTCGCCTCGTCCAGAACGAGGATGGACGGATCGGCCACGAGCGCCCTCGCGATCTCCAGGCGTTGCCGCTGCCCGCCGCTCCAGTTTCCTCCGCCCTCGGCCACACGGCTGCTGTAGCCCCCGGCCCGCGACGCGATGTCGTGATGGATCTCCGCGTCACGCCCTGCCCGCACGACGTCTCGGTCGGGGACCGTCTCGTCCCACAGCGTGATGTTCTCCATGACGGATCCCTCGAACATCACGATCTCTTGATCGACGAGGGCCAGTGAGTTGACCATCACCTCCCGGGAATGGCTTGTCCTCGGCTGACCGTCAAAGAGGACGTCACCGCTCCAGGGTTGATAGAGCCCGCAAAGGAGCCGAGCGATCGTCGACTTCCCACTGCCTGAGCCGCCGATCAGCGCGACCCGCGCGCCGGAGCGGACGGACAGATTGAAGTCCTCGATCAACGGCGGGTCCAGCCGGCTGTAGCCGAACGTGATGTTGCGCAGCTCGAAGGCGCCGACCAGTCGGGTCAGCGGATCGCCAGACGCGCCCGGAGGGTGTGGGGCGAGCGTCGGATCAGTTGGATAGCTGAGCACGTCGTCGAGCCGGACCATGCCGGCATGGATCTCCTGGAGCTCGCCGCCCAGGTTCACCAGGCCATTGACGGGAGCGCTGAACGCGGCGATCAGGTACTGGAAGGCCACGAGCGCGCCGATGCTCAACGTGCCGCTGATGACGCGCTCGCCGCCGACGATCAGGATGGCCACCGTCGTCAGGCCGCTGAGCAGCGTCGGCACGACGCTCACGTAGCCCGTCGTGACGGCGAGGTCCTGCTCGGCGCGGATGGATTTGACCTGGAACCCCGCCCAGCGGGCGAAGAAATCGGATTCGGTGCCCCCTGCCTTCAAGGTCTCGATCATCTGGATGCCGTTGAATGAGGTGGCCAGCACCTTGCCCTGCTCCTGCTCGAAGCGGCGGCTGGCGTCCGTGCGACGCCGCGCGCTCGACGCGCAGCGCGACCAGGTTGAGCAGAGCGATGGCAACACCGATGACCGTCAACAGGACGTCGTACTGGATCATGACGAACGCGTAGAACGCGATCATCGTGACGTTGACGAGGTTCGCCGCGACTCGCGCCGACAGCAGTTGCGCGACTCGTTCGTTGAGTTGCGTCCGCGATGCGACGTCGGCGGCATAGCGCAAGTCGAAGAAGGCGATGGGCAGGTGCAGCACGTGCCAGATGAAGCGCCCGGACGTGCTCAGCTCCAGCTTCTGGCCGAGCCGGAACAGGATGTACTGCTGCAGCCAGCTGAGTACGAGCAGGAGAAATACCGTCAGCCCCATCGCCGCGATGAGTGGTCGGAGCCAGGCCTCCAGGCCGCTGACAAGAATGTCGTCGACGAAGATGCGGCCGTACGCAGGAATCAGCAGACCGGGGATGATCAGCGCCATCCCCGCGAGAACTCCATAGATGAGCGCGGAGTGTGACCCGGCCAGACGTTGGCGCAGCGCCCCGGTCAGGCTGGGGAACCGACCACTGCGGACGAACTCGTCTCCCGGCTCGAACGTCATCACGACGCCCGTGAACGAGCGGTCGAACTCCTCATCGGTCACCGTCCGCGGCCCGACAGCTGGGTCGTTGAGGTGGACGCAGCCCTTGGAGAATCCGTCGACGACGACGAAGTGGTTGAACTCCCAGAAGACGATGATCGGCATCGTCAGCTCCCGGAGCTCAGCCGGCTCCTTGCGAAAGCCGCGGGCGGTCAACCCGTAGACACGGGCAGCCTTCACGATGCTGCTGGCCTTGCTGCCGTCGCGCGAGATCCCACACGTCTGGCGCAGCTCGGTCAGCGGGACGACTCTTCCGTAGTAGGCGAGCACCATGGCAAGCGAGGCGGCGCCGCACTCGACCGCCTCCATCTGGAGGACCGTTGGGGTGCGGACTCGGCGCTTTCGTCGCTCGGTCATGGATGGATCAACAGTTCGGGCGGGCGGTCCCGAGTCATGGCTGGATCAGTTCGAGCGGGCGGCGCTCGGTGAGCTCGACCTCGGCCGTGCACAGCGTGCCGGCCCGCAGCTGTGCGGGACCATCCGAATTCGACCACTCGAACCCGGTCGGCGTTGATGCAGGATCAGGTGTCACCCAGACCTCGACCGGAGTACCTCCCGAGTCGTCGAACAGGTCATCGGCCAGGGTGTCGTTGTTCAGCAGGGCCCTCATCCCGGCACGCGTCGACGGGAAGGGAGCGATCTCCTCGACCTGACCCTCGAGGAACCCGTACTGCTCGCGCGCTGCCGTATCGGGTGAGATGTGCGCCTCCATCCCACTCTCCAGCTCGCCGCTGACGGACGGCGACACGTACAGGAGCACGGCCAGGTCTTCTTCGTCTTGATCGAAGTTGACGAGGGCTGTCCCAACCTCGACGAAGTCGCCGAACGTCGCCAGCAGCTCGATGACCTCACCGCTGACCGGCGCGAGGACTTCCGTGCGTGCCCCGTCGATGGTCTCGACGACGGCGACCGGCTCACCCGCAGCAAGCTGGTCTCCGCGCTGGACCAGCACGTCCCGGACGGTGCCTTGGCTGGTGGTCACGATGTCGTAGGTACCGCTCTTGGGAATGATCACGCAATCCGCTTGCACGGTCGACTCGATGCGACCGACGAATCCCCAGATCAGTGCGCCAATGAGCAGCACACCGATTGCCGTCAGCGCGATCCAGCGCCTCGGGTCGGCGACCCGCATCACCTGGT
Source organism: uncultured Acidimicrobiia bacterium (assembly GCA_963774125.1). Taxonomy (GTDB): domain Bacteria; phylum Actinomycetota; class Acidimicrobiia; order Acidimicrobiales; family Ilumatobacteraceae; genus JALZMG01. Next base: position 1,173,029 of record CAVZDR010000005.1, read on the forward strand.
CGAGCTGCTCGGGAGACGAGAGTCGGTCGAGGGCTTCCTGACGGAAGATGCCGGGTTGCACGGGCGACCCCGTCAGCGCGCCGGGAGCCGAGCCGGGTCGAAGCCCGCGGCGCGAGCCAGCGCCGCGTCCGTCGTCAGACCGCCCACGATGAGGTCGAGCATGGCGTCGGACAGCTCTCCGACCATCGGGCTGCTGCCGTCGAGACGCGCCGCGCTCGGCGACGACCCGATGGCTTGCTGCACGGGCGATTCATCGTGCACCTTCACCCCCACGACCGATCGCGCTGCGGACAAGCGGAGTGTAGGACATCGCCACCAGAAGCCGCCCGCCTCGTCAGCTCGTGGTGCCCACCATGAGCTCACCGACGGACGTCTCGGCGTAGTAGTCCGTGCCGGCGGCGGCAGCGAAGAGATCGGCGTCACCGCCGCCGAGCGGACACGCGCCGATGCCCATCGACGTCGCGACGAGACACATCGTCTGCAACAGCACACCGACGTCCTTCAGCACCAGTGCGTACGCCATCGCCCCGTACTTCCACGTGACACGACCGAACCTGGCGGCGACGACGACGAGCACGTGCGGCGGCTCCTTGGTCCCCGACGACCATTGGGCATCCGAGAGCAGCCGGTCGGTCAGATCGCTTCGACCGGCGATCAGCTCGAGCTGGTGACCGCCCGGGTCGTAGTGGTACAGCGCCGGGTCCAGGCCATCGCATCGGTGCACCAGCGGATACAGCTCCAACTCGTAAGCGGCGCCACCGCCGGGGTACGGACGTCGAGTGACCTCGTACGGCCGGTTGCCCTCAGCCGGCAGCACAGCCCGCACTCTGCTCGCCCGGTACAGCAGCTCGCCGAGCTGATCGGCGGTGAGTTGCGCCGCAGCGAACTCCCGCGTCGAGCGCCGACCCTCGAGCACGTGAGTGAACGAATCGTCGGCCGCCCCGTCCTGCTCGGGTCGAGGCAACGAAGTGATGCGATTCGACGTCAACGGCTTCAGGGCCGGCAACGGCGGCAACTGCTCGCGGAACCGGTACGTGCCGCCGTACTCGAGGTCGTTGCGACCACGCCGGCTCCTCGTGTGGAACAGCAGGTCATGGAACTCCCAGGTGCGCATCGTCGGCGCCTCCTCGGCGGCGATTGTCCCGCCGTCGTCCACCGCTCCGACGACCCCTGCGGCGGTGAGCACCCCGAGCGCAGCGCGCGCTTCGTCGAGAGTGGATCCGGCGACCACGGAACGCAGCTCGGCGGCGGAGACCGGCTCGGCGAGACTGGCCAGCAATACCCCGCCCTGCTGACCATGCAGCAACACACGCACGGGCGCCAGCGGCGACTCGATGACGAGCCCGCCGGAGCCTCGACGGGCGAAGGCAAAGCGGGAGAGGCGGCACCGCGCTGTCAGAGTCGACGTGGGCAGGCTTCCCGATCGGCTCGGACGTCATCGGAACGACCGTGATCGTGCGCCGCCCAGCCATCGACGCGGCGTGGCACACGAAGCGGTGCTCCGTACAGGAGCGCAAGCAGTAGTACAGCGTGGCGAGTGCCACCGGGCCGTCCTGCTCGGCGACGTGGTCGGCGAGCGCGTCTTCGGGTGCTCCTTCGTCACTGAGCAGCAGGAGCGCGTCGCGCAACCCCGGCCCGACATCGCCGAGCGTGATGCGCGCCCACGGTGCCTCGACCGTCGCCGGGCCGTCGGTCGGCAACCGCACCGCGACCTCGGGGCGGAACACGAGTGAGATGCCCGGAGCAAGCGCCATATCGGTCACAGGAACATCGTCACCGGGTTCAGTTCGTCTTCCGGCACGTGGCGCTGAACCCAACCGAGCTGAACCGGAACGTCGAACAGCCGACCAGGCGCGAAGCGAGCCCAGAAGTGGCGCAAGCCGGGCACGACGACCTTGACGACGGGCAATCCGATGTCTGGACGCGTCTGGTCGAGGACCAGGAGCTCGAGGCCCTTCGCCTCGACGATGGCCTGGCAGTGACGCACGTCGTCGGCGAGGTCGTCGCTCGCCAGCTGCGGGTAATCCGAGATGCGGCGCCACGGCACCGCCGCGGGCACGAGGTACGGCTGGTTGGCCCGCGTCGCCGAACGCAGCCAATCCACCAGCTCTGGATCGTCGCCATCGCTGTCGTCGCCGGGGACCAGCCCGTCGTTGTCAGCCATGAACACGACCATCTGGTTGAGCTCGGTCAGCGCTCGCAGTGCACCGACGCGCGCGTCGAGATGGGCGCCGAACCCGAGCGCAAGCTGCTCGGCCCTTCCGTCGGTGCGCCATGACACCGCGACGAAGGTCGGGATGCCGAGGTCGTTCGTGACGTCGAGCACTTCGACGTCACGATGCAGTTCGGCGTACTGGGCGCGCAGATCGGCGACGTACGGATCACCGATGCTGTCGAGATCAACGCCCGGCCGCCGGAGGCGGTGGTACCACCACATCGCGACGGCGTCCCGTTCGGCCAGCTCGAGGAATCCCTGCAGGATCGCTTCCGTGCGGCTGGTGCCGGCGGCGTTGCCGTTGGAGTCCGCCTGGAAGTACGGCTCGCTCGCCTCGTCGTCGCGCGCGTAGAAGCAGAATCTCGTGGGGAGGTACTTGACAGCGTGGTCGGTGAGTGACCACAAGCGCGTCCAGTCGACGAGCGCGTTCTCGTCGAAGCGGGCGGGAACCCGATTGTGCAGTGCGGGATGGCGCTCGTTCCACCGTTCCGCGTGGTCGTATTGCGCGTCGCTCCAGAGCATGCACGCGTTCGGATGGATCGCCTGCTCGCCGAGCTGCCGATAGCTGCCTCTGCGGCGGGCATCCGTTCCGTCCAAACATCCCGAGTAGCGCTCGAGGGCTTCACACAGCGCGCTGCAGCGAGCCTGGTCCTGTGAGCGCCCCTTGCCTGCGCTGCGACTGCGCAGCCCCCCGCGCAGCCGTCCGATGGTGTCCGCCGGCATGGCCAAGTTCGGTCCAGCGCTGTAGACGTAGAGCCGCGCCTTCGGCGAGACCTCGTCCACCTGGCTCACCGCGCCCGTGATCGGGCTGATGTGGTGCTGGTAGCTGGTCCAGGTTTCGTGGGGCGACCGGGCCCGGTGGCCACCGTCGACGAACCACCCCTTCGGTTGTGACTCCACGTCGACGGGCTGCGGTGCGGCCGGTGATGGGTCACCACAGGCCGGGCACTGCGGGCGACGGACCACCACATGCTCGGCGCGCTTCAACGTCGGCCATTCCAACGTCACCACCCGACCATCCACCGTCACCGCCGCGCCACCCACCACCTTCAACACCTCCAACACCACCAACGCCACGAACGCATCCACCGTCACGGCCGGCACCACCCCAGCCGGTGGCGGAAACGGCTCGGCCGTGCCACGACGCCGACCCACGAACCGCTCGACGTCCCGGTTGGCCCGCAACCGCTGCGCCAGACACTCCCAACACGCCGACTGCCCCGGCCGCATCAACGGCCCCAACCAGCACTGCCGACCGCCCGGCCGCACCAGCAGCCACGGCTGCCCCGATTCCAACGCCGCAGCGTTCAACTCGGCCAATCCGCCACGCAGGTAGTCGTCCGTGACCGCCACAACCACCGAGGCCTCACCCACCGCATCCACGACCTCGATCCCCACTGACGACAACCCCGCCTCGACCGCGTCGCCAGTCACCCCACCAAACCCGACCACTGCCACGGTCGCCTCGCCGAGTCGCCGCTCGGCCTCGGTGGCATCGAGCCCGAGGTCGTTCCACCACCCGGCCCGGTCGCCAGCCACCTCTGCGTCGACGATGTACCTCTGCTGCCGCATCCGGTTGATGGCGAAGTAGACCTCGGCCGCCGGCACGACGCCGTCGAGCGCATCCACTAGCGCCGCCACATCGCGCTGACCGTCGAGCAGCGGCGCCAGGCGGAGGTACGCGTCGCCACGCAGCACGACGTGGCCGCGTTCGGAGAGCAGGAAGACGGCCTCGCCGTCGATGGTCTCGACACGGAAGCGCGGTGCGAATGCCAATCCGCCGGAACCAAGCCGGGTCTCGATCGGGCGGAACGTAGCAGTCCCCCTGGAACGTGCAGGAGCCCCGCATCACCTCCTCGTTAGCCTGAACGGCCATGCGTGTGGCAGTGGTTGGAGCAACCGGGCAGGTCGGCGGCGTGATGCGCCGCCTGCTCGCTGAGCGGGCGTTCCCCGTCGACGAGATCCGTTTCTTCGCGTCGAGTCGGTCGGCCGGCACGGCGCTGCCCTGGGGCGATTCCGCGATCACCGTCGAGGACGCGGCGACCGCCGATCCGAGCGGCCTGGACGTCGCACTCTTCTCTGCCGGCGCAACGTCCTCACGTGAGCTTGCCCCCCGCTTCGCCGCCGCAGGCGCGACGGTGATCGATAACTCCTCGGCGTTCCGCATGGATCCGGACGTGCCCTTGATCGTCGTCGAGGTCAACCCCGAGGCCATCGCCGATGCTCGCAAGGGCATCATCGCCAACCCGAACTGCACCACGATGGCAGCGATGCCGGCGCTCAAGGCGTTGCACGACGAGGCAGGGCTCGTCCGGCTCGTGGCCAGCACGTACCAGGCTGTCTCGGGCGCCGGGCTGGCGGGTGTCGACGAGCTCGACAAGCAGGTGCGCCAGGTCGTCGACGACGCTGCCGCGCTGACCCACGACGGGAACGCGGTGACGTTCCCCGCGCCGCAGAAGTTCGCCAAGCCGATCGCCTTCAACGTGCTGCCGCTGGCGGGCAAGTTGGTCGACGACGGTTCGTGGGAGACCGACGAGGAGCAGAAGCTGCGCAACGAGAGTCGGAAGATCCTCGGGCTGCCCGATCTGCCCGTCTCTGGGACCTGTGTCCGGGTGCCCGTCTACACGGGACATTCGCTCTCGATCAACGCAGAGTTCGCCCGGCCACTCTCCGTCGAGCGGGCCACAGAGGTGCTGGCATCCGCGCCGGGTGTCGTGCTGAGCGACGTGCCCACGCCGCTCGATGCGGCTGGCCGCGACCCCACGTACGTCGGGCGGATCCGCCAGGACCTGGGAGTCGAGGGTGGACGCGGGCTGGCGTTCTTCGTCACCGGCGACAACCTGCGCAAGGGCGCCGCGCTCGAACGCCGTGCAGATCGCCGAGTTACTGCTCTAGCTCTCGTAGCCCTCGGCAGGCGTGCCCGGAGGCTTGACCGGCGCGTCGTGCGACAACCACAGCAGCACCTCGCCCTCGAGGCCGTCGGGATCGCGGAAGAACACGCTGTGCGCACGTCCGAAGTCCGTGACGAAACCGTCGCTCGCACCCTTCTCGATGAGCCGCCGGCGGATCTCGACGAACGCCTCTCGGTTCGCCGCCTGCAACCCCATGTGATCGATCGGGCCGTGGCTGAACATCGAGCCACGAGCGACCTCGGGCGCACCGTCGCCGTTCAGCTCGAACACGTTGAGCTCCGTGCGCGGGCCGATGTCCACCAACGTCAGCGTCCCGGGACCGACGTTCTCCCGGGACGAGACGGTGGCATCGAAGACGTCCTCGTAGAAGCGGATGAAACGATCGGTGTCGTCAGTGACGATGGCTACGTGGTTGATCCCGTCGAGCAGCACGCCTGCATCATCGCATTCATCGACGTGTGAAGGTCAGGTGGGTGACGCCGCTCGGTGACGAGACCGCCTCGATGTCGTAGCGCTCCTCGACGCCCTCGACGCCGTCCCACAGGCGAACGCCGCGGCCGAGCAGGATCGGCACCTGCACGACGTGGAGCGTGTCGATGAGGTCGGCGGCGAGGAAGTCGCGGACGACCGTCGGGCCACCGCCGATGCGCACGTCGAGGTCGCCGGCTGCCTCCCGGGCGAGGTCGAGCGCCTCCTGCGGGCTGGCGTCGACGAAGTGGAACACGGTGCCGCCCTCCATCTCGATCGACGGGCGCGGGTGGTGCGTGAGCACGAACACCGGCGTGTGGAACGGCGGGTTCGGCCCCCACCAGCCGCGCCACTCGTCGTCGGTGCCGACATCGGTCCACGGGCCGGTCTGCGCGCCGAACTTGCCCCGGCCCATGATCTCGGCACCGATGCCGAGGCCGATGGCGTTCGGCGAACGAGTGGTCGACACCCGCGGTGCCACCGGTCTCGCCGACCATCGAGCGCCAGAACCGGGTGGCGAACATCCACTCGTGCAGGCGTTCCCCGGCGTGACCGAACGGGGCGTCGAACGTGATGCCGTCGCCGGTCCCGAACCCGTCCAGGGAGATCGAGAAGTTGTGGACACGGACCTGGGACATGGCTGCCTCCCGAGCGAGTCGAGTGGTTGCGATGTGCAACTGCTTGCGGCTAACCGTAGCGAAAGCAGTGGCAGATTGCAAGCACTTTGGAGGAGCGCATGGACACCGCCCCACGCTCGGGATGCCCGATCAACGCCGCCGTCGAGGTGCTCGGCGACCCGTGGGCGATGCTCGTGCTGCGCGACATCATGTTCGGCAACCGCCGCCACTTCCGCGAGCTGATCGCCGGCTCCGAGGAGGGCATCGCCACCAACATCCTCGCCAGCCGCCTCAAGCAGCTCGTGGCCGCCGGGCTGCTCACCCGCGACGACGCCCGCCGTGGGCAGCGGGCGGCGTACTCGCTCACCGAGGCGGGCATCCAGGTGCTCCCGGTCATGGTCGCGCTCGGCAACTGGGGCCTCGCCCACCGCCACGGCGAGCGCCGCCTACGGGTCCGCGCCGAATTGCTTCGCGACGGGGGCCCCGAGCTCGTGGCGGCGATGATCGACGAACTGCGCGAGCTCCACCTCGGCGTCCCGCGCCCCGACCCGGACGCACCGCGTGCGAGCGATCAGCTGCGCGCCGCCTACGAGGCGGCGCTGCTCTCCGTCGACACGAGCCCTAGACCGCGAAGTGCGAGTCGGGGTGGGGAGATTTGAACTCCCGGCCTCCACGTCCCGAACGTGGCGCGCTAACCAAGCTGCGCTACACCCCGTAGCGGCCTGAGCCTACCGGCTTGCACCTCGTCGAAGCCTTCCCGGTATGTGCCCCCCGACGTGACGGCGCGCACTGCACGGCGGATGCGCAGCGGGTCGAGCGGCTTGACCAGCCACCCGTCGGCACCGCTGCGGCGCGACAGGTGCACGTCGGCGAACCGATCGAGGAGCATCACCACCGGCACGCGTGGCACCGATCCGGCCGACTCGTCCAGCCGCAGCGACATCGTCACCGCCATGCCGCCCATCGAGCCGATCTGCAGGTCGAAGATCCCGACGTCGTAGGTCGCACCGTCGTTGGCGGCAACGACCTTGGCCACCTCGCGGCCCTCCGACACGACCGTGAACGACGTGTCCGGACCGCCGAGCGCGGCGACGAGCTCGTCGACCAGCCATGGAGCGTCGGTGGCCAGGAGGGCGCGCATCGTCGCGAAGACTAACGGCAGCGATTCGACCGCTACCCGCCGTCACTCGGGGAACAACCAGCGGCGGATCTCACCCAGCGTCTCGATGTCGTGCACATCCTCGGAGAGCAGCGGCACGGCGACCAGCGGTTCGCCGAGCAACTCGGCGAACGGCTCGAGCTCGTCACGCGCCGACTCGGACAGCGCCCGCAGCTCGGCGACGTTGCCCCACAACGCAGCCCGCCGGGCGTCGCCATCGGACTCGGCGGCTGCCGCCTGCTTGCGGGCGTCCGCCGCGCTGCCCGGACCGAACGCCGGATGGACCCGGTTGGCGACCCCGACGATTCGCTGGATGCCCTGCCCGGAGAGCTGCTCGGTGAACCAGGCTGCCTCGGTCACCGTGTCCCGATGCGGCGACGCGACGACGACGTAACGGGTGGCGTCGGAGCGCAGCAGATCGATGACGGCGTCGGCCCGCTGCCGGAAGCCCTGCTCCATGCCGGCGAACGCCTGGAAGAAGGCAACGGCGTCGGCCAGCACGTCGGAGCCGACGACCTTGCCGATGCTGCGCAGCAGCGGCTGCGTTGCCGCGTTGACGACCCGCATGCCGCGCCGCGCCGGCAGCATCAGCAGCTTGAAGAGCCGGTGATCGAGGAAGCGGGCCAGCACCCCCGGCGCCTCCAGGAAGTCGAGGGCGTTGCGGCTCGGTGGCGTGTCGACGACGACGAGGTCGAAGCGGTCGTCGTCGTGCAGGAGGTGCAACGTCTCGGCCGCCATGTACTCCTGGGTCCCGCTGAGCGACCCCGAGATGTTCTTGTAGAAGGTGTTGGCGAGGATCCGCTCGGCTTGCTCCTCGTCCGTTGCGTTGCGCCGGACGAGCGCATCGAAGGCCGTTGCCGTGTCGAGCATCATCGCCCACAGCTCGCCCGACCCGTCGCCCCGGGCACGACGGTCCAGCTCGATTCGTTGCGGCTCGGCGGCCAGGCCGTCGGGCAGCCCGAGGGCGTCGGCCAACCTGCGGGCAGGGTCGATCGTCACCACGACGACCTTGCGTCCCGCGCGAGCGGCGTGCAGACCGACCACCGCCGCGGTGGTCGTCTTGCCGACGCCACCCGACCCGCAGCAGACGATCACGTCGGCGCCGTCGAGAACCGGCGCCAACGAAGGAGTCACGCGGCGTTCCGCAGCGCCGCTGCCAGCTGGGCGATTTCCACGGCGGCCATCCCTGCAACCGGGAGCAGCGGCAGCTGCCACTGCTCGAGAGGCAGGGTGCTCCGTAGCCGCTCGATCTCGGTCTCCTGCAGCTCCAGCCGAGCCCGGCGGAACCGTGCCGCCTCGGCCAGCAGCTCGGCCGCCGGGTCCTCGACCCGGTACGAGCGCGGCACCCGCACAGCCGGCCGATCGACGCCGTTGACGACGAGTGGACCGAGCCGCACACCGACACGATCCTCCAGCGCGTAGGCGGTCTCGATGACCTCGTTGACCGGCGTTGTCTCGGGCAGCGTCACGAGCACGACCTGGGCACGAGTCGGGTCGCGGAGCAGCTCGAGGACCTCGTCGGCCTGGACCCGCACCGGTCCGCTGCGGACCGCGTCGTGGAGGCCGGCCGCCGACGTGAGGAACGTGACGGCGTGTCCGGCCGCCGGCCCATCCACGACGATGACGTCCCACTCACCGCTGCGCTCGAGCTGCTTGATCTTGCCGAGCACGACGATGTCGTGGATGCCTGGAGCGGCGGTCGCCACGACGTCGATCACCCCGGAGGTCGAGAGCCGCTTGGCGACGCGCCCGAACCCGTGATCGCGGAGGTATTCCTCCAGGGCTTTGGAGGCGGAGATCTCCTGGCACGAGAGCTCGCCGAGCAGCTCGGGCAGCACCGGCTTGCCGTCGAGCTCGATGGCGAGCACGCGCTGACCGGCATCCGCGGCCGCCCTCGCCAGGACCGCCGTTACCGTGGTCTTGCCGACCCCTCCCTTCCCCGCCACGATCGTCACTCGGGAGGCGGTCAGCAGCGGTACTGGATCGACGGCTTCCGGAGGCACCTTTGCGCAGACTAGCGATCGGCCTGCTGAGCACCGCGGGAGTGCTCGCGATGTGGGGCGATCCTGCAGCCGCCCGGCAGGACGACGACCCGGGGACCGACCTCGGAACGGTGGACGTGCTGCAGGTCAGCGGTCTGTTCGATCCGATCGTGATCAACGCCATCGACGACGCGATCGAGCGCTCGGATGCCGACGGGGCCCAGGCCCTCGTGTTGCAGGTCAACAGCCGCGGGGCCGTGGTCGGGCGCGACGAGATCGAGTCGCTGCTCGAGCGTGTCGCCGACGCCCCGCTGCCCGTCGCCGTCTGGGTCGGGCCGTCGGGAGCTCGCCTCTACGGCACGCCGGCGCAGCTGTTGGCGGTCGCCGACGTCACGGGCATGGCGCCTGGCGCACGCGTGGGCTACACGGGCGTGCCGCTCAGCCCGAACGGCGTCGCCGTCGACTTCGGCGCCGCCGAATCGGCGCTGCTCGACGGCTCATTGGGGCTGACCGACGCCCGCCGGCTGGAGGTGTTCCGCCAACGCATCTCCGACGAGGGCATCCCGACGATCGTCAGCATGGTCAATGCGCTCGACGGCTACGAGGAAGCGGGGGCCGTGCTGGAGACGACCGAAGAGGTCGTGCTCGACGACGGGACGGTGCGGCGCGACACGACGGCGACCGTGCGCTTCTCGAAGCTCGGGTTGATCGACCAGCTCTTCCACACCGTGGCCAGCCCGGCCGTGACGTACCTGCTGTTGCTGATCGGGATGGCCCTGCTCGTGTTCGAGTTCTTCACCGCCGGCATCGGCGTCGCCGGCGTCGTCGGTGCGGTGTGCGTCGTGCTGGCGTGCACGGGGCTGGCCACGCTTCCGGCACGTGGGTGGGCCGTCGCACTGCTGGTCGCCGCGATGCTGGCGTTCGCCGTCGACGTGCAAGTCGGCATCCCCCGCACCTGGACCGGGGTCGGCATCGTCCTGACGGCCGTCGGCAGCTTCTGGTTGTTCGAGCCGATCGCCGGAGGGACGCTGCGACCCTCATGGATCACCCTGCTCGCCGGCATCGGCGGCGTGGCACTGGCGTTCATCGTCGGCATGCCGTCGATGGTGCGGAGCCGCTTCGCAACGCCGACGATCGGTCGGGACTGGATGGTGGGCGAGCTCGGCGAGGTGATCGATGCCGTCGATCCGGATGGTGTCGTCACCGTCCGTGGCGCCCGCTGGCGGGCGCGCACCAACCGGGCCACGCCCGTGCCAGCCGGCGAACAGGTGCGCGTCGTCGCCATCGACGGCGTCACCCTCGAGGTCGAGCCGCTGGAGGGAGCAGCCAGAGACCACCGTGAACGGCGACGTGCAGAGTCATGACGGTGTAACCAGCGGGTGAAGCCTGCGTGAACACGAGCCGCGCGCCGTTGCTCGCGCCGAATGCCGTTCTTAGGTTCTCGCGATGTGGACGGGACGAAGAGGATGGACCTGAAGTGGCAGCAGCACGGGGCGTGCCGGACGGGCGACGGCACGGACTTCTATCCACCGATGCACAACGAGGCCAAGCACGAGCGGCTCGCCCGGGAGCGCCGGGCGAAGTCGATCTGCGTCGCGTGTCCGGTGCGGCAGCGCTGCCTCGAGTACGCCATCGCCGCCGATGAGCGCTACGGCATCTGGGGTGGCCTGACCAAGGACGAACGCCGAACAGTTCGCCGCATCGCCTGACGCGCTGGTCGCGCCACCGCGATGAGCGATGTGCGCCGCATGACCACTCATCGCTCATCGCTGAGGCATGCGCGGGCCGGCGATGCGGAGATCGCCGCGGCGACGGGTGATGCCCCGGGCGTCCAGCTCGGCGAGGAGCGGTACGGCGTGCTTGCGGGTGATGCCGGCGGCCTCGCGGAACTGGCTCACCGTGAACCCGTCCGGTTCGGTCGCGAGGAGGTGAGCCACGAGGTCGGTGGCGGTGACGATCGCGTCGACGTGGAACCACTGGCCGTCGCGCTCGACGAGCACGCCGCGCCGCTCCAGCTCACGGAGCTCGGACCTCGTCGCGCCGCTCGGTTCAGGTGGCGCCAGCCCTGCGGCTGCGAGCGTGGCGATGACGGGATGCTCGGCGAGCGGATCGCGCACGCCGGCGGCACGCGCCGTCATGCCGGTCACGGCCACGTCCTCGAATCCGGCGAGCAAGGCCCGCTGGCGATCGTCGAGCCCGGCCAGCTCGAGGCCGGCGTCACCCGCCGCCGCCAAGCTGGCGCGCAGGGCCTCCTCGTCGGTGACCAGCGCAGACGGCGCGACGACCCAGTGGCCGACCGTCGGCTGCCGGCGCTCCCCGGTGAGCAGTTCGAGCTCGTCGACGTCGACCCAGCCTCGCTCGCTGATCACCCGATCGACGTCGCGATCGGGCCGCGCCTTCGATGCCGTCAGCACGGGAGCGATGTCGAGCACCTCACCGCCTCCGACGGTCTCGTCCCGCCCGGTCTCGCGGAGCACATACCGGTCGCCGGGCAGCAGAGGCAGCGCGGCGTCGAGGTGCAGGCGAACCGCACCGGTCGCGCCTGGCGCCAGCTCGGCTGCGCCGAGCACGCGCAGCTGCACGGAGTGCTCTCCCGACCCGACGTAGGCGAGGTAGGCACCGCGGCGCGACACCTCGTGATCGAGCGAGCGCAGCACGGCGAGCGAGGCATCGACGACACGCGTCGCGCCGCCATCGTCCCAGCGTGACGACCACGTCGCCGCGCGTCAGCTCGTGGCGGTCGACACCAGCGAGGTTCAGTGCCACGCGGTTGCCCGGTCCGATGCGCTCGACCGGCGCGCCGAGCGTCTGGATGGCCCGCACCCGGGCCCGCTTCCCCACCGGTTCGATCACCACGTGCTCGTCGACCTCGACCGCACCGTCGGTCAACGTGCCAGTGACCACCGTCCCGCTGCCACGTGCCGCGAAGACGCGGTCGATCCACAGGCGGGGTCGCCCGCGATCCGGCGACGCAGGTGTGCGGCGGGCCAGCCCGGCCAGCTCGGCGCCCAAGCGGCCGAGGCCGACGCCGCTCGGCGCAGCGACGGGCACGATCGGCGCACCGGCGAGGAACGTTCCGGCGACTCGCTCGGCGACCTCGAGCATGGCCAAGTCGACGAGGTCCGCATCGTCGAGGACGTCGACCTTGGTGAGTGCGATCACGCCGTGGTGGACGCCGACGAGCTCGAGGATGCGCAGGTGCTCCTCGCTCTGTGGCTTCCATCCCTCGGTGGCGGCCACGACGAAGAGGCAGGCGTCGACGCCTCCGACACCGGCCAGCATGTTGCGCAGGAATCGCACGTGGCCGGGCACGTCGACGAAGGCGATCGCCTCGGCCCCGACGTCGTCAGCGACGGTCGTGTGGGCGAACCCGAGGTCGATGGTCAGGCCGCGGCGGTGCTCCTCCTCCAGACGGTCGGGGTCGGTGCCGGTGAGCGCCATGACGAGCGACGACTTGCCATGGTCGACGTGTCCCGCCGTGGCAATGACCCGCATGCCGGCAGCTTGGCATCCTCCCCGGGCGGCTTCACCGGCTGACCGCTATTTGACAGTCGAAATTGTCAAATCTAGGTTGGAGACGGTGACCGATGCCGTCCACGAGCGACCGCTCGCCCTGGTCGAGGACCCGCGGCGGGTCCACCTGGCGCTGTCGCCCGTGCGCCAGCGCGTGCTGCAAGCACTGCAGCAGCCGTCGTCGGCGACGCAGATCGCCGACGAGCTGGGCCTGACGCGTCAGCAGGTCAACTACCACGTCCGGACGCTCGAACGGGCGGGCCTCGTCGAGCTCGTCGAAGAGCGGCGCCGGCGCGGCTGCACGGAGCGCATCGTGCGCGCCGTCGCCGGAGCGTTCATCGTCGACCCGGCAGTCATCCAGCCGCCGATCGCCCACGCACAGGTCGGCGACCGCTTCGCCGCCGAACACCTCGTCGCGACCGCCAGCGCCATCGTGCGCGACGTCTGCCGCATGCAGGCCGCCGCCGACCGCAGGCAGCGTCGGCTGATGACGTTCACCCTGGAGACCGACGTGGCGTTCGCTCACCCCACCGACGTCGAGGCTTTCACGACGGAGCTCGCCGACGCCCTCGCCACGCTCGTCAGTCGGCATCACCATGCGGGTGGTCGCCAGTACCGCATCGTCGTCGGTGGCCATCCGACACCCCACGGCAACGATCAGGAGGATCCCGAGCCATGACCGAACCCGTCATCACGATCACGCTGCCGGCTCCGGTCGAGACGGTGTGGGATGCGTTCCGGAACCTCGAGCAGGTCCGCGAGTGGCACGGCTGGGAGACCGAGGGCGGCGAGGGCAGTCTCGACGACGAGATCCGCCTGATCTACGGCGAGGGAGTGGTCGCCTCGGAGGCAGACCGCACGCTGCACATCGGCGGGCACCTCTTCTCGCTCGTCCCAGACGGAGCCCAGACCATCGTGCGGGTCACGAGGGTGACGCCGACGGCCGCCGCCGCGGAGGCGATGGACTGGGACGCGTGGTACGACGACGTCGACGAGGGCTGGCTGAGCTTCCTGCAGCAGCTGCGCTTCGCCCTCGCCGCTCACTGGGGCGAGCAGCGGGCGACGATCCACCTGCAGAGGGACCAACTCGGCGCGCTGCCCGCGAGCTGGCCGACGTCTCCGGTGATCCCGGCGCGCACTATGAGGCGTCCGTCGCCGGTGAGGTGCTCGCCGGTGAGGTGTGGTTCCGCTCGCGGCTGCAGCTCGGTCTCACCGTGGATGCGTGGGGACCCGGTCTGCTGATCTTCGCCATCGCACCGTCGGGCGGGGCAGCGATCACGCTCACCACGTACGCCGGTGACAACGCCGAGCGGGCGGCGCGCTGGCGAGCCTGGTGGGAGGCTCTTCCGACGTAAGGCTCAGGTTCGACTCGACGACCCGCAGCGCGGCGATGAGGACCGCGTCGTCGGCGGGATCGACCGTGCGCAGGTCGAGCACGGTGCGCTCGTCGACCGTCCTCGCGATCACCGGTGGATCGTGCGCCCGCAGCTCGGCCAGCCGGTCTCCGTCGACGGCCACGCCGACCGACGGGATCGTTGAGCCGGGTGCCGACCCCGCACCGGGGACCGACTCGGTCGTGACCCGCTGAGCGCCGGTCGCCGCAGCAACAGCGTCGGCGCGACGGGTCAGCTCCTCCAGCGGTGTCGTCGCCATCCGCCAGAACGGCGCTGTGTCGACGACGTCCCTGGCAAGGTACGCCAGCGCCAGCTGCTGGAGCACGGCGAGCACGAGACCGCCCGGACGCATCGCGCGCGCCAGCGGGTGCTTGCCGCAGCGCTCGATCAGCTCGGCTCGCCCCACGATCACGCCTGCCTGCGGGCCGCCGAACAACTTGTCACCGCTGAACGTCACGAGCGCGGCACCGGCGGCCAGGGTCTGACGTGCAGCCGGCTCCTCGGCCAGCCACTTCGGCGGCGGACCCGGGAGCCACGGGCATGTCGCATCGACGAGGCCACTGCCGAGATCAGCGACGACCGGCGGCCCGAGCGTCGCCAGCTCGGCGACCGTCGTCTCCTCCACGAACCCGTCGAGCCGGAAGTTGCTGCGGTGGACCTTCAGCACGAGGGCGACGTCGGCGCCCTCGCCGGTGATCGCGCGTCGGTAGTCCGCCAGCCTCGTGCGGTTCGTCGTTCCGACGTCGACGAGATGCGCGCCCGACTGCTCCATGACGTCGGGGACGCGGAACCCGCCACCGATCTCGACGCTCTCGCCCCGGCTCACCGGCACGTCGCGGCCGGCGGCCAGCGCCGCCAACACGAGCAACACGGCGGCAGCGTTGTTGTTGACGACCATCGCCGACTCGGCGCCGCACAGCCGCGCCAGCAACGAGCCGACTCCGCGCTGCCGAGACCCTCGCTCGCCGGTTTCCAGGTCGAGCTCGAGCGATTCGGCGCGCGCCGTCTGCGCGAACGACACCGGCGCGCGACCAAGGTTCGTGTGCAGCAGGACGCCGGTGGCGTTGACGACGGGCGTCAGCAACGTGCGCCGTAATGCCTCCACCGCGTGCGGCCGCATCCTCCACGGCACCATCGGCGATGGCTTGACGCGCCACGTCGACGAGCAGTGGGTGCGGGAGTCCCGACGCTGCCAGCGATCGCGCCAACGCATCGACGGACGGCGGCCGCGACATCGACGGCGAGACTAGCCATCGAGCACTCCGTAGCATCCCGAGGCCATGGACGCAGGCGACGATCGGTTGGCGGTCCCGGTGGTGCGGCTCGACCCTGACCTTCCCCTGCCCCGCTATGCCCACGTCGGCGACGCCGGGCTCGACCTCCAGGCCCGGGAGGGAGCCACCCTGGTCGCGGGCGGCGGCCGGGCGCTCGTGCCGACCGGCATCTCGATCGCAATCCCGCCCGGACACGCCGCGTTCGTCCTGCCGCGCAGCGGATTGGCACTTCGTCACGGCGTCACGGTCGTCAACTCCCCCGGGCTGATCGACGCGGCCTATCGCGGCGAGGTCAAGGTCGTCCTCCTCAACACTGATCCGCACGAGGCATACGAGGTCCACCGGGGAGATCGCATCGCCCAGCTCGTCGTACAACGGGTCGAGGAAGTCGAGTGGCAGGTCGTCGATGCACTCGACGGCGAGGATCGCGGCGGCGGCTTCGGCCACACCGGCCGTTGATGCGCTGAGCGCGACTCAGCGCCAGGCGAACACGGGTTGCTCGAAGCCGGCGACCGGATCGCTGCGGCCCTCGAGCGCGAGCCACCGGAACTGCACGAGCACGGCACCCGTCGGTGCGTGGATGAAATCGCTCCCGAGCGGCACCTGCACGACCGGTCGGTCGCTCTCCGGGATGTCGACGAACTGCGGAGAGTCGTCGCGGCACAGGTGGTGGAGGCCGATTCGGTACGCCGCCAGCACCTCCCGCGGATCGGGCCGTAGCTCGAGACGACCTCCGCCCCACAGCACGACCGGTGTGATCACGTAGCCGGAGCGGGTCGGGTAGTCGTCGAGCATCCCGAGCACGCTGTCCGGCTCGAGCCGCACGCCGAGCTCCTCGTCGAGCTCGCGGAGCGCTGCAACGGATGCGGACTCGCCATCGTCGAGGCGTCCGCCCGGCAGGGCCCATTGTGAGGCGTGCCGGTTGAGTCCCGCGGCGCGGCGGCACAGCAGGAAGCTCGCACCTCCCGACACGAGCCTCATCCGACCGTCCATGCCGCGGGCGCCGCCCGGGATCCTGTCCATGACCTCGCGCTCCGGCGGGTGCGGGTCGACGCTGTCCTCGCCCTCGGTCGAGTCGACGAGCACCACGGCGACTGCGGCGTGGCGCCGCTCGTCGAGGGCGATCACGCGCCGCTCGTGATGAGCGAGGTTCGTCACGATGCGCTGACGCAGCGCGTCGTCGTAGACGATCGGCGGGGGCACGACCACGGCACCATTCTCGGCGCCGCCGTGGGCAGTTGGCGAGCCGGATGGGCCGCCGTGGGACGCTGCAGCGGTCGGTGCTCGATCAGGTGCGGGCGATCGCCGCTCGGATCGCCTCGACGACGGCGTCGGGTCGCTGGTTCTGGACGTAGTGGGTGGTGTCGGGGACGGTGATCACCTCGGCGCCGGGCACGCTGGCCGCCCACTGCGCTTGGCCCTCCCACTCCGCGGTCGTTGATCGCATCGACCTCGGCCTCGGTGAGCGGCGAGCCCTCGGGGAGCGGGTCGTTGCTCATGTTGGGTCCGCCCCGCCGGACGACGACGACCGGGATGTCCGGCAGCGCCCCGGCCGCCTCGATCTCATCGAACAGGGTGCCGATGTCGTACGACTCGAGCTCGTAGCCGGGCACCAGGCTCGGATCGAGGGCCATCGTCCGCACGCTCTCCCACACCTCGGGCCGACGAGGTCCCGGTCCGGCGGGAGCGGGGAGTCGACGACCACCAGCGCGGCGACCTCGTCTGGGTAGGTGCGCGCGTAGAGGAGGTCGAACGCACCGCCGAGCGAGTGCCCGACGAGCACGTAGGGCCCCGGCACGTCGGCGGCGGCCAGGAGGTCGTGGAGCTCGGTGACCACGTCGGCGGGGTCGCGGGGCGTGGGTACCGAACCGCTGCGGCCGGGGCGGGGCGTCTCGCCCAGGGCCGGGGTACCGCCGGCGTTCGTCGTGGTGATCATCGACCCGGGCCGGTCGTAGATGCAGACCCGGTTCGTCTCGGCGAGGGCGGGGAACACCGCCGGCGACGTCGTGTCAGTGAGGCTCCAGATGTCGCCGGCGTTCCCGTAGCCGGACTGCAGGACCACCGTCGGGCTCCCGGTGCCTCTGCACTCCAGGAACAGCTTCTGACCGACGACGTCCAGCGCCAGGGCGATGTGGTCGTCGCCACCGGTGAGCGTGGTGCGGCCGGCCCGCACGGCGGCGACGACGTCCTCGATCGCCTGGATGACCACCGGGGCGTTGTCGATCATGATGTTGTGCCCTGAGTCGGTGTCGGTGATGTGCACCGACCCGGGGAAGTACCCGGCGAGCTCGGTCTGGGCGGCGGTGTTGGTCCGGTCGATCACCTCGCCGAAGTCGCGAGGGATGCGGTCCGGGGGCACCAGGCCGTCGTCGATGTACTGCGGCACCAGCTCGGCGAACTTCACGCTGGCAGTCAGCACGACAACCGGCATCGGACCCAGTGGCCCGGCCGCCTCGACCTGGTCGAGGGCGGCGTCGAAGTCGTACTGCTCCAGGTCCGGGTAAGCCGCGATCTGCGCTGGTGTGCGGTTGTTGGCGACAACCCACGTTCGCCACTGCTCCGGCGTCATCTGGGCCCGGAGCTCGGGCGACAGGACGTCGACGAACACGATGCCCTTGACGTCGGCGGGGTGCTCGGCGGCGAAGACGCGGGCGATGTTGCCGGCGAAGGAGTGGGCGGCGAGGACGTAGGGGCCCTGCATGTCGAGGGCGTCGAGGATGGCCTGGAGGTCGTCGGCCCCGTCCTGCGGGGTGATCGGCTGCGCCACCGGTGTGCTCCGGCTTGGTGAGCCATCGACGTACTGGGTGCCGGGCCGGTCCCAAGCGCAGACGCGGGTCTGGGCGCCGATCGTGTCGTAGACGTTGGGTCCGTCCTGGTCGGGGGAGTGCCAGAGGTCGGAGGCGGTGCCGCCGCCCGAAAGGAGCAGCACGGTCGGCGACCCCTCGCCCTGGCACTCGACGTAAATCGTGCGGCCGCCGCCGATGTCGACGTCCTCGGCGATCGATCCGGTCGCCGCTGGGTCGGTCGTGGCCGTCGATCCAGTCGTCGCCGTTGAGGCGGTCGTCGCCGGCTCGGTCGTGGCCGACGAGGAGTCGTCGTCACCCGATGAGCAGGCAACAACCAGGAGGGCGAACGCCGCGCCCAACAGCGCGATGCCCGGCCGGCGGGGGTGGTGACGGCAGGTGTCCACGGAGGTGATGCTGCGCTGACACGCTGAAGCGGCGCTGAAGCGCGGCGACGGGCGAAGGATCTGCTGGCTGGGGTCTTGCGCCAGCCGAATAGCGTCAGCTCACGGTGCTCGACCGGCTGCTCGACGACAGCTACTCCCCCGTCGTCCGCCGGGACGTCACCGGCCTGACGGTCGCCCGCTTCACGACGAACGCCGTCTACCGGTTCGCCCCGCCGTTCATCGGCGTCATCGCGCGGGGGCTGGACGTCGAGCTGAGCGAGCTCGGCGTCGCACTGGCGATCACCGAGCTGTGCGGGCTGAGCTCGCCGATCCTCGGTCGCGCCGTCGACCGCCTCTCTCGCCGCAGCTCGATGGTGCTCGGTCTCATCGGGATCAGCATCGGAGCCGTCGTGGCGGGAGCAAGCACCGGCATCGTGATGTTCGCCGCAGGGCTCTTCGTCGTGGCGCTGTCGAAGATCGTGTTCGATGTGAGTCTCGGCGCGTGGATCGCCGACCACGTGCCGTACGAGCGGCGGGGTCGCGTCGTCGGTCTGACCGAGACGTCGTGGGCCCTCGGTCTGCTCGTCGGCGTGACCGTGCTCGGACTCGTCACCGCGGCGACGTCGTGGCGGTGGGGCTACGGCGTGGGAGCCGTTGGCGTTGGTGTGATGGCGGTGTTCATCGCCCGCCGCCTTCGGGAGGATCCCGCCGATAGCGATGCACCCGACCCGGCACCCGCCAGCCGCGTCGCCCAGGCGTCGCGTGGCCGCATGCCGGCCGAAGGCTGGCTCGTCGTGGCCGGCGTCTTCGGCCTCATGTCCGCGGCCCAGTCGCTGTTCGTGACGTTCGGCCCGTGGTTGGAGGACGAGTTCGGTGTCAACACGGTCGGCTTGGTCGCCGTCACGTTCGGGATCGGGCTCCTCGAGCTGACGGCGTCCACGACCTCAGCGGCGCGCACGGACGTGTGGGGCAAGGAGCGCAGCGCCATCTTGGCGGCCGCGATCATGATCCCGACGGGACTTGCCCTGTCGGTGGTGCAGTCCTCGCTCGTGCCGAGTCTGGCCCTCCTCGGGATCTTCATCGCCGGGTTCGAGTTCGGCATCGTGTCGTCGATCCCGATCGGACCGACGCTGATCCCTGGAGCGCCCGGGCGGGGCCTCGGCACGATGATCGCGTTCGGGACGCTCGGGCGTGGCCTGACCTCCATCGTCGCCACCCGTCTGTACGAGGCACATGGCCTGAGCGCGACGGCGCTGCTCGGAGCAGCGTTCGCCGTCATGGCTGGTCTGTCGATGTGGCTGCGCCTGCAGCTCATCCGCTCCCGCGCCGTCGTCGTCTAGCACCCGAGTGTTGGAGGCCATCGGAGTGTTGAGCCCCCGGAAAATCGAGGTCCGGCACTCGGACGGGCCGAAACACTCGGATGGACTACCGGTAGCCGTTCGTGATCGGCATGCGGCGGTCGCGGCCGAACGCCTTCGTCGTGACGCGCACGCCGGGCGGGCTCTGGCGGCGCTTGTACTCGGCGATGTCGACGAGTCGGGTGACCCGCCGGACGACCGCTTCGTCGTTCCCGAGCTCGACGATCTCGGCGGCCGTGCGGTCCTCCTCGACGTACGCCTGGAGGATCGGGTCGAGCGCGTCGTATGGCGGCAGGCTCTGGTCGTCGCGCTGATCCGGTCGCAGCTCGGCCGACGGCGGCTTGGTGAGCACGGCCTCGGGGATGATCTCCCGCCCGGCCCGCTCGTTCACGTACCGGCTGAGCGCGAACACCTGCGTCTTCAGCACGTCCTTGATCACCCCGTACCCGCCGACCGAATCGCCGTAGATCGTGAAGTACCCGACGGCCATCTCGCTCTTGTTGCCCGTCGTGAGGACCATCCAGCCGAACTCGTTGGACAGCGCCATCAGCACCTGGCCACGGCAGCGGCTCTGCAGGTTCTCCTGCGTCAATCCCGGCGCTCGCCCCTCGAAGCTCGGACCGAGCATGTCGAGGAACGCCGTGAACGCCGGCTCGATGGGAATCGTGCGGTACTCGATCCCGAGGTTGTCGGCGAGGGCGCGGGCGTCGGACTTGGAGCCTTCGCTCGAGTAGCGCGACGGCATCGAGACGCCGTGGACGTGCTCGGCGCCGAGCGCCTCGGCGGCGATGACCGCGACGAGTGAGGAGTCGATGCCGCCGCTGAGTCCGATGACGACGTCCGTGAAGCCGTTCTTGCGGCAGTAGTCACGGGTCCCCAGCACGAGTGCCTCGTACAGCTCCTCCTCCGGTGCCAGCAGCGGGATCAGCGGGTTGTCGGCCGGTTGACCATGGGCCACAGGCGCCGCGGACACCTCGACGAACGGCAGCGAGCGCTGGGACGACGCGACCGCGAGGATCGAGCAGCCGCTGCCGGTAGACGGCAGGCACCGGGACGTCGACGATCAGCATCTCGGACCTGAACTGCGGGCCGCGAGCCAGCACCCGCCCCTCCGGGTCGAAGGCGAGCGAGCAGCCGTCGAAGACCAGCTCGTCCTGCCCGCCGACCTGGTTGACGTACACGAGCGCCGAGTGGGCATCGGCAGCCCGTGTCGCCAGCATGCGCTCGCGGGCAGCGGCCTTGCCTCGGTGGTACGGCGAGCCGTTGATGTTGACCGCCAGCTCGGCGCCACCGTCGGCTTGATGGGCGAGCGGGCCGTCTGGGCTCCACACGTCCTCGCAGATGCTGATGCCGACCTTCACCCCACCGATGACGTACAGCTCGAGCGGGTCGGTCGCGTTGCCCGGGGTGAAGTAGCGGGCCTCGTCGAACACGGCGTAGTTCGGCAGCAGGCGCTTGCGGTACGTGCCGAGGACTCGTCCACCGGCGCACACTGCGGCGGCGTTGAAGAGGTCGCGATCCTCCTGCACGAACCCGACCACCGCGGCACAGTGCCGCGTCACCGCGGCGAGTTTGGCGAGGGCGACTTCGTTGTCGGCGACGAAGCCCGGCTTGAGAACGAGGTCCTCCGGCGGGTAGCCGGTCGTCGACAGCTCCGGGAAGGCGATGAGGTCGCAGCCCGCCGCCTCGGCCCGTTCGTAGGCGTCGACGAGCAGCGCCAGGTTGCCGTCGATGTCGCCGACCACCGGATTCAGCTGGGCCAGTGCGACGCGCAGAACGGTCACGCCGGCGAGGCTAATGGTGCGAGCAGAACCCGACGCTTACGGTGACCGTGATGGAGTTCACGCAGATCCGCTACGAGATCGATGGTCCAGCGGCCGTCATCACGCTCGACCGACCCGAGCAATTGAACGCGTTCACCGTGACGATGGTGAAGGAGCTCGTCGCCGCGTTCGACGCCGCCGACGCCGATGACGACGTGCGCGCGGTGATCGTGACCGGCGCCGGGCGAGTCTTCTGCGCAGGTGCCGACCTGTCGTCGGGCGGTGACACGTTCGACGCCGGCGCCCAGGGCATGACTGCCCCATCGTCCCGGCGGGCGCCGCGCGACGGCGGAGGGATCGTGTCCCTGCGCATCTTCGAGAGCCGCAAGCCGGTGATCGGTGCGCTCAACGGATCGGCGGTCGGCGTCGGCATCACGATGACGCTGCCGATGGACATCCGGTTGCTCTCCGACACAGCCAAGGTCGGCTTCGTGTTCGCCGGACGCGGCATCACCCCAGAGGCGGCATCGAGCTGGTTCCTACCGCGCATCGTCGGCATCAGCCAGGCGCTCGAGTGGGTACTGACGGCGCGGGTGTTCCGCGCCGAGGAGGCTTTGGCCGGAGGGCTGGTGCGCAGCCTGCATCCGCCCGAGGACGTGCTGCCGGCGGCCAAGGCGCTGGTCGAGGAGATCGCCACGAACGCCGCACCCGTGTCGGCCAGCGTCAGCCGCGGGTTGCTGTGGCGGATGCTCGCGGAGTCGCATCCGATGGCCGCCCACCGTGCCGACTCGGCGGCCATCAACGACCTCGGTCGCAAACCCGATGCCGCGCGAGGGCGTCATGGCGTTCCTCGAGAAGCGCCCGCCCAACTGGTCGATGAGCCCGACCACCGATCTCCCGGACGGTTACCCATGGTGGCCCTCGCCCGAGTACTAACTCCTTAACACGCCGTTCACAGAGTGGCAACGGCACGCCGGCACGATGACCCGACGGCAACCCGAGCGCTCCGGCGCGATCCGCGGCCCAGGCGGCCAGACTTGGCAGATGAGCGAGATGCTCGAGCAGCAGCGTGAGTACGTCCTCCGGTCGGTGGAGGAGCGCGGCGTCCGGCTGATCCGCCTGTGGTTCACCGACGTGCTCGGCAACCTGAAGAGCTTCGCCATCAGCCCGGCCGAGCTCGAGAACGCCCTCGAGGACGGCATGACGTTCGACGGCTCCTCGATCGACGGGTTCTCCCGCATCCAGGAGGCCGACGTGCTGGCGATCCCCGACGCCGACACGTTCGAGCTGCTTCCGTGGGGTGACCCCACGACGCCCGAGGCGCGGGTGTTCTGCGACATCCACAACCTCGACGGCACGCCGTTCGGTGGGGACCCTCGCCAGGTCCTGCGTCGCCACGTCCGCGCCTGTCACGAGCGTGGGCTCACGTTCTACGTCGCCCCGGACATCGAGTTCTTCTACTTCGCGCCGCCGCAAGCCGGTCACCGCCCGGAACCGCTCGACCAGGCCAGCTTCTTCGACCTCACCACGAACGACATCACCGGCTCGCTGCGCAAACAGACGATCCGCACGTTGGAGGCGATGGGCATTCCCGTCGAGTACAGCTTCCACGAGGACGCGCCGAGCCAGCAGGAGATCGACCTCCGGCACACCGACGCCCTGACGATGGCCGACAGCGTGATGACGTTCCGCCTCATCGTGAAGGAAGTCGCTGCCTCGCACGGCTTGCACGCCACGTTCATGCCCAAGCCGCTCGAGGGCTTGCAGGGCTCAGGCATGCACACGCACCTGTCGCTCTTCGAGGGCGACCGCAACGCCTTCTTCGACGGGGAGGACGAGTACCAGCTCTCGGCGCTCGCCAAGTCGTTCATGGCGGGCTTGCTGCGCCACGCCGCCGAGATCACGGCGGTCACGAACCAGACCGTGAACAGCTACAAGCGGCTCGTGCCGGGGTTCGAAGCGCCGGTCCACGTGTCGTGGGCGCGCAACAACCGCAGTGGCCTGATCCGCGTGCCCATCGCCAAGCGCGGCAACCCCAACACGACACGCGTCGAGTACCGGTCGCCGGATCCCGCGTGCAACCCATACCTCGCGTTCAGCGTGATGCTCGCCGCCGGCATGAAGGGCGTGGCCGAGGGCTATGAGCTGCCGGTCGAAGCGGATGCCAACCTGTTCGAGATCGACGACGAGGTGCTCGCCAAGCTCGGCATCGCCCACCTTCCGCAGTCGCTGTCGGATGCCCTCCGGGCGATGGAGAGCTCGGACCTCCTGCTCGAAGCCCTCGGCGAGCACATCTTCGAGTGGTTCCTCATCAACAAGCGCACGGAGTGGCGCGAGTACAAGACCCACGTCTCGATGTTCGAGATCGATCGCTACCTGCAGCGCGCTGTGATGGACAGCGAGACGCTCGCCGTGTTCGGCGATCCGGTGACGCCGGAGCTGGCTCGGACCCTCGACCTCGCGGGTTACCACTGGAAGTCGGTCGCGTCTGGCGACGAGGCGGCGGAGTTCGAGCCGAGCGGTGGCTGGTCAGGCGTGGTCGTCGACTGCGGTCCGGACATGAGCGGGGCATGGGCCTTCGCCCGCACGATCCGCAAGCGCGATCCCGGCACACCGCCGCTGCTCGCCCTCGTCTCGGGCGCGCAGCTCAGCGAGCTCGAGTTGCGCGACGAGCTGTTCGACGACTTCTGCCTCGCCCCGTTCCACCCGGCCGAGCTGGAGGCGAGGGTGCGCCACCTGCTGTGGCGGGTCGGTGGCGGGACCCGCCCGGACATGATCGAGTACCGGGAGCTCTCGCTGAACCTCGAGACGTACCAAGCGGCCATCGCAACACGGCCGCTCGACCTGACGTACATGGAGTACGAGCTGCTCAAGTTCCTCGCCCAGAACCCCGGCAAGGTGTTCACCCGCGAGATGCTCCTCAACCGGGTGTGGGGCTACGAGTACTACGGCGGGGCCCGCACGGTTGACGTGCACGTCCGCCGGCTGCGGGCCAAGCTCGGTGAGGAGCACGCCGGGCTGATCCAGACCGTGCGCTCCGTCGGCTACCGCTTCGGCCAGTCGCGCTGGGGTACGTAGCGATACGTCGCCAGGTGGCCGACATACGGCTGCCGTCCGTGTCGGCACACCGAGCCTCACCGACGGCGCGATCGAGACGCGGTCATGTTCGAGCAGTCGGCGGTGACGATGGATCCCGAGTTGGGCTCCGCCTCGTTGCTGCTCGACCCGCAGGGCATCGAAGCGCTCCGCGCGCTCTACACGACCTACGGGCGGGACGCGCTGGTCACCCATGCGTCCTCGGCACGCCGACGTTTCGAGCCAGCGCTGATTGGCGGACGCGCAGCGCCGTCGATGCGCCGCCCGTCGCCGAGCTGAACCAGCTGGCGGTCGACATGCACCATGAGATCCGCGACGCGGCAGCCGGCACGGTCTGGATCGCAGGAGTGCTCGGCCCACGAGGCGATGCCTACACACCAGACGACGCGCCGTCGACGGCGGAAGCCGAGCACTACCACGCCGAGCAGGCCGACGCGCTGGCTCGGGCCGGCGTCGACTACCTGTTCGCGGCGACGCTCCCAGCGGTACCCGAGGCCATCGGCGTCGCGCGTGCGATGGAACGGACCGGCATGCCCGCCGTCATCTCATTCGTGCTCGACATCGACGGCGTGGTGCTCGACGGCACGCCCCTCGCCGATGCCATCGACCGCATCGACGCCGAGACCGCGCCGGCATGGTTCTCGCTGTCGTGCATCCATCCCGATGTCGCTCATCGAGCGCTGGTCGCGGCGGGTTCAGCGGCGCGGCGAGTTCGGGAGGTGAAGGCCAACGCCAGCCGGCTCACCACCACTGAGCTCGTCACGCTCGGCCACGTCGACGCCGGCGATCCGGAGGAGTGGGCGACGGGGATGGTCGCCTTGCGCGACGACTTCGGGGTGCCGATCCTCGGGGGCTGTTGTGGCACGGACGATCGACACCTCAGCGCGCTCGCCGCGCTCCTGCACTAGCTGATCCCGATCCGGCAACGTACCCACCTGACCAACTGGGCGCGGACGTTCTCGTATTCGAGAAGCTCCGCGCCCAGAAGGGCGTTGAGAACGTCCGCGCCCAGATGTATTGCGTGAGCGACCGATCGACCTGGAGTCAGCTCATCCAGTCACCGACGGCGGCCGTGACCATCTCCGCGAACTGCTCGATGCCGTAGCCGGAGGGATGGATGCCATCGCGCAGGACGCCGTCCTCGTCGGCGAGCGCCGCCCACTCGACCACGCTCGACTGGCCGCGCGCCTCGAGCGCGGCGCGCAGCGTCTCGTTGAACGCCGCGGATGCGTCCGGGCTGTCGGCCAGGTAAACGTCGACCCAGACGATCGGCGCACCAGCCGGGATTGCCGCGACGAGCTCGGCGATGCCCGGGGTGTACACCTCCGGGCCCATCCTGACGTCGTTGGTGCCGAGCGCGATCACCCACAGGTCAGGCGCGTCACGGGCAGCCAGTGCTCGGACGGCGTCGATCCCGGGGGTGATCGAGTCGCCGGCGGCGATCCGACGACCGTCCTCGGCGTCGATGGCCTTGATCTCCACGTCGAGCGTCGCCAACTGCTCCAGCAGCTCGACCTTGCTGCCGTTGGTGATCGAGTCGCCGACCATGGCGATCGACTGGATCGGCGGTTCGGTCGTCGGTGCGCCCGCCACGCCGATGCTCGTCGTCCCGGCGTCCTCGAACGGCGGTGCCGTGGCACCACCACGGTCGGCGGCGCACGACGTCAGTGCGGCGAGCATCGAGACGGCGAGCGCGACGGCGAGGCGCCCGGACGTCAAGTTCATGGGGGCAGAGTCTGGCGTCCTGAGTCGTCGGATGGTCATCGTCCCTGGATACGGACGGCGTGTCGCCGATGTGCTTCCAGCTGAGCGGCAACGTCCGGATGGGTGAGGACACCGTCGCGCACGACGGCCCGCCCCGCGACGATCGTGTGACGAGCGGCGACCGGCCCGCAGCGCAGCCACGCCTCGACCGGGTCGGCAATGGCCCCTGCGAAGGACGGTCCGGTCAGTGGCCAGACCGCCACATCGCCGACGGCTCCAGGTGTCAGGGTGCCGAGTTCGCCGCGGCGACCAAGGCAATCGGCGCCACCGATGGTCGCCATCTCGAGCACCGTTCGCGCCGTCATCGACGCCGCGCCGTCGCGCAACTTGGCCACGAGCAGCGCCTGCCGGGCCTCGAGCCACAGCGACCCCGCGTCCGCCGACGACGAGCCGTCGACGCCGAGCCCGACCGGCACCCCGGCGGCGCGCAGCGCGACGACCGGCGCGATGCCCGACGACAGGATCAAGTTGCTGGACGGGCAGTGGGCGACCCCGACACCGGCCAAGCCGAGTCGGCGCACCTCGGCATCGTTCGGCGTCACGCAGTGCGCCAGCCAGGCGCGGTCGGTCAGCCAGCCAGTCCGTTCCAGGTACTCGGTGGGCCGGCAGCCGAACGTGGTGATCGAGAACTCGTCGTCCTCGGCGTTCTCGGCGAAGTGTGTGTGCAGCCGGACATCGAGGCGTTCGGCGAGCTCGGCCGTGCGCACCATCAGGCCTTCGGTGACGCTGAACGGCGAACACGGTGCGAGGGCGATCCGGACCATCGCGCCGTGCGCACGGTCGTGGTATCGGGCGACGGCCTCTTCACTGGCGGCGAGGATCTCGTCGTCGTCGGCGACCACGTCGTCGGGCGGGAGGCCGCCGTCCTTCTGGGACAACGACATCGACCCTCTTGTCGGGTGGAAGCGCATTCCGAGGTCCTGCGCGGCCTCGATCTCGGCGGCGAGGAGGTCACCGGCCCCGCGTGGGTGGAGGTAGAGGTGGTCCGTCGACGTGGTGCACCCCGACAACGCCAGCTCCGCCAGGCCGATCCACGCCGACAGGTAGGCGGCCTCGGCGTCGAGGGCGCGCCACAGCGGGTACAGCGTCTGCAACCAGTCGAACAGCGCACTGCTCGTCATGGGCGGGTGAGCCCGAGTGAGGTTCTGGTACAGGTGGTGATGGGTGTTGACGAGCCCGGGCGCGACGAGCGCGTCGGTCGCGTCGAGGGCCTCCCTCGCCGGCGGTGGCGGCCCGGTGCCGACGGCGTCGACCAGCCCGTTCGAGATGGTCACCCATCCCCCCTCGAGCTCCTGTCGCTCGGCGTCCATCACCACCAGGAGCCGGGACCCGCTGATCAGCAGGTCGGCAGTGTCATTCGCCATCCGAGAGGCTCTCGACGATCGAGGCGAGGTCGTCGACCGTGGTCAGGGGGTTGACGATGCACCACCGCAGCACGGTCTCCCCACACCACCCGCTGGGCGTGACGAAGCAGTGCTGCTGGGCAAGCTGGCGATCGCTCCACCCGCGATAGTCCGCAGAGCTCCACCCGACCCGCCGGAACAGCACGACGGACAGCTCGGGCTCGATGATCAGCTCCAGGTGGGGAGCCGCCCGGACGAGCTCGGCCCCGGCGCGGGCGACCGCCAGCGTGGTCTCGATGGCGTCGCGGTAGGCGTCGGTCCCGTGCGTGGCGAGGCTGAACCACAGCGGGAGCCCTCGGGCGCGCCGGGTCAGGTGGTGGGCGTAATCCGAGGCGTTCCAATCGTGGACGAGCTGCCCGGCCTCGCTGGTGTCTGCCTTCTCGGCGTGGAGCACGTCGAGGTACTCGGCGTGTTGGGTGTGCGCGGCGCGCCCGATCTCCGGATCTCGATAGATCAGCGCGCAGGAATCGAACGGCGCGAACAGCCACTTGTGCGGATCGACGATGAAGCTGTCGGCCGCCTCCACGCCGGCGAAGCGAGCGCGCACGCTCGGTGCGGCGAGCGCGGCGCCACCGTAGGCACCGTCGACATGGAGCCACGTACCCAGCTCGGCCGCAACGTCGGCGGCGGCACGCAGGTCGTCGATCACCCCGACGTTGGTCGTCCCGCACGTGACGACGATGGCGAAGAGACGCTCGCACTCGTCGTCGCTCATGGCCTCGACGGTCGAGCGAAGCGCGTCCCTGGTGAGGCGTCCGACGTCGTCGGCTGGGATGGTGACGACGTCAGCATCCATCGCCCGCGCCGCCTGCGCGACGGAGGAATGCGCTCCACCGGACGCCAGCAGCAGGCCGCGGGTGCGATCGAGCGCACCGCCCGCCTGGTCGCGCCAGCGCCAGCGGGCGGCGAGCAGCGCGCTGAGGTTGCCCATCGTGCCGCCGCTGACGAACACACCTCCGGCCGAGGCGGGCAGGCCCGCCAGGTCGGCGATCCACCGCAACGCCTCGTTCTCGGCGAACACCGCGCCACCGCCCTCGAGCCACGAGCCGGCGTAGATGCTCGACGCGCCCACAACGAGGTCGAAGAGGATCGACGCGTCCGTCGGGGCAGCGGGCACGAACGACAGGAAGCGCGGATGGTCGACGGAGATGCACGCCGGGGCCAGCACGTCACCGAAGATGCGCAGGGCCTCGAGCCCGCCGATCCCTGTCGGGGTGATCGTCGGCCCAGCCAGCTCAGCCAGCTCCTCCGGCGACCGTGGGCCGTCGAGTGGCGGCGGGTCGAGGTTGACGCGCCACACGGCGTAACGCACGACGGCTTCGGCGAGTGCCCGCGTCGACTCGTCCGGGTGGAACATCAGCGGTCGGTCGTGGCGTCAGTCCGGAAGTTCGGCGAGCTCGCTGCCCTCATCACGGTGCTCACCGTCGACCGTCAGCGACTGACCCAGGATGGCCGACGCGATCCCGCCCGACAGCAACACGAGCACCGGGAACACCAGGAGCACGACGACGATGATGATCGCCCCAGCCATGGACTCAAGCTACTTGGCAGGTCGGCGCGTGTCGGATTTGGTGGCACGGACCTGACCGCGTCGTTGTGAGGTGAGGCCCCGGTTCGGCACGCCGGCGCCTCCAGGCGCTTCGGCGGCCGCATCAAGTACGGCGACTTCCGGATAGCGGAAGCACGACGTGACGTGGTCGTTCACGAGGCCGCATGACTGCATCAGGGCGTAACAGATGGTCGGACCGACGAAGCGGAAACCAAGCTTCTTCAGCGCCTTGCTCATCGCGTCGGCGGTCGGCGTCGTGGCAGGGATCTCGCCCAGCGTCTCCCAGTGGTTCTGCACGGGCACTCCGTCGACGAACGACCACAGGTAGTCCGACGGTTCGTCGAGCTCCAGCCACGCCCTCGCGTTGCCGATCGCGGCGGTGATCTTCGCCCGGTTGCGGACGATGCCCGCGTCGGCAAGGAGGCGCTCCTCGTCCGCTGGCCCGAACGCGGCGACACGAGCGGGATCGAAGCCGGCGAACGCGTTGCGATAGCCGTCTCGCTTGTTCAGGATCGTCGACCACGACAGCCCGGCCTGGGCGCCCTCGAGGACGACGAACTCGAACAGGACCTGCGGGTCACGCTGGGGAACACCCCACTCGAGGTCGTGGTAGGCGAGGTACTGGGCGCTGCCGGTGGACCACCCACAGCGTTGCGGATCGTCGCTCACTGGGGCTTGTACGCCCAGGTCTCCACTTCGACGTTCATCCCGCCGGGCAACGCGGAGACCTCGACGGTGGACCGCGCCGGCCGATGGTCGCCGAAGGCGGCGGCGTACACCTCGTTGAACTCGGCGAACGTGCCCATGTCCGTGAGGAAGCACAGCGTCTTCACGACGTCGTTCAGGGTGGCGCCTGCTTCAGCGAGGACCGCCGCGACGTTCTCCATCGTCTGGCGCGTCTGTGCGGCGACACCGCCCTCGACGATCGCGCCGTCGCGCATGCCGCCTTGGCCGGACACGATCACGAAGTCACCGGCGCGGACGAACGGGCTGTAGGGGCCGAGCGGCTTGTTCATGCGCCGCCAACGTAGTGCCGCCTGCCGCGGCGAATTCAGGAGTCGGAGGATCGGCCAGGTGGGCGAGCTCCGCTGCGAAGCGGCGGTAGCGAGCTCGGGAGGTGAGTCGAGCAGCTTGCCTGCGAGACGAACCCGATCAGGAGAACGACTGGCCGCAGCCGCAGGTGCGGGTGGCGTTGGGGTTCGTGATGGCGAACCCGGACTGCTCGAGACCGTCCTTGTAGTCGAGCGTGGCACCGTCGAGGAGCTGGGACGAGGCGGGGTCGACGACGACCTTGACGTCTTGGCCCGGACCGAACCTCGCTTGCTCATCGTCGGCGGCGATGTCGCCGTCGAAGAACATCTCGTACGAGAAGCCGCTGCAACCGCCGGGGCGTACGGCGACCCGGAGGGCGAGCTCCTCGGCGCCTTCCGCCTTCAGCAGCTCGCTGACCTTGACGGCAGCTGATTCGGTGAGGGTGATCACTGACGTTCCTCCTGGACGGTTGCGGTCACAAGACTATCGGCTCGCCACTGCCACCTGGCAGGGCGTGCGGTCGACGAGCGTGCAGAACTCACGGACTTCGGCATCGCCCATCTGCTCGACGAAGCCAGCCACGAGGCCGCGATGGAGCGCGCAGACGAGATCCGGGTGCGCCCGGGCGACGTCGGCGAACGGGCAGTTGGCGAACGCCACGACGGCGACGACGGAGTCGGCATCCGCATCGTCGGCGGCGTCATGATCGGCGGCGTCGGCGACGAGTCGGGTCGAATCCGAGCCGATCGAGGTCGGCGACGAGGGCCTCGAGCGCCGACGGAGCGTCGTCATAGCTGGCAGCACGGGCACGACCCTCCGCTGCGCCAACTGCCGTTGCGTCGGCCGGGCTGGCGCCGAGCGCGCTGCGCCATCTGCAACACCATGCGGGCCAGCATCGGCATGGTCGGCGGTTCGAGCCCCAGTGATGGGGCGTCGGCGGCCAGGGAGTACCGGTGCTGTGGACGGCCAACCTCGCCGCGGGCATCCGTCGTCACGTCGAGCAGGCCGATCTCGCGCATCCGCTCGAGGTGGGGCCGCACCGTGTTGGGATGGAGACCGAGCGTGTCGGCGATCTCAGCCGTCACGAGGGGGCGTGGCGACCGGGCCAGCTCCAGGTAGATGGCGTAGCGGGTGTTGTCCCCGAGCGCCTTCAGCACATCGCGTGAAGGCAGCTCTCGCGAACGATGTCCCCGTGGTCATCAACCACTAGATTACACGGCCAGCGCCGGTAAAATGTGGTCATGGACCCGCTGTCGACTGCACCTTCGAAGGACGAGGTGCTCGGCGTGCTGGGCACCGTCATCGATCCCGAGCTGGGCAGCGACATCGTGTCGCTCGGCATGGTCCCCGCCGTGCAGGTCGATGCGGACGGCATCGTGCGGGTGACCGTCAAGCTGACGATCGGCGGCTGCCCATTGCGGGCGGACATCAAGCAGGCCATCGAGCAGCGCGTCGGCGTGCACCCAGGCGTGCGCGGCGTGCGCATCGACTGGGGCGAGATGACCTCCGAGGAGCGCACCGAGGTGATGTTCAAGGCGCGCTGGAACGCGCGCGCAGCAAGCCGGTGAGACCCAGGTACCCGAGTCGACGCGGGTGCTGGCGATCGCCAGCGGCAAGGGCGGCGTCGGCAAGAGCTCGGTGACGGTCAACCTGGCCGTCGCGCTCGCCCGCCAAGGCCGCACCGTCGGCGTGCTGGATGCCGACATCTGGGGCTTCTCCGTGCCCCGCCTGCTCGGCATGACCGAGCGGATGGAGGCGGCGCGGGTCGACGGCCGCGAGCGGCCGCTGATCATCCCGAACGAGCTGCCGATCGGGAAGGGCCGGCTGAAGGTCGTGTCGACGGGCTTCCTCGTCGAGGAGGACACGGCGCTGATGTGGCGGGGACTGATGTTGACCAAGGCCGTCGAGCAGTTCCTCCGCGACGTCCGCTGGGGCGAGCTCGACGACCTGCTGATCGACATGCCACCCGGCACCGGCGACGTGCAGATGGGGTTGGCTCGCCTGCTGCCGCGGGCCGACATGGTCGTCGTCACGACGCCCGCGCTGGCCGCGCAGAAGGTCGCCCAGCGGGCGGCCGACATGGCACGGCGGAGCTTCGTGCGCGTCGTCGGCGTGGTCGAGAACATGACCGACTTCATGTGCGAGCACGGCGGCACGTACCCGCTGTTCGGCGCAGGTGGAGGTGCTGCGTTGGCAGACGCGATCGGCGTGCCGCTGCTCGGTCACGTGCCGCTCGAGGCGGCCGTTTCTGCCGGCGGCGACGCAGGTCGCCCGGTGGCGTTGGCGACCGGCGACGAGGCCGGCCCGGCGGCGCAGGCGTTCGAGCAGATCGCCGTCGCCCTGGAGACCGCCGCGCCCCGGCCGTCGACGCACCCGGACGGACCGGACATGGCGGGCTGCTCGGCCCGCCTGCTGGCCGCCGTCGAGGTCGCCCTCGACGCCCCGGTCGTCAAGACCGGCTGACGTCTCGTCCATCCGAGTGTTTCAGCCCGTCGGAGTGCTGAACCCTCGGAAAATCCAGGTCTGACACTCGGACGGGCTCAAACACTCGGATGAAATCAGGTGAGGTCGGCGTAGTCGGGGTCGCTGGGAGGGCGACGCCGATGATCTTGCCGGCGGAGTTCTTGCGCAGGCGGGGCTGGATGCGTTCCGGCGGCGGCGCGGCGTCGGCCTGTGCCAACGCGTCCGGCGGTCGATGAGCAGTCGGCGATCCACCGCAGTGTGGCGATGGTCGGCGGCATCATGAGGAGCTCACGCCGCTCGGCTTGACCGAGGACGTCGACCGGCCGCACCCACATGCTGTGCACGGTCTCCGTGTCATCGTGGGCGCCTTCCTGGTCGGGCGGGGCGGCAGCGAGGAAGAACCGCGTGTCGAACCTCCGCGTGCCTTCACCGGCCGGCGTGACCCAATGGGCGACGTAGCGCAGCGCGCCGAGGTCGAGCATCAGGTCGTCGCGACGGCACAGCTCGACCATCGAGAGCCGCCGGCATGCACCGCTCGACGGTCCTCGTCGCGAAGCGGAACCGGCGCGCCATCGCGGCGACGAGCCAGCAGGAGCCCTGCCTCCTCGAAGCACTCGCGCACCGCGGCAACCCAGTACGCCAGCCCGCCGCGATCGAGCTTGAGGGCGGTCGACGCCGAGCGGTCGTCGCGCCCGTCGCACCAGCGCTCGATGTCGGCGGCACCATCCGCCTCGTCGACACGGCCGCCCGGGAACACGTACATGCCGGCAGCGAACGACGGCCTGCGACGTGCGCAGCAGCATGAACACCTCCAGGCCACCCGGGGCGTCGCGCACGACGACCACGGTGGCCGCCGGGAGGGCTGGGACGTCGTCAGCGGAGGGAGCGTTCACGCGGCGGCGACGCTACCGACGGGCCTGGTGTCGGACGCCGTCGGAGCGTCACGTAGACGACGGCCGCGGCGACCACGCCGCCCAGCACCAACGCCGCCAGCTGCCAGTTGTCGCTCAACGCCACGAGCACGTCGTTCTGGAAGCCCTCGACGGCGTTCGTGATGGTGTCGGACTCACCGTTCACGTCGACGACCCAGAAGTAGTAGAGGAGGTACAGGCCCGAGAGCAGGACGAAGGCGGCGGCCAGCTGGTTGGCATAGCGCATCGCCGACCGCAGCACGCGAAGCAGCGCGTGGTTGGCGACGGCCAACGTGACGGTGAGCGCCGTGACGACGAGCGCCATCCCGAGTCCGTACGACACGACGTTGACGACGCCGTCGACGAACGAATCCGGCGACGTGAACGCCACGGATGCGAACAGGCCGATCGTGCACCCGATCGAGGCCACGCGCGTACGCAACCCCGTAGACGAACATCGAGCGCACCGTCCGGTCGCGTCCGGCGCCGTCGAGATGCGGCGTCGCGAACGGCAGCCTGCGACCGGCCAGCATCGCCACGCCGAGGACGATGAGTGCCACGCCGATCACCGCCGTTGCGTACTTGGCGTTGCGGTTGAGCCACGTCGTCACGAAGTTGCTGAGGACCCCGGCGACCACGAACACGCCCATGAAGCCGGCCGACACGGCCGCCGACACCAGCAGCGCCCGGCGCACGGATGCCCGTTGCGAGCCGCCGTGCTCGGCCTCGACGCCGAGGAAGTAGACGAGGTACGTCGGCAGCAGCACGAAGGCGCACGGGTTGACGGAAGCGACCATCCCGCGGAGGAACGAGAGGTCGATATTCATCCGACGGCCCAGTACTCGGCGATGCGCTGGCGGACGTCGTCGGCGTCGACCGGTCCGGTGCGCTCGAGGATCGCGCCGTCGGCGTCCGACGAAGAGCGTCACCGGGTAGGCGATGATGGCCAACTCGTCGGCGAGCGCCGACTCGGGATCCCGCAACAGCTCGTACGTGACGTCGCGGGCGGCGGCGAACTCGTTCATCGTCGTCGGCGCGAGTCGAACGGGTTGACGCCGACGAAGCGAACGACGTCGCCGAGGTCGGCCTCGACAGACGCCGAAGCTCGACGAGCTCGCGCGCGCACGGAGCGCACGTCGAGTACCAGAGGTTGACACCATCGGCCGGCCGTCGGAGGTGAGCACGGCCGGCTGCCCGTCGGCGGTCGTCAGCTCGATCGCCGGCAGCCGGTCGACGGGCAGCGGCGGGTTCGTCGGAGTGCCCGGCTCGACGTACTCCCCCGGCGTGTCGAGCACGGCATCGGCAGATTCGGCATCGTCGCTGGCGACCGTGCGGCTCCAGATCACGGCGCCGACGAGGCTGATGCCGACCGCGGCCAGCAGCACGACGGCGCGGAAGCGGGCCCGTGCTGCCACGGTCTAGAGGCTACCGATCGCCTGGTGACGGGTCCTTCGCCGGCGCCGCACGTCGGATCGAGTGGCGTCGCACGGCGGGCGCTCAGCGCGCCTCGCTCAGGGGCGCACGCCATCACCGTGTCACGCAACGGAGCCGACGACACCCAGCTCGTCGACGACGAGCTCGGGACGCGGGATGCTTGGGCGGACGGCCGCACGGCCGCTTGTTCTTGACGATGCGGCCGTTCTGGCAGCAGCTCGCCGCCCCAGACGCCCCACGGCTCCTCGCGCTCGAGGGCGTCGCTCAGACAGGACGCCGCGAGCGGGCACTTGCGCGCAGATCGCCTTGGCCCGGGCGATGTCGACGACGTCGTCGGAGAAGAACAGGGGCGTGAGGGTCCCGTTGCCGTCGGCGCACCGCGGGAGACGTGCGCTGACGGCGGGGGGACTCGGTTCCGGCAGGAGCCGGGGGAGCTCGTAGATGGCGTACATGTCGTGTTCCTTCGCTGCTGTTGTGATCTGGCCCCGAAAAACCGGAAAGGCCGCCGGGGGATCCCGGCGGCCTCAGGCGGAGTCTCGACGCTTTAGGTCGAAGACCTCCCGAGGTGCCGGGTGGAACGGTTGGCCGCAAAGCCATGGGTGGCGGTGGTTCCGCACGCCCCGCGGGTGGGAATCTGCCAACCCGCAAGGTCCCCGCCCGTCCGATCGAGCATGACCGGACCGGCGAGCGCGGCGGACGGCATCACTGCCATTCGCTGCTTCGCATACGTCGTCACGGTCATCGCTGGTGCTCGCTTCTCATGGGCTGTGTTGGATGTGTCGCTGCCGCCCCCACACGAGGGGCAAGGGCCAGACAAGCACGATGCAGGCGCGGCAGTCAAGGGGGTTAGCCCGAATGTCGGACCGTTCGGCTCGCTCGCGCTCGCCCACCGAGCTCGGCGCTGCCGCGACGCAGCGGCGCTCGGCGTACCCCAGGTGCTCTACGCGAGTGAACTACGCCACGTCCGGCACTTCGGCGACGACGATCGGCGGGCGCGGGTGCACCGGCGGGCGGCCGCGGCGTCGCTTCTCGGCGACGATCAGACCGTCGACGAAGATCTCGCCGCCCCACACGCCCCAGGCCTCTTCACGCTCGATCGCCCCCGTCAGGCAGGCATCACGGACCCGGCAGCGCGAGCAGATCGCCTTGGCTCTGGCGATGTCGTGCGGGTCGTCGGAAAAGAACAAGTGGTTGAAGGTCCCTCGCCCATCCGAGCACCGGGCCCAACGCTTGATCATGTCCACGACCTACTGGAGTCCCGACGGACCGTTCTGAGACGCGAAATTTCGCGATTCGTCCGTGAGAACATCGGAACGTGCTGACCTGGGCGCTCTTCGCCGCCGGGTGGACGCTCGGTTGGCTGCTCCTGTGGTCGCCGCGCCGACTGCCGCATCTCGTCGAGGAACGTCCCCGGCTGGCGATCATCGTCCCCGCCAGGGACGAGGCCGAGTCGCTCCCTCACCTGCTCGAGCCGCTGGTCAGCCAGCTGCGACCCGGTGACGAACTCATCGTCGTCGACGACGATTCGACCGACGCGACTGCGGCCGTCGCCGCATCGTTCGGAGCCACGGTCGTCCCTGCACCACCGCTGCCAGCCGGGTGGATCGGCAAGCCGCACGCGTGCTGGACCGGTGCGAACCGCTCGACGGCGCAGCTGCTGGTCTTCCTGGACGCCGACGTCCGGCCCGCCGCCCACCTCCTCGACGGGCTCGCCGCGGCGCTCTCGCACGATCCTGACGTAGTCGTCTCCGTGCAACCGTGGCACGACGCCGCGACGCCGGCTGAGCGGTGCAGCGTGCTGGCCAACGTCGTCGCCCTGATGGGCAGCGGGGCGTTCACCGTGCTCGGCCGGGAGGTGCGAACCGACGTTGCGTACGGACCCGTGCTCGCCGTGACGCGGGCCGCCTACGAGCGGGCCGGTGGTCACGCCGATCCACACGTGCGATCGAGCCTGACCGAGGACATCGAGCTGGCGCGGTGGGTCGGGCGCAGCGAGCTCTTCTCCAGCCGCGTCGATGCGACGTTCCGCATGTACCCGCGTGGCGTGGGCGCCGCACTGGCGGGATGGTCGCGCACGATCGCCGCAGGCATCGCGGCGACGCGGTGGTGGCTCGCCCTCGCCGTGGCAGCGTGGGTGTGGTCGCTGGCCGGTGGACTCTTCGCGGGGTGGCTGGCCTATCCGCTGAGCGCCGTGCAGGTGTGGGTGCTCGGTCGCCGGGCCGGGCGGTTCGGGCCCGTCGTCGCCGCGCTCTATCCCGCCGCGGTCATCGCGCTGGTCATCATGATCGTGGGCGGGCTCGTCAACCGGGTGCGCGGCCGCACGACGTGGCGCGGCCGGGCGGTCACTGCCTGACGCTCGGGCTCGCCGTGGCCCTACCTATCGGACATCCAGCATCAGCTTGCCGATGTTGGCGTTGGTCTCCATGAGGCGGTGCGCCTCGGCCACGTCGTCGAGTCGGAAACGGCGGTCGATCACCGGCCGCAGTGCACCGCTCGTGAAGAGCGGCAGCACCTCGGCGGCGAAGCGCTGGCTGATGGCGATCTTCTCCTCGATCGGACGAGAGCGCATCACCGTGCCGATCCAACGCAGCCGCTTCACGAGGAGCAACCCGAGGTTGATCGTGGCCGCAGGGCCGCCGAGCAATCCGACTTGGACGATCGTGCCCTGCGGCCGCGTCGCCGCGAGGTTGCGGTCGGCTTCCTCGCCACCGATCACGTCGAGGAGCACGTCGACACCGTCCTTCTGGCCCTGCGCGGCGAGACCGGAGCGCAGGGCCGACAGCCAGTCGGCCGGCGATCGCTCGAGCACGAGGTCGGCGCCCAACGCTCGACAGGCGTCCGCCTTGGCGGCCGAGCACGTGACGGCGATCCGGGCACCGATCGCGCGGACGATCTGGATCGCCGCCGTGCCGACGCCTGACCCGCCGGCGTGGACGAGTGCCCACCGCCCGCTCGTCAGGCCGCCTTGCACGACGAGCGCATCCCACGCGGTGAGGAAGACCTCGGGCACGGCCGCGGCGTCGGCGAACGGCAGTCCGTCGGGCACCGGCAGCGCTTGGCGGGCATGGACGACCAACTGTTCGGCGTACGCGCCACCGGACTCGATCCCCATCACCTCGTCGCCGACCTGCCAGCCGGTGACGCGATCGCCGACGGCGGCGACGACGCCGGCGAACTCAAGGCCTGGGATCTCCGGCGGGGCGCCGGGCTGACCGCGGCGCGGGTCCGGGTACTGGCCGCGCCGCTGCAGGACGTCGGCTCGGTTGACGGCCGTGTGATGGACGTCGACGAGCAGGTCGTCGGGGCCGGGTACCGGCGATTCGATCTCACTGAGGCCGAGGACCTCCGGCCCGCCGTACTCGGCGAGCACCACGGCGCGCACGGTCAGGCGGCCCCGTCGCCGTTGCTGGGGACGAACACGCGCTCCCGGTAGTACCGGAGCTCGTCGATCGATTCCCGGATGTCGTCGAGGGCCCGATGCTGACCCTGCTTCTGCGGTCGGCCATGGCCGATCTTGGGATACCACCGCCGGACCAGCTCCTTGATGCTGGACACATCGATGGACCGGTAGTGGAGGTACTCCTCGATCTCCGGCAGGTAGGCGGCGAGGAAGCGGCGGTCGGTGCCGATCGAGTTGCCACACAACGGCACGGTGCGCGGCTCCGGGGCGTGGGCTCGGATGAAGTCCAGTGTTGCCTGGCCAGCCTCGTCCAGGGTCACCTCGGACGTGCGCACGGCGTCGAGGAGGCCCGACCTCGTGTGCATGTCGAGCACGATCGGCACCATCCCGGCCAGGACGTCGGGCGGTTGACCGATCACGAGGTCCGGTCCTTCGGCGATCACGTCGAGGTTGTCGTCGGTGATGATCGTCGCGATCTCGACGATGACGTCGCTGGTGTGATCGAGCCCGGTCATCTCGAGATCCATCCAGACCAGCACGGTTTCGACACTACTGGTGGCACCATTGCGCAGATGGAGCGAGCGACGGCACCGCCGCCGGTGCCATCGTTCGCCGCGCTGCTCGCGCAGCCGGACGTCGTGGAGCGGTCGACGCTGGCCGGGACGTTCGGCTTCATGGCCTTTCACGGCGGCGCGCTGGAGCAGCGCACCGACGTCATCGCGCGGATGGCGGCAGAGGCCTCGGGCTCGTCGCTGTACACCGTTGAGCTGCCCGGACCGGAGCCCGAGCACTTCCCGTCGACGAGCGTGCGCCGAGACGAATCTCCGGTGTTGGACGAGTTCTTCGACCACGTCGACGTCGTCGTGACCGTGCACGGTTACGGGCGCTGGGGCCGGTTCACGTCGTTGCTGCTGGGAGGGACGAACCGCGAGCTCGCAGCCACGATGGCGGCCGTCCTACGGCCGGCGTTACCGGACTATGACGTCGTGTTGGATCTCGACGCGATCCCGCGGGAGCTGCGCGGGCTGCATCCAGACAACCCGGTCAACATCCCTCGCCTCGGCGGAGTGCAGCTCGAATTGCCACCGCGGGTGCGCGGGCTGGGGCCACGAGGGTCCGAGTCGGCCATGGCCAGCCTCGTGGGATCCCTCGCGCGCGTAGCGCGCGAGTTCTAAGGTCGTCGTCACCCAACTGAGTTACCGCGGGAGGCGCACGGTGCTTGCGTACGACTATCCACTGCTTGGCATGTTCTGGACCCTCTTGTGGTTCTTCCTCTGGGTGGCGTGGATCATCATCCTGTTCCGGGTGTTCGTCGACATCTTCCGCAGCCATGACCTCGGCGGATGGGGCAAGGGGCTGTGGGCGATCTTCGTGCTCATCGTTCCGTTTCTGGGCGTGTTCATCTACCTCATCGCCCGGGGCCACGGCATGCAGGAGCGCGACATCAAGCAGGCGCAGGCCCAGCAGGAGGCGTTCCGGTCGTACGTGCAAGACGCCGCAGGCTCCGGTGGCGGAGGTGGCGGTACTGCCGACGAGCTCAGCAAGCTGGCTGATCTCCGTGACCGCGGCGTGATCACACCCGAAGAGTTCGACAAGCAGAAGTCCAAGCTGCTGACGAGCGCGTAGACACTCCGTTCTGTCCGTCACGATCGCCTCACAACGATCGATTTCTACGGACAGTTCAGCGTTTCACGGCGCGAGGCGTTCGATCACCCAGCCGTCGGGACCACGCCGGTAGCGGACCCGGTCGTGCAACCGACTCGGCCGCCCCTGCCAGAACTCGACCTCGTCGTAGCCGAGGCACCAGCCGCCCCAGAAGCCGGGTCGGTCGACATCCCGCCCCTCGAACTCGGTCTCCGACACGGCGACCCTGTGGTCGAGATCGGCGCGATCGGCGAGCACCTCGCTCTGTGGTGAGGCCCACGCGCCGATCTGGCTGTCGCGGGGCCGTGAGGCGAAGTAGGCATCGCTGACCTCGCGGGTCACCCGCGCCATCGGCCCCCGGATCCGCACCTGGCGGTGCAGCCCGAGCCAGGTGAACACGCCTGCCCCGTACGGGTGGGCCGCCAACTGGCGGCTCTTCGGGCTGTCGTAGTTCGTGTGGAACACGAAGCCGTGCTCGTCGACGCCCCGGACGAGCACGTAGCGGGCATCTGGACGGTCGTCGGGACCGGTCGTCGCGAGCACCATGGCGTTGGGCTCCACGAGTCGTGCCTCGGTGGCCTCCTCGTACCACCGCCGCCACTGCCCGATCGGGTCGGGGGCGACGTCGGCGACGTCGAGGCCAGCCGTCTCGTACTGCACCCGCGCGCGACCAGAGGTGGTCGTCGATGCCGGCAAACGGGTCCGTCATCACACGATCCGCTCGATGCCGCGCATGTAGGGCTGCAGTGCGGTCGGCACGGCGACCGAGCCGTCCGCCTGGCGGTAGTTCTCGAGGATGGCGGCCCAAACCCGAGG
Source organism: uncultured Acidimicrobiia bacterium (assembly GCA_963774125.1). Taxonomy (GTDB): domain Bacteria; phylum Actinomycetota; class Acidimicrobiia; order Acidimicrobiales; family Ilumatobacteraceae; genus JALZMG01. The sequence goes on from CAVZDR010000005.1 coordinate 1,214,365, forward strand.
CACCGCCAGCGCCGAGCCGTTCAGGGTGTGGACCAGCTCCGTGCCCTTCTGCGTCTTGCCATCGACCGGCGAGCGTCGGAAGCGGACGTTGGCCCGCCGGGCCTGGTAGTCGGAGAACCAGCTCACCGACGACACCTCGAGCCACAGGCCGACACCGGGCGCGAAGACCTCGATGTCGAACGAGCGGTGATGGCTCTGTCCGAGGTCACCGGCGCAGATCTCGATCGTCCGCCACGGCAGCCCCAGCGCGTCGATCGACGCCTCGGCGCGAGCGACCATCTCGACGAGCAATCCGGGCGCCTGCTCCTGGGTGGCGATCGCCAGGATCTCGACCTTGTCGAACTCGTGCGAGCGCAGCATGCCCCGCTGTCGCGGCCTGCCGACCCGGCTTCGCGCCGGTAGCACGGCGTCGCCGCCATCATCCGGATCGGCAGCTGGGACTCGGCGACGATCTCGTCGCGGTACACGGACGTCAGCGGGACCTCCGCCGTAGGAATGCACCACAGGTCATCGCGCTCGATGGCGAACGCGTCGTCGGCGAACTTGGGCAGTTGCCCGCTCGCCGTGAGCGTCGCCGTGGTCACGAGCGAGGGCGGTCGGATCTCCTCGAAGGCGTCGGCGTTGCGGTCGAGGGCGAACTGGCAAAGGGCCCGGCCGAGCGTTGCGCCGGCCCCGCGGGTCATCACGAACATCGCACCGCTGACCTTGATCGCCCGCTCGATGTCGAGGATCCCGAGCGCCTCTCCCGTCTCCCAGTGCGGGACTTGCTGGTGGTCGGCGAACGCCTCCGGCAGGCGGTGCGGGCCGTTGACGACCGGGTTGTCGGCGTCCGACACGCCGTCCGGGACGTCGGGATGGATGAGGTTCGGGATCACGAGCAGTAGTTCCCGCAGGCGAGACGACAGCTCGTCGTGCCGCCGCGCCAGCTGCTGCTCGACGTCACCCAGCTGGCGGCTCTCTGTTTGGCGTTGCTCGGCCTCGGTCACGTTGCCGTCCCGACGCAAGGCGCCGACCTGCTTGGAGAGCTCGTTGATGCGGGCTCGTGTCTCGTCGCGCTGCGCCGTCAGGTCGCGCAACTGGGCGTCGAGTTCGGTCGCCTCGTCCAGCTGCTCGAGGAGTGCCGGGTCGCCGCGGCGCGCCGTTGCCTTGCGTGCCCCTTCGGGGTCGTCGCGCAACAGCCGGACATCGATCACAGAGGCGGAAGCTACCGGCGCATCATGCGGCCGGCGAAGCGCCTGGAGGCGCCGCCGTGCCGAACCGGGTGTTCACCTCCGAACAACGCGACCCCTAACTGCGCTCCGGTTCGCTGGCGGCTGGCTGGCGAGCGAACTCCTTCGCCACGTCGTCGTAGGTCAGCGGATCCTCGTCGTGGCCGACGATCTCAGCCGTCGGCATGAGGTGACCGCGGCGGTACTGGTGCTCGTCGCGGTAGGAGCTGGCGAAGCGCCGGAACCACAGCACGACGATGATCGACCACAGGAAGATCGAGCCGCCGACCTTCATGATCGCCCCGGCCAACTGCTGGTCGTCGGTGACCGACAGCCCCCACACGCGAACGGGGTTGTCGTAGGCCTCGTACACCGAGCCCTCGGCGAACGTCAGCCACGCCGCCGGCACGGTCGGGATCACGGACATCAGGAAGAGGTAGATCATCTTGCCGCCCGTGCCCATCTGCAGCTCGCGGAACGGGCCGCACACGGGCATCCACATCAGCAGCGCGGCGAGGACGACCATCACGTGCAGCGAGTAGTGGAGCCAGGCGCCCTCGCTCGTCACCGAGGCGTTCACGACGCCAGGGATGTGGGTGATGACGATCGCCAGGTTGAAGATCAGCCCGGCGACGATCGGCTTGCACAACCAGCGCAGCGAGCTGTAGGTGCGACCGTTCCCGACGAGGACACGGAGCACCCACTCCGGCGTCGCCAGCAGGGCCAGCGGCGGGAGGAAGTAGCTCAGCATCATGTGCTGCAGCATGTGGACGGAGTAGAGGTAGTTCTCGCCGAGGTCGTGGATCGGCCAGTCACTGGCCACCCAGAGGATGACCATCGCCCCGGCGAAGGCGAGCACGTTGCTGCGGGTGACCACCGGCTGCCCGGCGACGACGGCGTGCGGCCCGACCGCCTTGACCATGTAGACGTACGAGAGCGTCAGCGCGGCAACGAGGATCCAGACGTCCGGATGGGCCTGGAAGGCGAACGGATCCGTCACTGCAGCAAGTCTGCCCGGTCAGGTGGCATCCGAGTGTTGCGGGAGGGGATGCCCCGGGGCGAAACACTCCGATGGCCGCAAACACTCGGATGGGCTGGGCGAGAAGCAGGCGCGACGCAGGTGGGTGAGACGCCGAAGCGCAGCGGAGGCGGCGAGCTCGGGAGGTGAGGCGAGCAACTTGGTTGCGAGCCGGGCCCGACGGTTACGGACTGAAGAAGTGGAACGTGGAGAGGGCCGCGCAGTACACGAAGACGGCCAGCAAGAGGCCTGCGTAGAACATGAACGAGAAGATCCTGTTGTCGAACTTCAGGTGCATGAAGTAGCTGACGACGGTGACGAACTTCAGGACCATCAGGATCAGCAGGACGGGCAGGAACAGCGGCCCGATGTGCACGTAGCTGATCGTCACCTCCATCGCCGTGATCACGGCGAGGACGAGGGCGATGAGGATGTACTGCTTGTCGGTCGCCCCGTGGTGGCCTTCGCCGTACTCGTCTGCGGTGAGGTCTTCGCCGACGGTGGGGTGATGGTGCTCGGTGGTCGTCATGTCGCCCCTCCCGACGTGTAGGCCCTGGCGAGGGTGCGAGGGCAGAGGCCATTGGGCCGGAGCCCCCGCCGGTCACTGAGCAAACTCCGGTTGCGAAGCGAAATCATCATGCCGGGATCAGGTAGACGAGCGTGAAGATGACGATCCACACGATGTCGACGAAGTGCCAGTACAGCCCGACCAGCTCGACGACCTCGGACCGCTCGCCGACCACGCGGTTGCGGTGGACCATCCCGACGAGGGCCAGCAGCATGATGATGCCGACGGTCACGTGGGCGCCGTGGAACCCGGTCAGCGTGTAGAAGCTGGAGGAGAACAGGCTCGTCGTGAAGCCGAGCCCCTCCCGGTAGAACGCCGTGAACTCGTAGACCTGACCGCCGACGAACGTGGCGCCCAGCAGGGCCGTCATGCACAGCCAGAGCTTCGTGTTGCGGACGTCGCCGCGGGCGACCGATGACACGGCGAGCACCATCGTCAGCGAGCTCATCAGCAGCACGAAGCTGGAAACCGACGTGAACGGGATGTCGTAGACCTGGTCGGGGCCGAGGCTCCCGGAGTGCCGGCCGCGATACAGCATGTACGTGCTGATCAGGCCGCCGAAGAGCAGGCACTCCGAGCCGAGGAACAGCCACATCGCCAGCTTGTTGTTGGAGATGCCGGTCGTCGCGGCGTGCCCGCCGTGGGCGTCGCGGTCCTCGCTCTCCTCGGGCATGTCCGTGAGGTGCGTGCGCTCCTCGTGGGTGTCGACGGTCGGAGCCGGACCGGGCGTCGGCAGCCCGCCCATCGGGATGTCCTCGTCGATCGTCTCGGTCAGCCGCGTGTGCGTCTCCGCCGGCTCGTTGCCGAGGTCCGGTGCGCCGTGCCCTGGCGTCTTCTCTTCTGGCGGTGTGCCGCCGACGCCCTCGACCTCGTCGCTCATGGCGAACTCACCGTCGCCAACCCGGTCCCGGCCTCAGGCTCCGGCGGCACCGGGTCGTACTCGGAGTCGGGCGCGACCGACGGCTCGAGCGCCCAACCGAACATCCCGAACACGAGGATGACGACGCCGACGATGGCCAGGAAGGTGCTGTAGATCACGCCGTAGCCGATGACGGGCAGCGAGAACGCCACGACGAGCGGCCAATAGGACGGCGACGGCATGTGGATGTGGTGGTCGGCGTTGGCCTCCTGCTCGGCGAGGATGTCCTCGGCCGTCGCCACCAACCGCAGGTCGTGCTGATCTCCCTCGCCGACGTCTTCATACTTGCGATGGAAGAACTCGTCGAGCGCGTGCACCGTCGGGAGCGAGTCGAAGTTGTGCTCCTTCGGCGGGTTGGTCGTCATCCACTCGAGCGTGCGGGCGTCCCACGGGTCGAGCGGGGCGACCGGTTGACGCCGGCGCGTGTAGAAGATGTTGATCACGAACATCAGCACGCCGATAGCCAGGATGAACGCACCGAGCGTCTCGATGCGGTTCCAGAAGGCAAGGTTGAAGAACCCCTCGCCGGCCCGTTCCTCCGTCCACTGGTACATCCGCCGCGGCTGACCCTGCAGCCCGAGGATGTGCATCGGCCCGAACGTCATGTTGAGGCCGATCACCATCAGCCAGAAGTTCCACTTCCCGAGCTTCTCGTTGAGGCACTTCCCGAAGATTTTCGGCCACCAGTAGTAGAAACCGGCGAAGAACCCGAGCACGGCACCGCCGAACAGCACGTAGTGGAAGTGGGCGACGATGTAGTAGGTGTCGGTCTGCTGCGTGTCGGACGGCGCCACGGCGTGGGTCACGCCCGAGAGCCCGCCGATCGTGAACTGCACGACGAGCCCGATGGCGAACAGCATCGCCGTCGTGAAGACGAGCTTGCCGCCCCACATGGTGAGCGTCCAGTTGATGATCTTGACGCCCGTCGGCACGGCGATGACCATCGTCGAGATGGCGAAAACGGACACACTCACCGGGCCGAGGCCCGACGCGAACATGTGGTGGGCCCACACCCCCCAGCCGACGAACCCGATCGCCGCGCCCGAGAAGACGACGAACGGATACCCGAACAGCGGCTTGCGCGAGAAGACGGGCAGCACCTCGCTGACGATGCCGAACGACGGCAAGATCAAGATGTACACCTCTGGATGTCCGAAGATCCAGAACAGGTGCTGCCACAGCAGCGGATCGGCGCCGGCGGCGACGGAGAAGAACGTGGCATCGAATTGGCGCTGGAACAGCAGCAGGATGAGCGCCACCGTGATCACGGGGATGGCGAACACCAGCAGGAACTGGATCACGAGGACCATCCACGAGAACACGGGCATCCGCATCAGCGACATGCCCTTGGTCCGCATGTTCAAGGCCGTGACGATCAGGTTGATCGCGCCGGACTGCGAGGAGATGCCGGTGATGAGCAGGCCGACCGCCCACAGGTCGATGCCATTGGTCGGAGAGAACGGCACGCTCGAGTTCGGCGAGTACATGAACCAGCCGCCGTCGGCGGCGCCGCCGAGGATCCACGACGAGTTGATGAACAGGGCGCCGAGGATGAACGCCCAGATACCGAACGCGTTGATACGGGGAAACGCCACGTCACGGGCGCCGACCTGCAGCGGGAGGAAGTAGTTGCCGAAGGCGGCCGCCATGGGCATGACGAAGAGGAAGATCATCGTCGTCGCGTGCATGGTGAACATCTGGTTGTAGACGTCCGCCGACAGCACCGTGCCGTTGGGCGCCGCCAGCTGCGCCCTGATCAGCAGCGCCTCGATCCCCCCGACGATGAAGAAGACGAAGGCGCTGACGCCGTACATCAGGCCGATCTTCTTGTGGTCGACCGTGAACAGCCACGACGTCCACCCCTTGGACGCGACCGGGCGGCGGAACACGCCGAACGTCGATGACGGCGTGACGAGAGCCGGCGCGGGAGAGATGACGTCCGGCGTCGGGGTGGGCCGCTCAATAATCGCCATATCAATCCTTCGCCGCACAACCAGAGGTTGTGCGGCGAGCTCGTCGAGCCGGCCTTCGGCCGGCACCCAGCTTGCAGGCGATCGACCGGCCAAGCCGGATCGATCGCCGGGTGGGCTCCGGCCCAAGGGCCTCTGCCCCCACACCCCCGCCCTGCAATGGTCGCGGCAGTCGAAACCATCACTGCCGCTCCAACAAATAGGCGATGAGTTGGTCGATCTGTTCCTCGGACAGCGCGAGGTACGGCATGCCGCGGGTCTTCCCGTCGGTCGGGGCCAGTTCCTCAGGGTCCGTGTACATCGGTTTCTGCGCCGGCGCGTTGCGCAACCACGCCCGCAGCCTGACCGAGTTGAGGCACTCCGGCGTCACCTCTTCGAGGTACCGCGCGCCGAATTCCTCTGGCGGCGCGTTCCACACCCGCGCCCGGCAGGCCGGGATCAGCAGGTCGAACATCGCGCCGGCGAACGTGTTGCGGCTCATCAGGTGCGTCAGGTTCGGCGCCGCCTCGGAGTACACGTAGTTCTGCGGTTCGGAGATGACGGCGTTGCCATCGGCATCGACCAGCCCGTTGACCTGGTGGCACCGCGAGCACTGCGAGATGAACGTCTCCTGGCCGGTTGCCGCCAACGACCCCTCGGCCGGCGCCTCGTACGCCTCCAACTGCTTGGCCTTCCAGGTCTCGAAGTCCTCGGGCGTGAGCGCGACGACCTCCATGCGCATGTTGGCGTGCGACAGGCCACAGAACTCGGTGCACTGCCCGGCGTAGATACCCGGCTCATTGGCTTCCAAGCGGACGGTCTGCACACGACCGGGGACCATGTCCCGCTTGCCGTTCAGGCGGGGGATCCACCAGCTGTGGATCACGTCCCGGCTCGTTCCCCGCACGAGCACGTTCGTGTCGATCGGGATGACCATCTGACCGCTCGTGACGATCGGCGTGTCGAGTCCGCCGCAGCCGTCCTGGGCGGGGTAGTCGATCTCCCACCACCACTGCTGGCCCGTGACGTTGACGTAGCACTCGGTGTCATCCGTCTTCGCCAACGCGAAGATCGTGCCGATCGTCGGGATGGCGATGCCGATCAGGATCACCGCCGGGAGGACCGTCAGGCCGATCTCCAGCGTCGGGCGGCCGTGCGTCTGTTTCGGGATCGCCTGCCCGCGGTCGCGGTACCGGATGATCACCCACGTGAGCGCCGCGGCGACGATCAGCAGCACGATGCCGGCGATCAGGAAGACCGGCCACTGCAGGTTCTGGATCTTCTGGGCGTTCTCGCCGGCCGGCTGCCACGTGTCCTGAGGTGCGTCCTCGGCGCAGGCGGCGAGAAGTGAGACGGCGGCCAGCACCGCCAGCGCGGCGATCGCCCGGACTCTTCGCCGACCCCGGCGGACGCTCACCACTTGGCCAACCGTACTGTCGACCCTCACGGCACCTCCACTGCCACCTCGGCGCCTTCCACGCCCGGCACGACGAAGCGATACGGCTGATCGGCGTAGGCGCTGGCGACGGGAATGGAGAACGTCAGGAACTGGGACCCGCCGTCCTCGACGAGCGCCGTGCAGATCTGGTTGGGAACCCTCGTGTCCTCGATCGGGTTGCCGTCGGCATCGAGCGCCGGCTTCGTGCCGAGATCGAGCACGAGCCTGCGGTCCTCGTTGCTGTCGTTGACGAACCGCACGTTCGTCGGGTTGGCGCGGGTGACGACGAAGGTGTCCTGCTCGCCGGTGACCGATTGATTCTTGGCGACGAGCGTGTCGTCGGACCGCAGGATCACCTCGCCAGCGATGCTCGCCTTGTCGGCCAACGATTGCGATGCGTTCTCGTCGGCTTCCGTCTCGTCGCTCGTGTCGCACTCGCCGAGGCTGGCGAGATCCTGGGTCGTCGGATGCGGGTGCAGATCGCGCTCACCCTCGAGGGCTGCCGCCGCCCCCCGGCGACGAGACCGAGGGCGGCGATGACCCCGACGGTGGCGATCGCCCCGTTCCGGACCGAAGGGCGGAAGGCGATGATGAAGCCGGCGATCAGGATGAGTGCGGCGAGCACGCTGAACAGCGCCGGACCGCCGGCCTTCGAGAGGAACAGCATGATCCGGCTGAACGAGTAGATGATGATGCCCGCGCCGACGAGAGCCAGGACGGGGAACTCCAGCGGATGGCTGATGCGGGCCCGCACGACGGCGTTGAACTCGCCGTCCGCGGAGGCTCGCTCACTCCACGCCTGCACCATCCACTCGGCCGCGGACGCGATCAAGGCGATGATGCCGAAGATGAACACCACCGGGTAGCTGACGATGCCGACCACGACCATGACGGCGCCGGCGGCGCCGATGAGGGGCCAGAGCGTCGGCGTGGGCGGCGGGACTGCTGCCGCTGACTGCGTGGTCCCCGTCGGGTCCATCGCCGACACGTCGGAGTCGCGGAAGAACAGGTTGACTCCGGCCAGGAAGGCCAGCGCGGCGGCGGCGAAGATCAAGCCTGTCGTACCGATTGATCCGTGCTGCGTGACGCCGTAGACAACAGCGCCGACGGTCGCCAGAACGGCAGCGCCGATGAGCAGTCGGGACCCGGTCTGGATCATTTCGTCACGTAGACGATCAGCCAGACGGCCGCGAACACGACGGCCATCACGTACCAGTACAGGGCATGGGCGGCGACGAGCTCCTGGTCGGAAGTGCGGCCACCGAGGAAGCGGAAGGCGGTGATCGCCGTGAAGCCGAGCCCGAAGAGGAACAGTGCGAGGGTCAGCCCGGTCACGGCGTAGAACATGCCGGGATAGCCACCCTCGTCGATCGACATCGCCATGTCGGCGTAGATGAACGCCTGCGCGTTGATGATGGCGATCGTGAACAGGGCGACGATCCCGAGCGCCAATCCGGTGTGCCCACGATCACCTCGACGTGCCGCGTAGTGCGCCCACTGAGCGAACAGGGGAGGGCGAGCACACCGATCAGCATCACGTTCGACGCGACTTCGGGGATCGTGATGTCCTTCGGCACCCACATGCCCTCGGCCTCGAACGCTCGCTCGCGCATCAGGATCCAGATGCCGAGCATCCCGCCGGTCACCATCAGCATCGCCACACCCGCCAGCGCCGTGCCGACGAAGACCTGGCGTCGCGGCGGCGGGGCCGGCGCGGCCGGAAGCGCCTGCATCAGCGATCGCTCCCGGGTGGCGCCGCCCTGAGGTCGAGCGCGGGCTCGGGCGACATCACCGTCGGTGTCTCAACAAAGTTGGCATCGGGCGCAGGCGAAGCCGTCAGCCACTCGACCGTCTGGCCGTCCCACGGATCGTCGTCAGCCGGCTCGCCGTGGCGGGCGGAGCGGGCCAACAGCCCGAGATAGGCGACGACGACGAGCGCCATGAGGCCATGCCCGACCGTGACGGCCAGGTTCCACAGTGCGGACGGGCCGTCGTAGTCGTAGATGTCGGACGCCGCCGGCTGATCGGCGAAGCCAGCGATGTAGTACGGCAGGGAAGCGAGGATCGTGGCGAGAACGCCGAGCAACGCCAGCCCGAGCGCCGGCATCTCGGGCACGAGGCGGCCCGTCCACTTGGGCGCCCAGTAGGCGAGCGCGCCGAGGCCGCCCAGCACGGCGCCGTAGGCGACGTACACGAACGCACCCTCTTCGAAGACGGTGCCCTGGAGGCCAAGGTCGACGAATGGGAGGAGCGCGCCGCCGAACATGCCGACGAACACCATCCCGAGGCCGAAGAACGAGAACACGAACGCCGCCGTGATGCGGGGGCGAGTGCGATCCGGTCCGGGTTTCGCGGCGAGCAGGCCGATACCCATGACGACGACGGCTCCGAGCAGTGGCAGCAGCGTGAAGAAGGCGTACGGCAGGAGGTCGGAGATCTTGTCGCCGAAGCCTTCGAGGTTGATGCCACTGCCTTCCCAGGGCACGGTGAAGTTGGCCTGCTGGGTGACGGCGGAGAGGGCGGCGACGCCGACGAGGCCGAGGCCGGTGTACATCACGCCGCGCATCGGTTGGCGCGTGCGGAACGTCACAGACACGAGCTCTGCGGCGAGCCCGATCGCAGGAAGGGCGAAGAGGTACGTCGTCGGCTGCGTCAGGGCGAAGCCGAGCCAGGAGGCGACGCCCGTGTTGCCGCCGAACAACGCCCGGGAGTAGCGGTGGTCGACGATCAAGTAGACGATGACACCGAGCACGACGGGCAGCGTGAGCAGGAGTCCGATCGAGGCGACCAGCGCTGACCACGAGAACAGCGGCACGCGGCTCATCCGCATCCCGGGGGCTCGGGTCGTGAGGACGGTTGCGGCGACGCAGCCCGCCGCCGCGGACAGGCCGATCACGGTCAGAGCCAGTCCGCCGAGGAACAGGTCGACCATGTCGGCGTTGCCGCCGCCTGGCCCGCCGTTGTCAGCGAGTGAGATGACGATCAGAACGATGCCGCCGAGCCAGACCCAGAAGCCGGCCGCAGCGAGGCGGGGGAACGCCAGCGACCGCGCCCCGACCTGCAGCGGCACGATGGCGACGGCCACGCCGAGGAGCAACGGGACCATCACGCCGTAGACCATGCCGACCCGGTATCCGGCGAACAGCTGCGTCAGGGCGCCAGAGTCGAGCAGGGTGCTGTCGCCGTCGATGCGCTCCGCGCCGAGCAGGAACCCGATCACGGTGCAGGCGATGAGGATGAGCGCCGACGTCCCGATGAAGGAGCGGCCGACGAGCTTCGAGTCAGTGGAGACGAGCCATGACCCGAGTGCGTCGAACTGTCGTCCGGCGGCCGAGGCAGGCGACTCGACCCGGACGTCCGGGCCGGCGATCGGCTCTCTCGCGATCTCTGTGGTGCTCATGGTTCGTGATGGAGCGTCGGGCACGCCGCTGCGGCCGGGACATTACTGGCCGACCTCGTGAACGGCTGAAATGCGTGGGCGGACGTCTTCTTCACCCAGCGCGCACGAGGACGTCGACGGTCAGCGCAGCGAACAGGAGCGTGATGTAGCTGATGCTCCACGTGAAGACCCGCATGCTGCGGGCCGGCGTCGGGTCGCGAACCAGGCGCACCGTGGCGACGAGGAAGGCGGCGCCCAGCACGACGGCGGCGACGGTGTAGATCCATCCGAGCCCTGCCACCGGAACCAGCACGAGCGTGGCGGCGATCATGGCGACCGTGTAGCCGACCATCCGACGGGCTGCCGTAGCGATCGGCACGACGGCCGGAAGCATCGGCACGTCCGCCGCTCGGTAGTCGTCGGCATAGCGGATCGCCAGCGCCCAGAAGTGCGGTGGCGTCCAGCAGAAGATCGCCGCGAACAGGATGATCGGCGTCCAGGCGAGCGAGTCGGTGACGGCGGCCCAGCCGACGAGCACCGGAACGGCACCGGCGGCCCCGCCGATGACGATGTTGCGGGTGCTCGTGCGCTTGAGCCACAGCGTGTAGACGCCGACGTAGAAGGCAGCCGCACCGAGCGCCAGCACCGCGGACAGCAGGTTCGCGCCGAGCCAGAGCACAAAGAAGGCGGCGACTTCGAGCGCGAGCGCGAAGACGAGGGCGGGCTGCGGCGCGATCACGCCGGTGACGAGGGGCCGGCTGCGGGTGCGCTCCATCAGCGCGTCGATGTCGCGGTCGACGTACATGTTGACGGCGTTCGCGCCGCCGGCCGCCAGCGTCCCTCCGACGAGCGTCACGAGGAGGAGTCCGAGTGGTGGCCAGCCGCCCTCCGCCAGCACCATCGTCGGAACGGTGGTGATGAGCAGCAGCTCGATGATCCGCGGCTTGGTAAGGGCGATGTACGCCGAAACGACCGTCCATGGGGTGCGCGCGTGCCGCGGGACATCAGTCAGGGCTCCGTGGCGGGTCGGGGCCAGCCGCGAGGGCACGAGGGGGCGGCTGCCGACGGCCATACGACGGCCAGATTACGACGGACGGTCCGGCGGCCGGCAACCTCCCGTTCCGATTGAATGAGGGACGTGATGTCGAGCGTGTCCGCGGCGACGAGCAGTCCCTCCGTTCTGGACCTGCCGGACGTCGACGAGACACCCATCGACGACCGCCCGTGGGTCGTGATCGTGTGGAACGACCCCATCAATCTGATGAGCTACGTGACCTTCGTGCTGCAGAAGCTGTTCGGGTACGGGCTCGACAAGGCCACCGCGCTGATGCTCGACGTGCACCAGAAGGGCAAGGCCGTGGTGGCCAGCGGCAGCCGCGAGCAGTCGGAGCTGCACGTGTTCCGGCTGCACGAGCACGGCCTGTGGGCGACGCTGGAGCACGACGAGTGACCGCCATCGTGACTCGTTCCAGTGGTCGCTACGTGCTCCATCTGGGCAAGGACGAGCGGGCGCTCCTGGCCCGGTTGCTCGGCGAGCTGCGCCCGCTGGTGAACGACCCCGTGGAGTCGAGCGTGGCGCGGCGGCTGTTCCCTGCCGCCCACCCAGACGACGCGGAGCAAGAGGCCGAGTACCAGCGGCTGATGCGCGACGACCTGGTGAGCAGCAGGCTGGCGGCTGTCGACGTTGTGGAGTCCGTGCTGGGCGGCTCCGGTCGGCGCGTCACGCTGGATGACGCCCAGATGCAGGCCTTCGTGCAGTCGGTCAACGCCGTGCGCCTGGTGCTGGGCACGCTGCTCGATGTCACCGAGGACGAGGACGAGTCCCGGCCAGAGCTGGCCAGCTCCCCGGAGTACCAGCTCTACGCCTACCTGTCATGGCTGCTGGACTCCGCCATCCAGGCCATGTCGCGCGACCTCTGATCTGGGTGGCCACCGTCTCATCCGGGCTTCTGGGTGGCGACCGTCTCGAATTCGAGACCGCGACCACCCAGTTCGTGGCAGGGACCACCGCGACGCTCGAATCGGCCCTGTGTGGGGCCAGGGGCCCGCTGCTAGTGTCTCGGTGCTCTCAACTGGATGAGGCTCATGCCCCCATCGTCTAGTGGCCTAGGACACCACCCTTTCAAGGTGGCGGCACGGGTTCGAATCCCGTTGGGGGTGCCACGTCTGGTCCCGTGGTGAAGTCTGGAGTTCACGCCGGCCTGTCAAGCCGGAGGTCGCGGGTTCAAATCCCGTCGGGACCGCTAGCGGGCAGGTTCGTGTTCACGGTCGAGCGCCAGCTCGCCTATGATCACGGTCGAGTAGCTCAGTCGGCAGAGCGTCCGCCTGAAAAGCGGAAGGTCCCCGGATCGACGCCGGGCTCGACCACTGGAACGTTCGTGACGGTCGTCGATGGACGCGTGTCGCTCCTCCTGCCCGGAGACGAGCCAACGCCCGCCGGCGCCGCGACGGGGCGACCCGCCGAGCACTCGTCATGAAGCCCAACGCCGCGGCACCGGCGACGGCAATGACGAGGACGAGCGCGACGATCCGCAACCCGAGCAGCAAATGGTCGTTCCAGCGCGGCGTGGCGTGGAGCGAGTCCACGACCTCGACCATGCCGAACGTGTACGTCGGCTCCGCCCACTCTCGCGGGACCGATGCGATCGTCGTCGCCGCCGCTGCCTCCGCCGCTGCCTCCGTCGGCGGCACAGTGGTCGCCGGGGGATCATCGACCACGATCGGTGCGCCGGGCACCCCGGGCACAGCGACGGTCCGCAAGCTGATGCGGTACCGCCACGCGTCCCGGAAGGCGTCGCGGTGCATGTTCCAGGCGTTGTTCGAGTGGGCGACGACGATCTGGTCGTTCTCCAGGCCCGGAAGGATGAACGCTCCGTAGTTGTTGCACTCCGCGCCGCACTTCGTCTCCGGCGTGTACCGCACGCTCTCGGTCCAGGGGCCCTGTGGCGCATGCGCCGTCCGGATCACGATGTCGTTGCCGTACCAATCGCCTTCGTCGGACGCCGCGACGTAGACGTTCCCGAAGCGCTCCACGGACACGGGCATCGAGGCGCTGCTGGTCAACACGGGCACTCGGTCTCGCCGCGACGCGGACCAACCCGTTCCAGTCCAGTAGTAGGGGCGCCGATCGAGCTGGCCCTTCGGCACACGAGCGAGGTAGGCGTGTGGCGAGCACGACGGGTCGAACCCGTACTCCTCGCCCGGCACGAACTGCCGGTAGCAGTGGCCGTACAGGTAGGTCCAGTCGTTGTCGGAGACGATCGAGTAGCCGAACAGCGCGCTCGACGAATCAGCCGCCTGCTCCATGTCGATCAGCTCGAGGTCGGGCAGGCGATACCGCGCCCGCCACGTGGCGACCGGCTCGGCGCCGGTCGCCGCTCCGCTCCTGTTGGGATTGCGGACCTCGGCGAGGAACAGCCACAGGTTGCCGTCCGCTCCAATCTCCGCATCGAGCGGCCAGAACCACTGGCCGAGCGCCTCCTCGACCCACGAGCCGAGCCATGACGTGCCCTCACCGCCCGACGTCGGCAGCAGGGCGAAGCAGCTACCGGTCTGGATGAGGGCTGCGTTGTGGGCGAAGTGGTCATCCACGAGGTCGCCGTCCGCGCCGACGAAGACGTCTTGGAACAGCCAGAGCGTGCGACCGTCGGGCAGCGCGTACGCGTGCGGGTAGTCCGCTCCGGCGAGACCACCAGCGCCGTCGGCGGCGAAGAACGCGTCGAGGTCGGCGGCACTCGTCGAGACTGCGCACTCGGCAGCGGCAGCCCGCGGCGCGTCGGCCCACGACACTGTCAAGATCGCGCCCAGCGCGAAGACGGCGCCCCAACCCCGTCCAATCACCTCCGCATTGTGGCAGTCCGGGCGCTTGGCTCGAAAAGGCGCTGTCGCCGCCGTGCTCCAAGCTTCGAGCCCTACCGTGTGCCGATCGGTTGGGAGCAGCTCGCATCCGGCGTCGCACTGCCGCTCGATGACGTCATCGTTCCGCCGCTGACGGAGATCGAGCTGCCGTCGCCCGGCGGGACCCCGGTCGGCGACGTCGAGTCGGCCGCCCGGTCTGCGGTCGTCGCTCGATTTCAGCTCAATCCGGGCACGTCCGTCGCCGTCGGCGCGAGCAGCCGCGGCCTGTCCGGGCGCGTCGAAGTGCTGCGGGGGGCTATCGCAGGGTTGCGCGACCTCGGCGCCGAGCCGTTCGTGGTGCCGGCAATGGGCAGCCACGGCGGTGCGACCGCCGATGGTCAGCTCGCCACGCTGGCTCGCCTCGGCGTCACCGAGGACGGCATCGGCGCCGAGATCAGGTCGAGCATGGAGACCGCCGTCGTGGCCACCGCGGAGGACGACGACGTCGGCACGATCCGCCTCTACCTCGACCGCCATGCAGCCGGCTGCCGACATGATCCTGCCGGTCAACCGCGTCAAGCCGCACACGCAGTTCCACGGTCCGAGCGGAGAGCGGCCTGGCGAAGATGGCCGTCGTCGGCTTCGGCAAACGGTCCGGGCGCGGCCGCAGTTCCACGCCACCGGGCCGCGCCGCATGAACCGCCGGCTGGCGGCCAGCATCGCCGCCCTCCGGGCGACGGGACGCCTGCTCGGCGGCGTTGGAACGGTCGAGGCCGCCAATGGCGCCGTCGTCGACGTCCAGGCGCTGACGGCCGACGAGGTCGGCGGTCCAGCCGAATCAGCGCTCCTCGAGACCGCTCGGGCGATGCTGCCCGGTCTGCCGTTCGACGAGATCGACGTGCTCATCATCGAGCAGGGCGGCAAGGACATCTCCGGGACGACGATCGACCCGAACGTCACCGGGCGGTTCTGGATCGACGGCCTGGCCGATCTGCCCAGGCCGCGTGTCGCGACGATCGTCCTCCTCGCGCTCACGCCGACGACGGCCGGGAGCGCGCTGGGCATCGGCTTCGCCGACTTCGTTCCCGCGTCGCTGGCCGCCTCGATCGACTGGGAGGCAGACGTACCTCAACTGCCTCACGGCCGGACCGCCCGGCATCCGCCGCGGCCGCCTGCCGATGGTCCTCCCGGACGAGGCGTCGTGCGTGCGGGCCGCCCTCGCGACCTGCGGGCGAAGCGCCGACGAGCCCAAGCGGGTCGTGCGCATCCGGTCGACACTGCACCTCACGCGGTGCTGGGTCAGCGAAGCGTTGCTCGCCGAGTTGCCCGGGGATGCCCGGGTCGTGAACCCGTCGTCCTGAGGTGAACACCCGGGTCGGCACGCCGGCGCCTCCAGGCGCTTCGGCGGCCGCATTCTGTAGCGTCCGGCGTCGGTGTCGGACACGTTCTTCACGGTCGAGCCTGCCAGTGACGGCGGCGAGTGGTTCGTCCCGACCGACATGCACGCGAGGTCCGTGGGATCCCGACGCAGGCCACGCCGGGCCGCCGACGGGGCTGCTCGCGCGATCCCTCGAGCGACTGTTGCCTGAGCACCGCCTGGCGCGGATCAGCGTCGAGCTCGGCCGCCCCGTCCCGATGGCCGGCTTCCGGATCGTCGCCGAAGTCGTCCGGGCCGGACGGGCGACGGCCAACTCACGGGCGGCGATCGTCGGGCAGGACGGCGTCGAACGCGGTCTGCGGCGACCGGGATCACACGTCGCCGTGAGCCCTGTCCCGTTGTTCGCATCGACACTCGGCGCCCGGGACGGCCTCCCGCGCCTGGCCGACGCCCAACCTGGCGAGTTCCCGATCGGCCGGTTCGGCCACGGGTTACCTGGCTTCCGGGATGGCGTCGACGGTTCGCTACCCACCCGGTGAGGGCAACGGCCATGGGACCAACGACGGTGTGGATGCGCAGCATCCCGCTGCTGCCCGGCGAGGAGATGTCACCGTTCCAGCGGATCTGCCCGTTGTCCGACTGCGGCAACGCCTTCAGCCGGCACGCCGATCCCGATCAGATGCAGTTCGTCAACACCGATCTCGTCGTCGCGCTGCATCGTGATCCCGTCGGCGAGTGGATGGGCAGCCGGGTGACGCTCGCACTGGCACCCGACCGGCGTCGGGCTAGCCGACGCCCTGCTGTTCGACGACGAGGGTGCCGTCGGACGGGCGCTGCAGACCCTCTTGCTGCGGCCCGTCGGATGAGCGACCGCGCTCGCGGCTGCGCTCGCCGAGGTCGTCGGGGCCGAGCACGTGCTCGCCGATCCCGACGTCACGTCCTCGTACGCCGTCGACTGGACCGGGCGCTACCGCGGCGAGGCCCGACTCGTCGTCCGACCAGGTCGACACCGCGCAGGTGAGCGAAGTCGTGCGCCGCTGCGCCGAGGCCGGAGCGGCGCTCGTGCCCCAGGGCGGCAACACGGGACTCGTCGGCGGCAGCGTGCCGCGAGACCAGCCGATGGTCGTGCGTGTCGACGCGCCGCCTCGACCGACCTCGGACCCGTCGACGCCGGCGCGATGCAGGTGACGGCCGGTGCCGGCGTCACGCTGGCGCAGCTGGCGCGACCCACGCCCGGGCGGCCGGGTCTCGACGCTCCGGTGGACTTCGCCAGCCGCGACTCGGCCACCGTCGGTGGAGCCGTCGCCACCAACGCCGGCGGATCGCGGGTGGTCCGCTTCGGCACGATGCGCTCCCAGGTGGTCGGCGTGCAGCGCCGTGCTCGCCGACGGCTCGCGCGATCGGCTCGCTGGCCGGGCTCCCGAAGGAGACGCGTCGGTCTCCACTGGCCGTCACTGCTGTGCCGGCAGCGAAGGGACGCTCGGCGTCCTGACCGCAGCTGCGGCTGCGCGTCGTGCCGTGGTACCGGCACACGGCGACGGCGATGGTGGCGACGGCGGGACTCGACGAGGCGGTCGCCGTGCTCGCCGCGCTGCGCGCCGACGTGACCCACCTCGACGCCGTCGAGCTGATCCTGCCCGAGGCGATGGACGCTCGTCGCCGCCCACCTCGGCGCGGCGCCGCCGGTCGGTCCGGACGGGGATCGGTGCGTACGTCGTCGTCGAGTGCGCCGACCACGAGGACCCGACCGACGAGCTGACGGCCGCGCTCGCCGAGCGGCCCGAGATCATCGACGCGGCCGTGACGACCGAGGGTCCGGCTCGTGACCGCCTCGTGGCGTTCCGTGACCGGATCACCGAGTCGATCGCCGCGCAGGGCGTGCCGCTGAAGCTCGACGTCGCCGTGCCCGTCGGCGCGGCTGCAGCGAGCTCGTGGTCGCAGCCCGTGGCGCGATCGCCCGCCACGGCGGCCGGCTGGTGCCGTTCGGCCACCTCGCCGAGGGCAACGTCCACCTCAACGTG
Organism: uncultured Acidimicrobiia bacterium; assembly: GCA_963774125.1. Taxonomy (GTDB): domain Bacteria; phylum Actinomycetota; class Acidimicrobiia; order Acidimicrobiales; family Ilumatobacteraceae; genus JALZMG01. The sequence continues at coordinate 1,232,080 of CAVZDR010000005.1, forward strand.
CTCGAGCCCGGCGACGCGGCGGCGATCACCGACGAGGTGCTCGACGGCGGCCGCCGACCTCGGCGGCACGATCTCCGCCGAGCACGGCGTCGGCGTCGCCAAGGCGCCGCTACCTCCACCTCGTGCGCACGTCCGGCCGAGCTGGCCGCGGCGGCCGCCGTCAAGCACGCCCTCGACCCGGCCGGCATCCTCAACCCAGGCGTCCTCGACCCGAACTGTCCGTGACGCCGTGGGGGCTGCGCCCCCACACCCCATCGCCGTGCGGCTCGCTGGCGCTCGCACGCCCGGCCGGCCAGTTCACGTCCGTAGCGATCGCTTCACAACGATCGATTCCTACGGACAGATCAGCTGCCGAACGGCGAATCCGAGGTCTGGGGCCGTCAGCAGCGGTCGATACGCGATGCCCGCCGCCTCGGCCATCGCCGCGCACGTGCCGCCTCGATCGACGATCACCGTGATCAGCACCGGCTCGGCACCGGCGGCCCGGACGACCTCGACGGCCTCCATCAGCGACGTCCCTCGTGTGACCGTGTCCTCGGTGATGACGACGCGGTCACCGGCCTGCAGCGCGCCGGCCAGCCGGCCGGTGATCCCGTGGTCCTTGGCCTCCTTGCGCACGCTGAAGCTGCGCAGCGCACGTCCTCGCGTGGCCGCGACGGCGGCGACACCGAAGGCGACCGGGTCGGCACCCATCGTCAGCCCGCCGATGGCGGTGGCCTCGTCGGGGATGACCGACAGGGCGGCGTCGGCAACGGCCAGGATGCCGTCCGGGCGGCAGGCGGTCTGCTTCGTGTCGAGGAACCACGAGCTGTGCGCCCCCGACTTGAGCGTGAAGTCGCCCCGCTTGAGCGAGTACTCCAGCACGTGATCGACGCAGTGTGGCGAACGGTTCGGGGAGATCCGGCAGCCCCTCGGACATCGCCGGCCGAACCTATCGGCGGTCGCCGGAGCCCGCACGGAGACAAGGTCGAGTGAGACGCCGAGCGCAGCTCGAGGCGGCGAGCTCGGGAGGCGAGGTGAGCAGCTTGCCCGAGCCGAGCCCGAGAACATAGCGTCCGGGCCCGATGTTTCCGATCCAGCAACTGCGCATCTTCACCGAACCCCAGCAAGGCGCGACGTACGACGATCTCCTCGCCGTCGCGCAGCGCGCCGAGACGTTCGGCTTCGGCGCCTTCTTCCGCAGCGACCACTACCTGGCGATGGGTCCGGCCCTCGATGCCGGCGGGCTGCCCGGACCGACTGACGCCTGGACGACGCTGGCCGGCCTCGCCCGTGACACCTCGACGATCCGGCTCGGCACGCTCGTCACATCGGCGACGTTCCGGATGCCCGGTCCCCTGGCCATCGCCGTCGCCGGCGTCGATCAGATGTCCGGCGGTCGAGTCGAGCTCGGCCTCGGTGCCGGGTGGTACGAGCGCGAGCACGAGGCCTATGCCATCCCATTCCCGCCGCTCGGCGAGCGCTTCGAACGCCTCGAGGAGCAGCTGACGATCATCACGGGAATGTGGACCGCGCCGCCGGGCGAGCCGTACTCATTCGATGGTCGGCACTACCGCGTCGTCGACTCGCCGGCGCTGCCCAAGCCGGTGCAGGACGGCGGCATCCCGGTCATCGTCGGCGGCACCGGTCCATCGCGCACGCCTGCCCTCGCCGCCCGTTTCGCCAACGAGTACAACGCTGCGTTCAGGCACTTGGACTGGTTCGTCGAGCAACGCGAGCGGCGTCATCGCAGCCTGTGACTCCATCGGACGGGACCCGGCGACCCTGACGTGGTCGACGGCCAACACCGTGTGCTTGGGTGCCAACACCAGGGAATTCGAGCGCCGGGCTGCGGCCATCCAGCGTGAGCCGGATGAGCTGCGCAAGAACTGCTTCGCCGGTACACCGGACGAAGTCTTGGCCAAGCTCGAGCGCTGGCAGGGTGCTGGAGCCGATCGCATCTACCTCCAGGTGCTCGATCTCATCGATCTGGATCACTTGGACGAAATTTCCGCCCTCGCTACGTCATGACCACTGCATTTGAGCCATGATGTGTCTCTATGGCTGTCAAGCGAGCTTCGAAAACGACGATGAGCGATGACCACAAAGCGGCGCTAGCCCAAGGCCGGTCAGAGGGTCGTGCAGTACGTGACTACCTCGCCGCCCTGCGCGCGAACAGACCGAAGCGGGGCCGCAAGCGCACGTCGGATTCGATCAAGAAGCGCATCGCGGGGATCGAAGATCAGCTGCCGACGGCCGATCCGCTGACCGAGGTCAAGCTGATCCAGGAACGGTTCAACCTGAGCCGCGAGCTGGAGACCATGGACTCCCAGGTCGACCTGCAGTCCCTCGAAGATGGCTTCGTCGGCGTCGCCTCCAGCTACAGCGTGCGTCAGGGCATCTCCTATGCCGCGTGGCGGGAGGTTGGGGTCCCGGCGGCGGTCCTCAAGCGAGCTGGGGTCAGCCGCTCCAGCGCCTGAGCACGCGTCGCGCCATCACGTTTGGCGTTCCTGCTCGATGTCGATCGCGTCGAGTGCGGCGCGCACCCGGTCGAGCTCCGGAAGCGCCCGCTCGACGTCGAACGCCGCGTCGAGCGCGGCCTGATCGAGTGTGACTTCTGGGTCAGCTTCCAGCTGGCTGCGGAAATCAACGCCCTCGCCAGCCGCCAATATTGCATTCCGCTGCACGATTCGGTACGCGTCGTCGCGACTGCGACCGCCTTCGATCAATGCCAACAAGACCGGTTGGCTGAACACCAGGCCGTGGCTGGAGTGCAGGTTGGCGGCCATCCGCTCTTCGTCGATCTCGAGCTTCGCAAGCAGCCCTTCCAGCCGGTTGACCATGTAGTGAACGAGGAGAGAAGAATCGGGCAGCACGATCCGCTCGACGGATGAATGAGAGATGTCCCGTTCGTGCCAAAGCGCGACGTCCTGCAGCCCGGCCAGCAGGTTGCTGCGCACGACGCGGGCGAGACCGCTGATCGTCTCGGCAGAGATCGGGTTGCGCTTGTGCGGCATCGCCGAGGAACCCTTTTGTCCCGGCTTGAAACCCTCACGCACCTCCCCGACCTCGGTCCGCTGGAGATGGCGCAACTCAACGGCCACTAGTTCACACGTTGCCGCCACCGCCGCCATCGCCCACAGGAACTCGGCGTGCCGGTCGCGAGAGATGACCTGGCTCGCTGGCACCGGTCGCAGCCCGAGCCGCTCGCCGACGTACTCCTCGACCCGCGGGTCGACGTTGGAGTACGTCCCCACGGCCCCGGAGAGCTTGCAGACGGCGACGGTCTCACGGGCGGCGGCCAACCGGCGGCGGTCCCGCTCCACCTGCAACGCCCACAGCGCCGCCTTCGCGCCGAACGTCGTGGGCTCGGCGTGGACGCCATGGGTCCGCCCCACCATCACGGTGCGTAGATGCCGGCGGGCAAGCTCGACGACCGTGCACAGCAGCCCTCGCGTGGCGTCCAGTACGAGATCGAGCGCGTCGCGCATGGCCCAGCACAGCGCCGTGTCGACGACATCCGACGACGTCAGCCCGTAGTGGATCCACGAGCCGGCCGGCGGACCAATGCGCTCCTGCACGACGTCCACGAACGCCGCGACGTCGTGGTCCGTGGTCCGCTCGCGTTCGGCGACGGCAGCGACGAACGGGTCGTCGACGACCGGCGCCAGCTCCCGGCACGCGTCGGCATCCACGCGCGGCACGAGTCCGATGGTGGCGTGTGCCTCCGTCGCCAGTAGCTCGACTTCGAGCCACCGGCCGAAGCGGGTGGTGTCGCTCCAGACGGCCGCCATCTCCGGGCGGGAGTAGCGCTCGATCATTCGCTCACCGCCACATGGCGCTCACGGCCACAGCACGTAGTCGTCGCGCTCGGGCCCGACGCCGACGATCCCGACGGGGATACCGACCTCGCGCTCGATCAGCTGCACGAGATCGCGAGCCTCGGACGGCAGCGCGTCGCTCTCCCGGGCCTGACCCGAGCCGACGCGCCACCCGGGCAACGTCTCGTAGACCGGTTCGACCCGGGACAGCACCTCAGATCGATCCGGGTATCCGGACACGAACGCGCCGTCCACGCGGTAGCCCGTGCACACCTTGACCGTCTCGAAGCCATCGAGCACGTCGAGCTTCGTGACGGCGAGCTCGGTCAGGCTGTTCAGCCGCACGGCGTGGCGCAGCATGACGCAATCCAGCCAGCCGGCGCGACGGCGGCGTCCGGTGACCGTGCCGAACTCTCGCCCCACTTCGACGAGGCGGTCGCCGTCGGCATCGGACAGCTCGGTGGGGAATGGTCCTGCCCCGACGCGCGTGGTGTACGCCTTCGTGATGCCGACGACGCGTCCGATGTCGCGAGGTCCGAGCCCTGTCCCGGTGCAGGCGCCTCCGGCCGTCGGGTTGGAGGAGGTGACGTATGGATAGGTCCCGTGGTCGAGGTCGAGGAAGGTCGCCTGCGCACCCTCGAGCAGCAGGTGCTCACCTCGAGCCAGCGCGTCGTGGAGCAGCGACACCGTGTCGCCGACGTATGGCACGAGGCGGGCGCCGAGCTGCGTGAAGCGGCCGACGATCTCATCGACGTCGAGCGGCTCGCCGCCGGCCGCTTCGAACTCGCGGTTCTCGGCGACGGCGCGAGCCTTGACGTGCGCGACGAACGAGGGGAGGTCGGCGACGTCACCGGCCCGGACGCCGACGCGCCGTGCCTTGTCGGCGTAGGCGGGCCCGATGCCCTTCAGGGTGGTGCCGATCTTGTCCTCGCCGCGCACGGCCTCGGCGATCGCGTCGTGGGCCTGGTGCCACGGGAAGATCAGATGGGCGCGGCTCGAGACGACCAGTCGGGCACACGACACGCCGCGGGACTCGAGGGCGTCGAGCTCGGCGAACAAGGTGGGCAGATCGACGACGACACCGTTGCCGATGACCGGCACGACATGGTCGTACAGGACGCCACTCGGAATCAGCTGCAGCGCGTAGCGGGCGTCGCCGACGACGACGGTGTGCCCGGCGTTGTGGCCACCTTGGTAGCGCACGACGTAGGAGTGCTCCTTGGCCAGCAGGTCGATGACCTTGGCCTTCCCCTCGTCACCCCACTGGGCGCCGACGACGACGGTGACGGGCACGTGGCCAGATCGTACGCGCCGGATACCTTCACCACGCGATGGAACCCGTGATGCGGCGCATGCGCTGGTCCGACATGGAGGAGGCCGAACGCACCGCGCTCTGCTCCCGGGGGTTGGCGGACATCTTCGACCCCGACCTGCGGACGTCGATCACGGCGCTGATCGATGACGTGCGCGCCCGCGGCGACGTCGCCGTGTGCGACGCCCTCGCCCGGTTCGACGGCATCCAGATCACGCCGGAGCGGTTGCGCGTCACGGAGGACGAGTTCGCCGCAGCGACCGTGAGTGACACCGTCGACGACGCGCTCGACGACGCCATTGCGCACTGCCGGGCGTTCAACGAGCAGCTGATGTCTCGGGCGAACGATTGGAGCTTCGAGCCCGAACCCGGGCTGCGCGTCGGTGAGAAGGTCACGCCGATCGCGTCGGCCGGACTGTTCGTGCCGTCTGGGAAGGCGAGCTATCCCAGCGTCGCCTACCAGTTGGGCGTGCCGGCGACCGTCGCGGGGGTGCCCCGGATCGTCCTGGTCGTGCCGCCGATTCCCGGCGGCGACGGCGAAGTTGACCCGGCGGTGCTCGTCGTGTGCCGCAAGCTCGGGATCACCGACGTGTTCCGCGTCAACGGTCCTGCCGGGCTGGCCGCGCTCGGCTTCGGTACGGAGTCGATCCCAAGCGTTCGCAAGATCGTCGGGCCAGGGTCGCCCGCCGTGACCTGCGCGCAGGTCGAGATGCAGCGCCACGGCGTCGCGACGATGATGTTGCTCGGGCCGACCGAGAGCCTGGTCATCGCCGACGCAGACGCCGACCCTCAACGCCTCGCCGCCGATCTGCTGATCGAGGCCGAGCACGGCACCGACTCATCGGTGGTGCTCGTGACGACGTCAGTCCAGCTGGCCGACGCGACCGACTCGGAGCTGCAGGATCAGGTGGCGCAGCTGCCGCCTCACCGGGCGGACGCCGCGCGAGCGTCGCTCGGATCGAACGGGGGCTGCGTGCTCGTCGACTCGTTGGAGGGAGCCGTTGCCGTCGCCAACCGCTACGCGCCGGAGCACCTCCAGGTGGCCGTCGGCGACCGTGATGTCGATCGTGTCGTCGACGCGTTGGTCAACGCCGGCGAGATCCTCGTCGGCCAGCACACCCCGTTCAGCGCGGCGAACTTCGTCATCGGCTGCCCGGCATCGCTGCCGACGTCGGGCTACGCGGACGTGTCATCTGGCATCACCGTGGAGGCATTCCTCAAGCGGACGGCGATCGCCCGCGCCGACGCATCCGCGATCGCGAGGATGGCACCGTCGATCGTCGCCCTCGCCGACCACGAGGGGTTCCCCGCGCACGCCGCGGCCCTCCGCCGCCGGATGTGAGCGTTTTGTCCGTAGGAATCGGCCGTTGTGATGCGGTTCCGACGGACAGAATGGGTTATCCGGAGCGGTCCGGCTGCTGCGACGGGTCGGGTTCGGCGATCCAGAAGACGGCGCCGAACGGGTCCATGACCCCGGTCATCTTGCCGTAGGGCGTCTCGAACGGTGGGGCGAGCAGCGTGCCGCCGTTCGCGGTGACCCGTTCCGCCGCCGCGTCGGCGTCATCGGTGCCGAAGTAGGCGACCCAGTGCGACGGCGTCCCTTCAGGCGCCCCGAACATCCCGCCCATGCCACCGACCGGGACGTCGTCGCCGGGCACCCCGAACGTCGTGTAGTCGGCGCCGGCGTCAGGCAGCGCGTCGCTGGTGAACCCGAACACTGCGCCGTAGAACGCCCTCGCCGTGTCGGGGTCCGTGCTGCGCAGGTCGTCCCACGTGAGCGCGCCCGGCTCGTTGACGATCCCAGCACCGATGTGCTGCTTCGCCTGCCACACCCCGAAGGCTGCGCCCGACGGGTCGACACCGATGAACATCCGACCGAGCGGGCCGACGTCCATCGGCTCGAAGAGCACCGAGCCGCCGTTCTCCTTGACGGCCGCGGCCGTCTTGTCGGCGTCATCACTGGCGATGTACAGCGTCCACACACTCGGAGTTCCCTCCTGCATCGGAGGGCTGATCCCCGCCACGTTGGCGCCCTTGACCTTGGCGATCGAGTAGTGGCCGAACTCCTCCCCCTGATCCTCGAACGTCCACCCGAGGACCGAGCTGTAGAACGCCTTGCCGGCCTCGAGGTCCGCAACCGTGAGATCGGCCCAGCACGGGAAGCCGGCCGGCCATCGAGACGTGCGAATGCTCATGGTGTCGACCGTACTCACGGTCCCGGCCCGTCAGAATGCGGGCACCGTGAAGGTGGCGGAGCGGCGGCCGGAATCGACCGTGACGGTCCACTCGGCGCCGTCGACGAGGAAGTCGCCCACGAAGTGCATCTCGGCGACCGTGCGCCCAGGTCCACTGACGGTGAGCGACGCCTCCCAGGTGCCCGTCTCCGTGACGACGCCGTCGACCCTCACGTCTTCGGTGAACATCGCGTCGTCCAGCGTCCACGAGGCGCCGTCCTCGATCGGTTCGAAGTCGACGACTCCACCGCGCAGCGCAACCCCGTCGCCCGGCACGAAGAAGTTGTGCTGGACGCTGTCCATCATCGTCCAGGCGGCGACCGTGACGAGGCGACGCAGCGAGGCCGGCGCCCGCTGCCCGTCGACCTGGGTCGCCTGCGGTGCCTGAGCAGCGCGTGCCGGGAAGCTGCCAGGCACCCACCACCCGCCGGCCGGCTCCTCCTGGCACGACGTGTCGCCGGCATCGAGCGTGGCGATGAAGCGCTGCAGCAGGACACGACCGCACTCCGACCACAGCTGTGGATCGTGGCCGGCGGCGGCGAGCCCGACGTAGGTGCTGTCCACCATCACGTCGGCCGCCATCTGGGAGACGCTTTCCGGCACGATCACGTCGTACTCGCCCCCGAGGATCAACGTCGGCACACCGACCACCTGCGTCCCGTCTGGGTACATCGGACGGTCCTCCCAGGTCGACACGATGCACGGCGATGGCTGGAACCCGAGATAACCGGGTGCGGCCCACGCCTCCTTGCTGATGACTCCGTAGAAGTCGGGCTCCGCCTCGTAGGCCGCGGCGAACTGCGCCTCGCGGACATCGGCCGGAGCACTCTTGTCGAACGGCACAACGCCGTCGACGCACGATCGCGCCAGGTTGTGCCCGAGCGAGAAGAAGCGGAGGTCATCACCCGTGAAGTTGGCCGGATCCGCGTCCGCGGCGAGTCGCAGCAGCGGCACGTCGTCTCCACGGCGCGCCGCTGCGGCAGCCTGCAACACCTCACCGGGACCGGTGAAGTGCGCGCCGTTGAAGTACATGATGAAGTTGGACAGCAGGTTCTCGTCGACGGTCATGTCGTGCTCGAAACCGGCCGAGTCGATGCCGACTCCAGAGACCGGGCGCCGCCGGAGTTGGCGGGCAGCCTGGGCGAAGTCACGCTCGGCGTCGCGGTGCTCTGCGGCGCACGCCGGCGAGCGCCCGCACATCCCGGCCGCGATCCCCGGCATCGCCTCGGGTGCGTACGGATAGAACGGATCCGTGCCGACGACCATCGCGGGTGAGGCGAGCACGACCGAGCGGACGTGCTCGGTGTGTCGCACGGCGTAGGTGATCATGTCGACGCCGGCGTACGACCCGCCGAACACGTCGATCTGCTCATAGCCGAGGGCGGCTCGCACGTCGTCGAGGTCGTCGGCCACGTCGGACGTGCTGTAGAGGCTGGCGGTGTCTCCGAGCTGGTCGTGGCAGGCCGCCGCGGACTCGTACAGCGGGCCAGCCGACTGCAGCTCCGGGCAATCGATGACCTCCGAGAGACCGACGCCGCGCTGGTCGACGTACACGACGTCCATCGTCTCGAGCAGATCCCCGAAGATGAACGAGAACCCGAATGTCGCGATTGCCGTGCCCGAGCATCCCGGCCCTCCGCACGTCACGAAGATGGCGCCGTCGGCAACCTCCTGCGGGCCGCTGTGAGGCACGATCGCGAAGGCGATGCCAAGGATCCGGTCGTCGGGGTTGCGGCGGTCGAGCGGGACCTGGACGGTGCCGCAGAGGAACGACGGCTCCTCGTCACAAGGCACGAGTTCGACGGCGGCATCTGCGATGAGCCCGGCTGCTCCGACCGTCGCATCGGCTGGCGCTCGGGCGTCGAGTCGCGCCAGAGTCGGCGGCGCGACCGACAATCCGCCGAGCGGCCCCTTGCCGGTCGCGTCACCATCGTCGAGTGGTGGCCGTGCGCTCGCCGGCGCGACCACGGCGGTCACACCGAGAATTGCCATCGCCACGCCGACCGTCCATGCCCTGCGCGTGCGCATCATGCGACCCCCGTCCGCAGTCCGCCCGTCCCTCAAATGGGACCCTAGTCGGAGGTCGCGGGATTGGCCAGGTGGGCGAGCGCCGCTGCGCAGCGGCGGCCACGAGCTCGGGAGGTGATCTCCTATGGAGGATTGGTTGTCAAGCGGATCTTCGGTTGACGTGGTGGACGGTGTCGGTGGACGATGCCGGGTGGGGAAGGTCGCCTCGTGTGCCGGCGCTTCGAGCGCGTGGCTTTGACTGTCCGGCAAGGACTGTTTGAGGGGCCTTCCCCGTCTTCTTGTTGCGTCGACGGGCACGCACGGTGGGTGGGACTGTCCACTGCTCGGCGATGATCGCTTTGGCCTCCTCGGGCGTGACCGGGCGGCCGTCGGTGTCGCAGATGACGTAGGGCATGCCTCGGTTCATCACGGCCCAGAACCGTTCGGCGAGGTTGGCGGCGACGACGCAGAGCGCGCCGAGGTGGTCTTTGCCTCGTTCGACCATCTGGAGGTAGTAGGTGCGGGCGAGCTGCGGGTCGAGCTTGCGGGCGGTGTCGGCGGCACGGACCAACGTGGTGCGCAGTAGCGACGACCCGGCCTTCGACATCGCTTGGCCTTTGCGGTCGGTGTCGCCGGTCTCGGAGGCCTTGGGGACGAGGCCGGTGAAGGACCGGAACTGCTTGCCGCGGGGGAAGCGGGCGGGATCACCGATGGCGGCCACGAGGGTGGGGCCGCCGACGTCGGCGACGCCGGGTAGCGAGCGAGCGAGCCCGGCGGGGTCGACCCACCGATAGCACGACTCGCGCTCGGTGGCGTGGGCGGCGAGCTCGGTCTGAACGGCACGCAGCAACCGGACCTCGGTGGCGATCTCGGCGGCCACGTCGGCAAAGGCGACGGCTGGGTGGCCGTCGTAGAGGGCGAGCGATGTCTCTGCTGCGGTGATCCACTGGGCGGCCCGCTCGGCACCGTGGTGACCGTTGGAGGTTTTGGCGATGAACGCGCCGAGTCGCTTGACACCCAGCTTGACCAGGACGTTGGGGTCGGCCCAGCGTTCCAGCACGGCGAGGTCGCTGACCCCGAGGTCCCCCGTCAACGGGCTCATCGGTAGCAGCTGACGGGTCAGATCCTTGATCCGCCGCTTGTGCCCGGCACCGGCGTGGGTGAGGCGATCGGTGACGCGGACACGGCGGTCCAACGCCGCCCGTTCCGCACCCGCGAGCACCAACGGCTGCAAGCCCGTAGGGTCAAACAGCGGCAAGCGGGCCAGTGTGTCGGCGTCGATGCCGTTGGTCTTCGTGTGTCGCGACAGGAACCGGCGCAGATCCGCCGCCTTCGCCGACGACACCCGATGCACGACGTGCCCGCGGGCGCTGAAGAACACCGCGATCGGCAACCACGCCGGCCCAGTCGGCTCGACGACCACCTCCAGCCGCGTTCCCTGCCGAGCAGCCCGCCAACGCCACCGTCTCGATCTCGCTGAGGCTCTCCACGGTCGGCCACGCCTTGCGCTTGGCGACCGTGTTGCCGTCACCGTCGAGCACCCGCACCGTGTGCGCGCTGGAGATGCCCAAGTCAATGCCGACCAGGCGCCTGTCGTCCATGCCGTCTCCTGTCGTCGTGTCGGTTCCACCGGCTCGCCGGCAGGAGCGACGCACGATCAAGGCCACGGTCCCAAGGAGACACGCGCCAACCGCGGCTCCCACTCATGTGCTGTAACCGGCTCCCACCTCGACGGGCGAAGCCACTCTCCTCATCCGGGGCATCCGTGGCCAGCCGGGTATGGCAATCACCTCCACGGGGCCAGGCACGCACCTACGAACCTCCCCCAGAGTCGATCTCGACGCCACCCCCCGAACCAGCCGGGATGACCATGCAACCCTGGGACCCCGACGTGATCAAGCACCGGTGTCCCTTACATGAGTCGAGCAGCTCGCCTGCGAGACGAACCCAATTGGGAAGTCAGGCGGTGACTCGCAGGTCGCCGTTGGCGACGTCGACGTGGATCGTGCCGCCGTCGGTGACCTTGCCCTCGAGGAGCAGCATCGCCGACGGATCGCCGATCTCGCGCTGGATGATCCGCTTCAGCGGTCGTGCGCCGAACGCGGGGTCGAAGCCCTCCTTGGCCAGGTGACCCATCGCCTCGGGACTGATCTCGAGGGCGATGCGCCGCTCGGCCAACCGCTGCCGCCACCGCTCGAGCTGGATCTCGACGATGCGCGTGAGGTCCTCCTCGGTCAGCGCCTTGAACCGGATGATCTCGTCGACCCGGTTGATGAACTCCGGCTTGAAGAAGTCGAGCGGATCGCCGGGGAGGTTCGACGTCATGATCAACACGACGTTCGTGAAGTCCACAGTGCGGCCCTGACCGTCGGTCAGCCGGCCGTCGTCGAGCACTTGCAACAACGTGTTGAACACGTCCGGGTGAGCCTTCTCGATCTCGTCCAGCAACACGACCGAGTACGGCCGACGGCGCACCGCTTCGGTGAGCTGACCCCCCTCGTCGTACCCGACGTAGCCCGGGGGCGCGCCGATCAGGCGCGACACCGAGAACTTCTCCATGTACTCGCCCATGTCGATCCGGACCATCGCGTGGTCGTCGTCGAACAGGAACTGGGCGAGTGCACGCGCCAGCTCCGTCTTGCCCACACCCGTCGGGCCGAGGAACATGAACGACCCGATCGGCCGGTTGGGATCCGAGAGTCCGGCTCTGCTGCGGCGCACCGCGTTGGCGACGGCGCGGACCGCGTCGTCCTGGCCGACCACACGCTCGTGGAGGTGCTCCTCGAGGTGGATCAGCTTGGCTGCCTCGGCCTCCATCAGCCGGCTGACGGGAACGCCCGTCCACTTCGAGACGACGTCGGCGATGTCCTCGGCGTCGACCTCCTCCTTCAGCATGCGGTGCTCGGACTGCAGCTCGTCGAGGTGCGTCGTGGCCTCCTCGATGCGCCGCTCCAGCTCCGGGATCCGCCCGTAGCGGATCTCGGCAGCGACGTTGAGGTCGACCTCCCGCTCGAGCTGCGTGCGCAGCTGCTCGAGCTCCTCCTTGAGGGTACGGATGGCGTCGATCGCCTCGCGCTCGGCCTCCCAGTGCCGCTTCATCTCGGCCACTTCGGCGTTGAGCCCGGCGAGCTCGTCGGTCAGCGCCTCGAGGCGCGTCCGCGAGGCGTCGTCGGACTCCTTCTCCAGCGCGACCTGCTCGATCTCGAGCTGCAGGATGCGGCGCTCGACGATGTCGATCTCCGTCGGCATCGAGTCGATCTCGATGCGCAGCCGGCTGGCCGCCTCGTCGACGAGGTCGATCGCCTTGTCCGGCAGGAATCGGTTGGTGAGGTAGCGGTTGGACAGAACGGCCGCAGCGACGAGTGCGGAGTCCTGGATGCGCACACCGTGGTGCACCTCGTAGCGCTCCTTGAGGCCGCGCAGGATGCCGACCGTGTCCTCGACCGACGGCTCGGCGACGTACACCTGCTGGAAGCGGCGCTCCAGTGCTGGGTCCTTCTCGACCCGCTTGCGGTACTCGTCGAGGGTCGTCGCGCCGATCATCCGCAGCTCGCCGCGAGCGAGCATCGGCTTGATCATGTTGCCGGCGTCGAGCGCGCCCTCCGCGGCGCCGGCACCGACGATCGTGTGCAGCTCGTCGACGAACGTGATGATCTCGCCGGCCGCGTCGGTGATCTCCTTGAGAACGGCCTTCAACCGCTCCTCGAACTCACCGCGGTACTTGGCTCCGGCCAGCATCGAGCCGATGTCGAGGGCGATGATCCGCTTGGTCTTGAGGCCCTCCGGGACGTCGCCGTCGGCGATCCGCCGCGCCAGACCCTCGACGATCGCCGTCTTGCCGACGCCGGGCTCGCCGATGAGCACGGGGTTGTTCTTCGTGCGGCGCGACAACACCTGGATGACGCGCCGGATCTCGTCGTCGCGCCCGATGACGGGATCGATCTTGCCGTCACGGGCACGGGCCGTGAGGTCCTGCCCGTAGCGCTCGAGCGCCTGGAACTGATCCTCGGGGTTCTGCGAGGTCACGCGGTGCGAGCCGCGCACCTCCTGCAGCACCTGCAGCAGTTCCTCGGTGGCGACGCCCAGGCGCTCGTGCATGGCGAGCAGCAGGTGCTCGACCGAGAGGAAGTCGTCACGCAGGTCGGACTGGAACCGCTGGGCATCGTCGAAGACCTGGGTGAGCGCGCGGCCGAGACGCGGCTCGTCACCGCCATAGGCCTTGGGCAGCTTGGCGACGGCCTCGTCGGCCCGGTTGCGCACCATCAGCGGCGCCTGACCGAGCTTCGTCAGGACGGCAGGGACGACGGTGTCGTCCTGCCTGGTCAGTGCGGCGAGAAGATGGTCGGGCGTGAGCTCGGGGTTCGAGCTGGCCTTGGCCTGGTCGATGGCGGCAGCCATCGCTTCTTGCGTCTTGAGCGTCCACTTCTTGGGGTCGAGCGCCATCCCACCAGGATAACGGGCGATAGGAAACTTGAGTCGCTTCATATCAAGTCATGCCGATGCTCGCCGAGCTTGCACGCGGCTCGAGATTGCGATTGTGTGACGGGATGCAGCAGACGACGGCCCGTCCCAACCTTCCGACGCGCCGGCTGCGCGCCGCCGGCATGGTCGCTGCCCTCGGGCTCGGCGTGATCGCAGGGCAGTCGTTCTCCGGCGCCCCGGCCTCGGCGCAGAGCGCTGCACTGCAGGTCGTCGCGCTGACGAACCAGGTGCGCTCCCAGAACGGGTTGCCTCCGCTCTCCCTCGAGCTCTCACTGCTGTGGGCGGCCCAGGTGCACTCCAACGAGCAGGCGGCGCTGAACCGCCTGTCACACACCGGGCGTTACGGGGATGCGGGACAGCGCATCAGCCGGCAGCGGGCGACACGGCGCGATTACCAGTGGAGCGCGTGGGGCGAGAACGTCGCATTCGGAGCTCCCGACGCAGCGTTCGTGATGAGTGGTTGGATGAACAGTCCTGGGCACCGCGCCAACATCCTCGATCCGGCCTACACCGACATCGGCGTCGGACTTGCGTACTCGTCGAACGGCACGCCCTACTGGACAATGGTGCTGGCTCGCCCCGGCTAAGTGGACCGAGAAGAAGGCAGGGTGGGTGAGGCGCCAAAGCGAAGCGGAGGCGCTGAGCTCGGTAGGCGAGGCGAGCAACTTGCTTGCGAGCCGAGCCCGGACGTTGAACGGAGGACAGATGAATGACGACGAACTGATCCAGCGCATCGACGACCTCGTCGACGAGGAGCACTCGCTGGAGCGCAAGGCCGAACCCGGTCGGCCGCTCACGGCGGAGGAGGCCGAGCGGCTGAGCAGTCTCGAAGTCGCCCTCGACCAGTGCTGGGACCTGCTGCGCCAGCGCCGCGCCCGCCGCAACGCCGGGCTCGATCCCGACGACGCCCACGTCCGTCCAGGATCGGTCGTCGAGAACTATCAGCAGTGAAGCTCAAGGGGGGCAGGAAACCCTCCCCCCTGAAACCCCCCATCGCGGAGGAGCTCCGACGGGCCGAGCAAGTCGGACCCGCCTCCGCACCGAAATCCACACTGGTCGGCCAGGCGAGTTCCGGTCGACGCTGACACCCACTCGGTAACGTCCGAGCAGTGCCGAGTCTTCGTCCGCTGCGCGCCCCGGAGCGGCCGGCGGACGCCACGCTGCTCGCCACCTGGCGGGGCGAGACCGTGCACCTGTGGGGCTGGGACGGGCACCAGACAATGCCCCTGGCGTGGCTCGACCGGGCTCGATGGGCATTCGCCGCGCACTCCGGGCGCTTCGCCTCGTTCGACATCCCGCTGCCCGACGGGCGGACCATCGAGGCGGCCTCGATTCGGCTCGACAGCGACGCCACCGGACCGTGGCTCCTCTCACTGACACGTGCCGACCGCAGCGATCCGCTCGCCTGGCTCACCGCAGTGGCCCGCCTCGCCGACGCGACGGTCCGCGGCGGCTACCTGACGCCCATGCTGCGACCCGAGCGCGACGCGCTCGTTGCTCGCTGGCTTCCGGTCAGTGCGCCCATGATCGACGAGGCACTGGAGGCGCTGGCGGCATCGATGCCGCCCATCCTGCTGCCCGACCCGACCGACCCGACGACGGTCGCCGACATCCACGCCACGCTCGTCGACTCGGTGGCGCGTCATCGCCTCGCCGTCGGCCGCTGGCGTCCGAGCGTGACCGGCCGCACGCCAGCGGCGGCCGCCACACGCGCCGTGTTCCGTGCCCTGTCGACGGGTGATCCTCGGGTCCCGACCGGTCCGCACGACGTGGCCGTCGGCACGATCGGCACCACGCTCGACCGGCGTCGCCAGCCCGCGAGCGGTGAGCCCGTCGTCGTCCCCCGGCTGCGGCTCGTCGTGCCCGAGGATCTCTTCGACGACTGGGAGGTCCGCCTCGAGCTCGTCGACGAGCTCGACCCCGGGCGCTGGTGTTCGGCCGACGACGTCTGGGACTCCACGCCGATGGCAGTCGAGCTGTCCGGCTCGACCGATCACCTCGACGCGCTGGGCAGCGAGCTGGTCACCACCGCCTCAGCGGTGGCAGCGCGGATCGACACGCTCGAGCCATTCGCTGCGGCTCATGAGCCGTCATCGATCGAGCTCGACCTGGATGCCGCCGACCGATTCCTGGAGCAGGCGCCCGCGGAGCTCGAGCGACTCGGCATCGAGCTGGTCGGACCCGAGCGGCTCGTCCGAGCGAACCTCGCGGTGAGGGGCACGGTGGCGGGCAATCCGAGCGAGCAGCGGGCGGGTTTCAATCGCGACGCCGTCGTCGATTGGCGACTCGTCGTCGCCGACGGTGATGACTCGAGCGCGGTCTCCGCCGCCGAGCTGGCCCGTGCTGATGCGGCCGGCGCCACGTTGCTGCACAACGGACGGAGGTGGGTGCGCATCGATCCGGCAGCGCTGCGCAAGGCCCGCCAACGCCTCGACGAACACACGCGACAGCACGGCGTCGTCGATGCCGTCACGCTCCTTCACCTCGCCGCGGCAGGCGAGCTCGACGCGCCGGAGCGCGGCTCTGCACCGCCGTGGAGCGTCGAGCTCCTCGAGGGGTTACCCGACGATCGGCTCATCGAGGCGCATGAGGGCGAGCGGTTCGCCGGCGCGCTGCGTCCATACCAGCGCCGCGGCCTGGCCTGGCTGCGCTTTCTCGAGCGCCTCGGACTCGGCGGGTGCCTGGCCGACGACATGGGGCTCGGCAAGACGGCTACCGCGCTGGCTCACCTTCAGTGCCGGCCAGGTCCGCACCTCGTCGTGTGTCCGCTGTCGGTCGTCCACAACTGGTTCTCCGAGGCAGCGCGCTTCACCCCGGATCTGCACGTCGTCGTCCACCACGGCGCCGACCGCGACCTCGGACTCGACGGGCTCGTGCCCGCTGACGTCGTCGTCACGACGTACGGGCTGCTGCCGCGCGATCTCGGGCAGCTGTCGACCGTCGAGTGGTCCACCGTCGTCCTCGACGAAGCGCAACAGATCAAGAACCCCGCCACGCGGGCTGCTCGGGCCGTGCGCACACTGCGGGCCGGGCAGAAGATCGCCCTCACCGGAACGCCCGTGGAGAACCGGTTGGCGGAGCTGTGGGCGATCCTCGACGCCGTCAACCCGGGTGTGCTCGGCAGCCGGGAGCAGTTCCGCCACCGCTACGCCCGACCGATCGAGCGACACGGTGACGCCGCGGCGGCGACGCGGCTGCGGCGCATCACCCAGCCATTCGTGCTGCGCCGCTCCAAGTCCGACCGTCAGCTCGTGCCCGACCTGCCCGACAAGATCGAGCAGATCGCCTGGGCCGGGCTCTCGAGCGAGCAGGCCGTGCTCTACCAGCATGTCGTTCAGCAGCTGCTCGCCGACGCCGAGCAGGCGACGGGCATGCGCCGCCGCGGCCTGGTGCTCGCCGCGCTCACGCGGCTCAAGCAGATCTGCAACCACCCGGCGCACGCGCTCGGCGACGGCTCCCGCCTGCACGGGCGGTCAGGGAAGCTGGCCCGTTACGACGAGCTCGTCGACGAGCTACTCGACGTCGGCGAGCGGGCGTTGGTGTTCACGCAGTTCCGCGAGATGGGTGAGCTGCTCCGGCGGCACGCCGCCGAGCGGCTGGAGCTGCGCGTGCCGTTCCTCCACGGCGGCGTCACGCGGAACCGTCGCGACGCGATGGTCGCTGACTTCCAGGCCGGGCTCGGGCCGCCGTTGCTGCTCGTCTCGCTGCGGGCCGGCGGCACCGGGCTCAACCTGACGGCGGCGAGTCAGGTCATCCACTACGACCGCTGGTGGAACCCTGCGGTCGAGGACCAGGCCACCGACCGGGCGTGGCGGATCGGGCAGGGACGCACCGTCGTCGTGCACAAGCTCGTCTGCGAGGGCACCGTCGAGGAGCGCATCGCCACGGTGATCGACGAGAAGCGGGCACTTGCCAACACGGTGGTGGGCGGTGGCGAGGCCTGGCTGTCCGAGCTGTCGACGGCCGAGCTCCGCGACCTCGTCACGCTGGACACGTCGGCGGTGCAGTCGTGAGCGCGCCACGCCGCGTCGTCGGGCCCAGCGCGATGAGCGATGTGCGCCGCATGACCACTCATCGCTCATCGCGGTCATCCGCTGCCCAACGCGATGAGCGATGTGCGCCGCATGGCCACTCATCGCTCATCGCGGCGCGCTGGAGCGGCGGCATCACAGGGCGACGGCGACCGTGAGCGCGCCACGCCGCGTCGTCGGGCCGAGCCCGCCCGGCCGTCTGCCCGCGGCGATGTTGCGCGCACTGACCGCCGAACTGTCGGATCCCGGGCGGTTCAGCCGGGCCAAGGCCTATGCCCGCGATGGCGCAGTGGTCGACATCGAGATCCAGCCGGGCGAAGTGCGCGTCGAGACCCTCGGTTCGCGCTACGAGCCGTATCAGACCCGGGTCTGGGCGACACCGGCCGAGGACCGAACGTCCCCCGTCGGCCTCGTGCCCGAGCGTGACGAGCTGGGCGCCGAGTGCACCTGCCCCGACGACGTGCCGGTACGCGTTCTGCAAGCACGCGCTCGCCGCGCTGCTCGTGCTGGCCGACGAGGTCACGATCGACCCAGAGGTACTCGCGACATGGCGCTCGGGCACCGCTGTCCCGCGCCCACCACGGGATCAGGCCGCGCCAGGCGCACTCTCGTCGCTGGTGCGGGCACCGGCGGCGATCCCCGAGCCACCCCGGCTGCCTCCACGGCTGCCGGTGGCGATGCCCGCGAGCGCTGACGAGCTCGCCGACGTTCTCGCCGACGCGCTGTCGATCTTGCGGGGCTGAACGCCTGTCGAGGCTCGGCTCGCGGCGGGGACGACTGACAGGGCCGCCCGCCGGCGCCGCCGCTGCCGGCGGCTGGGGAACGATTGGCGCAGCTGTTCCCGGCGGTCGGCGGCCAGCTGCCAGGCACTGTCGAACATCATCAAGTGCATGAAGTCGAACGTACGCACGATTGTGGACAGATCAGGTCCGCCTTCCGTGACAGCATGTGCGACCATTGACACACCGGCCCGGCTGTTGCGCCTGCTCGTCCTGTTCTCCTCCCGATCGACGTGGTCGGCGCAGGAGCTCGTCGACCGACTCGAGATCACCCCGCGGACGCTGCGGCGAGACGTGACGCGGCTCCGCGATCTCGGCTACCCGATCGTGAGCACGACGGGCCGCTACGGCGGCTACGCCCTCGGCGCCGGCGGCCGGCTCCCCCCGCTGCTGCTCGACGACGACGAAGCGGTCGCCGTCTCCGTCGCGCTGCTCGACTTCTCGCGGTCCGCCGACCCGACGCTGGGCGAGGCGGCCGTGGCGGCGTTGACCAAGCTGGCGCAGGTGCTGCCGAGCGCGCTGCGTGAGCGCGTCGACACCCTCGGAGAGGTCAGCGTGCGCCTCGGCCGCACCGGTGATCCCGTCAGCGACGTGACGACCGACGTGAGCGTCCTCATGGCACTCGCCCAGGCGTGCCGCCGCCAGGACCGGCTGCGGTTCGACTACACGACCGGCGATGACCGAGTCAGCCGGCGTCATGTCGAGCCACACCGGCTGGTGTCCGTGCGCAGCCGCTGGTACCTCGTCGCCTTCGACCTCGATCGGGACGACTGGCGGACGTTCCGGGTCGATCGCGTCGGCCCACCGGCTCCAACAGGTGCCCGCAACGCCGAGCGCGAATCACCGGATGCCGCTGCACTGGTGGCGGAGGGGGTCGCCGTGCGCGTGTACGAGACACAGGTGCTCGTGCGTGTCCACGCCTCGCCGGACCGCGTGGCGCGTGAGATCGCCCCAACGATCGGCGTGATCGAGCCCGGACCTGCGGACGCGACGACCACGCTCGTGCGGCTCGGCGGCGACGCCGATTGGCTCGCCCGCTACCTGGCCAGCCTTCCGTTCCGGTTCGAGGTGCTCGACTCCGACGAGGTGCGGCGCGAGCTCGCCGTCCTGGCCGAGCAGCTGACCACCGCTGCGGCGACTTCCTAGGCTCCACGCCATGGCCGATCGCCCGCCCGACGAATTGCTCAACCGCGTGACGTGGAAGATCCCCAACGCGCTCGTGATCATCGGATCGGGGGCCGGCGACGAGTGGAACGGGATGACGGCGAGCTGGGTCACCCAGGTGTCGATGGCGCCCGTGCTGATCGGCGTCGGGATCGACAACACCGCAGTGACGCACCGGCTCATCACCGCCGGTGGCTCGTTCACCGTCAACCTCTGGTCGTCCGAGGAGACGAGGGTGTTCGTCAAGTTCTCGAAGCCCGCCGCCTTCGACCCTGAAGCGCTGACGCTGAACGGGCGCAACGTGCGCGCCGGCACGACCGGAGCGCCCGTGTTCGTCGAGGCGGTCGCCTACCTCGACTGCGCCGTACGGTCCAGTCACGACTTCGGGACGCACACCTTCTTCGTCGGCGAGGTGATCGATGCTGGGATCAACGACGACGATGCGCGAGCGGCAGCCATGAGCGACACCCGCATGAAGTACGGCGGCGTCCAGCGGCACTGAAGAGGCGACGCATGAACAACGTCTCACCGTTCGCGCTCGGCGCCGGCGGCGTCGCCGCGCGCGACGTGGTCGCCGTTGCGCGCCAGGACCGCCCCGTGGCGATCGGCACGGATGCCCGCGCTGCCCTCGACCGAGGCGCCGCCGTCGTCGATCGACTTGTCCACTCCCCAGAGCCGGTGTACGGCGTCTCAACCGGGTTCGGCGCGCTGGCCAACACGGTCATCCCGCCCGAGCGATCAGAGGAGCTGCAGCTGGCGCTGATCCGCTCGCATGCCGCCGGGCTCGGCGCCGAGGTGGAGCGCGAGGTGGTGCGGGCGATGATGCTGCTGCGCGCCCGCAGTCTGTCGATGGGTTACTCAGGGGCCCGCGCTGCCGTCGTCGAGTCCATCGTGGCGTTGCTCAACGCCGGCATCACGCCGATCGTTCCCGAGTACGGCTCGCTCGGAGCCAGCGGCGATCTGGCTCCGCTCGCCTCGGCGGCCCTCGTGCTGCTGGGTGAGGGCGCGGCGCGCCGGCGCGACGGAACCCTGATCGACGGCGTCACAGCGTGTCGCGAGGCAGGACTTGCGCCACTCGCCCTGCGCGCGAAGGAAGGCCTCGCACTCATCAACGGCACCGACGGGATGCTGGGAATGGTCGTGCTGGCGCTGGCCGATCTCGACCTGCTGCTCGTGACGGCAGACATCGCCGGAGCGATGTCGACCGAAGCGCTCATGGGCACCGACCGCGCCTTCGCCGAGGACCTGCTGGCGATGCGCCCACAGGTCGGGCAGCAGACGAGCGCAGGGAACCTGCGGGCACTGCTCGCTGGCTCGCCGATCGTGGCCAGCCACCGCTACGGCGACGACCGCGTGCAGGACGCCTACTCGCTTCGTTGCACGCCGCAGGTCCACGGCGCGGCCCGTGACACCGTCGAGTACGCCACCGCGATCGCCGATCGCGAGCTGCGTTCGTTCATCGACAACCCGGTCGTCCTGCCCGACGGCAGGGTCGAGTCCTGCGGCAACTTCCACGGCGCGCCGATCGGTGCGGTCGCCGACTTCCTCGCCATCTCGATCGCCGATGTCGCAGCGATCAGCGAACGGCGCACCGACCGGATGCTCGATCGCAGCCGTAGCCACGGTCTCCCGCCATTCCTCAGTCCCGACGCCGGCGTCAATTCGGGCCTGATGATCGCCCACTACACGCAAGCGGCGATGGTGGCGGAGAACCGGCGTCTCGCGGTGCCGGCGAGCACGGACACGCTGCCGACGAGCGCGATGCAGGAGGACCACGTGTCGCTCGGCTGGTCGGCGGCGCGCAAGCTGCGCACGGCAGTCGCCAACCTGGCCCGCGTCCTCGCCGTCGAGTTGACCGCCGCGTCGTGGGGTCTCGCATTGCGGGCACCGCTGGAACCCGCAAGCGGTACGGGAGCGGTTGCCGAGGCAGTGCGCGCCGTCGCCGGCGGACCTGGTCCGGACGTGTGGCTCGCGCCGCGCCTCGTCGAGGTCGAACGCCTGGTCATCGACGGCTCGGTGCGGGCTGCCGCCGACGCCGCACTTCCCGCTCCGCTGCGCTGACCTGCCAGGGAGCGTGCCTCGCTAGCGCTCCGCTAGCACACCACGTCGACCCTGGCGACCGTGAAGAAGACGTTTTCCCTCCGTCAGCGCGCCGGTGCTGCCGCCATCCTCCTCGGCGTGCTGCTCCTGGCCTGCGTGCCGCCGGGCGGCGGGTCGTCCACGACGACGGCGCCACCTGGCACGGATCCGCCGACGACGACTGTGCCTCCACTCGTGCGAGGCGAGCCGGTCAAGGAGTGGACGTTCGCCGAGTTCCGGGGCGACGCACTGGAGGAGGTCGAGGTCGACGATGGCATCGAGGTCGGCGGGCCGTTGGAGGAGCTGCGCGACTACGGGCCGACGTTCCGCGACACCGACGTCTTCTTCCTCGACGGGACGTCACTGCCTCCTGACAACATCGCGACCGGCCAGATCGCCTCGACACCCGACGGCGTGACGTACTGGGTCGGCGCCGAGGCGCCGGCGGGCAACGCCAACATCGCTGAGGACCCGGTCGGCGGCCGTTCACACCTGCGCCAGACGCAGTCGTTCATCAAGCGCTCCGAGGACGCCTCGCTGTCGTTCACCGTGAGCGCGGCGTTCATCGAGACGACCGACCTCAACGCCGTGCTCCACCGGCCGTGCCCGGAGGTCCACGAGGACGGGCTGTTCTGCGACCTGATCAAGGGCGAGGTCTTCCTCGACGTCGAGGCCTTCACGGTTCCGGCGGCGCCGGAGATCATCCCGTTCGACACGTTCTTCCACGTCGCCGGCGGGGCGACCGTCAACGGCTACGCAGAGAACTGGGACAGCGACGCGTGGTCGACGCGCGCTTCGCAGGTCCCACTGTGGGACGTCGAGGACTTCGACTTCGTGATCGAGGACCTCGACGGCAACAACGAAGGGCTCGTGCTGATGACCCTGCGTGAGCCGCGCACCTTCGACATCGACCTCTCATCGGTGGACGTCGGCCAGGCCTTCACGCTGCAGTCGTTCGCCATGGCGACGGCGTACAACCGCATCGCCGGGCCGCCGAGCGAGTTCGGGACGTCGGCGACGGCGTTCCTGCGCGACCCGCAGGGGATCGACGGCACGTCGGTGACATTCAGCGGGCTGGAGCCGATCGACGTCGACGGCCTGGAGGCGCCACCCGACGAGCCGCTGGAACCGCCCGCCTGCCCGGACGACGTCGCCACCGAGGGCGGCACGCTGCAGTTCAGCGCCGACCAGTACACGATCGGCGAGTCGAACCAGACGCCCTTGGTCCGCGTGACCCGTGCTGGTGGGACGGCGGGTCCGGCCACGGCCACGATCACGATGAGCGACGGCACCGCCACGGCCGGAGTGGACTACACGCCGGTCAACGCATCGGTCGTCTTCGCCGCTGGTGACGACGAACCACGGGCGGTCGAGGTGCCGATCATCCCCGACCAGGTCGGCGGCGAAGGCGAGCGCACGCTCACGATCACGCTGTCGGAGCCGGGCGGCTGTGCCGAGCTCGGATCACCGGCGACGACGCAAGTGACCATCCGCGACGACGATCCGGCACCTCCCGTCGTCCAGCCGTTCGGTCTCGATCCGACGTTCGGCGACGGCGGCAAGGCCACGTCGCCGGGCTTCGGCGGCGATCGCTCGGCGATGGCGCTCCAACCCGACGGGAAGATCGTCATGGTTGGTGGAACGTTCACCGCGTTCGTCATGGCCCGCTTCAACGCCGATGGCACGCTGGACGAGACGTTCGGCGACGGCGGCACGGTGACGACCGACATCGGCGGCGACTTCGCCCAGGACGAGGCACTCGGCGTCGCCGTGCAACCGGACGACCGGATCGTCGTCGCTGGGTACACCGACGCCGACGACCTCACCGTCGTCCGCTACCTCGCCGACGGCCAGCTCGACGAGTCCTTCGGCACGGACGGGATCGCCGCCGTCCTCGCCGCAGGCATCGCCCACGACGTGACGATCCAGGACGACGGTCGGATCCTCGTTGCCGGCCGTACCTCGTTCAACAACTCGAGCAGCGACGACTTCAGCGACCTCCTCGTTGCCCGATTCCTGGACGATGGGCGCCTGGATGGCAGCTTCGGCTTCGGCGGGCTGGTGACGCTCGACGTCGGAGGGCTGACGAACGAAGCCCAGAACGTCGTCGTCGACCCGGACGGGGGCATCGTCGTCAGCGGCTCCAGCCGCAACGCCGGCAGCAACGGCGTCGGGATCGACCATCACACCGACATCGTTCGGCTGCGGGAGAACGGCGAGCCCGACGGCACGTTCGGCACGGCAGGCGCGGTGACGCTCGATGATGCGTTCGTCGGGGTCGACCTGGAATCGCAGTCCGATGGCCGGCTGCTCCTCGTCGGCTCGGCCGACACGACGCCCGACACGGCGCCTCCCGGCACCGTCAACGAGATCTCCGTCGTGCGCCTCGACGGCGCCGGCGAGCCGGACGGCACGTTCGGCGACGCGGGAACCGTCAACGTGCCGGTCACGGCGCTGACCTCGAGCAACGGCACTCCGGGCCGCGACGCCGGGATGGCGGTCGCGCTACAGCCCGACGGGCGCATCGTCGTCGCAGGAGGCACGCTCGGCGTCAACCCGGACTTCGCGATCGCCCGGCTGCTCGACGACGGCACGCTCGACACGAGCTTCACGGACACGGGCGTACTGAGCATCGACCTGTTCAGGTTCACCGACCTCGCCGAGAGCGTCGCGGTGGCCGAGAACGGGGACATCGTCGCCAGCGGGCTCGGCCGGCAGTTCGTCGACGGGTATGGCGTCGTCAGGCTGACGAGCCAGCAGAGCTGAGCGCGCGACGGGTTCCCCCCGCTGTGCCACATTGGTGCCGTGGGCGCCGGTGCTCGTCTTGTTCGTGCTCCTCGCGGTCCGCAGCTCTCCTGTCGCAACTGGCCGCAGGAGGCGGCGTATCGGATGCTGCAGAACAACCTCGACCCGGAGGTGGCCGAGCGCCCGGACGACCTCGTCGTCTACGGCGGGACCGGTCGCGCCGCCCGGTCGTGGGAGGCCTTCGACGCGATGCTCGCCACGCTGCGCACGCTCGGCGACGACGAGACGATGCTCGTGCAGTCCGGCAAGCCGGTCGGCGTCTTCCGAACGCACGAGTGGGCACCACGGGTGCTCCTCGCCAACTCCAACCTGGTGCCGGACTGGGCGACATGGGACGAGTTCCGCCGCCTCGAGGCGGCCGGACTCACGATGTACGGGCAGATGACGGCCGGGTCGTGGATCTACATCGGCACGCAGGGGATCCTGCAGGGCACGTACGAGTGCTTCGCCGAGATCGCCCGCCGGCGCTTCGGCGGGACGTTGGCGGGGACGATCACCCTGACCGCCGGACTGGGCGGCATGGGCGGCGCACAGCCGTTGGCGATCACGATGAACGACGGCGTGGCGCTCGTCGTCGAGGTCGATCCGGCGCGAGCGCAGCGACGCGTCGACACCCGATACCTCGACATCGTCGCCGCCGATTTCGGCGACGCCGTCACGCAAGCCACGAAGGCCCGTGACGAGCGGCGGGGCCTCTCGATCGGGCTCGTCGGCAACGCCGCCGAGATGCTTCCACGCCTGCTGGAGGCGGACTTCCCGGCCGACATCGTCACCGATCAGACGAGTGCCCACGATCCGCTGTCGTATGTGCCCGTGGACATCACGGCGGAGGCGGCGGCGCAGATGGCGCTCACCGACCCCGGCACGATGGTTCGCCGCGCTCGCGAGTCGATGGCCGTGCACTGCGCGGCGATGGTCGGCTTCCTCGACCGTGGCGCCGAGGTCTTCGACTACGGCAACAGCCTGCGCGCGGAGGCCGAGCTCGGCGGCTTCGACCGCGCGTTCGCCTACCCAGGGTTCCTGCCTGCCTACATCCGCCCGCTGTTCTGCGAGGGCAAGGGCCCGTTCCGATGGGTCGCCCTCTCGGGCGACCCGGCAGACATCGCGGCAACGGATCGGGCGGTGCTGGAGGAGTTCCCGGAGGACGAGGGCCTGGCGCGCTGGATCCGGCTGGCGCGTGAGCGCGTGGCGTTCCAGGGACTCCCGGCGCGCATCTGCTGGCTCGGCTACGGCGAGCGTCATCGCCTCGGCCTGCGCTTCAACGAGATGGTGCGGCGCGGGGAGCTGACGGCGCCGATCGTGATCGGTCGCGACCATCTCGACTCTGGCTCGGTGGCATCGCCGTACCGCGAGACCGAGGCAATGGCCGACGGCTCCGATGCCATCGCCGATTGGCCGCTGCTCAACGCCCTCGCCAACACGGCGTCGGGCGCGACGTGGGTGTCGATCCACCACGGCGGCGGCGTGGGCATCGGGCGCTCGATCCACGCCGGGATGGTCGCTGTTGCGGATGGCTCCGACCTCGCTGCCCAGAAGCTCGAGCGGGTCCTCACCACCGACCCCGGCACGGGCGTGATCCGCCACGCCGACGCCGGCTACGACCGCGCCCTCGAGATCGCCTCCGAACGTGGCGTCCGCCTCCCGATGGCGGAGAACGGGTTCTGACGAAGATTCGTGCCCGCTGACGGGCACGAAAAGAGCACAGAACTTGGTGCCTCGATTCTGTGCTGATTTCATGTCCGTGGGTGGATACGAATCTTCGTCAGAACCGAATGTGGCGCATCGAGGGTGACTTCCAGCGCGACGGGGCGGTGTGCGTGCGGGGCGCGGTGTCGGCGGAGCATCTCGCGCTTGCGGCCGAGGCGATCGAGGCGAACCTGGCCGACCTGTCGCCGCTGGCCAAGCGGGCGAGCGCCGACGGCGACGGTGCGTTCGTCGAGGACTTCTGCAACTGGTCGCGCCTGCCGGCGATCGAGAAGTTCATCCGTGAGTCAGGCGTCGCCGCGATCGCCGCCGAGCTGACGAGAGCGACAACGGTTCGCCTCTATCACGACCACGTCCTCGTCAAGGAACCCGGCACCCGCCAGCGCACGCCGTGGCACCAGGACCAGCCGTACTACAACGTGGAGGGGCGCCAGAACGCCAGCATGTGGCTGCCAGTCGATCCCGTGCCCCGCGCCTCGACGCTCGAGTTCGTCGCCGGTTCCCACCGCGGCGAGTGGTACATGCCCCGCTCGTTCCTCGACGACCAGGCGAAGTGGTTCCCCGCAGGTTCGCTGACCGAGCTCCCCGACATCGACGGCCGACCCGACGACTTCACGATCCTCGGTTGGGAGCTCGAGCCCGGCGATGCCGTGTTCTTCCACATGCTGACGCTGCACGCCGCCGGCGGCGTTCCCGGCCCCGACCGCCGACGTGTCCTGTCGGTGCGCTTCGTCGGCGACGACGTCATCCACGCGCCGCGTGCCTGGACGACTTCGCCGCCGTTCCCGGGACTCATCGACGAGCTGCCGGCCGGCGCGCCGATGGACCACCCACTGTTCCCCGTGCTCTGGAGCCGGTCGTGACGGTCCGCGACATCGCCACCGTCGGCCATCCGGTCCTGCGCCAGCGGGCCCGCGAGATCACGTCCGACGAGTTGGCGTCCGCCGAGATCCAGATGCTCATCGACGACCTCATCGACACGATGCACGACGCGAACGGCGCCGGCATCGCCGCCAACCAGGTCCACGAGCCGGTGCGCGTCGCCGTGATCGAGGTCGACCACAACCCGCGCTACCCGTACAAGCCGCCCATCCCGCTGACCGTCGTCATCAACCCCGTGCTCGAACCGCTCGACGACGAGCTCGTCGAGATCAACGAGGGCTGCCTGTCCGTACCGAACCTGCGGGGCAACGTGTTCCGCCACGTCAACGTCCGCGTTCGCTACCTCGACCGCGACGGCGTCACCCACGACGAGATCAAGCGCGGCCTCACCGCTGGCACGTTCCAGCACGAGTGCGACCACCTCGACGGGCTCCTGTTCCTCGACCGAGTCGTCGACACCACGACGCTCACGACATGGGAGCAGTTCGAGCGCTTCCACCGCGACGCGTTCGTGGCGCGCATCACCGACTTCGTCCAGAGGGTGGGCAGCTAGCCGGCGTCGCCTCCCGGCCGCCAGAGCGTCTCCTGCAGGTTCCGTTCCCTGGCGGCCTCGTACGCCTCGAGGTCGATGTCGAGGCCGACATGGTCCCTGACCATGCACGCCGCGGACGGCAGCTCCTCGGCGGCAAACCAGTGATCGGTCGACCACAGCTCGGCCCGCCGCAGCGCCTTGGCGCAGTGCACGTACGCCTCGTCGACCGTCACGACGACCGTGACCCGCGCCGGCTTCCCGTCGACGGCAACGCGCCGGCCCAGGTCGGGATCCGTGACGAGCTCGGCGGAGCCGTTGACGCGCAGTGTCTCGTCGAGGCCGGGGATGAGGAACAGCAACGCAACGTGCGGATTGGTCACGAGGTTCTGGAACGAGTCGAGGCGGTTGTTGCCCGACAGGTCGGCCCACGCCAGTCGGTGTTCGTCGAGAACCTGCACGAACCCCGGCGGTCCACCCTTGGGCGATCCGTCGCACACGCCGTCGGCATCGGCGGTCGACAGCACGAAGAACGGCGACTTGGCGATGAAGTCCGCGCAGTGGACATCGAGGTGGTGGATCACCTTCTTGATCGGGTTGGGACCCGGCGGGCGGTAGTGCTCGCGTAGGTCGGCGACTGAGGCGAGGGGCATCGCTCAAGTGTCGCAGGAGGCCGCCGTCTCTACGCTGCGGATTCGTGGAGCACCGACG
Source organism: uncultured Acidimicrobiia bacterium (assembly GCA_963774125.1). Lineage (GTDB taxonomy): Bacteria > Actinomycetota > Acidimicrobiia > Acidimicrobiales > Ilumatobacteraceae > JALZMG01. The sequence continues at coordinate 1,260,599 of CAVZDR010000005.1, forward strand.
CCTCGCCGACCTTGACGTCCCGGCTGTCGGCATGGGCACGTCGCAGACGTTCGACGTGCCGACCGTCGACGAGCGGCGCCAGCAGGTCACTGACGCCGCCCTCGACCACGGCGCCAACTTCGTCGACTCGTCGCCGATGTACGGGCACGCCGAGCGCATCCTCGGCGCCACGATCGGCGCCCGGCGCGGCGACGTGATCGTCGCAACCAAGGTGTGGACACCCGATGACGCCGAGGCCGACCGACAGATCGACGCCTCGCTCGGCTACTTCGGCGGGCGCGTCGAGGTCTTCCAGATCCACAACCTCGTGGCGTGGAGGCGTCGTTTGGAGCAACTCGAGCGACGGCGAGACGAGGGCGTCATCGACGTCGTGGCTGCGACGCACTGGCGGGCCGACGCCTTCGACGAGCTGGAGACGGTGATGCGCACCGGGCGGATCGGCGCGGTGCAGGTCCCGTACAACCCTCACGAACGCGACGTCGAGCGGCGCATCTTCCCGCTGGCCGAGGAGCTCGGGCTCGGCGTGATCCTGATGCGACCGTTCGCCGCCGGCGGGCTCGTCGGTCGGATGCCGAGCGCCGCCGACCTCGCGCCGCTGGCCGAGTTCGGCGTCACGACGTGGCCGCAGGCGCTGCTCAAGTACGGGCTCAGCCACCCCGCAACGTCGGTGTCGATCCCTGCCACGACGCGGCCCGAGCGGATGGTCGAGAACGCCGCCGCCGGAGACGGACCATGGTTCGGTCCCGACGAGAAGGCGCTCGTGGAACGGCTCGCGAGTGGCTGAATATCAGTGCGAACTGGCGTGGCTCGGGGACGACCGCGCCGTCGCCGACGTGCTGGTGACGGTCGACGGCGACCGCATCACTGCGGTGCAGGCGGGCGGAACACCACGGTCCGATGCGATCCGCCTGCGGGGCCTCACGGTGCCAGGGTTCGCCAACGCCCACAGTCACGCCTTCCATCGCGCCCTCCGCGGGCGGGCCCAGGCCGGCACCGGTTCGTTCTGGACGTGGCGCGAGCAGATGTACGAGGTGGCGTCACGCCTCGACCCCGATCGCTATCACGCGTTCGCGAGGGCCGTCTTCGCCGAGATGGTGCAGGCGGGCGTCAGCGTCGTCGGCGAGTTCCACTACCTCCACCACGGGCCCGGCGGCGTGCCGTACGACGACCCGAACGCGATGGGCGCCGCGTTGGTCGCCGCCGCTGCGGACGCCGGACTACGCCTGACGCTGCTCGACACGTGCTACCTGCAGGGCGGCATCGGCGTCGAGCTCGACGAGACCCAACGCCGCTTCTCCGACGGCGATGCGCTGGCGTGGGCGACGCGAGCATCGGCGTTGGAGGACGGCCCGTCGGTTCGTGTCGGCGCAGCGATCCACTCCGTGCGGGCGGTCGACCCAGCCGCCATCGAGGTCGTGGCCGCGTGGGCGAGTGAACGCCACGCCGCGCTGCACGCGCACGTGTCGGAGCAGCCCGCCGAGAACGAGCAGACCGTTGCTGCGTTCGGCCGGACGCCGACCGAGCTGCTCGCCGATCGCGGCGCCCTCGGCGAACGATTCACCGCGGTCCACGCCACGCACCTGACCGACAATGACCTCGACCTGCTCGGTGGCGCCGGCTGCTGGTGCTGCCTCTGCCCGACCACGGAACGCGATCTCGCCGACGGCATCGGGCCGGCGCGAGCGATGCGCGACGCTGGCGCGCACTTGACGCTCGGCAGCGACTCTCACGCGGTGATCGATCTGCTGGAGGAGGCGCGGGCGGTCGAGCTCGACGAACGGCTCGCCTCCGGCGTCCGTGGGAGCCACGATGCGCCCTCGCTGCTGCGAGCGGCAACGGCACAAGGACATGTCAGCCTGGGCTGGCCGGACGCAGGACGGATCGAGCCGGGCGCGTTCGCCGACCTCACGACGATCGCCCTCGACTCGGTGCGTACTGCGGGCGCAGGGTCCGTGCACGCCATCGAGACGGCTGTGTTCGCGGCAACCGCAGCCGACGTCCACCACGTCGTCGTCAGCGGTCGCGTGGTCGTCTCCGACGGGCGCCACGTCTCCATCGACGTGGCCGCCGAGCTGGCCGCCGCGCTGCCATGAGCACGCTCGTCGACGGCATCGGGCTCCTCGTCACGAACACCGACGAGGGTGAGCTCGCCGACGCCTGGCTCGTCTTCGACGGTGAACACGTCCTTGCTGTCGGCACTGGCCGCGCGCCGCAGGCTGACGAGCGGCTCGACGCCGCCGGCCGCTGTCTCATCCCCGGGTTCGTCGACAGCCACACGCACCTCGTGTTCGCGGGCGATCGCAGTGCCGAGTTCGCGGCGCGGATGGCGGGCACGCCGTACGCCGCTGGGGGCATCAACGTCACGATCGCCGCCACACGTGACGCGTCCGACAGCGCGTTGTCGTCGGCGGCCGCTGCCCGCCGACGGGAGTGTCACCGGGCCGGCGTCACGACGGTCGAGATCAAGTCCGGCTACGGCGGGACCGTCGACGATGAGGCGCGGCTGTTGCGCATCGCCCGCGGACTGACGGACGAGACGACGTTCCTCGGTGCGCACGTCGTGCCGACGGAGTTCGAGGGCCGGGCGGACGACTACGTGGCGCTCGTCTGTGGCGAGATGCTCGACGCGGCCGCGCCACACGCCCGCTGGATCGACGCGTTCTGCGAGCAGGGCGCGTTCGACGCCGACCAGTGCCGCGCCGTGCTCGAGGCGGGCCGCACGGCCGGGCTCGGCATGCGCCTGCACGCCAATCAGCTCGGGTTCGGACCGGGTGTGCAGCTCGCCGTGGAGCTCGGGTGCGCATCGGCCGATCACTGCACGTACCTGTCCGACGCGGACGTCGAGGCGCTCGCCGGCGGGTCGACGGTGGCGACGTTCCTCCCGGCGACGGACTTCTCGACCCGCCAGCCATATCCGGACGCCAGGCGAGTGATCGACGCCGGCGCGACGGTGGCGCTGGCCACGAACTGCAACCCGGGGTCGAGCTACACGACGTCGATGTCGTTCGTCATCGCCCTCGCCGTGCGGGACCTGAAGATGACGGCCGCCGAGGCCGTCACGGCCGCCACGCTCGGTGGGGCGCGGGCGTTGCAGCGGTCGGATGTCGGCTGGCTCGGCCCCGGATCACGAGCCGATCTCGTCGTGCTCGACGCGCCGAGCTACTCCTATCTCGTCTACCGCCCAGGCGTGCCGCTGGTATCTGAGTGTTTCGTCGGGGGACGCCCCGCAGCAAACACTCCGATCGGCTGAAACACTCGGATGGTTAGGGCTCGGGGTTGGGACGCCGGGGGAAGGTCTCACCGAACGGGGCGACCGCCTGGCGCAGCGGGACGAGGTCGCGGCGCTGCTTGCGCACTGCCTCGGCCTCGGCCTGCTCCGCCTTGCGCACGGCGTCCGCCAACTCGGTGCGCAGCCGGGCGTTCTCCTCCTCCAGCTCCATCACGCGCCGGATGCCTTCGAGGTTCATCCCCGACTCGGCGAGCTCGGAGATGCGCCGCAGCACCTCGATGTCGGCGTCGCTGTAGCGGCGATTGCCACCGGAGGTGCGGGCTGGCCGCACGAGTCCGCGACGCTCATAGATGCGCAGCGTCTGCGGGTGCATGCCGGCAAGTTCGGCCGCCACCGAGATGACGTACACCGCCTGGGTGCGACGACGCATCATGAGGTCGTCTCCCGTGTTCGGGACGCCGCGGCCGCGGCCAGCTGCTCGATGGCCGTCCGCTCCTGCTCGGAGAGCTGCGTCGGCACCGCCACGTCGATCGTGACGATCAGGTCGCCGGTCCCGTTCTTGGCGGCGATGCCCTTGCCCTTCACGCGATGGCGGCTACCGGGCTGTGTGCCCGCCTTGATGCGCAGCGTGACCGGCGAGCCATCGAGCGTCGGCACGGCGATGTTGGCGCCGAGCGCAGCCTCGGCAAACGTCACCGCGACACGGGTCGTCAGATCGTTGCCCTTGCGGCCGAACAGCGGATGCGACGCGACGTGGATCTGGACGAGCAGGTCGCCAGCCGGGCCACCGTTGCGGCCGGGAGCACCCCGACCCTTCAAGCGGATCGTCTGCCCATCCGATACCCCAGCGGGGATGCGCGCCTGCACCTCACGCGCCCGCTTCTCGACACCGGATCCCCGACACGTCGGGCACGGGTCCTCGATCACGGTGCCTGCGCCGCCGCAGCGGCGGCACGGCGACGAGAACGAGAAGAGGCCCTGGTTGTCGTCGATGACGCCGCGTCCCCCGCATTGCGGGCACAGCTTCGGTGCCGTGCCGGGCTTGGCACCCGAGCCGTGGCACGTCGAGCACTGCGCATCCGACGTGAGGTGCAACGTGGTCGTCAGCCCGCGGGCAGCGTCGACGAAGTCGAGCGTGAGCTCGGCCTCGACGTCGGCTCCTCGGCGCGGACCGACGCCCGACGACGCCCCGCCGCCGGCGCGACTTCCCCGCCCCCGCCCGAACATCTGGCCGAGCAGATCGCCGATGTTGCCCACGTCGGCGTCGTTCATGTTGAACGTGAACCCGCCCGGTCCCGGACCACCAGGTCCGGCCATCGGACCGAGCTTGCGAACCTCGTCGTACTCCGCCCGCTTGGTCTCATCACCCAGCACGTCGTACGCCGCCGACACCGACTTGAAGCGCTCTTCCGCCTCAGCGTTGCCCGGGTTCTTGTCCGGGTGCAGTTCGCGGGCGAGCTTGCGGTAGGCCTTCGTGATCTCCTTGGCCGTCGCCGTCTCGGGCACGCCAAGGACGGCGTAGTAGTCCTTCTCGAACCATTCCCGTTGCGCGGCCATGCCCGAGCTCCGTCAGTCGCGAGTGCGGACCATGGCCGGGCGCAGGGTGCGACCGTTCCAGCGGTAGCCGCTGCGCAGCACCTCGGCGACGACGATGTCGCCGCCCTCGCCCTGCTCGTGGGCGACCGCCTCTGCCAGGTTGGGATCGAATGGCTGGTCCTGCAGGTTCAGGGCCTCCAGCCCCTGCTTCTTCAGCTCGCCGAGCAGCACGTTGAGCAGCGGACCGACCTCGTCGGGATGGCGGAGGTAGGCCGCCTCGGTGGCGTCGAGCACCGGCAGCAACGCCTCGGCCAGCCTGGCCGTCGCCCGCTCCGCTTCATCGCGCGCCTGCGCCTGGACGCGCTTGCGGTAGTTCTCGAAATCGGCCTGCACACGCTGCGCGAGGTCGCGGTAGCTGTCCCGCTGCTCGCTGAGCTCGCGGATCTCCGAGGCGATCTCAGAGGCCAGTTCGTCAGTCGCCTCCACCGATTCAGAGGCGACCGACGACTCCTCGACGACATCGGTGTCGTCGACGTCTGGCGCAGGCCGCACGGGCGCGTTGCCGAAGTCGGAATCGGAATCGCGGGGCGAAACAGTCATCGTTGACCCCTCGCCTCATGCGAGCGAGCGAGCGCCAGCGAGCGAGCGGTTACCACCGGCCTGCGTGGCCGGGGAACGCAATGAGCGGTCACGATGCCTTGTCCTCACCTTCGTTGCCCTCGTCGACGATCTCTGCGTCGACGATCTCGTCGTCGTCGACGGGCCCGGTGCCGCCGGTCTGGCCGGAAGCCGAGGTCCCTGCGGCGTTGGCGTCGCGAGCGGCCGCCTCGTACAGCTTCTGGCTGAACGCCTGGCTCGCCGTCATCAGGGTTTCGCTAGCGGTGCGGATCGCCGCAGTGTCGTTGCCCTCGAGGGCCTTCTTCAGATCGGCCAACGGTCCCTCGACCGCCGCCTTCTCCTCGGCAGCCACGTTGTCGCCCTGCTCGCGGAGCACCTTCTCGGTCTGGTACACGAGCGAGTCGGCGTTATTGCGAACCTCCGCCTCCTCGCGGCGCCTGCGGTCCTCCTCGGCGTGCGCCTCGGCGTCCTTGACCATCTGGTCGATCACGTTCTTGTCGAGCGAAGACTGACCGGTGATCGTCATCGACTGCTCCTTGTTCGTCGCCCGGTCCTTGGCGGACACGTGGACGATGCCGTTGGCGTCGATGTCGAACGTGACCTCGATCTGCGGGATGCCTCGCGGCGCCGGCGGCAGATCGACGAGCTGGAACTTGCCGAGCGTCTTGTTGTAGCTGGCCATCTCCCGCTCGCCCTGCAGCACGTGGATCTCGACGGACGGCTGCATGTCCTCAGCGGTCGTGAAGACCTCGGTGCGCCGGGTCGGGATCGTCGTGTTGCGCTCGATGAGCTTGGTCATGACACCGCCCTTGGTCTCGATGCCAAGGCTCAGCGGTGTGACGTCGAGGAGCAGCACGTCCTTGACGTCGCCGCGCAGGACGCCGGCCTGAACCGCCGCGCCGATGGCGACGACCTCGTCCGGGTTGACGGACTTGTTGGGCTCCTTGCCGGTCAGGCCGACAACGAGGTCCTGCACCGCCGGCATGCGCGTCGCGCCGCCGACGAGGATGACGTGGTGGAGGTCGCCCTTGGCGACACCAGCGTCCTTCAGCGCCTGCTCGAACGGCACGCGGCAGCGCTCGATCAGGTCGGCCGTCATCTCCTGGAACTTGGAGCGGCTCAGTGACTCGTCGAGGTGCAGCGGCCCGTCAGCCGTAGCCGTGATGAACGGCAGGTTGATCTGCGTCTGCTGAACCTGGCTGAGCTCGATCTTGGCCTTCTCTGCGGCCTCCTTGAGGCGCTGCGCAGCCATGCGGTCGCTGGACAGGTCCACCCCGTGGGCCGCCTTGAACTGCTGGACGAGCCAATCGATGACCCGCTGGTCCCAGTCGTCGCCGCCGAGGTGGGTGTCGCCGTGGGTCGACTTGACCTCGAACACGCCGTCGCCGATCTCCAGCACCGACACGTCGAACGTGCCGCCACCGAGGTCGAACACGAGCACCGTCTCGTCCTGGGCCTCCTTGTCGAGGCCGTAGGCGAGCGCGGCCGCCGTGGGCTCGTTGATGATGCGCAGCACCTCGAGCCCGGCGATCTGACCGGCCTCCTTGGTCGCGGTGCGCTGGGCGTCGTCGAAGTACGCCGGAGTCGTGATGACCGCCTGGGTCACCGTGTCGCCGAGGTAGCTCTCGGCGTCCCGCTTCAACTTCATCAGGATGCGGGCCGAGATCTCCTGGGGCGTGTAGTGCTTGCCGTCGACGTCCTCGCTCTTCCAATCCTCACCCATGTGCCGCTTGATGGAGCGGAACGTGCGGTCAGGGTTTGTGATGGCCTGGCGCTTGGCGACCTCGCCGACCAGGACCTCGCCGCTCTTGGAGAAGGCGACAACGGATGGCGTCGTGCGCGAGCCCTCGGCGTTGGGGATGACGACGGGGTCGCCGCCCTCGAGGACGGAGACGACGGAGTTGGTGGTGCCGAGGTCGATACCGACGGCCTTGGGCATGGGATGCTCCTCACTGGTGGGGTAGACGCGAACGTGCACCGACCAGGTTAGGAGCAGGCACTTCCCATGGCAACCGGGGAGTCATAAAACTTGAGTGAACTTCGCTCAGGTTCTGGGTTCGACCCGCAGGTGATCAGGGCCGAAGGACGTCGGCAGCAGTTCCTCCAGCGTGAACGTGCGGCGCACACCTTCGGGCCCCGCAGCATGGACAGGCGTCGACGGCTCGGCGAACTCGCGGAGCTTCTGGCGGCAGCCGCCACAGCACGTCGTCACCTGGTCGCCGTCGGCCACCGTGAGGACCTCGACGATCTCCCGCTCGCCTGCCGACACCATCGCCCCGATCGCCGATGCCTCGGCGCAGATGCCCTCCGGGAAGGCGGCATTCTCGACGTTGGCGCCGGCGAAGATGCGTCCCGACGCGGTGCGCACCGCAGCACCGACGGCGAAGCCGGAATAGGGCACGTGGGCATTGGCCTGCACCGCTCGCGCCGCCTCGAACAGATCGGCGGCGACGTCGTTCACCGGGTCGAGGCTAGAGCCACGGGTGAAAGCCAGTCCGTGACCGCTTCGGCCGGTAGCGAAGTGAGCGTGGAATGTCAGGCCGAGCGTCGTGCCGCCAGGCACAGCGAGGCACGCCGAGTAAGCGCAGCGAGCGAGGCCATCGTTACGGCTCGCCGCGGTAGGTGCCGAAGCTCCAGATGTTGCCTTCAGGGTCGCGTGCGCTGAAGCCCGTCGAGCCGTAGTCCTCGTCGCGCATCTCGCGCACGATCTGCGTGCCGGACTTCGTGGCGCGGGCGTAGACGCCGTGCGGATCGTCGGTCACGACGTACACCGATGCGCAGCTCGTCGGCATCTGCGAGAACTCGCTCTCGGGCCGGTCCGCCGTGCCGAGCATGACGCCGCCGCCTTCCGGCCAGCGCAACTGGCAGTGCTCGACGATGTCGTCAGTCGGACCGGGAACGACGAGTGACTCGACGAACCCGAACGCCTCGGTCAGGAACTCGATGGCCGCTCGCGCGTCCCGGTAGTTCACGCACGGCCACACCGTCTTCTGTACTTCATCCATGTCGTCACCCTCCCTCATCTGGGGGATCGAAGTCTTGGACGAATGGGAGCTGTTCGTCAGCCAGCCACGCCGACGGACTGGACCCGGCGAGGGCGTGCCACTCCCGGGTCATGTGCGCCTGATCGGCGTACCCGCACTCGGCGGCGACCCTGGCCAGCGACGGATGGTCGCTCTGCACGAGCATCCAACGGGCCCGCTCGAAGCGCAGCACGCGAGCCAGCGCCTTGGGGCCGACGCCGTACTCGGCGGAGAAGCGGCTCGTCAGGTGACGGCGGCTCCAGCCCAGCTCGTCGGCCAACGTCGCCACGTCGACGAGCCCGTGCAGTTCGGCCAGTCGGCGGAACGCCTCGGCTGCCTCGGGTCGGGCACCCGACGGGAGATCCATGGTCGTCGACAGGACGCGTAGCAGGATCCCGTCGAGGGCCTTGAAGCGGGCCGGCCAATCCTCGGCTGCAGCGAGCCGGTCGTACAGCTCGGTGGCCAGTGGACCCCACAGCTCGTCGAGCGTGACAACGGTCGACGCAAGCTCGGCGGCCGGCCTGCGGAACAGCGCCCGTGCGCCCTCCGGCGTCACCTGCAGCTGGATGCCGTGCTGGCTCCCGTCGTGGCGGATCACGGCCGGTGTCGTGTGCAGACCGCCGACCAACGTGTCGAACCGCTCGGTGCGCTGCGATCCGTCGGGCAGCCGGGTCAGCTCGAGCGGCGCGTCGAAGGCGACGATGAACGTGAGGTGGCGGGAGGGCAGCCCCATGTGCTCGCCGGGCGCGAACCCGGCGAGGTGGTAGCCGACGTACGACTCGACGTATGGGCGCAGCACGTCGGGAGGCCGGCGCACGAACGTGTCGTTGACCACCCCGCTCATCCCAACCGCGACGGTATCGGCGGTCGGCGATTCAGTACCGCTCAGTGAGGTGCGCTCTGCCCGGCGGTGGCTCGTACGGCTCCGGCCAGAAATCCGTGATGCTCGTGATCAGCCCGTCGGCGACCTCGAAGAAGGCGATGCCGTCAGCGGGTGCCTCGTCGCCGAGCAGCCACGTGAACCACACGACGGCGCGCCGCTCGTCGCCGAGCACGACGCGAGGCGACAGGTGCCAATCGCCGGGGTACTCGCGGTTGAACTGCACGTAGCGCTGGCGGCCCCGGATGCGCTCACGCGTCTGCGGCACTTCGTACACGACGTCGGGATGGAGCAGGTGTCCGAACTTCTCCCACTGGCGACGCTCCAGCGCGTCGATGAACCGTGTCGCCAGCGCAGCCGCATCGAGATCGGGCACCGGGCCGCGTCGTTCGGAGCCAGAGGCCCGGGTCGGCACGGCGGGCGCTCCAGCGCCTTCGCCGGCCGCATCGAGCGCGAGGAAAGCGCGCAGCACCGCGTTGAACTCCGCCGGGTGGGTCAGCGGCGGTGCATGACCGGCACCGGCGATCACGGCCAGCTCGGCGCCGGGGATCTTCTCGGCCATGTAGCGCGATCCAGGGAGGAATGCTTCGTCGAGCTCGCCGACGACGACCAGCGTGGGCACGGCGATCGAGGGCAGCGCTTCGATCACGTGCCCGTCCACCTGTGGCAGCACACGGCGAGCGGTGTGGGCCAGCCCGGCGGCGCCAGGATGGCGAGCCCCGCTGAGCTCAGGGCTGCCGCTCAGGCTCTCGAGGCCATCGGCGTCCAGTCCGGCCGCGTAGCGCTCGGCCATCTCGTTCCACTGGGCGCGACCGCGATCGCTGCGATAGCCCGGGCCCGTGTCGACGAGCACGAGCGCCCGCACGTCGTCCGGATGGGTCAGCGCGAACTCGAGCGACAGGTACCCACCGAGCGAGTGACCGAGCAGGATCGCCGGGCCACCGCCGGCGAGTTCGACGAGTCCGCGCATCGCTTCGAGCGACGCGGCGACGGAGTAGTGCTCCGGATCGTCCGGCGAATCGCTACGCCCGTGGCCGAGTTGGTCCCACACCACGACGGTGTGATTGGTGGCAATCGCGGAGATCGTGTTGATGAACATTCGCGACGTCGCGGCGAACCCATGGGTCAGCAGGATCGTCGGTCCGTGACCCGTGACCTGGGAGAAGATTGACATCACGGCGACGGAACGCCCGGATCAGTGGACCGCAAATCTTGGAAACATGGCCGTAACAGTGACATGATCGCTTCTCCCTGCTCGCCGCGGACGACAGGAAACGGCGGGATGGGGTTCGAACACCAATCAACAATTGGAGGGCAAGTAGTGGGATACCAGTTCAAGAGGTGGCACGGAGTGGCCGCTCTGAGCGCGGCGGGAGTCCTCGTACTCCCTGCCTTCGCCAGTGCGCAGACAGTCGACGACCTCGTCGACCAGTACTCCGTGGTCAACGTCGGGATCGCGCAGGAAGCACTGTCCAACAGCGGCCTGAACGAGCAATGGAACACGGTGATCCAGGGCAACGCCACCGCTCAGCTCGCCGATTCGTCGGCGAACGGCGGCGACGCCGATGCCACGTCGGACTCCGCCGTTGCTGACGCGCTGGCGGGCTTCGGCGGCGTTTCTGCCGCGGCGAACGCTGCCGAGTCGGCGAACGACAGCACCGGCGGCAACTCGCAGACCACGGGTGCGGCAGTCGCCGCGAACGCGATCTCCGGGTCGGTGAGCCAGAGCCAGGACAACTCCTCCGACAACCTCGCCACCGGCGAGGCCGCGGAGGTGCTCGCTGCGGTCATCCAGACGAGCGAGGTCAACATCGGCATCTCCCAGGACGCGACGGCCAACAGCGGCCTCAACTTCCAGGACAACACCACGGTGCAGGGCAACGCCACCGAGCAGGTGGCCGCGTCCAGCGCCAACGGCGGATCGGCATCGGCATCGTCGATCGATGACGAAGCCATTTCCACCGCTGGTGACGGCGGCGACTCAGCGGCAGGCAACGCAGCGATGTCGAGCAACACGTCGTCGGGCGGCAACTCCCAGACGACGGGCGGCGCGACGGCGAGCAACAGCTCGAGCTTCGATGTCTCCCAGAGCAGCTCGAACTCGAGCATCAACACAGCCGAAGGGGAATGATCCCCTGATCACTGGCTGACTGCTGGAGGGTGGGGCCACCGCCCCACCCTCCAGCGATCCCGTGTGCTGACCTGCTGGAAGTTCGACGTCGCGGCGATGGCCCGCCTCACTTCAGCGGGGTCGCATCAGAATTCTTGGAAACATCGCCGTAACAGTGACATGATCGGTTCTCCCTGGTCGCCGCGGACGACAGGTAACGGCGGGACCGGGTCGGAAACACCCATACAACAATTGGAGGGCAAGTAGTGCGGTACCAGTTCAAGAGGTGGCACGGAGTGGCCGCTCTGAGCGCGGCGGGGGTCCTCGTACTCCCCGCATTCGCCAGTGCGCAGACGGTCGACGACCTCGTCGATCAGTACTCCGTCGTCAACGTCGGCCTCGTGCAAGTAGCTCTGTCCAACAGCGGCTTGAACGAGCAGACCAATGGCGTGTTCCAAGGCAACGACACCGTTCAGCTCGCCGATTCGTCGGCGAACGGCGGCGACGCCGATGCCACGTCGGACTCCGACGTCGCTGACGCGCTGGCGGGCTTCGGCGGCGCTTCTGCGGCGGCGAACGCTGCCGAGTCGGCGAACGACAGCACCGGTGACAACTCGCAGACCACGGGTGCGGCAGTCGCCGCGAACGCGGTCTCCGGGTCGGTGAGCCAGAGCCAGGACAACAGCTCCGACAACCTCGCCACCGGCGAGGACGCGTCGGTTCTCGCTGCGGTGATCCAGACGAGCGAGGTCAACATCGGCATCGTTCAGGGCGCTGTGGCCAACAGCGGCCTCAACTTCCAGGACAACACCACGGAGCAGGGCAACATCACCGATCAGCTCGCCCTGAGCAGCGCCAATGGCGGATCGGCATCGGCCACATCGACTGATGACGAAGCCATCTCCACCGCTGGTGACGGCGGCGACTCAGCCGCGGGCAACGCAGCGATGTCGAGCAACACGTCGTCGGGCGGCAACTCCCAGACGGCGGGTGGCGCGACGGCGAGCAACAGCTCGAGCTTCGATGTCTCCCAGAGCAGCTCGAACTCGAGCGTCAACACGGCCGAAGGGGAATGATCCCCTGATCATTGGCTGATTGCTGAAGGGTGGGGCTACCGGCCCCACCCTTCGGCGCACCGGGCAATCCATCCTGGATGGCGCGGGCATGGGCGGATGCGGACGCGGAGGTAAGTGTGCGGCGGATGGGCAGGGCGACTGTTGTGGTCGCCACCGCTCTGGTGATGCTGGTCAGTGCAGCACCTGTAGGGGCGGAAGAAGGCAGCGAGGGCGCCGAAACAGCGGCGACCGAGGCGGAGGCTCCCTCCGAGGAGCAGGCGACGGACTCCACGGCGGTAGCTGAGACGGCGGAGACCGCGAGACCCGCCGGAGGCACCAGACGACTCCGTCGCTTCGAGCGCGCCGGACGACTCGGCGCCAGACACGACGGCGCCGGCTGCGGACGCGCCACAGAGCGACGAGGCGGTACCGGACTCGACAGTCGCGGAGAGCACGCCGAGCTCCACGGAGCCTCAGGCCGCAGAGCCTCAGGCCACGGACCAGCCGGCGTCGATCAGCACGCCTGCCGGCAGCACGCCCGCCGGCAGCACGCCGGCAGCAAGCGCTGCACCGGCGGCGCTATCGGCTGCGAGCTCGACGGAGGTCGGCGAGCAGACAACGACGATCACCGGAACTGCTGTCGCCGTCGCGACAAGCGGTGGAAACGTCAACATCGCCACCGGATCGCAGAGTGACGACGGTGATGACCAACCGGCGATCCTCGGCACCGGCGACGCCTCGGCGAGCGGAAGTCTCGACCAGACCGGCGTTGTGCAGGAGGCCACCGCGGTCCTGTCGGGCGGCGCGACCGCCGACATCACGCAAGTCGTGCTCGTGTTCAACATCGGCGCGGCGCTCGCCAACAGCGGGCTCAACGTCATCGGCGGCGCCGGAACCAACGGATCACAGATCTCCACCGGTTTGGCCACCGCGATCGGCAACGACGGCGCGTCGTACATGACGCAGGCGGCCACCGCAGACGCGTCGTCGAACTCGAGCGACACCGCCTCCCAGCTCGCAGTGAACCTGCGCATCGGCGTGGCCGTCGCCGACTCCGGCAACAACATTGTCGTCGTCGAGGGCCCGGGCGGAAGCGTCGGCGGCGTGATCGACACCGGCGCGGCGAACGCGACCGGCAACCAGTCGCTGACCGAGATCGTGCAGCGCGCCTTCGCCACGGGCAGCGGCGCTGCGCACCTGACGATCGAGCAGCGGGCGACCGTGATCAACCTCGGACTCGCCATCGCCAACAGCGGCATCAACACCGTGCGAGGTCTCGCCGGCTCGCTCATCAACGCGCCCGACGAGTTCATCGCGCGAGAGCTGTTCGCACTGATCCTGCCGGCGCTGCTGGCCTCGGTGAACGCCGGGGACGGGACCGGGGCTGGTGGAACCATCCTCGCCGGCGACGCGACCGCGATCGGCAACCGCTCCGAGACCTACATCGATCAGAACGCCGTCGCCACCGCGAGCGGTGACGGCACGGCATCGATCTCCCAGGACGTCATCGTCGCCAACGTCGGCGCCGCCGTCGCCAACACCGGCGCCAACCAGCTCGGCAGCGGCGGCGCTGAGCCGGCTGCGCTGGACGCCGAGGGAATGCGCATCGCCACCGAGCTCGGCCAGTTCCTCACCGGTCTCCTCGAGGAGATCGAACGGTGGAGCATGGTTCCAGGAGCCGCACCGCTCAACCTTGCGCTGCAGCTGCCGTTCGGCGACCTCGTCATCGGCCTGGATGCCAGCATCGGCGGGAGCACCGAGACGATCTCAGATGCGACATCGAACGCACAGGCGAGGATCCGCCAGGTCACGGCCATCATCAGCATCGGCATCTCCCGCGCCAACAGCGGGTTCAACGCGACGTCGCTGCAAGCCGGCACGGCCGAAGCCCTCGCTGCCGTCAGCGCTGTCGCGACTGCGACCGGAGGATCCTCGATCACCACGGGCGACGCGTCGGCGACCAACACGAGCCTGGTGATCGTCTGCCAGAAGGACGACGCCGAAGGTTACGAGTGTCTGCGACCGGCCGATCCGGTCGATCCGGTCGATCCGGTCGGTCCGATGGACCCGGTCGATCCCATCGGCACCGCGAGCGGTGGCGGAACGCAGTCGCGGCCGGCCGCCTTCGCATCGGCCGGGCGCACGCCGACGGGCGCAACGAGCGCATCTCGTCCGCTTCCAGCGACCGGGGTCGACGTCGAGCTGCTGCTCATCGTCGGCGGTGCCCTGGTCGTCCTCGGCGGGTTGCTCACGAGGCTGCGGCGACGCGCCGAGGCATGACCGGGCTCCAGCGGGTCGCGATCGCCGTCGCGGTGGTCGCCGCTGGATCCCTCGCCGGCTGCACGAACGACGAAGCGTCGCCGGAGCCGTCCGCATCGGAGTCGGAGTCGACCGCACGCTCCGCCGCCGAGACGAAGCCGCCCCTGTCGACCGTCACGACGACGACGACGACCGCGTCGACAACCGCGAGCAGCGGGTCTGGCAGGTCGAGCCAGCAGACGTCGAGCCAGCAGACGGTCGTACGCACCAATGGCGGCTCCATCGAGGTGCGCGGCGACGGAAACGTGCTCGAGGTCGTCGATCTCAGCACCGCCGCCGGCTGGGAGGTACAGGTCGACCGTCCCGACGACCGTCAGCTCGTCGCCGTGTTCACCGGGCCCGCCGGACGGTCGGAGGTCACCATCGTGCTCACCGATCAAGGCATTCAAACGTCGACACGCGCTGACGAGTTGAGCACCAACGCACCCGTGATCTGCCCGGCGCGGTCGTGGCGAGCGGTGACCGTCACCTGTGTGCCGGGCGCTGCCTCGACGACCCACGTGACGAGCGCCCGATCCGGTGTCCCGTCGTGTGACTCACGGAAGCGCAGCGCGGCCCGTCCTTCGAGCTGGCCGAGCCGCTGACGCGCTGGCCCTCCCACCACCGTGGCGCCCGTGAGCTCGACGACGATCGGCCTCACGAGGTCGACCGCCCTGGCTCGTGCCGTCACGTCCGTCGGCAGCCAGCCGGTGTTGGCGATGCCGAGCTCGACCCGCCAGGCATCGCCGCCGAGCGGCGCCGCGCGCAGCCGCCGCAGCTCGAGGCACGGCGATGCCATCGCCTGAGCGACGGCGAACTGAGCATGGGCGGCGACCTCGGAAGCGAGCATCGACAGCGGCGGATTGGTCCAGATCCCCGGGTGGTGCCAACCACCGAGCTCGACCCGTCCGAGTTGCGGGTGTTCGAACGGGTACCAGTCGACGTACTGGTCCGGGGCGTGCTCCTCGACCCAGCGCAGCACGGCGAAGCGCTGCTCGTCGGTCGGGCCCACGTACCAGAGGTCCGTCGCCTGCTTCTCGCCGGTGGCCGCCTGGACGACGTCCCAGAACTCGGTGGTCCACGAGAGCACACCGAGGTGCTCGTAGGCCCAATCGTCCGCGGCACCGCTCATCGTGTCCGCCTTGTCCCACGTGAAGTCCTCGAAGACCGAGTGGACGGGATACGACGTCAGGGCCGTCCCGATCGCCCCGAGCTGCTTCCAGGCCCAGAGATCCTTCGGTGCGATGGTCGAGTCGGAATGCGTCGACGACGGTCGCAGCAACACGCCACCGCTGGTGTGGAACGCGTTGTACCCACAGACGTTGGGCCGGGCGACGATGGCCCGCACGAGGGCGTCGATCTCCGGCTCCGACAGCGGGTGGTCGCCCGACCCGAGCACTTTCGTCGACCAGCCCGCCGGGAAGTTGCGGTTGAGGTCGAGGCCCTCCGGTGGCCGAGGCGTCGGGATGGTGAACCCGTCGAAATCCTCGACCGTCCCTTCGGCCAGCAGCCGATAGCGAGGCTCACCACTCGTCACACCCGAAGGCGGCACGGGGATGAGCAGTCGGTGTTCGTCTGGGTGGGTCGTCCAGGCGCCGTCGGGGTCGGGCAGGCGCATCTGCAGCACACGTCCGTCACCGTCGACGTCCTCGACGTGAGCGCCGGGCCAGCGATGAGCGTCGGGATACGGCCATGGGCGGGTGCTCGATCGGCGGAACCGCGGTGAGTCGGCGAGCGCCCACTCGGCGCCGTCGGGGTTGACGCGGGGCGCGACGTAGAACGTCCGCGTGTCCACGGCGGGTCTGACGACCGGGTCGTCACCGCGATGGCCGTCGAGGAGGTGCTGGATCAGCGAGCACGCAGCGACCGTGCCCGTCAGCTCCTCGGCGTGGATGCTGGCGTCGACCCAGTGCGCCGGCTTGTGGTCGGGTGCACCGGTGGCCGTGTTCGTCACGGTCACGAGCCACAGCTCACGACCCTCGTGGCTGCGTCCGTAGGACTCCACGGCGACCAGGTCGGGGTGCTCGGCAGCCATCCCGTACAGCCACGCGGTGAGCTCGTCGTAGCGCAAGAAGCGGTCGAAGGCGTAGGTAGGCCCGGTCGTCGTCGTCACCCCGCCGACCCTACGGGCGCCACGGCCCGACCCGCCCGACGTCCCTAGACTGCGCGGCGTGGAGGGGGACGCCAGCGCCACCGACCCGCTCACCGTGAGCCAACGATGGTGGGATGAGATCTGGCGCGATGGCAACCTGGCGGCGATCGACGATCTCTTGACCGATCCGTTCGTCCGTCACACCGGAACGGGCAACGAGCGGGCGGCGCGGGCGGCGTACCGAGGACGCCTCTCGGAGTTCCAACGTGTCCTGTCGCGCGTCGACACGTCGATCGACGATCGCGTCGTGGACGGCGACAAGGTCTGGACGCGAGCGACGACCAAGGGCATCAATCGCGAGACCGGCGAGCGGTCGATCGTCACCTGGCTGCTCATCCAGCGCATCGAGAACGGCCGCATCGCCGAGCATTGGGTGGCCACGTTGCCGGGCGTCGAGTGGATGAGCTGACGGCCCCGTTCTCCAAGCAGCGCTAGGCAAGTTCCACGGCCACGAGCTGGCGGCGGTGCCGGGCGCGAGTGCGCAGGAACGCCCCAGTCACGAGGATCACCACGGCGCCCATCGCGACGAGGGTCAGCTCGAGCGTCACGGCGTCCGCCAGCGCCCCGAGCGGGAGCGCGGCGAGACCGAAGCCGCTGAAGCCGAGCACCACCATGCTCTGCATCCGGCCGTGGTACTCGGTGTCGGAGAGCGCCAGCATCAGCGATTGCGTCGTCGTCTGGAACACCAGACCGGCCGCACCGACGGCGGCCAGCGTCACCAGCGCCAGCCAGTACCACGGCGCGAGGCCGAGACCGATCAGGGCCAGGCCGAGGAAAAGCCCCGAGGCGCCGACGGTCCGCCACGGTCGTTCGACGATCACACCCGTGCGGGGCACGAGGATGCCGGCGGCGACCGCGCCGAGCCCGGCGATGCCCGACATGACGCCGTAGCCGGTCGCACCGACGTCATAGCGCTCGTCGGCCAGGCCGGGCAGCAGCGTGAGGTATGGGAAACCGATCACGACCACGCCGATCGTCGTCAGCGCGACCAGCCCGAGACCCCTGTTCGCCCGGACGTAATGCGCCGCGTCGACCATCTCGGCGAGCGGCGAGCGGTGCGCCACGACCAGCGGGGCGCCGCGAGAAAGGCCGACGAGGACGACGCCTGACAGGAAGCTCGTCACCGCCGACATCAGGAACACGCCGCCCACGCCGAACCACGCCCAGCCGATCAGCACACCGGCCAGTGCCGGGCCGATCACCCGCATCGCTTCAACGGTCGTCTGGCTCAGGACGACGGCAGGAGCGATCTGGCTCGGATCGACGAGCTCGGCGATGAACGTGATGCGCGCCGGGAGATAGAGGGCGAACGCCGTGGCCTGGACCACGCTGCCGACCACCAGCATCCAGTACCGGATGGACCCCGACACCACGGCAACGCCGATGGCAACCGACGAGACCAGCATCATCGCGACCGCGATGAGCAGGACGGTGCGCTTTGGGAATCGGTCGGCGGCGACCCCGCCGAAGGGTGTCGCCAGCAGCATGGCGACGCCGAATGCCAGGTACACGCCGCCGAGGCCGGCGTTGCTCCCGGTCAGATCACGAGCGAGCCAGCCGCGGGCGACGGACTGTCCCATCACCCCGAAGATCACCAGTGCCGAACTGACGAGCAGGCGCCGGAAACCCGGCGACTGCAGAACGGACGGCACGGCCCGGGAGCGTACGGGTCGCCTTGGGAACTACCCGGGCGGAGCCGCGATCATGGGGCGGTGAAGTACGTGAAGCTCGGTTCGACTGGTCTGGACGTCTCGGCGATCTGCCTGGGGTGCATGAGCTACGGCGTGCCGACGGCCGGCAGGCACCCGTGGTCGCTCGACGAGGAGACGAGCCGCCCGTTCTTCCGCCAAGCGATCGAGGCAGGCATCAACTTCTTCGACACCGCCAACGTGTACTCGGACGGGACGAGCGAGGAGATCACCGGACGCGCGCTCGCCGACTACGCCCAGCGCGACGAGGTGGTGCTGGCGACCAAGGTCCACGGCCGGATGCACGAGGGACCGAACGGTGCCGGGCTGTCGCGCAAGGCGATCCTCACGCAGATCGACCACAGCCTGCGCCGGCTCGGCACGGACTACGTCGACCTCTACCAGATCCACCGCTGGGACCACCACACGCCGATCGAGGAGACGATGGAGGCGCTCCACGACGTCGTGCAGCGCCGGCAAGGCGCGGTACATCGGCGCATCGTCGATGTGGGCCTGGCAGTTCGCCAAGGCACAGCACGTCGCCGAGCGCAACGGCTGGACCAGGTTCGTGTCGATGCAGAACCACTACAACCTGCTCCATCGCGAGGAGGAGCGGGAGATGCTGCCGCTGTGCGCCGACCAGGGCGTCGGGGTCATCCCGTGGAGCCCATTGGCGCGCGGCCGCCTGACGCAGGCCGTGGGGATCGACGACGGCGCGCAGCGAGACCGACGAGTTCGGCCGCACGCTGTACCAGGAGGGAGATGGCGAGATCGTCCAGGCCACGCTCCGCATCGCCGACGAGCGCGGTGTTCCAGCCGCCCAGGTCGCGCTGGCGTGGGTCGCCCGCCATCCCACGGTCGTCGCGCCGATCATCGGTGCGACGAAGCCGCACCACCTCGAGGACGCCGTGGCCTCGGTCGAGCTCGAGCTGACCGACGACGAAGCCGCCCAGCTCGAAGCCCCGTACACGACCCGGCCAATGGTGGGGTTCGCCTGAGACGTTCGGGCTCAGCTCGCAAGCAAGTTGCTCGCCTCGCCTGCCGAGCTCGCCGCCTCCGCTCCGCTGCGGCGTCTCACCCGCCTGCCCGGGGCGTCAGCGCTCCTGAAACGTTCGGGCTCCCCGGGGCGTCAGCGCTCGGCGACGTCGATGTCCAGCACGTCGAACTCGGGGTAGGCGAGCCCCTCCTTGCCCTTGCACGTCAGACGGGTCGGGGACGGTCGGTCGCTGCGGCGCACATTGACGTGCGCCGTTCGGCCGTCCTGCAGTTCGATCTGCACGCGCCCGTCCGGAAGGGTCGTCACGGCGGTCACGCCGGTGAGGTCGGACACTCCCAGCTGCTGGCGCACGTGGTGCTCAGCGAATTGCTCCGCGAGTCGCAGCGTCGACCGACCGCGGAAGCACGACAGGTCGAGGCGGCCCTCGTCGTGCTCGGCGAGAAGTGTGGCGGCCGACTCCGGACTCACGTCGCCGAAGTACAGGCTGTCCGGGAGCACCACGAGGTTCGCCGCGAAGCGGTCGCCACCGACGTGGGAGCACTCCCAGACCTGGTTGGCCCAACGCGACTCGCGCAGTGCCCGGACGACAGGTCGTCCGAAGGTCGCGCAGCACGCGTCGTGGCGCCCGTTCGTGCAGACGAGCACGTAGCGACCGTCGTCGACTGCCCACTCGTCGTCGACGCCCTCGCCGTTGGCGAGCGACTCCGTCACGTGGACGACCTCGTGCAGGTCCTCGATCACGCGGCGATGACACGAGCCGGCATGCCCGCCAGGCCGCGGGGCGACCACGTGCACGAGGCGCAACGATCCGTGATGGACCTCGCCGGTGCCCGACGGTCTCGACGGATCGTGATGACGCGGATCCCCTGGCGGCGCATCAGCGTCCCGCCAGATGTGCGGCGCGAACGGGCCGAGCTCGCTCTCGCCGATGGCGTCCTTGCCCCAGGCACCGATGACCTCGATGAGGAGCCACGCCGTGACTTGCGAGGCCGTCGCCGTGAGGGGCTCTGATCGTTCTCGTGCGGCGGCGGCGCATTGGAACTCAACCAGGTGCGACCACCCCTTCGGCAGCGAGGCGCTGGGCGACGACGAGCTTGGACGAAGCGTCGAGACCGCCGTCGACATCCGCAGTCGTCCACGGAGCGGGCGCCTCGAGCAGTTCGGCCAGGAACGCCGTGCGCCTCCCCCGGCATCGACAGCTCGCGATCGCCGAGGCCGAGAACGGCCCGCCCGGCGACACGCTCCAGCCACAGGAGTGGCCCCGGCGTGAGCTGCAATGGAGTCGACGGCGTGACCGACGGCTGGTGCCGTGCTCGCAGCCTCGTCGCGGGCTGGCGCCGCCACACCTCCTTGACCATCCATCGACGCACCGCCGGCTGCTCGAGGTGCGGTTCCAACGAGCGGGCGACGTCGTGCGGTGCAGGGACGGTCCCGGGCACGATCGATGCACGCCACGCGCCGTCGGCGACGGCTGCTTCGAGCGCCGCCCGCAGCGCCCGCTGCCACACCACGGCGAGGATGCCGATGGTGAGGTGCGCCGAGCCCACGTCGACGGTCTCGGCGGCGTGGGGATGGCCCCGTGGCAGGTAGAGGCAATCCCCAGTTCGCAGCGTCAGGTCCAACCGCGGATCACCGAGTTCGTCGAACGACAGCGGCGCCGGCTTGGGCGCTCCCCGCACCGGGTGCACGCGTGCCGGTCCAGCGGATCCCACACGCGCCAGCGCTTCGCACCCTCGAGCTGGACGACGAAGACGTCGTGGAGGTCGTAGTGCAGCTCGAGTCCATGGGCGGCCGGCGGCGAGAGGTAGGCGTTCACCTGCACGGGATGGTCCAGCGCCAGCGCCAGGTTGTTGGAGACCTTGGCGAGATGGGGATCAGTCAGCTGGAGTCCCTGCAGCACGACAGTGGCGCCGTCATCGTGCAGCTCGAGCACGCGGTTCGGCTGGATGACGTCTTCGATCGTGCGATGGCCGACCCCGGCCCGCCGGCTGTCGCGCGCTCGGCAACAGCGTCGCACCGTCACGCACGAGGCGGAAGAAGGGCGGCCGGATGCCCCCGGTGAGGAGCTGCGCCCACAGGTGGTCGGCGGTCGTGACGGCAGCGACGTCATCGACGGCGGTGGTCAACGGCTGGCGGAACAACGACCGCGCGATGAACGAGCCGCCATCGCCGACGAATGCGTCCAGGCCGGGCGCGTCGGGATGCGGGATCCGCCGCGTCAGCCAGTCCGTTGCCCGCTCAGCGGCAAGGACGTCGAGTGTCAGGCGTCGCTTCCGTCGCTGTCGGCACTGTCGCCGTCGGTGCCGTCGCTGTCGCCCCGTCGCCGTCGCCATCGCTGTCGCCGTCGGTTCCATCGGCGTCCATCGTCACCTGGATGACGTCCCCGAGCTCCCATTCGGACTTGATGTCGTCGTTCGTGATGCTCATGGCGTCGACCATACCCGGGAACCCCTCGCGGCAAGCCTGCGGACGCGGGGTCTGGGCCGACTCCCTAATCTCGGCCGCATGGTCGGCACGTTGGTCCTGCTGCGACACGGCGAGAGCGACTGGAACCAGCGCAACCTGTTCACCGGGTGGGTGGACGTCGATCTCACCGAGAAGGGGGTGGACCGAGGCGCGGCGCGGCGGCGAGCTGCTCGTCGAGCACGGTCTGGCGCCCGACGTCGTCCACACGTCGGTGCAGCGGCGGGCGATCCGCACGGCCGAGCTGGCGCTCGACGCGGCCGATCGGATGTGGATCCCGGTGCGTCGGTCGTGGCGGCTGAACGAGCGGCACTACGGCGCGCTGCAGGGCAAGGACAAGGCTGCGACGCTGGCCGAGTTCGGCGAGGAGCAGTTCATGCTGTGGCGGCGGTCGTACGACACGCCTCCGCCGCCGCTGCGCGGTCGACGACGAGTACTCCCAGTTCAACGACGTCCGCTACGCCTGGCTACCGCCAGAGGTGCGCCCGCGCACCGAGTGCCTGGCCGACGTCGTCGTGCGCATGCTCCCGTACTGGTACGACTCGATCGTCCCCGACCTGCAGCGAGTTCGCGACGGTCTTGGTCGCTGCGCACGGCAACAGCCTGCGGGCGCTGATCAAGCACCTCGACGGGATGAGCGACGAGGCCGTCGTCAGCCTCAACGTGCCGACCGGCATCCCGCTGCGCTACGACCTCGACGAGGACTTCCGGCCCAAGGCGATCGGCGGCACGTACCTCGACCCGGAGGCGGCCGCTGCCTCGATCGAAGCGGTCAAGAACCAGGGGAAGAGGTGACCCCCAGCCAGGCACGAGCAGGTGTTCGGCACGGTTAGTGTCACCCGCCATGGCGAGCAAGAGGGCGTACGTCGATCATCTCCGCAGTGTTCCGTTGTTCGCGGGTTGCACGCGCCGGGAGCTCGAGCGCATCGCCCGCTCGGGTGACGAGATCCACATGACCGCCGGCAGCCTCGTCGTCGACCAGGGCCAGACCGGCCGCGAAGCGTTCGTCATCCTCGACGGCACCGTCACGGTGAAGCGCAACGGTCGCAAGGTGGCGACACTCGGACCCGGCGCGATCGTCGGTGAGCTGTCGCTCCTCGATCACGGGCCCCGGACGGCGACCGCGGTGTGTGACACCGACTGCACGCTGTTCGTCATCTCCCAGCGCCATTTCCTCGCCGTCGTCGACGACGTCCCGACGCTTTCGCACAAGCTGCTCGCCGTCGCTGGCGGGGAAGGTCCGCCAGCTCGACCGCGCAGTACTTCGGCTGACCTGC
Source organism: uncultured Acidimicrobiia bacterium (assembly GCA_963774125.1). Taxonomy (GTDB): domain Bacteria; phylum Actinomycetota; class Acidimicrobiia; order Acidimicrobiales; family Ilumatobacteraceae; genus JALZMG01. The sequence continues at coordinate 1,283,925 of CAVZDR010000005.1, forward strand.
CTGCGCTGACCTGCCTGCGCTCATCCGGCGCCCACTAGCGTCACGGCGCGATGGCGAGCCACACGGAGACCGCCGAGCACGAGGACACGGGAACCGCCACCGAGGGTGGTGGTCTGCGACCGCACCACCTGGCCCTCGGGCTGGGACTCCTCTTCGCTGGCTTCACGCTGCTCTCGGGCGTCCTGCCCCTGCTCACGGGCTGGGATCACGAAGACCCGATCCACCGCGCGGTGTTCGTCAACGTCCCCGCTCCGATGCAGGTGGCCTTCTACACCGTGGTCCCGATCCTCATCGCGTGGGGTGCGTTCCGGTTCGCCGAGCGGATGAAGAACTGGGAGCGCGGCCAGCGCCGCACCGACGCGCCGCACGACGGTCAAGAACGCCGGCAAGCGATTCGGCGACTACCGGGCCGGCGTGTACATGCGCACCCTCTTGCGCGATCCGTCCGCCGGACTGATGCACTCGATGATCTACTTCGGGTTCCTCGTGCTGCTCGGCGTCACGACGGTGCTCGAGATCGACCACCAGCTGCCGGAGGACCTCCAGTTCCTCACTGGCCAGACGTACCAGGCCTACGCCTGCGTCGCAGATGCCGCCGGGTTGGTCTTCCTCGGCGGCGTCGTGTGGGCGATCCTCCGGCGCTTCGTCCAGCGGCCGTACCGCATCCGCATCAAGACCAAGCCCGAGCACACGCTGATCCTCGGCACGTTCCTCGTCATCGGGCTGAGCGGCTACGGCGCCGAGATGTTCCGCATCGCGCTGCAGACGGCCGAGGGCGAAGCCACCGGCTACGAGCGCTGGAGCTTCATCGGATACCCGCTCAGCCAGCTCGTCGACGGTTGGTCGGCATCCTCGCTGTCGACGTGGCACCAGTGGTGGTGGATCGGCCACGTCGCCGCGTTCGCCCTCTTCCTCGTCATCCTCCCCATCACGATGCTGCGCCACATGTTCACGTCGCCGCTGAACATGTACCTGCGCGACCGCAACGGGAAGCGCCCGAAGGGGGCGATGAAGCCGATGCCGAACCTCGCCGAGACGGAGCTCGAGTCGTTCGGTGCGTCGGTGGTCGAGGACTTCACGTGGAAGCAGCTCCTCGACACGGACGCATGCACCATGTGCGGGCGCTGCACGAGCGTGTGTCCGGCCCACGCCACCGGCAAACCGCTCGACCCGCGGGAGATCGTGCTCAAGGTCGGTGAGGTGATGACGGCGACCGGCGACCCGGTCGTCACGCCGCCGATCGGGCTCGATCCGGCGATCAAGATCGGCGCCGACAACGTGTTCGAGCGCATCACGTCCGAGGAGCTGTGGGCCTGCACGACGTGCAGGGCGTGCGACGAGATCTGCCCGGTCAACATCGAGATCCTCGACAAGATCCTCGACATGCGTCGCTACCTGACGCTGATGGAATCGGACTTCCCGAGCGAGCTCGGCAACGCGTTCCGCGGCATGGAGAACCAGGGCAACCCGTGGGGCCTGAGCCAGGGCGACCGAGCGGACTGGGCCAAGAACGTGGAGGGCGTCGAAGTCGTCGAGCCCGGAGAGCCGCTGACCGCCGAGTACCTGTACTGGGTCGGGTGCGCCGGCAGCTTCGACGACAAGAACAAGCGGGTCACGCAGGCGGTGGCCAAGCTGCTGCAGCGGGCGGGCATCACGGTCGCCATCCTGGGGCCGTCGGAGATGTGCACCGGCGACTCGGCGCGCCGGTCAGGGAACGAGTACCTGTTCCAGATGCTCGCCACGCCGAACGTCGAGATGCTCAACGCCATGGGCGTGCGCAAGATCATCACGCAGTGCCCGCACTGCTTCAACACGCTGCTCAACGAATACCCGCAGCTCGGCGGCCACTACGAGGTCGTCCATCACAGCCAGCTGCTCGAGTCACTGATCGCCAGTGGCCAGCTCGACGTCAGCCAGGCCACGCTGGACGAGCGTCTGACGTACCACGACTCGTGCTACCTCGGCCGGCACAACGACGTGTACCTGGCGCCGCGCAAGGTCGTGGGCTCGATCAAGGGCATCGACGTGGTCGAGATGCCCCGCAACGGCACTCGAGGCATGTGCTGCGGCGCCGGCGGGGCGCGCATGTGGATGGAGGAGGACATCGGCACGAAGGTCAACGACGAGCGCTCCCGCGAGGCGCTGTCGACCGGTGCCACGCGGATCGCCACGGCCTGCCCGTTCTGTTACATCATGCTCGACGACGGGACGAAGGCGGCCGGTGCCCCGGACTACGGCGAGCCCGGCGGCGTCAAGGTCGGCGACATCGCCATCCACCTCCTGGACGCCATCGAGAACGGCGAGCGCGACTTCGACCATCCACCCACACCCCTGGCCGAACCCCATCCGAGTGTTTGACCCCATCGGAGTGTCAGACCCCGGGAAAATCGAGGCCCGGCACTCGGATGGACGCAAACACTCGGATGGAGTGACGCCTGAGGTCAGGCGGTGATGGCGAGGATCGGCTCGGTCGGGGTCTGACTGTTGGCGTCGGGCTCCTCGGTCACCGCCCACGCCTCGGCGCTGGCGGGGTCGAAGCCGGGCACGTAGACCTCGACGTCGCCGTCGTCAGGGCGGAACGACACGCCGGCGTTCTCCGGCGCACCGTCACGGATCGCCCAGAGTTGGTACACGCCGTCCTCGGGCGGGGTCGCCAGATCCTGGCCCTGCACGACGACGGCGTCCTCGCGCTGCGAGTAGACGATCGAGATCGATCCGGCGAGGCCGCCGTCGGGGGTGGCGGGCATGTCGATCCTGACGGCGCCCGGATCGTCGATGACGGCGGCGATTTCGTCGTTGTCCGAGTCGCCGAGCGGTGAGATCACGAGCGCGCCGGCGACGATCGCAACAACGGCGGCGGCGGCGGCACCCACCGCGACCCACCGCCGCCAGCGACGGGCGCTGGTGATCGGCACGACGGGAGCCAGCGGTGGCTCGGCGTCGACCGGGTCCGTGACCGCTGGCAGCTGCTCGACATCGGCGATCGCATCCAGCACGCTGGCGCGCAGCGTCGGCGGAGGCATCTCGCTGACGGCATCGGCCATCGCCGCTGCCGCGACGCGAAGCTCCTCGAGCTCGCGCTGCAGGTCGGGTCGGTCGGCGATCGCCGCCTCCAGTTCCTCGCGCTCGTCCTGATCGAGGGCGCCGACTGCGTCGAGTGCCATCAGCTCCTGCAGTTCCTCGTCGTCACGGCCTCGCTCGCTCATTGGTGCACCGCCGACTCATCCAGATTCCTTGCCGACGCGATCTCGACCGGGCACCAATGAGCGAAAGCACCGCAATGTTGGTTCGCTCGCTCGAAGACTCGCTCGCTCACGTCACGCCTCCCATCAGGGTGCGCAGCCGGATCAGCCCGTCGCGGATGCGAGTCTTCACAGTGCCCAAGGCGATCCCCAACTCCTCGGCGATCTGGACGTGGGTGAGTCCGTCGTAGAACGCCAGCTCGAGGGCCTCCCGCTGCACGTCGGAGAGTCCGGCCATCGCCAGTTGGGCCATGCGACGGTGCTCCGATTCGATCGCGCTGTCCTCGGGCGTGTCATCGACGGAAGCTTCGGTGGCGACGGCGCGAGTCTGGCGCGTGCGATGGGCCTGTTCGCTGCGCACACGGTCAACCGCCCGCCGGTGCGTGATCGTGAGCGCCCACGTGCGGACACTGCCGCGGGCGGCATCGAACCGGGAGGCCTGGCGCCAGACCTCGATGAACACCTCTTGGGCGACCTCCTCGGCCTGCGCCGGATCGCGGAGAACACGTCGCGCCACGCCGTAGACGACCGGCGCCAGCCGGTCGTAGAGCGCGGCGAACGCATCCTGATCACCACCAGCGACCTGGATCATCAGCGCGTCGAGGTCGGGGTCCAAGGCCCACCAATGTGCCAGACGTTCCTGCGGCGATGCGTCGATGCCATGAATTGCTCGCCATGATCGAAGTTCGGAGCAGCGGCTCCGGCGGATGGGAGTGAGACCGGTCCGTATCACTCGGAAACGCAAGCAACGAGGGGCCCGGAGCGACCCCTCGCTCTTCGGTGCTCGGCTCGCAACAGTTGCTCACCTCGCCTACCGAGCTCGACGCCTCCGCTGCGCTTCGGCGCCTCACCCACCTGACCTAGGCAGCCGGAAGCAGCACCGTGTCGATGATGTGCACGGTGCCGTTGGCGACGGGCACGTCGGCGCACACGACGGTGGCCGGTCCACCGCCCGCATCGACCGTCACGGCGCCACCCTCGTCGGCGATGGTCAGCTCGCCGTTGAGGCCGCTGACGGTGCCGGCCTCGACGAGGTCCGTGCTCGACAGCGACTCACCGCCCACGACGTGGATCGTGAGGATGTCCGTCAGCGCGCCCTGCGGGTCGGCCAGCAGCGCATCGAGGTCCGCGGCGGGCACCTTGGCGAAGGCCGAGTTGGCCGGGGCGAAGATCGTGAACGGGCCTTCGCCGTTCAGCGTGTCGACGAGCCCGGCGGCGCCGACTGCCGTGACGAGCGTCGACAGCTCCGGGTTGTTGCTGGCAGCAGTTGCTGCGGGGTCATCGGCCATGCCGGCGAAGCTGCCCTCTCCGTCTGCCGGCACGCTGGCGCAGGCCGGGCCGGAGGGCGCCATCGCCGCGCCGTCCGCCGGAGCCATCGGCTCGGACGCCATCGGCTCGGTCGTCATCGGCTGTTCAGCCATCGGCTCGGTCGTGGCGGTCTCGGCCGGTTCGGCAGCGGCTGCCGAGTCGTCGCTGTCGTCACCGCCGCATGCCGCGGCGACCAGCGAGAGGGTGGCGACCGCAGCGACTGCAGCGCTACGCAGACGTCGTGAGTTCATTGGGGGGTCCTTTCTGGATGTTCACGGGCGGGCGGACCGGTCACTGGACGATCACGACGATCTGGTGGTGGCCGGAAGCACCGTCGGGGATTGGTTCGGCGCGGTCCGCGGTCTGGATTGCGCCGGCGTTGTCGGTCGCCCGGACCTTGACCGAATGTCGTCCCGGGCGTGGCGTTCCAGCGGTACACCCATTGCCGCCACGTGTCGTTCGTCGTGACGTCGGCAAGCTCGGCCGGCTGCCATGAACCGTCGTCGACGGACACCTCGACGCCGGCGATGCCAACGGTCTGCTCCCATGCCACTCCGGCGATCGGCACGACACCGGCGGGCACCTTGGCCAGCCCCCGTGGCGTGTCGATGCGGCTCATCAACTTGATCGGCGCCCGCTGCGCCCATCCACGGCGAAGCCAGTAGTGGTCGAACTCGTCGAACGTCGTCAGCTCGATCTCGGTCAGCCACTTCGTGGCCGAGACGAAGCCATAGAGGCCGGGCACGACGAGGCGGGCCGGGAACCCGTGCTCGATCGGCAGCGGCTCGCCGTTCATGCCGACGGCGACCATGGCGTCGCGCCCGTCACGTGCGGCCTCGACGGGGAAGCCGCACTCGAATCCGTCGACGGAGCGGCCGACGACCTGGTCGGCGCCCGGTTGCACGCCGGCCTCGCGAAGCAGGTCGTCGAGGCGGGTGCCGAGCCAGCGGGCGTTGCCGACGAGCTTGCCGCCGACTCTCGTTGGAGACGCACGTCAGCGTGATGTCCCGCTCGATCATCGGCCGGCGCAGCAGGTCGTCGAAGGACAGCTCGAGCTCGTTGTCGACCATGCCCTTGATGCGCAGCGTGTAGTCGTCCGTCGGCACCTGCGGGGCGGTGAGGGCGGTGTCGATCCGGTAGAAGCGGTCGTTCGGCGTGACGAACGGCGTCATGCCCGGCACGTCGACCTGCGTCGGATGGCGGCACCGCGGCGAGCGGCGTCGCCGGACGCGGCAGACGTCACACCGGCACGCGATGCGGCGGCGGCGAAGCGCGACCCCAACCAGCGACCGGCCACGCCGACGACGGCAGCGGTCGCCGGCCAGCCCGGCGAGCAGCACGCCGGAGTGGCGCAGGAACTCGCGTCGATCCGTCGCCTCCGCGGCCGCTGACGGGCTGTTCCTGCCGCTGGCGCAAGGACTGACGCACGCAGCCACAGCGCCCCGATCCCGGCAGCCGCGCCGATCACGCTGGGCAGCACCACGTGCCACGGCGGGGCGATGCGACGGCTCGGCGCCGCCCAGGCACCGATGACGCCGAACAGGCCCGATGCCGACGACGCCGACGAGGAAGTGGCGGCGGAGCGCGACGAGGCCGACGATCCGCGGCGTAGACCGCGAGGAGCAGCACCGATGCCGATCAGCAGCGCCGGCTTGTCGTTCGTGCCGAACGTGTCGATCGCGAACTCCTTGACGAACGGCGGCGCGGCGTCGATGAGGCGGTCACCGACGTCGAGCACGGGCGAGCGCCACGCCCGGTTGAGGCCGGCCAGCAGCTCGGCGACGCCGAGGGCGACGGCGGCGGCAGACGAGCCCGGCGAGCACCGAGAACATGCGGGACGGCCGCCCGGTCCGCGGCGGCGGAGGGGGTGCTCCGTCGACATCGACGGGCGGGACGTCCTGGATGGTCACCGTGCCGGTTCGGCCGAGCCGAGATCAGATGGTATCAGTCGCGGCTTGCGAGCTTGCGACACGGCCCGCTCGATGCGTCCGGGAGCGCCGGCGTCGCTGCGCGGCGCCTGCTTGCGAGCGTCGGCGCGATCGTCGTGCCGCTCTCGTAGGCGTCGACGACCTTGGGATCGACGTAGGAACCTGCGGGCGACCGTCGGCGTGTTGCCGAGGTACTCGGCGACCTCGATCATCGCCGTCCGCACGGCCTCTCTTGCCGCTCGTCGGCGAGGCTCGACGTCCTCGAGCTTGCCGGCGAGGGCGACGGCGGCCAGCACGGTGCCGTGCCACGTGCGGAAGTCCTTCGCCGACACGTCGCCGCCGACGACGTCCTTGACGTAGCGGTTGATGTCGTCGGAGGTCACGTCGCGCCACTGGCGCCCGTCCCGGTACGCGAGCAGCCCGGCGCCGCCGCCGCGACGCCGGCTTGCAGCGTCGCCGACGGCGTCGCGATGACGGCTCGTCGGCGACGGCGACCAGGCGCTCCTGGCCCGACTTGGCGGCGTAGTCGAAGACGACCTCGTCGCCCTTCACGTTGACGTGCTGCTTCTCGATCGTCGCCAGCCCGTAGCTGCCGTTCTCCTCGGCGTAGTGCTCGCCGCCGACGCGGAAGAAGCCGAGGTCGAGGAGGCGGAAGGCCGGCGCCAGCGCCCGCTCCGTGGCATGCCCGGCAGGGCGAGGTGCTGGCGACGACCTTGCGCGGGCGACCGGCAGCCGGGTCGGCGACGTCGAGCACGCGGTCGTGCTTGGCCGCGTCGCGCTGCTCGCGCCATGCCGGGTGGTACAGGTACTGGCGCCGACCGGCCTCGTCGGTGCCGACGGCCTGGATGTGGCCGTTGGGCGCCGGGCAGATCCAGACGTGCTGTCCAGGCCGGCGGGATCACGAGCGCCTTGCAGCGGGCGACGTCGTCGGGGCCGAGGCGGCCGACCGTCCTCGTCGAGGTAGACGAACCCCTTGCCCTGCCGTCGGCGGGTCCAGCCGGGCGAGTCGGGGGAGACTCGGCGCAGACGCGGCATGGGTCGCCGCGTACTCTGTCGCCGCCGACCGGGGCCGTGCCTGGGATCGTCAGCGGAAGTTCTCGAAGTAGCGGCTCGGCGTCGGGCCCCGCTGGCCCTGGTACTTCGAGCCGGGCGCGCCCTTGCCGTAGGGCCGGTCGGCCGGCGTGGTCATCTGCATGAAGCTGATCTGGCCGATCTTCATGCCCGGGTAGATCGTGATCGGCAGGCTGGCGACGTTGGCCAGCTCGAGCGTGATGTGGCCGTCGAACCCGGCGTCGATGAACCCGGCCGTCGAGTGGATGAGCAGCCCGAGCCGGCCGAGCGAGTCTTGCCCTCGATGCGGGCGACGAGGTCGTCCGGGACGGCGACGCGCTCGAGCGTCGAGCCGAGCACGAACTCGCCGGGGTGGAGCATGAACACGCCGTCGGCGGGGATCTCGACGAGCTCGGTGAGGTCGGTGAGGTCGAGCTTGACGTCGATGATGCCGGCCGTGTGGTTGCGGAAGACCCGGAACAGGCGGTCGACCCGCACGTCGATCGACGACGGCTGGATGCAGGCTCGGGTCGAACGGGTCGACGACGATGCGGCCGCGCCGATGGCCTCGCGCAGGCTGCGGTCCGAGAGGATCACCGGCGCGGACCCTACCTACATGCGGCCGGCGAAGGCGCTGGAGCGCCCGCCGTGCCGAACCGGGACTTCAGATCTGAACGACGCGACCCGGGGCCCTACCTCCGATGCGGCCGGCGAAGGCGCTGGAACGCCGGCGAAGGGCGCTGGAGCGCCCGCTTCGTCCATTCCGGACGATGACCCGGCCGCCCGTGCGTGGTAGATCGCTGGTAACGGGACACTCACCCACCAGGAGGCACGCAATGGTCGAGACAGCAGCGGGAGGAGCGGCCGCGACGGGTCCGGGGGGCCAGGGTCCAACCGGCGACGTCCTGGTCATCTTCGGGATCACCGGCGACCTGGCGCGCGTGATGACGTTCCGGTCGCTCTACCGCCTCGAGCAACGCGGCTTGCTGGACTGCGCCATCGTTGGCGTCGCGGTGGACGACTGGGCGCTCCCTCAACTCTTCGAGCGGGCCCGCACCTCGATCGAGGCAACCGGTGAGACGATCGACCAAGCGGTCTTCGACCGCCTCACCGGCCGGATGTCCTACGTGTCGGGCGACTTCAAGGACCCGGCCACCTACGACAAGGTCGGCAAGGCGATCGGCGACGCGAAGTGTCCCGTCTTCTACCTCGAGATCCCGCCGTTCCTGTTCTCTACGGTGGTCAAGGGCCTGGCCGACCGTGGCCTCACGTCGAACGGGCGTGTGGTCGTGGAGAAGCCGTTCGGCCACGATCAGACCTCGGCCCGCGAGCTGGCCACGGAGCTCCACCAGTACGTGGACGAGTCGCAGCTGTACCGGATCGACCACTACCTCGGCAAGATGGGGCTCGAGCAGATCCTCTTCCTGCGCTTCGGGAACACGATGCTCGAGCCGATCTGGAACCGCAACTACGTCGACTGCATCCAGATCACGATGGCGGAGGCATTCGGCGTCGACGACCGCGGCCACTTCTACGATCCCGTCGGTGCGTTGCGGGACGTGGTCGTCAACCACCTGCTGCAGCTGCTGGGTGCGGCGGCGATGGAGGCGCCCGCTGGCGGCGATCCCGAGACGTTGAAAGGTGCTCAGACGGCCATCTTCAAGGCAATCGCCACGGCCGATCCCAGCCAGTACGTGCGTGGCCAGTACGACGGGATACAAGTCGATCAACGGGGTCGCCGCCGATTCGACGACCGAGACGTTCGCCGCGTTGCGCCTCGACATCGAGAACTGGCGCTGGTCAGGTGTTCCGATCTACATCCGCACCGGGAAGCGCCTCCCGATCACCCACACCGAGCTGCGGCTCGTGTTCAAGCAATCGCCGGTGCTGGGGTTCCACCTCCGTCCGGAGAACGTCGAACCGGACCAACTCGTCGTGAAGCTGGACCCGTCGACCGGCGTCCGCCTCCAGCTCATGACCCGCCGGGCCGACGATCCGAGACCGGCACCGATCCATCTCGACATGGAGTTCGCCGAAGAGGGTGGTGAAGGTCCGACGCCGTACGAGGTCCTGCTCCACGCCGCGCTCGTCGGCCAGACCGTGAGGTTCGCGCGTCAGGACACGATCGAAGAGGCGTGGCGGATCATGCAGCCGCTCATCGACCAGGCCCCGCCCGTCCAGAGCTATGCCCCTGGCTCGTGGGGCCCAGAGGCGGCCAATGAGCTCGTGGCCGGCAGCGGCGGCTGGCGCACGCCGTGGACTCCATGACCGAGTGAGAGACTGCGGCGATGGACCGTGTGGTCATCGCCGGTGGACATGTCGTCGACGGGACGGGTGCTCCGGCAACCGTCGCCGACGTTGCCGTGCAAGGCGACCGGATCGTCGAGATCGGTCCGGACCTCCAAGGTGATCGGCGACTCGACGCCACCGGGTGCGTGGTCGCTCCCGGGTTCATCGACATCCACACGCACTACGACGCCCAGGTGTTCTGGGACCCTGCGCTCACGCCGTCCTGCTTCCACGGCGTCACCACCGTCGTGGCTGGCAACTGCGGCTTCAGCATCGCGCCCATTCGGCCGGCCGACCGCGACCTGCTGAGTCACACGATGGAGAAGGTGGAGGACATGGACCCTGCCTGTCTCGCCATCGGCATCCCGTGGGACGACTTCGAGATCGTTCCCCGAGTACCTGGACGCGGTGCGTCGGCACGGCACCGCCCTCAACTTCGCGGCGTACATCGGGCACACGCCGTTGCGCCTGTACGTGCTGGGCGCCGACGCCGCCGAGCGGCCAGCGACCCCCGACGAGATCAGCTCGCATGGCGGCCCTCGTCGAAGAGGCGATGGAGGCAGGGGCCGCCGGCTTCGCCACGAGCATGGCGGTGACGCACGTCGGGGCGGATGGCCGTCCGGTGCCGAGCCGCGTCGCAGACCGGGCCGAGATCGAGGCGCTCGGCCGAGCCGTCGGTCGCAGCGGCCGCGGCGTGATCGGCGTCAACGGCGGAGACGGTCTGAGCTTTCACTGACTGCTACGAGCTGCAGCCAGCGCTCGGCGCGCCGATCACGTTCACCGCGGTCCTGACGTTCCCCAACGGCGCCCACCTGAAGGCTGCGGAGATCCACCGCCGCGGCCTGGAGCAGGGCGCGAACGTCTGGCCGCAGGTGACGTGCCGGCCCCTCTCGTTCTCCGATGACCCTCGTCGAGCCGTTCAACCTCAACATCAACCCGGTGTTCGCCGAACTGATGCCGCCGCTCACTCGACGAGCGACGGGCCGCGTACGCCGACCTGGCATGGCGGCAGCGAGCTCGTGAGGAGTGGACCACCGGCAACGTCTCGCTGCGACCCCGCTGGGACACGTTCGAGATCATGGACTCCGGAGCCCATACCGAACTGATCGGCAAGCGCCTCTCCGACGATCGCCGAGGAGCGCGGATCGGACCCGTTCGACGCTCTGCTCGACCTGAGCGCCGACGAGCGCGACCTCGCGGACCTGCGAGTCAAGACGATCATCGCCAACGACGATGCCGACGGGATCGCCATGCTGCTCAAGGAGCCCGGTTGCACGCTCGGCCTCTCCGACGCCGGCGCCCACATCGGACAGCTCTGCGACGCGCCGCTGCCGACGGATCTCCTCGGCAACTGGGTTCGAGAGCGACAGGTCCTCACGCTCGAGGAAGCCGTGCACAAGCTGACCCAGGAACCTGCTGAGCTGTTCGGCTTCGCCGACCGTGGCGTGCTGCGCCCGGGCTCCTTCGCCGACATCGTCGTGTTCGACCCGGCAACCGTCGCACCCGGGCCGCTGCGGCGCGTCCGCGACTTCCCGGCCGACACGGAACGCCTCACCGCCGACCAGCCGTCGGGGATGCGCCACATGCTCGTGAACGGGGTCGCCACGCGTGTCGACGAGCAGCAGGTCGACGTCGCGCCACCGGGCCGGGTCGTCACGCCGCAGCGGCGCGCCGGCACGTCGTGACGCCGCCACGAGGCGTAAGGTCGTCCGGTCCGGCCGTACCGTGGAGCACGGGGACACGAGGGGATTCACATGCAACTGACACGCACACGTCGTCGGGCGCTCGCGTCCGTCATCGGATTGACCACTGCCATCAGCCTGGGCACCGTGGTCGCCGGACCAGCGGCAGCAGCCTCGACGCACATCGTCCGGCCGGGCGAGTCGATCCAGGCGGCGGTCGATGCCGCCAGTCCAGGCGACACGATCCGCGTGCTGCGCGGCACGTACGTCGAGTCGGTATCCATCACGACCTCGGACATCTCACTGGTCGGTTCGCGCGCCACCGTGCAGTCGCCCGGTGACCCCCTCTGTGGCGTGTGCATCGGCGACTTCGCCGATCCGAGCAACACGGTCAGCGGCGTCAGCGTGAGCGGGTTCACGGTCACCGGTTTCGCGTTCGGCATCTTCGTGTTCGCCGCCGACCAGACCTCGGTCCGGAGCAACGTCCTCCAGGACAACGCCGAGTACGGCGTCTTCGCCAACTCGTCGACGAACACCACGATCATCGGCAACACCGCGACCGGCAGTGCGGAGGCGGGCTTCTACATCGGCGACTCGCCCGACGCCAACGCCAAGGTCTTCGGCAACGAGTCGTCCGGCGCCCTGTTCGGAGTGTTCGTGCGCCACGCCGAAGGTGGCACGATCACGTCCAACCGCCTCCACGACAACTGTGTCGGCGTGGTGGTCCTCGCCGACGCACCCGGGCCGGCGGGCGACTTCGACATCTCCAACAACCGCATCAGCCACAACACCAAATTCTGCGATGAAGAACCTCCGGTGGTGTCCGGCGTCGGCGTCGCGCTGGTCGGCGCGCACGACGTCACCATCTCGAACAACAACATCGTGGACAACCTTCCGGGGGGTCCAGCCGACCTCACCGGCGGTGTGATCGTCATCGGAGGGTTCGGTGGCACGGAGCCCGTGGACAACACGATCGAGAACAACGTCATCGTCCGCAACGCCCCCGACATCGTCCTCGGACCAGAGGCGGAGGCGACCACCGTCGTCACGAACAACATCTGCCAGACCAGCCAGCCGAGCGGTCTCTGCGACTGACGCAGCGGTGCCCGATCTGGGCGTGACGTCCGCCAACAGCTAGCAGAGATCACGCCCAGATTTCCTGTCGAATCGGGTCACTGGACCAGGAACGCAGAAGGGCCGCAACCTTGCACACAACCCTGCCTGCACCTTGACGGCACGCCTCGACGGCATGGACGTCGTGTTCACCGGCGAGGCCCGGCGCGTCACGGATCACGCCGAGCTCGAGCACGTGGCCGACGTCTACCGCCAGCACGGCTGGCCCGCCGAGGTCGTCGGCGGCACCTTGACGGCCCCGTACACGGCGCCGAGCGGCGGCCCGCCGCCTTGGCACCTCTACCGGATCGCGACGACGAACGTGGTCGGCGTCGGTTCGGCTGCCGATGTGACCGGTGCGACGAAGTGGAGCTTCGCCTGACCGGAGGTCACCACGTCAGACGGTGAGATCGGTCGCCTTGCCGATCGGCAGGATCTCGAACGAGTCACGCACGTCCGGAGCGTCGGCCAGCGCCCGCTCGATCGCCGCGCGCCCCTGACGGAAGTGCGACCACCCCTCGTAGTGGACCGGGACCACCGTGCGTGGTCGGATCGTTCGGCACAGCTCGACACCCTGGGCGGCCGTCATCGTGTAGCGCACCGGCCCAGTGGCCGGGAACCGCGCTTCACCGAGGTGCAGCACGGCCAGACTCACGGTCAGGCGCCCGGCGACGGTGCGCACGCCGTCGTACAGCACGGTGTCGCCGGAGATCCACATCACGCCGTGTTCCTGGCCGTCCCACGCGAGGGAGAAGCCGATCACGTCCCCAACCAACCGCCGCGACAGCGGTGGCCCGTGACGACACGGTGTCGCCGTGACCTCGATGCCCGGACGGTCCGGCGCCTCGAGTCGAGTCGTTCCCCACGGCAGCAGGCCCCGGGTCGTTCCGCCCAGCCGTTCGGCGCCCGCCGCCGTCGTCACGACGACCGCCGCGGCAGGCAGTAGCGCCCGCCCGGCGTCGTCGAGGTTGTCGGCATGGTGGTCGTGCGTGAGGAGGACCGCGTCGACGGCCCCGAGCTCGGCAGCTGCCACGGCAGGACCCGTCGTCTTGCGTGAGGAGGTACCGAGCCCGAAGTGGTAGGTGCGGCCCGGTTCGTCGAACGTCGGGTCCGTGAGGATGCGCCAGCCGGCAACCTCGAGCAGCGTCGTGGGGCCGCCGATGTGGGTCAGCCGAACCTGCGTCACTCGGAGGCCGTTCGGGCGTTGACGAGCGCCCAGTCCAGCGCGTCGTCGGCAACCTGCTCCCACCCCGGCCATGACGGCAGCAAGTGCGGTCCCGGGTACTCCTTGACCTCGGTGATCAAACCAGGCGCCTTGTAGTGCTTGGCGTTGGAACGCTGGATGCTCGGCGGCATCAGGTGGTCGTCCGTGCCGGAGATGAACAACAGCGGGGCGCGATCGGGGTTGTCGTAGTTGACCCAGTTGTCGTCCTTGCCGGGATGGATGTTGGCCAGCGCGCTGCCCCAGAAGATCGCCCCCGACGCCGGGATGTGGTAGCGCTCGTACAGCCGGCGGGACTCCTCGTCGCTGAAGCCGTTGGTGAACGCGTACTGCCACTGCTCATGGGTGAGCCCGACGGCCCGGTGACGGTTGGCCGGGTTCTTCAGCACCGGGAACGAGGCCCGGACCTGCGACAGCGGGACCCTCCTGACACCTTCGGTCGGCGCCGAGTCGATCGCCACGCCGGCGGCGCCGAATCCGTGATCGAGCAGGATCTGGGTGAACACGCCCCCGGCGGAGTGGCCCATGATGATCGGTGGACGATCGAGGGCGCCGACGACCGACTCGAGGTGCTCGATGATCTGGGGCACCGTGACCTGCTCGATCGGCGTGGGGTCGGCGTTCAGCGCCTCGACCTCGACCTCGAACCCGGGATAGGCCGGTGCCAGTACCTTGAAGCCCTTGCCCTCGTAGTGGGTGATCCAGTCCTCCCAGCTCCGAGGTGTCACCCAGAAGCCGTGGACGAGGACGATCGTGTCCGGTGCTGCCGCTTGGTTGCTCATAGGAGAGACATCATGACGGCCTCCGCCTGGACGCCACCAGCGCGGCACCGCCGGCCGTCAGAACGAGCAGCGCAGGAAGGACGAGCGATCCACTGACGCCCGATCCGGTGGCAGGCAACGTGCCGCGCGGTCGCATCGACGTCGTGATGGTCGTCGTGGTGGTTGGGCCAGACTCGCCCAGCGAGCCCCTGATGTCGACCTGCAGCGAGGCGACCGCTTGCGGCCCGCCGTTGCGCGACATCGTCTGGCCAGTGAACGCCCGGCTCGTGGAGGTGCCACCCGAGCTGACGGTCGTGACCGTGGCGCTGTAGGTGCCCGGCGCCGCGTAGGTGTGCTCGACGACCGGCGTCGTGCTCGTCGTTCTCGTGCCATCGCCGAACTCCCAGGAGTAGCTGGCGATGGTGCCGAAGGCGACCGTCGATGCGGAGGCGTCGAACGTCGTCGCCGTTCCAGCTGCACCAAGCGTCACGGTGAGCGCGGCGCGCGGAGCCTGATCCGGCGTGACGGCAAGGCCCATCGGTGCGGTACCGACGGTGATCGCATCGCCCGGCGCACGCGTGACCAGATCGATCGGCGTCACGGTCCCATCGCCGAAGTTGGAGACGTACGCCTTTGCGCCGTCGGGCGTCACCACGACCGCGCTCGGTGCAGTGCCGACCGGAATCGGTTGCCCCGGCGTGTTCGTGGCCGTGACGATGGGCGTCAGCTCCGCAGTCTCGGCGTTGGTGACATACGCCATGGCACCATCGGCGCTGATGGCGATCGCCGTCGGGGTCCTGCCGGCGGGGATCGCGGCACCCGGGGCGCTTGTTGCGAGGTCGATGGGTGTCACGCTGTCGCTGCCGGTGTTGGCGACGTAGGCGATCCTTCCGTCAGGCGTGATGGCGATCGCCGCGGCCACTGAGCCGACTGCGATGCCGTCACCGACGGCGCGCGTGCGCAGATCGATCGGCAGGACGACATTGCTCGCGGAATCGACGACATAGGCCCTGGTGCCGTCCGGAGTGACGGCGATGGCGTTGAAGTTGGTCCCTGGCCCGCCGAGAACGATCGGGTCACCCGTGGTGTGCGTCGCGACATCGATCGGGACCACGGCGGCACTTTGCGGCGTGGCGTTCGTGACGTAGGCGGTTGCACCATCCGGAGCGATGGCGATGACGCTGGTCGTGGATCCGGCGGAGCCGACCGTGATGGGAGGACGTGCCGTGCTGGTGGCCAGGTCAATGGGTGTGACCGTGCCGCCGTCAAAGTTGGCGACGTATGCCGTCGACCCATCGGGCGTGATGGCGACCGCCTGCGGTCTGGTGCCTACCGTGATGGGCCCGCCTGCGCTGTCAGTCGAGACATCGATGGGGCTGACGCTGCTCGCCGCCGAGTTCGTCACGTACACGGTCCAGGACCGCGGCATCGACTGCGCCGCTGCGGTCGCGGGCATGAAGGCCGAACCGCCGCTCGACCGCGCGACATGAACAGGGCGACGCCACGTACTGCCGTTGTTGACAACTGGACCTCCTGGGACCGTCACGCCGCCCAGCGACGGATCGTAGGTACTCCTCGCTGGGCGAGCGCGCGCTACGGTCCTGGCGGAGGTGGTGCGTGATGATCGTGAGGCCCATTCGCGCGCTCGTGGGCGCGGCAGTCGCACTACTGGTGGTAACCGGCAGCGCCGGACCCGGCTGGGCCCAAGGAGCCCGACGCTGCAGTCTCGATCCAGCGACGGTCGTCGAGGGCGCGGGTTCGACCGCCACACTGCTCAACTGCTCGCCGCCTGGCCGTGTACTCTTCGAGGTCTCGAACGTGGTGACTCGCCGGTGGGCATGTGCTCGGTCACTTTTGCCGACCGGGAGCCGTGGCGGGCGCTCGGGCGCCGGCCCGTCGACCCCCGGCACGTACACCGTCGTGGTGAAGGATCAGCAGTTCAACGTCGTGGCGTCCGCCACGCTGACCGTCACCGCCCGCGGGCTCCGGGTCCGAGTCCGGCCGCAATCTGTGCCTTGGCGATCGCCGAGGCCGGAACCGGCGTCGGGACGTACGGGCGCCACAGGCTCGTGCAGGCCCCGGCGCAAGGCAGGTCGGGCCACGACGTCGTTGTCGGCACCGCCGGTGACGACGTCCTCATCGGGGGCTCTGGGAACGATGTGCTCTGCGGTCTGGGTGGCGACGACGTCCTCCTCGGCGGGTCGGGCAACGACCACCTGGACGGTGGGCCGGAGATCGACGCGCTGACTGGCGGCTCGGGCAACGACACCCTCATCAACGGGGAGACGAACGACTGAGCTGGCGACCGCGCACCGGGTGCGACACCGGCACGGCGGCTTGCTACGGTCCGACGCGGAGGTGGTGCCAATGACCCTGAGATCAATTCGCGCGCTCGTCGGCGCGGCAGTTGCGCTGCTGGTGGTGGCCGGAAGCCCGGGACCCAGCTCGGCCCAAGGAGCCCAGACCCTGCAGCTCAGCCCGTCGACGGTCGCCGTGGGCCAAGAGTTCGACGCGGACTTCATCAACTGCGAGCGCAACGCCGTGTACTTCTTCGACATCGTCAACGGTGGTGAGCTCGAGGGTGCGGACCAGTGCTCGGTCAACTTCCAGACCGGGAGGCTCGAGGCCGGCTCATCGTTCACCGGCCCGTCGACCCCCGGCCAATACCAAGTGGTGGTGAAGGATCAGCAGTTCAACGTCGTGGCGTCGGCCACGCTCACCGTCACCGGCGCCAACCCGGGTCCGAGTCCTGCCGCGATCTGCGGCCAGGCGATCGCCGAGGCCGGAACCGGCGTCGGGACGTATGGGCGCTACAAGCTCGTGCAGGCCCCGGCACACGGCAGGGCGGGCAACGACGTCGTCGTCGGCACCGCCGGTGACGACCTTCTGGTCGGGGGTTCGGGGAACGACGTGCTCTGCGGTCTCGGCGGCGACGACGTCCTCCTCGGTGGGTCGGGCAACGACCACCTGGACGGTGGGCCGGACACCGACACGCTGACCGGCGGCTCCGGCAGCGACACCCTGATCAACGGGGAGACGAACAACTGAGTCAGTCGTGCTGCTTTGGTCCGCGATCTGGTCGAACGGTCAACCAGAACGCGGACCGGGCCGCACATCGGGACCGATCGGTTCGCCGTCGATGATCTGATCGAGGTACTCACTCATCCCGATGCCGACGTGCCCGTCGCACTCGTAGCGGGTCATCGCTTCGGTGATCCGGGTCGTCAGCTCGTTGCCGTCGGGGTCGGTGCGGCGATTGCGCAGCGGGATCGATGACAACACCGTGCCGGTCACCGCATAGGTGTGGTGGTCGGTGCGCACGGTGCAGCGCATCGAGGTCTGGTAGCGGTTGTCGTCCCAGTCGGACTCGATGGTGCAGTCACGGATCAGGTGGTACTCGTCGCCGACGAGCACCATGCCGCCGGGCCGACCACCGACGAGCGAGATCATCATGGCGAAGTCCTCGGAGAACGTCATCGGGAGCCAGCGGTACCAGCTGATCGCCTGCCAGTAACGAGGTCCCCATGACTTGTCGCGCAAGCCGAGGCCGTCGAGGTCGACCACCTCGTCACCGACGACGATCGTGCCGGTCACCGCGCAGTGCTGCTCGTAGTGCGCCTTGGCGAAGCTCTTGCCGGCCTCCTGCTCCACCTCCGTGCCGTCAGCATGGACGGGCTTGCCGCCGTACATCGGCGACACGCCGCGGAAGTCGAGATCCACCTCACAGGCCACCCAGGGGTTGGACTTGAACGCGACGCGCGGGCTCGGCCATCTCACCCGGGTCATCGAGCACGCAGACCTTGCCGCGGTACCGCACCTTGAGATGCTGGAACGGCTCGATCACGTCGATCGACAGGCCGCCGGCCTCCATCTTCTCGTTGGTGTCGATCGCCGGCCGGCCGTACACGAACCCGACTCGACCGCCGGGCAGGTAGATGCACACCGTCATCTCCGCGTAGCCCTCGTTGACCCGGTTGCCGAGCCGGAACCAGCCACCCACCTCACGCGCCGCGTCGAAGGCGTTGAGGTACATCGACTCGTTGTAGTTCTCCGCCGCGTCGGGCTCATGGGGATACTCATCCTCCGGCTCGAGCACGGTCACGATGCCGCTGTGTGTCGACATGGCATTCACGATCGCACACCAGCGGCGGTCGCCCGGACCGGGTCACGACGCGGCGAGTAGGTTCGGCGACACGCCGGGCAGGGAGGTACGGATGCCAACGTGAGCGTGACGGCCGACCGAGTCCGCACGTCGGCCCGCATGTTCGCCACGGTGTTCCGCAACCCCGGGCTGCGCCGCGTCAACCTCGCCTACGCCGGCTCGGTGATCGGGGACTGGGCGTACTCGACGGCCATCGCCGTGTGGGTGTTCGACCGTGGCGGCGCCGCTGCCGTCGCCGTCCTCGCAACGGTCCGCTACGCCGTCCAGGCGGTGCTCGCGCCGGTGCTCTCGACGCTCGCCGACCGCTTCGACAAGCGACGGGTGATGATCGGCGCCGACGTCGCCAGGGCGACGTTGATCGTCGCCGGGTTCGTCGTGATCTCCACCGACGGTCCGCTCGGTGCTGTGTTCGCGCTCGCCTGGGCTGCAGCGACGGTGTCGCTGGCGTTCGGGCCGGCACAAGCGTCGTTGCTTCCCGGCCTCGCGTCGAGTCCGTCCGAGCTCACGGCCGCCAACGTCGTCGCCGCGACGATCGACAGCATGGGCTTCATCATCGGACCGGCGATCGCTGCGGTCCTGCTGACGGTGGCGGCGGTCGAGCAGGTCTACCTCATCAACGCCATCTCGTTCCTGTGGTCGGCTGCTGTGCTCCTCGCGGTCCCGGCGCCGAGGGACGATTCCACACCAGCGAGGGCAGCGGATCCGACCGGGATGCTCGAGGAGGTGACGGCAGGGTTCCGGACGATCCTGGCTCGACGCGAGCTGTCGCTCGTCACAGCGTTGTATGGCCTGCAGACGATCGTCGCCGGCGCGTCGGTCGTGTTCACCGTCACGATTGCGCTCGAGCTTCTCGATCTCAGCGACGCCGGAGTCGGTCTGGTGCAGTCGATGCTCGGAGTCGGTGGGTTGGTCGGTGGCCTCGCCGCGCTCGTGCTCGCAATGCGAGGTCGGATCGCCACGGACTTCGGTGTCGGCGTCGTGCTGTGGGCGGCGCCCCTGCTCTTCATCGCCGCGGCGCCGACCCTGGCGATTGCACTCGCAACCATGCTCCTGCTCGGAATTGCCCACTCGATCGTCGACATCAACGCCTACACGCTGATCCAACGACTCGCTCCGATCGGTGTCATGGGTCGGGTGTTCGGCGCCGTCGAGAGCGTCGTCAAGCTCGGGCTGGCAATGGGTGCGCTGATCATGCCGCTGCTGATCGGCACGGTCGGCCTGCGCGCCGGGCTGGCGGTGGTCGGTGTCAGTGCCACGGTGCTGGCACTGGCGGCCATCCCTCGGCTGCGCCACCTCGATGCCACCGTGCTGGCGCCGCCCGGGCTCGTCCTGCTCAACAAGGTCCCGTTGCTCGCCGTCCTGCCGCCGGTGGTGCGCGAACGACTCGCCCTTGCCCTCATCCCGAACACCGTGCCCGCCGGAGCAACGGTGATCGAGCAGGGGGCTCCCGGCGATCGGTTCTGGATCATCGAGCGGGGGACCGCCGCCGTGAGCATCGACGGCGAGCACATCCGCAACCTCGGCCCCGGCGACTCGTTCGGTGAGATCGCCCTCCTCCGCGACGTCCCCCGCACCGCCACCGTGCGCGCCGTGGAGGACCTCGCGCTGCAGGGCATCGAGCGGGCCGATTTCCTGGCCGCGGTGACCGGGCACGGTGAGTCCAACGAGCTCGCCGAATCGGTCGTCGACCGTTGGCTCGCGCTCGAGCTGATCGCGCCGCACCTACGAGGCAGCGTTCGTCCACTCGACGGCGATCGCCCGGTGCCGGGCCAACATCTCATCGACACCGGGCACCGTCAGCGAGCCGTCCTCGACGAGGAGCCGACCGTTCACGACGGTGTGCCACGCGGACACGGGTCCGCAGCGCAACCACGCTTCGACGGGGTCGGTGTGCGCACCGGCGAACGGGATTCCCGACAAGCGCCACGCCACGAGGTCGGCTGCCGCGCCGGGCTCGAGCACGCCGATCTCGCCTTGGCGGCCGAGACATGCCGCACCGCCCAGCGTCGCCATCTCCAGCGCGTCCCTCGCCGCCATCGCCTGCGCACCGTGACGCACTCGGCCGAGCAGCAGGGCGCCGCGCGTCTCCAGCCAGAGTGACGCACAGTCGGTCGACGCCGAGCCGTCACATCCGATGCCGACTGGCACGCCGGCTGCGCGGAGCTCGGCGACAGGAGCCAGTCCGGCGCCGATCAGTTGGTTCGAGGAGGGGCAGTGGGCCACACCCGTGCCCCAGGCACCGAGGCGGGCGATCTCCTCGGCGTTCGGGTGGATGCAGTGGGCGACCCAGACGCGGTCGGTACCCCAGCCCACGCGCTCGAAGAACTCGATCGGGCGGCAGCCGTGCTGGGCCTGGCAGAACGCTTCCTCGTCGAGGACCTCTGCCAAGTGCGTGTGGAGCCGGACGTCCAATCGCTCCGCGAGCTCCGCCGTCGCCTGCATCAGCTCGGGCGTGACCGAGAACGGTGAGCACGGCGCAAGCGCCACCCGCACCATCGCGCCCGGTGCGCGGTCATGGAACTGAGCCACCAGTCGTTCCGAGTCGGCGAGGATCTCGTCGTCGTCCTGCACGACGTTGTCCGGAGGAAGCCCGCCGTACTTCTCGCCGAGGCTCATCGAGCCTCTCGTCGCGTGGAAGCGCAACCCGACGTCGCGGGCTGCCGCGATCTCGGCGGCGATGAGATCGCCGCCACCTCGCGGGTGCACGTAGAGGTGATCGCTGCTCGTCGTGCAACCGCCCATCGCCAGCTCACACATGCCGATCCACGCCGACACGTACGCCGCCTCCTCGTCCAGCCGGCTCCACACCGGGTACAGGACGCGGAGCCAGTCGAACAGGTTGCCGCCGAGCGCAGGCCGGAACGCCCGCGTGAGGTTCTGGTAGATGTGGTGGTGCGTGTTGATCAGACCGGGCGTGATGAGGCACGCATCGGCCCGGACGACTCGACGAGCCGGCGGCTCCGATCCAGGCGGCCCCACGGCGACGACGGAACCGGCCGTCGCCGCCACCCATCCGCCCGGGATCTCGGTCCGCTCCTCGTCCATCGTGGCGAGGAGCTCCGCTCCGGCGACGAGCAGATCGACCTGCGTGTCAGTCACCGCTGGAGCCGGGACACGGGCCGCTACACCCCTTCCGGAAGCTCGATCTCGCCGGCGTTGATCGCGTCGGTGGTCTCGTCGACCAAGGCTTGGTGCTCGGCAAAGCCCTCACACAGCTCGAAGCGCTGGATCTCCTCGTTCTCGACACCGTAGAACTGTGGCTCGGTCGGCAGGGCGCCACTTCCCGCGTCGTTGATGATCTGGTCGACGAGCCCACCTGAGGACAAGAAGGCGACGCCGACGATGTTCTCCCCCTCATCGCATCGGGGGAAGATCGGGTTGATCAGCAGGACGTCCTTGCCGGACTCGGTCACCGCTTGCTCCACGCCGGGGAAGCCGGCGTCGAGCAGCGCGAAGATCACGTCGGCCCCGGCATTGATCTGCGCCGAAGCGGCCTCCTTCGCCTTCTCCGGGTCGTTGAAGTTGCCGACGATCGTGGACGCGTACTCGATGTCGGGATTGCTGGCTGCGACGCCGGCCTTGAAGCCGTCATCGGACTGCGTCGTCGGCGGGATCAGCTCGCCGCCCAAGTAGCCGACCTTGTTGGCTTCGGTCAGCTCGGCGGCGACGACCCCAGCGATGTACGCCGGAACACCCTGCCGCACGAAGTAGGCATGGAGGTTCGGGATGGCCGGATCCGTCTCGCCGTTGATGACGACGAACTCGACGTCGGGGTACTGCGGGGCTGCGGTCAATCCCGCCTCGGCGTACTCACCTCCGACACCGATGACGAGTGGGTTGTCGGCGGCGAGGTTCTTGAGCGCGTCGATGCGCGCCTGCGGATCGACGACGTTCTCCACCACGTTGGGGGTGAACCCGTACTTCTCGCCGGCGGCGATGAGCCCGTCGTAGTGCGACTGGTTGAAGCCCTTGTCGTTCTTCGGCCCAGGCAATGCCATCCCGACCGACGCGAGCGCGACGTCCTCCCCGCCGGCCGCTGGCGTGCTCCCGGCCGAGCTGCCCGCGGTTGTGGCACCTTCGGCGGCAGTGGTGGCTGTGTCGGCCGCGGCGGTGGTGGCCGCGCCGCCGCCGTCGTCGTCGTCGCCTCCGCAGGCGGCGCCGACCAGCGCGGTCACAACGACCAATGACGCGACAAGGTGCTTGCGGCTCATGCGGCCATCCCCACTTTCCCCCTTCCTCCTTCCCCCGAGGAACAGGTGCTGTCGATTAGAGGCACTGCGTCAACAATCTGTCAATCTCGCCGCTCGCTACGTGTCCTCACCGCGCCGATACGGAGTGGCGAGAGCGCTCGGCATGTGGACCCGGCCGACCAGACCGCCGAGGGCGAGCAGCGCGAGGACGTAGGGCATCGTCAGCCACAACTGCGGTGGGAAGTGCCACTCGGGCCCGATCACGAACAGGGCGACACCGACGGCGACGACCGCGCCGCCGACGATCGTGACAGCCACCGATGTGTCTCGATCTCCTCGACGCAGTCGCGCCACGACGAGCGCGGCGGCCGCCACCATCGCCATGACGAGCCACACCTCACGCGGGATCGACTCGTACGACTGCAGCCGCAGCTGCAGCGCGTCCGCGGCACCGAACACCAACGCCGCAGCCATCACACCGAGCGGGCGCCATCCGCCGAAGATGACCGCGGCGAGGGCCAGGAAACCTCGACCTCCGGTCATCCCCTCGTTGAAGATCCCGAGCCGGCCCACCGACAGGTACGCACCGGCGGCACCGGCCAGCGCGCCGGCGACGCAGGTCCCGATGGTGCGGATCCGGTTCACGCTCGCGCCAGCGGTGTCGGCGGCGGCCGGCGACTCACCGGCGGCGCGAAGCGACAGCCCGAAACTGGTGCGGTAGAGCACGAACCAGGCCGCACCGACGGCGACGAACGAGAGGTAGCCGAGCAACGTCTGCTGGAACAGCGGGCGGCCGACGACGGGAAGCTCGGACAGCCCGGGAATGGCGATGGGTTGCGGATAGTCCAGGCGCACCTCCGCCTGCGTGGCGAAGATCTCCCGGAACGTGAACGTGGTGACGCCAAGTGCAAGGAGGTTGAGACCGACGCCGACGACGATCTGATCCGAGCGCAGGCGCACGCAGAGCAACGCCATGATCAGCGCCACGACGACGCCGGCGCCCATGCCGGTCAGCACCCCAAGTGGAACGTTGTGCCACAAGTACACACCGAGGAACGAGAAGAACGCGCCGGACAGCATCATCCCCTCGAGCCCGATGTTGAGGACTCCACCGCGCTCGCTGATCAGCTCACCGGTCGCCGCCAGCAGCAGAGGTACCGACAGCAGGACCATGGACGCCAACCACGCAGTGTCGAACGGCCCCACGTCAGATCCCCGAGGGAAGCGGCGCACCACTCCCTGGCGCTGTCGCATCGACACGCACAGCACGCTGCCGGTCGAGCAGGAACTGCGATCCGGCCACGAAGACGATGACGAGACCCTGGGTGATGAGGACGAGCGCCGAGGAGATCCCCGCTCGTGCCTCGACGAGACCGCCGCCTTGGCGCAGCGCGGCGAACAGCAGGGCGGCCGGAACGACGCCCCACGGTGAGCCCCGCGCCAGGAGGGCGACGACGATCCCGGTGAAGCCGAAGCCCGCCGAGAAGTTGTCCGTCATGCTGGTCGACTCTCCGCCGAGGAGCAGCGAGGCTCCGGCGAGTCCCGCCAGTCCACCGGAGATCAGCAGGGCACCCACGGTCACCGCGGTCGTCGCGATCCCGGCGTGACGCGCGGCGACCTCGTTCGCTCCGGTCAACCGAATGGCAAACCCGAAGGACGTGCGCCGGAGCAAGAACCACATGGCGACCACCATGGCGAGGGCCAGGATGAGGTCCCACGCCAGCGGCGTCGCCACGAGGAGCTTCGGCCAGCGGGCGCTCTCGGGGATGGCGGCCGATCGAGGAAACCCGCGTGTCTCCTCCTGCAGCGGACCGCGCACCAGCCAGCTGATGAGCTGGATCGCCACGAAGTTCAACATGAGGGTCGAGATGATCTCGTTGACGGATCGCTTGGCCCACAGCCACGCCGCGATGCCGACCCAGGCGGCACCACCGAGCACACCGGCGGCCGTGGCGAGGCCGAGGTGCAGCGGGTACGGGAGCGACACCTTCAGGGCGACCCAGGTGGCGCACGCGCCGCCGACGAGGATCTGACCCTCGAACCCGATGTTGATCCGGCGGGCCGAGAAGGCGACGATCCAACCGAGCGCGACGAGCACGAGCGGGATCAGCTCCGACAGCGTCCCGGCCACCTGGGCTCGGCTGCCGAACGCACCGTCCCACAGCGCGCGAGCTGCCTCGTTCGGATCGCCGCCGGTGGCAGCGATGATCCCGTAGGACACGGCGAGCGCCAGCGCAGCAGAGCCGAACGACACGGCGATCGCCAGCAGCGCAGAGCTCACACGGTTCATGACACCACGGGGGCTGCGCCCCCGAACCCCATCGCCGCCCGGCGACCTGGCGGTCGCTCGGTCGCCATGCGCTCGCTTCGCTCGCTCATGGGACCTCCTGACCGCCCATCAACAGTCCCAGCCGCTCGATGGTGACGTCAGCCGAATCGAGCACGCGCAGGAACCGACCCTGCACCATCACGGCAATCCGGTCGGCGAGACACAGGATCTCCTCGAGCTCGGAGGAGATGAGCAGCGTCGCCCCACCGGCTGCCCGATGGTCGAGCAGCCGGCCATAGACGAACTCGGTCGCACCGACGTCGAGACCGCGGGTCGGCTGCGAGGCGATCAGCAGCGTTGGACGGCGGTCGAACTCGCGTGCGAGCACCACCTTCTGTTGGTTGCCGCCGGAGAGCTGCCGCATGCGGATCGCCGTGCCCGGCGTCCGGACGTCGTACTCGGCCACCAACCGCTGGCAGTGGCGGCGTACCTCGGCGAGCGCCAGGACACCTCGTTGCGCGTAGGGCCGCTCCCTGAAGTCGCGCATCATCAGGTTCTCTTCGACGGTCAGATCGAGCGCCAACGCGGTTCGATGCCGGTCGGCGGGGATCACGGCGCCGGCCCGCTCGGCGAACTCGCGCGGCGTGACGAGCGTCGTGGGGTAGCCGGAGACCGTCACGTCGCCAGCGGTCGGTCGGCGCATCCCGGTGAGGACGTCGACCAACTCGTCCTGGCCGTTGCCGTCGACACCGGCCACACCCAAGATCTCGCCCGCACGGATCTCGAACGACAGGTCGCGCACACCTGGTCCTCGCGTCGCCGGCAACGGAGAGCTCCCGCACCGTCAACACGGTCGGGCCCGGGCTCGACGACGGGACGGTCCACGCGGAGGACGACATCGCGGCCGACCATCATTCGGGCCAACGTGGCCGTGTCGGTGGTGGTCGGATCCTCGATGGTGCCGACGACACGCCCGTCGCGCAGCACGGTGCAGCGGTTGACGACAGCGAGGAGCTCTTCCAACTTGTGCGTGATGAAGATCGCCGAGCGGCCCTCGGCGACCAGCGACCGCAGCATCGCTGCGAGCTCTTCCCATTCCGCGGGCGTGAGGACGGCGGTCGGTTCGTCGAGGATCAGCAACTGGGCGCCGCGGTACAACAGCTTGAGGATCTCGACGCGCTGCTGCATGGCGACCGTGAGGTCTTCGATGCGTTGGTCCGGGGTGACGCGCAGCCCGTAGCGGTCGGAGAGCTCGGCGAGGTGGGCGGAGACCTCGCCGAGCCTGGCCAGCGGTGGCCGGCTCGACCGCAGACCGAGCGCCACGTTCTCCGCCACCGTCATGTCCGGCACGAGCATGAAGTGCTGATGGACCATGCCGATACCCAAGGCCATCGACGCACGAGGGCTGCGCAGGCGGACCGGCCTGCCGTCCACCTCGATCGACCCTTCATCTGGCTGCAGCAGGCCGTAGAGGATCTTGACGAGCGTCGTCTTCCCGGCTCCGTTCTCGCCGAGCAGCCCATGGATCTCCCCGCGGTCGACGCGCAGGTCGATGCCCTCGTTGGCGGTGACGCCCGGGAAGCGTTTGGTGATCCCGGTCATCGTGAGGAACGGCGCCACCTCTCGGAACCCCTCGTCTCGTCAGTCGGCGTCGGCGTGCTTCATGAGCTGACGGTCTTGGCGAGCGAGGCCAAGGATCTGGATCCCCTCGAGCTGCTCCACGTAGCGAACGAAGCGGTACTTGTCCTCGAACCCGTCGGTCTGGCGAGGCGGCACCCGGGCGTGCCCCTGCGCCGTGCGCACGTCGATGAACCTGCATCCGCCGGCCATGAACGCATCGTCCATCTCCCGCTCCAGTTCCTCGAACGTCTCGACGGTGACGGCATGGGGTACGCCGGCCGCGCTGCGCCATCGCGGCGAGGTCGGCGGTCACTGCGGTCGCCGTCGGGCGCGGCCCCTTCTCGCCCCAGCCGATCGACTCGTAGCTGGAGTTGTCGGCGACGAACACCGTGAGGTTGTCCGGCGCCTCCTGCCCGAGGACCACCAGCTGACCGAGCTCCATGAGCACCGAGCCGTCGCCGTCGATGCACACCACCCGGCGGTGCGGCAGGGCGACGGCGAGGCCGACGGCGAGCGCCGATGACGTCGCCCATCTGGCCGAGGTGGGCGGTGCGCGGGTGCTCGCCGGTGTGGTGGGCCCACTCGAAGGAGACGGCGCCGATGTAGGTCGCCATCACCAGCGCGTCGTCGGGGAGCTCGGCCGCCAGGCGGCCGAGCCAGTCGTAGCGCTCGAGCGCCATCGCTCACTCCTCCCAGATGCAGTCGCCGGAGATCAGCACCGCAGCGGGATGGAGCTGGGCCTCGGACGAGTCGGTGGGCGCGGATGATCGCTCTGCCGCAGCTCGGACGGGCTCGCGCACGATCTGGTACGGGATGCGCAGCGCGCCGCGAGCAGCGGCTCGACCACGATCCCGTGTGGGATCCCCCAGTGCTCGGTCTCGCCGAGGTCACCGCGGTAGGACAACAGCAGCACGACCGGCACGCCGCAGCCGAGCGAGATGCGGGCGATGTACTCGGCGGCGACGCGCAGCCCCGAGTTCTCCATGATCAGGGCGGTCTTCTTGCCGCCGAGCCACGCCCCCGCGCAGACGGAGAACCCGACGCCCTCGTTGCACACCGGGACGTACTGGATGTCCGGGTCCTGCTCGACGAGCTCGTGGAGGTTGCGCTGCCAGCCGTCCGGCAGGCCCGAGACGAAGTCGATCCCGGCGTCCTTGAGCCCCCGCAGCGCCTCGTGCGTGCGGCCCCCTCCAGCACGCCCCGGAGGCTGAGTGCCGAACAAACGGTTTGTGGATCCGCCACGCGTAGTTGACAGATCGTCAGGTGGGCTAGAGACTGCGATCGGGGACTATCCGGAGGAGGCAGCGGTGGCTGATCCGGCATCATCGACCATCTTCGGCGACGAGCTGCTGGGGGCCCGCAGCGGCACCGCGCTCGGGTGATGGATGGGTGCGCTCGGCGTGCATCATCTGCCTCAATCGTTGCGGCATCCTCGCCCACGTCACCGACGACGGGACCGTCGACAAGATCCTCGGTGACCCCGACAACCCCCACAACCACGGCAAGACGTGCGCCAAGGGCGACTGCGGGAATGGAGGGTCTGACCGATCCCCAACGGATCACCACCCCACTGCGGCGGACGAACCCACGACAAGGGCGTCGGCGTCGATCCCGGGTGGGTACCGATCTCGTGGGAGGAGGCGCTGGCGGAGATCGCCGTCGCGCATGAAGGCGGTCCGCGATGAGGACCCACAGGGTCTGCTGTTCTCCACCTTCGACGCCTACCAGCTCCGCGGGACCGTTCATCGGCGCCTGGATCAACGCGTTCGGATTGCCCGGCTACTCGACGTGGTCGGCGCAGATCTTCTGCGGCAACAACGTGCACGGCATCAGCTACATGAACCAGAGCGCGTTCGAGGGCGTCCCCGATCCCGTGTACTCGAAGTACATCATGCTCTTCGGGTCACAGTTCGGCTCGGTCGTCCACTACGACACGATGCACGCGGCGCGGGCACTCGCCGAGCGCCGGCCCGGGGATCTGCACATCGTCTCGATCGACCCCGTGCGTGGCCCCGCCGCCTCACGGGCCGAGGAGTGGGTGCCGATCCGACCCGGCACCGACGCCGCACTGCTGCTGGGCATGGTCAACCAGCTCGTCAACGAGCTGAACATCTACGACGAGCCGTTCGTCAAGCACCTGACGAACGGCCCGTACCTCGTCGAGCCCGACGGGCTGTACCTGCGCGAGGATGCGACGCGCAAGCCGCTCGTGTGGGAGCTGCCAGATGGCACCGCCAAGCCGTTCGATGCCGACGTCGGCGACGTCGCACTGACCGGCACCTACGAGGTCGACGGTGTCGAGGTCGAAGCCGGGCTTCCAGCGGCTCAAGGATCACGTCCGCCGCTACACGCCAGACGTCGTCGAGGACATCACGACCGTCCCGGCGGCCACGATCGTGCGTCTCGCCCGCGAGTACGGCGAGGCGTCGCAGATCGGGGCGACGATCGACATCGACGGAGTCGAGCTCCCGTACCGACCGGCCTCGGTCGTGTGGTACCGCGGGCTGTCGGCGCACAAGCACGCCATGCTGACCGGGCTGGCGATCGCGCTGCTCCCAGCGCTGACCGGCGCGCTTGGACGTCCCGGGAGGTCTGCTCGGCCGACCCGTACGGGCTGCGCGGCAAGAGCCCGTCCCGCGGAGCCGCAGTTCCAGGCGAGCTACGAGGGATTGATCCAGCAGACTTCATCGGTGGCGGCCGGGTCGGCGGGATGTACCCGCCGCGCCCGGTCACGCCCCCGGTGACGCCGGAGTACTTCGAGCTGCTGCCGGTTGGCCCGTACGGGGCGATCTTCTACCTGCTCGCATCCGAGCAGCCGGACGTGTGGAAGCCGCCGAGCTGGCCGAAGATGCTGGTGCAGTACCACTCCAACCTCGTCAAGACCTCCGGGCCGCCAGACGTGATGGAGCGGTTCATGAACCGCTTCGAGTTCGTCGTCTCGGTCACACGGCGTTTCGAGGAGACGACGGAGTTCGCAGACATCGTGCTGCCCGACCTCCACTACCTCGAACGCCTGGCGCCGTTCGTGTTCGGCCACTTCGCTTCCGGCGACGGCGAGATCGCCAACTACGGCTCCAAGCCAGTCGTCCACCCGCCGTTCGAGGGCCCGATTCCCGGCGAGCCGTACGTCGACATCATGCAGATCCTGCTCGACCTCGCCGAGCGGGCCGGGTTCGCCGACGAGGTCTTACCAACGGCTGAACGAGATCTCCCACCTGCAAGCCGGAGTACGCCCTCGAAGCCGGGCCGGCGACTGGTCGTACATCGACATCGTCGACCGGATGCTCGCGCAACGAGTACGGCGACGACAAAGGCCTCGAGTGGCACCTCGCCGACGGACTGTGGACGTCGCCGAAGACGGTCTTCGAGAAGTACCCGCGCCCGTTCGTCACCCCCCGTGCGCAGATCTACTTCGAGTTCATGAAGCCGGCCGGCGAGGACCTGCAGCGGGTCGTCGACGAGCTGGGCATCCCCTGGGAGACCGAGGACTACCAGACGCTCCCCGATTTCAAGCCGTGCCCGTCGTTCCGGCACCCGCCGCCGCACGACCTCTACCTCATGAACCTGAAGCTGCCGCAACACGCCCTGTCGCACACGCACATCAACCCGCTGCTGTCGTCGCTGTCCGCGCGCCACCGCGATCTGTCGTCGGTGATGATCCACCCGGCAGACCGCAGCCAGGTTCGACATCGCCGACGGCGACCGAGTGACCATCGAGACGTCCGAGGGACGAACCCACGACGCCTGGGCACGGGTCACGAACCTCGTGCATCCGGAGGTGCTGGCGACCCAGGGATGCGGCGGAGGCTGGGCCAAGGGCGCCACGACGAGGTGAACTTCAACGCCTTGCTGACGATCGACGCCGAGCACATCGACTTCGTCTCGGGTGCCCTCGACTGCTGCATCTCGGCTCGCGTCTACAAGTCGGCGGTGCGTCGTGACGCGGTGGGCGATGGTCATCGACACGGCGCGGTGCATCGGTTGTGGCGCCTGCACGATCGCCTGCAAGACCGAGAACTCCACGCCGGGCGACGTGTGGTATGCGCCGGTGATCGAGGAGGAGGTCGGCGAGTACCCCGATCGCGCGGATGGACTACCTCCCGGTGCTCTGCAACCACTGCGAGGACGCGCCGTGCATCAAGGCGTGCCCGACGAGCGCCCTCGAGTCGTCGCGACGACGGCATCGTGCTCGCCGACGACGACGCCTGCATCGGGTCGCGGGCCTGCATGAACGCCTGCCCGTACGGGGCGCTCCACCTCTTCGAAGGGCAGCAGGGTGAGGCGCTCGGTCAGGGCGCCCGAACCGCACCGACCGTGCCGGACAGCGGCGCGGCGAAGAAGTACACCGTCGGCACGATCCAGAAGTGCACGTTCTGCGCGCACCGGATCGACTTCGGGCTCGAGCACGGCCTCGTCCCCGGGCTCGACATCCCCGCCACCCCTGCCTGCGTCGTGACCTGCCCGGCCGAGTGCCGGATCTTCGGCAACATCGAAGATCCGGAGAGCAACATCAGCGGGTACCTCCGCGACCGTGGGCCGGCGACCGTGCTGCGCCCCGACGCCGAGACCGGAGCGCACGTCTTCTACGTCGACGGGCCGGCGCGATGAGTCGCGATCTCGGCCCGCAGAACGTGTTCATGGACCGGTTCATGCTCGAACCGAAGGTCCAGCGCGGTCTGGGATGCCCCGCACGCGACGTGGTTCACGCTCATGGGGGTGGGCGGCGGGGTCTTCGTCCTCGCCCGCCTGCTCGGCGTCGAGCTCGACCTCGGTGTCGTGCTCGGCATCCCGCTCGCCGACCTGATCAGCTTCGCCGCAATCGCCGTGGGCGGGCTGATCCTCATCGCCGACCTGGGCAAGCCGATGCGGTTCATCCGCGCCGTGCTCAACCCGTCGACCTCGTGGATCAGCCGCGGCGCCATCGCCGACTTCGTGTTCCTCCTCACCGGTGGCCTGCTCGTGCTGCCCGCACTGGAGCTCGGCGACTCGATGCCGTTCGAAGGGCTGCCCGTGGGACGCCGCGGGAGACGACGGCTTCGGCCGTGTGCTCGAGATCGTCGCCGTGCTCGCCGCCGTGGTCGTGATGTTCTACGCCGGGCAGGTCCTCGCTGCTCCACGGGCGATCCCGTACTGGCACTCGCCGCTCATCCCACTGCAGTTCCTGCTGTCGTCGGCGGCGACCTCACTGGCATTGGTCATGCTCCTGGAGACCGCCAACGATCATGCGATCCCGGCCGGGCAGTGCTGGCTGCTCGCCGGCTTCCTGGTCCTCCTCCTCGCGGCGATCGGTGCGCACCTGCGTGCTGGCGCGGAGACGCCCGGCAAGGCCGAGAGCATCGAACGCCTGACCCGCGGGGTCTATCGAACGGAGTTCGTCGGCGGGGTCGTCGTCGTGGGCACTGTCGTCCCGTTGGTGGCGGCCGTCCTCGGTGCGGCCGTGCCGAGCGCCCGCGACGCGGTCGGCATCATCTGCCTCGTGCTCCTGTTGCCAGCAGGGTTCTTCCTCCGCCTGCTGACACTGCGTGTCGGAATCTTCCCGCCGGTTCGCTCGCTCGTCCCCGTTCGATAGGACCGATCAACCGTCCGCGCTGCCGCCCTGCCGCGAGGTCTCGAGGTAGTTGTAGACCGTGAAGCGGCTCACGCCGAGCGCGTCGGCCACGGTCTCGACCGATTTCCGAAGGGCGAACGCTCCGCGCTGGTCGAGGAACCTGACCACCTGGCGCTTCTCGGCGCGGGTCATCTCCTCGAGCGGACGCCCGATCTCCGACTCACATTCGGCGATCAGCTCGGTGAGCGCTTCGTCGACGCGCATGAATGACGATCGGGCCAGCGCTCGAGGATCATCGCCGGCCGCGCCGGGGCCGTTGCCGATGCCGTCGCGCTCCCGCTCGAGCACGAGCGCGCCCGATGAGCGGGTGAACGGGATCACCGTGCGCGCCGGCGCGTCCACCGCTGACAGTGCCGAACATCGCCTGGATCGCGCCGTCGTTGTCGAGCAGTGACACCCGGTACGACGGGCCGAGCGCTTGCGCCAGAGCCTGGACGAACTCGACGTCGGGCACCGCCCGGTCCTCGACCTCCAGGTTGACGATGATGCGTGTGGCGCCAGCTCCAACCGCCGCGGCCTGCATGGCGAGCAACGCCCGCAGCGCGACGTCCGGGTCCCCGCTGAGCGTGTTCGACATCGCACCGACGTCGACATCGATGCCGAGCGCGCGCGCCGCATCGATGCCCGCTTGGACATGGTTCGGTAGGTCGTCGCCCTCCCGGAACGGGAAGATCGTGAACTCCGCGCGGATCGCGATGCGGCGACGCTACCCGTGGTGCCGTCAGCTCACGATCGAGACGAGCTTCGTCTCGAGGAAGGCGTCGATGCCCTGGTGGCCGCCCTCGCGACCGATCCCGGATTGCTTGAAACCGCCGAACGGCGCCGTCGCCGTCGCTGGGGTCGGATCGTTCACGCCGACGATGCCGTACTCGAGCGCGCTCGACACGCGCAGCGCCCTGCCGAGGTCCTTCGTGTAGAGGTAGGCGGCGAGTCCGTAGTCGCTGTCGTTGGCGCGACGGATGACCTCCTCGACGTCGGTGAAGCTGAGCAGGGGCACGACTGGTCCGAACGTCTCTTCGCGGGCGATGGTCATGCCATCGGTCACGTCGGTCAGGACCGTGGGTGGATAGAAGGAGCCGAGGTCATACGCCTCACCCTCGAGGCGTGCACCACCCACGAGCACCGTGGCACCCGACGCTTGCGCGTCGGCGACGTGCCGCTGCACCTTGTCCAGCCCGCGCTCGTCGATGAGCGGGCCGATGTTCACAAGCGGATCAGTGCCGTGACCCACCTTCAGCGCTCGCACGGCAGCGACGAGGCGCTCCTGGAAGTCGCCGACAACCCCCTCCTGCACGAAGACGCGGTTCGGGCAGATGCACGACTGCCCGCACACCTGGAACTTCGCCGCCAGGAGACCGGCGACCGCAGCGTCGAGGTCGGCGTCGTCGAACACGATGAACGGGGCGTGCCCGCCGAGCTCCAGCGACACGCGCGTGAGCCGCTCGGCCGACGCCCGCACGAGGATCTTGCCCACCTCGGTCGAGCCGGTGAAGCTGATCTTGCGCACCCGCTCATCCGAGAGCAGCGCAGGTGCCACCGCTTCGGGGTCGGATGCCGTGACGAGGTTCGCCACTCCCGGCGGGAAGCCGGCGCGATCGATGGCCGAGAACAGCTCGCTGGCCGCGAGCGGTGTCTGCTCGGCCGGCTTCACCACCATCGTGCATCCCGCCGCCAGCCCTGGCGCCAACTTGCGAACGATCATGTACAGCGGGAAGTTCCAGGGGGTGATCGCCAACACGACGCCGACGGGCTGGCGCAGGACCATCAGCTGCTTGCCGGCGATGGACGGCGGCACGATCTCGCCGTAGGTGCGGCGAGCCTCCTCGGCGTACCAGTCGAGCCACTGCGTGGCCATGCGGACCTCGAACGCGGCCTGCGCACGAGGCTTCCCCTGCTCGGCGACGATGACGTCGGCGATCGACTCGACGGCGTCGAGGAGCTCCGCGGACAGCTTCCGCAACAGGGCGCCACGTTCCAGTCCGGTGCGGCCCGACCAGTCGGCGAACGCCGCATCGGCGGCGCCGATCGCGAGATCGACCTCGCGCGGGCCGGCGTCCGCGCTCGTGCCGACCTGCTTGCCGGTCGCCGGGTCGTACACCGGGAACTGGGCGCTCGTGTCGATCCACTCTCCGGCGATGTAGCAGCTCGCGTGCACGGCTTTCCTCTCCTCGCGCGTGACCCTGTATACATTTTGTCAAGGTGCCCGGAGTTGAGCATCCATCGAATGGGGGAGCCATGAGGGTTCGTGGGTCGGGGCCGAAGGCCAGGACGTGGTCGGCAGTCGTGGTTGGGCTCACGCTGGTGCTTGCCGCTGCGTGCGGGTCAGATGACGACGGCTCGTCGTCGGAGTCCAGTGCTGAGAACGCAGCAGCCACGAGCGAGCCAGCAGCCTCCGCTCCTGCCGATGCCCCCGCGTCGAGCGAGCCGGCATCATCCGAAGGGAGCGCCGCGCCGTCCTCGGACGAGCCGATCAAGGCTGCCTGGATCTACCTCGGGAACCCGGACGACGGCGGTTGGACCCTCGGTCACGACGAAGGTCGTCTGGCCGTCGAGGAGGCGCTCGGTGACAGCGTCGAGACGACGTTCAAGGCGGACGTGCCCGAGTCACCGCAGGTGTCGCAGGTGATCGACGACTTGGTCCGCGACGGCAACAAGATCATCTTCGGAACGTCCTTCGGCTACATGGACTACATGCTCGAAGCGGCCGAGAAGTACCCGGACGTGTACTTCGAGCACGTCACGGGCTTCAAGACCGCCGACAACATGGCGACCTACAACGGCGCACAGCACGAGGCGAACTACCTCGCCGGCATGGCTGCCGCGCAGGCCAGCGAAACCGGGAAGCTCGGCTACGTCGCGCCGTTCCCCATCCCGATCATCATCAGCGCGATCAATGCGTGGCAGCTGGGGGCGCAGTCGGTCAACCCGGACGCCACGACGACCGTTGTCTGGACGAACACGTGGTTCGACCCGACGGCCGAACGACAGGCTGCGGAGAGCCTGCTCGCGGCTGGCGCAGACGTCATCGGCGAGTCGCAGGACACACCGTCGGCGTGCCAGGCGGCCGAAGCCGCTGGCGGCTTCTGCACCGGCAACACCTATGACCAGTCGGACTTCAGCCCGGAAGCCTGGCTGACCGCCAACGTCTTGGACTGGGCCGGCTACTACACCGAGCGTGTCGAGGCGGCGATCAACGGGACCTGGGCCACGCAGTCGTACTACGGCAACCTCGGGGACGGGATGGTCGACATCGCGCCGTTCGGAGCCGCCGTCGACGAGGAGACCCGGGCGCTGATCGAGGAGATGAAGGCGTCGATCGCGGCGACTCCGAACTCCGACTTCACCGGACCGATCACGGATCAGTCAGGTGAAGAACGCGTCCCGGCCGGCGAGGTCATCTCGCTCGAGGACGTCCTGAGCATGGACTGGTTCGTGGCGGGGATCGAGGGCAGCCCGTCGGGTGGCTCGTAGTCAGCGTCCAGCGCACGTGCGCCGCCGGGGACCCCTGGTGAGGCGGTGACCAGCCCTCGAGCGACCGATCCCATCGTGCTTGCGGTGTCGATGGTGCAGATCACCAAGCGGTTTCCAGGGGTCGTCGCCAACGACGGCGTCGACTTCTCGGCTCAGAAGGGTGAAGTCCACGCGCTGCTGGGAGAGAACGGCGCCGGCAAGTCGACGTTGTCGAGCGTCCTCGCCGGTCTCTACCGACCAGACGCCGGCGAGATCTGGGTGGACGGCCAGGAGGTGCAGTTCCACTCGCCGCGTCACGCGATCGAAGCTGGAATCGGGATGGTGCACCAGCACTTCCGGCTCATCCAGTCGTTCACGGTGGCCCAGAACGTCGTGTTGGGGCGCGAGTCGGAACGCCGTTCGCCGATGGTCTCGTCCGCCGAGATGGTCGCCCGCGTCGATGCACTGGCGGACCAGTTCCGGCTGCCGGTCCGCTCGCGGGCGAGGGTTTGGCAGCTGTCGGTCGGTGAGCAGCAGCGCGTCGAGATCCTCAAGGTGCTCTACCGCGACGCGGACATCCTGATCCTCGACGAGCCGACGGCGGTGCTCACACCGCAGGAGTCGCAGTCGCTCTTCGCGACGTTGCGACACATGGCCGACGGCGGGCGCACC
The DNA here is from genome assembly GCA_963774125.1 of uncultured Acidimicrobiia bacterium. Classification (GTDB taxonomy): domain Bacteria; phylum Actinomycetota; class Acidimicrobiia; order Acidimicrobiales; family Ilumatobacteraceae; genus JALZMG01. Next base: position 1,320,491 of record CAVZDR010000005.1, read on the forward strand.
GTGATCTTCATCTCTCACAAGCTGAACGAGGTGATGGACGTCGCCGACACGGTGACGGTGCTGCGCAAGGGACGGAACGTGAGCACGGTGCCGACCGCCGAGACGTCAGCGCGCGAGCTGGCTGCACTGATGGTGGGCCGGAACATCGAGCTCGCCCGGCGCCAGCGCACGCCCGGCGCACCACACGGCGCGCCACGGTTGAGCGTGCAGAACGTCAGCGCGCTCGACGATCTCGGTCAGCGCGCCGTCCGGGACGTCTCGTTCGACGTGGCCGGCGGCGAGATCTTCGGACTCGCCGGCGTCGCCGGCAACGGACAGCGGGAGCTGCTCGAGGTCATCGCCGGTCTCCGCCACCGCGCGTCCGGCGCCATCGAGGTCGACGGGCGGAAGCTCCCGGGCGCTGATCCGCGACGGATGATCGACGCCGGGGTCGCCTACGTGCCGGAGGACCGGCTCGGGACGGGCCTCGTGCCGAGCCTCAGCATTGCCGACAACCTGGCGCTCAAGCAGTACCGGCGGGCGCCGCTGTCGACTGGGCCCATGCTCCGGCGACGGCGCATCCGGGCTCGGGCACAGACATGCTGGCGGACTACGGCATCACGGCGGATCCGGATTCTGCGGCCCGGCGACTCTCGGGCGGGAACCTCCAGCGAGTCATGCTGGCTCGGGAGCTGTCGAGCGATCCGAAGGTCCTGCTCGCCGCATCGCCGACGCGCGGCCTGGACGTCGGCGCCACGGAGATGGTCCGGGAGTTGCTGCTCCGGCGACGAGCGCCGGACTGGCCGTCGTGCTCGTCAGCGAGGACCTCGACGAGATCCGCGACCTGTCCGATCGGATCGGCGTGATGTACGAGGGACGCATCGTCGGCTTCGTCGATGCCGACCGCGCCAGCGCCGAAGAGCTCGGTCTCATGATGGCCGGAGCGTCAGGGTGAGGCTCGAGCGTCGGCTCGAGCCGCCGTGGTGGCTTGCCGTCGTCATTCCCGTCGCATCGATCGTCGCCGCGCTGCTGGCAGGAGCCGTCGTCCTCGTTGTCACCGGGCACGACCCGATCGACACGTATCAACGGCTCCTCGATCGAGGGTTCCTCACGGAGGGGAGCATCTCGTCTGCGCTCGTGACGGCGACGCCTCTGCTGTTCACGGGTTTGGCCGCTGCAGTCGCCTTCAGGATGCGGCTGTGGAACATCGGGGCCGAGGGTCAGCTGTACATGGGCGCAGTTGGTGCGTCCGGCCGTCGGCATCGCGCTCGGCAGTGCGCCGCCGGCGCTCATCATCCCGGCGATGGTCGTAGGCGGGCTCGCCCTGGGCGCGGCATGGGGCGCGATTCCCGGGCTCCTGAAGGCCTATGCCAACACGAACGAGATCATCACGTCGTTGATGTTGAACTACGTCGCCGGTCTGGTGCTCGCCTACCTCATCTTCGACAGCCGCTCGTACTGGCGAGACCTCTCGCCGGCAGCGAGCACGTTCCCTCAGGGCAAGCGTCTCGACGAGGACGCCCACTGGCCATCGTGGTTGACGACGTTCAATCCGGCACTGCTGTGCCTCCTTGCCGTGCTGGTCATCGGTGTCGCGCTCGTCGCTCGCGCCTGGCTACGTGAAGACTTGACGGAGCGTCGGCTCGAGCCCCTCGTCTTCCTGGCGGTGCCGGCGGTGGTGTTCCTCGTCTGGGCGCTCGGCGGACCGAGTCTGACCGTCGTCATCCCGCTGGGCTTCGTCCTGGGCGTGGGGCTCGCCGTCGTCCTCCAGCTCGTCAACTCCGGCACGAGGTTCGGCTTCGAGGTCCTCGCCATCGGGGACTCGCCGGCCGCGGCACGCTACGCGGGGATGCGCACTCGGCGCAAGGTCGTCGCCGTGATGATGCTGTCGGGCGGCATCGCCGGCATCGGTGGAGCAAGCCAGGTCGGGGACTTCGCCCACACGTTGGATCCACGTGGCCTGCAGCAGAGCGGGTTCGGCTACATGGGCATCGTGGTCGCCGCACTGGCCCGCACCAACCCGCTGGGAGCGGTGGTCATCTCGGTCCTCCTCGGCGGACTCGCCAACGCCGGCTACAGCCTGCAGGGTCCGGACTTCCCCGCCGGCTTGGTGGGGATGCTGCAGGGGCTCATCCTGTTCTTCGCGATCGGGGGCGAGGTGCTGGCGAGATATCGAGTGCGCCTCGGTCGTGCCCTCCCCACACGTACGTCGACTGCTCGCACTCCCGCGCAGCTGGCGCCCGCTGCTCGAAGATGGCGGAGCCGGAATGAACGAGAACATCATGGTCGTCCTCGCCGCCTCGGCGATCCTGTACGGCACCCCGCTGCTCTATGGCGCCCTCGGCGAGCTCCTCGCCGAGCGATCGGGCGTGATCAACCTCGGCGTCGAGGGCATGATGCTGGTCGGCGCCGTGACGTCTTTCTGGGTGGTCCAGACGGTGGGAGGACCAGGATGGTTCGTGTTGACCACCGCCGTACTGGTCGCCGGCGCGGCAGCCGGCCTGACCGCGCTGATCCACGCTGGGCTGACGGTTGGGCTGCGCGCCAATCAGATCGTCTCAGGGATCGCGCTGACCATCTTCGGAACGGGCCTCGCCGCGTACTTGGGCAACGTCTGGGAAGTGGGAGGGCGCCCCCCGCAGCATCACTTCGAGCGGCTCGATGTCTTCGGACTGGGTGACGCACCGATCGTCGGTCCGATCCTGTTCAACCAGAACGCACTCGTCTACGCATCGTGGGTGCTGGTGGCGCTCGTCGCCGTCTACGTCAACAGGACGAGGTGGGGGCTGCGGCTGAAGTCCGTCGGCGAATCACCGGAGACCGCCGACTCGATGGGCATCAACGTCGCGGCGTACCGCTACCTGCACACCGTCGCCGGCGGCGTGCTTGCGGGGGTCGGCGGCGCCTTCTTCAGCCTCGTGATCGCGCTGAACTGGCTCGACGGTCTGACCGCGGGCGCAGGCTGGATCGCCATCGCCGTCGTGATCCTCTCGTTCTGGCGGCCGGTGCCGGCAATGGCCGGCGCCTACCTGTTCGGTGGACTCTCGAGCCTCGGCTTCGTGCTTCAGTCGCGCGATGTGGACCTGCCGCCTGAGGTGTTCTCGGCGCTGCCCTACGTGATGACGATCGTCGTACTCGTCATCGTCTCGAACGGGTGGGGTCGGCTCCGTCTCGGTGCGCCGGCATCGCTCGGGACGCCGTACCTGCGAGAGGAACGTTGATCGAAACCCACCGGAAGGAGATCCGATGAACTTGCTACCGCCCGTCGACATGCACTGCCACATGACCCAGGCCGCCGCCGCCGTCGACGGCAACCCGGCGATCCTGAGTGTCACGTTCACTCCGGACGAGTACGTGGCGCGCCCGACCGAGCCTCCGGACTCGAGAACGATCTGGGCGGTCGGCCTGCACCCCTGGGAGTACGGGTCCGACGAGCAGCTGGAGGCGTTCAGTCGCCACCTCCCCGATGCGTTGGCCGTCGGCGAGATCGGCCTCGACGGCACCGACCGCGCCCGATCGCCGATGGCAGTTCAGCGCGAGGGCCTGCTGCGGATGCTCGCCAACCCCGAGACGAAGCGGCGCGTCGGGAGCATCCACGGCTGGATGGCGTACCAGGAGGTCGTCGACGTGCTCCGCGAGGAGCCCACGCCCGGGATCGTCTATCACTGGTTCCTGGGTGCGGGCGACACGGTGGAACAGGCGATCGCGTTGGACATCTTCTTCTCGGTCAATGAAGCGATGCTCTCGCTGCCCGAAGGCCGCGACATCGTTGCTCGCATCCCGCGCAACCGGGTGCTCACCGAGACCGACGGCCCATACATCCAGGCCGGCACGGGTCGGTCCATGAACCCCGGCGACGACATCCCTGGTGGTCCCGCGCTGCGGCCCGGTGAGCTGAGCAACACCGAGCAGCAGATTGCCGCGATCTGGGGCGAGAGCACCTCGGCAGTTCGCGTTCAGATCTGGCAGAACCTCGCCGAGCTCGAGGGCCGCGTCGACGTCCGCCCGTTCCGCGCCGCCGAGATGCTCGAGACCGTGTGAACCCTCCCCGATGAAGCCGGCGCCGTTCGACTACCACGACCCCGAGACGGTTGAGGAGGTCGTGGACCTGCTCGCCGATCGAGGCGACGACGCGGTCGTACTCGCCGGCGGGCAGAGCCTTGTCCCACTCCTCAACCTCCGCCTCGCCCGTCCAGCCGTGGTCGTCGACCTACGCCGGCTCCCGAAGGAGGTGCCGACCGTCGTCGAGGGCGGTGTGCAGATCGGTGCCATGGTCAGCGTGACCGACCTGCTCGCAGCCCCGGTCTCCGAGCGCCTTGGCGCGGGCGTGGCAGAGGCGCTCCGCATGATCGGCCACCCGCAGATCCGCAACCGGGGGACGGTCGTCGGGAACATCGCGCACGCCGACCCTGCCGCCGAGCTGCCTGCAGTGCTCGCCGCGCTCGACGGCGTCGTGACGCTGCGCTCCAGATCGGGCGAGCGGCAGGTCGCTGCGGCCGAGTTCTTCGATGGCCCGTTCTCGACCGCCCGCCAGGCCGACGAGCTCCTCACGTCGGTCATGCTGCCGGCGTTCGACGGACCTTCGACGACGATCGAAGTCGCCCGACGACCAGGAGACTTCGCGCTGGTCGGTCTGTTCGTCGCGCAACGGAAAGGCGAGGCCCGCATCGCCGCCTTCGGCGTCGGCGACCGCCCGATGCGGCTGCGCGGCGCGGAAGAGGCGGTCAACGCGGGAGCTGCTCCCGCGGAGATCGCCCGACTCGTTCGCGACGCACTCGATCCGCAAGACGACGTGCACGCTTCGGGCGCCTACCGGCGACATGTGGCCGCCACGCTCGTCACCCGTGCGCTGGAGCAGCTGGCGGCATGACCGAGCGGGCCCGGGAGCGGGAGATCACGCTCACGGTGAACGCCGTGGAGCAAGCCGTGGTGGTCGAGACCCGCACGCTGCTCGTCGACGTGTTGCGGCACCAGCTCCAGCTCACCGGCACGCACGTCGGCTGTGAACAAGGGAGCTGCGGGGCGTGCACGGTCATCCTCGACGGGCAGGCGGTTCGTTCGTGCCTCGTGCTCGCCCCGCAAGCCGACGGCGCGGTGATCGAGACGATCGAGTCCGTCGCCGCCGCGCATCCGGTCGTGCTGGCGATGCACGAACAGCACGGTCTGCAGTGCGGGTTCTGCACCGCTGGCATCGTCATGTCGTTGGTCGCCGCACATCGCGACGGATGGACCACCGAGATGGCCGTGGACGACGCGCTCGGTGGGCACCTCTGTCGGTGCACCGGCTACGTCAACATCCGCGCCGCGATCCGCGACGCATTCCGCCCACCTGCCCAGTCCGCCCAGCCCACCTGACCGATCAGTCCGGCGTCACCACCGTGCTGAGGAGCTCCATCGTCGCCGTCTCGATGACTCCCTGGTCCGTGACGCCGACGTCGGGGATGTTCGGGAGGCACAGGAAGTTGAGGGCGTAGATCGGCCGGTAGGGAAGCGCGCAGCCGAGCTCCTCGATGAGCACACGTTCCACGTCGTCCAGACCGCTCGCCACCTCGGCCAGTGGTCGGTCCGACAGCAGGCCAGCGATCGGCAGCGGCACCAAGGCGCGAACCTCGGTCCCGACGACCACGCAGTAACCACCCTGCGCCTCGACGAGGGCGTTGGCAGCGACGGCCATCGCCTCGTGTGAGTCACCGACGACGAACAGGTTGTGCGAGTCGTGGCTGACGGTGCAGGCGACGGCGCCTCCGCTGATCCCGAGGCCGCTGACGAACCCTCTGCCAATCGCGCCGCTCTGTCGATGGCGCTCGATCACCGCGATGCTGGCGATGTCAGCAGCCGCGTCCGGTTGGACGACGCCGCCTTCGACGGTGAGCTGCGCGGTGTGCATCGTCTTCGGCCCGCCGAAGACGACTACGCGCGCCGTCACCGTCGCGCCCGCCGAAGCAGTGCCGTCGGCGTGCAAGGCCAGGTCATCCGCACCCACCGGAGCCGCCAGCCGGATCGTGTCGCGCGACCACTCCGGGTACGTGAAGCCGGCCGGCTCATCGATGAGGTGACCTTCCTCGGCGACGATCCGTCCTCCGTGGAGGACCGTGAACACCCTGAACGACGCGAGGTCGTCCAGCACCACGAGATCAGCCCGTTTGCCCGGCGTCACTGACCCCAGATCACGTTCGACGCGAAGGTGCTCGGCGGCGTTGAGCGTCGCCATCTGGATGACCTCGACCGGGGCGAAGCCGGCCGACACCGCGAGTCGAACGCGATGGTCGAGATGTCCCTCGCGCTGGAGGAGATTGGGGTGGACGTCGTCGCTGCACAGCACCAAGTGGCGGGTGTCCACGCCGAGTTCCCTGATCGCCGCGACGATCGCCGGCCACTCTTCGGCGGGGAGGCGGTCGATGCGGGGCGTCAGAAAGACCCGCAGCCCTCGCCGGAGCTGTTCGATCACCTCTTGGACGGACTCGGCGACGTGGGTGTCCTCGATCCCCGTGACGATCGACGCGTCGAGCAGCCGGCCCATGAAACCGGGCAGCTGGCCGCCGACGGTCTTGCCGCGAGCGATCGTCGCCTCGATCTTCGCCAGCTGATCCGGATCAGCACCGAGCAAGAGCGCCGGGTTGATGTCGCCCCCGAGGCAGACCGCATCTGCACGATCGAGCAGCTCGAGCGTGGCATCGAGGTCCATGGAATGTCCGGACGTCTCGAGGTGCGGAGGAAGTGCGGGGACACGTCCCGGCACGCGCAGCAGCAGGTTGAGCGGGAGTGAGGCACCCTCGGCGACGAGCAGTTCGATGCCGGGGAGGCCGAGCACGTTGGCGATCTCGTGGGCGTCTTCGCACAACGACAGCACGCCTCGCGGAACGATCGCGCGGGCCAGCTCGGTCAGCGTCAAGTTCGAGCTCTCCATATGGACGTGTGGATCGATCAGACCGGGGGCGACAAACCTCCCACCGAGGTCGACCTCCTCCGCCTCACCTGACGGATACTCTCCCGGCGTCGCCACCGCGGCGATGCGCTCACCACTGATGAGGACGTCGGCGGGGAAGACCTCACGCGTCGGTGTGCTCACCACCATTCCGCCACGAAGCACCAGGTCGGGCTGTTCGTCACCCAGCGCCACCCGCACGAGTCGGGCCCGATCGAGAGGAGCTCCAAGCACGGTTGGCCAGCGTAGACGTGCCTCGCGAGCCGGCCGCTATGGTCACGCCGGCCTCGCCGCGGGCGGTCCCCCGGCCGACGGCATCACGAATGGGGCAGCTGTGGTCGAACCGGTGGCTCGCTATGTCGGTAAGCGCCTGGCGCGGGTGAACGACGCCAAGCTGCTGTCGGGTCGGGCGCGATTCGTCGACGATCTCCACCTGCCCGGCATGCTCCACGCCGCGGTGCTGAGGAGTCACGTCGCACACGGCCTCGTGACCGGCTTCGACGTACCGGCGACCGGGATCATGTTCCTCGGTCCCGACGACTTCGATCATCTGAAGCCGCTGCCCGTGCTGTGGAAACTCGGTGACCAGTGGCAGACGGAGACGCCTGTCGTCGGCCGCCACATCCGCTACGTCGGCCAGGCTCTCGGTCTCGCTGTGGCGTCGAGTCGAGCGGAGGCCGAGGACGCCCTCGAGCAGGTCCTCGTCGAGATCGACGAGCTTCCCGCGGTCGTCGATGCCGGCCGCCGCGCTCGCCCCGGACGCACCGCTGCTGTACCCGGAGCGAGGGACGAATCGGCTGTGCACGTTCGAGGCGGGGAGCGAGGAGGCGCACACCGAGGCGGTGCTCGCGGAAGCCGATCACGTCCTGAGGACGACGATCACCACGCCCCGGCTCTACGGCTCACCGATGGAGACGCGCGGCATCGTCGTCGATCCCACGGCGGACCAACTCACCGTATGGTCGTCGAACCAAGGGCCCCATGCCATCAGGGACACCATCTGCGACGTCTTCGATCTGCCGCAACCGTCGGTCAGGGTCATCACGCCAGCTGTCGGCGGTGGCTTCGGGTTGAAGGACCACGCCTACGAGGACGAGCTGATGGTCGTCGCTGCGGCACTTCGGTTGGGCCAGCCGATCAAGTGGATCGAGGACCGCGCCGAGGCCATGGTCGCAACGACCCACGCACGGGACGAGCAGTTCGACGTCGTCGTCGGCTACGACGACGACGGGCGCCTGCGAGCCCTGTCGGTGACCGGCACGCGGAACACCGGCGGCCAGTTCTCGATCTTCGGCACCGGCCCGCTCTTCACGATGGCAGGGATGGTGCCGGGTCCGTACCGGTGGGAGGTCGTCCGGGTTGTCGGCCACGCGGTCGCGACGAACTGCACCCCACTCGGTGCCTATCGAGGCTTCGGCCAGACGCAGGCGGCCCTCGTGCGCGAGCGCTCGGTCGATCTGGTGGCCGCCGCCCTCGGTCGCGATCCCGTCGACCTGCGACTGCAGAACATGCTCGGCCCCGACGAGCTCCCGTACACCACGGCGACGTTCCTGACGTATGACAACGGTGACTATCCGACGGCGCTCCGCCGGGCCCGCGAGCTCGCCGCAGAGTGGCCGGCAGCGGGCGACGACGGACGGCGGCGTGGCGTCGGCTACGCGTTCTACGTCCAGCTGGCCGGGCTCGCCAACAGCACCGTCAACGAGGCGATCGGCTTGTTGATCGGCGGGTTCGAGACAACGTCCGTGGAGATGCTGCACGACGGCACCGTGCGGGTCACCAGCGGCATCTCGCCGCACGGACAGGGACTCGAGACGACCATCGCGCAGATCGTCGCCGACCGGCTGGGAGTCGATCTCGATCGGGTCGAGCTCGTCACCGGTGACACCGCGTCGACGCCCTACAGCGCCTATGGCACGGCGGCATCTCGCTCGCTCCCCCTCGCTGGTGGCGCAGCCGTGCTCGCCGCTGACCAGGTTGCCGAACAGCTGCGAGCCATCGCTGCGGAGATGCTGGAGGCGGCACCCGAGGACGTCGTGCTCGACGCGGGCCGTGCCCACGTGGCGGGCACCGTGGTCGGCGTGCCCGTCACCGATGTCGCCAGCCGGGCGTGGCGGGGCTACAGCCTGCCGGCAGGAATGTCACCAGGGCTGCGTGCAACGTCGGTGTACGACCCTCCGAGCGGAACGTTCAGCTATGCCGCGCACGTCTGTCGCGTTGCCGTGGACCCGGCCACCGGTCTCGTCGACGTGGAGCGATACGCCGTCGTGCACGACTGCGGAACGATCGTCAACCCGACGATCGTCGAAGGGCAGATCCATGGCGGGATCGCCCAGGGCCTGGGCTCGGCACTGCTCGAGCAGGTCACCTACAACGACCACGGGCAACCGCTGACCACCACGTTCATGGACTACCTCCTGCCGGCGCAGGCGTCGATGCCCGACGTCTTGATCGAGCACATGGAGACGCCGTCGCCGTACACGCCAGGAGGAATGAAGGGCATGGGCGAAGGCGGGACGAACGGCGCAATGGCGTGTGTCGCCAACGCCGTCTCCGCGGCCCTGCCGGAGGTCGCGGACCGGCTCGGCACGCTGCCGCTCAGCCCGCAGGTGATCTGGGACGCGTTGCACCAACGCTGAGGAGGAGGGATTCCGTGGGTTTTCAGGCGGGCGCAGCCCGGCGTGACATCACCCCGCCGCCGGATTGGATCGACTCAGGACTGATCTGGCTGTGGGGATACGGCAATCGATCCGCGCCGTGCACGGGCGTCGCCGATCCGCTCGACACGCGCGCGGTGTGCATCCGTGACGACGACGGTCACGTCTGCGTGCTCGTCACGGCAGACATCGGCGCCCTCGATCCGGCCACGACCGAGCAGGTACGGGCCCGGCTCGAGGCGTCGCACGGGCTGGCCGGGTCCCACGTGGCCCTCAACGTCAGTCACACGCATTCCGCACCGACGGCGGTTTCCATCCCGACGTGGCAGCCGGGCGTCGCCGATGCGCGCGCCGACTACCTGGCGCTGCTCGCGGACGCCATCGTCGGCGCTGTCGACGACGCCCTTGCCGCACTGCGCCCGGCGACGATCGAGTTCGGTCGAGGGACGACGAACGTGGCAGTCGACCGCCACGCGATCCCTGGAGTGCTGCTGGATCGCACGCTCGACGTGGTGCGGATCACGGGGCTCGACGGAGCGTCGATCGCCGTCGTGTTCGTCGCTGCCTGTCACCCGACGTCGTTCGCCGACCCCGCGTTGATCTCGGCCGACTTCGTCGGCCACGCCCGCGCCGGCATCGAAGCCGCAAGCGGTGGAGTCGCCGTGTTCGTGCAGGGCTATGCCGGTACGTGCATCCCGCCCGGCGGCGTCGCCACACCCGTGGTGGGAACCCAGTTGGCCGCCGACGTCAATCGCGTCGCCGGCGGCTCGATGGACGAACTGGCTGGGTCGATCAGCTGCCGGCTCGGCGACGTCGAGCTTCCGCTGCAGCCGCTGATCGCTGGCAACGTCGACCTCGCCCGCGGGAACCCCGAGCCGCTCCTGCAACGGTGGGCGGCATGGATGGACACCCTCGGCGTGGCCGTCCCGGACACGTTGCCAACGCCGCTGCAGGCGATGACGATCGGCGCCGGCAGTCACGCATGGCGGCTCGTCGCCAGCGGCCACGAAGTGACGACCGACCTCGCCGCGCGGGTCCGGACGACGTGGCCCTACGAGCGCGTCAGCGTTGCCGGGTACACCAACAGCCAGCTCTCGTACCTCCCGTCGCGAGCTGTGCTGCAACAGCCGGTGCAGTTGACGAACTTCCCGTTGGACTGGCAGAAGAGCAACTACGAGGGCGGCGTGGCGTTCGCCTGGTATGGCCATCGGGGTCCGCTGGCGATTCACGCCGAGGACGTGTTCCTGGACGGACACCGCGTCCTGCTCGACGTCGGATGGACCCACATCGGACACGCCAGCCAAGTCGTCGGGCTCGCCAGCTGGGACGGCCGCCTGTTCGCCGCAACTGCGAACGACAAGCTGTGGTGGCGGCCGCCGGTGCACGAGGATGTCCCCTGGCACGAGCTGGGTCACGCCATCGACGTGACTGCGCTCACCGCCTGCGACGGGGCGCTGTTCTGCACGACGGCCGACGGGCGGCTGTGGCGGCGGCCACTCCACGGCGTCGACGTGCCGTGGGAGCCGCTCGGCAGCGCACCGCCCGTCGTCTCGATGACCACGGTCGGCTCGATGCTGTACGCGGCAACCAGCGGCAGCAGGCTGCTTCGACGCGACCCCGTCGCCGGAAACCTCGTGTGGTCCGACCTCGGCCACGCGCAGCTCGTTGCCGGCCTGGCGTCGATCCCCGGCGCCCTGGTCGCGGCGACGACCGACGGGTGGCTGCATTGGCGGCGCCCGTACCCCGGCGACCTTGCGTGGCGCCGCTACGGCCATGCCCAGCTCGTCGTCGGGATGACCGCCATCGGCCACGACCTCTACGCCGCCACCAGCGACGGCAAGCTCTGGCACCGCCCGGCGTAGGGACCGGGAATCTGGGCGCCATTTCCGCCATCGACGCATCTGGGCGTCATCTCTGCCAGCCCCTGTCAGAGACGGCGCCCAGATCGATCCACGGCGACGTCTAGCGTCGGCCGTCAGAAGTCGTCAACCGGCGGGAGGTGCCGTGTCGAAGGAAGCACTGATTGCGGTGCGCGTCGGCATCGACGACGCGTTGAACGTCTTCGAGAGCCTGAGCATCGACGAGTGGGCTCGGCCGAGCGGCTGCACGGGCTGGCGGGTACAGGACGTGGCCGCCCACATGAGCTCCAACTTCAAGGAGACAGCCGATCCGTCGCCGCCACCACCCGACCCGCTGCCGCCGATGCCAGCCGAGCGGCTGATGGATCTGCTCGTCGAGCCGCGAATCGAGTGGACGCCGGAGCAGGTGCTCACGGAATTGCGGACGTACGCCCCTCGCGTCGTGCAGACGTTGGACGCATTGCAGCAACCACCGCTCGCAACGAGCCCGCTCGCCGTCGCCGACCTCGGCACGTACGACATGCACCAGCTCGCCGACGCCTACGCCTTCGACGTCTACTGCCACCTGCGCGTCGACGTGCTCGCACCGCGAGGGCCGATCCAGCGCGATCTTCCACCGGCCGACGAGGTGCGCATCGGTCCCGCCGTCGGGTGGATGCTCGCTGGCCTTCCGCAGATGCAGGGTGACGCGTTCGGCTTCGTCGATCGGCCGATCGGCCTTCGGTTGGAGGGTCCTGGCGGCGGCGAGTGGCTGATCCGGCCGGCCAGCGATGATCGCCTCATCGTGGAGGCATCCGCCGTTGACGCCGATGCCGCGGCGGTCATCCGGTCGCCCGCGGACGCGTTCGTCGTGTGGGGCACCAAGCGGGCTGATTGGCGGGAGCACGCCACGCTGGACGGCGATGTTCAGCTGGCGAGCCGCTTCCTCGACACGTTGAACATCGTGTAGCAACGTCTCGCGTCCTGCACGGACAGTTCGCCCGCCCGCGACACCGCGCTCACCACACCGTCGGCGCACGTTCACCCGGGCGGCCTAAGCAGCGGGACGTGGCACTCGACCGACGTCGCTTCCTCACCTTGACCGGCGCTGGCGCCGGATTCGCCCGCTCCGGATCGCTCGGTGCGCTGTTCCCGGCCAATTCGGCGTCGGCGCGCTCGTGGCGACGGCGGCGTTCGCCGGCCGGCGGGGCCGGACGCTGCTCGTGCGCAATCACGAGCTCGAGCCTGACGACGTCGCCGAAGAGGGTCTCCCACCAGTGCCTCACGCGGCGGGGATGACCTACGACCACGACGTGGTCGCCGGCGGAACCACGACCCTGGTCGTCAACCCAGCACGCCGGCTGGAGTCGGCGCAGGTCAGCCTGGCCGGGACCGTCGACAACTGCGCCGGCGGGCCGACGCCGTGGGGCACGTGGCTGACCTGTGAAGAGAACTTCGACGATCTCGGGCGACGGCACGGCTACGTCTTCGAGGTCGACCCGGTCCTTGGCGGGAACCCGACGCCGATCACGGCGATGGGTCGGAGCGGTGTGGGTTCGTCTCCTCGTACGCCCTCGGACCCGACGCGGAGGATCCGGAGGACATCACGGTCGGCGCGCACGGCGGCCAGATCTGGCGGCTCGACGAGCCTGAGCAGCAGATCGAGCTCGTTGCACAGTTCGCCGCCGGCGGGCCACACGACGGTCCCGACAACATCACCGTGTCGCCCTACGGCTACGCCCCTTGCCGGCACCGACGGCGAGGACGATCAGTGGCTGGTCGGCATCACCGACGATGGTGTGGTGTTCCCGTTCGGCTTCAACCGGCTCAACGACAGCGAGTTCGCCGGCGCCACGTTCTCACCGGACGGTCGGACGCTCTACGTCAAACATCCAGGAGCCCGGCCACACGTTCGCCATCTACGGGCCGTGGCAAGCATTCCGAGGCCGCGGTTAGACGACCTCGTCCTCGTCGAACGTCGGCCGCCCGGCGCACGGGAGCACCGATGCGGTGACGCATAATCTCCGCTCGTGAGATCGAGCGGGGTGGTGACGTCTCCCGAGGGTTTCGGCCGATCCGACCACGTGTGCTGGAGCTATTGCACGGACGACGATCGACGAGACGCCATCGTGACCTGGCTCACGGACGGTGTGCGTCTGGGTCAGCAGGCGTTTTACATTGCGGACCGGTCGCCGGAGGAGCTGATGGCCGACCTCGCGGCGCTCCCGGACGTCGACGAGCTCGTCGCCGGCGGTGCGGTCGCCGTGTTCCCGACTTCTCAGCTCTACGACTTGAGCCGACCGATCGACCCCGCTGAGCAACTCGCGATCTACGACCGGGCGGTGCAGGCGGCCATCGAGAGCGGCTTCGACGGCATCCGCGTCGCGGCGGACATCACGTCGTTGGTGGCTGACCCCGGTCGACGGTTGAACCACGTGCACTGGGAGCAGGTTGCCGATCGGTACATCGCTCGGCAGCCACTCGCGCCGCTGTGCCTGTTCGACGCCACGCGGATCCGTGATCTCGACGCCGTGGTGTGCGTTCACCCCTTGCGCCACACGGACGCCGCTGATGCCGAGTTCGGTGTCTGGTGTGGTGCCGACGGAGTCGTCGTGTTGGAAGGCGAGATCGACGGGTTGACGTCGCCGGTCTTGAGCGACGTGCTCGCCGGGCTTCCACACGGTGATCGTGACGCGATCGACGTCAGGGCCCTGCGGTTCCTCGACGGGCGATCGGCGTTCATCCTGCACGACGCCCTGCGGATTCGCCGCGCCGCCGGGCACGATGTCGTGCTGACAGGCGCGACCGCGCAGGTGCGACGCCTGTGGGCCATGTGCGGCTTCGATGACACGTGGTTCGCGGCAGCGTGACCACGCAGGGATACCAGCACGAGGCGGTGTTCTACGCAGGTGAGGACGCGTTCGTGGCGGCGACGCTCCCCTTCCTCCACGAAGCGCTCGACAACGGGGAACCGACCCTCGTCGCCCTACCGAGCGACCACCTCACCACGTTGCGCGACGCTGCTCGGCGCCCACAACGGCGGCGGCGTTTCGTTCGTCGACATGGCAACGATCGGCCGGAATCCGGCGTGCATCATGGCTGCCTGGGTCGACTTCGTCGACGCCCATCGTCTCGACGGCACGCGCGTTCGCGGGCTCGGTGAGCCGATCTACCCGACACGCTCCTCCGCCGAGATCGACGAATGCCACCGCCATGAAGCGCTGCTCAACGTTGCGTTCGACCACGACGTGTCGTTCTGGCTGAGGTGTCCTTACGACACCATGGCGTTGGCCCCACACGTTGTTGCGAAGGCTCATCGATCCCATCCCATGGTCCGACACGACGCCCACACCACCCGGAGCAACCACTACGACCACGCCCGCGTGACCGCCACCGTGTTCGCCGACGTGCCGTCCGCCCCGCCGGCCGGCGCGGCGCGATTCTCGCTCGACATGCGTCAGCCCGGCGACGTACGACGTGCCGGCGTCGCCCACGCCCGCACGCTCGGAGTGCGTGACGACACTGACGCGTTGTCATGGGTCCTCTCGGAGCTCGCCACGAACGCGATCCGTCACGGCGATGGCTGCGGCGAGCTCTCCATGTGGCGAGTCGAGGACCGCATCGTCTGCCAGACCCGCAATCGCGGTTCGCTTCGTGCACCGCTCATGGGGCGTCTACGCCCCACGCCGCAACAAGCAGACGGGCGCGGGCTATGGATCGTCAACCAGCTCTGCGATCTCGTCCAGATCCGCCGCGACGAGGGCGGCACCGTCGTCATCACCGCGCACCTGCCGACGAGAAGGCCGACTGCGCGGGCCACCTGAGGTTGAGCATGGTCGTCGTCGTCTTGGCCGGGACCGTCGTCGGCGGCGTCTGCACGCTGCTGTCGTGGATGACCCGCGGCAAGCTCACGCTCGATGCCGGGGTGGGCCGCACGTTCCACGAGCTGGGCCCCGTGACCGCCCTGATCGACGCCCCTCGAGACGTGGTCTTCGAGCTGCTCTCGGCCCCCTACCTCGGTCGCACACCTCGCCCGCTCGCCGACACGCTGGAGGTCCTGGAGCGCGGCTCCGACATGGTGGTCGCGCTCCACCGCAGCAAGGTGGCGTTCTGGACCGCCGAGACCGTGGAGTCGGTTCGGTTCGAAGCGCCCCACCGCATCTCGTTCCGCCACCTACGCGGTCCGGTGCCGCATGCGCTGGAGACCTTCGAACTGTCAGAACACGACGGCAGCACCGAGTTGGTGTATCGAGGTGAGCTGGGGATCGACTTCTGGGTGTTCGGACGGCTGGCCGGGCGGTACTGGGTGACACCGACCTGGCTGTCGATCGTGGAGCGCCACCTCGCCGACACCAAGGCAGCGGCTGAGGCCCGCGCCATGGCACACCGGCGGCGCGAGACGCAGCACCGAGAGCGTTGAGCGACGTCGAGTCAGCGGCGGGAGGCCGTGATGGCGACGTATCCCATTGCGCCGTCGCTCACGGCGTCTCCGACTTGCGCGAGGACGTGGCGGGCCCCCTCGTTCAGGTCGGTGTGGCCGAGCACGGTCGCCGCCATCGCGGCGAATTCGGGACCGATGAAGTCCTCGAGCGGCGGAAGCAGCCCGACACCTGCCGCGCCGCGGAAGAGAGCAAGTCTGCGGCGCGCCTTGGCAACCATCGCAGCGAGGTCCGTCGTACGGTCCTCCGAGGTCGTGACCGTGAACCCGTGGGCATCCAGAAGGTCGCCATAGCCGACGACGCTGAGCGCGCCGGCGGCACAAGCCACCCAGGCCAGCGCGGTGTTGAGCGGCTCGGGGAACTCGGCGCGCAGCGTCATGTCGGTGAGGAGGAGTGCTCCGTTCGATCGCAGCACCCGGTGCAGCTCATCGAGTGCGCGTCCCTTGTCGGGGAGCGCGGACAGCACGCACTCGATGACGACGGCGTCGGCGGCTGCATCTTTGAGCGGCAGGCGCTCGGCATCGCCGACCACCGTCGGCATGCCCGGCGATGCGGCGGCCCGCGCCAGCGCGGGGCTGTAGTCGATGCCGACGCCACGGTGACCGCTGGCGGTGATCGCGGCGAGCGTCGCGCCCGGCCCACACCCCACGTCCACGACGACGGCGCCCGGACGGAGTCCACAACCGGACAACAGGCGGGAGGTGAGCGCCTCGCCTCCCGGGCGCAGGGCCGGACCGAGCAGCAGCTGGGCCGCCGGATTCGACCACAGATCGGCGCACTGGCACTTCAGCGCGGTCGGGTCACCGGGTGGGATCGGCGCGCGTTGCGGACCTGCCGGCGTGGGATCGGTTGTCGTGGAGCTCGTCACGTGGTGCGGTGGTCGAGCTGGACGAGGACGGGTTGGCGTCCGGGTGTCAGCTGGCCGGGGGTGGGTCGATGGTCCGGGGCGAAGCGGTACAACGTGTTGTAGGCGCAGAACGGCACGATGCGACCGTCGGGCAACGCCTCTTGGATGCAGCACCTCGTCACGCGCTCGACGTCGAACATGTCGCGGTCCATGAACTGCTCGACGGTCACGGCGAACACCTCGCCGGGCAGGTCGGCGACCCGGTCGAACTCGGCGACCAGCGGCTCGCACGCGCACACGAACGCGTCGCGTTGCCGGTCGCTGCCGTGCGGCGAGGACTTGGAATAGAGGCGATCGAGCACGGCGCGCATCTCGGCGACGTCCTCACGAAACGCGTCGGAGAGGTTCGGCATCGACGCGTTCTCCAGGTACTCGAGGTACGTCTCCACCGGAACCATGCGTGTCACCGGAGTGACCCTGTCCCCGTCGACCCAGGCGTAGCTCGCCGCCGTGCACATTGGGTCACAGCACGGGATCGGCACGAAGTCCTCGCGGCAGAAGATGTCCGAGGTCCGGGCGACCGCGTCGATGACATCGGTGACGGTCATCCGGTCGCCAGCGTCGAACGCGACGTGGCGGCCCTCACCGAACTGTGGTTGCAGCGACACCGCCCGCACCGCGGGATGGTGGGCGCCGAACCTGACGATGTCGCCCACCTCGTCGTCGTTGACCCCCTTCAGCACCGTTCCGACGAGCACGACCCTGGCCCCTGCTGCGGTGAGGTTGTCGAGGGCGCGGAGCTTCACGTCGACGAGGTCCTCTCGACCACGGAGAACGCGTGACGTCTCCGGCCGGAACCCGTCGAACTGGAGGTAGACGAGCATGCCGCGTGCGGCGATCTCGTCGGCGAAGCCGGGTTCGTGGGCCAGCCGGGTGCCGTTGGAGTTCACGATCAGATACTCGATCGGGAGCGACCGCAGCTCGTCGGCGATCTGCAGGAACTGCGGGTGGAGCGTCGGCTCGCCCCCGGACAGCATCACGACATCGGCGTGGCCGCCCTCGGCGCGCAGCAACGCGCGAGCCATCGCCCGTACATCGTCGAGCGTGGCATGCACCGGGTGAGCGTCCCCGGCAAAGCAGGCGGGACACCGCAGATTGCACGATTCGGTGATCTCGAACACCGTCACGCAGGCGTGCTGCTGATGATCCGGACAGAAGCCGCAGTCGTACGGGCAGCCGTGGTGACGTTCGGTCGCCGCGACCGCTGGTCGTCGGCCGGGCCGCAGGAACTTCCGGCTCCAGCGCCACCACTCGGCGTCTCCCAGGATCAGTGACTCGGCCGGCCCGTGCTCGGCGCAGGTCCGCACGAGCCAGACCTGACCGTCGCGCTCGACTGTCTCACCGTCGACGACGCGGAGACAGACCGGGCACAGCGCACGCGTCCGTGCCAGCAGTAGATCCGACATGTGGGCGCACCCTACGGGCCGCCGTCAAGGCCGAAATCGGAGTAGTTGCCTCCGCTTCATGGATAGGCTCCTTCCACATACGGAGATCGCGTCTCCGAATCACAGGAGGCCCAGATGGACACGGTGCTGGTCACGGGTGGGACAGGGTTCATCGCTCGCTGGTGCATCGCTGAGTTGTTGGAGCAGGGGTACACGGTGCGAACGACGGTGCGCGATCTCAGCCGCACCGACGCGGTGCGCGCCGGGCTCGGTGAGGCGGTCGACCCGGGGGACCGGTTGGGTTTCGTCGTCGCCGATCTGACGGCCGATGATGGCTGGGACGCGGCAGTCGAGGGATGCCGGTATGTGGTGCATCCGGCATCACCCCTCGGAACCGGCACGGCGGAGTCGATGCTGACCGCAGCGCGCGGTGGTGCCCGGCGGGTGCTGCACGCCGCTCACTCGGCGGGTGTCGAGCGGGTGGTGTTGACTTCGGCGGCGAACGCGTCGAGCCCGGCGTCGTACCGTGACGACTCGGTGACCGACGAGACGCTGTGGACTGATCCGGATGCGCCGGGGGTGGACGGGTACCGTCGGTCGAAGACGCTGGCGGAGCTGGCGTCGTGGGAGTTGGTCGACGAGTTGGGAGACCGCAAGCTGCTCACGACGATCCTCCCCGGGGCGGTGTTCGGCCCGGTCCTCGGCGCCGACCAGCTCGGCTCGGTGCAGGTGATCGGGCGGATGCTGCGCGGCGAGATGTCCCGGCTGCCACGAATCGGGCTGGAGGTCGTCGACGTGCGCGACGTCGCCGATGCGCACATCAGAGCCATGGCCACGCCCGACGCGGCGGGCGAGCGATTCCTGGCGACGGGACAGCTGGTGACGATGGCTGACATGGCCGCGGCCCTGCGAGCCGAGTTGGGCGCGGCCGCGGCGAGGGTGCCGACCAAGTCAGTGCCCGACGTCGTGCTGAAGCTGATGGCCCGTCGCAAGCCGGAACTCGCGGGGGTCCTGCCCGGGTTGGGGCGACGCCACCGGCACACCACGGAGAAGGCCGGCAAGGTACTCGGCTGGCAGCCTCGCCCGGCCCGCCAGGCCGTGGTGGCCTGCGGTCGCAGTTTGGTCGAGCACGGGGTGGTGTGAGGGCGCAGGGCGACCGAGCCGAGATCGCGGCGCCGAGGCGGGCGCCGCGCAAGGACGCGATCCGCAACCGGGCCCGACTGATCGAGGCGGGCCGCGAGGTGTTCGCCGAGCGTGGGCTCGAGGCCACGCTCGACGACATCGCCGCCCGTGCCGGGGTCGGCACGGGGACGGCGTATCGGCACTTCGCCGACAAGTACGAGTTGGCCGCTGAACTGCTTGGCGAGGCAACGCAGCAGGTCCTCGACGATGCCCGGGCGGCGCTGGTGATCGAGGACCCGTGGGGCGCGCTGGTGTGGTACTTCGAGACCACCGCCGCTCGCCAGGCTGCCGATCGCGGTCTCTACGAGGCGCTCGCTGGGCGCGGGCGGGCCGCCGACAAGGTGCGCGTCTGGCCCGACCTCGTCGCCGCCGTCACCGAGCTGTTCGACCGGGCCAAGGACGCCGGCGTGATCCGGCCGGAGCTACGCGCCGAAGACTCCGTCGCCGTGTTCGCCATGATCGGCGCGCTCGACGGCACACCGGACCACTGGCGTCGCTACCTCACCCTCATCCTCGACGGCATGCGCACCACCGACAGCCCGACGCTGCCCGCCAGCACGGCCCGCTACGACTCCCTCGACGACGTCATCGCCGACACCAAACGCCACCGCCGTCGGCGGTGAACCCAACAGCGTGCTGATGCTCGCCCCGATGGCGCCGGTCTCACCCAGGGCTTTCGTCGAGAGCGGATGAGGGGAATCGAACCCCCGTATTCAGCTTGGGAAGCTGATGTTCTGCCATTGAACTACATCCGCAGGAGGTCGACAGGTTAGCGGCCGCCTGCTCGGAGCTCATCGACTGACCGCGCGGCGAGTCGGGTAGCCCGTAGGAGTGGAGCGTCCCCCGGCTCGCGAGGTCGCCATTCGGACCGACCACATCACCCTGTTGGGAGATCTCGCCACGCCGCACGGGAGTCGGGCCGTCATCGTGTTCGCTCACGGGTCGGGGAGCAGTCGCCACAGCCCACGCAACCGACTCGTTGCCGAACGTTTGCAAGCCCGCCAGCTCGGAACCCTGCTCTTGGACCTGCTGACGATCGACGAGGAGCAACGCGATGCCCACAGCGGCGCTTTGAGATTCGACATCGATCTGCTCGCCACGCGGCTCATCGCAGCCGTGGACTGGCTCGAAGCACAAGGACTGGGGACGTCAGGCGGCATCGGGCTCTTCGGCGCGAGCACTGGCGCAGCAGCGGCGCTGGTCGCGTCGGCGCGTGCACCTCGGCGCGTCGGAGCCATCGTGTCGCGAGGCGGTCGGCCCGATCTCGCCGACGACGCGCTACCGCACGTCAACGCACCGACCTTGATGATCGTCGGTCAACGCGATCCCGTCGTGCTCGAGCTCAACCGAGCGGCGGCCCGCCAGCTCTCCGGCCCTCATCGCATCGACATCGTGCCGGCGGCGAGCCACCTGTTCGAGGAACCTGGAGCGCTCGAATCCGTTGCCACGTTGGCCGCCGAATGGTTCGTCGAGCACCTCGCCGGGGCGCCGCCCCCGCGGTCCGCGATCTGACGCCGGCGTCCGGTCCCGCAGCAGGTGCCGCGGGACGGCAGCGGCGATCGGCCACGATCTGGGCGTGAACGAGCGAGCAGAGACCGAGCCGATCTTCTACCGCCAGGGAGACGGCGATCGCCACGCGCTCGACGGGCAGACGATCTGCATCGTCGGGTTCGGGCACCTGGGCGCCTCGATGGCCGGCAACCTGCGCGACGCCGGCCTGACGGTGACGATCGGCAACATCGACGACGACTACCGCGCCGCGGCGAAGGCCGACGGGTTCGTGGTCGGTGACATCGGTGAGCAGGTGGCTGCCGCCGACCTCGTGTACGTGCTGATCGCCGACGAGGTGATCCCGGGTGCGTTCCGGGAGTCGATCGCTCCGGCGCTGCGCGCCGGGGCTGCCGTCTGCTTCGCCTCCGGCTACTGCCTCGCCTACGGCCTCGTCGACCCGTCGGCTGAGATCGACGTGCTCATGTTGGCCCCCCGCATGCTCGGCGACGAGGTGCGGCGCGCGGTCGTCGACGGCAAGGGCTACGCCAGCTACGTGTCCGTCGAGCACGACGCCAGCGGGCAGGCGCTGCAACGGCTCCTCGCGCTCGCCGACGCAGTCGGCGCCCTGCAGGTCGGGGCCTTGCAGCTCACGGCGACGCAGGAGGCGACGCTCGACCTGTTCATCGAGCAAACCGTCGGGCCGTACCTCGGAACGGCCATCCAGCTGGCGTTCGAGCTCGGGACGGGCGCTGGATTGCCAGCCGAGGCGATGGTCCTCGAGCTGTACCAATCGGGCGAGATGTCGCGTACGTTCGAGAGCTTCGCCAACGTCGGCTTCTACCGCTCGGTCACGGCGCACGGGGTCACCGCCCAGTACGGGGGCTTCCTGCGCACCCTCGAGCTCGACCACGAGCAGCTGCGGAACCACTTCGTCGCGGTGCTCGACGACATCCGTGCCGGCGGATTCGCCGCCAAGCTGCAGCAGGAGGGCGAGGCCGGATACCCGACGATGCGCTCGATCGAGGGAATCACCGCCGGTACCGATCCGATGTCGCTGGCCGAGGACCGGGTCCGCCGCGCCCTCGGGCGCGCCGAGGAGCGTGCTGATCGATGCCGGCGTCCTGTCGCGCCCAATTGGGCGGCGACAGTCTCGAATTCGAGGCTGTGACCACCCAGAAGGTGGCATGAGACCACGGCCACCCAGATGGAGGTGAGCGGCCTACGGTTCGCGCCACCACGCGACGCCGGCCAACCCACCGCCGGTGTGGGCGACCATCACGGGGCTGAACGAGCCAACCACGCACGTGGCCGGCTCGAGGGCGGTGACGCGCTCGACGAGCACGCCCGCCGCGTCGGGATCGAGCGCGTGCAGCACGGCGACATGGAGCCGACCTCCCGGCCGCCCGCCAGCGCACCGCTCGGCGATGCGGTCGAGCGCGGCGGCGCGGCTGAACGCCGGACGCATCGGCCGCACGCGACCCTTGCGCAACTCGAACATCGGTTGGGCGCCGATCCTCGCGCCGAGGCGGCCGGCGGCGGCCGGCAGTCGTCCGCTGCGGGCCAGGCGGGTCACGTCCGGCACGGTCGCCACGAGGCGGACGCGCTCGCTGACGAGCCGGGCCACGTCGAGGATCTCGTCGACGCTGGCGCCCTTCGCTGCGGCTCGGGCCGCCGCCACCACGACGAGTCCCTGGGCGCCGGCGGCCGCACGCGTGTCGACGATCGTGACATCGGCACTCGTCTGGCGCGATGCCAGGAGCGCCGACGCGTACGTGCTCGACATCGTCGAGGCGACGGTGAGCACCACGACCGGCCCGTTCTCGGCGGCGGTCTCGATCGCTTTGGCAAACTCGCCGGGCGACGGCGCGGCCGTGCTGCACGGCTCATCGAGGCGGGCGAGGAAATCGCTCAGCGCCAGCTCGCCGTCGCGATAGCTGTCGGCGCCGACGTGCAACCACAGTGGAACGACCGGAACGCCGAACTCCTCGGCGACGTCGGCCGGCAGCGCGGCTGCACTGTCGGTGATGACGGTGACGGTCATCAGCTCACGGCCTTGAGATGTCGGGAGGGAGGCACCGGGTCGCTGTCGAGCACGAGACGGTGAAAGTAGACCGCCAGCGACCGCTCATGCGGAGCCCGATTCCCGGCGAGGCGTTTGACCAGCATCGGAGCGAGGACGGCGGCGCCCGCCAGCGCACCTTTCCAGCCCCGGGTGCGCAGGAGGATCGGCACCAGCGCCACGTCCGCGATGAACGAGCCGAGCCCGGCCTGGTCGATGATCCGCCCCACCGCCGGCCCGGCCAGCAAGACGACGCTGCCCGGCCAGTTGCGCACGGCCAGCGCACCGAGTCCCACCGAGATGCCTCGTCCGCCGGCCCCGCCGAGGAATGGCGACCAGTTGTGACCGCTGACTGCCGCCGCAGTGGCCGCAGCAGCCACGCCCGGGTGCCGCGGTCCGGCCAGCAGGGGTCCGATCGCTCCCTTCGCCACGTCGCCGATCCCAGCCACGATGAGGGGGCGGAACCCCGCAACGTCGAAGAGGCCGGATCCCGAGACCGTTCCCTCGCCCACCGCGCGAAGGTCCACACCCGACACGCGGCGAGCAGCGATGTTCGAGAACGGGATCGACCCGATGGCATAGGCGCCCGCGCAGAGAAGGACGGAGCGACGAAGGTCGATCACGCGATCGGCTCGAGACTCTGCAGGACGAGCTCGTAGCGCTCGGTGTAGTGCACGGTGCCGACCACCTCCTCTGAGGTGGTCGCGCTCGTCGCTGACCTCCTTGACGAGCAACATCGGCACGTCGCGGGCGTACCAGCGGTCGATGCTCGTCTGGCCGCCGGTCTCCCCACCGATGGCGATCTGGTATTGGACATGGACCGTGTCGACGGACTGCCCGTTCACGACGATCTCCTCGTCACCGATCACGCGTCCTTGGATGTCCTCGGTGCTCGCCCCGCTGGCGCTCGTTCCGCCGCTCGTGCACGAGGCGCTGAACGTGACGTTCGGCGTGAGGTCGGCGGGCAGTTCCACCGAGCCAGGTTGGCAGGTGTACGCCCGCTCGTCGTCCTGGTGGAAGAACGAGTGGAAGACGGTCTTGGCGGTGACGGTCCAGCCGTCGGGCCCCGGGCACACCTGCGTGTCGGACCAGCGCTGCTCGAGGGCGTCCCAGCGGATGCTCCGGCACCCGTTGCCGAGGTCGCTCATCGAGATGCTCGTCGCCGCCGGGTAGT
This sequence comes from uncultured Acidimicrobiia bacterium, assembly GCA_963774125.1. Lineage (GTDB taxonomy): Bacteria > Actinomycetota > Acidimicrobiia > Acidimicrobiales > Ilumatobacteraceae > JALZMG01. The sequence goes on from CAVZDR010000005.1 coordinate 1,344,527, forward strand.
CGTGCTCGCTCCCACCCAGCGCGTCGACTCCCTCCTGCCCCGTGGTGTTGTAGACGTACACGCCGATCGGGGCAGCCGGTTGGGTCGTCGTCGGGGCGACCGACGTGGTCGGGTCGGCTTCGGACGTCGGACCGGGCACCGATGTCGGACCGGGGGCCGATGACGTCGGAGCCGGCGTCATTGGCGGCGCAGCGGCCGACGTCGTCGTTCTGAAGTTCGCCGCGATCTGCTGCACATCCACCGGCTCGGCGCTGTCGCTGGTCAGCCAGAGGTAGCCGCCGAGCACCCCACCAGCGATGATCGCCACGACGGCAACGCCAATGATCCACCACCGCCAACGGTTGGGGCGGTTCCTGTGCTCCGTCGACGCGGCAACGGGGAAACGCTAGTCGGGTCGACCTCGCCCGGCCGGGATCCTGATCGTCCTGCGTGCGTCCGCGCGTCAGCTCGCGCTGACCAACTGCTCGCGCAACGCGAAGCGCCGGACCTTTCCCGTCGCCGTCCGCGGCAAGGTGTCCACGATGACCAGTCGGCGCGGGCGCTTGAACGACGCCATGCGGGCGCGGCAGTGCGCGTCGATCGACGCCGGATCGATGTCGTGGCCGGCGCGGGGCACCACGAACGCGACCACGGCCTCGAGACCCGCCTCGTTGCGCTCGCCGACGACGGCGACCTCGAGCACGTCGGGATGCTCGACGAGGACGGACTCGACCTCGGCGGGTGAGACCCAGATGCCGCCCGCCTTGATCATGTCGTTGTTGCGCCCGAGGAACGTCCACGTGTCGTCCTGACCGCGGGTGTACACGTCGCCGGTGCGCAACCACCCGTCAGGGAGGAACGCCGCAGCGGTTGCCTCGGGGCGCTCCCAGTAGCCACTGGCGATCGAAGGCCCGCGCACGTTCAGGTACCCCGGCGTCTCGATCGCGACGACCTCGTCACCGTTGTCATCGAGCAGTCGCGCCTCGTAGCCGGGCACCGTCCAGCCACTCGTGCCCGCTCGCTGCGCCTCGAGGGTGTTGGAGATGAAGATGTGGAGCGCTTCCGTCGATCCAATGCCGTCGAGTACCGGGTGGCCAAAACGCTCGGTGAACCGCCGGTGCAGGTCGGCGGGAAGCGACTCGCCGGCGGTGACCGTTGCCCGCACCGATGAGAATGCGTCAGCGGGCGTCTCGGTGTCGAGCAGCGCGGCGACGAAGCCCGGGCTGGCGAAGAACAGCGTTGGCCGCTCGGCCTCGATGAGCTCGACCATCCCAGCCGGCGTCGGGCGATCCGTGCACAGGATGGCGGTTCCTCCGACAGCGAACGGGAACGTCAGCGAATTGCCGAGTCCGTAGGCGAAGAACAACTTGGCGACCGAGAGGAAGCGGTCGTCCTCGTTGACCCGCAACACGCCAAGTGCATACGTCTCGGCGGTGGCCTGCGGACTGCCGTGGCGGTGTACGACACCCTTCGGCAACCCGGTCGTCCCCGAGCTGTAGAGCCAGAACGCCGGGGAGTCCGGCCCGGTGTCGGCACGCACCAGCTCCGTGCGAGCGTCGAAGTCGCCCCACGCGTGGACCGGCACGCCAACGTCACCGCCTGCTCCGCCGATCACGACGGCATGTTCGACACTGGACGCCGTCGTCGTGATGCGGGCCAGATGGTCGGCAAACGGGTGTGACACCACGACGGCACGGGCGCCGGCATCGGCGACGATCGCCGCCAGCTCGTCGGAGGTGAGCATCGTCGACACGGCGACGGGAACGACGCCCGCCCGCATGGCGCCGAGGAACCACGCCGGAAACGCCGGCTCGTCGTTGACGACGAGCACCACGCGGTCGCCCGCCGCGATGCCCAGCGCAGCGAGGGCGTGCTGGGCACGGAACGTCTCACCCTGCAGCTCGCCGTAGCTGAGCGCCGAGCCGGAACAGCGGATCGCCGTCCGCGCCCCACGGCCCTCCTCGACGTGTCGGTCGAGCAGCCACGTGGTCGCGTTGTAGGCCCCCATCGCCCCCATCTCCCTCAGGACAGCTTGACGTACTCGAAGTCGACCGGCTTGGCGTGGATGCCCGCTGACGGCGGCGCCAGCCAGCCGGCCATCCTGCCAGGCTCCCGCACCCCGACCATCAGCGACTCGATGAACGTGCGGTCGTCGTCGGTGGGCAACCAGCCGTCGACTGCGGACTGCCACTCGTCATCCGTCAGCAGCGTGCCGTCGGGCGCGATCCGTCGCGTCGAGAACGTGCCGACCGCACGGTTGAAGCCGACGTGCGGGAGGCGCAGCTCGTGGCCGACGTCCGCCAGCGTGCGGTTCCAACGGTCGACACCTTTGCGGCAGTCGGCGAGGTAGTCCTCACGCAACGTCTCGTTCAACGCCGCCAGCGCCGGCGCCTCCCGCTCCCCGACTCCCCCGTCGGTGACCTGAGGCACGGTGCGCGACGCGTCGTGGAGGCGGTGGTCGTCGTCACGCGCTTCCTCCTTGAACCGCCCCTTCAGGCCAGCGGCGAAGTAGTTGGCGGCGTTCGTCGACGTCTCAGCGCCGAACAGGTCGAGCGACACGCTGCAGTGGAAGTTGAGGTAGCGCTGCAGCGTCTGGACGTCGATGCCGCCGAACGGCCGCACTTCCTCGGTGTCGTGCTCCTTCATCAACTCGACCGTCCGCTCGACGATCCGGCCGATGCCGGTCGCCCCGACGAACATGTGGTGGGCCTCTTCCTTGAGCATGAAGTCGCACGTGCGGGACAACGGGTCGAAACCCGACTCGCGCAGCGAGGCCAGTTGGAACCTGCCGTCGCGGTCGGTGAAGTACGTGAAGAAGAAGAACGACAGCCAGTCCGGTGTCGGTTCGTTGAAGGCGCCCAGGATGCGCGGGTGATCGGGGTCGCCGGAGTGCCGCTCCAGCATCTCGTCGGCTTCATCGCGGCCGTCGCGCCCGAAGTAACGGTGCAGCAGGTACACCATCGCCCAGAGGTGGCGGCCCTCCTCCACGTTCACCTGGAAGAGGTTGCGCAAGTCGTAGAGGCTCGGGGCTGTCAGGCACAGCGATCGTTGCTGCTCGACGGACGCCGGCTCGGTGTCGCCCTGCACCACGAGAAGGCGCCGCAGGTCCGCCCGATACTCGCCCGGGACCTCCTGCCAAACAGGCTCACCGCGGTGATCGCCGAAGGCGATGCGTCGGTCCGGTTCCGCGTCGGCGAGGAAGATGCCCCAGCGGTACTCGGGCATGTGGACGTAGTCGAAGTTGGCCCAACCCTCCCGGCCGACATCGACGGCGGTGCGCAGGTAGACCGGCAGATCCTGGAACTCCACCGGGCCGAGCTCGCGCCACCACTGCACGAACTTCGGTTGCCACGACTCGAGTGCCCGCTGCAGTCGTCGGTCGCCGGCGAGATCGACGTTGTTGGGGATCTTGGCGCTGATATCAACGTCCATCAGACCCTCGCTCGGTCGAAGGACGGGCGGGAGCCGGTGCCGAAGCGGCGCAGCGCGCCCTCTGGTCCCACGGCGTTCGGTCGTTGGAAGATCCAGTTCTGCCACGCCGACAGTCGGGCGAAGATCTTGCTCTCCATCGTCTCGGGTCCGACAAATCGGGTGTTCGCCTCGAGCCCCGACAGCGCATCGGGCGAGAAGCTGGCCCGCTCCTCGAGGAGCAGGCGCACCTCATCGGACCAGTCGAGGTCGTCGAACGAAGCCGTGACCACGCCGGCGCCGATCGCTTCTCCTGCCAACAGGTCCTTGCCCAGCAGGTCGCGCGCCGCAGCGAGGCGATCGTCGTGGCCCCAGTAGCGGGCGGCCAGCCGCGTCAGCCCGTTCGACATCGGGTACCAGCCGTCGTTGGCCGCCGTCAGACGCATGGCAGGAGGAGGTTCGGCCGAGTCCTCCCACGTGCCCTCCAGCATCAGCGTGCGGTCGGCGGCCAGAGCCAGCTCGGCGAGCGTGCCAGCGAAGCAACTCCCCGGCTCGATCAGGGCGACGAGCGTGCGAGCCGAGACGTCGAGGCGCTTCAGCGTCCGCGCCCAGTACAGCCGCACCTCGCGGGCCAGCCAGTGCTCGTCGGCCAGCACCGCCTCGGCATCGACCAGCGCCTCCACGTCCCCGACGCTGCGCAGCACCCACGTGCCGAGCTCCGCCTCGTTGAACCGCAGCCGCAGGATCGCGTCGTCAAGCTGGCGGACGGCCGCCACCACCCATGCCGATGCGCCGGCGGCGGTCAGGTCGTCACCCGTCGGTGGCTGCGTGCCGGTCGGTCCCGCGACGGTCACCTCGGCAGCGCCCAGCGTGCGGTCGAGCGTGACGGTGACGTGCTCGTAGCGGATCTCGTCGCCGTCCTCCTCGCGGTGGAGCGGCGTGAGCGTGATGCCTGCCGACGACGTCGGACGGTCCGACGTGCTCGCCCGCTCCCGGGCTCGGCTCCGCACGAGCTCATCGAAGCCCGACCGCGAGACGATCGCGTCGACGAGGCCCCAGTCGACCGCCTGCTGTCCCTTGACGCCCTCGGCGCGGGTGGCGAACACGTCGGCGAGGTCGCGGCGGACGTGTCGCTTGTCGACCAGTCGCGTCAGCCCGCCCGTGCCGGGCAGCACACCGAGCAGCGGAACCTCGGGCAGTGACACGGCGGTAGCGCGATCGTCGACCAGCAGGATCTCGTCACACGCCAGCGCCAGCTCGTACCCGCCGCCCGCTGCGGTGCCGTTGACCGCGGCGATCCACGTCTGGCCACTGTTGGAGGTGGCGTCCTCGATGCCGTTGCGCGTCTCGTTGGTGAACTTGCAGAAGTTGACCTTGTGGCCATGGCTCGATCCCGCCAGCATCTGGATGTTGGCGCCGGCGCAGAACACCTTGTCCAAGCCACCGGTGACGATGACAGCACGAACCTCCGGATGCTCGAACCGCAGCCGCTGGACGGCGTCGTACAGCTCGATGTCGACGGCGAGGTCGTAGGAGTTCAGCTTGAGCTCGTAGTCGTCGCGCAGCCCAGCATCCGGTCGGACGGACATGACGAGCGTGGCCACCGGGCCGCCCTCCAGCTCCAGCCGCCAGTGGCGGTACTCCGACGGGTCAGTGTCGAAGCTGACGCTCACCCGGACATTCTCCATCGTTTGTGCGTGGCGGGCGAGGGGTAGCCGCGCAGTCCCAAGGAGGTACGGGGAGAATGGCCCAGGTAGCGGCGGACAGTCACTTCGACACGCGGACACCCGCGAAGGTGGCCGAGGAGCGGCCGGCTCCTCCGCTGCGAGCTGTGGCGGGCCCGCTGGCCGTCGAGCTGCTCGCCGTTTACATCCTGCTGACCGCCTGCTGGGTGGGACTCGGGTTCCTCGTCACGGGCCCACTGGCCGGAACTGCTGTTGCCGACGCCGACAATGACGTCGCCACCTGGCTGGTCGACCAACGAACGCCCAGGCTCAACGACTGGTCCCACCTGGGCGGCATGCTCGCCGAAACGTCCGTCAAGATCATCGTCACGGCCGTCATCGCCGGGATCATGCTGCTCGTGTGGCGCTCGTGGCGCGAACCGTTCATCGTCGCCGCGGCGCTCGTGCTCGAGGCGTCGGTGTTCATCACCACGACGTGGATCGTGAGCAGGCCGCGGCCGAACGTCGAGCGCCTCGACAGCTCTCCGGTCGACAGCAGCTTCCCGTCCGGCCACGTCGCCGCCGCCGTCGCCTACGGCGCCATCGCCGTGGTCGTGTTCCAGCGCGTCCGCAACCGGATCGCGCGTGTCATCGTCGTGGTCGTCATCGTCGCGGTGCCGATCATCGTCGCATGGGCACGGATGTACCGAGGCATGCACTACCTCACGGACGTCATCGCCGGTGCGCTACTCGGCGCAGCCTCGGTGATCGCCGTCGTGGTCGTGGTGCGCCGGGCCGATGCCCATGCGCTGGCGAAGTCGGCGCGTCACAGTCCTCACGAATGACGATCACGCTCGTCGTCCTGCTGGTGGCAGTGGGCGCCGGCGTCATCGCCTTCGGGATGTCGGTCTCGCAGGCCCTGCCCGATCCCGTCGACCCCGCGGCCGAGGAGCGAGCGACCGTCAAGGCGCTCGACCGGCGTCCCCGTTTGGCTCGGTTCCTGCGCCGGCGCCTGGACCGCCGCACCGCCGGCGGACTGCTCCTGACGGTGAGCTTGATCGTCGTCTTCGTCGTCGCGCTCGTGGTCGGGCTGCTGCTCGACAACATCGACGAATCGGGATGGCTCGGCGAGCTCGATGACGACGTCGCCGTGTGGGGTGCCGAGCACGCCACCTCGGCGGCCATTGACGTGCTGAAGGTGATCACCCAACTGGGTGGGACGTGGGTCGTCGTTGCGGCGCTTGCCGCCGCCTCGGTGGCCGACTGGCTTCGTCGCCGCAACGCCGAAGTGTTCGTGTTCGCCGCTGTCGTCATCATCGGCGAGAAGCTCATCGTCAACGGCATGAAGTGGCTCGTCGACCGCGACCGGCCCGACGTGATGTGGCTCGTGAGCTGGAGCGGCGCCTCGTTCCCGTCCGGCCACACCGCGGCTGCGGCGGCTGCCTGGCCAGCGGTCGCGCTGATCCTCGGCCGGGACCGCTCACGGCGCACACGGGCGCTGTTGGCGTCCGGAGCGGCCTTGATCTCGGTGGCCGTCGCCGCCAGCCGAGCGCTGCTCGGCGTGCACTGGCTGACCGACGTCCTGGCCGGCCTCGTCATCGGCTGGGGGTGGTTCCTGCTCGTGGCCATCGCCTTCGGTGGGCGGGCGCAGCGCCTCGGCGATCCGGCGACGACCCAGCCGAGGGGCGTTCGGGTGCCGACCTCCGCGTGCTGAGCTCAGCGGCCGGGGACGGCGATCCGTGCCCAGACGGTCTTCCCGCCCGGGAACCGCGCGACTCCCCACTCGTCGGAGACTTGAGCGACCACGTGCAGGCCGACACCACCGACGCGCTCGGGGTCGACTGCCTGCAACTCGGGTTGTTCCGATCCGGAATCGGTCACGGACAGGTCGACGTGCCCGTCATCGCCGATCTTCGCTCTCGCCACGATCTCGCCGAGACCGTGGCGCAGCGCGTTGGTCACCAGCTCGCTCATCACGAGCGCAGCATCGGCCTGAACCGGCTCAGCCAGACCAGCCTCGTCCAGGAACGCACGCAACCATGAGCGCGCTCTCGAGGCCGACCGCGTCTCACGCGCGAGCACCGTCATCGAGTGCTCCGAGGAGTCGTCGGTGCGCACCGGATCCGTCGGACCGCGGTCGGACGCCATCACTCGGAGTGCTCTGCCGTGAACAACGTGGTCACCCCGGCAATGTCGAAGACGCGCCGGACCGGATCGGACAGGACGCCGATCATGAGGCGTGGTCCGTGTGACCGGCGGGCGCGGACGAAGGCCCGCACGGCGCTCGAGTCGACGAAGTCGACCGCACCGAGATCGACGACGACGACCGCGGAGTCGTTGCCCTCGAACTGCGCGTCGATCTCGCGGACGAGGCGCTCCTCATCGGCGATGTCGAGGTCGCCACGGACGACCATTCGGACCTCGCCATCGCCCCCCCGCTCGAACGACCACGTCGCGTCCAACAGACCTCCCTCAGAGCGAGCCGAACGCTATCGCCGCGTGATTTCGCCGACCGTCGGGTGTGAGGCCGCGCGAACATGGGCCGGTCAGTACCCCCGCCAGGCGGTTGTCAACCACGCAAACAGACCTGCTCACGTGGGGTTGGTGTCCCCCGTTCGGGGACCACTCGATCCTCCGCAAGCCGCCCCCGGCCGCGGACGAACCTCCGGTGCATTCGTAACGCCGGCGGCATTCCAGGGGTCAGGTCACGAGCGACGCCAGCGCCCAGATCGCGGCGACGCCGCCGACGACGGCCATCACGATGCTCCGCGCGATGGGCGTGCGCTCCAGTGCGCTCTCGTCCTGGGGTTGCGGCGGCGGACGGACCAAGGCGAGAACGTTGCCGACCAGCAGCGCGCCGCCGAGGGCGAGGACGAGCCAGGCAAGCAGGTCATCGCCGAGCGGGTTCACGCCGTCATGATGCCGGAGTCCAATCCGACTTGGTCGGAGGCTCGCCGGATCAGGCAGGTGTGCGAGACGAACCCCAGATGATCAGTCGCCACCATCGCCCTCATCCTCGTCCACGGCAAGTGGACCGACCAGCTGGTCGAGTAGCGGGAGGACATCAGGGTTCAGCTCACCGTTCTCCACCCACCGGCTGGCATCCTCGAGAAGGCGCCTGGCACGCCCGGGATCATTGCCTCGACCGCCGGCGATCCGCTCGAGGTCGCGCCGCAGCTGCTCGGCGCGCTCGCCGAAGAGGTCGGGATTGCTGTCGAGCAGCTCGACGAGCTCCTCGATCGACCCTGCGACGACCGGGGCGGCAGTCGTCGGAGGGTTGGTGGAAGGAGCGGTCGTCGGGGCAGGAGTCGGCGCAGCTGTGCTCGGTGCAACCGTCTCTGGTGGCACGACGGCGGGGGCGCCGGTCGTCGGCGCCGTCGATGACACCGTCGAGGACGGATCGTCGTCGTCTCGACCGAACGCGATCGCCAAGGCGCCGACGGCGAGGAGCAGCACGGCCGGCACGATCCACCAGATGGCCGACCGGCGATCGCTTGGGACGGGAGCCGGCCTCGGAGGACGCTGCGCGAGGGCGGCGCGGCATCGCAGCGGCCGTCTGGAAGCGGTCAGCTGGGTCCTTGGCCATCGCCTTGGCGACCGCGACGGCGACGTGTGACGGAACGTCGGGGCGAGCGGCGCGGACATCCGGGACAGGCGCCGTCTGATGCGCGACGGCCGTGGCCAATGGTGTCCCTCCGTCGAAGGGCGCAACGCCGGTCAGCATCTCATAGAGGACCACGCCGGTCGCGTAGAGGTCCGTCGCCGCCGTGGCTGGTTCCCCACTGAGCTGTTCGGGAGCGAGGTACTTCGGCGTGCCCACGAAGTGGCCGGTTCCGGTCAGCTCGGACGAGTAGTCGTCCAGTCGCTTGGCGATGCCGAAGTCGGCGAGCTTCACGTCGCCGTTGCGACCCAGCAGGATGTTGGCCGGCTTCACGTCGCGGTGCACGATCCCGGCGGCGTGGGCGGCCTGCAGGGCAGAGAGCACCGCATTCGCCACGTGCAGGCTCTGACCGACGTCGAGTGGACCCTTGACGGCCAGCTGGCGGGCCAGCGACGGTCCGTCGACGAGCTCCATGACGAGGAACAGTTGGCCGTCCGCTTCGCCGGCGTCGTAGGTGGCGACGGCGTTGGGATGAGTGAAGCGGGCAGATGTTCGTGCCTCGCGCCGGAACCGCTCCCGCACGACTGGGTCGATCGCCGCGGTGGGAACGAGCTTGATGGCAACGCGCCGATCGAGTCGGTCGTCGTGTCCCTCGAACACGTGGGCCATGCCACCCGCACCGATGGAGTCGCCGAGCCGATAGCGGCCGGCGATCACCTCCACCATGCGGACGACGCTATGACCGACCGTCGCATTGTTGTCCGCGCCCGCCGCCTTCAGCTGCGATCGGCGGATGCCCTACCGTCCCGAGAGTGATCCGCCTGCGTCAAGTCGCACTCGTCGCCGCCGACCGTGATGCCGTGGTCGACGAGCTCTGCGCGTTCCTCGGCGTGTCGGTGTGCTTCGAGGATCCGGGCGTCGCGGTGTTCGGGCTGCACAACGCGTTGATGACCATCGGCGATCAGTTCCTGGAGGTCGTCTCGCCGACCGCCGACGGCACGACCGCCGGACGGCTGCTCGACAAGCGCGGTGGCGACGGCGGGTACATGGCGATCTTCGAGGTCGACGATCTCGACCGTCGGGTGGAGCACGTCGCCGAGCACGGCGTGCGGATCGTGTGGTCCGGCGACTTCCCCGAGATCCGCGGTCGTCACCTCCACCCGCGCGACGTCGGCGGTGCGATCGTCTCCCTCGACCAGCCCGAACCGCTCGGCTCGTGGCTGTGGGCCGGGCCGTGGAGCGCCCACACCGAGACGTCCGTCGTCTCGGGCATCGCCGGCGTGGACGTCTCCGCCGAGGACCCGCACAAGATGCAGACCCGGTGGCGGGAGCTCGCCATCGACCACAGCGTGCGCTTCGTGCCCGCGGGACATCGCGGCGAGGGCATCGACGCCGTCGACTTCGTCGCCACCGACCGCAGCCGTGCTGGCGAGGCGGCGACGATCTGCGGGGTCGAGCTGCGTCTCGTCTGAACCGGCGGCGGGTCAACCGTTGGGGTTCGCCCCCTTGCCGTAGAGCCGCAGCGCGGTGTCGCTGAACAGGTTTTGGCGGTCGTCGTCGGAGTACGAGCTGAAGATCTCGTCGTAGGAGCCGTAGAGCTGAGCGAAGGAGGACCGCAGCGTCTCGATCGGGAGGTCCGAGCCGAGCATGCAGCGCTGTGGTCCGAATGCCTCGACGACTCCGTGCAGCCAGGGTCGGATCATCTCGGTGTCCCACGCGCCGAAGATCGTGCCGATCGCGTCGATGCGCGTCGACACGTTCGGCTGGGCGGCGATTCGTCGCAGCAGCTCGAGGTGGGCACGGCGCCCAGCGTCGGACAGGTCGGCGGGCCAGCCGAAGTGGTCCAGGACGATGCGTAGCTCAGAGAGCTGGGCTGCCAACTCGGCGACGTGCTCGACTTGCGCGCCGCCTACCTCGATGGTCGCGACCAGCCCCAGGTCCGCCACGCGTCTCAGCCCGTCGAGGAATCTGTCGTCGGCGTCGGCAGGTGCTGCCGCCGCACCCGCGCCGAAGGCGAGCCGGACCCGCACGCTGCTCACCAGTGGGTTCGTGTCCAGCCTCGTGACGAGCTGGTCGAACCCGGGATCGAACGGATCGGCGAGTGCGACGAGTCCGATCACCTGCCCCGTGGTGTTCTGAGCTCGAGCCCAGTCAGCCGCGGCGACCGGGTCCGCCGCGCCTGCGTCGGACCACACCACGCCGCGCACGTCGAACGCCGACGTGGCGTCTAGGTAGTCCGCCAGGTCGTATTGGTTGGGCAACGTGTCGTAGTTGCCGATCATGCCCCGCAACATCGTTCGGTCCGTGAGCCAGAAGACCGGGTTGCGATCCTGATCCCACAGGTGGACGTTGCAGTCGGTCACCGCACCCACACGCTCAGCGACCATCACCGAATTCTTGCTCAATCGGCGGCTGCAGGATCGGCCAGCCACGCCCGGTGCGAGGCGGAGATCGCGGCCCACAGGGCGTCGAGCGCCTCTGGCGCAACGCCGTCGAGGCACAGCTGCAACTCGTCGACGACGAAGGCGAACCAGTCGGCGCCGCGGGCGATCGTCTCCGTTGCCGTGCCGTCGACCGACCAGCGCGTCACGACACAGCCGCGCAGGATGACCGCCCCTGTCGCGTGACGGCGCTGCACGGTGCAGACACGAACGAAACCGGACTCGGGTGACGTCGACAGGTACGCGTGCCGGTCGGCGAAGACGTCGAGGCCGACGTCACCCTCACGGAAGCTCATGCCGGTGAACGAACCGGCCGGATCGTGGGCGAGGTGCCAGTCGCCGACTCCGTCATCGGTGGCCGCCAGCTGGAACATCATCGGCGGCTGCACGTACGTGGCGGGAACCATGGGCATGGGCTCGTACAGGGCATCGCCGAGGCCGACGTCCACGTACCAGCGACCGCCCGGGTTGGCGTCCGTTGGCAGGTCGGACACGACGAGGACGAGGTGATTCGTGAGCGCCGCGATATTCGGGCCTTCTGGTCCGTGGACGCCGCCGATGTGGCGGCTCACTCGGTATCCGCGGGCGGCGAGGAGCGCCGAGAACGCGCCGTTGAGGTGGTAGCAGTAGCCACCGCGACCGTCGTGGGCGATGCGGCGGACTGCGTCGGCGGGGTCGAGGTCCCACCGCTCACCGAGGTGGATCCACATGCTCTCGTACGGGACGTGTTCCACGTGCGCCCGGTGCAAGCGCTGTAGCCCCTCGACCGACGGCGGTTCGGCGTCGAGGCCGAGACGGCCGAGGTAGGCCGCGACGTCCACGTCGGAGACCCGATCAGACACCGCGAGCGGCGTTGTCGAAACGGGTGTACTGGCCGAGGAAGACGAGCCGCTTGGTGCCGATCGGCCCGGAGCGGTGCTTGGCCACGATCACCTCGGCCGCACCCTTGTCAGATGACTCCGCGTTGTAGACCTCGTCGCGGTAGAGGAACATCACGACGTCGGCATCCTGCTCGAGCGAGTTGTGGGCGATGATGCCGTTGGCGACGAAGTTGTGGGTGCCTTCGATCGTGGCGTCGAACACAGGCCGCTCTCCGAGCGGCGTGATGTTGACGAGGCGATCCCAGCAGACGTCCGAAGCGGCCAGGTCGCGCAGCCACGGGTCGCCCGTCAGCGCGGCGATCGTGGCCAGCCGGACTCGAGACAGGCGGAAGTGAGGCAACGATGCGGCGCAGTACTGCATGCCGAGCGCCGCCGCGAGCTGGCTGGCGGCTGACACCGGCCGCCGGCAGTGCCTTCTCGAGCACGTGCTCCCAGACGACCGGCGGGAGGGTGTCGAGTTCGGCCGGTCCCGGCCAGCGCCGTGAGCTGGCGAGGTGCTCACCGATCAGCAGCGAGTCGACCGGCCGCCATCCCCCGATCGTGAGGAACGGATGGTTGGCGCTCGCCTCGATCCGCCGGCCGGACGCCAACTCCAAGCGGAACGCCGGCTTGGTGCCACTGGCGAACGCCTTCACGAGGCGCGGCCGGCACGAGGCGGTATCGCTCGTCGATCGACCACAGCGGAACGTCACGCGCGTCGGCGGCAACGAGCTCGCCGAGCGTGACCCGCGTGTCGGTGTCGGCTCGCACGAGCTCCGTGTCGGCGGTGAGGCATCCGCTCTCGCGGAGGTCCGAGAGCATCGGCCGCTTGTCGCCCCGGGATTCGAGGTTGCGGCTGAGCTGGCTGAGGGCGACGATCGGCACCTCGAGCTCGCGGGCGAGGATCTTGAGGTTGCGGCTGATCTCGCTGACTTCGAGCTGGCGGTTCTCCGGGTTGCCGCCGCCACTCATCAGCTGCAGGTAGTCGACGACGATCAGCGCCAGACCACCGTGGCGAGCCTTGAGGCGGCGCGCCTTGGCCCTGATCTCCATCACCGTGACGCGTGGGTTGTCGTCGAGGAACAGCGGTACCTCGAGGCGACCGATCGCCCGGCCGATCTTCGCCCAGTCCGACTCGGTCAGCCGGCCGTTGCGCATCTTCATCGAGTCGACCTTGGCCTCGCTGGCGAGGATGCGCTGGGTCAGTTCGTTGTGGCCCATCTCGAGCGAGAACACGAGGACCGGCCGGCCGGTGGTCTGCGCGACGTGCGTCGCCATGCCCAGACCGAACGCCGTGTTGTGGAGGTAGACGTCGGCGGCGACGAAGTTGTGCAAGTGCGGAACGGTGATGTCGATGACCTCGGTCTCACCGGCCGGCGCGATGGCGACGATGCGCTCCCACCGCACATCCGGCGACGCCCACCAGCGCAGTTGATCGTCGTCGAGCGTCTCGGCCAGACGGGCCACGGTCTCGCGGCGTAGGCGCAGCCTCCTCGGGTAGGTGCCGTCGTCGGCGATGGCCTTGGCGATGTCTCCCCACACGGCGAGCGGCAGGAGGTCCGGCGGCTGGCGGGCGGACGCGACTTCGGATCGCTGCCCGGGCACGGCGATCTCCTCCCCCACGGCCAGGTCAGCCAGTGGGCGCCAGCCATCGGCAGTCAGCAGCGGATGCGACGCCGTGAGCCTGACGCTGCGGCCCGAGGCCGTGCGCACCTGGAACACCGGCTTGACGCCGTCGTGCACGAAGGCGCTCACCGTCGCCGTGCACACACGACCGTCGGGGCCCAGCGCCTGCACCGAGCACGAACCCCGAGCGGCGGCCCGCTCGGCAAGCTCCGCGACCGTGACCACGTCGCCGGTGACGAGGTCGACGATCGGCGTGTCCCAGGCCACGCACTTTCCCATCGCCGGGCGGGCACCGACGATGTTCAGCGTCGACGGCTGGAGGCCGGACAACAGCTCGTCGATGTCGTGGTAGCCGGTCGCCGTCCCGGTGATCGTGTCGCCGCGGGCGAACGTCTCCTCGAGACGGTCCATGACCCCCTTGATCGTCTCGCTGAGCAGCTGCGTCGAGTCGACGACGCGCTCCTCGGCGACCCGGAACACCTTCGACTCGGCCTCGTCGACTGCCTTGGTGACGTCGTCGGGTTCGCCGTAGGCCAGCTCGGCGATGTCGCCGGCGACGTGGATCAGCCGCCGCAGGACCGCCGTGTCCTGGACGATCCGGGCGTAGTGGGCGGCGTTGGAGATCGCCGGGGTGGCGTTCTGCAGGCCGTGCAGCGCCTCGACACCGCCGACCTGCTCGAGCAGCCCGGCCCGGCGCAGCTCGTCGGCGACCGTGATCGTGTCAGCCGGCGCGCCGGTCGAGTAGAGGGCGCGGATGGCGTCGAAGAGGTGCTGGTGGGCCGGCTTGTAGAAGTCGTCGGGCCGCAGACCCTGCTCGCTGACGGCACCGATCGCTTCGCGCGAAAGCAGCAGCGCGCCGAGCACCGACTCCTCCGCCTGGAGGTTGTGCGGCGGCAGGCGTGACCCAGTGCGGCGGGTCCCCTCGTCTTGGCGCCGGGCATCGCGCCGATCTCCCCGCCGCTCCATCAGGACACCCTCCCAGCCTGATCATGTGGGGTACCAGTGGGCGCGCCCGGTTTCTGTGTGGGCAACCAGTCGATTTGTGTGGACGGGGCTGTGGACATGTCCACCCCGTCCCGTCACCTACGCCGGGACCACGTCCACGGTGATCGGGAACGACACGTCGGTGTGCAGCTTGGCCGTCAGCGTGTGCTGGCCGACCGACTTGATCGGGTCACCGTCGAGCTGGCGGCGGTCGAGCGCGATGCCCGTCTGCGCACGCACGGCGTCGACGACGTCGGCGTGTGTCACGGATCCGAAGAGGCGGCCCTCGTTGCCGGCCTTGGCCTCGATCGTGATGATCTTCGGCACGAGCGTCGTGGCGACGGTCTGGGCGGCTTCACGATCGCTGGCGTCGCGCAGGTCGCGAGAGCGCCGCATCTTGGCGGCCTGGTCGACAGCGCCCGGCGTGGCAAGGAACGCCAGTTGCTTGGGCAGCAGGTAGTTGCGCCCGTAGCCGGCGGCGACCTCGACGATGTCGCCGCGCTTGCCGAGGCCGTCGACGTCGGCGCGCAGGATGATCCTCACGTCATTCCTCCGTGTCGGTGCCGTTGGGCTCGGCACCCGCGGTGTCGGCCGATTCGACCGCCTCGTCGTTGACCAGCTCGTCGGGCGCCCGCCCCATCGCCTCGGTCCGCGCTTCGGCGTCCCGGTCTCGGCCGGTCCGTCCCTCGCGTGGCGGGCGGGTGCGCTGCGTGGAGACGCGGCGGGCATACGGCAGCAGCGCCATCTCCCTGGCGACCTTGATGGCGTTGGCCACCTCTCGCTGCTGCTGCACGTCGTTGCCGCTGACGCGGCGATTGCGGATCTTGGCCCGGTCGCTCATGAAGCGCGACAGCAGGTCGACGTCCTTGTAGTCGACATACGTCACCCGCTCGGTGATGAGCGCGCTCGTCTTCTTCTTGTACTTGCGGGGCGCCGTGTCCTTCGACGCCCTCGCCCGGTTCTTCTTGCTGGCCATTGGTTTGCCTCGTTTGGGGGTCAGAACGGCTCTTCGTCGCCGTAGACGGGGTCGGGGGCGCGCCCACCAGTCGGCGCCGGAGCGCCACCGCTGCCGTCGGCGTTGGAGCGCGACGTCTTCTCGACGTGGGCCTGCGCCCAGCGCAGGCTGGGGCCGATCTCGTCAGCGACGACCTCGACGACGGAGCGCTTCTCGCCTTCCTGGGTCTCCCACGTACGCTGCTCGAGGCGCCCGTAGACGAGGATGCGGTTGCCCTTGTTCAAGGAGCCAGCGGCGTTCTCGCCGAGCGTCCCCCAGGCCACGACGTTGAAGAACGACGTCTGCTCCTGCCACTCGCCGTTGACCTGGTAACGGCGGTTGACGGCGACGCCGAAGCTGGCAACGCCACGGCCGCCACTCGTGTAGCGCAGTTCGGGGTCGCGAGTCAGGTTGCCGACCAGGGTGATGGTGTTGTCTGCCATGTGATTGGGTCCTTCCGGGGTCCGCCGCGTCAGGCCGCGGCGCCCGTCATGCCACGACGCTCGGCCTCGGCCTCGGGCAGGCGGATGAGCTTGTGGCGGACGACGTCGTCCGCGAGGCGCAGGGTCCGCTCCAGCTGGTCGAGCGCACCCGGCGGGGCGACGGTCTCGACGACGAGGTAGTAGCCGGTCTCCTTGCGGTTGATCGGGTAGGCGAACTGCCGCTTCCCCCACCAGTCGGGCTTGCCGTGGATCGAACCGCCGGCGGCGGTGATCCCATCGGTCACCGTCTTGACCCACGACTGGGCCTTCGGATCATCGATGTCCCCATCGATGATGACCATCAACTCGTACGCACGCATCATGCGTGAGGTACCTCCCTTCGGACCCGGATGCGCGTGGCCGCCGGGGCCCCTCGACGGGGCAGGGCGAATATGACTCGGCGAGTGTACCGACGCATCCACGGCCCGCAGCATGAACGCGGGGTGTCACAACCTCCGGGGAGCCCGTTCTGTTTGCCGCGATCGCTTCACAACGAACGATTTCTACGGACAGGACGTGTTCAGCAGCGTGAGAGTGCTGCCGGGTGCCATCAGGAGCTCGTCGAGGTTGCCGGCGGGCACCTCGATGGCCGTCGTGTAGGGACCGGCCGCGGCGTAGCGGGCGCAGTCCGCCTCGGGTCCGGTGAGGCACGGTTCCATGTCGGCCGCCGAGACGAACGTGCCGTCGGCGGCGTAGAAGGCGATCGACAGCGGGGTCGGGGTGTTGCGCATCCAGAACTGGCCGGTCGACGGCGCGTCGTACACGAAGGCCATGCCGTCGGCGCCGCCGAGGTCGGTGACCCCCATCAAGCCGCGCGAGCGCTGGTCGGCCGTTGCCGCCACCCACAGGCACACCTCGCAGACCTCGCCGTCTGCCGCCGTCACCGTCGCCGCAGTGGTCGTGAAGCCCACGGGCTGCACGCCGGTCGTCGTCGGTGCGGCAGTCGTGGTCGGTGCGGCGGTTGTCGTCGGTGCGGCAGTCGTCGCCGTGGTGGCGTCACTCGGGTCGGAGCTGCACGCTGCCCCGAGCAGGAGCGCAACGACCAGCCCTGCCCCAGTCAGCGTGCGGTTGAGACGGTCGACCAAAGGTCTGGCGAGACAGCAGACGTCAGCGGCCGCCGACCGGCAGCACCCGGAGCAGGTGGTGCCAGTGGCACTCGACGCACGCCTCGACGACATACGCCGACAGCTCGTCCTTGCGGCGGTTCAGCGCGGTCATCTCCTTCGCCGTGGTCACGCAGCGGCCGTGGGCAGGCAGGCGCGGGCCGAACACGTACGTGACGAGCCGCAGCGGGGCCTCGTCACAGATGGGACAGATGGTTTGTGACTCGGTGCCGACGTTGGTGGCCGCCCGGATCAGCTCGGGGTGGGCGTCGCAGACCTGCTCCTGGCTGAGCCGCCCGCGCCGGTACTCGTTGATCAGGTGCTGGCGGGCGAGCCGGTGGTCGATCTGGCCGCGACCGCTGGTCGCGCCGCGCAGTGCACCGATCGACAGAGTCATTGCCGGGCCAGGCTAGTGGTCGCGGGCATTCAAGGCAGATGGGTCAGACGCTGGCACGCCACCGGAGGCGGCGAGTACGAACATCACGGTTCGACGCTCAAGCTCGTGAGCACCTCATCGAGGACACGCAGGTCGAAGTCGGTCAGGATCTGCATCAGCAGCACCGCGGTGAACGAGCCGTCAGGTGGACGCGCCGCCACGGTGACGATGTCCGTCGGCAGGCCACCGCAGTCGCTCCACACCATGTACTCCCCCGTCAGGTCCTCCGTCGTGAACGGCGTCGACGGGCCGCCCTGGCAGTCCTCCTGGAACGTGTAGTCCTCGAGCGCGGTCGCCGGATCTCGCTCGGGCGGGAGGACGACGAGCGCCATGCCGGCCGCGCCGTAGCTGTCGAGGAACGTGGTCAGGTCCGGAGACGCCGCGAGGTACGGCGCGGCGGACCCGTCGGGCAGGACGCCGGCGGCCGTCGCCCGATCGGGCCACACCTCGGGTACCCGCACCCCGAGCCGCCCGGTGTCGTCGACGAGGAGGCCGAAGCGGGCGTCGTCGACCTGGAAGGAGCCGTCGTCACCGACGAGCGGAGCGAGCTCTTCCATCAGCGAATGTGCCTCGACGGTCGTGGTCGGCGGGATCGTGGTCGACGTCGTCGACGTGCTCGGCGACGTGGGCGGGGGCACGAGCGTGGCTGGGAGGTCGGACAGCTCGACGGTCCCCGGCGTCGTCGGTCCGGCCTGCTCGTCACCTGCGCACGCCAGGAGCCCCAGCAGGGAGACGGGGAGGGCGGACGCCCAGGTGCGGATCCTCATGGCGTGGTGCGGACGGATGGTAGGCCGTGGACCGCGTCGTGGGGCGGCGAAGCCTCGGTTCGGGCGCTCCAGCGCCCTCGCCGGCCGCATCGAGCACGGCCCTGGACCGCGTCGCGGAGAGGCGGAGCCCCAGTTCGGCACGGCGGGCGCTCCAGCGCCCTCGCCGGCCGCATCGAGCACGGGACAGCGCGAGGGCCCCGCGGCTGCGACAGCCGCGGGGCCCAGAGGTTGGTGTCGATCAGGCCGTGAGGCTCACGACGTGAGGATCAACTCGTGGAGTTGAACGTGGCGAACGCCTTGTCGAGCGCCTCCAGATCGGCATCAGTAAGGATCTGCGCCTGGATGAGGGCGGTGTAGCTGCCATCGGCCGGCAGGGCGACGAGCGTGACGACGTCGGTCGTCGTGCCGGCGCAGTCCTGCCACAGCTGGTACTGGCCGGTGAACACCGGGTCGGAGTAGTCGGTGATCCCGCCGTCGGTGCAGTCGCCGGCGAACCCGTACTGGGCCAGCGAGGCGGCGATGTCCGTGGTTGCCGGCATCTTGGCGTACAGGATGCCGGGATCCGTCCAGCCGCTGCGGAAGCCGTCGAGGTTGGTCGAGGCGGCGATGTAGGGCACCACCGTGCCGTCGTCCATCGGGATCGGAGCGGTGTCCCGTGCCGTCCACGCAGTGGGAACGTCCATGTAGATCGCACCGGTGTCGTCGGTGACCGACTCGTAGCTCACCTCGGGCACGGCGCCGGAGTCGTCGCCGACCTCGTCACCGACCTCCTCGGCGAAGGAGAAGGCGAGCTCGATCGGCTGATCGCCGTTGATCTCGCCGCGCAGCACCTCGGAGGTGTCGAAGCGCAGGACGTCGATGCTGATCGGGGCGCCTTCGCCGGCCGTGCGGATGACGTCGCAGTAGTCCTTGAACGTGCCGTCGGTGCCGACCGGCAACCCGTTCATGGCGGTGACGATGTCGCCCGGCAGCAGCTCGGCCTCGGCGGCCGGCGAGCCGGGGTCGACGCCGGCGACCCAGATGCCAGAGATCCCGAGCTCCTCGTCGAAGACGGCCCACCCGTTGATGCCGAGCGACTCGAAATCACCGTCTTGCAACTGGTCGATGACGGGCTGGGCGAGGTCGGAGGCGATGGCGTAGAACTGCGCCGTGGTCGTGGCGCTGGCGCCACCGGCGTAGTTCACGGCGATGACCTTGCCGTCGGCGCCGACCAGCGGGCCGCCAGAGTTGCCGGGCTGGATGTTGGCGTCGTGCTCGACGGTGTGGTCGATCGACGACGTGCCGGTGATGTCGCCGCCGGCCTCGGCCTTGGCGACGATGCCCCGGGTCAGCGTGAACTCCGGGTCGCCGAGCGGGTAGCCCGCCGCGTACACGTCGAGGCCAGCGGTGATCGGACCGTCGTGCCACTCCAGGTAGGGGAGGTCGTCCGGCGCGTTGATGTCGATCAAGGCCAGGTCGTTGCACTCCGAGACGCCGAGGACGGTGGCGTTGTAGCTGTCGTCGAGCTCGCCGCCGATGTAGACCTCGAGTGTCGCCGCACCCGCGACGACGTGGTTGTTCGTGACGGCGAGGCCGTCGGGGCTGATGACGAAGCCACTGCCGAGACCCGACCCGTCGGCGAACCCGATCTCGGGGTCGCGGAACGTGCCCTGGGCGACGACCTGGACGACCGCCGGCTGGACCTGGTCGTACGAGGAGATGCCGGCGGATCCCGCCGCGTCCGTCGTCGAGGGGACGGTCGACGCGACCGTCGTCGGAGCTGCAGCGGCCGTCGTCGGGGGGGCCGGCGGCGTGCTGGCAGCCGTGGTGTCAGCGGAATCGCCGTTCGAGTCGCTGCCGCAGGCGCCTGCAACAACGATGAGTGGCAAAGCGAGCAGCGCGAGCGCGCGCTTGCTGAATCGGGTCATTGTTCCTCCACAAAGGGTCCGCCGCCGTGACGGACCTCACAGGGTCCGTACCTGCGAGGTTAGCCCTTGTGAACCGATTGGGAAGCGCATGAGACATCACGTCTGGGGCCCGGCTCGCAAGCAAGTTGCTCGCCTCGCCGACCGAGCTCGCCGTCGCTGTCACGAGCGACTCCGGACTCTCTGGCGTCACCGCGAAGCGACGGCTCGCCCACCTGCCTATCCGTGGGCCTGTACGTCAGGTGCTGGAGCGCTCGGCTTCGACGATGTTGGCCGGCCGCGGGCGGCCGAAGAGGTAGCCCTGACCCCGGTCGCACCCCAGCTCACGCAGCCGCGCCAGCTGCAGCGGCGTCTCCAGACCCTCCGCGATCACGGCGATGCCGAAGGAATGGCCGAGGTTGACCACGGCCTCGACGATCGTCGTGTCTTCGCTGTCGAGCCCGAGGCCGCCGACGAAGCTGCGGTCGATCTTGATCGCCTCGACCGGGAACCGTTTCAGGTAGGTCAGCGACGAGTAACCGGTTCCGAAGTCATCGACCGCCAGGTGGAGGCCGAGGCTGCGCAAGCTGCGCAGGGCGACGGTCGAGGCCTTCACGTCGGCCAACAGGGCGGTCTCGGTGATCTCCAGCCACAGCGAGTCGGCCGGGATCCCGGTCTGGGCCAGGAGGTCGGCCACCAACGTGGCGAAGGCCGGGTCGACGACCTGGCGGGTGCCGACGTTGACGGCGAGGGTGGCGTCGGCGAACGGGAGGTCGCGAGCGCGCCACCTGGCGAACTGGCTGAGGGCGTCCTCGAGGATGGTCGCCCCGATCTGGTCGACGAGACCGGTCTCCTCGGCCATCGGCAGGAACGAGTCGGGGGACAGGAGACCACGGTCGGGGTGCAGCCACCGAGCCAACGCCTCGAAGCCCGTCACGTGGCCAGTGGTGAGCTCGACGATCGGTTGGAAGTACGGCACGACCTCACCCCGCTCGAGCCCGCGTCGCAGCTCGTTCGCCGTGCGCAGTGCGAGAACGGTGGTCTCGTGGGTTCCGGGGGCGAACCGCTCAACGCAGTCCCGACCCCTGGCCTTGGCGCGGTACATGGCGGCGTCGGCGTCACGCAGCAGGTCAGCAGCGCTCACTCCGTCACGGTCGTTGATCGACACCCCGGTGCTCGAGGACACGAACAGCTCGGTGCCCTCGACGACGACCGCCTCGCGTAGCGCTTCCCGGAGCCGCTCGGCAACGACGACCGGATCGCGTCCGGTGCTGACGACGGACGTGAGGACGACGATGAACTCGTCACCGCCGAACCGGGCGAGGATGTCGTCGGGCCCGACGGCGGTCCGCAGACGGTCGGTCATCGCCGTCAGCAGCGTGTCGCCGATGCCGTGCCCGAGGCTGTCGTTGACCGCTTTGAAGTTGTCGAGGTCGATGAACAGCAGCGCCACCTCGCCAGTCGGCGACTGGTCGAGCAGCGCATCGACGCGGGCGATCAGCTCCGTGCGGTTGGGCAGGCCGGTGAGGTCGTCATGGGTGGCTGCCCACTGCAAGCGCTCGGCCGTGCGTCGCTGCTCGGTCACATCTTCGATGTGGGTGATGGCGAGCGACACGCCTTCGTCCTCGGTGACGGCGACGCGGGTGCGGGCCCAGACGAACTCACCGTCGCGGCGGAGGTACCGCTGGTCGAGCAGGTACGTGTCGGCGATGCCGAGCTCGAGCCGGGCCCGAGAGGCGGCAGCAGCACGCAGGTCCTCGGGATGGGTGAGCTCGCGGATCGAGCGGCCGACGAGGTCGGTCACCGGCCGCGAGAGCATGTCGGCCAGCGAGCGGTTGGCGTCGATGATCGTCGAGTCGTCGAGGCGGACGAGGGCCATCCCGGTGGGTGCGGAGTGGAACGCCTGCTGGAACCGCCGGCGGGCTTGCTCGAGGGCGCGAACCCGTTCCTCCCGTTCGGTCACGTCGCGCATGCGGACGATCACTGCACCGTCGGTCTTGCGCGGCCGGTCGACGTTCGCTTCGACGACCGTCGGCGTCGGTCGTTGCGCATGCAACAGCCGCAGCGAGATGGGTGCGACGGGGTCGCCGCGCCGACCGGCCTCCAACCAGTCGGCCAGCTCATCGGTGCGGACGGTCTCGACGAGCGTGGTCAGCGGCGCACCGACGAGCGAACTGACCGGGCGCCCGCTGAGCTCGGCGGTCTTGGCGTTGGCGCCGCGCACGACGCCGTCGTCGTCGACGGACATGACCGCCTCGGGCAGGTCGTCGAGCAGGAGGCGAAGCTCGGCCTCGGTGTCGATCAGGCGGTCGATCGTCCGGTTGAGGTGACCGGTGATGCGGCGGGACTCGAGCCATGTGACGACGACTGCCGCTGCCGCCAGCAGCGCGGCGATGACCGCCGCAGCCAGCGTGCGCGGCGAGCGGTCGGTGTCCAGACGCACCACGAGCACGACGAGTCCGACGAGCAACAGTGCAGCGACGACGACCGAGGCGACCCACCTCCACGTCGCCGCCCGCCGCCGGATGGCCACCCCATCCGTGATGTCGTCTCTCACTGGCTCGCCTTCGGCTCGCGTGCCTCGCTGCACCTAGCGGTGCGACGCTCGGCCTGACCTTTCACGTGCGCTGCGGCACCGACCCAAGCGGTCGGGATGTGCCTCATCGGAGCGCGCACCTCGCGATTATCCACCGTCGGCCGGGCCGCCTTGTCGGATCCACCATGCGTCCAGGCGGCGCGTGATCTCCTCCTCGCCGAGCTCGCCCTCGTCGAGACGGATCTCCAGGAGGTGGGCCAGCGCCTTGCCGACCGCGGGGCCGGGCGGAATGCCGAGGTGGACCATGATCTGGTTCCCGTCGAGCTCGGGGCGGATCGCCGACAGCTCCTCCTGCTCCGCCAGCTCGTTGATACGGGCCTCGAGCTCGTCCATCCGCTTGGACAGCCGCGCCGCCTTGCGCTCGTCGCGCGTCGTGCAATCGCACCGAGTCAGCACGTTGAGCTCGGCCAGGAGGTCACCGGCGTCGCGCACGTACCGGCGCACGGCCGAGTCGCTCCACCCCATCTTGTACGTGTGGAACCGCAGGTGCAGGAAGACCAGCTCGGCGACGGCGGCGATGTCAGCGCTCGGATAGCGCAGCTCCTCCATCCGGCGGCGGGTGATCCGCGCACCGACGACGTCGTGGTGGTGGAACGTCGTGCCCTTCCCCGACTGGTAGCCCCGCGTCGCCGGCTTGCCGACATCGTGGAACAGCGCAGCAAGGCGGGTGATGCGGAAGTCGTACGCCGACTGATCGCCATCGACGAGCGACGGCGGCCGCACGTTCTCGACCACGGCAATGGTGTGGCTGAGCACGTCCTTGTGCCGGTGGATCGGGTCGTGCTCGAGGCGCAACGCCGGCAGCTCCGGCAGGAAGTGCTCGGCCAAGCCGGTGTCGACGAGGAACCACAGTCCGGCCGTCGGGTGGTCGACGACCATCAGCTTGTCGAGCTCGTCGCGGACGCGCTCGCGCGACACGATGTCGAGCCGGTGGCCGCGCTCGGCGACGGCTGCCACCAGTTCGGCGACGGGCGTCAGGTCGTAGGCCGAGATGAAGCGAGCCGCCCGCAGCATGCGCAGCGGGTCGTCGTCGAAGCTGATCTTCGGCGCCAACGGCGTGCGCAAGATCTTGCCCGCGAGATCGGCGACGCCGCTGTGGGGATCGACGAGCGTCGGGACCACGCGACCGGCGGTGGCGGGCATCAGCTCGAGCGCCATCGCATTGATCGTGAAGTCGCGCCGTGCCAGGTCCGCTTCGATGTCGTCGGCGAACGTCACATGCGGCTTGCGCGAATCGTCGACGTAGGCGTCGGACCGGAACGTCGTGACCTCGACCGTGCGGAACGTGCCGTCGTCACGGCGGCGGTGGGCACCGATGGTCCCGAACCGCTCGCCCTGCGTCCACACCGCGTCGCCCCACGTGTCGAGCAGGCGCTTGACCTGTGGCGGTCGGGCGTCGGTGGTGAGATCGAGGTCGAAATGGGCGCGGGAGCTGCCCACCAGCAGGTCGCGCACGGCGCCACCGACGAGATAGAGGCGGTGACCGGCGGCGTGGAACGCCTCGGCGAGCGGACCGAGCTCGGCCAGCACGGGCGCGAAGCGTTCGGGGATCATGGCGAACGAGGGCTCGTCACCCGAGCTGCGGCTGCCAGAGCTTCCCCGCCTCGGCGACGACGTGCGCCCCCGGTCCGCCACTGCTCGGGCGCTCCGCCGCAGCAGGGGTGCCGGCCAGCGCCGAGAGCACGGCGCTCGTGCTGGCCGAGAGGGCTTCGAGGTCGTAACCGCCTTCGAGCATCGCGATGCAGCGGCCCGACGGCACGAACTGACGTGCTCTGGCGGTGAGCAGCGCGTAGTCGCCCGCCGTCAGGGCCAGCTCTGCCAGCGGGTCGGCGCGGTGGGCGTCGAACCCAGCCGAGATGAGCAGCCACGTCGGGTCGAACTTCTCGACGACGGGAGCGATCACGTCATCGAACGCCTGCAGGTAGACGTCGCCCGTGGCGCCCGGTGGCAACGGGAAGTTCATCGTGGTGCCACATCCCGCGCCGGTCCCCTGCTCGGTCAGGCGGCCCGTGCCCGGGTACAGCGGCCACTGGTGCAGGCTGACGAAGAGCACGCGTGGATCGTCGACGAACACGGCCTGCGTCCCGTTGCCGTGGTGAGCGTCGAAGTCGAACACCCAGACCCGCTCGCCGGCGTCGGCCAACGACGCCGCGACCACGGCGATGTTGGAGATCAGGCAGAACCCCATGGAGTCTGTCCGCGTGGCGTGATGGCCCGGCGGCCGCACGGCGCAGAAGGCGGCCTCGGCGCGGCCTTCACGCAACGCTTCGACGGCGGTCAGCCCGGCGCCGGCGGCCAAGCGCGCCGCCCGCGCCGATTCGGTACTGAGGCGAGTGTCCGCATCCATCCATCCGCCACCCGCCTCGGCGAGCGCCTCGAGACGATCGAGGTACCACGCCGGATGGACCCGCTCGAGATCCTCACGCTGCGCCGGTATGGGCTCGAGCGGGATCAACGCGTCAGCGACGCCGTCGACTTGGGCGCCGGCGATCACGGCGGCCAAGCGCGACGGACGCTCCGGGTGCCCGGGGCCCGTGAGGTGCTCGAGGTAGGCCTCGTGCGTCACGAACAGCACCGTCACAGACGTCACGATAGGACGGACGCGCTTGATGCGGCCGCCGAGGCGCCTGGAGGCGCCGGCGTGCCGAACCGGGTACTCACCTCACAACGACGCGACCACTGTTCGCGGATCCGAGGTTCTCCGGCTCCCCGCCCGGTAACGCAACGCCCCCGGATGCAGCGAAAACCTCCGGTCACCCCCACTACCGTCATGCGGCGGTGAAGGTTCGTCGGCACTCCCCCGGGCTCGGACCGCGAGTCCGCGTCAGGCCATGGGCGTTCGACGAGCGCGTCATCCACCTCGCGCTGGCCGATCAGGCGATCGTCCCGCACGCCGACGAGCTCGATCAGTGGGTCGAGACGCTCGTCGAGACCCGACCGCGCCTGGCGACGATCCGCACCGGGGCACTGTTCCCTGCCGCCGCTGCCCGGTTCGCCGACGCCGGCTTCGTCACCATCGACACGTTGGCGTTGTTGCGTGTCGACCTCGCCGGCACGCACTTCGTTCCACCGCCTGGGACGTCTCGACTGCGCAGCCGGCACCACCACGACGCCGCCCTCGTCGACCGGGCAGCGTTCGGCGAGAACTGGGGCAACGACGCGTGCGACCTCGCCGACATCCGGCACGCCACGCCGACCCACCGAGCACGGGCCCGCTTCGTGCGCCGCAACCCAGGCGAGTCCGGCAAGCGGCGTCGGCTCGTCGGCTTCGCCATCTCGGGTGCGGCGGGTGGCCAGGGCTACCTGCAGCGCCTTGCGGTCGTGCCGAAGCACCAGCGTGAGGGGCACGGACGTGCCCTCGCGGTGGACGCGCTCGCGTGGATGCGGCGGCGGCGGTTGAGCCATGGCGTCGTCAACACCGCGGTGACGAACGAGCCGGCGCTCACCCTGTACGAATCGCTCGGCTTCCGACGTCTGCCCGACCAGCTGCTCGTGATGCAACTCGACGTCGCCACCCGATGAGCGCCGGGAAACGCTCGCTCGCCGCGCTGGCGTCGGTGATGCTGGCGATGACGCTGGCGTCCGTCGCGGCAGCGGCTCCCGAGCCGTCGACGCCGCTGGAGATCCGGCTCGTCGACCAGGACTTCGCCATTGCTCGCGATGCTCCCTGGCGGGCGCAGTGGCGTGTCGATGGGACCGTTCCCCCGGCGTTGGTCCGCGTGATCCTCTACCGGCCAATCGACGACCGCGTCGACTTGGCCGATGACCTGGCGGGCGACCGCCAAGACGTCATCGACAGCATCGTCTACGACGTCGCGCCGAACTTGCAGAGCGATGCCTCGGGCACGCTCCTCGGCATCACCGTCCCGACGACGGCCGCGGCCAACGCGGCGGAAGCACTCACGTTGCGCCGGCCCGGGCTGTACCCGGTCACGGTTCAGGTCGTCGCCGGTGACACCGTCATTGCCGAGGACCACACGTTCATCGAGCGCCTGCCCGTTGATCCCAGCACCGCGCCGCCGATGAACGTGGCGCTCGTCGCCGGCATCGACGATCCCGGGCCGACGCCGACCGCGAACGAGTTGGAGGTCGGGCGCCGCCGTCTCGCCGAGCTGGCTGAGTTCACGACGGCGGTCGATGGGCCGGTGAGCGTGTCGATCCCGCCACCGCTCGTCGCCGAATTGGCGACCGACGATCCGGAGCTGTCCGCACTGCTGCGCCAGGCGCTGGCAGGCGACGAAGTGCTCTCGCTCCCGTCGGACCGGCTGGACCCCTCCTCGGCGGTCGCCATCGGCAAGGCGGAGACCTTCACCCGCCGGCTGCGCGACGGCGAAGACGCCCTCGGCGCGGCGCTGCCGGGCATCGCTGCCACTCGGTCTGGGTGGCTGGTCAGGTCACCGGTGAGCACCGACGCAGCGACCCTGCTGCGCGACTTGGGCTTCGATCTGCTGACACTCGGCGCCGACGACTACTCCACGCTGGACGGCAACATCGGCGGATTCGTCGACACGACACTCGCCGTCCAGGTCGCCCTCGACGATGCCGGCACGATGCCGGCGATCGTGATGAGCGGCGCTGGTGAGCTGCTCGTCGGCGACGAGGACATCGACCCGACAGCGGCCGCCGTGCGCATCCTCGCCGAGCTCCTGACGACACGCCGCGAGCTCGGGGCCCTGCAGCGGCGCAGCGTCGTGTTGGCGACGCCCGCCTTGGCGATCCCCGATCCTGCCGTCGCAGGGACGCTGGCAAGACTGGCGGCAGCGGTGCCCGACCTGCGACTCACGCCGCTGTCGGCGCTGGCCAGCTCGACCGACACGATGCTCGTCGAGGGCCAGCCGCAGACCATCAGCCTCCCGCCCGTCGCCGGTCCGGACCTCGCGGAACGCGCGCAACGCGTCGAGTTGACGGGCGTTTCCGCAGAGAGCGCCGGCTCGATGCGCCTGGACGACAGCGAGCTCCAGCAGTGGCGGGCCGAGCTCGACGCGGCGCTGTCGACTGGTCTGTCCGATGCGCAGGTCGACGCCACGTTGGCCCGGGTCGCGACGGAGGCGGACGCCGTGCGCAACTCGGTCGTGCCGCCGCAACCGTTCGACCTCACGCTGACGGGACGCTCGAGCACGTTGCGGCTCAACCTGCGCAACACGTCGGATGAGACGCTGCGTGTCGTGGTGCAGGCCCGCTCCCCCAAGCTGACGTTCCCCGACGGCGACCAGACCGTCGAGCTCGCGGCGAGCGGGGTGACCGAGGTGCTGATCCCGGTCGAGGCGCGCTCGAACGGAACGTCTTCGATCGAGATCGAACTGCTCACGCCAGCGATCGGTCAGCGTGTCGCGGAACCCGTCGTGTTGACGGCACACGTCAACGCGCTGACCGGCCTCGGTCAGGTGATCACCGGCGGCGCGCTGCTCGTGCTCATCTCGTGGTGGTTCGGCCACCTCCGCCGACGCCGCCGCCTGCGATTGGCCCGCGCCAGCGCCGGCTCAACCGTGGTCGACCTCGACGAACGGCGGAGCGACCGCCCGCGCGCTGACGCGTGACGATCCCCGTTCTGTCCGTAGAGATCGATCGGATCGGCCCGTTTCTGACGGACAGTTGGCACTCTTGGACGCTCCCGAGACCGTCACTGGGTGTCCCTGACCACCGGGGTACCCACAAGTAGCCTCACCCTGCGGAATGCCGGCGTCGACCACTCCACCCCCTCTCTCGAGCACCACGCCGCCTCACGGGGAGCAGCCGGTCGTGCTGGCCGGTCGGTATCGGCTCGAGCGCCGGCTGGCGCAGGGCGGCATGGCCGAGGTGTGGGTGGCCACCGACGTGTCCCTCGATCGCAAGGTCGCGCTCAAGTGGCTCAAGCCGAGCCTGGCATCCGACCCGGTCGTCGCCGAGCGATTCCGCCGCGAGGCGATCGCCGTCGCCGGGCTGACTCACCCGAACATCGTCGCCGTGCACGACGTGTTCGAGGACCGCGACCGCCAAGCAGTCGTCATGCAGCTCGTCGACGGCAAGAGCCTGCGCCAGCTCCTCGACGTCCAGACGAGGTTGAGCCCCGAGCTGACGATCCACATCGGTACGTGCGTCGCTGCCGCCCTCGACGCCGCCCACCGCGCCGGGTTCGTCCACCGCGATGTCAAGCCGGGCAACATCCTCGTCACGCCGGATGGCCGAGTCCTGCTGACCGACTTCGGGATCGCGAAGGGTCTCGACACGTCCGAAGACGACCTGACCAGCGACAACGTCATGATGGGGACGGCCAAGTACCTGTCTCCCGAGCAGGTTCGCGGCCGCAAGCTCGACGGCCGCGCCGACCTGTACTCGCTCGGCCTCGTCCTGTACGAGTGCCTCGCCGGCCGAGTGCCGTTCCTCGGGGAGACCGACGCCGACACGGCGCTCGCTCGGCTGCAGCGTGACCCCACCGACCTCGGCCGCCTGCGCCCCACCCTGCCGCCGCGGCCTCATCAACCTCGTCCACCGACTGCTCGCCCGCAACCCCAACCACCGCCCGAGCACCGGCGCAGAGCTGCGTGCCGAGCTCCAGCGGGTGGCTGACGAACCGCCGGTCGACCTGTCCGGACTCGTCTCGCTCGACGGATCCGCGACGCCCGAGCGCGGGCGGCCGACCGGCACGGCGACGCCTCGGACACGGCCGGGTGCGCCGCCGATCCCCGGCGAAGCGACACCGGCCAACCCGCGCCCGCCCGTGCGCCGGGATGACACACCCGACGCCGGTCCCCGGTTGCGCGGAGCCCCGGCACGTGGCCTGCAGTCGAGCTCGAGGACGTCGCTGATCGTGATCGGCCTGTTGGTCGCGGTCGCCGTGATCGTCGCGCTGATCCTCTGGGCGACGATCGGGCCGGATGAGCCCGACGGCGCGTCGACGCAGACGACGACCGCCGGAAGTGCCGTCGTCCCACCACCGTCACCGCCACCAGCGACAGGCTCCAACCTCGTCACGACGTTGACGGCCTACGACCCGGCCGGCGACGGTGAGGAGAACGACGCCTTGGCCGACGACGCGAGCGCTGATGGCGATCCGGCGTCGCGCTGGGAGACGCAGTGCTATTCGTCGCAGTTCATGGTCGGCAAGCCGGGCGTCGGCCTGGTCGTCGGGTTGGCCCAGCCGGCGGCCGGCACGCTGACGTTCGACCTGGACCTCGCCCCGTCGCAGATCGAGGTGTTCGCCACGGCCGACGCCGAGATCCCGGCCCGGCTCGACGCCTGGGGCGCACCGATCGCTCCCAAGTCCCTCAAGGAGCAGCCCGGCCCGATCGAAGCGAGCACGCCGACTCCGGTCAGCAACCTCCTGATCGTGTTCCGCGAGCTGCCGCCCGACACCGGCTGCAGCGACGCCTACCCCTACCGCGGCTCGATCAGCGAGGTGACCTTCACCCCCGGTTGATCAGTTCGGCGAAGCGAGCAACTTGCTTGCGAGCCGAGCCCGAGTAGGCGGTCGGTACGCTCGGCAGGCATCGGGGAGGTCCACAGCGTTGACGATCGAAGCTCTGGTCGCGGCCGCGCAGGCGGGCGATCGCGCTGCCCTCGACCAGCTGCTGCGACGCCACTACGACCGCATCCACGCCGTTTGCCGGCGCATCGCCGGTGGCACACGCGACGCCGATGACGCCGCCCAGGAGGCGATGATCAGCATCGTGCGCGGCTTGCCGCGCTTCGACGGCCGTTCCGCGTTTTCGACGTGGATCTACCGGATCGCGACGAACGCCGCCCTCGACGAGCTGCGTAGGAGGCGTCGCCGGCCGTCGCTCCACGTGGTCACGGACGATCACGAGCAACCCGAGCCTGCCGACCCGCTGGCCGAACGACAGCTCGACGCCATCGCCGAGCGCGAGGCGATCGACGCCGCGCTCGACGACCTGCCCGAGGAGTTCCGCGTCGCCGTGGTGCTCCGTGACGTCGCCGACCTCGACTACGCCGAGATCGCCGCCGTGCTCGACGTACCGGTCGGCACCGTGAAGTCGCGCATCGCCCGTGGTCGCGGCCAGCTGGCCGAACAGCTCGGGAACCGCACGGGCGCCTCCGGGCGTCGAAAGGATGACCCACCCCCGACGTCATGACCGATCCACCCGACCTCCGACGAGCAGTTGCTCCTCGCCAGCGCCTACATGGACGGCGAGCTGACGGCCGAGGAACAGGCGCGCGCTGAGGCCGACCCGGTCGTCATGTCGACGGTCGAACGAGCTCCGCGCCGTCCGCCGCCAGCTGGCGATCGCTGCGCCCCCCGACGTGCAGCGCCGAGACGCCGGCGATCAGCGCTGCGCTGGCGCCGCGGCGCCACCCCCATGCCGTCCATCGCGGCGGCGCGCCGACGGGCCCGGTGGATGGCCCCGCTGGCGGCAGCTGCGGCGGCAGTTGTGGTCGTGGTCGGAGGGGTCGTCCTCCTGCGGGCGCGACGACTCGACGACGACGGGCGATCGGGCGAGCCTGCAGGTGACGGAGAGTGCCCCGCTCGCAGAGGACGACGCGGCGAGTGGCGCGCGGCTCCGGTAGCTCCGCAGGAGGCGGTCACCGAGGCCGAGACCAGTGCCGCCGAGGCGGAGTCAGGCGAAGTGGCAGCCCCCGAGGCGACACGAACCGGCGAGCGTCGGCCGACCGAAGAGCAGGCGACCGCCGGCGCGGCCCGCATTCGTGATCGTCACCGCAGGATGATCTCCGCGCCTTCGCCGTCCCGTCGGCGGCGCGGACGCGTCGAGCGCCACGTCAGTCCCGCTGTGCCGCACCGACGATCGCTTCGTGGGCTTCGCCCACGTGCAAGGCGTCGACGGGATCGTGGAGTCGAGATCTACGCGTCGCTGCTCCCGCTGAGCGCATCGCGGTGGATCGGCAGAGCTGCGAGGTGGTCCTCCGCACCACACCATGACGGTGTGAAGCCGGGAGCTAATGTCGGCCGCCATGGCCGGGAACCCGTTGACCGATCCGAGCTGGCCATCGACCTTGCCGACGCCGTCGAGAACGTGGTCGGCACGATCCGCGACCGCGCCACCACGCCGGTCGTCAAGATCACCCGCGGCATCGTCTACGGGCTGATGGCCGCGTTCGTGGCGATCACCGCCCTGGTCTCCGTGGTCGTCGGGATGACGAGGGCGCTCCAGTCCTGCTCGAGCTCGGGTTGTCGGAGGCGCATGCGGTCTACCTCAGCTACCTCATCATCGGTGGAATCCTCAGCCTCGCTGGATGGTTGGTCCTTGGGATCCGTCAACCAGTGACGAATGAAGATCGGAAGGACATGCCACCCCCGCAACGTGATCATCGTCGGGTCAGGCCCGGCCGGATTGACGGCTGCCGTCTATGCCGCTCGTGCCAATCTGCGACCGCTCGTCATCGAAGGAGAGCCGTCGAGCACGGGCGATCAACCTGGTGGTCAGCTGATGCTGACCACCGACGTGGAGAACTATCCCGGGCTTCCCGGACGGCATCATGGGTCCCGAGCTGATGCTGAAGTTCCGCGACCAGGCCGAGCGCTTCGGCACGGAGTTCCTCACCGAGAAGGCGACGAAGGTCGACCTCGACTCCCACCCGTTCCGGGTCTGGGTGCGCGACACCGTGTACGAGGCGGACGCCGTGATCGTCAGCACCGGCGCGCGGTCGCTGATGCTCGGGCTGGACGCCGAGACCCGCCTGATCGGGCACGGCCTCTCCACGTGTGCCACGTGCGACGGCTTCTTCTTCCGCGGCCAGAACATCGCCGTCGTCGGTGGCGGCGACTCGGCGATGGAGGAGGCGATCTTCCTCACCCGGTTCGCCGACAAGGTCACCGTCGTCCACCGCCGCGACGACGCTGCGGGCCTCCAAGATCATGCAGGATCGCGCCTTCGCCAACCCGAAGATCGAGTTCCTGTGGGACACGCGTGGTCGAGGACCTCGTCGGCGAGGAGCGAGTCGAGGGCGCGATCGTCCGCAACGTCGACACGGGGGCCACGAGCCGTCTCGACGTCACGGGCGTGTTCGTCGCCATCGGCCACCGACCGAACACCGACCTGTTCGCGGGGCTGCTCGACATGGACGAGAACGGCTACATCGTCACGGCCGCCGGATCGACAGCGACCAACATCGAAGGTGTGTTCGCCTGCGGTGACGTGCAGGACCACACGTACCGCCAAGCGATCACCGCAGCCGGCAGTGGGTGCATGGCGGCGATCGACGCCGAGCGCTGGCTGGAGGCCAAGCATCACTCCACGTCGTGAACGAACAAATGTTCGGTTTGGTGCGAGCGAGACGTTGGGTAGTCCAGTGCTCGCATGGAATGCGTTCACTGGTCGCTTGGTTGCACCTCGGTAGAATCGTTCCGCTTTCCGTAAAGGATCTCTGAGATGTCCTCGATCACCAATCTGTCCACCAGCACGTTCGACGAGTCGGTCAACAGTTCCGATCGCCCCGTCGTCGTCGACTTCTGGGCCGAGTGGTGTGGGCCGTGCAAGGCCATCACGCCGATCCTGACGGAGCTCGCCGACGAGTTGGGTGACCAGGTGACCATCGCCAAGGTGAACGTCGACGACAACCCAGACCTGGCGATGCGCTACAACGTGATGAGCATCCCCACGCTGCTGGTGTTCTCCGGCGGCGAGGTGCACAAGCGCCTGGTCGGCGCCAAGGGCAAGGCCCAACTGCTCCAGGAGCTCGACGAATTCCTCGTTTCCTCCCGCTGACCCGCGGGCAACACGGCGACGCCGTACGCGACCTCCAACGCCGCCTCGGGGCGGCGGGGTTTGCCGCGGCCGGCGGTGGTGAGTACTGCGAGGCGACGGAAGCAGCGGTTCGGGCGTTCCAACGACGACCGTGGCCTGCGTGACCACGGCACGTGTGACGAGCCGACGTGGCTGGCGCTCGTCGAGGCCTCGTGGCGCCTCGGTGATCGTCACCTCAAGCTCGTCGCGCCGTACCTGCGTGGCGATGACGTGGTCACGCTGCAGGCGTGGTTGGGCCGGCTGGGATTCGACTGCGGGCGGATCGACGGCATCTTCGGTCCTGCCACCGGGGGCGCCTTGGCCGAGTTCCAACGCAACTGCGGCCTCGATGACGACGGCGTGTGCGGGCCATTGACCGTCCGGGCGCTCGAGATCAATGGCGCCCGCACCGGATCCGGTCCTGGCATGGCAGCCATCCGTGAGCTCGAGCAGCTCGGCACCGTGGGCGCATCGTTGCGGGACCTGCGTGTGGTCGTCGGACAGTTCGGCGGTCTGGGGCCGCTGACCCGCCAGGTCGCCCAAAGCCTGCGCCAGCACGGTGCCAACGTCATCACGGTCGACGAACTGGATCCGGCGATCCACGCCGCCACGGCGAACCGGCACGCCGCCATCGTCTACCTCGGGTTCGAACCAAGCCGCCACGATGAGACCGGGCTCGCCTACTACGCCACGTCGGGGTTCGAGTCGGCCGGCGGTCGCAGCCTCGCCGATCGCATCGCCGGTGCCTTCGGCGCCATCGACGCGCTGCACACGGCACGCGCCACCGGGATGCGACTGCAGGTGCTCCGAGAGACGCGGATGACCGCCGTCGTGTGCTCGCTCGGGCCGGTCCAACGCGTCGTCGATGCCGCTCCGGCCGTGAGCGGGGCCGTCGTGGACGCGCTGGCGCTGTGGGCAGCAGCACCGGTTCCGACCCCCAGCCGCAGGTAGCAGGCCGCGACCTCCGCGTCCTCGGCTCCTGACGCTCAGCCTCAGCTCGAGGACACCCTCATCTCCAGCCTTACACACAGGCGTGGACAAGCCTGTGGACAACCCTGATCTGCCCTGCTCAGCGGCCCACTTTCGTCGTGGATCGAGGTTCCGCGTCAGCTCTCGCCGGCCATCCGCCGGTAGATCCGCTCGAGGTCCGCCAGGTCGGCGAACTCGATCGTCACCTTGCCTCGCTTCGCGCCCATCTGCACACCGACACGCGTGTCGAGGAGGTCGGCGAGCAACTGCTCCAGCTCGAGCAGTCCAGGCGGACGCAGGCGAGTTGCCGGCCGCAGACCGGCGCCGTCAGCCGGCGTGCCGTCGCGCTGGCTGCGCGGCTGGACGGGTGCAGCCGGGGCGCCGCCGCGCCGGACGGCGTCCTCCATCGTGCGGACCGACCATCCGTCGGAGACGGCCTGTTGCGCCAATCGCTCCTGCAGCGTGCGATCCGGCGTCCCGAGCAGCGCGCGGGCGTGACCCGCTGAGAGCTTGCCGTCAGCGAGTAGGTGCTGAACCCCCGGCGGCAGGCCGAGCAAGCGCAGCGTGTTGGTCACCGCCGAGCGGCTCTTGCCCACGCGCTTGGCGACGTCCTCGTGCGTGACCCCGAAGTCCTCGATCAGCTGCTGGTACGCCGCCGCCTCCTCGAGCGGCGTCAGGTCATCGCGCTGGAGGTTCTCGACCAGTGCTTCCTCGACGGCTGATACGTCATCGGAGGTGCGCACGACGGCCGGCACCGTGGTCAGGCCGGCACGGCGGGCGGCCCGCCAGCGACGCTCGCCGGCGATCAGCTGGTAGCCGCCGTCGACGGGGCGCACGAGGATCGGCTGGAGCACGCCGACGTGGCTGATCGACGTCGCCAGCTCCGCCATCGACTCCTCGTCGAAGTGGAGGCGAGGTTGCAACGGGTTGGGGATGATCTCGTCGATCGACACTTCGGCCAGCGTCGCCGAGGCAGGGCGTTCCTGCGACGGGGGGATCAGCGAGCTGAGGCCTTTACCCAGCCCGCTGCGTCGAGTCATCGTGCACCTCCTTGGCGACGTCCCGGTAGGCGATGGCGCCGCGGGAGCGTGGGTCGAACGTGATGATCGGTTGGCCGAACGACGGGGCTTCGGAGAGCCGAACCGAGCGCGGCACGATGGTCCGCAGCACCTTGTCACCGAAGTGGTCACGGATCTCACTCACGACTTGATCGGCGAGCTTGGTCCGGCCGTCGTACATCACGCACACGATGGTGCTGACGTGCAGGCTGGGATTGAGGTTGCGACGAACGAGATCGACGTTGCGCAACAGCTGGGCGAGTCCTTCGAGCGCGTAGTACTCACACTGGATCGGCACCAACACCTCGTGTGCCGCGCTCAGCCCGTTGACGGTGAGCAAGCCGAGCGACGGTGGGCAGTCGATCAGCACGTAGTCGTAGTCGTCGACGACCGCCTCGATGGCCCGGCGAAGCCGTGTCTCACGGCTGAACGCGGGGACCAGCTCGATCTCGGCCCCGGCGAGCGCGAGGCTTGCCGGCGCCACGAACAGCCGCTTGACATCCGTCGGCTCGATGCAGTTCTCGATCGGCACCTCATGCATCAGGACGTGGTACATCGATGTCTCGAGCGCATGATTGTCGATGCCCAACCCGGTCGAGGCATTGCCCTGGGGGTCGAGGTCGACGATGAGGGTTCGCTGGCCGAGCTCGGCGAGGCACGCACCGACATTGACCGCCGTCGTCGTCTTGCCGACACCGCCCTTCTGGTTGGCCACGGCGATCACGCGCGGCAGCGGGATCCCCGCCGGCTGTTCGGTCGGAGCCTCCTCCGCGGGCGCTTCATCGAGCGGCGTGTATTCCGCAGGCGCGCCGGCAAGCAACAGCGTGTCGGGCGTCGTGACTGGGTCGGGAGCGCTCATCGCGAGTCCTTCGATCGGCGCGAACGGCACCAGCCTGGCCGCCCGCACCAGAGCAGGTCAAGCATTGTCGGTTTCACGTGAAACGTCACGGAGCACGACGACCCGCCGATCGGGGTGGGCGAGCCGCTCGAGACGGTACCGCTCGAGCAGTGCCGGCGCCCACCGCGAGGCGTCTTGTTGGGGTGGTTCACTGACGATGATGCGTCCTCCGGGCGTCAGTAGCGGGACTGCGGCGCGCAGTGTGACGTCGGTGCCACCGAAGCCGCGCGCGACGACAGCCTCGACTGGTGGCAACTCCTCGTGCAGGCGCGCGGCGTCCACGGCGCGCACGCTCACGCGGTTGGCGAGCTCGAGCCGGCCAACGAGCCGGACAAGATGATCGGCGCGCGTCTGGCGCCGCTCGACGAGCACGACGTGGAGGTCAGGTCGGTCGACGGCGATGACGAGTCCCGGGACGCCGCCGCCACTACCGAGGTCGAGCACCGTTCCGGTGGTCGTCGTCAGGGCATCGACGAACGCCCTGGCATGGTCGATGACGTCGCGGATCGGACGTCGGCCCAACATCCCGAGACGCTGCGAGACCTCGAGCGCGTCGACGAGCGCGTTGTCAGACAAGTGCGAGCGGCACGAGCTCCCGCCGCCGGCAGTCGGGCCAAGTGTCGAGACGGTGAGCGAACGTGAGCGAAGCCCTCAGGAGGGCACCACGACGACGCGCCGGTCGGGCTCCTCGCCTTCCGAGCGGCTCGTCACGCCGTCGATCTCCGCGAGCGCGTCGTGGAGGACCTTACGATCGGCCGAGGGCATGGCGTCGAGCGACCGGGCGACCCCGCTTGAGCGGACCTCCTCGGCGACTGACTGGGCGAATCGCTCGAGGGCGATCCGGCGCTTCTCGCGATAGCCGGCGACATCCACACGCAGCCGCGTGTCGTGATCTCCCAGTCGCCGTTGCGCAGCAACGCGGGCGAGGTCCTGCACGCCCAGCAGCGTGCGGCCGCCTGGGCCGATCAGCAGACCAAGAGAGGTGCCATCCACGCGCACCTCGATCTCGTTTCCTTCGACCGTGGCGTCGACGGTGGCATCGAAGCCGAAAGCGGTCGTCAGGCCACCGACGAAGGCCAACGCCGCTTCGCGCACTTGCGCCACGTCGGCTTCTTGCACCGGCTGCTCGGCAGCCCCTTGCTCAGCTCCCTCATCGGATGCCGGCGGCTGGTTGTCCGTCGTCATGTCCCGTCCTTGCTCACTGCTCGTTGGTCGGCCATTCGATCCGTTGCGCCCGCCGCGCCGACCGCGCCGAGGTGGCCGGGTCTCGTTCGTGGCGCCGGCCTCGTCGGCCTCGTTGGCCTCGTTGGTCGCGTTCGCCGCGTTCGTCGCGTTGGTCGCATTGTCGTTGCGACGATTGCGCCGTCGGTCCTGCTTCGGTCGCACTGGTGCTGGCCGGACCCGAGCTCGCACCCGGGCTTCGCCGCGCACGCGACCGAAAAGTCCTTGGCGTGGCTCCTCCAGGACCTCGAACTCCGCGTCGTCGGCGACGACCCCGAGCTGGTCCAGTGCCAGTTCCTTTGCTTCATCCAGGGATCGCGCAGTCGTCTCGACCCATTCCATACGTCAGCTCCGATGTCTTCGATCGCCGTTGCGCCGTCAGTGCAGACCGGCGCTCATCGTCGGCGCTTCCCGCTGCTCTTGCTGCGACTCCCACCCGGTCGCCCGGACGTGCCTGGTCCCCTGCCGGGTTGCGTCGGACGGTTCTTCGGCGGTGTGGTGCGCTTCGACGTTCCGCCACCGCCGTTGCCGCTGGCGTCGACGGACGCGGGCGGCTTGGGGCCGCTGGCCTTCGCTCCGTCGGCCTTGGCCTCCGGCAGCTCGCGCCGTTTGCCCTGGCCGAACAGCCCTCCACCACCGCCTTGTTCCTTCGCCAACTCGCGCGCCGCTTCCGAGGCGCGCTGCGCCTGTCGACCGAGTGACTCGTCGTGACCATAGAAGCGACGAGTGATGTAGGCCTGTTGCCCGATGCGCAGGATCGCCTGCGACATGTAGTAGATGATCAGACCGGCGAGGAAGAAGATCTGGAAGAAGGCGAACGCCACCGGCAGGTACTGCATGATCTTCTGCTGCGTCGGCGACATCGTGGGGCTGACGGCGGCGCGCGCGGCGACCATGCGCTGCTGCAGGAAGTACAGACCAGCCAGCGCGACGACCAGCAGGGCGTAGACGAGTCCCTGCCCGAACCCGTCGGCGAGCGCCTGGATCGGTGACTTGGCGAGGTCCAGTCCGAACGACTTCATCTCGGTCTGGAAGAACAACGACTGGTACAGCTCGCTGTCGTGGGAGATGTAGCGGGGCACGAAGCCGAGGTCCACGGACGTCTGTCCGGTCGTCGCCGCCAGCACACCTTGGGTGATCGGCGCGGCCGAGCCGATCGGTTCGTACGTCAGCCCGTGGAGGATCCGGAACATGATGATGAAGACCGGCATCTGCGCCACCAGCGGCAAGCACGAGGCCATCGGGTTGACCTTGTGCTCCTGGTAGAGCTTCATCATCTCTTCGTTGAGCTTCTGGCGGTCGCCCCGGTACTGGTTCTGCAGCCGGCGCATCTCCGGCGCCAGCCGCTGCATCTCGAGCATCCCCTTGGTGCTCTTCAGGGTGAGCGGCGTGATGATCGTCATCACCACCACGGCGATCAGGAAGATCGAAGCGATGTAGTTGTGGGTGATGCTGTAGAACCAGGACAGCAGCCAGGCTGGGACCTCGAACATCGCTCAGCGATCCTTCGCCGGAGGAACCGGATCGAAGCCGGAGGGGCCGAACGGCCGACACCGCAGCAGGCGTCGCACGCTCAACCAGAGGCCGCGCGTCGTACCGTGCTCGAGGAGTGCCTCGTGGGCGTAGCTCGAGCACGACGGGGTGAAGCGGCACGGCGAGGGTCGGCCTTCCATGCCCCGCTGGTACCACTCGATCATGCGGACGAGTCTGCCGTGACCCGGAGTAACCACGTGCTCGGTCATGGCGTCACGCTCATGAGCAGCTCGTCGACCTCGTGGCGCAACTCGTCAAACGAACGTTCGACGGCTGCGGGACGGGCGCCGACGAGCAACAGACCGTGGCCCAGCGATGAGCTCTCGGCGGCGTCGGAAAGGACGTGGCGAAGCCGCCGACGCAGGCGATTGCGCGTGACGGCCGAGCCGACGGACCGACCAACGGCGAAGGCCACACGCGGCGGTACCGCCGCGGCATCGTCCACGTATCGACACCACAGGGTCGATGTCGACGCGCGACGGCCATGACGGGACAGCGTCTCGAACTCTCGTCGCTCGCGGATCCGACCGATCAAGCCGACAGGCGATGGCGGCCCTTGAGGCGGCGGGCCCGGAGAATGGCCCGGCCCGAACGAGTACGCATACGGGCGCGGAACCCGTGCTTGCGGGCTCGGCGGCGAGTGTTCGGCTGGTAGGTGCGCTTCACGGCAGGCTCCGGACATGATGGGCGAACGTGCCGGCACGGCGCCGTCGTCGCAGGCGGGTGGCACAGCGACCGCGGCACGGCCGTGTCGATCGACCCAGGCTACGGCCGATACCGCCTCGCAAGCAACGTTTCTGCGACCGCGGCGACGTGCGCTAACCTCGCCTGCCCGGATCGGAAGGTGTCCTGTACGTGACGAGCCCATGACGAAGCGGCTGGGGAGCGTGCTAGCGTCGTCCATTCACCACTCGGGCTTTGTCCACAGTTTGTGGACAACCGTGTGGATCTGGCCTTCGTCGGGGTGCAGGAGATGCAGGTGAGCGACCACGATCAAGTGTGGATGGCGGTCGCCCAGCAACTACGAGACCAGCTCACGGAGGTCGTTTGGTACTCGACCTTCCAAGATGTCGTGCCGCTGGCGGCCAACGGTGAGCACCTGCAGATCAGCGTGCCGAGCAATCACGTACGCGATCGCATCCTGACCCGCTACTTGCCGCTCGTGACCGGCGCCCTCGATGAGATCGTCGCGCCGGGGTGCCGGCTGGAGATCATCGTCGCCCCTTCCGCGTCGACCGACCTGTCGGACGATCTGCTCGCCCGCGCCGCACCGGCGCTCCTTGATCGAGGGCTCGACACCGGCCCGGACGGCACAGCGCTCCTCGATGAGGCCGGCCTCAATCCGCGCTACACGTTCGAGACGTTCGTCAAGGGCGCCTCGAACCAGTTCGCCCTTGCCGCCTCGTTGCGCGTCGCGGAGACGCCAGCTCGCTCGTACAACCCGCTGTTCATCTACGGCTCGGCCGGCCTCGGCAAGACCCACCTACTGCATGCCATCGGCCACTACGTGCACCACAACTACCAACACCACGGGGTGCGCTACGTCTCCACCGAGACGTTCCTCAACGAGTTCGTCGACGCCATTCGCACCAACTCCAACACGGCGTTCAAGCGCCGATATCGGGACATCGACGTCCTGCTCATCGACGACATCCAGTTCCTCGAGAATCGTGAGGGCCTCCAGGAGGAGTTCTTCCACACGTTCAACTCGCTGCACGGGGCGAACAAGCAGATCGTCATCTCGTCCGATCGCATCCCAGATGCCATCCCGACGCTCGAAGAGCGCCTGCGCGGTCGCTTCAAGTGGGGCCTGATCACCGATATCCAGCCGCCGGACCTCGAGACGCGCCTCGCCATCCTGCGCAACAAGGCCGAGCGGGATCAGGTCGAGGTGCCGGCCGAAACGCTCGAGTTCATCGCCACGAAGATCTCCACCAACATCCGTGAGCTCGAGGGCGCGCTGATCCGGGTCACGGCGTTCGCCAGCCTGAACCAAGTCCGGATCACGACCGAACTTGCCCAGCACCTGCTCGCTGACCTGCTGCGCGAGGCCACACCCAAACCGCGGAC
Organism: uncultured Acidimicrobiia bacterium; assembly: GCA_963774125.1. Classification (GTDB taxonomy): domain Bacteria; phylum Actinomycetota; class Acidimicrobiia; order Acidimicrobiales; family Ilumatobacteraceae; genus JALZMG01. The sequence goes on from CAVZDR010000005.1 coordinate 1,385,776, forward strand.
CGACGAGGAGATGCTTGCGGAGATCGCGGCCATCCTCGGCTTCGAGGTCGCCGCACTGAAGGGCAAGAGCCGGCAGCGGCCACTCGTCACGGGCCGCCAGATCGCCATGTACGTCTTCCGGGAGCTGACCGACCTGAGCTACCCGGCGATCGCCAGGATCTTCGGCGGACGTGACCACACCACCGTCATCCACGCGGTGGAGAAGATCCAACGGTTGATGAGCGAGCGCAAGCAGATCTACGACCAGGTGACGGACCTGCTGCAGCGCCTCAAGTCGTGACATATGTCCCCCGTCCGGCCGGGGCGGGCCGCGTGTGCAAGCGACGCAGGCGCGCGCACCCCCTGGTCATCATGTGGACAGGCGTCCGTCACCTCGTGGACAACCAGTCGTCATCCACCGAACCACATTGTTGTCATCTGCGTGCTGTGCACGGGCGTGGACAACCGGGCACGCGCCGGCGTGGCCTCTACGCTGCCCGTACCACCACTTGTCCCCAATCCACAGCACCTATTACTGCTACCAACTCTCTTCACCACCTCGAAGTGGGAAAGGCCGCACTGTGAAGTTCCGATCTGAGCGTGATGTCCTGGCCGAAGCACTGGCAACGGCTGGGCGCGCGGCGACCAGCCGCACCGGAACGCTGCCGGTGCTCTCGGGTCTTCGCCTCGAGGTCCGTGGTGACGAGCTCGCCGTCACGGGCACCGACCTCGAGCTGTCGATCCGACTGACCGTGAAGGTCGGAGGCGACCGGGATGGGGCCGTCGTCGTGCCGGCTCGGCTGACCGCTGACATCGTGCGGTCGTTGCCGGCGGGTGCTGTCGAGGTCACGCTGAGCGACGAGAGCGGGGGAGACACGGTCAACATCACGGCGGGCCGGTCGCACTTCGCCATCCGGCCGCTCGGGCTCGATGACTACCCGGTGCAGGCCGAGCCGCCATCCGACGCGGTGTCGCTCCCGGCATCCGCCGTGGCCGAAGCACTTCGGCAGGTCGTGAGAGCGGCCAGCACCGACGATGCGAGAGCAGTGCTCACGGGAGTGCTCATCTCGGCCGAGGAGGATGGGCTCCGGATGGTCGCCACCGACTCATACCGGCTGGCCGTGCGGGAGCTGCCCGAGAACGAGCTGTTGGCGAGCGGGCAGAAGGTCCTCGTTCCGAGCCGCGCCCTCAACGAGCTGCAACGCCTGCTCGGGGGAACCGACGACTTGAAGGTGCGTCTCGGGACCCGTGACGCGGTGTTCGAGTCAGGCGGTACTCGCCTCACGACCCGCCTGATCGAAGGGGAGTACCCGAACTACCGCAACCTCTTGCCGTCCACACATCCCAACATGCTGACCGTCGGTCGCGAGGCCTTGCTCGAGGCGCTGCGGAGGGTGAAGATCCTGGCCCAGGACGCCACGCCGGTGCGGCTCACGCTCGGTGGGGAGACCCTCGCCCTCACCGCGATCACCCAGGACGTCGGCAACGCCTCGGAGGAGATCGATGCGACCTACGAGGGCGCGGAGATGACGGTTGCCTTCAACCCGGACTACCTGGCCGCAGGTGTCGATGCCGCCGATGCAGAGGAGATCACGCTCTCGACGATCGACCCCATGAAACCGGCCGTCATCCGGGCCGTCGGCAGGGACGACTACCTGTACCTGCTGATGCCGGTCCGGGTGCCCTGATCGCAGGACGGCGAGGCGGTCGTGATCATCGAGCGGCTCGAGCTGGTGGACTTCCGCAACTACCGCCACGCCGTCTTCGCGCTCACGGTCGGCACGACGGTCGTCATCGGCGACAACGGTCAGGGCAAGACGAACTTCGCGGAGGCGATGGCCTATCTCGGGACGTTGACCAGCTTCCGTGCTGCGCCGCCCGAGGCGCTGGTGCGAGTCGGCGCGAACGCAGCGATCGTGCGCGCCGATGTGCGCGACGACGATGGGCGACTGGTCCTGGTCGAGGCCGAGCTCGTGCCCGGCGGGCGCAACCGGGTCCAGATCAATCGCCAGCGTCTGGTGCGGGCTCGCGATTTGCTGGGCGCCGTACGTGTCACGGTGTTCTCGCCCGACGACCTCACGCTGGTCAAAGGCGGCCCGGCCGATCGGCGGCGCTTCGTCGACGACACGCTGGTGAGCCTTGCGGTGAAGTACGACGCGGCCCGGCTCGAGCTCGATCGCATCGTGCGCCAGCGCAACATGCTGCTGCGCCAGTGCGGCGGTCGGCTCGACGAGACGACGTCCTCGACGCTCGACGTGTGGGACGCCAGGCTGGCTGCAGCGGGGGAGCGGTTCGGCCATGCCCGGGCGACGATGGTGACGAGGATCGAGCCACACGTCGCGGCCGCCTACAACTGGCTCGCCGGGACGGAGACCATGGTCGGACTCGTCTACGACCCGCCGTGGCGTTCGGTCGGGCTGCTGGCTGCGCTTGCTGCCGCACGTGAGCTCGACGTGCGTCGTGGTGTCTCGACGGTCGGACCTCATCGCGACGAGCTGGTGCTGTCGATCAACGGGCTGCCGGCGCGCACCCATGCCTCACAGGGGGAGCAGCGCACGCTCGCGCTCGCCCTGCGTCTCGGTGCGCACCGCCTGATCGCCGAGCGGACCGGTTCGACGCCGGTGCTCGTCCTCGACGACGTGCTGTCCGAGCTCGACGGAGGACGCGCCACCGCGTTGTTGCGCCACCTGCCGTCCGGCCAGGTCGTCATCACGACGGCCGGCAATGTGCCCACCGCGGCGCGGTCGGAACGGACGCTGCGGATCACCGCTGGTGCGGTCGTCGACGAGGACGAGCAGCCGCTCGATGCGGGGGTGTCATGAACGAGCGCGACCCCGTGTCGATCACCGACTCGTTGGACGATGTGGTGCAGGCCTTGCGTGGGGGCGCCGGCCGACGCGAAGTCGGCGGCGTGTTCGGACGCTGGGACGAGGCCGTCGGACCTGCCCTGGCAGCCCACGTGCGGCCCGTGCGCCTCGAGCATGGAGCGCTGCTCGTCGAGGTCGAGGACCCTGCATGGGCGACCCAGGTGCGGCTGCTCGCCGACGATCTCAAACGGCGGCTCCTCGACGTCGCAGGTGTCGCCGTCGAGCAGGTTGACGTCCGCGTCCGGGATCCCCGTCGCGGTCCCGGCTGACGCGCCAACCAGAACGCTGACCAGGCATTTTCCCGGTTCCGGTCCGCCCCCTTGTGACACCCCGTTGGTAAACTGAATGACATCGCTGCAAGGCCGCCGTTTCCCTTCTCGCGCCCCATCGAGGCCCTCCGTTGACCACTGACGACACCACTGCTGCACACCCCCGACGAGGGGAGTACAGCGCGAAGGACATCCAGGTCCTCGAAGGCCTCGATCCGGTGCGCAAGCGCCCGGGCATGTACGTCGGGTCGACCGGCCTGGCCGGTCTCCACCACCTCATCTGGGAGGTCGTCGACAACTCGGTCGACGAGGCGATGGCCGGGTTCTGCACGCGGATCACGGTGACGCTGCAAGCCGACGGCGCAAGCCGTGTCGAGGACAACGGTCGCGGCATCCCCGTCGAGCCGTATCCGTCCGGTCCGCACAAGGGCAAGAGCGCAGCCGAGGTCGTGCTCACCGTGCTCCACGCGGGAGGCAAGTTCGGCGGCGCCGGCTACAAGGTGTCAGGTGGCCTGCACGGTGTGGGTGTGAGCGTCGTCAACGCACTCTCCGAACGACTGATCGTGGAGGTCGATCGCGACGGCCAGCGCTACCGCCAGGAGTTCGCCAAGGGCGGCAAGCCGCAGGGCAAGATGGAAGTCGTCGGGCCGACGCCGGCGCGCGGCCGCAAGACGGGCACCACCGTCACGTTCTGGCCGGACCCGACGATCTTCGTCGCCGAGGGCACCGAGTTCGTCGCCCGCACGGTGCTCGAGCGCCTGCAGACGATGGCGTTCCTGAACCGTGGTCTGGAGATCGTCTTCGACGATCAGCGCCCCGACAAGCAGCAGCGCGTCACGTACCAGTACAAGGGCGGCGTTGTCGACTTCGTGAAGCACCTCAACGCGTCGAAGGAGGCGTTGTTCGCAAAGGTGTGCCACTACGAGGACGAGGACGAGGACCATCAGGCGCTCGACATCGCCATCCAGTGGAACACCGGCTACTACGAGGGCATCCATGGCTACGCCAACGGCATCTCCACGACCGAGGGTGGGATGCATGTCGAGGGATTCCGCTCCGCGCTGACGACCGTCGTCAACAAGTACGCCAGGAACAAGGGGCTCCTCAAGGAGAAGGACGAGAACCTCCTCGGTGAGGACATCCGCGAAGGCATCACGGCGATCATCTCGGTGAAGCTGCGCGACCCGCAGTTCGAGGGCCAGACCAAGGCCAAGCTCGGGAACGTCCCGATGCGGTCGTTCGTCCAGCGGGTGACGAACGAGCGGTTGGCGGAGTGGTTGGAGGAGAACCCGACCGAAGCCAACAAGGTCGTGAAGAAGGCGCAGTCGGCCGCCCAGGCGCGCGTCGCCGCCAAGATCGCCCGCAACGCGATCCGTCGCAAGACCGCGCTCACCGGCGCCGGCATGCCCGACAAGCTGAAGGACTGCTCCAGCCGCAACGCCGAGGAGAGTGAGCTTTTCATCGTCGAGGGCGACTCGGCCGGCGGCACCGCCGTCTCGGCGCGCGATCCGTACTCGCAGGCCCTGTTGCCGATCCGCGGCAAGATCCTCAACGTCGAGCGGGCGCGCATCGACCGGATGCTCAAGAACAACGAGATCCAGACGCTGATCACGGCGATCGGCGCCGGCGTCGGCGAGGAGTTCGACGTCACCAAGGCCCGCTACCACAAGGTCATCGCATTGGCCGACGCCGATGTCGACGGGAGCCACATCCGCACGCTCCTGCTGACGTTCTTCTTCCGTCAGATGCGACCGCTCGTCGAGGCTGGCTTCGTCTACATCGCGCAGCCGCCCCTCTACTCGACCGAGGTCGGCAAGGCGAAGGTGTACATCAAGGACGACGCGGCGAAAGCCCGCTTCCTGGAGGAGCGACCCAACCACAAGAAGGAGTTCCAGCGCCTGAAGGGCCTCGGTGAGATGGACTGGGAGGAGTTGCGCTCCACCACGATGTCGGCGGCGTCTCGAACGCTGCTGCAGGTCACCGTCGAGGAGGCGGCCCTCGCTGACGAGGTCATGAGCGTGCTGATGGGCGACGACGTCGAGATGCGCCGTGAGTTCATCACGACGAATGCCCGTGACGTGCGGAACCTCGATTTCTGATGTTTCGCTTCGCAACCAGAGGTCGCTCATCGAGCGTCCTGCGGCCGCCCACACCCCCCGCCCGAAGTGACCAAGGTTTGAGCGATGCCTGACGACGTGACCCCCGATCTCCCCGTGGAACCGATCCAGCCGATCGAGCTGCAGGACGAGATGGAGAACTCGTTCCTGGACTACGCCATGTCCGTCATCATGTCGCGGGCCTTGCCGGACGTGCGCGATGGGCTCAAGCCAGTGCACCGCCGGATCATCTGGGACATGGAGGATCAGGGCTTCCGCCCTGACCGACCGTTCGTGAAGTGCGCCCGCGTCACCGGCGACACGATGGCCCGCTTCCATCCCCACGGGAACTCGGCGATCTATGACGCGCTCGTTCGGATGGCCCAGCCGTTCTCGTTGCGGCATCCGCTGATCTCCTTCCACGGAAACTACGGATCGCCCGACTTCGACGCGGCTGCTGAGCGCTACACGGAATGCCGCCTGGCTCCGCTCGCCATGCGCCTGTTGGCTGACATCGACGAGGACACCGTCGACATGGTGCCGACCTATGACGGCACACACGAGCAGCCAGTCGTTCTCCCCGCTCGCTTTCCCAACCTCCTCGTCAACGGCAGCCAGGGCATCGCCGTCGGCATGGCGACGAACATCCCGCCGCACAACCTCGGCGAGGTCATCGACGCCACGATCCACCTCATCGATCACCCGGACGCCAACTCGGACGACCTCATGCAGTTCGTCAAGGGACCCGACTTTCCGACCGGCGCCAGCATCCTCGGTCGAGCCGGCATCCTCGACGCCTACCGGACCGGCCGCGGCAGCATCAAGCTGCGCGCCACGGCGACGATCGACGAGGGCAAGAAGGGCGTGGAGATCGTCGTCACCCAGCTCCCGTACCAGACGAGCTGCTCGGCGATCGCCGGGCGCATCCAGGAGCTCGTCGACGCCGGCGACCTCGACGGCATCGCCGATGTCAACGACGCGTCGGCCGGCGGCGAGACCGAGCTCGTCATCACCCTCAAGCGTGACGCCAACGCCAACGTCGTCCTCAACAACCTGTTCAAGATGACGCAGCTGCAGACGAGCTTCGCCGTCAACATGGTCGCCCTCGTCGACGGTGTTCCACGCACGTTGAACCTCGCCCAGGCCCTGACCGGCTACGTCCGCCACCAGCTCGAGGTCATCACTCGCCGCTCCCGCTTCCGGCTCGACCGTGCCCGCCGCCGTGAGCACATCTTGGAGGGCCGCATCAAGGCGCTCGATGTCATCGATGAGGTGATCGCCCTGATCCGTGGCAGCGATGACGCCTCCGCCGCCAAGGCCGGACTGATGGCCGAGCCGTTCGAGTTCAGCGAGGTCCAGGCCGTCGACATCCTCGACATGCAGCTGCGGCAGCTGACCCGGCTGTCCCGCATCGACCTCGAGACGGAGATCGAAGACGTTCGCGGCACGATCCGCGAGCTGGAGTCGATCCTCGCCGACGACGTGAAGTTGCGGGGTGTCATCAAGGATGAGCTGCTCGCCGTGAAGGAAGAGTTCGCCACGCCGCGGGTGTGCCAGATCGCCCTCGACACCGGCGACATGTCGATCGAAGACCTCGTCGACGACAAGGAGCTCGTCGTCGTCATGACCGAGGCGCAGTACGTCAAGGCCGTCCCGGCCGGCTCCTTCAAGACCCAGTCGCGAGGCGGCCGCGGGGTCAGCGGGGCCAAGCTGAAGGCGGACGATCTCGTGCGGCACGTCATCTTCACGACGGCCCACGCCCACCTGTTGTTCTTCTCCAACTTCGGCAAGGTGTACCGGCTGCGCGCCCTGGAGATCCCCGAGCGTGAGCGCACGGCCAAGGGCATGCCGATCGTCAACCTGCTGCCGCTGGCTCCCGGCGAGACGATCCAGGCGATCATCGACACCCGCGACTTCGCCGGCGAGCGCTTCTTGTTCTTCGCCACCAGGCTGGGCACCGTCAAGAAGACGGCGTTCGACGCTTATGACTCGAGCCGCCGCGACGGCCTCATCGCCCTCAACCTGCGTGATGGTGACGAGCTGGTGCGGGTCATCGAGACCGGTGGCGGGGATGACATCTTCATGGTCAGCCGCAAGGGCATGACGATCCGCTTCAACGAGGACGACGTGCGCCCGATGGGTCGCACGGCGGCCGGTGTGCGCGGCATGAGGCTGCGCACCAACGATGAGGTGGTGTCCGTCGACGTCGCTCGCGACGACACCGCCATCTTGATGGTGACGGAAGCCGGGTACGGCAAGCGCACCCAGCTCGAGCACTACAACCGTCAGTCTCGCGGTGGCCAGGGAGTCATCGGAATCAAGCTGACCGGCAAGAAGGGCAACGTCGTCGCCGCGTTCATGGTCGGCATCGACGACGAGATCGTCGCCGTGTCCTCTGGCGGCATCACGATCCGCATGGAGGTGCGTGAGATCTCGTCGCAAGGGCGGGCGGCGACTGGTGTCCGGCTGATGAACCTCGACGACGGCCAGACCGTGGCGTCGGTGGCCGCCATCCTCGCCAACGACGACGAGTAGCACCTCGGGCTCGCCGCCCATGCACGCGGCCCGCTGCTTGATCGGCAGCGACCCTGCCCTCGTCCCGTCGCTCGCGCGACGCATTCATTGGGAGGTTCGACGTGCTGCGCATCCGGGGTGACACCGGCCAGGCCGTGCCGCTCGTCGCCGCGCTGGTCGCCGTGGCCGCAAGCCTGACGGTGGCCGTCGGCGCGGTCGCCGGCGACATCATCGACGCTGCTCGCGCCCAGACCGCCGCGGACGCCGCGGCGCTGGCGTCCCTCGAAGGGGGACGGCCCGCCGCGGCCCGCCTGGCCGCTCGCCATGGAGCCGTCGTCCAGGCGTGGTCTCGCCACGCTGACCAGGCGCGGATGTCGGTCACGGTGACCGTTCGCGTCGGCGACGCGGTGCGACGGCGTCGTGCGATCGGAGGCGATGTGACGTGGCCAGGTAGTTGACTGCTTGCCCGCTTTCGCGCGAGGTCGTTGCGTACACTTTCGCGACGTGACCCCCAGCAAGCGCGCCGGCGGCACGGTCGAGTCCGAGGTCGACTCCTCGGTGGAGACGGTGGTGAACGGCGACCGGGATCCGACCGGCAACGGGAACGGACACGGGGAGCACCACGACGACACGCCGAGCAAGCGGCGCACCACGCTGGTCACCGACGGTGTCCCGATGCCGGAACGGGGGAGCGCCTCCAACCGCGGCACGTCCTCGAGCCTGATCGCAAAGCCGTCAGGCGACGAGGAGGCAGGTTCGGACGTCGAGGCAGCGGCCCGCGTCAACGGTGACCTCGAGCCACCGACGATCCTCGTGCCGGGCGAGCCGGCGGCGGATCTGCCTGCTCCGACCGTTGCGGCGCCTGCTGAGCAGACGGAGGGTGTCGCTGAAGCGACGAGTGCGTCGCCGGCCATCTTCGACGACGCCGAGTCCAGCGAACCGTTCGGCATCCCGATGCCCGATGACGGCATGGACGTCGAGCCGCTACCGCTGCCCATCGTGACGATGCCGCCTGCGGCCCGCGGCTCGCACCCGGCGACGCTGCCCGAGCCCGTGTGGGTGCCGACCGTTCCGCCCGACGTCCCACTGGAACCGCCCTACGTCACGACATCGATGACGGCGCACAACGTGGCGCCCGTTCCTCGCGTCGTCGGCCGTCGGCCGCGGGTCCGCAAGGTCACGAGGGTCGTGCGGCACGTCGACCCGTGGAGCGTCTTCAAGATCGCACTCCTGTTCAACCTCGTCCTCTACGGCGTGCTGCTGACGGCCGGCGTGCTGCTGTGGAACGTCGCCTACGCCACCGGGACGATCGACAACCTCGAGCGGTTCTTCGAGTCGTTCGGGTGGAGCACGTTCGAGTTCAACGGCGGGGCCATCTACCACGCCGTGTGGATCGCTGGCCTGTTCGGCGTGATCGGCCTCACCGGGGCCGCGGTGTTGGCGGCCACACTGTTCAACCTCATCACCGACCTGGTCGGCGGAGTGCGCATGACGGTGCTCGAGGAAGAGGTCGTCGAGCGCACGAGCTCGCCGATGCGCCGCTTCGTGGTGCGCCGACCTACGGCACCGCCACACGGTGCTGACCCGCCGGCGCCCGATGGTGGAACGACCGAGTCGGTCGACACTTCGGCCAGCTAGCCTCGTCGGCCGGCCCTGGGGCTATAGCTCAGTCGGTTAGAGCGCATCCCTGATAAGGATGAGGTCACAAGTTCGATTCTTGTTAGCCCCACCGCAAAGTACCTGGTCAGCGGCACTGAGCTCCCGCCAGGCTCCGCCCGCCCGCACCCTGGGTGTGCAAACAGGTGTGCAATGGATTTGCGGTTCCCTGCCTCTCAAGGGCCGTCACGGGCCGGATCTGGCGCACCAGGTACTTCTGCGGCGAGGCGGCCCCGCGGTCCGCTCGCGGGCCCGTCCGCCCGGCCCGGCTGATCGGTGCGCAAGTTCCGACTCGCCGAGCTGGCCGACCCGTCCGGCAACACCGTGACGTTCGCACAGACCCTCGCCGACGAGCCGGGCTGATGGCCAAGCTCACCGCCGACGAGCGCGCTGCGCTGAAGCCGTCCCAGTTCGGGCTGCCGGACAAGGCCCGCACCAAGAAGGCACGAAAGGACCGGCAACTACCCGATGCCCGACAAGGCCACGCGGTGAGCGCTGTTCGCCTCGCCAAGAAGCACCGCAAGGCCGGCAAACTGTCGAAGTCGGAGTACAAGAAGATCCGCCGCAAGGCCCACAAGATCCTCAAGAAGGACTAGCGGACGGCGGTCTCCGCTAGGGCGCTACGCCGACTTGCGGCGGGCCGGACGCTTGGCCGCCGCCTTCTTCGCCTCAGTGGCCGGTCGCGCCGTGGGATGCCGCTGGCGGGCGGCCTTCGCCGCCCTTGCGCGGTGGCGTCAGAGCTCGTCGATCGTTTCGATCACGAGTTGTGCGATGTCGGCGAGCGTTTGGGACTGGCTCTCATTGACCAGCGCGACGAAATCGACGGCGTCGAGTTCAGCGACGAGTTGGTCGTGAAGTGCCGGGAAACCGTGGTAGGTCTGGTTGAACTCGCTGGTCCCTGTTCCGAGCCGGCCGAGGAGGGTCGCGGCGACGCGAGGGCGACCGACATCGGCGAACGCTTGGGCGGTGTGGGCGAGGGCGGCGTACACGTCATGCCATGCACCGACGCGAAGGTGGTCCGGGATCGTGGTGCGCATGAGTGCCAGGGCGTCGCGTGGCCGTTCGAGTTGGGTGTAGTGGGAGGCCAACTCCCAGCGTGCCGTGTTGGAGGTCTCCTCGACGCCGAGCGGTGCGCAGAGGTCGAGCACATCTTCGAGGAGCGTCAACGCCGTGTTTGCCTCGGAGGATCGCAGCGCGATGCCCAGCGAGGCACGTGTGTCCGCGACGGTGCTCGGCTGGGCGTACACCTCGGCCTGTTCGGCGATCTGGCCGATGCGGCCGATGGAGGTCGCTTCTTCGTCGGGCGAGAGTGCCGTACCGCGGATCAGGGTGGCGAGGATCTGCGCTTCTCCGCGCGCTGCCGTCAGCTGCCAGAACTGGTCAGAGACGTCGCTCGGCTCGAAGGCGCAACGCGGCCACATCCCTCATGGCTGCCGCGGGTCCACCGTTCCACTGGTTGAGCGCGGCTGCCTCCACCACGGCGAGGCGGCCACCCCGAGCCGCCGCTCCTCGGCGCGGGCGCGGCTCGAGCGACCCGACGCTCACGGTCGCGATCTCCTCGCATGTGAGCGAAGAGGGACGCGCCCGCCAACACGACCGGCCGCAGCGGGTGGTCGGCCGCCGACGGCAGCGTCGAGCGCCAGCTCGCACCACCGTTCGGCCTCGAGTCGCATCCGCGTCGTCGCCCACCACAGCGTTGCGCTCACGAGGCGGCACGCGGCGTCGCCGTCGTCGACCGTGCAGGCCCACCGGAACACGTTCCGCACGTTGGGCCATTCGGCAGTGAACCACTGGTGCCAGTGCAGCTCGTCCGGACCCTTGATGCCCGCGTCGGCGGACTCTGTCCACGTCGACGTAGTGGTCGAGCTGCCGACGCATGCTCGCCGGCACCCCTCCTCGTCCCTGGAGGCGGGCCTCGCCGTATTGGCGCACGGTCTCGAGCTGCCGGAAGCGCGTGCCGAGCGGTCCTCGGTTGGCGGTGAGCAGCGACTTGTCGACCAATGACATCAAGAGATCCTCCACCGGCACAGTGGTGTCTCCGCCCACTGCTCGTGCCGCGTCGACGCCGAAGTCGGCACCGAAGACGGAGAGCTCATCGAAGAACGACTGCTCGACGTCAGTCAGCAGGTCGTAGGACCATGCGACGGTGGCGCGCAAGCTCTGGTGGCGGGCGTTGACGCCACGCCGACGAGCGAGCACGCTCGAGGCGATCGTCGAGGTGTGCTCGGAGCTCGGGCACGCGTCATCGCCGACAGCCGGGCCGTCGCCAACTCGATCGCCAGCGGGAGACCGTCGAGCCGCCTGCAGATCTCGTCGATGACGGCGACGTCCGCGTCGGACGGTTGGAAGCTGCCGAGCACGGCCGCGGCACGTTCACAGAACATGCCGCATGGCGTCGGATGTGCCACCGTCACCGTCGACGTCGAGGGGGGGCAGGTTGAGACGGACCTCGTGGCCGAGCCCGAGTGCCTCGCGGCTCGTCGCCAGCACGGTGATCCGCGTCGCAGCGTGACTCGATCGCGGAGACGAACTGGATGACGCCGTCGATGAGGTGCTCGCAGTTGTCGAGCAACAGCAGGGCGCGCTGATCCGCCAACGCAGCGAACGACGAGGTGGTGTCCTCGCTGCCCGGGCGGACTGGAGGGCCAGCGTCGTGGCCACGGCGGACGGGACGTCGGCGGCATCGTGGAGCTCACCGAGCTCCACGAACCACGTCCCGTCCGGGAACTGGTCGGCAACGGCGTCTGCTGCGGCAAGGGCGAGGCGTGTCTTGCCGGCCCCTCCCGGGCCGGTGACGGTCACCAACCGGTGCGTGCCGACCATGTCGACCAGTCGGCTCAACTCGTCCTGGCGGCCGATCAAGGTGGTGGACGGGTGCGGCAGGTTGCCGGCGCGTTCGCGGCCGGCACGCAGGGCGAGCGCGACCACCGGCAGTGCGGGAGCGTCCAGGCGGACGATGCGCTCCGGCCGCTCGAGCCCCTTCAAGCGATGTCGGCCGAGGTCCACCATCGTCCACCCGCTCGTCGGCGACGAGGTCGGCAGTCGCCGCCGACAACAGGATGTGGCCCCCGCGCCCGATCGCCGCGATGCGGGCGGCACGGTTGACGGCGCCTCCGAAGTAGTTGCCGTTTCGCTCCGTCGCCGTGCCGCTGTGCAATCCCATCCGCACTCGCATGGCCACATCGCCCGGCCACGACTCCAACCCCAGTGAACGCTGGGCATCAACCGCCGCACGCGACAGCCTCCGGGGCCGACGCGAACGCGGCACCGAACCCGTCACCCGCGGTCGCGAAGATGTGGCCGCCGTGACGCGTCGATCGCGTCCCGCACCGCTGCGTCGTGGCGCGCCAGCACCTCCGGCATCACCGACGGGTACCGCTCCCACAACGCCGTCGAGTCCTCGACATCGGTGAACAGGAACGTGACCGTTCCGGACGGGCCGATCGTGCCGCTGTCGACCATCGACGTCGCACCGGCGCGCCCCGCCAGCCGTCCGAGCTCGCGACGGTTGCTCGCGCCCAGCTTGCGCAGCAGCGACGACACGTGGGTCTCGACGGTCCGCTCCGACACGTACATCCGGGCCGCGATCTCCGCGTTCGACAGCTGCTCGCCGAGCCCGGCCAGCACCTCGGCCTCCTTGCGGGTGACGCCGCTCGCAGCCAGCGGATCTGCCATCAGCACCATGATCGCGCCCACGGCCCGACTGCCGGCGAGCGACGTCGGCCCGACCAACTCCGTACCAGGACCCGTACCCGGTACGGAGGCGTCGACCTGCCCGATCGGCGCACGCTGCGACCAGAAAGGAGGCGGCGACGGCGACCACACGCCAAGCCGAGACGATGCGATGCACCACGACCTGCGACACACCGACGAGCAGCGGCGCCAGTGGATCAACGAACGGCGAGCAGTCGGTCGTCGCCGCCTACGACGCCGAAGCGGCGACCTACGATCGCCACCCCTACCCGAACCGGCCGCAACAGGCCTGGGTCAAGCGGCTGCTCACGCTGTGCCCTGATCACGGGATCGTGCTCGACGCACCGTGCGGCACCGGCCGCTACTTCCCCCTCGTCGCAGCGGCCGGGCACCGGGTCGTCGGCATCGACCAGTCGGCCAACATGCTCGCCGAGGCGCAACGCCGCGGCATCGCCATCGACCTCCAACACGTCGGTCTGCAAGAGCTCTCGCTTCGTCGAGCGATTCGACGCCGTGATGACCATCGACGCGATGGAGAACGTCGCACCCGAGGACTGGCCTGACGTCCTCGCCAATCTGCACCGCGCCCTGCGCCCTGGAGGTCACCTGTACCTCACCGTCGAGGAGGACCACGACGTCGACTATCGCCGCCACGCATGACGTGCTGCTGCTCGCGCGGGGACTACCCGCCGTGATCGGCGAAGTCATCGACGGGGACGTCGCCGGCTACCACTACTACCCCAGCCAGGAGCAGGTCATCGAGTGGATCGCCACCGCTGGGCTCACGGTCATCGACGAGGCGTACCACCAGGAAGACGGCTGGGGGTACCGCCACCTCCTGCTCCAACGCCCAACGCGAACCCCTCAAGTGGACGCGACGACGGTCGATCTCATGAACGGGCGCGAGCCCGAATGACAGAAGGAAGTGACATGAAGCGAAAGATCTCGAGAGCGGCCTGGTCGATCTCACCTGTGGTGCTCGCTGTGTCGGTGGTTGGGCTCGGCGAGTCCGTCGACGGTGGGCCGCGCGCCGGCGGGTCACCGGACACCTACATCGCCGCGTGGGATTCCGTCGGCGTTCAGGCGTTCAGTGCCGCCGGGTTGTCGCCGGCCGAGGGGCACCCGATCTTCGCCTACGTGGCGATCGCTGTCTACGACTCGGTGATGGCCGTGGAGGGCGGGTACGAGCCGTTCGCGATCGACGTCGACGCGCCCGACGGCGCCTCCCCCGAAGCGGCGGTCGCCGCGGCCGCTCGTCGCATCCTCGTCCACTACCTGCCCGCGCAGGCGGCCTCGATCGTCGAGCCGGCCTACCAATCGTCGTTGGCCACCATTGCTGACGGCCCCGCCGAGACGGACGGAGTCGCCATCGGTGACGCCGTCGCCAGTCAATTGATCGACCTGCGGGCCGGGGACGGGTTCCGGGCCCCGGTGACCTACACGCCGCCGAACCCACCGATTCCGGGGGTGTGGCTCCCGACCGCACCGACACCACCGATCGGGCCCTACCTCGGCCTGATGGATCCCTTCAGCCTGCGCTCCGCCGACCAGTACCGACCGGGCGGGCCGCCGCGACTCGACAGCCGACGCTGGGCACGCGACTACAACGAGGTCAAAGAGATCGGCTCCGCCACGAGCACGACCCGCAGCGCCGAGCAGACCCTCGCCGCCCGGTTCTGGGGCGAGCCACCCGTCCAGCAGGCCCATGGCTCGTTCCGCAAGTTCGTCCTCGACCACCAGCTCGACATCGTCGACGCCGCACGGTTCATGGCGATGATCTCAGTCACCTACGCCGACGCCCTCATCGCCTGCTTCGACGCCAAGTACGTGTACACCTTCTGGCGGCCAATCACCGCCATCCGAGCCGGCGACACCGACGGCAACGCCAGCACCATCGCCGACCCGGCGTGGACGACGCTGCTCCCAGCGACACCGAACCACCCCGAATACCCCAGCGCCCACTCCTGCATCACCCCCGCCGGCGGACGAGTCATCGCCAGGTTCCTCGGCACCCGATCGATCGACTTCACCATCCCCAGCCTGACCGGCCTCGGCGATCGTCACTACGCCCACGTCAGCGACCTCGAATACGAGGTCAGCAACGCCCGAATCTGGGGCGGCATCCACTTCCGCACCGCCGTCGACGACGGCGTCCAGATCGGAACACGAGTCACCAACTGGGTACTCGCACACCACTTCCATCGATCCCACGACTGACAATCCAAGGCGTGCCAAAGGAGAAGTGATGAGACCGAACGGGGGAGGATCGATCAACAGCATCGCCACGGTGAAGCGGCTCACGTGGTGTTGCTGCTGCGCGGCACTTGGTGTCCTCGTCGCCTGCACCGGGACGGAGCAGGGCGAGAGGGAAGCAGCGCCGCCGGCGACACCCGCGGCGACCGTCGTGTCGCCGAGCGTCGCTGCGCCGAGCACATCGCCGACAAACGTCGGCGGCTGCAACCGGAGGGGTGTCCGGGCCCGGGTGGGCCACCGGTGCCAGCTGAGGTCGAGCCTCGGCCCGCGAACGCCGCGCCGCCCGAGAGCCAGGCGCCACGTCAGGCCAGCGGTCACGGCTGACTATCGGTTCGAGAACTCGCTCGCCGACTCGGTCGGCGCCGCCGCGGAGCTCTCGGCGATCGGTGCCGACGCCACCGGATTCATCGACGAGGCAGTGTTCGGTCAGACGCGCCCCGTGCTGACGTTCGATCGGGGCAGCGGCCTCGCGCTCACCCCCGCATCCGCGGTCGTCGGCAGCGAGTACACGCATCGAGCTGGTGTTCCGCTTCGATCGCCTCGATGGCTGGGCGAAGATCGTCGACTTCAACGACGCCACGGAGGATTGCGGCCTGTACAGCCTGGACGGACGGATGGATTTCTTTCCGATCGCCACCGGCTTGGGCGCGGCGCTCGAAGCAGACTCGTACGCCCACGTCGTGCTCACCAGGGACGCCACCGACACCGTCGTCGCCTATGTCAACGGGGCGAGGCAGCTGTCCTTCCACGACACGGGCGACATCGCCGTGATCGACGCCAACGACACCCTTCGGCTGTTCAGCGACGACACCGTCACACCGGACGAGGACTCCGGAGGAGCGGTGTCCCGGATCCGGCTGTACGACGGGCCGCTCACCGCCAGCGAGGTCGCCGCGCTCGCCGCCGAGTTGCCCATCGCCCCGCCCACCCTCGCCGACGTCGAAGCGTTGCTGCGCGAGGAGGCCGCAGCGGACCGCTTCAGCGGCGCCGTGCTGGTCACCAGACACGGCGAGGTGCTGTTCAGCGACGCCGTCGGACTGGCCGACCGCGACCGCGCGATCCCGAACACGCTGCAGACCCGCTTCCGCATCGGGTCGATGAACAAGATGATCACCGCCGTCGCCATCCTCCAACTCGTCGAGGCCGGCAAGATCGAGCTCACCGCACCTGTCGGCGACTACCTCACCGACTACCCCAACGCCGGACGTCGCCACCACCGTCACCATCCATCACCTGCTGACCCACACCGGCGGCACCGGAGACATCTTCGGCCCCACCTTCGACGCCCACCGCGACGAGCTACGCACCCACCACGACTACGTCGAGCTGTACGGCTCACGCGGCCCCGAGTTCGACCCAGGCACGAGGTGGGCGTACAGCAACTACGGCTTCGTGCTGCTCGGCGCCATCATCGAAGCGGTCACCGGGCAGACCTACTACGACTACGTGGACGACCACATCTACCAGCCGGCAGGAATGACCGCCACCGGCTCGCTGCCCGAGACCGAAGCGGTCCCGGACCGCTCGATCGGATACACCACGCCGACGCCCGGCGGCGAGTGGAACCCGAACACCGACACCCTGCCCTACCGCGGAACCGCCGCCGGCGGCGGCTACTCCACCGTCGAGGACCTCACCCGATTCGCCGAGGCACTGCTCAACCACCGCTTGCTCAGCCCCGACAGCACCGACCTGCTGTTCACCGCCAAGGTGGACTCGGGACCCGGCGGCGGATACGCCTACGGGTTCGAGGACCAACGAGACGTCGAGGGGAACGGCCCAGTAGGCCACAGCGGCGGCGCACCAGGCATGAACGGCGACCTCAGGATCTACCCGAACTCCGGCTACGTCGTCGCCGTGCTGGCCAACCTCGACCCACCCGCAGCACAACGAATCTCGTCATACCTCCACCCGCGGCTCCCTCAGTCATAGCGAAGCAGGTCACTTTCGCCCTGAACACCCACCCGCACCGCAGCGAACCCGAGGTTGGTGCGGGACTTGACCTCGATCATGTCGCCAGGCACCCGGCCGTGGTAGTCGGGGCCGGTCAACAGGTAGGTCCCGGGCACCGGTTCACGACTGCCGCCGAAGTTGAGGATCACGTCATCGAAGGCGTCGCCCAACTGCACGATGAACCAGCGGGCTCGGCGAGCTTCGGGACGTGCACCACGACGGGACCTTGCCGCACGTCGAAGATGGCGTAGGAGTCGATCGTCAGGTTGTTCGGCGTGACGACGAAGCGGTCCTCGGCGGTCTTCAACCGCTCGAAGCGCTGGAACGAGTTGTACCCGATCCCCTTCACCGCCAGCGCCTTCGGGTACGCATCGATCCGATGAGCGAGCGGGTAGCCCCACAACCCTGCCTGCACGCCCAACGTGTACGCGTTCTCCTCACGCTCCATCACCACAGCGGACCGGACCCGGGTTGTGCACCTGATCTGACCGATCTCAAGGGGTCAGCCCACCAGTTCTCCTCAAACGCTGGTAGTAGACAGGCCACAGACGACGCGCCTATGCGCGGGAAGGATCTGAGCGATGGTTGATAGCTCGCTGCCTCCGATCGGTGACACCATGAAAGTTGTGACGCACGATGGTCGTGATCTCGCGTATGTCGAGTTCGGAGATCCGGGGTGGCCGCTCGTCATTCACAATCACGGTGGTCCGAGCAGTCGCCTCGAAGGGGTGCTGCTTGCGAACGCAGCTCTGAAGCATCACCTGCGGCTCGTCAGCGTCGACCGACCCGGGTATGGACGGTCCAGCCCGCAGACGAACCGGACGTATCGGGGCTGGGCCGACGACCTCACTGCCATGGCAGATGCCCTGGGATACCAGCAGTTCGGTGTGACTGGATGGTCGGGAGGGGGTCCGTGGTCTCTCGCCGCGGCTGCCTACATCGATCCTGCTCGGCTGCGTCACGTCACCAACATCGCGGGAGGGGATTATGGCGCATTTGGTGATAACTGGGCCGCCCCCTACCTTGACAAGGCTGACGCGCTTGGCGGGAAGCTCGCGCTGCACCATAAGCTCGCATTTCACTTCATGTACGAGACCTTGGCCCTCGACGCCGTTCACTTCCGCAAGTCATACCTGAAGACAGTCATACGGATGGTGAACGACTACGACGCGGAAGTCCTCAGCCGGCCCGGGTTCGGAAGTGCGTTTGCGGACATGTCCGCCGAATGCTTCGAGCAGGGCCCGCAAGCGCTCATCGACGAAGCGGAGCTCGTCTATCGCCGATGGGACTTCGACGTGAAATCGGTCGAACGTCCCGTTCACATCTGGCAAGGAACCGATGATCACCTCGTTCCCTTACCCATCAACAAACGCATTGCCGACGAGACGCCGGGAGCGGTGTGGCACCAGGTTGAGGGTGCCGGTCATCTCGTGGCCGTCGGTGAAGCGGACGACATCCTCGCCATCGCAGCTGCCGAGCTGGGTGCGTAGCGAGCTGAAAGGTCTGTCCTCGATCGGGGGACCCAGATAGTGGAAGGACGACGGCGAACTGCATGAGGCGGACGCCCACACCCTCAGCACCTGTCTGAAGACATCAGGGAGCGTGCCGGAACGACCGGCCCGCGGCTGGAACAACGTCATCGGAGCCGTCGCTTGCGGATCCGGGATCGCGATCGAGTCCTCTATCAGCGACCGGGACGGCGTTGGAGTCTCCGAGGACGGTCATTCGGTGCGCGCTGCACGTCGACCGCGTTCAGCAACCCTGCGACCAGCCAAACGTCGGTCAAGTTGGCCCCACCCAGCGATCTCAGGGCGTCGACTGTGTCACTCGGTGCGCGGCGACCGGGCGCGAACCGCCACGACTCCACGCAATGCCGAACGTCTGCGCCGTCTACGACTTGTGCCAGAGTTGGCCGTCGACACCGTTCACGAAGACGTCGAGCCGGCCGGCTGACCAACTCGTCGTCGCTGGCCCCGCGGTGGTGAGGCCGCCCAAGGGCTCCCATGCGGACCAGCTGCCGGCGTCGAACCACTTGTGCCACAGCTGGTCGTCCACGCCTCTGACGACGACATCGAGACGCTCGGGTCCCGGCGTGGCCGCGGCGGGCGAGCCAACGACGAGACCGCCCAACGGCACCCAGTCGGACCAGGCGCCGTCATGCCACTTGTGCCAGAGTTGGCCGTCGACACCGTTCACGAAGACGTCGAGCCGGCCGGCTGACCAACTCGTCGTCGCTGGCCCCGCGGTGGTGAGGCCGCCCAAGGGCTCCCATGCGGACCAGCTGCCGGCGTCGAACCACTTGTGCCACAGCTGGTCGTCCACGCCTCTGACGACGACATCGAGACGCTCGGGTCCCGGCGTGGCCGCGGCGGGCGAGCCAACGACGAGACCGCCCAATGGCTCCCACGCCCCAGGAGCGGGCGGCGGGCCCTGGGCTTCGATGCGCGCCATCGGACGGCGTGCCGGTCCAATCAAGCTCACTCACGAAACCCCCTGTATTGGGGTCGGAGATGAACGCCATGTCTTCGTCGACATCGGTGCCGACGGTCGGGTTGATTGTAAATGCCCCGACGTTCAGCGAGTCGTACGGCCCCGGCGAGCCGATGGGCGAATAACCGCCCGACGCGGTGTTGTAGGCGATGCCCCAGATGAGGGTGTCCGGAAGGATCGTGCCGGCCGGGAATACGAAGTCGACGACCACGGCCCGTCCGTTCAAACACATCGTGCCGTCGAACCACTGCCCTGCATTCGCGCCCGTGCAATTGACCAGATCGGCCGATGGACGGAACGGGATCACGAACGTCTCGGTGAGTGTCGTGATGACGGAGCCAACTGTTGGCGCGGCTGGTGTGCCAGCGACGTTGTACAGCGTCATGGTCAGTGGATGGTCGAATGTTCGCGCCGGCCGTTGTGACGCACGTTGGGCCAATCCCGGTTTCACATGCCTGGGTCGACATCACGACGGACACTGTCGTCAGCTCGCGTGGCCTGGGGCCAACGTCACCAGATCGCCGAACTCGTTGATCAGTTGACCACCGAAATTCAAGAAGCCCCCGATCGACTCGCCGGTCGACGGCCAATGCCGATCGTCGAGGGTCTATGTTCTTGGTGCTCATCGAGGAGGGATCGTTGTGTCGCGGTGGAAGGTCATGAGGTCGGCGACGGCCGACACGACCGTCGGCGTCGTCGTCCCGACCGCCTGACCCCCGTCCGCCCGACCGGCCAGGACGCACACCTGTGCGATTCATCCGCCTGCTTGGTCTCGGCCTCCTCGCCCTCCCGATGCAGTGGGCACCTCGACAGTGGGCTCCCATCCCCGCTCCGCTGCCGGTCGTCTCTGGGTCGTACCCGACCGGGCCCTGCGACGAAGGTCTTCCGGGCCTCAACGGCGGCCCGCAGGCGCTGACCCAGATCGGCACGAGCGTGCAGGGCCGCCCGATCTACGCCGAGCAGCACGGCTACGGCGGCAACGTCATCGTCGTCGTCGGACAGGTCCACGGCAACGAGTGCGCCCCGCAACTCGTCACCGAAGCAGTCCGCCAGCACGGCTGGACGGGCACCACGGTGTGGCTGATCCCCACGCTGAACCCCGACGGGTACGCCAATCACACGCGGACCAACGCCAACGGGGTCGACCTGAACCGGGACGGTCTCGCCATGTCGCAGCCCGAGTCTGCGGCGTTGCGTGACTTCGTCGCCAACGTCGCTGCGACACTCGTCGTGCACGTGCACAGCCCGAGCAACTTTGCCGGGTACTACGGCGGTAGTCGTGCCCGTGACCTCGCCGCCGCGTACGCCGCCAACGTCGGCATCGCATTCCGCGGCCAGATCGCCAATCACCCGTTCCTTTGGCTCGGCCACGCCGGGCAGACGGTCCTCGTGGAGCTCCCGGCAATCGGCGACCACGACGCCGCGGGGGCGTCGGACAACCGGACGACAGCGTCGGTCGACCATGTGCGGTGGATGAGCGCCACCCTCGCGCAGATGCTCGGCGCGAGCGGAGGCGGCGGGATCGGCGACGGTCCGTCCGCAACGTCGAACAATCCGAACCAGATCCACGTCATCGTGGCCGGACAGGACAGCGTCCCCTACCTCCGACATTTCGACGGGTCAGCATGGGGGCCGTACACCAGCCTCGGCGGACTGGTCGACGGCCAACCGGCGATCGTGTCGAGATCACCGGGCACGCTTGACGTGTTCATCCGCGGAATCGACGGGGCGTTGTGGACGCGATGGTTCAACGGCTCGGTCTGGTCCGATTGGGCCAGTCTCGGCGGTTACCTCTCGACGCCACCGGCCGCGGTGTCCAGCGTTCCCGGGACGATCGACGTGTTCGTCGGTGGCGCCGACGGAGCCTTGTGGACCCGGCGCCTGGACGGAAGCACCTGGAGCGGCTGGGGGTACCTCGGCGGCCTCGTGAGTGCAACACCAGCCGCGGCATCACCGCGTCACGGCGACATCACGGTGTTCGTTCGCGGGCGCGACGGCGGGCTGTGGGCCGTCAACTACTGGGGCGGTGCCTGGTCACGATGGGTGCCGCTCGGTGGCACGATCACCGCGGCGCCAGCCGCCACGTCCCGGGGTGGCGACACGTTCGACGTGTTCGCTCGCGGAGTTGACGGTGCCCTGTGGACCCTCTGGTACAACGGCGCCTCGTGGAGTGCGTGGACCCATCTCGGCGGACAGATCACGAGTCCCCCGCGGCAGCCTCCCCGAACTCCTCGACCGTCACGGTGTTCGCCCGCGGGCAGGACAGCGCACTTTGGAACCGCTCGATGACCGGTGGTTGGGGCACGTGGGGAAGCCTCGGCGGCCAGATCAAGTGACTTCCTGACCATGCATCCAGGGTTCGGCATGACGTCCTCCGGACACGTTGCGGGAGCCCGGTGGTCACGATGAGCTCGGTGAGGCCGAGAAGGTCGAGCTGGAATGGGGTAGCAGCGCCCGCTCCGGCTTCCGGCTCGCCATGCCAACTACCCGACCGCGAGCTTCGTCACCGGCTCCGCCGAGGTCACCCATGACCTTGACCAGCTTCAGTGGACACCTGATTCGGGGGAGATGCCAAAGGAAGGATGCGCGGATGGGTCGCCCCTCGAAGTATCCGCCCGAGTTCCCGCGTGAGGCCGTGGAGTTTGGTCCGCACATCGTGCCGTACCGTGGTCCATCGTTGTCCGCTCGCTCGATGTGACCGGCTCGACGTTGCACAACTGGCTGAAGGCCGACCGCGACGCTTGCGCCCGTGCCGAGCATCCGGACGCGTTGTCGGAGTCGGAGCTGAAGGAGCTGAGCGGCTGCGCAAGGAGAACATCGAGCTGCGGACGAACCGTGAGTTCCTGCGCAAGCGACCGCCGTCGGCCCGGACGATCGCCGACGGCGAATGCTCGAGCAGATCCGCCGCATCCACCACGATTCGCGGCGCACGTAGATGGGGCGCCTCGGGTCGACGCCAGCTGCGCCGCCGCCAGGTGCGGGTTGGCTCAAGCACGCTCGGCTGATGCGTCGCGACAGGCTCGTTGGTGTCAGGCCTCCCCACAAGTGGCGACGCGGTTGGTCCGATGCGGCGCCGGCACCGAATCTGTTCAAGCGCAACTTCAGCGCTGTGCGATCGAACATGCGCTGGGTCGCCGACATCACCGAGTTCCGCACCGGCGAAAGCAAGCTCTACATCGCCGGGGACCGCGACCTGTGCCACCGCTACCTGGTGGGCTGGTCGATTCACGAGCAGCAAGACGTCGAGCTCGTCGTCGCGCCCTGGTCATCGCCGCGCGACGCTGCGACCCCGACCCTTACGGGCTCGTCCGTCACGCGGCAGCCAGAGAGCCGCCGACGCGGACCCTCAACCCGAAGGTGGTGCCAAATCAGACGAGCACAACCCAGTCAAGGTGGGGCCAGAACGGGTGAGCACACCCACGCGGCGAAGCAATCGCGCCGCGATGTCCGAGTTGCGCGTCCGATACCACTCACTCAACGGCCGTCGAGCGCATCATCGAAGTGCCGGTAGCGGATACCGAACGCAAACACCGAACGACGCCGATCCGATCGCCGGAGCACGCACATGTCGGCATGTCGTTCGCGTCGAAGGCCCGAACGTCGCGAAGGCTCGAACCCGAGAGATGCGTGCTGCCCGCTTGGGTGCCAGTGGCGATCGTCAGCGGCGTCGCGCTCGATCCTTGCCGCTACAGCATCGACGCCAGTTGTCTGATCGCCTGGTCCATGACCTCGGCTGAGCCCGGTCCGCAGGCGCACTTTCGGTTACGAGATCCTCGAGCAACGCCGAGATTTCTCTGTCACCGTCGGGCCTGTGCGCATCACTGACAGTGTCGGTCTCGCCAGTTGCCGCAGTCCCGTTGCTGCCGTTCGCACCGCTGTCCTAGGCACACCGCTGGGCGACAAGCGACCTGCTTCGTACTGGCGGTGTCGCGGCAGCAGGCGACCGCAACGATCTCTGACGACGTGCGGCCGTCGCCATTGGCCATCGTGGCCATCGTGGGGACTCAGAGCACGCCGCTCCGACCGCACCGGATTGCTAGCTCCACCGCGCAGTCCCGTCGATCACAATGAACGGGGTGACGGGGCGCTCCGTGCGTGGGTTGATGTTCACGGACATCGAGGGGTCGACCGCGCTGATCCGTCGCCTGGGTTCGGGCTTCGACGTCGCGCTGGAGCGTCACCAACAGATCATCAGGTCCGCCGTCGGTCCGAGCGGCGGCGTCGAGCAGAGTCGGGAGGGCGATTCGATGTTCGTCACGTTCCCGTCTGCGAGCGCCGCGCTCGAAGGTGCCATCGACGCCCAACGCCGAATTGAGTCGGAGTCGTGGCCGGCCGACGGCCGCGTTCGGATCCGGATCGGGCTGCACGTGGGGGAGGTCGCCGAGACGGGGGCCGGGCTTGTCGGCCTGGCGATTCATCAGGCGGCGCGAATCATGAGCGCTGCGAACGGCGGCCAGATCGTCGCCAGCGATGACGTGCTGCGTCAGGCCGAGCGGATGCCGGTGGGGGTGACGTCGCGGCCACTCGGCCACTACCAGTTGCGCGACATTGGGGTGGTCGAGCTGCACCAGCTCGACCACCCCGACTTGCCGGGCGAGTTCCCGGCGCTGCGGACCAGGCGTGCCGGTCGGAGCCGCACGTCGCTCCCAGTTGTGTTGACACCGTTCGTCGGCCGGACAGCCGAGCTGGCCGCGGTCGTCGATGCAGTTACCGAGCACCGCCTCGTCTGCGCGACCGGTCCGGGCGGTGTCGGGAAGACCCGGCTGGCGCTGGCCGCTGCGCAGCACCTCTCCGATGAGCAGGACCGCGAGGTCGTGTTCGTCGACCTCGTCAAAGCGGCCGACCCGGAAATGGTCGTGGCCGCCGTTGCCGACGCGGTCGGTGTTCCGGAGGTCGAATCCGGCCGCCGCCTCGACACGCTCGTCGCCGCGCTCACCGATCGGACGTGCCTGCTGTTGATCGACAACTGCGAGCATGTCCGGGACGCAGCCCGGATCTGCGTTGAGCGGGTGCTGGAGTGCTGTCCGGCTGTCCGTGTGCTGGCCACCAGCCGGGTCCGCCTGATGCTGCCGTTCGAACACGTCATCGCCGTGCCCGGTCTGTCGCTGGACGCCGTCGATGGCCGTAGCAGTGATGCCGTGACGCTGTTCGTCGATCGGATGGTCGCTGCTGGGGCGGCCGCGCCCACGAATGAGCAGGAGTGGCGAGAACGTTCGAGCCATCTGCGATCGCCTCGACGGCCTCGCCTTGGCCCTCGAGCTGGCCGCGGGTCGTGTCCCCGGCCTCGGGCTCGACGGTCTCGCTGTCGCCATCGGCGAGCGCCTCGAGGTGCTCTCGGTGGGCTCTCGGTCGGTCGAACGCCATCGGTCGCTTAGCTGCGGCGATCGAATGGAGCTACGACCTGCTCGACGCAGATGAGCGCTCGGTGCTGCACGGTGCCGCGCGTTTTCGCCGCCCCGTTCGACCTCGACGCCATCTGCGCCGTCGTCGAGAAGCCATCGTCCACGGTCCGCGGTGTGCTGGCTCGGCTTGTCGACTGGAACCTCATCACGCTCCGCACCGGGACACCGAGCAGCTACCGGGTGCTCGAGACGATTCGCCAATATGTCGCCGAGCTGCCCGACGTTGAGCTGGACGTGCTCCGCACCGAGCATCTCAACTGGTGCGAACGCAAGCTCAGTGCCCTGCTCGCCATGGCTCCCGGTGATGAGAACTGGTGCGTGCGCGGCGGTGGACGCCGTGCTCGACGACGCCCGGGCGGCCCTGGCATGGGCCGCAGACCGCGGCCCCGACGCCGCGGGCCGGCCACGTTCGCCAGGCAGACTCGCTGACGTCCTCTTCCAGCGAGGCCACGCGGCCGAGGCACAACGACGCTACGAAGAAGCGGCGGCCTGGTCGACCACGCCAGCCGAACACCTCTGCCTCCTCCGCCTCGCCGCAGGTGCCGCCACCGCCCGCAACGTTGGCGGCGACGCCGTCGACCTGCTCATCCAGGCTGCGACCGTCGCCGAGACGGCGGCGCTGTTCGATAACGCCGCACACGTGCTGCGCCAGCGCGGCGGCCTTGCAACGCAGAGCGCCCGGCATCATGGACCGGCCAGTCATCGCCGAGCAGGTAGACGCCCTCCTCGATCGGGCGACACGATCGAGCCGTAGCGGTACGACTGCGCATGGGCCGCGCTCTGCAGTCGCCGACGGCTGGACGACTCGCAGCGACGCCTCGATCATTCGCCGACACCGAACGAGCGCTGGACCTGGCCGACCGCCGCCCACGAGCCGCTGCTCGTCGACGAGGCGCTCGATCAGCGCCTGGCCCTCGAGATCAACACCGATGACCTCCACGCCGCAGCGATGACTGTCGAGCAACGACTCGAACTCCTCAAGACCGTCCCGCTCGACGCGCTCAGCGGCTTCGAGCACTACGACGCACGGCACATGGGCTGTCACACAAACGTGGGCGCGGGACGGCTGCAGACAGCGCGGCGCTACGCCGACGCCGTCGCCGACCTGCCCTTCTTTCGCGAGCAGCGCCACATCGGTCTCGGGCGACGCATGATGGTCGACTCGATCGCCGGTCACTTCGAGTCTGTCGTCGCCGATGCCGAGCTGTTCGAGGCTGACTGGCGGCTCGCTGGCCGACCCGTCGCCGGCAACCTCGCCATCGGTGCCTACGCCGCGGCGATGGTCTACGGGATGCTCGGCGATGTGCAGAATCGAGCGCCCGCTGGGTCGAGGATCACCGGTGCCCTGCTGCCCGATCCCGACACGCCTGCGCTCGCCCGACAACGTGTGGCCAGCGGTCCTCGATGCGTTGCTCGCCCTGCACGACGGCGACCTAGCCGATTGCGACAGGACCGCCTCGCCGCCGACCCCGAGGACCTCCGCTCATCGACGAGGAGCTCGATGGATCACCTGTGGCTCCCGTGGTACGCCGCGCTCGTGGGCCGAGACCAGCACGCTCAACGGGCAGCCCCGACCTCGAAGGACGCGCCTCGCTCGACGCCGCCACGCTCAGCAGCAGCAACGCGATCGCCGCGACCATCGTGGAACGAGCCCACCGACTCGCGAATCACAACGGATCAGGGTTCGACGACATCACCCAACGCTTCGCCGCCCTCGATTGCCCATACCAGCTCACCCGAACTCAGCACCTGGCCGCCGGCACGTGACGACCAGTCCACCCGCATCCCGCCACGGCTCGGCTCGTCGACCGCCGCCCGACAGGCGAGCGTGGACGACACCAACCGATCGGACTCGCATCCGCTGCGCAGGCACCGCCGACCCCGTTACCCGGCTTTCGCACCATGTGCCGATCGCCGTCGCGCACGTCGACCGGCAGCCGCGTCCGAACGCGCGCCCGAACCACGCTCGCTCGACGCGGACGAGCAGTGCCGATCGGCTCTCGTCGCTCGTCGAGCGATGTGACCGCTGATATTCGTTCGCGCCGGGGCCCGCTACGCATCGTGAGCACAGCCTTCATCAGGGCATTATCTGCCCGTGTCCGAGCATGCCGTTCTCTACATGTATGGCCCGGACGTGGACACAGTCTGGAGTGCCGTCGAACTGTCGCTCGCGGCAGCGAGGAGAGGTCCGGGCTCCTACGCAATCAGGTGCTACGGCGAGCCAGGAGCGTGTGAAGTTCGAGAGGGCCTCGGTCCCGGCTAAGCATCTAACGGCCGCTACGTGCGGGCGACGCTGACCGGACAGTGTTCACCGGTGGTCACCTGGAAGCTACGCCCGACGGGCTCTCCCCGTCAGCACCGCGTCGACCTGATGTCTCGACGCACAGCGGGGCGATATGCGAGCTCACCGCTCGCAGCTGGTGACCGAGTCGCCGGGAGTGCCGACGTCAGCGGTACACGTATCGGTGCCGCTGCCACCGCGGACGGTGTCATTGCCAGCGATCCCCTCGCCGGCGCGTAGGTCGTCGTTGCCCGATGCGCCTTCCAGCACGTCGGCGCCCGCACCGCCCGTGATGGTGTCATTGCCGGATCCGCCGCTCACGTGATCATCGCCAGGGCCGCCGTCGATCACGTCGTTGCCGCTGCCGCCATTGATCATGTCGTTTCCCGATCCGCCGTAGATCGTGTCGGCGCCGCTGCCACTGGTGATGATGTCGGCGCCACCGAGCCCGCAGATGACGTCGTTGCCCGCGCTGCCCTCGAGGGTGTCGTCACCCGGGCCGCCTTCGATGGTGCAACCCGGCGGGACCGGTTCGGACGCGGTCGCTTCATAGGTGATGATGACGAGCCCGTTGCTGCCGCGGGCGGCATCCGCACCAGCGCTGATCAGCTCCACATCGGTGGCCTCAGCGCTGGCGAATCCGTTGCCCCCGCCGCCGCCGCCACCACCGGCGCGGTACAGCTCATTCTCAGACACCAAGAAGTTGCCGGCGCCGCCGCCACCACCGCCGACGTAGCCGCCGCCACCACCACCGCCGGCCTGACCGTTGCGACATGAGGTGGTGACCCGGTCTGCGCCGACGCCGCCGACGCCATCGGCGGAGCCGGCCGCCCCACCGGTAACGGTCCCGGAGCATTCCGGACGGCCAGGGACACTCGAGCTGGCGCCGCCTGCTCCGCCTTGGCCACCACTGGCGCCGCCGGCGCCACCGCTGGCGGGCGCATCGGACGCTCCGGCTACGCCGGCTCCGCCCGTCGAACCGCCGGCGCCACCGGTGCTACCACCCGGGGTCAACCCGAGGTCGCCCGACCCCCCGCTGCCGCTCGCGACGAGCACCCGATCATCGGCGCCCGTCCCGCCTTGGCGCACGTCAGAGGCGCCGCCACCGCCGGCGGCACGAAAGTTTCCACTGGGTCCGCCGCCACCGCCGCCATTCCAGCCGCCCACCCCGAAACCTTGCACAGCGAACCCACAGCCGGTCCCGGCCCCACCGACGTTGACCTGCAGCACCTCCCCGGCGGTCACCGCCAGCGTGGCTCGACTCAAACCCACCAACGCTGCAGCCGTACCTCGGCAACCTCCGCCGAAGGCGCCATAGGCCTCAATCGTCACGGCATCCACCCCGCCCGGCACCGTGAACGTTTGGGTCGCACCGGTGAACCGGAACGTCACCGTGACTGGTTGCGCCGCCGCCGGCTGACCTCCGGCCAAGCCACCGGCCACACCCACTGCGATTGTCGCCACTGCTGACGTGACCCGGCGGAGCACTGCACCTGAAGCCCTGCTCATCACCCTCCGTTCTACGAACGACCGGCCACCGAAAGCTAGTCGACGTTGACGCTCCCGGGATTGGGCAGCCCCGAACGCGCATACCGAACTGTGCGATTGGCCAAGGCTCGGCGCACACACCCGTCGATACGCTGTCAAGAGCGCGGCTCGGAGCCGCTGTCGAACGCCGCCAGGCACTCCGATGCATCGACGGTGCGGGTGCGACTTGTCCGCGATGGCGCCGCCGCGCGACCTGCAGGCGATTGACGACGGCCGCGATCTCGACAAACGACGCGGTCGACGCTGCAGTCGCCGCCGGCCACATCGGGCTCCACTCACAATTGCGGATCCAGGCGGCAGGCGGCACGTTCACGTCGGCCGCACCCCAGCACGTGGGCACCGTTGCCCCTGTCGACGTCCCGGTACCGATGTCCGGCTCCGTTCCCACCGTCGATCCGAGCCAGCTCCGCGCCGACCTCCTACGTGGCGAGTTTCACCACCTCGAGGGCGGCGCGGGCGGCGCGGGCTGACCGACACCACCGCCCGACTGGCACTGGGTCATGCCGCGCGATCGTCGTCGACTGTCGACTCGACGGGCTGGTGCATGCCGCCGTCCTCCAG
Organism: uncultured Acidimicrobiia bacterium; assembly: GCA_963774125.1. Lineage (GTDB taxonomy): Bacteria > Actinomycetota > Acidimicrobiia > Acidimicrobiales > Ilumatobacteraceae > JALZMG01. Next base: position 1,415,338 of record CAVZDR010000005.1, read on the forward strand.
CGCCCATTCCCCGTAGAGCCGACCGTGATCGTCTACGAGCCATCGATTGTGGAGGCTGGTGCGGGGGGAGTGGCTGTTGGTCGTGGTGTTCATGGGACAACCGTCGCAACAGGACGGTGGCAGCGCAGTCCGCCGATCGGTGGTTGCGGAAGATGATCGTGGACGTCGAGCTGGCCGACACGCGTGTCCGCCGATCGGCCGACAGTCACGCGGGCCCCGGCTCGGACTGCCCATCGCCAACGACGTCCTTCCCACCGCAGTGGTCAGCGGGACGCCGGCTCGCCGAGACTGAGCTTCGGCCGTGGACACCGGTGCTCACCACGGCGACTGCAGGTCGGCCATGTCCACAGCGGTCGCTGATCGACGGCGCGAACGCAGCGCCCAAGCCCGTCGCGGGCGGCCCACCATCCATCACCGCGAGGGACGAGTGACGTTCGACGATCACGAGTGAGACGTTCATCTGGTAGTGGAAGCGAAGTCGCCGGACCTCTCGCTACGGCTGGTGAGTTGGAGGTGAACCTCCGCGAGTTGCTGGACTGACCGGCCTTAGGTCAGGCCGCGTGTGATACCGGGTACCGGACTGGCGGCCAGGGCAAAGAGCATCACGGGAAACCCGGTATGACCCGGGGGGCGGGCTAGCGGTGTGAGCAGTCCGTGACTGAGTTCAGCCGCCGCTGCTCGTCGTGGCGCCACCAACCGTGCAGATCGCGTTCCCCAGCGCTGCGGCGCTCGCCTGCACGGCCGCAGCCTGCGGCTGCGCCTCGTCGACGATGGCCTGAACGGCTTGGTCGTCGGGGGCGTCTTGGAGCTGGTCGCGTAGTGAGTCCACCTGCGTCACGAGGTTGTCCCACTCCGTTTCGGCGAGGTCCCCGGCGCTTTCGACCATGGCATCGCGTGTTGATCTCACCTCGTCGGCGGCCGAGTCGTAGTCGTCCTTCGTGGCAGTGGCCGGGTCGAGCGAGGCGAAGGTGCCAACCGCGGTGCCGTAGGCGGAAAGGTCGTCACAGAACTCGGTGTTCGCCTCGGCGATCTCGGAGGCGCCGTCATCGTCGTCGTCGCCACAGGCGACCAAGGCGCTCACGCTGACCAGTCCTACGACGCCGAGCATCAATCGTCGGTTCATCATTCCTCCCTCTGTTCACGGCTGCGACGACGACGTTAACCGTGTCCTGGAGCGCTTGCCGTGATTCTGCGCAGTTGGCGAACACTTCGCAGGCCAGGTCGAGGCAGATTGAAGCTCTGAGCGAAATGCCGCAACACAGCTCTGTGGGTGGCACGGCAGTCCAGCGGCCGCCCAGCCGGCGACATTGGAAGCTTTTGGGCCCGACGAGCCGTCCCTCAGAGTAGAGCAAACCGTTCGGGTGGTAGTAGTCCACCCACCGCACTACTCGGCTTCCCCTTTAGCCCAACTTCTGCCTTCGATTGCTACACCCTCCAGCACCGTCGTCCGATCGAAATGATGCCCCCTCGCGACCTCGACACAGGCGGGCGCTGGTGGTCTTCGTCTACCACTTGACTGGAGATTGTGTGGCATATCACGGGTACTCATGTTGCCGTGCAATTTACATCGGCTAACACGAACTCCCTGCTAGATGAGTTGTCGAGCTCGGTACGAGGACCGTTTCGATTTCTGATACGGATGAGGTCACAAGTTCGTTCTTGTTAGCCCCACTCAAAGCCCCTGGTAATCGCCCGATAGCGCAGCGACTCAGGTCTGCCCTCAGCATCGAGTCCGCGTGCGTCCACGTACAGGGACTCCTTGGTCATCGCGGGTGCGTGGTGATGGCTGCGACTTCGTCGAGGAGGTGTTCGACTCGACGGCGGATGTCGTCGCGAATGGGGCGTACAGCGGCGACGTCGAGGCCGGCGGGGTCGTCGAGTTCCCAGTCCTCGTATCGCTTGCCCGGATACAGCGGGCAGGCGTCGCCGCATCCCATCGTGATCACGACGTCGGCGGCTTGAATGATCTCCTCGGTCCACGGTTTCGGGAACTCGGCGGTGATGTCGATGCCGACTTCGGCCATCGCGGCGACGGCGGAGGGGTTGATCTCGCTGCCGGGTTCGGAGCCACCGGACCACGCCACGGCGCGGTCGCCGGCGAGGTGGTTGAACCAGCCGAGCGCCATCTGGGAGCGGCCGGCGTTGTGGACGCACAGGAACAGGACGATCGCGGTGCCGTCGGCGCTGTGTCCTTCGACTTTGGCGAGCGCGCGGAGTCGTTGGCGGGCGAACCGCTCGGCCATCAGTGGCAGGAAGTTCGTGAACTTCGCTCGATCGGCGAACTGGTCGTAGCTGGTGGTGAGGAACAGCTCGATCGTCTCGGTGGAGAAGAACTCATGGAATTCCTCGTGCAGCGTGGTGGCGGCCAGGCGCAGCGCGTACTGCTGGTCGATGGACAGGCTGTCGAGGTTGGCCACGGCGCGCTCCTAGCGGTGTGCTCGACTGGTGATGGCGTCGGCTGGCGGATAGAGGAAGCGGATGAGGGCGTAGGCGACTGCGGCGCCGACGAGTTGCATCGCGATGAACATCGGTGCCGAACTCGGGGCGATGCCGGCGAAGCTGTCGGACAGGGTGCGGGCGATGGTGACGGCGGGGTTGGCGAAGCCGGTGGACGAGGTGAAGAAGTAGGCGCCGCCGATCCACACGCCGACGGCGACGGCGACGACGTTGACCCGTCCGCTGCGCACGCAGCCGTGGATGACGAGAACGAGGCCGGCGGTAGCGACGACTTCGGAGAGCCAGAGGGCGCCTGATGAGCGGTCGGTGGTCGACCAGTCGATGGCCGGCAGGTCGAACATCAGATTGGCGACGATGGCGCCGACACAGCCGCCGAGAACTTGGGCGACGAGGTAGAGGCCGGTTTCGCCAGTCGAGATGGCGCCGAAGCCGCGGTCGATGAGGGTGACGACCGGGTTGAAGTGGGCGCCGGAGACGGCGCCGAGCGTCCAGATCAAGGCGACGAGGGCGCCGGCAGTCGCGGCGGCGTTCTGGAGCAGCTGCAGACCGACATCGGCAGGCGAGAGCCGGCTGGCCATGATGCCGGACCCGACGACGGCGACGACCAAGAGCCCGGTGCCGAGGGCTTCGGCAACCAGGCGACGCGAGAGATCGACGTCGAGCGCGCCGGTTCCGGTCTCGGGTTGGTCGGTCAGTCGGTTCACGAATCGGTGACGAGTCCGGTGATACGGATGCGGAGCTCGGCGATGGTGTCGTCGAACGCTGCCGCTTTGGCGGGTGCCGACACGGGGTCGGGGATCGACCAGTGCAGCCAGGTCGGGGCGGGCTCGAGCTCTTCGTGGGCGCGGTCGCAGACCGTGACGACGAGGGTCGGTCGCCGCCGCAGTTCATTGAGGTGTTTGGGGTGTGCTCGGGTGAGGTCGAGGCCGGCTCGGCGGCCGGCGGCGATGGCGCCTGGGTGTACGCGGTCGGCAGGTTGGGTGCCGGCGCTGTCGGCGTGCTGCTTGGTGAGCTGCGTCCAGAGCGCGGCGGCGAGCTGGGATCGTGCCGAGTTGTGGGTGCACACGAAGAGCGCCCGTTGAGCGGCGCGGCGCACCCCGGGGGTGAGTGCGTCGAGCGCGTCGCGGTGGAGGTGGACGTAGCGACGTCGACCGTCGCCGCTCGAGCGGCTCCGGCTGATCAGTCCGACGTGCTCGAGCACGTCGAGGTGATGGGCCAGGAGGTTGGATGGGATGTCGACGCGGCGTTGCAGTTCGCTGGGTGCGCGGTCAGAAGCGGTGAGCTCGTCGACGATGGCCAGTCGGACGGGATCGCCCAGCGCTGCGTGCCGGGCGCTGCGCAGATCAAGATGCTGGTCGGGGTCCACCCGGGCAGCATGTCACTCAACATAGATTGAATCAATATCTGTCGAGGGACCGTCACATCGTCAGGACGCGCAGCAGGAGCTGCCGGGTCCTTCGCCGTGATGGGCGACCACAACGTTCTCCAACTGGTCGGCATCTGCCTGCTTCACGTACCACTCCCATCGTGTTCCGTCGGGGCCGTGGACCCAGGTCTCCGTCTTCTCGGCGTAGCAACACACGGTGTCGTCAACGCCAGTGGTCTCGAGACCGGCCTCGCCGAGGCGCTCCTCGGCGGCGACCACTTCGGCGGCGGTTTCCGTCTCGACCCCGAGATGGTTGATCGAGCCCGACTCACCCGCACCTTCGAACAGCACCAGCTTCAACGGGGGTTGGTCGATCGCGAAATTGGCATAGCCAGGCTTTGTCTTGGCGGGACCGACACCGAACATGCGGGTGTAGAAGTCGACCGCCTCATCCAAGTCGGCGACGTTGAGGGCCAGCTGCAGTCTCACGATTCTCTCCTCTTCCATCGACATTCATCGATGCGTCTAGGGTGGACGATAGCGAATCCATCGACTATCGTCAATGGTCGATGAATATTTCTCGTGACGACGCCACGACGTGGGCGAGCTGGTTTCGGGCCCTCGGCGACCCGACCCGCATCCTGATCCTGCACCTCCTGGCCACCGAGGCGCGACCGATGAACGTCGGCGAGATCGTGGACGCCTTGGACGTCGGTCAGTCGACGATCTCGCATCACCTGCAGATTCTGGGCGAAACGTGTTTCGTGATGGTCGAGCGGGTCGGCACCTCGAGCTGGTGGCGGATCAACGAGCGCTGTCTGGACTGCTTCCCCAGCGCCGCCGAACTGATCATGGGCCGGCTCCCCCTCACCGTGCCGTGGGACGACACGGTCGCCGCCTGCAGCACTGACGGATCCTGCTGATGGTCGACGACGCCGCTCGTCCCCTCGAACCCGCTCTGACCCGATACGCCGCGGCCGCCCGGCGCGCCGATGCGGGTGAGTGCGTTTGCGTCGATGTTGGGTCACCGTTCGGAGCCGGCCACTACGACGACGTCGACAACGTGCCGGCCGCAGCCGTGCGGGTGAGCCTCGGATGCGGCAACCCGGTCGCCGTCGCCGAGCTCCGGGTGGGAGAGACCGTGCTCGACCTCGGCTCCGGCGGCGGGCTCGACGTGTTGCTGTCGGCTCGACGGGTCGGACCCTCAGGTCATGTCTACGGGCTCGATGCCACCGCCGAGATGATCGAGCTGGCCCGCCGCAACGCCACCGAAGCAGGCGCGTCCAACGTCGAGTTCCTCCACGGCAGCATCGAGCACATCCCACTCGATGACCGCGCAGTCGATGTCGTGATCTCCAACTGCGTCATCGTGCTCGCATCCGACAAGGACACGGTGTTCGCCGAGATCGCCCGAGTGCTGCGGCCAGGCGGGAGACTCGGCATCAGCGACATCGTCCGCCACGGCACCGAGGACGGGTCCGCCGCTGTCGACTGCGGCGATCGCGCCATCACCGTCGACCAGTACAGGGCGGCGCTGTGGCGCGCTCGGGCTCACCCAGGTGTCGATCCGGCCCACCGACCCCCTCGGCGGCGGGCTGCACAACGCCATCGTCCACGCTGCCAATCCACTTGTCGCCGTGCGCCGAATGGAACCCGACGACTGGCCAGTGGTGCGGGCGATCTACGAAGACGGCATCGCCACTGGCAACGCCACCTTCGAACCAAACGCCCCAACCTGGGATCAGTGGGACCGCACACACCTCCCCGGCCACCGGCTGGTCGCGACCGACGCCGAAGGGCGAGTCGTCGGCTGGGCGGCGCTCGCCCCGGTCACGGACCGTTGCGTCTCGCGCGGTGTCGCCGAAGACAGCGTCTACGTCCACCGTGACCATCACGACCGAGGAGTCGGCACCGCGCTGCTCGAGCAGCTCATCGCCGCCTCCGAACGGGCCGGCTACTGGACGATCCAGACCGGCATCTTCCCCGACAACACCGCCAGCCTCACGCTGCATCAGCGAGTCGGTTTCCGCATTGTCGGACGACGCGAACGCATCGGACAACTCAACGGAGCGTGGCGAGACACCTACCTGCTGGAACGGCGCAGCCGCAACACGTGACAGGGCGCAGCGTGAACGCGCGGCCTACGTCGACGGGCCGTGCTCGATCAATGCCTGTCCCAGTGCGCTGACGAGGAACAGCAGGCTTCCGAACAGGAACAGCGTCACTGACCCGACGTACCACACCGGCACGAAGAAGCCGACACAACCGATCACGAACAGCGCCGCCGCGACGACGTTGCACACCGACTGGTCGCTGGTCACGCCGAGAATTGCTCAGAGAGCGGCTGGGGCTCGCCTTGCCGTCGGGGGTTGGCCCACCGAAGATGGGCGGCGATCAGCACACTCATCACGGCTGCCCAGGCGCACCACAGCGAGGCGAAACCGTTCGTGTTGAGCAGCGCCAGCAGCACGACGGCCGGGAGGTTGATCAAGCCGAACACGACGATGTGCGGATGGCTGGACAGCAGCAGTGCCCCACACGTCGCCACGACGTAGAGCGTGACGATGAGCAGTCCGTTGTGCAGGCCGACGTCATAGCTGAGGTGGTTGGCTCCGAGGTCCACCTCCACCGGTCCTCGCAGCATGGTGATCAGCAGCACGAGACCAACGGCCGCGCCGAGCAGCGCGAAAGGGACGAGTAGCGCGCGCCGCTTCGGGCTCGGTTCGATCGCCATGATCGCGAGTGGCACGTATGGCGGCAGTACGACGAACGCGATGAGCAGGTAGATCCACATCGCAACGGTGCCCAGCTCGGCCGGGACGCGCCCCTCGAGTCCCCACCACACGAAGGTCTCGACGAGCAGGTGGCCGCCGAGCAGGAGCGGCAACGACGCGATCGGCAGCTCCCGGATGTTCCCCACGTGGCGGAGTGCATCCACCCCGATCGCGCTGACGACGACGCCGCCGATGAGGTCAGCCTGGGGCGAGAAGCACATCGGAGGGGATCGAACCCCTGGAAGAGCTCGGCGTGATGATGCCACAGTCGCCTTCACCTCGCCCAGCTCGAGGTCGATTTCCGGATTGACGAGTGCCGCATTACCGTCCCCCGCCGGACGGGTCGCGCCGGGAAGGGAGTTGGCGTGCGTGCACTGAACCACTCCGGTGACGCTTTCCCGGCGATCGACGGCGAGCGCTCGATGCCTTGAGCAACCGACCGCGCGCCGCATCAGCGGCGGTTCGAGTGTTCGTCGCCGCTGCCGTGGTGTGGACCGTCGCCTGCTCGGGAGGAAGTGACAATGCGCCGACGACGTCACCACTCACCTCGGTCCGGCCGGCGACGACCGTCGCCAACGCCGCGCCGGAGGGCACGACGCCTACCGATTCGGTGGCAACCGATTCCTCGTCGACCGCCGACGCTCCCGGCGGAGTTGCCGGACTCGAGGCGGTGATCGAGGAGATCACGTCGAAGCCGGAGTTGCGTCACGCCAACTTCGGCTTCGCCGTGCTCGACGCCGCGTCCGGCGACGTGCTGTTCGAGTTGAACGGCGAGAAGTTGTTCGTCACCGGCTCGCTGCTCAAGTCGTTCCCCACCGCAACGCTGCTGGACAAGTGGGGCCCCGACTACCGGTTCCACACACCGGTGTACGGCACCGGCCCCGTGGGCGCGGGAGCGATCTCGGGCGATCTCGTGCTCGTCGCGTCAGGTGACACGAGCATGGGCCTACGCGAGCGGCCGGACGGCACGCTCTACTTCGATGACGCACCCGTCCGAGATCACACGTACGCCAACAGCATCCCCGGCGGAGCGCCCGTCGCGGGTGATCCGTTGGCCGGTCTCGACTCGCTCGCCCAGCAGGTCGCGGCGGCGGGCGTCACGACCATCACCGGTGACGTGATCATCGACGACCGACTCTTCAACACCTTCTCCGGTTGGCCGTTCGCCGAGGATTCACCGGTGTCGCCGATCGTGATCAACGACAACCTGATCGATGTCACCGTCACACCAGCAGCCATGGGTGAAGCGGCCACGTTCGAGTATCGGCCGCACACCAGCGCCTACACCGTGCGCAGCGAGGTCCAGACGGTGGCGTCTGGTGCGGAGACCGACATCGCCGTTCGTCTCGCCGAACCGGGCGTCTTCGTCGCAACGGGACAGGTCGCCGCCGACTCCCCACCGATCACCCACACCGGCGCGATCCCCGATCCTGCGCCGTTCGCCCGCACCGCGTTCATCGAGGCGCTGCAGCGCGCCGGCGTCTCGGTCGCCGCTGCTGCGCTCGGTCCGAACCGCACCGACGCCCTACCGCCAGAGGGCTCGTACGCGCCTGAGGCGCTGCTCGGAGAGCACGTCTCCGGCCCGCTGTCCGAGATCACCAAGGTCGTCATGAAGATGAGCCAGAACACCGGCGCCGACGTGCTGGCCTGTCTCAACGCCGTCGCCGCCGGCAGCAAGGACTGCCCTGCGGGCCTGGCCGCAGAATCCGAGTACGCCGCCTCGCTGGGTTTGTCGAAGGATGCGCTGTTCATCCTCGACGGTGCCGGTGCCGATGGCTACGTGACCCCGCTGGGCCTCGCCAGGTTTTACGACGCCGTCCTCGACCAGCCCTACGCCGAAGCGTTCCGGGACTCCCTGGCGGTCCTCGGAGTCGACGGCGACCTCGCCACGGAGGCGTTGGGCACCCCCGCAGCGGGGCACATCGCTGCCAAGACGGGCACCCTCGGCGATCCGACGCCCTCCGGCGTCGGCATCTTCATCACGCGCACCTTGGCCGGCTACGCCGAGGCGGCGAGCGGTCGGCAGATCATCCTCGCCGTCTTCATGGGCGGCGGTGCACCATTCGAGACGATCGACGACTTGCGTGGCCTCGTGGAGGACCACACCGAGTTGGTGGTCGCCGTGCAGCAAGCCTTCTGACGGGCCGTCCAACGGTCGTAGCGTCGGCGCATCGACGAGCACTCTCGATCGAGCACCACGACGGCCGGGGACAGACGTTGAGCTCGGTGGATCGCGCTGGCCTACTGGAACACGACGACGAGCTCGCGACGCTCGAACAACTCGTCGCAGCGACGGCAAGCGGCACGGCTGGCGTCGGGCTGATCGAGGGTGCAGCTGGCATCGGGAAGTCCCGCTTGCTGAGCGAGGCGCAACACAGCGCCGATGCCGCCGGCCTGCGGATCCTGCGCGCCCGGGGTGGTGAGCTCGAGCGGGAGTTCGCCTTCGGCGTCGTGCGTCAGCTGATCGAGCCAGTGCTCGTCGGGCGCGAGGACGTCCTCTTCGCCGGTGCTGCCGCTGCGGCGCGCCCTGTCTTCTCCTTGCGACCCGATCGTGACGATGACGCCGACCCGTCGTTCGCGTCCATGCACGGGCTCTACTGGCTCCTCGTCAACCTCAGCGCCGACGGGCCGCTGCTCGTCGCCATCGACGATCTGCACTGGTGCGATCTGGCCTCGCTGCGCTTCCTCACGTATCTCGTCCGCCGTCTGGAGGGTCTGCCCGTGCTCGTCGTCGCGACGGTGCGCCCGACGCTGTCCGGTCACGACGCCGTGCTGTTCGACGAGATCGCCGGCGACCACCTCACGGTGAGCATTCGCCCGCGCCCGCTGAGCGAGGCGTCGGCGGCAGCGCTCGTCCGTCAACGGCTCGGCGAGGAAGTCGCGTCCGCGTTCTCAGTCGCCTGTCACGCGGCGACGGGCGGAAACCCGCTCCTCCTTGACGAGCTGTCGAAGGCACTCGCCGCCGAGGGAGTGCGGCCCGATTCTGCGCACGTCGGCATGGTCGCCGATCTCGGTCCCACCGCCGTGTCCCGTTCGGTGCTGCTACGTCTGCGCCGGTCACCGGAGGAGGCGCTCAGGGTGGCGCGGGCCGCCGCCGTGCTCGGCGACGGAGCTGATCTCGGGCTCATCGCCGCGCTGGCCGGTCTCACGACCGATGAGGTCGTCCGCGGCGCGAGTGCCCTGGTGCAGGCGGAGATCCTGCGGCCTGGCGAGCCGATCGCCTTCGTCCACCCGCTCGTCGGTGGTGCCGTGTACGCCGACCTGCCCCCGCTCGGCCGCGCCACGGAACACGAGCGGGCGGCCGCACTGCTCTCGGCCCGAGGAGCACCGGCCGAGCAGGTGGCGGCTCATCTCGAGAAGGTCGAGGGCCACGGCGACGCAGCTGCGATCGACATCCTCCTGCGCGCCGCCCGCGCGGCGATGCACCGAGGCGCCGCCGAGAGCGCGGTCGACCTCCTCAGCCGGGCACTCCGGGAGCCACCGCCGTCAGCGCAGCGGCTTGCGGTGCTCCTCGAGCTCGGCCGTGCCGAGGCGCTGACCCGAGGGCCAGCCGCCGCGGAGCACCTGGCAGAGGCATATGGAATGCTCGATGAACCCGTGGCACGGGCCACGACTGCCCAGGAGCTGGCCCGGGTGCTGCTGTTCACCGGTCACCCCTCGGACGGAGCGGCGATCGCCCACGCCGCCGCCGTCGAGCTGCCGAGTGACCTCGAAGACCTCCGCCTCGGGCTCGAAGCGTTCGAGCACTTGGCCGTGCTGTTCGGCGCCGACGCTCCAGAGAGCTCGCGGACCTTGGCCGAACACCGCGCTCCGCCGACGGGGACGGGTGTTGGCGGCAAGATGTTGGCGGCGATCGCCGCGCAGGACTGGATGTACGCCGGCGGCCCAAGCGCGTCATGCGTGCAGCTCGCCCTCGACGCGCTCGCTGGCGGCGACCTCATCGCCGCCGACAACGGGCTGCTCGCCACGTGCGCGATCACCACGCTGACATTCGCCGACCGTCCAGAGGTGATGGATGCCTGGGACGTGGCGCGCATCGACGCCTACGCCCGGGGATCGCTGTTCGCGATCTCGTCCCTGGACCTCTGGTTCGGCTGCACGCTGCTCTGGCGTGGCGACCTCGCCGATGCGGAATCCTCGTTGCGCTCGGCGCTCGACGGGCTCCAGCTGTGGGGCTACGGCCGTGACCAGGCGCAGATCTACTGCGACGCGTTCCTGTCGGCCGTACTTCGCGAGCAGGGCGACCTGCCGGCGGCGCGCGCTGCGCTCGAGCACAGCAACGACAGCGGCGGCGACGACGACGGCGCCCGGTACTGGCTCAGCAGCAGCGTCGAACTGCTCCTCGCCGAAGGTCGCTACGAGATCGCACTCCCAGCGGCAGAGGCGTACGCCCGGCGCTTCGGCTCGCTGATCCGCAATCCGATGGATGGCCCGTGGCGCAGCCAGACCGCCCGTGCGCTGTGTCACGTCGGGCGCCGGGCCGAGGCTCGCCCACTCGTCGAGGAGGAGCTCGAGCTCGCCCGGGAGTGGGGTGCGCCCGGCACCGTCGCCCGGTCACTGCGCGCCCTTGCCGACGTCGCGCCCGAGGACGAGCTGCGCCACCTCGCCGAGGCGATCGAGATCGTGGACGGATCACCTGCTCGGCTCGAGGCGGCGAAGACGTTCGCCGCGCTGGGTGGGGCGCTGCGCCGGCAGCGCCGACCGAGTGACGCTCGCGAGCCGTTGCGCCGGGCGCTGGAGCTCTCGGTGGCCTGTGGCGCGCGAGCTCTCGAGGATCACGCCCGCGGCGAGCTCTACGCCGCGGGAGGGCGGCCTCGAGCGGCGGCACTCACCGGCGTCGCCTCGCTCACGGCGCAGGAGCGGCGAGTTGCCGAGCTCGCTGCCGAAGGGGCCGCGAACCGCGAGATCGCACAGACGCTCGTCGTGACACCGAAGACGGTCGAAGCCCATCTCAGCAGCACGTATCGCAAGCTCGGCGTCCGATCACGCCACGCGCTCGCGGCCGCCCTGCGCTCCGACGCCTGAACCATCGCCGCGTCCCTCCTGGATCTTGGGGATCCGTCGAGGGTCGCACCGGATGCCCGACGGCACGCCCGTCGCGCATCCTGTGCACATGGCCCAAGAGATCGTCGTCATCCATCTGCGGCTGATGTTGGCGGGAGAGTCCCTCACGGGCTGGGCCAGCGACGATCGCGGAGCGGAACGCCGGTTCGACGGCCGCCTCGGTCTGCTCGCCGCCATCGACGCGCTGATCGCCCCCGCGGGCAGCGGGGCACCATCGACGGAGGAAACGTGACACGAGTACACAGGACGCGGGCAGTCGGCGCCGCCCTCGCCATCGCATTGGTGGTGGGTGCGTGCTCGAACAGCGACGACGACGCCAGCGACGACGACGCGTCGGACAGCAGCGAGCAGATCGGGACGCTGCCCGACGAGGCCGCGGCGATCATGGGCAAGGACCCGTATGCGTCGGCACGATGGCTGTACTACGTGGCCGACGCCGAGAGCGGAGAGGTGCTGCTCGCCAGCCGGGCTGACGAGCTCGTGTTCACGGCGTCGACGGCAAAAGGGTTCTCCGTCGGCTCGGTCTACGACACGCTCGGCACCGACACACGATTGACGACGCCCGTTTACGCCACGACGCCGATCAGCGGCGGCGTCGTCGACGGGGACCTCGTGCTCGTGGCGTCCGGCGATCTGGCGCTCGGTGGGCGCAACGCGATGGAGGGTCGCTTCGACCACACCTTCGACGTCGACAGCGTCGATCACGTCTACGCCGACTTCGCGCCGAATGCGGCGCGCGTCGGCGACCCGCTCGCCGGTCTCGACGACCTCGCCCGGCAGATCGCTGAACAAGGTGTCAGTCGCGTCGATGGCGACGTCGTGATCGACGCCAGCATCTGGAACGGCTTCCAAGGGATCGAAGGCCCGGTCCCGCCGATCTTCGTCAACGACAACCTCGTCGACGTCGAGGTCACCGGTGCCGCGGAAGGCGAACCGGCGACGATCGAAACCGTGCCGCAGACCGGCTACATCACGGTCGAGTCCGACGTCGAGACCGTCGCCGAGGACGGTGAGACAGCGCTCTCGGTCACCGCGTCGCAGGACGATCCGAGCTCGCTGGTCGTCAGCGGCACGATCGCCGCTGGTCACTCGCAGCTGACCATGTATCGCGTCCCGGACGCTGCGGACTGGGCCCGGGCGCTGTTCATCGAGGCGCTCGAACGGGCCGGCATCGAGGTCGCCGCGGCAGCTTGGCGACTCCAACGACGAGTCGGCGCTCGCCGCCTCCGACAGCTACCCAGCGGACCAGCGGGTGGCCGAGCTCACGTCGCCCACGCTTGGTCAGATGGGGACGATGATCATGGAGATGAGCTACAACGCCGGGGCCAACGCGTTCCTGTGCCTGCTCGCCGTCGAGCGCGGCTCGGAGAACTGCATCGACGGCCTGGACACGATCTACGAGCTGACTGCGGAGGCCGGCATCGACACCAGTGAGCTGTTCCTGGTCGATGGGCAGGGTGCGGATCCCGCGTCGACGACACCGCGCCAGATCAGCCGGTGGATGCAGTGGTCGCGCGAGCAGCCGTGGGGTGAGGCGTTCGTGGCCAGTCAGCCGATCCTCGGCGAGACCGGCTCACTGGCCGCCAACGGGCACGGCAGCCCGGCCGTCGGCAAGGTCGCGGCCAAGGTCGGCACCAGCGTGAGCGTCGATCCCGTCACCGGGCGGCTGTACTCGAAGGTGCAGGCACTGGCGGGCTACCTGACACTCGACGACGGCACCGAGCTGGTCTTCGGGCTGTACATGAGTGGCGGGAGCTATGCCGAACCCTACGAAGGACTGCTCGAGGCCGGCGAGGACCTGGCACTGGTCGCCGCCGCCTTCCAGCAGAGCCTGTCGGAGTGAGCGACGCGTGCCGCGATGGCTAGGCCACCGCGGCGACCGCCGCCCGCCGTTGGAAGCGCGTAGGCCCGCGCCGTGACCACGGCTGCGCACGGCAGCACCAGGAGGTTGGTCACGACCACGAGCGGATCGCCCACGAGCACGCCGTAGGTCGCCCACGAGATGGTGGTCGCGCACAGCAGCGCGTACATCGGCACCGACACGCCGTGCAGCGAGGGGGCATGCAGCACGTGGAACGTCTGCGGCAGCACCGAGGTCGCGCCGGCGATGATGGCCAGCCATCCGACTGCGTTGGCAGAGATGGCCAGTCCGGCACCGCCGACGACCACGACGAGCAGCGCGGTGAGCGCCGCGGTGCGCTTGCTCAGGGTGCCGTAGCGGATCTGCTGGCTGGCGATCAGCGACATGGCCACGACGACCGCTGCGTTGGCGGTGGTGATGGCAGCGTCGCTACGCGCGAACCCGTACATCATCCAGAGGGCGGAGGCGACCGCACCGTGCAGCGTCCCGTTCGGGGAGATCCCGTCGACGGTCCGTTGGCGGAAGACGCGGGCGACCTGCGGCCAGACGAACGCAACACTCAGCGCGGTACACCACAGACCGAGCAGTTGCGTCCAATCCATGACCTCGACCGTATCGGCGATCATTCAGTAACTTCACCGCTCTCAAGTAACTGTTCACCGGCGCGTAACCTCGTCAGCGCCCGGCGAGGGCGGCCACGACTGGTGCGAACCCGGCGGCGTCGCGCACCACGAAGTGACTGATCCCGACGTCCGCGAATGCGTTCCACCTTGTCGACCACCTGCTCGACGGATCCGATGAGGACGAATGGCGTGTTGTCGATCAGCTCGCGATCGACCTCGAAGCGGTCGACGAGGGTGGAGATCTGCTCGTCGGCGCCCGTGCCGACGTGGGTCACCTGCACGAGCGCCGACCGTTCGATCTCGTGGTCGCGATCGGCGGCCGCTTCGGCCAGCCACGCGGCGCGCTGGCGGATGCGGGCGATGTCGAAGCCGCCGGGACTCGGCACACCTCCATCACCGTGGGTGAGACCGGTGAACTGGAAGATGTCGGCATGTCGTGCGGCCAGTCGCACGACGGCCGGTCCGTGGCCGCCGATGAGGAACGGCACGTGCGGCTGTACCGGTCGAACGCCGAGCTCGTCGAGCGCCACATGGTGGAACTCGCCGTCGAAGCTGACCGCGCCGTCATCCAGCAGCGCCCGCAGCACGCTGATCGATTCGGCGAAGCGACGGACCCGTGCCGCCGGATCGCGCAATGGAGCCCCGATCGCATCGTGTTCCGAGGCCATGTAGCCGGTGCCGAGCCCGAGGATGATGCGACCGTCGGTGAAGCGATCGGCGCTCGCCACGGTGCGAGCCAGCAGGACCGGATGGTGCAGCTCGTTGTTGAGGACGAGTGGTCCGACCGCGAGACGTGGTGCCGCCACAGCAGCGACGAGCAGCGGCACGAACGGATCGACCGCACCGATGTGATCGAACGACAGGAACTGGACGTATCCCAGCTGCTCGGCCTCTTGGGCGGCGGCGCGCGTGGCGCCGGCGTCGGTGAGCTCGCGGGCCTGCAGTCCGAACCGGAAGGGGCGGACCATCGAGGTGGAGGGTAGGACCGTCAACGGTTTGGACTCACAGCCACAGCTCGCGGATGAGCACCACCACGGAGGACACGGCCGACGTGACCCAGACCGCCGTACGCACGCGGCCCTTGTCGACGGACTCGATGACCCACCGGGAGAGCAGGAACCCGAGCGCGGCGGGGGGGACCAGCGCGAGGCCGGCCAGCGCGTCGCCTCCGTCGAACTCACCGAAGGCGGCGAGCGTGATGATCGAGATGAAGCTCCCGACCACGAAGAAGGCGGAGATGCTGCCGCGCGAGGGTCGTGCCCGATGCGTCCTGGTAGACGAGCGCGATGGGCGGGCCCCCGATCGCGGTCGTCGTGCCCATCACCCCCGAGGCCGTCCCGGCAGCCACGAACGAGGACGTCGACGGGCGCACCCGCCATCCCGACATGCTGATGCCGATGGCGAGCAGCACCATCAGCGCGAAGAAGATGCTGAGCGACGACGTCGGCAACGACGCGACGAGTGCGGCGCCGGCGATGTTGCCGAAGATGCGACCGACGATCGCCCAGCGCACCCCGTAGAAGTCGATGCCCACGTGGTCTCGGATCATGACGGCGACGGCGAGCGCGGCGCCGACGAAGATGACCGGCCCGGGGAGCAATTCCGGTGCGGTCAGCGCAATAAAAGGGACGGCCACCAGACCGAGGCCGAACCCGACGGCGCTCTGAACGACGGCCCCGGCGGCCACCGACAGGAGGACGACGATGACGACGCCAGCCGTCACGCTGCCCGTCCCCGCATTCCGTCGACGGTATACCGGCGCTTCGGAATCAAGGGCTGCCGCTCGCTCGCTGGTCCCGAAGCTCGGCAAGGCCGCGGGCGCTGAGATCCCAGCGTTCGAGGCCGGACAGATCGTCGGTCGGCACGTAGCCGATCGGCGTGAGCGAGATCCCGAGCGAGTCGGCGCGGTGGTCGGCGGGGGAGAAGGCGATCGCAATGCGGTCCTCGACGGCGTGGGCGCGATCGAGCGTCAGCTTGACGTAGTGCGCCGTCGTGCCCTCCACCACCAGTAGGCAGGCGTGGCCGTTGCGCTCCAAGTTGGCCCGGGTCCTGCGGCTGGCGATCACGACCCGTACCTCGCCGGCGTCGGCCTCCAGTTCCGCGCGCGACAGCAGGCAGACGTGCGGGAATCCTTCGTCGTCGACCGTCAGCAGCGGGAACGCCGCCTCGTGTTGTCCGGGGACGGGCAGGCCGTTGAGTTGCTCGATGACCTCGGAGGGGATCACGACCATCGACGGAACGCTTGGTGCTCGATCCCGAACTGATCGAGCACCTTGCCGGCCGTGTGGCGGAGCAGATCGTCGATGCTCGAAGGCTGGTGGTAGAACGCCGGGACCGGCGGGAGCACGGTCGCACCGGCCAACGTCACCGTCTCCATGTTGCGGAGGTGGATCAGGTTGAGCGGCGTCTCCCGCGTCACGAGCACCAGCTTGCGGCGTTCCTTGAGGCAGACGTCGGCGGCCCGTGACAGCAGCTCGCTCGTGTTGCCCGTGGCGATCGAGGCCAGCGTCCGCATGGAGCAGGGCATCACCACCATGCCCATCGTGAGGAACGACCCGGACGAGATCGAGGCAGCCAGATCGTCCGGCTCGTGCACGACGTCGGCGAGGGCCGCCACCTCTGCGGGATCTCGCTGCAGCTCCAACCGGATGCTGAGGGCGGCGCCCCGCGACATGACGAGGTGCGTCTCGACCGACGGATCGTCACGAAGGAGCTCCAGCAGGATCACGCCGAGGTGGGGCGCGCTCGGAGCCGGAGATACCGACCACGAGTCGCCGGGGCGGGCTCATCGCTCCATGAGGCGCCGCGACGCTGGGGGTAGGGTGGCCTGCCGCCCCAGCCAGAGGTGGGAAGCCCCATGACGGACGCCGCCGAGAACGACAACATCGGGAGCCCGAGCGGCCCGGTGGCACGGTTCCGGCCCGTCGCCGTGGAGCGCCTGTCCGACGGGGTGGTGGAGCAGTTCCGCGAGATGCTGCTGCTCGGCCAGCTGGTGCCTGGCCAGCGGCTCCCGAACGAGCGGGAGCTTGGCGAGATGTTCGGCGTGAGCAGGAACTCCGTGCGCGAAGCGCTGCGCCAACTCGAGTTGCTCACCTTGGTCGAGCGGCGCCGCGGTGACGGCACGTACGTCCGCCACCTCGACCTCGTCCAGCTCATGGCGCCCTTCGGGGCGGTCATCGCGTCGTCGGCCAGCGCCGTCGGCGAGGTGTTCGAGTTCCGGCGGACCTTCGAGCCCGAGGTGGCGGCTCTGGCCGCAGTCAAAGCGGACGATGACGGGAAGGCGCACCTGCGCAGCTCGCTGCGCGAGTTCGACAGCGCGCTCGGTGCTCGGGGTGCCGACGTCGCCGACGTCGACTTCCACTTCACGGTGGCGCTGGCGACCCGCAACGCCGTGGTGATCGGAGTCCAGCGGGCGGTCATGGAGCTGATGGCTCACTTCCGAGCGCAACTGGGCCCGGCCAGCTACGACGGCACCGTCGCCGCAGCTCACGGGCATGGCGCGATCGTCGACGCGATCATCGACGGTGACCCGGTCAAGGCACGTGACGCGGCGAGCTCGCACCTGCGCGACGTCGCGGCGCTGCTGCGTGACGCTGATGCCGAACGCTAACACCGGCCTGTCAGCCGCTGGCTCGGTGGCAAGCAGCGCGCACGGGATATAGTATACCGACGATGCAGAAGGCCTCGCCCGCTGGCCGATTCGGCATCGTCGGCGGGGCCGCTGTTCCGCACGCCCCCCAGTTCTTCTCGCTGCCGGACACCGAAGACCACGACCAGGTCGAGCGGGTGCGCGTGGCGATGGCCCGGTTGGGCGCGGACCTGCTTGCCCTCGAGCCAGACGTCGTCGTCATCGCGTCGAACGACCACCTCGAGAACTTCTTCCTGCATTGCGTCCCGTCGTTCACCGTCCACTGCGGCGCATCGGTCGCCGGCTCCTTCGCCGGCCGCGACTTCGAGTTCCCGGTCGCCAGCGCAATCGCCCTCGACGTCGTCAGTCGTCTGCAGGCCGAAGGATTCGATCCGGCGTTCAGCCACACCGCCGCGATCGGTTACGAGTTCGGCATCCCGCTGACGTTCTGCGAGGTCGGCACGTCGATCCCGATCGTCCCGATCTACGTGAACGCGTACGTCGCCCCGCAACCCTCCAGCGAGCGCTGCTACAGCCTCGGCCGGGCGCTCCACCGCGCGCTCGCTGCGGCTGGCGTGCGGGCCGTGATGATGGCGAGCGGCGGCCTCTCGCACTACCCCGGCACCGACCGCTACTCCCACCCAGACCTGACGACCGACGGCGACGTGCTCACGCGCATGCGGGCGGGGAACCTGCGATCCCTGATCACGTTCGACGACGCCGCGCTGGACCGCACGGGCAACGTCGAGGCGCGGTCCTGGCAGATCCTCGCCGGTGCGCTCGGCGAGCGCGTGCCGAACCACTTCACCCAGGAGTCGTCCTGGCACCACGACTACGCCGTGCTCGGCTGGACCACGGGCGAGCAGCCCGCTGCGGAAGAGCTCCATTACCCGCCGGTGGTCGCTGAGCGGCTGGCCCTCTCCAGCGCGCTGTACCGGTTGCGCATGGAGGCGCCCGTCCGCCGTCGCTTCCTCGACGACCCGGCAGCGTTCGTCGAGGAGCTCGGGCTCGATGCCGACGAGCGGGCGGCGCTCGAGGCGCTCGACGAGTCACAGCTCCAGAAGCTCGGGGTCCATCCGCTGCTCGCGTTCCTGGCCCGGCTGCAGGTCGACATCGAGCGCCGGGCGCGGCGGCATGACGCGTGACACTCGGTGCGGAGGATGCCGTCTGGTCTCCGTGGATCGACGGCGAGGAAGACCGGTCCAGGGACCGCCCGAGCGTGCCCTCGGCCTCGCCCTTCGACGGGCAGGTCCTGGCCCGCGTCGCGGAAAGCCGACGACGTCGACGTCGACCGCGCCGTCGCGGTGGCCGACGCGGCGTGGCGGGCACATCGCCGGACGCCGGGGCACGAGCGGGCAGCGTGGTTGCGCAAGGCCGCTGACCTCGTCGACGACATCTCGGCCGACCTCGTCGAGACGCTGATCGCGCTGGTCGGCAAACCGCGCCGGATGAGCGTGTTCGAAGTGTCGCGAGGTGTCGCCCTCCTGCGGCAATGCGCCGAGGAGATCAGCCGGCTGCACGGCGAGAACCTCACGCTGGACGGCGTGCCGGGTGGCGATGGGCGGTGGGGCCTGACCCGCCGGGAGCCCTACGGCGTGGTGGCCGCCATCACGCCGTTCAACGCGCCCGTCAACCTGATGCTGCAAAAGGTTGCACCGGCGCTGGCCGTCGGCAATGCCGTGGTCGTCAAGCCGGCGCCCGAAGCCGCAGTCGTCGCGCTCCAACTGGCCGAGGCGATCAACGGCGCCGTGCCGTCGGGCCTGCTGTCCATCCTGCCCGGCGGTCCGGAGACCGCGCTCCGCCTCGTGAGCCGCCCCGCCGTTCGGGCCGTCAGCCTCACCGGAGGGGTCGCCGCCGGCGAGGCCGTGCGGGCGGCGGCCGGCATCAAGCCGGTCTATCTCGAGCTCGGTGCCAACTCCCCGAACATCGTCTGTGCCGATGCCGACCTCGATCGGGCGGCCAAGGAGATCGCCGGCGCGGCGTTCGGCGCGAGCGGCCAGCAGTGCATCTCGGCCCAGCGGGTGATCGTGCAGCGACCGGTCGTCGACACGTTCGTCGAGCTGTTCGCGGCCGCCTCGGCGGCGTTGGTCGTGGGTGATCCGGCTGACGCGGCCACGGACATCGGACCGCTCGTGAACGACCGTGCTGCGGACCGGGTCCGGCGCCACCTCGACGATGCCGAGGCGCGCGGCGGCAAGCTCGCGCTCGACGGGCGCGCCGAAGATCTCTGCTTCGGGCCGAGCATCGTGCTCGACGTCCCCGGCGACGCGCTGATCCTCCAGGAGGAGGTGTTCGGCCCGGTGGCCGCCGTGGTTCCCGTCGACTCCGTCGACGAGGCGATCGCTGTCGCCAACGACAGCGATCTCGGCCTCCAAGCTGCCTGTTTCACCTCCAACCTGGCGACGGCGATGCGCGTCGCCGAGGAGCTGCAGGCGGGATCGGTCTGGATCAATGAGCCGACACGCTTCCGTCTGGACACGTATCCCTTCGGGGGTTACGGCACGAGCGGGATCGGGCGTGAAGGCGTGCGGTATGCGATGGAAGCACTCTCGCAGGTGAAGTTCATCGGCTTGCGAGCAACGTAGGGAGGACACAGTGGCGAAGGATCTGCACAGCTTCATCGAGGAGCTCGAGCGGGATCACCCCGACGACATCATCAGGGTGAAGAAGACCGTTGACCCGGCCAAGCACGAGATCACCGCGGTCATGGAGCTTCTGGCGCAGCAACGTGGGCGCCACCCGCTCGGACTGTTCGAGCGGCCGCTCAACCTGAAGGGCCAGGAGTCCGACATCCCCGTGCTGATCAACGCGTTCGCCACGCGGGAGCGCTGCGCGTACGCACTCGGGGTGCCTCGTGAGGACTCGAAGCTGCCCCTCAGCCTCGCCTTCTCGAAGATGGGCCTGAACCCGATGCCACCGGTGGTGATCGACGCGGCGTCGGCACCCGTCAAGCAGATCGTGCAGACGGGCGACGACATCGACACCCGGGAGCTCCCGATGGTGACCCACTCCGAGGGTGACTACGGGCCGTGCCTCACGATGACCCTGGCCATCAAGGATCCCGAGTCGGGCGCCTACAACGCGGCGTTCATCAAGGCCTTCTACGACTTCGAGGATCCGCAGCGGTTGCCGCATCACGATCCACTCGACCGACAGCGAGCGGGCGCTGAAGTACTACGAGGATCGCGACCTGCCGATGCCGATCGTCGCCATCCTCGGTCACCATCCCGCGTTCTACCTCGGCACGATGGGTCTCACCGCGTACGAGAGCGACGACTACTCGAGCATCGGCAGCTTCCTCGGTGAGCCGTTGCGGTTGGTCCCGTCCGAGACCTGGGGTGAGGACTTCATGGTCCCGGCCGACGCAGAGATCCTCATCGAGGGCGTCGTGCCGCCGCATGTCCGGATGATCGCCGACCCGTTCGGCGACATCACTCGGCAGTACCAGGCGCAGACGCTGCGGCCCGTCATGAACGTCACGGCGATCACCCGTCGCAGCGACGCCATCCTCCAAGACGTCTTCGCCGGCCACCGCGATCACATCACCGTCGGCCAGATCCCCAAGGAGGGGACGCTCTACAACACGCTGCGCAAGCGGTTCGGCGACATCATCACCGCCATTCACATGCCGTACTCGGGTTGCGGTCGCCTCCTCTGCTACGTCTCCATCAAGAAGAGCAAGGAAGGTCAGGGCAAAGCGGTGGCGCTGGCCGCCATCCAGGAGTCCTGGACGTTCCAGACGGTCGTCGTCGTCGACGACGTGATCGACGTCTTCGACGAGGCCGACGTGGTGTGGGCGGCACTCGTGAACGTCGATCCGTCGCGCGACATCGACGTGATCCACAACATCCCGAACGTGTTCACGACCTCGATCGGGAGCGCCAAGGTGCTGATCGACGCCACGCGGCCGCACGACCGCACGATCCCGCCGATGAACCGCGTCCCCCAGGACGCGATGGACCGGATCAACCTCGACGACTATCTCGACGAGGTGTACCGGAGCCATCTCGACGCCGACCTCGAGGACGAGTAGATGGAACGGACGTTCACGGTCACGTGCACCTGCGGGCACCCGTTCCCGGTCGACTACGAGATCCGCTTCATGGATGTCGAGCTCGAGTGCCCTGCCTGCCGGCGCAAGATGCGCGTCGAAGAGGCCGCCGCCGTCGACGAGCGCTGGGGTTAGGGCCCGGGCTCGGTGGCTCCGCGGAGTGCCAGGTGGGCGAGCCGTCGCTTCGCGGTGACGTCGGTTGCGCCCCGAGACGCCCGTGACGGCGACGGCGAGCTCGGCAGGCGAGGCGAGCAACTTGCTTGCGAGCCGAGCCTCAGACTCAGTAGCCCAAGGACCGCGCCGCCGTCGACTCGCACGACCGTGCCGGTCACGAAGCTGGCGCGGTCGCTGCAGAGGAACGCCACGACGTCGGCGAGCTCCTCGGCTCGGCCCACGCGGCCGGCCGGGATCGCGCCGACGTGGTGGGCCCGCACCTGTTCGGGGCTGAGGCCCTGCTTCTGCGCGAGTGAGTTCTCGAACCGGCCGAGTGCCGGGGTGCCGAACTGGCCCGGGACGACAACGTTCACCCGGATCGCCGGCGCCAGCTCGATCGCCAGCGAGCGGGCGGCGGCCGCCACACCGCTGCGGAACACGCCGGACAGGGCGAGGTCCGGGGACGTCTCGAGCACCGAGCGGGCCGTGATGTAGGCGACGGCGCCACCGCCGTCGGCCTGCAGGTGGGGGATGGCCGCGCGAGTGGCGACGAGGGGAGGGCGCAACGTGCTGCGGTAGGCGGCGTCCTCGTCGTCGCCGGTCACGTCGAGCATCCCGCCGGGCCGGGCGCCTCCCGTGTTCATGACGAAGACGTCGAGCCCACCGAGCCCGGCTGCTGCGTCGTCCACGATGCGGCGCGGCTCTCCCTCTTCCGCCATGTCGCCCGGGACGGCGATCGCGTCCGGAAGCCGTGCCGCGATCTCGGCCGCGGCGTCGGCTCGCCGCCCGACGATCGCCACGCGCGCACCCTCGGCGGCCAACGACTCGGCGACGGCGAGGCCGAGACCCGACGTCGATCCAAAGACCAGCGCCCGCTTGCCCGTCAGCCCGAGATCCACCGGGACCTCCTTCCGTCGTCGCCACGGGCAAAGCGTTCTGGGCGCGGACGTTCTCGAATCCGAGAAGATTCGCGCCCAGATGTCGTGGTGAGAAGCTCCGCGCCCAGATGCGACCGGCGCGAGGCCGCACCGCTTAGAACTGTCGACTGCATGTGGTATACAATAGGCCGAGTCGTCCTCGTCGCTGGAGCACGAGGACCCGCGCCGCCGAATGGCGCTGCGCCAGGAGCGAGGAGGTCCGATTGGGGTTCGAGCAGTCTGCCCGCGACGCCGGCGTCAACATCGACATGCAGACGATTCGCGCCGGCAACTTCGACCTGGTCGTCGTCGTCAACGACGTCGCCTACGTCTCGGGTTCGATCGCCCTCAAGGATGGCGGCATCGCCTACCCGGGCCGGCTCGGCGAGGACATGGACATCGAGACGGGCCAGGCCAGCGCCCGCGGCGCGGCCGAGGCCATCCTCGCCGCACTGCACCAACACCTCGGCTCGCTCGACAGCGTGGTCCGCGTGGTGCGTCTCACCGGCTACGTATCGAGCGCGCCTGGTTTCGGTGACCAGCCAAAGGTCATCAACGGCGCCAGCGACCTCATGATCGCGGTGTTCGGCGACGCCGGCCGCCACGCCCGTTCGGCCATCGGTGTCGCTGCGCTCCCCCTCGGAGCCTCGGTCGAGGTCGAAGGCATCTTCCACGTCGGGCGCTGAGGCCCGCGCGCACACCACGAGGAGCAACCCATGGCTGACGCCATCGAGGTCAAGACGATCACCCTGGAGGCCGCCAAGCGTGTCGCCGAAGGAGCGGTGGCCGCCGCCGATGACCAGGGTGCGGCGATCGTCGCCGTCATCATCAACCCCTTCGGCCAGGTCGTCGTCGTCCACCGCATGGATCACGTCGTCGAGCTGGCACTCGAGAACGCCACGGCCAAGGCCAACGCCGCGTTGACGTTCAAACGCAGCACGCGCTGCGCTGTCCGACTACTTCCACGAGGACAACTCGCTCGGCCCGCCGATGACGGCACGCGGCTCGATCCTTGCCGTCGAAGGTGGCGAGCTGCTGACCGACGCCGATGGCACGGTCATCGGCGCGATCGGTGTGTCGGGCTCGAAGCACGTGATCGACCACGCCATCGCCATCGCCGGCGTGCAGGCGCTCTCGGGGTCGTAGGTTCGGATGGCGGTCGACGCAGAGCCCGCGGACGACGGGTCGGAGCCCATCGGCCCGCTGGCCGGTGTGCGGGTCGTCGAGCTGGGCCAGCTACTGGCCGGTCCCTTCTGCGGTCAACTGCTGGGTGACCTCGGGGCCGAGGTGATCAAGGTCGAGGACCCTGGGCGCGGCGATCCCATGCGCGAGTGGGGCCGGGTCAAGTCCAACGGCGAGGCGCTGTGGTGGCCGATCATCGCCCGCAACAAGAAGTCGGTGACGCTCGACGTGCGGACGCCGTCGGGGCAGGCCGTTTTCCGGCGCCTGGCGGCGCGTGCCGACATCGTGATCGAGAACCTGCGGCCCGGGACGCTGGAGCGTTGGGGGCTCGGCTACGACGCGCTCTCGCAGTCGAACCCCGGGCTGATCCTGGTGCGGGTCACCGGGTTCGGCCAGACCGGGCCGTACGCCGACTACGCGGGCTACGGCTCGATCGGCGAGGCGATGGGCGGCATCCGTTACGTGACCGGCGATCCGACGACGCCGCCCAGCCGGGTCGGCATCAGCCTCGGTGACTCGCTCGCGGCGATGTTCGCGACCATCGGTGCGCTCTCCGCGCTGCACGCCCGGCAGCGCACGGGCACCGGCCAGATCATCGACTGTGCCCTGTACGAGGCCGTGCTGGCGGTGATGGAATCGCTCATCACGGAGTACGACGTGGCCGGCCACATCCGCGAGCGCACCGGATCGATCCTGCCGAAGATCGCGCCGTCGAACGTGTACCCGACGTCCGATGGCGAGCTCGTCGTGATCGGCGCGAACCAGGACACCGTGTTCCGACGGCTGGCCGGCGCGATGGGGCGACCCGAGTTGGCGGACGACCCCCGGTTCGCCACCCACGGCGCCCGAGGTGAGCACCAGGCTCTGCTCGACGACACGATCGCCGAGTGGAGCGCGACGCTCGCCACCGATGACCTGATCGCGACGCTGCGCGCGGACGGCGTGCCCGTTGGACGGATCTACCGTGCGCCGGAGATGCTCACCGATCCGCACTTCCAGGCTCGGGAGTCCATCACCCGCGTCAAGCACCCGACACTCGGTGACGTGGCGATGCAGAACGTGATGCCCCGCCTGTCGGCGACTCCCGGATCGATCGCCTGGTGCGGTCCCGAGCTCGGACAGCACAACGACGACGTGTACCGCGGGGTGCTCGGCATGGACGATGGCGAGCTCGATGCGCTCGTTGCAGAAGGAGTGGTGTGACCATGACCGTCATTGCGTTCCCCGGCCACGCAGGCCGTCGCTGGCCGCTCGCTCGCTGGCGCTCGCTCGCTCGCATCGTCGGCAGGGTTTCCCAGTGACCGTCATTGCGTTCCCCGGCCACGCAGGCCGTCGCTGGCCGCTCGCTCGCTGGCGCTCGCTCGCTCGCATCGTCGGCAGGGTTTCCCAGTGACCGACCAGGACCTCCACGCCGACTACAAGGGCGCCGGGTTCAGCGGCCGCCTCGGGTTCGGCCGCAAGCCGGCCCTGCTGGTGATCGACTTCGCCAAGGCCTACCTCGACAAGACCTCGCCGCTGTACGCCGGCGTCGAGGACACGCTGGCATCGACCTGTCGGGTGCTCGAGGCGTCACGGGCCGCCGGCATCCCGTGCATCTTCACGCGCGTCGTGTTCGAACAGGGGCTGCTCGACGGCGGCATCTTCTACCGCAAGGTCCCCTCGCTCTGGGTCTTCGACTCGACCTGCCCCTTCGGGCAGCTGGCCGACGACCTGGTGCCGGAGCCCGACGAGCTGGTCATCTCCAAGAACTACGCCAGTGCCTTCTTCGGAACCTCGCTCGCCGCGACGCTCACCGCCAACGGCATCGACTCCGTGGTGCTGACGGGCGTCACGACGAGCGGTTGCGTCCGGGCGACCGGCGTCGACGCCATGCAGAACGGCTTCGTGCCGATCGTCGTGGAGGAGGCGGTGGGTGACCGCGACGAGCGGCCGCACCGGGCCAACCTCTTCGACCTCGGGGCGAAGTACGCGGACGTCGTCCACGAGGACGAGGTGATCGACTACCTCAAGAACCTCTCGCCGTGACCCGGCGCGTGCAGATCGTGGACGTCGCGCCGCGCGACGGACTGCAGAGCGAAGCCGTGGTGCTGCCGACGGAGACGAAGATCGAGCTCATCGACCGTCTCGTCGAGGCCGGTATCCGCCGGGTCGAGACCGTCAGCTTCGCCCGTCCTGACCGAGTGCCCCAGATGGCCGACGCCGAGGCGGTCATGGACGGCCTGCCACGCAAAGATGGGGTCCGCTACGCGGGCCTCGTCCTCAACGAGCGCGGCGTCGACCGCGCGGTTGCCGCCCGCGTCGACGAGATCAACGTCGTCGTCGTCGCCACCGACACGTTCAGCGGCCGCAACCAGAACACCACCACCGAGGGCGCCCTCGCCGCATGGTCGGCGGTCGCCGGCAAGGCGGCCGCCGCCGGGATCCCGGCGACGGTCACCGTCGCCGCCGCGTTCGGCTGCCCGTACGAGGGTGAGGTGCCGGTCGAGCGCGTGGTGCAAGTGGCTGCCGCAGCCGCCGAGGCGAACCCGACGGAGCTCGTCCTGGCCGACACGATCGGCGTCGCCGTGCCACGCGACGTCGTGGAGCGGGTGGCCGCCGTGCGGGATGCCATCGGCGACGTGAGCATCCGGTGCCACTTCCACAACACCCGCAACACCGGGATGGCCAACGCGTACGCCGCCGTCGAGGCAGACGTCGGCGTGCTCGACGCCAGCCTCGGTGGAATCGGCGGGTGCCCGTTCGCGCCACGGGCGGTCGGCAACATCCCCACCGAGGACCTCGTCTACATGCTCGAGCGGGCGGGCGTGGAGACCGGCGTGTCGCTCGAGCGCCTGATCGCCGCCGCCGAGTGGCTCGGCGAGCAGCTCGGCCGGGCAGTCCCCGGTCTCCTGTCGCGGGCCGGACCCTTCCCGTCCCCGCGCATCTCGACGGTGAGGGAGTGACGGTGACGCGCCGGTCCTCGGCCGTCGGGACGAGGGGGATGGTGGCTTGCGACAACGCGCTCGCCACCGCCGCCGGCATCGAGATGCTCGCCACCGGAGGCACGGCCGCCGACGCCGTCGTCGCCGCCGACGCCGTGCTCGGAGTCGTGCAGCCGATGTCGACAGGGCTAGGCGGCGATGCGACCTGCATCGTCGCGCTCGATGGCTCGATCGAGGCGTACCAGGGAACGGGGGCGGCCGGCGCTGGCCTGGACCACGGACCGCTGGTCGACGCCGGCGTGCTCGACCCCCGCGACCCACGCCTTGCCGTCGTGCCCGGCGTCGTCGACGCGTGGACCCATGTGCTCGGCCGCCACGGCCGGCTCGGGTTGCAGCGGGTGCTGCAACCGGCGATCCGCCTCGCCGGCGACGGTGCACCGGTGATGCCGGTGGCGGCCGCCGCGTGGGCACGCTTCGGGCAGGAGCTCCGCCACGACGGCGCCCGCGCCACGTTCCTACGCGACGGCCGGACACCAGCGCCGTTCGGTCGCTTTGCCAACCCTGCGCTGCGGACCAGCCTCGAGCGGGTCGCTGCCGGTGGACCCGACGCGTTCTACCGAGGCGACATCGCCGAGTCGATCGCCCGCACGATCCAGGCCGCCGGCGGTGTGCTCTCGGTCGATGACCTCGCCACGCATCACGGTGAGACCGGCCGACCGCTGAGCCTGGAGCTCGACGAGCACGTGCTGGCCGAGGTCGGCCCGCCGAACGGCGGCCTCATCGTGCTGCTGGCCGTCGCCCTCGTGCGCCACATCGGGCGCGGTGGTGACGAGGTAGCCCGTGTGGACGACGCCGTGCGGGCGATCGAGAGCGCCTTCGAGGACGTCTTCGGTCAGGTCGGCGATCCGCGTGTCGTTGCCGCCGTCGCCGACGAGCTGCTGGCCGCCGAGCACCTCGACGAGCTGGCCGACCGCGTGCGGTCCAGAGCGCTCGCGGCGCGGCAGGACCGGGCCGGCGGGACCGTCGTCGTGACCGCCGCTGATGCCGACGGGCACGTCGTGAGCTGGGCTTCCAGCCTGTTCCAGGGCTTCGGCTGTGGCGTGTGCCCCGAAGACCTCGGGTTCTGCCTCAACGATCGCGGCTTCGGATTCACGGCCGAGGCCGGCCACCCGAACGCGCCTGCGGCCGGCAAGCGGCCCTACCACACCGTGATGCCGGCATTGCTGACGGACGCCAACGGCCGCGCCGTCGCGGCGTTCGGGTTCGCCGGGGCCGACATGCAGCCGCAGGCCCAGGTCCAGCTGCTCGAGCACGTCCTCGCCGGCGCTGACCCGCAGGCGGCGCTCGACGCGCCCCGCTGGCACACGGCAGGGGGAGGCCGTCTCGAGCTTGGAGGACGGCTGGCCCGCCGCGCTGCCCGGTGCCTTGGCCGAACGCGGCTACGCGGTCGAGCGTGGGACGGGCGCTGTCTTCGGCCGAGGGCAGCTCCTCGTCGTCCACGACGAGGGGTGGTACGTCGGTGCGGCGGACGGTCGTGGCGACGGGCTGGCCGCAGGATGGTGATCAGCGTGAGCAACCAATGGAAAGCCGGGTCGCGTCGTTCAGAGGCGAAGACCCGGTTCGGCACGGCGGCGGCTCCAGCCGCTTCGACGGCCGCAACAAGAAAGGAGCCTCGATGACCGAGACCCATGAAGAGCACGAGGACAACCCCTTCGTCGCCGCGCTACCCCCCGGAAGCTGGGCCTTCCACTACATGCTGCGCACGAAGCCCGGCAAGGCCGCGGAGTTCATGCAGGCGTTCCACGAGTGGGACTACTCGGACCAGAACATCGTCCACCAGGCCGAGGGCATGGTCCACGAGGGGATCCTCTATCAGAGCGAGGATGACGAGAACCGCTTCTACCTCATCGGGATCTGGAACAACCGCGAGAGCCACAAGGAGGTCGTGGCCAAGGTGCGCGACATGCACCCCGCATGGCTCGACCTGCTCGAGACACCGCTGGTGCCCGAGTACCTCCAGATCATCGGATGACGGTGGCTCGGCTCGCACGCAAGGTGCTCGCCTCGCCTACCGAGCAACGGACGGTGCGGGCCGAGCCGTCCACCGACGTGGAGCGACTGGCGCGCGCGTATCGCGAGATGCTCCGCATCCGCCGCTTCGAGGAGCGAGTGTCGGTGCTCTACCGAGACGGTGAGGTTCCGGGCTTCGTGCACCTGTCGATCGGACAGGAGGCGATCGCCGTCGGCGTGTGCTCGGCATTGCGGCCGACGGACTTCATCACCTCGACCCATCGCGGCCACGGTCACTGCCTGGCCAAGGGCGCCGACATGGCGGCGATGTTCGCTGAGCTGATGGGCCGCGAAGGCGGGACGTGCCGTGGTCGCGGCGGCTCGATGCACATCGCCGATCCCGACCTCGGCATCCTCGGCGCCAACGGGATCGTCGGGGCGGGACTGCCGATCGCCGTCGGCGCGGCCGCTGCATCCCGCCAGCGCGGTGACGACGCCGTCACCGTCGCCTTCTTCGGCGACGGTGCGCTGGCCGCCGGCCCGTTCCACGAAGCCGTCAACCTGGCTGCTGTCGATCGTTTGCCCGTCCTGTTCGTCTGCGAGAACAACCACTACGCCGAGTTCTCACCCACCGAAACTCAGCACCCGGTGACGCCGACCGAAAGGATGGCCGCGTACGCGGTTCCGGGGAGCCAGGTCGACGGCAACGACGTGGAGGCGGTCGCCGAGTTGGTGGCGGAGCAGGTCGCCGCGCTGCGTGCCGGTGAAGGCCCGCGCTTCATCGAGGCGTTGACGTACCGCTGGCACGGTCACTACGAGGGTGATCCCGAGCGCTACCGCGACGCCGACGAGGTGGCCGAATGGCGGTCCAAGGATCCAGTCGGCCGCGTCGCCCAACTTCTCGACGACGCGGGGCAGACGGAGCTCCGGGCAACGATCGACCGCGAGGTGGACGACGAGGTCGATGTTGCTGTCGCCACGGCGCGGTCGTCACCGGAACCGTCGCCCAGCACGGTGACCGACTACGTCGAGCGCGCCCGACCGCACGTGGACGAGGGCAAGATCGATCCCGACGCGCCGCTCTACCGGACGATGGATGCGGTGCGCGGCGCACTCTCCCGCGAGCTGCGCGACGACCCCACGGTCTGGGTGGCAGGCATCGACGTGGCCGCCGGCGGAGGCGTGTTCGGGATCACCCGCGGCCTTGCCGACGAGTTCCCCGGTCGAGTCGTCGACACGCCGATCTCGGAGATCGCGATCATGGGCATGGGCGTCGGCGCGGCGATGGCTGGTACGAAGCCCGTCGTCGAGATGATGTACTTCGACTTCGTCGGCACGTGCCTGGACCAGATCATGAATCAGGCGGCGAAGTTGCCGTTCATGACCGGCGGCAAGGCCCGCATGGCGTTGGTGGTGAGGACGCAGTTCGGCGCCGGTCGGTCGTCGGGCAGCCAGCACTCCCAGAGCCTCGAGGCGCTGCTCGCTCACATCCCGGGCCTCACGGTGGTCATGCCCTCCACACCGGCCGACACGTACGGGCTGCTCCGTGCCGCGATCCAGGACCCGAACCCGGTCGTGTTCGTCGAGAACCGTCAGCTCTACGGCATGAAGGGCCCGATGCCGCCGGACGATCACCTCGTGCCGATCGGCGTTGCCGCGCTGCGCCGTCCCGGCTCGCACGTCACGGTCGTCTCGTGGTCGCGCATGGTGCACGACGCGTTGCAGGCGGCCGAGCAGTTGGCGGAGGAGGGCATCGACGTCGAGGTCATCGATCTGCGCACGGTCGCGCCGATCGATCTCGACACGGTCGCCGCATCAGTGTCCCGCACCGGCCGGCTCCTGATCGCGCACGAGGCCGTGCAGAGTGGCGGCGTCGGCGCGGAGCTGGCCACACTCGTCACCGAACGGTGTTTCTTCGACCTCGACGCCCCCATCGCCCGCGTGGCCCCCACGCATGCGCCGGTCCCGTACGCCCCGAGCCTCGAGCGGGCGTGGCTGCCGGACGCCGGCGCGATCGCCGAGGCGGTTCGACGCTTGGCACAGTTCTGAGCCGTGAGCCCGCCGTTCTTGTCAGCTCGATGAACGCAATCGGGTCGATCCAGCTGACAAGAACGGCAGCGTCGTCGGAACGCCCTCTCGGTGGACAGTATACAATCGAGCCGGAGGTGCCGTGACCGTCACCGATTTCGACCTCGACGCGAAGTACCGCCAGACGGAGGGCACGATCCTCCTGACTGGCATCCAGGCGCTCATCCGGGTCGCCATCGATCAGCACCGCGCCGACGCCGCCCGCGGGCTGCGCACGGCGACGTTCATCTCGGGGTACCAGGGCTCGCCGCTGGGCACGCTCGACCTGACGATCAAGCGCATGCTGCCGCTGCTCGGCGAATACGACATCCGGTGGCAGCCGGGCATCAACGAGGATCTGGCGGCGACAGCCGTGTGGGGCACCCAGCAGCGCGCCCTCGGTCGCCTCGCTCGCCATGACGGCGTCCTCGGCATGTGGTACGGCAAGGGGCCCGGGGTCGATCGCTGCGGCGACGTGTTCAAGCACGCCAACTTCATGGGCGTCACGGACAACGGCGGCGTGCTCGCCGTCGGCGGCGACGATCCCGGCGCCAAGTCCTCGACGCTGCCGACGGACTCCAACCCAACGTTCTACGACGCGCTCGATGCCGATCCTGTACCCCGGCACGATCCAGGAGGTGCTCGACCTCGGTCTGCACGGGTACGCGCTCGTCTCGCTACTCCGGTCTGTGGGCCGGATTCAAGATCGTGACCAACATCGCCGACGGTCTCGCCACGGCCGAGGTAGGTCCCAACCGCATCGCCCCGGTCGAACCCGGGCTCGTGATCGACGGCCAGCCCTGGCGACATGTCCAGCGGGACGGCCTGCTGGCGCCGATCAGCCTCGAGCAGGAGAAGGAGATCTTCTACGGCCGGCTCGAGGCGGCCAAGGCCTATGCGGCGTCCAACGGGATCAACCGCATCGGGGGCGCCACCGGCCAGGCGTGGCTCGGCATCGTGGCCTCCGGGCGCACCTACCACGAGGTGCTGCAGGCGTTGTCCGACCTCGGCCTCACGGAGGACGACCTGCGCGATCACGGCGTCCGCCTGTTGCGCCTCGGGATGGTCTATCCCCTCGAGCCGTCCATCGTGCGGGCCTTCGCCAGCGGGCTCGAGGAGATCCTCGTCATCGAGGAGAAGCGCCCGTTCGTCGAGATGTTCGTGCGCGACATCCTCTACTCGCTCGCCGAGCGGCCGCGCGGTCGTGGGCAAGCAGGACGCCGAGGGACGCCTGCTCGTGCCTGCCGATGGCGAGCTGACGGCCGATCGGCTGGCGCCGCTGCTCGGCCGCCGTCTCGCCGCCAGGTTGTCGTCCGGCGTGCTCGAGGCCCGCCTCGCGCTGCTCGAGTCGGCCGCCGCTTCCGTGCACGACCCACTGACCGCCCGCAAGCCGTTCTTCTGCAGCGGTTGCCCGCACAATCGCTCGACCACCCTCCCGGACGGTTCAGTCGTCGGCGGCGGTGTCGGCTGCCACGCCATGGTCCTGTGGATGGACCGAGACGCGGTGAGCATCTCGCACATGGGCGGCGAGGGCGCCCAGTGGATCGGCCGCGCCCCGTTCACCGACCGACCGCACATGTTCCAGAACATCGGCGACGGCACGTTCTTCCACTCAGGCAGCCTCTCGATCCGCGCCGCGGTGTCGGCGGGTGTCAACATCACGTACAAGCTCCTGTACAACGCGGCCGTCGCGATGACCGGCGGGCAGGAAGTCGCCGGTGTCATCTCGATCCCCGAGCTGACGAGGGCGCTGACGGCGGAGGGGACCAGCCGCATCATCGTCTGCAGCGACGACCCGGGGAAGTTCGCCCGTGACGCCAACTGGGCGCCGGGCACCGACGTGTGGGCCAGAGACCGCCTCGACGAGGCCCAGCGCGTGCTGCGTGACACGCCGGGCGTGACGGTCATCATCTACGACCAGCAGTGCGCGGCGGAGAAGCGTCGCGACCGCAAGCGCGGCGTGCTGGCGACGCCGACGACGCGGATCTTCATCAACGAGGCCGTGTGCGAGGGATGCGGCGACTGCGGTGAGAAGAGCAACTGCCTGTCCGTCCACCCGGTCGAAACAGAGCTCGGACCGAAGACGCAGATCCATCAGGCGTCGTGCAACTTCGACTACACGTGCGTCGAGGGTGACTGCCCGTCGTTCCTCAGCGTCGACGTCTCGGCAGCGACACCGCGAGAGCTCGTCGACCGTCGTGACCCGGGTGTCGAGCTCGTTGATCCAGCGAACCGGCCAGTGGTGCACGGTTCGTTCTCGGTGGTGATGGCCGGCGTCGGTGGCACCGGTGTCGTGACCGTCAGCCAGGTCCTCGCCACCGCCGCCCTGCTCGACGGCTACGACGTCGCCGCGCTCGACCAGACCGGGTTGAGTCAGAAGGGCGGCCCGGTCATCTCGCACGTGCGCATCAATGAGGAGCGCAGCGACGGTGTGCCGGCGGTCGGCGTCGGCCATGCCGACTGCTACCTCGCCTTCGATCTCGTCGTCGCTGCCGACCCGAAGCACCTCGTGCGGACGTTGCCGGACCGCACGCTCGCGGTCGTGTCGACCAGTCACGTCCCGACGGGACAGCAGGTGTCGCACCCCCAGGCGCCGCTCACCGACCACGACGAGTTGGCGGCCGCGCTCGCCCGCTCGACGCGCAAGGACGACAACGTCTGGTTCGACGCCAACGCGCTGTCCGAGCAGCTGTTCGGCAGCCACATGCAGGCCAACATGCTGGCGCTCGGCGCGGCGTACCAAGCCGGGGGTCTCCCCATGTCCGCGGCGGCGATCGAGCGCGCCATCGAGCTCAACGGAGCGTCTGTCGACACGAACACGCAGGCGTTCCGATGGGGTCGCGCCATCGTCATCGACCCGTCGCTCAGCACGGCGGGACGGCCGCGCCGCGCCGGATCACAGGCCACGCGGTCGACGCCGGACGCCCGCCAGCGCGCCGCGAAGCTCGTGCGAGAGGCGGCGTTGCCGGCGGACGTGGCCGCCCTCGCGGAGCTGCGGGCCGGGGAGCTCATCGACTACCAGTCGGCGCGCCTTGCGCAGCACTATCTCGACCTCGTCGCTCGGGCCGCCGGTCGCGAAGCGCAGGTCGCGCCGGGTCAGCATCGCCTTGCCGAGGCCGTGGCCCGCTACTACTTCAAGCTCCTCGCCTACAAGGACGAGTACGAAGTGGCCCGCCTGCACTTGCGCCCCGAGCTCGAGGAAGCCGTCGTGGCCACGTTCGGCGAGGGAACGCGGGCCAGCTTCCAGCTCCACCCGCCGGTGCTGAAGGCGCTCGGCTGGAAGCGCAAGATCAGCTTCGGACCATCGTCGGTACCGGCGCTGCGCGCCTTGCGATCGATGCGCCGGCTGCGCGGCACGCCATTGGACCTGTTCGGCCGCACGGCGATGCGCCGGCTCGAGCGCGAGTTGCCCGAGGAGTACGGGGCGATGATCGAGCAGGAGCTGCTCGCGCTGTCACCCGACACCTACGAACGAGCGGTCGCGCTGGCCACGCTGCCCGATCTCGTGCGTGGCTACGAGGAGATCAAGCTCCGCAACGTCGAGCGCTATCGAGCCGAGATCGCGCGTCTGCGGGGCTCCACCCACTGACATCCGAGTGTTTGCCCACATCCGAGTGCTGAAGCTCGATTTTCTCTGGCTCTGGCACTCGGATGGGCTCCAACACTCGGATGGTTTGGCGGCGAGACAAGCGCCGGCGCTACGTCGTCTTCACCGGCAGCCGGCCCTCGATCAGGCTGATGCCGCCGGCGATGTGCTCGCGCATCAGGCGGGCGGCGACGGCGGCGTCCCCGGCGGCGATGGCGTCGAGGATGACCTGATGCTCCTCCCAGGTCGTGCGGCGCTCGTCCTGCAGCACGAGGAACGTCAGCTCCGCCTGCTGGCGCAACGAGCGGAGCACACCGTCGAGCACGTCGTTGCCGGCCGTCCGGCCGATCGTCTCGTGGAACTCGCGGTGCGCAGCTGCGGCAGCGAGGTTGTCGCCGGCGCGCTTGTGGGCGATGCCGCGATTGATGCAGTCCTGCAGCCTCGTGATGTCGGCAGCGCTCCGCCGTTGCGCCGCCCGCTCGACCGCCAGCGCCTCGACCACGCCGCGCACCTCCTCGATCTGGCGCAGCTCCTCGAGATCGACTCGCGCGACGTAGGTGCCTCGCCGCGGGATCACGAAGACGAGTCCGCGGGCTTCGAGCCAGAGCATCGCCTCGCGCACCGGGTTGCGGGAGATCTCGAACTCCTCGGCGATCTTGCCCTCGTAGAGGCGGGAGCCTGGCTCGAGCTGGCCGGTGACGATCATCTCCTGCAGCCGCGCTCGCCACTGCGTCGCGCAGGCGGAGATGTTCGAGCGCTCCAGGCGAGACTGACGTTGACTGCATAACGTCGACTGTATACATTCGACGCACCATGAAGGGCGTCAGACCAGCGTGACCACAGAGGAACGCGACGAGGACCTCGGCAGGGGCGGGCGGCACCGGATCACCGAAGCGCTCGACCTCGACGTGCCGACGAGGCAGTGGCGATGCAACCGCTGCGATCACGTCCTCGGCGATGCCAGTCGGAACTACAAGGAGTTCTGCCTGCTGCACGATCGGGACCCGCGCGAGATTCACCTGCCGTTCCGCGAGCCGACGCCGTTCAGCTTCAGCCCGGACCCGGCGTGGTGCCGGATCATCGAGTTCTACTGTCCGAGCTGCGGCGTGCTGTTCGACGTCGAGTACCTGCCGCCGGGACATCCGATCACCCACGACATCGAGATCGACCTCGAAGCGCTGCAGTGATGAAGACGGCGACGGAGGCGCTGAACCTCGTCAACCTCGACATCGGTGGCACGTTCACCGACGCCTATCTCGTGGTCGACGGTCAGCACGTGACCGGCAAGTCGCTGACCACGCATGCCGACCTCGCCGATGGCCTGCTCGGCGCCGTCTCGGATGCCGCGGGCAAGGTCGGACGCTCGATCGACGAGGTGCTCGGGAGCGCCGAGGCGGTGCGCTACTCGACCACGGTCGGGACCAACGCCCTGATCGAGCGCGTCGGCCCGCGAGTCGGTCTCATCGCGACCGCCGGCCAGGAGGACACGATCCACGTCGCCCGCTCGCGGTCATGGGCCGACGGGATGCCGTTGGAGGTGCAGCTCGACCGCACCCGTGCCCAGCGTCCGCCTGACCTGGTCCCGCGATCCCTGCGCGTCGGCGTGCGCGAGCGGATCGACAGCGAGGGCAACATCGTCCTGCCGCTCCAGGAGGACGACGTGCTGGAGGCCGTCGACCACCTCGTGCGCCAAGGCGTGCGGGCGATCGCCGTGTGCCTCAGCTGGTCGTTCATGAACCCGGTCCACGAGCAGCGCGTCCGCGACATCGTGCGCCGCGAATACCCGGAATGGACGCTCGGCCGCTGCCCGGTGCTGCTGTCCTCGGAGGTCGCGCCGAAGCTCGACGAGTACCGGCGCACGATCACGACCGTCATCTGCCGCGTTCCTCGCACCGGAGACCGAGGAGCACGTGATCGACCTGTCGAACCGGCTGCGCTCGCTGGGCTACCGCAAGCCGATCCTGATGGCTCGCAACATCGGCGGCGTGGCGTCGTCCTCGCGCACCACGGCGCTCCACCTGCTCGGATCCG
Source organism: uncultured Acidimicrobiia bacterium (assembly GCA_963774125.1). Lineage (GTDB taxonomy): Bacteria > Actinomycetota > Acidimicrobiia > Acidimicrobiales > Ilumatobacteraceae > JALZMG01. The sequence continues at coordinate 1,452,029 of CAVZDR010000005.1, forward strand.
GCCCGGTCGCCGGGCTGTCGGGCGCCGCGCTCATCGCCCGGGTCTACGACCGCAACCGGGTGATCACGGCGGACATGGGTGGCACGAGCTTCGACGTCGGGCTCGTGCTCGACGGCCACGACCGCAACTACGAGTTCGATCCCGTGATCGACCGCTGGCGAGTCCACCTGCCGGTGCTGGCCAACTACTCGATCGGCGCTGGCGGCGGGTCGATCGCCTACGTGACCGACGAGGGCGAGCTGCGCGTCGGCCCTCGCAGCGCGGGGTCGGTCCCTGGCCCGGCCTGCTACCAACAGGGCGGCACGGAACCGACGGTCACGGACGCCGACCTCGTGCTCGGTTACCTCGACCCCGGCTACTTCCTCGGCGGCGAGATGACGCTCGGCGAGCGTCACGCCCGGCGGGCGATCCAGCGCCGGGTGGCCGACCCGCTCGGCATCGAGTTGGAGGACGCGGCGCAGCGCATCCGTCGTCTCATCGACGGCACGATGGGCCAGGAGATCTACCGCCAGACGGCGCTGAAGGGCTACGACCCGAGGGAGTTCACGATGCTCGCCTTCGGTGGTGCCGGTCCGGTGCACGCCTGCGACGTCGCCGACTACAGCGACGTCAGCGGCATCTTCACGTTCCCCCAAGGCAGCGAGTTCAACGCGTTCGGCGTGTCCACGATGCCGGTCTTGCAGAGCTACGAACGCACCCGCGCCGTCGAGCTCTACGACGGCGACGCCTTTGCCGAGGACGCCGAGGACTTCAACGCCGTCGTCCGTGATCTCGTCGAGCTGGCGGAGCGCGACATGGCCGAGGAGGGGTTCGCCGCCGACTCCTGCACGTTGCGCCTGGAGCTCGACATGAACTACGGCGGCCAGCACCACACGGTCCGGCTCGAGTCGCCGCGCATGTTCCTCGAGTCGGTTGAAGACCTCGCCGCGGTCTGCGACGAGTTCAACTCCGTCTTCGCCGCGACGTACGGGCACGGATCGATCCACCCGCAGGGCGGCATCTACGTGCAGCTGTTCCGGGTCGTCGCCTCCGCCCGTGGTGCGCAGGTCGGCGAGCTCGTCGACGCCCACGCTGGACCGGGCGGCGCCTCGGCCGAGAAGGGCACCCGGCGCGTCTGGTGGCGCACGGCAGGTGACTGGGCGGACACGCCGGTGCTCGAGCGGTCGCTGCTGGCGCCCGGGTTCAGCATCGAGGGACCGGCGCTGCTGGAGGACATCGACACGGTCGTCGCGGTGGCGCCCGGCTGGTTCTGCGAGCTCGACGAGCGCCGCACCGGATGGCTCAGGAGGCTCGACTGATGTGCAGGGTCCAATCGCTCACGAGGCTCGACTGATGGCCAAGGTCCAGGAGCTCGTCGACGTCGCCGACCTCGATCTCGAGACGCGGGTCGCCCACTTCGCCCGCCCACTGCTGCAGAAGGGCCCTGGCATCGATCCCGAGGTGCTGACCCGCGACGTGCTCGAATCGGCGACCGAGCTCGAGCTGGCGGGGGCGGGACGGCTCGACGAGGTGGACCTCGAGATCTTCCTCCACAAGCTCGACTCGATCATCGATGACGGTCGCGACGTCTGCAAGTACCTGAGCATGGCGGAGATGCTGCAGGCGGGCGACCTCGGCGTCGGCGTGTTCACGTCGAAGGGTGACCTTGCCGGGATGTCGACCGGTGTCATCCTGCACGCCCTCCTCCACTACGGGCCGGTGAAGTACGTCCTCAAGTACTACGCCGACGATCCCACGGTCGGGCTCGAGGACGGCGACATCTTCTTCTTCAACGACCCCGACGGCGGTGGCGTGCACACGTACGACCACTTCCTGATGATGCCGGTCTTCTGGAAGGACGAACTGCTGGCGTGGGTGGCCTGTGGCGGGCACCAGGGCGAAACCGGCTCGAAGTCACCGGGCGGGTGGTCACCGCAGATCCGCAGCCGGTACGAGGAGGGGCTGCACATCACGCCGCTGCGGATCGGCCGCAAGTTCGAGTTCCACACCGACCACCTCGATTTCATCCTGAACTCCGTTCGCACGCCACGGCAGAACTCGCTGGACATGAAGGCCCGCCTCGCCGTGTGCGTGCGCATGCGGGAGCAGCTGCTGCGCGAGGTGGAGCGCCGCGGTCCCGAGTTCGTCGCCGCCGGGTTGCGCCGCTCGATCGAGCAATCGGCGAGGCTGGCCCGCGAGCGCATCCGCGCCTTCAACGACGGCACGTACCGGTCGACGGTGTTCCTCGACACGATCGGCATCGACGACGGCCTGATCCGGATTCCGGTGACGTTGCACAAGCGCGACGACCAGCTCACGGTCGACCTCACGGGAGCGTCGCCCGAGCCTGGCATCGGGCCATTCCACCTGCGCTGGCACCTCGCACGCGCCGCATCTGCGGCGGCGCTGTTCCCGACGATCTTCCGCGGCCTGCGCTGGTCGATCGGGCTGTTCGAACCGATCACGCTCACCTGCCCGCCCAGCATCCTCAACTCGCCCAGCCGCGACGTCGGCACCGGATCCGGCAGTCACACCGGGCGCGTCGTCGTGCAGGGCCTCCTGCTGGCAGCGATGCGGATGCTCCACGACAGCCCGTTCCGCGAGGGCGTCGCCGCGCCCTTCGCCGAGAACCTGCTGCTCATCCAGTTCGGGGGCACGGGCAAGGATGGCCGCCAGATCGCCGGCGGGCCGACGAACGGCAACGCCACGGGTCAGGGCGCCCGCTTCGACCTCGATGGCGAGCACAGCGCGGGGTTCTTCTGGGCCATGGTCGTCGACTGTCCCGGCCCGGAGGAACAGGAGCGCAAGTTCCCGTTCCTCTACCTGTTCCGCAATCGCTTCGACTGTGACGTTGCCGGCATGGGGAAGTACCGCGGCGGCGTGGGCCTGACGGACTGCTTCGTGATCCACGGCACCGAGGGCTTGACGTTCAACTCGGTGGGGACCGGTGGCCGGTTCACGAAGAACTATGGGCTGTTCGGCGGCTACTCAGGGGCGGCCCAGCCGCGCATCCTCATCCGCGGCTCGAACGTCCGTGAGCTCATGGCGGCCGGCGCGGCGGGACCTGCCGATGAGCGTGCGCGAGCTCGTCGACGACCGCGTCATCGACGGCACCTATGTCTTCGGACACCCGAACATCGAGGGTGAGACCTGCGGCGACGACGACGTGTTCGTGCTGGCCCGCGGATGCGGTGGGGGCTACGGCGACGCGCTCGAGCGCGAACCGGAGGCTGTGCTGGACGACGTCGTACAGGGTGTCGTCTCGGCGGCCACCGCCCGCGCCATCTACGGCGTCGTGCTGGACGGGCGCGGCGACCGGGTTGACGAGGCGGCCACGGAGCGCCAGCGCGAAGCGCTTCGCAGCGAGCGTCTCGAGCGGAGCAAACCGTACGACGAGTTCGTCGCCGAGTGGTCCAGCCGGCGTCCGCCGGAGGAAGCCTTGCGGTACTACGGCGACTATCCGATCCCGCGCCAGGTGGTCGACCTGCGGACCTACCCGGCCGGAGGTCGGGGGTGAGGAGGTTGCTCGCGCTCGACGTCACCGGAGCTGTGCGCGGTCGCGCTGCGACAGCGGGCCCCAACCACGCCCGAGGATGCCGTGCGCGTGATCGGTGAAGGGGCGACCGCAATGACCCTCGAGGTCGTGTGCACGCCGTGGGACCACGAGGCTGAGGTCGCCGGCGTGCGGGGAATGCTCGACCCGGACCGCGCCAGCGACAGCGAGTCCTTGGACTGGTCCGCCGCGGTCGCCGGCTGGCTGGTCGCCACGCCGGACCGCCGTCCGGTCGTCGGGGTCGTCTCCGGTCCGCTGTGGCTTGCCGCGACGGTGCGACGGGAGGATCCCGAGCTCGATCCGCAGGACGCGTTGGACGAGGCCTCCGACTTCGTTGCTGGTCGCGTGCGCCGCCTGTGTCAGCTCGGGGTGGCCGAGGTCGTCGTGCTCGAACGCACCGGCGAAGCCGTGTGGGACCCCGGCGCGGCGGCGGAGGCGCACACCGCGATCGCGCGGCTCGGCCGTCACTTCGGGGTGTCCGTCATCCTCGTCGCGTTGGACGACGCGGTGCCGGCCGGCGATCTCGGGTACGAGCAGTGGGTCTCGCCGAACCGGAGTGCCGGCGATCTGGTGCTCGTGTCCGCGGCGTCGCTGCGCGATGGCACGGCCGGGTCGCTCGACAGGGCGGCGCGCGCGGTCACGGAGTACCTCCACGCCGACGTGCCGCCGGAAGCCGTCCGCGAGGTCGCCGGCGCCGTTGCTGGCTCGGGGCAGGGGAACTGACGTGTTCACGGTCGGGATCGACATGGGCGGCACGTTCACGGACGGCTACGTGACCGATGGTGTGCGGGCGATGGTGTGCAAGGTGCCGACCACGCACTTCGACCTCAGCCAGTCGGTGGTCGGTTGCCTGCGTCGTTCCGCCGAGGACTTCGGGCTCGAGCTGGAGAAGTTCCTCGCCGACGTCGATCTGCTCCGGATCGCCACGACGATCGGAACCAACGCGGTCGTCGAGGGGACCGGCGATGCGGTAGGTGTGATCGTGGAACCGGGCGCCGAGCATTCGCTGTACGGCGCGACGCCAACGTCGCCGGCCGTCGGCGTGTTCGTCGACGCCGATCACGTCCGCGGCGTCCCGCTCGACGGCGACGCCGAGGACCTGCTGCGGCATTGCCGTGAGCTCGTCGCAGTCGGTGTCCGGCGCGTCGTCGTCAGCTTCCGAGGTGGTAACGACCGGGCCGAGCAGGACCTGCGTCACATCGTGACCAATCGTTACCCCGAGCACTACCTACGCTCGATCCCGCTGTCGATCGGGTCAGAACTGACGTCCACGCCGGACGACGAGGTCCGGACGAACACGGCGATCCTCAACGCCTACGTGTCGCGACCGATGGCCAAGCTGCTCTACCGGACCGAGGGCCTCCTCCAGCAAGAGGGCCTACGCGTTCCGGTGATGGCCGTGCGCTCCGACGCGTCGGCGGGGCGCGTGGCGCGCACGACGGCCATCGCCACGTACAGCTCGGGCCCGGCGTGCGGGCTCTCCCTCGTGGCCCGCCTCGCTCGCGAGTACGGCGATCACCTGGCGCTCGGCTTCGACATGGGCGGCACCACGCTCGATCTGGGTCTGGTCGTCGATGGTGAGTACCCGGTCGAGTCCACCCCCGAGCTGCGGGGGGTGCGGGTCGCGCTCCCGGTGCCCCGCATCGCCTCGATCGGCCTCGGCGGTTCTTCGATCGCCGCCGCCGACCACGGTGGATCAGCGGTGACGGTGGGTCCCGACAGCGCTGGCGCCGTCCCGGGCCCGGCGTGCTTCGGTCGCGGCGGCACTGCACCGACCGTGACCGACGCCGACCTCGTGCTCGGCTTCCTCGATGCCGGCGATCGCTTCGGCGACGAGATCGAGCTCGTGGAGGCACCGGCGCGCGATGCGCTCGAGACGGTGATCGGGGGCAGCGCAGAGCAGGCGGCAGCGCGCGTGCGTGCGGCCGCCCACGCCAAGGGAGCGGCCGCAGTGTCCGCAGTGCTCGCCGATGCCGGAGTGGCACCGGCCGACGTCGTGCTCTACGCGTTCGGCGGGGCCGGGGCCCTGCATGCGAGTGGCGTGGCCGAGGCGGCCGGGATCTTCCATGTTCGTTCGTTCCTGTTCGGGTCGATCTTCAGCGCGTGCGGCGTCGCCAGCGGCGACGTGCGCCAGGTCGTCGACGCGGTCCTGACGAGCGGTGACGATGCCGCCGAGGTCGTCGCCCGGCTCGTGCGCCGCGCCGCACTGGACCTGGAGGCGGAGCTGCTCGACCCGGCAACCGCGGCCTTGTCGCTCGTGGTCACGACGACGGGTGGCGACCGGGTGTTCACCGGCTCCGGCGAACGGATCGTCGAGGCGGTCGTCGCGGCAGATCTCAACGGATGGCGCCGCCTCGCCCTGACGTCCATTGTCACGGTGCCCGCGGCGCCGCCAATCGACGTCGAGCCGTTCGATGGAGTGGCGACGCGAGCCGTGCGTTGGAGCGAGGGTCCCATCGAGACCCCCTTGCTGGGGGGCGTCGGCGCGTTGCGTGACGGAGCGACCGTGACTGGACCGGCGCTCCTGCACGTGGCTGGTGTGGTCCACGCAATCGCCCCGGGCTGGACCGTGCGCCTCGACGGGCAGGCGAACCTCGAGTGGAGCCGGACGTGACCGACGTGCTCGACGGCGTGGCGATCGTGGGCATGGCCGAGACAAGGGTCGGCAAGCTTCCCGGCCGGTCGGCCATCGACCTGCAGGCCGCGGCCGGCCGCGCCGCAGTCGCCGACGCGGGGCTGACCAAGGACGACATCGACGCGGTGTTCAGCTTCTCCGGCTACTCCCAGGCGATGTTGATGCACGCGGCGCGGGTGGCCGAGCACCTCGGGATCCATCCGGAGGTCATCGCGCAGATCGACGTCGGCGGTCCTGGCACGCACCACTCAGCGGTCATGGCCGCGGCGGCAGCGATCCGCGCCGGGATGTGCACTGCCGCGCTCTGCACGTTCGGTGAGAACGGGATCTCGGTGCGCACCGCCGGCCGCGGTCGAGCGCCCGGCACGCTCACCGGCGGGGAGGACTTCGAGATGCCCTATGGGCTCCTCGCCATGATCAGTCAGTACGCGCTGCTGGCCCAACGCCACGTCCACCGGTACGGGACGACGAGCGAGCAGATGGGCGCCGTCGCCGTCACGTCGCGCTACCACGCGTCCTTGAACGAGAACGCTCACAAGCGGACACCGATCACGCTCGAGGAGCACCAGGCCTCGCCGATGATCTCGACACCGTTGCGAATGCTCGACTGCAGCCTGATCTCCGACGGCGGCGGCGCGTTCGTGGTCACCAGCAAGGAGCGGGCTCGCGACCTTCCCCGCCCACCGATCGAAGTGCTCGGCTGGGGGATGGGGACGACGCACCACATCGTGTCGCAGGCGCCCGACGTGTCGGAGCTGGGCTCGTGGGAGGCGTGCCGTCTGGCGTACGCCCGATCCGGTCTCGCCGTCGACGACCTCGATGTGGTGTACGTCCACGACGCGTGCACCATCAGCACGCTGATGGGGATCGAGGCACTCGGGATGTGCGGCGAAGGAGAGAGCGGTCCGTACGCCGCCGAGGGCCGGTTGCAGCTGGGGCATCCCCGGCCGGTCAACGTCCACGGCGGGATGCTCTCTCACGGCCACGCCGGCGGCGTCTTCCACTTCCTCGACGCCGTGCGCCAGCTGCGCGGCGAGGCCGGGCCCCGCCAGGTCGAGGGAGCACAGGTCGCGGCCGTCACCGGCAACGGTGGCGTGCTGTCGACGTTCAGCACGATGTTCCTGGCGAGCGGGCGATGAGCGGGTCGGGCTCGGAGTACGCCAAGCCGCTCCCGTCGCTCGGCGACGAGGTGACCGCGCCGTACTGGCAGGCGGCCGCCGAGGGTCGGCTGGCGCTACCGCGCTGCGAGGACTGCGGCACCACGTTCTTCTATCCCCGGCGAGCTTGCCCGTCCTGCTGGTCGGAGCACATCGAGTGGACCGATGCGGCCGGTACCGGACGGGTGTGGAGCTTCACGTGGGTGCATGTCCCGTTCTACGACGACGCGTGGAAGGACGACGTGCCCTACTGCGTGGCGATCATCGAGCTCGACGAGGGAGTCCGGCTCGTCAGCTCGCTGACCGGGGTGGAGCCCGGACAGGTGGAGGTGGGCGACGGCGCGCGCGTCGTGTTCGACCGCGTCACCGACGAGGTGACCCTGCCCCGCTTCGAGGTGGTGCGGTGACGGCGCAGGACCTGTGGTCGGTGGTGCTGGGCCATACGGAACGGCATCCCGACCGGGTCGTGCTCGACTTCGACGGCACGACGTCGACGTGGCAGGAGCTCGTCGACGCCGCCGAGCGCTGTGCCGCCGGGCTGGCGGCGGCGGGCATCTCGCGCGACGACATCGTCTGCCACCTCTCGCCCAACGACGCCGAGGTCGTCGTTACCACGCTGGCGCTGATCCGCCTCGGGGCGGTGGAGTGCCCGGTCAACGCCGGGCTGCGCGGCTCGCAGCTCGCCCACGTGCTGCGTCACTCGGGTGCGACCGCCCTGGTTGTCGAGGGTGAGCTCACCGACCGCCTTCACGGCGTGCTCGGCGAGGCCCCGGCCATCCGCCTCGTCGTGCGCCGGGGGGACGGCGACGTGCCGGCTGGACCACGCGTGCTGTCGTACGACGAGGTTCGCGACGGAGGGAAACAGGCGCCGCCATACGTCGCGCCTCGTCCCGCCGACCCGCTCTGCATCGTCTACACATCGGGCACGACCGGACCCGCCAAGGGTGCTGTGCTGCCCCAGGGCTTCCCGATCGAGCAGGCGAAGATCAAGATGGAGGCCTGGAGCCTCGGGCCTGACGACGTGCTGTTCTCGACGTTGCCGCTGTACCACGTCAACGCCCGGTTCTCGACGCTGGCGACTGCGCTCGTGTCGGGCAGTCGCGCCGCCATCCAGCCCGGGTTCTCGGCCGGTTCGTTCTGGGATGCCGTCCGGCGCTCGGGTGCGACCGAGATCGGAACGGTCGGCGCCATCTCGAGCATCCTGCTGCTGCAGCCCGAATCACCCCGCGACCGCGACCACCAGGTCCGGATGATGCACGGCGCTGCCGGCATCCCCGTGTCGCGCCGCCAGGAGTTCGAGGACCGCTTCGGCCTGCGCCTCGTCACCGGCTTCGCGATGACCGAGACCGGACACTTCTCGACAACGACCCCGGACGACCCACGCCGGTTCATGGCGTCGGGTCGGCCGGTGCCGCAGTTCGAGGTGGCGATCGTCGACGACGACGACCGGCCGGTCGAGCCGGGTGGGGTCGGCGAGCTCGTGGTCCGGCCGCGGCGACCCAACGCCATGATGAGCGGGTACCACAACGACCCGGCGGCGACGCTCGCCGCGTTCCGCAACCTCTGGTTCCACACCGGTGACCTCGCCCGCTTCGATGACGAGGGGTACCTCCACTGGATGGACCGGCGCAAGGACGCCATCCGCCGGCGCGGCGAGATGATCTCCTCGACCGAGGTCGAAGCAGTGGTCCTCGAGCACCCGGCGGTGGCCGAGTGCGCCGCCATCGGGGTTCCCTCGGAGTTGGGCGAAGAAGACGTCAAGCTCGTCGTTGCCGCACGAGCTGGCCAGTCGATCGATCCCCATGAGCTGGCGGCCTACTGCTCTGGCCGCCTGCCCGACTTCGCCGCGCCCCGTTACGTGCAGATCGTCGCGGAGCTGCCCAAGGGCGCCACGCACAAGGTCGACAAGGTGAAGCTCCGTGCACCCGATGCTGCTGACGGCACGGTCGAGGTGACGGCGGGGCGAGCCAGATGACGGGCACGACTGTTGCGCCGCTGACCGGGAGCCTGCGCGAGCGCGGGCCGTTCCGAGCCATGGTCGCGGCGGTCGCGTCACTCACCGCGTCGGCGCTGCCGGCGTTCCTCCTCGGGCCGCTCGGCATCCAGGTGACCGACGACCTGGGGTTCAGCAAGACGCAGCTGGGGATCGCCATCGCCGCGTTCTACCTGGTGTCGGCGATCGGGTCGTTGCACGCCGGCGCGCTGTCGGACCGGATCGGACCACGCCGTGCGCTGTTGATCTCGAACGCCGTGAGTGGGGTCTGTTTGCTCGGCGTCGCCACGCTGGCCAACGGATTCCCGGCACTGCTCTTGATCATGCTCGTCGGCAGCGTCGGCCTCATGATCTCCGGGCCTGCCACCAAGGTGCTCGTGGCGAGAGAGGTTCCGGTTGCGGAGCAGGGTCTGGCGTTCGGCATCCAGATGAGCGCCATCCCGTTCGCCGCACTCCTCGGTGGACTGGCCGTTCCGACCATCGGCCTCACCGTCGGGTGGCGCTGGGCCTTCGCCGGCGCCGTGCTGATCCCGTTGCTCGGCGCCGTGACGCTGCCGCACGATCGCGCCGCCGTCGCGCCGTCGGAGCCGCACCCGAACCGCTTCGCACACGTCGACTTCCGTCCGCTCGTGATGCTCGGCGTGGCGGCGATCCTCGGCGCCGCAGCGGCGACGGTGACGGCGTCGTTCTTCGTCGTCACGGGCACCGACGCGGGGTTCAGCGAAGGCGTGGCGGGCGTGATGCTGTCCGTCGTGAGCGGCCTCGTCATCGTGCTGCGGATCGCCTTCGGCCGGGTCGCCTCCCGCTGGGAATCGGCCCATCCGTACGCCGTCGCCGGCCTGTTCCTGATCGCCACCGGCGGCTACCTGCTGCTGGCCCTGGGAACCAAGGCGCTCTTCCCGATCGGCGCCTTCCTCGCCCTGTCGTTCGGCTGGGCCTGGACGGGTCTGCTCGTCTACACCGTCGTGCTCCACAACCCAGGGGCACCAGGTCTGGCGAGCAGCGTGATCGTCGGCGGCATGAACCTCGGATCGGTGCTCGGACCGCTGGTCTTCGGCCTCGCCATCGAACGGCTGACCGACTCCGCCGCCTTCGCCATCATCGGCGTCGGCACGTTGCTCGCGGCTGCGGCATCGAGGCTCGGGCTCGAACGCCTCTCCCGCCACACGTTTGATGCGGCCGCCGAAGCGCCGGCCGCATCGCAGTGACCGATCGCGTCGTGAGAGGTGAACTCCGGGTTCGGCACGGCGGGCGCTCCAGCGCCCTCGCCGGCCGCATCGCAGTGACCGGATCGCGTCGTGAGAGGTGAACTCCGGGTTCGGCACGGCGGGCGCTCCAGCGCCCTCGCCGGCCGCATCAAGCACGGTGCACCCGGACGAAACGACCTGTTCACGCAGAAACCCGTTCGGCGACTTGTAAGTCGACCGGACGCGACCGTATTGTATACAAACTTCTCGGGGGAGGTCACGTGGCCAGATGGTTACTCCGACGAATCGTCGCAGGGATCTTTGTTCTGTGGGCCGTGTCGTCGATCATCTTCCTCGTCACGAACGTCTTCACGGACCCCGCCGCGGTGTCGCTGCCGCTCGGGGCGTCCGACGAGCAGCGCGATCAACGCCGCGAGATCCTCGGCCTCAACCGCCCGCTGATCGACCAGTACGGGGACTTCCTCGGGGGACTGGTGACGTTCGACGTCGGGGACTCCTTCTGGCAGGAGCGCCCCGCCTACGACATCGTCCTGGAGCGCGTTCCGAACACGCTGCGCCTCGTCGGCGCCGGCATCTCGTTCGCGCTGATCATCGCCATTCCCTTCGGACTGATCGCGGCGAGATACGAGAAGAAGTTTCCCGACGGGTTATCCCTCGGCTTCTCGCTGGGGACGATCAGTGCACCACCCTTCTGGGTCGCCTACCTGCTGATCATCGTGTTCGCCGTCAACCTCGGGTGGGTGCCGACCTCGGGAGATGACGGTTGGAAGAGTCTCATACTTCCGGCGGTCGCGCTCGGCTTGCCGAGCGCCGGCCGCCTGACCCAGATGCTGCGAAGATCGACGCTCGACGAGATGCAGCAGCCGTACGCGCTGACTGCCCAGTCCCGCGGCTTCTCCCGCGGGTACACGCTGATGCACCACTCCTTCCGCAACGCGGGCGCCGGCTTCCTCACCCTCAGCGGTTGGGAGATCACTCGGATGCTGACGGGCTACTCCGTGGTGATCGAGGTCGTCTTCGCCTGGCCCGGCGTCGGCCAGCTCGCCTACCAGGCGGTGGAGCAGAAGGACCTCATCCTGTTGGAGGCCGCGGTGCTCATGCTCGCCCTCATGGTCGTGATCACCAACATCCTCGTCGACATCTTCCGTCGTGTCATCGACCCGAGAGTGGAGCTCACGTGATGCTTGCCGTCTCCGAACCACCGTGGAGCGCCTCTGATGCTTGACATCGGCGAACCACTTCTTGACGACAGCATCGAGCAGGCCGAGTACGTCGAACTGCCACGACGCAAGGAGGTGTGGCAGCACCTCAAGCGATCGAAGGTCGGCATCGCCGGTTTCATCATCACCGGCGGGTTCATCCTGACCGCCATCTTCGGACCGATGCTGCCGTTCCTGCCCGATCCCGCGCAGCAGGACCTCGAAGGGCGGCTCACGCCGCCCGTGTTCTCCGGTGGTACGTGGGAGCACGTGCTCGGCACCGATCAGCTCGGACGCGACCTTCTCGCCAGAATCGTGGAAGGCGCTCGCGTGTCGTTGTTCGTCGGCCTCTCCGCCGTGGCGATCTCAGCCATCATCGGGATCACGCTCGGGTTGATCGCCGGCTACCGGGGTGGGCTCATCGACAACGTCATCACGAGCATCGCCGACATCCAGATCGCCTTCCCCGGCGTGCTCGCCGGCCTCGTGCTCGTCGCGGCGTTCGGACCGGGCGTCTGGCTGGTGATCATCGTCATCGCCATGTCCGGCTGGATGGTGTTCACACGCGTCACTCGAGGATTCGTGTTCTCGATCAAATCGTCGCTGTACGTCGAAGCCGGCGAGCTGAGCGGCGCTAGATCGGCGCGCATCATGCGCGTCCACCTCCTACCGAACCTCTACTCGTCGCTCGTGACACTCGCCGTCCTCGAGTTCGCCGCCGCCGTCCTCTCGGAGTCGGCCTTCTCGTTCCTCGGCTTCGGCGTCCAGCCGCCGGGAACGTCATGGGGCCTCATCATCGCCCAGGGTCGCGACTACATCACCAACGCGTGGTGGATCGTCACCTTCGCCGGCTGTGCCATCGCCCTCGCCGTGCTCGGTACGAACCTGATCGCGCTGTGGCTGCAGTCGTTCGGCGACGTGAGCGGCCGTGAGCGGACCCTCCTCGAGACCCCGGCAGCGGGAGCATGACGATGCAAGAGCAGACCGTGCAAGAGCAGACCGTCGGACGCGTCGCCACGATGACCCGCGGATCGAGTTCCGGAAAGGTGCACGACCGCAACGAACGGCTGCTCCTCGTCAACAACCTCACCATCTCGTTCCCCACTCGTGAGGGCACGATCAACGGCGTCGACGACATCACCCTCGCCGTTGGCTCGCACGAGCACGTCGGCATCGTCGGCGAGTCGGGATCCGGCAAGAGCGTCATGGGCCTCGCCATGCTCGGTCTGGTCCTGCCGCCAGGGCGCATCACCAGCGGTGAGATCCTCTGGAAGGGCGAGAACATGTTCGACCCGGCCGTGCAGTCCCGGGTGAGGGGCCGGGAGATCGCCATGATCTTCCAGGATCCGATGGTCTCACTGAACCCGTTGAAGACGGTTGGTGCCCAGCTCCGCGAGATACTGGTCAAGCGGGCGGGCCTGAGTCGCGAGCGGGCCAAGGTGCGCGCCTCCGAGCTACTCGAGCTGGTCGGGATCTCCCAGATGAAGGATCGGTTGAAGCAGTACCCGTACGAGCTGTCCGGCGGCATGCGCCAGCGCGTGATGATCGCCACGGCACTCGCCGGTGATCCGGCGCTGCTGATCGCCGACGAGCCAACGACCGGACTCGACGTGACCATCCAGGACCAGATCCTGAAGCTGCTCAAGGAGCTGTCCGAGGAGCTCGGCGTCTCGATCCTCATGATCACCCACGACCTCGGCGTCGTCGCCGAGTTCTGCGACCGGGTGCAGGTCATGTACGGCGGCCGCATCGTCGAGCGGGCCCCGATCGACGCGTGCTTCGCCGCGCCCAGCCATCCGTACACCCGCGGCCTGCTGGCTTCGGTCCCACGCGTCGACACCACCGTGGAAATGCTGACCGGCATCCCCGGCGAGCCGCTCGACCGGGCGAAGCTCCCTTCAGGCTGCGCGTTCAATCCCCGCTGCGGTGAGGCGATGGACATCTGCCGAGTGGAGACGCCGTCGTTGCTGCGGATGCACGAAGACCGCCACTGGGTGGCTTGCTGGAGGCGGCAGGCCGAGCAAGAGCAGATGGCCAACACATGAGTCGAGGCGGCGCAGCAGCTCACCGACGCCCCAGTCGTCCCGATCATCCGGGCTGAGGGTCTGACGGTCCACTACAAGCGGCGCGTCGGCAGTCGCCTGAAGACGGTCCACGCACTCGACGACTTCGATCTCGAGATCTTCCCGGGCGAGACCGTCGGGTTGGTCGGCGAGTCGGGCTGTGGCAAGACGACGGCCGGTCGTGCGCTGCTCGGCGCCGTCCCGGCCACGAGCGGCAAGGTCTTCTACAACGGACGGGACATCACGAAGCTGCGTCGGGGCGAGTGGCGGGCGCTGCGCAAGGACGTCCAGCTGATCTTCCAGGACCCGTACTCCGCCCTCAACCCGAAGCAGCGCATCGGCGACAGCGTCGCCGAGCCGCTCATCGTCCATGGCGTGGCGAAGGGCGCCGAGCTCGACAAGCGGGTCAAGGAGCTGCTCGACCTCGTCGGCCTGCCGGCGTCGGCGGCGCGCAAGTTCCCGCACGCCTTCTCGGGCGGGCAGCGCCAGCGCGTCGTGATCGCTCGCGCCCTCGCCCTCAACCCGTCGTTCCTCGTCGCCGACGAGGCGACCTCCGCGCTCGACGTCTCGATCCAGGCCCAGATCGTCAAGCTGCTCCGCCACCTGCAGCGCGAGCTCGGCCTGTCCTACCTGTTCATCTCCCACAACCTGGCCGTCGTGCGGCACATCTCCGATCGGGTCGCCATCATGTACCTCGGCAACATGGTCGAGATCGGCGACCGCCACGACATCTACGACACGCCGCGCCACCCGTACACCCAGGCGCTGCTGTCGGCGGTACCGATCCCCGACCCAGCGGTGAAGAAGAACGGGCAGGTGCTGGAGGGCGACATCCCGAGCGCACTCAACCCGCCGAAGGGCTGCCGGTTCAACACCCGCTGCCCGCTCGCCATCTCGCGGTGCTTCGAGGAGCGCCCGCCGCTGACGGAACGGGCACCCGGCCACCTCGTCGCCTGCTGGGTGAATTAGCCACGCCCCGTTCTGTCCGTAGCAACCGGCCGGGCGCGTCGATTTCTACGGACAGTTCGGTTCTCCAAATGCCAGCGCTCCCGACGGAACTGTCCGTAGAAATCGCCCTGGTGCGACGGCCGTCCAGCGCCGGTTGCTACGGACAGAACGGAAAAAGGCCGTGACGCCGCGCCAACGCAGGATCGCGTTCTCCTACCTCTTCGCGGTCTACCTCCTGTGCGGGATGGCGGAGACGCTGATCTCGCCGCTGTTCCCGCTCGTCCGTGACGACCTCGGGCTGGTCGAGGCGCAACAGGCAATTCTGCTGGCCACCGTCGCCGCCTGCATCGCCATCTTCAACGTCGTCGGCGGCACGCTGGCGACGCGCATGGCGGATCGCCACCTGGTGAGGATCGCCGCGGCGATCCTCAGCGTCGGTCTGCTCGTCACCGGTGCGTCCGTGTCGTTCCCGATGATGGTTGCCGGGCAGGCTCTCGTTGGCGTCGCGTTCGGGCTGTTCTACCCGTCCGGTCTGGCCAGCATTGCCCGCCTGTACGAGGCGGCACGCGGTCGGGCCATCGCCAACTACGGCCTCGCCTACTCGATCGGCCTTGCCATCGCCGCCGTCGCCGCCGACGTCGGCGAGGCCAGCTGGCGGTGGGTGTTCTTCGCCTCGGCCATCGCCGCTGCCGGCCTGGTCGTGTGGGCGCCGCGATGGACCGAGGCCGGTCCGGACACCGAGCAGCACGCGCTGTTCCGCCAGCTCAGGGTGTACGCGCAGCGGCGCGAGTACCGGATCTCCGGACTCGTGACGATCACCGGGCTCGCCATGCACTTCGTGGTCATCGGGTTCGCGCCGGTGCTCTACGTCGACCGTGGTGTTTCGCTGACGCTCGTCAGCCTGCTGCTGGCCGCCGGACGGCTGGGCTCGATCCCCGGCAAGGTGCTGAGCGGCATGCTCTACGACCGCAAAGGCGGGATGTGGGTGGCGAGGGCGCTGCTGCTGGCAGTGCTGGCGCTCGGCATCCCGATGCTCCTCATCCCGGGTGCCGGTGGGCTGGTCTTCTTCGTGCCGTTCGTCGCCGTCTCCGCGTCGGTGTTCCCGATCGCCAACACGTTGCTCGTCGCAGCCCTCCCGCCTCGCTCGGCGTGGGGCATCGGGACGTTCCGCTCAGTGATGCTCGGCGCGTCAGCCCTGCTGTCCGGCGCCGTCAGCCTGCTCCTGCACTACGTGTCGGTGCCGGCGGTGATGCTCGGAGCGCTCGTCGTTCCGGCGCTGGCCGCGCTCGTGGTCCATCGAGTGATGAGAACCGCTGCGGCGGAGGCAGATCGCTCAGGAGTGGGCGAAGTGCTCGACGGAAGTGGCGATGTGCGCGCGGAGGAGGTCTCGAGCAAGCGGCGCGTCGCCTTTGGCGACGGCGTCGCGGATGGCTGAGTGCTCCTTCCACGTGATCTCGCCACGCTCCTCCTGCAGGACGGAGAACACGAGCTCGGTGCGCTGACGCAGCGGCGCCAACGCCCGCTCGATGTACGGGTTCTGTGCGGCGTGCTCGAGGGCGATGTGGAAGTCACGGTGGTAGGCCGCAGCGGTGACCTTGTCACCGGACTTCGTGGCGGCCAGCCCGCGATCGATGCACTCCGTCAGTTGCTTGACGTCGTCGTCAGTGCGTCGCTCCGCCGCCAGCTCCGCAGCGAGCGGCTCGATCGCCGAGCGCAGCTCCTGGATCTGGCGCACTTCCTCGACGTCGATGCTGCTGACGTGGGCTCCCTTGCGGGGGATCACCTCGACCAGGCCGGTGGCCTCGAGCGAGCGGATCGCTTCGCGGACCGGGTTGCGCGACACGCCGAGTTGCTCGGCGATGTGACCCTCGATCAGCCGCTCGCCGGGCGCGAACGTGCCATCGAGGATCATCGTCCGGATGCGCTCTGCGACAACGTCACGGAGCGGTCGGTGGTCGAGCACGTTTGTTGTAATCGAAGGCCTCGAGCTTCCCCGGCGTGTGCCGGACGACGCCCCTGTGTACCACGCCGACTGCCTGGAAGAGACGGATACTGTCCTCGTCCTGTTGTATGCAACATACAGTATCGCGCGCTCCGAACTCGACGACCTTCGATGACAGCACCCGGGAGGCCAGGTAGATGACCACTTTGATCACAGGTGCGGGCATGATCGGTTCCCTCGCGGCGGGCCGGATCATCCGCGAGCGGACCGAGCGGCCCGTCCTCTACGACGTGGCGTTCTCGATGCCGAACCTCGCCGAACGGCTCGACCCGGACAGCGTGGAGATGGTCAAGGGCGACATCACCGACGTCGGCCACCTCGTCGAGACGATGCGCCGGCACGACATCGACCGCGTGATCCACACGGCGTCGTTCCTGACGCGTGACGTCATCGCTCGGCCCTATGCCGGCGTCCGCGTGAACCTGATGGGGACGCTGAGCGCGCTCGAGGCGGCCCGCATCTCGGGGGTCGACCGCTTCGTGTTCTGCAGCTCGCTCGTCGTCACGATGGGTCGCAAGTCGGTCGACAGCGCCGTGCCGACACCGGAGGACTTCTCGCTCAACGTCGTCAGCGAGTACCCGCCGTCGCTGTACGCCTCGATGAAGCTGGCCTCGGAGTGGCTGTGCCACTCGTACACCAACGAGTACGGCGTCGATGCCGCTGCGGTCCGCTTCGGTGGCGTGTTCGGGCCCTGGCACGGCGTGCCGGGCGGTGGCCCGAGCAAACTGCTCAAGTCGCTGATCGAGTGCGCCTTCACCGGCCAGCCGTATCAGATCGCCGCGCCGGACCTCGACCGCCAGGGAATGGACTACACGTACTCGCCCGACGGCGCGCAGGCCATCGTCCGCGCCGCGTACGCAGAGCGCATGCCGAACCGCGTCTACAACGCGACGATGGGTCAGCTGCACACCATCCGCGACATCATCGAGACGATCGAGAAGGTGTCGGGCCAACCGCTCAACGTGGAGGTCGTCGAGCAGGACTCGATGACGAAGTACGGGAACCCGACGAGCGTGATGGACCTCTCGCGCTCGGTCGAGGAGATCGGGTACAAGGTCGAGTTCCCAATGGAGACGGCCGTCGCCGACTACCTGCAGTGGCTGGAGCGCACGAGCGCGCCCCGATGAGCGCCGCTACCCGGCGGCGCGTCATCGACGGTGACGGCCACGTGCAGGAGGACTCGTCGCAGATCGTCGAGTTCCTTCCGCCGGACTACCGCGACATGGCCCTCGAGACGCCACGCAGCGTCGGTCTGGTGCCGCCCATCGTCGGGCTGTTCCCGCCGCTCGACCACCTGCACACCAGCTTCCGTCACTCAGTCGTCAGCTTCCACGGCCGCGGCAAGGTGACGCCGACAGAGTGGATCGCCTTCATGGAGGGTGTCGGGATCGAGCGCACGGTGCTCTATCCCACCGCCGGCTTGTCGTGCGGCGCGATCCCCTACCCGGAGGTGGCGATCGTCCTGACCCGTGCCTACAACGACTGGCTGGCGGCGACGTACGTCCAGTCCGACGCTCGCTTCAGCGGGATGGCGCTGTTGCCGATGCAGGTGCCGGAAGCGGCCGTCGAAGAGCTCCGGCGGGCGGTCGAGGACCTCGGCTTCTGCGGCGCGATGTTGCCCTCCAACGGTCTCAAGGGTCACCTCGGCTCGCGCGAGTACTGGCCCGTCTACGCAGAGGCGGAGCGCCTGGGCTGCTGCCTTTCGGTGCATGGCGGCAACCACCAGGGCCTCGGCATCGACCACCTCGACGTGTGGCAGTTCGTCCACGCGCTCGGACACCCGGCCGGGCAGATGATCAGCCTCGCCGGGCTCGTCGCCAACGCAGTGTTCGACCGGTATCCGGGCCTGCGCATGGCGTTCCTCGAAGGTGGGGTGAGCTGGTTCGTCACGTGCCTCGAGCGCTTCGACTCGTCGTGGGCCAGCTTCCGCCAGCTCGACCCGGACGGGCGCTTCCCTCGCATCCCGGCCGGCAAGAAGGTCAGCGACTACCTGATGGCGCACATCGACGCCGGACGGATCTTCGTCGGCTGCGAGGGAGACGAGCTCGGCCTCGTACCCGCGGTTCGGCTGATCGGGGCGACGCCATTCTTCTTCTCCTCCGACTTCCCGCACGAGGTCACGGAGGAGACGTGTCGTGAGGAGATCGACGAGCTGCTCGAGCAGCCCGACCTGACCGCCGCGGATGCTGCGGCGATCCTGTTCGGAAACGCCGAGCGGCTGTACCAGTTCCCCGCTCAGCGCACGTGCGGGAACACCTCTTCGGCGAAGCGGTAGACGATCTCCTGCTTGGTCTGTCCCGGCGCCGGGCAGGGCAGCAGGACGAGCTCGGCGATCCGTCCCCCGGCCATGTCGGAGATGGCCTGCACTTTGGCGATGCAGTCCTCTGGCGTGCCGGCGAGCGACAGCGGGTCCATCAACTCGTCGGGGATGAGCTTCATCCCTGGAGCCATCTTCTCGTCGTGGAAGCTCTTCTGCGTCGTGTGCATGTAGTCGAGCAGCGCCTGGGGTACCTCGGTGCCGAGCGGCAGCTCGTCGAGCAGATTGAGGCTGCTCCACAGTGCGACGAGCGTCCCCCAGCGCGCTGCGTCGAGTGCGATCGCGCGATCGTCGTGCACACAGGCGTACGTCATGACGATCACGCGCAGATCGCTCGACGTGCGACCGGCCCGCTCCACGCCGACGTCGATGTGGTCGAGCGCCCACTGGATGGTGGCCGGATTCCCGTAGCCGCCGATGTTCACGCCATCGGCGATCTCGCCGCCGAGCTGGAGCATCTTCGGACCGCGGGTGCCGATGACGAACGGCACGTGCGGGATCGGACCGAAGAGCATGTGATCGTTGCGGAACGTGAAGAACTTGCCCTCGTGCGTGAAGTTCTCGGTTGCCGTGAGGATCTTGCGGATCAGGTCCAACGCTTCGCGGATGCGACCGCGCACTTGCGTTCGCTCGATGCCCATGGTGGTGAGTCCGCTGCTGCCCGGGCCGAACCCGAGCACAGCGCGGCCGCCCGAGATCTCGGCGAGCGTGGCGATGGACATCGCCTGGACGGCTGGGTGGCGCGAGTACGGATCGGCGGTGAGTGGGCCCATCGTCAGCGTCTTGGTCGCCATGGCCACCGGCGCGAGCAGCCCGTAGACGTCTCGTGAGAACCGCTCGTCGGCGTGGTAGAGGTCGCTGAACCCGTACTCCTCCATGCGCTTGGCGAGTGCGATCACGTCGTTCGTCGGCAAGTCACCGGAGAGGAGGACGCCGAAGTCCAAGGGGTTGCTTCGCATGGTTGGTCCTCCCTGGCCCACAGGCCGTCAGCCGAGCGGGTACGGCACCTGCTCCGGCCCAGGACTGAGCTCGACGGTTCCCTGCGCAAGGTCGTACCGCCCGCGCAGGAACTCACCCACGTTGGCGCTGCGCACGATCACCGCCACGGTCCGCTCGGTCAGTGCCCGCTCCTTGTGCGCCCGCCGGGGCGGCACGACATCGACGTCACCTGCGGTGAGGCGCAGCTCGGCGGTCTGGGCGAGCTCGGCTCGGCCGGCGATCGCGCCGTCATCGACCCGTTCGAAGCATGTCACCACCTCCTCGCCCTCGAGCAGCCCGTACAGCACCCAGCTGTCGCCGTGGTCGTGAACTGCCGTGTTGCCGGACTCGTCCTTGACGAGTCCGTTGACGACGAAGCCGAACTCGGGATCCTCGTAGAAGAGCAGGTTGGTGAAGCGACGGTTGGTGCGGTCGTGGCAGACGGGCCACTCACGAGCGGCGGCGTGCAGGTCCGGCTCCTGGAGCAGCTGGCGCAGCAGCGGCTCGATGGCCCGCCATCGCGCTGGAAGGTTCGGCTCGCGGTGGTGCACGGCTCGGACGTCGTCGATGAAGCGCTGGGCGCTCGGGATCATGGCTTGATCACCGCCTTCGTGGGGAG
Organism: uncultured Acidimicrobiia bacterium; assembly: GCA_963774125.1. Taxonomy (GTDB): domain Bacteria; phylum Actinomycetota; class Acidimicrobiia; order Acidimicrobiales; family Ilumatobacteraceae; genus JALZMG01. The sequence goes on from CAVZDR010000005.1 coordinate 1,472,680, forward strand.
CGGTCCGTGGAGGCCCTCGATCGCTTCGATGCAGCGGGCCGTCTCCTCCAGCGGGAACGTGTGGCTGACCATGTCCTGGACGGGGAAGCCGGTTGCCTCGACCAGGCGCAGTGTGGCCACGACGGCATCGCTGTCGGCGGTGAAGGCGCCCTGGATCCGCAGCTCCTTCCACACGATGCGGTCGAGCAGCATCGGCGTGGTCGTCGTCGAGCCGCTGAGCCCGGCGAGCACGAGCGTGCCCTGTGGGCGCAGACAATCGACTGACGCCAAGACGGCCTGCGGGCTCCCCGAGACATCCACGACGACGTCGGCCAGCTCGCCCGACGTCTCCTCGCTGACGACCTCGACGATGTCCTCCTCATCGACGACGACGACCCGGTCGGCGCCCCACGCCTTGGCGAGCTCGAGGCGGGAACGATCTCGTGCGAGGCCGGTGACGACGATCCGCGCCGCGCCGGCCTGCCGGGCGGCGAACGTGCACGCCAGGCCCTGCTGCCCGGGGCCCTGGATGACGACGTAGCTGCCGATGGTGGCCCCGCCCTGACGGACCGCCCACTGGAAGCCGTTGGCCATCACCGACGCGATGACGACGGCGGCCTCACCGCTCAACGACTCACTGATCGGCAGCAGCAGGGCGTCTGGCATCACGTACAGGTAGTCGGCGAAGCCGCCCAGCAGGTGCGGCGGCTCGGCGCTCGTCATCAGGCCGCCGTAGAGGGTGCGGTGCTTGCACAACCGGGGACATCCGCGCAGGCAGGCACCGCAGTGGCCGCAGCCCCGCGAGCCCTTGAGGATCACCCGGTCGCCTTCGCTGACACCGTGCGAGCGCGCCGCATCGGGCCCGATGGCGGCGACGCGCCCGAGGATCTCGTGGCCCAGGATCGCCGGCAGCGGCAGGTCGATGCGCCCGCGGAAGTACTTCACGTCCGTTCCGCACGCCCCGCCGAGCTCGATGGCGAGCAGCGCACCGTCGCGGCCGACGTCAGGGATCGGGTAGTCGCGGATCTCGAGCTGGCCAGGGGCCACGAGCGTGGCAGCCCGACTCGTTAGCTGCATGGCGTTCACCCCTCGCCGTGGCCCTTCGTCCTTTGACGGTTTTCCCCGGCTGTGGGATATTGTATACCGCTCGCATCGACAGGGGAGCCTCGCAGATGACCGGTTTGCTGGAACGGATCGTGGCCGGCGAGGAGACCGTCGGGGTGCTCCTCTCGGGTGAGATGGTGCTCGGTTCGGGCCCGGAGGAGAAGATCGTCAGCCGCATCGACGGCTCGCCGGTGGGCGTGATCGCCACGGCCGGTCCGGCCGAGGTGCGGGCGGCCTACGAGGCAGCCGCGGCGGCGGCGCCGAAGTGGGGTGCCATGGGCCCCGGGCCGCGCTCGGAGATCCTCCACCGCGCGGCGGCACTGTTCCGCGAGCGGGTCGACGTGATCGGCGGGATCATTTCCGCCGACATGGGCAAGCCCCTGTCGGAGGCGCGGGCCGAGGTGGCGAAGGGCGCGGCGGTGCTCGACTACTACGCCGAAGTCGGCTACCGGAAGCTGGGCACGACGTTCTCGACCGACTTCGACGAAGACATCTTCACGATGGCCGTGCCGCTCGGTGTGGTCACGCTCGTGACGCCGTGGAACTTCCCGTTCTCGATCCCCCTGCGCAAGCTCTCGGCGGCACTCGCTGCCGGGAACTCCGTGCTCTTCAAGCCCTCGACGAACGCTGCGTTCTGCGGCCTGGCAATCGGCGCCACGCTGCTCGAGGCCGGCGTCGATCCGGGCGCGCTCCACGTCATCGTCGGCAAGAGCTCGGTGATCGAGGCCGAGCTGCTCGAGGCGCCGGAGCTGAAGGGCGTCAGCCTCACCGGGTCCTACGCGACGGCGGCCGCCATGCGCCGCCGCCTCCCCGTCGAGATCCCCTTCCAGGCCGAGCTCGGCGGCAAGAACACACTGGTCATCTGGCGTGACGCGGACATGAAGCTCGCGCTCGACGTCGTCGACCAGTCAGCGTTCCGCAACAACGGGCAGATCTGCACGTCCGCTGGGCGCCTGCTCGTGCACGACGAGATCTTCGACGACTTCGTGGCGCGCCTGTCGAGCTCGCTACGCGACCGTGGTGACACGGCCGGCAGCGACGAGCTCGGCATCCTCGTCTCACCGCGCGAGACCGAGCACATCGAGGAGTTCGTCTCGCTCGGGCAGACCGAGGCAGCCGACGTCGTTCGCCCGGAGTGGCGGGACGACCGGGTGCCGCCGACGCTGCTCGTCGAGCCGAAGGTGGGCACGCTGACGCGAGAGGAGATCTTCGGACCGGTCGTCACCGTCGAGCGCGTGCACTCCATCGAGGAGACGGTGGACAAGGCGAACGACACCGCGTACGGCCTCACGTCGGGCATCGTCACAGGCGACCTGTCCGTGGCACGCGCGTTCTGGTTGGGCTCGGCGGCCGGGACGGTGAAGGTGAACGCCCCGCTGACGGGCCTGCCGTTCCACGTGCCGTTCGAAGGGTGGCAGCACTCCGGCGCGGGCTACGCCGAAGGCGGTGAGGCCTCGCTCGACTTCTTCACGAAGCACAAGACGGTCTACATCCGGTCGGCGCGTTGAGCGCCGAAGCGCCCGCCGCGCCGAGCACCATCCAGCCGCCGGGCCTGCATCGCAGGCTGGCCGCGGTCTACCTGTTCTGCGTCTACCTGATGGCGGCCGCTTCGGAGACGTTCATCTCGCCGTTCTTCCCGATCGTGCGTCACGACCTCGGTCTCGACGTGTCGAACCAGGCGACGCTGATCGCCGTGCTGACGACCGGCATCGGCCTGGGGAACCTCATCGGTGGGGCGGCCGGCTATCACGTCGGTGACCGCCTCGTCGTGCGCGCCGCTGCGTTGTCCATGTCGATCGGCGCGCTCGTCTGCGCGACCTCCCAGTCGTTCTGGCAGCTGCTCCTCGGTCAGGTCATCTCCGGCCTCGGCATCGGCGTGTTCTTCGCGCCCGGCCTGGCCAGTGTCGGGCGCATGTTCGCCGCCACCCGGGGGCGGGCCCTTGCCACCTATGGCCTCGGCTACTCGCTCGGCACCGCTGCGGCGGCCTTCGCCGCCAGCATCGAGGGCATCGACTGGCGGCTGCCGTTCTACGTGACGTCCGTCCTGACGCTCGGGCTGGCCATCTTCGCGCCGACCCTGCTCGACGCGACCGAGGGGCGAGCGCCGGCGATGTGGGCCTCGCTGAAGGGCTACCTGCACTCACCCTTGTACCGGCTGTCGCTGGTGACCGCGTTGGTGGCCGGCGCGGCGACCTACATCGTGATCGGGTTCGCACCGACGATGTTCGTCGACCGTGGCATCACGCTCACGGTGGTCGGCGTGCTGATCGGCGTCGGCCGCCTGATCTCGGTCGGCGGGAAGTTCGTCTCCGGCTGGGCGTACGACCGCTTCGGCGGCCCCCGATCGGCCCAGTGGATCATGTTCACGATCGCCATCTGCGGCGTGCCGCTCGTGGCGCTGCCCGGCGGGTGGGGCGTGATCGCGGTGGTGCCGTTCGTGCTGATCGTGTCGTGCCTGTTCCCGATCTCCAACGCGCTGTCCGTGGCCGGACTGCCCGAGCGATCGACGTGGGGGATCGGGGTCTACCGGGGTCTGCTCGTCGGTTCGTCGGCACTGCTGGCGGGCATCGTCGGGCTGCTCTTGGATCACGTGTCGCTGAACGCCGTGATGTACGGGTCGTTGCTGCTCCCCCTGGCCGGCGGCGTCGCTGCCGGCGCCATGATCCGCGCCGAGTCGTCGACGCCGTCGGTCGCCGGCGCGCATTGACGCAGCGTCCTCCCGTATCGCATACTGTATACAAACAACCCGAAAGGATGCCCATGCTTGGTCCGGAGGAATTCCGCAGTGCGCTCGAGGCCGCACGCGACGAGTACCACTCGAAGAACCATCCCTTCTTCAAGACGTGGGCGGCCGGTGAGCTGTCGAAGGACGCCATGAAGGCGTACTGCCAGCAGCACTACAACTTCGTCAGCAACGCGTCCCGGTACTCCGGGATCATGTACGGCCTGTGCGACTGGTGGGATGCCCGCCAGCTGTTCCTCGAGAACCTCAACGAGGAAGAAGACCCGAAAGAGCGCCACGTCGACAAGCTGGCCAAGTTCGGTCTCGCGCTCGGCATGGACGTCGAAGAGGGGCGCGCCGCTCCGGACCTGCCGACGACGGCAGCCCTCAAGGCGCACATCATCAACACGATCCTTCTGAAGGGGACGTTGCACGGCACGGCGATGCTGGTGATCGGCCTCGAGTCGCAGGTGCCGGAGCTCTACGCGCCGATCGTGCCCGCGCTGCGCGACGTCTACGGCTTCAACGACGACCAGATCGAGTTCTTCCTGCTCCACATCACGGCTGACGTCGAGCACGGCGACCACGGCTTCCAGATCCTCACCAACCACACCCATGACGAGCGCACCCAGCAGGAGCTCATCGAGACGGTGCGCGAGGCGGCGAAGACGCGCTGGTTCTACATGGACGGTCTCTGGATGCAGTACGTCGAGGGTCGCCAGTGGTACCCGGAGCCGATGAAGTGACCACCCTCCTCGACCCGCTCGACCTCGAGCCGGGGAAGGCCGTCGTCGACGAGGTGCCGCTGTGGATCGGCGGCACCGCGACGACGTCGGCGGCTGGCCGGGTCGAGGACGACATCTCACCCTCGACGGGTGAGCTGCTGGCCAAGGTGCACGTGGCGGCGCGGGCCGACATCGACCGCGCCGTCGCCGCTGCCAAGGCGGCCCAGCCGGCGTGGGCCCGCTTGACGTTGGTCGAGCGGGGAGCCCGCCTCAAGGAGCTCGCCCGCCGCATCAGGGCCAAGGCCGAGGAGTTCGGCCGCCTCGACGCCCGCGACGGCGGGACGGCGTTCCAGTCGATGCAGGCGGGTGCCCACAAGGGCGCCGCCTACCTCGAGCTGATCGCCGGTGTCGGCCCAGAGCTGCACGGACGTACGATCCCGGCGACTTCTGGCCTGCACTTCACCGAGCCCGCACCGTGGGGAATCGTCGGCGCGATCTGCGCGTACAACCACCCGACGCTCTTCACGTGCATGAAGATGGCGCCGGCGCTGATGGCCGGCAACGCGCTCGATCCTCAAGCCGGCCGTGCAGACCCCGCTCTCCCCGCTGGCGGTGGCCGCGCTCAGCGAAGATCTCCTCCCCCCGGGGATCTTCAACGTGGTCGCCGGCGGCGCGGAGACGGGGGAGGCGATCGTCACCCACCCCGACATCCTGCGGATCTCGTTCACCGGCTCACTGCCGACCGGGCGGCGGGTCTACGCGGGCGCCTCCCAGTCCGGCCAGTTCAAGAGCGTCACGCTCGAGCTCGGCGGCAAGAACCCGATCGTCATCTACCCCGACGTGGATCCGGCGATCGCGGCAGCGGCGATCATCAAGGGCACCAACTTCGCCCGCGTCGGCGGCCAGAGCTGTGGCGCGACGAGCCGGCTCCTCCTCCACGAGGCACTGCACGACGAGGTGCTCGAGCGCGTGGTCGCCGACACGGTCGCCATCAAGCTCGGGATCCCCGACGATCCGGCCACGGAGATGGGCTGCATGGTCTCCCACGCCCATCGCGACCGGGTGCTGTCGATGATCGCGCGACGCCCGCGAGGACGGCGCTCGACTGCTGGCCGGGGGCGGCCGACCCGAGCACCGACCGGATCTCGACGCCGGAGCGTTCGTCGAGCCGACCGTCTTCGATGGCGTCGACCCCTCGGCGCGGCTGTTCCGGGACGAAGTGTTCGGTCCCGTGCTCGGCGTCACGACGTGGACGGACGAGCAAGAGGCGCTGCGCCTGGCCAACGACACCGAGTACGGGTTGACGGCCAGCATCTGGTGCAACGACATCGACCGCGCCCTGAACGCGGCTCGCACGATCGATGCGGGCTACATCTGGGTCAACGACGTCGAGGTGCGCTACCCCGGGGTCCCGTTCGGCGGCTGGAAGCAGTCCGGGCTCGGCCTCGAGCTCGGCCTCGTCGACGACATCCTGAGCCACACGCGGTCCAAGTCGATCAACGTCGGACTCAGCGCGCGGCCTCTCTGATCGCGGCGCCGGCGGCGTTGGCGCTGCTGCGAACGCCATGGTGAGCACGTCCGACGCCGCGCAGTCCGGCGCGCCCGCACGACGTGCCCGGCGCGACGACTTCGGGCTCTACACCTCGGCCTTCCTCTTCTCGTTCAGCCTCGGCATGGCCGGGGTGGTGCTCCCGCTGATCGCCGTCGAATCGGGCTACAGCGCGAGCGGGGTCGGCATCCTCGTCGCCGTCTCCGCGCTGACGCAGATCGTCATGCGGTGGGGGCTGGCGGCCGTGATGCGGCGCGTCTCCAACGCGTCGATCGTGGCCGCCTCCGTGGTCTCTCTGGCCGTGTCGAACCTGCTGCCGGTGCTGAGCACGGCGGTCGTGCCGATGGTGGCGTCGTCACTGATCCAGGGCGTCGCCCGCGGCTGCTTCTGGACGGGCAGTCAGACCCATGTCGTGCGGCGCGACCGCTCGGCGACCTCGGCGATCGCCTGGCTCAACCTCGTCGCCAGCGCGGCAATGATCGTGGCGCCGATCACGGCCGGCATCATCGCCCACGAATCGAACCAGCTGGCCTTCGCCGTCGCGACGGTCATCGCGGTCGTCGGCATCGTGCCCACTCTCATGATGGAGCGCCCCCCGCCGTTCGCGTCCGTCCACCGGATGAACCGCCGGGGGTTCATGCGCGAGCCCGGGGTGGCCATGGGCGTCTCCGCCAATGCGGTCGCCGGTGCGTGGCGGGGTGTGCTCGGGTCCTACGTGCCGGTGGCGATGGAGCAGGCTCGCAAGAGCAGCGTCACGATCGGCGCCGTCATCACCGTCGCCAACGCAGCGTCGATCGTCGGATCGTTCATCGCTCCCCGAGTCCCCGAGGCGCGGGTGCGCTCGGCGCTCGTGATCGGTTCGTTGTTGGCCGGCCTGACGACGACGGTGTGCGGGTTCGGCGAGCTGCCGGCGATCGTGTTCGCCATCGCTCTGGCCATCGGCGGGCTCGGCGTCGGCGTGATCCAGGTGCTCGGCGTCACGGTCGCATCGAGCGGAGTGCGACCCGAGTTGCGGGGCGACGCGGTCGCCGTGACCGGGTCGCTGCGAGCGCTCGCGCTGTTCGTCTCGCCGATCGGCATCGCCGCGCTCCTCCCGGTCCTCGGGCTGGGCGCGGCGGTGTTCGTCATGTCCCTGGCGATGCTGGCGCCGTTGCCAATCATCGCCCGCGCCGGGACATCCAGGTGAATGTGAAATAAGGTGTTCACGCGACTTCGTATACAAAGACCTTGCCGCCAAGGAGCCGCTCGGTATACCGTAGACAAAGTCGATTGTCGGGATCACCACAATCCGTGTACGGGGGAGTGAGCTACATGCATCGAAAAGTCCTAGGGCTAGCCGTCGTTGCCGCGATTGCCATCGCGGCTTGCGGAGGCGACGACGACGACGGCGGCGGCGCCAGCGAGACCGCAGCCGAGGGAAGCGAGGCACCGTCCGCGGGCAGTGAGGCGCCCGAAGGCACCGAGGCGCCCTCCGGCACCGAGGCCTCCGAGGGGAGTGAAGCGCCCGCCGGTGAGGCGACCGAGGGTGGCGAGGTCGTCATCGCCCTCGAGGCCGAACCGCGCACGCTCGATCCGCAGGTCACGCAGGACGGCCAGATGCGCCGCGTGGCGGAGAACATCTTCGAGCGCCTCGTCGACCGTGACCTGGACGATCCGGGCACGCTCGTCCCGCGCCTCGCAGCTGAGCTGCCGACCAACATCGACGACACGACGTGGGAAGTGAAGCTGCGCGAAGGCGTGACGTTCCACAACGGCGAGCCGTTCAACGCCGAGTCAGCGGCGTGGTCGATCAACCGGGAGATCGATCCCGAGTACGACTCCGAGCTGCTCAGCCAGGTCAACACGATCGAGTCGGCCGAGGCAATCGATGAGTACACGCTCCGGATCACGACCACGGGTCCAGACCCGGTGCTCCCGGCCCGCCTGTACATGATCCAGCAGGTCCCGCTGGAGTACTCGAAGGACGAGGCCTTCGCCCGCAACCCGGTGGGCACCGGCCCGTACAAGTTCGTCGAGTGGGCGGCCGGCGATCAGATCACGATCGAGGCGAACGAGGATTACTGGGGCGAGGCGCCTTCGATCACGGACGCCACGTTCCGATTCCTGCCCGAGAACCAGTCCCGCATCGCGGCCCTGCAGTCGGGTGAGGTCGATCTGGCGATGGCGATTCCGCCCGAATCGGCGGAGGACGTGCCCCAGACGATCACCAGGGACGGCCTCGAGTACCCGTACATCCGGCTGAAGAACTACGAGGGTCCGTTCCAGAACGAGCAGGTCCGCCTCGCGCTGGCCCACGCGCTGAACGTGCCGCAGTACATCGAGAGCATCTACGGCGGCAATGCCACGCAGGCCCAGTGCCAGACGAACGGCCCGGCTGTCTTCGGCTTCAACCCTGACCTGCAGCCCTGGGAGTACGACCCCGAGCTGTCCAAGCAGCTGCTCGAGGAGGCTGGCTACAACGGCGAGCCGGCTCGGATCATCGCCCCGACCGGGCGCTGGTTGAAGTTCGAGGAGCTGGCGGAGGCCATCCAGGCCGACATGGACGCCGTTGGGCTGAACGCCACGATCGAGATGATCCAGTTCGACCCGTGGCTGACCGAGTTCATCCAGCACATCGGTGAGGGTCAGCCTGACGGCGCCCTGTCCTCGACGTCGAACGAACTGCTCGACGGCGACCGCATCTCGTCGCTGGTCGGCGAGAGCGGCTCGGTGTCGTCGTTCGACTCGCCCGAGCTGGAGGCCCAGCTGGAGGCAGCCCGGACCGAGCTCGACCTCGACGCTCGGGAGCTGGCGTACCAGGAAGTCGCCAAGGAGATCTGCGACACCGCCGCCAACATCCCGCTGCTCACCTTCCAGGACATCTACGGCGCCAGCGAAGAGCTGCAGTGGACGCCCCGCATCGACGGAACGTCCCGCGTGGAGGAGATGACCATCACGAACTGATCCAACTGGATCACCGCACCGAGCGAGGACACAGCGTTGTGTCCTCGCTCGTTGCATTTCGGAGCGAGGAGACACGACATGACCTCTCCATGGGAAGGCGCGATCCCCGCTGACGACCTGGAGCGATTCCGCGCCGGCGGTTACGGAGACCAGGTCCGCCCGATCGAGGCCGGCGAGCGCCCGTGCGTGATCGTCGTCGACATGACGTGTGAGTTCGTCGACGGCCGCTACCCGACGGGCAACTCCGAGCACGGCCGGCCGGCGGTCGAGGCCAACGCACGGCTCCTCGACGTGGCGCGTCGAGCTCGGTCTTCCCATCTACTACACGAAGCTCTACGAGGACCCCGAGCACGTGCCGAGCCCGGCCCAGCGAGGCCGCTGGAAGACCAAGGGCCGCAAGGCGAAGGACCCGTCGCTGCCGCCCGGGGACGTGATCGTCGCCGAGCTGGCGCCACGTCCCGAGGACCACGTGATCTACAAGCACCACAAGCCGAGCGGGTTCTTCGGGACCGAGCTGGCCGCGCTGATGAACTACGAGAACATCGACACCGCCGTCGTCACCGGCATGACCACGAGCGGTTGCGTGCGGGCCACAGCGGTCGACGCCTTCCAGCACAACTTCGATGTCGTCATCCCGTTCGAGTGCGTGGCCGACCGCAGCCAGATCTCCCACAAGGTCAACCTGCTCGACCTGCACATGAAGTACGCGGACGTTGCGCCGCTCGACGACGTGATCGCCTACCTGCGCGCCGTCAAGGGAGCGGTGCATTCTTCTGTGTCAGCGAAAACGTGGTCCTGACCGCGTTTTCGCTCACGCAGACGTGGGGAGCTGCTCGCTGACGGCGGCGCCGTCCTTGCGGCGGTCCGAGCCAGCCGAGAGGTCACCTGCTTCGCCGGCCAGCACCACCTGCGCCCCGCCGAAGTCGACGCCGGCCGGCGGGCGCACCTCGTAGCCGGCGGCACGCAGCGCACCATCGGTCCCCTCCGGCAGGTTCGCTTCGACGGCGACCTCGCCGTCGTGCATCAGCCGGAAGCGCGGGGCGTCGACGGCCGACTGGGCCGCCAGGCCACGAGCGAGCTGCGCCAGCACCTGCAGCTGGCCCTGCGGCTGCATCACACCTCCGACCACGCCGAGCGCAACCGCTGGACGGCCGTCGCGGACCGCGATCGTCGGCATGATCGTGTGGTACGGACGCCGCCCGCCGGCCACGCCGTTCTTGTGTGTGGCGTCGAGGCTGAAACCGCGGCCGCGGCTCTGCAGCACGAAGCCTCGGCCCGGAACCGTGACGCCGGCGCCGAAGCGGTCGCAGACACTCGAGATGAGGGACACGAACTCGTCGCCTCGCGCCACGGCAGTGAACACCGTCCCAGGGGCGTAGGGGAGCGGGCCCCGCGTCCGCCGCCCACGGGCCTCGGCGAGCAACGTGTCGAGATCGAGCGGACCGACGCCGTCAGCCACGACGTCGACGGCCACTCCGAACGCGCGATCCAACGACTCGACCTCGGCGACGACGCTCTCCGGCGAATCCGGAGCACCGAACGTGACCCGCTCCTCGAGGAGCGCCGCGGCGAGGAGGACGACGACACCCTGGCAGGGCGGCGGCACCGTCACGAGTTCCAGGGCGGCGATCGTGCGCCGCAGCGGCTCGACCCACTCGCCGCAGTGGGCGGCGAGGTCGGCTGCGGTGATCGCGCCGCCGGCGCCCTGGACGGCCGCGGCCAGTTCCGGCGCGACGGGTCCGCGGTAGAAGTGGTCTGGTCCGTGTGCGGCGAGCGCGGCGAGCGTGTCCGCCAGCTCAGCGTTGCGCCAGGGCGTACCTGCCGCCGGGGCCGCGCCGCCGGGCAGGTACAGCGCCTTCCCCGCGGGGTCGAGGCGCGGTTCCATGGCCGCCCAGATCGCCGTTGTGATCGGGCCGATCTCGACGCCTTCCGTAGCCGCCGCCAGCGCCGGCGCGAGCACCGCTTCCCACGAGAGGGCACCGAACCGCTGGTGGAGGTCCCACCACCCTGCGACCGTGCCGGGCACGGTGACGGCCTGCCCGCCAACGTTCTTCACGTAGCCGTGGTCGCCGCCGGTGAACTCGACGCTCGTCGCGTCCGCCGCGGCCCGTCCGCTCCCGTTGTACGCGGACAACTGCCCTGGTGCGGCCACAACCGCCATGACGTCACCGCCGAGACCGGTGGCGATGGGCTCGACGACACCCATCACGGCGTCGGCGGCGATGGCGGCGTCGACCGCCGAACCGCCCAGCCGCAGCATGGCAAGCGCCGCCTGCGTCGCCGACGGGTGGCCGCTGGCCACCGCGACGGGGATCGTCACGTGGCCGCGGAGACCAACGAAGCGTCGCCGCTGTCGTCCTCGGCGAGCGCTGGGCGTTGCTCGAGCAGGTTGAGGTAGGCGATGCGGGAGCCGGCAATGTGCTGGCGGGAGATCTCGGCCGCGCCGTCGGCGTCGCCACACGAGATGGCGTCGACGAGCGCCTGGTGCTCGACCCAGGAGGACTCGCCCCGGGTGGCGGCGTATCCGGCGAACATCCACCCGACCTTGAGGCGGAGGCGCTCGAGGCTGCGGATCAGCTCGACGTTGCCGCTCATCGCGTGGACCTTGGAGTGGAAGCGCCCGTTGTCCGCCGAGAGCTTGGCGATGTCACCCTTCGCCAGCGCCTTCGCCCCAGCAGACAGGATGCTGCGCAGTTGCCGGAGATCCGCTGCGGTGTACTTGCGTGCTGCCTGCGCGGCGGCGAACGAGTCGAGCAGCTCGCGGATCTCGAAGATGTCCATCGCCTCTTTGTGGCCGATCTGGGAAACGACCGCGCCGGCGGAACGGGCTGATGGTGACGAAACCCTCGCGCTCGAGGATCTTCAGGGATTCCCGCACCGGGTTGCGGGACATGCCGAGCCGCTGACCGAGGGCCTCCTCGATGAGGCGCTCACCAGGAGCGACCTCCCCCGTGACGATCAGGTCACGGGTCCGCTCGAACGCCACATCGCGGAGCGCCCGGTGGGTCGAGGTGGCCTTGCCGCTCGATTCCTTCCTCGTCATGTAGCTCCTCGAGGCTGCCCGCCATTCAGCGCCGGAATTTCAGCGTAGCTAGACGCCATCTCGCAGGCGGAGTTATGGAGACGGGTCGTGGACAACGGTCGCTGGCTGCTCGGCCGGCTGCTCCGGCTCGTCCGGAACGGGACGAGCTGCGCCAGCGACGTACACCCTGCCGTCCTCGACGCGCACGTCGAACGTCGGCTGGTACCGGCACATCTTCTCCTCGAAGCCCGTCTCCAGGTTGAACGCCCACTGGTGGCCGGGGCAGATGATGCGGTCCTTGAGGATGACGCCCTTCACCAGCTCGCGCTCGCGGTGGATGCAGATGTTCTGCAGGGCGTAGACCTGCTCGTCGTGCCAGAACAGCACGACGGGCGTGTCGGCGACGTCGATCACCCGCTTGCGGGCTCGCCGCACCTCCTCGACCGTCCCCACCTCGACCCAGTCGTCCACGGTCCTCCTCCCCCGGGCGTGCTAGCGTCAGATTGTATACAGATTGAAGGGTCCGTGAGCTACGGGCGAGATCGTGTGGGCTGACGGGACCAACCGATGATCGAAGGGCTGTTCGAAGGCGCCGGGCCTGTCATGGCGGAGCACTGCACGGGACGTGGGGCCCGGGGTGTGGTCACCGCATCGGCTCCGCTGGCCGCGGCCGTCGGCGCCGAGGCGATCCGTTCCGGCGGCAACGCGTTCGACGGCGCGGTGGCCGCGGCGCTGGCCGAGACCGTGCTGCTGCCGCCCAAGTGTGGGCTCGGTGGCGACCTGATCGCCCTGTGTGTGCGAGCAGGAGAGCCCGAGCCCGTCGCGCTCATCGCGATTGGCGGTGCCCCGTCCGGACTCGAGGCGGTGGCTGCGGCCGGTCAGCTGCACGAAACCGGGCCGTCCTCGGTCGGTCCTCCGGGCGCGCCGGCCGGCTACCTGGCGCTGGCCGAGCACGCCACGCTGCGACTCGACCGCCTGGCGGCGCCGGCGATAGCGCTCGCTCGCGACGGCTTCGCATGGGCGCCGATCTCCACGGCACTCACCCATGAGGCCGCGGCGCTGCTGCGTGACCAGAACCCGGCCGGCACGGTGTACCTCCCCGAAGGCCGGCCGATCACCCCGGGCGCGCTCGTCACGCTGCCGGGGCTGGCGCTCGCCTTGGAGGAGCTCGTCGCGTGTGGCGCAACAGTGCTGCACGGCGCGCTGGGTGCGGCGTTGGTCGACGCCGTGCAGCGGCGCGGGGGCACGCTGACGACCGACGACCTCGAATCCGTTCGGGCGGAGTGGGTGCCGGCGGCGCGTGGTGAGGCGGGCTCCGTTCCCGTCTGGGCCACCCCGGCGCCGACCCATGGCGCGTCGCTGCTCGACGCCGTCGCCGGGTTCAGCGGCACGGACGCTCCGTCCGCGGTCTGGGACGCCGTGCTCGCGGCGATCGCCTACCAGCGCGAGTCGCTCGGCGATCCCGCCGTCCCTGCCGGCACGTCAGCAGTCAGCGCCGCAGACGCCGAGGGCAACGCCGTCGTGGTCGTGCACTCCAACTCCTACCCGCGCTTCGGGAGCGGGATCGTCGTCGACGGGTTCGACGTGGTGCTGAACAACCGCGCGGGGCGCGGGTTCACGTCGGTTCCCGGCCATCCGAACTTCCCGGTCCCCGGGCGGCGTCCGGCCACCACGCTGCACGCGTGGGCGGTGGGCGAAGTCGGCGGCCGCCCGGCGCTCATCGGCGCAACGCCGGGTGGGGCCAACCAGCTGCCCTGGAACGCGCAACTGCTGGCCGACGTCGTCGGCGGCGAACTGCGCCCCGGAGTGCTGGCGACGGCGCCGCGCTGGGAGTGGCTGCCGGGAGGCGACGGGGTGGTGGTCGAGGAGGACCTGGGCGCCGACGCGATCGATGCGCTGTTCGCCCGCGTGCCGGGCGATCATCGGCAAGTGGGGCGCTGGGGGCTGCGGTCGTCCTTCCAGGTGCTGGCCGTCCCTCGCCCGGGCGACGCGGTGGAAGGAGCGGCCGACCCGCGGACGGGCGGCGCCGCCGTGGCAGTCTGATACACATCGCCACGTCCAGGCCTTGGCAAACGCCGAGAACCCGTGTAGTATACGGTATACAATCAGGTCAGATCTCCGTCTGAGAAGGAGCGGTCATGAGCGAACTCCTCAGCCACGCTGAGTTCCGCGATGCGCTGGAAAATGCCATGAAGGGCACCATGGCGAAGGACGCGTCGTTCAGCCGCGCCTGGGCCACCGGCAAGCTGCAGCGCCACCACTTCGTCGCGTGGGCGACGAACCACTACCACTACATCGGCCCGTTCGGCGACTACCTCGGCTTCATGTACGGCCAGACGCCCGACACCGCTCGTGACGCCAAGGACTTCCTGCTGCAGAACATGTGGGAAGAGGAGCTGAGCGATGTCCGCCACACCGACCTACTGATCCGCTTCGCCGAGGCATGCGGCGGCACCCGTGAGTACGTCATGGACCGCAAGAACGCGATGCCGTTCACCAAGGCGCTGCAGGGCTGGCTCTACTACATCGCCGCCAACGAGCACTTCGCCGTCTCGTCGGCCGCCCTCATCGTCGGCCTCGAGTCGCAGGTGCCGAGCATCTACCGCGTGCAGTACCCGAAGCTGATCGACCCGGACGTGTACGGCTTCACCGAGGACGAGACCGAGTTCTTCGACCTGCACATCACCTCGGACGAGGTGCACGGCGAGCGCGGCTACCAGATCGTGCTCAACTACGCCGACACGCCCGAGTTGCAGCAGCGCTGCATCGACATGGTGAAGGAAGCGGCCGACATGCGCTTCACGTACACCAAGACGCTCTACGAGTACTACGTGAAGCCGGACCTCGGCGACTGGGTCGAGGAACCGGTCGCCGCGATGGCCTAGGTGTCGCGTCAGGCGACCTTCGCACGGGTGGGCCCATCTGGGTGGCTAGCGTCTCAAAACCGCATTTGGGTGGCGACAGTCTCGAATTCGAGCCTGTGGGCACCCAGATGGGTTGGCCAATGAGCTCGAGGTAGCAGGTGCCTCAGATCCACTTCAAGACGGCCGATCGGGTCGTCTCGTTCCCGGATGGCGACGACGTCAACCTGTTGCGGTCGCCATCCGCCACGAGGTCGGGGTGCCGTGGCGCTGTGCCAGCGGGAACTGCGGCACCGACCGTGTGCTCATCGAAGAGGGCGCCGAACATCTGAGCACACCGCGCCGGCGTGAACGCGAGCGGCTGGGTGAGTTGCTCGGGCAGGGGTATCGCCTGTGTTGCCAGACCTACGCGACCGGTGACGTCGTCGTCAGCTGGGACCCGGACCAGCGCGGGCTCGACGAGGACTCGGCGGCAGGCGCGCGCCTGAAAGCAAAGTGGCTGGGAGCCGCTGACACCGACTGACCGCGGACGGTCAGTCGGGTCAGTGCGGCATCAGCCCTCGAGCGGAAGGGCGGAGCCTCTGCCCCCCGCACCCCCCGCCGCGGCGTCGTCTCGAGGACTTCTGTTCGAGTTAGTGCTGTTCGAGGAGCACGCCGAACCCGCCGATCGGCTGCGCCACCTCGTGCGCGCGCAGGATGTCCCAGACCATCGCCGTATTGACGTGGATCACCGGCTTGCCGAGCCACCACTCGGCCCCTGCGGCGAGCCCGGCCATCGGCACGTTCGTGCCGACCTGCACGAATGCCTCGACCCGCTCGTCGTCGAGGGCAAGGAGCGCCGCGCGTACGTCGTCGGGTCCGATGGCGGCGATGCCCAGCGTGGTCTGGGCGAGGAAGCTGAACGTCGAGACCACTTCGATGTCCTGCTCCGTGAACCAGCGGGCGGTCTCCGCCTCGACGGCCGGCTGGAACGGGCTGAGCAGACCGATGCGCGACGCGCCCACCGCCCGGACCGCGGCGAGGCACGCCGACGGCCCGGAGGTCACCGGGACACCCGACGACTCCTCGAGGCGCTGGCGCAACGCCGGGTCGGCCGCGGCACCTCCGACGAAGCTCATCGCCGACATCGCAAGCGCGAGGTGGTCGGGCCGGCACGTCAGCAGGTTGGCCAGCGTCGGCTCCAATGCGGTGAACATCTGGTCGTTGAGGTACAGGTAGTCGCGATCGGTCCCCACCTCGGTCTGCGTCACCAGCATCCGGCCGGCGTGCGCCGTCACGCCCCACGGCAACATCTCCCAGTACTCCGTCTCGGCCACCGTGTTGGTGGACGGCAGGAGCAGACCGATCTTCACGTTGCCGAACCCTCCTCGATCCAAGCCCGCACCCGATCCGGCCGGATCGGCAGCGCGTGCACGTGGGCCGGCGTGAGCGGGCGGATGGCATCCTCGACCGCCGCAGCGATCAGCGCGCCCGGGGAGATCGCACCACCCTCGCCCATGCCCTTGATCCCGAGGATCGTGAACGGCGATGGGGTCACGAGGTGGTGGATCTCGATATCGGGAACCTCCGTGCTGCCCGGGACGATGTAGTGCATGAACGTCGTCGTTTGCAGCTGCCCGATGTCGTCGTAGACGTACTCCTCGAACAGCGCCGTACCGATCCCCTGGGCGATGCCACCGCGGATCTGCCCGTCGACGATCAGCGGGTTGATGATGCGCCCACAGTCCTCGACGACGACGACCTTCTGCACCGCCACGCCACCGGTCTCCACGTCGACCTCGACCATGGCGAGCAGGGCGGCGTTGCTGAACGTGCCCGTGCCCGGGGCCGCGTCGTAGGTCCGCGTGGCAGACAGCAGCGGCTCCTCGCCCGGCGGGAGCAGCTGGGGCGTCAGGTATGCGGTCTGGGCGATGTCGCGGACCGAGACGCTCGCCGCCGGTGTCCCGCGGACGCTGGCCTTGCCCTCCTCGATGACGATGTCCTCGGGCGCGGCTTCGAGGAGGTGGGCGGCGATGCGCTCCATGCGGCCGCGCACGTCGTCCGCAGCGAGGCGGGTCGAGCCGCCGCACAGCACTGCCGAGCGGCTGGCGAACGTGCCCATGCCGTAGGGCAGCTCGGTGGTGTCTCCGAAGCGGACGCGCACCGAATCGAGGTCGACCCCGAGGGCGTCCGCGGCGACCTGAGCGATCGAGGTTTCGAGCCCTTGGCCGTGCGAGTGGGCAGAGATGCGGACCGTCACGTGACCCGACGGGTCGACTTCGACCTCGCTCGTCTCGAACCCGAACGTGATGGGCGTTCCTCGCTTCTTGAACTCCTCGAACGTGTGGGCGGTCTGCTCGGTGTAGGTCGCCACGCCGATCCCGAGGTATCGACCCTCCTCGCGCGCGCCGCTTGCTGCTGGCCCCGCAATCCCGCGTAGTCCGCTTCCTCGAGCAGCTTCTCGAGGGACTCGAGGAACGATCCCGAGTCGTAGACCATGCCGGTGACGGACGTGTACGGGAACTCGTCGGCGCGCACGAGGTTGCGCCGGCGCACCTCGGCACCGTCGATCCCGACGGCTTCGGCGACGAGATCCATCGTCCGCTCGATCGTGAAGCAGGCGGCTGGGCGCGAGACGCCGCGGTACGCCCCGAGCGGGCACTTGTTCGTGGAGACCGACCACGCGTCGACGAGGTAGTTGCGGATGCGGTACGGCCCCGGAAGGATGCCGAGCGCCATGCCGGCGTCCATCGACGCTGTCAGCGGCCACATCGAATAGGCGCCGCAGTCGACGACGATGCGGGCCCGCAGCGCTTGGACGACGCCGTCGTCGTCGAAGCCGACCTCGATGTCGTGGTAGTGCTCGCGTGAGTGGCTCGCCGTGAGCATGTGCTCGCGGCGGTCCTCGATCCACTTCACGGGCCGCCGCAGGCGCTTGGCCAGCAGCGAGCACACGATCTCCTCCGGGTACATCGGGTGCTTGATGCCGAAGCCGCCCCCGACGTCGGGGGCGATGACCTGCACCTGGTGCTCCGGCACCCGCAGCACCTCTGCCACGCCGGTGCGCAGGTTGAAATGCGCCTGCGTCGAGCAGTGCAGCACGATCCGCTCGTTGCGATCGTCCCACTCGGCCACGCAGCCGCGGGTCTCCATCGGCTGGCCCGAGTGGCGCCCCATCTCGAGCCGCAACGTCCTGCGCTGCGGGCAGGCCGACATGACGTCCTCGAACGCCTCCGTCTCGACGTGGCGGCGGAGGAACCAGTTGTCGTCCCAGTGCTCGTGGATCAGGGGCGCGCCCGGCGCCATCGCCGCGTCCACGGTCGGCACCGGCGTCAACGCTTCGTACTCGACGTCGATCAACTCGGCAGCATCCTCGGCGACGTAGCGGTCGCGAGCGACCACGACGGCGACCGCCTCACCGACGAAGCGCACCTTGTCGTTCGCCAGCGGCCAGTACTCCGAGCCCTGCCATTCGGGGAACGTGGAGTCGTAGCGGATGGGCGCCCAGTGCTGCGCCGCGTCGGCGCCTGTGAGCACGGCGACGACGCCATCGAGCGCCTCGGCGGCAGACGTGTCGATCCCGACGACCCGAGCGTGCGCCTCGTCCGTGCGGACGAACGCGGCGTGGAGCGTGCCGGGTATCCGCACGTCATCGACGTAGCGGGCTCGTCCCAACAGGAAGCGCGGGTCCTCCCGTCGCGTGATGGCCTGGCCGACGTAGCGCGGTTCGACAGGAACGTCGACAGTCATCGAACCCCACCTTCGGCTGCGGCGGCCGTCTCGACGGCATCGACGATCGTCTCGTAGCCGGTGCAGCGGCAGAGGTTCCCGGCCAGCGCGGTGCGGATGTCATCGCGGGTGGGATGCGGCTCGCGGTCGAGCAGATCGGTCATCGCCATCAGCACGCCGGGTGTGCAGAAGCCGCACTGCAGGCCGTGGTGGTCCCACATCGCCTGTTGGAGGGCGGACAGTTCGCCGGTCGCCGACGCCAGTCCCTCCACCGTGCGGATCTCGGCGCCTTCGGCTTGCACGGCAAACGTCATGCACGACCGCTCGGCTCGACCGTCGACGAGGACCGTGCAGGCACCGCACACGCCGTGCTCGCAACCGACGTGTGTGCCGGTGAGTCCGAGATCGTCGCGCAGGGCGTCGCAGAGCAGGCGGCGTGGCTCGACGAGGATCTCTTCGCGCTGTCCGTTGACGGAGAGCGTCACGGTGCGCCGGGTCATCGGGTCCTCAGTTCGTCGGTGGCTGGACGGCGGGCCTGGGCCAGCGCCCGCTCGACCTGCACGCCGACGAGCCGGCGGCGGTAGGCCTCGGGGGCGTGGAGGTCGGCGACCACGTCGAGCCCGTTGGCGGTCTCGGCGATCACGTCGCGGGCCGCGGCTTCGTCGTCCAGCGCCGTGCCGGCCAGGGCCGCTTCGACGGCGTCGAGCCGGAGCGGTTCGCCACCGGTGCCGGTGACCACGACGCTGGCGTTCGTGATCGTCGCTGTGTCCACGGTGAGCAGGACACCGGCGGCGGCGAGGGCGAAGTCGCCGGATTTGCGAGCGAACTCCGTGAAACCCCATCTCCATGCGGGCGTCGGGACGCGGAAGCGGATGGCGGTCAACAGCTCGTCGGGCTCGACGACGGTGGTGAAGACGCCCTCGAAGAACTCGTCGGCCGCCACGGTGCGGCTGCCCGCGCGGATTGGAGGTCGATGTCCATGCGCAAGAGGCGGGCCAGCAACGGCCACTCCGCGGACGGGTCGGCGTGGCAGAGGCTGCCTCCGATGGTGCCCCGGTTGCGGATCGGCCGGTAGCCGATCTGGGCGACGACCGCCGGCAGCACGGGGACTTCGGCGGCCAGCTCGGGTGAGTCCTCGATGGTCGAGTGACGGGTCATCGCGCCGATCCGCCACTCACCGTCATCGCAGCGGATGCCTTCCAGCCCGGTGACCCGGTTGAGATCGATGAGCACCGCCGGACGAGCCATCCGCAGGTTCATCGCAGGGACCAGGCTCTGGCCACCGGCGAGCAGCTTGGCATCGGCGTCGTCGGCTCCTTGGAGCAGCGTGAGGGCCTCGTCGATCGTCGTCGGGGCGTGGTAGTCGAATGTTGCCGGCTTCATGCGGATGGTGGAGGTGGTTCGGGGAGGCGGCTCAGACCGACGCGAAGAAGCGGGCCTGGGCGCCGTCGCAGTGGGCGATCTTGTAGAAGGGGGCGTAGAAGTCGAAGCGGGGACGCCCCACGGTGTGGAGGTTCATGATCCCCTCGATCAGGGGGATGCCGGCGCCGAGCAGGATGCGATGGCAGATGAAGTCCTCGGACGTGAAGTCCTCCAGCCGGGCGCAGTACTCCTCGAAGAAGTCGAAGCCGACGGCGCTCGGTTTGCGCAGCGCCAGCCAGTCGGCCGCCTCGGGGGTCAGGAACGGCGACCTCGTGAAGTAGTCGGGGAACGTGCCCCACGACTCGTCGGACCAGCCGGTGTGGAGCAGGACGATGTCGCCTTCACGGACGTCGGCCGCAGCCGCCTCGAGCACGGCGACGTCCACCGGCTCGCTCTCGCCGACCTTGGTGCAGTCGACGAGCACCGCCTCGCCGATGACGCGCTCGAGGGGGATCTCGGCGGTTGTCAGGCCGTCCTCGTAACAGTGCAGCGGGGCATCGATGTGGCTGCCGGTGTGCAGGCTCTGGGAGACGGCGGTGACCTGCCAGAACCCTGGGCCGCGGTTGTACCGCGTCAAGTCGACGGTCAGGTCGGTCGAGGGAGGGCTCTTGGTCTGCTCGTCCACCGTGACCGACAGGTCGAGAAGTCGCTTGGCGATGAGCTTTCCCCCTTGTGACGGATTGGTAGAATGACTGGACCAATCTAGCAGCGGGTGCTCGTCAGGTCATCGCCGGCCGCCGCCGCTCGCTGCCCCAGCGGGTCTCGGGGATCCACGCCATGGCGGCCACCGCACACAGCGCAACCAGGCCTGCGACGGGCAGCACTGCCGCCGCCTTGCCGTAGGCGTCGTAGAGCCACACGGTGAGGATCGGTCCGACGATCAGCCCGATGTCGCCCCAGAACCGGAACCGACCGAGCAGCCGGCCGAGCGTGCCCGGCTCGGCGACGTCGCCGAGCACCGCCATTGCGACCGCGGTGCCGATCGACCCGAGCGACAGCAGTGCGATCGAGAGGACCCAGATGGCGACCTGGTCGCCGACGGCGAGCAACGCCACACCGATCGATTGCAGCACGAGGCCGGGCACGAGCGCAGCCTTGCGGCCGATGCGATCGGCGATCTGGCCGCCGACCAGCGCGCCGGCGAAGCGGCACAGGCCACCCAGGCCGGCAGCGAGGCCGATGATGCCGGCCGTGAGGCCGAACTCGTCCTTGCCGATGATCGGGGCGAGCGTCTGGATCATCGAACCGATCGTGAGGAACATCACGAACGGGATGGAGTTGAGCGCCAGCCGCATCGGCCACGTGACCTTCCACGTCCCGGTCCGGTCGCCGCCTCTGCGCTCGCGATGGGCGTGGGCGGCGAGCACGGTCGTCACACGACCCCAGTACGTCCCGACGACGAGGGCGACGGCGATGAAGACCGCGGCCAGCTCCGATGTCCGCCACGTGCCCAACGTGGCCAGTGCCCCGGAGATCGCTGGCCCGAACGCCTGACCGCCCAGCTGGGAGCCGGCGAACCCGGAGACGGCGAGACCGCGGCGCGACACAGGTGCGACGGTGGAGAAGTAGGTCGCGCCGCTCGTGTTGCACAGCGCGGTGCCGACGCCGAGCACGAACATCCCGACGAAGGCGACGGCGCTGACGGGCGCGAGTGCCAGCAGCGCGCTGCCGAGCGCGACGATCCAGGCTGCCCGGCGCATCACGGTCACGACCGGGAGGCGGTCGGCGAGATGCCCTGCAGGCAGGTCGGTCAGCACCCGGCCGACGGCGTAGGTGGCGCTGAACAGGCCGAGCTGGGCGGTCGATATCGCCAGGTCCGCGCCGATCGACGGCAGGATCGCGACGCGGAAGAAGGCGAGCGCGGTGATCGTGAAGACGGCGGCGCCGACGACGACCATCTCGGCCACGGGAAGGTCCGATTCGCGTTCGCGCGCCGAAGCGCGCCTCCGCAGCTGCAGGCCCACGGCGTGGCCTCAGTCGTGTCCGTCGGCGCGCCGGGCGCGGATCAGCGTGTCGATCGCCTCGACCGCGCCGGCATCGGTGTTGACGACGCGCACGACCTGCCCGGCCTGCTCGATCTCGAGCCCGACGAGCTCCTCGACGGCGTCGGCGGCCACCCACAGCCGGGCCGGATCCTGCGGGCCGCCGTAGCCGCGGGTGAGGTTGTCGAGGTCGTGCCCGACGATGAGCAGCGTGCCGCCCGGAGCGACGGCGCGGCTCGCCGCCGCGAGCACCTGCCGACGCGCTGGCCGTTCGAGGTGGAGGTAGAAGATCGTGACGAGGTCGAAGGCGGCCGGCTTCGGCTCGTAGTCGATGACGTCGGCCTCGACCCACTCGATGGTGACCCCGAGGTCGGCGGCGATCTCTCGCGCCTTGTCGAGGGCAACGGCCGAGAAGTCGACGCCGGTGACGTCCCAGCTCCGCCGAGCGAGCCAGATGGCGTTGCGACCCTCTCCGGTGGCGAGGTCGAGCGCCCTCCCGGGGGTCAGGTCGGAGATCTCGCGGACGAGGAACTGGTTGGGCTCAGCGCCCCAGATCAGCTCCGTGGTGGCGTAGCGATCGTCCCACTCCTCCCTCGTGAGCTTGGTCATTGGCCTCCGATCCGGCGTACTGTCGACTGTATCCCAAGCGAGAAGTGGAAGGCCGGGGGTCGCGTCGTTCGGAGGCAAGCACCGGTTCGGCACGGCGGCGGCTCCAGCCGCCTCGCCGGCCGCAAACAGGAGAGGAGGAACGGATGACCGATCGCCTGGCGCGGCTCGAGGCGATGCTGCTGATCCGCCGCTTCGAGGAGCGCCTGGTGCGGCTCCACGAGTCCGGCGCTTTCCGCGGCCACTTCCACGTGTCGATCGGTCAGGAATCCGGCGCCGTCGCGTCCTGCTGGCGCCTGCGGGCCGACGACTACCTGTTCACGACGCACCGCAACCACGCCCACCTCCTGGCGCGAGGAGCCGATCCGGCACGGATCTTCGCAGAGATCCTCGGACGATCCGGCGGGTACAACGGCGGCCGGGGCGGCACGCTGCACGTCGCCGCACCCGAGCTCAACGTTCCCGTCACGTCGGCCCTCGTCGGTGGCAGCATCCCGATCTCGGCTGGCGCTGCGCTGGCACTGTCGCGCCGGCCAGGCGACGCGATCGTGGTTTCGCTGTTCGGCGACGCGGCACTGGAGGAAGGCGCCTTCTACGAGTCGGTCAACCTCGCCGTGCTGTGGTCGCTGCCGATCCTGTTCGTCTGCGACAACAACAGCATTGCCCACGAGAAGCGCAAGCCGGGGCAGTACCCGTCGTCCCGGTTGAGCAACGAGGACCTCACCGCCGCGCCGGCTTCGTTCGGCATCCCGTCGGTCAGCGTCGACGGCGGGGACGTCCAGGAGCTCGACGCACTGTTCCAGCGCCTCGTCGCCGAGGTGCGGGCCGAGCGCCAGCCGCGGTTCGTGGAGGTCCGGTTCGACCGCTGGCCGGGCAACTACGACCTGTGGCCGGCGATGGCCAGCGGTGAGACCGACCTCGAGTGGGCCTTCGACGGCAGTCCGCCGAGCGAGATCGCCGAGTGGTCGGCGAAGGCTGACCCGATCCTGCGAGAGTTGGCGGCGATCGTCGCCGACGGCGCGGCGAGTGCCGCCGAGATCCGCGACCTCGATGATGCCGTGATCGCCAGGATCGACGTCGCCGCCGCTGCGGCGCTCGACAGCCCGTTCCCCGATCCTGCGACTGCTCGCTCCCACGTCGTCGCCGAGCCCGTCCGATGAGGCTCACGTACGCAGGTGCGATGGCCGACGCGCTGGTCCAGGTCGCGCGGGCGGACCCGGAGTTGATCTTCATCGGCAACGGGTGGGTCGGGCTCAACGTCGCCGCCCGGGAGTCCTTCGGCGAGTTCGATGCGGCGTTCGGCCACCGCGTGGTCAGCAAGCCGGTGTCCGAGCTCGGGATCGCCGGAGCGGGCATCGGTGCCGCGCTGGCCGGCTGCCGGACGATGGTCGACATGAGCACCGCGGACTTCCTGTACCAGGCCTTTCCCCAGATCGTCGACGAGGCGGCGACGGTGCGCTACTCGACCGCCGGCGCCTCGCACGTGCCGGTGACGTTCTACGCGATGGCCGGTGTCCGCGGCGGTGGCGCGGCGCAGCACTCCGCCCGACCTCAGGCGATGCTCGCCGGCGTCCCTGGGCTGCAGGTCGTGTTGCCGAGCTCACCGGCGGACGTGCACGGCTTGCTGCGCTGGTCGCTGCTGCACAGCGAGGACCCGACCGTGTTCATCACCCACCCGGTCCTGTTCGGCGACGAGGAGGACGTCGACGTCGACGCCCCGCCGATCCCCTTCGGGCGCGCCCGCGTCCGGCGCGAAGGCGACGACGTCACGATCGTGGCCATGTCGGTGATGGCGCCGCGGGCGGTGTCCGCAGCGGAGGCGCTGGCCGCCGAGGGCATCTCCGTCGAGGTGATCGACCCCCGCTCGATCAGTCCGCTCGACACCGACGTGCTGGTGCGCTCGGCCCGCAAGACGGGCCGCGTGCTCGTCGCCGACGAGTGCAGCCGTTCGTTCGGCGCCGGCGCGGAGCTGGCCGCCCTGCTGGCCGAGGAAGCGTTCGAGGTGTTGCGGGCGCCGGTCCGCCGGATCGCCACCCCGGACGTGCCGCTGCCCTACAGCGAGCCGCTGGAGACCGAGCTCGTCGTGTCCGCAGAGCGCATCGCCGCGGCGGCGCGGGCGCTCGCCACCTACTAAGTCTGGGGCTCGGCTCGCAAGCAAGTTGCTCGCCTCGCCCAGACTTACAGCAGTCCCGCGCCGCGGGCCCAGCGGTACTTGGCGCCGAGCACGTCCACCGGGAGTTCGGTCGTGTACGGATACGCGGGGATGCCGTGGCGGAAGAGCTTCTCCGAGGCCTCCTCGACCTGCGTGTCGCCGACCAGCGAGGCGACGATCGGCTTCTCGATGCCTCGCGCCCGTGCCTCGTCGACGGCCTCGATGACCAGATCGGCGAACACCATCGGCGGAGTGATGATCGTGTGCCAGTAGCCGAGGATCAGCGCGTGGATGCGCTCGTCGTCGAGGCCGAGCTTGATCGTGTTCTGATACGTGGTCGGCGGCTCGCCACCGGTGATGTCGATCGGGTTCCCGGCCGCTCCGAACGGCGGGATGAACTTGCGGAAGGCCGCGTCGAGGTCGTCTGGGATCGTCATCAGCTGCAGCCCGTTGTCGACGACGGCGTCCGAGAGCAGCACACCCGAACCACCGGCGCCCGTGATGATGACGACGTTCTCCCCCTTGGGCGTCGGCAGCACCGGGAGGGCTCGCGCGAACTGCAGCAGCTCGTTGAGGGACCGCGCCCGGATCACACCGGACTGGCGCAGCACGTCCTCGTATACCTTGTCGTTGCCGGCCAGCGCGCCGGTGTGCGATGCCGACGCCCGCGCGCCGAGCGCCGTGCGGCCGGCCTTCAGCACGAGGACGGGTTTCGTCTTCGACACTCGCTTGGCGACCTCGGCGAACGAGCGGCCGTCCTTGAGGTCCTCGACGTGCATCGCGATGACGCGCGTGTTGTCGTCCTGCTCGAAGAACGTCAGCAGATCGTCCTCGTCGAGATCGGCCTTGTTGCCGAGCCCGACGATGGCCGACACACCCATGCCGGTCGAGCGGCTGAAGCCGATGATCGACATGCCGACACCGCCGCTCTGCGACGACAGGGCGGTCGCGCCCTTGACGTCGTACGGCGTACAGAACGTCGCGCAGAGGTTGCTCGGTGTGTAGTAGTAGCCGTAGATGTTCGGCCCCATCACCCGCACGTTGTTCGTGCGGGCGGCCTCGACGAGCTCCTGCTGCAACGCCACCTCGCCGATCTCGGCGAACCCGGACGGGATGAGGATGGCGGCCGGCACACCCTTCTGACCGAGCTCGGCGATGGTGGACGCCACGAACTTGGCAGGGATGGCGAACACGGCGACGTCGACCTCGCCGGGGATCTCGAGCACGCTCCGGTAGGCCTTGCGACCGAGGATCTCGTCGGCCTTCGGGTGCACCGGGTAGATCTCACCCGGATAGCCGCCGTTGATGAGGTTCTTCATCACGGAGTTGCCGATCTTGCCGTCCTCGGCCGATGCACCGATCACGGCCACCGCGCGCGGCTTCATGATCCGCTCCATCACGGCGAGGATCTGCTCCGGCGTCGGGCGGTACGGCGCGGCAGCGGGCTCGGCACGCAACGTGATGCGCACGTCGAGGGCGACGGCGCCGTCGGGACGAGCGAGCACCGGGTTGAGGTCGAGCTCGTCGATCTCGGGGACGTCGGTCACGAGACGGGAGACGGCTTCGATCGTCGACACGAGTGCCTTGGTGTCGGACGGCGGTGCGCCGCGGAAGCCCTCCAGGAGCTGGCCGCCCTTGATGGACTCGAGCATCGACTGCGCGTCGCCGTCGGCCAGCGGGGCGAGGCGGAACGTCACGTCCCTGAGCACCTCGACGAGGATGCCGCCGAGGCCGAATGCCACGAGCTTCCCGAACGAGGGGTCGGTGACGCTGCCGACGATGACCTCTTGGCCGCCCTCGACCTGCTGCTGCACCTGGACGCCGCTGATCTCGGCATCGGGCACGGCGGCGCGGGCGCGTTCGACGATCTCCGTGTACGCCCGCTCGACGTCCTCGATGCTCGTCAGCCCGATGCGGACACCGCCGACCTCCGTCTTGTGCAGGATCTGTGGTGACACGATCTTCAGCACGACGGGGAAGCCCATGGCGGAGGCCGCCTGCGCTGCCTCTGCCGGCGAGGTGGCCAGCGCGTCGCCGGGCACGGCGATGCCGTACTCCTCGCACACGGCCCTTGCCTCGGTCGGCGTCAGCGCTTGGCGGCCCTCCGCGAGGGCGCGGGTGATGATCTCACGGGTGGTTGTCGTCATTGGGAGCTCCGATCAGACGGCGCCGGAGGCGCGTGCCGAGGCGACGTCTTCAGGCGTCATGCCGAGGAGCTCGATGAGCACCTCGTCCGTGTGCTCGCCGAGCAACGGTGACGTCGTGATCTCGACCGGGGAGTCGGACAGCCGCAGCGGGCAGCCGACGGTTCTGAACACGCCACGCTCGGGGTGCTCGACCTCGACGATCATGCCGCGGGCGGCCAGCGATTCGTCCTCGAGCAACTCCTTCGTGTCGAGGATCGGCCCGCACGGGACCTCGTGGTCGTTGAGGATCTCCATCGCCTCGAACTTCGTGTGCCCCATCGTCCAGCCCTCGATCAGGGCGAAGCACTCGTCGAGGTGCGACAGGCGGTCCTTCGGCGTGGCGTAGTCGGGGTGGTCGACGAGGTCCTCCCGCCCGACGAGCTTCATCAGCGGTTCCCACCCCTGCGGCTGGATGATGACGTAGATGTAGTCGTTGGGCCCGCCCGGCTTGCACCGCAGTGCGTTGCCCGGCTGGCCGCCACCGGACGCGTTGCCGGAGCGGGGGACGGTGTCGCCGAACGTCTCGTTCGGGTATTCGTCGAGGGGACCGTTGACCAGCCGCTGCTGGTCACGCAGCTTGACCCGGCACAGGTTGAGCACCGAGTCCTGCATCGTGACCTCGACTCGTTGGCCGCGACCGGTGCGTTCGCGCTGGAGCAGTGCGGCGGTGATCGCGGCGACGAGGTGGATGCCGGTCCCGGAGTCCCCGATCTGCGCGCCGGTGCTCGTCGGTGGGCCGTTCTCCCAACCGGTCGTCGCCATCGCGCCGCCGGTCGACTGGGCCACGGTCTCGTAGGCCTTGCAGTGCTCGTACGGACCCGGACCGAAGCCCTTCCCGGACGCGTAGATGATGCGCGGGTTGATCTCGTGGACGCGCTCCCAGCTGAAGCCCTGACGGTCCAGCACGCCCGGACCGAAGTTCTCGATGAGGACATCGCAGTTCTTGATCAGCTCGGAGAAGATGGCGCGGCCCTGCTCGGTCTTGGTGTTGATCGTGATGCTGCGCTTGTTGCAGTTCAACATCGTGAAGTAGAGGCTGTCGACGTCGGGGACGTCGCGCAGCTGGCCTCTCGTGATGTCACCTCGACCCGGCAGCTCGACCTTGATCACGTCCGCGCCGAGCCACGCCAGCAGCTGCGTCGCTGACGGGCCCATCTGGACGTGGGTCATGTCGAGGATGCGGTAACCCTCGAGTGCCTTGCCGGCGTTGTCTTCCATTGGAACCTTGCTCCCCCTCGCCCGACCGGTTGTTGCGTGAAATCGAATGCTTCGGAACTCGTTGCAGCGTGAACTACTTGTACATCGTCTGGTTGCGCGTGCCCGGCGCCCAGACGTCGATGTCGACCCAGATGTTGATCAGCGCCGGCGTGCCCGAGGCGACTGCCTCGCGGGCTCGCTCGAGCGCTGGGCGGATCTGGCCGGGCTCGCGGACCTCCTCGCCGTAGCCGCCGAGGATCTGGGCGAACTTGTCGAACGGCACGTCACCGAGCCGGTTGCCGACGTCGCCGCGCTCCTCGCCGTACTTCATGATCTGACCGCAGCGGATCTGGTTCATCGCCGAGTTGTTCCCGACCACGCCGAGGAACGGCAGGTTGAACCGGACACAGGTCTCGAAGTCCCAGCCCGTCATCGAGAACGCGCCGTCGCCGAAGTAGGCAAGGACCTCCCGCTCCGGGTGGACGTACTTGGCGGCCATCGCGAACGGCACACCCACACCGAGCGTGCCGAGCGGGCCTGGATCCATCCACCGGCCGGGACCGCGCGGCAGCACGGCCTGGGCGCTGACGGTCACGACGTCGCCGCCATCGCCGATGTAGATGGTGTCCTCGGTGAGGAACTCGTTGAGCTCGTACGCCACCCGGTACGGGTTGACCGGGACGGCGTCGGACAGGAAGTCCGGCAGCAGCTTCTCGTAAGCCTTCTCCTCCGCCGCCCGCAGCTCCTCGAGCCACGGCTTGCGGCTGGCCGCGCCGTTGTCGATGTGGCCGCTGGCGGCGGCGGTGACCGACTGCAACACCAGCCCGACGTCGCCGACGATGCCGAGCGAGATGTCCCGGTTCTTGCCGACCGTCCGGTAGTCCATGTCGATCTGGACGACTGTGGCGTCCTCGCGCAGGCGGCGTCCGTAGCCCATGCGGAAGTCGAACGGCGTGCCGACGATGACGATCACGTCGGCCTGGTCGAAGGCCATCCGGCGGGTGCGGTTGAAGTGGTGCGGATCGCCCGGGGCGAAGGTCCCGCGGCCGGCACCGTTCATGTACGCCGGGATGTTCAGCGTGCGGGCGAACTCGTGGGCGGCGTCGGCGGCGCGGCACGTCCACACCTGGCTGCCGAGCAGGACGCAGGGCCGCTCGGAGGCCACGAGGATGTCGGCGAGGCGCTGGATGTCGTCGGGATCGCCGGCCGAGCGGGTCGATGCTCGGTACCGGCCGGGCTCCGGGATGCGCGCCGTCGACGCGTCGACCTTGGCGTCGAGGATGTCGCGAGGGATCTCCAGGAACGACGGCCCCGGAGCCCCGTTGAGGCACTCCCGGAACGCCATCGACACCATGTCCGCGACCCGCGCCGTGCTCGGCACCGTGGCGGCGAACTTCGTGATCGGCGCCATCATGTCGACGTGGGGCAGGTCCTGCAGCGAGCCCATCTTGTGCTGTGAGAGCGCACCCTGACCACCGATCAGGAGGAACGGACTCTCCGCCCGAAATGCGTTCGCCACGCCGGTCACCGCGTCGGTGGTGCCGGGGCCGGCGGTGACGACGGCGACCCCGGGCCGGCCGGTCATGCGGGCGTAGCCGTCGGCGGCGTGGGCGGCGACCTGCTCGTGGCGGACGTCGATGATGTCGATGCCCTCGTCGACGCAGCCGTCGTAGATGTCGATGATGTGACCACCGCAGAGCGTGAAGATGACGTCGACACCCTCGTTCTTCAGGGCACGGGCGACGAGGTGCCCGCCGGAGATCGTGCCGTCGCTCTCTGTCACGTCGTTTCCCCAGTCCCGGCCGTACATGGCCGCCGCCCAGATTGTATACAGAGGACCGGTTCTGCCCCAACGAAATCATGCGTTCAAGCGGCGCGAACCACGTTCTGGGTGATCGAAAACGTGGTCCTGACCGCGTCTTCGCTCACCCAGACGTCGAGATGGCTCAGCGGCGCGCGATGCGTCGAGCGACGACCCCAGCGAGGCCGAGAACGGCCGCCAACAACGCGAGCCATGGTGTCTCGGATCCGGTGGCCGGGAGCGTGCCCACGAGGCGGGTGATGGTGATGCGGATCGTCGCCGTGCTGCACGCGCCCTGTTCGTCGCACACCGAGTAGACGATGGTGACGACCGTCCGCGAGGCGACGTTGCGCGGCGCCGAATAGACGATGGTCCCGTCGGCGGCGACGGTCGCTGACCCGATCGACGGTGGAGTGACGATCACGGGCGCGGACAACGTCGCGCCGGCGTCGGGGTCGCTGTCGTTGTGCCGGGGGTCGATGGTGACGGTTGCGCCCGCGCGGACACTGCCCGCATCGTCGACGGCAGTCGGCGGTCCGTTGGTCGCCGGGTCGAGACCGATCCCACGCAAGGGGATCCGCTCCTGCACGGATTGACCCTGGAACTCCAAGACGATGAGGACGTCGCCCCGGTTGTTGTCTCCGGTCGCCGTGGGATGGAAGGTGGCCACGATCTCGCACGTGCCGCCCGATGGCAGCGCCCGCTCACAGTCGGTCCTCACGAGTGTGTAGTCGAACGGGTCCAGCATCGCGACCTTGTCGATTCGCGTCTCGCTCACGTTCCAGTTCTTCACGGTGATCGTCATTGGTGCACTCGTGCTGCGCAGCCGCGTGTCCGGGAACGTCGTGACCGGCGGCTCGAAGCCGAGCGGGAGCACGTAGTTGGTCGTCAGCTCCACCCCCGCCGTCACGCCGAAAATGCGGACGTCATTCAGGGCGAGCACGGCGTCGCGAGGTGTGATCTCGTGCGA
This sequence comes from uncultured Acidimicrobiia bacterium, assembly GCA_963774125.1. Taxonomy (GTDB): domain Bacteria; phylum Actinomycetota; class Acidimicrobiia; order Acidimicrobiales; family Ilumatobacteraceae; genus JALZMG01. The sequence continues at coordinate 1,503,609 of CAVZDR010000005.1, forward strand.
CTGCGGCGCGAACGCGACGGCGATCGTGCACTGGTCGTTGGGGGCGAGCGTCGCCCCGTCGCACCCCAATGCCTGGAACTCCGTCGGGACGCCGCCGACGACGACGCTCAGGTCGAGCGGCGCCGAGCCGACGTTCGTGACGACGACGTTCTGGGGATCGCTCGTCGTCCCCACTTGCTGCATCGCCGGGAAGTGCAACGAGCTCGGTACTGCCGAGATGATCGGGCTGGCCCCGCCCGTCGCACGAGCCATGAACGTCTCAGTCGACGTGGCCCCGCCCGCCCCCCACGGCCCCGTGATCGTCAGGGCGTCGGTGTCAGGCCCCACGTGTGTCCCCGGCGTGTACGTCATGTTGATGTCGCAGTAGCGCCCGGAGTCGACGAATGGCGTGCACGTCGTGGTCGAGATCGCGAATCGACTGCCTGGCGAGAACGAGACGCTGGTGACGTCGGCGCGATCGACGTACCAGTTGCGGAGGGTGAGCCGCTGCGTCGCGGTCGTCCCGTCGCGCACCTCCCCGAAGTCGATCTCGGTCGGGACCGTCGGTTCGGGCGCGAGAGGAGTGAAGCGCAGCGTGTACGGGACGACGACGGTGCTCCCTGCCGCCCCGATTCGGAAGTTGTCCGGGACCGGGCTGCGGGCGAACGTCGGTGCGAACACGAAGGTGGCGACGCAGGACTGCGTCGGTTCGACTGGCCCTTCGCACCCCGAGACGGTCAGCGGGATCCGGGTAGGGAACCGAGGGAGCGTGAACGTGAGCGGCGTCGTCCCGGTGTTCGTCAACCGGAGCTCCAGGGTGGTGCTGGCGTACGGCTGCGTGGGCGGGAACTCCAGCGTGCTGGGGCTGACCGTGAACGGCGGCGCCGGCTGCGCATGCACCGGACCGTTTGCGGACGGTGACGCCAGGACGCCGACGAACGCAACGAGCACCACAACCACCGCGACACTCAGCCTCGCCGCCCGACCAATCACCCGCTGCCCTCCAGGTCGCCCGCTTGCGATCGTGCACGGTACACCGCGACCACGCGGCCGCTACGGTGCGCCGCGAGGGAGCGCGGCGTTCTGTCCGTAGGAATCGCCTCACAACGATCGATTCGTACGGACAGATTGGTTGCGCGCGGGCTCGATGTCGCGCGTGGCAATCTGCGTCCGGACCGGAGCGTCCGGACGGGAGGGGACGAGGTGGCTGCAGCAACGATCGACGTGCGGGGTCAAGCGGAGACCACGGCGTGGTGGTTCCTCGACGCCCTCGTTGTGGAGCACCGCGTCGCTCCGCACATGTCGGGTGTAGTGCTCGAGATGACGCTGCCGGTCGGCCACTCGCCGGCGCTCCATGTCCACGAAACGCTCGATGACACCTGGTTTGCGATCGAGGGTCGGATGGCGGCCCGCTGTGGTGACGAGGAGTTCGTCATCGAGGCGGGCGACTGGGTGTCGATGCCACGCGGCGTGCCCCACACGTTCCGTGTGGTCGGTGATCACCCGGCTCGGATCCTCACGGTTCACGACAACGGCTCGTTCCGTGACTTCGTGCGCCACCTCGGCGCTCCGGCGAAGGCGAGGACCGTCCCCGACGTGCCGCGCTTTCCGGCGATCGACGAGCTGACCGAGGCGGCGGCGAGTCATGACATCGCGGCGATCGGCCCACCGATGAGCGTCGGCGAAGCGGACGAGATCATCGAGCACGCGTGGCCCACGGAGCCCGACGTGATCGGCCGGCTACCTAGCTCTCGGTGCCAGATCGTGGAGCGTCGAGCTGTTCGACGAGCACGAGCAAGGCCTCGCGGAGCTGGTTGAAGCGCCGCGCACCCAGCATCGTGGCGATCTGTTCTTCGGCGGCGCCCGCCGCCGCTCGGACCACCAGCTCGAGGCGTTTGCCGCTCTCGGTCAGTCGTACGACGCGCGCCCGGCGGTTGCTCGGATCGGGTTCGCGCACCAGATAGCCCCGTTGCTCCATGTGGGTGAGAAGTTCGTGAACTGATTGCTTGGTGATCTGCATCCGCTCGGCGATCTCGATGGGCCGGAGTCCGTCCAGGGTGGGGTAGCGGAACAGGGCGACGTGGGCGGGGTTCAGGTCGTCGTAGCCCGCTGCACGCACGCCGTTGAAGACCTGTTCGCGCACCCACTGCCATCCGACGAGCATCAGTGCGCCGACGAATCGGGTGCGCTTCGAGACATCGGTTGACACGATGGTCAGGTTACCTTACTCTTACGTGAGTCAGGCAACCTGACTCTTCGAGGTCGGCGATGCCGACAAGGCAGCGAACGGAGCACACGATGTCCATGCAACGAGGGATCTCCCGCGGAACGACCGCGTCGAAACCTGAAGGGATCCGCGACGCGGGAGGCCGGCGAGCCTTGGGTGCCTTGCTGCTGGCCGGCGCGATTGCCGTGTCGGCGTGCGGATCGAACGGTGATGCCGCGACGCCGACTTCGACCACGTCCGCTGGCACGGGCAGCGCGACGGGTGGGGAGTTCGACGCGGCGACGGTGGAGCAGCTCGACGCACTGGTACGTCAGTTCCAGGACGTCAACCAGACCCCGGGGGTGCTGGTCGGCGTGTGGAGCCCGGAGGGAACCTACGTGTCAGCGACCGGTGTGTCCGACCTCACGACGGGGGCGCCGCTGGAGCCGGACATGCAGTTCAAGATCGCCAGTCAGACCAAGTCGTTCACCGGCAACCTCGTCCTGCAGCTCGTCAGCGAGGGCAAGGTCAGTCTGGACGACCACATCTCGAAGTGGATCGACGGCGTGCCCAACGGCGACGAGGTCACGATCCGCCAGTTGCTCAACCACACGAGCGGCCTCGCCGACGGGTTCACCGACCCGAGCGTGCAGTCCAAGGCCCCCGACGGGTGCACGGTGGAGGAGCTGTTGACCTGGGAAGCAGAGTTCCCACCGGTCGCCGAACCGGGCGAGAAGTGGTCCTACAGCAACTACGGGTTCAACCTGCTCGGGCACGTCGTGGAACTGGTCGAGGGTCAGGACCTCGCCACCGTGCTGACCGAGCGCATCACCGAGCCGTTGAACCTCACGCGGACCTCCCTGGCGACCGAGGGCAGCGGTCTCACCGAGCCGTACACCCATGGCTACGGCGCCGGCGAGCTCGGCCCGACCCAGGCGCCGACGGCCGCGAACGACACCACCGACATCCCGCTGACGTGCCTGTGGGCCCACGGCGGGATGGTCTCCACGCTCGAGGACATGCACGTGTGGATGAGCGAGATGTCGACACTGGTCTCACCGGAGGTGTGGACCGAAGCGACCACCGACCCGGTCCCGTTCGTCTTCGGCGGGAACTACAACGGACCCGGTGAGTGGCTCAACGCGCTCGGGTTCGACGAGACCGGCGGGTTCTACGTCGCAGAGGGCAGCTTCGCCGGCTACGAGTCGTCATCGATGTACTCGCCGACGCTCGACACGACGATCTCCGTCGCGACCACCAAGATGTGGAGCGCGATCAATCCGCCGCCCATGATGCAGGCCCTCGCCATGACGCTCTACGGCGACGACGTCGACTTCGGGCTCACCCTCGACCAAGCCATGGAACCCAACCTCGGCGCCGGCCACGATGCGCCGGCTCCGACGACCACCGCCGGGTCCTAGGCCACCGCGAAGCGGAGCGACAGCACGGACCGGCACCTGCCGGTCCGTGCGGCCGCGCGACGGCTCTAGCGAGAAGTGGAACGTGGAGCCAGCCTGCCGCCGGCTCGGTCTCTCACCGCAAGGGCGGATGCCTCGGCGTTGCGCACGACTTCGTCGACGTCGAACGCGACGAGCTCGCCACGTCGCTTGAGCACTCGGCCGTCGACCAGGACCGTGTCGACGTTGGCCGGCGTCACCGAGCGCACGATCGTTGCCTCCAGATCGACCACGGGCGCGACGTTGATGTCGTGGCGGCGGATCAGGATGAGGTCGGCCCGCTTGCCGGGCGTGATCGAGCCCGTCACGTCGCCGAGCCCGAGGGCCCGAGCGCCGTTGATCGTCGCCATCTCGATGCACTGGCGGAACGTGAGCGGTTCGAAGCGCGCGCTGCCCGTGCCCTGCCACGGGATCCCGAGACACCACGTGACGTGCATGGCGTGGAACAGATCGACGGGGCCGAGCGACGTCGCATCCGTGGACAGCGACACCTCGACGCCGGCGTCCACCATCGCCAGCAGCGCGGCGCGTGGATCTCCCGCCTCCCCGAGGCGCAGCTCCGAGTGCATCGCCCAGCTCAGTGGCGTGGCCGTGCGCGCCATCGCCTCTCGGTCCTCGGCCCCCGCCGGCAGGTAGTGGCACAGCAGCATCGACGGACCGAGGTAGCCGCGTGCCTCGAAGTCGGGGCCGCTGATCCGCGACGTCGGGCCCTGTGACGCGTGGATGGCGACCGGGAGGCCGCGACTGAGCGCGGCGTCCATCTCGTGATGGAACACCGGCTCGAGGCCGGCGTCCGGCCCGCGCAGGTTGACGCCAAGGTGGACCAGGTCCCCCAACGGGCGATCTGCTCCGAACCACGCCGCCGTGACGCGATCGATGTCGGTGAAGTCGAGCTGCTCCTCGTCCGGCAGCTGGTCGCGATGGCCGTAGGAGTAGCGGGCCCGAACGAGCCCGTCTCGGAGCGCCGACAGCTCGGCGTCGGCGTGGGCCGGCGTCCGCGTGTTGTGCGACCAGTTGTGCACGGTGGTGATGCCGGCGCGCACGCACTCGGCGAGAGCCAGGCGGACGCTGTTGTAGAAGTCGTCGGGCTCGTAGGCCGCGGACGTCGCCCACTTCGCCGGGTAGTACTCGAAGCCCTCCGCCAGGAAGTTCCGGCCGATCGCACTCCAGAGGTGGTGGTGCGAGTCGATCAGCCCCGGCATGACGAGCATCGCGGACGCGTCGATCACTTCGGCGTCCGCACCGTCGACGTCCTCTCCGACGTCGACGATCACGCCGTCGCGAACGAGGATCGATCCGCGGGTGAGATCACCGATGGTGGGGTCGACGGACACGATCGCGCCGTCTCGGATGAGGAAGTCGCCTCGCTCTGCCATTTGCCCTCATTCTGCGTGAGGGAAGAGAACGTCGACGGTCTCTTCCCTCACACAGAACGCGGTAAGAACAAGCGTGGCCCTGCTGCCAACCGAGCGCCTCAAGATCGGCACGATGTTCCCGTCCACCAACACCGTGGTGGAGCCGGAGTTCGCGGCGATGTTGCCGCCCGGCGTCACCGCCCACGGCGGTCGCCTCCTCGTGTCCCAGCAGGACACGAGCACCGACGCGCTGTACCAGCACCTCGCCCAGCAGATGCTCGACGCGCTGGAGCCCACGGTCGCCAACCTCGTCACCTGCCGGCCGGACCACCTGTCCCTCTGCATGTCGGCGGTCGCGTTCTACGGCGGCGCCAAGGGCGACCAGGCCGTGCGGGACCGCCTCGCCGAGCTCACCGAGCTCCCGGTCAGCACCGGCCCCGCGGCGCTGCTCGCCGCGGTGCGCGCCTACAACGCCGAGCGGATCGTCGTGCTGAGCCCGTTCCAACGCGAGGCGCAAGAGGAATCGGTCCGCTACTTCGAGCAACACGACATCGAGGTCGTCACCAACCACACGTTCCTGTCGACCAGCACGGTCGCCATTGCATCGATCACGGCTCGCGAAGTGCGGGAGGCCATCGCCGCCAACGACTCCGACCGCGCCGAGCTGATCATGCAGCTCGGCACGAACCTGCCCATGGCGCGCTTGGCCGCGGCGGCCGAATCGTGGCTCGGCAAGCCCGTCCTGCACGTCAACACCGTGCTGGTGTGGGAGGCGCTGCGCCGTCACGGGATCGAGGACTCCGTGAGCGGTTTCGGATCACTGCTCGCCGAACACTGACCGCACTGGCGGCGGGACCCCAGCGGGGGCGGAGGAGGCCTCGAGTCGCCGGCGACCTGCGACGGCGGCGATGGAGCCGAGCAGGGTCGATGCCGCGGTGGCGATGAACCCCACCGGATACGACACGTGCTGCACGATGAGACCGAAAGCGAGCGGCCCGACGACGCCACCGACATTCAGGCCGCCGGACACCATCCCGGTTGCTGCTCCCGGGGCGGTGGGGTAGTGCCGCACGACGGCGTGCACCATGAGACCGCTCCACGACCAGCCGGCGCCGAGGGCGAAGAGCGCACCGATCGGCATCAGGTAGGGCGAGTTGCTCGCCGTGAGCAGGTAGCCGAGCGTGCTGAACGCCATCAGCGCGGCGACCGAGCGAAGCGGGTCCGTCCCTCGTCGGTCGGCATTGAGCCCGGCGTAGATGCGCCCAGCGACGACGAGCGCGCTGCCGATCGAGAGCAGCGCGCCGGCCAGACCCTCGGAGATGCCCGTCTCCTCCGCAGCCGAGACGAAGAAGGCGGCGAACGTCGTCGCTGCGGCCGAGCCGAAGGCGGCAGCGAGGGCCAGCATGATCAGCGGGCGGTAGTCGATGTCGGCCAGGCGTCGCGCCGGCACGCTGCGCAGCGCGCGCCATCGCGCCGACCGGCGGCGCGATGACGAAGCTGAGGATCGGCAGCGCGCAGACCGCGACGTAGGCCCATCGCCATCCGAACGGCAGCGCGATCGTCGGGACGGTCAGCCCGGCGAGGAGCGACGCCAACGGGACGGCGCCGGCCTGGATGCCGAAGGCCACGCCATGGCGGTTGAGTGGTACGCCCTTGGCGACCATCACCTTCGTTCCGGGCCCGGCGATGGCGAGTCCCGCCGCACCGACGCCGAGCAGGAGGAGCAGGGTCACGTAGTTGTAGACGAGCACTGCCGATCCGAGCAGTGACGCGATCACCAGGCCGTTGGCGATCCGCTGGGAGCGCTGCGCTCCGAGGTGGTCGGTGAGCGCACCGGCGTGGGGCGAGGCGACCGCTGCGACGAGGAAGAAGAAGGCGACGGCGGCGCCGAGCAGCGAGTCGCTCATCCCGAGGTCGCGCCGCAGTTGCAGGGCCAGGGCACCCGTGAGGAAGGCCGGCATCATGGCGCCCGTCTGCGCCGACACGGACGACACGAGCGCCCGGACGGGACGCCGCGGATGCTCGGCGTCGGGCGCCTCGCTCGTCTGCGCCTTGCGCGGGCTCGATGGGCTCGATGGGCTCCATGTCGTTCAGCCGGCCTCGGGCCACGTCACGGCCCTACGGTATACAATATCCCAAGCGCCGCCAACGTGTCGTGGTGGCCGGCGCGGGGCGAGGAGGTCGCGGTGTACGAGGAACGGTACGTCGACGTGCGGGGCGTGCGGACCCGCTATCTGGAGGCAGGGACGGGCGAGCCGATGCTGCTCATCCACGGCGGGAACTTCGGTCGGTACGAACTGGCCGAGGACTGGGCGCCGGTCATCGGCCCGCTGGCCGAGACCTACCGCGTGCTAGCGATCGACAAGATCGGCTGCGGTTTCACCGACAACCCGCCGACCGATGCCGACTACGTCATCGGCTCGGTCGTCCAGCACGGCATCGACTTCCTCGCCGCGCTCGGCATCGAGCAGGCCCACCTCGTGGGACATTCCCGCGGCGGCTATGCGGTGGCGCGCATGGCCTTGGAGCGCCCGGACCTCGCCCTGTCGCTCGTGGTCGTCAGCAGCTCGACACTGATGGCCCCACCGAACGCCCAGTACGACGCGTGGGGACCGGGAAGCTGCCGCCCTCCCCACCATGCGCGACCAGGTGCGATACCTCGTCACCGTCAACTCGTACCGCGGCGACCACGTCGACGACGACTTCGTGGAGATCATGGCGAAGGCGACGACGCTGCCGAAGTCCGTGCAGGCAGTCGAGAAGTGGAGGGCCGGTCTCGGGCGGCAGTTCGGCCAGGATCTCGTCGAGCGCCAGCAGGAGACGCAGGCCATGATCCGCGCCGGTGGGTTGCGCTGCCCGACGCTCGTCACCTGGGGCTTCAACGATCCGTCGGCAACGATGGAGCGCTGCGGCGTGCCGTGCATGGAGCTCGTGCTGTCGAGCGTCCCGGGTGCCGAGATGCACATCTTCAACGAGGCCGGTCACTACTGCTACCGGGAGCAACCGGCGGGCTTCACCGAGGTGGTGACGAGCTTCCTGGCGCGGCGGTTGGCGAGCTGAGCGATCCGCCCGAGGTCGCGATTTCGCTCGTGCAGTGTTCGGTATACGGTATGCAAAACCACCCTGGAGGCCGATCGCGGGGCGCAATCGCACGGTTCCACCGGCCCGGGAGAATGGGGGGAACATCGTGAGCCAGACCGAGGATCGAGTCAGCGTGCGGCGGGCGGATCAGCCGATCGAGCGCATCCGAGCCGTCAACAACCTGGTTGGCAAGCCCGACCCGCGCGACGGAATTCCCGTGCTCGGCTTCACCGAGTACTGGTACCCGCTGATCGCCGTCGGGCGAGTGCCCAAGCGCAAGCCGGCCTTCGTGAAGATCCTCGGACGAGAGCTCTGCGTGTTCCGCGGCACGCGGGGCATCGCCGCGATCTCCAACCACTGCACCCACCGAGGAGCCAGGCTGTCCCAGGGTCGCTGCTTCTACGAAGGGACCGTTTCCTGCCCATACCACGGCTGGACGTACGACGAGCACGGCAAGTGCGTCGCGGTGCTGTCCGAAGGTCCAGAATCCGCGGTGCCCGCGGCCCATGCGTCGGTCAAGTCGTACCCCGTGCGCGAGCTCAAGGACATCGTCTTCGTCTGGATGGGCGAGGGCGAGCCGAGCGATCCGAGCGTCGACCTGATGCCGGAGCTGTTCGACCCGAACGCGCTCGTCATGAACGACGTGACGATCTGGCCGGCCAACTGGCGCCCGTCGCTCGAGAACTTCAACGACAACCACGTGTCGTACGCCCACCGGAACTCACTCGCCCTGCTGATGATCCCGTGGATCAAGATCTCCTACCGCGGCGCGCGACCTGTGACGACGGGCGGGAGCGTCCGGCTCGACTTTTATGACGACGGCTCCACGGCGTCGAGGTCTTATCGCGAGTGGTTCGACGGCGTCGGCGGCTACTGGCCGAAGCACGAGTGGCGCCGGCATTGGGCGCCGCTGTTCCGCACACGTGGCCTGAAGTGGCTGCGCCAGCTCGGTACGGCGTCTGGCACGTTCGCCGAGAGCGCTGGCGAGATCGCCGGCGACCCGGAGTGGGGGACGGGACCGCACCTGCCGGGCATGATCCGCCTGTCGCGCGGCGACAACATGTACACCCGCTGGTGCGTGCCGATCGACGAGCACGAGACGCGGCAGTTCTACATCACGGCGTTCTGGCCCGGCAGCGAGCGGACGCGCAGGTTCACGGAGAAGATCCGCTGGCCGATCACGTTCCGCTTCATCAACCACCGCAACTTCGGGATGCAGGACGCCGACTTCCTCGCCAACACGCGCTACGACCGGATCGAGCGGTTCAGCCAGTTCGACGTCGAGACGGTCGCGTGGCGCCGGTTCTGCATCCTGACGGCGCGCTATGGCCGCCACGACCGGATCCCGAAGGAGGAGTTGGTCGCCGCGTTCGGCGCTGCTGCGGACGCTGCGTCGGCGAACGGGGACTAGCGCCCCTGGCCACACCCGCCATGGACTTCGAATCACGGGCGCGCGACGCGGGCGTCGATCTCGACATGGAGCTGACGAGCGTCGGCAGCTACGAGTTCGCGATTCCCGTCGGCGACCTGCTCATCGTCGCCGGCTCGATCGCCTGGGAGGGCGACCGCGCGGCGTATCCGGGCCGGCTGGGCGACGAGCTCGATGTCGCCGTCGGCCAGCAGAGCGCGCGTGGAGCCGGCGGGACGATCCTCGCTTCCGTCCACCAGACCCTCGGTTCACTGAACCGCGTCGCGCGACTCGTGCGCCTCACGGGCTACGTCAGGAGCGCGCCGGACTTCGGCAACCAGCCGCAGGTGATGAACGGCGCCAGCGACCTCATGCTGGAGGTGTTCGGGGACGCCGGCCGGCACGCCCGCTCGGCGATCGGCCTGCCGGAGCTCCCACTCGGCGCCTCCGTCGAGATCGACAGTGTGTTCCAGGTGAAGAGCTAGGCCCGGTTCGTATACAATATTCCGTTCGTGACCAGCTTCGATGCAACGCCGGAGGACCACGCGTCCATCAAGGCCTTTGTCGACACGTTCAGTGAACACGTCGCAGCCTTGGAGTTCGACGACGCCGCCGAGCAGTTCGACGACAACGTGGTGAGCTTCAGCTCGTTCCGCGACGTCGTCGTCGGCAAGGAACAGTTCGTCAACGAGCAGTGGCGCAACGTGTGGCCGACGATGACGGACTTCCACCTGACGACCGATGACCTGCGCGTGCACATCTCGCCGGACCGACTGATGGCGATCGCCATGGTCACGTGGACGTCGACGGGCTACCAGCAGGACGGCACGTCGTTCGACCGGCCCGGTCGCTGCACGATCGCGCTCGCCCGCGACGCCGTCACCGAGTCGTGGCGGGGCATCGACGGCCACTTCTCGTTGAAGCGGGGAGTGCCGCAGCAGTCCTTCGGCCCCGGCGGCCAGCTGAGAACAGCTATCTGATGCGGCCGGCGAAGGCGCTGGAGCGCCCGCCGTGCCGAACCGGGCCTTCACCCTCAACGACGCGGCCGCCGAAGCGCCTGGAGGCGCCGGCGTGCCGAACCGGGCTTTCACCTCTGAACGACGCGACCCGGGTCGCCGTCGAAGCGCCGCGACGCGCCTGCCTCTGCCTCACACGGCGCGCACGGCGGCGGGTGGCGACCACACGGCGGTGACGTCGGCCAGCTGCACGACGGTGCCGATGTGGTCGGCGAAGTCGTGGACCGCTGACGCGTGCACCGCAGGATCGGCGGCGGTGGCGCAGTCGGCGACGAGGATCGGGCGGAAGCCCCGCATCACCGCGTCGAGCGCCGTTGCCTCGACGCACACGTCGCTGGTCGCGCCGCAGAGCACGACGGTGTCCTTGCCCTTCGCGTGCAAGGCCAACTCGAGCGGCGTGTAGGCGAACGCCGAGTAGCGGTGCTTCGTCACCACCAGCTCGTCGTCGCGCGGCTCGATGGCGTAGAACTCCGCGCCCCACGACCCATCCTCGACGAGCGGGACGCGCTGCGGGGCGATGACGTCGGCGCCTCGCCCGCGCGTCAACCAGCCCGACGTGTTGAACCAGTGGGAGTGCGTCTGGCGCACGAAGATCCGCACGACCTCAGCACGCCGCGCGAGATCGATCAGCTCGCACACGTTCGGCACGATGGCGCGGATGGGCGCGGTGTCCTTGCCCATCTTGCTCAGCGCGCCGTCCTCGTGGATGTAGTCGTTCTGGACGTCGATGACCAGCAACGCCGAGCGCTCGACGTCGAGGATGTCTCCCAGATCATTCGCCATGTCCTTCGTTCCTCTCCTCAGGCCTCGCCGTTGCAGCGGGCGTAGACGATCGCGGCCGCAGCCACGTCTTGCAGGGCCATGCCCTGCGACTCGTACAGCACGATCCCCGTCTCGGGTGTGCGGCCCGACACTCCGGTGATCACGTCGGTGATGTCGTGCACCTGGTCCCAGTCGAGCGCGCCCATCTCGGCCGCGCCGATGAGGTCACCGGCCTCGATCCTGGCTCCCTCCACGCTGTCGGTGTAGATGAGATCAGCTCGGCGCACCGTCTCGGCGTCGAGCTCGCGGCGATCCGCCTTCGTGGAGCCCACGCCGCAGACCAGCGCGTTGGTGGCCAGCCCGGAACCGGCGAAGACGGGCTCGTAGGCCGCGGTGACGGCGGCGACGACCTGCGCGTCGCGGATCGCCTCGTCGGGCCCGGCGGCGACGGCGGGGATCCCGCGATCCTTCGACCATGCGACCAACCGGTCGACGGCCGACGGCGTGCGCCCGCAGATGCGGAGCTCGTCGAGCTCGAGCTCTTGCTGGAGAACGAGGGCATGCCAGGTGCTCTGGTAGCCCGTGCCGAAGAGCGCGGCCACGGTCGCCCCTTCGGGCTTCAGGTAGCGCACCGCGACACCGGTCGCCGCGGCCGTCCGCATCGCCGTGAGCACGCGTCCCTCGATCGTCGCCAGCACCCCGCCCTCGGCGCCGAACAGGGCGATGAGGAAGTCGAATCCGTTCTTGTGCGTGGCGTACAGCTTTCCTCCGGCCACGCCCTGACTCGGGAGGACGGCGGCCATGCCGCTCGCCAACAGCTTGTCGATCGAGGTGGTGCGTACACGCACCGACGTCGCGGCGTTGCCGGCAGCCAACTGCTTCCAGGCCTCGATCAGACCGTCGGTGATCGCGGCGAGGTCGCCGTAGCGCTCGACTGCGGCATCGTCGAGGTGGATCACGGGCTCTCCTCGGGATCAGAGGCGGCGGCGAGGTGAACGTCGAATCGTGCAGTGACCGCGACAGCGAACTCGTCCGTCGATGCCACCGGGCCGCCTGCCGGCGCCAGGTCGTAGGTGAGCGGCCCTGAGCGCAACACGTCGTCGAGCGCGCGGCGCACGAGCCTCCCGTATGCAGCGGTGTCGGGGAACCACTCGAGCAACGCCGCCGCGGCGAGGTACGTCCCGGCGGGGTTGACGCGTCGGCGACCGGCGTGACGCGGGGCCGAGCCGTGAACCGGCTCGAACAAGCCGACGCAGCGACCACGGACAGGCTCGCCGGGGTGCACGCCGGCGGACCCGACCAGCGCGATCGAGCCAGCACGGCCGGCGGCCAGGTCGCTCAGGATGTCGCCGAAGATCCCCTCGGTGAGGATCACGCCATCGCTGATGTCGTCGTGAGCGATCTCGTAGGCGCAGCGGTCGACGTAGACGTGACGCACCGGCACGCCGCGGCGGGCCGCGACGGCGGAGACGACCCTCCGCCACAGCCGGCTGGTCGCGAAGAGGTTGGCCTTGTCGACCGACAGCAGTTGGGACTGCTCCTCCTGCTCGACGAGGTCGCATGCGATCTCGGCGAGCTCCTCGATCTGCGCAGGCGTGAGGGTCAGCTCGTCCGACGCGCGGTTGGGTGCCGTCGCTCTCCGTCCGGGTGGCCGCCGAGCCGTAGGCACCACCGAGGAGGTTGCGGATGACGGTGATCGGCTGGGAGCCGCGGGCCAGCACTTGGCGGATGCTGATCCGCAGGTCGTAGTGCTCACGCAGGCTGAGCAACGAGTTCTCGGGCCGGTAGTCCTCGAGCGGCACGCCGGGGTGCTCCCCGGCGGCCCCGAAGAGGATGGCATCCGCCTCGTCGCAGGCAGCCAGCGTCTTGGCCGGCAGGCCGTCGCCTTCGGAGCCGAACGACGAAGCACCGACCGGCCATGGTCCGCTGAGCTCGACGGTGCCGATCTCCGCCAGCCGCTCGAGCAGCGCGACGGGACCCTCGATCACTTCGGGCCCGACGCCGTCGCCGGGTAGCACCGCGATCCGTCTCATGTCTCGAGCAGCTCCTTGCCGTTCCGGGTCATCACGTCCGTGAGGGTGTCCTCGCCCAGCACCGGCAGGAGGCGTTGCGTCCAGTCGGCCAGGCCCTCTTGCACGGTCGGGTAGTGAGCGTGGCCGAGGTCGCTGCCGAACACGAGCAACTCCCGCGGGTAGCAGGTGGCGAGGTGCTCCGTGCCTCGGCCGGGGGCAGTGAGGATGTCAGCCAGCACACCGACCTCGATGCGGGCGTCGAGCTGCGCCAACGCGTCGGCGTGCTCGTCGCGCCAGCCGAGGAAGTCCATCATCGGGTGGTTGACGAGGAAACGCTGCACGCCCTGGCTACGCGCAGCGGTGAACATCGTGACCGTCTCGTCGAGGGACAGGTGGCCGGAAGCGAGGATGAGGTCGGCGGCAGCGATCTCGGCGAAGACGTCGTACCAGTCCGGCAGCACGCGACCGTCGCCGTCCACCACCGGCACGGCGCGGAAGTGGATGCCCTTGTGCGCGGTCAGCTCGGGGCGCTCGTGGGCGGCCTTGTGGACAAGCGAGGAGATCGTCGGCATCCACACGACCCGGCCACCGAGCCGGGCCGCCACCATCACCGCATCTGGGTTGGCGCCGCCGACGGGCGAGTTGAGCACGACGCCACCGACCACGCCGTCGCCGAGCAGGCTCGCCCGCTCGGCCGTCGATCCCTCGTGGGCCTTGAGCACGATCGTGCCGACGCCGGCCTCGCGCTCCGCGATCGCCGTGTCCGGGTCGTGCGTGTGGCGCGGCGCCAGGCTCGGCGCGGAATGCACGTGGAAGTCGACGATGTCGGTGATCACAGGGCGACCAGCTCCAACGCGTCGGTGTCGTCGAGCAACCGCCGGCGGACCTTGCCGACCCCGGTGTCGCGGGGCAGGGCGGACATGCGGGCGACCCAGGTCGGTCGCATGAACCCGGGCAGGTCGGAAGAGACCGTGCGGATGGCGTCGAGGGGCACCTCGTCGGCGACCAGGTAGAGCACGACCTCGTCGTCGACGAGCTCGCTCTTGCGACGCCAGATCGCAACGTCGTCGACGCCGTCGAGCGACGCGAACTGCTGCTCCACGAAGCCGATCGGCACGTACTCGCCCTTGACGCGGATCGACTCGGTCCGACGCTCGATGAAGATCAAGCTCCCGGCGGCATCAGTCCGTCCGAGGTCCCCGGTGTGGAACCACCCGTCCTCGGCCACAGGGGCGACGACCTGCTCGCGCTTGCGGTAGCCGGAGAACAGCACGCCGTCGTCCTCGGCGCGGACGACGATCTCGCCGTCGTCGAGCACGGCCCAGTCGACGTCGTAGCGGGCATGACCGCCGTAGCGCGACATGCCCTCGGCGATGTCCGCCCGGTCGCCCATCCTCCATGTCCAGATGTGGCAGAGGCCGCCGGCCTCGGTGGAGCCGTAGGCGGAGAAGCCGAGCGGGATGCCGAACGTCTCGAGGAACTCGCCGTCGGCGAAGAAGACCCTCGTGACCTGGTGCCCTGCGGCATCCGATGCGGTCGTCGCCCGCTTGAGGATCTCGACCGGTGGCGCGTGCAGGAACATCGCCGTGACGCCGAGCTCCTTCACCAGCGGCCAGAAGCCACTGGCGGAGAACCGCCTCGTGCCGAGCACCTCCGCACCACCGGTGAGGCCGCCGATCACGCCGTAGCCGAGTGGGTTGATGTGGAACATCGGCAGCGGGGCGAACACGGTGTCGACCGGCGAGAGGCACATCGAGTCGGCGATGAACCGGCCCAGCCGCAGGAAGTACTCGTGGGTCTGGATGCAGAACTTGGGGATGCCGGTCGTGCCGGAGGTGTGCATGTACCCGGCGACGTCGAGGGGCCGGCGGGAGAGCCCGGGCAGGTCGCCCTCGTCGCTCCCATCCACCGGGCCGCTGCCGACGACGACGAGGCGGTCGGCGGCGACGTCGCTGGCATCGAGGTGGGGGACGCCGCCGGCGACGGTGGCGTCCGGCTCGCGGTGCAGCCACACGACTGCCGCCGGCTCGAGGTCGGCCATCATCTCCTCGAGCAGATCGGCCGGGTAGGTCGGGTTGATGAGCGCCGGCTCGGCGCCGGCGAAGACGAGTGCCATCCACGTGAGGAGGTAGCTCGTCGACGTCTCGCCGACGACGGCGACACGAGTCCCCGGGGTCACGTCGGCAGCCCCGAGCGCGGCGGCGGTGCGCCGCGCCTGAGCGACGGCGTCCGCCAGCGTCACCGGCGCGTCGGCAACGCCGAAACGAGCGCTTGGCCGGCGTTCGGCGCGATCGAGGATCAGCCCCGTGAGGTTGGTCACCGGCATCAGGCCAGACCCTCGTAGCGCTCCGCGCCGAGGACCCGCCGGGCCACGTAGTTGCGGAGGACCTCCAACGACCCACCCGCGACGCGCAACACCTTCATGTCGTGCAGCAGTTGACCGAAGTCCGTCTCGGTGTAGAGCCCGTAGCCGCCGACGAGCGCGAAGGCCTCGTTGACGGCGTGCTCGGACAGCGTCGATCGCCAGCTTCTTGGCGAGCGTCGTCTCCAGCGCGTGCTCCTCGCCGCGCTCGGCGAGCATCGCCGCACGATCGCGGGCGAGCGACGCGCCGTACAGCTCGCCATAGCAATCGGCGATTGTCCACTGGATGCCCTGGAAGGACGTGACGACGTGATCACCCACCTGCCGTTCGTCGGCGTAGCGCAGCGCCTCGGTCAGGGCGCGGCGACCGAAGCCGATCAGCTCGGAGGCGTTGCCGAGCCGGCTGATGTTGAACGTCGAGAAGAACGTGTCCATGCCCCGACCGACCTCGCCGAGAACGGCGCCGGCGGGCACCTGCACGTCGACCAGCTCGACGTCGGCGGTCGGGATGAGGCGCAGCCCGATCGGGTCGGTCTGGGACGTGGTCACGCCGGGCAGGTCGGTATCGACCAGGAACGCGGTCAGCCCGCCCTCGGTGACGGCGTAGACCAGCGTGACGTCGCTCTGGTGGCCGAGGTTCACGTGGGTCTTACGGCCGTTGATGATCCAGCCGTTGCCGTCGGGCTCGGCGCGGGTCTGCATGAGCTTCATCGATGATCCGACGCCCGGTTCGGAGATCGACTCGGAGAAGATCAGCTCGCCGCGGGCGATGCCCGCCAGGTACCGGGCGCGTTGCTCGGGCGTGCCCCAGTCGAGCAGCCAGCGCTGCCCCTGGATCGAGATCTGCGGCGACACGAGGGCGTGTGTCGCCACCTCCTCCTCGATGAGGCAGTACTCGGCGACGCCGCCGCCGGCGCCACCATCCTCGGTCGGCGTGAGCGGTCCGACCCAGCCACGCTTGCCCATCTCCAGGTAGATGTCGCGTGGGAAGCGGCCCTCACACGTGCAGCTGGTGAGCTCGTCACGATGCTGTTCGGCGAACGCCTCCATCTCGGATGCCGTGCGGGCAGCCCAGCCGTCCTCCGCGAACTCGAGTGTCAGGTACATCAGCGCTCCTCCACAGCGATCCCGCCACCGGCCCGGGGATCGCTGGCGAACTCCGTTGACCCGTCGTGCACGACGAGTTGCAGACCGCCGCCGACGCTGTCGACGGGACGGACCACGTAACCGGCGCATCGAGCATGGCCGGACCATTCGATCGCCGGCTCGGCGAACGCGTACCACGGCGACCCGATGCCGGCCGGCACGCCGAAGCGGTCGCCCTCGGGGCACACGAACCAGCGCGCTCCCGCCGCGATCTCCGACGCGGGCAGGCCGTGGCGGAAGCGCTGGAGCGCCTGAGCGAGCCATTGCACCTGGCGGTCGCCGCCCGGCGTGGCGACGGTCATCGCCCGCTCGGTGGTGCGGGCGTGTGCCGCGCAGAGGGTGTGGGGCAGCACCTCCCCGGGGCGGGGGTTGGCGGCCTGCAGGTCGGCGCGTGTCGACAACGCGGTGCCGACGCGGTTGCCGAAGGCGATGCCCGTGTCGCCGGCGACCCAGGCGGAGCCGAACTGCGTCCCGGCCAGCGAGTGCACGACGGCCGCGGACCGGCCCTCGCGGTCGGCTGCAACGGACACCGCCGTGCCGGCCAGACCGACCGTGCAACGCTCGACGAGCAGCCGCTCGGTCAGCGGTGCTGCCGCCTCGGCGAACGCGGTGGAGGCCGGGTCGTCGCCTGCCGCGACGGCCTCGAGGATGCGGCCCGTGATCGACGCCTGGCTGGGGAATGGTGTCAGCCACAGCGTGACGTCGCCGAGCTCGACTCGGTCGGCTGGCTCGACGATGGCGGCCATCTCGGCCAGGTCGGACTGGCGCAACCAAGCGCCGTCGGCACGGGCCGCGTCGTCGATGCGGGCGCCCAGTTCACCCTCGTAGAAGACGGCGGCGCCGCTCGCCGCGATCAGGCCCATCGTGCTGGCGAGCCGGCGGGAGCTGTGCTCCGCGCCGGACTCCGGTACGCCGTGCTGGTCGGCGACGCGACCGATGGCTGCACCGTTGCCCCGCCGCGCGACCTCGCCGTAGATCCGCGCCATCCACGGCGTGACCTTGTGGCCGTCAGCAGCGGCCAAGGCCCCGCAGAACAGCTCCCGCCAGGGGAGCTGGCCCGCACCCCGCCAAGCCGCCTCGGCACCCCGCAGCGCTCCGGGCACGACCGCCGCCCTCGGACCGGTCGTGGTCAGATCCGCCGAGGGATCGAGCCCGCTCGGGATCCGGGACCACCCTCCGTAGCAGACGACGTCGTCGCCGTCGACGGCGAGCACGACGAGATCGCCGCCCGGACCGCACAGCGGCGCGTTGACGACCCACTGGGTGAACGCCGCCGACAATGCGGCGTCGACCGCGCTCCCACCTGCCGTGAGCGCGGCGAGGCCGGCCGCCGCGGCGTCCGGGTGCCCGGACGCGACGCCCGCTGCGGCGGGGCCGGTCGGTGTCACGCTCGCGTCAGTGCCGCAGCTGCGGCCTCGGCGGCGACGAGGTCCTGGTCCGGGTGACCGCCGCTGGCGCCCACCGCCCCGATGACTTCGCCGTCGTGGATGAGTGGCACGGCGCCCTTGCCGACGACGTAGTCGCCGAGGCCGATCACGCTGCCGGCGAAGAAGGGCCGCTCGGCCCACGCCTGCTCCCGGTCACCGCTCGGCTTGCCGAACGCGGCCGAGGTCCGCGCCTTGCGCCACGCGATCTCGGACACGATCCACGGTGCGTCGTCGGATCGCTCGAAGGCGACGAGGTAGCCGGCCGCGTCGACGACCGCGATCGCCATGCCGACGCCCTGCTCCTTCGCCGACACCAGCCCCGCCCGCACCAGCTGGCGAGCCTCCTCCAACGTCAACTTGGCCATAGTGGTCCCATCTCCTCCAGGTTCGTCACCGGCCCTCGAAGACCGGATCGTTGCGACCGCGGAACGCGGTGAGCCCGCGGCCGAGATCTTCGGACACGAACAACCTTCCCATCCCTTCCCGTACGAGCGTCCAATCCGGACCGCCGAGCGGGTGGTTGTAGCCGCGCTTGACCAGCCGCACGGCGAGCGGCGCCCGCCCCGCGACCTCCTCCGCCAGACGACGGGTCGCGACGGTCAGCTCCGCCGCCGGCACGACCCGGTTCACGAAGCCGAGCTCGAGCCCCTCGGCCGCCGTCCACCTCCGAGCGGTGAGTGAGATCTCCTTCGCCCGGTGGCGGCCGACGAGTTGGGGCAGGCGGATCAACGCGATGCCGGGCGCCAACCCGAGGCTGCGTCTCCGGGAGGCCGAACGTCGCCACTTCGGCCGCGACGACGAGGTCGGCGACTACGCAGAGCTCGAAACCTCCGCCGAGCGCGGCGCCCTGCACGGACGCGATGACTGGCCGCTCGACCCGCTCGATCTGTTCGAACAACCCGAACACATCGAGCTCGAGCAGCTCTCGGGCGCCGTCGTCCAGCGTCGCCAGGTCGGCGCCGGCGGAGAACGTCGGCCCCTCCGACGCGATGACGATGCAACGCACCTGCTCGTCCCGGCCGGCCTCGAGGAGGTGGGATCGCAGCGCTCGCACGACGCCGGACGACAGCGAGTTGGCCCGCCCGACATTGTCGATGATCAGCCACGCGACGTGTCCCTCGTCGCGCCGGTGCACGGTGCCCGTGCCATGCCCGATCCGGTTTTGAATCCCGGTCAAGCTCGTTTGCGAGGGTGAATCTGCCAGAGAATTCTCGCGAGCTGAGTGCTCGCGATTCTTCGGCGGATTCACCCTCGTTTTCGGTGTTGACCGGGATTCAAAACCGGTCTGGTCGGTGCCGCTGGTGTCGGTCATGTCAGCACCCGAGGGCGCGGGCGATCACGCTGCGCTGGATCTCGTTCGTGCCCTCGCCGATCTCCAGGATCTTGGCGTCGCAGTAGAAGCGGGCGATCGGGTACTCGCGCATGAAGCCGTAGCCGCCGTGCACCTGGACTGCCTCGGAGACCACGCGGTTGGCGACCTCGGATGCGTAGAGCTTGGCCATCGCCGCCTCCTTGGCGTACGGCAGGCCGGCGTCGTAGAGCCATGCCGCGCGGAAGACGAGCCAGCGGGCCGCCTCGACCTCGGTGGCCATGTCGGCCAGCTTGTGCTGGATCGCCTGGAACTGTGAGATCGGCCGGCCGAACTGCCGCCGCTCGGTGGCGTAGTCGAGTGCCATGGTCAGCGCCGCCGACGCCAGCGACAAGGACAGCGCGGCGACGGAGATGCGGCCCGCCCCGAGGACGTCGAGGAACTGGCGCAGGCCGTGGCCCTCCTCCCCGACGAGGTGGTCGGCCGGTACGCGACAGTCGTCGAACACGAGCTCGCGGGTGTCGAGGCTGTGCCAACCGACCTTCTTGAGGTGCTCGCCCTTGCGGTAGCCGGGCGTGCCGTCGGGGATGAAGATCGACCCGTATCGCTTGGAGCCGTCGTCGTTCTCCCCCGTGACGGCGAGGATCGTGACGCCGAGGGAGATCTCGGTGCCGGCGTTCGAGATGAACATCTTCGTGCCGTTGATGACCCACTCGTTGCCGTCCCGCACGGCCCGCGTGCGGATGCCGGCGGCGTCGGAGCCGGCCTCTGGCTCGGTGAGTCCGAACGCACCCAACCGGCGGCCTTCGGCGAGCGGCCGCAGCCAGCGCTGCTTCTGCTCCTCAGTGCCGAAGGCCAGCAGTGGCAGGCTGGCGATCGTGGTGTGGGCGTTCCACGCGGCGGCGACCGATTGATCGGCGGCGCCGATCTCCTCCATCGCTGCGACGTAGGCGACCGCGCCGGCGTTGGTGCCGCCGTACTGCTCCGGTACGAGCAGGCCCATCAGGCCGAGCTCACCCATGGCCATGAAGACGTGCGACGGGAAGACTTCCTTGTCCCACCACTCCGCGGCGTGCGGCGCGATCTCCTTGGCCGCGAAGTCGTGGCAGAGCTGCTTGAGCGCCAACTGGTCCTCGGTCAGCGAGAAGTCCACGTCACCCTCCGACCTCGACGAGCACCTTGAGCTGCGACCCTCGGTCACCAACGAGGACGTCGAACGCGCCGGGAACGGCCTCGTCGAGGGGGACCACCGACGTGATCAGCGCGTCCGCGACGAGCCGCCCGTTGGCCAGCAGTTCGACCACTCGCGGTAGGTCGTGCTGGTAGCCCAGGCTGCCGATGACCGTGCGCTCGTACAGCACGATGTCGTTCGTCTTCACCTCCGCCGCACCATGCCCGACGGTGGTCACGACCACCCGGCCGCCCCTGCGCACCGTCGAGACGGCAGCGGCCAACAGCGCGGGGACGCCCGAGCACTCGAACACGACGTCGGGCCCGATCCCACTCGTGCGGGCGAACAGCTCGCGGCGCACGTCGACCTCGCCGGGATCGAGGACGTCGGTGGCGCCGAGGGCGAGCGCCGCCTGCCGCCGACCGGGCAGTGGCTCGCTGACGAGCACGGTCGCCGCACCGGCCACCACGGCGGCCAGGAGCACCGCCGCGCCGATGGGCCCGAAGCCGGAGATCAGCACGGTGTCGCCGGGGCGGACGCCGCCCCGGGTGACGGCATGGAGGCCGACGGCGAGGGGCTCGGTCAGCGCGCCGACCCGGTCGCCGACGTTCGAGGCAAGCTGCACGATCCCCGACAGCGGCACGGTGACGTACTCGGCGAGCGCGCCGTTCGACGCCAGGCCGACGGCCCCGCCCAGCCGGCAGATGTGGTACTCGCCGCGCCGGCACCAGTAACAGACCCCGCAGCTCCAGCAGGGATCGACCGTCACACGAGCGCCGGTCTCGAGCCCGTCGACGGGCGAGCCCAGCGCGACGAGGCGGCCGGACAGCTCGTGGCCGAGGGCGAGCGGTGGAACCGCGCCGGTCAACGGGTGCGGGCGGGTGCGGATCATCACCGGCCCCTGCGTGTACTCGTGGATGTCCGTTCCGCAGATGCCGCAGTACGCGACTTGCACCACGGCCTCGCCCGGACCGGGGTCGGGCGGCTCGGGGACGTCCTCGATGCGTAGGTCGCCGCGGTCGTGCCAGACGAGCGCCTTCATGCGCAGAGGTACCCCCCGTCGACGGTGACCACCGTTCCGGTCACGAACGCGGAGGCGTCAGAGCACAGGAACAGGTACGCACCCAGCAGGTCTTCGCCCTGCCCCCACCGTCCGAGCGCGGTGTGCCCGAGGATCTCGGCTTCCAGCCGCTCGTTGGCCATGAAGCCGCTGGCGAGCGGTGAGTCGAACCAGCCCGGGCTCACGACGTTGACCGTGATCCCGCGTGGCCCGAGGTCGAGCGCCAGCGACTTCGCCAGCGCGACGACGCCGGCCTTGGCCGCGGAGTAGGCGGCCAGTCCCCGCTTCGGTCGCTCGGCGAGCACGGAGCCGGTGGCGATGATCCGGCCACCCTCGCCCATCACACGCGCTGCCGCCCGCGCGCCGTAGAAGACACCGCTCAGGTTGACGTCGATCACTTGGCGCCACGTGTCGGTCGGGGTCTTCAGCGGCCCGGCGAAGACCGGGGACACGCCGGCGTTGGCGATCCACACGTCCAGGCCGCCGAGCTCGGCGACGACTTCGTCAGCGACCTGCTCGTCGAAGTCCGGATCCGTCACGTCCCCGGCGCGCACCAGCGCGCCGCCTGGCAGGTCAGCGGCAAGCGCGACGAGCGCATCGCGATCGCGGCTGACGAGCGCGACGCGGGCGCCGGCCTGGGCCAGCCCGGTGGCGAGAACACGTCCGAGGCCACGCGAGGCCCCGGTGATCACGATCCTCCGGCCGCGCACGTCGGCGGGAGACGGGAATGTCGAAGGGACGCGGATCTCCTCCATCGCCCCCGCTCCGGCTCACAGCCTGGTCATCGAAGGCAGTGCGTCGACGATGTCGTCCCGCGTCATGTCGCGATGCTCGAGCGCGGCCTGTTGGGCCGCTTCGCGCACGAGTGCGGCAACGTCGGCGGCGCTCCAGCCATGGAGGCCTTCGACGAGCTCGTCGAGCGAGCCCGGATCGAGCTGGACGTCCTCGATGGCCGCCAGCTCCACCAGCAGCGCGCGGCGGCGGTCCTCGTCGGGAAGCGGCACCTCCAGGTGGAGGCCGAGTCGACCCGAACGGACGACGGCGGGATCGATCAGCTCGGGGCGGCTGGTGACGCCGATGACGAAGACGCCGCCTTCGGCCAGCACGTCGTCGATCGAGGCGAGCAGCGCGGACACGACCCGCTCGTCCGTGCGTTCACCGGTCTCGCCGGCGCGCACCGGCGCGAGCGCGTCGAGCTGATCGAGCAGGAGCATTGCCGGACGGGCTTCGTGGGCCCGGCGGAAGAGGGCGCGCACCGCTTCCTCCGACTCGCCCAGCCACTGGTTGAACACGCGGCTGCCCTCGATGGTGACGAGGTTGGCGCCGAGCTCGGTGGCGAGGGCGTGGGCGATGGCGCTCTTGCCGGAGCCAGGTGGGCCGTAGAGCAGGACACCCTGCTGGCTGGCACCGCCGAGGTCGAGCGCCCGGCCGGCCACCTCGATCAGCCGGTCCTTCAGATCGGGGAGACCAGCGATCTGCGGCCAGGCGATCCGCTCCATGCGCGTCACGACGTCGCGCAGGACGCTCGGGCGCACGGTTCGCAGCGCGTTCTCGAAGTCCTCCCGCTCGATCGAGACCTGCTGGCCCTCCAGGAAGTCGGCGGCCTCGAAGCCTTGCCGGTTCTTGGCCAGGCGACGGGCAGCCTCGAGGCCGGCTGAGCGGGCGAGGTGCATGATGTCGGCGCCGACGAAGCCACCCGTGGCGGCGGCCAGCTCGCCGATCGCTTCCTGACCCGAGCGGGACAGTGGCATCTCACGTGTGTGGATCGAGAGGATCTCGGCTCGGCTCTCCTCCGAGGGCGGCCCGACGAAGATCTCCTCCTCGAAGCGGCCTGGTCGCCGGAACGCCGGGTCGATGGCCTGGACGCGGTTGGTCGTCGCCACGAGCACGATGCCGTCGACCTCTTCCAGACCGTCCATCAACGTCAGCAGCTGGCTGGCGGCTCGCACGTCGCTCTGCGACGCGAGGCGCTCGCGATGGGTGGCGATGACGTCGAACTCGTCGATCAGCACGAGCGACGGCGCATGGGCGAGGGCACGCGAGAAGAGCAGTCGGAGGTTGGCCTCCGTCTCGCCCTGGACGTTGCCGACGAGCTCCGTCGCGGCCATCTTGAACGCGCTGACGCCGAGCTCGTTGGCCAGGGCGCGGCAGGTGAGGGTCTTGCCGGTCCCGGGCGGCCCGTAGAGGAGGACGCCCTTGGGCGGGCGCACGCCGAGCCGCCGGTAGAAGCCCGGCCGCAGCAGCGGCAGCTCAACCAGCTCGCGGAGCCGCTTGATGATGGGCTCCATGCCACCGACGTCGGCCAAGCCGATGTGGCGCTCGGACACCGCTGGGTCGGCCTTGTGCAGCTCGACCTCGGTGTCCTCGCCGAGGATGGCGGGAGAGGGGGTCACGCTGTCGACCCGGACGATCATCCCGGCGCCGCCGGAGAAGACGTCCGCCAGCACCCGCATCCCCGGGTACAGGGGCGTGCGGTCCTCGCGCAGACGGTTGAGCATCCGTTCGTGCGTCTTGAATGTCAGGTTGAACGGCGGTGTGAGGCGCAGCTCGGTGGCGACCGGCAGCGAGCCGGCCCGGCCGATGCTCAGCGGCTGACCCGGCTTCACGCCGAGTTGCGGCCACAGCATGCGCCCGAGGCGCAGCACGAAGGCCCCGCCATCGGGCTGGTCGACCTCACGGCTGGCGTGCAGCCGCGCCCACACGCCTGCCGACTCGGAGCTCACGTGAGCGACGTCCCCCGGCTGCGCGCCGATCGCGGCGAGCACGTTGCCCGGTACGGCGACGTCGTTGGCACCGAGCTCCACTCCCGGGGCCGGGCGGGCGGCGATGCCGATCGCCGTGTCGAGCACGCTCCCCGCGTTCGTCGCTGACCTCACCATCTGGCCGACCTCAGCCCGGGAACTCGGGGCAGGGCTCGATGACCTCCATGGCCACCCCACCCTCGGCGCTGATCGCCGAGTCCAGGTTGGGCCAGCACACGAGCATCCGCGCCGGACCGACGCCGGTGTTGAAGTGCTGGTACGTCACGCCCGACTCCTTGATGGGGATGACGATGGCGTCTTCGGTCTCCCACTCATGGGACTTGCCGTCGACGACCGTGTACCCGGAGCCGAGGATGACGAAGTGGGCGACACCGCCCTGGCAGTAGAGCTTCCCGCTGTTCGAGCCCTGCGGGATCTCGAGCTCGTGGAAGTACAGGGCGCGGGTGCTCGGCTCCTCCAGGTGGGGGTGGAGGTACCAGCGCATGTGGCCCATGGGGCTGAGCTCATAGTGGGCGTCATCCCGGCCGATGAGGTTCTTGGCCCGGGACCGCCGCTCGCGCTCGGCCTTGGCCTCCTCGAAGGTCTGCTCGTAGAGCGTCTTGCCTGCCATCACTCACCTGCCTTGGCGCGGGCACCGATCGCCGCGGTGACCTCGGCGATGGGGTCGAGCGTGCCGTCCTGCTCCTGCGCCGCCGCATCCCGCCAGTTCGACTGCTCCTTGACCTGGGCCAGCATCGAGCCGGTCTGGAAGAGGAACGGAATGAAGATGAACGCCACCCACTGGCTGCTGTTGTCGTCGTCGTAGTTGAAGTGCTGGTGCTCGACGCCGCCGGGCTTGACCGGCAGGATCAAGAGGTCACCTGGCTTCCAGTGGTATTCGACGCCGTCGAACACGCTGTACCCGGCGCCCCTCGTCACGTAGATCACGAGGCCGCCCTGGTGGGTGTGCGCCCCGGACTCGGTCATGATGTCCTTCTGGAACAGCATCCAGTCCTGCATGGCGCGGTCCTCCGCCCGCAGGTGGAGGAAGTACTTGCTGCGGCCCTGGCGCGACTGCTGCCACGGAAGGTCCTTGCCCTTGATGACGATCTGGCCGTTCTCGGCCTGGCCGCGGCGCTCCTTGAACGCGTCGAAGAACACCTCGTACGGGTGCTGGTTCTCTGCTGCCCGATCCCGCTCTCGCAGTCGGGTCTGCTCTCGCTCCGGCATTCGTTACCTCTACTGGTCGGTTCGGTTGATGGACGTCACGATCGCGCCTGGATCACATGCGCATGAAGCGCTCGGCGTTCCCGCTGAACATGGCTACCCGCTGCGCCTCGGTGAGCTCGCTGAACGCGAGGGGGATGGCCGGGGAGTCCGGGAACTGGCACTGCGCGTGCGGGTAGTCGGACTGGTACATCAGCACGCCGTCGCCGAGCACCTCGTTGACGAACTTGGCGACGGGCTCACCCTCGTACAGCTCGATGCCGCAGAACACGTGGCCCGCGGCGGCGTACTCGGACGGCTTGCGCTTCAGCGCGGGGCCGGCGCCGATCAGGTGGCGGGACTGCATGTCGAGGCGCAGCAGCCACTGGGGCAGCCAGCCCACTCCGGTCTCCGAGAAGCCGATGCGCAGGTTCGGGTAGCGATCGAAGACGCCGCTCAGCAGCAGGTAGGCCACGATGAGCTGGGCGCCCCACGGGTGGGCGGCGCTGCGAGCGACCACGATGTTGTCCCACACGTCCCGGTAGCCGGGGAAGTACGGCGGCTCGTAGAAGAAGGAGTGGTGCAGGATCGGCAGGTCGGCGTCGGCCATCGCCGCCCAGATCGGCTCGAGGTCGGGATCGTCGATCGGCGTGCCCTGCGGCAGCGTCACCATCACCGACGACAGCGAGGGCTGCGCGGCGTTGTTCTTGATGTGCTTCGCCGACCACTCGGGATCGGCGGCCGTCACGATCAGCGCGCTCTTGAGGCGCGACGGGTCGGGCGAGCAGAAGTCCCACATGTACCGGGCATACGCCTCGTAGAGCCCCACGGCGATGTCGGGCGGCAGCACCGTCGCCGACTGCGGCCACGTGCCGGGGATCAGGAGGTGCACGTCGATGCCCTCCCGGTCCATGTCCTCCAGGCGGCCCTCCGAGTTGTCGTGACCGACGCCCACGCGAGGCGAACGCTCGGTGATCTCCAGGTTGCGGATCTTGCCCTCGAGGGCGGCCTTGCCGCCGGCGCCGAGCTCCTCCTCACCCTGGGACTTCTCGCCGATCTCGCGCTTGTAGGCACGAGGTTGGATGCTCAGGTTGGTCCACGGTTCGAGCGGGTCGCCGAACGTCAACGGCTTGGCGACCGTGCGCTCGTACTTGCCGAGGGCATCGTCCCACTTGGCCAGCAGCTCTGCATCCGCGTGCCGCTTCAGCACCTCCATCGACGGCCAGACGTGCGTGTCGGTGTCGATGATCCTGTACCCGTCGCGCACTGACTTCCTCCTGGGTCGAGAGAACTCCTGACGGGACGTGCGAAGCGTCCGGGAGTCCGCGTCTGGGATTCTGCCTACAGTATACCGTAGACGCGAAGGGCAGCAAGCTGCTGTCGAGTCGCAAGACCGGCAAGGATGCAGTGCATATGAAGGTCATCGGTAGGGCGCTCGGATTCGACCCGGTCGGTGAGGCCCGTGCCGCCGAGGCCGCCGGTTTCGACGGCGTCCGTGTCATCGACCACTTCTTCTCCGGGCTCGCACCGCAGACACCGCACGCCGTCTCACACGCGCTGTCCGGGCTCGCCGCCGCGGCGGTCGCCACCGAACAGGTCCTGCTGACCCAGACCATGCTCGCCGCCGGGATGCGTCACCCCGCCGAGTGCGCCCAGGCGGTGGCGACGATCGACCGAATCTCGGGCGGGCGAGCCGAGCTCGGCCTCGGGACGGGCTGGTATCGCCCCGAGCACGAAGCGATGGGCCTCGCGCTCGGCCCGCCCGCGGAGCGCGTGGCGCGGCTCGTGGAAGCGGCCACGATCTGCCGGGCGATGCTCGAACAGCAGGGCACGGTGTCGTTCGAGGGCCGCTTCTATCGGGCGATGTGCGACATCGAGTGGGAGCCGACACCCCACGTGCCGGCCGTGATGGTCGGTGCGGCGCGGCCGCGGCTGCTCCAGGCGGCGGCGCGTGTGGCGAACCGCATCGACCTGCTCGAGGTGATGGACGACGGCCGGCCGGTGCTCGACGAGGAGAACGTCAACGACGAGCAGCAGCTCGCCGCCCGCATCGACCTGGCACGTCGCTCGGCCGAGGAGGCCGGCAACGAGCTCGTCTTCTCGACGACGGCCAACATCACGGTGGCCGAGAGCGCGCAGGACCTCGAGCGGTTCCGTGAGGAGCTGGCCGGGATGTCCGGGGGCACAGCGGCCACGGTCGAGCGGGAGCTGCTGCGCGCCGTCGACACCGGCGACGGCATGCTCGAGCGGTTCGCCACGCTGGCCGGTCTGGGCATCGACCGTGTCCACGTCCGCCCGCGAGACGAGGTGACGGAGGCGTGGCTGAGGGAGTCGCTGCCGCGGCTGCAGGCCCTCTGAGGAGTCGCGCCGAACCCAATCGAGCGCGTCAATCGCATAGCACGGGCGCCAGCGCGCTCAGCTCCTCCAGACCGAGCTCGGCGCGGTCCTCCCGCAACACCTGGATGCAGACATGGTCGGCACCGGCGTCGAGATGGGCCCGCACCCGGTCGCGGATCGTGTCCTCGTCGCCCCAGGCGACGAGCGCGTCGACGACGCGATCGCTGCCGCCGTCGGTGAGCTCGTCCTCAGGCCAGCCGAGGCGCACCAGGTTGTTCCGGTAGTTCTCGAGACGGAGGTAGCGAGACGTGTACAGCCGGGCGAGGTGGCGGGCCTGCGCCGGGTCGGTCTCCGCCACGACGGCGTGCTCCACCGCCAGCAGTCGCTCCGGACCGAGGAGTTGCCGGGCCTGCGCCGTGTGCTCGGCCGGCACGAAGTACGTGTGCGCGCCGGCAGTGCTCGCGGCGAGCTGCAGCATGCGCGGCCCCAGTGCGGCCAGCACGACCGGCGGCGCGTGCGCCGGGCGCACCGCCTCGTACGCCGCCGAGCCGAGCCGTTCGAGGTAGCGCTCCATCGTCCGCACCGGCGACGTGTAGGTCTGGCCGCGCAGCTGCTCGACGATCGTGCGGTGGCTGACGCCGAGCCCGACGACCAGGCGGTTCGGGAAGGCCTCGCCGACGGTGCTCATCGCGGCCGCCGCGGTCATCGGGTCGCGACCCCAGATGCTGGCGACACCCGTGCAGACGGCGATGCGGTCGGAGCCGCCGAGCAGCAGGGCGGCGTGCGTGAACGCCTCCTTGCCGCGCGCCTCGGGGATCCACACCGCGCCGTAGCCGAGCGCCTCGATCTCGGACGTCGCCTGCGCAGCCTGCGCGGCGGGCAGCTGTTCGAGGGCGAACGTGAACACGCCGATCGTGCCGAGTACCGGACTGGTCAGGGGCATTCGAGGGCTCCTCTCGCCTTGGTCAGGAGATCGTGGTTGACTGCATACTGCGCGGCGAGAGCGCCGAGACGACGCTCCGGGGAGGGACCATGACGCGATACGGCAGTGACGTGGCTGTCGAGCTGCTCGAACGGCTGGGCATCCGCTACGCCGCACTGAACCCCGGTGCCTCGCTGCGTGGGCTGCACGATTCGCTCGCTCATCGCGACAGCCCGGAGATGGTGCTGACGATGTACGAAGGCGTGGCGGTGTCCCTCGCCCACGGCTACGCCAAGGCGGCAGGCGAGCCGATGGCGGTGATGCTGCACGACCTCGTCGGGCTGCAGAACGGCGCGATGGGCGTGTTCAACGCCTGGGTCGACCAGGTCCCGATGCTCGTCCTCGGCGGGTCGGGTCCCGCCGACGCCGCCCGCCGCCGGCCGTGGATCGACTGGATCCACGCCACCCGCAGCCACAGCCTCGTGGTGCGCGACTTCGTCAAGTGGGACGACGAGCCGATCAGCCTCGACGCGATGACGAGCAGCCTCGTCCGGGCACACCGCCTCGCGATGACGAGTCCGGAAGGGCCGACGTTCGTCGCCATGGACGCGCTGCTGCAGGAGGAGCCGGCGCCTGAACACGCAGTTCGAGCACCTGCTCTCGCCGCTGCCCAACCCGATCACGGCGCCGCTGCCCGACCTCGAGCGCCTGGCCGACCTGATCGTCGCCGCCGAGCGACCGGTGATCCTCGCTGACTTCGTCGGCCGCTCCGAGGCCGGGTACCGGGGGTTGATCGCGCTGGCCGAGGCGGCCGTCGCTCCGGTGGTCGACCTGGGCTCGCGGCACAACTTCCCATCGGACCACTGGGCCGACGGCACCAACCACCACAAGGCGCTGCTGCGCGACGCCGATCTCGTCGTCGCGCTCGACCTGCGCGACGTCAGATGGGCCGTGTCGGAGATCGACCTCGAGACCCACGGGTCGCGCGACCTGATGCCAGCGGGAACGCCGATCGTGGGCATGAGCCTCACCGAGCTCATGCACCGGGGCTTCAACGACCGGGAGTCGGTGGTGGGCGCCGAGCTGATGTTGCTCGCCGACACGTCCGTGGCCCTGCCCGTACTCGCCGAGCTCGTGGCGGAGCGGGCCGGTGATCGGCGGGACCGCCGCACCGCCCTCGAGGCGCGGCTGACCCCGGCGGCGTCGACGCTGCCAGCGGCTGGCGGCGACGGTGCGTTGACGCGCGCCCGCCTGGCGGTCGAACTGGCGCCGCTCGTGCAGGAAGGCCCGTGGCAGCTGGCGCATGGCATCCTCGGCGGTGCGGCGCGCAAGGCTTGGCCGTTCACGGAGTTCAACTGCTATCTCGGTTACTCGGGTGGCGGCGGGCTGGGGTACGGCGTCGGCGCCACGCTGGGCGCGGCGCTCGCCCACCGGGACGACGACACGTTGGTCATCGACCTCCAGCCCGACGGCGACCTGCTGTACACGGCGTCCGCGCTCTGGACGGCAGCCCACCACGGCATCGCGGCGCTGTTCGTCGTCGTCAACAACCGGACGTACGGCAAGGACCGCATCCACCAGCAGACGATGGCGCACCTCCGCGGCCGCCCGGAGCTCGAGCCTTCACCCGGGATCGACCTCGACGACCCCGCCGTCGACTTCGCGCAACTGGCTTCGGCCCAGGGCGTCGAGGGGATCGGCCCGGTGACCGAAACGGCCGAGCTGCCCAAGGCATTGGCCCGCGCCGTCTCCGTCGTGCGCGAGGAGGGCCGCTCGGTGGTCGTCGACGTCGTCATCGACCGCGACTGACCCGCAAGCGCTCCGCCCTTCTGGGCGCGGAGCGTCTCAACCGCCCATCTGGGCGCGCACGTTCTCGGATTCGAGAATCTCCGCGCCCAGAACGCGCCTTGTCACCTGGAGCCGCCGCTGACCTTTGACAGCCTCGTCCGGGATGCTGTATACAGCATCCCAAGCACGCGAGTTCTCTGGGGGGAGATCAATGCGCAAGCACACGGCCTTGGGGATGTTCACGGCAGCGGCAATGGTGTTCGCCGTCAGTTGTGGTTCCGATGACGACGATTCTGGTTCCGAGAGCGCCGCGGAAACGACCGCTGCTGCGGCCGAGACGACCGCGGCGGCAGCGGAGACGACTGCGGCGGAAGCCGAAACGACCGCTGCGGCAGCAGAGACGACCGCTGCGGCGCCGGACACGACTGCGGCCGCTGCGGCGGGCGAGATTCCGACGCCTGAAGGAGATCTCAGCTTCACGGTCGGCTTCCCTGCAGCGCCCGGATTCTCGGACCTGCCGATCCTCATGACCATCGACAAGTTGAACGCCGAAGGCTGGGACATCGGCACCGAGATCTTCTCCGATCAGGCCCTTCAGACCGAGGCATTGCTGTCTGATGCGGTGCAGTTCACCAGTGGTAATCCGCTCGCCACACTGACGGCGATCCAGGAGGGAGCGCCGCTCGCACTCGTCGGTGAACGATCGGCCAACGACTGGATCGTGGTGGCGCAGGAGGACATCCAGTCCTGCGAGGACCTCGCCGGGAAGCAGGTGCCCTACCAGAGCGAGGCCTCGGTCAGCACCTACATGCTGAAGACCTACGTCGAGCAGGAATGCGGTGTCGAACCGAGCTACTTCGTCCTCGAGGGCTCCGCCAACCGCGCCGCGGCCATGGTGGGCGGCCAGATCGACGCCACGATCGTGCAGGTCGAGGACTGGCTCGTGGCCACGCAGAACCAGGACACGTCCGCCCACATCCTGGCCGACATCAAGTCGACGCTGCCAGAGCTGACGACCGCCACCTACGCGGTCGCCCGCCCGTGGCTGGAGGAGAACAGCGAGCTGCTGAGCGCGTTCCTCGCCCACCTCCTCGTGACCAACCGAGAGGCCAACGCCGACCTCGAGTCGCTCCGCCAGCCTGCGCTCGACCACCTGGAGGGTTACGACGAGGCCGCGCTGGATGCGGTGATCGACGCGTACAGCGGACTGGGCATCTTCTTCGAGGACGGCGGCTTGACCGAGGAGAAGGTCGCCTACAGCCTCGACTTCTTTGTGAACACCGGTGGGCTCGAACCTGGCATGACTGTTGAACAGGCTGCTGACCTCGGCCCGTTGATGACCGCAAACGAGTACGTCGGAAGCTAGTGACCGAGGTCCTGACGCGCGACGTTCACGTCGCCTCCGGCCGAAAACGCCGCCACCGTCCGATCACCGATCGGCGGGGCGGCGTAATCGCGATACGTGTTCTCGTGTTCGGCGCCTTTGCCGCGGTCTGGCAGATCCTCGCGGTGCGGAGCGACTCGCTCCTGATCCCGACGTTCACGGAAACCGTTCGCGCGCTCTTCCAACTCATGTTCCAGGACGGCGAGCTCTGGGGTCCGCTGTGGGAGAGCAACAAGGCAGTTGTCATCGGGTTTCCGTTGGCGGTTGTGACGGCGATCCCCATCGGATTGGCAATGGCGCGGTGGGCCTATTTCGGGCGATTCATGAACCCGTGGGCGATCCTCTTGTTGGCCTTGCCGATCGCACCGCTGACCCCGCTGCTGATCCTCGGGTTCGGCATCGGGATGACGTCGCGAGTCATCGTGGTGGTGCTGTTCTGCTGGGTCTTCATCGCGCTGAACACGCGGGCCGGCGTGCGTGGTGTCGATCCGTCCCTCATCGAGATGGCGCGGGCCTTCGACGCCAACGAGCGTCAGGTCTGGCGGTTCATCTTGCTGCGCGGCGCCATGCCCGGCATCATCGCCGGGCTGCGCATCGGGCTGGCCCGGGCGATCGCCGGCATGGTGGTCGTCGAGCTCCTCATGGTGCCCGCCGGCGTCGGCGGCCTCATGCTGCGCTTCCGTGGTCAGTTCCAAGCCGGGCTGGTGTTCGCCGTCGTGTTGGCGGTCATCCTCGAATCCGTGCTCATCCTGTTCGGGATGCGGGCGCTCGAACGCCGTCTGGTGCCGTGGGCCAATGCAGCCCAGGTCTGATCTCGACGCCGGTGAGCGCGCCGATGTGCGCTCGGGGATCTCCGTTCGCGACGGCTCCAAGACGTTCGTCGGGCGTGACGGCAATCCGGTCCAGGCGCTCGATCACATCTCGTTCGACGTCAGGGACCGGGAGTTCGTGTCGATCCTGGGCCCGAGCGGCTGCGGCAAGACGACGCTGCTGCGGATCATCGGCGGGCTCATCGAGCTCGACGAGGGCGACGTCACGATCGACGGCAAGTCCGTCGACGGCCCTGGCCCGGACCGCGCCATCGTGTTCCAGAGCTTCGCCTTGCTCCCGTGGCTCGACATCCAGTCGAACGTCGCCTTCGGGCTGCAGCTGCGCGGCGCCAACCGCAAGGAGCGGCTGGAGACAGCGCGCGAGTTCATCAGGATGGTTGGTCTCGAAGGATTCGAGAAGCGGCTGCCGAAGGAGCTGTCGGGTGGGATGCAACAGCGCGTGGGCCTGGCGTGTGCCCTCGCTGTCGATCCACGGATCCTGCTGCTCGACGAACCGTTCGGCGCACTCGACGAGCAGACCCGCCGGATCCTGCAGGAGCAGCTGCTCGAGATCTGGGAGCGCGAGCGCAAGACGGCGGTCTTCATCACCCACAGCATCGACGAAGCGCTGTTCCTGAGCGACCGGATCGTCGTCATGTCGCCGCGGCCGGGGCGGGTGCACCGGATCGTCGTCAACCCGCTGTCACGCCCGCGGACGCGCGAGATCGAGCGCTCGAGCGAGTTCGCCGATCTGAAGGCCGAGCTGTGGGACGAGCTGCGGGGGATGCACGACGAGGTGGCCTCCTGATGGTCGTTCGAGCCGGCGGCGCGGTGATGGCCCGCACCGAGGGCGACGTCATGGTCGACGACGCACCGTCGGACGCGATGCGGCCGATCAGTGGTGGCGCCCGCCGCCACTGGCTACCGCCCGAGTTGCTGTCGATCGTCCTGCTCCTGGGACTATGGGAGCTCGTCCCGCGACTGTTCAACTCGCCCTGGCTGCCTCCTTTCAGCGACGTGGTGATCGCGCTCGGTGAGATCTACGACCGCGGGCTGCTCATCGAGAACGTGCTCGCCAGCCTGCGCTCGCTCGGCATCGGCTTCGGCGTCTCTGCCGTCGTCGGCCTCGTCGTCGGCGCCCTCATGGGCCGCTTCCGCGTCGTCGAGGCCGCGCTCGACGTCTTCGTCGAGGCCGCGCTGTTCACGCCGTCGTTGATCCTCGCGCCGATCTTCTTCGCCATCTTCGGCCTGGGCGACGAAACGCGCATCGCCGTGGTCGTCGCCTACGCCCTGCCGATCGTCATCATCAACACGTCAGCCGGTGTGCGAACGGTCGATCCCGGGCTCATCGAGATGGCGCGTTCGTTCGGCTGCTCCGAGGTGACGTTGGCCCGCCGCGTGCTGCTCCCGGCTTCAGCGCCGCTCACCCTCGAAGGGATGCGCCTCGGACTCGGTCGCGCCATCAAGGGCATGATCAACGGCGAGGTCTTCATCGCGCTGACCGGGCTCGGCGGGCTGGCGTCGACGTACGGCAGCCAGCTCGACTCCGCCAAGGTGCTGGCCGTCAGCCTCGTCGTGCTGATCATCGCCGTCGTGACGAACTGGGTGTTCTCGAAGTTCGAGCGGCGCGCCACCCGCTGGCTCAACTGACCCCAACAACCACCACCACCCACGAAGGGAAGACGATGACGTCTGCAGCAGAAACCCCCGTCCGTGCCTACCGGGAAGGCCTGACCGAGCGCACGCTCGCCCGCCTTGCCCAGCTGGCGCGGGAGATCCCGAGCTGATGCGTCGCCGAGCGAGGTCGGGATGACGATCGGCGAGGCGTACGTCGAGCTGTTCGATGCTTGGTACTGCCGCTTCTGGTGGGTCGACGACGCACGCGAGGTGGCGCGGGTGATCGCCCACTACCCGGCGAGGGAGTTCAAGGAATCGTGGGAGCACGAGAAGCGCCTGGACGTCACGGAGGGCGACGACAAGTCACTGGTGGCGCTCGTCATCGGGTCGGGCGAGGCGCGCATCGAGCGCGACGCGGCGGAGATCAAGGACGGTGAGATCCGCTTCGCCACCGTCTACGGCGTGCAGTCGGGTTGCCACTTCCCGCTCATCGTGCAGGGCACGACGATGGGCGACATGGTGATGACGTCCCAGGAGGAGCGCCAGCACTTCGACCCCGCCGATCGCGACCTGATCCAAGTGATGGCGAACTTCGCGGCGTCGGCGATCGCGCTCGCCCAAGCCCGCTCCTGACGCCAACCGCCGAACTGTCCGTAGTGATCGATCGTTGTGAGGCGATCGCTACGGACAGAACGTCGTGTGTCAGCGCGCCGCGACGCCGACGAGGAGCGCCTGGCGGGCGTCCTTCCAGAGGCAGTCGACTTCGGCGAAGCCGGCGTCGGTCAGCCAGCGCAGGTGGTCGACGAGCGTCGCCGCGGCCAGGTCGTGGCCGGGCTCGTGCGGCGCTCGAACACCGATCGCGCCAGTGCGCAGTCGACCGTACGCAGCTCCCGTCGCCGGCCCAGCGGGATCGATGATCTCGAGGTTCACGAACCATCCGCCGGGCGCCAGCAGCTGGCACGCCGTCGAGTACACCGCGGCGATCGTGGAGTGAGACCGCACGTTGTGGATGGCGTGCGCCGACACCACCGCGTCGAACGGACCGCCGATGCCGTCTGCCCAGTTCGGGTCCGTGAGGTCGCCGCGCCAGAAGCTCGCCCGCGCGCCGAACTCCGCCAGGGTGGCTGCCGCCTTCTCCAGCATTGGCTCCGAGAAGTCGTGGCCCACGAGCGTCGCCTCGGGCAGCTCCAGCAGCACCTCGTAGGCGAGCGGCCCCCATCCCGTGCCGATGTCGAGAACCCGACCGGGCGCGTCCTGCCCGGTAGGCAGCGCAGCAACGACACGGCGGAGATCAGGCGCCCGCTGTTCGGCCCCCGCCTGCTTCATCTCGACCCACCGCTCGACGTAGGCAGCCGATTGCCAATCGTGCTGGCCGAACGGATCCTCACTCATGGATATAGTATACAGTATGCCCTGACCCGCCGACGGCGGGCGACCGGCCGACCATTGAACACGCAGGAGATCGCATGAGGATCGCCGTCCTGGTCAAGCAGATCCCCGCTCCCGAGCAGCTGCGCTTCGAAGGTACGCGCCTTGCCCGCTTGGGCGTCGACCTCGAGGTCAGCGCGTACTGCCGCCGGGCCAACGCCAAGGCCGTCGAGCTGGCCGGCGAGGACGGCGAGGTCGTCGTGTTCACGATGGGCCCTCCCTCCGCCGAGGACGCGCTCCGCGAGATGTTGGCCTGCGGTGCGACACGTGGTGTGCACCTCTGCGATCCCGCCTTCGCCGGCGCCGACACGCTCGCCACGGCGCGGGCGTTGGCCGCTGCGATCCAGGCCGAGGGGCCGTTCGATCTCATCCTCGTCGGCGTCAACTCCCTCGATGCCGACACCGGTCAGGTCGGCCCGGAGCTGGCGGAGCTGCTCGACTTGCCGTTCGCTGCCGCGGTGCGCGAGCTCGAGGTGGCGAACGGCTCGTTCCGCGCCCGCCTCGAGCTGGACGACGGCTACGCCGAGGTGGAGGGTCCGTTGCCGGCCGTGCTGTCGACGGCCGAGCGCCTGTGCGACCCGTCCAAGGCGAAGCCGGAGGAGCGGGTGCTCGTCGATGCCGGCTTGATCCGCTGCGTCGGGCGCGCTGATCTCGGACTCGGTCCCGACGCCGTCGGCGAGGCCGGCTCGCCCACGCGCGTCGGCCAGGTACGGGTCGAGGAGGTCGCCCGCCACCGCCGTCGCGTCGACACCGCGGCCGAAGCCGTCGCCGCCCTCGAGGAGCTCGGTGCCTTCGACGAGGATCCCGCGACTGCCGTCCGGGCGGTCGTGCCCGAGGCGCGCGGTACCGGCCGCGCAGTGTGGTGCTTCGTCGAGCCGGGCGGTGATCGTGCCAACGACGAGCTGCTCGGCGAGGCCGCCGCGCTGGCGGCGGTGCTCGGTGGGTCCGTGACGGCCGTGACGCCCGCACCCGTGCCCAGCGGCCTCGGCGCCAAGGGTGCCGACCGGATCCTCGTCGTGCCCGGCGACCACCATCCCGAGCGCTGGGCGTCGGCGCTGGCTGCTGCCGCCGCCCGCGAACGGCCGTGGGCGTTGCTCGTGGGCAGCACGCGCGCTGGCCGCACCGTGGCGTCCATCGTGGCGGCCCGCAACGGGTGGGGGCTGACCGGCGACGCCATCGGCATCGAGGTCGCGGCCGACGGCCGGATGCTCGCGTGGAAGCCGGCGTTCGGCGGCCGGTTGGTCGCGCCCATCGAGAGCGACTCGCCCGTGCAGATGGCCACGGTCCGGCCCGGTGTGCTCCACGCCCGCCAGCCGAGGGCGGAGCGCGAGCTCGCGGTCGAGATGTTGCCGGACGGTCCCGCGCCCCGCATCTCGATCCGCTCGATCGAGCGTGATGACGATGCGGCGCTCGATCTGCTGGAGGCCGAGTGTGTGATCGGCGTCGGCACAGGGATCGAGCCCGCCGACTACCACTTGCTCGAACCGCTCCGGCAGGTGCTCGGCGGCGCGCCCGTGGCCGCCACCCGGCGCGTCACCGACAAGGGGTGGATGCCCCACAGCAGGCAGGTCGGTATCACCGGCCACTACATCGCACCCCGCCTCTACGTCGCCCTCGGTCTGAGCGGGCGGTTCAACCACATGGTCGGCGTGCGCAAGGCCGCCACCGTGCTGGCCATCAATGCCGATCCCGAAGCGCTGGTCTTCGACCACTGCGACGTCGGCATCGTCGGCGATTGGCGCACTGTGCTCCCCGAGCTCGTCCACGCGCTCGGCGTGCGCCGGCTCGAACCCGCGTCGGTTGGGGACTGACACGGCCAGTGATCAGGTCGCGTCGTTCGGAGGTGAAGACCCGGTTCGGCACGCCGGCGCCTCCAGGCGCCTCGGCGGCCGCATCAACCGGCCGCATCACCTGATCAGCCGGCGACGAAGTCGTTGATGGCTGCGGCCAGCTCCGTCGAGTGTGTGTGCGCCACGGCGTGGCCGCATCCGTTGATCGTCAGGCTGGACAGGTTCGGCGCCGTTGCGAGGAGACGGTCGAGCGCCGGAGCGTAGAGCGCGGGGCTGCGGTCGCCCCGCGTGATGAGCACCGCCACGTCCGTCGTCGCCAGGTCGTCGAGCGAGAGCGCCAGCCGGCGCGGGTCCCGGGACTGGTCGAGCCACGT
This sequence comes from uncultured Acidimicrobiia bacterium, assembly GCA_963774125.1. GTDB lineage: Bacteria > Actinomycetota > Acidimicrobiia > Acidimicrobiales > Ilumatobacteraceae > JALZMG01. The sequence goes on from CAVZDR010000005.1 coordinate 1,541,756, forward strand.
GTCGGCGTTGGCGACCATGGTCGCTCGCTGCTCGGCACTGAACACGCCGTCCCACACGCCGGGGCCGAAGCCGATGTGCTCGGCGAAGTAGGCGGCGCCTTCCTCTGGCCGCCCGTTCTCGATGCACTCGGCGGCGTGGCGCATCCCGGTGAGCGCCTCGTCCAGCTCCGCGGCGTACCGCGGGTCGTCTCGGAGCACGTTGAAGAGCGGCGGCTCGTGGGCCACGACGTGGTGCACCAAGTCGGGCCGGCGACACGCCAGCAGCAGCGACACGGTCGCCCCGTACGAGTGGCCGACAACGGCGACTGGCCCCTGGTCGAGCCACTCGATGAGCGCGATCAGATCGTCGACGTCCTCGTCGATGTTGCCTTGCTCGAGCGGTTGGCGGCTGCCCGAATGCCCCCGGCGGTCGTAGCTGACCGCCGTGCCGCTGACCGCGCCGGCGACGCGGTCCCACGTGCGGTGGTCGTCCCACGAACCGTGGACGAACACGACGGTCGGCTCGCCGGCGCCGGCGTGCTCGACGAGCAGCCGCACCCCGTTGAGCTCCACCACCTCGGCCATCGCCGCTTCCTCCTGCCGGTCGCCGTTTCCACGGTACCCACATTTTTGTATACAATGGACCGCTGTGCCAGTAGCGCAGTTCGACCGGACGATCTCCGTCGGCGCCGACGCTGCAAGCTGCTGGAAGATCCTCACCGACGTCGAGCGGGTGGCCGGCTGGGTGTCGATCGTCGACGCCGTCGACGAGCGAGAGCATCTGCGCTCCTACGGCGCCGTGTTGGAGGACCGGATGGGGCCGTTCCGGCTGCGCGCCGACCTCGACATCCAGGTGCGCGACGTCGTCGAGGGGCGCTCGATCTCGTTGCGCGCGGAGGGTGAGGATCGCCAGGTCGCGTCCCGCATCGCCGTCGACGCGACGTTGCGCATCGACGGTGGCGATGTGGGCGAGGGCGCGACCGTCGCGGTCGAAGGCGCGTACGAGGTCACCGGCAAGATCGCCACGCTCGGCGCCTCGATGATCCGCAACAAGGCACGCAAGCTGCTGGACGAGTTCTTCGCTGCGGCGGAGCGCGAGCTCTCATGAGCGTCGAGCGATGAGCACGCTGCCGGCGTTCTCGCTCGTGCGGCCCGTGGCGCTGGACGACGCGCTCGCCGCGATCGGTGACGACGCAATGCCGTACGCCGGGGGCACCGAGGCGCTCGTCGCGATGCGCGCCGGTCTGCTCCGCCCGCCCGTGCTCGTCGACCTCAAGCGCCTGCCCGAGCTCTCCCGCGTCGAAGTCGTCGGGGGGACGCTGCGCATCGGCGCGACCGCCACGCACGAGGGGGTCGCCCGCCACACCGCGGTAGCCGACGGGCAGCCGATGCTCGCCTCGGTGCTGCGACGCGTCGGCAACGCGCGGGTGCGTGCGCAGGGCACGCTTGGCGGGAACGTCTGCTTCGCCGAGCCGCGCTCGGACGTGGCGACGGCGCTTGTCGCCCTCGGGGCGTCGGTCGTTTTGCGGTCGACCCGCGGAGAACGGTCGCTGTCGGTCGAGGACTTCGTCCTCGGACCGTTCACGACCGATCGCGAGCCCGACGAGCTGCTCGTGCGCATCGACGTGCCGATGCCCGGTCCGGACGGTGCGACCTACGTCAAGTACCAGGTCGCGGAGCGCCCGACGGTCGGGGTTGCTGCGGTCGAGCGGCGAAACGGTGGGCGGCCCCGCCGGCGAGTGGTCGTCGGCGCCGTGTCGGAGTGCCCGCTGGTCTTCGACGAGGACGACGCCGGCGAGATCGATGCAGAAGCAGTTGCCGCGTCGGTCGAGCCGATCCCCGACCTCACGGGCTCCGAGGAGTACAAGCGGCACCTCACCGCGGTGTACGTGCGGCGGGCGCTCGCGTCACTGGACGGTGCGGCGTGAAGCAGCCCATCCCCGTCACGACTTCGATCAATGACAAGACCGTCAACCTGGACGTCGAACCACGCTGGACGCTGGCCGAGCTGTTGCGCGACGAGCTGCGCCTGACGGGGACCAAGGTGAGCTGCGAAATGCAGGTGTGCGGTGCCTGCACGGTCCTCGTCGACGGCAGTCCGGTCAGTTCGTGCACCTACCTCGCGGCGGACACCGACGGTCGCGACGTGATGACCATCGAGGGGTTGGGCGGTCCGACGGATCTGCACGTCATCCAGCAGGCCTTCGACGAGGGCTACGCGTTCCAGTGCGGCTTCTGCACGCCGGGCTTCATCATGATGACGAAGGCGCTGCTCGACGCGAATCCGGCGCCGTCCCGCCAGGAGATCATCGAGCACCTCGACGGCAACATCTGCCGCTGTACGGGATACGCGCCCATCGTGGCCGCCGTGGAGCAGGCAGCTGCGGCGTTGCGGGGCGATCCGGACGTGACGACGGCGTCGGACGGCGACGCCGATCGGATCCGGCCGCCCGGACTCACGTCGCCGCGGCTCGACGGACGGGCCAAGGTGACCGGCACGGCGGCGTACGCCACTGACCTGCACCGCGCCGGGATGCTGCACGGCAGGGTGGTGCGCTCGCAGCGGGCCCACGCCCGCATCACGGGCATCGACACAGAAACTGCCCTCGCGGTCGAAGGTGTGGTCGCCGTGATGACGTCAGCTGATCTCGAGGGACTGTTCCCTCGCTTCGGCCACCTGATCGCCGACCATCCGATCCTCGCCATCGACAAGGTGCGCTACTGGGGTGAGCCGGTCGCCCTCGTGCTGGCGGACACGCTGCATGCGGCCAGCGATGGAGCGGAGCTCGTGCGGGTGACCTACGAGGACCTGCCGACGTTGATGACACCGGTGGAGGCGCTGGCGTCCGGCGCGCCACTGATCCACGAGCACGCGTACGACACCGGTGACTCCTCCTTCGACGAGGCGCTGCCAGCGCGCGAGCCATCCAACATCGCCCACCGCGTCGAGCAAGGTTGGGGTGATGTCGACGCGGCGATGGCTTCGGCTGATCTGGTGGTCGAGACGACGACGCGCTACCCCATGCTCTACGCGTACGCGATGGAGCCGTACAACGCGCTGGCGTCGTACTCGGACGGAGCCGTCGAGGTCTGGACGACGGCGCAGCACCCGTTCATGGTCCGCGAGGACGTGGCCCGTGTGTTCTCACTGCCGCTGTCGAACGTGCGGGTCGTCGCGCCATTCGTCGGAGGCGGCTACGGGTCGAAGTCGTACACGAAGATCGAGCCACTCGTCTCCGCCGCCTCCTGGTTCGCGCAGCGGCCGGTGAAGGTCGTCCTCGACGTCGAAGAGTCCGTGCTGACGACGAGGGCCGATGCCGCGGTCGTCACGATGCGGACCGGCTTCGACCGCGACGGCACGATCCTCGCTCGCGACGTCGACGTCGAGCTCGACGGCGGCGCGTACGCCGACAACGGCCCGCTCGTCCTCGCCAAGTCCGTGAACCGGAGCTTCGGTCCCTACCGCGTCCCGAACCTGCGGGCGCGCGGCCGCGCCGTCTACACGAACACCGTTGCGTCCTCGTCGTATCGCGGCTTCGGTGCCCCGCAGGGATGCCTGGCCGGGGAGATCAACCTCGACCAGGCCGCCCAGCAGCTCGGCATCGATCCGGTCGAGCTGCGCGCCCGCAACCTCGTCCGCCGAGGTGAGGAGTTCGTGCGCGGCAAGCGGCCACTCGACGCCGACCTGCACGCGGACCTCGACCTTCTGGCCAAGACGCTCGAGTGGGGTGAGAAGGCAGACGTCCCGCTGCGCGGCATCGGCTTCGGGTGCTCGGCGTCGGATGCCGGCGCCTTCCCGGTGTCGACGGCGCACGTGCGCGTGCAGGCCGACGGATCGATCGTGCTGCTGTCGGGGTCGACCGAGCTCGGCCAGGGCAGCCGCACTGCGCTCGCCCAGCTGGTGGTGGGCGAGCTCGGCGTCGATCACGTCCACGTCCTCCAGTCCGACACGCAGACGACGCCGTACGAGCGCACCACCGGGGCCAGCCGCACGACCACCCTGGCCGGACTGGCCGTCGTGCGCGTGCGTGCGAGGATGCCCGGCGCAAGCTGCGCGACATGGCGGCGGAGGTCCTGGGCTGTGACGCCGGCGAGCTCGGCGCCGTGCCGGGTGGCGTCGAAGCCGCCGACGGTCGGGTCCTGACCTTCGCCGAGATCGTCCGGCGATGGTTCGGCGCGAGTGCGGGAGAGGTGACCGGCATCGGCCTCGTCCGTCCAGCGGGCGAGCTGGCCCAGCTGCCGCCGTTCTGGGAGATCGGCGCCGTCGGCGTCGAGATCAGCATCGACCCCGACACCGGCCGCATCACCGTCGAGCACCTCGTGACCGTGGGCGACGTGGGCTTCGCGATCAACCCGACCCTGGTCGAGGGCCAAGACCTCGGAGCGGCGACCCAGGGACTGGGTGCGGCGCTGCACGAGGAGCTCGTGTACGACGGGCCGCAGCTCGTCAACCCGAACGTCGTCGACTACCACGTCCCGAGGGCCAAGGACATGCCCCGCCGGATCGACTCGTTGCTCGCCGAACGAGGCGACGGGATCGGGCCGCGAGGTGCGAAGGGTGCCGGCGAGGGCTCGCTCAACCCGATCGGGCCCGCCGTCGCCGCGGCGGTGGCACGAGCTACCGGGCGCTGGCCGACGCGGCTGCCGTTGACCCCGGAACGGGTGTGGCGACTGATGAACGACCTGGAGGAGGCCTGACACCATGCACGAGGAGTCCGTCGAGTTCTTCAGCGAAGGCACGCGGGTCCGTGGGATCCTGCGCACCGCCGACGACGCCGGTCCCGGACCTCGTCCGGCGATCGTGCAGGGACCGGGCTGGTTGGGGTTGAAGGACTCCAAGCTGTACGTCCGCTACCACGAGGCCCTCACCGCCGCCGGGTTCGCCGTGCTCATCTTCGACTACCGCGGCTTCGGTGATTCCGACGGCGATCGCGGGTTGCTGCTGCCGTCGCTGCAACTCGAGGATCTCGTCAACGCGGTGACGTACCTGACCACGCGCGAGGACGTCGACCCGCGCCGCATCGGCGCGTTCGGGTCCGGCGGCACGGGTGGCGGCAACGCCGTGCTGCTCGGTGCCGTCGACGATCGGGTGCGCTGCGTCGTGTCGCAGGTGCCGGTCGCCGATGGCCGCGACTGGCTGCGCCGCATGCGCCGCGAGCACGAGTGGTTCGAGTTCCTCGACCGGCTGGAGGCCGACCGGCGCAACCGGGTGCTGACCGGTGAGGGCGAGCTCGTGGCGCCGCGCGACGGGATCATGATCGCCACGCCGGAACGGCAACAGACCAAGGTCAAGGCGGACGTCGACGACCGCATCCCCAGTCTTGTTCCGCTGCGCGGAGCCGAGGCGATCCTCCAGTACCAGCCCGTCGAGTTGGCTCACCTGATCTCGCCGCGGGCGCTGATGATCATCGGCGTCGACAAGGATGCGGTGACGCCGACAGACCACGCCTATCGGCTCTACGACGCGGCCGGTGCACCGAAGCGGCTGGTCGTCCAACAGCACACCACCCACTACGCGGCATATGACCGGTACTGGACGGTCGTCACGCCGATGATCGTCGAGTGGTTCGAGCGCTACCTGGTCGCCGCCAACCTCGACGTCCGGGAGGACACCCCGTCGACGTCGACGCAGGAGTTCGTCGAAGTACAGGAGGAAACATGAGTGTCGACCGCGTGATCAGCGGCGGCCAGGTCGTCACTGCCGACGGCATCCGCCCAGCGGACGTACTGGTCGCCGACGGGAAGATCACGGGCCTGGTCTCGCCGGGCACCGCGCCGAGTGATGCGGGCGAGGTCATCGATGCGACGGGCCGGTTCGTGATGCCCGGTTCCATCGACGTCCACGTCCACCTTCGCGAGCCCGGCTACACCCACAAGGAGGACATCACGACGGCCACGGCGTCCGCCGCTGCCGGCGGCGTGACGACGGTGTTCGGCATGCCCAACCTGAACCCGCCGACCGTGACCCGCCAGATCCTCGACGAGACGCTGGCGATCTACGACGCCAAGAGCATCGTCGACTACAACCACAACCCGGCAGCGACGATCCCCGCCGAGATCGTCCCGATGGCCGAAGCAGGCGTCGCCGCCTACAAGGTGTACATGGTCGTCGATACCGGCCGCAGCTACCCGCACCCGTCGGGCACCGGCATGCACGATCACGGGAAGATCCTGCAGATGATGGAGACCATCGCGCCGACCGGGCTGCCGTTCATGATCCACCCACACGACCAGGCGATCATGGACTACATCGAGCAGTCCTACTGGGCGAAGGGGGACCGCAGCCCGCAGGCGTACGCGAAGACGCTCGCCGCCTACGACGGCGTCATCTGGGACACGGCCATCGCGACGATCCTTCGCCTGGCCGAGGCAACGGGCTGCCGCCTGCACATCGTGCACGCCCAGACGCCGCGCACGCTCGAGATGGTGCGCCAGGCCAAGGACCGCGGCGTCCAGGTGACGGCCGAGGTCAACCACTGGACGCTGTTCCTGTCGCGCTGGGAGGACATCGAGCGGCTCGGGTCCTACGCCCTGTCGTACTACGTGCCGGACGAGGCGCGCGCCGCCTGCTGGGAAGGTCTCAACGACGGCTCCTTCGACATCATCGCCTCGGACCACGCTCCGCACACGCGGGAGGAGAAGGAGATCGGCTGGACCGACGCCTGGGCGGCGCACACCGGCACGCCCGGCATCCAGTACCAGCTGCCCCTCCTGCTCGACGCCGCCAACCAGGGCATCACGACGATCGAGAAGGCGGTGGCGATGGCCTGCACGAAGCCGGCCGAGATCTTCGGTCTCGGCAACAAGGGCCGGCTGGCGCCGGGGTGTGACGCCGACATCGTCGTCGCCGACCTCAACGCGAGCTGGGAGATCACCGACGAAGGCGTGCTGTCCCGCTGCGGCTGGACGCCGTACGCCGGACGAAAGTGCACCGCGGCAGATCGTTCGCACGATGGTGCGCGGTGTCGACGTGTGGAACGACGGCGAGGTGACCGGCCAGCCCGGATTCGGGATCCACGCCACACCGACGAAAGCAGGGAGCTGACATGGCCATGAAGTTCGGATTGCTGCTACCGCACTTCGGCGATCACGCCGATCGCGACAAGCTGCTCGAGGGCTCAAAGCGGGCCGAAGCGCTCGGCTTCGACTCGGTGTGGGTGCGCGACCACTTGTTGTTCGAGCCCCACGGCGAGATGGAGTCCGACAACAACAGCTTCTACGACGCCCTGACCACTCTGACGGCGATCGGGGCCGTGACCGAGCGCATCGAGCTCGGCACCGGTTCCCTCATCCCGTTCCGGCACCCGCTTCAGACGGCGCTCGTCGTCGGCACGATGACACAGCTGTTCGGGCCTCGGGTCATCATCGGGATGGGAGCCGGGACGTTCGATCACGAGTTCACCGCGATCGGGATGCAGACGACGGTCAAGGAGCGCACGGAGCTCGTCGAGTCGAACGCGCGGATCCTCCAGAAGGTGTTCGCCGAGGACGACGTGTCCTACGAGGACGACCACTACTCGTTCTCCGGCGTGAGCATCGAGCCCAAGCCTCCTGGACCGGTGCCGTTCTGGTACTGCGGTGCAACGCCAGCGTCCGCGCGACGCGCCGTCGAGTACTGCGACGGGTGGATGCCAGGGCGCACGACGCTGGCGACGATCGCCGCTCGCGCCGACTACATGCGCAAGAAGTCGGACGAACTGGGCAAGGCGATGCCGACGGTCGGTGTCATCCCGCCGACGTCCATCGACGAGACGCACGACGGCGCGATGGAGGGCATGAACGTCGAGGGGTTGCTCACGTGGGCCAACGAGCGCGGCAAGTGGTGGGTGAAGCCGCCTTCCGGTCGCTTCGAGACGGCGGAGGACATCCGCGGCTCGCTGATCGCCGGGTCACCTGACGAGGTGGTCGAGGAGGTCAAGGAGTTCGAGAAGGTCGGTGTCGACCACCTCGTGTTCGATCTGCGCTTCCGCTTCGACCGCTGGTTCGAGAGCATCGACCTGCTCGGCAACGACGTGTTGCCACGCGTCCGATGACGATCGTGACCGACACCGTCCGCGAGGAGGTGATGGCGTGCATCGAGCGCGATCGCGAGCTGCTCGCCGACACCTGCCTCGAGCTGGGGAACACGTTCGGCCCGTGCGGCTACGAACAGCCGGTGGCCGACGCGGTCAGCGTGTGGTACGCCCGCCATGGCATGGCGTCGTTCCAGCAGCGCATCGTGGCTGAGCGCTCGAACGTCGTGTCCCGGGTGGCCGGCGCTGGTGGCGGCCGGAGCCTCATCTTCAACGCCCACCTCGACACCGAGATCAGTGGCCCCGACCACGCCAACCTCATGGAGTCCGACGACCCGAACCTCGTCGGCGCGTGGCGAGAGGGCGAGCGTCTGTTCGGGCACACCGTGCTCAACGACCGCGGGTGCATGTCGGTCTTCATGGTCATGGGCAAGGCGCTGCGGGACGCCGGCGCGCCGTTGGCGGGAGATGTGGTGCTGACGTCGGTCGCTGGCGAGACCGGTATGGCTCCGGTCGACGAGTACGCCGGCTCGAACTACGACGGCAAGGGCTTCGGCTCGAGCTGGCTCGTCAACCACGGCGTGCGCGGGGACTACGCGCTCGTCGCGGAGACGACGTCGTGGTCGATGTCGTGGGTCGAATGCGGCGCCGTGTACCTCAAGATCACGACTCGCGGTCGCAACATGTACACACCTCGGTTGCTGCGCGGGACGTCGGTGACCGATCAGCCGAACGCGCTCGTGCGTGGCGCCGCCCTCGTGGCTGCGCTCGAGGAGTGGGCCGTCGACTACGAGGAGCGCAACGCCTTCCGGTCTCCGTGCGGTGAGGTCCGCCCGAAGGCCCAGGTCGGTTCGATCCGCGGCGGCGTGCCCTACCGCCCGAACCGCTCGTCGACGGTCTGCAAGTTGTACATGGACGTCCGCACGGTGCCCGGCGGTGACCAGAACGCGGTCATCGAAGAGGTGCGCGGTGTGGCGCGGTCCGTCGATCCGCAGGCAGAGGTCGAGTGCTACATGGCCAAGCAGGGTCTGATCGGCACCGGTGTCGAGCCGCTGGCCGGATCGATCTCGGCCGCCTACGACACGATCATCGGCGGGCCGACGCCCGAGCCGGAGATCGCCGCGACGAGCATGTGGCGGGACACCAACGTCTTCAACGCGGTGGGCATCCCGTCGATCACGTTCGGACCGAGCCGCGGGTCCGCCGCCGTGCAGGGCACCGGCCACTTCGAGCTGGACGATCTGGTCGCGGCCACGAAGATCTACGCCCTCATCGCGCTGGATCTCTGCGGGTGAGCGAGCGGAGCTCATGAGCCACATCGCCGGACCGCTGCACTTCGAGCGGCTCGGCCCCGACGGTCCGCCGATGGTGTTCCTCCACCCGAACCCGATGGACAGCAGCTGCTGGCTGTACCAGATGGCCCACTTCTCCACGTGGTACCGCACGATCGGCATCGACCTGCCGGGCTACGGCCGTTCGCCGAAGGCGCAGGCCGGTGTGACCATGGAGGAGATCGCCCAGGCGTGCTGGGCGGCGGTCGACGACGTGACGTCCGATCCGGTCGTCCTCGTCGGCTGTTCGGTCGGCGCCTGGCTGGCGCCCTACATGGACCATCTCGCGCCGGAGCGGACGCTGGCCATGGTGCTGACCGGTGTCGGCTACAGCCCCGACAAGGAGTTCGCTCGCCGCCGGATCGCGTCGTACGCCGAGCACGGCGTCGAGTTCCGGCGCGAGCACCACTACGCCGTGCTCAGCCCGGAGTTCGGGAAGACGCCGATGGCGGCGTACCTGGAGGAGCTCTTCTGCGAGCGCAACGACCGGGCCGACGGGCCGACGATCGTCGAGATGTTCCGGGCCCTCGAGCAGCCCGATCCGGACTGGCTGTGGTCCGGCATCTCGGTGCCGACGCTCGTCATCACGGGGACCGAGGACAACGCCCACCCGCGGGCGTTGGCGCTGCCGGACCACATCCCCGACTGCGAGCTGGTCGTGATGGACGGCGCCGGCCACGCTTGCCAGCTCGAGCGTCCCTGGGAGTTCGACGCCGCGATGATCGACTTCCTGTCCAGTCGTACCGGGCTCAGGACCTGACCGATGAGCGTCAGGCGACACGGGCTGCGCGTTGGACTGCTCGGGTGGGGCGCGATCGGCGCCGAGATCGGACGGTCGATCCGCCGTGGCGACATTCCGGGCGTCGAGCTCACTGCCGTGGCGGCGAGCCATCCGCATCCCGACATCGAGGCGCTCCAGGTGTCGCCAGCCGAGCTCGCCGAACGCTGTGACCTCGTCGTCGAGGCGGCCAGCCAGCAGGCACTGGTCGACCACGGCGCCGAAGTGCTGACCGGTGGCGCCGACCTCCTCGTCGTGTCGGTCGGCGCACTCGCCGATGACGAGCTCTTCGAACGGCTCACCGCCGCCGGTCCTGGGCGCCTCATGATCAGCACCGGCGCGATCGGTGGCCTCGACATCCTCTCCGCCTGCCGCCAGCTCGGTTCGATCGACGAGGTGCACCTCACGACGACGAAGCCGTCCACCGTCCTCGTCCAGCCCTGGATGGATGCCGACCTGCGCCACCGACTGGAGGCGGGGACCGACGTCGTCACGTGCTACAGCGGACCGGCCCGCGAGGCGGTCAGGCTCTTCCCGCAGTCGGTCAACGTCGCGGCGGCGCTGGCCGTCGCCGCCGGCTCGTGGGACACGGTGCGCGTCGACGTGGTCGGCGATCCAACCTCGAACCGCAACCAGCACGTCATCGACGTGCACGCCGAGAGCGGCGACTACCGCTTCGAGATCAGCAACCGGCCGTCGCCGACGAACCCTCGGTCGAGCCACGTCGTCCCGTTCGCCGTGCTGCGCGCGCTGAGCGTCATCGCCGGTCGCCCCGGCGAGTTCGTCTAGTTCCGCGAACCACCCGTTCGAGGTCAGCGAGATGGCCGGCATTCGGCCATTTCGCTGACCTTGAGGTCTGCCGCAGGCAGATCGAGCAGGCTCGCTGGACCGTTGCGCCGCGCCAATGCGCGCCCGACCTGCCGATCTGAGAGTAGACCGGGTCAAGTCGCGTCACTTCGGCTGGCGCTCACGGGAGGTCTGGATGAGAGTCGACGCGCAGCGCAACCGACGTCTCTTGCTCGACGCCGCCCGCGCGCTGTTCATCGAGGCCGGCTCGCAGGTGTCGCTCGCCGCCGTCGCCCGCCGGGCCGGCGTGAGCATCGCCACGCTCTATCGCCACTTCCCCGACCGCAGGTCACTCGTCACAGCGGTGGCCGCCGATGTGATGACGCGCGACTCGCGCCGAAGCCCGCGCTGCGCTGGCCGAGGAGACCGACGCGTTCGTCGCGTTGCGTCGCTACATGCACCGCACGCTCGACGTCGGCGCCCCTGCGCTGATGCCCCTGCTCGACGACGAGGTGCGCAGCTTCCCCGAGGTGAAGACGCTGCTCGACTCGACGGCTGCTGCCCAACGTCGACTGCTGCGAGCCGCCGAGCAGCAGGGGTCGTTGCGCACCGGTGTCGAGTTCGCCGACGTCGGCCTCGTGCTCGCCAGGTTCTCCAGGCCGATTGGTGGCGGGTTCGATCCAGCCCTCGAGCAGGGCGTGGCGCATCGCCACCTTGACATCTACATCGACGGCCTCCGCGAGCATGGCCAGCCGCCGCTCGAGGGTCAGGCGCCGACGTTGCGCGAGTTGCGCAGCATGCGCCGAAGGACTCGTGCCGCTGGTACGAAGCCCTGAAACGCGGCGCACGTTTGACGCGAGGAAACGTAGGGGTACCGTACGTTTCGCACCAACGCCCATCCGATATCGATCGTCTGAGGGGCGTGGTGCTCACCTTCCAATGACGCTGGTCGGGAGGAACCATGAACCAGCCCACTGCACTCGCACCGTCACCGCCGGCTGCCACACGCTCCGACGACGAACGGTCATCCCAGCCGACTCGCCGGCGGTTCCCGCTCCGTGTCCGGCATGCGGTCTTGACCGCGCACATCGTCTTCTCGGTGGCCTTGCTCGGCGATTCCGCCGGCTTCCTCGCCGTGGCGATCCGCACGTCGACGCTCGATGATCCCGCGCTCGTGCGTGACTCACTCAAGACGCTCAACATGTTCAGCTTCGTCTTCGGCATCCCGCTGAGCTTCGCCGCGCTGCTCACCGGCATCGCCCTCGGACTCGGCACGCGATGGGTGTGTTCCGCTACCCCTGGGTCGTGATCAAGCTCGCACTTATCGTCGTCGTGCTGCTCGTCGGCAGCTTCATCATCAGCCCGGCAAGCGCGCAGATGCTCGATGGCGCGGGTGACACCACCGGCCGGCTGATCATCGGCGCCATCATCGATGTCGTGGCCCTGACCGCGGCGACCGCGCTCGGGGTCTTCAAACCTGGTCGGGCATTCCGCGACGCTCATCGAGGAGGCCGACATGTCACGCCGTCCTGACCACCGCCGGCTCCCATTCGTAGCGGTCGTCCTCGCCGCCGCGATGCTCATCGGTGCTGCGACGGCGAGCGCCGCGAGCACCGGACCGGTGACGGCCTGGGCCCGCCGGAACGCGATCCCACTCGCCACCGTCGACCCGGCCGCGCCGCTCGATGACCTGAGCGCATTGGCACCGTCCGTCGGCGACGCACAGATCGTCGGGCTGGGTGAAGCGGTCCACGGAGCGTCGGAACTGCTCACGCTCAAGCACCGCACCCTGCGATTCCTCGTCGAGGAGTTGGGGTTCCGGACGATCGCCTGGGAGGAGGACTGGACGACCGGGCTCGAGATCGACCGGTACATCCAGACCGGTGAGGGCGACCTCGACGCCATCGTGCGCGAGATGACCCCGCAGTGGCCGACCCAGGAAGTCGAGAACGTGCTGCGCTGGCTGCGCGACTACAACGCCGGTCGTGCCGACCAGGTGCGGTTCTTCGGCGTCGAGTACTACTTCACTCGGCGGCTCGCCTACGACGCCCTCGACGCCTACGTCGCGGCGCTCGCACCTGAACGACTCCCAGAGCTGCGGGAGCACCTGGACGCAATTCGGCCCTTCACGGACGACAAGTTCGAACACGTCCAGTGGTACATGGCCGTCGGCGACAAGGAGCCGTACATCAGCCATGCCCACGCGGTGCTCGATCTCATCGAGGACGTGGCGCGCGCCGACACCGAGGGTCAGATCGCCGTCCACCACGCACGACAGATCGTGTCGTTCTACGAGCACTACAACCTGTCGCCCGACGATGCCAACGTGTACCGGGAGGAGCGGGCGGCCGAGAACGTGAGGTGGTGGCAGGAGCTCACCGGTCACCGGGTCGCGGTACTGGGCGGCCAGCCCGCACACCGCCAACGCACCTGAGCTGCGGATCGTCCAGTCGGAAGGTCAGGAGCTGCGCTTCCCGAGCGCCGGGTCTCACCTGCGGGAGTGGTACGGCCAGGCGTATCTGTCGATCGGCTTCACGTTCGACCATGGCACGGTGAGCCTCGGACCGGGAGCCACGGCGGTGATGCCGCCTCCTGACCCGGCATGGTTCGAGCACCCGCTCGGCCGTGTCCGGTTCGCCCAGTTCGCACTCGACTTGCGAGAACGCGTGTCACGCCCGATCCAACGCTGGCTGCATGGACCCATCACGACGCGTGGTCTCGCCGACAGCCCGGACGGCTTCATGTCCGGCGGGTCACTGGCGCAGTGGTTCGACGTGATCGTCCATCGCCAGGAGGTGAGTCCCGCGGTGCCCCTCTGACACGTCGGCCCCGAGGACCCCAGGATCCTGGGATGGGCTCGGATCGCAGCTGTGCCCACGCTGGACCCATGTCCGAGATCTCCACTTCTGCGACGTCGATGGGACCCACTCGACGTGAGGTGCTGCGCATGATGGCCGGCTCGGCCACCGTCGCGCTGGGCGCCTCGGCGTTTGCCACCGGCGGCACCCCAACCTCCGCCGCCCACCGCGATGACCAGCGGCTACCGCCACTCGATGGTGAGCTCCGCTTCGACCAAGCGACGCGTGCCGCGGCTGCTGACGACTTCGGCCACATCGTGCACTCGACCCCGAACGGCGTGCTGCTCCCCGGTTCCGCAGACGACGTGGCAACCGTCGTCGAATGGGCGAACCGGCAGGGCCGGCAAGTTGCTCCTCAGGGTCAGAGCCACTCGGTCTACGGCCGCGCCCAGGTAGCCGACGGGATCGTGATCGACATGTCGCAGCTACGGACGGTGCGCGACGTCGAAGCCGATCGCGTCGTCGTCGATGGCGGTGCGATGTGGAGCGAGGTCGTCGCGGCCACCTTGCCGCGCGGCCTCGTGCCTCCCGTGCTCACCGACTACCTCCAGCTCTCCGTCGGCGGGACGTTGGTCGTCGGCGGTGTCGGCGCCACGACGACGCGTCATGGCGTGCAGAGTGACAACGTCGTCGAGCTGGACGTCGTGACCGGCGCCGGCGAGCAGACCACCTGCTCGCCACACCACAACACCGACTTGTTCGACGCCGTGCGGGCCGGCCTCGGCCAGGTCGCCATCATCACCCGGGCGACGGTCGAGCTGGTCCCGGCACCAACCCAGGTTCGCCGCTTCCTCCTGGGCTACCCGGACCTGGCGAGCATGCTCGCCGACCAGCGGCTGCTCGATGCCGACGGTCGGTTCGATGCCGTGCAGGGTGCCGTCGTGCCCACGCCGGACGGTTGGAAGTACCGGCTGGATGCGGTCGCACACTTCGCCGGTGACCTGCCACCCGATGACGACGCGCTGCTCGATGGCCTCTCGGACGTTCGCGCCGCAGCCGAGATCAGCACGCTGGCCTACTTCGATTTCCTCAACCGGCTGGCCCAGCTCGAGCAGCTTCTGCGTTCCAACGGGCAGTGGTTCCATCCGCATCCGTGGCTCACGACGTTCGTCGGCGACAGTCAGGTCGAGTCCGTTGTCGGTTCGGAACTCGCCGCGCTGGCCCCGGCCGATCTCGGAACCTTCGGACAGGTCGTGGTCTCGGCGTTTCGCCGCGACGCCTTCACGAGCCCACTGCTGCAGCTGCCCGACGACCACCTGTGCTATGCGTTCAACCTGATCCGCGTGCCCACGACTCCCGACGAGACCGACGCTGCGCGGCTCGTGCAGGCGAACCGCGCCATCTACGACCGGGTGCGTGACGGCGGGGGCGTCCTCTATCCCGTGAGCGCATTCCCGATGTCACGTCGCGACTGGCGTCGCCACTTCGGACATCGGTGGGACGACCTTCGCCGCGCCAAGCGACGGTTCGATCCACGACGCGTGCTGACGCCGGGCTACGACGTGTTCTGACCTGCAACGACCGCGTCCGAACGGATCCGAGGTTCGTAGTGGTCGAAGTAGAGCCTGGCCACGAGCTCGCCGCGTGAGCCCGTGGCGGACTTGTCGAAGATTGCCTTGAGATGGTCCTGCACCGTGTACGCCGAGAGGTGCAACCGGTCGGCGATCTCCGCCGTGCTCAGACCGTGCGCCACCAGCTCCGTGACCACACGCTCCCGCTCGGTGAAGCCGTAGGTGTCAGCGATCGCCGACGCCAGCTCGGCGGGCCGCGCTGCTTCGAGCAGAACGGCCACCCGATCGGGAGCGACGAGCGATCCCCGCACGACAACCCAACGGCCGCGGCGCGTGTGGACGGTGGCGCTGGCCGGATCCCCAGCGGTGCCACTTGCGACGCGCCTCGTCCGGGTGGCGACGGCGCGTATTGCGGTCGGCAGTGGGTCCGTCGACCGGCGCGTCGGCGCGAGCTCGTCGAGCCACTCCTCGGCCGCCCGATTGGCCATCTCGACCGTGTTGCCCGCGTCCAGCACGAGGAATCCAGTCTCGGACTGCGAGGTGTCGTCGATGGCTTCATCGAGGAGCGTCGCCCGCCGCACGCCGTCGGCCAGGGTGCTCGCCAGGGACGCAACGAACCGCACGTCGGTTGCGGTGAAGTTCGGGCGGCCGGACTCGCGCAGCAACGTCAGAGCACCCCAGCTACCGGTCGGACCTGTGAGCACGGCGCGCAGCTCGTCGGCGAAACCATTCGGGCGGCGCACCTCGCGCTGACGCAGGCTGCGCTCGAGGTCTCCTGCGGTCGCGCCACTGAGACTGGCCGCCGGGATCTCGGCGTGAGCAAGCTCGGCGAACTTGTTGAAGTCGGGCTCGGTCAGCTCGAGCTCGCCCAGTCGGCGGCTCGCCGGCGGCGGCAGCGCGTTGTCCGTGAGCTCCCCCGTCGGCAGGAGCGTCGCCGGGTCGAGGGTCAACAGGCACGTCCCCTCGAACGGCACCGCCTTGCGCAGGGTGCGACTGACCGTGCCCGCCAGTTCGCCCAATCCGACCCCGCGACGGACGAGTCGCTCGATGTCGCCGCGGACACGCGCGTCGGGTGGCTGCTGCAGCACCCATCGGTTCGAACCTACCCAGACCACTCTGGTTTCAGTGAGGCCGCCTACGTCAGCGACCTGGCGACCCGTTCAACCAATCCGCTGACGAAAGCGCCGAGGTCAGACGGGCCTGTGGCGTCGGCGTCGGCGGGTGATGATGACGGCGGTGGTGCCGAGTGCGGTGAGTGTGAGGCCGGCTCGGATGAGGGGTCCGGCTCCTCCTCCGGTGCGGGGGAGGGGGCCGGTTCGGGGGGCGGTGACGATTGTTTTGGGGGCGTCGGTGGTGGTGGTGGTGGTGGATGTTGGGGGGACGGTGATGGTGGCGGTGGCGACGGCTTGGGGTCCGCCGTTGCGGCTCATCGTTTGTCCGGTGAATACCTGGCATGGTGGAGGTGCCGGCGGAGCTGGTGGCGGTGATGGTGACGGTGTAGGTGCCGGGGGTGGTGTAGGTGTGGGTGGTGGTGGGTGTGGTGGTCGTGGTGGTGGTGCCGTCACCGAAGTTCCAGGTGTAGTTGGTGATGGTGCCGTAGGTGACGGTTGATGCTGAGGCGTCGAACGTGCTGGCGCTACCTGCTGGTGCGACGCTGGCGGTGCCGGAGGCGCGTGGGGCTTGGTCGGGGGTGATGGCGATGGCGACGGGGTTGGTGCCCACGGTGATGGGGTCGTTGGGGGTGCCGGTGGTGAGGTCGATGGGGGTGATGTCGCCGGTGAACGAGTTGGCGGTGTAGGCGGTGGCAGCGTCGGGGGTGATCGCCACGCCGAGGGGGCCGTCGCCGACGTCGATCGGTGGGCCGGTGGTGTTGGTGGCGACGTTGATCGGCGTGACGCTCGCCGACGTGAAGTTGGCGACGTGGACGGTGGCGCCGTCGGGGGTGATGGCGAGGGCGAACGGGTCGTCGGCGGTGATGGTGGTGCCGGTGGTGTTGGTGGCGAGGTTGATGCGGGTGACGTTGTCGGATCCGAAGTTGGCGACGTAGGCGGCGGTCCCGTCGGGGGTGATGGCGATCGCCACCGGGTCGGCGCCGACTCCGATCGGTGTGTCGGCGACGTTGGTGGCGAGATCGATCGGGGTGACGGTGGCGGTGTCGAGGCTGGTGACGTAGGCGGTGGCGCCGTCGGGGGTGATGGCGATCGCTGCCGGGTTGGGGTCGACGGGGATCGGTGTGCCGGGCGTGTTCGATGCGACGTCGATCGGGGTCACGTTGGCGGATCCGCTGTTGACGACGTAGGCGGTGGCGCCGTTGGGGGTGATGGCGACGGCGACGGGGCCGTCACCGACGTCGATCGGCGGGCCGGCGGTGTTGGTGGCCACGTCGATCGGGGTGACGGTGTCGGATCCGTTGTTGGTGACGTAGACGGTGGCGGCGTTGGGGGTGATGGCGACCGCTGACGGGCCGTCACCGACGTCGATCGGCGTCGCCGGCGGTGTTGGTGGCGAGGTTGATCGGGGTGACGGTGCCGTCGGCGAAGTCGGCGACGTAGGCGGACCACGGTGTGCCGGCGGGTTGGGCGGCGCCCGGCGACGACACCGCCGCCGTGCTGGCCACGGCGGCCAGCACGCCGACGGTGATCGTCTTGGCGTTCATGGTTGGTTAGCGGATCCGTCCGGCGTAGAGCCAGTTGTCGAGGCCGACGCCGAGCACGTTGGTGGTCGTGGCGGCCGGGTCGGAGATGAACCCGCCTCCTTGGTCCTGCCAGCCTGACCAGCTGGCACCGTCCCAGCGTTGTCCCCACATCCCCAGATCGCCACCGACGACGTAGACGTCGAGCCCGCCGGTGCGGGCGACAACGGCAGGGGTCGACGCAGCGAGGCCGCCGAGCCCGTACCAGCCGCTCCACCCGCCGCCGGTCACCCCTTGATACCAGACCGCGTCGTCACCGCCGACGGCGACGAGGTAGCCGGTGCCCGTCGTCGGGTCGTAGGTGCCGGCCGGTGGCGTGGTGACCGCACCGCCGAGGGACTCCCAGCCCGACCACGTCGTGGCGGTGAGGCGGCGGGTCCACAGTGCCTGGTCGACACCGGCCCCGGCGACATACAGGCTGTCACCGTCGGTGGTGACAGCGAGATCGGAGACGATCGTCCCCCCCAGGCTGACCCACCCGGTGGTCGGCGTGCGATACCACAAGGCGTCGTCGATCCCGGCCGCGAACACGTAGGTGGCACCGTCGAAGGTGACCGCCGTCGGTTCGCTGTTGAACGCGCCACCCAACGACTGCCACCCGGCCGTGCGGGTGCGATACCACAAGGCGCCGTCGACACCGATCCCGAACACCTCGAAATCGACCGGTCCGGGCCCACCCAGGGTTTGCGCCGGGGCGACGTCGGAGGCCAACAGGCCACCCAACGGGGTCGCCGGCGACCAGCCACCCGCCAGACGTTCATGGAACACCGGCTGACCCGACGGGGATGACGGCGAACGCCACGTCGTTGGGTTGCTGCAACGGGGAGGGACCATCCGTCGTGATCACCGTCGGATCACCGACGTAGGGTCCGCCGACGGGGACCCACACGATCGGCGGCGTCACCGGCACCATCACGACCGCAGTCGCCACCGCCTGGGGACCGCCGTTCAGGCTGACCGTCTGACCGGTGAACACCTGACTCGTCGACGTGCCACCCGAACTCGTCTCGGTCACCGTCGCCGTGTACGTGCCCGACGTGTCGTAGATGTGCGCCGTGAACGGGATCGTCGTCGTTTCGCCAGTGCCGTCACCGAAATCCCACACGTAGCTGACGATCGTCCCGAAACGCACCGTCGACCCCGACGCATCGAACACCGTCGGCGACCCGGCCGCTCCCCGCATCACCCCCAACACAGCCTGCGGCGCCTGATCCGGGGTGACAGCAACACCCAACGGCAACGCACCAACATCGATCGGCGTCCCCGCCGTACGCGACGCCACATCGACCGGAGTCACCTGGCCGGCGCTGTGATTGGCAATGAACGCCGTCGTCCCGTCAGGGGTGACGGCGACACCGGCCGGCTCATCACCAGCATCGATCGGGGTGCCCGCCGTGTTCGTCGCCACGTCGATCGGGGTCACCACCCCAGCGAACGAATTCGCCACCAACACCGTCGCCCCATCCGGAGTGACCGCAAGCGCGAACGGCTCATCACCAGCATCGATCGCCGCGCCCGCCGTGTTCGACGCCACATCGATCGGCGTCACATCATCAGACAAGAAATTGGCGACATACGCCGTCGCCCCATCCGGAGTGATCGCCACCGCCGCCGGAGCCGCACCAACCTCGATCACCGGACCCGCCGTGTTCGACGCCAAATCGATCGGAGTCACATCATCCGACACAGCATTCACCACATACGCCGTCGCCCCATCCGGAGTGATCGCGATCCCATCCGGACCATCACCCACCCCGATCGCCTCACCCGCCGTGTTCGACGCCACATCGATCGGCGTCACATCACCAGAGAACTGATTGACCACATACGCCGTCGCCCCATCCGGAGTGATCGCAATCGCAATCGGATCATCCCCCACATCAATCGCCTCACCCGCCGTGTTCGACACCACATCAATCGGCGTCACATCACCCGACTCGTGTTGACCACATACACCGTCGCCGCATCCGGCGTGATCGCCACCGCCGCCGGACCATCACCAACCTCGATCGGCGCCCCCGCCACCCCCGACACCACATCAACCGGCGACACACTGTCCGAATCAAAATTGGCGACATACGCCGTCCACGACCCACCCACCGGCTGCGCCACAACCGGCGACCACACCACCACCACCGCTGCGACGGCGGCCGAAACCCCCACCAACATCCGCGTCATACGTGATCGCATAGCACCCTCCAAGGTGTGAACAGATCGGCGTGGTGGGCGGCTGCGGTGTTCACCTACAGCCCCTGCGTGAGTTGGATCGTCCGGCGGAAACCCCGACCGGCCAGCCCGAACACGAGCTCATACGTGCCCGGGCACGAGCGGCCGATCCTCGACGAGCAAGAACCGAACACGGCCACCAACCGGCGCCAGCCACCGGCCCGACCGCGAACGCCGTGCCGTCGAAGTTGACCGACACCGAACCAAGGCTCGCCGCCGCCCCCACGTCCGACGGGCTTGGGCACACGCTCACAAGTCCAGGTCGCCGTCCGTCGCGCACGAGACCACGACCTCGGGACCGCGTGGAGCCTCGAGCGTCGCCGGCGGGGAAGGGCCCACCTGGCGCACCCGTTGATTGGTCGGTGTCGGCGATGACGAGCAGCGCACCCTGCGTCGCCGTCACCCCCAACGGAGCGTTGAGCTCGGTGTCGTCGGCCCACTGACCGTCGCCGTTGAAGCCGCCGCTGGGGCACCCCGTTGACGATTTCGCCAGCGAGGTCGTCGATGACGTGGCGTGGTCGACGGCACGTACGCGCGGATCAGGTGGTTGGCGGTGTCGGCGAACACCACGTTGCCGTCGAGATCGACCGACAACCCGGTCGGCTGGTTGACCTGCACCTGGGTGCCCGGGAGCAGGATCCCGAACTGAGTCGGTGTTGCCGTTGTAGCCGGACGTGCCGGTGCCGACCACCGGCGTGACGGCGCCGCTGGTCGGGTCGATCGCGATGATCATGGTCGGGATTACGGGTGGCGGCGTAGACCGTCCCGTCGCCGCTCTGGGCGACGGAGACGACGTCGCCGGTCGCCGTGCCGGGTGCGAGCGTGGTGATGATTCCGCCCCCGGACACGCGCCGGACGCCGGCGGTCCCGTCGGCGATCAGCAGCGCGCCGTGGGTGTCGACGGCGACGGCGTTGGCGGCGGTGAGCTGGGCGCTGGTGGCGGCCGCGCCATCGCCGCATCGCCCCGCCGGAACAGGCCGCGCCCGTGCCGGCAACCGTCGTGATGACACCCGACGGATCGATCTTGCGCACCCGCCGCAGCTCGGAGTCAGCGATGTACACCGACCCGTCGAGACCGACCGCCAACCCGCTGGGGCGGCCGAGCAGCGCCGCCGTGGCCGGACCGCCGTCGCCGCACGGGGAGGTGGCGGCGGCGCACGTCGTGCCGGCGGTGCCGGCGACGGTTGGACGTCGCCGCGTCCTGGACGAGCTCGGACGGTCGCGTCGTCGAAGCCGACGTAGTAGCCGTCAGGCAAGGGGTCGGTGTTCCACCTCGGCGGTGCCGCGAGGGCGACGGCGAGCGGCGAGACCGTCGCGCTGGACTGGAACAGGGTGGACGTGGCGGTCGGGCAGGCCCCGTAGGCCGACGCCGAGCACGGCGCCGGCAGCACGCGGCGCATCGTTCTGGTTCGGCAGCAGGTAGCCCTGGCAGCCTGCCGGTGCTCGGGCCCGGCTCGCCGTGTGGGCAGC
Source organism: uncultured Acidimicrobiia bacterium (assembly GCA_963774125.1). GTDB lineage: Bacteria > Actinomycetota > Acidimicrobiia > Acidimicrobiales > Ilumatobacteraceae > JALZMG01. The sequence goes on from CAVZDR010000005.1 coordinate 1,563,399, forward strand.
TGGCGACGTCGGCGAGATCCACTCCCGTCAGGTCGGTGGTGGCGAACGGCACCGGGCCGGACGCCTCGCCCGAACCCAACGCCAGCGGCCAGTCCCACGTCGGCGGCTGAGACGGCGGCGTCGTGGGCGTGCACCAGTCGTTGGTGAGGCTGCCGCAGTAGAGCCAGGCCCGATCGAAGCTGGCGCCCGTCAGCGTGGCTCCCGACAGCACGGCACCGGGGAAGTAGGCGCCGGTGAAGCGTGGCCTGGTTCGAGCGTGGCGTTGGCCAGATTGCAACTGACGCACACGGCGCTCGTCGAAGTGGGCGCCGGTGAGTGGTGCGCCCGGTGAGGTCGAACCCGCCGCTCTCGCTGCCGTCGGCGGCCAGGACCGCACGGGTGAAGTCGACGCCCCCCATGTCGGTGGCGTCGTCGAACGCCTGCCCGTTGCCGTAGAGGTGGGCGCCGGAGAAGATGGCGCCGTGGGCTCGAACGCCGCTGAAGTCGGTGTCGACGCCCCGCGCCCCGTTGAACTGCGGCGTCGGTGATGTCGGCGCCCACGAAGCTGGGCGCCGCTGATCGTCGGCGTTCGACGAAGTCGGCGCCCTGCAGGTTGGTGTTCGGACCCGAGAAGTTTGCTGCTGCAGGCGATCCGCGTCGTCGACAGATCGGCGCCCTCGAAGGATGCCCCCGCGGCGCTGACGTTCGTCAAGCGTGGCGCCGGCCAGGCGGGCCAGCGGGAAGTTGGCGTTGGTGAGCGTGGCGCCGTCGAGCTTCGTGCCGGTGAGGTCGAGCGGCTCGCCGAGGAAGTCGAAGCCGGCCAGGTTCACGCCGCTCAGATCGGCGCCGGCGAGGGCCCCGCGATCGGCGGGCGAAGCCACCAGCTCCGCACCCGTGTAGTCGACATCCCGGGCGTTGGCGGCACCGACGAACAGCGCTCCGAACTGCGGACAGCGGCACCTGGCTCCCCGGGAACGATGGCGCCGGTGCACCCCGACATCCACGTCACCCCGGCGAAGGAGACGTCGAGGAGGTCGGTGTTGGCGATGCTGGTGCACGACGCCTGCCGTCGAACGCACCGCCGAGCGTGGCGCCGGCGAAGCTGGGCGGGAACTGGAACTGCATGTTGTCGAAGCTGGCGCCCTGCAGGTCGGAGCCGGCGAACGTGGTGCGGTTGGCGGTCACCGTGTCGAACGTGGCCTGCTCGAGACCGGCGTTGATGGTGGCGCCGCTGAGATCGGACGCCGCTGAAGTCGTAATTGAAGCCGTCCCCGGTGATGGTGGCACCTTGCAGGTGGGCGCCGGTGAGGTCCCCGCCGAACCCGATATAGCCGAGGCCAGCCGATGCTGTCGGCCGGCCCCGGGAGGGCCACGTTGCGGTTGGTCAGGACGCACTGCACGGCACGATCGCGTAGCTGTTCAGGACGAACGCCGGATCGACCACCGCGACACTGGTCGTCGAGCCCCAGGTCGTCCCCGCCGGAATCTGGGCCGGACTCGTACGCGATCGGGCCCGGATGCCTGCCGGTACGTTCACGGCGCCCCACGCCGAGAAGCCCGGGTTGCCGCCGGTGGGGCCGCCCCCGAAGTCGACCGTCCCCCTCGAAGACCAGGGCGCCACCGGGGGCCACGGTGATCGCCCAGGGGGTCGACCGCGGGCGCGCAGTTGGCGATGTCCGTGAACGAATCGCCGAAGTTCAACACGAGCGTGTTCGGCGCGTCGATGCCGTGTCCAGCGGTGACCACAGCACCGCGCCCTCGGCCGGCGGCGCCGGCGGCGGTCGCGGATCGGGTGCACGAGGCCGCCGACGCCGGCATGGCGGGTGCCAGCGACGACGACCGTGGCCAGCGGCGCAGCCAGCAGCAGCCAGGCCCGAGCACGCTCGTCATGTGGGGTCGAGGCGGCTGAGGGAGGGTTCGGGGACGCCGAGGGTGGGGTCGATGTGGGGTTGGTTGGTGGTGGTGTCGGCGAGGGCGGTGTAGTTGGCGGCGTAGATGCTGCGCCAGTAGTCGACGGCGAGGTGGGGGATGTTGGTGCCGGGGCTGTTGGTGGCGACGGGGGCGCCGGTGGGGTTGTAGACGTCGATGCGGTAGTCGGCGGTTTGGCTGCCGTCGCCGCTGTAGGACAGCAGGTAGATCTGGTTGGCGCCGTCGACGGCGACGTCGAGGTAGGTGGCCGAGGGGAGCGGCAGCGTGAAGTCGGCGGGGGTGGAGGTGCCGAAGTAGCGGACCGGGTTGCCGACCAGGTCGAAGGCGGCCAACTGGGAGGCGCCGGCTTCCAACACGATGACGATGCCCGGGTTGGTGACGGCCACGGCGGTGGGTGAGGAGAGCAGTCCGATCTCGGTGCCGGGTCCGGCGCTGTAGGCGGCCAACGGGGGTTGGGGGGTGTTGGCGGGCAGCACGTGGGCGAGGCGGCCGCTGTCGGTGTGCAGGGCGACGACGCGTCCTGACGAGTGCAGGGCGGCGGCGTCGACAGGCAGCGTGAACTGGCCCAACGAGACGGTCGGGTCCCAGCTCAACGCCCCGGTGGTGGGGTCGATGGACAGGGCGCGGATGTGGTAGCCCGAGCCGGTGTCGTCGGGTTCCACCAGCACGTGGTTGCCCAGATCGGCGTCGGTGACGAAGGCGTCGAACAACAAGAAGGGGCGGCGGGCGTACCCCTGACGGGTCGCTCCGCCGAGGGTGATGGTGGTGGCGTTCTCGACCACCGGGACGCCGCGCAGCCAGTACAGGTCGTTCTGCTTCCACACGATGCCGGCGACACCGAGACCCGTCGAGATCGTCACCCCGGTCACTTCTTGGATGTCGCTGGCGGCGACGGTGCCGGTATCGACGACGGCGTCAGACCACGTGTAACCACCGACGCCAGGATCGAACGTGGTGGTGTCGGTCCGGGTGAACACCGTCGACGCGGTGATCGCCGCGGGGATCTCTTTGATCTGGAAAGCAACGGTCGAGGGCACGTTGTCCGGGTCGTTGTTGACCAGCTGGGTGACCCCGGTGCCGACCTGGTTGCCCGAACCGTCCAACACGACGAAGGACCACTTGATCGTCTTGCCCCCGAACGGCGCAGTCACATCGACCACGATCGGGTCGGACTGGATGCGCCCACCCTCGTTCAGCGTCCCCGTCTTGGGGGCCAACGCCGTCGCCCCATCGATCGTCGCCTCCAACCGCCACGACTGCGCCGTCACCGGCCACGTCGCCGCGTTATCGGCCAGATCCCGCGACACCGTCACCGTCGCCGCATACTGCAAATGACATCTCATTGGCGATCACCCACGGCGCACTCGCCGTCTCCCCGATCGCCTCCGCCAACGTGATCGCATCACCCACCGCCGAGATCACCGCGATCACCTGGCCAATCGATCGGGATCGCCGTCGATGACCTTCTGGCGCTGCCTCCGTCGCCGAGCGATCGCGACGGCCGCGACTGGGCCAGTACCTGGCTGGCGGCGCGGGTTGAAGATGACCTTGGGGATGATCGAGCCGAGGCCGGCGAGGATGCTCCAGATGTTCTGCCGCGTTCCCGCCGTTGGCGGCGATGTCCTCGTAGGTCGCCCCGCCCGCCGCCACCGTCGCGGCGAACGCCTCCGAGCGCGGTCAACACCGCGGTCTGCCGTGAACGCCCAGGACCTCCTCGAGCGCCGCTCCATGCCGATGTCGTTGCTCGCTGTCCCGGCACGACCGCGCCCAGGTGCGTGGCGATGTCGATGTCGGTGAGGAGGGCGAAGGCGGTGAGGCCGATGGTGAGGATGCCGGTGACGAGGGCGGGGAACAGCACTTCGTCCTGGGGTGCGATGTGGTCGGGGTAGGCGTCGGCGGGGAAGTACTGGCGTCCAGCCGCCGTCGATGGCGTCGTTGCCGAGCCCGCAGAACAGCAGCCGGGCGCTGGTCGCCTCGGCGGGGAAGTCGAGGGTGACGTCGATCGTGTTGGTGTCCCAGATCGGGACGCCCAGCAGGGTGAAGATCTGGGGGAGCAACCCCAACGCTCTGGGCGTAGTGGGTGTTCGGGAACGCGCCGAGGGGTCGACGGACAGGTTGGTGCCGTCGGCTTTGAGGTATTGGACGTACACCCAGACCCAGCGGACGTAGTTGTTGTACAGCGTGAGGGGCAGCTGATTGCCCGAGAGCTCACCGGCCTTGGTGTAGGTGCCGTACCACAGGGTCGGATAGGGCTTCGTCACCGTCACTTGCACCGTGTCGCCCACCCCGGTGGGGGGCACGTAGGGGGTGGAGGTGGGCACGACGCCTTCGGATTGGTGCCAGGTGGCGGTGTCGCTGGGGTCTTGCAGCTCGTCGAGGGGTTTGGTGATCACCGTGCCCAAAGGCGTCCCGGTGTCGCGCACCCCGTGGATGCTGGCGACGAACGCCGACTGCGCCGTGGCGGTGAACGTCGAGTCGGTCTGGGTGAGCCCGACCGTGGAGAACGTCGTGGTGATCGAGCCGACTTTGATCGAGCTGGGGTTCCCGGAGGAATCGACCGCCGGGGTCAACGTGGCGTAGTCCTGCCCGTTCTGGTGCATCTGACCGATGTAGGAACCCAGGTTGCACACCTCAGCCGTCGTGCTCAACAACGACTTCGTGGCCGGCACCTCCATCATCCCGATGGTCGCCACGTTGGGATGCAACATCGACATCGTCACCGCCGTCGTCAACGGGTCCACGACGCTGTCCAACGCGACGACCTCGTCCTCGGTGACCACCAAGATCGGTGGCAACCCCAACTCGGCCAACCGACTTGGGCATCCCGTCACCGCCTCATAGGACCCACCCAACTCGAACGCCGCCTGCGCCAACGCCCGCGTCGCCGCCGTCGGGGCATGGAACATCTGCGCCACCAACACCCGCTGCCCATTGCGGGTGCCCTGCACCGTGACCACCAACCCACGATCAGCGGGCAACTCGACTTGGGCGTAATGGGTCAGACGGCCACGACGCAACTTGCGCCACAACGTGCCCTCCCCCAACAGACGCATCCGCGTCAACGGTGAATGCGGCGCCAACGCCACCCGCTGACCATTGGCGTGCACCATCAAATCGTCCAACTCCGCCGCCGCCCCCAAAGCGAACTGCAACACCCGGCTCTCCGTCGACCCCGCCACCCCCGCCACCAACCCCCGCGCAACCGGACCCGACCCCGCGGCCGCCCACCGCGGCACCCCCCACGCCGCCGCCGCCCCCGCCCCCAACCCCGCCTTCAACAACCACCGCCGACCAACCGACGACCCCAACAACTCCGCGATCGTCCGCTCCACACCACCAGACTCGACGTCAGACATCGACCCCCACCTCTCGCTCAGTCGGCAATCCAACGCCCGTAACGTCGAACGTAATCGACGCTCGCGATCGCCGTGTCGGCCCGCCTGAGCGATGTCAGGCGAGGC